>NZ_CP026029.1:0-4800000 GCF_023520895.1 Paenibacillus sp. PK3_47
TATAACCAAACCGGAAATCAAAACCGATAACCGCCGTTATAATATGAAGCGGCAGCAGCATGACCGAGACAAAATCCTGCGGGCTCACCCGGGACAGCTCTTCATTAAATTCAATGATATACAGGATATCGACGCCCATGGCGGCCAGCAGCTCCTGCTTGTCCTTAGGGGGAGTCAGGTAACCGTCATAGTCACCTTTTCTCATGACATCCTTGGGATGCGGGTGAAAGGTCATGACTGCAGCCGGTACACCCTGCCTGCGGGCTAGCGCCACTGCGGATTCAATAACGCTGGCATGTCCGCGGTGCAGACCGTCGAACTGGCCCAGGGCGGCCACTTGCGGCTGTGCCAGCTGTGCGGCAGTATCCGGGGACATCGGATAGCTTAAGATTACTGTTCTCATGCTGGTTCTCACCTACAATTCACTAATAAAATTGAGTTCAGGCCTGTGCGAATACTTTGACAGGCGCTATAGCTCCTGCTTTATCGAGCTCGTAAATCCCCAGGAAGTCCCCTTGAAGATCATACAGCCGGAAATGCCCGGAATTCTTCACTTCAGGGGTTACAAAACGTGTGGAAAGACGCTGGCCCTGTACCGCAGCCTTCTTCTTCTCATCAACCACCGTATGGCTGGGCAGATGGGAAATCGCCTCGTCTGCAGCGATCAGATGACCCTCAAGCGTGCCTGCTGCCTTATGTTCGGCAATCTCCTCCAAACTCAGGCAATGGCTGGCAGAAATGCCTGCCGACATTGTACGTGTAAGCTTTACCATAACCCCGGGAAGATGAAGTGCTCTTCCAATATCCACGCACAGCGTCCGGATGTATGTACCTTTGGAACACAGCACGCGAAAAGTAATATCAGGATAATTGCCGTTCCAGACCATTTCCTGCATTTCTATTTCATAAATCTCCACTTCACGGCTTTTGCGCTCTACGGTTTTGCCTTCCCTAGCCAGTTCATACAGCCGTTTCCCGTCCACTTTGACAGCCGAGTACATTGGCGGCACCTGGGAGATCACACCTTTAAAGGAATTCAGCACTTTAAGAACTTCTTCCTCCGTGACCTTCACCTCATCAACGGTTTCTGTGATGGTGCCGGTCAAATCCTCTGTATCACTGGATAACCCCAGTCTCAGCGTGGCTACATATTCTTTGGGCAGCTCCTGGATATATTCCACAACCCGGGTTGCCCTTCCAAGACATAGCGGCAGCACACCGGTTACCTGCGGATCCAGAGTGCCGGTGTGGCCGATCCGCTTCATTCCCAGAATCCGGCGTGCTTTGGCTACAACATCATGCGATGTGAAACCAGCAGGCTTGTAAACAGCAAGTACACCTGTAAGCTCACTCATAGATGACGTTTTACCTCCTCAAGCACAAGCGCAATAGCCTGTTCCAGCGTTTGTTCAATCCGGGCACCTGCAGCACGTGTATGCCCGCCGCCGCCAAAGACCTGAGCTAAGGCTGCAACATCGACCTTGCCTGCCGACCGCAGACTGACCTTCACAGCCTGATCATGAATCACCTTGAACAGAATGCCGACCTCTACACCGCGGATGTTGCGCGGGTAGTTAACAATCCCTTCAAGATCCTCATTTGCAGCATTGCAGTCCAGCATGTCCTGCGGTGTCACATAGACCCAGGCAATTTCCCCATCAGGAGACAGCTGAAGTGTATTCAGCGCCCTGTTCAGCACCTTGACCTGAGCGAGTGTCATTTCCTCCAGCAGTGTCTCTGCAAGTAAAGGACCGTTAACCCCCATAGCAAGCAGTTCGGAAACAGCCGCCATAACTTTGGGAGAAGTATTCGTGTAACGGAATCCGCCGGTATCCGTAAGGAGTCCGGTATAAATTGCTGTAGCAATATCAATATTCCATTCCACCTGGAACGTTTTCAGCAAGTCGAACAAGATTTCCGCAGTTGCTGCCGCATCCGGTTTGATCAGCGTTACGGCGCCGTAACCATTGTTTGTAGGATGATGGTCAATGTTGACAATAAGAGCGTCATCAGCAAAATAATGCTGGGTAAGTCCCACCCGCTGGAAGTCCGCACAATCGACGCAAATAATATTGCTGTATTTGCGCGAAAGTTCACCGTCAGCAAGATTGATAATTTCGCCGGCATGCCACAAATATTCCATCCGCTGCGGAATCGGGCCTTCATTCAGCATAGTGTATTTTTTGCCCAGACATGAGAGAAGCCAGCCCACCGCGAGGGTGGAGCTGACTGCATCTCCGTCCGGCTGAACATGCGACACTACAAGATAATCGTCGTGTTCCAGCAGAAATTCACGGGTCTGCTGGAGACTTTGTTCATAGCTCTGCATTCGCCGTCTCCTTTATGTTTCCTAGCTTTCTTCGTGCTTGATCTCTCCGAGCAGCTTCTCAATATGACTTCCGTAGGCTACGGATTCATCAAATTTGAAGATCAGCTCCGGGGTATGACGCAGACGGATCGCTTTACCCAGCTCAGAGCGGAGAAAGCCGTTAGCTTTCTCAATCGCTTTGAGCGAAGCAGCCTGCTGTTCCGCGTCACCGAACACGCTAAGGTATACCTTAGCCTGGGACAGATCATTCGTCACGTCCACTCCGGTTACTGTAACGAACCCGACACGCGGGTCCTTCAGACCGCTTTGGATGAGCTGGCTCAGCTCTTTCTTGATCTGCTCGCCAACCCGTCCAGCTCTGATTTTAGACATGTGTATTCACCTCTTCGCTTAGCGCTCTACCTTTTCCATGATGAACGCTTCAATAACGTCGCCTTCTTGGACGTCATTATAGCGTTCCAAAGTTATGCCGCATTCATAACCCTGCGCCACTTCTTTTGCATCATCCTTGAAGCGCTTCAAGGTATCGATCTTGCCTTCGAACACAACAATTCCGCTGCGGATCAGGCGCATTTCGGCATTGCGGGCGATTTTGCCGTCTGTAACCATACAGCCTGCAATATTACCCACTTTGCTGATTTTGAAGACGTTGCGCACTTCAGCATGGCCGATAATATTTTCTTTGAAGACCGGATCGAGCATGCCCTTCATGGCACTTTCGATTTCTTCAATTACGTTGTAAATGATATTGTGCAGACGCACATCAACTTTTTCCTGCTCTGCAGCAGCCTTGGTCTGAGCATCCGGACGAACGTTAAAGCCGATAACGATCGCATTGGAAGCTGCAGCCAAAGTGATGTCGGATTCCGTAATCGAACCCGCACCGCTGTGAATGATTTTCACGCGCACGCCTTCAACTTCAATTTTGGCCAGGGAGCTTTTCAGCGCCTCAACCGAACCTTGTACGTCACCTTTGATGATAACGTTCAGATCTTTGATCTCACCGTCTTTGATGTGCTTGAACAGATCATCCAGCGTTACGCGGGTGTTCGTGTTCAGCTCGGTTTGACGCTGGGTTGTTGAACGTCTGTCCGCGATAGCACGGGCTTTACGCTCGTCTTCAAACGCCATGAACGGATCGCCAGCCTGAGGCACTTCAGCCAAACCGGTAATTTCCACAGGTGTGGAAGGTCCCGCTTCCTTGATCTTGCGTCCTTTGTCATTGACCATTGCACGTACACGGCCGAAGCAGTTACCTGCAACAAATGCGTCTCCGACTTTCAGCGTACCGTTCTGCACGAGAATACGGGCCACAGGTCCGCGGTTCTTATCCAGCTCGGCTTCTATTACAGTACCTCGTGCCCGTTTGTCCGGGTTCGCTTTGTACTCATTAACTTCTGCCACAAGCAGAATCATTTCCAGCAGCTCTTCCAGGTTAATGCGCTGTTTAGCGGACAGGTTCACGAAGATTGTGTCTCCGCCCCACTCTTCCGGTACCAGCTCATAGTTGGTAAGCTCCTGCTTGACACGGTCTGGATCTGCTCCCGGCTTGTCGATTTTGTTGACTGCAACAATGATCGGAAGTCCGGCTGCTTTGGCATGGTTGATCGCTTCTACCGTCTGCGGCATTACACCGTCATCCGCTGCAACCACGATAATGGTCATATCGGTTACCTGGGCACCACGGGCACGCATTGCGGTGAACGCTTCGTGACCCGGTGTATCAAGGAACGTAATTTTCTTCTGGTTGATTTCAACCTGATATGCACCGATATGCTGGGTGATCCCGCCGGCTTCGCCGCCGGTTACGTTCGTTGAACGGATCGCATCCAGCAAAGTAGTTTTACCATGGTCAACGTGACCCATAATGGTAACTACCGGAGGACGTGCCTGCAGTTCTTCTTCAGAGTCATTTTCCTCCACGGTTTCGAAGCTGTCCTCATCGACCGGAATCTTCACTTCTACTTCGACTCCGAATTCACCGGAGAGCAGCAGAATTGTATCGATATCCAGCTCCTGGTTAATGGTAGCCATTACGCCCATCAGGATGAGCTTCTTGATGACTTCCGATGCATCTTTATGAAGCAGCTTGGCTGTCTCGCCAACAGTCATGCTGCCGCGGACGATAATTTTCTTAGGTGTGTTGTCAATCTTTTCACGGTGTACAACCGGCTGGTTTCTGCCACGGTTATTCTTGCCGCCGCGGCCGCGGAAGTTGCCGCCGCCTTTACCGTCTTCAAACCGTTTTTGGCCGCTGTTATTTGGTCTGCCGCCCGAGTTGTTCTTCTTCGGACCTCTGTCGCCGCCGCGGGAGAAATCTCCGCCGCCTTGACCCTGCGGACGGTCACCTGTACGCGGCGCTCCGCCTTGACCTTGCGGACGGCCGCCTGTGGAGCTGCCTTGCGGACGGTTGCCGCCTGTAGAGCTTCCCTGCGGGCGGTTGCCGCCTGTGGAGCTGCCTTGCGGACGGCTGCCGCCTGTGGAGCTGCCTTGCGGACGGTTGCCGCCTGTGGAGCTGCCCTGCGGACGGTTGCTGCCGGATGATCCGCCTTGCGGACGGTTCCCGCCGGAGCTGCCTTGCGGGCGGTTACCGCCTGTGGAGCTGCCTTGCGGGCGTGAGTTTTGGGTGGAGCCTGAAGTTCTGCGGGTATCTTGTCCGCTTTGGGGCCTTGGTGACGTCGTCGATTGGTTGTTGTTTTGGTTACTGTTCATACCTACCTGCTTTTCTATTTGATTTTTGTTGGCATTCTGAGCACTTTGCGGTTCGGCTGTTACCGCTCCGGCAGTTACCGGGCGGCTGCTGGTGCCGCTGTCCCGCTTGGCTGCAGCATTTGATTTGATATCCTTGAAGAATTGTTCAACTTTGGTCACGGAGCCATTCTCCATCACACTCATATGATTATTCACAGGAACGTTCAAACGCTTCAGAATAGTAATAATTTCTTTACTGCTCATGTTCAGAGATTTCGCGTATTCGTATACGCGCAGCTTATCCTTATTATCTTCTTTAGTCAATAACTCCACCTCCGACAGTATCCCCAAGGGTTCTGGAGATCATTTCCGCGAATCCTTTATCCGTAACGGCCAGCACTACGCGCTGGTCTTTACCAATACTTGCACCGAGTTCATCCCGGTGAAAAGCGATTACTAGTGGAATATCGTAGGTTCCGCACTTGTCACGGAACTTTTTCTGAGTATTATCTGAAGCGTCACCTGCCAGGACGACCAGCTTCGCCTCTGAAGAACGCACTGCTTTGAGCACGCCCTCGTCACCGGTAACAATCTTGCCTGCTCTCATCGCAAGCCCTAAATAAGAAAGTGTCTTACTCATTGTCCTCACTATCCTTTGCTGCCAGAAACTCTTCCTCCACGGATGCAAAATCCCGTGCAAGCTGGGCATAGATTTCAGGACTCACTTGACATTTCAATGCACGGTCAAGCGCTTTGTTCTTTTGTGCCAGCTTAAAGCATTCCAGTTTGCCGCAGATATAAGCGCCCCGGCCTGACTTCTTGCCTGTCAGATCGATCATCACTTCGCCTTCCGGCGTCCTAACCACGCGAATCAGCTCCTTCTTGGGCATCATCTCCTGGCTGGCGACGCATTTGCGCAGCGGCACCTTTCTTTGCTTCATCCTAATCGCCTCCCGTCAGTGAGCAGCTTATTAATCGATGGAGACGGAATCTTGATGCATTTCATCATCGGAAGTTTTGGGTCTGCCGTACTCCTGCTCCGCCTGGCTTTCGCTCTTGATATCAATTTTCCAGCCGGTCAGCTTGGCAGCAAGACGGGCGTTCTGCCCTTTGATGCCGATCGCCAGCGACAATTGATAATCAGGCACGATAACGCGCGCCATTTTCTCCGCTTCAAAGACTTGAACCTCAAGCACTTTGGAAGGGCTGAGCGCGTTCGCCACATATTCCTGCACATTTTCCGAATAACGGACAATGTCGATCTTTTCACCGCGAAGCTCTGTAACGATAGTCTGAACGCGGGTCCCTCTGGGACCTACACAGGAACCGACAGGGTCCACTTCGGGATTGCGAGAATATACAGCGATTTTGGAACGGAAGCCCGCTTCACGTGCCACGGAACGAATTTCGACTACACCGTCAAAAATTTCCGGAACCTCAAGCTCAAACAGACGCTTCAGCAGCCCTGGATGACTGCGGGACAGCATGATCTGCGGACCCTTCGTCGTATTCTCCACCTTGGTGATATAAGCCTTGATCCGCTCGCTCTGCTTGAACTTTTCGCCAGGCATTAATTCGCTCAGCGGCAGCACGGCTTCGATTTTGCCGAGATCAACATAGATATTACGCATATCCTGACGCTGTACCAGACCGGTCACGATATCATCTTCCTTGTCGATAAAAGCGTTATAAATAAGTCCGCGCTCAGCTTCACGAATACGCTGGGTTACAACCTGCTTGGCAGTCTGTGCAGCAATACGCCCGAAATCGCGAGGTGTAACCTCAAGCTCTGCGATATCTTCAATCTGGAAATGCGGGTTAATTTCTCTTGCTGAAGCCAGTGAGATCTCGGTCCGGGAATCCAGTACCTCCTCCACAATCAGCTTGCGGGCAAATACCTTGATTACTCCCGTGTTGCGGTTCATGTCCACACGCACGTTCTGCGCCGCATTAAAATTGCGTTTGTAACTGGAGATCAGCGCAGCTTCAATGGCTTCAAACAGCACATCTTTGCTGATGCCTTTCTCCCTTTCCAGTTCATTCATAGCTTCAATAAAATCCATACTCATGAAATTCCGGTCCCCCTTTCAAGACGTTAAAAAATAATGGCCAATCTCGCGCTGGCGACTTTGGCATACGGCACTACATGTTCTTTTTTGCCCGCGGAGATGAGCAGTTCCTCGTTCTCGAACGAAAGCAGTCGGCCTTCGAATTCTTTGAGTCCATGAATCGGCTCATAAACAGTCACATATACGTCCTTGCCTACCGCTTTGGCGACATCCGCTGCCTTTTTGAGCGGGCGTTCCGCACCCGGCGAGGATACCTCAAGGAAATAAGCCTCGGGAATAGGATCATTCTCATCCAGCTTTGAGCTGAAATATTCGCTGATGGCACCGCAATCATCGATGTCAATGCCGCCTTCTTTATCTACGAATATGCGCAAAAACCAGTTGGAGCCTTCCTTCACGTATTCAACGTCCACCAGTTCGAAACCATTGTCCTCAAGATAGGACCCAAGCATTTGTTCTACCGTTTGTTTAATTTTGGATTTGGATGTGCTCAAAAGAAAATTACCTCCACGAACTTGTCTTTTGCTATATACCAAAGATAAAGAGTGGGTTTCCCCACTCTTTACACAACGGACTTATCTCATTATTACCAAGAAAAATTATACCATAGTGCATCTGCACTGACAAGTGCCGGCCCTTGACTGCCTGTCCTGACCGTCTGTATAACAGCGTGCAAAAATCATGTTTTGCAATAAAAGCATACCTGTTTTCAAGTATTATCCCCGTTTGCGCGAACCTTAAAACAAGGATAACTGGTTGCTTTCCGGAAGGCCGCGGAAGCAGCCCATACCGGTCAGCAGCTCGATGACCGTCTTACTTGCTTTGGATTTCTGCTGGAAATCTTCGATCGAAAGGAATTCGCCGGCTTCCTTCGCTGCCGCAATATTGATTGCGGCATTCTCGCCGATCCCCGCAAGTGCGGAGAACGGAGGAATAAGGCTGGTTCCGTCCACAGTAAAGCGGTTGGCATCGGAACGGTACAGGTCGATACTCTTGAACGTGAAGCCGCGGGCCGTCATTTCAAGTGCCATCTCCAGTACCGGAAGCATAGCTTTTTCCTTGGGCAGCGCCTGGAAGCCTTTGCCCTCGATCTCGCCAATCTGCCGGTTAATGGCCTCATACCCCTGGCAGCAGAGCTCAATATCAAAATCAGCCGCACGCACCGAGAAGTAGGTCGCATAATATTCAATCGGATAGTACAGCTTAAAGAAGGCTGTCCGAACTGCTGAAATAACGTAAGCGGCAGCATGCGCCTTCGGGAACATATACTGGATTTTCAGACAGGAGTCAATGTACCATTGCGGTACTTTGCACTTCTTCATCTCTTCAATCCATTCGGGAGGCAGTCCCTTTCCTTTACGTACGCTTTCCGTAATTTTGAAGGCCAGGCTGGCATCCATGTCCGCCTTGTAAATCAGGTAGAGCATGATATCATCACGGCAGCCGATTACGGTCTTGATGTTGCAGGTATTGTTCTTGATCAGCTCCTGGGCATTCCCCAGCCATACACCTGTACCATGTGATAAACCTGAAATCTGCAGCAAATCGGCAAAACTGGAAGGCTTAGCTTCTACAAGCATCTGGCGGACAAACTTCGTCCCCATTTCCGGCACACCATAGGTTGCTACCGGTGTACGTATCTGCTCCGGTCTGACCCCAAGCGCATCTGTGGAGTTGAACATGCTCATGACCTTGGGATCATTCATTGGAATTGTTGTCGGATCTACCCCGGTCAAATCCTGCAGCATCCGCATCATGGTCGGATCATCATGACCCAGAATATCAAGCTTCAGCAGGTTGGCATCAAAGGCGTGATAGTCAAAATGGGTGGTCTTCCATTCGGCAGTGACATCATCTGCAGGATACTGCACCGGAGTGATATCTTCGATCTCCATGTAATCCGGCAGAACGACAATTCCGCCCGGATGCTGGCCCGTACTGCGCTTGACTCCTGTACAGCCTGCAGCCAGGCGGCTTAGCTCTGCTCCCCGCCAGCGTTTCTGATGGTGTTCCTCATACTTTTTGGTAAATCCAAATGCCGTCTTCTCTGCCACTGTACCGATCGTTCCCGCCCGGAAGACATTGTCCGGACCAAACATGACCTTGGTAAAGCCATGGGCCTGCGGCTGGTATTCACCCGAAAAG
This sequence comes from Paenibacillus sp. PK3_47, assembly GCF_023520895.1. NCBI lineage: Bacteria > Bacillati > Bacillota > Bacilli > Caryophanales > Paenibacillaceae > Paenibacillus > Paenibacillus sp. PK3_47. Next base: position 9,235 of record NZ_CP026029.1, read on the forward strand.
TTAAGATCGATATCGGGAACCTTATCCCCTTTAAAGCCGAGAAACGTCTCGAACGGGATATCCTGGCCTTCACCCTTCAGCTTGCCCCCGCAGTCCGGGCAGGACTTGTCCGGTAAATCGAAGCCGCTTGGCACGCTGCCGTCCAGGAACCACTCGCTGTGCCGGCATTCCGGATTCGTACAGATATAATGGGCCGGAAGCGGATTTACCTCGGATATCCCAAGGAAAGTAGCGACGACAGAAGACCCTACCGAACCCCGTGATCCTACAAGGTAACCGTCCTTGTTGGACTTTTTAACCAGACGCTCCGAAATCAGATAGTTGGCAGAGAATCCGTATTTGATAATCGGTGCCAATTCTTTTTCCAGACGTGCTACCACAACTTCCGGCAATTCTTCGCCATAGATCGATCTGGCCGTTTCATAACAGGTGTTGCGGATCTCGTCATCCGCTCCTTCAATGATCGGCGTGAACAGCTCATTCGGGAACAGCTCGTAGTCTTCAAAGCGTTCAGCCAGCTCTACCGTATTGGTAACCACGACCTCCATCGCTTTTTCTGCACCAAGAAAGTCGAACTCCGCCAGCATTTCATCGGTAGTCCGGAAATGGGCATCCGGCTTGCGCTGATCCTTCAGCGGACTGAATCCGGTAATCCCGTGAATCGTTATATCTCGGAACAGCTTGTCACGCGGCTCCAGATAATGAACATTGCCTGTGGCGATTACCGGCTTGTTCATTTGCACGCCGATTTCGCAGATCTTGCGCACCACATTCCGCAAATCATCTGCAGTGGCTACAAACCCTTTGTCCACCAGATGCATGTACATGGTCAGCGGCTGAATCTCCAGAACGTCATAGAATTCGGCAACCTCCATAGCTTCTTCCACCGTCTTGTTAAGTACGGCTTCGAAGAACTCTCCGCGTTCGCAGCCGGAGATGATGATCAGACCGTCACGGTGCTCTTCAAGCTTGGACTTCGGTATGCAAGGCACCTTTTTGAAATATTCCGTATGCGACATGGAGATCAGCTTGTAAAGATTCTTTTTGCCGGCCGGATTAAGCGCGTAGATTCCGCAGTGGAATGGACGGGCATTGGACAGATCCTTGCCGACATAGTCATTGAGCTGGCTCAGCTTGGTCAAGCCTTTCATTTTTTCCGCATCGGCCAGCAAGCCGTTCAGAATACCTCCAAGCGCGATCGTATCATCCACCGCACGGTGATGACTTTCAAGCAGGACTTTATATTTGTCGGCCAGCGTGTTCAGCCGGTGGTTCTTCATACTCGGGAACAGCAGCCGTGCCAGTTCCAGGGTGTCCAGTGAAGGGTTAGGCAGGACCGGAAGCCCCAGCTTCTTCAGCGACGCCTGGATAAAGCCCATATCAAACCTCGCATTATGCGCAACCAGGATGCTGTCTCCGACGAATTCCACGAATTCTTTAAGCACCGGCTCCAGATCAGGCGCATCTTTAACCATCTCATCCGTGATATTGGTCAGCTGCTGGATATGGTACGGAATCTTTTCATGAGGATTGACGAAAGTAGTATAACGGCCCAGCTCTTTACCTTCGCTCATTTTGATCGCTGCAAGCTCCGTAATATTATTGCGGGTGATCGACAGACCGGTGGTCTCGATATCGAATACGACATAGGTGGCGGTCTTGAGGTCCAGCGGCTGGGCATTCTCCACGATATTGACCGAATCATTTACAACATTGGCTTCCACTCCGTAGAGCAGCTTGATTTTGTGCTTATGCGCCGCATGATTGGCATCCGGGAAGCTCTGCACATTACCGTGATCGGTAACGGCTATCGCCGGGTGGCCCCATTTTGCCGCAGTTTTGACATAAGTATCAATAGGTGTTACAGCATCCATCGTACTCATTGTGGTATGGAGATGGAACTCTACCCGCTTCTGCTTGGCAGTATCCTTGCGGGCAGGCGGTGCGGATACTTCAGTGAGGTCCGAAGGAATCATGACCAGCTCGGGAATCTGCATAAACCGGTCATATTCCACCTTACCGCGTGCTCTGACCCACTTGCCGTTGGCCAACTGGCCCATTACCTTGAGATCTTCTTTGGTCTTCGCAAACATTTTCATCTGGAGTGAATCTGTAAAGTCGGTGATGCAGAAGGTGAACAGCGTATTACCGTTGCGCAGCTCCTTGCTCTCCAGGCCAAAGATCGTGCCCTGAACCGTGATTTTCTTCTCTTCATCCTGGATTTGCAGAATGGATACAGCCTGCTCTTTGATTTCATAGCCGACCTGAAGCTTAATCACTTCATTCGGATCGCCTTCTTCTTCTTCCGGCTCTTCCGGTTCGCTGTGCATCATCATGAGTTCAACGATCTCACGCTGCTCCTGCTGCAGCCTTTGCTGGAATTCTTCATAGGCATCGGCCTGGCTGATCTCATTCTCGGCAATCTGCAGTTTGACCTTCAGCGGTAACCCGAAATATTTATCGTAAAATTTGATAATCGCGCCTTCGATCCCTTTTTTACGGGCGAGTTCAAGCGACATGTTGTCATTTAGACTGAGCATAAGCGTGCTATCCTGAAGCTCCTGGGAGGAGCGTGTCAGCCAGCCGTTTACAGACGGAATTTCACGCTGGACCCATTCCAGAAACAAGCCCCAATATTCCCGTACCAGCTCATCCCGGCTAACTTCATCATTATATAGAAACAAGAAGCTGACTTTGGCGATATGCTGCAGCTTCTCTCGCATTCTCAAACAAAAGGTACGGTAGGTCTGCGCCGGAACAAGAGTGTCTTTGGCAATGACAATACGCCAGTCCCGGTTGCCGCGGCTGATTTCCACCCGTTCAATTACACCGTCCAAAAAGTAGGGATCAATGATCGCAGGGGGGATTTCGCCCTGCTTCATCAACAGCTCAAACCTCTTTCTTCTCTCCACGTTCTGTTCCATGCTTCCCCCACCTAACTTACGCATTGATTAAATAAACATTGTAAAAAGCTTCCGGGGAACAAAAGCATTGGGTTCTTTCGGCCCGCCGACTCCTCTCGCCAGAAGCTACATGGTGATACTAGACTATTATAGTAGGTTTGAGCTTAATACGCCTTGGCAAATACAACCGTATGCCGGGCAGGTTTGCCGCAGCAAATGCAGGTTGTCTTCTTTTCTGCCGGATCGAACGGAATATTACGGCTGCCTGCACCCGTAACTTCCTTGACTTTATCTTCGCATTCTTCAGTTCCGCACCAGCCGGCCAGCGCAAACCCGCGTTTTTCTTCCATTGAAGCTTTCATCTCATCCAGTGTATCTACCGAATAGAAGTGATCTTCACGGAATTTCAGGGCACGCTCATACATCTCATTGTGCACCTGCTCCAGCATCGCTTGTACTTCTTCTACCAGGTTTTCCTGCTGGATAACCTTCTTTTCGCCGCTGATACGGGATACCAGAACACAGACTCCGTTCTCCATATCACGCGGGCCAAGCTCCAGACGCACAGGTACCCCGCGCATTTCATACTCGTTGAACTTCCAGCCCGGAGTCAAGTCAGCGCGATCGTCTACACGCACACGGATACCGGCGTCCTTCAGCTCCTTGAACAGCTCGTCCGTCCGGCCAATAACCGCTTCACGGGTCTTCGGAGGTCCGATTGGAATCATAATGACCTGTGTCGGAGCAACCTTAGGCGGCAGCGCCAGTCCGCGGTCGTCCCCGTGCACCATAATCAGGGAACCGATCAGTCGTGTCGTTGAACCCCAAGAAGTCGTATGCACATGCTCCAGCACATTCTCACGGCTCAGATATTGAATTTCAAACGCTTCGGCAAATTTTGTTCCCAGATAATGCGAGGTGGCTGCCTGAACGGCACGTCCATCCTTCATCATTGCTTCAATGGAATACGTATCTACCGCTCCGGCAAAACGCTCGGAAGGTGTCTTCTGTCCGGTAACTACCGGAATGGCCAGATAGCTCTCTACAAAATCACGGTAATTCTCCAGCATCCGCATGGTTTCTTCACGGGCTTCGCTCTCATTTTCATGAGCGGTATGCCCTTCCTGCCACAGGAATTCTGTAGTCCGGATAAAAGGCAGCGTACGCTTCTCCCAGCGCACAACGTTCGCCCACTGATTAATCAGCACCGGCAGATCACGGTAGGACTGGATCCACTTCGAGTACATATGACCGAACATGGTCTCTGAAGTCGGACGGACAGCCAGACGCTCTTCCAGCACATCTCCGCCCGCCTCGGTTACCCATGGCAGCTCGGGATTGAAACCCTCGATATGATCCTTTTCCTTCTGGAAAAAGCTCTCCGGAATGAATACAGGGAAATAGGCGTTACGGTGACCGGTGGCCTTCAGGCGGCGGTTCATTTCCTCCTGGATATGCTCCCAGATTTCATAGCCTTCCGGTTTAAAAACGATACAGCCGCGGACCGGGGAATAGTCCATCAGGTCTGCTTTTTTGATTACATCAATGTACCAGCGTGAGAAATCTTCGCCCTGCGGCGTGATCTCAGTTACAAACTGCTTGTCTTTTGCCATGTGGTGGAACTCCTCCTAATCTCCCGGCAAAGTGCTGCTCTGGGCTTCAGGCATGCACATTTTCCTTTGCAGGGACTGCCAAAGATCATTTTTATCATTAATTATCCGGTGATAAGCCGCAAGATATCATTATAAGTGACAGCGATCATCACCAGGAACAACAGCGCAAATCCGACGAAATGAACCATGCCTTCCCGGCCGGGGTCAATCGGTTTGCCGCGCAGCGCCTCTATGCCAAGGAACACCAGACGGCTTCCGTCAAGGGCAGGAATCGGCAAAAGATTGAAAATCCCGAGGTACAGGCTCAGAATAGCCGCCCAATACGTTAGGTACTGAATGCCTTGCTGAGCAATCTGGCCGGTAATTTTGGCTGTACCGACAGGTCCGGAAATATCGTCCATGTTAAAGTTATTAATCAGCTGCTTAAAGCCGACAAAAATCAGCTCGGTTGTATCCGCCATCGCTACACCTGATTTGGTAATGGTCTCGCCAAAACCGGCTTTGCGTGTAGGAAGCTCCGGGGTAATCCCGACCTTGCCGCCTTCTTCGCCCTCCATGCTCCGGGGAATCAGCGTTACATCGAACGTCTCATCACCGCGCTGCAGAGTCCAATTCATCTCTTTACCAAGGGAAGCCGAGGTCAGCTCAATCATCTTCTCATAATCGCCGCCGATGTTCTCCCCGTTCACAGATAATACAATATCACCTTTTTGCAGACCGGCTTCCTGCGCAGGCATGCCTTCGCTGATATCACCGATTTTGACATAAGTCGGATTCTCAATCGGAATACCGGCCATCTGCAGATGGACTGCGAAAAGCACGAAGGCCAGCAGAAAGTTCATTAACGGTCCGGCAAAAATAGCAAGGGCACGCTGCCCGACCGTTTTACTGCCAAATTGGCGGTCTTTAGGTGCTATTTGGGTCTGCTGGCTGCCCCTGATCATCATGGCTTGCGGGTGAACGTCGTATGTCGTTACATCCCCGTCCACATCCAATCGGATTTGCAGATCATTCTCCAGATCCGTATGCAGCGCTTCGCCGCGTATTACGTTTCTGCGTGTATCCAGCGCATCAAGATAAATATTTTTGACCTTATTGTCCTGTCCGAGTCTGACCGCTATGGTCTGTCCCTGACTTATCTCAATAATCTCCGGATCTTCTCCGGCCATCCGCGCATAACCGCCGAAAGGCAGCAGGCGGAGCGTGAACTGGGTTTCATTGCGTTTATAAGAAAACAGTTTCGGACCGAAACCGATAGCAAATTCCCTTACCAGAATACCGGCGCGTTTGGCAAAATAATAATGTCCCCATTCATGGACGGTTACCAGAACGAAAAACATGAACACCGTTAAAAAAACGACCCTGACCATTTCCATCCGTTACATTCCCCCTTTAGTGTAAGACCGAAGTATGTCCTCTTAATTTATCATTATTCTCCGATCAGGCACAAGAGAATCAACTGTCACAGCCTAATTTTAGTACAGAAGCAAATGATCCCAAACCGGATAACCCGCAGGTCTGGTTACAGTCGGGCTGCAAGCTCCCGCACCGAAGCATCGCAATGCTGAATGTGCTGTAAATCCGGCATTGAAACATTCTCATGGCGCTGCAGCACCTCGTCGATAAGCTCCTCTATACGCAAAAACGGAATTTCATGCCGCAGAAAACGGGCTACTGCCACTTCATTCGCTGCATTAAAGGCGGTGGTTGCTGTTCCCCCGGCTTTTCCGCTGTCAATAGCCAGCCTCAGTGCCGGATAGCGGACATAATCCATTTCGCGGAAGGTCAGACTGCCGATTTCAGCCAGCGACAGCCTCGCGGCAGGTGAATGCCACCGGTCCGGGTAAGTAAGCGCATATTGAATGGGAACACGCATGTCCGGAGTTCCGAGCTGGGCAATAATACTGCTGTCGCGGAACTCCACATAGGAGTGGATAATACTTTCCGGATGCAGCAGGACGTCCACCTGTTCATAAGGCAGTCCAAACAGGTAATGTGCTTCGATAACTTCGAGGCCTTTATTGGCCATGGTTGCCGAATCGATGGTGATTTTGGCCCCCATACTCCAGTTCGGATGGCGCAGTGCATCCTCTACAGTTACATTTTTAAGCTGATCGCGGGTATAGTCGCGGAAGGAGCCGCCAGAGGCTGTCAAAGTAATGCCGGCAATATCCTCACGGTTCTCGCCGTTAAGACATTGAAAAATTGCGGAGTGTTCGCTGTCGACCGGGAGCAGCTTAACGCCCTTTCGTTCTGCAAGCTCTGTCACCAGATGTCCTGCGGTAACAAGCGTCTCTTTGTTGGCCAGGCCGATATGCCTGCCGGCTTCGATGGCAGCCAGCGTTGACTGCAGACCCACACTGCCAACAACCGCGGTTACGACGGTTTCAGCGTCCCCTCCGGCAGCAATCTCCACCAGTCCCTCATCACCGTAAAAAAGCTCGATCCCCGAGGGCAGCTCGGAGCGGATTTCCTCGGCAAGCTCCCTGGTCGATACGGAAACCCGGCGCGGATGAAACCGGCGGGCCTGCTCCAGCAGCAGGGCCGTATTGCCGCCGGCAGCCAGGCCGTCGATCTGAAAGGCTTCAGGATGCATAGCCACTACATCCAGTGTTTGTGTGCCGATGGAACCTGTAGAGCCAAGTACACTGATTTTTTTCACAATAGAACCTTCTTCCTGCCGTTAATAGTAAGGCATAAGCATTACGATATGTACGAAAGGAAAAACGATAATCCAGCTGTCGCAGCGGTCAAGAATACCCCCATGACCAGGCAGCAGCGAGCCTGAATCCTTAATACCGTACACCCGTTTATAGGCTGACTGTACAAGATCACCAAGCTGACCCAGCACGGCGCAGGCCAGTCCGATAAGGAGCGCCTCTCCAAGGGTCAGCAGATCCGGACCAAGTATCGCAAACAATGCCGAAATCACAACAGAAATGACAACACCGCCAAGGGCTCCCTCAACGGTCTTGTTGGGACTGATAGCCGGCCAGAGCTTGTTCCTGCCAAAGCTTTTTCCGACAAAATATGCACCTGCGTCACTGCCCCATATACAGCACAGCAGCAGGAAGGTCCAGAATACACCGTGTCCGTCTTCCGCGCCCCGGGCAATCCCCATATAAGAGAAGCCCATGCCTATGTATACAATCCCGGTGAACAGCAGTGCGGTGATCTTGATATCCTGCTTGTTCTTGCTGAACACGGTCACCAGCAGGAACACCAGCAGCAGCAGCCAAATCCCCTGTTCCCATGACAGCCACTCGGAGCTGCCGAGCAGATCCCTAGGAATCATGAAGCACAGAACAGAAGCATAACCAAGCAGGGCAGTGCCGCCCATTGCCGGCAATCCCGTCATTTTTACAAATTCATAAAATCCGATGAGAGCCATGGCGGTAAGCAAAAGCTGATACGGCCAGCCTCCCAAAAGGCACAACCACAAAAACACTGCTCCGGCAACAATTCCGGTAATCAATCGTTGCTTCAAAGGTTCCCATCTCCCATCAGGCTACTTCAGTCCACCGTACCGGCGTGTGCGGCGCTGATATTCCGCTACAGCCTGCTGCAGATGCGACTTGTCAAACTCCGGCCAGTACACATCCGTGAACCATAGCTCACTGTATGCAATCTGCCAGAGCATGAAATTGCTCAGCCGCATTTCACCGCTTGTCCGGATAAGCAGGTCCGGATCCGGCAGGCTGCCGGACAAGAGTCTGCTGTCGATCAGCTCAGAAGTAATTTCATCGGGGCTCAGCACTCCGGCTTGGATATCCCGGCCTATTCCCCTCATGCAGTCTTCAATTTCTTTCCGGCCGCCGTAGTTAAGAGCAAAATTCAATATAAGTCCAGTATTGGCTTGTGTCCGGGCTACCGCCTCTTCCATTGCTTTGCGGGTATGCGAAGGTAACGCATCGGTATCGCCCATTACACGCACCTGTACATTCTTCTCAATCAGTTCGTCCAGTTCTATAGCCAGAAATTCAACAGGCAGACGCATTAAGAAATCGACTTCATCTTTAGGGCGCTTCCAGTTTTCTGTAGAGAATGCATACATGGTCAGAAACTCTATGCCGAGGTCATTGGCTGCAATGGTAGCACGCTTGACGGCTTTCATTCCGTTTTGATGGCCGACGATCCGCGGCAGTCCGCGCCGTTTGGCCCAGCGGCCGTTGCCATCCATAATTACAGCCACATGCCGGGGAATATTATCCGGTGAAATCTCGACTGGCGGCTCCTGCTCCTGCTGCCCGTCTTTACGGCTAAGCCATGCTTGAACCCGTTTGATCATTTCCGTTTCCTCCAAGCTCTTATCAGAAAGAGACAAACCCCACCATATACGGAGGGGCTCTGAAGTCTCTTGATTATCATTATACTTCCATAATCTCTTTTTCTTTGGACAAGAGCACTTTATCTACTTCTGCTATGAACTTATCCGTGGATTTTTGAATATCTTCCTGATGTCCGCGTGACTCATCTTCCGAAATGCCGTTTTTCTCCATCTTTTTGATGTCGTCATTAGCATCACGGCGGATGTTGCGGATCGCCACTTTCGCTTCTTCGCCAAATTTCTTGGTGAACTTCACCAGTTCCGTCCGGCGTTCCTCTGTAAGCGGCGGAATCGAAAGACGGATGATAGTACCGTCATTAGCAGGCGTAAGTCCCAGATCGGACTTCATGATCGCCCGTTCGATATCAGACATCGCTGATTTGTCCCACGGCTGGATGAGCAGTGTGCGGGAATCAGGTGTACTGATATTCGCCAGTTGGTTAACGGGAGTAGGTGCTCCATAATATTCAACCTGGATACGATCCAGCAGCGAAGTTGATGCACGTCCTGCCCGCAAAGTTGCCAGATCGCGTTTGAGCGATACAATCGCTTTTTCCATACGCTCCACAGCATTTTGTTTGACCGTTTGTGGCATTAATCTACACTCCCTTTAACAATCGTCCCGATCTTCTCACCGAGAACGACACGTTTGATATTGCCTTGCTCTGTAATAGCAAACACAATAAGCGGTATATTGTTATCCATACAAAGTGAGGATGCAGTGGAATCCATAACACCCAGGTTCATGTTAAGTACTTCCATGTAAGTCAGCTGTTCGTATTTCACGGCTGTACTGTCTTTGAACGGATCTGCGGAATAAACCCCGTCCACTTTGTTCTTTGCCATCAGAATAACTTCCGCTTCAATTTCGGCTGCTCTAAGCGCTGCCGTAGTATCCGTGGAGAAGAAGGGATTTCCCGTTCCTGCGGCAAAAATAACGACACGGCCTTTTTCCAGGTGACGGATGGCACGGCGGCGGATATAAGGTTCTGCAATCTGCTGCATGGAAATGGATGTCTGCACCCGGGTAGGGACATCGATCTGTTCCAGGGCATCCTGCAGAGCGAGGGAGTTCATCACTGTCGCCAGCATCCCCATATAGTCAGCCGTCGCACGGTCAATACCGCTTGCACTGCCGGCTATTCCGCGCCAGATGTTGCCTCCGCCGCATACAATAGCTACCTGTACTCCAAGCTCAACAACTTCCTTGACTTGTTCAGCAATGGAATTGATAGTTTCGGCATCGATGCCATATCCGTTTTGTCCTGACAGCGATTCACCGCTAACCTTAAGAACCACTCTTTTAAATACCGGCTGTTCCAAATGTATACCCTCACTTTCTTACAAAAGACGGAACACTACGTGTATGTGTTCCGCTCTTTTGATGCTTGCCTTTATTCAGTTCCATGAAATCCAGCCAGGCTGGCTATTATTGATTTACTTGAGCCATTACTTCTTCAACGAAGTTGTCGACTTTCTTTTCCAGACCTTCGCCCAGCTCATAACGAACAAAGCGGCGGATGGTGATGTTTTCACCGATAGTGCTGATTTTTTCGTTCAGCAGCTGGGAAACAGTTTTGTCGGAATCCTTAACGAAGGATTGCTCAAGCAGGCAGTGTTCTTCGTAGAACTTGTTAATACGGCCTTCAACCATTTTTTCGATGATTTTCTCTGGTTTGCCTTCGTTCAGCGCTTGAGCTTTCAAAATTTCTTTTTCTTTCTCAATGGCTTCTGCAGGCACTTCTTCACGGCGGACATACAGCGGGTTAGCTGCAGCAATTTGCATTGCAATGTCGCGCGCGAATTCTTTGAAGGATTCTGTTTTACCAACGAAGTCAGTTTCGCAGTTGATTTCTACAAGTACGCCGATACGTCCGCCAGCGTGGATGTAAGATTCTACAGTACCTTCAGTAGCAACGCGTCCTGCTTTGTTAGCTGCTGCAGAAAGGCCCTTTTCACGAAGGAGTTCAGCCGCTCTGGTGATATCACCGTTAGCTTCTTCCAGCGCTTTCTTACAATCCAGCATACCTGCGCCTGTTCTTTCACGAAGTTCTTTTACCGCTTTTGCATCTACTGCCATTGTTATTCCCTCCAGATAATTGTCATTTAAGTACTGTTCAAGCTCTTTATCCTAAAAAAAGGGCAGTGAGAGGTTATCCACCTGCCAACCACCCTTTTCATTTAAGTTCTTGTTTATGTCAGTCCGGTACTTAGGCAGTAGTTGTGTCTTCGCCTTGATGAGCTTCGACAACAGCGTCAGCCATTTTACCAGTAAGCAATTTCACGGCGCGGATCGCGTCGTCATTGCCCGGGATCACATAGTCGATTTCGTCCGGATCGCAGTTAGTATCAACGATAGCTACGATAGGAATACCCAATTTGCGAGCTTCCGCAACAGCGATGCGCTCTTTACGCGGATCGATGATGAACAGCGCGCTTGGCAGACCTTTCATGTTCTTGATACCGCCCAGGAATTTCTCAAGACGATCTTTCTCTTTGCGGAGAAGGATTACTTCTTTCTTAGGCAGAACTTGGAATGTACCGTCTTCTTCCCAAGCTTCCAGCTTCTTCAGGCGGTCAATACGCTTTTGGATAGTTTGGAAGTTAGTCAGGGTACCGCCCAACCAGCGTTGGTTAATGAAGAACATGCCGGAACGTTCAGCTTCTTCTTTAACAGAGTCTTGAGCTTGTTTCTTTGTTCCTACGAACAGGATAGTGCCGTTGTCGCCAGCGACGCTTTTTACAAAGTTGTAAGCTTCCTCTACCTTTTTAACCGTTTTTTGCAGGTCAATAATGTAAATTCCGTTTCTTTCAGTGAAGATATAACGATCCATCTTTGGGTTCCAACGACGAGTCTGGTGACCGAAGTGTACCCCAGCTTCGAGAAGCTGCTTCATGGAGATTACTGCCATCTTCACACACCTCCTAGATTTGGTTTATTGTGTGTCTCCTCCGCCATGCGTCATCTTTCTACAAGACTTTCTTCAGAAGAAAGCACCCCTTGTCGAAATCAGCAAGCGTGTGTTTTAACACCGTCAATTAATATAACATATTAGAATAATGTATGCAACGTCTGATGCTAAATTTTGCGAATATTACTTTAAAACGCTATTTATCTCACTGTGATTAATTTGTCTATTATAGAATTGTTGCTTTCGCCCTGTATGAAGGTATGATAGCCGTTCTGAATTTTGGTGTTCACTTTACGGTTGATCGCAGTCTGAAGAAATCCGGCTTTATCCTTGATCACACCGGCTTTGGCCAGCAGTTCTGCGGTTTGTGTCAGTGTGCTGCCTGCAGGAATGTTTACTGAAATCACATTATTGCCTGCAGGTTTGGGTGTAGCCGGAGCAGCCGGCGGATTAGCTTGCCCTGCCGTGCTGACAGGCTCTGCAGGCGCCGAAGGCTCCGCAGGTGCAGCTGCCGTGCTCGGCTGGACAGCCGCCTGCGGGGAGGCGGCAGCAGACGGCGATGGCGAAGCAGATGGTGCAGGAGCAGTGCTGGCAGCCGGAGTGCTCACAGCGTCTCCGTTCTGCCCTTCCGGTCCTGTTCCTTGAACCGCTGCTTCAGGATCTGCAGTTGGTTCCGCCGCCCCGGACGCTGCAGGATCAGTCACCGTCAGATTCAGCTTTGCAGCTTCTCTGACCAGTTGCTCCTTAGTCATCGGAGCGGCACCGCCGGATATCATAAGCTGCAGAAGCAGCGCCCCTGCAATCAGCCCCGTGCCCAGTCCGAACATAAAGAAACGGTTCTTGATCATACTGACTCCTCCTGCTTGGCCAGCTGCAGAATGAGCTGTACTTCGCCCCGCTGTAAACCTGCCATCTTGGCGATGGAATCCACAGACTTGCCCTCTTCATAAAGCTCGAATAAACGCGGATAGCGCAGCTTGATGGAGCTGACCGGTTTGGGTTTTGGTTCGGGAGGAGCTTCTGAAGAGGAAGCCTGTACCGCTTCTGCGCCTTCCGCGGACCGGCTTGCTTGAGCAATGCCCGCGAAGGAAGCAGTCAGCTGCAGCAGTCCTTTTTCTTCTGCAGTTAACCGGGCATCCAGCAGAGTGTTGCTCTTCTGCAGCTCAGCCAATTGCTCACGCAGGCTGTTGATTTCCTCCTGCATAACCGCCCTGTTATTCTGTGACTGCTGTTTGATGCTGCTGACCAGCTGCAGCATTTTATCATTCTCACGCTCGATGTCTGCCATGTACAGCTCAAGCGCAGCCTCTGTTTCCTTCAGGCTCTGCTTTTCAGCAGAATCCCCCTTGGCACGCGCCGGCAGTCTCAGAGCATAGACGATAGCGACAGCGCCTACGAGCACGATATATACCCATGGTTGCAAGTGCCTTGTCTCCTTTTACCTGTCAAATTAAGTGGGCTCACAGACTGAGATCAATACTGTGACCTTTGTAAGGGTGTTCTGCAATGCGGTCAGGTTCCTGCTTCTGTTGTCTGGAGCCCGACATGCCGCTCCCCTGCCGGTTTCCGCGGCGGCCGTCATTCCTGAGCGCAGCATCCGGAGATTCATCAATTTCCGGACTGCGCTGAGTCATCTCCGTGCTTTGTTTTATATTTTGTCCAGCCAGCTGCTGCTGGTCCAGTGACGGACGCTGCTGCAGCTCATTCTGAATTTTGCCCGCGTCGGTAGTCCGGGGCAAAGCGATTTGCAGTTCAACCGGTCTTAGAGTCATGTAAGGACCTCTTCTCTGATAGAATGTCACCGTCCCGCTCTTTCAGAACATTAAGCAATGACGGGCCGCTCCCGCTGCCCGCCTGGTCAAATGTATGGCGCTATCGTAATATCGCCTTCATTATAAATAAACACGACCCGTTCGGTAGGGTCCTTGACAAAGCGGGTGTATCTGCCGATCACAATTTTGGAACCGCCGTAAATGGTTTTTACCACTTCAACCTTGGCTCTGCCGGTATCCTCAAGCATCCTTTCAATCTCAAGGATACGTTCTCTGATCCGTCTCTCATCACGTAGATGGGACTGTTTTGTAGCATTCAGCTTTACGCGGAGGGCCACTTTGTCAGGAGACAGCTGACCGTTATTGGCCAGCTGATTCAGCAGATAGAGCGCTTTATCAGTCTTATCCTCATTTTCCTTAAGCTGGCGAAGTTCCTGACGCAGCTCATTGATCTCATTTCTGAGTTCCGGGACAACGCCGACTTCAATTGCTGTCGCAGTCGACATGGTGTTGCCGATTGTCCGGGCCACCACCCGTTCTCCGGCCTGCACAATACCACCGACGATCAGACCCTTTGTACCGTTGCAGAGCACATCATGTCCGGCACGGATATTGGAATGCATGATGCTTTGGGATACAATGACATCCTCTCCTGCAACAACGTTTCCGTCTTGAATGAAGGACACCTTCACATTTTGTCCCGCACTGACCAGGCCTTTGTTATAGCCGATGATTCCTCCGGTGATCTCTATGGAGCCGCCGGCTAGCAGCTCGGCCCCTTCCACTCCTCCTACCACACGGATGTCGCCGGCGGATTTAACGGTAAAGCCTGTCAGAACATTGCCGCGGATAACCACCGTACCTACAAAATCAATATTCCCTGTGCTGTAATCAACATCGCCGTTGACCTCGTATACAGGGAACACATTGACCTTGCCTTTGTCAGTAAGCGTCACCAGTCCGTCAATCGCTGCATACATCGCCGTTTCGTCCTGGTCAACCAGCACGTTTTTGCCGATCTTGAACCGCGCTTCTTTGCCCGGCTTATACGGAAGCTCCTCGCCTGTGACTGTCCGGCCGTTTTGTCCTGACTGCGGGGGAACCTTTCTGGCGATCAGCTGGCCTCTCATCACGTTATGCAGCCTCACCAATTCCTTGTAATCCACTTTACCGTCAGCCTTCTCCAGCGGTTTGCGGTCTTCCTCGAGATCAACGGCAAGAATGATCCTTCCGTCGACCCCGTCCACTGGGGAATCTCCTATTGCAATAGGCACCCTGCTAAAAAAGTACTCTTCCGGGTTGGTACTGATACGACGAACAATATCGTGCTGGATGCCGTACCTGATATCTTGACTGTAAAGGAAGCTTTCGAGCTCTTCTACAGAACAGGAGAAGCTCTCGTCCCTCTTCGAAAACTGGAAGTAAGCAATCCCCTTATCTTCCGATAAAGTAATACTTACGTACTGATTCAAAGCATAATGACCGATCAATTGTGCTCCCCTTGTCACCGTCACCCGGTTAATCGTTCTGCATGAGAAGGTCGCGGTTTTTCTCGAGCGTTCCTCTCAGCCGCAATATAGCCTTTGAATGAAGCTGCGAAATCCGCGAAGGAGATAGTGACATGACTTCGGCAATTTCGCTAAGAGATAAATCTTCATAATATAAAAGGGACACTACGGTCCGTTCTTTCACCGTTAATTTCTCAATGCCTTTGGTGAGCGTATCGCGCAAATAAAACTCATTGACCTTACGGTCCGGGTTTTTGGCTTTGTCATCCACCAGAATGGATAAGCGCGTCTCCGATTCTTCCTCCCGGATAGGGTCTTCCAGCGAACAGAGTGACATCACCGCCACATCCTGCAGCATGTTCTGAAACTCAGCCTCCGTAACATTCAGATGCCGGCTCATTTCCTCATCACTTACTGATCTTAAATACTTCTGCTCCAGCTGCTGGTACGCATCTTCGATCTTTTTTGCTTTTTCACGAACGGATCTTGGTACCCAGTCACTTTGGCGCAGGGAGTCAAGAATGGCTCCGCGGACCCGCCAGGAAGCATAGGTCTGGAACTGCAATCCCCGTTTGTAATCAAATTTTTCGATGGCATCAATCAATCCCATAACACCATTGCTGGCCAAGTCATCTTTGGATACATTTTTGGGTAGTCCTACTGCCAAACGGCTCGATACATAATCTACAATATGGAGATAACTCTCAATCAGCTTTTTTTTGGCATCGGGGTCACCATGCTCTTTCCATTGTTCCCAAAGCTTGTCTGTTTCGGATTGAGTAGCTTTCTGCTCGTTCAACGGCTTTCACCCTTCCCAAAGTTTAGTCAGCGGGCAATATGCAGGCAGGATGCCAGTCCCACCTATGCTCTCGCTATTCTTCTTTCAGGTGACGAACGGCCTTGGCCAATTCTTCAGGATCTTTCATGGAGACCAGCTTGGGCGGCGTAAGCGGTGTAAAGTCTTCGTTCTTCCCGCTTTCTTCCGCCGGCTTAGGCTTCAACAGATTTATTAATTCTTCATCTTCATCAGGGGTACGGATATCGACATTGGAACCCAGCTCTTCATTGCTCTCTGTATAAGCACCGGCTGCTTCCGGCACCTCTGACTGCTTAATAATAAAACCCAATACCCATATCAGGAGAAAAGCAAGCACAAACCAGATGAAAAATCCCAAAACGCCCCTGATGAGGCTGGTGCCGAGCAGATTGTGCCCGTAATTCGTAAAAAAGGTGAACATAAAACCAATCGCTCCGAAAATGAGGCTGATCTGTATCCCCCTTCTCATCGCTATATTTCCTTGATGCCTTTTTGCACACTGCGGATGAAAAGCACTCCGGTGCTGCAGGCAATTTCAATGGTGCGGCCATAGTTCCCGCCGGTATCTTCGGCAATCAAAGGAATACTGAGCGCCTCCAGCGCATATTTGCAGGATTCCACGTTTCGAGGCCCGATCCTCATAGTGTCATTCCCCCCGGCAAAAGCAAACATTTGTGAACCTCCGGCCATTTTGGCAACAATTCTGCTGCGTACGGCTCCGAGTGCAAGCAAACGCGAGAGAAGCTCTGGTACTGCAGTATCGGCAAATTTGGCAATGTTGAGCTGTCCTTCCCGGGCGATTTCCGATGAAGGAAGCATTACATGCGCCATCCCTGCAAGCTTCTTGACAGGATCAAATAACGTAAGCCCTACGCAGGAGCCAAGTCCGGTTGTCCGGATAATGCTGTCCTGGCTTCCTACATTCAGATCTGCCATTCCCACTTTAATAATCGTTTGTTCTTCAATCATTGTCGAACGGTACTCCTAATGCCTTGAAAATTTTCGGGAATGATTCCGGATCGGGAATCAGGAAAAACTGTCCTTCAATTTCATTGTTGCCTTCAAGGAATGTCGTGTCAATCAGCAGAGCGTCATCCCCCATTTGGCCAAACTGCAGCAGTCCGTAACCTAGTATTGCCCCGGCCATATCCATGGCAAGCGCAGGTACCGTTGGATACATGGAAAGTGAAGTGAAATCGGCAAGAGATGAGAGATAGGAACCGGCAAGAATATTGCCGATTTCGCTGAGAGCAGACAGTTCCATCTCACCAAGCTCACCCTCACCCGTAATTTCAATACCTGCAATCCGGTTAAGCAGGTTCATGGCAGCTTCCGGAGCCAGTATGAAAAAGAGGTTGCCGGGAGCTTCGCCTTCAACACGCAGAAACACCGCGTATACCAGTTCTTCAGCGCCCCCGACCTTTTCGGTAATTTCTTCAAAGCTTAGAAGCTGAACCTTGGGAACCGCCATGTCGATCGGCTTGTCCAGGAGCTGTGATAACGCGGTGGCGGCATTACCGGCTCCAATATTTCCGACTTCCTTAAGAACATCCATCTTGAAATCTTTGAAATTCTTAAATAGTTCCACAGGTTATCCCTCTAGGCTTTCAAGCTGCACAATTTCGCTCTTGTTCAGGACCTCGGACAAATTAAGCATAATCAGCAGGCGATCCTCACCGATTTTGGCCACCCCGTCGAGATACTTTGCCTTAATTCCGCCAACCACTTCAGGTGGAGTATCAATGGATTCCCGGTTCAAATCGATAACATCGTTAGCGGAGTCCACTATGAATCCTACTTCCATCTCGTTAACATTTACAATGATAACACGGGTCTGGTCCGTATGCTCAGCTTCAGCAATTCCAAACCGGCCGCGCAGATCGATCACCGGAATCACGACACCGCGCAAATTGATAACACCCTTGATAAAAGAGTATGTCTTCGGCACCCGTGTAATTGGCATCATGCGCTCAATCGTCTGGACTTTATCCACTTCAATCCCGTATTCTTCGTCACTGAGCTTGAACACTATCACTTTGATATCTTCAGCCATGATATGAACCTCCCTGTATAACCTTATTATTTAATAAAAGCATTCGGATCTATAATTAGCGCAACCTGCCCGTCGCCAAGAATAGTCGCACCTGAAATCCCCTGAACCTCAGGCAGGTACTTGCCAAGATTCTTGATTACGATTTCGTTCTGGCCGATAAAATCCTGCACAGCAAGCGCAACGAGACGCTCTCCTTTGCGGACGACCACAATTTCTGTTTCTTCTTCTGTACGCTCATCAAAATCCGGGACAGAGAAGAACTTGCTGAGTGACAGCAGCGGTATGTGGGTGTTGCGGAACTCAATCATCTTGCTGCCGTGAATTTTACGGATCTGGTTCTGCTTGATAATTCCGGTCTCTACTATAGAAGAAAGCGGAATAGCATATTTCTCAGAGCCGAGGCGGATCAGCATGGCGGCAATAATAGACAATGTGAGCGGAAGCTGCACCGAGAAGTTAGTGCCTTTGCCAGGTTTGGAATAGACAACCACATTCCCGCCCAATGAAGTGATCTTGGCTTTAACAACATCGAGCCCCACTCCGCGTCCGGACACATCTGAGATAACCTCAGCGGTGCTGAACCCTGGTGCAAACAACAGCTGGATGGCTTCATCATCGGAGTATCCGGCAGCCTGTTCCTGGGTGAGAATCCCCTTTTTGATAGCGGATTGCAGAATCTTCTGCGGCTGAATTCCGGCACCGTCATCCTCTATTTCAATAAACACGTGATTTCCGCTGTGGAAGGCCCGCAGATTTACTGTACCGGTATCAGACTTGCCTGACGCCAGACGGTCCTGGATGGATTCAACGCCATGGTCGACTGCGTTGCGCAGCAAGTGAACCAGCGGATCCCCGATCTCATCAATGACTGTACGGTCCAGTTCAGTCTCGGCACCCGTGATGACCAGATCAATCTTTTTGTCCAGAGATTTGGCCAGATCGCGGACCATGCGCGGAAAACGGTTAAATACAGTATCGACCGGAACCATCCGCAGCTTCATAACAATATTCTGCAGGTCGCTGCTGACGCGTCCCATATGTTCTACAGTTTCTGTAAGATCGCTGTTCTGCACTTCCGAAGCTAGCTGCTCCAGCCGTACACGGTCAATCAGCAGCTCACTGAACAGGTTCATCAGCACATCCAGCCGCTCGATATCCACACGGATCGTACGGGAAGGCGCGCCTCCGGTTCTGGCCGGTGCTGCTTTGGAAGCTTCTTCTTTAACCGGAGCTGAAGCAGGTACTGCTGCTGGTGCTGGTGCTGCTGAAGGTTCGGCCACTTGAACAGGTGCCTCAGCCGCAGCCGCCGTCATCCCCTGCCCCATCTGGGTCAATGTTTCCTGATCGAGGGCCACAGCTGTAACCTTCTCAATCTCCGACAGGTTCATGACCATCGACTGAATATCGCTTGCTTCCTTTTGGGTTATGTAATACAGAGAAAAACCATGATCGAATTTTTCCTGCTCTATATCCTGAACCGAAGGGAAGGATGTGACTACTTCTCCCGAACGTTCCAGGAGATCAAATACCATATATGCCCGCACAGCCTTTAGCTGGCAGTCTTTACGGATCGCTACATCAATGTACAGCACTTGATGGCCTTCCTGGATAGACTGTGAGAGAACCGAAAGCTGGAACTCATCCAGAAACGCAGCTGCTTCTGCAGTTGTCTGGGGTTCGGCAGCTGCAGAAGAACCAGCCGCTGAAGGCACCTCGCCGCGGACAATTGCCTGCAGAGAAGCCACAATAGCTGATACATCAGCCTTGCCCTCTCCCCCGCCTGTAATATCCTGGACCATGGACTCAAGAGCATCCAGGCTTTTAAACAAGGTATCGAAAATGAAATCCTGCATCTTCAGCTTGTTGTTACGCACCAGATCGAGAACATTCTCCATCTGATGGGTAAGGGACGCCAAATCCTCGAAGCCCATTGTGGCCGCCATGCCTTTTAAAGTGTGCGCTGAGCGGAAGATAACCTGAACAATACTCAGATCTTCAGGATTTGCCTCCAGCCCCATCATATTTTCATTCAATGACTGCAGATGATCATTTGACTCATCAATAAACATGGATAAATATTGATTCATGTCCATAAGCGGGCACCTCCCCTTCAAGTTCAATATTCCAGTTATTTTACGGCTTGCACCAGTCTTGGAGCAATTTCCGTGAGCGGCAGGATATGCCGGACACATTTCAGTTCCACCGCGGAACGCGGCATTCCGTATACGACGCAGGTTTCTTCACTCTCGGCAAAAGTTGACGTTACTCCCGAATCATACAAAGCTTTCATCATTCTTGCGCCGTCACTGCCCATGCCAGTCATGATTACCGCATGCCGCTCCAGCTCAGTAAGCGGCAGCAGCGATTCGAACAGGGTATCCACGGAAGGACGATGTCCGTTGCGGGCTTCTTCATTGGACAGCTCAATCGCATACTGCCCTCCGGCCGCCTGCACCACCTTGACATGATGACCACCCGGAGCGATATAAGCTGCTCCCTGACGCAGAATCATGCCATGCTCGGCTTCGGCAACCTCAAGCGCACTGAAGGTGTTAAGCCGCTGGGCAAGCGATTTGGTAAAATTGGGCGGCATATGCTGTACAATAACAATTGGCGCCGGGAAATCAGCCGGTATATTTTCCAGGAATGCTTTGAGTGCCCTGGGCCCGCCAGTAGAACAGCCTAACGCCACAAGCTTACGGAGTCCCTTGGCTGCAGTACTGCGGTTCGTGGCAGGCGCAGGAGGTTCTATAAATGATCCTGCCAAAGCCCCAGTCACCGGTTTGTTATCCGGATCAGCCGGGCGGGCTTCATTCAGCGAACGGCTTTTCAATCTCTGGGAAGCTGGCTTCAGTAAACCAGAAGCTGGCTTATTTGAGCTTTTGGAACTTTTCAGGTCCACAGACTGTTTAGCAGTTGTCTTGGCGGCAGCCCCTTTGTGGGCAATATCCTTGGACAGCTGTGTAAGCTTGTCCGCTGCCTTGTTTATGCGTAAATCAGGCTCCTTATTTGTGTTTGCTGCTTTGGGTAACCTGGTATCGGCTGCAGGTGCCGGAAGAGGTGCCGGCGGCATCTCCGGGGGGGTGTAGGCATTAGCTCTCGCTTCACGCTGCTGGCGTGCCAGCATAGCTTCCTTCATCTGTTCCCGGAGTGATTCGCCTACAGCAATAATATCCTGCGAGCTTGAAATCGACGGTTTGCGGATAAAATCGAAAGCTCCCGATTCCAGCGCCATAATCGTTTCCTTCATACCCTCTTCATTAATACCGGACAGCATAATGACCGGGAGCGGACGCTGGCCCATAATCACTTTCAGGGCCTCCAGGCCGTTCATTTCCGGCATCTCCACGTCCATGGTCACCAGATCAGGAGACAGCTGCTTCACCTTTTCAACAGCTTCCCGTCCGTTTGCAGCCGTAGCCGTAACCTGAAATTCAGGATCGTTTTCAATTAAATCGGAAATGATTTTTCGCATAAATGCAGAATCATCCACAACCAAAACTTTATATGGTCCCATATCATTTCCACCTCTGCCCTCTAATTCAGAACAATTACTGTTTCCGCTTCAACCACTTGCTGATAAATCCCTTGATGCCCTGTACCCTGGTTGTTTCCGCCGAATCAACGGCCAGATAGCTAAGCGCCAGCCGGTGCACGTCTTTGGCTGCTGCACTGTTCGGAAAAGCCACTGAGAATGGAACCTGTTTCTTTACTGCCTGAACTACATGAGCGTCACTGCTTATATGTCCCAGAAAAGAAATGTCCAGCTGCAAAAACCGGCTGGCTGCCATACGGATTTTGTCACTGGTAGCCCTGGCCTCCTTCTCATCCCCCGCCTGGTTCACGATGAGTTTAAAAGAAACATCGGGATGAGAGTTATTGACTACCTTAATCAGTGCGTAAGCATCCGTTATGGCGGTAGGCTCAGGTGTTGTTACTACCAGGCAGTCATCTGCAGACGTTATAAATTTCATCGTCTCTTTGGAAAGCCCTGCACCTGTATCGAAAAGGATAAAGTCCATGGTGTCGGCGATTTGTGCAATCTGTGCCGTAAAGTAGTTCAAATCCGATTCAGATAAGGAAAATAATTCGTCCATTCCTGAGCCCCCTGCAATAAAAGGAAGGTCGCCCGGTCCTGTCTGAATAATTTTGCTGATATCGGCCTCTCTTTTCAGTAAATGATACAGATTGTACTTAGCTGACACACCCATAAGCACATCTATATTCGCCATTCCGATATCAGCATCGAATAAAAGCACCTTTTTGCCCATCGCCTTCAGCGCCAGAGCAAAGTTAAGCGTAAAATTCGATTTGCCGACACCGCCTTTTCCGCTGCATACGGTAATGATTCTGGCAGACGCACCGGATTCGGATATCTTCTTATTATCCTTCCCGGAGACAAGCTGTCTCAGGGATTGAGCCTGATCCATCATGCGCCTCCTGTTCCCAGCAGCATTCCGGTTAACTGCTCTTTACTGGCCATGAGCAGATCATCAGGCACATTCTGTCCGTTCGCCAGATAGGAGAGCTGCAAAGGAAAGTCATTCAGAACATTAAAGAGCGGGCCGCAGCTTCCCGTTTCGTCCAGCTTTGTAAAAATGACTTTGTCCAGCTGATACCGTCCGAAATGCTCGGCAATCGTCTTCATGTCTCTGCTCTTTGATGTCATGCTCAGTACCAGGAAGGTCTCGCTCTTCAGCTCCTTGGCAAGCAGGCTCTGTAGTTCGGCTACAAGCATCTCGTTGCGGTAATTGCGGCCTGCTGTATCCATGAGGACCAGATCACAGCTCTCCAGGCGGAACATGGCTCTTTGCAGATCTCCGGGAGACTGCACTACCTCTAATGGAATGTTCAGGATTGCCGCATAAGTGCGCAGCTGCTCTACCGCCGATATTCTGTACGTATCCGAAGTGATCAACCCGACTTTCCGGCCCTGCTTGAACAGCTGTTCTGCAGCAAGCTTGGCAATGGTTGTCGTCTTGCCGACTCCTGTAGGTCCGGCGATATACACGATCCGTGTATCGGCGGCGATACCTCCGGCTATTCTTCCGGTCAGAAAGTCATTTACCTGTTCCAGCAGCCTGTCACCAAATTGTTCCTCGCTCCACGTACGGCCTTCGTCATTCCAGCGGTCAAACACATTGTTGATCCATTCATCGACAAGTACCGCGTCCGTCTCCTGCTCAATTAACCGCGTTTTGAGCTGTTCCAGCCTGTCAGGCAATTCAGCACCGCTTGTCGAATACCGGGCGATGCGCTCCATCCAGTGCTTCATATCCCTGATCTCGCGGAGCACATCGCTTTCCAGAGCCGAGGAAACTGCAGGACTGAGTTCAGCCCCGAGACTCTCGTGAAGAGCAGTCAAGGAAGCGCTCTTCTCCTTAACAGACGCAGCAGGAGCAGCATCCGGTTCATGGCTTATAGTACCGGTATCTTCCTTCACTTCTTCAGGTGCTGACAGAACGGCAACAGTGCTCCGGTTCTCTGCGGCGCCGTTAGCTTCAGCTATAGCTGCTGCTACTTCAGCGTAAGTCCGGTTATCCGTCTGCTCTTTGGCACCCTGGACCGGAGGAGACGATGCTGTCACCGCCTTTTGATAGGCCTGCGGAACTGCACTGCGCGGTACACTTAGCGGCTGAGCCGGAGGTGCTGCAGGAGCAGCCGGCTTCCGGACTTCCTCAACCGCAGCAACCACTTCTATTTTCTTTTTTTTGAACATGCCCATAAATCCGCCGACCTTGACTTCCTTGGTGCTCAGAATAACAGCATCGCTACCAAGCTCGTTGCGAATGGAATGCATGGCGTCAGGCATCGTATCGACCACATAACGCTTCACTCTCATAAGTTCACCACTCCAACGCTTTGAATTTCAATATTTGGCTCCAGCTCACTGTAAGACAGCACCGGAATATCCTGCATCGTGCGCTCTATGACCTGCCGCAGGTACATGCGGATCGTCGGAGAAGTCAGCACAATCGGCTGCTGGCCCGACTGCAGTAAGCGGTTGATCTGCTCGGTAAGCCGCTGATACACCGTTTGCGTGGATACCGGATCCAGCGCCAGATAGCTGCCCTGCTCCGTTTGCTGCACACTTTCGGATATTTTTTTCTCCAGATTAGGACCTACTGTTATCACGCGCAATGTTTCACCAGTCTGGGAATATTGCTGGGTAATCTGTCTGGATAACGACTGGCGTACATACTCGGTCAGAATGTCCGGGTCTTTGGTATAAGTGCCGTAATCAGCCAGAGTCTCAAAGATGGTCACCAGATCGCGTACAGAAATTTTTTCCCGCAGCAGCTTGGCAAGCACCTTCTGGATATCACCTACCGCAAGGACTGACGGGATAAGTTCATCCACAAGCACCGGATAGTTCTCGCGGAGATTGTCGACCAGCTGTTTCGTCTCCTGACGTCCAAGCAGCTCGTGCCCGTAACGCTTAATCAGCTCTGTCAAATGTGTTGCCACGACAGAAGGCGGATCAACCACGGTATAACCCGACAGCTCTGCCCGTTCCTTGACCGATTCATCGATCCAGAGTGCAGGCAACCCGAAAGAGGGTTCAACCGTTTCAATACCATGAATCGACTCGTCATCATACCCGGGACTCATGGCAAGATAGTGATTAAGTAATAATTCACCACCGCCGACGACATTTCCTTTTATTTTTATGATATATTCATTCGGTTTTAGTTGAATATTGTCGCGAATGCGAATTACCGGTACGACAAGTCCCATTTCAAGTGCACATTGCCGTCTGATCATAATAATCCGGTCAAGCAAATCGCCTCCTTGTCCTGTATCGGCCAGAGGGATAAGCCCGTATCCGAATTCAAATTCGATAGGATCTACAGTCAGCAGATTAATGACGCTCTCCGGACTGCGCACTTCTTCGATCTGCTTCTCCTCAACAAGCTGTTCTTCGGCAATCTGCTGGCGGTTCGCTTTTTGACTCATTGAATACGCGGCATATCCCAGCAAAAGAGCCAGCGGAAGCGTCGACATTACTGTAATCGGTGTAAAGAAGCCCAGAAAAGCAATCGTTACAGCGACGATATAGAGAAGCTTCGGATACGACATCAGCTGTGCTGTCAAATCCTCTGCCAGATTCCCTTCAGATGCAGCCCGGGTAACGATCAGACCTGCAGCCGTTGAAATCAGCAGCGCAGGGATTTGGCTGACGAGTCCGTCACCAATGGTCATGACGGAATAAGTCGACAGGGCCTCTGCAAACTCCATGTCATGAACCATGATTCCGATTATAAAACCGCCGATCAGGTTGATAAAGAGGATAATGATACTGGCAATTGCATCCCCTTTGACGAATTTACTGGCACCGTCCATTGCCCCGAAGAAGTCGGCTTCACGTTCAACATTGCGCCGGCGTTCCCGAGCCTGCTGCTCATTGATCATCCCTGCATTCAGGTCAGCATCGATACTCATCTGTTTACCGGGCATTGCATCCAGAGTAAATCTGGCGCCTACCTCGGCAACACGCTCCGAGCCTTTGGTAATAACGATAAACTGCACAACGACCAGGATCAGAAAGACAATGAATCCGATCGCAATTTGTCCCCCGGCAATCCAGCTGCCGAACGTCGCCACAACCTCACCCGCATGACCGTCTTTTAGGATCAGTTTGGTAGTTGAGATATTCAGTGCTAGGCGGAACAGTGTTGTGATCAATAACAAGGAAGGAAATATCGAAAACTGCAGCGGATCTTTGGTGTTCATTGCAACCAATACAATTGTAAGTGCTATTGAAATATTAACAATAAGCAGTAAATCCAGAAGCCATGCCGGGATGGGCAGAATCATCATAAGCACAATGCCTATAACACCCAAAAGAACCGTTAGATCTCTAGCTTTCAATGCCCTTAACCTCCCCCGGCTTATTTCCTTTTGCCTTTAAGCTTGTATACATAGGCCAGCACTTCGGCAACTGCCTGGAACAGATCACCCGGAACAACGTCTCCGATTTCTGCCCTTTGAAATAACGCCCGTGCCAGCGGCTTATTCTCAATAGTTACAACTCCATGCTCCTTGGCCATCTCCCTTATGCGCAGTGCAACATAATCCTGGCCTTTAGCGACAATTTGCGGAGCCTCCATTTGGGAACCGTCATATTTCAATGCAACTGCAAAGTGGGTAGGGTTCGTGATGACAACATCCGCCTTCGGCACATCCTGCATCATCCGCTGCATCGCCATCCTGCGCTGCCTTTCCCTGATCTTCCCTTTAATAATCGGGTCGCCTTCCATCTTCTTGTACTCATCCTTGATGTCCTGCTTGGACATCTTCAGGCTTTTCTCGTGCTCGTATTTCTGATACATATAATCAAGAATAGCCATAATGAACAGGGCAACCCCCATCTTAATGCCAAGACTCATGGTCATATCTGCAGCAAAACGGTAAACCCCTTCTGCGTTAACATGGGATAAGGATGCAAAGCTGTTCTTCTCACCCCAAAGCGTGGAATATACAAGATAAGCTATAATCAGCAGCTTGAGGATCGATTTAAGAAATTCTACAAACGAACGCATGGAGAAAATATTTTTAAACCCTTTAATCGGGTTCATCTTGCTGAACTTTGGAGTAACACCTTCGCCATTAAGCATAAACCCTACCTGAGCATAATTAACAACAAGTGCAAGTATGAAGGTAATGGCCAGCATCGGGGCAAGCAGAATCAGAATTTGCAGGCCGTATTCATTGAACATTTTGGCCACATTCTCGGGAGTAACCTCCATGCTCATCCGGTTCTGAAAAACATCCATGTACAGCGCCATAAAGCGGTCCTTCATAAAACTTCCGAACACGGATAAACTGATCAGTGCGGCCAATAATACAACAGCACCGGACATCTCCGCACTTTTGGCCACCTGACCCTTTTTGCGGGCATCCTGCCGCTTCTTCGGGGTGGCTTTTTCCGTCTTATCGCCGCCGAAGTACTGGAGATCCAGTTTATAACGTCTTGTCTCAGGCATAACACTTCTCCTTACAGTCACCTATGGACTCTTCCCCATAAGGCCAAGCAGATTCTGCATGGACTCAAACATGATGTCGAAGAGGTTCTGAAACAGTACAGCCACACTCGGCATCAGGATTAGCAACAGCGCAAGACCTACTATAATTTTGAGTGGAACTCCGATGACAAACACATTATATTGCGGGGCGGTCCGTGCTAGAAAGGCCAGACCCACATCTGTCAGAAACAGCGCAGTGACTAAGGGAGCCGACATTTGAAAAGCCAGCATAAAAGACTGCCCGAAGCTGCGTACGAGAAACTCAGACAAACTCCCGTCCAGCATTCTGAGAAATAAATCATTATTGATAGGCACCCAATCGTAGCTGTACACAATGGCGTTCAATAAATAATGATGGCCATTCATGATGATGAACAGGGTGAGTGCAATCATGTACTTGAAGTTACCGATAAGCGGAGCTGAGGAACCGGTCATCGGATCAATGACGTTGGCAATGGCTAAACCGATTTGAATATCAATTAAAGAGCCCGCGGTCTGAATGGCCATAAACATCAAATAACTGATAAAACCGAGCAGCAGTCCGATCAATACTTCTCTTATAATTAACAAAATGTAGGTTAGATCCTGCGGAACGTTAATCCCTGTCCCTCCAGAGCTAAAAACTACCATTGCTACAAAAAAAGATAAGCCGATTTTGAATTGCGCCGGAACGCTCTGAGAGGAAAAGACAGGAACAACAACAAAAAACGCTGATATTCGACAAAAAATCAACAGAAAGACGGGAAAACTTTGCAGCATGGTCTCCATATTCATCAGCTTAACCGATATACATGTAGAGACTGCCCAAAATTTGACTGGTGAAATCTACGAGCTTCGTAATGATCCAAGGCCCGAACAGAAGCAAAGCCAACAATACGGCTACGATTTTTGGAACAAACGCCAGGGTCTGCTCCTGAATCTGCGTGGTAGCCTGGAATATACTGACTATCAGTCCGACCACGAGGCCAAGAATCAGCATGGGAGCGCTCGTTTCAAGTACCAAATACACGGCTTGGCCTGCCAGGCCGACAATAAAATCCGCATTCATCCCTACTGCCTCCTCTTAGCGTCAGGTATTAAAACTTAATAGCAGCGATTGAACAACTAAGTACCAGCCGTCTACCAGTACGAAGAGCATTATTTTGAAAGGCAGAGAAATCATGACCGGAGGAAGCATCATCATCCCCATGGCCATCAGGGTACTGGATACAACGATATCAATGATCAAAAAGGGTATAAAAATCATAAAGCCCATTGTAAAAGCTTTTTTCATTTCACCTATTGCAAAAGCAGGAACCATCACCGTAAGCGGAATATCGCTGTAAGTAGCCGGCTTCTCTGTCGCATTGCTGCCCGAGTAATTCATAAACAGCAGGAGATCCTTGGTGCTCGTCTGCTTGTACATGAACTCTTTCATGGGATCGGCTGCTTTCTCAAGCGCCTCGGACTGGGTAAGCGTTCCTGCGATATACGGCTGCAGAGCTGTCTCATTCACCTGGGACAGGGTAGGCGTCATTATGAATAAAGTCATAAACAGCGCCAGTCCTACAAGCACCTGATTCGGAGGCATCTGCTGCGTACCGAGCGAGGTTCTGACAAAACCCAGTACGATAACAATCCGGGTAAAGCTGGTCATAAGAACTAAAAATGCCGGGGCCACACTCAGAACTGTCACCAGAAGCAGAATCGAGATGGAGCTGGTACCCCCGTCTGTTGAACCGTCATTGTCGCCTACTTGAATGCTAATGTTAGGAATAGGATCAGCATGTACCGGATGAAGAATCAGGATGCCGAACAAGCCGAGCAGCAGAAAAGATAAAATCAGCTTTTTTTTCATAGGCCCCTCGACTCATCCTTAGTGTCATCATCCTTGAGCAGCTCTTCCAGCTTCTCCTCTCGCTCAGGTGCGAGCGCAAGCTTGGATTTAAGTGTCTCGTAAAAAGAGGAAGACTCACTAAGTTCAATTTCCTGTGATGGAACTTCTCCGCGCATTTTGGCCTTGATCTTGTCCAGAACCGGCACCAGAAAGCCGCCTTGTCCCGCCGCCTGATCTTCAAAGGAAGAAACGACAAGCGCCACTTCAGCCGGATCTGTAATTTTGTCCAGGATAGTTATACTTTCACCGACCCCGATCACATAAATGCTGCCGCCGATTTCTATAATCTGCACCGACTTGTTAGGACCAAGACCAAGCGCTCCAAGCGTACGGATGGAACGCCCGCTCATAAAGGTCTGATTCCGGCGGCCTAGAAAACGGATCAGCAGCACAATTAGGATTACAATCACCGCAAGGACAAAAATAACGTTGAGCAGGCTCAGCAGGGGGTTACTGTTTCCTAGCGGTTCGGAATTGCCTGGCATATCTGTTTCCTATACACCCAGCGTTTTGTTGATAGCTTCGATAACGCGGTCTGCCTGGAAAGGCTTAACAATAAAGTCCTTGGCTCCCGCCTGAATAGCGTCGATAACCATAGCCTGCTGACCCATGGCTGAACACATGATGACTTTGGCATTGGCATCCACTTTTTTGATCTCTTTCAAGGCGGCGATACCGTCCATCTCAGGCATAGTTATATCCATCGTGATCAGATCCGGACGCAATTCCTTAAACTTCTCAATGGCCTGTGCTCCGTCTTGAGCTTCCCCCACTACTTCAAATCCGTTTTTCGACAAGATGTCACGGATCATCATTCTCATAAATGCTGCATCGTCCACGATTAGAATTCGGTTAGCCATTTTGAAAAATCCTCCCTAAGTATGCTTATTGTAATTTTTGAATTCGGTCCCACTGGCTGACGATATCTGTAACACGAACGCCGAAGTTTTCGTCGATTACTACAACTTCCCCTTTGGCTATGAGCTTGTTGTTAACCAGGATGTCTACAGGTTCACCGGCCAGCTTGTCCAGCTCGATAATTGAACCTTGCGACATCTCCAGAATATCTTTAATCTGCTTCTGGGTCCTTCCTAATTCTACGGTTACTCTCAGTGGTATGTCCATCAATAAATTTAAATTATTTTCGTCAATATTTCCGAAGGCCCCGGCGTTAAGGTTCGCGAATTGTACGGGCTGTACATTAACGTTGCGGTTTGGCTGAGGCGGCGCCTGCGGCGGTTCCTGTGCATAAGGCATGCCCTGCGGCGGAACTCCGTATTGCGGCGGCATTCCATATGGCGGCATACCGGGCATGCCGGGCATTCCATATGCAGGCATTCCTGCAGGAGGATAATAATAGCCGCCCTCAGGCATTCCCGGATATGGAGGCATTCCCTGCGGCGGATACTGCGGCGGTACTCCTCCAGCCGCTGGCGGCGGGGGCTGCTGGGCTGACGGCGGTGCAGGTGCAGGCTCCGGAGCTGCAGGCGGCGGGGTCTCGACGGCAGAAGCCGCTGTTTCCTGCTCTCCTTGTCCTACGTCGCCCAGAAGCATAGTTACCATGTCTTTGGCGAACTTAACAGGCAGCAGCTGCATAATGGTCGAATCAATCAGATCTCCGATTTTGAGCCGGAAGGAGATTTGAATCAGTGTCTCATCTTCCGGAAGGCTTCCTACGCCTTCTCCGCTGGACATATTCAAAATGTCGATTCCTGGAGGAGAGATGTTGACAAACCGGTTAAAAATGGTAGACATGGAGGTCGCCGATGAGCCCATCATTTGATTCATGGCTTCCTGCACGGCACTGATATGGATTTCATTCAGCTCTTCATCTTTCGGCTCCCCTTCACCGCCAAGCATCAGATCGGCAATGACCTGGGCATCCCTGATCTTGATTACAAGGGAGTTGATGCCCTGAAAGCCGTCTACATACTGGACATGAACAGCGACATGCGGTTTTGGAAAAGCTTCCTCGAACTCACTGCGGGTGATGATAGACACTTCCGGTGTAGTTATATCAACCTTTTTGCCCAGCAAAGTGGACAGTGCAGTCGCTGCACTGCCAAAGGTAATATTTCCGATTTCGCCCAAGGCGTCCTGCTCAAACGGCGTCAAGAAATCATTTACCGACTTTACCTGCGGCGCAGAGGCGCCTTCCGCAGATTGTCTGAGAAGAGCATCGATTTCTTCCTGGGATAAATAATCTTTACTCGTCAAATTCTTCAACTCCTTCACTGACAATCTCGTCTATTTGCACAGCTACACGATCTTTGACCATCCCCGGGCTTCCAATGAATTTGAGCTTGTCCCCTACCTTGATTGACAAACCAGCCTCCACTGTCTTATTTAATGAGATTACATCGCCGACGCTGAGGCCAAGAAATTCAGAAATCGATAATCTGGATTCACCGAGTTCCGCTACAATCGGCAGCTGGGCTTTGTGTACTCTCGACCTGATGGCCTCCAGTTCAACTTCGTCCCGCACCTTTTTCTCGGAAACAAACCATTGGTGTACGGATAACCTTGACATGATGGGCTCCAGGACAACGTGCGGTATACACAGGTTAATCATCCCTGTAGTGTCGCCTATCTTCGTACTAAGTGAAATCAAGGCAATCGTCTCATTCGGTGAGACGATCTGCATGAATTGCGGATTGGTCTCCAGCGCTTCCATGCGGGGCTGGATGTCCAGCACCGTCTTCCACGCTTCCTGCAGACTCTCAAAGCATCTGCTGAAGATCCTCTCCATAATCGTTGTCTCGATCTCGGTCAAGGCACTGATTTTGGCCGGGGCAGATCCGAATCCTCCGAGCAGCCTGTCCAGCATGGCGAAGGCAATGTTAGGGTGTACCTCCATAACCATCCGGCCTTCCAGCGGCTCAGCTTCGAAAATATTTAAAATCGTCATCTTCGGAATGGAGCGGATAAACTCATCATATGGGAGCTGCTCTACTTGAACGACATTGATTTGCACAAAGGTGCGCAGCTGAGCCGAAAAGTACGTTGTAAGATAGCGGGCAAAATTATCATGAATCCGCGTCAGGCTCCGGATATGATCTTTGGAGAAACGCACTGCCCGTTTGAAATCATAAGAGCGGATTTTTTTCTGCGTTTCTTCTTTTTTCAGTTCATCGGCATCCATTTCACCGGAAGAAAGCGCGGCAAGCAGTGCATCAATTTCATTTTGTGATAGTACATCAACCATTCAATCACCCCCATTAAAGAATGAACCCGCCAAGTTTAAATTGTAGTCAAAATGAAGTTGGTCACTTCAATCTGGGTCAGTTTGCCTTCGGTCAAAGTCTTATTGATCATATTCACAAGCCTGCTGCTAAGCTGGTCTTTTCCGTTAGCTCCGTTAAGCTCCTCCGGTTTGGTGTCGGCCAGCACCTTAATAATCAGCGGCTTGATTTTGATAGCCTTGATCTTCTCGAAATCTTCCTTAGCCGTTGCACTGTCCAGCTGGAAAGCGAAATTTATTAAAACGATATAATCGGGGTCGGCAAGATTAGTTTTGATGTCGGTGATTTCCGCAGTCAATTCAACGATCTCATCCGCGCTGAGGTGCTTGGCTTCCACATTCTGTACAGCAGCGGTGACATCATTTGTTTCACTCGGAAATATTTTGTCCATCAATAAAAATGCGGCAACTACGATCAGTGTAACCGCGAGTAAAATCGTGATGAGCCATGGCAGCATCTTTTTCATGAAAGCTCCTCCATTGATTGGACTTTAATGGTGGCAGCATATGTGCCTATGTCCCTGTTATAATCCCGGATTTTTGCGATGACTTCATCAGCCTTTTCAAGCACAATGAGTCTTTTTCCTGTTACGAGTGTTACGTAGGTATCCGGACTTTCCTCTACCATTTCTACCAGCAGGGCATTCAGCCACATGGGCGCCCCGTTCAAACGTGTTACCGAAATCATAACCGGCCTCCTAACAAAAAATAGGGGGAGGAATACTCCCCCATGACCTGATCAGCGTGCCTTTTAGGCAAACGTTAATATTATACAGCAAGTTTAAGATTATTGTGCAAAAATTAACGCTTGAGGTTAACCACTTCCTGCAGCACTTCATCAGAGGTCGTAATAATACGTGAGTTCGCCTGGAATCCGCGCTGGGTCACGATCATTTCCGTAAACTCGCCTGTCAGATCCACGTTGGACATTTCCAGCTGTCCTGCCACGATAG
The DNA here is from genome assembly GCF_023520895.1 of Paenibacillus sp. PK3_47. NCBI lineage: Bacteria > Bacillati > Bacillota > Bacilli > Caryophanales > Paenibacillaceae > Paenibacillus > Paenibacillus sp. PK3_47. The sequence goes on from NZ_CP026029.1 coordinate 42,236, forward strand.
AACCTGTACCGTCTTCAGCATTATTGGCTGTGGTCGGTACCAGTTCACCCTCAGCATTGGCATTCAGGGTCATCCGGTAAATATTGCCGCCAACCTTTTCCAGCCCCTGGGGATTACTAACCTTGGCCACACCGACTATCAAATCTGTATTGATAGTTCCGTCTGCCAGCGTCTGCAGAATCGTACCGTCACTCGAAATGGAGAATGCGGTAGTGTCCTCCCCCAATTGGATAGCTTCTCCATCCGAGCTGAGCACGTGAAGACCGTCCGAGGTCACCAGATTCCGGTTAGAATCCACATGAAAGTCTCCGGCACGGGTCAGGAACGGTGTCTCCTGATCTTCAGTGAGGCTGACCAGGAAGAATCCATCCCCATCGATACGCAGGTCTGTCGGATTATTGGTAGTCATGGCACTGCCTGCCAGATGGAGGGTATCTACCGATCCGATACTTACGCCCAGCCCGATCTGCTTGGCATTCACACCGCCCTGGCCCCCGTCAACCGGAGCGGAAACACCGGATACCGTTTGGCTCATAATATCCTTGAACATTACACGGCTTGATTTGAAGCCGATGGTATTCACATTCGCAATATTATTACCGATGACATCCAGCTTGGTTTGAAAGCCGCGCATACCTGAAACGCCTGAATACATAGATCTCAACATGAATAAAATCCTCCCGGAATATAGAGTCTTGGACTCTTAATTTATAATAGAATCAATATCAAGCTTGGGCCGCGTCAGTCGGTCGGCGGCCACTCCGGCTCTCCAGTCAGGACCGGCCGGTTAAGAAATAATAACTGCACTGTCAATTTGCGTGAACACATTGTCTTTCATCGAATTACCATCCATCGCTGTTACAACGGTACGGTTCGGCACACTGACAATGAACGCCATGTCTTTCATTAGTATCAGGGACTCTTTGCTGCCTTTGGCTGCGGCCTTGTCCACTGCAGACGAAATCTGGTCCAGCTGCCGGCTGCCAAGCTCAATCCCCCGCTGCTCCAGCCGTTTGGCGGCATGATTGCTGAATTTCAGCATGTTTTTCTGCAGAATGCTCTCGAAGGATGCCTCTGCAGCGTTGGTGTTCTTCGAAGCCTGAGATCTTTGCAGGGCCTGCGGATGTACACTTGCGGGATACATTTGGCCTATGGTCAGCCGCTCGCTCATGCCTTCGCCCCGCTCTCCCCGCTGTTCTCTGAAGGATTGCTGTCACTTACAGTATTCACTTCAGGAGCAGCATTCTGGATTTGAGTAATATCTGTCAACGCAACTCTTTCACTGCCTACCACCGCATATTGAATGCCGCTGCTGACCACGATCGATTCCACATTTCCGGATTTGGACAGCTCCGTCTTAGGATCAGTCCAGGTGATATCCTTGCCGATCAGACCTGATACCGAACCAAGCGACTGGTTCATAGCCGTCAGCTGTGTAGAGATGTTCATCAGCTGCTCTACAGATGTGAACTGGGCCATCTGGGCGATGAATTCCTTATCTTCCATCGGCTGCATCGGGTCCTGATTCTGCAGCTGTGTAATCAGTATCTTGAGGAACTGATCCTTGCCCAGTGTCGAGCTGCCGGTACTTTTGGCCGTGCCTGTATTTGAGACATAGTTCCACTGGTCACTGCCTGAGATCAGATTCGTAGTTGTTGCCATTTGCTCACCTCACTTCTATTTAAGCTACGCTTGTGCCGAGAATCTTCCATTAAGATTGCTATCTATTACTTTATTTTCAGCTACCCAGTCTTTCCATTCTCCATTCAATTCTGCAGCCAGGAGTGCATCCCCGTTGTCTTCGCTGCGTTCTTTGGAACGTCTGCCTTGCTGTCCGCCCCCGTTAGGCGTTCCCTGGCCCTGCTGTCCGCCCCACTGGGATGGATTCGAGGGATTACTCTGGGATACTTCCAGGCGTTCGACCTGAAGCCCCTGGGACTGCAGTGCTGCACGAAGCTGATTCATCTGCTGTTCCAGCATATCCTTGGCTCCGGAGTGCTCTGTCATGAACTGGGCTACAAGGTTACCGTTCTGCATGGTAATTTTGACGTCCACCTGTCCAAGGTTCTCCGGGAACAAAGTGATTGTAGCTTCAGCCACACCGCCTTTTCTGACGATTTCCAGCTTGCCTGTAATGAAGGTATCCATTTCCTGTGCGAACTGGTGAACCGGCACCTGCGGTGCTTCTGTCTTAAGCGGAGCTGTTACACCTGCTCTTAAGGACAATTGACCTGCTGTCACAATCTCATGCTGTTCAGAAACAGTACCGGCTTCAGCCGCCGTTTCCTCTACCGGAACGGAATCCGGGGCAGTTAATCCCGTTTTTGCATTTACCATGTTGGCCTTCTCAGCACCCGCATTCTCAGCTTTGGACGGAGCTGATCCAGCGTTTCCGGTCTCAGGACTGTTTGCTGCAGCAGCATCTATAACGCGGCTGTTCATCGCCATAGCATTTCTGTCCTTATTTCCGGTTTCGCCGTTTCCGGTAGTTTCAGGCTGCTTTAGGGATACTGCGGGCGCTTCTCCTGTGACCGATCCGGTTTTTTTAGCTTTGTTCTCCGGAACTGTATTCTCCGCCACAATTGCCGAGAAGCTGTTCAGCAGAGCCATTCCTTTTGCCGCAGTCTCTTCCTTGCCTTCGGCTGAAGACTGCTGAATCAGGGTTACAAGACTGTTAAGCTCGTCCTGAACGGCAAAGCGGAGGGTCTCCGGATTCTGGGCCAGCGGAGACAAGGCTGCAGCAGGCGCTGCTTTGCTGTCTGAATCGCCTGACGTGTCTGCTGCAGTACTGTTGGCTTCATTGCCTGTGAGAAGCGCTGTGACCTGTAGTATCCAGCCTTGCAGTGCCTCCAGAAGTGCCGGGTCACTGCTTATGGTTTCATCAAGCTTCTCAAGATCCTTTACAAGCTCATTTAAAAGATTTGCACCTGCTGCAGCATCACTCTGCGTAGTCTCTTCGCCGGCAGGCTGCACAGCGTTCAAGAGTCCTTGAAGCAATGAAGCAAGGTTACCGAACACCGGCGTTTCTGTACCTATGGCTGATGTACCTTCCATACTTTGAACAAGGGTCTGGGCAAAAGGCATGGCCGCCCCGCTTCCCCCTGTCGCTGCCGTCCCGCTAACTGAAGCAGTTGTCGTTCCTCCGGTTGCCGGCATTGCGCTTCCCGTGAATGATTGTAAAACCAAACTCATTTTCTTTCACCTCCCTTCATTTGTTATTGCCCGCCCATCAGGCGGTTTACAATTTTTGCGGCCTGGGCGCTGTCGTTTTTGGTCATTTCACCCAGAATAGAAGAGCGCACGCCGTCACTTACCGATTTCAAAACTGTTATGACTTTATCCGGACTGATACTGTACATCGATCCAAGTAATGCTCCTGCCTCTGACGCCGGCATACTGGTAAAAGTCTGGCTGAGCTTCTCCTGATCCAGATTGGCGGCTGTTGTCACCGGAGCAGCAGTGTCATTCTGCTTCAGTCTGGATTGAAGGGCTGCAATAGCCATATCGGTTGAATTGGTCGTTTCCTTTAGCTTTATTGTAACTTCAGCAGCTTTTTCCGGATCCATTTTTTCCAGAATGGCTGTTTTGCTGGCATTATTCATGGCATTGAACACCTGCACCTGTTCTTCCGTAGTCAAATTCTCCATTATAGGGGCAGCTTTCGAAGCCTTCATACCGGCATACAGTTTAGCCAGATCAGTGATCTTTTGCTGGTAAGGATCTACGGTTTCTTCTGCGGTTGCTGCTTCTGCAGCCTCGGCTTCCACTTTCATATCCTCAATCTGCTTTTGAAGCGCCTGAACCTGTGTATCCTGGGCAGTCTTTTCTTCAGCTGCCTGCTTCAGCTGTTCAGCCTGCTGGGCAAGCTGGGCTTTCAGCTCCTTGATGGTTGCATCCGAGCTTTCAGCCTGTTCTTCACTCTGAGTCCCCGGATCAGTCTCTGCAGCCTCATTAGGGTCTACAGGAGGATCAGGAACGATATTTCTTACTACAGGAATCTTGTCAGCAATTTCAAGTACATTATTGCGGATGTCCATATTAAAAAGGGTCAACAGTACTCCAAGCAGCACCAGAGTGAATATGATCGGGATCATCAGAAACAAAAACCGCTCAAATTTACCTGCCGACTCCTCATTTTCCAGTTCCATTTCATTATTAGCCACTAGCGGAAACCTCCCGGGTTAGAGGGATTTCATCGCGAAGCGGACGGTAGCCATCTCATCCAGTTCGTTTTGTTCCCGTAAAATCATATCCTGCTGAAAAATGTTTTTTGCTTTGTCTCTCGCCTTCAGCCATACCTTCTCGTCGAGCATTTTGGTATTGAGGTTGTCCTGCTTGTGTTGAACTTCCACATGTGCCTTGTTAATATCCGAATGCTTGCGGGCAATACATTTATCCAGGTAGTCAACATATTGCTGCATTTCAATTATTTTGGACATCGGTGTTTTGTTCTCCGCTGCATTTTGCAGAGACAACATCAGTGTACTGCGCTGAACCAGCAATTCATCCAAGCTTTTTTCCTGGGCCTGCAGTTCTCCGAGCGCGCTTGAAAGCATCCACTCTGCCTGTGTTTTTTCGTTTGCTTTCAAGTCCACAACTTTTTGGAAAGTATAATGGAATCTCATTGCCTATCAACTCCTTGAGAACTGTGAAATTAAAGATTGTTGAACTTCAGCCAGCGTGACCTTTTCGTTCACCCTTTGTTTGGTGAAATCCCAAATGCTGTCGATAAAGCGCATCGATTCGTCAATTTGGGCGTTAGAGCCAACCTGATAGGCCCCGATATTAATTAAATCCTCCGAGTCTTTGTAGACTGCCATAAGCCGTTTTACATTTTCCGCTGCTGCAATCTGGTCTTCAGGGGCTATATCCTTCATTACCCGGCTGATGCTGGCCAGTACATCAATGGCGGGAAAATGGCCCTTGTTGGCAATATTCCGGTTAAGCACGATATGGCCGTCCAGAATCCCGCGGACAGCATCTGCAATCGGCTCATTCATATCATCACCGTCTACCAGCACTGTATAAAAAGCGGTAATGGAGCCTGTAGGCCCTGTACCGGCCCGTTCCAGCAGCTTAGGCAGACTTGCAAAAACTGACGGGGTATACCCTCTCATTGCAGGCGGCTCGCCTACAGCCAGGCCAACCTCGCGCTGTGCCATCGCATATCGGGTGACAGAGTCCATCATCAGCATGACGTTCAGTCCGCGGTCCCGGAAATATTCAGCAATTGTAGTCGCTATAAGTGCACCCTTTATCCGGATAAGCGCAGGCTGGTCGGATGTCGCCACCACTACCACTGAACGCTGGAGCCCCTCCGGCCCCAGATCCCGCTCGATAAAGTCCAGTACCTCTCTGCCCCGTTCACCGATCAGCGCAATCACATTCACATCAGCTGAAGTATTGCGGGCAATCATGCCCATCAGCGTACTCTTACCGACACCCGAGCCTGCAAAGATCCCCACCCGCTGTCCCTTGCCAATGGTCAGCAGCCCGTCTATTGCCCGGACTCCAATGCTGATCGGCTCATGCACCCGCGGACGGTTGAGCGGATTGGACGGAATGTTGAAGGTGGAGCTGTGAGGCATTCTTGCCGGAATAAGAGAACCGTCAAGCGGCTGACCCAGCCCGTCCAGCACCTTGCCTAGAAGCTCAGATCCTACTTGAACACTGAGCGGTTTGCCGGTGCCTACAACGTCACAACCGGGGCCAATGGCCTGCAGCTCGCCAAGAGGCATCAGCAGCACCTTGTTATCGCGGAAACCTACAACCTCTGCCTGTAATGGTTTGCTGCCTTTAGTCGGATAAATATAACACACATCACCGATGCTGGCGTCCGGACCTTCGGATTCAACCATCAGTCCAATGACCTGGGTAACCTTTCCGTTAATCCGGACAGGATCGAAACTGCGCAGCTGCTCTTTATATTTTCCGATGTCAAGCATGGTCTTCCTCATTTCTGTGTTCCTCGGTATCCAGTGCAACCCTTACCAGCTCTTTCTTAATTTCAGCCAGCTGGGTATCGATCCGTGCATCAATACTGCCGAAGGAGGACCGGATGACACAGCCGTGATCTTTAACTGTAGAATCGGGCAGAATCTGAAGTTCAGCCTGGGAATCAACAGCCAGGGCCAATTCCTCCCTTGCTGCATTCACAAAGGCAAACTGTGCAGGCGACACGCATAATGAGATCAGCCCCTGCTCACGTTTGCGCGCCAGATTCCGGGTAATAAGATCCATGGCAAACTGCGGTTCCACCGTCAGCTGTTTTTCGACTATTTTCTCGGCAATGCTGCAGCTCAGCTCTACCAGAAAGGGTTCAGCCTCCTGAATGATCACATCTCTTGACCGGTAGGCTTCCTGCAGTACATTACGGGCTTCTTGCATCATTTCGGCCAGCTTACGCTCCATATCATGTTCGGCCTGAGACAGACCCTCCTGATAACCTGTCTGGTACGCCTCAGCTTTGACAGCCTCAGCCAGGTGCTCATCCTGCTCTCTCCGCTGCCGCCACCACTCTTCAGCCTCTGTCTTTGCCGATTCCACAATCTTCTCAGCTTCCAGCGATGCATTCCTCACCTGCTCTTCAGCGAACGCCTGGGCGTCCTTAAGCATTTGCTTGCGGGCCTGCTCGGCCTCTTCACGCGCCGGATCATGGTAGTGCACCTCTCCAGCAACCGCTTCCTCAGCAGGCTCCTCGGCCAATCCGGCATGCTGTCTAGCCTGTTCCAGCCGTTTGAGCACGTCTACCGGAACATATTGAGAGTGTTTAATCAGCTTAGACAATAATGTCATCTCCTCCGCCACGGGCGATGATAATTTCACCTGACTCTTCAAGTCTGCGTATCGTGCCTACGATGCGCGTCTGGGCTTCCTCGACGTCACGCAGCCGCACCGGACCCATATATTCCATTTCCTCGCGGAAGGTCTCAGCCATACGCTTGGACATGTTGCGGAAAATAACATCCCGCACTTCCTCACTGGCCACCTTGAGTGCAAGCTGCAGGTCGGCATTGTCGATATCTTTGATGATCCGCTGAATGGACCGGTTGTCAACATTGACGATATCTTCAAATACAAACATGCGTTTCTTGATTTCTTCGGCCAGCTCCGGATCCTGAATTTCCAGGGAGTCCAGAATGGTACGTTCTGTCCCGCGGTCTACGCCGTTCAGGATTTGAACAATAGATTCGATACCGCCTGCATTCGTATAATCCTGCGTTACCGTAGCGGAAAGCTTCTGCTCCAGCACGCGTTCTATTTGTGTCACTACCTCAGGGGAGGTACTGTCCATGATTGCTATTCTTCTGGCTACCTCAGCCTGTTTTTCCTGCGGCAATGAGGAGAGTATGGATGCAGCCTGTTCGAACTGCAGATAAGACAATACAAGTGCGATCGTCTGAACATTTTCGTTCTGGATAAAGTTCAGAATCTGGTTCGGATCAGCCTTACGGGCAAAATCAAATGGTCTGACCTGAAGCGTTGCTGTCAGCCGGTTGATAACCTCCAGCGCCTTGGAAGAGCCCAGCGCCTTTTCCAGAATCTCCTTGGCATAGTTGATACCGCCTTGAGAGATGTATTCCTGGGCGAGACAGATCTGGTGAAATTCTGACATGATTGATTCTTTCTCCAGGCTGTCCACCTTGCGGACATTGGCAATCTCCAGAGTCAGCTGTTCAATTTCCTCGTCTCTTAAATGCTTGAATATTTGTGCCGATACCTCGGGCCCTAGTGTGATAAGCAGGATCGCCGCCTTTTGGCGGCCGCTGAGACCCTGCTGGCTAGCCTTTGCCATTAGTTCACCTCTGTTCGTCAGACAGCCATGTGCGCAGCAGGTTTACGAATTCGTCCGGTTTCTTTTTGGCCAGACTTTCCAGTTGCTTGCGAACCTGACTTTCATTCGTCACGCTCTCCAAGTTAATAGACGGGAACTCGGTAGGAACCTGCAGCGGAATGTCTTCTTCCGCTTCCTCTTCTTCTTGTCTGTTCTTGCGGCTCCGGTAAATGAAGAATCCTGCACCCGCACCGACCAGCAGCGCTCCTGCAGCAATGGCCCAAATCATCCATGTCGCAAGCCATCCTGCAGCGGTTTCTGTTGCTGTATCTCCGAACTGCTGCGAGTATACCGAAACTTTTTTGGTTAAATCAGCGTCTGTATAAGTGGTACCTGAATCTGCAAGTGATGCCCGTACAATGTTGACCAGAATGTTCTCAATCGCATCTGAAGTGGCTTCATCCAAAATTGTTTGGCCTGCAGGTGGTTCAACTGCAACATTAATGGTTAAATCTTTAACAGTATATGGGCTCGCAATGATATCCTTCGTAATCCGGTTCACTTCGAAATTTCTTGTCTCCGAAGACTCCTCAGAAGTAGAAGTTCCCGTCTCAGTACCCGAAGGATAACCCGACACATCTTCAGATCCTGTACCCGCAACGCCTCCGGTAGTATTTCCCTGTCCCGAATAAGTGTTGCTGATAATCTGTGAACTGATCTCAATTCCTCTCATATTCTCAGTATCGACCGGCAAAACAAGATCCTCTGTGCGGTTCTCCTTATCAAAATTAAGCTGGGAGAATACCAGAACATCGACTTTATCCGGGCCTGTGAGTGTACTCAGGAACTGCTTCACATTTTTCTTGACTTCGTCCTCGAATTTTTTCTTGAGTGCGAAGTTCTCTTCAACCTGGCTGGATACACCGGCTTGTCCGCCCTTGGCAGTCGGCATCAGCTCGACTTCGTCGTTGGCAATCGTAATGTTCTCAATGGGAAGATTCGGCACTGCCGTCTTTACAAGATTGAAATATCCGTCAATATTATCCTGGGATGGCCTGAATCCCGGATCGAAGGTTAGCACTACGGAAGCGGACGCCTGCTCCTGGTTTTCCTGTGCGGCAAACACCGTTTCTTTTGGAAGATTAATCAGCACTTTGGCATCTTTAATCCCCTGCATCCTGCTCATCAGCTGTTCTACTTCACCATTCAAAGCGTTGTTATACTTAACATTAAACTCACTGTCTGTTGTACCAATCATTGATGATGATTCATCAAAAACTTTATACCCGATCGACCCTTCCTGAACAATCCCCTGTGAACCGATGTCCACCTTAATCCGGGCTGCATCAGTGCTTGGAACCGAAATGCTTCTTCCATCTGCACTTAAACGGTAAGGAATACCGGCTGAATCGAGATAAGTCATTACGCCTGCAGAATCTGTACTGTCCAAATCCTGAAAAGCGACTTCATACTCTGTTTTAGATAGCTGCATAGTCAAAACTACGATTATTAGAATAATGATAAACAGGGTAGAGAAGAATAAAATCTTCTGTTTACCGCTGAATCTGTTCCAATATAGGGTGAGCTTCTCCCTGTACTGGGCCAATCTTTCATTCACAGTGTCACCCCATCCGAAACTTAGCTAGGATTATTTAGATCTGAGTTCTCATAATTTCCTGATAGGCTTCAATCACTTTGTTCCGGACTTGTGTAGTCAGCTGCAAACTCAGCAATGCCTGTTGGGATGAAATCATAGCCTCATCTACATTAACTTCTCCCAAAATAAACTTATTGCTCATATCCTTAGCCTGCTGTTCCTGTTCCGCCACCTGATTCAAGGCATCTTCAAGATAAGAGCCGAAGCTTTGCTTGGATCCGGTAACGGCAGAAGTTTCTGCAGTTGCAGTCTTCATAGCAAGCGGCTGTACAGCTTGAGTTCCAATATTAATATTTTGTATCATTTGTAACCCTCCTAAAATTGCTTTGCAGATTAACGCCCGATTTCAAGCGCTTTGGTTACCATGGCCTTGGATGCGTTCAGCATTGTTACGTTGGCCTCATAAGACCGGGACGCGGACAGCATATCGACCATTTCTTTTGTGATATCCACATTAGGCATATACACATAACCTTCCGCATCAGCATCCGGATGAGTAGGATTATATACCGGCTTCATAGGTGAAGAATCCTCAATAATCGACTGCACCTTGACTCCTTCGCTGCTACCATTCAGTTTGGAATTCAATATATTGGAGAAACTATTATTGTCAGCTGTCTCCAGCACTACCAGCTTGCGGCGGTAAGGTACCGCTTTCCCATCGACGACGGAGGCTCTTGTGGTCTCCGCATTGGCAATATTGGAAGAAATCACATCCATCCGCAGCCGCTGAGCCGTCAATGCTGAAGCGCTTATTCCAAAACTAGCGCCAAAATTCACCAATCATTACCTCCCTTCAATTACTGTACGCATCATCGAAATCTGACTGTTCAGCTGCTGCACATAAGAGCTGTGTCTGAGCTGATTCTCCGCACTCAGCGCCATTTCCCGGTCCATATCGACATTATTGTCATTGTTGTTCATTGACGTCGTTTCATCCGTACTGATAACTGCAGTCGGCACAACGGCCGAACCTGTTCCAAACTGGAAGTGACGCGAATCCGTTCTTTTGGCATTTAGCGTAGATTTGGCTCCGCTCTCCTGCTGTCTCAGCAGACTCTCAAAAGCTACATCAGAGCGCTTGAAATTGGGAGTATCGACATTTGCTACATTGTTGGCCAAAACATTTTGTCGTCTGGTGGTAGCATCAAGGCCTCCCTGTAATCGTTGGAAACTGACACTATTCAGCAAACCCATGGAAATATCCCCCTTCCAAACCTATCATAATGAAAAGAATTCCACAACTTTTGCCGTATTCCTGCTTCTTTTCGACAAAAAATGCTAAAATTCTTGCTTTTTCTCCCCAACTTGCTCGTAAACTGTCGTTACAAATATCAAATTGTAATTTCATATAATATGATTTTCTTAGAATTTGTATATTATTACAATAAGAAATAAGCCCTATCTTTTCAGAAAAGAGGGGGCTTTAAGCATTAATTTTCAATTTATTACCTTTTTATTTACATATTTTTCTTCTATTTAGCACCGTATTACATAATTTTACGTCTTTTACGTATAAAACTCATATGTCACTAATTCAAAATACCTAATTTCGTAGTATTTTAAACCTTGTCGCATTAAAGAATATATTGACTTAAGTCGCGGTCCTGCGCAATTCCCGACAGCTTCTCCCGCACATATTCCGGGGTGATGACCATAGTGTCCAGCGTTAGCTCCGGGGCTTCAAAAGAAAGATCCTCAAGGAGCTTTTCCAGAATCGTATGCAGCCGGCGGGCACCAATGTTCTCCATGTTCTGATTTACGGAAGCCGCGATTCTGGCGATTTCCTGGATCGCTTCAGGCTGGAACTGGACTTCAATATCCTCAGTTTTCAGCAGATTGACATACTGCTTTGTCAGAGCGTTCTCTGGTTCAGTCAGAATAGAGACAAAGTCCTCAAGCGTCAGACTGCTCAGCTCTACACGGATCGGGAAACGCCCCTGAAGCTCAGGAATGAGATCGGAAGGCTTGGCAATATGGAAGGCGCCTGCGGCCACAAATAGCACATAATCCGTTTTCACAGGGCCGTATTTGGTCATCACCGTGGAGCCTTCTACGATCGGCAGGATATCACGCTGCACGCCTTCACGGGACACATCCGGACCTGAGCCCTTGCCCTGGCTGGCAACCTTATCTATTTCATCGATAAAAATAATTCCGGACTGCTCTGCCCTGGCAATCGATTCCTGGATCACATCATCCATATCGATCAGCTTGGCCGCTTCATCCTGGATCAGCACCTTGCGGGCCTCGCGGATCGGGAGCTTGCGCTTCTTGGTCTTCTTGGGTAAAAAGCTGCCGAACATTTCCTGCATATTCATGCCCATCTGATCATTGCCCTGACCGGCGAACATATCAAGCATTGTAGGTGCCGTATCTTCCACATCCACCTCGATAATATCATCCTCCAGCTGGCCTGCCAGCAGCTTGAACTTGACACCGCGGCGGCGTTCACTCAGCGAACCGTCCTCAGGTTCCTCTTTGTGATCTTCAGCACTGGCATTGTTGTTGCCGAACAGCATTTCAAACGGGTTGCGCTGGGACTTGTTTTTGGAGGAAGAAGGTACAAGTATCGAAACAATGCGTTCGTTAGCCAGCTCCTCGGCACGGTCTTTCACTTTTTCGGTACGCTCCAGCTTCACCATGCGGATCGCGGTCTCCACCAAATCACGGACCATGGACTCTACATCACGGCCCACATAACCAACCTCGGTAAACTTAGTCGCCTCCACCTTAATGAACGGTGCGTTCACCAGCTTAGCCAAACGGCGGGCAATTTCGGTTTTACCGACACCGGTCGGACCAATCATCAGGATATTCTTCGGTACGACCTCATCCCGGAGTTCTTCAGCCAGCAGACTGCGGCGGTAACGGTTGCGCAGCGCGACTGCCACAGATTTTTTGGCCTGCTTCTGGCCTACGATATATTTATCTAGCTCTGCTACAATTTGACGGGGTGTAAGTGATTGATTCGCCATGGTAACTTCCTCCCTCGATTTAGCGGCACCGTGCCTATAGTTGTTCTACAATAATATTGGAGTTCGTATATACACAAATCTCGGAGGCAATTTGAAGCGCTTCTCTGGCAATCCCCGCAGCTCCCATATCAGGAGCATTGCGTTTCAGGGCCCGCCCTGCAGCAAGGGCAAAGTTGCCTCCCGAGCCGATGGCCAGCACGTCATCATCCGGTTCGATAATTTCACCGTTACCGGAAATCAGCAGCATTCCCTCTTTGTCCATAACAATCATCAGGGCCTCCAGCTTGCGCAGGATGCGGTCCTGCCGCCAATCCTTGGCCAGCTCCACCGCAGACCGCTGCAGATTGCCATGATGTTCCTCCAGCTTGCCCTCAAATTTCTCGAACAAGGTGATGGCATCGGCTACTGAACCGGCAAAACCGGCAATAACCTGCCCTCTATATAAACGGCGGACCTTTTTGGCCGTCGTCTTCATTATGACACTCTCTCCGAATGTAACCTGGCCATCGCCGGCTATCGCCGCATGACCGTTATGCCTCACCGCACAAATGGTAGTCGCATGAAAGCTGGGTAACATGTTTGGCAACCTCCTAAAAGTTTTGTTAGGATCGCATCGTTGAATCCACTTCGGCAAAACTCGCTTCGAAAGCATAAACCTAAGTTTTGTTAGGATCGCATCTTTGCATCCGCCTCGGCAAAACTCGCCCCTCCTAAGAGGGGTCTGTTTCTTCCGCAATTTCCGCCTTTTCAGGCTCTTTATAAGGAAGCTTGGTTTCGGCTGCGAATGCCGCAAGACTGTCAAGCGCACGGTACGCAAGCAGTTCATTTTTTTCCTTTTTGTTGCGGATCTTCTTCTCCAGCTTCGGCAGCAGCCCGAAGTTGGCGTTCATCGGCTGGAAATGCTCCGGATCTGCAGAGGTAATGTAAGCAGGCATACTGCCAAGCACACTGTCTGCAGGGAAAATCAGGCCTTCCTGGCCAAGGGCCGCTCTGGCAGCATTGATGCCGGCGATCATACCGGAAGCTGCAGATTCCACATACCCCTCTACACCTGTCATCTGGCCGGCAAAGAAGAGTCTTTCCTTGCCTTTCATCTGATACGTAGGATGCAGAAGCTTAGGCGAATTAATAAAGGTATTACGGTGCATTACACCGTAACGGACATACTCTGCGTTCTCAAGTCCGGGAATCAGCGAGAACACCCGCTTTTGCTCCCCCCACTTCAGATGCGTCTGGAATCCGACCAGGTTATACAGTGTACCTGCCGCGTTATCCTGACGCAGCTGGACCACTGCATACGGCAGCTTGCCTGTGTGGGGATTGACAAGCCCTACGGGCTTCATCGGACCGAACAGTGCTGTCTGCTTGCCGCGCTTCATCATGATTTCAATCGGCATGCAGCCTTCAAAATAGATTTCTTTTTCAAAATCCTTAAGAGCTGCCGTCTCGGCTGTGATCAGCGCATCGTAGAAGATGTCAAACTCCTCTTCCGTCATCGGGCAGTTCAGGTATGCTGCTTCGCCCTTGTCGTATCGGGAGGCCAGATACACCTTGCTCATGTCGATTGTATCTTTCTCGACAATCGGTGCTGCAGCATCGTAGAAGTAGAAATACTCTTCTCCGAGCAGCTCTTTGATTTCCGCAGACAAGGAAGGAGAAGTCAGAGGCCCTGTGGCGATAACAACAATCCCATCCTCCGGTATATGCGTAAGTTCTTCATTTATGACTTCAACAAGCGGATGATTATGCAGTGTTGAGGTAATCTCTCCGGAGAATCCGTCACGGTCAACGGCGAGTGCCCCGCCGGCGGGAACAGCGTGCCGGTCGGCTGCACCAAGCACCAGTGAATTCAGGCGGCGCATTTCTTCCTTTAGTACACCTACCGCATTGCCAAGCCCGTTGGCCCGCAGCGAATTGCTGCACACCAGTTCCGCAAATTGATCGGTATGATGCGCAGGTGTCTTAACTACCGGTCTCATTTCATATAATCTTACCGGCACACCTTGTGAAGCGATCTGCCAGGCAGCCTCGCTTCCGGCCAGGCCCGCACCGATTACTGTAACTTTAGCTGTTTCTGTCAATTCCGTTTCCCCCTGCTTACTATTATTCTGCTAATTCTTCGTTGTCCTGTACTTCTTCCGAGTGATCGCAAGCGGTGCACTGCAGCTTAGTCCCCTGTTTGTTGCGTTTCTCAATCATCCATGATCCGCATGACGGGCAGGCTTTGGCAGAAGGTCTGTCCCAGGATACAAAGTCACAGCCTGGATACTGGTCACAGCCGTAGAAGACACGCCCCTTTTTACTGCGCCGCTCCACAACCTTGCCCTCATGACATTTTGGACAGCTTACCCCGATATCCTTCACGATCGGCTTCGTATTCCGGCAATCCGGGAATCCGGAGCAGGCCAGGAACTTGCCAAAACGCCCAAGCTTATATACCAGCGGCTTGCCGCACTTTTCACACATTTCATCAGAGACCTCATCTTCAATCTCGATCTCTTTCATTTCTTCTTCAGCAAACTCAAGCCGTTTTTCAAAAGACTGGTAAAACTCAGCCAGTACCTTTACCCAGTCTTCAGCGCCTTCTTCGACATGGTCAAGATCACCTTCCATATGGGCCGTAAATTCCACATCCAGAATTTCCGGGAAAAAGGTTTCCATCTGCTCGATAATCAGCTCTCCAAGCTCTGTAGGCATGAATTTTTTCTCTTCGATGGCCACGTAGCCGCGCTTCTGGATTGTTTCCAGTGTCGGGGCATAGGTACTTGGCCGCCCGATTCCCAGCTCTTCCAGCGTTTTGACCAGCCGGGCTTCCGTATAACGCGGCGGAGGCTGTGTAAAATGCTGTTTGGGTTCAATTTCCTGCTTAATCAGGTCATCTCCCGCTGCTAGCGGCGGCAGGAATTTCTCTTCATCTGTCGTTCCGTCATCATTACCTTCCACATAAACCTTCATGAACCCCGGGAAGGAAACTTTAGAGCCGACAGCTCTGAAAATTGCAGTACCTGCAGCAATATCCACCGACAGTGTATCCAGCAGTGCCGAGGACATCTGGCTCGATACAAAACGCTCCCAGATCAGTTTATAGAGACGGAATTGGTCACGGCTCATAAATTCTTTTACCGTGTCAGGTTCGCGGTGTGCCGATGTCGGACGGATCGCTTCATGCGCATCCTGCGAGCCAGCTGCCTTCTTGGAATATTGGCGCGGCGCTTCAGGTACAAATTTCTCACCGTATTTGGAAAGGATCAGTTCCTTGGCTTCTTCCTGGGCGGTAGCTGACAGGCGCGTGGAGTCGGTACGCATGTAAGTAATCAAACCGACAGTGCCTTCTTTGCCAAGCTCCACACCTTCATACAGCTGCTGTGCCACAGACATGGTCTTCGCAGCCCGGAAACCTAATTTGCGGGCAGCTTCCTGCTGCAGGGAGCTTGTTGTAAACGGTGCGGACGGATGACGCTGCCTTTCCTTCTCCTTCACCTGGCTAACCTTAAAAGCCTGCCCTTCAATTGCCGCCAGAACCTCCTGCACATCACCTTCATTGCCGAGTTCTTTCTTCTCGCCGTTCAGCTTATGAAATTTGGCTTCAAAGCTGGTATCTTTGATGCCAAGCTTAGCTGTAATACTCCAATATTCAGTAGGAATAAAAGCGGAAATTTCATTTTCGCGGTCCATGATGATCTTTACGGCAACGGACTGGACCCGGCCGGCCGAGAGGCCTTTTTTGACTTTCTTCCATAATAGTGGACTGATCTTGTAACCTACGAGGCGATCCAGAATCCGCCGGGCCTGCTGGGCGTTGACCAGATCCATATTAATTTTGCGGGGAGTCTTGAAAGCATCCTTTACAGCCTGTTTGGTGATTTCGTTAAATACAACCCTGCATTCCTGTGTGTTGTCCAGATCCAGCGCATGCGCCAGATGCCAGGCAATAGCTTCGCCTTCGCGATCCGGGTCAGCCGCCAGATAAACTTTTTTCACTTTTTTGCTGGCATCCTTAAGCTCCTTCAGAATGGAGCCCTTGCCTCGGATCGTTATATATTTGGGGCTGAAATCATTTTCCACCTCTACACCAATCTGGCTCTTCGGCAGATCCCGGATATGCCCCATAGATGCCTTTACAATATATTTACTGCCTAAATATTTGCCGATTGTCTTTGCTTTTGCAGGCGACTCGACTATAACCAATGCATCCGCCATAGGTTTTCCTCCTAATAGTTTTGGTAAGCATACGCTCTTTGAAGCGGCTTCAGACGAGCTGATCCTGGAAAGCATACGCAAGAAATGATGTTAGCATCGGCTTTCGTAAAACTCGCTTCAAACAAAACTCGCAGCGAAAGCATAGCCTAACATATGTCTTCTATATTAAATTACCTTGTAAACAGCACCCGGTAATTGTGTTACCGCTTTTTTTATGATTAAAGATAACAGAACTGAATGCAAATGTCCAAAATCCCAGCCTGTTCTGCCCAAAAGTTCATCCAGTGTAAAAGGCCCTTGATGCAGTATATGGTAAAGCTGTGACTCCTCACTTGTCAATTTCTTTTCCGCCTGAAGGTCTTCATTTTCCACGCAAAAAGGGGACAAACCTCCGGGTTTCGCTATTTTTCCGGGCAGATAGGCTATGTATTCCTCTATCACATCAGCGGCTCCGGTTACAAGCTTTGCCCCCTGCTTGATCAGCTCCAGCGCTCCCCGGCTTTTGGGAGAGGTCAGCGGTCCCGGGACGGCAAACACATCTCTTCCGGCCTCCAGCGCAGCATCAGCGGTAATCAGTGAACCGCTCCTGCTGTCTGCTTCAACAACAAGTGTCCCGAGCGACAGCCCGGCTATAATCCGGTTCCGCTGGGGAAAGAGGCCGGGATGACTTTTGGTGCCAAGCGGATATTCGCTGATCACAAGCCCGTCTCCGGCTATCCTCCGCTCAAGCTCCCGGTTCTCCGGCGGATATACTTTGTCGAGTCCCGTCGCCACTACCGCTATTGTACTTCCTTCTCCGCGGAGCGCGGCTTCATGGCAGACACTGTCAATCCCCCGGGCCAGCCCGCTCACTACGGTGAGCCCGCTTCGGCTTAGCTCTTCCGCCAGCATCTCCCCTGCTTTACGTCCATACGCAGTAGGCACACGGGTACCTACCATGGCTATTGCCGGCCGTGAGGCGAGCGCAAGATTGCCGCGGTAATAGAGCACCCAGGGCGGCTGCTGTGTCTCCTTGAGCAGAGCAGGGTATTCTTCATCGAATATTGTCACCATTTCTGCACCGCTTTCCTTCATTAAAAGAAGTCGCGCATTAATCCATCCTGAACCCAATCCTTCAGCGAGGCGCTGCGACATTTTCGGAGTTAATCCGACCTTCTCCCAAGCATCGGCGGATAAGCCAAATGCAACCTCATTTAATAGTCCCGACCGGCGGATTTTGTCGATGCTTTTCCAGCCGATGCCCTCTACTTCATTTAACCCGAACAGCAGACGCCGTATATCCATATGTATTCTCTCCCTTATGAGGAAGGGCCAGCCTTCCCTATTCTGTGATACACACGCCAAAAAGGCAAGGTGCAGTTTATGTCAGCCCTTCAGAGCTGCATCCTGAACGCAAAAAAAGCAACCTTTCATCCCTGCTGACAGGAACAAAAGGTTGCTTACCTTTGGGAATATTATACACGATGACAGCGTAAAAAAACATCTCATTTCACTTGGAAACGGAAACTTAATTTGTTGTAAAAGTGTTCAAAATACCGCGTTCTTCAAGCACGCTGACCAGGGTCGAGCCCATTTCGGCTGGTGTAGGCGCTACTTTGATCCCGCAGGACTCCAGTACAGCGATTTTCTCGCTGGCTGTCCCTTTACCGCCGGAGATAATGGCTCCTGCATGCCCCATCCGTTTGCCCGGAGGCGCGGTTGCGCCGCCGATAAAGCCTACAACCGGTTTGGTCATATTCTCCTTGATCCAGAGGGCTGCTTCTTCCTCAGCCGTACCGCCGATTTCACCGATCATGATGACCGCTTTGGTACCCGGATCTTCATTAAACAGCTTGAGGATATCAATAAATTCCGAGCCTTTAACCGGATCGCCGCCGATACCGACTGCCGAAGACTGGCCGATTCCCC
Source organism: Paenibacillus sp. PK3_47 (assembly GCF_023520895.1). NCBI lineage: Bacteria > Bacillati > Bacillota > Bacilli > Caryophanales > Paenibacillaceae > Paenibacillus > Paenibacillus sp. PK3_47. Next base: position 60,753 of record NZ_CP026029.1, read on the forward strand.
GTTCTGTCAACTGATGCACAGCTTCATAGGTCAAGGTTCCGCTGCGGGAAACTACACCTACATAACCCGGCATATGAATATATCCCGGCATGATCCCGATTTTACATTGGCCAGGCGTAATAACGCCAGGACAGTTAGGGCCGATAAGAACGGTAGAACGGCCTTCCATGTAACGCGATACCTTAACCATATCGAGAACAGGAATACCTTCAGTTATGCAGATGACGAGCTCAAGCTCTGCGTCGACAGCCTCCATTATGGAGTCTGCGGCAAATGCCGGGGGAACATAAATAACACTGACTGTTGCCCCGGTTGCTTCTTTGGCAGCAACAACGGTGTCAAATACAGGCAGGCTCACTTCGCTGCCGTTCTCCAGCGTGATGTTTACCGTAGTTCCGCCTTTGCCCGGAGTAACCCCGCCAACCATCTGTGTACCGTAGTCGAGCGCTCCCTTGGTGTGGAACAAGCCCGTCGAACCTGTAATCCCCTGCGTGATGACTTTCGTATTTTTATCTACAAGAATGCTCATAGTGTTGGTCACATCCCTACTTAAATTGTCGAATACGAGATACTTTCCTCTATAGCACAGTCATAATTACACAAGAGCTACAATTTTACGGGCACCGTCCGCCATCGAATCTGCAGCCACGATATTAAGGCCTGAGCCGGCGAGAATTTCTTTGCCCAGCGCCACGTTGGTGCCTTCCAGACGGACAACCAGCGGCTTGGTCAATCCCAGCTGGCGGGCTGCTTCCACCACACCTGTGGCAATGACGTCACAGCGCATAATCCCGCCAAAGATGTTGACAAATATACCATTCACCTTATCGTCAGACAAAATAATCTTGAAGGCTTCGGTAACCTTCTCCGTCGTTGCACCGCCCCCTACATCGAGGAAGTTAGCCGGTTCGCCGCCGTAATATTTGATAATATCCATAGTAGCCATCGCCAGACCTGCACCATTGACCATACAGCCGATGTTGCCGTCCAGGGCGATATAGCTAAGATCATACTTGGATGCTTCAATTTCCTTCTCATCTTCTTCATCCAGATCGCGCAGCTCCAGAATATCCTTGTGACGGTACAATGCATTGGAGTCGAAATTCAGTTTGGCATCAAGTGCCATTACATTGCCGTCGCCTGTAACGACCAGCGGATTAATCTCTGCAATGGAACAATCCTTATCCACAAAAGCCAAATACAGCGCTTGCATGAACTTGACCGCTTTATTTACCAGTTCTGGCGGAATGGCAATACTGTAAGCAAGTTTGCGCGCCTGGAAGGTCTGCAGTCCTACTGCCGGATCAATAATTTCCTTGAAGATTTTCTCCGGATGAGTAGCTGCCACCTCTTCAATCTCGGTACCGCCCTCTTCGGAAGCCATCATGACCACCCTGCCTGTGCCGCGGTCTACAACAAGTCCGATGTAATATTCCTTCACAATCTGACAGCCTTCTTCAATAAGCAGCCGCTTGACTACCTTGCCCTCAGGCCCTGTCTGATGCGTAACGAGCGTTTTGCCAAGAATTTCTCCGGCGTAAGCACGAACCTCCTCAGGAGATTTCGCTACTTTGACACCTCCGGCCTTACCGCGCCCGCCTGCATGAATCTGCGCTTTGACCACAACTACCGGTGTTCCCAGCGATGCTGCAGCTTCAACCGCTTCCTCCACTGTATAAGCAACTTTTCCGTTCGGTACGGCTACGCCGTACTTCTTAAGTACTTCTTTTCCCTGATACTCGTGGATATTCATACCGGAAGCCTCCTAAAATGTTGCGGTGGCTTATGCAGGCAGCCTGCTGCCATACCGCTTTCCGTTTTGATTGTCCAAAGCCGGGTCCAGACCGGTAAAAGAGCACAATATCCCGGTTCCGGCAGAAAACCAGACTGCTTTCAAAGAAAAACAGTATACTTTTCCGCCAGTGACACAGCCATGAAATACAGATATTCATCTGAATTCAGCTATATGTCTAAAAAGGAAACCCAGAATATTGTAACATGTTTTAAAAACGCTTTCCTCAAAAACTTTCACTATTTATACATACATTTTCGCTCATATTCATGCCGGAATGCGAACGATTACATTGACATTACACAGCGTTATTATTTATCTGCATTAACGTTTTTTTCGTGAACCCTTGCCAGCAGATCTTTGAACTGTCCCAGCAGGCTGACGAATTCATCGGCTGACAGCATCGTTCCTTCTACCATTTTACCGGGAATACATGCCGCTTCACTCCGCAGCTCCCAGCCTTTTTCGGTAGGAGAAATCAGCACCTTCCGCTCATCCTGGATGGAACGCTCGCGTACAATCAGCCCCGCAGCCTGCAGACGTTTGAGAAGCGGCGTCAGCGTACCGGAGTCTAAATAAAGAGCTTCACCGAGTTCCTTAACCGTACATTGCTGTTTCTCCCAGAGAACGATCATGACCAGGTACTGGGAATAGGTCAGGCCGATCTTGTCCAGATGAGGCTGATACATCTTCGTAAATTCCCGGGAACAGGCGTAAATGGTAAAACAAAGCTGATTATCAAGCATTAGCTCAGGGGATGTTGTTGACTTTTGCATTTTCTTCACCTGCCTTTATGACATTATTTTATCATAATTCCTCTGCAATATCATGTTAATAGCGAAAAATATATTGACTATTATTTATATTGTGTTAAATTAGATTGTGTACAATATAAATTGATTTGAACGGGAGCGATTTTATTATGATGACTATTCAGCAGAAAATGTATGAAACTACAGTAAAAGCAGTAGGCGGAAGAAACGGATATATTGAATCGGAAAGCCCTAAGCTTAATTTGAACATCAGCACTCCGCGCGAAATGGGCGGCGCCGGCGGGGAAGGCACCAATCCTGAGCAGCTGTTCGCAGCCGGATATTCCGCATGCTTCGACAGCGCACTCAACATGGTGGCCCGTATGGGTAAAGTAAAAATTGAAGGCAGCGAAGTCACTGCAACCGTCAGCTTCGGTAAAGTTGAAGACGGCGGATTCGGCATTGCTGTCAAGCTTGATGTCCTGGTTAAAGGTGTAGACAAGGACACCGCAGCACAGCTGGTTGAAGCGGCTCACGGTGCGTGTCCTTATTCCCGTGCGACCCGGGGCAACATTGCAGTTGAACTGAATGTTCTGTAAATTCACCTTACACTCTCTCTGAACATCTCTCCGGCTTTAAAAATAGTCAGTAATACACATGACAAAATACCTTGCCGCCGGAATTGCGGGAAGGTATTTTGTCGTCCACCAGCTTCTTATGTCAGGCCTTTTCTGCCGCTAATCCTCCGTAATCACTTGACGGTCCAGATTGCGGTACTGCACTGCCTCCGCCAGGTGGGCGGAGCTGATCTCTGCCGCTCCTTCCAGGTCGGCAATTGTCCGCGCAAGCTTGATGATCCGGTCATGTGCCCGCATACTCAGCCCGAGACTTTCCAGTATGGCATGCAGCAGCACACTCCCTTCTTTGCCCAAAGCCGCATATTTGCGCAGCGCTGCCCCTGATAATTCGCTGTTCCAGGAGATCGGAAGATGCTTATAACGGCTTTCTTGTACCGCCTGTGCCTTCAGCACTTCCGCGCGCATTTCCGCTGAAGACAGCGATGGCGCCCCCTCATCCCAGCCTGCAGGACGCGGAACATCCACCTGCATATCAATCCGGTCCAGCAGCGGTCCGGAAAGCTTCGAACGGTACTGGGCAATCCGTGCAGGACTGCAGGTGCATTTTTGCATACCGCCGCTGCCAAGATATCCGCAGTTGCAGGGATTCATGGAGCAGGCCAGCAAAAACTGGGCCGGAAAAGAGAATGCCGCCCTTGCCCGGCTGATGGTCACAATCCGGTCTTCCAATGGCTGGCGCAGCACTTCAAGCACATTGCGCGTAAACTCCGGCAGCTCATCCAGAAAAAGAATGCCGCGGTGAGCGAGACTGACCTCCCCGGGTTTTGGGATTCCTCCCCCTCCGATCAGACCGGCGGCAGAGATCGTGTGATGCGGAGACCGGAACGGACGTTCACGCAGCAGTCCGCTCCGGGCATCCTTCAGCTTGCCTGCAGCGCTGAAAATCTTGGTGACTTCCAGTGACTCCATGTCGCTAAGCGGGGGAAGAATTCCCGGCAGCCGTTTGATCAGCATCGTTTTCCCTGTCCCTGGCGGGCCCATCAGAACGATGTTGTGCATACCCGCTGCCGCAATGGTCAAGGCACGCTTGACGTGATTCTGACCCAGCACATCGCTGTAATCTTCCATTAGTCGATGTTCTTCCGAGGTCTGGGCTGCCGGATGACCGGCTCCTGGGATATATCTAAGATGTTCAAGACTTACTGCCTGGACCGGAAGACGGCCTTTGGCTCCTGCTGCCCCAGACCTGACACTCACCGGAAAAGGCAGTGTATCCTGCGCTGCCTGTTCACCAAGGGGAATATCCGCGCCGGCCTTCAATGAAGATCCATCAGACATTCCTGCAGCCTCATCTCCCGGCTGATGCAGCTGCCGCAAATGCTCAAGGGCATAGATCTTCATTCCGCTGATCAGTGAAGCTTCGGCAGCATTGCCATGCGGAACCAGCACAGCCTCAATCCCTGCGCAGCGGGCAGCCTCCACCATCGGGAGTACACCGGTTATCTGCCGCAGGCTCCCGTCCAGCGCCAGCTCACCGATGAGCAGCATTTGGTCTGCAGCCGGCATAACCAGCTGTCCGCTTGTCGTGAGGATTCCGATGGCTATAGCGAGATCAAACGCAGAACCTTCCTTGCGCAAATCCGCAGGAGCAAGGTTCACTGTCACCCGCTGCTGGGGATACCGGTAGCCGCAGTTTTTGACCGCAGCCCGCACTCTCTCCACCGCCTCCCGGATTGCCGAGTCCGGCAGCCCGATGATATGGGTCTGCGGCAGACCGTTGGCCAAATCAATCTCGACACCGATTATAACGCCTTCGATTCCGTACAGGCATGCGCTGTGCATTTTTCCGTACATAAATAAAAAACACCTCTTTTTCCGAATTACACTCCTGACAGAGTGATATGGCTTCAAGAAAAAGGGTGCTTCCTCATTTTCTGATATCGATATTTATAGTATACAAATGATCCTTGAGAAGAATCAATAGCTGGCGGCAAACAAATACAGACTTGCACCCTCCAGTGAAAATTGCGCGAAATCCGCCGTCCGTTTATGGTTGTCTGACCTGCATATGTATGCAAGGATGCTTGTTGACAGGCAGCATTATCCTTCTTCGCTAACCATCACCGCATTTTTGATTTGCCCGAATGAGAGCGGTGTATAGCCCCAATGCTCTACACACACATTAAAATGATTTTTCCCCTCATATTTTTGACCGTGGATATGACCGTGTACATTTACGTATGGCATATGTTTGTTCATATACATGGGTTCATGGGAGAGGAAAAAAAAGTCCTTATAAATCAGAGGATACTCATTCACTTCATCAAAGCCGGCTTCCAGCCACCAGCTCCGGCCCCGCCCGCGGTCGTGATTGCCGAGTATGAGGATTTTGTAACCGTTCAGGGCATTCACGATTCCGCGGGTTGCCTCCAGATTCAGAAACGAAAAATCTCCGAGATGAAACACAGTATCCTGAGTTCCAACCACTGAGTTCCAGCTTTCAATCATCGCCCGGTCCATTTCTTCAGCACTTTTAAAAGGCCGTGATTCAAAATCAATAATCTGCTTATGGCCAAAATGGTGATCCGAAGTAAAAAATACGTTAGACATCCTGCTTACACCCAGCTTTCTGATAGGCTCACCCACATCTTAAGCTCATTTGTCCCAGTTCCGCTTGCCGGTCCGCTGATTGACATCAATCTGTATCAGTTCAGCGAGCGGGGGGCCTTCCTCATGCTCAATCAGCCATTTCCGCATTTCCTTGATCGCCTCTACCTGTCCATTCCCTTTGTCACGCCATGTAAGCAGCTCAATGACCCTGATTACAAGCGACAGCAGGCTGCTATTACTGCTAAGGCTTTTTTCAGCCCGGATCTTTTGGAATAATGCTTCATTTTCCCAATCGATTAATATCTCTTCCGCTATCGCCGGACGCATAACGGTAAAGGTTTTGTTGCAGTTGCTGCAGCAGACGACGGATAAAGGCTCTCCACCCAGATCCACAGCGATTTTGTGCTCGCAGTGTTGGCAAGCAAAGCTTACCTGTATATCAACCGGTTGATTACTCACGGGACAGCCTCCTTCTTCTTGGTAGCATTAAAAGTTACAATAATGTTTACCCACTTCCTAAGAGAAATGACCCAAACCGCAGCAGCTAAGGCAGAACAGCGCTCCAAAAATAGCCTTAAATATTTGAAAAGACCTAAAATGCCTCCCGGATATGAGCTAATTCGGCAATACTTAAGTCCTCATTCAACATGACTGTAATCACATCAAACGAAACCTGTCGGTCCTCAGCACTATTCTGGTGTAGATAAACCTGTGCCGTACTCCGCACCTGGCGTATTTTGCGCATATCCACCGATTCTTCCGGCGTTCCCTGCAGCAGGCTTCCGCCACGGCTGCGGACTTCCACAAAGGTCAGGACTCCCTCGTGCTCAGCGATGATATCGAGTTCTCCGCTGCGGCAGCGCCAGTTACAGCCGACAATGTTATAACCCCGAGATGTCAGATACATTACAGCAGCTTTTTCGGCTGCCGTCCCTTTCTGCCTGCGGTTATAACGTCCTCCCGTAAAGCCCTCGCTCACTCCTGCCTCCGTTCCCCCGCAGCCCGGTCACTCCGGTAGACATAGCTCAGGATCTCCGCCACCAGACTGTACAGCTCCGGCGGAATCTGCTGGTCCAGATCCAGCTTGGAGAGCACTTCGACCAGTGCAGCATCCTCCTGCACGGCTACTCCGCTGTCTTTGGCCCGCTGCAGAATGATCTCGGCAATTTCTCCTTGACCCTTGGCGACAACCACGGGAGCTTCATTCTGGCCCGGAGTGTATTTTAGCGCTACAGCCTTTTTACGGCCGGGTGTCACTTCATTCACCGGTTCGCTCATATGCGGTAATCAACTCCTTTGTAGGCATCCGGAACGTATTCAGCAAGCTTGCCGCCCCCCGTCCCGGCAGGAGAAGCTTCAGCTGGGCCCGGCTCCGGAAGCGGTTCAGTGCGCATTCCGGATAGCTGGTAACCGATGGATTCCACTGCAGCCGCTATATCGTCCCGCCGGCCCTCCAGAAGTTCAAGCACCCATGGCGTGTCATTATGAAGCTTGAGGCTGACGATCCGGTCAACCACCTGGACATCCACCAGTGTCTGGCCGAGCTGCTTCATGTCCAGGTCGAACCACAGCCGGCAGTTAGCCGCATCCAGTTCACCTTTGCGGCCCCGGCGGGACTGAATATGAACCGAAGCCGTCTCCTGGCCATCCTCGCCGCGGAACGGCAAAAACAGGGTCACCTGGGCAAAAGGCGCCGTACGGTCCGTATTAAGCAGCAGCTGCTGTCCGGTCAGCTGCTGCACAAGCGTGCCTGCGGCTTCCTTAACCGCAGGCGGCACATCGCTGCTGCCCATCACCTGCAGCAGCAGCCCCTTCAGCGTGTCGGCGGAATCCGCCCCGCCGGCTGCCGTACCCTGCAGTGCCGCGGCTGCTGCGCCGCCGCGCACGGCCTGCTGCTCGTGCTCCGCACCGAGCAGCTTCAGCACCCGCCCCACCCAGGACTCCGTGTCCGGGGCGGGTGCGGGGGCTTGCCCCGCCTGCGCAGCTGCGGGGGCCGGCACTTGCCCCGCTTGCGCAGCTGCGGGGGCTTGACCTTGCCCCGCCTGCGCTGCTGCGGGGGCTGGCACTTGCCCCGCTTGCGCAGCGGCGGGGGCCGGCACTTGCCCCGCCTGCGCAGCCGCGGGGGCTTGACCTTGCCCCGCTTGCGCAGCCGCGGGGGCCGGCACTTGCCCCGCCTGCGCAGCCGGCGGGGCCGCCCCGAGCTGCGGCAGCGTGCCGCGCAGCTCGGTGAGCACGCCCTGCAGCTTCGCCAGCAGGGCGGTTCCTCTGCCGGCGTCACCTGCCGCCGGCTCAGATGCTGCTGCTCCTGCAGACGCAGCAGCATCCCCGCCAGCCTGCGCCGCCCCATTCTGCGGCGCAGTGCCCGCGGCCGGGGTTCTTGGAGCTGCATTCAGCTCAGCATTCCCCGCCTTGGGAAGAGCTGTAGCCGCAGGAGTCTCGCCCTCCGGTGCTGCCGGCACAGCGGGCGCAGCTCCCGCTTTAGCGGCGGCCTCAACACCAGACTCAGCTTCTGCTGGATTCACCTGCGGTACTGCCGTCCCTCCGGCAGGCTGCCCAGCTTTGCCTGCATTAGCCTGCTGATTACCGGCAGTTAGCGGGATCTGCTTTGCACCCTCTCCCCCATCCTCCGCAGCAGCATTTACAGCAGCAGATTTGCTTGCTGCTGCCGGATCAGCACCCGCTGCTTCACTCTCTGCAGCAACCGCTGGAGCACCGGCATTAGCCGCTGCTGACGTACCTGCCGGGGGCAGCGTTTTGTCCAGTCCGCCAGAACCTGGTGACTGCGGCGCCGTTGTTCCATTTCCGGACGGTTTTGCCTCTGCACTCTCCTGCGCCGCCCACTTTCCCAATTCGGCCTCAAGGTTAAGCAGCAGCTCATGCAGCTTGGGTCCGAACACCGCCTGCTGCAGACCTTTGATACTTTCTGCTGTAACCGGCAGTCCGCGTTTTACCGAGATAACCGCCGCTTCCAGCCATTCGGAAGTCGGCACACCCTGCGGCTTGGCATTTAATACAGCATCCAGCTTTGCTGCGGTCTCCTTCGTTAATGGCAATCCTCCGGACTGCATGGCCTGAATAATTTCTTTTCCCGCCTTGGACTGGGTCAGACCCAGAGACTCCAGCGCTTCGCCCATGCTTTGCGTTGAGAGCATCGCAGCTTCCCCGAGTGACACGGCTTTGAGCACCGGCAATCCGCCTTCTCCGGGAGGCCCTACCTGTAAATTCATGGCCTGGCCCGGCTGAAGCGGTGTTTCCAGCTCTGCCCGAACCGGCATGCCCTGGATTTGTACCACAGCCTCTTTGCCTGAATCAGATACACTGAGGACAACGCCGCGGACGACCTGCCCTTCTTTCAGCTCCATACTTTTAGCTTCGCCCGCTCTGCTGTCTCCCATCAGCCCGCGAAACAATGATCCTATATTCATACCGTTCACCCCTCCCAGAGCAATATTGTCTTCTTATTATATCGACATAAATGAGTTTTTTATGAAAGGCTCCGGAAGCATTGCCAGGAAAACTTACCACGGGTCTGATTATTAATCGAATGCTCTAATTTAACTACAATTATTTTGAATATCAGGGCTGCAGCAAAGTTTGCTTCGTAAAAAATTGCGACCATACGCAGCTGGATTTCCTCCAGCTAATTTGATCTTTTTTCATCATTTATGGGCTTTAGCTGGAAATTTTCCAGCTATTCTGGCGGATAACAGTCTTTGGAGGCTCATTCAGTACTTTTAAGCGGAGTTTTTCCCGCTATTTTTCAAATACCCGTATTCCCCTTAGCATTAGATGGAGAATTTCCACTGAGGTTGATCCTTACCGCCCCAGTAGATATTTTTCCATAACAGGGATAATCAACAGGGCTTATTTTCCTCCAACTATCCTATTCCTTTTCCTTCATTATATTATCTATCACCGAGAATCCCGCTTGGCTCGAGCTGAACGCGCACCCAACCGGACCGGAACTCTATATACTTAAAATAACGTCTGCTGCTCCGCCAGAATTCTGCCGATAAAGCTGCGCCGGTGCATAGGAGTAGGGCCCAAAGCCACAATCTGTTCGCGGTGAAGCTTGGTCGCGTAGCCTTTATGTATCTTAATCCCGTAATCCGGGTATAATTCTTCCCACAAGCCTTCGCATAGCCTGTCGCGCGTCACCTTCGCCACAATCGATGCCGCAGCGATGGACTGGCTGTTTGCATCCCCTTTGATGATCGCACGCTGGGGCAGCTGCAGATCTACTTTTTCTGCATCCACGAGCATATAATCCGGCGTTTCTGAAAGACCCTCCACCGCTTTTTTCATGGCCAGCCGCGATGCCTGTTTAATGTTAATTTCATCAATAACAGCCGAATCCACATGGCCGACACCCACAGCCAGCGCCTGCTCCATAATGATTTCAAACAGAGTATCCCGCTTCTTGGCAGTCAGCTTCTTGGAATCGTCAACACCATCTATAATAAGTCCTTCCGGCAGGATTACCGCCGCGGCGACAACATCACCGAACAGACAGCCTCTTCCAACCTCGTCTACACCGGCAATCCGGTTAAAGGACTGCCCCCAGGCCTCTTTTTCATACAACAACATGTCCGTAATCTCCACTGCTAATCCACCGCCACTTTAAAATTAACCGTTCTCTACATGCCAGCTTATCACATCAGCTCTTTAAGCGTAATCCATCTTTATGCCTTATATCCGTTGCATATCAGAATTATAAACAGCAAAAAAGCCATCCAGCAATGGATGGCTCTTCCATACCAATTTCATGTTACGGCGTTTCCAGCGTAAAAGGCCCCAGCTTGCCTGCCCGCAGTTCATGCAGCAGGGTCCGGGATGCTTTCTCGAGATCTACCCGGCCGCCGCTGATCAGACAGCCGCGCTTGCGCCCTACCGCTTCCATCACAGCTACGATTTCATCCGGGTTCTCAATATCCTCCGGCAGCTTCTCTATGCCAAAACGCTCCTGAAATCTGTGGCCGTAATCTTTGATCAGATACTTTACCGCATAAAAAGCGATATCCTCAATATTCAGGATCTCTTCCTTGATCGCACCTGTCACTGCCAGCCGGTAGCCTACTTCCTGGTCTTCGAATTTCGGCCAGAGAATCCCCGGCGTATCCAGAAGCTCCAAATTACCGCCTGTCTTGATCCACTGCTGGCCCTTCGTTACACCCGGTCGGTCACCGGTCAAAGCAATGCTCCGCCCTGCCATCTTGTTGATCAGCGTGGACTTGCCGACATTCGGAATGCCCACGATCAGCGCCCGGCTCGCGCGGGGATTGATCCCCTTGGCAATCTGACGGTCGATCTTATCTTTGAGCAGCAGCTTTACCTGTTCAGGGATTTCCTTAACCCCTGTTCCGGTTGTTGCGTCTACAGGATAAGCAACATGCCCTTCTGCCTTGAAATAGGCCAGCCATTTACGGGTTGCTTCAGGATCAGCCAGATCACTTTTATTCAGAATAATCAGTCTTGGCTTATCCCGCAAAATATCGTCAATCATCGGATTGCGGCTGGAAAGCGGCAGACGGGAATCGAGCAGTTCGATCACAACATCAATCAGCTTCAGCTTATCCTCGATTTGCCGTCTAGCCTTCGTCATATGACCGGGAAACCATTGAATGGCCATTGCCGTCACCTCCTTTGACTTCTGTCAGCTTAATGATTAATTATAGTAATATCCTGAATCGGCCAGAAAATCAGATCTGCACGTCCGACAATATCTTCCAGCGGCACATAGCCGATCATCCGGCTGTCTGTACTGTCCGAACGGTTGTCTCCCATTGCGAATACATGTCCCTCAGGAACCGTGCCGTCAGGAAATTCTTCATTCGGGAAATCCTTATTATTGTACAAAGCGTTATTGGCATGCGCCTGATCAATAGCTTCCTTCAGATAAGGCTCCTCAATCGGTTCGCCGTTAACCGTAACAACGTCCCCTTCAACCTTAACCGTATCACCAGCCACGGCAATTACACGTTTGATAAAATCACGGCCTTCTGAGGGCACATGGAATACGATAACTTCTCCACGCTGAGGTGAACGGATATCATATAGTATTTCATTTACAATTACGCGTTCCCCGGTATGGAAATTCGGCTGCATGGACGGTCCGTCAACGATAAACGGCTTAAACAAAAGCCAGCGTATCAGGAATACCAGCACCAGTGCGATAGCTATCGCCTTAACCCATTCCAGTATTTCGTTTTTTTGTTTTTTAGGGTTCTGGCCGTTCGACTCTATGGTCTCCCCTTGTCCCTGTGGCAAATCCTGCTGCATACTTCACCTTCCTCTCTTTATGCTACCTTCAATATACAACAAAAAAACTCCTGCCAAAAACTCCTCCACGAATACTCCTTCAGGAGGCCTTTTCGGAGAAGCTGATCCTAAGGCATATATTTACAAGTTTATTGTGTTCATAAGAAGAAAAGGCACCCTTAAGAATAAATGAAAGGGGCTTGAACTCAAGCCCCTTCCCTTTGTCACTATTCTAGCGACGGATTTCTTTAATTCTTGCAGCTTTACCGCGCAGTTCACGAAGATAGTAGAGCTTCGCACGACGAACTTTACCACGACGAGCCACTTCAATTTTCTCGAGCTTAGGCGAGTTGATTGGGAAAGTTCTTTCCACACCAACACCGTAAGAGATTTTACGAACTGTAAAAGTCTCACTGATTCCACCGCCGCGGCGTTTGATTACAACGCCTTCGAACAACTGGATCCGTTCACGAGTTCCTTCGATAACTTTTACGTGCACCTTCAAAGTATCACCTGGACGAAAACTAGGGATATCTTTACGAAGTTGCTCTTGCGTAATTGCTTGTAGGATATTCATTTAGGACTTCCTCCTTCCGTACAGGTGTTCATGCCTCTTCCGGAGAGACCTTCGCTCTCCCTCATTATCCGCAGAGGACCACCGTATTCCACACAACAGAAATAATAATAGCATAAAAATAATGCCTATACAAGCTATTTTCCTCAGAAAATAAGATTTGCATAGACATTTTTATCAACTAAATAGGTTAAAGCGGCATCATATCCCGTTTCTTGGCCTTGACCTTGCAATCCCGGCATAATCCGACGACACTTCCGTCATCCTGGGCATAAAAAATCAGCTTTCCGTTCTTCTTCCTGCAGGAGGAACACAGCTGCTCCCCGGAATTCTGCCTGGCCTGCCGGTGTCTATCCATAGAGATGACATTGCTTGCAGTGCCGCTCTTTGGAGCGGCCGGCCTATTCTTCCGGCGGCGGAGCCCTGTATAAAGGGCTATAGTGACTATCAACACAACCAGGACCGCTGCATATTGCATTTGGCTCATCCGCTCCCTTGACTTATTCCTGTCAAAATCGTTAACAAACCGCCGTCTTGTTACCGGTTACTTTATTTCCAGCCTATTTTAACATAATTTTTTTTGAATTACAGCCATGAGACCATACTGGACTATAGTCCAGCACATCAACCCGCCCCGAGCCTGTTATTCAATTATTTACCATAACCTATACTATTAATAACCATACATACGCATAAATGCATACGCAAACAAACATTAATTTGGAGGGATTTGAAGAAATGAGAAAAAACAATCATACAGCAGCCATTGCGGCGGCAGCCGTTTTATCCCTGGTCCTGCTGGCCGGCTGCAGGGAACTTCCGGGCAAGGAAGCTGCCAATCATCAGCTGGAGCAGAGCTTTTCAGGAGAATCCGGGCAAGAATTGAATGAGGCCGGACAGGAGACCGGCGGATCTGCTTCAGACCTCGGTTCAGATATTGAAGCTGCTGTGGCAGGTATCGGCGAAGGAATCGGCAATGGTATCAGCAAAGCGATGGATAGTGTGGGGTATGCTGTACAGAACACTGCTGAGTTTGTAAGTGATGAGATTAAAGCAGATGGCATCAGCACAGAGTTTTCTGCCTCCGCAGAAGCCGGCTCAGCCTCCGTCCTTGTTTTGGATAACGCAGTAGGGCAGATCGAAGTCGTTCCTAGCGACAGCGACCAGGTGCATGTAACAGCAACAGTCATTTCTAATAAATCCAGAGCCAAATTCGCCGCTGAGCTCCCGGATAAGGCCGAAGTATCGGTCAAGGCAAGCGGTGATAAGCTTACGGTATCCACCCACGCCAAGGAGAAGCCCGCAAAGGATCTGTGGTCCTGGGCACAAAAGGAATACGGAGCCTCTGATTTTACGATTGATTATGTAATTGAAATCCCTTCAAGTATTGGGCAATATGAGATCAATAATAATGTGGGAACTATTCAGCTGTACGGCCTGCAGGGCAATTTCCATATTGTCAGCGATGTCGGGGAGATTGTTTTGAATGATGTTGAAATTGCCGGCAAGTCCACTGTTCAATCAGACACCGGGAGCATCAGCCTGGATATCCGCGATATGCAGAAGGGCAGCAGTCTTAAGGCGAGCAGTAACATAGGCACTGTATCAGCCGATCTGGCAGCTAATCTCCAATGTACTGTAGAGGCAAAAAGTGATCTGGGAGAGATCAGCGGCACAGGAAAAGGCAGACAGGATTTTAACGGGGGCGGCCCTCTGTTGTCATTGTCAACAGACATCGGTTCAATCTCGGTTCAGAACTGATAGGCTGCGGGCGAAGGAGCAACAAAGATTAGCTTGTATAGTCATCTCAAAAAGCGGGAGTCCCTATGTGGACTACCCGCTTTTTTTTTGCTTTACCTTTTAGATGAGTGCAATAGCCAGCAGAGTGAACAAGCTCAGGGTCAATATTTCACTGCCGTATCCGTAAAATCCGCCGTAATAATTACCGTATGGAGAAAACGCCGAAGTCTTGACTCTTCCATTGCCTTTGGTCCGCAGGTATACGTTGTTTCTGTCCACATCCACAATGACCCCTTCATGCTGTTTGCCGTCGGTCGTCATAATCCGCACGCGTTTGTTCTTGCAGTGCAGGCAGTTATAGTAGGCTTCCACCAGAGAACTCCTCCTCATTCGTAATGGTGTATTTTATGACAGGGAGGATAAGCCGGTAACGGCAATATGACTATTGTTTTAAAATGTGAATAAAATAACATGTGAACATTATGTGTCTTTTTATAAAGAAAAGGATTATAATAATTATAAATAGTAAACGTTCACGGAATCGTATATCACTTGAGGAGGTCATTAATATGAACGCCGCCAACAAACGTTTTATGAATGAAGGAGTCCTGCGCATCGCTATCTTTATTATGTTTGCATCGCTGACATACACTGTACGCCACTATGTGTGGGCCGTCGTTGCCCTGCTGGTGGTCGGGTTGTACTCGCTCGTAACCGGCATCGTCCAGCTGAACCGCGACAAGGACACTGCAGAAAATAGTCATTGATTTATGTCCGAATAAAACGGCCTCCTTCCGGATGTGAAAAATCCCGGGAAGAGGCCGTTTTTGTGTAGGCTTAATATGACGCTCCTGCTTTTGAATTCTAAGTGTAAACCAACTTAAACAGACCGTCTCCGGGAAGGAAGCGGCCTGCTTTGAAAGATCGGAGTAACAGGATTTGAACCTGCGACCTCACCCACCCCAAGGGTGCGCGCTACCAGGCTGCGCTATACCCCGACAACGGTTACATTAAAACCCGCATGCGCATTGCATTCGTCCGTCTGCACGTCCCTGGTGTTGGTTCAAGTATATCGCGCAGGCGCTCGTCCCTGCAAGTCAAAAATCGCAGCCCGTACGGCTCCCAAAATGCACTTTGCGCGCCTTAACCGTCGTCACCATCTCTGTTATCGCTGGCCGATTCCGTTGTTCAATTCGTTCATGATTCACCGAGTAATGTCTTGATACGGGATAGCTCCGTTTGAAAGAAGACAAGTTCTTTTTTTCTGTCTGCAAGTTGCGTTTGGTATTCATCGGCTAATGCCCGTACATCCTTACCCAGTGTTCCCTTGTTAGCCAATTCCTTTGCCGCGGCTTCTAACGGGGGGATTACGTTTTTTTCAAGGTCAGTGATCTGTGCAGCCGCTTTTGCAAGTTCTGCTTCTACTTCCGCCTTATGAGCCTCTATTTCTCCCCGTTCGGTTTGCTTAACTTCGCTGACTGCCGGTGTTACGTTCATACCGCCTTTCATAATGATTTTCTTTCCTTCAACTGATAACTCCGTGCCTGTTGTTTCCGATATTGCGCGTACCGGGGCGTATGCTGTTCCGTTGATAATTACCGCGTCCCCGATCTTGGTTCCATCGGCTTTCTGTACGGTGAACACCCCCTCTACTTTTGCGCCTATCAGAGGCGATGAGCTTGCGGCAAAACCGGCCGCGCCCCCTAACAGAAGTGTAACTGCTGCAATACTTGCAATTCTCGCTTTCATGTATAAACCTCCCAAATATAGAAATTATCCTAAGTATACCTAAGAGGCTCCAGACATGAAACCATAATTTGCCCGGCAGAGCAGGGACTTCTTGACTGAATGGAGTCCGGGATCACAACTGCGTGAGTGGCTTGCATTTGCTAGGGTCTGTTTTTCTTCAAAAAATATTAAATTTTTATAGATTTTCGGATTTGTCTATGCTATACTCTTGGCACAAGGAAAGGAGGTGCGTTCACATCAAGCATGACATGTTGAGCGTATCCCTTACCCGGACCAACGCTTAAGTAATTGGCTTGGTGGCGCGGGATACGGATCAAAGTTACAAATAGCGCCTCGGGTAGAGAGACCGTCTTCGGACGGTCTTTTTTCATGCATAGAATTTCTCTAACAAAAAAACCATTAACTCAGCAAACCTTGGTTTGGCTGGTTTAATGGTTTTTTGGATACTGCTATATTACCTGCAATATTTCACTATTGAACCTGCTCCCAGGATTTGTTCTCTGATTTGCGGTTGGTATAAAAGTTGATAATATCATTCACTGTGCGGAGCGGCCCCGCTTCCTTGTGGACAGTGTCCACGTCTGGCTTGAGTTCTTCATGCGAATTCGTAGTCACTTTCAATTCATTCCTTTCAGTTTAGCAAGCTGTGTCTAAAGCTGCATGTATGTTATCGGCGCCTCTCTTTATTACCCCATCTTACGCAAAACAACGCACATCCGCTCCTGTTTCTCTGTGAATCTTCTGTGTCTATACCATTTTTACCATATTTTCTCTTTAGTGTAAAGCCCATAACAAAAAACGCCTCCTCAACGTAAGATACGTTAAAAAGACGTTAAATATGCCTTATTTATCAACAACCTTTGCTCAGACCTGCTCATTTTTGTCTCTCAGACGCTGTAGCGCCTGCTTATCTTTGGCCGTGAGATTTGCAGTTTCAAGAAGATCCGGTCTGCGTTCCAGGGTACGCTGTAATGCCTGCTCGCGCCGCCATACGTCAATATTGGCATGATGGCCGCTCAGCAGAATATCGGGCACTTTCCAGCCGCGGAATTCCGCAGGGCGGGTATAGTGGGGATACTCCAAAAGCCCTGTACTAAAAGAATCTGTAATGGCCGAGGTCTCATTTCCCAGCGCCCCCGGCTGCAGCCGGACAACAGAATCGATAACAGTAAGTGCAGGAAGCTCTCCGCCTGTCAGCACATAATCCCCGATCGAGAGCTCATCTGTTACCAGATGCTCTCTGATCCGTTCATCATAGCCTTCATAATGGCCGCATATAAAGATCAGATGCTCTTCTTTGGCCAGCTCTTCAGCAATCTGCTGGTTATAGGTCTGCCCTTGCGGGCACATCAGGATAATACGTGGTTTTGCCGGAGCCGCTTCTGCAGCCCTCTGCTCCAGCAGGCTTTCACCGCCATTCACAGTTTCAAGCACGTGCTCAACCGCTGCAAAGATCGGATCCGGCTTCAGTACCATTCCGCCGCCTCCGCCGTATGGCGTGTCATCGACAGTATTATGCTTATTGCCTGAAAAATCGCGGAAGTTCACGGCATTCAACGAAACAATTCCCTTGTCCCGTGCTTTGCCGAGAATGCTTGTGCTGAATACCCCTTCGCACATTTCCGGAAAAAGCGTCAGCACATCAATCCGGATCATGGCAGCAGCCCTTCCATCAGGTGGACGGTGATTTTGCGGGAAGCGATATCTACATCCAGCACCACATCGTTAATTACCGGTATGAGGATATCCTGACCTTTGGCCGGCTTCACGACCCAGACGTCGTTGGCACCGGGCTGAAGAATGTCTGTAATCGTTCCAATCGGCTGGCTTCCGTCTTCGTCGGTGTACACTTCACAGCCTACGATCTGGTGGAAATAATATTCGTTTTCCGGGAGCTCAACCAAATCATCACTGGGTACTTTCAGCATGCTTCCTTTGTACTTCTCGATATCGTTAATGTTGTCATAGCCCTTCAGCTTGGCGATATACATCCCTTTATGCTCACGCGCGGATTCTACAGTGATCTCAAACTTCGGACTCCCATCCGCCGGAATAAGCAGCAGCTTTGCGCCCTTTGCAAACCGGACCTCCGGAAAATCCGTATGCGAAAAAATCTTGATCTCACCGCGGATCCCGTGCGTATTCACGAGCCTGCCTACTGTCAATTCTTCCGTCATCTCATCCACTCCTTTAACCGTTCCGGTTACATTGTTGGCCCTGTTCACACATCTATATATTTGAACAAAAAGGAGCCGGGATATACTATCCCTAGCCCCTCATTGTACGCATTATTTAAGATAAAATATCCACGGTAACGCGTTTATCGCTCTTGACTGCTGCCGATGTAACTACTGTGCGGAGCGCTTTGGCGATCCGCCCCTGCTTGCCGATAACCTTGCCGACATCATCAGGATGTACGGAGAGCTCATACACAACCAGGTGATCCTTCTCCACAGTCCGCACCGTCACATCCTCTGGATGATCCACTAAAGCCTTAGCAATAACTCCAACTAATTCTTCCATAGAGGACCCTCGCAATCAGTCATTATTTCTGTTGCTTCAGCTCATGGAACTTCTTCATCACGCCTGCTTTGGAAAGCAGGTTGCGGACGGTATCAGATGCTTGTGCACCTGTTTGAAGCCATTTAAGAGCTTTTTCCTCATCGATCTTAACCACTGCCGGTTGTTCAATCGGATTATAATAACCGATTTCCTCGATGAAACGTCCGTCACGAGGGGACCGGGAATCGGAAACCACTACACGGTAGAAAGGCGCTTTATGTGCACCCATTCTTTTCAAACGAATACGTACTGCCACGAAAATTCACCTCCTTAAAAGAATTTCGATCCCTCCCAAACCCTCCCTTCCAAGGGAGGGCCCCAAGGGCTCCGCCCTCTGGACACCCGGTAGTGCAACTGGCGTGGGTGTCAGGGATGGCGCTGCTTAGAAACGTTGGGAGCAGGAACACTCTTCGTCCCTTCGGGACACGCTTAACTGCGGCGGAACCTGGGTACGAGTTTTACAAACTTTAAAATCTTTAAGATCAAAAGATTAAGATCAAGATCAAAAGATTAAGGTCAAAAGAGTCTCGATCATCTGATGTTATACTATATCTGATCTATACGAAGATCAAAACCGACCGACTGATCATCTGATGTTGTACTATGTCTGATCTATACGAAGATCAAAACCGACCGACTGATCATCTGATGTTATACTATGTCTGATCTATACGAAGATCAAAACCGACCGACTGATCATCTGATGTTATACTATGTCTGATCTATACGAAGATCAAAACCGACCGACTGATCATCTGATGTTGTACTATGTCTGATCTAGGGAAAGACTAAAAGCAATAACAAGTGCTTAACGGAAAGGGAACTTCATACCCTTGCCGCCGCCAAGGCTCTTAAGCTGCTTCATGGCGTTCTTCTTGCCGCCTTTGCCTCCCATACCGCCCATCATGCCGGAGAACTGTTTCATCATCTTGCGCATTTCATCGAACTGCTTGATGAGGCGGTTGACCTCGGCAACCGTGGTTCCGCTGCCGGCGGCGATCCGCTTGCGGCGGTTATGGTTAATGATCTCAGGCTGGGATTTCTCATCTTTCGTCATCGAATGGACAATGGCTTCGACACGGCCCATTTGCTTGTCGTCGACCTTGAGATCCTTCATGCCCTTGGCCTTGTTCATGCCAGGCAGCATGTCGAGAATCTGGTCGATCGGGCCAAGCTTCTTGACCTGATCCATCTGCTCCAGGAAGTCATCGAACGTAAATTCAGCGTTACGCATCTTACGTTCCATTTCCTTCGCCTTTTCGGTGTCGATGTTAGCCTGCGCTTTCTCGATCAGCGACAGCATGTCGCCCATACCGAGAATCCGCGAAGCCATCCGCTCCGGATGGAAAGGCTCCAGCGCGTCGATCTTCTCGCCCAATGCGGCAAACTTAATCGGGCAGCCGGTTACGGCCTTGACGGATAATGCTGCACCGCCACGGGTGTCGCCGTCAAGCTTCGTCAGCACAACGCCGGTAAGCTCAAGCTGTTTGTTGAAGCTGTCGGCCACGTTAACTGCATCCTGACCGGTCATGGCATCGACTACAAGCAGCACCTCGTCAGGTGTGACGACGGTATGGATCTGCTTCAGCTCTTCCATCAGCTCTTCATCAATATGCAGACGGCCAGCGGTATCGATCAGCACGTAATCCAGATTGTTATCCTTCGCGTGCTGTACACCCTGTCTGGCGATTTCCACCGGACTGGTCTTGTCACCCAGCGAGAATACAGGCACTTTAATCTGTTCGCCCAGGATCTGCAGCTGCTTGATCGCAGCCGGACGGTAAATGTCGGCGGCTACCAGCAGCGGACGGTGATTGCCCTTCTGCAGCAGCTTGGCCAGCTTGCCCGAAGTGGTCGTCTTACCGGCCCCTTGCAGACCGGTCATCATAATGACCGTCGGCGGCTTGTTGGCCTTGGCCAGCTTCGCCTGGCTTCCGCCCATCAGCTCGGTCAGTTCCTTATTGACGATGTCGATAATGACCATGCCCGGAGTGAAGCTGTCCATCACTTCCTTGCCGACAGACTTTTCTTTCACCTTGGACACGAAGTCCTTGACGACTTTGAAGTTAACATCGGCTTCCAGAAGCGCCAGCCGCACTTCGCGCATTGCTTCGTTCACGTCATCTTCGGATACTTTACCTTTGCCGCGCAGCTTGCTGAACACATTCTGCAATCTTCCGGTTAAGCCTTCAAATGCCATATGCGGGTATCTCCCTTCTTGCTACTCTAACCTCTGCAGACGGTCCACAATTTCCGTGAACCGCTCGTTATATTGCTCAGGCAGCATCCCATTCTCAGGCAGTCTGCGCAGTTCTTCTAAGTACCGGTTGCGGTTCTCATGTTTGGCCAGTAAGCCTAGTTTATCTTCATAATTCTCCAAAACCTGCTCCGCCCGCTTAATATGTTCATATACGGCTTGGCGGCTGATTTCAAATTCCGCGGCGATCTCTCCCAGGGAGAAGTCATCGTGGAAATAATATTTAAGGAATGTCTGCTGCTTGTCAGTAAGCAGGCGTTCATAGAACGCGAACAGCAGGTTGATCCGGTTAGTTTTCTCGAGCCTATTCTCCTGACTCATCAAGGGCACTCCCTTCGTCAAGGAAAAACACTTTACAGCTTCACAACGTCCCTTATGATACCGAAAACAAAGAAAGATGTCAAGCTTTTTTGCTTGTCATCTTTTTCTTTGTCCAAAATCAGTATATTCGGCTGTAAAATGCCGCAAATCAGCGGATCGGCAGCAGATAAATCAGTACGGCGAAGAAGTGGGTCACACTTCCGGCAAGCACGAATACATGCCACACCGCATGATGATACGGGAACGCCCGCCATACATAAAAGACTGTCCCAAGCGTGTAGAGGATTCCGCCGGCTACCAGCAGAGTCATACCGCCGCTGGCTACCACCGCCGAGAGCGGACTCCAGGCAATAACGATCAGCCAGCCCATGGCAATGTAAAAGATCGTTGACATGAACAGGAACTTTTTGACGAAAAACGCCTTGAACGCCACTCCGAACAATGCAATCCCCCAGATAATGCCGAACAAGGTCCAGCCGAGCGTTCCGCGGATCGCTACAAGCAGAAACGGTGTATAGGTGCCGGCAATAAAGAGATAAATGGCGGAATGGTCAAAAAACTCGAACAAATCCTTGGCCTTGCCCTCCCTGAGACTATGCACCAGTGTGGAGTTCAAATACAGCAGCAGCATCGTCGTTCCATAGATAGAGAAGCTGACGACATGCCAGGCCGTTCCCTCCAGACTGGCATACACAACTAGCAGGACAAGTGCAGCAACACTTAATACTGTACCAATACCATGCGTTATAGCATTGGCAACCTCTTCCCTGCGGCTGTAGGTATAGGTATTTGCCATAATCCAAATCCTTCCGTGTACGTTTCCTTCTATTATACCGCTTTGCCTGGCCTCATTCCACCCGGCAGCCGTCAGGCCAGGCTAAGCATATTTTACAAGTTGTACAGTTCTTTGTATTTGGCTTCCAGGTAATCGGCCAGATAATCCGGATTCAGCGGCTCACCGGTCACGCGCTCAATGATTTGCGAAGGCGTCTGGCTTTTTCCGTAGCGGTAGATCTTGTCCGTAAGCCAATCTTTGACCGGCAGCAGATCGCCCTTTGCAATAAGCTCCTCGAACTCCGGCAGCTCCTTGCGCAGCGTATACAGAATTTGGGCAGCATACATATTACCAAGGGAATAGGAAGCAAAATAACCGAAGTCTCCCCCGGACCAGTGAACATCCTGCAGCACACCCAGTGAATCCGTGGGCGGTGTAATGCCCAGGTATTCCTGATACTTCGCATTCCAGACGCCCGGCAGATCTTTTACCTCAAGCCCCTCATTGAAAATAAGCTTCTCAATCTCATAACGGATAATGATGTGCAGGTTGTAGGTCAGCTCGTCGGCTTCAATACGGATAAAGGAATTGGCCACACTGTTGATTGCCCGGTAAAATTGCTCCACATCCACTTCTGCAAGCTGCTGCGGAAAATGCTGCTGCAGATCACCGTAGTAATGCTGCCAGAACGAACGGCTGCGTCCGATCATATTTTCCCACAATCTCGACTGGGACTCGTGAATCCCCATGGATGCGCCGCCGGCCAGCGGTGTGCCGACATAGTCTTTGCTGATATTTTGCTCATAAAGCGCGTGTCCGCCCTCATGCAGAGAACTGAACACCGCACTGGTTACGTTATCGAGCAGATAGTTGCTAGTAATGCGCACATCCCCCGGATTCAGGCCGGTTGCGAATGGGTGCACGCTTTCATCGAGACGGCCGGCTTCAAAGTCATAGCCCATCTGCTCCAGAATGAACAAGCCGAATTTCTCCTGCTGCTCCTTATCGTATATTTGGCTTAAAAATTCCGTATCCGGTTTGTTGTCCGATGCACTGATCGCTTCCACAAGCGGAACGAGCCGGCTGCGCAGGCGGTTAAAGAGCTCGTCCACCTTGGTGACGGTCAAATCCGGTTCATACATATCCAGCAGCGTATCATAGCGTGTGTCCTTGACGCCCCAGTAATCGATAAATTCCTGTTTGAAGGCGACGATTTTGCTCAGGAACGGTTCAAAGGAGGCAAAATCATTATTTTCCTTGGCTTCCTCCCACATGCTCTCCGAATGTGCCGCCAGGACTGCATATTCCTCGAACCGTTTGGACGGGATACTTTTGCTGCGCTCGTATTCTTCACGGCAATCCTTCACCATCTTGTTCTGGTCATCGCTCAACTGGTTCATCACGGCCGGACGGCTGAAAAATTCTGTGAATTCCCCCATTTCATCCGAGGTCTGCAGCCTGAACACCTCTCCGCTCAGCATGCCGATCGTTCCCGAACGCACCTCAACCCCCTTGCGCGGAGCACCTGTCCGTAAATCCCAGTGAAGCAGCCCGATGGCTTCGTTATAACCGCTGATTTTGGATAACAGCTCCTGGAACTTCTCCCATTCTTCTCTAACCGCTTGTTCCATTTTATACACCTGCTTTCTCTGTTTTCTCGCTCACCTTAGATGATACTTTTTTAAATCTCCATAATCAACCACGTCACAGCGGAAACGGCCGGGTCCGGCTACAATGCTTGAAAGATATGTTTATCGAGTCCTGTAAAATGTTATAAAATTAAGGGCACACTATTTCGGGATATTGACGTCTGTGATTTATACTCCGTATAATCAGTTCAGGCATTCCGCTTTAAATTTGAAATACTTTGCTTCATTACATTATCTTAAGGAGCGTGAACAGAACATGCATATTCGGCTCACACCGCTGGCAGAGAGGAAGCTGACGGAGAAGCTTGACGGGAGGCCGGGGCTTTTCAGGCTCTTTTTTGATACGGAAAGCTGCGGCTGCGATGGAATCACTGTTCTGTTGATCGTCGATGAAGCGGCTCCGGGCGATATTCCCGTTGAAACTGGCAGTCTGCCGTTTGTGGTCAGCGGCCAGCAGGAAATTTTTTATGAGGAGCATATGCGTCTTGACAGTGAAGAGCACTACAGCTCATTCAAGCTCGACAGCGACTCCCAAATTTACAGCAGGAATATCCAGGTCAGAGATATCCGCGGTTCCGGAGCATCTTCTGCGCCGTCCAGTGCTTCATGCTCCATATCTGCCCGATAGACCTTACGTACATACGTAAAGCCTACCTATAAATCAAACGTATCCTTACACTTAACAAAACTGGGTGTTTGCTTCCGGTGTCAGTTTTTGCCGGAGATCACTCAGGAAGTAACACTAACCAAACTTTTAGGAGGAGCACGGACATGACACAAATTTCGGAGATTTTGGAATTTAATAAAGGCTTTGTGGAACACAAGGATTATGAAGCTTATCTCACCAGCCGTTTTCCCGACAAAAAAATGCTGATCATCACCTGTATGGATACGCGTCTTGTGGAGCTTTTGCCCAAAGCAATGAACTTCAAAAACGGTGATGTCAAAATTATCAAAAATGCCGGTGCGGTCATTTCCCAGCCTTTCGGAAGCGTAATGCGCAGCGTCATGGTTGCAGTCTATGAGCTGAATGCGGACGAAGTCATCGTGGTAGGTCACCATGAATGCGGCATGGCCTCGCTCAATGCAGAGAAAATGATTGACCACATTAAAGACCGCGGCGTATCCGAGGAGGTTCTCTCTACGCTGGAGAATTCAGGAATCAAACTGACCAAGTGGCTGCGCGGGTTTGACAATGTGGAGGAAGGGGTAATTCAGACTGTGGAGCTAATTAAGCACCATCCCTTACTCCCCCCAAACGTACCTGTACACGGCATGATCATCGATCCGGCTACCGGAGCGCTTGAGCTCGTGTCTGACGGGTACGCGGAGCCTAAGGCAACTCTCTGATAACTGTTTTTTGCGCAGGTCCCCGGGATCTGCGCCTTTTTTTGCCCATAAATTCTCAACGAAAATTATTTTGAAATATTATATTTTAAATTGAAACCTCCCGGGACAACCTACGTATTAGTGGTAAGCAGCAAAAATCTGCACACAAACTACTAGGAGGGTATTTATACTCAATGAAAGCAATGAAACGCGTAATGATGATTGTTATGGCATTTACTTTATTTTTCGCTGTAACCGCTCCAGATTTTGCGGATGCGCGGCGCGGCGGCTTTAAATCAGGGACAAAAAGCTTCACCACGACTCCCAAAAAATCCACAACAGATAATGTAAGAAAAAATGATAGCAGCACAGGATCCACAGCCGGCACTACTGGCGCAAACGCAAACCGCGGATTTTTCAGCGGCGGCGGCTTCATGAAAGGCATGATGCTCGGCGGGATCGCCGGCCTTCTGTTCGGCGGCATGTTCGCAGGCATGGGTGCTTTCGGAAATATTTTAGGTCTTCTTATTAACATGTTCGCAATCTATGTGGTGGTAATGCTGGTAATGTCCTTCTTCCGCCGCAGAAGAGAAAGACGCATTATTGAGGAAAGAGACGGCCGCTACTAATGTCAACAACAGTTCTTAGCATGGATGAGATTATCAATTCGATCTGCCTTCACATGGCTGAGCGCAAAGGAGTCCGTCCGCAGGATGTACAGGTTGAGCTGAGCTGGGACGAAGATACAGGCTACACCGCTGAGGTGTGGGTGCAAGGCCGCAGCCAGTATCTCGTTGAATCCAACATGATTGAAGCCATTCTCCGCTATGTGCACAGCGAATACGGAATCCGGGCTTACCGTGAGAATGTGCGGCTGGATCTGGACGAAGAAATTACCGCGATTGTTACCGTGTAACTCAGTGTTCAGAAGGATTACCTGCACGTTAGAGCAGAAAAGTATAGCTTAAACACAAAAAGACAGCCTGCGGGCTGTCTTTTTGTGCTGCTTATCCTCCTATTCACGGAAATATTGGGTGATTGTCCCGCTGCCGCAAGTGAGCTTAACCTCTGCATAGGCCCCGTTCACGAGAGTCATCTGCGGGGGAATATGTCCGCAATCAATATCGTAAATGATGGGCACTTGAAGTTCCTCCGAGAGTTCCCGGTATACATCCTCTATTGTATATTGATCCACCGGTTCATTAGCAGGGCTTCTGCCGAACAAAATACCGGAGCAATGCTCGAACCATCCGGCCAGCTTCATCTGTACCAGCGAACGGGGTAAATCGGCTGTTCTCAGCTCACAATTTTCCAAAAACCAAAGGACCGGTTCGTTACCGATCATGTTCTGCTGATAATAGCCCACATCACCGTATGGCGTTCCGATCATATGCCGGATCACGTCGATACAGCCGCCAAGCAAACGGCCGGATACAGCGGTATCTGCACCAGAGACGGATTTCCAGGCCTTCTGTTCATCTTCATCAGGTCCTGAGGATTGCACGACTGAACCGCCAGGCCTTGTAGACATCACTGTCTGCCACATACCGGTAATCTCATCGACGGAATCGCGGCTGATGTCTCCGAAGCCGGGTCCGTGCGCCGTCGCCAAGCCTGTCTGCAGTGTTACTGCCAGCAGCAGCAGGCTGATATCGGAAAATCCCAATATCCATTTGTCCCGGATCCGGCTGAAATCGATATGCTCCAGCATCTCAATCAGCAGCTCTCCGCCCCATGGCGGGATAATCAGGTCTATGGAATCATCCTGCATCATGCTGTTGAACTCTGCGGCCCGGACTTTGCCTGAGGCGGATCTGGTTTTGCTGTGATGGAAAACTGTATCCCCGCAGAACACCCCATAACCCCTCTGCCCCATTCTTGTACAGCCTTGCTCAAAAGATGTGCGGTAGGCAGGGCCTACACCTGACGATGAGGCGGTTACCCCGATCCTCGCCCCGCTTTTCAACAACGGATATGTAATCATCCATCCACCTCCTGCTGGAATTACAGATTCCAATACTATATTTACCATGATTTAGTATATCTCTATCTTCCTGCTTTGAAAATAACAAAAGACACGGCCGCAGCCCGGCAGCAGGAACCGGTACAGACATGTCTTTTGAAAATAGCGAGTTTTATCAGATCAGTGAAATCGCCAGCAGCTCGAATAATACAAGCGGAAGAATAACATTGTTGTTCACCGGGCCGGGGTAAGGATATCCGGGTCCCGGATAATAACCGGGATAAGGTTTGTAATACGGGTTGTAAAAGCCGCGTGAATCCTCCGTTGTAATGGTAATTGAGAGGAACAGATTTTTGCTGTCTATACCGGCAATTTTCCCCTCATGTACCTGGCCGTCTATCATCTGCACCATTACATTGTGATTCAGATGATCCTTGCAGCAGTGATGCAGCGATTCTTTCACGCCATGCAGATGCTGCACAAGCGCCGGGTCTGCCTGATAAATAACTTTCGCTTGCTGTCCGGTACCATATGTCGGCATGTTGTAAGACCTCCGTAATAGGTTTTGCTCCATTCTATGCAAATGCCCATATGGTGGTGTCTACTCCTGCAGGATCTTATCCGGACAGCAAAAAGCCGCACAACGGGCAGTTTCCCCTGTACGGCTGTTCCTCATATATCCTGTGCACCAGCTTAAAACGCCACTCCGATTCCGCCTTCGCCTGCATAAGTGCCCATTACCGGCCCCATGCTGGAGAACAGAATTTCCTTGAAGGGATGCTTTTCGAGAATACGCTCCTTGATTTCCAGAGCCAGCTTTTCGGCATTACTGTGAACGATGGCAATAACAGCCTGCTCATAATCATGCTGCTTCTCTTCAAGCTTGTTAAGCAGCTGGGTAAGCGCCTTGGGAAGCCCGCGTGTCTTCTCCACCACTTCAACGGTGCCCTCATCGCTGATTTTGAGCAGCAGTTTAATATTCAGCACAGAAGCCACCGCTCCGGACAAACGGTTCAGCCGTCCGCCCTTGATTACATTCTCAAGTGTATCAAGCGTAAAATACGCGGTGACTTCCTCAGCTTTGCGCTCTACCATGGCCTTCAGCTCTGCAAGGCTTGAGACGGTCTCAGACCATTTGCACGCCATAGCCACCACCAGGGACAGCCCTCCGGAAAATGTCTTCGAATCTATAAGTTCAATCGCATTCGGAAACCCTTCTTCTTCATACATTTCCTTGGCGATCCTTGCGGCCTGATATGTACTGCTAATGTTGGAAGACATACAGATGACCAGAATGTCAGTGCCTGCCTCCACTTCCTTGAACTTATCCAGGAATACCTGCGGACTCGGACTGGCCGTCGTCGGCAGTTCTTTGGATTCACGCATTTTTGCATAAAAAGCCTTGGTATCCGTATCCTCCGGCATCAGCTCTTCCTGGAAATGGACCGGTAAATGAACAATCGTAACATCATATTTCTGAATGTACTCAAGGGGTAGGTCGGAACCGCTGTCCGTAATAATCTTGATGGTCATCAGGTGCTCTCCTTTCAATTCTATACTATTATAGCCATGTATAAGAGCCGTCAATAGTACATTTTATAACTTGTCAAAATCGGTTTTTTGTGCTACCACTTACCTATATGGTAAGTTGTTAAGACCAGGAAACAGATTGGAGTGTAATCATGAGCAAGAATAAAGTGTGGAACAGAGGCAAGCATAACGGCGGGGGTCTGCCCAAAAGAAACAAGCCTCCAGTAGACGCTGAAGCTTCCGTAAGTGCGCCCGAGGAGCCGGTTAATGCACGGATTGATACCGTCAAGCCGATGAACCGCAGCAACTGGGTCTCCCGGCCTGCGCGTGTAACCCCGAAGCCGCAAGATCGTAATCCACAATAATCTATACCCAAAAAGATGACTTCCGGCAGTATGGAGGTCAT
The DNA here is from genome assembly GCF_023520895.1 of Paenibacillus sp. PK3_47. NCBI lineage: Bacteria > Bacillati > Bacillota > Bacilli > Caryophanales > Paenibacillaceae > Paenibacillus > Paenibacillus sp. PK3_47. The sequence goes on from NZ_CP026029.1 coordinate 89,598, forward strand.
CTTTTTTCATATTTCGACAAAATCATCGCAAGAAACAAATGACAATTTTCTATATTTGTCAGCACGTTGCCAATATGCTATTCTGTAGCTATTAAGCGAAGAGGAGCATAAATATGACTGACTTAACCGGAAAAGTAGCGATAGTTACCGGATCTTCCCGCGGAATCGGCCGGACCGTGGCCAAGCAGCTGGCCGGTCTCGGAGCCAAGGTAGTGATCAATTATTCCAGCAGTCCGGAGAAGGCGATTGAAGCGGTTCAGGAGATTGTTGCTGAAGGCGGCGAAGCCATAGCAGTCCGTGCGGATCTGGGCAATGTCAGTGAAGTCGGGCGTTTGTTTGCGGATACGCTCGCTGCTTATGGCAAGCTTGATATTCTGATCAACAATGCCGGCCTGATGATTAACAAACCGCTGCCGGAGATTACCGAAGCTGATTTTGACAAGCAGTTCTCGGTGAACGTCAAAGGCACTTTGTTCGCAATTCAGCAGGCGATGAAGCACATGCAGCCGAACGGAAGAATTATTAATTTCTCCACTTCAGTGGTCGGGCAGATGTTCCCGTCCTACAGCGTGTACGCCGCCACCAAAGGCGCAGTCGAGCAGCTTACCCGCCAGCTGGCCAAGGAGTTCGGGCCGAAGGGCATTACCATTAATGCGATTGCTCCCGGTCCGGTGAACACCGAGCTGTTCAATACAGGCAAAACGGTGCAGCAGATTGAAGCCATGAAGCAGATGAATGCCATGGGCCGCCTGGGCGAGCCTGAGGATATTGCAAATGTGGTAGAGTTCCTCGTCAGCGGACAGTCACAGTGGGTGACCGGGCAGACATTGCGCGTTAACGGCGGATTTATCTAGTCTATTACACTGGCAAAAGCAAAAAGGGATGAACGGCAACCGGACCGTCCATCCCTTTTATTCTTATAAGTGCGGGTTATTAAACATTATGCTGCAGATCCTTACCTTCATAACGGAAGTGGGAAAAATCCGCATGGGCCCCGGCGAATTGCCCCATATCGTGAGCGGCAATGCCGATAAAGTTACCTGTGAAGCCGCTGGAGAGAAAACCCAGCTCCTGTGAAGCATACAGTGGGGTCCATTCTCCGGCATCGCCGATACGGTAGTAGAACTGACCTGCAGTTCCTTCAGCGGATACGGCCAGTTGCACCGGAGAGTCTCCGTCAATAGCAATTGCTGCCGGCTCATAGCTGAAGCTGTTATCAGCGCATTTCATCAGCCGCAGCACCCTGCCCTGCTCCTGCGAGATGTAGGCGTACAAGTAATTCTCATCATTAAGATACAGCATCAGGCCGGCCATCTGCAGATAGTTCCGCGGCGCAAATTCAAGCGCCGTCTCCGCACGGAAGCTCATGTCCGTCTGCCGGATGGCCAGGATATGATGCCTGAACAGGGACTGCACCGATTCACCGGCTGTCAGCCGGAGATACCCCTGACGCGCTGACAGAGAACACCAGCTGTCATCCGCCAGAATCCTGAGCGTATTCCACTGCTTGTTCAGCTGCGGACCGCTGAAGTTGTCTTCGAACACTGTGCGGTGGACCGAACTGCCCACCGTTACGCCGTCAGGTGCCGGTACCTCTAGCTTCGGCTCATTCCCCCCGGTGCTGAGGCGAAGCCATCCTTCTGAATCCCAGTGCACCTGCTGCAGCGCCGTCTCGCGCCCAAGGATGGCATATTGTCCGTCCACCGGACGGGTACAGAGATGCGCCATATACCACTCTCCGCCCGGTGTCTGCACCAGGCTGCCGTGTCCTGCACACTGCAGCGGCAGCTGCGGATTATTCCGTGAGGTAAGCATCGGGTTCAGCGGATCCACTTCGTAAGGACCGGCAAGCTCCCGGGAACGGGCAACAGTAACGGCATGACCGGAGCCTGTTCCGCCTTCGGCTGTAATCAGGTAATAATAGCCGCTGTGCTTGTAGATATGCGGCGCCTCAGTCTTCTTCAGCGGCGTACAGTCGAACAGCTTGGCCGGCTCGCCGGTCAGCCGCTGTAATGAAGGGTCGTATTCCTGGATCACAATGCCGCTGGATTTATTCCCCTCCAGAATGCGGTAATCCCACAGTGCATTGAGGAGCCACTTCCGGCCGTCGCTGTCATGGAACAGAGAAGGATCAAAACCGCTGCTGTTCAGATAGACCGGTTCGGACCACGGACCTTCGATGGACGGCGCGGTCATCAGGTAATTATGGCAGTCCTTGAACGGGCGCTTGGTACTCTTCACGTCTGTATACAGCAGGTAGAACAGATTGTCATAGTAGCTGAGCTGCGGCGCCCAGATGCTGCCGTTCTTCGGATTGCCGCGGAGGTCCACCTGAGAGGTCAGAATATCGGTACAGTATTCCCATTCTGCCAGATTGGCAGATTGATAGACCCTCACGCCGGGCAGCCACTCAAATGAGGATACCGCAATATAGTAGGTCTCCCCCACACGAAGAATGCACGGGTCAGGGTTAAACCCGGGCAGTACGGGATTTTTAATCATTGCAGTCATCGTTCATCCACCTTCCAGATTTCTTGTACATTTCTACAGATGTTCTGCCATAAAAGCCTGCCAGGCCACACGCATTTCCATTGTCTCCATGTGACCGCCCGTAGCTGTGATGTTCTGCCAATGCTCCGGTTTGCCTGCAGCCTCGTAAGCTGCGGTCAGCCCCTCTTCCAGCAGGCTCACTCCCTCAGCCGGACACATCCGGTCGCTCCGGCCGTTCAGGCTCATCCGGGCGCGGGGAACAATCCGCTGCTGAATCTCCAGCGTCGTATAATGCTTGAGCAGTCCGGGGACATAGGAGTAAAATCCGTGATAATCGAGTCCCCTCTTGTCAATCAAGGTCTGGGCCTCTACCTGGCCGCAAATGTCAACCGTAACGCTGACCCGCTCATCCAGCGCCGCCAGCCACCAGGCCATCAGACCGCCCATGGACATGCCGATGGTTCCGATTCTGCCGGCATCAATATCTGTGCGCGAGCACATATAATCCAGTGCCCGGCGGCTGTCATACAGCATCATGCCCCACAGTACCTTTCCCTGCCAGAGCATTTCCTTCACCAGCTCGCTCTCGGTTTTGCCGGCACGTTCATTGAAGCCCCACATGTCAATGCAGCACACGGCATAGCCCATATCCGTCAACGTCTTGGCAAAGGAAGGCTGCTGCAGATAAGGGCTGCTCTGCAGCAGCTCCTTGCGGCCGTTCGTGTAATTCCCGCCATGCGAGTGGTTGAACAGCACCAGCGGGAACGGACCTTCCCCTGCAAGCGGCTTTGCGACATACGCCGGCACCCGTTCCAGCCCGTTCAGCTCCAGCAGCAGACACTCCAGGCGGTAACCGTCATGAATTTCCTGCTTCAGCAGCACCGCTTCTACAGGCTCCAGGCCGTGCTCCGGCAGGTCGCCAAGCAGAGCTTCCAAGGGAATCATAGGCTTATCCATGTCAAATCCACCTCTTATTCCTTCAGATTCAGATCGATCCCGGTGAGCGTAACCCGCTCTTCCAGCTGCTCCGGCTTACGGGTATTGCGGGACTCACAGCCGGTAAGTTCAACCCTGTCCCCGTTCTCAATGTAGAAGGCCGGGCCTTCATGGTTCTCAACCGTTACCTGATGGAACTTCACATCCCGCACATTGCCGAGGTAGAAGCCGCGGTTATGCATGTTTTCCATTCCGGTCATCATATCCGGATGGCCGGGAACGGCATTCTCCGCCATGGAAATATCCACATTGCTGAATGTAATCTCAGACACATACTGCTCTGCCAGCCCGTACAGGAATCCGGCAGCGGCATGCACATTGCGTGCCGTGATATTGGCAAAGTGAACCCGCCGGAAACAAGGAGTCTCGTCCGTAACCGGGTACGGATTCTTATCCCAGACATACTTCTCCTTGCCGCGCGGCCCGCAGAAGTAATATAAATTCATCGTGAACGGACACAGCACATGGTCCATGACGATGTTGGAAATGCGGATATCTTCAATCGTTCCGCCCCGTCCCCGCCGCGATTTCATGCGGATGCCGCGGTCAGTCTCCTTGAAGATGCAGTTGCTGATGACCACATTGCGGATATCCCCGCTCATCTCGCTGCCGAGCACGACACCGCCATGCCCGTGGGCCATGGTGCAGTTCGTTATCGTAATATTTTCACACGGAATCCGCTCTGCCGTATCCTCGGTTCCGGCCTTAATCGCGATGCAGTCGTCTCCGACATCAATGCTGCAGTTACTGATCCGTACACCGGAGCAGGACTCGGGGTTAATGCCGTCCGTGTTCGGGGAATCCGCCGGGTTCAGAATCGATACATTGTCGACCGTAATATTGCTGCACTCAATCGGATTCACCGTCCAGCTTGGCGAATTCAGCAGCGTGACATCTTTGATCGTTACTCTGCTGCAGCGGTCAAAGCTGATCAGCTTCGGACGCGGATACGCCAGCTCTTCACGGCGGTTGCGGAACACATCCCACCAGGGCCCGCCATTGCCTTCCAGCGTTCCGCTGCCGGTGATGGAGATATTGACCAGATCACTGCCGTAAATGCAGGAAGCATAGACCTGCTGCCGTACTCCTTCCCACCTGGACGCTACCACCGGGTAGTCAGCCTGATCCGTACTGAAGGAGAGAACCGCACCCGGACTCAGATGCAGCTCAATATTGCTTTTGAGGAAAATAGCACCGCTCTCAAACCGTCCGGCCGGAATGTACACCCTTCCGCCCCCTTCCCCGCTTGCCGCCGCAATAGCTTCGTTAATTGCTGAGGTCGCAAGCACTCCGCTGTCACGCTGCGCACCGAAATCTGTAATATTATACACCTGCTGCATGAGAACCTCCCCCGCCGGCAGCGCCAGCCGCTGCTCTTAATTGTTCAACCTCCGCACAGGCCTGCAGGAATGCGCCAAGGCCCTTCTGGTCATTCGTAATAATCGGCTCGCTGATATAATAGGCATAAGTGCCGTCACGCTGATCCGCTCCGCCCAGTCCGGCGACCTGGCAGTTTTTGTTCAGGTTGACCCAGCCTTCCTTGGTCTCCAGTACAAATTCGGCAATCAGTCCGTCGTAGGCACGGTTCAGCACCGTATTCCAGCTGGCATCCAGCACGCCCAGGCGGATTCCCTTGCCAATTGCGTAGACAATCATGCTTGAAGCCGAGGCTTCCAGATAATTGCCTTTGCGTTCCCCGAGATTAACGACCTGATACCATACGCCAGCTTCAGCATCCTGGAAATTCTTCAGGGCGGTTAATGTATCCCGCAGAATCCGTACCAGCTCAGCATAATCGGCATGATCCTCCGGCAGCATCTCCAGCACATCAACCAGGGCCATCAGGTACCAGCCCATGGAGCGGCCCCAGAAATTCGGCGACAGTCCGGTTTGCGGATCACACCACGGCTGAGCCTTCTTTTCATCCCAGGCATGGAACAGCAGTCCGGTTACGGGATCTTTGGTGTGCTTTTCACATATAATGAACTGCTTCGTCACATCGCCCAGGTCTGCACCGTCTTCAAAAGCCAGCAGATACTGCAGATAGAACGGGGAACCCATATACAGGCCGTCCAGCCAAATCTGGTACGGATAAATGTTCTTATGCCAGAAGGCCCCCTCGGAAGTCCGCGGATGATGACGCAGCTGCTCCCGCAGGGAATCCGCCGCCAGCTTGTATTTCTCAAGCCCGGTCTCCGCATAGAGCGTAAACAGCAGCTTGCCGTTATTAATATGATCAATATTATTCTCATCCTGGCGGTATCCGCGGATGCTGCCGTCCTCCTGAATGAAATAATCCATATTGTCCGCGATGTAGTTATAGTACTTACGGTCGCCGGTCTGCTTCCAGAGCAGCTCAAAGCCCTTCAGAATCACACCGTAATCATAGGACCATTTACCGTTGTAGCCTTTCCCCTCATACAGCCGCGGCAGGCGCTCCATCAGCGTATCCGCCGTTCTGACAGCCCATTTCTCTCCCATTCTGCCATTCCTCCTTCTATTGGTAAAAGATAACGTTCAGCGCGTCCAGCCGGTATCTCCGCCGAATACCGCTTCAAGCGTGAAATTCATGGCTTCCCTTTGCTGCAGCTGCTTGGACCAGGCCACCCGTTCACCAGGCACTGCACCAGGCCCCCGGGAACCGTATTCGCCGTAATGCACGGTATTCCACACACTGTCTTTGCCCCAGTCATCCCAGCCCTCACGGCGGATATGCCCGCCCAGCCAGCAGTCCACGAATACTGTCCGCGCATAATCGCGCCACGGTCTCCCCAGGTACACACTGTTCTCTGCAGCGTCACTGACCAGACGGCACTTATGAAACACAAAGCCCATGTGTTTATCTTCAGGCGTAGCAGCGGCGGTCACATAACCGTTGATCTCCTTGCCCAGATCCAGGCTGATAATTTCACATTCATGAAAATATGCAGTCGCTGATCCAAAAATAAAATCAATATCCCCGGTAATCCGGCAGTGTTCAAAATAATTCCGCCCGCTCCGGTTCACCTTCTCTTCCTTCGGTTTGCCCAAGTAGAGCGTGTCCTGCGCCGCCAGGAACGTACAGTTCCGGAACACGGCCTTGTCCGCATCGACATACAGCGCCACCGCCTGGCCTACCTTGCCGCTCCCGCCTGCTGTATTTTCAAAAATAATATTATCCACCCGGATATTGTCCCCGGTAATAGAAGTGCTGCATGAAGCAAATGTGCCCATCGGCTTCCCGTCACTGCCCGGCTTCGGCGCATAATCGTCATACACAAACCGGACCTCGCCTTCGCCAGTGATCCGCAAATCAGGTTTATCAATACGCAGCTTCTCATAATACACTCCAGCTTCGACCGTCAGCACCGTGAGCCCTTCTTTCCCGTCCGGGATGCTGTCCACCGCTGCCTGAACAGAAGTGAAATCTCCTCCGCCTGTCCTGCTGATCCGAATCTCCTTCATCTTTCTCACCTCCAGCTCTTCTGCCGCCAGTCCGTCAAAACGAACCCACCCCTTGCGGGTGGGCTCGCCAATCGTAATGCAGGGCTTATTTTTGGGTCAGCTTATAGGCTGCTTCATATTCTTCGGTAATCTTGCTGCCGCCTGAATCCTTCCAAGTCTGCACTGCCTTTTTGAAATCCGCTTCGGTTGACTGGCCCATAATGTACTTGAACGTGGCATCGGTGATGATTTTCTCAAGCTCGGTACCCTGTTCATTATTGGTCGCCGAATCCAAAGGAACTGTAGGATTAAGGACAGCGAACTTGTCATTTTCACGGATCAGCTCATTCGCCAGCTGCTTTTCAGGGTTGGCATCCTTAAGGGTATAAGCGATTTCGCTTGGTCTGCTGGAGGAGAATGGCTGTACATCCGCCTGCCACAGCTCGGTATTAAGCACTTTATAAGCGCCGTTTTCATCATATTCGTAGTGCGTGCCTTCAATACCGCCGGTCATCAGCATGAATGCCTCTTCGTCAATCAGATCATTGATGAACTGCAGCAGTCTTTTCAGCTCGGCTTCGGTTTTCACCTCGGATTTCGGGAAAGCCATCAGACCGCCGACCCCGCTGCCTTCCGACCAGATGCGGTACTGGCCGTCACCGTTCGAGATTTTGTTCACCGGCACCAGCTCAAGACCTTCCTGCAGATCCTGGGCCAATGTTCTCAGGCTGGAGATATCGACCATCCCGGTATAAATGCCGGTTTTGCCCTGGGCGAACTGCTGCTGCTGGTCTGTTTTGGCGGTAACTGCAAAGTCCTGGGCCAGGTATCCGTTTTCATAAAGCTTTCTGGAGAAATTCATCGTGTCCATATATTCCTGGGTATCGAATTCCGGAGTAAACTTTCCGTTTTCATCCACTTTCCAGCCGTTTGGCGTGCCGAAATAGGAACTCAGTGTTTTGAAGCTGCTGTACTTCAGGTCGGAACGGTCTCCGAAGCCTGTCGTATCGTCAACACCGTTGCCGTCCGGATCATCCTCGGTGAAGGCTCTGGCAATTTCGTATACTTCATCAAGGGTAGTCGGCACCGGCAGTCCCAGCTTATCCAGCCAGTCCTTGCGGAAGATCAGACCGGAACGGGCCAGGTTTTTCTGGAACGGAACCCCGTACAGCACACCTTCAATGGAAGCGGCTTCACGGATTTCCGGGGCAATTTTGGACAGATTGTCATAGTCATCAAGATACGGTCCGACATCCCAGAACAGTCCCGATTTCAGGGAGCTTCTGACCGAAGAGTTGGTCATCATCGTTAAAGTCACGATATCCGCAAGCTCGCCAGAGGCCAGCGCCGTGGTAATCCGCTCTTCCTTGGAAGCATCCGGTACCCAGTTGAAGGTGATTTTTGTATTGGTGTACTCCTCAAGCAGAGACTTGATCGTCTCTGTCGGAGGAGAAGCGGTGTGCAGAATATTCAGCCAGGTTAATTCCAGGGGTGCATTCTCATCGGCTACGGCAGCATTTTTGGCTGCTTCTTTATCTCCTCCGCAAGCTGACAGCAATGTGGAAAGCACGGTAACACAGGCAAGCATACTGACCCATCTTTTTTTCATAACTCTTCTCCTTTGATTGTAGAATAATTGGCACTGCCTTAATATACGCCGTCTTCGCCCATTTTTTTGGCCAGTTTGTTGGAGGCCATTACGAGGATGAGACCGACTACGCCTTTGAACAACCCTACTGTGGTGCTGAAGCTGAGCTGGCCGTTCTTAAGACCTGCTGTGTAGATGTAGGTGTCAAAAATTTCGGCCACTTCGCGGTTGAGCGAGTTGAGCAGCAGATACATATGTTCAAAGCCAAGATCCAGCGTGCTGCCGATTTTGAGGATCAGCAGGGTGATGATGACTGGACGGATGGCCGGCAGTGTCACATGCCAGGTTTTGCGCAGACGGGCGGCGCCGTCCATTTCCGCAGCTTCGTACAGCTGAGGGTCTACTACAGTAATTGCGGCCAGATAGATAATGGTGGACCAGCCGATCTCTTTCCAGATGATCTGCCCGATGTACATCGTGCGCAGCCATTCCGGCGAAGTAAGGAAGCTGATTTTTTGGCCGCCCATGCTGGCGATCATTTCATTGATTACACCGCCGTCCACTGTCAGGAACACATAGGTTATGGATACAATGATAACCCATGACATGAAGTGGGGGATGTAAATAATGGTCTGGATCCAGGTTTTGAGATGGCGGTTCCTGAGTTCATTTAACATGAGTGCGACAATAATCGGCAACGGAAAGAAAATCACGATGTTCAGCGCGAACAGGATCAGCGTATTGCGCAGCAGCATCATAAAGGTAGGTTCAGTGAACAGCCTGATAAAATGCTTGAACCCTACCCAGGGGCTGCCCGTGATTCCGAGGAACGGCTGATAATCCTGAAACGCAATGACAAGCCCGCCCATGGGCATGTACTTAAATATGATGAAGTAGACCAGTCCGGGCAAGATCATCAGATATAAGAGCTTGTATTTCTGTACTGCGGTCAGGAACGCGTTCTTTTTCTTCTTTTCCAGATTCAGATTGGATGGTGCGGTGATACTTGGAACTTTCACTTGTCAGCCTCCTTTGGTCATTCGGGGATTACGCTCCCTAGACTAAAGAATTTCCGGCGTTACGTATATAATCATCAGATGATGGTGTAGCACCGGACCTTGCGGCTGTAGGGTTTGTGCCACTTTGACCTCCTGTGATGATTACGGAATAAGATAATGATTATATGCCGCCTCAGGTCAGATTTCAGGCTGCAGATCCAACACCTCATGCCCGGATTATATACGTAATTTGTCCCCCTTGTTACAGTTGAAAGGTAACCGAATACGAGGAGGATATGAAATGAACCACAGCTCACGAAGAAAAGAATCGCTCGGCGGACAGATCTTTACGGTTGTTAATGCCGGTCTTCTGATTCTGCTCGCACTTGCCTGTCTATTGCCTTTTGTAAACATTATCGCCAGCTCCTTCGCGACCACCCAGGAAGTGATTGCGAAAAAATTCATTCTGTTCCCGACCACCTTTTCGCTGGATGCATACCGCTACATTCTGTCTACACCGACAATCTTTAAAGGCCTCGGCGTATCTGTAGGTGTCACCATTGCAGGTACGGTTGTAAGCATGATCCTGACCGCACTGATGGCGTATGGCCTGTCCCGAAGATATCTGCCGCTGCGCAACACCATTAACTTCATTGTTGTGTTCTCCATGCTGTTCAGCGGGGGCATGATCCCTACGTTTCTGGTTGTAAAATCTGTCGGACTGATCAACTCCTACTGGTCCCTGATCTTTCCGGTTGCCATCAACGCCTTCAATATGATCATCATGCGCAACTTCTTCCAGGCGCTGCCGGACAGCCTTGAGGAGTCTGCCAAAATCGACGGGAGCAACGACTTCGGCATTTTCCTGAAAATCATGCTGCCGCTGGCCCTGCCGTCCATCGCTACGATCTCCCTGTTCTACGCCGTGGCGTACTGGAACACTTATATGAACGCCATCCTGTACATTAATGATTCGGTAAAATGGCCGATCCAGGTTCTCCTGCGCCAGATCGTTATCGTCTCCAGCGGCATGCAGGCCGAGGGCACCTCAGTCGATATTATCCCGCCGGCCCAGACGATCAAGATGGCCGTTATTGTAGTGGCTACGGTTCCGATGCTGATCGCTTATCCGTTCGTGCAAAAGCACTTTACCAAGGGTGCGCTTATGGGGGCTGTAAAGGGTTAAGGAAAATGAAACCGCTGCCTATATAGGATTAAAAAGAAACGGTACCGCCTTATTAATTGGCGATACCGTTTCTCTATATCCGGCTGACCACCGAAACTGTTATGATGATTATTGCCCTGGCCTAAGGATTACACTACGCTTCCTGCTGCAGCTTGCGGTAGGCGCCCGGTGTCACCTGTTCCTTCTTGCGGAAGGAGCGGATAAAGTTCTGCGGATTATGATACTGCAGCCGTTCGGCAATCTCCCGGATCGTCATATCCGTCTCCGACAGCCATTTCTTGGCCATCTCCAGCCGGTAATTCATTAAATACTCACTGAATGCGGTCCCGTATTCCTTCTTAAAGATACTGCTGAGATAATTCGGATTGTAATGCAGCCTTTCGCCGATGCCCTCCAGCGTAAGCTCCTGGTCGAACTCGGAATGGACGATGGCGGTGATCTTATCAGACAGGCAGCGGAACTGCTTGCTTGTCTTCTCCTTCATCGCTGTGGTCATCGGGTAGATAACCTCCTGCACCAGCAGCCGTTCAATCTCTTCCGGATTGCGGATATCCAGCACCCGGTGATACAGCTTGTTGTTATCCTGGGTCAGGAGAACCTGAACACCGAGATGCTGCTCCAGCTGGATCAGATTGTTCACCAGCCGCACCAGCATCACTTCAAAATTCAGCGTGCTCTTGTTCTTGCCGATCAGCTGGGCCAGGAACGGATACAGGGCTTCGGTTACCTGCTCTTTATCCCCCAGCCGGATGGCGTTGAACAGCTGGGTTTCCAGTTCCGCCGGATAATGCAGCAGCACCGGACCGGAAACTACCTTGGAGATATCCTCATAAAAGATAATCGATTCCTTGCCAAGATTCAGCCGCTGGTGCAGCGCCTGCTTGCCCATCTCACAGGCTTCTTTGCTCTCCAGCAGATCCTCATAACACTTGCTGATTCCGATGCTGATGGAAACCTTCAGATAATTCCTTACTGCCCTCAGCAGTGAAGTCGCATAGTCCAGCAGCTCTTTGTTCAGCTCTGCTTCGCTCAGCTCAGGCAAAGTGAGTATTGTTGCCTGGGTATCATCGTTCAGGATGATCGGCAGCATCCGCTGCGACTCCGGAATAACCTCTTCCACCATCTTATTAATGGCCAGCAGCAGCACATCCTTACTCGATGCTCCCTCATCACCAAGACTGTCCAGCTGAATCAGCATCGCGGCATATCTGCGGCTGCCGTTAGGGACATAGCCAAAGCGCTGCAGATTTCTCGTCAGCTCCTCCGGAGTCACCCGGTTGCGGAACAGGTTCAGAATCAGCTGTGTCTCCAGCTGCGGCATTTCCGCTTCAATCAGGCTGGCCAGCGATTCCTTCTCGGAAACGATGGTATCAATGGAATGGATAATATATTCGAACTCATTTTTGGCATTCACCGGCGGAACGATGGATAAGCTGCGCTTGATCTGCTGAATCGGCTTTGTAAAATAAAGGGCTACGAAGTAAGCCACAACCAGAATCAGCAGAATACTCAGCAGCCCCAGGGCGAACAGCCCGTATTTGGTCATCGAGAGCGTGCCGGCAATTTCGTCCTGATCGAGCACAGTAAGGTATACCCAATTGTTATATCCGGATTTGGCGTACAGCAGCTGAATGGATTGGCGTCCCCCCGCCTCCAGCTCGATTCTGCCGTTCTCTTCTCCGGCGGCAACCATTCCGCTAAGCTCCTGCAGCTGGGCTTCGGTCAGCGTCATCTCTTTCTGGCCGGAATCATACATCAGCCCGCCTGATTTATTCAGAATATAGACGTGGGCATTCTCGTCGGTCTTAATGATCGAATCCAACGTGTACTGCGAAATATCGGATAAGGCAATCGCCTGCTTTTTGCTGGAGAACACCGGCAGTGTATTGACAAAACGGATCCCTTTATCCGTCTTGATCCAGAACAGGCTCTGATTCTGATTGTCTATGTACTGCCCGCGCAGCTGCTCCACATCTTCTTCCGACAGGCTCGTCAGCCGCTCATTCATAATCTGCCAGTTCTGCTCCAGACTGATCAGCGAATATTCCGTGCCTTCCGCCGTCATGGAGGCAATATAGTTCAACTGGGAGTTGACGCTCCGGTAAGCCTCAAAGTCTTTTACCGTAATCGGATGTGTAACAATGTCCTGAAAGGAACTCGTCGTACTGAACGTATTGAAGGCATACTCGATGCTCTGGATCTTATGCTCCAGATTGTTCTTGATCTGCTCGATATAGCTCTGTTTGCTGCTGGAGAACTGGCCCACCACCGACCGGATCGTACTGACATAGATATAGCTGCCGAAGCTGGCTACCAGCCCTACCCCAAGAATAAGGATCGGAATAAAAATCCCGTAGAACATTCTGCCTTTTTTCATAGCAATACCCCTTTTATTTCTGCTCATTACCACTAATTATAGCGCTTTCATAATAGGGTTGCCATGATTTTTTTAACGTGTGCAGCCATTTTTCCCACATTTTCGTTAATGCTTTTCCGTGCCTGATAACGTTAACAAAGGGTAGCGCCATCTGGTGCACCCTGGATTGTAAAGGCCTTTTTTATTTTTCAAATGCTAAATACTTCCACCTGTCCAGCACTCATGCATAAACTCCTAAATCCTTCCGGCTATTTAATAGCAGCAAATTCAAAGAATTAGCGAAGCTGCAATATTTATATGTTAACGTGTTCAAAAAGGATGGTTAGGGTAGGTTGATGGATTGTTGATGCAGGTTGATGGACGGTTGATGGACGGCTGATGCTGGCTCGATTGTTCTTTAAGCAGCCATTTAATTGGCCGTATTATGAAAATGGTCTTAGGGAGCATGTACAGATCAGGCTAAGTGGAATTTCTCCATCTAATACTCCAATAATCACCGGTATATCAATACTAACGGGAAAAAGTCCACTTAATTGTAATGGTTAAGTCACTTAGGGCCATTATCCGCCCGATTAGCTGGAGAATTTCCAATTAAAGAACAGAAATGATGGAAAAGGAGAGGATTAGGTGGAGGAAATCCAACTAGCTTTGCAGCATTAGGGGAAACGGACCTATTGTACTCGGAAAATCGTGTATAATGTGCTACAACGAGGGGAAACGGGTCTATCGCACTCGAAATATCGTGTATAACCTGCTATGCCGAAGCTCCTCTAAGACAGACATTTCAGAGCAAAAGGACTGCCTTAGAGTACTACGGTCTATTTTTTACAAACTGAAGTCTCTTACCTGCTCTCCGTTACAATGGAACATGCGCTGCTCTATTCAAATTAACCAGCTATAAGATACAAGAGAATCCGGTCAGGCGGAATACTCCGCCTCCTCATCCCTCGACGGGGCTTCGCCCTGCATCTGTTTGAGCAGTTTTTTCATCATTACCGAAGCTTTGACCTTGGTATGGAGGCATGGAGAAACTTCAATCGAATACCGGCCCAGACGGACCGCCTCTTTCAGCTCTGCTACAGTGGAGCAGGACTGCTCCAGCTTGTTCACCACACTTCCGTACTGCAGACACTGATGGCTGTCGCTGCCTGCGATGACCGGAACCCCAAGCTTAGCGGCAAAAGGGGTAATCAGCGCACGGTACGCCTCCACTCCCTGCATATAAATATCCTTGGCATTGTAATCAAAGGCATCCAGCCGGGTCAGCAGCTCGCGGTCCAGATGATGCAGCGGTGTAGAAATGCGGAACGGATGGGCTCCTATTTTCCACAGGCCCTGTTCGTCGGCGAGATCCAGCAGCTGCTCAAACGGGATAAACTGTCCTTCCCGGGTGTAATTTTCGAGACTGTAACGCGCTTCCAGAATCTTTTCCTTCAGACCGATCAGCAGAATATGCCCGGTCTCCGCGATATCCACTTCCATGCCGGGGAACACCTTCAGGCCGTCAGCCTCATAATAATGTCCGCTATAGGGATACATCCGGTCAAGCGTCTCATACATGGCGAAGAAATTGGAGGTGTTAAAATGCTCCGTAAGCGCCAGCGCCTGCAGCCCGTTCGCCTTCGCTTCCTTCACCATCTCTCTGAAGTATTCAGGGGAAAAGTCGGATTTCTTGGACAGCTTGCCGTGTGTATGCAGATCAATATTCATAAGTAAATTCTCTCCTTCGTGATTGGCAGTTAATAGATCAGATTCGGGTACAGCGATCCCAGCATAAAAACTACAGCGATATAGACCACCGAGCCTGCAATAAACGCCCAGTCCCTCCGCTTCATGGCCAAATAGGAAAGCTTCAGCTTTTTGACCTGAGGATTGTTCACGGCATAGGTATACCCTCTGGTCTCCAGCGCCTCCACCGTGGTCCGCGAACGTTTGGCCGTATTCAGCATCAGGGGATAAAAGACCAATACGATGATCCGCAAGTAATATGCCGCTGTACGCCAGTATAAAAATCCGTGCCGGAGCGGCCTTTGGCCTCTCAGCCTGAAGGACAGCAGGATCTGGTGGAACTCCTCCAGCAGTGTCGGCAGAATCCGGTATCCGTAGGACAAGCTGAATGCAAAAGCATCCGGGACACCCAGCGAAGACAGTCCGTCACTCAGCCGCTCGGGGTCCAGACTGGAAAATACGGTAATGCTCGCCAGTGAAATGACCGACAGCTTAAGCGTTAGTGTAAGCATCGGGAGCAGCGATTCGGCCCCTCCCCCGAAGAAGAGCGACAACAGGAACATCCAGCCGATCTGGCTGACCAGTCCCAGGCAGAGAATGAATATAATATAGGGGCTGACTTTAGATAAAAAGGTAGTTACGACCATAAAGATGAACATGCCCAGCAGTACTGTCCGGTTATGGACAAACCATGGCGTGACGGCGAAAAATAAATACCAGATCAGCAGTGTCCGCGGGTCAAGCCTGCCGAGAAAGGTGCTGCTGCTGTTATAAGCCGTCCCCAGCAGTTCCAGCTTGATCTGTTCGACCGATATCCGGTTAAGCGCCTTTTTAACAGCTTCCACTCAGAATCACTCCTTCCTTCCGCCATTCAGTCTGTGCGGTGAACTCTTCCAGACTGCTGCAGATGTTCGGCATACCGAGCCTCCGGCTGAGCTCCATCAGCTGTGTTTCAGCCAGGCCTGCCCAGCGCAGCAGCCCGGCGTCCGAGAATATCTCTTCCCTGCCGCCATCGGCGATGATCCGCCCTTCGCTCATCACAATAATCCGGCTGGCCCACTCGGCCACAAGCGACATATCATGGGTTGCGATGACTACCGTCTCCACATGGCTGCGCAGCGTCTGCAGCACTTCCACCATCTCCTGCTTGGTCGAAATGTCCAGATTGGCGGTCGGCTCATCCAGCAGCATGACTGCCGGACGCACCGCCGCACCGATGGCCAGGGATACCCGGCGCTGCTGTCCGCCGCTAAGCAGACGGGCATCGCGTTCTGCCAGTTCCCCGAGGCGGAAGGCGTTCAGCATACTGTCCACCCGTTCTTCCGTATCGGCAAGCCGGCGGGCCTTGAGATAATAGGCAATTTCGCCCCGGACCGAATCATCGATGAACATGTCCTCCGGGTTCTGGAACACATAGGACGCGATCCCTGCCAGCCGTTCCGGCGGCAGACCATTTACAGTCATGCCTTTGACGTTAACGGTCCCGCCTGTAGGGGCGGTGATTCCGGCGATCAGCTTCATTAAAGAAGATTTGCCGGCCCCGTTATTGCCGATCAGCGCAATAGACTCTCCGGCGTGCAATGTAAGATTAATGCCTTTCAGCACCGGATGGACGGTCTTGTGAATTGTCCGGTAAGACAGCATTACGTTTTCCATTTGTACAATTGGTTCAGCAGTTGCGTTATCTGCCGGAATAGAAGAGGTTTGCCCGGATAGTGCACCGTATCCGCCAGACACATCGCGGCGGCTGAAAAGCGCGCTCCCCTCTTCACTATTCATTGGATACAGTGTATGAGCCTGCTTATCCCTATCCAGCATCCAGGCCGCTCTCGTAACATCAGGCGGATAAATGCCCATTGCCAGCAGCTCCTCCACCGAGGATAAAGCTTCGCGGACCGGCTTATGCCAGGGCAGGCTGCCTTGATCCATCAGTACAACAGTATTGCAGTACTCGGCGATAAATTCGGCATGATGCTCGATGACAACGATCGTTTTGCCATGCTGTTCATTCAGGCGGCGCAAAATATCATAGATCTGGCGGGCATGCTGCGGATCAAGCTGGGCGACCGGCTCGTCGATAACCAGGATATCCGGGTCCATCGCCAGTGCTCCGGCCAGAGCAAGCAGATGCTTCTGCCCGCCGCTGAGCTGCCAGATGAATTCGCTGCCCATACCGCTCAGTCCGGTCAGGGCCAGCGCTCGCTCGCCCCGTTCCCTGTAATCGGCCAAGCCGTAATTCAGCGGTGTAAAGCAGACATCATCCAGCACCGTCGGACGGACCAGCTGGTTCTCAAAATCCTGGTACACGTAACCGATATGTCTCGACAGCTCGCTTACACTTTTGCCGGCGGCAGGTTCTCCCCGCAAGTTCACCTCACCACTGAAGTCCCCGGTGTAATAATGAGGAATCAGGCCGTTAAAACATTTGCACAGCGTGGATTTGCCTGAACCGTTGCTGCCGACCACCGCCACAAAATCCCCTGCACGCAGTTTCAGGGAAACCTCACGCAGCACCGGTGTTTCCGCCCCGGGATACGTAAATGTGACCTTTTGGAGTTCAAGTACAGTTTTATCCATCCAGATGCCCTGCTTCCTTCCGTCTGCGCGCTGCACGGCGCGTCAACACGATAATGACTGCTGCGGCAATAACAGCTGCGGCTCCCATACTCAGCCAGATCAGGCTTTCCTCATGCGATTCCGCTCCCGGAAGCTCAAACTCGCCAATGCTCCAGCCGGATTCTGACAGCAGCTCTGCCCCCATCGCCACAGCGGCAAGCACTACACCCACAATGACCAGCTTTGGCGACAGCCAGGCTCCATCCGCATATTTCATATTCCGTTCGCGCGGCTTCATGCCGAGCAGCGGTTCGATTTTGCCATACAGACGGGGTACAAGGTACATGGTCGGCAGCAGCGCGAACAGAATGCCGGAGAACAGCACATCATTCAGGAATCCTACACCTTCGATAATGACGATACTTTCAGCCAGCCCTTGAACGGCCTCCAGCTCCTCCACTCCAACCCAAACCTTAACAATGTCAATCACGGAGCTGAAAAACTGATGGATCGCCACCCCGCTGATTGCCGCAATGCCTACCTGTCTGCGGTTTTTGGGATCGGACACCATCCGGCCTGCGGTATACATGGCGAGCGAGAAGGTAATGAACTTCTCCAGCTCACCGAGTCCGCCGAACTGGCCCAGCATCAGCTCACCGAAGATTACTTCGCCTACCGCAGCACCGACTGCCGCATACAGCGGATGGAACAGCATACAGAGCGTGAGCGGAATGAAGGCAAAATACTCTACAGACAGCTCAACCGGCCCCAGCTGAATGCTCGGGATCAGCTCCGTGAACATGTTGGACAATCCGTAAAGTGACATGGACAGGACAAAAATCATCATTTTTTGTGACTGTGTCAGTGTGTAGCGGGTTTTCAAAGCACTCATTTGCAGCGTACTCATGAAACGATCGGCCCCCTTCAGGAATTTAACTTAAGTATAGGAAGGCCGTGTCAGCACAGCTTTGCCCGATTGTTAAACGGGTGTAATCTTTTTTCCATAAAAATTAACGCTGTAAAAATATTTACATCACACTGGCGCGCTACATTAAGGACAGCCATCAACCTTCAGGAGGATAACCGCCATGTACAAGGACTGGAATCACCGGCCTTTTTCGCCGAATCAACGGATTATTGCCGACTTTATTCAAAAAAATGAGCTGCGCGCCCTCTACATGACCGAGCAGGAGATGGCGGACGAGCTGCAGTTAAGCATCGCTTCGGTATCCCGGTTCTGGAAAGCCGCCGGTTACAAGCATGCCAAGGACTTCAAGAACCGTCTCCGCTTCCGCTTCGAATCCACTCCGTCGGAAAAAATGCGTGACGCCATGCAGCGGACAGACGGCGGTTCACTCCCGCAAAAGCTGCTGGACATTACCTCCCACCACCTGCATGAAACGAGCAGATACTTAAGTGACCAGCTGCTTCAAAGCGCGGTAGACGCCCTGTCTGCTGCCAGGCATATTTACGTTTACAGCCCCGGCCCCTGTGCAGGACTGGCTGAGCTTTTGGCTTACCGGATGGCCCGCTTTGGGCTGACGATCAAACGGATGGCTCCAAGCGGCCATGAGCTGATGGAAACCCTGATGCATGCCGGTAAAAAGGATGTTGTGCTCGTGTTCGGTTTTGTGCAGCTGCTGCCGGAAACGGAGGTCATTCTGGACCATGCCCGTGAAGGCGGATATACCGTCATCCTGATCACGGACCGGCTGGTCTTCCCCCGCTCCCAGGATGCTGACATTGTGCTCTACGCCGGGCGCGGCGAAGTATGGGAATTTCACTCCATGGTCGGCCCCACTTACATTGTTGAAAATCTGATTCTCGGCGTGGGGCTGCAGCATAAGGAGGGCAGTCTGCGCAAGCTGGATAAGCTGCAGCAGCTGCGCGCGCGGTACGGCGGGAAGCTGCCGCGTAGTTGAGGGGATGAGCCGGGTTTAGCTGTGATAAAAAACAAAGTAAAGACGCCCAGAACAGGATTTTCGGATCCCGCCTTTGGGCGTCTTTTTACCATACAATCTATACAGCTGTAAGCTAAGGGCTGTTTCTCTTACAGTTCCAGAGTCCCGCCATATTCCAGTGCTGTGCCTTTGATTCCTTCCTTATTCAGAGCATCCACAAAAGCTGCCACATCCTGGCGGATCACCGGGAACGTGTTGTAATGCACCGGCAGCACCTGCTTGGCATTCAGCCATTTGGCCGCAATCAGCGCATGCTCCGGCCCCATTGTGAAATGTCCGCCCATCGGAAGGATTGCCAGGTCGATATTGTAGAGCTCGCCGAACATTTTCATATCACTGAACAGCCCGGTATCGCCTGCATGCAGGATCGTTTTGCCTTCGGCTTCAATAATGTATCCGGCCGGCATGCCGCCATATATAATCTGCTGCTCATCGTCCAGCGTAATGCCGCTGGTGTGGAAGGCGTGAATCATCGTTGCTTTGGCAAATCCGAGATCTACCGTTCCCCCGATGTTCATCCCGATCGTCTCCGCGCCCTTCCATCCGATATAGGTAGCGAGCTCCACAGTGGCGACCACCGGAGCGTTGTTGCTGATCGCAATCGGCGCAGCATCCAGAATATGATCCATATGCGAGTGCGTCAAAAGAACCGCATCCGTCTTGATCTCCTCAGGCTTTACAACCGCAGCGGGATTGCCGCTAATAAAGGGATCGATAATCAGCGACTTCTCGCCTACCTCAATCTGTACACAGGAATGGCCATGAAAAATAATCTTCATCTCACATCTCTCCCTTTCTTCTATTCTGAAAATTACGGCGTCCCGGACAGAGCCTTAGCGCCGCCGATATGCGGCATAGGTTGTCCAACAAATAAAGGACTTGACGTGCAAAAGCATATTATTTTACGTAACCGCCTGTCAAGTGAGGCCGCACCCATCTCAACCGTTGCAGATGACCGTTTGGCGTGGTTTTTTTTGGGGGCCAAGGCCTGTTTGGTGGGCCGCGCCTACGCTTTAATTGCATTTCGTGCAGCTAAAATGATCAGTAATAAAGCTTGAGCGGTTTTAATTGCAGTCTCTGCAGTTAAAAACAGCTATTACCCGTAAAAAGCTAGTTTCCGCCACTTTTACCTGCACAAAATACAGTTAAACTTCTAAACTCTACTTTACGCAGCTTTTTAACTGTAGAAAATACACTTATCTGCGTTGTGCCATACAGGCTCTTAGTCCATTATGTCATTGTCCGCCCCCTCTTTGGCGCTTAAATCATCTGAAGTGACGAGAACAGGCTGGATGAATGCCAATTGTGAAAATAGTCAAACTCCTCTTGCCAACTATATCGGCTGCCGTTATACTAATTATATCGGTTGACGATATAACGGTGGACGATAGGGAGGGATCACATGTCAGGAGACAAAGGCAGCTTGGCGCTTACGGAGGCCGTATTTTATATCCTGCTGTCACTGCACCAGCCTATGCACGGGTATGGCATCATGCAGAATGTGGAGCAACTGAGCGGCGGACGGGTAATGCTTGCGGCGGGAACTTTATATGGGGCTATTAATACACTTGTTGAACGAGGCTGGATTACAGCTTTGCCCGGTGAGGGGAACTCCAGAAAGAAGGAATATCTGATCACAGAAAGCGGGAAAACCGCGGCTGACGTTGAGCTGGTCCGGTTGAAGGAACTGGTGGACAACGGTACCAGAATTATGGGAGGTCGCTAAGAATGAAGTCAGAATACTATAAGTTATTTACGATCGGCCAGCATGAAAAGGAAGAAGCCTGGCTGAATGAGATGTCCGGCAAGGGGCTTGTGCTCTCGGAGGTTCAGGTGCCCAAGTATATTTTTAAGCAGGATACTCCCGGAAAATATGTTTACCGCCTTGAACTGCTGGAGCATCTGCCTTCCCATCCGGAGAGCAAAAACTACATTCAATTCCTGGAGGAGACCGGTATCGAATATATAGGCGCTTTTAAGCGTTGGGTATATTTCAGGAAGCCTGCGAAGAATGGAGCATTCGAGCTCTACTCTGACATGGATTCCAAAATCAAACATTATGAGCGCATAACCACGCTGGCCAATGTATTGTCCGCTAGTATAATTGTCCTGATTATCCTCCTGTTAGGTCTGGCCTGGCGGATGAATGAGGCTTCCTCCTTTTGGTCACAGTACACTGATTTAGAAAATGGCCTGCTGTATCCTTATTGGTTCTGGAGTGCCGCTTTGCTGGTTCTGGTGATTCTTATCCAGTGGATCGTCATACCTGTAAGGAAATCAGTCCGTGTGCTGAAGAAGGAAAGTATGCTCCGGGAATAGGCTTGGAATGACCGTTTGCCTGGTTTGCTTGGAAAATGTACGGTTCAGCTCTGTGAGCGAATGCTTGCGGAGGCACAAAAAGGAGCAGCAGCTATGCGCTGTGCTCCTTTGTTATGGTTGTGCGCCTACTCCTTTGCGGCCAGCAATTCCTTAACCGCCTCCAGACTTGTGAGCGGCTGGCGGCAGGCAAAGTTGCGGCATTCATAAGCTGTAGCCTTGCCTTCAATCGCCGGCTTATCTGCCAGATGCGGAAGCAGCTTGACCAGTTCCCCTTCCCCGCCGTCCTCCCAATTAACCAGCAGGGCTGCGTCCGGAAGGTACACCTGCTGTACTTGGGCAAGCATACTGTGCAGCGCCGAATCTTCCCGTTTGCCGGACAGTACCCACTCCCTTCCTCCTGAGATCATGGCCAGATGAGCCTGCAGGTACATTGAATATCCCGGCGGATATTCAGATGCAGCAGAAGCCAGTACCGCAGCGGTCCGCTCGGCGATAGCCTTCAGCTCTACATCCTGGGTGATCACCGACAGCTTCCACAGCATCCGTGCTGCTACGGAATTGCCGGAAGGAATCGCTCCGTCATACCACTCCTTGGAACGGATCGGCAGCGGTTCGCCATCATGGCCCGTAAAGTGGAACCCGCCGCCATCCTGATCATGGAACAGCTCCAGCAGACCATCCTTCAGTACAAGCGCCCGCTCAAGATAAAGTGCCTGTCCGGTCGCTTCATACAGCTCGGTTAATCCCCAGATCATGAATGCATAATCATCGACATACGCCGGGATCGCCGATTCACCGTCACGGTAACGGGCCAGCAGTCTGCCATCCTCCCGCCGCAGCTTGTCCCAGATAAAATCTGCTGCCGCCCCGGCAGCTTTGGCATACTCCGGCTGCTGCAAGGCTTTGGCTCCTTTGGCAAGCGCTGCGATCATCAGGCCGTTCCAGGAAGTCAGCACCTTGTCATCCTTGGACGGATGAATCCGCTGCTCCCGGTAGGCGAACAGCTTTTCACGCCATTCCTCCATCCGGGTCTTCAGGCCAAGCGGGTTCATTCCCAGACTCTCGGCTATATCTTCAGGGAGGCCTTTGAGCAGATTGGGAATATTGGCCCCTTCGAAGTTGCCTTCAGGCGTAATCCCGTACACATTACAATAAGAATGCATATCTTCGAGTCCCAGCGCTTCCTCAATCTCCTCCCGGGTAAAAACATAGAACTTTCCTTCTACACCTTCAGAATCTGCATCCTCCGCACAGTAAAACGCGCCTTCAGCCGAAGTCATATCACGCTTCACATACGTAAATATCTTCTCGGCGATCTCTGCATACAGCGGTTTACCCGTAAGCTGAAAAGCTTCCAGATAAGTAATAGCGAGCAGCGCATTATCGTAGAGCATTTTCTCAAAATGCGGCACCAGCCACTCCCGGTCTGTAGAATAACGCGAAAACCCGAAGCCGATATGGTCATACATGCCGCCCTGGAACATCGCTTCCAGCGTCTTCTCCACCATCCGCAGCGCATCCGGCTGCTTGTACGCCTCACTATAGGCTAACAGGAACGACAAATTGTGCGGTGTCGGGAACTTCGGCGCACTGCCGAATCCGCCATATTCCTCGTCGAACTGGCTGCGGTATTCCTCATAGGCCGCATGCAGCAGTTCTTCGCCGGGAATGGCTCCCGGTTCTGCAGACTGTGCATTTTTACGGTCCAACGCCTGTAAATCTTCGAGCAGTTCATCGCCCAGCTTCTCCAAAGCCGCGCCGTCCTGCTGCCACTTACTATGGATCTGCTCCAGCACATCCATCAGCCCGATCCGCCCAAACATCCGCCGTTTCGGAAAATACGTCCCCGCATAAAACGGCTTCTTATCCGGTGTCAGCAGTACCGTCAGCGGCCAACCTCCGCTCCCCGTCAGCGCCTGACACACCGACATATACAGCGCATCGATATCCGGCCGCTCTTCGCGGTCGACTTTGATGGCTACGTAGTTGTTGTTGAGCAGTTCTGCGACTTCTTGATCCTCGAAGGATTCCCGCTCCATTACGTGGCACCAATGGCAAGTCGAATAGCCGATTGACAGGAATACCGGCTTATTTTCAGACTTTGCTTTTGCAAAAGCCTCATCTCCCCACGGATACCAATCCACGGGATTATGGGCGTGCTGTAACAGGTATGGGGATTTTTCATTGGCTAATCTGTTGGGTACGTTTCGTGTTGTCATAGGGGTCACCTCTTTTTCCGATTTTGGGTAAAGACACACTTAGGGTTAGTTTACCCAAAAAGGTGGAGCAGGGCTCAGTTACCAAACTACTTCAGCTGACTTCCCCCCTGTCATTGATCCGTACACCTTGACTGCTACTAAAAAGGATGTGCCGGGTTTAGGCTTCCTGCACATCCAAAATGTAAATGGTTTCTCAATTTTCGGATGAAATTTTGTATTTGAAATGACTCGATACTCATGATAGTTTACACTTATCTGCTTTGAACACTAAATAAATGAAAGGTAAATTAGTATGCCTTTAATTAAACACGATATTTTTATCAATGCACCTATCAACGTTTGTTTTGACCTTGCGAGAGACGTAGATGTACACACAGTAACAACAATCAAAACAAAGGAAAGAGCGATTGATGGTGTTACAGTTGGACTGATGGAAAATGGCGATACAGTCACTTGGGAAGCCACCCATCTTGGAGTAAAGCAAAAATTAACTGCTAAGATAATAGAGATGGAAAAACCATATAAATTTACAGATGTTATGGTAAAGGGAGTATTCCACTCATTTACACATACACACGAATTTATAGAAAGTGGCACAGGGACTATTATGAAAGATATCTTTTATTATAAATCTCCTTTTGGCATTCTTGGAGTAATTGCTGATAGATTATTTTTAGAAAAATATATGAGAAATTTCATTGTAAAACGTGCAAAAGAATTAAAAAGGATAGCTGAAAAAATGGAACCACATCAGTATTCTTTTTTAGAAAAATCAACCTTATAATTTAACAGAGCCTTTCTATAAAAGATATCTCAATTGTTTGTATAACTTATACCATTGTCTGAGTCATAATCTGTTTCATTTTAGATTGATTTCATTTAATGCTCCCAATAAGTTCCGCTTGAAATCGTGCTAAAAATTATTCGAACGAACCAACCAGAAAACACCCTACCCTAAATCCTCGTTCAGTTAAATGAAATATGACATGCACTTGTGTTATTCCACTTGTGTTATTCCTATAGCGTAGTTCCTTGTCTGTAGTTATCTTATTCACGCATATAAAAAAACGGCGCAAAAGCCTACACCTAGGCCATCCGCGCCGTTACTATAAACAACTAATTATTATTGCATCCCCTGCATAATCGCATTAATAATGCCTTGCTGAGTTACGGTATTGTTTGTACGGTTAAACAGTCCGAAGCCGTGCTGGCCGTTATGACCGTTGTCCCAATAGACCGGCACGGCCTTGTATTTCTTGGCTGCTGCTGTGACCGCTTTGGCAAACGCTGCTCGATACACATTATTGCTGGAATCATAAGCTGTTTTGTCTATGGAACCGAACTCACCAATTACTACAGGGTAGCCTTGGGTCACGAACTTGTTATACATCATTTGAAACTGTGAATTCAGGTAATCCTCTTGTCCCCAAGTTGATTTTTTAGCTGGATTTGTGGCTGAAGCCCCCCATTGCGTAATCGTTCCAGATTCCTCACCCGCAAAATCCCATGGAGAATAGTAGTGGGCGGAAATCATGATTCTTTTTTCAGAGCTTGGGATAGTTGTGGAGCGGTACGTATCGGTTGGCAGAACAAAGCCATAATTACCTGCAGTGTAGTCAATATTCGTGTTCCAGCCCGGAACCAGCAGCCATCTTGCACTATTGTTACCGCTGGTCTGTCTGACCGTATCTACGAAAATTTGATTGTAAGCATTAAGGTTAGCGTAGTAAGCAGAGTTTGGATTGCCGTAAGTGCCGTCAAACACCTCGTTCATCGACTCAAAAACAAGCCGCTCGTCATAGTTCACAAATTTGTTGGCGATTTGCTGCCATACACGTTTATACTTCTCTTTAATGGCAGTCTGGTTGCCACTGTTTACGAGAAGCCATCCGCCTTGAACGGTATTGTACCCGTCCCCGTGAATGTTAATGACCACATACAGGCCTTCGTTATAAGCATAGTCCACAACCGTTTTCACACGATCCAGCCACGCTGCATTAATCGTATAGGAAGGAGCGCTTCCAATATGATTCAAATAAGATACGGGAATGCGGATGGTTTTGAAACCGGCTGCTTTCACCTTCTTTATCAGCTCCGCCGTCACTGCAGGATTACCCCAGGCAGTCTCGCTTGGTGTGCCATTTATTGAGGCCTCCAGCTGATTTCCCAAATTCCATCCGGCGCCCATTTCACTGACAATTTGCGAAGCCGATAGTGATCTGAAATCCGAAGTAATAGGGGAAGCTGCAGATGCCCGGGCACTCCATCCTGTGAAAACCAGTGAGGCCAGCAACATCAATGCTAAACTGTACATTCCACATTTTTTCAATTTGGCCAGCATATCAAAACCTCCGATTATTTTTAATAGGAAAGATAGAAAGCGGTTGCAAAAATTGAACCATTTACTATACAAAGAGACGAAGCCCTCCTTCCCTTATAATCTAACCTATTAAAAGCAATGACCCGGTGTTGCTCTTAGAATAGCATATTTATGGTAAATATAGTACATATTTTCTAGTTAATCTCCAGATAAATTGACAAATCTCCCTTATTGTTCACTGTTCCTCCAATTTTCGCTGCTCATCGGTTATTATTTCTACAAAAATCTTTTATTCCCGTTCCTGTCATTGTCTTGACCAACACAAAAAACCGAAACGCTCTTCCGTCTCGGTTTAACAACTTTAAGTCTTTTAATTCATACTCTCGCTCTCGTCTCTAAATACCTCAATCATCATCAAAGCCCCAATCTTATATCCCTGAATAAAAGATAATGCTGACTGTAATGAATCCATCTCCGTTTGTAAATCGAAGAGCTTGTCCAATTGCTCCAAGTCTTGTCCAGTTAAGTTTTTTTGAAGCCTCTGCAAAGTCTCGGTAATTTTATATCTTAGTTGCTGAATTTCCGGATTACTTTATGCGAAAACCGCATAAATAACAATATGCATTTTTCGCATAAAGTAAACTTGGCTTGGGTGATAATCATGTACACTAGAATCCGCAATCTGCGCGAAGACAAAGACCTGACACAGCAGCAAATGGCTGAGCTTTTACACATTACACAAGCCACGTATTCCCGCTACGAAAATGGTAATTTGGATGTGCCCAGCGCTGTCCTGATTACTCTCGCCAATTTTCATAAGGTAAGCATCGACTACATCCTAGGGCAGACAGACAACCCTAAGCGTTATCCCGCCAATTAAATCTGCAGCCCAAAAAAGCCCTTGTGATTTCATAAGAGCTTTTTTCATTTTTGTAAGCAAAACTACCTTCCCAAACAGTGTAACACCAAAATTCATAACAAAATGCACAAATCGGCACCAGCAAATTATCCGTCTGAAAATAAATTTATTCAAAAGTTAAACTCGGAACGGTGATGTTCATTAAAACACGCAGCGGCAGATCATGACTAGAAAAAACAAAGTCTTAGACTGCCGTTGGTGTCATTCAACTAACGTTTCCCGTTAGCTCAATTTGAAAGAGTATATGGGTTCTTCATGGAAACCCTTTTCAATTTCACCTGCTCATTTTGTTCGCTCTACAGAATACAGAAAAAATTTCATATCTATATTCCTAAAGTTCTTAGTATCTTCATCAATAATATTCATACCGTTTCGAACAGCAACTTTTTGCGAGGCTATGTTTGTGTCTCTAATAATGGAATAAACCCTATTTGCATTAAGAACTGAGAAAGCATATTCCTTGCAGGCAATTGCCGCTTCTGTTGCGTAACCTTTGTGCCAATACGCTTTTTGAAACAAAAATCCTATTTCCAAAATTTCTTTTTCTCTCCAGCCTTGCATTGTTAAGCCGCATTGACCAATCATTTCGTTTGTTTCTTTTAATACAACAGCCCATAGTCCAAAACCATATTCTTCATATCTTTTAAGATGTCTGTTAAGCCAATTTTGTGCTTCTTTTAAGCTGAATGCACTTTCATAAGCAGCACGCATTACTTCCTCATCACACAATATTCCGCACAATGCATCGTAATCGGACTGGACCATTTCTCTAATTAGAAGACATTTTGTTTCTATCAAAATATTTTCCACCTTTCTATTAGGCATTATCTTTAATAAGGATTTGGTTGTTAATATGATGTTCCATATGTTCAAGATAATCTTTTACGAGCCACTCTAATGTTCTCTGTTGATTATTTCCTATATCACAAAGATTTGATAATCTCTCTTTTGGGATATTCGATAAAGTATTTATGATTTGCTTATTTAAGGCTACAAAAAGGTTTAATATTTCATCAAGTGGTCTTTCTTGATAGTGCTGAAGTATTACCCATTGGTTTTGATTATATGATTGGAGGACAAATGGCTGTTCTTCGTACTGAATCATTATAAACCTATTAATATTATTTATTGCAGAGTCGCATAGATGTCCTAAAATCTCTTTTTTGGACCATTTATTTGGTAATGGGCGATTTGATATTTCTGTTTCTGACATTGAGTTATATACCTTCGGTATTGTTTGCATCCAGTGGTTTATTCCCTTAATTATATCTTCCACACGCCTTCACTCCTTCAATATGTATCTAAAAAAACAATATTCCACTAAGACATTAATATCCCTACTTTAACTAACCTGCCCGTCAGCTCAATGAGGCATTGTAAGTCTAATGCTTTATTTTCTCAGTCCAGAACTTTATTTTCATTTGACATTATCCATCATAAAAAGCCATATGCTCTTTCTCTGCTCTGTAATAATCCAGCCGGTCCTGCAGGGTCCCCGTGTGAAACTCAAACATATGACCATCCGGGTCCACAAAATAAATAGATTTCTTGTCTCTTGCATCTCTTTCCCGCCCGGGTAAAATCTCAACGTTTAGTGCCTTCAGCTTGTTTAGTGCTGCCTCATAGTCCTCTTTTTCAATGGTAAAAGCTATATGTGTGTACGTTCTATTAGAACGCTCGCGTTCAACATCCTCTTGATTCAAAGCAATCCACATTCCATTCAGGTCAAAATAAGCTAACTTTCTTCCTTTGACGAGAATCCTGGCCCCGAATACCTCCGAGTAAAACTTAATGGACTTATCCAAATCGGACACAGAAAAACAAAAGTGATTAATACCTTGAATGCTCATAATTCCCCGTCACCTCTCCTCCAGCACAATATCTTTACAGCGGATAATCAGCTCCGGCATACCGTTTCCTTCAAAAAGCACATGGACCTCATATCCGCCGTCAACACAGTACAGCTCATCGTACAGCCAACAGCGACCGGCGATCCCTTCATCCTGCTTAAGAACTTCCGGCGCTACAAAAGTAATCTTATTCAGACTGGTGAAGCCCCCCCGGGGGTCCAGCCGGATGACCATATTTTGAGTCCTATACAGCTCAGTCACTCTACAATCGTGAAAATGAAATCTGTCCCTTATATGTTCAGGTATTTTTTCCTCCTGTTGTGCTTGATGGTACTCCTCCAGTACCCGGTTTCTCTGTCTTTCATTATCTTTACTCAGCGTCTTCAATTTGTTCAGTATGTCTCTGGTGCAGTAACCCAGCGTAAATACCCGCGGATCGGCAATCTGGCTGCGAAGCTCTTCCGGCAACCGTTCCATATCACTGCTGAGGTTCCATTCCTGAATGTTCTTAAAATGCTGCTTACAGCCAGCTTCATCAAAAGGAGGCCTGGCATCATACTCCATGATCCGCTTCTCGATCCGCAGCCTTTCTTCGGGAGGCATCTCATACACCAGGATATCCTCTTTTGGTATCTCTTCCCCATTGAAAAGCTTCCCCACGGGCACAAGCTCTGCCCCATCCTGTTCCAGCATAAAACGGAGATCGACATTATAGACCTCACGTTCCAGCTGCACAAATGCCTTTTCTTTTCTTTTATAGAGTCTAGAATAGAGAGTTTCATCCAGTGTACCTGCTCCGCTGTGCACTCTTTTGCCAAAATAAAGTCCAGTCCGCTGGCTTAGCTCATACCATTCTTTGGTCAGATATCTAACGGTTTCCCTCTCCTTTATCTTCCAAATAAAAACATAACCCTATTATACACGCCTGCAAAATGGCAAAGCACCCTCTCTGCCCAGTTTTACAGCATGCGTCCAGTAAACGAATATACCTGTGATATAAAAAAACCTGGCAAGGATTCCCCTTGCCAGGTAAGGTTTTTGCAAATCATGCTGACACATGAATGGCTCTGCTACTGGTCTTTCCATCGCTGCACGGTAAGTGTAACGGTCTGTGCTCCGCCTGTTGGTGTCAGCGTACGGTTCGTAATATCTGCGCCGCCGGAAGCTGTTTCCACAGTCGCCCAGCTTCCTCGGGTCAGCTTATACTGTACCTCCGTTCCTGCCGGCAGATTCAGTGTAATGGAATATACGCCGTCGCTGCCCTTCACCAGCTTATATGCGGGATCTGCGGCATTCCAGCTGTTAAAGCTGCCGGAGAGATACACAGGTGCATCCGCTGGAGTTGTGGCAGGGACGCTGGCCTTGAAGGTCACACTGTCTGCCTGGGGCTGCCCCGCCGTAATTGTACCGTTGGCGACACTCCAGCTTCCGGCCGTAAATGAGTAATTATTTCCGCCATTATTGTCCCAGGTGCCGCTGCCGTTGTTGAAGGCGGCCGTCAGACCTGTGGCACCGCCGAGCGGAATGGCCAGAAATTTGTAGCCTGTGAAGGCAGAGGACTGCATGGCTGTGCCGGGAACTGTCGTCCAGTTCGCGGCATTGTTCAACTTGTAATGGATATACGAGTTACTGAAAGCCGTGTTCTTGTAATAAATGTTCGCCACAGCTGCCGGTGTCGGGGTCGGCGTGACTGTTGGTATTGGCGTCACAGTCGGTGTGGCCGTTGGTGTTGCTGTCGGCGTGGCCGTTGGTGTTGCTGTCGGCGTGGCCGTTGGTGTCGCTGTTGGCGTGGCTGTCGGCATCGGTGTTGGCGTGGCTGTTGGTGTCGCCGTTGGCGTGACTGTTGGCGTTGCCGATGGTGTCGCCGTCGGCGTTACCGGAGCACCGGACTTAATGCTGCCCGTCGGTGTGTACGTCCAGGTCCCGGTGCCGAACAGATAATTGCTGCCGCCGTTGCTGTCCCAGGTGCCGCTGCCATTATTGAAGCAGGCCTCCAGTTGGGTGGCTGCGCCGATGTTGATTGTTATTTTGTTGTAGCCGCTCAGCTCTGATGCCGGCATCGGAACACCGGGCGCCGTCGTCCATGTCCCGCCGGCCGGCCGGTAATGAATATACGGCGACGAGTATCCCTGCTTGTAATAGATCGTCACATTGTTTCCCGCTGGCGTCGTCACTGCAGCTGCCGCGCTGAAGGCCGACAAATTACCGGCAGCGTCAAACGCTCTGACCTTGTACTCATAGGAGGTACTTCCGGCAAGCCCGCTGTCGGTGTACGAAGTACCCGCGGAAGTGCCTACCTTGGCACCGTTCCGGTAAATCTCATATCCGGCAATCCGTACATTGTCGGTGGCGGCATTCCAGGTCAAGGCTGCTGAAGAAGCATTTACCACGGAAGCCTGCAGGTTCCCAGGTGTGCTTGGGGCCTCATGATCCGGAACGGCCGGCACATCGGTAATGAACGGATGTGTTCCCTCAATCGTACCGTTGATACTCTCCGTATATTTGCCTCCGGACTCTGTATATTTCCCTGCTCCGACGTAGACCTGCTGAATATCGCTGCGGGTCACATTTCCTTTGGCATCGGTAGCTTCAATATAATAATCCAGCAGCTGGTCACGGTAATCCGAAATATAGCTGAAATACAAGTCGCCGATTTCCGACGCCGGAACCTTTTCCATGACCGCCTTGCTGCTCTGCTGCCAATTCACACCGTTGATATCGGGATTCAGGTCGCGGACATTCATCGGGTACTCTACCCACTCGCCGACCTTATCCGGATGAATACCGGCAACTCCGGCGGCAGCCAAACCTTCAGGATCATACACCTTGAAAGTGTTATCCGCCGCGTCTGCGGTTTTGTCACGGTGTACACGGACCTTAACCTTGATATCGCTGATACCGCTTGTATCATAGGCGTAGGTGTAGATAGCGAACACATTGTTAAAATGCTGCAGGGTCCAGCCTTCGGCCTTGCTGACATTGGCGCTGCCGGGATTGTAAGGATAACGCTGCGGCCACCATACCGAAGGCCCGGTTTTGTCTTTGGCCAGCTTTCCGTTCACATAAGGCTTGGAAAAAAAGAGCGATTGATTGAACGATAACGCCGGCTTGACACTGTCATCCACGTTCTCGTCATAATAGCCAAATCCGGAATCCATCGCCGGCAGCAGGAAATACCAGGCAAGCTCGGCGGGATTGGCGCCGCCCGCATAATCGTTCGCCGCATTGCCTTTTACCGGATAGGAGAGCATCCACGGATTGAGCTGGTTGCCTTCATAAGTAACCTCCCGGTCCAACGCCGTGGTTGGCTTCCAGTAATTCGGATGCTCATCAAGCCAGATTTGCTCCGCGGTCTGCGCATAATTCAGCGAAGCCTGCAGAAGGGCAAAGTTGCGCTCCAGATAGTGATAGCCTTTTTCAAAAGAGACAGTCATCCCCTCTTCCACACCCGAGAGATTCTTTTTGGGCGCATAAGAGGTGCCATTGGCCTGATTAAAAGCGGAGAACTGGCCCTTCCAAATGCCGAACGGCAGATGCCAGTGATACCAAGTCGGATCGGAAGAAGAGTCGCGTGTATCAATCCATGAGCCGTCCTGCACATGCACCACATCGGAAGCGGCCGGCATGTTAAACAGCAGATACTCGTCAATCCCTATCCCTTTAACGCCGCTGTCCGAATACGTAACGTTACCGGCGTTCCGCCATGTCTCCTCAGAGCCGGCACGGCCTGAAGAGTTATCCCCGTCGTGCGCGACGACAAAGATCTGCTTCTGCGGGGTCAGATTCTCATAAGGCTTCAGCGCATCTGCCTTGACCTGGCCGAGATACCCTTCCTCCCAGGACTGGGCCTGGGCTACCGGAACACCCACCACTTTGGAAGACTTCCCTGTCGCCGGATCGACATACTGAACCCAGTGCGCGGTCGAAGCAAACGGATATTTATTCTGGACGACCTGCTGTTCATTGAACATCGGCTCGGATACCCAGGATCCCACGCTGCTGGTATTCTGCAAATCGGCACGGTTTGGAGGCGAGACCATTGTATCTGCCCCCGGGCTGTTCAGCAGAGGATAATCTTTGAGCGTCCGGGAGAAATGGTTGTTGCCGATCACCGACCACTGAATGCCCAGCTTCTCCAGAACAGGGATAATCCGTTCAGAGAATCCCAGCTCTGTCGGGAAGAAGCCGTTCGAAGACTTGTAGCTGTACCCCAGAAAATAAGGCTGGGCCAGGGTCGCCCCATGGTAGATCAGATCCTTAAGCAGATAATCATTGCCGACCAGCGGACCCATGGAATGATGGCCGGAAAAATGGATCATATCAAGCGTATTGTTGTTGTTCGCCGTCTTAAGCTGGTCATAGGCATTCTTCCAGGGCGTTCCCCAGTTCGGATTGGAATAGCCGCTGACGTTGCCCCGCTGGATAATGTTATTAACATTATTCACGACAGAGCCTGACATCGTCACATGCATCTGGGCCTGCGGGTGATTGGCGTCCAATGTCTGGGCTACGCTCCAAGGCCAGGTCAGGTAAGCCCCCGTTTTGGCGTGATGGGAATAATAAGAGACGAGATCGTCATGCGGCATCGGCGAACCGTTCGGCAGATAGTAGGTATAGTTCGCAGGCGGGTTCTGCTTGAGCTGAATGACATCTCCATCGTATGTGTAGCGGATCGGACTGCCGACAGGCAGGGAATTATACGCATTCACATCATAATAGGCCCAGAAATTCGGCATATGGTTGTGGTACACATGGGAGGCCGCGATCTCCGCCGAGACATTCGCCCCGGCGGATTGGACCAGCAGCAGAGAGCCGAGCAGCACGGCCGCCGCTTTGCGCACCCGTCTGATTATGGAGTGCTTCATCCGATTAACCCCTCTCAAGTTAAGGAACGGTGCTTTCCGTTATTGATCCTTCCAGCGCTGCACGGTTAAGTTCACGGTCTGCGCACCGCCTGCAGGCGTAAGAGAGCGGTTAGCGATATCTGCACCGTTTGAGGCGGTCTCCACATTCGTCCAGGCGCCGCGGGTGAATTTATACGTCACAGCTGTACCTGCCGGAAGATTCAGCGTGATGGAATATACACCGTCGCTGCCCTTGGTCAGCTTGTAAGCAGGATCGGCGGCATTCCAGTTATTGAAGCTGCCGGAGATATAGACCGGACCGTCGGCCGGAGTCGATGCCGGTACGCTCACCTTGAGTGTCACACTGTCCGGCTGCGGTTCGCCTGCGGCAATACTTCCGTTCACCAGGCTCCACGTTCCGGCACTAAAATGATAGTTATTGCCCCCGTTGTTATCCCAGGTATTGTTGCCATTGTTGAACGCTGCGGTCAGTCCGGCCGCACTGCCGAGCGGTACAGTAATTGTCTTGTAACCGCTATAGGAAGAGCCTTGCATCTGCACGCCAGGCACAGTCGTCCAGGTTGTTGAATTATCCAGCTTATAGTGGATATATGAATTGCTGAAGTTCGTGTTCTTGTAATAAATAGTGACCGAAGATGCCGGCGTTGCCGTTGGTGTAACTGTTGGGGTCGGCGTGACCGTTGGTGTTGCCGTCGGTGTTGGTGTCGCTGTCGGCGTCACGGTCGGCGTCGCTGTCGGTGTTACAGTCGGCGTTGGTGTAGGCGTTGGTGTCGCTGTCGGCGTGGCCGTCGGGGATACCGGCGCACCCGCCTGAATACTTCCTGTCGGCGTGTACGTCCAGGTGCCTGTGCCGAACAGATAATTGCTGCCGCCGTTGCTGTCCCAGGTGCCGCTGCCGTTATTGAAGGCTGCCTCAAGCTGGCTTGCTGCACCGATATCAATGGTAATCTTGTTATAACCGCTGAACTCGGCGGCAGGCATCGCTGTGCCAGGGGCAGTTGTCCATGCTCCGCCGGCCGGGCGATAGTGGATGTAAGGTGTGCTATACCCTTGCTTGTAATAGATGGTTACGCTGTTTCCTGCAGGAGTGGTTGCAAGTGCCGCCACGCTGAAGGCTGACAGATTACCTGCAGCGTCGTAGGCTTTTACAGTGTAGCTATAGCTGGTGCTGCCGGATAAACCGCTGTCCGTATAAGAGGTGCCCGCTGTTGTGCCAACCTTGGTACCGTTGCGGTAAACCTCATAGCCGCTTACGCCTACATTATCTGTCGAGGCCGTCCAGCTCACTGTTACACTGGAAGCGCCTTGCGCCACAGCGGTTACGCCCGCCGGAACACTTGGAGCCGTAGTGTCGGTTGACAGCGGGGTCACGGCATAGATTTTGGAAGAGTTGGCGCCGACGGATACCGTAATCTGTTTGCCGGTGATACCGCCTGCTTGAATGGTCACCGTATCTGTACTGTTAAATTGATTGTACAGCTTGGTGCCAACAGCCAGTGTGCTTTCGGTACGCAGCGGAATCGTTACAGTCTGCGAACCGCCTGACGCGTTGCTGAACACGGAGATAACTTCCTTGCCTGCGTTCGTACCGGTGTCAATCCGGCGTGAGAAGGCATACAAGTTCTGGGCAGCCCACATTTCGCGCTGGGTGCCGGTGCGCAGAGCCGGGTTATTTTTGCGGATCTCATTCAGCTTGGCTACATGCTTATAAGTGCTGGCATTCGGATCAAAATAATTCTGTAGCACGTTGCCATTTGTATCGCGCTTGACCATCGACCAGCGGTTCCAGGTGTCGGCGATACCCCCGGTCATAATCTGGCCGTTGCCGTTGCCTTTATTCTGCTCTGTACCTTGGAAGACTACCGGAGTTCCACGCACGGTGAAAATGAAAGAGAGCGCGTTCTGCAGCTTCTCTACACTGCCGCCCGCTTCTGTCAGGAACCGGTTACGGTCATGATTGTCGATAAAGGTGACCATGTGATTCGCATTTCCGTTATATAAGGAATCCTGGGCCAGTGTACTTTTGATATTGGATTCAAAAGACTGCCCGTAAGCGAAGCTGTTCAGCACCGAGAAAAAGAGCGGAAAGTCCAGCATGCCCCATTCCTTGTTCGGGCCGACCCAGCGGGAGACGAACTCGGCATTGCCGTCGAAGTTCTCGCCAAAAGTATTCACGCCCAGCAGGTTCTGCAGTTCGCCGATGTCGGTCGGCTTCATCAGCTTTGCGGCATCTACGCGCGCACCATCTGCACCGGTATAATCGAACCAGGCTTTGATGGAGCTGAATACGGCCTGCTTGGCAGCCGGCACATCAAAATCGATATCATCCAGCCCGCCAAGGTCGTGATTTTCCAGATAATCCTGAGCCCACTGGTCATACCGCCCGTCCGCCAGCGACCAGTTGATATCGCCGTTATGGTGATACCAGGCCGGATTGTTAAACGGCGCAGCCGGCTGCAGGGCAGGAATGTCGTAGTATGCCTGGGTGCCCAGCATATAATCGCCGATATGGTTCGGTACCACGTCAATAATGACTTTGATCCCTTGTGCATGGGCGGCATCCACCAGCTCTTTCAGTTTTTCTTTGGTGCCGAAATAAGGATTGGCTTTGTTGGGGTCTTTGACATTATAGCCGTGGTAGGCAGTATTTTTGCCTGTACCGTTGTTCTCGCGGTTGGTCATCTGCGGCTCGGCTACCGGTGAAATCCAGATGGCCGTATAGCCCATACCTGCAATATACGGGAGTTTATCAATAACGCCCTGCCAGTCTCCGCCCTTCATGTAGCGGAAATCCTCCTCGGAATTCTCGCCGTAGCGGATTGCGCTTCCGGTGGCATTGTTGGAGGGATCGCCATCATGGAAACGGTCAACCATGATCTGATAAATCGTGTCATTCTCGGTCACGGTACCGATACTGGCAGCCTCTACCTGTGCCGGAGGTACAACAAACAAATTCATTGTAATGGACAGTACAAGCGATGCGATTATAACGGGAACAAGCCATGGTTTACGTTTCATCCTCATCTTCCTCTCATATAAGAGCTTTAGAAACAGATATAGTTAAAACGTTTGCACAAAATTGCAGCAATCAGTACTTCCTTTGTTAAGGGTCTGATCATGAATGAAGGCACTCTATTTAGAAAAAGGCATTATTTCATTTGGATTCCTCCTCACCCCCTCTCGTAAAAGCGTTTTCAAAGTTAGCCTGTTTAAAACGTTTGCACAAAAAGCAGCAGTCTTCACTCACTTTTAAAAGGAGGAGCAGCTTTCAGTTGACTTAACATTTTGACGCAAGCATACAAAGACGGAACGGGATTAAGGTAAGCCCCGAGCAGTGCAAATCGAATAGCGTAATTCGAGCAGCGTAATCGTTATATTCTACCTCATCTCCTCTCACAAAAGTCTATTTTTAACGGATAAAGTTAAATCGTTTGCACAAAACGGCTGCAGTCTGCACTTTCTTTCATGGTGAGTGAACGGCTTTCGATAACAGTGAGGAAACAGTAGGTTGAGAACTCTTGAAGCACATGCTGCTAAACTGACAAGTTACAGGGTGAGAGACTATTACTGGTAAAGCGAGGTACTAGACTAGAGGTACTAGATAACTGGTGAAACCGCAGATGATCTGCATGTTGAGAAGTACGGGAAACCGGTTTCCCCCTAGAAATTACCATGTTAATGTATGCGTTGTCAAGAAGTTTAAATTTCTTCTTTTTGCTAATGTTGCTGTGGACTGGTTCTTCATGATCTTTTCTAAGGCTAGGGGCATATGCATTTATGCTTTCTGCCTCGTCCCGTCTTGCCCTCTTACCTACTGAAAGCCGAAACAGGAATGTACTCGAAAAACCGAGTATATTGGGCCGCTGCGAAGGAAAGTGTGACCATTATACTCGAAAAACCGAGTATATTGGGCCGCTGCGAAGGAGAGTGAGACCATTATACTCGAAAAACCGAGTACATTGAGCTACTGCGAAGGAAAGTGAGACCATTATACTCGAAAAACCGAGTATATTGGGCCGCTGCGAAGGGATATTGATTCCCATCTATGATCCAATCTTAGACTAAGTCGAACTGGACTGCTTCTATTGCAAGAGTCTTTCTAATCATCACCCCCTCATTCCCTCCCCCGCCTACTAAGTAACTTTTGTTTCGCGTGATTCACGGATTCTACTGCTAAAGTTACAACAATAATAGGCCCCCTTAAGGGAGCCAGGGTATGTTATAATTCGCAATAACGGATCTTACTCAGTTAAACAATTCCAATAACTCACTTAAACGGCGAATCGTATAATCAGCACCGCTGACCTCTCCAAACCCGTAGCTTGCATACACAAAAGGAATCCCGGCAAACGCCGCCGCCTTCTGATCCCCTTCCGTATCTCCCACATAAACCGGACTGCGTAAATAATTTCTCTCCATGATCAGCTTAATATTTTCACCCTTAGACAGTCCCGTTCTACCCGGATTCTCAAAGTCTGTGAAATACTTCCCCAGCTTGTGGTACTCATAAAAGGCTTCGATATATCCTGCCTGACAATTACTTACGATGAACAGTTTGTATTTTTGCGATAATACCTGAAGTACCTCTTCCAGTTCCTCGTATAACCCCCCGCCTTGCTCGGCAAGGTACTGGCATTCCATTTTACAGCAGTCATCCATGATTTTCTGTTGCATCTCTTCCTCTAACTCAGGGAATAGTTGTCTGCCCACCTCGTCTACCTGCAGCCCCATAATTCCTTGCAGCGCTTCCTTGCTAATTTCATTGCTTATTCCCGGATATCCGCTGAGCACATCCTTCCAGGCAACCACAACTACTTCTGTAGAATCCCACAAGGTTCCGTCCAGATCAAAAATAATACTATCCATAATAGGCCTCCTGTCTTCTATCAATAGAATAGGCGAAGGACCTAAACCTATCAAGTATTGTTTTGACCGGATGGTATTTACTGGTATATTCCAAGAAACTGAACCATTCATCCCATCATTCTACTGTAGGAGGCCGTTATGAAAAAGAATCATCCTTTTATCAACTTCGCTAATCATTTTACTGGTACTAATCATTGTTCTAGTTAGACCACAGCAAAAAATCGTCAGCGTTCACCTGGTTTCCGATACAACGGAAGTCACTTACACGGATGATGCAAGCATTCGGATCATTGCAGATGCGATTAGAACGGTTAAAAAGGTTCCGGGAGCTGTTGATGCCGGTCCGCCCGCTTATCGGATGACGGTTACTTACGAGAACTCTGAGGTTGCCCGTTACAGTGTTTATATGAACTTTGATACTAAAAACGGCTTTCTGATTAAAGAGACTAACAGCGAAAGGATGCTGGATTTAAGAAAGAAGAATTCGGCAGAGCTGGCTGATTTGTTAAGTGGCATACAGGGGGAATAACATTTGAGTTTATCTTAAAAAGTTCCCTTTACTACACAGACAGCCTTGTTCTAGTGTCATTTATGTCTGTAATATATTGAACGCCACTGTACCCCAGTGAGCTGGCATTCAGATATAAGCCTTTTAGCTTCTCTTGATCTTTGCAATACATGGTTACATACACACTATCGACGACTAAAAGTGCAAGCTGACAGTCACTATTCTTATACTCCTCGTACGTCTGAACATTTATAACTGTGCTAGCTTTTGGAAAAGCCTTGAGATCTGCAAAAATGACATAATAGCCGTTATTCTCAATGATTCCCTTAAGCA
The DNA here is from genome assembly GCF_023520895.1 of Paenibacillus sp. PK3_47. Classification (NCBI taxonomy): domain Bacteria; kingdom Bacillati; phylum Bacillota; class Bacilli; order Caryophanales; family Paenibacillaceae; genus Paenibacillus; species Paenibacillus sp. PK3_47. Next base: position 129,100 of record NZ_CP026029.1, read on the forward strand.
GAACGCCATCCATACCAAAGATCTGCTCTGGAAAAAGAGATTCCCCTAATGTTCCTTTATCCATCATATAACTTTCCTCTGCACCGTTGTACCAATGAAATGCAGCCACGTCAAATGGTCTCAATATATCCCCCAGATATCTTCCGTATGCATTCGGAATCTCGAAAGTAATGCCCCGTTTCATTCAACAAACTCCGCAAGATTCTCCAGACTGGAGCTCAAGCCCTCGTCGTGATCTTCCTTCCGTATCCCTTCCGGCACATTCTCACAAACGACAGTCACGAAGGTTCCTTCCGGGACGGCTGCTAAGCTCCATGTCATGATCATGTCCCCTGAAAAGGCAGGATCATCTGACTGAAATTCAACCTGCTGCACCATGCGCTCATCCGGAATGAACTCCAGAAATTTCCCTTTGACGAGATCGGAGTTTTCCGAAGTCTTCCCCTGCGTTGACTCATCCGGTTCGAGATATGTCAGAGCCATTTCATAAGCACCGCCGGCCCGGGCGTCGAACTCAAAGATCCGGCCTTTCATCCCCTTCGGCGGCAGCCATACAACCTGTGCTTCAGGGTCAACGAGTGCTTTATAAATAGTTTGCGGTGAAGCCTTGATCACTCTTGAAGCAGAGTCTGTTCTTTTCCTGCCGGATGCATTTGGCATGTCATCGCTCCCCTCTTTTATCCGGTTTCATAGGTTTCAAGCTTCTGCATTACATCAGCTACCCATTCCCGGTCATTCCACAATTCAGGATTATCCACTTTCCTTACCGCAGGGTGGCCTGTTGCGAACGTATCTGCACCGTCTTTATTTCCAAAATACAAGTCTGCGATAACTAATGAATTGTTCACAGATTGAATTAACAGCTTACAGCTCATTCCAGACCCCTCGTTGGAAAAAGGGAGGTTTAAATAGTACAGATTATGATCTACCTTCTTAATTTCTGCTTTCGCAAATTCATTATCCCGTCCAAAAATAACACCATTCCCGCCATTCAATTCCTGCTGCTGCTCTATCTTTAACATTGTATCAGCAAATTGAAGGAGATTTTCATTAGCGATGTAGTTACGGAACGATACCGGCACCTGTTCTGCAACAGCTCCGGTATACAGGTTAACGAAGGATTCTCCGAGGCCTACTATTGAACTATAGTTATCTTCACTAATCTGATCATCCTGGATTGAAGTTTTTAGGTTAGCCAGCTCACTTAATTGTTCAGCTGAAGCTTCTGCAGTATTGGGTATAGGAGCATCTTCAACCGAATGAGATTCCTGTGATGAACAGCCCGTAAGGGCCACCATTCCTGCAATTGCAACACTTAACATTAGTTTCCCCATAAATCCTCCTTAGGTGTATTATATGGCTTAGAGTCGTTTAATTCCAGAATACACCAAATTATCATCATTGAGGAACTATGGCATTACCCTTCAACTCATGCGCACCGGACATCTTAATTATTTGGAAAGACTAATGCTAACGGACCCTAGATCCGTTATGTTGCGCTAGAGGCGGGTTTTGCAATCCTAACGGACCCTGAATCCGTTATTTCATCCGAAAGGGCTTAATTTACCCATCATTTAGCAAAATAAAGGAACGACGGTCCGTTAGCGGTGGAAACGGGGCGATATTAGGCAAATAACGGACGCAGTGTCCGTTAGCATGCGAAAGAGGACGAGACAGTTAACGGGTGCAGCGTCCGCAGACATGGAAACACAGCAGAGAAACCCTAGACAATTAAAAGGGCCGGGTTTCTCAAGCTGATTTTCCCTAAAATTCAGGCATGAAATATGCTAATATGGTAATATTTTCACATCAAAAATACCCATGTGATAAGTCACATGGGCATACAGAACTTATTTTAATACCAAAATAAATGTTCTAACTAAACACATATTCCCCATCACCAATTCGCAGTGTCTTTCCCTTGAGTGCAGCTGAATCGGTACTGAATATAACCTGCTTGAACTGATTCTCATCCCCCTGCGCAAAATCAAAAGATTGCTCTCCGACCTTCAGGCTGTATACGCCTTCTGATTCGCTGACAGGCAGGCCGAACAGCTCTCCCCAATGCGCAGCTGCAGCAGCAGGATCAGAGACACGGAATACCGCGCTTGCCATTTCAGCATGGCCCGCAGGATGAGGCTGAATGACGCCGGATGATGTTAACCGTTCCAGCCGCTCTTCATCGCTTCCGTTCCACTGGATGATAAACGGATAAGGCAGTCCGTGATAATCCCCGTCAATGGTCATCATCCGCCACTCAATCAACCGGCCTTCGTTATCCAGACGCTTGCCGTCGATAATAGGCGACAGTGCTAATCCCGCTGCCTTCAAGGAAGCTTCGATGGCTTCAATATCATCCGTCCGCAGCACGACTCTGCTTAAACCTTCATGCTCCGGAAGAAGCTTCACGGCATCCCTTACTACGACATTATGTTCAGTGGCCTTTGCGAGTTCCAGATTCTCGACACCGAGAAACTCAATATAGGTTAACCCGAAATAGCTCAAGGAGTTGTAGGTGCCCCAATTCTTGTGAGAACCTCCCCGGAAGGCAACCAGGCCATGGTCTCGGAAGATTCCGACCGGCTGGTCCAGGTCGTTCACATAATGCACCAGATGATCCCATTTCAGCGCTGCCATTATTTCTTCACTCCCAGCTCAGTCGTCCGTTTGACCGCTGCCCGTACACTTCTTTGCAGTCCGGCCGCAAAGTCACTGTTGTTCAGCTCGTAGAGCCCGTGCATGCCGACACCGCCCGGTGAATTGTTAATGTCGAGCAGCTGCCGCGGATGCAGTCCGGTCTGCCGCAGCATGGCTACCGCACCCAGCATATTCTCCAGCGCTACCTCCCAGGCCTGTTCGCGCGGCAGTCCGGCAAGTACACCGGCATCGACAAAAGATTCAATGAAATAATAGATATAATTGGGCCCGGCTACACCGAAGCCAGTAAAGATGTCGATGTAGGGCTCCTCCAGATACTGGACTTTTCCGAATCCCAGCAGGAAATCCTCCACTTGATCCCGGGTCGCATGCGCATTAAGAGTTACACCGCTATAACCGTATCCCGTATCGGTAAGCGTATTGGGAATGACCCGGATAATCGGACGCTCCCCGCCAAAATAACCGCCTAACTGCTCAATCGTTACCCCTGCCACAATCGATACAATAGCTGCAGCAGATGGCGCAAATTGCTGTACATTTTGTCCGACGGCTTGCAAATCATCCTGTGGACGGACGGCAATCACAATCAGGTCTGCTGCAGACAATCCCTGCTCAACTGCACGCCCTGTATCTATACCATACTTTGTATTTAACAGCTGAAGACGCGCTTCGTTAACATCCGCTACACTGATCTGGTCCGGCGTCAGGGTCCCACCTGCAATACATGCACGGATCATGGCTTCCGCCATCTGTCCTCCGCCGATAAAATGGATTTTTTGCCCTTTCACTGCATTCACTCCTTATCTTAGTTGTTATCCCATGCTTCCGGCAGAATGAAGCCGTCATATTTCTCCAGCCCGGTGATGTATTCTTCGAACTCTTTGGATTCATAAGCGGCCTTCAAGTCCTTGGCCCACTGAGTGTTTTCATCCTTTTTGTTAACAGATACGATAATTCTGTGCTGCATCGGCGTATTCTCAATCTTCAGTGCATCCGTAATTTTGTGGTCAGGTGAATTGGCAATGTAATTTCCGTTTACAACACCATAATCGACGTCCTGCAGGGAGACCAGAATTTGCGCCGGGTCCAGAATTTTGATATCAATATTGAACTTGTCCGCTTCCATGCTGTTAATGTTGAAATCCGCTACGCCCGCACCTTCTTTGATCTTGATCCAGCCCAGTTCCTCAAGAATACGCAGTGCGCGCTCCTGGTTGACGGGGTCGTTAGGCACAGCTACTGTAGTACCGTCTTTTACATCGTCCAATGTGGTATGATTTACAGAATAAAGGCCTTGCGGAGCACCCGGAACATAAGCAATCCCTGTCATATCTGCATCAATTTCTTCATTAATAGCTTCCATATAGGCTGTACTCTGGAAAATACTTGCGTCAATAGAACCTTCCTTCATCGCCGGATTGACCTGCATGTTTTGCGAGAAAGTTTTGATATCGACGGTATAGCCCTTCTCTTCCAAAATAGGCAGAATGGATTGACGGAATTGCTCCTCATAAGTTCCAACGCCGAACCCGACGGTAATTTCCTTCTTGTCTCCTGAGCTTTCTGCTGCATTATTGCCGTTACCGCAGGCGCTAAGCACCGCCATAACCCCAATCAGCAACACTACCATGAACTTTTTCATCACCTTCATCTCCTATTCGGTTACTATGTTTTTAAATTGTTCTAAGGCCTCATCTGTAACATTTAAGGGGATCGCACAGTTTGGCGATAGAATAAACGGCTGATTGTTCATTACCGACAAAGCTTCCCTGGCCTGCTGCTGAATTTGCTTGATGTCATTGACTGCAAACAGTCCATGATCCACTCCGCCGACTTTGGTCGCTTTGAGATTGGCTTCAAGGCCCGGATTGCCTTCGGCTATCGTATCCCAGCTGATTCCGTCAATACGGTAATCATTGAATTTCTCCGGCTGTGAATAAGCTCCGCATGTATGTAAAATATTTTTGCCGTAGCTTGCGGCTTCCAGCACAATGGAATCATAAGGCCGGGACAGCTCGTCAAACATCGCTGCATCAAATAATCCCGGATGTGCCGTACCTGTCACCGCATAGAACAAACCGTCTGAACCCGCCTTCTGCAGCTCCTGTACATAATCCGCTAACGTTAATGAAATGGCATGAAGCGCATGATGTGCGGCTGCCCGGTGTTCTTTGAACAAAGAATCCAGAGTCACCGGCTGCTCAATGCCGAACACGGTTTTCGTTACATAAGCGGAGCGCCCTAGAATAAACAGCAGCACGGTTAACGGTGAAAATACCGTCTGGATCAGCGGCGTATCAGGCAGCCCTTGACGGATTTTGCGTACCGCCTCCAGATGCTCCTGCAAAGATGCCGTTTCTGCTGCCTTTTTTACTTCGAGATCCCACAAATTTTCAGCTTTCGGGATCACCGTCGTCTTCTGTCTGGGAAACACAGTCTGGTAATCTGCAAAATCATACTGGTTGCCCCAGGCTTCAGCCAGGTAGGTTGCCCGCGGGTTAATTTTGACCCAGTCCCAGTCGTATTTTTGCGTAAAAGAAATCGTTGTCGCCGCCAAATCCTCCGCATTCTGTTCCTTGTCAATAAAATGGCGCCATCCGCTGACAATCGGGCGGTCTGCAAGCTCCCCGGATAACAGAGCTCTAAACCGGTCCTGCTTACTCCATTCACTCATCTGGCTGTCCTCCTTGGTATGTGTGATAACTAATAGCGGCGGATTTTCCGCGCCAGTGTGTTGCCTAAAGACTGAATTCCCTGTACCAGAATGATCAGAATGATTACGGTCGCTACAACAACTACAGTGTCAAAACGCTGGTATCCGTAGACAATCGCCAAATCCCCGACCCCGCCTCCGCCTACCGTCCCGGCCATCGCAGTGGCTCCAATTAACCCGATCGTGGCAGTGGTAAGCGACAGAATCAGTGATCCGACCGCTTCGGGCAGCAGAAAGTACCATATCACTTGAAAAGGAGTAGCTCCCATCGCTTCAGCGGCTTCCATGATTCCCGGATTGACTTCCAGCAGTGAGTTCTCTACCAGCCGTCCTATGTAAGGGGCGATATAGATAATCAGCGGTACAATTGCGGCACTGGTTCCAATCGATGTATGGACAATCCAGCGTGTAAACGGAATGATCGCCACCAGCAGAATGATAAACGGCAGTGAACGGACAACGTTGATGATTGGATTGAGAAGGGTATAGGTCACCTTGCTCTCCAATACACCGCCCGGCCGGGTGATGACCAGCAAAATTCCGATCGGCACCCCAAGCAGGGAACCGAACAGCAGGGATACCCCGACCATTTGAAAGGTTTCTATGATGGCCTGCATAAACTGCTCACCGGTTACTGTGGTCGAGAACATACGATTCTACCTCCTCTACGCCTACTTCATGACTTTTCAGGAAAGACAATGCCTTGTTCATCTCTGCTGCTTCACCTTTTAATTGAATGATCATGGTCCCCAGCGTGATCTCCTGAATTTCCGTCATATTTGCGAACAAAATATTGACCTTAACCTCACTGGAACGGATCAGTTCATATAAAATAGGTTCAGATGCGCTTTCCCCGACAAAATGAAGTTTGTACAGCCGGCCTCCGTGTTCTGCATTGACGGTCTTTTGCACGCTTGAGGTCATGCTGTTCTGAATCACCGTTTTTACAAAATTCTTCGTCGTCTCGTGCTTGGGGTGACCGAATACATCCAGCACACTTCCCTGCTCGATAATCCGGCCCTCTTCCATCACCGCTACCTTATTGCAAATCTCCTGAATGACAGACATCTCATGCGTGATAATCATCACCGTAATGTTGTATTCCGCATTGATCCGTTTCAGCAGCTGCAGGATGGATTGTGTCGTCTGCGGGTCCAGGGCTGAAGTTGCTTCGTCACACAATAGAATTGAGGGATTTGAGGCCAGCGCTCTGGCAATTCCGACACGCTGCTTCTGTCCGCCGGATAATTCACTCGGATAGCTGCCGGCCTTGTCGCTAAGTCCAACGAATTCGAGCAGCTCCAGCACCCGTTTGCGGATTTCCGCTTTATTTTTCTTCAGCAGCACCAGGGGAATGGCCACATTATCAAAGATTTTTTTGGATTCCAGCAGGTTAAAATGCTGAAAGATCATGCCGATGTTCTTCTTCGCCGCCCGCAGCTCTTTGTCGTTGTATTCACCCAAATCCCGGCCGGCTACCAGCACCTGGCCTTGGGTGGGTCTTTCCAGATAATTGACCAGCCGGATTAATGTACTTTTCCCCGCACCGCTATAGCCGATGACACCGAAGATATCCCCTTTTTCAACCTTAAGGCTGATCCCCTTCAGCGCATCTATCGTGATCCCTTTGCGGGTGAAGGTCTTGTGCACATTTCTTAATTCAATCATGTTCATTCCCCACAATCCTTTATGTAGATTTAAGAATCAGGATTCAGCTGTCTCCTGCAGCTTTCTTAATGCCTTCTCTGCCAATAATGCAAAATATTCAGCGGCAGGCAGGATCGCAGCCTCATCAACGTCAAATCGGGGGTGGTGCAGCGGATGATTCGGGCCTGCCCCGATATTTACAAAAGCACCCGGTATCTGCTGCAGATAAAAGGAGAAATCTTCGCCCCCCATTTGCGGCGGGATATCATGCACCTCGTAACCTGCCTGTGAGGCCACCTTTTTGGTAAAATCCGCCCATTCCCCATGATTAACCGTTGCCGGAGGTCCCGGATACCAGTGCAGTTTCGCCTCCGCTCCGGCTGCTGCCGCAATGCCTTCAATAATCCGGGTCATCTGAACCGGGATGTTCCGTCGGATCTCTTCATTGTAGGTGCGCACCGTACCTTCAAGTTCAACGGTCTCCGGCAGCACATTCCAGGTGAAGCCTCCGTTGATCCGGGTGACGCTCAGCACCACCGGCTCCAGCGTAGTATTTTGGCGGCTGACGACGGTTTGCAGCATCGTAATCATTTGCGCCGCGGTCACAATGGTGTCAACGCCATTCTCGGGGGTAGCCGCATGGGCACCCACGCCCTTTACCGTAATTTCGAACCGGTCTACGCCTGCCGTCAATGCTCCTGTCCGGGTTCCAAAAGATCCCGTAGGCAGCTCCGGCGAATTATGCAGTCCGAAGATGACATCCACATCCTTGAGACCACCGGATGCCAGTACACTTTCCGCCCCATGACCTGTTTCCTCCGCCGGCTGGAACAATACTCTGATTCTTCCCGGAAGTTCATGCTCGCGTTCTTTGAGTAAAAGTGCAGCTCCCAAAATGACAGCGGTATGGAAGTCGTGACCGCAGGCATGCATTTTTCCCGGGATCACAGAGGCAAAAGGCAGCTCTGTCTGCTCTTCAATCGGCAGTGCGTCGATATCACAGCGGATAGCGGCAACTGGCCCGCTGCCTTGCCCAATCTCGGCCATCAATCCGGTCGCCAAAGGGATATCAAGAATCCGGATGCCGGCCTGTGCCAGCCATTCACGCAGCTTCTTGGTCGTTCTGAACTCTTCGTAGCTAAGCTCCGGTTCGCGGTGCAGGTTCCTTCGGACCTCTATCAGCCGGTCAGCTAAAGTCTGGTCACGCTCATTAAGTGAACTACTCATTGAAGTTATCTCCTTTCGGGTGCCGAAGGTTATCCTTGTACGGTTACATCAATGCCTTTGATCCGTTCAAGTGCAGTAGACAGACTGTTCAAGATATGGTCCTTCATAGCCTGCTCTGCGCCGTCTTCGTTCTTGTCAGCAATCATCTGCAGAATATAGTTATGCTCTTCATCCGCCTGTGTGGTCCAATCCCCGTGCAGGGAGACGTAACGGCAGTAGCGGAGCGAACGGTCTCTCAATTGATTCAGCACTTTCTCAAAGGTCTTCAGTCCGCTTATTTCCGACAAGTAATCATGGAATTCAAAGCCGTAGGATACAAAGTTCTGATTATCACCCAGCTGAAAAGAATGCTTGATCTGTTCCATCATCACCGTTAACCTCTGAATATCTCTCGCGGTAGCGTTCCTGGCTGCATTTCTGGCGATATGGCCTTCAAGCATGCTGCGGATTTGAAAAATTTCTTCCACCTCTGAAAGGGTGAGCGGAGCTACCTTCAATCTTCCGTTCGGCTGGCGGACGAGAAAATCCTCATTCTCCAGTCTCTGAATGGCTTCTCTCAGCGGTGTACGGCTCACTCCCAGCAGGGCCGCCAAATTTTCTTCATTGACCGGCTGATTAGGCTCAAGCTCGCTGTCTATTATTTTTTGCTTCAAGGCATAGTAGGTATTGTCCTTGGACAGCCTTCGTGATCGCATCTCCATCTCTGTAATGCTCCTCGTCGATGTTTTTTTAGGCAGGTCGAAAAAATATTTGTATAATTGTATACAATTATTATTTTTAAATTTAAAATAGATGTATTCATCCAGTATTTGAAAGCTCATTTGGAAACTTTTCTCTGCTATCCAAGCTTTTTTCATACTATAATCCTATTATTCTCACTAGTCAAGTATGTTTTATAGGGGAATACTAGAAAGACATGAATCTGACAATTCTAAACGCTTTCCAGGCAGCACATAAAACGGCAGCAGCGCAAAAAAGCTCCTGTGGAATCACAGAAGCTTTTTCAGCAGAGCATTTACTTTTCTGCAGGAGCATTGCTCTTTAAAAAATCAGTTACAGCCTGAGTATTTTTATCGCCGTTTTTCTCCAGAAGGATCAGAAATTCGTCCAGCTGTGTCAGCAAAGGGCTGGCTTCGATCTCTTCCGGTCCTGCTTCCGACAGTGAGTTCTCATAAGCGATGGCTGCCGCCTCACTCATCAGCTTCGTTGTGTTATCGAACAGCGGTGTGTTTTGGGTTCCGTAAAATACATACATTTTGGCCGTCCTAAAGGATTCTTTTATAGCAGCTGTACGGTTGGAATTCTGGTAATTTTTCAAAAATGCTTCATACTGCACTGCCCGCTCCAAGACCTGGTACCAGTCAATCCGCAATGTCCCATTCACCGCAGACGGCTCTTCCGACTCGGCAGCCATCAGATCCATGTAGGTTTGCAGATCTTTGCTAATGTACGGTTTGAACACTTTGAAGCTTTTGTACTGGATAACCGGATAAAACAGCCTGCCGTCCGTCTCCAGCTTATAATCCATTGCCGTCAAATCCTGCAGGACCACACGGGTCTCATACTGCTTCACTTTGGAACGGGCCAGCACCATGGGCATGCCTGAAGTATAGATGCTTTTGATGTCCTTTTGAATAGCTGGTGTGTTCATTCGTTTGCTTGCTGTGGGCAGATAGGCTTTCAGGGCATTTTCCAGGTGCAATACCGCCACGTTGGCCTCAGCAGGAGTCATGTCACCAATCCGGTTGATTAAGGTAGCCTGGGCCAGACTCAGAGAGGTCGGCTTCTTCACCCTCTGCTCAAATAAATTAAATGCGGGCGTCGGCTTGGCCACCGCTGCTGCTTCTGTCCTCCCCCCCAAGGGGGCGAATACGGTTAAACTGGCACCGCTGAAGAGCAGCACTGAGCCGAGAACGGCAGCTACACTTTTCGTCAACGTTCCTCTATACATGCGGACACTCCTTTAAATAATGATCAAATCATTTCTTAGCCCAGCGGCTCCTCGCCGAATCTGGCCCATAGTACCGGATACCTTTCTTCCAGGTCATCCTCTTCCCAGTCAAACTCAATATTCTTAGGTTTAAATTGATAGCCCCGGGCTTCCAGTTCATCTAAAAACGCGATGTTCATGTCATTGTCATACTCGAATGACCCTGTTCTTGAATAGGTATATGCGTCTGTAGCAACCGACAGCATCTCTTCCAATTCGGGGTACACATCATTTTCCTGCAGGACTTCTTCAGACAAATATTCTGCGAGATATTCAGGATCATTCAGGACCCGGTTGTAAACATCCTCTCCCTGCGCGATTAACCAGCCCCTGAAATAATCAAATCCGTCATCTGAACAGCCTCCCAGCAGTACATAAGCTGCTCCCCATATGGCGGAGGTGTAGGACTGCTCCATTTTATTGATAAATTCAATTTCGAACCGGGCAATCTCATCTACGCTTGCCTTTGCTAATGTTTCGGTTAACCACTCAACCTGCTCTTTGCCATGCTGTCTGGATTGCTCTATAAGTTTCCAGAAAGAATTAGATGCCATTGTGGAAAACCTCCAGTTTTATATTGAGTGTCTGCTATCCCACAAACAAATCCGTTTCCTCAACCATCTCATTTCCATATTTTACAACACCGGTTATAGTTTATCATGGAGTTACAGGAAGCGCTAATATTCTTAAACAAACGGAGCGGGATCAAATGACTCCTAAAGCAGACGGTTCAGACGCCGAAAGTCCTTCGGGACCTTGGCCAGCTTAGTTGGAATTCCTCCACCTAATCTTGTCCTTTTTCATCATTTATAAGATTTAATAGGAAATTCTCCATCTATCCGGGCTGATATTGCCCTTTTGAGACTCAACCAGCCTATTTAAGTGGAGTTTTTCCAGTATGGATTGTAAAACAGGGATTTTGCGGAGGATTAAATGGAGAAATTCCACTTAGGTGGATCTGTACGACCTGTACTCGCTCCTTGAAACCATTTTCCATAATAGGGCTAATCAACAAGCCTGCAGAAAATACAAAAGAGAGCCTTTATGCCGCCTGCAGGCGGCACTCCAGCTCCCCTTCCTAACCTATTCCTAAACCTCAGAACCCCTCAAGCACTACCTTGCCTACGGTCCGGCCGGTTTCGAGCATAGCATGCGCCTTACGCAGGTTCGCCGCATTGATCGGTTCGAGCTTTTCTGTTGTAGTGGTAGTGATCACGCCTGCATTCACCAGCCGGGACACTTCATTCAGCAGCTTATGCTGTTCAATCATATCCGCTGTCTGGTAGGTGGAACGTGTGAACATCAGCTCCCAGACGAAGGTAACACTTTTGTTCTTGAGCAGGGTGAGATTAAGCAGTTCATCTGTCTCGACAATCGAGCAGATTTTCCCTTGCGGTGCGATGACCTCCGCCATGCTGTTCCAGTGTTTCTCGGTGCTGTTCAGGCACAGCACGTAGTCCACCTGTTCAAATCCGGCAGTCTGCAGCTGGGGAAGGAAGTCTTCAAAGTGGTTGATGACATGGTCGGCACCTTGCTTTCTAGCCCAATCCGCCGATTCCGGACGGGAAGCTGTACCGATAACCGTCAGGCCCGCATGTTTGGCCAGCTGAGTAGCGATGGAACCGACACCGCCGGCAGCGCCGATGATGAGTATCGTCCGGCCTGTATTATTCTCCTTGTGATCGGATACGCCCAGCCGGTCGTACAAGCTTTCCCATGCGGTTATCGCGGTCAGCGGAAGTGCAGCAGCCTGGGCGAAATCAAGGGATTCCGGTTTTGAGCCTACGATCCGTTCATCAACCAGATGGTATTCACTGTTCCCGCCCGGACGTGTGATACTCCCCGCATAATAAACCTCGTCACCGGGACTGAATAAGGTGCATTCCTCCCCGACCTGCTCCACCACACCGGCTACGTCCCAGCCCAGCACTTTAGGCGTGCTCTCGGTCCGGTTCTTTGGCGCACGCACTTTGACGTCTACCGGATTCACAGAAATGGCGATTACTTTGACAAGAATATCCCTGCCTGTTGGAACCGGCTTTTCAATCTCTGTGTCGATCAGACTTTCCGGGTCACCGATAGGTAGATATTTCAACAATCCTACAGCTTTCATGGTTCCTTGTGTCATCGCAATGCATCTCCTTATAGTCAATGTACTTTCTAATAGTTACCTCATGCATTTAGTATAGGGTATACATGCCATTTCGTTAAGAACGCACAATAATGTAAGATAGTATCAATTTGTATACTGATAGACTGCGCCTGATCATTACTCTGCCTGCTTGACGTTAGAACCGGTGACCGGTTCCGGCCCCAGCTTTACCAGCAGGGTGGCAATCAGAGCGATCAGAAACCCGGCAGCACAGGATATCAGAAACCCGCCGAATCCGGGTCCCAGATACGCCGGCAGAGTCGCCAGCCCCGGAAAAGCGAAGGAAATCGCCGATGCGCCGAACATCCCAACCATCGCGCCGCCGATCCCTCCCGCGCAGCAGACAATAATCATCGGCTTGCGCAGGGGCAGGTTCACGCCGAACATCGCAGGCTCGGTAACTCCGAACAAAGCCGAAATGGAGGCGGACAGGCTCAGGGTTTTGAACTTTTTGTCTCTGGCCTTGATGAACACCGCAAATGCCGCTCCTGCCTGCGCGAAGGCAGCCGGACCCATCAGCGCCAGCAGCGTATCCGAACCGTTCAGGCTGATATTGTTAATCGCCAGCGGCACCAGGCTCCAGTGCAGGCCGAAGATGACCATAGGCTGAATAATAGCTCCGATAACCAAACCTGCCCCTGCCGGACTGAGGTTATATACAAGACTGTAGCCCTGTGCAAGCACATCCCCGGCAAATGTACCCATCGGACCGAACACCAGCAGCGTGACAGCGGACACTACCACAATAGAGATAAGCGGGGTAAAGAAGTCACGAATCACTTCGGGCAGTATTTTGACACAGAACCGTTCAACATAGACCAACAAGCCTGCGGCGAGAATAATCGGTATGGCACTCGCGGGATAATTGACGGGAGTAATCCCCATGCCCAAAAACTGTATCGTCTCTTTGTCTGCAAAAAATGTGGTCAGATCCGGATATAACAGTACCCCCGCGATTACAACAGCCGTAAACGGATTAGCCCCGAATTTACGGGCAGACGTGTATGCCAGCAGAATAGGAAGATAGTAGAACAGGCTGTCTGCCATGGCATTCAGCACCGTATACGTTCCTTCTGTCTTGCTGATGAACTCCAGCGCCACTGCGCCAGCGAGTAGTCCCTTCATGATCCCCGCTGCACTAAGAATATTGACAATGGGCAAAAAGATCCCGGAAATGCCGTCAATAATCATATCTACAAAACGCTTAATGGACTGCTTATCGGATGCTGCCTGTTTATGTATTTTCATATGAATCACCTGTATCCTTCGCTTATGATCCGGTCTGCGCCGGTACCGCATCCAGTCACCCTTCCAGCCAAAAAAAGACCCGTAAGGATGCCGCTTCTTTCACAGCTATCATCTTACGGGTCTTTGTCACCGGCAACCAGTGCCGGAGCCGGATTAGAATACCTTTGTAGTCCACGATTCGCAGTTCCATGTTTCGGTTACGATATCGCGGTAAAATTCAGGTTCGTGGGAAATGAGCAGAATGCTGCCTTTATACGCTTTGAGCGCACGCTGCAGCTCGTCCTTCGCATCCACATCAAGGTGGTTGGTAGGCTCATCCAGTACCAGCAGGTTCGTCTCTCGGTTGATCAGCTTGCAAAGACGGACTTTGGCCTTCTCGCCGCCGCTCAGAACCGCGATCTTGCTCTCGATGTGCTTTGTCGTCAGGCCGCATTTGGCCAGTGCCGCACGGATTTCAAACTGGGTATAGGAAGGGAACTCGTTCCAGATCTCTTCAATACACGTATTGTAGTTCGCTTCCTTCATTTCCTGCTCGAAATAACCGATCTCCAAGAGATCGCCAAGCTTGACCGAACCGGAAATGGCCGGAATCTGGCCGAGAATGCTGCGCAGGAGCGTGGTTTTACCAATACCGTTCGCCCCGACCAGGGCAATCTTCTGTCCGCGTTCCATCCGCAGATTCAGCGGGCGTGACAGCGGGGAATCATAACCGATTACCAGCTCATTCGTCTCAAAAATCAGCTTGCCCGAAGTACGTGCATCCTTGAAGTTGAACTGCGGCTTCGGCTTTTCCTTGGCCAGCTCGATGACATCCATCTTATCCAGCTTCTTCTGCCGGGACATGGCCATGTTACGTGTAGCGACACTCGCCTTATTGCGGGCCACAAAATCCTTCAGATCAGCAATTTCCTGCTGCTGGCGTTTGAAGGCAGACTCCAGCTGCTGCTTCTTGGCCTCGTACACCTGCTGGAAATAGTCATAGTCACCCACGTAACGGCTCAGCGACTGATTCTCCATGTGGTAGATCAGGTTGATTACGCTGTTCAGGAACGGAATATCGTGGGAAATCAGAATGAAGGCATTCTCGTATTCCTGCAGGTAGCGTTTCAGCCATACAATGTGCTGCTCGTCCAGATAGTTCGTAGGCTCGTCAAGGAGCAGGATGTCCGGCTTCTCCAGCAGCAGCTTGGCAAGCAGTACCTTTGTCCGCTGTCCTCCGCTGAGATCGTGAACATCCTTATCCAGGCCAATATCCGTGAGACCGAGACCGCGCGCAGTTTCGTCGATTTTGGCATCGATCATATAAAAATCCTGGTTCGTCAGCGTATCCTGAATGGTTCCGACATCCTCCAGCAGCTGCTCCAGCTCCTCGGGGGTTACGTCTCCCATCCTGCCGTACATGTCATTCATTTCCTGCTCCATATCGAACAGATACTGGAACGCCCCGCGCAGCACATCACGGATCGATTGACCCTTGGTAAGCACCGCATGCTGGTCCAGGTAACCGGTACGCACACGTTTGGCCCATTCGACTTTGCCGTCGTCCGGCTGCAGCTTGCCTGTGATGATGTTCATGAAGGTGGATTTACCTTCTCCGTTGGCGCCGATCAGACCGATATGTTCGCCTTTCAGCAGGCGGAAGGATACATCGTTAAAAATCGCACGGTCCCCAAAACCGTGACTGAGACGTTCTACATTTAATATGCTCATGAAATTAACACCTTTTCCTTTATACTGTATACTCGTCATATTATAAAGGTTAAAGCGCCACAACTCCATACGGTTTGAAAAAAGCTTGCAAAAATTTATACGGTTTCTGTACCTTACCGCACGTTTGGCTTCAAAGCGGCAATCCGCTGCCCGATGCGCGGAAACAGTCCGAAAGCATTCCTGTAGAACACCTCATCATGATGCTGCTCCGGCACGAGCCGGCGGACAAATTCCGCATACAGGTCAATCGGTGCAAGCGGCCAGTCGGTGCCGAACAGCATTTTGTCATAGTGGTCAGAGTACACCAGCGCCCGGCGGAAATGGTCCATGAACAAGGGTTCATTCATGAACCGCTCGAAATGGGGCCGGTCCCCGACGACCAGGCCGGACAGATCGGCATACACATTGGGGTTCTTCGCGACCACTTCGGCCGCATCCATCACCCAGGGATCCCCGAGATGGCAGATCATAAAATTCACGTTACGCCGCTGAAAGGCAAGCTCGTCTACGGTAAGCGGATGTGAGTACTTCAGCAGTCCGTTCATGGAATAGGTATCTCCTGTATGAATGACCACGGGCACGTTATACCTGGCTGCCAGCTCGTAGACCGGTGCATAAATCGCGTCATAGACATAATGGTGATAATATCCTGCGTACAGCTTGATGCCTGCTACTTCGGGAGCCTGCAGCCGCGCTTCGATCCGGTCCAGCTCCTCCAGGGCACTCTCCCCGTTCAGCCGGTTTGGATTGATCCCCACACACTCCATTAAGAAAGGCGGCACACTGTCTTCGAGATCAAGCCGCATCGGATTGGGCGAAGCAGAATCGGGGAAGGCTCCTCTGGTCTGCTCCGTAACTCCCATGCCGATACCCATTATGACGTCGTTCTTATCGAACTCCGCCTTAAGACCGGCAGCGGAATAATCGACCTTGGACAAGTTCAGCGCCGTCTGGTGGAAGCTGTCAATGTCTGATAAATGAATATGGATATCAATGATCGGCACTGTGACTCTCCTTTTCATCCACAGGATTAGTAAATTTAAGCTTCAGAAGGGCCCGCACATCTGCCAATTGAACAGGAATTTGGCCCAGAATCAGGAAGGTCGGCTCTGTCCAGACCGTTTCTCCGCTCCGTATGGACAGCGGATGTTCTATATTATGTGAGAATACTTTGTTATTCACATAGACTGAGGCCTGCTGGCTGGGATAGCTGTGTACCAGATGCAGCATATCCTTGCGCTTAGCTGTACCGATCCGGATGATTCCTCTGGTATCAAGCTCCGCCTCAACAGTTCCCAGAAGGAATTTCCCCTCACCCGGGAGCTCAAACCAGTTGTCTGCAAAGACAGGCGAAGGCTGGAAATAGCTTTCTTCGGATAAGGAAAACCAGGGCAGAAGATGCCCGCTTCCATTGGTCACCGAATGCAGGATACAGAGTACGGGAACGCCTGGCAGCATAAGATAGTGCTGATCGACGATAATTCCCCGTCCCGACTGCTGTTTTTCTATAGAAGTGGTCAGCCGCAGCCCTTCCCAGACATTGCCCTGGGCATCCTGTTTCTTCACAAAGACTGTATGTCTCGGCTCCTCCTGGCGGCTGAACCCGCCGATACCGGGAATACTCACGCCGAGCCCGCCATGCCAGGGATTCCACCAGGAGCGCGGCTGTGCGATCGGATAGGAGCTGTCCAGCCATTCCATATCATGAAGCTTCAGTGAATGCACAACATTTCCGAATTCCGGGGCCGCCGCAATTGAGATCACGCCATTGCTGACGGTATAGACCGGTCCTGCATGGGCCGGACCTTCTTCAATTGTACATTTTACAGCTTCAGCCGATTGCGGGAACCATAGACCAGACCGTTCTTGAATGCGGTCCTCTCCCATGTACAAGGCTCTAACCTTCTGTGTGGACCGGCCATCATCCGGCAATTCAATTGCCTCAGAAGACAGGCCAAAATCGGCAGAGCGCAAATTCTGCTCCGTGGTAAACACAGTATGGGCTGCTTTATATTCTTCTTGGCCATCCTGCTGTACATAAAGCTCAAGACTGCCGGCAAGCGGGGTCATCTTTCTTTCGGTAAGCTCAGCCTGGAGCCTGCCAGCCGCAAAAGGATTGCCTCCGCCAAGCGTAAGCTCCAGATGATCGTCCAGTACCGGCACGGTATTCTCCCGCTGTTTCCGGGCATAAGCGCGGAAGTCTGACCACTTGGGAAAAGTGTTCAACGCAAACACCATGGCTGTTGTCCGGATGGACTCTCCTGCCGGAATCACGCCCAGTTCATGCTCAAGCCCAAGGGTATACTCCGGACGGCTCAGCTTAAGGGATGGGTCCCAGCAAATTCCGCAGGTCACATTCTCCTCCTTGCAGAACAGCCAGTTCTCTGTGATTTGGGCACTGTCCCAGTATCCCGGATCACCGGAATACGCATCGCCCATATCCACATAACGTCCCTGATAAGGCAGAATAAGCCGTTTGCCGTAAAAACCAAAGCTGGTCAATACAAACACTTTCTCTTCGCGGGCTGCGCTGCCTGTATTGCCTACTTCATAATAAAACTCGGTAATCCCGCTTGCGGACAGTTTCGCCACCATTGTGATCATAAGATCCGGAAAGTCATCAGAGTCGTAGACCACCTCAAGGACCTGGGCATCACCTTCACTATATACCTTCGCCGCTCTGGCCTGTTTCTTGGACAGTTCTTCCGAGAAAGGCTTGCCCAGCCGCGGGAAGGCCAGCCAAAAGCTGTGGCGGGAGCCGGTATATTCAACCCACATGACATTATCGATTCTGCTCATATGAAGGGAGTATGGACCGTTTACAGCAACCCACTGATCGCCTGACTGCCCGCCAAAGCGGCCTTGGCTTCCTTTGAAGAGGACAGATAATTTGCTTGTAAATAAGACTGCTGTATGACCGGCAGGAGTGGCAGTCACCAGGGCGTCCTTGGTGTAAAGGCCGTAAGAACGCAGGCTGAAGGGTACCGGAATAGAAGCTTTGCCTTTTGCCTGAACCTTGAACCGGATGGTCTGTTCGCCCCACTCCAGGAATTCTTCCTCAGGCAGTTCAAAAGCAAACTCCGCCTCACAGTCATAACTGTTCTCCACATTCAGATACAGCTCCGCAGGAAGCCCCGGATACAGTTCCCGGGCCGGCAAGACCATACTCATCTTCACCGGAAATTTAGGTGCGATGCCAATGCCGAATTCTGCCCGTCTGCCGCCGATAATCCAGCTGCTCCGGACAGCAGGGTGGGTCTTCTTCTCATTCTGTTCTTCCAGAACAGGCCCCAGCCTGTAGTCCCCCTCCACCACAACGGATTCACCGGGAGCAAGTGTATAGGCTGCAGTCAGCCCAAAGGTAATATTCTTGTCATTCTGTCCCTGAATTTCAACCGCCAGCTCAGAAGCGGAACGGTTCTTAATGTGATAACGAATGTTGTATGTAGAGCCAAACACAAGATCATGGCCATCCATTTCGGTCGAGATTTCAAAGTCAGGCGTGTCAAGCGCCGTCAGTCCCCGGCCGGTTTTCTCGAATTCGGCCCGCAGGAAGAGCTCTCCCTTCTGCCAGGTGTACTCCAGAAAATCAAAGCCGCGCTCCCGGCGTCCGTCCGGCTGAAGGGCAATCTCGCGGGTGCTGTCCCCATACCAGTCCAGCTCTTCAAAGTAAGGCGCAAGCGCCTCTGTCTGCAGAACGGCGGGAATGAAATTCATCAGATGAACGTAGCTTTCATTCTTTTCCCAGAAGAAGCCGCATTTCTTGTACATCGGCACGGCCTTGGTATTGCCTGCCCAGGTGAACAGATCCAGCCGCGGCCAGCCGAGTTCGACAGTCCTGCGGACAGCGTGCAGAATCAGATTGCGGCCCACCTTGTGACCGTGATAATCCGGCCGGACATTCAGCAGAGGAACGTATAATGCCCCTTCATCCTGGCGGTAGTGCGCAAAGCTGCAGAAGCCGACCACTTCCCTGCCGGCAACAGCAAGAAAGACATGTAAATGGGAGGATGCTTCCATTTCCCGGCGTACGGTGTCTTCGGTTCTCTGATTGGTGCCGCCGCCCCAGCTTTCGCTGCTGCGGTTCCACATTTCAGCCAGCGCGCCTGCGTAGGAAGGATCATATTCTATGATGTGTACTGTGTCGGTAATCGTATTTGTTGTCATGAGTTCAACTCCTTACCTCAAATGAGAGGATGTAATCAGCTGCGGCAGAGCAAATCCAGCCCTATAAGCCCTTATTATACAATTTACTGGAAAATATTACGAGGTAACAAATGCTTATAATCAAACAGAACCTTACAGCATATCCGGGGCAAATTGAAACAGCGGCAGCCGGGGACCGTATAAAGCCCTGAACTGCCGCTGCGGTATGGATACAAGGTTAACTCTCTCTTTTCTGTCCGAAATACATTAAATGATAGATAACAATCTGAAAGAACAGAAAGATCATCGCTGCTGTTGTTGACACCAAAATATAGTAGGATATGAACTCGGTCTTGAGGTAAAAGACAGTCACAATGGCGCCGCTGATCACTCCCAGTATAAGGTAGGTGGTCATAATGATGAATTTCCCCTTCATCCCGTTCAAACTGAAACGTTTTAGGATGACACTGTCAAAAAGAGGTGACAAGATTAATCCCATAATAATAAAAATAAAGAAGTCCGGAACAAAATTAAAGGCAAACAGCACACTGAACGAATGATACCCTACATCCATTGTTCTTTCCGATACCGGGGTGTATACTCTCCATGAGTTATACAAACTAAAAACAATGGCCGATACAATAGCAGCTATAAATTTGATCAGCATAAATCTGTAACCGTCACTGCGCATTTGTTCACCCTCTTAGCCTGTATTTGCCAGATGATTAACATTACCCACTTGAAAGTGATTTGTTTCCTGAATTATCCTGTTATATACTAAGTGGGAATTCTGTGTGAGGTTTGTCACGTCAACAAATCACAGAGATGGAGTGATACGATGAGCAGAATATCCTGGAGAACCGCTTCAACGCTTCTGATAACAGCTGCAATGGCAGCAGTGCTGGGCGCATGTTCGGACAATAATTCAGCCAATTCCGCAACAGAGACCAAAAATGCAGCAAATTCAAGCAGCGCAGCAGATTCAAAAGATACTGGCAATAACAGGCCCGAGTACTTGCCGGAAGACTTTCCGTTGCGGGATGATGCTGACATAACCAAATCTACATCGGGACAAACTGACGGCAAAAAGTCTGCACTCTTAATCTTCACATCCCGGGAGAAGGTAGACCAACTGGCCGAGACCTATAAAAACTATTTCCGGGATAAGGGTCTGGATGATGCGGGACAAATGATTGATGACAAGAACATCGTAATTCAAGGCTCAACGGACAAAGAGCAATGGTCTCTGATTGGCGGCGCCCTGTCTGCACAGGAAGGCACAACTGAACTGACATTAACCTGGTCTGAATTATAAATAGCGGTTTTGATGAATGTCCTAAAAGAGCGGATTTCTCAAGACCGCTTTTTTCGTATGACAGCATGCTACAGGCTCTGTGCTGGATTGGACAAATGAGAGGGTTTTCAGGTAATCTTTTAGAGTTGAATCTGCAGCCGTCTATGTAATAGAATGAACTAATTAAAGAGAAAAGGATGCGCGTCATAATGCGGTTGAGAAACCATCGTACACTAAGCATTAAATCCATACTATTTTTTACTGTCATCATGCTTGCGAAAAGTTACTTTGCCTGGTTCTACCTCTTCGAGGACGGCCCCTCCTGGAGCACCTTTTTCAAGGAAATCCCGTTTGTGCTCATTATTTTTTGCCTGATTGAATGGTTTGCCACCAAACGGAAAATACACATGTACATGCTGGTGAATCTGTTAATTACGATTCTGTTCTTCTCCCTCATCATCTACCATAATCACTTCGGCATTATTGCAACGTCACAGGTGATCGGGCAGGCCAAACAGGTGGGAGCCGTTAAAAAGAGTATTTTTGCGGTTGTCCATCCTCAGTATCTGCTGATTTTTCTGGACATTATTATCATTAGCCTCGTGATGCTGAGCCGGAAAAAAGCGCTGGCCTGGAAAAAATCCATGTCGCTCCCAAGCAACCGCAAAGTGCTCGCCGGCTTGTTCGCAGTCTCCCTGGCGATTTGTATGATGAATATTTTCCCGAACAAAGCCAGCATGAACGAGACGATCCAGGCCGAGCAAATGGGCATTTTGAATTACGAAGCCTATAACCTGCTGGCAGACCAGGAAGAAGAACAAATTGATTTATCTGAAATCACGCAATCTGTGATTAATGAAACCAAGGGAGTTCAGGCACAGCCCAGTCCGGTCCTGTTCGGATCTGCCAAAGGCAAGAATCTGGTCATCATCCAGATGGAGTCCTTCCAGAATTTCCTGATTAATCTGTCTATTGACGGACAGGAAATTACACCGAATCTGAATAAGCTTGCGGAGCGCAGCGTTTATTTCCCGCGGTTTTTCCAGCAGGTGGGGCAAGGGAACACTTCGGATGCTGAATTCATTGTGAATACCTCCTTTTATGTTCCGCCGGATGGTCCGGCAACGGATATTTACGCAGGCAAGGAGCTGCCAAGTTTGCCGAAGCTGCTGAAGTCACAAGGCTACAACACCGCTACCTTCCATACGAATGAAGTGGAGTTCTGGAACCGCGGGGAGCTGTACGAAGCGCTTGGGTTTGACCGTTACTACGACAAAACCTTCTTCGGTGAGGACGACACCGTATTCTACGGTGCTTCCGATGAGGTGCTCTACTCCAAAACTGCAGAGCGGCTGGCTGCGATGAATGACAGCGGAACTCCTTTTTACTCGCATGTCATCTCAATGTCCGCACACAATCCGTTCTCCATACCGGAGGAGAAGTATAAGATGCTGCTTCCGGAACGGTTCGAAGGCACCTTCATCGGCGACTATATCCGTTCCCAGAATTACGCAGACTATGCGGTCGGCCAGTTCATCGAAGAGCTTAAGCAGAACGGCGTATGGGAAGACAGCCTGGTTGTACTGTACGGCGATCACCGCGGGCTGCCTATTTTTTCACTGGATGAAGAAGACAAGATCCTCATGGAAGAAATCCTGGGTCATGAGTATACGGAACGCGACCTGATCAACATTCCCTTTATGATTACCTCTGCAGGGGCTCCGGCTCCAGCCGTTAAGAATCAATTGGGCGGTCAGGTGGATATTTTGCCGACGGTAGCCAATCTGCTGGGTATTTCTCTGGATAACCATATCCATTTCGGGCAGGATATCCTGAATCAGACATCCTACAATCTGCTGCCGCAGCGTTATTACCTCCCTACCGGATCGTTCGTGAATAACGAAGAGCTGTTCTTATCCGGCAGCGGGTTCGAGGACGGCCAGCATTACACCTTATCCGGTGACGGCGGCAGACCGCTGCAATCCACCGAGGATGAATTCAACCGTGCGCTGGAGCTTCTCCGGCTGTCGGACAGCTATGTGACACAACTACCTGACCGGGAAGTTGTGGAAGAAGAAGAATAACTGGAACAGCCGCCTCCGCTTCGGGTTTGAAGCACGGCGGCTGTTTTTGTTTTTACATCCGGCATGTACCATACGCTTCCTTCAGGTGAACACACACAAGTACCAGTTGTAAAATTCAATAACTTTAATAACTAAATAATAACAACAAAATAATTAAACTCATTTTATTATCATATAAACCCACTAAATTTTGCATATTCAGAGATATAATCGACTATTTTTCTAATAATAAATTCAATTTCATCCAAAATGTATAAAATCGTTATATAGACTCGCAATAATTTAATGCTAATATATAACTAACTTTAATACAAGCTTTTCTCTTTTATTAGCGCATATGTTATAGCCCTCATAATCCAATGGAAAGAGGTGAATCGTAGGCAACGTTATCCGTCATGAGGGTTCACATAAATAAAATTAACGAGGTGGTTACTGGTGATTACACGCAAGTGGTCGATCATATTAACGGTATTCTTACTGGTTTGTTCCTTGATTGGACTCCATCCGAAAAATGCACAAGCTGCCAGCGGCTTTTATGTAAGCGGAACCAAACTGATGGATGCTGCCGGACAACCGTTTGTGATGCGGGGTGTCAACCATGCTCATACCTGGTACAAAGATCAACTTTCTGCCGCAATTCCTGCAATTGCCAAGACCGGCGCCAATACCGTCCGCATCGTATTATCAGACGGCCACAAATGGACATTGGATGATGTGAACGCCGTCAAAAGTATCATTAGCCTCTGTGAGCAGAATAAGCTGATCGCCGTGCTGGAGGTACATGATGCTACAGGCAGTGACAGCCTCACGGATTTGAACAACGCAGTAAACTATTGGATCAGTATAAAGAATGCTCTTATCGGCAAAGAAGACCGTGTAATCATTAATATAGCCAACGAGTGGTACGGAACCTGGGATGGCCCGGCATGGGCTAACGGCTACAAGCAAGCCATCCCTAAATTACGCAGTGCAGGGCTCAATCATACGCTTATTGTCGACTCCGCAGGCTGGGGGCAATATCCGGATTCGGTCATCAATTACGGAACAGAAGTCTTGAATTCGGATACCTTGAAGAATACCATTTTCTCCATCCACATGTATGAATATGCCGGCGGCAATGCAGCGACGGTTAAGGCCAATATCGACGGAGTAATAAACAAGAATCTGGCACTCATTATCGGTGAATTTGGCGGACAGCATACGAATGGGGATGTGGACGAGGCAACCATTATGAGCTATTCCCAGCAGAAGGGCGTCGGCTGGCTCGCCTGGTCCTGGAAGGGAAACAGCAGTGACTTGTCCTATCTTGATATGACCAACGATTGGGCAGGCACCTCGCTCACTTCCTTCGGGAATACTGTTGTGAACGGCAGCTATGGCATTAAAGCAACATCCGTACTCAGCAGTGTGTTCGGCGGCACGGCTCCGACGCCAAGCCCATCCGCGACGCCGGGGCCGACTGCTGTTCCAACACCAGCTCCGACGCCCCTTCCTACACCAACGCCTTCTCCGGGAGGTGCAGCTACGACCTTATACGATTTTGAATCCGGAACCTCGGGCTGGTCTGGAAGCAGTATAACAGGCGGACCGTGGGTAACCAGTGAATGGAAAGCTGCCGGGACTCAATCTCTGAAAGCTGATGTCTACTTCTCCTCCGGTTCGGCGCACAGCCTCTATATCACCGGGAATCAGAATCTGTCGGGTAAGAGCTCTCTCAAAGCAACAGTGAAGCATGCAGCATGGGGCAGCTTCGGCAGCGGTATTTCCGCTAAGCTGTATGTGAAAACCGGATCGGGCTGGACTTGGTATGATGGCGGCAGTGCGCAGATTAATTCATCAGGCTATACCTTGACGCTGCCGCTAAGCAGCATCCCTAATTTGTCGTCGGTCAAAGAGATCGGAGTAGAGTTCCGCGCTGCCTCTAACAGCAGTGGACAATCCGCTATTTATGTAGACAAAGTAACTGTACAATAAGTCCTGCCTAAGTCTGCGCATAACCCTAGAGGTGAAATTCGGGAGGGACCGGTTATGACGGTTCCTCTACTTTACTTTTTTGCGTTAAGCTGCGTTCATCGCATTTTATGCAGGACCCCCCATTTCATCACACTATGTAAAAAGACACTACGCCGCCGTAGTGTCCCACTCAACTCTCTATTCCTCATCCCCGCTTCCAGTTCCTCACCTGTACCCATTCCCCGTCCCTGCTCGCCCGCTCAAATGCAGCGCCTGCCTCACCCTTGAACGGTTCCAGCAGACTGGGATCCATGTCCATTATATAATAAATACGCATAACTCTCGTATTCTGCGGATCGTTAAGGTATGCTTCATCCTCATCGCCGGCAAAAAGCCGCCACCCGCTATCCTGCTCCTGGTCAGGCGCTTCCCGGTACATCCAGTGCACCGCATTACCCGGCTCAAGGCATCTGCGCGAGACCAGCGCCATTTTTTCACCGACAGCCAGCCACAACGGATCACCTTCCCGAACAATCGTCTGCGCAATGTGCCTTGGTTCAAATTCTACTGTGTCTCCAAGATGCAGTGTCTTAAGGCTCGCCGGTGCGTTCGTCAAGATCCCTGTATAACGCCGGCTCATCGGGTCCTGCCCCGTAATTTCCACCCACATCCGCTCTGCACGCGGCTCCCCCTCAGCAGGGTTCGAGATTACGAAATGCAGCCTGACCATTTTTCCAATTTGCTGTGCATTTCTTTCCTGTTCAGAGGGGATAAAAAACGATTCCGGATATAACCGGCTCGCCGCCTCAACATCTTCTAAAGTCCATTCCATAGTGCATTCCTCCTCGCATCCTATTACCCGATTTTTGAGCTGGAATCTCCGGCTAGCGCCTAGCCTGCCCCTGCACTTTTCCTTTAACTTCATTTATTTGCAAAAAACCATCCAAATTCGTGATGTTTCTCACTTACTTACATAGCGTTAATGATTAACAATAATCTATGAGACAATCTTTAATATGTATTTAGTGGAAAAACAAGGAAGGGTGAATCATATTGAAGCTGGATCTAAACGGGATTAATGCGGATTCACTGGTTCAAATGTTAAAGGCGTCTTTTACCCTGGAAAATTGGGAAGGGATCCTGCAAATCGCCGATAGACTGTACAGCGAGATTAATCACCTATACAGCGTTAAGCAGTTAGAACGCGCCGATGTCCAGAGGTTAAGCGTCCATGGACTAAACCGGAGTATCGTTTATTACTTTGGTTATAGTATGTGCCTTAAGGGTATAGCCCTTGAGAAGCTGGGACGGTTTGACGAGGCGAGAGAATGTATCACCAAGTATGAGGAATTAGGATGGATTAGCGGTATAGACGCGGAAGGCTGGGCTGAGGTCGAATATTATCGTGAGATCGCCCAAGCTAACCGGTACATTATCGAGCTGCAAGAAGGAAACACTGCAGTTCTTCCTGACTACCTGTTGTACCTGCGGAATAATGAAGAGGAAGTCTTGCCAGGAGTATTGTATATTCTGGATTCCGCGATCAAGCATGAGTATAACGTCAATCACGTTCTCGACGAGTTCAGCGAGCAAATCGCGGCAATGGCAGAATATTACGTGACAAAGAGAAACATCCGCTATTACATCGACTATTTTTACATGACCGCAAAGTATTATGCACTTCAGGGCAACTTAGCTGATGCCGTTAATACACTCTTACATTCTTTGGAAACCTCGATTAAACTGAAAGATGATACGGGGTTCAGGAAGTCTGCTGCTCTCTTTGAGAAACTCCGGAATCAGACAACTTCTGATCAACTGGACAAGTATCACGGTTTAATAGAAACCATATTAGATAGGGAGGAATCAAAATGAAAAAGACGTTTTCGCTCATTCTGGTTGTTGTCGCCTTACTCGGACTTAACACTGCAGCAGTTAGTGCGGATAGTGGGCCTACTGTCAATCCTACGGTATCGGTATCTGGCGGCGTATTTGTACCGCTGGGACATGGTGTAGATCATTAACTGAGTAAGGAGCGGACGAGCCTCTGCACATGTTAGCAGGGGCTCGAGTGGCTGACTATAGAGAAAGTGAGAGTACCTTACTTACTTCGTAGAACCTAGAGTTATATTTGGATTTGGTGTGCACGACCTGCATCGTACTTGCATCGACGATAAGCGTATGAATTAAGGCTGTTGGCTACAGCTTGACCCTAACGGACCCTACGTCCGTTATTTGCCTCAAATACCTCATTTCCGCGCGCTAACGGACCGTAGTTCCTTTATTTCACCGGATGTTGGACAAATCATGCTCATTTTGAAGAAATAACGGATCTGGGGTCCGTTAGATTTCCAAAATACATCTTTTGCGCTAAATAACGGAACTACGGTCCGTTAGTAAGCCAAGTATCAATGTGTTAGATACAAGAGGAGCGGTTGGTGCGGGAGTTGGGCATCTTTGGGCAGGTGTGATGAAGTTGGCGGGCATTGTGTTCAGGTGGTGCGGAAAGCCGGTTGAAATTACAATGAGCATACTCATGCGAATTAAAAAAACACCTTGTGCCCATCCCAGCCTCCCTAGCTAACTTACTTAACTTCCTTGCTCTTAACAGCGAAGCTGCGGACCGTCATCCACTTCCCGCCAACCATTTCATCGACTGTTCCTTTTTTGGTCCGGACACAAAATTTATGTACCGTTCCTCTGTCATATCCTGTTGCTTCATACAGCAAATCTTCGCCTGCCTGGCCTTTGAAATATACCTGCTTGAGACCAAGCCGGTCCAGCAGTTCCTGCTTAACACTTTCAATATAAGTACGCGAATATTCTTTGGACATAGCTGCTCCTTAAGTTTGTAATTTTCAATTCACTATACGGGCTTCTTCCATTCATCGTCAACAACTATTCTTAACAGTTCATTGATGATTTCATCCATCTCAAGACCAGTAGTATCCAGTTTGTGTGTGTTCATGGTTCCATAGCAGGCTAACCTGTTAACACTATTCTCCATATCCTTTTCATTTCTTTTATCTTTTACCATGCGCTTTAGCAATTCTTCTTCAGAGCAGATCAATGTAATTTTTAGTAGTTTATAACTATTGTCTTTTAACCCGGATAAAATCTCCTCAAATATACTCTCCTTATGAACAACCCAAGTGAAAAAAATATAGTCAAAGCCAGAGTTATCGAGATATTGATTTAGAATAAAATGAATATTATTCATTACCATAGCTTTGTTCTCTTCTGTCACATGCCAAGGATTCATTTGCCAGCACCAATCCCCGTCAAGCCATACTGAGTTTTCTATTTGTTTATACAGTTTGCTGACTACTGTGCTTTTCCCTACTCCCATCGTTCCATTGACTATAACCAGCTTTTTCATAGCTTCCACCCGAATGCTTCACTCCTCATCCCTAAAAAGCTCATCCAGCACCGCTCTCCGGTTCTCAAGAAACCGTCTTGTGATAATGTAATGCATCGTGTCCTCGTAACGGATCTCCGTGACCGGATGGCTGTCAAAATTCAGGATTTGCGCGTCCGGGTAACCGAGAAGAATCGGGGAATGCGTGGCAATGATGAATTGTGCTTCCTTTTCCAGATCCTTGATGATCCGCAGCAGGGACAGCTGGCGGGCGGGTGACAGCGCGGCTTCCGGCTCGTCCAGCAGATAAATCGCTTTTTTGCCGAACCGGTTCGTAAAGAGTGACAAAAAAGCTTCCCCGTGAGACTGTTCATGCAATGACTGGCCCCCATAATACTGCAGGCTTGCAGGCATCGTATCGATATGTGAGGCAAACTGGTAAAAGGTCTCCGCCCGCAGAAAAAATCCGTTCGTAATCTTCGGCAGCCACGACAAGCGGATATGATCGCCCAGAGCAGAATGGGCAGCATCCACTTCATAGGTGTTATTCCGGCCTCCGCCAGCCGTGTTGAACCCGCACTGATAAGCTATCGCCTCCAGCAGCGTTGACTTCCCGGATCCATTTTCGCCCACCAGAAAGGTAACATTGTTTTTGAAATCGAGGTGGTCCAAATTTTTAATCGATGGAATGGAAAAGGGATAACGTCCCGGATTACCTTGATTTCTCCTCAGAATTTCAAGACTGCGCAAAAACAAAGACATCATCTCCAAACTTTGTAATGTGAGTGCAACGTACGGTTATCCTCCGCCCGGCTTCTCAATGTATAACTCCTTGTTGTCCCGGACAAGCACACTATCCTTGATCAAGGCCATCGAATGCAGATCATTCGTATTCGGATAAGCCCTGAGGGCATTGGAAGTCAGTTCTCTATTATGCTTTTCATCAATGCGGTGGACAACAATTTTTTTACCTTCAGCAGTCAAAATCAGGTCATAGGTTCGGAACTTCCCAAGTGCCCCATCATCCACAGCGCGCTCCTTACCCTGCACACTATGCTCAGTCAGATCACTGAGATCCAGCCAGGAAATCACCGAGCGGTGTATCCCGGACCCGAAGGAGTACGCATACACCAGATCCGTCGTTCCATCATCATTAGCATCAAAGGGGACCACACTGGTCACACCGTAGCCGCCAAATCCGTTTCCTATTCTGACAGCTTGGTGATCAGCAACTACATAGGTTTCAAGGCTGCTGCTCCCGGGCAATCGGAAAAGCTGACTTTGCGTTGCCTTCCAGACACCCGGCGGAGTAATTTCAACCAGGTCTTCTTCTGCACTGCCCTCCGGTATATACTGGGACTGCTGAATGAGCTGCATAGCTTCTTGAGCGGAGACCCTACTTGAATCAGAGTCACAAGCGGCCAACAGTAAGCTTACCGGCAGCACTCCCATCCCCAGCAGGACGGCCCGATATCTTTTGCTCATACTCTCCCCCTCTTCACCTCTTTGTTGAACCAATGAACATATCCGCAGCGGCCGCACGTCAATGTATTCGCTGAGCGATTGGCAAAATCGAGATTTAAAAAACTTAAGAATGCTGTATTTAGCTGCGCAAAGCCATGCTCAAAACGGTCGTATCTGCAGTGAACACAAATGACCTCAAGTCCGTTCACCGTATATGGCGCCGGTCCTCTGATCTCTTTGATATTTTTAGAAAAAATTTTAAAAAAACGTGCTGCGCCTCCCGCCAATATAATAACCTCCTGTCTATGCCTATACTGTTGATACGCCTCCTTAATTTGGAAGTTTCGGAAGCCCGTCCGTTCCACCTTGTCTTGGGGCCGTCAACACTATATTGTAAACATTACTATATGAAATCAGGGGGTTATATCATTTGAGTAAAACTGCACTTACCTTTTATATTGCAGATGTCTTTGCGGAAAAGAAATACCAGGGCAATCAGCTTGCCGTATTCCGCCATGCAGCCGGTCTGTCCCAACAGGAGATGCAGCAAATTGCCAAAGAAACGAACTTTGCCGAGACCACTTTTATTCTGTCAGACGCTAAGGTAAACGGCGGTTATGATGTCAAAATATTCACTCCAGATGCCGAGGTCCCGTTTGCGGGCCATCCGACGCTTGGAACAGCGTACATTATACATAGGGAAATTGAGGACGGTTCTTCTCCTGTTATTCAGCTGAATTTGGGTATAGGCCAAATCCCGGTGACTCCGGAGACAAGCCGGGAGCTCTGGATGAAGCAAAAAGCACCGCAATTCGGCCGCACCGCCGATGCCGCTGTCATTGCCGAAATTCTCGGCCTGAAGAGTGATCAGATTGATGATAGATATCCGGTTCAGGAAGTGTGAACGGGACTCCCTTCCATCATTGTACCGCTTCGGAATCTTCACGCCGTCAGACAATGTCAGATTAACCATAGTGCCTACAGCAGGTTTCTGCAAGAGCATTTCCGGGCTAACATCCTGGTATTCTGTCCTGAAACCTATAACGGGGACAACAACCTGAATGTCAGAGTGTTCTGTGAAGATGCCGGATTTCCGGAGGATGCAGCAACAGGCAGCGCAAAAGGCAACCTGGCCGGGTATTTGCTGGAATATGATTATTTTGGCAGCTGTCAGCTGGAGTACCGTGTGGAGCAGGGCTATGAGATCGGCAGGGAATCTCTGCTCAAGATCAGAGCCAGCAAACGCGGGGATGGGTCCGAGATCAACGTTGGCGGAAAAGTGTTCCTGGTGGCTAAGGGAGAATGGCTGCTGGATACGTAGAGGATGTAATACACTTGGAAGCGAATAAATTAGAATATTCTTTTACTCTAGAGAGGAGTGATGTGGTATGAAGAACAGCCATTTTACAGTAGATTTGAGGAAAGTTATCCATTAATTGCAGAGGATGAATTCCTCTGCGAAGTACAATCGGGGAGGAAGTTGGAATGATTGTTGAATTAAAGCCAGTGTCGATAGAAAATTGGTATGAGTGCACCAAACTTAAAGTTAGACCAGACCAGCTGAATGTGTTTCCTGCACCTGTGGTTTATTGGATTGCAGAATCAAAATATGTAGATAATTTCGAACTACGCGCTGTGTACTCCAAAGAGATTTTGGTCGGATTTCTCGTATTTTGCACGACTCCGGACATTGATGATAACTACTGGATTCCTGCTGTAATGATTGACGAAAAGCATCAAGCCAGAGGTTATGGCAAGGCGGCCATAGAAGCTTTGATTCAGTTAATGAGTGGCTTAAATTTCACAAGAATAATGATCGGGCACCGCCCCGACAATCAGATTGCCGAAAAGCTGTATGAATCTTTAGGATTTACAAAAGTCAGTGAAGAAGCAATCGACGGAGAAATCATACGTCTGCTGCAAATCGGTTAACAAAATACAATCACATTAGCGAATGGAACTGGTTCGAACGGTTAACCAAGAAAAATAATAAAAAGCAGCAGTTCTCCCAAGTAGGGATTGACCCCATTGGGAGGCTGCCGCTCACCTCAATCCGCGCCGGCACCCCCGCCGCCGTCTCCGCCTCCACCGCCGCTGTCGCTACCGCTATAACCGCCGCCGTAGCTGCCGCTGTCACCGGAGTAGCCGCTGCCGCCCGGGCCGGAAGAGCTGCTGGCGTAAGGCAGGGTCATTTTCCAGGACTCCTCCATATAAGTTACAGGATTCTGGCCCGACAGCATCAGATAGGCTAAAGGTGCGGCCGCTGCCAGCTCCATAGAAGGCGCTGCCGGTTCAGCCTGCGGCTTGGCACGAAGCAGCTGCGACCGGATCATCCATTTCTCCAGATCATAGACCGGGATCTCTCCCCTGCTCATTTGCTTCCGGAACAGCTTGACGCTCCGGTAGAGCGCCGCTGTCTCGCGGGATAGAATCATTCGCGGTGTCACACTGATTAATACAATGCACGCAATGATGAACAGGAACATCCGCAGCATCAAATCCGCATCCTGCACTATCATAGCCCCGACTACAGCAGCTCCCCAGAATACGAATACAGGCCAGTGTTTGCCCGGCTTCCCCAGCATGGTCCACCATAACAGCAGCCCGATCATACCGGATATTACTATAGACCAGACGTCAAACGAATCCAGAAAGTAGGCGTACAGCATGGCAGCAATAGCTAATACCGGCAGCCCGCCTTTCAACAGCCGCGGTACCCGGTTGCTCATATCCCCTTCTGCTATCATCCCGGAGATCACGTCATTCCACCACTGCTGCTCTTTTACTTTAAAGGCCTGAATTTTATAGATGTATTTATTAAAAGAGATCTTCTCCTCTTTCTCCTGCCGGGTCGCCCCTGCAAGATCGTTCAAAAGGAAGCTTCGTTTACCGTTCCGGCGCTTGAACAGAGCCTCAACCAGCTTGCTTTCGGACTCGGACAAGAGATGCAGGTCCGCCGTCAGCGTGAACTGGAGACTTTGATCCGGCGCTTGCGGATCCTTGAGAAACCGGCTGTAGGCATTGATCAGGGTTACAGAAGCAAAACCTTTTTCCACCAGCGAATAGAGTCCGGCCACAAAAGCGTTAAAGTCCCTTTTACCGAGGCGGCCCAGCACATACAGCCTTAGCGGATCTTCTGCCAGCAGCTCATCCGGGTTGCCACTTCCCTTACGCCGCTGCGGCAGAAGCAGCATAATTACGCTAACAGCAGCTGCGAGAATCGCAAGTGCTATAAGCAGAAGGCCCAGTTCCGCTTTACGCTGCTCTTTTACTGCCATAGACTGCATGTACCGGTTCTCCTCAGCCACTGCCGCCTCCAAAGACACCGGTGCTGTGGTCTTAGTCTGGCTGCTCATGATTTCAGACGGAAACAGCAGCCGCGTCCCGGTCAAAGAATACATTTCAGACACCGGTGTGGTGAAGCGGACGACCTCGGCCCCTTTTTGCTCCACAATTCCGTTGGCATCATGAATAAAAGCGTAATATTCTCCAGGATCTACTTGCTCCGGAAACACGAAATCAATAGTGACGTTCTGATAATCCTGATCATGATTGCTGCCTTCGCCAAAGAAGGGTACGGTCAGATCACTGTAGGTCTCATAGCTTGAAACTGCCTGCTGAAGCGTATAGGTATAGAATATGTATTTGGTTTCATCATCTGCCGGGAGCGATGAATAATATCCGTTCCCCTCCTGTGTAACAGAAAGCTGATGCAGCTCCTCCTGCTTGACGAACCCCAATCCGGCAGAGGGATTGCTTAATTCGTAAGCTTCAAAATTGCTCACACCTGAATGATGCTCTTCATGAATAAACCTTTTGACCCGGTCGTATTTCCCCTTAAAGTTATAC
This sequence comes from Paenibacillus sp. PK3_47, assembly GCF_023520895.1. Classification (NCBI taxonomy): domain Bacteria; kingdom Bacillati; phylum Bacillota; class Bacilli; order Caryophanales; family Paenibacillaceae; genus Paenibacillus; species Paenibacillus sp. PK3_47. The sequence continues at coordinate 162,593 of NZ_CP026029.1, forward strand.
GTAAAGATCTCATTCACCAGCAGATCTCCATCCGGCTGAATCCAGGCCCGGATTTGCACCTCGTCAATCGAGTACGACCTCGCGTCTGCAACCGGTACAGCAGCAATGAAGAAGATGATGCTTAACGTCAGCGCCATGAAGTATTTTTTCATCCTAATTAATCCTCCGGCAATACTTAGTGTATAGTTATGAAATATAAAGATTTAACTATTTAACCTCCTTATTTAACCTTAAATCAAATTTTAAAATCAATAGTTCTCTGGCAGGAATTACACTTTACTTGTAGAATTACTGACAAGCAGCAGAGAGGGGTATGACAGTGGCCTTAGGCGAAAACAACTTACGTCTATCATTAATTCCAGCTATTCCGTTGATATTAGACACCCATTTTCAATCTATGACCCGGAAAAATTCAGAGTCTGCTTTGTTCATTGATACATATAGGGATCAGCTGGATCTATTATTCACAAGGGCGATTTCTAATATGGTTGAAGGCCTGTTTCTGGAATCTGCTGATTACGAGGCATATCTGAAAGATTCCGAGCAGGAGGCTTTTGAGCAAGGGGTATTTACAGCAGATATCTTCGGGAATCATGTGGATGTCATTCTGGAAATGAGCAAGGACCTTAACCTGACGTCCCAAAATATCATGTTCGAAATCATTGAAAATATGAGCATGGATTCTTCGGAACGGCTGTTTCTGTATAAAAGGTTAATGGAATGCAACTGGACACGGTTTACAGGTTATGCAGAAGGTTATCTGTCCAATAAGAACAAGCAGATTGACCATCTGCACGAACAAAAAATAGCGGTCATGGGACAGATGGCTGCCGGCATGGCACATGAAATACGCAATCCGCTGGCGTCGATCAAAGGTTTTGCCCAGCTCGTCAACCACAGGCTGTGCGAGCCTGTCATCCAAGTGAATGAACTGCGCGCCTACCTTGACATTACCATCAAGGAGATTGATGCCTTGAACGGGCTGGTTACCGACTTTCTTGTCCTTTCCCGCCGGGGCGACAGCAGCAAAAGTGACGCAAAAGTATTTAATATTATAGAAGTCCTACATAGAGTAAATAACATAGTAAACCAACTCATACTTAGCGATGACATATCGCTCACCGTGCATTATACGCAGGAGCCGCTGCTGACGCTGGGGAACGCTTCCCAGCTTGAACAGGTGTTCCTGAATATCCTCAAAAACAGTATTGATGCCTTCTCCTCCTTCAAGGGCTGTCTGGAAATTACCGCTGCCACAGATCCGGACAATCACGAAATCATTCTTAGGTTTACAGATAACGGGGATGGCATTCCGCAGGAGGTTTTGAACCGGATCTTTGATCCTTTCTTTACAACAAAGGCTAAGGGAACCGGGATTGGACTATCCATCTGCCGGCAGCTGATTGAAATGTACGGCGGGCGGATTGTGATAGATTCGACAATTCATGTGGGAACCACTGTGACGATTATTTTACCTTGGATATCCAGTGAACAGGAATAAAAAAGAATAGATGAACGCCACCCTGCATCACTTTGAAATTACAGCCTGATCATGTTGCACCAAACTTCGTTTCTGATCATACATAAGTGGTAAGAAAGAAGGGCGGGATGCAGGTGGGTAACAATAAAGATATGGAACAGCGGGCCATCTTTCTGGCTGCCGTGTGCGGACAGACTTACGCCCAGTTTACACACACTGACGGCTCATTTGTTGTTCCGCTGCATTATTCCCTCTGTCATACGATTGAAGCCAGATCCATGAACTCGGTATGGGAAGTTTTCGGCTTTATTATTGAATCGCCGGAGGAGGTTATTATTGCCTTTCGGGGAACAAGCTCAACATCCAATTGGGTCTCCAACATGAACGCCTCGCAAAAAAATTTCAAATACATCAAAGAAGCTTGCCTTACCCACCGCGGGTTTACGGATATATATGCTTCAGCCCGGGACGGAATTATCTCGGTACTCGGCAGCTTGTCTCCAGAGAAAGCTTTATTTGTAACCGGACACAGCCTCGGCGGTGCACTCGCTGCCCTTTGCGCAGTGGATGCTGCGGCCAATACGCATTACCGCTTCCCCAGCTTGTATACCTATGGCGCACCCCGTACCGGCGACCCTGATTTCGCCAAAGCCGCCGCGAAGTATGTTCCGCACAGCTTCCGCATTGCCAATCCTTTTGACCTCGTAACCTATGTCCCGCCATCCATTTACAAGCTGCCTAAACGCAGCAAAAAATATTATTATACTCACAATCAGACCCGTTACCCGCTGTCTTTTCAGAACGGGGCTGTCCCCCTAAATCACATGATCGGAAGCTACTACGCAGCGCTGGCCAAGCTCCAGCCGGAGTTCGCAGAATTGCTGCGGGTTACGAATCCCGGCCTCTGCCCGATCATTGAGGTGAAGCCGGCTCAGACACGGACGACAATGGCGGAGTAGAACCGTTATATTCCTGCACTTTGTAATAACAGCAGGACCGCAGCTATTACCACAACCGTGCCACCGGCCTGATAATCAATACGCTGCAAGTGCAGCTGCCTGTACTCTGTCCGTCCCTTCCCTTTGCCGAAAGCCCGGGCATCAATTGCATGACTTAACTGCTCCGCCCGCCCAATAACCGTGAACAGCAGCGGGACAATGACCGGAATATATGCAACCATTCTTTTGGGCAACGGCAGGGCTGCCAGATCGTAACCTCTCGCTTTTTGGGCCAGCAGAATACGGTCAAGCTCCTGCATAATCGTCGGGATAAACCGGATTGCAATGACGATCATCAGCGAAAACTGCTCTACGGGCACATGTAATCTCGATAGAGGAGCCATCAGCTTGGTCAGACCTTGGGCCAGTACCAGCGGCTGAGTGGTTAGCGTCAGAAGCGAAGACAGCCAGACCAGCAGGACAATCCGCCATACAAATTGAATCCCGGTCTGCAGACCCTCTGAAGTCACCCCGATGATCCCCCAGGACCAAATTACTTGCCCTTGTATGAACAAGGCATTATACACAAGGGTAAACATCAATATGAACCATAGGGGCTTTAGTCCCCTGAGAAACAGCCCAAATGAAATTCCGGACAACCTGATTAGTCCCGTAACAACAACGGTTGCCGCAGTATAGCCAATGTAACTGTTCAGCATAATAAAGCTCAGCAGCAGCAGGAACACGGCGAGGATTTTGGTGCGGGGATCGAGGCGGTGCAGGAGGGAATGTGTCTCTACATATTGTCCGATTAAAATGTTATTGTTCATTTCAGAATACCCTGAGCCAATATTGGCTGCACCGCAGCAAAAATATCCTGTTCCCTGCAGCCCGCAGCATTCACCCGTTGTCCGGTTAACGCCTCTGCCAGCTGAAGCAGCTGCACGGTTTCCGGCAGCGCCAGTCCCGCTTGCTCCAGCACCGCTGTCTGTTCCAGAAACAGTGTGTCTGCACCATAATGCCCTAACAAATGACCCTCTGCCAAAACCACCACTTCATCGGAATACTCTGCGACATCCTCCATATGGTGGGAAATGAACAGAATAGTGCGGTTATTCTGCTGCTGCCATGCTTGTAACATCCGCAAAAGCTGTGCCCGGCTCACCGGATCAATACCGGCCGTCGGTTCATCCAGAATCAGCAGCCGCGGGTTCATTATCAGCACCGAGGCGATGGCTACCTTGCGTTTCTGTCCTCCGCTTAATTGAAAAGGAACGCTGTCCAGAATTTCCCGCGGCAGCCCGAGCTGCGGCAGGATGCTGTCCACCGCCTCTGTAATCTGCTGCGCAGAATATCCCTTCAGCTTTGGAGCAAAGGCCAGTTCCTTCCCTACAGTGGTCTCAAACAGCTGATGCTCCGGATATTGAAACACAAACCCGATATCGTCTATCACCTTCGGCCTTCCTTTGGCATCCCGCGGTACCGGCTTCTGATCCATCAGGTACTCTCCCTGTGACACCTGAACCAGACCCTTCAACACCTGCACAAAGGTGGATTTGCCCGCGCCGGTCTGTCCGATAACTGAAATCCACCGGCCTTCTTCCAGGATACAGCTGATATCCTGCAGCGCCGCATTTCCGGCATGATTGACGCTGACTCCCTTTAACTCCCAGACCATTGCCTGCGGATCATCTCCTTCCAGTCTCCTGTCAGCGGCGTGCCGGGCTGGAGCATGCGATGTAACCGGACCGCAAAAGGAAGGCCCAATTGATAATCGGCAGCATTCATCGTATCAAAAAAAGTTAAGGGATCGCCGTCATACGCAAGCCGTCCCTGATCCATCAGCAGCATGCGCCCGGCTTCCAGCACTTCTTCCATATGGTGGGTAATATGTATGACCGTCATTCCCTGCCGGTGCAGGTCATGCATAATGCCAAGCACCTGCTTCCTGCCTTCCGGATCGAGCATGGAGGTGGCCTCGTCAAAAATCATCGCCTGCGGCTGCATTGCCAGAACCGCAGCAATCGCCACGCGCTGCTTCTGTCCGCCGGACAACAGATGAGGCTGCGCTTCCCGGCAGTGATCCATCTGAACAGCCTGCAGGCTGTAGTCAAGCCGGCGCCCGATCTCCTCACGCGGCAGCCGGATATTTTCCAGTCCGAAGATCACTTCATCCATCACCGTTGTAGTAATAAACTGATCCTCCGGATTCTGAAAAATAAACCCGACCCCCTCATGAATTGCTTCAAGCTCTGTGGGCTTTGCGGTGTCCAGCTCCTTGAAGGTAACCTTTCCCTTCTTCGGAAGCAGCAGCCCGTCCATAAGCTTGGCAATTGTTGATTTGCCGCAGCCGTTCGCCCCGGCGATAGCTACAAATTCCCCGGCACCGATCGTAAAGCTGAGGTCTTCCAGGATGACCTGTCCTTTTTGATAATAAAAATGCACCTGATCAAACGTGATCATCCCTGCACCGCCTTTTTAATGCCTGACTCTCTCCTGGACCGGACTAATGGCTTTCAGTTGTACCGCAATAAGCGAGGCGACAACCGCCTTAATGATATCCCCCGGCAAAAATGCCACCGATCCTGTAAGTGCCGCCCATATAGAGGTATTCGTAATGAGTGCCATCACCGGCGCACCGATCAGACTGACCAGCACAACCCCGAACACAAAATTAATGATCATCAGCTTCCATACGGACAGCTTGTTCCAGATTTTCTCAGTCATATACCCGGTCAGGAACGCAGCCACCGGCCAGCTGAACACATATCCGGCAGTCGGTCCTGCCAGTGCTGACAGTCCCCCGCGTCCTCCTGATAACAGCGGCAGTCCGATAGCGACCAGGACGATAAACAAGATCAAGCTCAGCGCCCCTGTCTTCTTCCCCAGAAAACATCCCGCCAGCATAACCCCTAATGTCTGGGCGGTAACAGGTACCGGAATAAAACCAAGCGGAATAGCCGGTATCATGCCGAGCACACCGACGAATGCAGCAAAGATTGCCGCATACACCATTTCTTTTGTTGTCATATCACGTACCTCCCATTGTTTGTTCACCATTGCTGACGTCTGCTGCAAGCAGTCTATTATGTACAGTCAGAATCATATCTTGAACTGTGAAAATTGTAAACCTTGGACTTCACGAATGAGCATCCGAAGTGAGATTTTCATCACAGAAAAAAGGTAACCTATTACATATACTGGATACGTAACTTGTTACCTTTTTACAGGGAGGGAAATGCAATGGACATTCAAGAACAGCAAGCGTACATTCTCGGAACTCTGCTTACGCTGGCTAACCGCCTTCAAGTGCTGGGCGATAAGCTGGACGAGCGGATCACCATGAAGCAGTGGCTGCTGGTTGCGGTCATTCTGAAGAGCGGTTCCACTTCACCGGCTTTAAGCGAAATCGCCGTAATGTTCGGCAGCTCCAGACAGAATGTAAAGAAGATGGTTCTCCTCCTGGAGAAACAAGGATTTGTCACCCTTGCCAAGGATGAACAGGATGCGCGGATTCTCCGCGTACGGCTGACGGATAAATGTATGGACTATTTTGGAGGCAGAAGCCGCGAAGAAACACAGTTCATGGATGCTTTGTTTCAGACCTTTGGCGCCGAGCTGACGGGCGGCCTCTACAGCGGTCTGGTCCGGCTGCAGGAGAACATTGCCCAAATGGAAGCCAGTTCATCTCATGAGGAAAAAGGAGTGATAATTAATGGTTCTTCTGCTCAGTATTGCGGCTGTAATCGTGATGGGCTTGATTGTCTTCTTTAGCATCCCTTACTCCAAAACGAAAGCGGAATTCAGCCGGATGTCGTCCGCCAGGCTTGCTGATCATACCGCATCAAACGGTGTATTTACCAGGGAAGACTGGGCCGGTCTGCCGCTGCCCGTCAGGAGATATTTTGAAACCTCAGGCTTTACAGGCATGCCCAAAATGTCATCCATGAAGGCCGAATTCACACATGTGGAATTTATACTATCTGCTAACAAACCCGCCATTTCCATAGATTACTCCCAATATAACTTTGTCCTGCAGCCTGACAGAATTGCTTTGATTGATACTTCCATGTATGGCGTCCCTTTTCAGGGGCTGGATTCTTATGTAAATGGTGCAGGCAGCATGAAAGGGGTTCTCGCCAAAACGTTTACGCTGTTTGATCAGCGCGGTCATGAGATGGACCAGGCCTGTCTGGTTACCTTCTTGTCGGAAGTTCTCTTACTGCCTGGTGCGGCATTACAGCATTATATCGGCTGGGAAGCTATTGACGATACCCAGGCCCGGGCCACCATCACAAGCTACGGGATTTCCGCCAGCGGGATCTTTAGTTTCCGGGATAACGGGGAATGCCAGTCCTTCACTACTGATGACCGCACCGCTGTTGGAATGGACGGCTCCAAGCAGCAGGTGAAGTGGTCCGCCCGCCTTGGGAATTACAAAGTGATTAACGGCATCAGGCAGCCTACCCATCTGCAGGCAATTTGGCATTATCCGGGCGGAGATCTTGTTTATTTTGACAGCCATAATCTTAAGGTGGAGTACCGCTGAGCTTTAGCTTCCGCTTTCCGCCTGCATACGAAAATTCTTCTCTAATCCGTCCCAATTCGGCGTGGATACATTCGCCCGCTGCTTCCACCCTTGAAACGCAAGATTCAGACCTTCCAGTTCCTTAACAGTTCCGTCGATTTTCTGCGCTACGGGAAGTCTGTGGTATACCTTCAGGAACCAATACACCAGAGTCCGGTGCTGCCGGATCCACTTGGCTTGTGCAGCCGGGATTAACGGGTACCCTAAAGCTTCCAATACTTTAAAACCCTCATCCATAGCGCCGATGATCTGCTGCAGGGTCTGTTTATCCCGCGCGAGCTTTTTAAAGTTGCCTTTAAAGGCAAACGCGGCGAAATTCAGCGGCACAATAGGAATCACATGGTTTTTAAGCCAAGCATCCATATTCTCCTGGACCGTTATTTTATATTTTGTATGTTTAAAAGCTTTGTCCAGCAAAGGCAGAAAGGGTACCACTCCGTCAAGGCTGCCAAGCACCATCTGCCCGCCTGCTCGGACAGCGACCATCCGGTCCTTTTCCCTTATCCCCCCGCTTAACTGAAATCCGAACGCAATGTTTTTGTCTGTACGGCTATGTTCTTTTATATAACTCTGCATTTGATGCGCTTCCGTATTGTTACCTACCAGGACAATGTTGCTGCTGCGGTTCTCTGCAAGAACCGGTAGTACCGCCGGAAAGTCTGTAAATTTCATCACTACAAAAATCAAATCATAGCTCTCCTCCGGAGAAAGGGTCTGGCTCACCTTCACCCTGTCTGACGTTGTCTTCAGCTGAAAATAATGACGTATCACTATTCCGTCCCTCTTCAATTCCTCCGCCCGCTTCCCCCTGGCCAGCACCGTCACATCATTTCCTCCGCGTACCAATACATGTGCCAGATAACTCCCGAGAACCCCTGCTCCATACACCAAAATTTTCATATTTGCACCTCGTTAATTTATTGAACATTTGTTGTTTTTCATTCATTTGTCCAATATAATTCAAGGTACTAAGGTCTTCAATCGTTAATATCAGCGATTATGTTGGTTAACCAACAATCAGGACCTAACCGTTGAACATCTCGTAACTATATTAAAAAAGGGGTCAGATTACTCATGGACCGGCGCATCAAAAAGAGCCAGGATGCTATTATGGAAGCCTTAATCAGCTTAATGGCCGAAAAGGATTTTGAAAAAATAACGATCAATGAAATAGCAGAACGTGCAGACGTAAACCGGGGAACCGTGTATGCCCACTACACCGATAAATACAATTTGCTGGAGCTGTGTGTCGAGACCCGTCTGGACCAGCTCATTGAGAGCTGCATGCCGGTTGACGGTGTTATGGTTGAGGGTGTTATGCCCAGTGCTTCACGCTCCTCCATTCTTCAAGTGTTCCAGATGCTGGAGCAGAATCACCTGTTCTATTCCACTTTACTGACCTCCAAAGGTGTCCCTGCGTTCAAAAAACGTCTGCAGGACATGATGATCCAGAGCATCCGGCAGCAGCTTGCAGACATTCATGACAATCTCCCGGTACAACAGGAGGTCATGGCACAATTCCTGGCTTCAGCAATCGTTGGCGTTGTGGAATGGTGGTTCACCCAGCCGCAGCGCTGCTCTGCAGAAGAGATTACGGAACAGCTATGGTCACTGCTGCAGCTGAATCAGATGATTCCGGGTGCAATGCCGGCAAAGCAGTCTGCTCCCGTTACCTGACAGGGATCTCTAAGGTTTTATTATATTCCTTCATAAAATGCATCCCCCCGATGACAAGATATTCAGGTTCAGCTGAGGTGTCGAAGATCAAGGTGCGTTCCTTCACAATCGTTGCGTCCTCCAGCTTCTCCAGCAGTTGGTTAACCGTTGTCTGCAGCCCGGTAAGCTCATTTCCGGCTTTTACAGATACGTCATCCAGCATTACATCCTCTTCAGTAGCAATTGTAATCTCAGTGCCGGCTGAGGTTGTCGTTACATTCCGCACCCACAGGCTGCGGCCGGAAATAGACACCGGTTCCTCATTCACGGCAGTGAGGTCAAGCTGCTCATCCAGCTTTTGATAACCGGCAAATTCCTTGACGGTCAGCTCCAGCGATTCCAGCGGTTCAGGCAGAGCGTCGTAACGGAGCTCGAAGCTGCTTTTACCCAGTGATGAACGGTTTCCGCTGCCCAATAACTCAATTGGCTTTCCGTTCGCCATTAATTCAATGCCGTGCAGGGCATGATTAACCCGGTCAATATTCCCGGCATTCAAGGTTCCTTTAATCAATGTCATGGTCGGCGTCGCAGTAAGAGAGCGGAAGTTAATACTGCCATTATCCACTTTAACGGTATGCCTGATAGACTGCTTGATTTGCGTCTGCATTGCCTGATCCGGACGATAAGGAAATGTGATTTTCAGCTCGCTCATCTGATTGTTCTGCACCCGCTGCCACAAGTGCAGGGTTAATTTTTTGGCAAACGGATTAACCGGCTCATAAACCATCGTCCCCTTCTCCTCCGTCCGTTCCTCATTCAAAATGGCGGTTCCGTTCTCAGCATTAGAATCCGTCCAAAACCCTGTAACCCTTGAGCCGTTAAACATCAAGCCGCTGTCCTCAACGCCTGCCGGATTGGACAAACGGTAATACACGATCAGCTGATTCTCATCTGACATGATCCCTTCAATAACAAGCGTTGATCCGTCTGCCAGTGTAGTTGTCCGGTCAATGGCCTGCCCCATCCCGGCATCGTTCAGCTTCTGCAGCGTTCCGGTCATGATCTCATCGTACCCGAGCAGCTTTTTGCCGTAGTAAGCGAATGCATTGTAATTATTGCTGACAACGAATAGAATCACCACAGCAACCACGGCAGCAGACCATCTTGGAAGCTTCTTTTTCCTTTTTACCGGGGCAGCCGGGTTCAGCGCATTTCGCAGCCTCTGTTCCAGATCATCTGGTGCTGTTATGGATTCCATCCGCCGCTGCTCTTCTTCCAGCCGTTGTTCGACGTTATGCACGTGGATCACCTCCAAGATGAAGTCTTAGCTTTTTTAGTCCCTGAAAAATTCTCGATTTCACCGTTCCAACCGGAACCCCGGTTATATCTGCTATCGTACGATGGTCAAGGTCATGCAAATATTTCAGCTGAATCGCTTCTCTCTGCTCCGCATTGATCTGCTGCAGCATCTCCTGGAGATCCATTTGCTGCTCACTGCTGCTGTAGGAATCCGCTGCCGGAGTATTTGCTGTTCCGAGTCGCTCTGCCGCCGTATAATCCTCCAGGAGGACCAGCTTGTTCCGCTTTTTCAGCAAGGATTTGCAGCTGTTCACGAGAATCGTCTTGCTCCAGCTGCGGAAGGCCTCTTCCCGTTTCAGCTGACCGATCTTCTCATACAGCGTGACAATCATGTCCTCCATGGCATCCATCGCATCGTGCGAATTCCCCATGTATGTATAAGCCAGCCTATAATAAATGTCCTTCTCGGACATAATCAGCTGAAGCAGCGCTTCTTTGTTTCCTTTTTTCGCTTGTTTCACCAGCCGGGCATCCGTCAACACCATCACCTCTCTCCCCTCTAAGAGTCACGGGTACCGCTAAAAGTTCATTGTCTCGGAAATTAGTTTCTTGTGCAATGCCGGAGAATAGGCGTTCATAAAAAAAGCCTGCCATCGGCAGACTGAGTTAAAACGGAAGAAATGTATTTATGAACTGCATTTATTCACTGGATAAACTGCAATACACGCTGACAGTGATATTCCGCTAAGCCCTTTGCAAATTGCTGATCCGGAAAGCCGCGGTGAAGCAGCTTCAAACCGGCCGAGATTAAAGAAATATGCTGGTGCAGCCGGTAAAATTGCATTCTGTCCGGATCAAGCGCTTCACTCTTGAGGTACCGGTAGTATTCCCCGAACCGGAGATCGAGAAAACAGTGCTCGTACTCCATATCGAAGAACATTGCACCCTCAATATCAATTAAATAGGGCTCCAGCTTCTCATTAAACAGGATATGGTCCGGACCCAGCTCGCCGTGGATGAATCTGTACTGTCTTCTAGGCTTTATTTTCTCTGCAAATTTGTATAAGGTATTCAGCAATTTCGGCCGGTTAGCCCGGATTTCATCGATATATTGCACGCTATAGGCCAGCTGTACTTCAGCATTCTTCACATGTAACAGATGGCATTCCGGTGACTGGATTAATGGAGCATTTAGTTTCCCGTAAGCTTCCCGCACATCACCATGCATTTTGGCCAATAGTTCCCCAATCCGTTCCAGTAAAAGAGCTTTACCGGGATCATCCTCGCTTTGCAAGTACTCTTCCGCGTTTTGTCCAGGCACACATTCAACGAATGCATAATCAAATGAATAATGGTCTCTCTTCGAATTCAATTCGTAGAGTGCCGGTGTCCGAATTCCTTGCCCAGTAAGGTATCTGTTATTCGCCTGAAACAAATCACTTCCGTAGGACCGCTCCTCATTCCTCTGCCCTGCCAGCTCTTCCTGAAAATAGCTTTTAGAGGGATCTCAAACATACAGCACGCAAGAAAAGCCATTGCTGCAGTCCACCTTATAGACTACTTTTTGTGCACCGCCATGCAGGTTAGATACATTTACTACACTATAGCCGGAACCAAAAATACTCCTGATATTCTCCTGTAAATCTGCGGGAGTAAGGTGGCTAGTCATTGACATTTGAGCAGCACTCCATTGTCTATATATTCGCCGGCCGGCAATCCAACTGTATAAAAAATCCAGCCAAAAGTATAGACTATTCTTTTACGCTCTGCTATGATGTTGAATAAGGTCTTGATAAAAATACGTATACATAATCCTTCGGAACCCGCTTCCGGAGGATTTTTTTATCCGTTAAGGTATATCCCCAACACTTTGTCTGCGAGTGATAAAACACGCTAAATGGAATTTCTCCACCTAATTCTGCGGATAGCTCCTTAAAGACGATGCTAGTGGGAATAACTCCTGCTAATTATCCTAATTTCGCTGTCCGGGTAGCGTATCGCCTGAAGTAAGCGGCATCATTCCAACTAATTGCTGTTTTTGATCAGAATTAATAAAATTAGCGGGAGTAAATCCAATTAATCACTCTGATCACAAGTTCATAGTTAACCTCACGAACCTTACTAATCCCAATAGTTAAATATAACCTCACCAATCGTAGCAGGCTTCCAGTAACGGAGCATTCTCTGCTCATAATCCCGTAACGAAACGGTATCCGCTGAAGTCAGGGGTGTATCAAGTAACATTTGCGGCAGTATTTTATAGGAAAAAAAAGTATGATCTGCTGTCCCCAAATTTATATCTATAAACTCGATTCCGGCGTAGTCCGCCACAGCTGCAAATGCCACGAATGGGTACACCGAATGGAGCAATACACTAAACGGGCCGCCTAAGCTGCTGCTGACTTGATAGGTATAAAAGCTTTTTCTTACCAACGAAAGCTCTTTATGAACAATTTCCGCTCCTAACGTGCTAACCAGAGGGTAAACCCATGCCTCGAACGGCTTGATATCCTGCTGTCCAAAATCATCGCGGGAGGCACTAAAACCGGTTATGCCCGGCTTCATAATCTCGTTAATATTCATAAGAATTTCTCCATAATTAGTTTAAAAAATCTACAGCCTCCAGAGCAAAAGCCGCAGCTGCGGGTGTAATCTTTTCCCGGGAACGGACAGCCAGCGCCACCTCACGGCTAAGAGGCTCAGTAAGCTGCCTTACGGTAACTTTTGCCGGAGAAGCCGGCAGGATCATGGAAGGAACGATAGTCACGCCCATCCCTGCCTCGACCATTGAGATGACCGTGGAGTTCTCCGCCACCTGATAACGTGCATCCAGGTTAAGCCCCTTCTGCTGAAAAGCATCCAGTACCGTCTTCTCACAGCCCGAACTTAAGAGGATAAACGGTTCATTTTCAAGCTGCTCTATAGAAATTATTTCCTGCTGTCCTAGTGCATGATCTGGAGGAAGGACAATTACGTAGGGGTCTTTTACCATCTGCAAAATATCCAAATCCGGGCCTGAATGAACCAGAAACCCGAGATCGACCGCGCCATCCCTGATCCAGGCTTCAACTTCCGCATAATTCCCTTCAAACAAAACCAGCTCAATGCCCGGAAAGCGGGCACGAAACGTCTGGAACAGCTCAGGAATCCTGCTCGCCGCGAAGCTCGGAAAAGCCCCGACCCGTACCGTACCGCTCTGCAGGCTTTTTCCTGATGCCGCCACCTGGCTGATCAGCCCGGTCTGGCGGATAATTTCACGGGCATGAAGCAGAATTTGCTCTCCTGCCTCCGTTAATGTCACCCCGGTGCGGCTGCGCGTAAAGAGAAGGACACCCAGCTCTTTCTCCAAATCCGCAATCGTATGGCTGACGCCGGATTGGCTCGACAGCAGCTTTTCCCCTGCTTTTGTGAAGCTGCCTGTCTCGGCAACAGCAAGCAAAATCTCCAATTGCAGCAGCGTCATCTCTCTTGCTCCCTTCCGGCATGAACTTTTGTTCATGAATGGTATGGTAAAACATCATTTTACTTGCGGCACGGACTCTTATACGATGAGATCAATAATATTAAGGAGGCACATTATATTGAAACAGATCTCTGTATATCACGTGGATGCTTTTACTGAGCGTCCGTTCGCGGGAAACCCCGCCGGTGTCATTCCGGATGCCGGCAGTTTAACTGTAACCCAAATGCAGCAAGTCGCCAATGAGCTAAATCTGCCGGAGTCCGCTTTCCTGCTGCCTCCTGTTGACCCGCAAGCAGATTACCGGATCCGCTACTTCACACCGCAGGAGGAGATCAATTTCTGCGGACACGCGACAGTCGGTTCCTCCTGGCTGCTTGCGGCTAAGTACGGCTGGACTGAAAAAGCCAAACCAATCGTCTTTGAAACCAACGTCGGGCTGATTCCGGTCACAATCGGCAGCAGCGGCGACAGCTTCGGCGGAGTAACCATGACGCAGGTTTCGCCGAAGGTCTCGGAGATCCATGTTGAACATGCGGAAATTGCTGAACTGCTGGGCATTCCCGCCGGTCAGCTGGATACCCGGTTCCCCGTGAAGCTGGCGAGTACCGGCAACTGGCATTTGATTGTTCCGGTGAAGACGCACGCAGCTATTGATGCCGCCCGGCCAGATCTGGCGCAGCTTGCTGCTCACAACAAGAAGCATGGCATCAGCACCACCCATCTCTTTACTTTTGACGGAAAGCCGGGCTTTGACCTCTACACCCGGGATTTTGCCCCTGCCATAGGTATAGCGGAAGATCCGGTAACAGGAGCAGCAAACGGGGCGCTGGCCGGTTATCTTATTTTAGAAAATATACTAGGCAGACAAGAGACGCATAACCTTATTATTGGTCAGGGAGATGCCATCGGCCGTCCGGGAACGCTGTATGTAACGATTGAGCCAACAGATTCGGATGCAGTGATTAAAGTTGGAGGATTTGCCCATGTGACGCTGGAAGGGGTTCTGCGGTTAGGTGACAGTTAAATTCTGAAGAGGTTCCAAAGAAGAGCGGTCCGCTCTTCTTTGGCTTTTTTTTCAAACAGTATGTGATCTAATATTTATCCACAACCGCTCCGAGCACGGCTGCATTTACATAGGACTTCCCGCTCAGGCTCTGCAGCTCCTTTGCCGTCCCGGTTACAACGACGCCCAACAGCTGTACGTCACTGGCCTCCGGTGCTGCTTTATCTTGTTTCAAATAATTTGAGATCCGCTCAAATTCTCTGTAATGCTTGCCTTTCATCTGAAGCCCGTATTCCAATGTCTGCAAAAAATCCTCCGGTTTCGGTGCAAACAACTCTTCCCATCTCCAGCCGTAACCGTATACCCGCCGAGCTGATTCCGGTAACGCATATTTCTCCGTGCTGCTGTCATTCGTAATAAATTCAAGCTTCTTTTTGTTGTCATACGTATCTACCCAATACCACCGCTGGGACAGCCCTTCCGGAAGCATGGCTTCAACCTCAGCCTGGGTATAGCTTTTATCAAACGAAACTGCCATCTCCACGAGCTTGCCGGGTTCCATTTGTCCCAGCAGGGGCAGGTCATTCAGCACTTTCCCGTTATAATTCACCCCGGGTACGTAGAACAGCATTTCCCGCTGTCCGCTTTGACTGTTATACGTCCGGTAGTATTCATAATTTTGGCTTTTCATTATTGGATCGGGAACATGGATACTGGAATAACCGCTGCCCAGCAGAGCGAACCGGCTGCTCATACTAAAACCCAGCTGCTTGGTATCCCATACGACAGGGACTCCTTCCACAACCTTGTAAGTTTCAATCTCGACCTTGCCGGACAGAAATCCCAGATCAAGCTCTGTTCTTAATTCATAAAGGTTAGGACTGCTGAGCTCCATCATCATTTTCTCCTCATCCAGTCCCCGCATGGCGAGCCAGCTTGTCAGATGAGCATTCCCCAGTATCCCGCCAAACCATACGATAACCGCTGCAGCGAGAGAAATAAGGGTATTACGGATCAGTGTTTTCCGTTTGGCCTTCTTTATGACTTTTGAAAGATTCATATCATCCTTTTCTTCCCATGGAGCTGTCATTCCTCTTCACCTCTATATTTTTTTTGAAATTGCTTGCGGGCGCGGAACAATGCCGATTTGACCGTATCTGTCGTAATGCCAAGTAGCCCGGAAATCTCCTGGTAGGACAAGTCCAGCTCATATTTCATTATGATCAGCTGTTTGTGAAGGGGAAGCATCCTATTAAGAACGCGCTCAATATCTTCCCGCTTCTCTTTTAACAGCAAATGATCCTCCGGCAGTTCCGTATCCGGCACTTCTATATCATCAATCGGAATGACGAACCGCTTATTGCGGCGGCACAGATCATAGTAGCGGTTAATCGCGACTTTATATAACCATGCACTGAATTTGTTCTCATCAATGGAATCGATATACAAAAGTGCCTTATATACCGTATCCTGTACGATATCCTCAGCGTCGGCTGCAGATGCCCCGAGACGGATCAAGTATTTCCGGATTTCCAGCATTTTGGGTTGAAGTATCTGATGTAGCTGCCCGGGCTTCATCCTGCACCTCCTTTCGTATGTATAACGGTGAAGTTCCTTGAATGTTAGCTGCCCCGGATAAATTTCCGCAAAAAAATCCCCTTACCGCTAACAGTATACAGATACTGTGTGGTGTAAGGGGGCCCATTAAATATTAATGACTCAAAAAGTTTACGATCTCCTCCATATATCCTTTTACCGTTATATCCCTTGGAGCGAACAGGCTGATCAGCAGCGCACGCACCGGTGATTCCGCCGTAGCTGTGGCGAGCATGGAATGCTCTGTGTCCGGGAAAATTTTAACCCGCAGCAGTTCCGGGGGACGTACTCCTTCACGGTATACCTTCTCTGTCTCATTGACATCCACATTCACATCATGATCGCCGAGCAGCAGAAGTACCGGGGAATTGAAGTTCTTCAGGTCACCCGCTGCGTCTGAGGCAAAATTTTTACTGACAAAAAGCCAGCGGTCCTTATCCATAACCTTACCGCTACCGCCTGCAGCCTGTACATATTCCTCATAAGAGGCCCCTGCTTTCAGCAGGTCCTTGATCCCATCCTCGTAAGCTGCTTGCTTCGCGATCTCTTCCTGTGTATGGCCGTCCTGCTCCATCTGCTTCCGTGTATGATATTCTCCCTGGGATAACCAGTTAATAGCGGGAGACACGAGAATACTGAACGCCAGCGGCTCCACACCAGCCAGCTTCGGGATCACCCATCCGGCTTGGCTGGCTCCCCATACCCCTATGTTGTCTCTGTCGATCATCGGCTGTTTTCCCGCCCATGCCAAGGCCTGCCGCGCCTCCGTCACCCGGTCGTCCATGCTCTGGTGGAGCCAGTTCCCCTCCGAGCCGCCGATTCCGCGTTTGTTGAGGGACAGAGAGGCGTAACCAGCAGACGCAAGCTTCTCCCACAAAGGCTTATATCCGTCATTATGAGTAGAGTCAACGGGTCCGTCCCCATGTATGAACAGCACCAGTCCCAGTTTTCCGCTATAGCTGTCCGGCAGCGCCAATGTGCCTGCCAGTTTGCCTTGCGGCGACTCGATGACGACGGGGCGGAGGCTCATGTCAAAATCATTTTGCCACAGGATGTATCCTCCGGCCCCGCCAAGAAGCAGCACAATGCTGAGAATCACCAGTCCCCACTTCTTGAACTTCTTTTTCATCTGCTTCATTTTCCTTTCATGTAAATCATGTATCTCCACTCCTGCTCACCGAAAAGAACACTCATCAGGACGCTGCGCTTCGCCTCCGATGTCCGGAAGCCAAACCGTTCATACAGCCGCCGCGCCCCGTCGTTACTGCCTGAGACATGCAAGCTTAAATACCGGATGTCCGGCTTCTTTGCCGCTTCACATCGCGCCCACTCCAGCATGTAACCGCCGACTCCTCTTCCCCGGTACCGGGAATCGACCGATATGTCCGCAATATAGCCCTCATGCTTTGCAGGCATGTGACTGAGCAGAAGCAGCCGTACCGCTATCTCCAGCCTTGTCCCCAGCCCGATGCCGTGCAGCTCCTGCCAGACTTTTAATAATCGCTGCGTTTCCTGTTCAGCGGCGGGGGACAGCTGCCACTGCACAGCCATGCTGCCTGCGATGCTCCCGTTTATCGTAACGACAACCCGCTCAATGTTACCGGCTTCTGAATCCAATCGAAGAAGCTTGTGCATTATGGAAGCAGCTTGGCTTTCGTCCATCCGGGGCCCAGGCATCAGCTTGCCTGCGAAACCTTGGGTCAGCAGCCTGCTGACTGGAACCTCATAAGCCGGCTTCATCGCTTCGATAACCATTGGGTCTCCCACTGCTCAACCTCCTCTGCTGTCCGGTGTTGTACGTGAGTCATGCCGCTGATTGGAGCGGACAGCTCATAATGCAGGAGCTCGCGGGTAAACAGGGACAGGTAAGACTTTTCCGCCAAAACAAGCGGCCCACCGAGCGGAATAGAATGTTCATCTGCATATGACAGAAACCGCTCTAAATGCCGGTCAAGCTCTTCTTCGTTCCCAATAGTAAACCGGCATGTTAAATACTCACCCTGCGGCAGCACCAAATCCGGAAGTGTATCGCCAGACTGGACGCAGATCTGCAAGCTTCCCGTGTCTGTATACACATAGTGCAGATCACTTTCATGAAGGCGGGCCAGTGTACTGTCCTGTTGAACCAGCATGCGTGCACTCAGCGCTGTATCGGGACCGGTTTCAATCCAGCAGCTAAGCGGAAGGGCTTCTCTGTTGGTGACCATGTACTCGTTCGTTCTCCGTCCAAAATTGTCGTATTCTTCAAGCACCTTCGTCATAAAACCGCTGAGCTGCTGCAGCCGCTCAATCTCCTGCTCCACAGTGGACACCGATTGCTGCAGCAGGTGCTGCATCCCTTCTTCCGTCCCCTTCTCCATCCACTCGCGGATGGCTTGGACAGACAACCCCAGCTTGCGCAGCAGCAGAATGTGGGAGAGCTGGTAGACTTCATCGATGCCGTACATGCGGTAGCCGTTGTCATCCGCATAAGCCGGAGGCAGCACACCCTTTTCCTCAAAATACCGGATCTGGTGCGTGGACACCTGCATGAGCGCGGCCAGCTCGCTGATGGTAATTTCTTGTTTCACTTTGTCTCACTCCTTACAGCTTAAGATACACCTTAGGTCAGACCTAATGTCAACTCTCTATTCAAAGATCAAAAAAAGAACCTCTTATCGAGATTCTTTTAATAACATCTGTAATCCATCCCTACAACGACTCCCGGATCACCCTCTTATAATACAGCACAGACAGGAAGCCGAAGATCGAGTACAGCACGGTATACAGCAGCATGACGATGATCATCGGGGTCAGCATCTCCGTACCGAAGAAGAACCAGCCCGATTTGACGGCAAAATAGCTGTGGCACAAGCCGACGACCAGCGGAATGCCGAAGTTGAACAGCTGCTTGAACTGGATGCCGCGCAGCAGGTCACCTTGCGTGAAGCCCAGCTTCCGCAAAATTGTGTACCCTGCTTTCTCCTCTTCCCCTTCATCCATCTGCTTAAAGTACAGAATACAGCCGGAGGTAATGAGGAAGGTCAATCCCAGGAACCCGACGATGAACATAATCAATCCCATGTTGTTGCGCTGGTTCAATTCATATTGATACTGGGAAAAGCTTGGCGATCTCGGTTCATTATCGTTGTAAATTTGATTGGCTTCTTGTATTTGTGAACGGTCAGCCAGGTCGATGCCGTAATACGCGGCCAATTTTTCGCTCTTTTGCAGGGCCGGATCAATCAGCTGGAGGAATTCCTGGAATACAGTATCATCTACGACAAAAATTCCTGCGCCCCCGCTGTAATAATAGGGCAATACGGATTCATCTGAAACACCTGTAAGCTGCAGTTTAGTTACGCCTTCCGTAGTCTTGAAACCTAGTTCACCGGTCTCCTTCAGAGACACAAAGTTTTTTAGTGCACTGCTGTAGCCTATGATCCGGGTTTCGCCCGGTTTGAGATCCATGCCTTCTACATCTCTCTCACTGATCACCGAGGTGGACAGCAATTGGTCCTCAGGATCCTTGAAGATTGCAGTGTCCATAATTTGCGCTGCATCCACTTCCATCTTTACAGGCTGAATTTTAATCTCCTTATAGCGGATTCCCTTGGCATCCAGCGCCTGGACAAACTTCTCTTTGGCTTCCAGCTCGGCATACCCGAAGTCATTCGGGGAGCTTTCTTTAGCCGTCGCTTCTGCCGAATAATAGGAGATATAGCTCAGGGACAGCAGGCCGATCGCCAGCGCCGACACTGTAGTAATAATCGTCAGCAGCAGCGCGTTCGATTTCATCCGGAACATGATTGACGAAAGGGACAGCACCTCATTGATCGACAGATATCCCTTTTTACTCTTGCGGACCGCATTGAACACAAAGCTGACAGAGCCTTTATAAAAAAGATACGTCCCCACAATAACCAGACCCAGAATAAGCACCATCGCAATCATCAGCTCATTCATCGCCGTAAATTTGCCGCTGAACAGCTGGGTAGAAGTGTAATAACCTGCCCCGACAAACCCTAGCCCCAGAAGACCGAGAATGATTTCCCAGACGGACATTTTTTTGATCCGCTCCTGGGCAGTTGAATTCACTTTGAATAAGGAAAGAATGCTTTGGCCTTTTATAAAAGTGTAGTTCATCAGCATGATCAGCACATAGATCGCGGCAAACACCACAACCGTACGCACCAGGGCATCCGTGGAGAAGCGCAGCTTGGCCATTTCCTCGACCTGCAGGATTTTGAACAGGATCATCAGAATGAGACGCGATACCGCGAACCCGGCGCCGATGCCTAGAGCCATGGACCCGAAATACAGGATCAGATTCTCCGCGCTCAGCAGCCTGAAAATTTTGCCCTTGGTCAGCCCGATCAGCTGGAACAATCCAATCTCCCGGCTGCGCCGCTTGATGAAGATCGTGTTGGCATACAGCAGGAAGATAGCCACAATCGCTACCAGCAGAATAGAAGATGTACCTATGGCCGCTCCGCCTTTGACAGAACCCGCAACCTCATCCATCGCCGGGTCAAACTGCAGGGTCACAAAGGAGAAATACAGTGCCACACTGAAGATCAGTGCAAATACATACAGATAGTAGTTTTTAATGTTCTTTTTGAGATTGCGCAGAATGATGTAATTCAGGCTCATTGCTGAACACCGCCCAATACGCCCTGGGTTTTGATGATGTCATTAAAGAACGACTGGCGCGATTCGTCACCTTTGTTCAGCTGGGTATAAATTTGTCCGTCACGGATGAACACTACCCGGCTGCAGTAGCTGGCTGCCACAGGATCGTGGGTAACCATAACAATGGTCGCCTGACGCTTGCTGTTCATGTCAGACAGTTTGTTCAGCAGATCAGATGCGGACTTGGAATCCAGCGCCCCTGTAGGCTCATCGGCAAAAATAATACTCGGATCATGCACAAACGCCCGCGCCGCCGAGGTCCGCTGCTTCTGACCGCCCGATATTTCCGCCGGGTACTTATCCTTCAGCTCATGGATACCCAGCTCCTTCGATACCTGATCGAACTTCTGGTGGGCATCTTTCTTGGAAATGCCGGTGATGGACAGCGGCAGCAGCACATTCTCTTTGACAGTCAGCGTGTCGAGCAGATTGTATTCCTGAAAAATAAAGCCCAAGTGATGCTTGCGGAATTCAGCCAGCTGCTTCTCCTTCATCCCGGTAAATTCTTTGCCTTCAATTTCAATCGTGCCCTGGCTGACCCGGTCGATGGAGGACAGCACATTCAAGAGCGTTGTTTTGCCTGATCCCGACGCGCCCATGATGCCGACGAACTCGCCTTTGTTCACCTGCAGGTCAATCCCCTTCAGAACCTCCTGCTTATTGAATTTGTTGCCATATGTCTTGTAAATTTTATTTGCCTGTAAAATCACCATGTATACCCCACTCCTTTTCTATAGCTCTATCTTAAGCGGGATTGCACTTGTTTTCCTGCGATTCACCGAACAATATGAAGGGGCATGTGACATTATCGTCACATGCCTGTTATTCCCGGTGATATATTTAACAGGGGAGCCATTCCTCAGAATTCTTTGTCACTGTTTAAAAAGGAGGCTGTCATGACACATCCCTTTGTCACCGCACTCACCAACCACTCGCTTTCGGAATTGCAGATGATACCCAAAAGTGATCTTCACAATCATGCGGGACGCGGAGGAAACCGCAGATATATCGAAGCCTGGGCCAACACCCCCATCCGGCCGCCTGCTGCCAAATTCGCCTCCTTGGCGGAAATGCAGGAGTGGTTCACCAGCCATGTAAAATGCCACTGCCCGGGGTTCGGAGGATACCTGAAACGCATAGAGGCTTCCTTTGTTCAGGCTGCTTGCGATCGTATTGAGCTGCTGTCCATGAGCTTTGGACCGGACGAAATCGGCCTGCTGGGCGGCATGGAGGCTTTTATACATACGATGGATACTCTACGCCGGCAATATTCCCCGCAGACCCGGTTCCTGCCGGAATTATCTTTACTTAGCAGTACTAATGTTGATCTTATAAGTGACCAGCTGGAAGAGATTTTCTCGTACCGCTGGTTCCATTCCATCGATATCAGCGGTCAGGAGCTGGCTCAGCCGATCCGCAATTTCCAGGCTATTTACCGTCAAGCGAAGACTGCCGGGCTTGTGCTGAAGGCTCATTCCGGTGAATTCGGCACCGCCGATGAGGTGATGGAAGCGGTAGAAACGCTGGAGCTGCAGGAGATTCATCACGGTATTGCCGCAGCACAGTCGCCTCAGATTATGAAATGGCTCGCATCCCACAGCATCCGGTTAAATGTCTGTCCTACCAGCAATGTGATGCTGGGCCGGGTTAACGGTTATTCCAGTCATCCCATCAGGACACTGTATGATTACGGAGTGCCGGTAACGGTCAACACGGATGATCTCCTGATTTTTGACCAGAGTGTCTCTGAGGAATATCTGAATTTGTACACTGCCGGACTTTTGTCAGCAGCCGAGCTTGATGTTATACGGGAAGCAGGACTGGCAGCATATTAACAAACCCGATAATCCCTTATAATATCCGGCATTATGTGCCTGAAATACTCACAAAATCATTCTCTTTCGGAAAAACGAGAATAAATTTCGCACCAGCTCCCGGAGCCGAGTCCACCTCAATCCGGATCAACAGCGGCTCTGCCACCTGCTTGGTCAAATATAGTCCCATGCCGGTAGCGGCCCCTTCCTGGCGCCCGAGGACAGACGTGAACCCTTTATCAAAAATCCGCGGCAAATCCTTGGGCTCAATGCCCTTTCCCTGGTCTTCAATAACGAGCACAGCATGTCCGTCCGCTTCATGGCTCATCACCGTGATATCCGATGCCTCACTGTATTTCACGGCATTCGTGAGCAGCTGGCGGAGCATAAACCCGAGCCACTTGCCGTCAGTCAGCACTTCCTCTACCTCCAGCGATACGTCAAACCCGATGCCTTTGGAAATACACCAGGATTTAAGTGCCCGGATCTCCCGGTTCAGAACCGGCTCCAGCGCGGTGTTCTCGATGAACAGGTCATTGCGCATGAACGGAATCCGTTTCTGGTGCAGCTGCTGGTCCAGCAGATGATGAATCCGCAGCCACTCGAACATCAACTGGCTTTGCAGCGTTTCATCCGGGAGCCGTTCGATCATCAGCTGCATGGCGGTGAGCGGTGTTTTGACCTCATGGATCCAGGCCAGCAGATCATCCTTCTCCTGCTCCAGCAGATGGTAATTCACCGAAGATTCCTTCCGGTAACGTTCCGTCTGTGAAGTTACAGCCTCCTGTACAATGTTCTCAAATGGACTGCCCGCCTCCCTGAACATTTCCAGATCATACACCTCATCCCAGGATTCTATTGTCCTGTAGAACCGGGTCTCTCTTTGGTATCTCAAAAAAACAAACAGTGTGCAGACCAGCACGTTCAGCAGCACGATGTACAGAATCGGCAGAAACGGAATGGAGGCATCTACGTACGCCACGAACAGAATAACCAGCTGAATCCCGGCCAGCAGGAGCAGCCAGCTGCCTCTTTCCTGTATGTATTTCTTGATCATAGTACTGCCTCTTCGGTCGCCATATAACCCTGTCCCACGCGGGTTTCGATATAGGTGTCCAGCCCCAGCGGTTCCAGCTTTTTGCGCAGCCGGTTCACGTTTACCGTCAGTGTATTGTCGCTCACAAAATGCTCATTGTCCCATAAGCTTTTTATAATATCCTCCCGGTCTACGATCTGATCCTTGCGCTCGACCAGAATTTTCAGGATATACATCTCATTTTTGGTCAGCAGTGCAGAGCCATGGCTGTTCGTTACCGTATTCTTGACGTATTCAATCGTTGCGCCGCGCCACGTCTTCAGCTCTGTCCGCTCACTGCTGTAATTGTACACCCGGCGGAGCGTGGCCTGGATTTTGGCGATTAACACTTCAAAATGGAACGGCTTCTGCATGAAGTCATCCGCCCCCAGCTGCATCGACATGACCATATCGCTCGGATGATCACGGGAAGAGAGAAAAATAATCGGCACATTGGAGTGCGCCCGGATCATCCGGCACCAGTGGAACCCGTCGAACAGCGGCAGCTGAATGTCGATGATCACCAGCTCCGGCTTCACTGACGTAAACTCCTGCAGCACTTTGGAGAAATCGGTAACCCCGTGGACATCGTAGGACCATTGGGATAACCGTTCCTTGATCTCATTAAATAAAGTAACATCGTCTTCAACCAGCATAATTTTGAACAAAAGAGGGCCCCCCGTTAGATTGAGCTATGTAATACGGACATTGTAATTCCAGGGATATAACTTTATAGCTAAACCGTCAAAATTCAGTAAACAAAAAAAGCACCAGAAACAGGCCTCACGGACTGATCCTGGTGTTTCCAAGAATCCCTTATGATAGGTTTATTATACTTTGACGTTTATAATGTTTTCAAGTATGTGCACAAAAATCCCCTCAGCTGAAGTACTGCGTCGCCTTGTTCACATACGTGCTGGGATGAAGCCAAGGGTGCTTGAAGAACTCTTTTTCATCCGTAATTTTGCGTGATACGCTGAGGTCGTAATCGATCATGGACTTAACTTTTTCGGCAAAAGCTTTCCCCTTCACCAGCAGACCCAGCTCAAAATCATGGCACGCGCTTCGTTCATTAATATTGTAAGAGCCGTGGAACACCGCGTGCGATCTGTGGTCATAGGTGATTTTCCAGTGGGAGAACCGTTCCGTAAAGCTGTAATCATAAAAAGAAACCCCGTTTCTGAACGGCGTGTACATATTGCTTCGTACGGAAGCGCGGTTCGTAGGGTGGTCATTGACCTCCAGCGGGTTGCATATCGTCAGATGGCCTGAGCACTCCGGTCCCAGCTCACACAGCCGGTCCCAGAAGGCCTGATCGATCAGGTACGGATTCACAATCACCGTCTCATCAGCCGCATAGGTAATCAGATCAAGATAATACTGCTGGATGAGATTCACCGGATTGCCCGGAAAGCTGGCGAACAGCGTACACTCTTCCTCCCCGAATTTATAATCCACCTCCGGACGGTAAAAAGAGTTCTCCACATCAAACAAATCGCCGCCAAGCAGAACCCATCTGGTATGAAAAACAGCATTCAGCGGCTGGGCTGCTTCACCACGGATCCGGAAGCACCCGTCATGCCACTGCTCCTCCAAGTTAGGAATGCCGAGCGGCCGGCCGTCCACCTGTTCCGTTACTGATGCCCTGATCGTGCCTGCGAACGTATACTGGTCACCAAAATTAATACTGCCAATCACCGCGGTGGTCCCGTCAATAATAATAAACTTCCGGTGATCAATAATATTCAGTCCGGTGAGCTCCATCTCCTCCTGCACCTTATCCTGAACCATCAGGATATACTCCGGCACCCCTTGCTGCTTCAGCTCCTCACGCCTTGCCCCCATTCCCCGGGCGGACAACAGGAATTGAAGGTATTCAGCACCTTAGCTCCAGCCTGCTCCAGACGTTCGGCAATCTTCGAGAAATTCCCTACTTCGAGGTTAAGCCCATAGCCCACAGCCGTTGTAACCTTGTCAACCATCATCCGCACCTCAACTCCACGCTCCAATGCATGAAGCAGTTCATCTGCGATCATGTTCCCGGACTTGTCATTAAAAAACAGCATCACCGACAAATGGATATACCGCTCCGCCTGCCTGATCTCACCTAAAATCATTTCCAGGCACTGCGGTCCGTTCACATAAGGATCTACCCGGTTATGGCGTGTCGTCTGCGGAGCCAGCGCCCTCAGCTTGCTTGAATCCATAGCGTTAACGGCAAAAGCAAGCTGTTCCAGCTGCCCCGCACGAAGCCCTGGAATTCCTGCCAGCTGTTCCGCCTCTGTAAGCACGCCGCCAAGACTCTGCCGGTATGCACGGCCTGTATCACCTTCAAGGACATCTTTTAAATAAACCTCGGCTTCTTCCGCCCCTTCGATAACCTTATGAAGCGAGCCGCCGGATAAAGTATAGTTCACAAAATCAAGGATATTCTGCTGTAATCTCCCGTCCCATTCAGACCTTGGCAGCGTCTTGTTCATATGTAATGACCTCCTACAGTTCGGGTTAGCATGCAAAAACACCTGCCGCATAGGCGGTAAGCTTACATACCCGGGGAGATCGTTTTTTAAACGGCCCTGTGGTGTTCTTTAAAACATTTCATTGATGCTATGAAGCTCGATCCGGTCGCTTTCTGCTCTGTAGTCAATATACTCATGTTCTTCTTCAATGATTAGCTGCTTTTTATAGAAAAATCCAAGCAACCTCTCTGCTTCGGCTTTTAAGGGAGTCATGTACCTGAGGTATTCCGCGTATTCCAGCTTGAGCCGCTCCTTAAATTCATCAGAGGTTGTTATAGACCTAAGCGCGATGTATCTGAGAAACGAATAGCCGTTACAATACTCCTCGTAAAGTACCGCCAGATTCTGCAGTTGCCTGGACGCATCTTCTTCATTTAACAGTTCATATAGCAGCATGACAATCCGTTCTTGCTCAAACTTTCCTGCATGGACCAATCTGCGAATCTGTTGTTCTGTCTCATGAAAGGCATATTTGCCCTTGTAATCTCTTGAAATGAGTTCGAGGTACTCTTGTGTGCCAAAAATCTCTTCCAGCTCATCGTGCTCATACAGCCATTGCTCAAACTCCGGCAGAGCGTACTTGCCTCTTAGTACATAGTATAAATAGCGTTCTGCTGTGGTGGGATTGATGGGATCACCTTCTTTTCCAAAATACAAGCCGCAATATCATCCAAGAACTTCTCCATAATCCATATTATAATATCACTACATCACAGAAAAAGAAGGTGCAGACATTGACGCAAGAAGTGCGGACAGTCGTTTATGATACGGATCTGAATCTGGAGGCTTACCGGTTTGAGGGCATCATGCAGAAATTCCCCAACCATTTTCATGAATATTATGTCATCGGGTTTATAGAGGAAGGCAAAAGACATCTGGTATGCAGCAACGAAGAATATATTTTGAACAGCGGCGATGTGATTATTTTTAACCCGCTTGACCCCCATGCCTGCCAGCAGGTTGACGGGAGGACGCTTGATTATCGCTGTCTTAACATCAATCCCGAGGTTATGCACAAATATGTGCTGGAAATCACGGGTAAAGACTATTTGCCCCGGTTCACACCTGCCGTTCTCTATCAAAGCGATCTGGCGTCGCCCCTCCACGAGCTGCACGGGATGATCCTGGAAGGCCATACGGATTTTCAAAAAGAAGAATTGCTGCTCTTTCTGCTGGAACAATTGCTGAGAGATCATGCAGATACCGGCCCGCTGGCCCCTTCCCGGGAGCTGTCTACAGAAATTAAAACCATCTGCCAATACATAGAGTCAAACTATACGCAGAACATTACTCTGAACCAGTTAACGGAACTGACAAGCCTGAGCAAATACCACCTGCTGCGTTTATTTACCCGGCAAAAAGGAATTTCCCCCTACTGCTATCTGGAGACGATCCGGATCAGCCATGCCAAACGTCTGCTGGAACAGGGAGTTCTTCCTGTGGAGGTGGCTTTTCAGACCGGGTTCAGCGACCAGAGCCATTTCACGAATTTTTTCAAAAAACTCATCGGCTTAACGCCCAAGCAGTATATGCGCATTTTTACCCAACCTTCAGTGGAGCATATAGCGGAGAATACCGCAGGATGAGCGGGCACCAAAGGACGAACGGACATCTGCTGGCGTTCATAACCATCCTGATCTGGGGAACAACCTTTATCTCTACGAAAATACTGTTAACGGACTTCGGGCCGATCGACATTCTGTTCTACCGCTTTATTCTGGGTTATGCCGTATTGGCCGTTATCGCTTGGCGACCCATACGGACCGCGTCGTTCCGTGAAGAACTCTTATTTATGGCGGCAGGACTTTGCGGGGTGACCATCTATTTTCTGGTTGAAAACATTGCGTTAATCTACACAACGGCGTCCAATGCAGGCGTAATCGTGTCGGTTGCCCCTTTTTTCACGGCAGTGTTCGCGCACTTCCTGCTGCAAGGAGAAGCTCTGCATTCCCGGTTTATTACCGGCTTTGCCATTGCATTGACCGGCATTGTCCTTATCGGACTGAACGGCAGCCTGGTCCTGGATCTGAACCCTGCAGGAGATCTGCTTGCTTTTATCGCCCCGGTTGTCTGGGCCTTATATTCTGTCCTGATGCGCAAAATCAGCGGGCTGCACCATTCGTCTGTCGCGGCTACCCGCCGGGTGTTTTTTTACGGACTGCTGTTCATGCTGCCTGTTCTCTTCCTGTCGGATTTCCGCCCGGGATTACATAGATTCGCTGATGTTCCTAGTTTGCTGAACCTGCTCTATTTAGGCCTTGGTGCATCGGCACTGTGCTTTGTTACCTGGAACCGGGCGGTAGGCATCCTGGGGGCAGTAACCACCAGCCTTTACATCTACATCGTGCCTGTTATTACTGTGGCAGCTTCAGCCCTGCTTTTAGGAGAAAAGCTGACCTGGCTAACTATTCTTGGCACCCTGCTCACTCTGTTCGGCTCCTTTATTTCAGAACGTAAGACTCCCTAATTGTTGATAATCGTCACTATTTTCTGCCGGGCGTCCTTGGCTTCAGGGATGGGCAGGATCACAAATACATGGTTCATTTTGGGATAGACAAAAGTATCAATTTCAACGCCTTGGGCTGACAGCTTGTCATCGAGCCTTACCGCGTCAGGATACAGCCCTTCATGGGTTCCAACAAAATGGGCCATTCTCGGGAAGCCTGTAAAATCACTGTGAATCGGACTGATGATGGGATCATCTACTGTTTTATCGTCCGCCCAGAGCTCTGTAATGACTTCGACTCCTTCGGCTGCGAGCATGGGGTCTTTTTTTTCATACTCCGGCATTTCCGGATTGTCCAGCGCCATATCAACACACGCAGAAAAGAGTATGATATCTTTCGGCTGCGGCAGCACGTTCATTTTCAAAAGATGGGCCAGTCCCAGCGCTATATTTCCGCCCGAAGAATCCCCCATGATGGTCAATTGCGACGGACGTTCCACGCTCTCCAGTATTTCTTTATACAGGTCCAGGAGCTTCGGATACGTATCTTTATAGCTGTAATGAGGAACTTTGGGATAGATCGGTGCAATGATTTTGGCATTCAGCGTCTGAGCCAGCCTGTCCATGAACCTCCAATGCGGCGTTAAAGGCTGAAAAGTCCAGGCACCCCCGTGGATGTATAGAATCACCTTCTGTGCCCGGGACTGCTGGTCATTTAAAGTGAATACCTGCATGCCTTCAAAGCTTCGTTCCTGTACCTCGCTGGAGAGCGGAGCCTTCTTAATCGTATAGCGCTTTATATTCACAGCACCCTCAGCCTTGACCAGCTTTGCCGTATTTTCTACACTGGAGAATCCCTTTTTGATGCTGCTTAAACGGATAACCTTTTCAAAAATAAAACTTGGAATAGAGCGTTTTTGGTTATAGATGTGGATAGCCATTGTGTGATCACCTCTATGTATATATAAACCAATGGGGGGGTGGATATCGGGGGGAGGTGGGGAAATAGAAGCTTAAGTGCAGCCAGGTTTATTGGACAGTGGGTGGAGTAAGAAAAGACCCTGAGAAAGTAGCCCTCAAGGTCAGAAGAAAATTACTAATTAGTGTGATTACTGAATTCTCAGCTCATCAAACAGTGCCTTACCACAATGCATAGGTTTTACCCAAGTGCTTATTGGCAAGTTATACATCGTATAAAATCTTGCTCGTTTTTCTTCAAATCCTTTCTTGCTCTTAGCTAATACCAAATTATTTGTCAAATCAACAATTGCCTTTAATCTCATATCAATAATTTGCATATTTAGTTTAATAGCGATATTTTCGCATATTTGTAATGCTTTTTGGAAAGTATCTAATGGATTGGTGACAGCGAATCGAACTGATATTTCTTCAACACCCCCACTTTCTTCCACTAACCCTGCA
This sequence comes from Paenibacillus sp. PK3_47, assembly GCF_023520895.1. Lineage (NCBI taxonomy): Bacteria > Bacillati > Bacillota > Bacilli > Caryophanales > Paenibacillaceae > Paenibacillus > Paenibacillus sp. PK3_47. The sequence goes on from NZ_CP026029.1 coordinate 192,563, forward strand.
TTAATTTCTATCTCAATTATGCAAGAGTTATCGGTGTAAAAATAATAACATTTTGAATTGCTACCTTGTGACATATCTTTTGGAGTATAAGGCTTAACAAGTGGCAAAGAAGAAATGACATTGCTAACCTCTCTGAACTTTAATTTGTTCGTACCGTTGACTTCCAAAAGATCTTCGTCAAACTCAATTTCATTGCCTTTTGGAACTAAAAGAAGATTAAAGCATTCCATTCCCAAATCATTCACCTTCCCTAGTTTCCATAGTAATAACCCTCCAAAAGTTGCTCCTTTGTAATTCCACGTGCTTTTAACTCCTGTTCTGTTAAAGTTCTTGTTGGAATGTTTTCTATCCCTGCTTGTTTGGCAGCACGCACCCTATGATGGCCGTCCACGATGAGTTTTTTACCATTTACCTCAAATATTTCAACCGCACCACCAGTCCATCCATTTTTCTTCATGTCTTCAGTTAATTTTTTTAGTTGGGATTTAGTGATTGCATCCCCTGTACCTTCTAAATCCCAAACTCTTGTTAGATTACATTCCGTATTATGCACCCAAATGCCCAAATCCGTTACATAATACGTATGAAAATCAGCGACGGTAAAGTTATAAACCGTAATTGGCTTTTCTAATTTAACAAACTCAACCTTATCAATCGTCAGATTGCTTCCGTCAGCCTTTTGAAGTTTATCGCCCACCCGAAGTTCATCTGCAAAGACCCACCCTTTGCCTTCGACCCAGAATGGATGGTTATCTGTCGTCTCGACGACTTGCTCTCCAACGTGCAATTTAATAATATCATCACGTTGGTTGCGATATAAAGCCGTTACTTCTTTGTAAGCCAACTCTCCATTTGAATCATACTCCGACTTTGCGAGAACCATATCTCCGACTTCGATGTCTTCGATATTCTTCTCCCCTTCGTTAGTTATAAACTTAATTCAGGGAATAAAGAAGGTGGCAACTGTTTTCAGCTACCACCATTGTATCATTAGCTTGCCGCCCGTTCAGGTAGAGCGGTAAGACGGTATTCGGTTTTGTTCTTTATCATGCTGTAAAGGATGTTTACTAACTTTCTCATGATACAGATGATTGCTTGCTTCTTCTTTTTACCTTCGTTGAGCCGCTTTTCATAGTAAGCATGGAATAAAGGATTGAGCGGCTTCTTAGACGTTCTAGCGGTCTGAACTTGTCTGACTGCTAATCCCCATAGAATCTTGTTTAACGCTCGATTCCCTTGCCTTTGGTTACGGTCTTTGCCCCTGCCGCCGCTACTCATTTGGCTTGGCGTAAGCCCTGCATACTTGGCTAGCTTGTCAGCATTAGTAAATCGGGTAATGTCTCCGACTTCCGCCACGATTGCCGAAGCAGTTACGTCATCAATGCCCGTAAACGTGTTCAGCTTGAAGTCTAGCTTCTGCATGATGTCTCGGATGTGATTCTCTACATCGCTCATTTCACGATGAACGTCACGAATTTGGTTCACATGACTTCGGACTAGGAAATCCCGATGCTCCTGACCGTTCCGTTTCGTATTCCCGTCTGCTTGAACATTTTCGAGAATGTGGGCTGCTTTCTTGGTCGAGCAGACGTTATTACTGTTCTTCCGAAGGAATAGCGTTAAGTCTTCTAGCATCACTCCCTCAAGTAAATACGGGGAAGGATACTCATGCCAAAAGGCCAGAGCCGTTCTCCCGTCCACTTCGGAGAAGAACTTGCTGTAACTTGGATAGTTATAGCTTAACTGCGTATGAAGCTGATTCTTGAGCATAACGAGGGTATCTCGCAAACCGTACCGCCGCATGACTAGCTGTTTCAGAATCCAGTAATCGTCTTGTGGGTGGGCGTTCGGCAACCTGTCTAGTTCATCCAGTAACAGCTTGGCGATGTTCTCCGCATCCCAACTATCATGCTTCTCCGTCATGGCATAGCTTTTACGTTTCCAGTTCGACAAAGCGGCATTTACTTCTTTGACTATGAAATGATTCTCCACAAGGTAAACGGCTAATGACCTTCCATAGCCGCCCACATCCTCAAGTCCGAATACAACTGTCATGCCTTCCTGCACATGCTTCTTGACCTTACTTACCACCGCCGGAAAAGCGGAGGGCTTGTTCTCAAATTCAATAACCTCTAGCTTCTCATTCCAACAATTGATGACAACAGCGGTATGTGTCCGCTTATGTAAATCAACGCCAACATAAATAAACTGTTCCTTGCGATGTCTCATGGTGAGTATCCCCCTTGGCCGCTTATAGCGATTAGGGAAAAAGAATAGCCGCATCGTCTGTTTAGTATTCTCCCGAAGGGATACATTGAAGGGTAAGCGTGTCCATTCTTCCTCTTTAATCGCTATAAGATGGCTTGATGTAATCCTGTTGCGGTAATTCCGCCATAATGATACTGACCTTCGTAAAGTGCTTTACGGTCAAGTATCCGTTTGACCTGTACTTTCGTGAACTGCTTGCCTTGTTGTGTCGTAAAGCCTTCTTGATTCAGTTGAAATGCGATTTCAGATAAAGACCAATTCGGGTTCTGTTCCCGTATGTCAAAGAGCAGCTTTACTGCTTGGGCTTGCTTGTCATTCACTTCAATTGCTTTCAGTCCTTTACGGGCTTTGTAGCCAAATGCCGCCCGTCCTCCTGCATAGCCGCCCTGTTGGGCTTTCTTGTTACGTCCTCTGCCTAGCTTGAGGGCGATTTCTAACCGCTGATACTGGTCAAGCAATTCCATAAGTCCATTGATAAGGAAATCACTTGGGTCTTTCTTGTGGATGGAATAAGTCGGTTGCTCAATGCTTTTCACATCCACGCCGTACTTCTTGAACTCCCGATGCACCAACACTTTCACGATGTCAGACCGCCATAAACGGCTTGTATTAAGGACAACAACAGCATCATAGGTTCGGGTGGCTAGGGCTACTAACATGCTCTGAAAGCCAATTCTGTCCACCTCAAGAGCATCCTCATCCACCTTCGCTCCACTGATACCTTCATCCGTAAAGATGTCCTGCAAGTTCCATCCCTGCTCCTTACAATAGGAGCGGATTTCGTCTTGTTGGTACGATAAACTGTAACCGTCTTTGGCTTGTCCGCTTGTTGAAACTCTGATGTAACCGATGACATTCATGCTGTTTCCTCCCCCTCCGTTACGATAATTGAGATTATTGTAACGCTTAACCGAATCAATGATTTTATTATATACCGCTTAACCGAAACACACAATGACTTTCTACATATGCGGTGATATAATTGCTTCATAAATTCAGTACGGTTAAGCGTTACTCGTTAGGAGGATAAGCATGGCAGTTCGAGTGATGTTGCGCCAGTTGTTAGAACAGAAAGGAATATCTCAACGGGAACTGGCACGATTAACAGGATTACGAGCAAGCACAATCAACCATCTTTGTTCTGACAATGTTGACAGGGTTTACTTAGAGACATTGGAACTCGTTTGTAAAACACTCAACGTCAGAATTGAAGAACTGATAGAGATTGATTGAGCAAGCATACCGCCCGCGGCGACAGTAGAATCTCTCCATTCATGTAAAGAGTTATTCGCCATCTTACCAATCCTCTCTAAGAACCAAGAATCCCCCGAAATCGCAGACCGCCAACGGCGTGTCTGCTGTTTCTTTTTCAAGTGATTCTTAGCTTGATTCTTCTTTATTGAGTATTGTTAATGATTATTATTAGTGAGACTCTCTGACGGTTGGTAACAGACTTTATGTCTGCCTTTCAGACTCTCAGTCTTGCATAACCGACTCTGAGCCCAAACCATGGACACATTGTCTACATCCCCTGTTTTCTATCCATCAACAGACTGTATGACGGTTGTCATGACAGAGAGTCTGATGAGAGAACAGACTCGTCATTATTGTCCGTTCTCATCGGGCGGAAATCGCTTGCCAAACTCGATTCTCAGGAATTGAGCATAGCTGTCCAGTATTTCCTTTTCGGCAAACTTCTCAAATGGCAGTCGTCGTACATTGAGTTTTTGAAGTTGAGCGATAAACGCCTTGTACTCCTCGCTCTTGATGACTTCCTGAACCCACAAAGTCAGTTCCCTTTCATTAACCTGCTTTCGAACACTGCCAATAAACTCATGCGTTTTCTCGCTTAGCAGCACTAACGGATGGCAGTGAAGATAGTTCGGCAAGTAGTAGGTATTGTTCTTCCCCTGACTGACGAGAATCAGCTTCTTATCAGCCAACTCCTTAATGTGGCGTTCTATCGTCTTGGAACTACTCCCGACATTTCGGGCAATCATCTCATGGGTTGGGTAACACTGCGCCTTGTCGCTCATATAAGCGATAAGGTCAACCAGTATCAACTTCTCGTACTGGCTTAAGCCGTAACAACGATGGATTTTATGTGGTACTTTGGTAAATCCCTTGTGAAGAGACGTGAACTCGCTCTCTTGACTTACCTTGTCCATGTACTCGTTAGCGGCTTGGCGGTTTTGAATCAAAACGAAATCATTCGTCCTTGTTGTCATGTAAATCCCTACCTTCTTCGTATTTGATTACACTGCCGCACGGCGGCTATTAAGTCAGGAAGGCGGCTAGCCTGAAACGCATCCTTACCTGTATATGTCAACTGCTCGTCAGCAGATTTCTTTTTACGATGTAAGTATCGCTCTAAAGGTCAGTTCAGTTGCAAACAGAATCAAATTACTTTATGTTTACCGCCCTCACTATTAATTGTCGTGTTATCCTTCCTAGAAGATGCGACACTTGACCTTTCACCCTCCCTATCGAGACAAGATATTGTACAGTTGCGGCTCAAATTAGAAAAACCGCAAGAAAACGAAGATAACAAAAAACAGGTCAATCATGGTGGTATCTGACCATAATGACCTGTTTGACGTATCGCCAAAGCGTTACATAGGTTATAAATTTCAAGCATTTATGTGCGTACAGACATATTAGAGGAATATTATACGGGGATGATGAGGGTTAAGTTCTTTCGGGACTTGCCGCCCGATTCATTCGGCACTGGGTGGGGGTAAAAGAAAGACCTTGAGGATTGCCCCCCAAGGTCTTTGAATCATTCGTCAAATTTGTTGAGCCAATACATCGACTTTTCTGTACCAGGTAAGGATTTAAGTAAATCTAATGTTTCTTTCTTTTTCAGTTTAAGTGCATTTTGTAGCTTTTCGGGAGCTATATCTCGTATATCTTCCAACATACAGCATTCTTCAAACAATTCGATTATTTCCTTGTTCGCATTATTTTGTTCCAGAAGTTGAGCTACAAAAGGACGGTAAAGATACGCATATGCATCTTCAAATGTTAATGCCCCTTCAAGCAAGGAATCAAGCATGCCAAGATTTAATATACATAAAAACCTTTGAATTTCGTCTAAATGCTTCAATTCAATTTGTAAATTCAACGTACCACCCCTTTATTATGGCATTTGACTTGATGAGTTGCTCCACCCATTTTTCACCTTGACATTAAACACTTGACCAGATTGGCTTTGGAAGTAGTGGATTGAGATTTTTTTACCGTTTGCATCCACACCATCCTTGTAAATCTTGTTCCAAGTACCGGACTCAATAGCTCGTAGTTCCTCAAGAAGTTCTGTATTGTTGACCTTGTTCTTCACAGTTCCGTTTTTAGCCGCTGAAAAACCTTGTGGGTAAAGCGGAGCATCTTTAATTGATTTGAATACATTTTGCAACGCACAGTTATGAACCCAAATACCAAGGTTAGAAACAAAGTAAGAATGGAATTCAGCTACCTCAAAGTTATAGACCGTTGCTTCTCGTGGCTCTTTTTCAATCTTATCTATTGCCAGTTTAGTACCGTCACTCGAAACAAGCAAGTCGCCAACTTTCAAGTCTTTAACAAACGTCCATCCCTTATCATCCAACCAAAACGGATGCTCACCCGTAACCTCGATGATTTCATCACCGATATGGACATAGTAGATTTCGTCAGCCTGCTTTTGGAACAGACCAACGACCTCTTTATATGCTACCTCCCCAGTTTCGTCAGACTTGGCGAGTACCTTATCCCCTACCTCTATTTCCTCGATAGGTTTCTCCCCTTCGTCTGTTTGAACCTTTGTTCCGGCGGTGAAACAATTACACGATTTTTTAGCCGCCTTTAATGCGTCTCCAGCTAGCTCAAATTCTTTTTCAATTAATTTCCCTTCTTTGTTGAGCAGCTGTAACGTTATCTTTCCGCCTTTTATGATCTTTCCTACTGGAACCAAACCTGCTAAAGATAGACTTTTGGCTAATGCCGAAGAATCTTTGTCTCGGAGCGTATTTACGTCATCTAAAATCAAGAAATTAGCGAGACTACCTACCGGCCCACCCCACCCTTTCCAAGGATCTGTTGCAGAATATCTATTTCCGGCAAAGCCACCCCATCCAGGTCCCATCTCGTGACGATGACCTGTTGGATCAGAGTATATTAGAGGATTATTCACAACATACGTATACAAGTTCTGACTCAGCGGATTATCAATCTGCCCTTCATACGTATCCTCATTTAAAAACCGCCCCATACTTGGGTCATAGTATCGTGCCCGCAGATAATAAAGCCCCGTTTCGGCATCATATACTTCACCGGTGTACTTGAAGGAATTCGAGGTTCCCTCCACCTGGCTGGTGATGTTCCCCCATTCATCATACGTGTAGTTATTAACGACTGCTCCACTCGTATTTACAATCTGTACCACGTCTCCGTGGCCATTGTAGAGGTAGTAGTAGTCCTTGGCCGCCTTCTTGTCTTTCTTGACAAGTATCCGGTCCCCACGCACAAAGTTCGCTTGCTCCACGAACACACCATTGACAATTTTCTCTTCGGAGATCACTTGGCCCTGGAAGTTATAATTCACTTGGGTCTGCGTATTGCCGTTCGTCTTCATAAACCGCATGCCGTCTGCATAGTACTTGAAGCTCGTTGCCGAACCGCCTTTGGTCATGCTGGTCAGGGTGTTCTGCAAGTCATACGTATAACTCGTATCCATCGAATCAAAATTCAAGCTGCTTGTATCGGATACGGTCTGCCGGTTGCCACGCATATCGTAGGTATATTTCGTTTGACTGCCATCCGGACGGGTGATGGTTTCCAGCCGATTTAATTTATCATATAGATAATGGGTTGTCTGTGCTGCGGATTCATTGCGCGACTCACTAACCGAGGTCCGGTTACCGTTGTTGTCATAGCCGTAACTGAAACTGGAGAGAGCCACACCGCCCTTCGTATTCGTCAGCGTCTCTGTCCAGCCTAACGCCTTATTATACGTATATTTGCTGACAAGCTTACTTCCGTCTGTCAGGGTCGGATATTCGATTGTGTCTACCAGGTTATTAGCATAATAGCTATACTGCGCATTGACGGACGGATCACCGTTAAGCGTAGAGCTTCCATTCGTCTGCACTTTTCCCAATCGTTCCTTGTTGTATTGGTACTTCGTGTAGAAGTTCATGTACGTATCATTGATCTCCGTCATACGACCCAGAGTGTCCAGCTTATTCCCAATGACCGCGGAGTGATTTCCTGCTTGTAAGGTTGTAGATCGCACTTGACCCAAATTATCCAGCGTTTGCGTTTGGGTAGCGGTAATTACTCCATTCTTAAGTGCCTGGATCGTCTTTTTCTGCGGGTCGCCTGCAGACAGTATCATCTTTATTTCTTCAGTTTGCACTACATCGTTGATATTCCCGCTAATGGTACTGTGTTTCAGTTGACCACTTTCGTCATACGCATATCCGAATGTGCTGCCGTTGCGGTCTGTTTTGGCTTCCAGTTGGCCCAGACTGTTGTACGTATAACCTTCGTTCTGTGAGGCCCCATCCTGCTTCACACTAAGCAGACCTAATTCATTATATGTTTTCGTATTCAGCGTTTGCGGTGTTCCATTCTTGGCTTGGATGGTTACTGTGGACAGTTGGCTGGTACCGTTGTACGTATATTTAGTCGTTTGATTCAAGGCATCCTTCAAAGTAATCAATCGGCCAAGAGCATCATACGTATAAGAAGTTGTAACACCGTCTTCATTCAAGTTCTTATTCGGATCGGTATAGCCGGTGACGTTACCCAAAATGTCGTACCGGTAGGTCTCACTGATCCTTTGTTGGTTTGTAGGCCAATCTTTAAAGGTTGAAGCTGAGCTTAGGTTGCCCCATTCATCAAAGTACTGCTCGGAATAATTCAGAGTTTCGCCAGTGACCTTATCAAGGATAAAGTTGGTGCTGATACGCATTTTGGTATTATAATCACTGACCACAAGATCACCGTTGGCAGTGGTAGCTCGGTTTTGTCTCCCCCAGGCATCATACCCTACTGTAATCTCATTACCCTCTGTATCCTTCTCAAAAATCGGTCGTCCCTGGTCATCGTAATGATAGTGGGCGAAGACCCATTTTCCTGCATTATCGTTCCAGTGCTCTTCCATGAGAGCAAGTCCCAATCCGTTATAGTACACAGCTGAATTAGTTGACACAGATTTGTTCGTGGCCAAGTGAGTCACGGTTTTAATGGTATTCACTTTTAAACTAAATGTTCCCGCATTTATCGAGTCAAAGTTGTCCGACGATTGGTTATAATAATTGTAATCGATAACTTCCCTGAAGGTCTCACCGTTGCTATTGGTTCGAATAGGATAAGTTTCTTTTTTCGGACGACCAGCCGCATCATATTCATACTCTATAGTTTGATTATTGCCGTCTCTTTGGCTCTTTAAATTACCCGTACCTATATCATAACTCATATAGGTCTTTACAATTTTCTGATCCGTTTTGCCGATATTAAAATACTGTTGTTGTTCAGTGGGATAAGCATAACGGCTTTCCGGTCCGTATATGGTTATACTTTTAGCTACTAGTTGACCCTTAGACGTCTTTTCAGCTGTTACTTGGGAGATTCCACCCGACGTATTGCGGCTGTCATAACTGTATGTGGTTTGCTCTCCCAATGCATTTGTTAACGTAGCCGGCCGTCCCTTGTCCGTATAGGTGTATCGTTCACTCAAAGGAGCGGGATCAGATTCATTCTGATACCAGGATTTAGTTTCCAGGAATCGATACTTAGGTTCATAAAGATAAGTTGTGGTATATCGCTGCTTGATTGACGGATTATTGAACTTGTCACTACTTAACGGCTGCGTTTGGCTTTGTACTAGTCCCCATTCATTAAGCTCAGTTTCCGTATACCGACGATCAGCTGTAGCATCATTATCTTGAGCGGCATATTCCAAGATTGTCGACCGTATGGGTGTTTGAGTAAACAACCCATGAAATGCTGTGTTTTCAGTCACGTTTCGTTCTCCGCCAGCTTCACGGGTCTCTGTACGCAGAACTCTACCATCTTTATCAAACGTGTTTGTTGTTTGAAATCCGTTACTGGGGGTATTACTTACTATTTTGGAAGTTGTACTGAAACGGAAGTTATTAGGTAAATGACCTGGATATTCGTTAACTGTATTTCCAGTATAATTTCCATCATATGAATAATCTGTTTGATAGTACGCTTTACTCCCTGTATAGTCTCCTCTTGATTTCACACGATACTCCAAGATAGTATCATATTCTCCTATTTTCCTTGAAACACCATCCATCTCATATTTTGTCGTAGAGTGTGGATATCGAACTTCTTTTAGAAGTGCACTGAAATTGTACCCATAATAAGCGTAAGTATTCATCTCATATCGGTAGTTAAAATAGGTTTTCTCTTCATTTTGATCCGTGAAGGAGGAAAGCACGGGTATAGCCCGACTAAGAGGTTCAACTAAAGAACCGTTAGGAACCTTAGCAATAACTCTATCTTTTGTTAAAACTACCTTCTGCACTTCATTGAGTCCATCAAACACTTTGATTTCAATATTATCCCCGTCAAAGTCTGCTGAGAGGAGGGTGTCTTCATAACTTAACTTGACCACTCGTCCAAGGGTATCCGTGATTGAAGACAGATTTCCACCATAATAGTTAAATGTGATGGTATTCCCGAATCGATCAACAATACCAAGGAGAATACCACCAGTTGAATAATACTCACGCGTTAAGTCAGAGTATTCAATGTATCCCGCGGATCTGGTTTCACCATTACTGAACTGGCCATTGTTCCATGGTTCGCCAACAAATCTTTTATCCTTACCTTTATAATTAATTAAATTAGTATAATTGGAAAGTTCATCTGTTCTCCCAATTTTATAAGCATTCCCTTGACCATCATGATAATACATTTCATATGCTTCACCGAAATTTTGTATATAGGGAAACTGGAACGACCATCCGTTTCCAAGCGTTGGAACAGAATAGTTGTAGCTATGATCCATCATTCCAAAATTTGGATTCCAATGATAACTATGTGTAAAAGGAACGCTTCGATTAGAATTATACATAAGACCTATATCAAGATCTAAACCATCAATACCTGGCAAATGAATAAGATTTTTTTTATAATTCAAGCTCCCCGACACCGGATCAACTACTTCACTACTTTTATTACGGTCATTATACTGGGGTTTATGAATCTGATTAATCTGAGCTTGAACAACTAATTCATCTATGACACCAGAAACTGTTGCATCAAAAGCAGTAATTGAATTAGGTGCTAAAACTTTTTGCAGCACTTCCTCTGATTCGTAGACGGCAGAGGTCACGAAAGAGTGAGCATCTAAAATAGGAACACTTGTAATTTCATCATATACTTCCTTTACAACAGATGAGGTAGAAAAATTGATTTCAGATTCCAGTTCCATCGTTGTTTGGACATCTTCCCAACTTAGTTGCTTTTCTTGCTTCAACTTCAGAATTTCAAGCGCTGTCCATTTCGTTTCCCCCATAGCCAGGAAATTCAGCCAGTATACATCTATTTTGGATGCACCTGACTCAACAAGAATTTGAATATCAGCTTCACTCAAATCGGCAACATCTTGATGAGCTATCCGAGATAAGGCTTGATTAGAATTTTGTTTATTAGATCTGGTTTGTATAAGATTTTTTTTCTGAAGAATTTTAGCGCGTAATGTCTGCAGAATCTGTTGGCTCGTGTCATCATAAACTTCATTCGATACAGTTACCACTTCATCCGTAAAAGGCTGTACAGAGCGTAATGAATTCAGTTCTCCGTCTGGTTCAGGAGTTGAGGAAGGCATAGGAATTATTGAATCGGAAAAAAGTGTGTCGGGTGATTGTGGCGTCGGAGACGGCGAAGAACTTGGTACACTTTTAGTGCTTGGAACAGTTTTAGCCGAGCGTTCCTGACTGTTTTCCTGAGCGGCAGTGGCTTGATTCATAGGTGGAATACCGGATAGGAGCAAGACGATCGTTAAAAAGATCAATAAAAGCTGCTTTGTCTTTTTGATAGATTTCAAAATAAACTCTCCTGTCTTATTAAAAATATGTATTATAATTACACTGAATCGTGGTTTGGCGCATATAAAAAAGTTTAAATTGCTCTACATAGCCACATGATAATACTAGATTTCTTACTCAGTTACATTGACTAAATTCCCGTTCTTATCATAATGATAACGAATAATATTTGACTCTGATTCCTTCACATAGTCCAAGCGCCCATTTATATCATAATGATACTCTAATGGAATATACGATCTATATGGCATATACAGCTGAGACTGAGGGATCACCTCCTTTACCTGCGCTGCACTTGACCATGATATTCGGCAAGATGCAGCACCTCCACTTTCAAAATATTCAACCTGTATATCATAGTTTTGTCCTTCATTAAGATAGATAGGAATACTAGTTAATTCACTAGCCTGAGGAACCCATTTATCTATTAGCAGTTGCCCATTTACCCACAAACGCAAGCCATCATCTGAATCTGCATAAAAGGTATAGCTCCCACTATATTTCGGCCTAAGAGTTCCCATCCACCTTGCAGAGAACGAATCGGCTTCTATTGGGACATCCGGTGACCCAATTCCCCAGTTAAAATTAATATTTGCGTCCGTACGTGAAAGCTTTAGCTCGGTTAAATCTTCATTGTTAAAATATTCCGCCTTAAGTCCAGTCCCCTGCAGTCCGGTAGCTGATGAATAAAGCTGGCTTTGAGGTACGAATTCTTTTTTTTGAGTTTTGCTTTCCCACCAAAGGCCAATAGCTGCTCCTCCTACATTTTCAAAATAATCAATTTGAATATCGTATTGATTACCAGCAATAAGTTGAATTGTCCTACTAGGATACTGACCCGCTTGATTTACCCAACGGTTAAGGATTAGTTTGCCATCGATCCAAAGGCGTACCCCATCATCTGCAGTTAAATAAAAGGTATATTTCTCGTTATACTTTGGTTTTATTTTCCCTGTCCACCTGACAGAAAATGTATCTGATTCTATAGAACTATGCGGAGAAGTATCCCCCCAATTAAAGTTCACATTTTTATCTGTTCTAGTTAAGACTAGACCATCTAAATCCAGATTGTTATAATACTCCGCCTTCAAACCAACACCATCGACCTCAACTGGTATGTATAACTGACTTTTAGGAACTACCTGCTTTGCCTGACTTGCACTCGACCAAGCCAAGATAGCTGTAGCACCACCACTGTTTTCAAAATATTCAATGCGGATATCATAGTTATGTCCGGCATTTAGTGTAATTGTCTGACTTGTTAATTCGCTTGCCTGTGTTAACCATTTATCCAAAATCAAACGGCCATCGATCCATAGCCTCACCCCATCGTCTGCATTCAGAAAAAATGTATAACTTTCACTGTATTTTGGTTTTATTGTCCCCGTCCATCTCACCGAGAACGTATCCCCTTGCATTGAAGAATGGGGAGCACTTGCACCCCAGTTAAAGTTCACCTCTGAATCAGTTCGAGTCAGTTTGAGCTTGCTAAGGTCTGAGTTGTCGTAATATTCGCCTTTCAGACCAACTCCTGCTGTTTCGGCAGGAGGGTTCAATTGACTTTGAGGAACAACTTGTTTTGTTTGACTAGCGCTCGACCACTGCAAGATTGCAGTAGCTCCGCCATCATTTTCGAAATATTCTATCCGAATATCATGATTCTTCCCACTTGTTAATAATATTGGGAGACTCTTTAATTCACTTGCCTGCGGTTCCCATACATCTATTAATAAACGGCCATCAACCCACAATCTTACACCGTCATCAGCAACGATATAAAACGTAAAGAGCTCACTATATCTAGGTTTAATGGTTCCAGTCCATCTTACTGAAAATCCATCTGCTTCTAATACAGGGTTAGGTGAACCCACTCCCCAGTTAAAATTAATATCTGCATCTTTTCGGACTAATTTAAGTCCAGTAAAATCTGCATTGTCATAATACTCACCCTTTAGGCCATTAACATCTGCCGCTAAAGCTAAATGATTCTTTGTAAACAGAATCATTTTTATTTCTAAACCATTAAATACAGGAACAAGAATTATCAAAAATAACAGAATTCTTTTTATTAATCTCAAGTTCTATTCTCCTTTATAATTCGATTCTGCTACGGCACATTTATAAATTTGATATTATCCACATAAGCTGTTCCTGTTGCCCCCGAGTCGCATACAATTCTCAATACTACACTTGAAGTTTGTGATTTAGTGGTAAATTCTATTTCGCTATCACCCCATTGTTTTTTGGTTACATTAAATAATGTGCCTCCATCGTAAATTAATTCGCCTTTCGCATTAAATTCAAGCCAATCCACGTATAGCACACCAGTATTTAATGAATTGTACAGCGAAGCGCTTAACTTATACTTTGTATTTGGAGTAACAATAATTTGCCCATAATCTGCTGTAGCTGTAACAGGTTTATTTGAAAAGAATTTCATACTCGTTAACCCATCTTTCGCAAATCCTCTGTATAATGATATTTCTGGAGAAGATGCATACCATATCAGGTCATTTTCTTCAAAATCTGTCTCTAATAAAGGAAGCTTTTCACCTTTACTGAATTGTATTGCATCAAAATATACTGTGCCGGTAGCACCTTCATCTGCAACTGCCCGAATAACAATTTTGGTAGTTGTAGGCTTTGTAGTAAATTCCACAGCACTATGTTGCCATGTTTTATTTTTGCCCGTTGCATATACGAATCCTCCATCAAACACCAGCTCACCCGCATTATTGTATTCCAACCAGTCAACGTATGTATTACCTGTACTTAAGGAGTTATTTATCCATCCGCTTAGTACATACTTGGTGTTAGGTGTTACAATGTAGTCACCACACTCCGCCGTAGCCGTAAGCGGATAATTGGAATAAAAGCGTAAACTTTGCTTACCATCTTTAGCACCATCAGTGGAGTATGTAAAAACACTGCTAGGTAAATCGGTGTACCATGAATTTTGATACAACTCAAAAGAATTAAAAGATATGGGAAGGGTATTCCCTTTCTCGAATTTAATATCATCGAAATAAGCTTCACCTGCTGCTCCACCATCAAGCACAACCCTTAAGATAATTTTGGCAGTCTGTGGCTTTGTAATAAATTCTTCCCGATCATATTGCCATTTGTTCTTATTTACAGTAACAATTGTCCCCCCATCGTAGATGAGTTGATGGGACGAGTTATATTCCAACCAATCAATGCTCGCATTACCACTTGTTAGTTTGTTATTGATCCAGCCGCTTAATGTGTACAATGTGTTAGGTGCAACGTCTATCATTATAGATTCAACTGTCGCCACTGTGGGCTGTGGTGAATGAAAATAGAGACTTTGTGCCCCTTCTTTAAAGATATTATTAGACAAAGAAAAGAACGAATTTTGAATCTTAAAATTTGTTGATTCTGTGCGTGCATCAAATGAAGACTCCAGAATTAAAAAGTCTTTCGAGGTGCTATATTTCCCTAGAATATTACCGTTGTTATCGTAAGTGAAGATTCTCTGATACTGTATATTTTCTTTGATATATGTCTCCGATTTTAATCTTGAATTTTGATCATAATTATAATTAGAAGCTATCAATAATTTAGGAAAAGTAGTCAAAATGATAACTGCAAATACCATTGACGCTATCCGTTTCTTCATCAGAACTCTCCTATAAAGTTTTAGTAAAAATAATCTTAGTTCCTTACATCTACCGAGAGTATACCGATAATACGGCTATTACCGTAAGCGTCGTAGGAATAGACATGGGTAGAATATGCACCTAATTCATTATTGTGCTTGTAATAAGGGATGCGAATTCTCCAGCTTGTACTGCTTAAACGCTCTTCCTCAATCCATGGTTCTTCAATATCATCATGACCATTTTTTTCAGTCCAGGTTGGAAAACGCACTGGAAGGAATCCCATTTACGGTAATATCATAAAAACCACTGCCAAGGTATGCCACATTTGAATACGTATACTTAATTGTATCTACCACATTAAACTCCCACGCTCCACTGTACTTCCCATCTGCGTACACATGGGTTATGTATCTGCCAAGTTCAGAATTATGCTTTGAGTAAACAACGGTTCCCTTCCAGACACCATCGGCTACCTTCCCCCCTTCAATCCATTCAAGAGCATCCTGATCTTTATTTGCAGTCCATGTTGGAAATTGAACTTTTTGCGCTTGAGGGTCTAGACCATATATGTATACATCATAGGAAACTCCCGAAATATCAGTCTCATTGGATCCTCCTGTCCCACCTCGAACTATAACTGTAAGACCATTCATGGCACTTGAATTGTTATACTTATCATAAAAGTAAATATCAGTGAAGTAATTTCCGGTTTCAAAGTTATGCTTGCTAAATGGTATACGAATTCTCCATGTTGTATCATTTAACTTCTCACCCATAATCCAGGGATTTTCCAAGTCATCTTGCCCCTTGTATTCGGTCCATGTAGGAAATCTGACCTCTCTCACTGTTTTGGCTACTCCGCCTACACTAATCTCATAAAACCCATTAGCTAATGATGCCGACTGAGGAGAAGTAACTTTTGTAGTAGTCTGCACTTGTGCGGTTAACATTTCAGTAATTTACCATCACCATAAATATGTGTATTATATATTCCAGTAATCTCTCCGTGTCTGGACAGCACTACCGTAGCTTTTCAGACACCAGGTGCAACCTTTTCACCGTTTATCCACTCAATATCGTCTTGTCCGTTTAATTCTGTCCAAGTAGGAAAACTTACTTGCTCTAAGCATTCTGAAACTCCCTTTAAATAGATATCATAAGAGGACGCAGAAGTGCTAACGGTGTAGGATTCCGTTGAATATTCCATACTTTTCTTCAATATGTTTCCATTACTATCGTAGCTGTATGACATCATGGAATTATTCGGAAGAATCTCTGTTTCCAATCTGCCTTTATTATAAATATATCTTTTGCTTCTGTTTCACTTCGCCTCGATCCACCAGGATATAGTTGGACATTGTTGCGTCAGCAGCCTTTGCATCTTGAGCCTGTACGTTTAATAATAAGCAGAGTAGAGAACAAATAAAAAGTCTACTCAGCTCCTTTATTCTGGCCATGACATCTACGCTCCATCTCTTAACTTTTTCAATATAATATGTATTTCTCAGCTTTCTGCGTGTGACCGCTCCTTCCTTAAATCTCAACAAATCAAAGCATACGAAAAAGCCCATACTGCTGTTCCATAATGGGCATTCGTAAGACAGACCAACGAACTAATTTACATTTCCTTCTTATGTATCCCCATTTTCAATCATATGATAACAATACAAATTTGGAAATGGTGGGAAACTGTCGAATTATAGGAAGTTATGTATAATGCCATCGAAATCAATGCAAAATACATGAAAATATCGAAAAATGCAGCATGCAGGTTCCCTTAGGATGATTGACCACATTCAATTTACAACAAAAAGAATGATAAAAGACGACTGAAATCACATCTGCGATTCAGTCGTCTTTTGCTAAACTCCTAGAAACTAATACTGTGCAAATGATCACAATCGCAGCTTAAAAATGATCAATCGTAACCGAACTTAGCTGAGGTGACCATTTATTTTCCTTAGTCCCACTCCATTTAATCTTAACAAAATTAGCATCAGACAGATCATGTAATGAGACGGTATATTTAATCCAATTCGCTGTCTTTCCAAGCATAATAACTCTAGGGTTCTTCCTCTTCCATTGAATACCATCGGCTGAGATATAGTACTCTAACTTCCCACCTTCGCTATCATCCGCGTAAATAACAGAATGGAAATTCCTTATGTCATCCTGTTTCCAAATGATTTCTTCATCAGTGAAATTCTTTCTCATAATCCTAGCTTTATCATTATCAAAATAAGCAAGATTCCTATTATCCATAACCAAATTACTGGTATGCGACAAGGATTTGCTCCAATCGCTTAAATTATCTGTTAATGACTTCATACCGGTTTGATAATTGATAGTGACTTTACTAACTTGGGGAGTCCAGAAATATCCCTCCGAACCAGTCCACTTTATTTTCACAAAATTCGTGTCATAAAGATGATCTAAGGCATAGGACAATTAGAGGCCAATCCCTGTATAGTTCGCCTTCTATAATTTTCGGTATACGCATCCTCCAGTTCACACCATCAAACGACGTATAAATTTTAAAATGTGGCATATGTTCAGGGAAGAAGAATGTCTTAACTTTAAAACTAACTATTCCTTCTTTCTTCCGTACTAATTCCTCTGAAGTAAGTGATGTTCGCATGACGCGTGATAAATCATTATTAAACGTTAAAGGGTTACTATTGTCAAAATATAAATTATTACTTCAAGAGAAGACTTTGCTAAAGTCATTCAATTCGTCCGTAAAAGTCGAGACATTCTTTTCATAATGCATAGTTACACTGCTTATTTGAGGCGACCATATTTCTCCCTGTATGTTATTCCAACGTACCTTCACATAATTTCCCCCACTCATTGATGTAAGGATATTTGTGTATTTAGACCAGCCTCTAGAAGCTTGAGCCGAATTAATTAATGGCTTAGCCTTATCCCAAGCTCATGTTTTCTTCAGCCAGATATTTACGACATTAAGATAATGTACAACAAGAAAGACCACATGGAGTATTCAACTCACATATGGTCAAATGATAAAGAAAAATTATAAAATTATTAATTGACCTTTTGTAATGTATTTTTTATTTTTAGCAATAATTGATAATATTCTTCTCTTTCTTGATCGGAGTACACCTCTCTATCTTCCGGCAAGTTCAATTCATTATTTTTAATTAATCTTATGAACTCATCAATAAATGAACTAATTGTACTTGTAACGATAGAATTTTCTTCCCATTCATTCTCGTTAACTTGAGCAATTGCTTCCATAATTTCTCCATCCCCTAAATAACCAGCAAGGGGGTTTAATCTTAACCTATTCAATGCTTCTGGAATAACGTATTTAAGATGCATCGTTTGTCTAATCAACTTCGCTATGTCTCCATGATTTAAGTTTTTTATTTTTTTCTTCTGGATACTGTTGTACCACACTGAAAGTGGCACATCTTCGTCAACCTCAACTTCCTCAGTAAAACCCTCTAATTTTGATATTTCACCAATTGTAAGTTCATTTATGTTTTCATTCATAATATCATCCTCCTATGGTTTAACCGAATTTCTGATCTTCTTTACTTCATTTAGAAATTTTTGTCCTTTATTAATGGCATCCTGAACTGCTTTTTTTGTAACTTCTGAAGTATTCTCGATAAACGGCTTGCTTTTTTGAGCATTTTTAAGTTTATCTATCATTTTTTCAATTTTGGCTTCTGATTGCTCAACTTCCTTAATATGATTCCAAGGTTTACCTGTTTTAGGGTTCAACTTCACATTACCATTTTTATCGTATAAGAAACCATCCTTTAACTCTTTTTCATATGCTTCAAGATGCTTTTTGTTATTTACCGCCTTTAAGTTTTTTTCAATATTGTCGATTTGATCTTTTTGTGTTTTTGATAATTCGTTATTAATAATTTCTTTATCACTAAGCGGCTTATCACTTGTAGCCCATCGATATAGCTTATAGATACCATATCCTGTAGCTGCAACTCCCGTAACTACTAATGCCACTTCCCCAACTCCTGGAACTAAATAAATACCAGCAGCCATTGCAGCATGTCCCGTAGGATCACTATAAATCAACGGATTATTGTGCACATACGTATACAAATTCAAGCTCAGTGGATTATCAATCTGCCCTTCATACGTATCCTCATTTAAAAACCGCCCCATACTCGGGTCATAGTATCGTGCCCGCAGATAGTAAAGGCCCGTTTCAGCATCATATACTTCACCCGTGTACTTGAAGGAGTTCGAGGTTCCCTCCACCTGGCTGGTGATGTTCCCCCATTCATCGTACGTGTAGTTATTAACAACTGCTCCACTCGTATTCACAATCTGCACCACGTCTCCGTGGCCATTGTATAGGTAGTAATAGTCCTTGGAAGCCTTCTTGTCTTTCTTGACAAGTACCCGGTCCCCACGCACAAAGTTTGCTTGTTCTACGAACACACCGTTCACAATTTTCTCTTCGGAAATCACTTGGCCCTGGAAGTTATAATTCACTTGGGTTTGCGTATTGCCGTTCGTCTTCATGAACCGCATGCCGTCTGCATAGTACTTGAAGCTCGTTGCTGAACCACCCTTGGTCACGCTGGTCAGGGTGTTCTGCAAATCATACGTATAGCTCGTATCCATCGAATCAAAATTCAAACTGCTTGTATCGGATACGGTTTGCCGGTTACCACGCACATCGTAGGTATACTTAGTCTGACTGCCATCCGGACGGGTGATGGTTTCCAATCGATTCAATCCATCATATAGATAATGAGTTGTCTGTGCTGCGGATCCATTGCGCGACTCACTAACCGAGGTCCGGTTACCATTGTTGTCATAGCCGTAACTGTAACTGGAGAGAGCCACACCGCCTTTTGTATTCGTCAGCGTCTCCGTCCAGCCTAGCGCCTTATTATACGTATATTTGCTGATTAGCTTACTTCCGTCTGTTAGCGTCGGATATTCAATGGTGTTTACCAGGTTATTCGCAGTATAGCTATACAGTGCATTGACGGACGGATCACCATTCAGTATCGAGCTTCCATCCGTCTGCACCTTTTCCAGTCGTTCCTTTTTATATTGATACTGTGTAAAGAAGCCCATGTAGGTATCGCTAATTTCTGTTATACGCCCAAGAGAATCCAATTCATTTCCAATCCGCGCGTGGTGACTGCCTGACACCGAATACGTTTCACGCACTTGACCCAGTTCATTCAGGGTTTGCGTTTGAGTAGCCGTCAACACACCATTCGTCAGCGTTTGGATCGTCTGTTTCGACGGGTCCATGTCACCAAAAATCATTCTCGTTTCCTGTGACTGCGCCACATTATTGACTACGCCTTGGATTGTACTGGTTTTCAGCTGACCCATTTCGTCATACGTATACGCTAACGAGCTTCCGTTACGGTCAGTTTTTCTTTCCAATTGGCCCAAGTTATTGTACGTATAGCTCTCACTTTGTGAGGCAGCATCCTGTTTCACGCTGAGCAGACCCAATTCGTTATAAGTTTTGGTGTTCAGTGTCTGTGGTGTGCCGCCTTTGGCCTGAATCGTAATCTGGCTTAGTTGTCCGTTACCATCATAAAGGTAGTTTGTCGTTTGGTTCAAGGCATCCTTTACTGCGTTCAAACGTCCTAAGGCATCATAAGCATAAGAAGTCGTAATCCCGTTTTCATTTACATTACCGTTCGGGTCGGTATAACCCGTCACCTGTCCTATAATATTGTACCGGTAGGACTCTGTGATTCGCTGCTGATTCGCCGGCCAATCTTTATAGGTGGACGCTGATAGCTTATTCCCCCAGGGGTCAAAACTTTCCTGAACATAGTTCAGTGCCTCACCCGTATTCTTGTCTTGGAGATAGCTGGTGCTGGTCCGCGATTTGAGATCATAGTCACTAATGATTATATCGTTATTGGCAGTGGTCCCCCGGTTTTGCCGGCCCCAAGCATCGTAGCTGGCGGTGATCTCATTTCCCAGTGCATCTTTCTGATAGATCGGTCGGCCCAGATCATCATAATGATATTGGGTAAATTCCCATTTCCCGCTATTCGGATCATAGTGCTCTTCCAGCAGCGCAAGTCCCAGACCGTTATAGAGCACATTGGCATAGGTCTTGGTTGTTTTATTGTTAGCGAGATTGGTAAGCGTACGGATGGAATCCACTTTTAAAACATAAGTCCCCGCGTTAACTGCATCGAAATTTGAAGACGTTTGATGATAGTAATGGTAGTCGACAACCTCACTGTAACGTTCACCATTAGCATTCGTCTTTTCTGGATAGGTTTCTTTTTCCAAACGGCCAAACGCATCATATTTATAGCTAACCGTATGGTTGTCTCCAATAGTTTTACTCAACAATTGACCATTTCCTTTATCATAGGCCATCGTTACTTTAACATTTTTTTCAGTATCTTTACCGATATTGAAATATTGCTTTTCTTCTGTAGGATATGCATATCCATTTTCACTACCATAGCGGATAACCGATTTAGCTACAAGACCATTGTTTGCCCGGGTTTCGGCAGTAATCCGTTCAATTTTTCCAAGTCCATCAATGTAACCATAGGTATAGGAGGTCAGCTCGTTTTTGGCATTAATTACTGTAGCCGGACGCCCCTGTTCGGTATAGGTATAGTGTTCAGTGAGCGGGACAGGATCATTTTCATTTTGGTACCAGGATTTGGATTGCAAAAACTGAAATTCAGGTTCATAAGTGTATGTTGTGGTGAAATGTTGCCGCAAACTCAAGTTATTGAATTGTTCTAGGGGCATTGGTTTTGTTTGTGAAGCCACCCTCCCCCAGTCATCATAACTCGTCTCTGTAATCTGTTGATTTGCCGTAGCTTCGCTATCTCCTGCCGCATACTCGTAAGAAATTGTTCGGGTTGGAGAATAAATGAATACCGGGTGAAATTCAGAGTACTTGTTTACGATTCGTTCTCCGTTAGCAGCCAGTACATCAGTGGATAATAATCGCCCCTTACCGTCAAACGAATTGATTATTTGTTTCCCGTTATCCTTCGTGGTACTTTTTATAGTAATAGTAGAGCTATACCGGTTACTTTCGGGTATTACTCCTGGGTAATCCTCAAGTCTGGTACCGGTGTAATTACCAATATACGAATACGTTGCTTGATTATAAAAGGTACTGGCTGTCTGATCACTTCGCGCAGATACTTGGTATTCTTCCATGGTCTCGTAATAACCAATATGTCGAGTCACTAGGTTGAACTGATAGTTCGTTGTAGAATGCGGATACCTTATCTGTTTGATCAATCCAAACAAGTTATAATCTTGTTCTCCATAGTAGGCAGAGTGTGGATTGTATTTTCCAAATCGGAAGTCATATTCCAGAAAAATAGATTCATCCTGAGCTGACGTCTCTCCGTGATGCGTTATAGATGATAGAAAAGGAGAATATGTTTTAAGTTCATTGACTGTAGTTTTAACCCGATCTTTCTTCAAAGTAACCTTTTCGAGCAGCCGTTCGCCGTCGAATGCCTGAATATAGACATTTTCGCCATTAAAATTGGTTGACCCAGTCAGATTGTCTTCTTCATATGAAACCCTTATTTCTCTTCCTAATGAGTCGGTAATAGACTCGATTTGAGAATAATAACTTGAAGATTTATATTTATAGGTAATAGTATTACCAAAACGGTCTACAATTCCTATCAATTTATTGTCATTAAAATATTCTCTTTTGCCATCTGAATACTCCAGATAATATCGGGATTTTTCATCCCCATTAATAAAAATCCCGTCTGGATCGAATCGAAAACGTTTATCCTTACCTTTATAGTTTAACAAGTTTGTATAAGTAAGCAAATCGTCTCCCTGACTTGCAATCTGATATGCACTACCTTTACCATCGTGATAAAATAAAGTGTCTCCATATCTGCTTACATAGGGCAGTTAAAAGGACCAACCCATCCCTAAAGGTGAGGGCTCTCTCACCTGAGTGCTGTATCCCCAATAATCATCATATATCCGTTTGAAAGCATATGGGGATGATGAGTTATACATTAACCCTAATTCCAGATCCAATCCGTCTCGCCCAGGCAAGTGAATCAAATTCTTTTTCCATGTTAGATTTCCTGAAACTGGGTCTACCGTCTCATTAGTGCTACTGCGATCCTCGAATTGAGGTTTATTCGTCTGATTAATTTGTGCCATTTTTACGCCTTCAATAACACCGGAGACCGTCATATCAAAAGCTGTCATCATTGAATCAGCTTTAGCAAGGTTTTCTTGCTGGATGGCAGGCTCTCCGTATACGTCAAATGCCACAGTAGAATATTGTTTCATAGCTAATGGAGCTTCTATTTGATAAACAGAATCTGCCACTCGTTGACTGACATTCAGATTCAGATGATCCCGTTCCAATTCTCGCTGAATGTCTTCCCAAGCTACTCCGCCCTGCTGATACCATTTTAATAGTTCTAACGGAGTCTTCTCAGGAGCATCCTGAATCAACAGATTAATCCAGTAAATATCAGTTTGTGAAGCTCCTGTCTGTGCTAATTGTTTAATTTCTTCAGTGCTCAAATCCGGAGATATGGATTCAATCTTAGCATCCGCTTTTGGTCCTTGTTCTGCTTGCCGGGACAATTCAGCGTTCAATCGCCCCTGCTTCTCCAACGTCAGTGTTTTCAGGATAAGGATAAGTGGAGGTTGTTCCTGTTCTTCTCCGACTCCATACACAACATCATCAACCGTAGCTTTCACCTCGAGAGGAAAAGCTTCTGTTTTTGAAGCGATCTGGGATGTGCGCTTTGAAGAAAGCGGTCCAGGAGTTGGGGTAGGCGTAGGTGAAATGACAGAATCTAAATAGAGCTTGTCCAATAACCCGGGCATCGGAGACGGGCTAGGACTCGGATGATTTTTTGAGATTGTTTTGGCATTATCAGCAGATTGAGCGACTGCCACTCCACCCAAGCTCTGAAAACTAGATAAAAACAAAACGATCGTTAAAAGGATCGATAAAAGCTGCTTTGCCTTCTTATTAGATTTCAATATAAACTCTCCTGTCATTTTAAATATATGCATTTTAATAATTGGACTAACATTGACTGATTTCTAATATAACCAGCTCCTGTGCATAGGTTTACTCCTTTGGTTTCATTTCTACTGATTAGTTACATTCACTGTAACGCCTCCTACCGCTCGAATATTTCCATAACCATCGTGAGCATACAAATGAGTTATATATGTACCAGTCTCATTACCATGGTGGGCAAAAGGAATTCTTATTCTCCATTTGTTATTGATCTCCCGTTCACCTTGGTACCAGTAGATATCATCTTGACCATTACTATTGGTCCATGTAGGGAATTCCAGCCGAGTCACATTTCCCGGCACTCCTTCAATAGTAACTTCATAATATTTGTCACTTATCTTCGCTGTATTCGGTGCTTTTAAATTCTGTGAATTTGTCACATTAAACTCCCATGCTCCAAGAAACTTTCCACTCGAATAGACATGTGTAATATATCTGCCTGTTTCTGAATTATGTTTGGAGTATACGACCGTGCCTTTCCATACTCCATTTCCAACTTTTACACCTTCAATCCACTCGATGTCATCTTGGTTTTGATTAGCTGTCCATGTCGGAAATTGTACACTTTGTATTAACGGATCGACACCGTATATAAAAACGTCATACGATACTCCAGACAGATCTGTTTCCTTTGATCCTCCTGTTCCTCCTATTACATTGACAACTTTTCCTCCCAGCGCTGCCTTGTTACCATATCGATCAAACAAATACATGTGAGTGATATAATTTCCGGTTTCATAGTTATGGTTGCTGAACGGAACTTTGATTCTCCAAGAACCATCTGCAAGTTTCTCGCCTGTAATCCAGGGATTCACCAAGTCGTCCTGTCCTTTATTCTCAGTCCATGTCGGGAAGCGCACCTCTTTGATACTGTCTGCAATCCCGCTAACTTGAATATTATAAAAACCACTAGCCAGCGAGGTCTCTGAAGGCGCAGTAACCGTCACTTCATCGGTCCGAACTTCAGCTGCTGTTGACCCAACCATTGTTCCATCAGCATAAATATGTGTAATATATGTACCTAATTCTCCACCATGTTTGTTGAAGACAACGGTTCCTTTCCATACACCGTTAGCAAGTTTCTCTCCCACGCTCCACTCGATATCATCTTGTCCATTTCGATCTGTCCATGTTGGAAAATGTACTTGCTGGACATTTTGTTGCACTCCGTTTATGTATATATCATAGGAGACTGAGGTAATCCCGAAAATATAAGGTTCCGATGAAGATCCTTTGCTACGCTTCAACATATTCCCATTAGTGTCATAAGCGTATTGGATAATAGAATTATCTGGTAAAATTTCTGAATCCAGACGTCCCTGTTCATAGATGTAAATACGTTGCCGCTGTGATCCTTCGGTATTGATTACGATATAGTTAGAATTTGTTGATTGTGCAGTCACTATGGAAGCGAAGCTTCCCACACTGAGAATAAATATGAGGCAAAGATTTATCACAAGATATACTAACTTTTTAGTCACTTTTTGCATTCTCCAATCTGCAATATTTATTCGCAATATTAGATATCCTCTATGCAATCCCCCCCTCTTTGTTAGGGACATATGCAACAATCACAGCTGGTATTTAAATGTTTTTCATCTTCACCATATTCTCACTAATGTCCAACTTTGAGCACTGGTTCCGTTGTCTGTATGGATCTGCAATGGAGTACCTTCTGTACTGTTTCCTCCAGGAATATCTAACAATTTATTACTATTTACATTAACTAGGCTAGTTGTGCCATCTGCATGGTTTCTGAATATCCATTGTTGAGAGGTTGTCCCATTATCGGTCCAAATTTGAACAACTGATCCGTCTAATGTCTTACCACCAGATACTTCTAGAGCCTTGTTACTGTTTTTATTAATCAACTTATACTTATCACCACCCAAATCATATACCTGCCATATCTGTGAGTCCGTACCGTTGTCCTTCCAAATTTGTACAGGCGTTCCGTCTAAAGTTTTTCCTCCTGTAACATCTACGGCTTTACCGTTACCAGCATTTAATATTTTATATTCTTCTCCGTTTGTGATCGCCTTGACAAGTTTCCATTGTTGGGCTGTTGTCCCGTTCCTTGCCCAGATTTGCACAGGCGTTCCATTCTTAGTCTCTCCATTTGAGACATCAAGAACTTTATTGCTTAAAATATTTAAAAACTCATAAGAACTGTCCTTCTGTTCAACAACTCGCCATGCCTGTGAGTCTGTACCATTATCGTTGTATATTTGAACTTTGGTACCATCCGTAGAAGAGCCCCCGGATACATCTAATGCCTTTCCACTATTTACATTAATTAATTTGAAATAGTCATTTCCTGCTTTACACAGCAACCACCGTTGTGCATCTGTGCCATTATCAGTTTCAATCTGTACTCTTGTTCCATTAATAGTGTCTCCAGCATATACATCAAGAACCTTTTGGCTATTCACATTAACGATTTTATACTGTGAAGGCTTACAGTTTAAACTTTTATTACCAATCCTATTACCATTACTATCATATTGAAAATTTATATATTTACCTTCTGAAATATTCACAAGACTCAGTGCCCCTGTCTTAGTATAGATATACTTGATAGCGCTGGCTGTAGGGGTATTCACTAAAACTATAATGAACAAAATAGATAAAATTGTTACATGCTTTTTAATGCTTAACATCCCCTTCTCCCCTCTAACCTTCAATAGTTTTAGTCAAATTCCCGTTAAGATCATATGAATAGCGGACAACTCGATTATCTGGATACCTTACTAGCACCAACCTTCCATTACTATCGTATTGATAAGTGGTTAATTGCTGAATTATGATATCATCCACTGAGAGGGCACCTCCATTTCGGATTCCCCACAATAAATAATAATTCTCCTGATTCCCTGTTGTAAAAGTCACTGTCTTCTTTCCTTTTGTTCCTGTGGCATCATTCCATGTCGTCCAGCCTAATACTTCAACATTATCCATCCCTCGAACAAAGAAATAAAAGTGCCGATTTAAATCTTCTGGCATCATCTCAATAGCCTTATAAGAAAAACTAACTGAATAGGTTGTATTACTAAAGAACTTCACTTTACTAGTATCTGTAACTGCTAAATTTGACCATTCCATCTTTTTTGCTGATTTTATATAAGCAGAGTACTCTCCACTTACTACTTTAGTTGGTTCATTAGAAATTATTCCAGAGTCAGGTATCAATCCCGTCCCGCTAAAAGAGCCCTTTTCAAAGGATTCACTAACTTTCTTAATAAGGATATCATCCAGAGACAAGGCGCCCCCTTTATGAATCCCCCAGATCAAGTAATAATTATCTTATTACCGTATCTTCTTGATTGTCGGTACTTCTAGCTAAGAAATAAAAGTACGGACCGCTATTCAAATAATCCATGGCTAAAGATTTGTATGAAAAGGTGATACTGTAAGTCGTGTTTTTTTCGAAACTATATGTATCAGGGTCACTATAGGCGAATTCTTTCCAGTCTTCATTTAATTGTGAAGAGAGATAAGCAGAATACTGTCCGCTAATCACCTTTTCCGGTTCTTTAGTTAGAACACCAGAGCCTGCTTTAAAATATGTATCTGTAAAAGAACCTTTTTCAAAGGATTCACTGATCTTAACAATTTCAATATCATCAATAGACAGGGCTCCCCCGTTACTAATGCCCCATATTAAGTAATAATTCGGCTTGTTACCGGTTGTAAAAGTGATTATTTTATTTCCTGTACTGCCGCTATCATCATTCCAAGTCGTCCAGCCCTTATCTTCTACATCATCTTGGCTTCTTGCCAGAAAATAAAAATATCGATTACTTCCAGAGACCATATTAATTGATTTATATTTAAAGGTGACCTGGTATGTAGTATTTCTTTCAAACTTCATTTTGTTAGGGTCAGTATAGGAGAACCCTTTCCACGTTTCGTAAGGTAAGGAGCTTAGAAAAGCAGAATATTGTCCGCTTATTATTTTTGCAGACTCATTGGTAATACTGCCCGAGATCGCCTGAAAGTTTGTTGAAGTAAAGGAACCTCCTTCAAAAGATTCAGTATCAGATGAAGTATCTTTGGCGATCACTATATCATCTAGAGACAGGCTCCCTCCCGCATGAATACCCCAGATTAAGTAATAGTTTTCTTTATTTCCAGTAGTAAATGTCATCGTTCGAATACCTGTGCTCCCACTTACGTCGTTCCAGGTAGTATACCCTTTATCCTCCTTACCGTCCGTACTGCGAGCAAGAAAATAAAAAAATCGGTTAGGGTCCTGCGGCTGCATATCGATGGACTTATAAGAAAAAGTTACCGTGTAAGTTGTATTTTTCTCAAATCTAACTTTTTCAGGATTTGTATTGTTAAATTCTTTCCATACTTCTGATGACTGAGAGTTTAATAATGCTGAATACTTCCCGTTTACAACTTTTAGCGGATCATCGGTAATGATCCCATTAACCGGGATATAATTAGTCCCCGCATAACTCCCTTTTTCAAAGTTTTCTTTTGCCCCAAAAATGAGATCTGCAGCCATTGCTTTACTCTGACTTAATACAATGGCAGTGAAAACAAAAACGAAGAATAGCTTATTTAGTTATTTAATAATTTGGAACTCACTGAGCTGAAAATAATAACCTCCATTGTCATCTGTACCGAGCTTACTAGCATAAACTCGTATATAACGGGCGGTTACAGGTTCTTCAAAGATAAATCTCTTAATTAAACCGTTATTTACATAACCTGTATAGGATTGCCCTTGCACATCCTTCCAAAAAATAGCATCAGTACTGCTTTGTATTTTAAAATCAACAGGAAATCCGAGACTACTTCTTGGTGTCAATTGAATACCATTAATTTTTTGAATAGTTCCTGAATCAACTGCTACCCATTCCGTACTTGTTGATGGATAGCGCGCTACACTTGACCAGGTTGTTGAAACATTTTGATCCACTAATCTAGATGCTGGCCATCCACTGGTTGTCGAAGAAGTAGCTACAGTAGATAATTGAGTCTTAACATCAGCAAGTTGAAAATAATAACCACCATTATCGTCTGTACCAAGTTTGGTAACATAGACACGTATATACTGAGCAATTACAGGAGATTCAAAAGTAAAGGTTTGAATAGAACCGTTGTTAACATACCCCGTGTAAGCCTGTCCTTGCACATCCGTCCAAGATTTAGCATCAGCACTGCTCTGTATTTTAAAATCAACA
Organism: Paenibacillus sp. PK3_47; assembly: GCF_023520895.1. Lineage (NCBI taxonomy): Bacteria > Bacillati > Bacillota > Bacilli > Caryophanales > Paenibacillaceae > Paenibacillus > Paenibacillus sp. PK3_47. The sequence continues at coordinate 221,757 of NZ_CP026029.1, forward strand.
GGAAAACCCAGTTTAGCTCTTGGAGTTAATTGAATCCCACCAATCATTTGGATATCTCCTGAATCTACTATTATCCATTCTGTACTTGTCGATGGATAGCGTGCTATACTTGACCAACTTGTAGAAGCATTTTGATCAACTAATCTAGATGCTGGCCAATCACTTAGTGCAGAAGAAGTGGCAACAGTAGAGAATTGAACGTTAATATCAGCTAGTTGAAAGTAATAGCCTCCATTATCGTCTCTTCCCAACTTCGTGGCATAAATTCTTATGTATTTTGCAACTACCGAAGACCCAAATTCAAAAGTACGGATCGAACCATCATTAATATAATTGCTATAAGAATGGCCTGGAATATCGGTCCATGTTTCCGCATCTTCACTAGATTGTATTTTAAAATTAACCGGGAAAGACAGCTTACTCCGTGGGGTTACTTGAACTCCACTTACTATCCTACTTTTACCAAGATCAACAGCTACCCATTCCACATCGCTTTCATTCCCTCTATTCTTACTAGACCATACTGTATGAGCATTATTATCACTCAGTTTATATGGTTCCCACCCCTCTATACTGGATGATGTGAAAATAGGATTACCTGAAACAGGAAACTTGCGTTTAAGATTTCCATTTTTGTCATATAAATAATATATAACACTATTTTTTGAGCTCACAGTATAATCCAATCTATTGTTGCTTGGATCATAATGGTAAACCATACTAGTAGTATTACTAAAAGTTTCAGCATATATAGAGGTCGGTCCCAAAATAATAAACAATAATATGAAACAAACAATTTTATAATCCCTCATTCATATCCTCCTTTAAAAAATGCATGACTCTCCTATATCCCCCGTCCTAAACGATCTAGTTGTAACTGAAAGAGACTGAGTCTAGAAAAAACATTCCCGCCCCGTCTTCACCGGTCGATCTTATAAGAAAATATACAGTAGCAGATACAGCACTCGGCGGTATAGTACCTTGATTGGTGAGTAACTTAAATCCATTAGTAACTTCATTTAACTCTTTTATACTATTTGCTATATAAGAGCCATTAGCCGAATAAAAATCAATGTACATTTGTACTTTTGCTTGATAGAGCATACTGGCATTAATATTTCCAGCGATAGTATATGTTTTGTTTGGGAGAACGCGAAGAGATTGTGAAACTCCCACATACTCATTATTAGGAATCCATTGAGCAGCTACCTTCTGTGACTTCTTTCCATTCAAGACTTGCTGATTGTTTAATGCAGACTTAATATTAATTTTTTTAATCTGATTCCCATTTAAATCGTACTTGAATAAAGTGTTAAAAGGCTGTCCATTATGCATGAACTTCATACTGGTCAATCGTCCAGCTTGGGAATATTGACTCACTGTGTTGTACGTGACAGGAATATCTTCAACTAGTTGAATCTCACTCTCCGATCCCTGCTGCTGAATGACAGTCCAATTTTTGGGCTCTTCTGTCCCAATATTACTTACTTCAAAATCCGAATTACTGAGCAGGTTAGAGTTATAGCTAAAAATCATATCATCAATATAAATTACTGCAGCCCCATTGTTATTTGTTGCTCGAATAAGCGCATATAGACGAACGGTTTCAGCGTTGCGGGGAACCGTACCAGTGTTTGAAACCGTCGTATATCCGCCGTATGTTGTACTTGGTAATTCAACAATATTGGCACCCAGATAGGAGCCCTGTGACATAAAATCAGCGTATAGTTGAACCTTGGCATTACTTAAATTATCTATTTTAATCCTTCCGCTTATTGTGTATTTTTGGTTAGGTATAACTTTCAAAATTTGACTGACTCCCACTGCAGCATCTGCAGAAATATTGGATGCTTCTATTTTTTGCACATGATTTTTCTTTTCATCTCTAAATAATTGAGTTTTATAAGACCCATTACCGAAGCTTGGAATCCAGCCTTTAGCTAAGACTGAGGATCCTTGAGACTCGAAATTCCCGTTATTTATGTTATTCGCTTCTTCACTATATTTAAAATCAAGTGAGTCAACGAATACAGTTCCAGATCCATTGTTGCTTGTACTTCGAATTAAAACATAAACTACTGCATATGTTGTATCATTTGGAATAAGACCCGTACTCGAAAGAGTAATATATTCTCCGTTAGTTACAGTATGGTGTTCAATGATACTTGCCCCCGAATAACCGGTCGGAGTCATAAAATCGATATATAACTGAGCTTTCGCATTAATTAAAGAGTTAATTGATATTGCACCGTTCACTTGAAAGTGCTCTCCTGGTTCTACTTTTATTTTTTGAAGGATTCCTACGTATTGGTTATTTGGTAAAGATGACCCGGTAATCTTTTGGGCTCTATTTCCGCTCATTGTCGGTGAAGTAATCGAATCAAAAACAGGATTATAAGAAGTTGTATAATCCCAGTCATCTGATTTTGATAGAGGAGTGGTGGAAGTTTCAAAATCAGCATTGGCAATTAAATTTGTATCATTTGTATAGATGAATCTCACACTATCAGCAATAAAAGATCCTGATCCATTTGTTGAGGTTGAACGAATTAAACAGTGAATAGCTACCGATGTTGCATCATTAGGCACCTGTGCATTTCCGCCCAAGGTTATGTATTGCCCGGTTGAATGACTGGGTAATTCGAAGATAGTAGAGCTTAGATAAGCGTCCTCTTTATAAAAGTCGGCATATAACTGAACTTTGGCATTCGAAATACTCTCAATATAAAATCTTCCGCTTAATGAAAATGGTTCTCCAGGTGTTACAGTAAAATTTTGTTTGACCGCAGCTATTTGTCCTTCAGGTAGGTTACTAACAGTAATTTTTTGTGCTCGCAGACCTTCCGAAACAGGAGTCTGTATAACCTCAAATATCCCTGATCCCTGTCGCTCCCAATCAACAGCTACTTTCTCATTGCCCGCTTGATTTTCAAATCCGGGATTTGAGATCAAATTATTAGAGTTTGAGCTTGCCTGGATTTCATTTGGATACATGATAATTACTAATATACAGAGGGAAAATAATTGAACACCAAATCCAATGAATTTATTACGGTACATGCTCATTTCTCCTTCATTTGAAGTTCTGTTCACTTAAAATGGTGCCTGTGTGCCTTACTGAAATCAGAAAATCAAAACACACAAAAAGCCCATACATGCTTTAACATGATGGGCATTCGTAAGACTGACTACAGAACTAATTTATATTTCCTTCTTATGTATCCCCATTCACAATCATATGCTAACAATTCAAGTTTGAAAATGGTGGGAAATTGTCGAATTATAGGAAGTTTTGTATAACTCCGTCGAAATCAATGCAAAATATATAAAACTCTTGAAAAGCGCATAGTTGGATTGTAGAAAACTTGCTACCAATTATTATTTATTATTCTCACATCGTCTATATCCAAGTAAGCTCCGGGTGCTTCTCCTCCAACAGCAAAACGTATGATAATATCAGTTGTGTTCGGTAAGGTTACAAAATCCATATAATGATTATGCCACTGCCATTCTCCTTTACTTACCGAGGAATGATTTTCGTTAATATTATTGCCATGGCTGTCAATTTGGATCACGCTCATCTCGGCATGTCCACTTTGGTTTAACGTATAACGCATCGCTGCACTTAAAGAATATCTCACATTAGCAGCCACAGGTATGAGAGACGAATGGGCAAATTGATATGAGTTTGCATCCCCAGTCCCGCTAAATAACCTAAATATAGTTATGCCATCTGTATATCCGAGAGTGTCTGTAAGTTCTCTTTGTGCACTTGGATGAATACTAGTTCCATTCCTCCATGCCGTGGTCCAAAGGTCCGGTAGATTATCAATACTATTCTTCGTTTCAAAGCTGGCATTATCATTAACCTCTGCGGCACCGGCTAATTCCATATTCACTTCATCTAAATCCAGATAAGCCGATTCTTCACCGCCAACAGCAAATCTTATTGCAATTTGAATTGTATTAGGTTGAGTGGTAAACACCTTTGAATTTGTATTCCATGTCCAACCGCCATCCTTGTAAGTATTATGTATCTCATTAGTTGTTGTTCCATTTGCAGAAAACTCCAAAATGCTAAGATTGGTACTGCCTTTGGTCAAGTTATAGCGCATACTCGCTGAAAGCCTATAAGTGGCACCACCGGTAACCGGAACTTTATCAGACAAGACATACATATATGAAGATACATCGCCTACTCCACTATATAAACGATACTGATAGTTCCCTTTAACCCCTGGAGCATTGGAATCTCTTCTTGCATATGATCCTGAACTTGCTCCGTTTCTCCAGGCCGTCTCCCAAAGATCTGGCATACCATTGCTGTTCTGATCCTTCTCAAATCCACCGTTTCCGTTAAAGGAGATATTAGCACGTGTAGTTGAATTAGCTTGGAGCACATTCACGAAATTAACTTTATCCAGATCCAGTACTGCATTCTCTTCACCGCCCACTGCAAACCGTATTCGAATAGAGGTCGCTTTATCCAACGTAGTAAAGGTAATTGAATTCTTATTCCAATTGCCATCCCCAGATCTGAAGGTACGAGCCGATTCTAAAATCGCATTGTTACTGGCGTCTACTTGAATGACTGTTATCTCTGTAGCTCCTGTCAGAAGCAAGTATCTCATATAAGCTTGGATACGATAAGTAGCCTTACCACTTACCGGTATTGCATCTGATAAGACATACTGATAAGAACTTGGATCCTTTTTACCATTGGTCAAACGGTAAAACTTTAATCCATCAACCGAATAATCCGTTGATGTCGCATTCATTATGGCGGCACTTGGTGAGGAACTAGAACCGTTTCTCCACGCGGTCTCCCAAACATCCGGCAGGTTATTACCATTATCATCTTTTTCAAAACTATAGTTATCATTGACCGGGAAGGTACTTACTGCAAAGTTACGCCAAGCTTCCATGGTCGTTTTTCGACTTTTCAAATTACCGTTATTATCATAGGCATACGTAGTTCTAATTGCAGTGTCATGTTCAGTCTTAGTACTGAGGACTATTCGACCATTTGTATCGTATGTGTAAGTAAGCCATTCTGCAAAAACCTGATAAGGAAGCATAGTAAAAATCACTGCGGAAATCAATAATAATCTGAACAACCTATAATATCTTCTCATAATCACATGCACCTTTCATTTTCGAAAATAAACATAATTTGGAGTCAGAAGAAATACTTAATTCCTAAATGATCTTCCCTCTGCATATCCAAGTAGGAAAAAATTGAATTTAGATAACAGTCGGATTCATCATGCTACAGAAATACATCCGTTTTCCCACATCGTTGTAGTGCTGTTGCATTGGCTCAAAGCTAAGATCTCATATGGGTCACTCATGGATTATCAGATATAAATTCAATTGAGGTTTATATGGCTACTGAAATATCGTCTACATATACTATACCTTGCGCATTATTGCCAGTCCCATGCAAATGAAGATGAATTCGTGCAGAAACTGCATTAACTGGAGATGTGAGATTTCCCGAGAATGTTATCGATTCATTGGAAATATAAGAACCATTTTGTGCATAAAAGTCAATATACAACTGAATTTGGATCGGTATAACATGTTAACATTGACATAGCTTTCGATACTAAATGGTTTATTGGGTATAACAAGGATATTCTGAGAAATTCCTATGTAATTATTGTTAGGTATGTCCGTACTGAAATTATTTGATATCGGTAAAGATACTGAAAAAAATGTTCAAGTAACGATGGCCTATGATAGAGGAAATGGTCAATATTTCTCATCCTTGCAAATACAAAACATTCGCTGTCGTGGTGCAAAGGGATGACATTTAATTGAACTTTTACGACCACAATGAAGCTTCGGGTTATCGCCTATGCCAAATGCACGATGAAAAAGAGCTGCCGGAGCCTCTCTTTAACACTTGGTTATGAAAACAATCTTCAAAGAATAAGCAAAATTATAATGAGTGTAGCGAACGAACGACACCATTTGATTTCATTACCTAATCAGATTCCACTATAATAAGTATTGACTGTCTTTACTGCTTCAATATTTTAATATCATCTATTGAAATAGCCCCACCGTAATGCATCCCAAAGTTTAGAAAATAATCGCTATACGTTCCTGTTACAAACTCTACTTGTTTACTTCCTCTACTTCCAATCGCCTCATTCCATGTAGTCCAACCAACATCATTGTTTCCATCACCTGATAGTGTCCTTACAAAAAAGTCAAAATACCCTTTACTTGCAGGTGCATCTATTATTTTGTAATTGAAAGTCACGCTATAAGATGTATTTGGTTCTAGGTTGATTTTATTTGTATCCGAAATCATAAATACTGTCCAATCCACACTTTTTGCCCCAACTCCATATGCCGAATATGCCCCATTTACGACTTTGCTTGACTCTTTAGTTATGGATAATTCACCTATTAATGGAACATAACTGGTTGCCGTAATGTCTCCTTTTTCAAATCCTTCAAACTCTCTATGTATTTTCTTCACCAGATTTCCATTCCTATCATAATAGAAATCCACATATGAATTATCTTTAGAATAAATATAGTCTATTCGATTCTGGTCATAACTATATTTCAACTCCTGACTCTTGGTACTTTCTGCAAAAGCTAAATTCTCATTTGAGTCACAATTAGTAAAAAAAAATAACAAAATAACAATTGACCCCAGAAAAAAATCTTCCTAAGCTCCATGATCCTCACCCATCTCTCCTTTGTATTCAATATAATTTATTTGTCTTTATTGATTCAATCTAGTTGGACGTTTGCATAAACCAGCAACATAAATATACGGCAATAAGAACTGAACTGAGTGATGCAAAAAACCTATGTCCTACAAGAAATAAAACCAAGAAAAAGAATTGACTCATAACAGATTAACAACGCAATATAACATTATGGATCTGCTTTCACAAGCATATGCTATTAATTCGAATTTGAAAATGGATGTAATTTGTCGTAATTAAGGGATTTTTGTATAATCATACTGGCATTTGTCATTGAGAAAATTATTAAAATCCTCTACTATAAAATTATTACAGGCGTTAAAACAGGTTATAATAAAAGGAGCTATTAAGCAAAACACAAGCAATGCAAAATCTTCTTTCTCCATACTCTGCATAGTTGTGTCATGAAAGTATCGCTCTTTTTTTGTTATTTAGCAAATTCCTGCAACACATCTTACTTAATCATCTGATCCATTATTTCCAATCAACGACTACTTTTTCATATGTAACTCCCCCGCAGCTTCCGGATGAACACAATCTGCCCGATATGATACGCATTATGTGTCGTTACATTCCCCACGGCCTCCCACCACCGGCTGCCTTCAAGCCTTGGAATGCTATTCTGCAGTTTCTCTTCCGTAAGCACATCCTGCCACGTTAACAACACCTCCAGCAGCAGCTGCTGCAGTTCATGGAACGGCTTCGCCGAAGCTGCCCGGAACGTGCTGTCATTACTCTCCACCTTGGGAACAGCATCTATACTGCCCTGCAAAAACCGTGTCTGCCAAGTCTTATTCCAGTAGAGCAGATGATTCACAATCTCAGCGATGGAGTTACTCTCCCCATCCGCCTTCCAATTCGCTTCTTCCTCACTCAAGCCCTGCACAGCTTCAGTAAAGGGAACATACCAGCTGGCATCATTCGCATTTGCTAACAGTTGGTTAGCCAAAACATCTTTTGTGTGGAACAATGTTATACCACTCCATCCTATATTTTTTCCTAAATAAACCCTCTCATTAAAGCTTAGGTTATCACATTTCCGGAACAAATAAGCCGGATACTATAATTACATCCGATTTTTACCGCCACACAATATCCCCTTTACAAATTTTAACTTATGGTTTATTTTAACATTAAGTCATCATTAAACATTACACATTTCCCCTTAACTTTTAATATTCGCAAAACTACACACGGGAGGCTTCCATGGCACCACACTTAAACGATACCCTGCGAAAAAACATTACTTTTGCCTACAATGAAGCTCTGGAATTTGTCGTGTCCCTCGGCATGATTGCCTGTGAAGGGCAGCTGCTGGCGGTAGCGGAGGATTACAAGCTGGAGATGGACCCTATGGCTCTGGCCTACCATGAAGAAGCACGCACACGCCTGTCGCCGCATGCCTACCGTGAGCTTCAGTTCTTTTTTGGCTATAACTTTTTCCACAAAGCGCTGGATTTCGCCTTTTATGAATCGGTCTGTTCTTATGCTGAACCGCTGAGCGTGGAGATGTGGCTGGCCCGGCTGGAGGAAAGTCCTGCAGAAAAGACCGTGTCCGAAATGGTGTACGGGGTGTATCACGATCATCTGGATGAGCTGCTGCAGGGGCATGACTGGGAGGTTGCCAAACATGATATCCCGCTCCTCGCCGGGCTTGTAAGAAATACCGAGCCTCTGCAGGAGGTCGCTGCCGCGCAAGAGCCGCTGCTGGAATGCCTGAATTACCCGGAAGAATGCAAGCTGCGGTATATGCAGTTTCTGCGGCAGTTCCACAAGGATATATTCTCCCACTGGAGCGACGCGCTGCGTAACGAATCTGAGCAAGGCAGAGTCTACTATGAGCCGCTGTTCCAGGACAACCCGGAACGGTTCATCCGTGAGATCAACACCAATGATCCTGCCCAGTATGATATCCCCACCACTTTTCACATCAGCTTCATGTCACAGGTCGGCAATTACTTTCTTCATCTGTACAAAGATACCGGGGAGCTCGGCTGGGTTGTGTTTGGGATACATAATGAGCAGGCTTTTGGGCCTCCGGCTGCCCGGGAGAAGGTAGAACTGTTTTTGAAAGCCTTTTCCGATAAAAGAAGACTGGACTTTCTCCTCCTGCTCAAAAAACGTCCGCATTACGGACAGGAGATTGCAGCCGCACTTGGCATTACCCCGGCAGCAGTTAATTACCATGCCAACTTCCTGTTCTTCCTGGGCCTGATTGAGCTCAAACGGGAGGATCACCGGCTGTATTACCATCTTCACACAGACAAACTGGAGGAGCTGCTCTCCCTGACGTCCAAAGTGATGCTGGATGAGGGATATTAGCCCGGAGCATAATCCAACGTTATTTTAAATTAGGGAGGATCTCATGTGAAAAGATCAGCACAGCAGGAAGACGCGGCAACAGCCAGCGTTATTCCGTCTTCCGGCACGTTCATGCGTTTACTGAAGCTTGGCAAGCCTTATATCGACTGGTATGTGATGCTCTGTCTGCTCGCTGCAGTCATTTCACTGACTACGGTAGGTATGGCGGAATGTCTGCGGCGGATCATTAATGCGGCAACCAATCAGGATATGACCGGCCTTGCAGCGGCAGCTGTACTTGCCATAACGATCGCAGTGGCCGATGTAGCGGCCAGCTTTGTGAAGAACTATTTAACGGGTGTTCTGGAGTACAAATCGACTTCGAGATTGCAGATTGCACTGCTGGATAAGCTGCTGCATTCGCAGATTAAAGAGCTGGACCGCTATCACTCCGCCGATCTGATCAGCCGGATCAATGACTCCGCGCCTGCCGCCCAGCAGGGCATCAACAACAAAACAATCGAGCTCTTCAGCAATGTGATGCAAATATTGTTCCTGCTCACCTATCTCCTGTCGCTTCAATATGTCTTAACCATCGGTACGATTCTAATCTGCGCCCTCGTCCCTCTCGTCATGATTCCCTTCACTGCCCGCATGCGCGCGCTCCATCAGCAAAGACAGGAGGTTGAAACCGCCCAGCAGATGTTTATTCAGGATACGGTGCAGGGAGCCGAGGTCGTCCGCGCTTTCTCGCTGGCCCCTCAGCTGAACCGGAAATTCACTGAACGGGTGAACCAATTCTTCAAAATCCATCTTCCGGTCTCCCGGCTTGAAGCCGTGGGCTATAATCTGCCGTTCGCTGTCGTGCTCGGAGGATTGCTGTATCTGCTCTCCTACGGCGGGTATCTCGTTATTGATGGCCGGCTGGATGTGGGAGCTGTAGCAGCCTTTCTGATCTGTTTTGAACAGTTAACGAATCCGGTCTCGAAGCTGGCTAATCTTTGGACAGAACTCCAGTCCTCCCTGGCCCAGGGGAACCGGCTGTTCGAAATGCTCGACCTGAAGACGGAAGATGAAAGACAGGCTGGGGACACCCAGGACCTGAGACATGTTGAGCAGAGCGGGCTATCAGTGTTGACTATTACTTTTAACAACGTAAGTTTTAACTACAATAGGGATCCTGTCTTACAAAATATCTGCCTCACTATCGCCCCCGGCAAAGTCACGGCACTCGCCGGCCCCAGCGGCAGCGGCAAAAGCACGCTCCTGCATCTCCTGCTTGGAGAATATGAACCGGCGGAAGGCAGCATTGAATGCGGCGGCGTTCCGTTAAGCAGCATCCCTCCCCGGCTGTGGCGGGGCAGCTTGGCTTATGTATCCCAGGAGCCCTATCTCTTCTCGGGAACGCTATATGAGAATATCGCCTGGGGCAGATCCGGGGCCACCCATGAAGAAGTGATCAAGGCAGCACAAAAAGCCGGTATCCACGAATTCATCATGAGCACACCGCTGCAGTATGAGACCGCTATCGGTGAACGGGGCCTTACCTTGTCCGGAGGAGAGCGGCAGCGGTTGTCCATCGCCAGAGCTTTTATCCGGGAACCAAGGCTCCTGCTGCTGGACGAACCAACGGCCGCACTCGACAGCCACAACGAGCAGATTGTGCAGCATGCGCTGCAGGAGCTGATGCGCGACCGCACAACGATGGTCATTGCCCACAGATTATCGACGATCCGGGAGGCGGATCAGATATATTTTATGGAAGCGGGAACGGTTATGGAAGAAGGCACACATGAGAAACTCATGGCCATGGAGGGCAAATATTACACAATGGTTGAAGCCTCTGCCAAAAGTGAAGTTATACCAGCAGCAGCCGGGGAGGTAAGTCTATGAACGCCAAAAGTCAAAGCCGTCTGACACTGCTGGCTGCCCTGCGCCGGCTAATGACTTATTCCCGGGGTTACCGGTTCATGTTCATTGCGGCCATCCTTCTACTCTCTGCCAGGCTGGTGTTGGATGTCGGTTTTGCAGCGGTTCAGCAGATGTTCATCGATACCATTAACAGCGCCAATATGGCATCACTTACACGTTTGACGGTTATTTGTGCTACTGCCTGTACGCTGATTATCCTCTGTCTCATGCTGCAGCATTATTTCCGCTTTGTGGTGCAGAGCAGGATATCCTGGGATCTGCGCGCGGCAATGTTTGACAAGACTCACCGCATGCCCTTCCGCCAGCTGCAGTCCATGCATTCCGGAGATTTGACCTCACGCAACAACAAGGATGCGGGCGCAGCCTCCGGCATGATTAACAGCATTGTATATGATTTGAATTACAATCTGATTCTGTGTTTCGTTTCATTTCTCTATCTGGCCAAAATGGATGTCTGGATCGCACTGCTCGCCCTTGGCTCAGGTCCTCTCGTGTTTCTCTCCGGCCGGTTCTTTGACCGCAGATTGCGTAAATTATCTTCTGAAATCTATGCCAAAGAGTCGGAGCTCCGGGGCCTTCTCCAGGAGACGCTTCAGGGCCTGAAGATTGTGCGGGCCTTCTCTCTGGAAGAGACACTTCTCCGGAAATACACGGTGGAACGCGGGAAGCTTAATGTCATGCAGCACCGTAGAACACTCTTGAATACGCTGCTGTGGCACACCTCTGCGCTTGTGAACAATCTGGTAATGGTATCTTGTGCCGCTCTGATTGCCTTGTCTGCGCTAAAAGGCGGCACAACCGCCGGAGAAGTGCTTGCTTTTATCATTCTGATGGGGCGTGTCCAGTGGCCCTTTGTGCATATGTCCCAGACTTGGGGCGGGGTCCAGGAGGCGCTGGGGGCAGCAGACCGTGTATTTGAGGTATTGGATGGTCCTGCCGAGGGCTCGTATCCGACCCCGGTCATACCGCTCCATGCTTCTGACAGCTCAGACGAATCTGCCGCACTAACGGTACAGGACCTTCATTACAGCTATTCTTCTGCACAAAATAACGGCAGCCCGCTGTTCACCGGCGTGAACCTCCGGGTCCGTCATGGCGAAACTGTCGCTGTGGTCGGTCCAAGCGGCTCCGGCAAAACAACACTTGCCCGCTTATGCTGCGGATTATATCCGCCTGATGACGGCAGTATTGCCATTTACGGTAACCATGTTCAGAACAATCTCGAAAAAGCCCGGAGGCTGATCACCTATGTCCCCCAGAATCCCTATCTGTTCTCAGGAACAGTCAGAGACAATATTGCCTTCAGCGCAAGTGAAGCAAGCGACGAAGAAATTCAGGAAGCTGCCCGTCTGGCCGGCGCCGATGAATTTATTGCGCGAATGCCGGACGGTTATGACACGGTCATAGGTGAACATGGTTCAACCTTATCCGGCGGGCAGCGGCAGCGGATCGCGATTGCCCGGGCTTTTCTAAGGAATGCACCACTCCTGCTGCTGGATGAAGCCACGTCTGCACTCGATAATGAATCGGAGCGGATGATCCAGCAGTCGCTTGATTTGCTGATGCAGAACCGGACCACGCTGGTCATCGCCCACCGGTTGTCCACGGTGCGTGAAGCTTCCAGAATTATTGTGCTGGATCAGGGAAGGATTGTGGAGGAAGGCACTCATGAGGAATTATTGGCGCAGAAAGGGCTTTACTCTGAACTGTATCATATACAATTCAAGGCATCTGATGCGGAAAGCGGTGAACGGAAAGAGTGCTCGGCTACACAGCCTGCTTGACCTACCATTAACAGCTGATAAGTAGCCCATTGTATGCGAAAAACCAAGTATATTGGCCCACTGAGAAGAGAAGTGAACCCCTTGTATGCGAAAAACCGAGTACAAGGGGCCACTGCGATGGGAACCGAGTTCAATGTACTCGAAAAACCGAGTACATTGGGCCACCGAGAAGGGAAACAAGCCCTTGTACACGAAAAACCGAGTACATTAAGCCACTGCGACGGGAACCGAGCCTATTGTACACGAAAAAACGAGTACATTGGGCTACTGCGATGGGAAACGAACCTATTGTACACGAAAAAACGAGTACATTGGGCTACTGCGATGGGAAACGAACCTATTGTACGCGAAAAAACGTGTACATTGGGTTACTGCGACGGGAGCCGAGCCCATTGTACGCGAAAAACCGAGTACATTGGGCCACTTCAATGAGAACCGAGCCTATTGTACGCGAAAAAGCGAGTACATTGGGCCACTGCGATGAGAACCGAGCCCAGTGTACACGAAAAACCGAGTACATTGGGCCGCTGCGATGAGAACCGAGCCCATTGTACACGAAAAACCGAGTACATAGGGCCACTTCGACGGGAACCGAGCCCATTGTACACGAAAAACCGAGTACATTGGGCCGCTGCGACGGGAACCGAGCCCATTGTACGCGAAAAACCGAGTACATTGGGCCACTTCGATGGGAATCGAGCCCATTGTACGCGAAAAACTGAGTACATTGGGCCACTTCGATGGGAACCGAGCCCATTGTACACGAAAAACCGAGTACATCGGGCCACTTCGATGGGAAACAAGCGCATTGCTAACTAACGGGGTTTAGGGACCCTCCCCCATTTCCTCCACAGGCAAAACGGGTGTGTTTAGTTCGCGCGTTTACGCACTATATCTCGCTAATACCCAATCAAAAAGCTGACCGGCACCGAAATGCCAGCCAGCTTGTTCTGCCCATTATTCTTCGCGGATCACTAACAATACGCCTGCAAAAATCAATATTGTACCTCCCCAGAACGGCAAGCCAATGCTTTCACCAAGCAGCACCCAACCCAAGAAAGTTCCTACGACCGGCTGGAAGAAGAAAAACAATCCCCCGCTCGTAGCATTAAGCATCTGCAGACCGCGGTTCCAGAGCAGAAATCCGCAGGCTGTCGAGATCACTCCGAGGTATAGTAGACCGCCCCAGATGGAAGGATGCATCATCGCTTCAAAGTCCAGCGCCGGCAGCCGATTCCAGGCAAACGGCGTTAACAGGATAACAGCGACAAGAACCGCATAAGTTGTGACAACGATCTGCGAGTAATGACCAGGAACTCGCTTGACGAGGATAGACATCAGTGACCAGGTCAAGGCGGCCACCAGCAGCGAGATGCCGCCAAGCTGAAAATCTTCACCGAAATGGGCCTTGCCTACGATGATATAGACACCTGCAGTGGCCAGCAGAATCGAGAAGGCTTTTTTCTTCGTGATCTTCTCTTTCAGAATCAGGCGGGCGAACAGCACCATAAAAGCCGGTGTCGTTGAAGTAATGACCGCCCCCATCGCGGCTGAAGAGAGCATGGTGCCGACTTCCTGGGTGACAATAGAGATGGTATTGCCAATAAGTCCGATTAATAAAATAAGCAGCAGATCACGTTTGGCAATCCGCCAAGACTGCCTGGTGACCAGGCCGATAATAAGCAGCGCGGCAAGCGCAATGATATAGCGTATCCACACTAATTCAAGCGGCGGAACAGTGTCCACTACGACTTTTACAACGACATACATCCCGCCCCAGATACTGGCTGCGAGCGATAGATACAAAGAACCGATGAATTTGCTTTTCATGAGTTTCCCTCCGTTTTTTTAGACAGATGCTGTCCTTAACGGAGAAGTAGTTATTCTCCTGTTAAGGTAGAGTAACTACAGGCACATCATTTTCATGCCGTGGTGAATACATCATTCTGTTCATCTCCCTTACGTGACAAGTTCTTTATCATACAACAATTTTGTCCTAAAGCCATCTTGCAAACCGTTTATGAACCACCTGGATCTCTCTATCATTAGCCCACTGCGTCAGCTCTTTGATCCCCTGATCCTCTTGTTCCGCAAAGCTGAAGCAGTATTTGTAAGGCACTAATAGAGATCCGCGCGGTTTAATCCCGATAACAGGCCTGAAATAACTCTTGATATAGATCCCTTTGATCTCGGCGGCCTCAATCCTCTGATTCTTGAATGTAATAACTTCCGGCAATATATGTATCTCAAAACGTCTCCTAAACGTGCACACTCTATATAACATGACGCCTATAATGACTATACTTATTGCAATAGGAATACTGCTCACATAAATGTCTCTGGTCCGCTCACTGTTCAGAATAAACCACCGGAAATACAAGATCCAGCCGCTGGACAGCAGCATAAGATAGATCTGTGATACCAGTTCCGCAGGCGGCCTCCCCTTATATCCGGCAATTACACAACTCTCATTCATGCAACCCCTCGTTCCCACATTTTATCTATTTTGTATTAACTATTCACGCTTTCCTGTATGTTTTCCTCTTTTTTAACAAGTCCCCTTCTCCTAGGCACAAAAAAAGAGATGCCCTAAGGCACCTCTTCACTGCAAGTTTGATCATCCGCTCCCGCGTCTCCATTACTCCGCTTTTTTCATAACCGGCATCCAAATTTCGCTCCGGTAGTCCGGCAAGCTGGTATCCTTGCTCTCGTTCCACAGGATCTCCGGGCCTTCGGCCAGCTCATAATTGGAGGAGGGGAACCACTCGGAGTATATACGTCCCCATACATTCTGCAGCGTCTCCGGAAAAGGGCCAACGGCTTCAAATACAGCCCAGGTTCCCGCAGGAACCTCCAGCGCAGACAGATGCTCCGGGCATTCCAGCGTGGTGGCGACACCGATATAATGGTCCAGTCCGCCCTTCTCCTCCATCCGTTCTTCGGAAAAATTCACGGATGCGCTAAGCATTCCTTTGGGCTCGGTATTGGACAGCTGCTTAAGCTCAGTAATGGTTTCCATGTTCAGACTCTGCCACATTTCCGCAATCTCCGGGTTCACACCGCTGAACTGGATCGCTACCCTTTTGTGAAGGCCAATGATGCGAAAAGCTTCTTTTTCCTCAATCCGGTAATTCATTTCATTTCCTCCCCTTATCGTCAGCTGAAAAGTCATGCGGGGGAAGGCTTTCAATGACTGGCCCTTGTTCCGGGCTTCTGAAGGTGCAATCCCATGGAAGAGCTGAAAAGCCCTGGTGAACGCATCGGCTGAGCCGTATCCGTATTTAACAGCAATATCGATGATCCTCAGCGGACTGCTCTGGAGCTCAAATGCGGCGAGTGTCAGCCTTCTGCGGCGGATATACTCGGACAGCGGAATCCCGGCAAGAAAGGAGAACATCCGCTTAAAATGATACTCCGAGCACAGCGCCCTTTTGGCCGCTTCCTGATAATCGATATCCTCAGTCAGATGATTCTCGATGTAGGTTAATGCACCGTTCATATGTTCCAGCAGGTTCATGCCGTCAGCTCCTTTCCCCACCCTCAGAATAACCCCACCGCCGGATGCGGGTCCGACTTTTCATGCACCGGATTGACGGATACGGGTTCCCGTTTAAGCCGCAGCAGGCTGCGTGTTCCCTTTATAGATAAAATAGAGCGCAAGAATCATAAACAATACCGCCACTGTGCGTTTGAGATCGATCTCAATGACAAGGCTGTTGAACCAGCCAAAGTGGTCAATCACCATCCCGATGATCAGCTGGCCGATAATCCCGCTAATATTGGCGGCAATAACCCCGATTCGCGGCACAGCCATAACCGTAAGCAGCAAATACATCGTACCTAAGAAAGCAGCACTTAACTGCCATTTTGGCGCTTCGAATATAGCCAGCAGATTTCCTTGACCAAAGAAAAGAATTACAATAGCCAGAAACATCGTTCCGGTCACAAATGTTAACAGTGTTGTTTCGATTGTACCCGTTTTTTGACTGAGTGTCCCGTTAATAGAGGACTGTGCGCTCAGCGTTATACCGCCAAACAGGGTGAACAGAATCATAAGTATAGCCATGTTAAGCCTCCTAGTTAATTAATACAAGTGCAGCTACCATTGACAGCAGGGCAAGAATTTTATATTTGTTAATCTTGATTTTTCTGCTGCCCAGCCAACCGTAATGTTCAATAATCATGCTCATCACCATCTGTCCGATAATTACAGCCGCCATGGTGATTCCCACCCCGACAAACGGGACACTGATCACAATGGATGTTAAATAGACAACCCCGAGAATACCGCCCAGCAGTGTCCACTTAGGTGCCTCCATTACGTGTGACAGCTTTCCTTTTCCGAAAAAGATCCATAATAAACCCATGATAATAGACCCTGCCAGGAAATTATAAAAGCTGGTCTCCAGTTCACCTATCGATTTCCCCAGCTCTCCGTAGATAGCTCCTTCGAAGCTAAGGGCCGCCCCTGCCAGCAGTGCCAGTACATATGAGATGTAACGCAGCATAAAGTATGTCTCCCCTTATATCCTTGTATTTATATATCTAGAAACTTCGATATTGTATTCAAAAAAAACAGAAACATTCTGACTCATATTTCTGTTTTTAGATACTCCGCCAGCTGACGGATCACTTCTTCGTTCCGCCTGTAGTAGGTCCATTGTCCATGGCGCTCCGATTCGAGCAATCCGGCCTTCTGCATCATGTTCAGGTAGTGTGATACCGTAGACTGGGAGACCGCTGCTTTCTCTTGGATATCCCCGACACATACCCCGCCTTTATAGCTGACCTCCTTGGGCAGATGTGCCCCCTGTTTGGGAAAATGCTTTTCCGGTTCCCTTAACCACCGCAAAATATTAAGCCTGGTTTCATTCGACAGCGCCTTAAATACATCGATTGGTTTCATGAACGTATTGTATATCGAATATTTTCGATATGTCAACCTCCGGGTTCCAGTTACATTCCCGCCGCCGCTTTGATCCGGCTTCGTTCGGACATGATCAGCTCTTTCAGAGTTTCTGTTCCAAAGGCTCCTGCCGTGAATGCATTACCGTTAGGATAGTATACCATTCGTAAGGACGTGCCATCCTGGAGATGCACCCGCAGGAATACTCCGGATTCAGACTGGATTTTTTTATATACACCTTCAAAGCCGACATTCTGCAGGGGCAAAAGCTCCCCGATGAACTGCGCTGAAGCTTCTGCGCTGAAATCGCCGATATGGCTTCCGTCCTGGCCGCTGTCCAGACTTACTTTGAGCACTTTCCCTTCGATGTCCAGCAGATCCCCCATCGTGGCAGCCTTGGCATTCTCATTTACTTCATAGATCTTGCTGCCGGCAGCAACACGGAATTCCTGCCTGTACCCCTTAACAGCATACACTGGCGTCCCAACCGGAAGAAAAGCCGCGTCACCATTTCTCGTTACATGGTCCGTACAGGCATTATTTTCGAGCATATAAGAGATCTCCCCGACCTGTTCCCCCAGCAGATCAGCAGACACCGGGAGCGTCCCTTCGAAATTCTGATAGTATTTGATATCATTAATCATCAGAAAATCCACCCACTCTATAATTGCATTACAGGGTTCGGGGGTGGCTGCCGGCACATCTTCCCGGGTAATCCCCGAAACAGGCTCCGCTGCGGTGGTTGCGGGTACATCTTCCATTGCTGTTACTGCTGGCTGTAGCGGCACTTCCTGCCGGGTTTGATTCTGCTTCTCATTTGCGCATCCGGCAGTAAGCAGCGCCAGCATTAGCAGGCACGCGGCCTTTGCCAGCCATCTCATGAATTTCATGGACATTCACCTCATCCTATAGACGCACGTTTGGATGGGATGTTACAGCTTGGGTTTGCTTTTTACCAGAAAAAGGTTCAAATCATCGTCCACAGGAATCTCTCTCCCAGGTTCAACCGCCCGGTAATTATACATGACGCCTTTTCCGTCAGGGACAAAGCCCCTTTTGATGTACAATCGCTGAGCTGTCCCGTAATCTGCATAGAGCCCAAAGCCGATACCGATAGTTTCAGATACTGCAAACGCCTTTTCTTCCAGCGCCGCGAATAACAAGCCTCCAATTCCCCGTCTTCTAAGCGGGGGGATGATGTCAAAGTTCTGAATTTCCGGTATGCCGGATTCAGCAAAATAGGGATACTCCGGCCTTAACACAACATGTCCCCAGCCTGCGAATTCACCCTCGTATAATGCCAGAAGGGTAACTCTTTCTTCTTTTAGGTTCTGTTCATAGCAATCATGAATATATTCCAGCGGTTTGCTAACATCATGTCCGTATAACCCTTTGTGGATGAACGCAATGTCTGCTTCTGTCATTTTCCTGATCTGTATGGAGTAACTCATTATTTGTTTCCTCCTGATCACTCAACATAATTAACTTTGGTGACACTCTGCCCCTTACTTTCCCTTAGTTTATTCAGATTCTCCACATTGTATCATATCCCCGGCTGTATTCCTCCAGCAAAAAACCTGCAGGTTATTCCCTTGCGGGAACCGCCTGCAGGCTGTAATCACTGTTATAAACAGCAGATTGTATGATAGCATCTTGTATATATTATTGAACTTCAGTTGCTCCGGTTACTTTACCTTCAATAACAGCCGATGCTTGCACATCCGCATTTGCAAAGTACAGATTTCCGTCAATGGTTGCATTCTCAGTCAGGTTGAAGCCGTTAGCCTCGACATATACATCACCTTTAATAGTACCGCCTTGAACTCTGAAGTTTTCGCTTTGTACAGTTACTTTAGGTGCTGTCAGTGTATAAGAAGCTGTAACATTGTGATCCGCATCCTGTGCGTACAGGGCAAGCTTGCGGTAGACATCATTCTCTGCAGCGCCTTTATCATGGAATTCACCTGCAACGACAACATCCTGGTCTACGGTCAGATCATTAAGAATGGCAACGATCCATGTTCCTTCAGCACTCACTGCTTTTGTAAACGCGGCAGCCTCATTAACGATTGAAGCGGCCGAAGTGGCATCTGTCTGTTCAGCAGCCGGAGCAGTTGTTGCAGCCGCCTGGTTAGCCGCTTCCTCATTGTTGTTACCGCAACCTGCGAGCAATGCTGCCGATACACCTGCTACTACCAATGCTTTAAATAGTTTCATTTTAAATCCCCCTATTTCTTATTTATAATCACATTATATATTAAAATTTGATCATAATCACGTGATAAATTTCACAATATTGTGTCTTTTTTCACAAAGTTTCTGTAATTCTATTGAAAACGCGTAAAACCCCATTTACCTACTACCTAGGTAAACGGGGTTTTACGTATTCAATCCTGTGTTCAACTTAATCATTTCCTCCAGCAACAATCAATCCATATCCTTGACATGGTGTTTGTTATTCATTTTTCAGCCTTACCCGTGCGCTCCTGTACGGAGTATTAATCCATGTCCCGCATATGGGATGAGTTCCCGCGTACTCGATATCACGAAAAACGTTTTCACGGACGCTTTTCCTGCTGTGATAATCGTTTGCTAGTACGCTTCGCTAACCTTTTTCATTGGAATCACGTTCTTTCTGTGCAAGTTAGGACTTGCTCGAATGTTGTTTTTCCTTTGTTTCAGGTCTGCTTCAGTTTGGGTTCCCGCATACCCACGGTCTGTGAAAAGATGTTGTCACTTACATCTTCTCCCGCTACAGCCGATTCCGGCATGCTTCGCTAACATAGTACATCGGGGGCCTCTCCTTTCCTTCATTCATTTCTAAATTTAGGAATGAGTCGATCACCTTCGGCAACCAGTTGCTTGTATTGGGTTCCTTTGGTGATGTCTACATTATAGCAAAGGATTATTAAATATTAAAATTCCATAATATTGTATATTCCGCCCATATTCCTGATATTTTACGGGTTCATGAAATCATCCGAACGAGCCTTTAAATTGCTCAGGATTTTGGACTTTTTTACAATATTCCTCATTAAGCGCTTTCAAATCTCACATTATGGTGTCATTGTTATCGCATTGTTAATCCTTGATCAGCACTATGTATTCGAACAGCAGGATAAAACATGCGGTAAATATACCGCACGCCGTTATGACCGGCAGCAGGGGCGGATAGGTCTCTCTCTGAAGATGTGAGCACATCGCTACTATCCACAGCACAGCAAAGGACAAAGGAACCGTCCCCGATATACTCCCTCTTGCTGTACGCCTGCCACGGTAGATAAAGACAGCAATTTCCACCAGTGAATAAGTAATAAATACAGTGAGCTCCAGTATGGTAATCGTATCTGCCATGTCCTGTGACATCAGGTGCATCAACGCATACTGCAGTGCCAAAACCATCAATACCGAGTTGTTAAACGAAAGTCTTTTTAAAAATAGCACAAGCTCCACTCCCTTGATTTGGGTGTTCGGGCTGCTGCCTGTATGTCCATAGTCTCCGGCGAGTCAGGCCGAATATAAATGTTTACGCTTTCATTATAGAGATAAAATTTTTGTTTTACTGTGGAGAACCTATGACATTTTACATGAAGGGTCAGGTTTATCCTTAAAATTTCTGCCATTTGTCCAAGATCAGTCTATTGCTGTATGCTGGAGGGTAAGAATGAAATCTAATCGCTGACAATCATTATATTCTGCTTCTGAGAGGTTAATGCTTATGAATCTTACATCTTTAACAGCAAGTCTCGCACCGCTTCATCTGCGAAGCTGTCTGATCAGCCGGCAGGGCCGGCTGGTCTATGAACACTACAGAAATGAACATACGCCGGATGAACTGGCCAAAATCAATTCGTGCACCAAAAGCGTCCTGTCCTCCCTCATCTGTATCGCCATGGATCAGGGTGTGCTTCCCGGACCGGACACCTGTATCACTGAATTTTTTCCGCAGCTGCGTAATGATCCGGATCCCCGTAAGTCTGAAATTACGCTGCACCATCTGCTGACGCTGACAGCAGGCTTTAACTGGACAGAGTTCGGCGGGCAGAAGTCTTTTCCCCGGATGACCCGGACGGAGAACTGGATACAGTTTGTGCTGGAACAGCCTTTGTCCGAGCCTCCCGGAACACGTATGGAATACAACTCCGGCGCCTCCCAGCTTCTGTCTGCTATTCTGGTCCAGGCCTCCGGGATACGTACTGCAAGGTTCGCTGAGCAATATTTGTTCGGACCGCTTGGCATTCAGGAATATGAGTGGGAAGCTGATCCCAGGGGAATTCATACAGGCGGGTTCGGGCTCAAGCTGCGTCCGGCTGACCTGATGAAGCTGGGACAGCTATATTTGCAGCAGGGGGAATGGAACGGACATCAGCTGATCTCCCGGGAATTAGTCAAAGCTTCAACGGAAACCGCCATTCAGGTGGAAGCGCCCCGCCGCGGCGGATATGCCTGGCACTGGTGGACTGACACTTTCCAGGAGTCTGGAGATAAATCGCCTGCTCCGGTTCTGGAGTATTTTAATGCACGGGGCTATGGCGGGCAATTTGTATATGTGCTGCCTGCACTGGAGACGGTTGTGGTCCTCACCCAGGACAAGTTTGGCAAAAGCAAACCTTCTACGGATGTCTTCCGGGAGCATATTGCACCTGTGCTGGCAGGACAAGTGCGGTAGCCTCACCTGCAGCCGGGCTTTAAATGTATTTCATACAGCTAAAACGGTCTATTGAGGAGCCGAAAAAGATATAGCTGCATTCTCTACATCTAAAAAACGCTATTCTGCTTTAAATCAGGCTTTATGCCAATTTTAGCTGCACAGAGTACACTTAAACCTCCAATTCCTGTTTTTTCCGGCTTTTTAATTGCAGTAAATACACTTAATCGTCAGGTACCTCCCAGTTATGACTACCTTGACAGACAAACAGCCCCGTCCTTGCAGTTAAGGGACGAGGCTGTTTAGTTATGCGCCAGTTTACGTATCCCGGCCATGCTTGATTGTCAGTCAATCTCAACCACTGCCTTGATCACCTTGGACTCCGGCTTCAGCCAGCTGTCGAACTGACTGATCATATCCCCGAAGGCTGCACGGTGCGTAATATAGCGTTCGATATCGATATAGCCTGCAGAGATCGCCTGCAGCACAAAGTCAAAATCTTCACGGGTAGCGTTGCGGCTGCCCATCAGTGTCATCTCGCGGCTGTGAAATTGCGGATCATGAAACGTGATGTCACTTTTCACCAGTCCGACGTAGACCAGCGTACCTCCATGACCGACCAGATCGAACGCGCCTGTCATCGAGGCCGCATTGCCGGTGGCATCGATGACGATACCTGCGGATTCGCCCCCGGTAATAACAGCCAGCTGCTCTTTAGGCTGCTGCAGTGCATGTAAGGTATGCTCCACCCGGGCCCAGGTGCGGCAGAAGGTCAGCCGTTCCTCATTGACATCCATCGCGATTACCTTTGCACCGGCATATCTGGCCAGCGCCATCACACCGAGTCCGATCGGACCGGCTCCAATCACCAGCACTGTACCGCCTGCAGTAAGCCCGGAGCGCCGGATGGCATGCGCACCGATGGCCAGCGGCTCCAGCATTGCAGACTGGTCCAGTGTCAGTCCGTCAGTTTTGATCAAATGACCCACGGGAACAGATACGGTTTCCCGCATCCCCCCGTCGATGTGAACGCCGAACACCTTCATGTTCCTGCAGCAGTTCGTCTTCCCGCTGATGCAGGCTGAACACTGTCCGCAGTGCATATACGGCACAATGCTGACCTGATCTCCCTGACGGAGTCCGGCCTCATTGTCCCCAACCGCTTCAATGACACCGGCCAGCTCGTGACCGAGCACGCGCGGATAGCTGAAGAATGGCTGATTGCCTTGATAGGCATGCAGGTCTGTGCCGCAAATGCCGATCCGGCGGATTCGTACAAGCGCCGCTCCGGCCTCAAGTACAGGCTCCTCTAAATCCTCACGCCAGGCCAGCTTCCCGGCTTCCTCGCAGACAATGGCTCTCATCCGTTCAGGCCGCTCCCTTCGCGCTGTATCTGACGCTCATTGTACTCCGGACGTCCGCTTACCCAGGATTGGTTATGAACCGGCTCCAGAATCTCCAGCACCTCCCGGAGCAGCTCCCCGTCCAGGGGCTCACTGGTCCAGGCGGCATTTTTGGCAATGTTATCAGGATTCGCTGTGCTGACCAGCGTTGTTGGAATCCCTTCATGCGCTGTGGAATACTGTACGGCCAGCTTGGCAATATCGCTCCCTCTGGAGGCACAGTGCTCGGCCGCCTGTCTGCACGCCGCCTTCAGTCTGCTGCCCGCAGGATGCCAGTCCGCCGTTTCGCGGGTGCTGAGCAGGCCCATGGATAAAGGCGAGGCGTTCACGAGGCCGGTTCCTTGTTGCTGCAGCAGAGGCAGTAAATCCAGCAATGAAGTATCATTAAGCGAATAATGGCAGTAGGAGAGAATGGCATCGACTTTAATTTGCGGCAGCAGGGTTTCGAACAGCTGCAGAGGCAGGCCGCTGATTCCGCTGAAGCGGATTTTGCCCTGTTCCTGTAGCGCATGCATTGCCGGAACTGCATCTTCCACGATAATGGCTGCCGGTACGAATTCAATATCATGTAAAAATAAGATATCAAGATAGTCCGTATGCAGCCGGTTCAGGCTTTCTTCCACACTGCTGATGATGCGTTTGGCAGAGAAATCGAAGGTATTCTCCCCGTAGCGGCCGGCTTTGGATGACAGCAGAAACTTGTCGCGCGGCAGCTGCTTCACAGCTTGGCCCAGCACGGTCTCCGCTTTGGTCAGACCATAATAAGGGGAGACGTCGATGTAGTTAATGCCTGCGTCGACGGCTGCATGTACAGTCCGGATGCTCTCCTGGTCATCCGTTTCACGGAACACAGAGCCGAGGGAAGAGGCCCCGAAGCTTAGTACAGATACATCAAGTCCTGTGCTGCCTAATTTGCGGTATTTCATTTTCAAAACCACCCCGTTCTTAAATAGTGTAGTGCTGCGTCTCCCGCTCCCAGCGGTTTAGCCAGACGGTCACCCCTCCCGCAAGCCCGTTCCAGCCAGCGAGTGATTCCCCCCACAGCATCTCTTCCGCCAACAGCTTGCTGACGATCTGTTCTGCGGATTCCCCGGCGGCGGTTCCCGCTGTCCATATCCCGGCAACGATGCCCAATAACTCCGGATTATCCTTTACTGTATAACTCTCCCCCGAGAGCTTGTTCCCGGTAAAAGAACCGTTATCCGCCTGCTTAATGCGGTAATAGCGCAGCAGTCCCGCCAAAGCGAGAACCATCAGCTCCGGCGCCGGCTTGCCCTGCCCGCAGTAATAGGCCAGGGTAGGCAGCAGCCGGACACGGAATTTGCTCAGGGAATTCATTGCAATATCTTCAAGCCGGTGGCGGATATACGGATTCATGAATCTTTCGAACACATCATCAGCATAAGCGGATAATTCATCCTCTGAATAAGGCAGCGCAGGCAGAATCTCATCCACTACGGCCTGACGGACCTGCGTTCCAAGCGCCGGATGTTCCAGCAGCTCCCGGACATGGCTGATCCCGTGTATAATTCCGAGCGGTGCCATCCACGTATGTGCTCCATTGAGAATTCTTACTTTGCGTTCCTGGAACGGCTTCAAATGATCTGTAAAGTGCACATTCAGGCCGGCCTTGCGGAAAGGCAGGAGCTCTTCCAGCTCAGGCCCTCCTTCAATCGCCCACAGATGATAAGGCTCTGCCGTACAGAGCATGTTGTCCCTGACTCCCCATTCCTCAAACCAGGCCTCTGCTTCTTCCTGATCCGGATAACCTGTCACGATCCGGTCTACCAGGCTATTTAAAAACCGGTTATGCCCCTTCACCCAATCCCTGAATTCCAGCGGCAAGTCCCAGTCTTCGGCGTACTTCAGCACATTCTCCCGCAGTACATCGCCGTTGCGCTCCAGCAGCTCACAGGGAAGGAAGACCAGACCGCTGTCAGCAGTTCCTCCGAAAGCCTGGTAGCGCAAAAACAGCAGATATGCTATTTTCCCCGGATAAGAGAGAATTGGACCGTCTCCAAGCGCCTCCGGCTGGTAAGCCAGACCGGCCTCCGTAGTATTGGACACCACTACAGCCAGCTCCGGACTGACAGCAAGCGCAGTTAACCACTCCCACTCAGCATATGGATCAAAAATCCCGGAGAATACCGAAATGATTTCTTTTGTGCTGACAGGTACCCCCTTTTCCATTCCGCGGATTATTAGTGTATACAGACCGTCCTGTGCTGCCAGCTGTCTTATATGTCCGCTTCCCGAGGGCCGGGGCTGTACCACAGCAATACTTCCTGCAAAAAGCCCCTGCTTGCGGCATTCACTGATCATCCAGTCAAAGAAACCGCGCAGAAAATTGCCTTCCCCGATTTGCAGCACCGTGACCGGCGCTTTCTGTAATTCCTCATAGCGGCGTTTGGCATCATCATTCAAAAAAGAGCTGTTCAGCAGATTCATAGTTTGTAGAACTCCTTTGCGTTGCCGCCAAATAATTGTCCGCGCTCCTGTTCGCCCCAAGTACCGGGAAGTGAATCCCGGAGGATTTCGGTCACTTCATTATATTCAGCTGCAAGCAGGCATACCGGCCAGTCGCTGCCGAACATCACTCTTTCAGGCCCGAATGCATCCATTGCCGCCCGGATATAGGGGATGAACTCTTCTTTGTTCCACCCGGTGTGATCCGCTTCTGTAACCATTCCGGATATTTTGCAATAGATTCCGGGATATTGCGCGAACTTCTTCAGATATGTTTTCCATGGCTCAAGACCTTTGTCCTTAATGGGGGGCTTGCCCAAGTGATCGATAACACCCCGAAGATTCGGAACTCTCCGCACCAGCTCCAGCACGGTCTCCATTTGTCCGGCCACGAGCAGCAAATCTACAGGCACATCTTCAGCCGCATATCCGCGGAGTGCCTCAACAAACGCCGGCTCCAGAATGACAGAGGCATCCGGCATATCCTGAATCATAATCCGGAACCCCTTGAACTTGGGACTGCGCCGGAACTCGTCATAGTACTTCCGGTGTTCCGGGCCGGACAGATCCAGCCACCCCACAACGCCAAGAACAGATGATGATTGTTCGGCAAGGGAAAGAATGAAACGGGTCTCCTCGATTGTCGGAGCGGCCTGCACAAGGATGCTTCCATCCAGCCCCTGCCTGTTCAGCAGCGGCTCAAGATCCGGCGGCAAATAATCACGGTATAATACCGGCAGCTCCGGTGTGATCCAGCCATAGTCTTTGCGGTCCATTTTCCAGTAATGCTGATGAGCGTCAATACGCATCCGGCTGCACACCCCTTGCGATTCATAGTAAATAATCATGAAAACTTGCTTTTTTATAACTTTTTTTGATATCTTGAGCCTATAATCCAATTCACTTTAAAAGGAACGATACCAGTGAAGCCCATCCGCAAACCCTTTTTCGGCGATCCCCTGTTCCCCTTTGAACTCGGTTACAAAAATGTAAAAAAACAGATTAATGAGCTCCCTGACCATCTGCATGACCAGTATGAGCTTGTGTACATACATCAGGGAAAAGGCGTTTTTTTTATCGATAATACATGGTATGAGAAAAAACAGGGCGATCTTTTTATTATTCCGGGCAATACCATCCATCACTCCCTGCCCCATAACGAGGACCCCATTGTGTCTTCAGCGTTGTTCTTTGCCCCTACCCTGCTCGCTATGGAGCGAATCGACGATTCCTACCACAGCCTGCTGTGCTTTGATTTTGCCCGTAAAAAAAGAATGTACCGGATCGAGCAGCCTGCAGCTCTTGTATCTGTTACCGAAACGGCGCTGGGACAAATCCACCAGGAGCTGGCTGACCGCAAGCCGGGTTACCATGAGGCAGTCAAGCTGATTACCTGCCAGCTGCTGCTGCAGATTAACCGGTATATCCAGTCGGTAAGCGGGCATCGTCCGGCGGGAGAACCCCGTGTCGGACCCTCCTGGATAAAGGAGGTACTGCACGATATCGATGAGCATCCTGAACGGGAAGCCTCCCTCGCCCGGCTTGCAGAAAGGGCAAATGTGTCGGCGCCGCATTTCTCACGTGTGTTCAAACAGCTGACCACCATGAATGTCACCCAGTACGTCAATGCCAAACGGGTTATCCGTGCCAAGGAACTGTTAAGCCGCACGGACAACAATATCCATGACATTTCCGAGCAGTGCGGATACGAGACGCCGACCCATTTTTACCGGATATTCAAAGCCTTCACGGGCATGACTCCCAACAAATACAGACAGAATCAATCCGGAATGTATTGAGCGGTCAGACAGCAGTGATTGTATAGCGCTTGCCTTCTTCCGCTGTGAATTCTAAAGTGCCGTCTCCTACGGCTGCATACTCCACTGCTCTGCCGTCACCGGAAATCCTGATGCCCTGAACAGCAGCCAGTCTGCAAATCTGTGTGCGCGACGGTGTAATCACAGCCTGTGTCAAGGTCCCGCTGCTCCAGTCGATATCGACTTCATAGCCCCCTCTGGCCCGCAGTCCCTTCACAAATCCTTCAGGCCAGGCATCCGGCAGTGCCGGCAGCAGTTCAAGGTATCCCTGGTGGGATTGCAGCAGCATTTCCGCAATCCCTGCAGCCGCCGCAAAGTTACCGTCAATCTGGAACGGCGGATGCGCGTCGAACAAATTCGGATACACTCCGCCCCGCTGATGATTGCCCGGTTCATCCGGCTTAATCAGTGTCAGAAGATTGGTAATCAGCTGTTCTGCGCGGGTGCCGTCCTTGAACCGGGCCCATAAGCTGATTTTCCAGCCCAGGCTCCAGCCGGTGCCTCCGTCTCCGCGGATTTCAAGCGATTGTCTGGCTGCCTGAAATAATTCAGGCTCAGTCGCTCCGGTAATCAGCCTTCCGGGATACACCCCTACCAGATGCGAGACATGCCGGTGATGCACATCCTGGTCTTCCGCTTCAAAGGACCATTCCCGCAGCCGGCCCTGCGACCCGGTGCCAAGCGGCAGCAGCCGCTCCCTGGCAGTACGCAAGGTGCCGGCGAACTCCTCATCTTCTCCAAGGATTTCCGCTGCCTGCAGGCAGTTATCGAAGCATTCCGCAATCAGCGACAGGTCCATGGTAGAAGCTTCGCTGACAGCGTACTCCCGCCCGTCAATGACAAACTTGTGCTCCGGCGAGGTGGAAGGGGAAGTGATCAGATATCCTTCCTTGTTCTCAATCAGCCAGTCCAGACAGAATAAGGCGGATTCCTTCATAAGGGGATAGGCTGTGTCCTTCAGATAACCTTTGTCCCCGCCGAATAAGTAATGCTCCCATAGATGCTGGGTCAGCCATACCCCGCCCATCGGCCAGAATGCCCACACCGGATCACCGGCGCCGTAATCGCCTACGGGAGCACTTTGTGCCCATAAATCAGAGTTATGGTGGGCTGCCCATCCCCGTGCGCCGTAATTAACCTCTGCAGTCTTCCTGCCGTTAACCGCAAGCCGGCCAATATAATGAAGCAGGGGCTGATGCAGCTCGGCAAGGTTACAGATCTCTGCCGGCCAATAATTCATTTGTGCATTGATATTAAGGGTATAGTTGCTGCTCCATGGTGCACGCGTAGCCTCATTCCAGATGCCCTGCAGATTCGCCGGCTGCGTTCCAGGGCGTGAGCTTGCGATGAGCAGATAACGTCCGTAATGGAACAGAAGTTCGACCAGGCCGGGATCACGGCTTCCGTATTCAGCAATCCGCTGATCTGTCGGCATATCTGCAGGCGCAAGGGCTTTGCCCAAATGCAGCTCCATTCTGCCGAATAATTGCCCGTGGTCAGCCAGATGGCTTTCCCGGATTCCGGCGTAATGCTTTCCTGCCAATGCTTCAATGAAACCGGCTGTCAGCCGGCCCGGGTGTACTGCAGCATGAATACCGCCTGTCAAAACATCGAAGTTGGTTGCCGCACTGAAGTAGAGAACCGCTTCCGTCGCACCGTGAATCTGAAGTCCGCTGGACGAAGCCGTGATCCGGCCCCCTTCGGTTACTGCAGCCAATCGGCCGTGAAACTGCAGGGCCTCCAGCGATCCCGGCGCACCATAACGGACAGGCTCATCTACATGATGATAGTTAGGAGCGACATATTCAGGCGCTGTACCGGAAATGGTAAGCTGCTGCCCGTCAAAAGCTGCCTCATATTGCAGCGGGCTGTCCAGCGTTGCCCGGAAATGCAATGCCCCTTCTTTACTGGCTGCAAGCCGCACAACGATTACCTGATCAGGGTATGAGGCGAAAATTTCACGCGTATACTTCACACTGCCAATCCTGTAGGATACGCTTACAATTCCAGTTGCCAAATTCAGCTTCCGGGTATAGTCCTGTGCGGACTGGCCATGCTCCATGTTCAGATGAAGATCTCCGAAGGGCAGATAAGATTGGGTGTAGGGTCCCATCATTTTCCTGCACAGCTGATCCGCTTCCTCATAGCGCTGCTCCGCTAGAAGCTCCCTGACTTTGGGAAGCAGCTCTTTGGCCGCGGGATTGTTCCAGTCACCTGGTGCTCCGGACCATAGCGTGTCCTCGTTCAATGCCAGCCGTTCCTTCTCAATCCCGCCGAAGACCATTGCACCGAGACGGCCATTGCCCACCGGCAGTGCCTCCACCCAGTGTGATGCAGGGATACGAAACTGAATATTCATTGTCATGTAGAGCTGCCCTCCCGGCAAATTCAATGTAACAAATTTTAAATAGTAAGGATATAAATTATTGCTGCTTTCATTGATCATTGTATACCAAGTACAGCAGGCAGTTAAGGCCGGGAACTTGCATGTTTATAACATATTTTGATATTTTGCCGCACATTCGGGGCGGCAGTGCTCCCCGGATTGCAGCAAAAAACCGGACAGATAACGGAATCCTTTCCCGCACCTGTCCGGCTACTTTTCCCAAGCTTCTTATTCGTAGATCAGCTCATTTAACTCGTCATGATATTTTGCCGGAATAGAATATGCTTTGCTATACTGTCCTACATCCGCTACCAGCAGGCCTTCGTAGCCTTTTCCCCGTTCACGGTCAATATTTAATACATACTCCTTTTGAGTGCCATCCTTATACGTAAGGTGCATTGTAAAATACACGCCATAATCAACCTCTCCCAGCATTTCCTCAGCATTGTCCATCGCCTTTTTGAACACTGCGGTTTCAGCTTCGGCTTCATAAAGTCTCTCATCAAACGGTTTCGGAGCAGCAGGATTGCTCTGCTGGCAAAGATCGGTACAGATAAGCCTGACCGAAGTAATCTGGCTGCTGCCGGATGCACTGTAGGCAAAGATTAATCCAATCATTATCAGCAGGATTACGCTCCCGGCAAAAACCCTATGCCTCTTTCCTTTTACCATCCGGCTCATGACATGCCTTTAAGGACATACGGGTATTCCCGGCCGTCCCTGACCGCCCCGTTCTCAAAGTACAGCGTATTGCCCTCCCGCCGCAGGTACTGCAGCTGATCCCCGAAGAACGGAACATCATTCATTTCCGCATATTCCTGCTGATCCGGATCAAGCAGTTCCTTATACAGCAGCGTTTTCTCTCCGGTGTGCCGGTCAATAAGCATCAGCAGCCCTTTATCATTCGGGCGGATCAGGAGAAAATCATCATCCATGCCCTCTACCAGATAGCTGTCCTCCTCACCGCCGAGCTTTACCAGATCAAGGGTTGCTGTTACTTTACCCGTACCGTCTTCAATCACGCGCAGTGTTCTGCCGTCAGTCAGCAGCAGGCTGCTGCCGTACATTTTCACATTATCCCCATAACGTTTCCAGTAGTGGACACTGGCCTGGCGGATAACCATTCCGTCTTTGATGATCAGGGTGTACCACTTGTTGTTGATATGCGGCTCCCCGTACACATCGGTGATGGTCAGGTAGATCAGACCTTTTCCCGTCTTTTTAAAATCAAAATTCACCATATCATACAGCTGTGACCCCAGGTCCGCCATTAGACGCATTCCGCCTGCAGGAGTTGCCGTATATAACTTTCCGTTCTTTTTATCAACGGTGTAGGTTACCCCTCCGTATGTTGCAGACGTGCTTTCATAGGAATGAATTCCACTGGCTGTATATACGCGCTGCTGTGCATCCCAGCTTACAGACTGCCCGTCCAAAGCCTGTACCAGAAAACGCGCCGGAACATACAGCTCATCCCTGTAACGGAAGGGGACTCCTCCTAAAGATACGGCTTTGCCGTCAATGGCTGCAGTTCTGCCCCCCACAGTGACCTTAACGGATTTCTGCCAGCCCCGGAACATGGCCTGCTTCTGAGCCTTATCCCAGGTGACCCGGAGACCGGCGCTTTCCATAATACCTGCGCTTACATAAACCGTCCCGTCCTTTAACAATGCGTTAGTTGTGACTTGTCCGCCTCCATCATAAGTGTATTTAAAATAAGCTGTCCCAGCCGCAGACGCCATTGCCGGTAACATGCACACCATAAGCAGCACCGGTACCAGTAACCATAGCCTTTTCATTGAATAACCTGCCTTTCCGGAATTTGTTGTCTCTAATCGGTTCACTTATCAGACTCCTTATTTTCCAAAAAGTTGCAGGTTAAGAAAATATCATAATATCACGTGTTTAGACTTAGTCTTTTTAAACTTTTGTAATATATATTCCAGTAGGAAACAGCCCGTCCGCATGCTATAATCTCAAAGTCCATAAAGGAGAATTTCAAGCCCGTCCGGAGGATGGGATGCAGGAGGAACACTGTACCATGAGCAGTCAGATAAGAATAGTCAAAGTGTCAGCAGAAATAGAAAAAGATGAATTTGATATCAAGGTAAGTCACTGGAAGCTTTTGCTGGAGACCAACCGTTATTACGAGATTAAGCCGGAGAGCGGACCTGTAAAAAGAATCTATAAGGAGAAGCTCAATACGGTTGTGGATGAAACGAAGTCTTATACGGACGGGTTTCTGTCCTGTTCAGCGTTCTGTGCCGAAGAGCGTGTGAACGAAATGCAGCTTGAGATGCTGCGCAAGCTTCAGCTGAAGATCAACAGCTACAGGGATGAGCTGCAATTGAACCAGAAGGCTCTGGAGGAGCAGCAGCTGCAGCTTAAAACCGGGAAATTGCCGGAGCCGGAATAAGACTGGCTTAATATAATCTCTCTGATTAAAAAAAGATGTTTCAGCAGCTGCAACATCCAGCTGATGAAACATCCTTGTTGTTAATGACTGACGAGATACGAAGCATCCAGAATGAGCGCAACCTTGCCGTTGCCCAGAATCGTTGCACCGGATAAATGCTGCATCGTCCCCAAATGAGAGCCCAGGTTTTTGATCACAACCTCCTGGTTGCCGATAATTTCATCCACCGCATAAGCGGCAATTTTATCAACCGATCTGACGATGACGACCGGAATCGTCCTGGAGCTCCGCTGCGCATGCGGATAATGCAGCTTGTCATGCAGCCAGGAGAGCGGCACAATCCGGCCATGATTGAGGATCGCTTGTGCTCCTTGTACCGTCTGAATCTCGTCCGGGACTATCCGCACGATCTCCGCAATATTATACATCGGGAGAATCAGCACCCGGCCGGATACCTTTACAAGCAGTCCCTTGATAATCGCCAGGGTCAGCGGCAGCCTGATCGTGAAGCAGGTCCCCTGTCCCGGCTCTGTTTCTATATCGATGATACCATTGAGCCGCCCGATCTGGCTCCGGACGATGTCCATCCCGACACCGCGGCCGGATACATCACTCACTTCGGACGCTGTCGAGAAGCCCGGCTCAAAAATAAGATGAACAGCTTCCAGCGCTGTCAAATGGGTTGCCTGGTCCTCTGTAATGATCCCTTTGCCCAAAGCAGAGGCCTTGATCTTCTCCGCATCGATCCCCTTCCCGTCATCCTGCAGACGGATGACAACATGGTTCTCCTCATGGTAGGAAGTAAGCGTGATCCTGCCCTTGGCCGGTTTGCCCAGTGAAGTCCTCAGCTCCGGCTGCTCAATACCGTGATCCGCACTGTTACGGATGAGATGGATCAGCGGATCGCTCAGCTCCTCAATAATCATCCGGTCCAGCTCTGTCTCGCCGCCTTCGACAAGAAGCTCAATATCCTTGCCCAGCTTTTGCGACAGGTCTCTGACCATACGCGGGAAGCGGCTGAACAGCTGGTCGATCGGCAGCATCCGTGTTTTCATTACACCTTCCTGCAGTTCTTTAATGACGCTGCCCATGTGGTCAGACACGCTGCCGATGCTTTGCAGCACCTTGGCCGGGTCATTCCTCAGGCCGGAGGCGTTCAGGTCTGCCAGCGAGGTCTGGTCAATCAGCAGTTCCCCGACGAGATTCATCAGATGGTCCAGCCTCTCTACGCTGACCCGGACTGTAGCCTGGCTGCCTTTGGCGCGTTCTTCAGCCGGCTGTGGTGACTGCAGCGGAACAGCAGACTGCCGTGCAGAAACCTCTGCACCGCCTGGTTTCTCCAGCTTGTAAGGAGCCGCCGTAAGCGACAGGACATCGGAATCTCCCCCCAGGAGAGCCGGGATCTGATTCAATTCCTTCTCCGAAGCAATGATAACCATAAATCTTCCGTAACGGTCATCCTCATCGCCTGCGGCGGGAACCTCAGTCGGAAGGGAAACAGCAATGACCTCGCCGCAGACATCTCCGATCCGCTGCAGCATGATGAAGTGCCGTGCCGCCTTCATCTGGCATTCGGCTGTAAGCGTAACGTTAACCGCCAGCAGCTGCTTGCCGCCGGCAGCCGCTTCCTCAGCCTTCCGTATTTCTTCAGCACTCATTACTGGCGCAGGCACGGGCGTGGGCGCTGCAGGCTTATTGATCAGCGCCTTGATCTCTGTCACTACTGCACTGCAATCCGCATAGTCCTGTCCGCTGATGTATTGGCTCCGCAGCGTCTTCATCGCATCCAGCGCTTTGAACAGCGTATCAATCAGCTCTCCGCTGATTACAGGCTTTTTCTCCCTCACCCATTCCAGGGCATATTCCACTTCATGGGTCAAATCGCTCATTTCACGGAAAGCCATAGTCGAGGACGAACCCTTAATCGTATGCGCCGCCCGGAACAGGGTCTGAATGAGCCCGGGAGAAGGAGCTTGCTCCAGTTCAAGCAAGGACTGATCCATCCGCTCCAGCTGATCATTCAGCTCTTCAATAAAAATATCACGATAGGCAGACAGCTCCATCATTATTCCTTGTTCTCCTTCCTATCCGCCCAATATTTCCTCGAGCTTCAGTATTCCTACCAGCTGATCCCCTTGCTGTCCGATTCCGAGGAACACACCTTCCCGGCTACGGCTGTTCCCCCCTGAAGGCGGGTGAATTTCTTCATAAGTCGTTACTTTATTTACTTTATCAACGATCAGGCCTACAAATTCTTCCCGGCTGCGGACGACGATAATCCGCGTCTCCCGAGTGTAAGGCTCATCGGACATGCCCAGCAGATTGCGCAGGCTCATGACACAGACGACCTTTCCCCGGAGGTTCACGACACCTTTTACTTCGTGCCTACTGAACGGGATATCTGTAATGCTTAGCATTTTGATAATTTCATGAATCTCTTCGATGCGGATTGCGCAGGTCTCGGCACCTACAGCAAGCTCAATATATTGTTCTTTTTGAACGGAGGACACGGGCTTCACCTTCAGTCTGTAGGATTAATGTGTTTTGAAAGCAGCCGCGGAATTGGCCAGTTCTTCCGAGAGCTGAGCCAAGGACTGGCAGGTAGCAGCGGTCTCTTCCGATGCGGCAGCAGACTCTTCACTGGAGGCCGAGATGGCTTCGACCGAGCTCATGACTTCGGCTGCCTGTGCGGATTCCTCTTCACATGCTGCGGCAATTTCATTTACCTTCAGGGATGAATTGTTAACCATGGCAATAATTTGTTCAAAAGCCTGGCTGGTCATCGAGGATTGTTCCACACTTTCCGCTACTGCCCGGACACTTTGCTTTGTATTTTCCTGCATCGCCTTGATAATCTTCGTAATCTCTTTGGTCGCTTCGCTGCTTCGTTCTGCAAGCTTGCGTACTTCATCAGCCACTACGGCAAAGCCGCGTCCCTGTTCACCCGCACGGGCAGCCTCAATGGCCGCATTCAGCGCCAGCAGGTTCGTCTGCTCCGCGATATCGTCAATAACTTCGATAATATCGCCGATTTGACGGGAATCGTCTTCAAGCTGGGACATTTTCACATTCACAGCCTGCATCCCCTGCAGCGACGTCTCCACTACATATCCGCCTTCACGGGCGGTCCTTACCGTCTCGTTCGACAGCTCCGCTGCTTCCTCCGCACTGATGGCTACAGAATTAATAGCTGCAGACAGCTCTCTGAAGAGCTCCGTAATATTGGCAGCAGCCGCAGACTGGCTCGTGCTGGAGCCGGCAATTTCTTCTGTGCTGGCTGATATTTGCTCGGAAGAGGCAGCTACGCTTTGCGAGTTCATTACAATCCCGTTGATCAGCTCTCTTAAGTTGTCTACCATCCGGTTCAGCGCAGCGGCCAGCTGGCCTACTTCGTCCTTGGACGTAACATCCGATTTCAGCGTCAGATTGCCGCCAGCCACCTCAGTCGCCAGTCCCAGCATCTGCGTGAGCGGACGTGCAATCGAACGGGCGATGAGATAACCGACCAGAATGCTGAAAAGAATCGCTATGATAACAATGGAGACGGTGATGGCAAGCGATGTGGTATACGTTTCTTTTGCCCCATCGTTTGTTTTATCCGCCAGGCTGGTATTGACGTCGATCAGTTCGCCTAAAAGGCCGCTGCTTTGATCCGCCTGCTGCTTAAGAGCCGTTTTATAGAAGTCATTAAAAGCTATAAGATCATCCGTCTCGGCCAGAGTCAGGCTCTGATCAAAAACCTCCAGATAGGCAGCGAATTCCGTATCGAAGGCTTTCAGCAGCTCCTGCTCCTCTGTTGTTGAAGCGAGCGGACGGTAGTTATTTACCTTTTGGCCGATGTTCTCGCGGACTTTGCCGATGTTTTCTTTAATCTTTGCCACTTCTGCAGGAACGTTCTCTGCGCTCATGTCACGCACCAGAACGCTCATGGTCTGAAAATTAATCTGTGCTGCCGACAATTCTTTTACCGAAGTAAGATTGTTGTCGTACATTTCATCCATGTTGTCATTCATACCCCGCAGCGTGAATATGGAATAAACTCCAAGGCCCGCCAGTACTGCTGCCACAACTAAAAACGCGGAGATTATCTTAGTTGCTGTTTTCAAATTGCCATACCATTTCATGACATACTCCCCCTGGGATGCTATGATGTGCGTCACGCCAGACTCCCCCTGCTACAACACTCCCTTGCAGATCCGGCAGACAGCTTAGATATATTTCGACATTATTCGATCATTTTTGAATAGCTTATTTTTGGAATTTTAAAACATTTTATATTCTTCTTTTAACACAGAAAATCCCCGCTGCCTATGGATTAAATCCACTGGTAACGGGGACAAAAGATCTTTATATCCGCTTACGGCCTAGGTACAGGCCATGATTGCTGAGTCCGAGCGCCGAAGGCTCGCTGCAGGTCCGCAGATGATACGACTTCCACAATTCAAATTGCTCAGTTGTCAGGTTGTTGATGGTACCGGCCATAAGTCTGCCTATACGTCAGCAGAAGCGTGCTCCAGCTTGTCGGCATCAAAGCGTCCAAACAATGCCTCAATCTCATCCGGAGTATGAAAATAAGCATCTGTCCAGAAGCAGTCCGGGTCACTTCTGGCGATCGGTCGTAAGCCGGGCAGCCTCATCATATTCCTCATAGTATTGAATGATTCCTTGCACATGAAGCAGCTCCTTTATCGTCAGGAAC
Source organism: Paenibacillus sp. PK3_47 (assembly GCF_023520895.1). Classification (NCBI taxonomy): domain Bacteria; kingdom Bacillati; phylum Bacillota; class Bacilli; order Caryophanales; family Paenibacillaceae; genus Paenibacillus; species Paenibacillus sp. PK3_47. The sequence goes on from NZ_CP026029.1 coordinate 259,246, forward strand.
CCCTGCGACGCCAGCCGAATACCTGAACATGCACGATTCCTTTAGTGATCCAGTGCATTAAGACATAGAGCACAATAAATACAATAACTAACGGCCTGAACAGCAGCCATACAGCAAACCAGCCCACCAGGATCTGCCAGCGTTTCATCCTGCGGAACATCCGGCCCGGCCATAAAAAGATACGGAACAGCCTGTTCCGCTCCTGCAGCGCCTCCAGGAACTCATCCTGCATCTGCTTGTCGTCAGGACTGAGCCTGACCGCATTTTTCATATAAGTTTCTTTAAGCTCATAATCTCCGCGCTGTCCCGCCGCCCATGCCAGATACAGCAGCACATACGGCATTTCAGCATCATATCGGATCGCAATGCGGTCCAGTCTTGCCGACTCTTCAAGGTTGCCCAGCAGCGCCTCCGTGTAGCTCAGTGTCGCCAAATACAGCGGGTTTTCCGGCCTGAGCTCCAGCGCCTGCAGCAGCTGTTCCCGGGACTCCTTATATTTCCCTTTCTTGTTCAGCACGTTTGCTTTGAGATAATAGTAATGAGGTTCATAGGGATCAATCCGCATCGCTTCCTGCAGCGCTTCATTCAGCGCCTTCTGATTCTCGGTCTCATAGTAGATGTTGACACGGACAAACCAGGCTACCTCCTGCTCCGGCTCCCGGCTCAGCGCTTCCTGCGCCCAGTATAAGGCCTTCTCATGGTCGTCCAGCAGACTATAAATATGAGCAATCAGCGCAAAAATATCCGGATCCTCCGGCGACTCCCGCAGCACCTGCTCGGCTTCAGCCAGCGCCTCCTTATACCGCTTCATATTCATCAGCTGCTGCACTGCAGTCAGCGTCCGCTCCCTGAATTCATTTTCCACTGGCCTAGACCTCCTGCTCCTGTAGCCGCTACTTTATTCCATGCTTCTTGATATAATCCAGTACAATCTGATAATCCTTGTTGACATCACTGAAAGTCGCATAATTTCTCGCTGTCGAGAACCAGTCCAGTGTAGTCGCTTTCCGTGATTTGGCAGCCTTCTTCAGATCTTCGTTCGTAATCGGCTGAATTTCGCCTGTTTCAAAGGTGCGTTCCATGGCAGCCTCGACTGCATCGCTGACGACCTGCTCCAGATCTGCACCGGAGAACAGCTTGGTGTCTGCAGCGATTTTGGCCAGATTGAGGCCTGCGGCAGGCTTGCCTGCCAGCTTCAGTCCAAGAATACTCTGGCGTTCAGCCTCTTCCGGCGGCGGTACAAACACAAGATGATTGAAACGCCCCGGCCGGCGCAGCGCAGAGTCCAGATACCATGGCGTGTTGGTCGCACCGATGACGAATACATTATCGTTCTGCGCCTGCAGGCCGTCGAGCTCCAGCAGCAGCTGGTTGACCAGCATCCGGTCATGATGCTGGCGCATCTGATGGCGGCTGCCGCCCATGGCATCCAGCTCATCAATGAAGATGACACACGGCTTGTTCTCTCTCGCTTTTTCAAAGATATTATGCAGGTTGTTCTCACTCTGCCCGACATACATGGCCAGAATGGCCTGCAGTTCAATATGCAGGAAATTGGCCTCAATCTCCCCGGCAACCGCACGGGCCAGAAAGGTTTTGCCGCAGTCCGGAGGACCAAACAGCAGGAGACTGCCTCCTGCTTCCCTGCCGTACGCAGCGAACAGCTCCGGCTGCTGCAGGGGCAGAATAAAATTCATTCTGATTTTTTTCTTCACATCTTCGAGGCCGCCTACATCCGCAAAAGTCTCCTTGGGTTTATCCGACTCGATAAGGGCCTCATCTTCTTTGCTGAATTGAATGAGTTTTAGTTTATTGCGTCTTTTTGCTGACAGCTCGTCTAGATCATCGGACATTGTTTGTTCACCCCTAAAGTTAATAAGATAATTTTACCATATAGTCTAACAGACAATCATGCTCTTTAACTCTTTAATTAACCATATGGGAAGCGCCTGTACGTCTATTTACACAGAAAAATCCGCTGCCGGGCTGCGGCAGCGGATGTAGCTTTTAGTATAATAGGCGGGAATAATGGCCTTATACCGCCACAGTGGCGCATTGTACCCGGTTTTTCGTGTACATTTGGCCCTTCACCCGCCACAGTGGCGCATTGTACCCGGTTTTTCGTGTACATTTGGCCCTTCACCCGCCACAGTGGCGCATAGTACTCGGTTTTTCGTGTACATTTGGCAGATCACCGACCACGGTGGCGCATTGTACTCGGTTTTTCGTGTACATTTGGCACATTACCGGCCACAGTGGCGCATTGTACTCGGTTTTTCGTATACATTTCACATCACCGGCCACAGTGGCGCATTGTACCCAGTTTTTCATGTACATTTGGCCCTTCACCCGACCAGGGGCGCATTGTACTCAGTTTTTCGTGTACATTTGGCACATCAGCCGCCACTGTGGCGCATTGTACTCAGTTTTTCGTGTACATTTGGCACATCACCGGGCACAGTGGCGCATTGTACTCAGTTTTTCGTGTACATTTGGCCCATCAGTCGCACGTGGCGCATTGTACCCGGTTTTTCGTGTACATTTGGCCCTTCACCCGCCACAGTGGCGCATTGTACCCGGTTTTTCGTGTACATTTGGCCCTTCACCCGCCACAGTGGCGCATTGTACCCGGTTTTTCGTGTACATTTGGCCCTTCACCCGCCACAGTGGCGCATAGTACCCGGTTTTTCGTGTACATTTGGCAGATCACCGGCCACGGTGGCGCATTGTACTCGGTTTTTCGTGTACATTTGGCACATCAGCAGCCACGGTGGCGCATTGTACCCAGTTTTTCGTGTACATTTCACATCACCGGCCACAGTGGCGCATTGTACCCAGTTTTTCATGTACATTTGGCCCTTCACCCGACCAGGGGCGCATTGTACCCAGTTTTTCGTGTACATTTGGCACATCAGCCGCCACTGTGGCGCATTGTACTCAGTTTTTCGTGTACATTTGGCACATCACCGGGCACAGTGGCGCATTGTACTCAGTTTTTCGTGTACATTTGGCCCATCAGTCGCACGTGGCGCATTGTACCCGGTTTTTCGTGTACATTTGGCCCTTCACCCGCCACAGTGGCGCATTGTACCCGGTTTTTCGTGTACATTTGGCAGATCACCGGCCACGGTGGCGCATTGTACTCGGTTTTTCGTGTACATTTGGCACATCAGCAGCCACGGTGGCGCATTGTACCCAGTTTTTCGTGTACATTTCACATCACCGGCCACAGTGGCGCATTGTACTCAGTTTTTCATGTACATTTGGCACATTACCGGCCACAGTGGCGCATTGTACCCGGTTTTTCGTCTACATTTGGCCCTCCGTAAAGTTTAAACTTCCTGACTACACCTGCAGCGCAAACTTCAGCAGCCGGCTCAAAGCCGCGGGCAGCACACTGACATGCCCCTCCTCCGGAAATTTGGCCAGATGGACTTCCAGTCCCGAGCCTGCCAGCTGCGCCAGCTGAGCCGGGAGCTTATCCGCATCTTCGACCATGTGATCCAGCTCCTCGGCACCGATGGTAATCAACAGACGGCGCTGCAGGTTCAACTCCGGATAAGCGGCAGTGAATTGCTCCAGCTCCGCAAGCACGGCATAGTCCCCCCACCAGACGGATGGGCTGCCGGCGGCAAAATGGGTAACCAGGTCCGGCCGGGTGAACAGCGCATGCAGCACAAGGAGGCCGCCGAGTGAATGGCCGAACAGCGCCTGGCGCTTTTTGTCCACCGGGAACAAGGCGGAGATCATCGGCATAATCTCGTTCTGCAGGATGTCCAGGAAGCTGTCGGCACCGCCATGCTCCGGCCATCCGCTGTCATCCGGGCGCTTGGGCAGCGTCTCCACATCGGCAGGTATCGTGAAGTCATAACAGCGGCGGGTCATATCAAAAGGTTCTCCGGAAGGATAGCCTATCGCTACTATGACCACAGGATCGAAGCCGTGCGGCTTGCGGGTCTGCAGGCGTGCAGTTTCCGCCAGGGTATGAAATACAGCGTGTCCGTCCAGTGCGTATACTACGGGATATCCTTCCGGCGGGGCTTCACCATAGGGATGAGAAATAAGAATCCGGTATTCCAGCCGGCGTTCACCGGCATAAATAGTGTATTCTTCGCAGCCCAGATGCGGATAACTTAGTTCCAGCAGCTTATTCATGGCGTTATGATCTCCAACACGTCGTCTATGACTTTGCTATAGGCTACCAGCCCTCCACCGAGCCAGTAATGATCGTTCACATCATATACATGGCCTGCCTGGACGGCCGGGATACTCTTCCAGATTACACTGTCCGTGAGTTCTTTATAAAAGGTCTCTCCGCTGTTCGCGGAATCATTAGTCAGGAAGATATAATCCGCATCAATCTGCGGCAGCAGCTCCAGCGACAGATCCACACTGTTCTCGCCGGCAACCAGACTGCTCTGGACAATGCCAAGCTCCTCCGCCAGCACAAATCCGCTATAAACGCTGCCCATCAGGAACATGCCTCTGGAGTTAAAACGGATGACCAGCGCCTTTTTATCTTTAACATGCGGAGCAAGCTCCGCCTTGGCCGAATCAACCTTGCTGCGGTATTCCTCCAGTCCTTTGGCAGCTGCCTTCTGTTCGCCCAGCAATTCTCCGAGCACGGTTACCGAATGATCGAGATCACCCGCAGCCTGCTTGAACACATAGGTAGGGGCAATTTTGGAGTATTGCTCGTAGACGCCATTCTCGGCGTAAAAGGCATTGTGCAGAATGATCAGGTCAGGCTTCATATCCATGACTACCTCCGGTGAAGGCAGTCCGCTGGTGAAATCCACGAGCGGAACATCTCCAAGCTCATCCTGCAGATATTCCTGGCCTTTTCCTTTGTTCGACCATTGGCCCACCGGCTTCACGCCGAGTACCACCAGCGAATCTTCCATGAATGGTGCAAAAATCCGCTCCGGCGCAGCCGGAATTGTAACTTCATGACCCAGCTCGTCCTTAACCGTCAGCGGATATACAGCTTGGTCAGCAGGCACCGCTTCCGGTTCTGCAGAAGCTTCAGACGATACTTCAGCTTCCGCTGCGGGAGCTGCCTGTGCGCCAGATTGCACTGCCGCAGCACTGTCACCGTCCCCGGCAGTGTCTGAACCGCACCCGGCAAGCAGTGTCACAACAAGCAGCAGGCATAAAATTACCGGAAGCCACGGCTTCCGTATTTTTGAAGATGGTAATTGATGTGGCATCATGTAAATCCCCCTTATTGATAATCGTTCTCAATATTGGAGATTATAAAGGATCTCTTCCCCTCTAACCATGGACTTCATCCTGCTGCGGACCTGGACATTTTCCTGTAAACATCAGCAGGATCTCTTCCAGCATCCGGTCGATCGCGGTGGCGGAATACTCGAACCAGGGATCTGAAGGCAGCTGATACATCTCGTTGTTCATGACAGCATCAAGAGAACGCCAGCTTCCGCTATGCTGCAGTGACAGCCAGTGCATCCGGGTTACTGAATCGGGGCAGATGATCATCATCAGCCTTTGCGGGTTCATACGCTGAATTTCATCTAAAGTCACAGGCTCATTGTACAGCATGCCATTCTGCGCATAAGCGGGTTGCAGTCCCAGCTCACCAAACAGTGTATCCCTGATCCCCCTGTTGGAGTACAGATACAGCTGATTGCGGCTAAAGCGCAGCACCAGGCAGGTGTCATCCCCCACTTCTGCTGCCAATTCCCGTTTTACCATCTCCGCTTTCCGTTTATGTTTCTGCATCCATTCGTTATATTGCCGTTTCCGGCCAAAAAACACAGCAATTTCGTACAGCTGTATATCCCAGCGGTCCTGCTCCTCCGGAATGAACAGAGTCTGCACGTTCCTGCACAAGGACTCACGCCATTCTGCAGACAAGGCTTCATGACCGATAATGGCATCTGGCCGGGAACGGATCAGCTTGTCCATCTCCGTCGCCTGGTCCATCAGATCCACCCTCAGATGAGTCCCGATCTCAGCATAATATTGATTATAGTAAAAGAACGTCCATTTGGAGTCCAGCGGTGCTGCTGCCGGTATGATATCCAGTGCCAGCAGTTGCCCGGTTCCGGCTGCAGAGGTAACGGCAATCCGCCGTTTCTGTTGTCTAACGAAAGCGGTGGGCGGCATTCCGAACTCTTTTTTGAACTTGCGGCTGAAGTAGAATTCATCGCTGTATCCAACCCTCTCGGCGATTTCCCGCAGCAGATAATCCGACTCCTGAAGATACTGCTTGGCTCTGCTCATCCGCAAATCCGTCAGGTAATCCATCGCACTTTGACCATACGTTTTTTTGAACAGATCACCAAAATACTTGGGCTTAAGCCCCGCCATTCCGGCCAGCTGCCCGATGGTTAGCGGTTCATGATAATGCCGGGCCATGTAAGCGCGGATTTCTGCCAGATCTGCCCGTTCGGGCCGGCAGGACGGTATTTCCTTTTCCAGCTTTAGACTGTCTAGCACTTGTAAGCGCACCACCGGATAGCTCCTCCCTTTGATTCCGGCGAACATTAAGGCATATTATCCTTTAGCTGCCGATTAATTACGCACCCGTTTTATGATAATGATAATCATTATCTTTCGTTTAAGCAACAAAAAAGGAATACCCGGAGGTATCCCTGATATATACAATTGGATTGAACTTAAAATTCAGTGTTTCTTTTCGGCCAACCAGGAGGATTAAAACTGATGATTTCATATTCCAGAAAATGAAGCAGATCAAGCTAAATAGAAATTCTCCATCTAATTTTACGGTAACTGCCTATCTTACGAAACATACTGGAAAAACTCCGCTTAAATATACTGAACCAACCTAAAATTGCATGCCTCTGCCGAAGTAACCGGATTATTTCCAACTAAAGCTCACAAATTCTAAAAAATGACCATATATGGTGGAGGAAATCCAATAAAACCAAAATCCATCTCCCTTACAAATAACCGGCAGCATCCGTTCTAATTACAAATGACTGCTCCCCCGCAGGGATCTCCCCGTTAACTCCCAACAGCATCAATCTGCCCAAAAGCAGCCTCCATCGTCATTCAGCCAGCCGGTAATAGGGCAGCGTCAGCACAGGTTCAAACCCCAGCTTCTGTGCCAGCCGGTAAGATCCCTGGTTCTCCAGACGGCAGGCCCAGACCGGTTCCAAGCCCTGATCCAGACAGTAACCGATTAGCCGGGAAGCTGCGAGCAGCGCATAACCTCTGCCGCGGTAGCCTTCAAAGGTCTCAATACCTATCTCCAGCTGATGTTTTGTAATATAAGCCGCAAATGCCGTGGCAGCATCAGTCCCATCCTGCAGTAAAGTAAATCCGACCCCCTTTTCCGCAAAATGGCCGGCGTCTCTCCAGAAATAACGGGGAACTACAGTACCTGCCTGAGTCAAAAACTGCTCCTTGGAAGTACGGACAATGCTCCCGCTAAAGCGGGGATAATGAGCCTTCGCTGCCAGGTAAGCATCACGGTTGAAGCTGAAGTTGACTCTTGTATCTTTACGGATATCCCCCTTGTGATCCGCTAGGATGCCATCGATTATGCCGCTCCATCCAGACGCCGGGTCAGCCTGCAGCCATTCGGCACCGGACCTGGCGCCATTTGTGTTCATGATGTAAGCGCGCAGTTCCTCAATAAACGTTTCGTTATCTGTGTTCCCGTACAGCAAGGACATTCCGTAGGGATGTGCTACATAAAAAGCCCGGGGATTCACCACACTATCTGTATACAACTTACCGGAAATACTCCCTGCAAGCACGGCTTCTGCAAACAGTGTGTTTATTTTCACTTGTCTTAGCAGCCTTAACGCGACGCTATAATCTTTACTTTCCAGCTCCAGCATTTTTCATCCCCCTCTTTTCGTAATGAAAATGGATATTTATTCTACTTCGCCGCAGCCGCAAATTTCCCTTTTGCAGAAACCTGCCTTCGTACTATATGATACACTATGTACACAGATAAGACCGAAAGGAACAACGACATGATGAATCCAGCTCCGGAAGTGAATTTTAAAGCTTCTTCTTTCTATAACCCCAGCCTGAAAAATGTGGTCATACTCGCCACTGGCGGTACCATCGCAGGCAGCGGGGAAGCACATAAAACCTTGAATTACGAGCCCGGCGCCCTGCCGATCCAGGAGCTGCTGGACAGCGTGCCCCACCTCGAGCGGATTGCCAACTGTACCGGAATACAGGTAAGCAACCTGTGCAGCGCCGACATCACCAGTGAACACTGGCTTACGCTGGCGTCGTTAATTAATACCCTGGCCCTGCGCGAGGATGTCCACGGCTTTGTGATTACTCACGGAACCGACACGCTGGATGAAACCTCCTATTTCCTGAATCTCGTCGTCAAAACGGACAAGCCCGTAATTATTACCGGCTCGATGCGGCCTGCGACAGCAATCAGTCCTGACGGCCCGCTGAACCTGTACCAGTCGGTTGCCCTGGCTGCTAACCCGGAAGCTGTGGGACAAGGGGTTATGGTTGTCTTTGCGGAAGGGATCTACAGCGGACGGGATGTCCAGAAGGTGAATACGTTCAAAGCCAATGCTTTTGACGAACGGGATTTTGGATGTCTCGGCTACATGCGGGACAGCCAGGCTTTCTTCTACACCCGTTCCCTGAAAAAGCATACCACTGCTGCCCAGTTCGACGTTTCCGCCCTAAAAGAGCTCCCCGAGGTGTCTGTGGCCTATTTCCATGTCGATGCCGATCCCGGCATTCTGGAGTATCTCGCTACCATCTCCAAAGGCATCGTCATTGCCGGAGCCGGCGGCGGGATTTACAGCAAACCCTGGATCGACAAGGTCGGTGAGCTGAAGAACAACAATATCCCGGTCGTCCGCTGCTCGCGCATTTCAAGCGGAATCACGCTCAAGGATTCGTATATTGACCTCTCGGCCAATTCGATCCCGTGCAACAGCCTGGTACCGCAGAAGGCAAGAATCCTGCTGTCACTGGCTCTGACGCAGACTACCGGATACGAAGAAATTGCCGCGATGTTCAACGAATACTGATCAACCTGAACAAACCGCCCGTGAAGGATCACGGGCGGTTTTTGCTTATGCTAAGGAAAATTCAGGGTTGTTTAATCCTTAAACTCACTCTTGTCGCGGTTCTGCCCCAGCTCTTCTCCAGCCTCCATCTGTGCTCTGCCTGCCGGAATCAACCGGGGGTTGCCTGTCACCTTCACCCTTTGCCGCAGCCGGCCGGCTGCATAGACTGCCGCGAAAAATACGACAAACATCACCCCGGCAGCCAGTCCTCCTCCCTGTCCGGGAATCAGCGGCATACTGGCAAGTATGGCCACTAGGGCAATGATCGCGGTCCATGAGGTATAGGGATAACCTTTTAATCCGTGTTCTGCGGTCAGCGGGCCTTTATTACGTCTCCGCAACCGGTAGTGGCTGGCCATAATCATTAAATAAGAGAACAGCAGGGAAAAACCTCCGGAGCTGACCAGGAACAGATAGACTCCCTGCGGCAGCAGCATCCCCAGCTACAGTCCGGCAAGCATCGCTCCGCCTGAGACAAGAATTCCGCGGTATGGAATATCCGTACGGTCCCGCATCCAGGCAGGGGTATGGCCTTCCTCCGCCAGTGAGCGGAGCATCCGTCCCAGCCCGAACACCGACGCCAGCATGGTCGACAGTATTGCCGATACCAGAACAATGTTCATCACTGTGCCGGTCCAGCCAAGGCCATACAGACTTAAAGCCGATACAAACGGGCTGACACTCTCGGAAACACTTGCTGCCGGCATCAGCAGGAACAGGGCGGCCATTGCAGCGATGTACAGGCCTACCAGGAGCAGGATCGTCAGCCGAATCGCCCGGGGAATCGTTACGGAGGGATTGGGGATGTTACCCGTTAACCTCTACGTTTTTTCAAATACAGTCACACTGTTTCTGCCCTTGGCCTTCGACTCGTACAGCGCATCGTCAGCAAGGTTGTAAATATCCTCTTCACCGAGGTTATCCATCTTGGCCACAGCCACACCTATGGAGACGGTAATCATCTCATGGTTCGGGCTCATCTCGTGCCTGATCCGCAAATCCGTAACGCTTCTTCTGATGCTCTCGGCAAACTCGCGGGACTGCCCCGGGGTGAAGCCGGGAACAATAATTCCGAACTCTTCGCCGCCAAGCCGGAAGGCATAACCGTCTGCCCGCCCGGCCTGCTGCTGGAGCACATAGCCCACTTGCCTCAGTACATTATCGCCTTCGTAATGTCCGTAATTATCATTGTATTTTTTGAAATAGTCGATATCGAGCATGAGATAGGTCAAATATTTGTGCTCCTGCTTGGCCTTCTCCACCTCTTCCATAATAAGCTTGTTGAAGTGTCTGCGGTTATAGAGACCCGTCAGCTCGTCCGTGATGGAGATCTGCTCAATCAGCGCTATATATTTGTTCAGCTCTTCGTTATTGAATTCCAGCTCTCTTGTCCGCTCGGCAACCAGCTCCTCCAGGTGCTCCTTATGACGGAGCAGCTCTTCTTCGGCCTGCTTCCGGACCGTGATGTCTTTGATATTTCCCTGGACCGCCGGCTTGTTCATGAAGTTCATGATCGTGACCTTATGGATCACGTTAAGCTCGCGGAGCTGGTCTTTATGAATCAGCCTGGTCTCATATTCATTCGGCGCCGCTTTGCCGTCCAGCCGTCTGAGGTAATAGTGCCTGACCTTTTCCCTCTCTGCTGGGCTGATAAAATTCTCAAAAGGCTGGTCCATCATCTCTTCCACTTCATAACCGAGCATCCGGGCCAGCGCTTCATTTACATATACACATAAGCCTTCCTGTGCAATAAAGATTCCGTCCTGCATATTATTGACCAGCTCGCGGTATTTCTCCTCAGACCGTTCCAGCTCGGAATACAGGCTGGCATTTTCCAGCGAGAATACCATCTCCCGGGAGAGGAGATTGATAATTTTCATCCGTTCTTTGGTGAATACGCCAGTCACCAGATTATTTTCCAGATAGATAATAGCAATCGTCTTGTTCTGGTTGATCAGCGGCATGCAGACCAGTGATTTGGGGCGGTATTTCACGATATAAGGATCGTTTACAAAAGGGGTTTCGGAGAACGCATCGTTGTAAATGATACTTTCCTTGCTCTCCTCCACCTGCTTCAATATGGACTCCGGCAGCTTCTCATACCGCTTGTGGTCATGCACTTCCACGGAAATTTTGTCCTCGTCCGGCTTGTATTCACCTTCCACCAGCAGACCGGCCTTGGAGGTCATCACAATACAGCCCCTTTGCGCGCCTGCGTTCTTGATCACGATTTCCATCAGCGCTTCCAGCAGGTTGTTCAGCTCAATTTCCTTTGAAATGGCCTGGGAAGCTAGAATCATCGAGTTCAGATCAATACTCTCGGTGTAATCGGTAATAGTGCGGCCGTGAAGAAATTCCTTGGTGCTGATTTTTTGGACAAGCTCGGGGTAACGTTCGTTCAGGAATTTGATTTTCCCTTTAGCGCCCCAGACTGAATAATAGTATACCGACTGTCTCAGCAAATACGCCGCAAATTCCTTGAAATCCTTCCCATAATAGAACCGGGCTGCCAGCTCGTTAGCCAAAGCCTTATATCTGACAAAATTGCCCTGTTCACTGGTATCGATCGCCAGGTCGTAATAGTGTCCCGCTTTATCATCCTGCCCGGAAATCCGCGCCCACTCCGCTTTCATCAAGTATTCATGCAGCCGGAAGGTGTGCGGGGCATGCCTCGCCCATTTGCGGACCCGCCCGTACTCCTTGCGCATTCTCCGCCGGGCTTTGATCTTATCCGGAAGACTGAGCTCATTGTAGCTGTACGCCAGATTCAGAAAGGTATACAGGGCGAACTCTTCAATAAAAGCAGAACCGGCCAGCGTGCCTATAATGGGGTAGGCTTTGTCTATATACTCCAGTGCCTCTTTGCTGCGTCCGTAGGTAAACAACAGCTTCATTTTGTAAATATAATAAATCACTATACCGGAATAATATTTGGCTTCTCCAAGCTCCCGCAGATAGACTTTCTCACTGAAGTCCCCGCTGTCAAAAGAGGTACAGTCTTCAAGATCACCGGCCAGATTCAGCAGGTATTGACGGGCAAGCTTTGCCGTAGCCAGTGACTCTTTGTATTTGGTATTCTCAATCATTGCAATGGTCCGGCTGCTCTCCTGCAGGTTGGAAGGGATATCCATGGAGGGATTCCACAGATTCAGATAAAAAGCCGAATGCGCCAGATACAGCAGGTCTCCGGAACGCAGGCTGGCTTCCATGGACGTGCCGAACCAGTCATGCAGAGTATCCCAAGGCTCGGTCCAGGCATGGGCAAACAACGTATAGAGTACATACACACCAGGTTTCCACTGCAGATCGTTGAACTTGTCGTTAATCCGGATGCCGAGCCTTCCATAGTTAAAAGCGCCCTTCGTGTCTCCGAAGCCGGACAGCAGCATGGCATAACCAATGTAGGCAAGCGCTGACTCGGGAGAATTGCCGTGAGTCAGTGTAAGCCCGATCTTCTTGAGCACGACAAATCCGAACAGCGAGGTTTCACCCGAAATAAAAGCCGGCGGAATAAAGTTGATCAGCAGCCGCATAATCAGACGCATCTCAGGGTCCGTCATCTCAGGTGCTGCAAAAAGACTATCCATATCCTTGCCGCGGAGTGCTGCCTTGATCTTCACCAGTTCCTTCAGAACGGACGGCATTCCTACCTTCCCCGGAATAACAATGCCCATTGCTGCAAGCCCCTGTCTTCCGGCGGATATGGACTCCTTCATCATGCCCAGGTACATATAGTGGTTAGCCTGCAGTTCATATACTCCGGCAACGGTAACCTTATTACTGGTATGCCTGATCAGAATTTCGCAAGCACGGTCAGCCTCCTGAATATGATGCGTTAAATAACCGCACATGGCGTATAGTTCATAGATTTCCACCGTATGCTGAGGATCTTCTGTCCATGCGTCTTCAGCAAGCAGCGATATGGCCGCATCAAGCAGCGCAAAAGCAGCATCATAACCAAATCCGGCCTTGGCCTTGCGTGCAGCCTTGAGATTCAGGAGAATCACCCTGTTTTTCTCCTCTTTGCCGCTGATAAGCATAAGCCCTTTGTTCATGTGTGCTGCAATATCGACAATGCTGTCGTCCGCCTCCTCAGGCGGCAGATTGCTGAGCATCAGACGCCCTATTCTCAGATGCAGCTCTTTGCTTCTGGCCTCATCAAGCATCTGGTAGAAGGCCTGCTGGATCCGGTCATGGACAAACCCGAACCTGATGTCCAGCTGCTGCAGCGCTTCAGCATCCAAGTCTTCAAGGACTCCGGAAACGCCTCCGTACCGGTGATCCAGCGGATAGACGAATTCTTCCTCCACCGCAGCAGCGATGGAGCGGGCAAGCCCCTCCTGCGGCTCTTCTGCAATGAGCATCAGCATGCCATAATGGAATTCATTGCCGATAGCCGCGCACAGCATGAGAATTCTGCGGAACTCCTCAGGCAGGCTGTATATTTTTCTCATCAGGAAATCCACAACACTGTCATTGGCCGGCAGGCTCATAATCTGCTGAAGCTGCCAGCCCCATTTGCCCTGCATGTCATCGAAGTACAAATATCCGCTCCGGTACAGGTCCTTCAGAATCTCACCCACAAAAAATGAATTGCCTTTGGTCCGTCTGTAGACGGCTTCCGCAAGCGGCTCCACCTGGTCTCCGGTTGTATACAGGGTATCAGCGATCATATCCAGCACATCACCGGAAGACAGTGCATTCAGGTTAATCTCTCCGACAGTCCTGTTTTTTCTCATTTTGGCGACAGACGAGAACAGCGGATGCCCCGCCGGGATCTCGTTCAACCGGTAAGAGCAGACCAGAAAGATCCCCCGCAGCTGGTTGTCCAGCATCAGCCTCTCCATCAGCTGCAGACTGGAGTAATCCGCCCACTGGAGGTCGTCAAGAAACAGCACCAGCGGCTGCTCATTGCGGGTAATCCCTTCTATGAATTTGGAAAAGGTAATATAAAACCGGTTCGTCTCCTCCGCCGGGTTCAGGCGCTCAACCTCCGGCTGGCTGCCGATAAAATGCGTCACCTCCGGGATCAGGCCGGCGATCAGACCGCCGTTTCCGCCCAGCGCCTTGCCCAGTGAAAGAGCGACAGATTCCTTGTATTCTTCGTCCGTGCTCTCCAGTAATTGGCCCACCAGCCTGCGGAAAGCCTGAAGTATGGCGCTGTAAGGTATATTTTTGTTATATTGATCGAATTTCCCTTCAGCAAAAATACCCTTTTCCCGGCTTATGTATGGATGCAGCTCATGTACAAGGGCGGTTTTGCCTACACCGGCATCGCCGGTGACGAACATAATATGCGGATTGCCGCGGACACTCCTGCGAAAGGCCTCTGCAAGCCTGCCAATCTCCGCATCTCTTCCGTACAGCTTTTGCGGAATACGGAATATATTCAGCCGGTCCTCTGTCCCGGTTTCAAAATGATCCTCTCCGGAGAGGCATCTCTTCAAATCTGCCTTGATGCCGTAAGCGCTGCGGTATCTGTCTTCCGGAGACTTCTCCATCAGCTTCATAATGACATTCGAAAGGGCAACCGAAACTTTGCCTCCGGTAACGTTATAGGGAGATGCCGCTTCTTTGGCGATGATCGAATAGATCTGTTCCAGCATTTCCTGCGAGTTATAAGGCTTAATCCCGGTCATCATCTCATACATTACTACGCCGAAAGAGTAATAGTCACTTCGGTAATCAATATTGCGGCTCATCCGGCCGGTCTGTTCGGGAGAGATATAGAGCAGGCTTCCTTCCAGCACGCCGCTGTTCTGAAATTCTGTTTTCTCCTTGGACAGCTTAACAGCCAAGTCGAAGTCAATGACCTGGACGGTATCCAGCTCCCTGTTCCAGATAATATTGGACGGCTTGATATCCTTGTGGATCACTTTCTGCTCGTGGATGGCGCCAAGGATATCGATAACCCGTACCGCCAGCTGCAAAAGGGTATTCTGATCCGGTGAATCTTCAGCCATAATCACTTTAAGTGATCGCCCGCCGATATCCTCCAGCTCCATAATATAGAACCCGTTCTGCTCCTCCAGCTTGTGCGGCTTAATCACGCCGGGAATACTGTGGCTGAGCTCCTCCAGCAGCCTGTATTCCTGTTTGAACCGCATGACTGCTTCAGCACCTGCGAAATCTGATTTAAGTACTTTTAAAATCACCGTCTTGCCGGATGTAAGCTCTCTGCATCTGTGGACGGATTTGATTACATGATCTGAAATGGTCTCCAGTATCTGATAATTGCCGAATCCAAGCATGCCCACTCCACCTTTAGCGTTTGTCTCCCTTTATTTCAAAATCGGCGTCAAATTTAAACACATACGCGGCAATCAGCCACATAATCCAGCAGTTCAGGCCAAAAAAGAGGTAACCGTAATACCCCAGAATCGGCATCTCCGAAAAAATATGAATTTTGTCCAGGTAAGGAACGGAGTATTTCCAGTAATTCGGATTGGTAGGGATCGAATCATGGAACCATTCACTGCCGAAATTCCAGAACTCCCAGAAGAAGCCGTTCAATACTGTTGCCAGCGCGATCAGGATAACTTTAGACCAGTCCCCGTTCTTCACGGGGGTAAACGGCGTCCAATAACCGACAAGCGCCATGGCTGCAGACAGCATCGGCACAAGCGCAACCCACAGCACCCAGAACAGCAGGTATGGATAATACCCCATTCCGAAAGCCAGAATCAGACCCAGGATGTAATAGATGATCAGAAAAGTTCGGGATACATTGAATTTGGGACCGTATTTATAGCGTTCCCGCATTACCGTAAACGTCTTTAGAAGCAGATACCATTCGACAATGGCCGGCAGCACGGTGGTGTAGGATAGTGAAAACCAGAAAACGTTGCCGAAATTGGAGAAGACATCCTTATTGGGATAATACCAGTTCTCGATTACGAAAAAATTAAGGTATTCAAAAGCAAACCAGCTGAAACACGAGACGACAGCCAAAAGCTGCATCAGCTGAGGCTTACGGGATATGATCGAGACTCCATTATTTCTTTTATAAACCAAACCGTCCAAAATTAAAATAAATGACCACCACAAGGGCACAAAAGTATAGTTTTCGACAGGTTCGAACCAGTCGATCCGGGCCCACATCAGGAACCAGCTGACGGCAAGCACCGGCAGGCTCCACCAGAACCAGACGGGAAAAGAAGCTGAAGATGTCTGCCGCTGCGCTTCAGGCTGCGGCCCCTTCTTAAAACCGAACATGCGCGGAAAGGCAAGTACTGCCGTAATCGCCACTGCCACTACACAGGCCAATGAAAAGTATAAAAGATTAAACCCGGGATCACCTTCCACTTTTTGCGCGGGGAACTCCCCGTATCCGGCCGGCAGGCCCTGCCACCTGGTCAGGCTGCCGAGCAAGGGCAGCAAGAAGATCAAACCGAAGGTAATAATCAAAAATAATGTTTTTTGCCCCTTTTTCATCTTTTAGTCTAACTCCTTATCAGGTATAAATTTCAATATCAACGGTCATCGCCGCTAATTATTCGGTGATTCACCAGGTTATTCCTGCTTGATTCTTACTATGTCCGAGTATTGCATAACACTCACAGAATATCCCCCGCAAATATGTACTTCCTAAGTGGTCAAAAAAACAGGCAGCGCCTGCCTTCCGGCTGGCTGCTGCCCGTCAATTACCGGAGCTGCCCGGACTGCACAAGCTGCTCCAGCACACTGACAATCATCTCATGGTCCTCCTCACCGGACAGGCCTGAGACCGAAATGGTTCCGATCGGACCGACATCCCGGATCAGCAGCGGAAAACAGCCGCCTTCAGCTGCATACTCCATAGGGTCCACAAATGCATTATCCTGAATCGTTGTATTCCATGATTGGTATAAAACATTCATATAATAAGAGCTGTGTCCAAAGTGATTCACGACATTGATCTTGCGCTGGATCCAGCGGTCATGCCCCAGGCCTGTATCATCCATTTTGGCATGGAAGAGCAGCGTCCCGTTTTTACGGATGTCGACTACAATCTGCTTGCCGAGTCCGGAGGCCCTTTCCAATATTGCACTGCCAATCTGCACCGCGGTCCCGTTAGTGAACTTAGTGAACTGCAAATCCTGCTCCTGCTGCAGGAGCCTTTCCAGCAAAGCCGTATAATCTGCCAACTCAGCACTTCCTTTTCGTATTCAAAATTGTCGGTAAAAATTGCCTTTAGGACTTTAGTTCAGTATATTGAACTCGTGGTCCGGTTGTCTATCAAAAATCTTAAAATTGGGGTGTTTTATAATGCAGCAGTTTATGATAGGGCAATATGGCGGCTTTGATCATGAAAAATATCACAAAGATTTCAAAGATGGATTTTACGGAATGGAGGCCTGCCTGTTCCCTGCGCATGAAGATTGTCTGATTTTAATGAAGGAAGCAAAAGATCGGGGGTTTCGGATTGGCGTGCATTTTCCGTTCCGGGCTGATGCTTCGAGAATGCGTGATCCGCTTGTCTTGTCTACAGATCAGGCCGTACGCAGCGGTGCTTTTCAGCATATCCGGGAAGAATTAGAGTACTTAACAGCCGTAAGGCCTGAATATATCCTGTTCCATTATCCAAAGCCTGTGATCTTGGATGAACGGGTCAACTGGCAGACATGGAAATTTGGCGACTCCCGTGAATTCATTGCTGAAAATGAGATTACCGCAGAGGAGCTGCTGGAACGCAGTGAAGAGTGGTTCGATTGGCTGAGCCGGCAGAGCAGCAAATACGGGTTCATACCTGTCCTTGAGTTTGACGCTTTAAGCCAACTGATCTATGAACATGATTTTCTGGAACAATTACTGCTCCGGTATCCCCGGATCAAGCTGTGTCTGGACACCGCCAGGCTCTATTTGCAGGATCAGCTTGACCCGCATTTTGATGCCGCAGCAATACTGAGAAGGTATACCCAATATGCCTATCTGATTCATCTGTCGAATGTCCAGATTAACGGAGGTGTGAAGCACAGGCACTATCCTGTACTGCCGGAACTGTGTCCTAATGAGGGCTGGGCACCCGTTGAGGAGTATTTGCGGATTATCCGGGCAGAGAACAGCAGCGTCAAGATTTTGTTTGAGCACCGTTCCGATCTCATTTCGGAAGAGGACTTACAACGCTGTTATTCATGGGTTGACGGAATTCTTAACGGCGCAGCAGGTCAAAATACATAATCGGCACAGGCGGTCAGCGGCATTGACGCAAGAATATTTATTCATGGACAGGGCTATGCTACAATGTGGAAGTAAAACGCTTGCCTTAATTTCATATTCCGAGGAGTGAAGCATGTGGCAGTTGAGGTGTACCTGAATTTTAACGGGAATTGCCGGGAAGCGGTAGAGTTTTATGCAAAAGTGTTCGGAACAGAGGCTCCGCAGATTATGACTTTTGGCGATTCACCGCAAACCCCGGACTATCCGCTTCCGGAAGAAGCCAAAGCGCTGGTCATGCATGCCAAGCTGAATATTGACGGAAGCATTGTCATGTTCTCGGACGTATTTCCGGGTATGCAGTTCGTGCAGGGGAACAATATCAGCTTAACCCTCGTGAACGGGGATGAAGAGAAGCTGAAGAACTGGTTCCACCAGCTCAAAGAAGGCGGCAGCGTCGGCATGGAACTGCAGGAGACCTTCTGGAGCAAATGCTACGGCAGCCTGAGGGACAAATTCGGTATTGAATGGCAGCTCAGCCACGAGAGCAACGAAACAGGGAATTAAGAACGTCAGCTGCTCATTGTAACCACTATCATACAGGACATGGATGCTTCCAGCCGAAGCTTCCATGTCCTTTTTTTGTGCAAAATTTCAGGTTTGATTGATCAGGAGTATGCTGTGCCGGGAAATATTTTTAATGCGCTTACATAATAACCTGTGTTTTAATTAGTAGGAGCCCTGTGCACCTATTCCATTGTAAAGGAGACTACCCTATGGAAATATCCTCGTTTTTGCTGCCTAAGGATCAGGTATCCTATATTACTACCTCCATATCCATGCTGGAAGCGATGGAGCAGCTGGAGCAGCACTATTACTCGGCTATCCCTATTATTGATGAAGCGGGCAAATATGTTGGAACTTTATCTGAGGGGGACCTCCTCTGGAAGCTGAAGAATACCGACGGACTCAGCTTTGAGAACATGCGGCAGGTTACCATCAGTGAGATTCAGCGGCATGTGCATAACGAGAGTGTGGAAATACATGCACAAATGGAGGATATGCTGACACTTGCTGCTGACCAGAACTTCGTCCCCGTTGTAGACGGCAGCGGCGTCTTTCTCGGCATTATCCGCCGCAAGGATATTATTGAATATTACACGCGAAATATAACGGATTAATCCGCCTGAACCGCAAGAAAGCCTCCCTTCCGCTAATGCGATAGAGAGGCTTTCTTCTGTATGTCTGCTGCTTCAGAAATTACAGCTCCGTCAAAATAATTGTACCGTTAGGGGTAACCGCAAGGGTGTGCTCATACTGTGCCGAAAGTCCGCCGTCAATCGTCCGGGCTGTCCACCCGTCAGCATCCACCTTGGTCCGGTAGCTTCCGGTGTTCAGCATAGGCTCAATGGTAAAGACCATGCCTTCCTTGATGCGGGGACCTTTGCCTGCAGGGCCGTAATGCGGCACCTCCGGTGCTTCATGCATTTCGGAGCCGATGCCGTGCCCGATGAAATCGCGGACGACCGAGTAGCCGTTAGACTCCGCATATACCTGGACAGCATGGGCTACATCGCCGATCCGGTTGCCGGCTACCGCCTGTTCAATACCTTTGAACAAAGCCTCTTTGGTCGTATCCAGCAGCTTCGAAGCCTGTTCGCTGATCGTTCCGATTCCGTAGGACCAGGCCGAGTCTGCCAGCCAGCCGTTCAGATTTACTACCATATCAATCGTAACGATATCCCCGTCTTTAAGCGGCTCATGCTTCGGGAAGCCGTGACAGATCACATCATTCACTGATGCGCAGGTCGCATACGGATAACCGTGGTAACCTTTTTGTTCCGGGGTCGCCCCATGGTCCAAAATGAATTTCTCGGCGAACTGGTCAATCTCCCAGGTGGTAACGCCCGGCTTCAGCATGCCGGCAATCTCACGGTGGCATGCGGCAAGAATTTTGCCGGCTGCCCGCATTTTTTCAATCTCTTCCATCGTTTTGATGATAATCATAATCTTCGCCTCTTCTGTACCGAACACATTACTTATGATAATGGCTCTAGGGTTTGTATTTATCGTGCTCTTATATATTATGTAAGAAAACCGCCGGAAATCCAAATTTTTATCTGCACAGTAGCAATCCTTCCACTTTCTCATAAAATAAAACAGTGCAGCAGGGATGTAAGGAGGGAATACAACTGGATGATAAAGAAGAACAAGCTGCGGACCCGGGCCACCGGCACTACAATTCGTCTGCATCCCAAATCAAGAAAGCTGATAGCCAATACTGTAATCCGCGCAATCAACAGGATGAATACCGAGCAGCTTGAAGTCCGCACCATCCCGCAGATCAAAACACAAATTGAACATAAAAAAATGCGGATACTTATGGTATCCTCACTGAACGGCGAAACGCTGTGGCCGATTGAACAGCATATTGCCGAACAGCTGCGGCTGCTTGCCAAGGAGCTTGTGTCAATCAAAGCTTTTTCGGGTTTTTCCACAACACTTGCCCAGCTGAATCCTGATCTGCTGCTGGTGGTTGGCAGCGAGGAGCCTTTCTCAGAGGCTGACCTGGCTGTCATCCGCAGCTCTCCGGTCAAAAAAGCAATCTGGCTGTCCGACAGCGTTATTACAAATGATTCCGTTGGACATCTCGCGGCATTGTTTGATTATGTGTTTACACAGAATGCCCAACATCTCCCCTTTTATCTGCATTCCGGCTGCCGTCAGGTGATGTATCTTCCCTTTGCTGCTGACCGCAGCCTGTTTTCCCCTCATTATGTAGAAGAAGAATGCCGCTCAGACATTCTGCTCATTGGTGATGTGCTGCCTGGTCAAATATATATCTTGCAGATCAGACCGTTACTTGAAGGAAAAAAAGTATATGCAGCCGGAAATGGCTGGGAGATCTTCCCCAATATTCTTCCTATTCCGCCTCAAACCGGAATCCAGGATATTTATAATGGTGCTGAAATCATAATTCACTGGGGGCAGCCGACGGACACGGTGTTCAATATTGCTGCCTGCGGAGGATTTCAGCTCGTAGAGGCTCACCCCAACTATTATGAATATATGAACCCCGGTGAAGATATCGCTGTCTTTCATTCGGTTACAGAGCTGAGTGAAAAGCTGCAGTATTATCTCACGCATCCGGAAGCTAAAAGAGCCGCAGCCAGCCGTGCACTCTGGAAAAGCACTTATGACTATTCTTTTCTGCAAATGGCAGCCAAGCTTCTGCATACCGTGTTTAGCGGATGAATAACCCGCTGCTGAATATAGTCACGCTTCATGTCAACCGCGTTCTTGGGAGGTAACGAGTTGAAGCTCATTGCTTTTTTACTGCCGCAATTTCACCGCATCCCCGAAAATGACCAGTGGTGGGGAGAAGGATTTACGGAATGGACGAACACCCGTAAAGCCGTTCCTCTCTACAACCGTCACCAGCAGCCAAAAGAGCCGCTCGAGCAGTATTACTATGATCTCAGCGAAGCATCGGCGAGAAACTGGCAGGCAGAGGTTGCCAAGACTTATGGAATATACGGTTTTTGCTATTATCATTACTGGTTCAACGGAAAGCAGCTGCTGGAGCGGCCCCTGCAAGAAATGCTGAAATCCGGAAAACCCGATTTTCCTTTCTGCCTGTCATGGGCCAATGAATCCTGGACCCGTAAATGGGACGGAGGAGACAACGAGCTGCTCATTAAGCAGGAGTACGGGGACGAGCAGGATTGGGAGTTACACTTCTACGAGCTGCTGAAGGCCTTTAAGGACGAGCGGTATATCCGCATTCACAATAAGCCGGTCTTTATCATTTACCGGCCGGGTAACATTCCCCGCTGTGAAGAAATGCTCCGGCTGTGGAACCGGCTGGCCCGGAAGAACGGGCTCGACGGACTCTATCTGGTCAGAACATTAGGCGGATTCCCCATTCCGAGCCAGCACGGTTTTGATGCAAGCGTTGAATTTGAGCCGCATTACACCTTTGCTCACAGTAAGTCAGAACGGCTGTGGAGCTATATGAACCTCAACGGACAAGAGCATCTCGTCTTTGATTATGATGAGGCATGGCTGTCCATCCTCAGCAGGTCCCATCACCGGAACGGCGAACAGATTATCCCGGGTGCCTATGTCAACTGGGATAATACCCCGCGCCTCTCCTACCGGGGCCAAAGCTGCATCGGCGCCTCTCCGCGCAAGTTCGGCTGGTATTTAAGCAGACAGATCGAACGGGCCAGAACCTTGTACAAAAGCGACTTCCTGTTCATCAATGCCTGGAATGAATGGGCTGAAGGCGCTTATCTGGAGCCTGATGAGAGGCACAAGTTCGGCTATCTGGAGGAGGTCCTCAAAGCCTTAAAACAAACTTGAGAGATTCCCGCTGTCAGGCGGGCTGGATCGCGAGGCTGGGCGTGCCGCTGCTGACATCAATAAACAGGATATAGTCAAGGCCGTCTGTACCTTTGAGCATCAGGCCGGGTTGCGAAGCTGCACCGGCAGCATAGAATCTCACCTGCTGCAGACTTGCACCACCGCCAGGCAGCAGCGGCTGATTGCTCGAACCGACTCTGTACGTGGACCAGAGACTGCCCCCGGCGTCTACGTCACTGCCAAGTGACAGACTGTTACCGATAGTCTGGTTGCCATTCACCTGCAGATCCCCCTGTATCGTTTCGCTGCCATTCACATTCAAATGCTGCTGTACTGTCTCGTTTCCGTTCACATGCAGGTCCTGCTGGATGGTCTGGTTACCGGTAACCAATACGCTGTCGAAGGTTGGCACGGCTATCATTCCTTTCAATGGTGATACTATATAATATGTGATTGCAAGAGTTGTGCTATAGTACAACCATCCAAATTATACAAGCATTTTAACGTTCCAAAAAAAAGAACCTGCCCTCCGCAGAACGACGGAGAACAGGTTCTTTGTATTAATTAATCATGAAAGTTAAGACCTGAAGTAACAGCTCTGACATAACCGCTGCGGATGACGAAGTCTCCGAAATGCTCCCCGGTGCTGCGCTCTCTGGCGTAGCGGTGCAGGATCGGTCCCAGCGTCTCCAGAATTTCCTTCTCGCCGATATTTTCCTTGTAAAGCTTGTTCAGCCTGTCGCCGGCAAATCCTGCTCCCAGATACATATTGTATTTGCCCGGAGATTTCCCGATAAAGGAGATTTCCCCCAGCGCCGGTCTGGCACAGCCGTTAGGGCAGCCGGTCATGCGGATGACGATCTCATCATCGCGGAGGCCGGCTTCATCAATGATGACCTCCAGCTTATCCAGCAGAGCAGGCAGATAGCGTTCCGCCTCAGCCATGGCCAGACCGCAGGTAGGCAGCGCCACACAGGACATTGCGCTCCGGCGCAGGGCACTGAGATGGGCGCCTTCAGTTAACCCGTACTGTCTGGCAAGCTCGGTTACCTTGCGTTTCTTGGCACTGCTCACCCCGGCAATGATCAGGTTCTGATTGGGAGTCAGACGGAAATCGCCAGTATGAATCTTGGCAATCTCCCGCAGCCCTGTCATCAGCGGATATCCCTCCTGATCCTGAATCCGGCCGCTCTGAATATAAAGCGTCAGATTCCATTTGCCGTCAAAACCCTTCACCCACCCGTACCGGTCACCATTGTGGTCAAAATGATAGGATCTTGCAGCTTCAAGCTCCCAGCCCAGTCTGTGGTGCAGCTCGCTGACGAACCATTCGAGACCGTGACGGTCGATCGTATATTTGAAGCGGGCGTTCTTACGTACGGACCGGTTGCCGTAATCGCGCTGGATGGTAACGGTCTTCTCGGCAACATCAATCACCTGATCCGGTGTGCAGAAGCCGATTACGCGGCCAAGCTGCGGATAAGTGTTGGTATCCCCGTGCGTCATCCCCATGCCGCCGCCCACAGTTACATTAAAGCCGGCCAGCCTGCCGTTCTCCAGAATAGCAATGAAGCCAAGATCCTGGGAGAATACATCAACATCATTGGATGGCGGTACCGCCAGGCCGATCTTGAATTTACGCGGCAGGTAGACAGGACCGTAGATCGGCTCTACTACTGCCCCTTCCGAGCTGTCCACAACCTTCTCCCCGTCGAGCCATATTTCATGATAGGCATTCGTACGCGGGGCCAAGTGGTCGCTGAGCTTGCGGGCCCATTCATGGACCTCGGCATGAACCTCCGACTGGTACGGGTTAGGTCCGCTCATCACGTTGCGGTTGACGTCTCCGCAGGCCGCCAGTGTAGTCATCAGTGTATCGTTAATGGTCTTGATCGTCTTCTTAAGGTTCCATTTCAGCACGCCGTGCATCTGGAACGCCTGTCTTGTCGTCAGACGCAGCGTGCCGTTGCCGTATTTATGGGCCAGTTCATCCATTACCAGCCATTGAGCCGCTGTAGCTACGCCTCCAGGTGCAACTACGCGGAGCATGAATTGATAAGCAGGCTCCAGCTTGGAGCGTTCACGTTCGCTGCGCAGATCTCTGTCATCCTGCATATAGCTGCCATGGAATTTCAGCAGCCGGTTATCGTCCTCAGGCAGACCGCCCGTAATCGGATTGCGCAGGGTATCTGTAAGCGCGCCCCGCAGGTAATTGCTCTCCAGCTTGATATGTTCCACATCGCTTGGCGGTCCGCCGATCGGCTTCACCGCTGATTCATTATTCGCCATTGCTGTTAGTCTCCTCCCGCATCGGGCCCCTGCCCTTTAATATACATCGCGCTGATAGCGCTGTTCCTGCTGCAGCTGATCCAGATAGGCTGCCGCCGCTTCCGGACTCATGCCGCCTTCCTCCTGAATCACGGTGATCAGGGCGGAGTGGACATCATGAGCCATATGCTTCTCGTCCCCGCATACATAGACATGAGCGCCTTCCTGCAGCCAGGCATACAGTTCACGGCTCTTCTCCAGAATCCGGTGCTGCACATATACCTTCTCTTCCGTATCCCGGGAGAAGGCAACATCCAGCTTGGTCAGCACCCCGTCCTTAAGCATTCTCTGCCAGTCCGTCTGGTAAAGGAAGTCGGTCACGAAATGACGGTCACCGTAGAACAGCCATGTCTTGCCTTCAGCCCCCTGCTCTTCCCGCTCTTCCAGGAAGGACCTGAATGGCGCAACGCCAGTCCCCGGTCCAATCATAATGACCGGCACATCCGGGTTCACCGGAAGCTTGAAGTTCGGGTTGTTCTGAATATATATCGGCAGGGTATCTCCAGGCTGTACACGTTCAGCGCAGTGAACCGAGCATACTCCATACCGTTCACGTCCATGGGACTGGTAACGCACCGCCCGGACGGTAAAATGAACTTCTTCGGGATTGGCCCTGCAGCTGCTCGAAATCGAATACAGTCTTGCAGGCAGCTTGCGGAGAATACTTACAAAGCTGCCGGCCGGCACTTCCCATGGCGCGAAATCCCGTATCAGATCCAGCAAGTCCCGGCCCTGAATGTAATCCTTCAGCTCCTGCTGGCGTTCCGGCAGCAGCAGTCCCTGCAGTACGGCAGAGGAAGACAGCTTCGCCGCCTGCTCAATCAGCGGCTTGGTCAGTACGGTAATCTCATAATGGCGCAGCAGTGCTTCCTGCAGCGTTCCCTCTTCGCCCTTTTTGTTCAGCGGAACGGTTTCTTCCGGATTCCAGCCCATAGCGGCTATGATATCTGCTACAAGCTGCGGATGGTTCTCGGGATATACACCCAGAGAGTCCCCCGGCTCAAAGGTCAGATTGGAACCGGCAAGCGACAGCTCCAAGTGGCGGGTCTCACGGTCAGAGCCGCGTCCGTTCAAGTTCAGATTCTCTAATACTTCAGCCATGAACGGATGATTCCGCGAGTATTCCGATTGCGGTGAATCCGCTTGTTCTGCCGCCTGTACGGCTGCAGCGGCAACCGCCGGAGCATTCAGGCGGCCGTTAAGACTGCTGATTACCTGCTGGAACCACTCAGCTACCGGCTCATCATAATCAAGATCACAATCCACACGCGGACTCAGCCGCTGGCCGCCCAGCTCTTCCAGCCGCTTGTCAAAATCCTTGCCCGTCTGGCAGAAGAATTCATAGGAGGTGTCTCCAAGACCCAGTACGGAGAATTGCAGCGATTCAAGCTGCGGTGCCCGTTTGCTGTACAGGAATTCATAGAAGGCGCGTGCATTATCCGGCGGTTCGCCTTCTCCGTGTGTGCTGACGAGCAGCAGCAGGTTTTCCACCTTCTTCAGAGCGTTAGGCTTGAAGTTGTTCATCGCCGACACTGTGACCTGGAAGCCCTGCTCCTCCAGCTTGCGCGCCAGGCTGGCAGCCAGACGCTGGCAGTTGCCGGTCTGGGAGCCGAACAGCACCGTCACTTCACGGGATACCGGCGGCGATACAGCTTCCGGCTGGAGCTGGGACGCCGGAGCAGCCGGCTGCGGTGCCGTTGCCGTACTTTCGTTGCCCTGCAGTGCAAGTGCGGACAGATATCCGCCGAGCCAGTTCACTTGATTCCCGGTGAGTGTAGGCAGAAGCCGGTTCAGAAGCTCCACCTGACTCTCGTTAAAAGGACTGTTTGTAACTTGTAGTTGCACCAATATCGACCTCTCCTTAATCATGAAATCTTCTTCCCTAGTAACATCATGAAATCAGGCTAACACAATAATTAGAATCGGGCAATGAAGCTGCAACAGCCTAAATATTACTAAATAACCTATTAATATCTAAATTACGGCAAAAAGCCGCTTAATTCAGAGTAAAAGACCCCGATTTAAGCAGCTTCATTATAAATAATGATAACTTGCATTAGATAATGTGATACTTAAATTCAGCTTTTTGCAGCCGAACCTGCCATAGAAGTGCCTTCTTTTCCCATCCCGCGCGTCCCATTTCCTGCTTTCCGGCGCAGGAGCAGCATCAGCGGGAGTCCGAGCAGCACAATTACAGCCGCTACAACAAAAACATCGTTAACCCCCATAGTAAATGATAACTGGCTGATGGTGCCGGGGCTTTCCGCTGAGCCGGAGGCAATCAGTTCGCCGGAGTGGACTGCAGACCGGCTGGACAGCAGGGAAGTAAACACAGCAATCGCCAAGGAGCTTAATACGTTGCGCACCCAATTGTTGATGGAGGTCGCATGTCCCGACCATTCGGCCGGGATCTGCT
Source organism: Paenibacillus sp. PK3_47 (assembly GCF_023520895.1). Taxonomy (NCBI): domain Bacteria; kingdom Bacillati; phylum Bacillota; class Bacilli; order Caryophanales; family Paenibacillaceae; genus Paenibacillus; species Paenibacillus sp. PK3_47. The sequence continues at coordinate 286,537 of NZ_CP026029.1, forward strand.
CCATCGACGCCGTGCTGCTGGGAACATTGGCCAGGCCTAGCCCCAGGTTCCGTACCACCATTGCCCACAGGATAAAGTTATGCGAAACATCCACATGAAGTTTGCTGAGCATGAATAAACCGATTCCGATGAAGACAATACCCGCAGTAATGAGCTTCACCGGTCCGAACCTCGGATAAAGCTTGCCTACAACCGGACTCAGCAGCGCCAGCAGCACTGATGAGGGCAGCAGGATCAGGCCTGTCTTAAGTGTAGACGTGCCTTGCACGGTCTGCAGGAACAGCGGTGCCAGATAAGTGCCGGCATACATGGCCACAGTTACAATGCTGTAGATACTCATCATGACCGTAAACTGCCTGTTGCGGAATACCCGCAGATTGAGCAGCGGAACCTCCGCCTTCAGCTCCCGCAGTACGAACAGGAATAACAGTATTATCCCTGCCGCCATCAGCGTAACAGTTTTCCAGGAGCCCCATCCCCAGCTGTTCCCCTGGCTGAACGCCGTGAGCAGTGACAGGCTGCCGAGGACAACCGTAACCAGTCCGGGAACATCAAAAGATTTCGGCACATTGATCCGGTAGTAAGGAATCAGCCATTGGGTAAGAATAATGGCTGTTATGCCGATGGGTATATTGATCAGGAACAGCCACTGCCAGCCGGCATATTGCAGCATCCAGCCGCTGAAGGTAGGTCCGATCGCCGGAGCGACCATAGCGGACAGCGACCAGAGGCTGACAGCAAACGGCCGGCGCTCAGCCGGCATGACCTGGAAAATAATCGTCATGGTACAAGCCATAATCAGCCCGCTGCAGGAGCCCTGCAGCATGCGGAATACAATCAGCATGGCCGGACTCCAGGACACGGCACACAGCAGCGAGAACAGCGTAAAGCCGCTTAAGGCGAATAAATAGAGTCTTTTATAGCTGAACCTTCCCCCAAGATATCCGGCCAGCGGTGCAGTTACACCTGTCGCCAGCATAAAACCCGTTACCATCCACTGCATCGTATGCAGCTCTGTATCAAAATGATGCATGAGCAGAGGAACAGCAATGTTGATCGTGGTTGTAGCCAGGACAGATACAAAATTCCCGAAGAATATAGCAATCATAATCGGCCAAAAGTGAATTTTGCCGCCCTGCTTCTCTTCCATAGAAGCTCCTCCTCAATATTTATATGTCTACTTTTACATATGTGAGATGACTTTAATAATGTTATAATCGGAGAAGCATTATGTCAAACATGACATATCGGCAGAAATCCTGATGAAAACGGATTAACAATGATTGGAGGGCATCAGAGTAGTGAATACACTGTCTTATGGGCTTCTTACCCTGCTGAGCGCAAGCTCCCTGTCAGGTTATGAATTAACGCAGAATATCAAACCGCTGTGGCGTGCCGGGCATAGTCAAATCTATCCGCTGCTGGTAACTATGGAGCAGTTGGGTTATATCACTCACGAACGGGTAGAGCAGGCCGATAAACCGGATAAAAAAATCTATACGATTACCGGACAGGGACTGGATCAGCTGCGGCAGTGGGTGGAGATTCCGGCGGAACCGCCGGCAGTGCGGGATGAGCTGCATTTCAAGCTGTACAGCCTGTGGCTGTCCAAGCCCGCCGAAGCCAAAGCCCTGCTGCTTAAGCGGAAAGAATTCTGCCAGAGCGAGCTGGAAAGATATCACCTGCTGCTGGCAAACAATGAGGCTTTATGCGCCGAACGCGGCGAAGCCCGCGAGCTGGAAGCTACAACCTTCGGGCGCTATCTGCTGCTCAGCAAACGGATTATGGAAACAGAGACCTCGATCCGGTTCTGCACGTGGGCTCTGGAACAGCTGGAGTCAGGAGCCGAACGCCCGTTTTAATCCCTTTTTTGGTGGTCCGCATAAATTAAGGGCGCTCCGCTGTCATCTGCATGACTTTTGGAACGCCCTCTTATTACACTGTATTTTCTTTTCTTTTAGCCGCCATGCTCTTCAGCTTGTCTGTAATCAGATGGAGTATAATCAGCAGGACTCCGGCATTGATGGCCAAATCCGCCAGATTGAGAATTCCTCCGTCCCCGCCGAACACAAGAAAATCCGTCACCTGGTGAAAAATAACGCGGTCGATCGCATTCCCTACTGCTCCGCCAACCAGGAACCCGCTGGCTGCTTCCAGCAGAAAACCGTTCAGCTCACCCTTGCGTCTGTAATAAAAAACCGCAGCCACAAACACTGCCGCAACAACCGCAAAGTATTTGCCATAGCCCTGAAAAGAACTGAAAGCCGCTCCGCTGTTCTCGTAATACGTAAAATGCAGATAGGGACTCCAGATATGTATGGTCTCGCCCAGCTGCATATGGGCCCGAACCAGTATTTTGGATGTCTGGTCTGCAATGACCACCAATACCGAAATGAGATAAAACAGCATATCCGGCCTCCTTCAACTTAATGAGCTCTATTCAAACATCATTCCCCTCTCAGCTTAGCACAAAACAAGGTACAGATTCATCTTTGCCTGCAGGCACAAAAAGACCATTCTATTCTGAAATACAGAATGAACGGCCTTCTCAATCAATGAAATCAATGAAAATTAAGAGTTTAAAATAAACGCATTCCACTTTTTCTGCCAGGCAATATCGTTCCAGAACGGATGATGCGGCGCACAGTTGGAGCACAGCGTCATTCCCCAGAAGCCCAGCTGCATTCCTTTGCGCAGCGCATATTCAGCGATGAACTTGCCTACAGGCCCTTCCTCGAAGTTCGCGTGGAGCGGGGTATAGCCGACATAGCCTTCGCCGATCACAACCGGAATATCGTAGTGCCGCACCCAGTCCTGAATTTCGTCAAAACGCAAGTCTGCCTTTTGAAGCATCGCCAGCTTATGATCACTGTACCGGTCGTACAGGAATAAGTCCCACTTGTCCGGATCAGCCCAGTCATGTAAATAAATCAGCTTCATGCCGACAGGGTTGCCTTCCATCCGCCACTCCTGTCCTGCCGGCAGCGTCCATGCTGAAAATGGCGGCGCATCCTCACGCAGCAGCGACTGGACAAAAGGATTCGGGAACGGGATATCCTCATTATTAAGCCCGGCCAAATCCATCAGCTCGTTCAGCACCCCTTTAATATAAAGATGGAAATGGGCTACCTGCAGGTTACGGGCCACATAAGCTTTTGGATAGGCTTCATTAAGCGTATAGCTTGCCGTCATCAGCACATCCGGATGCTCCCCGCGCAGAAAAGCCACTGCCTCTTCAATATATGGCTGCATCTCCTCGACCAACGCCGGCGTATCGGTATCAGCCAGCCCTTTGGCTGTTCCGACAGCAGTAAGCTGGCCGAATTCAACCTCGTTATGCAGCTCGGCATAGACGATTTGGCCGGCATATCCTTCTGCTTTTACAAATTTGATCAGCTGGTCGAGCGAACGTGCAATGGCCATGAACCGCTGTTCCGGCGGAATAGCCGCGAGCAAATCCCGCAGCTCGGGATGGGCCAGAAAGCTTGGACTCTGCTGGTATTCCCAGGAGGACAGCATAATGTAGCAGCCGTGCTCCTTGGCTTGCCGGAACAGCTCCAGCAGATGGGCATGCCCGTCAAGCTCTGCGCCTCCTACGCAGTTATACCAGCGCGTACGCTGGCCGACTTCGCCCAGATTCCCGAACTTCAGCGGACCCTGACGTTTTCCCTGATCCGTAAACAGCATAAAAGGCATCGCACAAATCCGTATCGTGTTATAGCCCCGTTCAACCGCCTCTGCAAAACGTGCTCCCAGATCATGATACGGCTCCCCCGGCAGCGTCATGGTGTACCATGAGAAATCCCACATCGTAACCGTCAGTTTACGCGGTAATTTGTTCATTAATGGATTCATTTTGCTCACACTCCTTAGATCAACTACTATAGAATTATAAGTATGAGAATGATCAAAAGGACTGATGATATGGCTATTAACCCTGCTTATCCTGCTAAGCCCCTGACGAGTAAAAAGGATACCCATCCCCCCGGAATTCTCATATCGGATCACTACATTCAGCCTTATGGCTACAACTGCTACCGTCCGGAGGGGACTAAAGACTGGCTGATCATATACACCTTATCCGGGAAAGGGCTGCTCAACAATGGAGGCAAAGAGTATCTAAGCTGTACGGCAGGCACGCTGACTATTTTGTCGCCCGGAACCCTGCAGGATTACTTTACGGAGGAAGGTCAGACGTGGGAGCTCCTATGGGCACATTTTCTCCCCCGTACGACGTGGGCGGACTGGCTGCCTGCGGGCAACACCGGCGGACCTGTATTTTATCTGAACATAGATGATGAGGTGTCTTCCCGTGCGATCGAAGCGGCCTTCCGGAGAGTTCTGTCTTACAGGCTTAGCGGAGATACCCTGCTGCGGGACGAGCTTACCCTTAACGCCCTTGAAGAAATCATTCTGCTGGTCGCCAGCTGCAGCGGGCAGAAAAAGACGCTGGATCCGCGCGTAAAAGAGGTCTTAGGCATTATTTCCAAACACTACATGGACAGTCACTTGATTGAGACGCTGGCGGATCAGGTATGTCTGTCCCCCTCCCGGCTGTCCCATTTATTTAAGGAGCAGGTAGGCGACTCTATCATCGAAACCTTGATGAACCACCGGCTGAAGCAAGCCGAAAAGCTGATCAAATACACCCTGCGGCCGATCACGGAGATTGCGCTTAACGTTGGCTTCAGTTCGCCGGATTATTTTACGCGCAGGTTCACCAGCTATTACGGTGTCAATCCCTCGCTGTACCGTAAACAGCATAGGAGTATTGCTGAGTAGAGTGATTTTATATGCGGACGGTATTTCATTCCAGTGCAGTTCACTTCTCACCGTGTTACATTCCGTAATCTAATGGTTAAACACTCTTAGATGTTGAGCTGCATAACAGGAGGCTGGTGCTGCATGGATTATGGATTAATACTTATCAAACTGCTTGCCGGCTTTATCGGACTATGGACCATGACGAGACTGCTCGGGAAGAAGGAAATTGCCGCATTGACTCCATTTGACTTTATCTCTGCGGTCATTCTGGGCGACCTTGTCGGGGAAACGATTTACGAGCCGGATCATAAAGTCGGGATGCTGATCTTCACTTTGGCGATATGGACAGTTCTTTCGTACACTTTTGAAAAAATCACCCTTAAATTCCGCAACCTTCGCAAACCGCTGGAGGGGGAAGCAGAAATCCTGATCCGCAATGGTGAAATCGATCTCGGCAAGCTGCGCAAAAACAATCTCGACTTCGATCAGCTGCGGATGATGCTCCGGGCGAAGGATACCTTTTCTGTCAGTGAGGTGGCCTATGCCATCTACGAGACCAACGGTTCACTCAGTATTATGAAAAAAGCCCAATACGAAGGCGTGACCCGCAGTGATCTTCAGCTGCCTGATAAGGAACTCACACTGCCCAAAAGTATCATTGAGGACGGAATTGTCCGGATGGAGACACTTAACTCCCTCGGCCATAACGAGTCCTGGCTGTCTGTTGAGCTGCGCAAACTGGGTTATCATAGTCCGCAGTCTGTGGCTTACGCTGAAATTACCGAGGACGGCAAGCTTACGGTGATTTCGTCTGTTTCTCATTAGCGGCGGGCGTGGTGAGTCTTGGAGTGTTAGGGCAGTTTCTTTGAGAAAATAGCAGCTCCCTCCGCCATGTCGGCGGTGCCGTTAGGCAGCCTGACGCGCTGGCGGCTAAATCAACGGGACTTTTCCCGTTGATTTCTTCGTTTGACGCGCTGGCGGCTGATTCAACGGGAGTTTTCCCGTTGATTTCTTCGTTTGGCGCGCTGGTAGCCGATTCAACGGGACTTTTCCCGTTGATTTCATCGTTTGGCGCGCTGGTAGCCGATTCATCGGGAGTTTTCCCGTTGATTTCTTCGTTTGGCGCGCTGGTGGCCGATTCAACGGGACTTTTCCCGTTGATTTCTTCGTTTGGCGCGCTGGCGGACTATTCAACGGGACTTTTCCCGTTGATTTCTTCGTTTGGCGCGCTGGCGGCCGATTCAACGGGACTTTTCCCGTTGATTTCTTGACCTTGGACTTCAGAAGTAGTCTAATCCCCTTATTCCCGCCAATTCTCCATTTCCAACAAACTCAAAGGTACTTATACCCTTCATTCCCGCCAACTGCCCACTTCCACCAAATTCAAAGGTACTTATACCCTTCATTCCCGCCAACCGCCCCTTTCCGCCACATTCAGAGGTATTAGTACCCTTCATTCCCGCCAACCGCCCCTTTCCGCCACATTCAAAGGTATTTATACCCTTGATATCTCCCAACTGCCCGCTTCCACCGTACTCAGAGGTACTTATACCCTTGAATCCCGCCAACTGCCCGCTTCCACCAAACTCAAAGGTACTTATTCCCTTAATCCCAGCCAACTGCCCGCTTCCGCCAAAATCAGAGGTACTTATACCCTTCATTCCCGCCAACCGCCCATTTCCACCATACTCAAAGTTACTTATTCCCTTAATCCCAGCCAACTGCCCGCTTCCACCAAACTCAAAGGTACTTATACCCTTCATTCGTGCCAACCGCCCCTTTCCGCCACATTCAGAGGTATTAATACCCTTCATTCCCGCCAACTACCCACTTCCACCAAATTCAAAGGTACTTATAACCTTCATTCCAGCCAACTGCCCGCTTCCACCAAATTCAGAGGTACTTATACCCTTCATTCCCGCAAACCGCCAATTCCCACCAAACTCAAAGTTACTTATACCCTTCATCCCCGACAATCCAAAAACAAAAAAAGCCTGTCCACCGGACAGGCCCTTTCACCTTTCATTACCAAGCGTAAGCTTCCGGAGCCGGGCGTCCCGGGCCGGGGAAAATCTCATCCAGCTTCTTCAGCGTGTCTTCTTCCAGCACGATCTCGGTGACGCGCAGCGAATCCTCGAACTGCTGGATCGTTCTCGGCCCGATGATCGGCGCCGTTACCGCAGGATTGGTCAGGACCCAGGCCAAGGCCACCTGGTCCTCGTGCTCGCCCAGCTCTTTGCACAGAGCTGAGAACTGCTCCAGCTGGCTGCGGTGCTGCTCCAGCTTGGCAGAACGTGCACTGCGTACGCCGGTCTTGGCCAGCGCATTGCGCCCAAGCAGTCCGCCCGCCAGCGGACTCCACGGGATAACCCCCAGCCCGAGCTCCAGTGAAGCCGGCAGCACTTCCAGCTCAGGTGTCCGTTCCAGCAGGTTATACAAATGCTGCTCGGAGACCAAACCCAGGAAATGGCGTGCTTTTGCCTGCGCCTGGGCGTGGGCAATATGCCAGCCGGCAAAGTTACTGGAGCCGATATAATCCGCTTTGCCTTGAGATACCAGGATCTCAAACGCGCCCCACAGCTCATCCCAGGACACATTGCGGTCGATATGATGCATTTGGTACAGCTCAATATGATCGGTCTGCAAGCGTCTCAGCGATCCCTCAAAATGACGTCTGATCTTGTAGGCGGATAAGCCGTTGCTGGAGTTCGGACCGTCGTTCTCATCGAACATGTCACCGTTAACCTTGGTGGCCAGGACGACCTTCTCACGGCGTCCGCCGCCCTGCTTGAACCAGCGCCCGATAATTTCTTCTGTCCAGCCGCGGCGTTCCTGGCCGCCGTATACGTTAGCGGTATCAAAGAAGTTAATGCCTGCATCCAGCGCAGCATCCATAATTCTAAAAGCTTCCTTCTCCTCAGTCTCCGGACCAAAATTCATCGTTCCGAGACATAACTGGCTTACCTTCAAACCCGATTTACCCAAATAACTGTACTTCACCGCAATTCCTCCCTTTCATCACTGTAAGGTTGTCTGCATTCTTTACCACTATAAACCTTAGAGTCCACTGTAAGGCAAGTTTTTTCATATAAAAAAACAAGCCCTGCATCCAGGACTTGTCCACAAATTAATTATTCATCCGCTTGGTGACCGCTATCCGGAAACAGCACTTCCCCGGTTCCCGGCATAATCTCCAGGATATCCTTAAGGATTCCCGTAAGTTCGCCCGGAGGGTAAGGCTTAGTCAGATACTTCTGCACATTGCCCAGCAGTTCCTTATCTTCCTTGTCCAGGGCGGATGAGATGACAATGGGTACATTTTGCGTCCGCTCATCCTTTTTGAGCATCGAGATCAGATCCCAGCCGTCAAGCTCCTCACCCAGCATCAGATCTACAACTATGGCTGCAAAAGGGGTTTTTACCGCCTGATCAAACGCCTGCTGCGGATGATAATGATGAATTACCCGGAAGCCTTTGGCTTTCAGCTCTTCCGACAGAAGCAGGGACAGACTGTAATCATCCTCCACAATCATTACGCTCGGCTTCTCTTCTTTGTCGGGGTTCAGCCTCTGCGGCTGCTCCTCTTCATGCCGCGTACCTGCGGAATGCAGCACCGGAAGGCTGAACCTCACCGTCGAGCCTTCGCCTTCCACTGATTCGATGCCTATGGTGCCTTTCTGCTTCTCGATAATTTCCTTGCAAATGGCCAGGCCCAGGCCTGTTCCGCCGATCCGCTTCGAGGCACTGTTATCGACTCTTCTGAACTTCTGGAACAATTCCCCGATCTGATTCTTGGGAATGCCCAGCCCGTAATCCTGAACTTCAACAATGATCTGTTCGGCTTCATTATGCAGCATAACCTTGACCTCATTGCTGTCCGGCGAGAACTTGATCGCGTTGCTGAGCAGATTGGTCATCACCTGGACGATTTTGTCCTTATCCACTTCCACAAGCGCGTTCTGTGCTGCATCCTCAAACAGAATGTGATGGGTACTGCCCAGCTTATACTGGTCAATAACACCCAGGACGAGTTCGCTCAGGTTGACAGGCTCCTGATGGTACTGCTGTGAACCGGACTCCATCCGCTGCAGATCCAGGAAATCATTGATCAGATCTGTCAGCCGCTTGGCTTCCCTGTGAATGGTCTCCAGATACTTCAGCTGTTTTTCAGGCTTCATGGTTTTGTTCAGCAGCAGCTCCGTGAAGCCCAGTACACTGGACAGCGGTGTCCGCAGTTCATGGCTGACCGTGCTGACCAGCTCTGATTTCATGAGGTCAATCTCATATTCTCTGGTAATATCGCGGTGCACAAACAAAGTTCCGAAGCGGACATCACGGCGGAACACCGGAATGGCGTATACATCAACATGCTTCACATCCTCCTTATTAATGGAGAATTTCATGGTGCCGGACATAACCGAATGGTCGGACATCGCATTCCTGTAGAACTGCCGGAGTTCTTCAGGTTCATTCACACAGCGGATGAAATGTTCCATCCAGCGCTCTTCGGGTATGAGATCCCCTTCCATCCAATCGTTGTAGCTGAACAGCTGGCTAAGCGCCCTGTTCATTTGCAGCATGCTGCCGTCCATTTGAACAAACTGGATGCCCTCGTTGACATTATTCACAATATCCCTGTTCAGTGTCCGGTTATGTTCGATCTCCTCGTACATGAACAAACGCTCAATGGCCAGGGCCACCCTGTTCATTAATCCCTGGATATCGCCAGTTTCTTCTTCCATGAAGGGATGTCCGATCCGGGTGCCGCAGAAAATCGCCAGAATTTCATCGTCGGCATTGACAACTGTCGTGTAATAATCGTATGAGGTCATGTCTTCAGCCGAGATTCCCCGCTCCCGCAAAGAGGATTCACGTTTGATAATATAAGACTTATCCGTTTGCATACGGTGCAGCATTCCGTTGCTTTCATTATTGATATACCTATCCACAATCCCCTGGGGAACCCCTTTTACAGCGGTAATCCCATCTTTCACCAGCAGGAACATACTGGAATCAAAAGCATACTGCCGGTTCATAAATTCCAGGAACTTATCGGCAAACTCCTGTTTGTCGAGGGTATAGGTAATATCATGGTTCAGCTGGTTGCTCCGCTCCAGCATCGTCTTGGTCAACTCAGTTTTTTTCAGTGTATCTGCCAGCTCCTGCTGCGCAGTTTTCATGGTGGTGATGTTGTTGGCGATCATAATATACTGATAGATGCTGCCCTCATCATTGAGGTACGGCATTACCGTCATATGCACCCAGACAGCCGCTCCGGTCTTGGACACGATTTGAAGCTCGTCACTCCAGACGCTGCCTGTATTCAATTTAAGAATAAGCTGCTTCAATTCAACGCCGGTAAGAGTATGCATCTCAAAAAATTGATAAGTAGACCCGATAATTTCTGAATTCTTGTACCCCGTATAGTCACTCAGATTATCATTGGCATAAGTGAACACACCTGCCGGTGACAAAATAGCAACAGCGGCAGAATGATCCAGCGCCTTCATCATACTGCGGATTTCGTTCAAAGAGCGCTCCAGCTTGAACTGCTGATCATGCAGCTCGTCCTGCTGGGCATGCAGCTCCTCATTCTGCATCGTCAGCTCTTCCTCTTTGTCCTGAATACTTCTCGCCATATTAAGGAAAGCCTCATACAGACGGCCGATCTCATCCTGCCTGTGGAGCTTACCCAGCAGAACCGGACCGCCTGCGGCAAGCGAATTGGCCGCCTCCTCCAGGCTGACGATCGGGTTAACGATCACCTTCAGAATTCCCCAAATGACAACCGTCATTATAAGCATCAAAATAGCACTCAAAACAAAAGCGACCAGTATAAAAGTATTGGCCCGCCGGATAGAATCCTCTGTCAGCTGGTTCAGTAAATTGTCCGCACGTTCCTTATATCCCTTCGTATAGGCAAGAAAATCATTGACAGCCTGCGTGTTACCATCCTGGCTCAATGCCCGCAGCCCCGGATAATTATCCTGCTCTGCCAGAGCAATGGCCTGAGGCAGGGTAACGTTCTCGAACTGTACACTAAATGCCTTCAGATCGTCATTAAACTGCGCTTCTTCCGGTGACAATTTAAGTTTCGAATAGGCATCCAGTACAAGATTAAGCTCCTGCAGCGCCGTATAGGCCAGATTCAGCTCATTTTCACTTTTGAGCAGCGTATATCCCCTTACCCGAAAGAACACATCATTCAGTGTGGAGGCCAGTTCGCTTACAGTATCCGCCTTGTGCTCCAATACCTCGCGCTCCGCACTGATCTTCTGCTGCTGATGGTTGATATAGACAAATAAGGCGATGCCCGTCAGCACGATCAATACAAATAAACCCGAAACAATGCGGAAATATCTCTTCCTGATGCTCATATTAGACAGTTTTGTTGTTTTCACCGAGAATGCCCTCCACAATCTGCAGAAGCTCCATCGGACTAAAAGGTTTTGGCATGAAATAACGGGCTCCTGCTTCTTTGGCCCTGTTCCGGTCCGCATCCTGCGCTTTGGCTGTCAGCATTAAAATGGGGGTCGAGCTCTTCACTTGCTCATCCAGCGCGCCAAGAACCTCTACTCCGGTCATTTCCGGCATCATATAATCCAGAATCACCAGATCATAACGGTCATCCGACAGCTTCGCAAGACCCTCCGCACCGTTCTCAGCCTTATGAATTTCCACATCCTCCAGATCCTCCAGCGTATCCTCAATCAGCATGCGCAGCACTTCCTCGTCGTCTACCACTAGTACCTTTTGCATCATTACATCACCTTTCTTGTTACCCGGTAACCGGCGTTCCTTTAGAATAATAATCTGTTAGCCAGCCGTTCGATTCTTGCCAGCAGCTCCGGCAAATGGAACGGCTTGATGACATAATCGTCTGCCCCCATCTGCAATGCGTGTATAATGTCCCGCTGGTCGTTGCGTCCGGTCAGCATAATTACGAGCACATTGGCACCGGGATGGCTGGCGCGAATCCGTTCAAGAACCTCCAGACCATCCATTTCAGGCATAATTCCATCAAGCAGAATAATGAATTTCTCATCGGGAGAATACCAGTCCGACTGCAGAAAATCCGGTCCTTTGGAATAGCTTTTGATTCTGAGTTCACTGCTGAAGCCTGGTTCCCAGCTTGTAAAATGGTTGGTCACCATTCTGCGGATCAGCGCATCATCGTCTACAATGATCACATTAAGCACAGAAAGCGCCTTACCGTTCATTAACCGCTCCGTGTATATGGTAGTCTGGTTTCTTCCGGCATGTTTGCTGGTATAGAGCGCCTTATCCGCTTCCTCTATTAGTTTATCGGCATTCTGGTGATGATCTTTTATCTCGGAAATTCCGCAGGAGAAGGTGACCTTAAAGTTCTCCTTTTTGGCCAAAAAATGATTTTCCGCAAAATTCTGCTGGATCCGTTCAATGACAAGCATGGCAGATAACGCATCCGTATTGGGCATGAACAGGGCGAATTCTTCCCCCCCGTAACGACAGAATGTGTCCTCCATACGGATAGATTGCTTAACCACCTTGGCAAAGGTCTGCAGCACCTCGTCCCCGAGCAGATGGCCGTAAGTATCATTAACCTGTTTAAAATAATCCAGATCCATCAGCGCAAGGGTAAAGGTACGTTCTGTCCGTTTAAAGTCAGAAAACAGCTTCTTCATCGTCTGATTAAAATATTTGCGGTTAAATGCTCCGGTCAGCTCATCCACAATGATGGATTCCTGCCATTCCCGTTTCAGTTCAAACCGGTTCTTGATCAGCACCGTAAATAATTCCATATCTAAAGGTTTGGTTATATAATCCATTACGCCCAGCGAATAGGCATACTTCCGGATCCCATTGGAGTGTTCGCCGCTAATAATCAGGATCGGAATCCGTTCCTTCTTTGCCTTGCCGATGATTTGCTGAAGCACATCAATCCCGCTTTGGTCAGGCAGCACAATATCCAGCAGCAGCAGATCTGGCTTATTCTCGTAAAAAAGCCTGAGGCCCCGTTCCGCAGATAACGCGACGCTTACATAATAGGACTGCTTCTCAAGCACTTCCCTCAGATAAGCTACCAGCTCCACATCGTCATCAATAATCAGGATTTCATATTGCTGGCCTTTGTCTCCAGGCTGCCGTATTGTACCGGGTTCCGGTGAAGGCAGCGCTCCGGTCTCAGGCTCCTCGAACAATTCCAGTAAAGGGTATAAATAATCCCCCCACTCCGCCTCTGTAAAGCTTCTATTGTTATCCTCCGAGAAATAGAGCAGCGTACTCCCTGAGAACTTCTCTACCTTGTCCAAACCTACCGTTCCCGCTGTTCCTTTCAGGTTGTGCAGGAAACGGTAGATTTCCTTTTCCTCAATTTCCGCCAGCTCCGACCATTTCACCAGAGTCTGCCGGGTGCGCTGTTCAACCAGCTCTTTATATTTTCTAGTAGTCATCGTTACTCCTTTAAAACCATGATGTTCAATTCCTTCAGATGATCACGTACTTGTTACGCTGTCAACTGTATTTTAAAGAAAAGAGCCCTTAAGAGCAAACATATTAGTATACGGACAAAAAACCTTCGGTTGCCGCAGGTGTCATCATTTGCCATAATAATTGAAAGAGTTCACTCCGTTAAAGCGGCGGATGGACAGAGAATAGATGCATAGGAGGCTGTCTCATTGAAAGGAATCATTACTGTACTCGGAAAAGACAAAGTTGGAATTATTGCCAAAGTCTGCACGTATCTTGCGGAACACAACCTGAACATCCTCGATATTTCGCAGACGATTGTCCAGGACTATTTTAACATGATGATGATTGTGGATATTTCCTCACCGAGCAAGTCTTTTGAAGAGATTGTTGAGGATCTGCAGCATGTGGGCGAAGAGATCGGCGTGGAGATCAAGCTGCAGCACGAGGATATATTCAATATCATGCACCGGATCTAATCAAACCTTAAGGAGTAACCGATATGATTTCAATTGTTGAAGTGCAGGAAACGAATAAAATGATCCGCGAAATGAACCTGGATGTCCGTACGATTACGATGGGAATCAGCCTGATGGACTGCGCCCATACCGATCTGAAGGTGTTCAACCGGAATGTATATGACAAAATCACCCGTTCTGCCGAGAAGCTGGTGAAGACCGGCGAGGATCTGGAACGGCAATTCGGTGTACCGATCGTTAATAAGCGGATCTCCGTAACGCCGGTCTCGATTGCTGCGGGGGCCGTACATACAGATACTTACGTACCGGTAGCGGAAATTCTGGACAAGGCTGCCAGGGAAGTCGGTGTGAACTTCATCGGCGGTTTCTCGGCGCTTGTGCAGAAGGGCTGCACCAAAGGCGACCGCATCCTGATCGACAGCATTCCAGAAGCTCTCGCTGTAACCGAAAGAGTCTGCTCCTCCATAAATGTCGGCTCCTCGCGCAGCGGTATCAATATGGATGCCGTCAAACTGATGGGCGATATTATCCTGCAGACCGCAGAGCGTACGAAGGACCGCGATTCGATCGGCTGCGCCAAGCTGGTCGTGTTCTGCAATGCCGTAGAGGACAATCCGTTCATGGCCGGGGCATTTCACGGGGTAGGCGAACGCGAATGCGTCATTAATGTCGGTGTAAGCGGTCCGGGGGTTATCAAGCGTGCGCTGGAGGAAGTGAAGGGGCAGGATTTCGAGACCCTGTGCGAAACGATCAAACGGACGGCTTTCAAGGTCACCCGGGTTGGACAGCTTGTTGCCCAAGAGGCTTCCAAGCGGCTGAATGTACCTTTTGGCATTATTGACCTGTCTCTGGCGCCGACGCCGCTGATCGGTGACTCCATCGCTGAAATCTTCCAGGTCATGGGCCTTGAGGAAGCCGGTGCTCCCGGCACCACGGCAGCACTTGCGATTCTGAATGACAATGTCAAAAAAGGCGGCGTCATGGCCTCCTCCTATGTCGGGGGCCTAAGCGGCGCATTCATTCCGGTCAGCGAGGACCACGGCATGATTCAGGCGGTGCAGCGCGGTGCGCTGACGCTGGAGAAGCTGGAGGCGATGACCTGTGTCTGCTCCGTCGGCCTCGACATGATTGCGATTCCGGGCAGTACCAGCAAAGAGACCATCTCCGGTATTATCGCCGACGAAGCCGCGATCGGGATGGTCAACAACAAGACAACTGCCGTGCGTGTCATTCCGGTCATCGGCAAGGAGGTCGGGGAGATGGTCGAGTTCGGCGGGCTGCTCGGCTACGCACCGGTGATGGAAGTGAACCGGTTCAACTGTGCCGGGTTCGTCAACCGCGGCGGCCGGATTCCTGCCCCGATCCACAGCTTCAAGAACTAAGATACGGCAAACAGCACTGCTCCCTTCCTGCTGCAGGGGGGACCGGTGCTTTTTGTTATGGAAGCAAAGAACCAAAATTAACGCCGGGCATACAATGTACTACTTTATATGGAAGGTAGTGCTAACCATGGGTTTTCAGCCAGCAATGCAGCAAAGGGTGCTTTATCAGGCAGACAACAATTTAGTCCAAAGCTTAACTACCCTCAGAAACCGGCTGCATCATGTATGCAGGCAACACGCCAATCAGTTTGTCCGTATTGAAACGCTGGATGGACAGGTTTACACCGGAAGAATTGTCGGCTGTGACAGGGGATTGTTTTACCTCGCTGTATCAAAGCCCGGAGTGAACCGTGCGTTCTTCGGGAACCCTTTTAACAGCAGTGATGAAGCCATTCTCACTTTGGTCCTGTATGAACTGCTTGTAATTACTTTATTGTATACTTAGCAGGAGCCAAGAGCCTACGCAGGGCAGGCTCTTTATTTTTGCTTGTATGCAGTTTTAGAATGTTGCAAGAATGATGACCAGGAGAATGTAAAGCACCAGAATTGTAGTGGTGGAAGTGAACATTCCACCGACATTTGCACATCCGCTCATTGTCTTACCTCCTTTGCAAGATCAACTTACAAACCCATCATATGCACTATGCCCTGCCGGTGTATGGACGGATAACTATGGTTTTGTTAAAGAACCCGGCATCAAAAAAGCCGACCTCCTGACAGCAGGAGGCCGGCTTTTTAAATAGGTTCATTTTGCATCACACATGCCCCAGCTTACCGGGGTCCATGACCAGATAAAGATTTTGGATCTCTTTTCCGCCTTTATTCAGGTTCAGGCACAGCACGGCTTTGACTTCTTCCAGGTCTTTGAACAGGATTTGAAGCTCCCCATTGATTATACCGGCCTCCGTCCTCCACTGATGCAGCTGTCTCAGCACCCGGCGAGAGGTCAAGAGTGCCGCTACTCCTTTACGGCCAGCCATTGGTCTAAGGATCGTATGGACATTCTCCCCTCCACCATCTGCGATGAGCACAGGATGTTCGGCTAAAAGCTGCAGCAGGCCGCTTACATCATAAGCGGCAAATGCAGCAGTGAAGCGGTCCAGCAGACGCTCACGGGAGGACTCCTGATCCCTATCAAATCCCTGGCCCGATGATTCGGTCTGCAGCCTCCGCCTGGCCCGGCTGAACAGCTGGCGGCAGCTTCCCTCAGATCTGTCCAGCATTTCTGCAATCGCCCCGTAATCATATTGAAAGGCTTCCCGGAGGATAAAAACAGCGCGCTCCGTCGGAGACAGCCGCTCGAGCATGACCAGAAAGGCATAGGACAGGCTTTCCTTGCGTTCTGCAGCCTCTTCCGGACCGTCCAAAGGTCCGCTTACAGGTTCCGGCAGCCATTCCCCGATATATGTCTCTCTGAGACTGCGTGCAGAATGGAGCAGATTGAGGCAGCGGTTAGTAATACCTTTTGCCAGATACGCCTTCATGTTTACAATCCCGCTCCGGTCACGCCTCTGCAGCTCCGCAAAACAATCCTGCACAGCGTCCTCCGCGTCAGCCACGCTGCCAAGCATCCGGTAGGCGATAGAGAATGCATATCCTTTATAGCAGAGATATAAATCCTCCATCCCGGGCTGTTCCTGTACAGAGAATAGGTCTGACACTTCATTTTTTTGAGATTTCACTGGTTCATAACCCCTCATTCCGGCAACTCTGCTTTTGACCTAGAGGTCTGCTCCCGGATACATTCCTGTGGAAATTGCAATCCGGTTCCAGCTGTTGATGGTATTGATATTCATAATCCAGTCCACAAATTCCTCTTCACTGAAATGTTCGCGTACCTTATCGTAAACTGCCTGCGGTACACCTGCTTTGCTGATCTCTGTCACCGTCTCGGCAAGCTCCAGCAGCGCTCTCTCTTTGGCCTTAAAGATTGGCGCCTCCCGCCATACACAGAGAAGCAGCAGCTTATCCTGATAGTCTCCCAGCTTCAGCAGATCCTTGGCGTGCATATCCAGGCAGAAGGCACAGCCATTCAGCTGTGACACACGTATTTTAACAAGCTCTGTAAGCACCTTATCGCTCGTCCGGCCGGCATTATGCTGCTCCAGTGCCATCATGGCCCGGAATGCCGGCGCATTCACTTTTCTGTAATTGAATCTTAAGCTCATTCCATTCGCCTCCAATAAATGTATTCATTACTGAAGACAAATGAATGCTTATTTTTGTGACAAGATTTATGTTTATGCTCCGGCTTTCCGTACTTTTCGCGAGTGTATCAGCCGCCATCCCGTCAGCAGCGCCGACACCAGGCATATCGCCGAAGAGGTCATGAAGACAACATGCATGCCGGCGAGAAAAATATCGGGACGTCCCGGAACCAGGTCAGTAACCCGGTGTCCTGCTTCTCTGCTCATTACATTGAACAGAATGGATGTCGCGATTGTAATTCCTACAACCATCCCCACATTGCGGACCAGTGAATTTACACTGCCTGCCGATCCCAGCTGCGTCCGCGGCACTTTGGACATAATCAGCGAGTTATTGGGCGACTGGAACAGACCGCTGCCGATCCCGAGCATGGCAATCCAGAGGCCGACAAGAATGACGGAGCTGCCTTCATGAAGACGGGCCAGTCCAAACTGGGCGACCACCATAACCATCAATCCGGAAAAGGTAAGTGATTCCGAACCGATTTTGTCGGATAAAGCGCCGCTGAGCGGAGCCACGATGACCATGGATATCGGAAAGAGCATCAGCAGAAATCCTGCATAAAACGGCGACAGGTTCAGCATGTTCTGCGCATAAAACGGGGCAATAATGTTGAAGCAGAAATTGGCCACAAAGACCAGAAACGCACAAAGAATACTAAGCGAGAATAACGGATTCTTGAACAATGACAGCTGCAGCAGCGGCTGTGAACGGCGCATTTCCACGATCAGAAAAGCAATGAATGCAGCGGCTGCAGCAATAATTGCCGAGATAATCCGTGGATCCCCGTATCCTAGCTGCTGGCCAAGCAGCAGACCGGCAAAGAGTGTGATAATAAAAACCGCGAACAGCATGCTGCCCGGGATATCAATTCCGGATTTTACTCTTACCAGGTCTTTCGGCAGAACCTTCCATCCGAGCACAATCGCAATCAATCCAATAGGAACGTTAACCCAGAAAATATACTCCCAGCCCAGTGTCGAAACAATAATTCCGCCCAGACTGGGCCCGGCAATGCTGCCGAGCGAGACGAACGTACCGATTAACCCGAGTGCTTTCCCCCGCTCAGTTGCCGGGAATATGTCCGTAACAATCCCTTGGCTGTTGGCCATTGTCATAGATGCGCCTACTGCTTGGATTACACGCGACACAATAAGAAACGGCAGCGTAGTACTGAGTCCGCACAGCAGCGAGCCGATAATAAAAACCACTGTGCCCATTTTAAAAATCCGGATTTTACCGGCAATATCCCCCAGCTTCCCGAAAAACAGAATCACTGAACAGATTGCCATCAGATATCCTGTTGTTACCCATTCTACCTGTGCTACCGGAAGATTCAGCTGTTTCACCAGCACCGGCAGAGCAATATTAACGATGCTGCCATCGAGTGTTGACATAAACGTGAACAGATTCAAAACGATCAGGATGGTCCAGCGTTTCTTCTGGATGGCAGCGTCTTCCTGATAAGTTGCGCCGATCGAACTCATGATTACACCCTCTTGGTTCCATGTTCAGATATAGTTGCATCCGCAACCAACTGTCTTCCCCAGTGTACTGCAGATTAGTTGCGCACGCAACAACTTTATTGTAGTATTCAGAATAGGCATGAACAGCATGCCAGAAAGTACGTCAAAGAGGTGTCCACCGTGAAAAAAGAACCTATCGGAAAACTGATCTCCCAGCTGCAGCGCCAAAATCAGAAATATTTATCCAAAGAACTGCTGCCTTACGGCATCGGGGGCGGCGGACAGCACAGCTTTCTCAAGCTGGTTATCGGCCAGCCGGGAATTACCCAGGATCAGATGACAAATGAATTGAAGTTCGACAAGGCCACAACTGCCCGGGCCGTTAAGCACCTTGAAAATCTGGGTTATATTGAACGGCAGACCGATCCGAAGGACCGGCGTTCTTCCCTCCTCTATCCGACTCCGAAAGCCATTGAGTTCGCTCCTGTATTCCAATCCATTCTGGATGAACTCAACAACAAACTTGCCGCCAGCCTGTCCGTTGAGGAAGCAGACCTGCTCGTTAATTTGCTCCAAAAGGTCGCCAAAAATACCGGTAACCTGTGATTCTTTACAGTGCGGCCCCCCTCCTTGTCATAAATTTAATTGCCACAGACTGATCCCCGGGAAATGAAAGATTTGTTTTGCCCAATCCTAAAAATCAGGGGTATCAAAACCGACATCAGTACAGCCCCTTATGGTTAAGGATTACCTCAAGGTACGGCAAAGGCCGGCTCCCTTCGGTAGGGGTCGGCCTTTAAGCTATATATCAGCCGTTCTGTTGATCATCCGCTTATAGGAATTCATATAATGCCTATACTCCTTTTCCGCCAAACACATCAGCCGGAACACCCTTCACATCCAGCTTGGCTTTGAACAGTCCCCCGGTCAGCGGCCAGCGTTCCAATTGTTCGGCGTTCATGCCGTTGCGTGCCGTAGTAATATATAGTTCATCGAGATGTTCACCGCCAAAAGCGCAGGATGTAACATTCATCGCAGGAACCTCAATCACCCCGATCTGCTCTCCTGTGAGAGGATTCCAGCGTGAGACGCAGGCTCCGCCCCAGTGGGCCACCCAGATCATCCCTTCACTGTCAATCGTCATCCCGTCCGGGAACCCTGCTCCCTCCTGCAGCTTACAAACTTGTTTTCTTCCGCTGACCTCACCGGTGTGCCTATCATAATTCATGACATCCACCCCCCCGGTTGCCGTATCGATATAATACATGAGCCCGCGGCTGTCATCCCAGGCCAGCCCGTTAGAAGTGCCGATATCCGTAAAGACCCGCCGTACTTTTCCGTTAGTCTCCATCACGTACAGGCTGCCTGCCTGCGGTGTGCCATCCATACTCATTGTGCCGAACCATAACCGCCCTGCGCTGTCGCACTTGGCGTCGTTCAGCCGGTTGCCTGGCAGATCAGCTTCCACTGTGTAGATTAACTCCGGCTGCTGATGCTCCTTGAAGCTATAGATCCCGTCCTGCAGGGCCAGAATCCAGCCTCCTTCTGCAGCCGGTACAACCGCACTGACTCTTTGCTCAAAGGTATGAATCTGCTCGGTCCGGGTTATAGCATCATATACACGCATTTCTTTACTTTCAATATCGACCCAATATAATCTGCCCTGCGCATGATCCCAATGGGGACCCTCACCGATAATTGCCTGCGCATCCATAACCAGTTCAGCTTGTCCGTTCACTTGGATATCCTCCTGTTCATATTCCCGAATAAAAGATACACACCGGTTCTCACGGCTGATGCAAAAAGGAGCAGGCAGCTCCATAAAGGAATTGCCTGCTCCCTGTTATCATGAGCTTGCTGTAATCTGCACTATTATTCTTCTGTCTTGCCTTCTTCCGCAGCTTCTTCTGCTGCAGGTTCGGCTGCTTCGCTGTCCGCCGGCTCCTCAAGCACTACCGGAGGTGCAATACGCACGATCAGTGTGTCTTCAGGCGTCAGCACTTCCCAGTCCTCATTCTTCGGCAGATCGGATACAAGCAGCTGATCCCCGATTTCGAGGCCGCTGATGTCTACGTCAAAAGTAGCAGTGAGCTTGTCCGGCAATGTGCGGATATCCAGCTCGTACAGCTCTACCTGCTGAATGCCCCCGCTCTTTACGCCGGCAGGTTCGCCGGTGAAGTTGAAAGCTACTTTGGTGTCCAGCTCGGCCTTCATGTCAATTTGCTGCAAATCAACATGCAGCAGCTTGCGTGACAGCGGTTGACGCTGGATTTCCTGGATCACTACATTTTTGGAGCCCGAACCCGGAAAGTCCACCTTCAAAATGGCACGCGGATTTTTGTTCAGAATTTCATTAAGTGTCTTTGCATCCGCTGAAAAGGACTGGGTATCTGAACCTGCACCGTAGACGACAACCGGTACAAAGCCTTTGCTCCGCTGTGAAGAGGTCGATCCCGATCTTTCAGTCAAACGTACTGTGGTATTCATGATAATTCCTCCTAAAAGTTTTGTCAGCTTGGCTGCATTGGGGTACTGCGTACAAAACTGGCTTCGTAAGCCTTTGCTTAAGTTTTGTCAGCTTGGCTGCATAGGGTTACTGCGTACAGACTGGTTTCGTAAGTCAGAGTAGCTGCAAGGATTAGACTTCTTACAAACTGACTTAAGTATTAAAAAAAGACTAACTAGATGTATAATGTCTAATCAGTCTCTTATTAACCATATTTGCCTGCTGTGGAATCAGTATAGCACTGGCATAATGTCAAGTCAAAATAGCCAATATTTCAATAAAAATACATATATTAAATTGCAGCAGCTAAAACCCCCGTTAAACCGGCAGTTCGCTTTTTCCAGTTTGGGGTAGTAAAATAAAGTCACTATAACAGTCAGGAGTGAGGATACATGGAACAAATTCAAAACGAAGAAGGACGCTTTTTTATTGCAGGTGACGGCAAGGACCTGGCCGAAATTACATACGCACCGGATGAGGCAACAGGTAATCTGATTATCGATCATACCTTTGTATCCGAAGAGCTGCGCGGCCAGGGCGCGGGTGAAAAGCTTGTACGGGCGGTTGTAGACAAAGCCCGCAAAGAAAATGTAAAGATAGTGCCGGTATGCACCTATGCTGCACATCAATTTAAAAAGCATGAGGAGTATGCGGACGTACTGAGCAGGGACGGAGAACAGTCCTAGAACCAGGGCTTATCCCGTTTCCTGAGGTTGTAACATGGATTATTCACCATAATTGTAGGGGGAAACGGGCTTGAATATAGCGGACACATTGAATCAGATCGAGGAGCTGCAGCGGCGCTGCGAACAATACGAAGGGATTAATCTGAAGCTGAACTGGGACATGCTGCGCCTGGCTTCAACAAATGGCGGTACCGAGTGGCTTGCCACCTGGGAAGGGGATCTCCTGGTCGGATTTATCGGCCTGTACGGCTTCGGGAGCGAAATGGAAATCTGCGGAATGGTCCGCCCCGGTTACCGCCGCCGCGGAATTTTCACCTCGCTGTGGGAGCAGGCGCAGGGCAT
This sequence comes from Paenibacillus sp. PK3_47, assembly GCF_023520895.1. Lineage (NCBI taxonomy): Bacteria > Bacillati > Bacillota > Bacilli > Caryophanales > Paenibacillaceae > Paenibacillus > Paenibacillus sp. PK3_47. The sequence goes on from NZ_CP026029.1 coordinate 308,818, forward strand.
TATCAAGCGCAAAGAGGTAAAATCTCTGCTGCTTAATGCCCCGGCTGCCTCCGCTTCAGGTTTGGCTTTCCTGAATACCCTTCCGCTGGTCTTCGACCATGCTGAATACCAGATGAAATGGGGTGGCCATGCCGTCCCGTCAGGAACCGCAGATGCCAGTTCAGCCGCAGGAAACGTAACCCTTCGGCCTGCACGGGAGGATGAAGTGCCGCTTCTGATTCAGCTGGACAGCGCGGGATTCGATATTTCGGAGGAGGATGCCGCCGAGATGTTCGAAATGTATAGGCAGGAAGGTCAGCAGGAGCATATCCTGATTGAACTCGACGGGCAGCCGGCCGGCAAGATGCGGCTGGCTACTGAGGATAACGAGACATGGATTTTCGGTTTCACAATAGATAAAAAGCTTCGAGGGCTGGGCATTGGCCGCAGTGCGCTGCAGCAGACAATCGAACGCGAGCGGCAGAATCACAATGGAATTAATCTGGAGGTTGCCCTTGATAATCCGAATGCGCTCAGGCTGTACGAAAGCTGCGGATTCGTCATTCTTAACCAGCAGAATTACTACCGTTATACAGGCTGATCACCCGGCTTAAGGTGCAGCAAAGCCCCTTCTCTGATGAGAAAGGGGCTTTTTCATAGTTACATCAGCATACTTCCGCCGGAAGCCAGCTCCGTGCGCTCATTTTTGCGGTTTCCGAAGCGCACCGCCAGCTCCGGCGATTCATTCTTTTTCAGAAATACAGCCAGAAGGCGCACGTAATCGACGGATTCAGCAAGGGATACACAGGTTCCATCGAAAAGATGTCTGCGGCCATCCAGCAGCGAATAGATTTCTATGCGTTCTGCCGGTTCCCCGTACGCGTAATGGCAGAACACATTGGACATATGCAAAAAAGCGGTAACCACATCTTCGTGGCTGCTTACCATAAATTTCTGAATGTTCAGACAGCGTCCCTCAGCCTTGGAGCCCCAGGCCAGCTGGAAAATCATCGCCAGCTCAAGGGAAAGCTCAGGCACCGGAACATGCCACTGTTCGTACAGCTTTATGGGAATATCCTCTAAATGATTCACCGACGCAATCCGCATCAGCTCATCCGCAACCCTGGTCTTGACATCCCAGTAATGCAGCAGCGAAGAAAAGGCGGTTCCTTTGGGCGGCCAGCGCCGCTCCATCAGAAATTGAACCGGTGTCTCCCGGCGTACTTCCGGCTGCAGGCTGTAATAATCATTCAGTGTATGGCCCACGGCATATTGGACCTGCTGCCTCCAGCGCGGAAGCCCGGTAACCGCAGTTCCTCCGTCCAGATCCTGAGTCCCGCCCAGCAGGATATGCTCCACCCGGAAATCATCAAGCCGGCTGTATCTCCGGCCCCGCATGTGCTGTTCTGCAAGACTGGACGCCGTCCAGCCCTCTGCCACGCGGCCCATCCTTAAGAGACCGCCGCGCAGGTTGCGATAAATTGGCGTCCGAAGTTTCTGCAGGCTTCCTTTTCCTCGGCGTTCGGTCCGTACTCAATCTTCAGGCTCTCCTGCACAATTTCGGCTCCGCGTTCCTTCAGCTTCTCTTCAATTTGATCCACCGCTCCGCAGTAGATCGAATATCCGGTATCACCGCTTCCGAAGGCTGCCGCCTTGAAGGTGCTGAGATCAAGTTCATCCATCTCTTCATAGAAATCGAGGAATTCATCCGGCAGCTCGCCGTCTCCCCATGTATAAACGCCAATCAGAACGCCTTCATAATTGTTTATCTCTTCCGCATTACAGTCGGTCACCGATTTCAGCACAGCCTCGCCGCCCGCCTGGGTGATTCCTTCCGCAATCAGCTCAGCCATTTCTTCCGTATTTCCGGTCAAGCTGGCATATGCCACAAGCACCTTAGCCATGATTTTCGTTCCTCCCCAGGGTAAACATTTGATTTAACCATCGTTTGCTAACCTCATTCTATTTGATAATGATTATCATTGTCAACAATTACAACAAAAAACGAGCCCGGCCCGGATAACAGGCTGCAGCTCGCTTTCTTTTTTCCTATTCCATTCTGCCAGCCTCTTAAGCTTCTTCCAGATACCCGCCTTCAAGCAGCGTAATCCCATTGCCGTCCGGATCGCGGAAGTTCATTTCCTTCCCTCCATACTCCATCGTTACCGGCGGCTGGCAGTCCAGTCCCTTGGCCGCAAGTTCTTCGTAAGTATCATCCAGGCTGCTGCAGGAGAACACCAGATTGACAACTCCCGTCGTATGCTTGCCCCACTTGTTCTCATTCCAGATAATGAGGCCGGGCTGGTTGCGCTCGAAAGCAATTTTGGCCCCATCGGAATCACCGAATCCCTCAAAGGGTACGGGAATGCCCAATACGTCCGCATAAAAAGCTGCAAGCGCAGCAGGATCTTTACTGTACAAATTGATACCGTCAAATGACAAAATCATGGATTATCCCTCTCATTCTCATTGTATATTGTACGCCTTACAGCTTGCTTAACTATAGTGTAGCTTGTATGCCGTATGCTGTATTGCAAAAAAACGACATTCACCTGCCTGCATATTTCAAGGCTTCCCGCGGTGTCATTCCGGCGTATTTCTTAAAATTGTTGATCATATGGGACTGATGGCTGTAGCCGTAAGCAAACACAATATCCTGAATGCAGTCCGGCCGTTGTGAGGAGAAGAGCATTTCCCGCCACACATTCTGAAACCGGATAAGATCGGCAGCTTTTTTGGGGGAGACACCTGTATTTTCACGAAAAAGCCGTTCCAGCTGCCTGCTGCCGACTCCCGAGCTGATCTCAAGCTCCCCTGCTGAAACGGCACCTTTATTCTTAAGCATAGCGTATACTGCATTCATCATCCCGTCATGACTGCGGCGCTTGTTCTCCAAACGGTGCAAAAGATAAGCTTCGGCAAGAGAGATCCGTTCAGCTACGGAGCGGGTCCGCGGCAATCTGCCGCTTAGCTCCCTGCAGAATGCCGCGAAATACTGTTCCACATGGACATGGGCATTCAGCACCTCCCTGAGGTGATCATCGGCAAACAGATGTACGCTCCAGAAATAAAAGCGGACCGCAAACATCGAGGTGTGTGGCCCCAGCCCCGCTTGTCCGGAGACAAAAGGCTCGTCATTAATTCCGCAAAAGATTCCGGATGCCTCTTCCGCCCCGTTCTCCCACTCCCATATAATATCCATACAGCTATCGGGTATGATAATTTCCTGCCCGGTTTGAGAACCAGCCCGCGTAGGGTCCGGGTACATATCCGCTGCCGGGTTTTGAAAATGGGCACAGTCAGAAGTATGCATATCAGCAGTGCCCCAAAAGCAGCGGATATACGGCTGAAGCGCCTTGACCGGCAAGTATTCGCTGGTTTCATCCGGCTTGGCTGTAAGCGGATAGTACAGCTTTGAAAGGTTGTACACTGGCTGCCCTGCCTCCCTTCTGCGCGTCTGCGCACTGTTCGTGGGTAAGTTGATCATACACAACATTGGGCATAATGAGAATAGTCGCAGCTTTGCAACCATTTTGTTTGTAGGGTCCGGGGAAAATGTTGTACAATAAAGGCTAAATGAATTTTTTTGAAGGATGGATCAATCATGTATATAGCAGGCGATTGGAAAGACTACGAAGTCATTGATACCGGCGGCGGAGAAAAGCTGGAGCGTTGGGGCGATATTATTCTGCGCCGTCCGGATCCGCAGATTATCTGGCCGCTCACGAATGAAACGGCACAGTGGCGCGATGTGCACGGTCACTATCACCGCAGCTCTTCGGGCGGCGGACAATGGGAAATGAAAAAGACGATACCGGACAACTGGAAAATCAGCTACGGCAAGCTGAAGTTCCACCTGCGTCCGACCAACTTTAAGCATACAGGATTATTTCCTGAACAGGCGGCCAACTGGAGCTGGATGATGGACAAGATTGCAGGCGCGAACCGTCCGATCTCTGTACTGAATCTCTTCGCTTATACCGGCGGTGCAACCGTAGCAGCAGCAAGTGCCGGTGCTTCGGTAGTTCATGTGGATGCAGCCAAGGGCATGGTCCAGTGGGCCAAGGAAAATATCCAGCTCTCCGGCCTTGGCGAACGTCCGGTACGCTTCATCACTGATGATGTATTCAAGTTCGTACAGCGCGAGCAGCGCCGCGGCAGCAAATACGACGCCATCATTATGGATCCGCCATCCTACGGCAGAGGTCCGGGCGGTGAAATGTGGAAGCTCGAATCCAGCCTGTATCCGTTCCTGGAAAGCTGCATGCAGATTATGAGCGACAAACCTCTGTTCATGCTTATCAACTCCTATACGACAGGGATTTCACCGACTGTACTGCGCAATATGCTCTCCATGACAATGGGCAAGCGTTACGGCGGCAAGCTGACCTCCGGTGAAATCGGTCTGCCGATTACTTCTTCGGGAATGAACCTGCCTTGCGGTATTCTGGGCCGCTGGGAGGCGTAAGCCAATGACTGCGCATATCACCGGTACAGCCGGAGAGCACAGCGGCGGCTCGTCCCGCTTTGAGGTGCTCTACGAAGACAACCACCTGCTTGGTATCGTGAAGCCCGTGAACATTCCGGTACAGGAGGATGCTACAGGAGACCCAGATCTGCTGAGCCTGCTCAAGGAGGATGTAAAGGTACGCTTCAACAAGCCGGGGAACGTGTATATGGGACTGGTTCACCGGCTGGACCGGCCTGTAGGCGGGGCGATGATTTTTGCCAAAACGTCGAAAGCCGCCTCGCGGCTGTCGGAAAATGTACGCTCCCACAGCTTTCATAAAGTCTATTTGACGGTCGTACACGGCAAGCCTCCGGCTTCACAGGGCCGCCTGATTAACACACTGCTTAAGGATGCCAAGAGCAATACGGTAAGCATTGTGCGCAAAGGAACCCCCGGCGGTAAAGAGGCCATTCTAGATTACACGGTGCTTGGCAGCGCAGAGGGCTACAGTCTGCTGAAGATCGATCTGCTGACCGGCCGTTCGCACCAGATCCGTGTGCAAATGAACGGAATCGGCTGTCCGCTGTACGGGGATCAGAAGTATGGAGCCTCGGTAAGTAAACCCGGGCAGCAAATTGCCCTTTGGTCAGCACTGGTCGGATTTCCGCATCCGGTGTCCAAAGAAGAAATAGAACTGATTTCGCTGCCGCCGCAGGCCCATCCCTGGAATCTGTGGAGTCAGCATATACAAAAGCAGGCCATCCGGTAACGGGGCCTGCTTTTTGGGTTGATTATAGAGATGGACCCTATCCTAGGCCCATCCTGATTTATCCGGCCGAACCTTCGGCCGCAGGTGCCGGAGTGACAGCCATCTTGCCCATTAAATACAGCAGCAGCTGTTGATTATGTGCAGAAATCGGATCAAGCGCTTCAGCAAAAAAATCAGCTCGGATCTTAAGTCCCCGTTCAGTCTCTCTCTGCCCTGTATCGGTAATGCTCACCCAGACAATACGCCGGTCTGCCGCATCACGTTCACGCATAATCAGCTGGTGCTTCTCCATCCGGTCAAGCAGCATCGTCACTGCCGCCGGGCTGGTAGCCAGGTGCGGAGCCAGATCGGAAGGTTTCATGGCTCCCCGCTCCTGAAGCAGTTCCAGTACGGTTAATTGGGCGTCTGTAAGGGTTGGGGCAAGCTTGCTGTCCATATGTAACTTATATTCCTTCAATATCTTATGCCAAATTTTACTGAATTGAGAGGAGTGCACAACGATTCCTTCCTTTCCATGCGGGGCTCTTCCGTATATCTACATTTTCGCGATATAACTTCCAATTCCTGCAAAACAAAAAAATAAAGTAATAAAAGCAGACGGCGCTGCAGCCGGCTCTGTTCAGGGAGCGGCTGCAGCGCCGTTAAATGGGTATGGCTGCTGCTTGGGTGCAGGTTATTTGATTGCCGGGAAAAGCGAAACAATCTCATCTTTTTTCTCCACCGGAACAAGCTGCTTGCCAGTAGAGCGCCGTTCACCGATAGGTGCCGACTCTGAAGTGAAGGTCTGATAAGTCCCCTCACGGGTAATAGCTACCAGCTCCAGCGGCTCCTTGCAATGGAAGGCGCCGGCGAGTCTGCTGCCGTTCGGCTTCACGCGTTTGCCTTCCTTGAATTCAAAGGTCGGCATTCCCTTTCCGCCGCGGCTCTGTGACGGGTAATCCACAAGCAGCGAGCGCTTGGCATATCCAAGATCGGAAACCGTCAGAACCTCGCCTTCATCTTCGCTTACCCAGAAGCAGGAGACGACTTCATCGCCTTCACGCAGCTGAATCCCTTTGACTCCGCTGGCTACACGGCCCATAGCATTGACTTCATTCTCCTTGAACCGGATGCTCATCCCTTCGCGCGTCACCAGTACAATATCCTTATCGTTCCTGCTGAGCGCCACTGTAAGGATCTCATCCCCATCCCCAACCTTGCAGGCCGCTACAGCTCCTGAACGGCTGGTAGAGTATTCCTTGAGCTCTGTACGCTTCACCTGGCCCTTGCGGGTTACGAAAACCAGACTGGTCTGCGGATCGTCCAGGCTGCCTGCCGGAAGGACACTGACGACGCTGTCGCCTTTGGTCAGGCTGATAACGTTGACAATGGCTGTTCCCGGCTCCTTCCACTTAAACTCCGGAATCTGGTGAACCGGAAGCAGGAAGTACTGCCCCTTGCGCGTAAAGACCAGCAGGCTGTCCCTTGTATTCAGATCCATCAGTCTGACGATATGGTCGCCTTCCTTGACGCCTGACGCATGCCGTTCACCGCCTGAACGGGTGAAGGAAGGCATGCCTGTGCGCTTGATATAACCGTCTGCTGACATTGCGACAAGCACATCTTCGGCATTGACCAGCACATCAAGGCTGACCTTCAGCTCCTCCACTTCACTCTGAATCAGTGAACGGCGGTCAATCCCGTATTTGTCGCGGATTTCCAGGAGTTCCTTGCGGATGACGCCAATCAGCTTTTTGTCGCTCTCCAGAATGCCGCGCAGTGTTCTGATTCTGGCCTGCATCTCGTCCAGCTCCTTCTGGAGCGAATGAATCTCCAGATTGGTCAGACGATACAGCTGCAGGGTAAGAATGGAATCTGCCTGCCGCTCGGTGAAGCCGAACATCCATACGAGGTTATTCTGGGCATCCTGGCGGTTCTTCGAAGCTTTGATCGCTGCGATCACCTCATCCAGAATATTAAGCGCCTTGACCAGCCCTTCCAGAACATGAGCACGGTCCTCGGCTCTTTCCAGATCAAACCGGGTGCGGTGGGTAACCACTTCACGCTGATGCGCGATATAGGCTTCCAGAATGGCCTTGAGGCCAAGCTGCTGCGGAGCCTTGTTCACAATCGCTACCATGTTAAAGTTATAGGTAACCTGCAGATCGGTTTTCTTCAGCAGATAAGCCAGCACGCCTTGGGCATCGGCTTCCTTTTTAAGCTCCACGACAATCCGCAGGCCTTCCCGGCCGCTCTCGTCACGGACTTCTGCGATTCCGTCGATCTTTTTCTCCAGACGGATATTCTCCATCGCGGTTACCAGACGTGATTTTACAATCTGGAACGGCACTTCCGTGATGACAATCTGCTGCTTGCCGCCGCGCAGGCTCTCAATCTCCGTCTTGGAACGAAGATAAATGCGCCCTTTGCCGGTACGGTAAGCATCCATGATGCCTTCGCCGCCCATGATCGTTCCGCCTGTCGGGAAATCCGGGCCCTTGATAAAGGTCATGATATCTTCCAGGGCAATATCCGGCTTCTGCATTACCGCGATACAGGCATCGATAACCTCTCTCAGGTTATGCGGCGGAATTTCCGTGGCAAACCCGGCCGAGATGCCGCTTGAACCGTTAACCAGCAGATTGGGATAACGCGAAGGCACTACCACCGGCTCTTTCGCTGTATTGTCAAAATTGTCCTTGAACAGCACGGTGCGCTTTTCGATGTCACGCATCATTTCCATCGCAATCGGCGACAGGCGTGCTTCTGTATAACGCATGGCTGCCGCCGGATCATCGTCCATCGAGCCCCAGTTGCCGTGCCCGTCTACCAGCACATGGCCCATCTTCCATGGCTGGGCCATACGCACCATACCTTCGTAGATCGAGGAGTCACCGTGCGGATGGTAGTTACCCATTACGTCTCCGACCGTCTTGGCAGACTTACGGTACGGCTTGTCCGGCGTATTGCCCGAATCGTACATGGCGTACAGAATCCGGCGCTGCACCGGCTTCAGGCCGTCCCGGACATCGGGAATCGCCCGGTCCTGGATAATATATTTGGAATACCGGCCAAAGCGGTCACCGACGACCTCTTCCAGAAAAGCCGGCGAAAATTGTTCTGATAAACTGCTCATTGGCTCACCTTCTGTTCCTCAATCTGTCCAATTTAAAATAGTGTGGTGATATCCTCGTCACTCCGGAGAATGTTTGGACTTCCGGCCGCTGTTATTCTCTAATTTCTTAATCCAATGCTGTTATATAGAATGACCTTAAGGTCTCTGAGTAAAGTCCAGTCGCAACTGCAGTGAATATTTGGACTTCCGGTCGCTGTTGTCTGCAGATTTTCTGATTCAACCGCTATTCACGGTAAAAATCCGCAGACAAAGGCGAACGCTATCGCTCCTACAGTTCCAAAATCCCCCTCCGTCACTCCTTTTTTACTCAAGTCTTAAGTTCAATCTATCTGGGCTGAAATTCGAGAATAAAGGCGGTCGCTTACGCTCCTACAGTTCCAAACTTCCCCTCTGCTCCTCTAATCACCAAGCTTTTAGAAACCGGAAGTCATCGTCACTTCCGTTAAAACGCATGCCGCATCGAATGTGCGGCATGTTCATAAGCATATGCTCTGCGTTGGCTGCAGCGCAATGATCTATTACTCCACGATTTCCGTAAAATCAACATTCTCGACAATCCAGCGCTTGCGCGGATCGACTTTATCGCCCATCAGCGTCGACACGCGTCGCTCCGCTTTGGCGGCATCTTCAATCTGCACCTGCAGCAGTGCCCGGGAATCCGGATTCATGGTCGTCTCCCACAGCTGCTCGGGATTCATCTCGCCCAGTCCCTTGTAGCGCTGGAGTTCAAAGTTTTTGCCGAATTCCTTAAGGTAATTCTGCAGCTCCTCATCGCTCCAGGCATACCGCACCGTCTCCAGCTTACCGGATTTACGGGTCAGCTTGTAGAGCGGCGGCTGGGCGATATAGATTTTGCCGGCGTCAAGCAGCGGCTTCATGTACCGGTAGAAGAAGGTCAGCAGCAGTACCTGAATATGTGCCCCGTCCGTGTCCGCATCGGTCATAATAATAATTTTGGAATAATTGCTGTCTTCAACCGCGAAATCCGGTCCGATTCCCGCTCCGATCGTAGAGATAATCGCCTTGTACTCATCATTCTTGAGAATGTCCAGCAGCTTGGCCTTCTCCGGATTCATCGGCTTGCCCTTAAGCGGGAGGATCGCCTGGATTTTGGAATCCCGGCCCTGCTTGGCAGAACCGCCGGCGGAATCGCCTTCCACAATGAACAGCTCTGTCCGGGTAACATCCTTGGACTGCGCAGGCGACAGCTTGCCGCCCAGGTTAGAGCTCTCACTGCGCTTTTTGCCGCTGCGGATCTCGTCCCGCGCTTTGCGGGCTGCTTCTCTCGCCTTGGAGGCCTGAATCGATTTTTTCAGCAGGCTCTGTGCCACCTGAGGATTCTCTTCCAGGAACCGGGCCATATTCTCGGCAACAATGTAATCAACAGCACTGCGTGCAGAGGCGCTGCCCAGCTGATCCTTCGTCTGCCCGACAAACTCCACTTCAGCCATTTTGACACTGATGACTGCCATCATGCCTTCACGGAGGTCATTGCCTTCCAGATTCTTGTCCTTTTCCTTCAGCAGCTGTGTGCGGCGGGCGTATTCATTCATCACCCGCGTATAAGCGGTCTTGAAGCCCGTCTCATGCGTACCGCCGCTGCGGGTCGGGATGGAGTTTACGAAAGAAGCCAGCGTCTCCGTATAACCGGCGTTATACTGCAGAGCCACCTCCACCTCAATCTCATCCTTTTCCGAACTGAAATGAACGACATCATGCAGCACATCCTTGCCTTCATTCAGGAACTGCACGAACTGGCTGGCGCCGCCTTCGTAGAAATATTCGTCCTGACGGCCGCTGCGCTCGTCGCTGAGATTAATCCGCAGGCCGGAGTTCAGGAAGGCAATTTCCTGCACCCGTTCCGCCAAAGTATCATAGTTCAGGGCAATGCCATTCGCAAAGACGCGAATATCCGGCTTGAAGGTGATCTTCGTACCGGTTTTGTTCGTATTTCCCGTAATTTCCAGTCCGGTAACAGGCTCGCCGACATGCTCTTTTCCCTGCTTGTCTACCCAATATTCGAAGCGCTGACGGTGAACCTTGCCTTCACGGTAAATCTCCACTTCCAGCCATTCGGACAGCGCATTGGTTACAGAAGCGCCGACGCCGTGCAGACCGCCGGACTTTTTGTAGCCTGAACCGCCGAACTTGCCGCCTGCATGCAGAATTGTAAATACAACCTGCGGTGTCGGCACTCCGGTCTTATGCATTCCGGTCGGGATCCCCCGCCCGTTATCAATGACGGTAACAGAACCGTCCTTACGTAATGTAATGTCAATCTTCGAGCAAAACTTGGCTAAATGCTCATCTACGGCGTTATCCACTATTTCCCATACAAGATGGTGCAGCCCCGAGGAACTCGTACTGCCGATGTACATGCCGGGCCGTTTGCGTACCGCAACCAGACCTTCGAGCACCTGAATGTCGTCAGCATCGTATCCAGTCCGGCTGTCATCGCCGTTCTTGGAGACTTTTGCAAACATGTCGATCTGTTCGAGCATTCATGCTCCTCCTTCTTTACCTCTATCTCTGAAATGCAAACAAACGTTTTCGTTCACTTTGTACATTCTAATTCAAAATATCCCTTTTCGTAAAGACGGCGAATGAAATGATTGCTGCCAGAGCTCCCCAAACGGCCAATACGGCCATGGAAAAAGTCAGCGTCATGCCCTCGATCGGGGCCGGAGTACCCGACAGATATCCCGTCAGCCCCAGATTGACCATAAACAAATATTTCGCCGTTGTCCAGGCTGAGGCCATATTTGTCAGAATGCTGCCGGCAATCAGCGCAGCCATCATGACCACGATACTTGCTGCCGTACTGCGCACGAGCACTGAAACCATAAAAGCCAGCAGCGCCACCACTACGCTTACATACCAGATCAATCCGCCCTGCATCAGCAGGTACTTCCACTGCGGTACGGCATGCACAGCCGACATATCCACCGTATCACCGCTGATCTGAAAGCCGGTAAATACCGGAACATTAAAGCCTTTATATCCGAAGGCCAGGCCCGAAATGAGATAGCTGATGACAAAAACCGAAAGGACAATCAGGGACACGAACATCAGCAGCGCAGCCAGCTTGCTGAACAGCACCTTCCAGCGTTTGACCGGCCGTGTCAGCAGCATTTTGATCGTTCCTGTCGTCCGTTCCCCGGATACCAGATCAGAAGCTACAGCCATAATCAGCAGTGGTATAAAAAGAGATACCGAATTGTCCAGAAATTCACGGGTGAAGGTTACGCCGCTGGGCTCGTTCGGATTGACGTCATGGTCCAGATAGTACTGCAGCTGCTGGACAAAGATCCGCCGGTACGATTTCCACTCTTCGGGAATCCGGTCACTGCTGAGCGAATTCTGGTTGTCGGTAATCTGCTGCTGGATTTCCAGCCTCCAGTCGGAATTGAATTTATCCCGGCTGCGTTCTGCAGCGCGCATCTGCGCGTACGTGAACATAGGTACAAGCACAACCAGAATAAGCAATATAACGTAAAAACGTTTCTTTTTAATAATCTTCAGGCACTCATTTCGGATGAGCGGCAGCAGGTTAGTCAATAGGTTCACCTTCCGTTAGCTTCAAGAATAGCTGTTCCAGTGTGGGACTTATTTTATGCACGGCCCTGACTTCCACCCCCGCCGCAACGAGAGAGGCTACAACTTCCGGGATCAGGCCTTCATCCATTACAGATATCAGAGAGTTCGGTCCCATTCCGGCGGTAACAGTGTCATCAAGAGTCACCTCATCCGGCTGGAGCAGCGAGATTTCCGGACGTGCGGACAGAATAGCAGCTGCCTGTTCCAGAGGCGCAAGCTCCCACAAGACATACGGGGAGTTGCTGGCAACAAGCTCCTCCACGCCGCCCACCGCCAGTACACGGCCTTTGCTGATGATCGCTACGCGGTCGCACAGCAGCTGAATTTCGCTCAGCAGATGGCTGGAGACAAACACCGCAAGGCCTTCCTCGGCAAGCGTACGGATAAATTCGCGCAGCTCCTTGATTCCTTTGGGGTCCAGACCGTTCGTAGGCTCGTCCAGAATAAGCAGCCGCGGACGTCCCAGCAGGGCCTGGGCGATCCCCAGCCGCTGGCGCATCCCCAGTGAATAAGTGCTCACCTTGTCATGTATCCGCTGATCCAGCCGTACAGTATCCACTACTTCTGCAATTCTCGCTGTGTCCACCCCCGGCTGCATACGGGCGAAATGCTGGAGATTTTCCCAGCCTGTCAGATACGTATAAACCTCTGGGTTCTCTACGATGGAACCGACGTATCTGAGCGCTTTTTCCGGATCACGGTTTACATTATACCCGCAGACGGTGATCGTGCCCTCGCTGGGACGGATCAGATCCACGAGCATGCGGATGGTGGTTGTTTTGCCGGCCCCGTTCGGTCCGAGAAATCCGAAGATTTCCCCTTCTTTTACGTCAAAGGTGACGTCATCAATGATCCATTTACGTCCTATTTTTTTGCGGACCTTGTCCACAGACAATACGACTGTCCCGGATGCTCCGCGTGTCTCTTTTGTCATATGAATACAGCTCCTTGCTTACAGTAACCTGCAATTATATAAATTTTAGCGCACAGCCTGAACAATCCGTTCCCCCATCCGCTGATACCCTTCTTCGTTCGGATGAAAATGATCGCCCGAGAGGTACTTGTCCAGATGGCGGTTGAACAGATCAAAGGTCGGTACCAGCGTCATATTGCTGTGCGTATTCATAATATCCATGGCTGCATTGTTCCAGAGAGTTACCGCCTGGTTGCCGGGCACGAGAAGATCGGGCACATCTCCGAACGGGTTATATAATCCCACATAATAAATTTGAGCCTGCGGATTAAGCTCCGTAATGTACTGCAAAATGTCGCCCAGCCGCTTGGAAGCCTCAGGCAGCGCCGCCAGCAGGGACTGGGGCGTCAACTCTTCATCATCTGGAGTCCCCGTGATTCCGGAGTCCTGAAACAGATCGTTCCCGCCGATGGAGAGCAATATAATATTTGCCTGCCGTACAGCGTATTGGACACCCTCTTCTTTCAAGCTGCTTAAAAGGCCTGCTGTTGTCTGTCCGTTAATCCCCATATTTCCGAGCAGTGCAGCTTTGAGTCCGTCTGCAGACAAGCCCTCCACTGTCCGTCTGACAAAACCGTTGCCGGAATTGTCCCCGGTGCCTTTGGCTAATGAATCCCCCAAGGCCAAAATTCTGTATTCATCAACCACTTCTGCAGCAGGTGCAGCCGTCTCCTGAGGCAATGAAGTCAGCAGCGCCTCGCCCTTGGGATGAAGAATATCGTTAACCGCATATACAAACCCGGCAATTAATATTACAGTTGCCGCTATGGAAATCAGGCTTACACTCCGCCATGTCCATCTGGAATCATTCACTGCTATCCCTCCGTATGCCGATCTACTCTGTATTGTTCCACATTTTACATCCTTCTTAACTATGTAGATAAACATAATTCTTCTATGTTTAATTTGCAAATGTCCAAATTGGAACAGTTAGGCTGCCGGAGGAGGATTTGGCGGGGGATTTGGAGGAGGATTTGGCGGAGGAACAGGTGGCGAAGAACCGAAATATTGAGGGGCATGGATTCGGAGAAATGAACGGGATTTTTCCCGTTTATTTCGGGGTACCGCCTGGTTTTGGCGAATTCAACGGGATTTTTCCCGTTCATTTCGGCGTACCGCCTGGTTTTAGTGCATTCAACGGGACTTTTCCCGTTCATTTCGGCGTACCACCTGGTTTTAGTGCATTCAACGGGACTTTTCCCGTTCATTTCGGCGTACCGCCTGGTTTTAGTGCATTCAACGGGACTTTTCCCGTTCATTTCGGCGTACCACCTGGTTTTAGTGAATTCAACGGGACTTTTCCCGTTCATTTCGGCGTATCGCCTGGTTTTGGCGAATTCAACGGGACTTCTCCCGTTCATTTCGGCGTACCACCTGGTTTTGGCGAATTCAACGGGATTTCTCCCGTTCATTTCGGCGTACCGCCTGGTTTTGGCGAATTCAACGGGACTTCTCCCGTTCATTTCGGCGTACCGCCTGGTATTAGTGAATTCAACGGGACTTTTCCCGTTCATTTCGGCGTACCGTCAGGTTTTGGCGAATTCAACGGGACTTTTCCCGTTCATTTCGGCGTACCGCCTATTTGCAAACAATCTGGCAACCTCGGCAATCTGAAAAGAAATGTGGTGGCAAGTGATCTAGCATTTACCCTCTCCGGAGCTCATTCTACTCGGTTTTCATGTACATTTGGCTATTTCCTCCGGAGCTCATTCTACTCGGTTTTTCATGTACATTTGGCTATTTCCTCCACACAGCGCCACATTATACTCGGTTTTTCGTGTACATTTGGCTCTTTCCCCCGCACGGCGCCACATTGTACTCGTTTTTTCGTGTACAATTGGCTACTTTCCCTGCTTGTTGGCACATTGTAATTGATTTTTTATGTACAATTGACGTTTATTTCACTCTGGTCCCGTCCCGCTGTATATCCATGCTCATACCTCATTTAACCCATACCCGGGTGTCACATCAGACCGCTCTATTAACGGGTTACTGTAATGCTCGCTTCCGGGTTGGTTACACTCATCTCCTCTACAGTTTTCTTAGGAGTCGGCCCTCATTTTCCTGTTGTATAATTTCCCGAAAAATAAAAATCCGCTCCCCGGCTAGCCGGAGAACGGATGACTTATGATTGCTTGAACATGTTCATGTATTATTATTTGCCGATGAATTCCTGTACCCAGTAGTTGTTGTCATAGCCTACACCGATATAGTTAAAGTTCGGGCTAAGGATGTTGGCACGGTGGCCTTCACTGTTCATCCAGGCGGTCATGACTTCCTGAGGTGTTTTTTGTCCCATGGCGATATTCTCACCGGCAGCGCGGTAAGTTACGCCAAACTGGGTCATCATATCAAACGGTGATCCGTAAGTAGGCGAAGTATGCGAGAAATAGTTATTGCTGCGCATATCCGTTGCTTTGGCTGCTGCTACTTTGTTCAGGCTGTCCAGTGCGGTTACAGCGGACAATCCGGCTGCTGCGCGTTCCTTATTCACGAGGCTGACAACCTGCTGAACGAACGTCGCGTTGGCTGCTGGTACTGCTGCTACAGGTTTCGCAGTGGCGGCCGGTTTAGCCGTTGCTACCGGCTTCGCAGTGGCGGCAGGCTTGGCAACAGCAACAGGTTTTGCTGTTGCAGCCGGTTTCGCTGATGGAGCAGCAGGTTTTGCCGGATTAGCCACAGCTTGTCCTTTGGACACAGTTACTGTAGTATTGCCAAAGGTGTACGTGTTGTTGCTATATTGATTGAAATACTTCATCAGTTGCGTAATGTTAACCGTTCCCCCGGTTGTTGCTGCAGTTCCAGCGGCTGCTCCCGCTTGTGACGGAAGAGAAATGCTAAGCGCCATTACAGCAGCTACGCTTCCACCGATCATTGCTTTTAATGTCTTGCTTTTCATTCTGTCATCTCCCTATTGATCTTAATTTTTCTAAGTTGCCAAGCTTTAACGGCCCCAAAGATTACAAAGTTGTAATATGTTCCTCAGCCATTGTAGCACATAACTATCATTTGTGCTCTTCTAAATTTTTACAAGTATATATTACGGGTGCTTGTCCCTTTCAACTGCATCAGTTCAGACTGCACGCGGCTATCTGAAATGGGCTGCCACCTCATCAAAAGCGGCAGCCCATTCGGCCAAAAATCCATCTATATATTTATCGGCAAATCCAGCACCGTTGTTAATGAAAAGACTGCCAAAACTCACCTTCCGTCGAAATGAGGCCCATAATCTCCGCATACGGAATCCGGAACGTTGGAAAACCTGCCGCATAAGGAGCAATCTCATAAGGAGCAAAATAAAGATATAAGGCCTCCCCGTCGACAAAAAAAGGCTGGTCTGCTGTAATCCCTTTATACGTATCCGGAAACACATAAGAATACTGCGGGTCCTCGGCAATCTGTCTGCCGACGATGTCACTCAGCTTTTGTACATATTTGCTGCCAGGCTTGAAAAGGTCCCCCAAACGGTAGAACCGGCCGTTCTTGACGTTGATGTGTGTGTAAATTCTGGTTGGCATGCCGTGTGCAGCCCCGAAAGGGAATTTATAACCTTCAAGTTCAAGCACGAGCAGGTTTTTCCGGAAAAAAGATACGGCGAAGTCGCCTGTATAGCTGAAATCCTGCATGCTGCCCCCGCTTCCAGCCCCTTCGGCAAGAGAAAGGCTGCGCAGCTTGTCATTGACTTCCCTGGAAACCTCTGAGCTGGCAATGCCCTCCACCACGGGATAATACACCAGATAATCTCTATTCGGCTTATATTTCTTCTCCAGCACAGAGTACGGCGGCCTAAGCGGAATCACTCCGTTCTGTCTCCAAACCTGCTTGCCCTGACGGTCATAATAGGCCGTACGCTGATCTACATCTGCCCGAATCAGATTGCCGCTGAAGGATAAAGTCCCGGAACCGGAAATGACGGGCGGCTGGGATGCTTTTTTACCGCTTTTGTCGATAAAATAAGTGTCCTTGGCATCATACACCGAAGCGAGTCCGTTCTGGTAATTGTTCACCCCCAGTAATGGATGCGTGCTGAGCACCCGGCCGGTAACTGCATCTGCGATAATATAGCGGGAGCCGCGGTAAGGCTGATCAGCATAGATCGGTGTGCCGAGCGCTACCCGGTCCTCCCCAAGCTGCATTACCTCATAGTAGTGAGCCGGTACGACAAGTTTTCCTGTTTTATCGATCAGACCGTAGGCATTGCCGTAATTTTCCGCTGTATTGATGACCGCCCTGCCTCCTGAAAAAGGGAGCGCCGCTGTAAATTGCGGTTCAATCGCAATGCTTCCATCCGTCCGGAGATAGCCGTATTTTCCATTTTCCGCAGCCTGAAAGGCCAGCAGACCGTCTCCCGGATAACCCACAAAAGGATACTTGTATGTGTGCAGAACCTTTCCTTGCAGATCAATCAGCGCGTATTCTCCTGAACTGACTTTGACCAGCGCCTGGCCGTCCGTGAAATCTCCTGCATCTTCATAAATGGCCGGCAGCACTTCTTTGCCCTGGGCGTCCAGATAGCCGTAGCGTGAAGGTCCAGCCGTACTCTGTTTGGAAAAAAGCGCCCGGCCTTCACTGAGCGAATTCAAATAATCATACCGTGCGGAGGTTACCTCTTTGCCTTTTTCATCGATCAGGGTGTAGCCCTTGGCATCAGAGGCCACGGCGCGTCCTTCCGAAAACGGGGCAATAAAATTATAAATCGGCTTCACCCTTTCCCGTCCGGAGCTGTCGATCAGCCCGCTGCTGTTTTTGCGCTGCACTACCGCCAGTCCGTTATCCTGAAACTCCTCCGCATACTCATATCTCGGCTCGATCACCGTCCGGCCATCGTTGTTGATGTAGCCCCACAGCGTGCCCTCTTTTAGCTTAAAGGGTGCAGGGTGCAGCATGTCTGCCCTCAAGTAGCTGTCATCCGGTTCCGGCAGGGCGAACAGCGGCTCCAGAGGCCTTTTATAATAATCGACACGGTATAACCCCGCCTCGGCCGGAATCGTGACGAACAGATCCTCATCTGCCCGGATGAAATCCTCTTCCTGCTCGGTACCAAATGGGCTCCAGCCGATCCCGTCCCATTTCCACACTTCGGTCTGCACCAGGCCGTGGTCCATTCCTTTTACCAGCTCATTCAGCTTGATCCTCAGCATTCCAGTCGCTCCTTTGTAGGGCATTTGCCTATAGAATATGAAAAGGAGGGGTAAAGGGTGTTTGTGTGCATGGGGTGTATTGTAAAAGAGAAGTTGAGGATCCAACGTAACTGCGGTGAATGTTTGGACTTCCGGCCGCTGTTGTCTTCTGATTTCTTGATTAATACCGCTTTTGCGGTAGAAATCCGAAGACAGCCTATGCTTTCGAAGCGAGCTTTCCTGCGGAAAGCTTTCAGGCGGATGCTGGCGCTCCTACAGTTCCAAACTTCCCCTTCGTTACTTCCTCCTCACCTTTTTGTCCTTTTCTAACTAATACTAGTTCTGCTGGATGTCTTACGTATTTGCATTTTGACGATCGGCATTCTCTTCCTATCAGCACAGCTCAAATCTTGTAACGGACCCAGGTTCCCTTATTTCTGCCAAAAACTATACTTTTATCAGCTAACGGACAACAGATCCGTTATTTAACGGATTCAGCCGCCAAACCGGCTAATCCAAGCACTTTAAGGGACCTGCGGTTCGTTAGCCTGGCACAGGGGTTCTCTCAGACGAAATAGCGGAAGCACGGTCCGTTAGGATATACGGATATTTGAACAGCAAACTGCCCCCTATCCGGTCCTCTCACGCGTCATTATGCAGAATCAGGCTTGGTCTTTTAAGAGGGATACTCTATGATGGAAGTACTGAATACAATCCGCTTGGGGGTAACCAGAATGGTGCAGAAGCCTAGATTGCAAGAGGTACTGGACAGGCTATCGAAAGAAGAGCTGATCGCAATTGTCACAGAGGCCGCTGAGCGGGACAGCAAGTTTAAAAACAGCCTTTTGATGAAGCATGATCAAGGGGTGCCTTCGGCGCAGATTCAATCCTGCAAGAAGCTGATTGCGGAAATTGTGAAGGATTATACCGGGAGAGAGGGCCTTATCCCCTACCGGCAAACGCACGGCTTCGCTTCGGACATGCTCCGTTTGCTTCACCAACACAGCGCAGCGCAGGATCCTTTGCTAAATTTGGACGTCGCACTGCTCGTGCTGGAAGAAGGCGTGGAGGCGTTTCAGTATGCGGATGATTCGGACGGGGAGATCGGCATGCTGGTGAATGAGGCGCTGGAACGGATCAGGGAACTCGCAAATCATTTGCAACCGGGTGATGAGGCTGTCCGCAGGCCGTTTTTTGAACGTTTGCTACAGATGAGCCAGAACAGTGTCTTCGACGGCTGGGAAGATTTCCGGATTGGCTTGCTGGAGATTTGCACTGAATTTGCTGATGTGGCAGCGAACAGAGAACAATTGGTTACTGTGGTTGAAAAGCTTATAGAGGATAACACGGAAAGTGAGTATTGGAAGCATTCCAGGGAACCGCTGCTCGGCATTTTGTTTACTTATTCATCAGTACGGTTCTGAGGAAGAAGCCGACAGATTTGTGAAGAAGAATATCAAGTTCACTCTATTTAGGCAAATGGCGATTAAAAAATGTATGGAGGCTGGAGATTACCGGCGTGTTATTACTTTGGCCGAACAGGGAGAAAAGCAGGATAAAAAGCTGCCCGGCCTGGTTTTCAGGTGGCAGGAAGCGAGATACGAAGCCTACAAACGGCTTTTACTTAAGGCAGAACAGAAGCAGCTGGCCAGGGAGCTTTTGCTGGGCGGTAAATACAGCTATTACAAGGAACTGGAGTCATTGGTTGAAGGTGACACTGAAATCCTGTACCGGGACATAATCAGTGAACTGAAAAAACAGGATCGCAGGGCCGCCGGCGAAGTCTATCTTCAGCTGATCTCTGACAAAATTGATCTTCCGGAAATTCTGGCCTATATAAGAGCTAATCCATATGCAGTCGAGACCTATGCTTCCAGGCTGTCCGCAGAGTATCCTGCAGAGACCCAGCAAATATACGCCGGTTATATTTACAGCTCCGCCGCCGCAGCCGGGAACAGAAAACAGTATAAGCAGGTCTGCTCTATTCTCAAACGATATAAAAAAGTCGCAGGCCAGGCCAGGCCAGCCAAGCCAGTCTTATTCAGAGCCTAAAGAGTCAATACGACAATCGGCCGGCTTTACTGGATGAGCTGGAGAAGCTGGAATAAGGAGGGCCATATGCGCCCTCATTGTTTTTCAAACAGGAATTTTGATTAAAAAGGTCGTCCCCTTCCCCTTCTCGCTTTTAACGTCGATGACACCCTTTACCTTATTTACAGCGCTGTAGACCATGAGCATGCCGAGGCCTGTCCCCTCTTTTTTGGTGGAATAATACGGCTTGCCGAGCCGCGTGATTTCGTCCTTGGTCATGCCGATCCCCGTGTCCCCGATGCTGATCAGGATGTGCTGTTTTTTTTCGGAAATATCGATGGTAAGCGTGCCTCCGCCCTTCTCCTTCATGGCTTCAATCCCGTTCTTGTAGAGGTTGATCAGGCACTGCTGAATCTGGTTCTTGTCATAGCTTGTATTGAGCGTGTTGCTGAAGGTGAACTGGACTTCGACCTTATGAATGGCTGCGAACGGCATAATAATATTCTTGGTGTACTCTGCCTCCGCCCGGAGATTGGAATGGACCATATTACCGAATTGCGGCTTGGCAAAAGAAAGAAAATCACTGACAATCTTCTCGGCACGGTTCAGCTCCTGTAAAGACAATTCGACATAATCCTTCTCCTGGGGCGAGATGTTGTTGGACTTTTTAAGCAGCTGCAAAAAACCGCTGGTCACGGTGAGCGGGTTTCTGATCTCATGTGACACACTCGCAGCCAGTTCACTGACCACATTAAGGCGCTCCGAATGCAGAATCCGGTCACGGTTCTTGATATTGGTAATAATCTGTTCGATCAAGATCATAAGAATGCTCATTACCATCACATGTGTCGTCAAGGCATAAAGTGTGAGGAGCCAGAATTGGCTGTCCAGCGTCCCTTTCATCAGCCCCAATACAACCAGATAGATTCCCATCGTTAACACGGCTGCCGCGGTTGCCCAGACAATCCGGCGGTTGGCGCGGAGCCTGATGAATCTTTTACTGAAAAACGGTACCGCCAGCACCACTGCTGTTGAGAACAGGAAGGATGGCAAAAATCCGGCGCCGCCGACATAAAAACGGTATACATTGAGCAGCACATATAACGGGAATACATTTTTATAGCCGCCAAAAAGAGCCACAAGGATAAACGGAACATACCGCAGATCAAAAATAAAGCCCATATCCAGCTGAATCGGCTTGGCAATGCACAGGAGCATCGTCACAGCTGACATGGCTACAAGTATTTTGTTGTTATAGCGGTTTGCCTTGTTTTCAAAAAAAATGACAACGATTAAAACCGGGAACAACAGGAACAAAAAGTTTAACAGTAAGGTTTCAAACAAGGTTAACTTCCTCTTTCTTTTCGGCTAGTCCTGCTAGTATCTTTCCCTTATTATAAAGGACAAAGCGTATAATACCCTATTACTATTTTTCTGCAACAATGAATCTGAAGCGCCTGATTCGAAATCCTGCCGATATGTTTAATATAATTAAAGAGTCTGGAGTACCCGCTGTATACATGGGTAAGATAACTTGGTTGCACATAAAAAAAACCATCCCGTTAGCCCGGGATGGGGATGATCGATCACGTATTAGATTATATAAGCGCTTTGTTGAAACGGTAGCCGGAGGACATCTCAAAGCCCATATGGCGGTAAAAAGCATGTGCCGGAGCACGTTCGACCCGGTTGCCGCTTCTAAGGAACAGCTGGCTGCAGCCGCGCTGGCGCGCCCAGTCTTCCGCTGCGGAAACCAGTCTTTTGCCGAGACCGTTCCCTCTTAAATCCTCTGATACGATCAGTGCAGTAATTTCCATAATACAATCTGCCTGTTTGTAATAGGAATGCACCTGCCGGATTTCAATCATTCCCTCAACTTCGTTGTTCAGTTCAGCGACCATAGTATAACGGAAAGGATCGCTGTCCATGCCTTCCAGTCTCTCTTTCATCACGCTAAGCGTTGTCGGATAGCCGAATTCCCGCAAAAGGGCTGTGACTCTCTCCAGATCATTCATGCCGCATTTGCGAATTTGCAGTACCTGCTCCTGAGTACTACTGTTCATCACCACATACCTCCACTTTTAGCATAGACGCCGCCTGTCTGGCGGTAGTCCGCGCGATCTCCACATCTTCCGCTGCACTCAGTGTCACTGCCATCCGCCGGCCAGGGCGGATCTCAGGCTTGCCGAATATCCGGACCTGCGTGCGGGGAAGCCTGAGCGCTTCACGGGTTCCGGTTACGGTAAAGGCTTGTCCGGAGACTTCTGCCTTTAGGGTAGCTGAAGCACCCGGCGTCAACAGCACTACCGGGTCCACCGGAAAGCCAAGAATGGCTCTGACATGCAAAGCAAATTCCGATAAATCCTGTGTAATCATTGTTACCATACCGGTATCATGCGGTCTGGGTGATACTTCACTGAACAATACGCCCTGCTCCGTCAGAAACAGCTCGACTCCAAAAATCCCGAAACCTCCAAGCTGATCCGTTACGGCTAAAGCGATAGCCTGAGCTTCTGACAGCACTTCCTCACTCATGAAATGCGGCTGCCAGGACTCGACATAATCGCCGTCCTTCTGAATATGGCCTATAGGCGGACAAAAGACAGTGCCGCTGATCGACCGGACTGTAAGCAGCGTAATCTCGCTTTCAAAGGTAACGAAAGCCTCCACGATGACACGGGTTCCTTTGGCACGTGCCCCTTCCAGAGCTGTATTCCAGCAGTCCTCCGCATCTTCAGGCTTTCTGCAGACACTTTGGCCTTTGCCCGAAGAGCTCATAATCGGCTTGATCACACAAGGCGTGCCAAGCTCTTCCACGGCCTGGCGGAGTTCCTCCAGGCTGTCCGCGAAGCGGTAAGCTGCAGTCGGCAGACCCAGCTCTTCTGCGGCCAGGCGGCGGATGCCTTCCCGGTCCATCGTCAGCTGCGCCGCACGTGCGGTAGGGACGACGGTGAAGCCTTCCTCTTCCAGCTCCAGAAGCGCCTGTGTTGCGATAGCTTCAATCTCGGGCACGACAAGGTCCGGCTTCTCCGCACGGATAAGCTCTTTAAGACCCTCTGCATCCAGCATATCCATAACATGAGAGCGATGGGCTACGCCCATCGCCGGGGCATCCTGATAACGGTCCACAGCTACGGTCTCTACGCCAAGGCGCTGAGCTTCGATAATGACTTCCTTCCCCAATTCTCCGCTGCCCAGGAGCAGCAGCTTACGGCTTTGGGCTGAAAAGGGAGCTCCCCACATTGTCGATTCCATCCTCTTCCGGCAATTTGACTGCCCAGTTCTCTATTTCTGTAAACATGGCAGTTTCATTGTAAATTTTCAGGCTCACTTTTATTTTCAGGCATCAACGGCCAGATTGCAAGTCTTCTTCGACATTTTACTACAAGTTTCATAGATTTTTGTCCACGATATCGTCGAAAGATCCCTCAAGAAGCTGTAATTCCCTTTCTATTCCGGACCAGTGCGCTTCAGAATCACCTCCTCTCAGCAGTTCAGCCATAGCTTCTTCCCGTTCTGCAAGGGTTTCGCGAAGGCCGTTAGCAGCTTTATCCAGCTCCTGCTCCAGAACACTTATATAAAAATCAATCAGCAGGTTCTCCTGGGATGACGCGGCGCCGGCGAGCGCTTCTTTGAGCAGCGGCTCGGCTGCAGAACGAAGTTCACTCCGGCCGGTGCCTTCAAAGAAATGCTTTGCTGATTTGAACCGGCTCCACAGTGCTGACCAGTCAAGCGGCTGCAGATGGCCTTCCAGCCTGGCCGGAGACGGCCAGCGCGCCGCTCCGTCCTCAAGGATCTGCAGCTCCTGCTCCGGAATGGACAGCTCGGCTGCGGCAGAAGCTGCCGCTATCCGCACCAGTCTGCGCCCGGCAGCTTCCAGCCGCAGGGTTGTAGCCCACAGCTCCTGCTCCAGTTCACGCTGGAGGCTGCGCTCCAGTTCCCTCCCGCAGGCTGTGAAGATATCTTTCAGGTTCCCGCTGTCTTCACGCAGCAGCGACGGATGGAATGATTCCTGAAAAAAGCGGCCCAGTGCAAAGCCAATCCGCTGGCGGACATGGTACAGCAGTTCTTCGCCTTCACGCCGCAGGTCCCGGCGCGGCCGGTCTTCTGCAGCTAATGCTGCCAGACGGGTCTCCGCCTCCCGGCGCAGCTCCTGCAGCTCCCGCATCCCCGCCTCACGTCGTCCTGCTTCCATGGAGGCCAGTTCACGCCACTCCGCGGCACGCAGCCGCGCAGAGCTGATGCTCTCCCGGGCTGCATTGAGGGACAGGCGCGGCAGCTCCTCCCCCGCAAACCGGACCAGCACTTCTTCAAAGCTATGAAAACGCGAGGCCTCATAAGCCGCCTTGTCTCCTTCCGTCTTGCCTTCCAGGGCAAGCAGGCTGGACAGGGCATAAATCCGGGGAGCGGTCAAACCGCTGGCGCGGAGATTCTGCGCCACATGCGACTTTACTTCCTCCAGCTCTTCTTCCCCGGAAGCCAGGTCAGAGGCGTTGATAATAAAGAACATTTTATCCAGTGCAAAGCTGTCCTTGATTCTGCCAAGCTGGGCCAGCAGACCGCGGTCTGCTTTGGAGAAGGCATGGTTGTAATACGTTACAAAGCAGATCGCATCAGCATTCTTCATGTAATTAAAGGTTACGCCGGTATGGCGGGCATGCAGGGAGTCCGCTCCGGGCGTATCCACAAGCACGATTCCGCCGGCTGTCAGCGGGCAGTCATAATACAGATCGATTCCCTGAATGAAGCAGGCCTTCGTCTCCTCGGCAACCAGTCCCCTATATTCCTCCAGACCGACTGTACGGACGGTTCCCAGGAGACTCTCCGCTTCCTTCCAGCCGGCTGCCGCAGCCCGGAGAAATCCGGCATGCGGCAGCTGGGACGGATGCAGTCCGCTGACCTTCAGCCCCTGCGCGGCAGCCGTCCATTGCTGCAGCGAAGGCGCAGGCAGCTGCAGCACGCTGAAGGAATGGAGGATGTCTTCCCAGAAATCCTCCTGTGTCTTCATCGTCACCACTGCGCTGCCGTGACGGAACTCCCCTTCCGGCGAGAGGATCCGGTTCACCGCCGCCGTGGCGGGATGCGGAGACACGGGCAGCACCTCTTCGCCGAGCAGGGCGTTGGCGAAGGAAGACTTGCCGGCGCTGAACGCTCCGAACAGCGCCAGTGTAAAGCGGCCGGCGGCGAGTGACTCCGCCCGTGCCGCCAGGCTGCGCGCTGCCGAGGCCATGGCCGGCTCGCCGCGCAGCAGCTCTGCCGCAGCGCCCAGCGCCGCAGCGGCCTTCCCCAGCCTGCGGCGTCCGCCCGCAGGCTGGATCCCTGCCGCCCAGGCCGGGGCGGCGGAACTGCCAGCCGCGCGGAGCTGCTGCGGCTGGGCCTCCCGCGGCGCGGCGCCTGGCGCGCCCGCCTGCGGGGTTATCCTCACCTCCGGCAGGGTGCCGGGGGTGAGGGTCCGGCGCGGCGGCAGCAGCGCCGCGAGCTCTGCCGCGCGGGCGTCCGCCGCGCGGTCCAGGGCAGCGAGCGCGGCGAATGCGCGCGCCTGCTGCCCGAGGGCGGCTTCGCGGCGCGACAGCGCAGCGCGCTGCTCGGCCAGCAGCGGCGGCAGCTTCGCCAGCAGCTCATCGCCGGCTGCCAGCGCGGCGCGGCGGAACTGGGCCTTAATTTCTGCCGCCAGCGAACGGCAGAAATTCAGCAGCGCCTCGCCGCCGCTCCCGGTTCCCGGCTTGACCGCGGACGCAAGCGTCTCCCGGCTTACCGCCGGGAACCTCTGCTTCAGGTCTGTCTCTGCGGCATCAGCCCACAGCCCCAGACCTTCCGCCCAGTCACGCACCAGCTGGAGGATATGCCACTCCAGCTGGGCAGAGACCTCCCGGGTCTGCAGCGTATGCCACGCTGCAAGGCGCTGTGCCTGCTCCTTCTCGCGCTTCGCTGCAGTGAACAGCAGCCCGCGCCGGAAGCCTGGCGCGGTGCTCTCAATATAAGCGCCTGCAGCGTCTCTGACATCTGCCGGCATCAGATTGCTGTTCTCAAGCAGACTATCCAGCAGGCTGCGCAGCTGCAGCTGTGATTGTTCCGCAAGACCCTCCAGCCGCTGCCCTTCTTCGGCACACTCTGCAAGTTCACGGTTCACAGCCTCCGCATTCCCGCCGCCAGCCTCTTCCAGCAGCACTTCACGCTCCTCCTGCTGTAAGTCCCGGTAAGCGGCTGCCGATGCCTCCGCCACGTGATGAACCGAGCGGGACAGGCTGTAATGCAGCAGTTCTTCCCGCTGCGCAAGAAGTCCTGAGATCAGGCTGAGCAGATCCTCCCACTGGTTCAGGTGATGATCCCGAACCTTGAGTGAAGTGAACAGAATTCCCGCAGACTGGATGCCCCACTCGCGGAAAGCGCTTTCGACTTGCCGGCGGTAAGCTTCAATTGTAATTTCCCGTTCACGGTGCTTGTCGATCTGGTTGATAATCAGGTACAACGGTTTGCCCCAATCGCTCAAGGCTTTGGCAAAAGCCAGATTATTCTCCGACTGCACATGATTGTAGTCCATAACATAGAACACAACATCGGCAAGATGCAAAGCCGAACGGGTGGCCGCCTGATGGCCGTCATCAGTGGAATCAACTCCCGGTGTATCCATCAGGACGCCGTGTTCACCAAGCAGCGGCACTTCTGCCCATACCTCAATGGCCGAATATTCACCGCCGCTGCGGCAGTATTCCTGCAGTTTATCACTCGTTGTCTCCAGAGGAGACACTGCAGCATCCTGCTCCTCAGTCTTTGGATACAGCAGCACACGCGGTGCACCGCTGCGGATCGAGACCACATTGGCACTTGTCGGAACCGGTCCGGAAGGCAGCACACCGCTGCCGCACAGCTTGTTGATCATACTGGACTTGCCTGCCGAGAAATGGCCGCAAAAAGCGATCGTGAGCTCATCCCCCTGCTCCTTCGCCTGCAGATCCGCCAGTATTTTACCGTTTTCCCGCTCACCCCACTGCTCGACCAGCGTCTTCAGTGAAGAGAGTTCTGTCATTTGCACCTGTGCCTGCTTGACTCCTGCATGATTTGTTCCCACCAAAACTCCACCTCCGCCGCTTCCCTCAAAATAGCAACTATACTAACCTATGTACTCTTCCCAGCACACATCTTCTGTTTTTTATAAACCTGAATCCGCTCTGCCAATCTGTTGATCCGAAATTTCTCCACCTGATGATTTTAAAGTTTGTTAGCGTTTTCGTTATCTAATATTTTAAATTAAATGCAAATAACTTAAATTCATTTTATCACCACACTGCTGCAAAGCAAATAAGCATAATTTACAAAATCCGCTATAATCCTTTACGATATGACGCACAGCGTTAATAAAGCCGGTATTATGCTGTCCTTAGATTTTAACTTTTCAACTTTGTAAAAACACAAAAAAAACCGGCCTGAAGGCCGGCTTTTTGTATAATCACAACTATGCTGTAATTTCAGCACAAGCTATTAGGCCGTTTCCAGTACCGGCAGCAAAATTTCAAATACTTTGCCATGCTGAAGAATGGTCAGGCCGCGGGATTTGTCTCTCATTACGACAACCTCAGGCTTCTGGGACATACGTTCCAAGTAATGCTCAGGCACATCGCCGGAATGGCTGATGGTGATGCCTTCTACTTCCTGCTCTTCGTTCTCTTCCAGCGGACTGTCTACTACACGGTCAAAAATATCGGAAAAAGCTTCAAAATTATCGGTATACACTGAAATGCATTTCATCTCTATCCCATCCTCTTCTTCATCTCTAACTGTTTGCTTGCTTTCGCGCCATTCTTATCTTTCCTGATTACAGAAGTTTTCATACGCTTTTTGCCTTCCCGGCATACATCCAGCAGCGGGCAGACCTGGCACATCGGATTTTGTGCTTTACAGTGGTACCTGCCGAAAAAAATCAGTCTGTGATGTGTAAGTGTCCATTCATCACGGGGAACTGCCTTCATCAGCTTTTTCTCCACTTCCAGCACCGAATCCTTCCAGCCTGCAAGTGCAAGCCGTTTGGCTACCCGTTCCACATGGGTATCGACAGCAATGGCCGGGACGCCAAATGCGTTGGATACCACAACGTTAGCGGTCTTGCGGCCGACTCCAGGCAGCGTAACCAGCTGATCATGAGCTTCAGGCACTTCTCCGCCGTATTGTTCAATCAGGATGGAACACAGGCTCTGAATGTGTTTGGCCTTGTTGCGGTACAAGCCGATGCGCCGGATATCCTTCTCCAATTCCTCCAGGGGTACAGAAATATAGTCCAGAGGGGCTTTGTACTTTTGGAACAGGTCCTCGGTCACCTTGTTTACTGTTGCGTCCGTACATTGGGCTGACAGCAAAACGGCAATCGTCAATTCGAAAGCGTTCTTGTGGTTCAGTTCACAATGCGCATCAGGAAACATGTCTCCTATGGTATCCAGAATGTGGCGGACCTCTGCAACTTTCATAGCGTCCCCTCCACGGAGTCTTCACACTCAGCAGTCCAAATGAGTGCTTTCTCTTTTAGTCTAAAGAAATATAAGCGGTGCTTTGTACACTGCAAGCCTCAATCTTACATTTCAAAAAAAACGTCCTGACGCAGGCAAAGCCCCTGCGTCAAGACGGTGTTTCACACGGAAATCCACCACAGCCACTATTGTTTCACAATTTCAACTACAACGTCGTTATTGAAATACACTATAATATTATCATTTTCTTTGAGAGATTGCACGGATAATGTAGTGTCACCTTGATGAATATATACATTTGGGGCGATGGTGAACTGATAGTTGTTATCGCCCAGCGTAGCCCGTTTGGTAATCAGCTTGTTCGACGCGCTGTCATAACGTGAGACTGTCCGGCTTTGCTGCGGCAGCACACGGATAAGCACAGCACCGTCTGCATCTTTGCGGACTTCAACTCTGTCTGCTGTTGTGATGCTGCCAAGAGCCGTTGTTGTTGTACTGTCGCGTACCACTCTGACTCCTGTGGCGGCACTAAAGGTCTGGCTCACCCCTGTATAATCCTTGACTGTAAAAGTTCCTGCAGCCGCATCAAGTGCCGATACTTGTCCGGAGTATACTTTTACCGCCTGAATGGAGGTCGGATTGTTACCGGCAAAATTCACGTTGATGAAATCGCCTGCCTTCAATTCACTGATCGAGATTTTTTGACCGGCTTCATTGGTCATCGGGACAGCCAGCGTATAGAATTCAGTGGAGCCGCCAGCCCATTTAACTCCCAGCTTATTGGTAGTACTGTTAACTGTCGCTACCTGCAGCTGGACAGAGGAGTTAACCTGAAGTACTGAGATCGTACTTTGGTTAGCCGTAAGCACAGCCAGTACCGGCGTATCCAGCGGTACATCCGAAATGGTTGCCGTCGGTTTGCCGAAGAGGTCCACAGTGTTCGGATACGGCATTGTCAGCGACTGGCCGTTGCTCAGCTTCAGCCCGATGGTTCTGGTCGCCGGATTTATGGAAGCTAATGTTCCGGTGTATTTTGTAGTAATATCTACCGATAATGCCCGGTCATCTATAGAGCTCACGTCAATTCTGCGGTTCTCGACCAGTCTGGCAGCCATACTTGACAGAGCGGCTGCCGGAGCACCGTCATAGGACAGCTTGGTCGATTCATTAATCTTCACTACATGTGCTTTTTGGCTGGCATCCGTAAATGTGAGCAGCTGGGTTTTGTCGTTGTAATCAACTACCGTTGCCCCTGAATATTGCTCAATTTGGCGCTTAAGCACCTCAATCTTGATCACCTGCTCGCTGCTGTTCAGGGTCAGCCGCACCTGATCACCGCCTGTTTTGTCAGCGATCAGATCTGCCGCAACTGAATTCGCGGCGTTAGGAATGACAATCGCCGGTGTTGCGGCCAGAAGCTTCACCTCACGCGATCCGTCCGCCTTCTGATACACAATAGTGGAGCCTGTCAGTTCATAAATATAACCTTCCACTGTGCGTTCCACACCAGAGGTCACTTCCACCGAGCGGATCATGTTATTCTGGATCGTATATTTCACCGCAGAGCCGGCCTTCAGATCAGAAGGAAGCAGAACATTACTCTGGCTGCTGAAGAGAGCTGTTCCATCCTCCCATTTGAAGGTTTCCGGACTGCCTGAAGCATTGATAAATGTAATGCTCTTGGCGGCAAGATCCACGCTTTGAATAGTCCCGGCAGCCGATTTGTTGACGAAACCGGAGGTCACCTGGACCTTAACCACCTTGTGCGAACCGCTGTATGTTTCGCGCAGCAGTGTGACCTTGCTGTTAGGAGTGATCGAAGCCCCATCAACCACAGCTCCGTTTACATCCATAAAAACAGTGTTTGAGTCATAGCCCAGCTGGTCATAGCCTGTAGCGGAATCCAGCCAGATCACGCCCGGGGTAATTTTGGCAATTGTACCTTCAGAGCTTGCTACCTGCGGCGTTGGATCTGTTACCTCTACATAAGCTGCGTTGTATGTAGCACCGATTACTGTAACATTCGTGTAAGGCTGAATATCACTCTGACTGATTCTTGTCTCGGACGTGCTGGTAAAGTAAGCTGTACCCGAAGTCAGATTGAAATCAGAGGACACGCCATTGTTATAGATCGTCATCTTGCCATCTTTGAGTGCACTGATAGTGCCCTTATAAGTATTGTCGTAATCAAGCGTGTTATGCGCCTCAGCGCGGCTGAAGAACGTTGCCAGCTGTGCGCGGGTAACCGCACCCTGAGGATCAAAACGGTTCCCGTCCAGACCGTTAGCCAGCCCCAGATTTACAGCAGCGTTAATGTAGCCGCGTTTGTTCGCCGAAACCTTGGCATCATCAGCAAAACCCGTCGGCTGACCTGAGAGGGCAGCAGCATCTCCGCTCTTATTGAGTGAACGGATTAACAGCTCGGCAATCCACTCCCTTGAAGCTTTGCGTTCCCCCCAGGAAGTTTCCAGATTACCCGCGTCCATCTCTACCGTCTTGTCCAGCAGCCCCTGCTGGAAGGCCAGCACAACATAAGGCTTATAATAATTCGTTACTTTGAAATTGGTCGGCAGCACTACATCCGTACTAAGGTCAGCATTGCCCTGGAGCTTCATGAAGCGGAGTGCCATCAGGACAGCTTCCTGCTGGGTAACAGAGTCACCCGGACGGAACAATCCGTTATTGCCGACTACAATGCCCTGGGAAGCCAGCTTGTAGATATGTTTTTCCGCCCACAATCCAGTTTTCACATCACTGAAAACTCCGCCTGCCGTTGCAGCAGCCTGAGTTGTTCCAGCTGCCGCAGCCAGCTTGGAAGCTGCAGGCGGAGCAGCAAAAGCTGATCCTGCTCCGCCAAACATCATGGCACCGGCGAGAACAGCCGTTGCCGCTTTAGTTGAATAAGCTCTCATTGTTGGTTTTGACTTTTTTTGACCGGACAAATGGTTATTCCCCTCTCCATGCTCCAATTAATTGGTATGATAACAAATTACGCGGATGAAACTTTCCCCTTGCTGTTAAGCTTATAATCCGCTGTTCTCCCGGGTCATCGGATGCTCAAGATCCACGTGCCCCATCAGGCTTTCCACTTGCTCTCCGTCCAGCAGAATATCTATTGACTTCACCTCTTCAAACTGGAAAAAGGTTTGGGCAATGGCACTGATCGCCATAGCTTCACCGCCGGCACCGAGCTGGGCTTCAATAGGCTTATGGATATCTATCAGCACCTGTCCGTCTGTAAACTTCAGGGATTTCAGCTCCATGTCGCCCCAGAGAGGAACAAGATCCTCACTTCCGCTGTTCTGCAGGGATTTGAAGACTTCATTGTACTTCTCAGTATCGTTGGAAAATTCAATAGTAGCATTGCCGGGAACCAGGTCCATCTGCTGCGGATCTGTATAATACGCAGTGATGCTCCGGCTTTGCTTCTCCGGTGCAGCCGGTTTGTCCGTTGCTGCGGGAGGAGCTTCAGTTGCCGCAGGAGCTTGTGTTGCGGCAGGTGCATTGCTGCCGCTGTTATTGCTGCTGTTATTGCTGTTCCCGGTGCTCTCGCTGTTGTTGGTGCTATTATCAGTGTTGCTATTAGTGTTGTTGCCTCCGGCCCCGCTAACGACTGCGTTAGCGTCTGTTCCGGTGGCTGCTTCAGCCGGTGCTGCCGTCGGCTTGTCGCCGCAACCGGATATCACCAGCAGAAGAAGCGCAGAAACACCTGCATATGTCAGTTTTTTATTCATGAACATTACCCCCTCTAGATGAATACGGGCAGACAAGGCTGCAAAGCCTGACTGGTCTTGAGTACTGACCGCCTAACCGGCTTTGCGGCTCTTATCTGCCGCTTGGCTGCTTTTATAAACCGAGGTATTCTTTGATTCCTTTTACAATTGATTCTGCCACTTTGTTCTGCAGAGATTCCGTGAACAATTGCGACTCATCCTTTTTGTTGCTGAGATAACCTGCCTCCAGCAGTACTGCAGGCATTGTAGTTTCACGGATAACATGGAAGTTGCCGTATCTTACCCCGCGGTCACTAAGTCCGGTAGCCTGTACAAGGTATTTGTGCATCACGTTCGCAAATGCCTTGCTGTCTGCACGCTGATAGTAGGTCTCTGTGCCGCTTGCTGCGGATGATCCGCTGCTGTTGGCGTGAACCGAAATAAATAAATCCGCCTTGAGATTATTAGCCATTGCTGCGCGGTCCTTCAGTTCAAGAAAAGTATCATCGCTGCGGGTCAGCACGACGTCGATATTGTTCTCCTTCTTCAGCAGCTCTGCAGCTTTAAGTACAATGGCCAGATTGAAATTTTTCTCATATTTCCCTGTAACACCTACCGCCCCGGAGTCCTTGGCTCCATGACCGGCATCCAGAACTACCAGCTTCCGGCCGTTGTTGCCGGGCAATGTAGCCGTATCCTCGGTGCTCTGGGCATTCAGGTCAATCACAACCAGCTTTGAGCTGTCTCCGGTTACCTCTACACTGTAATTTTTGGCATGATTCAAGTCAATTACAAATCTTACGGTATAAGGGCTTGTACTGTACAGCGAGTACCGTATGCCTGAGACATCCGGATAATCCGTCACGGCAAGACTGCCGTTCAGATTAGGATCCAGCACCTGCCCTGTCCCGAACAAGTCGGAAAATGTAGCATTCGGCAGATCAATGACAATCCGGTCAGGTCCGGTTATCTTCGACACCTTCGGCACAGAACTTCCGTCCATCGCAATCGTCAGACGGTTTTCGTTAAAGCTCAGGCCATTTACCATCGCCAAACCGTTTGTTGTCTCACTGGGAGGAACTACAACGCTTGTCCCGCCGTCACCGGCGTTTCCATCATTTCCCGTGTTATTTCCTGCAGCTTCCGGGGTAATAAGGTTTACAATCTTCTGGACGTTGTCCCAAGTAACTGTTAAACCAAACTGCTCACCGATGAACCTTATCGGCACCAGTGTCGTACCTCCGCGCAGCAGGGGAGCTGTCTGAAGTATGACGGTCTTGTCATCGACAGACGCCGCCGTCTGGTCCACAATCAGCTTGATCGTCTTGCCTTGCTGTTCAATCGTAACCGTCTTGCTCTTCTGATTCCAGTCCACCTTGTAACCAAGGTTCTCGGCGATCATTCTCAGGGGCACCATAACAGAGTTATTGACGTTCTCCACCGGAACGTCCTGTCCCGCAGTCAGCTCCCTGCCGTCAAGAAAAATCTTGTTGGTTCCGGCAGCAGCTTGTCCATGTTCTGGTATAACCAGCACGAATAACAGCAGCAACAGTGTAAAAGCAAATTTCTTCATTCTTCACCTCTAAGAATCTAGTATTCCGCCAAGGGACGGCGTTCTTGATGACCCGGCGACTGACAACCTTCGACATTAATTAGACGCCGTAATTACTTAAAAGTTGCGATGAATTTACCATAGTTAGACAACTCCGTTATCCTCCAGGTTCCTTCCCAATACTCTAAATTCCAAGATATTCATAGATTCCGGCAACAATCTCTCTGGCAATGCTGTCTTGGAGCTGTTGGCTGTACATTGCCGTTTCGTTCCCAGAATTCGTGAGATATCCTGCTTCCAGCAGGACTGCGGGCATACTCGTTTCTCTGGTGACATGCAGACTTTTGGTTCGGACACCTCTGTCTGCAAAGCCGGTTCCGGCGACCAGGTGTTTGTGCATGATCTGTGCGAGCGGCAGGCTTTCACTTCTGGAATAATAAGTTTCACTGCCATTAATCTTCTCCCTGTTCGGATATGTAGCCGGCAATGAGTTACCATGCACCGAGATAAAGAGGCTGGCACCTGCTGCTTCTGCTACCTTTACCCGGCCCTGAAGACCGATTGTTGTATCTGCTGTACGTGTATAAACCACATCTATCTTGTTATCCCTTTTTAACAGTTCGCCTGCCTTCAGCACGACCGCAAGGTTAAATTCCTTTTCCAGCCTGCCGGTAAGACTTACCGCCCCGGGCTCGGTTCCCCCATGTCCGGCATCCAGAACAACCAGCGGCCTGCCGCCGGATCCCGTTCCCGGGTTCACATCCCCGCCTGAATTGGTAACATTCAAATCAATGGTCACCAGGCCAGTGGCATCATCAGAAGTCAGCTGATAAGGCTGGTTCCGGGAGGTCTGGATAACAAACCTAACGGTGGAAGGATTAACGCTGAACAGCGCGTACCTGATCTCAGAGACGAGCGGGTATCCGCTTGTATCGAGCTTGCCCTGCGGGCTGCCGCCTGCGGATGCTCCTGTAAGGCTGCTTCCGAACTCAGGAGCAAAAGCCGCCCCTTGGAAATCAACCACAATCCGGTCCGGATTACTCATCTTCTGGACTGCCGGCTTAACTCCGCCTGCCGTGGCTACAATGAGCTTGTTCTCACTGAATACAGCGCCCATTACTAGCGGTGAGCCCTGGGCTGTGCCTCCCGTACCTGGTACCGGTGACGAAGACGGTACAGCACCTTCTGCAGTATTATCCGGAACTGCGGAAGGAACCGGGGGCTGGACAGGTGCAGGCACCGGAACAGCAGATGGCAGAGGATCTGCGGAAGTTTCTGTTCCGCCTGTATAACCTCCTGTAAGATAAACTGTCTTGTCTGTGTTATCCCAGCCCACCTTCAGTCCAAACTGCTCGCTGACGAAGCGGATGGGGACCAGTACCGTTCCGCCGTTTTGTTTGGGTGCAGCGTTCAGGGCCAGCGACACCCCGTCGGCCTCCGCCGTCTTGCTGCCTACTGCAAGCTGTACAATCTTTCCGTCCTGCTGGACGGTTACTTTACGCGACTGCTGCTCCCAGAGCACCTCAAACCCCAGATTCTCCACAACAACGCGTATCGGAATCATAACGCTTCCATTAACATTTTCGAGGCTTACCCCCTTGGGCAGTGCAATCTCCTGGTTGTCCATAATAATTCTGCCCGCACCGTTTGCGGCAGCGGCAGTACCATGGCCGGCGAATGATAGCAGTAGCAGTGGCAGCAGCAAAAGAAATAACACCCGTTGTCCGGCTCTTCTCATCCTTTCCTCTCCTTTTGGCAAATTGATAGACTCATAGAAACCCAGATAAGATTAAGACGACAGCAATCTCCAAATGTTGCCTGCAAAGGCAATGAATATCTCGATTATAGCAAAAAAACTTCTATTTCCGACACCCGGAAATAGAAGTTTTGTGTAAATTCTGTCAGCCAGGTAACTCTGGCAGGCGAATTAAGCGAACAGCTTCGCGGCGTGGCGCTCTTCATAGGCGGCAATTTCATCCGCATGCTGAAGCGTAAGCCCGATGTCATCCAGCCCCTGCAGCAGGAACTGCCGGCGGTGCTCATCCAGATCAAAGCTGATGCTGAGTCCGTAGTCATCGCTGACCTTGTTGTTCTCCAGGTCAACAGTCAGGCTGTAGCCCTCATGCTCAGCCGTACGGTTGAACAGATCATCCACCTGCTCTTCGGACAGCTTGATCGGCAGAATGCCGTTCTTAAAGCAGTTATTGTAGAAAATATCCGCATAGGACGGAGCAATAACGACTCTGAAGCCATAGTCCATAATCGCCCAAGGCGCGTGTTCACGGGATGAGCCGCAGCCAAAGTTGGCGCGCGAGATCAGCACCGATGCTCCCTGGTAGCGGGGTTTATTCATCTCAAAGCCAGGGTTATCATTCCCTGCTTCGTCAAAACGCCATTCATAGAACAGAAACTGTCCGAACCCTGTCCGCTCAATCCGTTTCAAAAACTGTTTTGGAATAATTGCATCTGTATCCACATTGACCCGGTCCACCGGAGCAACAATTCCTGTTAATTTCTTGAATGCTTCCATTGTTATTTCCTCCCGCTCTCTCTCAAAATATTCTATGCGTTGACGGCTTCAGTCTTGTAGTTCCAGTCACGGACGTCGGTAAAGCGTCCCTTGATTGCAGCCGCAGCCGCCATTGCCGGAGATACGAGGTGCGTGCGTCCGCCGCGTCCCTGGCGTCCTTCAAAGTTCCGGTTCGAAGTCGATGCGCAGCGCTGTCCGGGCTGGAGAACATCCGGGTTCATCGCCAGGCACATACTGCAGCCCGCCTCGCGCCATTCAAAGCCCGCTTCAGTGAATACTTTATCGAGACCTTCCTTTTCAGCCTGCATTTTCACACGTCCGGAGCCCGGTACGACAATTGCCGTAACTTTATCGGATACCTTGTGGCCTCTGGCTACCTGAGCCGCTGCCCGCAGATCCTCAATCCGTCCGTTGGTGCAGGAACCGATGAACACATAATCAATATCAATTTCCGACATCGGCGTGCCTGGTGTCAAATCCATATATTCAAGCGCTTTTTCAGCAGCCTTGCGTTCATTTTCAGTGGTGAAGTCAGCCGGATTCGGTACGCTGGAATTAATATCGGTACCCATACCCGGGCTGGTGCCCCAGGTTACCTGAGGAATCAGGGTTTCCACATCGAACTCGACAACGGTATCGTACTCGGCACCTTCGTCACTTACGAGGTTCTTCCAAGACTCAACGGCAGCATCGTAGGCTGCGCCTTGAGGCACGTACTCACGTCCGCGCAGATATTCAAATGTAATTTCATCCGGCGCGATCAGTCCTGCTCTCGCTCCGCCTTCGATCGACATGTTGCAGACTGTCATGCGCTCTTCCATCGACAGCTCGCGGATAGCCTCACCTGTATATTCAATAACATATCCTGTAGCAAAGTCTGTACCGTATTTGGCAATAACGCCGAGGATCATATCCTTTGCAGTTACGCCCGGATTACGTTTGCCTGTAAAACGCACTTCCATCGTCTTGGCTTTGGACTGCTGCAGGCACTGTGTAGCCAGTACGTGTTCAACTTCACTGGTTCCGATCCCGAACGCCAGTGCGCCGAAAGCGCCATGTGTGGAGGTATGGCTGTCGCCGCAGACAATTGTTTTGCCGGGATGGGTCAGGCCGATTTCAGGGCCCATTACGTGCACGACCCCTTGGTCAATGTCATTCAGGTCAAACAGTCTGACTCCGAAATCACGGCAGTTCTGCGACAGGGTGTCAATCTGCTGCTTGGAGATAGGGTCCGTAATATTGAAACGGTCCTTGGTTGGAACGTTGTGGTCCATGGTTGCAAAAGTAAGCTCCGGACGGCGCACCTTGCGGCCACTCAGACGAAGACCTTCAAAAGCCTGCGGGGAAGTAACCTCATGTACCAGATGCAGATCGATATAAATGATGCTCGGTTTGCCTTCCTCTTGATGAATTACGTGATTATCCCAAATTTTCTCAAACATTGTCTTGTTGCCCATTGATTTCACCTCATTAGTAGAATCGTTCATTGGAAGAGAGCGTGGAGTCTCTCTTGAATGATCTAAATATAACATCCTGCTGTTTATAATTCCAAGATATGATTTCTATAGATGTGATAGTCTGAGCCTATAAGCTATGTTGGGGTAAATTAGGAAATGCCGCGCTACATAAGGGTTTGTAATATTTGTACTTAGGCTCACTTATGGGTGGTTGGGACCAGAAATTTTACATTTCGTCCCCACTTTGTCCCCATGGGGACGGATCATTTTATATGAAAGGAGCGGGACATATAAATGCCTGAAGAAAGTACAGAATTGACCGGAAGAGAAAAGTTTGCAATTGAATGGGCGCTACAGATCTACATTGAAGGTCTTCAGAAGGACATAAAGAGATGGGAAGGCGACAAGGCAGCAGAGGATTGTAAGGTATTGCTGGCTGCAGCAGAGTCTGCTCTGATAAAAACCAAGTCGCAATCCTTATGATGATAGCGAAGGAAAATTTTCCTGGAGGTAGATATATATGAAATGCGAAGAGTTGAATCCTGATGCACGGGTTCGTATAAAAGAGGGGCATCCCAGTGGATACGGCGGACGCACCGGAAAAATCGTTGCTATTGAGGTAACCAAATTCGACACCAAGAGACATTCCCCTGCATGTAAAATGATCTTCGCAACCATTCCGCTAAATATCAGGATTTTTGCAACCGGAGGAATCATCCACTTTACATTTTTGAGTTTTTTCAATGATTTACTTTACCTCAAAAATGCAAATTCGCAAACGCTCGGGAAAATGAAAACGGTATGCCGCATAACGCCACCAGGGCATTGCCAGCATACCGCTTCTTTGTTAGGTAAAGCCCTTGTGAGAATTGATCCCTCGGAGGTGCTTAACGTCTGTCAAGGCCAAAACCGGCCTGATTTGAGGAACGGACGCCCGGACATCCGCACAAAATCATTTAATTTGGTGCGAATGTAACTGCAGAACATCTCTTTAAGCACGCTTCTCTTTATAACATTAATTTATTCGGTACGAAATTCGAGTTAGAAAGGTACGTCAGATGCTCGTACGTTAACTGTTCCACTTACTGTACCATTAGGTGTATTATAATCTAAATAAAAAGTCTGTCCACCTGCGTTAGTAGTAGTAATAGTTTTAGTGCCATTTCCACTAACTGTCCATGTTCCTATATTTATTTTGCTACCAGATGATGATCTGTACGATAAATACATTGTTAAAGTTTGGGATGATGTATTGGTAACATATATTCTTCCATAATTGAATCCAGCTTGGTGGGTCCAAGAATTCCCACCATTATTTAAACTAGCATTCTCTATAGCTACGTAGTCGGTCATTGGTGTTATTCCACCAGGATTAGTTGAGACTACAGATGCAGTTGGTACTGGAGGTTCAGCAGCAAAGACTGAACCAGATGACAACGACATTGTAGCGACTATTGCGGTAGCAACTAAAAAACTCTTTTTCATTTTCATTTTCATTCCCTCCGATTTTGTGTTGATATGTAAAACCATCACCTTATCCCCACATTAGGAGATATATGGTAATAAAATTAGATTACCCTATATATCTATTAATTACAACACTTCCAATAATGACATTTACCGGAATTTGAGTAGGAGAATGAATAGGATTTGATGCTTGCGACTACCGCGCATATGCTTTATTCAGCTCCAGACGCTCCACTATAATCTCCACTCCACTGTCTATCCATCTTTTGAGATTAAGTCAATAAAGTGGACACGGTAAAACGGTCAATGTGCACGTTTAAGCTTGCTGTAATATTGTGACTCAAAGCGATCCGGTGAGAGATAGCCTAGCTTACTGTGTATTCGTTTCCGGTTGTAAAAGAACTCAATATACCGAAACAGATGGCTTTCAGCCTCCTTTTGAGTCTGGAAGGGAGGTCTACGGTGGATTAATTCTCGCTTAAGGATGCTGTGGAACGATTCAATGCACGCATTATCGTAGCAGTTTCCCCGGCGGCTCATGCTGCGAATCATACGGTACTCTTTTAACTTCTTACGGTACTCTACAGAGGCATACTGGCTTCCCCGGTCCGAATGGTGGATGACTCCCTTGTCCGGTTTCTGGGCCTCATAAGCCTTGTCTAGAGCGTCAGAAATCAACTCTACTTTCATTCGGTTTCCCAACTGCCAGCCGACAATCTTGCGCGTAAATAAATCGAGAACGCTCGCTAAATAAACCGTGCCTTGGCGGATACGAATGTAGGTAATTTCGGTGACCCAGACTTGGTTAGGTTTTGTGCATACATCGAAATGTTGGTTTAACCAATTTGGAGCAATCGGGAAGTCATGGTTCGAATCCGTTGTTTGGACTTTGAATTTCCCCATTGCTTG
The DNA here is from genome assembly GCF_023520895.1 of Paenibacillus sp. PK3_47. Lineage (NCBI taxonomy): Bacteria > Bacillati > Bacillota > Bacilli > Caryophanales > Paenibacillaceae > Paenibacillus > Paenibacillus sp. PK3_47. Next base: position 348,939 of record NZ_CP026029.1, read on the forward strand.
CGAGCGAAGATTCCGTGCCCGCATAAGCCGGCCTACTGTTTTTTCACTTACGGTAAACCCTTCTTCGTGCAATTTTCTAGTGATTTTGGGGCTGCCATAAATCGCATCATTGTCATGAAAGTGGTATTCAATACGCTCTACCAGCTGGTCCCGGCGCTTTTTTCGGTCACTGGGAGGGGTGCTCCGCCATTTGTAATACCCACTTCGGGATACACCAAGTACGCTGCACATCTTTTCAATCCGGAATGTTGAGCGGTGCTTCTCAATAAACTGAAACTTTAGCTCCGGTCTTTTCTTCTTTGAACTGTTTGTTATATCGCTTTCGTTCTGCCACGGTTACCACCTCTTCTAGAGTTTATTCTATTATCATAGGTTAGATTTACCGTGTCTACTTACTAGTCTAATTCACAGGTCCATTATTTTGCGCTGGAGGTGTGTTTTGGGATCCTAACGGACCCAAGGTCCGTTATATCATCCGAAAGAGCGTCATCGATCCAACTTTTGGCGGAATAACGGAACTACGGTCTGTTAGCGGTGGAAACGGGGCGTTTTTCGGCAAATAACGGACGCAGTGTCCGTTAGCGTGAGGAAGGGGACGATGCATATCGAGTGCATCGTCCGTTTGACATTGAGTGACGCGCCAGCAGCCTAACGCACCCACACACTCATTGCACTGGCACAGCTTGGCCGGCGTGCAAACTAAGTCCTATTTGCTGACCAACCGCGGCGTCCGCGCCGACGGATGCAGAATTCTTGCGCCGACTGCCAAATGTCAGAGATTATGTACGGAGGCGGAATCTGCCGTTCTACATCTGGGCTGCCTTCCGGGCGTTATTAGCTACTGCCCAGCCGCCGCCTATGCAAAAGTAAGCTTCTACGCCCTTGCACTATTCCCGACCTAAACATCCTCTCCCGTAAACAACTCACTCAAAGCTCTGAAATTCATCATTTCGTGAAGCACTTGTCCAGTGAAATATAAGCTTCAATTCCCGGACAGCAAACCGCCTATGTAAAAACATAACTCTATAGGATATACTTATAAGATAACTATTTAAGGAGTCGTGCAATGGAACTTAGACAACTGCAATATGCCCTGCAAATTGCGGCAGAGCGGAATTTCTCCCGGGCTGCGGACAAGCTGCATATTGCCCAGCCCTCCCTTAGCCAGCAGCTGTCCAAGCTGGAAAAGGAGCTCGGCGTTATGCTGTTTCAGCGCAATACCAGCTCTGTGGAGCTGACCTATGCGGGCCAAAAGTTCGTGGAGCATGCCGGAGCCATTATTGACGCCGTGGAACTGCTGCGCCAGGAAATGTCGGATATTTCCCAGCTTCGTACCGGAAGTGTAGTCGTCGGCAGCATGCCGATCACCGGAGCCCACCTTCTTCCTCATGTACTGCCTGTGTTCAAACGGAAATATGCCGATGTGGAGATCACGCTGCTCGAAGATTCCTCCATGAATCTGGAAAAGCTTACAGCCAGCGGCCAGACCGATCTCAGCCTGCTGTCGCTTCCGCTGGAGATTCCTACACTTACTTATGAGGTGCTGGGAGAAGAACGGATTGATCTGGCCGTACCGCCTGAGCACCGTTTTGCCGCCAGAGGTGCGGAAGGCATCAGAACCTCGCTTCATGAGCTGAAGGACGAGCCGTTTATTGTACTTAAGCAAGGCCAGGGTTTCCGCAAAATGACGATGGATCTCTGCCGGGAAGCCGGCTTTGAGCCGCGCATTGTGTTTGAGAGCAATAATATGGAGACTGTGCAGTCGCTGGTCGCTACAGGCATGGGTGTTACACTTGTCCCCCACTTTATAGCGCGGGCGCCGCGCAGTGAGTTTGTTCCTGTATACCTGCAGCTTGCTGAACCCGTGCCCAGCCGGACTCTGGTCATCGCCTACCGCCGGGGACGCTACTTATCGAAGGCTGCCGAAGCTTTTATTGATACGTTTAAAACCACGGTTGCCGCCCTTTCTGAGGAGTAGCATTCTGCGGTTACAATTACAATCGTCCAACAACAAAACAATGCCCTTTTGCCTCCTATCAGGAGACCTAAGGGCATTGTTCTGCTTGTACGGATCACTTCTCTATCATCAGGTCTGCTCAAGTTGAGCTCTGTTCCTATTTACGCAGGTTATGCTGGCTGATCAGACGGTTCTGATCATCGGACAGCCGTGACGTACTATCGTCTACGGGTCCTCTTGACCGGTTATCCCCGGCTTTTTCCTCTACAAAATCGCGCATCGCCTGGTTCTGGAATTCTGCTGTCTCTTGGATGTTCTGGTTCTGTTCCTGCTGGACATTGTTGTCTTTACTCATTGGAATGCACCTCCTAGTAACAGGTTATAAGTACTTTACCCGTTCCCCTGGAGGATAAACACCATTTTCCAGCCCGTATATTCCAAAAAATATTAGCGTTTTCTCTCTTTGCAAACCGCACTTCCCCATGTTATTCTAAATGACAATAGTGAAACGTGAAGACGGGACCAGTAAGAAATTGTCTTTATCCGTGAGCAGAGAGTAGATTCCGGAAGGCTGAGAGAATCTACCGCGGTTGCCAATTCTGAATCCTACCCCCGAGCGGCCTGCCCAGCAGGACGGATACTCCCGTTATGAGAATGAAGTCGGATGAACCCTCATCAATGAAGGTGGTACCGCGGAAGTTAACCAAGCTTTCGTCCTTTGCTAAGTCTTAGGATGGGGGCTTTTTGTCATTTTCAGGCTTACATAAAGTAATCTATAAGGGAGTGAGAACAGATGACGGGAAGAATTGTAGTCAAAATCGGCAGCAGCTCGCTGAGCGGTCCGGAAGGCGGATTGAACCGTGAGGCTGTAGCCTTCTTCGCTTCCGAAATCGCTGCGCTGCGTGCAGACGGCTGCGAAGTCCTGCTTGTAACCTCCGGGGCGGTGGCTGCAGGATTCCGCGGAATCGGCTATGCCTCCCGGCCAAAGCTGCTGCATGAGAAGCAGGCGGCCGCTGCCGTAGGGCAGGTTATGCTGATGCAGGCATATCAGGAGGCTTTTGCAAATCACGGAATACCTACTGCCCAGATTCTGCTGACCCGGACTGATTTCTGCAGCCGGCGGGCGATGAACAATGCCATGATGACGGTGGAAGAGCTGCTCCGGCAGGGCGCCGTTCCTGTCTTCAATGAGAACGACACGGTGTCGGTTGATGAGCTGAAATTCGGTGATAATGATACGCTGTCCGCCCTGGTCGCCAATCTCCTGAAAGCATCCCGCCTGCTTGTGCTGACCGATATGGACGGCCTGTACAGCGGCGATCCGCGCAAATACCCTGATGCTGTCCGTTATCAGCTCGTGGAGGAAATCACGCCAGAGATTTATGCCATCGCCGGCGGCGCAGGCTCCAGTGTAGGCACGGGCGGGATGCGCTCCAAAATCGATGCCGCCAAAATCGCTACCCGCGGAGGCGTGCCGGTATTTATCGGCAGAGCCTTTGAGCCGGGCGATCTGCAGCTGGCAGCAGCCGGTAACGGCAAAGGGACTTATTTTGCAACCACCTTATCTTCCTTACCGGTCAAAAAACAGTGGCTCGGCTTCATGTCCACTCCCCTCGGCTCCCTCTATGTGGATGAAGGCGCTGTAGAGGCGCTGCTCCATGGCGGCCACAGTCTGCTTCCCGTAGGGGTCAAAAGAATTGAAGGCAGCTTCCATTCCGGAGATGTTGTTGAGGTGCTGGGACCGGACGCCAGGCTGCTTGGACGGGGCATCGTCAATTATGATGACTCCCAGCTGCGCAGCATTCAGGGCCTGCCCACCCGCGAGATCGTGCCGAAGCTTGGAGAGGTCCATAGGCTGGAGGTTATCCACCGGGATGAATGGATTACTTTGCGGTAAACAGCCTAAAGTGGATTCTGCTGGGCTGTGCTGAGCTGATATTTTACACATTTCTGATTTTTGCAGGGCTCTAATTGTATTATGTGCAACTAATAATGCCCTAACAGAGCTCATTTCGTGTATAACTGCACTCCTTACATCTATTTTCAGCAAAAATCCACTTTTGATGGATAATAGCCAATTTTAAATGTACCAAATGCAGCTATTACGAAAATATGGTTATTTTCATTACTTTTAGTTGTAAGAAATGCAGTTATCCACCTGCATTATCTTTGTTACAGGCCAAGCTGAGCTTATTTCAGGGAATTTAATATCACTACTTTTAGGAGGAACGGTTATGAGTGAAGTTGTAAACAAAGCGGGATTAGCCAAGGAAACAACGGGTGTGCTGGCCAGCCTGACCACGGGCCAAAAGAATGAAGCGCTGCTTATTATGGCCGAAGCCCTCCGTAATGAAGCCGAACAGATTATCGCTGCCAACAGAGAAGATCTGGAGCGCGGCCGCCAGGCCGGGACTCCTGAGTCGCTGCTCGACAGGCTGGCGCTGGATGTCAGCCGGATTGAAGGAATCGCCGAAGGGCTCCGCCAGATTGCCGTGCTCCCTGATCCGGTTGGCGACAGTCTGGAAACGATTGAGCGCCCGAACGGTCTTACGATTGAAAAAGTGCGCGTACCGCTCGGTGTCATCGGAATTATATATGAAGCCCGCCCGAACGTAACTGTAGATGCTGCAGGCTTGTGTCTGAAGACAGGCAATGCCGTTGTTCTCCGGGGCGGCTCCTCTGCCCTGTCCTCCAACCGCAAGATCGTTGAAGTGCTTCATGCCGCTCTTTCAGGAACTGCTATTCCTGCAGCTGCCCTGCAGCTGATCGAAGATCCCAACCGCTCCTCCGTAGATGAAATGCTCAAGCTTAACGGTCTGCTGGATGTCATCATTCCGCGCGGCGGCAGCTCCCTGATCCAGAATGTGGTGATGAACGCGACTGTACCTGTAATTGAAACAGGGGCAGGCATATGCCATACTTATCTCGACGCCAGCGCGAAGCCGGAAATGGCAGAGCGGATTAGCCTCAATGCCAAAGCCCAGCGTCCGTCCGTGTGTAATGCCATGGAGACCCTGCTTGTTCACCGTGAATACGCTGCTCAGCACCTGCTGTCTTTAGCGGAAGCATTCCGCGAAGCAAATGTCGAGCTGCGCGGCTGCTCCGGGACCGTTGCCCTTGTGCCTTGGGCACAGCCTGCAACCACTGAGGATTTTGCCACTGAATATAACGACTATATTCTCAATATCCGTGTGGTCAGCGGTTTGGATGAAGCACTGCAGCATATTGCGGAATTCGGCACCAAGCACTCCGAGTGTATTGTAACCGAAGATTCCGGGCAAGCAGCGCGCTTCCTGCAGGAAGTTGATGCCGCAGCTGTGTATCACAATGCCTCCACACGTTTCACAGACGGGTTTGAATTCGGCTTCGGCGCCGAAATCGGCATCAGCACCCAGAAGCTGCATGCACGCGGTCCTATGGGCCTGCCTGCACTCACTTCAAGCAAGTACAAAATTTACGGCTCCGGACAAATCCGGGGTTAGCAGGGGGAATTATAGTTATGTGTCAGCAACCGGCAAAACCGCTTATTGATCATAAAATCGTTTTTTATGGTGCAGGCTCGATGGCAGAAGCCATCGTGCGGGGTATGATTAACCGTAATGTAGTGGATTCAGGAAATATCGTCATGCTCAACCGCAGCAGCAGTGAGCGGCTTGCCGAGCTGCGCAGCCGGTATGGTGTTGTCGGCTGTAATGATCCGGAACAAAAGAATGATCACCTGCGGAATGCACCGGTTATTGTCCTTGCTATGAAGCCAAAGGATGCCGCTGAAGCGCTCCGCAGCCTGGGGCCGCTGCTTTCCCCGGACCAGCTGGTGATTTCGGTGATCGCCGGACTGACGATCCGTACCATGCAGGGCCTGCTCGGAACTCCGCAGCCGGTTGTCCGCACCATGCCGAACACCTCCAGTTCCATAGGACTGGGAGCGACCGGGATCGCTTTTTCCAAGCAAGTAACTGAAGAAAGCCGCCGGACTGCACTGAATATGTTCGAAGCTGTGGGCTTAACGTCGGTGATTGATGAGGAACGGATGGAGACGTTGACCGGAATATCCGGCAGCGGCCCGGCTTATATTTATTACATGATGGAAGCGATGATTGCAGCTGGCATCCGCGGCGGACTGTCGTCTCAGCAAAGCGCTGAGCTTACCGTACAGACTGTCCTGGGGGCAGCCCGCATGGTACAGCAGACCGGAGAAGAACCGGCAGCACTCCGCAAAAAGGTAACCTCGCCTAACGGCTCCACCCAGGCTGCCATCGAGGTACTGGAGAAAGCTGATTTCTTCGAGTCCGTAATAGCTGCAGTGAACCGCTGTGCCGAGCGTTCCCGCGAGATGGGTTCTGCGCTTGAGAAAGAATTGTCCTGATTCATTTATTGTCATTATTCACACGTCATCATCAGTAAGCCCGCAAATACTTCCCTGACGGGAAGTCATTCTGCGGGTTTTTGTTTCTTTTCTTGTCTATATTTTTTTCGCGGCCTGCCCGGCCTGAACCATCGATTCCCCCTCCATCCCCCTCCTTCCTCCTTCAGCTGTACAACTAATTGGATTTTCTCCATCTAATCTTCCTCCAAACACTTTAATTACATTGCTAGCAGGAAAATCTCCATTTAATTTCGCTGAATTTGCCAATATAGGCGTTTTGGCCCCGATGTAAGTGGAGTCATTCCAACTAATCGTCAGATTTACTCGAAAATCCTGAATTTAGAGGGACAAAATCCTCTTATTTCTTCGTCCCCGCAGCTTGGTGCACTTGTTGTCATATCCCCGCACATACAGAAAAGCCAGAAACGCACCATACGGCATTTCAACATCCCGGCATCTTAGCATTTCAGCATTATAACATTTCAGCACCTTAGCACCACCTCGTACATCAGCACCTTAGCAGCACCTCTCACATCCGCACCTTAGCAGCACCTCAGCAGCACCTCTCACATCCGCACCTTAGCAGCACCTTAGCAGCACCCCGCACATCAGCACCTTAGCAGCACCTAAACATCCCCCCAACTCACCTCAGCATCCCAACCACCCCAACACCTCAACTCACCTTAACACCTTAGCACTTCAACACCTCAGCACTTCAACACCTCAGCACCTCAACTCACCTCGCACCTCTGCTTTTTTGCATTTAAACAACTTATCAGTCCGGCCGTGAAAAAGCGTTAAGCCGGTGCGGCTCCAGCACGTTCCTCCTCCTTATTGGTGAGCCCCGACATCCATAGACCTTAATGAACAATAGCCGGCAGCACAGCATCTGCGGCAAGTCGCCCCTATCATCATCACGCTGCCACGGTAAAAGCAAAAGACCTGCTGTACTCGGCTGAAGCCAAGACAACAGGTCTTTCAAGTGCAGTATAGCTATCTTCCGCCATTGCGGAATCTCTGCGTGTAGTTCTTCACATCCTGGGCATTCTTAACCCGGTTACGGGCCCATTCCAGCAGAATCCGGTCGATGTAGCGGAAATGCACTTTTCCGGCAAACACCGATTCCTTCAGGGCAAGCAGAATCAGCTCCTCTGGATAGCGGTCCTGATCCACCCAGCCGGATATGGTCTCACATTCCATCGGGGAAAGCGGACGTCCAAATTCCTTCTCAAAGATACTGAACAGGCTGCGGACTTCCTCTTCAGGCCCAGCTGCAGACGACGGGCCTGAACCTGGCCCGAAGCTGTCCACCCGCTCCGCAGCACCGGAATACCGGTGCTCAGCCCGGGAAGACGGCGAACTGCCCTGCAGCTTGTTCTGTGAGTCTTCCTGGGCCAGCCCGGCAAGATAGGCACCCAGCTTGTCATACAGACCGGAAAAGTTGTAGCGCTCATAATGAATATCTCTCAGCTCGTCATTATCGCCGTCGATGCTGAGGTAACCTTCTTTCATGAGCTTCTGCAGTTCTCCTGCTATGACAGATATGCTGCGCCCCGTGACAGCCTGCAATTCTTCGAGGGAAGGAAAGTCAATGCCTTCCACCTGCCGGAAAGACAGCAGGTGGATCAGCAGCATGGCTTCACTTCCGCTCAGATTCAGCTTGCGGTAATACTTCAGGAGCGCGTAAGGAATGACGGCCATCCCGTTCTGGAGACCGTAAGACACTCCCCGGCCCCAGGCATTCCATTCTTTGCCGTCCATACTCCAGCCCCCTTTATTTCATTACGGGTAGAGACGGTACAGCGTACGAGGGAACGGTATCGTCTCCCGTACATGGTCCAGACCGCAGATCCAGGCTACTGTGCGCTCAAGTCCAAGCCCGAAGCCGGAATGCGGCACAGTACCATAAGTCCGCAGATCCATATACCACTTATAGGAATCCATCGACAGATTGTGTTCCTTGAAGCGTTCTTCCAGCAGCGCAGGATCGTCAATCCGCTGTGAGCCGCCGATAATCTCCCCATAACCTTCCGGAGCGATCATATCGGCGCAGAGCACCACTTCAGGACGTTCAGGATCCGGCTTCATGTAGAATGCCTTGAAGGAAGCCGGATAATGCGTGATGAATACCGGTTTGTCGTGTGCTTCAGCAATCGCAGTTTCATGCGGTGCGCCGAAGTCGTCTCCCCAGGCAATTTCATGGCCGTTATCATTCAGGAACTTGATGGCATCATCATAAGTAATGCGCGGGAACGGTGCTTTGATGTTCTCCAGCTTGGAGACATCACGACCTACAGCCTCAAGCTCTGCCCGGCAGTTCGTTACAACGGATTGTACGATAAAGCTGATGAATTCCTCCTGCACGCGCAGGCTTTCCTCGTGATCCGTAAAGGCCATCTCCGGTTCGATCATCCAGAACTCGATCAAGTGGCGGCGGGTCTTCGATTTCTCGGCGCGGAAAGTCGGACCAAAGGAATACACCCGTCCGAGCGCCATAGCAGCAGCTTCCATGTACAGCTGTCCGCTTTGGGTCAGGTAGGCATCCTCTTCAAAATATTTGGTGTGGAACAGATTCGTTGTTCCTTCAGCCGATGTAGGCGTCAGGATTGGCGGATCCACCTTAGTAAAGCCGTTCTCATTAAAATACTGCTGGATCGCACGGATAATCTCCGCACGGATCACCAGAACAGCCCGCTGCTTCGCGGAACGCAGCCACAGATGACGGTGATCCATCAGGAAGTCTACACCATGCTCCTTCGGAGTAATCGGGTAGTTCTCGGTAATATGCAGCACTTCAATCCCGGTAACTGTCATCTCGTAGCCAGATTGGCTGCGGGGCTCCTCACGGATAATACCTGTCACGTACAATGAGCTCTCCTGGGTGAGGCTCTTGGCATCATTCCAGACCTGCTCAGGCACTTCAGACTTCACTACAACGCCCTGAATATAGCCTGTACCATCACGAAGTTGCAGGAACTGGATTTTGCCGCTGGAGCGTTTGTTGTTCACCCAACAGCCGATGACCACAGTTTCTCCCACATGCTCGCTCACGCGTTTGATTACACTCTTGTTAGCCATGCCTGAAATCTCTCCTCTAATTAACCGTTAATTCCTTGCACAATACGGTAGGTATCGCGCGCAATAACCAGCTCTTCGTTCGTCGGAACCACGAGCACCTGTACCTTGGAATCGGCAGTAGAGATACGGCGCGGATCACCCGAGCGGACTTTGTTGGCTTCAGCATCAAGCTCAATGCCAAGGTAAGTAAGGTTGTTCAGTACTTTTTCACGCAGCAGCGAAGCATTCTCGCCTACACCTGCAGTAAAGACGATAATGTCCGCACCGTTCAGTGCTGCCGCATACGCTCCGATATATTTGCGGAGACGGTATTCATACATTTCAAAGGCCAGGGAAGCATTGGGCTCGCCTTTTTCGTATCCGTCGATAATCTCACGCATATCGCTGCTGATACCGGAAATAGCCAGCATGCCGCTGTGTTTGTTAAGCATGGAGCTGACTTCGCCGTGAGTCAATTCTTCCTTGTTCATGACATAAGGAACGATGGCAGGGTCGATATCACCGCTGCGCGTACCCATCATCAGACCTTCCAGCGGGGTCATACCCATGGACGTATCTACGGATACACCACCGTCGACGGCCGTCAGACTTGCACCGTTACCAATGTGGCAAGTGATGATTTTCAGTTCTTCAAGGGGACGTCCGACAAATTCTGCAGCTGCTTTGCTCACATAATCATGGGAAGTTCCGTGGAAACCATAACGGCGGATCTTGTATTTGCTGTACAGCACTCTGGGAATTGCATACAGGTATGCCTTCTCCGGCATCGTCTGGTGGAATGCAGTATCAAAAATAACAGTCTGCGGCACACCTGGCATATTGCTTTCGGCAGCAAGAATACCGAGCAGCGCAGCAGGGTTATGCAGCGGAGCCAGGTCGAACAGGCGGCGGATTTCAGACTTGGCTTCAGCATTTACAAGCGCCGATTCCTTAAAGCTCTCTCCGCCATGCACCACGCGGTGGCCTACAGCATTGATCTCATCGATGGATTCAATCACGCCGTGTTCTTTGTCAGTCAGGCTGGCCAGAACTTTGCGGATGGCTGTGGTGTGTTCCAGAATTTCGCTGACTTCTGTCACTTCCTGTTTGCCTGTCGGTTTGTGGTTCAGAATGGAGGAGTCCATTCCAATCCGCTCTACAAGACCTTTGGCCAATACGGATTCATCCGTCATGTCATACAGCTGATATTTCAAAGAAGAACTTCCTGCGTTAATTACTAATACTTTCATACCCGGTCACCATCCTTGTCATACTTGAAGAAGCCTTCGCCTGATTTCATTCCCAGTTGTCCCGCACGCACCATCTTTTTGAGGATAGTGGATGGACGGTACTTCAGTTCACCGTATTCACGGAACATGTTCTCCAGAGCGGCAAGAACGGAATCCAGACCAAAGCGGTCTGCCATTTCAAGCGGTCCATACTGGAACTGGTACCCGATGCGCATTGCATCGTCAATATCTTCAGGGGAAGCAACGCCTTCCTGGAGCACATGCATAGCCTCGTTGATGAAGAGACAAATAAGACGTGAAGTTACAAATCCCGGAGATTCATAAATCATTACGCCTTTTTTCTCAACGATCTCGTCCACAAAAGCCTTGGTATCTTCAAAAGTGGTGTCGGATGTTTTCAGGCCGCGTACAATCTCGACCAGATCCACCTTGCCTACTGGATGTATAAAATGCATGCCGATTACGCGTTCAGGATACATTGTAGAGCTGGCAAGTTCAGTCAAGCTGAGCGTTGACGTGTTGCTGGCCAGAATAATATGGCTTGGGCATACTTGATCAAGCTGGTTGAATACTTTCTGCTTGGCTTCCAGATCCTCGGTAATGGTCTCGATGACCATATCGCAGGAGCTGAGCTCGGCAAAATGTGTCACTTTTTGGATACGGCCCAGAATCAGCTTCTTCTCTGCCTGGGTGATCGCCCATTTCTCGAGCTGTTTGTCGAGATTTGTCTCGATCATGTCGTAAGAGTAGTCCAGTCTTTCTGAAGTTTTCTCCACCAGTAATACTTCCAGGCCTTTGGCTGCCAGCATTTCAGCAATCCCTTGACCCATTGTGCCACCGCCGATGACACCGATTTTTTTAAAATTCATAAAAAAGTCTCCATCCTTTCAGGTATCTATACTTTTGTATTGTACCTTGTCTGTCGTAAAAAATAAGTAGCCCGACATATAATAATATCTTAGCATGTCTGAAAAGTAAAAAAAAATAACCGGCATAAAGAATTATGCCGGTAAACGAACGCTGTCACGAAATTGACAACGAAATTGCTCTCCAGAGAGTACTTCTTCTTTCATTAAAATGTCAAGACAGTAATCAAATACATGCCGCTGGTTCTCAAGCATTTCCCGGGTACGGATCATCAGCTCGTCAAGAATTTTGCTGTTTTCCTTCATAAGCTCTTCTGTTGTAACCATCTGGAGATTGGCGATTCCGAGTGAGGTAAGACCTGACTTCATCATCGTTTCCACAATGTTCAGCGCCTGGTCAAAGTCACCGCGTGAACCGGTACTCCGTCCGCCGTAGAAAATCTCTTCTGAAGCGGCTCCGCCCAGCGCAATCATAATCTGGTCTTCAAGATAATCCTTGGTGTAAAGATACTGCTCAGCCTGCGGGTTATGACGCACATAGCCCAGTGCCTGCCCGCGGGGCGTAAGCGTTACCTGGCTGACACTGCCAGGACGCAGCAGCTCTGCCATAATGGCATGTCCAAGCTCGTGGATGGCAACCCGTTTCTTCTCTTCCTGATTTGTTTCGCGGTCTGTCTTTTCACCCATCATTACTTTGTCAATTGCCATTGCCAGATGCCGGTGCTCAACCTGGGTCAGATTCTCGCGCATCATGTAAATCGCAGCTTCATTCATCACACTTTCAAGCTGGGCGCCGGAAAAATTGTAAGCCTCCTCGGCAATCTTGTCCAGGTTGACATCAGGATGCAGCGGTTTATTTTTGGCATGCAGATCAAGGATCGATTTGCGGCCTTTCTTGTCAGGCATGTCCACCTGAATATGACGGTCAAAACGTCCCGGACGCAGCAGCGCCGAATCCAGCATTTCCTTACGGTTCGTGGCTGCAACCAGCAGGATGCGCGGCGTATCATTGTTATAAATCCCGTCCATCTCGGTCAGCAGCTGATTCAGGGTCTGATCATACTCGCGCTGCTGTCCGCCTTCACGTTTACCGCCGATAACATCAATTTCATCAATAAAAATAATTGCGCTTTGCTTGTTCTCTTTGACAGCACGGTTGCGGGCATCCTTGAACAAATCACGGATGCGGCCTGCACCGACACCCACATACATTTCTACAAACTCACTGCCAGATGCCGCAACGAACACAGAATTGGTATAATGTGCCGCAGCTTTGGCCATCAGCGTCTTCCCTGTCCCCGGAGGGCCTGTAAGCAGGATCCCTTTAAGCGGACGAATGCCGAATTTGCTGATTTCCTCATGCCGGATCAGAAAATCCAGCGCTTCACGCAGCTCCTGCTTGGCATTATCCTGACCGCCGATTTCTTCAAAGGTAAGCTTGGCCGGACCGTTCTTCTTGCGTTTCTTGTCAGCCCCTGCGTTAACAGCCAGTCCGCCGCGCAGATGAGCCAGCACAAGCAAAGCGCCAACCATCCCTGCAGCGATAATCACCGGAAAAATATTAATCCCCACAAATGCCATAAAAATCAGCATGACGGGCGCAAAACCGATGAGCACTTCTTTCCAATACTTAGGCATTGGTCCACGCTCCTAACGTTGCCGCAGTACGCGGTAAAATAATAAATTTGCTGTCAGTGCCATTGCTCAGGCTTACGTATACATTATTGTCATCAATTTCAGTGGTTGCTATCACATTCTGATATTCCGGATACTGCTCTTTCAGTCCATCAAGCTCAGTAGGTATAAGTGTATACTTGCGGCCTTCCATCGCTTCTGCAACAGAGAACATGGCCTTATCCCAATACTCATCCAGCAGATCATTCGATTTCTGAGTCACATCCAGCTTAAGTGAACGGCCGCCAATAGCCGACTTTCCTTCCAGGTTCACGTACTGCACGAGCTCTTTCAATTTGGTGCCTGGTGCAAGATCAAGTTTCAAAGTGACCTGGTTGCGGTTAATAGTTATATGTGAATCATTAACTCCTTCATAGGATGATACAATTTTCTGCAGCGGCTCCTGTACAGCAAACTGGCGGTAAGCATACCAGCCCCCGAACAACAGTGCAGCAGACAACAAAGACGTCAGCAGTACAGGTACAAGACGAAGTTTCAATGAACGTCCTCCTCTCAATGATGAACAGCATTATTACTATATTTATGTTAAACCAAACAGCGTGTCTAGCGCTCTTCCGAGACTGACATGCTCTTAAGCATGTCTTAATACAAATAGTAGTATATCACAGGTGTATATACGATTTATAATATAATTGTGAAAATATTTAAAATTTTTGATACTAATTTTTGGGTTGACAAACCGTCTTCTCCTCTATATCGGCAAAAAGACATGGATGATTAAGCTCTCACCATGTCTTTTCGGTATATATCTAATGCTATACTTTATGTACATCAATCACTCAAAGCGGTGAGCAGACCGGCACTAAAGGCTAAGACAGGCAGTGCTAACAAGAAAGACACCAGGGCGAATCCCTGAAACTTGACTCCTTTGCGCCCGTTTCTTTTTCCCGACCAAATCATCAGGAGCCCGGCAGCCAAGCACATCAGATAGACTGTAAAATAATGCAGTTCAATCCCCCCCCCGTTATGGCATTAATGCCCTTAAATCAGCATAAAAACAGCAGGCGGCCGTCTTCCCGCCCCCTGCTGTACATTCTAGTAACGCCCTAACTTTTAGCTGTTCGGTAAGCTGTACCCTTCCCCGATGGCTGCCCCGTCAGCAAAGCGGTAGAATTTGTAGTAATACCGCTCTTTATCCCTGTAAAACACCTGCCACGCATATTCCCCGTTATAGACTCCCGGCAACAGCCGTTTGATCTCAACTCCCGGCAGCTCGGCCGCTAGGGCCGTACGGATCTGTTCTTCCGACGTTCCGCCCGCAACTTCCGCCGCATAAATATCATTTACGCCTCCTGCAGGCTCGCCTTCCGTAGTAAAACGCACCCAGACCATCATTTCCGTCCCCGCACCGTTCTGGCCTGTAACCACCCAGTAAATCGCGTTTTCGTCCCAGACGGACTTCTTCGCTTCAGTAATATCAGTCAAGCCTGCCTGGTTCATGGCGACTTCCTCAGCTTTACTGCGTTCATTCCACTGGTCCTTCATGATATAGGCATAGAACTGGCTTAATCCGAACAGCAGGAGCAGAAACAGGGCTATGCCAAGCAGAAGCCATTTTCTCCTCTTCTTCAAGTGCAGCTCCCTTTCCTTATATTACCGTTTCAGCAGCCCTTCAAAGGTCTCCTGGGCTTTGCGGCGGATTTCTTCCTCATCCAGGGTCAGGCATTGACCGTGCTTCACAACCTGCAGACCGTTCACCCAGACATGCTCCACATCCTTGGCACTGGCCGAATAGACCACATGGGACAGAAGATCCGTATGCGGCAGCAGATGCGGCTGATCGATATCGATAGCGATAAAATCCGCCTTCATTCCCGGTGCAAGCCGGCCCACATTGTCGAGGAACACCGACCGGGCACCGTATTCGGTAGCCATCAGCAGCGCCTCAGGTGCCGGAACCGCTGTCGGGTCTCCGCTTACCCCTTTATGAATGAGAGCAGCGAGACGCATTTCTTCAAACATGTCCAGGTTATTGTTGCTGGCCGCACCGTCTGTTCCAAGAGATACGGGAACACCGGCTCTCAACAGCTCCGGCACACGTGCCACACCGCTGGCGAGCTTCAGGTTACTTCCCGGATTATGCGAAACCCCGACCTTGTAGCGGGCGAGAATGTCAATTTCCTCATCGTTCAGATGAACGCCGTGAGCGATGATTGAAGGACGCGTGAACATTCCCAGCTTCTCCAGGTGAGCCACAGGGCGCAGGCCGTAATCAGCCGCATTCTGCTCTACTTCATGACGGGTCTCGGACATATGTGTATGCATCGGCAGATCCAGATCATGGGCTGCCTGTACAAATTTCACGAAAAAGTCGGGAGGACAGGTATAAGGGGCATGCGGCGACATCATCGTGGTAATTCTGCCGTCCGCCTTGCCGTGCCAGTCTTGTGCAAACCGGATGGCTTCCGCGAGCTTATGGTTCTGCACATCCTCCGGGCACAATCCGATGACACCGCGCATCAGCACTGAACGGATGCCGGATTGCTCAACTACCCGGGCTACCCGGTCCATATGGTCATACATGTCCAGGAAGGTGGTTGTACCGCCCTTGAGCATTTCCAGGACAGACAGAGCTGTACCCCAGTATACATCTTCACCGGTGAACTTTTCTTCCATCGGCCACATTTTTTCCTGCAGCCAGGCCTGCAGCACCATATCATCCCCGTAGCCGCGCAGCAGGGACATTGCCGCATGACCGTGCGTATTGACCAGACCAGGCATGAACAGGAGCCTGCTGCCGTCTATCGTGCTCACACCGTCTTCAATAACGGGCTTCTCTTCTCCTATGTACGTTATCAAATCGTTTTCTATAGTCATGTATCCGTTCAGAACCGGCTGATGGCTTCCCGGAACCAGAAAACGTCCGTTAATGACTGTCTTATTGCTGCTCATTTGCTGTTTCTTCCTTTCCATCGTGCAAATAATAGGCCAGACTCTGCAGATCGGTCGTAAAATCGGCCGCATGTATCCGGATATTGGACGGGGTCTTCAGGATAACCGGGGCAAAATTCAAAATGGCTTCAATCCCTGACTCCACCAGAATATCTGCTACAGCCTGGGCTTCACTGTCCGGTACCGTAATAATACCGATGCGGATTCCCTGCTCACGGATCGTTTTGCCCAGCTCTTCCATAGGCTGGACCGTCAGAGAGTTGATCTTCTGCCCGATCTTGGGTGCGTAAGAATCAAATACGGCTGTGATCTTCATCGTATCCTTCAGATAAGCATTGTAATTGGACAGGGCGTGACCGAGATTACCGGCACCTACCAGAGCCACGTTGATCTGCTGGTCCAGCTTGAGGATGTGGCGGATTTTTTCGATCAGGTAAGAAACATCATAGCCGATGCCCTTGCGGCCAAAATCACCAAAATAGGCCAGGTCCTTGCGGATCTGTGCCGGATTCAGGTCGAGCTTCTGCCCCAGCTCCTGGGAAGACACGGTAGCGATTTCACGCTTTTGGAGATCATTCAGGAATCGCAGGTATACAGGAAGTCTGCGGACAACCGCCTCAGATATTTTTTCCGATTTCATGTATTCTCCTCCTAATGTAAGATGAACAGTCAATATATAG
Source organism: Paenibacillus sp. PK3_47 (assembly GCF_023520895.1). Taxonomy (NCBI): domain Bacteria; kingdom Bacillati; phylum Bacillota; class Bacilli; order Caryophanales; family Paenibacillaceae; genus Paenibacillus; species Paenibacillus sp. PK3_47. The sequence goes on from NZ_CP026029.1 coordinate 365,702, forward strand.
ATCATAACCGTTAATGCGGTGAACCTTATGTTACCAGGAACACATCTCACAAAGCACCGCACTAACGGACTAAAGACAATGATATAAATATAAACAATGGCATGACGGGTTAATCAGCAGGCGGCAAGCCGCCAGCATTAGCAGTCGTTCAGGAAGCGCCGCCGTCATCCAGCCATTCCGCAATCCGCGGAACCATCTGATCGGTCAGCATATGCTCCATCTTTGGTCCCGGCAGCGAATACAGGAAGTACTTGCCGTAATTGGACTCAATCACTCTCGTATCATAGACGATGACAATTCCGCGGTCCTGGGCGGTACGCACCAGACGTCCGAAGCCCTGCTTGAACCGGATCACCGCCTGCGGCACAGACATTTTCATGAACGGATTTTTCTTCTGGGCCTGCAGCAGCTCCGCTTTGGCTTCGGCCAGCGGATGGTTAGGCGGCTGGAACGGCAGTCTGACAATCGCCAGGCAGGTCAGCGCCTCACCGGGAATATCTACGCCTTCCCAGAAGCTGCTTGTTCCAAGCAGCACTGCGGCCGGACTGTCCTGGAAACGCCGGATCAGCTTGTTGCGGCTGCCGCCCTCGACGCCCTGGCCCAGCACGGCAATTTCTTCTGAAGCAAGCACCTCCTTGAGCGGTTCATACACCTGCCGCAGCATGCGGTAGGAGGTGAACAGCACGAGCATGCGCCCCTTGGTAGCCACTGCCGCTTCGGCCAGGGAATGGACAAGCTTGTCGACAAACCTGGCATCGCCTATGCTGCCCTTGACGCTCGGAAAATCACGCGGAATAACAAGCAGCGCCTGCTCCCGGTAATTAAACGGGGAAGGCAGCAGTGCCGTCATCAGACGGTCCTGTTCAGCCGCTTCATTAAGACCGAGGTTGTCAATCATGAATTGGAAGGACTTGTCGACAGAGAGCGTGGCCGAAGTCAGCACAATGCTCTTTTTCTTATCGAAGAAAAGCTCCTTCAGCTGGCCGCTGACATCTACAGGTACAGCATACAGCTGCAGCGACTTGCCGCGGTAGTTCCCGCTGCCTTCCATCCAGTAGACATTATTCTCATCGTTAAGGCCCATAAAGAAACGGATCTGTTCACGGATAGACGCCAGGTCCTTGAACAAGCCGCTGATATCTGTGACCAGGCTGTCTGAGGACGACTGGCTCTCGCTCTCCCGCATCTCACTGAGCATCTTGTCACCCTTGCGGATGATATCACTGAGACTCAGATGCAGTGTATTTTCAAGCGGAGCGAGCTCCTCCCACTCCTTGGGCTTTCTGCCGGGATGGAGGCGGGTAACAAGCTGTCCGGCTTCACCTGCGGCTGCGTCGCTGCGTTCAGGGAGCATGGCGAACAGCTTGTCGCTCAGCGTGTCCCAGGTCTCCTTGACTGTCAGAAGATCAGGGTAGATCCTGTCGATCGTACCGCTCCACTCCGAAGCCTGCTCGCTGCCTGAAGACTGCAGCATCTGGCGCAGCGCCGGCAGCTGACCGCTGCGGCTGTCCTTATAGAGCCGGGTAAGCGTGTGGGCCACAGTGAAATATTTCATCTGCATTCCAAGATGCTTGCCGGCCACATCCTCCAGATGGTGCGCCTCATCGATGACAAGGTGCTCATAAGCAGGCAGCAGCTGGTGTCCCGCCTTCACATCCGCGAACAGCTTGGAGTGATTGGTAATGACAACGTCAGCAATTCCGGCTTCATGCTTGGCCCGGTGATAATAACATTTGCGGAACCACGGGCAGGCACGGCCCAGGCATGAATCCGTGTCACTGGCCACGGTCTCCCAGAAATCGCCGCCCCTGCCGTTCAGATTCAGCTCCTCATCGTCGCCCGACTGCGTCTGGGTCAGCCAGACTAACATTTGGGCAGCCGTGAGCGCTTCTTCCCTGGGACTTACGAAGTCCTTTTTATTTATTTTATGTTCAAACTTGCGCAGACACAAATAGTGCCCTCTTCCCTTGAAGATTGCGGCTTTGAACGGAAACGGCACGACGCTCGTCAAAAGCGGGAGATCGCGCTCGCGCAGCTGGTCCTGAAGATTGATCGTATGCGTACTGACCATCACCTTCTGATCGGTGCGGACACTCTGGTAGATCGCCGGCAACAGATAACCCAGCGATTTGCCGGTACCTGTACCTGCTTCTATCAGCAGATGTTTGTCCTCCTGAAGCGCCGTGTTGACCTCACGGATCATAATCTCCTGGGCCTCCCGGCTTTCATACTGCGGCAAAGCATCCTTCAGCCGCTTGGTCACTTCATCCATATAGTCCGTAAAGGATACGTTGTCTACAGGATTTCCGGGCATATCCTCCCTTGGCGGCGCCAGTTCAGTCCAATCGCCGACGGCAAGTGCCAGCTGACGGTGAAAGGTCAGATCGCCTTCCGGCTGAAAGGTCTCCATTTCCCGTTCCTGCTGCAGTCCTTCAAAGAACCAGGCCAGGTCGCTGTCTTCCCCCTGAAACAGCTCGTTAATCCGCTGTACGGTCAGCAGAGGCAGGCTGTACAATTCTTCCAGACACTGGAGAAGCACAAGCGCTGTTGCTTCAGCATCGCTATCCGCCTGGTGGGGACGTTCATGCGTAATCCCGAAATGGGCACTCACTGCACCAAGCTGGTAGGTCGATAATGAAGGAAAGCATATTTTGAGAAAATCGATCGTATCCAGAATCCGCCCCTGAAACGGCAAATATCCACATCGGTCAAGCGCATTCTGCAAAAAATGAAAATCAAAAGCTACATTATGCCCGACGAGCACCACATCATCAAGCAGCGGGACAAGCTCCATCATCATCTCATCCAGCTCGGGCGCATCCCGTACATCGTCGTCAGTAATCCCTGTCAAGCCCGTTATAAAAGGAGGAATCGGTGTTCCGGGCTTGACGTAGGAACCATATACCCGGGAGATGGTCCGGTCTTCTTCTATAATGGCAAGGCCAACCTGGATAATCTCGCCCACAGATTGGGTTCCCGTAGTTTCAAAATCAAGCACGGCAAATTTCATTATAAGTTCTATTCCCTTTCACTTGAGACTCTTTATCAGCATAACAGAAGTTACGAAAAAAGGCGATGCACACCGACAAGCCCGGGTGAATGCATCGCTTGAATGACAGGCTATAATTACAGAAGCGAAACAAGCTGATTACCGAATTGCAGTGTCCCGCCCCTTCTGCGGCAAACCTCCAGATTGACGTTAGGCTCAGGAAGAGCGGGGTCATGCATTAACGAAAGGCCGAACAGCTTGCGGGCTTCAACATAACGTTCCTGGGAAGCCCTGATGCAGCCGAGCGCATTATAAATCATCGCCTTAAGCTTGTTCTCACGGATCAGGGTTAGCATATGCTCCAGATGCCCCCAGGCCGTGTCCCCTTCATTCTCCTGCAGGCAGGAAATGGCCAGGTACAGCCGGGCAGCCAGACTGTCCGGATACCGTGCAATGACTTCATTAAACTGGTCGATGCATTTCCGGTACATCAGCAGCCTGTAATATCCCTGCCCTCTGACAAAAGAATCCATGGCGAGTTCAGGGGCCTCCTCCTTCACCGGATCTTCTTCAGGCTGCAGGGTAACATCCGCCTGTTCCCGGAAATGGCTCAGCTTCTCGGCAAAAGCCAGCCATTCATCCATCACATTGTCACTAAGCCTGTGAAGCATGTTGTATTGGCATAGAAGGTCATCCCGCCTCGCCCCGTCTGCACCCGGGTATTCAGCAGCGATCTCCTGAAGCATCCTGTTCATCTCAGCAAATAAATGTTGAAACACAGAACATCCCCCCTTACTGAAAATGAAATCAGCCTAAGCTTGCCTGCCTTCATTTTTAGCAAGTAGGGGACACTTCATCCCTGCCATTGATTACATAGGTGCGGGCTCTTCTTCTTAAGCGATAGTGGCATGGATCTCATGATCCGCCAGCTTTACCGGCTGGTTGTCACCATCCACAAATACGACGGTCGGCTTATGTCCGGCAAGCTCCTCGGCAGACAGCATGGCGTAAGAAATAATGATCACTGTATCCCCAGGCTGTACAAGCCGGGCCGCCGCCCCGTTCAGACAGATCACGCCGCTTCCGCGCGGCCCTGGAATAACGTAGGTTTCCAGACGCGAACCGTTGTTATTGTCCACGATTTGGACCTTTTCATTCTCCAGCAAGTCAGCCGCTTCCATCAAATCCTCATCAATGGTAATGCTGCCGACATAATTCAAATTGGCCTCAGTGACTGTTGCCCGGTGGATCTTGGATTTCATCATATGTCTAAACAAGGGCGTGAACCTCCTTAGGGGTAAATACATTATTGTCGATCAGCCGGGTTTTGCCGAATTTCACAGCAAGCGCAATAATAATTTCGCCGCCGGCACTGTTAAGCCGCGAACCGGCAGCCAGCGGTTCCAGCCCCGGAAAAGTCAATACTTCAACGTAGTCAATCACAGCAAGCGGTGAAGCTGAAATGACAGATATAATCAGTTCACGGGCTTCATCAGCTGTGCTTACCGTGCCTTCTTCCATCGCCTGGCGGACTTCACGCAGCGAACGGGACAGGACAAGCGCCTGGGAGCGTTCCTCTGCACTGAGATAAACGTTGCGGGAACTAAGCGCGAGGCCGTCATCTTCACGCACAATCGGACAGGCCACGATCTCCACATTCATGTTGAGGTCGGATACCATCCGCCGCAGGACAGCGACCTGCTGGGCATCCTTAAGTCCAAAAAATGCATAATCCGGCTGTACCATATTAAACAGCTTGTTAACAACTGTGGTTACTCCGTCAAAATGGCCGGGACGTGAAGCGCCGCAGAGCTGTGTAGTCAGGGACGATACCGATACTGTAGTACGCGTAGGTTCAGGATACATCTCCTCCACGCCGGGAATGAAGACTATATCTGCACCTTCGCGTTCAGCCAGCTCCAGATCGCGTGCTTCGTCACGCGGATAGGAGGCAAAATCCTCATTCGGCCCGAATTGCAGCGGGTTGACAAAAATACTCATAACCACGGTGCTGCTCATTTCACCTGCCCGCCGCAGCAGACTGGCATGTCCTTCATGCAAATATCCCATAGTCGGCACAAATCCGATCGGGGTGTGCCCGCCCATCCGCATATATTCCAGCGCTTCGCGCAGCTGCTTAACTGTTCTTACTACTCTCATGTTACTTCTCCCCTTTTCCGGAACCGCCGTATAAAGAATCCAGTACACTTTCATCCGCGTTAAACACATGGTTTTCAGCCGGGAACGAACGGTCCTTCACTTCCTGTACATAGCTGCTGATCCCTTCGCGGATCAGGCTGCCTACATCGGCATAAGTTTTTACAAAACGTTTTTCCCGGTATGGCGATGCGTAGCGCACCAGATCGTGGAACACGAGCACCTGTCCGTCACAATAACGGCCTGCCCCGATCCCGATCGTCGGAATGCTGAGCTCTTTGGAGATGGCTGCAGCCACCTCTTCTGTAACCAGCTCCAGCACCACCCCGAAGGCTCCGGCAGCTTCAAGCGCCTTGGCTTCATTCATCAGCCGCTGCGCATCCTTGGCATCCTTGCCCTGAATTCGGTAACCGCCGATCATATTGACCGACTGCGGCGTAAGTCCGATATGTCCGAGTACCGGCACGCCTGCCTTCACCACAGCGGAGACAGCATCGCAGATTTCAAGTCCGCCTTCCATCTTTACGGCTTGCGCACGGCCTTCCTGCATCAGTCTGCGCACACCGCGCAGCGTCTCATCCACACTTCCGTGATAGGTCATAAAAGGCATATCTGCCACAACAAACGTATTTGGTGCCCCGCGCACTACCGAACGGGTGTGATAGACCATATCGTCTATCGTCACCGGAAGCGTAGTATCGTAGCCGAGCACTACATTCCCAAGCGAATCGCCGACCAGAATCAGGTCAATGCCCGCTTCCTCGGCCAGCAGCGCCGAAGGATAATCATAAGCGGTAAGCATGCTTAGAGGCACACCGTCCGCTTTCATTTTTTTCATTTTCACAATATTAAGTGCAGCCATTTACTCCCATTCCCCTTTTCGCAGTGAGATTACGCGTAAACGCGCAACAAAAAAACCCTTTAGCATGGTCCGCTAAAAAGGTCCGAAGGGCAAAAAAGAGTCACTCGCGATCGTCCCTTCTGTCTCGGTCCTTACGGCTCAGAGCAGAATCCAACGTAACCGTGAAATACAGTTATGAAGGTAAATCTCAAATCAAAACAATGTAATAACAAGTAATGAGGAGTACAGTTCGGCCTTAGCGATACCGTCTCTGCCCATAGTATAGCAAACTCCGCCGCCAATTACACCAAAAAAATATGACAAGGGATGGAACCCTTGTCATAAATCCTTGTATCCTGCGGCTGTTATATCATTTCAATTTCGCCGGACAGCACTGCAGTGACCCGCCCGGAAGCATCTTTGAGCAGCAGCGCACCGCTGTCATCCAGTCCGACAGCCGTCCCTCCGTTTTTCCCTTCAGAGGCGGAAAGCAGGATCTCACGGCCCAGTGTCACCGACATTTCTTCCCAGCGCCGACGGATCGGCTCGAAGCCCTTCTCCATGTATACTGCGTACCAGTACTCCAGTTCATGCAGGACGGCTTCCGCAAGCCGCGACCGGTCAACCGGGATGCCGCCGCCTTCGATTAAGAGGGATGTACCGACCCCTGCAAGTTCTGCCGGGTAATCCTCCGGCTTCAGATTCACCGAAATGCCTATCCCTGCAATACAGTAATGCAGTCCGCCTTCCCGGAGACATGATTCCAGCAGGATCCCGCAGATCTTCCGTCCGCCGGCCAGCAGATCATTAGGCCATTTGATGCCTGCCTGTACGCCCGTCACTTCCCGGATCGCCCTGCAGACGGCAACACCGGCCAGCAGCGTCAGCTGCGGGGTCAGTGACAGCGGTAGCTCCGGACGGAGTACAACGCTCATCCAGATGCCTTTGCCCGGCGGCGAATGCCATTTGCGGCCCATGCGGCCCCGGCCTCCGGTCTGTTCTTCAGCCATGACGACTGTTCCTTCAGGAGCACCCTGCTCGGCCAGCCGTTTGGCTTCCTCCTGGGTTGATGCCACTGTCTGCAGCCGGGTAATCTTCCCCTCCCAGCTAGGGCTAAAGGCTTCTCTTGCAGATTCCGTCAATGGCATTGATTTATCGTTATTCATTGTTATCCATCCTTTGTGCTTCCTGCAGCAGCTGCTGCCTGTCATTCGCAAGATCTCCTGAGGCCACAGCCTGAAGCAGCTGCTGAAGCCTGGCACCGATCCACGGTCCGGGACGCTTCTGCAGAGCCGCGGAGAGCTCGCCGCCCGTCAGCGCAAGCTCTCCGAGCGTGTACACAGGCATCTCTGCGGTCCAGGACCGCAGAAGGGCGGTTGAAGGCTGAGCCGCAACTGCAGGCTCATCAGGCGGTGATAAAGGCTCGCCTACAGCAGCCCCGGCGGCGCCTGCACCCGCGGTGCCCGCCTGCGGCACCGCTTCCAGCACCGTCAGCCACCCTCCGGCGGCTTCCGTGCCCAGGGCCAGCACGGCGGCGATCCAGCGCCGCCGCAGCGCCTCAGTGCCGCCAGGGGAACCCGGCGGCACCTCCCCAAGGGCCGCGGTCCACGCCTCGCGGACCCGCAGGACCCCGGCGGCGCTGCTCCGCGCGGCCCCGGGGAACGTCCATGCCCGCAGCAGCTCATCGGCCTCCCTGGCCGACGCCCCCAGGGCATGGAGCAGCAGCGCCCACCGCAGGCGGGCGCTCTGCAGTTCCCCGATCCCGGAGACCATGGCGGCTGCTGCCGCCAGGTCGCTTCCGGTCCAGGGGAACGGGGCTTTCCCGCGCGGCAGCAGGCCGCTGCGCGCAATCAGGGCCAGGCCGCGCACGGGATGCGGCCCTTCCACGATGCGCTCTAGCTCCGCGCGCACGCGCTCAACGGCGATATGCGCCAGCTTGTCCCGCTGGCGCAGCAGCCCGCGCCAGGTGTTCTTGGCGATGCTGAAGTCCAGGACAGAAGCAAAACGCACGCAGCGCAGCATCCGCAGCGCATCCTCGTCAAAGCGTTCCTCTGCCTTGCCGACACAGCGGACCAGCTTCCGCTCCAGATCCTTCTCCCCGCCGAAGGGATCGACCAGCACTCCGTCAGAGCCGCAGCAAATCGCGTTGATTGTAAAGTCACGCCGCCGCAGATCCTCCTTCACGTCACTGACGAACAGGACATGTTCCGGCCGCCGGTGGTCGGCATAGCCGCTTTCCGTCCGGTACGTAGTCACTTCAAAGCTGAAGCCGTCTTCCAGAACAGTGACCGTACCATGCGCGAGTCCTGTCGGGACAGTGCGCGGAAAGATGCTAATCACTTCTTCCGGCAGTGCCGCGGTCGTCAGGTCAATATCATGCACCGGCCTTGACAGCAGCTCGTCACGGATACAGCCTCCGACGAAATAAGCCTCCCGGCCATGCGCCAGGAGACCCTCTATTACCCTGCCGGCGGCCTCAGCCATGCCGGGAGGTGCCATTCTCCATTCCATTACAGCACTCCTTACTTGCGGATGGTATCCAGTCCCGCCTTCTTGAGGCCCAGTACACGGTAATAGATATCCTCATACTGATTAGTGATCATATCCCGGCTGAAACCTTCGCAGGCCCGTTCCAGACAATCCTTGCGGAACTGCTCAGCCATCTGTTCATCCGATAATAGCTTAACCGCATATTTCGCCATAGCGGATGTATCGCCGATCGGAGCCAGGAAGCCGGTTTTGCCGTGCACGATAAGCTCAGGGATCCCTCCGGCCTGTGAACCGATGGTCGGTACACCGCAGGCCATCGCTTCCAGGGCGACGAGCCCGAAGCTCTCTTTCTCCGAAGGCAGCAGCAGCAGGTCGGCCAGGGAGATGACCTGGGCGATTTCATCCTGCTTGCCGAGAAACCGCACTTTATCCTCAAGACCCATCTCATGAATCTTGGCCTGGATTTTGGGCAGGTCCGGACCTTCACCTACAAGCAGCAGCTTGGAGGGCAGCTCCCGGTTAACCTTGGCAAAAACATCCACCACATCGTGCACCCGCTTAACCGGGCGGAAATTGCTGATATGCATCAGGATTTTTTCATGGGGAGCAGCGTAATCGCCGCGCAGATTCGTCACATCGCGCGGATAATATACCCTTTTGTCCACAAAGTTGTAGGTCAGGTCGATATCACGGGTGATATCCAGCACCCGCCGTGTTTCGTTGATGAGATCCATCGAAACAGCCGTAACCGCGTCGCTTTCATTGATTCCCAGGCGGATCAGGTCCTTCAGCGACTCATCCTGGCCCAGTACAGTAATATCCGTACCGTGCAGTGTTGTAACCACCTTCATGTCGTTGCCGAGCATCTGCTTGGCCAGGAAGGCGCATACAGCATGCGGCACGGCATAATGGACATGCAGCAGGTCCAGCTGCTGCATCTTGGCTACCTGGGCCATTTTGGTCGCAAGCGCCAGATCGTACGGCGGATAGCGGAAGACATAATAATCGTTAACTTCCACCTCATGATAAAATATATTTTTCTGAAACCTTCCTAGCCGGAACGGGATGCTGTGGGTAATGAAATGAACCTCATGGCCTTTTTCGGCCAAAAGCTTGCCCAGTTCGGTCGCCACCACACCCGAGCCGCCAAGAGACGGATAACAGGTGATGCCTATTTTTAGCCGGTCCATAATTCCGTCTCCTTCAAGTGACTCATCGAAATTGTATTTGTTATTCCTTCAGGTAATAATATGAATTTATTATAGTTGTTCCTCTCGGCTAAATAAAGCCGGTCCTACTTGCGGGCAGAACCGAAATAATCCACGGTATGCGGTATCTTGCTGGCAAAGCCTTCGGCATAAGGGATCAGCTTCCGCTGTCCCAGCAGCATGTCTCTTGAGCGTACACGCTCGATGTACCCTTCATTTAACGGGGTGGATACGACATCCTCGCCTGGCGTTTTCTCAAACTGCGAACGGTAGCACGATAACGCCTGCTCTTTGAGGCCGTACTGTTCCGTCACATCGACGATTAAATCGGTCCGGCCCAGATCATTAATGAAATAAAAATACAGCAGCGGCGCAGCAACCGCAGGCTTGTCCGGCATATATCTGCGCAGCTTGGCATTGAAAACAGCTTCCTCCACCAGCTTGCTGCAGGCAATGTGGTCCGGATGGCGGTCTTCCCAATAAGGTGCGAAGACGATATCAGGAGCATACCGGCGGATTTCCAAGGTTACTGCAGCCAACTGTGCCTCATTCATATAAAGCCCCCGGTCCGGCAGACCGAGATTGGTCCTGACGGCCGCTCCCAGCAGATCTGCAGCCTCCTGGGCTTCCAGCCTGCGGCGTTCCACAGTGCCGTTGGAAGACATCTCGGCAGCCGTCAGATCACATAAGCCAACCTTCAGGCCTGCTGCCGTATGCTTGGCAATGGTGCCTGCCATACCGATCTCAGCGTCATCCGCATGAGCACCGAATACCAGAATGTCGAGCTTCATTCATCCACACCCGGCTTGTATTTATGTACGAGCTCCCGCCAGCCGAAATCGCCGCGGTCAATGGCTTTGACCAGGATTTCTGCCGTCGCGATATTGGTAGCAACCGGTATGCCGTAGACATCGCACAAGCGGAGGAGTGCCGTAATATCAGGTTCATGCGGCTGGGCCATCAGCGGGTCGCGCAGGAAGACAATCAGGTCCAGCTCATCCTGGGCAACCATGGAACCGATCTGCTGGTCTCCGCCGAGCGGACCGGACATATAGCGGTATATGGTCAGCTTGGTAGCATCCATAATCCGCTGGCCTGTGGTCCCGGTAGAATAAAGCTCATGCCCCTCAAATACATGCTCATAGGCTGTTACGAAATTGACCATTTCATCCTTCTTGCGGTCATGTGCAATAAATGCAATCTTTAACATGCTGTTTCTCTCCCGTCTATTCTATAAAATGCTCGAAACCGTAAATCATCCCCGTATATTCCATTACTTTCTGGACGCCCATTTTGACACCAGGCATATACCCTGCACGTTCGTAGGAATCGTGACGGATCTTAAGTGACTGTCCGTAACCGCCGAATACCACTTCCTCCTGGGCAAACACGCCCGGCAGCCGGACGCTGTGAATACGGAATCCGTTGTAATAGCCCCCGCGGGAACCTTCAATCGTTTCCTCTTCCTCAGGATTCCCCTGGCGCAGCTCCTGGCGCACTTCGGATATCATCTCTGCAGTCTTGATCGCTGTCCCTGAAGGAGCATCAAGCTTCTGGTCTCCATGGTACTCGATAATCTCCAGATGCGGGAAATATTTTGATGCCTGGGCGGCAAATCTCATCAGCAGAATGGCACCGATTGAGAAATTAGGCGCGATCAGGCCGCCAATCCCCTGCTCTTTACATTGCTTGTCCAGTTCGGCAATCTGCTCAGGAGTAAAGCCCGTAGTTCCGATTACCGGACGAACCCCGTATTTAACAGCGAGAGCTGTATTTGCATAGACCGATTGCGGAGTCGTAAAATCAACCATAACATCGCCTGCAGCATTCGCCAGGGCGGCTTCCAGGTCTGAGGAAACAATTACTCCGCACTCCTCCAGACCCACCAGACGACCGGCATCGATGTCTTTGCTCGAGCGGTCAATGGCCGCAGCCAGTTCCAGCTCTTCATCCTGCAGCACCAGCTTCACTACCTCTTTGCCCATTCTTCCTCCTGCTCCGGAGACGATCACTCTAATCTTGTTGTTCACGTTTGTTTCCTCCTCACTTTCACGAATTCCAGCTTACTGGATATATTTTTGTAAAGATTGCTGAAGATCCTTCATCATCTGCCGCAAACCCGAATCATCGGGATGCAGGGCGATGACTTCTTTCATGGCCGCGATTGCTTCCAGATGCTCATTCATCCGGCTGTGTCCGATCGCAAGCCATACATAGGCATCCCCGTATAACGGGTCCAGAACAATCGCTTCTTTAAGAAGCGTAACCGGATGGTAGGGGTTTCCTGATCCCGGCTTCTCATCCTCCAGCAGCCGCTTGGCTTCCTGCACAAGCTGCAGCGCCTGCAGGTGCTGCAGATGCAGCCGGTACTCCTGTCTGACTCCGTCGAGCTTCACCGCCGCGAGGGCGTGCTCGAGCGCTTTCTCCAGCATGCCGCTGCGGGCATACGTAATGGAACAGCGGTATCTGACCTCTGCATCATCCGGAGAAGCGGATATCGCTGCTTCAAAACAGGTTATTGCTTCTGCAAAATCACTGCGCAGTATCGCGCGGTACGCCTCTTTGACATAATCCTTGTGATTCATATCCCCACCACCCTGACGGCTAAATCCCGTTCGTTTGGTACAGCATATGTTATAGAGGCCTAATCGGTGTCCTTCAGCGTCCAGCGCCCCGCATCGCGGGTATTGAATTTATGCATCACCTTATTATGCGCTTCAGTCAGGTCAATTCCGAGGGAATTGGCAAAACAGATGGTAATGAAGAGGATGTCGCCAAGCTCCAGTTCAATGGAATTAACCTCTTCATCCGCCTTCTTCGGCTTCTCGCCGAATTTATGGTTCACTTCACGGGCCAGTTCTCCCACTTCTTCGGACATACGGGCCATCATAGACAAAGGGCTGAAGTACCCTTCCTTAAACTGTGAGATGTAAGCATCTACTTCGCGCTGCATCTCACCAAGACTTTTATCCATAAAATGTATCTTCGCCCCCTATATGTTCTTGCCTTCTGTTTGCCCCTATGTTATCGTAAAGACGTTTTGAAGACAAATCTTTTTTAGACAATGACAATCCAAACGGCCCGTCAGAGGCATGAGCGAGGGATAAGATGAATTCATCCAAGTTGATCAATATCGGCAAAACGACTGCCCCTATTTTGCTTGGAACGGCAGTGTACGCATTTGGGCTTCTGTACTTTATCGTACCCAACCAGCTGATGGAAGGCGGCGTAACCGGGATTACCATCCTGCTGAACTACGCTTTTAACATCCCTATATTCCTGACCACGCTGCTGCTTAATCTTCCGCTGTTCCTGCTTGGCTGGAAGGTGCTCGGCTCCAATCAAATCATTTACACCGGAATCGGCATCGGCGCCCTGTCACTGTTCCTCTGGGTATTTGAAGCCCTGATTGATGCAGGCCTGCTTGTCCCCTTTACGACCGAGCATGATTTTATTCTTGCTTCATTATATGCCGGCGTTACGCTGGGTGCGGGTCTGGGCATTGTGTTCCGTTACGGCGGTACAACCGGCGGTGTTGATATTGTTGCCAGAATTCTGGGCCGCAAGTACGGGTGGAGCATGGGCCGGATTATTCTTGTGGTCGATATCATCATTATCGGCGCTTCACTGCTCTACATCCCCCGGGAAAAAATTCTGTATACTCTCGTTGCCGTGTTTATCGCCTCCAAGATTATTGATTTTATTCAAGAAGGCGCTTATGCCGCCAAAGCCTTCACTATTATAAGCGACGAAGCCCCGCAAATTGCCGATCTCATCACTACAGAGATGGAGCGCGGAGTGACGCTGATCCCGGCGATCGGTGCCTATTCCAAACAGGCGAAGCATATGGTGTACTGCATTGTCGCCCGGCAGGAGATCCGCCAGCTTACCCAGCTGGCCAAATCCGTCGATCCCAGAGCGTTTATCATCATCAGTGATGTGCATGATGTGCAGGGTGAGGGCTTCCGCGAGACTTAATTATACCTTTGCAAAAATAAACGGACCCCATCCCTGCTGCTGATGTGCAGGGATGGGGTCCGTATTTAATTTCCATTGGTGCCCAACTCGGTTTTTCGTGTACCTTAGGCTCGGTCGCCCGTGCTTCGGCACAATATACTCGGTTTTTCGTGTACATTGGGTCCAGCCACCCGCGCTTCAGCCCAATGTACTCGGTTTTTCGTGTACATTAGGTCCATCCACCCGCGCTTCGACCCAATGTACTCGGTTTTTCGTGTACATTGGGCTCGATTGCCCGCTCTTCGGCCATTATACTCACTTTCCGAGTCAATGACTGAAATTGGCCTATTCAGCCGCACACCGGCCGAATCTTACTGCCCTACACTGGCTTCCATTCCTCGTTCTCGCCGCGGTATTTGCGGTAAGCGGCGTAGACCAGCGCCCCTATAATGAACGCCCCGGCCATAATTCCCCAAGCCCCGTATTTCTGGGGCGGCAGAGGAACAGAGAGTACAGGCTCATTTCTTTCTTTGCCGAACATAACCCGGACGGCATCCTGGCCGTAAGAGATAATCTCCAGCAGCTTTGCCCGCTCGACAGGCTGCGAGGATGATGGAATGCCTGCCGCATAGGACAGCCAGGAATCAAAGGCATTTACCACCTCAGGCTTGCGGGATATCACAATGGCCGGCCGGATGTTCTCATATCTGCTTTGCAGCCGAGCAACCGCCTCTTTCCAGCCGGCGAGCTTGCCTGCGGCAGCGCTTTGCTCCATATCGTTCAGATCCTCGCGGATCAGCTTATAGTACTGCAGCCACATGGGCTGGCGCGGATGATTCAGGGCATTGGCAGCCAGACGCAGCCGGGCCGCAGCAGCTTCCCACTTCTCCGGCGAGATCTCGGCAGCAGCCATTACAGCTTTGAGATCCATAATTAACGCTGACAGCGCGTTAATCCCCTCCACAGAAGTCAGCCCTTCAAAGGAGGAAGAGACCACAATCCGGGAAATTTCCTCACTCTCTGCCCTTGCTTTAACCACGTTGCCTTCCAGAACATAGCTGTACAGGGTTTCTGCAGCCTGCTCCAGCTGCTGGGCCCCCGTTCTGCCGTTAAGCACCGGTGCCCCGCTATCCCGGGTACTGCCTGCCTTGATATTGGACTCATTATGGGGACTCCCCCCTGATTCAGCTGTATTCGCTGATACTCTGTCACCATACATACCGGCTAACAGCCAGCACAGCACCAACCCTGTCAGCACAATAGATCTCGTGCGCGGCATGAGACATCCCTCCCACCCTTAATGTATGGCGGAAGGACAAGAGATAGAACAGGCTTGTCAGCGCCTGAGATCTCCCCGTTTTTTTACAGGTTCAAACTCACGGAACCGCCCTCCAAAAAGCCAGGCAGCAGCGGCGCTGGCCAGGGTCAGCCCGATTGTAAAGTATTGTACAGCATTTACGTCGTCGCTCAGTACTGAAGGAAGCCATGGATATATACCAGCCGAATAATCGATCATGTCATTGGCCAGTGTCCAGAGCAGGGCAACCGGCAGCATTCTGCGGAAGGAGAAGAAGCGGGCATAGATCAATGCCTCAACCGCCATACCCAAATGCGACGCCACAAGCATCCAGTCCTTCCAGCCTATCGTGTCCCCCTGATACCCTCCGGCAAAAATAATACTGACCGCCCAGATGCCGTACTTGACGGAAGTCAGAACAGCAAGCGCCTCAATCAGTTCACGGAACAGCGTGCCCTGTAGGCTTTTTGGCGGAAAGAGCAGCAGAAGCAGCGCTGCTGTGAAAAACAGGCTCGCCGTAGGGCTGTCAGGGACAAACGGCAGCAGCCATGCCGGATAATTGGCGGCTGTATATTCCAGTTGATTCCCGTACCATATGTATCCGTAAACCGTGCCAAGCAGATTCACCACAAAGAGCAGCCAGATAACTCCCCGGTGCTTAAACAAATTCAATAATCCGTGAACCGGCATATCAAATTCTTACCTCCCAATAGCGGCAGCATTATAATTACACATACAAAAACCCGACCGCATGCACGATCAGGTTTGCGTTATCATTATTTTACTGTTCGCTTTTTTGTTTGGCAAGCCAGCCGGCCAGATCCTCAATATCCTGCTCGCTTAAGCCTGCTCCGAGAGCCGTCTCATACATCGGCGGCATCTGGCCTTGTCCTTCTTTTATAATAGTAAGTATTGCTGCCTGGTCATGGGTATCCCCGACTCCGCGCAGCGAAGGACCGCCGGCCCCCTTCAGATCCACGGCATGACAGGTGACACAGCTGGCCTGCTTGAACAGCGCCATCGCCGGGTCATCCTTGTCCACGATCGCTATCTTCTCATTCTGCACCACGCTTGTCGTCGGGAGACCCTTGGCCCTGTTCTCAGCCGCCTGCTCCTCACGCTGGATATGCTCCGGAATTTGCCCGGTTTCCGCCATCTCATGCTTATACTCTGTCCAGGCAGTATTGGTCAAATAAATAATCGCCGCCAGGGAGAGAAACATCAGGGAAGAGGCAATCGGTCTGCGGTAAAACCTGCGTTCGCGGCCCGTATCCAGAAAAGGAGCGAGCAAAAGCGCCCCGAAGGCCACCCCGGTTACGCCCAGCGTACCCAGAACAATGTAATCACCGGATGCATACGGAAGCTTCAGATACTGATACAGGAACAGGAAATACCAGTCGGGAATCGGGATAACCGTTGCACTGGCGTCCGCGGGGAAACCGAGCGGTGCGGGTTCGGAAATCGTCAGCACCAGAATGCCTACGAGCACGACAACGCCGACCATCCACTCTTTAAGCAGAAAGTTAGGGATGAATGCTTCGGATTTGCCGGGATAGGCCGTATAATCAGGCGGAGTAATGAACCCGCTGCCCTTGCGGACCCGGGAATCGCCGACGAATATGACCTTTTCCTTTTCTTCGGAATTGTCTTTGCCTTGATGTGCCATCACTGTACCCCCTTTTCTGTCAGCTCATTACAAAGGTCCGGAAATGCCCTGTCTGCGGATCATTATAAAATGTCCGACGAGCAGTATAAGCAGAACCGCCGGGAGGAAGAATACATGAAGTGCAAAAAAACGGGTGAGCGTTTCTGCACCGACGATGGTGCCGCCCTGCATCAGCTCTTTCAGTACAGGCCCCATTACCGGAACGGAATTGGCGATCTCAAGAGTAACCTTGGTGGCGAAGTAGGCTTTGTTATCCCAAGGCAGCAGATAGCCGGTCAGCCCGAGACCCAGCATCACAAAAAAGATCAGCATACCGACCACCCAGTTCATCTCCCGCGGGGCTTTGTAGGAGCCGGTGAAGAACACCCGCATGGTGTGGAGGAACATCATTACGATAACAAGACTCGCGCCCCAGTGATGCATCCCGCGGACAATCTGTCCGAAGGCAACCTTGGTCTGCAGATACTCGACACTGGCATACGCATTGATAATATCAGGAACATAATACATGGTAAGGAACATGCCGGACAGAATTTGGATTACTGTAATGAAAAAGGTAAGGCCGCCGAAGCAGTACACGAATGCAGAAAAATGATGCGCCGGGTTAACGTGCTCCGGAACCTCATGATCAGCGACATCCCTCCAGATCGGCGTAATATCAAGACGTTCATCAACCCAGTTGTAGATATTTTTAAACATCAGGTTACGCCTCCTTCTCCGCTACCGTATTGGGGACGATATCGCCGAGATAGACCCAGCCTCCGTCGATTTTGGTCTGGTACTGGTCAAGCGGCTTGGGAGCCACCTCCAGGTTCCCGCCAGCCTTCGTATAGCGCGCACCGTGACAAGGGCAGTGATATTCGTCCGGATAGGACTTGTTGTTGTTCCAGCCGACCGTACAGCCGAGGTGCTTGCAGATCGGTGAAAGCGCATAAATTTCTCCGTTTTCGTCTTTACGGATCCACGCCGTCAGTGTTGCTGTACTGGCATACCATCCGTCCTGCTGCTTGAGCTCAAAGGTGAACTCCTGCGGTACATCGGTAATTTTGGACGTCTCAGCGACCTTGATAAAATCACCCGCACCTCTTTTATGTAATATCGGGTCTACGGCAAAACGGACCATGGGGAGGATCGCCCCGGCTCCCATAAAGGCGGTTGCGCCGCCAAGCGTGTAAGTCAGAAACTGTCTGCGCGATATCTCTTTTCGGCCGGGCGGTTCTTGCGTGTGCGGATTCTGTTCTTCGCTGAAGCTGCTCATACTGTGTGTAACCCCCTTTTCATATTTGAGAAGGCACATTGCAGTGTTATTTCCGATACATTTCTTGTTAAGAATACGTAATCAATGACAAATCTCACATGACATATAAGTTCATCCTTATCATAGCTTAGGGTCCAAAACCCGTCAAGAATATTGTCTAAATTGTGACAGGCCAATCCTAGCGTTTTTATTAAAATTGTTGATTTTCTGTCACATTTACCTTACTTATCGGATTGCCACATCCGCTCTATTTTTTGCTTTATATGGACACTCAGCTCGCTCTTGCTCAAACCCTCCAATTCAGGCAGGGAAAGAACTAAATCGCTTTCATGAATCAGTTCCGCTGACACTCTGACCTCTCCGGTAACCACTACTGCAAACTGGAATTGTTTGGATTTGACTTTTCGGCAAATATCGTTCACATATGCTGTGCTTTCGGCTGTCTGGTACTGAATAGCCGGATAGGTTACTATACGTCCCTGGTACGGTTTTTCAATCAAGTCCATAAAATCACGCAGTCTTTCCAGTACCTCTGCAGCCTCCGCGGGATGCTCTGATCCGGTAAGCCCTGTATAAGGCAGCAGGCAGGTATCAAAGAACCGGCCGTTCTCCTTCCAGTCAGCCACGGTAAAATCACTGAATTTCATTTCTCCAGCACTCCTTTATTACAGATTTTAATCAGTAGACGCATATCATTTTTTATAGTTCAAAAAAAAGAAATGCGCAAGGCGCATTTCTCTTTTTTTATGCCAAACTTTTCAGTTCTTCAGTCAGATCCCGGAAAGCCGCTCTATCTCCGGCTGCCAGCGCCGTGTCGATCTCCCGGTACAAGATGTCGGTACGACGCTTTCGCAGCGCTTCATCCCACACCATTTCTGCCGCAAGCCCTAGCATCACTTCATAGGTAGCCTTCATTTTGTCCATTCGATACACCTCCGCTGTTTAGAAGATTCCATATTCCTTTGCCTTAAGAACATAACTTTCACTTGTACGCGCCATTCTCTGCAGATCCTGCTCGGTTAATTCACGGACCACTTTGGCCGGGGTACCCATCGACAGAGTGTACGGCGGGATCACTTTGTTTTCGGTTACAACAGAGCCGGCTCCTATTAAAGCATATTCACCAATCTCGGCTCCGTTCAAAACAATTGCACCCATTCCGATTAATGTGCCTCTGCCTACGCTGCACCCGTGAATAATCGCAGAATGCCCAACCGATATATCGTCAGCCAGAATAAGCGGTACTCCATCAGCTACATGGCCTACAACACCGTCCTGGATGTTGCAGCGTTCTCCAATGATTACAGGAGCCAGATCCCCCCGCAATACGGCATTAAACCATATGCTGGAATACATCCCCACTCTCACATCACCTACCAGCTTCGCTCCCTCAGCTACGTAGACGGTATCGTCAAGCTGCGGTATGTAGTTCCTGTAAGCAATCCGCATGTTTCTCCCCCTTAACCCATCAGCCTTTTGGGGGCAGCGGCCTCCGTCCCCCATGACGTCATCATGGCAACCGGTCCTTCAGGCGTCTCGCCAAGCCGGAGCATGCCGAGATGCAGCATCATCCTCAGAAGCCGGTGTTCAATAATTGAAGGCACATCATCATAGTAAAACGGTTTGACCAGCCAGCCCATTCCTTCCACCAGCGAAGAAACGGTTACCCAGTTCCCTGCACTTGCGCTTATCCAGTAGACGAGCGATGTGAGATTAGGTATAGCACCTTTATAGAGTTTTAACCAAAAGGAGAATAACTGTATCATCCTTTCTGATTTTCCCTCTGCCACCAGGCTGTCTCCTGCCGGAGTCAGCTTCAGGCGGTGGCCTTCTTCAGCAATATAGCGGCGGTGGCGTGCATAATCATAGAGCAGGGCAAGCCGGGGAGGATAATGCTCGCATGCCCTGCCGTAGCCGAATCTCCAGCCTCCCTTGCCAAGCAGCGGCTCCGGAATCTGAATGGCATTCATCAGGCCCTGCTGGGAACGCTTATACAGTGCCCCCTCCTGATTCAGCTCAGGCTCATTCTCTTTTACATAGCGCAGGAACAGCAGCAGATCCTCTGCCAGCATTTCGCCTTCTCCCCGGTAGATCACAGGCTCCATTCCCGGAACTGTCCGTTCCCGGATGTAGTCTCCCATAACGGCACGAAAGCGGCTTTTGAGATCCTCAGGAATCCGGAAAAGATATCTGCTCTGCTGGGATGCACCGTTAAAGAGCCATCCGGCATTTTTAATCCGGCCGATCAGTTCCCGGTAGCCTGTACTGCTGCCTGCTGGAGCGTCAAAACAGGCCTGCCTGGCAGCAGCCAGCAAATCCTCAAGACTAAACTTGCTTCGTTCATCAAAAATCAGCGTGTTCAGAAATCTCAGTTCTTCCGGTGCGCAATCCCTGATATAGGATTCCATGTAGCTCCGGCTTCCCAGCGTGATGAGTATACTCTGGATCAAATCATGTTTAGAGTTTCGTTTGCAATCGCATTGGTAGCGTCCCGCTATGGCGGTAAGCTGACCGATGTCCGCATAAGTAAGCATATCCGCCAGATTCATCTTATATCGCCTCACCGTTTTACTACCATTATGGGAAATACTGCCCTTTTTATTCCTTAATACGCAAAAAAAATAACCCGAAGGGTCGGGTTAAGGCTGATTTTGCAGGATATGGCGGGTACAGTTATAGAGCAGCGCGTTCCATTCCGCTTCTTTCTTTTCCAGAATAGTCAGCGACAGATTGCCGATTCTTTCGGTGTACTTGTCCTTATACAGCGCTGTATAGAGCTGCGCCAGAAACCCTCCATGGGAGATGATCAGCACATTGCTGTCCGGATACTTTGCCGACAGATCTTCCAGAAAAGCCAGACCGCGCAGCTGGAGGGCCTCATCACTTTCCTGTCCCAGCTCCAGCAGATTCCAGTCCTTGCCCCATTTCGCCTCACGCTCCAAAGCCGTCAAGCCCTCAACCTGCCCGTAAGCCCGTTCGCGGATCCGGTCATCCGGCTCCAGTAAAGGGATCCCCAGCTTGCCGGCAACGATCTTTCCGGTCTCTTGTGCACGGGAGAGATTGCTGGTAATACAATAATCCCAGCGGTAGGATTCCTGCATCAGCCGGTCTCCCAGCATCTCAGCCTGCCTCCGGCCTTCGTCGTTAAGCGGAATATCGCTTTGCCCCTGTATTTTCCCCAGCGCATTCCAGTCGGTCAGCCCATGGCGTATCAAGCCGATCAGCATTGCCTATCACCTTTCCTTCCCTGTAATGTTTGCTTAATAATGTATCATGAATGAAAACAATTGTCTTCTTTTTGAAATAAAATTATACCATAGTAGTAGTTATAGCTTTTTGATACGTCAAAAAAAGCCCTCTTTACAGGTGTAAAGGGGCTTTCATTGTCTGCGGTACCGGTTCAGCCGGACCAGCAAAAAGATGGATAAAAGGACACCCAGCATAGACAGCATCATCCAGTACTGCGGATGTGTCGGCCCCATGCTTACTACCAGAGGTTCAATAATTCCGCCGCCGGAATCCATCGCAGGGTAAGATGATGTCCATTCAAGGGACAAGCCTGCAACGCCTGTGTCGACGATTCCGCTCTGTGCCGAAGTCGTGTTGGACGGCGTTCTGAACATGGTAAAATAAAGGAAGCTCGATAGAAACACTGCCAGAAAGCAGGCAATCCAAAGGCTTATACGGCGGCGGAAAACCGTTGAATTACCGGCGGATTTGCCGTCACCGGGCATGAGCCAGGGACTCTCCAGATAGATCCGCTCCATAACTCTGAGATTTACAGCTTCCGCTCTTTCTTCGCTGACTTCTACCTTCGCATCCTGCATAAGCTCACTGGTCTCCTGCCAAAATGCCCATTCAACGGCACAGAAGGAACAGCCTGCTATATGCTTCTCCAGCTCAATCCGCTTGGGGTCAGTGGGGGGAGCGTCCCACAAAAGCGGAATGGAATCCTGCGCTTCCCTGCAGTTCATTGGCCTTACACCCTCTCAGCCTGCTCTTCAATTTCAGGCTCATAGAAATAGGATTCGAGTTGCAGCTTCACACTGCTCCTTGCCCGGAACAATAGTGACTTCACGGAGCTGACGCTCTGGTCCAAAATCACAGCAATTTCCTGGTAATCCATTTGGTCATATTCACGCAGAATCAGCGCCGAGCGCTGCTTCTCCGGCAGATTATTAATAGCTTCACGGACCAGATTCATCCGTTCCTTGCGCAGTGCCGCCTGCTCGGGAGCGATCTCCGGCGGAGCTACAGGGGTATAACCGCTTTCTTCGAGCGATACATTGCCTGCACGGTTCTTGCGGAGCTCGCTGAGCACCGTATTGCGGGCAATCGTGTACAGCCATGTTGAAAAGGAAGCGTCTACCTCCCGGAAGGAATGCAGGCTCCTGAACGCTTTGTAGAATGTCTCCGAACAGAGATCCTCGGCAATCAGCTCCATATGGGAGTTTTTAAGCATATGATACACAAAAGCCAGTATTTTACGCTGATATCTGCTCATTAATTCTGAATACAATTCTGTATTGCCTTGTTTGATTAACTGGATCAACTGGGAATCCGTCATGGTGAGTTCGGCCCTCCTCGCCCTTGTACGCGTACTCCCTGCCGGTCCGTACTAAATAAGTTATACCGGTCAGGGCTAAAAAAGTTGCGCTGTAAAAATCAAATTTAAAACGTGTGCCAAAACACTTTCCTATGTATATTCAATTACCCGCTGATTAGGCATGCTGTATGTAAATGCTGAAAGAAAAAAACATATTCGCAAATTTCCAGACCATCCTTCATCCGCCTTTTTCCGCAATAAAAGCAGTGAAGTCTATAAACATACTGGTTTATTATAGCATACAATCTGATAGGATGACATTAGTAGACTTTTAAGTCTATTACATTTTATTACAATTTAGGACTAAAGTCCGGTATTGCAAAAACCTTGTAACGACACAGAAAAACATTGAAAAACATCATCTGCATAAGGGTACGCACCGCCGGATTTCTATCCGATTTGACACAGAAGCGCCTCTCTTCTCTATCGACGTCATTCGTTTGCTATGTTATTATGATAAACTGATAACGTATTAGCGAACTAAAGCACATGCTGAAATGTGCCACTTACTAGGGGGATTAGAGAGATGAAGCGACAAGGATTTTTAGTTCTATTGGCAGTGATGATTATTGCAGTGCTGGCAGGCTGCTCAAGCTCAGGTTCAGGCAATGGAGACGGGAAGCTTGTGATCGGTATCGATGACAAGTTTGCGCCGATGGGGTTCAGGGATGACAACAATGAGATTGTCGGGTTTGATATTGACTATGCGAAAGCTGCCGCTGAGAAAATGGGTAAAGAGGTTACCTTCCAGCCGATTGACTGGTCTGCCAAGGAATCCGAGCTGAACAGCGGACGCATTGATATGATCTGGAACGGGTACACCATTACAGATGAGCGTAAAGAGAAGGTTCTGTTCACCAAGCCTTATCTCGAGAACAGCCAGGTAGTGGTTGTGCTTGCGGATTCCGAATTGTCAAAGCTCACAGATCTCGCCGGAAAAGAAATCGGCCTGCAAAGTCTTTCCTCTGCTGCCGATGCGCTGGACGCAAGTCCGATCAAGGCTGACATCGGCGGCGTATCCGAATTCCCGGACAACGTCCTTGCCCTGACAGACCTGAAATCCAAACGCCTTGATGGAGTAGTCATCGACGAAGTGGTGGCAAGATATTACATGTCCCTGGAAGCCGGCACTTACAAGCTGCTGGATGAATCGCTGGCGCCTGAGCAGTACGGCATCGGAATCAAGAAGGGCAATGAAGCTCTGCTCGAGGAGCTGCAAAAGGCTCTGGACGAGCTGAGCAGTGACGGAACAGCCGCTGAAATTTCCACCAAGTGGTTTGGAGAGAACAA
Organism: Paenibacillus sp. PK3_47; assembly: GCF_023520895.1. NCBI lineage: Bacteria > Bacillati > Bacillota > Bacilli > Caryophanales > Paenibacillaceae > Paenibacillus > Paenibacillus sp. PK3_47. Next base: position 389,461 of record NZ_CP026029.1, read on the forward strand.
AGTACTGAACTAGATTGTATCTTTTAGGAGTCGTTGAAGAAATGGATATAGATTATATCATTAAAATTTCCGGCCCCATGCTGGAGGGTGCCCGGACGACAATTCTGCTGTTCCTGATCGTCATCGTCCTGTCCATTCCGCTGGGAATGCTCGTTACGCTGATGGCCAAAAGTGCTATTAAGCCGCTGGCGTGGATTGCGCACACCTATATCTACGTTATGCGCGGAACTCCGCTTTTGCTGCAGCTGCTGTTCTTTTGCTTCGGACTTCCGCAGATTCCGGTGATCGGGGAGTATCTCGTATTTGACCGTTTCGTCGCTGCCACACTGGGCTTTGTGCTGAATTACGGCGCTTATTTTGCCGAGATTTTCCGCGGAGGGCTGCTCTCCATTGATAAAGGCCAGCACGAGGCGGCCAAGGTGCTCGGACTCAGCAAGTGGCAGACTCTGCGTAAGGTCATTCTCGCCCAAATGTTCCGGGTGGCCCTTCCTGCTGTGGCCAATGAGTCGATTACCCTGGTTAAGGACACTGCGCTGCTCTATGCGGTTGCTGTTCCGGAGCTGCTGAATTATGCGAAGACGGCGGTCAACCGCGATTTTACAGTAACACCGTTTGTCGTAGCCGGAGTAATCTATTTGCTGATGACACTGGTGCTGACATTATTTTTCAAAGTACTGGAAAAACGTTTCAAATTTGAGTAGAAGGACTGTCCAACTATGAGTAATATCATTGAAGTCAGACAATTGCAGAAATCCTTCGGCAGCCTTGATGTGCTGAAAAAGATTACCTTTGAGGTGAGCCCGGGAGAGGTCGTTGCAGTCATCGGTCCTTCCGGCTCCGGCAAGAGTACAATGCTGCGCAGTCTTGTGCATCTGGAGGAGGTTACCGGCGGTAGCATCCTGATCCACGGCAAGCCGCTGGTGGACAACGGCAAATATGCGGGCGGGGCTGAGATCAAAAAAATCACCTCTACCATGGGCATGGTGTTCCAGCACTTTAATCTGTTTCCTCATCTCACTGTACGGGGAAACCTGGAGCTGGCCCCAAGAACGCTGAAGCGCGGGAGTGAACGGGAGATCGCCGCCAAAAGCCTGGAGCTGCTCTCCAAGGTCGGCCTGGCCGATAAAGCGGATGTATATCCATCCATGCTCTCAGGCGGCCAGAAGCAGCGGGTAGCGATCGCCAGAGCATTGATGCTGAGCCCCGATATTCTGCTGTTCGATGAGCCGACATCGGCGCTAGATCCCGAGCTGACCGGTGAAGTGCTGCGGGTTATCCGCCAGCTGGCGGAGGAGAATATGACGATGATCATCGTCACGCATGAAATGAATTTTGCCCGTGATGTTGCAGACCGGGTCTTCTTCATAGATAACGGGGAAATCGCCGAATCCGGCACACCCGAGCAGCTCTTCGGCAGTCCGCGGCTGGAGCGGACCCGGACGTTTTTGAATCAGGATTAAACAGAATTGCCTGGAGTGCACAGCGGCGGCTGTGCACTTTTTTTATTCTCTTTCATGGACTGATGCTTACTTGATTTCAATAACTACTGCACAAGACAAATTAGTTTTGAATAAACTGTTGACAATATGTAAACGGATACATATAATAAAAGTACAGTATGGTTTCTCTCCACTCCTATCCAAACACTGCACGGTTCCAATATAATTGTGAACTGTAACCGCTTATAATGTAAGCGGTTCTTTTTTTGTCTATTTTTAGCTTTACATGGGTTTGGTGACAGCGTACTCCACTTAAATGTACTGGAATAATCCCAAAAGCGCTTAACCGGCTTGAGCTTGAATAACTGGAGAAATTCTGAATGTTGAGAAACCCTGCTCTTTTAATGGTCTTGGGTTACTTTGCTGTGTTTCTGTATCTGCAGACGCTGCATTTGTTATGTGCCCCGTCCTCTTTCACAAGCTAACGGACACTGCTTCCGTTATTTGCCGAAAATCGCCCCGTTTCCATCGCCAACGGACCGTGGTTCCTTTATGCTGCTAAATGATGGGTATATTAAGCCCTTTCGGATGAAATAACGGAACCAGGGTCCGTTAGAATTCTAAAACACACCTCTAGCGCAACATAACGGAACTAGGGTCCGTTAACCTTAGCCTTTCCAAGTAATTAATTTGTTCTGGTGCGCGTGAGGTGATGGGTTGGAGCCGGCAATCGTTAATGGTGTGTCGTGTGAAACAAAGTCAGATAAAGAAGGCTGCTAGACTTACCGACAGCCTGAGCATTTCCAACTAAAGCTCATAATTAGTGATAAAGGTTCAAATTAGGTGGAGGAAATCCAATTAAGCTGTGTAGAACTTAGAACATGCCTCCATATTAAAAAACCGGGGCATAGGCCCCGGCTTCTCTATACATACACTGTATAATCATTGTGCTGCAGCAAAACTTTGGCCCGTTCCATGTCATTCTCCTGGCGGAAGGACAAGCGCATAATCCCCGGAACATCCTCGCGGCTCTCGATAATCTGCACGTTGCTGAGGTTGATTCCCTTATCCCCAAGCTCTGTAGCAATCCGTCCGATAATCCCCGGATGATCGGGTACATCGATGTGCAGATCGAACAGAGGAGTAATCATGCCCTTGCGGCGCTCAGGCAGCTGGCTGCGGAAGCCGTTCGCTTCCTGGAAGGCCTCCTCGATCCCCTCACCGTCGCCGCTCTCCAGCAGATGGATGAATGAGGAGACCTCTTCATTCCAGTCCTTAAGCAGCTTGAGCATGACCGTACGGTTATTCAGCAGAATATCGCGCCAGATAATCGGATCGCTGGAAGCGATACGTGTAATATCCCGGAAGCCCCCGGCAGCAAGCGTGCTGTACAGCGAATCGGTAGTATCATATCCGTGAATCTGATTCACAAGAGCAACAGCTATAATGTGCGGCAGATGGCTGATCGCCCCGACAATCTCATCGTGACGCTCCGGATCCAGCCGGACAATCTGTGCCCTGGTATGTAGAAGCAGGCTCTCAAGGGCCTGATAGGCCTCCTCCGGAACGCCCGGCGGCGGCGTCAGTACATAATATGCGTTCTCGAACAGTAATGAAGATGCGGCTTCGACTCCTGAACGCTCCGAGCCGGCCATCGGATGCCCGCCGATGAAATGTACTCCTGGAAGATCCAGTGACACCGCGCAGGCCGCTATACTGGCCTTGGTGCTGCCGACATCGGTAATAATACAGCCCGGCTTGAGCGGAAGCTTGCTCAGCTGCACTAGATATTCTTCCAGCATGCCCACAGGGACGCACAGGAAGATGAAGTCAGCATCCAGTGCCGCCTCTTCGACAGACAGTGTAGCCTCATCGACTACACCTCTGTTCACATACTTAATCGCGGATTCAGGACGGTGGGCATGGCCTACGACGGTCAGGCCCTCCTTGCCTTTGAAGCAAAGGGCCAGTGAGCCTCCGATCAGACCGACACCGAAAATGGCTATTTTTGTCGTCATGTTCTTTGCACTACCTGCCTTCTGTGGTATCGTCTTGTCTCTTGCCGGTTAAGCCTGTACGCCCTGCTCTGTAAGCGCCCGCTCCAGTGCGTTAATGAAAGCTTCATTCTGCTCTGTGGAGCCGACTGTCACACGGATGTAAGTCGGGTACAAGCGGTGGCCCGCTCTGACAATAATACCTTGGCTCAGCAGGGCGTCAAAGACTTCAGCCGCAGGCTTGCGTACATCCACCATAATAAAGTTACCGTGTGCAGGGAAAGATTCCAGTCCCAGGCGTTTGAACTCAGCCTGAAGCTGAATGATCCCGGCCTTGTTAAGCCGTCTGCATTCCTGGACATACTCCTGATCTGCCAGGGCAGCAAGTGCGCCGGCCTGGGCAAGACGCGAGGTATTGAACGGTTCACGCACCTGGTTAATCAGCTTGATGATCTCCGGGCTGGCAACACCGTAACCGATGCGCAGTGCAGCAAGGCCATAAATCTTGGAGAAGGTCCGCAGCACGACAAGGTTAGGATATTTATCAAGCAGCTTGATGCCGTTGGAGTAAGACAGGTCGGTTACATACTCATAATAAGCTTCATCCAGCACAACCATGACTTCCGGCGGAACTGCATCCAGGAACGCGGTAAGCGCCTCTTCCGGTACAATGGTTCCCGTCGGGTTGTTCGGGTTGCAAATCCAGATGACTTTGGTCCGGTCAGTAACCTTGGCCAGCATGGCGTCAAGATCATGCGTACCTTTAACAAGCGGCACTTCGATTGTTACAGCGCCTTCTATGTCTGCATTGCTTTTATATACAGAGAAGGTCTGATCGGCCATAATCGTCTCGTCACCCGGCAGGAAAAATGCACGGGCAATCAGGGCAATAATCTCATCCGAGCCGCAGCCAAAAATAATATTATCGTTCTCCACTCCCAAATGGCCGGCAAGTGCTGTAGTCAATTCAACAGCGGAACCGTCAGGGTAGAGATAAAGGTTATCCAGATCTGCAATGATTGCGGCTTTTGCACTTGGCGAAGCTCCGTAAGGATTCTCATTGGAAGCGAGCTTGATCACCTCGCTCAGGCCAAGCTCCTTCTTCACCTCGTCGATCGGCTTGCCGGGCTTATAGACCGGCAGGTTAACAATATTCGGTTTTGGATTCATGTACGGTCCCCGCTCTCTATCAGTAGTTACAACATTCAGGTCTATTAGAAGACCGTCATGGTCTTAATTGTGCCACAAATTCGCGAATTTGCAACAATCCCCCACTGCGTGTAGCCGGATCATCCAGAAGCGGAATAACCTCCTCCACTTTGCGGACAATGGCGCTGCCTACGACTACACCATCACAAATCCGGGCAAAACGCGCCACCTGGTCGCCCGTCGAGATTCCAAAGCCCACCGCAACCGGAAGGTCTGTCGCCTGACGTACAGATTCAATAAAGTCATCCACACCGGTATGAAAAGAGGATCTCTCCCCTGTTACTCCCAGCGAGGAGACACAGTATATAAATCCGCTGGCGCCGGAAACAATACGCTGAATCCGTTCACTTGAGGTTGGAGCAACAAGCGGAATCAGATTGACACCGGCCTCGCGGCTGCGGCGGCGCATTTCCCCGGATTCTTCTACAGGCAGATCAGGGATAATCAGCCCGCTGATTTCGTGGGTATCCAGCTCGGCAAAAAAGGTATCAAGCCCCATCTGCAATACCGGATTATAATAAGTGAACAGAATGAACGGCAATTTGCTGCCGGCCTGACGGGCTTTTAAAGCCGTCTCCATGCACGTCCGGATATTCACCTGGCCGCGCAGGGCCCGGGCGGAAGCACGCTGGATCACAGGGCCGTCTGCCAGCGGATCGGAATAGGGTACTCCCAGCTCCAGAATGTCTGCGCCAGCCGCCTCCAGCTCTGCAATAATCGCAAGCGTCGTTTCCAGATCGGGATCACCAACCGTAAGAAAAGGGATCAGCGCCGTTCTGCCCTCCTCCTTCAGCTTCCGGAACGTCAGATCCATCCGGTTTGTCGTCTCCGTTGTCATCACTTACCCGCCCCTTCCGTATAGGCCATAATCGACTCCACGTCCTTGTCACCGCGCCCGGACAGGCAGATGACTACGATATCATCCTTGGTGAGGGTCGGGGCAATTTTGGCGACATGGGCAATGGCATGCGAGGACTCCAGCGCCGGAATGATTCCCTCGGTCACGCAAAGCAGCTTCAAGGCATCAAGCGCCTCCGCATCCGTGATCGGTACGTACTGCGCCCGCTCAATATCCTTAAGATAGGAATGCTCCGGTCCGACACCCGGATAGTCCAGACCCGCCGAAATCGAATGTGCTTCCTGTACCTGTCCATGTTCATCCTGCAGCAGATAGCTCATTGATCCCTGGAAGACACCATGGGTTCCTTTGCTCATAGTAGCGGCATGGAACTCGGTGTCCACACCTTTACCCGCGGCCTCAACGCCAATCATTCCTACAGCGGTGTCCTCCATGAACGGATAGAACATTCCGATGGCATTGCTGCCGCCGCCTACCGCTGCTACCAGCAGATCCGGCAGGCGTCCTTCGGCCTCGAGAATCTGACGGCGTGTCTCATCACCGATAATCCGCTGGAAATTGCGGACCATCATCGGATATGGATGGGGACCGACGGCAGAACCAAGCACGTAGAAGGTATCCTCGACATTGCTGACCCAGTAGCGCAGCGCCTCATTCCCAGCATCCTTCAAGGTACGCGAGCCTGAGGTGACCGGAATCACTTCTGCACCCAGCAGCTTCATCCGGAACACATTAAGCGCCTGGCGGCGCGTATCCTCTTCACCCATAAACACTTTACATTCCATGCCCAGCAGCGCTGCAACAGTTGCCGTAGCCACACCATGCTGGCCTGCGCCGGTTTCGGCAATGACCTTTGTTTTGCCCATCATTTTGGCAAGAATGCCCTGGCCGATCGCATTGTTGATTTTGTGCGCCCCCGTATGGTTCAGGTCTTCACGCTTCAGATAGATCTTGGCTTCGCCGAGGTGCTTGCTGAGGCGTTCCGCGTAATAGAGCGGGGTCTCCCGCCCGGAATACTGCTTCAGCAAATAATCTATTTCTTCCTGAAAAGCCGGGTCAGCCGAATACTTGTTGTAAGCCTCCTCCAGCTCAATCAGTGCATTCATCAAGGTTTCGGGAACGAAGCGGCCTCCGAAAGAACCAAAACGTCCGTATTTGTCAGGTACTTGTATCATGATTGCTTCACCCTTTCCACAAAAGCTGTCATTTTGGTAATATCCTTAACGCCGCCGCTCTCCACTCCGCTGGAGACATCCACTCCATCCGGGCTGTAGCTTGACAGCAATCCGCCTACATTGTCCGGATGCAGTCCTCCGGCAACGAATAACGGCAGTCCATATCCGGCAGCAGCCTGCTGATACCCGGGAATCTGTTCCCAGTCAAAAGTAACCCCTGAGCCTCCGCTTGCCTGCGGATCATACGTGTCCAGCAGCACTGCATCTATGCTGCCCGCATAGCTCGCAAGGAGCTGATGACCGTTGTCACTGTCATTCTGACCGCGTCCGGCTACAGAAAGGGCCTTCCACACCTGTACTTCCGGAAAAGCAAGCTTTACTTCGCGGCAGAATTCCGCGCTTTCCCGGCCATGCAGCTGAATCACATCCAGCGGTACAGCGGCGAGCAGCTCGCCGAGCTCAGCCATTTCCGGATTCACAAATACGCCCGCAGCCTTTGGAGCTGCTTCGGTCTCCCAGTCTGCAAGCACACGGATCAGCTCTGCTGCCTGATCCGCATTCACTCTGCGCCGGCTGGGCGCAAAGACGAATCCGATATAATCAACCGGCAACATCTTCATAGATTTTAGCACTTCAACGTCCTGAAGTCCACAGATTTTTACCAGCGTCTCAGCCATGAAGGGCACTGTCCTTTCCCGCAGGTACCGGTCCGAGCAGCTTATTCACTGCCTGCTCCACATCAGGCTGGCGCATCAGATATTCACCAACCAGCACTCCGCATGCCCCTGTTGTTCTCAAATATCCGATATCTGCAGGTCCGGAAATTCCGCTCTCACTGATCACCGGCACCCCTGCAGGAACAAGTGCAGCCAGCTCTGCTGTTGTCGTAAGCGATGTTTCAAAGGTGCGCAGATTGCGGTTGTTGATACCCAGCAGTACACCGGGATGTTCTCCCCGGCCGGTAGCCAGCACAGTGTTCAGTTCGTCTGCGTCATGAACCTCAATCAGAACATCCATACCGAGCGCAGCCGCCAGGTCAGTGTAGGCGGTAATTTGCTCCGGAGTAAGAATGGCTGCAATCAGAAGGATGGCATCCGCCCCCAGTATGCGGGCTTCGTATATTTGTTTTTCGTCAATAATAAAATCCTTGCGCAGCAGCGGAAGCTTTACTGCTTCTCTAACCTGCCGGAGATACGCTCCGCTGCCCTGAAAATAGTCACGGTCCGTCAGAACGGACAGGCAATCTGCGCCTCCGGCTTCATACCCCCTGGCAATCGCAGCAGGATCAAAATCCGCCCGGATCAGTCCTTTCGAAGGCGAAGCCTTCTTCACCTCAGCAATCAGCCCCATTTCCCGGTTCCGGCGCTTTGTCAGTGCATCATGGAATCCCCGGGCTGCAGGCAGTGCAGCAATGATTCGTTCAGCTTCTGCCAGCGAGAAGCTTTGGCCGAGCTCTTCGACTTCTTTTATTTTGGTGGAGACAATTTGTTCAAGATACATAATCAAGCTCCTTCGTCATAACTTTTAACTGCTCCAGCTTCATGAGGGCCTGGCCCGAATCGATAGTAACTCTCGCTTTCTCCACGCCGTCTCTAAGGGTATCAGCAAGACCTGCAACATAGATGCAAGCACCCGCATTGGCCAGTACAATGTCGCGGTAAGGATTCATTTCACCTTGAAGTACACTGGTAATAATCGCCGCATTCTCCGCCGCATCTCCGCCCAGCACATCTTCCAGCGGATGGCTGCTGAGGCCCAGCGATTCCGGTGTCACTTCATAGGTAGTGACCAGTCCGTTCTTAAGTTCGGAGACCTGGGTGGCTGAAGAGATGCTGATCTCATCCAGGCCGTCCAGACTGCTGACGATCATCGCGCGCTTGGAACCCAGCTCTTTTAGCACATGGGCTACCGTTTCCGTTTTGTCACGGTCATATATCCCCATCAGCTGCCGGTCTGCTCCGGCCGGGTTGGTCAGCGGGCCAAGCATATTGAATATCGTCCGGACACCAAGCTCCCGGCGCGGTGCTGCGGCATGCTTCATTGAAGGATGGTAAATTTGCGCGAACAGGAAGCAGATCCCGATGCTGTCCAGACACTGCCGGGCCTGCTCTGCGTTCAGATGAATATTGACTCCAAGTGCCTCCAATACATCCGCACTGCCTGCTCTGCCGCTGGCTGAGCGGTTGCCATGCTTGGCGACACGGACAGAGGCAGCGGAAGAGATGATAGCCGAGGCGGTGGAGATATTAAATTTATGAATTCCGGAGCCCCCGGTACCGCAAGTATCGAGGAGTCTCGTACGTTCAGTAAGTACGGGTGTACCGAAGCCGCGCATCGCTTCCGCGAAGCCGGTAATTTCTTCTACAGTTTCACCTTTGATCCGCAGCGCTGTCAGCAGCGCGCCGATCTGTGCGGCCGATGCCGCACCTTCCATAATCGTCCCCATAATCTCCCGTGCCTGCGAACGGCTAAGGTCTCTGCCTTCAATGAGTCCGGCAATTCCTGATTGTAACAACTGGCTTGCATCCATAGTTTTATTCCTCCTAAAGGTTTGGGTTATGGAGCATTCTCTGCTCTGCTCTTCTCTGCTTAACTTTTAATTAGGGGTGTATTCGTACATGTAATCCTGGTTGATGACCTGCTTCTCCTTTACTTCCACAGGGAACATGGCTTCAGCCATGCGGATGGCCTTCAGCATCCCTTTGGCCTTGTTCATCGTCTCTTCGTATTCCTTCTCCGGAACCGAATCCCAGACAATTCCTGCCCCTGCCTGCACATAAGCCCGGCCTTTGCGGAAAATAATCGTCCGGATTGTAATGCAGGAATCCATATTCCCGGAAAACCCGAGATAACCAATCGCACCGGCGTAAGCGCCTCTTGCTTCCCGTTCCAGCTCGGAGATAATTTCCATTGCCCGCAGCTTTGGCGCACCGGAGACAGTACCGGCCGGCAGGCAGGAGAGGAAAGCATCGAAGAAATCCTTGTTGTCATCCAGAGTACCGGCTACATTCGAGACCATGTGCATGACATGGGAGTATTTTTCAATTTCCATAAAGGAATCGCATTTCACCGTCCCGAACTTTGAAACCCGGCCCAAATCGTTGCGGCCCAGATCCACCAGCATCAGATGTTCCGCCCGTTCCTTCTCATCCTCCAGCAGGTCTGCGGCGAGCTGCCGGTCCTCAGTGTCCGTTGCGCCCCGCGGCCGGGTGCCCGCGATCGGCCGGGTCTCCACCCGGTCTCCGTCCACCTTTACCAGCGCCTCCGGAGAAGTGCCGACGATAATCTCCTCATCCATTTTCAGATAATACATATAGGGTGAAGGATTCAGGGTACGCAGCATCCGGTACACGTGCAGCGGTGATACTTCCGTCTCAATATGCAGACGCTGTGATAATACCACCTGAAAAATGTCCCCGGCCCGGATATATTCCTTGGCCTGCTCTACGTTGCTGATATACTGCTCTTTTGTAACATTCGAGTGTATCTGCCCGAGCTCAATGTCCTGCGGAATACTGCGCCGGTTGACGTTCTCCTTCGGCCCTTCCTTCTGCAGCTCTTCGGCCAGGTTTTCCAGCTTCCGGCTAAGCTCCTCGTAGCCTGCACGGATCTCTGAATCCGTGTCCCCGTCCTTGATGTGCAGGTTACCGACGAGCAGGATCTGCTGCTTCACATGATCGAATACGATGATGCGGTCACAGAACATAAAGCGGATATCGTCCATCCCCAGATCGTCTACAGCATGCGGGGACAGCTTTTCATAATACTGCAGCAGGTCATAACCGAAGAATCCGATGGCCCCGCCGGTAAAAGGAGGCATTCCCTCAAGCTTGGGGCTGCGGTAGGATCTGAGCAGTGCTTTCAGCTCTTCGATCGGCTTGCCCTGAAGCAGCCGCTGTTCCCCGCCGACTTCAGCGCGGATAACACCCTTTTTACCCGAAATCTTCAGAAATGGATCACTTCCGATAAAAGAGTACCGTGCCCATTGAATGCCGCCCTCCACACTTTCCAGCAGAAACGCATGATCCTGCTCCGCAAAACGCTGGAACAAACGGATTGGGGTCTCCATATCGGCCAGCAGCCTTTTTACTACAGGGATTAAATTATATTCCCTCGACAGTGCCACCACTTCGTCGATTCTAGGGTTCGTCATTAGGGATGCCTCCTTGAGATGATTAATTATTGTCCATTGTACACTAAACTGCGATTCTTCCTTTTAGGAATTGTCCGTGACTCCAGAGAATGTTTGGACTTCCGGCCGCTGTTGTCTCAGATTTCTTGATGTGTACCGCTGTTCGCGGTTGAAATCCGGTGACTGCTTATGCTTCCGAAGTGAGCTTTCCTACAGAAAGGTTATAGGCGAACGCTATCGCTCCTACAGTTCCAAACTTCCCCTCCGCCACCCTTCCCTAATGGTTTTTTAAGTTCAATCTGGGAAGATACAAAAAAACCTCTACCGGAGTAGAGGTTATGTTATAAGCAAGTATATGAAAAATTGTTCAGGACCGGCAAATAGACTCCACCCTTGCAGTTAATTTCTTAATTACGGATAGACGGGTAGCGCAAAACAGGTTCCCTGCTATCCTGAAGAAAATAACGCAAAAAAACGGATTGCCTCAACTATAAATCCTGTACTCATCTCAGCTATACTCTACTCAACTAAACTCTGCTTCACTCGGCTAACTACACTATACATGATGACAGCGGTCATTGACAACCCGCAATTTATTTTGGTTACTTGGCCTGTGAGAGATCGGGACGGAGCTTCTGGGCTTCGTTCAGATAGACATGGCGGATATCCCGCTGCGACTTGTCCGTATTGACCTGCACCATCAGACGGATGCACATCGGCAGGCCGCCTTTGACGGGAATCTCCACGGAGCACATCAGCGGCACCAGCTCCCAGCCTTCGATCTCACGGATGGCCCGCGCCGGAAACGTAGCGTCCAGATCCCCGGTCACCGTAATCCACACACTGCAGATATCTTCTGCGATGACATCATTACGCTCGACAATTTCCCGCAGCAGCACCACAGTTTCCCGTAAAATCTCGTTTTCCTCATTTTGTGTAACGGTTGTAGCCCCGCGTATTCCCCGGTTTACCATGGGCTTTCCTCCTTCTTAAGCTGTGCGATTACTTCACGGACGGTGCTCTGCTGCACATCATTAACAATACTTACAGAACCAATTGTATCAGGGACGATAAAGGTCATCCGGCCTTCCTTGAACTTCTTGTCATGCATCATCGCTTCCATCAGCTCATCTTCACTGGTTTCCGCCGGAAGTCTGACCGGCAGTCCGAGGGCTGTAAGCATAGATACCGTATCCTCATAAATCGACGCATCACGGCCCAGCTTGGCAGCCAGAAGTGCCGAACCGGCCATTCCGATGGCAATGGCTTCACCATGCAGGAACACACCATATCCGCCAACGGCTTCTATAGCATGCCCGATGGTGTGTCCCAGGTTCAGGATCGCCCGCTGCCCCTGCTCACGCTCATCATTACCGATAACGGCAGCCTTGATGGCACATCCGCGCTCCAGGGCGTATCCAAGCGCTTCAACATTCAGTTCAAGCAGTTCAGCCGCATGCTCACGGCACCAGTATGCGAACTCCTTATCCAGAATCAGCCCGTGCTTCACGACCTCGGCAAGCCCGGATGAAACCTGGCGCGCCGGGAGTGTAAGCAGCGTGTCGATGTCATAGAGCACCATGGACGGCTGATAGAAAGCTCCGATCATATTCTTGGCCAGCGGATGATTGACGGCCACCTTGCCGCCGACACTGCTGTCATGGGCCAGGATCGTAGTCGGAATCTGCATAAAGCCGATTCCCCGCATATAGGTTGCGGCAACATAACCGGCCAGATCGCCGACTACGCCGCCGCCAAGCGCCAGAACCGCAGAGCTGCGGTCCAGGCCGGCCTGGATAGCCGTTGTAATTACCTCTTCATAGACAGCCAGGGATTTGGAAGCTTCTCCAGCAGGAATGATATGAGTCACCACGGTATAACCGTGTTCCCGCAGGGACGCTTCCAGTACATGCAGATAGCGCGGTGCAACTTCGCTGTCACTGACTACAAGCAGCGGACTGCGGAGCGGAAAACCCGCCTCCAGGCAGCGCTGGCCGACATCCTTCAGCAGCCCGCTTCCAATATAAATCGGATACGAACGTTCACCCAAATCTACTGTAATCTGCCGTACCATTAATAGCTCTCCAGCTGTGCCAGATAGCTGTTGTAGTTGGAGCGGATTTCTTCCATCGAGTCCCCTCCGAATTTATCCAGGAAGGCTTTGGCGATTTCCCAGGCTACTACATTCTCCAGCACGACACAGGCTGCCGGCACAGCACAGGCATCCGAACGTTCAACCTGGGCGGTAAAAGGCTCCTTAGTGTCGATATCCACGCTCTGCAGCGGCTTGTAGAGGGTCGGGATCGGCTTCATTACTCCGCGGACGACAACCGGCATTCCGTTGGTCATTCCGCCTTCAAAACCGCCGAGGCGGTTGCTTGCCCGGTAATATCCTCTGGAAGGCTCGTACATAATCTCATCATGGACCTGTGATCCGCGCAGCTTACCGGCTTCAAATCCGATACCGATCTCGACACCTTTGAAAGCGTTGATCGACATTACAGCTCCGGCGATCGCAGCGTCCAGCTTGCGGTCATACTGCACATAACTGCCCAGACCGACAGGCAGGCCTTCGACGATACATTCGACAATGCCTCCGATCGAGTCGCCTTCCTCCTTGATCTTGTCTATGTAAGCCTCCATCTTCTGTTCTGTCTCTTTGTCTACCACTCGCACAGAAGAAGCCTCAGTCTGCTCTATCAGCTCATCCACAGTAAGCTGATTGGGCGGAGCCTCAATTTCACCGATACGGATGACTTGTCCGGCAATCTTTACGCCGAATGCAGCCAGCAGCTGCCGGGCAACCGCGCCAACCGCAACTCTCGCCGCTGTCTCACGGGCACTCGAACGTTCAAGAACGTTCCGCAGGTCTGTATGGTTATACTTCAATCCGCCGTTCAGATCCGCATGTCCAGGACGGGGACGGTTCACACGCCGCTTCTCTTCATCGCTTCCGGGAATCGGCTCGATATTCATAATGTTTCTCCAGTGGGTCCAGTCCTTGTTCTCTACCACAAGGGCCACAGGAGCTCCCGTAGTATAGCCGTGGCGCACTCCGCCGGCGATCTGTGCCGTATCTTTCTCAATCTGCATCCGCCGTCCGCGGCCGTAGCCCTTCTGACGCCGCTCGAGCTGGAAGTTAAGCTCCTCAAAATTAAGTGTCAAATTGCTGGGCAGTCCTTCAATAATGGCTGTAAGCTGGGGGCCGTGCGTTTCCCCCGCTGTCAAATAGCGTAAACTCATGCTGCGTTCCCCCTTCACACTTTCAAACTGTAAACCGCTAAAATGTTAAATGTCTTTGCTCATTATAGTATAGGGAGTCCTCTTTGACAAGAAAGGGATGCTTCCCTTAAGGCCAGCCTGCGAACCTAAAATAAAAGCGCTGCTCTACTCTAGTGAGTAAAGCAGCGCCTTTCAGCCTCCGGGCAGAATCCCGCCCCCCTAGCTTCCGCTCCTGCGGGCAGGAGGAGTAAACGGCTGTTTGTTCTCCTCCTGCAGCAGCAGGCTGTGCAGCTGCCGCTCTTCGATGCCGAGAATTTGACCGCATTCGCGGACGGTAAGGAAGCCGCGTCTGTAAGCGGCGATAACCTTGCTTTTGTCCATCTGGATAACGACCTTTCGCATGCTTGCTGTATATGTTAACCAGTATCACTTAAAAGGAGCGGATGTATACATTGGACAAAAGCACAAGCCGGCGGCTTATATATTATTTCTTGCGGTAGAAGAAGGTCTCCGTCGATTCAAAGCCGTACTGCCCCGGTGTAAAGATCTGCTCTGTGCTGCCTACGAACAAATATCCGCCCGGGCGCAGGCTGGCCGAAAATTTGTGGTAGAGCTTGTTCTTTGCTTCTTCGGTAAAATAGATCATTACGTTACGGCAGATGATAAGGTCAAAGCCTTCATCGAATTTATCCAGCAGGAGATTCTGCTTGCGGAAATCAATGTTCTTCTTGAGGCCTTCACTGACCTTGAACATCGGCCCCTCCTGAGCGAAATAACGCGCTGCCACATCCTTCGGCACATCCTTCAGGGAGCGCTCCAGATAGAGGCCCTGCTTCGCTTTGGACAATGCGCCGTCATCAATATCCGTAGCCAGGATTCCGGTCTGCGTGAGTATATTCTTGTCAGAAAGAATCATGGCCAGTGTATACGGCTCTTCCCCTGTAGAGCAGGCGGCGCTCCACAGCTTGAGCCTGCGGCCGGAACGCTGCAGATCAGGCAGAATGACATCCCGCAGCACTTCCCAGCGGTTCGGATTGCGCCAGAACTCCGAGACATTAATTGTCATCCGGTCGAGAAACTCATAGAACAATGCCTTGTCCTGCATCATTGCGCTGTAGAAATCACTGAATGAATGATAGCCGTTCTTCATCCGCAGCGTAGTAAGACGCCGCTTCATCTGGGCTTCCTTGTATTGAGACAGGTCTATT
Source organism: Paenibacillus sp. PK3_47 (assembly GCF_023520895.1). Lineage (NCBI taxonomy): Bacteria > Bacillati > Bacillota > Bacilli > Caryophanales > Paenibacillaceae > Paenibacillus > Paenibacillus sp. PK3_47. The sequence goes on from NZ_CP026029.1 coordinate 404,699, forward strand.
CCTGTACTTTGTTTGATCTTGTGAATAAATCCGGTATAATCCGGGTCTGCTGCCACGAGTCCTTCACGTTCAGCCATGGTCTTCCCCTGCCTCCCGCCTGCTGTTACATCCAGGCTTCGATGTCTTTATTATAGTGGGCCAGTTCATCCGGAGCAAAGAAATTGGCAATTTCGCGTTCTGCGCTTTCTGGAGAATCTGATCCGTGAATCAGGTTAAGTGGTGTATGACTGGCAAAATCACCGCGGATGGTTCCGGGTAATGCCTCGCCAACCTTGGTCTTGCCGATCAGGAGACGGGACAGCGCAATAACGTCATCGCCTTCCCATACCATAGCGAACACAGGGCCGGAAGTTATAAATCCTACCAGTTCACCAAAGAAATCCTTGCCTTCATGTTCTGCATAGTGCTTCTTGGCCTGCTCATCCGTAACGGTAATCAGCTTTGCTGCGATGAGTTTGAATCCCTTGTCTTCCAGGCGGGCAACAATACGCCCGATCAGTCCGCGCTGCACTCCGTCCGGCTTGATCATCAGATACGTTCTTTCCATACAGTCACTCTCCATTGTCTATAATAGGATTATAAGAGGCTTCAGAAATCAGAGCTTATATTTCCTGATATTATCAGAAACAATGCCATCTGTGAACGCAAATTATTTATATACTCCCGGAAGCTTAGTAAGCTCTGCCTGTCACAAAATAAGCAATGTCCCGCAGATTGCGTTTGGTCCGGTTGCTGGGAAGCTCGTCCAGCGCAGCCAGCGCTTTATTGATATAACGTGAAGCCAGCTCCTCAGAACGGGCGATTCCATCACCGGAGAGGATCAGATCAATAGCCCTGCCTACACCGGTGTGACCGGCACGGATCAGTGCCAGCTCTTCCAGCAGCGAAGCACGCAGCCGGCCGTCTTCCAGACTGTAGATTACCGGAAGCGTGATATTGCCTTGACGCATATCACTGCCCGGCGGTTTGCCGATTTGTTTCTCCGTCCCGGAAAGATCGAGCAGATCATCACGGATCTGAAATGCCATACCGACATTGTATCCGTAATTGTAGAGCAGGCGGGCCGATTCCGGGTCTGCGTCAGCTGCCAGCGCACCAAGCTGGCAGCTGACGGCAATCAGCAGTGCCGTCTTGCGGCGGATCCGCCGGAGATAATGGCGTACGCTCTGCTCACTGTTGAAGAAATCACGGATCTGCTCCATTTCTCCGATAGACATCTCTACCATTGCTTTGGAGAGAATTTGGTGAATCCGCGGATTGGAGAGCTCCGAGGTCATGACAAGCGCCTTCGCGTAGATATAATCGCCGGTATACATAGCGATCTTATCGCCCCACTTCGCCTTGACAGTAAGCTCGCCGCGCCGCAGCTGTGCATCGTCAATGACATCATCGTGGACGAGTGAAGCGCTGTGGATCAGCTCCAGCGGAATGGCTACCCGCTTCAGCTTCTCCAGATCATATTGCCCGAATTTGCCTCCCATCAGTACAAACACCGGACGCAGACGTTTTCCCCCTGCCTTCAGCAGATGCAGGGATGTCTCTGTCAGCAGGTCATCGTCTCCCTGAACACTGCGGTACAGCTCTTTTTCAATCTGGTCCATATCTTTATTCAGCAAGCCAAACATTTGCATTCGTTTCATTCTTTCACCCGTATCAGCATATTCCGGCTCCAAAGCTCCATCTTCACTTCCTGCGGCAGCAGGCCCATTTGATAGGCATAGCGGAAATAGAGATTCAGACCTTCCTGCTGCCTTTCCCCAAAGTCGTAACACAAATTACGGAAATACCCGTCCCAGTAGGCTGTCGTGCCGCCTATCCCCGTGCGCGCCTCACGGATAATCGGAGCCAGATCCTGCACTCCGCGTCTCTTGCTCTCCATAAAAGCTCCGGCGATCTCCGCAATGGCTTCCGGCATTTCCCGTGCAGCTTCACGGTTCACTGCCCAGACTGCGAAAGTCATGCTGTGCCCGGTCCATTCTTTCCAGAGCCGGCCCAGATCCGTAACGATATAACCACGATCCTGCCACGAGGCCCTGATTGCATTGTCCCCGATCAGAAGACAGGCATCTGTCTGCTCCATCATGCTGTCCAGATCCGGCTCTGCGCTGATATATTCCGGCTTGGCGCCTACTGCCTTTTCCATCAGAATCTTCAGCAGATTGACCGAAGTTGCGGATGTATTGGTCACAGCAATTCTGCCGCTGCCGATCCGGTCAACCGGTGTCCGTGAGAACAGCAGAATGGATTGTACCGGTCCGTCCGCACTGACAGACAGATCAGGAAGCAGGAGCAGCCGGTCGCTGGCCGCAGCATATGCGAAAGACGATAAAGCGCCTACATGGATGCTGCCCTCTGCCATCCCCTGATTAAGAATGGCAGGCACTTCACTTACCATCTCTGCAGGAAAACTCAATGTAGAGGGGTAGAAATTGTGAAATACCGGCCATGAGTTGGTATAGCTGATTTTACCTATCACCGTATGCATGGTTCATTCCCCCCATCTGCGAAATAAGCTGTGTTCAATATTAAAGCTGTCCAGCACCTTGCCCACCATGAAGTTAATCATGTCGTCCATGCTGCTCGGGCCGAAATAAAAGGCCGGCATGGCCGGAATCATCCTGACTCCAAGGCGGGACAGCTTCAGCATATTTTCCAGGTGGATGGCATGCAGCGGTGTCTCCCGGGGAACGAGTACCAGCGGACGCCCTTCCTTCATCATGACATCTGCAGCCCTTGTCATCAAGTTGTCGGAGCTTCCGTTCGCCACAGCAGCAAGCGTCCCCATAGAGCAGGGCATAATGATCATCCCTTCAGTCCGGAAGGATCCGCTCGCAATCGACGCACCGATATCCCCTACAGGGTGATAAATGAGAGAACCGGGATAGCCTTTGAACTGCTCGTTCAAAAAGCCCTCCCGGTCTGAGGCGGCAAAACCCAGCTCTTCTTTAAAGACGCGCCAGCCCGCATTGCTTACAACTAAATGAACCGTATATCCCATATCAAGCAGGGTTTCTGTCAGACGAACGCCATAGACAGCTCCGCTTGCTCCGGTAATTCCTACGACGAAATTTTTAGGTCTGAGCTTATTCATCAGCGGAATTGCACCACCAGGTCAATCAGAGTAAAGGAAAACACCACAATGCTGAGCACACCGTTCATCGTGAAAAAGGCAGTCTGCAGGCGGCTTAAATCATTTGCAGAAACAATGTGATGCTCATAAAAAAGAATGATATAAGCAATGATCATGCCCGCGGCATACCACCAGCTCAGATCAGCCATAAAGAGGAGCGACACGAACCCGATGCCGGTAAGCAGATGGAACACCTTGGCAATGGTCAGCGCACGCGCGACACCAAAACGGACAGGGATGGAGTACAGACCTTCCTTGGTGTCAAAATCAACATCCTGGCAGGAGTAAATCACGTCAAAGCCTGCTGTCCAGAACACAATTGTGAAATAGAAGATCATCGCTGTCAGGTCAACATTGCCCGTAACAGCAACCCAGCCCCCCAGCGGAGCCAGGGCAATGGTGAGGCCAAGAATCAGATGGCATGCCCAGGTAAAGCGCTTGGTAAAGGAGTATAAAACAAGAAGAAAAACTGCGATCGGCAGCAGCTTGGCCGACAAGGGATTAAGGTTGAACGCCGCCCAGAATAACAGGAAGAATGATACCGCAATAAATACTACAACTTCTCCGACCTTCAGCAGACCCGCCGGAATCGCTCTTCCTGCAGTCCGCGGATTTTTGGCATCACTGATCCGGTCAATCAGCCGGTTCAGTCCCATGGCCGCACTGCGGGCACCGAACATCGCGATTACGATCCAGCCGATCTGGGCCCAGGAAGGCAGGCTGCCGGACATGACAACCGAACCCAGCAGTGCGCCCATAAAAGCGAAGGGTAATGCAAAAACAGTATGTTCAAACTTGATCATTTGCAGAAAAATACCGACTTTTTTAAACATTTCAATTCTCCTTGAGCCCAATATGTAATGCTGCTATGCCTCCGGTCAAGGGGAAGGATTCCACTTTTTTCAGTCCGGTGTCACGAAAAATCGCTTCAAGCTGCACTCTGTCCGGGAACAGGGCCAGCGATTCAGGCAGCCACTTGTACTGCTCGTATCTTTTGGCAAAAAGTTTGCCCATAAGCGGCAGGATGCGCTGAAAATAAAAATAATAAACGCCCTTGAACGGCTGCTTCATCGGCTTGGACAGCTCCAGGCAGACAACCATGCCTCCAGGCTTTACCACCCTTTTCATTTCGTTAAGGACCTGGACAGGATCAGGAACATTGCGCAGCCCGAAGCCTATTGTTGCATAATCAAAGGAATTATCGCCAAAAGGCAGTTCCATGGCATTCCCCTGCACCAGCGTGATGCGGTCCTGAAGGTTGCGCGCCTCGACCTTGCTGCGTCCGACCTCAAGCATTCCTGCACTGAAATCAAGCCCCATTACATTGCCGGTCCCGCTCGCTTCAGCCAGGGCAATGCTCCAGTCACAGGTGCCGCAGCACAGGTCAACCGCCGAGTCGCCCTTTTTCATGTTCATCTTGCGCATGGTAAACTTTCTCCACGCTTTGTGGCGGCGGAAGCTTAGAATATCGTTCATCAGATCATATTTGCCGGCAATGCTCTCGAATACGGAATGAACGAATTGCTCCTTGGGCTTAACGCTCTTGTCGCCCATAACAGTTGTTTTGTCTATAGTCATGTACTACCCCTCCACGGCTGCTTGTCCGGAAATTTTCATTTGTAAAAGGAAACGGTCAAGCGCAGCGTTCAGCTCGCCTTTCAAATGCTCGTCCTTAATGCCCTGCAGCAGTCCCTCAATGGATTGAAGCGAAGCATGCAGCTTGTCGGTCAGCAGAGAGTCGCATTTATACTTCAGCTTGAGCTTCTTCCAGTCCTTCACATCAAGATTCCGGTCAAGGAGCAGCTTTCTTTCGTCCTCCGCCGCCGATTCAAGCAGCTTCCAGTAGCAATACCCTTCCCGGGCTCCTGCCGGATCATTGCTGCGCCGCAGCTCCAGGAACACAGTCTCGCAGTGGCTGAATTCCGCCAGCAGCTTCTGCCACAAATCGGCAAGCGGAGCTTCTATCATGGGAGTAAAAGAAAGAAACAGCCGCATATTGAGCTGTACCGTGTGCCGCAGGTATTGTTCAGCGGAGAGCAGCATCCCCGTCATTTTGCTGTAAAGTCCGGCCTTCATTACATTGAACTCGGCAATGGCCGTACTTAAGATGCCGATCATTTCAATCTGCCCGCTTCTGGCAAGCAGACGGTAAAACCAGCTGCTGAAGTAGTCGCCGGCCAGCACCTTAAGCTGTCTTGAACGCATAGCATCTCCCCCCGGCTGCTCAGAAGAGCGGTCAATGCTCTCATGCGTATCCAGGGCAAGCTGCACAAGTCCTGTTACCAGTGTGTAAAGTTCTCCATTGCGGTCCCCGTCAGGAGTGCCATGGTTAAGAAAAATATATAACAAATGACCACGCCCATCAGAAAACGGCGGTAATTCCGTATGCCGCTGTATCATGTCGTAGTCGGTATATGGTTTAGCTAGTTGCGGTATGCGGTACGGTTTCATTTCAGCCTCCGGAGCCATTGACGTTATGACAATATCTTTGTTCACAATCTTGTCTATTATATCACATGTTTTTTTGTCACGCACGATGGGGCGTCCTAGTTTCTTTTACCCATATCAGGGATAAATGAACTGCTTCTTCCACAGCTCGCTTTCACTGATGCGGAAGCCGGTCTTCAGCCTGTCAGACAGCGGCACATTCCCCGCCGTCTGAAGTGCGTAGAGCAGCTGCGGAGGCCATTCCCCGCGCCGGATATCCCCGGCAAGCAGCAGCCTGCGGCTGTCCAGCCATTTGTCCTCGGCCACGATGCGCAGCAGCAGCTGCTCTACATTGCCAGTCTCCTGAAAAGCAAAAGAAATGGCCGAGGCCATGTTCCGGTAAAGCTCCCGGGGTTCATGATCATTGCCGGTCACCTTCAGATCAAGCGACAGCAGCCCGTTGTCCCAGCCGACACTGTCAACAGTTAAGGTAAAGGGAATGCTGTTTATCATATCCACCAGATTGTCGTCCCCGAGCACACTGGCGGAGGTCCCGAAGGTTTCCACAGCGCCATGCTGCGGCAGGGAGGATGCCAGGCCAGCCAGCTGAGGCAGAATTACGGCGGACGCCGCAGTCACGAGCATTACAGTTCCGATCAGCCAGCCCCTGTTCATACGCTTCCCCCTTAACCATAATTTCCGCACGGAATTACCCTTATACGATATCTTTGGTTGCCCTATATTTAGTTATATTTTGAAAAAAGCAGGCTATGCCTGCTTTTCAGCTTTCACTTTCCAGTTGTCCGTGCTTGCTCCAAATTTCTGCTTTACCGCGGATCTTCATGGCTGAGGTATGATCGGTGAATTGGGCGATCAGCACTTCACCCTTGTCCAGCTTCTCGGTATGGTGAAACCGGGTATCGAGCCCTCTGGTGAGCCCGATGACCTGAACGCCGTTCTCCTTGGCCTTCACTACGATATACTCGCTGCCGGACGGTGCGGGGCTGCCGCCGTTATTCTTCTCGGTCATATTAGAACCTCCTAAAATATTGTTGTGCGAAAGCATCCACTATATGCAAAAACAAATGCCGCCTTGAAGGGCGGCATGTTGTACATCGGAAATGCTATAGGATCTATGTAGAAATCTCTATTTGATTCCGTCTTTAAGAGCTTTACCGGGTTTGAAAGCCGGTACCTTGCTCGAAGGAATTTCGATTTCTTCACCAGTTTGCGGGTTGCGGCCTTTACGTGCGGAACGTTCGCGCACTTCAAAGTTTCCGAATCCAACCAGCTGTACTTTATCTCCGTTTTGCAGAGCACCAGTGATCGCTTCGAAAACGGCATCTACCGCTTTAGTAGCATCTTTCTTGGGAAGTTCAGTTGCTTCTGTAACCACGTTGATCAAATCTGATTTATTCATGTTTTCTCACCTCCCTGATCAAAGTTCCGGTATCATACACTGTTTCCGTTTCAACGCAAAATATACGTGATAATCCCGTTTATACTAGATATCAGCACTCTTCATCCTTCAAGCGCAACAAACTTATAGTAATACAGCCCACTCATAATTTCAAGGCGTTACTCAAAAAAGGAGCAGAAAGTAGTATTTTCACTGCCCGAAAGCCTCCGCAAAGCACCCTATTAAAACACATAATTCCTTTTAATTTACAAAAAAAGAAGAGAGCAGGATAGTCCCGCCCTCATCTTCATCAGACACTTATTTTATTTTACAGAATGATTGCTATCAGACCGCCGGAGCCCTCATTGATAATCCGCCCAAGTGTTTCCTGCAGCTTGTAGCGGGCATTATCCGGCATCATGGCGATTTTGCCCTGAATTCCTTCGCGTACAATGGAATGCAGCGAGCGTCCGAAGATATCCGATTCCCAAATTTTGATCGGATCATTCTCAAAGTCCTGCATCAGGTAGCGGACCAGCTCTTCACTCTGCTTCTCCGTACCGATGATCGGTGAGAATTCGGATTCAACATCCACCCGGATCATATGAATCGAAGGTGCCGTCGCCTTCAGGCGCACCCCGAAACGCGTACCCTGGCGGATCAGCTCCGGCTCATCCAGCGCCATTTCGGCAAGGGAAGGAGCAGCGATGCCGTAACCCGTCGTTTTGACCATCTCAAGCGCTTCCGAGAAGCGGTCGTATTCACGTTTGGCATGCGAGAAATCCTGCATCAGCTGCAGCAGATGATCCTTGCCGCGGATCTCCACACCGACAACCTCCATCAGAACCTGGTCGTATAGTTCTTCCGGCGCATACAGATCAATCTCCGCCACACCTTGACCCATGTTCATACCGCTGAGCCCGGCTCTTTCAATAAAATCATATTCGGTAAACTGGGCGACCAGACGGTCAACATCACGCAGGCGGCGGATGTCCTTCACTGTATCGCGGACAGAATTCTCATAGCTGCTGCGCAGCCAGTGATTCTCTCCAAGCACCATCACCCAGCTCGGGAGATTTACATTTACTTCATGGACCGGAAACTCGTAGAGCACCTCACGGAGTACTCCGGTTACATCCTCTTCCGTCATATTGGCGGCGCTGAGAGTCATCACCGGGATGTCGTATTTCAACGCCAGCTCACTGCGGAGCTGCTGCGCTTCCTCGCTGCGCGGCCGGGTAGAGTTGATCACCAGCACGAACGGCTTGCCGACCTCTTTCAGTTCAGCGATGACGCGCTCTTCGGAGTCTATATACGAGTAACGCGGAATTTCTGCAATCGTACCGTCTGTAGTCACAACCACACCCAGTGTGGAATGCTCCTGTATCACCTTGCGCGTACCGATTTCTGCCGCTTCCTGGAAAGGAATCGGTTCCTCAAACCATGGTGTGGAGATCATGCGCGGACCGTTTTCATCCTCATAACCCTTTGCGCCCTCCACAGCGTAGCCTACACAGTCTACCAGCCGGACGTTGACCTCCAGGCCTTCTGCAACCTTGATCTGCACCGCGTTATTCGGAACAAATTTAGGTTCTGTAGTCATGATGGTTTTGCCTGCCGCGCTTTGCGGAAGCTCGTCAACAGCTCTGACACGGTCAGCTTCACTCGTGATGTTCGGCAAGACGATGGTCTCCATAAAGCGTTTGATAAATGTTGACTTTCCCGTGCGAACCGCGCCGACGACGCCAAGATAAATATCTCCGCCGGTACGCTCGGCAATGTCCTTGAAAATATCCACTTTTTCCAAAAGAGATCCCCTCCTCATATACTTCCGAAGAAAAAATGCCTGAAGAGCATCGACTTCGCGTTCCGCCGGCTGATCTGACCCTTGCAGGACATCCACCGGACTTGGCCTTGCCCGCCCGAAGCAAAAGCCGCTGCTGCCTAAGGGCGGAACATCTTGCCCCGCGCTGAACTTTGAATGCTCGGACATGCATTTGGACTAGTATCATCATATGTATCCGGAACGGAATTATGACAGCAGGCTGCACATTTTGATTGGTAATTTCCTAGAATCAGGACCGGAAGTCTTCTCATCAATCCTATGCGGGAGATGCAGCAGGAATTACCACCGGGCAAAAAAATAGCACCGTCAGGCAGAAACGCTGCCTTCCGGTACTGTTAAACAGGGTATATTCAATTGAGAAAGGAGGAAGTTGTTACGGAAGAACAGGCACGGGAACAGGATGGCCATCCTTCCATTCATAGGGGAGTGATTTTACAGGTACATAGTAAGAAGCCTGCTCCAGTTCAAGGCGCAGATCCCTGCCGGGCTCAGGAGTGCTGCCCTCCCTGTTGATTGCTGACATGATATCGATGCTGTAATCAACATAGACATTGCCGTCCTTGTCCATAAGGAACTCCAGCGGCTGTCCGGAATAGACGCTGTTCAGTGTTATGGAACCCGTCCCGGCTTTTTGGGAATCTATGGCTGATAAACCAGGGTACAGTTCTTCTCCTGCAGGAAGTTCACCGCCATGTGCTGATTTATACCGGTTCACCTGGCGCTGGACATCATTGACTTTCTGGACGGTAACAAGATCCATGAGCTTGACCGTAGGATCACTTTCTTCGTCCAGAATTAGAAAATGGGCGCTCCCTCCCTTTTGGAATGCTGCCGCCGGAACTTCATCCAGATACCCTTTTTGCCGCAGCAGTTCGAGGTCAATGACGAATTTTTCATAACGCGGCGTTGATTCTTCGCTATTAAGGATCGGCAGCAGTTCTTCCTCCTGCTGATAGGCATCTACCGCAGCCTGAACCCGCTTCACGCTCTCGCCGTAATTCCTCCCTCCCTGCTTCTGCTCTCCGGGATACATGCAGCCCGAGAGAATACATAACAGCAGGGTGATGCCCATAAGCTGTCCGGCACTTCTCCAGTAGCTTGTCCCTTGCCTTGTACTCCTCACCAGCTCCGCCTCCATCCTTCTTCCGGTATTAGAATGAGGTCCTCCCTGTACTACCAGAGCTCCTCCGCCTCACCGCGCCGCGCAGCCTCCAGCCTGCGCCGCACAGCCGCCTTGAGCGGGTCTTCAGGAACGCTGACGGTCAAATTATTCAGGACGGCAGTCTGGCAGGCCAGGCGCGTCCCTGATTCCAGCATACTGCCAAGCTTGCGGCGTTCATTGTCCCCCGGAGGTCTAACTGCCCCGGCAAATTCCTTGTCTACATTCACTTTGCACATCAGGCAGCCTGCTTTGCCGCCGCACCGGGTAGGCAGAACAACCCCGGCCTTGCGGGCAGCCTCCAGCAGCGAAATCCCCTGCGGTACTACAGCTTTGCGGCCGTCCGGCTGGAAAATAACAGTTAATCCTTTTTGCGGTTTCATGTACAGCTTCCTTCCTGTTCTCTGTTTGCTGAAGATACGTCCAGCAGTCTGTTCAGCTGGCCGTATAAATTGTTATCCAGCCTGTTATCCTCACACAAACGCTGCAGCAGCTGAAGATGTACCGGCAGCTCAGCTTTCATACAAGCGGCAATCATGCTGCTCCTGTCGGTCCTGCCGCGCAGCAGGTTGAATATCAGCTCATGAGCCAGCGGCATTAAGCGCAGCAGGCCAACTCCGGTGTGATCGTTCAAGGGGGCATACTGCTGCAGCTTGTGAACATCTACACGGTACCGCTGTGAGCCGCAGCCGATTTCAAAACCGCATACCAGCTCCACCTGCGTCTTCCCGATCAGATAGCGGCTGCGCAGCGAGAAGCACCCGCCGCTGTAGTCCTCTTCCGGCCCTTTATCCACGGCATAGTCTTTTAACGCATCATGAAGGATTTGCGCATCCTCCAGATCACCGTAAAGATCAATATCCCGGGGTACGGAGTTTAGCTTCACACCATGCAGCATCAGCCCGCAGCTTCCTCCCAGCAGCCACACAGGCGGCTGATCCAGCCAATTAAAGCACAGCAACTCCGTTATTTGGCCAAGCGCCTTTTCCAGTATGTACGGCTTCCCGTTTCCTGTCATTCAGTCACGCCCTATTCCTGCAAAATCGTCTGCCGATTCTTCCAGAAACATGAAAGTCTGTCTTGATGTAAATGCTTACATAATTGAAGCGGCCCCACCCAAGAGGCCGATCAGCATGATGATAAAAGCGACTACGGACAATACGGCTCTAAGCAGACCTTTTGTCTTGCTGCGGGCGAAGGTAATCAAAAATACGGAGAGTCCCATTATTAATATAGCAATCAGTGACAGCCACATTTTTGTCATTGGATCCATAGTCATTATGCCTCCATCCTGCTATGTTTAATTGCGATTATTATAGCATGAACACCGGTATGTGAAACCTATAAACTCCTAACAGGGATTAAAAAAAGAGCAAGCTCCGCAGAATCAGGGCTGATTCCGGATCTTTGCTCTTTTTGCTCCGCGAAGTGAGGTTATTTTTTCAGCATCATTTTCATTAATGACTCCATTGTACCGGAGGTTGCACCGCCCTTTTTGACAGCACTGATAATCTCCTGCACAGTTGCCTCGCTAACCGGCACCTTCGCCATTGCTGACACCTGCTTGATTAACTGGCGGAGCTGGGCTTCGTTCTGCGTGGTTCCCGGCTTGACTGTGCTTGCCAGCTTTTGTACGGCACCGGGTGTAATTTTCTTGCCTGTCTTTTTGTTGATGGCGTTCAAGGCGTCCTTGGAAAAGTCTCTGCTCACTATTCATCCCTCCTCCGTCAATCCCCAATACAACATATGAGGATGACGGGTAAAAGGTGAACAATGCTCAGGAATGCCACTGCTCCCAGGTTTCCTGGGAGATCGCCTCCATCTCTGTTTTGCGGTCCCGGCCCATCAGTGCTTCAACAGCGTTGCGCGGTGTTCTGTCCTTAAATAGCACATGATAAATCTGGTCGGTAATCGGCATCTGCACACCCAAATCCAGCGAGATGGCATAGGCTGCCTCTGTCGTGCGTATTCCTTCTACAACCATCCCCATGGAATCCAGGACCTCTGCCAGCGGCTTACCCTTGCCTAACAAAGAGCCTGCACGCCAGTTGCGGCTGTGCTGGCTGGTTGCGGTTACTACGAGGTCACCTAATCCCGCAAGCCCTGAGAAGGTCAGCGGATTGGCGCCAAGCTCAACGCCGACACGCGAAATTTCAGCAAGGCCTCTTGTAAGCAGCGCTGCTTTGGCATTATCCCCGAAGCCCAGGCCGTCCGAAAGTCCTGCGCCGAGAGCAATGATATTCTTAAGCGCACCAGCCAGTTCGACACCTACCTGGTCCCGGTTGGTGTAGACACGGAAATCATTATTAATGAACAGCTCCTGAGCGGCTGCGGCACGGCTGTCATCCCGCGAAGCCACAACGACCGTAGTAGGGCAAAGGCGCACCACTTCCTCGGCATGGCTGGGTCCGGAGAGCACTACAATCTGTTCTTCCCTGCAGCCCAGCTCCTCGGAGATCACCGTGGACATCCGTTTTCTGGACTCCGTCTCAAAGCCTTTGGTCGCATGAATACAGAGCATGTCTTCCTTCCAGAATGCCTTGAGGCTGCGGGCCACCTGGCGCATCCCTGAAGAGGGCGCTACGATAACAACCGCCTTGGAACCCGAGACGGCAGCCTCCATATCCGTAGTGGCGATAATATTATCTGCCAGAGTAATGCCGGGCAGGTAATGTTCATTCGTATGAGATTCATTAATCTCGGCGGCTTGTTCGGGCTTGCGCGTCCATAGATAAACCTGCGGGTGGTTAGCCGCCAGTACAGATGCCAGCGCAGTTCCCCAGCTGCCTGCGACCAGTACGGTTACTTTATCAGACAACGCGGTTCCCCTCCTTGACCTTGGAGCCGATTTTATTCTCTCTTCCCTGGCTGATCTTCACAATGTTGCTGCGGTGCCTCCAGAAAGCGAACACAGCGATAATAAGACTTCCCCACAGCTCAGGCATTGTAAAGTCAGAGAACAGCAGAAAGACAGGTGTCAGTGCCACAAATATCAGAGAGCCGAGCGAGACGTACCGGGTAATAACAATGGACAGTATGGCAATGATGCCCGCGATAAGCGCCGGCCAAAAGACCAGTGTCGCCATTACGCCAATTGTGGTGGCAATGCCTTTACCGCCGCGGAAGCGGAAGTACAGCGGCCAGTTATGGCCGATGATGGCGGCAATACCGCAGGCCACCGCTACCCAGGTCCCCCATCCGCCGGCCCAGGTTCCGAGCCAGACTGCAGCAATTCCCTTCAGTACGTCCAGAACCAGTACCAGAATGGCCGGTCCCTTCCCCATCACACGCAGTGTATTTGTGGCGCCCGCATTACCGCTTCCGTATTGGCGGATGTCAATTCCCTTAAGCAGCCGGACGAGCAATACGCTGAAGCTGACGGAGCCAAGCAAATAGCTTATAACGATAACCAGAAGTTCAAACGCCACAATTCTTCTCCCCTAACCTTCGTTTTCGGATTTGCGCCGGGTAAACAGGCGGATTGGTGTGCCTTCAAAATTGAACGCCGCACGGATCTTGTTCTCCAGATAACGCTCATAGGAGAAGTGCATCAGTGACGGGTCATTGACGAACACCACAATCGTCGGCGGCTTCACGGCAACCTGTGTTACATAATTAATGCGCAGGCGCCGCCCTTTATCCGTTGGCGGAGGATTGATGGCTACAGCATCGGATACCACATCGTTCACGAGGTGGGTGGTAATCCGCAGAGCATGCTGCTGTGCGACATGCTGCACTACCGGCAGCAGCTTCTGCAGGCGCTGCTTCGTGAGTGCGGACAGGAAAACTACCGGAGCATAAGTCATGAACAGGAAATGGTCACGGATCGTATTCTCGAAGTTCTGCATCGTCTTGTCGTCCTTCTCGACGGCATCCCACTTGTTGACTACGAAGATCGACGCTTTACCTGCATCATGGGCATAACCGGCAATATGCTTGTCCTGGTCAATAATGCCCTCCTGGCCATTAATAACGACAAGCACTACATCAGCGCGTTCAATGGCACGCATTGCACGCATTACGCTGTATTTTTCTGTAGATTCATATACCTTCCCGCGCTTGCGCATCCCTGCAGTATCAATCAGCACATACCGCTGCCCGTCCCGTTCAAACGGGGTGTCAATCGCATCACGTGTAGTTCCCGCGACATCGCTGACGATTACGCGTTCTTCACCCAGAATTGCATTTACCAGAGAAGATTTACCTACATTCGGGCGTCCGATCAATGCCACACGAATAACGTCATCATCATATTCCACATCTTCCTTATCCGGAAGGCGCTCCACGACCGCATCCAGCAGATCACCGATTCCGGTCCCGTGGCTGCCGGATATACCGATAGGGTCGCCGATTCCCAGACTGTAGAATTCGTAGATGTCTTCCGCGCGCTTCATATTATCCACTTTATTGATGGCCAGCACGATCGGCTTGCCGGACCGGAACAGAATTTGCGCTACCTCTTCATCTGCATTGGTCAACCCGCTTTTCGCCTCGCACATGAAGATGATAACATCCGCTTCCTCAATAGCCAGCTCTGCCTGAACGCGGATGGACCGGAGAATGAAATCCTCGCCATCCACCTCAATGCCTCCGGTATCAATTACGCTGAAGGATTTGCCGTTCCAATCTGAAATTCCATAGATCCGGTCACGTGTAATTCCCGGTTTATCTTCTACAATGGCCAGCTTGTCACCGATAAGTCTGTTGAAAATCGTTGATTTTCCGACGTTAGGTCTTCCGACAATGGCCACAACAGGTCTTGCCATATTCATTCCTCCTGTCTTTCTTACGTATTTCATCATAGCAAAAAACAATTCAATTGGCTAACCGCATATCACGTAAATGCTGCGGTCAGTAACTGCCGGAAAACACAATCGGCGAACCCCCGTATTGAGGGCTCGCCGATTACTTTACCCGGTATAACTCAAAATATAAGAACAGATCAGCCAAAACGTTCTGCCAGTCTTATATTTCTTGCAGACTTGATTCAGGGATTAGTTGTTACCCTTGAATTTGTCGAGCTTGTCGCCGAAACGTTCAGCCAGCGTGAAGCTGAGGCCTTCGTTGCTGAGCGATACGTTAGGATTGTTCAGCACTTCTTTTGGCGCTCTGTCTCTGTTGCTGCTGCGTTCAGGTCTCGCTGCAGGAGCTGGAGCTTCTTCGGTTTCTTTGATGCTCAGGCTAACGCGTTTCTCGGATGGATTGAAGTCCAGAACCTTCACTTGAACTTCTTGTCCTTCTTTGAGAACTTCGTGCGGAGTGCCGATGTGCTTGTGGGAAATTTGCGAGATGTGCACAAGGCCTTCTACGCCCGGAAGCAGTTCAACGAATGCGCCGAAGTTCACAAGGCGTTTAACTTCGCCTGTTACTACATCGCCGATGTTGATTTTGCCTGCTGCAGAATCCCAAGGACCTGGAGCGGCAGCTTTGATGCTGAGGCTGATTTTGCCTTTTTCCGGATCAACTTTAAGTACTTTAACAGTAACCTTGTCGCCTTCGGAAACAACATCGGATGGCTTCTCAACGTGGTTCCAAGCGATTTCGGATACGTGAACCAGACCGTCAACGCCGCCTACATCAACAAATGCGCCGAATTGGGTCAGGCGTTGTACAGTACCTTCAATGATTTGTCCTTCGGACAGCTCGGACATAATCTTTTGTTTGTTGGCTTCGAATTCTTCTTCCAGAACTTCTTTGGCGGAAAGAATAACCTTGCTGTTCTCGCGGTCAAGTTCTTTCACTTTTACACGCAGTGTGCGGCCTTTGTAGTCGCTGAAATCTTCAACGAAGTGACGTTCTACCATGGATGCAGGGATGAATCCGCGTGCGCCTACATCAGCTACGAGACCGCCCTTAACAACATCAGCCACAGTAACTTCGAAAGCTTCCTGGGAAGCAAAATACTTTTCCAGATCTTCCCATGATTTTTCGCTGTCAATCGCACGTTTGGAAAGAACCAGGCTTTCTTTGTTGTCATTGACGCTTACTACTTTGCATTCCACTTCTTGTCCAACTTCAACCGCTGCAGCAGCGTTGTCCAGCTGTACGGAAGAAAGTTCGCGAATCGGAATCACACCGTCATATTTATATCCAATGCTTACATAAGCTTGGTTATCTTCGATTTTGACGATTGTTCCTTTCACGGTATCGCCTTTTTTCACAGAAATGATTTCCAAACCTTCTTGGCTAGTCACTTCTTCTTCATTACCGGCAGCAGCCACTGCGGATTCCACAGCTTCTGTTGCTTCTACGGTTTCGTTGTTCTCAACATTACCCGCAGCTTCCTGATTTTTGATTTCTTCAGACATGTGATTACCCTCCTCGATTCAAAACCCCATTTATTTAAACCCGCGTAGAGCAGGGTTCAAAACATTCATTACAAAGTTAAGTACACTTGCATGTAAAAATTAGTATGTTCCAAATTATAGCGGTTATGCCGTAAATCATCAGCACCTGCCAAAACCCGTAAGGCTGAGCCGGATTTACCTGGCACTGGGCTTGCCGGTCTTCATCATCTCATGGATCCGCCCCATGATCACATCGGTAACTTCCTCAAGAGATTCACTGCCTGAGCCTTCAAATGAACTGAGATCGATAGGAGCCCCATAAATAACAGTCATCCGCCGGAAAGGCTTGTAAGATCCGACTATAGCGGCAGGAACAACTGCTGCACCGCTGCGGAGCGCAAAACTGGCCGCGCCCTTCTTAGCCACACCGGAATCGGAGTTGCGCGTTCCTTCCGGGAAAATGCCCATAACATGTCCGCCGCGAAGCGTATTAAGGGCCGTTTTGATGGATTCTTTGCTTACGCCGCCGCGTTTGACAGGAAAAGCGCCCAGCTTGTTGATGAGCCAGCCCAGCACCGGAACCTTGAAAAGCTCCGCCTTGGCCATATACTTTACCTGACGTTGCAGTTTGATCCCGATCGTCATCGGATCGAGCAGACTGATGTGGTTGGCGCAGAGCAGTACCCCGCCCTCCTTTGGCACATTCTCTCTTCCCACAATCTTGAGCGGGAACAGGATGGCATAAATCAAGCGAAGCAATCCACGGCAAATTACATAAATCATGAATGATTTCTCTCCCCGTTAACATGAGATCCGCAATGGGCTACAATAGCCTCCACCACCTGATTGATATCCATATGGGTCGTGTCCAGAAGAATAGCATCTTCCGCACGGCGCAGCGGTGAAATCTCCCGTCCTTCATCCAGACGGTCGCGTGCTGCAATATCATGTTCAAGCTGCTGGAGAGTCACTGTTTCCGCATCCTTAAGCTCCTTGTAACGGCGGAGTGCCCGCTCCTCCACAGTTGCTGTCATGAAGATCTTCACTTCAGCATCCGGCAGTACGGTCGTACCGATATCACGGCCGTCCATAACGACTCCCTTGCGGAGCGCCATCTGACGCTGCAAATGGCTGAGCCGTGACCGGACACCCTCGATCTTCGAATACTGCGACACCTGGCCGCTGACCTGAAGACTGCGGATATGCGGGGTTACGTCTTCCCCATTGATCAGCACTTTCTGTACATCCTTCTCCGGAACAAGCTCAATCACCATATCGCGGACCTTACGGCCCACCAGCTCATGATCTTCCGCCGGTATGCCCTTACAGATCATATCCCAGGTAATTGCCCGGTACATGGCCCCTGTATCCACATAAATGTAAGAAAGTCTTTGGGCTACCAATCGGGCTACAGTGCTCTTGCCTGCCCCGGCAGGTCCGTCGATGGCGACGTTAATTCTGTCGTAAGTATGTGTACCCTGCCTATCCAACGGGGCATTCCTCCTCAAACGCTCTTCCATAAGAAATACGTCATTAAGGCGTATCTCCAGGGACTTGCTGATCTTATCAAGAAAAAAGCAGGCATTGCCTGCGACTTATGAAATTATACCACAGTTTATAACTCAGTGCAAAATTGCAGGGAGCTAAAAGATCATAAAAACTTCACCTGTTGCGGAAATCAAACTGCCTTTCGAAGCAATAACGGATAATTTTTTGCCGTTCCTGGTCCGAGATGGCCGAAAACTTCAGCATGGTAAGGCTGCGTCTGTTCTCCAGCTCCTTGATCCGCACCACTTCACCTTCAAAGTTCGCATGCTCCGTGCTTCCGTTACGGTAGGGCAGCATAATCCAGCAGGACAGCTTGTCTCCCACCTTCACATTAATTTTGCCGTCACTGAGAAAAGAGGTTCCACCGCCCCCGAGGTCATCCGTGCGCACAAGGAAGCGGCCGCCCAGAGCGTCCTTCACAGCCAGTTCAAGATCCGCATTCACCCGGAGAAAGCTGCGGCGCTGTACTTTGAAGATGGAATCCGCGGGAGGTTTGCGCAGACGGACCATCCGGATAACATCCTCTTTGAAGCCGACTACATGAGTACTGAAATAGTTCTTAATGCCGCCGTCCGTCATGAAATAAATCGACAGCTCGTCACCGACAAACAGCTTTTTAAGCCTTCCGTTGCCGACCTGCATGGGAATTTCAATCAGGAAAGCCTCGTCTTCCATATCTGCAATTCTTGCTCTATACTCAATTTCTGCCTCAGCAGCATCACTGGAAGCTATTTGTATGTATAGATACTCGTTGATTTTGGGATACAAACGTGTCACCGCCACAAAGTTATAATAAATTCACAGATGATTATATCACGCCTCTTTACCCCCCGTTAGAAATATTATTGCAAAATAAATAAGAGAAGCGATCCCCATAGGAATGCGCCTCTCTCTGTGCCCCTGCCGGAGCAAGGAGTAACGTCTATTTATCTTGTGCGCCCGAAGAAGTCCTGATTTCTTCCACAGCTTCTTCGTGACCGTCTGCCGCATTCAGATAAATCCGGTACTGTGAACCGTTAATTCTGCCTCCGAATTCATAAGTCAGCAGTTCTACGGCATCTTCGTTTTCAATCCAGGCCAGTCGGTTATACGTTTCTTTAAAGTCCGGATTGAGCTTTTTCCGGGCTTCAGCCAGCGTCAATTCCGGCTTGGGAATCTGACGCTTCTCCTGGTGTTCATGGACATAGTCGCTTGCCTGGAACCCGGTTGGCTCCCCTGTATCCAGTCCTACGCGCACAGTCATTTTTTCCGGATAGATCAGCACCCCGTTCCGGCTGCTTACAAAGGTCAGGTTACCGAGATTGTCGTAACGGTCAGCGCTGACTGCTGTCATACCGGGAAAGCCTTTTTTGTCCAGAAAATCTCCCGCCGCGGCCACAGCCTGCTCCATGGATACTCTGGGCTGGCCAACCTCACGGTTATCGTTGTAGGAGATCAGCAGACCGCCTTTAACTGTAAAATCCATGCTGATCGGGTCTTTATGCTGCGGACTGTTGACGGTTGCGGTAAAGGATGCCCACTCTGTCCCCGTACCATTTTCTCTGATACTCACGTTGGCGTTACTTCCGAGATCAGCATATTTCAGCGCCTTCGCCCGGATTTCTTCAGCCGTTACCGGCTTGCCGCCAAGCATTTTGACAGAACGTTTATCGTAAATGCTGGCCACGGACGGTCCCCAGTCAAGCTCGGGATAGGCTGAAACGCGTTTATCCACCGTTTTGAAGCCGTCGATGATCGTATTGTCCTCCGCCTTTTCCTCTGTCGCAAGTGCCGTCTCCACATCCATCCAGCGCAGCTTGTTGCTGATAACCTTGTTCTGCACATCCTGCAGGTCTTTGGAAATCTCGCCGGAGTTTTTGTAGAGTGCTTTCAGATTTCCCAGCTCAGCTTCAGTCAGCGGCTTTTTGGTGAAATCGCGCACTGCGGCTTTATAAGAGAAGTTGGAGATTTTGGACAGGAACTCTTCCGTTTTGCTGAAGGGAAGCAGCGTAAGCGGCAGCTGGTTGATTTCATTCTGGGCTTCACTGGTAAGCCGCCACACATTCACGAGTCCCTTCCGGTGCATCCCGTCTGATGCGGAATGTACTGCAAGCGTATTTCCCAGCTCCCCGTGCAGACGCTCCACATGATAAGAGAGATCATGGAACGCACGCTGATACTGGTTTTCCGCCTTGATAAGAATCGAGTTTTTCTCCTGGTTTTCCTGATATCCCCACACCAGCGCACCCACCAGCAGCAGGGCGGTCAGCGGGAACATTATGGCACTTAATCTTTTGTACATAGGGCTGCAAGACTCCTTTCGGTAGCTTATTGCCGTTAGTTTGACAATAACTGTGAAGTCTTATGCACCAGCTGCTCTTTTTGAAAAAGAGAATACTTCCCAACCGTTTCAACACCGCTCTTCAATCTCAAACCCGCTGCTGCTGTTGCAAAGGCATTTCTTGAATCCGGTCTGGACTACACCCTGCTCCTTGCTTCCTCTCAATATGTAACTCTCGCCGCACTGTTTGCACAGGATTCTGACTTTTACACGCAAAAAAAGACACCTCGCTCCTCTCTGGAATTGTCCGCATACGGAACTATCCGGGTAAGATTAAGTGTGTCCATCTCTACTAGAGGTTAACCTCTTCTTCACGCTTTAAAAACCGGAATGGCGAGCGGCTGTTCGCTCTTGCCACCTTTCCCATGCCTCCATACCACAGCACGGCCATTAAAGGAACAATGAACCAGATCCAGTAGTTAGCGGTTGTACTGAGTATAAAATCATAGATTCCATGCCACAGCCATGGCAGCAGCAGCGACACAAGCAGAATGCCCCGTGTCCGGTTGCCCTTCATAAACTTGGCCCTGCCCATGTGATAGCCCATGATTACCCCGAACATCGCATGGCCGGATACCGGAAGCAGCGCCCGGATAAACATTGAACCGAGTGAAGCTTGGCTGTACCAGGCATACATTAGATTTTCTATTGTTGCAAAGCCGAGCGAAATTGCCACAGCGTATAGTATTCCATCATATGGCTCGTCAAATTCGGTATGATTGTAGATCATATGGTACAGCACAAACCACTTCAGACACTCCTCCACACCGGAAGAGATCAGAAATGAATCGATATAAGGACCGCTGTCAAGCCCCAGTGTAAGTCCTCTTTGAATAATCATTACCGGAAAAACAATCAGCAGCCCGAGCAGAAACACCTTAAGCACCATGTGGAGCGGTTCCTGGTCATACTTGTCTTTCAGATAGAAAAAAGTCAGCAGCGCAAGTCCCGGTGCTACTGCCGACGAAATGACCGATAACAAAAGCACCGAATAACCTCCCCGCCCTATTAACCCAGTTCTTCTCTATGCAGCCTGGGGCCGGTAGCCCGGCCCCAGCAGCCAATGACCTTATTTACTCCTGGCGCTTGAAATGTGTGCAGAGAGTCTGAACAGCATTCTCCGGCATTACGGACTTGCCGTATTCCTCCAGAACAGCTTCGGTTACCGAAGAGGAATCGCCGAATTCAGACAATACGGCCACAAGGCCGGATAAAGCTGTCTCGGATTCTTCGAAGTCCTTCGGATCGAAGTAAAGGTACCATTTATCATTATAAGAATACAGTTTCCCCTGAGAAGTAATATTGCCGATGAGTACATGTGCCGCTTCAACCAGAACTTCAAAATCGCGGAATGCATACACAATGGAGTCGCTTTGTTCCAGAGTAACTTCCATTTCATAAATCTCTTCAGGCAATTCTTCTTCCCCGGACGCACCGTACTGATGGTGATCATATTTCCCCCGGGTCACAATTACGACCATACCTTGCGCGGGCATTGCGAACACTTCCACGGCAAGCGGACCGGTTGCGTCAAAACCAAGTTCACTGTACGCCTGGTCCATCATCTCCGTGAACAGGTCATGCACCTTGGGAACTTCCTGCCACATATCTTCCTTCTGGATGCCCCGCTCGCTCAGGTCGTCAAAAGTGAGGAAAATCCGTATCTTATCTTGACTTAATCGCTCTATTCTCATGACAGGATCCTCCTTTTGCAAGCTCATTTAATATTAATGTATGATGAGTCCCGAGTAATGAGCCAAAAATGGTTACTATGTATGTATGTTATCATTTTGCAGCGACAAATGCACGTAAATAAATATATTAAATCACCCAATTGCCCGGGACTTGAAGAAAAAAGAATCATTTTGCGGATGGAATCATCCCCAAAATGATTCTGCGGCTGTGCTTTGCGGTTACAAACCGGGTATTGATGTGTGTGTTTCCTTCAGCACTTTCTCTACTTCAAGCTTTACGTCCGGATTGCTGCGGATGAAGTCCTTGAGCAGATTGAGATTGGATTCTTTGGATTGAAGCGAAGACTCGGTCTTGTGCACAGTACCTGTACCTGCGGCATGCGAGCCGTTGTCACTTGCACCGGATGCTGAAGTGCTGCCGAACCCGGTCATGGCCATATCCAGAATTTTTTCCTTCGCTTTTTCACCCGCTCCCTGCAACGAGCCTCCGGATGAAGACAGTGAAGACAGCATACCGCTGCGTTTCTTGGACATGATCATGCTTGCGGCTGCACCCAGCACCACTCCGCATAAAAATGACGAAGTATTCATATCTCTAACCTCCTTGTATGATAAAATCAAGCTTAGTGTTCGCGGAAAGATTCACACTCATACAGTCCTGCAACAAGAAAGTGAGATGAAAAAAGTGGTTAAAGCGACATCCTTGCTGCTGCTTGCGGCCGTTTTGCTGACAGCCTGCAGCAGCGGAGATAACGGAAGCACAGAGCAAAGCAGCCCGCAGCCGACGGCGGCGGCAACACAAGAGGCAGCAGCGCCAGCATCATCAGAGCCGCAGGAAACTGCGGGAACAACTGCAAGTCCATCGCCTGAGCCGGCTTCTGCGGCTTCAGCAAGTCCCGGCACCGGCAGCACAGCAGGCGTAGAAGCACCTGCAGCCACAGGCACCCCGGCTCCAGGCGGACAAGCCTCCGCAGAAGAAGTACCGGTGCTGTATCATATGAACAAAAATTATGATATTGTCCCGAATGAGGAAGGGACGGACAAAAAGGTCGTCCTGCTGACCTTCGATGACGGCCCGAAGGAAGCCGGGCTGATCCATTCCTTAATGGACACACTGGACAAGCATCAGGCAAAGGCTATTTTCTTTATCAACGGCTACCGTGTGCAGGAGCATCCGGAACTGCTGGAGCTGCTCCATTCCCGCGGCGGCATCATCGGCAACCACAGCTGGGATCATATTGTCCTGAAGGACAAATCCTATACGGAAGTGAAGAAGCAGCTTGAGGACGTCCAGAACATTGTCAAGGAGGTTACCGGCGAAGCTCCGCAGTTCTTCCGCCCTCCGCATGGCGCAGGCGGCGATGTAGGCAAAAAGGTGGCCGCAGAGAACGGAATGCTGTACATGACGTGGTCCGTAGGATCACTGGACTGGGAAATGAAAGAGAAGGATACCGGCAAAACCGAAACGCTGATCAAGAATGTGACCGACCAGCTGCATTCCGGCAGCAATATTCTGATGCATGAGCTTCCGTGGACTGCGGAAGCCCTCGATCAACTGCTGACTACACTGGAAGGCAAAGGCTACAGCTTTGTTGATCCCCGCAGCATCGAGCTGGAAATGCGCTGATCAGCTCTTTAAATGTAACAAGAGGCTGTCCCATAAGTAGATATTCTACTGGTAGTGACAGGCTCATTCTCTTCTCAAAAGTCTAAAATTGAAGCAGAGCAGCGATTCTCCGGTTATTGGAGAATCGCTGCTCTGCGTTTTTGGTCATTTGCAGCTTGTTTCAATAGATTATGGGCAAGCGAAAGCCAACCGATCTCAAGCGTCACTTTTTCCATGCCGCGAAGCAGAAAACGCCGGAAGCCCCGGTTGTTCTTCAGTTGTCCAAATACACTTTCCGGTTCCGTCATTCGACGTACAGCCAAGAGGTACCCCTCCTCGCTTTGCAGTCGTTCCTGAGCTTGCTTCTGGTACCGTAAGCGCTCCAAGCTCACCACGACTTCCCGATTTCCACTTGCCTTTGTACAGCTTTCTTTTAGCAGACATCCTTCGCAGCTCTGACTTCGGTAATGACGTTTTCGGATTTCATATCCACTTGCTAAGATTTCGGTGCTCTCTTTGCGGAAATGCAGCGTCTGTCCGGCCACGCATGTCCAGTGTTCCTTTGTTTCGTCGTACGTCCAGTTCTCTATCTTTCCCGCATTTGTTTTCCATGCTTTGCTCTTTTCCTTGTGGTAGCTACCGTACTTCACCACCGCCTGCATCTCTTCCTTTTCCAGATAGGCGTAGTTTTCCTCGCTGCCGTAACCTGCATCCGCATTGACCGTCTTTGGCCGTTTTCCGAGGAGTTGTTGCGCTTTTTCCATATGCGGCTGTAAACAGCGGAAGTAGGTCGGTCTTTGGTGTAGGCTGTAGGCTAAAATAAATTGGTTTTCGGTCCCGATTTGCACATTGTATCCCGGTTTCAACTGGCCATTTCGCATGTGGTCTTCTTTCATCCGCATAAACGTTGCATCTGGATCGGTCTTGCTGAAACTGTTCCGGTCACCAAGCAGCTTTTGGTATTGTTCGTACTTCAGCAGCCGGGAAGCAAATCCTTACGCAGCTTCCGGAATGCTTATAAACTGCTTTGCCCCAAACAAAGGTGTAGCGGTTGGCATTGGCCTCCATCTTGGTGCCATCCACAAAGTAATGCTCCAGGGACACGTAATTTTCGTCAACCAGAAACTGAAGCACGGCGGTAAATACCATTTCCAGAACACTCCTCATCCGCTGGGAACGGAAGCGATTAAGGGTGCGGAAGCCGGGACGTTGCCGTCCGGCCAGCCACATGAAAGGGATGTTCTCTCGCAAGGCTTTAGCGATTTGACGAGACGAATAGATCCGCTGAGTATAAGCGTAAATAATGACTTTGGTAAGCATCTTAGGGTGGTAGGTGTCGCGGCCACCGCCGGGATAGGCCGCGTCAAAGATGGCATCGTCCAGCCGCTCTACGGCAGCATTCACGACACGAGCAAGGTGGTTGCCCTGGAATATCTTCTTCCAGATCCATTGGCAAGCAAAGTCGGTCCATGGTATATTGAATGTACAAAAGAAACCTCTCCTTTAAAATGGTTGTGTGGTAACTCCATTTTACCAAAGAGTGGTTTCTTTTTTGTATCTTTTAAAAATTGTAGAGATTCGTTTTCCGCTTAAACAGTGGAGAGGACGGACTGATTGTGGAAAAGCGGCAGCGGTCGCCTTGGTCTCCGGATTTTCACCGCTAAGGGGAATGAAAAAAATCTGGAGAGCACAGCGATTGGAACAACGGTCCGTTCGCGGAGCGTCCACCCAAGTGAACACATACCTCCTACTCCAAAATAAGGGGTGTCCCAAGCAGCCATTTCATGGCTTTTGGGACACCCCCTTGTTTGTTTACGGCGGTTTCCTTCTAATGCCAGGGATCCGGCCGGGCACTTCCATCCTGTCCCCTGCGGAGGGTCAGCACATGCATTTCGGACGGGCTGCGCCAGCGCACCGGCAGGTGCGCGGTTCCGAACCCCCGGCTGATCAGGAGCTTCGCTTGAGCGCCGGAGCCGTCACCTTTGGCATAATTATAATGACCGGCATTATAACGCTTATAGAACGGATCAGCATGCATGCTGATTCCGAAAGGCAGCACGACCTGGCCGCCATGCGTATGGCCGGCCAGAACCAGATCGGCAGGCAAAGTCTTCTGCTGTGACAGCCACAAAGGGTCATGAACGAGTATAATCCTGAAAAGCAAAGCTTCCTGCGGGGATACAGGCGGCAAAGGAGCGTAGGCCTTCTTGCCGCCTTTCTTCGGGAAGTCTACTCCGGTAAGCAGCAGGGTTGCTCCGTCCCGTTCAATCACAGCATTCTCATCGACCAGCAGCCGGGCACCGCTGCCGCGGATAATATTATCCGCAAGCGTAATATTCGTACGGTAATCATGATTCCCGTGAACTGCATACACAGGGGCCAGCGAGGCCAGGAAGGCCATATTGTCGGCCAGACGTTCTACCTTATTGCCCTTCTCTGTCATATCACCACCAAGAAATACCGCATCTACCCGGCCCTTATAAGGCTCAAGCAGATCCTTCGGCAATCTGCGCCGGTGAATATCAGTGATGAACAAAATGCGGTATCCGTCAAATGGTTCAGGCAGTGAATCCAGCAATATTTCCTCGGCAATAATGTTCTTCTTAAAGGCTGCAGCGACCATAACCGTTCCCGCCAGAACAAACAGCAGGAAGACAACAGCTATAACAGCAAGTATCCATTCCATTACCATCACCATAATGTATCAAGCGGAGGAGCTCCTTTAACTCCCCACACTACAAGCGAAACTACCAGTGCCACAAACATCACTATCAGCGAATTCACAAAGATTTTGCTCAGACGGATGCGTTCGGACGGATAAGTGTCTGTCCGGGAAGGCGTGCCTTCCTGATCCTTGGCCGGCTGTTCCGGCTGTACCGTGCGCCTTGATCCCGATCCTGAATGTCTGGCCTTTCTGGATAAATTGCCCGGAACCGGAACAGGCGCTTCCGCAGGTGAAGAAGATACAGCCCGGTTCCGATGTTTTTTATCTTTGACAGAAGCCTGGCCTTCCCCCTTATACTGTTTCTGGCGGGTTCTTACCCGGCTTAACCCCTCGCTCATGATTCCCTCCTGTAGCGGATCACCAGGCCTGAGAACAGGTCTATGAAGAAATGACATAGAATTGGTGCCCAGATCGTTCCTGAATGAATGTAGATATACCCAAGACCGTAGCTGCTGAGGAACACCCAGCCGGTTGGTACCCAGTGCCTTAGATAACGCACATGTATAAGTGCAAATATGATACTTGTCCAATAAGGTCCGAACGCATACTGTATGGCTCCTCGGAACAGCAGCTCTTCGCATACGGATACAACAGCCGCAATGATAACAATGTGCCACAACGGCCTTTTGCCGAATAATAGTTCGTTTATCCCTCCGTCATCCATGCTGTCTTCTGGTACAATATGGGTCAGGATGAAATCTACAACAAGCATAACAGCCGCCAGTCCAAGCCCCCAATATATAAATTTGTAGCCGGCCGGAAAATTTAATATGTCAAAGGGATTTCTTTTCTGCAATAATATCCATATCAGACCGATAAATAAAGTAAGGCCCTGCGTAATATAGAGATTAACCAGCAGCAGCTTGTCTGTTAACATCTGGGGATCGGCTTTTTTGATCTTGATGTCGCCAAATTTGAATTTTTTCATCGTAACCTGCCTGTTCTATATTGATTTACATAAGATTATTTCCCTAGAAGAAGGAGCACTAATAATTATGAACAGCCGTACCTCCCGCACTCAAATGCTGTACACGCTTGGCTTTTTATTCTTTCTGATCTGCGCATTCGCCGCTTTCTTTACAGGGGTAAAGGTCGGAGCAGACAAAACCGAGGCTAAATACGCTCACCTGACTGACACTGAGGGGGCCCCGGAGGAATTCTCCGGCTCTTACCAGCAGCAGGATCTTGTTACTTTCTATCATAACGTATTTTTGCCTTATCGGGAATTCAAGCGCAACTGGAGCCGCGAGGTAGAGGGTCTCGCACGCAGTACAGATGCCCGCCAGAACGCAGCAACGCTCAAGAATCTAAGTATTCTGGCAGATAAGCAGTATGCCAAGGTAACACAGGATTCGATCTTCAGCAGCTCGCCGCTGCTGTACCAGTCCCAGCTTAATATTCTTAAGAGCCTTACGCTCTTCTCCCAGGCTTCCAGCAAGGTGACTGCCGGCAATTCCGGTTCAGAGACTGCCAAAGCGCTCAAGAATGACAACTTTACGGCAAGTGCGATCAAATTCGGGCTGCTCGCCCAGAACGGTTTTTACGAGTCGATGCTGAAGTGGGGCGCCAAGACAGACAGTAAGATCCCTGCCGATCCCGGCGAAATGAAAACTTTGACGTTTGTGGGCTGGAAAAAGATGCCCCTGCTGCAGAAGAATGCTTTTATCTCAAATATGATGCTGAACCGCGGGATCTATGCCGGTTATGATCCGCAGGACATCACAGCCAAGATCGATGACATGATCTACTCCGGAACAGCCAACAGCCTGCAGCTTAAGGATGTGCAATCCTCTGTAAATCTGCTGGTTTCTACCGGGGCAGTACAGGAGCAGGATTTTATGAAGTGGCGCGAACAGTATTACGGCAAGGAAATCATGCCGCAGCTGCCCTTTTTCTATGAGTAGCACCAGTTATTGCATCATAACGAAAAACGGAGCTCACTTCAAGGCGCGCAAGGGATAATAAGACTATTGACACATCTGGCACCACCATGTTACATTATGAAAAATTAATCAAGTAAAACCGATGATGGAACAAAGATCCTGAAAGTCTTCAGAGAGCCGGTGGGTGGTGCAAACCGGTGGCGGACAGATATCTTTAGCGCTCCTGAGATATTGTATCGAACGTTACAGTAGATGCAATCGGATCACTCCGTTACCAGTGTGGCCTTACGGCCAATGAGGCTGCTCCTTCAAAAGTTGCAGTGAATTAGGGTGGTACCACGACAACTCTCGTCCCTTACTACGGCAGTAGTATGGGGTTGGGAGTTTTTTTGTTACCCGGATTCTGTCCTCAGGCTAAAAGGCCCATGTGCCCGGCTTCACCGTACTGCTGCACCGTCCTTCTTTTGTGCGACAGCGCGTCGCAACGTTATTAGGCTTAATGACATTGTAATCCCGTTTGATGCTTCAGGTACTGCGGATAGCCCACCAGGGCTTCCTCAAGATATTTAGCTTTTCAATTATAAGGGGGACTAGAAACCATGTTCAAAGTATTAGTATCGGATCCAATCAGTGATTTGGGCATTCAGCAGTTGATGGACGCAGAAGATGTGACTGTAGAGAAGAAAACCGGACTTAGTGAAGATGAGCTCGTGGCCATTATCGGGGATTATGACGGACTTCTGGTGCGCAGCCAAACGACTGTTACCGAGAAAATTATCGCTGCCGGCACCAGACTGAAGGTTATCGGACGCGCCGGTGTCGGTGTCGATAACATCAAGCTGGAGGCTGCAACACAGCACGGTGTTGTAGTTATCAATGCACCTGACGGAAATACGATCACAACCTGTGAGCACGCTTTTGCCATGATGATGGCGCTCGCCCGCCACATTCCGCAGGCCTATGCCAAGACCATTAACGGTATCTGGGACAGAAAAACCTTCCTTGGTGTCGAACTGCGCGGCAAAACGCTGGGCGTACTGGGGATGGGACGGATCGGCAGCGAAGTAGCGAAACGTGCCAAAGCGTTCGGGATGAACATTCTGGCCTATGATCCGTTCCTGACTGCTGACCGTGCGGAGAAGCTGGAAGTGAAGCTGGCTTCTGTTGATGATATCGTCCGCGGCGCAGATTTCATCACTGTGCATACACCGCTGACTCCGGAGACACGGCACATGATCTCCCGTCCGCAGTTCGAGGTGATGAAAAAAGGCATGCGGATCGTCAACTGTGCGCGCGGCGGAGTGATCGACGAAATGGCGCTGGTTGAAGCCATTGACAGCGGTATTGTTGCCGGAGCAGCCTTTGACGTATTCGAGAAGGAGCCGCCTCAGCCGGATCACCCGTTCCTCACTCATCCAAAAATCATTGTAACCCCGCATCTGGGCGCCTCCACTGTGGAAGCCCAGGAGAACGTAGCGATCGATGTATCGGAGCAGGTGCTGCATATTCTGCGCAATGAGCCGTTCATCAACGCCGTAAACATTCCTCCGGTTGCACCGAGTGTAATGAACAAGCTTCAGCCGTACTTCACCCTTGGCGAGAAGCTGGGCAGCTTCGCTACACAGCTCGCACATGGTGCGATCAGCGAAATCAATGTAGAATATGCCGGAGATCTCTCCGATGTGGATACCCAGCCGCTGACCCGTTATATTGTCAAAGGTGTGCTCTCACGCCACTTCGGCAGCGATGTCAACATCGTCAACTCGATGCATCTGGCCAAAACCCGTGATGTGAACGTAGTTGTAACGAAATCACCCAAGACAAAAGGCTTCACCAACCTGATTACAGTTACGCTCAAAGCCGATCCGGATGAAGAACGCCTGGTTGCCGGCACGCTGCTGCAGGGCTACGGGGAACGGATTGTTCAGGTTAACAAATTCCCGGTAGATATCGCTCCGGAAGGCCATCAGCTTGTCATTTCCCACAATGACAAACCGGGTATTATCGGCCTTGTCGGTACGCTGCTCGGGGAGAATGATGTGAACATCGCCTCCATGCAGGTAGGCCGCAAAATTGTCGGCGGTGCCGCAATCATGCTGTTGACCGTTGATAAGGCAGTGCCTCAGGAGGTACTCGTGAAGCTGGCCGGACTTCCGGAAATCAACACTGCTGAGGAGATTACCCTGCTCTAATCCTGTTTATGCAATTTTTATAATAGTGTAAAATAACCGCTCCTTAGAAATGAGGCATTTGCCTCCATCTTCTAAGGAGCGGTTTGTTTGTAGTATAATTTTATAAATATATCATCTGTCATTTAAAGTTCCGGAAGGAGAATACCACTTGAGAGCTGACCGTCTGCTGTCGATCCTGATGCTGCTGCAAAACCGCGGAAAAATGACAACACGCGAATTGGCCGAAAACCTGGAGGTGTCCGGCCGGACGATCGTCCGTGATATGGAGGCTCTGAGCGCCTCCGGAATCCCCGTCCTCGCTGAAAGAGGCCGTGAAGGCGGCTGGATGCTTACCGAAGGCTACAGGACTTCCCTGACCGGTATGAAGCCGAAGGAGCTCGCCTCCCTGCTTCTTCCCGCAGATTCAGCGGTGCTCCAAGCCTTGGGGATTGAACAGGACCATACTTCCGCTGTCCGCAAGCTTGAAGCTGCAGTCTCCAGGTCACAGCCCTCCCCGCTGCACTATTTGAACCAGCGTGTTCACATCGACGGAGCGGGTTGGCGCTCATCTGCCGAAGCCTACCCTTTCCTCCCCCTGCTGCAGACTGCCGTATGGGAAGAGCGCAAGGTACTCATTACCTATCTGCGCGGCGATGAGACTACAGAGCGGCTGATCTCTCCGCTTGGACTTGTGGCCAAACGCGGAGTCTGGTATGCTGCCGCCGAGAGTAGCGGAGAGCTGAGAACATACCGTGTGTCCAGAATTACCGGTGCCGTGCTTTCCGAGGAAATCTTTAAACGCCCGGAAGGATTTGATCTCGCCCGTTACTGGGAAGAGTCGATGAATACGTTTAAGGCCGCACTTCCCCGCTATCCTGCTCAGCTGCTGCTCCAAGAGCAGTCTCTGAAACAGCTTCAGCAGGAACGCTACGTCACCATTACAAAGAAGGCACCGGCGGATTCTGCTGGGTGGTTTTTAGTCGATGCTGAATTTAACACAGCCGGATCTGCCTGCAGCATTATTCTTTCACTGGGGGCAGGGGCCATTGTAACTACACCTCAGGAACTACATGATGCCGTAAAATCAGCACTTAAGGAAACCCTGTTATTATATGAAGCGCAAACTGTGCGAAACTCTTCTTAAATTAGGTCGAAAGTTGTTTTATTACAGTTTTTACAATAGACCATCCCCTCCTAATCGCCTATAATATTACAATACACAACATCTTTTTTAGGGGGAACGTGATTATATGGACTGGATGAACAAGCTTCCACTCAAGCAAAGAATTGTTGCCGGATGTTACCTGGTCGCCGCTTTATTTTGTATCCCTGTATTAATTGTCTTTATCATCATGGGCCATTTCATTATCGGCCCGGTTCTGATGGCGGTATTGGCAGCGCTCACCCATCCTCTTGCACGTTTTGTTGAGAGAACGCTTACATCTTCTTTTGACGATATCACCAACGTGACCCATACGATTTCCAAAGGGGATTTCACAAGCAGAGCTGACGAAACCGGCTCCATGGGCGATATCAGCCGTTCTTTTAACACCATGATTGACAAGCTGAAGAAAATTCTGACTGATGCCTCCCAGATTACCCGTCAGGTTATGGATGCCAGCCAGGGAATTGAGAACAAAAACCAGAACCTTAAAATCGTTATGGCACAGGTAGCTTCCTCTTCCAATGAGCTGGCGCTTGGGGCAAATGAAATTTCCGTGGATATCGCAGATATGACGGAATCCATCAAGGAAATTGAGACCAAAGTATCCAACTACACAAGCTCTACCAAAGAAATGAACAGACGGTCCGTACATACGCTTGAACTGGTTGAGAAAGGCCGGTTGTCCGTGGACACCCAGGCTGAAGGCATGCGCAAAAATATCCAGGCCACCCAAAAGGTTGCCGAAACGATTGATGCACTCTCCCACAATGCCCGGGGCATCAGCATGATCGCCAAAACAATCACCGAAATTGCCGAGCAGACCAACCTGTTGTCACTGAATGCTTCCATTGAAGCTGCACGGGCGGGTGAGCATGGACGCGGATTTGCCGTAGTCGCCCAGGAAGTACGCAAGCTGGCTGAAGAGTCGACCTCATCCACCAAAGAGGTGTTCAGCCTCGTACGCAGTATTGAAGCGGATATCAAGCAGGCGATCGCCAATATCGCCATTAACGAAGAAGTAGTACAGGTACAGAACGAGATGATTGTAGAAACCGCTCATATTTTTTCGCAGATTGTCCAGAGTGTCCAGTACATAACCGAGCAGATCGCCTCCTTCTCCGCCGAAAGCGACATCATGCTGGAAAGTGCCCTGAAGATTTCCGGCGCAATCGAGAATATATCCGCTATTACTGAAGAAACCGCCGCAGGTACTGAAGAGGTCTCCGCAGCCATGAATGAACAGATCAATGCGCTGCAGTCCGTAGCCGACGAGACCGAGAAGATGACGAATGCGGTGTTCCAGCTGCAAAAAACGATCCATATTTTTAAATTCTAAGCATCGTTTGGCATGAAGAAACCTTTTCACGGGATGATGGCGGTTGGGCTGCCGCGTTCTGTAAAAAGGTTTTTTTACGTTATTATTGCATGGATAAGAAATGAATAGTTATAATCAAAGACATTATTCCCGGAGAAGCCAGATCATAAATTTAACTATCACCGTATGGGGAGAGATGCAAGCTTGGGTACCTTTATTTTATTGACAGACAAGGCCAACAAAATCATTGATATTGAACTGGACGGGTCCTTTTCCGAAGATGACGGCATTCGTTCTATTGAGGCTTACCAGCAGACCATTAACCCGATCAATCCGCTCGAATTTGAGCTCAAAATTGACTGCATCAAGCTGAACGTAACGGCCCCTGAGGAGTCCCGGTGCTGGAAAGCTGTTTTGTGATGTTCAAACGTGACGGATTCATCAAAGTAACGCTCCTGCTGGGCAACAACCCGGTCCTCAAAATGCAGCTCGCACGCTTAGGCCGTAAGGCCGGTCTAGCTAATCTCGAAATCATAACCGCTGAAGGTGCAGGTGAAGCATGACTGATTATTATGTAAAGAAAATGAATGATTTTTCAGAGGGGCAGATGGCAGCGGGAAGTGCACTTGAGCAAATTTGCAAAAATACGGATGGAATTCATCTGCGGGTTGGCGTCGAACATCTGGGACACGGGAGAAGCGATACTGCATATCTCTGCCGTGACAGCCAGAAGCTGATCGGATGTTTAAGCTGGTATACTTCGGATGGAACGGAAGCAGGCATTAACGCCATGGTGCATCCTTCTTACCGCCGGCAGCGTGTCTTTTGCCGTCTGCTTGCACTTGCCGGTGGGACTGATCAGGGTGAACCGGATTTCTTCAAATACAGCGGTGATCCACGATTTCTGCGTCCTCCCCACTCTTCAGGGCCAAGGACTGGGCCGCAGCATTCTGGCTGCAGCAGTTGAATTGCTTCTGGCTGAACCAGATCTCCATATCCGCCTGGGTGTCGTTACAGACAACAAACAAGCCCTGAAACTTTATCGCTCTGCCGGCTTTGCGGTGACTGGGGAATTCCTGTATTATACAGGACCGGTCTCAGCATTAACTTAAAGTGTACAAGGGGACATTTACCAGATGCAAAAATGCTGCATTCAGCAAGAATCTGCGGATTCCGCTTGAATGCAGCATTTTTGTGTTTGCTTACGCCAGACTCCGGGATTAACTGCGCCCTTCGTGCTTTTCCCAGCCCATCGTCCGTGATACCGCATCCTGCCAGGCCCCGTAGCGGCGTTCACGTTCCTCCTCTTCCATCTGCGGCGTGAATACCTTCTCGGCCTTGTTGAAGCTCTCCAGTTCGTCCCTGGTCCAGATTCCCGAGGTTAGTCCGGCCAGGAGAGCCGCACCGAGCGCCGTCGTTTCTGCATAGGTCGTACGGGTTACCTCACTGCCGAGAATATCCGCCTGGAACTGCATCAGCAGATCGTTGCGCACCGCGCCTCCGTCTACACGGAGTCCGGTCAGCGGCATGCCGGCATCCTTTTCCATAGCTCCAATGACATCCCTTGACTGAAAAGCAAGGGATTCCAGCGTGGCCCGCACCAAATGTCCGACATTCGTTCCCCGGGTCAATCCGAATACGGCACCGCGTGCGTACATATCCCAGTAAGGGGCGCCCAGCCCGGTAAAAGCAGGCACGACAACCACACCTTCGCTGTCCTCCACTTCACGCGCTTTATTCTCCGATTCTGCCGGTCCGGCAATCAGACCCAGCCCCTCTTCCAGCCACTGTACTGCTGCACCGGCCACAAACACGCTGCCTTCGAGCGCATAATACAGCTCATCTCCCATACCCCAGGCTACAGTTGTCAGGAGACCGTGATTGGAGGTGACAGCTTCGGTCCCTGTATTCATCAGGATAAAGCAGCCTGTTCCGTAGGTGTTCTTGGCACTGCCGGCCTCGAGGCAGGTATGGCCGAACAGGGCGGCCTGCTGATCGCCCAGTACCGAGCAGATCGGAATTTCCGCGCCGAACCACTGGGCCTGGGCCGTTCCGAATTCTCCGCCGGACATCCTGACCTCAGGGAGCATGGCCCGGGGAATTTGCAGGACCTCGATCATCCGCTCGTCCCATTTACGCTCATGCAGATTATAGAGCATGGTGCGGGAAGCATTGGTCACATCCGTTGCATGTACAGCGCCGCCGGTGAGCTTCCAGATGAGCCAGCTGTCGACCGTGCCTGCCAGCAGTTCGCCCCGCTCCGCACGCTCCCTGGAACCGGGTACATGATCCAGAATCCAGGCCAGCTTCGTGGCCGAGAAATAGGCATCCACCACAAGCCCGGTCTTCTCGGCAATTTCTCCGGCCAGCCCCTGCCGCTTGATTTCTTCACAATGCTCGGCGGTGCGGCGGTCCTGCCAGACAATCGCCGGATAGATCGGCTTGCCGCTGGACTTCTCCCAGATCAGTGCCGTTTCCCGCTGATTGGTAATACCGATGGCGCTGATCTCTGCGGCTGACGCTCCGCTTGCTTCAATGGCATCTCTGGCCGCAGCCAGCTGGCTCTCCCAGATTTGCTCCGGATCATGCTCCACCCAGCCCGGCCGCGGAAAAGATTGTTTAATGTTATATTGACCCTGGGAGAGCATACCCGCTTCAAGATCGAACAAGATCGCCCGTGAACTGGTGGTGCCCTGGTCAAGTGATAAAATCATATATAGGCCTCCTAAATAATGAACAACTGAGCGTAAGTACAAAAATCTGTTCCACGGTTAACAAGATTAAACCTGCCGTTTCAACAAAAAGCAC
This sequence comes from Paenibacillus sp. PK3_47, assembly GCF_023520895.1. Classification (NCBI taxonomy): domain Bacteria; kingdom Bacillati; phylum Bacillota; class Bacilli; order Caryophanales; family Paenibacillaceae; genus Paenibacillus; species Paenibacillus sp. PK3_47. The sequence continues at coordinate 440,182 of NZ_CP026029.1, forward strand.
CTCTGCTGTCAGAGGCGCTGTCATGCTTGGTCAAGAGTTTACTGTTTTTCGACAGGAAGCCGTAGCGTAAAGGACGTTCCTTCGCCAAGCTTGCTGTCCGCAAAAATTTGCCCGTGATGGGCATTCACGATATTCTGGACAATCGCAAGGCCAAGCCCGGTTCCTCCCGATTCTCCCCTTACGCGCGCCTTGTCTGCCTTATAGAACCGTTCGAAAATATAGGGAAGATCCTCAGGCGGAATGCCAACGCCTTCGTCACGGACTATAATTTCGAGGTAACGGCGCCCCTCCAGAATAGTGGAGCCAGTATGAATGGAGATGGTCTTACCGGCGGGCGTATGACGGAAGGCATTGTCCAGCAGATTTGTCAGAACCTGCTCCAGCTTATCTTCATCCGCTTCCTTCAGCAGCAGCGGTTCGCCGGATTTATGAAGCTCCAGCAGAATCTCCCGCTCCTTGGCCCTGACGGAGAATTTACGGTAGATGCGTTCCAGAAGCTCATCCATATCCACCTTGGCTTTGGCCATATCTGTATGACCTGCCTCCATCCGGGCCAGATCAAGCAGATCCTTGACCAGCCTGCCCATTCGCAGGGATTCATCATGAATGACCTGCACAAGCTCGCTGCTCTCTTCCGGAGAAGAGGCCATGCCGTCAAGCAGTGCCTCACTGTAGCCCTGCATCATGGACAGCGGTGTACGGATCTCATGGGAGACGTTGGCTACAAAATCCGTACGCATTTTCTCCAGCCGCACTTCTTCTGTCACATCGCGGAGTACCGCTACTACCCCGCGGATGTTATCCTCTGAATACAGCGGAGCCATGTGGACTGACCATACGCCCTTGCGGACATGCACATTGGAGCGCTGATCGCCTCCCTGGTTCAGCGTGCTGAAAAATAACGGACGCAAAGGCGGCGGCACGGCAATTGGTGCAGCAACCTCCGGATACAGCTCGGAGTCGCCTTCCTCCAGGCTAAGGGCGCCCCAGGCTTCGAGAAGGTTCTGTCCGTGGGGATTGGTCAATATAATCTGGCCATCAATTCCAAAGGTAATAACCGCATCGCTCATGCTGCGCAGCACGCTCGACAGATGGGCCTTCTCGTGATTCAGGCTGCGGATATTAGCTTCCAGCTCTTCAGCCATATGATTGAACGAAGTAGCCAGCTGGCCGATTTCGTCACTTGTTACAAGGGTCAGCCTGGTCCCGTATTCACCGCGGCGGATATTGTTCGCTGCTTCAATGACCTGCTGCATCGGCTGGGTGATCTTCGTAAACAGAAACAGGGCAAAAAAGGTCGTCAAGGAGAATCCGATCATACAGACATACGTAAACAAGCGTTTGATTGCCCCGGAATTGGCGAAGTTGCTGTCGATATAGGGCAGCAGGAAAATCCCCAGCGTAATAAGCACGACGGCAACCAGACAGATGATTGTGATCCACAGCTTGCCGACAAGGCTTCTCCAGAAGCTCACCTATTTAGGTACCTCAAGCTTGTAGCCTACACCCCACACTGTGGTAATCATTGCTGCCGATTCCGGTGATACTTTATTCAATTTCTCGCGGAGACGTTTTACATGTGTATCGACGGTCCGCAAATCTCCGAAAAACTCGTAGTTCCAGACATCTTTAAGCAGTTCTTCACGCGAGAAGACCTTGTCCGGCGAGATGGCCAAATAGTGCAGCAGCTCATATTCCTTCGGAGTCAGGCTGACCTCCTGGCCGCCGGCGGTTACCCGGTGCGCGTCATGCTCAATAATCAGATGAGGAAAGACGATATTATTGCTGGAATTGCTCTCTTTGGACAAGAAGGCTGTCGCTGATGAACGGCGCATAATCGCCTTCACCCGGTAAATGACCTCACGCGGGCTGAACGGCTTCACAACGTAATCATCCGCCCCCATTTCAAAGCCCTGAACCCGGTTAATCTCTTCTCCCTTGGCTGTCAGCATCAAGACCGGAGTGGATTTGACCCCTCTGAGTCTTGTCAGCACTTCCATTCCGTCAATGCCCGGCAGCATTACATCCAGAAGGATCAGGCCGTAGTCATTGGCCGTTGCTTTGCGCAGAGCAATCTCACCGTCTTCCGCTTCATCGATTTCATAGCCTTCTTTTTCAAGATACATCTTCAGCAGGCGGCGGATGCGCTCCTCGTCATCCACCACCAGAATTCTATTCAAATGCTCTGCCATTTTTCACAACAACCCCTTCATCAAATACAGTAGAACTTTACACGAATATTATGTGCGCGATAGTAAATAAAGGTTGCTCAGTCCGTTCCCGCATAAGAATGAAGCCCGGCAATAACAAGATTAACACCCACCAGGGTAAACATTACGACGAGAAAGCCGAGTACGGCCAGCCAAGCGGATTTGCGCCCCTGCCATCCGCGGGCCAGACGTAAATGGAGATAAGCGCTGTAGAACAGCCAGGTAACAAGAGCCCATACTTCCTTGGGGTCCCATCCCCAGAACCTGCCCCAGGCCACCTCTGCCCAGATCATTGCAAAAATCAAAGCACCTAACGTAAAAATCGGAAAACCTATTGCAACCGCCCTGTATGTGATCTCATCCAGATCATTTTCGTCAATGCCGTCTAGCAGCGGGTGAAGAGCCCGGCCCAGCGGCTTGCGGAGAATCAGACGAATAATGCCATACAGTATCATACCCGAAATCAGCGACCAGATCACAGTATTGAACTTTCTGCCGGCATTCACACCGTTCATCCAGGAAGGTGCTTCAAAAAGCGGAGCCTCCATTCCAAGAAACGACTGGAAATGATCAATTTCGCTGTCGTATGGTGCCACAATAGGCGGCATTTTGTAACTCACTTTCTCTATTGTACTATCTCCCTGCCCGGGGCTGTCAATCGTAACGTTGTGGCGGACAAAGACGGATTCATATCCGGCGCCGCGGAAAGCAAACACCGATCCAAGAAATCCAATTATAACAATGATAGAAAAGAGAGTAAACTCTACCAGCCGTTGCTGCTTGATGTCACTGCGTTCCCTGCTGGCGAAATTGATTGTGCGCAGCAGATACATCAGTCCAGCGGCAAAGGCTACAGCGAAAAAGGATTCACCGAGTGCAGCCAGAGTAACATGGATGTTGAGGTAGATCGATTTCAGCGAAGGAATCAGCGGCTGTACCTCCTGGGGAAATACTGCCGCGTAAGCCATAATAATAATGGAGACAGGTACCGCGAATACACCGAGAATGATTTTACGGTAAATCGCAAAGATCACGGTAAACGCAACCATAACCATCATTGATAAAAAAGTCATGAATTCATACATGTTGCTTACCGGAATATGACCTGCGCCGATCCAGCGGGTGATGAAGTAAGCCAAATGGCTCAAAAGGCCCAGAGAAGAGGCGATAAATGCGATTCTGCCCCAGCGTGCCGTATGCTCTTCAGGCTTCCTGCCGGACCATTTCCGGCCCATAACCGCGATCGTGAACAACATAAACGCTCCGCTGTATAAAAAAAATGCGGCAATAAAGACATCACTACTGAAATCAAGCAAGCTCATGCGAGGCCTCCCCCGTTGTCCAATGATTTTTCATCGACATTCATGTCTATCTTGTTCAGAATAGCCGCGATCTCACGGCGGAAGCCGAACCAGTTCTTGTTCGTGTGGCCTCCGAGCACAAGCTCGCCATTCTCCAGGCTCAGCCAGATGCGGCGGTGCTGCCAATAAAATCCGAGAATAAGTCCAAGCATTACGATGGCGGCGCCGATCCAGACAAAGGGCATTGCCCGGTCCACACGCACATTAAGGTAGGTGGTGGATTCCGCAAAATCAACATCGCTCATGTCCTGTACCTCAAGCTCTAGAAACCTTGCTTCCCCGCCAAGCTTGTCGTTGATGGCCTGCTGCTGGAACTGCTCCTTGTCAATCTGCTTCGGAAAATAAAAATATTGCTGTCCTTCCTCCGGTAATTCAGGCCCCTTAATAATAAAAAGAAATGCGGGCGCATTCGGATAAGGCGATTTGGAGATCGGCTGGCCTTCTTCATTCAGCCCGAAGTCCATATACTTCTCCCGGAGCTGCAGGGTGTAGGGACCTGCTTCAAAGCTGCGCAGCGGATTTTTCATATCCAGCTTGAACTTGCCGAAAGATTCTCCGCTTGCGGTATTTACCAGCTCCGGCTGCACGGAGCGCAGCACCGGGGTCAGGTCGTAGTCAAACTGATACGCTTTCAAACCTTTGTAGTTAAGCGGCGAGTTCACCTGAATGTTGTGGGCGGCAACCTCGTTAAGTTTGGGCTCTTTGGAAGGATCGCTGCAGTCTGCCGTGCATTCATAGAGAACCGCCCGGGTCTCGTACAGCTTGGGAAGGATCTTCCGGCCGCGGAACTCCTCCGGCATTTCAGACTCCGAATAAAATTCAACAGTAAACTTCTCATTCTTCAGGTAAAAGGTGGTGTCCGGTATCTTGACAATCTCGCCCTGCGGGAACGCCAGATGCTGGTCCATGCTCAGTCCCGGCAGTCCTCTTGCCAGCACGGCGAGCAAAAAAATGATAAGTCCGATATGTATTACATAAGGCCCCCAGCGGCTGAAACGGTGTTTTTCTGCGAGCAGAGAACCTCCGTCCGTACGCACGCGGTACCCTTTTTGCTTAAGCGGCCCGATCAGGCTGTTCACCCAGGCTTCGGGTTCATCGTTCACTTCCTTTACCAGGACTACCTTCTGGCGGGTAAGGAACTGCCTGTGTTTGCGGATCTTCTGTCTGGTCAGCGCCTTGTAGAGCGGAAGCACCCGGTCCAGACTGCAGATCACGAGCGATGCCCCGATCATAACCAGCAGCGTCACGAACCACCAGGATTCGTAGGTGTGCGAAAGGCCGAGTTTATAATAAATATCCCCGGCTGTTCCGTACGTTTGTTTGTAGTAGGTTGAAGCATCGATATTGAGGAAGGTGCTCTCCTGCGGAAAAATCGTGCCCAGCATGGACCCCAGCAGTGTCAGGACAATGAGGTAGATCGCTATTTTGACCGAGGAAAAAAAGTTCCACACCCTGTCGATGATTCCCGGATTCACACGCTGTGAGCGGCGGGCAACTCCGTCATAGCGCATTTCAAGGTTAGCATCGGAGGCACGGTCCTTCTCATCCAGCGGTTTCCCGCATGCCTCACACAAGACGGTCCCTACAGGATTCTGATGACCGCATTCACATTTGGTATTGCTGATTAGCGGTTCGCGGCTTTTCATTGTCCCACCAGCTTTCCGATCTGCTCGTCAAGCGAGCCGAGGTCCAGCTGACCAATATGAATGCTGTCGATCCTGCCCTTGGTATTAATGAAGTAAGTTGTAGGCAGCGGTGACACGCCATAGCTGCGTACTGCGTCGCGTCCGGTGTCCATGACTACCGGGAAATCAATATCGACCTGATTGACAAAATTCTCAACGGTCATCTGATCCTCGCCGACATTCACTCCGACAACCACCACACCCTCTTCGCGCCATTTGTTCCACTGGGCCTGCAGGGCAGGCATTTCTTTTATGCACGGAGCGCACCAGGAGCCCCAAAAATTAAGCACAACCGACTTGCCCTTATACTCCTCGAGCGTGTGGACCAATCCATCCAGCCCCAGCAGCTCAAAGGAAGGCGCTTTCCCGCCTTCTCTTGCTTTGCCGTCTCCTCCGAACACGGAAGAGCCGATGGCATAGCCGCCAAGCAAAAGTATCAAAAACAGAATTACGATTTGAACCGGCTTTCTCGCTTTGCCCACACGCGAAGCCCCCTTCTGTGACGCAATTCATACTTTAGTTGTAAGGTGTGAACATCCTATGAACATTATAACGAATATTGTCACAGTTTTAGGAGGGAATTTTGTGAACATTATGTGTCTTTGCGTGTCTGATTTGTCTTTAAAGCCCCGGCCTTGGCGATTTGCTGCAGATGATTGATTTCATCCTTGGTCAAATGGCGGTAAGAGCCGCGTTTGAGATTTTGCAGCAGAATGTCTCCGAAGGAGATCCGCTTCAGACGGATTACAGGGTGGGAGATTGCTTCGAACATCCGCCGGACCTGACGGTTGCGGCCTTCATGGATGGTGATGCTGATCACCGATTCCTTATTGGCTTCATCTACATCCTTGTACTCGACTTCAGCCGGAGCGGTCATGCCGTCTTCCAGCTTAATGCCTGCCTTCAGCTTGTCCAGTGCGCTGCCGTGCGGCACACCCTTGACCGTAGCCAGATACGTCTTTGGAACATGATGCTTCGGATGCGTGAGCAGATTCGCAAACTCTCCGTCATTGGTCAGCAGCAGTAATCCTTCCGTATCATAGTCCAGACGGCCTACAGGGTATACGCGCTCTTTGATGCCTTTCAGGTAATCCGTAACCACTTTGCGGCCTTTATCATCGGATGCGCTGGTGATTACGCCTTTGGGCTTATTGAACATAATGTAGATCTTGTTCTCGCCCCGGATCGATTTACCGGAGACCTTGATCATATCTTGTTCGGGGTCCACCTTCGTTCCAAGCGTAGTTACGAGTTCCCCGTTGACTTCCACTTTACCGGCTAAAATCAGTTCTTCACATTTGCGTCTGGACGCTACTCCTGCTTGCGCCAGAATTTTCTGTAATCTTTCCATTTTGGATGACTCACCTCAGATTAATGATAACCATCAGAGGCATAAATCACAAGTTCATTCCATGGAAAAAATGCTCCCGGACAAGATTTGGTATGCGGCTCTACCAGCAAAGGCGAAATATGATAGCGTGCAGCCAGCTCCAGCAGCAGCTTGCCTGCCGCAAACAGCTGCTCTTTGCGGTCAGCATGCGGCGGAACACTGCCCTCATCATCATAATTCCCTTCGAGACATACATGGATATAGTCCGGATCCGTCATAAGCGGCGCGGCATAAATCCCGCCGTCTTTTCCGACCCAAAAGTCAAAACCCTTGCCATTAATCGACGGGCAGCGGGAATGATGCAGAATAAAACCTTTGTATTCCATCGCCTATCGGCCCCCTCTTTGTTGCTGGGATAGCATATGATGGGGGATGGGGCGGGGTGACGGGGTGTTTTTGAGTTTTATGGGTTGGGGGAAGGATGGAGGTGGAGTTGAGGAAAATCAAGCCACATGTTGCCTAAACGTAACTACGAGGAATGTTTGGACTTCCGGCTGCTGTTGTCGTAAGAATTTCTTCAATTGGACCGCTGTGCGCGGTTGAAATCCGGAGACAAAGGCGGACGCTATCGCTCCTACAGTTCCAAACTTCCTCTCCGTTACTCCGGCAACGCCATTGCACGCTCCATCCTTCTGCGGCGGATGAAGCCAAAAACACCCCCTCACCCCGCAGTTAGGGGTAGGAAAGTGACGTTGTCCAGCGGCCGGGCGCCGCTGGGGTTGTGCGGGACTGTCGTTTCTCCAGTCCCATACATCCTACTGGTTACTTTCAACGTTCCGTGTACTCCATCCTTCTGCGGCGGATGGAGAACAACCAAGTTGCTTAATAACGTTCCGTGTACTCCATCCTCCTGCGGAGGATGAGCAGCGCTGGGGTAGCGCTTAAGGGGCAGAACAATGTGTGTTTGTGCGCACCAGCTACCGGGCTAACGGACCGTAGGGGCGCTATTTTCTCGTAAGAGCACCACTTCCTGGGCTAACGGACTCCACAAGCGTTATTTCCTCCCTAACGGGCACTTTGCAGGTGTTTTTCGGTAAATAAAGGAACTGAGGTCCGTTAGCGGAGAAAAAGGTTAATTTTTGCGGAAATAAGGGACTCTGGGTCCGTTACGATGTGGTTGGAGCTGCTGCATCCACCAGTATAATTAAGACAATTATTATTGGCGGCAAGGGCATTCATCAGAATCCGTCATCCGGCTCCTCTAACTCGATCATATGATCTGCAAACATAGCCAATACAAAGACAATAGCATTGATAAAAAAGTTAATAAATCCGCCCAGACCGATACCACTGTCCTGCAGAGCATCCCCAGTCATGGACGCTGCGAAATTGTTGAATTGAAGCACATCAAATAGGTATAACAGAAAAGTAATCACGCTGAAAATCCGTCTGTCAGAGAAGAAACCGATGGCTGCTGACAGTGCCACTGCACTGCAGAAAGAATTAAAATACAGCAATGTGCTTCTATCCGCAAACCTGCCGTTAAATTTAAATATCAGACCGTTTACTGCGGCGAGCAGAACAAGTGTCCCGCAGAGACAGCCGATTTTTTTGATCAGCCAACTTTTATCTCTATTCCACTCCACTTGAAACACATCAACAGCGAAACGGAGAGGATACATTAAAATTAAGCCGTAACACACCGCCAAAACAATTATGATCTGCAAGCTTGTACACCTTCTTTGTAAAAATGCCTTAGCACGGGAAGTCATCCTCGTACTTTCCCAAGACCTTAACACATTTTCACAAATACTGGAATGAGGCATTTCACAGCCTACCCGAACACCAGCAAACAAACCGCAATAGCCGCGATAAAGCCGATGACGTCGGAGAACAAGCCGACCTTCAGGGCGTAGCGCCCGTTGCGGATGCCTACGGCGCCGAAGTAGACGGTAAGGACGTACAGTGTGGTGTCCGTACTTCCCTGGATGGTGGAGGCGATCATCCCGATCAGGGAGTCCGGGCCGTGGACGCGGATCAGATCAGTGGTGTAGGCGAGTGAGCCGGTGCCTGTCAGCGGACGCAGCAGGCCGAGCGGCAGCACTTCCGCAGGCACTCCCAGTCCCTCCAGCGCAGGCGCAATAAAGCCCATCAGGAAATCAAGCGCACCGGAAGCGCGGAACACGCTTATAGCCACAAGCATGCCGACAAGATGCGGAATAATAGCGATGGCTGTGCCAAAGCCGTCCTTTGCCCCTTCTACGAAGGATTCATAGACCGGCACCTTCCGCGTAAAAGCATAAAGCGGAATAAACGTGATCATCACCGGAATCGCCCAGGCCGAAATCAGGCTGATTAGCTGGAACAAAGAGCTCACCCCTTCACTGAAGTATGCGGGAGCGCAGTACTTCCTCTGGCGGAATCCCCGGGCTTCACTGCAGGCGGCTTCGGCGGCCTGCGCAGCAGTGTCAGACGGCGGAACAGCCTGTCTGCCGCAATGGCGGCGAGCGTCGCCACAGCGGTAGCTGCAAGCGTGGTGCCGACAATGCCTGCCGGATCTGCCGAGCCGTAATTCAGACGGATTGCGATCAGCGTAGCGGGAATCAGGGTGATGCTGGCTGTGTTCAGCGCAAGCAGCGTACACATGGCCGGTGTTGCAGTTTCCTTGTCAGGATTCAGCGTCTGCAGCTCCTGCATCGCCTTGATTCCCATAGGGGTTGCCGCATTGCCAAGACCCAGCAGATTAGCGCTCATATTGGAGAGGATATAGCCGATAGCGGGATGGCCTTTTGGAACATCGGGGAACAGAAAGGACACTACGGGTCCAAGCACTCTGGCGATTTTTTTCAGCAGCCCCGCATCCTCAGCCACCCGCATCATTCCCATCCAGAACACAAGGACGCTAATCAGGCCGAAGCTTACAGTGACCCCGTTCTTTGCACCATCGAATACAGCAGCTGTAAAAGCGTCCATCCTGCCGTTTACAGCCGCGAAGATGAAGCCGATGACAATCATCCCCAGCCAAATCCCATTAATCATGCCGTTCCCTCCCCCGTTCGATCTAAACTCAGCTTTATTTCAGGATCTACTCATTCGCTTCCCTTCCCAGTTCAAAAAGTGCGCGGAGCGCGCTGCCCACCGCCTGCAGCCAGCTGTGCGCCGGATAAGCTATACTCATGGCCGGACTGTATCTCTTATCGTAAGCAGACTGCTCCGGCGGGAGCTGCCCGGACTCATAGACAGGAACCCGGCCGATCTCCTTCCCGCCAAGCTTTACAATAATTACTCCCCTGAGGCCAAAACTGCTGCTGCGTGCCTGTCCTTCTGCAGTGCCAGCTTCCCGGTTCAGCACCAGCTTCGTCATTATCCGTGCTTCCTCTCCCTGGCCCAGAGGGTAAGCGAAAGCCTTGCCTGTTACGTAACTGTAGCCGCTGATCCCCTCACCGCGTTCGATTAATGTCTTGAGCGGATAATGGTTGAAGCCGAAATTCAGCAGTGAAGCATGGTCATTCCAGTCGTTGCCGTCGTTGAGCGTAACCGCGACAAGCTGCTGCCCGTTCCGGGTGGCGGAGCTGACGAGCGTGCGCAGCGCTTTTTTGGTATAGCCGGTCTTTACGCCATCCGCTCCTTCATAAAGTCGAAGCATCTTGTTTTTATTGCTCCATTTGTAGTCCCATTTTTCATACGGATTATCTGCCGTCTTCTCCGGGGTCTTTACAATTTCCTTGAACACCGGATTATGCATGGCGTATGCAGTCAGCTTTGCAAGATCATTTGCGCTGGAATAATGCCCTTCGGCATCGAGGCCGTGCGGGTTGGCAAAATGGCTGTTAACAAGCCCCAGCTCCTCCGCTTTGGCATTCATCATGTAGACAAACCCCTGCTCCGAACCGCCGATATGCTCGGCAATCGCTGTTGCAGCATCATTTCCCGAACGCAGCATCAGGCCGTACAGCATATTTTCCAGGGTCATTTCCTCACCCAGCTTCAGATAAATCGACGACCCCTCCTTGGCAAAAGCATTTTTGCCCACCTTTACTTTGGAGGTCAAATCCCCGTTTTCTATAGCCACAATGGCCGTCATAATTTTGGTCAGACTGGCGATCAGCATCGGCTCATCTCCCCTGCTGCTGTACAGGAGCCTTCCGGATTCCACGTCGATTAGCGCTGCCGCCCTGGCATGCGTGGAAATCGAGGCATTTTCCGCCCGCACTCCGGACGTGGGTCCAAGGACTGCCAGCATTAGGCACACTATTACAATGAGCGACGGTTTAAAAGTTAATCTCTTCATCTTCATCCTCCGGCTTCTTATCAGTCTCAACCTAAGGCTCCAATCACGACCTGTGCTGTACAAGTGTATGCGGCACGGCGGACAGGTATGTCCTTTGTTCATTAGCACGTCATACAAAAAGGGACACCGCCTCTCCATGGCGATGTCCCGATTCATGTCAATAACAGTGACAAGTAATTGCTGCAATCCTCTGAACCTGCAGGACTTTTTAATGCGCGGATGAAGCCGAAGAAGGCTTATCCGTCTTCACTGTCACTGTGGCAGCAGGCGGGTTTACTGTCTGTGCCCCTGCAGGCGTACCGTTGTTTTGAAACATATTCTGGATTTTGTCAATCAGGCTCGGTGTGGCATCGATAATTTTCTCAAACAGATGGGTTTGATTATCCAGCGGCACAATATGTACCCCTTCTTTGCCCACGACCAGAAACGCAATCGGACGAATAGAGACACCGCCCCCGCTGCCGCCGCCAAAAGGAAGCATTTTGACACCGCCGTTATTTGTTCCGTTCACCCCTGGAGCATCATCCTCCACCCGCAGATCGCTTCCCCCGGCTGCAAAGCCGAAAGCAACTTTACTGATCGGCAGAATCACGCTGCCATCCGGGGTTTCTACCGGATCTCCGACAATTGTGTTAACATCCACCATGCCTTTGATATTTTCCATCGCAGTCTGCATCAGACCTTGAATAGGATGGTCACCCATGTTGTTATCCTCCTTTAACTTCTTGGGAATACTCTTTCTTCCTCGGAATTATCATCCCCAGCTCTCTCTATTTGTATGTAAAACGTTTCTTCATTCCCCGCCCTCTCCGGACGATTCCCGCTGTTTGCGGCTTAACAGCTTTCTCCACAGGGCCAGGCCGCCTTTAACACTGATGATGCGGCGGAGGAGCACCAAGCCCGAATATAGAACATAGGCCAAAGAGAGCTTACCGTTACACACCAATACCGTTGAGAAGCAAAGGTCATCCTTGAACACGGGAGCAACAAACAGCCGTGGCGTATGCTGCAGCCGGACAAATTGTGAACCCCAGCCGACCAGAATCCACTTCATCCCCCACAATGCCCCCGCAGCAGTCGCCGTATACGCTGCATCACCCAGTGAGAAATCGGTAGACCAGTCGAGCTTTAAGATTTTGACGTTGGACATGAGCCCTTTAAGCCATTTTTTCAGCCCCCCGGTTGCCCGGATCGCCAGCTTGATATCAGTTGTCAAGTTCGTTAAAGTTTGTTTGTCAACATGATTGACTTTATCATTATTCATTTTAAAAGGCGCCATCCCGCTTTCTTCCAGCTTCACCCGGATTCCCCGCTCTATGCCCTCATATACCATTTCAGGCAGCTCATAATGAAACTTTACCAGCCCAAACAGAGCCTTCAAGTCAAATTCAACCCGGTCATTCTTCCCGGTCCTGCGCACACGGAAATGAAAATGAATAGAGGAAGAAAGCACCAGTATAATTAGAAACAGCAGCAGCGCTAAAAGTATTGCAAGCCATAACTTCACGCATTAACCTCCAAGCAGCCTTAATAGAGAACCTTGGATTAGTATGGCAATTTGGGCTGGAAAAAATTCGGCATATCGCAAAACACGCAAAAAAAACCGCTGCCCCAAAAAGGAACAACGGTACTCCGGTCAAAAGAATGCTATGATGGCTCAACATCGTCAAACGTCATCTGGCTGTCCAGCTTGTTGAACAGCAGCTGTGTCTCTTCCTCCAGACTGTCAGAGGTATCAAAATTCGACGGCTCCGGCAGCTCCTGCAGACTGGCCAGCCCGAAGCTGTCCAGAAAGGATTTGGTCGTTCCGTACAAAATCGGGCGGCCGACGGCTTCCGCACGTCCTACCTCCTGGATCAGATCCTTGTTGCTCAGCGTATGGATTGCCCTCTCGGATTTCACACCGCGGATCTCTTCAATCTCCACTCTGGTGATAGGCTGCCGGTAAGCTACAATGGCCAGCGTCTCCAGCGCCGCCTGTGAAAGCGAAGAGCGGGAAGGAGAATAGGCCAGCCGTTCAAAATAAGGCGCATGATCCGGCAGCGTAGCCAGCCTGTAATTACCGGCAATCTGCACCACCTGCAGGCCGCGGCCCTGCTGGGTGAAATCTTCCCTCAGCTCTTCCAGCGCCCTGCCGGCCACATCCGCCCGCTGCTCGGTAATTTCGGCAATCTGGCGTACAGACAATCCCTCATCACCCGACAGAAATAACAACCCTTCAATAATCGATTTCAGCGTTTTGTAATCCACTGAAGTTGTCCCCTCCTCTCCATTCCATCACGATATCCTCAAACAATTTCTCCTGATAGCAGAAAATAGCCTTCATCTTCATCAGCTCCAGGATAGCCAGGAAGGTGGTCACAATTTCATGACGGGCCATTTCATCATGCAGCAGCGCCGAGAAGCGCAGCCGTCCGCCCATCCCTTTGCGCTGCAGTACATCGGACACCTCGCGGATCCGGTCCTTGACCGAGACTTCATCGCGGGTAATCCGCTGGTAGGAGGTTCTTTGGGCCGCCTTGCTCAGTGCCTTGCGGAAAGCCGCGATCAGATCAGAGGCATGGAGCCCTTTTAACGTATTATCCAGCTGCACAGGTACAAAAGGGGCCAGATCCTCCGGTTCCTTCGTAAAAATCAGGCTGCGTTCGCTTTCCATATCCAGCAGCTGCACGGCAATGCTCTTGATCTTCCGGTATTCAATCAGCCGTTCTACCAGCTCCGCACGCGGATCATAGCCGTCATCTTCGTAGTATTCAAAATCTTCAATTTCAATGACTGGCGGCTTCGGCAGCAGCAGCTTGCTCTTGATGGACAACAGGGTGGCGGCCATGACAAGAAATTCGCTGGTAATATCCAGTTCCAGCTCCTGCATGCTCTGCAGATATGCCATGTACTGTTCGGTGATCTCGCTGACCGGAATGTCCTGGATGTCGATTTCCGCCTTGTCAATTAAATGCAAGAGCAGATCGAGCGGACCTTCGAACGTCTCCAGCTTGTACAATACAGTCACGAGGGTTCCTCCCGTAAAAAAAGTAAAGTGCAGCGCCGCCAGGGCGCTACACAAGTAGAAAGGGTTTTATAGTCCATGCTTTCTTCTTATACTTATAAATAAGCACGAATATTGTCGTTTCGTCAAGAGGCTGTCTTATTTGAAGAGCTTGTTAAGGTTTGCCATTTCAATGGCAGCAGTAGCTGCATCCCAGCCCTTGTTGCCTGCTTTGGTTCCGGAACGTTCGATGGCCTGCTCAATATTCTCGGTCGTTACCACACCAAAGATCGTCGGAACTCCGGTTTTGAGATTGATCGCAGCCACCCCTTTGGCTACTTCATTGCAGACATAATCATAATGGGTTGTAGATCCGCGGATCACAGTACCCAGGGTGATTACGGCATCATATTTGCCGCTTTCCGCCATTTTTTGGGCAATCAGCGGAATTTCGAACACTCCCGGTACCCAGGCTACATCGACTTCATCGTCGGCTACACCGTGGCGTTTAAAAGCATCCAGTGCTCCGGACAGCAGCTTGCTGGTAATAAACTCATTGAAACGTCCTACGACTACCCCGTATTTTAACCCTTCAGAAACTAAATGTCCTTCAAAATAATTCGGCATTCTCTTCATCAACCCTTCATTAGTAAATTAGTAAATTAGTAAATCAAGTGAATCCGTTAAACAAAGTTTAAATCTTCGAATCCTCATTCTGTTCAATGCTGTCAAAAGTAAGCAGATGCCCCAGCTTCGACTGCTTCGTATGCAGGTAATTCGTATTGTCCTTGTTCTCCGGCATTTGAATCGGCACACGCTCCACAATTTCAAGGCCGTAGCCTTCCAGTCCCTTGATCTTGCGGGGGTTGTTGGTCAGCAGCTTGATTTTGGAAATGCCGAGGTCCTTCAGGATCTGTGCCCCGATGCCGTAATCACGGAGATCGGCGGGGAAGCCCAGCTTCAGGTTCGCATCCACAGTATCAAGCCCTTCTTCCTGAAGCTTGTAAGCCCGCAGCTTGTTGATCAGGCCGATGCCTCTGCCTTCCTGGCGCATATAGAGCAGGACGCCTCTGCCGGCAGCTTCGATCTGGCGCAGCGCCGCTTCAAACTGCGGACCGCAGTCGCAGCGGTGGGAGTGGAATACATCTCCTGTAAGGCACTCGGAATGCACGCGTACTAGTACCGGCTCATCACCGGACAGATCGCCTTTGACCAAGGCTACATGCTCCTTATCGTCCACCTCATTCGTATAAGCGACAGTCTGGAAGACGCCGAAATCGGTCGGCAGGTTCACAGACACCTCACGGGTAACCAGGTGCTCCTTCTCGTTGCGGTAATGGATGAGATCCTTGATGCTGATCAGCTTGAGGTCATGCTTTTTGGCGATCTCCACCAGATCCGGCAGACGGGCCATCGTACCGTCGGCCTTAACCACTTCACAGATCACGCCGGACGGGTAAGCGCCGCACATGCGGGCCAGATCGACAGCAGCTTCGGTATGTCCGGCACGGCGCAGCACTCCGCCTTTTTTGGCGATCAGCGGGAACATGTGGCCCGGTCTGCGGAAATCGGATGCTTTGGCGTTGGGGTCCATAATGGCTTTGATCGTCATGGAACGTTCAGCAGCAGAAATTCCGGTCGTAGTATCCTTATGGTCAATGGATACGGTAAAGGCGGTTCCATGGTAATCCGTATTCTGGCTCACCATTGGCTGCAGGTCCAGCTCCTCTGCCCGCTCCGCCGTGATCGGCAGGCAGACAAGGCCGCGCCCTTCCGTGATCATAAAGTTGATCACCTCCGGTGTGGCACGTTCGGCAAGTGCGATAAAGTCACCTTCATTCTCACGGTCTTCATCATCGACAACAATAATCACCTTGCCGCGCATCAAATCATAGATGGCGTCTTCAACCCGGTCCAGGACGCTGTCCTGTTTGGCTTCTTGGCTCATTGTAACTGTCCTCCTTATCGCTTGCCCCCTATTCACGCAGGTACAAGCCTTCTAATAATTTATACAAATCCGTTGGCCGCCAGAAAATCATGGCTGATCCGGGAGCTGCTCTCTTCTTCTCCGGCCCCGGAACGGGAACCGTAATGCAGCAGATGATCCACATATTTGCCGAGCACATCACATTCAATATTCACGCTGTCACCTGAACGCTTATGGTTAAGCACCGTCTCACCAAGCGTGTGCGGAATAATGGAAACTGTGAACGCTGATGCACTGGTATTCACTACCGTAAGGCTGATGCCGTCAATCGTAATGGAGCCTTTGGGAATAATGTACTTGAACAACGATCCGCGGTCCGGAACAATCTCGAACACTACTGCGTTCTGGTCCCGCTTGATACTGCGTATCTCTCCAGTCCCATCCACATGGCCCTGCACAATATGGCCGCCAAAACGCCCGCCTGCAGCCATCGCCCGTTCGAGGTTCATTTTGCTTCCGGTGCGCAGCTCCTTCAAATTGCTGTTGCGGTAGGTCTGCGGCATAACATCAACGGTAAAAGAATGGCTCCCGAGGGACGTAGCCGTCAGGCAGACACCGTTGACGGATACGCTGTCGCCGATTTTGAGATCATCCATGATGACAGAGGCGCCGATATTCAGCACCATCATTTCGCCCCCGCTTGTAACGCCGCGGAGAACGCCAACCTCCTCTACCAGTCCGGTGAACATACTATCCCCTCCTTAAAAATGGTTAGCTTCCGCCTAGCGGATCGGAGTACCGCTGATACACACATTATCCCCGAGCACTTCCACTTCCAATCCTTCCAGGGTAATAGCATCAGACATCTTCTCCACACCTTCAAACTCAAAGGTTCCGGCAGCAGCTGTTCCCCCTCCGACAAGCTTCGGAGCAAAGAACAGAATGACGCGGTCAACGAGCCCGCCTGCCAGCATGGCGCCGTTCAGTGTGCCGCCGCCTTCCAGCAGGATTGAACCGATCTCAAGCTCACCCAGCGCGGTCATGGCAGCCTGCAAATCAACACGCGGCCCTGGACCGACGACTACAACCTGAACATCTGCACTTAGCAGCGCAGCATGTTTCTCCTGATCCGCTGCTTCCGTTGTTATGACAACGGTTGGTGCCAGTCCGTCACTCACGACAGCGGACTCCAGCGGAATACGCAGGGAAGAGTCGACCACAATCCGGATCGGATTGAACCCCGGCACCTGCATTCTTGTCGTCAGTGAAGGATTATCGGCAATAACTGTATTTACGCCGACCATAATTCCTTGATGACGGTGCCGCAGTGTATGTACGATCTCCCGGGCCTGCCCGTTTGATATCCACTTGCTGTCTCCGGTACGGGTGGCAATCTTACCATCCAGCGTACTTGCACTCTTCAGCGTGACAAAAGGCTGCCTGGTCAGAATGTACTTGATGAATTTCTCATTCAGCCGCAAAGCCCGGCTGCGCAGCAGCCCTACCTCCACATCAATCCCCTGCTCGCGCAGCATGGCAATTCCCCTGCCAGCCACCTGCGGATTGGGGTCCTCACAGGCAACTACTACCCGCGCAACGCCCTCGTCAATCAGCCGCTGGCTGCAGGGTGGCGTTATCCCGTAATGGCTGCAGGGCTCAAGGGTTACGTATGCCGTACTGCCCTGCGCTTTACCTGCGGCCATATTCAGCGCATGCACTTCGGCGTGGCCTGTCCCGCGCTGCAGGTGGGTACCCAGGCCGATCATGGCCCCGTCCTTTACGACTACGCAGCCTACAACCGGATTAATGCCTGTCTGTCCTTGAGCACGCTCTGCCATATCCAGCGCCAGCGACATATAAAACTCATCGTTCATCGTATCCATGATTTGCCCCCAATCTTTAGTGAAATTATTTCTGGTCCAAACAGAAAAAACCCGTCTCAATCTCCAGGAGGAGTTCAAGACGGGATATACGAGAGTTTGCCGGCAGCACTAATAAAATGGTGCGTAAATAACATCACAATCCAAAGATTGTGAAAGTTCGCACATAATATTCAAAAACACTGCAGTACGCCTGCCTGTATAAGCGCATGACGACGATCTCTCCTTCTTCCATCCAGACTATACTGTCGGTCCCGGATTTGCACCGGGTCCACCGTCCATAAAGAAATTACGGAGCGGGTAGCGGACTAAGCTTAGCAGAGGGCATATTACAGCCCTTATGCACAGCATCACCGCCGGTAGGGAATTACACCCTGCCCTGAAGGATTGATATATTCAGTTGACAATAATTTTGCCTACAACAAAATTATCACTTCACCATCATAATTGCAAGTGCATTTATGAAATTTACTTATTTTTTGTAACTTGCATACTACCTTTCACCTTGTTTATCTGCCCGGAGCAAATCACGGATTTCAGTCAAAAGGGCCACTTCAGGTGCCGGTGCAGGTGTCTCGACAACCTCTACTTTCACTGTATCCTTATACCTGAATTTGCCGATCAGCCTTACAACCATGAAGATGGAAAAGGAAATGATAAAAAAATCAACCACAGACTGCAGGAACAGGCCATAGTTCAGATTCACATCCCCGTATACAAAAGACAGCCCTTTCAAATTAATCCCTCCGCTAAGCAAACCTACTAGCGGCATAATGATATCATTAACAAGCGAAGTGACGATTTTGCCGAAGGCCGCCCCGATGACGACTGCCACAGCAAGATCCAGCACATTGCCCTTCATGGCAAAGCTTTTAAATTCTTTCCACATTCTTCTTCCCTCCGGTACTTTAAAAGTTGAAGTTATTATAGCACCCATCCTGCAGATGACCAAGCAGCGGTATAACTCACTAAAGAGCCCGCGGCATCCCTGCCGCGGGCTCTTCTGCATCCGCTGATCTCTATCCGTTCAGCGGATGATTGCTATTCCTGTTTGTTGCCGCGTTTGAACACACGGCTGAGTATTACTCCGGCCAGAATCAAAGCCATACCGGTGAGGTAAATAGGCATCGGGCTGTTCTCGCCTGTCTGCGGCAGCATACCGCCTGCCTGGTTTGTTACTGTTCCTTGAGGGATGTCATCGTCCTCAATGTCCACTCCGCCTTGCGGAATGCCGTCATCTTCAATGTCAACGCCACCCAGCGGGATATCGTCATCAGTTGCAATTTCTTCACCCGGTACAAGTGGTGTAGACGGCGTTACTGCCGGTGAAGGAGTGGCTGCCGGAACAGGTACGGCACCTCCCGGAATTTCATCGTCATCAACAATGACTCCCGGAACTACTGGCCCTGTTGTACCTGAAGTTGGAGTTCCGCCAGGAACACCTGGTGTTACCGGTGAAGTCGGCACCGGAGATGCCGTGGATGTTGCTACCGGGCCCTCTGTCGGAGCAGGAGTTACCGTTCCTCCTCCCGGAGACTCTGTAGGTGCTGCAGATTCTGTAGGCACCGGAGTAGGTGTTGTTGTAGGCACCGGCACCTCCTCTGCGTTAAGCACAGTCAGATTCACCCGGGCCGCGGAGCCGATTGTAACCGGGTACTCTTTGCCGTCCAGCAGATATCCCTGAGGCGCTGCCTTCTCGATCAACACATACCCGCCAAGCCAGAGATTATTAAATACAGCACTGCCTTCTGCGTCTGTAGTAACGGTGTTAACCAACACACGCTCTGTACCATTCACACGGTACAGTTCAAAGACTGCACCCGCAAGCGGTCTATCCACATTTACAGCATCAACCTTCTTGACGGCCAGCGATCCTCGTTCACCGCTGCCTGTACCCGAACCGCTGGATACGCCAACGATTACTTCTGTACTTGTATCCTTCTCCACAAGCACAGCATTGTTACCGCTGAAATTCACAGTATTAACCAGCTTATCACCGGTATTTGCAACAATCAGCGACTGATATTCCAGGATAAATGCAGTGCTTATATCCCGGGTGAAGCTCAATTCAAAGCTGCGGTTGCCCGCTGCATCAGTGATGAGGTTCAGTGTATAATCGATATCCTTAACCAGTTTCGGTCCGGATTTGGTAACTTCTCCGGCTGCGGAGACTGCAGTCGGGTACAGATGGAACGTATCCGGCAGAAGGATCTGGTTGGTGCTTGGAACGTCTACGATCTTGGCATCCTTAACAAAGGACTGCGTACGGTTAATTGCTATGCTCCAATTCACCTTGTCGCCGTTTTGCAGACCATTCTTGTAGATATACTCACCGCCGTGCCGGATCTCCAGGGTGGCCGTTAGATCCTTGGACACCTTCTTGGCGCCATCCCGCAGCTGCGCAGTATTGGTAATCATTTTATCTATAAGCTGGCCCGCAAGCGAGGTGTTGAACTCAATAAAATAAGGCTTATTAATAGCATCTGCAAATTCAACCTTCAATTCGTTGCTGCTGCTGACAGTATAGGTATAAGCTGTATTACTGATTTCAGATCCTTTTGTTGAGTTGCCTTTGGTGTCGATATTCATATCATAAATTTTGAGGGAACCCGGTACCAGCGTCTGTCCCGCAGTCAAAAGATCCGTCAATACGGGATCAGCAATTTCCTTACCGTTATAGTTGGCACCCACAGTCCAGGTAATTTCTTTGGCTGCCGCATTGTAAGAACCAGTTTTGAATCCGTTCTTTTTCACTTCCGCGCGGGGAATGAATAATCCGTCAGCGTGCGTCCAGCGGGCAATGCCTTTGCTGTCAATCCAGTCAATCCGCGCCCGGTTGAGGAAATTGTCCGAACTTCCCGTCAGCCAGTCATTGCTGAACTGGGTCTGGTATGTGATCGTGTAATATCCGGAAATCGCTGAAGCGAACTTCACTGTGAAGCTTGCGTTAGGCTCCACTGGCGTTTTATAGTCCAGTGTGTATGCAGAGGAGTCCAGCACTTTCCCTTTGCTGTCTCTTACGACAATGGAATCCGGAACAAACTTCTGTCCTCCTGAAGGGAAGCTGTCAGTTACGACTACATTATCCATCGGGTAACCATCAAAGTTGAAGGTGATTTTCCAGTCTGTTGTTTTGTTCTTGTAGTCAATCCCCGACAAGTTCTTATAGATAATAGCCGGACGTACAAGCTGCGTTGCACTGGATGAATAAGTGCCTTCTGTTACCGTGTTTGTAATAACAGTATCCTCGAATACACGGTCTGCAGCTTTAATTTTATATTCAATCCGGTAAGGCGAGGTCAGATCATTTGCGAACTGCAGTTTAAAGCCTTTTTTACCGGCTGCAGTAATATCCGTTACGGAATAATCCGTATTCTCGGTAAGCGTCTGGCCCTTAACGGCATTTCCAGCTGAATTCAGGACTACCGGATAGACCTTCAGAGAACCTGCAATAAGCTCATGCGATTCATCGAAGAGATCTTCCAAAACAGCATTTACCTGTGGAATGGACTTGCTGTTGTAGTTATATTCAATAGCCCAGGAAACGGTCTGAGTGTTCCACTCGTAGCCGGCGGACATTTTTTTCAGTGTGCCTCCGCGCTCTACAGTCACCGTTGCCGAAGAACTGGCTGGTGTCCGGCCTTCACCTGTAAACGTGGCCGTATTGGTAAAGGTATGCTTAGTCTCCGAGGATATCGCCGTAGTGTATGCGATCCGGTAAGCGCTGCTGATTGCAGAATCGGTGAATCGAACCTGCAGCACACCATCACTCACCTCAGCGGTATACTTGCTGCTGTCAACAGGAGCACCCTGTACGACAGAACCGTCAAGCTGCACAGTCAGCGCATATACGGCCAGGGTAACTGTACTGTCCATCGCCAGTCCTGCCGGAATCGGATCAGTTACTGCTGCGCCAGCTACTGTCTCCAGCTTCTTGTTCACATCAACTGTCCATTGGATCGTGGATGCGTTGTATCCGCTTGAGGAGCCTTGTTTCTCAATCGTACTGCCAACCTCCGGCCTGAAGCTGACGACTATGCTCTGCGTGCCGCCATTTACAGGGAACAGAATTTCTTCTACTCCGCTGCCGGGAATTTTTGTTTTGTCAAACTTGGTATTGATTCTCAGGGTTCCCTGCACATTGGCGTGATTCTCGATATAACCGTTAAAGGTCATCACAACCTGATGTGTGGATTGGCTGACCGTGAAGCTGCCCACTTCACCGTCGTCCGACACGAGGGTGCCTCCGATATCGTTGTAGAGCTGGAACTGTTCAGGAAGGAGGAGCGTGAAGGTATCGCCGCTCACATACCCGTGTCCATCAGGCAGCGACCAGGTGTAATCCAAACTGACAGTGGATTCTACATCATAGACATCGCCTGTAACGGTCTGCCCGTCAGGTCCGTAGACTGCCATAGAGACACTTGTAATAATATCTCTGTCGGCTTCAATCCCCGCAGCTGTTGCCTGCGTAGTAAACCCGATGCTGTATGCTACCTGCACAATAAGCATCAGAAACACAATTGCAATATTGACTCTTCTTTTTACCATTCCGCGGAATCCCCCAATTCTCAATTAATTTTGCAAATCTTCATCCCTCTTGCAGCATATTCGCCCGCTGCTTTTTCATGCTCTATTTCAGAAAATGCTGGATGAACAATGGATACAGCTGCCTATGACACAACAAAATAAAGGCCTGACCATGAAATGACAGGGTATAACACTCATTCACTTAATCCCAGTTATGTATTCGGGCATCCTCCGTCCGTCGTATGTTAGATTACAGGAATCAGGAATATCTTCCTTTTCTGGTCCGCAAGAGCGTTATATACTTATATCACCTAAGTATAGTGCTGTAGAATCAGATAATGTTGCAATCCGTTAATTTATTTTGAAAAGTCAATTAAATTGGTTACAGGGAGAGAAGCCCGTGAATGCTGCAGCCTTTTTTGACCGGAGACATGAGACTGATTTTGCCATGTTCTCACCTTCTCACTTCATAGCACTGGCCGTTGTTATTTTGATATGTATACTGCTCTACATTAACCGGAATGCACTGCGCTCCCATCCGGCACGCAGGAAACTGTTCCGTATTCTGCTGGCAGGCCTGCTGCTCTCCTCCGAAGCTGCGCTGCATATATGGTATCTCTCCCAGGACATCTGGAAGAACGGTTTATCGCTGCCGCTTGAGCTGTGCGGAATCACCCTGCTCTTGTCCGCCGTGATGCTGCTTACCCGCAGCCGCCTGCTGTATTCTTTTCTTTACTTTGCCGGGATCGGCGGAGCCGGCATAGCCCTGCTTACGCCCAATCTCGTCTATCCGTTTCCGCATTTCCGTTTCCTGCTGTTTTTTGCGGCTCATGGTGCTATAGTTCTGGCTTCCCTGTACATGACCTGGGTAGAAGGTTACAAGCCGACCTTACGGTCGGTCTTCTTCACCATGCTCTGCCTGAACATTGTCGCAGCCTGTGTTTATGCCGCCAATACAATGCTTGGCTCCAACTATATGTTTCTGGCGCATAAACCAAGTACCTTTTCGGTTCTGGACTATTTCGGGCCTTATCCTTACTATCTGCTGGTTGAAGA
Source organism: Paenibacillus sp. PK3_47 (assembly GCF_023520895.1). Taxonomy (NCBI): domain Bacteria; kingdom Bacillati; phylum Bacillota; class Bacilli; order Caryophanales; family Paenibacillaceae; genus Paenibacillus; species Paenibacillus sp. PK3_47. The sequence goes on from NZ_CP026029.1 coordinate 463,438, forward strand.
AGCCTTTGCCCTTATCCTCTTTCTGCTTATGTATCTCGTGTTCTTTTGGCTCCCGCAGCGCAGCAGCCGTATTCCCGTGCAAACCCGCAGCAGCGGGGATATATAATTGCCATAACACGCAAAAAACAGCACCCGGCAATATAACCATCAGGGCTGTCCTCATAGACTGCGTTTTGTTGTAACGAGCCCTCCTGTACTTTAACTGTATTTTATACAGCTGGACCGGGCTCTTTTTGCTCCAGGAAGGTTTTACTTGCATTCTGTGCAGCTAAAAACCCCCATTTTCTCTAATCGAAGACTCTAAGCCATTTTTAATTGTACAAAATACATCTAAAGTGCCTAATCGGGGGTTTGAGCAGTCTTTTAAATGCAGAAATTACACTTATCTGCCTTGGCCCTTGTAACAACAAAACCCCCGATGGAAATAATCCATCCGGGGGCTTTGTTTTATATGGCAGCTTATTAAGCTTCAAATACCTTAACTTCTTTCATTTTGTCTCTGCCTTTGAATTCATCAACCAGGTCCATGCCCTTGGTGATTTTACCAAATACAGTGTGAACACCATCCAAATGTGGTTGTGGAGCATAAGTAATATAGAATTGGCTGCCGCCTGTATTCTTACCTGCGTGTGCCATAGCGAGCACTCCGCGCTCATGCTTGTTCGGATTGATTTCGCAGTTGATAGTGTATCCAGGACCGCCAGTGCCGGTGCCGTTCGGGCATCCGCCTTGAGCAACGAAACCAGGAATTACACGGTGGAATACCAGTCCGTTGTAAAATCCTTCATTTGCCAGCTTCTCAAAGTTGGCTACTGTGTTAGGTGCATCCTGATCAAAAAATTCTATTTCAATTACTCCGCCGTTTTCTAATTCAATTGTTCCCTTTTTCATTGTACACTTCCCTTTCCCATATCTGATATTATGTGTATTGCTTTCAGAGGTATAACACTTGTCTTAGTGTACTATGAAATCACGCACAAAGCAAAGCAGGCGGGATCTCTCTCCCGCCTGCTTCCTTCATGCTATTTCCGAGAAGCAGGTTCAGCCTGCAGTGATTACTTCAATGCAGCCTGCTTGGCGATACGCTGCGGCACAATATCGTTGGCGATAATGTCCTGATGGCTCTCGCGGCGCACCACCAAATCGCTCTGGCCGTCCTGAACGAAGACCACCGCCGGGCGGCGGATCCGGTTATAGTTGCTGGCCATGGAATAGTTGTATGCTCCGGTGCAGGCCACAGCGAGCAGATCCCCGCTCTGTACCTTCGGAAGCTCTACATCATAGATCAGCATGTCGCCGCTCTCGCAGCATTTGCCGGCAATGGAGACCGTTTCTTCGTTCGGCTCGGTGGCACGGTTGGCCAGCAGCGCCTCGTATTTGGATTCATACAGTGCCGGGCGCGGATTATCGGTCATGCCGCCGTCAACAGCTACATATTTGCGCACACCCGGTATTTCCTTGTTAGTTCCTACAGTATAAAGAGTTGTTCCTGCATCCCCGACAATACTGCGGCCCGGTTCAACCCAGATTTCCGGCAGTTTATCGCTGATTCCGGCAAAGTGTGTCTTCACCGCATCAGTGATTGCTGCAACATATTCCGATACCTGCAGCGGTGTGTCGCCGTCTACATACCGGATACCGAAGCCGCCGCCGAGATTGACGACCGGGAAATCCACGCTGAGATCTTCTTTCACTTTACGCGTAAATTCAGCGATCCGTTCTACAGCAAGCTGGAAGCCTTCCGTTTCAAAAATCTGCGATCCGATATGCGAATGCACACCCAGCAGCACCAGATTGGCCTGCTCTGATGCAAGGCGCACCGCTTCAAGTGCTGAACCGTTACCGATGTCAAATCCGAATTTTGAATCGGTCTGGCCTGTGGAAGCATAAGCATGATGGGCATGCGCCTCAACGCCCGGAGTCACGCGCAGCAGAATGTTAACGGATACTTCCTTGCTTGCCGCAATAGCCTGCAGCAGGCTGAGTTCCACCAGATTATCCACTACGAAGCAGCCGATGCCGGCATCAAGAGCCATTTCAATTTCGTCCGGTGTCTTGTTGTTGCCGTGGAAATGAATACGTTCCGCAGGAAATCCTGCCTGCAGAGCGGTATACAATTCACCGTCAGATACCACGTCAAGCGACAATCCTTCCTCATCAGCCAAACGGCACATCGCCATCACTGAAAAAGCCTTGCTGGCATAAGCGACCTGGAAGCCGAGACCGGATGCTTTGAACGCATCCATGTACTCGCGGCAGCGGCGCCGGACCAATTGCTCGTCCATTATATATAGCGGGGTACCATACTCCGCCTTCAGTTCTGTGACATCACACCCGCCGATTTCCAAATGCCCGGCATCATTGATTCGGCTCGTCCCGTGTAAAAACATTGCTCAATCCTCCAATTTCCGTGGAATATCCTATTCCACCCTGTCTATTGTATGTGATAGGGCTCCCTGGCGTTCCTGCTGATGCTCAGTGGTTACAGGAAACGCATAATGTCAGGAGCTATTTAGTGTATTCAGTATACCAGACAGAGGGAACACCAAAGAATGGATTAATTTGCAGTTGATTTGTATTTTCTTACGGCTGTTTCTCCTTATCCCCGACAGGCCGCATCCTTGTATTATCTCTTGTTTTGTTGAAGGATGGCCTTGTTTTGGAGCTGAGCACCGGCTGGCGCAGGATGATCGCTCCCATTGCTTTTGCATTAAAAGGTATGAACGGCCACAAATATGAAGAATTATATGACCGGTGTGTTGTCAGCAGAATGATAAGCAGCGTCGTGCCGATAACCAGTCCCTGTACCTGAAAAGCGGCCACGGCCAGCAGCAGCACAAGCCTGACAATCCGGTTGGCAAGCCCCAGCTCATAGCTTGGGGTTGCGAACATTCCGATCGAGGCAACCGCCATGTACAGAACCACCTCGTTAACAAACAGACCGGTCTGTACAGCAATGTCGCCGATCAGTATGGCAGCAATAAGGCCCATTGCCGAGCCGAGTGGAGTCGGCGTATGCACCGCTGCCATCCGCAGAAGATCAACCCCCAGCTCCACAATGAGGAACTGGGCCAGAATCGGAATTTTTGCACTCTTTTGCGGCCCGATGAATTCCAGCATCGCCGGCTTGAGCTCCGGATGAATAACCATCAGCATCCAGAGCGGCAGGATAAACAGGGAGGCAAATATCCCGATAAACCGCACCCAGCGCAGATAGGTTCCCATAAACGGTGTCTGCCGGTTCTCCTCCGCATGCTGGCACAAGTCAAAAAATGTGGTCGGCAGCACCATGACACTCGGTGAAGTATCCACGAAGACCACCACCCGGCCCTCCAGCAGATGTGAGGCTACCACATCCGGGCGCTCGGAGTACCTTACCATCGGGTAAGGATTCCAGCCTGCTCCGACGAGCGCCTCCTCCAGCTGCTTGTCGGACAGCGGAATGCCGTCCATATCAATGCTTTTGATTTTGTCCGTAACCGCCTTAACCTGGGCCTTGTCCACGATATCGTCGATATAGGCCACGCATACATCGGTTCTTGTCCGGCGGCCGACCTGGTGCATCTCATATTTCAGTCCGGGATCGCGGACACGCCTGCGCACCAGTGCCACGTTGCTGAGCAGCGTCTCTGTAAACCCGTCCCGCGCCCCCCGGACCACCCGTTCAATGGAGGGCTCGTCAGGGCTGCGGGAAGGATAAGAGCGGGTATCCATTATGATAACCTGGCTCTCGCCTTCTATGAAAAAGACGCTCATTCCGGTGAGGACCTTGTTGACCGCTTCGCTCAGGAGCTCTCCCTTTTCAACCTGCAGGTGAGGAATATACTCCGTCATGAAAGTGGCCAGCACATCCCCGGATACATTGTCCGGTGTCAAATAAGACAGGCGCTTCAGAATCTCGTCGATGATTGTGTCCTTGGCAAATCCGCTGATGCACAGCAGGGCCAGCTTCTGTCCGCCAAAGGACATTTCCCGGAACACAATATCAAAAGAAGAGCCGAGCCCCATCACTTCAGTCAAGGTACCTCTTGTTTTCTCAAGACTCGGCAAGATTTTATCTGTCCCCTGCCAGTAGATAACCGACTCCTCAAGGGAATTGGAGTATTCTTGATCGCGCTTCTTCTGATGCGGGTCTTTGGAGGCCCGGGATTTTTCTTCGTCCTGCTTTGCCTGCTTTCTGCTCTTTTTATGATGATTCTCCGGCTTCTGTTTCTTGGCTTCTGCCTCTTTGCCGCTGTCCCCTTGTGCCTGCTTATTCTGACGTCCGTCAGGCTCGTCATCCTCTTCCATATCCGAATCATCTCCGAATAACCGGGCGAAAAAACCCTTTTTCTCACCGCCTTCCTGTTCCTCTGTATCCTCTGCGCCCAGTTCATCCGCTGCTTCCATATCGCCCTGGCCGGACTTTCCTTCCGGGGAGTCCTCCGGTTCGGGATCGGTGCTGAACAGCTCTGCTAAAAAACCTTTTTTGCCCTTCGCCTGTGCTCCGGAATCCGCCTCTCCCGGACCCTTCTCTTGCTGCTCCTCACCGCCGTTTGCCTCTGCCGCCTCTCCATCACTGGCTGAAGTGCCCGCATAATCATCACTGGCTGAGGTTTGGATATCTTCGTGCCTGCCCGGATGCGTGTTACCTTCTTCTCCGGTCCCGTTCACCGGCGGTTCATCCGCCGTCTCTTTTTCCTTCTTATCCTCCATCTGGTCGCCGCTATGAATGTATTTCATTACTCCGTAACTCCTTTCATTTCTGTCCGTATGTTCATCTCTGGTACACAAACCAGTCAAACAAAGAACCTGCGACTTTCCCGCATACCATGGCCATCAACAGCCCGAACATATAATGTGTCATGTACAGGCGTTTGGCTAAAATCGGCAGAACATTCAGCACTTCCGTCAGCGCAGCTGCCAGCATGCCGATAAATATTCCGTCTAAAAGTCCTACCCCCAGTTCAACCAGCGGGCCCGAAGTGATGCTCCAGTTCCAGAAATCACTTACTGTACCGATCAAAGAGCCTCCGACCATTGCTCCTTCATACCAGTGCACTTTATTGTAAGAGGAAGTCAGCTGGGCCAGCCGGGGCACGATATCAAGGACGATAAATAGCGCGATCACCCCGCCGCCGACCGCAATCCCGCCTGCAATGCCCAGCAGCAGGTGTATTCCCAGCGTGACAGGTGCAGTCATGTCCCACCGCCTCCGGCAGAGGGTGGTTTCTCCCCGCTCAGGTTCATTTTGCTGTACTCTTCATGTACTACATAGTGATCGATATTTTTCTGGTACAGGAACATCTCCACTTCCAGCGGAGTCGGCTCCTCATTCCATTTTTTCTTGAACAGATGATTGAAAAAGATTACCATCCCGAATCCGATGCCCAGCGAATAAGCGATCTGGAAGACATAAGGATGCTCATCCCGCCGGCCGGTCAGCATCTCGACAATCCGGATGTGTACCTCCTGCATGCTGACATCGGCATGAAAGTTCATAATGGTCAGTGCCGATCCGAAAAAAAGCAGCAGCCATACCAGCACGAATAGGGCAATGGAAGGCTTGCGGACATCAGCTGCACTTTCCACCTGCACGATGGTTCGCCCCTCTCCGATCAGCTGGATATCCGCCCCGGGCAAAAACTCGTGAATCCGCGGAATGATCATCAGCAGATCGACCAGAATCAGATTGCCGTCACGGTGCTCCGGCTGCAGCAGCAGGATCGAATACAGGCGCTCTGTCCATTCGGGGACGGTGATTATATAAGCGACGTCACGGAGTGTCACGCCTTTTCCTTTGGGCACCATTATGCGGTTCTTGAGCTGTATATAAACGGCGGGAGCCGAATGAGTATTCATCCGTTTGTACCTCCTCTGGTTTGTCCTCAAAAGCGGAGTTGGAAGACAAGATTAACGGTAGTATGGGAGTAACGGCTTGTTTTTACTCAGCATGCCAAAAAACAGACCGGATTCTTTTGCAAAAAAAAGAGAATGTCTCCTTCAGCCTGCAGCTGAACGAAACATTCTCTTATGATACAAAAGCCCTGGGGCGGTCCCCTCAGGCTGGTATGAATGAACAGGCTTTACAGCTTTGCCGTCTCCCGGCTCTGCTGATTGGAAATAAAGAACAGCGCCGTCCAGATCAATGCGAATCCGGCAAGCTGCGGCAGGGTCACAAGCTGCTGATACACAATCCAGTTAATGATGATACCTGTCATCGGAAAGCTGAGTTCAGCCAGGGTGGCAAACGAAGCTTTTGTTGTGTTGAGTCCTTTGTAATACAGCAGCATGCTCAGCAGCCCGGGCAGCAGTGCCTGCAGCAGCAGGTTTACAGCAACCGCCGTTGTTTCACCCCATCCGCCGCCCAGCTGCCAAGGAGCTCCCTCCATGGCTGTGACAACGAACAGCAGCGGCAAAGCCAGAATGAACCGCAGCGAAGTAACTGTCTCGTATTTCATGGAACCCAGCAGATAACGGCCCATTACTGTAGAACCGCCCCAGAGCGCAGCCGCCCCGAGCGCCATTACACTGCCGATGCTGATGAAGTTGTTCACATGGCCAAAAGGTACCGTCCAGCCAAAGGTCAGCAGATAAGTTCCCGCCAAGGCAACTGCAATTAACACACCGAAGTTTTTGGGAAGGCGTTCTTTAAGAAGAATAGCGGCGAGACCAATGGCAAAGATAGGCTGCAGCTTCTGCAGCAGCAGCACCGCGTTCAGGTCGCCTGTCGCCAGAGCTTTGGTGAACAGGATCGTCGCTACCGCAGATCCCCCCCAGGACACAACCAGAAGCGCAGCGGCATGGCGCATCCGGATACCTTTGAGATCCGCCCGGTTGCGCCACAATACAGGTGCAGCAGCCAGAAACAGCACCACATGCTCCAATAGCACGATCTGCGAAGAAGTCAGCGACTTCAGCAGGATGATGCGGAACAGCGGATCGACACCCCAAAGGGCCGCCCCCAGTACTACCAGCCAGAATCCGCTCCGTAGAGGCGAGGTGCGGACACTTGAGGATGAAGCCGTTACATTGCTCATAAATCATTCTCCTTGTCGATACAAACCCTCGATAAGAGACCAAAAGCCCCCGGACTGCCTTAAAAGGACAGCACTCGGGGGCCATTACCAATAAAGACCATCGGGAAATAACCCTATCGTCCTTATTCTTTGATCCTCTCCCATCCGGACTTTACCGTCGGCTCTGGAATGTCACCAGATCAGTCCTTCCCTCTTCCAAGGAAGAAGAAAGGAGTCGCGGGCTGAGTTCGCTTTGAACATCACCGCCGGTCGGGAATTTCACCCTACCCCGAGAATCTTGTATTCCGTTATATTTTTCACAATCTTAGGATAACTCTGTTTTTTCATTTCGTCCAGTCTTTTACGAAAACTTTCTTTATTTTCATAGGAGACTTTTGTGGAAGAAGTTAGCAGTATATTAAGTTATACTATATAGGACTGCCAACTTTTTACTAAAAACCCAACGAGGAGGCTGCTGTGAAAAGATCTTTTTTGACCAATCTGCTGTACTCTATTCTTGCTGTCATCCCCATCGCCTTTGCCGCATTTATCGGCTCGTTTATTACTGCAGTATTGGGGGGCATGAAATTCTATACTCCGCTCACCCTTATTGTGGCAGGCGGACTGGCGGTGTATGCCGTCATCTCCATCTTTGACCTGATGACCCGGCGGGTCCGCGGCATTATCATGGCCAGCTTTGCAGGTCTGTGCCTGCTCGCAACTGCAGGGTATGAAATCAACAAAGCGTACATTAACAGTATCACTGTCAATGAACAGGAAATATATCTGGGTGACTATACACCATTCGCAGAGAACACCAAAGCGGTGTCACTCGGGCAGACGGCTGCTTACCGGATCGGTGACAGGGATAATCTTCCGAAGCTTGACGGAGCAACGGCCCTTTACCCCCTATACTCCGCTTTTGTCCGGGCGGTTTACCCTCAGGATGACTATCAGCCTTATGACTATGAGGATGGAATCGTTCTGTGCTCCTCGACAGCAGAAGCCTACAAGCGGCTGATTGCCGGAGAGGCAGATATTATTTTCGCTGCCGCGCCTTCCGTTTCCCAGCAAAAAGCAGCCAAACGTGCCGGAAAAGAGCTTCAGCTTACCCCGGTCGGCCGCGAAGCCTTTGTCTTTTTCGTCAACAACCATAATACCGTAGACGGTCTGACCACAGAGCAGATCAAAAAAATCTACTCCGGTGAAATCACCAACTGGAAGGAGGCCGGGGGCAAAAACGAGAAGATCCGGGCCTTTCAGCGCGACGAGGACAGCGGCAGCCAGACCATGCTCGAAAAAATCATGGAGGACTCCACCCTGATGACGCCCCCTAAAGAGGATGTCGCGGATGTTATGAGCGGAATCATCAGCCGGACGGCTAATTACCGCAATTACCAAAACTCTCTGGGCTTCAGTTTCCTCTTCTATGCCTCGGAGATGAACGGGAATGATAAGATCAAGCTGCTGGCTATTGACGGCGTCCGGCCTGACAAGCAGGGAATTACCAGCGGGAAATATCCGTTCGCAACGGAATTTTATGCAGTGACGGCGGGGAGCAGCAATCCTAACATCCGGCCTTTTATCGAATGGATCCAGTCAGCTGAGGGCCAGGAGCTGGTAGAGAAAACAGGATATACTTCACTGAAATAAAGATCCCACACCACGGACCTTAAAAAAGCAGCCGCTCCCTTTACAGGAGCAGCTGCTTCTTTAAGTTCCAGATCACTTTCTAATCCGCCGCTGCTGACAGCAGCCGGCTGCGCTTCTCCTGATCCGGGTCAGGCACGATTCTTGTCTCTTCGTCAATGATCAGAGTTGCGCGTGTCCCGCACTCATACTGCGGCCAGTCCAGTCCAGGCACAGAAGGCTCTCCGCGGTGTGCAAATGAGGTCCAGGCATGCTGCATAATCTCAGCCACGGCTTCCATGGCAGGGGTTATCGTCACCCCGTACAGCCTGAGCAAAGGCAGTGTGTTAAATACATAATAAATTTCTGCGCCGTGAACTGCCTTGCCCAGCAGCGGATGTCCGGGAATGGTCCAGTCGAACCGGTACATCCAGACAGGCGCATGCGGCAGCTGCTTCTGTGCAAAAGCGATGGAATGGTCCCAGAAATACAGGTCTGTCATAAGCTCTGCCTGTCCTTCCCAGGATTTCGGATAAGGGGCGGCAATCTCTGTCAGATCTCCCGTTCCCAGCATCAGCTCCAGCGCTTTGAGCGACTGCTCAAACTGCCCGCCCTGCCCTTCCCGGAAGAACAGGCTGCCTTCGTGAAGATTAGTGCCGATCAGCAGCGGAATTCCGCTTGCCGCTCCGTCCGCAACAGCTTGTTCCGGCTCCGCCGGCAGGGTTGCCGGGTCAATGACCGGCTGGAAGAACATGCCCATGCTGCCGCCGGACAGCTTATAAGCCATGCGGCCTGCGGCTGCCATAATCTGCTCTGCCGGAAGCGTGTCCAGCAGCGCCAGATCGCTGCCGCCCCCGAGACCGAGTTCTGCCAGCAGCGCTTTGCTGATCTCTTCCCCTTGCGCTCCTGTTAAGCTCTGGGCGGCACCGCTCTGCATAATCGCCCCTGAGAACAGCCCCTTCGCAGCAGGCATGGCGAGCAGCGCAGCAATGCTCATGCTCCCTGCCGACTCCCCGAAGACCGTCACCCGTCCGGGATCTCCGCCAAAAGCAGCGATATTGCCCTGTACCCATTTCAGTGCGGCTATTTGATCCAGCAGGCCTGCATTAGAAGCCAGGTCTCTGCCAAGCGGAGACAGATGGAGGAACCCGAACGGCCCCAGCCGGTAATTCACCGTTACGACGATGACTTTACCTTTTTTGGCCATTTCCGCACCGTCAAACATCGGCTGGCTCCCTGCTCCCGTAATAAAGGTTCCGCCGTGAATCCATACCATTACCGGAAGCAGCGTATCTTCTGACTCCGGAGACCAGACATTGAGATACAGACAGTCTTCCGAGTAGACTGGTGTGGTACCGCCAAAGCGGATGCTGCTCGTGCTTGCAGGCTGATGGCTGACCGGAGCGAACTCCAGCGCTTCCCTCACCCCGCTCCACGGCTCCGGCGGCTGCGGCGCACGAAAACGCAGACTGCCTGCAGGCGGCGCCGCAAAAGGTACTCCCCGCCAGACGTTAACCCCGTCACTGTGAGCTCCCTGAAGCTTTCCGTATTGTGTTGCTGCAACGGGTCCTGTCATTTCAATCATCCTTTCGGTTTATTCCTTGTTTTCTTCAATCACTTCATATAATCCGGAGCGGAACCGGAACCACTGGAACAAGTGGGTAACAACCACCTTGAGCAGCGCATATCCCGGAACAGCGAGGATAATACCCAGTACACCGAACATTTTGCCGGCAAATATAATGACAAAAATAATCGTAATCGGATGAATTCTCAGCGACTTGCCCATAATTTGCGGTGAAATGAATTTGCCTTCCACCAGCTGGACCACAGTCCAGACTATAATCATCTTCACGAGCATAAACGGCGAGGTTACGAGTGCGACGATAAGTGCCGGTGTAATCGCAATGGCCGGTCCCAGATACGGGACAACCGCCGTACAGGCAGCAACTATAGCCAGCACGAGGGAGTATTCCAGGCCGATAATGAGGTAACCAATATAGAGCAGCGCACCGATGCAGCAGCTGACGATAATCTGGCCGCGTATGTAGGATGCAACCTGGCTGTTCATTTCGGACATCACCAAACGGGTCTGCGGCTGGAGGGCGGTCGGAATGAATCTCATCAGATAATCAGGAAGCCTTTTGCCGTCCCGCAGCAGATAGAACAGGATGAACGGTGTTGTGACTAGTGCCAGAACAATCTCTGTGACTGCGCCGACGAAATTCCCCACACCATTCACTGCATTGTTCAGAAAAGTAGTCCCCCACTCCGTCACCCTGCTTGTAATGTCAGTGAAATCTGTGCCGATGTTCTCCTGGACCCGTTCAAACAGCTGGCTGCCGGTCAGGTTCATGAATTCCTCCTGAATCTGCTCGCTGTACTTAGGGAAGTTATCAATTAAGCCCATCAGCTGCGTCCGGATCATCGGAATAACCGTCAGCAGAATCAGCGTAACAATACCGGCGATAAGCAGATACAGGATAACAATGCCGTAGGCACGTTTGATCCGGCTTCTTTTCTCCATGCGGTCTACCAGCGGATTAAGCAGATAGTAGGCAATTCCTGAGAGCAGCAGCGGTGCAGCGACCGTGTGCAGCAGAACAGACACCGGTTTGAAAATAAACGGTATCTTGGCGAACACCATAATGGTTAGTCCCACCAGTAATACAATAAGTAACGTCACCACAAATTTGTTGTTCAAAAAAAACTTCTTAAATTTCTCCGGCCATACCTGCAGCCTCTCCATCCTATCGGGTCCCCCTTACCAGAAACAGATCCATAAAGTGTGATAATTTGCACTTCTTCTTAGCATAGTCAACGCAGGGGCAGCAAGTCAAATTTCTCATTCAAACTTGAGCTCGGCAATTGTTCCCGCCCCTGTAAAGCCGATTGAGCGGTACACCTTGTTGGAGTCGGGGTTGCTGCCGTCAGCGTATAACACCGGGGTTAGCCCCTCGTGAAGCAGCCCTTCGCAGAGTGCAGCCACCAATGCGCTTGCATACCCGTGTTTGCGGTACTTCTCCGGAGTGTACACATCATTAATTCTTGCCTGCCGTTTCGAGCGGTGGGCAACCGCCGCCATGGATACCGGAACGCCATCAATAGTCCACAGATGAATAATGCCTGACCGTACAGCCTCTTCAGCATGCGGAAGAAAATGCTCCCGCTCCTCCTTCCTGCCGAACGCATCTTCCACAAACCGGGCCATAAACTCCGCGATCAGCCCAATATGTTCTGCTCCCGCCGTCAGCGGCTGTCCGGGCACACCTTGCGGCTGTACCACCTGCGGACAATAATACGCTTCAAGGATCATATATGTATGGTACAGCTTTCCTCTTGCCTTACAGTAGGCTTTTGCAAAAGCCTCTGCAACCTCTGCTTCGGCAGACACTCCCGGAAAATCCTTCTCCTTCAGATACTCTGCCGCCTCCCTTGCCCGATCCATCCGGATACTCTGAACCAGCTTGCCTGAAATCCATAGCCAGGGGTTGAAGCCCGGAGACTGGGTCAGAATCAGCCGGCCATCAGCGGATTTAAGATTCAGCACTCCATCGTACCCGGTAATGCGGTGAATGAGATTATAGCGGGTCTCTTCAAGGCGGAATTCATCACTGTCCAGGATGCTGTCCTTCACACCGAAATTTATGAACATTATTACCCTCCTCAAACTGGCTTTCTGTCAATCATAATCCTCCACCTGGGAAAAATAAACAAAAAACCGCCAGCTTGGACGGTTTAATACAAGTTCATGTTATAGTTACTTTTTCTTCTTGCCCTTGGTCCCCTTTTCCCCGGCGGCGGTCAGTCCGTTATTGTAGGTGTACAGCACATTATCCTCCAGCTGCTGTCCCTGCACCAGCTTCCGGACCAGTGCTTTGCCCGTTTTTGGCGTCATGTCCCTGTACCAGACCCCTTCCGGGTAAGCGATGATGACGCAAGCATCCGAGCATCTCCCGTTACAGCGGGTAACTGTGGTATGGATGCTTGCTCCTGCCCCCTGCTTTTCAATCTCATCTTCTATCGCTTCAGCCACTTCCTCGCCCTTGCGTTTTTTGCAGCTGCTGCCGTTACAGATCAGCAAATGGCTTGTTGTCCCCTGCAAATTCCAGGTCGTCATCCTCTTGTCCTCCTTCTGCTCAACTATCCCCCGTTACTCAAGCATACTAAAATCGGCACATTTCGGGAATAGCCGTCAACAGGTTGACTACCGGGCCAGCTTGCTGGGGATAATAACCGCAGGTTCAAACAGTCTGCTGCCTTATTATTTCACAGCCCGGAGGTTAGCCCTATGAAGATATTCAGCATTTATATTTTGCTTGCCTGCTTAACCTGCTCTATTCTTGTGTTTGTAGATATTTTGTCGGGGATGACTCTCGCGATGTCGCTGTACTCTTTTTACACCGTGTTCGCCACCACTACTTTTCAGGAAGCCGCCTGCATGTGTTTGTTTGCGTGCATTCCCGTGCTCACCATCATTGCCGATACCCGGAAGCGTACTGCTGACAGGGACGAATAGCTACGCATACCAATTAAATTTACGCCGCACCCGGTGCACAATGAATAATAAAACCGGAATGACTATACAAAGGAACGGCAGAATCTTTTCCAGAAAAATAACCCCTTCGTTCATATGGACCGGATAATTCTCCGCACTGGCAAAAGAGCTGAACAAAACCACAACCCCCACCGGCGCCACCAGCCTGCGTATGTCCTTTATCTTGAACAGGTCCGCCGTTATACTTGCCGCAGCATAGCAATAAATCGACATTTTAAAGAAAACGCCGATAATCAGAGTAAGAATCACCAGAGCATCCAGCCGCTGGATAAAATTAGCCACATTGACCAGCGTAATCGTTGTGAACATCGGAAATGTAGCTCTGCTGTATATATCCGTACCCAGCACGGACATCTCGACCGCATGGGTAAAGCTGAGCAGAAATGCGCTTAAGACCACAGCGAGAATTCCGACCTTCCTGGCTTTGCGTCTGCTGTTAAAATGGGGCAGTATCGCTGTAAAACAGACAAGCTCCCCGAAAGGGAAGACCAGAATATTGGGATATGCCGAGTCCACTGCCTCCAGCCATTCCCCAGGGTGAACCGGAAAAAGATTCTCCAATTCGACCAGACCGGCAGCAATGACCACAAAACAGCAGATCAGCCCCAGCCCGACGATAATCAGAAAATAGATCTCCGCCGTTCTCGCAAAGACCTCAATGCCCAGGTACAGAATATAAATAACAGCAAAGGCCATAATGGAATTGATAATAAACACAGGCGTTCTGTCATAGGAGGCGGAGAGCAACAAATCGCCTGCTTCCCGCAGATTCCGCGAACCGTTATACATCAGAATGGGCAGATACAGCAGGCTCAGGGGCCAGCCGATCCTTTTGCCTAATATTTTTTGCGTATACCCGCTTATAGTCAGCTCAGGAAACTGATGATACAAATCGGCATAAATCAGGTACAGCACAACCGCTCCCGGCAGGGCCAAAAGAATAGAGAGCCAGACGGCATGTCCGCTCTCCAGGCCTATAGGAACGACAACTGCAGTCCCCAGTTCGAACAGAATCATCATCGCAAACAACTGGGTGGGACCGATAACCTCTTTTCTCATGAACCGCCTCCCCCTTATCCAGCTCTAATTTTATTCTTTGGCAGGAATATACGGCTTTAACCGCATTCCCGTACTGCGGATGTAGGCTTCAACGTGAAGAACCAGCTCGCCCCGCGCAAACAGCTCATCCCATTTCCCCTCTGCCTTTCGCCAGTACTCCGGATGGGTCCGCTTCAGCTCATTTCCAAAATTAAAAATATCTGCCTTCAGCTTCTGTGCGTTTTGTACAGCCAGCTTTATTTCAGCTTTGGTCTGTTCTTCCAGCTCGTCCTCCAGCTTTTGCAGCTCCGCTTTCCGGCTCAAATCTACGAACCCCCCGGTTTCATAGATAATCCCCTCTTCACGGATATGAACATGAAACACCGGATTCCCGTCCCTGATCTCAACCCGGCTTTTGGTTTTGGAGAAAAAGATATTGACGGCAACATCATTTTTTTTGTCCGGCGAGCTGATATTAATATTCGTTTCTTTAATTCTGTTCAGCACCCATTGGGTCCCTCTCGCCTCCGGCCCTTCCAGCCAGTCAATCAGTTTCCCTTCCTTAAGTACCCCCAGCCCGCTCATGACTGTAGCCGCCTTCAGCTCGGACTGCTCCAGACCGGATTTCTTCATGCCTTCTGCAGGTTCTCCAATAATCCGTATGCCATTGATCGTCAGGTCGCCTTCTCCAGTAATCGCTTTGATAAGGTCGAACACTTTCGTGCTCCGGTTCTCCCCCCACACTCTGGCCGTATTTTGCGTCTTCTTGACAATGCCCTGTGAAGGCAGGCTCTCTACAGGTGTCAATACTTTTAGTATCGAAGCCGCTTCTGTGTCTCTGGCGATGACAACTTCAGTGTTCAGCCGCAGCTCATGCGACCGTTCAAAAATGTCAAACAAGCCGTAGACCCCGTGCCTGACCAGCGGTTCTCCTACCACAAGGAGCTGGGTATGGGCAAAAAACAGCTGCCGCGTCGCCCGCTTGGAAGCTTTACGCAGGGCTCCGAAGATCGTCGCGTCTGTTGCCGAAATGACGGTAATCGCCGGCAAACCGCTCCCGGCCCCTGTACTTGTGGATGTTGCCGACGGATTGACAACCTGGAATGTGACCTTGTAATCATCCGAATCCGGCACCCTGTCCAGGCCTATGCCGCTCACAATCGACAGCTCATTTAATTCCCGGCTGTTATAGCAGCTGGTCAGTACCAGAGACATGCTTAATAAAAATAGTACAAGTCCCGGAAATCTAATCTTCATGTTTCTGCTCCTGACGTTTCCGGCTGTCCTGCCGGTTATGGGGATGTTTACCGCTGATTTGCCGTTTCCGTGTTTTCATGAAATGCAGCGGGGTCCGCAGGATAAGATCCTTTTGATCACCAGGCACAAACGGAGCCAGCGGAGCCAGATAGGGGACGCCGAGTGAACGCAGGCTGCATATATGGGCAACCAGCATAATGCCGATGATAGCTATCCCGTACAGCCCCATAAAAGCTGCGACAAACATAATGACAAAACGCAGCACCCTGATGGATAAAGCCATATTGAATGCCGGTGTCGCAAAGCTGGAGATTCCCGTTAATGAAACGACAATGACCATCGCCGGCGAGACAATTCCGGCCTGCACGGCTGCTTGACCCAGCACCAGGCCTCCGATAATCGATACGGTCTGGCCGATCGGGGAGGGCATGCGGATCCCCGCTTCCCGGATGATTTCAAAGGTGAATTCCATCATCAGCGCCTCGACGAATGCCGGAAATGGGACGCCTTCACGCTGTGCTGCCAGGTTAATCAGCAGCGGAGTAGGAATCATCTCCTGGTGAAAATTCAGTGCGGCAACAAAAATCGCCGGCCCGAACAAGGATATGAGCAGACAGATAAATCTTAAAATCCGGATCAGCGTCGAGATGTCGTATCTCTGATAATAATCCTCAACGGTATGAAAAAACATGAAGAAGGTAGAGGGAACAATTAGGACAAACGGTGTACCGTCCACGAACAGGGCAATCCGCCCTTCCAGCAAATTGCCGGCAACGCTGTCCGGCCGCTCGGTATTGTAGACTGTCGGAAACGGGGAGTTCCGTTTGTCTTCAATTAACTGCTCAATATAGCCCGATTCCAGGATGGAATCCACGTCGATGGCCTGAAGCTTTTTCCGGAAGGTCTGAAGGGTCTCTTCCTCGGCTAAGCCGTGGATATGCATGATCGACACATCCGTTTTGGTTACATTGCCGATGGTCATGGTCTCTACCCATAAATCCGGAGTCTTGACTCTGCGGCGCACCAGGGCAATATTGGTTCCCAGGGATTCGGTAAAGCTCTCCTTGGAGCCGCGGATGGCCACCTGGGTAGCCGCTTCCGATACTGCCCTGGTCTCACCTCCGCTGGTGCTGGCGCTGATGGCCTCCTGCAGTCCGTTAAACAGGATCATTGTATCTCCTGACAACAGACCTTCCAGCAGGCTGTTCAAGTCCTGCACCGTCTTCAATTTGCCGGTGCTGAGCGCCTTTTCCTGCACAAACCGGAACATCTCTGTCGTAGTTAATGCCGGGCCCTTGCTGTCTTTTAACGGTCCGAAGGACAGTCCATGCGTAATATATTCCTCCACCCGTTCCAGATCCGTGATGGCATTGAAGTATACCGCAGCCACTTGATGCACATCATCTACAGATTCATACATCCGGATGACAAGATCAGGGCTGTTGCCGAGCCTGGAACGGACCTCTTCCAGATTGCTGCCCAGACTTATACTGAGCGGAGGACCTTCAGCAGCATTCCGCGTCTTCCCGGCTGGTGTCGATTGTGTTGTCCGGCTAGGCATTACCAGCACCTCCTGCCTCTTACTATTGTCCTCCCAGTCTCTTTTTATGCAGCTTATGGAATGTATGAGAACGGCCGGACACCCCCCGGCAATACAAAAAAGGCTGCCTGCCGCAGATTTCCCTCTGCTTCAGAACAGCCTTGCTCACAGCCGTATATCTAGTTTAGTGATCGTCTATCACGCCGAGCGCTTTATTCTTCTCTTTGAACCGGTCGTTATGTGAGGAGACGTAAGCAGCCTTGGGCGCATCCGGGTCCATGTACAGCTTGGCACTGTTCAGCGCCAGAACAGCATCCGTAAAGGTGCCGGCAATAAGGCGGACCTTACTGCTGTAATCTACGAAATCTCCTGCCGCAAATACACCCGGCAGATTGGTTTCCAGTCTTTCGCTGACATTCGCGCACCAGTCGCCCATATCGAGCCCCCAATCCCGCAGCGGCCCGAAATCGCTCTTAAGCCCATGATTCACAATGACTGCGTCTACGGCAATCTGTTCAGTTACGCCGGATTCAATATGACTGATCGTTACCTGGTCAATCATTTCACCATTGCTGCTGTGCAGCTGGCTGACTGTGTAAGGTACTCTAACCTCCACTGAGGAAGCCTTCATACGCGCAACATTCTTCTCATGACCGCCGAACTGCTCTCTGCGGTGCACAATCATTACGCTCTCGGCAATTCCCTCCAGCTCATTGGCCCAGTCGACCGCGGAGTCGCCCCCGCCGGAGATCAGCACCTTCTTGCCGCGGAACGGCTCCAGCTCCTGAACGGTGTAATGCAGATTGGTGACCTCATAACGGTCAGCGCCTTCAATCTCCAGCTTCGCCATCTGCAGGATGCCGTAGCCGATTGCCAGAATGACTGTCCGGGTCCAGTGCTGTTCACCTGTGGCCGCAGTCAGAATGTAAGTGCCGTCATCCTGGCGTGCCTGGGCAATAATCTGCTGACCCAGTATAATGGTAGGCTCAAAGGTACGTGCCTGCTGCTCCAGCTGTTCAATCAGCTTGCCGCAGAGCGTTGGTGTTACGCCGCCTACGTCCCAGATCATTTTCTCAGGGTAAATCAGCATTCTGCCCCCCAGCTCTTCCTTCGCTTCAATCAGCTTGGTCTTCAAATCCCTCATTCCGCTGTAAAAGGCCGTATACATTCCGGCGGGTCCTCCGCCGATAATCGTCACATCATATAATTCCAGTTCGTTGTCCATGGTTATCCCTCCGGGTGGTTATGAATGTCCCTTAAGCAGATTAGGATTTAGTACGGGCCAATAAGTAGAGAAAATACGGTGCGCCGATGACAGCTACAACAATACCGGTAGGAATCTCTGAAGGCTGCAGAATCCAGCGGCCGATCGTATCGGCTACGATGACAAGCAGGGACCCCAGCAGCGCCGATACCGGCAGCATCAGCTGATGCTTAGGTCCCACAAGCCTCCGGGCGAGATGCGGGCCTACCAGACCGACAAAGCCGATCCCGCCGCTGACCGCAACGCTTGCTGCCGCCAGTCCCACGGCTGCGGCAAGCAGCTTGAACTGCTCTCTGCCCACATCTGCACCGAGACCGGTCGCAGTCTGCTGGCCCAGATTAAGCACATTCATCACTCTTGCCTTATAGATGACATAAGGCAGCAGGACTACTATCCAGGGCAGCAGGGACAGCACAAACTTCCAGCTGGTCCCCCATATACTGCCTGCCAGCCAGGTAGCCACGAACTGGTATTTGTCAGGGTCCAGGCGGAGTGTCAGCACAATCATTGCAGCGCTGATTCCTGCGGCAACAGCAACGCCGGTCAAAAGCAGCCGGACCGGCGATATCCCCTGATACCGCTTGTAAGCAAGCACGTAAATCAGCGCTGCGGTAAGCCCCGCTCCCGCAAAGGCGGCCAGCGGCAGCAAAAACACCGGTGCTGCCGAAGTGGCCTCATAAAAGGAAACCACCAGCATCACCATCAGGCCGGCTCCCGCATTAATGCCGAGTATTCCCGGGTCCGCCAGGTCATTGCGGAAAACACCCTGCATCACCGCACCGGATACGGCCAGTCCTGCACCGATCAGCACTGAAATAACAATGCGCGGCAGCCGGAAGTCAAAGAGGATCAATTCCTGCTTGTCCGTCCCCCTGCCGAACATCGTATTCAGCAGCTCCAGCGGGGTTAAACGTATGTATCCTGTATTCACACTGATAATAAAGGCAATGACAATCATTACGCCTAAAATAACCATCACGGTGATTCCGCGTTTCTGTCTCGAAGATTCATAAGATAATACGGCCTGTCTCTGCATCACTAAAGTTCCCTTCTTTCTTTCCGTGCCAGGTACAGAAAGAACGGCACACCGATCAGCGCGATGATTGCCCCCAGCGGGACTTCCTGCGGCGGATTAATCATTCTGGACGTCAGATCAGCGAGAATGGCAAGCAGACTGCCGAGTACCGCCGAGCAGGGAATGATCCATCTGTAATCCACCCCTACCAGGTATCTGGTCAGATGGGGAATGATGAGCCCGATAAAGCCGACCGCTCCGACAACAGCTACAGATGAGCCCGCCAGAACCAGGACGATTAGTGTACCTGCCAGCTTCACAAGGTTGGTCCGCTGCCCTAGGCCTTTGGCGATATCGTCACCCAGACTGAGCATCGTAATGGAACGCGATAGAACGACCGCACCGAGTATGGCAGCGCCCACCCAGGGAGCCATCAATTTAAGCTGGAACCATTTCGTTCCGGCTACCCCGCCGGCATACCAGAAGGCCAGGTCCTGTCCGATCTGAAAATACAGAGCGACACCTTCGCTGAGTGCAGAGAGCAGTGCGCTGAGCGCAGCTCCGGACAGTACCAGCCGGGCCGGTGTAAGCCCTCCCTTGGCAATTGAGCCGACACCGTAGACAATACCCGCACCGGCCCCCGCTCCCAGAAAGGAATATAGAATCAGATACATGAAAGGCAGGTTTGGAAAAAAAGCAAAGCAGAGCGCCAGCGCAAAGCCTGCTCCCGCATTGATGCCCATGAGGCCTGAATCCGCCAGCGGATTCCGGGTCATGCCCTGCATAATGGCTCCCGCCACCGCAAAGCTTGCACCAACCAGTGCAGCACCGAGTACCCGGGGCATCCGCAGCTCACGGATAATCTGGTGATCCGTAATGTCGGGGTTGAAGTGAAATACTGCGGTCCACACTACAGACAGCTTAATCTCTGCTGCCCCGAATGAGACCGAAACTGCGATACCGAGCGCCAGAGCAATCAGACCGCCGACCAATATCAGCGTTGCCGCCCAGGGACGCGAGCGAAGCTTCACAGGTTCCGTCCCTTGGAGAAGCGGATTGCCGGCCGTCGCCTGTTGATTCATGACTTTCACCTGTTTCCTATGAAATTGATAATCATTATCATTGTTTTATTGTAATGAAAATGGAGCCTTTTGACAATGGACAAATCAAAATTGAACTATATAAAAAATATAATCAGCCAAAAAGGTGTTTTTTTTCAGCTGCAAACCGGACCCGGAAAAACCCCCGTGCTGTTCCTGGATCAGGACCTGCCGGGGGCTTATTCCGGAAGCGGTTCAGCCTGTGACCAGCTGCTGTCTGCTGCCGAATATCTTGCGGATATAGCCTTGCATTTTGCCGATATAAGGAATAAACGGACTTCTGTCATACACATAACCCGACTGGGTCACAAGCTGCGTATAGATCAGGAATAATACAGCCCCAAGCTTCTTGTCAATGGCCTTCTCCTCTTCCACCAGGTCCGTAATCTCATCCAAAATCTCATATAACTGCGCAAAAGCGGCCTCATGAATTTGTTTTTGCCGTAAAGATTCAATGATACCGTTTGCAAGAGCATCTAAATGGACAGTAAGTTCCTGGAGTCTCTCATTCATCGGCGTAACCTCCTGCTGCTGTAGAATTAAAGCGGTCTATTCTATTTTATGCCAGCAGGTAGTAAGGCATGATTGAATACGGCTATTAATCCCTTAAATCCGCGCATTCGTCATTATAGCAGCTGGACCATCTTAAGCATCCCCTGTGTATAACGTCTGGCATACAGCAGATAGAAGACCAGCTGGAGCAGGAGGAGCATCATACTTACGATGAGAGCAGATAACACCACCAGTCCGGTGGCCCTGCTCCCTCTAACCTCCAGCGAAAACATATATATGTAAAAAAATCCGGAGATCAGCACGCTAAACATATGCGGGAGAAAGAACAGAATCCGCAGCGGTCTACGCATCTGTGCAGCGGCTTCCTGCGCAGTGATCCCGATTCCTCTCAGCTTCCGGTACCTGCGCTGCTCCGCTTCCAGCCCGCTCAAGACGCCAAAATGCAGGACCGCACAGGACGCAGCGTAAAACAAAACGCCGGCCAAGCCAATGACAACCATACCGAAGATTCCGGAATCCAGCTGTTGCCGGTATTCTCCCCATACTATAATTCGAATATCAGGATGAGAATGTTATATTTTTCACAGAAAAGAGTGTTGGCAAGAAGCGCAGAAGTGTCTCGATGTGGCTGGGGGCGGTGGAACGATTAGACTAAATGGAATTTCTCCAACTAATTCTCCAATAAATACAGGTAATTCAATACTTAATGGAAAAACTCCACTTAATTGTGCTGGATAAGTCCCAAAAGGGCTCTTTCTGCCAAAATAGCAGGAGGAATTCCAACTAAAGCTCATAATTAGCTAAAAAGGAGCGGATTAAATGGAGGATTTCCCACTAGACTTTGGAGCATGCACACTACATCGACTACTGTCTTATAAGTACTTAATCAACTACTCTCTACTCCTCCATACGAAAGTATATGTATGCCCAATCCTAATCCTAAACGGGATATCATTTGTACAGTTTCCACTGAAAGATCAAGGCCCATCTGGGCAAAATCTGACCGCAGGTAAGCATTTAGTCTGACTGTTTTATACTTCCGCTGCAGATATTCAATTTGCTCAGAACAAGTTCTCAGCTTGTGCAGTAACAGCAGTAAAGATGCTTCCGGATCATGACTCTCATGACTCTCATCATCTTCACCAAAGCTAGTTTGCAGATGCCAGCTATCAGACGGTGCGGTCAAGTTTGTTCTTTTAGCTAAAACTTCTCCCTTCCGGGTGACTGAACTTGGAGAGGTGTGCAGCAACCGACTGATCTCAGCGAAATCCAAAGTGTCATCATAAATACTTAAAGTAAAGTTGCCATTCATCGACTCCATCTCCTCATTTTGCATCGGCTTATTCCTTAAGATATTTATGTACGCCCTCAGGGTCAACCACGAATGAGAATTGTTTATCCATCATACCCAATACGGCAAAATGGTCCTGTCCCTGTTTTAGTGTCATATGGTTAGGTGAACTATACTTTTCTTGGGTTCTAATCCCGTCATCCTCCCAAAAGCAGACTTGGCAAATATCATATTCTCCTGTTGACTGTAACGACTTGTAACCACAGCACGGACAGGGAAACAGTTCTTCTTCCACACCCTCAACTACATGTACAGAGTTTAAAACTAAATGGATAAGCTTTGCTAAATATTCATTTCTCACTCCGATGTACTGATTCTTTAATGCAGCCATTATTAAAGGATCATAAAGATGGCTAGTACACTCATGCTGCGGCTCATCAAACTGCAAAATCTCTTCCTTAAGTATCTCAGGAAAATTCTTAAACTCAGAGGATTCCTCAGTAAATCCCCACCAATCCATACAAATTTCCGTTCTATTTTCTCCTGACATTTTTTCCAGCGTATCGTTAATTAAAATATCTATAGCTTCTTCCCTTTTCATATAATCCTCCCGGATGCAGGTAATCCCCTTATACATACCACATCCCTCCCTCCTTGTCTCGCGCAAATGACCTGTTTACTCTTACAAATTACCAGGGTATGTACTATAATCTTCTGCAAAACAAAGCACAGAAAAGAGGGTTTGTGATGCTGCCTGTTTTGGAGACGGACAGACTGCTGCTTAGGGCCTTTGAACTCACGGATGCAAGCAGCGTACAAGAACTTGCCGGAGATGTGGAAGTTGCAAGAACCACACTTTCGATCCCCCACCCTTACAGTCTTGAAGATGCTGAATCATGGATCAGTTTCATTACCGGCAGCAGCAATGAGGGGCAGGGTTATCCTTTTGCACTGGTAAGCAAGGACAGCAATCTGCTGATCGGATGCATGAGCATCAATGTGGCCCGCCCCCATCAAAGAGGCGAGCTCGCCTACTGGATCGGTCAACCTTACTGGGGAAAGGACTATGCCACCGAAGCAGCCAGGCGGCTTGTCCGGTACGGATTCGAAGAACTGGATCTGAATAAAATCTGGGCCGCCGCAATGAGCAAAAACATGGCCTCCTGGAGCGTCATGAAAAAAGCCGGGATGTACTTTGAAGGGGAGCAGAAGCAGCATATTTTGAAATGGGACCAATTCGAGGATGTCGTCTATTATGGAATGACCAAAACGCATTACACGGGAGGGAACTAATATGAAGACCAGAGTTTACGGCAGTACCGGCAAATCTGCATCGGAGATCGGTTTCGGCGCATGGCAGCTTGGCAATAGGCAGGACTGGGAAGCGATGGAGGACAATGCGGCCATCCGCCTCGTGCATGAGGCTTTGGAGCAGGGAGTCAATTTTTATGATACCGCTCCCAACTATGGACGCGGCAAAAGTGAGGAGCTGCTCGGAAAGGCTTTGTACGGCAAACGTGAAAGAACGGTGATCAATACGAAGTTCGGACACCCGGCTGAAGGCGGGAGCGACTACGGTGCGGCGCAGATCCGTAAATCGCTGGACAGCAGTCTGCAGCGGCTGCAGACGGACTACGTAGATTCCGTGCTCCTCCATAACCCCCCGTTCGAGGTGCTGGATGGCAAGTACGGCCACTATGAGGTGCTGGAAAGCCTTAAGTCTGAGGGCAAAATCCTCTCCTACGGCGTTTCGGTCGATACTGCTGCCGAGATGCTGGAGGTGATCCGCCATACGAACATAGGTGTTATAGAGGTGATGTTCAACATTTTCTACCAGGAGACTGCGGAGGCGTTCAACATCGCCAAGGAGAAGGATATTGCCCTCATCATTAAGGTACCGCTCGACTCCGGCTGGCTCTCCGGCAAATACAGCAGTGAAAGTACCTTTTCAGGTGTCAGAAGCCGCTGGTCGCCGGAAGTGATCCGTAAACGTGCTGAACTGCTTGAGCAGATTAAATTTATAACGGACGAAAACACTACCATGACCATGGCTGCGCTAAGATTTATCCTCGCGTATCCCGAAGTCACTACTGTAATTCCCGGTGTGCGAAACAGTACCCAGCTTCATGAAAATATATCCGCCTCACACAGCGAAATGCCGCAGGAGCATGTGCAAAGACTTCAGGAGCTGTGGGAGAAAAAGATTAAGCATCAGAACCTGGGTTGGTAGATGTTCTAGCCTGAACCGGCCTCCCCGCTGTCTGGTCCCACCGCCATGGAACGTGGTGACCCTGCAGATGCAGCCCGCCAAACCACTGATCGATGCCCTGTTCTGTGATCCGGTCTGCGGCTCCTGCAAGCACCTGCTCCCCTAGTGTGGTGAGTGACATGCGGCGGTGGAGGAAATCAGTTGTTTTCCGGAAATCCGTTAGCTCTGCTGCTCCGTCGATGGTCACCAGTGGCTGGCTGCCCTGAACCAAAGCATACAGATACGTGAAATACTCAAGATCGCCCATCCCCAGCACATGCAGCCTATCCGTTACCACGCGGAACAGCTCTATCGGTGTATTTACTCCCTGCCGGAGAGCCTCCATTGTAGTTTGCTCCACGATTCCCAGCCCATTGTAAACCGAAGGCAGACGTGACAGGTGAGCCCTAAAAGCATCATAGGCAAAAGGCAGCGCAGAAGCGGCCAGTTCAGTCCTGTGTTCTTCCAGACATTCAGCCAGCTGCAAGGGACTTGAGGCGGCATACGCCTGCCACAGAATACTGCCCAGCTCCAGTTCTTTCTTTCCAATACTGCGCCATGTCCCGGACAGTGTTTGAAGCTGCTCGGCTGTAAGCTGGCCCAGACCGTGGAACAGCTCAATCCCCGGAAATTCACCGATACACAGCAGACTGAGCCTGGTACTTCCGGGCTTTTGACTATTGAACCAATGCAGCAGGTAAGCCAGCATACTCTGGTCGAACAAATCATGCTCAAACCACAGCACGACCTCGTCATAACGGCCGAAACCCTGCAGCTTCTCTTCCTGCTGTTCACAGCCCGCTGTGTATTCTTTTGCCGGAATGCCCAGGGTCTGTTCAAGAGCTCCTGCACGAATTCCCCGTTCTCTCTCGCTTGATAGATTCACAAATACCGGCCCTGCCGGATAGATCTCCCTCCACACCAGTACATCTCCCTGCACAACACCCTGCCTCAGCTTATCTCCTACCACATCACCGTTTACAATATGCAGCATTTTGTTTCCTCCTTCATATAAAAGGTTGAACATGGCGGCCACGTCAATGACGGGAAGAGCGCCTTTCAGCTTGCGCCGGGCGTCGAACAGCCTCTTTTTGAGCACCGTGACCGGGGTACCGAGCGCACCGGATATCTCCTGAAGCGAGTAACCGTAGAAATAAAACAGCTGTACCGGCACCCTCAGCTTGACAGGCAGACCCTCTACTAATTCCCGCAAATGCTGCGCCCCCTCCCTGCGCTCGGCCATTTCTTCCATGCTCATAGCGCTATGGGGAAGGGTAACAGCTTCATTTAAGGACAGCAGCGCATGACGTTTGCGCCGGAGCACACGCTGGCACTGTCTGACCACAATTGTTTTGAACCAACCCGGGAATGCTGCCGCCTCCCTAAGCTTGGCCAGATTCATATAAGCCTCAATAAAAGCCTCCTGAACCGCATCCTCTGCCAATTGGATATTATTCAGCTTGTCATACGCCACAGCAAATGCCATTCCGCGGTAGTGCCGCATGATTTCCCCGAACGCTTCTGAGTTCCCCTGTCCTGCAACTTCAATGATCCGAATATCCATTCCGGGCCTCTTTTCACATGTTCTTAACTATAAGTGCCGGGTTGGGGCGGAAAGGTTACCTGATTAAATCTAATAAGCTCAAAACAAGCAAATTCCTTAAGTCTATAGTACAGGCCTTCCTTCAGCAGGAACAAAGTATATAGCATCAAACAGAAAGGAGCTGAATGTCAAATGGCTAAAACAATTCTGGACTATAATGCGAGCGTAGTAACACCTATTACAAATGGGGTAAACCTTCCGGTTCCAATCTCGCCCGCAGGCAGAGAAATCGCAGCAGTAGCAGTATATATTGATCCTGCCGATCCGGCACACTATCCGAATAAAGTAGAATTAAAAGCTACCATTGGTGTGGATATCCCCGTTCTCGGCGAATTCCCCAACATCCTGATCCGCATCTGGCGTGCCGGAAGTGAAATTTTCTATGCCCTCGCAGAATATGAAGAAGAATTTAATGATGATGGTATCATCAGCCTGCACATGGTGGATATCAACGTACCGGCAGGCGTACAGAACTACCAGCTGATTGTCGAAAATCAGGATGCAGACTCGCAAGTGGTTGTCGTCGGTCCGGTTATTTTCAGCGCGCTTGCTATCGGGGGTTAACGTCTGTTTGGGCAGCGTAGTGAAATTGCAAGTCATATTATAAATAGTAATTGGTGAAGATGATCCCCTCTCACGGATGGCGGGAAAAGCTCGTGTTGATAGAGTTCCTGCTATTGGCGGGAGGGGATTAACAATTCCGCATGATCACCTGCGGCGTGACTCATACCTAAATAGTAAATAAAATCTGTTGTCTTCTTACCCGCAAAAAAACGTGCACCAGACTAATCGTTTACAGCGATCAAGTCCGGTACACGTCTTCTTCAAACAAACTACCGTATACTAATGCAGCTCACAAGGCAGCCGCTTATATTTTAAACTTCCCGATCATAGCTCTCAGATCCTCTGCTGCGCTGGCGAGTGAAGAAGCGGCTGCGTTCACTTCCTGCATGGAAGCCAGTTGCTCTTCCGAAGCGGAAGCAATTTCGTTGATGTTAGCGGCAGAAATCCGGGAAATGCTCTCGACCTCATCGATCGATGCACTTACCTGCTCTACCCCGGCTGACATTTGCTCGCCGATGGCGGATACGTCCTGGATTTCTGAGCTTACCTGTTCAATGGATCCGATAATGGTATCAAACGTCCGGGCAGTTTCCTTAACGAGCTGCATGCCTTCCGATACTTCCCGGGTACCCGCATCCATCATTCCAACCACTTGGCTGGTTGCGTTCTGGATATGTGTAATCAGCTCCGAGATTTGCTCTGCCGACACTCTCGATTGCTCAGCCAGCTTCCTTACCTCGTCGGCGACAACGGCAAAGCCCCGGCCATGCTCACCGGCACGCGCGGATTCAATCGCTGCATTCAGTGCCAGCAGATTTGTCTGCTGCGCAATCCCTGTAATGACGCTGATAATGTCACCAATTTGCTGGGAGTGTGCATTCAGTTCCTTAATTACAGCATGAGTCTGGTTATTCGAGTTATAGATAGAATCCATCTGGCCGGTAACTTTGGCAAGATACTGGCTTCCTTCCATAGCCTGTTTTGCCGTATCCGATGCAGAATCTGCAATCCGCGATGTCGTGTCCGCAACTCTCTGCACACCGGTCGCCATCTCCCGGACAGCGTTTGCGCTCTCGGCAGTATTTTTCCCCTGAACTTCAGTTCCTGTTGCAACCTCCTGAATGGAGGCTACCACCTGTTCTGTAACCGTGTTGGTCTCAACAGCACCTGCCATCAGCTCCTCAGCAGAAGAAGCTACATGTTCTGCCGTTAAGCTGGCTTGACTGATTAAATCTCTCAGGTTACCGGCCATCTGGTTGAAGGATGCTGCCAGTTCACCGATTTCATCCTTATTTTTCACATGAATATCTTCTACGGCAAGGTTCCCTGCGGCAATTTCCTTTGCAGCCTTGGCAACAGCTTTAACCGGATTGGAGATGATTAAGCTGATCACAACCGCGACGACAAGGCCAAAAATTATAGCCGATATACTAATCAGAAGAATGAAATTGGTAGTTCTGTTGGTTTGCTGTGACAGGTTACCACTGGTGTCAATCATATTCTGCTCCTGAAGAACTACCGAATCCTCCCCCAGCTGTGCGATTCTCTCCGTAAGGGGGATTTCTTCACTTTGCATAACGTACACATACCCTTGTGCATTCCCCTGACCTTTATAATTGATCATCTTCTGGGCTGTAGAGTTGTAATCTACTTCAGCTGATATGAGTTCCTCAGCCAAAGCTCTTGCGTCAGGCAGCAGGCCCAGATTTAAAAATTCTTTAGCACTCTTATCAAACAATTCCCTTTCCTGATTGAATTTGTCCAGGTGCCTGTCTTCTCCGGAAACCAGATAAGCACGGACAGCCAGCTGCTCGTCCCTTGCAGAGTCAATCATATCATTAATAAGGGAAATTCTTTGAAGCCGGTCTTCAATTACCTCGGAATAATTGCTGTCTACCGTCCGGAATTGAATAAATGTAACCAAGGTAACAAATGCAAGCAAGATAAGTACTACTGAAAATCCTCCTAAAAGCTTCTTCTTCACAGTTAAATTCATTGTTGCAGCTCCCCTGATGTATTATGTAAACAAATGACAAAAAACCCCAATATAAACAAAGGGGTCCCTGCTTGCAACTGGCTGGCATGGTTCCTGAGAACTTTAGCCCCTACAGCTTTGCGTCACCACTTTTCAGTGGTTTTGCCCCTAAAAATATATTCAATTTAGTACTTTTATCCTATTTCGATATTATAGAGTAATAACAAGCATTATTTCAAGCTAAGAAAAGAATAAATGTATAAAATCATCAGGAAGTATGTCCAATCTACCGTTGCCGTTCTCCAATATATTAATGTATACCCTTGAAATGGAGTGATGCTGAATGGCAACAATTATCAGTTATGGTTCACAGGCTAAAATCCCGCTGGATCCGTTTGCTGTTGTTACATCGATCGCGGGAATTCCTGGAGCTGGAGCAAGTCTGGCTACTGCGCAAGTAGATATCAGCCCGGCTAATCCTGCCTCTTTCTCCAGCAGAGTTGAGTTAAATGGTAGTTTCAGTATTAATGCACCTGCTAACAGCTCGTTTTTTGTAATCATCCGCCGTGCCGGAGTCGACATTTATAGATCCTTTTTTAACTTTCCTACAACTACTGATATTCAGATTAACGTTCTGTGGGTTGATGGTCCTTATCTTGGAGTCCATAACTATGAATTGATCATTGAAAATAGCAGCGCCTCGACTTTAAATCTCTTTGGACCCGTAGCATTCACTGCAACTGCTATTGGAGGAGAGGGCGTCATTTAAGGATTTTTGCAGGAACGGATTCAGCCGGATAATATAAGCTTCGTATAAAAACATGGACAGTTGAATCGTTCTGATTCAGCTGTCTTTTAATATAGGCATGTATCAAGGCCTCAACTCCCGCACAGTTTAGCGGAGTTTTCCCGCCTCTAGCAGACGGAAATAGTCGTTTGTTCACCGGTTTGTTGACTTTTCAAAGATTCTTAATCCTATTCAAAATAACTGATTTACTATTACATATAGGTGAGATAATATGGAACTTGTTTCCTGCCAAATAGAAGATTTTCACATCAGAGACAGCTGGAAAGAAAGGCATGCTGCAAAAGCATTCGTTAAGGAACATACATAACTCAGGGGGAACGATCGATGGGCAGGAAGTTAAATGGATTATGGACAGGAATACTCGGAATCAGCATGCTTTTGGGTTCAGCCGGGACAGCGGCGGCTCAGGCAACAAGTACTAAGGATTACGAAGGGCACTGGGCACAAAAAACCATTCAGAGCTGGCTGGACAGCGGAATGCTAAAAGGTTTTGAGGACGGCTCGGTGAAACCCAATCAATCAATAACCAGAGCAGAATTCTTTACCCTGGTTAACCGCTCCTTTCATTTCACAGAAACGGCTGCACTGAACTTCTCGGATGTACCACCCGCAAGCTGGGCATACAGTGAGATTTCAAAAGCAGCAGCTGCCGGCTATATCCAGGGCTATAACAACGAAATACGGCCCAATGCCCCGATTAACCGTCAGGAAGCGGCAGTAGTTATCTCTAAGCTGCTGAAGCTGGATCCCGGAAGTTTTGAAGTTTTAAAAATGTTCAGCGATGCCGGACAAATTGCCTCATGGAGTAAAGGAAGCGTGGCCGCAGCTGTAAATGCAGGAATACTCAAAGGATATCCGAACGGCACTTTTGCACCCGTGCAGGCTTTAACCCGTGCAGAGTCCCTGTCACTCATCGATGCATCCTCGGCATTAAAAGCAGGCGGCGCTGCAGAAGAAACTCCACAATCTGCAGCAACACCGGCTGCCAGCACGGCACCGGCACCTTCGCCTACAGCGACAACCGCTGCGGTGGGTGGTGGCGGAACAGGCGGTGGCGGCGGTGGTACAGGCGGCGGGAGCGCAGCAGATCCTGCACCGGCGGCAACACCGACACCAGCAGCAACGCCTGCACCCTTAGCTATTCCTTTTGTAGATGGAGTCAGAATTGGTGTCAATGAAGAGATTTTTATGGCTAACTCGGTTAATTTGAATATAGATCTTACACTGGTACCGGATGAGACCGCTGCACAGTTCGATCATTTTAATCAATACCTTACGAATGGTTCAATTCCCGTTGAGCAGTTATTAAGCGGGGATTTTCGTTATGAGCCTTTTGGTTTTACTTCCAGAGTCTTAAACTATCCAATATATGAGTTTGAATTAGAGGGAATTACGGACCCGTATATTACACAGGTCTTTTATAATGCCAATAACCAGCCGGTAGGCTATTACAAACAGAAGATCGACGGGAAGCTTATCAGGTCCACCAAGTCAGCGCAATTTGCTGAAATAACTGAAGGTGTGACTGCCTCCAAAGTATCGGTTGGGGAAGATGTATATTATGTCCAGTTCGATGTTACAGAGGTCTTTGGACAACCAGGAAACCAGGCGTATTATTACTCGGTAAATACTTACGAAACGGATACAACTGATAACCCGGCTTATATTGATCAGGTCTTAACCAGTCAGGATTATTTATATAGTCAAGATGATCAACGCAGTGTGTATCTTGAGTTCGGACTGGAGCGGACCTATTACATCGTTTTTTATGACCGTAATCTTCAGGCGGTAAGTTACTATGCAGGAGATTGGGCCGGAATCGGACAAAAGGCTGTTGATTCAGCAATATCCCGGATCCATTCATTGCCGGATGTCTCTGCCTTAACCCTTGCTGATGAAGATGCCGTAGCTGGTGCTTTGCGAAAATTCGATGCTCTGTCTGATGAGCAAAAATTAAACGTCAGCATAGAAGACCAGGAAAAACTACACGCTGCAGTGGCTGCAATCGGGAGTCTGCGTCCGCTGGGGAGTCTGGGTTATCCCTATTTCAATAACATCCTGCCGGCGGATGACAAATATTTTTTGAACAGCTCCACTTTTAAGATTGATGCACAGAATATGCCAGGGTTGTTGAGGTATACATCAGACAAATTCAGCTATTCGACCAGTAACAGACCGCTGGATCCCTCACAGTTGAAAGAGCTGGATAACGAGTACAAGTACAATCTTAACGATGCAGTAAATGTCTTTTATCTGCAATCTCAACCGGATGAGTATCTTAATGTGATTTTGTATGATAAACAGGGGGATATTACAGCTTATTATAGTGAGCCGCTGAATTTGCCCGTTGTTAAGGCTGTGTGGGAAAGTCCAATTTTACAAATTACAGATGGTATTGATATCAGGAAAAGTGAAACCGAAAATTCCGTTGAAATTGATGTCAGCAAATTTTTAAAACAGAATTCACAGCAGGCTGCCTACTACACTGTCGCTTCACAATTTACTGGAGAGCTTTATGAGGTTAAACCGGAAACATGGCTGAATTTCAATAATGTTTCGTATCTGTACAGTACCAAATATTTTACAGAGATTGAATACAGCTACTTGCCTGATCAACAGTATTTAATTATTTTTTATGATAATAATTTGAAGGTGCTGGGCTATTATCAGGGAAAGGCTACATATACAGAGCAACAGCTTTTGGATCAGGCTCGGATACTGTTGTCCCTCCTTCCGGCTGCCGATGCCATTACACTAGATGATGAGTACAATCTCGAAAAAGCCAGACATGCTTATGATGCTCTAACGGATAGCCAGCGCCAGCAGCTGGATGCTTCCTATCTTGCAAAACTGGAGCAGGCTGAAGCTGCACTACAAACGCTGCATTTTAGTGGACCGCTGACCTCTATTCTCCGGATAGGGGGAGTAACCAGGAATTTGGAATTTCCTATGTTGAATGGAACTCATCTGGATGTTAATTTTAGATATTTGCCTGAATCCGTTGCAAATCTGGCGAAGTCATTTAAAGCCTATTATTCAGAGCAGCCCTTCACCCAGGACAATTTGAAGAATCAGGTGCCTAACGCCACATATCCTATATTTAAAACTTCAGTATTAGAGAGATATAACATCCCTGGTCCGGCCCTGCCGGGTGAACTATATGTTACGCTTGTGTTCTATGACCAGAGTAATGCCCCTATTGCATACAATACTGAAAAGGTCGAATTTACGATCAAGCGGCCAATACTGGATGGTACAGCCAGCGGGCTGACTGAGGGCGTTCAAATTACCAGCAAATATGTCGGAGAAATAAACAACATCACATTGGATGTATCTGAGATACTTAATAATGAACAATTAGGGGTCTCTTATTACACAGTGACTTCCAAAAGAGAACTCGGCGGTGAAGCAGGCTTTACGGTTGAGAATGCAGCCCTGCAGCGGAACTTCCTGCAAACTAACGATACATCTACGGTTGGCAGCTATGGTGAAGAGGAATTTTTGATCCTGTTCTACGACAGCAGCTATAAGGTGCTATATTACTATAAAACCAAGAACCCTCTGAATGTAGAGTTTGCTCCTGGGGTAACAGATTCGGGAAATGTCAGTATCCCTGGGGCTAATGATGAAGAGTGATGTAGAGAGATGATATAGAGTGATATAGAGTGATGTAGAGTGATATGTAGGGTGATCCCGTCTTTTCATGAATAAACTCGCCTAATGTTTTTAAATTACTTGGCTTGAATTACTAAAGATTAAATTACTAGGGTTACACTATCATGCTTAAGCCTAATGCTTGAAACGTCCTGTGGTTTGGCTGGAGCCCCGTTCTTCTTGATGAAGGCGGGGCTTTTCTTATTTCCTGATCCATTATGAACGATTGGTGCGGATTCGGTGGTATTTGTGCCTTTCATTTCACCATATTGCACGATTTATGCGGATTCAAAGGTATTAGTACCTTTCATTTCACCTATCCGCCCTAGATCCAAGGATTCGGAGGTATATGTGCTTTTCATTTCCCCAAATCGACCAATTTGCGCAAATTCAAAGGTATATGTGATTTCCATTTATCTCCACCACCTGGTTTCGGCGAATTCAATGGGACTTTTCCCGCTCATTTCAGCCTTGGGCCTGATTTCGGTGAAATCAACGGGACTTTTCCCGCTCATTTCAGCTATCTGTCTGGTTTCGGCGAATTCAACGGGACTTTTCCCGCTCATTTCAGCTATCTGCCTGGTTTCGGTGAAATCAACGGGACTTTTCCCGTTCATTTCAGCTATCTGCCTGGTTTCGGTGAAATCAACGGGACTTTTCCCGCTCATTTCAGCTATCTGCCTGGTTTCGGCGAAATGAACGGGACTTTTCCCGCTCATTTCAGCTATCTGCCTGATTTCGGTGAAATCAACGGGACTTTTCCCGTTCATTTCAGCTATCTGCCTGGTTTCGGTGAATTCAACGGGACTTTTCCCGCTCATTTCAGCCATCTACCTGGTTTCGGTGAAATCAACGGGACTTTTCCCGTTCATTTCAGCTGCGAGTATCTTTACTCCTCCCTGCCTTCAGCAGGAGCCATATCCACCCCATTACACAAAAAAACCGCCTCTCCCGAGGCGGCTCAACACCGTACCAGTTACTGCACCCGTCACATACTTCGTCATACTCTCACTGCAGATCGCCACTAAGTTCTTTCCATACTCATACATACTCAATACTACACTCTACTCCTACTTACTTAATACCGCACTCATACTCATACTCATACTTACTTACTTAATACTACACTCTACCCATACTACTCATATTCAGACTCATGATCATACTCATGAGCATACTTTACTCATACTACTCACACTCATACTCATTACTCGAACTCATTACTCATACCCAGACTCACACTTGCTCATGCTCATACGCGTGTCCGTAACCTTACACCGCTCGTCCACACATACTATCATTCAAGTCTGCTATCGCCTCTCTTGACGCTGCTCCTGCTCTTCCCCGCTTATACGGGGTGAGGCAAAGTCCAGCGGGCTCCGCAGACCCTACTGCGCAATCTGCTCGCGGATGTTCGCGAGGATCTTTTTCTCCAGCCTCGACACCTGGACCTGCGAGATGCCGAGGCGGCTGGCGACTTCGGACTGGGTCTGGTCGCGGTAGTAGCGCAAATAGACGATCAGCCGCTCGCGCTCGGTCAGGGCGCCGATGGCTTCGTTCAGCGCCAGCTTGTCGAACCATCGCTCCTGTGTATCGTCGGCGATCTGGTCAATCAGGGTGATCGGATCGCCGTCGTTCTCGAACACGGTCTCGTGAATCGAGGTCGGCGGCTTGTTGGCTTCCTGGGCAAACACGATTTCTTCCGGTGTTACGCCCAGTGCCTCTGCGACTTCGCCGATCGTCGGCAGACGATCGAGCGTTTTGGACATCTCATCCTTCATCTTGCGGACCTTATTCGCCATCTCCTTGAGCGAGCGGCTGACCTTCAGGGTTCCGTCATCGCGCAGAAAACGCTGGATCTCCCCGATAATCATCGGCACCGCATAGGTGGAGAATTTGACCTCATAGCTGAGATCGAATTTATCGACGGACTTCAGCAGCCCGATACAGCCGATCTGGAACAAATCATCCGGCTCATACCCGCGGTTCATGAACCGCTGCACCACCGACCAGACGAGGCGGATATTGCAGCTTACAAGCGTATCACGGGCCAGATTATCTCCGGCCTGGCTGAGTGCAATAAGACGTTTGACCTCCGCATCGTCCAAGTAGGTCGGCGGAGCTTTTTTTGACTCTGTATCCATGGCTCCAACCCCTAATTGTATAAAGCTTTTTTCGAGACGATGGTTTTCTTCATAGAAATGGACGTACCGCGGCCTGCTTCACTGGTGACTTCAAATTCATCCATGAAACTCTCCATAATCGTAAAGCCCATACCCGACCGCTCCAGCTCCGGCTTGGACGTATACAGCGGCTGCTGGGCGAGTTCCAGATCTTCAATTCCATTCCCCTGGTCCTCAATCTTAAGATAGACGGTCTCATTCTCGATCTTGGCCGAAATACTGACGATGCCTTCTGGGTTGCTGTCATAGCCGTGAATGATACAGTTGGTGACAGCTTCCGATACGACGGTTTTGAGATCGTTCAGCTCTTCCATCGTAGGGTCAAGCCGCGAAATAAAGGCAGCCACCACGACTCGCGCGAACGATTCATTCTCCGACAGGGCGGCGAACTGGACACTCATGAAGTTTCCTGCAGCTTCACTCTTTGTCATAACGCAACCTCCAAATCCGAGAGTGCAGCACTCTCATCATCATATAAGGACATGATCTTGAACAAGCCTGACATATCCAGCAGCCGCTTCACAGGCGCGGTCGCATCGCAGATTGCCATTTTTCCGCCTTTGCTGCGAATCAGCTTGTACCTGCCAAGAATAACCCCAAGGCCTGAGCTGTCCATAAACTGCAGATCTTTAAGACTGAGGATCAGATGCTCCACCTGGCCCCGCATAATCGCCTCGTCCATTTCCAAACGTACATAATCGGCTGCGTGATGATCCAGCTCTCCAAATAACCTGACAATCAGCACACCCCGGTGATGCTCCATCTCCACATGAGAATTCATGCTTGCCACTCTCCTCTTCGCTGCTATTGAAACCGCCCTGAATTAATGTTCTTTTCCCCTTCAGGACAAGGTTTTCTACATGGCAATTGAGGAATCCTGCCCCCCGACAAAACTAGAAGAAAACCCCTATGAATCTACAGAAGACACAAGGGGAATCTACAAAAAACAAGAAATTAATCAATCGTGAACAGCGATCCCGTTGTACGCTTGAACAGCTTCCACCAGCCTGCCTTAGGTACATCCTCGCCTGCCTTCAGCTCATATTCCTTGATTACCTCTGTCCCCTGATAGACTACCAGCTTCCCGACGGTCTGTCCTTTGGCAACCGGAGCTTTGATGCTGGCCGGCAGTTCCACGCTGTGGCGGATTCCCTCCTGGGTAACGCCTTTGCGCAGCAGAACGCTGTAGGTTTCTTCAGCAGTGATCGGCAGCTCTTTTTTCACGCCCTTTTCAATCTTCAGTGTCCCGATGGCGTCGCCTGCTTTGTGAACCGTGTGCATTTTGTATTGTGAAAAGAGATAGTCGAACATGCCCGATACTTCACTGTTGCGGGTCTTGGTGTTCGGCTCCCCGAGCACAACCGCCACTGCACGCAGTCCGTCTCTGGACGCTGTAGCGGAGAGGCAGAACTTCGCTTCAGAGGTATAACCTGTCTTCAATCCGTCAGCCCCTGTGTAAAAGCGTACCAGCTTATTCGTGTTCACCAGCCAGAACGGCTTGGCCGAATCCTTGCGCAAATAATCCTGGTAGGAGCCGGTATATTTAATAATCCGTTCATGCTTCAGCAGCTCGCGGCTGATGACGGCAATGTCGTGGGCGGAGGAGTAGTGATCCTTAGCCGGCAGGCCGTTACAGTTGGCAAAATGCGTGTCCTTAAGCCCCAGCTCTTCCGCCTTTTTGTTCATCAGGTCGACAAAAGCGCTCTCCGAGCCGGCAATTTTCTCCGCCATCGCTACAGAAGCATCATTGCCTGAGGCCATCGCGATGCCTTTGAGCATTTCGTCCACCGTCATTTCTTCACCCGGCTCCAGAAAAATCTGCGAACCGCCCATAGAAGCCGCATACTCGCTCGTCCGCACCATATCGGTCAATTTCAAAGTTCCTTTGTCAAGCGCCTCGACGGTGAGCAGCATGGTCATAATTTTGGTAATGCTGGCCGGCGGCAGCTTGTCATGACTGTTTTTCTCATAAATGACTGTACCGGTGGCTGCATCCATCAAAATGGCGGAACGTGCACTAGGCGCCAGGTCCACAGCCGGAGCATTGCTGCTGCCGGTGCCTGCTTTGGCTTTTTCCTCCGCATATACACTCCCGGCCGATCCTAGAGCCGAAACGGCAATACACAACACGAGCATCCAATAACGCAATTTTCTCAAAATGTTCCCCTCCTGAACGTAGACCTTCATTTCACAGGTACTGTGTTTCAGTGTCGTCAGAAAGGCTGGAAATTATTCCATTACACCGCAAAAATCCCCGTAAGGAGCAGTTACCCTGGACGGTGTAAATGCTCCTTTAACGGGGACCCGGATTACGGCTGTCTATATGAGCTGCTAGTGCAGACGTTCTCCATAGTTCACGGCCGGGCGGCGTCCGCCCGCATGTCCAAGATACAGCCTGGACAATGCCGGATAACGGCTTGCCCACAAAGCTGCCAA
Source organism: Paenibacillus sp. PK3_47 (assembly GCF_023520895.1). Taxonomy (NCBI): domain Bacteria; kingdom Bacillati; phylum Bacillota; class Bacilli; order Caryophanales; family Paenibacillaceae; genus Paenibacillus; species Paenibacillus sp. PK3_47. The sequence continues at coordinate 501,112 of NZ_CP026029.1, forward strand.
CAGCGGTATGCCAACGCCCGCAGCGGTGAACATCAGCAGTCCGTAATCTGCGCCGAGAAGATATTTTAACGCGTAATTCACAGGCAAGTGCAGGTACATGACCGCAATCGTGTTGCGTCCCAAATTCCCCAGCCATGTCAGCGGGAGCAGCTTGGAAAGATGGTACACAGCCGTACAGATCGTCAGGGAAATCAGCAGCGGGACTGCCAGATCAAGGACAATTGCGTCATATTCTTTATATTTCATGTTGAGACTATAGCTGATTACACCGGCAAATTCCATGGCAAAAACAATAGCACATAGCGGCAGCAATACAGCCAGAGCAGTGCGGGTACGGATCAGCGCAGGGATCATTGTCCGCCCGTAATAACCGATCGCATAATAAGTGACGGCCAGCAGCGCAACATCCATGTTCCAGGGGAGATTGAAATGTTTTAGGGAGGTGAGGGAAATCAGGTGGGATATGGCGTAGGCGGAAGCAATTAGAAGGAATTGCGTTCTTTTTGAATATCTGACGATAAATCCGAAGAGGAGCTGCGTAAACAGGAGACAGGTAATGAACCAGAATACCCCATAAGGTCCGGTCAGCGACAGGCCGCCATAAAGAAGTCTCGCGAGATTTTCGGCAAAACCCATGATATTGAGGTTAAACAGCAGCAGCACAGCCGCAATGAGGAGTCCGTAGGCAAAATAGGGAGTCATCAGCCCCTTCGTCCTCTTCACTGCCCAGCCGGCGTAACGCCCGGGGTCAATCGGTTTGAAAACCAGTCCGCTGAGCAGAAAGAACAGGGGCATTCGGAACCAGGACAAATAATGATTCGCTACCGCGTCGCCGGAGTGTCCCATGACTACAAAAACAATACTGAAGCCTTTGGCTGCATCTATCCACAGCTCACGCCGTTTTTCCACTTATCTTCCAACTCCTCCCAGTCTAGTTTAATTTATATTTAAGTATAGGAGAATTAACCTTATAATTCAATTTTCAACAATAAATTGGGACTTACGTCACAAGTGTGTCCGGGGTCATATACGGGAGATCAAACACCACCGATTCGCGCTAAAAAACGCATAAAAGCCGCAAGGAGCATTATTTGCTCCCTACGGCTTTCAATTAAGCTGAAATGTTGGCCCTGCATTAGACATATCAGGGTCTATTCTGAAAAGATTCCCTAATACCGGGTTACCCCGTCTTTGGTCACCAGTGCAAATACCAAAGGCTGTGGAGGAACAGGATTAGAGGTGATGCGGTAAGCTTCCAGCACCTTGGCTTCAGCTTCACGCACCTTGCCCTCACTGGCGTCATTCACATGCAGCACTGCCAGCGTATCGCCTGCAGATACTGCGTCCCCGACCTTCAAGGAGAGCTGGATGCCGACAGCCAGATCAATCAGCGATTCTTTGGTCTCGCGGCCTGCGCCGAGCAGCATCGCAGCTACGCCGATCTCTTCGGCCTGGATGCTCTCGATATAACCGGCAGATGCCGCTTTGACCTCAATGAACTTCCGCGCGGAAGGAAGAGTGTCCGGCGCCTCGACCTGGGAGACATCTCCGCCCTGTGCAGCGACCAGCTGCTTGAACTTGTCAAGGGCGCTGCCGTCCTCAATATGGGACTGCAGAATGGCGCGCGCTTCGGCCTCGTCCTTCGCCTTGCCGCCAAGCACAAGCATCTGGCTGCCCAGAATCAGGCAGACCTCCTGCAGATCCTTCGGTCCGTGGCCCTTCAGGGTCTCGATGCCTTCCTTGATTTCCAGCGCATTACCGATGCCGTAGCCCAGCGGCTGATCCATATCGCTAATGACCGCAACCGTATTGCGGCCAAGGTGCGTACCGATATCGACCATGGCCTGGGCCAGGGCGATCGAATCATCCAGCGTTTTCATGAATGCGCCGCTGCCGGTTTTGACGTCAAGCACGATGGCGTCAGCGCCGGCGGCAATTTTCTTGCTCATGACGGAGCTGGCGATCAGCGGAATGGATTCCACAGTTGCTGTTACATCACGCAGTGCATACAGCTTCTTGTCGGCTGGAGTAATGTTGCCGGACTGGCCGATAACAGCCGCGCCGATCTCGCCGACCTGGCTGAAGAACTGCTCCCGCTTCATCTCTACCGAGAATCCGCTGATGGACTCCAGCTTGTCCAGCGTGCCGCCGGTATGTCCGAGTCCGCGGCCGGACATTTTGGCTACCGGCACGCCGGCCGAAGCGACAAGCGGTGCCAGAACGACTGTTGTTTTGTCGCCTACGCCGCCGGTCGAATGCTTGTCTACTTTGATTCCGGCGATCGGGCTCAGATCCACCTGGTCTCCGGACATCGCCATCTCCAGCGTCAGATCGCCGGTTTCACGGGCGTTCATTCCGCGGAAATAGACAGCCATCGCCCAGGCCGAAATCTGATAATCCGGAATTTCACCCTTGCTGTATCCTTGGATCAGAAAGGCAATTTCTTCACGGGTCAGCTCTCCGCCGTCCCGTTTTTTCTGGATCAGGTCAACCGCACGCATTATACCTGCACCTCACGCACAAAGGCACGGACAAGACCGATAAATTTCGGTTTGGTCAGGTTAGCGACTTTTACCACCTGCTCATGGGTCAGCGGCTCCAGCTCATCTCCGATCGCCATGTCAGTGATACAGGTGATGCCTAGCACACGCAGCTGGCTGTGGCTGGCTACAATGACTTCCGGTACGGTGGACATGCCGACAGCATCTCCGCCCAGGTATGCGAGCATTTTGAGCTCGGCCGGTGTCTCATAAGTAGGGCCGCTGATACCGGCATAGACACCCTGCTGCAGCACCAGCGCTTCGCCGTCAACACCTTTCACCTCAGGCGCAAGCTTCTTGGCAAGCTCAATATACTTCGGATCATAGGCACGGGACATATCCGGGAAGCGTACCCCCAGCTCCGGATCATTCGGCCCGATCAGCGGGTTGTCACCGGTCATGTTGAGGTGGTCGGTAATCAGCATCAGGTCACCGGCTTTGAACGCTCTGTTCATACCGCCGCCGGCGTTGGTGATGACCAGTGTGCCGATGCCCAGCTTGGCCATTACATATACAGGCAGCACTACCTTGCGCATTTCATAGCCTTCATAATAGTGGAAACGGCCCTGCATAATCATGACATCCTTGCCTTCCAGCTTGCCGATGACGAACCGGCCGGCATGGCCTTCCACCGTGGAACGCGGGAAATGCGGGATTTCTTCATACGGCAGATAGACTGCATCTTCGATTTGATCGCCCAGATCGCCGAGGCCTGAACCGAGAATCAGCCCGATGCTCGGGGAGTATTGTCCGAATCTGGATTTGATATATTCGGCCGCTTCTTTTACCTGCGTACCATAAGGGATAGTTGCTTGTGTCATAAGTTGATCCTCCCGGATATAAATTGTGGATTGATATTATACAATCAGGCGCTTCAGACCCGAGATTACATCTTAGGAATGAATGCCAGAACCAGCTTCAGGAAGCGTTCACGCACACGTTCCGCTGTCTCCATCACCTCTGCATGGTTCAGCGGCTGCTCCAGAATTCCGGCAGCCATGTTGGTGATGCAGGAAATACCCAGCACTTCAATTCCGGCATGACGGGCCACGATGGTCTCCGATACGGTGGACATTCCTACCGCATCCGCACCCTGGCGGCGCAGCATGACGATTTCGGCAGGTGTTTCATAGTTCGGTCCGAGCAGTCCGGCGTACACACCTTCCTTGAATTCAAAACCCTGCTCTGCTGCAGCTTCTTTGGCCACAGCGATCAGACGCGGACTGTACGCGGTGGACATGTCCGGAAAACGTACGCCAAGCGCATTATCGTTAGGTCCCATCAGCGGGTTGCGTCCGGTCAGGTTCAGGTGGTCGGTAATCAGCATCAGATCGCCAGGCGTAAAGTCCGTGTTCACTCCGCCCGCAGCATTGGTTACAAGCAGACTGGTTACTCCCAGCTCCTTCATAACCCGTACAGGGAATGCCGTTGTCTCCGGACCGTAGCCTTCGTACATGTGGAACCGGCCCTTCATCATCACTACTCGGCGGCCTTCGATCATGCCGATCAGAAGCTCGCCTTCATGTCCTTCCACTGTGGATACAGGGAAATGGGGAATCTCATTGTAGGGGATAACCACTTCATCAGTGATCAGATCTGCCAGTACACCGAGACCGGAGCCGAGAATCAGCCCGATTTCCGGTGCCACCGTACATTTATCCTTGATATATACCGCTGCTTCCTGAATGTTGTTTTGCGTTACTGCTTCCATGATTGTTGCCTCCTTGAGGTTAGTCCTTATGGTTTATAACGGGTATTTACTTAAGTTCCGCCAAAAAGCTTGTCCCGTACTGCGGCGCTTTTGCCCCGAAGTTCTCGGCGATCGTTGCTGCCACATCCGAGAAGGTCTGACGGATGCCGAGGCTGCCCGGATTCTTGAAGCGCGGGCTGTAGACCAGCAGCGGCACATATTCACGTGTATGATCCGTTCCGCTGTGGATCGGGTCATTACCGTGGTCGGCAGAGATGATGAGCAGATCATCTTCGCTTAGAGTTGAGAGCAGCTCAGGCACCGCCTGGTCAAAGACTTCAAGGGCACGGCCGTATCCTTCCGGATCCCGGCGGTGGCCGTACAGCGAGTCAAAGTCTACAAGATTGGTGAACAGGAAGCCGTCAAACGGCTTGCGCAGCTCGTCGATCGTAAGCTGGATACCATGTTCATTGCTCTTGGTCGGGTAGCTTGCTGTTACCCCTTCACCTGTAAAGATATCATTGATCTTGCCCACTGCGATGACATCCTTGCCGATGTCCTGCAGTGCGTTCATCACCGTCGGCTCCGGCGGCTTCACTGCATAATCGTGGCGGTTCGGTGTGCGGACGAAGCTGCCCGGTTCACCGACATAAGGACGGGCGATGACGCGTCCGACAGAGAACTCCGGAGCCATTGTGAGCTCACGGGCGATTTTGCAGGCGCTGTACAGCTCTTCCAGTGGAATAACATCTTCATGTGCTGCAAGCTGGAATACACTGTCCGCAGAGGTGTAGACAATCCATGCACCTGTTTTCATCTGCTCTTCCCCGTATTCAACCAGAATCTCGGTGCCGGAAGCCGGCTTGTTGCCAATGACCTTGCGGCCGGTTGCCGCTTCAAATTTCTCGATCAGCTCAGCGGGGAATCCATCAGGATACACATTGAACGGCACCTCGATCTTCAGGCCCATCAGCTCCCAGTGGCCGGTCATCGTATCCTTGCCGACCGATACCTCCTGCATTTTGCCATAATATCCGGCAGGGGCTTCCACCGCTTCCAGCGGAGGCAGCGGAGCAATATTCGCAAGCCCGAGCTTCTGCAGGTTCGGCAGCTTAAGGCCAGGCACACGCTCCAGAATATGGCCCAGCGTATGGGCGCCCTTGTCTCCAAATCCTTCAGCATCCGGCGCTTCGCCGATTCCTACACTATCTAGTACAATAAATCCGATTCGTTTAAAAGAGGACATTGCCGTCTTCACTCCTTCATTGATGTACATACTCTTCAGGGAACTTCTTCAAAACAAGAAGAAACGGCTCTACCTTCCCCGTGAAGGAATCTCCCCACGAAGACCGCAGCAGACAGCGCCGCTGGCCAGGTACCCGTTTCTTCCGAAAGAACCTGTCCGGCCGCAGGGGTCCGGGTGATCCTTTCAGTATATTTCCATCATAACTATCTTACTCACAAAAAGCATCTTTTTAACACGTTAGTGCACTATTCAGCAGCAATATTTACACTTATTCCAGTCATCACTTCAGGCCTTATCTCGCCCGAGGATGATGGCTCTCATAGACTTCCTTCATGTTTCTGCGGGCAATCCCGCTGTATATTTGCGTCGTGGAAATATCGGAATGTCCAAGCATCTGCTGTACAGAACGCAGATCCGCTCCGCCTTCCAGCAAATGTGCGGCAAAAGAATGTCTCAGCGTGTGCGGTGTGATATCCTGCTCAATGCTGGCTTCGCGGGCATACTTTTTGATGATTTTCCAGAAGCCCTGCCGGGTCAGGCGTCCGCCCAAACTGTTCAGGAACAGGGCCTGCTCATCGGGGTTGCCCCGCAGCAGCTTGTCCCGCATACCGGCTGTGTACACGGCTACACTCCCGGCGGCAATGGCTCCGATCGGTACCACCCGCTCCTTCCCCGAGGCTCCTGTGCAGCGGGCGTACTTCAGCTCTGTCTGCACATCCTCCACATTAAGCGAGATCAGCTCGGAGACCCGGATGCCGGTTGCATACAGCAGCTCCAGCATTGCCTTGTCCCGCGAACCCTGGGGAGTTCCTTCATCCGGGGCTGCCAGCAGCCGCTCAATCTCTTCGATGGTGAGGATCATCGGCGGTTTTTTGCTGGGTTTGATCATTTCCATATCCAGTGTCGGGTCCTGCATTATCAGACGTTCTCTCAGCAGATAGTGAAAAAAAGCCCGGAGTGACACCGTATTTCTGTTCACAGTAGCCGTCGCCCGTCCTGCACCCCGCAGGCTGGCGAGATACTGGACAATATGGGTTCTCCGGATATCCTCCAGTGAAGCTGCCCCCCGTTCTTCGGCAAACTCCAGAAACTGTGTTACATCACGTCCGTAGGATTCCAGCGTACTCGAAGACAATCCTTTGTCTACGGTCAGATACTGCATAAAAGGCTGCAAGTGTGACTTCATTTCATTCACGCTCCTGTCTGCTCAAGGCTGCTGTCAGCGCATTGCAGCACATAGACATAAGGGTATTATAACCGGGTACACGGCACCTGCTGTGCCTGCCCCTCCTTAGCTTGTTTCGACAAGCTTCTACCTTCTTCCTGCTTTTGCGTTAACTATAGAGAGCAATCACTCGCCATACCAATAGTAGAGCCGGAGCCGCTCTCCGGTATTCAGCCCCCCGCCGCCCGGCGGACTTTCCTGAAATGCCCTGACGGCTGTTCCTTCCGGAATTTCATAATTATCAATCGGACTGACCCAGCTGCTAACCCAGCTCAGGGCATAATAAAGGAAGCAGCTTACCGCTACCATCAGTGTCATAAAATACAACCGGCGCACCGTTTTCGGCACAGAGATAATCATTTGGATACCTCCTGAAAGTTTTGGGAGCATCAGCAGCTATGGGCTGCTTCGTACAAAACTTGCTTCGAAAGCATACACTCAGTTTTGGGAGCATCAGCAGCTATGGGCTGCTTCGTACAAAACTCGCTTCGAAAGCGCAGTCCATCCCGCGCTGACTCGTCCTTCACTTTATGCACAAGGTATCCATGTTATGTATCCAGCCTGCAAAAATCATTTAAAAAGCTCCCTCCGGCAGCATACCGGGGAGAGCTTGTGCGGTAATTCCTCAACTAATTCATCTATAAGCTATTCGGGCGTACCGCCTTCTGCCGTGTTCTTATCCTTGCAGCGATAGCAGATCCCGTGAAAATCAAGTCTATGATCAAGCACCGTAAAATTAAACTCTTGTTCAAGACGTTCTTCCAGCGGCCCGAGCCAGTCTTCACGAATCTCATCCATGGTGCCGCATTGCACACAAATCAGATGATGGTGATGATGCTTGGCCGTATCTGTCCGCAAATCATAGCGGGCAACGCCGTCTCCAAAGTTAATCTTCTCTACCACATGAAGCTCGCTGAGCAGTTCGAGGGTACGATATACGGTGGCGAGACCGATCTCTGGAGCCTTCTCTTTTACAAGCATAAATACATCTTCAGCGCTTAAATGATCGTCTTCGTTCTCCAGCAGCACTCTTAAGGTCGCTTCCCGTTGGGGTGTAAGCTTATATCCTTGGGATTGTAGCTGTTGCTTTATCTTGTCTATCCGGGCTTCCACCTGTCTCCCTCCCCCTTGGAAAATTACCGCACCGGGCACAAAACCACTTCTTACATTATAGGGGGAGTCCCTTTGAGAAGTCAAACGGTTTTAGTGTCCTGCACCAGGAGACATGCTGTATGCAGGTGTACGCTACTTGAGTATTTTTCCTCATGCTTAACGCTTAAGGCGGCATTAGAGTGACAAAATCTTATCGGACACGCTACCCGGCCATTTGACAGGAACAGCAGCTTTACCCTAACGGACCCAGGGTCCCTTATTTCCTCCAAAAACCTATGTTCCGGACAGCTGACGGACCACAGTTCCGTTATGCAGGGAATTCCACTATGAAAAAGCCTGTTAACGATGAAATAAGAGACCTGTGGTCCGTTAGCCTGCTGAAGTGTACATTTTTCGGGAAAATAACGGATCTACGGTCCGTTAAGGACAACTGAACGTGATAGGTAAGAACAACCTCCGTCTATCCAATGCAACCTTCCAGCGGATTCATTGAATAATAGCGGCTCCGGCAACGTATCAGGGCGATTCCAACTTCAGACAATCAAGGTTTGTCCCCAAAAAAAGTGACCCTGCGCTGCTTCTGCGAGGGTCAAGGTCTATTGTAAGGGGGTCATGTGACTACTATAGAGCTCCAAGCTTAAAACAGGATGAATTTCAGATAAAGGTTTGCTTAAGGGGTTGGTGTCTGTTAAGGTGTTACCCTGCAAATACCAGCATTGGGGTCACCCATCTCATCATGGTCGGCGTCACCCACGCCTCAAAACCCGATATCCCCAGCACCAGCAGCGCCATCCCGACGGAGAGAAGTGTGTACATCGCAAAAGGCCTTGTCACCGGCGTACGCCGCTGGCCCAGCACACGGCTGCGGATCATCAGCAGGGAGAATGCGATCGCCGATGCGCTGCATACAAGGAGCACGGGGATCAGCACGAGATTGTGCGGGGCAACTGAGACCAGGGCGAACAGCATGCCGTGCCAGGAATATTCACTGACCAGACAGCCGACGGTGAACCCGATCAGCACACCTTTCAGAAAATCCAGAATCAGAATACCGGGCAGCCCGATGACAGACAGTCCGAGAATCCAGATCAGACCTACCCACTTCAGATTCAGCGCGGCAATGCTCCAGAAGGAATCCGGTGCGGCGGGCAGCCCCTGCTGATCAACCGTCACGAAGAAGTTGCCCAAATAATCCCCCAGCTCCTGCTGCTGGTCCAGTGTAAGCGCACTGACAATCAGCGCCCCGAACACAACCCCTACCAGAAATAATACCGCGACAAAAATATAAAGAGGCGTCTGTTCCTTCATCATCTGCCTTAAGCTGCGCATCGGGACGTGCTCCTTTCCGGTCATATGTTACACCATATGAGGAGATGTCCCGCGGTATGACTTGTCCAGCAAATCCTTCAGCCTGCTGCAGCTTACAGCTTGTCCTGCTTCATTACTTTGCCGTAGGTTCCGCCGCCGCCCGCAGACAGCGAAAGCTTACCGGTGCGTGCCAGCACGATTTGTCCGGCTAGCTCCGCTCCGGCTACAGCGGCAAGGTCTGCTTCAGCGGCCCTGTGCAGAATATTCATTTCTGTGCCAAAAGCCTGCAGCAGCGCATTCATCTTCGCCTTTCCCAGCCCGGGTATGAACTCAAGCGGCACCTGGTAGTGGTACGGCGGGCGGTAGTCCGGGATGACAGGTGTCTCCCTGTCGGCGATGTCGAGAATCCGGTCGAACACGCCTTTAACAAGCTTCTGGCTGCCGCAATACGGACAGCGCTCCGAGGTCGCATAGGCTTCGTCAATGATGCTGCCGCAGGCGGCACAATAGGTCCGGTGGTATTTGCCGAGACGGGGATTCAGCCCGAAGTTAGCGCTGACCCGCCGCCCATCCTTCCGTTCCAGCGCCATACGCAGCTCTTTGAATGAAGGCCCGGCGAGTTCGATGAGATTGTATTCGCGGCCTATTTTTCCCAAGGAATGAGCATCTGAATTGGTCACAAAAGAGTACCCGTCCAGCTCGGAAATATATCCGGCCATCTCTGAATCCGCACTGAGCCCCAGCTCCACTGCCGCAATCCGCTCCAGGTCAAACAGCTCTGCCATCCGCTCAGCAGCACAGCCGTACAGGCCCTTATGCGGTGTAAAAATATGAGCCGGTATCAGAATGCCGCCGCGCCCGTAAATCTCGTCCTGCAGATCTCTGGAAGAGGCGTACAGGCGCTGGGAGCTGAGATTGATGTTCCGCATATGCCTGCCCATCCAGCCGCTGAAGTCTTCCATCGCCGTAAGGTCCGGCATAAAGGCCAGCACATGGCATTCCTTATGTCCGGGTTCACGGATCTCAATCTCACTTCCCAGCAGTATTGTCGTTCCCCTGTAAGCGATCCCCCCGCCATCGGCAACGCTCATTTCCCCGGACTCCAGGGACTGATGAATGTCGTGCAGCACGCCCGGCGAATGGCTGTCGATGATGCCGATCAGCTCAATTCCTTTGCGTTCAGCCGCTTCCTTGGCAATTCCGGCAAAGGTGAGATTGCGGCTGCCGCTGATTTTGACGGCCTGTCCTGCTGACGTGCGGCCGATATGCACATGCAGATCACAATAGTAGCCCTGTAACTCCGGTGTCAGTGCCATTGTCCCGTCAGCGTGTAGAGATGCCATGCGTACACCGCCATCATCGTTTTGGCATCGGCAATCCGTCCGTCTGCAATGTACTGGTATGCTTCCTCCAGCGTAAGCTCGGAAACCTCCAGGAACTCATCTTCATCCAGAGCCATATCGCCAGCTTGCGCATTGTCGGTTACATACAGATGGATAATCTCATCGGCAAAACCAGGGGAAGTATAGAACGATTTCAGCAGCTTCAGATCTCCGCTGTGATAACCCGTCTCCTCCTGCAGCTCGCGTCCGGCGGCAACAAGCGGATCTTCCCCCGGATCGAGCTTGCCGGCAGGGATTTCCACTTCTGTCCGGTGCATCGGCTGCCGGTACTGCTCGACTACGAGCATTTTCCCTTTATTCAGGGCCAGTACTGCTACGGCTCCCGGATGAGTGACGACCTCGCGGGTGGCTGTCTTGCCGTCAGGAAGCTTTACGGTATCTACCTGCAAAGATATGATTTTGCCTTCGAAAATAGGCTTCGTGGACAAAGTCTCTTCATCCAGCGCCGGATTGCTGTGAGTTTCATTTTTTTTCATAGTTTATGGTCTCCTTTAGCTCAGATCTGCATAGGGTGTATTATAGCAAACTTAAGGGGAAAGAAGGAATGCAGGCATGAACGATATCCTTATCCGTACAAGCAAAGCTGCGGTCACTATGGTTGGTACACCGGAGCAGATTAAAGAGGTGCTCTCCAGGTGGACCCGGCAGTATGGACGTGATATGCCACTGGCCTACATTCTGCGGCTGCATGCCGATTCACATGTGAATGAGCATAAAGCCTGTTAACAGTAAGCGTATATAACTAAACATAAGGAGCTGTTCCCGGGGTATCCCCAGGTAACAGCTCCTTCCTTCGGTTCATGCAAGTGCAGTAACTGTACCTGCTTAGCCTTTTACACTTTCTTGTACAATAGCAACAACCAGCTCGGCTGCTTTGACGATATCCTCGGCTCTGATCCGCTCCTGCGTCGTATGGATATGCTCATAACCGATCGCCAGGTTCACTGTCGGAACCTTCAGGCCGTTGAATACATTGGCATCGCTGCCTCCGCCGGAATGGAACAGACGGGTCTTCAGGCCCAGGGAAGTGATGGCACGGTCCGCGAGCTGTACAACAGGATCATGTTCGTTGAAGCTGAATGCCGGATAGATGATCTCACTGCGGAATTCACTCTCCGCGCCGTATTCGCGTACGGTTGTCTCCAGTGCTTCACGCATGGATTCAATCTGCAGACTCACCTTCTCCTGTACAATACTGCGTGCTTCGGCATCCAGCTGTACATGATCACAGACGACATTCGTCGGGCCGCCGCCCGCGAACTTGCCGATGTTAGCGGTGGTCTCGTTGTCGATGCGGCCCAGCTTCATGGCGGAAATGGCTTTGCTGGCCACCTGAATGGCGCTGATGCCATCCTCAGGGTTCACACCGGCATGGGCGGATTTGCCGAAAATCTGCATGGTGATTCTCGCCTGTGTCGGTGCGGCTACGGCAATCGCCCCAATCTCGCCGTTGGAATCCAGGGCAAAGCCCAGGTCCGCGTCCAGATGGCCCGGGTCCATGGCACGTGCGCCAAGCAGACCGGATTCCTCACCCGCTGTAATCACGAACTGGATTTGGCCGTGCGGAAGCTTCTGCTCCTGGATCACACGGATTGCTTCGAACAATGCAGCGAGTCCCGCTTTGTCATCTGCACCAAGAATGGTACTGCCGTCACTGGTAATCCACCCGTCTTCCCCGAGTGATGGCTTGATGTTCTGTCCGGGCACCACGGTGTCCATATGGCAGGTGAACAGCAGCTTGGGTGCAGCTCCGCCGTTCTCGGCAGGCCAGGTTACGAACAAATTACCGGCTCCGTGTCCGGTACGTTCCATGGAATCATCTTCGACCGCCGTAAGGCCAAGTTCGCTGAATTTCTTAATGAGCACATCCGCAATCTGCCGTTCATTTCCTGTCTCACTGTCTACACGGACAAGCTCCATGAATTCTTCGATCAAACGGTCCTTTGCTATCATCGGACTTCCCTCTCTTTCACAGATACGTTACAATAGTCGTAATACGCTTAACATCTATACCTTTTAACTTAAACTAATTCCAAAGGAGTCACACATGCAACGTCAAAAATGGTTCAAAATCGTCATTTACATCATGCTCATCGCGATGATTGCCTCTACCCTGCTGCTTGTGGCCGAGCCCTTTTTGGCCGGTTAATCATACGCAGCCTCGGGTCGTTATTAATAACGTCAGGGAGATTTCCCTGGCGTTATTTGGCGTACTCCGGAGCACAACTCCCCTCATACCCGAAATGCCGCAAAAAATAAGGAACTAACTCTCCGGCAACCTCAGCCACATCAAAAGAGCGGCCTGTGCACTCTTCCAGCGAAGTGACTCCGTACTGGGCAATCCCGCATGGAATAATTCCCGAGAAGCCGCTGCGGCCAATCCCTTCCGTAACATTAAAAGCAAAGCCATGGCTGGTAATGAACCCTCTGCGGTGCTTGCTCTTGTTAAACTTGACGCCGATTGCGCAAATTTTCTCATCGCCGACCCATACTCCGGTATACTCCGGCTTACGTGTTCCTTCAATTCCATGGGATGCCAGGTAGTCAATAATGACGGACTCCAGCGTGCGGAGATAGCCGTGCAGGTCGACCCGGCCGTGCTCGCCGAGCTTAATGAGCGGATAACCGACCAGCTGTCCCGGGCCATGATATGTAATATCTCCTCCCCGGTCAATTTCAAACAGGGCAATGCCCTGTTCCTGGAGCTGCTCGCTGCTGAGGAGAAGATGTTCAGGGTGATGCTGTGATCCGATAGTATAGGTGGGCGGATGCTGCAAAAGAATAAGCTTTTCCGATGCGGTTCCGGCATCAATGGCCTGAACCCTTTCCTTCTGCAGCTCCCACGCCGCACCGTATTCCATCAGGGGGTGGTATGAAATTTCCAGCTTTGCAAATTCCGGCATGTTCATGACATCAGGTCCCCTTTGGATTAAAAGTCGAAAGTCCACAATACAGTCCTGTGCTGGCTTAGCAGTGCTTAATACAGCTTGGTATCCGGAGTGTAGGCTTCCATGTTGTCCTTGACACGCTGCAGGAACCGTCCGCAGATTACGCCGTCCAGAATCCGGTGATCCAGTGACAGGCAGATATTGGCCATTGAGCGGACAGCAATCATGTCGTTGATGACGACAGGCTTTTTGACGATGGATTCAAAGGTCAGAATGGCCGCCTGCGGGTAGTTGATGATCGGATAGGACAGGATCGAGCCGAACGAACCGGTGTTGTTGACCGTAAAGGTGCCGCCCTGCATATCGTCAAGGCGCAGCTTGCCTTCGCGGGTCTTCTGGGCCAGCTCGTCGATCTCCCGGGCCAGTCCGGCGATATTCTTCTGGTCAGCCTTCTTGATAACCGGCGTCATAACCGAATCTTCTGTGCCTACCGCCAGCGCGATGTTAATGTCGCGTTTGACGATAATTTTGTCCACGGCCCAGACGGAGTTCATGATCGGATAATCCTTGATCGCACTGACCACAGCCTTCATCATAAAGGCCAGATACGTCAGATTAATGCCTTCCTTACGTTTGAACTCCTCCTTGAGCTTGTTGCGGAGCACGACGAGATTGGTCACGTCGACCTCGATCATGGTCCAGGCATGCGGGATTTCCGATACGCTCTGGCGCATTCTGGTCGCAATCGTGTTGCGGATCGGCGTCACATCGATCAGATACTCCGAGCTGCTGCCGCGGCCGCCTTCCACTTCGATCGTCGGGATGCGCGGGGATTCGCTCAGGTGCAGGCCGGAATGGCGTACAGGCGGCAGAGCCTCCTGTACTTCTTCCTGAACGGCCTGCAGCACCGGCTGCTGCTGCGGTTCCGGCACCTGCCGGCTGGCAGGTGCATGCTGGGCTGCCTGAGGCTGCTGCACGGCACCGCCGCTTTCCAGGAACGCCAGCACATCCTTGCGTGTGATGCGTCCGCCGAGCCCTGTGCCCGGCACCTGCGTCAGATCCAGCCCGTGCTCTGCCGCCAGGGTCTGCACAGCAGGTGAATAACGGGAGCGCATCGGCGCATTCCCGTCAAAGGCTGCTGCCGCAGGCACTGGCGGTCTGCCGGAGGCAGGAGCGCCGGAGGCGGCAGGCGCAGCATTGCCGGCAGAAGGAGCTGCAGGCGCCGCAGATGCGGCAGGTGCTGCCGAAGCCGGAGCGGCCACTGCAATGCGGGCGATCACCTCGCCGACGCTGACAACCTGGCCCTCCTCCGCAAGCAGCTCCACCAGCGTGCCGTCCACGGTGGACGGCAGCTCCGCATTTACTTTATCTGTGATCAGGTCACAGATCGGTTCGTATTGCTCTACCTGATCGCCCGGCTGCTTCAGCCATTTGCCGATCGTTGCCGATACCAGTGATTCTGCCAGCTGCGGCATTATTACGTCCGTCAGCTTAGTATTGTCAGACATATTGTCACTCCTTAAAGTTTTGTAAGCAATGGCTTACTGTATAACTTCGTACCAACTCGCTCCGGAAGCATCTACTTAGTATTGTGAGTGCTGCTCTCCTGAATAAGCTTCGTACAATACTCGCACCAAAATCATGCGCTCATCAAAATCAATTTAATATTCTGCCAGCCGGAGCATTTCCGCCTTCACTTTATCCTTGCTCAGCATGAAAAATTTCTCCATCGGCGGGCTGATCGGCATGGCCGGCACATCCGGTCCGCAGAGCCGGAAAATCGGCGCGTCCAGCTCGAACAGGCAGTGCTCGGCAATAATGGCAGCGACTTCGCCGCCGATTCCGCCGGTCTTGTTGTCCTCATGGACAATCAGCACCTTACCTGTCTTGCGGGCGGCAGCGATGATCGCTTCACGGTCCAGCGGCTGCAGCGTGCGCAGATCCAGGATATGAGCGGAAATTCCATGCTCGTTCTCCAGTTCCTCCGCTGCCTGCATCGCAAAATGCAGCGGCAGGCTGTACCCGATTACCGTGATATCACTGCCTTCACGCAGCAGGTTCGCTTCACCGATCGGCACGATATAATCGCCTTCCGGCACATCTTCCTTGATCAGCTTGTAGCATTTCTTGTTCTCGAAGAACAGGACCGGATCGGGATCGCGCACCGCAGCCTTCAGCAGGCCTTTGGCATCAGCAGCCGAATACGGCGCTACGATCTTCAGGCCCGGCGTTCCGAAGAAAATCGATTCCGGACACTGGGAGTGGTACAATCCGCCGAAAATCCCGCCGCCGATCGGTGCACGGATGACGACAGGACAGTCCCAGTCGTTGTTGGAGCGGTAGCGGATTTTGGCCGCTTCACTGATAATCTGGTTCGTTGCCGGAAGCATGAAATCCGAATACTGCATCTCCGCGATCGGCTTCATGCCGTACATCGCCGCTCCGATCGCCACACCGGCAATCGCTGATTCTGCCAGCGGTGTATCCATCACGCGCTCTTCCCCGAACTGCTCCTGCAGTCCCTTGGTGGTCGTGAATACGCCGCCCTTCACACCGACATCTTCGCCGAGCACGAACACCGATTCGTCCCGCTCCATCTCTTCCTTCATCGCCAGCCGGATGGCATCGATATATTCCATCATCGCCATAATTTATGCTCCTCCTTCAAGGCCAGGATCGCTGTACACATGCAGCAGCGTATCTTCCGGTTTCGGGAACGGCGCATTTTCGGCGTATTCAATAGCCTCTTTTAATTCCAGGTTAATGCTTGCTGCCAGATCACGCTCCTGCTCATCACTCCACAGGCCCAGTCCGGTCAGATACTTGCGGAAAGCGGCAACGCCGTCCTTGGCCCAGTTCTCGTCAACCTCTTCCTTGGTCCGGTAAGCCAGATCATTGTCCGAGGTGGAGTGCGGGGACAGGCGGTACATCATCGCTTCAATCAGCGTCGGCCCCTCACCCCTGAGAGCCCGCTCGCGTGCTTCCTTCACTGCCGCATACACTTCCAGCGGATTATTGCCGTCTACGCGGAGACCGGGGAAGCCGTAGCCAAGCGCACGGTCGCTGACTTTGCCGGCCAGCTGCTTGTGGACCGGAACAGAAATCGCATACTGGTTATTCTGGCAAAAAATTATAACCGGCAGCTTATTCACCCCTGCAAAGTTACATGCCTCGTGAAAATCCCCCTGGTTGCTGGAGCCTTCCCCGAAGGTTACGAAGGAGACAAACTTTTTCTTCTGCATTTTGGCGGCCAGCGCAAAGCCCACCGCATGCGGAACCTGCGTCGTCACCGGACTTGAGCCCGTAACAATCCGCAGCCGTTTGCTGCCGAAATGGCCCGGCATCTGGCGGCCGCCGCTGTTCGGGTCCTCAGCCTTCGCGAACACGGACAGCATCAGCTCCCGCATCGTCATCCCGACAGACAACACAAACGCATAATCACGGTAATACGGTAAAAAATAATCTTGCTCGCGGTCCAGTGCAAACGCTGCGGCAACCTGCGCCGCTTCCTGGCCGATCCCGGAGACATGGAAATTGATTTTGCCGGCACGCTGCAGCAGCAGACTGCGCTCATCGTATTTCCGCCCCATCAGCATATATTTGTACATATCAATGACCTGGCCGTCGCTGAGTCCAAGCTGCTTATGTCTGTTAGCCGTTTCTACAGTACCTTGGGAATCCATTCTGGTACCTCCTAAAAACATTATTTATAACCATCTATGCCCTGATCTTATAACCAGGTACTAAGACTAAACCTGCATTCATTATAATCCCTTTCGGGGCAAAAAGAAAAGTCAAGAAAAGCCGGCAGGAAGCTATTTCGACGTATAATTCCGTCTTAAGCACCATCCGGCATTGTCTTGGGACCCCGATTGTTATTTTATATACCGGTTGCTCTGCCATCCACCGCAAGCATCGCTTCCCCGATAATCTCCGAGAGTGTCGGGTGGGCATGGACTGCTTCCCCGATTTCCCAAGGGGTTGCATCCAGAAGCTGGGCGAGCGCCGCTTCCCCGATCAGATCCGTAACATGCGGCCCGATCATTTGCACGCCCAGGAGATCACCGCTGGTGCGGTCGGCAACAACTTTGACGAAGCCGTCCTTCATGCCGTGGACAATCGCTTTGCCGATGGCGGAGAACGGAAATTTACCGGTAACCACGTCATGCCCCAGGTTTTTGGCTTCCTTCTCCGTATAACCTACACTTGCTACCTCCGGACGGGTGTAAACACAGCGCGGCACCATGTGGGTATGATACGGATGCAGCTTGCTGCCGGACAGATGATCGACCGCACGGATACCCTCGTGGCTGGCGGCATGAGCAAGCTGCAATCCGCCGATACAGTCGCCGATCGCATAGATATGCGGCTCATTGGTCTGCATGTTGGCGTTGACCTCAATAACCCCCCGGTCAAAACGGATGTCGGTATTCTCCAGCCCGATATTCTGGATGTTGGCTGCTCTGCCTACCGAGACCAGCAGCTTCTCAGCGGACAGGCTCTGGCTCTGCTCTCCTTTGCGCGCTTCAATGGTTATTCCGCTCTCTGTTACCACACAAGTCTCTGCATCAACGGTAGTGTCTGTTAATACCTTGACACCGCGTTTCTTGAGCAGGCGCTGAAGCTCCCTGGCAATCTCTTCGTCTTCCTGCGGCAGCAGCTGGCCAGCGGCCTCTACCACAGTGACCTGCACACCGAAATCAACCAGCATCGAGGCCCACTCGACACCGATAACTCCGCCGCCGACAATGATCATTGAAGCAGGCAGTTCTTCCAGGGTAAGCGCCTCTTCACTGCTCAGAATGACTTTCCCGTCCGGAGCAAGCCCCGGCAGGACCCGCGGTCTTGAGCCCGTAGCGACGATCAGATTGGTGGAGACTACCGTCTCCATTTCGCCGTCTTCCAGTTCTACCGCCACCGCACCGCTGCGCGGGGAGAAGATGGACGGGCCGATAATCCGCCCCTTGCCTTTGATGACCTGAATCTTGTTTTTGCGCATCAAAAACTGCACCCCCTGATGCAGCTGCTCAACCACAGCTTCCTTCCGGCGCTGCACTTTAGGGAAAACCAGCTTCACGCCGGTGGTCTCGATTCCGTAGCTTTCACTCTCATTTATTTCAGCGTATACCTCTGCACTGCGCAGCAGCGATTTGCTTGGAATACAGCCGCGGTGCAGACAGGTCCCGCCCAGTTTGTCCATTTCAATGACGACGACGGACTTTCCCAGCTGGGCAGCGCGGATGGCCGCCACATAGCCGCCGGTACCTCCGCCCAATATGGCCACGTCACAGGAAATTGTCATATATGTATCCTCCCACTATTGTCTCAAAAGTTCAGCATAACCTACTACATTGTACTCCCTTTTCAGCCTAATACAAAACTTATAAACGTCATGTATACATAGACTTTTAACCATTAAAGCGTTATCATAGGAGTGAATCCACTGGGCTTATGGGGAGATGGGATACTTATGAAACTGCTGATTTCACGCTTCATTGCCATCCTTATACTGGTTATTCCCGGCCTGCTGGCCATGACAGGCTTCCTCATGATGAAGGACGATATCTTTAACTATATCTCCATGCACGGGGATGAGACGACAACTCCGGATTTTGCCTGGCTGCATTTCGGCGGCGGGCTGCTGCTGTTCGCGGCAGGAATGAGCTTTCTCGGAGGCTGGATACTGACCCGTGACCGCAAAAAGAATTATGTTGGCCCAAGGTTCAGGGAAAAACAAAAATCCCAGCAGCCTCCCGCTGCAGAAAGCAATTCATAAAATAAACCAGGCAGTTCCGGTTACATCCGGAATTGCCTTTTTCTTTTTTACGGACAGCTGATACCTTGACACCCGATATATCGGATAATATACTATGTCCATCGATATATCGAGTGTCATTATATAGGGAATGGGGATAAACAGTGAATCCTTTGTCAGAATCCACTTATTTGGTACTGTTGGCACTTTATCATGAACCCCTGCACGGATACGGCATCATCAAAAGCCTGGAAAGCGTAAGCGGAGGCGATTTTGTCATATCTCCGGGAACGCTGTATGGTGTCCTCAACAATCTTGAAAAGCAGAAGCTGATTGAAGCTGTGAAGCAGGAGTCAGACAGCCGCAAAAAGAAAACCTACGCCCTCACGGACCAGGGAAAAGAAGTGCTGCTTGCAGAATTCCGCAGGTTCCAGCGGATGGTGCAAATGACCGGAATAATTATGCAGGAAGGGAAGAACTAACCTATGAAGAGCACAAGCACGGAACTTAAAAAGATCAATAAAAAATTCACCAATTTTAGCGAAGAGGAGCAGTGGCTGCAAACCATGGCCGGCGAAGGCTGGATCCTAAGAGAGTATGACAATGAGAACATTGATGCCTGCCGTTATGTGTTTGAAGCGGTCCAGTCCCCTGAGCAGAAGCTGCGGATCTATAAGATTGATTTCCGTTCCTTTGATAAGAAAGACGATTACGAGGAGTATATAGAATTGTTTGAAGAGACGGGATGGGCGGTACTTTCCAGGAATAAAGGGTACTCCAAGCATATCTTTTACACGGATGCCCGCAACAGCAATACAACGATTTTTTCCGACAAGGAATCCTACCGTGACCGTGAAAAAAGAAAAATGGCCGACTCTTTATCGCTGACAGCAGTGTCTGTCATTCTGTTCGTTGCTTCAGTGGTCATTTACAGTATTTACGGCAGCCGGGGCTTCATGTTCGCCGGATTAGTGTCGCTCGGTTCAGGCCTGAAAGGTTTGCTGGATTATTACAGACACCGTAAGAGCTTTAAGTCCTTAATGGGGAGATAAACGGCTATGGGAAAAACCGAGGATATTCGACCACTTCGAGGGGAAACGAGCCATTGCATGCGAAAAACCGAGTACATTCGGCCACTGCGACGGGAGCCGGGCTCATTGTATGCGAAAAACCGAGTACATTGGGCCGCTGCGAGCGGAAACGAGACCATTATACTCGAAAAACCGAGCACATTCGACCGCTACGAGCAGAAACGAGACCATTATACTCGAAAAACCGAGTACATTGGGCCACTGTGACGGGAGCCGGGCTCATTGTATGCGAAAAACCGTGTACATTCGGCCACTGCGAGCGGAAACGAGACCATTATACTCGAAAAACCGGGTACATTACTTAGTTCCCCTACCCGCATAGCAGGTGTTAAGGCAGTCGAGAAAGTCACGACAACCTTATTTATGTGATTTGGATCTCATACGACACCGCGTTAACGATTGCCGACTCCAACCCATCACCTCATACGCACCAGGACATATTAATGACTTGGAAATGCTAATGCTAACGGACCCCAGATCCGTTATTTTGCGTTAGAGGTGTGTATGGGAAAGCTAACGGACCCTAGATCCGTTATTTCATCCGAAAGGGCTTATTTTACTCATCATTTAGCAGAATAAAGGAACAACGGTCCGTTAGCCATGGAAACGGGGCGATTTTCAGCAAATAACGGACGCAGTGTCCGTTAGCGTACGAAAGAGGAGGAGACAGATAACGGGTGCAGCGTCCGCAGACATGGAAACACAGCAAAGAAACCCAAGACCCTTAAAAGAGCTGGGTTTCTCAACACTCTGTCCACCCGCATAGCCGTGTTTTTGCGCGGTTCACACACTCCACTGACTTATGCCATAACAAAAAGAAATCCAAGTCATAAACAACTTGGATTTCCGGTACCAGTCTAATACCGTCCTGCCCTAAGCCCCGCCCGGCGCCGCCTTGCGCGCGCCATGCACAAGCTCGCTGTACAGCCCGCCCTGGCGCAGCAGCTCATCATGTGAGCCCTGCTGCAGCAGGCGGCCGTCCTGAAGCACGAGAATGCGGTCCGCGGCGCGGATGGTGCCGAGCCGGTGGGCAATGACGAAGCTGGTCCGCCCCTTCATCAAGGCCTGCAGACCCTCCTGGATCTTGATTTCGGTGACTGTATCGATGCTGCTTGTCGCTTCATCCAGCACCAGCATCGAAGGATTGGCGAGTATCGCCCGCGCAATCGCCAGCAGCTGCTTCTGCCCCTGGCTGATGCCGCTGCCGTCTACGGACAGCATCCGGTCATAGCCTCCGCGCATCCGTACAATGAACGAATGGGCGTTGGCGAGCTTGGCCGCCTCTTCCACCTCCGCGTCGGTGGCATCCAGCCGGCCGTAGCGGATATTGTCACGGATCGTTCCTTTGAACAGGAAGGTATCCTGCAGCACAAAAGCCATATGGCTCCGCAGGCTTTCCCGGCGGACGGAGGATAAATCCCTTCCGTCCAGCGTAATACTGCCCTTGCTCGGATCATAGAACCGGGACAGCAGGCCGATCAGCGTCGTCTTGCCTGCCCCAGTCGGCCCGACAAGCGCAATCATTTCACCCGGCTTGGCCTCAAAGCTGATATCATACAGCGTATCTTCTCCCCCGTCGTAGGAGAAAGATACATTCTTGAACGTAACCGCACCATCCACCTGATCCAGGGTGATTGCTGCGCCTTCGTCCCGCGCTTCCGTCTCTTCATCCATTACCTCAAACACCCGCTCCGCGCCGGCAATCGCCGACAGCATAGTATTCCACTGGTTGGCCAGATCATTAAGCGGGCGCGTGAACTGGCGCGTATATTCCACAAAAGCGATAATAATACCGACCGTGACCAACCCGCGGATTGCCAGCAGACCGCCGATCCCGGCGACAATGGCAAAGCTCAGATTGTTCAGCCCATTCATCAGTTTGGGAATCATGCCGGAGATCGTCTGCGCCCAGAATCCGGACAGCATAATCCGCGTATTGCGCTCACGGAAGCCGGAGATTACCCTTTCCTCCTGTGAAAACGCCTTAATGATCCGCTGGCCCGACAAGGTCTCTTCAATGTAACCGTTCATATCGCCCATATTGCGCTGCCGCTCCTTGAACAGCGGGCCTGTCCGCCGCGTAATCCAGCGCATGCCCAGGAACATCAGCGGAACCACGATGAACGTCAAAAGCGTAAGCAGAGGACTCAGCCACAGCATGACCCCGAGCGTACCGACCAGTGTCAGCACACTGGAAAAAATCTGGATCGCCGAGCTGTTCAGCGTCGAGCTGACGTTCTCAATGTCATTGGTCAGGCGGCTCATAATTTCGCCCTGCTGCCTGCGGTTAAAGAACGAAATCGGCAACCGGTGCAGATAGGAGAACAAATCGGTGCGCATCCGGTATACCGTTTCCTGGGCTACCTCAATCATCCATATATTCTGCAGCCAGGTAGTCAGTGAAGTGAACAGATAGACGAGGGCAAGCATGATCAGGAACATCCCCCAGGTTTTGCCCCCGTCCCCCTCAAGATAATGGTCCACTGCCCGGCTGATGAGATAAGGTCCCAGCAGTGCCAGGCCGGAGCTGAGCAGAACCATCAGCAGCACAAGAGTCAGCTTAGCTTTGCGTTTGGCCAGGTAGCTCCAGATCCGTCTCAGTGTCCCGGACCAGTTCTTGGGTTTTGCCTTCGGTTTACGGTTAACAGCCGGAGCTGTATCCCGTCCGCCTCCGGTCCCCAGCTCAAGCTTGGGATGGCGGAAAGGCTCAAGTAATGCTTTGAACATGCTGCGCCTCCTCCCCTGTCTGGGATTCATATATTTTCCGGTACAATGGTGCGGATTTCATCAGGTCCTGATGCGTACCCTTGGCAATTAGACGGCCTTCATCCAGCAGCAAAATCAGGTCAGCTGATTCCGTCGAGCTGATCTTCTGGGTAATCAGCACCGTGGTGCAGGACATTCGCTCCAGCTCCTCCAGCAGCAGCCCCTCTGTCACAGCATCCAGTGCACTCGTACTGTCATCAAGTATCAGAATAGCCGGCTTTCTCACCAGCGCCCGGGCGATACTCAGCCGCTGCTTTTGCCCTCCCGACAAATTCACACCGCGCTGGCCGATCATTGTATCGTAGCCCTGGGGCAGACCTTGTACCGTGGCGTGAATTTGCGCCGCTGCAGCTGCCCGTTCAATTTCTTCCCCGGACGCATGCTCATTCCCCCAGGCAATATTCTCCCGGACCGAACCGGAGAAGAGCAGCACCTCCTGGGGAACGTACCCGATTGATCTGCGCAGCCTTGAAATATCAATTTCAGAGCTGTCCAGGCCGTCAATCCGGATGACTCCCCCGGTCTGCTCATACAGTCTCGGAATCAGGCTTACGAGCGAGGATTTTCCGGATCCGGTCGCTCCCATAATGGCCACCCGTTCTCCGGGTTTAACCTTAAAAGATATATCCTCCAGCACCGTGATCTCACTATCGGGATAGCTGAAGGTAACATCAGCAAATTCAATTTCTCCTTTAAGGGGGGCCCCGGCACTGTCAGCTTTTGCAGAAGACAACAACTCTCCCCGTCCTTCAGGGGAAGCCATTACCTCGGATACCCGCTGCTCTGAAGCTACCGCACGCGAGAAGGTCGACATAATCCAGGACAGCGCGGACATCGCTCCAATGGTACGGAGCGAATAGTTAATTACTGCGACGGTCTCTCCAAGCGTAGCATCTCCTGCAGCAATCTCGATTCTTCCGAACCACAGCACAGCGACAATGCCCGCGTTCACGATGAGCATAATGAGCGGTCCCATGGTTTCAGTTAACCGCAGTGCAGTAACTGTCGATTTCATCAATTCTCCGCTGAATTTGGCGAACCGGCCGATTTCATGCCCCATGCGCACAAATACCCGGATAAGACGGATGCCTGTAAGATTTTCCTGAATGATACCGTTTACACCATCAAGCCTGCCCTGGACAATCCGGAACAAGGCCGAAGACCTGCGCATCACCCACACAAGAAACAGAATCAGCACCGGCAGCGTAACCGCCAGCAGCAGTCCCAGCTTCACATGCACCACAAGCGCCATAACCACACTGCCAGTCACCACCAGCGGGACCCGGGTCATAAACCGCAGTGCCATAAATACAGTATCCTGCAGCTGTGTCACATCTCCGGTCAGCCGTGTAATCAGCGAGGAGGTTGCAAACCGGCTGAATACTTCATAGGTTAAGGACTGCACCTTCTCGTACAGCCTTTCCCTGAGATCGAAGGCAAAGCCCTGGGCGGCATGCGAGGCAAAAAAAGAGCTCAGCACCCCTGCCCCAAACGCAACCACTGCACTCAGCGTAAGCACTCCACCCCACAGCCAGACTACTGAAATGTCATCCTGCATAATTCCGTTATCGATAATTTTCGAGATCAGCAAAGGCTGTGAGAGCTCCACTGCCAGCTCGATAACCATCATCACCAAGGCAGCAATTGCGGTGACCCGGTACTTTTTGAGATAGGAGAAAATTAAGTTCATCGGCATTTACCTCATTTGTTTATTCGTAGAGAGCATCCCGCAAACGTGTAGACATTGCTGAACCTTGTCCATTTTTCAGAATCACCCGCCGGAGGGCCTTGTTGCTGCGGTTCAGTTCAGCCAGCTCCTCCAGCATCTCCTTCATCAGGCTGTCTGCCTCCTGTGATAGTTCCCCGCGCTCCTGAAGAGCCGCCATTCTTGTCTTATAATCCTCCAATTTGTCCGACACCTTCCATAACTTCCTTTCTGTAGAATATCCCCTGCTGAATTTCGTAATTCGTACATTATATCATATACCCCATAAAAACAGGTTGAAGTGACAAGACTCAAATTTGCTTAAAATCCGGGCAATGTTTCACTGGCTAGTTCATCTGTGAGTATGATACTCTAATAAGGTCGCATTTTTCGGCATATACACACAGGTTAACAGTGAAAGGATAGATGGACGTGGCACAGTTGTTTTTCAAGTATGGGGCAATGAACAGCGGCAAATCCATTGAGATTCTCAAGGTTGCCCACAATTATGAGGAGCAGGGCAAGTCGGTGCTCATTTTTACGCCATCCATTGATAACCGGGACGAGGTCGGCTATATTTCCTCCCGGATCGGACTGCGCAAGCAGGCCATAGCCATAGACGATCATACAGACATCTACGGCATTGTCAGCAGCAATCTGCCGAAGCCCCACTGTGTACTGATTGACGAGTGCCAGTTCCTGAGCAAAGACTGCATTCTCCAGCTGGTCCGCATTGTCGATGAACTGAACATTCCCGTCATGGCGTTCGGACTCAAAAATGATTTTCAGAACAATCTGTTCGAAGGCAGCAAATATATGCTGATCTATGCGGACAAAATCGAAGAGATGAAGACGATCTGCTGGTTCTGCGAACGTAAAGCGACTATGGCGCTGCGCGTGGAGAACGGCAAGCCTGTATACAGCGGCAAGCAGATCCAGATCGGCGGTAATGAAGCGTATTATCCGGTTTGCCGTAAGTGCCACAAGAATCCGCCGCTCTAAAAATATAAAAGCATTCCAGCCCGAAACGGCCGGAATGCTTTTGTTGTTAACGGGCCTGATGAATCACCGATGCCGCCCTGTGTTCGTCTTCCTTGCGTACGTAGAGGTCGTGCTGAACCATACTTCTTGCCCTAAAATGGCTTCCCTGCCCTCCGCTGCCCGTCCCGCCTGTAATCTTGGAGCGTTGGGGAATACCTTCGGATGCAAGACGGGCTTTGGCGCGGAAATACTGTTCCTGATTAAAGGTTGTAAGAATTAATGCCCGTTCTCGCGGTATGAAGAAATGCAGGATGCTTCTGAACAAGCCCATTCACGTCCCCTCCCGTCTTGTGGGCACAGGTTAATTCAAATACCGCTCTTTAAGAATGTTCATATGATGCCGTTCATGTCCGATAATGATGCAGGCCTTGGCTCTGGCCGTCATTTCCGCGTCATAGAATTTTCCCGCCCGGTCCAGGCATCCTCCTTAAAACTTGCCATCAGGGCGAGAGTGGATTGGCGTACAATCCCGTAATGCTCCACCATCTCCTTAAGCGTGAAGCGGTCAAATTCTCCGGCAGCAGCGTAGTCATTCTCATCATAACCAGGCAGCGGCGCCTGTTCCCCTCTGGCGAAGCAGAGCATACGGTAGGACATAATCCGGTCATTGTCGGTAAGGTGGCCGATTACCCCTTTGATGCTCCATTTCTCCGGCGCATATCTGTAATTCCCCTGCTCCTCGGTTAATCCCCCAAGCAGACTGTGCATTTCTGCGGTCTGTTCCTTTAGAATGGTGAGCAGATCCCCTTCAGCCGGAACTAGAGAAACATACCGCTCCTGAGATTCAAGATATTCATTTTTGCCTGGCCGCTGAAACATAATACAATCCCCCTCCTATATTTTTACAAAATAATTGGTGAAATGTGTAAAATCTTATTGTTGTATTTTAGTTCATTATGTATAATATTTGCAAGATTAGGATTTTGTCAGTCTGGTCTTCGGGAGTGTCAGCATGCTGAATTTCGGGCTTTTTGTGGTTTTTTCTGTGATAGAGACTTTTGCGATGTTCTTTTTTGGCTTCAAGCTGTTCAAGATTGATATTTATCCGAAAGAAATGATTTTCGCTGGTGCTATTATGGCTTTTTTCTCATATATCATCAGGGCCAACAATCAATGGGTAGAAGTAGATATCATTATTCAATATGGTTTAATGTTTTGCTTTTATTGGCTGCTGTTCCGTACTCACTTATTTTACGCGGCAATCCTCACAGGAATTACTTATCAGGCTTACAGCTTTATTCAGCTGGTCTATATTTTCCTCCTTAATAGAATAGGCAATTTTTCGTCCCATACGTTTTATGGCATGGAAATCAGCACTTATGTAATGCAGTTATTAACATCTTGCACCGCCATTATAATTGGATACTATATCGGCCGCAAGCGCAAGGGCTTCGACTTTATTCCGGATAAGCCTGACGGCACGATCACACCCAGCAAACGTGAAATCCTCATGTTTATCCTTAACCTGCCTACTGCAGCCATTATAATTTCCATCACGCATCTTTATAACTCCGACTACTTTTATACTGTCCCTCTAATTTATGGATTTCTATTGTTTTGTTATATTTATTTATCCTATAAAAAGGACAGGAGCGGACATGAATACCTTAAGTTATAGAATCGCTTCCTTAATCAAACAGGCTAATCCGCAAGAGACCAGCTCGATTGAGGTTATGCAATATGCCCTTAACATAATACTCAACAGTCTGCTCATCGTAACGGGTTCGCTGTTCATCGGCTTGCTCACCGGCAGCTTACCGACTACCGCCGCTGCTCTCTTCAGCTTCGGCATTATCCGCTTTTTCTCGGGGGGAAGACATCTTACAACGGCAGCCGCATGCAATATCTTCTCCATAACCTTATGTGCATCTATACCACATCTCGCCTTCCTTATCGAAAATCACCTATGGATCATTAACATCATTTGCTGGATTATTATGCTTATATTCGCTCCTAACCCTGACGCCAATGCTAATATTCCTCTACATTGGTATCCCTGGATGAAAGTCATAGCACTTCTATTGGTTTCTGCTAATTTTTTTGTTCATTCGGCTGTCATAGGATTGGCCTTCCTGGTCCAATCTCTAACATTAATTCCCATGAAAAGGAGGGACTAATATGAAAAAGACTCTTGCCCGCTCTGCATCGAAATTACTGACATCGTCTGCCCGTGTCTTTTCAACTGTATTAAAGCCTTGGGCATACAGCCCAGAAGCGCCAAAAGAATTACGGAAGTAATTGAACAAGGATGGGGAAAACATGCGAGTCTTACTAAACGACGGCTCTTCCCTGAATATCAGGGAAGAAGAGATATTGTATTTTTCCAGCTATAAGAATACAATATTCGTCCATACGAAAGAAGGCGAGTTTGTTCTCCCCACTTCTCTGTCCGACCTGTATGCCGCCTATGCCAGCATCGGTTTTGAACGTCTCGACCGCAGCAATGTGGTCAGTCTCAACAATGTAGAGGATTACGATTCCGAGCGGAAGGTTGCTCTGTTTAATCAGGGGGAACAATTCGTTACGGTATCGGAATCCAATGAATCCCGCGTCAAACGGTTTTTAGCTTTGCGCAAGAAAAAGCCACAGTAGTGTTTTAAGGTTTACGCAAAAGATCCCGGCACATTTACTGTTCCGGGATCTTCCTTTTATCGGATCTGAAATCAGCCAAATATTATCTCATAAAAACTATTTTATGTAAATAAAAATTCGCAGGGCGAATGACAGGAGACGGCTAACCTTCCAAATGGTACCATTTAGTTATATTAGCTGTTTTTTTACCCACTCTACTAAATAACCGATGGAGGAATCTAATGGAATATTATTTTCATCCTTCTCCGCGCCCCTCTTCTCTGGAATTGTTATCTGACGAACAGTTATTGAACATCTATGAATTGGCGGTGGAGGCAAAAGCTTCGCCTGATTTTATTGAAATTATCAAGAATGTACTTTCCGGACGAAAATTATTGGAATCAGAACATCTGGATTCTTGATTATAGTATTTTCACCTTCTTCTACATATACATTCTTTCCGCAGAATCCTTCGTATCCAGCACAAAGAAGCCATTCTTCAATTCATCATGAAGAGTGGCTTCTTTGTTGCTGCACACATGCAGTTGTCCGGACTATTCAATAACCTCTGTTTTGAACACATTGTCGAGCTTGGCCCCGAGTCTTTTTTTGAGGGGAACCTTGATATCACGGCCCAGTTCCTTGAAGAACGTATCGACATCACATTTCACGTTCTGTGCCATAGCAACCACTGTCCCGTCGGCTACGATATTCTGGTTAATCTCCACAGGCACTTCGATTTCGATGTCATATTTCTTGGTCAGGGTCTTGATATATCTGGCGAAGATCTCCAGCAGCTCTTCATTGGTGAAATTCTCAATTGCCGCTTTTCCCTTTGTCGTAAACTTCATGTTGATTCTCATTTAGGCATCCCCTTTTCTGTATAACCATTTGTTTAGCTGGTTTATGGATCAAGATGAATAGATGGCTGCAAGAAAGGGCAAGCATTATTCATAATTGAAAACAATCTGGCAGGTGCATGCATTAATTATGGTTTACAAAATTTATATGCGAAATACATACCCCGTCCCACTATCATACCACAAGATCGCACTTTTTGTTTCAATATAACCATTTATCCCATAAATTCTTATGGCTAATTTGGTTAAAATAGCAAAGGACGACGCCGCAACGTACAAAAAACAGATCACGAAGTGATCTGCCCTTTGATTAATCTCACCGAGCTCATTATTTTTTTATAACTGAATAAAAGATAGACTGCATAGGTTGCGGCATACACAAGAATGGAATAATCCAAAACGTAAAACCAGCTGGTTAAAATAAAGATCATAATGATACCTGACTCCAGCACCAGCTCTTTATTCAACGACAATCCCATCACTCTGGCCAGTTTAATTTCAGATATTATACATTTCACAGCGGATACCAGCAGGATCGAAAAAACAGCCATGTCCAGATTTCGGATCAGCACGATCGTAATAAAGACCATGAGAAAGCTGAACCCCAGGGAGAGCAGATTAATCGAAATCATTAATTTTTCTTTTCTCAAGGTTTTGAGGAAGGTGTTCACGAGCAGTGACATTCTGCCTTCATACAGACAGAGCGGGAATAACATCGCCAGATAGCTTATGCTATCCGTATACTGCGGCAGCCAACTGTTCAATATCAGCTTGAGCGGCCAATAAAAAATCAGGATCCCAAACAATAAAGAAAGAAGTATGCTGCGCATGGCAAGATAAATTCCGGGATACTTCTCTTCATCACTCCGCCGTAAAAGCGGGAACAGTACCAGGCTCAGCGCGTTGATAAACAGCATGAACATATTGGAGATACTCAGGGTCAAAGAAACTTTACCAAAGGTTGTGACGTCCCAGGCCCGCTCTATTCCGACTCTGATAATCCCGATATTCAGTATGCTGGCCACATCAGCAAAGACTAATTTGATCCCTGCGTTAATATTACTGGCGGTCTCCTTCATATTGAATTTAAACACCCGCAGGTTATGTACTACAATATCCTTGCAGCAATAGACAGCGTACAGCAACGAAACCGACTTGCCGAAAAGATCTGCCATAATCAAATACTTATGGTCCTTAAATCCGAGGGATAAAGCGGCGACGATCACGATACAATACAGCAGGCGGTCCAGTATATTGGATTTTGCATGCTCTTGAAGCCGGTTGGTGGCCAGCATGGTGTAGTGCAGCATCGCTCTTACATTGGTAAGGAACATACAAGCGATCAAAGCAAACAGGATAAAGGTATGAACCTTTAGAAGCGTGGCCACCGCTATGGCTGAAGCAGACAGGAGAATCTGAAACCAGACCATCATATGAAATTGGGACAAAAACAAAGGTTTATCAAGATCCTTATAATTTTGCCCGCCATATCTCAGATAAATGCCGTCATTCCATCCTAAGTTAGCGAGAAATACGTAAGAGGAGTAAAAAATGTACAGCTGCAGATAACCATACTCCGCCACGCCCACCAGCTTTGGAATAATCAGTATAACCAGTGTCGAGATGAACAGCGAAATAAAATTGGAGCCTATCGTATAAGATGCATTTTTGATAATTCTAGTTGTCCTGTTATTCATTTTTCCCGACCCGTCTGTAAGCAGACTGAGTCAGCATCCGCTTGATTTTACTTTTGGCCCTGTTGAGGTTGTAGTAATACAAGTCGAACAGCATCAGTCTTTTATTATTGTACTTACTGAAATCTTCCTTGGTCATCACCGCAGTCTTTTTAACTTCAAAACCGTTAGGGGTAATGAAAAAGGAGGCTGCATCCAGTGCGTTACTATGTAATTTCATCTTCCTTTTTTGAAAATGGATATAAGCAAACGAATCATGCCGCAGGCTTTCATATCTGTCATCCAGATACTCCCGGAACACTTCCCCGTTCTCCCAATAAAATACCTGATGCTTGTGATTATGCAGTTCGGTCAGGGTCAGCTTGTTATACTTGTGGGAAATATCGGCAAAAATAATGTTGCTGTACTGCTTGATCTGCGCCAGATGGGCAATGACATCCATACCGCCATGTTCGTCAAAGAAACGGCACTCCGGATCTGCAAATACCTCCTTATAGTTTACGTGCCCGTTCTGGTACATAAACAGCTTGTTGACCGAGGGAGTGTTTCTATAGATGGTCAAATGTCCGCAGAACAGTATTTTATCGTGGGTATGCAGAATTTCATCCGTTATAAACTTGCGGATATCCCCAAAAATCAGGTCTATATCGCAATGCCCCCAATAGGAGTAACCCTTCAGCAGATCCTCAAAGACAAATCCGTATGTAGGCTTAAAATCACACAGCTTATACGCATCGCGGATAGCCACCGACATATCCAGCTTCTTGGAAATAATGTCCCGGAAGTCCTCGAGTCTGGTCTCAATAATTCTGACGTTGTCAGGCAATGCAACCGCAGGGGGCTTATCCACGAACAAAACCCAATCTATAGTGGGGTTATACTGGCATGATTTTAACCATAACGGAAAATGGTCGGGCAGCTGCCCAAAGTAAGGCGCAAATAACAAAATGCGGTTATTAAAGACGGTTAGCTCCTTAGTGTCTGTTTCCTTACTTATCATAACTCTCTCTCCCCAAGTGTTTAGTAAAAAATGTCCCCTCCAAATGTTGGCGCTTGCAACAAACCTGCGTATAGAGGGCTATAGACTTATACACATAAATCATTATCTTGAAAACAAGAAATGAAGTAGGATTATTTTACCATAAAAATAGTAAAAAGTATGGAGTTTTTTGTCTTAGCCGCAACGAAAAAAAAAGCTTCTCCATTGGAATACCCATCCAATAAAGAAGCATTTTCATTAATGCATTAATTGGGTCTGACAGCGGGCTGCAATTATCCGATTTTATTGTTACGGAGCACAACGAAGGCAAATTTGAACAGCGAAGCATACATTTTTTTATTCAGAAACAGCAGGCTGATACTTAATTTATTTTTAAAATTCAGCGTATTGTTCCGGAAAAAAGGATTGATATTATGCTTCAGAAATTCGACAAATTCCTCGCAGCGTTCATCATTGGCCTTGATTCCTTTTTTGATATAGTAGTTGTAATAGTTAAAGCCGTACTCCACCACATTATCAAGATATTGTCTGGAGATGTCCTGGTAAGACGGGTTCTTCCCGTTAGTCTTCAGGTCATTGTATCTGTCAATTACAGCACAATAGTAGTTATAAAAGCTGTTGTCGTCCCATACCTGCGTAATGCTGCCGCCCCGCTGCAGATAATGATATTTCGGATCCCATACCCGTACCGATTTGTTGGCATTTTTGAATAAGAAATACATCGCCCACAGATCCTCATAGGTTTTGCCGACCGGGAAACGGACATTCTCAAACAGCTCTCTTCTGAACAGCTTGTTCCACAGGTAGCTTTGAATCTCCACATCCTCAACGATCTTCTGCACACCCTCCACATTGCTGTACACAATTTCGCCTTCAAAATATTCGTACAGCGGTTCGGTGGAATCATCCTTAACTACGTAATGACCGCAAATCGCAATATCCGCATTGTGCTTCTCAATAAGCTTATGCAGGAGCTCGAACATGTCATTCTCCAGCCAGTCATCGCTGTCTGCAAAGCCGATATATTTGCCCCTGGCAATATCAAGTCCGCAGTTCCGGGCTTCGGATACTCCGCCGTTCTTTTTATGAATGACGCGCACCCTGCTGTCCTGGCTTGCATAATGATCGCAGATTTGCGGAGAATCGTCAGGCGAACCGTCATCAATCAAGATCAGCTCAAAATCCGTAAAAGTCTGCTGGAGTATCGATTCAATACATTTAGGCAAATAGTCAGCAACATCATAGACCGGAACAATAATACTGATTTGTGGCCCCATTCTAATACCCCCGCATTCTTGTAGTATTGCCGCCGAGCTTGGCGGATTTCATCCTTTTTTTACAGCTTATCCATGAATTTCTTATAAAAATGTTACTGTTAGTGTACCACATGATGTATGCAAATTGACGGATTCAGGCTATTTTAATACTGCAATGATTATCATATCATGGTTGATGTAACTGACGGTGAATCATATGTATTCGGAGCGCCTGTAAGTATCTATAACGGATTGTGTAATTGCTGCGCTTTGTATTACCCATTTTCATTTGGTTAGAATCAGGTCTTGCTTTCTATTTGGAAATGACCGTGACTCCAGAGAATGTTTGGACTTCCGGCCGCTGTTGTCTGCAGATTTCTCTAATTTATACCACTGTTCGTAGTGGAAATCCGCAGACAAAGGCGGACGCTAATGCTCCTACAGTTCCAAACTTCTCCTCCGCCACTCTTTCCTTATAGGATAATTTTCAAGCCTATTCTTTGATGAGATAAAGATGCAGTTCCATCCGAACTGAAATGATTGAAGTTGGTTGTAAACAGTGTTATTCTAACAACTTAGCGTAACGCAAAATCCATGCATTTCAGTACATTTATATAGTAGCCACTAATTCGTCAATAAAGAAAGGTAGCCGTATGATAACAGTTGATAACTTATCCTTTTCATTTCCGCAAAAAGAATTATATAAAAACATCTCTTTTACACTTGAAGAAGCACAGCATTGCGCTTTTATCGGAACCAGCGGGAGCGGCAAAAGCACGCTGCTCGATATATTGATGGACCCGGAAAGATATCTGTACGATGGCAAATTGGAGATTGACCCTGTTTGCACAATCGGATATGTAAGCCAGTTCCCGCAGCTGGATGAGAATAAAGAAGCAACCGTTTTTGAATATATAGGGGCAGAATTTATCAGGATCCAAAATGAAATCAATGCGATTTGCACGGAAATGGAAACCTCGGACGATATTGAACCTTTACTGGAAAAGTATCAAGCCGCATTAGACGCGTTGGATTCGATGGGCGGGGATGATTTTGAAAGCAATATTAATAAGCAGTTAAACCTGGCCAACCTCATGAAGCTGAAAGATGTCAGAGTATCCGACCTCAGCGGCGGGGAATTCAAGCTTATACAAGTAATAAAGGAAATGCTCTCTAAACCGGACCTCATGATTATGGATGAACCGGATGTGTTCTTAGACTTTGACAATCTTAATGCACTGAAAAATCTGATTAATTCCCACAAAGGGATACTGCTCGTTGTTACACATAACCGGTACTTGCTGAATCATTGCTTTAATAAGATTATTCACCTGGAAAACATGGAGATTCAGGAGTTCGATGGCCGGTATATTGATTACAATTTCTCACTGCTTCAGACGAAAATCGAGCTGCAGGAGCTCACCATCGCTGAGCAGGAAGAAATCGAGCGTAACGAGAACATTATCACTAACCTCAGAGCGATTGCAACTTATAATTCAGAAGCCTCCAGAGGGAAAGCACTCAAAGCCAGAGTTAAGTTTCAGGAACGACTGGAAGCGCGCAGACTTAAAGCCCCATTCGTTGATATTAAGCAGCCGGAAATCCGCTTTGGTACCGGTCATGAAATTGAAGACAGTGTCGTTATAAGTGTCCATAATTACAGTGCTGCCTTTGATGAGCTGCTTTTGGAAAAAGTGAATTTCGAGATCCACTCTATGGATAAAGTAGCCATTATCGGTCCCAACGGTACCGGTAAAACGACGCTGCTCCGGGATATTTTCAACAACAATCTCGATTCGATTAGAGTGCACCCTGATGCTAAAGTGGCTTATTTATCCCAGCTTCAAGGCGAAGTGCTGAATGATTCTAACACCATCCTGGAGGAATTCATCGATGCCGGTTTCAGCACCTATGATGAGGTTAGATCATATCTGGCGGACTATGGTTTTGAGGGAGAAATCTTTACTCAGAAGATTGAGGCTTTATCCGGCGGAGAAAAAAATATG
The DNA here is from genome assembly GCF_023520895.1 of Paenibacillus sp. PK3_47. Classification (NCBI taxonomy): domain Bacteria; kingdom Bacillati; phylum Bacillota; class Bacilli; order Caryophanales; family Paenibacillaceae; genus Paenibacillus; species Paenibacillus sp. PK3_47. The sequence continues at coordinate 536,270 of NZ_CP026029.1, forward strand.
CTGCAGTTGGCCAAAGTTTCTGCCAGTAACGCAAACGTGCTGCTTCTGGATGAACCTACAAGCCATTTAGACCTTTATTCGCAAATTGCCCTGGAGAAAGCCATTGAAGATTACAAAGGGGCAATCCTCATGATTTCTCATGACTTCTATTCCGTGGTAAATGGGATGGACTATGTGCTCATTATTGACGAAAAGACGATTAGAAAAATGAGTATGCGCAAATTCAGAAAGATGATCTATGCCGGCCATTTTGACAAAGATTACTTGGAAACCGAACAGCAGAAGAAATCAGTCGAAACGAAAATAGAGCTGGCTTTAAAAAAGACTGATTTTGAATCCGCAAAAGGAATGCTTGATGAGCTGGAAGAGTTGAATAAGCGGCTGTAAGCCTCTGAAGGTATGATAAAAAAACACTGATGACTGACTCAGTGTCTTCAGGATGCCGAGAAAGTCTCGACATCCTTATTTATGTAATTTTGATCCATACGATAACATGTCTACGATTGCCGGCTCCCCCCCATCACCTCACGCGACCAGAACCTATTAATTCCTTGGGAATGCTGAATGCTAATGCTAACGGACCCTAGTTCCGTTATTTTGCGCTAGAGGTGTGTTTTGGAATCCTAACGGACCCTGGATCCGTTATTTCATCCGCAAGGGCTTAATTTGCCTATCATTCAGCAGAATAAAGGAACTACGGTCCGTTAGCGATGGAAACAAGGCGATTTGCGGCAAATAACGGACGCAGTGTCCGTTAGCGTGCCAAAGAGGACGAGGCATACAAGGGATGCAGCGTCGCAGATCTGAAAACACAGAAAAGAAACCCAAGACCCTTAAAAGAGCCGGGTTTCTCAACACTCTGAAGACACTGAGAGTTTTAAAACCAGTCATAATAATAATACCGCCCTTCATTGGATTTGGAAGCCCAACAAACAGCGGTATTTATAGCTTATTGATAATAATATTTATCGGTTTAATCGGACCATTTTCCGAAATTTATCGGTATCCTTGCGTTACCTTCAACCTCGTCACAATCCCCCGTCAGCCTTCTACGTATCCTGATCCTTACCCTTTCAACCTACCTTATGCTCAATCCGGAGCTTGTCGGCTACCATGGCAATAAATTCCGAGTTAGTGGGCTTCGATTTGGAGATATTAATCGTATAGCCGAACAGATGGGAGATGCTGTCGATGTTGCCGCGGGTCCAGGCCACTTCAATCGCATGGCGGATCGCACGTTCCACGCGTGAAGGCGTAGTCTTGAACTTCTCGGCAATAGCCGGATACAGTGTTTTGGTAATAGCTCCAAGGATTTCAATATTGTTATAGACCATTGTAATGGCTTCGCGCAAATACTGGTAGCCCTTGATGTGGGCAGGCACACCAATTTCATGAATAATCGAAGTAATGTTGGCGTCAAGGTTTTTGCCCTTGGAGAGCGGAACTACATTGTTGCTGCTTGGCCGTGAACTGCTGTAATTGGACATGCTGGAGGACGTGCTCATGCTGCCCTGGGACCCTACAAGCTGACGCACACGGTTGGCTAGAACCTCCATATCGAAAGGCTTCAGGATATAATAAGATGCGCCAAGCTGGACAGCTCTCTGCGTAATATTCTCCTGGCCGAAGGCCGTAAGCATGATGATCTTCGGCTGCGGGTTAAGATCCATATCGCGAAGGCGCTCAAGCACGCCTAGACCGTCCAAATGCGGCATAATGATATCAAGGATCAGTACATCGGGAATTTTGCGTGCTCCGCTCAGCATTTGAAGCACTTCTTCCCCATTATAGGCAATACCTGTCACGGTCATATCTTCTTGTTCCGAAATATACTCAGCAAGCAAGTTCGTGAATTCCCTGTTATCATCGGCCAACAACACTTCAATATTCTGCACTGGTTGCTTCCTCCTTATTTATATCTGCTATTCGAAAATAACATTTTTTATCAGCTCTCCTTTACGATTTCGACACACCATTTAAATATCCTTCTGTCGAAAATTATTTTTCTTTATTTTTTTTTGCAGTTGGATTATAATTAAATATTTTATTTCATTATTCGATCTTTATCGTTTGACTTCGACAAAAAAATCTTAAGGCTATACGGCCTTAAGATTGTAAGGAGTGATCTCATCAAGCTTGGTTACACCGGAGTCCTTGAGCATCCACTCAATGAAGCAGCCATACCCTGATTTGGGGTCGTTGACAAAAACATGGGTCACTGCCCCGATCAGCCGGCCGTTTTGCACGATCGGACTGCCGCTCATGCCTTGGACAATACCTCCGGTCTTATTAATGAGCCTAGGATCTGTAATGCGCAGTACAAGCCCCTTGGTTGCGGGAGTCTGCTGGTGGGCAACATGGATGATTTCCACATCAAAACGTTCCACCTGCTGTCCATCGACAACAGTCAGAATTTCTGCCGGTCCTTCCTTGACTTCACTGCTCATGGCGATTGGAATCGGCTGCTGATACAGGCTGTGCTCCGGATTACGCGACATTTTGCCAAAAATCCCGAAATCCGTGTTGCTTTGTACATTGCCGAGCACCTGGCTTTCCTTCAGAAAAACAGCACGCTTTTCTCCCGGATCACCGTCCTGGCTCTTGGAGATGGAGGTCACGCTCGACTGAACGATATGGCCGCTGCCGACTACAATCGGCGTTCCTGTGTTCATGTCTGTAATGACATGCCCCAGAGCGCCGTATACACCCTGCTCCGGCGCGTAAAAGGTCAGAGTTCCGACTCCTGCAGCTGAATCGCGGATATAGAGCCCGAGCCTCCACACCTTGTCGTTGCGGTCATAAGCCGGCTTCAGCTTGGCTGTAAGCTGCTTGCCTCCGCGCTTGTAAACAATGTCCAGCGGTTTATCGGCTTTGCCGGCCTGCTCCACCAGCTTCGCTACCTTGGACACCTCGTCCAGCTTCACACCGTTGATCGAGATCATTAAATCCCCCGGTACCAGGCCGCTGTTCTCGCCCGGTGAAATCTTGGACTGCTGGGACACTTCAACCAAATGATGGCCCACAACGAGGACGCCTGCTGATTTTACTTTTACGCCGATCGTCTGGCCCCCGGGAATGACTTTGAGATTTCTGTCAATCCCTTGTACAGGCTGCCCAGGCGGGTTATCCAGTGGTGCGGCATAACTCTGGAGTGGTCCCGTAAGTCCTGAAAAGCTGAGAAAGAAGGCAAATAAAAGGCCTGGCATTAACTTCCTGAGGTTAGGCTTCAATGGCTGTCACGCTCCCTTTTGCTTCTTCCGCTTGACGAAAAAGGTGGTCGCCAATTGCGTAACTATAAGATAACCTTGGCCCCAGGCTTTTATTACTGTCAATCATTGTCCCGCTTAGCTCATAGCGGCTTTGCTGGCTTCCGCCAGACCCAGCATCTCCTGGGCATGGTGCAGTGTTTTTTCGGTAATTTCGACGCCGCCCAGCATCCGGGCAAGCTCCATAACGCGTCCTTCCTGCGACAGGGATTCCACCTCAGTCATTGTGCGGCCGTCCTCAACCTTTTTACGGATCAGGTACTGATGGTCAGCCATACAGGCCACCTGCGGCAGGTGGGTAATGGAGAACACCTGGCAGGTCGAAGCAAGCTGTGACAATTTGTTCGCAATGGACTGGGCCGCACGTCCGCTGACCCCGGTGTCCACTTCATCAAAGATCAGAACGGGAATTGCATCATGCCGCGCAAAGATACTCTTCATCGCCAGCATAATCCGGGACAGCTCCCCGCCGGAGGCAATTTTGCCGAGCGGTCTCAGCGGTTCTCCAGGGTTAGGGGAGATCATGAATTCTGCGCTGTCAATGCCCTGCCTTGTAAGGCGGTAACGGCGTTCCCGGTATTCCACTCCCCGCGGGTCCTCCAGCGTATCCAGCTTAACCTGTAGCGAGGTCCGCTCCATCTGAAGGTCCTTAAGCTCACCTTCCACCTGGGAAGCCAGTTCGGCGGCACACTTGGCCCTTGCGTGGCTTAATTCAAACGCGGCCTCCATTAATACCTCCAGGAGCCCGTCCCGTTTGAGCGTCAGCTTCCCGATATATTCATCTTTGTTCTCCAAAAGATCTGTCTCACGGTTAATCTGATCATAATATGCCAGAATCTGCTCCACGCTGTCCCCGTACTTACGGCGCAGGCCGGTGATCAGATCCAGCCGGTTCTCAATCTCCTCCAGGCGAGCCGGGTTGAACTCGATATCCTCACGGTAATCACGCAGCTGAAAAGCGGCATCCTCCAGCTGGTAATAAGACGACTGCAGCTGATCCAGCACAGTCCGGAGCCCTTTCTCATCATAACGGACCGCATCTTCCAGCTTGGATATCACATTACCGATCGACGAGAGGCCTTGCCTGTCATACAGCAGTTCATACGCTCCGGATACCGAATCCATCATTTTCTCGCTGTGGGATAGTTTGACCCTTTCTTCGGCAAGTAATTCATCTTCGCCCGGTTTTAATCTTGCAGATGAAATTTCCTCCAGCTGAAAACGGTACAAATCCAGCATCTGGTACGCCTTCTGGCTGGATTCCTGCAGTTCGCGCAGCTCTTTTTCCACTTTGGCAAAGGCGGTATATTTCTCCTGGTAATCCGCTTTGAGCGGTCCGATCACTGCGTCGCCATATGTATCCAGCAGACCCAGATGGCGTTCAGCCTTCAGCAGATTCTGGTGCTCATGCTGCCCGTGAATATTGACGAGCTGTTCGCCGATCTCCCGGAGCATGCTGAGGTTGACCATCTGGCCATTAACACGTGAAGTGCTTTTGCCCTGTGAGGTGATCTCACGCCGGATGACCAGATGTTCCTCCCGTTCCGCTCCGATCCCAAGACGCTCCAATGTGTCCCATACTGGATGAGAGCCCGGCAGGCTGAATAGCGCTTCCATCTCGGCCTTCTCACAGCCATAGCGGATGGAATCCGCTGAGCCGCGGCCGCCGGCGATCAGGGCAAGCGCATCAATAATAATCGATTTACCTGCACCGGTCTCCCCTGTAAGTACGTGAAAACCGGGGTGAAAATGCACATCCACCGCCTCAACAACGGCAAGATTGCGGATCGATAAAGTTTCTAACACGAATAGAACACCTCCGAAAAGATGATTGAATCCAATGAATGTATAAAATCAGGAGATATAACCCATCACCTGCGAAATCACGGTTTTGCTGTCCTCCGGCAGACGGCAGATAATCAGAATGGTATCATCACCGGAGATGGTGCCCATAATTTGCGGCCAGTCGATATTGTCGATCAGTGCAGCTACAGAATTAGCCGTTCCCGGAAGACACTTCATGACGACAAGGTTCCCGGAATAATCGATGTGGACAAAATTATCCACCAGCACACGCTTCAGTTTCTGGGTCGGGTTGTAGCGCTGATCCGTCGGGAGTGAATATTTATACCGGCCGTCATCCATCGGCACCTTGATGAGCAGCAGCTCCTTGATATCACGGGATACGGTCGCCTGGGTAACCTGGAATCCGGCATCACGCAGCGCCTCCACCAGCTCATCCTGTGTTTCAATTTCCCTTTGGGTGATAATCTCACGAATCTTGATATGCCTGTGTCCCTTCATTATTGCCTCCTGTATTTATAAGTTGAACATTAAGTCGATTCTCCATCATCTTTGCCAAATCTGATGACATGAATAGCCGAAGCTGCGGTATTTACATACAACACTCCGCTGCATTCGGGATAAATCAGCAAATACGGCAGCAGCGTATCACGGAGACCGCTTCCGGTAAACTCCAGCTGCTTGCGCGGCCGGGATAATATTACGAGATACAGCGAATCCTCTTCTTTGCTGGCCACATAATCTATAAACAGGCGGCTGTACATGGAGGACCCGTCCACATTAAAGGATAACGGGATCTTCAGCTTTCCGCCAATCACTTCATAGCCTGCAGCTTCCAGCAGACCGATACAAGGATGCGGTGCAATTTCCTTGTTAATCGGCACTCCGTCCTTCAGGAAGGAACGCGGAGAGCTCTGCAGCCATACCACCAACCGGTAAATCAGAAATACCGCTACTGCAACTCCTACGAGTACCATAATGACCTGATCGGAGCTTGCCAACGCCATCACCTCGGTGATTACTTCGCGCGAGGGGCAATGAAATCCTGCTTTTTTCCGCCCCGGAACTATACCTGCCGGAAAACAAGAAGAAACGGCGTCCCGTCATCCTGGATAACGATACCGTTTCGCTGGTCCATCCCTATAGCATTAGCAAAAGAAAACTCATCGTTTCTTCGGTGAGTTTCCATTGGTGTTGGCCGTAAAAGTCACTGTGGCTTCCTTAATTACGGCATCGGCAAGTGTCCCGAAGGTCTCCGCAGACTGATCCGCAGGAGTCTCCACGCCTTCCTCAGGCAGCAGCTTCCAATGGGCCAGAAATTCAATATTCCCTTCACCACCGGTAATCGGTGAGAAGGTCAGGCCTTCAAGCACGTAGCCCAGCTCTGCCGCCATCGTCAGTACGTTGACCAGCACCTCTTTATGCACAGCGGAATCACGCACTACCCCGGATTTCCCGACCTTCTCCCGGCCGGCTTCAAATTGCGGCTTGATCAGCGCAGCGATATCCGCCGGACGGTTCAGCAGAGCCATGAGTGGCGGCAATATGATTTTAAGTGATATGAAGGAGACATCAATGCTGGCAAAATCGGGGACCGGACCCTTAAGGTCAGGCGGCATCATATAACGGAAGTTGGTCCGCTCCATTACGCTGACCCGCTCATCATTGCGCAGGCTCCAGTCCAGCTGGTTGTAGCCGACATCAATGGCATAGACATGGCTGGCCCCGTTCTGCAGGGCACAATCCGTGAACCCTCCGGTGGAAGCGCCGATATCCAGCATAATCCGGCCGTTAAGGTCAATCCCGAACTTGCGGAGCGCTTTCTCCAGCTTCAATCCGCCGCGGCTGACATACGGGTGCACTGCACCTTTGACCTTCAGGGCCGCATTGCGGGATACCTTCATCCCCGCCTTCTCAATCCGTTCTTCATCCGCCAGCACCAGGCCTGCCATAATGGCAGCCTTGGCCTTCTCGCGGCTTTCATAAAAACCCTGCTCTACCAGCAGGACATCAATCCGTTCCTTAGGGTGTTCCATGGTCATCTCCCGATCATTCTTGGGTTGCAGTAATAAAGCTTCCTTGCTTCAAGAAGTTGAAGTTGTTTTATAGGTATATTTACTTAGCGCCTTCATTGCACGGATACGTCCGCATAATGCTTCAACGGTAAGATTGGTCTCCTGGCGCTGCTCTTTGATGGAGCCGTGCTCGACAAATACATCCGGCACACCCATCAAATGTACACGGGCATCGTAAATCTCATGCTCTGCAAAGAACTCCAGCACGCTGCTTCCCAGGCTTCCCGCCTGGCAGGCTTCCTCCAGTACGACCATACCGGTTCCGGCACGGGCCAGACTCAGCAGCATATCATTATCCAGCGGCTTCAGGAAACGGGCATTGACAACGCTAAGCTGGATGCCTTCACGCTTCAGCAGCTCTGACGCCTCTTCGGCCACCTGCACCATCGGCCCGCAGGCCAGTACAGCATAATCGTCGCCGGGACGCAGCCGCTCCCAGGATCCGATCGGCAGGCTGCGCAGCTCGGTATCCAGCTCTACCCCGGTTCCTTCAATTCTCGGATAACGGTACGCAATCGGCCCGTCGTTGTATTCCAGCGCTGTCTTCATCATGTGGCGCAGTTCATTTTCATCCTTCGGCATCATCATCACCAGATTCGGAATATGACGCATGAATGCAATGTCATACACCCCCTGGTGCGTCTCTCCGTCGGCGCCTACAAAGCCTGCCCGGTCAATCGCAAACATAACATTGGCATTATGGCGGCAGATATCATGGACAATCTGGTCGTAAGCCCGCTGCATGAAGGTGGAATAGACGGCATACACCGGCTTCATCCCTTCCATCGCCAAAGCTGCGCAGAGGGTAGCGGCGTGCTGCTCGGCTATACCAACATCAATCATCCGGTCCGGAAATTCCTTGGCAAAAGGAAACAGACCGGATCCGCCAGGCATCGCCGGAGTTACCGCAATCAGACGTTTGTCCACATGGCCGAGTTCAATCAGCGTCTGGCCGAACACCTCGGTGTACATCGGATTGCCGACAACCTTAAGCGACTGGCCTGACTCGATTTTGTAAGGGGAAATGGCATGGGATTTATAGAAATCGGTTTCAGCCGGTTTATAGCCCTTACCTTTGGTAGTCAGAACATGCACCAGTACCGGACCCGATACATTGTCAGCCTGATGGAAGGCGTCGATCAGCTTCTCTACATCATGGCCGTCTACCGGTCCGAGATACGTAAAGCCCAGCTCCTCAAATAAAACGCCGGGAACCATCATATATTTAAGACTGTCCTTCACCTTCTCGGCCGTCTTGGCAAGCTTGCCGCCGATGGCCGGAATTTTGCGGAGCAGCCCCTCCACTTCATCCTTGGCGCGCAGATAATGTTTATCTGAGCGGATTTTGCTCAGGTAATTGTGCATGGCCCCTACATTCGGTGCAATGGACATTTCATTATCATTCAGGATAACCATCAGCTTGCGCTGCTCATGGCCGATATGGTTAAGGGCTTCAAAGGCCATCCCGCCGGTCAGCGCCCCGTCACCGATTACAGCGATGACTTTGTTGTCCTCGCCTTTCAGATCACGGGCCATTGCCATACCTATTGCCGCTGACAGGGAGGTGCTGCTGTGCCCGGCTTCCCAGACATCATGCTCACTCTCCGAGCGTTTGACGAAGCCGCATAAGCCGTCACGCTTGCGCAGGGTGTCAAAACGGTCCTTGCGGCCGGTCAGAATTTTATGGACATAAGCCTGGTGTCCGACGTCATATATCATTTTGTCCCGGGGACTGTCATAGCAATAGTGCAAGGCCAGCGTGAGCTCCACTACCCCGAGATTGGATCCAAGGTGCCCGCCGGTCAGGGTTAGCTTCTCGATCAGAAACCGGCGGATCTCCTCCGCAAGGGTAGTCAGTTCCCCGACTGACAAGGTTTTCAGTTGCTTCGGATCATTTATTTGTGGAAGCAGCACGAGTATTCCCCGCTTTCCTAGATGTTGTAAAATATAAACCCCATTATAACACAAACGAAACGGCTGTCGAAACACAGCCGTTTCCAAAATGCTCTAATGATCCCTGGCCATTAAGTAATCCGCGATTTCCAGCAGGCGTGACGGATCGGGAAAACCGCCCTCCAGGACGGCCTTCCTGGCTGCATCCGTCAGCCGTTTCACTTCATCACGCGAGGCTTCCAGCCCGATGAAGTAAGGATAGGTTACCTTCTGCTGCTTAATATCGCTGCCAGTCTTCTTGCCGAGCTTGCCTTCATCCCCGACAAGATCAAGAATATCATCCTGGACCTGAAAGGCCAGGCCGATATGTGTGCCGAATTCACGCAGCGCCGCGAGCTGCTCCGTGTCCGCCCCGGCAATCCGCCCTCCCGCAAGCAGCGAGAAGACAATCAGATCGCCGGTCTTGTGAAGGTGGATGTACTGCAGCTGCGCCAGATCAGTAAGGCCCTGCTCCCCTTCCATGTCGGCAATCTGTCCGCCGACCATGCCGCGCGGTCCGGCCATTTCCGCCAGATCCTCCACAATGGAAAGCGTGTGCTCTGCAGGAATGCCGTATTTGCGTGAAGACTGCACAATGCTGTAGAACGCATGGGTCAGCAGTGCATCGCCGGCCAGAATAGCAGCGGCTTCACCGAACACTTTATGGTTCGTCAGCTTCCCCCGGCGGTAGTCGTCGTTGTCCATCGCCGGCAGATCGTCATGGATTAAGGAATAGGTATGGACCATCTCGATAGCTGCCGCCACCGGAAGAGCCGCCTCCCGGCGTCCTCCCAGCGCTTCGCATGCGGCGATGACGAGCAGCGGGCGGAGGCGTTTGCCTCCGGCCTGCAGCGAGTAGTTCATCGCTTCCTTAAGATGGGCCGGGACTGTCCACTCCGCCGGAAGCGTGCCGCCCAGCTCCTTCATCACATCCGCGCCAGCCTCGGCAATGTACTCCTCCAGCGGCTTGCGGCCGGACACCTCAGCCGCGGAGGCTGCCTCCAGGCTGTGCTCAGAACGGCTCATCGCTATCCCCTTCCAGGCGGGCGCCGAAAGGTTTCTTGCGCAGTTCTCCATCCTCCACTGTGATCATCTCAATCTTGCGTTCCACCTGCTCCAGCTTGCTGCCGCACAGCTGGGACAGCTTCATGCCCTGCTGGAACAAATCGATTGCCTTCTCCAGGGGAACGTCTCCGTGCTCAAGCTCCCGCACGATTTCTTCCAGCCGCTCCATGGCTCCTTCAAAATCAAGCTCCGCTTCCTTCGTCATTCGTTTTACCCTCCTCCTTCATTCCCCATACCTGGCAGCTTAACTTGCCGTCACTCAGCTTTATATTCACCAGGTCGCCCATTTCAACTTCCTTAAGCGACTTGATCAGATGCTCTTCATTCTCGTCGTACACGAGGCTGTAGCCCCGTGACATTACCTTCAGCGGGCTGAGCGCATCCAGATGCCTCAGCTCCGATACATAACGTGAACGCTTGTCCCGCAGGCGCGCCTGCATGGCCCCCGTCAGCTGACGGGTCACGCTCTCCGTGCGCTGCCGGGCCGCGCTCACACTGGCCAGCGGGTGGAACCGCTGCAGGCTGTGGTGCAGCACCGCCTGGCGTTCACGCGCCAGGCGGTGCCGGGTCTGCGCGGCGCGGCTCAGTGCCACGCGCAGATTGTCCAGCCGCTGCGCGTGCTGGGCCAGCTGGCGGCGGGGGCCGACCAGCGCCAGCGAGCGCTGCAGCGAGGCCAGGCGCTCGCCGCCCCGCTGGGAGCGGCGCAGCAGGCCCTGGCGCAGCCGGTGCTCGGCTGTGCGCAGCTGCGCGGCCAGCTCGGCCGCGTTCGGCACGGCGAGCTCCGCGGCCGCCGTCGGTGTCGCCGCGCGCAGGTCAGCGGCGAAATCGGCGATCGTGAAGTCGGTCTCGTGCCCCACGGCCGAGATGACCGGAATGCCCGAGGCGGCAATCGCCCGGGCCACAGGCTCCTCGTTGAAGGCCCACAGCTCCTCCAGCGAGCCGCCTCCCCGGCCGACGATCAGCACGTCGGCTTCACCCATATCGTTCAGCGCCTCTATCGCCTTCACGATGGAAGGGCCTGCACCCTTGCCTTGTACCAGCACGGGATAGAGTACAACTGAAACCTGCGGGAACCGCCGCTGCAGTGTAATGATAATATCCCGGACGGCTGCTCCCGTCGGCGAAGTCACCACCCCGACACAGCGCGGATACCGCGGCAGGGGCCGTTTGCGTTCCGCAGCGAACAGCCCTTCCTGCTCCAGCTTGCGCTTGAGCTGCTCATACGCCATATACAGGCTGCCGATTCCGTCAGGCTGCATATGGGTCGCATAGAACTGGTACTGCCCGTCCCGTTCATAGACGGTTACGTTGCCCCTTGCTATGACCTTGGTGCCTTCCTTCGGGACAAACGGCAGCCGCTGGTTGTGCGAAGCGAACATGATCGATTTGATCCGGCTGCTCTCATCCTTCAGCGTGAAGTACATATGGCCGCTGCCGTGATGGGTGAAGTTCGAGATCTCTCCGCGGATCCATACGTCTGAGAGAACGACGTCAGAGTCCAGCTTCATGCGGATATAACGGTTAAGATCTTTAATCGAGTAAATTTTCCGTTCTGCCGCCATAAGCAGCTCCTATTCCAATCCGTGACGGCGTTTGGCCGCGATCAGCGTGTTGCTCATCAGCATGGTGATCGTCATCGGGCCTACTCCGCCAGGAACAGGTGTAATATATCCGGCTACTTCCTTGGCACTCTCATAATCTACATCACCGGCCAGCTTGCCGTTGTCGAGCCGGTTCATCCCGACATCAATAACTACAGCACCCGGCTTCACATACGAACCGTCAATGAAATTGGCGCGGCCGATCGCCACAACCAGGATATCCGCCTGGCGGCAAAGTTCGGCCATGTTCGCTGTGCGGGAATGGCACATGGTCACCGTAGCATTCTCGCGCTGCAGCAGCAGGGAGACCGGCTTGCCGACAATATTGCTGCGGCCGATGACCACGGCATGCTTGCCGGACAGTCCGGTGCCTGTCCGTTTGATAAGCTCAATGACGCCGGCAGGCGTGCATGGAAGCAGGCTGTCATCGCCAATCACCAGATTACCGACATTTACGGGATGAAAACCGTCAACATCCTTCTCAACGGCAATCGCATCGATGACCGCCTTCTCTTCAATATGCTTCGGCAGCGGCAGCTGTACCAGAATACCGTCAATATTATCCCGGCTGTTCAATTCTGCCACAAGCGCCAGCAGCTCCTCCTGGGTAGTGGAAGCATCCAGCCTGTGCACCTCCGAGTGGAATCCAAGCTCGATGCAGGATTTCTCCTTGTTGCGCACATAGACCTGGGAAGCCGGATCTTCACCGACAAGAACGACAGCAAGACCGGGCTTCACATTATGCTCCGCCAAGGCTTTAACCTCCCGGGAAATGTCAATACGAATTTCGTCTGATACCTGTTTACCGCTGATGATTGCTGCTGTCATTGTAAGCCTCTCCCCTTTTGTCTGCTTTGTATTACATCTACAGCTCGCTTTTGAGCTTGTCGATATCCTGAATCATTTTGCCAAGTACGCCGTTAACGAATTTCCCCGAATCATCTGTGCCGAAGTGTTTGGCCAGATCAATCGCCTCATTGACGGCAACCTTGGCCGGAACATCATCCGCAAAGACCATCTCAAACGTTGCCAGACGCAGAATTTGGCGGTCCACACGCGACAGGCGGCTCATCTGCCAGCCCTTCAGGTAATGCTCGAGCATATCATCGATGCCTACCTTGTGCTCCCACACACCGTTTACATGCTCCACAACATAAGCCTTCAGCTCATTCTCATCTGTAATAACACGTTCGGTCTCGTTCTCTTCCGAAGCTTCCTCAAGCAGCATTTCCACGGCTTCCGCGCTGTCCACATCATTCATTTCCATCTGGTACAGGCTTTGAACAATAATCTCTCTTGCTAAACGTCTCTTCATGTGTTCCTCCTAAAATCATATCTCGCATTCTTATATGGTCAAACATTGTTTCTGTTATTCTAATGCAGGCATACACTGCTGCTCATTACTACAGCTTCCATAGCAGCACTTCGTACAGTTATTGTAAGCAAATAACGGTAATCTCTATCCCTAATTGTATTTCGTACAGTTAAAAACCGGCCGTTGCTTCACTGGGGTGCATATGCCGGTATCTAATTGTACGAAATACAGTTAACCGGATTTTTAAGCGTTGAACAGCCGGAATAGCTGCACATATTACATTTCAGCAGTTCATTGCTCTGCCATGCGCCGGCTCTGGATAGTAAAGTTCCAGCACTAGCTGGATTTCCTCCACTTAATTTCATCTTATTACCGTTGATTAGGTCATTTGGTGGAATGCCTCCCGTTAATTCAGCCCATCATTCATTTTCGTAAGAAAAGCTGCTGATTTAAAAGGAGTTTTTCAACTAAGACCGCATATACCGGTGTTAACGGGAATTTAAGCGGAGAAATTCCCATTAGATATTTTTGGAGAACGCTCAAGGCCAGCTACCCGGCATTATCATTCGGGGTACCCGCAGCGGCTGCCCCAATCTAAGCACAAGGCCCCTTTCAGCAAAAAAACCGCACAGTCCTTCTTCCGGTCAAGCAGGCAACTCAAACATAAGGGTTCCAGGCTCCGGGAAGAAAGACTATCGCGGTTCACTTGAAGGGACGCCAGCGTCCGGACAGCCGCGACACCAGCTCCTGCCAGTCAAACAGCGGAGGCTGTGCGGTATCCTTTCTTTTGCCAAGCGTATATCCGATGAACACTACCAGTGCAAAGAACAGCATATCCCAAAAACCGCTAATTAAATAAATCAGCCCGAGAACAACACCGAAGGTGACTCCGGCAATTCTACCCCCGTGACTTTCCCATACTTCTCTCCAGGACATAAGGGAAACTCACCTCTATTCCACTCGACTTTTGAAGCTTGGAGACTGTGTGAGGTTGGCAATATATACAGATACATCAGCTACCGGAATTCCGGTCGTTTCCTGCACAAAATCATGCACCTGACGCTGCACCTCTGTCGTCAGCAGCGGGAGGGAATGCTCACCGTCCACCACTGCGCGGATCGTAATTTCAAGCCCGGCCTGGGACACGCGGATGCGGGACCTCAGATCCCTGATCCCTTTGACCTTGCCCGCAGCCTTGAGACTCAGGTTCTCAATGGTTTCCATAGAGATCTGGATGTCCCCATACTCTGTGCGCTGATCGACTGAAGGCATCGAGGCACGGTCTCTGCGCAAAGAAATGTAGAAGAAACGGATGCTGAGCAGAAACAGAATGACTGCCACGGCAATCGCGGTAATATAAGCTGCCGGCCCGTCCGAAATTTCCAGGGTGTCCGGGATAGCCCCGCTTAAAAGGAGGATGGCAATCACAGATAATATTCCGATGCTTAAGCTGTAAATGAACAGCAGAAGCCTGTCTAAAATTTTGGCCACGAGTCTCATAACCTCCTCAAATTAGAGTAAACCCTCGACGGTGCTGTCGGGGGTTTATGGAAATACGCTCTGCCCTTATTTCACGCGGAGAACCGCATCTGTATCTTCATGCTTATCCGTAGTGGTGCTGTTTCTGAACTGCACATCATGAATATGCACGTTCACTTCCACAACAGTCAGTCCGGTCATTGTCTCGATGGAACGTTTGACATTGCGCTGGATCTCCCCGGCTACTTCCGGAAGACGGTTGCCATACTCGATGATTACGGATACATCCACTGCAGCCTCGCGCTGTCCGACTTCAACCTTAACACCTTTGGACAGGTTCTTGCGTCCGAGAAGCTCCACGATTCCTCCGGCAAATCCGCCGCTCATTCCGGCTACGCCTTTAACCTCTACAGTAGCCAATCCTGCGATAACCTCGATCACTTCAGGAGCGATCTGGATCTCGCCGATCTCCGTACGTTCGTATTCCGTCGGCAATGTACTCATTTTGGACTTCAACCCTTTCAATAAAAAAGTTGTTCAACAATTCAAGCCGCTAAGCACGTCTCTTATTAAACATACTATATCATTTGCCGAACTTTATGACAAACAATGAGAAGACGTCCTAAATTTCATATTCTTCCAGGAACTTGATATCAAAATTGCCGTCCAGGAACACCGGATGCTCCAGCAGTTTCTGATGGAAGGGAATCGTTGTATGTATGCCTTCCACAGCAAATTCCGCAAGCGCGCGCTTCATTTTGGCTACAGCCTCCTGACGGGTTGGCGCCCAGACAATCAGCTTTGCAATCATGGAATCATAGAATGGTGAGATTGTATAGCCGGGGTAAGCTGCACTGTCCACACGTACGCCGAGACCGCCCGGCGGCAGATAAAAGCCGATTTTGCCCGGTGAAGGCATGAAATTGCGTTCCGGATCCTCTGCGTTAATGCGGCATTCCAGCGACCAGCCGTTAATAACAATATCCTCTTGGGCAAAAGAAAGCGGGTTACCTTCAGCGACAGAGATCATTTCCTTGATCAGATCCACACCGGTAATCATCTCCGTAACAGGATGCTCCACCTGAATGCGTGTATTCATCTCCATGAAATAGAACTGCCCGTCAGGTCCCAGCAGAAACTCAAGCGTCCCCGCTCCGGAGTAATTCACAGCCTGTGCCGCTCTGACTGCCGCCTGGCCCATCGCTTCACGGATTTCAGGGGTAAGGACGGAGCAAGGCGCTTCCTCCACCAGCTTCTGGCGGCGGCGCTGTACGGAGCAGTCCCGTTCACCAAGGTGAACTACATTTCCGTGCTTGTCGGCAATGATCTGAATTTCCACATGCTTCATGCCTGTCAGGAACTTCTCCAGGTAGACTCCGGCATTGCCGAAGGCCTTCTGGGCTTCCTGCTGGGCAGCGGTGATCTGCTTCACCAGGGATTCTTCATCCTCGGCAATGCGGATCCCCTTTCCGCCGCCGCCGGCTGTTGCCTTGACGATAATCGGATAACCGATGTCACGGCCCAGCATTACGGCCTCCTCAATATCATCCACAAGACCGTCAGAGCCCGGAATGATCGGAACTCCGGCGAGCTTCATTGTCTCTTTGGCTACTGCCTTGTCCCCCATGCGGGTGATCGCATCCGGTGAAGGACCGATGAAGGTGATATTGCAGGATTCGCAGATTTCCGCGAAGTCTGCATTCTCAGCCAAAAAACCGTAACCGGGATGAACGGCATCGCATTCGGTTAATGTAGCTACACTCATAATATTGGTAAAGTTCAGATAGCTGTCCTTGGACGGCATCGGACCGATGCAGTAAGCCTCGTCCGCCAGCCGGACATGCAGGGAATCCCGGTCCGGCTCCGAATAAACCGCGACGGTTGCAATCCCCATTTCACGGCAGGCCCTGATAATGCGGACCGCGATTTCGCCGCGGTTGGCAATCAACACTTTTTGAATGTTCATGCGTTTCCTCCCAAAGTTTAACGAAGCTTGCTAGCTCCTCATGTTCTGCGTCACCTTACTCCGGTTTTACCAGAAACAGCGGCTGGCCGTATTCCACCAGCTGGCCGTTCTCGGCAAGGACGGACACGATTTCGCCCCGAACTTCCGCTTCAAGCTCATTCATCAGCTTCATCGCTTCAATGATGCAGACGGTTGATTTCTCGCTGACCCGGTCACCTACTTTTACGAACGACGGGGAATCCGGAGAAGCGGCACTGTAGAAGGTCCCTACCATTGGTGAGACAATTTTATGTAATGCGCCTTCAGCTGGTGCAGAAACTGCCTGAGGTACGGCAGGGATCTCGGTTACGACCGGAGGTGCAGTATGCTGCGGACTCACCGGCTGCGGTGCAGGCGCAAAAGGATAGGCAAAAGGAGCCGCCTGTAGTACATTTCCGTCCCCTTCAGCACGGTCCGGCTTGCGGATGGCCAGCTTCATTCCTTCGCTTTCAATCTCCAGCTCGTGTACGGAGGAGGTCTGGTCCAGCAATTTAATTAATTCCTTAATCTCGCTTAACTTGAACATTTAATAGTTCACTCCTTCAGCTTTCTCATGAAGCCGCACCTTGGCAGTGCGGTCAGCAGAACGGCTTTGCCGCTTTTTCTAAAAAGAAGCAGTACGCTTCAGATGACATGCGATTCCTTAAATGGCGACCGGAACTTACGCAGCTTTTCCAAGATAACTTTATGTATTATATCACAAACGAACGAAATGGAAAGAGCCCGGGCAGCGCCCGCGCTCTTTCGGCATTTTATGCTGTTATCCGCATGTTTCTTATTGTGCTGAAACATATTGGACTCTGATTTTGTCCTGCGTAACACTCAGTTCCTTCATTACCATATCCACGATGCCTACCGCCTGCTTCACATCCAGCTTCTCGCTCATCACCACTACAGTATAAGCATTTCCGGTTTCTTCCTTCACGATTGCTTCCCCGTATTTCTGCTGCAGCTTCACTTCAATGTCGCTGATTTTGGATTCTTTTTCCTCAAGCTTGCTGAGCTGCTCATGGGCAGCTGCGTTCTCGGCAGGCGTCTTCTCCATATCATTGATTTGGGCAAGAAGATCGTTGTAGTTCTTCAGGTTCTGCTGCTCGCGTTCGTACTCATAATTGTTGAACAGGCTGCTTGCGGAAGCGCTTTGTGCGGCTACCTCTTTCAGGATTTCTTCATCGCCTTTTGCCGGTTCTTCTGCATCAGCTGCCGCGGAGCTATCCTTGTCTGCGGCAGCACTTCCGGAGTCCGTAGCTGCAGGCTTTCCGGTATTGGTGTCCGCAGCTGCCGTATCCTTGCTGCCGGCTGCAGCGCCACTGTCAGCTGTAGTGCTGCTGTCAGCTTCCGTGCTGCCGTCAGATGCCGCGCTGCTGTCCTCTGTTACTGCCGCTGCAGGGTCTTCCGTTACAGCAGCTGCACTGCTGTCTTCTGCAGCCGTATTATCACTGCTTTCGCCTGTGACTGCCGCTGCTTCAGTATCAGCATCAGTGGTGAGCGCGTCCTGAGTATCGACTTCATTAATGACCAGTCCGCTGTCGAGCACGGCTGCATCACTGTTGCCGGCCCCGTCTTTTACAGTGTCCACCTGGATGCTGCCCGCCGTTTCCTGCGGAATTGAAGTTCCTGAATCCTCGGTAAATAAGTAGTAAGCAGAGAGCACCACCATCAGACTGAGCATGGATACTAACCAGATCGTTTGTCTTTTGCCCTTCATTACCAATTCCTCCTCAAATTTATACTCCTTGCCTCACTTCAGATACACTTTCCGGGAAGCTTCACCTGGTATCATTCCTGCTTGCGCGGGACTACGGAAATGCGGTGGCCCGGTACGTTCAGCCCCCGCTCGACGGCCTCTTCAATCAGCCCCCGGACCACCTTGTTCTCCGCGCCTTTCGCAACAACAAGGACGCCCCGGATCTGCGGCTTAATGCGTTTCGTAATGATCGGTGTCTCGTCTCCCGACTGGCTGTAGGTGACAATCTCGCCATCCCTTGTGTACTGGGTAGTATGGCGTTTACCGCCGCTGGCGTCGGTTTCTTCGCTCTGCTGCTGGGAATCATTCATATTGCGGACCACTACAATTTCCTCTGTCGAATCTACCGTAACCATAATATCGACGGTGCCGACGCCTACAATTTTCTCCAGAATTTCCTTGGTGCGGTCTTCCATCGCCTGCTCTATACCATCAAATGAACCGGGAGACGGGCTCTCCCCCTGCTGCAGCGCAGCCTGTGCAGACTCAGCGGCCGGCGGCTCCCGCCCCGTATTCTCGCTGTCCAGCTTTTTGACATTGACAAAGGAGTTGAACAGCATGATCGCCACCCCCAGCAGCCCCACAATGATCAGCCAGCGGAAAACATGACTCCTCTTCGCACTTCCGCCGGCTCCGCCTCCTGCCCACTGCTCCAGTTTTTTCAGCCAATTGCCCATGCTTCCTATCCCTCCCCAGTTATCCGAAGGTATGCCTTATTCTCTGACTCGACAGTTACGACTTCACTGTACCGGAGCCGGCGTTCTGCACCTGTATAACATCAGGGTCCAGATTCCAGTTCTGCTCAAGCAGCCGGATGACAGACTGTGCTTCGGCGGCTGCTGCCTTATCCTCCAGCCCGTTTCCGGAACCTGCCGAAGCCGGAGATGAATCCTCCCGCTTCTCCGTTCCTGCATTTCCTGCACCCAGCCTCACCTGAACAGGCTCTACTGGCTGTATGACGATCGGCTCTGCAGGGGGATCTGCGGAAGACGGGATTCCAGCGTCCACGCTGGAGTCCGCAGCAGCATCCGGGTCCTGAAGGATCACATTTACCGCTGATATAACAGGGACTTCCTCGCTGCCTCCGGTTCCCGGGACTTTTCCTACACCCAGCTTCACTGTAACTTTTACTCCCTGAACTCCAGTGCTTGCCGCAATTTGCTCGCGCATCTGTCCTGCCACCTCCTCTGCCGCCAGCTGCAGGCTCTGCTCCCTGGCTCCTGCTGCCAGCATCCGGCCGTCAGCCAGAATCTTCTCCAGTGAACCGGCGCCTTGTCCGGCCCCGCCAAGCAGGCCGCCATTCTGGTCCTGCTGCACCAGTGCCAGCTTCAGCTCTGCGGCGGCATCGCCCTTCAGCAGGGAGATGATGGGACTCAGCATGGTGAGCAGGACCAGCAGGCTGAGCACAAGCCTGGCATAACGCTCCATCGACTTTCCCGGAAGCAGCATTTCCACAAAGGCGGCCATCAGCACCACCAGAATGAGCTCCCGCAGCCATCCGCCTAACCAGGTCATGGTAACCTCCTAAAAGATCCTTTTCATTCATTCACTTTGCCTGCTCTTGTAAAAGGCTTCACCTCATCATCACCGTGACATTGCCTGCGGTCAGCATGATCGTGACAGCCAGAAAGAACATCAGCGAGACGGCGGCGAGTGCGGCGAACACGTAAATCATGCTCTTGCCGATCGTCTGCAGGCAGGACACAATCGGCGTTTCGCCCAGCGGCTGCATGACTGCAGCGGCCACGTTGTAGATCAGCGCCAGCACGAGGATTTTGATCGCCGGGAACGCGCAGAGAAACAATATAATGATGACTCCCGAGAGCCCGATGGCATTCTTGACCAGGAGCGAAGCCGAGATGACCGTATCGGTGGCATCCGCAAACATTTTGCCGATGACCGGCACGAAATTGCCTGTAATATATTTGGCGGCGCGGATTGTTACCCCGTCAGTAACCGAGCTCGTAATGCCCCTGACCGAGATCACGCCGAGAAAAACAGTCAGCAGCACTCCCAGCAGTCCGGCACCGATATTGCGCAGCAGGTTGGCCAGCTGGGTCAGCTTGTATTTCTCCGACATCGCGCTCACCAGATGCAGCACCGCCGAGAAGAACAGCAGCGGGAACACGATCGTGTGGATGAGCGTACCGACGGTATGGATCATAAATACAATCAGCGGATGCGTGACCGAGACGGTAACGATGTTGCCCATGGAGGCGAGAAGCGCGAACAGGAGCGGGATCATCGCCATCATGAAATCGATCATCCGGTCAATGGCATCCTTGGCATAGCCCATGGCGATATTGAAGCTGTTGACGGCGATGACGAGCACCACCATGTAACAGAGCATGTAGGCAATTTTGCTGACTGCCTTCCGTTCAAAAGCGGTCTGCAGCGTCTCCAGAATCATGCTCAGCACACTGACCATCACAATCGTGACCAGCAGCTTGCCGTTATAGAGCACTTCGTGCCACATGTAGGAACCGAGACCGGCCAGTACACTTTTGAAGCTGAGTCCATCATCGCCGGGAAGCAGCATATCCATCAGTGCCGGGGTTTTTCCATCCGGGAAAAATCCGCCGTACTCCTTCATCAGCTGGTCCCAGTAAGATTCCACACCGTCTGTCGGCAGGTTCTGCATCTGTCCCCTGACCCATCCGTCCACAGGTGATGAGCTGTCTCCGGAAGCCTGCGGGAGTGAGGCCCCGGATGCTGCCGAAGCTGTACCTCCCAGGCACAGGAACACCAGAAAAGGCAGGAGCAGCAGGAGTCTTTTTATTTTTGGCGGCCGGAAAACACAGCGCTCATGCACGATCCTTCCTCCTGTCCCACTCAGGTATTCCTGCTTGTACCGCATCCTTTAGGCGGGAAGCAGCTTCATCACGGTTTCGATAATAATGCTGATGATCGGCACCGCCAGCACCATGATCAGCACCTTGCCGGCAAGCTCGATTTTGGAAGCGATCGATTCCTGTCCGGCGTCGCGCACGATCTGGGCACCGAATTCTGCAATATAGGAGATGCCGATGATTTTGAACACGGTTTTAATGTAGATCATTTCCATTCCCGATGATTCCGCCACCCGCTCAAGCGTGCCCAGCACCGTACCGATTTTGCCGATGAGAAACAGGAAGATCAGAATCCCGGCTCCGGTGGTCAGCAGAAACGCGAACATCGGCTTTTGTTCCTTAAGTACGAGGATCAGCACTGTTGACAAGAGACCAATTCCTACTACCTGAATGATTTCCATAAGGCCGTCCTACTGAAAGAGAAAAATGGTTTTGATTTCCTGAAGCAGCCCGTCCAGCATGCGGATGACCATAAACAGCACGATGATAAATCCCACAATGGTCACCCAATGGGCGATATCTTCTTTGCCCATCTGCTTCAGGACTGTGTGAATCATGGCGATAATGATGCCTATGCCGGCAATCTGAAAGATCGCGTTGACTTCAATATTCATTCCTGGCACCTCGCTAAAAGATCAAAATGACGATCAATGCCCCAAGCAGCAGCCCCAGGCTTTTGCTCATCTTTTCATACTTGCCCTGATCCTCCCTGGCCGCTGTCTCCTCCTGCTTCAATTGCTGCAAAGCCAGCGAAATATGCGTGCTCTGATTCGACCTGTCACTGGTGCCGAGCGTGCAGCTGAGCTGCCGCAGAATTTCCTTCTCCGCACCCTTCAGGGCAGCGGATCTGAAATGGGCCTCCATCGCCCGCTGAATGGCCTCCTCGGCGCTGCGGTCCAGCGGCGGGCTCATCTCTTCAGCCGCAGTGGTGAAAAAGGACCTCAGCGGTTCCTTCGACTGCTGCCCGATCCGGCGGAGCGCTTCCGGCAGCGGTGTATACCCGTACTGGATTTCAGTTTCCAGCCGCTGCAGCGCTGCAATAAGACCTCTGATATTCCGGGGCCTGTCTGCATACTGGGCAGCCCGGACGAATCCGGCGAGTGTACCGGCAAGCACGATCAATACGGCTCCGAACAGCTTAAGCATGGCGGTCACTCCCCGCCTGATCCTCCGGCACCATCTGGAGCATCCCCCGCTTCTGTCCGTCCAGAATGCGGAAGGAGAGGCCGGTTTCTGCCCGGTGCAGGATGACATAGCGTTCAAACATCCGGTGCTCCATCAGGCCGCCCAGCCCCGGCCTGCGGGCCAGCTCGGCCACTTCCTTGCCGTGGGCCGAGGCCACGACGGTGATTCCGGCATGCAGCGCTTCGGTCACCGCCGCAGCATCCTCCGGCCGGCCGATTTCATCAGCAATCAGCACATCCGGTGACAGGGAGCGGATCATCATCATCATCCCTTCCGCTTTGGGACAGCCGTCAAGGATATCCGTCCGCGGCCCGACGTCAAAGGCCGGAATGCCGCGCCTGCTGCCGGCGATCTCGGAGCGTTCATCCACGATGCCTACCTTCAGACCGGGGCGGCTGCCGTCGCGTCCGGAACGGCTGCCCGATGAAATCTGCCTGGCGAGGTCCCGCAGCAGCGTAGTCTTGCCATGCTGCGGCGGCGAGAGGATCAGCGTATGCATGATCCTCTGCTTGCTCCTGTCCACCAGGTAAGGGAGGATGCTGTCGGCCAGTCCCGGCATCTCCCGGGCAATCCGGACGTTGAAGCCGGTAATATCCCGCAGATGCTCCACGCCTCCGCCGCTGAGTACAGTCCGGCCGGAGAGGCCGATCCGGTGCCCGCCGGGGATGGTAATAAAGCCTTTGCGCAGCTCTTCTTCCATCGTATAAAGCGAATGGTTGCTGATCAGGTCCAGCAGCCGGTGTGTATCCTCCCGGTTTGGCTTGTACGCTTCACCGGGGCTTTGCGTCATGCTGCCGTCACTGCAGAGAAAATGGTATTTCCCTGAGTAGTTGACTTCCAGCGGACGTCCCTCGCGGACACGGATCTCTTCCACCTTGTCCAGAAGCAGGACGGGAAGCCCCCTCAGCAGCGCTCTTACTTTCTCGGGAAACAATAAAAGCCAATCATGAGCCATACAGAGTACCCCCAAGCTGAACTCTACTTTAATAGCTTTATTCCATATTTATGCTTGTACGCGGACTTTATGACTATCATCTATCATTTTTTCAGAATTCCGATTAAGAGAAAGGCAACCCCGCAGGCGATCCAGCCAATCTTGCCCCATGAGAGCTGCGCGGCCATTCCGCTCAGGCCGACCGCTGTCGTCAGTATCAGAATTGTCGGTCCGACCAGAGCCAGCCCGGAATTGACCGCCAGCGCTTTATCGACCTGGTTCAGCCGCAGCATAATCAGTGCAGCGGTAATCTCCACACTGCCCGAGAGCAGCCGCAGCACCGCCATCCAGCTTACATACTTGTCCAATCTGCTCAACTCCTTTTTACAAGTCTACTGCCTGTCTCCAGCCCATTTTCCGCAGAAAAAATGCCGTTATCCATGGATATGCGGAACTGGCCCACTTTAGACAACAGAACCTGCTGCACTTACCGGAAAAACAGTGTGAAAGAAATCATAGTGAATCCCTCTATAAAAAAATATCATCAGTATGATAAAATTAATTTTGCACTTTATGCCTGACAGAGTGGAAAATAGTTGTGCCTGCGGATGGTTAAACTAAGCGGGCCATCATTATGAAGACTTCATAAAAAGGGGAATGGACCATGCAAGTTCGTAATATCGTAGTGCCTCTTACTTCGGGGAATGCAGCCAAGGGGATCAGGGATGTAGCAGTTATCATATTTTCCGCTTTTCTTGTGGCCTGCGGGCTCAGGCTGTTCCTCATTCCTCATCAGCTGCTCAGCGGCGGTGTTGCGGGGACGGCCTCTATCATCGGTTATTTGAGCAATCCTAAATATATATCGCTCTTTTATTTCGCCATCAATCTTCCAATCCTGATCTGGGGCTTCATTGCCGTAGGTAAAAAATACATCTGCTTAAGCATGCTGTCCGTCGTTGCCACCACCTGGTTCCTGACGGTCATTCCGCTGGTGAAGCTGACAAAGGACCCGATTCTGGCCAGTATTTTCGGCGGGGTGATCATTGCAGCCGGGGTAGGCTTTTCGCTGCGTGCGGGAGGATCTTCCGGGGGATTTGATATATTAGGCTCTATCATTACACGCAAACGCGATATTCCTATGGGCACAGTGCTCTTCGTGATGGACGGCCTGGTTATTCTAAGTCTCGGTTTCTTCAAAAGCTGGGACTCCGCCCTCTACGCCATGCTCTGTATTTTTGTCAAAAGCCGGGTCATCAACCTGATCCACATCCGCCATGTGAAGCTGACCTGCTTTATTGTGACCAAGGAACGCGACAAGATGCTGAGCCGCCTGACGCTCCTGCCCCATGGCGTTACTGTTGTCAATGCGGAGGGCGGTTACAGCCATGAAGGGAATACGATGCTGATGACCGTAACGACACGCTACGAGCTGGCTGAATTACGAAGATCCATTCTCGAGACGGACCCGAAGGCTTTTGTCAACGTGCTGGAAACGGTGGAAATACTGGGGAGATTCAGAAGGCTTACTTAGGGGGTACGTGCTGATTTATCTGCTTATATCTGCAATTAGAAGGTTGTGGACTGCTTCAGCAAGGGTGCTGTGAATGTAGTTGGATTTTCTCCATCTAATTATATTCTTTTAGAGCTTTTTGGATAATTAGTTGGAAAACCTCCCGTTATTTCAGCGGATACATACCTTTGGAGGCTAATCCAATACATTTAAGCGGAGGTTTTCCCACTAATACTGTAATTCAGTCATTCTGCCTGAAATTAGGTGGAGAAATTCCATTTAGCTTATTCTGCATTCGTTCCCCGGATGACATTCCTCCATTAACATGTAACATGCCTCATATAACATGCCCCATAAATAATAGGGTGTCCCAACAAAAGCCATGGAATGGCTGTTTGGGATGCCCCCTTGGTATGGTGTAAGATGTAAGTCTGTACTTGGGTGGACGCTCCGTTCGCGGAGCGTCTATTAAATGTGCCCAGGCATATCCTGCTCGAAGACAAAAAAGAGCTGACCCCATGCCATCTAATGGCTTAGGGTCAGCCCCTTTAAACAAATCCTAACGGCGGTCCTTGGGACCCCCGACGAAAGCCTGCTCCTCTGTATCCAGGTTATAAGCAGTGTGCAGCGCCTGAATGATCTGCTGCAGATTGCCGGATTCCACAACACAGGATACCTTGATCTCAGAGGTGCTGACCATTTTGATGCTGACGCCCTGGCTTGAGATCACTTCGAACATCTGTGCCGCCACACCCGGATGGCTGACCATGCCTGCTCCGACGATCGAAACCTTGACGAGGTTGTCTTCCGAAGTTACCTCATCATAAGGCAGCTCGCTGTGCAGTCCTTCAATGACTTCCTGGGCCCGCGCCAGATCGCTCAGCGCCACGGTAAAGGAGAAATCAGCCTTGCCGTTCTGAACACCGCTCTGTACGATAATATCCACGTCAACGCCTTCGGAAGCCAGCTTGCCGAACACCTGGGCAAGTACCCCCGGCAGATCCGGAACTCCCAGAATACTGATCCGCGCCACGTTCTTGTCATATGCAATACCGCTAACTACTACTCCCTGCTCCATGCTTGCTTCCTCCTTCACAACAGTACCTTCATTATGATTAAAGCTCGATCTGACGACCAGCTTCACCTGATATCTCTTGGCATACTCAACTGCACGGGGGTGAAGTACCGCTGCACCCAGATTGGCCAGCTCCAGCATCTCGTCATAGGAGATTTCCTTCAGCTTGCGCGCAGTCTTCACAATACGGGGATCAGTGGAATAAATGCCGTCCACATCGGTATAAATTTCGCAGACATCCGCCTTGATTGCCGCCGCCAGTGCGACCGCTGTTGTATCCGAGCCTCCGCGGCCCAGGGTCGTAATCTCGCCGTCCAGGGTCATTCCCTGGAATCCGGCCACAATCACGATCTGTTCGCGTTCCAGGGCTTCCAGCACCCGGCGCGGAACAATTTCATTAATGCGGGCCCGGCCATGGGTTTCGTCTGTGCGGAAGCCCGCCTGCCAGCCGGTATAAGAAACGGCATCACGGCCGATCCCGTGCAGCGCAATCGACAAAAGCGCCACAGAGATCTGCTCTCCGGTAGTCATCAGCATATCCATTTCACGGGCCGGCGGCTGTTCATTCAGCGCCTTCGCCTGATCGATCAGATCATCCGTGGTATCTCCCATAGCGGATACGACCACAACGCAGCGGTGGCCTTCATCCTGCTTGTCTGCGATACGTTTCGCAACTCTTTTCATTCGTTCAATGTCGCCGACGGAGCTTCCTCCGAATTTCATGACATAAAGTGACAAAGTTCCATTCACTCCCTATTTCGCTCTATGTAGCTTGAATTTGGTTTAACGCTTTACCCCAGTATAATACGAAATTCACATGAAGCGTTAATAGTTTCAGAAAAAAGTCCGCTGAAATTTCGGGAAACTTGTCTTCTTCCAGAATTTTCAGAAAAAAAGGTTCCCTTTAAAAGAGAACCTTTTGCATTCATGCCAGTTATCGTGTTCAGCATCATCCGTTTAAGCGGCCATCGAACGGCATAATTTGGCGCAAGCATAACAAGCTTCGGCACACACGCGGCAATGCTCAGCTTCATGTTTGCTGCATTCATCACCGCAGCGCTCACAGGCTTCAGCGCACAAACGGCATAATTCACGGCTGTAGGCAGCATCTGCCGACATGCTTTTCGCAGCAAATTCACAAATATCAGCACATTCTCGGTCCAGCCGGATACACTCCTTCATCATATCCAGGTTGTCTTCTTTCAGACAGGCGGAGTAACACCGGATACAGGCAGTCATACACTGTTGGCAGGCTTCAATACAGGCTTGAATGTGTTCTTGAGACATGAAATCCAACTCCTTAACGGTGTATTTAGGTAAATCGCTTCATTGAATATATACCCCCCAGGAGTATATACCAAACCTAATTCAAATCATTGGAGTCCCATTTCCTGCTGCACAACAAAAAAACCTCCGCTGCATATGCAGGGAGGCAGTGCTTGAAAACGCCGGATTCCGGGTGGACAACTACGCGCGGGAGATGTATTTACCTTCACGGGTATCGATCAGGAGAACGTCGCCTTCGTTGATGAAGAGCGGAACCTGAACAGTCAGGCCGGTCTCAACTGTAGCCGCTTTGGTAGCACCTTGAGCGGTGTTGCCTTTTACGCCCGGCTCGGTTTCCGTAACCTTCAGCTCAACGCTCGTAGGCAGGTTGATCCCGAGGATTTCGCCCTGGTAGCTGACAATGTTCACGGTCATGTTTTCTTTCAGGAAGTTAAGCTCCCACTCCAGCTGCTTTTCAGTCAGCTCGAACTGGTCGTAAGTTTCGTTGTCCATGAATACATGCTCGGAACCGCTGGCGTACAGGTATTGCACACCACGGTTTTCGATGATCGCGCGGCCAATGGTTTCTCCGGCACGGAACGTACGCTCAACGGTGTTGCCGTTACGCAGGTTCTTCAGCTTGGAACGGACAAATGCTGCACCTTTACCCGGTTTTACGTGCTGGAAATCAAGAACTGTAAAAATATCTCCTTCTACCTCTACGGTCAAGCCTGTTTTAAAATCGTTAACTGAAATCACTAAAAATCCCTCCTGGATCGTCTAATTTACATGATGAAGCGGTATTACAATACCAGATAATCTTTGGACGAATGCGTCAGAAGCGTAATACCGCTCTCGGTAATTACAATATCGTCTTCAATCCGTACGCCGCCAAGTCCCGACAGATAAATCCCCGGCTCAACGGTAACCACCATTCCCGGCTCCAGAATCTCGTCAGCAAGCTTGGACAGCCGCGGCCATTCATGTACCTCCATACCGAGACCATGCCCTGTG
Organism: Paenibacillus sp. PK3_47; assembly: GCF_023520895.1. Classification (NCBI taxonomy): domain Bacteria; kingdom Bacillati; phylum Bacillota; class Bacilli; order Caryophanales; family Paenibacillaceae; genus Paenibacillus; species Paenibacillus sp. PK3_47. The sequence continues at coordinate 564,391 of NZ_CP026029.1, forward strand.
CTGTGGCCGAAATACTCTCCATAGCCGTAACGGGTAATAATGTCGCGCGCCAGTGCGTCAGCTTCACGTCCGGTCATGCCCGGTTTGATGTTCGCCAGCGTGTGCAGCTGGGCCTCAAGCGTAATGTCATAGATTTCCTTAAGCTTCGGATCGGGTGTTCCCAGCGCAATGGTGCGGGTCACATCCGAGCAGTAGCCGTCAAGCAGCGCACCGAAATCGAAGGTTACGAATTCGTTGTTCCCGATCACTTTGCTGCTTGCTACGCCATGCGGCATGGCGGAACGTTCGCCGGATGCCACAATCGTGTCAAACGATGAAGAAGTAGCGCCATGGGTGCGCATGTAGAATTCCATTTCCAGATCGACATCGCGCTCGGTCATGCCGGGCTTGATCACATTCAGGATATGGCTGAAGGTGGCATCCGCCAGATCCGCCGCCCGCTGCATCACAGCCAGCTCATCCTCATCTTTGTACATACGCAGGTTCTCGACTGCTTTGGATACCGGAACGAGTTCCGCCGGCGCAAGAGCTGCTGCATACGCTGTGTATGCGCTGAAGGTTACGTCATCCTGTTCGAAGCCTACACGCACTTTGCCGCCCTGCGGGAGCAGCTCGCGGACCGTGTCAATGAATTTAGTGCCGTGCTGAACAACCTTAAGGCCGTTCACCTGCTCAGCTGCCTGGGTCATATACCGGAAGTCGGTCAGCAGATAGCTTTCATCACCAGTAACCAGTACATACCCGGAGGAGCCGGTAAAGCCGCTCAAATAGCGGCGGTTAATGCCGCTGGTTATTAACATCGCTTCCAATCCCTGTTCCTGCAAAACCGTACGCAGCTTGGAGATACGCTTGTTGCCCATTTTCATTCTCCTCTCGAAATAGCCACATTGTATTTTAACATAGGGTCATGCCATTGAGAAGTTTTTTCGGGCTGTCAGGCAAGCTTTGTCCGCTGTTCCCGTTTCCGTTCATCCGTGTATTCAATAGACGCCGTGTACCCGATGAATAATCCCCACAATAAAAAGAGGCAAAATTCGCTCGTTACCGTGTTCCACGGGAGCCTGAACATCGGCTGCTGCAGAAAAAGCCATGATCCTGCAAGGAAGATGGCCGCCCACCAGAGCACACCGTAAATCATGCCGGGCCAGGGGCCCTTCAGCTTGCGGAATACCAGCACGTACAGCAGCGACGCCGCCACCGAGAATACGATAAAAAACAGATAACCGACCAGATGTCCTGCTGCGGTCAGCAGAAAATCATGCCGGAAAAACGGCTCGGCCAGAAATCCGGGAACAACCTTCGTAAAATGCAGGGCGTACATCAGCCAGCGGATACCCCCCCAGATCAGCCCGGCAAAAATGCCGAGTTCAATGGCGAAAAACAAGGGGTTGGTGTGATGCGATGTTTGCTTAATATTTTTACCCATTATACTGCCTCACTTTCACATAGTTGAACTACTGTGCCTGATCTCTGCACTCTTGGTGATAGTATGCACAGGAAAAGGCAATCCAACTAGCAATGTGGCCATAAATTAGTTACAATGGTTTATATAAATTATATTAATAAACGGGAAGGTGAATTGGTTGTCCCAGGAAACTCCCAGTTACGGCGGCCAAGCCGTCATTGAAGGCGTTATGTTCGGCGGCAAGCATGTCAACGTAACGGCCGTTAGACGCAAGAATCAGGAAATTACATTTTTGGAGGTGCCGAGAAGCGATAAGCGCTGGGTCATGAAACTGCGCAAGATTCCGCTGCTTCGCGGCATTGTCAGTCTTATAGATTCCAGTGCCAAAGGCTCGAAGCACCTCAATTATTCCGCGGAGTCCTATGCCGAGGATGAGACAGAGCCGGAGGAATACGCCAAACAGAAAGAGAAGGACAAGAAGAAGGAAGAAGGCTGGAGCCTTGCGATGATTTTCGGTGTCGCGGTCATGGGTATTCTCTCCTTTTTATTCGGTAAGGTTATGTTTACGCTCGTCCCCGTATTTGTTGAAGATTTCTTGTTCGGCAATGCGTTTGAGGGCTATGTGCTGCACAATCTCGTAGAAGGCGCAATCAAACTCATTCTTCTTCTCATTTATTTGTTTGCCATCTCACAGACGCCTGTAATCAAACGCCTGTTCCAATATCATGGTGCTGAACATAAAGTCATCAGCGCTTTTGAAGCCGGCGAAGAATTGACTGTAGAGAACGTCCAGAAGTACAGCCGTCTGCACTACCGCTGCGGAAGCAGCTTTATGATGCTGACCATCGTGCTTGGCGTGGTGATTTACTCTGTTGTTCCTTGGGATAATCTTACCCAGCGCGTGCTGCAGCGGATTATTCTGCTTCCGGTTGTTATGGGCGTATCCTTTGAAGTCCTGAAGGGCACCAATGCCGTCCGTGATATTCCGGTTCTGAAATACTTGGGTTATCCGGGACTGTGGCTGCAGCTGCTTACTACCAAGGAGCCCAAGGATGAGATGGTTGAAGTCTCCATCGCCTCATTTAACCGGATGCGGGAGCTTGATGCCGCAATCGAAGCAAGAGGATATACAGAAGCAAATGTATCAGGCGGCATATTGGATCCAGCGAAAGGATGAGTGGCCTATGATCAGGCATGCTTTGATTTTTTGGATTTCCGTTTGTCTTGCAGTATTCGGTGTAGTATCCGGAATTATGCTGTACGGATTCGAATGGCTCTTCTGGGAGATTCTCCCGATTGCCCTGATGTTTGGTCTTCTGCTTCTTGGTTATAAGCTGATCATGAAGGATCGGAGACGCGGTCCCGGCGGTTCAAGAACGAAGGTTAAGCCTTCCCAGAAAACAATGTCCAAGGTAGCCGGGGTCCGCAAGGCCCAGCCTGCTCCAGGCAAACGCAAAACCTACCCGTTTCAGGTCATTGAGGGCAGTAAAGGCAAGAATGATGATCAATATCCCAAATATCATTAGTCCCGTCGCCGGAAGGCATACGCGCTAGACGTCAAAAGGCATCCTCCACTGTATCCAATGTGGCGGATGCCTTTTTTTATATACTTATAATCCATGCTGCCTATGCTCGGGCCGCCAATTTTTGAAGAACTCCTCCCCTGCCCTGAATCCGGCAGCATACATTTCCTCGCTCAGCTCCGCAGAAATATGAAATCTTGTAGTCGGTATTCCGAGTGTCGGAATTTTGACAGTGCGCACGAACTTTTCGGTCTCAATGTATCGCTCATCATGCGCAGACAGCATTGTGCCTACCAGTGCCTGAAGCATGCTGAACGGCCCGGTGATCCTGTGGGGCTGAGGCGCCGTCTTTCCGATCAGCTGATAGCCGACTGTCGGGATTTTGCGTCCGGGAGATTTGAAGCCATCCGCTTTCTCTTCGAACAGCCATAACGGAAAATTGCTCAGCAGACCGCCGTCGACAAAATACACGAACTGCTCTGTGAACGATTTCCCGTTGGAGGCCTTCCCGTTCAAACGCAGCATAACCGGATCAAAGAAATACGGAATACTGCAGCTCATACGCACGGCTTTGGCCACTTCAAACTCTCCGGGAGAGAACCCGTAGTCCTCCAGATCATCCGGCAGGACAACAATCCTCCCGTTAGTGATATCCGATGCAATAATCGACAGCTTGCCCTTCGGCAGATCACTGAACGTAACGATCCCCTTTTCCCGCAGCAAATCCCGGATCCAGGCTTCAAACGCCTCTCCCGAGTACAGCCCTTTTTTGATCAGTACCCTTAGCGCAGGCCCGACGACAGCCGTATTGTACAATACTCCCCGCTTCAGGAATGATGTAAAAGAGGTGTTCCTGATGATCCGGCTCATGGCTTCACCGTCATAGCCTGCCGCCAGCAGGGAGGCAATAATTGAGCCTGAACTGGTCCCGGCTACCCTGCTGAAGGTGCGTCCGGCCTGCTCCGTCCCCTTCACTGCTCCTGCAAGCGAAATTCCTTTGATGCCGCCGCCTTCAAACACCGCATTAATCTCCATAACACAGCAATCCCCCGTTCCATAGATTCTATTGCTTATCTATGAACACGGGGGTTCATTCATGACTTTTTAAGATTTAAAATAGAACGTCAATAAGCCGGCCAGCCCGAACGGATTGCGGACCACGATATCATTGGCACGGAACATAATGCTGCCTTCCACTTCAGCGTATTTGTCATTATATTTCAGCTGGTTGATGATCTGCTCACCGCTCTGCCATTCCGCTTTCTGGTCACTTGCTCCGACCTTATAAGCGGCAAGGCCGATATACAGGTCTACCCCCGAACCTTGAACCTCCTTCACCCACCAGTCGACGAGCTTGTCATAGCGGGCTGCGCCGAAGGAGAGGCTCCAGTAAATCTGCGGGGCAATATAATCGATCCACCCTTCCTTGATCCAGGTGCGGGTATCTGCGTACATGTCGTCGTAAGCAGATACGCCAGCCGTTGTATCCGAGCCCGTGCTGTCAGCCTTTTTATTGCGCCATACACCGAAAGGACTTACACCATAAGACACTTTGGGCTTGATCTCATGAATTTCCTCTCCGAGCTGGCGGATAAATTCATTGATGTTGTCTCGGCGCCAGTCCCCTTTGGAGGTAATCCCATTGGTATTGTACGTCTTGTATGCCGCATCATCCGCAAAGCTGCCGGAGGGATAAAAGTAATCATCGAGATGAACACCGTCGATTTCATAGCCCCGGACAACCTCCATCACCGTATCGATGATATGCTGGCGCGCCTCCGGAATGCCCGGATTTATGTACAGCTTGTTCTCCGCTTTTACAATCCACTCCGGATGAGCTTTGGCCACATGGTTGCCTGCAAGGTTTGCAGTACTGGCATCGGTTGTTGCACGGAATGGATTGAACCAGGCATGAAACTCCAGGCCGCGCTGGTGGGCTGCACTGACCATGTATTCCAGCGGATCATAGCCCGGGTCCTTGCCCTGGGTGCCTGTCAGCACTTTGGACCAGGGTACAAGCTGGGAAGAATACAGACTGTCTGCAGAGGGTCTTACCTGCACGAACACGGCATTGTAGCCGATAGCCTGCAGCTTGTCCAGCATGCTGTCGAATTCCTTCTTCTGCTTGGTCTCATCGCCTGCTGAGGAAGCGGACGGCCAGTCCAGGTTAAAAACCGTGGAGATCCACGCTCCCTTCATCGCTTTGCCGGTCTTGATTCCCGGAACGCTGGGCACCGAAGGAACACTCGGCGTAGGCACTGCAGGCAGGGCCGGTACTGCCGGAGCCGACGGATCCTTGATCTCTATATTAGAGTACAGCGCAATATGCTTCGCCGCCTGGTTCCAGACGACCTGCAGCCCCAGCTGCTCGCTCACAAAACGAAGCGGCACCATCACCCGCCCCCGGGAAATTTGAACCGAGGTGTCGAGCCGGACGGAAGCCGAATTTACCAGCGCGGTTGTCCGGCCGTTGGTCAGCTTCAGCACGGTATCCCCTTTGCTGATCGTCGCAGTCCTGCTGGCCTGATCCCACTGAACCGCAGCGCCAAGCCCCTGGCTGATGACACCGACCGGAACCATAGTTACGTTGGAAGGCGTAATGTAAGGCGGCACATCACTATTCACTGCCGTGCCGTCCAGCTCAATCGTAATCCTGACGGCCGCAGCAGCCTGTGCTCCGGTGGACCAGATTGGCAGACATAAGACGAATACCAGTAAACCCAACATCCATTTGCGATAATTCATAGTTCCTCCCCAGGTTGTACATTTTAATAGTTGTGATGCAAAAAAAAGAAACGGCCCTCTCATCCTCTGGTAAGGGAGACGGCCGTTTTCTCATAAACGGAGTCTATCCAAAAAAAGGACGGTATCCGTTTTGACGTAAAAAAACTGGAAAGGTTGCGGTAATCCGCGCAAAAACTGCTTCAATTTAGGAATCACTGACCAGTTCGTGGTGAATATCATACAGTGTCTGCAGGCGTGCTTCGTCCCGGCGGAAATACTCCACCAGCGTTTCGATCCGCGTAATGGAATCCCAGCTCAGGTGATGCTCGATCCCTTCGACATCCTTATAGATATGTTCCTGCTGTACTCCGATCAGGCCGAGGAATTCCTCCAGCAGCTCATGACGGTCAACAAGACGTTTACCCACTTTTTTTCCTTTGTTGGTTAGGACAAGCCCACGATATTTCTCATAGATGAGATATTCGTCCTTATCCAGTTTTTGGATCATCTTGGTCACAGAGGAGGGGTGCACTTCCAGTCCCTCGGCTATATCTGAGACACGCGCATAACCCTTCTCGTCTATAAGCTTGTATATGCGCTCCAAATAATCCTCCATGCTGGGTGTTGGCATTCAAGTTTACCTCTTTTCTATAATAACATGGCGCCGGGGGCTAACCTTGCTCTAACAATGATACATGTTTCTGTTGCTCCTTGGCAAGTCCTTGTAGGAAAGACAACAGCTGTGTTAGCGATGTTTACCACGGTTCGGCACGCCTTTATTACGGCACAATAGCAGCATCCCCTTCTGAAAAGGAGCGTGAATCATGACAATCTCAGCACCTGAACGCCCCTCAGCCCGAAAGCCGAAAAAGCCGACCGCACTGTTCATTCCTGAGCTGGTTTTTTTCGAGCCGGATGCGCTTAATTATCCCAAAGGGTTACAAATTATGGAATGGGTGAAGGCACAAAATATCCCTTACCGGATGACTACTTCGCATAACCGGATTACCAATCTTCCCGGAGAGACCGAGCTGGAGCAGTACAAAATTGCCAAAAGAACGCTGGTCGTCGGCCTGCGCAAAACACTGACTTTTGACCAGTCCAAGCCTTCTGCGGATTATGCCATTCCGATTGCCACCGGCTGCATGGGACACTGCCATTACTGCTACCTCCAGACAACGCTTGGTGCCAAGCCCTATATCCGGGTGTATGTAAATACGGGGGATGTTATGGATGCTGCCAAAAAATATATCGATGAGCGCGCACCCGAAATTACGACCTTTGAAGCCGCCTGTACTTCCGACCCTCTTGGCCTTGAGCATATTACCGGCTCGCTTGCTGAACTCATAACCTTCATGGCCGGTCAGCCGCTGGGGCGCCTGCGTTTTGTAACCAAATACCAGCATGTCGAACCGCTGCTTGATCTGAAGCATAACGGGCATACGCGGGTCCGCTTCAGTATTAATGCCGATTATGTCATCAAAAACTTCGAGCCCGCCACGGCCCGTTTTGAGGAACGGATTGAAGCGGCCGGCAAAATTGCCCGGGCTGGTTACCCGCTCGGCTTCATCATCGCTCCAATTATCTGGCATGACGGCTGGGAAGAAGGTTACGGGGAACTGCTGTCCAAGCTGGCGAAGTCACTGCCTCCCGGTACAGGTAAAGGGCTGACCTTTGAAATGATCCAGCACCGGTTCACCAAAACAGCCAAGGCTGTCATCGAGAAGCGGTATCCGAAATCGAAGCTGGAGATGGATATCGAGAAGCGCAAAAAGAAATGGGGCCGCTGGGGGCAGAATAAATATGTCTACCCCGATGAACAGCAGACCGCCCTGCGGGAGTATATCACCGAGCGGATCTTTGAGCATTTTCCGGAAGCCGGCATCGATTACTTTACTTAAATCAGAAAAGCCCCGCTAATGGCGGGGCTTCTCTGATTTTCACTTGTTCTAAGTATCAAAAGATCAGCCAATCCGGCGTGATTCCCTGCAGCCATATGGTAATCCGGAACATCTGATCCGTGAACAGCAGAATGCCCATCAATACCATCAGCACACCGCCAGCTTTCATCAGTGCATTAGAGTATTTCAGAATCCGCCGCGCCCCGCCCAGGAAAAAGGCGAGCATGAAGAACGGCAGTGCAAACCCGATGCTGTAAGCTGTAATCAAGGTGAACCAGGTGCCGGGGTCACTGGCTGATAACGCAATAATCGCCGTCAGAATCGGTCCGATGCACGGTGACCAGCCCGCGGAAAAGCCGATGCCAAAAATGAACGAGCCCGCATATCCCGCCGGCTTCCATTTCAGATCCAGCTTGCGTTCACGCATCAGAAACTGCGGCTGAAAAATTCCCAGCAGGAACAGTCCCATCACGATGATCAGAATGGCTGAAAGCTGCCGGATCAAATCCCGCTGGCCGTTAAAAAATTCCCCGAACAGTCCTGCCCCGAAGCCGAGGGTATAGAATACCGCAGAAAAGCCCAGGATAAAAGCCAGCGTATGCGAAAGGGTCCGGAACCGGACCTCTTTGCTGTTGCTTCCGCTTTTTAACTCTTGGACGGACAAACCGGTAATATACGATAAATAGGACGGATAGAGCGGCAGACAGCAAGGCGAGATAAACGACGCCACCCCGGCGGCAAAAGCGATTCCTGCATTCAGATTGGACATTCGCAAGCAGCACTCCTTCCGGACTTAAGAATCACTACTTCTTGTCAGGTTTGTTTATGCAGGCAGACCTTTTTTACCGATCAAAGTTAGAGTTAATAGAGCGATCAGCAGCAGTACAATCGTGGCCCCCGGAGCGAGGTTCCATACGCCTGCCACTACAAGCCCGCCGACAACGGCGATTTCCGCAATCACGACGGACAGGATGACCGATGACTTGAAGCTGCGCGAGAGCAGCAGGCTGATGGCCACAGGAATGGTCAGGAGCGCGGATACCAGCAGTGAGCCTACAATCTTGATCGCCGTACTGATGACCAGCGCGGTCAGCACCGTGATCAGCATATTGAGCAGCTTCACCGGCAATCCGCTGACACTGGCGGCATCCTCTTCAAAGCTGAGCAGAAAAAATTCTTTGAAGAACAGCGTAACGACTACAACCACCGCAATGGTCACCAGCCCTACTACAATTAAATCCATATTGTTAAGTGTATAAATGCTGCCGAACAGGTAGCTCATAACATCCGCATTATACCCCTTGCCGAGGGTGAAAAAGAGTGAGGCCAGCGCCACCCCGCCTGACATAATAATTGCGATGGACAGCTCGGCGTAGCTTTTGTACGCTTTGCGCAGCTTCTCTATGGCAAAGGAGGCTGCTACCGCGAAAATCAGTCCGGCTCCAAGCGGATAAAAGCCGGTAAGGAACCCGAGGGCCACCCCGGCAATGGTCACATGGGCCAGCGTATCGCCGATCATGGAAAGGCGTCTTAACACAAGAAAAACGCCTATAAGCGGCGCAGTAATGCCAATCATCAGCCCGCCCGCAAGCGCCCGCTGAAAAAAGTCACTGAATAGAATTTCCAAGATTGATTATCTCCTTAACATTTTCGATCCCTCCCAAACCCTCCCTTCCAAGGGAGGGCCCCAAGGGCTCTGCCCTCTGGACACCCGTTAAGTGCAACTGGCGCAGGAGGAACGAAAACTGGTATCTAGAATGATGCGTGCAATGACCGCTTACGTCCCTTACAGGGACACGCTTGACTTTAGTGCGGACTTAGAAGACAAGAAACAAAGTCAAGAACAAAGCGAAATATAAGCGGAAGCGATCGGTGATCGTCTTGGATCGGCGATATAATTGCACTCCGTGCAATGATATCAGCCTAAAATTATATCAACCAAAAAAATATCAACCAAAAAAATATCAACCAAAAAAATATATCAACAATAAAAGGCTATCTTTGCGGTAAGCGATCGGCGATCGCTATTAGATCGGCGATATAATTGCACTTCGTGCAATTATATCAGCCAAAAAAGGCTATCTTCGCGGGATAGCTGCACTTCGTACAGCTATTTGCGTGAGATAAGGGCGAATGCTCCACTTTTGGCGAATATACGTGTACGAAGTGCAATTAAAGGCTGCAGATGTGAAGATTAGTTAGTTTTAATTGTAGAGAATGCAGTTATTACTCCAAACCGCGCGTACCCGAAGCAACAAAGTGCCGAAACGCAAAGGCCCTGCCAATCATACCATAACCCCTGTGCAGCTCTTCTACACCTCGGCCAGTGTATGCTGCAGATCCTCAGCGGCACAGTTTTGCGCGTCATGGGAGTGGCGGCTGTAAAAGTTGATTTTGCCGTTACGCTGCACAGGCTCGTTGCCCAAGTAGCTCTTGATCATTTCCAGATCATGCGACACCATCAGGAACGTCATATGGTGATGGGCGTGCATGTGGAAGATAAGGTCAAAGAATCCGGCCTGTGTCTCGGCATCGATCCCGACGGTAGGTTCGTCCAAAATCAGAAGATCCGGATGATTGATCAGCGCACGCGCCAGAAACACACGCTGCTGCTGGCCGCCGGACAGCTGGCCGACTCTTTTCTCGGCGATATCCTGAATCCGCATCACTTCCAGCGCATCGTCGCACTGGCGGTGCTGGGCTTTGGACACCCGGCGGATCAGGTTTTTGTTATTGTACAATCCGGACAGCACAACCTCACGGACCGTTGCCGGGAACAGAGGATTAAAGGCATTTTTCTGCGGGACATAACCGATCCGTTCCCAATCCTTGAATTTGCGCACGGATTGGCCGAACAGCTTGATGTCCCCGCTGGACGGGGGCAGCAGGCCGACGATCATTTTCATCAAAGTCGTTTTGCCTGCACCGTTGGAGCCGATAATGCCCAGGAAATCCCGCTCCTTCACGGTGTAGTTCAGGTTAGAGATTACTTTTTGCTCTCCATAGGAGAAGGAAAGATCCTGTATTTCGATCATATGCTGATGGCAGTCCAGGGATACCGGTTGCATAGTATAGTACCGCCTTTCTCTTATTCTTTCCTTATTATTGTAAGGCCAGAATCAGATTTTGCAAATTTTTCTCCATCAGTGTGAAGTAGTTGTCCCCGTTTTTCTCTTGTTCCTCGGTAAGTCCCTCTACAGGATTCAGTACCATGGTTTCCACGCCGGCTTCACCTGCCAGGGTTTTGGCCAGTTTGTCAGACACCAGCTCTTCGAAAAAGATATAACGGATGCCCTCTTCCTTCACCAGATTGGCCAAGTTCACCAGATCCTGTCCGCGCGGCTCAGCATCCGGAGACAGACCCATAATGGCATGCTGGCTCAGCCCGTAATCACGTGCCAGATAAGAGAAGGCCTGGTGGGATACGACAATTTCCTTATTCGGCAGCTTGGCAAGCTCGGCAGTGAACTTATTGTCCAGCTCCTTTAGGCGCTCTGCCAATGTATTATAACGCTCTTCATAAGCGTCTTTATGATCGGGATCTGCAGCTTGCAGACTGTTCTTGATATTCTCAGCCATAACCAGCGCCGATTTCGGGCTCACCCATGTGTGCGGATCGGTATGCAGGGAATCCCCGCTCTCTTCCGCGGCATGGTTCTCTGCATGCTCCTCAGCATGCTCCTCAGCATGCTCGCCGCCTTCTTCAGCATGTCCTGCTTCCTCGCCATGGTCGTGATCATGGTCATGCTCTTCATCCGTCATGATAAGATCCACACCTTTGCTGACTTCAACGGCCTCAGTTTCACTGTCGCTGTCCAGGCTTTTGAGGAAATTCGGCACCCAGCCTTCCAGACCGGCTCCGTTATACAGGAACAGCTGCGCCTTGGAAGTATTGACGATATCCTGGCTGCGCGGTGTCCAATCATGCGGCTCTACGCCAACCGGAAGCAGATTGATCACATTGGCATCCTCGCCGCCGATTTCAGTGGCGAATTCATATATAGGATAAAAGGTTGTTACTACGTTCACTTTACCCTCAACAATATTCCCTGTGCTTTTGGGACCGCAGGCTGCAAGCACGAATAATACCATGACTGGAAGGGTAAGCAGCAGTCCTTTGCGTAAGCTTTTGAAAGACATCTTCACTATCGACTCCTTAAATCGTAAATTTTACTATGAGAATTATAATAGTAATGGTTACGATAAGTCAACCGCCTTACGCAAAAACAGGAAAACCCCGCGCCTTATGGCACCAGGGCTTTCCTGAACAATCAACTAGAAGGTTGGGATACGCTACCCAAAATTTATTTTACAATCGCTCCGTTAGGCATGCTGTCCGGAACTGTGGCGATGGTCAGCTGATCTCCCTTGGAAGCTGCCAGGATCATGCCCTGCGACAGCTCACCGCGCAGCTTCACCGGCTTCAGGTTGACGATACAGATGACCTTGCGGCCCACCAGCTCTTCCGGCGTGTAGAACTTGGCGATCCCCGACACTACCTGGCGCTGTTCGTATCCAAGGTCGAGCTGCAGCTTCAGCAGCTTATCCGCCTTTTTCACCGGCTCGGCAGCGATGACCTGGGCCACGCGCAGCTCCGCTTTGGCGAAATCGTCAATGCCGATTTCTTCTTTATGCTCTTCCTCCACCTCGGCAGCCGGAGCAGCACTGCCTTCTGCGGCTGCAGGTGCCGCCGCAGCCTCAGCTTCAGCAGGTTTGCCTGCGCCCATCGCTTCAGCGATGTAAGCCACCTCCACCGCTACGTCAAGACGCGGGAAGATCGGATCGCCTTTGACCAGCTTCGTTCCGGCTGGGATAAGGCCAAAGGTTTTGCCGCTGTCCCAGGTGGTCAGCTCACCCTGCTCAATGCCTAGCTGCTCCCAGATCTTCGCCGGAGCGCCGGTCAGGAACGGCTGCAGCAGAATCGACGCCGTCCGCAGGCCTTCCACAAGATGTCTCATTACCGAGGCCAGCTCAGCGGTTCTGCTCTCATCCTTGGCGAGCACCCACGGCTGGGTTTCGTCGATATATTTATTGGTACGGCTGATCAGCGCACCGATGGCAGTCAGCGCTACGGAGAACTCCATTTTTTCCATCGCTTCTTCTACCTTGGCATAGGTGCTCTCCACAGCAGCTTCAAGCTCGCCGTCAAAGGCAGTAACCTTTCCTGCATATGCCGGAAGCTCGCCGCCAAAGTACTTCTCGACCATTGCCCCTGTACGGTTCAGCAGGTTGCCAAGGTCATTGGCCAAATCATAGTTGATCCGGTCCACGAAGCTCTCAGGTGTAAAGGTGCCGTCAGAGCCGAATGGCACTTCACGCAGCAGGTAGTATCTCAGCGCATCCAGGCCGTAACGGTCGATCAGGGTTACCGGATCCACCACGTTGCCTTTGGATTTTGACATTTTTCCGTCCTTCATCAGCAGCCAGCCATGGGCGAATATCTTTTTCGGAAGCGGTTCGCCAAGCGCCATCAGAATGACCGGCCAGATGATGGTGTGGAAGCGTACAATTTCTTTACCGACAATGTGCACGTCCGCAGGCCAGAACTTGTCGTACAGGCTGCGGTCCGCAGAGCCGTAACCGAGGGCGGTAATATAGTTGGTAAGTGCATCGATCCATACATAGACCACATGCTTGGGATCGCCTTTTACCTTAATCCCCCAGTCGAATGTTGTACGCGATACAGCGAGGTCCTCCAGACCCGGCTTAATGAAGTTGTTGATCATTTCGTTTTTGCGCGTCTCCGGCAGAATGAATTCCGGATTCTCTTCGTAGAACTTCAGCAGGCGGTCAGCATATTTGCTCATCCGTAAGAAGTAGCTTTCCTCTTTTACCAGCTCTACAGGATGTCCGCTGTCCGGGCTTTTCCCCCCGGTAATATTGCCGTCCGCATCACGTTCGATATCCACCAGCTGGGTTTCCGTATAAAAGGTCTCATCAGGGATACAGTACCAGCCTTCATACTCCCCCTTATAGATGTCGTCCTGCTGCAGCAGCCGGTCAAAAATATCGGCAACTACTGTTTTATGGCGTTCTTCCGTTGTGCGGATGAAATCATCATTGGAGATCTCCAGCTTGCGCCACAGCTCCTTAATGCCCGCGACAATACCGTCAACGAACTCCTGAGGCGTCTTGCCGGCTTTTGCGGCCTTTTCTTCGATCTTCTGTCCATGCTCATCGGTACCTGTCAGGTAGCGCACCTCATAACCGCGCAGGCGCTTGTAACGGGCCATGGCATCTCCGGCCACCGTGGAATACGCATGACCGATGTGCAGCTTGTCGCTTGGATAGTAGATCGGTGTTGTCAGATAAAATGTTTTGTTGTCGCTCATTTCAATAGTCATCCTTTCGTCTTGGCAAATACAGTTGTGTTAAAAAACACAAAAAACTCCCGCCCCTATATGGGGCGAGAGTATACTCACGCGATACCACCCAAAGTTCCCCGGCTCCTCACAGAGCGCAGGCTTCGCCAGTTCCCTTGCGGAAACTGTCCATTAACGCTGGAACACGCCGTTATCTTACAGCCGCCGCTGCTGTCACGGCTCCTGCTCGAACACAGTTCCTCCCGGACCATATTCGATCATACGTACCATACCGGCTCCCAGCTCCCCCGGCTCTCTGCAATGGACATTCTGATCTACTCATCCGTTCGTCGGAAATCATATTATTCTCCAAAATATACCCAATAACCAGACCCCATGTCAAGTCGTAGGGGCCGCCCCGTCCCCGGAAGCACTCCCGCCTGCCGGGGGCACCGGATCCAGCCCTCCTGGATGGAAAGGATGGCATCTGGCAATCCGCTTGGCTGCCAGCCAGGAGCCCTTAGCCGGACCATGAACCTCTATTGCCTCGAGCGCATAGGCCGAGCAGGTAGGATAAAAGCGGCAGGTTGCCGGCTTAAGCGGCGAAATAAACTTGCGGTACACGCGGATAGGAGCCTGAATCGTTCTGCGCAGTGTAGGCATAATCAGCGGCCTTCTTTGCCGTGGGCAGCCACAGCTGCCTCATCTTCGCGGTTTTGTTCGCAATCCTTGCAGTAACCGAACACCTCAAATTTATGCTTGACTACCCGGAACTGGTCCGGAGTATCCGTTAAATTCATCGGGCAGAAATTAATCGGGTAAGTCTTCATGCACTGAAGGCAAATCATATGGTGATGGTGATGGTCCTGATTGCAGCTGCCTTTGAACTTGACGCCGTCTTCAAACACCACCTGTTCCAGAACACCGAGTTCTTCCATTACCCGCAGATTCCGGTACACCGTATCAAAGCTCAGTCCGCTGTATTTGCGGCCCATATGCTCATATACATCCTTCGCAGACAAATATCCCGTATTCTCGCCGAATAACTTGGCAAGCGTTTTGCGCTGATCGGTGATTCGCAATCCCTGTCCCGACATCGCGTCCAGTATTTGTTCTGTCGACAGCATTCGCTCATCTCCCATAAAGTTAGGTCAATTGTGTTGCACTCTCTTAATAATGCCCCAAAATAAATGCCCCGTCAATGAAGCCCCGCTTCCCGACAGCCTTGGCAGAAGCAGTTTCCTGTCTTTTTACGATTCCGTTCAAGATTGAAGACGGGATTCCGCCGTTCTCGGAGCGTCCACCCAAAAAGCTCACGCATCATCTACATTATAAAAAAACTGACCCAAGCAGCCATTATGGCTTTCGGGTCAGCTTTGGATGTTAATATAGTTTCCGTTTATTTCTTGGCCGGAAGCGGGGTGAAGACCAGGTTCACCGGAAGATTGCTGCCGGAAGCAACGGTGAAGACCATCTCTACGGGACCGTCATAATCACCGGAACGGTAGACAACAGCATTCATGTCCGAATTCGACAGGCTGCCTTTGTTCGGCAGGTTGATAATATTATTGTTAACCATGATGGATCCGAGATAATTGCCTCCGCGCGGATTGAACGTAATCAGGGTGTTCGCGGCGACGTGCTCGAATCTGATTTTGTACAGTACGCCAAAGTTACCTGAGTTGGAAGCTTCGGTTCCGTTCATCGGATCTATACCGATCAGATTCTTGTCGTTGTTGTTATCTCCCAGCACCAGCTTCGTTTGAGTAGCTCCTACTCTATCCGATACCGTAATAATGCGGGTAGAATCCGGGTATGTTCCGCGGTTGTGTACGCCGTCACGGTCAAGAACCGGAAGATACGGCAGCTCAGCCAGCGGATCTTTGGTCTGTTCCACCATAACCACGTTGTACTGCACTGCATAGTCACTGAACAAGTCAGCGCTGAGTGAGAGCACTTCTTTTGGTTTCATGGCAATTTTACTGAGATCGGTCAGAATAGGTACGCTCTCACCCGGCTGCAGTGTAATGGAGCCGTATTTCTCATTTGTAAGCATCGAGGTGTAATACTTTTGAACTGAAATTTTGCCAGTGTATTCCGGTGAAACCACCGGACCGGCGATTCCGGCGAATTGTGTTGTAATGGTCGTCGGGTACAGATTATTATTCGTTGCAATCACATACAGCTTCTGTCTGGTCGTCATGTTGTTCATGTGGTGGACCAGGAAGCGTGTTGCGCCAACCGCTGTTTCACGGTACAGTACGCCTTCTGTATTCACAGTCTCCGGGCTGTTGCTGCGGATCAGTGTATAAGGCTCGGAAGACAGGTTGTAGTTCACATTCGTCAGGCCCGGGATCATTCCGCCGTCCATAGTGATTACATCACCAGGTACGGTGAACAGCTTCGCCACTTCATCCTGGGTATACATTTGCTCGTTCGTAATGTTGATCGTCTTCTCAAATGTGCTGGTCAAACCGTGTTTGTCGGTAACGGTCAGCGAGATGGAGAGCGGTCCGGGATTGAAGTAAGCCAGGGCCCGGTTGTTCCACACGGTTGTCAGCTCTTCATTCTCAGGATCATAGCTCAGATCGGTCAGCGTTACCGGCTCACCCATCTTGTACTCTTCCTTGTCTGTAGTGAAATTAGCCACCGGAGGCTGATTCGGCTGCAGAACCTGGATGGTCTGGGAATACGGATTACTCCACTGTCCGCTTGCATCTCTTACGGAATAAGTAATGGTATAATATCCCGGCTGATCATACATATCCTGCTTGTTGCTGCTCCAGCTCTCTTCTACGATGGCTGTACCATTTGGTGAAGAGCTCTTGGTTACATAGTTTACGATGGTCTGGCCTGCGTAAATTTCACCCGGCTGGATTGTAAAAGAAGCCGAAGGTCTTGTATTCAGTGTAAGAATGACCCGTTTCTGAATATTATCAACGGTATAAGGAATGCCAAGTGCACCGGTAATCGAGGTAAGCGGCACCATGAATGTTCCTTTGAACTGGTAGGCCGGACCCTTCATGGTCACTTTGGACCCGTTCACTGTATAAATCTTGCTGTCGGTCTTAAAGCGCATGATGCTTGAGCCCTTGGTGACAATAACTTCTTTGGTTTTGTAATCATAGGTATAACTCACGCCTACCATTTCCACCATGGCCCGGATGGATACGTAAGACACGCCATTCTTGACTGCCATCGGCTGGTTGGCAAGGTATTCCGTTCCGTTCTTGTACATTTTGTTGCTGTTCATCATGAGAATCAGCTGATTTGCATTGTTACCCGCAAGCGGTTGAGCTGCAGGATCAGTTGCGGGTACGGTAACATTTGGTGTTGCCGCCGGAAATACCGTTTCTGTTGGGACCGGTGTTGCCAGCGGATCAGCAGGAGCAGACGGATCTGCGGTAGCTGACGGTTCTGTTACAACGCCCGGAATCGGAGTTGGCGTAGGTGTAACAGTTCCGGAAGGCAGGCTTGGTAGTGGGTCTGTAGCCGCCGGTAATGGATCTGTAGCCATCGGCAGCGGATCTGAGGTCAAAGGCTCTGACACTGTCTCTGATGCAGGAGCAGCTTCGGCTGCATATACTGATCCGGATACTCCTTTGGTACTTACCGGCTCTGCAAAAGCCGGGACTGCCGAGGCGGCCTGTGATACAGCCAGCACAGCAACTAAAGATAGTTTCTTAAAATTCATGTTACGACTCCTCTGCTCCCAATTGTAGTATATAAGGCAGTAATTCTCTCTGTTCTACCCCTTATAATCCCCGCAAAACGTCGCCTCCCCCTATCTTCCGACAGGTAAGTTTTTGCCACGTTCATTTTACAAAACATAGTATTAGACGCATGGGGCCATAAAAAGTTTCATTCTTTGTAAAGAAAACATTGTAAAAAGAAACGCCCCGCCCGCAATTCAGGGGTGGAACGTCTCTGCATCACGGTACTTATCACGGTACTCTTTAGGAGTCATGCCTGTCTGTTTCAGGAACACTTTCGTAAAATAACGCCGCTCCTGGTACCCCAGTCCAGAACTGATGGCGGCAATGCTCTTGTCGCTGCTGGACAGCATGAACTTGGCGGCTTCGATCCGCTGCTGTGTCACATATTCTACAAAGGTCATTGCAAAACGGTTCTTGAACAAGAGGCAAAAATAGCTGCTGCTGATTCCGATCTTATTCGCTACTTCCTCAATGCCCAGGTCATAGTTCAGCCGCTCCGATATATAATGTGCCGCCAGGTTCATCAGCTGCTCCGGTGTTTTTTTGGCCGTTTCTTCAGCCGGCGGCACTTCCTGGAACAGCGGGATGCTGTTATATAGCTTATCCTTATACTGCCTGCTGCGGATCCTTGTGCCGATCTCCCGCACCTTGTGGCCAAGCTCTTCATAATGAATCGGCTTGCAGATGTATTCCTTTACTCCGAGCCGGATGGCTTCCCTGGCATAATCAAACTCCTGATAGCCGCTGAGCAGCAGCACTTCACTCTCCAGCCCCATCTCGCGCAGCCTGCCGATAAAAGTCAATCCGTCCATGACCGGCATGCGGATATCACAGAGCACAAGATCAGGAGCCTGCTCCTCAGCCATCCGCAGAGCGTCTATACCGCTGCGCGCCATGCCCGTCACTTCCATCCCCATCTCCTGCCAAGGCAGCACACGGTTAAGATTGTTAAGTATAGGGGCTTCATCGTCAACCAATAATACTTTTAGCATAATGATCTTCCCCCTGCACGTATTTAGGGATGACGCATTGAATAATCGTTCCCTGCCCCGGGCTGGCACAGATAAATATCCCGTACAGTCCGCCATATTCGATCCGGATACGGTCCGCCACACTGCGGACGCCAAGCCCCCGCCGTTCTGAATGAATAACAGGCTCAGGCTCACCATCCGGCCCGTGCCCGGCCGTCTCATTCACCATGTACTGGAACATGGACAGCTGGGACGAGGTCATGCCGATCCCGTTGTCTTCGATTCTCAAAATCAGATTTCCGCGGCTTTCCCAGCCTGTTACCGTTAACCTGCCTTTGTATCCGATGCCTTCGAACCCGTGCTGGATACTGTTCTCCACCAGCGGCTGGAGCGTCAGCTTGAGGATTCCGCAGCCCAGCAGCGCCTCGGGAATATGAATTTCATAATCAAAAATATCCTCGAAGCGGAACTTCTGGATATCGAGATAGTTGCGCAGATGCCGGATTTCCTCCTCCAGCGTAATCTCATCCCGGTCCTGAATGCTGATCCGCAGAATGCTGGCCAGCCGGTAGACCATCTCACTGACTTTGCGCCCTTCGTTCTGCACGGCAAGCACGTTAATCGATTCCAGCGTGTTGAAGAGGAAATGCGGTTTGATCTGGGCCTGCAGCACCCGCATTTCCGCCTGATTTTTGCGCCGCTGCTCCAGCTGGACCCGGTTGAACAAGCCGTTGATTTTATCCATCAGATCATTAAAGCCTCTGGCCAGCAGCGTCATTTCATCATTGCCCCGCTCTTCCATCCGGGTAGTCAGGTCCCCGTCCTCCACCCTGCGCATAAAGCGCACAATTACGGCAATCCCTCCGGTAATCCGGTTCATAAAAAAAAGGTTAAAAACTACCGCTGCCAGCAGGCAGAGAACAATAACCGCAACGAACCAGCGTGCAAACACCGTTACTTCCCTGGACAGGGAGTTCCACGAGGTCACTGACACAAGACTCCAGGGATAGTCCTTCAGATGGTAGACCGACAGAATGCTCTTCTCCCCGCTGAACTGCGTTCTGAAGCTTTGAAAACCCTCTTTAAAGACGATGTCCCTGTTCGTAAAAGAGTTGAAATTCCGGCCGTCCAGCTTGCGGTCGGGATCGAACAGAATCATGCCGCCATCATTCACCAGCATAAAAGATACCTTCTGATCACTGTCGCCGATTTTGAGATTGCGGAAGATGGATTCGAACTCCCAGTTTTTGATCTGTACAACCAAAATGCCGATGTCCTGAAAGAAGCTGAGTTCTTTGATCAGCCGGATCTGGGTAAATACAGGCTCTGTTCCGGTCAGTTCCGGATATTCATGCGGGGCCAGCCATTTCGGTACACCGTTAAGCTTCATGACTTCCTGGTACAGGTCGCTGCCTTTGAATTTGTCGTAGGGGAGTGTGCGGAAATTCTCTTTGTTGAACACCGAGACGATTTCAGAGCTGCCTTTTCCGTTAAAATTGTACAAAAAAGCGTAGCTGATCGACGGGTGATTATACAGCAGGCTGCGGAAATTGCGCTGGCTGGCATTCAGGCTGAGCTGCTCGGCATCGGTCAAATCCTGCTTGGACGGATCATCGGCGCTGAGGGCCATATGAAAAACTGAAGTGGCTATCCCGGTGTCTGTGACGTTGTCCATATCCTTGAACACGTTGGAGATGCTGTAGCTGATTGCTTTGAGCGAATATTCGGACTGCTGGCTGTACTTTTTTTCAATAGAATTGTAGGTGACGAAGAACATAATCATGCCAAGAATGAATAAGGGGATGATGATCAGGCCTAAAAATGCCGTAAATAACTTGTAGCGCAAATTCATAGGCTGCTGCTCCTGACTGTAGGAAGGTTAGCCTTTTACGCTGCCCGCCGTTACGCCTTCAATGATTTTCTCCTGCAAAATGGCGTATATAACGATGACCGGCAGCACACTGTAGACAATGCCTGCGGACATTTGCGCATAGTTCATCTGATATTGATCGCGGAATTGGACCATTCCCACCGGCAGCGTGCGCAGCTCGTCATTGGATAAAAAGTAGTTAGCCAGCAAAAATTCATTCCAATTTCCCAGGAAATTAACAATGAACACTGTAACCATGGCGGGAACCGTCAGAGGTACAATAATTTTAGCAAAGATACCCGGAGCCTTCAAGCCGTCCATGACCGCCGCTTCTTCAATTTCACTGGGCAATGAACGCATAAATGCGGCCAGAATAATGATGGTAAAAGGAATGGCATTGGCAATGTAAGGAATGATCAGCGCCCAGTGTGTGTTAAGGATATGCAGCTTGCGCACAATGGTGTAAATCGGCAGCATCAGGGCATTATTAGGGATCAGCATTCCGACCAGTACCAGTGAAAAGAGTATGGTATTCCATCTGCCCTGACGCATCCGCGTAACCGCAAAGGCAAACATGGAGGCCAGCAGTATGGACACTACAGAGGCGAATACCGATATATATAAGCTGTTAAAAAAGTAAGTGCTGATCTTGGCATTCACCCATGCCTCGACATAATTGGAAAATACAAATTCCTCCGGAATGCCGAACGGATTCAGGGCAATGGAATTGTTATCCTTTTTGACAGACGAGAACAGCACGAACAGGAACGGAAACAGTACAATCAGAAGATATCCGAGCAGCGCGATATGCGGCAGGCTTTTTTTCAGGTTGCGTAGGGTCAGCATCAATATTCAATCCTTTCACTGCGCCGGGCGACCAGCAGCTGATACAGTGCGGTAACAACAAGGGTGAACACAAAGATCAGGACCGCAATGGCATTGCCGTATCCGTATTTAAAGTTGGTGATGGCGTATTTGATCATGTATGTGGCCATAACCTCGGTTGATCCGGCCGGCCCGCCCTTCGTCATAACGATGACGATATCCGCAGCTTTCATTGCACCAGCAATGGAGAGCATGATAACCACTGAAATAATAGGTACGATCAGCGGCAAAGTGATCCGTGTCGCCCGCTGAAAGCCCGTAGCGCCGTCAATCGCTGCTGCCTCATCCAATTCCCCGGGAATCGCCAGAATCGCCGCCAGCACCATTACAATGTAAAATCCGGTCCACTGCCAGGCATTGGTAATCAGAATAGAGAGCATGGCAAACCGTTCATCGGACAGCCAGTACACCGGATCAATGCCTGCCAAACTCAGCAGCTTGTTAAACAGCCCGATATTCGGTTCATAGATGAACCCCCAGAGGATGCCGATAACCGCTGTTGACATGATCGATGGCATAAATACAGCCGTCTTGTAGAGCCCTTTGAGCTTTTTGACATGCGAAATCAGCAGGGAAAAGAACACGATTAACGGAACCTGCACGCACACAGAGAAAAGAATAAACCAGCCGTTATTTTTCACCGAGGTCCAGAAGCGTTCATCTCCCAGTGCTTTTTCAAAATTGCTTATGCCGGCATATTTTACTGTGTCCGAAACGCCGTTCCAGCTGGTAAAGCTGTAGTAAACCGAACTGAAAATAGGATAGATAAAGAACATGATGAACAATACAAGTGCAGGAATGACGAACAGAATAAAAACCAGCGGATTTCTGAGTGCTTTGTTCATGACTACCTCCAAATAGCTGAAGCATATTTAAAAAAAGCACCCTGGAGCAAGCACCAGGGCACATTCAATTTACTGCCGTTTATTCCACAGCCGCATTTGCTTCTTCCTGGATCTTTTGCAGGGCTTCGCCCATCTTCTCAGGTGTCGTCTGCCCGCCGATCAGGCTTTGAATCTGAATATTGCTGATTTCGGTCGTTACATCCGCCTGTACCAGGGAATCAAAGGCCGGGAACGAGGACGCCGAATTATTCAGCACAGCCACAATTTCGCTCATCAGATCATCGGTAATGTTCTCATTCAGCACATTCTGGTCAATCTTCATCGCCGGCAGCACACCGTCTTCTACCAGGCCGCGCAGCTGCATTTCTTCATTGAACATATTTTTGATAAAAGATTTCACTGCCGCCAGCTGGCGTTCATCTTCCCCTGCGGCAGCCGAGAACCCGTAGCCGTTGTTCACATCGCGCATCAGGGCGGTCTGGTCGCCAACGCCGCCTTCGACAGCCGGAATATTGAAGAACCCTACTTTGCCGATCAGGCCTTCGCCGGACTGTCCCGGTTTGAACACGGAGGATTTCCAGGTGCCGTCATACATCAGAATCGCTTCACCGCTGGTGAACTGTGTAGTGTACTCGGCATACTCGAAGCCAAGCTCACCTTTCTTAAAGTAGCCCTTGTCTACCCACTCCTTGTATTTCGCAAAACCTTTGATCACATTTGGATCGTTCCATTTCGCCTCACCGGTTGCAAATTTGGCAGTGATGTCCGGACCGGCGTACCGCGACCACAGATGATTTGCCAGCATCAGCGGTACCCAACCGGCTTTGGATGCGCCTGCCATTGGCACTTTACCGTCAGCTTTAATGTCGGCCAGCTGCTGCTCCAGCTCTGCAAATGTAGCTGGAGCCTGCCAGCCTTTGCTTGTATAGTACTCTTTATTGTAAAAGAACCCTTCCCCGGAGCCGCCAATCGGCAGGCCGTAAATTTTGCCCTCATACGTAAACGGATCCAGGTTGGAGAATTTGTCTTGGATACCCAGCTCTTCGAGGATAGGGGTCAGGTCAAGCAGCTTGCCCTCTTTGGCATAAATTTTGGAGTCCGGGCTGCCGAACAGGTCAAATATTTCCGGAGGATTGCCGGCGGCCATCTCACCGCGCAGCTTTTCTTTGCGGTTCACATCTGAATCAACACCGTCCAGCTTGAACGTCAGACCGGGTACTTCTTCCTGTACTTTGCCGACGACATCCTCCAGAATGGCGAGCCGTTTCTGTTTGTCTGCACCCACCTGGGTATGGCGGATCGTCATCTCAAAAGGTTCTGTGCTTACCGGCTCTTCAGTGGCCGGGGCATTGGTTGCAGCACCGCCGTTATTTGTCGCAGCTGCCTCTCCATTATTGCCGCCGGCATTGTTGTTGTTGCCGCCACATCCGGCCAAAAGCGCAGACGTAACAAAAATCAGCGTTAACAGCAAAGTCATGCTTTTCTTCATTTCGGGTGACCCTCCCTATTTAATGATATCCCTTACAACTCTAATTATAGAAAACGGCATTTGTTATCGTAAGGTTAAGATTCATCCACTATAGGGATAAAAACCTCTAATTCAAGTAAATGACTAATTACCTTTCACCTTAAAATAATCCCTTAGCTTATCCGCATATACCACGCGCTCCTCTGCCGATAGGTGTCATCAGCACATGCCCCGGATTATTAGCCAGCCAATGCGAAGCAATGAAGGCAGTAATGAACTCATCCTTGTAAAATATATCCGCCGTCCTGGATTTTCCACGCTGGTTCTCCACCCCGCTAAGCAGCAGACAAAACGGACAATGATAATTTTCAGGTTCGTGTAACATTGCTGATAACCTCCGGTTCGTTAATGATTGTTCTCTGAATCCCTGCACACCAAAAAGCCGCCTCCACAGTACGCATTTACTGTAAAAACGGCTTTATTCTGTAGTTAAGCATCATACCAGAGCGGTCTGATTGCGTCCTTCTTCAATTAAGCGGTATGCGCGCTGCACTTCCTCATCGCTTGGTGAAGGCACCCCTTCAAGCTCATATGCACGGCCGAGCTCCTGCCATTTATAAATCCCCATTTGGTGATACGGCAAAATTTCAAACTTCTCGACACCTTTCAGTGTTCCGATGAACCGGCCCAGGTTCAGTAAATCTTCTTCTTTGTCATGAATACCGGGAACATATACGTGGCGGATCCACATTTTGCGGTTATGATCGGACAGCCAGCGGGCCAGCTTCAATGTGCGTTCATTTGATTTGCCGGTGAGCTTGATATGCGCTTCATCGTCAATATGTTTAAGATCCAGGAGGACAAGGTCGGTAACATCGAGCAAATCACTGATTTTTGAACCGTCATTATAGCCGTTGCTGTCCAGTGTAGTATGAAGATTCCAGCGTTTCTTTACTTCAGTGAACAGGTTTTTCACAAAATGGGCCTGCAGTGTAGGCTCACCGCCTGAGACCGTCAATCCGCCGCCGGAAGATTTATAATAATTCAGATAAGGTTCAATTTCCGCAAGTACCTGTTCAATGCTCATTTCTTTACCTTCATTAAGACCCCAAGTATCCGGATTATGACAATATTGGCATTTCAGCAGGCAGCCCTGCATGAATAGTACGAAACGGATACCAGGTCCGTCTACGGTACCGAAGGTTTCCAAGGAATGTATATGTCCATTAGCCATTAGGATGACATCCTTTCCATAAAACTTAAAATTTTAATCAATTTTCAGCAAGATTTTACCGCCCCTGAACCAAGGGCGGTATCACCTCACTGCTATTTCACTTTATACAGGAACTGTCGTACACAGTTCAATCAATTACATTGTACCGTGGAACGTACGGTTGATAACATCCAGCTGTTGTTCGCGGGTCAGCTTGATGAAGTTAACAGCATAGCCGGATACACGGACAGTCAATTGCGGATAGTTCTCAGGGTGATCCATAGCATCGATCAGCTGTTCACGGTTAAATACGTTAACGTTCAAGTGCTGAGCGTTGTTGTGGAAGTATCCGTCCATCATGAATACCAGGTTGGACTTCCGGGATTCTTCGTCTTTACCCAGCGCCTTAGGAACGATAGAGAACGTGTTGGAGATACCGTCTTGGGCATCTGAGTAAGGCAGCTTCGCAACAGAGTTCAAGGAAGCCAGTGCGCCTTTTTTGTCACGTCCGTGCATTGGGTTAGCACCTGGAGCGAACGGTTCACCTTTCTTGCGTCCGTCAGGAGTAGTACCGGTCTTCTTACCATATACCACGTTCGAAGTGATCGTCAGTACCGATTGAGTCGGCATAGCATCACGGTAAGTTTTGTGTTTGCGGATCATCGACATAAAGGTTTCAACCAGTTCAACAGCGATGCTGTCAACAGCGTCATCGTTGTTGCCGTAGCAAGGGAATTCACCTTCAGTTTCGAAGTCGATAGCGATACCTTGTTCGTTGCGGATCGGTTTAACCTTCGCGTATTTAATTGCGCTCAGGGAGTCAGCAGCAACGGACAGACCAGCGATACCGCAAGCCATTGTACGCAGGATGTCGCGGTCATGCAGCGCCATTTCAATGCGTTCGTAAGAATATTTGTCATGCATATAGTGGATGATGTTCAGGGTGTTGACATAAGTCTTGGCCAGCCACTCCATCATCGGTTTGAAGCGTTTCATTACTTCGTTGTAGTCGAGATACTCGGAAGTGATTGCAGGGAATTCAGGTCCAACTTGTGCTCCGGACTTCTCGTCTACACCGCCATTGATTGCATACAGCAGAGCTTTGGCCAGGTTAGCACGGGCACCGAAGAACTGCATTTGTTTACCGATACGCATTGGGGATACGCAGCAGGCAATCGCGTAATCTTCACCCCAGTATGGACGCATTACATCATCATTCTCATATTGGATCGCGCTTGTCTCGATAGAAACCTTGGCGCAATATTTCTTGAAGCCTTCAGGCAGTCTTTCGGACCACAGTACAGTCAGGTTCGGTTCTGGTGCAGGTCCCAGATTGTACAGGGTATGCAGGAAGCGGAAGCTGTTCTTGGTAACGCGTGTTGTTCCGTCTTCAGCCATACCGCCGATGGATTCCGTTACCCAGGTAGGGTCACCGGAGAACAATTCGTTATAGTCAGGCGTACGCAGGAATTTCACGATACGCAGCTTCATTACAAAGTGGTCAACAATTTCTTGTGCTTGCTCTTCAGTAAGAGTGCCTTCTTCAAAGTCGCGTTGTGCATAGATGTCGAGGAAGGAGGATACGCGGCCCAGGGACATTGCGGCACCGTTTTGCTCTTTAACTGCTGCCAGGTAACCGAAATATACCCATTGAGTAGCTTCCTTGAAGTTGTTCGCCGGTTTGGAGATATCCATACCGTGAGCGGCAGCCATTTCTTTCAGCTCGCCCAGAGCGCGGATTTGCTCTGACAGCTCTTCGCGCAGGCGGATTACTTCTTCAGTCATGGAATCCACTTCAAGCTCGGTCAATTGCTGTTTCTTGTCTTTGATCAGGAAGTCGATACCGTACAGGGCAACACGGCGGTAGTCGCCGATGATGCGTCCGCGGCCGTAAGCATCAGGAAGACCTGTGATAACGCCCGATTTACGCACGGCTCTCATTTCTGGTGTATATGCATCAAATACGCCTTGGTTATGCGTTTTGCGGATATTCGTGAACATTTCGATCATGTTGTTCGGAAGCTCGAAGCCGTAAGCTTTGGTGGCGTCGATCATCATCTTGATACCGCCGAACGGTTGAATGGAACGTCTGAAAGGTGCATCAGTCTGTACGCCTACAATTTGTTCCTTTTCCTTATCGATATAGCCAGGTGCGTGGGAAGTAATCGTGGAGACAGTGTCCAGAGAAACGTCCCATACTCCGCCTCTTTCTCTTTCTTCCTTGCTCAGCTGGGAGATAATCTTCCACAGTTCAGTAGTGTTGCTGGTAGGACCTACGAGGAAATCTTCGTTTCCTTCATAAGGCTTGATGTTCTTGGAAATAAATTCGTTTACGTCAACTTTCTTGGACCATTTGCCTTTTACAAAACTTCTCCAACCCGATTTCACTTCTTGTACATCTTTTTCAATCACCGACATGCTAAATCCCTCCATTTATATTTATTATATTTGTAGAGATCGCGGGCTTGAAGGTTAATCCCGTGTCTCGTGATCCCAACGCTATAGTTGTTATAAAATTCACAATCGTATCTGTATAACTGGGACCGTTCTTTATATAAACATTTTAGTTTATTTTCTGAAAAAGGACTGTGACAAATATCACCTTTCCGGTGATATTTGTCACTTCCTTTACGTCCCATAACAACCATTAAACTAATTTTCTATATAACAATCGCCAATTAATTATCGAATCTTCCGTAGAACGCGTTGCGGTACACATCAGCCAGCTCACTTACCAGCGGCAGCTTAGGGTTGGCAGTAGTACATTGGTCTTCAAATGCACGGTCAGCCAGGTAGTCTACGCGCGATTCAAAATCCTTAGGATCAAAACCGAGCTGCTGGAACGACTCTTCGATGCCCAGCTTCTTGTTCATTTCACGGATTGCATTGATCAGGCTTGTTACACCTTCTTCTGTAGTACGGGCAGGCAATCCAAGAATACGGGCAATTTCGGCATAACGCTCGTCAGCTACGAAGTGCGAGTATTTAGGGAACGAAGCGAACTTCGTAGGTTTTTTGGCATTGTAACGGATAACGTGCGGCATCAGGATCGCATTTGTACGGCCGTGTGCCGTATGGTATTGACCGCCCCATTTGTGCGCCAAGCTGTGGTTAATACCCAGGAACGCGTTAGCAAACGCCATACCGGCAAGTGTCGAAGCATTGTGCATTTTTTCACGCGCCAGTTTATCACCAGTAAGCGCCGATTTCTCAAGGTACTGGAATACCAGCTGAATCGCTTTGATTGCCAGACCGTCGGAGTAGTCACTGGCCATTACCGATACATAAGCTTCAATAGCGTGAGTCAGTACGTCCATACCTGTATCTGCAACAGCAGTTCTTGGCAGACTGTATACAAATTCCGGATCAACGATCGCTACGTCTGGAGTCAGTTCATAGTCAGCCAGCGGATATTTGGTGTTGGCACCGGCAGTTTTGTCGGTGATAACTGCGAACGAGGTCACTTCCGAACCTGTACCCGAAGTTGTCGGGATGGCAACGAATTTCGCCTTTTTGCCCAGGGTAGGGTATTTGTACACGCGTTTGCGGATATCCATGAATTTTTGTTTCAGGTTATTGAAGTCTACATCCGGATGTTCGTAGAACAGCCACATTCCTTTGGCAGCGTCCATCGGTGAACCGCCGCCCAGTGCGATAATGCAGTCCGGCTGGAATCTGTTCATCATAGCGGTACCTTTCTCCACGGTAGTGGTCGAAGGATCCGGTTCAACTTCCGAGAACACTTCAATCGCTACAGGAGTCTGGCGTTGGCGCAGATAGTGCTCAACTCTTTCAACATATCCCAATTTAACCATCATTGGGTCAGTGATAATGGCTACACGTGTGATATCAGGCATTTTGGCCAGGTATTGAGTGGATCCCTTTTCGAAGTAGATCTTGTCAGGTACTTTAAACCATTGCATATTCACGGTACGACGATTCACCCTTTTCACGTTGATCAGATTGATGGCAGTAACGTTCTGCGATACCGAGTTGCGTCCATAAGATCCGCAGCCCAGGGTCAGCGAAGGGATATTCGTGTTGTAAATGTCGCCGATTGCGCCATGTGTCGAAGGCGAGTTGACGAGGATACGTCCGGTTTGCAGGCGGTTCGAGAATTTCATGATCACTTCTTCATTATTGGAATGGATCGCCGAGCTGTGGCCCATACCGCCAAATTCAACGATCTCGGCAGCGCGTTCGATACCTTGGTCAGCATTTTTCACCTTGTAGCAGGCCAGAACCGGGCTCAGCTTCTCAGCCGACAGCGGATATTTAGGGCCTACGCCTTCGATTTCAGCAACCAGAATCTTCGTTCCGGCTGGTACCTGGATACCGCACATCTCAGCAATTTTCACTGCCGATTGGCCTACGATTGCCGGGTTAACTGCACATTTCTCTACGTTCATCGCGCCGTTAGTCAGCTTGGCAGCTTCATCTTTATTGACAAAGTAGCAGCCGTTCGCGATCATTTTCTTTTTCACTTGGTCAAAAATTGCATCTTCTATAATAACGGCTTGCTCAGAGGCGCAGATCATACCGTTATCGAATGTTTTGGAAAGGATGATATCCGTTACCGCCTGATCAATATCTGCACTCTTCTCAATGAAGGCCGGTACGTTACCAGGACCTACGCCAAGAGCCGGTTTGCCGCAGCTGTATGCTGCCTTAACCATTGCCGATCCGCCTGTAGCCAGAATCAGTGCAACGTCCGGATTGTTCATCAGTGCGTTCGTTTTGTCCATCGTCGGCATTTCAATCCATTGAATGCAGTTTTCAGGAGCACCTGCTTTGACTGCTGCATCGTGCAGAATCTTAGCTGCTGCAGCGCTGCACTCTTGCGCGGACGGGTGGAAACCGAATATAATAGGGTTACGTGTCTTAGCGGCAATCAGAGCTTTAAACATCGTGGTGGATGTTGGGTTGGTTACCGGTGTGATGCCCATTACAATTCCGACTGGTTCAGCAATCTTTTGGAAGTTGTCGTAGGGGTTATCCTCAATAACTCCTACGGTTTTGTCATACTTGATTCCGTGCCAGATATATTCTGTTGAGAAGATGTTCTTCGTAATTTTGTCTTCGTATACTCCGCGGCCTGTTTCTTCGACAGCCAATT
This sequence comes from Paenibacillus sp. PK3_47, assembly GCF_023520895.1. Lineage (NCBI taxonomy): Bacteria > Bacillati > Bacillota > Bacilli > Caryophanales > Paenibacillaceae > Paenibacillus > Paenibacillus sp. PK3_47. Next base: position 594,330 of record NZ_CP026029.1, read on the forward strand.
TTGCCAGGTACATGTGTTTGTCGAGACCTGCCAGAGCCATTGCATGAACGATTGTGTTAACCTGCTCCTGGTCAAGCGCCATATACGCTTCCTGAGCTTTCTTTGCTTTATCCACCAATGTCTGAATATACTCTTCAGCGGTGGTCTGTTTCACTTGGGCGGCGACTTCGTTCTTTACTGCCATCTCCCTCGTCCTCCTGTCAATTTTTAGGTTGTTTTTCTCTACACGTTTATCTTATCACATCCCCTTCGGGTTGTATAGTGAATTCTTTCACAAAGTTTAAAGTTTTTTTGATTTGTTTTCAAAGCGCTTACATTCGATCATATTCAGGCTGATATTACATTTATTGGGCTGCCACCCATGAATACATGCTCATACAAGAAATAATAATACTTAAAATCTAAGATTTTACAGAGAAAGCCGACTCTTTTTGCGGAATCAATACGTCCGGGGGTCTGCACTACTTTGTGCAATAGATTTATTTAAAAACACCGAGAATTCCTCTCTATTGTGTTTCGTGCGCATTTTTACACGGATCCCCCCCGCCCACTGAAGCGGAAAAAGATCCTCTTCCTTCTTTAGTCCGGCCAACTTTATCTATTATAAATAGCGGCAGCCAGGGACGAGAGAGTCTTGCCCCGGACTGCCGCTATTTTAATGAGTTAATATATTCTCTTAGTATCGGTCACTCTAGCTTGCACAAGCGAACTGAAGTCCCTTCGCTCCGCAGTGTCAGAAAGGTCAAACTATTTTGTATACCCGCCCAGCTGAAGCCAGGAAGCACAGGCGTCAGTCCATCCGCGTGTATGAGGCTCTTCATCTGCCAGTCCGAGACCATGGCGGCCATGGGCATATACATGCAGGTCAAACGGAATCTCATGGCGTCTTAATGCAGCTGCGAACAGGAGACTGTTCTCTACAGGAACGGAGGCATCATCCGAGGTATGCCACAGGAATGCCGGCGGAGTATCTGCAGTGACCTGCAGTTCACTGCTGAGCCGGTTGGCCATTTCCTTATCCGGATTCTCACCAAGAAGATTGCCTTTCGAGCCCTGGTGCGTAAATTCCTCCCCCATTGTAATGACTGGATAACAAAGAATCATAAAATCGGGACGGCTGGAATACCTTTCTAACGGCTCAGCTGCCTCAGCCTGCCCCCGGTCAAACAATACTCCCGCAGCAGAGGCCAGATGCCCTCCGGCAGAAAAGCCGAGAATGCCCAGTCTGTCCGGATCAACGCCATATTCATCTGCACGGGACCGGATGGTGCGCAGCGCTCTCTGGGCATCATGCAGCGCGCTTGGGTACTTATAGGGTGCTACACGGTACCGCAGGACAAAAGCCGAGATTCCCAGCGTATTCAGCCACTCCGCCACCGGCTGGCCTTCATGATGAGCCCGCATCCCGTAGCCGCCTCCAGGACACACCAGAACAGCCGCGTTACCTTTCCCTTCTACGAGATACGGCGTAATTGCCGGAAGATCCTCCGGACTGTCACCGAGCGAGCCCGGAGTTCCCCCGGGCCATAGCAATAATGTTTCCATCTTCATCCCTCAGGCTTTCCTCAATATTAAATAACATAAATGAAAGCAGTTACACACTTCCTGTCCATAAGTCTAACAAGGTCTTATCGTTCATGCAATCACTTGCTGCCCTCAACAAGACAAAATTCCTTTATGGTGTCCATCACCGAAAACAACTGTTATAATAAGCATCAATCCCAGTAATCCGGCCTCTGCTGGAGCAGGAAATCATGCTAAATATCATCGTTTCGAAGTGAAAATTATCACAATGTTAAAAATTCGACACTTTTTCGCGAAAATACTTAACCAAAATGAGGGATTTCAAGGTATAATTAATTTAAAATTTATTGAAAAACTGAGGGAATAAAGGGGATATCGATTATGATCAAGGAACATTACAATGTTATCGAGGCCCACGGGAATACAAACTGTTTTTCCGAACAGAACTTTAACAGACTTCTCGTTACAATGAAAGAGCGCATAGTACCAGAAGGATCTCACTTGTTCTGGGAAGGTGACTATTCGGATAAATTGTTTTATATCAAACGTGGACGTGTAAAGCTGACCAAATCTACAGACGAAGGCAAAGAACTGATTCTGTATATGTATCAGGCTGGTGACATGGTCGGGCAGGCAGATCCTTTCTTCAGCACCAAGCACAGCTTCACCGCCGAGGTTATTGAAGAGAGCGAAGTTGGTGTAATTGAGCAGAAGGATCTTGAAATCCTTATCTGCCAGCACTGTGATTTCGCCATCGACTTTATGAAGTGGATGGGTATTCACCACCGTCTTACACAGACTAAATTCCGTGATTTGATGATGTACGGCAAACCGGGCGCCCTGTGCTCCACGCTAATCCGTCTGGGCAACACCTATGGCGAGAAGAACGGCGACAATATTCTGATCAACAAAAAAATCACGCATACGGATCTCTCCAACATGATCGGCGCTACCCGTGAGAGCGTCAACCGGATGCTGAGTGATCTGCGCAAAAAAGATGCTGTTGAGTATGAGAATGGAATGATTGTGATCAAAGATCTGGGCATGCTTCAGGAAATCTGCCATTGCGAATTATGTCCTAACGAAATCTGCCGCATTTAATTTCCTAGTAATAATACCCTCTATTCTCCTCACTGAAACATATCAGGCCCAAATATTTTTTAACCATACAATAGAGTGGTCGAAGACGCCTTGTCCGGTGTCTTTTTTTTGTGTAAAATGCTTTGGCTTACAGCTTCCTCATCCACTCTACTGCAGTCATTACGACCGGTGATGCCGGCTCTTACGACAATTCCGCTATATCTCCCCCTCCCATTAGCTTTCAGTTTCATGCTACCTGATTAATAAGATATATCAGTGCTTTATGTAATATCCCACTTTAAATCCATGCCTTTATCTTGACAGATGTTTATATTTCCCGCGTAATGAGGGATGGAATGAAATCTATTACGAGAGGTGACTGAGATGGAGAACCACGCCAAAACCTTTCCCGGCCCTATTAAATTCTGCTATCCGTGGCGCTCCTATCAGAAGCGGATACTGGATCAACTTGAGGAGCATTTACGTAACCGGCACCTGCATCTTGTCGCGCCGCCAGGCTCAGGCAAAACCGTTCTGGGTCTGGAAATTATGCTCCGCATCAACCGCCCGGCAATCATTTTGGCACCAACCTTGACGATCAAGGAGCAGTGGGCGAACCGTTTCACAGAACTTTTTCTGGGGAAGGACGAACGTCCGGATTGGTTGTCAACATCCATACATCATCCGGCCATGATCACGATTACAACTTATCAGGCTCTTCATGCTGTTCTGGGTGATTCCGGAGAAAAGTTGGAGCAGTTTAGAGAACAGCAGTTTTCTGCCTCAGGTGGAGAGAGGATCGTAGCGGCAGCCGATGATACGGAAGATGTCCCTGCCGAGTATGATTATACTCCGAAGCCGGCTTTTCAAGAAGACACTGATGCTGCGGAAAAGGAAACTGCTGCCGATCCGCCTTTAGCAGCGAATGAAATTATCGGAAAACTGAAGAAGCTGGGAATTCACACGGTCATTTTTGACGAAGCGCATCATTTGCGTGTGTCCTGGTGGAGAAGTGCCCTTCAATTGTGTGACATGCTGGGGCAGCCAACTAAAATTGCGCTGACGGCAACGCCGCCGTATGATGTGAGCCCAAACGAGTGGCAGCGGTACATCGAGCTGTGCGGGCCAATAAATGAAGAAATCAGTGTGCCGGAGCTTGTCAGGCATGGAGAATTGTGCCCGCATCAGGATTATATCATGCTGACACCTCCTGAAAAGAACGAGTCTGCCCGGATCCGTAATTTCCGCCTACAGGCTGCAGGTTTGAGAGATGAGCTCATTCGTGATGTGTTTTTGACCGGGCTGATCGCCGGTCATCCCTGGATTACGAACGCAGAATCCCATATGGATGAGATTTTATCTTCTCCGGAATATTACTCAAGCATGGTTATTTACTTGCGGGCGGCAGATCAGCCGGAGTGGCGCAGAGCTGTCATGCTGTTGGGGCTGAAAGAGAAGGATACACCAGATCTAACCTACGAATGGCTTGAGGAACTGCTGAACGGAATCCTGTTTAAAGATAATCATGTGGATTCCGATAGGCCGGAGCTGAAGGAGCTTCACAGGCGGCTCAGCCAGCTCGGAATGATTGAGCGGCGGAAGCTGTACTTGCGGTCAACGCCGGCGCTGAACAAGATGCTGGTTCAAAGCGTGTCCAAGCTGAAGCAAATCGGACATATTCTCGATTTCGAAAGGTCGGTCCTCGGGAACGGGCTGCGTATGGTGATTCTGGCCGATTATATCCGGAAGGAAGACATGCCGAAGCATCCGGGGGATGAACAGCCCCTTCAGCGCCTTGGTGTAGTACCAATTTTCGAGAGTATCCGCAGAGGACTGTCAGAAAAAGAAAAGGAACCGGGCGGGCAAGAGCTGCCGGTCGGTGTTCTGACAGGTTCCCTGGTGATCCTGCCTGCCAAAGCAGCCGAATGGATCCGGGAGACGGCCGGTCAGCAAGGAATTACGCTCACGGACCGCATACTGCCCCATGATTCCCGATATATGTCGATTGAGGTGCGCGATTCCAACCGTTCAGCCATGGTCGGGTGGGTCACGGCGCTCTTTAATCAGGGCAGCGTCCGCGTACTCGTCGGTACAGCCGCGCTGCTGGGTGAAGGCTGGGATGCGCCGGGAATCAATTCGATGATCATGGCTTCATATGTAAGCTCATTTATGCTGTCCAATCAGATGCGGGGGCGGGCAATCCGTTCGCAGCGCGGCAATCCGGACAAAACCGGCGCGATATGGCATTTGGCCTGTGTCGATACGGAGCTTACCGACGGCGGAGAAGATATGGCTTCTCTTGACAGGCGGTTCCGCTCTTTAGTGGGCTTGTCGATTACGAATAAAACCATAGAGTCCGGTATGGACCGAATCGGGCTGGCGCAAAGACAGCTATCGGATAGCACAATTGAGTTATATAATGCCGGGACGCTGGAAAGAGCCCGGGACCGTCATTTACTCAAGGACCAATGGGCCTCTGCCATCTCCCTTCAGAGTTCGATGGCCGAGGAACTGAAGACTGTGCGGGAGCGCATTCCAAAACCATTGGTCTATCCTTATACAATTAAGGCGGTTCTTATTTTTGCGTGTACGCTGGCTTTGCAAATCTTTTACGAATCGGTTACATCGCCTCAAGTACTGAACTCGGAAGCACCGGGATGGTTAAAGCTCGGCCTCGCCGCCCTCTTCGCAGCCATCTGTGCCAGCCCCTGGATCATCAAAGCAGCCAAAATGATGATCAAGCACCAGACGCTGGACCGGAGCATCCTTGAAACCGGATTAACCGTCTACACCGTGCTTTATGAAATGAAGCTGGTCCGGTCTGCGCCAAGCCTGCATTTGATCGGAGCCCAGGAGGAACGCGGCACTGTTGTATGCTGGCTGAAGGCTGGGAGCACGCATGAAAAGACACTGTTCTTAAATGCCCTGCAGCAGCTGCTTGATCCGGTCGAAAATCCCCGCTATCTTATTTACCGCACATCACGGAGGTGGTTTGGCCGGACACATGATTATCATGCCGTTCCGGAGGAGATCGGCCGCCGCAAGGAACATGCAGAACGTTTTGCTGCGCTCTGGAAAAAGAATATCGGCCCTGCCGAGCTGGTCTATACCCGGACTCCGGAGGGCCACAAGAAACTGCTCAATGCGAGAGTGAAGTCCCTGGCATCCATGTTTATCCGCAAATCTGAGCGGATCAGCGCCTGGAGATAAGATGTTATCCCTTATCACTCCACCTAATAAAAAACTGTCCTGAAGGCTACAAACCTCAGGACAGTCCCATTCTCACTTGTTCTTTTTTTCACTTATTAACGTTTGCTGCGGGCACGAACCGGGGAAATCAGCCAATAAGCCATACCGACAAATACCCCTCCGCCAATAATGTTACCCAGAGTGACCGGAATCATGTTATGCAGCCATCCGGCAATCGATACCGTCTCCGGATGGTTCGGCAGCAGCACGGCCACGCTCAGCAGCGTCATATTCGCTACACTGTGCTCATAACCGCTGGCGATAAAAGCGAACAGACACCACCAGATCAGCACCAGCTTCGCTGGCTCGCTCTTGGTACGGGAAGACATCCATAAAGCCAGGCAGACCAGCCAGTTACAAAGAATGCCGCGGAAGAACAGCTCCGAGAACGGCAGTGTCATTTTTTTGGCGGCTGCGGCAAAGATCAGATGCTCTGCCGGAGCTGCCTTGAACAATCCTGTACCTTGAATCAGCAGGGCGAGAAGGACTGCACCGGCCACATTGCCGATAAAAACAATAATCCAGTTCTTCGCGGTATCCAGGGCCGTTGTTCTTCCGGCAAGCGTACTTACCGTGAAAAACATATTATTGCCGGTGAAAAGCTCGGAACCGGCAAATACGACCAGGGTCAGGGCGATCCCGAAGGATGCGCCCATAACAAGCGGCTGAAAGGGAGACTGGGCTGCTGCCAGCGGTGCACCCAGTGTGAAAATCAGAATAATTCCTATACCTACATACGCACCGGCCAGCATGGCGGCCAGAAAATACCTTGCCATACTCTCATTCATTTTGTCGCGTTTGCCTACTGCAATCTCTACGATGTTCTCCACACTTTGCGTAAACATCTCTCCACCCCGCCATTCCTGATCAAAATTTAGCTTTGTACTGCTGCTTCCTGCAAGCGGACCTTCAGAATGTCACCGTCTTGGGTCACCGGGAAGGTTGCCACGAGCCCCTGATCGGGTGCCTGAACTTCTCCGCTGCGCAGATCGATTTTCCAGTCATACAGCGGGTCGTACAGGTAATGCCCTGACACGATTCCTTCGGCAAGCGGTCCGCCTTTCGGATGCGGACTATGATTCTCCACAGCATAGAACGCTCCGTCCGAGGTGCGGAATACAGCCAGTTCCACCGGCCCTGCAACGATTACACGGCCGATTTGCGGCAGGAAATCCTGTGCCGTACCTACTACATACTCTTGTTTTGTGATCTCCATGGTTATCTCTCCTTTGGAATCCGGTTTATACTCTCGCTTTTTCGAACAGTGCAGTACGGGTATTGTCATCATCAAGCATTTTTTTCCACGGATCCGAAACCTGGGCCAGTGCAAAATCAATCCGGGCAGCCAGCTCCTTGCGGTTATCCTCATTGTTCAGAATGACATTCTGGATATTTTCCAGACCCATCCGTTCCACCCACTCGGAGGTTCTCTCCAGATAGTTACCAGTTTCACGGTAATACTGCATAACTGCCGAGCAGATCTCTACCAGCTCGTCATCTGTTTTGACTTTGCAGAAGGAATCTGCAATACGCGGTTTAATCCCGCCGTTACCGCCAATGAATACTTCCCATCCTCCGTCGTTTCCGACGATACCGATATCCTTGGTGCAGGACTCTGCACAGTTCCGCGGGCAGCCGTTGACTGCCATTTTAAATTTGGCCGGGAAGTCAAGGCGTTCATATTTACGCTCAAGCAGTGCACCCATACCCATGGAATCCTGTGTTCCAAAACGGCAGAACTGTGATCCGACACAGGTTTTTACAGTACGGAGGGATTTGGCATAAGCGTATCCGGAAGGCATATCCAGCTCTTCCCATACCTTAGGCACATCCTCTTTCTTGACACCGATCAGATCCAGGCGCTGTCCGCCGGTTACCTTCACTACTTTTACATCATATTTCAGGGATACATCGGCAATTTTCTTCAAATCTTCCGGTGTTGTTACCCCGCCATACATCCGTGGTACTACGGTAAAGGTGCCATCCTTCTGAATATTGGCGCTCATCCGCTCGTTAACGAAGCGCGATTCCTTCTCATCTTCATGTGTGTCAGGATAAATCATGCCCAGGTAGTAGTTCACGGCAGGGCGGCACTTGGAGCAGCCTTCCGCCTGTTTCCAGCCCAGTACATTCATGACTTCCTTGGTGGTTCTCAGACCTTTGGCTGTAATCTCTGCTACAATCTCGTCACGGCTCAGTGTAGTGCAGCTGCAAATGCCCTGCTTCGCGCTTTGCTCAAAGCTGTCGCCAAGTACAAACTGCAGAATCTGTTCAACCACCGGCTTACAGCCGCCGCAGGAGCGGGTAGCTCCGGTGCATGCCTTGATTTCATCCACTGTTGTAAATCCGTTCTCTGTTACTGCATCGACAATCGCTTTTTTGGTTACCCCGTTACAGCCGCAGACGATTTCTTCATCAGCCATCGTTTCGACAGACATGCTTTTCTTGGCTGCCCCGCCGCCGCAGCATCCGGTGCCCATGACTTCGCCGTAAATTTCGTCGGTCATTTGCGCACCCTGCTTGACGAGCTTTTGCAGATTGGCTGATTCTGTTACATCACCGAAGAGAACGGCGCCGACAATAACATTATCTTTGAGCAAAATCTTTTTGTAGGTTCTCTTCCATTCATCTTTGGCCGAAATGACGGTGTGCTCTTCTGTTTCAGTAAACTCCCCTGCCGAGAACACATCCACACCGGATATTTTCAGCTTGGTGGCTACAACTGAGCCTTCATATGGCTGGGTAGCAGCGCCGCACAGATATTTGGCCAGCACCATTCCTTGTTCAAACAGCGGTGCTACAAGGCCGTAACAGGTTCCGCGGTGTTCTGTACATTCACCTACGGAGTATACTCCAGGCATCGAAGTTTCCAGGTAATCATTAACGACGATCCCGCGGTTAACGGTTATGCCGCTGTCTTTAGCCAGCTGCGTATTGGGTTTGATGCCTACTGCCATGACTACAAAATCCGCCTGCAGCTCTGTACCGTCGCTGAACCGAAGGCCGTTAACCCGCTCATCTCCGGTCAATTCCACAGTCTGTTTGCCCATTGCAAATTTGACACCTTGACGCTTCAGCTCTGCCTGCAGCATGGACGAGGCATTGTGGTCGAGCTGGCGTTCCATCAGATCTTCGAGCAAATGCACTACAGTTACATCCATCCCTAAGTTCACAAGCCCTTTGGCTGCTTCAAGCCCCAGCAGACCGCCGCCGATAACTGCGGCTGTACGGTACTGCTTCGCCGCTGCAAGCATCGCATCGCAATCAGCGATATCGCGGAAACCGACGACACCTTCTTTGGTGCTGCCCGGTACAGGCAGGATGAACGAATTCGAGCCTGTTGCAATAATTACTTTATCGTATGGGACTGTCATTCCGTTATCAGCAATAACCTGACGGTTCTCTTCATCAATGCGGACTACTGTAGTCCCTGTATGCAAAGTAATATGATTGTCTTCATACCACTGGCGGTCGTTAAGAATGATATCTTCAATTGTTTTGCTGCCTTCCAGAACATAGGACAGCATGATCCGGTTGTAGTTCGGATGCGGCTCACTTCCAAAAATCGTAATATCATAAGCCCCGCCCAGCTTAAGGATCTGTTCAATTGTGCCTACGCCTGCCATACCGTTACCGATCAATACTAACTTTTCTCTCTCCACTGTCACTGTAAGGCCCTCCTCGAAACTTCTAATTTCCTATGTGAACATCTCTTATAGTGAAATTATACGTTTTAAATTTGAAGAGCATTTGTGATTGAAATCACATTATATGTGAATGTTTTCACACAATTTAGTTCAAAAATGCCAAGCCACGCGTTAAAACAGTATACGGCAGCTTGGCTGTAAATGATATGGTAATTAACGTAAAACGAGCGAAAGTTCAAGTGTATCCTGAGGTCGCAGCTTCATATCGATTCCTGTGCTCAGTAGCCCTTTATCGTTCACCTTAAGCTTCCACTCTTCGCTTGTCAGCGGGCTGTAATCATTCACGGTGAGAATTCTTTTGTTATTTTCGGACAGCCCTACTATTCCGCTGCTCTTCAGCAGGCTCCTTACAGTCAGCTCATCTGCAAAAGAATACACGTAAGCGTGCGTAAGCTCCGGCTGACCGCTTCCCCCGCTTACTTTCAGAATTACAGGCTGAAGCGGATCCTTGCCCTCTGTACGCTTAGCCGAAATTACTATTGTCTGGTCCCGCATAATTACGCTGTTCCAGTTCGTGACGGTTTTGCCCCCGGCCTGAATCTCCCAGACCATCTCCGGACTTAAAGATACTCCGTTTACGGTCACCATGCGCTCCCCGTCCTCACTAAACTCCGCAACACCGCTGCTCTCCAGCAGTTCACCCAAAGTAATTCCCTGAATGTATGCTTCACTGAGCTGCCTGCCTGCGCTTCCGGTCAAGTCATTATCACCGATTACCAGTGAAAAAGCAGGACCGGCCGCCGCCGCCGCATGCTCATCTGCAGTTTCTGAATTAAAGGCTGAGCAGCCCCCTGCGGTTGCAATAATGATGAAGCCTAACCATATACGTAATAAAAAAGTTCTGGACAATCCCGGCACCGCCTTATTCCGCCCGAGCACAGCTTCCAGCAATTTCTCAGGCCTGTAGTAATTATGTATTCGTCCTTTAAGAATAACGCAAACAGGCCTGGTTCTCAATTCTAATAACACGGGTTTTATACACAATAAAAAAGTCCCCGCAGGGACTCAGAAAAAATAAGGATGCTGTTCTTACTGATAGCGCAGGAACAAAATGTTATTTTCGAGATGCACATGTTCAAAGGTCATCCCTTCCAGCTCTTCGAGCCGGGCATAGGTCAGACGGTAGGTTGTGCAGGCATGCTCTGGAGGTGTGAAATCATTCGTCACTCTGCGGAGCTCGCGCAAAATTTCCCCGGCGCCGTCGTGCTCCTCTTCCAGCGTACCCAGCATTCCTTTCAGCTCTGCCAGGCGTTCAGGCGACGGGTTTGCGTCATAGGCCAGCATAGCAGGGAACTCGGATTCCTCTTCCTTGGCCGTATGCTGCAGCAGCTCCTCACGCAGGGTGTGGAACAACCGGTACATTTCTGCAAGATGCGGTGAATCTTCACCGTGAACACGGAACACTTTCGTCACATTCTGGGCAATAAGAGGAAGCTCTTCACGCAAATACCGGTGATGCTTGTTGACGATGTAATCAATCAGCTCCGCAGAAGATGCATCGTTCCAGGCAATATCCGATTCCAGCACAGGATGCTCTTCCAGCAGCTTGTTCAGATCGCGGATAACATTCTCAGTGTTAAGCCCCTTCTCTTCGGCTGCCTCCGACAAAGGCTTTACACCTCCGCAGCAAAAATCGATCCGCTGGCCTTTGAAATAATCCGCCGCTTTTGGAAATTGAAGGACAATGTCTCTGACCAGGGCATCAGCAGTGAAGCTGATTGCTGTTTCCGTAGTCACCGGAGTTTCTGTAAATGTATCGTTTATTTGATTGGCCGTCATGATGGCCCCTCCCTCACGTTATGGTTTAGGTTTCTGTTACACTTACACCTTAACGCTGAGAGGTCCCGCGGCTTGTGATTTTGCGCACTGAATATATAAAATTTTATTGAACGAAAAAATAAAACTTACCGGACTGTAGCCTGCATATAAGTACGCTTGCCAGCCGCATCCTTCAAATAGGGTCCGAGACCGGCAAAACGGGAATGGTCCACATATACGCCAGTCATCCATCGCCCCTCAGTCAGGCCTCCATTCCACTGCAGCACCAGATCGGGAGCAGAGATCCATTCCTGGAATACCCGGATATTTTGTTCCTGATATTCCTTGCAGGGCTTGCATGTATCAATCAGCCTTTGCTTGTTCATATACGTAGGCACGAAATAGGCGGAGATGGTATCCAGATCGTCCCCGTCCAAAAAGGCTTCATCTCCTAAAAAGTGCTGGAACAGCACGGTGTTCTCATACATGGACCAGATTACAGCCTGCAGAACCATACTCTGCCTGATGCCGTTGTGAAAAGTAAACAGCCGCTGCTCACCGGAGACATGACGGTCCGGTCCTGCCGCCGGCTCCAGACAATGCCGCTCACAACCGATGCATTTCCAGCCCGAAGGGCTTTGAATCCACTTTTGAAACACACTGCCGCTATCGTTATCCCCTTTATATAAGGAGGAAATAATTTCATAAGGCACTCCAATCCAGGCATCCCATAAGGATTTGGGAAGATGGCCATGCAGCATGTACAAGGTCTTGTCATATATCAGCTGGACCTTAATCGAAGCGGTCTCCAGTTCGGCGACATCGTCTTTTCCATAGGTTATTTCCCGGGAAAATAAGGTGGTTTTCATCTTCCTCGCCTCCTAAAAGTTTTGTTAGGATTACAGCACTTGAGTGCACTGCGGCAAAACTTACTTCGAAAGCATAGACCTAGTTTTGTTAGGATTACAGCACCTGAGTCCACTGTGGCAAAACTTACTTCGAAAGCATGCATAAGCCCCATTCAAAGGATCGCCTGATTGATTGCGCTTACATAATCAAATTATTTCATATTTTCAGTATTGTCTTCGCCCGGTATTACAAGCCATAGCTGCGGTAAAATGAACATAATTCAGCCAAAAGCTCACAGTTTTGTTCTATTATATTATATCCGGCTTGGAAATGTGCAATTTTTTTACATAAAATTTGAAAAAACCCCCATTCCGCAGCGGAACAGGGGTAATCAATAAGGCAATGAAGCAGGTATTATTCGACCCAGCTCTCGGCCCAGGATTGAATTTGCTGCATAACCGGCTCAAGTGCGCGGCCTTTGGGTGTTAGTTCATACTCAATGCGCACAGGAGTTTCTGGATACACATGTCTCACCAGAATACCTTCACATTCCAGATCCTTCATACGTTCAGACAGCATTTTATCGCTCATAGACGGAATCAGACCGGAAATATCCTTGAAACGCTTTGGACCGCTCATAAGTGTCTGGATAATAAGACCGTTCCAGCGTTTGCCTAAGAAAGAGAAGGCCGTTTCGAATCTTGGGCACATCGTCATCTGATGTTCTTCCATTGTTCTCACCTCTCACTTAAAAAGCTTACAATTAGTTAGTATATATAATTTTAACACATTTATGACGCATTGAACATCGTTTACCAAAAAAAAGTTCATCTGCTACCTTATTATATCCCTTATGTCAATCCCCTGTATCCTGCTTCGGCTTCCTGGCTGCAATGGCCTCTGTCACCACATACGCCAGGTCATCATTGCTGTACAGGGACAGTACACCCAGTACCGTATCATCTGAAATATACCCGGCCTCCTCTTCAGGAACCGTAAGCTCCAGTGCCCTGCCTAGTGCAGCATTGCCCTCCTGTTCAGGATATGCCTGCAGATACAGGGCGTGCGGGTCCAGCCCGTTATTCACACACCACTGTGCAAAGACGAGAATCATCATTTCCTCATCCCGTTTGTAGCTTTCAATAATTTGTTCTTCCATTGACTTGCGGTAGTCTTCCATGTTGCGCTCCTCTCCGGCGGTTCTGTCAGTCTTCCAGCTGCGCTGCCAGCATATGGCTTGGCAGTACGGCCGAAGCTGAAATGCCGCATTGTTCCGGTGTATGAATATGATTTAAAAAATGGCTGACCACACCGCTGAAGCCTCTTCTCTCCAGCACGGTGTCCCAGCTTCCGAATCCCTGGGTGCGCGGCAGATTGCCTTTCTCGAACAAGGTTGCCCGCTCCATGTCGGTTACTTCCACAGATCTGCCGTTACCGTGCAGCTCCAGCTTCTCCAGATCCGCCCCGGCATCCCGGACCATACTGTACATGCCTGACGCCCCTTTATCCCACGACAGCATCCCGGAAGCCTGCAGCATCCGGCCTTCACTATCTGATCTGAGGCTGCTGTGCAGCAGCTCATAGTCATTCCCGCACAGCCACAAAAGCAGATCCAGCATATGTATGAGATCATCATGAACCGTCTCACTGCTGCTGCCGGTCTGCAGTTTGGTCCGGTGCTTGACGGCATGACATAAGCTGATTCCCCCGGCTTTCTCAAGCCAGGATTTCGCAGCCATATACATTGGCGCAAACCGCCGGTTGAAGCCTACGCCGAGCAGTATTCCCTTATCTTCCGCCAGCGCGGCCATCCGCCGCGAATGCTCCAGCTCATAAGAGAGCGGCTTGTCTACATATACTGATACCCCAACTTGCAGGCATTTCATAACGATATCATAGTGTGTTGGTGTAGGACTATGCACAAAAACGGCATCCAGCTCCCAGGATAACAGCTCGTCCAGATCGGTTGTACCTTTGGGGAACCGGTAGGAATGAACCGCACTCTGCACCGTTGCCGGTGAATGGCTGAGCAGCCCGACCACTTCAGCTTGTTCATGACGGGAGAGCAGAGGCAGGTATACTTTGCGGGCGATATCGCCGATCCCGATCATCGCGACTCTTTTGCGTCCAGAAATATTCATTAGTGTGCGCTCCCTCACATTTCTGCTGTTTCATATTCGTATTATACCGTGCCGGACGCATTCGACAAATGATCTTTGCTTCATTAATTACTTTTTTTTCAGTATGATGAGATGAATAAGGTAAGGAAAGGGCATAGTAGCATGAGAAAATGGTTGACGGTTCTACTGTATGTTTCGGGTATAATCTTAGCGTTTATCTACAGATATGATATCCTGGACTGGCTGAGGGAGGATCATAACCTCCTTCTGTCCCTCGGAGCAGCGACGCTGCTGGCGCTTTTCCCCGTACTTCCCTATAAACTCATTATCGGATTGTTCGGTTATGTATATGGCAGTGCAGCAGGCCTCCTGTTATGCTGGGCGGCAACCACACTTGCGGCGGCAGCCATGTATGGCATTGTAAAATATCTTTTCCGGGATAAAGCGCATGCTTACCTGACATCCGTACAGGCGCTGGATAAATTCACCGCTGCCGTGCAGCGGCGCCCGTTCGCCTCCATTGTGCTTGCCCGGCTCGTTCCCCTTATTCCGCAGACCGCCGTCAATGTCTATGCAGGAGCCGCCGGACTGCCGTTCTGGAGTTACCTTGCCGCTTCCGGCATCGGTAAAATCCCCGGCATCGCGCTTTACGCCTACCTAGGGGACCAAATATTTCAAAATCCGCGCAGCGCGGTAATTGCCTTTTCTGTATATACCTCCGTGTTATTAGTGGCCGGACTATCCCTGCGCCCATACAGGCCGGGAAGAAAGTAGACAGCCTGTTGTGTAGCGCTGGCAGACAGGCATTTTTTGCTTTATAATTAGGATAGATTGTGATCTATTTAATTGCAATCTATGAATGGAGGGTTATTTATGAGTGATATTCAGTCTAACAATATAGGCTCCACAGTTGAAAAAGCGACTTTTGCCGGCGGGTGCTTCTGGTGTATGGTATCCCCTTTTGAGGAGCTGCCGGGCATTATCGACATCATCTCCGGGTACACAGGCGGCCATACGGTCAACCCGACCTACAAGGAAGTCTGCTCGGAAACAACCGGCCATGTCGAAGCGGTGCAGATTACGTTTAATCCGGAGATTTTCCCGTACAGCAAATTACTGGAACTGTTCTGGCAGCAGATAGACCCTACCGATGCAGGCGGACAATTCCATGACCGCGGCTCTTCCTACAGCACGGCGATCTTTACCCATTCCGAGGAACAGCGCCAGCAGGCAGAGGCTTCCAAAGCGGAATTACAGGCAAGCGGCCGTTTCTCGGGTCCGATTGTAACCCCGGTTCTGCCGGCCAAGCCGTTCTATCCGGCCGAAGAGTACCACCAGGGTTATCACCACAAGAATCCGGGCCACTACAAACGTTACCGCAAAGCCTCGGGGCGGGAAGCTTTTATCGAGTCGCACTGGAAGCATGAGGAAGACAAAGAGAGCCTGAAGGCACGGCTCACGCCGCTGCAGTATGAAGTGACCCAGAATAATGCCACAGAGTCCCCGTTCCGCAACGAATTCTGGGACCATCACGGAGATGGCATTTATGTGGATATCGTATCCGGTGAACCCCTGTTCAGCTCACAGGATAAATATGATTCCGGCTGCGGCTGGCCAAGCTTTACGAGACCGATCCGTGATTACTCCGTTAAGGAGAAAACAGATCTCAGCCATATGATGATCCGTACGGAAGTGCGGAGCAAAGCCGCCGATTCCCATCTGGGCCATGTCTTCAACGACGGTCCGGGTCCAAACGGCCTGCGTTACTGCATCAACTCTGCCGCACTGCGTTTTGTCCCGAAGGAAGATCTGGAGAAGGAAGGGTACGGCGAATACCGTGTACTTTTCCAGTAAGGCTGATCTTTTTGGCTGAAGTTAAGCTATAACATAGAGCATTACAAAGCCTCCATCCTTGTGCATTGGGATGAAGGCTTTTTTTAGGCCGGATACTTTATTCACTTCGTGATTTCTATTTCTCTCTATTCTCCGGTTCTTCCACGTTCCCCTCAGAAGCTGCGTTCTCATCCGGCCCCGGCTGGACAGCATTCCGGGTTATAACTTCACGGTTTAGTTCACGGTTAGCCTGGCGGATGCGCTCCATATATTCAGTGTCACGACGTTTGCTCTTTTTACGGAATAAGAGGACGATTGCGGTGATTATGCCAGCAATGATTAATACCGGAAGTGCTCCCGCAAGGAAAACGACCAGCCACTGAAACATAACAGATACAGCGTTCAGACTGCCTGTCAGGGCATCCGAAGCCCGCTGCATCAGCGGTCCCTGCTCTTTCTTCTGGGTAGTAGCCATACTTTCATCCGTCTGATACAGCCGCAGCTCCACCGTGGAGAACAAAACATTCTGATCGATGTAGCGCATTCTGCCTTTAATCTGCTCAATTTCTTCCTGAATGGCGCCGAGCTGGTTCGCAAATTCAACAAGGTCAGCGGATTTGGTTGCCTTTTTCATAAATTCGATGTATTGGCTCTCCATCAGCTGTTTGGCTTTGAGCCGCGATTCCAGATCCACGTATTCTTCGGAGACATCCTGACCTTGGATGCTGCGCTGGAGCTCAGTATGCTTGACCTTCTCCAGATTGTTCAGGAAAGAGGAGAACCCCGCAGCAGGCACTTTCAAAATAAAAGTTCCACCCTGCTCGTATTCTGACATATTCTCATTGAATTCAATAATATATCCGCTCGCCAAAGTAACCATGTTGCGCACTTCAGTCTGTGCTGCGCCATAATCTTCAACCTCCATGTTGAGGCTGGCTTTATAGATCAGCTTTTTGTTCAGTCCGGCTGCAACATCATTGCCCGTAAAGCCGGCTGCTCCTTCAGCACTATTGCCTGCAGCTGCTTTGTCGGCTGAGGTTCCGCCGTTCCCGCCTCCGTTCCCCTGCGGCAGAGCCTCCGTGGTGCTGGCAGCTGCAGACTCTGCCTCCACGGGAGCAGAAGCATCCTGCGCTGCTGCACCATCATAAGCTGTGCTGGCATTGTCGGCAGCGCTTTCCGAATAGCCGGCAGAATTGCTGTCAGCCGAGCTGCAGCCTGCCAGAATGACCGCCAGAAACATCATACACAATAAGTAATGCAGACCCCGTTTTCGCATTCTCATTCCTCCAGAAGTGTATTATAACTGCTGCTTTTGTGCAGCCATTATTCCCTGCGGAAGGTTTTTTTGTCTGTAGATCTCTTCCGCATTACTTTTTATGACGTTCCAAATGCTGGAAGGTTGCGGGGAAAACCTATTCCGAAAAACTTTTTTGGTGTTTTTTACTAGTTGAGAATTGCACAGCAAACAGGACCGTTCAGCGGACTGAAGATCCTGTTTGCGAAATAAGCCTATTTTTGATACAATAACTATGTCTATACAGACAAGAAATACCAAATACCCTTCATTCTCAAGGAATAAGGGTAAGGTTCTGTTCGGACAAGCTCCACCTTGCTGAACAGAGCAATCGGGATTATCTAATTATCATGATATTCTGCTACAAGGGGAGGTGAACCCTCATGGCAAAAGACGTATTGTGCGCAGTGAATTCCTGCACCTACTGGGCTGAAGAGAACAAATGCAACGCCGAGTCCATCTTTGTTGCATACCACAGCTCGAAGGAACCAAGCAAATCTGAAGAGACAGATTGCAAAACATTCGAACACAAATAAGGAATACATTAGAAGGGACCCTCCACGGTTCCTTCTTCTGTTTATTATTTTATCAAGAATGATAATTATTATCAAGTGTTTTCGGATAATTTAAGTGTACTAGATAAATTGTACAGACCGCTTCCTTGCCGGAGGCGATCTGTTTACTTCATTGGATTTTCTCCACTTAATCCTGGACTTTTTCGTTATATAGGAGCTTTAGTTGGAAATTCTCCGGCTATTTGGGCTAATAAAGGCCTTTGGTGACTCATCCAGTACTATTAACTGGAGTTATTCCCACTAAAATTGTAATAGCGGTATTTGCCTTAGCATTAGATGGAGGTTTTCCACTTTGGTTGATCGGGCCACGCTCTAGACGCATTCCCACCAGAATGAGCCTAATCAATCAACAAGGCTGCAGAAAGTACAACAACTGCTCTATACTTGTCACGAGTCCGGTAGATAAGCCTGATGCTCTGCTCACGCGAGCCACACAACGTCAGAATAGTGAGGACAGCCGCATCAGGCTGAAATAAATATATCTAGCCCTGCACAGCCGCGCCCCGCTTCTCTCGGACAATCTCCGCAGCCTGGACCATATTGCGCAGTGCCGCCTCCGTCTCTGTCCAGCCGCGTGTCTTCAGTCCGCAGTCCGGATTAATCCAGAACTGTGCGGCATCCAGCACCTGCAGCGCGCGTTCAATATTCTGGGCCATTTCCTTCACTTCCGGTATCCGCGGGCTGTGGATATCATATACTCCCAGTCCAATGCCCTTGTCATAGGATTGTTCCTCGAAGCTGACAATCAGCTCCCCGTGACTGCGCGAGGTTTCAATAGAGATGACGTCTGCATCCATGGCGGCGATAGAGGAAATCATATCATTGAACTCACTGTAGCACATATGCGTATGTATCTGCGTTGTATCCTTGACATCAGTCGTCGCGATCCGGAAAGCTTTAACCGCCCATTTCAGATAATGCTCATGGTCCTGCGCCCTTAGCGGAAGTCCTTCGCGGATGGCAGGTTCATCAACCTGGATCATCTCGATGCCGGCTGTTTCCAGAGCCTGTACCTCCTGACGCAGCGCAAGAGCGATCTGGTTGGCCACCTCTTCCCGGCTGAGGTCGTCCCGTACGAAGGACCAGTTGAGGATCGTCACCGGCCCGGTCAGCATCCCTTTGACCGGGAGCTTAGTCAGCGACTGGGCATAGACACTTTCCTTAACGGTCATCGGTTCGATGAAGGCAACATCAGCATAAATGACCGGCGGTTTAACACAGCGGGAGCCGTAGGACTGCACCCAGCCGCCTTGGGTAAAGAGGTAACCCGCCAGCTTTTCCCCGAAAAACTCTACCATATCGGTACGCTCAAATTCCCCGTGCACCAGCACATCCAGACCCAGTTCTTCCTGGAAGGTAATCACATCCGCGATCTGCTGGCGGATATATCCTTCATATCGCTCCAGACTCCATACACCCTTCCGCCATTTCAGCCGTGCCTGCCGCACCTCCGTTGTCTGCGGAAAGCTTCCGATGGTTGTAGTGGGCAGCAGCGGCAGCTGCCATTTCTCCTGCTGCACCTTAACGCGCTCTGCAAAAGGCAAGTTCCGGCTGTCCCGAAGCTTGGCCAGATTCCTGGCCTGTTCTGCCACATCCTGACGGCCTCTCTCCGGCAGTGCCCGGAATACAGCAAGCGCCTTGCGGCTCACAGCCAGAGCGTCTGCATACGCCTCTGCATCGGCCGCTGCAGCAGCAATCAGGCCAAGCTCTGCCAGCTTCTCATCAGCAAAGGCCAGCGCCTGCTTCACTTCCACCTTCAGCCTGCCCTCGCCCTTGACGGTTACAGGCACATGCAGAAGGCTGGAGGACGGCTGGAGGATCAAACGTTCCGCCGGCACATAGGCAATCAGCTTGCGGACAAGCTCAAGCTTGGCATCCAGATCCGCGCGCCAGATATTCCGCCCGTCGATAATACCCGCTCCCAGCCATTTGTCCTCCGGCCAGCCCAAAGACGCAATGGAGTTCAGATTGGCGCCTTTGTCATGTACAAAATCCAGGCCGATTCCCTGCACCGGCAGCTTAAGCAGCGCTTCCAGCGGTTCGGCCGCTTCGAAGTACGTTTGCAGCAAAATCTGCAGGCCGGGAACGGATGCCGCAATTTCACCATAGATCGTGTTCAGCAGTACGGTATCATCTTCTGTGAGTCCTGCAACAATGGCAGGCTCATCGATCTGTACCCATGCCACCCCCTCCTGCTGCAGCTCCTGGAGCAGCTGCACATAGACAGGAAGGAAGCGGGCTGCCACTTCATTAATTTCAGCAGCCGGAAAGCCTTTGGAGAGCTTAAGGAAAGTATAAAGTCCAATGATCACGGGTTTGCCTTCAATCCCTGCCTGCGCTTTGGCGAACCGGTAAGCCGCCAGCGGCTTGTTCTCCGTAAGCCGCGGAGTCCGGCTCCCGATCTCCGGTACGATGTAATGGTAATTCGTATTGAACCATTTGGTCATCTCGCAGGCAGGAGCCTCTGCACTGCCGCGCGCCATGGCAAAGTACAGATCAAGACTGACTTGTCCGCCGTCATAGCTGTATCTTGGCGGAACGATCCCGAACATCGCAGCGGTATCCAGCACATGATCATAGAAGGTGAAGTCATTCACCGGAATCTGCGTGATCCCGGCCTGCTGCTGCGCCTTCAAATGCTGAAGCTGAATCTCCGCCATCTGCGCAAGAAAATCCTGCTCATTGATTTTACCGCTCCAGTAGGACTCCAGCGTCTTCTTCCACTCCCGGTTGCTGCCGATTCTCGGGTAGCCCAGGTTGCCTGTAATTAGTTTATTTGCCATGTTCTCCACTCCTCAGTGTACATTTTCATCCACTATATACGTTGTTATAAGAACTATATCAGCTTTCCGATCATCAAAAAGGCGTTTTTCCCCGCAGCAGGCCAAGGGAAAGACGCCCATACAAATTTCATGGATAGTCTTAACACCTCCCTATCTTCCGTAGGTAATGCAGTGCTGTTGAAACAGGCAGGTCTCCTGGCTGGCGGAATCAGCATCCTGCAGCAGGTCTTCCCGGCAGTGGTGAGCCAGTGACATAAGCAGCTGAGGACTATCCGTTACAGTGGCGGGACCGCACCGGCTTTTCACCGGATTTCCCTTTTAAGCCTGCCGGTTCTTCGTGTGATCCCGGCAAGCACCTGTCTCCCTTTATGGACTTATTGATGGTTATGTGTTGCTGTTGTTGCCATCATACTGAATCACCTGCTGCGGTGCAATCCATTCCGGATAAATCAGCTATACGCATTCCCTATAGCCGATGTAATTCAGGTGCCGCAAGAAGGCAGATAAGCCATAAACAGAAGGAATAAGATTCCAAAAGCCTTATAAGCTAAATCTATAATTAGCACACCACAAAAAAGGCTGCACCCTCCCTTTGGGAAGGTGCAGCCTTTTGAAGAAACAAAATTTAGAACCAGATCAGGTAAACCACACCTGCGAGCACAATCCGGTAGATGGCGAACGGCAGCAGCTTGATCCGGTTGATCAGCTTGAGGAAAAACCGCATGGACACCAGCGCGAACACAAATGCGCTGATAAACCCAACGATAAAAAACGGCAGGGCATCCATTGTGAAGTACTCCCAGTTTTTGACCAGTGAAATCAGGCTTGCCCCGGCCATAATCGGAACTGCCATGATAAAGGTAAAGTCAGCGGCGGCACGGTGGCTCATTCCCAGCAGCACGCCGCCGGAGATGGTTGACCCGGAGCGTGAGAAGCCCGGCCACAATGAGATACACTGGATCAGACCCACGGACAGCGCCTGCTTGTATGTAATTTGATCCACAGTCTCAATTTTCGCTTTCTTCGGCGCAAACCGGTCGGCAATAATCATAAAAATAGCTCCGACTACAAGACCGATAAGCACAGTTGACGTTGAGAACAGATGCTCATCGATGTAATCCTCGAATAAGAGTCCCAGCACACCGGCAGGAATAAGTCCGACAATAACCTGTGCCAGCTTCAGGCGGCCCTGCGTCTCTTCCTTAGGCAGTCCGTCCGGTACAGCTGCGAGCTCCTTGCTGCTGAAGCGTTTGAGGCCCAGCAGATCAATGAACCGGTTACGGAAGATTACAACAACCGCGAGGATCGAGCCCAGCTGAATGACGACTTTGAAGGTATTGGCTGCATACTTGCCCAGGAACTCCTGCGATTTGAGCCACATATCATCCACGATAATCATATGCCCTGTCGAGGACACCGGAGCAAACTCCGTCAGTCCTTCGACAATTCCCAGAATAATGGCTTTAATAATAGTGAGCAGATCCATGTTTCTCCCCCTTGTTATAGCCGCAGCCATCGCTGCGGTATTAAATCATCTGTATTATAACTTGAATAACAGGTTTATTCCGCATTATTCGCAGTTTTGGCATCCCGCTGCCGTTTGCGGAAATACAGAAAACCGAACAATACGAGCGCCGCTGCAATCAATACATACACAACATTGGAGTACGCGTCCATGTAAACGGCAATGTCTTCCCAGGATTCGCCCAGCGCAGCGCCGAGCAGCACCAGCAGAACGTTCCAGCCCAGTGTACCGATCGTTGTGAACAGCATGAACAAACCAAATTTCATCCCCGACATTCCCGCCGGTATTGAGATCAGACTGCGCACCAGAGGAATCATCCGGCAGAACAGCACCGTCCAGTATCCGTACTTGTCAAACCAGGCGTCCGCCTTGCGGATATCGCTTTTTTTGATCCGGATGATGCCGCCCCAGCGGTCAACAATTTTCTCCAGCCGGCTCACATCCAGCATGCGGCCAATCCAGTAAAGGATGACTGCCCCCACCAGGGACCCCAGCGTCGAAGCAATCAGTACACCCGGGATGGTTAAATCGGAGGTTGTAGTCATAAATCCGCCGAACGGAAGAATGACCTCTGAAGGAATCGGCGGAAAAATATTTTCCAGAGCGAGCATCAGAAATATACCGATATAACCAAACTGCTCCATAAAATCAGTAATCCATGTTTTCATACTTAACCCTCCGCATTTCAAATCAGATTTTTCTTCAGGTTGCGCAAATAACGGCTGCGTATAAAAAAGAAGTAAAGGCCCTGAGCCGCCAGATACCCCAGCAGAACCGCCCCTGTCTCGTAGGCAATCGACAGATAGAACAGCCGCTGCAGGGCAATAAAAGCAAACAGGCTGTGCAGAACAGCAAGTCCTACCGGTACAAAAAACAGTAAGGCCAGCTGCAGCGTCACCGTCCGGTCCAGCTCCTTGTCGGTCAGGCCCATTTTGAAAAGAGTGGAATACTGTAGGCGGTCATGATCCAGATCCATATAGAGCCGGAAATACAGGAAGCTGCCTGCTGCGATAAAAAAGATTGTGCCGACCAGCAGCGAAGCAAACAGCATGGTGTTGTACAGAGTCCGCTGGATTTCAAACACTGTGCCGCTGATGACAACCGCATAGGGAGCATTTTTTTCGTAGGACATCTTGCCATTGTCAGCAAGCTCTGAAGCAACCCCCACCGTTTGCGGAAAATGATCCACATAGAATCCGGTATATACATCGCTCTGCACCGGGACAATCTCGCTGAACAGCCTGTCGCTGACGACCAGTCCGCTGAAATCTCCGCCGTCCTTGCCGTCCAGCTCCGGCAGGAGATACTCGGCAACCGGCACGTGTTCCGTGTAGCCAACCTCCTGAAGCTTTACTCCCCGGGTCAGCGTATAAGCCGCTAGCACCCGGTCCGTTGTCAGACTGCGGTCCCGCTGGGAGCCGATCATAACAAGCCCCTCATTCTCCTGCAGAGCCTGCTCACGGGAAGTGAAATCCGCATACTGCAGTGCCAGCCTGTAATCGCTGTAGGCCATCAGGGGAAGGCGCTCCGTCCGGTCCGGCCCGGTCTGTGAGTCTACCTGCGCATATTTGATCGGAATGGAAAGTTCCTTGTAATGCAGACCCAGTTGTGCCAGCTCAGCCCGTATTCCGCGCAAATGCTGCTCTGCAGCAGCGCTTGGATAACCCCCTTTGGCCACATACCCGACAGCTGCCGGATAATCAAGCTGCAGTTCCCTGGAGAGCGTGTGTATAGAGGCAAACACCCCTACCGAGGTAAAGGAGACTGCCGAGACAATCGTCACCATAAAGAACATCCGCCCGTTGTCCTTCCAGCGGTAAGACAATCCGGAGAAGGTGACCATGCGCGTCCGGCGCCAATAGAACCGGCGGAGCTTTTTTATATACTTCACAACAAAAATACTGAGCTGAGTGTAGAACAAATAGGTACCTGTAACCGTAATGGCCACCACCGGCAGCATCATCCGCTCCACAGAAGCCGCTGTAGTCCCGGCGGCGAGAACGTACCCTCCGGCGAGCAGCACTGCCGAGACCCCTGCAAGAAGTCCCGACACCCGGGGCTCAGCATCGCCCTTGCGTCCTCCCTGGAACAGGCCCCGCAGCGACTCATTGCCGATAAAGGCAAAGGTAGAGAACGAGATCAGCATGAACAGCAGCACGAAGCTGCAGATGGTGAGCACCGGAGCATGCCAGGACAGATAGAAATCCAGCGGCTGGATACCCAGAAAGCCTGAGCCGATCATCAGAAACAGCTTGCCCAGCAGCAGCCCGAGCAGCGTGCCCGTCAGAATCGCGGAGCTGCCGATCATCATATTTTCCAGAAACACCATGCTGTTCAATTGGCGCTTGGTCATTCCATGCATCAGCAGGATGCCGAACTCCAGCTTGCGCGACTGCAGAAAGGAGCCGACCGACACCAGCACGAACAGGGAACAAAAAACGAAAATGATTGCCTCGGCAGCCATCATGGTGTTCGCCGCAGTCCCGAGAATCATGTCCCGGGAGATATCCGGATGAAAGATGAAGAGCGCGCACAGGAAGAAAATCATCACGGAAAACGCACTGCTTACAAAATAGGCGGCGTATTTGCGCTTGTTCCGCGAGACATTCCTATAAGCGAACTGCCGAAAGGTCATGGCTGGCTCCTCCCAGCAGCGACAGCATGTCGATGATGTTCTGGAAGAAGGCCGCCCGGCTGCTGCCCCGGTACATCTCATTGTAGAAACGCCCGTCTTTGATAAAAATCACCCGGTGGCAAAAGCTCGCCGCCACCGCATCATGTGTGACCATCAGCACGGTGGCCCCTTCCGCTTCATTCACCTCGGCCAGAAGCGTCATAATTTCGCCTGCCGCTTTGGAATCCAGACTGCCGGTCGGCTCATCTGCCAGAATCAGCGCCGGACGGTGAATCATCGCCCGGGCAATCGCCACCCGCTGCATCTGGCCGCCGGATATTTCATTGGTCCGCTTATGCAGCAGGGATTTAAGCCCGAGACGTTCTGCCGCTTCTGCCAGTCTCTGCTCCATTTCCGCCAGAGGAAGGCCGGCAAGGGTCAGGGGCAGCACAATATTCTCTTCTACAGTCAGCGTATCCAGCAGATTGAAATGCTGAAAGACGAAGCCCAGCTCCTTGCGGCGGAACAGCGCCTTCTCTGTGCGTCCCAGTTGATTGGGATTAACCCCATTAATCATGACCTCGCCTGATGTAGGTTCATCTATAGTTGCAATAACGTTAAGCAGCGTAGTTTTCCCGCTGCCTGACGGGCCCATAATACCGACAAACTCTCCTTTTTCCACGGCAAAACGGATGTGGTTCAGCGCGTGAATCGATACCTTGCCCTCGTATATTCTGGATAAATTATGTACATCTACTATGGGCAAGTGCTTCCGCTCCTTTTGCCTGGATTATTTTCATTATACAAACAGTAAACAACGGCCGCTATTTCTGAAACTTACAGCCACCTTACAGTATTGTAAGCCGGACTGTATTGACAGAGCCTAATTCGTTAACACCCGGTAAACAGGGCGTGTTGACAGGAGGGTTTGAACTGCTTATATTTATATGCATGAGCATGCATTTATTTTTATACTCAGCTACATACAGCATGCCCTTTCCCAACATAAATAAGAGGAGCGATATACATGAAAGATCTGTTCACACCTTATGAACTAAAAGATTTAAAGCTGAAAAACCGCGTGGTTATGCCGCCAATGTGCCAGTACTCGGTCAGCAGCAAGGATGGAATCGCTACAGACTGGCACTATAATCACTATGTAAGCCGGGCTGTCGGCGGAACCGGGCTGATCATTGTGGAAATGACCGATGTTGAACCGGACGGCCGGATTACCGATTATGACCTCGGCATCTGGTCCGATGAGCATATTCCTGCCCTGGCGCGAATTGTGGATGCCTGCCATGCGCACGGTGCCAAGATGGGCATTCAAATCGGCCATGCCGGACGCAAAGCCGAAGACGCAGAGGTTCCGGTATCCTCCTCTTCTGTTCCGTTCAACGCCCAGTCCAAGACGCCGCGGGAATTGACCACTGCTGAAGTGAAGGACATGGTCAACAAATTCCGCCTGGGTGTAAAACGGGCTGTGCAAGCCGGCTTTGATGTTATTGAGCTGCACGGGGCACACGGATATCTGATCCACCAGTTCCACTCCCCGCTGACCAACCTCCGAACGGATGAATACGGCCAGGATCTCACCCTGTTCGGCAGAGAAGTCATTGCTGCTGCGAAGAGTGAAATGCCTGAAGGCATGCCGCTGATCATGCGGATCTCCGCGCAGGAATACGTCGAGGGCGGCTACGGAATTAAGGAAAGCGTGGAATTCAGCAAAGCTTACAAGGAAGCAGGAGCCGACATTTTCCACATCAGTGCAGGCGGTGAAGGAGACATCGCTGCAGCAGGCAGACCGGGAACACATGCCGCATATCAGGTTCCGCTGGCCCGGGCCATCAAAGAGCAGCTGGATGTTCCGGTCATTGCGGTAGGCCGCCTGGATGATGCTGTCCTTGCGAATGCTGTAATCGGTAATGAAGAAGCGGACCTCGTAGCTGTCGGACGGGGCATGCTGCGCAATCCGTACTGGACGCTGGAAGCAGGCGCAGAGCTTGGTAAAAACCCCGGACTTCCGCAGCAGTACGAAGCCGGTTTTCCAAGAATCAGAGGTTAAGCCGGGAAGCAGTCAGGAGAGGAATTGGGAGATGAACAAATCAAATGCTGAAGACCTGATAACCAGCTGGTTATCCTTCACTCATATACAGATGAATGTAGCTAACGAACTTGAAGCGAGGCTTCAGGAGAATTATCAGCTGTCTCTAAAAGAATTTTATCTGCTGCTCTTTCTGTCCGAGGCACCGGAGAAAAAGCTGAAGCTGCAGCAGCTGGAGTCCATGGTCGGTCTCAGCCAGAGCGCTGTATCGCGGCTTGTCAGCCGTTTTGAGGCCAAGGGCTGCGGTGCGCTTGAGCGTAAATCCTGTGACAGTGACCGCAGAAGCATCTATACCTCGCTCACGGCTATAGGCCAGGCCAAGGTAGACAAGGCCAAGGTTACAGTAAATGAGGTTCTCGCCCAGGCCTTTCCGCTGGCTGAAGCGGAGGAGCTGCTTGGACAGCTGCAGGGTCTGAAGCAGAAATAGCACAGCAAAAAGCTGTCGTCCTTACATGGGCGGCAGCTTTTTATATGGGGCATGAACCCGGCCCCCTGTCTCCGCATACAACTGTACAAAAGAACGATGAGGTGGAATCCCGTGATGATCTTTTCAATTATGCAGCTGGCCGGCGGCCTTATTCTTTCACTTGGCTGGATTCCGCAGATTGTGCAGATTCTACGAACCCGGTCTGTCGCAGACTTAAGCCTGAAATCGTATCTGCTGATGCTTCTGGGAATCGGTCTTATGGAGGCCTATGCGATTGATCTGGCTAGAACCGGCGCCGGCCTCGCCTTTTTGATTACGAACACAATGTCCCTATCTGTTGTAGCCACTGTTATTATACTGATCCTGCGGTACCGTTCGGGAAGCAAGAGCTGACCAAGACCCGCCTGAACCGGTCAAAAAATTATCCGCACTGCCGTACCCTTCCCCACCTCAGAGGTAATCTCCACTTCATGCCCCAGCTTGCCGCAAATTTGCCGCACCAGATACAGCCCCATCCCTGTGGATTCCTGAAAACTCCGGCCGTTCACACCGGTAAAATACGCATCGAACACACGCGGCAGGTCTCCAGCCGGAATGCCCACGCCCTCGTCACGGACCTCCAGCACCGCTCTGCCCTGTGCGTTCAGGTATCCGTGAAAATAAACCATCCGCCCCTCCTCCACCGTGTACCGCAGCGCATTGGTAATCAGCTGGGTCAGCACAAACGACAGCCATTTCTCATCTGAAGTGATGGTTATGCCGCTCTCTACGGATATCGACGGAAATACGCGCTTGCGGATGAACAGCCGCTTCTGTTCCGAAGTTACACTGCGCACAACGGCCATGAGCTCAAGCTGCTCTACATAAAAATCATGTTCAAACGTATCGAGGCGGGCGGTGTAGAGCACCGTATCCAGCCCTTTTTTCAGCCGGTCCAGCTCATCGCCGATAGCCGTAAAATGCGGTCCGTCCTTGTCCTGGATAATCAGATGAATGACCGACAGCGGAGTCTTCATGCCATGCACCCACTGGTTGATAAAATGGATATGCTCCTCCAGCTTATGGCGGTAGCTGTGCAGGTCATTCTGGTAGAGCCTGAACTGCCGGGCCAGCAGTCTGCTCAGACTCTCTGCCAGAGGCGACCCCTGTGCAGGACCGCCGGATTCCTCAAGTGTTGCCGGCGTGCTTTCCAGCCGCTCATAGAAGGATCTGTTAGTAAGATAACGGAAGGCAAGATAACCGAGCAGGAGAACGGTACTCAGCAGACCGGCATATATACTGACATTCAGCCCGCTGCCGCCGTCCAGCCGGTATACGAGCGTGATGATCAGCAGCTGTGCGAAATAAACGGCAATCAGCGGTGTCTGTTCACGGATAAATAACTTCACCTACTCATCTCCCCAATTGGCGTTTAACCGGTACCCCTGGCCGCGCACAGTCTGCAGTCCGTCCTGTATGTCCAGCGCACCCAGCTTTTTGCGCACACGGGTAACATAGACATTCAGCGTGTTATCATCGACAAACGCCTGGTCATCCCAGATTTTCTCCAGCAGCCGGTCGCGGGTGACGATGACTCCCTCTTTTTTCATCAGCTCATCGAGAATTTTGGCTTCCGTGTGGCTGAGATCGATCTTTATGCTGCCGCGGGACAAGACCAGGCGCTCTACATCCAGCATCAGGCCGGACACGGTAAGGCTACGCTCATTGCTGCCTCCGGCATAAGAGCCGTAGGCGCGGCGGAGATGGCTTTTGATTTTGGCCATGGCAATCTCATAATCAAACGGCTTGGTGATATAATCATCCGCCCCGTTCTCCAGGGCCATCACCTGGTCCATTTTGCCGTCACGGGCAGAGATGAACAGCACCGGACAGGTTGAAATCCCGCGGATCTGGCGGCACCAGTAATACCCGTCGAATTTGGGCAGGTTGACATCCAGCAGTACCAGATGCGGGGCGAAGTCTTCAAACTGGGCTTTTACCGTCTCAAAATCACTCACCGCCCGTGTCTCATAGCCAAACTTATGTAAATAATCCTGAAGCAGAGTGACCAGCCCCCGGTCATCTTCAATAATAAAAATTTTAAACATATCATTCCTCCGGTTATATCCCAGCAAGCTAAGGGTTTGCCCATAATATATACAGTCCCTGCGGGGGAGTCAAATCTAGAGTATAATTTAGCCAGCAGTCTTAAAGAGGTGAAATGCTGGAGAGCAATCCTGCCTGGCAGGAGAAAGTCCGCCGCCGATGTTTCTGCTTATTGCTGCAGACAGGAGCTGACGGACGGCAATCCGGTAATCTGCAGCCGCATTTAAATAGAGGCTGTCCCATAAGTAGATATTCTACTGGTAGTGACAGGCTCATCTCTTTTCAAAAGCTAAAATTGAAGCAGAGCAGCGATTCTCCTGTTATTGGAGAATCGCTGCTCTGCGTTTTTGGTCATTTTCAGCTTGTTTCAATAGATTGTGGGCGAGCGAAAGCCAACCGACCTCGAGTGTCACTTTTTCCATGCCGCGAAGTAGAAAACGCCGGAACCCCCGGTTGTTCTTCAGTTGTCCAAATACGCTTTCCGGCTCCGTCATTCGACGTACAGCCAAGAGGTACCCTTCCTCGCTTTGCAGTCGTTCCTGAGCTTGCTTCTGGTACCGTAAGCGCTCCAAGCTCACCACGACTTCCCGATTTCCACTTGCTAAGATTTCGGTGCTCTCTTTGCGGAAATGCAGCGTCTGTCCGGCCAGGCATGTCCAGTGGTCCTTTGTTTCGTCGTACGTCCAGTTTTCTATCTTTCCGGCATTTGTTTTCCATGCTTTGCTCTTTTCCTCGTGGTAGCTACCGTACTTCACCACCGCCTGCATCTCTTCCTTTTCCAGATAGGCGTAGTTTTCCTCGCTGCCGTAACCTGCATCCGCATTGACCGTCTTTGGCCGTTTTCCGAGGAGTTGTTGCGCTTTTTCCATATGCGGCTGTAAACAGCGGAAGTCGGTGGGTCTTTGGTGTAGGCTGTAGGCTAAAATAAATTGGTTTTCGGTACCGATTTGCACATTGTATCCCGGTTTCAACTGGCCATTTCGCATGTGGTCTTCTTTCATCCGCATAAACGTTGCATCTGGATCGGTCTTGCTGAAACTGCTTCCGGTCACCAAGGAGCTTTTGGTATTGTTCGTACTTCAGCAGCCGGGGAAGCAAATCCTTACGCAGCTTCCGGACGGCTTTTTTCAGGGGCTTGTCTTTGGGTTTTTCCAGGAGCTTTGACTCCAACGCCTGAGTCATTCGTTCGAGTTTCTCACTGCTAATCTCGCTGGACTCGCCAAGTTCGCTCAGGCCCTGGCCGCAGTGTTCCTGTTCTTCTTGTTTTTCTGCGGCCTCTATGCCGGCAAACAAGGCATGTACATTTTCTTGGAGCTTGGCCTTATGCTTATAAACTGCTTTGCCCCAAACAAAGGTGTAGCGGTTGGCCTTGGCCCCCATCTTGGTCCCATCCACAAAGTAATGCTCCAGGGACACGTGTTTTTCGTCAGCCAGAAACTGAAGCACGGCGGTAAATACCGTTTCCAGAACACTCCTCAGCCGCTGGGAACGGAAGCGATTCAGGGTGCGGAAGTCGGGGCGTTGCCGTCCGGCCAGCCACATGAAAGGGATGTTCTCCCGCACGGCTTTAGCGATTTGACGAGACGGATAGATCCGCTGAGTATAAGCGTAAATAATGACTTTGGTAAGCATCTTAGGGTGGTAGCTGTCGCGGCCACCACCGGGATAGGCCGCGTCAAAGATGGTGTCGTCCAGCCGCTCTACTGCAGCATTCACGACACGGGCAAGGTGGTTGCCCTGGAATATCTTCTTCCAGTTCCATTGGCAAGCAAAGTTGGTCCATGGTATATTGGATGTACAAAGAAATCGCTCCTTTTTGAGATGGTTGGGTGGTACCTCCATTTTACTAAAAGGGCGATTTTTTGTTGTTTTTTCAAAAAGAATTTAGATCCAATTCCCACTTAAACAGTGGAGAGAACGGACTGATTGTGGAAAAGCGGCAGCGGTCGCCTTGGTCTCCGGATTTTCACCGCTAAGGGGAATAAAAAAAATCTGGAGAGCACAGCGATTGGAACAACGGTCCGTTCGCGGAGCGTCCACCCAAGTGAACACGTACATCCTACTCCAAACCAAGGGCCGTCCCAAGCAGCCATTTCATGGCTTTTGGGACAGCCCCGTTTTATGCTGAAGGCTGTTCTGTACAAATCCCTGGATAGAAAAGTCATTGGTTCCATTTATACAGAACATTTTATTATACCCCGGGATAAAGGAGCTTCCGCTTACTTCCCGTCCAGCAAGTTGCCGAGGCCGCCAAGGATGCTGCCCTCTTCCTTGCGTCCGGAGCCTCTGGCTGCGGACAAAATGCGGTCAGCCATCCGGCTGAACGGAAGCGACTGCACCCAGATTTTACCCGGCCCGCGCAGTGTGGCGAAGAAGAGGCCCTCACCGCCGAACAAAGCGGTCTTTACGCCTTTTACCATCTCAATGTTGTAATCTACCGAAGAGGTCATGGCCACCAGACAGCCGGTATCCAGCCTGACGGTTTCTCCCTGCTGCAGGGTCCGCTCCATGACATACCCCCCGGAGTGAACAAAGGCGAGTCCGTCCCCCTCCAGCTTCTGCATAATAAAACCTTCACCGCCGAAGAAGCCTGCGCCCAGCCGGCGCTGGAACTCAATTCCCACGGATACGCCCTTGGCTGCGCAGAGGAAGGAATCCTTCTGACAGATAATTTTGCCGTAATACTGCTGCAGGTCAAGCGGAATAATTTTGCCCGGATAAGGTGCTGCAAAGGTCACGCTCTTCCGGTCATATCTGCCGCTGTGGGTGAAAACCGTCATGAACAGACTCTCACCGGTCAGCAGGCGTTTGCCTGCGCCCATCAGCTTGCCCATCAGTCCGCCGCCGCCTCTTGAATCTCCGCTCCCGTCGCCAAAGATCGTCTCCATCGTGATCTCCGGGTCCATCATCATAAAGCTCCCGGCTTCGGCAATTACACTTTCTCCGGGATCCAGCTGGACCTCCACACACTGTATTTCTTCCCCCATAATCCGGTAATCGATTTCGTGAGCGCTCATTTACCTTATCCCCCTATACATTATTCCTGCCTGTACCCGTTGTCTGATTGAATGAGATATATACGGGCTTTGAAAAGGCGTGGTTTCAGACGGTTATACATTTTTTAAAAGAGCGTCATTAACATAAAAAAGGCCAGCCGGATAATATATCCGCTGGACCTTTCAACATAATCCCCGCTGCACGGGGTTAACTTTGCGCTATTCACATTACTGTACCATCCTGCGGCTTGCTTAGTGCAGGCTGAATCTTCGGCGCTTTGCTCAGCTTAGATCTGCCCAAAGAGGTTGTTAAGGTAATCACATAGCCGGCTATGACTACAGCCATTACCGTATACAGCGTCTCTTTGAGAGGCATGTAGAAGAGCGAAAGCCCAAGCACGATAACATCCATCAGGATGAAGACCGTACCCACCTTGATTCCTTTCCATTCACTGATCAGCAGCGACAAAATGTCGTCACCGCCGCTCGCCCCGCCGCCGCGCAGGACCATTCCCGCTCCTAGACCTGTCAGTACACCGGACAACAATGCCGCAACCGGCAAGTTATCCTGTAAGTCGATGACCCATCCGGAATACTGCTCCATCAGTCCGTAGAACAGCGTAAAGGCCGCTACAGAGATGAAGGTGTTCACTACGAACGCTCTTCCTTTGAATATCATGGCGATTAAGAGTACTGGAATGTCTAAGATTAGAATTGTAAGTGATGGTGAAATTCCTAATACGTATTTACCGAGCAGTGACAGGCCGACAAACCCGCCCTCGGTCAAATGGTTCTGATAATTGATGTGATAATAAGTAAATGCTAGCAGCAAAGTTCCGGACAAAATAACAATGAGTCTGAGCAGCATATTCATGCTGCCATCTTCTTTCCTCATACAGGTCTCCCCTTATCGTAAATGGCGGCTTAGACGTCCCACCAACCTCTACGACGGGTTGAACCAGAGGAGTTGCTCCTTCGCATACAATACTCCCTTCCCACGCAGAGGCGGTTTCGTCATCTGACAACGGTACACGCACCTTCTACAGGGAAGCTAAGTATAAGACAGATCATAACGTTTCCAAATCGTCCTTTGGGGAATCGTCCTTCGGGGACACATGGTATCCTGATCCTTTCTTTAGTTTGATAACTTCTGAATTGATTATACCACGC
Source organism: Paenibacillus sp. PK3_47 (assembly GCF_023520895.1). Lineage (NCBI taxonomy): Bacteria > Bacillati > Bacillota > Bacilli > Caryophanales > Paenibacillaceae > Paenibacillus > Paenibacillus sp. PK3_47. The sequence continues at coordinate 628,023 of NZ_CP026029.1, forward strand.
GGAGCACCCTCCCTAAACATTTTTTCAGAAAAAAAGGTGTAAGCCCTCATTGATTCCGCAGCAGCCGGTTAACCGTCTCGCGCCGGACACCGATTAATTGCCCGATTTCTTCCTGTGTCAGCAGATCTGTCAGCTGTGCGCCATAGGAGTATTCATTAAGCCAGCGGGTCAGCAGATCCATCCGCTCGCCCGGTGTGCCTACCGTGAGGTGATCGATCCGCGTCTGCATAAACCGTACCTTTTCCTGAAGCAAGAGCGCGATCTCCATCACTTTATCCGGATTTTCACGCAGCTCGCGGTACCATTCTGCAGCCGGAAGCACCTCTACCTCGCTTCTCATCATGGCCACTGCTGTTCCATGCGCCTCCTTTGGCGAAATGAGTGAATGATGGGGAACCGTCTCTCCGGGATACAAAAGGTTAAATAATACCATGTTCCCGTTCTCATGCAGCCTTGTTACCTTAAACAGCCCGCTTTTCACCTTATATAAATAATCGCAGCTGTCTCCCTGGCGGAACAAGGCCTCCCCTTTGTGCAGAATCATTTCGCTCTCTCCTTTGCGTTCTTTATATATATATTTTTGATTATACAGAAATACGCATCCAATTTGGGAGATTATGCAGCAAAAATTACGTCTGACCCTCCATGACCCAAAAAGACCCCCTGCCCGATGGAGTCGGACAGAAGGTCTGGAGCCTTGAACCTGAGGCACTTGGCTAAATATACAGTTGCTATTATTGTGTCTTCAGCGGCTTTTTCCACAATCCGAGTGTCAGTCCGGAGATGACTGCACCGATCAGGACAGCCAGCAGGAACAGCAGGGCATTGCTGGACAAAGCGGCTACAAATATCCCGCCGTGAGGCGCAGGAACGTTAATGTTCCACAGCTGGGTCAGGCCGCCGGCAACGGCAGAGCCGATAATGCAGGAGGTCAGGACACGCAGCGGATCAGCGGCAGCGAAAGGAATAGCGCCTTCTGTAATAAAGGACAATCCCAGAACATAGTTCGTAACCCCGGATTTGCGGTCGGTCTCCGAGAATTTATTCTTGAAGAACGTTGTGGCAAGCGCAATCGCGAGCGGAGGCACCATACCTCCGGCCATAACGGCTGCCATCATGAGACCGTTGGTGTTGCCGCTGGAGGTGAATACTCCGATAGCAAAGGTATATGCTGCTTTGTTGAAAGGCCCGCCCATATCGATGGCCATCATTCCGCCGAGAACCAGTCCAAGCAGAACCTTATTTCCTGTACCAAGGTTATTCAGCCCGTCAATCAGCCCCAGGTTAATCGAGCTGAACACCGGATCGAACAGGTAGTACATAATGGAACCGGTAATCAGAAGGCCGAACACAGGATACAGCAGGATCGGCTTCAAGCCGTCAAGCGTGCGCGGCAGGCCTGCGAAGACTTTGCGCAGGAGAACAATAACATAACCGGCCAGGAAACCTGCAGCAAGCCCGCCAAGGAAACCTGCATTGGAATTCAGGGCCATAAAGCCGCCGACCATACCCGGCATCAGGGCAGGGCGGTCACCAATACTGAGTGCAATAAAACCGGCCAGAATCGGAATCAGGAAATGGAATGCACCGGTACCGCCGCCGATCGTCTGCAGCAGCTGGAACAGCGGATGATCTTCACCCGCTACCTGCTCAATCAGGAAGGAGATCGCCAGCAGAATCCCTCCGCCGACAACAAACGGCAGCATGTGGGAAATACCGCTCATCAGATCCTTGTAGATCTTGCTGCCGATGCTTCCGGATTTCTCTGCAGGAGCATCGCCGCTGCTCTTGCCTTCACTGCGGTAAATCGGAGCATCTCCGTTCATTGCCTTCGTAATCAGTTCTTCAGTCTTGCGGATGCCGTCGCTGACCGGTCTTTGCAGTACCGGTTTGCCGGCGAAACGGGCCATTTCCACGTTTTTATCAGCAGCGATGATAACACCGCTGGCACGGCGGATTTCATCTGCGGTCAGCACATTCTGTGCACCTTCAGAGCCGTTCGTCTCTACGCGGATATTAACTCCCATTTCCAGCGCCTTTTTCTTAAGGGCATCTTCTGCCATAAAGGTATGCGCGATCCCTGTAGGACAGGCTGTAACAGCAACGACAAAGCTTTGTGAATCCGGATTGCCGACGATCACGCGTTCAGGCTCGGCTTTGGCAGCTGCAGCCGCTTTCCGCTCCTCTTTCTCCTTCGCCTTGGCTTCCTCTTCCGCCTGCTTGCTGTCAAATAACGCACTAACTTCATCAGGCGTAGCGGCATTCATCAGCTTCTCAATGAACTCGCTTTCAATGAGCAATCTTGACAAAGCGGCCAACGTGCGCAGATGCATATTGCCCGCGCCGTCCGGGGCGGCAATCATAAAGAATAATTTGGCCGGCTCATCATCGAGTGAGGCAAAATCGACCCCGGTTCTGCTCTTGGCAAATACAACTGTGGCTTCCTTAACCGCAGTGGTCTTGGCATGCGGCATGGCAATCCCGCCGCCGATGCCTGTGCTGGACTGTTCTTCACGGGCCAGAATCTTTTCTTTGAACAGCTTCTTGTCTGTAATTCTGCCGCTTGCCGCCAGACTCGCGATCAGTTCATCAATCGCCGCTTCCTTGGTCGTAGCCTGCAGATCCATAATCATTGTTTCTTTTATCATAAGATCTGTAATTCTCATAAATCTCAACTCCCCGGGTTCCTTTAGGATTATGCCTGTCTATAGTTGTGTTACCTGAATGACGGAGCGGAGCTGCTCAATGAATGGCCTTGCCGCCAAATCATCCGAGAAGGCTGTAGCACTTCCAGAAGCCACCCCGGCGCGGAAAGCTTCCTGTACATCTCCGGTGGCTGACAATGTGCCTACAAAACCTGCGATCATGGAATCGCCTGCGCCTACAGAGTTCTTTACTTGGCCTGACGGAGCGTTCGCGTAATATACAGCTTGCTCCGTAATGAACAGCGCGCCATCTCCGGCCATAGAAACCAGTACATGTCTGGCTCCCGCCTCCAGCAGCTTGCGTCCGTAAGTAATAATCTCTTCACGGGTATTAATCGTGACTCCGAACAATTCCGCCAGCTCATGGTGATTAGGCTTCACCAGCAGCGGCCCATGAACCAGAGCCTGCTGCAGAGGCTTGCCTGTCGTATCAATGACGAATTCTGCCTCCCGCTGCTTGCATACAGCAATCAGCCTGTCATAGAAGTTTTTGCCGAGTGACGGCGGAATACTGCCGGACAAGACGACAATATCACCCTTCTGCAGAGCTTCCAGCTTGTGAATAAGTGCGATTGCTTCAGTGTCCGAAATTTCCGGACCGGCTCCGTTAATTTCCGTCTCTTCACCGGACTTGAGCTTAATATTGATTCGGGTATCGCCGTTTACAGTTACGAAATCACTGGAGATTCCTTCTTCGGCCAGCCAGTCCTTAATGTAACGTCCGGTAAAACCGCCTAGAAAGCCGGTAGCAATATTCCCGATTTCCAGCTGGTTAAGCACACGTGATACATTGATACCCTTGCCGCCGGGAAGCTTTAAATCACGGTTCATCCGGTTCAGGCCGCCCAGTCTAAAGTCCTCAACTTCCACGATATAGTCAATGGAAGGATTAAGTGTTACTGTGTAGATCATGTTCATCCCTCATTATTGTGTATTACCGGCCCCTTAGGCCAAGGTGTGGTCTATATCCATACGCTGAAGCTCCTGAATGAATCTCTCCGGCGTATCCGTATCGAGTATATAATGATCAATCTCCTGCAGATCAGCTACTTTGGCAAAGGATACCTGGCCGATTTTGCTGTGGTCTGCCACGAGGATGGCCTGCTTGGCGACGGATATCATTTTGCGCTTGGTTGCGGCTTCCAGCATGTTAGGCGTTGTTATGCCTTCGTAAAGATCCAGCCCGTTGGTTCCCAGAAAAGCCTTGTCCACCCGGACCATCTCCAAAGAACGCTCTGTCATCGGACCGACAAAGGCCATCGTATCCGGCCGCAGCATCCCGCCTGTGATGGACACTTCCAAATTGCGGCAGTCCTTCAGCTCATTCAGGGCCATAATCGAATTGGTGATGATCTTCAGATTGGAAAACTGCTTAAGCTCTCTGGCAATCTGCAGAGTGGTTGTGCCTCCGTCAAGCAGAATCGCATCTCCTTCATCGATCAACCGGACCGCTTCGCGGGCAATCCGCAGCTTCTCTTCCGAGAAATGCTCTTCCTTATCCGATACAGCGGCCTCAAAGCTTACACTTTGCAGGGACACTGCACCGCCATGGGTACGCTTCAGCAGCCGCGCTTCCTCCAGCTCCTTGAGATCCCGCCGCACTGTAGATTCCGATACACCCAGCTGCCTGCTGAGCTCCTGAACCGATCCGCGGGTATGCTTCTCAACATACTGCACGATGCTCCGCTTTCGCTCTTCTTCAAACAGCACAGGAATTCACTCCTAACTGTACTTGCAATTTAGATGATTTGTTACGATCAAAATTGATTATTATTGATCATTTGTGCTCATTTATGATTGTAACAGCGTTTTCATACGCTGTAAAGTGTATTTTTGCAGTTCCCTGCTCATTTTTGCTCATTTAGTATTGCCATCTATTCTTAGATCATCCGCTTTCTCGAAATAAGCTCCTGATCGCCTATCTCATCTTGACAGCTTCGTACATATCTATACTACATACGGGAAAAAGCGGGTGAAGATGGATGGCCTATAACTACAGCCGCGGATCGGGAAAACGGAACAGCAGCGGCAGACAATACCGTAACAACAGCACAACCGGCAGCAGTCCGGTTGAAACCGAAGAGCTAAGCGCGGAAGATCTTGAGATCATCGCCGCCGGACTGTCGACGCTGGGTGAATTCTTCGGTTTTCTCGCCCTGCTTAAAGCGAGGGAAGTAACCAAAAGTACGGGCGGCCAGGTTGACGTTGACCCTGTTCTGTTCATCCAGTCCAGAAAAAAAGCGGCCAGACGTAAATCCCGCCGGCCGCGTTAAACTGCATCATCATTTACGATTCCAGAGGGATCGCATGATGCTGCTCAAATATGGTATTTACTCTGTCCGGGTCCTCTTCTTCTTCCAAAGTTACAAGGACGATAATATGCTCTTTAGCGGCATGCCCGGCATACTTCTGTGCATCCTCTTCCGGAATTCCGCTGCTGATCAGACTGACTACCAGCCCGTCCCCCTCAATGTCAGCTCCTGCCAGCTTGCGCGCTGCCGGCCCTGCCGCCACAGCGCTGTCAGCCACCATATCCAGTCCTACGCCAAGGCCTCTTGCTGTGCCGAACAAGCCTCCATTACCGGCTCCGGCTTCTGTATTTCCAATGCCTGTATCTTCACTGAGGATTTCCAGTGTATTTTTCTGCTTCGTTACAGCGGAAATATTCTTTTTATGGATTCCGTTCTCCTTCAGGGCCTCTATGGCAAGCGAGGCGTCGCTCCGGTGCCCAAAAATACCTACTATCATCGTAGTCATATCTGATCGCCTCCTGTTATTGCGATATTAACCGCCTCCACTGCAGCTTAAACCGGGCAGGGCCTGCCGCTGCCGGAAGGCTGTGAATCATTCTCTAGCATTTCGGTTATAAAGATAGAATCAGGATGCTATAGACCCGCTATGCAACTAATGAAATCATCCGTCGTATTGTATTCCTGATGCTGTTACATAAACATATTTGAATAGGATAGGGGGATGCCGCACTGTGCAACAAAGCAAGTATTTTCGGACAAGCCTGGCCATTATCGCTTTCTTGACGATTCTGTATCTGGGCTCCAAAGTCATCTTTCTGTTCAGGCCGCTGCTGGCCATCATTAATCTGCTGATCGTGCCGATGATGCTGTCAGGCTTCATGTATTATCTCCTGCGGCCCGTTGTCAAATTTATGGAGAAGAAAAAGATTCCGCGTGCACTGGCTATATTGCTGATATACCTCGTCATTGCCGGATTATTCGTACTGTTCTGGATCCTGGTCTGGCCGACACTCCGGGAGCAGATCCAAAATTTTATCGACAACACCCCATACCTGGTCCAAGGGCTGCAGAACCAGTTCACACAGCTGCAGAATGATCCTTCCCTGTCACGTTTTTTCCAGGGGGATACTAATCTGACTGCACGGATTTCGGATTATGTGAACGACGCCATTGCCTGGGTCACCAACTCCTTTACCAATTTGATCGGGGTGGTATCCAGCATTGTAGTTGTCATCGCTACATTGCCGATTATTCTCTATTACATGCTTAAGGATGGACACAAGCTGTCCCCTATCCTGCAGGGCCTGATTCCCAAAAAGTTCCGCAAGGAAGGCCAGGAAATGTTCAAAGAAATCGACGGTGCGCTCAGCAGCTTTATCGTTACCCGTGTGCTCCTGAATGTGGTGCTGGGAATCATGCTGTACATCGGCTTTCTCATTATCGGACTGCCGTACGCGCTGCTGCTGGCCCTCATTTCCATACCGCTGAATTTCATTCCCTATGTAGGTTCCCTGCTGGCGTCTGTACCGGTGGTAATTGTAGGCTTTATCGAATCACCGTCTATGGCGGTCTGGTCTGTGGTCATTATTCTGGTGGCCCAGCAGATTCAGGATAATGTGCTCTCACCGATTATTTACGGGAAATCACTGGATGTGCATCCACTGACGACAGTGGTCATTGTCCTTGTCGGAGGCGATTTCTTCGGACTTATCGGTGTATTGATTGCTCTTCCTGTCTATATGATTGTCAAAATCATTTTCCTGCGGATCTATGAGATTATCGTCACCGAACGGGAGGATGAAGTTAAAGTCATTAAAGAGGAGCAGCTCTAGCACTACGAACGCTGTAACTGAATAAAACGACAACGGCTGCGCCTCCTTGATCAGGATGGCGCAGCCGTTGTTGCTTGATCTATTATCCCTCTAAGTCAGCCCCGCAGGGAACGGACTACAAAAATATGTGTACCCTTCATCAGATTCTGCCCGTTCTGAAGCGTAACGGATCCCTTGGTATGTGAAATGATCGTTGTGTTGTAGGCAACCAGCTGATCACCTTTCCATACCGTTACCGCTGATTTAAAATATACGGCATTGTCAAACTGCAGCCGCTCCCGCATAACATATCCGACGGAGTGGAGTACCGGGGGCAAGGCCCTTTCCTTGGGGGCCAAAGCTTTGATAAATACAATATCGCGAAAAGGTACCGCTATCTCCTGATGGCCGATGACGGCCACCGAGGCCGCAAGATCCCATCTGCGCAGCACCCCCTTCAAAATCGTGTAGGGCTCTGCACCGCAATACATAATAACCGGTTTGCCAACCCAATGCTTCATTGCCCCACCCCTTCCTCTGCGTCCATAACACCTGTTAAATACCAGGTATGGACCAATCTATTTGTTCAAGACCGTGCGACTCCAGATACTGGTTCGCTCTGGAAAACGGACGGCTGCCAAGAAAGCCGCGGTGAGCAGAGAACGGGCTCGGATGAGGCGACTCAATGACCAAATGCCTGGCTCTGTCAATAAAAGCCCCTTTTTGCTGCGCATGACTGCCCCACAAAATAAACACCATCGGTTCAGTCCGCTCATTCAGCTTCTCCATAATCGCATCCGTAAATGTCTCCCAGCCCAGTCCCTTGTGTGAGTTAGGCTGGCCTTCACGGACAGTCAACACTGCATTCAGCATCAGTACACCCTCCTGGGCCCAATGCAGAAGATAACCATGATTAGGCGGCGTTAATCCGAGATCATCATGCAGCTCTGTATAAATATTGCGGAGTGAAGGCGGAATCCGCACCCCGGGCTTCACCGAGAAGCTGAGTCCATGGGCTTGTCCCGCGCCGTGATAAGGATCCTGTCCCAGAATGACCACCCGCGTGCTGTTATATGGCGTCAGCTTAAGTGCCGAGAACAGCAGATCTTTGGGCGGGTACACTGTAAATTGCTTATATTCATGCGCCAGTGCATAGCGCAGCTCGTTGAAATAGGGCTTCTGCGTCTCCTCCTGCAGCACCTCGTCCCAATCGTTGCCGAACATCCCCATTCTCCTTCCCCAACTTGCCTGTAATTATCATTCTTTACCTATAATTAACCATTATATAAGGCTTGTCCCCGCAAGCCTTATAACCGGAGTTTGTTCAGAGATTAGGCGGGAGGCTTACTTCCGTCCGTAATCCGCTTTGATCTCTCCCCATTCCTTGGTCTGCCATTTCAGTACCTTGTTGCTGTAAGTATTGTTCTCCAGCCATTGCTCCGCACGGTCAATCAGGGTCCAGATTTCCGCAGTGGAAGCATCACGCGGAAGGGTTGTAGCAACCTTTTTCTGTTTGACCCATTTCATGGCATTGACAGAATCGCTATACACTGTCTTGCTGCTGCCTTCCTTCTTCAGCAGTGCAAGCGCGTGGACAATGGCCAGAAACTCCCCGAGATTATTCGTCCCCTTCTTAATAGGCCCGCAAGAGAAGATAATATCGCCAGTCTGCGTATCTACTCCCTTATACTCGACAGGTCCGGGATTGCCCCGTGTACCTACATCGACAGAAATACTGTCATAATCAATTTCTGCAGATGTCTCTACAGAGGCGCTTCGTCCCTTGTAGCTTGACGCTTTGGCTTTGCCTGCACCGGATGCGGCCGCTCCCGTACCCCAGTTGCCTTTCCAGCCTGCCTTGTATGCAGCATCTGCCGCCGCTTTGGATTCGTAGGATTTATATTTTGCACCTGTGTAGTGGTCAGTCTGGGCCTGACACTCCGCCCAGGTACTGTAAACTCCCGGCTGTTTGCCTTCCCATACCACATAATATTTTTGCTTAGCCACGGATACAGCCCCTTCTGCACGCAAATAAATTCATCAGAAGAATATTGTAATCCAAATGACGGGCATATTGGAAGTCCATTTATCATGACAGCCCGCTGCCGCAGCAATTCTCAGGATAATCCGGCCGACATGCGTTCATACTACACAGAGGTTATTCATCCGTCACACCGCTAAAATTGTACAGTTTCAGCCTACGGACTGGCGGATATTGTGCCGCTCCCCTATGAAGCTATTTTACCATCCGCAAAACGCTTGGCACCTAAAGATATTGCTTTACACATTTAAAAGGAGGCCTACACCATGAGGAAGGCTGCCGGCTTTGCCGCTGCATTGCTTCTGGCTCTGCTGGCCGGATGCGCCAGCTCTACCGATGCCGATAACGCAAACTCCAATCCGTCTGCGTACGGAGGCATCAATACTGCCGGGACAACAGATGAGGTCACTTTTGCTCCAGCAGTAAACAACAACCTGGATTTTAAAAAAGCGGTCGGGAAGAATGGCACCTGGGTAGTCTCCATGCTGAACGACCTGACGTTCACAGAGGAACTGGTGGTGGAAGGCAATTTCACCAACAGGGAACAGCCGGCACGTAAAATCGCCCTCTATTCACAGGATGCGGAACATAATATCGCCGAATCATTCATATTAACTGCTCCAAAAATGACGATCAGAAGTGAAAACACACAGCTTCAGGGCGGGATTTTTACAGGGAATGTCTATGTGGAGGCTAACGGGTTCAGTGTTGTAAATGCTACTATAAACGGCAATGTATATTTTGCAAACGAACAGTACCAGTCTACCTTCAGTACGGCCAATCAGGGCATTGTGAGCGGCGTTGCTAAAGTGAAAAAATAACATAGTATGTAACAGGTGCTCATGGGCGGCGGAATCCGCCGGCGGGCACCTTTTTTGCCATGGAAGGACAGCGTTCCCCATATTTCATAAAAATGCTGCAAAGTATTGATTCTCCTATGTTTGAGGAACTGGAAATCAGTTTAATGTAGGGCTGAGCAGGATCGTAACTTGCCTAGGAGGATGATGCTTCAATGTTCAAACGCATGGATGAAATCATGATTGAGATTCCTGAAGTCGAGAAGCCGGACCCCAATGCTGCCGCAGCCGTACAGGAACTGCTTGGCGGTAAATTCGGGGAGATGTCAACGCTCAATAACTATCTCTTTCAATCCTTCAATTTCCGCTCCAAAGAAAAACTGAAGCCTTTCTATGATCTCGTAATGAGTATTACAGCCGAAGAGCTGGGGCATGTCGAACTGGTATCCCACGCAGTCAACAAATGTCTCAAAGGCTCAACAGCGTACAAGGAGCCTGACGCAAACCCGCTGGAATCAGTCAAAGATGCCCGTTTGTCCTACCATTACCTTGCCGGGGCGCAAGGTGCCATGCCGTTTGACTCCATGGGTAATCCATGGACCGGAGCTTATGTCTTCAACAGCGGGAATCTCGTTGAGGATCTGCTCCACAACTTCTTCCTGGAATGCGGTGCCAGAACGCACAAGATGAAAGTCTATGAAATGACGGATCATCCTGCTGCGCGGGCCGTTGTAGGCTTCCTGCTCGTCCGTGGCGGCGTCCATGTCGTTGCTTATGCCAAAGCGCTGGAAATGGCCACAGGCGTTAATGTAACCAAGCTGGTTCCGATCCCTTCCCTGAGCAATAAAGCCTTTACAGAAGCCCATAAATATGAGGAAAAAGGCGTGCATACAAAGCTCTATACCTGGAGCGATAAAGATTTCAACGCCATTGACCAGATCTGGAAAGGCACGCATCCGGAGGACGGACTGCCGCTCGAAGTCATTCAGGGTGCTCCCAAAGGCGTACCGATTCCTGAAGCGCCTGAGGTCAAAGAGGAGTTTGCGCCGGGAATTTCCGCAGAGGAATTCAAAGAAATCGCCAAACGCCTGAAAATGGCCGGAAATATCAAGGACTAAAAAGAATTAATCCGGGATATTCGCGGATGCATATATAAGCAAGATGGCCCTTTGAGAAGCTCAAGGGCTATTTTTTGTCTTTATTGATATCCGCCGGCTGCTTCCGGCAGCTCCAGAAACTCCGGCTTAGCGGCGATCCGACTCCAAATATAGCTTCTCAGCTCCTTCAGCTTCAGCGCATCGCCAGTAATCTCGCAATTCTGTTCCGACCACTCCAGCTGGTGCTGTTCCCCCGCGGACCGGATGACCCAGTGCTCCTCTTCGAACGGTGTTTGTTCACATCTTTTTCACCAATCTCCAGCTGCAGGTCGCCTAATACATTAATATCCCGCATACGTGCATAGATCTCCGTCAGCTCGTCTTGGGTCAGGGTGAGATTAGCGGTTGCCGTGCCGTTGCTCACCAAATCCTTGGTAACCGTATGCTCGAAAGTGTTGACCTCGTTTTTGCCCTTAACTCCAAAGCGTACAGAGAATGCAAAATCCTCCGGCATCTCTAAGGGCATCCCCACAGCCGTTTCGGCGGAGGAAGGGGAAGGTTGGGTGGTGAGCTGAGCGGTGGAGTCGGTGATGGGCTGGGCGGTGAGGTCGGCGGTGGACTGGGCGGTGGGGTGAGCGATGGGCTGGGCGGTGAAGTGAGCGGTGGACTGGGCGGTGGGGTGAGCGGTGGGGTGAACGGTGGACTGGGCGGTGGACTGGGCAGTGAGCTGGGTGATGGAGTCGGTAGAATGAGTGGTGTCCCCCTTCTCTCCATTCTCCATTCCGCATCCGGCCAGGAGTAGCAAAGCGAACGATAACCGCAGTATGTTAAAACAGAACGGCCGTTTTTGCATGTTAATTCCTCCTTCTGATATATCGTCTTCACAGCAAGCAGCCGCTACTTTTTTAACGGACCGTACTTCCGCTATTTCCGCAATTTTGCGCCTTTTACTATTCTAACGGACTCCACAGCCCTTATTTGCTCTCCAGTAACTTTTTTTCAAGCACAGATCAGTAAATAAGGGACCTGAGGTCCGTTAGCTTCTCAAAAGCCTGTTTTCTCCGGGAATAACGCCCTCTCGGTCCGTTAGAATGGCCGGCTGCACTGAACACTGCGGAGTCGAGGTGATTTGGAGCGATACACGGAATTCAGCGGGACTTTTCCCGTTGATTTCGTGAATTTGGAGCGGCACGCAGAATTCTGCGGGACTTTTCCCGTTGATTTCGTGAATTTGGAGCGGCGCACAGAATTCAGCGGGACTTTTCCCGTTGATTTCGTGAATTTGGAGCGGCGCACAGAATTCAGTGGGACTTTTCCCGTTGATTTCGTGAATTTGTAGCGGCACACGGAAATGAGCGGGACTTTTCCCGTTGATTTCGTGAATTTAGAGCGGCGCACAGAATTCTGCGGGACTTTTCCCGTTGATTTCGTTAATCCGGAGCGGCACGCAGAATTCTGCGGGACTTTTCCCGTTGATTTCGTGAATTTGGAGCGGCGCACAGAATTCTGCGGGACTTTTCCCGTTGATTTCGTGAATTTAGAGCGGCACGCAGAATTCTGCGGGACTTTTCCCGTTGATTTCGTGAATTTGGAGCGGCACGCAGAATTCTGCAGGACTTTTCCCGTTGATTTCGTGAATTTGGAGCGGCACGCAGAATTCTGCGGGACTTTTCCTTTTATTTCTGTCCGGCGTCCGCGCCAGCCTCAAGCATCAGCAGCGCCTCAGCGGCTTCACGACCGTTAACCAGCAGCGTAATCCGGTGCTCTCCGGGATAATGGCGCCGGGTAGTGAGGTCCCCCCAGCGGTGGGTTCGAATACCTTTTAGTAAAGAGCCCCCCGGAACGGTTTTGTCAGACAGCAAAAACAGCTTGCGTGAGGTTTTGCCCCCGGATTTTACAAAATCAATCCCGTATTCAATACGGATCCGGACAGGTTCTCCTTCGCGGATCAACAAGTGGTACGACAGCTCACAGCTTGATCCAATCTGCAGAATATCCGGTTCTGCCAATATTGAGGCTTCAGTAACAAGAGGTGTCTCGTCAGCCTGGTGTGCGGCATAGCCGAATAGTTCCATAATTTGCGGATCGGCTTTACGGATCAGAGAGCGGCAGCCGTGCCGTACAATCCAGTCTGTGAGCTCGCTTTTTCCTTTCCAGCGCTGTGCGATAGAAATCACGACCTCCGGATGATCTTTGGCGATATCGTTCAGATTGTTGGCCACACTTTTGCGCACATAAAGCGACGGATCGGCCTTCAGCTGTTCCAGCACAGGAAGCACAGGGGATGGATCCTGCTTAAACATTGGAATCGCCTGCCCCCAGGGCAGACGCGGTCTGCTCCCTTCACTGGCCAGCCGCCGCACATGCTCATTAGAATGCCCGGACCAGCGCTGCATCTGCGCCATCATCCGCCCGGGGTCGCGCAGCAGAAACGGCCGCACCGCAAACTCCGCCGACGACCTTACCGTAAACCGCTCCAGCGCTGCCATCGACAGCTCCCAATGCTCCTCCCCCTGTCCAAATACCTCTACGAAGTCCGGGAAAATCAAATACGGGAAGCCTACACACTGCTCGTCTATAGCACACAGAATCTCCAGTGCCTCTTCATACCGCTGCGGTAAAAACACCCCCATTGTTTCCGTAATCCGCCGCATCCGGGCTTTGAGCTCCAGCTCCTCCCACGGCTCCTGCATTGCCACCCGGACAAACGCCTCCTGCTCAAAACCCGGGAATACCGAACGAAGCTTCCTGGCGAAGCTGTGTAAAAACTCCTTATTATACATTGCTTTTAACGGTTCAGCCATATCTTCTGTCCTCCTGCCTAGTCAGCGCAAATAACTGCCCTGTTAATTCCAGTTTCGCCAAGAAAGGATAACATATTGAACAAGACAGCCCTGTGTCATATTTACTTATTATTGTCCCTATAATCTCCTTGCGTGTCTCCTCAAGCTCAGACAGATATTCTCTACAATGCTTTATCTGACTGCAATAGCTCTGCTGCGTGCCGTTCTCCTCCATAAAAGCTTTAAGATCCTTGGCGTCATCAGTGCGATAGAGCGCTTCGTGAAAGCGGCGGTTAAACTCAGCGCAATCCACATCAGCATGTTCGAGCATCAGCTGGTTCATCCGTGACAGGGTGCTTTGTTCTTTTTGATCCAAAAGGGCTGTCAGCACCGCTAAAGGTTTTAGCTCATGCTTATTCAGCAGCACAATCGCGCCAAACCCGCTCCTTGAATGACATGCCAAATTCATTAGTTCCGGCTGCAGGCGGGCCACCAGTTCCTTCGGCCAATGCTCCAAAATGCTGTGTATAATCCAGTACATCCACTCCTCATCGGCAGGCTCTCCCGCCATAACCCGCTGAAGCTCCGGAATTAAGGGTTCTCCAACATCTATCAGCAGCCGGCTGACCGCACCCGCTCCCGGCCAATTGAGATCCTGAAGCCAGACAAGCAGTTCCGGCAAAATACTTTTAATCCCTGGGTAGCCAATCTGGCTCAGTACCTCTGCAGCACCATCCCAATGCTCCTTGCCTAAGGGCTGAGCCAGCAGGGGAAGATCCTTTTCATCTATAAGCTGAAGCTGGCGTATCGTCTCCTGCCGGATTCCAGCCGGGGTACTCCAGTCTAAATCCTTCAGGTATTCATGGATTGTTTTGTTCATCTAGCCCACCTCATAAAAATGCCCCCGGATACCGCAGCTCACCCTTAATCCCGTCCAGTCCCCCTTCCTCCAGCTCACACACTTGGAACACATCATCTGGCACCGGAAACTGCAGCAGCTCCAGGCCGTACTGGCGCGCCGGCTTAAAACCGAATTTAGGATAATACCCGGGATGCCCGATCAACAGAATAACACTGTATCCCAGCCCGCTGGAGCGTCTTTTCGCTTCCTCAATCAGCAGTCCGCCGGTTCCCCGCCCTTGTGCATCCGGATGTACAGCAAGGGGAGCGAGCACAAGGACGTCATTTTCGGTGAGTTCACTCACCACCTTAGCCTTGCTAAGCAAAACATGGCCGACAATTGCCCCATTATCCTCGGCCACAATGGACAGTTCGGGTATAAATTCTTCTGAATCCCTGATCCGTTCAATGAGCCGCGATTCATCCTCCCTGTTCCCAAAAGCCCGGTAGTTCAGCTCAAACACCCCGCGGTAATCTCCCGCAGTCTCGGTTCTGATTATCATCTCAGCTTAGCCCCCTAACGAAATTAAAGCCATGCTTATTCTTTTAATAACCGGAAATGCCCTCATCCAAGTGCTTCAGGTTCGCTCTCTCAATGCCCTGCCGCATGCCTCTGCGGGTAATACTGTGGCTGAACTGCATGACACCATCATGTGCAAAATAAACATACTCCACCTCAGGCTCGTCCCTAAACTTTACAACGACAAAAAACGGCGGTGCCTTCATTCCCCAAACCCCTTGTACCGAGGCGATATCCTGGCTGCTGTAGCCCTTTTCCTCCTTTAAATATGAGGTTACCCGGTGGGCATAAACGAATTTGCGGGTCTGAACATACACTAACGGAGCGACCACAAGCAGAGTGATAAAAACAATAATCAGGAGATTTTTTCTCCTCTTTCCTGGCCTCAATTCATAACCGCCTTCCGTTGCCGCCATAAATTCTGCAAATTAAAACCTGTTTTCAAAATCAGCGGCCTGTCGTAAAATGGTTGAAAAGCTTTCGGGTAGAAAAAGTTCAAATTCAGCTGAAAACGGAGGTGCCTGGATTTGCCACAGACACTTGTGAAAAATATTGATTTTTTTGTCGCCGCCTTGTCGCAGACTTTTGTGTCCGCGCTGCAGCTTGATCCTGACGGGATGTACTCCCAGGTAGGCTCCGGGATTGTCGAGAAGTTCTCCGAGGACTATGTCCGCATCAAAAGATTCGACGGTACCGTCTCCCACTACTCCAGATCTGTTACGAAGTTCCAGCATAACAAGGCCTGATCCCTGTACTATGCTTCTACTTCCCGCCGGGAGGTCGTAATCCCTGCCTGGCATCCCAACTATAGCAGCACAGCAAAGCGGACACCGCTTAGTATTCCGGTGTCCGCTTTGCTGTGTGCTTTTACAGCCTTCACAGCCTATCCCTGCATTTGCTTCAGTTCATAAAAAGCTCCCTTACGGGCCATCAGGTCCTCGAAGCTCCCTACCTCGGCCACCCGTCCGTCCTTCATCACAACAATCCGGTCGGCATCGCGGATGGTAGACAGCCGGTGTGCCACGATGAAGGTCGTGCGTCCGCGGATCAGTTCCCGCATCGCTTTCTGCACAATGTATTCTGAAATGTTATCCAGTGCAGAGGTAGCTTCATCAAGCAGTATGATCTCCGGATCACGGATCATCGCCCTGGCAATGGCAATCCGCTGCCGCTGGCCTCCGGACAGCTTGCCGCCGTGTTCACCAATCAGCGTGTCAACCCCCTGCGGCATCTGTTCGATCACATCCTGCAGATTAGCCAGCCGGATCACCTCCTGCAGCCTCTCTTCCGGGACATCGCTAAGGCCGAACGTAATATTGCTGCGGATGGTTCCGGAGAATAGCACAGTGCTCTGCGGAACGACGGCCAGCTTCTGGCGGTACAGCCGCATATCCAGCTCATCCATCGGTATACCGTCGACAAAAATATGACCGCCTGTAGGGCGGTAGAATCCCACGACCAGATTCAATACCGTTGACTTGCCTGCGCCTGATTCCCCTACAAAAGCGATGCATTCCCCCGGCCGTACCGTTAAATTGAAATCCTGCAGCACATGGTGATCGGTGTCTTTGTAGCTGAATTTTACATCCTTGAACGCATAAGCGCCCCGGAAAGAGTCAACCACACGGGTCCCCTGATATTCTTCAACCTGCGTTGAAGCCAGAATCTCCGAGATCGAATATATCGATTCGAAGCCGCGGGCGAATTGCGGATACACCCCCAGCAGACTGTTGATGGAGGCCAAAATCGTAGAGAAAAACCCCTGGTACATGACGACATCCCCAACCTGAATCGTTCCCCGGTACGCCAAAATACAGGTAAAACCAAGACACAGCAGCTGAAACAGGGTGAACACCACCCAGCTGGAGGCTCCGAACAGCGCTTCTGTAATATCCAGCCGGTATCCCTTGCCTTTCAGCTCCGAGAGTGTGGTATCCACTTTGCCAATTTCCACTTCCTCAAGCCCGTGCGCCCGGGTTACGGGAATCATCTCTACCGTCTCTGCCACCTGTCCCGACATATTTTCGATCTGGCGCCGGAATTCGCGGTTGCGGCTGCGGATTTTGGACCGGAAAAAGGTGATCATCAGCACTCCGAACGGAATCACCAGCACAAAAAACAGCGTCACCTGCAGGCTCTTGAACGCAGTAATAGTAATTGCAATCAGGACGTTCGTAACAGCCGGCATGAAGGAGTACATCATTTGCTTGGACAGCGTTTCGATCGCTTCCACATCACGGAGCACCTTCGACTGCAGCCGGCCGGCACGCAGGTCACTGTGGTACGTCATGGATAAGTGCTGGAGTTTACGGATCAGCGTTCCTCTGAGCCCTGCCTCCACCTGGCGCGAGGACCTGCTCATGAAACTGACATGCATGTAAGCTGAAGGAATATTCTGCAGAATAACAACAGCAACTACGGCGAGGTCCATCCATAGCCAGTTTAGGCTGTCAAGCTGCGGACTGCTGAGATGGTTAATAATATCGGCCGTAACGACCGGAATGACCCAGGTTGGCGCATGCTTGAAAATGTAGAACAGCAGCGACAGCACCAGATTGAGCGTCATCCCCTTATATAGCAGCAGCAGTGTGCGGAAGGGACGGTCCTTGTCCGCCTCCCTGTCCATAAACATTTGTTCAAAATCAGGCAATCTGTTCCCGGTATGCTCCATCATGTTCTCCTTCATTTCGGACCTCTTAGCTATCCGGTTATTTCCAGAAATCCGTACCTGCAAACACCTGCTCCTTGGCGGGCGCTTCAGTACCCTCCTCAGGCAAAACAGCCCAGCTTACACGCAGCTTGCGCAGCTCGTCCCCGCCCGGAATGCCGTATTCAGCATAAGTAACGGTCTCTTCATTCGCCGGATTTCCCCAATTGTCCCAGCCCTGCGGTTCAATATGTCTGCCTAATTTGCAGTTCACCAGTTCCGTTCTGGCATAACCTCTCCATGGGCGTCCCAGATAAACCCCGGTAACCCCGTCCTCCGCAGTCAAGTAACACTCATTAAAAATATAGCCATAGTTCTGCCCCTCCGGTGTGGAGGCTGCCGTAATATAGCTGCGGCTGCCCTTGTCATTCCGCAGGCTGCGGATCTCGCAGTGGTCAAAATAAGCAGTTGCTCCGCCGAATATAAAGTCCACGGTTCCCTCAATGCAGCAGCGGATATACAGCTGGCGGTAAGATTCGTGATGCTCCTTCAGGGGTATGCCCCCAAATCCCCCTCCCTGCTTGTTCCACGGAGGCAAAGGGCCTGTAAACAGCGTATCCTGATGCCCTTTGAAGGTGCAGCTGCGGAATACGGTCTCGTCACAATTCGCGTATACCGCAAGCGCCTGGCCGATATGCTCCCCTTGCCCGGCATTGTTAACGATTGCAAGGTTCTCCAGCGTGAGGCGTCTGCCGCCCAGGAACAAGGTCGGAGTGCCAAAGGTCCCCAGCTCCACCCCGTTTTCATCCAACTCCCGGGCATAACGCCCGTTCGTAATTACCACTTCCCCAAGGCCGATAATGTTAAGATTTGAGCGGTAGATCCGGACGGTTTCCTCATACACGCCTGATAAAATATAGAGTGTGGCCATCTCCTCACCGCTCTGCCGTTCAAGCGCATCCACCGCCGCCTGGACGGTATGAAAATCGCAATAATCTTCTTTTCCCACCAGCATTGCCGCATCCTCCTTTGGTTGTTCCGGTACCTTGCGCAAACAAGTTGATTATAGCGCCCGGACACATTTTTGCCAATAAAATTTTAACGTGTGCATTCCATAATTTGCTTGACTTGACCTGCTTGAGGAACTACACTGGAATCGTTAACAATTCTATTTTCCCGGAGAGATATTATGATTACTATCAAAGACATTGCACGCGTTGCCGGCGTCTCCCATACAACGGTTTCCAGAGCGCTGAACGGCAGCCCGCTGATTAAGAAGGTCACCCGGGACAAGATTGAGAAAATTGCCGCAGAAATGAATTACGTGCCGAACTACAGCGCGAAGAGCCTGGTTACCAAACGTTCTTTTACCATCGGATTGTTCTTCTCCAGTATTGAGCAGGGAACCTCAGCAAGCTTCGTGGTCGATGCCATCAAGGGGATCAATCATGTGCTGGATGAGAATTACAACCTGACGGTCAACGGGATCGACGGGGTCCACAATTTTGCAGGCATACAGCCCCAGCGCTTCGACGGCATCCTGGTGATGAGCCAGAGCGATGAAGACAATGCTTTTATTTACCACGTCAAGACCATGGGCATACCGCTTGTGGTGCTGAACCGCCAGCTGGAGGATCCCGGCATCATGAATGTGGTGGCGAACGACCGCGAGGGCGTGAAGGAAGCTATCGATTTTGTAATCAGCCAGGGCCATTCCAAGTTGGCAATTATTGAAGGAAAACCGGGCTTCAAGTCCTCGACGGAACGCAAGCAGGGCTTTATGGACAGTCTGATTGCCGGCAGGCTGCAGCTGAATTCCGACTATTTTGCCGCCGGAGACTACAGTATTGAGAGCGGATACTCGGCCATGTCGCAGCTGCTTGATCTGACTGAACCGCCAACTGCCGTCTTCTGCTCGAACGATGATATGGCCATCGGGGCCATGAACGCCTGCTACGCCCGCGGGATCAGTATTCCCGGACAGATCTCTCTAATCGGCTTTGACGATATTATGTTTGCCCGTTACACCAATCCGGCGCTGACCACGGTCCGCAAGCCCATTGCAGATATCAGCGAGCTCGGCTCCAAAATGCTGATTCAGCTGATGCAGCAGCCGGACACCCGGCCCCAGCAGCTGTTCGTCAAGACATCGCTGGTAGTTCGTGATACCGTAACCGGTGCTTAAGCACAGCGTCTTTTCTTTTGCAGCTTGAACTGTCAGGCACAGGATACAGTCACCACTGATTTACCACGGCAGGTCAGGCAGCCTTTTCTCCTCCAGTGCAGTCTTTTGGCAGGCGTTCATTCCTATGGACGCTCGGGGCGGCACTTGGAGGACAATGGTTGGTTTAAAAAAGAGCCTCTCTTTTTTAAAATAAAATGTTAACGTGTGCATTATTACATTCATAAACTAAAGGAGATCTGAACACTCATGACTAACCGCCTTTCCCGCACCACCCAGCCTGACCTGCCTGTGTACCCGGAACGGATGATCCAATTCGGCGAAGGAAACTTTATGCGGGCCTTCGTGGACTGGCAGCTGCAGCAGATGAACAATAAGGGCCTTTTTAACGGAAGTGCTGTGCTGGTTCAGCCGATTGAACAGGGTCTCGGCGAGCTGATGGCCGCCCAGGACAATCTGTACACTGTACTGCTTAACGGAATTATGCAGCAGCAGCAGGTGAATTCCCGGGAGATCATGACAAGCGTAAGCCGTGTCATTAATCCGTATGCCGAATATGAGGCTTATCTCGCTCTCGCCGAGAACGATGAACTTGAGTTTATCACATCCAATACAACCGAAGCGGGCATTGCCTATCATCCGGGCGACCAACTGAACGATGCTCCGCCGAAGAGCTTCCCTGCCAAGCTGACGGCACTTCTCCACAGACGTTTTGAGCTCGGTAAAAAAGGTTTTGTGATTATCCCCTGCGAGCTGATTGACCGCAACGGCGAGAAGCTGCAGGAAATTGTGCAGAAGTATGCGGAAGAATGGAATCTCGGGGAACCTTTCAGCAAATGGCTGAAGGAAGAGAATACCTTCTGCTGCAGTCTGGTGGACCGGATTGTGCCGGGATATCCGCGCGACAAAGCCGCAGAACTGGAGGCAGAGCTTGGTTATCTCGACAATCTGATGGTGACTGCGGAGCCGTTTCTTTTCTGGGTTATTGAAGGCCCGTCCTCACTTACAGAACGTCTGCCGCTGGCGGAAGCCGGACTTAATGTGGTCGTTACAGACGATATGACACCTTACCGGGAACGCAAGGTTCATCTGCTGAACGGACCGCACACTGCAATGGTTCCGCTCGCGATGATGGCCGGCCTTGAGACGGTTGAGGATGTCATGAACGATGCGACCTTCTTCCGGTTTGTCAAAGAAATGATGGAGAATGAGCTGATTCCGATGCTGGATCTGCCTGCGGAGGAGCTGCAATCCTACTCGGAAGCCGTGCTGGAGCGTTTCAGAAACCCGTTCATCCGCCATGAGCTGCAGTCTATCTCTCTGAACAGCATCTCCAAATTCAAAACCCGGCTGCTTCCGGTGCTTCTCCGCTATCAAGAGGAGCGCGGCAAGCTCCCGGAGCTGATTACTTTAGCCTTTGCCGCCCTGCTGCTCAGCTACCGCGGAGACAAGGTCAAACGCCAGGACGGCGCTGAAGTGCTGGCAGTCTTTGATGAAGCTTGGAGCAAGCCTGAACAATTCGTGCCCGTCATCTTGAAGGATGCAAGCCTTTGGGGACAGGATTTATCGCTGGTACCGGGACTTACGGATGCGCTCTCTGCTCATCTCCGGCAGCTTGAGGGATCTGACACCCGCGCAGCCCTGCAGCAATTAGTACATTAATATAATTCCAACACTATCAGGAGGGACACCATGAAACGATTAATGAAAATGAATCCCAGAGATACCGTAGCCGTAGCGCTCCGCCCGATCACCGCCGGTGAAGAGCTGGAATTCGAAGATCTGAAGCTTACTGCCAACCAGGATATTCCCCAGGGCCACAAAATAGCCTTGACCGGCTTTGCACCGGATGATGTTATCACCAAATACGGCTACCCGATCGGCCATGCAATAGAAGCGATTCAAAAGGGTGACTGGATTCACACCCATAACATCAAAACCAATCTGGTCGGTGAAGAGCAATATGAATATGTTCCTGACCTGCATCCTGTTACCTACCCGAACCGCGGGCTGACCTTTCAGGGCTACCGCCGCGCGAACGGCAAGGTAGGCATCCGCAATGATCTGTTCATTATTCCGACGGTCGGCTGTGTGAACGGCATTGCCGAGCAGATGCTGCAGGAATTCAAGGCAGAGCATCCCGATCTCGGAAGCTTTGATAATCTTACTGTTCTTAAGCATCCTTACGGCTGCTCACAGCTTGGCGATGACCACCGTATGACACGCAGCATTCTGCTGGATGCGGTCAATCATCCTAATGCCGGCGGTGTACTGGTCTTCGGTCTTGGCTGTGAGAACAATATCGTCTCTGAATTCCGCAGCATGCTGGGCGATTACGATCAAAGCCGCGTCAAATTTCTCGTCGCCCAGGAAGTCGGCAATGAGGTGGAAGCCGGTCTCGCCCTGCTCGAAGAGCTGTACGAAGCGGCGCTGGACGATAAGCGCGAGCCTGTGCCGCTGAGCGAGCTGAACATCGGGCTGAAATGCGGCGGTTCCGACGGCTTCTCCGGTATTACCGCTAACCCGCTGCTCGGCGCGTTCTCCGATTTCATCATCTCCCAGGGAGGAACCTCGGTATTGACGGAAGTGCCGGAAATGTTCGGCGCGGAGAAAATGCTGATGGCGCGTGCCGAGAGCCGCGAAGTCTATGAAGATATCGTTTCCCTGATCAATAACTTTAAGCAGTACTTCCTTTCGTATGGAGAGCCGGTGTATGAGAATCCGTCCCCGGGCAACAAGGCAGGCGGAATCAGTACGCTGGAGGATAAATCGCTCGGCTGTACCCAAAAAGCCGGAACCTCGCCTGTCGTGGACGTGCTGGATTACGGGGTGAAGCTGCGCAAAAAGGGCCTCAGCCTGCTTCAGGCTCCCGGCAACGACCTGGTGGCAGCATCTGCTCTGGCCGCGTCGGACTGTCAGCTGGTCCTGTTCACTACCGGCCGCGGAACGCCGTTCGGCAGCTTTGTGCCTACGGTTAAGGTTGCGACCAACAATGAACTGTTCGCCAAAAAAGGCCACTGGATGGATTTCAATGCTGGCCCCCTGCTGGAAGTGCCTATGGCAGATGTGCTTGAAGAGTTCATCACTTATATCATCGATGTGGCCAGCGGCCAAAAAACACGCAATGAGCAGAACGAAGTCCGCGAGCTGGCTATTTTCAAAACCGGAGTCACGCTATAATCCTATCCCGTTCCTTCATATTTAAATTTATCTAAAGGGAGATTCATAATGTTCTTAAATGATGATTTTTTGTTATCCAATGAGACTGCCCGGACGCTTTTTCATCAGCATGCCAAGCCTATGCCGATTGTCGATTACCACTGTCACCTTGATCCGCGGGAGATTTATGAGGACCAGCCCTTCGCTAACCTGACCGCAGCCTGGCTGTATGGCGATCATTATAAATGGCGGCTGATGCGTGCCAATGGTGTGCCGGAATCCCACATTACTGGAGATGCCTCCGATTACGATAAATTTCTGGCCTGGGCGCGGACACTCCCGAAAGCGGTGGGCAATCCGCTCTACAGCTGGACCCACCTGGAGCTCCGCCGCTTTTTCGGTGTCAATGAGCCGCTGAACGAGTCAACTGCACCGGCGGTTTGGGAGCAGGTGAATGCCAGGCTTGCTGAGCCCGGCTTCACCCGCAGAGGACTGATCCGCAGCTCCAACGTCAAGGTGATCTGCACTACCGATGACCCTGCTGATACGCTGGAATACCACCGCCTGCTGAAGGAAGAGGAAACTGCATTCAGCGTATATCCTACTTTCCGGCCCGACAAGGCGCTCAATATTGATGCGGAAGGATTTGCCGGCTGGATCACCCGTCTGGAGGAAGCAGCAGGCCAAACGGTGAACTCCTACCCTTCACTGCTCGCTGCCTTGAAAAACCGCGTTGACTTCTTCCATGATCACGGCTGCCGCTTGTCAGACCATGCGCTGGATGTGCTGCGTTATCAGGCAGGCGATGCGGACATAGTGGAACAGATTTTTGCCAAACGTCTGGCCGGCGGAGAGCTTTCGGCTGAAGAAGTTACAGTGTACCGTACAGAGCTGCTGACGGCACTCATCGGCTTCTATCATGACAAAGGCTGGACGATGCAGCTCCATCTGCATGCTTACCGCAATAACAACACACCTATGTTCCGGCGTCTGGGACCGGATACCGGCTATGACGGCCTGAACGATCTGCCGCTGACCGAGTCGTTGTCGAAGCTGCTGGACCGTGCCGAATGCGGAAGCGGGCTGCCGAAGACCATTCTGTATTCCCTGAATCCCGGAGATTATCCGGCGCTGCTGGCTCTGATGGGCTGCTATCAGAAGGATACTCCAGGCAAAATTCAGCTCGGCTCCGGCTGGTGGTACAATGATACCCGCGCAGGCATGCGCCAGCAGCTCACCCTGCTTGCCGACAACAGTCTGCTGGGCAATTTTGTCGGCATGCTGACAGATTCCCGCAGCTTCCTCTCTTATACCCGGCATGAATATTTCCGCCGCGTGCTCTGCGGGTTGATCGGAGAAATTGCCGAGCGCGGGGAAGCACCGGATGATGAGGCGCTGCTCGGCCGATTGGTTGAGGATATTTCTTATAATAATGCCGCAGGCTACTTCGGCTTTGAATCCTCCAAGTAGGCCAGCTGACAAGTTTATACTGCAGAAAAGCAGTTCAGGGAAAGGCACGGGGATGTTATTCCCCGTGCCTCCCTGCTTTTGTGACGGCTTAAGCATAAATTTTCAGAAACAAGACCACTTTTGACCAAGGAGCAGATCAACATGCCAACCATTTTTATTGCGGGGGATTCCACTGCCGCCCACAAAGGCGGAGACCAGAAGCCTATGGCAGGCTGGGGAGAGTACCTTCCCTTTCATTTCGGTCCTGAGATTACCGTCGACAACCGGGCGGTTAATGGACGCAGCACCAAATCTTATATGGCCCAGGGCCGGCTGGCTCATATTGAGCAGGACATCCGGCCCGGTGACTACCTGCTGATCCAGTTCGGGCATAATGACGAGAAGCGGGAAGATCCGGAGCGTTATACCGATCCGGCCGGGGATTTCCGGGATCATCTCACAGCATTTATTAATTCCGCCCGCAGCCGCGGTGCCTTTCCCGTCCTGCTGACACCTGTCAGCCGGCGCCGGTTCACACCGGAGGGAACACCACACCCGCTTGCCGTCGGGGCCTACCCGCAGGCAGTGCGCGAGGTTGCAGAAGCTGCAGGCACACCGCTGCTTGATATTTTTGCATCTTCCCAGCGGCTTTACGTGTCAGTGGGAGTGGAACAATCCCGGGACCTGTTCATGCATCTGCCGGAGGGCGCTCATCCGAATTATCCTGATGGAGTTACCGATGATACCCACTTTTGCGAGAGAGGGGCCAAGGCAGCTGCAGGACTGGTGGCCGAAGCCATTGCCGAATCTCCGGAGCTTGCTTCGCTGCAGAAGCATTTACGATTGCCAGGGAATGCACTGACCCTATAGAATAGGCTTAAGAACGGCCTGACTTCAAGCGACCAACAGAAGGGATGAAAAGCCATGACGATTCCGCTTCATCTGGGCATCCGCGCCCATGATTTTCACAGCCTCCCGCTGCAGAAGCTTATAGGGAAGATCAAGGAATACCGGTTCAGCCACATCCAGTTTGCTGCTCACAAGTCTTTTCCCGAAAGCGTTCCCATGCTCTCTTCCTTAAGTCCCGGGACGGCAGCCTACTTCGGCGAAGCCTTCCGGCAGGCAGGCATCAAGATTGCCGTGCTTGGCTGTTATGTGAATATTGTAGACTCTGATCCTGCCAAAAGGGCCCAGGCCCTGCAGGATTTCAGCACCCACCTGCGCCTGGCCCGCGATTTCGGTGCAAGCCTCGTCGGAACGGAAACAGGCAGCGTGGGAAATGGATATACGCCCGCTAATTTCACAGAAGATGCCTTTCAGCAAGTCGTGGCCTCAGTGGGTGAAATGGTTGCTGAAGCCGAAAGGTTTGGTGTAACAGTCGGCATTGAAGCGGGGTTGAATCATCCGCTCTATACCGCCAAGCTGGCAAAACGGCTGCTTGAGCTGGTCCCGTCCAACAACCTGCAGATTATTCTGGACTGTGCCAATTTGATATCTCCGGACAATTACAGTGAGCAGGAGGCAGTCATCACCGAAGCGCTGGAGCTGCTCGGCGACCGGATTGCCGTGATTCACCTGAAGGATTTTACAGTCGAAGACGGCAAAATCGTCATCCTGCCAGTAGGACAAGGACAGCTGCAGTTTGCGCCAATCCTCAGGTATATGAAATACAAACGCCCGCATATCCAGGGAATTCTGGAGAGCACTACAGAAGAGCATCTGCAGGAAAGCATCGATTATCTGCAGCGGCTGTATGAAGAAGTGTAGCTTCCGGGAGTAACCATGTTTCAACTGCAAAAAGGCTTAGCCAATAGAGGTACCGGCTAAGTCTTTTTGACTTTTTAATGAGATCATATAGATTAAAGCCTGCTGTCTTCCCCTGCCGTACCTGACATTAAACAGCACACAGCAATCTCCGCTTGTTAGCGGTATGCTAACATGGGTACAATGATTAGAAAATGCAATCATACAAAGGATAGGTGAAACTTATGCTTAATCACGGATTCGCGAGAGTGGCAGCTGCTTCCCCGGAACTGCGGGTCGCTGACTGCCATTATAATGTGCAGCAAATCATAGGGGTCATAAAGCAGGCGGACAAGCAGCAGGTCGAATATCTTGTACTCCCTGAGCTGTGTATTACAGGCTACAGCTGCGGTGACCTGTTCCTCCAGCCGAAGCTGCTGGAAGCCGCCCGCAAAGCTCTTTTGGATATTACTGCTGCTACCGCCGGAATGGACATGGTAGTCATTGCCGGTGTCCCCCTGTCGGTCAAAAGCCGGCTGTTCAACTGCGCGGCAGTCATCCAGAATGGAGCCATTCTCGGCATTGTGCCCAAAACTTGTATCCCCGGGTACAGCGAATTCTATGAGCCCCGCTGGTTCGCCGCCGCGGAAGAGCTGGAGGTTTCGGAGCTGCGCATCGGCGGGACAACCGTTCCCATCGGTAATGATCTGCTGTTTGCCTTAGATGAGGACGGAAACATTTCCTTCGGCGTCGAAATTTGCGAGGACCTGTGGGTCCCTGTCCCGCCCAGCAGCCTGCTTGCACAGGCTGGAGCCGTGCTGCTGTTCAACCCCTCCGCAAGCAATGAGCTGGTGGGCAAGGCCGATTACCGCCGCCAGCTTGTAGCCAGCCAGTCTGCTTCCTGTGTGGCGGGCTATGTCTACGCCAGCTGCAATACCGGCGAATCCACGACTGATGTCGTGTTCGGCGGCCATTCCCTGATCGCGGAGAACGGCCAAATGCTGGCTGAATCCGACCGGTTCACCCATGAGAGCACGATAACCATCGCGGACATTGATGTGCCGCGGATCCAGTATTCACGGACGGTCATGGGCACGTTCCGCGCCGGTAAGGGCGGACGCAACTACCGCGAGGTGCTCTACTCTGATCCTTCCGCCAGCATGAAGGAACGGGAGCTCGCCCGTAAGGTTGGCGATAATCCTTTTGTTCCCGGCAATCCGCTGCAGCGTGATGAACGGTGCCGTGAAATTCTGGCGATCCAGACCTCCGGGCTTATGAAGCGGATCCGCCATATCGGAACGAAACAGGCGGTCATCGGCATCTCCGGCGGTCTGGATTCCACGCTTGCCCTGCTGGTAGCCGTGCGTGCCATGGAGCTGCTCGGCCGCCCGGCAAGCGATGTTCTGGCCGTTACCATGCCCGGCTTCGGCACGACAAACCGGACGTATGACAATGCCGTCGGTCTGATTAATGCGCTTGGTGCAACGCTGAAGGTTGTTGATATCAAGGATGCCTGCCTGCAGCATTTCAAAGATATCGGTCATGACAAGGATGTGCATGATCTGACTTATGAGAATGTGCAGGCGCGGGAACGCACGCAGATCCTGATGGATCTCGCCAACAAAAACGGCGGCATCGTCATCGGCACAGGCGATTTGTCTGAGCTTGCACTGGGCTGGTGTACCTATAACGGTGACCATATGTCGATGTATAGTGTGAACTCCGGTATTCCCAAAACACTCATCCAATATGTCGTAAAATGGTACGCGGACCATGAAGCAGACGAGACGGTAAACAAGCTGCTCCACAGCATTATTGAAACAGGAATCAGCCCGGAGCTGCTGCCGCCATCCGCCACCGGCGAGATTGTCCAGCTTACCGAGAATATCCTCGGCCCTTATGTCGTACATGACTTCTTCCTATATTATATGCTGCGTACAGGTGCTTCCCCCGGTAAAATGCTGTATCTCGCCCAGCAGGCCTTCGGCGGGGGCTATACCAGGGAACAGCTAGTCGGCTGGCTCAAAGTGTTCATTACCCGCTTTTTCACCCAGCAGTTCAAACGCTCCTGTCTGCCTGACGGTCCGAAGGTCGGTACCGTAAGCCTTTCTCCGCGCGGTGACTGGCGCATGCCGAGTGATGCGTCTGCGGCACTGTGGCTGCGTGAGGTTGAAGAATTATAAGCTGTACATTTATATAAGTAAGATAATTGAGGCATTTCATTGGTCGCATAGACTGTGGGATGCTTCATTTTGCGTTGTGCTGCAACTCTGTATGCCTTCGCAAAAACCTAACCTGGACGAACAGAGATGTCTATCTACTAAAGAATGGACGAAAAATCGAACACATTGTGGTACCGCGAGGATAACGAGCCATTGTATGCGGAAAACTCAACACATTGGACTACCGTGAGGATTAACGAGCCAATAGTTGCGAAAAAATCAAATACAATCTGCTACCGCCAAGCTAGACGAACCAATTGTATGCGAAGAACCGAACACATTGGGCTACCACGAGGGTAAACGAACCAATTGTATGCAAAAATAGAACACGTTGGGCCAGCGGACTGGTAACATCGGGTCATTTGACACGTGACAGATCATCCCTATGGGGACCCGTCAGCGTCATGCCGCGCAAATAACTGTATTCCCTGCAGTTAAAAGACGGCGAAACACCGGTTTTACAAGTTTAACTGTATTCCTTACACGTAAAAATGGCGGAAAGTCTGCTTATACGAAATATGAGCATTTTTAATTGCACGGAATACATCTAAAGCCTGTCCAGCACAAAAATCGGCCGCTTTAGCTGTATGAAATACAATTAAAATCCAGGGCGGCCCGAGTCTTGGACAAACTTTAGATGAAACAAAACCAAGAGCGCTTGTCCAACCCGCCTGCCCGTAAAGTACAAACCTCTCCTGTTTAGCCTTGACGTTACTCCCCGCCAGATGATATATTGCTTCATGTTTTAATATTTCACTACTTAATTATTAAATTATTTAATTTATTGAAAACATCATGAAAATTTTCTGCATTTGCTATTGACTGGACTAATTTTTGTGTGATATATTGATTCACAGCTTAATAATTTAGTAGTTAACTATTTATCAATTAATGATTAAATCCTAAATTATCTTGTCCGATATTTGAAATACCCGGAGGTGAAATTTTGTCAGATCCTAATGATTTTTTTGAAATAGCAGCCATGTTCAAAACGTTCCTGAAAGGCGTCTCCCAGGGATGGAACAAACAAGGCTTTGCGCTCAGTCTCACACAAGTCAAGGCGCTGCATGTCCTGTCCAAAGGACCGATGATGGTCTCGCAGCTTGCCCATGCGCTTGATATGACCCCGGCAGCAATCACAGGTGTAACCGACTATTTGCTCGCGGAAGGTTATGTGGAGAAGGAACGTGCATCCGGTGACCGCAGAGTGGTGAATATTACCCTTACGCAAGAAGGAGAATCCCTGATCGAGGAGGTGCATAATAAGCAGAAAGAAATTATGCAGTCCTATTTCAGCATTTTGCCTGATGAGGATATCGATCATTTAAGAAGAATTTTTGGAGTTTTAATTGCGGAGTTAGACAATAATAAAAATATATAAATGGTGGGGAAAAGAAAATGGAAAATTTATCTGATAAGCGCAAGCTTACCATTATGATCGCCATTATGGCAGCCATGCTGTTTGCCGCGATCAACCAGACAATTACAAGTACAGCAATGCCGCGTATTATCTCCATTCTGGACGGAATGGACTACTATACCTGGACCATTAACATCTATCTGCTGACTTCGACGATTGCCACCGTGCTGGTCGGCAAGCTCTCCGATATGTTCGGACGCAAGCCGTTCCTGCTGGCAGGGATTTTGCTGTTTATGATCGGTGCTTTTCTGACCGGTACTTCTGACAATGTATATCAATTTATCATTTACCGCGGGATTCAAGGGATCGGCGCCGGTATTATCCAATCCACGGCCTTCACTGCTGTAGGTGACCTGTTCCCTCCACGTGAGCGCGGGAAATGGATGGGCCTGATGACAGCTGTCTTCGGTTTCTCCAGTGTTCTTGGACCGACGCTCGGCGGTTACCTGATTGACCATCTGGATTGGCACTGGCTGTTCTGGATCTTCCTTCCGCTTGGTGTTGTAGCATTCGTGATGATTATGGCTCTGTTTCCAAAAGCCCAACGCGGAAATTCCACCAGCATTGATTATCTCGGCTCATTGTTTATGACTACTACGATCGTACCGCTGCTTCTGGCTTTCTCCTGGGCGGGTACGGAATACGATTGGGGTTCTTCCCAGATCCTCGGCCTGCTGGCCGCAACCGTTGTTTCGCTTGTGATCTTCCTGTTTGTTGAGACCAAAGCCAAGAATCCGATTCTGCCGCTTCATCTCTTCAAGAACAGTGTAGTTACCGTATCCAATCTGATCGGCTTTATCATGAACTTCGGTATGATGGGCGCAATGATCTATCTGTCCTTCTTCGTGCAGGGCGTGCTCGGTATTTCCGCGACATATGCGGGTTATGTTACCATGCCAATGTCCATTGTAATGGTTGTAGCGAGTGCCCTGACCGGACAAATGATTGCCAAGAAGGGAAAATACAAACGTTTTGCTCTAATTGGTGTTCCTATCATGGTTGCCGGTATGGTTATCATGGTATTTATGAACAGCGTGCCGATGGCCGTGCTCAGTATGATCGTATTCGGCCTGGGTCTTGGACTCGGGATGCCTGTATTCTCGCTGGCTACGCAAAATGCCGTATCGCACACAGAGCTTGGCGCAGTAACAGCTTCCACCCAGCTGTTCCGTAACCTTGGGGGTACCATTGGTATCGCAGTTATGGGTACAGTAATGTCGAACAATCTGACCAAGCATCTGAAAGAAGCGCTGACTTCTCCATCGGCTCCGGATTTCAGCCAGCTGGATCCAACCGTAGCCCAGCAGCTGACCGCTTTCGCGAATCCGCAGGCACTGATGAACAAACCGCTGCTGGAGCAGACGCAAGCGAGCCTGCCTGCCGATGTGCAGCCGCTCTTCATTCAGATGATTGACAGCATCCGTGACGCCCTGGGCCAGACATTGTCCACCGTGTTCCTGACAGGAACGATCGTCATGTTCGTCGCCTTTATTCTCGTCTTCTTCCTGAAGGAGCTTCCGCTGCGTTCTTCCAACAAAGCACCTGAAGCCTCCGCAGAGGACAGTGTGAACACCGGCAAACTGGCAGTAGATAAAGCTTAAGAATAGCAGCCTTAAGCTTGCATTATCTATAATTATTGCATTGCAAAGAAGGGTTATCCCGTCGCCGCCGTGACGATTGGGATAACCCTTTTTTGCGTACCGTGATCAGAATCCCGTCTTGGGAATTTCTGCGGGAGATACATTATAAGGCGGAATAATTCCGGTCCGCACCTTGTACATGTTGTTATGGGCTTCCTCTGCTGCCCGAACGAAGGGCTCATAGGGCATGCTGCAGACATCAACCACACCGATCTGATAATTTTCACCGTCGAAACGCCCCAGCACCGGCTGGTCGTTCCACTGGAAATAATGAACACCGATCAGCTCGGGAATCGCCGCTGCCTGCTCAACATAATAGCGGTAAGCCCTGCCGCGTTCTTCCTGGGTCGAAACTGCCCGGATTCCGTATGCCAGCATCCCGCTGTCCGCTGCGCCGAAATGATATTCTCCGATCATCACAGGCTTCCCCAGCCGCCGGCTGATCCGCTCAATCTCTTCACGGTCCGGAGCAAACTGGTAGCAGTTCAGCGAGAAGACATCGAACCACTCGCAGCCCTCCAGCACATCTGCACTGCCCACCCAGGCGTAGCGCATGCCGAGATTCAGATGATTCGGGTCTGCCTGCTTGCACAGCCGTGCCGGCAGCTCCACATAACGCCGGATCATCAGCCGGTTGAACTGTCTGTAATCTTCTTCCCGCGCAGCAGAGATCTCCGCCGTTTCAGGGGTATACAGCTCCTCTAAGCTGGAATAACAGCTTCCCCAGGCGGTATTCAGCTGTCCCACACTCCTGTACTTTTCACCCAGCCACTCAATAAATTTCTCCTTGCTGGCATATCGTACAGTTGACTTCAGCATCAGTTCCGTCAGATTCAGACTGTCCACAAACGCCCAGTGCGGCTCATTGCGCATGAAATAACCGACCATCCGGCGCTCTTCCTGCAGCGGAAGCAGCTGCTCCGCAAAGACCGCTGCATTCCGCTCATATTCCGGACTGAATACATCGGGAAAATCCCGGAAAATACACTGCTCCGTGGACGGGAACCCTGTCAGCGGATATACATACGGCAGCTCTGAATCACGGATAAACCCGCCGTCGGACCAGTTGCCGATCGTATTGAACCCCCATTGCCGCAGGCGGTAATCCGTTATTTCCGTCCAGGCGGTGCGCCACTGCCCGCCGAATGCAGTAATGAGGTTGGCTATTCCAAAGCTGAATTCCCGTCCCTCTCGGGACCAGGCTTCCCTGTAGCGGCCCTCCTGCTCCGGCAGCTGCGGCAGTAAATGCTCCATTCCCGCCACAGCCATCGGCGAAGAAGGACCGGTGCAGTCCATTCCTGCACTGAACAAGGCGTAACCTTCCGGATCGGCAAACCACCAGTTGGTGCCGTCAAACTCCGTGCGGAAAAAGCCGGTTGCCCTGAACCGGAGTCCCCTCCAGCCGCCGTAGCGGCTAAGTTCATTACCACGGATAACATCAGCCTTCGCCAGCTGCCGCTCCTCCTGAAGCTTTGCTGTTAACGCTGCTGCATCTGCCGTTTTCCCCGGCCAGTCTCTTCCCTTTAACTGACCCAGCTCATCTACATAAGGATCGTGGGCATATTTAAAATCCGGTTCGCTCAGGCTTAAGCACAGCCCTTCAATTACCGCACTCCTTTCGGTTA
Source organism: Paenibacillus sp. PK3_47 (assembly GCF_023520895.1). Lineage (NCBI taxonomy): Bacteria > Bacillati > Bacillota > Bacilli > Caryophanales > Paenibacillaceae > Paenibacillus > Paenibacillus sp. PK3_47. The sequence goes on from NZ_CP026029.1 coordinate 661,016, forward strand.
CAGAAGGAATGGTAGAGACAGAGAACCGGACAATCCGCGTCCGGTCGACCTGCGCATCACCGCGCAGCACGGTCTGCATCGTACCCGGATAACGGGGAAGGAACAGCTGCTCCCCGTTCAAATACTTTAGCGGCAGACAGATGACCGTTCTGGCGCCCGGCAGAATGCCGAGATGATACGTAATCACCCGCCCCTCCTGATCATAAAAGCTGAACAGCAGCACCAAAACATCATGGCACTCATGAAATATTTCAGCGCTAATGAACTCATACTCATACCATACCGTACCGCTGACACTTCCGGCTAGAAGCTCCAGTCCGCCACCGTGCGGCGATGTGCTTATCCGGAAGCTGCCATCACTCAGCACTGTAACTTCAGTGTCCGGACCGGCCTGGAACCATTCTCCCCGGAATGGAATATCTGACCTCATAAGGCTCATGGTCTCACCGGAATAAGTTGGAACAACTGCCGGTCACGGCCCAGCCGGGGATCATGACTCCGCCTCGGCTCAAGGCATAATCGGCCATTACGTTCACCGGCTTCTTTTACAGCCGTAAGCACAAGATCTTCCCCGCAGCTGATGATCAGCGAGTCTTCTATTTCAGTGAAACGCCACAGATACGCTGTTTCATCATTCATAGGATAGTCAAGCTTCAAGGAACCGCTGCTGTTCATTCCTAAGATTTTGTCCCCGGCTTTAATGCTCGCTGTCCCATCCGGGCCGTGTTCAACACTCCAGAGCTGACCTGTATCTCCATAAGCAAGCTTGCCGATTCCCACGCCAGCTGCTGTACCTTCTCCGGCCGCAACATACAGCTCCGTTCCGACACTTTTCAGCCGAAACCGGCCGCTGGTCGGACCGCATAATGCAGCAATCTCCCCGGCTGATGCATCCACAGTGATCGCGTCACACCATTCCAGCTTCATCTCCCGTCCGGAAGGAAAGCTTAACGGCAGAAATACGTAACTTGAGGCATGATAGTCCGTAGGGTCCCACCGGTCCCCCACATACAGGTATGAGGTTTGCCCGCGCTCCTTCCCCGTAACAGGCAAGATGAACGCCGGCTGGCTGTCATAGGTTGTAATATCGCCAAGCGGCTTCAAGGGTGACCAGCGCCCCGTCAGCTGGTCAGCCCAGGCATAGGCTCCCTGATTGGGCAGCCAGCCGGTACAGGCCGAAGAGATCAGGAAATATACGCCCTCCCGCTTCATGATTGCCGGCGCTTCACGCGCCTGGCCCGGCCATAAGGTACGGACCTGTTCCTCAATACTGAGATAATCCGGCGACAGGCGGTACAGAATGAGATCCGCATTTTCTCTGGCCGCCGACACAAAATAAGCGGTTCCGTCATCATCCTGAAACAATGTGCAGTCCCGTGACATATTGCCTGCCGGATTAAAGCTGCCGCGGAACACATAATCACCGTCCACCGTATCACAATCAGCGACCGCACAGCGGGCGGCTGAATAGTCCCGCCCGTTCTCCCAATGCATCCACATGACATATTTGCCGGTAACAGCGTTATAGAGTACCTTCGGCCGCTCAATAACCGCACCTATTCTGTCCGGTTCCAGCTCTAGAGACGTGCGGTGGTAGGTAGGTTTGACCGGCGAATCCAGTGTCAGAACATCGCTGCGCCATTCCCATTCCGCCAGGTCTGCAGACCGGTAACAGCTGACCAATCTGCGCCCTGTACGGTTTTCCCCGAACCAGTAATAGTATCCGTTCTCAAACAGCATATGTCCGCCATGCGCATGTACCGGATTTCCGTCCGTATCCGGCAGCGGCACGCCGCTGCGCAGGACAGATGTATTCAGGCTAACTTCCATCAAGTCTCCTCCCTTCTGGCTGCAACCGGCAACAACAGCTCTATTTCAGGCCCATAATGGACATGACATCGACTTTACTGGCGCTTTCATACCACTCGTTAACTTCCTCTGTAATCTGTGTGCCGCCCTTCTCATGCCACTCCTTCACAAATTCGTCGTAGGCTTCCAGCGGCTCTTTGCTGTAAATAATTTTGGTGAACGTTTCCTTTTCCATGGTGGTCAGCTGCTCCCAGGAGGTCTGCATCGTTTTGGTAGGTGTTCCGTTAAAGGCGCTTGGCAGCAGAACATCCCTGTTCTCGTAAGAGATCACATATCCGTCCCGGGTCGTCTGGTCATTGGCTGCGGATCTCATCAATACACCGTTATCTGCCTCCACACCCTGTGCAAGATCATAAAAGGATTTTCCCGGACCATCCACGCTGGGTGTGTTCTTGGTGAAGGACATTTTGCCTACGCTTTGAACGGTGTCCATCGGCTTGTTGAATTTTTTGGGATCAAACACGACTTCGCCGTTCACAATATCGTAATCGTAGCCCTGCGCATAACCGTACTTGAAGTCACCCGTGCCGAATGCCGCATCATAGAGCTTGTCATAATACAGAAAGAAGGCTTCCATGTTGTTAAAATCCTTGTTGAACATAAAGACTCCGTCATTCTGCTGGCCGGATTGATAGGTTTTATCCCCGTTTACACCTTTAATGGTCGGGTAAGCAGCGAGCTTGGCGCCCTCCACGTTAATCTCAACATCCTTGACACTGCCGTAGAGCCACGGGCGGCCGATAATAATCCCTGCTTTACCTTCTGTAAAATCAGCCAGTGCATCCCATGCGCCCTGTGTCGCCAGCTCTTTATTCAGATAACCTTTAGAGTACCAGTCGCGGAGTTTGGCCAAAGCTTCCTTGGTACCGTCTGCAACCGATCCGTAAGACAGCTTGCCATTCTCGTTCAGCCAGGATCCCGGAAGATGCTTGCCTGTATAGGCGCTGAAGATCATGACTGGATCGCTGACCCAGCCTGTGTTGTAGGAATCCTTGCCGGAGAAATCAAACCCGTAAGTGTCCTTTTTACCGTTGCCGTCAGGATCATTCTCTGTAAACGCCGCAATGACCTTTTCAAACTCATCGATATTGGTCGGCGCTTTAAGACCCAGGGCGTCCAGCCAATCCTGGCGGATCAGCATAACCTGCCCTTCAGTCAGGTTGGGCGCTATCGGCATGCCATACACCTTACCGTCCTGGATCACCGGGTTGAAGGCGGTCGGGTACTCCTTATAAATCTCTTTCAGGCGCTCAGGCATATATTTGCTGATATCTTCGGTGATGTCTTTTACAAGTCCCGATTGAATGAGGTCATTGGACAGCGCAGTATCATAGACCGGAATGACGTCCGGAAGCTTCTCGGAGCCGGTCAGCGCCAGCCGCAGCTTGGTGTTATATTGTGCAGCATCTCCGCCCAGTAGCGTAGTCTGTGTGTCAATGCCCAGGTTTTCTACACCCCAGCGTGTCAGCACATTATCGTTCAGACTCTCACCGTTCAAATATTTCCCTGCATTCTCATCCTGCTGCTTCGCTATGGTAATCGTAATCGGCGGATCATATCTACCGTCCTTCAGCACAGCTGCGGATGACGCCCCTGAACCTGAATTGTCTGAACCGCAGCCTGCCAGCAGCCCTGTCATGATTACAGCAGCGGAGAGGATTGCACCTGTTTTTTTCATGGATTTAGCTCCTTTGGAATTCATATTTTGGATTAATACCGCACACGGACTGCTATTCTTTTACTGCACCCAGAACGATCCCCTTTACAAAATACTTCTGCAGGAACGGATAAACCAGAATAATCGGCAGGGTGCTGATAAAAATCTGGGCGGCCTTGATACTCTGCTCCGAGAGCGCTGCCGCTTCCGATTGGCTGAGTGCCATACTCTGCGCCGAACCCTGCACAACCACCGTCTGGAGAAAGGAAGCCAGAGGATACTTCTCCGTACTGGACATATAGAGGATTCCGTCAAACCAGGCGTTCCAGTTCCCGACCATAATGAACAATCCGACAGTGGCCAACCCTGGAAGCGACAGCGGCAGATAGATTTTGCGGAAAATTACAAAGAACGAAGCTCCGTCGATAAAAGCCGCCTCTTCCAGCGCCTTCGGAATGGTCTTGAAAAAGTTCATGATCAGAATGAGATTATAGGCTCCAAAAGCGCCCGGAAGCACCAGCGACCAGATCGTATCCTTCAGCCCCAGCTTGGTGACAAGAATGTAGGAAGGAATCAGTCCGCCGGAAAACAGCATCGTAAAGATGAAGATCCACATCAGGACATTGCGTCCGCGGAAATCCTTGGACAAGGCGTAGCCTGCGGTTGTAATGATAAACATGCTGATCAGGGTTCCCAGTACGGTCCGGACCACTGAAATCCACATCGACCCGGTAAAATTGGAGTTGTTGAACGTCTTGATATAGGCATCCAGATTGAAGTCTACGGGCCAGAAGGTCACCAGATTTCCGTTAACAGCCGTTTTGCTGCTGAAGGACTGGGCGAGCAGATGCAGCATGGGTAACAGACATGATAAGGCAACCAGAATCAGGAGTAAATGATTGAATGCCGAGAATATTTTATAGCCTTTGGACTTATGATACACGCCCATCCCCCCTTAGAAAATTTTGTAGTTGGCCACTTTATAGGCAATCCGGTAGGAGATGACAATTAGAATGAAGCTGATCCCCGATTTGAACAGCCCGACTGCTGTACCAAAACCGTATTGCCCGTTAAGCAGGGAGGAACGGTATACGTACGTATCAATAATGTCACCTGTGCTGTAGACCAGCGGATTGTACAGGTTAAAGATCTGGTCAAACCCGGCATCGAGAATATTGCCCAGACTAAGCGTTGCAATCACGATAATCATCGGCATCATGCTCGGCAGGGTCACATGTATAATCTGCTGCCGGCGTGAAGCGCCGTCGATCTCGGCAGCCTCATAATACGAAGGGTCAATCCCCGTAATCACTGCCAGGTAGACAATCATGCTGAAGCCGAAATTTTTCCACAAATCACTGATAATAACCGTAGGTCTGAACAGCTCCGGATCACCGAGGAAATAGACCGGCTGTATGCCGAACACATTCGTGAGAAAGTGGTTAATCCCTCCGTCCAGGCCCAGAATATCAATCATGATACCGGCGACAGTGACCCAGGACAGAAAGTGCGGCAGATACACCAGCGTCTGAATGCTCTTCTTGAGGCCCATGTTGCGGATTTCGCTTAACAGGATCGCCATGAAGATGGGGACGATAATGCCGACAATAATTTTGATAACGGCAATGATGAGTGTGTTGTAAATCGCCTGCATGGACTCCTCATACTGGAAGATCCGTTCGAAGTTGTCCCAGCCGATCCAGGTGGAGCCGGTAATACCCAGCCAGGGCTTGTAATCCTGAAATGCCATGACGAGGCCAACCATCGGCCCGTAGGCAAAAATCAGTACAAAAACCAAAGCCGGGATACAGAATACATACAGCGGCCAGTGGATTTTGAGCTCTTTGCCCCAGGGATTTTTCCTGCTCTTTGTCACATGATCCGTCTCCAGCGGTCTGACTTGTGTTTCCATCACCTGAGTTATAGTGCTTACCCCCTTTTCTTGTTTGAAAGGTATTGTCTGCTTCTGGTTTCATGTTAGCAAAAGCGCTTTCACACTAAAATGACTCAATTTAAAGATCATGGCCAATGTTTAAACCTGTTTGGTAAGCGATTACATATTGGCAGGCTGCTTCTCTTTTGCTTTTGGGGATTTTGCCTTATGATGTGTTCATACCGGATTGGAGAAGTGGACATATGATCAAAAAAGTGACTATGAAGCGGTTTATCTACTTTTTTATTTTTTTCCTGATGCTTACGCTCGGCTTATTCTTCATCATGAATACACTCGGGTCCAGGACCCTTCAGCAGAGTCTTGTTAATGCTTCCAAGAACCAGCTCTCTTATGTAGACAGTATTATGGACGGCGTGATCTCTGAAGCCAGCATGTACGGTATCCAGTACACAGCAGATCCTTCTGTACGCTTCTATCAGGACCGGATTCAGGAGCTCAACATTTACGATGCCCAGATGAAAAAAAATGATATTTCGGACCGTCTGAGTGATCAGCTGCTGTCCAGCCAGGCCGTAGATACGCTAGGTATTTACTGGAAGTCCGACAGGACATTCATCTACACCGGCCATAATCCGCAGGCCAAACCGCTGTTTGAGGGGGTTACAGAGCGAGGCTGGAAGAACGTTGGCAGCAGCCTGTATTATTTCTCCGTGTATCCTTATATTCATCAGCCCACCAATCCGGCCAATATCCAGTATATAGTCGGCGTGAAGCTCAAAACGGAATATTTGACCAGCCTGCTGGAGAAAGCGGTTAACGGGGACAGCTCGAACGCCTTTTTTCTCCTCAATAACAGCCTGGTCCTCAGCATGGATGACGTTAACAGCAGCATAGAGCAAAAAGTAAAGGAAACCGTAACTCCCGGCACAGCCGACATTGTGAAGTTTGATTATCACACAGGTGACGACGATTATTATGTACTGTCCAAATATATTGAGCCCATCGGCATGTACCTGGTGACGTATACCCGCATGAGCGATTTTCTCGATCCCCTCAACAGGAATCAGCAGGTGTTCTTTGCCAGTATCCTGGTTATTCTGCTGATCGGAATCATCGTTATTATGATGTTCTACCGGAATTTTTACCGGAATGTGCATTTGCTCGGGAAAAAGTTCCACCAGGTGGAGCAGGGCAATTACAGCACACGGATCAGCGGGAATCCTGCCAATGAATTCTATAATCTGTTCAAAAGCTTCAACCACATGGTCTCCCGTACCCAGGCCCTCTTCACCTCCCTGAAGATCGAAACCGAGCTCCGGCGCAACGCGGAGGTGAAGCAGCTTCAGGCTCAGATCAACCCGCATTTTCTCTCAAACAGCCTGTTCTTCATTATGTCGATGGCCAAATCCTCACCGGAAGCCGTCATGCAGATGAGCAAGCATCTGGCTGAATATTACCGCTACTTGACAAAGCTCGGCGCGCACGATGCCACCCTGGCTTCCGAACTGAAGCTTGCAGATCATTATTTGTCCATTATGGCGCTGTGCAAGGATATTCAATATGAGATCAATCTGCCGCCGGAGCTGGGTCAGCACCGTATTATGACACTGATTATCCAGCCGATTGTCGAGAATGCGATCCAGCATGGCATTGAGGAGCAGCAGGGCTCACACCGGATCTCGATTGATGTAAAGGCGCTGGACGACGGGGCATTAATCCTGATTGCCGACGACGGCAAAGGCCTGTCAGGAGAGGGCATCCAGGCGCTTGAAGCCAGACTCGGCCATGAAGTGCCGCCTGAAGGAACAAGGGGAGTGGGGCTGTGGAATATTAACCAGCGGCTCAAAAATGCCTATGGCGAATTAAGCGGCCTGCGTTTTTTCACCAATGACTGGGGCGGGCTGTCTGTACTGGCCTATATTGATTTCTCGCTGGACGAAGGAGGACAACATGCGCTTACTGATCGTGGATGACGGGCATTACATTGTAGAATACCTGAAGCATTTGCTGGACTGGAAAAAGTTCGGCATCGGTGAGATTCTGACCACCACCAACTCCATTGAAGCTAAACGTATGCTGGAGCAGGAGCCGGTCGATATTCTGATTACCGATATCCGTATGCCTGAGGTATCGGGGATCGATCTGCTCCAGCACATTAATGAAAAAATGCTTCCGACTAAGGTTGTATTTCTCTCCGGCTATTCGCAGTTCGATTATGCACAGAAAGCCATCCGTCTCGGCGCGCTCGACTATTTGCTGAAACCCGTGGACAAGGACGATATGGAAAAAGCCATGCAGCAGGTGGTCCAGAGTATTGATGCCAAGCCGTCCAAAACACCGGCTGCATGGGACAAATTCGACGGTCTGGGATATCTGCTGTCAGTAATCACGGAGCAGAACCACCCGGGCAGTGACTTCAGCGCTTATGAAGCTGCACTCATGAACCAGTCCTTCTGTTTCTTCCAAATCCCCGCTGCCGGAGACAAGGATGAAATGATCTTAAGAGACTGCAGCGGACATCTGGACAGCTTCATATGGCCTTCCGGGACGGCAATCACCGGGGTGATTCTGAGCACAAATGCAGAAATCCTCGTGGAGCGCATCGGCAGCATTGCTTTTTCAGAGTGCTTTGAATTTCACCAGAAAAATGCTGTCCGCCATTATTTCTACCAGCTTTTCTTCCAAGAAAATGTGAACTCTGCCGACTTCAGCATGTTCAAGGACTGCGGTGCCGTCTCCAGGTCTGAGCCTTTCGAATGGGAGCAGATCCGCAGAAATCTGGCGAGGAAATTCAGCAGGCTTGGTACAAGAAAGCAGAAAATAATCTATCTCATGGAATGTATTCATCTCCTGTACTCTGCTGCAGACAGATTGAAGCAGGCTGATGCGGCGGGCTGGATATTTGGTGCAGCTAAAGAGCCCGATACCGTTTTGCAGACGCTTCTGACGAGCTGCAACCGGATGGAACGGAGCACAGAGTCTCCCGGCAGCAGCATCATTCAGAATATCCAGACTTATATAGCCGAGCATATCGGTGACGGACTGAGCCTGGAAGACCTGGGAAAGCTCGTCCATCTTCATCCTGTCTATCTGTCCAAATTCTACAAGCAGGAAACCGGCGAGAACTTATCCAATTACATCGCCATGAAGCGCCTGGAGAAAGCCTCCCGGCTGCTGACCGAATCCAGTCTCCATGTCGTCGATATTTCCCAGCTGGTCGGTTACAAAAAACCGCAATACTTCATTAAGCTGTTCAAAGACCAGTACGGTATAACCCCCTATCAATACCGCAGGCAGAGAATCAAATAACAGAAACAGGGCGGTTCCTCCATCACATCAGGTGGATGGGGAAACGCCCTGTTGCATTTTACAATAGCAAAGTCTGCCCTGCTTGTTCACTTCTGCAGCTCAAGATCCTTCAGCTTCAGCAGGTCGGTATACGCAGCCTTGTACTGCTCCAGCTTCTGCTTCAGGTCATAGTTGTCAGGATCACTCTTCAGCTGGCTGCTGGTGAGCAGAATACGGTCTACAACCTCATCAATCCTGTCGTCAATCAGATTGACTTTGCTCTTGGCTGCGGCAAGCGCGGGATCTGTTACGGTAAAGGATTGCTGTGACGGAGGCACTGTGATCTTTTTCTGGCCTGCAAAAGATCTGCCGTTGTCTTTCTCATCCAGACTGATGTTCTTGCCGGATACTGTAACCTTATAGCCAGCCAGTTCACCGATCGCACGCACCGGCGCGTAGCTTTTCCCGTCAATAATAATCGCGGAATCCACCAGCTTCTTTCCGTATACATTTACTGTATATTCCGCCTGCACTTTTCTGCCCACCATACTATTGGAAGCACCCATCGCCTGTGTCCCTATCATCAGCATTGCTCCGGCAAGGAATCCGGCAGCAACCTTCTTCATAAGAAAATTCACTCCCCGTAAAATATTGTAATCCTATCTTAGCATTTTACGGAGTTTGATAGAACCCGCCGATGGTTGCAAAATTAAGGAAATAACCGATTATTTTCTGCTGTGCATATTCTGGTCCTGCAGGCGGATCAGCACCTTGCCGAATCTGCCGCCCTGGCTGACGGTTACCCGTCCATCCGGATAATTGCGGCTGACATACGCTTGAATCAGCTTCCGGGATTCGTGCTCCTCAGGCAGATGCCCGAACTTGAGCTGCTCTATAAGCTCATTAACTGCCGCCTCGGCAGAGAGCTCCGCCGTTTTCATCTCCCGGGTGATGATAGACTGATAGGAATATCCTTTCAGATAGAGCAGATGGTTCAAATAGGCCATATCCGAGGCGTCAGGGTGAGACTCCCTGCCTGTCAGCAGCGGTTTCACCTCATTAAGCAGACTGTGCTGTCTCTCCCCGGCCATCAGGCTGATATAACAGAATTGCTTCGCGCAGCCCAGCAGCTTCTCTACACTGTCCCAGTTGTCAATTACCGGACACATGGAGACGAATACCAGATCAAAGGCCTTGGTCCAGCCTCTGGCCGCAATATCAATATCCTCAAACGCTTCATTTACCAGCGTGATCTCCGGCTTGCCTGCACTGACACGCGCTCTGTTGGCTTCAAATAATTCCGCAAGCGCTTTGTTGGGTTCAACGGCTGTAACCTTAGCCCCAAGCTCGGCGAAAGGCACGCTGAAGCCTCCTGATGCCGCCCCGATATCCAGTACGGAGAGCCCGTCAAAATTGACGCCCTGCTCCTCTATCCAGCCGATGATCCGCTCGCTTCTGCGTCTTCCGCCTTCACTGAACACCTCTTCATCAAATACCCTGGCCTTGGAATCAAAGCTGCGCGTAGGATCAACGCCGGCTCGCTTCATCCGGTTGCTGGTCGTTCCCTCGTCCTCTTTCCAGGCTTTCTCCCATACTGCGGGATTAAACAAATCTGTTGTCATTTTTCCCAATCCTCTCTGAATAATAATGGCCTGCTAACATAGACTTAACAGACTTATAATATCTATAATAAAGCCGCAAAATAACGGCGGTTAAAATGCCACCGTTATCTGCGCAGCAAGCTCGGATATTTTCCGGCTCTGCAGGTACTCTTCCATCCGCCGTTCGGCCTCCACCATCTCGCGCTGGATCAGACATTCGCTGGAGTGGTTAAGCGTGCAGTCAAACAAGGAAGCCGTCCCTTCAATCGCATGAATAATATCGAGAAAAGAGATGTTCTCCTTGGCACGCTTCAGCCGGTACCCGCCGTTCGCCCCGGATGCGGATTCGATCAGTCCGGCCTTGACCAGCTTGGTCAGGATCTTGGACAGGTACGTAGGCGAGACATGCTGGCGCTCCGCCAGCTGCTGTACACCGACCGGCTTATCCGGCGCTGCGGCTACCAGGAACAGCATCGTATGCAGCGCGTAGTTCGTTGCCTTTGAGTATTTCATTTTCCACCTCAATCAAAGACTTTATTAGTCTATAATAGCTTTTATAGTGAAGGAATGCAAGCATAAAGCACTTGGCTGTATGCAGTACATTTAAAGCTTAAGCAGGCTACGTCATCTGCGGCGGGCAGACTGAATTAGCCCGGACAGCAATTCCCCCTGGTCCCCCCGGGCTTTGCCGGCGATTTTCTCCAGCTTGTCCACTCCGCCCCAGATCAGATGGATGATATGCTCCGCCTCATAATATTCAAGGGTTCGCGCCTCCTGAAGCAGCAGCCTCAGATTGCTTTCCTCCTCTGCCTCTGCTCTGATCTTCAGCTTCAGGGAATCTGTACTGGCCAGCATGCACTTGATGAGCGCCCGAAGTGTCTCCGTATTTACGCCATACCTTTCAGCAAAAGCAGCCGTAAAGCTGTTCTGGACGGACTGGTGCTCAGTATCAACCTTAGCCATATAGGCCTCTGCCAGCGGGAAATACGCCGGATCACTTAGCCCCAGACCAAAAACCGCATAGCTGCCCGGCATGCAGTTCTTCTCCCCTTCGGTATCGGAATACCATTCGAATTCCTCCATTGCCGCACGGGCATACTGCTCCAGCAGCGGATGCAGCTTAGGGTAATTCAGGGCATTTGCAAAGAAACGGTGTGTTCCCGACTTGGCCAGTCCTTTAACCGGGAGCCACTCCTTCACGGCGGACTTGAGCTTGATCTGATAGCTTTTGGGAAAGCCGCTGTTCAACAGGGTAATCAGAAACCGGAGTGCAGTCCCGTAGCTTTCTTCCGTCTCCTCTTTGATGGTAATATTCACTTCAGCAAACACATCATTGGCAGTACAGACTGCTTGTCCGCTGTTCAGGTTTGTCACTTCCTTGGGAAGCGATCCGCTGCCTTCCTTCGTCAGCTGCTGCGCACGCTTGCTTCCCAGCTCCATTGCAAAGTTCAAAAAGCTGAGCCCCGTACTTCTGCTGTAGGAAGGATCGTACCTCAAGATCAGAACCGCCGCATGGATCAAGAGTTCTACCGGCCCCTGTTCGGTATTTTCCAGCCGGGCACCGCTTTTCTTCTTATACTCCTTCTGATACTCTGATCCGGTAATATCGAAATAACGGGGCAGAAAACAGGCCTCAGTCCAGTTCCGCAGCGCATTAATGATATCACGCCGGTGTTCCGCAAGATGCTTGCTCCCTTTATTCAACTGCTCAATGTTTGCAAAAACAGACAGAACCCGGTCCGCATCAATCACCGGATACAGCCCTTCGTCCAGCAGATGCCGGGAAAGGAAAAAGGTCTCAAGCGGTTTGGTCGGATATTGTCCCGCTTCCAGCTTCTTCGCAATATAAACTGAGATCTGTTCCAGCAGCGCTGCCTTTTTGGCCTCATTAACAGATTCGAGAATACGTGTGTTCATCACGCCTTCCCTCGTCCGGAATCTGCCGTCAAAAATAAACCTGTAATCGATTACCGATGGTGCTAACGACTCCAGTTTATGTGTCATATACGCAGCAAGCCCGGGAACCAGCTCCCGTACTTCCGCTTCCGTGAGCTCCTCGCCGTACCTCCCCCCTCCCTCCGGCATACCAAAATCCAGTGCATTATCCGTCACCTCTACCCTGCCATTGGCATACTCAAGCAGTGCATAGTTGTGTATCCCTGCCTGAAGAGCGGTTCGTTTTACAATCTTGTCCGCATCCTTATCATTAATGAAGTCCATCCAGTTGCCGATCTCCTGCTTCATTTCATCCAGAATGTTAGTCAGTGTCTGATCCATAATCTTCAGGCTCCTTTTGGCAGTGATATAGATTTATCGTTTTCTCCACAGCTGATAACCTTTGCGGACGGTCTCCAGGACCACCCCGGGAACCGGGAACATCCACCGGGAGGCAACCGGCCGGTACAGGCGGTAATAGGCTTTTTTGTAATCATCCCACATAGTGCAGTCTTCCTGCTTCAAAAAATCGGATACATCGACAATGAGGCCGCGGCCGTCTTTGATCATTACATTTTTGGCATGGACATCATGCGGATGAAGCCCCACGGAACGGGCATAATCCAGGGCAATGTCGATATCCCGGATCGCCTGGTCGGTGATGAGAATCCCCCGTTTCATGGAATCATAGAAGGTGACTCCGCGCAGCCGTTCCAGGATCAGAAAATTTGCGCCGGCATAATAGCATTGGGCATATGCGGGATGGCGGCCGAGGCATTTGTACACCTCTGCTTCTTCCTCAAGGCCCGGCCGGCCCGGGGCATAGATTTTCACGGCATAATTTTCATCTTCCGGATGATAAAAGACAGCGGCATAATTCCCCGCTCCCAGCAGCCTCCAGGGCTTTGGCAGATTGCGGACTTTTACCGGTTCGTTCGGATCAACACTTTCTATCGTTACCTTTGTTAACAGCTCCCCCGTGACCCGTTCCACCAGCTTCTCCATTGCGTACGCTCCCCGCAGCTCATTTCAACAATAACATTATGAATCTAGTTTACGTCAAAACACAAAAAAAGCACACAGGGCATCTGTAATGTGCTTTTGTTCATTGCCTTTAAAGGGCAAACTTTGCGCCGGTCTGCTTATCAAGGGTACAATAGGGGCTGTGACACTACCCTAGAACTGCAGCATGGAGGAGATTATGGAATTTATTAAGAATCAGCTTATGAATTATGGAGTAGATCCGGCTACAGCAGGATATCTTTCGGCAGTCATTTCGCTGCTCGGAATTGCCGCCCTCAGCTTACTGGCCCATTTTATAGCTACCAGAGTGGTCCTTAAGCTCATTACCAAATCCATTTACAGCAACAAATACAAATGGGACAATATCATGCTGGAGCGGAAGGTCTTTCACAAGCTCTCGCATTTTGTTCCTGCTATTATCATTAATTACTTTGCGCCTGTTTTCCCGGCCTATCAGCAGCTCATCATCAAAGGTGTTAATACCTATATGATTATCGTTGCAATCCTAGTCATTGATGCTTTTCTGAATGCTGTGAATGACATCTACCGGACCTATGAAGTATCCAAAGCCAAGCCGATCCGTGGCTACATTCAGGTGGTCAAAATTTTTATTTTTATCATCGGCGGAATCCTGGTTATTGCAAATCTGATCGGAAAAAGCCCTTTATTGCTCCTAAGCGGTATCGGGGCGCTGTCTGCTGTTATTATGCTCGTTTTCAAAGATTCATTGCTGGGGCTTGTTGCAGGTGTCCAGCTGACTTCCAATGATATGGTGCGGGTGGGCGACTGGATTGAAATGCCGAAGTACGGGGCGGACGGAGATATCATCGACATCTCTCTGAATACAGTGAAGGTTCAAAATTTTGATAAAACCATTACGACCATTCCCAGCTATGCGCTGATTTCAGACTCTTTCAAAAACTGGCGGGGAATGCAAAATTCCGGCGGCCGAAGGATCAAACGATCCCTATACATCGACACCAGCAGCATTGGCTTTTGCACAGATGATATGATAGAGAAGTTCAAGGACATCCGCCATCTGTCTGACTATATCAGGGACAAAGAAGCTGAGATCGAACGGTATAATCAGGAATACGAGATTGACCGCTCGAATAAAGTGAACGGCCGGGCGCTTACGAACATAGGTGTCTTTAGAATGTACATTCAGCATTATGTCCAGAACCACCCGCAAATCCATCAGGAGATGACGGCCATGGTCAGGCAGCTGGCGCCTACGGAAACCGGGCTTCCTCTGGAGATTTATGCCTTTACGAATGATATCCGCTGGACGGAATATGAGCGTATTCAATCGGACATTTTCGACCATATCCTGTCCGTGGCACCGGAGTTCGGACTGCGGATCTTCCAGAACCCGAGCGGCAGTGATATGCAAAATCTGCTTAGGGCGCGGGGCGTGCAGGGCGTGATGTAGCGGTAAAAAAACAGCCGTACGGTAGAGTTTCCGTACGGCTTTATCATGTTCAGACTGGCCGGCAATAGAGTAAGAGTCCTACAGCGTTTAGTTGGAATTCCTCCACTTAATTCTTTCCTTTTTTCACATTTATAATTGTTAGTTGGAATTTCTCCAGCTATTCGGGCGGATAAAGACCTTTAGCCACCCATCCAGTACATTTAAGTGGAGTTTTTCCAATAAGTATTGTGATTTCAGTATTTATCGGAAAATTAGACGGAGAAATTCCACTTAGCCTCCTCAGTCACGCTCCTAAGGTAAATCTATTGCAGAAAAATTAGAACGTACCGGTAAGGAAGTTAGTTTAGTCCTCAACTAATCTTCTTATAGTATTCACATGGCCTCAGTTAGCCGTCAATATCTCACATAATGCCCCGTACAGCGGGTACTCCAGCTCCATCGAAGCCACCGAAGCCAGTGCCGCCGCCGGAGTTCCGGCTTCCCTGACCACACGGTATACCTGTTCCTTCAATCCGAACCGGATTTGTGCGCGGTTCAGCAGCCCGAAGATGTCCTCCACGGTCCGGTTGACAGCAATCCGGGCGGTTAAGAACCTTACCTCAACAGAGGAAGTCACCGGCAGCTCCGGAATTATGACTGTGAGCGTTCGGCTCACTTCATCGTATCCCGTCTCTGCTGCCAGCTCCTTACCGCCGGCAAGCACCGTCACCCCAGTCTCAGCGAACCCCGTGAAGGACAACTTCCAGCTCCGCTGCTCCGGCAGTACTGCTGTATTCCCGGAAGCTGCTCCTATCGTAAAGCCGGCAGCCTCTCCCCAGCTCAGACTCATCTCTGTACGGCACCAGCCGTTGTCCTCATCTTCCAGCGTGTTCCCGGCGTCCTCCCATAGCTGAAAATGTCCGCTGTCCCCGGCAAATACCCGGATCTCCAGCTGCTGCGGATTGGCTGTGGAGGAGGTGAACTCCGCCAAATCCGCCATCGGAACAATCGCTCCGGCCTTGGCCAGCACGGGGATGCTCTCCAGGCCCCGGAAAAGCGGCAGCCTTCTGCCGCCGTCATACACCCGTCCGCTGAAGAAATCCACCCACTTGCCTTCCGGCAGCCAGGCTTTGAATTCGGCAGCACCTGTCTTCTTGTCCACCGGCTGTGTAAGCGGACAGGCCAGCAGCTCTGTGCCGAAGTAGTATTGGTTCGGCACCTGATAGGCTTCCTGCTGCTCTGCATGGTGATAATACATCGGCCGGACCAGCGGCAGCCCGTCGCGGCTGGCATAGCGGTTCATTGTATACAGGTACGGGATCAGCCGGTGCCGCAGCCGCAGGTAATCCTTCATCACCTGGCCGGCAATATGGTTGAAGCGCCATGGCTCCTTGCTGAAGAAGGGACTTGCCGAGCTGTGCAGGCGCAGGAGCGGCGAGAATACGCCGAACTGCACCCAGCGCATGACCAGCTCGTCGTCGAGATATCCCTGCATGTGGCCGCCGATATCATGGCTCCACCAGCCGTATCCGGCATTGGAGGCATTCGCCGTAAAGTAAGGCTGGAAATCCAGCGACTCCCAGGTGACGATGGTATCCCCGGAGAAGCCGACCGGATAGCGGTGGCTGCCAAGTCCGGCATACCGCGAAAAGGTAAGCCGTCTGCTGCCCCGCCGCCCGCTGTCCAGATAGTGGTAATGATTCAGCATCCAGAGCGGATCGAGTCCCGGTACCTTGGTGACTCCGCCCTGCTGCCAGTCGATCCACCAGAAATCGACGCCCTCCTCCTCCAGCGGGTGATGCAGAAACTTGAAGTAGGCCTGGAGGAATTTCGGGTCGGTAATATCAAATTCGACTGCATCGCCCGCCTCCGGGTCCATCCCCAGCTCCGCCGCAATTGCCAGATACGGCTCTTCAAAGGCACGCACCCCATCCGCCGGATGGACATTGAGTGTGACACGCAGTCCTTTGTCATGCAGCCAGGCCAGAAATTCCTGCGGGTCAGGGAACAGCCTGCGGTTCCAGGTGTAGCCCGTCCAGCCGCTCCCGTACTTCGGATCGACATCCACGAGATGCCAGTCCATATCAATGACTGCCACCGAAAAGGGCAGCTCTTCCCTTTCAAACCGTTCCATCAGCAGCTTATATTCGTCTGCTGAATACGGATAATACCGGCTCCACCAGTTGCCGAACGTATAGCGGGGCAGCAGCGGTGTCCGTCCGCTCAGCTGGTAGAAATCCTTCAGGCAATCCAGGTAATCGTGACCGTAGCCGAAGAAATACAAATCCGTGCCTTCCGCCGCCCGCGGCTGGACCAGTCCCTCCTGCTCCAGCAGCAGCGAGCGGCTGTCATCGACAAGGGTATACCCTTGCCGCGAGAGCAGTCCGGGCTCCAGCGGAATGGCCCCGTCCGCGTTATCCAGCGTACGGGCCGTACCTCCAAGATCCTGCGGCCGGTCGCCATAGTTCCAGACGCTCATCAGGTGTCCGGCAGCGTTTCTCACCCGGATGCTGAGCCCGTGGCGCGAGAACGGCTGCTTGTCATAGCTTAAATGCAGGCGCTCCGTCATAATTTCCAGCTTGTTGCCGTGATCCACCAGGCGGAATTCCGGCACGGTAAAGCTGCGGTTCAGCACCGTCTGTGTAGCCCGGTCTTCGAAGCTGCCGGCAGCGCTGTATTCCATCCGGATCAGCTGCGGGGTCAGGATGGTAAAGCGGTAATATTCCCCCTCGATAACCGCATCCCGGGAAGCCTTTGGCTCTGCGTGCAGCTTCAAATGCTCCGGCAGCGGCGGAAGTTCCTGAATGGCTTTGTTCATCTGCAATCCTCTTTTCCGGTTACATGAGCGGCGGCGGCAGGCTGAGCCCTACTCCTTCACCGCACCGATCATAACCCCTTGGTTGAAGTATTTTTGCACAAACGGATAGACACACATAATGGGCACAGTAGCGACGATAATGACGGAATACCGCATCATATTAGCCAGACGCAATGCGATTTGCGCAGCTTCACCGGTCCCCATGCCGGACTGCATCTGATTGGTGATCAGAATGTTGCGGAGAATGAGCTGCAGCGGATGCAGGTCCGGATTTTTCAGATAGATCAAGGCATTAAAGTATGAATTCCAGTGTCCGACAGCGATCCATAACCCCAGCACCGCAATAATCGCTTTGGACAGCGGAAGCACCACCAGGGCAAAATACCGCAGGTTCCCGCAGCCGTCAATCTGTGCCGCTTCCCACAAATCGCCGGGGATACTCGTCTGAAAAAAGGTTCTCGCCACAATGATGTTGTACACGCCCACCGAAAAGGGCAGCACCATCACCAGGAAGGTATCGTACATATGCAGATCACGGATCGTCAGGAAGGTAGGAATCAGACCGCCGTTAAAAAACATCGTAAAGATAAAGAACAGCGACAGAAATTTGCGGCCTGCGAGATCTTTTCTCGATAGGGCATAAGCCGCTGAAATGTTCACGGCAAGACCGATGATTGTCCCAACGGCCGTATACAGAATCGTATTCCGGTAACCAATCCAGATGTTCTGATGCTTCAGCAGCTCCTTATAGCCATCCAGTGTGAACCCCTTGGGGAACAGCCACACCTGTCCGCCGGCTACGGCAGAAGGATCACTGAAGGAAGCGATGACGATAAAATACAGCGGATACATCAGAATGACCAGAAAGACCACCGCAATAGCGTACATCACATATTCCATAACGGTATCCGATGAACGGTTGTTTTTGATTCTCCCGGTATTCTCTTTAACTGCGGGCGTAAGTGTTCCCATGCCGGTTCTCCCCTTTTACCACAAGCTGTTTTCGCTCATTTTTTTGGAAATCTGGTTGACGATGATCAGCAGAATAAAGTTAATGACGGTATTGAACAGGTTGACTGCTGACGAAAAGCTGTACTGGCTGCTTAACAGCCCGATTTTATAGACATAGGTGGACAGGATCTCGCTTGATGTAGCGTTCAGATCGTTCTGCATGAGATACACTTTTTCGAAGCCGACGCCAAGCAGCCCCCCGACACGCAGAATGAGCAGTGTAACCGCCGTCGGCATCAGCATCGGAATATCGATATAGCGGATTTTGTGCCAGCGGCTTGCCCCGTCGACCGTAGCGGCCTCATAGAGGCTGGGATCAACGGCGGACAGCGCAGCGATAAAAATAATACTGTCCCACCCCACATGCTGCCACACATCCGACCAGACATAGACGCTGCTGAACAGCCCTGCGGAGCCCATGAGATCGGGAGCCTCTTTGCCGAACAGGCCGTACAGATTGCCGACAAGACCGGTGCTTGGCGACAGCAGAATCATCATCAGTCCGACCATAACCACTGTGGAGATGAAATGCGGCATATACGATACGGTCTGGAAAAAACGTCTGAACCGGTTCGGCCGCATCTGGTTGACCATCAGCGCAAGCATAATCGGGATCGGGAACGTAATCATGCTGTACAGGCTGATGATCAGCGTGTTTTTGATCGTGTTGGAGAACTGATAGGAATTAAAAAACTTCTCGAAATATTTGAACCCCGCCCACGGACTCCCCGTAATTCCCAGTGCCGGGCTGTAATCCTTAAAGGCAATCAGTATTCCGTACATCGGCGTGTATGCGAATAATATAGTAAGCACCACAGCGGGAAGCAGCAACAGATACAGCCCCCAGTTTCGTTTAATTGATCCGAACGTCCTCCCCGGACTTGCACCGGCAGATCTCATGAAATCCCCTCCTGATAATGTTGTCAGCCTATGCCGAGGCATCGACCTGTCTGTGTATTTGTCTCCAGTATACCGCCGCCCCTTTGCGCCGTTCGGACCTTGTGGAAGCGTTAACCGGACTTTCGGAGATGACCTTGGAAATACAGGGGGCAGGGGATGCACACAGGAAGCGAAGCTATATTTTATATGGACTTTTACTGCTGTTTTCCGGACTTTCGGGTCAAAAAAAAGCAGCAATCCCCTGACCGGAGGATCACTGCTTTCGGTTTGGTGCGCTATTTCAATATACCGATAATTACCGGTCCGCCGCTCATCGGCAACTTGCCTTGAGTAACCGTTATTTCACTGCGGTCAATCAGATTTACGTACACGCCATCCGGCAGACCCGTGTCAACCATAGCCGCTCTGCCTTTCAGGCTGAACACTCCCACCAGCTTTTGCTCTCCCCATGTGTGCGTTCCGGCTATAATGTGTTCCTCATCCATCGCCCGCAGGCTGCAGATACCGTGAGCCATAATGTCCAGCTTCTTAATGGGATGCAGCGCCTTGAACAGCCAGGACAAATCCGTCCCGGTGTCCCAGTTCACCGTATCTCTATTAAACAGATCCGGACAAAGCTTGTTCCCGTTCTCCTGGCCGCCGTAAATCAAAGGCATGCCCTTCAGAAAGTACATGAATGCCGTCCATTGGATCAGATCGCTTTGGGTTGAAAAGAGGGCTGCTGCCCGGGGACGGTCATGATTCTCCAGAAAGCGGAGCTTCACATAGTTATCCGGGTAGGTGTATTCCTGTGCGTTCAGCTTCTCTGCGTAGCCGCTCAGGGGGATATCACCGGCCAGATAAGCCATGAAATAGGGGTATACATCATAATCGTAGCAGGCATCGAACGCCTGCAGGATCTCTGAATCTGACAGGCTTACCATTCCGCCGGCGCGGAGTCCGAGAATAAAATCCGGCTCAATCGATTCGGCCAGCCAGGTACAGTCCGGATTTACCTTGGCAACCTCTCTCCGGGCCTCCTGCCAGAATGCCAGCGGCAGCAGCGGCGCCACGTCACAGCGGAATCCGTCCACAACTTCAGCCCACATCTTCAGTGTTTCGATCTGGTATTCCCGCAGTCCAGGATGATTGTAATCTAAATCCACGATGTCACCCCAATCGCCGACGCGGTTCCCCAGCCTGCCTTCCGGCGTCCGGTAGAAAAACTCCGGATGATGCTCCACCAGCCATGAATCCGGTGAGGTGTGGTTGTATACGACATCGATGATGCATTTCATCCCGTGACCATGTATCGCGCTGACCAGACTGCGGAAATCCTCCATAGTCCCGAGCTCCGGATTGATGCTGCGGTAATCCTGATTGGCATAGGGACTGCCCAGCTTTCCTTTGCGCGCCTCCCGGCCAACCGGATGAACAGGCAGCAGCCAGATAATATCCACGCCGAGGCTGCGGATACGTTCCAGATCCTGTTCAACGGCTTTGAAAGTCCCTTCTTCACTGTGATTACGTACATAAATGGAGTACACCACGCTGCTGCGCAGTGCATGGTTGGTCTGCTGTGCCATAATATACACTCCTTTGATAGTGATTCATTTCTGGCGTCCGCGGGAATACAGAAAGCGGCTGAAATCAGCGGGACTTTTCCCGTTCATTCCGCCATTTTCACCGCAGCGGCCGAGATCAACGGGATTTCTCCCGTTCATTTCGCCATTTCCACCGCGGCGGCTGGAATCAACGGGACTTTTCCCGTTCATTTCGCCATTTCCACCGCAGCGGCCGAGATCAACGGGATTTTTCCCGTTCATTTCGCCATTTCCACCGCGGCGGCTGGAATCAGCGGGACTTTTCCCGTTCATTCCGCCATTTTCACCGCGGCGGCTGGAATCAGCGGGACTTTTCCCGTTCATTCCGCCATTTTCACCGCGGCGGCTGGAATCAGCGGGATTGCCCAGGTCGGTCAGCCCGCCCAAGGCCAATAAAAAATAGATGAAGCATAAGCCGCTCCATCTACTTCTGCTGCTATAAAATGCTATTAGCCAAAGCTGCCGCCCAGAGGCGCAGCAGCCTGCAAGCCTGCAGGCGGATCACTCCGCATAATGCGCTGAATCAATGTCCGGGAGGCAGCCGAGCCCAGCCGGTACACAGCATGGTCCGTGCTGCCTGCCGCCAAGGACGGCAACTCCTGCAGTTCCTGGAGTTCCGGCACCGACGGCAGGTTCGGCGGCTTACACAGCTCCGGCAGCCCAATCAGTTTCGTCAGCTCCGGCATACCGGATAACTCCGGCAGCTCAGCTAACCCCGCCAGCCCAGTTAGATCTTGCAGCTCCAACTCCTCTTTCCCGCTCCGTCCGATCTGAATAAACGGGTACCCGCCGTCCTCCAAAAAGTCGACAACGGCCTTCTCCCTGCCGGTGGACAGGACAATTGCACCGTCAGCCTGCCGTCCCCTAAGCAGACGGGAGACCGCCTCCAGCTTCTCCTGCTCCCCGTCCCCTGTGCCGACGAGAAGGTCAAAACCCAGCAGGCTTGCCCCCGTAACCACGCCGCGGATCAGCTCCATCATGAACAGGCTGCCGAACCATTTCTCCGCCGGCTGCGGCAGCAGGATGCAGATACTGCCTGCTCTGCTCCTCACCAGATTTTTGGCAATAATGTTCGGCGTATATCCCATGTCTTCCATAGCTTTTTTAACTCTGCGGGAGGTTTCTTCCCTGACGTTCGGATAGCCCGAGATGACCCGGGACACTGTAGAGCTGGAGACTCCCGCCCGGCGGGCTACATGTTTAATTGTAACGGTCATCGCGCAGAAGTCCCCTTTCTCCAGGATTGACATCCACAGCCCTTGCTTACTTCACATCCATATAACGCCCGTACGCATCCGTGCGGATTTTGATCAGCTTTTCAAGACCCATGTCGTTCAGCTGCTTCACATAGGCATCCCAGCCTGCATCAATATTTCCTTTAGTAATAAACTGGGCGCGCATTGTGTTCACATAGGTATCAATATCCGTGGTCAGCGTAGGCAGCTCCTCGAATTCTTCCGCTGTGTACATCACATTAGGGAACGGCGTAGTGACGAATTCACTGCCCAGCTTATCCAGCTGCAGCTTCAGCCCGTCTCCGCTCTTCTCGCTGAGGACAATTTTCTCTTCAAAGGCAGGACTCACATATTTCGGACCGAAATCACGCAGTGACTGGTCCCAGTACCAGGCATCCGCACTTGTTCCGGCCGGCGGGTCCATCAGGCTGTAGGTGCCGTCGTCGTTCTTCTGGATAACGGTGCCGATCGCGCCCCAGAAATTCTGGATGCTGGCTTCATTCGTATAGAACTCGTCAGCCCAGCGTGCGGCAACCTCCGGATATTTGGTCGACGTTGTAATCAGCAGCTCGTTGCGGTTCAGGTTCATCCCGATCGGATTGCCGATCGTGTAGCGTTTGCCATCCGGTCCGGCAATCGGCGGAATGGTCACATACTGGTCACTCCATTTGCCGAACACGGCATCCGGGGTCCACTGGTACGTGAAGCCTACAATCGGCGCGTCCGGATTCTGGAACTTGGCAGATCTCATCGTTTCATCCTGTGTGAACAGCTCTTTATCGAGCAGGCCTTCGGTGTACAGTTTGTTTTCCCACTTCAGGCCTTCCTTGTACTCTTCGGAAATCGGGTAATATACAGCTTTGCCGTCCTTCACCAGCATGTTGTTGACATTGAGATCGGCGATTCCGAATGGACTGATCAGGTCATTGCTGACCTCGATATAAGGAATTTCATCGGCCTTGCCGTTTCCGTTCGGATCCTGCTCTTTGAAAGCCTTCAGTACGTTATACAGGTCATCGATAGTATCCGGAACCTGAAGGCCCAGATTGTCGAGCCAGGTTTTGTTGATTACAGGCTGGCGTGAGCTTTTTGGACGGGAAGGAAGTCTTGTCGGCAGCGAGTAGATTTTCCCGTCGGGGAACGTGCTAATCTTTTTCATATCCGGCGTTTCTTCCATTGCAGCCTTCAGATTAGGCATGTACTGGTCAATATAATCATCCAGCGGCCGGAAATAGCTGAGATTGTTAACGATGTCGGAATCCGAGAAGGACTGGTTGCCCAGAACTACATCCGGGAGCGTACCGCTTGCCAGCATAATCGATTTCTGCTCCGCCCAGTCATTGGAGGACATGACTTCCCACTCGATTTTGACATTTGTATTCTTCTCCAGATCCTTGAGCCACTGGTTCTGGGTAAACGTATCGCCCATACTGCCCCAGCGGACCGTCAGCACCTTCAGGGTTAACGGCTCATTGACGATCGGCAGGCCTTCCTTGTTGAATGCGCCCGTGTCGCCTTCTGCTGCATTATTCCCGTTGTTACCGCCGCCGCAGCCCGCAAGTCCGGCTAACATCACAGCTGCCAAAAGTCCAGTGGCCAGTTTTTTAACCGGCGTTTTCTTGACTGGTTTAACCATTGTGTAACTCCCCCGTTTCTTATGTGTGGCCTTCTTTACATGTCTAATCATAACCGCCCCGGTCTTTGCATTCCGGACACTTTGGCACCGTTATTCGGACCTCTGCCGCTGCACCCGCCCATCCGCCCTGCCGGAATGCCGCATCACCGATGATAAAATAACAGTTTCCAGACTTTTGTTAGCGCTTTCCGGACTTTGCGGTGAAATGCCCTTCTGTTCTTATGTTTTTTTGGCGTAAAGGTTTTATAATGTGTTTGTACTTATAAAAACGTAGTCATAGCAAAGCTCTAGCAGAAAGGACACGGTACAACCGACGTGATGTCCAAAAAAACAGCAGGACCCAAGCCGCTGCCCATCCGCCATTATGTAAGAGTCATGATTCTGATTGCGGTTACGGTGCTCATTGTAGATCTCGTCATCAGCATCACTTCCATTATGATTGTCAAACAGCAGTCCACCCGCTATCTGAAGGATACGGCGGCGCTGTACATCAACCGGATCAATCATGATTTTGATTACATGAACCACTACATGGGCTGGACGCTGGCGAATGACGAGACGCTGAATATGATGAACGCCTACCGGATCAACAGCATCGAATTTCTCAAATCCAACGAGAATTTACGTAAGCGCTTTACCGAGCTGCAGAAAAATTACGGGCAGGAGTACAACTTTTTCTACTATCTGCAGAACCAGTCCTACTTCCTGAACTGTGCCCCGCTGAGTGTGGACTATACAGACTACCTGGAGCTGAAAAAGCAGATTATCTCTTTTATCGATGACAAGGAGGTGTACGAGAAGTTCTACTCCAAATGGACCCCTGTCCTCGTGAACGGCAAATACTATGTGGTGAATATCGTTCCGTATTACAACCGCTATCTGATTGGATTAATCTCTGCCGATAACCTGATCCGCCCGCTTCAGGAGATTAACCTGGGGGCTAACGGCTATGCTTCACTCGTGGATGATAAAGGCAGCGCCCTTTCCGGTCCCGTATCTAATAGCACAGGCAGACCGACTGCTGAAAACACCGGATTCTCTTCTCTGGTGCAGCCGCGCACCACAATTATCAGCGAATTCCTCGGTACCACGTTCAGCGCCAAGATGGTGATCAAATTCGGAGCTTTTGAAAAAATTATGATTGCCCAGCTCCTGATCGTCCTGCTGTTCTTCATTGTTACGTCTTCGCTGTTCGTCATTATGCTGTTCTTTAACAAAAGAGTACTTGGTCCGATTCAGAGCTTCTCCGAAAACCTAGCCCGTATTAATGAAGAAAGCCAGCCGGCGGATTCCAGGGGCAGCAAAATCATTGAGCTGGAGCAGGCCAATTCCCAGTTCAAGGATCTTGTAGAGCAGATCAAAACCTTCAAGATTGCCATGTACGAACAGGAGCTGGAAAAGCAGCAAATCCAGCTGGATTATATGAAGCAGCAGATCAAGCCGCATTTCTTCCTGAACTGCCTGACCAGCATTTACAGCATGGCTCAAATTCAAATGTATCAGGAAATTGAGGATATGGCGATGTCTACCTCCAAGTATTTCCGCTATCTGTTCCAGAACGGCGAGGACTTTGTGCCGCTGGCGGATGAAATTGAACATGTGCAGATGTACATGGAGATTCAGAAGCAGCGCTACCGTGACGCCTTCAGCTATCACATTGAGCTGCCCGAAGAAGCCGGGGAGGTAAAAATTCCGCCGCTGGTGCTGCAGACCTTCATCGAGAACTCCATTAAATATGCCATCTCCCGGGAAAATGAAACCCGGATCCGCCTTACCGTGGAACGCTGCATCCTCGAAGACGGCATTCCGGGGACGCAGATCACCCTCTCGGATACCGGACCGGGCTTCCCGCCGGAGGTGCTTGAGAAACTGGATGCCGGACTGCCGCTGGATCAGAGCAAAGGTACGCATATCGGGATTATGAACACGCTGAAACGGCTGGAGTATCTGTATTACAGTCTGGCGGCCGTCAGCTTTTCCAATTTGCCCGGAGGCGGGGCATGTGTCACCCTGCTGCTGCCGGATCTTCCGGAACCATCATTAGAAGAGGAGCGTGGCTTATGAATATTTTGCTGGTGGACGATGACTACTACGTAATTGCCGCTTTGCAGAAAAAGATCGACTGGAATCAGCTCGGCATTGAAAACGTGTATACGGCGAGCAATGTCGCCCAGGCGCGGGAAGTTCTGCTGAATCACCGCGTGCAGATCCTGATTTCCGATATTGAAATGCCGCAGGGCAGCGGCCTGGAGCTGCTGGCCTGGATCCGGGAGCAGAATTACAGCGTGCAGGCGATTCTCCTGACGAACTACGCGGATTTCAATTATGCCCAAAAGGCGATCGAGCTGCAGAGCTTTGAATATTTTCTCAAGCCGATTGAATTTGACAAGCTGATGCTGATTATCCAAAAGGCTATTGTCCGCGCCAAGGAACAGGAGAGCAACGAGCAGGCTATTCTCGGGGGTTACTTCTGGCAGAAGAACCAGTCCAAAAATCTGGAGCATTTCTGGCGCAGGCTGGTCAGCGGAAGCACCTCCTTCCCGCTCAGACGGGCGGACATCACTCATGCCATTGAAGAACAAAACCTTTCCTACCAGATGAACGACTTCATCCAGCCGGTATTGTTTAATGTTTTTCCGCATAACGGCAGCATGGGCAAGGAAGAGAAGGATTTGTTCGACTTTGCGCTGCTGAATGTGCTCTATGAGCTGCTGCAGAATGCTGCATATACGATCGAAAGTATTCTCGAAGTGAAGGAGTACAACTGGATCGCCATTCTCAAGTGGAAGCAGCTTCCGGAGGATGCATCGGCGCTGCAGGCTGCGGGGGCTTCTTTTATCCAAAAGTCCGGTCCTTATCTTAAATGCGGCGCCTGCTGCAACATCGGCCTGGCAGGTGAACTGCATCATATCGGCGACATTCTGAAACAGCTGATGACCATGGATGAAGAGCTGACAAAATGCCGGAATCAGACGTATCTGGTGGAGAACTATCTGCGCCAGCCCAAATCCGCCTATACTCCGCCGGATCTGGCCCAGATGGAAGAGCTGCTGAACCAGAACAGGCTGGCTGCTTTTCTGGAGGAAGCGGTCCGCTGTCTGCGGTCCATGCTGAGCCACAAGTCACTCGATACCTCAGTGCTCAGCCTGTTCCGGCTGGATATGGAGCAGCTTGTCTATTCTTTTCTCAAGCAAAAAAGCATTCAGGCCCATAAACTCTATGCCGGCAAGGCCAATGACAAGCTGCTGCTCCACTCCCTGCATTCCATCGAGGATATGGAGGAATATCTGAGGTATCTGGTCAATACCGCTATGGAATACCGTGACTTCGCCGCCCAGCCCAAATCGATCGCCGAGGAGATCAAGCAGTACATCCATGAGCACTACGGAGATGACCTGACACGCAATGATCTGGCAGAGATAGTCTATCTTAATCCGGATTATCTGGCCCGGCTGTTCAAGCGCGAAACCGGCATTTCCCTCGGCAGCTATGTCATCCAGGTCCGCATCGCCGCCGCCAAGCACCTGCTGGAGACAACCAACCTGTCGGTCTACACGATCGCCAGCAAAACCGGCTATTCCAACTATTCCTATTTCTCGAAGCTGTTCAAGCAGGAGGTCGGCCTGTCGCCGAATGAGTATAAGAAGGAGCAGGCGCATGGGGTGGGGTAGCGGTGAAAGGGAGCGGAATATGCGGGTAGCGGGAGCACACGGGTAGCGATAGCACGAGGGCGCTGGATCATGCGTAGCGATAGCTCGAGGGTGCTGGATCATGCGTAGCGATAGCTCGAGGGTGCTGGATCATGCGTAGCGATAGCTCGAGGGTGCTGGATCATGCGTAGCGATAGCATGAAGGCAGTGGACACTGTTATTTCAGGATAGAATACCTGGAAATCAGCGGCAAACACCCTTCTGCTGTATTTTGTGATTTATTTACCATAAAATGTAATTCCTGTGCAACAAAGTCTACCCTAGTGAGAGAATTACAGAGCTTAATTGGATTTTCTCCACCTAATCCTGTGCTTTTTCATCATTTAGGGGCTTTAGTTGGAAATCCTCCACCTATTCGGGCACCTATAGCACGTATGAGGCTCATTCTGTCCATTTAGGTGGAGTTTTTCCACTAAGCATTGGAATACCGGTATTTAGCGGAGAATTAGATGGAGAAATTCCACTTAGCTTGATCTGCACATGCTTCCTAAGGCAAATTTGCATAACACGACTAATCAACAGGGCTGTAATTACAGCAGATAATCAGGCCGCTATATCGCGCCGCTTCAAATTCCGACCAATAAACAAACCAAACAGCGGCAATCCCTAAATAAAGCTCCCGGACTGCCGCTGTTTGCCTGATTCAAGTTTGTTACTATACCAGACCTGCCTTCACCAACGAATCCACCAATCCACCTGCTATCCCCGCTCACGCAAATACTCAGCAATCATCCGCTTATTCTTCTCATCCAGCCGGAACCCGATTCCCCGGAAGTTAATGGCGGCGCCGGCCATATTCTCCGACAGCGCGACAATATCCTCATAGGTAGAGACGTTGGCGCTCCATACGGTTTTGTCGTATCCTTTTTCAAATTCAAGCCAATCTGTGAAGACCGGCAGCCAGGATTCTCCGTTCTCTGCGCCCAGTGAAGCAAACTGGATCACCGTTCCCTGCTGCAACGTCTTCCGCCCCTGCTCATCAGCGGCCGACGGCTCTTCTTCCTTCAGCTGCATCGGTACCAGAAACTTGGCTTGTACGAGTTCGTCCAGCATCCGGGCTTCTGCCGCCCGAAGAACCTGATTTTTGCCTTCATACTGCTGCCGGGAATACATTCCTTGAAAAAAGCTCAGCATCGCATACTGCAGCCCCGGATTGCTAACAGGAATGCTGATCTCCGGAGTACCGCTCCAATCCGGCGGCGGCAAAAGCTCGTCCCTGCGGATCACAATCGTATTCTGCCCGTTATCCACCAGGATACCGGGGATGCCCAGTACATGAAGCTCGGCAAGCAGGACTCGGATTTCCTCCCGGCCGATCCGTCTCATTTCAAGCTGGATGAACTGCTGCAAATAATAATCCGCCGCTTCCGCCGAGAACCTTTCCTCCGTGAATACCCATACCTGATCATTAGCGCCGATGTACGGATAGTTCGTATGAACGTCATAAGCGATATATAACGTTTCGGCATGTAAGATGGCTCTCTTGATCGCCTCATATAGTGTACTCTCATCCAGATGCTCTGCCTCAGGCACCCTGCCGTCTGCAGAGTTCCGCGCCGCTTGAAACAATAGAATCAAGTCCTGAACCGCAAGCCCGCTGCTTGCTGTCACCGACATTTCAGAATTAGAATGAATTCCCGGCTCCACTCCGTTATTCCAGTCATTATTCATCTCTATGTCTCCTGTTCTAATTGAAAAATATGGATTGCTATTTATCATTTTTTAGACAGGGGACGCCAAAAAGAAACAGCGGCAGCTGAGACAGGCATTCCCCTCAGTGCCGCCGCTTCAGCGGCGGTTCATTTTGTTATTTGCTTCCGGTATCTGTATATATCACCGCCGGATTTACTGACATGGTAAAAGACTTCAAATCCCCGCCGCAGTAATTCCTCATCAGGTCTTCTATGCTTATCGTCATCCCCGATACAGTCGATGAGGTAACCGCCGTTTTTGACCACTCTGGCCAGTTCATTCAGCTCAAGATCATAATGATCGCCCACCACATGCCCTGACATCACAATATCAAAGCTATTATCGGCATAAGGAATACACTCAGCCGTCCCGTCGACCACAACCATGTTGCTAATCTTCTCGCGCTTAATCCTGTCACGCATGTACTCCCGCAGGCTGCCGGTGGGTTCACTTGCATAGACAAACTTTGCTTGTTCCGCTGCTGCAAAGGCAAGCCGTCCTGTACCGCTTCCGATATCAAGCACTATTTTATCTGTAAAATCCGCAAGCTCCAGCAGCCGCTCTTTATCCCAATCATAGATGTAGTTACAATTCCGGTTCATCACTTCGGGATAAGCATACACAACAGAAGTTTCCATAGCTTGAAGCACAAACACCTCAGCTCTGCGAACCTCATCAGCCGTAAGATTACCAGGGGCTTTTGCTATGATCTGGTCAACATAAGTTTTGCTTTCCGGACTTTTATGCATGAAGTACCAGGCAACCGCCGGATTGTAAGCCAGTGCAATTCCCAGGTTATCCGCAAACTCCGCCCACCCGCGGTAATCACGGCAAATCATTTCAATAATCCAGCGGTCCAGCAGAAGAAAGCTGTTCATCGAAAACTCCTCCGCATGGATCCAGTTATAACTCATAGACAGCTCCCTTTTCCAATAAAATGTTGGCGTACTGCATTCGCTACATCCAATATTTTACACAGTAAAGATCTGTGCCATCAAGGGAGAGCATGATTATAAAAGGTCTATGCCGTATAGCAGTTTCACTGTCTCCTCAGCCATTCTTGTTCCAACATGCTCATTTCCCACAGATTCCAGTACTCACTGCCAACTTTACGCGCTTCGCGCAGGAAACCGTCTTTTACAAACCCGGCTTTCTCATAACAGGCCAGCGCTCCATGATTAAAATCAAATACACCGAGGCTCACTCTGTGCAGTTTCAGCTCTCCGAATGCAATGTTCAGAAGCTTCTGCACCATCTGCTGCCCGATGCCCTGTCCCTGCAGGTCTCTGCGCCCGACGATCACCTTACCTATTCTTCCGGAATTATTAACAGGATCAACCGTTAAATTGATATGGCCAATGACCTCATCATTCTCTTCATATACCACCCGGTAGATAAGCGCATTACTGCGGATGTAATTCTCCAGCTGCTCTTCTGTTAAAGGGTAGTTAAATGTTCTCCCGCCCCACTGTACCATGAATTCCGGCGACTCGATCCAGCCAATCAGCTGCATAAAGTCTTGACGTTCAAACTGCTCCATTC
The DNA here is from genome assembly GCF_023520895.1 of Paenibacillus sp. PK3_47. Lineage (NCBI taxonomy): Bacteria > Bacillati > Bacillota > Bacilli > Caryophanales > Paenibacillaceae > Paenibacillus > Paenibacillus sp. PK3_47. Next base: position 691,821 of record NZ_CP026029.1, read on the forward strand.
TGATCACAGGCATCTCCCCTTTCTCAATGGTATTGTCCGGAAACATGGACATCGTTATCCTGCAGCATTTTGGCAAGCACCACAATCTGACCGGCATGATATCCATAGTGCGCTGCTACCTGAACCAGCAGGCGGCCAATCACCCGGGTGTCACAGGTTTCACCTTCACTGGCATTACTCCGGTGCATCCGGTTCCAGTCTTCGCGCTCAAAGCGGATAATGACCTCCCTGGACAAATCCTCTTCCGTCAAAGCAGATAAAATCTCTTCCGATTGAGACCGGGTAGCCCGGAGCAGGCGGATTAATTCTTCTTTTGACATTCCCCCCTCAGCCGTAAATTCGCGGGTACGCTCCCGGACGAAAGGCCTGTTCCCTATGGCGCTGACCACATTCTGATATTCGTTACCTGCCAGATGCAGACAAAGATTACCGATGCTGTTCATGGAAGTCTTTGTTCTGTTCCAAACCAGATCCTCATTTAAAAGATTCAAGCTTCTCTCCATCCGCTCAAGCTGCTTATTCATATCTTCCAACACGTACGTGATCAGTGGAATCAACTAAATCCCTCCTTTTAGTCACATCATAATGAAGCTGTACATGTACGTAAAATGAAAGTTCACCATATCTCCCATGAAGAAAAGCTCATGTCTCCCCAAACAGCTCTACTCTTTCCACGTAACCTGCCATCCGTAGGACTGGAGGCTAAAATAGGTTTTGAACTCGGCGACTACTGCGTGTGCCTCTTCCTCCGAGGCGGCTCCAAATATCGTAATGCCTTTTAGATTACACCCGGAAATCTGCTCCAATCCGCTATACCTTGCTGCATCTACCCCAATCTCCCGGAGAGCCGCACTATCTCTGAATATGGACAAATCGCCGGCCGGATACGTAAACTCCACCAATTTGCGCAGTTCGCCTGCGACCGCCAGATGGGATTCATCCCGTGCCCGCTCGTCTGTGCTGAAAGTGGTAAGATGTTTTAGATTTTTTAAAAAGGCCAGGTCAGGTATTGTCACTCTCTTGAGTTCGAGTTTCTTTAGCTTCTTAAGGTCAGCAATATAGCCCAGATCGCCGGCTTCCACTTCTTCCATGCTTAACTCCGTCAGATTCACCAAGGTTCCTATCGTATGGCTGTCCAAGGCGTCAACCCGGTTAAGCCTGAGAGATTTTAATTTCGGGATCTCCTTAAGTTTGGACAAATCGTTTAATGAAAGGCCCGTTAAGGTAAGTTCCCTTAAATTCTCCAAGTACGGCAAGTACTGTACATCCAGATTCTTTAAAGGACTTTCCCCCTATTACAAGCTTTGTTAAAGAAGGCAGCTGTTTGAATACATCGTAATTTATAATTTCAGCGGCATGGATAATAAGCTCCTTGAGATTGGGCATGCGGGTTAAAAAATCCAGCGAAACTGCCCCGTATTTCCCCGCTGCATCAGCCTTGATAAAGACCATCCTCTGTTTGCTCAATGCTGCGGCAGAAATATAACCGCCATCCATCTCCTCTGCAAAATACGCTGCCCAAAATCCGCTGACTGGGATGAGGCTGTTGGTTTCATTGTCACTTTGGGTCAATGCCGCCACGTCGTCGAACAGATGTCCATGCCTGCGTTCAATCAGCATCACCTCTTCCCCGTCTGTAACCCGAATCTCGCCATTCCTGAAGCCCGATTCAATGAATCCAAAGAACTGCTCCAGGCTGTCTGCAAGCACATAGGAAATATCTGAATTGCGGTCCAACGTGATGATCTGGCCATAGCTCCCCTTTGCTGCCGGTTCCAGGTCCATAACCAGAAATGATCCGCCTCCGTCTTCAGCAAACGGGACCCATCCTTTTCTATACTCCCCTTCTTTGACTGCATCCGCTCTGCCGGAAACAATGTCATAAGCTGAATCCTGGAACCCTCTCCATGCAGCAGCCGCTGACTGAAGGTTCATCCAGCTAAGCCCGGACATGACGCCAAACACCTGATCTCCCTCTCCGTTATGTCTTAAATATAAGTTTTTGAATTCGTCCGGGAACCGGAACCCGATCAGCTCCTCCACTCCAGTGATTTCCGCTTCCCCAGCTGCAGGATTCAGCAGGTCCTCAACATCCGGTATGTACTCTTTTAAAATCCTGATCAGGCGGCAATCATCTTTTGCATGAAATACAGACATACAGCAGACCCCGTTTCGCAAGTTTGATGTTCTACAGAATATATCCAATATACATTCTTGCTGCTCTTTCGCGCCACTTCCGCTAGATCCCGGTCTCCCGCATCCTGACCATCACCTTCTCCATCCTCTCTTCTAGATCCGCCCCTCTGAACTGCGGCAGCGTCAGCTCACTCACGATTTTCCCGTCACTCATAAATAGAATACGCGTGGTCTTCGCCGCAACTTTGGCGTCGTGGGTGACCAGCATTACGGCTGTCCCTTCGTCGTTAATCTCAGCTAACAGATCCATGATTTCTTCCGCGGCTTCCCGGTTCAGTGCCCCGGTCGGTTCGTCGCCAAAAATAATCCTGGGACGGTTCATCAGCGCCCGGCAAATGCCTGCACGCTGCAGCTGCCCGCCTGACACCTGGGTGATCCCCCGCTTTTCCAGTCCGGCAATGCCGGTCCGGGCCATGAGCAGCCTGGCTCGTTCAGTGATGGCTTTGACGTTCCTCCGGTTGTCCCGCATGGACGGAAGAATGATGTTGTCCAGGATATTCAGATTCTTCATCAGCGTAGGCTGCTGGAACACAAAGCCCATTTCCTTCCGGCGCAGGTCAGCCAGCTCATTTTCTCTAAGTTCCCCCAGCTCCCTGCCGTTAAACACAACCTGACCGCCGTCAACCGTATCCATCCCGCTCAGCGCGAACAAGAGTGTAGACTTTCCCGAACCCGAAGGCCCCATCACCGAAACAAACTCCCCCTCACCGATGCTCACAGATACCCCGTCAAGAACCTTCTGCCGTTCATCGTCATGGCTGTAAATCTTCTCGATCTCTTCACCAGCAATCAACCTTCTCATCATCATGATTCACTCCTTAATATTGCCCGGTATAGTAATGAGTCCCGTACCCGATGTGCCGAAGAGGGTGGCAATAAGCACGGAACCGGTCAGCATCAGCGGACTCAGCAGATAAGCCTGCAGCGGATCCACAACAAAGGTGAAGGATGAGGCGCCAAACGAGGAAATCAGCGAACCCGCCAACCTCTCTCCAAGCGTGTTCGCAAGAAGCGTGCCGAGCCCTATCCCGATCACTAGCACAACTGCCGAACGCGCAAAATACTGTGCCCGCAAATCTGCATCAGTGAAGCCAAGTGATTTCATAACAGCAATGGTAGATCTGTCCTTCGCGACAAGCATGCGCATAAACAGCACGGTAACCAGTACGCAAATTACCAGCATCATAATAATGGCTGCACGTGAAGCCGTACCGACGGAGCTAATGGCCGAGCCGAAGGTTTGTGTAACAAACTCATCGATACCCGATACTTTGGCATAACTAAACCGGCCCGCATACTCTCTGACTTTTCCGTCTACAAGTGATTCATCATCAAGCTCGGCATAAATAACGGACCACATGATGTCCGCAGATCGGCTGCTAAAACCGGCCTTGGCGGTTTTCCCGCCATTGGTAATGTCGGAATAGACTCCGCATACCGTCAGATTTACGGATTGCCCGTTTATTACCAGCTTTAGAGCATCACCAGGTTTTTTGCCAAGCTCTTCTGCATTTATCACGGACAGGGCAATCTCATGATCTCCAGCGGGCGCCCGTCCTTCGGCATATTCCAGCGGAAAAATAGAATGATCGCCCAGCTCAATTTTGAGCCTTTCTTCCGTTCCGTCCTCTCTTATAGCCGTAAAGCTTTCCGTTGTAAGCACCGCATACCGGAAAATAGCAGTATCGTCCTCCATAACGTTAGCTATTTCCGCTGCCTTTGCGGCGATATGATCACTTTGCTGGATATCCAGACGCATGTCGCTGCTGCCCACCCCCATATAGGTGATGAAGCTTTTGGAGGAAATGGTGTGGTGAAGGTTCTGGGGAACAATGATGACAAAAGCCGCAAGGATAAGCACAGACAGCATGGTGATATACAGCCTTTTTCTGGCCAGAACATCCTTGACGCCGAGAAAAACATTCGTGTTCAGCAGCCGGTTAGCGCTTAGCTTAAACTGTCCTGCTCCCCCGGATTTGTCCTGTGATGTGCCGAAACGTACAGCCTCCGCGGCGGAAATGTTACGGAAACGTCCCAGCATGCCGCTTACATAGCCGGTAGTGGCAAGGAACACAAGTGCAGCGCCGGTCCCTCCGGCCAGCATGGCCAAGGAAGAGTTCTCACTTCCCCCCATGTACAGCCGTATATTTTCCAGCAGCCGGCCCCGGAACAGAAATGACAGAGCGAACCCGAGAATACTGCCCAATGCGGCAATTCCGGTGTATTTTGCAAGATAAATCTGCCGGATGTCTGATACACGCAGCCCTACAGCTTTCATGACGCCGATTTCGCGGTAGTCGTTTTCGATGGTGGCAAGAAGTGTAAAGCGGATGGTCATCAGGGCAATGGCTACCACTAGTCCGCTGACCAGAAGGATAACGGCAATCATCAGCCCGTCAGAAATGGCATTCAGCATTTTAAACAGCGGATAGGTAATCGTGGGCCCGTTTGCTTCAAGTCCTGCAGAGGTGTAATCCTCCTGGAAAGCTCCGAGCATGGAGAGGTCCTTCAATCTGAACTCAATCAGATACTCTATGCTCCCTGAGGTCTCGATTGCCGCGTAGTCTGGCCCGCTGACCAGAAATCTTTTGGAGGAAGCCAGCAAAGAGTTCATCTGGGAGTCCCGGAGAAATCCGGCTACGGTAAGTTCTTTACCAGCGATAACAGCCCGGTCCCCAACCCTTGCGGAGCCGTCCTTCATATAAGCGACAGGTACATACAGTTCACCTTCAGCTGCCTTAATCACGTTACCGTCAAGATCAAGCAGGTAATCAAATTTGCCGCTTTGTGTGGTAAAGCCGTTGTCCTGCACGCTGGATGCAAGCGTCTTACCGCCGATCACAATTTTCGCACCTTCAACATTAAGAAATTCCAGGACCTGAAAATCGTCTACTCTGGAGTTCTGCTCCGCAAAAGCCGTAATCCGCGCCCGGTCCAGCTCACCTGAATGCATCTGCATGAAATGCGGAGTTTTTGCGTGTACCATAAGCGTCTCAATGGCCCCTGTAAGATTGACGGCAAGAATCGCCGACAGGGAAACCAGCATAGCGGCAGCAGCGGCAAAAATCATGGTGCATAAAGAAATCAGTTTACTTGCAAGGATGTCATTGCGGATTATCCTGAAGTACATGCGTCACCTCTGTTTTCCAGCCTTTTAATGGATTTCATATGATACAAAATCACTGCAGCAACACTTAACAGCAGCCCGGCGATGATGATCAGAAGCCCTGTTCCCCGCCCGCTTCCTGTGCCGATAATCCTGCCCACACTGCCTGCAAGTTCTCCTCCGTCCACCAGCAAAGGAGTGAACACATGATCCGCAAGCACACCGGACAGCATATAAGCGGCTATGAAGCCGAGCTGTGATACTAATCCAATGAGTGACCAGGCTCTGCCCTGAACGGAGTTATCTATATTGGTGCGGACGAGGTAGTCCAGGCTGGTGTTGGTAAAGGGAAGCGTGGCAAAAAAGAGGAATCCCGAAATACCAAGCAGAATGATATTTTCCCGCAGTCCGAATACCGCGATGAACAATCCTCCACAAAAAAGCGATACTGCAAGGATTCGGACAAAATTCTTCCGGATCGGGAACAGGCCGATGACTACACTAGCTGCAAGCATCCCCAGCGCAATAATGGTCTCCAGTGTACCGAGTATGGCGCTGTCCGTAAATGAAAGAACCAGAGGCATGGTAAGTGTCTCGATGAATCCCAGAAAAAACGTCACTACAGAGGTCATAATAACCAATACCAGTACCCCCCTGTTAACGGCAACGGCGTTCCAACCTTCTCTGAATTCACGTATAAATGACCCGGTCTGCCCGGCAAGTCGCTCGGAAGCGAAGCCTCTGCGCACCGCAAGCGTCGAAGCAGCGGTTACAAAAAAAGTGCAGATATCAAGGATCAGCAGCAGCTTCACATCAGATACGGTGAGCAGAAATCCGGCCAGGGCCGGGGAGATCAGATATTTTGCGGAGCCTGCCACCTGGACTAACCCGCTCGCCTTCGTATACTGTTCCTCGGTCAGCAGATCTGTAACCGTAGCTTTGTAGGCCGGATCAAGCAGGGAAGAGAACACAGAGCTTATGGTAACTCCCACACAAATCTGCCACAGCTGTGCTTCTCCGTTCAGCAGACAGAGCAGAATGAACACAAGCCCTGTTGCGGACAGACTGTCACCAAGCACCATAAGCAATCTACGGTCATAACGGTCTGCCAGCACGCCAGCCACGGGACTTAACAGCAGCGAGGGCATGAACGCCAGCAAAGTCACCAAAGCCATTGCCGATACCTGCCCGGTCTGCTGATACAGATACACACCAAGCCCGAACGCGGTAAGCCCGCTGCCAACCGCCGAAACCAGCTGTCCCGACCATAAGAGCAGAAAACTGCCGAAGCCCCTTCCCGGTTTAGTCATTCCCGGCTTCATCTCCTTCTCCGCTGCTGAACACCTGCAGGATGCTCATCAGACTTCCGGTTTCGGCACCAAGCAGCCGTTCAGTATTTGTAATAAATGCCAGCATCCGTGTCATGCGCTCTTCGTCCGTCATTTCAACCATCTCCTCATCAAAAATGGCATTGGCGTAGATGATGATCATCTCCATGCATTCATAGGGGTACGGCGTACTGAACAATCCCTGTTCTATCCCTTCGCGAATCATTGGTGTCAGAATCGGGGGCACACCACTATACAGAACCTTCTGGATCTTCTGATGCATCAGCGCATTCTGGGGCCGGTGGATATGCTCCATAATTTCTTGGCCGCTGCCGCCCCCGTTCCCGCTGCGGACATTCATTGCCATAATGGCCCGAAGCATACGCTCAATAACAGGAATGCCGGTGTCTCCGGCAATGGCCTGCGCCGCTCCCAGCATCCTGCTGCTGTACCGCTCAATCAGCGCGTCCATAATATCTTCCTTCGACTTGAAGTGATGATACAGCGTTCCCCGGGCAATCCCGACCTTGCTCAAAATATCATTGGTACTGGTGCCGTCAAAGCCCTTCTGCCCGAACAGCTCATCCGCGGCATCCAGGATTTCGTTCCGCCGCATTTCGGCGTCTTTTACGATTCTCATAGTTAGTTCTCCTTTAGCTGAAAACACACAGACCGACTGTCTGTCGGTTATGTTGCCAATAATAGCATGATTTTGGAAATTTGTATACCGGAATACAAAAAGACGGCTGCTCTGTGAGAGTAACCGTCTTTCCCTATTAAACATATCCTGTTTATTTACCGGCTGCCTGCAATCTGATTAAACTTGATATTTAATTCGTTTAATTTTTCTTGTGCCTCTTGGTATTGTTCAAGTCTTTTATTACTTTCTTCATTGATCTCTCTTTGCGTTTTAAATTTCAACGTCCCGTTTCCGGCCTTTAATTTTTTTAAGGCAACTTCTCTCCACATTTTCTCGAACCTCCTTGAGATTGCAGAATCAGGCAATGAGCATGAATAAGACGGTACACTTCTCGTGTTTCTATTGTACTATCAGTCAATAAGAAAAACAAAGCTTTGTTGTTATCTTCATCAGCATGGAAATTAAATATCCATGTAATATTATTATTCATAGCCATGCTAAACGCTACAATAAACCGGTTTTTATAGGGTGTATCCAGCTCAGGTTCATAACGGTCTTTTTTATGCCGCAATGCCCGAATAACTGCATAGTGTTCATCTACTATCTCAGCCGGTACTTGTATTCTATCTTTTGAATGGCCTGTTGTCCCATGATCAGCTATTTTATGCAGGACTTTGTTCGTCTCGTCCAGTTCATAAATTGTAAATCCGCTGAACAATAGCAAAGATGAGGATCTAAAATAACCGTTTGTCAGTTGATAAAATATAGTAATTATTTCTTTTACAAGGTCAACTATAAGTCTGGTTTGTTCTTGAAGATCCTTAATATCATTTTGTAATTTTATATTTTGTTCTCTTGCTGCTGCAACATATCTATTATGCTCATCTGTAAGTTTATGTATTGTTTCATCTCTGATGGTAATTTCACGAAGACTTGGATTATGGGTAACTACTTCATCGTAAAGGCCGGTAAATGAGAAGTCAAAGGGGATATATTTAATGAATAAATCATATTCCCTTCTTTTCGCTAATCTGTAAGCGCCTATATGAAAATTATTTCGATCCTTAAGATCAATCATCCTCATAAACTGTAAAAAACCAGCAACAATTCCCCCTAGCAGTATGGCTGCTACAATACTTATAACTTTGGAAAGTATGGGCATTTCCGCCAAAAATCCGATTCCAAGACTAACTAAAGCCGTTATTAAAATTGGATATGTCGCCTTAAGGATTTGAATAAAACTTTTTTGCTTAAATAATCCGGCTAATAGGCTCATGAACCAAGAACCCAGTTTTTCGTCAGCATAACTTTTTTGAAGAGTAATAAAAACATCATCGAAGTCTTCACTTAAATTAAGCAGCCTTTGCTTGAAGTTTCCCTCCATATCATCGCTCCTTAAAATATCTGCATTAATACAATTATATCCATTGTAGTAGAAACAGCTTAAGGTTCACAGCTAAATTTATAACTTTCTACCCCTCCCCCCAACTCCTCCGGTACAACAGAGCGGGAAGCTGTCCCGCCTTCCTCCTGTAATGACCCGTTTCAGCCACGAGACCGGCCGATGTACGCCGGAAGTCTGCCTGGTGCAGCTTTTTGCCGATAATTACCTCGTACACCTGCTGCAATTCCGTCATGGTGAACTGCTCCGGCATGAGCTGCAGCGCAGCTTCACAGTCATCACTTTGCTCCCGCAGCCGCCCGATAGCGCAGGCAATAATTTTGGCATGATCAAACGCCAATCCGTCATTCGACATGATGGAGTACACTGTGGACTTCGAGTTCGGCTTTGCTCTTACGGTCCGGTTAAGGATGGCTGCCAGCTCTTCTTCTCCGGCACGAAGCTTAAGCTCATAGGTCCATGTTTGGACGTAGCCTTCTTCGAACAGCTCCTTGTGCTCGCGCAGCAGCCGGTAGCTTACCTTGAACCAGACGGCAGCATCCGCATCGTCTCCCGCATGTATTTGCAGCCGGCTGCTGCCCACAAGGGCCATATGGCTGCAGCTGATTACCCAGGAACGAGGGTCCCTTCCGACATCAGAAAAGATTCCAACCTGCTCCAATTGAACGTCACTCAAGCCCGTTTCTTCGTTAAGCTCCCGTGCAGCAGCCTGCTCTGCGGTCTCATCCGGCTGGACAAAGCCGCCCGGCAGTGCCCATTTTCCCAAAAAGGGATGACCTCCCCGGCGGATGAGCAGGATGTACAGCTCCTTATCTGGAAGCTTGTGGAAGTTGTCCTCTTCTCTATCCATGACTGTAAAAACAACCATATCCGCCGCCACCGAAGGCCGTTCGTAATCCCCGGCCCGGTACTGCTCCAGAAATTCCCGTTCCGTAAGTCCGTTACGATCCAATACTTCCACTGTCTTCGCCTCCCAGATTCTAATCTATTGCAGCAGCTCCCCGAAATAATTGCTATAAGGCTGAAACCTGGCCAGTACCTCGTCTACCTTGCGCATCCGTTCCTCCAAACTGCCCCTCAGCGTAATATAGGGAATCCGCCGCTGTTTCAGATCCGCTATGATCTGCCGGTGAAAAACATGCCGCTTCTGATCCCCGCTCCGGTCCCACGTATCGTCATAAGGAATATCGTCTTCACAGAGGAAGAACAGATCATACCGCTGCGCGTTTTCCAGGGCGAGCCGGGTCAGCAGCTCCGGTGCCCGTCCGTGGTAATCCAAGGCGTACATATAAGTGGTGATAGCATTCGTATCAACAAAAAGATACCGGTCTGCCGCAAGCAATGCCTGCTCCTCCCGTTCCATGTGGCCCACTGCAATCTCGTCAAAAGCTTCCAGAGTGATCCGGCGGTCCACCTGATGTTCAGCCCAGTAATCCCGTCCGTACTCACCGGCAAAAGCTGTCCGGTACCGGCGGGCCAATGCCTCGGTAATGGTCGACTTCCCGGTCGACATGGCCCCCACAAAAACCGCCTTTGTGATCAAATCCCGGTAGACGATATCGCTGACATAATCCCGGTATTTATAAGGATCCGAGCGGACCATGGTGGCCGATACCGGCACCTTCTCCCGGGCTTCATCCACACGCCGGTCCTCTGCACCCAAGGCGATGCTCATATGCCTGCCATAAAACTCGCTGCTGTAAAAATGGGTGACCTGCTCCCCGTCCAGCAGTCCCAGAATGTACTGTTCTTCGCGGATTTCATGCTCTCTGTCGTCAGAGTACCCGTCCGGACCGTCCCAGGCCTCAATAACCCGGACCGCCGGATAGAGCTCACGGATCCAGCCCGACCGGATATGGAGCGGCACCGGAGTAACCTTTGTCTCATAGATCACCACAATCAGCTCATCGACCTCCTGCAGTGCTGTTTCGATCATGAACTGGTGACCTTTATGCAGCGGTGCAAATTTTCCGAGTGTTAACCCGAGCTTTTTCATGCGACAGCCTCCTTAGCCCCTTTGTTCCAGTTATAGTAGCCGTAAGCTGCGTTGAGCAAATAAGCACTCCACATCACAATCATTAACGGACCTTCAGCACTGCCGTCCAGCGTGCGGATACTCCACAGCAGCACTGTGAACATATTCAGCACAATATAAACGAGCCATTGCTCCTTAAATCTTCTTACCATCAGGATAGTGGCCACCACCGACAATACTGTGGTTACGGCATCGATATAAGGCGAATTCTGCCCCGGTATGAAAGACAGGCCGAACCCCAGCAGCAGCGTCCCTGCAATACAGACCGCCCCAACGAGAACGATACCTTTTCCCTCCATCTGGCGCATGGACAGTTTGCCGCTCTGATAGTTCTGTTTCCACATGTAAAAGCCAATGAGATTCATCGGGACAAAAAACAGCAGATTCAGCATCACTTCCCCGAACAATCCGTTAATATAGGCCAGGTAGGCATAGCCGAACGTATTATACATGCCAAAAACATAACTCATCAGCTTCCCCTTCGCCGTCAGCACCACGCACAGCACCCCTGTGATGAAGACCGTGAACCCGAATACAGAATCTTTGGAAAGAAACGTAAAAATAATTCCGGTTAAAGTAAAGACAACGAGCCAGACGACTTCGAACATTTTCCAGCGGCCTGCAGCTTTCTGCATTTTGCATCCCCTCCGGTTGATCTGCTTTTTAATGCCAAAACACTTAATAACATTTTGTTATTTACATTTTGTTAATATCAATTTAGCAGATGCTCACGTGACTTGCAAGTAAAACTTTTACTACAAACGTTGAAAAGGCGGTTGCTCCATGTGAGCACCGCCTTCACTTATAGTAAGATTATGTATCTTAAAACATGATCAAGATCAAACCGGGTCCTTGGAGGGAGAGATAGATAGTGACAGCATTTCGCTGCCCCCGCCTGTTAACAAAAACTCCAATCCACTGGAGGAAGTATAGGAGTAATTTATTGGATCCACAGGGAAAACCTCATCATATAATCCCAGATCGTTAAGTATAGTATCTAATTCTGACGGGGACATTTCAGGAGCAACGGCTTGAATGATTTGTATCATCCCTACAATCTTGCTCGTTCTAGACAACTCATCCCCCTCTCCACGGCTAAGTACAGTAATGTATGTTAAGTTCCGGTTAGCATCTGACTCACCGTAAAAGATTAAATCCGGATCCAGAAAACTGCGGAACGACTCATGATCTTCAGGCACATAAGTACCTGCGTCAAAAGGCGCCAGATCATCAAAATTGTAAGACAGCCCCCTATTATAGATCATAGTATTAAAATTCCCGATGAAAGGATCCAGTCCGATTCCCAGGTCGGATTTGCGAACTTGTTCATCTTCAGGAGCTTGATCCGGCACGGGTTCTTCCTCCGCTTCTTCAAAATCCAAAGCAATCCCGCTGCCGGAGCCAGTATCTCCGCTCTCACTACTGGAAACCGCCACGGGCGATGGTCCAACCGACATTTGAATACGGATGGGATTTCTCTGCAGAAGCACTGCAATAATACAAATAAGAATTATCACTAAAACAATTAGACTTTTCTGCAAATTCGAGATTTTTTTCAAATTACTTTCCCCCTGCTGTTTCACTTAAATTTATGCTAATAAAGCTTAGCACTGTTTGTCCTTTTTGATCAATCAACATGATCACTTTGCAAAACATTGATAGAGAACGGGATGGAGCGGTACAGGTACAGCGCAAAAAAGACGGGCTTCTCTAGGGGAAACACCGCCTTGTAGGTCAACCGCCGGGAATCCGGACGGCAGCTCAGGATTTAGACTTAAGGTTTAACACAGGCCACTTTACTTTAAGGAGTGCACCTCGCACCAATTGCGCAAAAACTGCAGATTCGTATCAAAATAATGATCGTTCTGCCAGCCGCCTCCCCATATTTCGGAGTTGCCTGTATGGAGGCCCATCAGCCAGATTTCCCGGATCGCCACGAACATCGGTATCGCTTTCAAATCATATTCTGACATTTTTTTATGCTTCCGGTAGGATTCCAGGAACAGGGTCCAGCGCTCATTCTCAAAATGCTCTTTCTCTTTTCCTCTAACTTTTGCCCATAAAAACACCGAAATATCATAAGCCCTCCACCCGAAGCCTCCACAGTCAAAATCGAAATGCATCAGCGATTCCTCATGAAAATGTACGTTGCCACCATGAAGATCCCCGTGACACGCTCCCCAATCCAGCATGGATGAGATTTCTTCTACGAGACCCGTCAACAATTGTGCTGTAGATTTTAGATAGTCCATGTCCTTGGGCCTGTGTAACAGATGGCCTTGTATCTTTTCAAGAGGCTGCTCAAGCAAATGATTCAGATTAAGGGCGAACCTGCCCTGGCCAGACTTAAAATCATCCAGAGCCAAATGCATTCTGGCCACTTGTTCCCCGTATAATCCGCAGCTCTCCTGTTGATCCGAATAGCCGCCTTCCGCATAAGTAAACAACACCGCGAAACGCTGTCCTTCGGCAGCATCAAGTTCAATCAGGTATTCGCCACTCTTCCTGATAACGGGCACGGATGCAGGGATATCCTTTCTATACAAGTGATTCAGCATCTCTATTTCAAAATCGATGTCCGGTTTACTCCGCCAGTGTGCTTTGTAGATCCGGAGTATGTATTTACCGCTAGACGTCTTAACCGTATAAGTATCATTAAGCCCGTTTGAAATAAAACGGCATTCCAGAGTATCCCCGATTTCATAAAGCTCCTTGATCACCGGTAATATGGCCTCTGAAGAAATGACTGAATGATACACAGGCAATTTCAGCATGGGTGGCCTCCTTTACTAATAGCCCTTATATAACTCATTATACGAACGGCAGGATCCCAGAACTATGTAACAAACAACTATAGACGAACGCTGCCAAAATAGCCCCATCCAAAGCTACACATAATTTCTTTTGTATATCAAAGTTATTTGCTCCGCTATGTCCCGGGCGCTAAATCGGGTGCCATCCTTAATCCACCACAAAATAATCCCCAGCAGTGACGCTGTAACCATATCAAGCGAGGCTACCTCCCGGGTTCCGTTCAGGTTTCTCAGGGTTCTTCGTTTTTCAATCGTACTTTTGATCAGGCTGGTCAGCTGGTATTTGAAGCCCTGATGCTCTACCAGTACTGCACAAACCTTCCGGTATTCATAAAAACATTCTAAAAAGGTAACCAGCTGCTCCTGTTCGTTATGGCTTTTCATCAGCATCAGCGGTTCTACTTTCCCGGCGAGCTCATCCAGAATGTCATGAACGAACTGGCGCAGCAGGTCATTTATGTCCTCATAATGCAAATAAAACGTTGCACGGTTCAGTTCGGCACGGCCGGTAATTTTCTGGACTGTCAGTTGGGAGATCTCCACATTATCGGCCAACAATGAAAAAACAGCATTCTTCAGCATCTTTTTTGAGCGGACAGCCCGCGGGTCTGCCCTTTTGTGTTCAGCCATTTCATCCTCCAATGTGATTTATTCGGCATTTCATTGACACAAGGAACACCTTCTGTCGTATAGTTGACACTTTCACTTACATTGCAAATAGGAATCGTACTTAAATACTGATATGATTCATTTTATTGACACGATGTCGAAAAAGCAATGAAATGAGGACTGCAGTATGCAAGAAGATACTAACAAAATAAACAAAGGAATTCTGCTGACGATCCTGATCTGCGGCTGTTTTTTATCCACACTCAATCAGACGCTGCTAAATGTCGCCCTAAGCAATCTGATGGATGTATTTCATGTTACAGCAACAACGGTACAGTGGATATCCACAGGCTTTATGCTGGTTAACGGGATCCTGATTCCGGTCACAGCCTACCTGATGAAGCGGTTTACGACACGCCAGCTGTTCCTGAGCGCCATGTTCTTTTTATTGGCCGGATCGGTTATTTGTGCCGCCGCCCCAAGCTTCAGTGTGCTTTTAACAGGACGGATGATTCAGGCTGCCGGTGCAGGCATCATCATGCCGCTCATGATGAGCGTTGTGCTGGCTATTTTCCCTGTTGAAAAACGCGGCAGCGCCATGGGCCTGCTCGGGCTGGCGATGATTTTTGCCCCGGCCATCGGCCCGACCCTCTCCGGGTTTATCGTAGAATATCAATCCTGGCGCTGGTTATTCATCGGCCTTACTCCGCTTGTTCTTATCGTTATCGTGCTGGCATTCAAGTATCTGGTGAATGTATCTGAAACCTCCAAATCGAAGCTCGATGGAATCAGTGTTCTTTTATCCACCATTGGATTCGGCCTGATTCTATACGGCTTCAGCAGTGCCGGCAGCAAAGGCTGGGAGGATATCCTGGTGCTCCTGTCTTTGGCCACTGGCCTTGCTGTAACAGCCCTGTTCTGTATCCGGCAGATAAAGTCCGATGATCCGCTGTTAAACCTGTCTGTTTTTAAAAATAAAATTTTTACGCTCACCTCACTTATTAACGTATTAGTTACGATGATGATGTACGCGGATATGATCCTGCTGCCCATTTATCTGCAGAACGGCCGCGGCTTCACAGCTTTTGATGCAGGACTGCTGTTATTGCCGGGTGCACTCGTTAATGCCTTCATGTCACCTGTCACCGGTAAGCTGTATGACCGCTGGGGTGCCAAGCCGCTGTTCATCATCGGTTTACTGTTTGTTATTCCATCCATGTGGGCGGTAACAGACTTAACCCAGTCCACGACGTATACTTACCTGATGATTCGTACCATCGGCCTGCGGATCGGCTTGAGCTTCATTACCATGCCGCTTAATACAGCCGGACTCAATGCGCTGCCCAAGCAGCTCGGTACGCATGGCACTGCCGTGAATAACACCGTCCGCCAGATTGCCGGGGCCATTGGCACAGCTGTTGTGATTACGATTTATACAGTGCAGGCAACTGGCCATGCGGCTGCAGTAATGCAGGCCAATCCTTCTACTACAGCTGATCTTCTCAAAACCCTCTCCTCCATTCTGGGGGCCAGCGATGCGTATTACTTTATGATGATTTTATCCATTGCCGCCCTGGTAATGACCTTATTTATGCCAATGAAAAACAAGGTGATAGAAGAAAAGAAAGCAGCCGCAGCCAGTAAGGAAGAGCCTTCTTTGTAAAAGCGGGTAACCGAAGGGGGGTTCCAAGTCATGAAACGGCTGCTTGGGAAACTCCTGTTTTTTCACATACATTTGGTCATTTCCATCGCAGTGGCGCATTGTATTCGCTTTTTCGCATACATCCGTGAACTGGGCGGGGATTGTTGGATGGGGGAAGCGGATGCAGTCACGCCGGGCACAAAAAAACTCCCTGCCACCGGCAGGGAGCCTCACTCTTTGATTCACCTACAACCCGAGAAACAGCACTTCCCCCTTCGTCTTCACATACCTGTACATCCCGGCACATATACCCGTCATAATGACCGCAACCCCGAGCATAATCACCTTCCCGTCCACCTCTGACAGCAGCAAAGACAGCCCCGCCGGAATAAGCAGACTGATGAAGCCCAAGATCATCGCCACCAGCACCGCTGCACTCTGCTTCACGACCTGAACCTCGTTCGTCCACTCCAGCTTGGGCAGCTTCAGGTTCACAATGACACCCATCAGCGCTGTAAAAAGAGCATAGATCACAGGAATCAGCAGCAGCAGCAGCCGGTCCAGCCACCCTATATCCAGCGATATCATCAGGATCAGACAGCTCACTACCGTGATGGGGATGGTGATTGTCAGATTGACAGCCACTTTGCTGAACAAAATGATGTGTTTCGGTACCGGGGCGCTTTTGAGAATCCACAGATTGTTGCCCTCGAGTGAGATCGAGCTTGACGTAGTGCAGCTTAGGGCCACGAACAGGGACACAACGATTGGAGCAAGTGTGCTCAGGTAATTTGATAACTGCGGAATTTCTGCCGCCTCCCCCAGCTGCTCCGGGCTGATGAACAGCAGGGAGACCGACATGACCAGCAGCAGAATCATGCCGACGCCCGTGTTCAGCACATAGTTAGAGGAACTGAAATAACGGCGGAGCTCCTTCCGGTACAGCGCCTGAAAAGCTGTGGAGGCTTTCAGAGGCTGCATGGTATATTTGCCGCTTGTGCGGCTCGTGGACAGCCCTGTATAAATCGCTTTGTAGCGGGTCCCCAGCACCGTGCAAAACACTGCAAAAGTAAGCACAGACAGCAGCGTAAACAGAATAAAAGCATCGATCCGGTACGCACTCACTGCGTCCACGTACATTTCGGCAAGCGGGTACAGCTTATAGATCATATCCGCCAGCCCGGCTCCCATGTTTTCCAGATCGGCAAGCTCCTGTTCGTTACCCTGCAGTGTGAATGAACCTACAATCAGGGCGACAACGAAAGCCAGGGTCAGCACCAGGTTGATCATTTTACTGGCTCTGAACCGCGAGGAAATCCAGCTGATCAGAGCGCCAATTACCGTGGCCGCAATAATCGGGATGAACGGAATGCACAGGAGGGCCGGGAGAAACAGCAGGTAATAGTACACTTCCGGCTGCACTTTTAACGCATATACCGCACCTGCCGGCAGCATCACCATACTTGTAAAAAATAAATTCAGCACATACAGCTGCAGCACCCGGCTTGCCACCACATGACTGCTCTTGACCGGCAGCGACATCAGCAGATCATAGTCCTTATAGCTGAAAAGAACGCCGCCTGCCTTATAGACCGTTGTGAAGAAGCCAACCAGTGAGGTAACGGCCATCATAATCGCCAGCAGCAGGTCCATCCGCCCCATTTGCTCAAACGCCACCGCCATGCCATAGCTGTACATGAAGGAAAAGACGGCAATCAGCAGCACACCAATGGCAATAGCGGTACTCACAAACAGACCTTTGCGGCGTTCCCTGGCATCTTTAGTATGCAGCGCTTTGTTCAGCCCAAAGGTGGAGAGCAGCTGCAGCTTCGTTAATCTCCAGATATTAATCATGTTCGATCAGCTCCATAAATACGTCCTCGAGACTGTTCTTGCCTTTCACGTCCTCTGTTCTGCCCTCGGCAATCAGCTTGCCCGCCTTAATAATTGCAATCTTGTTGCACAGCTTTTCTGCCGTATCCAGCACATGTGTCGAAAAGAAAATCGCGCTGCCCTCCCTGCATACCTCCGCCATAATGGTTTTTAAGGTATGTGCTGCTTTGGGATCAAGGCCGACAAAGGGTTCGTCCAGTACCAGCAGCTTCGGCTTATGAATAAGCGCAGCGATGATTGCCAGCTTTTGCTTCATGCCGTGGGAATAGGCGGAGATCATGTCACCCAGATGCGGGGTCAGCTGAAAAGCGCCGCTGTATTTTTGGATAAGCTGCTCGCGGTCACCTTTGGTTACGCCAAACAGGTCACCGATGAAATTGAGGTACTGGATCCCCGTAAGATGGTCGTACAAATCGGGGTTGTCAGGAATATAGGCGATACGCGACTTGCAGGCCAGCGGGTCTTTTTTCATCGAAATGCCGTCAATCTCAATCTCGCCCTCTTCAAAATCAAGCACTCCCACCACCGAGCGGATCGTCGTCGTTTTGCCTGCCCCGTTATGTCCGATGAAACCGTAAATATCGCCCCGTTCGACTACCAAGTTCAGGTTATGTACTGCTTTTTTGCCGCCTTTATAACTTTTTGAAAAATTTCTGATGGTTAGCATCCCCGTCACCTCTCCCATACTGTTAACAATTAACCATAATACGATTAGCTCCGGGAGATCGTTCAGTTGCTTTCACAATTATTTTTATGAACCCATTACAAGCCGGGGAGCGTATCACTTACTATGTATATACAGCTTCATGGCGGGCGGATCTGCGGAGTTGATGTTCAGTTTATAAAAGTATGTTACGCTTTGCACAAACACAGAGATGCAAGGGATAAGAGAGGATGAGTTAACTGTATGCTGCAACTGAGGAATATCTCCAAAAGCTACACCACCGGCAGTTTTACCCAGACTGCGCTCAACAATGTAAGTCTTGATTTCCGTAAAAATGAATTTGTCGCGATTCTCGGCCCCAGCGGTTCCGGTAAAACAACCTGCCTCAACCTGATCGGCGGACTCGACCAATATGACAGCGGTGATCTGATCATTAACGGTACCTCCACCAAGCATTTTAAGGACAGCGACTGGGATGCTTACCGCAACAACAGCGTGGGCTTTATTTTTCAGAGCTATAACCTGATTTCGCATTTAAGCATTACAGACAATGTAGAGATGGGCATGACCTTAAGCGGGGTAAGTGCTGATGTCAAACGCCGGAAAGCTATTGAGGTGCTGGAAAAGGTCGGTCTGAAGGACCATATCCATAAAAAACCGGGCCAGCTGTCCGGCGGACAGATGCAGCGTGTGGCGATTGCCCGTGCGCTGGCCAATGATCCTGACATTATTCTGGCCGATGAGCCGACCGGTGCGCTTGATACGGTAACCAGCGAGCAGATTATGGAGCTGATCAAGGAAATTGCCAAAGACAAGCTCGTCGTCATGGTCACCCATAACCCGGAGCTGGCAGAGGCTTACGCAGACCGGATTGTCCAGTTCAGGGACGGTAACATCATCTCGGACAGCAACCCTCCCGGAGAAGTGAAAGAGAATGCCAATTATCAGCTGAAAAAGACAGCGATGAGCTATTTTACCGCGCTCAAATTATCCGGCAAAAATATCTCGACCAAAAAATGGAGAACCGCACTGACCGCCTTCGCCTCAAGCATCGGCATTATCGGGATTGCACTGATTCTCTCCTTGTCGAACGGGTTCGACAAGCAGATCAGCAGCTACGAATCCGGCGCATTGTCCAATTTCCCGGTCACCATCAGCGAAACAGCGGCCAATATCGACTTATCGTCCCAGCCTTCAGCGGATGTGGCGGATGACGATTGGACCGAGTTCACGGGTGAAGGGGAAATTTACCCTTATGATCCGATGGCCAATACGATTCTTCACACCAATAATCTCAGTGATGAGTATCTGAAATATCTGGACGATATTGATGCTTCCCTGCTCGATGGTGTCTCTTACAGCCGCAAGGTGAACATGAACATTCTGCGATCCGATGGGGAAACGGCTGTCCCTGTCGATACAGCAAGCCTGAACTTCACCACTTACCCGGATAAGCCGGCTGGTACTGAAGGCAGCTACCTGGCGGATTATTACGATCTGCTCGCCGGCAGCCTGCCGGAACAGCCGACCGATCTCGTAATGGTTGTGGATGAATATAACCGGATGAACAAGAGTATCGTGGAAGCGCTCGGTCTGGATTTTAACGCGGACAAGGTAAGCTTTGATAATATTATCGGCCGGGAGTTCAAGCTGATTTATAACGATGATTACTACGTGCAGACGACAGACGGCTTGTTCCAGCGGAACGGCAGCGCAGCCAACCTTAATGAGATGTATAATAGCGGCCAGGCTGTAACGCTGACTATTACCGGTATTATCCGCAAGCAGCAGGACTCGCCGATGTCAACGATGTCTGCAGGCATTGCCTACTCGGACAGCCTGGCTGAGAGCTTTATCGCCAATGCGCAAAATTCGGAGATTGTTAAGGCTCAACAGCAGCAGGACCAGTCCAATGTATTGACCGGTATGGCCTTCTCGCAGCTGGACGGGTTCGGGATGATCGGCGGTATGGGCATGGGGATGGGCATGGGAATGGGCTCAAGCTCCAGCACCGATCCGGCCGAAGCATTCTCACAAGAAGAAGCACTCGCTGCTCTTGGTGCAGCAGCCACTCCGGCCTCCATCTCACTCTACCCTAAGGACTTTGGGGCGAAGGAAAGTATTGTCCAGTACCTGGACGAATGGAATGAAACTCATAGCGGTGAAGAAATGGTCGTGTATACGGATCTGGCAGCCATGGTCACCAGCCTTTCCAGCGGGATTATGGACGGGATTACGATGGTGCTGATTGCCTTCGCCTCCATCTCGCTGGTCGTATCGCTCATCATGATCGGAATCATCACCTACATTTCCGTACTGGAACGGACGAAGGAAATCGGTGTCCTCCGTGCCCTCGGTGCACGCAAAAAGGATATCACACGGGTATTTAATGCAGAGACCGGCATTATCGGGACACTCTCGGGAGTGCTTGGCATCGGAATTGCCTACCTGCTGACCATTCCTATTAACATCATTCTGAAATCCATGACGGATCTATCGGATGTCGCCCAGTTAAATCCGCTGCATGCCCTGTTCCTGGTCATCATCAGTGTAGCGCTGACCATGCTGGGCGGCTTTATCCCCGCCAAGTTTGCAGCCAAGAAAGACCCGGTCATTGCTTTGCGCAGTGAGTAAGCATTGCAAGCAAGCCAGGTAATAAAAATCAGCAAAGCAGCAGTTCCCCTTAGCGGGAACGCTGCTTTGTTTTTTGTTGTCTTCGTTTGTACTCGAAAAACCAAGTATAATGTGCCACTTCGAAGATAAACGGGCCCTATGTACTCGAAAAACCGAGTATAATGTGCCTCTCCGAAGGTAAATGCTCCCAATGTACTCGAAAAACCGAGTATAATGTGCCACTTCGAAGGTAAATTTCAGCTTTAGTACACATTATATCCGCCAGATAGCCCTGATCGTTCAACTTTTTTTCATTTATGACGTACTATATGTTGCAAAATGATTTAATATTACGTATTATATAAAACAACAAAGGTGATTTATTCCATCGGAGTGTATTCCGGAAAGGAGGCGCCTGTTTCGGGAGATTCTTTTCTATACAGCATACATCAGAAAGTAGAGTGAACGAGTGATTGAACTGACATCACGCCAACTGCAAATAATTGATTTGGTCAAGAAAAATGCGCCGATCACCGGGGAACAAATTGCGGAGAGCCTGAAGACAAGCCGGACCACCATCCGCAACGACCTCTCTGTCCTGGTGATGCTGGAGTATATTGATGCCAAACCGAAGGTCGGTTATTTTCCCGGCAAAAAGGCGGCAGAACGCAAAGGCGGCAGCCATCTGCTGCAGGAGACCAGGGTTAGCGATATTCAGAGCATTCCGGTAATTATCCGCGAGACCTCCACCATTCAGGATGCAGTGGTTACCCTGTTCCTGCAGGATGTCGGCACGCTGATTATATGTGATGCTGACGGCAAGCTGGCCGGCGTGGCCTCGCGCAAGGATTTCCTGAAAGTGACGCTGGGCAATCCCGGAGCTGTCTCCATGCCGGTAAGCATGGTGATGACCCGCCAGCCCAAAGTGGTCACTGTCTCACCTGAGGAGTCTGTGCTGGAAGCCGCGCATAAAATGATTTTTCATGAGGTAGACAGTTTGCCGGTAGTCGTTCCTGTCTCTAATGAAGATGCCATTCCCAAACTGGAGGTCATCGGCCGATTGACGAAAACTTCGATTGTAAAACTTCTCCTCGAACATGAACTTGAAACCAAAGGATAACAGGAGGATTTGAAGCGTATGCAGCAATCTTCACATTATATTACAATCTGCTCGGATTCAATCGGCGATACGGCGGAGGCTGTCGTCCAGGCCGTTATACACCAGTTCCAGAACCAGCATGTCACGATTAGACGTTACGGCAATGTGCGGCATGAAGACGAGCTCCGCAAGCTGATGGAAGAAACAGCAGAGCTGCCCGGCTTTGTCGCCTATACGCTGGTCCAGCCTGAGCTCAGGGAGATGATCCGCGAGGAAGCCGTACGTCTCGATCTGCGGATTGTGGACATTATGGGCCCGATGATGCAGGCCTTTATCGATACCTTCGACGATGCGCCGCAGGCGCGGCCCGGACTTCTGCATCAGATGGATGATAAATATTTCCGGCGGATGGAAGCCATCGAATTCACCGTCGCCAGTGACGACGGGCGGGATCTCGGAGCCATGTCCAAAGCGGATATTGTCCTGCTGGGAATGTCGCGCACTTCCAAAACTCCGCTCAGCATTTTTCTGGCCCACCGCGGCCTTAAGGTAGTGAACTTCCCGGTGGTTCCGGAGATCAGTCCGCCGGAGCAGCTGATGCATCTGCCGGCAGGCCGGATTATCGGGCTCACCATGAAACCGGAGGATATGCTGAGCATCCGCTGTGAGCGCCTCAAAGCGCTTGGGCTGCCTGCTGTATCCCAGTATTCCAGCCTTGAACGGATCAGGGAGGAAACGGAATACGCTGAAGCGTTATATGCGAAGTTAGGCTGTCCTGTCATTGATATCTCGAACAAAGCCATTGAAGAGACCGCAGGAATTATTATGGGGCATATCTCGGATTACTCCGCTTAAGCCTGCGGATTACAGATACACAATCACCGAACTGGAGGGAAAACATATGGAACGCGAATTAGCTCTTGAGATTGTACGTGTAACAGAACTGGGCGCTTTGGCTTCAGCCCGGTGGATTGGCCGGGGCGATAAACATGCGGCGGACGATGCCGCTACAGCTGCCATACGCTCCATGTTCGATTCTGTATCCATTAACGGTACGGTGGTCATTGGTGAAGGAGAGATGGATGACGCGCCTATGCTTTATATCGGGGAACAGGTCGGAAATGCTGACGGTCCGCTTGTTGATGTTGCGGTAGATCCGCTGGAGGGAACAGAAGTTGTGGCTTCCGGTCTGGATAATGCCCAATCCGTAATTGCGATTGCCGACAAGGGCAACCTGCTACATGCTCCCGATATCTACATGGAAAAGCTGGCCTGCGGTCCTGAATTGGCGGGCAAGCTGCATATTGAGGACCCTGTGGAGGTTACCCTCCAGAAGGCCAGCCACTTCAGCGGCAAATCCTTGTCCGAGCTTACAGTCATGGTTCTCGACCGTGAACGGCATAGTGATCTGATCGCCAGACTGCGTGCCGCCGGGGTCCGGATCAAGCTGCTGGGACATGGAGATGTGGCGGGGGCGATTGCGGCTGCACTGCCGGATAATGAGGTTGATTTGTATATGGGCTCGGGCGGGGCGCCGGAAGGCGTGCTGGCTGCAGCCGCACTGAAATGCCTTGGCGGGGAAATGCAGGGCAAGCTGCTGCCTGAGGGGCCTTTTGAAATGCAGCGCTGCCTGCTGATGGGCATTGAGAATCCGATGGGCGTGCTGACTATGGACGATATGGTCGGCACCGGAGACGTCATTTTTGCCGCTACCGGTGTCACTTCCGGCGAATTTCTCAGCGGCGTCCGCTTTCTGGGCAAGGACCGCGCCGAGACTCACTCTGTCATCATGCGGGCACAGAGCCGGACGATCCGTTATATCCGCAGCATTCACTTTTTACCGGGCAAAAGGATTCCCGGCCGCAGTGCGGATAAGCAGATTGCTGCTATGTAATCCCTGTCTTATTAATTATAGAAATGTCCTGGGGCTTGACGGCTCCGGGGCATTTTTTATTAAGTAAATTTTATTCCCAGGTCCGGTTGTCATTGATCTCCCGCTTGCGCCGGAAAGCCTGATCCAGATCAATCCCGAGCTTATTGGCCAGATCAAAAATGTTCCAGACCACATCATACATTTCATATCCCAGGTTCTCTTTCTTTTCGGCATCCGGGTGGAACGATACGGACAGCACCTCTTTGGACAATTCGCCGACCTCTGTCATCAGGTACAGCATCCTTTGCTCAATCGTGCTTGTGTCAAAGCCTTTGAGCTCGCTAAACTCCCGTACATACTGCTGAAATTCGGATGTGTTCATTGTAATTCCCCGCTTTTATTATAGAATATTGTCTTTATACAAAGACTCCTCTCCAGAGCCCGCCGATGGACAGGCCTGAACAGGAGTCTGAATATGGTGAGGCCCGAACATATCCTTCGGTTAAGCGATGGCGCAAGGAAGTGCAAACACAAAGCAGCTGCCTGCTGCACTGGTCTCCTTCAGCCATACTCTGCCGTTCATCAGTTCGGACAGCTGTTTGCAGATGGAGAGCCCCAAACCGGCGCCGCCGTATTTTCCCGGAGTCATTTTATCATGAATTTGTGAAAAGGAGCGGAACAGGCGGTCTTTTTGCTCAACAGGCAGACCGATCCCCGTATCCCTGACTTCAAAGGAGACAATCATCCGGCCCTCCTGGCCCGGAGTGGTGTGAACCGCCAGGCATACTTCCCCATGGGAGGTGAATTTAAGCGCGTTTCCAATCAAATTGGTCAGGATCTGGATAATTTTATTGCTGTCACCCATCAGTGTAAGATCCGGGTCTCCGGCGGACACAGAGTACAGCTTCAGCCCTTTCTTCTCTGCTTCAAGAGAAAATAACTGCAGGACATGCCCTACAACATCGCGGATTTTAAACGGCTTGTGATCAACAGTCATCGTTCCGGCTTCCATTTTGGAGTAGTCCAGAATCTGATTCATCATCTGCAGCAGATTATTGCCGCTTTGCTCAATGAAATCGACATATTCTGCCTGTTCTTCGGTAAGCTCGGTGGCCTGCAGCAGGCTGGTCATTCCAATGACACCGTTCATCGGGGTGCGGATCTCATGGCTGAGCACGGCCAGCAGATTCTTTTTGTCTTCAAGCACATTAACGGCAGTTTCTTCTGCAGTCTTCAGCTGCTGAAGCGTAGCTTCCATTTCCAGCAGGACTGTAAAAAAGCTTGATAACGACACAAGCAGGTCCATATCGCTCTGCCTGTACTGGTAAAAATCCTGGTCAAACGAGCACAGGGAACCGTAGAACTCGCCTTTTTCATTACGGATCGGAACACCAATAAATGAACAGCCGCCCACAAACTGCGTCGCGTCCATGTCCTTGGTCAACGGGTGAGTCAGATTGTTATCGATGACAAGCGGGCCCTGGGCATGCTCGGTAACGAGCGCGCAGTATGACTCCTCATTGTCCACCACAAGCCCTTCATCCAGAATCACCTTGTCACGGTTGAAAGATTTAATAACCTTGGTAGAGAGACTGTCTAGATTCGCTATACAGAAAGTGTTAGCCGGAATCAGCCTGCTTGCCGTATCCATGACATTGGCTGCCGAATCATACAGCTTTTTCGATACGACCGACAATACATCGATGAACTCTGTTTTTAGCATAGTGTCAATTGTCCCCTCTGGTTGTCATGTTGTAATTCGTGCAGAATAGATAGTTTTAAATATTCAACCTATTAAAGATATCATATTCTTGGCCGTCAATAAACCTTGAAGGGTTACTCACGTCGCTGTCACATCAAAGTACTGGCCGGGATGATATAATATATGGGAAAAGAATATAATGGAGTGATACAGTTGAAGCTGCATTTCAATTTGTTCCCGGGCGGCAAGCCCAAAGCGCTCACGATGAGCTATGACGACGGCCAGAAGCATGATGTGCGTCTGGCTGGTATTTTTGACAAGTATGGAATTAAAGGAACCTTTCACCTCAACAGCTCTACACTGAATACACCGGGTTTCCTCAGCGATGATGATGTACGGGGCATTGCGCGTCACCATGAAATCTCTGCACATTCGGTCACCCATCCGTTTCTGGACACTCTTCCACTGCCTATGGTCATCAATGAACTGTTGGAAGACCGCAGACGGCTGGAGACCCTTGTAGATTATCCGGTCCGCGGCATGTCGTATCCCTACGGTGTATATTCCCGGGCGATCATCCCGCCGCTTCAATCTGTTGGTATCGAATACAGCCGGACCGTTATATCCACCAGGCAGTTTGATGTCCCTCCCGATTTCATGGAATGGCATCCGACCTGCCACCATAATGAGGATATGGATCAGGTGTGGGAACAGTTTACCACCAGGCCTTCTTTGCAGAAATTCAGCCTCTGTTATATCTGGGGCCACAGCTACGAGTTCGAGCAGGATAACAACTGGGAGCTCATAGAGAGCTTTTGCCGCAAGGCCGGAGGACATCCCGATATATGGTACGCAACGAATCTTGAAATCATGGATTATGTGACAGCAGTACGTTCGTTGAAAATGAGTGCCGATCATACCGTGATCCGCAACCCTTCCGCAACCGGCGTGTGGGTATCTGTAGACAACAAGCCGGTATGTATTGACGGGGGCAGCACGTATTATTATAAGAATTAGTCATTCCTTGTCCGTTCTTTGACAATTGGTTGTTGCGGTATCCTTTTTTTGATTGAACCCTCTGGTCTTACTTAAAATTTTACCTTAAAATAAATCTATAATTTTTCAATAAAGGCAGGTTGAAGCAAGCTGGAGGATGAATTATTTGACCAGACCGTTACAGAACTGCTGACCCGTTCGGGCTGCAAGGTGACGGTGAGAATCGAACCGCGTTTCCGGGACAACCGGCTGGTCGGCGGTAAATATCATATGGGCAGTCATACCGTTTATTTATATAAAGAAGAGATTATCAGGCAATGCTGTACGCTGTTCGGATCCACGGACCGGCTGAAGGAATATATCGCTGTTATTTTGGCTCATGAGCTCGGGCATTCCGAGGATACAGAGCTTGTACAACTGGCCGACGCACTTGAGAGACCGGTGAGCCAGCGGGAAGAAGCCGAAATCAGGCTGAGAATCGAACAAAACGCCTGGGCATATGCAGAAGCCTTATTGTCTGACACCGATTCTGCCTTTCTTCAGT
Organism: Paenibacillus sp. PK3_47; assembly: GCF_023520895.1. Taxonomy (NCBI): domain Bacteria; kingdom Bacillati; phylum Bacillota; class Bacilli; order Caryophanales; family Paenibacillaceae; genus Paenibacillus; species Paenibacillus sp. PK3_47. The sequence goes on from NZ_CP026029.1 coordinate 718,976, forward strand.
TAATTATTGAAGAATCGCTTCTGAGTTACAGGAATACGCTGCAGCTTCATATTGCATAACAAACACAAACAGGTCAGGCCCTCTTCAGAGGCGCCTGGCCTGTTTGTAATGTTATTTATTGTTGCCTGATTATATGCTGTTGTCAGTTATCACGCTGGCGTGCCCTGGCTTCTCCGCCTTTGCGCCCCGCCTCTTCACGGCTCATTTTGCCGTCATCCGAGCCGCCTCCGGAATTGCTGCGCTGATGCCCGCGGGCTTCTCCGCCTTTTTCACCAATTTCCTGGTAGAATTCACGGTCATGATTCCTTGCTGTGGCTTCTCCACCCTTACGTCCCGCTTCTTCGCGGCTCATCTTGTTGTTCTCGTTGTTCTGTGCCATTTCGAATTCGCTCCTTTTCGGGTATTGAATTTTTTGGTTGCACTCTTACTTTACCCTTGCCATCCGGAATGAAACAATCCGTCTTTCCATAAGGTCAGGGTTCAAACCGGAACCAGCGGAAATCAAACCGGGTGCCCGGGAGAAACAAAAACGTCACCGTACAGCTTCCGCCCGCCGGCTCAAGTGAAAACGCCCGCTCTACATAATCCTCAGCACCGGCAAATTCAATGAGCTGCCTGGACTCCCCATCAGGTCCGCTGAACAGAAGGTGCAGCGTGCTGTTCGCAAGCGGTGAACGGCCGCAGATCACAATCCGCGAGCTTCCCTGTTCCCCAAAGTCCATTTCATCAAAGACAAGGGAGACATTGTTGCCGATTCCTTCAACCGCCGTCTCTGTACGGATAAAGGTATCCCCATAGATCCTGCTGCTCTCCAGGGCATGAAGCCGCCCGTAAGCCTTATGGAGCTTTACAAACCGGAAGCCCTTGAGATGAATCTTTCTCCGCAGGACGAAGGACAAGGAGGTGATACCTGTAAGGCGCTTAGGCAGCTTATATTTCTCCTCCTGATAGACGTTCCATTGTGTCTCTTTCCGGTAGGTTACTGCTGCCAGCAGCTGCGCATCCGGGTTACCGGGTATCCCCTCCCAGATCTCGACCGGGAACGCTTCGCTGTCGAGCGAGAAAACCGGAAGAATGATTTCATCCGAGCCGTAGCTCCCGAAATCCACCCGTTCGAATACGATCAGGCTCTCCCCTTCCCGGGCCGTAGCGGCACCGCGTTCATTGCCATTGGTCAAATTTATGCTGGCGCTGCTGTGGTAAGCTGCGGAGATGAATCCGTAAGGATCCAGATTAGCCTGCCCGAAACCGGTCAGCTTCAGCTGCATCTGCGAGTAGAGCCGGATACCATCCGCGCCGTTAGCCGTGCCGCAGCGGATATAGACCTCTCCGTCACCCAGCGCGCTGATCACAGCCTCATGGCCGTTCCCCTGAATTACAGCGATATTGGCATCCACCCCTGCGGCATTGGTAATCCGCCACTCTGCTTCGCGGAAGGTGGCGTTCTCCGGGTGCAGCCTCACTCGCACAGGAAGCACAGGCCGCTCCGGCGACAGCACACTGCCTTCAGGAGTGATGATTTCCAGCTTGCGCACAGGAATTTCCGTGTCACGCACGCTTAGGATTTCTTCCGGTTCCTGTCGTGCCTCCAGCGGACAGTCTGCATAGAGGCAGTGTTCTTCCTCCGGCTCCTTGCCGGCTGCCGGAGCAGCGGAACTCAATATAAGCACGGCAGCAGCCATGCCGGGGGAAGTTGCCTGCACCTTAAGGGTCCCGGCCTCCCGTGTGGCAGCAATGACGGCGAGCAGCCTGCCGCTGAACATCCGGCGGCTCACCCCTTTGTAAGGATCATAATCGGTGCTGTCACCGTTATCAAGACCGACCAGCCGTCCGGGTCCCTCAATGCTCAGGCGGACACGGTTGTTCGCGTTGTTCACCGGACGCCCCTTGCTATCGGCCGCCGTGACCGTTACAAAGATCAGATCCTCACCGTCAGCTGTTAATTCTTGCTTATCCGGAGTAAGAAGCAGCGCCGCGGCATCGCTGAAGGAGCACTGCCGGTCCTCAGCAATAACTTCGCCCTGATCATCATAGGCAACGGCGCGGAGCTCGCCCGTTGCATAGGGCAGCTGCCATTCTCCCAGCAGCTTATGGCCGTGTGCATGGTCAATCTCATACGTCCCCTGGGACACATCATTGAAGAACAGCTCGATCCGCGGCGCATTGGAAGTCACGCGGACATCAATCAGCTGGCCCTCCGAGAAGTCCCAGTAAGGAAAAATATGCACCATCGGCGTAATCCGGTAATCCGTCCATTCCGCCTGATAAATATAATAGGAGTCTTTGGGGAACCCCGCCGTGTCCAGTTGGCCGAAGTAAGCGTTCTTGGTGAAATACGGTGTCGGTTCGCCGATATAATCAAAGCCGGTCCAGATAAACTGGCCCAGTGAATAGGCTGCGTCCCTGTCGGCAATAATGCAGGCTTCCGTGCTTCTGGACCCCCAGCTGGTCGAGCTGTTGCCGAGGGAGGAGCACTGCTGGTCATCATCTGCCAGCACCGGCTGGGCCAGCGGGAAGTGGTACACCCCCCGGCTCTGTACCGTTGAGCAGGTCTCACTGCCGTAGATGATCCAGTCAGGGTGCTCCTGATGATGGCGGTCATAATATTTCTCGCCGTAGTTATAGCCGGCTGCCTTGACAAGTTCAGCACATTTCCGGGCATTCTCCCATGGCATATAGTTTGACCCGATGGTGACAAAACCGTTGCCCAGGGGATCATGTGCAAGCACTTCCTCCTGCAGCATGGCTGTTACCTCCTGGCCGCGGCTGTCTGCATGAGTATCATAGATCTCATTGCCGATACTCCACATGATCAGGCTGGGGCAGTTCCGGTCCCGGCGTACCCAGCTGGCGACATCACGCTTCCACCATGCCGGGAAGAAGCGGGCGTAGTCATACGGGGTCTTGGACCGTTCCCACATGTCAAAGGCCTCCGACACAACCAGCACGCCCATTTCATCCGCCAGCTCCATAAACTCCACAGCAGGCATATTATGCGCGGTACGGATGGCGTTGACGCCCATCTCCTGCAGCAGGACGATCTGGCGGCGCAGTGCAGCCTTGTTCACCGCAGCCCCCAGGCAGCCGAGATCATGATGCTGGCATACGCCGTTAAGCTTGAGGCGGCGGCCGTTCAGGAAAAATCCCCGCTGGGGATCCAGCTCCACCGTCCGGAAACCGAAGGTCTGTTCCTGCTCTTCAGTCACCTCATTCTGTACCAGCAGTTCTGTCCTGAGCGTATAAAGACTGGGATGATGGATATCCCACAGTAAAGGATGTTTTACCTTCAGACGGATGTGTTCATACACAGTACCGCTGGCGCTGTTCACAGAAACTGTGTTTTCTCCCGCTTCTACGGCAAACCCCGCTGCATCCAGAATCGTATGACGGAGCTTCACCCCTTCCATAGCCAGCCCTTCTTCAAGCTCCAGTTCACAGTCCACATCAACGTTCCACCAGTCACCGTCCGCCGGCCGGGCTGCTATATAAATGCCGTCCGGCACGATATGACTCTTCGGGTAAGTTTTGAGCCACACAGAGCGGTAGATGCCGGCGCCCGAGTACCAGCGGGAATTAGGCGATTCATGGATGACACGCATTACAATTTCGTTGTCCCCGGCAGTCAGAAAAGGTGTGATCTCAAACTCAAAGGTGGAGTAGCCGTATTTCCACTCGCCTGCCAGCTGTCCGTTAACGTATAAGGAAGAATTCATGTATACGCCTTCAAACCTTAGGGAGATACAGCGGTCTTCCGGAACCTCTGCAAAAGTCAGATTTTTACGGTACCAGCCTTCCCCGTCCTCATAGAGATTCTGGGTGTTATAGATCAGCCAGTCATGCGGCAGGCTAACCGGCATCCATTCTGGTTCCGCTTCAGCTTCAGCCAGTCCGGTACCCAGCGGTTGTCTGCTGAACTGCCAGCCGGCGTTCCATTTCCTGTTTACACTCATATCCGCAAGCTTCCTCCCGTTAATAAGAGCCAGTATGGAGATTACACAATCTGCAGTACCGGGGCTTCTTTAATAAAATGGACTGGCACACCCGGAAGCCGGGCAGCGAGCCGTTCCGCCGCAAGCTTCATCCCGGGGGCCTCGCTCTCCGCATGCCCCAGCAGGATCAGCGCCTTATCCCTTCCCTGATGAACCGCATCCCTGATATACTCCGGAGTCTCCCATTCCGGGCCTTCCCCGGCAATAATCAGATCAAGGGAATCCCGTTCATACAGAGGGATAGTCATGGCTCCCCCGCCTCTGTAACCGACCAGCACTCCGACTTTCACGCATAATGCCGACAGGTTTCCCGCTGCGCGTACATAGGAAATTCCAAGCCGGGTTTTCAGATCATCCGCGATTTCTCCAGCCCCCGCAGCCGGAATCGTAAGAATCGAAACCGCCGGACGGTGCTCGGTCACATACCGCTGCCAGTCCAGCTCCCGGAGGAGCCCCTCCATAATTCCATCCGGAGCATATCGGTGCACTGCATCGTGGTGGCGGTAGATTCCCAGTCCCGAATTTTTAACCAGAGTGCTTTTCTGCTGATACACCGGGTCATGCCTGAGTCCTTCCCGCTGATCCTGATGACTGTAATATACGCCCTCATGCGTAATAATGAGGTTGGCACCCAAAGCGATGGCCTGCTCAATAACATACTGGGAAGCCGAAAATGCAGTGACAATCCCTTTTACCCCAGTGTTATACTCTCCGGATTCAAGCTTATCCACCGTGTGGTCAGCCGGACCGGCCCCCGCCTTAAGCAGCTCTATGATATCCCCGAAAGTAACCATCGTTACCACTCCTGTCCCGCTTCAGTAAATGAGCCGGCTGTGCTGGTCCTCAATTCCGCTCTTGCGGTAAAAATACGTATTAATGATGTCACGCCATTCTTTGGCATGCGCGGCCTGCTCCTGCAGACGCTCTTCCACCTGGATGTAAAGGCCTTCAGGGATCATCCCCTTCAGGGTGCTCCAGGAGGATAACAGTCCTGCCGCGCGTTCCGCCCCCTCAAAGTGGGTATCGTAAATATGCTGGATTACGGTTTTTCCGGAACGGAGAATATGGGTGTACGGAACATGATGGAAGAACAGCAGCAGCTCATCCGGACATTCGCTGAGCGAATCATACATCTCCGCATTTCTGCCTATATACTGGGCGCTGTATCCTGTACCGGTCTTCACGCTGCGGTCGACACCGATTCCAAGGCGGTCAGCATAATGGTAGGTGCCCCACTGGGAATATTCATAACCGTCGACATTCGGCCCGTAATGGTGCTCCGGGTTAATCATCCAGCCGACGCCGAGCGGTGAGGTGTAAGATTCATAGATGTTCCAGGAATTCATAAGAATCCGGCTGGTTACATCCGCCACTGCAGCATCTGTCCCGAAGGTCAAAGAAATCCATTCTGCGGCAATCTCCTCGGCACTCAGCTGCGGATTCCAGGCCAGTCTTCCGTAGCCGTAGAGATTGGCCTGGGCCAGCAGATGGCCGGTCCAGTTCATATCATTGCCGGTGTTGGACACGGCAGCAATACCGCTGTAGCGGTTGCCCCATGTTGAGCCATTAACGATATCTTTAACCGGTGAGGCTTCGCCTTTTGCGTAAGTATTGAACTCCAGCACTTCTTTCCATTGCGGAACCAGATAACAGACGTGGCGCTGTTGTCCGGTATATTCCTGGGCAATCTGGAATTCAATAATCTGGTTGGTCTCCGTAAGAGCCCCGAACAGCGGAGACACAGGCTCCCTGACCTGAAAATCCATCGGCCCGTTCTTGATCTGCAGAATGACATTGTCTTTGAATTTGCCGTCGAGCGGCTTGAAATGGTCATACGCGGCTCTGGCCCGGTCCGTTTTGCGGTCGCGCCAGTCCTGCTTGCAGTTGTAGACGAAGCAGCGCCAGATCACGATTCCGCCATACGGCTCAAGCGCTTCCGCCAGCATGTTGGCACCGTCGGCATGATCCCGGCCATAAGTGAACGGACCGGGACGGTTCTCCGAATCGGCCTTGACCACAAATCCGCCAAAGTCGGGAATCGCCGCGCAGATCTGAGCGGCCTTGTTCTGCCACCACTTACGCACGCCGGGATCCAGCGGATCGGCCGTCTCTGTGTCCCCCTCCGTCACCGGTCCGGCAAAATTCACACTTAGAAAAAGCCTGATGCCATACTCCCTGAACACACCGGCAATTCTGGCCACGTCCGGCAGATATCGCTCTGAGATGAACTTCGTCTCAAGAGCGTGCACGTTCACATTATTAATGGCGATAGCATTGATACCGGTCGAGGACATCAGCCGGGCGTAATCGCGGATACGGTCCATATCTTCAATAAAGGAATGATTGTCATAGAAGAAAGACCTTCCGGCGTATCCCCGCTCCACACTGCCGTCAAAATTATCCCAGTGATTGATCATCCGCAGCCCGTTCACCGGATGAACCACTTCATCCAGCCTTTCGATACTCTGCATAGTTCCCATCATGCGCAGCAGATGGAAAACACCGTAGAGCACACCTGCCGGTGCTGCGGCTCCGACGGCAATACAGCCCTCCGCTTCACTGGTACGGATAGCAAAGCCCTCAGGTCCTGCTTTGGCCCGGGTTTCCTGATCGAACACGCGGCTGACCTGCGCATTGCCGCCTTCAAAAGTGCCAATGGCAATGCAAGGGCCTCCCGCATCCTCCTGCACTTTAATGCCCAGCATCGCCTCGATACCTCTCCGGCATTCCTTAAGCGCAGCCTGAATTGTTATATGGCTGTCATCCGCCTTGACGCTGGCGCACCATTTCACATATTGATCATGCAGGCTTCCGCCCGGCAGCGCCGGATAGCTCAGCCAGGCCCCGTAACCGTTATCGGCTGCCGCAGCCCTAAGATGATTAAATTCCTTCATGGCAAAGGCTCCTCCTTGTGCTTGTCTGAATCCGCTTACTTCTCTTATCGTACCATGTGTAAGTCCAGCGGAAACATTGTCAAATCAGGCTAATATTTACCCAAATCAACCAAGGTAAGCCAGCCCGCAGGGTAAGCTGACAACGGAGGGTGGCCGGGTAACGGTTCTGCTTGAACATAAAAAGGCCAGGCACCTCTTGTGAGGGCCTGGCCGTCTTGTCTGTTCTTTTATAAGTTGCGTATGCAGTTGTCAGTTATCACGTTGACGGGAACGGGCCTCTCCGCCCTTGCGACCTGCTTCCTCACGGCTCATTTTGCCGTTATCCGAGCTGCCTCCGGAGCTGCTTCCCCGGGCCTCTCCGCCTTTTTCTCCAATTTCCTGGTAGAACTCACGGTCATGAGAATCTGCTGTCGCTTCTCCGCCTTTTCTGCCAATCTCCTGGAAAAATTCACGGTCCTGATTCTGTGCCGTGGCTTCTCCACCCTTACGTCCCGCTTCTTCGCGGCTCATCTTTCCATTCTGGTTGTTCTGTGCCATTTCGAATTCGCTCCTTTTCGGGTATTGAGTAATGTGTTGCACTCTTACTTTACCCTAGCCGTAGAGAACGAAACACAAAATATTGGATTTAATGTATCTCAATGTAAGATGTTAGTTTCTCTCCCGGCCGGGTAAAGGCAGTATTATATACTCCGCTCTCAGACATACCCGATGAAAGGATGAGGACGATGAAGCTGTCTTTTAATACAGAAACGTTGTTTGGCAGTATTCCAATTTACGAGGCTATGAAAAAGCTGCACTCCCACGGAATGAACATTATCGAGTTCTGGTCCTGGCATGACAAGGATCTGAAGCAGATCCGCCGGCTTCAGCAGGAGCTGGGCATTGAGGTTGCGGGTGTGGTAGTCACTCCGGAGAGTCTTATCGACCCGTCACGGCGTGAGGCTGCGCTGGATGCAGTAAAAGGTACTGCCGAAGCTGCACGTGAACTGGGCTGCCGGAGAATGGTGCATACGGTCGGCACGGTGATGGAAGGGGTATCGCGCGAAGAGATGCACTCCTATCTGATAGAAGGCCTCCAGGCCTCCATACCCATACTGGAAGAATACGGGGTCATGTCGGCCATTGAGCCGCTGAATACAAGCATTGACAAAGAGCTATCAGACCAGTATCTGAACACCTCGGATGAGGCTTTTTCCATTGTAGAGCAGATCGGTCATCCGCTTATTAAGGTCTGTTACGACATGTACCATGTTCAGATCATGGAAGGCAATGTACTGACCCGGCTGCAAAACAACATTCATCATGTAGGCCATATCCAGGGAGCGGGTGCACCGGGTCGCCATGAGCTGTACCTCGGAGAGCTTAATTATGACTATATCTTTGATGCCATCAAGCAGATGGATTATGACGGGTATGTCGGGATTGAATATTTTCCTGTACATGATCCTGTGTATGATCTGCAGCAGCTCCACAAGAAACATCATACAGGCTGATTTTGGATATCTCCCGTTGTTTATTTTTCCCGCCACCGGTTAAGTACTAATTAGTCAAAACACCAATTCAAACATGGAGGTGCTCTATAATGGCTACTAAAGAATTAGCACTGCACGAAAAGCTGGAAGTCCATGAGCTGCTGACTCTCAAAACATCCTGTGCCACCAAAGCCGTAACCATGCTGGAACTGGCCAAGGACGACAAGCTCAAAAAGCTGATTGAAGAGGATCTTAAGAACACTGCCAAAGCCATCGATGAATTATCATCCCTGTTAAAATAAAGGAGGCAACCCTCATGTCAACAACGAAGACAAAAGAGATGCTGGTCAATGCAATTGCCCCGATGGATGATCTGGCGATTGCCACAGACATGCTGTTATCCGCCAAGTCTGCTGTCCGGACCTATGCCATAGCTCTGACGGAAACCGCCACACCCAAAGTGCACAAGGTGCTCAAAGCGCAGCTGGATACCGCAATTGAAACCCACCAGAAAATTGCCGCTTACATGATTGAGAACGAAATGTACCATCCGTATGATCTGAACGAACAAATCGATCACGATCATAAAAAAGCGGAAACAGCGCTCGAGCTGACCAAATAAACAAGGTTTCCTCAAACAGCAAACAGCCCGGACCTGTCCGGGCTGTTTGCTTGTGTCCGCGACTGATTAAAATTCCATAACAGAAAGCTGCACTCCCCGCAGGTACCCTGAATAGGCTAACGCATACCGTTTAGGAGGGGTTACATTGTATACTTACGAATCGCAAAGACAGCAGCCGCATCTGGCCTGGCATGAGACACTGGAGCTGCACGAGCTGACGGCTTACCAAAGCAACCAGCTGATGATGTTCAAAATGGTGATCGGGGATATCAAAGATCCTCAGCTGCATGCCTTGTACCTCGAGGCCATTCAAAGCGTGGAACAAAATCTGAGGGAACTGCTCCAGTACTACCCGCTTGCTCCGCAAGGCCAGAGAAAAAGCGACAAGGACATGGATCTGACTGCTTTCTATGCCGGCCAGCTGCTCGGCTTCGCCAAGACGGCTGTCCGCAGCTATGCCATCGGCATTACCGAGACCGCAACTCCCCGGCTCAGGGAAACGCTGCAGAAGCAGTTAAATGCGGCCATTGCGCTGCATGGTAAAGTATTCTACTTTATGCTGGAGCGCGGACTTTATCCTTCTTATGACCTTCCCAAGCTGCTCGCAGGCGATGTCGCCACAGCGAACAAAGCTTTGTCCCTGTAACCAACGTCAACAACGGCGAAGCTGCCTGTATAGCAGACTATAAAATAACAGGCAGCAGCCGGCCGTCAGACGAACCAGTCCGGGAACCATTGCTTCAGCATTCTGAGCTTGGCTTCTGTCTGGAACACTCCTCCGCCTTCATGGCCGTTGAACGGATAGATGTTGATCTCCTTCTCCCCGGCAATCCGGTTATACGTGGCAAAATACATCTCCGGCGGACAAGTTTCATCCTTCAGCCCGACAGAAGCAAGTACTTTGCAGGTAATCCGTTCAGCCATGTTCATCGTGTCAAAATAGCTCAGCTCATTCAGGACGTGATCCAGCTCCTGCGGATTCCGGCGCAGATAATCCGCTACGGCGGCGAAGGCGCCATGCTGGCCGTCGATCCTTCTGACCAGATTGCTGTTGCTGGGCACATCCGCGAGCGCGGCAGCCGGCCTGTCATCCAGTGCAGCCATCGCCATGGTCAGCGCCCCGCCCTGGCTGGCTCCTTCCAGCACAATCCGCTGAGCGTCCACCTCTGCCTGCGCACAGGCAAAATCAATCGCCTTCATGCAGTCCATATACTGATAACGGTAGTAGTACTCATATTTATTATGGACGCCTTTACTGGCTACGTTCATGGAGTACCCATCAGATGAGGGAGCCCGGCTTCCGGTCCGCCCGCCCTGTTCCCTGCAGTCAATGGAGACAACGGCGAATCCCATCATCAGCCAGTACATAAATTCCGACGGCTCTCCCCGGCTTCCGGTAAACCCGTGATAATGAATCAGACAGGGGTACTTTTCTTTCTTTAAAAAGTCAGGAACCATATACCATCCGTGCACCGGCGTGGTATCCATCCCGTCAAACCGGATATCATATACGCTTACCTGTGCGATGGGATAATCCGCTTTTTGCCTGACGGCATTCAAGGGGACCGCTTTGGCCTCATCCATCGTTTCTGCCCAAAACCGGTCAAAATCCTCCTGCCGGGTGAGTTCCGGCCTGTAGCTGAACAGCTCCTTCGTAACATCCTCCAGATAGCCCATACCTTCGACTCCTGTCCATGATTTATGCACCTATGTAAGTATAAATTGCTAATCGGCAATTCCAAAAGCATCAAGCAGCTGGCGCTTGTCCAGCGGAGGCAGGCCGAGCGGCTCCCGTAATTTTTGCAGCTTCTCCTGCAGATCCTCTTCGTTCGCATAGACATATGGACTTTTCCACTGGGATTCCAGCGTAATCAGCTCACTGGCTGCAGGCTTCATGGAAGGATAGTTCATAATCCAGCTCATCAGCTGGTCCTTGCCGATATCCGTCCGGATATTGTCGCCCAGGATATCGATGATCTCGCCCCACTTCGCAATTCCGCTTACGGAATCCAGCTTGCCCAGAATCAGATTGAGTACCTCCTGCTGCCTTTCGTTGCGCGAAAAATCGGATGACTCTGCCGTTCCGCGGTTGGACTTGCGGTAGCGGACAAAATCGAGCACTTCCTTGCCGCTTAAATGCTGCATCCCTTTCTTCAGATTAATGTTGGTGCCGTCTGCATTATCCACATACCGCATATCCATCGGCACATCGATATCCAGTCCGCCAAGCTCATCCACGATGCCGCTGAATGCGGCAAAATTAATCAGAATCATATGATCAATATCCATCTGCAGTATATTGCCGTAGAGCTCTCTCATTTTGCTTAATTCTTCGCCCTTATGGTGTGAGGAATAATAGGCGTAGTAATAGTTGGCTTTATGCGCACCGAGCTCGCTGCTCGTAATCTTCATATCACGGGGGATAGACAAAATCGACAGCTTCTTGCTCACAGGCTCATAGACAACGGGCATCAGCACATCCGTATTCAGCGTCCCGCCGCTGCCGCTTCTATCGTCAACGCCTGCCAGCAGAAACGTAAGCGGTTTGCTGACATTCTCTTCCTCCACAATCTCCGCCTCGGGCGAGGCGCCAGGTGCGCTCGGTGCAGGACTGGCAGTTGCTGCAGGAGCCGTTCCCGATGCCGAAATCCGGTCAAGCGCCCGGTCGGCTTTGTAATACAGTGTTCCGGCATAGACAGCTCCAGCGGTCAGACATGTGCCAAGCACAACCGCTACGCTAAGCTTCATGTTGCGGCTGCGTGCTTTTTTGCGCTGCGCCTTCCTTCTCGTGCTTCTTTCTTGCATTCCCTTCCTCCTGCTTCCATCTGGTAAATGGCATAAGTTGTAAACGATTATACCACAGGCTGATATGGAGGCTCAAAGGTAAAAGAATTGAACAGGTTGAAATATCTGCATGAAAACCATCATCACATGCACTCTTTTTCAAAAGGTGTATAATAGTAAGAACTTATCGGAAAAGGATGTCCTGACATGCTTCTTGCTCTAAACCGTAAGCTTAACCGGATGATGCCGCTGATTACACCGCTGAGTGTCCTGACCGGGGTGCTCTGCGGCAGTGCGCTTACTCCCTACACTTTTCTGTCTCCATGGCTGTTTGCTTTTATGACGTTTGCCGGAAGCATCAGCCTTGGCATTAAAGATTTTGTGAATGTGCTCAAAAAACCGCTGCCGCTGTTCGCCTGTCTTTTTATCCTCCATATTGCCATGCCGCTCGTTGCCTTCGGGCTCGGGAATCTGCTCTATCATGCGGATGAATTTACAATCACCGGCCTTGTGCTTGCCGCAGTCATCCCGACGGGGATCAGCAGCTTTATCTGGGTGAGCATCTATAAAGGGAACACAGCGCTCACTCTCTCCATCATTCTGATCGATACGCTGCTGGCCCCTTTTGTTGTACCCGGCGTTCTCTCCGTGCTGATCGGAACCCATGTGGAACTCGACATATGGGCGATGATGAGCAGCCTCTTCTGGATGATCGTGGTACCTTCGCTGCTTGGCATGGTGCTTAACGAATGGAGCAAAGGTGCCGTCGCGCCCGTATGGAGCCCGCGCCTGAATCCATTTTCCAAGCTGTTCATGGCGGTAGTCATTATGATCAACGGGTCTGTTATATCCCCGTATCTGACGGATATCAATCTGCACCTGGCCGGCCTCGCTGCCGTTATCGTGCTCATGGCTTCCACCGGCTACGCCCTCTGCTTCCTCACTGCCAGAGTCCTGCGCTGGAATGAGGCGGATGAGGTTGCCCTGGTCTTCAACGGGGGGATGCGCAATATCAGCGCCGGCGCGGTTCTTGCTGTATCCTATTTCCCGCCTCCGGTAGCTGTGCCTGTGGTGCTCGGCATGGTGTTCCAGCAGCTGCTGGCATCGCTCGCCGGCTTCCTGATCGGACACCGTTCCAAAGTCAGACAGACGGCAGATCAGACCACGGCTGCTTAAGCCGTCACAGCAAAAACGCCTCTTCGGTACTTGTCAGCTGACAAGCACTGAAGAGGCGTTTATTTATACTCTGGCTGTAATGGCAACTTTATGTGCTTTAGAGCGGCTCCCTCGGCTCAACCTCCGGTGGGATCTGCGGCGGGATCTCCGGCTGCTCCCGTGGCGTAACTTCCGGCGGAAGATCCAGCGGCTGCGGGTCCGGCATCCGGTCCGGATTCACTTCAGGCACAACCTTCGGGGGAATCTCGGGCGGCAAGTCCTTATTCATGGCTTCGCACCTCCTTCGTTCCTGATACTCCTTAGTACCCGTTATGGCGGGTCTTAAACCTGCGGATTGCAGCCTGCAGGAGAAGGGCGGCTCTGCAGGTCAATAATCGGAATATGCTAATAGCATCGTCTCCCGGTCCCCAAGCAACCTGGCAACTGCCTGGGCTGTAACGGACACAGAATCCGTTATTCCCAAGCAAAACCATGATTAGCACGTCCTAACGGACAGAGAATCCCTCATTTCAAGTCCTAGATCCCAAAAATGCCTGATTGAGCGGCAATAAGGGAACTACGGTCCGTTAGCTCAGTGAAAGTTGATTATTCGAGGCAATAACGGATCTACGGTCCGTTAAGCTGGAAAAGTCTTATTGAAGGGGCAAATAACCACTCTATCTCAAAAACATTATCAGCGTCTGGAGATGATTCTCGCGGATGCCTTCAACAACCAGCTCTGCAATTCTCAGGCCGCCGCGCTCCTGAAAATGGGTGTTGTCCTGGACGCCGCCCGAGAGGTTCATCCATTCGCCCGGCGCTCCCCAGAGGAAAACCGACTTTGTGCCCTCAGGACCGAGTTCCTCGAACAGACGCCTGCTCTTCTCAGCCAGGTCGATCAGCGTTACGCCTTCTTCTTCGGCAAGTTTCCTCACCGCCTCCAGATACGCGCCATGCGTATCCTTCAGTTTTCCTGCTGCATCAAAGTAACGCCGGTGCACTGAGGTGATAAGTACAGGCGTAGCATTTCTGGAACGTGCCGCTTCGATATATTTCAGCAGATACTCCGGATACGTCGTTGACGGGTCAGTGTGACGCGCTTCATCCGTCTTCTGGTCATTATGCCCGAACTGGATGAATAAATAATCGCCCTCCTTAAGCTCTTCCATAATCGCGTCAAGGCGGCCTTCCGCAATGAAGCTCTTGGAGCTGCGTCCGCCCTGCGCATGGTTGGCTACAGCTACATCATGCTTGAAGAAGCTGGGCAGCATCTGTCCCCAGCCGCAGAACGGAAACCCGTCCTCGCTCGAATCGGTCACCGTTGAATCGCCGGCGAGGAACAGTGTAATCTGCTCTGCCGATGACATAATCTCCAGGGCGTTGATGCGCGGGGCAAGCCCCTTGAAGCTGAGCTTCAGCTGTCCGCCCCGCACATTTACCGCGAACATCTCCCGGGCGTACTGTCCTGCCAGCGTTCTGACCTCCTGCAGGACCAGCCGCTCTCCGTTCGTGCTTAGCGTGATGCTTGCCGGTGCACAAGCATCCCCGGCAATGATTCTTACAATATAATTGCCGTCCTCCACATCAGCCAGGAAAGTGGCGCCAAACGGAATGCAGAAATCTCCGGTCAGCGCTTCCTCCACTCTTCTTCTTTCGGAGACACGGGAGCAGTCAGCAAATCCATACCCTTTGTCCGGGTTATACACATCATCCGCGGTCACCTTTGTGTATCCTGGTGCCGGTGTTCCGTCTGGACCAAAATCATAGAAATAGTTCATTTTCGTTCCCTCCGTAATTATAGATGGGCTCTCTAGGCACATATGCACCTGCGGGGAATGTTTGGACCTCCGGCTGCTGATTGAACAAGTGATATTTATATTTTGGGATTGGGGTGACTCCAGAGAATGTTTGGACTTCCGGCCGCTGTTGTCCCCAGGTTTCTTGATTTGCACCGATTCTCGTGGTTGAAACCCGGTGACTGCCTATGCTTCCGAAGCGAGCTTTCCTGCGGAAAGCTTTCAGGCGGACGCTATCGCTCCTACAGTTCCAAACTTCTCCTCCGCCACTTTCCCCTAATAACATATTTTAAGTTCAATCTATATAGCGGTAAAATCCGGAAACAAAGGCGGACGCTATTGCTCCTACAGTTCCAAACTTCTCCTCCGTTGCTTTCGCCTCCGTGTTGATCTAAATATTACTCACAAGCTTTTTGTTCTGCAGCAGCGCCACCAGGAACGCCAGGGTCAGTCCCTGTCCCCAGCCCTGGACACGCTTGCGCGAAATGACTTTGTAATCATCGGTTGTGTACATTACCGCGGTTCCGGCCGATACGTTGCGGACGGAGCCGTCTTCATCGATGTTCGCAAGAATGCCCTCGTAGGCTTTGGCAATGCAATTTTGATGCAGCGGATGACCGTTCACAACGACTGCAGCAGCAATACCGGCAGAAGCCGAGGTTTCAAAATAGGAGGTTTCATCATCCAGTACAGTACGCCACAAGCCTTCCGGCGATTGCAGCCTTACCAGCGCGCTTAGCTGGTCGCCAAGCGCTCCGCCGATCTGCATCCACATCGGCATGAACGGATTCAGCATTTTGTAGGCCTGCGACATCGTATAGGCGGCCCAGGCGTTGGCTCTGCCCCAGTACACCCCGGACAGATGGTCTTGTCTGATATTGTCCCAGGCATGGTAGAACAGGTTAGTCTTGTTGTCCTGCAGGTACTCTTCATGCCAGTAGAACTGATTCAGCGCATCGTCAATATACTCTTTGTTCTCCAGCTTAAAGCCAAGCCGGAGAAGGAAATAAGCCGCCATGAACAGCGTATCAGCCCAGGCCTGCTCCGGAAAATCATTGTTAGAGGAAACGGTATGCTGGAATACGCCGTTGCCGAACCGGATGGCCTCCTTCCGCAGGTATTCGGCTTTCATCAGCGCAAGGTCCAGGTATTTCTGGTCGCCTGTCGCTTCATACAATGTCAGCATGGTATGTCCCATTGCACAGGAATTGACCATCAGCGGCGGCAGCCCGAGCTCCAGATATTCATCCACCCATTTGACGAGAAAATCAATATACTCCTGATTCCCTGTGGCTTCCCAGGCTTTGCAGATTCCGTAATAAGCGACCCCGCACGACCAGTTCCAGGTAAAATCAATGTTCATGGTTCTGCGGACAACCCGGTCGATCAGCTCCGTAACTTCCTGTTCATTGACTTCAAATTTGCGCATTTCATCCAGCTCCTGTTCTTGATTAATATTTCCGGTACTCATCAGCTGACGTTTCCTGTATAACCTGCATTGAGGAACTTGTAATGCTCATCTTCACGCGAGACCACAGATACATTGTTCATGCTGAGACCTGTGATATTATAAGCTTTCAGCCCGTATTTTCCGATGGCTGCCACATTCTCCAGCACAATGTTCTGCAGCGGGCTTTCCGGCAGTCCGGCCATAAACACCGCATTCCCGGCATGGGTGTCCAGCACGATATTCCTGAATCTGATGTCACGGATGATTGAGGTTCCTTCATTCACTTCTGCCAGAAGATTGGGATCATATTCTTTTTGGCTGTAAAACTGATCAATGTTGATCGCGCCCCGGAACCATTCGCAGTCCCCATGCTCCAGGCTGTAGTTGGTTAATGTGCAGTCTTCATACACAATATTTTCGATGACAGCGCCCCTGCCTCTTGGTGCCTTTACCGTTCCGATGCTGTATACCTCCTCAAAGGTGCAGCCGCTGACCCGCACATTATGTATGCCACCAGCCATTTCACTGCCTATAGCCACCCCAAACCCGCTTTTGAAGCGGCAGTTCGTAATCCGGATATCCCGCGATGGAATCCCCACTTTCCTGCCTTCCTCATCACGCCCGGATTTAATGGCGATACAGTCATCCTGGCTGGCAATCATCGAGTTAAAAATGTAGACATCACTGCAGGAATCAGGATTCAAGCCGTCCCCGTTGTAAATATTCCCGTATCTTCTTCCGTACTCATCGGTTTTGGTATGGATGCTGACATGGTTGACGCTGACATGATTGCAGTAGATCAGATGTACACACCAGGCAGGAGAATGACGGACCGCAATGTCCTTCAGATAGACGTAATCAACGTTCCGGAGACAGACCGCTCTGCCTCTGAACCCCTTTTTCTCGGCCATTTCCTGCTTGAACAGAGCTGTTCCGTTCGCATCAATGGTTCCGCCGCCTTCAATGGTGATATACTCAAGCGGTTCTCCGTTACTGTCCCCGGTATTCACCAGACTCGCATAACAGAGCTGTTCTCTGCCTTCCCATCTATAGGTCATGACCGGATAATCCTCCGCATGCCCGCTGCCCAATAAGACGCCGCCTTTTTCGATATAGAGTGACATATTGCTTTTCAGAAAAATTGCCCCTGTTACAAAAACACCCTCCGGTACATACACAGTCCCTCCAGGGGAACAAGCATCAATGGCTGCCTGGATTGCCTGCGTGTTCAGATTCTCTCTGCCCTTTACAGCACCGAATGCGGTAATATCAAAACGCTCTCCAGCGGACCTGGTAGAAACCAAGACCTTTCGGCTTGGCGGGGATACACTTCCAGTTTTGGATACAGCGCATACATAGACTTCATATTCTTGTGAGGGTGTTAGCCCGGTTACCGTGTAATCCGTTGCTGTACCTATGCCATGGATACTTCCGTTTACATACACCCGGTAACAGGCGATGTCCGCAGTGTCAGCCGGTTTATCCCACAGCAGGGCGATGCTGTCCGCTCTTTGTGAAGCTGGGGGAGATAGTAAATGAAGCGCTGTCAAATCCCGGTCCGTACCTGTTGTCAAATCATCCTTCCTCTCTTCCTTCGTCTTTTCTTGCTTTCTTCGCGTAAACAGATTAACACAATATAAATGGGATTACTCCGCAATTAAAAGCAAAAATGCACCAATTCCATTTATTTTGCTATAATTGATCCATCATTTGATGCTTCCTTATAGAAAGGAGTCACCATGTCCTTATCTTCGATTCCCGGCATGCTGCGCTTCGGCTCAGGCAATGATCCCTTCAAGGTGGAGTTTGACCGCCGGAACGGCCATTTTTCGATGAACAACAATCATTATCATATTGAACATGAACTTTTCTATCTGATGAGCGGCGAACGCAAGTATTTCGTCAAGGACAGCGTGTACCATATTCAGGCAGGCGATCTTGTCATGGTCAACTCCAACGCTCTCCACAAAACCTCCGGATGGGGGCAGCCCAATCATGAGCGGATTGTCCTGTATTATTCTCCTGATTTTTTTGAGGGCTTCGGGCCGGAGGAGAGGCAGCTGCTGCTTGCCCCTTTTACCCTTGACAACCCGCACATCCGCCTGAATCTTCAGGAGAAAATGTATGTAGACACTATGATTCACTCCTTGTTACACGAACTTAGCGAGCAGCCTCCGGGTTACACTCTGCATATCCGCAATGTTGCCGCCGGGCTGCTGCTGTATATTGCCCGTTCTGCCCTGAAGCGCGGATCTCAGGCTGTGCATGAACCGTCACCTGTGCAGGATAAGATGACAGATATCGTCCGCCACATCAACCTGCATTACGGCGAGGTCCTGCAGCTGGATACCATTGCCCGTAAATTCTATATCAGCAAAAGCCACCTAAGCCGCGTGTTCAAACATATTACCGGTTTTGGTTTTACAGAGTACGTGAATATCACCCGGGTCAGAGAAGCGGAACGGCTGCTGCGTGACACCGATTGGAGCATCACCATGGTATCGGAGCACTGCGGCTTCGAGAGCCTTACCCATTTCGGCAAAGTATTCAAAACCCTCTCCGGGCTTACGCCCCGCGACTACCGGAAGCTGCAGCGTTAGGGGCTCTGTATGCTTACTGGCGTGAATCTATCAAGTAATTAACTAACTAATTAACGGCTCAGGAGTGCGTACATTGATCCTAAGTGGAAATTCTCCATTTAATACGCCGGCAAATACCGGTACTCCAATGTTAGTAGGAAAAACTCCACCTAAATGTGCCGGATTAGCTTCCAAAGACCTTTTTCTGCCCGATTAGCAGGAGAATTTCCAACTAAAGCTCGTAAATAAGGAAAAAGGACAGAATTAGGTGGAGGAAATCCATTTAAGCCCAGTAGCATTCAGCCTCCACCGTCTGCAAAGGATCTGACGCAGCGTGACCTTTACATTTAGCACATTGTATTCGTTTTTTCGCATACATTTGCCCCAGAACCCCCGCTGCAGCACATTGTGTTCACTTTTCCGCATATTAACCCCCTACAGCCCCTCCTGCGCAAAAAGACCTCCCCGGCAAATGCCGGAGAGGCCCGATCGGTCAGATTATCCAGTTTTCTTACTGATTTCCTTCCTTATTTCAAAGCTTCAGACAGTTCCTTAAAAATAACCCCGAGCGCATAAGCACCCGCATCCGGATAGCCGATACTGCGGTCGCCGACCGTGCCTGCGCGTCCCATGCGGGCCGCAATGGCTTCTGTCTTCCGTGCGCCTGCAGCGGCGGCCTCTGCCCCTTTGGCAAAAGCGGTCTTGAAATCCTCGCCTGCCTCGCTGCTCGCTGTCCAGGAATCCGCGCAGGGGACAAGCGCATCGATTAAGGTTTTGTCTCCGACAACAGCCCCCCTTCCGAAGGAACGCTCGCCAACCGATTGAATGCCTGCTACCGCAGCCTGCATCATTTCGGCAAACTCGGAGACGTTGATCTCCGTTTTGGCGCCGACAGCCTTGCCCGCCGAACGGAACGCCGAACCCCAGATCGGGCCGGAAGCTCCCCCGCAGTGCTCCATGATCACGAGTGAGCAGGCATTCAGGAACGTTCCGATATCACTTCTGCTGTGAGCCGTAAGCTCCGGCCATTCCCGTTTCAGCTGCCGGAAGCCCTTGGCAATGCTCATCCCGAAATCGCCGTCACCGGCATGGGCATCCAGTTCACAGAACGGAACTTCCTTCCTGATAATGACCTCGCTCATCTTGTCCAGCAGATACACGAAATTATCGAGGGTAAAGGTATGCTCTGCAACCCTGGCATATTCTTCAGGTGTTTCCGTCTCAAAGGATGCGGCAGCTTCCGTTGTATCCCCCTCCGCAATATCGCTGTAAACCACACTTTCCCCCGGCCCGGACATTTTGAAACCAGGAGTATCACTCTCCTTGAACAGCAGCGTCTTCAGTTCCTCATCCAATTTCATGATCGTTACAGAAGCTCCAGCCATATCAATACTGGTCATATAGTTGCCGACAAAGGCTGCACTCACCGTAATATTGCTCTTTCCGGCCAGCTCCCGCATCACCGAATTATTCAGCACGTACAGCTCCAGCAGCGGAGTGCCGCCAAAGCCGTTAATCAGGAGCGCAATCTCAGCAGGACTGCTGTCGTCTCCCACCTTCAAATCTGCTAAAAGCGCCTCAACCATTCGCTTCGCCAGCTCATCGGCAGAGGCCGCTTTTTCGCGGCGGATGCCCGGCTCCCCGTGGATGCCGACACCGTACTCCATCTCATCTTCAGCAATTTCAAAGGTAGGTGTTCCCTTGGCTGGCACCGTACAGGAGGTTAACGCGAAGCCGATACTGCGCACATTTGCAGCGGCCTTCTCTGCAGCAGCCTTGACTTCGGCCAGACTCCGGCCTTCTTCCGCTGCCGCCCCGGCGATTTTGTGCACCAGTACCGTTCCCGCCACTCCCCGGCGTCCGACCGTATACAGGCTGTCCTGCACCGAAATATCATCGTCCACCCGGACATAATCTACTTCAATGCCGTCCTCACCGGCCAAAAAGGCAGCGTTTTTGAAGTTCATCATGTCACCGCTGTAATTTTTGATGATCATCAAGGTCCCCTTGCGGCTCGCAGTAGCCTTGATGGCCTGATAAACCTGAATCTGGGACGGAGAGGCAAAAATATCCCCGCATACCGCCGCATCCAGCATACCCTTGCCTACATATCCCGCATGGGCAGGCTCATGCCCGCTGCCGCCGCCGCTGATGAGACTGACTTTATCCGGATTGACGTCTTTCTTTTTAATAATTTTATATTTCTTCACAAATTCAAGCTCCGGATGAGCCATGGCGATCCCGTTGCACATCTCAATGACAGCATTCTCCGGCTGGTTGATGATTTTCTTCATTTATTCAGCCCCCCGGGATTGCTTGTAGTTCTGGCCGATACGGTCTGCCGCAGCAATTGCCGCCGCCACTGCCTGGACGGTGACCGGGAACGGCATCGCATGAATCGATTCCTCGGGAATGCAAGCTTTTTCAGCAACCTGAAGCAGCTCTTCTGCTGTAATATGATCTACACCGATATCCGCGAGACACACCGGCAGGCCGACCTCCAGGCAGAAATCCAGCACCTGGTACAGCTCCGCCTCCGGCGCATTCTCCAGCACCAGCTGGGCAATCGTGCCGAAAGCCACCTTTTCCCCATGGTAGTAGTGATGTGTGCCTTCAAGAATCGTCAATCCGTCATGGATGGCATGCGCCCCGCCAAGTCCTGCACTTTCGAACCCGAGTCCGGATAGCAAAATATTCGTCTCGACGATATTCTCGAGTGCCTGTGTCACCACGTTGCAGTCACTTGCAATCTTCGCCTTCGCCCCGTCTTTCAGCAGCATCTCATAACAAAGCGCAGCGAGCGCCAGCGCCGCATGGGTTCCCACTGCCGGAGGGCAGTAGCCTTCTCTTGAGCCTGTCGGAAGACTCGCGTTCACTCTGGAGTAAGATGCGGCAGTGGCTCTGGCTTCAAAATAAGTGGACAGCGCATCCCCCATCCCTGCCACAAGAAAACGTGTCGGCGCATTTGCGATCACCGTCGTATCTACCAATACTACGCTCGGGCTTTGCTTGAAATAAGCATAATCATCAAACGCCCCGTCCGGGGTGTACAGCACCGCCGAATGGCTTGTTGGCGCATCAGTTGCCGCAATGGTCGGACAGATAATCAGGGCTTCTCCCTGGGCTACACATTTGGCAGCATCGATCGCCTTCCCTCCGCCGAGGCCAATGGTGCAGGTGCACCCTTTTTCAGCCGCAACTGCTTGAAGTCTGGCGACTTCCTCCCGTGAACACTCACCGTTAAAACCGCTTTCAACGAAGCTTATATTGAACTTGGCGGCTGTCGCATCGAGCTTGTCCTTCACCCGCTTCACATCCTCCGGATGGGCAATTAACAAAGCAGAGGAACCGAAGGATTGTACAAAGTAACCCAGATTGAGTAATTCGTCTTCACCTTGAACATATTTGGCCGGACTGATGAACGCTTTTCTCATTACGCTGACGCCTCCTGTATAGTACAAATTTTAATTTATTTAAAGTATAAAGCAGGATATCCCGTTTGATAGTGGAATATCATAGCTGATAATTATAATTTCCGATCGTAATTTTTTGCACTATACCGCAGCAAATGGAGGAAAAATCCCTATGACGACGCTGGAGTCCCTGCAGATCAGCAAATTTTTGGACCTCAAGAAGTGGAAACGGCTTCAGGATTCCCTCGCTACCGTAACCAAGCTCGCCATCCTTACCGTGGATTATAAAGGTATCCCTGTCACCAGCCACAGCAGCTGCCAGGCGTTTTGCCGGAATGTACGCAAAGATCCCGAGCTCCTGCCCTACTGCCAAAAGTGTGATTCCCGCGGCGGACTGGAGGCGGTGCGCTTAAATGCGCCTTATGTGTATCTGTGCCATTTTAACATTATCGATATTGCCATTCCGATTACGGTTGATGATAAATATCTGGGCGCAGTGATGGCGGGACAGGTCAGGCTGTCCGATCCCGAGAACGGCATGGAGCTGGAGCAGATTGTAAGCTCGAAGAACAAATCTTTACACCGGCTCAAAGAAGAACAACTGAAGGAAGCCTACGAACAAATCCCTACCATGACCTATGAAGAAGTCGTAAAAATCTCCAACATGCTGTTTCTGCTCTGCAACTATATTATTGAAGAAGCACTCGGCAAAAATCTGCTCGCCGAAATGTTCGAGAAGGCAGCCGGAACGGATGAAGGCATTGCACTCTCGACGCTTCTGCCGGGTTTTACGATCAAGAATATCGAGTCGGTCAAAAAAAATATGACGAACGCCATCGCCGATGCTTACCTGAAGAATACCTTACCCGGTGAAGGTACATGTACCAACCCGGTTTTAAAACCCGCTATCGATTATATTTACCATAACAAGAGCAAAAATATTCACCTGACCCATATGGCCGGGTTATGCCATGTCAGTCCCAGCTATTTCAGCCGGCTGTTTGCCAAGGAGACAGGAGAAAACTTCACCGCTTATCTGTCCCGTCTGAAAGTCCAGTGGGCAAAGCAGCTGCTAGAGGTTACTGACATGCCTGTGTCGCAGATCAGCGACGAGCTTGGCTTCAATGAGCCGGGATATTTTATTAAAATATTCAAAAAATTCGCTGGCCTCACGCCCGCACTGTACCGTAAGGCATTCCGGGAAAATTAAAATTCGGATAAAGAACATATATGAGTATTTCATCCCCGCTTAAGGTTAGGTTAAGAACACAGCAAACCGGTGCAAACGGCAGGAAAACAGGAGCGGAATCGCGCTTTACTGCTACTTTTGTTACTTTCCGGACGAAAATGGCTTAAAGACGGGATTTAAAGGCTTTCCCGTTTTTTTACAAACCTCCGCAACAGCGAGTATCATTCCCTGTAAATATACGTGTAACTTCCCGCCGGGCGGGAGACAGGGAGCAGATGATGAAGATGCAGCGGACAAAAATTTATTATTTCGGTACTCATCCCAGCATGTTGGACCCGGTAAGCCTTAAGGAATTGAGCTTCGGGGTAATCTGGTACGAGGAGGACCGGCAGCGGTATATTATAAGCTACGGCTTTGGTCCGGATCAGCTTCGCACACTGGCCCAGTTTTGCGCTTCTTCTGCCTACTGCAGATGTTCGAATACAAGAGTCATGCACGAAATTTACAGGAGTATAAGAGACAAGCAGCAGGAACAGGACTGGTCGGCGCGCAGACGGCTAGGCTGGCTGGCAGCTTTTAAAGACCCTTGGACAAATCTCCAAAGCGGCTGGTATGTGATCCGGTCCCGCAGCACATTCCCTTTTCATTTGTCTGTTATCCGCAAAACAAGGTACAGTGTCTGGCTGGAGCATGCAGCTGTCTGCGAGAACGAAAGTGAACTGCTGGACTGCCTGGACAGAACGAGAGCAACCCATCACCTGAAATCCATAGCGCCTTTGGTTGTGGAAGGGGGCGGCTTCCATGGTTAACGGCAGATTGTCACACATCGAGCTGTTTGCGTTTGATCATGAGCCGTCTACCGACAGGCACCTTCGTCCGGGATCTTTATATCTTCTGTTAAAATTGACCTGCGGGGAGTGTGCCTGTTACGGGCAGTGTGTGATTTTACCGGATGACGGCGTGTTTGATCTTACAAAATGGGGCGCTTATCTGCGGTGTATCCGCCATTCCACCGCCCAGGAGATCCTGCAGACGGTAACGCTCCAGGAGCATGAGTGGACAACCGGGCAGCGGGTACTGCTGCACTCCGCCCTATCGGCACTGCTTCAAGACACGAATACTGCTGCAGCCCTGCCGTTATCCGTTCTGTTCGGGGAATCCGTGTCCTACTATTCCATCTTAACCTGAGGGGATGCGTGCAAAAAAAAGACCGGCCAGCATATGCTGACCGGTCTTTCGTTATTACTTGGACGCCTGGTAAGCTGCCAGGAATTCTTTTACCTTGGCAGGATCGGCTGTAAGCTCGTTGCCAGTGTCGATCAGCGGGCTGACCGTGGACACGGCTTTGATCTTTTTGCCATTGTAGAAGGCCAGGATTTCATCCTGATTGATGGAGTACAGTACGGCTTTACGGAGATCCACGCTCTTCGCCACGTCACGGTTCTGGGTGTTGAACAGCAGGTAGCTCATGGCGTTACTTGGAATGCTCTTCAGCTGCAGCTTGCTGTCACTTTCGACAACATCATACTTCGTTTCAGGCACACCGTAGTATACATAGATTTCACCGCTGCGCAGGGCAGACAAGGTGCTGTCGGCGTCAGCAATAAAGCGTACATTAACCTGGTTGATCAGGGCTTCGTTTTCTGTGCCTTTTTGGTAGGCAGGGTTCTTCAGGAAAACACCTTCATAATCGTTCTTATAGGACAGGATATAAGGACCGCTGGCATACAAAGTGTTATTGTATTGGGCGCCTTCCGTTACAGTGTTCTGGTCACCGTAAGGAATGTCTTTGTTCACATCAAATGCCGCTACATCATAAGTGTTGATGCTCTCAACCTGCTTCTTGGAGACAATGCCGGCAGACTGGTGAGCCAGATAGTTCAGCACTTGCGGGAATGGTTCAGTAGTCGTCAATTTAACGACCTGATATTTACCTTGTGCGTTGTTGGCTTGGGTCTTGTCGGCTACCAGCTCGGAGATTGGCGCATCCAGGCCTTTTTCCAGAGCTTCTTTAACTGTACCCTTGCCGCCTGCCACGTTGATGGAGCCCAGTGCGTTCAGGTCAGTGAATACTTCAACGGTATTAATGTGCTCATGCAGGCTGTACGTACGGTGATCCGGCACAGAATCCTTATTTTTGGCGCGGTCCAGGGAGAATACAACATCATCTCCGCCTACACGTTCACCTGTATCTACAGCTTTTTTGTTCTCGATTTTGGCAAAATTGATATCATCGCGGAGGATGAAATAGTATTCCCCGTTGCCTTCAGCAATCGCGTGATTGCGGGACAATGAAGCGTCCGAAGTGATTTTGTCATCATCGGTCAGGTTAACCAGACGCACGTACATGTTCGTGTTCAGCTGGTTGATCGAACCGTCATTGCCTTTGATCGGATCCAGGGAAGTCAGCGTGGAAGCTGCCTGGGACAGAATCAGAGGATCTGTAGCACGTTTGGATTCGTCAGCAAAATCAATGTCTTCCCAGGCAAGTGCGCGGGATTTGGACAGTCTTACGGAATCCGCCTTCAGAATTTCCTTGTTAACCGCCTGGCTCTTCAGGGAAATATACAGCGGAGCAATGCGGGCTTCGTCAAATACCAGACGCTGCTCAAACTTTTTGTAAGTCTCAGCGTACTCATCCGGAGTTTGCGTAGCAGCTTCGTTAATCAGGGCATCAAGCTCAGGATCGGATTGTCTGCTGTAATCGCCGCCGGTGATGAACAGTGAACGTACCGCATAATCCGGGTTACCGGTTACAGTAGTCCAGCTCGAGTGGGATACATCATAATTGCCTGCATCCTCCTGCGCTTTGAAGCTGGCATAGTCAGGCTGAATGTTCAGCTTCACGTTGAAGCCGTTTTTGGTGAGCTGATCCCGGACAATGTTCAGGTCAGACTCGTTCGCGCTCATCCCGAGCACTTCGATATCAACCGGTGTTCCGTCACCCGCAGGTGCAGTGGCCGGGGCTTCAGAAGAAGCCGGTTCGGCAGCATTGCCGACTGTATTGGATTTGGTTGCTACAGAGCATCCGCCAAGAACCATAGCCGTACTCAGAAGCAGCGCCAGTGTAGTTCTTTTTTTCATTACAATTTCCTCCCCAGTATCTATTGATGTCTCTATGAAAAACGTCCAGTTAGACGCATTTTCCGGTAATCTGTAAATCTGTTAATCCATTTTGGGATCGAGCGCATCGCGCAGGCCGTCCCCCACGAAGTTGAACGAGAGCACCAGGGCAATAATCGCCAGTCCCGGGAAAATGGCCAGATAGGAGTTCGTCTCCAGGTAGGTGCTGCCCAGCTTGAGAATATTGCCCCATTCCGGGATATGCGGTTCAATCCCCAGCCCCAGGAAGCTGAGACTGCTGGTGGAGATGACCGCGCCGCCGATCGTCAGCGTAGCCTTTACGATCATCGGAGCCAGTGAATTCGGTACAATATGCTTGAAAATAATCGATGTATTGCTGGAGCCAAAGGCACGGGCGGCATCCACATATTCATAAGTGGACACCTGCAGCACGTTGGCCCGCATGGTCCGTGCATAGGTCGGGATAGCCCCGACACTGAGTGCCAGGATCAGGTTGACCGTATTGGCGCCGAAGGCGGCAATAATGGCAATGGCCAGCAGAATCCCCGGAATGGCGTACAATACATCAAGGGCACGCATGATAATGTTGTCGGTAAAGCGGCCGTAGTAGCCGGAAATGGCCCCGAGTGCCCCGCCTAGGAAGAGCGGCAGAACGGTGGACATGACACCGACAATCAGGGAAATCCGTGCTCCGAAAACAATCCGCGTAAACAGGCAGCGCCCGAAGTTATCGGTTCCCAGCGGATAGGCCAGTGACGGCGGCTGCAGAATCAGCGAGTAGTTGTTATCCACCGCCATTCCGTAATCGAAGGTCACATAGCTGCAGACCGAAACGGAGAACAGAAAAGCGATGAACAGCAGTCCGAGCATCGCCGTTGTGTTGCGGGTCAGCCGCTCCAGCACATCCTCCCAGCCGGCAACCGCAGGATTGTTCCTGTTCCGGATGCGGATCAGCAGGATGATGCCCAGCGCAAGCGCGAATAAGTTACCGGTCAGCGAAGTCAGCAGCAGCGGATACGCTGCCCAGACCAGGCCTCGCGGAACCTGGCGGCGCCGGACGAATCTGGCAGTCAGGATGACTACAAGCAGATGGAAAACGGCCACAGCCAGCAGGACGAACATTCCCATCAGGAAGGTATCCGCCACGTAAGGCTTGAACAGATTGAGTGCAGATACAGCGATCACGCCGAGCTGTGTCAGCAGCGTATACACTGCCAGGGTGTACTCGGGTGACTTGCGCTTTTGAATCAGCTGAAAAGCTGCCGTGCCTGCGAACACATTGCCTGTCACCAGGCTCAGAAGCTGGATATAGCCCAGGGCCCGGGTAATGCCGCGGATCTCTCCGTGCACAGTGAGGTCTCTGCGGATCAGCAGGGTGAGCAGGACTTGCAGTACAGTAAAGATGCCATAAACCAGAGCAGCGGCACCCACATAAGGTTTGATGCTTTGCGTCTCCCAGTCAAAGCTGCTCAGCAGCAGGGCCAGGGTTATGATCAGGGAGCCGGCCCAGGCAAAGCCTGCCTGGCGGTACTCCTGGGAGGTTTTGAGCTTAAGCTGTGTCTCGCGCCTTGCGGCATTTGCGTTAACCATGAATAGTTCACCTGCTATCAGTATTGTTTCATTTTGGAACGGATGCGCGGGTCCACAAAAGCGTATAAAATGTCGATAATGGCGTTTATCAATGAGATGGTAATCGCAGTATAGACAACGCCTCCCATAATGGCCGGGATGTCGGGAATGAACTGCTTATCCACGATATAGCTGCCCAGACCGCTGATGTTGAATACTTTCTCGGTAACGGCTGCCCCGCCCAGCATGCCCCCGAACTGCAGACCGATTACGGTCACAATCGGGATCAGCGCATTGCGCACAGCGTGCTTCAACAGAACCGTCCGTCTGTTCAGGCCTTTGGCAGTCGCCGTAATAATGTAATCTTCATGAATGACCTCAAGCGTGGAAGCACGGGTCATCCGGGCAATTGCAGCAGTCAGTCCCGTTCCCAGCACCACCACCGGCATGATGAAGGTCAGCCAGTTGCCCGGGTTGAAGGTCGCCGGGAACCACTGCAGCTTAATGGAGAAGCCGAGGATAAAGATCAGACCTTGCCAGAAGCTCGGGATCGACAAGCCGATCAGCGCAATCAGCATGAAGGTATAGTCAAACCAGGAATTGGGCTTGGTAGCTGAAATGATCCCGATCGGAATAGCAATGACGACAGCCATCAGGAGCGAGAACAGCGTCAGCTCCAGCGTGACCGGAAATTTACGGCCGATTGCACTGACGATCTCTTCATTTCCCGCAAAGGACTTGCCCAGATCAAACATCGCGATGCCTTTGATATTCTCCCATAGCTGCACAATATAAGACTGATCCAGTCCGTATACCCTGTTAAATTCAGTAATCTGGGCTTCGGTGGCCGTCTGTCCGAGAATGTTAACCGCAGGATCAAACGGAGAAATATACAGGATTGTAAATACAAGGAATGCCACTCCGAATA
Organism: Paenibacillus sp. PK3_47; assembly: GCF_023520895.1. Taxonomy (NCBI): domain Bacteria; kingdom Bacillati; phylum Bacillota; class Bacilli; order Caryophanales; family Paenibacillaceae; genus Paenibacillus; species Paenibacillus sp. PK3_47. Next base: position 747,900 of record NZ_CP026029.1, read on the forward strand.
TAACAAATACAGTCATTACCAATCTTTCAAATATGTATTTGAGATAAGGACTGCTGTATAAAAAAATCAATAAATATAACGGTAAGCCTGCTATAATAGATAAAGTCAGAAACAGCGGATGCCGCAAAAGGTCCTTAAATGTAGTGATAAAGGTCGATCTTGCGTGTCCTTTCTTCTGAAGACTGGACTCTGTCTGTTCGGCCACCATGTTCTCAAACCGTTCTTCCGCAAGCTTGCGGGACTGGCTGGCGAGCTCCGCTTCGCTGATCTGCTGTCCAAAAAAGTCGGCTTTGCTGCGCAGCTGCTCAGCGAACTCATGCTGAAGCTGCTCCTGAACCCCGGAAGCCTTCAGTTCCTGCCGTGTTTCCTTCTCTATAGAAGTCTGAACGGTCCCGTTCTTCCGGGCACGGTGAACAAGCAGCGTGAACAGATTAACAGGAGCGCCCAGCACAAGAGCAAAATACCGGTACGAGGAGTTCTGCAGCAGTTTGCCGTAAGTATCACCGATGGCCTGGGTGAAGTTGACTCCCCCACTTTTTGCCGCCTCCATATTTCTATCCTCCTTAAACTTTCCTCTTTTTTAAATTGTACTATTCCGATAGATAAGGTATATTTTATTAATAGATTGCTATAAAGTCAAGATAAGCTGTTTAAATTTTAGGAGAACTGGCAGGAGGACAAATGGAACCTATTTTGAAAGTGAATAATCTGCATGTCTCTTTCCAGAGTCATGATGAAGAGCGCTCCGCCGTCCGCGGCGTAAGCTTTGAAGTTTATAAAGGGGAAACACTGGGAATCGTCGGGGAATCGGGCAGCGGCAAAAGTGTCACCGCACGCTCCATTATGAGACTGCTCCCTACCCCGCCCGCCATACTGAAAGAAGGAGAAATTGAATTCCTCGGGAATAATCTCGCCGAGAAATCGGAGAAGCAGATGGAACATATCCGCGGCCGGGAGATCGGCATGATCTTCCAGGATCCGATGAGCTCGCTGAACCCGACGATCCGCGTCGGTGAACAGATCAGCGAGAGCCTGATCAAGCACCGCAAGCTCTCCCGTAAGGCTGCCAAGCAGGAGGCGCTGGAGATGCTGAAGCAGGTCGGCATCCGTGACAGTGAAATGCGGTACCAGCAGTATCCGCATGAATTCTCAGGCGGCATGCGGCAGCGGGTTATGATCGCGATTGCCCTTGTCTGCCAGCCGGCGCTGCTCATTGCCGACGAACCGACCACGGCGCTGGATGTAACCATCCAGGCCCAGATCCTCAATCTGATGAAGCATATGCAGCAGCGGCTCGGCACCTCCATTATTCTGATCACCCATGACCTGGGCGTTGTCGCAGGGATGTGCGACCGGGTAGCCGTCATGAAGGACGGCGAGATTGTGGAAACAGGCACAACGGAGGAGATTTTTGCCCGCCCGCAGCATCCTTATACGCAGCGGCTGCTGAACGCCCTTCCACGGCTGGACGAGAAGAAAAAGCCCAAGCCGCCGGGACTGATTATCCCCTCGGAGGGAAGCCGTCCGCTGCTGGAAGTGCGCTCCTTGAAGCAGCATTTTGATCTTGGCAAAGGCAGAGTGCTGCGCGCAGTCAACGATATCAGCTTCCACATCCGGGAAGGCGAGACGCTCGGCATGGTCGGGGAATCCGGCAGCGGCAAGTCCACAACCGGCCGGTCCATCCTCCGCCTCCACGAGCCAACCGGCGGGGATGTGCTCTTCAAGGGCATGGCCGTGAACCGGCTGAATGCAGGTGAAATGAAGACGATGCGGCGGCATATGCAGATGATCTTCCAGGATCCCTATGCTTCACTGAATCCGCGGTTTAAGGTGCTGGACATTATCGGCGAGGCGCTGGATGTACATAACCTGTCCGGCAGTACAAGCCAGCGCAAAAAACGGGTCGAGGAGCTGCTCGATCTGGTGGGACTCGATCCGGCTTTTGCTGTCCGCTTCCCGCATGAATTCTCCGGCGGCCAGCGCCAGCGGATTGGAATTGCCCGCGCCCTTGCCGTCGAGCCCAAGTTCATCGTCTGCGACGAGCCGCTCTCTGCGCTGGATATGTCCATCCAGTCGCAGGTCGTCAAGCTGCTGGAGGATCTGCAGCAGCGCCTTGGCCTGACGTATCTCTTCATCGCACATGACTTGTCGATGGTCAAGCATATCAGCGACCGGGTAGCCGTTATGTATATGGGCCGGATCGTCGAGCTCGCTGAAAGCGAGGAGCTGTACACCAACCCGCAGCACGAATATACCAAATCGCTGCTGGCTGCAATCCCGGTGCCCGATCCGAAGATCGAAGCAGCCAAGAAGCGGGTGCTGCTGGAGGAGCAGACCAGCACCGATAAATACAATCTGGAGAACTCCAGCCTGGTAGAGATCTCAAAAGGCCACTGGGTCGCGATGCCGACCGGCTGAACATAGCAGAGCAGCGCCCTCTTTAATGGAGGAGCGCTGCTCTTTTTTACATTGTGAGGAAAGCGGGGCATGCATGCTTTGGCATTTAGTTGGGATTATCGGCGTCCTATGCGGGTGTCGTCCCCTTGGCAAGTAACTGTCACGGCGCTTTTCGTTACACTTCCTTCCATTATATAGCTGCAATTTAGCCGCGCCCCTCATTTCGCTAACTTGGCTGGTTTCTGTGCATTCAGAGGTATTTGTGCCTCTCATTTCGCCGCCGTGGCTGGTTTCGGCTTATTCAGAGGTATTTGTGCTGCTCATTTCACCGCCGTGGCTGGTTTCGGCGTATTCAGAGGTAGTTGTGCCTCTCATTCCGCCGCCGTGGCTGATTTCGGCGTATTCAGAGGTATTTGTACCTCTCATTTCGCTAACTTGGCTGATTTCGGCGTATTCAGAGGTATTTGTGCTGCTCATTTCACCGCCGTGGCTGGTTTCGGCTTATTCAGAGGTATTTGTACCTCTCATTTCGCTAACTTGGCTGGTTTCTGCGAATTCAACGGGACTTTTCCCGTTCATTTCACCACACCGACCGATTTCTGTGAATCCAACGGGACTTTTCCCATTCATTTCGTCATTCTGGCCCGAGCTGGCCGAATTCAACGGGATTTTTCCCGTTCATTCCCTCATTCTGCCCGAACTGGCTAAATTCAACGGGACTTTTCCCGTTCATTCCACCATTCTGCCCGAGCTGGCCGAATTCAACGGGACTTTTCCCGCTAATCCCCATCCGGCAGCAGCCTCATCTCGAATTGCTCATCACGGTTGCAGACAAGTATGCCGTCTATAACATCCAGCCGGGCCACCTGAATCGAAGAGCGGCGGCTCTGATACCTGCCTTCGGGACGGTCTTCGTTCTGGCTGCCGTCTCTCCCGGGATGTGTGAAATAGAAAATATAAGCCTCTTCCCCCTGCACCACAACGTCAGCATGCAGGCCGATTCCACCGTCATCTTCACGTGTTCCCGGCTGGTCCAGGATCAGCCCGTTCCGCTCCCAAACATCCAGGTCATCGGAACGGAATACGCCTTGTCCCCGCCATTCGTCAACAATCATCCAGTAATCGTCTTTGAACCGGAAGACATTGGCCCCTTCGTGCGGGCGTCCTGTAATGACCGGCCCGACAACCTTCCAGTGATAGAGATCCTTGCTGTCGGCCGCATAAGTATGCGACCCGTTAGCTTCGTCCTTGTACCACATACGGAAGCTCCCTCCCGGAAGCTCGCAGATGCAGGCGTCGATCACCCGGTCTGAGCTCAGCTCAAGCTTGGAATGGAAGGTCCATTCCAGCAGGTTAGCACTGCTATAATGAAGCATATCGCGCCGGTGCCCGGCCCAGCCTGCCGGCACGCCTTGAATATAGCTGACATACATATGGTAGAGTCCGTCATGATAGTAAATTTCCGGGGCCCAGAACGTATTGCGACCCCATTCAATATCCAGTCCCTGCAGTGTGCCGCGGTAGAGCCAGTTCGCACCGCCGTCGCGTGAAGAAGCGACACCCAGATCAGTGCCATGCACCCAGGCTACTCCTTCCCCTTCTGCTGATACTCTGCGGTTCGTATATATCATCCACCATTCCTTTGTCTCCCGGTTCCAGACGATAACAGGGTCAGCCGCGCCGTCGTATACCGGATCTCTGAATAAAGGTGCTTTCATTGGTGAGCATCCTCTCTTATTTAAATTAGTGGAAGCGCTTGTACAGTCATAAATAGTGTACTACAGTTTTTTCATCTATTAGAAAAGTATTTAGCGATCGTCCGCAACCGCATTTCTGGATATCCTAAAAAGAGCAGCCGCCCCCCTTATAGGAAAGACCTGCTGCTCCAATGCATGCTTATGTTATAAAAGCCTGAATGCTTAGCCCGCATTCTCCTGCACAAACTGGCTCTGGTGCATCTCGTAATAGAAGCCTTTTTGGGCCAGCAGCTCCTCATGTGTTCCCCGCTCGGTGATTTCCCCGTCCTGTACGACGAGAATGGCATCCGCCTCACGGATGGTGCTGAGCCGGTGGGCAATCACGAAGCTGGTCCGGCCTTTCATCAGGGTTCTCATTGCTTCCTGGATATGCAGCTCGGTGCGCGTATCGACATTGCTCGTAGCTTCGTCCAGGATCAATATGGACGGGTTAGCCAGCACGGCACGGGCAATCGTCAGCAGCTGCCGCTGCCCCTGGCTCAAGCTGCCGCCTTCAGCATTCAGTACCGTATCATAGCCGCCCGGCAGCTTCCGGATAAATACATCCGCATTGGCCAGCCGGGCTGCTTCTTCCACTTCCCTGTCTGTGGCATCAAGGCGGCCGTAGCGGATATTTTCGCGGATCGTCCCGGAAAATACATAGGCATCCTGCAGCACCAGCCCGATCTGCTCCCTTAACACCCGTTTGTCGATATCACGGATATCTTCACCATCAATGAGAATCCGGCCTGACTGGATATCATAGAACCTTGTGAGCAGGTTAATAATAGTCGTTTTTCCTGCACCGGTCGGACCGACAAGCGCCAGCACCTGACCCGGCTCTGCATGCAGGGAGAGATTCTTCAGCACAGCGGCATCCGGTTTATACCCGAAGCCTACCTGTTCAAACACGACTTCGCCCCTGATCCGGCGGGTATTGTCTCCTGCTGAACCTTCCCCGATCTCGGATTGCAGATCCAGCACCTCAAATACACGCTCCGCTCCGGCAATCGCCGACTGGAACAGATTGTACTGGTTGGCGAGCTGATTGAGCGGCTGGCTGAACTGGTTGGAATAATTGAGGAAGCTGACGATGATACCGATGGTGATGAGCTCATGATAGGCAAAAATACCGCCGAATACCGCGATGACCAGGAAGGTCAAATTACGCATGGTATTCATCATCGGTCCCACAGAACCTGAGAAGCTTTGTGCTTTGACTCCGACGGCCCGCAGCCGCTCGTTGATCTCACGGAATTGCTCAATCGAGCGCTCTTCCCGGCCGAACACTTTTACGACCTTCAGGCCGGAAATATTCTCCTGGACATATCCGTTCACCTCTCCAAGATACTGCTGCTGCTGTGAAAAATAGCGGCGGGTATAGCCTGTTATTTTTTTAATGCTGAATGTAATGATTGGCACCGTCAGAAGTGTAATCAGCGTCATCCACACACTCAGGCTGAGCATCATAATCATGCTGCCGGCAAGCATCAGCACACTGGCAATGAGCTGTACAACCGTCTGATTCAGCGTATTGGAGACGTTGGCGATATCATTTACTGCTCTGCTCATCAGCTCGCCGTGTGTACGCTGGTCAAAGAAGGATACCGGAAGCTTCTGATATTTGTCGAACAGGTCCTGACGCATATTCCGCACCGTGTTCTGGGACAGGCTTGAAGCGGTGTACTGCTGAACCCAGGTGAAAAACGCTCCCAGCGCATACACCCCGAACAGAATCATTCCCATCCGGAACATGCCTTCGTAACGGCCCGGCACGATATGATCATCGAACAGCCTGCCGATCAGATAGGGACCCATCAGCGAAAGTCCGGTGGTAAGAACGGTACATAAAATCACCCAAGCGAGAGCACGCCGCTCAGTCTTCAGGTAGCCCCCGATTCTTTTCAGCGTTCCAAACGCATCTTTGGATCTTACTTTGGGTCCGGCCTGCATATGGCCAGGTCCCTGGCGGAAGCCCATCTGGTCGAATTTCTGCGGCATTTTAGTTTGATTAGCGTGATTGGACGGGCTGCTGCTGGACATAAGGCACCTCCTCCTCCTGCATGCCAAATTGAGACCGGTATATCTCCTGATAAACCTTGCAGTTCTTCATTAATTGTTCATGGGTCCCGCTGCCTGCAACCGCGCCGTCGTCAAGAACGAGGATCTTCTGCGCATCCATGACAGACGAAATCCGCTGGGCAATAAGGAACGTAATCGTGTCCTGCATGACATCCTTTAAGGCGGTGCGGAGCGCTTTTTCCGTCCTGGAGTCGAGTGCGCTCATACTGTCGTCCATAATGAGAACCGGCGGCTTAACGAGCAGCGCCCGCGCAATGGAGAGACGCTGCTTCTGTCCGCCGGAGAGATTTACACCTCTTTGGCCCAGCAGCGTACCATAGCCTTCAGGCAGCCTGCTGATAAAATCATGCGCCTGAGCCGTCCTGGCCGCCTCTTCCACTTCCGCCTGTGTTGCACCAGGATTACCAAAAGCGATATTGTCGCGGATCGTACCGGTGAACAGGAAGGACTCCTGCAGAATCATCCCGATCTTACTTCTCAGCTCCAGCAGCGGAAGTCCGCGGATGTCCTGCCCGTCCATTTGAATGGAACCTGACGTCACATCATAGAGCCGGGGAATCAGCTGGACCAGTGTTGTTTTGCCGGAACCTGTTGCCCCGATAATCGCCACTGTCTCGCCGCGGCTGGCTTCAATATTAATATTCCGCAGCACCAGATCTCTGGAACCGGATGAGCCGTTATAGGAAAAAGACACCCGTTCAAACCTCACATGCCGGCCCGGCAGAGCCACGTTCTTGTCATGATCCCCGCCTTCGATATGAGGCTGGGTATTCAGCACTGCCCGGATACGGTCTGCGGACACTTTGGCCTGGGACACGTTCATCAGCAGCCCGCTCACCATCAGCAGGGAAGACAATACCTGCACGACATAGTTCACAAAAGCGACGAGATCCCCGGCCTGCACCGAACCGAAGGACACCTGATTCCCGCCGTACAGCAGGACAGTGACCAGACAGGCGTTCATAATAAGCGTTACAATTGGAGAGTTCAGCGCGATGAACCGGGCGGCCCGGATCGACACCCGCGTGTAATCTTCGTTGACTTCACGGAACCGCTTGGTCTCGTAACGGGATCTGACGAATGCTTTGACTACACGGATACCGGCCAGATTTTCCTGAATTCTTGTGTTTACCGCATCCAGCTTGTTCTGCACCGCCGTGAAGATCGGAGTGGAAAAGCGGATCAGCACAAAGACTACTGCAATCAGGACAATCAGGGTCCCCAGCAGGATCAGCCCGAGCCGGACGTTAATTAATATTGCCATAACTACGCTGCCAATCAGCAGGCTGGGAGAACGGACAAGGCCCTGCAGCCCCATCTGTACCAGATTCTGCACCTGCACGACATCGCTGGTCATCCGGGTCATCAGCGATCCCGACTTGAAGGTATCCACATTCTCGAACGAGAAGGTCTGTACCTTCCTGAACAGCGCTTCTCTAATGTCAGCACCGAAATTCTGCGAGGCCCGGCTGGCAAAAAAGTTGCACAATACGCCGCTCACCAAAGACAGTACCGCCACCGCAAGCATTGTAAACCCGGTCCGTTCAATGACACTGAAGTTACGCTCCACAACCCCGAAGTCGACGATATGTGCGGCAAGAGTAGGCTGAAGCAGGTCAAAAAAGACCTCCATCATCATGAAGACCGGAGCAAGGATTATAAATTTCAAATACGGCTTCAGATAGCTTCTTAATCCCCACATGGTCAATCTCCTTCTGACGGTTCCGCCCGCTGCCCTTCAGCTTCCCTCGCGCGGAGTTCAAAATGCCGGGTGTACTCTTCAATAATCATCTCAACCGCTTTGAGTTCCCCAAGTAAAACCGGTCTGATCTCCTGATACTCCGGCGCCTCTACCTGCCCCCTGAGCGTCGTCCGTTTGACTTCCAGCACACTCAAAAATTCCAGCGCCCGCCCGCGGCGGAAGGTCTTTGCACCATCATGAAGGTGTTTGCCTTTATGCCTGCCTTCACAGTTCCGGTCACCGTGTTCAAAATGCTCTCTCATGACTCGAATCACTCCTTTGTATACAAATGTATACAGTTGAGGGCGGAATGTCAATGTGGAATGATATGCGGAATGATAGGAAATGATCCTCTTGTCATAAAAAAAGCCGTCTCCGGTAATTAGCCGGAAGCGGCCGTTCAATCAGTTATGGTAGACCAGTTTTTGCAGTACTTTGAAGGTGCTTCTGTATCGATAATTGTATTTTATGCAATTAAAAGCAGCTGATTTCTGCACCGTTTCGATATAAATGCATTCCGTGCAGCTAAATTTGCCGGGATCGGCAAAAACAAGCCAAATCCGGATTTTTAACTGCACGAAATACACTTAAACCAATTTATTGAAGAAAAGGCGGCTTTTTAGTTGTATAAAGTGCAGTTACAGTTACTGATGAACCTTCTTCAGCTGAAGTTTAACTTTCAGTTCTCATGTATACCGTAATGAAGTTATACCACGCTGTGCTGGAATCATTACTCCTTTGCGCATGCAGTTACTTCAGTTTCGCCACGATCTTGCCCCGCACATGCCGCTCCGACAGCCGCGCTAAAGCATCCGGGACCGCCTCAAGTGCGACAACCTCCTCCAGCAGGGAGGAAAGTTTGCCTTCCGCCAGCAGCTGAAGCATTTCGTTCCCGATGGCAGCCAGCTCTTGTTCAGCAACAAGGTCACCGGACTGGTGGGCAGCGCCGAGCGCAACCTCATGAATCGACAGCGCTTTGGTGAACGGCTTGATCTGTCCGTAATCCGGTGCTCCCGCAATATGCACTACATGCCCGGAGAAGGCAATCTGCTCTAACGCCTCCGTAGCAGTTTGTCTGCTGACCGTGCTGATCACGGCGTCTACTCCTCTGCCGCCTGTAATGCGCAGTACCTCTGCCGTAACGTCTGCCTCGCGGTAATCAATGACATGATCGGCCCCCAGGCTTTTCACATATTCATGGTTATGGCTGGACGCCGTTGAAATGACCTGCTTGCCCGCAAGCTTGGCCAATTGGACCGCAAAACCGCCGACGCCGCCGGCTCCCCCATGAATCAGCAGGGTATGCACCTGTGACAGCGGAAGCTTCCGGCACACCGCCTGATATGCGGTATAACCGGCAGTCGGCAGAGCCGCTGCCTCTTCAAAAGATACACCGTCAGGAATCCGCGAGACCGCATGCGCTTTGGCGACGGTAAATTCCGCATAGCCGCCCCCTTGGGTCAGATTCCCGTGATAGAGGACCCGGTCACCGGTCTTCCACTGCTCCACCCCTTCGCCGACTCCGGCGATAACACCGGCTACGTCCAGTCCGAGCACATGCGGATAGGTCCAATTCGGATTGCCTCCGGTTGCCGTTTTGTAATCCACAGGGTTAAGCCCGGCCGCGTGCACCTCTACCAGGACTTGGCCTTTTCCCGCGGAGGGCATGTCCATCTCATTGACTTTCATCTCATTCCATTTCCCTTTTTCCTGCAGCAGCAAAGCTTTCAAGAGCACTCTCTCCTTTGGGGTAATCTGCTTAAAAATTCTACTTAAAGTATTGTAGCAGATTTAGGCTGCCATATCGCGGATTGCTTCATTTCACGCTCAGCTGCCTTCAGTACTGTCGTTAAATTTCAAGCTCAGTGTATAAACAACGCAGGCCGGGGTAAGAGCTCCGGCCAGAAAGTAAGCTCCTATTAAATCTACTCGGGCTCAATGAACCCGTTCGTTCTTTCGATGCATTCTTCCCTGATCTCCTGAATCATCACAGCGGTTCATTGTGACAAACACATCTCCTGCAATTTGGTGATCTTTTGATTTTTTGGGATATCAAAGAAATAATTGCCCATAATACAAATATTCTTCTCAAGCGGGAAGTGGTTCATAATGCTGAGCATCCGAGAGGGGGACTAAGTGAAGATGAAGGCACAATCGGACTTTTTCAAGTCATTAAGCCGGAATATGGATCTCCTCTGTGACTTCATGGGAAACAGTTCAGATTTCATCGTCCGTGAAATTACGATAGGCCGCATATCCGCTGCTCTTTTTTATCTGGACGGAATGACCGACATGCAAATGGTACAGGACAATGTCATCCGGCCGCTGCACGGCTGTACCGCTTCCGGCGAAATCACTTTACCTGTTTTGAAGAATGAAGTTCTCGACGTCGGAGCAGCAAACATTGTTCAGAGCGCTCAAGAGGCGCTGGACCAGATTCTTTCAGGGAGCATTCTCCTGTTACTGGATGATACAGATGCCGGATTAAGCATCTCCCTGCCCGGATGGGAAGAACGAAGCATATCGGAATCCAAGACCCAGCCTGTTGTCAGAGGACCGCAAGAATCGTTTACGGAAACATTGCGTACGAATACGACATTGGTCCGCCGCCGGGTAAAAGATGCCAGGACCAGATTAACTACAATAACAATCGGCAGTAAGACCAAGACCGATGTATCGGTCATGTACATACATGAGGTTGCTGATCCGGATATGGTGCAGAATATGATCTCTAAAATAAAGAGTATTCAGATTGAAGGTGTACTTGAAAGCGAATATCTGGAGGAATGCGTCCGTGGGGAAAAGCAGCTCACGATTTTTCCGATCTTCTATAATTCGGACCGTCCGGACTCTATTTCAGCAGGTATTATGGAGGGGAAAATCGCAATATTTATTGATGGATCGCCTTTCGTCCTTCTCGCCCCTGCCGTGTTTGTGGATTTCATACAATCTGCAGAGGATTATTACCAGTCTTTTATTTACAGCAGTATTATCCGGATCTTGCGGTACTTTTCCCTGTTCATATGCATGCTGGCACCTTCAATATATATTGCTCTAACGACGTTCCATCAGGATATGATCCCAACGGTCCTGTTATTAAGCTTGGCAGCACAGCGTGAAGGGGTTCCATTTCCGGCATTCGTTGAGGCAATGATTATGGAAGTGATTTTTGAAATCCTCAGGGAAGCAGGTCTCCGCATGCCGCGGACGGTCGGTCAAGCCGTCTCCATTGTGGGCTCGATTGTTATTGGACAAGCCGCCGTCGAAGCGAGCATCGTTTCAGCTGTTATGGTCATCGTAGTTGCAATCACTGCAATTTCCAGTTTTGTCATCCCTTCCTATACTATGGCTCTTCCCATTAGACTGCTGCGTTTCGGATTCATGATACTGGCCGCCATGTTTGGAGTGTACGGCTTGACTGTCGGCATCCTCCTGCTCTTGGTGCATCTGAATGGACTTCATTCTTTCGGTGTACCGTATTTGAGCCCGCTGGCGAATTACAATTCACAGAAACAAAGAGATGCCATTCTGCGCTTCCCTTTTGGAACAAAAAGAGCCAGCCGCAAATAACCAAAGGAGTAAGTTATGATGAAATTCTGCCGATCTGCCCTTTTATCACTGCTTATTTCCATACTGCTAATGATGTTTCTTACGGGGTGCTGGAATAGCAAGGAATTGAACGAAATGTCTGTTGTCATGGCCATCGGCATCGATAGAGTGAAGGATCAATATGAGGTTAGTGTGCAGGTGGTCGATCCCTCGCAAATGTCCCGTAACCGGCCGATGGACCGCTCGCCAACAATCGTTTTTTCAATACGTGCCAGTACAATATTTGAAGCTATCCGGAAATTCACAACGGAATCGTCCAGAAAAATGTATCTGTCCCACTTGAAGATTGTGATCTTTGACGAGGAAACTGCAAAAAAAGGAATCAAAGAGCCACTGGACTTTCTGTTCCGCGACCCTGAAGTACGGCCTGACTTCTATTTAGCTGTGGTCCGAGATCATTCGGCTAAGGATGCCGTTACTTTTGTAGGCCCAACCGAGGTTTTGCCTGCCATGGATATGTATAAGGCATTGAGGGTTTCTGAAAAAGCATGGGCCCCCACCTCCGCCATCAATGTGAAGGACCTTCTGCAGTATTTTACGAAAGACGGCATTGAACCTGTTCTGACGGGGATCCGGCTGAGAAACCTGGAAAAAGGCCTTACTGTTGAAAATGTAAAAAAGTCACCTCAGCATGTAAATTATTTTTTTACAGGAATCGGCGTCTTCAAAGAGGACCGGCTGGTCGGCTGGATGAATGAATCGGAAAGTAAAGCCTATACCTATATAACAAACCGCGTTTCCAGTACAGTTGCGGCAATTGACTGCCCGGATTCCAATGAAAAATTTGTGATCGAAGTGATCCGTTCAAAAGTAAAGATACATCCTGAAATTGTTGATCATGAACCGCATATTTCCCTGGTTGTGGATACCGAAGCCAACATCGGGGAGAGCGCGTGTAATACCGACCTGAAGGATGAGAGGGTATTTAAGGATTTAAAAGATGCGGCCAGAGAATATCAGGAACAAATTCTACTGGATGGCGTCCGGAGTGCGCAGAAGCTTGGTTCAGATATCTTCGGGTTCGGGGAAGCTTTTCACCGGAAATATCCTCATCAATGGAATATGTGGAAAGAAGACTGGGCGCAAAAATTCCAACAGCTCAAGGTGGACGTCCGGATCCACTATCATCTGAAACGGGTCGGAAAAATCATCAGTCCGGTTAATTCAGGACAGGACAAGCAGGAGTGAAGGTTATGCTATATGTGATTCTTGCAGGCTCCATTCTAGCGTCTATATACGAGCTTAAACAATTAGGGAAGAAACGATATGTGCGCGAAATTGTAATTAGCTCCATATTGTTGTCTATAGGCGCAATATTGATCCTGCTGCAACTCGTCCACATTGAAGTCCCGAGCCCGCTGCAGGTGATTCTGTTCATATTCCGGCCAGTAAGCCAGTGGGTTGCTGTAATGCTATCTTAAAAAGGGGGGAACCGGTATGAATACCAAACTGACTGTCCGGCAGGCTATTGTGTGGTTTGCACTTTATGCAATAGGAAGCGCGTATCTGGTACTCCCTTCCATAATTACCGCTGTGGCCAAACAAGATGCTTGGCTCTCCATACCGGTATCTTTGGGTTTTCATCTGTTGTTAATCCCGTTATATACCTCAGTCGCCAGGCAAATGAAAGGAAATTCTTTCGTGAACTATCTGCGTTACCTCTTCGGACCCTTGGGGGGGATGGTAATTACAGCTGTTTTCATCCTCCTTTTTCCTTTTCTTGAATTCATCATGACACTCCGGAATCTGGGTGACTTTGTTACAACCTCCATTATGCCTGAAACTCCCTACGAAGCCATTTACGTCCTCATGCTGGTAGCCGTTTATTTTGCTATCCGGTCAGGCCCGGTCGTTATTGGCCGCTGTGCAGAAATCTTGTTTTTTATACTTCTGGCTCTATATCTTTTCGTCAGGCTTACTCTTCTTCCTGATACGGAGATAAACAACGTTCTCCCTGTTTTAGAATATGGCATGAAGCCTGTCGTTCTTGCCTCATTCAATTTTTTTGCCTTTCCTTTTCTGGAGGCGATCCTGTACCTGTTTTTTGTACAGCATATCCCGGAGCCGAAAAAATGGAGAAAAACAGTGCTCTACAGTGCTTTAATCAGCGGCGGCATGTATTTTCTCATGGTTTTGCAGATCATTGCCGTGATGAGCGAGGGTGTTGTTACAAATTTAACGTACCCCACCTATTTTATTGACCGGACCATCAGTATCGGGGAGTTTCTTCAGCGCTTCGAGATTGCAGTTGCCGTCTTCTGGTTTGTCACCATTTTTTTCCGCCTCTCCCTGCTTCTATATGTTTCTGCCCAGGGGCTTGCAGATATTTTCCGCCTCCGGCGCGCCAATGCTCTTTTAATTCCGCTGATGCTGATTGCAATTGCAATGGCCCATACCATTTGGCCCAATACCATATTTATCGCCGATTTAAACTCTATATGGCCTTATTACGCCATGATGTTTGGTATTGCCTTCCCCTTGGTGCTATGGTTAGCCGGCAAAATAAAAGGTCCGCCCGGTTCCCATCACCTGGAATCACACAAAAATAATCCGTAATCCCCGCTCCGCTGCCGGCTGCGGTATGCGCTCGGGGAAACACCGTTCAGCTGTTTAAAAATTTCACTGAAATGAGATTCCTCGTAAAAGCCGCACAGCTTGGCGATCTCCTGAACGCCCAGGTCGGCTGGAACAGCAAGACACGGACGGCAACAGTTACGAAAGACGGAAAAACACTTAAAGCGGCAGTCGGAAAAGACGCCCTCATGTTTGACGGAAGCGTCTATATTACACTTAGACAGCTGGACGATACCTTTTACAAATCAAAATAATCCTATGGACACCTATAAGCTAACGGCCAGTTCGGATCATATTATGGTTTCAACAGCACCCTTTTCTGACGATGAAGCTATGACCCAGGACAGGCTCCCGTTAAATGTACCCAAAACAAACCAAGCAGCGGCCCTCTCTTTAAAGGAATAACCGCTGCTCTTTGTTCAGAATGGCTCAAGGATCATTTTGCAGCCAGCACACAACCCGGCTAATCCAGCAAAATCACCTTTTCTTTTCCGGTATGAGTGATAATGCTTACATTTCCTTCGCGGATGGTCACATTCAGCAGCTCTGCCGGTGATTGCTGCAGCACCGCAGCAGCAGCTGCATTGAGATCAGCCGGGCCTGGCTCAGAACCGGATAAAGGTGATCCGTAGACGGCTGATGCCAGCCAGTGGACACCGGGCGCAAGCGAAGCCGTGAGCGTAGGCAGGACTGTGCGGGGACGCAGCAGATTCGTGTTGGCGTTGGGCCAGACGAGCTCGCCCTTCCAGCCGCCGAACAGGCTTTTAATGGCGCTGGTACCCCATTCCGTGGACGCCGCCATACCGGCAGCTTCCAGCACTCTCCCCAGTTCCTCCTCCTGGCCGAGTGCAAATCCGCCCTCCGCAATATCGAGCGGCCGGCCTGCGGCGATCCGGTGCAGCCGGATATGCCAGGGCAGTCCGGCGATGATCCAGCTCCGGACCTCGACATCTCTCCAAGGGTTCCAGACCGCATGCAGCACATTGTCTTCAATGGCAGTCTCTGCATTCCGCCGTCTGACCCGGTACAGATTGTCTCCGCCTTCGCTTAGAGCGAGCATGGAGTCAAACGCCCCTTGGGACAGTCCCCATTCCGCCCTCGGGACGCTGAAGCCGAAGCCGGTCGAATAGACGAATTTCTCATATTTGGCAGAGGTGTGGGTATGCTCGTTAGAGGACAAATGGCCGCTGTTGAAGGCTGCCACATGGCCCGCAGCCTCCTCGCGCACCATAACAAGATGCGGTGCCTGCTGAACCATAACCGCCGGGATCTCCGGAAGCGGCAATTCATCCTCCTGCCAGAACGGATGTCCATCGCCGAGTGCCAGCGGCAGAAAAGCCTTCAGCGCCCAGTAAGGAGAACCGGGAGCATTGTAGCTCTCTGCCATCACCAGGCTGGGGTAAGCATAACCAATGGTAAGAACACCCCGGGCATCGAAAATCGGCTGGCTGAACCACCAGCGCAGATTGCGCAGGACAATTCCCTTCACCACTCCCGGGGTCAAGGTATCGGTCGTAAGTCCCGCATAAGCAAAGGCGCTCCAAAACGCGGACTGCGCAAAGCGGTAGGCCATGCTGCGGCCGTACGGCAGCGCGGAACCACCCGGCGCGAACCAGGCCAGGAAGCCTGGGGCAAACTCCCGGGCCCGTTCCTTGTACAACTGCGAGCGTTCCGGGTCCTCTTGTTCCATCAGTCTGGCATAGAGCAGGCTGTAGTAATGAATGGCAAACGGTCCGTAATAATCGCTGTGCCCTCCCACCCCGTCACTGTACCAGCCATCTTCCAGATGGAAGGCATCCATCCGGTCCAAATTGCGCTCCATCTGCGGTTTATCGTAAGGACGGCCGATTTTGCTGAAGCCTGCATTGACCAGCACATTGAAGAACAGCCAGTTGCAGTCATGGCAGGGATGAGCATTGATTTGATTCAGCCAGTTGTACAGGTTCTCCTGTTCCTGAGGGACAAGCGGTTCCCAAAGTTTATCCGGGATAGCCGCCAGTGCGAATCCAAAAACAGCCATCTCGACCAGGCGCTGGTCGTAATCCCGCACGTCCCCCCAGTACTCTTCATGGGAAGGATCGGTGCCGTGCCGGATGCCGTCCAGTATAAGATCCCAGTGAGCTGTCTTTCCGCCCCCGGCAAGCAGCGGCACCAGTCCCCACAGCACACGGGAAAAACCCTCCATTGCTGCGGTTGAAGCCGGGTAACCTGCTCCGGTATTTCCTGCTGTCAGGCGTGCGCCTCCGTCACTGTATAACGGCCAAAGCGGATCCGTCAGCTGTTCAAGCGCTGCGGCCAGGTCCTGCCGGGTCTTCAAGGGGTTATCTGCGATGGACGAATTGATTGTTGTTGTGTTATTGGGCATCTTCATCACCTACTCCCAATAGAACGGGCCGGCTTCCTTGAGCCGGGCCAGTGCTTCGACGTAGAAGAAATCACCGTAAATCAGCGGAACATCAATGTTGCGGTTCTCCGGATAGTTGCTTGTTCCGTGAAGCAGCAGGCCTTGCTCGTCCGGCTGGTCCCAGGTACCGTAATTCCGGTACAGGGATTCCATGATTTTCAGCGCACCGTCGCGGTAGACATGTGACTCCGAAGCTTCTACCAGCTGAGCCATCAGCAGCAAACCGCTTGCCGCACAAGAGCCGGCAGAGGTATCACGGATGTCACGGATTTCGTCAGGTGCGCGGAAGTCCCAATTCGGAACATGATCTTCAGGCAGCCGGGTCAAAAAGAAATGCGCAACCCGCTGGGCAGCATGAAGATATTCCCTCTTGCCTGTATGATGAAAGGCAAGCGTCAGGCCGTAGATGGCCCAGGCGGCGCCGCGCGACCATGCGGATTCCGGTGCATACCCCTGCCCGCCGAGCTTTTCCTTTACTTCTCCAGTATCCGGATCGAAGTTGACAATATGGTACACAGAGCCGTCCGGCCGGATAAAATGTGCCAGGACGGTATCCATATGCGCATCTGCAATATGGCGGTAGCGCGGGTCTCCGGTCTCTGCAGAGGCCCAATACAGCAGGCTTGTATTCATGCAGCAGTCGATAATCGCTACCCCGCTGTTGTTCTCTCCCTCGCGCCAGGGATTCCAGGCCCGGATGTAGCCGCCTTTCAGGTTAAAGCGGGCGGACAGGTAGTTGGCTGCTTTCAGCGCCCGGGTCCGCGATGCTTCGCGTCCTGTCAGCTTGTAGTTGGCCACACTTGTCAGTGTCCACATAAAGCCCAGATCATGATCCAGCCTGAGGTAACCGTCGAGCACCTCATCCAGGCGCTCCTCGCAGCGCTCGGCAACGTTCTTCAGCCCTTCTTCCCCGCTCTCCGCATAGAACTGCCACAGCATGCCGGGCCAAAAACCTGCGGTCCACCAGTTGGCCCCTTCCAGTACATATTTGCCTCCTTGACTGGCGTGAGGAAACTCAGCACCGATTCTTTCGCTGTTTACCACTGTTTTTTCCAGCGCCTTCTTCCAGGCTTCTTCCACCCAAGCTGTATTTGCCAATTGATTCATTATTTAAGACACCGCCATTCATCTAGGATAGGAATTGAAATGTAAATGCCAATCTGCCTTCCGGGCCGGGATGAAGCACATGGAAATCAAGTGTATGCCAGAGTGTCTCCCGTCCGGAATGATCGCGGTACTCGCGTGCCGTAATTTCCGGCTGCACCAGCTTGTCGTCGTAATGTACTTCTACTCCGCCGCCGGCGCTTCCCGGCAGCAGGACTGTACCTGCCTCAAGAAGTTCCGGCCGCCGCCAGGTTACGAACCGCTCGGTCCAGCTCTCCGGTGCGCCTTCGCAGCTGTACTCGTCACACAGTTCCAGGCGGGGAAGCGGTTCTTTATGCCATACCAGAGAGCGGACCAGCGACTTCAGCCCTGGGGTTTCATAAGCCCCTGACAGCTCCACCACCAGCTCATCCTTATCCGGTGCAGCGGAAGCATGCAGAACTTCAGCTGCATACTCCCGCCCTGCACTCTGATACCTGCCGTTGATGACTGGTACCGAATGCCCCTGCGCACCGTTGCAGGCATATTGATAGCGTCCGGCCCCGAAATAATCCGCCGTGTACTCCCCGCTGCCAAGATCTGCAGCGTAGATTTCCCCGCCGCCGGCGAGGATGAAATGGCCCAGATCATTGTGATTGTGCGGCTCATCGTTATGCCCTCCCTTTGCAGCAAAGCCGTAGACTTTCCCGGAAGAGGAAGGTTCGTGACGGGCTACTACCCATGCGGCATCCGGGAGGTAATAGCTGCCTGATGCCCACTCCTCTGTCTGCACGCCTTGTCTCGTCCAGATCAGATTGCGCAGTGCAGGAGCCCAGCGGCTGCAGTGGTCCTCTGTATAGGGAGCCCGAAGCCCGTCCGGCGGTGAGTCGACACCCGGAAACCGGTCCGCCAGATAATGGGACAGGCCCATATGTATGCGGATCCGGGGCAGCGAATCGGAAAAGTTGGCCACAAGACTGCCGCCGATGAAGCATTTCTGCTGGAACAGGGCGATGCTGCGGACCTTGTCATTTTGGAACCAGTCCAGCCTTCCACCGCTTCTTGCCCGCAGCAGATCGCTGTAATACGTAAAATATCCAAATCCATAATTCCAGTAGCCAAGTCCCTCTGTACACGCTCCGTCCTCACCGAAGCCCTCCAGATAGTAATGCATGCTGCGTTCTGTCCGGAGCAGAATATGGCTCAGCTTATCCGGGTCATCCAGCGCAAGCATTGCGGCTGCCCCGATCGAACCTGCACAGACGGCAGACCAGTTATGCCTCGCAGTCTCCCAATGGTAAGGGCCGTACGTAAGGAAAGGCAGAAATATTCTGCGCTGAACCTCATCCTGTATCCGGGTGCGCAGCAGCGGTGTCAGCCGTTCGCCCAGCAGCAGCGCTATTTCGCTTAAGGAAAAACCGGTCTCCGCCGAAAACAGATCAATGTGCCTTTCAATCTCGCTGATCGCAAAATCCGCAGGCAGATGGGCAGGCAAACACCAGCTGAACTCCCCGCAGACAGACCACAGGATGTCCTCCAGCCTCCCCAGATGTACCGGATTGTCCGGCTCCAGCAACACAAGAAATGTATACGTATTCAATCTTCTTCTCCGTTCAAAATAAACCCGTTCGTACTCCAGCCTGGATCCTGTGCGGGCAAAGGCTATGAATAGAGAAAAAGTCAGTTCCGGAATATCGAGATGATCCAGCCGCAGGCCCTCAGCCCGGATTTCAGCAATCCTGTCCTGCCATTCTGCGGATTGTGCCGCCCGTTTCCAGAAAGCCTCCTGGCTTTCCCGCGGATAATAATGGCTGATTTGCAGCGGCGTTTCCTTACGAATCATATCGAGAAGCTCCTGTTGATTCATATCTGCTCCCACCTCTCCTTACTGCCGATATTACAGCGCATGATCACGCATAACATCCTCACCGGACACGATTTGCTGTGCGGTCCATTTCACGTTGTCCCCGCTCCAGAATGGATCTGCCGGCAGCAGCCCGAGTGGAAGAAACACCGATGCGCATAAATACAGGCTCCCTGTATTGATGTAACCCTCCGCCAGCTCCGGCTGGTAGCCATAAACGCCCGGGCACAGCCAGCCGTTCCCATCCAGATTTCCCGGGAAATCCATGATCCGCTTGATAACAGCCGTCAAGGCGCAGCGCACCTGGGCAGGCTGCAGGGATTCATCCAGGAAATGCTGGAGTGCCGCCTGCGAGAGCAGCTGGAATGCACCGAACCGGTAGACGATGGAACGTCCAAGGAACGGATACGTGCCGTCCGGTGCGATCATCCGCTCCAGCACGGCGGAATACCGCTGTGCCCGCTGCATAATCAGCGGCTTCAAAGATGGATAAGGCGCCGCATCCTGCTCGAACAGCGTTATCACATCGACAAGCATCGGCTGGATGACAAAGCTGTTGTAATAGTCCCAGTGAAAATCCTTCCCGTCCCCGTACACGCCGTCGCCTTTGTACCAGTCCATGAACATATGGACTGCATAGCCTACACGCATCCGGTCATATTCCGGATCGCCGAGGATGTATAGCGCTGCTTCCACCATTGCGCTGAACAGCAGCCAGTTACTGCCGCTGGTGGCGGTGCGGCGGGTCTTTTTTAGAGCGGCGATGACATTGGCTTTGACGCGTTTATCCAGCCGGGAGGCAAGCCGTTTAGGTGCACGCACCAAAGCATGAGCAAGAAAAGCAGCATCTACCAGCGGCTGCCCCTCCACCTCAAAATTCATATAGTCTGCAGACTCCGGGTCCGTAGCCGCATCAAGCGCTTCCAACATTAGCTTTGCATAATACTCTCTAAGCTGTTCTTCCTCACCTTCAAGGCCTTCCAGCTCCAGCCATGGCGCCATGCCGCAGGCCAGCCTTGCAAATGCTTCAAGCGGCGCGAAAGTGCTCCGGTCACTGTGGAACTCCATCGGCAGCGTGTTCTTCAAGGTTCTTTGCCTTAATGCTTCAAGCACCGGGGTGCCGATCAGCAGCATCGTATCCAGCCAATATTTACGCTGTTCCTTACCGTTCATGTCCTATTCCTCCATGGCTTCGCTTTTCAGGATTGTTTTCTCGTCAGTTATAGTTTAGTTTTATATTATCGCAATGTCTTTGCGATAATTAATAATTTATTGCGTTTATTGCTATAAATTCTGAAGGTGGTCTCCAGATGAAATATGCCGAATATCATCAGCAGTTCCATGGTGAAATCCTGGCGGGAGCCGGCAAAACCCTGGTCTCTCCCACCAAGGATTTTCACGTTCATGACCATTATGAGATCTTCCTGTTTCTGGGCGGGCAGGTGAACTGTTTTGTGGAACAGTACAGCTATCCCTTAAGTCCCGGCAATGTGCTGCTATTCAACAATCATGAAATTCATAAAATCATCAATCAGTCACCGGAGCCTTATGAACGGATCACCGTCCACTTCAAAGCGCCGCTGGTATACCCTTTTTGCACGGCTGATACCAACCTGCTCGCCTGCTTCCAGAACCGCCAGCCCGGAGAGCAAAATCTCGCACAAATGGATGAGGCGCAGCTCGAGGTTTTTACCGGACTGGCATCCAGGCTCATCGACATTTTGAAGCAGCCTCAGTACGGCAGCGATGTTCTGGCGCTCACCTATCTCATTCAGCTGCTGGTACAGGTCAATGAGCTGTACAGCCGCAGCTTTTCCGCTGTTCCCAGCGTGATCCCGACGGTTATCCAGTCTGCAATGGCCTACATCGATAACCATCTGCACCTTACCCTGTCGCTGGAAGGGATCGCTGAGGAGCTGTCTGTGGATAAGTATTATCTCAGCCATCTGTTCAAGCAGTACACCGGCGGAACCCTGTACCGTTATGTCCTGCTGAAAAAAATAACGTTAGCCAAGCAGCTCCTCGCCGCCGGCAACTCGGTATCCGACACCTGCTACCTGTCCGGTTTCAACGACTACGCCAATTTCATCCGCACCTTCAAGAACTTCACCGGCCACACCCCGGGTAAGTATGGAAAAAAGATGGTTTGAGCAGGGCAGCGTGGGCTGAATAATTGGGCGGGCTGGAATCAACGGGATTTTTACCGTTCATTTCGCCAATTTGCCTGCGCGGGCTGGAATGAACGGGACTTTTCCCGTTCATTTCGTCAAAATGCCTGCGCGGGCTGGAATGAACGGGACTTTTCCCGTTTATTTCGCCAAGTTGCCTGCGCGAGCCGGAATCAACGGGACTTTTCCCGTTCATTTCGCCAAGTTGCCTGCGCGAGCCGGAATCAACGGGACTTTTCCCGTTTATTTCGTCAAAATGCCTGAGTGGGCCGGAATCAACGGGAGTTTTACCGTTCATTCTGCATCTCGCTCGCATGGCTTAGCTCACTTTCCCGGCACCACCAAAATCAAAGTTACTTTTACTTCTCCTTCTCACAATTTGCCTACGACGGCCGAAACCAAAGGTACTTCTACCTCTCATTTCGCCAATTTGCCTGCCAACGCCGAAATCAAAGGTACTTCTACCTCTCATTTCTCATTCCGCCAATTTGCCTACGACGGCCGAAACCAAAGGTACTTCTACCTCTCATTCCGCCAATTTGCCTGCCAACGCCGAAACCAAAGGTACTTCTACCTCTCATTCTCCCAATTTGCCTACGACGGCCGAAACCAAAGGTACTTCTACCTCTCATTCCGCCAATTTGCCTGCCAACGCCGAAATCAAAGGTACTTCTACCTCTCATTTCGCCAATTTGCCCGACACCACCAAAATCAAAGGTACTTCTACCTCTCATTCCGCCAACCAGCCTGCCAACGCCGAAATCAAAGGTACTTCTACCTCTCATTCCGCCAATTTGCCCACAGCCAACCAAACCAAAGGTACTTCTACCTCTCATTCTCCCAATTTACCTACAACGCCCGAAACCAAAGGTACTTTTACCTCTCATTCTCCCAATTTGCCTACAACGGCCGAAATCAAAGTTACTTCTACCTCTCATTCCACCAAATTGCCTGCCAGCGCCGAAATCAGAGGCATTGCTACCTCTCACCCTATCAGTACGCCAGCATAATTTGAACACAAAACCGGCCCCGCCGCGATCCTCAGTCTGAGGATAGAACAGCAGGGCCGGCGGGTAATTTAAAGACTGAATAACAGAGTAGCCAGTATCTGGGCACTTTCGGCCCGGGCCATCTGCTCCAGCGGAGCCGAACTGACGCTGCCCCGGCCGTTCAGCAGGCGGGCCACCTTAACGGAAACAGCAGCCGCCTGAACGGCAACTGCTTTCACTGCCACTGAAAGCCAGATGCCCGGCACTCTGGATCAGCCCTGGATCAGTCCTTGATCAGCCCTCGATCAGTCCTGGGTCAGCCCTTAATCCCCGAAGCCGCAACGCCCTGCACGAAGTACTTTTGCAGACCCAGGAACACGATCAGCACCGGGATGATGGACACCACGCTGGCTGCCATAATCAGCCCGTACTCCGCAGAATATTGCGAGATGAACATCCGCAGACCGATCTGGATCGTTTTGAGCTCGGTTTTGGTCAAATAAATCATTGGCCCCAGGAAGTCATTCCAGGTGGAGACAAAGGTGAAGATGGTCAGCGTGGACAAAGCCGGCTTGGACAGCGGCAGCATAATTCTTGCCCAGATGCCGTATTCGCTGAGTCCGTCAATCCGTGCCGCTTCGCACAGCTCATCCGGAATTCCCTGATAGAACTGGCGCATCAGAAAGACGCCGAACGCCGAGAACGCCTGCAGCAGGATAATCGCCAGGTGGGTGTTGTTCAGCCCCAAAGAACGCATCATGATAAACTGCGGAACCATATAAGCCTGCCATGGAATGGCGATGGTGGCGATGTAGCCGAGGAAGAGCAGATTTTTGCCCCGGAACTGCAGCTTGGAGAAGGCATAGGCGGCAAAGCTTGAAGTCAGCAGCTGCAGAACCGTAACGATCACGGACAGCTTCGCCGTATTGTAGATGAACCGGCCCAGCGGAATCCGGGTCCAGATATCGGCATAGTTTTCCCAGCGCGGCATGGCCGGAATCCACTGCATTGGAAAGGTGAACACATCCTTATTCAGCTTCAGTGAGGAGGACAGCATCCACACATAAGGCACCAGCATGCATAATACAGTCAGGGCCAGCAGTACGTAGACGAGCACCTTTGTTGCTATTTTGAAACTCTTATTCGCTCCTACCATATCTCTATATCCTCCTATTGTCCGTACTTCTTCTCGCCCCGGAACTGGACGATCGTAATGGCAAGAACCAGCAAAAACAACACAATGGCCATCGCGCTGGCATATCCGTAATCCAGTGAACGGAACGCCGTATTATAGATCTGATAGACCATTACTCTTGTCGAGTCATTCAGCTGGTTGTCGGCTCCGGCAAACAGGTTGATGAAGATATCGTAGACCTTGAACGAATTGATGACCAGAATCATTAATACGAAAAACGTGGTCGGCGCCAGCTGCGGAACCGTCACATTGCGGAATCTTTTCCAGGCATTCGCCCCGTCCAGCTCAGCAGCTTCGTAGAGCTCAGGGTTAATCCCCTGCAGACCTGCGAGGTAGATGACCATGTAGTAGCCCATATTTTTCCACACGGTAAAAAGAATGACGGTAAACATCGCCCAGTGGCGGTCCGCCGCCCAGCGGGGAAGATCCTCAATCGGAACCCCTGTAATCAGATGCAAAATATTGTTGACCGGCCCCATGGTCGGGCTGAAAATAAAATTCCATACCGCAGCCACAGCGACCAGTGAAGCGACGTAAGGGAAGAAAAACACGGTTCTCATGAAATTACGGGCAATAATCTGCTGGTTCAGCAGGATCGCCAGTGCAAGCGCACAGATCATGGTAAAAGGAACTACGCCGACAGTGTAGACAATAGTGTTCCACAGCGCTTTGTGAAAGGTCGTATCCTTGATCAGACGGCTGAAGTTGTCAAAACCGATGAATTTCATCGGATTGGCCCCGTCCCATTTGACGAATGCCAGGATTAAGGCAAAAAACATCGGAACCAGCGTAAACACGGCAAAGCCGATAAAGTTCGGTGCAATAAAGCTGTATGCGATCAGATGGTCGCGAAAGCCTTTGGACAGACGCCTTCCGGGGGCTTTTTTGGTACCTAATACGGTTTCGTTCTGCATATTCTCTCCTCCAAACCTTCTATAAAAAGGGGCAGATTTGCACCCGCCCCCCGGAAATCACAGTCCTCCTGTGCGTACTAATTGTTCAGCAGCAGCTGCACGCGCTCGTTCATATCCTGAAGGCCTTTATCGATACTGGCGTTCTTGGTCATGATGTTGTCATGCGCTTCATTCAGGATCACTTCAATGTCTGCACTCTTTTCATGCATCGGCATTTCCAGATACGTCTGAACGGTGTTCAGCGCTTCCTTGCTGTTGTCATCGGCCGGGAACCCGTCAATGGAAGCAATGGAGCTGATGACCTCCGCATTTTTGATTGCCGGAATCGTGCCTGTGGAAGCAATAACCTTCGCACCTTCTTCACCTGTTACAAAATTCATGAAATCAAGCGCGGCTTCCTTGTGCTCGGATTTCTGGTTAACCGCCAGGGAAGTGATCGTACCCAGTGTCGTGCCGGCTTCTACGCCTTCAGGATGCGGGTATTTCACGATGCCCCAATTGGTGGCCTGCGACTCGCCGCTCTTCACCTTTTCAATCTGTGTAGCGATAAACCAGCTGCCCATGTTCATCATAGCAACCGAATTGTTGTAGAATACGCCGGAGTAGTGGGTGCTGGAGGTCTTAAGCGTAGCGTAGTCCATCACAATGCCGTCTTCCTGCTCTTTCAGGATCCACTCATACGTCGGCTTGAGGAAGTCATAGTTTCCGCCTACGACGTTGTTCTTGCCATCCAGGATGCCGAACAGCTGCACGGCGCTGCGCCAGGTGTGATAATGGGCACCGTATACCTTTTCCGCTCCGCTGCCGGAGGTCATTTTGCGGGCCAGCTCATCATACTGTGCAAAAGTCATGTCGTTTGTCGGATACTCCACGCCGGCTTTGTCGAACAGGTCTTTGTTGTAGTACACCACCCAGAAGTCACTTCTGAAAGGAAGCGCATACACTTCACCGTCTACTTCAATCTGCTCAACCGTACCGCCGTACTTGGACTTGTCGATGCTGTTAGAGCCCATGTAGCCCTGCAGCGGCTCCAGGTGATTCTGCTTCACCAGATTGGAGTAACCCGGAATATCCTTAATGGTCAGTACATCGAGATCCGCTCCGCCGGAGAGCTGCGTGCTCAGCATGGTCATGTAATCCGTAGAACCGAGATCGACATATTCAACTGTTACGTTCGGGTGTTTTTCTTTATAAGCATCAATCAGCGGCTGGTAGTAAGCGGTAGCTTCCCAGTCCCACAGCGCCCACTTGATCGTTACCGGTTCATCAGCAGGCGTCTCGGAAGCGCTTGCACTATTGCCCGATGTTGGCGCCGTTGTCGCTGCGCTGCTGCCCTGATTATTGTTGTTGTTGCCGGAACAGCCGGCCAGCAAGCTCATTGAAAGCACGGTTGCCAGGGTGATGCTGTACAATTTTTTCACTGTCATAGATAATGTCCCCTTTTCTTCCTGTTTGGTTGACACTTGTTCGCTCCCTTCAGAAGCTACTTCAAATTCTAAAGCTTATTCCGGCGAAATGGCATACATTTTCACATGCTGAACCTTCACTTTTTGGTTCTCTTTCACGGCCAGCCCGGCTTCTTCCTGTAAAATCTTATTCAAAACCTGTAAAATTCTCCGCTCCTCCCCCGCTGTCTGTATGTATGGCCCGGATTATGCTAAGGTGTTATCATGGACAAATGTAAACGCTTCATATGAAATATTTAGACTGGGAGGGTTACCCACGCAAAGAAAAGCTACCATTAAAAGCCGCATTATCCTGATCATGACGCTGTTCGCGCTGCTGATCGCTGTGCTGCTGTCCTTTTTCAGCTACGAGCTGATTACCTATTACCAGCGTAAAACAACAATACAGGCTACTGAATTCAATCTTCAGCTCGTCTCGCATATTATTGAGCAGGATCTCACGAACCTGACCTCCCTGGCGCTGACAGCCAGCACGAATTCCAGTACAAATAATCTGCTTACGGAATATTTTGCTTCCCCCCGGGCCAGTGCG
The DNA here is from genome assembly GCF_023520895.1 of Paenibacillus sp. PK3_47. Taxonomy (NCBI): domain Bacteria; kingdom Bacillati; phylum Bacillota; class Bacilli; order Caryophanales; family Paenibacillaceae; genus Paenibacillus; species Paenibacillus sp. PK3_47. The sequence goes on from NZ_CP026029.1 coordinate 774,654, forward strand.
AAGGATGCGGTTAATGCGTTCAACTCGATGCAGGAGGACTTCCGGATGAATCTGTCGAACGGCTATGTCCGCCGGCTGATTGCCGCGGGCCCGGAGGGAAAGTTTCTGCAGGTGGATAATTCGGTGAGCTCATCCGTACCTTTGACCGTCCATAACATCGATAAATTTCCGGGTGTCAGTGAAGCGAACGCTGTAAAATGGGGCGAAATTCTCGCCGATCCGCTCTCCCCTTCCATGGTTATTCCGCTGATACTTCCAATCTATGGGGAAAGGGCATCGGAAATCGGCACAGTCTATCTGCTCGCAAATACGTCTGTCATTACCGACAAGCTGCAGGGCTACGCCCTCTCCGCTGACTCCCGGCTGCTGCTGTCTCTCGGGGATCACCATTATACGCTTGTCGGAGACGAGGTCATTCCTGTTACCGGAGCCTATAACACAGTTGCTTATACCGCAGATAAGCCGGTCGGTCCGCAAACCGCGCTGTCCATGCTGCGCATGGAAGACAACGAAGAGCAAATCCTGGTATCTTATCAGGTGCGGAGCGGAGTCACCATTTCACAGACCATCTCTAATGAACAGTTCGCTCCCAAGACAAACATCTGGATTCTGATCATGCTCGGCGTCTGCTTCCTGGTTATGGCGTCAAGCGGCATCATTATGATCTATCTGACCCGTACGATCAGTCTGCCGGTAGAGAAGCTGAAGAAACGGATCGACAAAATCGCCCAGGGCAACTTCCTGCAGGACCGCAATATCGAATGGAACAGTGAGCTTGGAGACATTGGCCGGGGGATTAACCGCCTGTCGCAGGATATCGTGGCACTCATGGACAGCCAGCTGGCCGACGAGAAGCAGAAGCAGGAGCTGGAGTACCGGATGCTGCAGAGTCAGATCAATCCTCATTTTCTGTACAACACGCTCAACTCCATTAAATGGATGGCTACGATTCAAAATGCAACCGGGATTGCGGAAATGACCACCTCCCTCTCCCGTATGCTCCGCAGTATTGCCAAGGATAACCGGAGGCTCGTGCCGCTGAAAGAGGAGTTAAGCCTGCTGGACGATTATTTTCTGATCCAGAAATACAGGTACGGCAGCAACATCACCATGGCGTGCAGTGTCGAGGCTGAGGAGCTGCTGGCTGGCCTGATTCCCCGTTTCAGTCTGCAGCCGCTCGTGGAGAACGCCATCTTTCACGGCATTGAGCCCAAGGGCCGGGGACATATTCAGGTCACGGTGCAAAAATACAGCTATACCGAAATGCTGATCACCGTCGAAGACAACGGCATAGGCATGAATGAGGAGCAGATTGCCACCATTTTGTGCGAACCGGATGCAGAATCCAAAGGAATGTTCGAGAATGTCGGCCTCCGCAGTGTAAATGAGCGGCTGCAGCTGGCTTTTGGCGAAAATTATGGCTTGGCGATCGAGAGTGAACTGGGCAGCTGTACGCGGATGAAGATCCTGATGCCCGTCAGGCAGAAAGAGTAACAGCAATTATAGAAACAGGATGTGATCTCATTGATTAAACTGTTAATCGCCGATGACGAAGCGCTTGTCTGTATCGGACTCCAGTCCATGCTCAAATGGGAGCAGTACAATATTGAAATTGTCGGCATTGCCCATAACGGTGCCCAGGAAGAGGAAATGATCGACCAGCTCCGCCCGGATATTGTCATCAGCGATATCAAAATGCCGATCAAAAACGGCCTGGAAGTAGCCGGCTCGGTCCGCAAAAAATATGGAAATCTGCCGGTGTTCATTATTCTGACAAGCTACGAGGAATTTGAATATGCCCGCCGTGCCATTCACGTTCAGGCTATCGATTATCTGGTGAAGCTGGAGCTGACCCCGGACATTCTGGAGGCATCGATCCGCAAAGCCATTGAGCTGCTCGAGACCTATCAGTCGATGGATAATTATCCTTCGCTTGTCCACCGCAGCAATCTTCAGGCCCAGCGCGACAAATTTTTCATCCGGCTGTTCAACAACCTGTTCGAGAACAAGCAGCAGTATCTGCTGCAGAAGGAGGATCTCGAGCTGGACCTGGAGGAGCAGGCGTACCTCGTCTGCATCTGCCGGATTAACGGTCCGGATAGCGTACCGTCCCGCGGTGACAAGCTTGTGGCGCTGTGCTCCAGTACGGTTCAGATGGCAAAAGATACCCTAAGCCTGGCCAGCCCCTGCTATGTAACCAGCCTGGACCTGCGCAACTTCGCCGTCACACTCCCTGTAGCAGCGGCCCATTCCCGGGAATGGCAGCTTGATGTGGAGAAGCAGCTGGCCGAAATGGCATCTGTGCTGCACAACTACTTCAACGTCACCATTATCGGCGCCGCCGGCTTTGCGGTGGAAGATCCTTATCTGCTGCGGGAAAGCTATCTGGCGGCCCGGCAGCTGCTGCCTCTTGCCGTGCAGGAGCAGTCTTTTGTCTTCTATACCGAGGGAGCGCCTGTCCGGCAGGAGCATGCCCTGTTCGATTTCTCGGAATCCCGCTCCGAAATCCGCCGCGCCTTCGAGGAGCTCGATACCCGTGCGCTCTATGAGATTATCTCCAAAATGATCGGCAGCTTTGCCGGCCACCCCGAGCTGCTGGTCCCTGCAACCGATGCGGCCTGCAATATGCTGTACATGGCGACTTCCCTGGTTGCCGACGGCGAGAATGTGGTGGAGCAAATTTTTGAAGCGGAGCCGGAAGGCTACCGGGGAATCTATCAGATGCATACGATTGACGGCATTGTGGAGTGGCTGGTCCAGTTCCGCGACGGTTTCTCGGAGATCCTGTCCACCAGAAGGCAGAGCTACAAGGAACAGATCGTCGCGAGTGTTCAGGAGTATATCAAAAGAAACCTCGGCACCAAGCTGTCGCTGAACCAGGTGTCCGATGTATTTAACTTCAGCCCCAACTACCTGAGCCATCTGTTCTCCAAGGTCGCCAAGGTCAACTACGTCGAATATATCACCGAGACCAAAATCACCGCCGCCAAAGAAATGATGGCCCGCGGCGAAGGCCGCATCTACGAAATCTCGCAGAAGCTCGGCTACGAGAGCGCTTTTTATTTCAGCAAGGTGTTCAAAAAAGTGACCGGGCTTTCGCCCCGGGAGTATATGCAGGGGATTGAGACGGGGGCTCAGGGGGAACGGCTGGAGGGCTGAGGGGATTGGCCAACACCTTGTGCAGCGCACCGCGCGCCGGGGGGGCGCGCGGTGCGGAAAGCCGATGGGTGGGCCGAATCTGCTTTTTCAGATGATTGCTTGCCAAATGTCCCGTATGTACTTGCTTCCTCTGACGTAAGTTGATCAGTCTAATTGGAATTTCTCCACCTAATTCTCCAGCAGCCAGCGATTTTACCCTGCTAGTGGGAAAAACTCCACCTAAATGTACCCAAATCCGCGTTAGAGGCCTATTTACTCCGAAATAGATGGAGGAATTCCAACTAGACACTAAATAAGATAAAATATCATGAAATTAGGTGGAGGAAATCCACTTCATGCTCTGATTCCCCTATTAATCACCTATACGTTGACATTGGGTGGATTCCCACTCACTGTAGGACACTGAATCCGGTTGTCTTTCATAAGGGATCTCCAAAGTATCCCAGATATAAATAACCCTATGTACGTTGCCTTCGGGATCCAGGTGGAAGGAAAAGGTGCTGTCACACACCTCACATGCAAAAACAATATAATCTAGTTGATCCGCTACCAGCTTCAGGGCATATTTCTTCCTTTTCGATTCTTGAATAAAGAGCCGGTCCACATGCAAGGTTCCATTTTCAAAACTGATCTTAAATCTCCATCCAGTCGGTGGGAACCGATATTCTCCAACTAAAGCTATGTATTTTGTTAATTCCTCAATTTCATGAAAGTCAGGCTTTACAATGACCTGAGGTTCTTGTGAAAATAAAATATTTTTTATCCCTTTTACAATTCTGCCAATCGGAGTAGCATCATTATTTGAAAGGATAATCACAGTAAAATCGCCATCCAGGTATTTCTGGATACAACAGGTGTATCCATATAGATTACCATCTACTTTTATCTCATCCACTGGATCACCATTTACAAAGCAGCCGTAACCCGCCGATGCGCCAATATACCACAAATAACCGTATGGAGTTATCATCTTTTGATAAGATTCCCTCGTAATAATCTCTCCATTAGCCAGAGCATTGGTCCACCTTAATAAATCATCTGCATTAGAGTAAAGAAATCCGCTCCCGTACGCACCAGACATCTCGTAATATTCCGCTTGAACAACTCCCTCACCAGAAAACGAATAACCATATGCCCGGTTTGGAATAACAGTATAATTGTGGCTTACTCCGGTAAATTGGAGGTGTGCGGGCTCAAAAACGTATTGTTGTAAGTACGTTTCGATATCCATTCCCGAAACAACCTCAATAATTTTAGCTAGCAGCACAAAATTGGAGTTGCTTTTTTGAACATCTTGACCCGGCTCGAAATTTAGTGGTCTACTGTTCAGCCATCCGATAATCTCATCCGCTGACAGCCGGTTTCTGGTACTGTACTCAGGTAACTCTGTGTAGTCTGGTACGCCCGATGTTGATGACATCAGTTGATGAATTGTAACATCGCTGACTGCCTTATATTCTTTTAAAATCTCGCCCGCCCGTTGATTCAGACTCAGCTTTCCTCCTTCAACCAGTTGTAGAATTGCCGCGGCTGTAAATTGCTTTGTAATGCTGGCAATATTGTAAATGGTCGACATCCCGTTTGGAATTTGATATTCGTAATTCGCATAACCATACCCTTTTCTTAAGAGAACTTGTTCACCATGCGTTATTATAACCGTTCCACTAAATCGATTGGAATTAGACCAGACCCTCATATATTGATCCAACTTTTGTTGCATATTCTCCATCTCTAACCTCCCCCTTCCTCACTGTCAGCTCATCATACCATCCATTACAACGAACCCGATTGTATAAAACAGACAGAATTACAAACGGTATTTGAAATAGTCCGAAGGGAGCGTGTGACAGAGATCCTGAAAATCTCTAATAAAGTGGGCTTGATCGTAATATCCGCATAGGATCGCAGCATCAGTTAATGTCATTCTTTCATTGCCTTGTAGAAGGTTAAGCAATTGCTGGAATCTTATGATTCTGCAAAAGGTTTTCGTTCCCACACCGGTCCGATTATAAAAAATACGTGTAAGCTGCTTTTCACTGATTGCCTCTCTACATGCAATCTCCTTGACAGCTATGTTCCCGTTCGTCTGATAGATTCGGGATAAGGCATTTTGAAAGGTTTCCTCCCAGAGTGAATGACCGGATATTCTAGATTGTAAAATACCATCTAATGTATAGAGGACTTGCTCAATGGATGATGCCTGATGGAGTTGAACCATTAGTTTATTGGCAAATTCCTTGGCAACCTCAGAGAGATCGATCATATGGTTTGTAAATAGATCAGCAGACTCCCTTATAAAAAATTGCAGTCCACCTGGATAAAACCGTATACCCAAGTTCTCCACTTGATCATACTCCATATCAACAAAGATGGCGCGATCCAGAGTACCCACAACAATTGCCTGGATATCTGAGATAGTCCTGTCTATTCGAAACACAATATCAATACAACCATCCGGTACAAGCATCTCGGCGCTATTTTCTACTTCAAGCTTAGAAAGGGGCATTCGTGGTGTCATCCAGTAACAATAAACATATTTTTGAAGCTGCTGACTGGGCTTCCATTCATAATACCTGCCGGGCAGGCTTAGTAATGGAGAATACGCTTGCTCAGGGGTATACGGTGGGTAATTCGTTTTTCTTCACCTCTTCTGACAGGAACTTTTTGATGAGTTGCAGCCGCTCGATCGACTCTTCCGAATAGTTACGGTAATTGTTGCTCTCCCGCCGGACATGGCGGTCTATCCAGCAAGCCTTCTTTTTCATAAAAGCGGATTGTATGGATCGTTAATCCCATTCCATCCGCAAGTTCCTGAATTTTCATGATCATTTCTCCTTCGGGCAGCTTTCCCTAGAGTTCACTCTATAGTTTATGTTTAACGTGACCAAGCAGTCAATTATGAAGGAGGATAACATTATGCATGTGTTTATTGCAGGAGCAACAGGGTATGCCGGGTCCGCGGTGGTTCAGGAGCTGATCAGCGCGGGACATACAGTATCGGGTTTTTGCCGTTGCGGACCCGGCAACACGGGAGCTTCCGGGCTGGAAACCGATGCAGCCCGGACTGAGCGCCGGTCTCGAAGAAGGGCATTATTTTGCATAAAAAACAGAAGGTGTACCCTATGCCTTAAATGGCTGTGGGTACACCTTGTATAATGATTCCGAATTTACGACCGGGTGGCAATTATACTGTTCTCAAGTCACGCCTGATACCAAGGAGCGTCAGCATGACTATATGTATATTTTTTGTTATACACGTGATTACGTTATACTGAACGCGCATTAATAAAATTGAAGGGACTGTTATTACGTGCATACAAACATTATTGAACGTGATTTCAGCTGTACCAGAGACGGGCTGACGATTCGCGGAACAGAGTTTGTACCGGAAGGCGATCGCCTTCCAGCCATCATTGTCAGTCATGGATTTGGCGGTAATTCCAAGGACGTCTTCGCAGATTACCGGATCCTTGCCTCTGGGGGTATGCGGCGTATTGTTTTGATTTTTGCGGCGGCAGCAGGCACGGGGAAGGTACAAGTGACGGGGCCACAACCGGTATGACAGTGCAATCGGAATGCGGGGATTTAAAGGCGGTCATGGATTATGTCAAAAGTTCATCTAACGTTGATGCAGACAAAGTGACGCTGATGGGCTTCAGCCAAGGCGGATTTGTTGCGGCATTGACTGCAGCACAGCACCCAAGTGAAGTCGAAGCATTAATTCTCCTCTACCCGGCGCTCTGCATTCCGGATGATGCCCGCAAAGGTGCCTTGGGAGGCTCCTCATATGACGTCAATAACGTCCCGGCGGTCATCGATTGCGGGCACATGCAGATCGGTAAAAGGTTCCATGAGACTGTTGTTGGCATGAATCCGTTTGAAGAGATCGCTCCCTATAAAGGCCCCGTGCTGCTGATGCACGGCACAGATGATCAGGTCGTAGATTACAGGTATTCTGTTAAAGCTCACGAATCCTATGCGCCAGGTCAATGCCAGCTTCAGCTGATCCAGGAAATGGGTCATTCTTTTTCCGGTAAGCAGAGGGACAGTGCCATGGTATCCATTCAGCAATTTTTGCTTGGCAAGAAGGAGATCTTAACCATAAATGTCCAAATTACAGGGCAGGAGGTCCGGACAGAGGAAGTCCCGCACAAGCAGTCAGCCATTTTCTTCACGGGAAATAGTGACAGCCCCTTTTTTAAGGGCAGGATTTTACCCGGGGCAGAGGATGTACAGGATTATACAGATAATCAACTAGTCAAGATCAGAGCAGCTTACACTTTAGAAGGCACGGATTACATGGTTGAGGCGTGCAGATTACATATTTGCCAACCAGAGCGTAAATGAAGAGGAAAAACCTGAGTATCTTCGCGCTCCATAGACTGGCATTGTTGAAAGTGTATAGGTTTTAGTTGATCCCCTCCATATTTTCGCAGCCCTATTCCAGGTATACTTGATGGTGATTTCTCAGGTACTTCTCATTTTGCAAATCAGGAGGAGATTGGTGTGGGCAGCAGAATTCATGAATCATTCGACTGGAATTGGAAGTTTCATCTTGGTGATGCCAAAGGAGCAGAGTCCCGGGAGTATGACGACAGCTCATGGCGCCCGCTGAATGTTCCGCATGATTGGAGCCTGGAAGGCCCGTTTGATGAAGACCATCCCACAGGCGGAGATGGCGGCTACGTACAGGCAGGTACGGGCTGGTACCGCAAATCTTTTACCGTGCCTGAAGGGTGTTCATCACGCAAAATCACCCTGTTGTTCGATGGTGTGTACATGAACAGCGACGTCTGGATCAACGGACACCATCTTGGCCGTTATCCGTTCGGGTACGCCGGATTTGAATACGATTTATCGCCCTATCTCAAGCAGGATAGCGACAACATTGTCGCGGTACGGGTAGACAACAGTCACCAGCCCAACTCCCGCTGGTTCACCGGGTCCGGCATTTACCGGCACACCTGGCTTAAGGCTACCAGCAAGCTGCATATTCCTCTGTGGGGCGTATACGTCAGGACGCCTGATATTGCAGCTGAGTCTGCCGCCATTCAGGTGCAAACCAAACTCAGAAATGAAAATCCCCGGCAGGAGCAGGCCATCCTGCGGTCGGAAATCCTTGCACCGGACGGCGGATTGACAGCTGTGCATGAATCGCTTATTGATATCCGTGCCGGGGAAACAGGCGAGTTCACGCAAAGCCTGCAGATTGCCGGGCCCGAGCTCTGGTCTGTTGAGACACCGGTGCTTTATACCTTACGGTCATGTGTGATTCAGGATGGAGCCGTAATTGACGAGACGGAGACTCCCTTCGGCGTACGCCAGGCCGAATTCCATAAAGACCGCGGCTTCCTGCTGAACGGCAGGCAGGTGAAGATCAACGGAGTTTGTCTTCACCATGATGGCGGTTCCGTGGGGGCAGCCGTACCAGAGAGATTGTGGGAGAGACGCTTGGAAATATTGAAGGAAATGGGCTGCAACGGCATACGCATGAGCCACAACCCGCCGGCCCCTGAGCTTCTCGATCTTTGCGACCGTATGGGTTTTCTGGTGATGGACGAGGCCTTCGACGAGTGGAAGTTAACCAAACATAAAAACCGGAAAGCTGATGTCCACGGTTATTCCGAATACTTCGACGAGTGGTCCGGGCGCGACCTGACGATGATGCTGCAGCGTGACCGCAATCATCCCTCTATCGTAATCTGGAGCATCGGCAACGAAATCCCTGAACAACGGGTCCCGGACGGTTACATTGAGGCAAAGCGGCTGATTGACATTTGCCACAGGGAGGATCCGGACCGCCCGGTTACCGCTGCCTGTGACAACATCGAAGCAGAACCTGTTCCCGCATACAGGGAGTTTTTGCAGGCACTGGATATCGTGGGCTATAACTATGTGGACCGCTGGCGTACCCGGACTGAAACCTTTTACGCCGATGACCGGCATCTGGAGCCGGACCGGCTTATGATCGGCAGCGAAAACACGGGCATTGGAGGCGTGAGAGGCGATTATTCGCTGGACAAGAAAACGCAGGCATGGTGGGCCGGTAATTATACCAACCGCATGATTACAGCCGAACGGTTATGGAAATTCACCCGCATGCATGATTATGTTTCCGGCGACTTTATGTGGACAGGGATCGACTACATCGGGGAAACGGTATGGCCGAATAAAAGCGCGAGCTTCGGCGTAATGGACACCTGCGGATTTCCGAAGGACGGCTATTACTTCTATCAGAGCCAATGGACCGCAAAGCCGATGGCTCATCTGTTTCCGCACTGGAATTGGAAGGGTATGGAGGGCAAGGTCATCCCTGTTCTTTGCTATACGAACTGCGACCAGGCCGAGTTATTTGTGAACGGAAAGTCCTTCGGCGTCAAAGCCTGTGAATTCCCCCGCCAGGGAATGTCTAAAGAGTGGGCTCATTATGAGAGGTCCTATGTCCCGGTTACGACATCCGATCTGCATCTGAGCTGGGACGTGCCTTATGAGCCGGGTGAGCTAAAATTGGTAGGCTATTCAAGAGACGGTGAGATTATGGTGGAAACCTTGGTATCAACAACCGGGGAGCCGGCTGCCCTTCAGGTTATTCTGGACCGTGATGTCATCAGTGCCGACGGCCGTGACCTCACACATTGCATCGTGCAGATTCTGGATACTGCCGGACGGATCGTTCCGGTTGCAGACACTCCCCTATTCTTCCGCGTGGAGGGGGAAGGCACCCTGATCGGCGTCGACAACGGCAGACCCGACAGCCATGAGAGCTACAAAGCGAATGAACGGAGAGCTTTTAACGGCATGGCGCTGGCCCTCGTGCAATCTACACGGCAGGCAGGACAAATACGGATAGAGGTCAGTGCACAGGGGATGGATTCAGTAGTCAGACATGTAACTACAAACTGACCGGTTAACCACACACTGGGAGGAAGCAGCGTTGAAATCTGTTGTTTTAGCAACGGGTTTCAGCGCTGTTTCGATTTATATTGTTTGTACGACAAGCTAGACTTCAACTGCCTGCGGCAATATTCTTTCGTATTCCTTATGTAGCACATAATGCTGGACGCCCCCCGACGAGTTAAGTGCTTCCCTGGCGTGCTTCACTGCTGCTTCCGTACTGCCTGCTTTAAGTTCAATTTCTGCGAGCAGTGCGGATCTCATCCATGGCTTCTTAATGGACTCCACCCGCTGTCTTGCCTGGGCACTTTTCCCGTCCTCCGACAATAGAATCGTTTCGTAATATGCCCGGTAATCCGGATAGCGGATGTCCGGCACGGCTTCCTCAACAGCAGTCATATCTTTGCGGTACACGCCGTATGCTGCCTTGTAGGTTGCCTGTGCTGCTGCCTGCTTATATTTGCGCATTACCTGCTCCATAACCGTTTTCGCTTCATCATCCAGTCTGTTGGCAAAAACATAATTGATATAGAGTCCAGGCGAATTTTTCTGGGTACGTAAAAAAGATTCCACGCGGTCCACACGCTTGTCCAGAACTGCAGGATAATAGAATTGGCTGATAAAAAAAATCAGGGTAGCTACTACGGCAGTTCCTACGATCAAAACTGGTGAATTATCATTGAGTGCCATAATTAAGACCACCACGAACAAGCCGGAATAAAAGACAATTTTCCACCCAAGCTGCTTCATTATAAATCTCCTTTTGAACACTATAATCAAACCGTTTTAGTAAAAGAAACCGTTTTGGTCTGCGTATCCAACATACGGGTTCGCGTATCATTTTTAGAAACGAATAGGGTATCGCCATTTTCATCAAAACAGTATGTAATAGGTATGGACACCTCACTGCCCCGATAAGAGCCGTCAGCGTGACTCGTGCCGATTATCATTGTTTTGTGTGCGGCAGCAATCTTCCGGGCTTCGTTAATCCACTCGCCGAACTGTTCCTCGCTGAACATTCCGACACCGATCGCATGCACAACCAAGCCAATGCCGCTGGTGTCTTCACTCCTTATGCCTTGTTTGACCAACTCATCACATATGATGTGTCCCGTTTTGAGACCCTCTACCGTTTGAAAGACCGTATCGCTATACTTGACTCTATCCAAAATAACATTGCCGGAACGGTCAATAATGATTGCCCTGTCCTTTGGACTATCGTTAAATCTTCTATGCCCTCCAATCAGGATTTTGTTATGGTCCTTGGCTAAAATACAGGCTTGTTCCACGTTTTCGTTCAGATAACCTTCCGGGAAAATGACGGCATCTGCGCCGGGATTCTCCCGAATTTCTTGTTCCAGTTGAACAATGTGTTTCTCAAGCTTGGGCTGGATAATTAGGAATTTCATATGAACCTCCGGATATTATTGAACATTAGCTCTTCTTTTGAGAAGAACGACAACTCATTCCCAGAAATACTGCATTTTCCTGTACCCTACATCCCATATTATTTCATTCCCCTCCATGCTAATCACGAGCTCGCTCCCCGCTTCAACAGGCATTTCAAACATGGCCGGGAAAAGTTCCGGATAATTGAGCTGATCTTCTCCCGAGCTGGTCAAGATCTCCCGTCCGTCAACAGAAACACGGATGCTTCCGGAATCGTCCGCTGGTTCAGGTATACCGTAATTCAAGATGAAGATCATCTCCTCCTTGCTCGTATACGTGAACTTTTCTTTCTTTCCGGCTTCGGAACCAAACATATTGTAGCGGGGGTTTACGTTTTGACCGTTTATGATAAAGCTATATGGGGTTATTCCTGCTGATGTAACTCCGGAGCTGTCTGTCCATTCGTTAATCGCCACAAAGGGGCCTTCTTCCTTGGTCAACGCTTTATCTGCAAGCCCGCACAATCCCCATACTCCTATAAAAAGAACCAAACCGGAAATGGCGGTTGTCGCCATATTGCGCCACAAGTTTTTGGAACGGAAGCCAAGCTTGTACGCCCCGAATCCGATTGCTGCACCCAATGAGTTTTTAAGGGCATCGTTAATATCGAAGCTGCCGAGTAATGTAAGTGCCTGTATGGTTTCCATCAGGACAATCCCCAGAAAGAACAATGTAATGAACCGGACAAAGCTGATCCGGTATAACAGTGGAATCAATATTCCGAAGGGGATGAACGCTGCGAGGTTTCCAAATCCTACGAAATCCATGAGGCTGGGATGCAGAAGATCTGATATAGCCGGCATCTTATAGAAATCGTCCGGTATGAAAATAAAGGTGTAACCTGTAGTTCGCTCTGCGGCACCTGTTCTGCCGAAAGCAAAAAACAGAAAATAAAGAATCAAAATCGTATAAATAGCAGTTATGGCATAAATAATCTTGCGCTGTTTTGGCATCGTTAACTTTAACTCCTTTGACGTGTGCATATGTACTGTACAACTGAACTTGCTGGTCCAGCCTATTTTACCACATATTACAACTAGACTGCTGGTAGCTTGATAGAGCTTTGCCGGGACTGACGAATTTCTTCTCCGTTTACCGAAGCGGCACAAAGCTCCTATTAACAACTATGTATATTTAGTTTGATTAGCATGCTTTGCTTAAGGTGGCTATACTGATTTTCATTAGTATCTTCATAGGCTTCTGCTCTGTCTGAAGGAACATCCATGTATACAATGTCGCCCTTAAATTGTGAAGCTGTAAAGTCATAACGTTGTCCGTTAATTATATTGTAAAAATGCCACCCGTCAGGCAATTTAGTCTTACATATCTCCCCGCCTAATAAATCATTTACTAGTAATGCGGTTACACCACACTGCCCCTTTGCCGGATTATTCTCACTCCATTTCGAACTTGTTTCTAAAGACCAGGATTTAAATAAAGCCTCCATAACCTCTTCAACTGCAGGTTTGTTATTCTGCTGCATATATAGCCCTTCACTTTCTATTTTTATTATTCAGTTGATGTTATCTTTTTTAATCGCAATAAAATATCCACCAGGATAATTAGCTTTTTCCACTCTTTTCCATAACCTTGAGCAGCCGGTCATCACTATCAGCAAAAGGCACAAAATATAAATTTTCATTAGATCACCTCTACGATTTGACGCCAAACAATGCAACGACCGTTGCACTATCCTGCCCGTCAGCTTAATGTTCTTGATTAATCGGATACATCAATGCCACTTCCGTAATCAACTCCTGTACTTCAGCCTCGCGGTTGACTGTCATAGCCTCTTCTACTGTACCAAATGAGCACTACCACAAAGGTATATACGCAGGATAGTACTCAGTTTCCCTCTGCTCTTCATTATTCCGTCCCCTGCTCTGTTTCACCCATAACCGCCGGAGATCCGGCAACCCGTATGCAGTAACCCGGTAGTTTTGCAGACTCGGATGATAAGCGTGCTTTTCCCGTATGCCATACAGCGGAATCAGCAGTGAATTTCGGATCAGCCCTTTTTCCAGCTGAAGAAGCCGCTGCATACGGTCATTCCGGCTTTTGGATGAAATAATATGCCTGCAATCCCCATCGATTTCCTGCAACAGCTCAGCATCCATCACCATCCGGAACATTGAATTTCCCAGCAAATACATGCCAAGTGCGCCAAGCGCTGCATAATCACTGAACACTTCCCCGGTATAGATTAGTGCACTTCCCCGCAGCTCACTGGGATCATGGACTGCCTTTGCAGGATCTCCCGGACAGAGTTTAATGTTAACACCAACCTGAGCACAGCGCTCAGCGAACCACCCCATATCCTCCTCCATCTGCTGCCCTGACTCTAACCAGACACGCAGTTCCTGGCCATTATATCCGCTTTTCTGCAAGCATGATTTAGCCAAAAGAAGACTGTCATCCTCACCTTCTACCTCTCGCTCATCACCCTGGTGTGCACCGTACTCACTCAGACCGGCAACCAGTCCGCTAATTACTTGTGTATGTTCCCGTCCCATATCGAGCTGCAGCTGCTCTGCATTCATGATATGGGCGATAGCTTCCCGAAAATGGGGATTTTGCTGCGGACCCGGCTCCTTCATATTAAACGTCATGTACACGCCGCCCTTAACCTGATATTCCATAACACAGGCTTGGCCGTCGGGGAACAATCTTTGCCTTATAGCGTCATCTTCAAGATCTTTGACTGGCATGTTCAGCTGCCACATCTCAACACGGTCTACATCGGGACGTCCCTTGAAGTAATCAGGAAAAGCCTCAAGCACAAGAATTTGGTCAGAATGATGGGTTACCTGGTAGGGCCCCGTTCCAATGGGAAACCCGGCTTCCCTATCAGAATCTTTTGGCAAAATAGAAGCATGTACAGACGCTAAAATGTCCGGAAACATAAATTGAGGACCGTCCAAGGTGAAACGCACCACGCGTTCACCCTCTGTCTCCACTTGCAGAATGGGTGAAAATAGTTGTAGCCCCGGATGACTATCATCCTGGAGTATGCGTTCGAAGGTATATTTTACATCAGCTGCATCCAGCTTTTTTCCGTTATGAAAGGACACTTCTTTGCGCAGGTCAAAAATCCACTCCGTGCCCTCCTCATTGCCTTCCCACGCAAGTGCTAATCCCTGGACCAGCCGTTCGCCTTCCGGATCATACATCACCAGCCGGTCATAAATTTCCATGGCAGCGCCGGTTTCCCCCCACAATGCCACCCGGGAAGGGTCAAGTGTAACAAAAGGGGAATCCTGCGGAATACGCAGTGTATCCTGGCGGCCGCCAGACTGTAATGAATACAGCCCCAGACCGGAACGCAGGCCGCCGAACAGGTCCCAACGAATGTGGTGCGGCAGCTCCTGAGCCAGTGTGAGCGCTTCGTCCAGCCGGTTACTTCTTACCCTGTCTTCAAAAGCCACTCTCGCCGCATCCCTAAGCGGATAATGGCAAATTAATGTGGAATACCTGCCGCGGCCCCGTTCCGGATACCATTCCAGCCATCCCTGTTCCTTCATTCTGTTGATGAGCAGGTTTACATTGCGCATGGTGCAGGATAAATGCTGCGAGAGCATAGGAATCGTAATTTTCAACGCCTCCGCCTCGGATACGTCAGGAATCGCTTTTCGCAGCTGGATATAATGATCGAGCAATTGCACTACACTTCCCCCTCAAGCCCTCTGCTGATAAAACATGAAATCCGCCCGCACAGGTTTACAGTTTTTCTTCAGGTTTTATTCCATTATACTCGGGAACAGGATCCAGCCAACCTTGAAAGGACGTTTCCCTGATGAAATTTTCAGACCTGCACCCTAATGTGCGCATTCGTATTATCACTGATTTTTGTACAGATTTTGCCCACAAATCCATCATGCCGTTCATGGCCATCTATCTTACTCTCCGGCTTGGAATGGAATATGCAGGCCTCCTAATGGTGATCCATGTTCTATGTTCTATGGTTTCAGGGCTCGCCGCCGGATATTTATCCGACCTGATGGGCCGTAAACGATTGATGGTTATCGCTCAAACCCTGCAGACCTGCGCGCTTTTCTGGCTGGCGGCGGCGAATTCACCCTGGTATGATTCCGTGACACTGACCTGTGTTATGTTTCTCCTCAGCGGCATCAGTTCAGGAATAACAGCCCCTGTAGCCCATGCCATGATTGTAGATGTGAGTACGGAAAAAGAGCGGCAGCTGGTGTACGGTCTTCAATATTGGACCATTAATGCAGCGGCAGCCGCCGGAGCAGTGGCAGGGGGACTGCTGTTTGAATCTTACCGCTTTGTCCTGTTCGCGGTTGTCTTTGCCGAGAGCCTGTTCACCCTATTCATTCTAGTGTTTCTCATTCGCGAGACTCACGTGCCCAGTCCAATCCAGGAATCCGGCAAGACCGCTCCAGCTGCTGCATTCAGCGCCAAAGATTTTGTGAAAACCTATATTATAGTACTTAAAGACCGCAGATTTATGCTCTTCCTTGCCGCAACAGTCCTTGCTTTTGCCCTCGAATACCAGCTCGATAAATTTATTGCGGTCAGGCTCCGGAACGAATTTCACACTACATTTCTTGGCCGGGATTTGGGCGGCATCCAGATGCTCAGTCTGATTATTACTCTGAATACGGTAATCGTAGTTCTCTTTGCCCTTCCTTTATCCCGGTGGTTAAAAAGGTGGAATCCTCTCAAGCTATTAACTGCAGGCATGGTTCTGTACACAGCAGGCTTCGGGTTATTAGGCTGCAGCAACTATGCTATGATCCTAATCTTCGCTGCAGTGATCATGACGGTTGGAGAGCTTATGTACGCTCCGGTCCGGCAAACCCTGCTTGCAGGCATGGTTCCCGATAACAGCCGTGCGACGTATCTTGCGGTGGACGGACTCAGCTATCACGCGGCCTCTTTGCTCGGCAGTCTGGGCATGATCGCAGGCTCTTGGCTTTCCTCCCCTGCCATGTCAGGATTATTTATGATCATGGGCGCGGTGGCTATTCTTTTTTTCCGCAAAAGCGGTTTATACTCCAACCCGGCTTCCAATCATGAGGTTAAGGTAGAGTACTGAGATTGTTATTGTAAAATAAAAGGCAGCCGGTAATGTTACCGGCTGCTTTTAGATTGAGCTGAATAGTCATCATTCAGTTAACCTTTTTGAAAAATACTTGGGCGCCTCCTTGAAACCCTGTCTCTCATAAAATTTATGAGCTTCTATTCTTCTCGAATGGCAATGAACCTGGATACTGATACATCCCCTTTTCTTGGCGGAGGCAGCGGCAAATTCCTCTAATTCCTTTCCAATTCCTTTACTTCTGATGGAGGAGTCCACAACAAGGTAGCTAATGGATGCGATATCTCCCCTCATCCCTAATTGCGGGATATAATGCAGTGAAATACAGGCAATCACACGACCTTCAGCTTCATAAACCATCAATTCTTCATTGGGGTCAGCAAGAAGCCTCTCCATGTTCTCTTTGATAAAAGATTCGGTATCCGGGTAGCCTAACTGCAGCAATAATACGGATATATCGTTCCTGTCCTCCAATTTTGCAGCTCTGATCATAGATCTCCACTCCACTCATTGTCACTTTGCGAGGTGCCGCTCAGCATAAATTTCTATCGGTAACCTATTCCTCATAATCATGGCATGACATTAGCATAATTACTAGAACCACGGTGTTGCTGTTTTAATGCAGGTGTGGTCCTGGGGTGACTCAGATTGGTTCCGGCTTCCTTTAGTAATCAAAAAAAACGGCTGCCGAAGCAACCGCTATTCCACTATGGTTTCCAGTAGTTTACTAATTTACGGAGAAATTTAATCCACTTGGGCTCGTACGCTTCACTAATGGGAATCCCTGCGATTCACCGGAGGAATATGCATAAATACTAAGCTCAGTGCTACAGGCTTCGCATCGGCGTATTCGATTGCGGTTCAGCCAATCCATACATAACTTCAGATTCTCACTTAATGAATAGTGCATCTTAAATAATCGTTGCACGGTAACCTGTTGCCTTACCTTTTTCAACTGCACTAATATAACCATCAAAGTAAAACGGTATGTCATCTTCTTTCCCGTTCTGAATTCTTCCTCTGACTTTATCGAAAGCAAACATCGAAATTGCAAAATCCGGCTCTCCCGTAACTAAAACAGGTTGGTTGCTGTCCTGTACCCAATAATATGTCCCGCCATAATTCCTTCTTGCGACTTCGAAAATGTAACTTCCAACCATGGAAGCAACAGAATCCAAAGAATCATCGTCTATATTATACTCACCTAATTCTTCAAGAATATCGTCTACTTTACGCAGGCTTTGTACACTAAAATCAAAATTCCCCTTATCCGAAAAATTGGTTGTGAAGCTTTCTGCCGTTGAAATAATGTCTTGTTCTAGTATACTTTGCATAAATTCTAACCTCCCGGAAGTATCATAATGTGCAGGATGACCTCTCCAATTGCTCCAATTGTACATCAAACAAAGCCATCTTATAATTAATTCTTCCCAGGGTATTAATTAATTGCTGCAGCTGTTCCTCGACTTTTACTTTGTGATTATTCAATAACTCTTTTCGTTGTAAAAGGGTGCTATCGCCTTCTTTAAACAATTCTACGTATTCTTTCAATTCCTCTAAGGAGATGCCCGTTGAACGCAGGGCTAAAATGGTTTCGATCCACTCAATACTCGATTCGTCATATATCCGGACTCCATTTTCTGTTCTTTCTGCGTAGGGCAGGACTCCTTTCTTCTCATAGAAACGCAGGGTGTGCGCTGTAATGCCTGTTTTTGTTGAAATGTCTTTAACGGTATAGGCCATTAAATTCTCACTCTCCATAGTAGTTAGAAGTAGTTAGAGTTACTTTAAGCTATTTTACATTCCCGGCACTGCTTTCTCAATGATATCAGCCTATTTGACTTAGATAATACTCTAACACTTATGATTATAGAGTACGCTAAACCAGGAATTGAAAGGGTTGTGATACAAATGATGATGCAGCAAAGAAGACTAGGGAACGAAGGGCTTGAAGTTTCGGCAATCAGCCTCGGAACGATGATGATGCCTGACAACGATGAATCTGTGCGAACCATTCAAGGAGCTATGGATTTGGGCGTGACAATGTTTGATACCGCTGATATCTATGGGGAGGAATACCTGCTCGGTCGTTTCGGAGGAAATGAGAAGCTTCTCGGACGTGCTGTCAAAGACCGCCGGGATCAGGCCGTTATCGCCAGCAAGTTTGGAATGACGCATAATCAGGGGCTGAAAGGAGATCCCGCCTATATTAAAAAATCCATTGACGCCAGTCTTTACAGTCTTGGATTGGATTACATTGATCTCTATTACCAGCACCGTCCAGATCCGAATATCCCCATTGAAGAAATAATCGGTGCGATGTCAGATCTAATTAAACAAGGTAAAATCCGGTACATTGGGTTGTCAGAGGCACCAGCGGATATCATCCGGCGGGCTCATGCGGTTCATCCTATCACTGCAGTCGAAACAGAATATTCCCTATGGAGCCGTGAAGTGGAGGATGAAATCCTCCCGGTTCTAAAAGAACTGCAAATCGGTCTGGTCCCGTACAGCCCTCTGGGCCGCGGCTTTTTAACCGGTCAGATTAAAAAATTCGAGGATTTGCCGGAAGATGATTACCGGAGATACTACCCGAGGTTCCAAGGCGAGAATTTTGCAAAAAACATTGAAGTCGTCGCCCTTATCGAACAAATGGCTCTTCGTAAAGGCTGCACACCTGCTCAGCTGAGTCTGGCTTGGCTTCTGGCGCAGGGTGAGCAGATCGTTCCGATTCCGGGGACTAAGCATTTGGATCGTGTGAAAGAAAATTTGGGTGCATTACAAGTACAGCTAACAGCGGACGATTTGGAAGAAATTGAACGCATCTCTCCCAAGGGAGTCGCATCAGGCAGCCGTTTCGGTAATTTCTAATAGGCAGCTGTTGTAGTTATGATTATTCCAGCACTGGTTCATTCAATAGTTATATTTTTGGTGCTCATATGAGCGTTTTCTTGGATAGTTCCTCGCCCTTGTCCTATTGGAAGAAAAGCAGCCGATCACATAGATCAGCTGCTTTTCTGCAGTGTTGGCCTATCTCCTGTAAGTTACTCCTGTCCATCATCGTTGCTTTGATTTTTTATTCCAACGTATTACACCTATAAGTACAGCCGCCAATAAAAGCGGCCAAAAGTTCATAATGCTCTCCCAAGTAACGGAAGTCAAAAAACTATACAGCATGTTACAGTCCTCCTGCAAGTAATGAAGTGATACTTATAATTAGTCATTGTTTATTATTTCATTAGAAGCACCACTGACCTTGAGATATAATACATAATCTCGCCTATAATCCAAACTTTTTCAGTATTATCAAATATTCTGTCCACTTTATCCGTTTTATTTGTTGACATAGATTGCCCCTTCCGTTGTATTATCTCTATTACGCTGATATATTTGAAAAGTTACATTCTTTCTACGAGCTTTCGTTATACTCCGCTTGTAATTTCTGTTCTACTCTTTTAGCGGAGATAAAATTCCGCTGAAATGGCAGCTTTAAAAAGGTAGTTTTTTTATGATCTATTTCCAAATGCTGATATGCTCGTTTGCAAATTGATGAAATGAGATAGGCTCTTTTCCAGTCAGTCTTACTACGGTATCCGTGACTATATCTTCTGTACCTTCCTCTCGGATTCTCCGGTCCAAGTTCGTCATGAACTCAGCGTAGTCCTTGCTTAACCCTGCTGCTATCCACCCATTGGTCAATTGATCATCTGTAATTGAGTTGTGGCGTACTTTCCTCCCTGTAACCGCGCTAATAATTTGACTTACATCACCGTATGAGAGTGATTCTGGACCTGTGATAATGAGGTCAGTATTATGGGATTCTTCATCGATAAGCGCTCTTAAAGCCACTCCAGCGATGTCTTCCGCTGCAACAAATCCTATTTTGCCTTGACCTGCAGAGCTAACAATCAAATCTTCTTGAGATATAGTTACGGCATGCTGCCCTTCCGTGAAATTTTGCATGAAATAGGAAGGCCTGAGAACCGTCCATTCAGGGGCTACTTTTTTCAAATATTGATGAACAGGCCCAAAAACCGGCCCATCTTCAGGTATGGATGCACTGCTCAGCAATACAAACCGTTTGACTCCCTGTTTTAAAGCTAAATCAATAAAAGGCTGCATGACTATGATAGGGTCTTTGTCACCGACAGGTGCTACCAGATAGACCCGTTCGACATTTTGTAAGGCCGGAAGAAATGTAGAGCTGTCATACCAGTCAAAATGGACTTCTTTCAATGGGTCTGTAATAGAGATCGGATTTCTATGAGTCTTCATATAAGGATATCCTAGTTTATCCAGCTCCTTCGCAAGTCTTATTCCTGTTTTTCCTTTTCCGCCTGTTATAAGTATGTTTCGTTGAGGGTTCTTCATATCTTCATCTCCTTATTAGTTGATTTGAGCACTAGGAAGGCTGTGAGTATGCCCAACAGTGTAATGCCGGCTGAAATAAAGAATGAGGTATGGATAGCCGAATTCAAATCTGCAGCCGGCATCGATTCCAGTGATGTGTCAAAGCCCAGCCTTGCTGAGATTATGGCCATAATTACGGCGAGCCCAATAGCACCACCAATTTGCTGTCCCGTAGAAATAATTGCCGATGCCACCCCTTGATCCTTAGGTTCAATTCCTGTTCCTCCTGCAATAAACATCGTGGTGAATACAAGAGCTTGACCTACTCCGACCACAATTGTACCTGGAATGATTCCCCATGTATTTCCGGAGGGTGAGATTAGAGTAAGCAGCAGGAAGCCCAATGCCCCTAAGCCCATACCTATTGCAATCGTACCGGAAACACCAGCGTAAGACAGCATCCGGTTTATCAGCCTTGCCCCCAGAAAAGCACTTATGGTTAAAGGCAAAAAGCTTAATCCTGATTCAATGGCAGAATAATGCAGCACCCCTTGCGTATAAAGAGTCAAGAAGTAATATAATGATCCGAAGGAAGCCGAGAACAAAAAGGCAGTCAAAGCCCCTCCGGTCAAATTCCGGTTACGAAACAACTTAAACTTAAGTAAAGGCTCCCTGGAACGTTGTTCAATGAAAATGAAGACTACAAGCAGTAAGATACCAAGTACAGCAAAGGGCCATGTATATACACTGAACCATCCGTCAACGGGAGCTTGCACTAAATAGTAAACGATCAGCAGCATTGCTGCGGTCACAGATATTGAACCTGCTACGTCATATTGCTTTGATTGAGTTTTTATTTTGCTTTCTGCTAATACAATTGGAGCCAGAACCATGGATAATACTGCAACCGGTACGTTCACAAGGAATATCGATTCCCATCCGACGTAACTGGTAAGAATCCCGCCGAGTAACAAGCCTAGAGACATGCCTACTCCACCCATAGAGGCCCACACCCCCATCGCACGATTACGTTCTGCCCCTTCCTCAAAATTAGACATAATCAGCGATAGAGTAGCTGGTGATAACATCGCTCCCCCTAACCCCTGAAGACCTCTGGCAGCTATTAGCATGATTTGAGAATCAGACACACCTCCCAATAATGATCCTAAGCCAAACAAGCCCATAGCCACTATAAACATCCGCCGACGCCCCATAAGATCTGATAGACGTCCCCCGATGAGCAGAAAACCGCCAAATATAAGAGAATACGCACTAACAACCCATTGCAGATTGCTTGCAGAAAATCCCAACTCACTGCCTAATGAAGGCATGGCAACAAAAATAATCGTATAATCGAGTGCCAGCATCAGCTGTGAAATGGCAAGAATTAATAAAGCAACACCCTTAAAACGCGTAGGATTCATAATCATTTCCCCTTCTTATTATAGACCAAACGATCTAAAATGAACGCAATTTTTGACTTATCGTTCTGGAATACAGAAAAATAATGAAGCGACTTGATGCCGCTTCTGATTTTGATCAATCTTCCAACACAGAAAGTGTTAGTGCTGCAACATTATTTAATGCTTTAGGATCTGCGGTCAGCTTTGCAACTTGAGTTAAGGCATAACGCGAATGGTACAAATATTGAGCTATCGCATGCAAGTCCTTCTTCTCGCTTATTTCGCCTTCATGCTGCGCACGAACTAATGCATCATAAAATGCCTGTTCCAACATTAATTTATCCTTTTCAAACATCAATGCGATATCTGAATTATGCGGCACCTGGTCGATCGCACTATGCAGAATAAAGCATTCTTTGCGTCGATCCTCATCCTGCAGAGCTGCAACAATTTCATTAAAAATGGAACCGATAGCTTGTTTAACAGTCTGCTTTTGTTGCAAATAGACAACAACTGCGGATGATTTTTCATTCAGATAATGACGGACAGCTTTAACAAACAGTTCTTTCTTTGTGCCATAGGTATCATACATGCTTTGGCGCGCGATACCCAGACCTTCGAGCAATATTTGCAGAGAAGTACCTTCATAGCCATAGTGTCCAAAAATTTGCATGGCTTTGTGCAGAACTTGTGTTGTATCAAAATCCTTGTTTCTTGCCAAACTTGCGTTCCCTCCTTACAATGGCTCTTAGATTTTTTCTAATCGAGATCAATTTATGAAAGCTACATCACATCCTTCAGCCCATTTCAGATCAAACAGTCTAAAACGTGCAAAAAATGGTCTTATTCTTTTGCGTTTCAGCAACTCTTCTTTTCTGAAAATGATCTTAGCATTTCCGGACTGAACAGTCAATAAAAAACTTGAATAAGGTCACTTGATTATTTAAAATAAATGCAGAGCCGGTGAAGTCAATCAAGCATGTGCTAATATAGGCACACAGATTTTTAAATTTTTTTCTAAGACAAAGTCAGCTTTTATAAATAGCAAGTCACCATTACTATCCACCCATTCATACTGTGCTTCCTCAGGAATTTGATCTGGTGTGAAATGAAATTGAATATATTTGGTTTGCTCATTGGCAATGCGATTTAATATCCGATTTAAGTCAACTTCACATTGACTGACTATATCGTATAGATTTAGTGTATGACCTTCTTGTTGGTATACTATAATCGCATCGTCCTCTTGCGAATAATATATGGATTCAGGAAATACTGTTATAGCGTAAAACATAAAGAGCCCCAGGTCATTACTAACAGCAAATTGTTCCGAAATAGGTCTACGGGATAAAACCATTTTTCTCATAAATTCTAAGTCTTCTTTGCTGGAATATTTCAACTTACGTAAGGCAGTATCCGCTTTTGGTGTGGGATGAAATTCAAGTTTGAACTTTGATTCACCAAAGGCTTCAAACCCGAATCTTGGATAAAAATCAAGTACAGTGCGATTAGCAAATAAAAAGAAAATATCACAATCCTGCTCATAAATATTTAGAACATGCCTCATCAATTTTCCAGAAAGTCCTTTCCCCCTAAAATCGGGATGTGTCATAACCGTTCCAATTTGAATCGCTTTTTTAATTACTCCGTTTATTATCAGGTCCATTTTGCTAACGGAAACATTGGCAATCACTACATGATCACTGATGAAAGAGTAGCATATGTAACGATCATCCCAGAATCCTTTCTGATACCATACTTCAAAATTGATGCCAAAAACCAAATTTGCCAGTTGATTAAAACTATCTCTGTAAACTTTATTATTTTTATAATCGTAAATTAGGTTTAGCTCAACATCTATATTTTCATTAGAATACACAAGTATACCTCCTGATATATTTATCTAGATACTATATCTAGTTAATCATGGAAGGTTAAATTATATAAGGTAATTATCAGTTATAACCAAACTAGCCTGTCCGTTAGATGAACAAAAGCAGCCGATAACATGGATCAGCTGCTTTCTAGGTATTATGAACTAAAGTTGCAGTTAGCGTAATACTTAATTCTATATCCAATCCTTGAAGTGATCTGTTACAAATTGAATTTCGCTCTCATAGTGAGCCAAGTGTCCTTCATCAACCATCTTTTGAAAAGCAAGATTTCCTTCGGAGGCACCATTCCTCAATGTATCGCACATAGTAGTCAAACGTTTGATAATCCACTCATGCAGGTCATAAGGCATGGGAGTTCCATACGATTCAAAAAACAAACGAATCCGTCGGCTGCGCTCCATAGCGTGTAGATCTGCTTGGTACCCTATCGTTTTTCCCGATGAATAGTCAGGTGAGAAGCTCGCAAGCGGAACCGATGTATAAATTGAGTACGCAATGTCCCACATACGCGGACCTGGTCCAGCCATGTCAAAATCAATCAGCGCCACAGGAATCCCCTTTTGAAAGACCACATTGTACAACGCAGCGTCATTATGACATATCACTTCGTAATCATGATCATCACTATAACTGAGCTGCCATTTTCCCTTCTCCATGAGAGTAGAGCCTTCAGTCGCATCATGGAAACGGCATAAAAGGCGTGCTAAACCCACAAGTGTTTCATCGGACCACATGTAAGGTTCAAGGTCGGGGTAATCGTTTCCTGGAACTTCCCCTGAAATGAATGTTAATATTTCACGATAAGATTCATCGATTCCCAGAAATCTTGGTGCTCCCTCGAAGTTTTGCTTGTCTAAATGTTTGAGTAGCTGATGAACAGACGGACTCCAATAACCAGTGGGGCGGAGAACAGTATTCTCCTTACGGACAACGAGGTTAACATTTCCGCCCTGTAATACTTCGTCCTGAGTCATTATGCCTTACCCCTCATTTTTTGTTGATATTGCTATTGTAAGCCCCTTAATTGAACGCAAAGCCTCTGCAGGCTTTAAACTTGAATTACATTTTTGTAGAAATCCTCGTCCATAGCGATAGATTCAGCAGAAATCCAAGCATAGTTGAGAATACCAAGCTTCTCGGCAATCTGATAAGCACTTGGGCTCTCCATAGCAAAGATGACTTCGGGATCTTTCGTAAATAGTACTTCCAAGTCAGAAGAATCATTGCCAGCCTCTTCGACTAGTTTTTTGATAATATCCAGGTCGACAAATTCGTCGGAAGCAACACTTACTTCCCCATCATCAAACATATCAACTAATTCCTCTTCATCGAAATCAAAATCCTCGATATCCGTTTCGTCCCAGGAACAGTGGTCTAAATTCATCTCCCAAGATTACGAATGTAGTCCACCGATTGTCATCTTCAAATACAAAACCATGTTCTCCTGCACGGTTAATCAGTTCAATTGCTGTTTCTTGGCTGCCCAACAAATGATAGCTTTGACTAAATTCGCTCATTCGGGTTGCTCCTCAGATTATAGAATATGTAGATAATTCCTTGATTTCATAATAACTGGAGTTTCCTTCCTTCTCAACTATTAAACTACACACTACCACTAGGCAAAAAATGCGACCCATCCCCCGTAAAGGGCAGGCCGCACCTTATTTTCACTTATCCCCTGAGTCTAAATTTATTACTTTTTTGCCTTCTGAGCCTTTGCCGCTTTATCAGCAGCTGCTTGTATCTGAGTTTGAATGGCAGCGGCTGCTTCGTCTACGGTTTGCTTCCCGCTTGCTGCCTTAGTCAGTTCTTCAGATAACATTGACCGAAAATCCAATTCCAAATCTGGTGATTTGTTCATGAGAGCATAACTTGATATAGATGAATCGAAATCAGGCTTTAATTTATAGAACGCATCCAGCTTGTAACCAGAGTACTTCTCAATCATTCGGGACAGAGGAGCACCAATACTATTATTAGAAGTATTCGGTTTATAGTATTCCTTAGCATATTCCTCCCCATTAAAATATTTAATGAAGTCCCAGGCGGCATTTACATTCGATGCGCCTGCTGGAATAGCCAGAATCTCAGAACCAAATACAAACCCTGTTGACTTTTGATCCTTAGAATCTGCAGGGCCGGCAGCCATACCCAGCGTAAACGGTTTATAATCCTTCACATTACTTTTTGCTGATTGCAAGGACTGCAGCTGACTGATAGAAGCTACAATCATAGCGGATCGTCCCATAATGAACGGACTGCTTTCCAGGTAACTTTTGCCCGAAAGACTGATCCTTTCGTCAAGTACCCCGGACTTCGTGGCCTCGACGGACAGGCGGTAGGCATTTTTCCACGCAGCTGTATTCGCAGTAGCCTTAAGCGTATTTGGATCCACGTACGTTAACCCTTCTGTTCTGGCAATATCCATTACCAAGTTGCTGGAACCAAACGAACTCAGGCCCCAGATTCGGGAGTTCTTATCTCCTGTAGCAGGAAATTCACCTGCAAGCTTCAATATTTCCTCCCACGTCATTCCGTCACTTGGTGCTTTAACATTGTATTTTTCAAACAAATCAGCATTATACAAAAGAGCATATGACTCCGCTTTTGGGCTTAACCCATAAAGCTTGCCGCCGCCCAGTTCCTTCAATTCATCAAGCATGCCGGGGTATACTGTTGTCGTGTCATACTCATCCCGCTTAATCAACGGTTCTAAATCTGTCAGCTTTTTCTCTTTGGACAGCTGCTTATAATGGTATGGGGGCAGCATCACAAGATCCGGTGAATACTTTTGGATCGCTGAATTGTAATCCGTAATTGAACCTGTACCTGTAGGTGCAAAGACTTCGATGTCTGTATCCGGGTAGTTCTTGCTAAACTGGTCTCCATACGTCCTATTGAAATCGTCTGCGTTCCAGTACAATACTTTCAAAGTATCTTTCGTACTTGTCTGAATATCTGGATTTGCGGAAACTGGTTTACCTGTGCCAAGACCTGCTGAAGCACCGATTAACATAACACTGAGACTAGTAAGCATGATCTTCTGTAACCTGTTTTTCTTCATAAATAAAACCTCCACTCATTTGTTATTTCAAACGGTTATACGCTT
Organism: Paenibacillus sp. PK3_47; assembly: GCF_023520895.1. Lineage (NCBI taxonomy): Bacteria > Bacillati > Bacillota > Bacilli > Caryophanales > Paenibacillaceae > Paenibacillus > Paenibacillus sp. PK3_47. The sequence goes on from NZ_CP026029.1 coordinate 801,975, forward strand.
GTATGGACCCCAGTATAGAATAGAAAGCTTATAAGCCAGCTACTGAAATCCTTATTATTTTCTTAAATAAAGCTGAGAAGCGCGGACAATAAAAAGACTCATTCTTAGATAAAAGCTATCTAAAAATGAGTTATTGTATGCCATAAGGGCGTTATCAGCGAATGAATGCTCCTTGGTTATTTCTTCGTTTTTTGTTTTTTCACAGCATCATCAAGGCTCTTTTGAACCTGTGTTTGAATAGAAGCCAGCGCCTTGTCCAGTGTCTTTTTGTTACTGATTACCTGCTTAACTTCACTATTCAAAATAACTGAATACTGTGCATTGTTAAATGGAATTCCTATTGGATTGGTATAGGGTGGTGTTTCCAGGTTTGGTTTTAATTTATAGAAAGCCTCCATGCTAAATCCTTTGAATTCTTTACTATAATCCATTCGTGATAGGGAATAATCTGAAAGCACCTCCGATTTAGATTTAGCAAAATCCGCTCCGTTATAAAATTTGATGAAATCCCAAGCAAGATCTTTATTAGATGAACTGGAGGGAATTGCGAAGATTGAGTCAAGATGAATGTTGCGTGTCATGCTCCGGTTCTTAGGATCGGCAGGACCTGCAGCAATTTTTGCAGTAAACGGTTTGTACTTTGCAATAGCAGATTTATTGGCAGTTACATCCTTTAAAGTATTCATACTAGTCGTACTTACTGTCATAGCCGCTCTTCCCATAAGAAAAGGATCAACATCATATCCACTTTTATTGGAGCCTTCTATCGTATTGGATTTTATTGCAGTGATAGCCATACTATATACTCTTTTCCAAGCCGCTGTATTAATAGTTACTTTCAGTGTATCAGGATTAAACTTGTTTAACCCTTCAGAAGTTGCTATGTCATTTATTAAATAGGTGTAATTATCAAGCGGATAATGAAGTCCCCAGATACGAGTGTCCTTGTTTCCTTTCGTTGGGAATTTTGCGGATAATTTCAGTATTTCTTCCCAGGTCATTCCGTCTTTCGGTAAAGGGACATTATATTTCTTGAATAAGTCTACATTGTAAAAAAGAGATTCGGTGTTGAAACGCGGACTTAGCCCGTAGAGCTTTCCATTCACCTTCAAGGCGTCCAACAATCCGGGATATAGGGTTGCAGTGTTATAATTGTCGCGCTTGATGAACTGTCCCAGTTCTGCTAACTGATTCTCCTTGGATAACTGTTTATATTCCAGGGTGTTCAACATAACAATATCCGGGGATTGCTTGGCAATAAAAGCTTTTAGGTCTGATTTCCCATCCCATTTCACTTCCTGAATCTGAGTATCGGGATATTGCGATTTGAACAAGTTCTCATCGAAATAATACTTGTCTTCGTACAGCACCTTTAGCGTTTTTTTCGTGTTTACCCCGGTGTTTGAATTAGCAGAAGCTTTTTGAACCTGGCTAAAGCCTGCTGAAACAGCCAACACCATAAAGCTCAAACTAACGATTACTGACTTCTTAATAATATTTTTCTTCAAAATAAGAACCTCCACTCATTTTTTTGTTCTGAACTAAGCATAGAAGAGAAAGCTTATCAACCAGCTACCGAAATTCTTATCATTTTCTTAAATATTGCTGGCGTTATTCATTGCATCAGAAATATCGCTTATAATTATTGTTCTACTCTTTAATTTAAGAAGGATACAAGAATCAGGGAGGACCTATGGCGGAAAGTACGATTTTGATGGTGGACGACGAAGCGGAAATTATCCAATTGATGAATATCTATTTCAATAACGAAGGCTACAAGCTCCTGCAAGCGTCCAATGGGCTGGAGGCACTGGAGATTTTGCAGTCCCACCAAGTCGATTTAATTGTCCTTGATCTAATGATGCCCAAGATGGACGGGGTGCAGGCTTGTATGAAAATACGGGAAACGAATCCTATTCCCATCATCATGCTCTCGGCTAAAGGTCAAGATATTGATAAAATATCAGGCCTCAGTATCGGTGCCGACGACTACGTAACCAAACCGTTCAACCCGCTTGAGCTGATTGCACGTATTAAGTCCCAGCTTCGGAGGATGAATCATTTCAACTCCGCTGCGTCTAACACGAACGAAATACATATCGAAAACGTCGTTATTAATATTGCATCCCATGCGGTAACGGTCGATCAGCAGGAGATCAAATTAACCCCCCGCGAGTTTGCGCTTCTTCACATGCTGGCAGTCAATAGAGGAATGGTGCTGAGCATGGACCGCATCTACGAGGAAGTCTGGAACGAGCCCTTTATGGAGTCAAAGAATAGCGTTATGGTTCATATCCGGAAGCTTCGTGAAAAAATAGAAGCTAATCCGCGTGAACCGCGGATAATCAAAACTGTGTGGGGGATTGGTTACAAAATCGAAAGCGATCTAAAAACAAGGGGTGAGTAGGATCCAATTACAGTGGCTGTATACGATTCGTTGGAGATTAATGCTGATTATGGTTGCAAGCCTGCTCTTAACGGGCGCAGCTATTTTCTTCGGGTATTTCATGGCGGGAGAGCTGCAGAAAATCAAATACGCGGCTGCCCCGATCAATTGGAGCATTGAGCATGCCGGATCACTTCGCGTGATGATCATAACCGGCATCCTCCTCTTTCCCATTACGTTCTTTCTTGCCAGTCTCCGTCTGGTTCAGGATTTACGCGAAATCAACGCAGGACTGCAGGAAATATTGTCTGGCCAGTTCGGGCATGTGGTGACGGTAAAGGGCAAGGATGAGTTAAGTGGTGTGGCAGAGAGTGTGAACCAGCTCAGCAGCGAATGGGATCATGATCTGGCGGAAATCACCCGGGGATTGGAGGAGATTGCGGGCGGACAGTTCGGCCATCAAATCCCGGAAATTGCCGGCAGCAAATTGGGCGAGGTCGCGCTCAGTATTAACCGGATGAGTATGCAGTTAAAGCATTCGATAGCGGAGGAACGCAAAGCGGAAAAGACCAAAAATGACTTGATTACCGGTGTATCGCATGACCTTCGTACTCCACTGACCTCGATTCTCGGCTTTCTCGAAGTGGTCGAGAAGGACCGGTATCTGGATGAAGTGGAGATGCGTTATTACATCCGCATCGCGTATGAGAAGTCGTTGTCGCTTCGGCGATTGATCGATGAGCTGTTCGAATATACACGGATCAACAACGGCATGCCTCTGGAACTGAACGAGCTCGATATCGCCGGGTTGATTTGGCAGCTGGAAGAGGAATTCGTACCGATTACGGAGAATGCAGGCATGGAAATCAGACTGAATATGCAAGAAGGAGAATTCAAGATCCGGGCGGACGGGGGACTGCTGGTACGGGCGTACGAAAATATAATCGCCAATGCCATACAGTACGGTAAGGCAGGCAAATATATTGATATCGATATTGCTAAGGATGGAGATGTGCTGGCCGTACGGATTCAAAATTATGGAGATCCCATTCCCGAACGGGATTTGCCTTTTATTTTTGACCGCTTTTACCGGGTAGAGAGCTCCAGGTCGAAGCAGACCGGCGGTACAGGCCTCGGGCTGGCCATCGCAAAAAGCATTATTGAGGTACACGGAGGGAGTATTACTGTACACAGCAGCAGGAAGGCAACCTCGTTTGAGACCCGGTTCCCGATTTCAGGCATCAATCAGGCGCAGGAGGCTGTTCCGGATGAAGTTCATACTGAAATGGACCGGATACCGTCCGTAATCCCCAAACAGGACCTGGCGCCAGAAAAAAGATTATCGTCTAAGAAACGGCGGCTGTTCCAGTCTAAGGTTGCCGCGGTATCGATGATTGTGTTGCTCATCAGTACAGTAATCCTATTCAGCGTTAAGAATTCATTCACTTCCCCGCTCATGGTAAAACTGAATTCCGTCTTCTCTGACCATAGCGATCCAGCGCAGATGACGATAAGCGGAACTAATGAGATGAATTTAATAACAGGTACAACAGACAAAGGCTATACACTTGTCATTCAGCATTACTTGTTTGACGGCCAAAGCCTAATTATACAGTATGCTATGAAACACTCTAACCTGATATCGGAGACGCAGTGGCTAAAACAATCGGTCAAGCCGGCTTTTAAATTGGACTCTTCAACGAGATTGGCCGTTCCCGGCATCGCCACAGATACAGGTGTAACGTTCGCTAAAAACGGCACCATCAATTATTATTTTACCGGACCCCCGCCTCCAGACAAATTCATGTTGAAAGTCAACGTGAAAAGTTTAGAACTGTCTAATGACCAGGATCAGCAGAGTATGCTCTCCGGAGACTGGAGCTTCGAAATTCCTATAGAGAAAAATTATAGAATGAAAGCCAACGGCCAGCGCGAGCCCCTAGCTCAACCCGGATTAATGTAAAATAGTCGATGATAAAAGGACCACACATTTTGGTTATGTCTTTAATTCTTTTTTCTAATCTCTTCTTTTGAGACTATACACCAACCGTTTACTTTAAGTCTCTCTATATAAGTCTCTATGTCGGTCTCTTCCCTTTCTAACTCAAGGGGGGACAGTGACACCCAGCATTCATTTGAAGCATAATTTATTGTTACCTTAACAACTTCATATCCATTATGAAAACCTGGATAGAATCCTGGATCATCTAAAATGTCCCCTTTTACAGGACGAATGTCAGATTCAAATGTTTTTATAACTATTTCTCCGATATTGGTTTCTTTTTGTTCTTTTATAGATGATATAAAAATCAATAAATTTATTTTCATCATAATCCCCTTTTTTACCTTATATGCCCGCCATGTCCTATTGAAGATGAGCCCCCAACCTAGGGTTGATATGGAGGGAGTTCCATTACCTTCAGTTTACCGTCGACTCTTTTAACTGTGTAGGTGAACTTATCAGTGATTATGTCGGACTCCTGTGCCTGGAACAAGGTTCCGTCTTCATGTTGTAACGTAATCACAAATTTATATTCATCCTTGCTTACCTCGGTCTGATCAAGAATTTCTTTAAGGGAGATATTAGGAATCAGCTCCAGATACTGATTGAATATTTTCTGCTCATCTTCAGGATCTGTTTCGGGAGATAAATTCATGAGCCCCTGGTAGCTGCCGCCGTATAGCTCTACCAATTTCTCAGCATCTTTATTGGCGATCGCTTGCATGTATTGCTCCAACGTTTGTTGCACATTCTCATCGGGGCTCATCTTGTCTGAGTTCGCCTCATTATTGCTGCTGCATCCCACAAGGAAGAGAGCACAGATGACGCATGCGAATATCATTTTCTTCATTATTCATTTTCTCCTATCCAGTCAATTTAGTATTTTTCCTTCCACATCTTTAAATCATTCTCCCGGCGGTATTATAAAATATCGGGGCAGATGCCTTTCCATATCACTCAACAGGGTCTCGGCATCCTTTAAATATTCAAAGTAGCCAAAAGGCCCCATTATATTGTAATTCGGATCAGAAACGATGAATTGAACTTGGTTTCCTGACTTCCGGTAGCCCTTAATCAGGGATGAATGCCCCTCTGTATTGTCCGCTTCCCTAAACATGACATACAAGATATTCCCTTTATCTAAATGATCTAACATCTTATCCAAATCCACTGTAGTGTCAAAAGAATCAGTGAACTTCAAGCCATATTGCAGCATTACGTTCTCGGCAACGACATCAGTCCAGCCCACCCCGTTCCATGGATTGTCCCTGCGTAAAGTCTCTGCTGAGGGAATATCCGAAAGCCCTTGATACCTTAATGCCATTTCCACAGTAGCAGGCATGCAGTTCACTTGGCTGTATTCGCCTGTATCCTGCTGGTAAACATGCCATTCATAGGGGCGTTCATTGAGTACAATTGTATCTTCGATGACATTTTGCTCCGATCCCTCGTAGGATTTCATGAGGGTTGCCAATGCAGCCACAACCGAACCATAAGGTGCCTTAGCCTCTTGCAGCTTCAAATCTGCCCGAAGAGCAGCATCATAAACAATAGCCGGCATAAAAGACCAATCGTCCCATCTACCGGTTTTTTCAGGCTCAAAATCCCCGGACTCTGACCAGAAGAATAAATCGCTTGCTTTCCATGCATGGATATCTTCCGTATCCCTGGGCTTGGAGGCCGGAACCGTTTGTATTTCTCCCAATATAGCTTCATAGGCAGATACTAGCATTTCAGCTGCCATAAGCCTGGTAAGTAGCTGATCCGTTCCCGCTTCACCTTCTAATAAATCACCTGACGCATAAGTTCCGGTCTGATTAGAGGTTCTGGTCCAGGTGTGCAGTGCAGTGGCCGTATTGATTCTCCGGAGTAAGTCTCCAGTGGTAGCCGTTGGATCACTTCTGGAATAGAACCGTTTTTGAATAGAATCATGCAGCTTCATAAGCCAATAGGCAACCGATCCATAATCCAAATCGGAGTCCCGTGCACCCACGACCTCAAACTGATTATCGTGTACGCCAATCAAAGTCATTTTCTTAACCGCATCACTCGCTTCATACTTGGGGTTGACATCAGAGATATCAATTTCCGATCCCCATGACTCGTAAGCCTCTACGAGCAAAGTGAAAAATGACTCCAGGCTCATGCTGCTCTCAGGGGCAAATCAGGAAGCACGAGACCTTTTTGTTTTAAATAATCTGCATCCTTTTCAAAAGCTGTTGTCCTTGGAACACCCTTTACCGACTCCGCCTGATTGTCCGGGCTTGGTGTCTGTTCCCTGGGAAAGTTACAAGCAGTGGAACCAAGAACAAGTGCTGTTATACTGATAAAAGTTAGTGCATGTTTGAAATACATAGAAACCTTATACTTCAAAATTCTGCCCTCCGCTTCAATCTTCTAAGTCCATTAGAGTTTATAACATTATTGTATAGTTGATCTTCCTGTCTTGTCGCACGGTTTGGGTGACATTTTTCAAACGGAGGTGACAATTTTATCATAAATGAATTGGGCAGGATAAAGGTCACAAGCTTTTCTGGACTCCGGGCCTCAATCTATAATATAGTACTAAGAATTAAATACATTACAAAAGGGAGAAACGTTCAGCCTATGGAATTTAACATATTTATTGTAGAAGATGATCAGGCCTTATTCGAGGCGCTGCAAGCCGGCCTGGAAGCCTGGGCGTTCCGGGTTACGAAACCGGATGATTTTGATCAGGTAATGCGTTCGTTTCTTGAGCAGCAGCCTCATCTTGTAATCATGGATATTACGCTGCCTAAATTTGACGGTTTCCATTGGTGCAGGGAAATCCGCTCTGTATCGGAAGTACCCATCATTTTCTTATCTTCCCGCGATCATCCGCTAGATATGGTTATGGCGCTTAATATGGGAGCGGATGATTTTGTCCAGAAACCTTTTCACACGAATGTGCTGTATGCCAAAATTCAAGCCATTCTTCGGCGGACATACGCTTATGGGGAAACCCAGGCAGATACAATCGAATGGAACGGTGCTTTGATTGATTTGAAGCGGGGGGTTATCCGGAAATCAGCCGAGGAAGCAGACTTGACCAAAAATGAATTTTTCCTGCTGGTTGCCCTGGTGAAGTCCAACAATTCTGTCATTTCACGTCATGACCTGATTCGTAAGCTATGGGAAGATGAGCAGTTCGTAAATGATAATACGCTTACAGCCAATATCACCCGTCTGCGGCAGAAATTAGAACCGCTTGGGCTTTCAGACGCCATTGTGACAAAGAAAGGGATGGGGTACATGGCAGTGACTTTATAGGAGGCAAAGATACTATGTTCTTCCGCTATATGATTGCAAGAAAGAGCTGGATCCTCTTTTTTATCAGTTTGCTGGGTGTGACTGACCTGCTGATCCTTCTCGATCAGGGAGTTAGTGTTGAACCCGTCTCTTTCATATATTTAAATTCGTTGTACATGATTCTGTTTGTTGTATTTTTCATTTGGCGGTATAGAAAAGAAACCAGGTATCTGGCAGCAGTTGCCAAACTACAGGAAGACATGGCCGCGGACTGGATTGAGAATCTTCCCGAACCTGACAATGAATTAGATAAGATTACGGGCCATGTGTTAAGAGAGGCCTCTTCCCATTTCAAACGTAAGCTTTCTGTGGTGAAGGACGCCCAGCTGATTGAGAATGATTTCATTGCCTCCTGGATTCATGAAATCAAAACGCCTCTTACCGCTATGAAACTGATTATGGCCACACGCCAAAGTGATCCGGATATCCGTAAAATTGAAACCGAATGGCTGCGGATTCACCTGCTGGTAGACCGTCAGCTGTATATGACACGCCTCCCTGCCCTGGAATCGGACTATGTTCTTGAACGGGTATCGGTACAACGTCTTGCGGCAGAAGAAGTCCGGGAACTGGCTCCCTGGTGTATGGAGAAAAACCTGGCAGTCAGTATTGAAGGCGACGATGCCACCGTCGTTACAGACCGTAAATGGTGCCGTTTTATCATCAGGCAGTTATTGACCAATGCCATTAAATACAGTCCTGCAGGCACGTCACTCACGTTCAGGACAAAGGTTACGGAGCAAGAGAATGTCAGGCTTGATTTAATGGACGAGGGCCCGGGTATACAGCCTCATGACCTTCCGCGTATATTTGACAAAGGTTTTACCGGCGGGAATGGAAGGATTCATAATGCTTCTACCGGCCTAGGCCTCTATCTTGCCCAAACCGCTGCCGCCAAAATTGGAATTACGCTTCAAGTCCATTCCAGCCAGGCACAAGGTACGACAATGCGGATGACTTTTACAGATTCTAATGCATTCGAGACCGTCAGGAGAGGACAAGCAGACCATATCCCGTTATGAACAGCCAAGAGCGTCTTGGCTGTTTTTTTGTTAACCTGACAAATTCGTCACCTGCCGCTGCAACTCGTCACCAGAAACGTGCGACACCCGGGATATATACGCGTAAACTTAACCTATAATCAACTTTGGGAGGTTCACTATGAATGAAATGAAAGAACAAGATACAGTATTGCACGCCCGGAATGTTCACAAAGCATATGGCTCAAGGGGCAGTTCCCAGCATGTTCTGAAAGGCATTGATTTACGCGTTCTGCGTAAAGAATTCGTCGGTATCATGGGTCCCTCCGGTTCCGGCAAGACCACTTTGCTAAACGTGCTTGCGACGATTGACCGGACCACTGACGGTACGATCCTCATCGATAATGAAGATATATCCGCCATGAACAGCGCTGCCCTTTCCGCGTTCCGCCGCAACAAGCTTGGCTTCATCTTTCAGGATTACAATCTTCTGGATACGTTGACGGTAAAAGAAAATATCCTTCTGCCGGTATCCCTCAGCAAGCTGAGTAAAAAACAGGCAGAGAGAGAGTTTGCAGCGATTGCAAATGTACTGGGCATTAAGGAATTGTCGGAGAAATATCCCTTTGAAATATCAGGGGGGCAAAAACAGCGCACTGCAGCCGGACGGGCTCTGATCCATAAGCCTTCGATCATCTTTGCAGACGAACCGACGGGGGCGCTGGATTCCAAATCCGCTTCATCGCTGTTGTCCGTAATGGACGAGGTGAACCGGACAAGAGAGGTCACGATTATTATGGTCACACACGATCCGGTCGCTTCCAGCTATTGTAACCGCGTGGTCTTTCTGAAAGACGGAAAAATATATTCCGAATTGTACCGGGGGGAGAAATCCAGACAGTCGTTCTTCAAGGAAATTATTGATGTGCAGGCTGTATTAGGGGGCGATAATATTGACGGTATTTGATCTGGCACTGCGCAGTATGCGGCAAAATGTGAAGCATTACTATCTGTATTTCTTCGCCCTGATTTTCAGCATGAGCCTGTTCTTCGTCTTTGCATCACTTAAATATGATCAGCAGGTACAGAATATGCTGGATTCAAGTGTGAATTTCACGACAGCCTTTCAATCTGCAGCAGTCCTGCTTGTTGTCATTATAGGCATTTTCGCGGTTTCTTCTAACAGCATTTTCTTACGCAGACGCAGCCGGGAAATCGGATTGTACCAGCTGATAGGCCTTTCCAAAGGCTGGATTATCCGTTATTTACTCCTTGAAAATATTTTGCTGGGATTAGGCGCTTTAATCGCAGGAGTTCTGTCCGGAGCGCTGGTGTCCCGTCTGTTTGTCCTGATATTAATGAAGCTGCTCAACCTGGACGGCTTGCCTTCAATCCATTTTTCTGTCCCGGCAGCCTTAGAAACGGCAGCAGTGTTTATTCTTATCATCTTTATTACTTCCCTTCAGATGATAGTTATGATCAACCGCAGAACTCTGCTCGGCTTATTCCAGGCAGATAAGCAGCCTGATCTTGTCAGCAAGCGGCCCTCTATTCTTACGGCTATAATAGCCTTGCTCGGTATTATAATGACCGGCTATGGCTATGAGTTATCTGGACGCATGATAAATGAGCAGCTGGGTGTGAATGCGCTTCTGGTCATGGCCTCTACCATAACAGGAACTTATATCTTATTCCGGGTGACGATCCGATGGTGTCTGTACTGGTTCCGCAAACGTAAAAACGGACATTTAGGCCTGTACAACAGCCTTTCGCTTGCCCCGCTGATGCACCGGATGAAGGCCAATGCCAACTCGCTCACATTGATTACTGTACTCTCAGCGTTAACCCTTACACTGGTTACCATGGCGTATTCTGTCTATTACTCTGTTGAGCAAGCCACCCGTGATGAATACCCTTATGATTTCGCAATGGAGAATAACCGGCAGGATGCAGCTGCATTTAGAGCCGAGCTGGAGAGCAAAGGCATTCATTATAATCACTATACCATCGATACGTTCCGGGCTAATGGTGTTGTCCTGGATCCGTTGACAACATCCGGATATAGAGAAGGCATCATCTTATGGCTTCCGGCTGAACAGCTGCAGCAATCCGGCAGAGATGTCCCTGTACCTGACTATGGCGAGGCAATAGAATATAATGCTTCTGCGCTAAGTTTATATGATGACATTGATCTCTCGAAACGTTATCCGACCATGATTGAACTGCGCGCCAATAAACAGACCAAGAGTTATCCGCTGAATGAAATCATCCTGGAAAATATCGTGAATCCCGGAACCTCAGGCAGACAAATCGTAGTGTCCGAGGCAACCCTGGAAGAAGTGGAGCGGAGAATGTCCGGTACGGATGATTTTGAACGGGTGCAGATCGATACCTTTCAGGTTCCGGACCAGAAGGAGCTCGAGCTTGCTTCCTCCCTCTACCAGAAATACAAGACGGATGATTTTTATTCGGCAGACTACTATTCCCGCTACAGAAGCCTGCTTGAACAATCCGGATTATTGATCTTTATTGCTGCCTTTCTGGGACTTGCTTTTCTTGCCTCCACCGGCAGTATTCTGTACTTCAAGCAGATGAGTGAAGCCGAGCAGGAGAAACAGAGTTTCAGAACACTGCGCCAGCTGGGTTTTGATGAAAAGATGATCATGAAAGGCGTTTTGCGCAAGCAGATGCTGGTGTTCCTGCTCCCGCTGTTCATCGGAATCGTACATTCCATTTATGCAGTCAAGGCGAGTTACTATATAACTCTTGCCGACGATACGATCCCTGCGGTGATTGCGATGGGAGCTTACGCCGCCATTTACTTTATGTTCGCTTTCTTCACCCTTGGGTATTACAAAAAAATCGTTAAAAACGCCATGTTATAAGCAACTACTACTGGAGGTAATCAATCATGAAAAAAACTGTAATTTATATTCTGGCCGCACTGGTTGTGTGCTTGGTCCTGTATTTAACATTCAAACGGGAATTTGACCAGTTCAACCCGTTGTATAAGGAACAATATGTATACGCAGTAATCAATGAACCCGCCAAGAAGGAAGGTAAAAATGAATGGGTCCGTTACAGATATAATCTGACAGGTTACACAGGAGAGGGAAAAAAGACAAAGGTCACCTTCTCTTCGAGCAATGAACAGAAACCGGAAAGCTACGTCAAGGTGCTTGCTAAGGGAGCCTACACGAAAGAATGGGCTGTAATCGAAGAGCAAGTGATTCCGGCGAAAGTCTTAAACCAGCTGACTTCCCAGTGACGCATCCTGCCTGTTAATTGAACAAAGGCAGCTGACCATATTGATCAACTGCCCGATGGTATGGGGATAGCCGGCCGGCATTACAGAATTACCGCTGTATCAGCTGTTTCGCACTGCCTTTATAATAATTATGATAAAACAGGTTCTGGGAGCGATCGGCCAGCTCCAGGAGCAGATTGGCCTTGAGTGTGTATGCCTCGTCTGATTTCCCGGAATCCCCGATCAGTAGATCAACAATATGCAGGGCAAGCTGCAGCTCACCTTTGGCCTGTAAATCCCCGGCTTTGGCCAGAATCTTGTCCTCATCGCCGATTAGATCCAGCACTGCTTGTCTTACCTGTTCCTGAGGCGCGGGTGCCAAATGGGTAGGATTTCCGTTATACCACCCTGTATAGCGGCGGTAGATTCCGCGGATGACAAATTCACGGGGCCCGCATACCTGCCGCAAAAAAGGACTTTGTTCCAAATGCTCCGGCAGCCGGATATTTAGTATAGCCGTCTCTTCGGATGACCCTTTGTTAATATGGATGACGGTTTGCTCCTCGAGGAACCGGAGGGCATCCGAAGTATCACGAAGCGCTTTATGGATGATCTCCGGCTCCGTCAGGCTTGGCCCGTGTCCGGGAGCAATGATCCGCGGCTGCCAGGAGAGCACCCGGTCCAATGTCTCATACCATTCCCGTGCATAACGAAGGACCTTATTCGGGTTCCCTACGTTAGGAAACGTCCAAATGATGAAATCTCCGATGTATACCACTCTGTCCTCAGGGATATAGACAATGGTGGCCCAGGCATCCACCTTTCCGCCCTGAAATGCAGAATGGGCTTCAGGTAATGGCAAATTAACGATTTTCAAATCCTTTTCCTTGAGTCCGTTCTTTGCCAGCACTTTGACGAGAAATACATGGGAAGTGGTTCCTTTAGCCAGTGCAACGGTTTTACCCTTCAGGTCTTTTATGGTTTTGATTCCGCTATTCGGGCTAACAAGGATGGAATTCAACCGGACTCCGTCGCTGACGAGGCCAATACTGGAAAAAGGCATTCCGGCTGATAATCCCTGCAACGCGGCTCCGTCGCCAAAACGGAAATATCGACTCTTTTGGCGGCGAGTGATTCGAGAATCGGGGGACCGCCGACGAATTCACTCCAGGTTACCGTTAATCGCGCTATTTACTTTCAGCTCTTTTTTAGCTGAAGCTGCCTCGGGTGCTGAATGTGGAGCAATGACGGCTGCAATCAGCGTAATAGCCGCAACAATACGAAATAGGGATGCTCTAAATCCTTTTTTGAATCCCATTCTATCATCCTTCCTTACTCTTTTATAAGTTTTCTTATATGTATAGTATGTTTTACCTGTAAAAAAACAACAACCGGGCAAATCAAAGGGGCGCTTTGATTCATACAAAACAGTACTTCCGCAGGTAGCGGGGATAGCTGTTTGCATTCGATTGTTGATGGGTTCTCATTTCCGTTGGACCGGTGGATGAATGCGGTGCATGGATTTTCCACAAAATGATTCATGAGTCAGTTTGTTGAACTGATTGTAATCTGACAAGATCCTCCTGTCAATTCCTATAATTCTTCCCGGTATTATTTTGTTATTGAACAGAAACCCCGAACGTCGTGCCGGCATCACCGGCGAAAACTATGGATCCCCCCAACGGCAGTACGACCGGCTCCTTGCTGCCGATGACACTGAAGTAGAGGCATGTTCCTTTTGTATCATAAACAGCAAAGGAAGCGTTCGGAGGCCTATTAACCTTAATGACCTTGCCCTCGTCTTTCTCGCTTATCGTATACCAACTGGCGTACCCGCTGGGCGGAACCGTAACCGTTGATTTTCGAGAGAAGTCAAAAGGCTTCACCGCGTCCTCGTTCACCAGGATGATTCCATCATAATTCAAGTACTCTGCCCCGTCTTGTGTAAAGAACGTAAGACCTGTGAGATCCCGTCCGCTGATTCCCGGGATTTGCAATTCGGAGACGGCTGAATTCGGGCCGGTTATCCGTTTATCCAACACATAGCCCGGCAATTTATCCGACAGATTCAAATCGGTGGGAGGCAATGCTAAATAAAGAAGCGACGTATATTTCTCAGTCAGCAGATAATACTTCTTCCCGTCGCGCTGCATCCATACCTTCTTGGTCTCTGCCGGAAGGTCCTGGGGCTGGAGCTTTTCGGCACTGTACATGGATATAGCTATCTGTCCCAGGCCCGGCACTACAGCGTATTGACGAAGCCATACGTAGATGCGGTCGTTCTCCTCCTCCACGAAGCTGATCATCGTATTCCCGTCAAAACTCCGGAATGTACCGTCTTCCGAATACATATAGACCTGGGCAGAGTTAGCGGTTGGCTGTTCCGGAGTAATAGTCAGAACGCCACTGGATATATTAATGCTCATCGTTGAACCCGTTGCGCCATAGATTCCCGAATACTGCAGCATGGACTCCGGCATATCAGCCTTTACCGGCGCACCGTATGATTTCTCAGGCTTAAATTCAGCTATGGTCCCTTTTTCCTTCAGCGCCTGAAGCAGAATTTCGTTCGCCAGAAGCTGACCGTATGTGCTGTTTCCGCCGGAGGTGACTACAGCTGCCGCCATTGCCTGTTCGGGAAGCACAACGAGCGCTGTGTGATAGAAAGACGTGTCCCCGCCTTTGGCCAGTGCCTGTATGCCGTATTCGCTAAAGGGATACAGATTGACGCTGTCCCAGCCCAGACCGTAACCCATGGAGCTGTCCGCATCGTCAGGCCATAACGGTGTCTTGTATTCGTCCTGCATCGTGGCCGCAGCCGCTTTGCCGGACAAGAGTTCTTCCGCTTCCCCCGTGAAAATTTGCGAGAATCGGGCCAAATCCTCGGCTGTGGAATATATGCCTCCCGTTCCGATCACATTGACCGTCTCGCCTGGAAGTTGGCCTGCATATGCAGGATAATAGAGCCCCGCCATTTTTGCTGTGTCCGGAGCATCGAGCGGTGTCTTCGTATTGGCCATACCTAATGGTTCCGTAATATATCGATGGATATAAGAGGTAAAGTCCATGCCGCTGACCTGCTCGACCAGAATCTCTGCCAGCGTAAATCCGTCATTACAGTAGACTGAATAAGCTCCCGGGTCCGCCTTTAAGGTCTGACCGGCCAGCTGCTCCAGCAGTGTGTCGTGGGCATAGGTGTCGTTATCTTCAAATAAATAGACGTTCGTAAAAGAGGTTCCCTTCAGCCCGGATGAATGATTGAGCAGCATGCGCGGGGTAATTTGTCTGTAGCGCTCATCCTTCATCATAAACCCGGGGATGTACTGGACGACCGGTGTATCCAGAGCGATTTCCCCTTGATCAGCCAGCTGCATAACGGCAACTGTGGTAAACATCTTACTTATCGAGCCGCTTCCGTACAACGTGTCTTTTGTAAGCGGCGTCCGTCCCTGCTCATCATTTTTGCCGGATTGGCCGGATACTGCGAGGTTGCCATGATCGATAAGGGCGTATTGCACGCTGTTTGTACCGTAAGCTTTTGTAAGGAGATCCGCTTTCTCATTTGCAGCTTTGATGGTTAATTCGTAGGCTGACCCGGCTTCATTAGAAAGTGAGTCCACTTCCGCCGTTGACGAGGTTACCGGAGCAGCACTTCCCCCGATCACTTCAGAGCTATTCTGTTCCTCTGCTGTATTCTGCATCTCAGCCACCGGTGCGTTGTCATTGCAAGCACTTAACAGCAGGAGCAGACACCAAGTCAGCACAGTTACAGTTGTCCATCGCCTTTTTATCATTTGAACTCCCCCTTCTGAATCCATAATCACTGCAGCGGCTCCGGCTGTTTTTTTTGACATGCCGTATCCCCACATCCTGTTGGATTTATCTCTTATGCATTCACAAAATTATCCATCTCAGAGAATATTCGAGAAACGTCTGAATTATCCTGCCCGCCTAAAAAAACAGCGACAGCAAGGGACGAAGCCCTAGTCTGCCGCTGTTTCATTCATCTAACATTCGCCATAGCACATAATGCTGCACTCAACTCTTTTTCCTCTTTACTCTCCTGAACAAGAATGCAGTTACCACAAGTAAGATTGCTGCTGCAATATACAAATCAATATCCCGCTCAGACATAAACCACATCTTGTATTCTACGTCTACCTGCCGCTGCGGCTGAAATCCTTCGCCGAACAGCTCTGTTGCCTGGTCAAGGTTATTCATTTCGATTGTTGGACTGCACGGACTGCTGCTGAATCCGCCATCCGCTTCGCTGATGTAGATCAAATATTTATTGCCTTTTTTAAAATCATACCCCCAGGTGTAATCCGTTGCGACAATAATCTGCGAGTCCACTTCACGCTTCCAGCTTCGTTCAACCTCTACTAAAATATTTCTGGTTGTCTCTTTTGTCCCCGTAAATCCCTCCTGCTTCAGATCGCCCCTGATGTGTTTCACTTCACCGTAAACGGCTCCATTATACAGTTCTAACGCTT
Organism: Paenibacillus sp. PK3_47; assembly: GCF_023520895.1. Classification (NCBI taxonomy): domain Bacteria; kingdom Bacillati; phylum Bacillota; class Bacilli; order Caryophanales; family Paenibacillaceae; genus Paenibacillus; species Paenibacillus sp. PK3_47. The sequence goes on from NZ_CP026029.1 coordinate 818,413, forward strand.
CCTGGGGAGTTCCAACCTCGGCACAGGACAAAGCATTAGCCTCTTGCACATTTGAGAATAAAAATGCAAAAGTGAACAACCCCATTAACGCGAGTATACGAAAATTCAATCAACCACCTGCTTTTAGGATATGAGTTTATAGCATCCTTATTGACTCTATCGGGGGGCAAAAGGTTGCACTAATTTTCCAGTCAGCAGAACAGCGGTAAGCCGCTTACCTAGGTGGATTTGGCAAGAAGAGCACCGATCCGCTCAATCCCTCCCGCAATATCCTCCTCGTTAACGTTGGTTACATTCAGCTTTACTATATTTTCCCGCTCAAATCCCCGTAAATAATTCCGGTCCAAGGATTCCAGCAGGATGGATTCGTTCTTTAATTTCGCAATAAGCTGCGAAGCGGAGACCGTCTTATTCAGCAAGATATGCGTATGAATGAACGGGTAATCCGGACTCTCATATGTAAAAGCACCGCCGCAGCGGGCAGCTTCCTTCGCAAGCGCAGCATGCAGCAGCTTCGCCCTGGACGTATATCTGCTGCGGATTTTGGCAAGATGGCGGCCATACATCCCGCTGCGCAGATAGATTTCAAGGGCAGCCTGAGACAGCATGGAGCTGTCGATATCGTCCTGTTTTTTATACAAACGGAACGTCTCAGCCAGCAGATCGGGAATGACCGCAATACCAATGCGCAGGCCGGGAAAAATAATTTTGGCATAGCTTTTTAAGTAAATGACATGTGATGAATTATCATGCGTATACACCGGATCGGACTTGCTGTCCTGCTCGAAATCTGCGAGGTAATCATCCTCAACAATATATACATCGTATTTGGCTGCAAGGCCGGCAAGCTGTTTCTTCTCTTTGTTCGTATAGGAGCAGCCCAGGGGATTGTGGTACCGCGGCATTGTATAAAAAAACTTGATGTCTTCCGTACGGAAGATTTCCTCCAGCCTGTCCAAATCAATGCCCGCATTGCTTCGCGGTATCCCGATGACCGGTATGCGCCGTGTCTCCAAAAATTCGATCAACAGATGATAACCCGGCTGTTCGATCAGCACCTTTTGCTTGCCATTAGGGAAGGGCATCACTGCAAGCAGTGACAAGGCCTGCTGAACCCCCGATACAACAAAAATATTCCGCTCTTCAGTAAACACCTGATACCCCATCAATTGCTTGCGCACGATACTGATCAGGGAGGGCATCCCTTTAGCCGTGCCGTACATAAATAAATCCTTCTGGTACATGTCGATCGCTTTGTTGATACAGTGCTGAAAATCCAAATAAGGAAACACCCCGGGATCAGGTGCTGCTGCTGCAAAATCCAAAACAGGCGACGTTTCGTCTTGGACGGAATGGGTTCCTTTGACAACGTAATAGCCGCTTTTGGGCATGGCGTAAATAAGATGGCGCTTCTCCAGCTCAGCCAACGCCTTGATGATCGTACTTTTGCTGCAGCTGTACTGCTCCGACAGCACACGGATCGATGGAAGCTTCTGTCCGTCTTTATACGGCTGCTTCTGAATCAGTGCCTCCAGCTCATTCATGAGCTTCAAATACATATACATGTGACAAGCACCTCGCTCAATCTGTAACGGTACAGATGACAATTTTCATCATTGTAGCATGCAAGGCCGGGAGATACGATATACCTAACACGGACAATTACTAGGAGGAGCATTATGACATCAGCACACCTGGATTCCACAACAAAGCGTTTCGCATATTCTGCCATCATTATTTATTCCGCCATTGTAGGGCTCTCTTTTCTGTTCGGAAAAATAGCCCTGACGGTTGCTGCGCCGCTAGACACTCTAGCCCACCGCTTTACCGTCTCCCTGATCGCTGCCACTATTCCCGTTCTGTTGGGATGGATAAAGCTTCACCTGAGGCCGCGGGATGTGCTGGCCATTCTTCCGCTGGCCGTCTTATATCCGTCGATGTTCTTTGCCTTTCAAGTCTTTGGCCTACAATCTGCAACGTCCGCAGAAGCAGGGATTATCCACGCGACGGTGCCGGTCTTCACGATGGTTGCGGCAGCTTATTTTTTGAAAGAACGTACGACGAGGCTGCAGAAGTTATCCACTCTTTTGTCCGTATCCGGTGTCATATTCATTTTTATCATGAAAGGTACGGCGATTGATCTGTCTAATCTAAAAGGCACGCTGCTCATTCTCCTGTCAGCCCTCGCCCTTGCCGGCTATAGCGTGCTTGCAAGAAAGCTCACCTCTCGTATTCATGTCATGACCATGACCTATGTGATGACGGTGATCGGCTTCCTTGTGTTCAACCTGATGGCGGCAGGACAGCACTTGGCCGAAGGCACGTTGTCCCATTATTTCGAGCCGTTCGCAAGCACCAGGTTCGTAATGGCGATTCTCTACCTGGGCGTACTCTCTTCGCTCATTTCCAGCTTGCTCAGCAACTATGCTTTATCTAAACTTGAGGCATCCAAGGTGAGTGTGTTCAACCATTTGGCGACATTGATTTCAATCGCCGGGGGCTTTGTGTTCTTAAATGAGCAGCTGGCGTATTACCATATCATTGGAGCAGCTGTCATCATCGCAGGCGTGCTCGGTGCAAATGCGGGGACATGGCGAAGCAGGAAGGCGGCGGTTTCTTTAGAGGAATCAAAAATGTGAGGGAGTTCTCTGCACGAAGAGGAGCAGGACGCTGATGCGCCTGCTCCTTATTGTGATTATTTTGGCGGGTTATCCGGTCATAGATATCCCATTCAAACGCTCATCCAGCCCAGGGAAGGAACCATATCGTACTTTATCTTCAATCCGTTCATGACAATTTGCCAGCTATAGTTCTCCTTGCTGTTAACCTTCATTATTTTCCCGTTTCAGCAAATTGTCTGATACGCTCGCCCACTTGATCGCGGACCCGTTGGAAGACCGCCCATTTCTCCTCATCTGTACCCTGTGCTTTTGCCGGATCATCGAATCCCCAATGTTCACGTTTCACTTGAGGGGGAGTAACCGGGCATTTATCTGCCGCATCTCCACACAAAGTAATGACGAGATCGGAGCTGTTCAGCAGCTGCGGATCAATAATATCTGATGTTTGACCTGAGATATCAATACCGACTTCACTCATCGCTTGAACGGCTTTCGGATTCAAACCATGAGCCTCGATGCCGGCACTGTATACGTTCCATTCATTGCTCAAATATTTCTTGGCCCAGCCTTCCGCCATTTGGCTCCGGCAGGAGTTTCCTGTACACAAAAAGTAAATGGTTTTCTTATCCATGAGTCCCAATCTCCTTTGAGTTTAAAATAGGTTCAATGTTATATATAGACCAAGCAGTGTGATGAACAGCGTAGGGATCGTCAAAATAATGCCTGTTTTGAAATACGTTCCCCAGGATATCTTCACTCCTTTAGTGGAAAGCACATGCAGCCAAAGTAAGGTAGCCAGTGAACCAATCGGTGTAATCTTAGGTCCTAGGTCAGAACCGATGACATTCGCATAAATCAGGGCTTCTTTAATCAGTCCAGAGGTGTGTGTAGCCTCAATGGCCAGTGCATCAATCATTACGGTAGGCATGTTATTCATTATGGAGGAGATCACCGCGGCAATAAAGCCCATCCCCATCGTTGCTGCGAACAATCCCTGATCCGCAACGCTCTGGATAACATTTGCTAATACATCTGTTAGCCCGGCATTTCTTAGACCATATACGACAACATACATCCCGATGGAAAAGAAAACAATGGCCCAAGGTGCCCCCTTCACCACTGCCATTGTTGGTACGGCAGGGCTTTTCCTTGCCATAAGCAGGAAAAAAATTGCGATGATCCCGGCCACTACAGATACCGGAATGTTCAGGAACTCACTGACAAAGTATCCTGCCAGCAGAACCGCAAGTACAATCCAGGACAGCTTGAACATTTGCCTGTCTTTAATAGCCTCTTCAGGTTTTTTCAGCTGGGAGCCATCGAAGTTTCCCGGGATACTTTGTCGGAAGAAGAGATAGAGTACCAGAATACTTGCCCCTAAGGAAAATAAGGTAGGCATGAACATCCGTCCGGCATACTGCATAAAGGTCAGCCCGAAAAAGTCAGCCGATACGATATTCACCAAGTTGCTGACAACCAGCGGCAAAGAGGTAGTATCTGCTATAAACCCGCTGGCGATGATAAATGGAAATACCTTCTTCTCATCAAAATTCAGCGCACGGACCATAGCCAGCACAATCGGAGTTAAAATAAGCGCCGCCCCATCATTGGCGAAAAACGCCGCTACTATGGCACCAAGAATGATGACATAGATAAACATCCGGGTTCCATTCCCGCTGGCGGCTTTGGCCATATGTAAAGCAGCCCATTCGAAAAATCCAATGTTATCGAGAATCAGAGAGATCAGGATGATTGCAACAAAGGCCAGTGTGGCATTCCATACAATCAGCGTAACATCCAGAACATCATTAAAGCTGACTACACCGGCAAGTAAAGCGAGTAACGCTCCGCCGCAGGCAGACCATCCAATGGACAGATTTTTAGGCTGCCAAATGACAAACATCAATGTGATTATAAATATAAGGCTTGCCAGAGCTACCAAGTCTTTTCCCCCAATTTATGTCTGAATCCCATGCATCAGAGCACTCCCTCCAAAGAGTTAACTTCAACCTCGGACATTATTATATAATTATACACTTATATATTCAACGACAAAAAGTTATTCGCAGCAGACAGCGCTAGACGGCTTATTCAAATTCGCCAAAACGGACCCAGCATCCGGTGTAAGTTTAAGTATCGCTTTAACATGAGGCTTATTTTCAATATTTAAGGAATAATACACCCACTGGCCCTTCTTCTGTTCCTTTACAAACCCGCTGCTTTTTAATTTGCGCAGATGCTGACTAACGGCTGGCTGTGAGATATCAAAAAGATCCACGAATTCACATACACACCATTCCCGCTCTTTTAGAAGTGTAAGAATCGTAAGACGTGTTTTATCTCCGAGGAGTTTTAAATCTTCTGCAAGATCATTAAGTTCATCCATTTAAACATCTCCTCTCTCCGTAGGTAAGGCAATACTTATAGTCTAAGGCCTTGATGATCAATTATCAACTAAGCAAAATAATACTTGCGTTTTGCAATTAATTTCGATATAACTAAATCAAGAGGTGAACACAATGGAAACCCCAAGAGAACTGTTCCAAATCATGACCCGGCGTTTAGGACTGCTCAATAAGGATTGCTGCAGCGTAGGTGGATGTAATCTTTCCGCAGCCCAAAGCCACCTGCTATACGAGATAGATCGGAGCCATAATCCTTCCATGCAGCAAGTCGCCGAAACACTTGGCACTGATATTACTACCTTCAGCAGACAAGTCCAGTCTTTGGTGAAAATGAATCTGGTTAAAAAGACTCCTGATCCTACAGATCGGAGAATCTATATCCTGTCACTCACACCTGAAGGTAAAATGGCGGCTACAACTATTGATCAACAAATGAATGAATATCTGAATGAAGCCTTCTCGCACATGAGTGAATTTGAGGTAGAAACATTACTACGATCCATTAAGCTTTTCAACGAAGCCATGGGGAAATCCAGCAATTGCTGTGCACCTGTAAAAGGGTGATTTCTTTTCGCTAATATTTGCATTTTGCAAGTTATTTGATAAATAAGGAGTGTTTAGAGTGAACAAACTTACTAATGATCAGATCCGCCAAAATGTACGGGGGCGCTATCAAAAAATTGCTGTAAAAAAGGTCGAAGCTGCCTCTTCCTGCTGCTCCCCTGCTGACAGCTGCTGTGACTCCCCTGCTGATTTTGATGCCATATCCGCTAAGTTGGGTTATTCCAGTGAGGATCTCGCTGCAGCTCCTGAAGGCGCAAATTTAGGCCTTGGATGTGGTAACCCCCAGGCTATTGCTGAACTGCAGGCGGGTGAACATGTTCTTGATCTCGGGAGTGGCGGCGGATTCGATTGCTTCCTCGCTTCCCGGCAGGTAGGTGAACAAGGTCATGTCATCGGAGTGGATATGACTCCTGAAATGATCAGCAGAGCAAGGGATAATGCTATGAAAGGAAATTTTAACAACACGGAATTCAGATTGGGTGAAATTGAACATCTTCCTGTTGCCGATCATTCGGTTAATGTCATTATCTCCAACTGCGTGATTAACCTCTCACCGGATAAACAGCAAGTATTCCGCGAAGCCTACCGTGTTCTTCAGTCTGGTGGTCGTCTGGCCATATCTGATATTGTAACTACAGCTGAGCTTCCCCCTGAGATCAAAAATGACCTGGACGAATTATATTCCGGTTGCATCTCCGGAGCCTCTTCCATCGTTGATGTAGAGAAGATGCTTCAGGAAAGCGGCTTTACTGAGATCAGTATTGAACCAAAAGACGAATCCAGAACATTTATCAAAGATTGGGTTCCTGGTGCAAACGTTGACCAATACATCGTTTCTGCTGTGATTAAAGCGAGAAAGTAGCTATAGGGGGATTTACATATGATTACTTCATTAACTGTCCGTCAGGCCAATACAGAGGATATCGCAAGTATCCTTCGTATTTATAATCAGGGGATCGAGGACCGGATCGCTACACTTGAAACAGAGACGAAGGATTACGCTTATATGGAGGCATGGTTCCACGATCATCAAGGCCGCTATAGCATTTTGGTGGCTGAAAGCGAAGGTAAAGTTACTGGCTGGGCCTCCCTTAACCCGTACTCTCACCGCTGCGCCTATAACGGGGTCGCCGATCTTTCCGTTTACATTGACCGCAGCTTCCGTGGACAAGGTGTGGGCAGTTCTCTTCTGCAGTCCTTACACAAGGTGGCAAAGGAAAACAGCTTTTATAAAATTGTTCTCTTTACGTTTCCGTTCAACCAGGGTGGTCAAGGATTATACATGAAAATGGGTTACCGGCAAGTTGGTGTGTTTGAGAAGCAGGGTGTTATGGATGGGCAGTTTATGGATGTGATGATTATGGAGAAGATTCTTTAATATATTCTGAAAAATCATATTAGTACAAGAGAAGAGGGGGTGTCCCAAAAGCCATGAAATGGCTGCTTGGGACGGCCCTTGGTTTGGAGTAGGAGGTATGTGTTCACTTGGGTGGACGCTCCGCGAACGGACCGTTGTTCCAATCGCTGTGCTCTCCAGATTTTTTTCATTCCCCTTAGCGGTGAAAATCCGGAGACCAAGGCGACCGCTGCCGCTTTTCCACAATCAGTCCGTCCTCTCCACTGTTTAAGCGGGAATTGGATCTAAACTCTTTTTGAAAAAACAACAAAAAAATCACCCTTTTAGTAAAATGGAGGTACCACCCAACCATCTCAAAAAGGAGCGATTTCTTTGTACATCCAATATACCATGGACCACCTTTGCTTGCCAATGGATCTGGAAGAAGATATTCCAGGGCAACCACCTTGCCCGTGTCGTGAATGCTGCAGTAGAGGGGCTGGACGACACCATCTTTGACGCGGCCTATCCCGGGTGGTGGCCGCGACAGCTCCACCCTAAGATGCTTACCAAAGTCATTATTTACGCTTATACTCAGCGGATCTATCCGTCTCGTCAAATCGCTAAAGCCGTGCGGGAGAACATCCCTTTCATGTGGCTGGCCGGACGGCAACGCCCCGATTTCCGCACCCTGAATCGCTTCCGTTCCCAGCGGCTGAGGAGTGTTCTGGAAACGGTATTTACCGCCGTGCTTCAGTTTCTGGCTGACGAAAAACACATGTCCCTGGAGCATTACTTTGTGGATGGGACCAAGATGGAGGCCAATGCCAATCGCTACACCTTTGTTTGGGGGCCAGTTGAAACCGGGATACAATGTGCAAATCGGGACCGAAAACCAATTTATTTTAGCCTACAAAAGCGCAATAACTCCTCGGAAAACAGCCAAAGACGGTCATTGCGGATGCAGGTTACGGCAGCGAGGAAAACTACGCCTATCTGGAAAAGGAAGAGATTCAGGCGGGCGTACGACGAAACAAAGGACCACTGGACATGCCTGGCCGGACAGACGCTGCATTTCCGCAAAGAGAGCACCGAAATTTTAGCAAGTGGACATCGGGAAGTTGTGGTGAGCTTGGAGCGCTTACGGTACCAGAAGCAAGCTCAGGAACGACTGCAAAGCGAGGAAGGGTACCTCTGGGCTGTATATGGGACAGCACCTTTCGTTTAGTTTGAATTATCCTGTCCATCTAAAAACAGCGGCTATATGGAATTCATATCGCTCTTGGCTAAATCAAGTGCCACAGCGAGTTGAATCTGAAATGTTTTGCTTAAATTCTTCATCCATTTTTCAATTGGATAGACTTCAATTACCGGAGAAACGGAGTGATCATAGCGGTCCAATTCTATTTTAATAACAGAATGAGTATCCACCAGAAAGCTGATAATATCCTCACCTTGCTCTGGTATCCACGATAAAACATGTGCGGTTTTCATCTCGGGAAATGCTTTTTGGATGAGATCAAGATACCTGCGCTTAGCGCTATCGTTAAACAAGTGAATTTTAGAAGCGGTTAACTCTTCGCGATATTTTTGTTCCGTCATTGTTCCTTTGAGTCTCATTCTTGAATAAGTCAACGGTCGTCCTCTTTTCCCTTCCGCTACTGTATACCCGCAACTCCAAACGTACTATTGATTACCCTTTCATAGTTATCCCATTCAAAATAAAACGGGCCAATATTTATCTTTTTCATATCAGGCTCAAGGTAGAAGTCCTTCCAAATAACAACATCCTCTTCTTTATCAATTTTTACGGAAATGAACCCGCATCCTTCATCACCGCACCACGGGCATACCATGATGGGATACCTGTACCACATGGTTCCGTGAGGTTTTCTAAGTAAAAAGTAATCAATCATTTCTCTTTGATATTCATCACTCATCCAGCCCAGAGAAGGAACCATATCGTACTTTATAAGCATTGCATTAAGCGATTTCCCGGCTATGATCAGGTCAGCGAACCGGGTGTTTTTCTCTCCCTCACCAATCGGCCCAAAATCAGCGCGGCTTGAGGCTCTTGCTTCCAGAGTACTTATTTTCATCAAGGTTACTCCTTACTGTTCCAAGTTCCGTGTTCTTACCACAGCAGGGTGTCAGGGTGTAAAATGCCTCCAGTTTCCTTCGGAGACCACCTCAGCTGCGCCGTCGATCACTTTAACCGCAGTTTGATCATCAATCGCATATGTTGGTCCCCTCATTCCGGCGGCCCATCTTTCTGCAGCAGCCATGGTGTTATGAGGAAGCATCTCATGATCTACATGCGGGAATATTGCAAAATCAACCAGCCCCAGTGCTTCATCACCACCGGCGGGTGGAGTCCAGCCAACGAAGAATTCCCCGATGTTAGGTGCCATCACCATGCTCCCGGCGCTCATTCCTACATAAACTGCCTGCAGCGACGGCAAGAGGTCTGCCAGTCCGGACTGCCGCATCCAGTGGCTCAGGTAGAGGGCGTCGCCGCCCGCCACCAGGAGGACATCTGTCTCCTGCACCAGCGGTACCCAGCGGTCTTTATGAATGCTTGGCAGCGCAGTGAGCTCCAGCACGCCAACAGACTTCCAGCCCAGGTCAACCATGGGATTCCCGGAATTCCCGCTGATGAACTCCCAGGCTTTAACGCCGGGCCCGACCCAAGGGTGTCCGTACATCGCGGTGGGAATGCACAGGGCGTTTGCATCAGCCATCGGCTTGCCCAGCATGTTAACTAGCGCGCCGTGTATGCTTTTGTTCGTAATGCCCGCAGATGTTAGCAATAATTTCATAGTTTCACTCCTTGTCGTTGTGCGTCCGTTATTCCTTAAGGCTATTTACTTAGGTAGGGGCCTATCAAGAAATTAACTTTTTCACCTCAGCAATAAACAGCTCCGCGTCTGCTTCGACCGTATAAGGAAAAACGCCCTGCTTTGTGTGTAAATAAAGCACCCCATGCCCTTGTCCAAGATCCCGGAATGAAATATCAAAAATTTCTTCAATTATAAACTCACGGTACGCCGAAACAATACGGTCCGGGTAGAGACATAACGAGCGCTGATGAATAATGGTCTCCAGATCACCGGCAGATACGACTCGTTCAATTTTGTAGTAAGGCTGGGTTGCAATGATCATGGATCTCCCTCCACCCGCTTCAGGACTAAAAGAATTCAGCGATTAACATTATTTTTCAGACTTTTCCTGACTTGCTTCCGTCCGGGCCAGCAGATCATCCTGTATACTATTTTCCCATAAAGGAACTCCCGAACGGTAGGCAGCCCGGCCATTCAGATGGCCTGCCACCGGCGAAGTCATGAATACGAACACAATGGCGAGCAGCAGCTTGATGCTGACTGTTCCATCCTTAAACCAAAAGTACAGAAATCCGCCGCCCAGCAAACACAGGACTCCGAAGGTTGCACTTTTGGTAGCGGCATGTGAACGCAGATACACATCGGGCAGCCGCACTAAACCGAAGGCGCTGAGTCCGCAGAAAACAGCTCCAATCACCACCAGAATCGAGCTGAACAATTCACCTGTCATTTGTACTCTCCCCTTCTTCCACAACAACGCCCCGTTCAATAAATCTCGCGAGTGCGGTTGTTCCTATAAACGTCAGAATACCGATCAGCAGAATAACCTCCAGAAAATCCTGGGTATCCAGCAGCATTCCCATAACGGTGATTATAGCGAGTACGTGAATACCTATCGTATCGAGGGCAGCAACCCGGTCTGACCGTGTCGGCCCCTTTAAAAGACGGAATAGGCACGCCAGCATGGCCACACCCAGAATAGCCAATGATGTGGTTAACAGTGTTGACACCATCAGCGCGTCACCTCCATAATAACTCGTTCAAAACTGCCCCGGATTTGGCTGACCATGACCTCTGCATCTTTAATATCAATGGCATGAATATATAAGGTCTTACCATCCTTCGACACATCAAGAGTCAGCGTTCCCGGGGTCAGGCAAATCAGACAAGACAACAATGTAACTTCCCATGCAGAAGTCAACGCTGTCTCATAGGCAAATATTCCGGGACGGATGGCCAGCTTTGGACGGACAATATGGCCGATCACTACAAAATTCGAGACCGTCAACTCACGGATAAAGATCAGCAGCAGCTTTATGACGGACCATACACGTCTTAAATAAAATGGCTGTGTCTGGGGTTTGGATTTTCGAAATAACAACAAGATTGCTATACCGAGTAAATACCCTATAAGGAAACTGGAACCGGAGCTATTGTTATTCACCGCCATCCACAGAAAGGCAATCAACAGGTTGAACAAGAATTGTAAGGCCATGTTATCTACTCCTTCATTATGGCTTGAATGTACTGCGCGGGTGAGGAGAGAACATCACTGGCCTGCGATACATAGGCATTTAGAGTATCTGCCCCTATTCCCATCGCAATGATGAGCAACAGCAGTCCGGCAGCTACAGCCGAAGCACCCTTTAAGCTCACTGCAGGCTGTTCCTTCTCCGGTTCACTCCCCCAGAAGGCCAGCCTGAACACCTTGATTAAGGAATACAGCACCATAAAGCTTGATCCGAGGCCTATAAGAGACAGTGTCAGCATTCCCGCATCCAGCGCGCCGCGGATGATCAGCAGCTTGCCGGCAAAACCGCTGAGCGGCGGAATCCCTACCAGAGCAAGAGCCAGTATAAAGAACATCCAGCCAATAAGCGGATATTTTTTGATCATGCCCCCCATACCGCCTAAGCGGTCTGTGCCTGCAGCGGATATGATCAGCCCGCCAAGTATGAACAGGAGTCCTTTAGCCAATATGTCATGAAGCAGATAAAATACAGCCCCGTTCAGCGAATCCTCTGTTCCCGCAGCGACTCCGAGGGCCACAAACCCTACGCTTATAATAATATTGTAATTAAAAATACGAGGTATATCCTTGTACGCAACTGCCCCCAGAGAGCCCAGAATCATGGTAACTGCAGCCATCCAGGCAATCAGGTTATGGGTAAGTCCTGAATCGTTGACAAACATCAGGGTAAACGTGCGGATGATTGCATACAGTCCCACTTTGGTGAGAAGTGCACCGAATAACGCTCTGATGGCCGACGGAGGTGCGCTGTACGATCCCGGAAGCCAAAAGAACAGGAGCAGCCCGGCTTTTAAGGAAAATACAATTAAAAATAAAACTGCAATGACATTAAGCACGCCGCCTTGTCCCGCTTCGGCAATACGCTGGGACAAATGCGCCATATTAAGCGTTCCGACTGCCGCATAGAGATAGGCTACCGCCGCTACAAACAAAGTTGAAGACACAATATTTATGAGCAGATATTTTGAAGTTTCCCTCAGCTGCAGCCTGGTTCCGCCCAGAGAAATGAGCGCATACGAAGAAATCAGCATCACTTCAAAGAAGACGAACAGGTTAAAGATATCCCCTGTAAGGAAAGAGCCGTATACTCCGACCTGCAAAAAATGAAAGAAAGTGTAGTAGTAATACCTTTCCCGCTTCTCCCCTATACTGCTGAAGGAATAGAGCAGGATGGCAAAGCTGACAATTGAAGCTGCCGCCACCAGTAATAGAGCGAACATGTCCCCGGCAAATACAATACCGTAAGGAGGTGCCCAGCCGCCCATCTGCAGGGTTAATATGCCTTCATTGTGAGCCCGGGATACCAGTAATAGTGTAATCAGGATTGTAAGCATCCCGCTGACCGTACTGATGCCCCGCTGAAGCTGCAGCTTTTCTTTGAAGAAGATAAGAATAACAGCTGTACAGAGGGGAATCAGAATGGGCAGCACCAGAAGATTATTCATTCTTTAACCTCCTTGATGCTGTCGATTTCATCTGTGCCCAGAGTTTGATATGAACGGTACGCAAGGACGAAGAAGAATGCGGTGACGCCAAAGCTGATTACGATCGAGGTCAATATCAGCGCCTGCGGCAGGGGATCAACATAATTCCCCTCTTTACCCAGCACGGGAGCTGCCCCATTTTTGAGTCCGGCCATGGTCAGAAGCAGCAGATGTACACCGTGCGTCAGCAGGGACGTGCCCAGCACAATACGCAGCAGGCTTTTTGTCAGAATCAGATAGACCCCTATAGTAAAAAGAATTCCTATGGCCAGTGCCATTACGAGTTCCATCGTTTATCCCCTCCAATCGTTAAGATGATGTTCATCGCTACACCGATGACTGCCAGATAGACACCCAGGTCAAATAGTACGGCAGTTGCCAGTTCAATATCACCGAGGATAGGCAAATGGAAGTGGCCAAAAGTATGGCTTAAAAAAGGAACACCGAAAAGGAAAGATCCTGATGCTGTCAGAATAGCAAGCAACAGCCCGGCCGCTGTAAGCAAGCGGTAATTTATAGGGAACGCTTTGCGGATTTGCTCCATGCCAAAAGCAATCGTCATCAGCACCAGTGCAGCGGAGGTCATCAACGCACCTATAAATCCGCCTCCCGGATGGTTATGTCCGGCAAAGAACAAGTACAGAGAGAAGATCAGAATAATGATGACAATCCCTTTGGACATCGTCTGCAGAATGACATCATTACTGCGCAAAGGCACGGCTAAATGCGGTTTAACCTGCTGGCGCTGCGTGAGATCCTCTTCCATCCTCAGATTGATCAGACCATAGATGGCCAGCGAAGCGACGCCCAGCACCATGATTTCAAACAAGGTATCAAATCCGCGGAAATCCACAAGAATGACGTTGACAACATTTTTCCCTCCGGCCAGGTTATAGCTTTCTTCCAGAAAGTACTTGGAAATGGACTGGAACGGACTGCTGCCCATCGCAGCCAGCGCGACAAGGGTTACAGTAACACCGACGCCCAGCGCAATAATCAGGTTGGGCAGCCTGAAGCGTAGAATCTCCTTCTGTTCCTTTAGCTTTGGAAGATACCGGAAGCAGAGAAGGAACAGTATGACCGACACCGTCTCAATAATCATTTGGGTGAGGGCAAGATCCGGTGCACGGAAAAGGACAAACAGGAGTGTCACCATGTACCCGACACCGCCGGTGAACAGGATGGCATTAACCCGTGATTTGGCAAAAGGAACGGCAAAGGCAGCCAGAAGCATGACCACAATGGCGGCCATTTCATAGAAGGACAGTTCAGCATAATGTGCCATGCCAAAGCGTATCCCAGGCTCCCGCAGAAGAACAGCAAGCAGAGCGGCAACCAGGAAACCGAAGATATACAGCAGATAATGACGGCTGGAGCCGGTCATGTACGCATTAGTCAAGCGTTTGGAACCCCCTTCCAGCAGCCGGAGCGAAGCATCATACACCCGGTTAAGCGTATTACTTCCACTGGCTTCACGGTCAAGCACCCGCAACCGGTTATACCCTCTGTATAACAGCAAACCGGCTGCCACCACACCTAGTGTCATGAAGATTTCAGGTGTCCAGCCATGCCAGAAATGTATAGAAACCTCAAAAGCTTCCTCAGGAGCGAGAAGCCCTGTATGGATGGAGGCCATTGCAGGTTCGATCAACGCTTTGGAAACCAGGTCCGGAAAAAAGGCAAATACAAGACTCAGCGAAATAAGAATGACCGGTGACAGCAACAGGCCCAGCGGCGCTTCATGTGGAACTTTGTCCAGCTTGTCTCGCTGAAGTTTGCCGCTGAAGGTCTTGAATACGAGAATCATACTGTATACAAAGGTAAACACACTGGCAATCCAGGCAATGACCGGAAAGAGCTGCAGCCAGAATGCAGAGTTCTGGATATCAAACTCCCGGATATTCAGGACGGCTGTAAAAAACATCTCTTTACTGAGAAACCCGCTGAACGGCGGCAGCCCTGCCATGGAAAAGGCCCCCATCAGTGCGACAGAGAAGGTAATAGGCATAAGGGACATAAGGCCTCCCAGCTTGCGGAGATCACGGGTGCCCGTCTCATGATCAATGATCCCTACTACCATAAAGAGGCTGCCTTTGAAAACAGCATGATTGATGAGGTGGAAAAGTGCGGCTGTGGTAGCCATAGTATAAAAAATTGCATCCGGCTTCCCGCTAAAAAAGCCGGATGCTGATCCCAGACCAAGCAATGACATAATCAACCCCAGCTGGCTGATCGTGGAGTATGCCAGCAAGGCTTTGAGATCGGTCTGCCGTATTGCTTTGAATGACCCGTATATCAGGGTAATCAGGCCTGTTACAGACACCAGCCAGAACCATTCCGATTGCCCCGCAAAGACAGGAGTTAGCCTTGCCACCAGGTAAATCCCTGCTTTGACCATTGTTGCCGAGTGAAGATAGGCGCTGACCGGAGTCGGAGCCTCCATGGCATCCGGCAGCCAGATATGGAAAGGAAACTGGGCGGATTTTGTAAAAGCACCCAGCAAAATAAGCAGCATGGCCGGGATAAACATCGCGCTGTCTGTCAAGGTCCCAGACAGAGCAATAATCTCACGGATACTATAAGTACCGGTCATGACATACAGCAGATTAAATCCGGCAAACATGGCTAATCCGCCGAATACTGTGATCAGCATAGATTTCAATGCTCCATAACCGGATCGTTCCCGGCCGTACCAGAAGGCAATAAGCAGGAATGAGGAAATGCTTGTAAGTTCCCAGAAACCGTACAATACGATCAAATTATCCGACAGCACTACACCCAGCATTGCACCCATAAATAGGAGCAGGTACATGTAGAATCGGCGGATTCCCTCGGTCTGTTTGTCGAGATAAAAAATGGAGTAAAGCACAACAAGTGCTCCCATCCCGGAAATCAGCAGGACAAATAATAGACTTAATCCATCCAGGATCAGAGTGATATCCACTCCGAAGGAGGGCATCCAGGCGAAGGTGTCAACAATAGAATCTCCCGACCGGATCGCCGGAATCCTTGTCAGGAAATACAGGAATAGTGCCGCCGGCAGGGGGAGAACGATCCATCCCAGGTGGAAGCGCGTATTTTGTTTAATCAGTAGCATCAGCACAGACAGCAAAAACGGAAGCAGTATAACCAGATGCAGCACGCTCAGTACCCCTTTCTATTTCTCAAATATTTTGCTCAATGGGGCTTAACCCATTCATTTTGTACAATTTTCAGGTATTGGGCCTCACCGTTGTTCACAATCTTAAACAGACCGGTGTTGAAATCCGTGTCGAGTTCACGGAAGAACACCCCTTTTATCGGTTCGCTGCCGGCTGCTTCTTCCGAGAGGACATAACTATCACCTTTTTTGACCAGATATGCGATAAATCCCCGTTCATGCGTTTGCTCGAGCAGCTCGGGATAGCGTTGTACTGCAACGATATGAAGATCAATAGTGCCGACCTGTTCCATTAAATCATTAATAAAATTGCCGCGTGTAATCTCCTGCCACAGTGTTTGGCTTGATTGTCCCAGCACAATCTGGGTCACTTTGTTTTCCTGTGCGGTTTCCACAATAACATGGGCCGTCTTTTTCCCTTTGCATTTGCGGATCAGAAATTGTCCTCCGGCATCCTTCGTCTGCTTTTCCCAACCTGATAGGTACAGCTGCTTCTCCGGGTTATATTCATTGTCTCCGCCGGTATCCACGGTCAGAACCACAAGCGGAGCCTGAAGCTTTTTGGCCAGCTCGCTGCCCCGCTGAATCAACCGCTGTCCATGGGGGCCATAATGCACACAAACCATGATAGACTCCATCTTCATTTCCATTTGAAAGCAACCTCCAGTAAATTTTTTCCAGTAAAAAACCACAAAAAGAGCCCGCTGTTGGCAGGCTCCTCCGGTTACTATCCATATACAATTGGCTTTATTATATAGTCCCCAGGAGAGAAAGTAAAGAAAATCAGCAGTGTATAATCCAAGATTCATCAGGAAAGCCTGAGTACAAAGGAGGCATTCCTCATGTTAACCCGCAAAGTAATCTGCTGTATTTCCGTGCTGGCACTCATGTTGATACTAGGCTGGAGACTGGAACAATCCGTGGTATTCCCTGCACCCGGAAAGCAAACGGGCGTTTTTCCGTCCGGAGAATCCCTTTTGCATTCCTATAATTTTGCTGATCCAATCCCAGTAAGTATTCCTTTCCAATCCAGGGAATATGTAAGAATCCGGCTGAAAGCCGAGTAAAAGATGATACCCTCCCCTGTTACACAACATTCGTATAAAGTCCCCTTAACTATGCTGTCGCAGGCAATCACCCCTCCTGCTCTTTCTTGCCCAAAATCCCGTAAAGAAAAAGATGGCCCAACTCTTTTCTTAAATCAACGGTTAATTTCTCTGAAACGGATGGATTGCCTATCATCGCTATAATTCCGTTCATAAACATCATAATGGCTTCCGCAGATACGCCTCCAGATACTTTCCCCTCGGCTTTCCCCTGTTCAATTAATTTCATGATTTCCGGAATGACAACCGTTTGAGCGTACTGCTCAATATACGCTTTGAATGCCGGATCTGTAAAAATAAAGTTCTTTATCCCTTCACTGGACAATGATTCTTGATTGGTAACCGATACCTCATACATCTTATTCATCTTTTCTTCAAAGGGAAGATCCGAGTTCATCATTTTGACGAAATCTTTTCCGGCCTCGTCCATCTGATGGTAAAACACTTCTTTAGCCAGTACTTCTTTATTTCCAAAGAAATTATAGATCGATCCAGGCGATACCCCTGCTTGCTGTGCAATCTCCCGCACACCTATTTCTTTAAAGTTTCGCGTCATGATCATATCAGTTAGCGATTCTAAAATTTGTTTTTTCTTCTGCTGTCTTCGTTTTTCAAAGCCATTCATGGTAAATTCCACCTAATTCCGATGTTTATGTAACAGTATACCCTTATGTTATATATTTATTGACTTCAGATCAAGGAGGGAATATTATGTAACTGAAATTAGTTTTGTTATATATCTTTGACGGGAGGCTGAAATCTTTTGATTAAGGTCGAATCATTAACAAAGATCTATCCCAATGGCAAAGGAATCCGGGATGTTAGCTTTGAGGTGAGGGAGGGTGAGGTTTTCGGTTTTCTTGGACCGAATGGAGCCGGAAAAACAACAACGCTCCGCCATATGATGGGTTTTGTAAACTCTACAAGCGGGAAGGCCAGTATCAATGGCCTGGACTGCAGGAACGACGCTGCACAGATCCACAAGAATTTAGGCTACGTGCCCGGGGAAATTGCATTTTATGATTACATGACCGGTATGCAGTTTCTGACGTTTATTGATGAATTAAGGGGACGTAAAGATAATATACGCCGCGATCAATTAATCCACAGATTCGAGTTGGAGCCTGGCGGGAAAATCCGTAAAATGTCTAAGGGGATGAAGCAAAAGGTAGGATTAATTGCCGCCTTCATGCACGATCCTGAAGTTATCATCCTGGATGAGCCGACTAGCGGGCTCGACCCGCTCATGCAGAAGCGTTTTGTAGAATTAATTATCGAGGAACGCGGCCGGGGAAAAACAATTCTGATGTCCTCCCATTTATTTGATGAAATCGACCAGACCTGTGAACGGGCAGGCATCATACGTGAAGGAGAACTCGTGGCCGTTGAGAACATCCATGCTCTGAAAGCGGCGCTGCCGCAAAGCTTTATAGTTACCTTGGCGGATGGGGATGACATGATAACGCTGCAAAACAGCCCTCTTAACTATATTCAAAAAGCGCCTCTTACTGTTGAAATCTTTATTAAAGAGGATTATGATTCCATGCTGCGGATTCTGTCTCAATGTAAAGTGGCTCATATGGCGTCAACTCCCCGGACCCTTGAGCAAATCTTCATGGATTTCTACGGAAAGGAGCGCTGATCTTTATGTCATGGGCCTTATTTAAAGCGAATATACGAGTGAACCGTTTTTTGTGGCTTCTGATTGTTGCCGTCTATTCTTTTTATTCCATTATTCTGGTAAGCATGTTTAATCCCGAAAGCGTAGATGCATTAAAGGATATGCTGGATATGCTTCCTGCTGAGTTGATGAACGCTATGGGAATGAATTTTGGGTCCACCCTGCTTACTTTCTTGTCAGGAACGTTATACAGTATCCTTCTATATTTATTCCCTATGATTTTATCTGTTGTTATTAACCACCGGCTCATAGCCGTACATGTAGATAAAGGCAGTATGTCCTACTTGCTGTCCACCTCCAATTCAAGAATTCGAATAGCCGTTACTCAGGCCGTGTTTAGTCTGATGTCTATAACAGCGATCTTCTGCTGGATCACGGTTCTGACTCTTATCACCTCTTCAGCCATGTTTCCCGGACTTTTGGATATCAAGCCATTTATTTTATTGAATCTTTACGCACTCCTGATGTATTACACGGTTAATGGCATTTGTTTCCTGGCCTCTTGTCTGGCTAATGAAGCCCGATACAGTCTCGGACTGGGAGCCGGTCTCCCCATAACGTTTGTGTTATTGCAAATGCTCGGTGACTCTGGCGAAGGATTAGAATGGATCGGGTATTTCTCCTTATTTGCCCTGTTCGACCCTGAACGGTTATTCGCAGGTGATAGCTTTGCTTATATGGGGATGAGTGTTTTTGCGGGACTGGCGGCTGCGCTGTATACTCTGGGCATTATTTATTTTAATAAAAAGGATTTGCCTATATGATGCAGCGGGGAAAGTTTACATAGCCTTACAAAAAAAGAAGCCGGCCCTATTCGATAGGATCGGCTTCTGTCCATTCATCCACAGTTACGGTATTAAATACCGCATAAATTACAAACTCTCCAGCGCTTTCTTAATGGCCGGACTTAAGCTGTACGTATTGATGATCGTCTGGATCGATTCGGCACGGGTCGCACCGGACTGCGGTTCAAAATGCAGAGCGGTCTTTCCATTAAATATGCCAAGAACGGTCGCCTTTTTAATGGCCTCTGCACCATAGGCCCGGTCCAGATCGGTAAAGACAACAGCCGATGTATCACGATTCAAGATATAAGCATTCAACACCCTGGTAATCATAAGGGCCATTTCCTGACGGGTAATTGTTCTTTCCGGCCGGATAGTGCCGTCTTCATATCCCGCCATGACTCCGACGGCTACCAGCCGCTTGAGGCTTTCGGAGGACCAGTGTCCCTTGATGTCCTTAAACTTTGCGAAATCTTCTTCATTGATTATTACGTTTCTGCCAGCCATGTTCACGAAACCTCTATCGATCATTGCTGCGAATTCGGCTCTCGTTATAGGTTCGTCCGGCTCAAATCCACCGTTAGGATATCCATTAATAACGCCAAGCTTGGTGAGCTTTTCGACATTAGTAATGGACCAGTGTTCCCCAATGTCCCTATATTGAATAGCAGCGGAATGCCCGCCGTTATTCAATATTTCTGCCGTTCTGGCTTCAACGCCGGCAATGACATTGCTGTCTGCGCGAACAACCTGGCTTCTAAAAATATCGTTCGGATCTTGAGGGATTTCTCCCGTTTCTTCCGGCTGCTGAACATTTGGCTGCCCCTGTGTCCCGGGCTGGGTTGTTGGTGCCGCTGTTGGTGATGTTGATGGTGCCGCTGTTGGTGCTGGTGTTACTGGTGCTGGTGTTGCTGGTGTTGCTGGCGTTTCTGGTGTTGTTGGTGTTTCTGGTGTTGCTGGCGTTTCTGGCGTTTCTGGTGTTGTTGGTGTTTCTGGTGTTGTTGGTGTTGTTGGTGTTTCTGGTGTTGTTGGTGCTGTTGGCGTTTCTGGTGTTGTTGGCGTTCCAGGATCATGTTCGCCGCCACCGTCTCCTGTGCCGGGGCTACCCTCTGGCCCTTCAGCGGTGACCGTCTGAACAAGCGGTTCCGAGGTGCTGTCTTCGTATGCGGCATCACCACTGTACACCGCTGTAATGGTATGCGTGCCTACGGTCAAATCCGATACAGTATAAGTCGCATTACCTACTGTGAGCGGAACGCTTCCCAATACCGCATCTCCATTTTTAAAGGTGACCGTTCCTGTTGGCAGCCCGGTAACCGGAGAATTGGCCGGTTTCGATACGTCAGCTGTAAAGATGATCTCATCCCCTGCTACAGATGGATTGGCGCTGCTTGCCAGCTTAGTAGTCGTAGATGCTTTACTCACAGAATAAATAATGCCGCCGCCGCTGGCAAAAACCATCTGCCCCGGAACGTCGATATTGATAGCATTAATCGTGATTCTCCCGAAACCATGCTCGAATTCCGTCCAGTTTCTTGCATCCTCCGAATAATAAACCTCGCCATATTCGGTGGAAATAACGTAATAACCGCGGGCATAAGTAACACTGACGATATCCGGCTCGTCATAATCAAAGCCATAGGATTCCCAGGTTTCTCCGCCGTCTTCGGAGATCGATACTGTGTTGTACATCCCCACGGCCATTATCGGTTTCCCGTCTGCAGGTACCGTTACATCCAGAAAGTGCTGCCTCGGTCCGGCGTCTCTTTGTGTCCAGACCAGTCCGTCAGTAGAGGTCGCGATCAATCCGTATTCTCCAACTGCAACCGCAGTGTCCCCGTTTGATCTGATTTTATTAAACCGTTTGTTCTCAAGCAGAGGTCCCTGCACGGTAATGTGCTGCCAGGATTCACGGTCTTCGTTCAGCCTGAAGATTCTGCCGGTCTCCGCTATCGACTGCCTGTCGTAACCTGCAGCAATATAATCTCCTTTAAAGTAAGTCACGCTTTTCATCAAAGGCGGAAAACCGGGGTAAGAGATCGTTTTGTCAAAGCTCTCTATTTCGCGGGTCTTCGTATCCCAGAGAAGATACCCGCCCGAGCCTACAACAGACAGAAAGTTCCCTGTTCCGTCTCCGGCGGTGTCCATTTGACTGTTATTTCCGTATAGTTCTTTCCAGCTTGACCCTCCGTCGTCAGAGTACACCCGGTTGTTTCCTCCGGTTACATAGAATACGCCATCTTCATAATTGATGTTCTTGAAGCCGAAGGACCCCAATCTGTCATGCTTGGTTAGAACGATTCCCTCAAAAGGATTTGAGCTTGCCTCTGCGCCGGCTGTCCCCGATAGAAGAGAGGTTAAAGTTACTGCCACCATAATAAGCGATGTAAAACGTTTCATGCGTGCTAAGAGCATCTTGATGTCTTCCCCCTGAATTTTTCGATATAAAAGTGGTTCAAAAACCCACTATGAAAGAATACAATACAATAGTCTTGCGGTCTACCAAATTTTACTTAAAAAATGATATATTATTTATCCACTTAATGATGCTGTCCGCTTGACGGGACAGGCCCCTTCAGTTCTCAGTTAACCCGATAATTTTCAAGTTCTATTCATTTTTAAATCATTTTCTGCTTCATTTAAAAATTTTAATATAGCTGTTTTCATCTGCTCCAAACCAGGTTCTTCTACCGGAAAATGACCAGCCCCTTCTAAAATCACACAATTTTTCTTACATTGTAACCGGTTATAAAAAGATTCACTTAATCTGTATGGAGTCATTGGATCTGCTTCAGGATGAATGAGCAGAACAGGGCAGACATTGAAATATTCAGGCTCAATTACTGGTTTCATATTTAAAAATGTTCTTAATAACCGTAAGGAAATTCTCGTCCCTGCAGCTCGGGGGTCGTTCATAATAAGCTTTGTCAGATCAAAGTTATTTGTAATTAAATTCATTCTGGATACTTTTGAAACAGGAATCCGAAACGAATCCAATACAAAGGAGAATCTATCTAATGTGAATTTACCCAAGCGGCTTATCAGCTTGTTTGGTGCAATTTGATCCCGGACTTTTGGATTGCTTGTATCGACGAAGGTCGTTACAATCAAGCCTTTCACATGTTTGCTCAGACTTGCCACATGATACGCAAGCATCCCACCGATGCTCGCTCCCAATACAACAATTGGCTTTCCGTCCCGATTAAATTCCTGTTCGATGAACTCTGTCATTATTTTGATCCAATCATGGTAATCCATAGGTTGTAATGTCTCCTTGTAGCTGAGGCCATAAGGAGGAAGATCGGGAGATACGATATCATATCCATACACTTGCAGCATTCTTGCATAGGGTGCGAATAGTCTACCGTTTCCTCCGGCACCATGAACAAAAACTACTTTGATTTTCGAATTTGGAGCAGACATTCTATCCAGATGGATATGATAACCCTTCCAAATCCACCATTCTTCAGTGGGAAGATTATTTTCATTTATTCGCAGTTCTTTAGGGAAAAACTTCTGATATTCCTTCCAATAATTTTCGTCTTCATTGTATGTCAAATTTTTAGTATCAGAATTCACTCTACTTCCCCCTGCACAATTCAACTTTGTGTTTTCAATTGGATTAGCATTAATCGCTTATGCAACGAATTTTATCACAAATCCCAACTTTCCTGACCCTTAGCTGAACAAAAAAACAGCGGACCCCATGGATCTGCTGTTTTTAAAACCTTCTGTTAAGCTATCATCAATAAATTCATTTGGTCAAAATCCCGCTTTTGTCCGACTATGGCACAATAATTTGTCTGCCCACGTTCACGTCGTCTACCTTCCATTGGTTATCAACCAATTTATAGAATACATAACGATCCACGAGCTCGAGGTTGACAGGACCGCTTTCAAAGTAAGCAGATTGGTGCATTCTCGCTTCTGTAGTACTGCTGTAGATAATTTCCGCCTTTTTTGTGAGTAGAGCGTTATTTTTAATGCCATTACTATGAATCATCTTGTTTATAAAAGAGTCCGTGAAATAAGGTCTAAACTGTGTCCGGATTTGCGGATAATCTGAGAGATCGGTGGCCTCATTTATTTTGTCATTAAGTACATTTATTCTTTCCTGACTCATTCTCCAAGGCTTGAGCGGCTCTGTATGGATGTAAACCTGTTGCTGACCGATCGTAATGGTTGCTTTTCGTTCTTCTTGGGACCACAGGGCCGTTCCGCCCAAAGCCTCAGCAAAAGCACGTGCGGGTACATAAGCTGTTCCATGATCCATTTTTGCCGGGACCTCAAGGTTAACAGCAGTGTTATTTAATACAGCCGCACGGGAATTAATATGCAACAATAGCTCCCGCTCGCCACGAATAACCGTAATGCTTTTCTTTTCCTGATTCCAGATCACTTCTGAATGAAATCTCTCTGAGACAGCACGCAATGGAATCAGCATTCGTCCATTTTCAATTTTTCCGTTATCAACCGTATTCGCAAAAGAATTGGCGAAGCTTTTCGCCGGACTACCAATTAGTAAGGTGAACACTAAGGAAAGAGTTAGTGTAATTATTGTTTTATTCGTAGTTGATCCCTCCCATAGTTCCACTATATTAAGTTATTTTGGTTCAAACTAATGACGCTAATCTCCCCTAAAAGTTGCACAGTTTCGCTCGCTTCATTTAATCCGTAATCTTTTTAAGCTCAAAAATAGTTGCCTCTGATAACAAGATAAGTCTATCGTGATTAACAACAAAAAAACTTAAACCTGCAGGTATGCCCATTTTAGTAGAAGGGTCCCTTATAACTATCGCTTTTACTTCATCATTTATATTTAAGTCCGGGATATCTATTTTATACAATCTATAAAAAGAGGTAGAGTTATAGCATGCCGCTGAAATCCGATATAATGGATCTTTTAGCTCATATTGATAATTCTTATACTTTTTAAGTCCTTTTGATGAAAAAAAGTCTTTTTCGATGATAATATTATCTCCAATAAAATTTTGCCCTGTTGGGTATTCAGAAGCATCATTATATGAATTTGCAAATCCTAAATGCTTCTCAACTTTCCAAGTTCCATAGAAATATTTTTCAGTTTCACTATCCAGACTTATACGATCTACAGAACAATAATCGGATGTATTTTTCGGAATCATAGATTCTTCCATTTGAGGATCAACATTTTTACCTGCCGATGCCAGCATCAGCATGATCATAATCCAAGCCCATAAGATTTTTATGATATCCCCACTCCTGCTTTAATGTTATTTTTGCCCTAGCAGAAATTATATCAGAGCAATTGAAGCGATGAATGACATAAAATTTACATTATTTAGAGTTGATAGCAATAACATCTCATTTAACATTCTTCAAATGTTTTTAGCGAAAAAAGACAGCCGACCTCAAAGATCGGTTGCCTTTAATATACCGGCTAATGAAAGGTAGCCAAGGTGGAGCCTTTAAGCAGTTCGCCCTAGCCGGCAGCGGTACCAGTCGGATCGCTAAAGTCATCGCCCGCATCAAGCTGGATTATGCCCAGCCGCTTCATATCGATGAGCTCGCGAGAACGGCCCATATGGGTCCCTCGTCGCTGCATCGTTACTTCAAGAAAGTGACTGCACTGAGCCCGCTGCAGTACCTGAAACGGATTCGCCTTCAAGAAGCGCGCCGTCTGCTATTAGCCGAATCCCTCGATGCTGCCGATGCAGCTTATCGTGTCGGCTACGGGAGTCCTACGCAATTTAGCCGTGAATACGTAAGGCTGTTTGGTCTCCCGCCGATCAGTGACATCAAAAAGCTGCGGGAAGAGACGATGCAGGAAATCAACTGAGGCCTTGTCGTGACATAGATCCATTTTATAGAACTTGTATGTTATTGTTCTCAAACTTTTGTAAGAGCAATCCTAAAGCCAAGATCATCTATTTTGAAATCGGGCATGCTTTTCCTTCTACTGGTAGAACCGCAGTTGTTCTGGGCTTCAGCCCAACTGCCTCCCCGGAAGACTCTATAGTTCCCGTATCGTTCAGTGTCATATAAATCCCAGCACCATTCCCATACGTTTCCAATCATATCATAAAGCCCCCATGGGTTAGGAAGCAGCTGCCCTACTTGATGAACTGATCCATCGGAGTTTTCTTGATACCATGCAATTTGATCAATTTTTTCATACCGGTACCCCGCGGTTCCCGCTTTGCAGGCATATTGCCATTCAGCGTCGGATAGTAACCGAAAGCCATTTGCTGTCTTATTAAATATCGTATGTTCACTTTCATTTGTGATGGTGTAACATTCAGTCCTGCCAAGCATTCTGGACAATTTATTGCAAAAGGAAATTGAATCTATCCACGAAACTTCCACAATGGGCAGGTTATTCACAATCGGCTCTATTTCTTCTTCATGCATGACAAAATGATACAACTGCTGTGTTACCGGATACTTCATTACATGGAAAGGTTCAATTGTTGCAGTCCATGTTATAGCCTTTTTATTACTTCCAGGGTTTGATAACGTGTAATCAGAACTAAACCATTTGTTCATATTAACATAATCACGTAATTCAATGGTTCCTCCCTTTACCGGTACCATCAATTTCATTAACTCTTTTTGAAAATACTCTCTGTCACTTCCGTACTTTTGATTTGTCATGAAATCTTCCTCTCAATGCTGCTAAAAATACGCTTCACTGCGTGGTTATAAAAAATCCAACAGGATAGTTCACGTCATCTTCTGTATCTACTTCGGCCAATTCTCCTGATAGCTTGTCCGTTCGTTTAAGGAGGAAAGGACTGCTTAACCTTGGAAAGTATAAATTGATGAGTATTTATGTAACTCTTCTATACCAGTAGCATGATAAGGCATTAATTCATTAGCACTTTTCAGATCTACCCATTTTATTTCTGTAATTTCATCTTTATCTTGTATTGAAATTTCCCCTTTGATGATTTTCGCTTTAAAAGTTATAAATAAAGTGTGATGCCCCATCTCCTTAAAAAAAGCCTCATTTACCGCTACAATGTTTCCAACTTCAATTGTTAGTCCTGTTTCTTCCTTAGTCTCGCGGATTACTGCCTGTTCGAGAGTTTCTCCTTTTTCAACTGCACCACCAGGCAGGGACCAACTGCTGCCTTTGTTATTAACCATCAGGATTTCTTCCCTATCTTCGTTATAAATCAATGCATATGCGACATCTACTCTTATCATATTCTAGATTTCACTCCTGTTTTTAATTTAAGCAGATATTCATCCAAATTATGAAAAGCTCGCACAGGCAGAATATGATGACTTCCCGGCAGTACGAGCATCTACGTAAGTTGCATCTATGCGATTGGATACCTTATACCGAACGGTGGTGTGGAAGGCCGGCTACTCAATTAATAGGCAGCCTTCCATCCGGCTTTTTCAGCTGTTGCTGCGCAAAAGGAGGGTGTACTTATTCAATACACCTTGATAAGCCGATTTTGGACGCAGGCCTACGAGCTTTTCCACCGACTGTCCCCCGCTGTACACAATCACCGTAGGCATACTCATGACTCCGGCCTCAGCAGCGAGTTCCGGCAGTTCATCACAATTCACTTTAAGCATGCTGACTGTCTCCCCGTATTCGCCATCCAGTTCTTCAAGAATGGGCAGCAGTATTCTGCAGGGCGGACACCATGGTGCACCGTAATCGACTAGTACCGTCCTGCCGTTTTGCAGCTCTTCCCGAAGTACGTCAGCCTGTTCTACATTTCTAATAGCCATCCTTTTCTCCTCCCGCATATACACAATGGTCATAGATCTATTCTGATTCTCATTCGTCGTCAAGTACAACTTCATTCGGTATACCCTGCCGTTCCTGCTGAATGGAATCCATCCGCTGCTGCAGATTCAGCCTGATCTGGTTCAGTTCCAGAATCTGGCGGTCAATCTCTGCAAGCTTGCTGCGGTACAAGGGCATTACTTCCGCGCAGAACGCCTCTTTATTCATTAGCACACAGTGCAGAAATCCGGCAATTTCCTCTGTTGACAGGCCCAGATTCAAATACAGCTTAATCGTCTCTACTGTCTCCACAGCCAGTGGTGAATACTGGCGGTAACCATTGGCCTGACGGAGCGGTGCAATCAATCCTTGGTCTTCATAATATCGCAGTGAGCGGACACTTACACCTGTCCTTGCTGCAAGTTCACCTATTTTCATGGCATTCTCCCCGGGGTTCATGAGAAATGGTCTGCCTTCAGTATAAACCCTGACACCAGTGTTAGGGTCAAGGATTTTTTGGCCGTCCCTTCTTATACGCTGTTGGACTACCAAGCCCATTTGCTTAACAAAACAGCCGATCACAAGATCGGCTGCTGCTTTGCTCTAATTATGCTATTTATGGCAGGATTCAATTCTATAAAACTTCTACATCACCACTACCAGGATCTTCGATTTCGATCCCACCCGGCTGTAGCCGCGGGTTGGTATGAATCGCCCGCCAATGTGACTCGCAGGCCAGACCATACAAATAAATGCCTGATTCTATTTCAAATTAAACGTAATAATAACTCTAATTCTTGTAGAACTTCCTTTACATCACAGTTGGGATTTAAGATCTTGATCATCTCCCCCGTAATAGGGAAATCATCATAAATTTTTGCAACAACCTCTAAGGATAGTGATAACTCAAAGTAATCTGTTGCAAATTCAACAAAGTCCTCTGCTGTTTGGAATATACATCCCACTAAAAAATCAGAACCATCGCTTGCACCTTTTGGAAGCTCAACTTTTCCCTTGTGCCAGTTAGTGTCACTATTTTTACGCCAAATACAAAAAGTCACATCGTCTTTTTCAATGGCCTCATCTTCAAGCAGAGATAATAATTCCTTTGGAACGTCATCATAAATCCCCTGGAATACTTTATGTTCATCTTGCGCATACGGGCTTAATTCAGATTCATGATCAAAGCCTTTTATGATGGAGCCTTCATGGGAAAACAAAATAATCAGATGATCGCCTGCTCCATTATCTATTTTGGCCATACACACATCCGCATCCCAATCTTGGACAACGCTATGGTACCGAAGCCATTCCTCTTGACAAAGAATAATATTGAGTGAGGCTTGGATTTTCATAAGCTTTTTTAGCTTTATTGGATTGGGTAGACGCTCGAACACAGTTACTTCCATAAATTCTCACCCTTTCAACTCATTCACTTTAAAAGCAGTTCTTCAACTGCCGGCTGTATTTCAAACGGTTCCGTCGTTGTTTCGAATCTACGATGTACTTTTCCGTCCCGATCGATCAAAAACTTCGTGAAATTCCACTTGATCCCATCCCCAGCGTGTATGTCAGGATACTTTTCTTGCAGGAAATTCTGCATCCATTCACCGTTCGAAGTCCGGGTATCGAAGCCTTGGAATGGGGCTTGCTCTGTTAAAAATTCAAATAATGGATGAGCAGCTTGCCCCCTCACCTTCACTTTCTCAAATAACGGAAACGTCACTCCAAAGTTGCTCTTACAATATTCCTGGACCTCTGAGTTGTTCCCGGGCTCTTTCTCATTGAACTGGTTACAAGGAAACCCGAGTATCTCAAACCCCTGTTTACTGTAGCTTTCATAAAGCTTCTGAAGACCAGCGAATTGGCGGGAATAACTGCACTTACTGGCAGTGTTAACAATAAGGAGTACTTTTCCGAGGTATATTGACAATTCAATGGTCTCACCACTGATCGTGTTTAGTTGAAAATCATAAATAGACATCCGGTCATCCCTCCTATGTAAATATTATATAAAATATAGTATGCTGTATTATTCTATTGGTCTAATATATAGATGTAATTAAATCTATAGGAAAAACACATATATTAATCTCACTCACTTACCGGAATCCGGTTCACATACTAAAAAGAGGAGCGTAACACTCGCTCCTCAATCCCTTGTTTACTTATCTATATCTAATCCCTCATGTTCAGGAAAATAAGAATATACATCATATTACTACGATCTTCGAGCCCGATACCACTCAACTGTAACTGCCAGCGACTCTTCCAGTGGTGTTGCTCTCTGCCCGAAGCGGTCCGTAAATTTTTTGCTGCTTACAACAAAGTCCTTCTCGAATTGATAAAACATCTCGATGCTTTCTCTGGCTGCTGGTATGAATAGTCCGCCAATACGCAGCATTCCCTTCCCCATTGGCTTTATCTTAGGCTCGACACCAGCAAGCCGGGCGGCTAACTCTACAAATTGGGTCACGGGTACTGCATCAGCATTCGGCACATGCCAAGCTTCTCCATACGCCTCCTCTGATTGTCCAAGCGTAACGAGTGCTCTCCCAAAATCTTCAATGAACGTAAACGTATGCTTCCGTTCGGGTTCCCCCATTATAGAAGCAGCCTTGCCCATTATCAGAGGCTGAAACATCCGTCCGCCTGCAGACGAATCCGTAACGCCAGGTCCGAAGAAGTCTGACCCCCGGGCAAGTACGGCCTGAAGCTTTCCACGGTGGTGCAATTCAAGAAGCTGCTCAGCAAGCTTCGCGCGGATCCGCCCTTTCTTAGTCCGCGCAGCGTACGGCAGACCTTCGTGTATCTCGCAGTCCACATCCCCGTACATGTATACATTTTCTGCGGCGACCAGTTTAGCACCAGCTGCCATTGCAGCCTTAATGATATTGTCCTGCAGCCGTTCGAACCTGCTCTCCCATTGGTTATACGGAGGCTGTGTGCATTGGTATACCACCGTGGCTCCTGTGATGGCGGCTTTCGCCTGATCGGGGTCCATTAAATCGGCCCTGACAACTATATCCCCGGGTTCAGTCTGCCGGCCGGAGAAATTCACCGCCCGAAACGGTTCCTCCCTCTTTCGCAGCTCTTTAATCACGGATCTTCCGAGCGCCCCTGTGCCTAATACGATATGCATCCTTCTATTCCTCCCTGGTTTCATTTGAATAAAACCAGCGTAAACCCTACAGCGGCTATAGGGTCAATACCTTCTCCACAGGAATTTGCAGCTCCACGATAAACTCGCCCGGGTCGCGCATTTGACTCAAATCAACGACATACTGCTCCACAGCAGGCCCACATTCAGCGTAACCGTGCTGACCCATCCAACTTAACAGATGACGGTACACATTTTTGCATGACTCTTCGTTAGGAGGGCCACTATAGGTAGCTGTAATGTAAGGGCCGCCAGACAACGTCCGCACGAACGAATGATTGGTAGAATCCTGGGACAAAAGAATACTAACCTCGATATCGGAATCGTTCCGGTCAAACGTGAGCAAATTTTCGTGATAGATACTCATGAGTAGGCCCTGTGCCGTTATACCATGTATCTCAAGCTGATCGAACAGCTGGGTGAAGCGCACAACAGATGCCTCCATCCCGCACACTGCCCGCTTCCTCTCGAAAGCAATCATGCGGTCAGACAGCTGTTTTAATTCAATCAAAACGCCGTCTCCTTCGGAATCAAGCTTCTCATTCAGATTTCTTAGGCTATCCAACTGACTGATCCGGTTCTCAATAGAAGCATGGGTCTGTTGTAGACGTTCGATTTCCTCCAGCGTTTCCTGTTTCTTGCTCTTCAAAGCTGCTGTTAGTCCGTCGAGGCCTGATTGTTTCAGGATACTGCCAATCTCCTCCAATGAAAATCGCAGACTCTTCAAATCCTGAACGATTTTCACCAGCAAAATATCCATATTTGAATAGTACCGGTAGTGGGTGAGGGGATCCGTCCGGCTCGGACGCAGCAGCCCAATATTGTCGTAGTACCGCAGCGTCTGTACGGAAACCCCGCATATCCGTGACACGTGCCCGATCGTATAGGATTGATCATTAACCATAATGCAGCTGTCACCTCACCAGAGTATAATAGGCTTTTCAAAAAAAATTTGCAGGTTTATTTCTTATATTATCATAAGAGTTTTGAACTAATCTGCCCTATAACGCAACAAAGGCAGCCGATAAGACCGGCTACCTTTTGTTTTAGGTATAACTAACGTTTCCCTTAATTTAGTATATTAATGCAAATGTTTAACTGTTGGTTGATTGAGTCCTGACTAAACCGGATCGGGCGGCGCAAACCGGTTATTGCTGGCTTGCTCATAAGCATAGGCGAGTCTGAACAGCGAAGGTTCACTGTACGCGGTTCCGACAAAAGTTATCCCCTGCGGCCCCTTGGTCGTATAGCCTCCTTCTGCGATGATTCCTGTCTCCGCATATCCTCCCGGCACTGTAATGGCAGGATAACCTGCACGTGCGGACAAATCGAGCCCTTCCTCGTTACCAAGAAAC
The DNA here is from genome assembly GCF_023520895.1 of Paenibacillus sp. PK3_47. Classification (NCBI taxonomy): domain Bacteria; kingdom Bacillati; phylum Bacillota; class Bacilli; order Caryophanales; family Paenibacillaceae; genus Paenibacillus; species Paenibacillus sp. PK3_47. Next base: position 850,167 of record NZ_CP026029.1, read on the forward strand.
AGCAGTGCGTTCAAACGATACTCCTGAATCGCGTGGTCGATCCCCTTGCCTCGGGCGACCTCCCGGTTCAGGCGTAAACTCTCGGTGTACTCCATTTCGGTTAACATACCACTCGTTTCATTAGACCAGATTAACGTATCTTGGCCGTATTTAAGCGCGAAATCGCGATTCGTTTCGTTAAAGGCTATGAGTTCGTCTAATGTTCTGACTGAAGCGCCGCTGCCTGCTTTGGAGAAATAATCATTCAGACCTTTTTTAAACTCGAAGCGCATCACGTCCCAGTCCCACTTAGCACTCTCGCAAGGCAACGCTATCGGGTCGATGATAGTAGCCCCGCATTCCCTGCACAATTCGATCGCCCGTTCGATTATCGCTAAACGGGCTTGGTCAAGTCCTCGATAATAATGACGCGGAATACCGATTCTGGCAGCGCGCAAACCGTCAGGATCCAAAAACTGTGTATAGTCCTTGAACGCTTTCCGCTCGTTAGATGACATGGCTGCATCTTCCGGGTCTGCCGCTGTCATGGCACCGAGTAAGATTGCAGCGTCCCTGACTGTCCGAGTCATTGGGCCGGCTGAATCTTGGCTTTGTGTAATCGGGATGATACCCGAACGGCTGACCAGTCCGATTGTGGGCTTCAGGCCGACAAGGTAATTCTGCGAGGACGGGCTGATGATTGAACCGGATGTTTCTGTTCCTATGGCAGCGGAACACAAATTCGCGGCAACTGCTGCACCTGAGCCCGAGCTCGATCCACCTACGAACAATTCACCGGGTCCATAAGGATTTAGAGTCAAGCCCCCTCTGGAGCTATACCCTGCCCACATCGTAGGCGACATGAAGTTCGCCCATTCCGTCATATTTGCCTTGCCCAAGAATACGGTCCCTGCAGCTCTTAATTGCGCGGCTACGTACGAATCTTTCGGTGCAAAATGGTTCGCCAGCGCGACCGATCCGGCACTAGTGTGCATACGGTCACCTGTATCAATATTGTCCTTAAGCACGATCGGGATGCCGTGGAGCGGTCCACGAGATCCGTATTTCTGCCGTTCTTCGTCTAACGATTCCGCGACAGCAATCACGTCCGGATTAACTTCCAGCACGGCTTTCAGAATCGGGTTAAATCGTTCAATTCGCTCCAAATACCAGTGAACGATATCCACTGCCGTTAACGTGCCAGACTCCATCGCCGCTTGTAACGAAGCAATGTCTGCCTCAAATAATCTTTCGTTTATCGTTCTATCCATTTCAGGGGGACACTCCAATTCTACTTTTCTATATTCAGAAAATGTTTGACTCCAATAGTATACAACCATCAGAAATCAATTTACTAAGTATTATTTGTATTTAAACTTTCTTGCCGGTTAACGGAATAAAGCTGCCGATTACAGAGGCAACTTTATCGATATGGTTGTTGAAATATCGTTTCCTGTTAACGTAATGATGTAATGATTTACCTCTTTAAACCTAACGATGTTCCCCAAAAGGTTTTAATTGATGGTTTGGTCTGTAAAGTCAGTGGCAGCACGAAATTTTCCTCGTCAAACTCTAGGATCAGACATTCATAGTTATCTTCTCGCTTTATATGAATCGTGCTTATATTTTCTAAGCAGTAATTGCTTATTCCTTCAGTTTCAAAATATAGACTTAACTTGCCACATCGGCTTGCTTCTTCAAACTCGAATACAGCCTTTATATTATTCCTAATTATTTGTAACGAAACTGATGTATATTGCCATGGTATAGCGTCATCACTAAGCTTTGCTTCGCATTCGAATAGGTATTCTAATTCATATAGTTCAGGAGTTTTCATTGATGGCCCCCACGATCAATTCGCTTTAATGTTCACTAAGTCAAAAACTTCTTCCAAGTCTTCAGCTGTATTGCCTTGCCAAATTATCAGTTCTCTTAGTAGAAATAGATCAAGCTCATCTTTCTCAATAATTAATTCATCTGTCCAATCACACCTATATGTAGATACGATTTCATCTTTCTCAAAATGTTCGAAGCTCTAATTAATTCAATGGCTTTTGGTTGGTCGCTTGTCTTTAAATGATAGCTCACACTAAATTCGCTCATCTTTCAGCTCCTAGTAAGATTTTATAGTTATAGTGGATTTACATATATGTCCTTGTATTTACAAAGCCCGAAAGGGGGTTGGGATGTACCCTCCTGCCTCAATACCGGTTGCAACAATGATGCCAGCAACGAGGCAGAGCTATACAATCTGATTACTGATGGAATGATCCTCTGATTAAGCTTTATCTACCATCGCAAAGAGAAAGGTCATGCCGTACTTCGGCATGACCTTCTATTTGACGATTTATTTCACCTCGAAGATGAGTACCGATCTGGAGCCCGGAACATATTCGACGTCGGTTGCAAGCAGTTCTGAAACAAACCGGACAGGTATAAACGTTCTTTGATGCTTCAACAACGGCGCCGTGTCGAACATGACCGCCTTTCCATTCACAATGGCTTGCTTCTTATTTACTACCCAACGGATCGTTGTGCTGCCCTTCGTGATCATGACTTCTTGCTTGCTCTTGTCCCAGGTTACATTCGCCCCGAGATGCTCAGCCACAAACCGGACAGGTACATAGGTGCGGCTGTTGTGGATGAAAGGGGCAGTGTCAAGCTTATAGCTGCTCTCACCTACATAGGCGGTCGTGCTGCCAATCACCAAACGTTGGGCTTTGAATTGATTGAGTTGATGACCATCTCCCGCAAGATTCTGGAGCAACTGATACGATTTCGTGGTAGACCGCAAATCTAAATAGTTGTCAGTTAAGGTCAGTCCATATAGCAATGCACCCGTGTCATAATGGGTATCGAACTTATGGTTCTTAAGCGCACCTATATTCCAAATCCTATTATTATCCAAGTATAACTTAGTGATATTTGTAAGTGATCTTAGCGGCTCAAGATCGTAAATCAAATTCGAACGAAGATTTAACGACGACATGTTTTTCATGTTCTTTAAGGGAGTTATGTCCTCGATTTGGTTATTTTCCGCGTACAAGGCCGTGAGCTTAGTCATTCCCTCCAGGTCGCGAAGATCGGAAATTTGATTTCCGCTGATATGAAGGACTAGCAGGTTATCGGACAGCGGCTTCAACACGCTTAAGTCTGAGATCTGGGTGTTCGAGAGTTTCAGATACATCAAATTAGGCAATTTTACGATAGAATTGACAACTGCGATCCGATTGTTGCTGACTTCAAGCACTTCTAATTTTGTTGCCTTTGACAGCGCTTGAATATCAGTGATTTCATTATCGTTTGCCTCGAAGAATCTCAGAAGCGGTAGCCGCTTAACCACATCGATCGATGTAATCTGATTTCCGGAAAGCTGCAATTCCTCCAACTTTGTTAAGGAAGCCAATGCTTCAATAGATATGATCCCATTGGCGTTAAGATTAATGCCTTTAAGCTTCGTCAATGCGCTGAGAGGCGAAAGATCCACAATTTTATTATTATTCAAACTAACATATGATAGATTTGTCGCATATTGCAAGCCTTCAAGGCTCTGAATTCCTTTTCCATAAAGATTAATGGATGTTAATGCTTCCAAATCCTTCTGCAATACAGCTTCATCATCACTTTTGTTTAATAATTTTTTGATCTCTTTCTTCAACTGCTCGTCCTGGAAACTGACCTCCGTAGAAGCTTGCACCGTTGCTGTCTGCTCCGCCTGCGCCATTGGTGCCTGTCCAGTCAGACTAAATCCAATGACAACGGACAAAACTATACCTGTTAAAAATCTGTTCATTGTCTCCCATCCTCTGCCTTTTCTAGTTGTCTAAGTCAATATCTATATACTATTAACGCTTCTACTCTCGAAAGGTTGCGGCTTGTGCAACTACCTGCCAGGGCACACTTGATTGCATCCTTTTTATCTGCACTAGTCGATAACTCGTGATTTTATGTATTTACGCAGGCTGCTCGTTAAAAAGAACAAGGAAAGTTTTTTTTATCAAACCAAAAAACCATGCGGACATTATCAGGGTCATCAATTTTACTCAAACGCGGGATAAAATCACTCACAAAAGGGATAACCATTGCTTCTAGGGAGCAGGTTTCCATTATCATCCTCGAATTCTTGTTGCCAATCATATTCGAGAAGTTCCTTTCCATTCCTTCACCAAGTATTTCAACAATTTTTCCCTAGCCATACTTAGGATGTTGAATTTCTTGATTGATTCCAAGAGATTAGGGTCTGCTTTGAATGTGTCCAACAGATTAGAAACCTTCTCTAGGTCTTCGGCTGTTATAAGACTTTTTTCACTATATATCCAATGTTCCGCCTTAGTAATATGAATATCATAACTCATTAGATCACTTCCTCAGAATTTAGTTAATTTAGCTAGATACAAATTCCTAGTTAGTTTAATCCTCCAACCTTTTCTTTAATATCTGTGCTTCATACCGTCATTTTCTTTGCCTTGTAATAAACCTAAACAAATATAAAAATAAGGAGAATACAAGCCCACCCGATCCGAAAAGTAATATTAACTGTAATGAAGCCTGTATATCATTCGCAGAATTGATTAAAAGAATTATTGACCCCATTAGCGCACCCATAAAAAAATATAGAAGGAAATGTAAAACAGTAATGCGATTTTTAATAATTTTATCTATATAAAATGAAACAGGAGTGGCTAGAAATAAATAAATGCCGAACAAAACCATAAAACCATTAAAGAATTCACTCGTGAATGAATAGTACAGAACATTATCATCATTATTATTACTTTGGCTGACTATTGTGAAAATAAGTGACAGAAGTAAAGCGGAGAATAATGAAGCGAGCATTCTAGTCAAAGCCGGCAGTTCCTCCTTTCATATGGATGTTTGATCTCCTGCATGGCCTATTCAATATGTTAAATAATTATCTCAATCTTACCGATATACAGCAGCAAGTCTGCAGGAACCAAACCACTGCCATTCAGCAATTTTAGTAAGGCAACCGGTGTTTGGGGTTGACCTTCTCCCAGCCAGGAATGGGCAAGTTCATAAGCACTTCTGCCTTCTTGCCAATGCAGCTCCCGTTTTGCCGGCGGGGCATACTTCAACCACTCCTCTACACTGGAAATCATGTTTCCGCTCTGATTCATTATTTTCAAACCCCTCACTCCTTCTCTCAACTGTACCATTGTATATACTGATCATAGCAGGATCTGGTTGTAAGAAGATGGATATTCGAAAATTTTATATGAACGCATTGAACTACAGGTAGAACAATGAACGGTAAAACACTGGCGGAATTAAAAGAAGAAATATCTGTAGAGTATCCGCCAGTTAAGCCAACAGACTTCTGAAGCAGTTGCCGCCGCACCAGCTTAGTACCTTTCCCGACAAAAATAAAAAACCTTGATTTCTCAAGGTTTTTTGAGCTCTAATCACATCTCCGCTGCCCTCTTACTTACGCAAAATAAACCGGATTCGTCGCAGCCGCCAGGAGTTTTTGCCCTCCCGCTTCGGGCATCGAGCGCCATATCTCCGCACGCCAAAAGCGGCGGCGGGGCAGCTCCCGCTCAAGGTCCAGATCACCGTCCGAATCAACGGTAATGGCGTACTCCTGTCCGCGATCAGACCATAGCCGGACTTCATCTCCGGCAAAGAGCCGCTTCATCTGCAAGTGAAGTAGCGGCAGTTCTTGATGAAGCCCACCGCTTAACTCGTCATCCAGCTCTTCACTCACCTTTGCATCCAACTCTCCATCCAGCCCATCGCTAAACTTCCTGCTCAGGCCCTCCTTCTGCTCTCCATCTCTCTTCCGCCACACCCCGCCCATCAGCACATCCCCGCAGCTGATCGCTGCGAACGGCCCGTCGGGACCATACGACAGTGTAACCCGGCCCTGGTCCACGGCTTTGAGAATATGCCGGGCGCTGTTCCCGTCCGCGAACACCCATGCCGCCGGCCAGCCGTGGCGGACATAAGGATGCGGGCGGTGGGTGTCACTGCCTGCAACCGCCGTGATACGGCGTCCGTCGGCGAGCTGCTCCTGCCACCAGGCCAGGGTCTGGCTGTTCGCCTCCCGCCAAGGGCCGTTCCAGATTTCGACCCAGTCATGGTCGACGTCAAATCCCCACTCCCAGCCGCAGTCATGATCATGCGGATGGTTCAGAGAGATGTAGGCGCCTGCCGCGCGCGCCTCTGCCAACCGTTCCTGAATTTGCTCCGCAGTCACTGCGCGGAAATCCCCCAGCGGATCAGACACTCCGTACAGGTTGCAGTGCCCGCGGCCTGTAGTCAGCTCCATCCCCGGGATCAGCAGCAGACCGTCCCGCCAGCCGGATGCTTCATTCTGGCTGGAAGTGTTATGATCGGTGAGGGCGATAAAATCAAGTCCTGCACGGCGGGCCAGTTGTACCGTTTCTTCCAGGGTAAATGCCCCGTCGCTGTGCTCGGTATGCAGATGCAGATCGCCGCATAACCAGCGCGGCTCAGCCATCTGCAGCCGTACCTCAATCTGCACGGTGCAGCCTTCCGGGGCTACCCGGTGCGTGCCCATCACAACCGCCCACTCTCCAGGCTCAATTACCCCAGCCTGATATCCCGGTGTCGCCCGGTGTAATCCGATATAAAAGCCGGATCGTGCTCCGCCGCTCCATCCCCGCATCCGCTGACCGTCACGCACACCAAGGTCTATGACCGATTCCCCTGCTCCGGAAGACTGCACCCTATAGGAAACCTCAATACGCTCCGTCCGCTCCGGGACAAGGAAAGGCACCTCAATATACCCTCCCTGCTCCCCGGCCTCAAGGTTACGGTTCAACAGAAACTCGCAGCTGTTATTCTGTCTCTCCATTGTTTCCCTCACACTCGTTTTTCCTAACCGTTCACCCAATCCCGCTGTCTCCTCCACAGCAATCCCCTCAGCTTGATCTTGCATCTCCACCTCTTCTTTTCCTGTCCATACCAGATCCTTCATTGCTTTCACTCCTTCCAGCAGTTTGTATTCCTCACTCCTTAACGGCCCCGGCGGTCAGTCCCTGCACAAAATACCGCTGCACAAACGGATAAATGACCAACAGCGGCAGCATGGCAATCATCACGCCGGCCATACGTACATTCGGGGTGGTAATTTCGCTTCCGGAGGTTGCATCCGACAGAATAATCAGCGAGCGCAGTGCAAGCTGCAGCGTGTATTTCGATGAATCGCTGATATACATCAGCGCCGGGGTGAACTGGTTCCAGCGGCTGACAAATTCGAACAAGGTGACGGTGGCAATGCCTGAAGCTGCCAGCGGAAGATAGAGCCGGAACAGAATCCGCAGATCCCCTGCCCCGTCCACTCTGGCGGATTCCTGCATCTCATAAGGCACGCTCCGGAAAAAGGAGGCCATCAGCAGGATGCTGAATCCCGAGACAATACCGGAGAGCACCAAAGCCGATAAGGTATTCAGCAGGCCCAGCTCCTTGTTGACGATGTACAGCGGAATCAGAATGGCTTCACTGGGAACGGTCATGGTGACGAACAGGAAGCCGATCAGCCACTTTTTGAAGGGGAAATGTTGAATAATCAGCGTATACCCGGCCATGGAGCAGAGCAGTACATGAAGGATAGTTCCTGCGAACGTAACGATCACATTGTTCAAAAAAGGCCGCCACAGCTCCATCGCTGTCCAGACCCGCCGGTATCCCTCCAGACTGAAATCGGCCGGCAGAAACCGCAGGCCCGGCTGCATTGAGGCCAAACTTCCGGACAACGAAATGACAAGCGAGTTCCAGATCGGCAGAATCATCGTGGCTGACAGCAGAATGAGGAAGATACCGTTGATGGTCCGCAAGACAGGGTGCAGCCGGCTGTCGGATGATCCTGACCATAGCTTAGTTTGCTGCTGCCGTTTCATCTCCCGTCTGCTCTTGACCGGGGCCAGTGTTTTAACAGATTGCAACGCCTATTCCTCCTTTACGAAAGGTCATATCTGGATACCCGCGAGAAGATCAGTGTCAGCACCAGCGTGGCTGCGATGATCAAAAAGCTTGCCGCTGAGGCGATGTCCATCTGAAACTGCTGGATGCCCTGTTCATAGACATAGGTCATGAGCACATCCACCTCACGGTAAATAGCCGGATTCCGCATCACAATCAGCTGGTCAAACATCCGCAGAACACCGAGCAGCTGGAGGACGAACACGGTTTTCATCGTGGGAACAAGCTGCGGTAGCGTAACATACCATAACTGCTTCAGCCTCCCCGCCCCGTCCAGGCGCGCCGCCTCATAGAGTGATGGATTAATCAGCGTCATCGCAGCCAGATAAATAATGCAGGTATAGCCCATTTCCTTCCACACTGAGGTTCCGATCATAATCCACCTGGCATACCGCTCCTCCGCCAAAAAATGCACCGGCTGTTCCACTCCCGCCAGCTTCAGCAGCTCATTGACCATCCCGCCGTCCGGGGAGAGCAGGACAATCCAGATCCCGCCCACGATCACCCACGAGAACAGATGAGGGATGTAGAGCACCATTTGATTAAACTTTTTGAACAGCGGATTCAGCACTTCACCCAGCGACAAGGCGGCCAGCAGCGAAGCGGCGAATCCGAAAGCCAGCTGTCCTGCTCCGATCCACAGGGTATTTTTCAGTGCCTGCCAAAAGAACGGATCACCAAGCACCGCCTTATACTGCTCCAGCCCGACAAACGGCCGATCGCCGATCATCCGGAATTCCTGCAGACTGATAGTGAACCCCCGCACCAGGGGAAAATACAAGAAGATCAAAAAATAGACAATGACCGGTACAAACATGAGATAGAGACCGATGTGCTGGCGGAATCTCGGCATAAACCTGTCCCCTCTTTTCTGCATAGTAATCTGATACTGTAAAAGGAAAACCGAAAGAGCAGCAGGACGCATTAGCACCCGCACTGCTCTTTAGTCTCTAGTCAATCAGCCCGGCGGACTTCAGTTCTGCATTCATGGACTTTACCGCATCCGCTGCAGGAAGATCACCCATCATCGCTTTGAAAGCGTAGTTTTGTACGATTTTCTCGGCATTGGGCCAATCTGCAGTCGACAGCTCCACCGTAGAGTTATTGCTGAAAATAATCTCCCGCGCCTCCGCCGCACCCGGCAATGTGCCTACAGGGTTAACAAACTTGGTGCTGCTCGGAAAAGGTGCCCCGTGATCCATCCCGTGTTCCTCACCCGTCTCCGTCAACGTGTAGCTGCCGTCACTGCCTTTGGTCCAGTCCACATTCTCGATGCCCAGCGTCGACAGGATGTTGCCATCTTCGCTGTGCCAGAATTCCATAAATGCAATTGCCGTCTCCGGATGTTCTGCATTAACCGGAATTCCCCAGACACTCGGATCTCCGCGCCGCAGCATGAAGCTGCCGTCCGGGGCAGCCGCACCCGTAATGCCTTTGGCAACAAACGCCGTATCCGGATCTTCGGTCTGACGCATATTGTTGAACAGCCCCACCCAGGCATCCCAATAAGTGACCATGCCGACACGGTCGGTGAGGAACAGTTCACGCATTTTGGCGGTGTCATTGGTGGCGAAATTCGGGTCGAGAATGCCTTCCTTGTACAGCTTCGCGAACCATTCGTAGACCGGTACCGCCGCTTCCGTGGAATAAGGAATACTGCGTTTGCCGTCAGCATCAATCACATAACGGTATTTCACGCCTGCTGCGCTCATAAAGCCCTGAATATCATAGAGCCCGGAGGTGCTGAGGCCATAGGTGTCGTCTTTGCCGTTACCGTCAGGGTCCTGCTCCTTGAAGGCTTTCAATACGGTATAAAATTCATCCAGCGTCTTAGGCTCCTCAAGCTTCAGCTTGTCCATCCAGTCCTGGCGGACGGTCGGCAGTGTGCCGCCCTCTTTTTTATTCAGAATGGAATAAATATCTCCGTCGCCGTACTTCACGAGATCCCACTCGGAGGGTTCAATCACCTCAGGATCGGACAATACTGCAGAGGCATCAATCATATCGTTGAGCCGGGTCAGCACCCCTTGTTCCACCAGCTGATCCATTTCCGTCTTGCCCATATAGACCAGATCATACTTCTCCCCGCCGGCCAGCGCCGCCATCAGCTTCTTGGAATAATCAGCCGCCGGCTTCTCGATCTCGATCTCAATCCCGGTCAGGCGCTCGATTTCCTGTTCGAACTGCTCGTTCTCTTCCGGGGTTTTGCCGCCGGCTACTCCAGAGAGAATGCGGAGCGTCTGCTTGGCCGGCTCCTGTGTGGCTGCCGCTGTCTGAGCTGGCGTGTTCCCTTGCGACGGACTTCCCGAGGCGGTATTATTGGCACTCCCCGCATTGTTATTTCCACAGGCCGACAGCGTAATCGCCGCAGCGACAAGCAGCGACAAACCGGTTGATCTTCGGATACTGGACATAAAAGTTGAACCCTCCCGCTACATTTTAGTGGCACATGAACCTTTGAGATCTAGCGTAGTGCCGATGGCTACCTGCTTGATCTGCGCTCCCCTGCCTTCACAGCGTTCAATCAGCAGCTTGGCTGCCTCAAAACCGAGAGCTTCCGCATTCAGATTTACTGTAGATAATTCGGGCTTCAGCCTGATCGGCTCCCCAATATTCATAAACGCGAACACCGACAGCCTGGCGGGAATGTCCATTCCCTCTTCAGCTGCAACCTTATAGACGATCGAAGCTTCCCAGGAAGAGTCGGTAATCATCGCGGTAACTTGCGGCTTGCTCCTGAGCAGCCCCCGGACGGCTTCAGCCAGGGCCTCCTCTTCCATTTCCTGTTCCCTATAGAACAGAAGCTGTTCCGGGACAGGCACATTCCGGCTCTGAAAGGCCGCCCGATAGCCTGCTTCACGCGCCAGCGAGACGGTCGTCTCCTTGGCCGCATTCAGGAAGGCAATACCGCTGTGCCCCAGCTCCAGCAAATGATTTGTGACCTGCTGCGCCGCACCGGCATTGTCATTATCGACAGAGCTGAGATGGGGCGCGTAGGCAAACGGCGGACGCCCGATGACCACCATCGGCATCCCCTGCTTAATGCGTTCCTCAATCCGTTTGTCCGGATCGGTCGGATCGAGCACAATTTCGCCGTCCACCGGGCTTTCCGCCACATAATCCGGTTCCATCGTCCAGGGCAGGGGAACCGTGTTGATCAGCAGCCGGTAGCTGTACTCCCGGCAAGCCTCGACCATGCCGCTCAGCAGGGCGAAATGAAAGGAAGTGAAGGTGGATGAATTTTGCAGCAGCAGCCCGATGATCCGGTTCTTGGGCAGACCCTGCTGGCGGGACCAGTACGTGGGATGGTATCCCAGCTCCTTGGCCGCATCCATCACACGCTTGGTCACGGCTTGTCCGATCGGGCGTTTTTTGCTGAATACATTGGAGACGGTGCTTTTGGACACCCCGGCTTTCTTTGCCACATCTGTAATGGTTGCCATCGAAGTCCTCCTTTCGCCTCAGGAACATCATAAACCGCCGTTATTAAACCCCGGTTATATTGGTTTTGCTGTTGTGTTAAAAATGTCGAACTGGTTCGACGAATTGAGGGACGGCCATCCCTGTCCTGCAAACAACGCAAAAAAACGGCGTTCCTGGGCGGAACAGCCGTTTCAGAGATTTGCTTCCAGAGCTAAACGGAAACGCTGAAATAGGATAACAAGGATTGCATATTTCTTTTTGACACGTAAACGGTTTCTTTATTAGTCATATTAAGCGTCAATTGAGCTTTATCAATCGATTTGATGTATCTGGTATTCACTATATAAGATCTGTGTACCTTGCAAAAATAGCTGGGGAGGAGAGATTCTACACTTTTCAACGTTCCGTAGTATTCTATAGTTTCATAAAGACTGTGTATTTTGATACGGTGGTTTATGTCTGTTTCAAGAAACTGTATTTCTGAAATGTTAATATTAATAACTTGTGTAGCCGTATCAATGGTTAACAGATTATTCTTTTGACCCACCTTAATCTTTTTATAATCACCAATGATTGAACTCAGACATAATTTCAATCTTTTTGGTAAATCCAAGGAGGGGAACTTAAATATGTAGTCCATAGCTTTAATTTTATGTTGGTATGTTAACAGGTCGAGGTCAAATGAGGAAGTAAGAAATACGATATAGCCCAGCGGGTCGTAGTCTCTTATTATTTTTGCCAATTCAATTCCGTTCAGCTCTGGTTGCAGTTTTAGTTCCAATAAGTAAATACAGTCATTAAGATTATTAGCCAAGAGATAACGGATCACCGTACTGGGATCAGAAGTAATAACTGGAACAGATATGCTGGCATCCAGTTCAGATACTATAGACTTTATCGCTGAATGAACTGATAACGCTGCCTGGTCATTATTTTCGCAAATTATGATTTTCATAGCACTCTCCCCGTTTTTAATAATCGTCATACTGAATTCAATATTGCAAACGAAAACTAGGAACTAAATGGTACGGACTTTGGGGCAACCCAATTGCCAAAAAAATCACGCAGAACAAACAATATTCTAAATAAAGCATAATACAAAAACAATATTTTTCATATGAGGAAGATAATACATAAAATAATCTTAAAAAGGTATACTTTATTATTAGAATCTATTTCTATCTTCTCTTGTTACATATTGTTTAGCCTGTGCATTGAACATCTCCCTGTAAACTCCCGATGGATAGCTCATCAACTCCTCATGACTTCCGTTTTCTATCAACTGTCCTCTCTGAAAAACTGCTATTGTATCGCAAAATTTACAGCTGGATAAGCGGTGGGAAATATAAATTGCCGTCTTGTTAGCTGTAAGCTCATTGAAGTGACTATACAGATAATATTCCGCTAGCGGGTCCAGGGCTGCAGTCGGTTCATCCAATATAACAATAGGAGCATCTTTGTATAACGCTCTGGCAATGGCAAGTCTTTGGCTTTCTCCGCCGGATAAATCTACTCCCTGTTCATCAAATATTTTATACAGCATTGTATCTTCTCGATCTACAAAGCCTTCTATTTTTAAATGAAGATCTACTTTGCCCAGAGTCTCCAACAGATGGGATCGATCTCCATATCCCTTCCCGGCGGTTACATTATCTTTTAAAGAAGCAGCCAGAAATCTGAAATCCTGAAACACAACAGAAAAAAGATCAAGATACTCTCTATAATCATAACTTTTTATGTTTACACCGTTTAACAGGATCTCTCCTTCTGTAGGATCGTATAATCTTGTTATTAATTTGATTAAAGTTGTTTTACCTGAACCGTTCATTCCGACCACCGATAGACGATCACCGCTATTCAGTGTAAGACTAATGTTATGCAAAGTATAATGATCTGCCGACGGATATTTGAAAGATACATTCACCAGCTTCAGCTGGTAATGATTTGTTAGTTTAACCGGTTGACCCGAGCGCTGTTTTAGTTCAGGCAGATCAATAAATTCCACGAACGCTTTCAAGTAAAGTAAGCTTTGTGAGAGATTAATAATGTAACCGATAATTAAATTTATATTTTGGCTAAGCTTATAAACAGCTGACACGTACATAGTAAAAGATCCTATATTAATCGAGTTGTTCAGTACCTTATAGGCCATGTAACCATAAACACCCCCCTGCTGTATCAGTACGGCAACCTCCATAATGCATGCATACAAGCTTTTTTTGTTGGTTAGCTCCATCATATTATCCACGGTTTTTTTCATATTTTGCTTACTTTTCTGCAGAAGCAAATCTTTAATATTATATAAGCGGATATCTTTCCCGAAATTGAAGTCAAGGATTGTTCTAAAAAAGTAGTTGTATTCACGATTCACAGGAATTAATTTATGCCAAAAACTGTATTGAATATTCCGGGACTTTTTTTGGAGCAAAGTATTTATCAGAATAATGAGCACTATTATTCCTATTAACAAATAGTTCAAGGTAGATAGAATATATATCATACCAGCAATAGAGAATAGGCTGGAGATTGTACTTATTAAGGTGTTAAGGAGACTAGTGATGCCACCTGATGCAGAAATAGCCTGGTATGCCTGTTCTTTTTTATCCAGTGCTGCAGGACTCTCAGTATACTCGTAATCCATAGTTAATAATTTGCTTCCTATCTTCAAGTTAAATGCTTTTGTGATTTCTAAATTTTTTGTGTTTATATAATACTGCAAAGTCATTGTTAATATGTTTAAGCCTAAACTCACAGCAACAAATAGAGCAAGATCTCTGGCAAGTATAGAATTCCTGCACTGGCCCATTAATTCATCTATGATAACCTTAGGCATCAGAACTGGAATGAACTGTAAAGCAGTGTTAGCCAAAGTTACCAGAAGAACAGCAACAAACATGAATGGTGAGGTTCTCCATACTACGCTAAGAAGAAGATGAAAGCCTTTCAGGTTGAAACGCTTAATGACTGACTGCATATGCCCCCTCCTGGCCCCTGTCCGATTCCCTATAATACTGCGCCTGTACATTAAACATGTGAGCGTATAACCCCTGCTTGTTCAGTAACTCCTGATGAGTACCGCTTTCTACAATGGTCCCCTCATTAAAAACAAGAATCCGATCACAAAAGCGGGTACTGGATAAACGATGTGAAATATAAAAGGCTGTTTTACCTTTAGCGATTTCATTAAACTTTTTAAATATCTGATATTCTGATAGCGGGTCAAGCGCAGCAGTCGGCTCATCCAGTATTACAATAGGTGCATCTTTGTAAATAGCCCTTGCTGCAGCAAGCTTCTGTTTCTCTCCTCCGGAAAGATCGATACCCTTATCATCGAAAATTTGCAGTAAGCTTGTATGTATCCTCTTGGGCATTTCACTGACTTTATCCCATAATCCGACTTGGTGAAGTGAAGAAATAACTTTTGCAGTGTTAGTGGTTTGAGATTCCTGTAAGGAGATATTCTCAGCGAGAGTAAAGGCAAGCACTTTTATATCCTGGAAAACAACTGAGAACAAGTCGAGGTATGGTTTGCACTCCAGTTCATTTATATTCTCATTATCTAACCGAATTTCACCCTCAGAAGCGTTATAGAGCCTAAGCAGCAATTTAATAAATGTAGTTTTTCCAGATCCGTTTGGACCGACAATGGCAATGCGCTCACCTTTTTTGATGACTCCATTAATATTATGCAGCGCATATCTGTTAGTACCGGGATATCTGTAGCAGAGGTCAAAAAATAAAAACTCATGGTTAAATCCTTTTACATGGAGCTTAGGCGAATTAGTTGTAGGCTCTTGTTCCATATAACAACGATAATCATCAATAGTCATAAAGTCTTTTATAATTCCGGTGTATAGCTGAATACATTGTTGAAGGCTGTCATTAAGCTTATTAATCGTTGTAGAAAACATCAAAAAATCAGCAATAGAGATTGTATTTATAAGGACTCTATATACAAGATAACCATAACTTGCGGCCGTCTGTAAAATAATCCCACATTGAATGGCTATACCGGAAAATAAATTCCGTCTTTGAATTCTCCGCTGCACGTCTATATTGGCTTCGTATGTACAATCATAATCTTTATAAATCCAGTCATTCATCCGGTATAAACGGATATCTTTGGCATATGTAAAATCATGCATCACATTACTAAGATAATCAGCTTTTCTTTGTAATGTTAAATTGGAAATATTAAGCTTCTGGTCGTAGCGCTTAGTACTAAGATCAATATAAAAGTTAAAAATAACAATTAGTGCTATTAATATAACGACTAAAAAATGCAGACGGGAAATAATAGCAATATAGCCTATAAGACTAAGTCCGTAAGAAAAAAGCTCGAACATTTTTTTTATAGCTGCTTCGAACCCCAGGCTGGTGCTGGAAACCGCTCTTAAAGCCCTTCTATTCTGATCCAGCATGTCCTTATCTTCCAAATGCTCATACTCCATGGTCAATGTTTTATCCCAGTGTCTGATAGTGAAGGCATTCCTGATTCTGGCATAGCCCGGAATACATTTGGCATTAAAGTAATTTTTTAAAATTGTCAGGATAGTATAAATAAAACACCCAAATAGGATCACGACAAAGATGTAATCCGTTCTTCGGGCGTTCATTAACTCTTCAATGAGAAGCTGTGGCAGAATTATGAAAACAAAGGGGGATAGGCCTTTCATTGTAGAAAAAAGAGTACAATACATCAGGAGCTTCCTGTCATATTTGTGGATGCTTATCAGAATATACCGAATATCCTTAAAAGCTTTTATTAATTTTCCCACCCCAATCTCCCCCCTCGCTTCATAAGCTTCCCGTAACTGCTTAATGTACTCAATTGCCAATCACAGCAGATTGTTTTGGATTAAAGAACCTTTCTTTTTCTTCAGGCGTCAACCGTATGTAAAGCCGGATTAATCTTTCAAAAATATTTTTTGTGAGTTCACACACAGATTCACTCATTTCCGTAACACTGCCAGTGAGGTTCAGATTCTCATTAGGGCAACCGCCTATACATAAATTACGGGCCCAGCAATCATCGCATTGTTTATGATTGGAAACATTGATTTCCTCGAGAAATGAATCTCTTCGTTCAGCTTTCGTATTTATATTGCCCAGAACATACTCTTTATTTGAAACAAACCTGTGGCATGGATAAATATCTCCATTAATATCAATAGCGTACATATTCCAGCCTACTCCGCAAGGAAGCGCACGTGTAGAACCCTGATGAATCTTTCGCATAAAACCGGTGAATATACTCAATTTAGAATATCTGTCACGATCTCCTTTTTTAATGAGCTGCTCGTAGTGATCAATTAATCTGTTGTATCCTTCCATGAGCGCCGGATAATCCTCATCTTTCAATAAATTGTAAGCCGGAGACATAGGAATGGCCCTGAAATTCAACTCATACAAATGCTCAAAACTGCTGACTAAATCAAAGCTCTTTTTTGTAATAGTTGCTCTGCAGGATAGGGCGCTGCTCTCACGCATATTTTTTGTGTTTTCAACTATCATGTCATAGGATCCGATTCTATTTTGAAAATAACGGTTTCTGTCATGGGTTTCTTTGTCCCCATCCAGACTGATCTGCACAGTAATTTTGTTTTCTGTAAAAAAACGCTCAATCTCTTCGTTAATAAGAGTTCCGTTAGTCGTAGTTGTAAAACGGAAGATTTTATCTGTCTCAGCTTCCTTCTCCCTGCAATACTCGACAACTTGTTTAAATAAGTTGAAGTTCAGTAAAGGCTCTCCACCGAACAGGCAAATAGAAAGTTCTTTGGTCTGAGAATTGGTAATGAGGAAATCAATAGCTTTTTTAGCTGTGCTGAACTTCATTTTCCCCCGGTCGTGATATTCCCCGGCTTCGCCGTAACAGTAGCTGCATCTCATATTACACTCTTGGACGATCATTAAGGTAATTGAAGAAATGGAATCTGGTATTTCTTTAGTGTAAGCCTTCCTCATCTTAATATCTGTTTCAGCATTCTGTATGAAGAATGCGTTTTCCATCTGAGAAATAACTTCGCTGAATTCCTGCTGCGTAAATATATCCGCAACGCTATCATAAGCTTGCTCAAAATCCTTGCCGCCCTGTTTTAACAACTTTTCAACCTTCTCATCAATCTCGAAAATCTTGTTATTATTCAGGCTATACAGATAGTTTCCGCTATCTTCGTTAAAGATTCTATATGGATAAAATGATAACTTTTCAGTGTGATGACTCATTAATATCCCTCTCTCTTCAAATAAATTACTATTATGTTTTAGACATAAAAATAGCAAGGCTCTAGGAACTTACTATCCACAAATGGATAGATTTCATAGAGCCTTGATCTATTTAAAATTTATTAAGGTTCAATGAAGTCAAGCTTCCCGCCGTCGCAGACTGCACAATCATTATCTTTCGGATAATCGCAGAAAATACATACACCATTTGGCTCGATTAAAGACTCAGAAACATTGATTTGTTTAAACATTTTCTTTTCCTCCTTAGTATTATGTTGGAAATATTTCCTTCTTTTATATTACTATCATAAATAATTACATACAAGTACTTATACCCGATCGTATCATTTCCCTGCTTCATTGTATCTACAAAGCACATTATTGTTTTTCGTGATAAGATTTAAGCAATTCGCGATAAAGAAAGAAATGGGTTGGGCGCAGGCTAATCCCTCAACAAATTCCTCTTAAAACTTATATAAGTCGTAAAAAAGTAAGCAGTATAGATAACAACAACGAGGAAGAGCGCAACCATAAGATTCATTACAAACACTCCGCTGCCTACAAAGGCCCGGATCTCGTTAACATTCCCCAGGCTGAACAGATAGAGCAAAACTATGAAACTGAAAAATCCTGTGAATAAAGGAATACCGAAATATATACCGATCTGTTTAAATACAAGCCTGCTGATGCTTTCGTAATCGACGCCCAGCTTTTGCAGGATCATATATCTTTTCTTGTGCTCCAGAGAATCCGAGAGCTGCTGGAGAGCAAGCAGTGTCAGACAAATAATCAACAGAATGGTACCCAGATAAAGTCCGATGATGTTGATCAGGAGTGACGCTATTGTTGCATTATTCATCTGTTCTGTCCCCGTTCTTACTACGATGAAGTCTTTAAATTCCGGATCATTCTCGTATTTCGCATAAAGTGCAGCATATTCGTCCCTGAACCACTGTTCTGCATAAGCACTAAGCCCTTCTGCGAATTCGTAGCTCATCTCTCTGGACGTGTTGGCATAGAAATTGGTAGTGGCCGTTATTAATGTTTCGGATGCAGCATCGGGTATAACTATTAAATAATCCGTGTAGAAATTAAAGATGGACTCTCCAAGACTCTCCTTGTAAAAGGGCTCACTGCTTAAATGATAGGAGCTGTCCCCAATCGAAAGTGCAGACATATGTTTTAACGCCGTCCGGATTCCCGATTCAGGAACCGTCTGATCCCACTGTGTCGTGAATTCATTCTCCCCTAGTGCAATCTCTTCATAGCCGGCCATTGTTCTCAGTTGGTTCAGATCACTCAGGGATACAGCCAGTACAGGGAACTCTCCGCGCCGCCGTTTAAAGAAATCCTGTTCGTTCACGAACTTTAGTTCAAACTCAGCCGACTCTTTAATCCCAAAACCGCTATCCGCAATATAATCTTTTACTTTCTGGTAATGAATCACGGGCAAATCATTGATTTCAGCAATGGAGTTATAGACATTATTTATTTGAATGTCGTAAACACTCCGGTATTCGAGATACCCTTTAGCCCACTGCGAGGCAACAGGACCGAACACAAAACTGACAATAGCCCCCAGAAGAGTTAAGGTTATGGTTGCCAGCATAAAGGATGTGGTTGAAATTTTTGAGAGCAGGCTGCCGATCAGGAATATATTCGTTTTTTTGTATTTCCAATGGACACTTTTTTGTTTGACCAGAACCAGCAGATACCCGAGCGAAAAGAATAATCCGTAGACTCCGGCAATCAGGAACAGAATAAATAAAAACAGCGTCTGATTTTTAACCGACACGTCGACCGAAGCCAGCGGCTGGATGTTCAAATATCTTTTTATGAAGGCCGCAGCGGCAGCAAAACAGGCCATACTGACGGCTGCAACTGTCAAGTAAAACCATTTCCCTCTGGTAAACTGAATCTCCGTCTTTTTGTCATCATTCAGCATATCGATAAGCTTCAGCTTTCTTAACTGCCGGACATTCAACAGCCCGATGATGATAAAAATAAGCAAAAAAAATAATACCGTCTGCAGCATAGTATCCGGGTATAACCGCAACTGGAGGGTAATATCGCTTTGAAGAGCAGCCAGTATCAATGAAGTCAGCACCTGTGAAAATAAAGTTCCGCACAAAATCCCGATAACCATAGAGACAGACAGCACGACCAGCGTTTCGATAAAAAATAAAAAGGCGACTCTGGTTTGCTCCATTCCGAGCAGGACATAGGTGGCAAATTCCCGTTTGCGCCTCTTAATCATATATTTGTTAACCTGGTATACGAGAAAAATCAGGACTGCCGAGACCAGATACGTACCATATCTTAAATAAGTGTACAGCTGCTCGAAATTGTATTCGGCCAGCGTGATGATCTGGTAGTGAGAGCTTGAGACCGAGAGAAATGCATAGAACAGGCTTATGCTGATCACAAGCGTCACAAAGTAAATCAGATAATCCATCATAGACCGTCTGGCATTGCGGATTGATAGTTTAGTGTACATGGGTGGTAATCTCGCCTCCAAGCAGGGCAATCGTATCCAATATCCTGCTGAAAAAAACCTTACGCGGTTGTTCTCCTCTGATCATTTCCGTAAAAAGCTTTCCGTCCTTGATGAACAATATCCGGCTGCAATAGCTTGCCGCGTAGGGATCATGGGTAACCATCAGAATGGTGGCCTTCAGCTGCCGGTTCAAATCGGATAGGGTCTCCAGCAGAATCTGCGAGGATTTGGAATCCAGCGCCCCTGTCGGTTCATCCGCCAATATCAGCTTGGGCGAGGTCACTAACGCCCTTGCACATGCTGTACGCTGCTTTTGTCCCCCGGAAATTTCATAAGGATATTTGTCTACAAGCTCGCTGATCCCAAGCCGTTTGGCCATCTGCTGAACCCGTTCGTCGATTTCCGTATCCTTATATTGGTTAATGGTCAGCGCAAGTGCGATATTCTCTCCGATTGTCAGCGTGTCCAGCAGATTGAAATCCTGAAAGACAAAGCCCAGATTTTCACGTCTGAACTGTGCCATTCTTTTGGGAGGGATCTCCGTTAAATCCTGACTATCCAGATAAATATGTCCCGCACTCACTTCATCGATCGTTGCAATCATATTCAGTAAAGTCGTCTTCCCCGAACCCGAAGGCCCCATGACTCCGATAAATTCACCTTCATGTACTGTAAAACTGATGTCATCGAGGGCTTTGGTTACACTGGTCTTGCCCCCGTAGTACTTCTCGATGTTCACGACTTCCAGAATCGGTTTCATTCCCTCTCACCTCGAGATTAAGTATAGACTTCAAGCTCAACCCGTTGTATCAAGTAAGCTTACGTGAAACTTACAGTTCTGTAAGATAACTGCTTCACATGATGTTAAAGCTTCCTTTCGGGAAAAACAGCGAGACCTGCGTATACAAGCCTTCCTCGGATTCTATTTCAAGAATCAGCCCGAGTTTCAGGCTCAGCTTCCGGCACAAATAAAGGCCAATCCCGGTGGAGCTCTCCAGCCGGCGCCCGTTGCTCCCGGTAAACCCTTTTTCAAATACCCGAGGAAGCTCATGGGCCGCAATACCAACCCCATTGTCCGTAATCATCAGCTTTACACCATTCTGAACGTTTTCTGAAGTAACTGTAATCATCGCCTCAGAAGCTTTTTTATATTGGACCGCATTAATCAGCAGCTGAGTAATAATGAAAGACAGCCATTTCTTGTCGGTGTATACGTTTTTGTCCAAGCCATCCAGCTGAACCCTGATTTTATTCTTGATGAACATCTGCTTGTGCTTCGTTAAGCATTCATGCACACAGGAGACCAGGGAGCATTCCCTGATCAGATAATCCTGTTCCACATGTTCACTGCGGGCGTAGAATAAAGCCTGATCCACATATTGCTCAAGTTGCTCCAGCTCGGACAGGATGTACCTGGTCACCTCGGATTTGTTATTCTCGGCGCTCAGCTTGATTGCGGATATGGGCGTTTTGATCTCATGCACCCACTGCTCAATGTATTCTTTGTATTCTTTACGGTTGTTTTTAATGAGTGTGATTTCTTCAAGCATGGATTTTTGGGCTGTTTTCATGAGGAGAAAGTAAGGCAGGGCAGTTGTATTGCGGGGACGGCCGATGACTTCGGCAATCAGGTATTTTTTATCCAGCTTAGCCGCCGTCTCTAACAGGAAATGATATTTTTTCGATAATTGTCTGTACCGGTAACCATAATAAACAAGCAGCAGAAATGCCCATACCAAAACAAGGTATAGAATTTCTTTAAGATCATTGCCGTCAGCCAGCAGAAAAAAAACCAGCATCCCCATTCCGCTAAGATTGAGGACTAAGGATAGCAGGTTATCGTATAAGTACTCTTTTACAGTCATATCAGGTAACCCTGCCCGCGTTTGGTATGGATAAATTGTTCCACGCCAAGCTCTCCGAGCTTCCCCCGGATTCTGGTTATATTGACACTCAGCGTATTATCATCTACAAAAGCCTCGCTATCCCATAAAAACTCAACGAGGTCGTTCCGCCCGACGATCTTTCCTTTGTTCTGCATCAGATAATGCATAATCTTCAATTCATTCCGGGAAAGCTCCGCACGTCTGGCGTTGTACTCTACGCAGCTTGACAGAAGATGCAGCTTCACCCCTTTATGTTCAAACACATCCACAGTGGTTTCCGGATAGGCTCTTTTCAGCAGAGAAGCCACTCTCGCCATCAATACGGCCGTATTATACGGTTTCGTCACAAAATCATCCCCGCCAAGGGTGATGCTCATCAGTTCATCGAGGTCGGTATTGCGGCTCGTCACAAAAATAACCGGTACGGCCGAATGCGTACGGATCTGGCTGCATAGCTGAAAACCGTCGATGCCGGGCAAATTAATATCCAGCAGAATCAGATGCGGTCTGGTTTCCTCCACGAGCTTGGCGGCATTCTGGAAGTCTGTAACTTCTATGGCCTCATATCCGCTTTTACAAAGGAGACTGGCCAGCTCTTTACGAATAGATGAATTATCTTCGATTACCATAATGGAATATTTCAAGATTCATCGCACCACATTTCATAATTTTTACTAAAAATATTTTATTTGTTAACCCATCATTTTAATTCTAGTCTCCTCTAAACTAATTTTCAAGACATTCCATAGTCTATCCGCTGCTCCCGCGACAATATAAAAATCCCCTTCAAGCCCACTCCTTTCCGAGTGTCTGCTTAAAGGGGATCCTACTAATTTCTCCAAATACTTATAAGTGCGCCTTATCTGTTTCTAGTCTGCTCAACCCGTGCGATAAGCTCCTGGATAATTTCATCCGGCGAACGTTCGTTCATCCAGGTCTGGCCGTACATCTGGAACAATTTGATCATAGGGAAATCCCCCCAGAATCCGACGAACTCCCCATTAAGATATACTTTGTCAGTGACATGCTCATTCATCTCATTCAGGCACTCCTGAAGCACGGCTTTGGCAGCAGGATCACTCACCCATTCGCTGAAGAGGCTGAATTTATGGAACGTAATTTCTTCCTTCCCGAAATCGCAATGCAGCCTTCCGGTAATCCGGATGTCCTTGGACGAGCTGCCCAGCATAATTTGGAAATATCCCGTGTCGGCCACCCAGCGGTTATACTTGGTATCGAAGTAGGCAAAATCCCGCTCTTCCAGCTCAAAGACGATTTTTTGCGTTTCACCCGGATCAAGCTCCACTTTGGCAAAAGCCTTCAGCTCCTTCTCCGGACGGGTATATTTGCACTCTTCATCGTGTACATACAGCTGGACGACTTCTTTTCCTCTCCGGTTACCTGTGTTGGACAGCTGCAGAGACACTGTGACTCCCGCTCTGTGCTGCACCAGTTCCAGGTCTGTATAGGCAAATGAAGTGTAGGACAAGCCATGGCCGAATGGAAACTGCGGAGCCAGCTCTTTGCGGTCGTAATACCGGTAACCCACGAACAGCCCTTCGCGGTAATACAGCTTGCCGTTTTCGCCCCGGATCCGCATATGCGCCGGATTATCCGACAGCTTCACAGGAAAGGTCTCCGACAGTTTGCCCGACGGATTGGTGTAGCCGAACAATACCTCCGCTACCGCTCTGCCCATGCCTTGGCCTGACAGCCAGGAATGAATAACGGCAGGAACATGCTGGACCCATGGACGCATGACGAGCGCGGCGCCGCTGCTGGTCACCACAATGCACTTGGGCTGAACGGCTGCAACCGCCTGAATCAGCTTCACTTGATGTTCCGGAAGCTCAATGCCTTTCAGGTCGTGCATTTCCGATTCGGCATATTCCGGCTGGCCTACGAACAGCACGGCCACATCGGAGTTCTTGGCCAGCGTTACACTTTCCTCAATAAGAGCTTCATCCACACCATCATCTTCCGGGTATCCGGCCGCATATTTCACCTTAGCTGAGGTGCCTGCCAGCTCATTGATTTCATCCAAAGGAATATCGACTCTTGTAGGGGTAACCTTCGCACTGCCGGCCCCCTGAATTCTCGGCTTTTTCGCAAACCGCCCGATGACGGCAATGGACACAGCGGTTTCCGGCCGCAGCGGGAGAATCGCGTTATCATTTTTCAGGAGCACGATGCTTTCGGCCGCCGCTTTGCGGGCAAGCGCATGATAATCCGCATTGCTGCCTGCAGCCGTATCCTTGTTCCCCGTAACGCGTTCCACCAGCTTCAAAATGCGGCTTACGCTGAGATCCAGCTGTTCTTCAGAAAGTGTTCCTTCCTGCACTGCTCGGGCAATTGCTTTGGCATTATAATGGGCAGGGCCCGGCATCTCAAGATCCAGTCCGGCCTTTAGACCGCGTATCCGGTCATTGACCGCTGTCCAGTCGGACAGAACCACCCCGTTATATCCCCACTCTTCCCGCAAAATGTCATTCAGCAAGTGTTCGTTCTCGCTGGTATACGATCCATTCAGCAGGTTATAGGAGCACATAACGGTCCAGGGATCGGATTTTTTGATGATCCGTTCAAAGGCGGTCAAGTAAATTTCGCGCAACGTCCGCTCATCAATTTCCGAGCTGGTAACCATTTTCTCAAACTCCTGGTTGTTGCCCGCAAAGTGCTTGACTGAAGCGCCGACACCTTCACTTTGGATCCCGTTAATGAACGCGGCGCCAAGTTCGCCTGTCAGAATAGGGTCTTCGGAATAATATTCAAAGTTTCTTCCGCCAAGCGGTGTCCGCTTCATATTAACCCCCGGACCTAGCAGCAGTTCAACATCCATCGCCTTGGACTCACGGCCCAGCGCCACGCCCACCTCCTGCAGCAATCCGGTGTTCCAAGACGAGCCGATTGCAGAACCTGTAGGATAACAGGTTGCCGGAACGTTCTCCGTTGTAATGCCCATCTCTTCATTACTGTTCGTCTTGCGTATGCCGTTAGTACCGTCATACATATGAACGGGCGGGATATTTAACCGCTCGATTCCTTTGGTCATCCA
Organism: Paenibacillus sp. PK3_47; assembly: GCF_023520895.1. Taxonomy (NCBI): domain Bacteria; kingdom Bacillati; phylum Bacillota; class Bacilli; order Caryophanales; family Paenibacillaceae; genus Paenibacillus; species Paenibacillus sp. PK3_47. Next base: position 875,197 of record NZ_CP026029.1, read on the forward strand.
CATATTCAGTCCCGCACACAGCGAGGCTTTTTCGGTAAGTGTCAGTTCCTTGAGCAATTCTTCAGGTGATTTATTCATGCTGCTCCATCCTTTATCATCAGTTTAGTTTTCCTGTTCTTTTCTCAGCTCTTGGGCGTCGTACAATTTGAAGAACGGAAACCAGACAGCGAACACAATCAGCAGGACTACCGCCAGCAGAATCAGTCCGTTGAATCCGGCCATAAGGTAAGTCGACAGCCCGATCGGGGTATACCACAATTGGAAGATCTGGCTTGGAATCCGGACCAGCCCCATATCGAGGACTATATACACGAGAATCGGCGTAATCAGTCCGTTAATCCACATCGGTACCATAAGCAGCGGATTGAAGGCAATCGGTGCCCCGTATACGACCGGCTCGTTAATATTGAACAAGGACGGAAGGATCGTCGCTTTGCCGACAGACTTCAATTTTTTGGACCGGGCCAGCAGGAACCAGACGACTAACGGAAGCGTGGCTCCCATCCCGCCGATTCCCAGCCAGCCCGAGAAAAAGGTCTCGAACGTGTTGATGTTAACCGGATCCTGCCCGGCTGCGACAAGAGCGGCATTTTCTTCAATGGCAGGTATCCATATGGCGTACCAGATCGGAGTCATCACCCATGGGCTTACGCCGAAGGAGTACAGCACTACGCCAATGAAGTTGAACAATACAAAACCGGTCAGACTCTGGCCCATGGCATTGATAGGCTCGAACACGTTTACAATCAGTGCAAAAATGTCAAAATGAAGCTGATACACCAGTACCCAGCCTGTAGTCAGGATCAGGGCAATCGGTACGAGAAAATCGAACCAGTCCATAATGAACTCCGGAAGGGAAGAGCCCTTTTTAAAGAACGAAAATTTGTTGCAGATATTCATGACGAGAGCAACGAACACGCCCACCAGCAGTGCTGTAATCATCCCTGAAGGTCCAAACCGTTCCAGAATGAACTGGATGGTTCCGTCTTCATTAAGGGTCGGGTTAAGCAGCATCACGAAGAGCGATACCCCGCTCATACCCGCCAGCAGCTTGATTTTGTGGCGCTCTCTTTTTTCCATGACCGTATACGGCGTCAAAAAAGCAATAAACAACCCCAACAGCCCGAAGCTGAATGTCGTGATGGGTGTAAGATCCGGCATTCCGGGAATGAAATCCTTCAAAATTGAAATCAGTGTAATAATCGACCCGATAAAAATCATCGGAATGGCGACCATAATGGCCTCTTGAATAGAGGCAACCCAGAGATTATTCGTAAACGCCTCCAATCTAGGTGCAAACGATTCTGTCATCCACTTCATGAAACGCTTCATCTAAGTTCCCCCTGTCTTTCTCTTAACTGGTACAACCCTAGTATAGTATGTAATGATACCGTTTTCTTGTTGTAACTTGCCGCATCCGGGTTCGTATTTTGCCTACTTCCCGCCTGCTTTACTAGCTTGTCTGCTTACATCGAAAATAAACAACAAAAAACACCCCTTCACTGGCAAAGGGATGTCTAAACGATATATTTTCACATTTAAAACTGCCTTTCGAACAGGAGCAGCATCACCCCGTGGGGCGGGAGTACAATGTCTTTGTGCCAGCATTCCTTCTCTACAATCTCTGTCCGGATGACCGGGCCGCTCCTGCTGTTTAAATACAGAATTTCTTCCTGTGTCAAAAAATCGGGCGATCCCATACGGATCCACTCATCCAATACCGATCCATGCTCGCGGTCCAGCTGATAACTGGTGCACTTATACGGTCCTGGGAGCAGATTTAGTGTAAAATCAAAGGCTTTGCTGCCTTTTTCCTCAAAAACATCATAACGGGTGGAGCCGGAGAGTTCCGACCAGTCCCCACTCGCAAACAGCTGATCCACATGTACATAGTGATAGAACAGAAATTGCATGCTTCCGTCGCTTTTCCGGGTTCCTGCGTAACCGTCTCCCTTTATAAGCAGCTCGTCCCCCAGCTTCTGCATCAGCTCAAAGGCATAATAGCCGGGCTTTTTCAGCCCGTCGCGGTTGATCAGGCCAAAGCCCCCATAGAACGGGGAAGCGGGAACGACACTCTCCTCAAAAACATCGGTAAACGACCAGAACGCCAGCGCCTTCACGTCACCGAGCGTGTTCATCGTCTGGTAGATGACAAACGGTGCCATAAACATCGTATCATGCAGCAAATTCCGGTCATACAGCGAAAAATTCCATTCGGTCACATGCAGTTCAACATGATCATACAATGCCGCATTCATTTTTTGCCGCAAACGGTCAATGCTGTCTTTATAGAAGGAAGGAGGCATAATCCGGGTCAGACGGTCTTCTTCCGATTTCAGCTTAGGATACTCCGAGTAAATATGGAACGAAAAGAAATCCAAAGGCACTTGCCGCCTGCTGCAGTAAGCCAAAAACTCCTCGGCCCACGTATCGTTCCAGAGGGAGCCGTAACCCATGGCAGGCCCTCCTGTCTTCAGCTCGGGCAATACGGATTTGATCGCATGGACGGTGGATTCGTAAAAAGCGAAGTATTCCTCTTTACTGCCTGCCCAGCAGACACCTGCCAGATCCGGTTCGTTCCATACTTCAAAATACCACTGCTTCACTTCTTCCGCCCCGTAACGGTTCAGGCAATGGCGGATAAATTCGCGGACGAGCGCTTCCCACTTGCCGGGATCTGCCGGAGGACTGATGTTGCCTCTCCACCAGAACAACGTTTCTTTGGATCTCGCCAGCTGGCCCGGCATAAAGCTTAGTTCGACGAACGGCCGTACTCCCTGCTCCAGAAGGAAGTCATACAGCTTGTCCACATAAGACCAGTTATAGACAGGTGTGCCGTCTTCATACTCGCTGTACACCATCATCTCATCGTTAAAAATGCCGTGAAACCGGATATGGCGGAACGGGATTTTCCCTTTTAATGCAGACAGCTGCCTCCGCCAGTCTTCACGCAATCCTTCTACGGCTCTGCCCGCTGTCATGGTGATGTTCCAGTGCTTCTCATATCCGGTTGCTGTCTGGTCTGCGCTGGCTTCAACCCGTATGGGGTCCGCAATGAGAACAGCCGGCACAACAGCCGCAGTCTGATCTCCATCCGCTTTGGCCTCCAAATAGCGGTACAGCGAGCCAATGGCATTCATCGTGTCCATTTCATAATAATCTCCGCTGGAGGATTCCTCATACGTCTTAGGCTTGCGGTTCAAGCTGAGCCGGTGCGGTTCCGGTGCAAGCGAAGCTTCCCGGTAAGAGCCGGGGGTGCAGCCATACTTCTCTTTGAAGTATTTGTTAAACAGCTTCACGTTCGCAAATCCGCAGTCCAGTGCGATTTCGGAGATGGTCTTATCGCTTTCCGCCAGCTGCACCTGAGCCTTCTCCAGCCGGATAAGCGTCAAATACTTTTGAAAGGGGATTCCGATTTTGTCGGTAAAGAAATGGGAAAAGTAGTGCAGGCTTAAATGCTCGGAGTCCGCCATATCCTGCAGGGTGATTTTCTCATTATAGTGGTTATCGATATATGTAAGGACACTGTTCAGCCTTTTATAGTCGTTGTCTCTACTGCCTTCATTGGCTGCCGGATTGGTCCCGTCTGAAAAATACCTCAGAAGAGTTCCGCATAACATCTGCAATCTGCCCATAGCGAACCTTTGATAACCCGGCGATTTTTTGTTGATCTCCCATACCATCTGCGCCAGATTCCGTTTAAGGCTATGCAGCTGCGGGGCGTCCTGCCCCGGGTTGCAGGAGATAAATGCATTGTTGTCCAGCAGCTCAGGGCCAAACTGCAGGGTTAGCAGCACATTATCCTGATGGGTCCGCTCAATCTTGTGAACCGACATGCTATTTATGACGATGAGATCATCTTCACCGAGCGTATACAGCTTCTGGTCCAGATACATGTTGATGGAGCCATGAAGAACATACAGGATCTCCACTTCCTTATGCCAATGAAAATCAACATGCTTCACAGAGTTCACAAAGAGCTTTATAGGCAGATCATCCTGATGCTGAATAAACTCATATAGGTAGCGAATTGTCTGCACCTCCCTTCATACCATTTTATTATAGCCATACTAAATGCAAAAAAGAAGCCGCCTCACTTGCAGCAGCTCCTCTGCAAATGAAACAGCTCTTTTTAACCCATTTATTATTTCTCCTGTTTCTCTATCTTCTCCATCAACAGTGAAATTACCTGCGCACTTTCTGCACGGTTGACTTGCTCATGCGGCATGAACAAGTGGTTTCCGCGGCCGCTGATGAAGCCAAGCTCCTGTGCAGCTCCCACTGCATCTGCCGCCCAGCTGCTGATCCTATGACGATCCTTAAAGTCACTCGCCTGACCGCCGGCAGCAATCTGGCCTGTTTGAAACAAATAGGCTTTGTAAATCATGACTGCCATCTCTTCACGGCTAACCGTTTCATCCGGTGCAAAGCTGTCCGCGCCTCTTCCGGTAACAATTCCTGCTTCGTAGGCTGCGGCAATGGATGCAGCGTACCATTTGGCCGGGTCCACATCCTTAAATACAGCCGGTTCCGAAGCCTGGATATTGAGTGTACGGGTAATCAATGAGGCAAGTTCAGCTCTGCTCACCTTTTGTTTGGGCGCAAATGCCGTATTGCTCACACCGAGGAGAATTTGTTTTGCAGCCATTTTTTTAATCACATCATAGGTTCAATAGGATGCGCTGACATCTTCGAATGTTTTGTCGAAGGTAAGGACGGCAAAGGTACTGAAGTGGTTAACTTGTGCAGTCCATTTACCGTTTGATAAGGTTCCGCCTATATACTCCACGCCGCCATCATCGGCAATGTAGTAGACGCCGGTCAGGTCCTGACGGGAGTTGTCATCGGCATTCAGCCTGATTGTGACCGGCTTGGAGAATTTCTCAAGCCTAAGCGCTGTTCCATCAGCCTTCACAATAGACAATTTGAAGTCATAAATCTCTCCGGCTGCGGTAATAACTGCATGATTTCTGCTTCCGGCTTGCTCAAGCAGCTGTTTGCTCTGTTCTGGAGTCAATGCATCCATTTCAAAGGATATTTGCGCCTGTTCCAGACCGCTGCCCGCAACCAGTGACTGCAAATCCTGTAATACCTCTGCAGGAATTTCAATCTCTACATCTGCATTTTTAACTGTCAAGGCATTCTTGCCGTCATTTGCCCCCGTTTTCACCGGAAACAGCACCTTCCGCTCCCCCTTAGCCAATTCAAAATTCAGGCTCTCCGCAGGATCTGGTGTGCTTACTGGCATTACCGCCGGCTTACTCGGTGGACTGCTTGGGTCGGGAGTATATGTTGGACTCGTTGGATTCGCTGGTTCACTTGGTTCAATTGGAGTGGCCGGACCTCCGGGGTCAGCGGGTCCTTCAGGTCCGTTAGGTTCTGTCGGGTTGCCCGGATTTCCCGGAACCTCCACCTTAACCGGTACATTAAAGTCATCGACGTTAATATGTCCGAAACCGCCTGTGGATTGGTCAACGATCTTAATGTACAGCTCCTCGCCGATATACGCTGAAGCATCCCAAATTTTCCGCTGGTATTCCTCATAATTGGTTGCAGTCTCTTTAAAAAGCTCCTTGCCGTCCGATGCGCGGACCAGTGCAACATACAGTTTCTCCATATCACGCCCGCCGCTGACCAGGAAGTTGAGCCTCCCGTTTCCGCCAAGAATGAAATTCTGTGATTGCAGCGTTCCGGTTAAGCTGTCACCGCCGGCCTCCTCATTGAAGCCCCATACATGATAGCCGCCCGGTATTTTTTGCGACGGATTGAAATAGATTGTCTCCCAGAAAAACTTTGCATCTGTCACATGGACATCTTGAAAGGCATCACCTTCCGTAATCCAGCCTGTCAGATCACCTGTCGCAAAATCATGGTTAGGCAGATCTGTAATATCAGTGTACACAGAGTTGTCCCAGTTATAAGGTACATCAACCGGAGCAGCCGGTTCACCTGTCAATGCGTTCATCTCCCATACTTCCATCGACTTGACCGTAACATCATTGTCTGCCCAGACTTGCAGCCCCAGGGAGTCGTATCTGCCTACATAAACCCGGGTGGTCAGTTTTTTCTTGTCATTGGCAAAAGCTTCAATCACCGAGCGGTCCAGGAAAATATGCAGCTTCAGATTTTCTCCGTCAAGATCTACATATCCGCCTTGAATACCATCGACACGTACATCCGGGTCAATACTGCTCTTGGTCCGGTCGACATTAAAGGTCCCGTCTGTCTTGTCGTAGTAAATCAATGTTTCTTCCTGGCCATTGTCGGAGCGCCGCACCTTAAGACCAAATTGCCGGGCTTCGCCCGGATCAATTTCCATCACAATCTCCAGCATGTCGCTTTTCACATCGCGGATCAGCTGATTGGCGGCCTGCAGATTTTTGTCTGCAAAATCAGCCACCTTCGTCCCCCGCAGGCTCTGCAGCTCCTGAATCGGCTCCATACGCAGTTCGTCATCTTCATCCAGGCTCAGGGAAACCGGCAGCGCCAGATTATGCGCCCATCCCGCCTGATACTCCGCCTGCGGCGTTCTTACATTCTGTACCATGGAGAATACGACTGTTCTTCCGTCAGGGGTAACCATCCCGCTCTCTGCGGTTAAATAGCCGTCGCCCACATCCATTTTGGACGGTGCCTCCTGGTCAGGAATAAATCTGTAATTATCCCGGTCCCAGGTGCCAATCCAGTAAAACACCTCTACATCTCTCTGCACATCATTCGCCGGTGCAACATGCTCCGGCTTTTCATGGGGATTGATCATAAAAATATACTTTTGCTTGCCCATGCTATCCTTGCCTAACGGAAGCAGAACCGGCAGTTCCCATACCGTGCCGAGCTCCGGATACAGGCTTCTGTCACTGACGTATAAAGGCCCTTTATACTCCCAGCTGTACATATCATCTGACACGTACACCAAGGCTGTGCCACTGTTGAAGTCCTGGAGACCGGAAGTCACCAGCTGAATCCACTGATCTGACTCTTCGTCGTACCATACAAAAGGATCCCTGAACTCATTATGAATGCCGTTTCCATTCTGCTCTGTAACTGGTTCAGGATGCTTTACCCAATGCTCCAAATTAGGGTCCGACAAGTCTGCCGGGGTGGCCAGCCCTGTTCTCTGGTTCGGGGACAAGGAGTCATTGCCTGCGGTGTAGAACAGAACAGGATTTCCGTCACGGTCATACGCCGCGCTGCCTGACCATGCACCGTCCGGATCAAGCGTGCCCGCTTCAGGCGCAAGTGCAGGCCGTACATTTTCCCAATGCACCATATCGTCGCTCACCCAGTGTCCCCAGTGGATTTGATGCCAGAACGGACCCTGCGGATTATGCTGATAAAATAAATGGTATTTGCCGTTATAATAAATCGGCGCATGCGCTTCATTCATCCAGTTCTGCGGAGGCATGGCATGATACTGCGGACGGTGCTGGTCACCGTCAAACACAGCCGGGTCCTCGTCAATATCGCCATTTGGAATTTCCGGAACCGCCCCGCCATGAAGCGCTTTTACATGCTCATACTCAGCAAGAATTTCCTGATCCGTTAGCGCTTTATTCTGCAGTTTCACTTCATCAATAAGTCCGCTGAACATGTTATAAGAGAACAGGCCTGCAAGCTCTACGGGTTTATTATTTTTGCCGATCATCAGGTCGGCAGAAGAAGAGGTGATCGGTACGTTGGCAGGCGTTGTCTGTGAAGCTACCTCCTGGCCATTCAGGTATAATTTAATGACTCCATCGTTTTTGTCGAACGTAGCCGCTACGTAATTCCATTTGTATTTTTCAAGCGGATGGTCTTCGACCCATACCTGAATCCACTGTCCGCCAATCCCAACCTGCATAGACCATGAGCCATGCCGGTACATGCCGAGGGAGAAGCCTTCCGCCTTATCCTGATCCGACTGGTTTACAATCGCCGACAGCTTGTTACCGTCTCCCCATTCATAGCTGCGCGGTGCGACCCAAGCCTCGATAGTTAGTGCATCGCCTACAGGAAGGGTATCCTGTGCTTTGACTTCAATGTCATTGGAGTAGCCATCGAACAGCAGGGCGCCGCCCTTGACCCCGCGCGGAGTCCATCTCGGATCTTTGGAGTCCATATATCTGGCATTATTAAATACATATTTTACATCATGCTCAAGCTGGCTTACTTCCTCAAGAGCCTTTTTTCCGGTGCCTTCATCCAAATTCATATAAAAGATATTACCTTTACCTTTGGCCTTAAAAGCGTCAATAGAAATTCTGGCCTGACCCGAAGAATCGATGATTTTAATATAAAGACTCTTATTGTAATACTTGTACATATTCCACGAAATTTGCTCGTTCGCACTAACATCGCCGGTTTTTTCAAGCAGTTCGTTAGTTCCGGCATCATAAAGTGCAACGTAGGCATCTTCCGGCTGGTCGATGTCTATAACATTGAAGGTAATCGTCCCGGTTCCTTGAAGCGTAAAGGCATTGGAGATAATGGCACCTTCCCCTTCCATGGAGGACTTGGCATAATAGCTGCCTTCTTTGCCCGGCCCGGCTCCATCAGTGACTTCAAAAGCGTTCCCCTCAACCGTCCAGCCTCCGAAAGTGCCGGACTCAAAACTGCCGTTTGCGATTTCCGTCGGGATAATGTTGCCGGCGATCACGCCTTCTTCCGGTACCCGCTCATGGAAGGTATGGAAAGCATCCGCAAACATCACTCCCCAATCCGAAACCGCGTGGTCGACGATCTCTATATACAGTTTTTTGCCTATATATTTGGAGAGGTCGGCTTTATACGTTTGCATATTCGCCAGCCGCATCCCTTGTCCAGGGTCAGGGAACCCGGAATCGTTAAATTCGCTGTTGCCGTATCTGGCAATCAGATTTCCTGTATCGGCATCACTGACGCTGACATAGGCCTGATCTGTATGCTTGCCTCCGCCTAGTCTGAAGGTAATCCAGCCTGTTCCTCCTAACTCAAAAGTGCTGGAACGCAGCACACCTGTTGCAGCCTCGTCTTTTCTCCAGCCGTTTAAGTGGTATGCTCCTTCCTGTTGGTATGGAATCTGTTCCGCCCACCATACGGTTTCGTCAGATACGCTGCCTGGCTCGAAGGCCTCTCCTTCTACTACTGTCCAGCCTGTGAGATCCCCGGTTTCAAAGCCTGGATTTTGTATTTGGTAACGTCTGAAATCCGGCTTGATATCCGGGGCAATTCTGCCCCCGGCTGGCTCTGCATCATGGTACATCAAGAATGCATCAGCAAAAATCAGCCCCCAGTCCGAGGTGGCATTATCAACAATTTCAACGTACAGCTTCTTGCCTAAATGTGCAGATAAATCCGCCTTATACTGCTCCATATTGGCAAGCCGCATTCCCTGGGCGGGATCCGGGAAGCCCACATCGGCAAATGCGCTGTTGCCGTACCTGGCAATCACTTCGCCGGAATCCGCATCTACAATATTTACATACACCTTGTCCGGATTTTTGGCTCCGCCCAGCTTAAAGCTGATCCAGCCGCTTCCGCCCAGTTCGAAGGTGCTGGACCGCAGCACACCTGTCGCAGCTTCGTTATACTTCCAGCCGTTCAGATGATAAATTCCATCCTGGTTATACGGGATTTGCTCCGCCCACCAGACGCTCTCCCCGGATACGCTGTCCGGTCCGAACGAATCCCCGCGGGTCACGGTCCATCCTGTTAAATCTCCGGTTTCAAAGCCTGGATTAACAATTTCATAGACTGTGTCCGTAACGGACGATTCTGATTCACGCCCGGGAACTTGATAGACTGCGTCCGTAACGGACAATTCTGATTCCGCCAGCGGAAATGAACCTCCTCCCGCTTCAACTTTACCAGCAGCTGCGGCCTCAGCCTGGATTCCCGGCACCGCAAGCTGAAGCACCATAACCCCTGCAACCAGCTTGGAGATCCAGGACGTATTTCTTTTATCTTTCCTCATGAACAAGCCTCCTTCTACAATTCTTAATCCAACAAAAGGCATCTCTATGAAGCGCTTTCAATACTGTTGACTTTGAAATTGTGGAGATAAAGCTGAACCTATTCATATAAACAGTTAAAAGGTTCAACTTATAGAGCCCAGTATTCTAACTTTTAATGAGGCTAGCCTACTTGAAATTTGATAGCGCGAAAAAGTCCTGCTATTTCATTCGTTTTTGCCAAAGATGGATGATTAGATGGAATTTCTCCACTTAAATAGCTAAAAAACCACTATTCGGATCAGCAGGAAGGATTTTAGATGGAGAAAATCCAACTATTGTCTCTCGCAGCCTCATTTTGAAAGAATTAGCGGGAGAAATTCCAACTAGTTTGCCCGGTACGACCGGCAGGCTCATGATGTTCCTTCCATCGGAAATCTGTCTATTATTTGCTATGCACATCCGTTGCTCTTTAGAGGCCCATTCTCTGCTCTTAATGCGCCTCATTGGCTGCAATCTTTGCGGTCTTCAAAAGTTACTCAACAATGCTGCTCAAAACAGTCATAAAGCGCTTTCAATATAAGTCTCTTTACCGCGCACTATTTGCCTCCCGATAGGGTAAGGGGCGCCTAAGCGCCCCATGTTACCAAATAGACTTCATCTCCCATATGTCCAGCGACTTCACCAATGCCTCGCCATCCCCCCAGAGTTCGAGTCCCAAGGCATCCTGACGGCTTGGATAGACACGGGTTGTCAGGCTTTTTAATCCGTTGGCATAAAGCTCGACCATGGAGCGGTCCAGATAGAGATGCAGCTGCAGATTCTCTCCGGACAGCTCCAACTTGCCGCCCTGGATTCCTTTGCACTTTTCTCCCGGATGCTGTGTCGTTAGGGTCCGGTCGGCCAACAGCATAGATTCTTTCCAGTCATAGTACAGCAGTGTTTCTTCCGCTCCATCAGGTGTACGCCGGACTTTGATGCCAAGCTTGGTGGCACTTCCCGGCGCAAGTTCCAGCTGTATTTCCAGCATATGGCCTTGTATATCCCTCAGCAGGTCGTTTGCATCCGCTAACGACTTATCCCTGAGCGATAAACGGTGCTCACCGCGCAAGGATTGCAGCTCCTGAATCGGCTCGATTCCCAGCCGCCCATCCTCCCGCAAATACACGCTTAGCGGTAATCCTCCATTGTGTGCCCAACCCGATTGAAACTCCAGTTCGGAGGTACGGTCACCTTGGGCAATTGTAAAAACAATATTCCGCCCCGTCTTCGGATCAACCATTCCGCTCGGACCTGTGAAATGAAAATCGCCGACATCTATCAATTGCGGCTCCTCCTGATCCGGGAGGAAGGCGAGATTATCCTGATCAAGCTGTCCAATCCAGTAGAATACCTCGACATCTGCGCCCGGCCCCACTGGACTGACCAGCAGAAGATGCTTGTACTCCCCCTGCTTATCGGCACCCAGGGGAAGGAGCACAGGAAGCTCCCAGATAGGGCCAAGATACGGAAACTTCTGAATATCCGCTTCAAAGAATGATCCTTTGTACGTCCAGTTCAGCATATCTTCTGAAGCGAAAGCCAGTGCCGCTCCGCCTCCGCCCTCCATCCCTGAGCCAACCAGGGCATACCATCCGTTCTCATCCTTCCATATGAACGGGTCCCGGAAATCCCCGAACGCCCCCATTCCCTTCTGCTGTACGATGAGCGGCTCCGGATGTTTAATCCACTTCACGAGATCAGGATCCCCATCTTCGGAATAAGTGCTTCTGGCCAGCGCCACACTCTGATTCGGCGAAGCACTGTCATTGCCCGCCGTAAAGAACAGGACCGGGAGACCTTCTTCATCATAAGACGCACTTCCCGACCAGATTCCGTCAGGGGCGAGCTGGTCTTTCTCAGGCGCCAGGGCAATGGGAAGATCACGCCAATGCACCAGATCCTCACTTACCCAATGGCCCCAGTGGATATGATGAAAATACGGTCCCTGCGGATTATGCTGATAGAACAAATGATATTGCCCGTCAAAATAGACTGGTGCATGCGGCTCATTCATCCAATGGGCCGGCGGACTGACATGGTATTGCGGTCTATGCCTGTCCTGAAGCAAGGGGGTACGGTCCAGCTTAATATCGTCATAGTTCACAAGTGGCCGGACGCCACCCAGCACGGAATCCAGCACCTCCTGATATGAAGCCGCCACTTCCTCATTACTAAGCGCACGGTTATAGATTTTCAGCTCATCCATGATCCCGCTGAACATGTGGAGGCTGAACACTTCCGCAAGCCTGCTGCTGTGATTGTTTCTGCCGATGAGCAGATCCGTATCCGCAGCGGCAGCTATTCGGGAACCGCGGGGAACTGCGGCCGAAGCGATCTCGCTGCCGTTAAGGAACAGCTTCATCTCACCTTCGTCCCCGTTAAATACAGCATTCAGGTACGACCATTCACTTTTGGGCAGCTCACAGCCGTCCGGCGACCAGATCTCTGCCCATTTTCCTCCCTCAAGTCCTGCCTGGAAGGACCAGGACCCGTGACGGAACATGCCAAGCAGGTATCCCTGCTTAGCATTCTTATTGTGCTGGTTCACAATGGCGGCCAGCTTGCCATCCTGTCCCCACTCATAGGTACGCGGCGCAACCCATACTCCGATACTAAGCGCGGGCAGGAATTCATGCCCTCCCTTTCCCCGGGCAGGATGGGCAATGTATGTGGAGTAACCATCGAAGTGAAGACCGCTTCCCGTTACCCCCTGTCTCCATAACGGAGTACAAGGGTTGGTAAACTCCGCGTGGTTAAATACGTAGTGCACATCATCAAGCGTCCGGGTGACGCTCTCCATGGTGCCTGCTCCAGTTCCTTCATCAAAAGCCCAATGCATCATTAGCCCCCGGTTGCCCGTCTGGCTGCTCATGCTTCATTCCTCCCTGATGTCTGCCCTGTGCGTATCTGCGGAATCTGGACAGCATCCAAAGTATGGATCTGAAGCGAGTTCAGGACAACCAGTCCAGATGTGGTACTTATCCGGATCTTCTCCACCGGGGCGTCAGGGAAAACCTGATCAGTCAGCACAACCAGTCCGTTATCCGCATACACTTCAACTGCATTGCGGTCCAGCCAGATCTGCAGCTTAAGCCGTCCGTCCGCAGCGGCCAAGCCAGCACCGTGCCGGCTTGCGAATGCCGGATGGAAGTCAGTCACACCGCTATTCGAACGGTCGGTGAACAGCCATTCCTTAGCAGGGTCATACCCGATAATAATTTCGCTTTGTCCGGCAGATTGCAGATGGATACATACCTCTTCCCCGGATTGGATCTCCATCTGTGCTTCAATCTCTATCAGATCGCGATTCGTCGGCTGTATAAAAGGAGTCTCCGGCGTAACTGTGACATCGTTCCAGCTTACGGATTCATTGCGCAGCTGCTCAATTTCCCGGACAGGCATCTGGGTAAGTACTACATCTCCGTTCTTTTCAGTCAGGGATAAAGCACGGGGCAGAGTCATTGCGCCTCTCCACGAACCTGTAGGCGTCTCGTTGGCATACTTCCAGTTGCTCATCCACCCGATGATTACGCGGCGGCCGTCTTGCTCAGGAATATCTGACCAGGTAACTCCCGCGTAGTTATCTCTGCCATAATCAAGCCACAGGATATGATCTGCCGGATGATCATTGATGAACGTCTTCCCGTCGAACTCTCCAATGAAATATTGCGTACGCGATCCTTCCGGACAGTTGGGATTGTCCCCGATGCTGATGATCAGCACCCATTTCGATCGCCCGGTGTCATCCACCGGCAGCTGAAACAGATCCGGGCATTCCCATACGCCGTCATGGGAGCCTTCTTCCCTCCCGAATTCACCTGTCAGCGACCATTCCCGCAGATTAGCGGAGGCATAGAACCGGGCATGGTCTCCCGCTACTATTGCCATAATCCACTGCTTGCTTTGCGCATGCCAGAATACCTTCGGATCACGGAAGTCTATCAGATCCTCCTCGGCGAGCACCGGATTCCCGTCATACTTGTGCCAGGTCTCCCCCTTATCGCTGCTGTAAGCCAGACTCTGCCGCTGACGCGGCTGCCCCGTCTCCGGGTGGGTATCCGCATGCGTAAAGATTGCGACGAGTCCATGGGTATTCCCAAATAGACCGCTGCTGTTATTCCAGTCCACTACACAGCAGCCGGAGAAAATTGCCCCATGCTCATCCGGGAATAGTGCCGTTGGCGCGTGCTCCCAGTGAATCTGATCTTTACTTACCGCATGGCCCCAGTGCATCGGCCCCCATTTATTACTGTAAGGATGATATTGATAGAATAGATGATAGCTTCCCTCATAAAAGACTAATCCGTTCGGGTCATTTGCCCAGTTGGAGGGTGGTGAAAAGTGAAACCCCGGTCTAAACCGATCCTTATTATGTTGTGTGCCGGACTCTATCATCCGGTTAATCTCATCTGTCGTCGGCATAGCCCCGAGAGCCCCCTTTCGCGTAGTTACTAACGCTCCGCCGGCATTGGCAAAAGTCAGCATGCTGGTGATTTGTTCATGGGTCAGTCCCTGCAGGGAACCTCCGCTTTCCAGAATTTTAAATAACAGGCAGCCCAGAAAAGCGTCTCCTGCTCCATTCGTGTCGATGGCCTTCACCTTAAAGCCCGGCACGTAACCATCCCGGCCGGCTAAACGGTAATAGCAGCCTTTTTCCGCTAGAGTCACAACCAGAAGTCCGATGTCATATTGCTGCTGGAGCTCCTGTGAGCCTTTTTCAAGATCACTGGTACCCGTTAAGAAAGATAACTCATCTTCGGAGACTTTCAGGATATCGGCATAATTCATTCCCCAAAAAATATTCTGTCTGGCCTGCTCTTTACTCTCCCATAAGGAAAACCGGATATTGGGATCGAACGAGAGCAGCACCCCTGAATCCTTGGCCTTGCGGACTGCGGTCCGGGTGGCTGTACGGGCAGGCTCATGCGTCATCGACAACGAACCGAAATGCAGCGCCCGGGAGGCCTCAATCCGCTCAAGCGGAACATCTTCAGCATGCAGGAAAGTATCTGCCCCTGGTTTGCGGAAGAAGCTGAAGGATCTGTCCCCCTGGTCATCCAGATGGACAAAAGCCAGCGTTGTACTTGCTTCATTTGTGACGGAAACACTGTCTGCATCAATACCGTTTTCAACCAGCACGTTATGCAGCAATGAGCCGAATTGATCTTCCCCGACCTTGCTGATCATTGCTGATCTGGCGCCCAGACGGGACAGCGCAGCGGCTACGTTGGCCGGAGCCCCTCCCGGATTGCATTCAAACAGCCCGTTCCCCGCGGCTGAACGGCCTGCAGGCGTAAAGTCTATTAATACTTCGCCGATAGCGATAACATCAAGCACAGTTTCTCCCCACCTATTCTCTATTTATTGGTTCAGATTGGCGTTATAGCGGTCCAGACCGGTCTGATAGATTTCCATCAATTCATTCAGGCCCATCTTTTCCAGTGTCTTGATATAGCTGTCCCATTCTTCATCTGCACCGCCATCCACAATGAATTTTCCTCTTTGCGTATTTACATACTTGATCAGTTCCGGTTCAATCTTGTTGATGGTATCCAGCTCCTCCGGCTCAAAGAAAATGCCCGGATAGTTTTCCTTTTCCATGAACGGGTTGTAGTACTTCTCAAGATCCTCAGCCCGCTGCTGTGCCCGGGGTTCCATGTCTACCACTTTTCCGAAGTCATCAAAAGTAATAACGCCGGGTGCACCCGATCCCGGAGCAACCTTCTGGCGGAATTCACCTGCAGAGGCACCCTCAGGAAGCGGCAGATTTACCAATTTTCCATTTTCATCTTTCTTGTATACGACATCCAGCGGCCCCCAGTGAATTTGCGCAGCCATGTACGGTTCATACTGCTGGTCGATCCAGCGCATGGTGATTTCCGGATGGCTGTTCTCTTTGGTGATGACAAAGGATCCGCGTCCGGGACCGCCGCCGTTAGCACGTCCAATGGTCTGCTCGCCATTAGCACCTTTGAGCGGGGACAGCAGATCATAGTCCTTGGCACGCTCGGTTCCGACAACCTCTTCAACCTCCCACCAGATATAGGATCCCAGTGTCTCATCTGTTGTTTTACCTTTGGCCAAATACTGCGCAGCATCCTGTGTGAAGGACTCCGGATCAATCAGACCCTGCTTATACCATTGTTCATGGAAATAATTCAGAGCTTCCTTATATTCAGGCTGGGTCGCAGTAAAAATAACTTTACCGTCCCGGACCACACGGTGCTCCAGATTATCGGGAAGTCCAAAAGCTCCGAACAGCCCGGCAATATCCATACACCACTGCATATGCATAAAGCTTAACGGGATTTCATCCTGCTTGCCGTTGCCGTTCGGGTCCTGTGTTTTAAAAGCAACCAGTGCCTGGGTGTATTCATCCAGTGTTTCCGGCACCTTCAGCCCCAGCTTATCCAGCCAGCCCTTATTGATGACGTGAAAGAAGGGGTTGGTTCCGAGGTTGTTTTCTTCCCATGACGGGAGCCCGTAGATGTGCCCGTCCGGTGCTGTGATCGAAGATTTAATGTCCGGACGGCGGTCAAGAAGCGCTTTCAAGTTAGGGGCATATTGATCAATTAAATCTTCCAGCGGAATCAGCGTTCCGTCTTCACCGTAATTAATCAGCTCGTAATCAGTAAATCCGGCAGCATAAAAAGCATCAGGCAAATCGCCGCTTGCCAGTAACAGGTTTTTCTTTTCTGTATAATCGGTATCCGGAATGTTCTCCCAGTTGATCTTCACATTGGTTTCCTGCTCCAGCCGCTTGAAGATTTCCATCTCCGAGAATTCCGGCGCCAAGGCTGCTTTTGGGGCTACCATTCTTAGTGACACTGCTTCGTTTACAATGGGAAGACCGGTTGCATTAAAATTCGCTTCCTGATCAGGACTCTCTGCCTGCTCCTTTGACCCGTTACCGCTGCCCGAACATCCGCTTAGCGCAAACGCTCCGGCCAACACCAGAATTCCCGCATTTTTGAATAAAGACTTCATTATCCATAACCTCCCTTTTGTTCAACCCACCAGCTAACCAATCGTATGACTTTGCCTTGTTGCGCCTGAATTACGGCTGGACATCCCCCCTTTCAAGTCCTGTGTTCCGGGCATTAGCCCTTAATCGATCCGATCATTACACCCTTGACAAAGTATTTTTGCAGAAAAGGATACAAAATCAGCAGCGGCAGACTGGATACCATGATAACGCCGTATTTGATCAGTTCGGTTACGCGCATTTTGGCTGCATAGGATTCCACATCGATCATCATGCCCGAATTGACCTGATTCTGGACAAGGATGTTACGGAGGACCAGTTGCAGCGGGTACTTGCTTTCATCATTCAGGTAAATCAAAGCGTCGAAGAAACCGTTCCAGAAGCCGACGACATGATACAGAACCATTACCGCCAGAATGGATTTGGACAGTGGCAGCACAATGCTCCAGAAAAATCTGGTGTTCGAGCAACCGTCAATAGAAGCCGCTTCCCACATCTCATCCGGTATGGACGACTGGAAGAACGTTCTTACAATAATGACGTTGAACACACCCCCAGCCCCGGGAATAACCAGTGCCCACATCGTATTTAGCATGTGCAGATCTTTGATCAGCAGATAAGTGGGAATCAACCCTCCGCTGAAGAACATCGTGACCAGCAGAAACCACATAATAACTGATTTTCCGGCCAGATCCTTACGGGCTAACGGGTAGGCTGCAAACACGGTGACTGCTACCCCGATTATGGTTCCCAGCGTCGCATACAGAATGGAGTTTCCATATCCGATCCATATCGAGGAATCACTGAATATCCGCTCGTAACCGTCCAGTGTAAAGCCTTTCGGGAACAGCCATACCTCTCCTGAGTAGATGTAATTAGGATCGCTGAATGAGGCAACCAGCACAAAGTACAACGGGTATAATACGAGCAGCATAATAAGGCTCAGCAGGAAATAGTTGATGATATCAAACCATACGTCGCCTCTGCTCTTTCGCTTGACTAACTGATTCAAATAAACTCCTCCTTACCAGAGACTGGTTTCTGTCATCTTTTTGGCGATCCGGTTCACGGTGAAAATCAGGATAATATTGATCAGGGAGTTGAACAGGCCGACTGCCGTTGAAAAGCTGTACTGGGCCTTCTGAATCCCCATTTCATACACATAGGTCGGAATAATATTGGAAGTAGCGTAGTTCAGATCACTTTGCATCAAAAACGCTTTTTCAAAACCGATGCTCATGATATTTCCAAGGGCGAGAATCAGCAGAATGACGATTGTCGGCAAAATGCTGGGAATATCCACGTACCACACACGCTTCCATTTGCTTGCCCCGTCCATAATGGCCGCTTCATGCAGTTCGGGGTTGACTCCCGCCAGTGCGGCAAGATAGATAATCGTGGAGAAGCCTGTCTCCTGCCATATCCCTGACAAAATATACAATGGACGGAACCAGCCCTCATCAGCCATGAAGAGAATGGGTTCGCCTCCGAACCAGGTAATGACATGATTCACAATTCCGCTGTTTGGCGATAAAAAAACATTCAGCATGCCGACAAGGACAACGGTAGAAATAAAATGAGGCGCATAAATTACGGTCTGGACAAACTTCTTATAGGATTTGCCCAGCATCTGATTCAGCATAATGGCGATGATAATCGGAGCGGGGAAGCCAAACAACAGCGACAGAAAACTGAGCGAGAGCGTGTTCGTAATGATTGTCCAGAAGTTGTAGGCACCGAAAAAGTCTTTAAAGTGCTGAAAGCCTACCCATTCGCTTCCCCAAATCCCCTGGCTTGGCGAGAAATCCTTAAATGCAATCTGTACCCCGTACATCGGATAGTACTTGAATACGAGATACAGAATAATGATCGGCAGCAAAAACAGATATAGCTCATAGTCACGCTTGACCCTGCTCCACCGTTTGCGGCTGGGCTTGATCAAAGCATGCTCTCCCCCGCTGGTTTTTGAATTCACATCTATACTCCCTTTCAATGTAAAATAATCAGCCGATTTGAAACGTTTCCAATTTATATCGAGCTTCACGCTTCAGATCAGATCTATACCACGAATCAACCAGTGAAGCGGAGCTTCCTGCAGAGAAAGCAGAAGCAAGTAAGAGTGAGTTATTATACTTGAAACGTTTCCAATTTTAAGGAGAAAAACGTCAGTGGTAACTCCGCAGCTGATGTTTCTCTGATCTGCAGGAAATCATGTAGTCTCACCCTGCCTGAACATAACGGGGATACGGTACACCTGCTTCTCCAAAGGAATGCCTTCAATCTTGTTATACAGCAGCCTGATTGTCATGCGTGCCATTTCTTCCACCGGCTGCCTGATGGTAGACAGAATAGGATGAAAATAAGGATTATCCTGAATGCCGTCATAACCGATGACCTTCACATCTTCCGGAACACGGATGCCCTGCTTGCTTGCCTTGTCTATATAGCTGGCGGCCAGCATATCGGTAATGGCAAAAACGCCATCGGCATCGCCATGCTTCTCCAGAAACTCGTTGATATAAGCATGGTCATCCAGAATAGGATCGGGCTTCTCATAGATCACATAATCAATTCCCAGTGCTTCCGCCTCATGAATGAATCCCTGTCTGCGGTTCATGGTTTCACTGAACACGGAAGTAACGCTTCCCATAAAAGCCGGCTTTCTGGCTCCAGCCTTCACAAGCTCCCTCAGCGCCAGACGTCCTCCCTCATAATTATCCGAAGTCACGCAGGTGATCTTCTTGTTGAAGTGTCTGTCAATGCTCACAATGGGAATATCGTTGCTCACATTATTCTCGATATCATTGTAAGTTATGCCAACAATACCAGCTACCTTGTTCTGGCGGAGCATATCCAGATAATACAGCTCCTTCTCGGGTTTGCCGCCGCTGTTGCACAGCATGAGCTTGAACCCTTCCCGGTCCAGTTCATCCTCAATGTAATAAGCCAATTCTGAAAAGAAAGGATTCCAGATGCTCGGAAGCAGCAAAGCTACCATTTTGGACTTCTGCATCTTGAAATTTCTGGCCACTTCATTCGGGAAATAATTCAGCTCCTGAATAGCTTCTTCTACTTTCTTGCGTGTCTTAGGCTTAACGGCACCTGAGTTGTTAATGACCCGGGATACGGTTCCTACTGCGACGCCGGCTAAGTTGGCTACATCTTTAATGCTTGTCATTTAACACCCCCGGACTCTCTTACTGAAATTTATAATAGCACTAAGTTGGAAACGTTTCAATACCTAAATTGGAAACGTTTCAAATTTAATTTTGCCTGCAACAAAAACCAGCCTGCAGGGGCAACCTATGGTTGCCCCTGCAGGCTGGTTTCTTATATGATCTAACAGAGGGAGTGACATTACAACATGGATATTAACAAATACGAAGGTCTCGTTCCGGACGTATTCCTGTTCGTAGATCGCAGATCGTTTCCGGACTGGGAGATTGCCCGGAGCACTATAGATTTCCATGACCTTACCTTCATCGTTGAAGGGCGGTCGGACTACTATATCAACGGGGAAAAGTTTACCGTAGAAGCCGGGGATATGCTCTATGCTCCTTCGGGCAGTATCCGGGAAGCCAACACATCCAGGGAATCACCGATGCATTCTTATGCGTTTAATTTTGTCTGGGAGGGCGGGGACAATCATGTACGGCTTCCCTTCGGAACTGTAACCCGCAACTGGAGAACCAAAGAGCTCCTGAAGGACATCCGGGAATTTTCCCACGTCTGGATGGGCAAACAGCCGCTGTACCGGATGAAAGCCCGGGCCATCTTCCAGATGATTATATACAGGCTCCTTAGCATTGCCCACCATCAGGAACAACCGCTGATGGACCCGAGAATCCATAAGGCCATGGCCTATATCATGGACCATTACTCGGAGAATCTCTCCATCGCCGAGCTTGCCGGTCTGGTCGGCCTGAATCCCGTCTATCTCGGCAAGCTGTTCAAGCAGAACACCGGCTCCACCTGCAAGGAATTCCTGAACAGGGTGCGGGTGAACAATGCCGAGATGATCCTCTCCGCCGGCGGTTTTAATGTCACGGAGGTGGCGCAGCACTGCGGCTATCATGATGTCGCCTACTTCAGCAATGTTTTCAAGAACATCAAGGGTTACCCTCCTTCATCCGCCCTGAAATAAAGCAGCAGCCTGCCGTTAGTGTGCCGACCGTCCCGTGCAATAGCTCTCCGCCGGTCCCAGATAAGAATAAGGAAGCGGAGCTGCAGACAGCACCAGCCTTTGCAGAACCAGTCCGGCATCCAGACCGTAGATACGCAGGGTATGAAGCCCAACGGTCAAGACATGTGAAGTAGTCATGGTATGAACATTATCCATCACAGCACGGCACCACGGTTCATTGTTATAATCTCCGCCCTCATAGTTCTCGGGCAGAACGTCCGCTATCACCGGAATCCCGCCATCAAAGCCTGCTGCATATTTCAGCCCGCTGGTAGGTGAGAGATGGTTGGTCGGCGCAGTAAAAACCGTCAGGCGGTATTCACCGTCCTGTCTCACCAGAATCCGGTATTCCAGGTATGGCGCATGCTCCGGTTGTCCAAAGGACACACCGTCCGGGAACATTTTTACCGAAGACAAGGACCGCCCGTAGTTCCCGATAATCTTCCACTCTACCCCCGATTTGGAGACGCGGCTCAGTGCATGCTCCGCCTCGATGGCTATCACCTGCTGTGTTTCCACAAACGTCAATGGCGGTATATTCTTAAGGTCAATCCATTCCACGGCGACCTGCACCTCCACTGTACCGCCGGCGCCGGAAACTGTGATATGCCCTGCAGAGGCTCCCTCTAATTTGCCCCAGTCTATACTGACCCTGATTGTCTCTCCGGTATCCACCCGCCCGGCAAACTTGTCCAGTCTGATCCATTCCGCCGAAGCTTCAGCCCGAAACTCAAATCCTGTATCTCCGCCGCTGCTGACCGTAATGTCATAGTTCTCTTGCTGCAGATTGGTGAACACCGGCAGGCTGGCTGTACCCGAAGTATAGGCCTGCTCTGTTCCCTCCACATCGACAATCATCAGGGATCCCTGAACCGGGATTACCGTACATCCCTCCGGGTAGCTCCATCCTTCCGCATCCCAGTGTATGTACCCAACGTGAGGTGAACTCATCATTCCCTGCCACTTTCCTGCTGAGATTTCTGTATTGTACATCCGCTGCAGCTGCTGATCCCGCTCAATGGCCTCTTTCACCAGATCAGCATAAGTGTTGGCAAGCATACTTCCCCGCTTGGCGTACAGGCTGCTGAACCCCCCGTAAATATTCATTTTGACCACATTCGCCGAGGCCGCTGCAGGATAGTAGACAAGCTGATAATAAGCATCCCTGTGGGCTTCAGGTAATAAAGCCTCATATTTAACGGCTGCCTTCTCAATCCTAAGGGCTTGCCCCAGCACGGTTTGCGCCTCATGATGATGGACCGGACTGAAGGTTGAAGGCGTAATAATCTCCGGCTTGCGCCGCCCGTTCATCCGCGTATAATCGCTCAGCAGCTGTGCAACCCCAAGGATGGCCTCCTGGTCCAGTACAGCCCCGAACTGCTGCCGCACCCAGCGTTCTGTGTATTCAGCAGTCCGGTTCACCGCCCCGCTTCCCCATGCCTCAAAGTCATAAGCCAGGTCCAGGAAATAGGAGACCGGCAGCTCCATCGGCTTCAAATCGCCCACATTAACGATCCAGACCTCACGGATGCCGTAATCGAACGCCATGCACATCTGCTCCCAAATTTTCCCGAGCGGGACCGTGTTCACCCATTCATAAGAATGAGGTCCTCCGTGATAGTCAAAATGGTAGTACATCCCCCAGCCCGCGCTGCGGCGCTGCTCGCTGCCCGCCGGGATTTTGCGCAGGTTGCCGAAGTTATCGTCAGCCAGCAGAATGGTAACATCATTCAGTACATCCCAATCCTTCAGCCCCACCACTTCGGCCGTGCCGTACCAATATTTCTCGACTTCCTTGTAGACTGCCAGAATTTGCGGTGCATGCTCCAGATTATATTTCCTCAGTAAGCGTTTCTGGGTGAGGATAATGTCCTTCAGCAGCTCAATATTGTCCCGGTCAGAGCCTTCCAGTGCGGAATCACTCTCCCCGCGCATACCGAGCGTTATCAGGTTCGGATACTCTTTGTTGCGCTTGATTCCGTCCTCCCAGAACTCTGTAATCGCCTGCCTGTTCCGGGCAAAATCCCACAAATTGCTTGTCCCGTACTGCTGATATACCTTCTGCCATTCACTGCCTGCCCTGAACAAAGGCTCATGATGGGAAGTGCCCATGATGATGCCGTATTCTTCGGCATGGACGGCATTGGCAATCGGGTGCTCCTTGCCGTTCAGGCTGAATTCAGCACTCCACATGGCCGGCCAAAGATAATTCCCTTTCAATCTGAGAATCAGCTCAAAGACCTTGTCATAGAAATCTTCATTGAAATCGCCGAAGGCCCCGGTTACCCAGGAACCCAGAGAAGGCCAGTCATCATTCAGAAAAATCCCCCGGTATTTCACCGAAGGTTCTCTCGAAACCTTATTCAGGCTGCTCACGGGAAGGGAAAGATCCGGCTTCTTCTCCGGCACTACGTCCGCAAAGTAGACCCAAGGGCTGACACCGATCATTTCCGATATGGAATAAATGCCGTATACCGCCCCCCTTTTATCGCTGCCGGCAATGACCAGCGCCCGGTCCAGCCCGGGAAGCGGGTGATCCATCACCTGAATCTTGTAGCACTCTCTTTTCCCCTGGATGGCGGAGACATCCAGTTGACCCTCAGCAACAAGCTTGCCGATAATCCCATTGCAGCCGATAGACCCGATTATCACCGCTGTTCCCTTCAGCTGCTCCGGCTCTGTAATAATCTCAGGGACCGTCCCGGTGACCTGCTCTATATCTCCGGCGAAAGACCTGGCTGCCCGGATCAACCCCTTGTAATCTATACCTGCGGGATCAAGGTACAGCTTCACCGCCACTTCCTGCCTCACCAGGATAAACTCCTTATCCTTTTCCATAGACAACCATTCTCCCCTTTACATCCCTTATTGCTATGCTAGGCACATTATATTCGTAAAGCGGTTTCAGCCTCCATGTGAAAACTAGCTACTTTTTGTAATTACTAAACACAAATTGTGTTTTGGGTTATAAATTTGTCAGAAGGGCATTCCAGCACTCCGGCATTTCTGCTACAGTGTAGACATTATGAGGCGCAGCAGACACTTCTGAGACTTTCAACAACCTTTGCGAAAGCGCCTTCACAACTCTTATACAGCGGGGATGGTTAAAGTCACTATGCAAAATAACAGGTATTCTGAAGCTGGAACGGTTGAAGGGCCCGCAGCGCCGCAGGACCCCGCCGAACGGAGAAACGGATTTTTCGTACTCTTTGAAACGATCATCGAGGCCACGGAACGGGCTGAAGGCAGCCCTTCCCAGGAGATTTATCTGGAAGGCAGCTATCTGAAGGACAAAGCCAAATATATCGGCGGGGTCACAGATGAGGGAATGCTGGAGCTGCTCGGCAGCTGGACCGGATTCCGCCAACTGGTCCATAGTATCGGGGTGTCTGTAAAGTCAGAGAGGGAACAGGCGGAGATCTGTTTTCTACTCCAGAACTGGGGCAAAACGAGCAAATATGAGACGGGTACGCGGCTGACCCTGCCCTGTCCCGCAGACGGGACAGAAGTCATCCTCACGCTTGCGGACATCGTCTGGAATGAAGATGATGAAGCTCCCGGCAAATTCGCCTTTGAATTCAGCCATGCGGGGGAGCTGGCGGCGGCGAGCATTATTTTTTATCTGAATGACGGATATACCGTGCCTGAACTCACCCCGGAGCTTCCGGTTCCATTCGGTTCTGAGGAATACCGGGAGATGATCAGTAAGTCTCTGCTGCAGCCCGGCAATAATCAAAGATTGAAGGCGGCCATTGAAAAGGCACAAAGGGGTGAAGATGTCACTATCGCCTACATCGGCGGTTCCATTACACAGGGTGCCGGAGCCAAACCGATACATACAGAATGCTATGCTTATCAATCGTATCTGGAGTTTAAGAACCGGTTCGGAAAAGACGGCGGCAGCCATATTCATTTCATCAAAGCTGGAGTCGGCGGGACACCGTCTGAGCTTGGCGTGATCCGTTATGACCGGGATATTCTCAGAGACGGCAGCGCTGCACCGGATATTGTGGTGGTAGAATTTGCGGTGAATGACGCAGGCGACGAGACCAAGGGCAACTGCTATGAAAGCCTGTGCCTGAAAATCCTCTCTGCCGACAACCGGCCGGCTGTGATTCTGCTGTTCAGTGTTTTTGTGAATGACTGGAACCTGCAGGACCGACTCTCCCCTGTAGGCCGTCACTACAACCTCCCTATGGTCAGTGTAAAGGATGCGGTGACGGAGCAGTTCCGGCTGAGCAAGGCAGAAGGGAACATCATCTCCAAAAGACAGTTTTTCTACGATATCTACCATCCCACCAATGACGGCCACCGGGTAATGGCGGATTGTCTCACTCATCTGTTCTCCGAGGCCGCCCATGCGCCAAAAGATGCTGATGATCTATTGCTGAACCAGCCGCCGGCCATCGGGAATGATTTTACCGGAATCCGGTTGCTTGACCGCAATAGTCTTAACAGCGAAGTGCGAATTGAAGCCGGCGGCTTCCGGGAGACCGATACCGATCTGCAGCTGGTGGAATTGGATGCAGACCCCTTTGGAACGGCGCAATTTCCGTACAACTGGATGCATACCTCCGCAGGGCAGGAAAGCTTCAGGCTGTGGATCAGCAGCAGAATTCTGATACTCATATATAAGGATTCAGGCAGCAGCGACTTCGGAAAAGCAGAGATTCTCGTGGACGGCAAGCCCGTGCTCATTGCGGATCCGCATGTCAACAACTGGACACACTGTAACCCGATGATTTTGTATCATAACGAAACAAGCGCCGGGCATGAGGTTGAAATCCAAATGGCAAGCGGGGATCAGAATAAATGCTTTACGGTTCTCGGCTTCGGGTATTTGTGAGTTACAACGGATACAAAAAAGGCTGTCCCGGCAGCAGATAACTGCTGCCGGGACAGCCTGCTTAGAAGCTGTAACGATGACACTTTTAAAAACCTCAGGTTCTGGCACCCGATATTCAACCGTCTGTCTGCTCCTTCTCCTACCAAGGCAGCTCCTTGCCCTCGTCATCAATCAATGCCAGCCCTTCCCCTGCATATCCCGGATCAAGCCGCTGAGCAATCCGCTCCAGAATCTGTCCGGCAGATTCATCCGGTGTCAGCTTGCCTGCCGTATCCAGCTTGCCCTGCATGTAGGTCTGGACATGGCCGGGATGAAGGACCAGCACCTTGCCTCCCCGGGGAGAGATCTGGTTATGGATCAGCTGGGACTGCATATTGAGGGCCGCCTTGGACATGCAGTAAGCGTACCAGGCGTTCCGCCAGCAGCTTCCAATGCTGCCTGCCTCAGAAGATATGTTGACGATGAGCTTGCTCTCGCTTTTCATAATAGGCCCGATCAGCCCGTTCGACATTCTCAGCGCACCCAGCGTATTCACGCGGAACACCTTGTCCATCTCTTCAAAATCCAGTTCATCCTCAACCGTCGCCTGCATATCTCCGAGAATGGCCCCGTTGTTGATCAGAATCTCGAGCCGGTCCGTGACCGCAGCTACTGCTTCCAGCGCTTTACTGACACTGTTTCCATCACTTATATCTAGCGGAACCGCCTTCAGTTTTCCTTCACTGGTCTCCTCAAGCCGCTCAAGCTCATTCCCGTCTTCAGCATACTGTCCGGCAAACACATGATAGCCCCGTGCAAGTAACCCTTTGGCCAAGCTCAGTCCGACTCCCCGGTCGGCCCCCGTAACAAATGCCCATTTGATCATCATCCTGTCCTCCTGTTCTCTTGGTGAAGTTCCTTCTTCTCCTTCAAAAGAGTTGTTTCTTTCATTGTAGACCCTGTGAGGAGGGGCAGGTATGATTGGATGGCTGTATTTTATGGCATAATGACAGTTTAATCATCCACCTTGGTTTTTTGAAAACAAATATACGTAATGACGGCCGCGCCAAGCACCCAGATCGTTATGATCCCGAGCGGCAGCCAGGAGCTGTTATCATGCAGCTTCATGGCCTGCATCACCGGAAATGTAACGGTAATTCGGGCTGCTATACTGTTTTCCCCCGCAAAGCCAAGAGAGCCAATCATCGGAGTGAATCCGAACAGGAACGTGAACGGCATCAGAAAGGCGGAGGTTGCGGCAACTGACTTGGCAAATAAAGCGGCACAGAC
This sequence comes from Paenibacillus sp. PK3_47, assembly GCF_023520895.1. Classification (NCBI taxonomy): domain Bacteria; kingdom Bacillati; phylum Bacillota; class Bacilli; order Caryophanales; family Paenibacillaceae; genus Paenibacillus; species Paenibacillus sp. PK3_47. The sequence continues at coordinate 902,430 of NZ_CP026029.1, forward strand.
ACCAAGCAGCACAAAGAAGACCAGCAGCAGAATCAGACCCAGGATGACCCTGATATTCAGGAACGGCTCAATGCCGGTGATCAGCAGCGATACGATTAAGGAGACCAGTGTGGCCAGAACGGTGACCAGACTTTTTCCGATAATGATATCGAGCAGCGAAGCAGGGGACTGGATCAGTCCGCGCAGCGTTTTTTTCTCATTCTCCTCGGCCATCATGTTCATGATCGTCCCTGATGTAACCGCGGCAAACGTACCGCCGACGATCATATACATCATTGAAACCGTAGGCTCTGCATCCGCCAGAACGCGGTCGAGTACCAACGCTATAATAACAGGAATGGCCACAGTAATGATCAGGGTCAGGTTCTTCATGAGATCCTTGAGATCTTTTTCAAAAATGGCACTGATGCGCCGGATATTCATTATTCCAGCTCCTTTCCGGTCACCTTCAGAAAAATCTGGCCAAGCGTCGGATCATCGGTATGCATGCTCTTTACTTGTCCGCCCGCCACCAGTGCGCTGATCTGCCCGGCATTCCCGGATTCATTGGCAATGACCAGTCTTTCCCCGGCGTGGGTCTCCACATGAAAGGCATGTGTCGAATACTTGAAGCGCAGTGCAGCCGGACTGTCCAGCTCCTGAAGCTCCCCGTTATGCAAAAAGGCCACCCGGTCACACAAAGCCGCCGCTTCCTCCATATTATGCGTAGTCAGAAAAATCGTCGTCCCCGCTTCATTCAGCCTTTGCAGTCCGCGGTGGATATGTTCCATATTGGCCGGATCGAGCGCAGAGGTCGGTTCATCCAGAAATACCAGCTCCGGCGTATGAATGAGCGCTTTGGCCAGCAGTACGCGCTGCTTCATCCCCTTTGACAGCTTGGAGACTGTCTTCGGACCCTCATCCTGCAGATTGACCTCAGCCAGAATTTCAGCGATCCGGTTCAGCGGAACATCATATAATTTACAGAACAGCTTCAGATTATCATAGACGCTCAGCCGCTCATACAGGGAGCTGTTATCCGATAAAATCCCGATCCGGGATTTGAAATCCGCCGTCCCGAAATTTGCCTGTTCCAGACCGAGCACTTTCACTTCACCATCGGTTGGCGTCAGCTCCCCGGTCAGGATTTTGATCGTTGTTGTTTTGCCCGATCCGCTGGGTCCAAGCAGACCGAATACCTCTCCTCTTTTCACCTGAAAACTCAGCTGCCTGACCGCGGTATTCGTCCCGAATACCTTCTGCAGCGTTTTGACTTCAATTGCGTATTGCACCAGCCTGACCTCCTTCGATTCATTAACTTGCTTCAAGCATATCGAACGGGGCAGGAAGCGTCAGCCTTTTGGGGACGGAATGTACTGCATGGAAGGCTGAACTGTACCTATTCCAGGCTGAATTTTTCCAGAACCTCCTGTATTTTGGTCCGTGAGAGCGGTATGGTGGACTCTGCCTGGTTGTCGATCCGGAGTGAATATGTATTTTTGGACCAGGTAATGATCTCGCGGACCTTCTGCAGATTTACAATATACGAACGGTGACAGCGGTAAAATCCGTACACCTCCAATTTCTTCTCGACATCCGCAAGCGTGGAGTCCATGGCATAGCTTTCGTTATTGATGACAAGCACGGCTTTGCCGTCCCGGCTCTCAATGTAGTCAATCTCAGGAGGATCGAACAGAATAATTTTATCGTCCACCTTGGCGGGAATTTTGAACAGTTTGGCTGTTTTGGGTGCGGCGGCGGGGACTTCCGGTTCAGGGGCTGTATCCTCGTCTGCTGCTTCAAGCTGCTGGATACCGTCAGACTGAAGCTTATAGGCAGCGTCCCCGAGAATCCGCGCGTGCTCCATACCGGATACCAGAATAAGTACGGAGACAGGGTGTTCCTTTAACTTGGACAGCATGCGGATCAAAGTATTAACCGTCCGGACATCCACACCCTGCACAGGCTCGCGGAAGACCATGGACCCGGCGCCGCTCATATAATACTTGGCATAATACAGCCGGCGGATTTCCGACTCCGAGCACTTATGCAGGGGCCGCCCGGCACAATGATGCAGCTCAAACTGCACGAGAATTTCAGACAGCGGGACCCGGCAGCCGAACCATTTATGGAAAAAAGCAATATTGTTCTCCACAGTCAGCCGCGTATATAATCCTTCCTCATAATCAAACACCTGGAGTCCGGCCTGTCCGCGGAGGGCCTTCACCAGCTCAGCCTGCAGATCTGTATCACTGTAAATGGCCGCCGCCTCGAAATCGCGGAGAGTAAGCGTAAATGCGGGAAGCGACCCGCTGTCTGATATTTCAGGGGTAATGATGAACTCGGCCATTCCTTTGTACCTCCCTTTACGCTTGATGTAATAGGTATAACCCTGACAGGGCTGATAAAACGGACGGAGCTTATACTTCATTTTAAGCTGTCCAAGGTACTTTTACGCACAGGAACCGCAGAGGGCTCAAGAAAACCATGCGGGTTATAAGCAGGGTTATAAGCAGGGTAAGCAGAGGCCTCGCCATCAAGCCGAATCAGGACTATGCGCTGGGCGGGTTCGCTCTTGGAGTGTGGGCGCCTGTTGCCATTTGACACTTTCGCTTGCCTTGAGCTGGGCCAGTGTGCATCTGTACCTCTCTTCTCACCCTTTGGTCCATTTAAAACGGAAAGCCGCTCGTTGTACTCGAAAAAGCGAGTACATTGGACCGCCGCGAGGGCAAAGTCGCTCATTGTACTCGCAAAACCGAGTACATTGGGGCGCTGCGAAGGAAAAGTGGCCCATTATACTCGAAAAAGCGAGTACATTGGGTCGCTACGAGAGCAAAGCCGCCCATTATACTCGAAAAAACGAGTACATTGGCCCCCTTCGAGGGCAAAGTCGCCCATTATACTCGAAAAACTGAGTACATTGGGACGCTTCAAGGGCGAAGGCGCTCATTATACTCGAAAAACCGAGTACATTGGGGCGCTGCGAGGGCAAAGCCGCCCATTGTACTCGAAAAAGAGAGTACATTGGGTCGCTGCGAGGGCAAAGCCGCCCATTGTACTCGAAAAAGAGAGTACATTGGGTCGCTGCGAGGGCAAAGCCGCCCATTATACTCGAAAAAGCGAGTACATTGGGTCGCTGCGAGGGCAAAGCCGCCCATTATACTCGAAAAAGCGAGTACATCGGGACGCTGCGAAGGAAAAGTCGGGTTACGCGTTTAATTGTTTTGCCTATTTCGCGCATTCCACTAGCCAAAACCTAAAAAAGCTCACCACCCTAAATCAGGGCGATGAGCTGATAACCTTCGACTGCCGTCATCAGTATAAAGCTGACGGAACTAATTTCTGCAGCCGCATCAAAATCGCTGCCGCCTGCTCACGCACGAGAACCTGCTTCGGCTCGAAACGGCCGCCGCTGCCGGTCATTACTTCATGTTCATTCATTGCCTGGATCGCCTCGCGGCTAACCGCAGGCAGGCCATTCACATCAGTGAATTTCATCCGCTCAGCGCTGCCGTACGTAGGTAACTGTGCTGCCTTCGCAACCATTACCGCCGCTTCTTCCCGCGTAATGCCGCGGTCCGGTTCGAACTTGCCGGAGGCTGACGGAGCAATAATGCCCAGCTCCACGGCTTTGGCAACAGTACCGCTGTACCATTTGCCCGCTGGAACATCCTTGAAACCGGAAGCCGCCGTTTTGCTGTCCGGGAACTCATGCACCAGCCGCATCAGCAGTGTCAAAAATTCGGCCCGGGTCAGCTTTTGTTTTGGCGCAAGCACGTTCCCGCTGGCACTTACCCCCTGAATATATCCGCTGCTCAGTGCCCCGGCGATATCACCGCGAGCCCAGGCGGCGACCTGATTGGCATCTTTAAAGCTGGCCAGCTCAGGAGAGGATACATGCAGCGCAAACGTTCGCTTGACAATGACCGGAGCTGCGTCTTTGCGATATTTGGTCACTGTTACTGGATATACACCCGGCTTCATTCCGGCAAAAGACACTTTTCCGGTGCTGTCGGCCACCACACTTTTCCCTTGCAGCGTTACGGTCACCCCAAAGGCAGGAAGTCCCCCCAGCTGGTTGTTCGATCTGGTGATATGAATAGTAAACGGTGTGTTGGCATTGGCGTATCCGCCATTCTCCTGCCCGTTCTTGTCTTTCCACTTCACTTCCATACGGTCAGGAAGTTCCGTATCATCCGCATAATAGACCAGCAGCTGGTCCCCGTCGTTAACCGTCAGTCTGGATGATATATTCTCCGGGTACAGCCACGAGCTCCCCCCGCTGAACACGGCAATCTTCCATTCCCCTTCTCCGATGTACCGCCCGTTCTGAATTCCTTCGATCGCTGTGAAGGCCGGTTTGGCTGTGTCCGCACTCAGCTTGTAAGCAAGTCCCTTTGACTGTAAAAAAGCTGCGGCCGCCTTCACCGCATCGCCCCCCGGTATACGCCCTCCGGCGAGGGTTCCGCCGGGACCTTCCACCTGGATCGTTGCCCGCTGAATGCCGGCATGATGCAACCCGTCATACAGCAATCCGGCGTGCTTGGACAGCAGCTTGTAAGAGGTCAGGGCGAGATAGGCATCCGCCGTGGCTGAAATATCACTGGATCCGCCCGGCTGTTGTGAAAAGCCGCCGCCCGGAAGCTGCGCGGCCAGCAGATGGTCCAGCAGCGAAGCTCCGCCTTCCCGGGCAAAAGCTGCCGCATCCAGCCCCAATGAGGACAAGCCAACGATTACTTCTGCTGTAATCGTTGTCTTTCCATCAAATCCGCCGTTCGGCTGCTGCTTGTCCTTCAGCCACTGCAGAGCCTTCTGCACCGGCTCCTCCGCCTGTTCCGACCCAGCTACCGGGGCCAAAGCGGTCAGCACCCGGGCCGTTACTGCCGGATCTCCGGCACTTTGGCCGGCCGTTGCCCAGCTGCCGTCCGCCAGCTGCATATCCAGCAGCTGATAGAAGATCAGATCAGGATAACGGTTCGTCCGCTCATACGAATAAGAAATGGAGTTATTCGAGGTAATATAGGCATCAGCGGCAGCGGCTGCCCCTTCTGTATCCATTCCGTCATGGTTCATCAGCAGCGGATACAGATCGGTGCCGGCGATGTTGTTGATATTACCGCCTGCGGCGCTGTAAGCCAGTGCTATCCGGGTTAAATCCGCGACCTTGGCGAACTTGCCGTGCTGCTCCAGAATTATATCTGCGGTCTGTTCCAAATACCCTTCCGGCAGACTGCGCCCATTCTTGAAAAAGCCAACCGCGGCTTCATCCGGAAAAGGCTGCGCCTTGAGCAGCACACGCTCCGCCCCATCCAGCGCCTGCTGCATGTCTGCAGTGAATACTGCTGCTGTCTTTGAAGCAGCTGTCGGCTCCGCCATTATCCTGCTGTCTGCCAGTATCAGCAAGAGAACCAGTGCAATAAGTATTGTTTTACTAACCATATTATTAATGGATACCGCTCTCATCATCATTCTCCTCCAGTACAGTTTGCGAGACTTATAAGGTTAGACGCAGCTTGCTGGAATTTTGTTCCTGTAAAATCCTTGGATTACAAAAAAAACAGAGATAACCGGAGATCCGTAATGGACCGCGGATTACCTCTGTCTTTGGGAGTATGGCACTCACCTGTCTCTATTTACTTCTGATCAGAGAAGGAGAATGTAACTTCTGCCTAATCTTCGTCACCCGCCGGCTCATAAATCAGGCAGCGCAGCGTCTGATCCGGGTAGCGGAATTCCGCAGTATACCTGCTTCCGTCTTCAAGCAGCACACGGCTACCATCCCGCGCTTATTGTTGACTTCGGTGTCTGTCAGATAAGCTTCGGCGATGGCTCTAGTGTCTCCCTGCTTATTCATAACAATTTGGGTAGCTTTGTGAATCCAGCTGGCGTCTTTTTGAATGGCTGCAGCGGCTGCAGCGTCGATCGGAGTTCTGGCCAGCGCCGGATTAAATGCCGTAGTATCTACTACCACACCGGCCTCGTCATCCACTATCACATGATATTCCCAGAATTCCTTACCCTCTCCGAGCAGGGTGAGCGACTTGTAAGGAGCGAACTGAACCATCCAGAGGGGAGACTTGTCCGTTCCGGGTTCCGCCAGTACCGCGCTTGCTTTCAGCTTGGAAACATCACTGCCGAACAGCTTGCGTACACTGTCAGCCGCCAGTGCTACAGCCTCGGCTTTGCCTGATTTTTGCGGTGAAGGCGGCGCTGTTATATTTCTTTTGGACGAGATATAATTCAGCCGGTAGGACCAGTCAATCAGCTGCAGCAGCTCTTCATCAGTCCAGCTCCGCTCCGGATAGTAGTACGTATTGGTCTCCAGGTCCAGATAAAGTGCCCCTTGTCCCGGTTTTAACGGCAGCTGCTTCCCGGGGCGGAGCCCGTCATACACGAATTTATCCTCGAGTACCCGTCTGCGGTTGATATCCTGACCAGTCATTTCACGGCCGATAACCTTAGGGTCACCAGGCTTGTCCAAAAAGTCATAGATCTGCCGGATTTGTTCCTCTGTCATTCCTTTAATGAGGTCCTCAGTCACAGTGGACACCGGCTCCGGTGCTTCCACTTTCAGTACAGGGACAGCCTCTGCCTGCACATCCAGCCGGGGACCTTCATGAATGGCAGCCGAGGTGTTCTTCGCGACCACTGCGGAATTCACAAAACCGGGTACGACAAGCGCACTTAGAGTAAGAACCCCTCCGGAGAACAGGATGACAGCCAGCGCAGATAATTTGTTTTTTCTCAATTGTAATACCTCCATTAGGATCTGGGATGTTGAATCTGTCTATACCTTAATCCCCAGATGTTATGAAATAGGAGGACAGTTGTTATGGAGTTGTAAAATCCCCTGAGGAGCCTTTCAAAAAAATGCGGATGCTTGTTCCCTGAACATGTATTGACGTAAGCTCCACCCTGGCTCCATGCGCTTCGGCAATTTGCCGGCATAAAGAGAGGCCGAGACCTGCATTGCCGTAGACGCGGGAACGCGCCGGGTCCCCCCGGTAGAATGGCTCGAAGGCCCGCTTGCTCTGCTCCGGCGTCATTCCGGCTCCGCTGTCGCGTACTTCCAATACGCCTTCCCCTTTTTGTTCATAAGCCAGCAGGCGTATTGTACTTCCCGGTTCAGAGGCATGAACGGCATTGTCGATCAGATTCACCAGAAAAGACGCCAGCAGATCGGCATCCCCCCGTACGGTGCGGATCGAGCTGTCCGTTAGCAGCTGTATGCCGTGCGCTGTTACTTTTTGCTGCTCGGTCTGCATGACTTCTCTGAACAGTCCGGCAACCTCCACCTCTGACTGCACCAGCGGCTGATGCCTCAGGACGGATAGATCGAGCAGCTTGAATGCCAGATTTTTCAGCCTGACCGTTTCACTCCAAATATAGCGGCCTGCCTTGATCTGATCCTCCTGGTCAATATTCGCCGAGGTGAGGAGCTCAGCGAACCCCTGCATACTGGTCAGCGGTGTACGCAGTTCATGGGCAAGATTATCGACCATCCGCTGCTTCTCCTCAGCCATCTCAGAGAGGTCGGTCATCCGCTGCTCTACTACTGAAGCCATAGCATTAAAATTAAATGCCAGTTCCCCGAATTCATCTCTGCTGTGCAGCTCCACCCGCTGCGAATAATCGCCTTCGGCAATCGTCTTGGTCGTCTCCGACAAAAGCTTGAGCGGCTTGGTCAGCTGCCGGATCAGCAGATAGAGCAGCAGCGCCAGCACCGGACCTGCTATCCAGTTAATCATCACGAAGAAGCGGTTCAGCTCCTGCTGCTGGGCATACAGTCCGCTGATATCCCGTTTATAACTCAGCTCCAGATGCTGGTATGGTGCAGGAAGCGGCATGGATAAACGGATGATTGGCTTATCCTGTACTTCTGCCTGTCCTTCCGCATTCGGATAGATCAGCCGCCCGTTCTCCCGCAATTCGAGGCCGATTCCTTGCCTATGGTAGTATTCGTCATACGACTCCGCCACACTGACCAGCAGAACAGGAGTCAGGGTGTTCCCCCTGGCACGGATCGAGTCGAGATTCTCATAGATATTGTTGGCGATCAGCAGCTGTTCACTTTCCGCCCGCCGGGTTTCGCTGTCCATGTTCAGCTGCCAGCTTTTTTTCATCACCATAATTACACTCACATCAAGGGCTGCAATGAACAGCACCAGCACGGCAAGGAGAATCTTATGCCAGAACCGCATGGCTAGACCTGAACTTCCAGGCGGTAGCCGAGCTTGAATACGGTTTTGATCCGTTCTTCCCAGCCCAGTTTTTTGCGCAGCTGACGGATATGGACATCCACGGTGCGGGTGTCGCCGGCAAAATCATACCCCCAGGCCAGCTCCAGCAGCTTTTCCCTGGAGAGTGCAATATTCCGGTTGCGGATCAGCACTTCGAGCAGCTCAAACTCCCGGGCAGTCAAATCTACCGGCATTTGATCCACCAGCACCTGCCTTTCCGCAAACCGCACCTCAACTGTATCGCATATAAAAGCGGCAGCCGTATGTTCATTCCTGCGGAGTACAACATTGATGCGGGCCAGCAGCTCCAGAATTTCAAAAGGTTTGATAATATAATCATCCGCCCCGAGCTCAAATCCCTTGATTCTGTCTGCCAGGGCATTTTTGGCTGTAATAAATATGACAGGAATCTGCAGATGGGCAATCTGCTTCATGACTTCGAACCCGTCCAGACCGGGGAGCATGACATCGAGCAGAATCAGATCCGTCCGCTCCTGTTCCAGCATGCCGGCCACCTCAGAACCGCTGTAAGCTTTGGCATACGTATGTCCAACCAGCTTAAGATTCATCGTGATCAAATCGCTGATCGGGTGTTCATCTTCTACTACCAGTATATGGGCCATTCTTTGAATATCCTCCTATGTAGATTGAACCTGTGTTTTGTCTATTTAGGGATTGGGGTGACTCCAGAGAATGTTTGGACTTCCGGCCGCTGTTGTCCCCAGATTTCTTGATTTGTACTGATTCTCGTAGTTGAAATCCGGTGACAAAGGCGGACGCTATCGCTCCTACAGTTCCAAACTTCTCCTCCGCCACTTTCCTCTAATATCATATTTTAAGTTCAATCTATAAGATTCTCTTAAAAGATATACCTTATCATACCAGATTTCACAATCTTTCATGATGTGGGAATCTCTGCATCCCCAATACATGGAAACGACACCCTTTTCCAGTAAAAATAGGTTTACAAATTATGGGACTCATGTTATGTTTTCTATGAAAGCGCCTCCATGATTGGATAGATTGAGCGATCATCGATTCTATTTTACATGGAAAGGGAAGATGAAAATGAAGGTTTGGCTCCAAAAGGCAAGCGCAATGCTGCTGGCAGTTACCCTGCTGCTGGGACCCGCGGCCGCTCCTGCTCATGCCGACACCGCACTTTTCACCATTGAGAGCGAGAACGCCCAGCTCACCTCTGACCTGCAAGTGACGACCCAGATTTACGGACAACAGAAGCCGGGATATTCCGGCAGCGGATTTGTCTGGATGCAGAATTCAGGCACGTTAACCTTCAACGTTACTGTCCCCGAAACCGGCATGTATGCCATCTCCACACGTTATATGCAGGAGCTCAGTCCCGACGGCAGGCAGCAGCATTTAAGCATTAATGGCGTTACCAAAGGCTCATATATGCTCCCCTACACCAAAGCGTGGTCGGACTTCGATTTCGGCTTCCACAAGCTGAATCAAGGCAGCAATACCATTGCGGTGAAGGCCGGCTGGGGCTTCGCCTATTTTGACACCTTCACTGTAGATTATGCCGATCTTGATCCCCTGGAGGTCCAGCCTGTGCTCTCTGATCCTGAGGCGACTCCCGAAACGCAGCTGCTCATGAATTACTTAACAGAGGTTTACGGGGACCACACCCTCTCCGGCCAGCAGGAAATATACGGAGGCGGTAATGACGGTAATTATGAGCTCGAGTTCGATTGGATTTACAATTTGACGGGCAAATATCCGGCCATCCGCGGCTTCGATTTTATGAACTATAATCCGCTTTATGGCTGGGAAGACGGGACAACCGACCGGATGATCGACTGGGTGAATAACCGGGACGGAATTGCGACCGCCGCCTGGCACATCAACGTGCCCAAGAATTTTACGTCCTATCAGCTCGGGGAGTTCGTGGATTGGAAGAATGCCACCTATAAGCCGACAGAAACCAACTTTAATACAGCAAATGCGGTCATTCCAGGCACCAAAGAATATCAGTATGTCATGCTGACCATTGAGGACCTGGCGGAGCAGCTGCAGATTTTGCAGGATCACAATGTGCCGGTTCTGTTCCGTCCTTACCATGAGGCGGAGGGCAACGGCGGACTTAACGGGGAAGGCGCGTGGTTCTGGTGGGCTTCGGCCGGGGCGGAAGTGTACAAGCAGCTGTGGGATCTCCTCTATACCGAGCTTACAGAGACTTACGGTTTGCATAACCTGATCTGGACCTACAACAGCTACGTGTACAGCACTTCTCCCGCATGGTACCCCGGCAATGATCAGGTGGATCTGGTCGGCTATGACAAATACAATACGATCTACAACCGCTATGACGGCTTGTCCGGCGTTCCTAATGAGGACGCAATTACCTCGATTTTCTATAAGCTGGTTGATTTGACCGGAGGCACCAAAATGGTCGCCATGACAGAGAACGACACCGTCCCAAGCCTGCAGAATCTGGTTGAGGAGAAATCCGGCTGGCTCTACTTCTGTCCGTGGTACGGTGAACATCTCCTGAGTTCCGCCTTTAATTATCCCGCCACGCTCAAGACGCTCTACCAGAGCAGTTATGTAATCACGCTGGATGAGCTGCCCGACTTAAAGGTCAACAATCCTACTCCAAGCGCTACCATCACCCCTTCCAACATCCAATTTGACAAAAATGCTCCGGGTCAGAATGATCCAGCCATCACCGTCAATGCTAACGGAAATACCTTAACTGCCCTGCGGACAGGCGGCAATGCCTTGACCTTGAACCAGGATTACACCTTGAGCGGAAATACACTGCTGCTGAAGCAAGCATTTCTGGCGGGGCTGCCGGTTGGCGAGCATACCCTCGTGTTGGATTTTAATCAGGGACAAGATCCGGTTTTAAAGGTGGAAGTCATCGACTCCACACCGTCACCACATGCTTCCGTCTCGCCCGTCAATGCGTCCTTTGATAAAGCGGCGGGGCTGCAGCAGGATATTCCCGTCTCCCTCACGCTGAACGGACATCAGCTGACCAGCATATCGAATGCTAACCATACGCTTATAGCAGGCCAGGACTACACGGTATCAGGCACAACGGCTGTTCTTAGCAAAACCTATCTTTCCGCGCTGCCGCTGGGCCAGAATACGCTGACCTTTCATTTCAGCGGCGGCAACCCTGCTGTTCTTATACTAAATGTTGCCGACAGCACAGTTACTGTTCCTGCGGGAGACTTGACGGTCCAGGCCTTTAACGGCAATACAGGTGCCTCCGCCAACGGAATTTCACCTAAATTTAAAATCATCAACAGCGGGGACTCGGCCATTCAACTCAGCGATGTGAAGCTCCGGTATTACTATACGATTGACGGGGATCATGCCCAGAGCTTCTGGTCCGACTGGGCCAGTATCGGAAGTGCCAATGTAACCGCCAGCTTCGTGAAGCTGGATACTCCGGCAGCCGGGGCTGATTATGTTCTGGAAGTCGGCTTTACGAGTGCAGCCGGTACGCTGAATCCGGGCCAGAGTGCAGAGATCCAGACCCGCTTCTCCAAAAACAACTGGTCCAATTACAACCAGGCTAACGATTATTCTTTTAACGCATCCGCCAGCTCGTTCGTGAACAATGAGCAGGTAACCGGGTATATGAACGGACAGCTTGTGTGGGGAATTGAGCCTTAGGAAGGAAAAAGGATTGGGCCGGGGGGAAGCCCCCGGTCCAATCCTTTTATTGGTTTGGTGCAGTGTAGTGCAGTTTGACACCGCCTGTGTACAGGCAGCTTACAAGCCTCTACAGAGATGTAGTAGTCAAGTGATCAGGCATTTCCGGCCGGAAGCTTGACTTGCACGTTATAACTCTTGCTATCCTCCAAATTTTTCAAAATGCCGTCAGGAACCAGCACACCATCCAGATAAACCCCGGTAACTGTCACCCCGGCTTCACGCTTCATAACAATATCCAGCTCTGCGCCCCTGAAGCTGCGCTTCACCCGGGCTTCCGGCCAGTCAGACGGCAGCTGAGGACTAACCCTCAACCCTTGCGGAGTTCCCTGCAATCCGAACAGACCGTCAATCAGACAGCGGTACACCCATGGCACAGTTCCCGTATTAAACAGATGGCTGGAGCGTCCGGCAGTCTGCGGAAACTGTCTGTAAGCCCCGCGGTAATAATTTGGAATGAATACCGGCAGCTGGCCCCGTCTGATAATATCCGCCTTGTCCGGTCCGGGAATCATTTTGCGCAGCAGGCGGTAGGCCTGATCCTGCTCTTTCACAGCGTATAATCCATAAATATAGAAGGCTGCGGCATGATTATACACCGCACCGTTCTCGGCGGTTCCGGGATGCTTTTGCGTTACCCGGCCTACATCTTCGCGCATAGCCGTATAAGAAGGTGCCAGCTTTTCCACTCCGTAAGGGGTCTCCAGCTGTTCGCGGACCGATCTCATCAGCTTCTCCTTCTGCTCCTCATCAGCCGCACCGCTGAGCAGCGCCCAGCCCTGCGGATTAATGAAGATCCGGCCTTCCTTATCTTTGCTGATTCCGAACACCACATTGTCATCCGTGATCCCGCGTGCATACCATTCGCCATCCCATAAATACCGGTTGACTACAGCATTTGTATCCTCTGCCGCATGGCGGAATGCCCCGGCGTTCTCCGTCCGCCCGCTGTTTGCACAAATATCCGCCCACACCATAAAGGCATACGCCGTAGCGATGGTCAGCCAGCCGGACACGCCTTTGCCTTTATAGCCAACCATATTCATCGGGTCACACCAGTCCCCCTGATTGATATAGTTGAGGCCCCGTTCGTCCCGGTCATGAATCAGCCACTCCATCGCCCGGTTGATATGCTCGAATACAGAGCCGCTCTCCCCGCCGCCTGCATAGGGAACCTCTTCCTCCAGGATGCTGTAGTCATTCGTCTCGTCCAGATACGTGCTGAGGCAGATCGGCAGCCAGACACAGTGGTCCGTATGCGGAACCTGGTTAATATATTTCAGTTCAGCGCCCTCATGCAAAATAATGCCGTCCGGCATGGCCCCGCTTACATTTTGCTGGCTCAGGGCAGTCAGGAACGCCCCTCTGGCCGTCTGCGGTTTAATGTAGCTCATGCCCATATTATCCTGCAGATAATTCCGGGTCTGGGGATCCGTCGTCAGCCGGTTGGTCTGTCCGTGGTAGTACATCTGCCTTGGCAGCCAGTGATTGACCATGTTGTCGAGATCCGGATCCGGGGTCGTAATCGCTATGCAGCCCCGGCCTTCCCGGACGTATTCCGCATATTGCAGTTCTGCAATCGTGAAGCCGTCTTCCCCCGCTGCATTCCTGTCCAGGAACATCCGCTGGCGGATATCCGCAATCTCCTGCTCATGATGTGCAGGTCCAAAAATAAACCGGTAGCTTCTCTCCTCCCCCGGCTCTAGACTGAGCTGGTACTGCAGAACAGCTACAGGTGTTTCATAACGCGATTCGCCTTTGGCCAATAGTTCGCGGCTTAGTGCTGACGGGGAACCAATTCCGCCTTCTCCTTCAAAAGCTTCCTGATTCACTTCCCAGGACAAGGGAGCTTGATCTCCAATCAGGAAGGTCTTGTCCTTCAGACCCTTGATCTTGTCATAATCCTGATACTTCTGATAAGGTGTAACCGCTGTGGCCACGATTGCTTGCAGGTCTTCCTTATACTCACCGGACTGATTCATCCAGGACATATAGCCGACGGTAAAATAGGGATAAATGCTGATGTTTCTGCGAACGGAAGACCGGTTGGTTACTTTTACCCGCCACAGCTCCATCGGCTCGTCCTTGGGCAGGCTCAAGGTCATTTCTATGGCGATGCCGTCTTTTTCAATGTGCCAGACAATGTTATGTTTACCGGCAGCAAAGGTGTAATGATCGAGCGGCTTGCGCACAGGCTCATAAGGAGCAGAGAACACCTCACCGTTCTCCTCATCCTTCACATAGATAAACCGGCCGGGATGATGCGCATAATAGGGCTGCTCCGGCTGCATGAACGTCTTCGCTTCCAGATTCGGCGCATACGAATACTTGGCAGGTTCAGGCTGCATGAACTGGGCCACCGCATACCCGCGGCAGTTCATATGGATCATCATCTGCTCATTCCACAGAAATCCTGAAGCCTTGGGAAGCGCTGTCGGACTCGACAGCTCATAATATTCTTGATCTTGCGAAGCTCTAATCATTCTCTTGCCTCTCTTTCGCGGAATTTACATTCTAGTAAAATATGTCTACGTTAAGAATACGCTCTCATAGATTAGGGCGCAAGCCTGCGGAATTGGAATCGATAAGGCTCAAACGGTTTTTATGCTGAACTATTGGACAATCCGTTTAAACCTGGATGTCCTGTACATTTCCTTTACCACTTGCTTGCCTTTGCATGATTTGCACGACATCCGGCTTACTTCTTTAGATCAAAAGTAGAAATACCCTTGAATTGGACCGAATGGCGCGATAGCGAGAAATCAGAGGTAGAAATACCTTTGATTTGGACCGAATGTCGCGATAGCGAGAAATCAGAGGTAGAAATACCTTTGATTTGGACCGAATGGCGCGATAGTGGGAAATCAGAGGTAGAAATACCTTTGAATTGGGCCGAATGGCGCGATAGTGGGAAATCAGAGGCAGAAATACCCTTGATTTGAACCGATTGGTGCGATAGTGGGAAATCAGAGGTAGAAATACCTTTGATTTGGACCGAATGGCGCGATAGTGGGAAATCAGAGGTAGAAATACCCTTGATTTGGACCGAATGGCGCGATAATGAGAAATCAGAGGTAGAAATACCCTTGATTTGGACCGAATGGCGCGATAGTGGGAAATCAGAGGTAGAAATACCACTGAATTGGGCTAGATAGCATAATTGTGGAAATTTAAAGGTAAAAGTACCTCTGACTTTATTCACATAGCACCCTCTAATCACAAAAACAGCCCAAAGGGCTGTTTTGGAAATTTAAGTGGACGGTAAAAGTTTAAAGTGGGGAGTATTTCTGCATTATATAGCGGAAGGAGTTGAACAGCCCCGTTTTCTTCGTCAACAACCGGGACCTCGATCACATAGTAGCTGGGAAACTTCGGAATGAACATTTAATTAGGCTCCTCTAATGCACTTTCTCCAGTAGAATCCCCCCTAAAACACCCCAAACATTGAATCTATTGCAGTTCATACATTCCACATTCATGCCGCTCCTTTCGCAGCACTTTAAATGATGAAATTTCGAGGAAGGCCCTGTACAAACTGCATTCCTACTACGAATGACACATACACACCCCCCGCCATATCGCCTACAACTTCATATTCACAATTTGCTCAATCTTAACCGCTTCCTCAGGGTCGGCTGCAAGCAGCTGATTATAAACGGCCTGGTCCTGAATGCCTTGATGCCTCTGCAGTGCAGCCAAATACCAGCGGGCCATTTCCCGGTTCATAGCGTCTGCATAATCATCGCTGACTCTAGGCTCCAGGGTATCTGCAGCGGCTTGAAGCTGGCCGGACAGGTATAATATTTTGCCTGCATTCAGTCTTATCGCCGGAGTGAGTGTAAGCAGTTGTTCCTGCTGCTGTTCTGTGCCGGAACGCGTCTGCAACTCATTCAAATCGGTGTTCAAATGAGCATAGGCATCCAGCCCTGTCTTGAAGTAACGCTGCTTGTTCGTTGTTTCCTGATCCCCAAGCTCCTGCTGTCCCAGCGAATACGCCTGCTGCGCCCGCTCATAAGCCTGATAACCGAGCTCAAACGATCTGCCGATTACTGCGCTGTACCAATCCGTCTCCCACAGCTTCCCCGTCTCCTGTACATCTTGATAGCCGTTACTAAAACCAAGCTGCAGCGTTGCCAGTGCCGCTTCCGCTTGTCCGGAAAGCTGCTGTATTCTGGCTGCATTAAGCGCAATCGCAGAGGTAATGAAATATTCCCGTCCCTGAAGCTGCTCAGGCGGCAGTTCCTGCAGATGCTGTATCCCGTCAGTAACATGCTTGTACGCCTCCAGCCCTGCAGAGAAATACTCCTGCTGCTTGGCGGCATCCTTTTGTACATAAGCTTCTTCTCCGAGCAGAACCGCGCGGCTAATCAGTTCCTCATACCATCCGATATCCCAACTGAACTTATAAGCATGATCCAGATAGACACGGTATGCCGGGTCCTTCTCACCCTTCAGATCATAGTAATTTACCAGCTGACGCAAAAGATTTTTGTTATAAGGCTCGTCCTCAAGCGCACGGGTGATCACATGATAGGCTTCATCCAGGAACTCTTGCTTCTGAGTCTGGTTAAATACCGTTTGATCCAATGATGACAGATAGACCGCCGATTCCGGATGGCCGGGACGTGCCTTCAGCGCTTTGGCCAAAGGCGTCTTGATCTCCTCATAGGATTGGCTTACACTCAGCAGCTTCTGGCCTGCATAAGCAGAATTGCTGGAACTGATATGACTTATGGCGAGAAAAAGCAAATACAGTGTACCCGTGCCAGCCGCCGCCAAATAACCCATCCGCAGCCAGCCTTTGTTCCACCGGGGACGCAAAGGACTGCTGTCCATGGCAACCGCCATGCCGGCCAGGCCGAGGAAAACCATCATTCCCATAAACGTATAGCTCAGATTAAAATCCAGCAGACTGTGAACCAGAATAGACAAGACCAGAATAAAATAGAAGAACCCGTTATCGAAATCATCCTTATCCTTTTTCAGGTATCCCCGGATATATTTATAGAAGATAAATAATATGAAGCCCATGAATACAACAAAACCAATAATGCCCGCCTCAATAATATATTGAAGAAAAAAGTTATGCACCTGGCGGCTGATATAAGGGTTGTTCTGGTACTGCTCATAGACAGAAGCCCAGCCCCCGCCTCCGGTTCCGAGCAGCGGATAATCCCGGACTACCTTGAGGGCATCTTTATAAAAAGTAAACCGTTCCAGCACGCTGTGCTGCTTAAGGTTGATATTTTCCAGACGGATTGCGATGTTGTCAGGCAGAATCTTACGGGCACCCGTACCAATCAGCACAAAGGCCAGCACCGAAACTGCAGCCACAGACCCCAGCGGAATCCAGAGCCCGCTCCCTTTGCCCTTCTCTATGCCGCCCAGCTTTTTGTCCAGCCAAGGTGCAGCATAACGCTGAACAGCCCAGCTAAGGAATGCAACCGCAGCAGAAGCCGTGAGCAGCCAGCCCCAGCCCTGCAAAGCCGCCCCCGTTGAAAACAAGTCATTCAGCTCAATTCCCAGCTCAGTCACCGGATTGATAATAAGTAGCGAAGCGATCCCGGCAACCCCCAGCTGTACGATCCAAATAATCTGCTTAACAGGCTTCAAAAAAAGCAGCAGCAAAATAAACACGACAGGAAGCAGCACCAAACCGCCGCGTGACAGTGTCAGCAGCAGGGAGACAATAATCGGAACGAGCATAAATCCATGCCCTAGAGTCCCATACCATTTCCGTGAACGGGTAAGCGCGAATAAAGCCACGAACAGAAACGCCATCAGAAAGGCAGCATAGGTATTGGCATATTGAAAAACAGAAGTCAGCCGCAGCCCGTTAGAGTCGGTCATGACGGCATGCGTATAACGCCCCGAGACCACTGTGTCCGTGAACCAGCCTACCAGACTGCCGGCCAATTTCCAGCTCCCCAGCCAGTTTAACAATCCGAAGCCTACAATGGCATAGGCAGTGGCCAGTACTGCATTTTGAATGACGTGATTAAGAGATTTGTGCTGTAAGAGCACGACCGAAGTGATAAAAACCGCAGCATAAGTGAACTGGATGAACAGCATATTCATCGCCGTATAATGCGAGACAGCATGGTACAGTGACAAGGCGTACACCAATGGAAGCAGAAGCGCTGCTGCACTCACCAGATCGAGCTGCCGGGCCAGCTTGAAATCTTTGTAGTTGAAGACGGCACACCCAATCAGAAGCAGGCCGCCCAGCAGAGCGGATACATAGATTGGCTTCTCAAATTGCAACTGCATGCCATTGAACAGTCCGACCTGAAAAGCAGACCAGACCAAATACATAACCAGAGCGGCACCAAGCGCCCACTGGGGAACTGATACTTCTGCAGCATGCTCCGGCCGTACTATTTTCTTACCATATACAGGTGTAGACACAATTCATTCTCCTTCTTATGTACTTTGCAATCAATATAATAGCACTATTAATAATAATTCCTAATCTATTATATTGTAAATAAAAAGAGAAAATTATGCAAAAATACATAATTTTCTCTCGATAGATTCAGGCCGCAGCGCAGCTGCAGCACCTGATCCATGGTTTTTCTTTACGCAGGAAATGAAAGTTATTTTTTAGCAAAAATATGAAATCAAAGAATTGACCACTATTAAGATAGAGAAGTATAATTGTAATATACTGGTATATCGAGGGGTGGAATTGGAATTGTTAGATTTGGACGGTGTGAATGCCGATTCGCTGACAGATATGATCAAGATGTCTTTTTCATGGGAGAATTGGTTAGCGATAATCGAGATTTCAGACAAGCTTCTTGAAGTTTCAGCCATAGCCTATGACTCCATGCAGCTCAACCTCAGTAAGCACCTGCTGAAAAGAAGCATCGCTTATTATTTCGGATACAGTCAGTGCATGAAGGGGATTGCTCTTCAAAAGCTAAACAGGCTGCCTGAAGCCCGGCAGTGTATCACGCAATACTCAAATTTAAGCTGGATAAAGGGTCTTAACGAAGAGGGGCTGGCTGAGGTCGAATACTACAGGAACATCGCTACTGCGAATACATACGTCTTAGATCTGCTTGAAGGCAAGTCCGATATTCTTCCTGATTATGTAGAGTTCATACGCAATAATGACCAGGAAGAACTCATAGCCGGATTAATCACCGTATTGGAATCTTCGGTCAAGCACAACTATTCGATAGATTGGGTGCTCGAGGAATTTAAAGACCAGGTAGAAGAATTGAGCAGCAAAGAAAAAAGAGAAGATGTACGGTATTATGTAGATTATCTCTATCTCCAAGCCGTTTATTTGTACAAAAGAGACAGAATTTCCGATGCCATAAACCTTATACTGGATATTTTGAAAATAGGTGGTAAACTTAACGATAAGACAGGCTTCCGCAAAACAGTTGCATTCTATGAATTTATCCGAAGCCATGCCTCACTATCACAGCAAGAAAGACATAGAGAAATTATGCAAAATATCTTAGAGAGGGAGTTTTTAAAAAATGAAAAAAGTATGCTCGTTGTTAACAGCCGCATTGTTGATTAGTTCCGTAGCCATCATCACCTCCGCAAGTGCAGACGGCGCCAGCGACCTCTCAGCCAAGTCAGTATCCGTCAGCAGCATTACCCCTTTCAATCATGGGGCGGGCCACTGATTTACTTTGGATAAGAAATTGTTTAGGGAGACTCCGTCTATGGACGGGGTCTTTTTTTTCATATATGTCAAACGATTGACATGTCAAACCTTTGACATATACAATAAAGCTAATCTTTCACGCTTAGTTTAAGGGAGGGGCTATATGCTCAATTTAGACGAAAAAGTCAATTTCAAGGCAAAAAGTAATGACCTTTTAGCTATTGGAGAAATTCTTGTTGATATGATATCAACCAATTACGATGAAAAGCCAGGTGACACTTATCAAAGATGTTTTGGCGGATCTCCCTCCAACATCGCATTGAACGCAAATAAACTGGGAATCCGTTCAGCCATAGCTTCGGCGGTTGGAGATGACGGACTAGGAGTTTTTCTTAAGTCGCAGCTGCAACATACAGGAATGAGCACGGACTGCATTCAAACCGTTCAAGCGGCTACAAGTATGGTGTTGCTGACAAAAAGCAAATCAACCCCCGTACCGATTTTCTATAGAGGCGCTGATTATAATCTTACCTACACCACCAAACTTGAACAACAGCTGATAAATTCCAAGATCCTTCATTTTTCCTGCTGGCCCATTTCCAGATTTCCTGCCCGCCAGACCATTGAAAGAGCCATTGAACGGGCACAAGAAAATGGGATGCTTATCTGCTTTGACCCTAATTATCATGAAAAGCTATGGGAAGCCGGAGAAGACGGGATCAGCTATGTAAAATCATTTATAGCAAAAAGCGATATCATAAAACCCTCTGAAGATGATGCTGAGCGTCTGTTCGGCAAAGACTCACCTGAACGGTATATTGAAAAATTTCTTGAGCTCGGAGCCAAATTAGTAATATTGACCATGGGCAAGGACGGGGCCATGGTATCGAACGGCAAAACCAGCGAAACTTTCCCGTCATTAGCCACAGAAGTTGTAGACACCACAGGAGCCGGAGATGCTTTTTGGTCAGGATTATACGCAGGCATTATAAAGGGATTAACCATTCGCGAGTCTGTTTTTATTGGATTAGCTGCAAGTGCCTTTAAATTAAAATTTACGGGAGCTGTTGCAGATTTGCCCGACCTTGAGACCATCGGCTCTTTATATGCAAATTAGGAGGAGTAAAAATGTCATTAAAAAACCAGGTACAGTTGATCACTTATCCCGACTCGCTGGGCGGGGATTTAAAAGCTCTGAAGGAAGTACTCTACTCCCATTTTTCTGATATTTTTAAGGGCGGCGTGCATATTCTCCCTCCATTCCCCTCTTCAGGCGACAGAGGTTTTGCCCCGCTCACCTACCTTGAAATCGACCCTAAGTTTGGAACATGGAATGATATCCGTGAAATTGGAGAACAATTTGATGTCCTCGTTGATTTGATGGTCAATCATATTTCGCAGAAATCAGATTATTTCCAGGATTTCCTGAAGTTTGGCCGCAGCTCACAATATTCGGACCTTTTCCTCACGCTGGATAAACTCTGGGAAGACGGGAATCCCGTACAGGAAGACATAGACAAGATGTTTTTGCGCAGGCCGCTGCCCTACTCCACCTTCCAAATCGGGGATAGTGGCATACAGGAGAACGTATGGACTACTTTTGGAAAAACCGATCCTTCTGAACAGATTGACCTGGACATCCACTCGGAAATGACAAAACTTCTCCTGGCCTCGTTCTTCCGGAATTTCAAAAAATACAATGTTAAAATAGTCCGGCTGGATGCTGTTGGATACGTTATCAAGAAACTGGGAACCAGCTGTTTTTTTGTGGAACCTGATATTTATGATTTTCTCGATTGGGTCATGGAGCTTGCTGAATTCTTAGAGATCGAACTTCTTCCAGAGGTGCACTCCCATCACTCTATTCAATATAAATTGGCAGAACGCGGCTACTGGATTTATGATTTTATATTACCGTACCGGATTCTCGAAAGCTTAACCAACCAGTCCAGTACAGCTCTGCTCGATTATCTGAAGACCCGGCCCGCTAAGCAGTTCACCATGCTTGATTGTCATGACGGTATTCCTGTTAAACCCGATTTGGACGGACTGCTGGATACACGTGAGGCAAGGAAGCTTATAGATATCTGTTTGGAGAGAGGCTCTAATCTCAGTTTAATTCTGTCAGAGGAGCATAAGGATGAAGACGGATTTGATGTCCACCAGATCCGCGGCACCTATTATTCCATACTGGATTGCGATGATGATGCTTATCTCGCTGCAAGAGCCATTCAATTCTTTGCCCCGGGAATTCCACAAGTTTATTATGTAGGACTGCTTGCCGGTGAAAATGATTATAAGCGGGCAGAAGAAACGGGCGATGGCCGTGAGATTAACCGTCACAACTATACAAGCGAAGAAATCGAACAGTCGCTGCGAAAACCAGTCGTACAACGGCTTCTGAAGCTTATTCAATTCCGCAACAGTTATCCGGCATTTGACGGCGAGTTTAATGTTAAGGTATCATCAACGGAAGAAGTCAGGCTGCGCTGGGATGATAATGACAAATACTGCGAACTGCTAGTTGACCTTAATACCAAGCGAACTACGATTCAATACATGGATGATCATAACAGCGTGATTGAATATACTGTCTGATTAACAAATAGAATATCGAGGACAATATGGCAACTATACACGATGTAGCGAAGAGAGCCGGAGTATCAGTTACTACCGTCTCTCGGGTACTGAACAACCGGGGATACATCAGCCAAAAAACACGGCAGCTTGTTTATGAAACCATGGAAGAACTTAACTATCAGCCCAATGACCTTGCCCGGTCTCTGCTGAGCAAACAATCCAACGTCATCGGCTTAATTATTCCTAATGTTTCTCATCCTTTTTTTGGCGAGTTCGCCTATGCTGTAGAGCATTATGCATATGAACAAGGCTGCAAACTGCTTTTGTGCAACTCACAGCTGGATCCGGTCAAGGAACGGGAGTACTTAAAGATGATGAAAGGGAACCAGGTTAACGGGATCATCATGGGAAGCCACACCTTGGATACAGAAGTTTACCTTAATTTAAATTATCCAATTGTGACGGTTGACCGCCTGATCAAAGGGTTTCCGTTTGTTGCATCGGATAATGAGCTGGGCGGCCGCCTGGCTGCTGAATTGCTGATTAGCAAGGGCTGCCGGAAGATTGTCCATATTTGCGGAAATCAATCCCTGGATATGCTGTCTAATCTCCGAACGGAAGGATTCAAATCGGTTGCTGACAATGCAGGAATCGAAACGGTCATTCTTGAAACTAAAATGAATGTTTTTGATCAAAAGGAGTACGAATATTTAATAGGTAATATGTTTGTGGACCATCCTGATCTGGACGGTGTATTTGCCACCAGCGACATTATTGCAGGACATGTCATTGGAAAATGCAGAGAACTGGGTAAAAACGTTCCCGGCCAAATAAAAATTGTAGGTTACGACGACGTAAGTATGGCGTCTTGGTTCTCCCCTGGCATCACTACGATCAGACAGCCTATTGAAGATATGGGACGGATGGCTGTTCATTTAATTCAGCAACAGATGAGTTCAGTGCCGATTGTTAACGAGAACATTTTTCCAGTCGAGCTAATCGAGCGGGAAACAACTTAACTTATGTGATAAGTACGCAACCAGCGTACTTTTCTTCATTAAAAAGCAAACAGCCAAGGCATTATTTAGCTCTTGGCTGTTCTTATTTCAAATTATAAAAAAGCTGGCAGCCATTCTCCATGTGCCTCTATCAGGTCGTCACACAAAGAAATAATATCATCCATAGATAACTCTGCCGATGTATGCGGGTCCAGCATAGCGGCCTGGTATACATGCTCTTTTTTCCTGGAAACAGCCGCTTCAATGGTAAGGAGTTGAGTATTGATGTTCGTTCGATTCAATGCAGCCAGCTGCTCAGGCAGATCCCCGACAGAGCTGGGAGTAATTCCGCTGCGGTCCGCGGTGCATAGCACTTCTACAACAGCTTTATCTGGTAAATTGCTTATTAGCCCTCCTGTATTTAATACATTGCCTCCAAACTTGAAAGGATGATTAGTTTCCATCGCTTCGATTATTCTGGAACCATATTCGTTTGAACGCTCATGGACCAGATTTGCACTGGCTGTAAGAGACTCCCGCATTTGCTCCCAGTCGCGGATTTGATGTTCACAACGGCGCGGATATTCATCCAGCGGTATGTTCAATTTGTCTATCAGTTCCGGATAATTGCGCTTAATAAAATAAGGATGATATTCTGCATTATGTTCAGAGGATTCTGTAACATAGTATCCGAATTTATCCATGAGTTCATAACGGACCATATCATGGTGTGCAGATTTTTGCTTCTGCTGCGCCCGCCGTTTAATTTCCGGATACAGGTCTACTCCATCCCGTTTCACTTCCAGCAGCCAGGCCATGTGGTTAATTCCGGCAATCTTTTCTTCCAGATTATCAGCGTCCATGTCTAATGCCATAAAAAGATCTTTAGTACAAGCTTGAACACTGTGGCATAACCCTACGGTTTTGACATTTGTATATCTAAGCATCGCTCCGGTTAGTGAGGCCATCGGATTCGTGTAATTTAAGAACCAGGCATCCGGGCATACATCCTCAATATCTTTCGAAATGTCAAAGAGTACAGGGATGGTCCGGAGCGCTCTAAAAATGCCGCCAATCCCCACGGTGTCTGCAATCGTCTGGCGAAGGCCATATTTTTTGGGAATTTCAAAATCAATCACCGTACTTGGTTTATACCCGCCTACTTGAATGGCATTAATGACATAACGGGCTCCCTCCAATGCCTTTCTCCTGTCTAAGTAAGCTTTAATTTCAATCGTCGGATTGTATCGGTCTCTTAGACTCGTTAGCATACTTTCGGATTCTTTTAAGCGCATTTCGTTGATGTCGTATAGGGCAAATTCAAATCCGTCAAGGGCAGGAACCATCATGCAATCTCCCAGAACATTTTTCGCAAAAATGGTGCTTCCCGCTCCGATAAATGTAATTTTGTTCACTATATAATCCTCCTAAATTCATTTAATTCCTGTTAAGGTGACACCCTCAATAATTTGTTTTTGAGCCACAATATATATAAGAAGTACGGGGATAACGGAAATGGTTGTGCCGGCCATCATTAAGGCCCAATCTGCGATGTAAAGACCTTTAAACGTATTCAGCAACAGGGGTACCGTAAATTTCTCTGGCGTGTTCAGAAAAATCAGGGCATCCAGAAAATTGTTCCAGGAGCCCAGAAAAACAAATATACCTACAGCAGCCAAAGCCGGCCGGATCAAAGGCAGAATGATCCTCCAATAGATTCTGAAACTTCCTGCTCCATCGATGAACGCCGCCTCTTCCAGCTCTTTCGGAATACTCATAATAAACTGCCGCAAGAGGAATACAGCAAAAGCATTAAATAAAGCGCCTGGAACAATTAATGACAGATGAGAATCAAGCCATCCGATCTTTGACATGATAAGATACAAAGGAATCATTGTTACTTGTCTGGGAATCATCATCGTTGCCAGAAATAGAATAAAAAGAATGTTGGCGCCCGGAAACCGGATCTTGGCAAATGCGTAGGCGGCCATTGAAGCAGTCAATAACGTAGCTGAAACGGACACGGCTGTAATATAAAAGCTGTTCCAATAAGCTGCTCCAAACGGCATCGCCGTTAAAGAATCGATATAATTCGACCATTTAACCGGGTTAGGAAACCAGGTTGGCGGCACCAGGAATATTTGTGACAGATCTTTCAGAGAGCTGCTCACTGTCCAAAGAAAAGGGAAAATCATAATAATGGCACCAAAGGTCAGGATTAGATGAAGCAGGATCTGGGAAGGCTTTATTCTGTTCACGTGTTTTTCCTGTTTGACCGGTATAAGCTTTTTATCAACCGTCCGTATGCTGCTATTCGCCATAGTGCACCCACCTTTTTGACATCTTAAACTGGATTAAAGTGAAGACCAGAATGATACAGAACAGAATCATTGCCGATGCAGCGCTCTGACCCATTTTAAAGTCAATAAATCCCTGCTGGTAAATATGGTATACGATTGTGTAGCTGGCTTTGGCAGGCCCTCCGTTGGTCATTACAAAAGCCTGATCAAAGACCTGGAACGAATTAATAATAGCCATAATTGCGATAAAAAAGGTGGTTGGTGAAAGCAGCGGCAGCGTAATGCTCAGAAACTGCCTGAACCGCGAAGCACCGTCGATTTCAGCCGCTTCATAATAACTTCTGGATATCCCTTGCAATCCGGCAAGAAAAATAACCATATTATTACCAAGCCCCCACCAGATACTCAGCATAGCGATTGAAGGAATGACCCAGTTCGTATCGGTCAGCCAATCAGGGCCCTGTACTCCGAGATGGGCAAGAAGCGAATTTAAAATGCCAAAATCCCCGTTTAAAATCCACATCCAGATGACTCCGATCGATACAGAACTGGTGACTACAGGCATGAAGTAGAATACGCGGTAAAGTCCTTTACCGGTAACCTTATTCAGCCCGACAGCAACGAGCAGGGACAGGGAGATGTTGAATGGAATAACCAATACCATATAATAAATCGTGTTTCTCATCGCGGTCCAAAAATCCGGATTATTGAACTGGTCAACGAAATTCGCAATACCGACAAAAGTCCTCGCCCCAAACCCGTCCCAGTCCATAAAACTTAATACCAGTGCATACATTACGGGAAATAGGGAAAATACCAGAAGACCTATTAATTGTGGAGTAATAAATAATAATCCCGCTAACTGCCTTCGCTGATTTTGCATAACTCACCCTCCATACAAAACTAAAGCCTTGATAAGGGAATGTTTGGCACATCCCCTGTAACTCCAACAGCTGTATTAGTTAGCCGTGCCGGATTCCTGTGTTAATTTTTTGGTTTGTTCCGTAATGTTCTCAATCGTCTGATCTACATTTTGTTTGCCGAGGAGCAGCAAATCGAACTGTTCATTAATTCTTTCACTCAATCCGGGTACACGTCCTTTGAATTGTCTCAAGGAACCGTTGGCATATCCTTTTTCCCGGGCGTCAATGAAATACTGGGCATGCTCAACCGTTTTGTCGCTTGTTATGATCTCGTCTATTCCGGAAACCGAGGGCACTGAACTGCCGTTACCGGAAAGACGCGCCTTTTGCCCCTCTTTTGAAACATAAAATGTCACAAACTTCATCGCTTCTTCCTGTTCTTTGGACACTTTATTTACAGCTACAAAGGCGATAGGCACCTGCACCGGTTCCATTGGATTGCCGGTGTTCGATGGCCAGTAAATGTAGTCGAATTCGAGATTGTTTGCTGTGAACATGGGAGTCAGCCAGCGCCCTGCTGCTATAAGTCCCACTTGATTGGACATGAACATGGCATCAAGCCCCTGCCCTTTTGGAAGCGAGCCGGCATATTTCATCTGCCCTTTCTCCTTCAAATCGCTAACGAATTGAATGGCTTCGCGTGCTTTGGGATCCTGATCCATGACATAATTTCCTTCATCATCATAGGTAAAGCCTCCATTGGACCAGATCCAGGTATCCATTGTCCAGGTTTCCCCGATATATCCCTGCTTGCCGGCGTCCTTCAGCTTCTTCGTTACTTCATCAAATGCCGCCCAGTTCCAGCTGCCTTCATCAAAATATTCCTGGGGTGTTTTTATCCCCAAATCGCTGAACATCTTTTTGTTGTAATACATGACTAAGGGATTGCAGTCCATGGTAATGCCGTAAATTTTATCGCCATCTTTGGCGGCCCCCCATAGACCTTCCGCAAACTCATCCGCTTTGGCGTAGCTGCTGTCCGTTTTCATAAACTCGCTCAGATCGGCCAGGGAATTGTTTTGCACCAATTTAATCATGGTAGAATCCGAGATATAAAAAACATCCGGTGCATTTCCGCCCTGCAGCTGTGTCAGCAGTTTTTGCTCATAACCGTCGCTTGCCACCGGCACCAATTTTATTTTTACGTTCGGATGGGCTTTGGTGTAGGCATCTATACCTTTTTGATAAATCTTTAATTCATCCGGATTTCCCCATGCCGACATTGTAAGATTAACAGTCTTGCCGGTTGAATTACCGGCGGACTCTGAATTTGTAGAATTATTGTTTCCGCAGCCGGAGAGAGCAATCAGGCCTGCAAGAACGGCAGGAGCAGTCTTTAGAAATTTGCTTGATCTTATTTTCATTAGTGTACCCCCTGTTTTTAGTTGGTTTTCTTAAGCAAATGATTCCTGTTACACCCCGCAAATGTATCCGCTTTCTTCTACAGAAAAAAATTTTTCCCTTATCCCCCTGTACCACAAGAATTCCTCTTCCCTTTTCTTCTCCTCCTTTTACAGGATAAAAAATTGCTCAATTTAGACAACCTGATTTCTAGTCCTGATTTTCATTTTTTCCTTTCGTAATGATAATAAAGCACAGCACTCTTCAGGCTCAACGGTAAGTTAGTGCGATACACGGGTAAAATATTGATATTATAAAACAGCAAAATCCACTGCAAGCCCTGCAGTGGATTTTTGAAACCAGTATTGTACTATTGGCCATTTCGGATGAATCTCCGGATTTGGTATAAGTCTCCCTCAGTGCGGAATTCCCCCGGTGCCATCCCTGTATACTTCCGGAAAACTTTACCGAAATAATTTGCATTTGAAAAACCCGACTGCTTCGCCACCTGCTCCAGTGTAAGATTGGTCGGCTCCAGCAGCAGGGTTGCCGCTCTTTCTAATCTAACCCGGGTTAAATACCTTCCGGGAGAGAAACCAAGAAACCGTTCAAACTCACGCGTAAGATGAAATTTAGAACAGCCCGAGAATTCTGCCATGTCCTGAAGTCCGATGCTCCGCTCGAGATTGCTGTCAATAAAGGTCTTGCAGCGCTCTACAAGCAGAGGCAATGGCGCGTTGCTGTCAAGGGTGACCAGATGACTGGCTAGCGACATGGCGAGTGAATAGGCCGCCCGGGAACATTGATACATGTCGCGGTAGCTGTCGTCAATGGCTTCCCGGTAAGTACGCCATAAAAGATGCTCTAATTCAGAGTCCGGTTCAATCCGGAAAATATAGCCGTTGATATCAATCCACTCGTGAAGAAGATTGAGTGCCAGATGGGAGAGCTCGAAATACAGCACCTCCCATTTGGAAGAATCAGAAGGAAGACGGTAGATATGATCTCCGGGTATGTCAGCCAGAAATGCATCTCCACGTTCAAGGGAATATTTTTTGCCTCCTGTTTCGATTTCGCCACGGCCATCCAGCGTATATTGGAGCACACAATGATCTCCAGTACGGTTCCGGCCATCCCAGATATATTGATGAGAAGTAATCAGCTCATAGCCGGCACCTTGCAACAGAATGTATGGCATTGGTGTAATAAAATGAAAAGATACCGAAGTCTGATTCCACTTGCTTCTGGTTGTATCATTTTCCACCGCAATATTTCACCCTTTCTCACTCATGAAATTACTCTTGTCTCCACTCATCTGCACCTTTACGCTAATATTTAAGGGGAAATGTATCATTCAGCAGTTTTTACGCTAATTACAATATAACATTAAAAGGAGCACTATTTCACTTATGGGCATTTATTACGATGAAGAATATAAGGTGTTTCATCTGCAGACCCCGGGGTCCAGCTACTGCATGCAGATTATCCGCGACGGGTATCTGGGGCATTTATATTGGGGAAAAAGAATTGCTGTTTACCGGAATTCCTTACCTTTTAACTTTATTGACCGGGGTTTCTCTCCTAATCCCGACCCGGCAGACCGGAAATTTTCCCTGGACAATCTTCCCCAGGAGTATCCGGGTTACGGTAACGGTGACTTCGGCTTACCCGCTTATCAAGCGGGCCAGTCTAACGGGTCTGAAATCTGTGATCTCCGTTATTTGAGACACCGGATATATGCCGGCAAGCCCAATTTGACAGGACTGCCTGCCACTTATATTGAGCAGGACAACGAAGCCGACACCCTGGAGCTTGTCCTTGAAGATCGTCTGACCGGTCTGCAGGTTACGTTGATATATACTGCCTTTAACGAATTGGACGCTATCACGCGTTCGGTACATTACGATAATACTGGCGCCGGCAATCTCGTCCTTCATCGTGCCTTAAGCGCAAGTATTGATTTTAGAGATGACGGGTATGACATGCTGACCTTCTACGGAGCACACACCAATGAACGGAATATAGCACGCAGACCTCTTATGCCCGGAATCCAGAGTGCGGAAAGCCGCAGAGGAGCCAGCAGCCCGCAGCAGAATCCATTTCTGGCCCTGCTTCGGCCAGGCACTGATGAGGACAAGGGCGAGGTATTCGCCCTTAATCTCGTGTACAGCGGCAATTTTGCCGCTCAGGCTGAGGTGGGGCAGTACCAGACCACTAGGGTGTCCATTGGCATTAACCCGTTCGGCTTCTCCTGGCATCTTGCGCCAGGCGGGAAATTCCAAACACCTGAAGCAGTTCTGGTATACTCTGACCAGGGTTTGGGCGGGATGTCCCGTGTCTTTAATAAGCTGTACCGGACGCGGCTTTGCCGCGGTAAATTCCGCGACGCACAGCGCCCGGTTTTAATCAATAATTGGGAAGCCACCTATTTTGATTTTGATGCGGATAAGATCATAGAAATCGCCAGTGAAGGAAAAGAGCTGGGTATGGAGCTCTTTGTTCTTGACGACGGATGGTTCGGTAAACGTGACAATGATCTAAGTTCGCTTGGCGACTGGACGGTTGATCACCGCAAGCTGCCGGAAGGACTTAACAACCTTGCACAGCGGATAACCGGAATGGGGATGCAGTTTGGCCTGTGGTTTGAACCGGAGATGGTTTCACCGGACAGTGAGCTCTACCGCAATCATCCTGACTGGTGCCTTCATGTGGCGGACCGTCCCCGTACGGTAGGACGAAATCAGCTTGTACTCGATTTGTCGCGTCAGGATGTGTGCGATTATATTGTTGGGGCTATCGCTGACATTCTGTCTTCAGCACCGGTTACGTATGTTAAATGGGACATGAACCGGCATCTGACAGAGACCGGATCTGCGCTTCTTCCCGCGGAACGCCAGCGCGAAACAGGACACCGTTATATCCTGGGTCTGTACAGGGTAATGGATGAACTCACCTCTGCTTTTCCGGATGTTCTGTTCGAGAGCTGTTCCAGCGGCGGAGGAAGGTATGATGCCGGAATGCTCTACTACATGCCTCAGACATGGGCAAGCGACAATACCGATGCCATAAGCCGGCTCAAAATCCAGTACGGCAACAGTATGGTTTATCCGGCCGTGTCTATGGGGGCTCATGTTTCCGGTGTTCCCAATCACCAAGTCAACCGGTTCACTCCGCTTGACACCAGAGGGCATGTGGCAATGTCAGGTAACCTCGGGTACGAACTGGACCTTACCAAGCTATCTCCTGAGGAAAAAATAAGCGTCAAATCTCAAGTTGCGCTGTATAAAGAAATCCGGCCCCTCATTCAATTCGGAGAGTTTTACCGGATTTTAAGTCCGTTTGAAGGCAACGAAACCGCCTGGGCCTTTGTTTCAGCCGGCCAGAATGAAGCTGTGCTCGCCTTCTTCCGGGTGCTTAGCCAGCCTGCTGAAAGAGTCCCTATTCTAAAGTGCAAGGGCTTAAATCCGACTTATGTGTATCGCCATCACGAAACGGGCCGGATCTATGGCGGTGATGAGTTGATGTACGCCGGCTTGACGCTTCCGGCCATTAACGGAGATTATATCAGCCTGTTCTGGCGGTTTAGCAGAGTTGAAGAATACTAATTGTGCTGAAGCTTATAAAGGTCACAGAAATCAGGGCTTGAAATCATAGGATTTCAAGCCCTGTTTCTTCTCCCTCCCCGCCTAAGGAAGGACTCATTCCATGGTGATTTCTCTGACCTCAAAGTCTTCATAAAGTGATCTGACCAAATAAAGCTCAGCAAATCCTTCTTCATAGGATGGCCTCTGTAACTTCTTCAACGTACTTCTGATTCCCACTTCAGCAACCTTTTCTTTTCCTTGCCTCTCCTCATTGCGTGCATACGATAAATCATAATCCGGTTCAAAGTAATAGCCCACCACTTTGTATTTATACTTTTCTGCTAAATCAATGTACTTTTTGCGATCCTCAATGGTCGGGTTAGTATTATCAATAACAAATGGCAAACTGGTTTGAAACGAGGCTTCCATAAAAACATTCTCTCTATGCCTGGTCTTTAACATATCGAGATTAATCCTCATGTGCGTTTTAAAGAACCTTTCCTTGTAAAAGGTGGATTTCCCCGATGCTTGAATGCCAATGAAAATAACACATTCCATATTATTCATCCCCCGATAAGTACACATATTGATTTATGTACTCTCTGTTCTGACTGAATATAGGTGTGTTGAGATCCACATCCCATTTCCTTCGGATTGCTTCACCTTTTGTATAGTTCTGTTTTGTAATACAGGCTCCGCGTTTCTGCCAGATGGGTATATCGTTCCAATTCATCCCCTTCTCTAAAAACAGTTTATCCTGAAGCCGTTTCCCGTCAAGCCCCTGTAAATCCTTATGCGGGAAGTTAGCCTGTGCAACCATTGAAATGCTGTTTTTAGTTGCATCCTGCTGTCTCCAAAGAAAGTAGTTTGCCACTTCGTCATGAGGAAGCACCCAGGCTCTGCTATCGAAAGTAGCCAGCGGTTTATCGGGAAAGACATTTTTAATCTCTTCATTGAACTTTGCAGTAGCTAATGAAGCGGATACAGAAACGATCTTCTGAAGATTATTATCAAACCATGATTGGGTGGTCAGCTTATCATAATTGGTAAGCAGAATAGATATTTCATCGCTCTGATGATAAATCAGCTTACAACCCATTATGTTTTGGGCTAAGTATTTACAGGTCTCCCAAAAGATCCGGATTAATTCCTCATCAAACGGTTTCTTCATCCCCCGTGTAAAAGTATGAAAGTGCGCTCCATCTATTCGGATAATAACCGGAAGCCTTTGAGGAAGCGTTTGTCTAAAAACATTCTCATAACCTTTCATCCGATTTCCAAAATCGTCCTTTTTCATGGCGGCTCCTTTATTTATACTGGAAGTACGTGTTCCAACATCTATTCATTCCACACTTTAATATTCGATAATAAAGGATATAATTACCTTCTTTTATTATGATATCCTGTTAAATCTTTACCCGAAACCATAACTAATAGCAAGCGCCATCATATTATTAATTTCAGTCACAAAAAAAGGATCAATTGTTGACCCTTCCAGTCATTGTATTTGAAGATGTTTTATAACACACATAAATCCTTTAATCAAAAAAACAAAATAAAAAAACCTTGATTTCTCAAGGTTTTTACTGTAGTGCCGAGGACGGGGGTCGAACCCGTACGGTACTCACGTACCGCAGGATTTTAAGTCCTGTGCGTCTGCCTGTTCCGCCACCCCGGCATGTTATTGCGCGCTTCTTGCGCGACAAGAAATATAATATCACGTATCCTGCGAACGTGCAATCCATATTGCCGATTTTTTTATTAAATACAGAAAAGCCCGCTCCGGCCTGAACCGGAACGGACCATAGTCGAACAGCCTAGCGGCGTTCGCGCTCGCTGCTCTTGTTGCGCATGCCGGCCAGACCGAGGAGACCGATCAGACCAAGCCAGCCCCAATCCATGCCGTCATCATTGTTGTTGTTGGCAGCGGTCGCCCGGTATCTGCCGTTGTTGTTATTGTTATTATTGTTGTTGCTCAGTGGTGACACACCGTGGTTATCACCTGTGCGGTTGTTTCTGTCGCCGCCAAGGATGTTGTCGGTGGTTCTGTTCACTGTACCTGTCGTGCGGTCCATCATGTTGTTAACTCGTGTGCCAATGCCTGTACCTGTACCATTACCATTGCCAGTTCCATTGCCTGTACCATTCAGCATATGCGTACGTTCGGTGTTCATGCCTGTTGCTCCTGTATCAGGAACAGCAGATCCCATACCGCCACCTGTACCTGCAGCATGTGCAGCAGATCCTACACCAAGAAGACTCATGGACAATACGGTTGTGCAGGCAAGGCTTGTTATCAGCTTGTTCAAAAAATTTACCCCCTTTGTGGTTTGTCGCTGATAATTTCCCCCTGTGCCGTATCATCTATGCAAGGAAATTTTTATCGGGTAACCAGCTTGACCGTCCTGCTGGCTGGATCATAAGTCACCTCGGCACCCAGCGCTTCAGCAACAGCCCGGACAGGTGCATATGTGGTACCGCCGTCCATCAGACCCTCCGCAATCTTATGTCCGTTCAAGGTTATAATAACCTCATTGTTATTCCCGCTTTCATTCGCGTTAATCCGGGCTAAGGCATCCTGCACCTGCTGCGCTGTTGGTCTCCTGCCTGCCCGAAGCTGTTCTGTTGTCAGTCCGAACGTCATCTGAAAATGAGGATAATCCTTAAACGAAGTCCAGTCTCCGCCCCACTCAAAGCCCAGCTTACGGGCCTCCTGCACGACCTCCTGCCAATCCGCTGCTCCATCCTTGTCCCCGTCACGGGACATATCCCAGGAGAGGCTTGTGCCGTCCGGCAGCAGCAGCGCAAAATCAAACGCCAGTCCGTAATTATGGTAACTGCTGCCTCCTTTGGCATTAGTCACAATAGGCCCCTTCTTGGTTCTGCCCTGCGCATAAAGTGCGTTCTGTTCGGCAATGCTCCGCATTCCCTGGGTAATGACAATCGGCACGCCCCGGGCGTAACTCCGCTCGATCAGTTTGGTTGCACCGGCCTGCACCGCCGGATGAAGCTTGCCAAGAGAAGCCGCAGATTTACGCTTGACCTGATCTAAAGTCAGCATGTAATCACCCCCTGGTCTATTAAATGCCCTAGCCGGAACCCTTGCCTGTACCATCCCCTATTTCCTGCTCTATCCTGGATGATTTCCGCGATATAAGGCCATGCTAACCATACAAGGGGAGTGAAGACATGGATATACACAGCGACAGCTACAAAGTAGCCCTGCTGAACGGCCGGGAGGACGCTATTGAGGTGATCCGCCAGGCCGAGGCTGAGGTTGCCCGAATTACAGGGAACAAGGACGTTACTCTTATTGCTTACGAAAAAACAGATCCCTCCGGCTAGACCCGGGGATTATGCATGTAAGAAAAAAATTCCGGGCACTCCCAAAAGAGTGCCCGCTGCCAAGATTACGCTCATACTATATAAGCATCTGCAATATCGTCCACATTAATCCATTTCCATTCTTCCGCCCACTGCAGCTTGAATTCCCGTGTATGGGTGTGAATCGATGTGACGAATCCGCTCAGCTGCTTATTTTCAAAAGGACCGGAAATGATCACTGTTACCCGCACATGCGCCCGCAATGACAGTCCCAGCGTACATTCTATTTCCTCCAGCTTCTCTTCGTCCAGTACCGGCCTGACCCGGCGCCACGTCTCTTTTTTATCCTGTATCATAAGGCTATTATGTTCCGGGATCATCATCCGGCCGCTCTCCCGCAGACCGCTGCCATTCAGCTTCTTGCCCATTGCCGTTCCTCCTTCAAAAAGCTCGTTATTGCCGCTCTATATTGCACACGAACACATGTTTGTATTATATCCGCGAAACCGAGTTTTGATCAACCAGAAAATTTATATTTTCACGTTCAAAATGGACACAGCAAAAAAGCGCCAACAGCATCACCACTGTACAGCGCCTTATGAGCTTTTCTTTTTATGAAGTTACTTAATTTCCTGCTTCGCTACTGTCTGCTGAACCCGTCGTCTGTGAAGCCCCTTCTGCTGCGCTGCTGTCTGCTTCAAGCAATCCTACAGCTTCCCTTGCTTCGTTCAATTTCGAGATCCCGTAGAGCATCGCTACGTCAGCCTGCTGATTCATTTCGTTGAACTCATCGGCTGTCACATCGGGGGAAACGGCGCTTTTGGAGGCCTGTTCCTTGATGGAATAAGCGCTCTGGAACGCAATGGTCGAATCTCTGAGCAGCTTTTCAATATCATCGGGAAGATTGCTGGCGATTTCCACGTCTTTAACCTGATCCGCAAGGTCGGAGGCCGTATCCTGGAATTCATCGACCGCCTTTTCAAGTTCCTTATCGGTGGCATTTCCTGTCGAATAGGAGGTCAGTGTTGCATTAAAATTTTCCAGCGAGGACTTGCCCATTTCATCATATTTTGACATCTCGTTGTAAAAGTTAAGTACAGTCTCCTGCACTTCTTCCTCGGTTGCTGGTGCGGCACTATTATTGCTGCAGGCGCTAAGGATAACCACCATTAATAGTAGTCCTGTCAGTAAAGTTTTTCTCATAATAAATCCCTCCACTTAACAGAATAATGGCGAGTTTTGCAAAGCGCAAATGAAATTAATGTAAAAAAAGCATGCATAAAACAAATTGCCATTTTAAAGCGTATACATAGTAAAAAGAAACGGAAATCCCCCTATAAATGGACTCCGTTTCGTTATTTTTCCGCGATAAAACCGGATACCGCCGCCTATCTACTAAGGCATATAAAATGCCCCGGCCGGAATCACGCTTTTAGCCTGACTGGGGCTCTCCCACATCAGTACCGCCCGCGCATCGCCCTGATTCTCAAAATACTCCACCTTGAACTCATGCAGTCTGCCTGCTGTCAGCTTTACGCTGCCTCTGCGTTCCTCTCCGCTCTGCTTCATCCAGCTGTCGATAACAAGCGTACCGTCAATCCATATCCGGATGCCGTCATCTGAATAGGAATATATAGTATAAGTCTCACTGTATGCCGCACCCAGTCTGCCCCTCCAGCGCACCGAGAACAGATTGGGTACAACCGCCGGATCGGGTGCAGCCTGTCTCCAGACAAAATTAATGTTGGCATCCGTCCGGACAAGCACGGGACTTCCGCTGAGGGTCGCATTGTTATAATACTCTCCTCTCAGGCCGTTGGCCGGAGGTACAGGAGTACCAGGTGCCGGAACCGCTGCCGCCTTTGCAGCATACTCTTCCCGGGTCAACACAAAGGAGTCTGCCATGAACGCTTTGATAACTGCTTCCGTATTTTTCTCGTACAGCAGCTTGGCCCAGGTCATCTGGTAAGACCACTTGGTCTGGGACTTCGACAGCAGCGCCGGTGAGGGCAGCTGGCCATTTTCCCCGATCGCAATGAGCTTGCCGCGCCCCAGGTCCCACAGACTGTCGTGGTGGCTGTTTTTGAAATCCCCTTCATATATATCGAGCGCAAGCACATCTACCCTTCCAGCCCCGGGATAATAAGCTGCCGGTTCATCACACCATTCATTTTTGGCATTGGGACTCCATACCCAGAGCAGATTATGCAGCCCGTGATCATTGGTGTACCGCTCGAACATAATCTCCCACAGATCTCTGAATCTGCTTTGGCGTCCCCACCAGAACCATCCGCCGTTCATCTCATGATAAGGTCTCCACAGTACAGGCACTCCGGCGTCCCTCAGCTTTTTGAGGTAGACGGCTGCCTTGTCCAGGTCTGCAATCAGCGCGTTGTATTGGGCCGTTCCGGGAGTGACATATTTGGCAAAATCGGCTTCCTTAAGGCTCATGGAAACGTTGGACCATAGCGGAGCCGTCCCCGGCAAATGCGCATGATAGGTCATCGTTACAATACCGCCGTTCTTATGCCAGCGTATCGCACTGTCCACACCCCACTGCCGCTGATTCGCGATCATCTGCTCTGTCTGGTTAGTGATGGCCCCCATTTCATACCCATGCAGTGCGGCATACTGTCCGCTCGTATTCTTAAGCTTATTGTTGAATTCATCAGAGCTCTCCAGATAATCATGCTGGCCGCTGATGATTCCTTTGCCCTGCAGCGCATACAGCACATTCAGCAGCTTCAGTGCCGGGGGCGCAAGCAGGCTGTCGGCAGGAGACATCTGCAACGCGCGGAAATCTGCCTGCCACTGGATATCATTGACCAGCCGGGAGGCCGAATCCAGCATATTGCGGAGTATACGCTGTTCCATCCTTTTCACCATCCTTTTCGCTTTTTGTTCCATAGTATGCAAACCTGGGGACAAGGAAGCGGCGGATGGCCATGCCTTATAATATGTATAGCAAAATTTGCAGCAGACTCCCTTTTATCTCGAATATCTCATGGGCAGCAGCTCCAGAATGTCTGTTTTGGCCAGCTTGTCCTCCTGCATAATAATCACTTTACAATCCCTGCCGTAATCCGCAATCAGCTCGCGGCACATCCCGCAGGGCGAGACGATCTTAATCTCTCTGTCTTCACTGTCCGGGTCGGGGTGCCTTACCGCAACAATGGTATCAAAATCCTTATATCCTTCGGAGATCGCCTTGCCGATGACCATAGCTTCCGCGCAGACCGTAACCCGCGGCAGGCTGGCTTCCAGATGAACCGCTGTAAAAATCTCCCCCGTCTTCGTCCGCAGCGCAGCACTGACATGATGCCTTTCCCACTCATAACGCTTCCTGATAATTTCCTGTGCGGCAGCTACCAGCGTCTCATCCTCTATTGAAATTTCATAGTCCATCTGATGAATCCTCCTTTATTTACCTAACTTAGTATACTAAAGGAGGTGAAATGTAAGCTATACTAATTAAGCTAATGCATCATAGCCGTTTACCAGAGTCATAGACACTATCATCAGGAGGATCATCCGTGAAAAGAAAGAAACTCATCCCCAGCCTCATTATCATTGTGTTACTCGCGCTGGCCGCTTACTTATTCGAGGAGAACGGCATAGTAATTGATCAGCCGCCTGCAAAAGATTCTGAGGTTGTGCAGCTCGTGTTCCCATCGGACCGTTACCCGGAGACAGCGGAGCACATTCAGGAGGCTATCCAGAGCGGAGAATCCGCAATCTGTACGATCGACAGGGAGCAGGCGGAAGACAACCGCAAGGAATCCCTGAAGGGTGTTCCGACCAAAAAAGGCTATGACCGTGATGAATGGCCGATGGCCATGTGCGCGGAGGGCGGAGCCGGAGCAGATATAGAATATATAACGCCAAGCGACAACCGCGGGGCCGGAAGCTGGGTCGGCAATCAGCTGGAGGAGTATCCGGACGGGACCCGGGTGAAGTTTATATTCGAATAAAAAAATGAGACTGCCCCGCTCCGGACTGATCCGGAAGCAGGGCAGCATTTTGCCGGAAAGAAGTTAGAATATACAGGCTTTCGTGATGATCACGAGCAGAATGAACAGAACCAGAATGGCACTGGTTGATGTCCAAGGGCAAACCACAGGCGCAACGACCGGAGGACCCTGATTCACTCCGCCAACATTATTACCGCAACCGCAACCATATTCTGCACCCATCATGAAAACCTCCTCTGAATAGTGACTACAGCACAGAATATGTCAAAGGCTAATCTACCGTATGGGCCAAAAGGTAAAGAAATGCATTCACCTAACAAACGGGTCCCATGAAGTCGATAATAGAAAAGAAAACTTTCAGAGGTGCATTAGAAGAAAGTTTTAGCGAAGCGTGTACAACGAAAAAATTATAAGGAGGTGCAAAATATGGACATTGCGGCATTATCCATAGGCATGAGTCAGGCATCCTTGCAGCAGGCAGTAAGCCTGCAGGTCTTTAATATTGCCAAGGATACGGCTGAGATCCAGAGTCAGAATATGGCTCAGATGCTCGGACAAAGTCCTCACCCGAATCTGGGAAAAACACTTGATATTCGCGTCTGATTGATTTATGCTTACATACATAAGAACAAACGTTCCGGTTCACTTTAAGCCCTCTGGGCTTTTCTTTTACCCAATAATGCGAACATACGATCCTATAATGAGGTGATTAAGCTGCACTCCTACTATCAAATGACCGCCCTGGAGAAATGGACCGAAGATTTATATCAGCGGCTGAATGTCTCTCAGCCTTCGCAGATAACCATTGAGTACATAGCTGAACGACTGAATATCTGGGTCCACTATCTGGACGTAAGAAGCAAGAGTATTGAAGCCTCTGCAGGGATGTACAGCATGTTTATCGATAACCGGCTGCCTCCCGAGCTGCAGCGGCTGGAATTCCTGCATGAGCTCTGTCATCTGCTGCGCCATGCCGGCAAGCATACGCTGATGCCGGAACATTATACACAGGCTCAGCAGGATGAATCGGAGCGTTTCATTCTCTATGCAGCCATGCCCTATTCCATGATCTCCAGCCTGCCGGTTCCCGAACTGCGTGAGGATGCGATTCTGTATATCGCAGAGGTCTTCAAGGTTCCTTGTGAGCTCGCCCTGCAGCGGATTGACCAGATTCAGCGGCGTGTGTTCCAGGGCCAGTTAATCGCCGTAATGGAGAGGAACGAGGACAGAAGCCTCCTCCACCGGCATATTCGCTAAGATACGCATAACATCACAAAGTGACCCCGCCGGCAGCCGGCAGGGTCCAGATACATCATCATATGCTCTCCTTAACTCTTTTCAGTTCTCCTCAGCTCTTTTAACCAGCACTTACGAACTGCGCTACGCCAATTGCAATCAACACGAAGAACACAATCAGAATTCCCCATATCACGCCCCGGATGCTCCTCCAGGGATCATTGTCACGCTTATGCTTCTCCCTATATTCCAGTTCATTAATCCGGCGCTCCAGTTCCTGAATCTTGTCGTGATCGGACATTGCTGTAATCCCCTTTCGAGACTCTCTTATGATTACAACGTCCAGGTATCCAGAAAGTTTCAAATCAGGGAGGATTCGTATGTATGGTATAGGAATTATTTTATAATTATTATAATATAAGGAATAAATAGGGATGAAGCTGAGGTGGATTTATGAAGTTTCTTTCACGGCTATTATTCATTGTCTCACTGCTTGTCTTGACGGTCTTTGCTTTGGATCCCATGCAGGAGCAGAACAAGACCCTCTTGTATACCTTTATGGCCGGATTCACGGGAACGTTTATAACAAGCTTTTTCACTGACAAAAGCACCTTCAATCTGCTGATCAGATGCCTCTCTGCCATTGTTGTCGCCGGATTTCTGCTGTACATCTTTGTATTTGGTTATTTGTGGTCGGCAGCAGACCGCCCTTAACATGGAGCAGACACAAAAAAGGACCCTGCCGGCGTCCGGCAAGGCCAAGGTCTATTACTGGGGTCATATGAAGCACCGCTAAAGATTTGCTGAAGCTGTGCCTCTTCGGCTAACGCCGCTTATTATTGCAAGTAACGTTTTGTTCCTACACCCAGAATGCTTTAGTGATGATGACCAGCAGGATGAACAATACCAGAATTGCTGCAGTAGATGTACCCAGACCGCCACATCCTACTCCACCAACAGGACCTACATTTTCTCCGTAACCACAAGCGCCCATTTCCATTCCTCCTTCAATTTTGAATACAGCATAGAATATGGCCAATTACCCGCCGCTGCTTGGGCATTATGGAAATGAGTTCTGCGGGAAAGCAAAAACCCCTTGCGGGCGGCAAGGGGACAAAACGGTATGCAGCTTAGAACCATGAAGGAGCATTGTAGGTTATAACCGCCGCCGCCGCAAAGACGAACACCAGCACCAATGAAATCACGGCAAGAATCCGTTCGTTCTTCCAGGCCCGGAATGTGTTTGCGATATATAGGATCATGAGACCAACCATCATCAGGGTCAGATTAATACCTGTAATAAACAGGACAATAAATCCGATCATTACACAGCCCCAGATCACCATGAACCATAAGGGATAATTTTTAAAAATCGTTTTGAGCATTCTGCCTGCCTCTATTCCATATCGTAATTTGTACTGTACCTCCCTATAGTCTCACAATCTTGACCTACTATCAACGGTAA
Organism: Paenibacillus sp. PK3_47; assembly: GCF_023520895.1. Taxonomy (NCBI): domain Bacteria; kingdom Bacillati; phylum Bacillota; class Bacilli; order Caryophanales; family Paenibacillaceae; genus Paenibacillus; species Paenibacillus sp. PK3_47. The sequence goes on from NZ_CP026029.1 coordinate 943,685, forward strand.
TTGCAAGTACAGCGTAATTAAGATACAGAACTGCATCATTTAATTCTTCGCTCTGAGCGGTCTGTAGAAGTCCCGGATATCCCGGGCGATCAGCTCAGGTTCTTCCATAGCGGTAAAATGCCCGCCGCGGGGCAGTGTAGTCCAGCGGGTTACATTCAAATTCCGCATGGCCCACTCTTTAGGAGGCGGTAAAATATCTGCCGGTAATAAGGCCACACCTGTCGGCACCTCAATATATCCTAATGCCGGTAAGGAATGAGAATTGTCATAATACATATGTGCTGCTGATCCTACTGTGTTCGTCACCCAATATATCATGATATATGTGATAAGCTCTTCCTCGCTGAATCTTTGCCGGAGGTCGCCGTTACAATCGCTCCATGCACGGAACTTTTCAATGATCCAGCCCGCTAATCCGGCCGGCGAATCTGAAAGGCCGTAGGCAAGGGTCTGGGGCCTTGTAGTCTGAATAGACATGTAGCCGCCTTCCTGGGCGATCCATTTGGCAGCACTGTTCTTATAATTCAGTTCTTCCTCTGTAAGCTTGGAAGGATCAGATGAAGCCATCAGATCTCTTATAATACCAATGTCAGTCAGGTGGATGCCAAACAGCAGCTCGGGATGGTTAAATGCCAGGTATCTCGTAACACCGGAACCGATATCTCCGCCTGCGGCAGCAAACTTGGGGTAGCCTAATTCTTGTGTCATCAGCTTGGCCCACATCCCGGAAACCACATTATTGTTGATTCCTGACTGCCCGGGGCGGCCAGAGAAGCCGAATCCGGGCAATGAAGGAACAATGACATCAAAAGAGTCCTCAGGATCACCGCCATAGCTCGCCGGATCGGTTAGAAGAGGGATGATTTTTTGATAACGAAGGTAACTGTCAGGCCATCCGTGGGTGAGGATAATGGGCATAGGGCTCGGGCCTTTTCCACGCTCATGTACGAAGTGCACATCAATTCCGTCAATATTGCTGCGATACTGGGCCAACCGGTTCAGCTCCGCTTCCTTTGCGCGCCAGTCATAATGGTCCCTCCAATACGACACCAGCGATTGTAAATAACTTCGTTCCGTGCCCCGCTCCCAATTTGTGTGTTCTATTTGTTCAGGCCAACGGATGTGATGAAGTCTGTATTTCAGATCGTCAAGAATATCATCAGCGACATGAATGTGATAACGTTCAGCAGCCATAAGGAGTCCGCTCCCTTTCTTGTAAACTCTTTACTAGCAGAAATACCAGGTGCCGAGTGTGACAGACATAGTATGAATAGGCTTGTCCAGACGGGGAAGACAACCGATTCAAAGAGGAAGCTTCCAAGGGACAAGTTAATGTAACTGTCTTCAGCCACTAGTGTCTGACAAAACCTTTCTGTTGTCAGCTACAAAGGGCACAATGGGGAGAGCTCCCCATCATGCTTTACTTGCCGATCAGACCTCTTAGTACCCCCAGCCGCTTAATCCCTTCCGTCCCTGCCCATCCGCCCGCACTCGCCAGAATGACATTGTGGAATATCTTCATGGCCAGAGAATACGTCACTGTTCCAATAATGATCTCCACTACAATGAACCGCAGAATGTCGCCTTTGGTTATAATGTACACTCTGAATTCCTGGTTCCGAAGTATCGGTCTCATCATCCACCTCAAAAAAGTGTGTTTATGTACCCTTATGCTTTTTTGAGGTTGTCTGATTCCAAATTATATTATAGCCGGGACTGCTGCAGCCTATGATTGCTTATTCATTGTCCAGGGCGAAGCTTCACTTTCTCTCGATAATTACATTCCCAGGATCTTCAAACGGCCAGTTTTTTTTCATAGTTCACGCTCCTTCATGTGTTAAAATACACTCAAAAGGAAAATTATTGAAACCATTTCAATTACTAAAGCGTAACAGATTTAAATTCCAAAAACACGAAAAAATTGCAGGGGTGTAGCGATGAAGCTGTTTAGTCTGCTGTTAGTACTATTATCTACCGCCGCCGTAGTTTCATTATTTGGATTCTCAGCGTTTACTGTAATCTCAGGGATCGTCGGAGGTCTTGTCGCATCCTTTGCAATCGCTGGCTATCTGCAATCCATTAACAACGATTATCCGGGTGATGATTATCAGGCTCGTAGGTAAAGTTAAATCATGTTTGGGCAGCACTAGCCCCCGCCACAGGACTGGCGGGGGTTTTATCGAAACTTACAACAATATAAGTAGCCATATGAAACTTCAGGAGTTGTTGGTAATGAACAAAACCAATCAAGTTTGCGAAACCTGCGGAGGTACAGAATTTACTCAGGGTCAGATGAATAACGGGTACGCTAACCTCATGCCTTTGAACAAATCCCTATCTTTTGGCTCACCGCTTCTCTTTACCTTCTGTAAGAAATGCGGCGAGGTAGCTTCTATACAGGTTATGAAGCCTGAGAAGTTCTGATTAGTGGAAGAAAATTCATTGAAATCCATCTGTATCTGGCTTAAAAAATCACTAAAGAACAATCAGAAATTTTGACAGGAGGCTGTTTATGATTCTGTTCAAGATTTCAGATCTATTTTTATCGCTTCCGTCAGTCCCCCACCTCCACTATTTTGCAAACCTAAACAAAGCAAAAACCCCTTGCTAGGCAAGGGGTTTAGAGAAGTGGGCCCTACAGGACTCGAACCTGTGACCAATCGGTTATGAGCCGACCGCTCTAACCAACTGAGCTAAGGGCCCGGATCTAAAGTATCCGTATATACAATGGCCGCTGAAAATAAATTGGTTGCGGGGGCAGGATTTGAACCTGCGGCCTTCGGGTTATGAGCCCGACGAGCTACCGGGCTGCTCCACCCCGCGTCGATAAAACTATTTTTAACAGCGACAATAGTTAATATACATTACACCGGGCCCTAAAGTCAAGGATGATTTTACTAATTCAATTAAGGCAAAAAACGCACACCGTAACGGCCCTTGCGCGACCGGTAAATTTCCACAAAACGCGGATCATGATACCCGTAAATCCAGCCGTCCTGCTCCAGCCGTTTGGCCAGACAGCCGGCTTGAAATCTTGTCCTGAACAGCTTCGCGAAGTAAATCCAGTTCATCATACCCCTCTGCTCCTTTTCGCAAAATATGATCTCCTGCTCTGAATTTAGCATGCCCAACTTGGAGAAGCTGACTCCTGCCGGAAGTCCTTCGGAGATATTGCCAGCTGCGCCAAAAAGCCCCCGCTTCTTAAGCGGGGGCTCCTATCCTTCACTTCGTTTAAACGCCAAACGCAGCCGGATCTTTACGCCAGGATTGCAGCAGCTCGACATCGGTCTCGGCAATGGTGCCTTGAGCCAGTGCCACATCAATTAATGTACTGTAGTTGGAGAGGCTTTGCAGCGGTACGCCTGCTGTGGCGAATGCTTCAGCCGCACGGTCCAGCTCATAGCTGAAAATAGCCAGTACAGCCAGCACCTCGCCGCCGGCTTCCTGAACGGCTTGTGCAGCCTTTATGGAGCTGCCGCCGGTGGAGATCAGATCCTCGATCACGATGACCTTCTGGCCGGGAGTGATGATCCCTTCGATCTGGTTCTGCTTGCCGTGTCCCTTGGCTTTGTCGCGGATATAAGCCATCGGCAGGTTCAGCTTGTCTGCTACCCACGCAGCATGCGGAATGCCGGCAGTTGCCGTCCCGGCAATAACTTCAGCATCCGGATAGCTGGCCTTAACCAGCTCCGCAAAGCCGCTGGCGATGTACCCCCGAACCACCGGAAAAGACAGGGTCAGACGGTTATCGCAATAGATCGGCGATTTGATGCCGGAAGTCCAGGTAAAAGGGTCCTGCGGCCGCAGTGCAACTGCTCCGATCTCCAGCAGATATTTAGCAACCTGTTCACTTGGATTGGATAAAGTACTCATGCTTGTATCATCTCCTCAATTATATTCAGTGCTGCCTGACGCGGGTCCGGTGCAGCTGTAATCGGCCGGCCCACTACGAGGTAGTGGCTTCCCTGACGGATAGCTTGTCCAGGTGTCATTACCCGGGACTGGTCATCCATTGAGGAACCGGCCGGACGGATACCTGGAGTAATCGTGCGGAATGCAGGACCGCAGGCGGCTGCAATAGCTGCAGACTCCTGGGGTGAAGCTACCACGCCATGGAGGCCGGAATCAGCCGCCAGCTTGGCGTAGCGCACTACTGTATCCGCTACAGAGCCAGTGATGCCAATCTCCTCGTTCATCACGTCCTGACTGGTGCTGGTCAGCTGTGTGACTGCGATAATAAGCGGCATATGCAGCGCAGGATGCAGGCTGACGGCTTTGGCTGCCCCGTCCAGCGCCGCTGCCATCATGGCAGAGCCGCCGGAGGCATGCACGTTGAACATGTCAACGCCAAGCATCGTCAGGCTTTCGGCCCCGCCGCGGACCGTGTTAGGAATATCATGCATTTTGACGTCAACGAATACAGAATAACCGCGTTCCTTCAGCTCTTTGACGAATGCAGGACCTGCAGCGTAGAACAGCTGCATTCCCACCTTCATATAGCACGGTATGCCTTCCAGCTTCCCGATCAGTTCTCTTGCTTTATCCACGTCAGGATAATCAAGGGCGATCATCAGCCGTCCCGCCATCTCATTACGCTTCTCGATCAGTCCAATATTGTCGTGCTCCGGCAGCTGCGGCTTTCCCTGTTCCAGCTGCTGTTCCTCACCTTGTACCATTTCATCCGCTCCTAACCTGTGCAGCTGACCGCACAGCATAATCTGCATCTATGTGTTATAAAGTCTGCTCCGACTACGGATTGTATGCCCCGGGCACAGCGGAACGGTCTGCGCATAACGCAAACCGTCCCTGTACACCGTGCAAAAAAACTCTTATGTTATTGGCCGACGAAAGCCGGCATGGACTGTGAAGAGAAGTTGATGGTCTGCAGCATTCTCAGCAGTGCCGTTACGGTATCAAGGGAAGTCATACACACAACCCCGTTCTCTACCGCTTCCCGGCGGATGCGGAATCCGTCGCGCTCAGGTGTTTTGCCTTTAGTTAAGGTATTGAAGACAAAGTTAGCCTGGCCTCCGCGAATCAGATCAAGAATCGTCGGCTCGCCTTCATCCAGCTTGTTGACATTCATCACGTTCAGGCCCGCTTGCTCAAGAGCTTGCGCCGTACCGCCTGTAGCGATGATTTTGTAGCCCATTGCATGGAAGCCTTTCATCAGCTCAACAGCTTCTGCTTTATCTTTATCCGCTACAGTGACAATGATGGCTCCTGATGCCGGAATCTTCATTCCGGCGCCGATCAGGCCTTTGTACAAGGCTTTGGCGTACAGCTTGTCGCGGCCCATCACTTCCCCGGTTGATTTCATTTCAGGTCCCAGGGTAGGCTCAACTCTGCGCAGCTTGGCAAAAGAGAACACCGGAACTTTTACCGATACATAGTCGCTTTCAGGCCACAGTCCTTCTGTATAACCTTCCTCAGCCAGCTTGCTGCCGAGAATGACTTTGGTCGCCAGGTTAGCCATTGGAATGCCTGTCACCTTGCTCAGGAAAGGAACGGTGCGCGAGGAGCGCGGATTGACTTCGATGACATAAACTTCATTCTGGTAGATAACAAACTGGATGTTGACCAGTCCGATTGTTTTCAGTTCTTTGGCGATTTTGATGGTGATTTCGGCAATCTTCGCTTTCAGACCCTCATCCAGATACTGCGGCGGGTATACGGCGATGGAGTCACCGGAGTGAACGCCTGCGCGCTCCACATGCTCCATGATTCCCGGAATCACTACTGTTTCACCGTCACAGATGGCATCGACTTCAACCTCTTTGCCCAGCATGTAACGGTCGATCAGCACCGGATGCTCCGGATTGATTTTGACGGCTTCCACCATGTAGCTCATGAGTTCGGCATCGTTATAGACAATCTCCATCGCCCGGCCGCCCAGTACATAAGAAGGACGCACAAGCACCGGATATCCCAGCGATTGTGCAGTTTCTACAGCCTGATCCACATTGGTTACCGTCTTGCCTTTCGGTTGAGCGATATCGAGACGGGCCAGCAGTGCTTCGAATTTCTTGCGGTTCTCGGCTTCGTCGATGCTGTCCAGGCTGGTGCCCAGAATGTTGACTCCGGCAGCCGCCAGAGGAGCAGCAAGGTTAATGGCTGTCTGTCCTCCGAACTGGACGATAACTCCAATCGGATTCTCCTGGGCAATTACGTTCATGACATCTTCAAAGAACAAAGGCTCAAAGTACAGCCGGTCGGATGTATTAAAATCTGTCGACACCGTTTCAGGGTTGTTGTTGATAATTACAGCCTCATAACCTGCATTCTGGATCGCCCAGACCGCATGCACTGTGGAGTAATCAAATTCAATCCCTTGGCCGATCCGGATCGGTCCGGAGCCCAGCACGACGACTTTTTGCTTATCTGACGAGGTTACTTCATTTTCGGTCTCGTAGGTCGAATAGTAGTAAGGTGTTGTGGCCTCGAACTCTGCTGCGCAGGTATCTACCATCTTGAAGACCGGAGTAAGTCCCTGCTGCAGGCGCAGTGCGCGTACATCCGCTTCCTTCGTCTGTGCTCCGCCCGGACGTCCCTCGGCACGGATCTCAGCGATCGCACGGTCTGTAAAGCCTTTCCGTTTCGCTTGATACAGCGTCTCAGCACTCAAGGTCTCTTCGCTTCTCAGCACATCCTCAAAGTTCACCAGACCTTCCAGCTTGGACAGGAACCACCAGTCTACCTTAGTAATGTCCTGGATGTCCTGCAGGCCGTACCCGCGGCGGAACGCTTCGGCAATCAGGAAGAGACGTTCATCGTCCGCTTTGGCCAGACGGGTGCGCAGCACGCTGTCTTCAAGCAGCTCGGCTCCCGGCAGGCGGAAGCGGTGTACACCGATCTCCAGGGAACGGACAGCTTTATGAATCGACTCTTCAAAGGTACGGCCAATCGCCATAACCTCACCGGTGGCTTTCATCTGGGTGCCCAGCTTGCGGTTCGCCGAAGTGAACTTGTCGAATGGCCAGCGCGGGATTTTGCTCACAATATAATCGAGTGTTGGCTCAAAGCAGGCATAAGTCTGGCCGGTAACCGGGTTGACGATTTCGTCGAGGGTATAACCCAGGGCGATTTTGGCTGCCATCTTGGCAATCGGGTAACCGGTCGCTTTGGAGGCCAGGGCCGAGGAGCGGCTTACACGCGGATTGACTTCAATAACATAATATTGATAGCTGTGCGGATCCAGCGCGAACTGTACGTTACAGCCGCCTTCGATATTCAGCGCACGGATAATTTTCAGCGAAGCACTGCGCAGCATCTGGTACTCACGGTCAGACAGCGTCTGGCTCGGTGCTACTACGATACTGTCGCCCGTATGGACGCCAACCGGATCAAAGTTCTCCATGTTGCAGACTACGATACAGTTGTCGTTCGCATCACGCATGACTTCATATTCGACTTCCTTCATGCCGGCGATGCTTTTCTCCACCAGACACTGGCCGATCGGGCTGTAGCGGATCCCGGCTTTTACCGTTTCGCGCAGCTCTTCTTCCGTGTCACAGATTCCGCCGCCTGTACCTCCAAGAGTGTAAGCAGGGCGGACGATCAGCGGGAAGCCGATTTCTTTGGCAAAATCCATCGCTTCTTCCACTGTAGTAATAATCGTGCTCTCCGGAACCGGCTGCTCCAGCTCGCGCATCAGTTCACGGAACAAGTCGCGGTCTTCGGCTTTTTCGATGGACTCAAGCTGTGTACCGAGCAGCTTCACGTTCTCTGCCTGCAGTACGCCTGCACGGGCCAGCTCCACAGCCATGTTCAGACCGGTCTGGCCGCCGAGCGTCGGCAGCAAACCGTCCGGACGTTCCTGGCGGATAATGCCGGTCACGAAATCCAGGGTAATCGGTTCGATGTATACTTTGTCAGCCATATTTGTATCTGTCATGATGGTGGCCGGATTGCTGTTGATCAGCACAACCTCTACACCTTCCTCTTTCAGCGCCTGGCAGGCCTGGGTTCCGGCATAGTCGAATTCAGCGGCCTGGCCGATGACAATCGGACCGGAGCCGATGACGAGAATTTTTTTGAGTTTATTGTTCTTTGGCATGTTATAGAGCTCCTTTCACGGCTTCAAGCTTCGCAGTAGGTTTGGGTGCCGTGATTCTGGCATTGGCAGCAAGCTGGGCCTGGCGTGAGCCGGCAGGCAGCTTTGCCTTGTGTTCCGCAATCATCTGCAGGAAACGGTCGAACAAATAGCTGCTGTCATGCGGTCCCGGCGCAGCTTCCGGATGGTACTGCACCGAAAATGCAGGATAATGCTTATGCTTCAGACCTTCGATGGTCTTATCGTTATTGTTGATATGGGTTACTTCAAGCTCTGTACTCTTCACAGATTCCTCATTGACGGTGTAGCCATGGTTCTGCGAAGTAATGAAGCAGCGTCCGCTCTCCAGCTCCTTCACAGGATGGTTGCCGCCGCGGTGGCCGAATTTCAGCTTCTCTGTATCTGCTCCGCAAGCCAGCGCGAACAGCTGATGTCCAAGGCAGATGCCGAAGATCGGATATTCACCGAGCAGCTCGGAAATCGTATTTACAGCATAAGGCACGTCTTTCGGGTCCCCCGGACCGTTGGACAGCTGTATGCCGTCCGGGTTCAGCCGGCGGATCTCATCTGCTGTCACATCGTGCGGTACAACCACTACATCACAGCCGCGGCTGTTCAGCTCGCGCAGGATACCGGTCTTCGCGCCGTAATCGACGAGCACGATCCGCTCTTTGGTTCCTGGACTGCTGTAGGTTTTGGTTGTGGATGTGCGGGCTACCTGATTGCGCAGCTCCTCAATGGTAGTGTCGCCCATCATTTCCATAAGCTCTTCTACACGTTTATTGGAAGTGGTCAGGATGGCCTTCATCGTTCCGTAGTGGCGGATAATGCGGGTCAGCATCCGTGTATCGATCTCACTGATTCCCGGAATGCCGTACTCCTTCAGCAGGTCATCCACACTGTACTCTGCGCGCCAGTTGCTTGGAACTTCCTCATGCCGGCGGACGACAAAGCCATGTACAAAAGGACGCACGGATTCAAAGTCATCACGGGTGATGCCGTAGTTTCCGATCAGCGGATACGTCATCGTAACGATCTGCCCGCAGTATGAAGGGTCCGACAGCACCTCCTGATATCCTGTAATCCCTGTGTTAAACACAACCTCACCTGTCATTTCGCCCTCAGCGCCAAAAGCGGTGCCTGTGAATAATGTTCCGTCCTGTAGCAGCAATCTCGCCTGCATTACCTTCCACTCCTTCTTGTTTCTGTAGTCTGATTCCTATGTCTTTTATCCCGGAAGTCCCGGGCTTTTACTGTTCATTCCATACGTTCTTGCCGTCAACCCAAGTCATAACCGGCCAGCCCTTAAGCTTCCATCCGCCAAAAGGAGTATTGCGCCCTTTGCTGGCAAATGTCTTCGGGTCCACTTCCTTTTCCTGCGACAGATCAATCAGTGTTAAGTCGGCAGGCGCTCCTACCGCCATACTGCCGGTATTGAGCCGGAACACGCGGGCCGGGTCAGCCGTCATCCGCTGCACCAGCAGCGACAAATCCCATTTACCTGTTTCTACAAAAGCTGTGTACAGCAGCGGGAAGGCCGTCTCAAAGCCGACGATACCAAACGGTGCCAGCTGCATGCCCTTAGCTTTCTCTTCTTCACTATGCGGTGCATGGTCCGTTACGATGATGTCGATCGTGCCGTCCAGCAGACCTTCGATGCAGGCTTCCACGTCGCGGCGGGAGCGCAGCGGCGGGTTCATTTTCCAGTTGGCGTCCATGCCCGGAATATCTTCTTCCGAGAGGAGCAGGTGATGCGGACAAACCTCTGCAGTAACCTTGATGCCGATTTGTTTGGCCTGGCGGATCAGCCGCACAGATTGCTCTGTGCTGACATGACACACATGGTAGTGTACGCCTGTCGCTTCCGCGAGCAGAATGTCCCGGCCCACGTGGATGGCTTCCGACTCGTTCGGGATTCCCTTGAGACCATGCTTGGTGGCAAAGGTACCTTCATTCACCGCACAGCCTTCAACCAGTGAATCATCCTCGCAGTGAGCGATCACCGGCATATCCAGGCCGGCCGCCAGCTTCATGGCATCCTTCATCATTTGGGCGGTCTGTACGCCTACGCCGTCGTCAGTAAATCCGATCGCTCCGGCTTCTTTTAGCGCGGCAAAATCGGTCAGCTCACGTCCCAGCTCGTTCTTCGTAATGGCTGCGTAGGGCAGTACTTTGACCAGTCCGGCTTCGCGCGCTTTATCTTTTACAAATTGTACGATTTCAGGAGTGTCCGTTACCGGGCGGGTGTTAGGCATACAGGCGATTGTGGTGAATCCGCCTTTGGCAGCCGAACGCGCTCCCGTCTCCACAGTCTCCTTATGTTCGAACCCCGGCTCGCGCAGATGGACATGCATATCGATCAGTCCCGGAATGAGCAGCTTGCCTTCGGCTTCTATAACTTCTTCTGTTCCGTCCACCGTTTCAAGTTCACTCGTGATGGCCGAGATAACACCGTCCTGAATGACAATATGTTTACGTTCCAGCTGGCCGTCTGTGCCGAGCACGCTAGCGTTTTTGATAATCACTGTCATGTCTCTCCTTTTGCCTACAGGCCGCAGCCGCAAGCTTCGTAGTTATTATATAATAAAAATTCATGTTTGTGTATAAATATTAATCTTTTTTATGTCAGGTTTTTAGGACAGCGCCCGCTCGATCACGGCCATGCGTACCGGCACCCCGTTAGCCATTTGCGGGAAAATCCTGGACTGGCTGCTCTCCACTACCGCATCGTCGATTTCCACATTCCGGTTCACCGGTGCAGGGTGCATAATGATTGTCTTTTTATCCAGCTTGGCTGCCCGCTCTTCTGTAAGCCCGAACTGCTTCCGGTACTCTTCTGCAGACTGCAGAATCCCTGAGGCATGCCGCTCCAGCTGCACTCTCAGCATCATGACCACATCTGCTTTCAGCGCCTCGGCAATGGTCACATACGGAGCGTAGGCAGCAAGCTCGGGGGCTTTCATATTTTCCGGAGCGCAGAACTGCACTTTGGCACCCATTTTGGTCAGCGCCCAGAGGTTCGAGCGTGCTACGCGGCTGTGCATAATGTCCCCGATAATTGATACGGTAAGACCCTTCAGCCCACCAAAATGTTTGTTCATCGTATACAGATCCAGCAGCGCCTGTGTCGGATGTTCATTGTTGCCGTCTCCGGCATTGATCAGCGGGATGGATACTTTCTCCGCCAGCTGCTGCAGTACACCCGCAGGCTTCAAACGCACAACTCCGGCATCGATCCCCATGGACTCCAGAGTCCGTACAGTGTCGTAGATCGACTCGCCTTTTTCTACACTGGAAGCTGCAGCCGTAAAATTCAGCACCTGAACCCCTAAGCGCTTCTCGGCCATTTCAAAGGAAAACCGGGTGCGTGTGCTGTTCTCAAAAAACATGTTGGCAACAAATCGCGATCTCAGAACCGGTGTAAGTTTCTCCTGCTGATTGTCCCAGTAAGCTGTTCTGTTCAAAAGCTGGCTGATCTCCGTACGGTCCAGTTCTTTTATCCCCAGCAGACTGCGTTCCTTCACCTTGGTTGCCGTCATCATTGTTATCGTTCCTCCCGGTTTGAAATAATGTAAACCTCGTCCTTGCCGTCGAATTCGGTCAGCGCCACTTCGATCTGCTCATGTCTGGAGGTAGGAACATTCTTGCCGATATAGTCCGGACGGATGGGCAGCTCCCGGTGTCCGCGGTCAGCCAGTACAGCCAGCTGGATCATTCTTGGCCGTCCGCAGTCCATCAGTGCATCCATTGCCGCGCGGATCGTCCGTCCGGTGTAGAGGACATCATCGAACAAAATCACTTTTTTGTCGTGAATGCCGCTGGTGCCTTCCGGAAGTGTCAGATTACCCAGTACCGCAGCCCGGTCCATTTCTTCCCGGTTCTCCCCGCCGCCTTCGCGGTCATCCCGGTAATGAGTGACATCCAGCTCACCGTACGGGATCTCGACGCCTTCAATTTCCTTGATGCGTTCCGCGATCCGCTGTGCCAGATACACCCCGCGGGTGCGGATGCCGACCAGCAGGCAGTTCTCGATCCCCTTGTTCTTCTCCAGAATTTCATGTGCAATGCGTGAAAGCGCCCGGCGAATCGCCGTTTCATCCATAATGACATTTTTCTCAGTAAACATAATCCCGTCATCCTCCTGCTTGTCCGCGCCTGTCCAAGTTCCCCGGAAAACAAAAAACTCCTTGCCCGAAGCAGGCAAGGAGTGAAATCCGCAGATTCAAAAAGATGGCGTGTCCGCGCGCATAAAAAGGCCCTCTCTCCGCAGAGAGATTCCTCCTGAAATGTCGCGAACCTCGATTCACGTTACCTTGCCAGCCTCACGGGACTGATTTAAAGGCGCATATTCATTTAAGAGGATTATGACAGATGTTGTGGCGGGTGTCAAACCGGAAAAATTTTCTTGGCGGATGAGGAGGGTAAGGGCTTGTTAGGTGATGTTCGCTGCTGCGGTGATTTTGGACTTCCGGCCGCTGTTGTCTCCAGATTTATCTGAATTAGTCCGCATCGCGGAATAAATCCGGAGACAAAGGCGGACGCTATCGCTCCTACAGTTCCAAAATCCCCTCCGCGCTTCCACCTAACAATGAAACTTCCCCCAGTTTGAGGAGTGGGTAGTAAGAGACTTAACGCTGCAAGGCAGAGCGTTGCGTTTCATATGGTTGACTAGTGTCCTTGGCGTATGCTCACCAATCTAGCGGGAAATTCCCCACTTCATTCTTCAGCAAACAACGAAAATTCAATATTAGCTGGAAAACCTCCATTTAATTATCCCAAAATCCTTCACTGAGGAGTGTTTGGGCCGAAATAGGTGGAGGAATTCCCACTACTTACCGCTAATCACACGAAATAATGAAATTACATGGAGAAAATCCATTTAGATGGTAGGCATCCGCCTAACAGACATCAGCGGCAAAAAACGCCGGCTCAACTCATACAACCCATTAATGGCCAAGAATAAAGCACACCTTATAACAACGTGTAACCTGTTTACCAGATAGGGCCGGCAGTTGAAGTCCTTATAGGTTGCGCCGAACAGGATGCCGAATTATAGTTTTCAGCCTCGCCGGCTCTGTTTTTCGCGGATCGGAGAGGTAGATCTCATGATGATGCCTGATCTCTGACAGATCGCAGAACAGCCCCTGTTCGGATATATAACTATTCATTTTGGCAACCGTTGCCGGTTCGTCGTCATAGCTGCCTATATGCATACACTGCACGCATAATCCCTCCGTAAATACAGCCAGTCTGGCCTTGGATACATTAAGCAGCGGCTTCTTACGGCTCACCGTTTCAACGGCAGCAGCAAAAACCTTTGCGTCCACAAAATCCGGCTGACGGATCATGGCCTTCCAGCAGAATGAGTCTTTCTTGCTCAGGTCTACCCCCTGAATACCTTTCTGCCACCATAATCCTTCCAGCGGAGAGACTACATAGTCGAAAAATCCCTGTGGCGCGGGACCACTTCTGGGAGACATTTTGATCGCATAGGACAAAGCGTACAGCGCTTCCACCGCCTGATAGTACTCCCCCTCCGTATCATTTGGATTCCCTTGTCCGTCCAGCTGAATAAAGGTCATTGCAGGCACATCGATTACACCGGGAATATTTTTGGGCTGATACAGTTCTTTCTCTGTTTTTTTAAAATCGATCTTCACCACAGGCCCCCCTTTTATTAAATGTACAGTAACAGTTTAGCAATCTGAAATGGACAGCTGTATGTCATATTATCTGTGTAGCGGGAAATTTTCTTTCTGCTCTGCTATGATAAAACCGGAGGCGACTAGATGATGAATATGGAGCTTATAACAACTGCACATTGGGATGACAGCCTGTGGGCGTCCATTGAACCGGTGTACCGTGAAGCTTTCCCCAGCGGGGCCAAACCGGAACGGATTCTGCGCAGCATGCTGGACCGGGAAATTGCATACCTGCACGCCGGACTCTCGGATGGACAAGTGACAGCGATGGCTGTGACAGGAATCGTTCCTGAGGGGAACAACAAGCGGCTTATTATCGACTATCTGGCTGTCAGCGAAGAAATGCGCGGCAAGGGCGCCGGTACCTCTTTTCTGGAGCTGATTATAGACTGGGCGGTAAAAGATCATGGCGTTCAGGGTGTCATCATTGAAGCGGAATCGGGGGACTCGGAGACTCATAATCGGCGCATTCATTTCTGGGAAAAGAACGGCTTTATTCTGACTCCTTATGTACATCAGTATATCTGGGTGCCGGAGCCGTATCAGGCCATGCTGAAGCCGCTGGATCAGCACATTACTGTCCAGGATAACGGGGAGTCCCTGTTCCGCTATATTAATAAATTTCACAGCATAGCCTACCGCCCGTCTGCAAAGAAAAAGTGAGCTTACGGGTACGGGGAGCTACGAGGAGTTTCCGGGGAGCTTACGGGGAGCTTACGGGGAGCTTACAGCTGAGCAGGAGAAAACAATTAAAAGCATCTTTTCTCTGGAATGCAGCTGCCCCTCCGCTTAGAATTAAGGGATACTATTCATCTTAGGAGGAAACGGCATATTGAAAACCGCTTTGCTGATTGTGGATATGCAGAACATTTTTATGCATGATCTGATGAAAGAGCTGAAAGTGGCTGAGGCCTGCGAGTATATTAACCACGTGGCGGGGCTGCTCCGTTCAAAAGGGCATTTGGTCGTGCATATTCAGGATATGGAAGGCGCCGGGGGTGATGCTGATCCGGCAGTCCGGGAGGTCATTCCGGAAATCACCGTAGATCCGCAGGATATCCGGGTGATGAAGCAGTACTCCAATGCCTTCTGGCAAACCGATTTAGAGCAGCTGCTGCGCAGTCAGAATGTGGGATTCGTTATTGTGGCAGGGTTTGCAGTAGAGCACTGTGTTACGTTTACTTATAATGGCGCTTTGGAACGGGATTTTCAGGCAGCCATGCTGCAAAAAAGCGTCCTCAGCACCCGGCCGGAAGCCACCGCCGCACTGTACCATGACCGCCACCTTATTTCATACCCGGTAGTTGAATTCTTATTGAATAAATAACTTCCTCTATAGCAGCAAAAAAAGCCGCCGCAGACTTCTCTGCAGCGGCTTCTTCTATAGCGTTAATTAAAATTCAAATTCAACGTCGCTCAGACGTCTCTGAATTTCAGAAATGACACGCTTCTCTTCTTCCTCGCCTTTGGCAACGAAAGTAACGGAGAAACGTACGAATGGACCGGCATCGTCCCATGGCACAGTGGAGATCAGCTTCTCACGGATCAGGAACTGCGAGAAGTCTTCTCCGGACTCGAACCGGCGTCCGCCTTTAACGCCTTTTGGCGCTGCTACATAGAGGAAGAACGAACCCTTCGGCTTTTCGGCTTTGAAGCCCAGGCTGTTCAGCGCGTCAACCAGCATGTTGTGGCGGCGGGAGTATTTGGCGGCAATCGCTTCGGTAATCTCAGGATGCTCGAGACCGTAAGCTGCAGCCTTTTGGATCGCGATAAATTGACCGGAATCATTGTTGTCCTTCACATCACTGAACGCTTTCACAATCAGCGGGTTGCCGGCAACGAATCCGATTCTCCAGCCTGTCATGTTATAGGACTTGGACAGGGAGTGCAGCTCAATACCCACATCCTTTGCACCAGGCACGGACAGGAAGCTCAGCGGCTTCACACCGTCATAAGTCAGGGCTGCATACGGAGCGTCGTGGACAACGACAACATCATATTTTTTGGCCCATTCCACAACTGCGCTGAAGAACTCAGGCGTTGCACTTGCACCCGTAGGGTTATTTGGATAGTTCAGGTACAGCAGCTTCGCTTTGCGGGCGATATCTTCAGGGATGGAGTTCAGGTCAGGCAGAAAGTTGTTCTCTTTCTTAAGTTCAACCGTGTAGACTTGTCCACCCAGATATTTGGTGTGTGTACCCAGTACAGGGTAGCCAGGCACTGTCATGATTGTGATGTCTCCCGGATTGATGAAGCAGGACGGCAGCATAGCCAGCGCCGGCTTCGAACCGATGGAATGGACAACCTCTGTTACAGGGTCAATACCGTCCACCTGGAAGACTTCCTTCAGATATGCAGCCGCTGCCGCTTTGAATTCAGGAATCCCGTTATCGGCGTATCCGCGGTTTTCTTCTTTGGAGGCTTCAATTGCCAGCTGGGCGACAATGCCTTCATCGGCCATTTCGTCAGGCTCGCCTACGCCCATATCGATCAATTCAATGTTAGGAAAATCCTGCTTTGCCGATGCTTTGGCACGTTTGATTTTCTCGAATTTGTAGATAGCTGTGTCTTTGCCGTAGTTCGCTCCGCCGATGCGGTCAGCAAAATTAGATTGAATATAAGTTTGCTGATATTGTTCAATACTCATGGCTTAGTTCTCATCTCCTGGATTTTTTTCTTTTCCATGTTCTAACTATGCCGCAAAAAGTCCCCTAAAACCATGGATTTATAATCACTTCATTTGTACTTATCTGCTGCGCAGCGTAAACAGCACATCTTCCATATCTGCCGGAAGCGGTGCACTGTACTCCATATATTCACCTGTCGAAGGATGCACAAATCCCAATACTGCAGCATGCAGAGCCTGTCCGTTCATAGTGAGGCCCTTGCTGCGCCCGTATACCGGATCCCCAACAAGCGGATGCCCGATAAATTTCATATGCACACGGATCTGATGGGTTCTCCCCGTCTCCAGCTGCAGCTCCAGCAGTGTAGAGTCACCAAAGCGCTCCAGCACGGTAAAATGGGTCACGGACCGTTTGCTGTTCTTCTCGGTTACAGTGTACAGCTTGCGGTCATGCGGATCACGGCCGATCGGTGCATCCACTGTTCCTTTGTCATGCGACAGATTGCCGTGCACCACAGCTATGTATCTGCGGGTTACGCTGTGCTCCTTGAGCTGGGCGGCCAGTGACGCATGGCTGGCGTCATTTTTGGCGGCCATAATCAGTCCGGAGGTATCCTTGTCGATCCGGTGCACAATCCCCGGACGGATCTCGCCGTTAATGCCTGACAGGTCTTTGCAGTGGTACATCAATGCATTGACCAGTGTACCTGAAGGATGCCCGGCAGCCGGATGCACGACCATACCGCGCGGTTTATTCACGACAATCACATCACTGTCTTCATAGACCACTTCAAGCGGGATGTTCTCCGGGATAAGATCGGTAACTTCAGGCTCAGGTACAGTCACGGCAACAACATCGCCTTCGGAGAGCTTGTAGTTCGCTTTGACTGGTGCCCCGTTAACAGTAACATGTCCTCCGCTGATCCACAGCTGCACCTGGGACCGTGAAACCTCCTCTTCCCAGGACTCCGTAATGTATTTATCAATCCGCTCGCGGGCGTTCTCTGCGGCAACTGTCCATTCCGTGACGTCCCGTTCTTCCTCGTAGGCTGATGCTGCCGCCTGCTCATTGACGTCTTTATTCAAATCATTCATTCCCTTCTCTTACTTCCTTTGATTCTTTGACCTCGGTAATCTCTTCTCCGCCCTTCATATCCAGCAGTGTGTCCAGGATGATCAGTCCAACCCCGATGACAATACAGGAATCCGCCACATTAAAAATCGGGAAGGTGTAGCTGCCGAAATTGAACATCAGAAAATCCACGACCTCACCGGTCAGCAGACGGTCCAGGAAATTGCCCACAGCTCCGCCAAGCACCAGTGCAAGTGCGGTAGGCAGCAGCCTGCGGGTGCCTTTGGTCTTATTGAGATACCAGACAATACCGCCGACAACAACAATTGTAACAATAATAAAGAACCACTGCTGCCCTTGAAGTATTCCGAAAGCGGCTCCACGATTGCGGTGGGACGTGATGATGAAGAAGTCCTTGATCACCGGAATCTGCTCACCGAGCTCCATCCGCGTAGCAATCACATATTTGGTACCCTGGTCGATCAAAAACAGAATTAGCGCAATCAGATAGTACACCACAGAAGTTGTCACTCCGTTCTTATTTTTCCCGCTGCTCAAGCGGTACAAATACTGTATAAAGACTTGTATATTGTAGCACAGGCCTCAAGAACACGTCTATTGCAGGACTTTCGCAAAACGCGGACCGGGGCACTATTTTCCATCGCTAAAAAGGACTCTCCCGGGCCAAGCTACCTAAGAAGAAACCGGGCATCCGCCGGCAGGCGGCCACGATCTCCCAAAAGCATCTGAAAGGAGCATATTCCATGAGCCATTTGACCCCACAGCAGCTCTCCCACCTGCGCGAAGCTCTTCTGCAGGAGCGGGAGGAGATTATCCGCAGACTGCATTCCAATGATTTTCACGGACTGCAGGAATCCATGCGCGATACGACCGGTGAACTGTCCGAAATTGACAACCATCCCGGTGATGTGGCTACAGATCTGTACAACCGTTCCATTGATATCTCCCTCGTAGAGCGGGAAGAGCATGATCTTACGGACATTGAAGCGGCATTAAAAGCTATGGATGAAGGAACCTACGGGATCTGTATCGCCAGCGGCCAGCCGATTCCTTTTGAACGCCTGTCTGCCCTCCCCGCCACAAGGTACAGCAAAGAATATTCTCCACGCCAGAGCGCACCCTTTACACGTCCGGCAGAGGAGGAGTTCCTGAACCCGCCTTTCGGCCGCAGCAGTCTTGACGAGCATGAGGAATATAACGGCTTTGACGGTGAAGACGCCTGGCAGATTGTGGAAAGCTGGGGCAGCTCCAATTCTCCCGCGCTCGCTGAAGGTAATAATATCGATTCCTACAACGATATGGAGATTGAGGCCGATGAAACCGAAGGCTTCGTCGAGCCCTGGGAAAATTTTGTCGCCACCGATATTGCCGGTAATCATATGATTATTGTGCAGGGGACCAGCTACCGCCACTACATGGATTCCGAGGAAGGCAGCTACCTGCTGGATCCCGGCCATAAAAAAAGAAGGGAGTAGCCTTGAGCTGCTCCTTTTATTTTCGGCCAACAGCTAAAACGTCTTCAGCTCCAGCTGATGCTGTACGATCCGGACAATATCCGCAATATAATCGCCGATGATCGGCAGGTTAAGCGCCCCAAGCATCTGCAGCAGATAAATAATGGTAGCCGCAAAAAACGTAAAGCCCAGCGCAATCCCCAGTCCGCGTGCCGCCCCTGACAAAATGTTCAGTCCGATCAGTCTCCACGGCGAAAATAGCAGCTGTGTATATTCGGCGATCCGCGCCTTTTCCATCTGCTGGGCCAGTCCGTTTGTCACCCTGTAAATGGCATCCATTTTTTCTTCCTGCGGTTTGGCCTGTCCCCTCTCACCGGGGTGTACTCCGGTTCCTTTGTCTTCTTCTTTCCGGTCAACCACGATTTCCGGCTCCTTTCCCGGCATGACTTGCACAGCTGCTGAAAACAAACAAGGCCCGGTCCGGGAGATCAGTTCTCCGGGAACACGGGACTCGTCATTTTGCGCCAAATGATAAAGATGTCTGCACCTCATCCTCACATTCTCGCAGCAACGGCATCCTGAAAGCAGTACATTGTACCCTGTCATCGGCAGATACGCCCTTCAGTGAAGCTGGACGCATCTGCGTATGCCGCTAGTATATGCCATTTCGGGCCGGGTAATACAAGGCCTCTTCTTAGGCTCCGATAAAGATTCCGATCGTTCTGCCGCTGAGGTCCACCGTCTCAAAGCTGTGGTCTCCGTCAAAATCAACCGTCGTCACAAGCACATTCTCACGCAGTACATGTTCAAAGGCGGTAACTGCAGCTTTCAGCTCATCATCCAGCTGCAGCGTAAGCGCGATCCGCTTCTCGATGGCAAGATCCAGGCGTTTGCGGTAATCCTGAACTGCACGGATAATTTCCCGCACCCAGCCTTCCTGCTCCAGCTCCGGAGTGATTTCAGTATTCAGGGCAACCGTCAGCCCGTAACCGGAAGCGGCAGCAAAACCAGGTTTGGCCTGCTTCTCGACAAGCAGCTCCTCGGACGTGATCTGCAGCTCCTCCCCATCAGGAGACACAACTGCAGCTACGCCATTTTGCACCACTTTGCGGGTAGCGTCACTGTCCATTCCTTTCAGGAAGCCCTGCAGGAAGCCGACATTTTTGCCGTACTTTTTGCCTGCCACCTTCAGGTTCAGCTTCAATGTAAAGTCAACAAAGCCGCTGTCGCTGTTCTCCAGTACGATGGTCTTTACATTGATCTCATCCTTGATGATCTCTTCATAATCCGCCACATCAAAGTCGTGGTCCATGGAGACGATCAGCTCGGACAGCGGCTGGCGGTTCTTGATGCCGGTCTCGTTGCGCACGTTGCGGGCCAGCTCGACAATGCCTCTTGCGCTTTCCATATCGCGTTCCAGCTCAAGGTCGATCAGACTTTCGTCGGCTGCCGGATAATCCACCAGATGCACGCTTTCCCCGCCGCCCAGGTTCGTGAAGATGTCTTCAGCCAGCATCGGCATAAACGGAGCTACAAGCGCAGCTGTCGTCAGCAGCACATGAGTCAGTGTACGGTAAGCATCCAGCTTCTCTTCACCCAGTCCGGCGCCCCAGAAACGGTCGCGGGAACGGCGGATGTACCAGTTGCTCAGCTCATCCACAAAGGTCTCGATTGCTTTGGACGAATTGACGAAATCGTTGACAGCCAGGCCTTTTTCCACTACGACAATCAGGCTGTTCAGGCGGGAGAGAATCCAGCGGTCGAGCTTGTGCTCCGAAACCTTGAACGGGTGATCTGCAGGATCGTAGCCGTCAATGCCGGCATACAGGGTCAGGAACGCATGCGTGTTGACCAGCGTATCCACAACCTTGGATTTGGTCTCTCCTACCAGGCCGCGCGAGAATCTTTTGTTATTCCACGGCGCACTGTCGGACAGAATCGCCCAGCGGAAGGCGTCCGTGCCGTATTCGTTCATGATCTCCCAAGGGTCGATGACATTGCCTTTGGATTTGGACATTTTTTGGCCGTTCTCATCCAGGATGTGTCCTGTAGCGATAACCGCCTTGTACGGTGCCACTCCCTTAAACAGCGTAGAGACTGCAAGCAGACTGTAGAACCAGCCGCGGGTCTGGTCAATTCCTTCACAGATCATGTCCGCCGGGAACTGGTCATTCAGATTCTCTTCATTCTCGAACGGATAATGGCTTTGGGCAAACGGCATGGAGCCGCTGTCGAACCATACGTCGATCACTTCAGAGGTACGGACCATCACTCCGCCTTCGCTGAACGGGCTGCGCAGCTTAATACTGTCCACGTACGGCTTGTGCAGCTCGATATCCTCAGGCACCTCTTCCGTCGCCATTGCTCTCAATTCGGCGATGCTGTGCGGTGCGAATTCCTTGCCTGTATCCTGGCAGACCCATACATTCAGCGGCGTGCCCCAATAGCGGTTACGGCTGATGTTCCAGTCAACGAGCTCATCCAGGAATTTGCCGAAGCGGCCTTCACGCACATGCTCAGGGTACCAGTCTACACTGTTATTGTTAGCAACCAGCTGTTCCTTGATCGCTGTGGTGTTGATGAACCAGCTGTCTGTTGCATAGTAGAGCAGCGGTGTATCGCAGCGCCAGCAGAACGGGTAGCTGTGCTCATATTTCTCTTTGCCGTACAGGAGACCTCTCTCGGACAGCACCTTCACGATATCCAGATCGCAGTCCTTCACGAAACGTCCGGCAAAATCACTTACTGTATCCGTATACTTACCGGAAGCGTCAACCACGTTAACGAAGCTGATGCCGTTTTCGCGGCAGGTCTTGTAGTCATCTTCCCCGTGTGCCGGAGCCATATGCACAATCCCCGTACCGCTGGAATCCGTAACAAAGGATGCGCCCACGATTACATTCTGTTTCTCTGCCTTGATGAAGCTGAACGGCGGAGTGTAGCTTTGGCCGATGAATTCGGAGCCTTTGTGTGTTGAAAGGATTGTGTACTCGCCCTTCAGTACCTCTTCCACCAGATTCTTCGCCAGGATGTAGACCCCATTGTCCTGTTGTGCGCGGACATAATCCATCTCCGGGTTCATGGCCAGCGCCATATGCGCCGGGAGGGTCCAAGGGGTTGTCGTCCAGGCCAGAACATAATCGCCGCTGCCGTCCAGCTTGAACTTGGCGGTTGCACTCAGATCTTTAACCGTCTTATAGCCCTGAGCCACTTCATGGGAGCTCAGCGTAGTCTGACAGCTCGGGCAGTACGGGCTTACGCGGTGACCGCGGTACAGCAGTCCCTTCTCATGCACCGTAGCAAGGATGTTCCACACACTCTCAATGTACGTGTTATCCAGCGTTACATAAGGATTATCCAGATCGGTCCAGTAGCCGATTGCTTCCGTAAACTCGCGCCACTGCTTCTCATAGCCAAAGACACTGGCCTTACATTCCTTGATGAATTTCTCCACGCCGTACTCTTCAATCTCCTGCTTGCCGGAGATGCCGAGCTTCTTCTGCACGCCCAGCTCTACCGGCAGGCCATGCGTATCCCAGCCCGCTTTGCGGACTACGCGGAAGCCCTTCATCGTCTGATAGCGGCCGATGAAGTCTTTGATTACCCGGCCGAGCACGTGGCCGATATGCGGCGCGCCGTTTGCAGTCGGCGGTCCTTCATAGAAGACGTAGTTTGGCTTGCCTTCACGGTTCTCCATCGATCTGCGGAACGTGTTCTCATCGCTCCATTTCTTCAATATGCGGACGTCTCTGGCCCGCGCTTTTTCTCTGACATCTACTTTTTGCATGTTGGTCAATCCTTCCTTTCGTTTAACAGCTGTTCGATTCCCTAACTCAACGCACTTTTGCCTCGCCCTTTGCCTATGCCCTTGATCTTGCCTTTGATCTTGGGCCTCCGGCCGCGATCCCGTTAGGGCAGCACTGGGCCGGGTTGCCCCTTGCCTTTGATCTTGTCTTTGATCTTGTCTTTGATCTTGTCTTTGATCTTGCCTTTGATCTTGCCCTTGCCTTTTGATCTTGGGCCTCCGGCCCGCGATCCCGTTAGGGCAGCACTGGGCCGGGTTGCCCTTGCCTTTGATCTTGCCTTTGATCTTGTCTTTGATCTTGTCTTTAAAGGTTAAGGCCCCGCAGGCGTACCCGCCAGGGGAGCCTAAGAAGGGCCGCGCCTTCCGCCGTAGTAATCCTTCCCCGTCCGCCACCGTCCATCCCCACTCGGAGCACTTGTTGCGGGTGTCCAGAGGGCGGCCAGCCCTTGGGGTCCCCCTTGGAAGGGGGATTTAGGGGGATAGAAAATAAGGGATACAGATACATAATAAAAACGTCGTCCCGCCCCAAAGGGGCGAGACGACGCTCGCGATACCACCCTAATTCTGCGCCTGCAGCACATCCTTAAGGGGAGTGTATTCAGCACAATCTCAGTCCGCACCATAAGTTCTGGCACGGGCCGGGATAACGTCCGGCGGACGGCGTAAACCTACACACGAATAAATCGCTTCAGCTTAGCTTCTAGGGGAAGATCTTCCGGCAAGGCGTGAACGATCGGCTCGCAGCAATCACCGACTCTCTGGAGAACGTTACCTTATCGTACTTGTCCCGTCATCGAATACATATTAAAGTTGTACAGATATGTTCTAGTTATAGACGTTTTCCGCAGAAATGTCAACATAGAGGTGTACCATAGCCACCTCTGGCATCCCTTCTGCAGCTACAGCAGATTCTCGCTGACTTCGCGGCTCTCCAGCGCATTCCAGTCATCCTGGGACAGCAGCTCCAGCTGTGCTTCCAGCAGTGTCCGGAAACGGGTGCGGTAGATCGATGCCTGCTTGCGCAGCTCTTCGGTTTCAATCGAAATCTTGCGGGATTTGGACAACGCTTCGTTAATGATCCGGTCCGCGTTTTTCTCCGCTTCCTTGATAATCAGCTGGGATTCCTTCTTGGAATTGTTCTTCACATCATCCGCAGCTTCCTGGGCGACAAGAATCGTCTTCGACAAGCTTTCTTCAATATTTACAAAGTGGTCCAGACGCTCCTGAATCGACAATAGCTGGTTCTGCAGCTCCTTGTTCTCACGAATGACACTTTCGTAATCCTTGATCACCTGATCCAAAAATTCATTGACTTCATCTTCATCATAACCGCGGATTCTCCGGGAGAATTCCTTGTTATGTATATCGAGCGGCGTTAATGGCATGCTGTGCACCTCCTAGAAATTTAGGACCTCTTATGCCCCTGAACCATAAAATGTCCCGGCAGACAAAGAAGAAAGACTGTACTTCAAGTATAAGGCGGAAGGCGGGGATTCATTCCGTCAGCCGCTCCAGGATCCGCCTCTTCTACAAGTATCGGCGTCCAGCTTTCAAAATGTTTGCTTCCCTAGAGATAATCAATTTCGACAAGGAACTCAGGATTCCTGCTGCGGATTCAGACAAATTTGCCGACCTGAACCCGGTACCGCCCTTTTTTGGTCAGACTGCCGATCTCTAGCACCTTAAAACGTCCAAAGCCCTGAATGGAGACGACATCACCGTCTTTAAGACCAGCCGATGGATCCTCCACAACTTTCCAGTTCACCCTGACACGTCCGGCCTTGATCGGTGCAAGAATTTTGCTCCGGCTTAACCGGGTAACATCCGCTGCAATTCCATCCAGCCGCAGGGAGGCTACTGTAAGGTCCATGGTCTCCAGCTTGACCTCACTGCTGCGCAGGCCGGAGAGAGGCAGAATTTCCGTACTGACATTAACCCGGTGTACTCCCGTTAAATTCATGGCAAGAAAATTGGCGATATCCGCGGCTACCACTACATGACAGCCATCTTCCAGCACATGGATATCGCCGATTTTTCCTCTTTTGATACCAAGACCGAGAATCGCCCCCATATAATCCCCATGCTCCAAATCCAGAAACTTCTGTTCTCCGGACGTAATGGCCAGCACTTTCAGCTCCATATCCTCGTCCGTCAGGTCACGGTAATCGGGAGCAATCAATGCCCTCTTCCGCTCCGCGCGCTCAGAACCGCCCTCCCATCTCACTTCCACATCGGGATGACGGTTCACGAGACTTTGCAGAATATACCCTTGGCGGGGATCGAGAAATTCAGTCAGCTTGGTTTCATGATATTCTCCGGCATTCGTGACCCATTCCCAGGCCTTGTCCACAAATTGACGTTCATCGGGATGAAAATGCCCGTAAAGTTCATTCTTCATATTTTAACCGATCAGAAGTGCCACAATGGACTTGAGGCCCGTAACTGCAAATTGAAGCACAAACAGCGCAACAATCGGAGAGAAGTCAATCGTTCCGAACAGCGGTGGAATAACCTTGCGGAAAGGCGACAGATAAGGCTCTACAAGCTTGCCCAGCAGTTCCCCAATAAAGTTCTCGCGTACATTAGGCAGCCAGGACATAAGTATATAGAAAATGATCATGTAGTAGTAAATCCTAAAGAGTATATCAATTATTGAAAAGATTTCCAGCAAAGCCCAATCACCTCATTCTGTTATAGTCTTGATCGTCACCCAGGATTTCTGTAATGGACCCTTGAATTTCAACGGTATCCGGTGTGCACATGAATATATTGCCCCCAATCTTGGAGATTCCTCCGCCCAGGGCATAAACGGTTCCGCTGAGAAAATCAATAATCCGCATAGCCTGGTCATTGCGCACCCGCTGCAGATTGATCACCACCGTACGGTGGGAACGGAGATGATCGGCTATTTCCTGAGCTTCTTCATAAGAACGCGGCTCATAAAGGACTACCTTCACATTTTTTTGTGAATGGATGCTAACGACGTTGGCCCGCTGATTTTTGCGGGTTTCTACAGGGGCGGGTTCGAACTCTTCCTCCTCACGGGTAATCTGCTCCCGTTCAACAACTTCCTCTTCCTCCTGCAAGCCCAAAAAACTCATAAACCGGTTCATTACGCCCATCAGTCTCCCTCCTCATGACCTACTAATACCGTTCCCAGGCGCACCTGGGTGGCTCCTTCCTGTATCGCCACTTCAAAATCATTCGACATTCCCATCGACAGCTCTTGTATTGGCTCAGGTGTCAAAGCTAGCAGATTAAGCTCATCCCGCAGCTCACGGAGTCCGCGGAATACCGGGCGGGTAAGCTCCGGGTCCTCTTCATGAGGGGCCATCGTCATCAGTCCGATGACCTTCACGCGGTCATAAACGGCTATTTCACGCAGAAACTGGGGCACAGCTTCAGGACTCAGGCCAAACTTGCTGTCTTCCCCCGAGATATTGACCTGCAGGAATACCTTTACCGTAATTCCGGCAGCTTCAGCCTTTTTGTGCAGCTCCTGCGCCAGTGATAACCGGTCCATAGAGTGTATATATTCAAATTTGCCGATAACATCCTTCACCTTATTGGTCTGCAGATGACCGATGAAATGCCAGGTTCCCTTGTCTCCAAGGGCTTTCCATTTATGCTCTGCATTCTGCCAGCGGCTCTCTGCGATATCCATAAGTCCTGCTTCCAGCACAGCGGATACCGTATTCAGCGAGACATATTTTGTCACTGCAATGATTTTGACTTCATGTGCATCTCTTCCGCTTGCCGCACACGCTCTCGCTACGCGTTCCTTTACATCTGAAATTCTGTCCTGCAGTGTCAAAGCCAACGTTCAACTCCCCTTTATTCCAATCCAGCTCGTCATTCTGCCTGTAATTCCGTTCTCCTTGCGGTATGAAAAGAAAAGATCAGGGTTACAGCTTGTACACCAAGTTGTACATTCGATATGAGTCGGCAATATTCCTGCTTTAATCATAATGCGTCGGTTCATTTCTTTCAAGTTAAGCATACTTTTGCTGTCATCGGTTTCCGATTTGGTGTAGAGAACCTGCCCGGTTCCGTCAAAAGCCTGCGCCCCCAGCGTATCCTCCAGCCGGCGCACATGATCCATCACATAATCGTCGACCTCATAGCAGCATTCCCCTATGGAAGGTCCGATTGCCGCAAGAATATCCTTCGGACGGCTGCCGTATACCTCCTGCATTTTACGGGCCATTGCGCCTGCAATTTCAGCAACAGTTCCTTTCCAGCCCGCATGCGCAAGACCTGCGGCACGCTTCACAGGATCATAGAAATACAGCGGCACACAGTCTGCGTAAAAGGATGTGAGCAGCACATCCGGCACATTGGTCAGCAGACCGTCGGTGGACTGGAAAGCCGAAGTCCTGTCCAGGCTGCCGCGTCCGCGGTCACGCTCCGTGACAATTGCAATCTCTTTTCCATGTGTCTGTTCACCGCAGGTCCAGGCTTCCAGTGTAAATCCAAGACGCTCCGCAAGTCTCCGCCGGTTATTCAGCACATCTTCCGGCTCGTCACCAACATGAAAGGCGCAGTTGAAGCTGTCATAAGGGGCCTTGCCGAAGCCGCCTTGCCTTCCTGTAAAACCTGCAGTAATCCTATTATGCTCTAAACGCCAGGGCTCTATATGAAACAGCGCAGGCGTTTCTTCTTTTTGAACAAATGGCTCCATAATTTCACCTCTGTCTAAGTGTACCACAAGTATAAAAATCCCCACAAAGTGAGGGTATGTTCACAGTCAAAAAGGCGCCCCTTGTTAATAAGTGCGCCTTTCACTGCGGTCTCCCCGCTCCAGATACATCGTTTCACGCTCTTCCTGTCCCTGAGGCATCCTCGGCTCCTCTATTTTTACAAGCACGACATCGGCACCTATCTTGACAATATTCCGCCAGGGAATGATCAGATCTGCTCCGCCTCCGAAAAGCCCCATAAACCGTGTAAACCCGGGAACGACAATGGCATCTATGACGCCGCGGCGAAGGTCCAGCTCCAAATCACTGATTTGTCCAAGCCGTTTTCCATCGACAATATTAATGACATCCTTCGTCTGAAAATCAGAAATTTTCATTTTTTTGCCCGCTCCGATCGAATCCTCGTTCACCTCAGCACCCCTGTACAATAAGACATATAATCCAATATATGTACTCCGGGCTTGGCTACATACCTATATTTATCAGTCCCCGCCAACATATAAAGGGGTATCCCGCGGATTGCTGCCGCTTAAGGATACCCCTGTTTCATTTGTTTGACATGCCTATGACTTTACATGCTTTTGCATTTGCTGAATCGCTGATTTCTCCAGCCGTGATACCTGTGCCTGGGAAATGCCGATTTCATCGGCAACCTCCATCTGCGTCTTGCCTTCAAAGAAACGCATCGAGAGAATCCGTTTTTCCCGCTGGCCCAGCTTTCTCATCGCTTCACGCAGCGCAATCTCTTCGATCCAGGACACGTCTTTATTCTTGTCGTCACTGATCTGGTCCATCACATAAATCGGATCCCCGCCGTCATGGTAGATCGGCTCAAACAAGGAGACAGGATCCTGAATGGCGTCAAGGGCAAACACTACATCCTCTTTCGGTACACCCAGCGCCTGGGAGATTTCGAAGATCGTCGGCTCCCGCGAATTCTGGTTGGTCAGGCTGTCACGGACCTGCAGCGCCTTATACGCGATATCCCGCAGGGAGCGTGACACCCGGATGGGGTTGTTGTCCCGCAGATAGCGGCGGATCTCTCCGATAATCATCGGTACGGCGTAGGTGGAAAACTTTACATTTTGCGATAAATCAAAATTATCGATGGCTTTCATCAATCCGATGCAGCCTACCTGGAACAGATCGTCAACGAACTCTCCCCGATTATTGAACCTTTGAATGACGCTAAGCACAAGTCTAAGGTTCCCATTTACCAATTTCTCTCTGGCGGACCGCTCGCCCTGCTGCTGCAGCGAAGTGAACAGCTCCCGCATCTCCACGTTCGTAAGAACGGGCAGCTTGGCGGTATCCACACCGCAAATCTCGACTTTGTTACGGGTCATGATGATTTACCTCCCAAGGAGAAACATTAATGTACATTATCTCCCCGGCCCGGCATTTTATTCCTTGCCCGTCAGATCCTCACACCATCTTGTTGAACTCTTTGCGCAGCCGCTTGATAATTCTTTTCTCCAGCCGTGAGATGTAAGACTGAGAAATGCCCAGCAGATCCGCCACATCTTTTTGTGTTTTTTCTTCTCCGCCGCGCAGTCCAAAGCGCAATTCCATGATCAGCCGCTCCCGCTCGCTAAGTTTTTCCAGCGCCTTCTGCAGCAGCTTGCGGTCCACCTGTTCCTCGATATTCCGGTAAATGGTATCATTTTCAGTGCCCAGCACATCCGACAGCAGCAGCTCGTTACCATCCCAGTCAATATTAAGCGGCTCATCAAAAGAGACCTCACTCCGGGTCTTGCTGTTACGCCGCAGGTACATCAGAATCTCATTTTCGATACAGCGTGAGGCGTAGGTGGCGAGCTTTATTTTTTTCTCCGGATCAAATGTATTGACTGCCTTGATCAGCCCGATGGCACCGATGGAGACAAGATCTTCAATGTTGATGCCTGTATTCTCAAATTTACGGGCGATGTATACCACCAGCCGCAGGTTGCGCTCAATCAGCATAGCCCGCACAGCAGCATCCCCGCTGGACAGCCGGTTCAGTAAAAACTCTTCCTCTTCCCGCGTTAAAGGGGGAGGCAGCGCCTCGCTTCCGCCGATATAATAGATTTCCTGGCTTTTAAGCCCCAGCAGAAACAGCATACGGTAATACTGCAGCTGCAGCGCAATCTTCCATTTGACCATGATTGTTCCTCCTCCAAGAAGTGCACAGTTACCCTGAGATGTTCCTCTTCCGACCTGTTTTCGAGCTGACACAAAACTGCCTGTTCACTACCTGTTGTCCGCTTAATCCGGCTGTGAAGGGCGCTCAAGCGTGCTCAGCAGGACACCGCCGCTTCAGCCATCTGTTCTTTCTGGATCAGGTCCGGATGTATAATCGCCCGGTAGGCGCCGTCCCCGGACAGCGTGCCTCCATCCAGTCCAATCAGCACTCTCCTACTCTGATAGGTTTCCTCTCCCAGCTTGATGCTTACAAAATCAGGCTTCAGCGCCAGCATAAAAGACGACCCGCGGTTAACTCCCCTGTATGGCACCAGCCGCATTCTGTCCTGCCAGGCAAAAGACTGCCCGTCCGTCTCCAGCAGCAGTTTGTCCGCATCCCCCTGAGTCAGCTTGCCGATCCAGGATGCCGGCAGATGGCCTTCCCAGAGCGATGCCTCCATGACCATCACCGGAATCCGGGTCAGCGGGTCATTCAGCCGGTTGCCTGTGTCAAGCAGTCCCTTACAGATAACGCTCACTGCGTCAATTTCCACCAGCACCTCGCCGATGTACGTGTCCAGCTGCTCCCTGTGCATGCGTGAAGTATGAATAAGCTTAAACAGGAACAAAACCAGGGGCAGAAAGGCAAGCACGAACCAGAAACCGATTTTTAGCCGGTGGGCTTGGCCTCCAGCAGAGGTAAACATAATACCGTTCCAAATGTCGCCGGAGCTTTGCAGCAAATAATGAACTCCCACGATACCCCCTGCCGCTGCAAAATTAATAATATAAAAAGCTCCCAGTGCGCGAAGATAGCTTTGCAGGCTCCTGAATCCGAAAGCAATCCACAGCATAATCACTGACAATCCGAACTTAATGAGGAAGGTATACAGAAAGGACAGCTCCGGTACGAACATCATCACTACATACAGCGCGCCAACCAATGAGGAGAGGGCCAGCCTCCACCAGGAGACCTTCATTTTGACAAGCCAGCCGGTCAGCCACAAAAGAACTCCGTCAATCAGCAGATTGGCAGCAAAAATCAAATCAATATAAACTACCATTGCATTCACCTGCCTAAGAGTCGCAGCTGCCCCCCAGCCGCAGGAGCAGGCTCTCTTTTTTGGACGATATGATTAGTATAGAAAGTCTCGTATTCAAAGTCTGTCTAAACTTGGGAGGCGTTCCTGAGGTTTTTTTGTCGAGTTATAGCAGGGTCAGACCACAAAAAAGCCAGCCTGTGAGGGCTGACCTTGTTTTACTTATACCACTTAGCTTATGATTTCGGGGCCTGTTAATTATTCGTTGTAGGGAAAAAGTTTCAGGGAGTGTGATTAGACCAGGCTAAGTGGAATTTCTCCTCTAAATCTCAAGCAACTACCGGAATTTTCATACTAGTGGGAAAATCTCCACTTAAATATGCCGAATTGGATTCAAAAGGCCTGGTTTCGTCCAAATAGCGGGAGTATTTCCGACTAATTAACCTAAATGATGAAGATGAAGAAATTTAGAGGGAGGAAATCCAACTAAATTTCGCAGCACTCTTTTCCGAGTCAGACATTACCTCAACCCTCTACATTTCAATTTTCTAGGTTAATCCACAGGCATGATAGTTTCTATCTCTTCTGCAGAAAGGCCGGTTGCTGCCTGTATCTCCTCATCATCCATCCCCATGGCACGCAGCTTTCTCGCTACTTCCAGTTTGCCCTCCAGAATGCCTTCGATCTTTCCTTCGATCTTGCCTTCAATCTTGCCTTCGATCTTTCCTTCGATCTTTCCTTCGATCTTGCCTTCGATCTTGCCTTCTTTTATGCCCGCGATTCTGCCCTCGGCTCTGCCTTTTTTCCTGCCTTCTCTCAGGCCCTTAATGGTTCCGGCCTTGATGCCTGCAGCTTCCCCTTTGGCGAAACCCTCAGTGAGCGCACCCTCTCTTTGCGAAATCTCATCCAGCAGGAATTTCTGGCGGGCCTCGTATTTTCTGCGGGCTTCCTCATCCTGACTAAGGAATTGCAAGGTATCCATGGCTTTTTTAAGAACCGGCTCGTTCATTCTCAGCACCTCCCAATGGGTTTCGTCCTTTCCCTTCAAAAACAATAACCAGTTAATCAGACCGCCTTCAGCGGGGATGACTGTATGATCTATCTTGGGCAATTCAATAAAATGTATTTCTATGTCGTCTATAAGGAGCGTGCCTTTCCTGTCTTCCCGCAAATGAAACACATTATGGTACGGCTCATCCGGCAGGACCCTATAATTTAATATATTGATCATGACACATTTCTTCAAATCCCTATACTGTCCGCTTTCCTGCAGCTGCCCTGAATACCGTTTGCTCCAGTAATACAGCGTCCGCTTCTCAATATCATATTTGTTGAACAGCTGCATCTCAATATCAATCAGCTTGCCCTCCGCTGTCCTGGCCCAGACATCAAAGATAGACTGCTTATCCGCAGGGTCATCTTTATCAGTATACGGGTTCAACAAAACTACCTCGGTTAAAGGCGCCTCTCCTGCCTCTGCAAAAATCCCGTTCAGAAAAGCAAGCAGTACATCCCTGTTGTTCTCGCTTGCAAATATCCGTTTGAATACAAAATCAACCCGGGGGTCCAAGAGCTCCATCCTCTTCACTCCATATACCAGTATTATACCAATGTAAAAACAAAAAAAACACCGTATTCCCACAGCTCTCGGCCATGGAATACGGTGCTTCCGCATATCTGTTATTCTTTTGGTACTAGTCGTTGCTGCCGCGCGTACGGTTACGCAGAAAAGTCGGAATATCAAGCTGGTCAGACGGCGTCTGATTACCGAACGGACGCAGATTATTAGCACTCTTGTCTGCTGCAGGCTCACTGCTGCTGTTACTGCTACTGCTGCTGCTGTTCG
The DNA here is from genome assembly GCF_023520895.1 of Paenibacillus sp. PK3_47. Lineage (NCBI taxonomy): Bacteria > Bacillati > Bacillota > Bacilli > Caryophanales > Paenibacillaceae > Paenibacillus > Paenibacillus sp. PK3_47. The sequence goes on from NZ_CP026029.1 coordinate 976,167, forward strand.
CAGACGGACGGCGGGCTGGTGCTACACTGGAAGGTTTATGTTCGAAGCCGGTGGCAATCACCGTAACTTTGATTTCGTCCTTCATGCTTTCCTCGATAATTGCCCCGAATATCATATTCACTTCAGGATCCGAGGCCGAGGTAACGATCTCGGCTGCTTCATTCACCTCATACAGAGAGAGGTTGGAGCCGCCTGTAATATTCATAATGACACCGCGGGCGCCTTCAATTGAAGTCTCCAGGAGCGGACTCATAATCGCCTTACGTGCGGCTTCAGAGGCCCGGTTCTCGCCGGTAGCGATACCGATACCCATCAGCGCTGAACCGCGCTCTGTCATAATTGTCTTTACATCGGCAAAGTCAAGGTTGATTAGACCCGGAACAGCGATAAGGTCAGAGATGCCTTGCACAGCCTGACGGAGGACATTATCCGCTTCACGGAAGGCCTCCAGCATCGGAGTTTTCTTATCCACAATTTCAAGCAGGCGGTCATTCGGAATGACAATCAGCGTATCCACTTTTTCTTTTAAAGCTTCAATGCCCAGTTCAGCCTGGTTAAACCGTTTTCTGCCTTCAAATGTAAAAGGACGGGTAACGACGCCTACAGTAAGCGCCCCGCATTCTCTGGCAATTTCAGCAATAACAGGCGCAGCACCGGTACCGGTGCCTCCACCCATTCCTGCAGTAACAAATACCATGTCCGCACCTTTGAGTGTATTCGAAATCAGATCACGGGATTCCTCGGCCGCTTTCTTGCCCACCTCAGGATTGGCTCCTGCGCCAAGCCCCCGGGTCAGCTTGTCCCCGATTTGCAGTTTATGCTCCGATTTGGCCATATGCAGCGCTTGGGCATCTGTATTAACCGTGATGAATTCAACACCCTGAACGCCATTTTCAATCATCCGGTTCACAGCGTTACTACCGCCGCCGCCAACGCCGATGACTTTTATCTGCGCCAAGCTCTCCATTTCAAAATCAAATTCCAACATATTGTTCCATCTCCCCCTAGAATAGTGCTTGGATGGCCAGTCCAAGTATATCTGGACTCACTCTTATATGAACTCGCTGAACATATTCTTTAGACGTTCCACCAGACCCGGTTTAGCAGCAGCTTCCTGATGCGGAGCAGCACTCTGCTTGTTCCTGTTGACCGTCTTTTTATTGCCGCTGCTGCCGCTGTTTCCGCGTCCGCGGAATCTGCGGACAACATTATGCAGAATGCCTACACCGCCGGTAAAACCGGGATCACGGACTCCGATATAATCAGGCACAGCAATGCGTACAGAGGCTGCAAGCTCAGTCTGGGCAGCCTTTAATACACCTGGCATTGATACAGTGCCACCCGTTAGTATATAACCTCCGGGAAGCTCGTTGTAACCAAGCCGTTTGACCTCCTGACGGATCAGGTGGAAAATTTCGAGAACTCTCGGCTCAATAATCGCGGCGAGATCCTCCTGGTTAAATTCCTTTTCTACATTGCTTCCGATGCGCAGAACCTTGAACACTACGTCAGAAGCAGCATCGTCGAGCCAGGCGCAGCCGTATTTCAGCTTCACCTTCTCTGCCTGATCAGTAAGTGTACGCAGCCCGTACGCAATGTCATTGGTTACAAATTCTCCGCCGATCGGAATCGTGGAGGTTGCACAAAGAGAACCTTCTTCGTATACGGCTATCGTCGTGGATCCCGCACCTATGTCCACCAGTACAGCACCCATTGATTTTTCATCTTTGGATAGCGCCAATCCGCCCGCTCCCAGAGACATCAGCACAAGATCTTTAACTTTCAGCCCTGATTTCTCCACACAGCGAAGCAGATTATGTATTGGCGTTTTGGCTCCGGTAATAATTGTCGCCTCAACTTCCAGCCGGACACCGATCATTCCGCGGGGATCCTGTATGCCTTCGAGGCCGTCGACGATATATTGCTTGGCAACAACATCGATGACTTCGCGTTCAGGAGGCAGGGCAATAACCTCTGCAGCCTTGATCACACGTTCGATATCATCTTCGCCGATTTCACGATCCTCATTCTGAACGGCTACGACCCCATGGCTGGATTGCAGGCCGATATGATTACCGGATATTCCGACATAGACTTCGGATATTTGAATACCGACCATTTGCTCCGCATGCTCTACGGCGCTCTTGATCGATTGCACTGTCTGGTCGATATCTACAATCGCACCTTTGCGTATTCCTTCCGAATCAGCAGATCCAACGCCAATAATATTAAAGGTTCCATTGGTAACTTCCCCGATAATTGCCCGAACTTTGGATGTACCGATGTCCAAACTAACAATGATGTCATTGTTGCTCAAGCCCTATGGCACCTCCTGTTATTATCAAAATATTGTGTAGAACTGAAAAAACAGTTAGTTCCCGGTCCCGGGAAACATCTCTGTACATATTCAACATCCCTAATCCTTTCCCTCTTTTTTCTACAAATTTTTTGAGTGGAATAATATCACAGTTGCTTCACATTTAAATAGAAGAAGTAAAATATTTAAAACCTGCCATATTATCACTAGAAATATAAGTGTAATTAAGAAATCACATCCATATTTAGCGATTAACTTCAAAAAACCCGAAGAAAAAAGAGGGATGCAGCTGAATACCGTAAATCCGATTGTAGCATTTTTTCCGGTTCATTAGTAGGGACTAATTACTCTTCTATCTCCTCTATCTCCTCTATCTCTTCTTGATCATCCGCTTTAGGCGCAAACGGAACATAGGAATCCGCTTCAAGCATCTTGATCAGCCCCGGCTCCTCAGTTTCGATGACCTGATTTAAATATTCCACCTTCTCCCCCAGCAGGGATATCGCCGTAATCACTTCGAAATGGGAACGCGTGTACAACTTGATCCGGTCCGGAAAAGATAACGTGGGCGAAGGCACAATTTCCGAAATATCGCTGGTCAGTTCATTAGGGATCTCTGCGAGCGCCTGGCACAGCTTTGCTTTATAAGGATCATCTGCACCCCAATTGGTCAGTATAGGCTTCTCTACGGCAATGCCTGTTTCATTTACACTGACGGCCACCCCGCTCGACAGAATGGCTTCCAGGTTACCCTGCTGATCCAGCTCGTAGGCGACTGGCGGGTATTCTTTGATATTGATTAGAATGACGCCGGGAAAATTCTTGGTCACCACTGCCTCCTGAACGGTCTTAAGCTCTTTCAGAGACTCTGCAACACTGTCCTTCGAGACGGCAAAAAACTGCCCGCCAACCTTCAGACCGCTCTTCTCAAGCAGCTCCTCAGATGTGGAATATTTACTTCCCTGAAAGTTGATTTCCGTAATCCGGCTTACGGATGAACGGAAAAATATAACAGCCAGCAGCGCAATGAACAGCAGCAGCAGAATGAATGTAACCTTCCGGCTCATTTTTTTGTTAGGCTTGTCCTCTTTTAGCAGAGGTAAACGGGTTTTAGGCATTCTCATATCTCCGTAATAAGGCCCTGTCTCCTTCCTAGCATTGAACTGAAGGAGACAGGGAGCTTTAATTGGCCAAATCAAACGGTCCGGGCACAGGCACTTTGCGGCTGATCCTTGCACCCAGCTTCTGAAACAGCTTCTCGATGCCGTCGTACCCGCGGTCAATATGATGCGCCTGCTCCACAACTGTGGTCCCGTGAGCCGCAAGTCCGGCAATTACCAGGGCTGCACCTGCCCGGAGGTCCGTTGCTTCAACGGTCGCCCCGTACAATCTCTGCACACCGCGGATAAACGCACGGTTCAGATCAATGGAAATGTCCGCCCCCATCCGGGCCATCTCCTCCACATGCTTGAAGCGGCCTTCGAACACCGTCTCTTTGATCACACTGAAACCGTCAGCCAGCGTCAGCAGCACCATTACCTGTGATTGCAGGTCTGTGGGAAAGGAAGGATACGGGGAGGTCACAATCCTCTCTACCGCACGTGGACGCCCCATGCAGCTGATGTTAATTATATCATTGCATACGGTAATTTGAACACCGGCCCGCCTCAGAACATGAATCAGCGAGGTCAAATGGCTGGCATTCGTGTGTGTCAACGTAACACTGCCCCGTGTTGCTGCTGCAGCTATCATTACAGTTCCGGCGACAATCCGGTCGGGAATGACCTCGTACGTACAGGGCTTCAGCTCCTTAACCCCCTGGATCGTAATGGTATCGGTTCCGGCACCGATAATCTGGGCTCCCATTTCATTCAGATAGTTTTGCAGATCCTGAATCTCCGGTTCTCTGGCCGCGCCTGATATGGTTGTAGTGCCTTCCGCCTTAGCCGCTGCCATCATAATGTTCTCTGTCGCGCCTACGCTGGGATAGTCGAGATGAATATCCCCGCCTTTTAACTTTGCCGCCCGGCAGGAAATCCGTCCGTTGCTTTCTTCAATCTCGGCCCCGAGCTGCCTGAGGCCCTGGAGGTGAAGATCGATCTTGCGCTCCCCGATCGCGCAGCCTCCCGGCTGATAGATCGTAACTTCACCAAACCTGGATAACAGCGGCCCCATCAGAAAAATCGAGGACCTCATCTGCCGCATTAAATCCTCCGGAACATGGGAAGTCCCCAGGGATGAAGTATCAATGGTTACTGTCTCGTCCTGATGCACCGCCCGGCAGCCAAGCCTTTCCAGAATTTGAAGCATGGTTTCGATATCCAGCAGCTTCGGCACATTATGCAGTGAGTGAACTCCTTCGGCCAGCAGGCTAGCCGCCATAATCGGCAGTGCCGCATTTTTTGCTCCATGGATACGTATGGTGCCGGACAGGGGGTTCCCACCCTCAATCACCAATTTGTCCAATGTATCACCTCCGAGATTACCGCTCACCCACCACAAGCACTTTTTCATATACAGACCCTTGAAATGCCGTCTGAAAAGCGCCCTGGGTGATTGTCACGATTATAGGATTATCCTATGTTCATGACCCCGGGTGTGTGACAAAGGAGGATAATAAGAAGCAGCAGGCTTAACACTGCATTTGTACCATGGTTCAGAGCTTTAAGGCTTACGTGCTGCCGCCAGCCTGCGCATCTCGTTCACAACAAGTGCCGCAGAGTCTCTTTTGCCCAATCTCCGGGATGCTTCAGACATTTTTTGGCGTACGGATTCTTCGCCGATGATGCTCTGAACCGCCTCAAGCAAAGCTTTGCCGCTCAGATCCTTTTCAAGCAGCACGGTAGCAGCCCCTTCGCGCTCCAGCTGCCTTGCGTTCGCTTCCTGGTGATTGTTCGTCACATTCGGGGACGGAATAAGGACAGAGGGAATACCCAGAGCAGTAATCTCGGCCAAAAAGGATGCGCCTGCCCGGTTAACAATCAGTGAAGTACAAGCCAGAACCTCAGGCATGTTGTGAATATACGGCAGGACGTGCAGCCAGTTCGGTATGCTGCCAAGCTTGTCGCGCAGCGCTTTGCGGGTGTCTTCGAAGTAAGCTTCTCCGGTCACATACACATAGTGAACACCATTACCCTTACCCACATTAGGTGCCATTTCAATCATGGCCTGATTAATCGCCTTTGCCCCGCCGCTGCCTCCGACCACCAGAACCACTGTACTTCCTTCCGGAATGCCCAGGGAGGCGTAGCCGCGCTGGGGATTGGCTGTCGTTACTGTGGTCGCCCGGGGATTGCCTGTATAGATTACATTTTTGCTTCCCGGGAACGCTGACTCTGTCCCTTCGAAGCTGACGGCTACCGTATCCGCATACCGGCTCAGAAACTTATTTGTCAGGCCGGGGATCGCATTCTGTTCGTGAATCAGCGTAGGAATCCCCAGCCGCGACGCCGCATAAACCACAGGCCCGCACACGTATCCTCCGGTGCCGATGACCACATCCGGCTTAAATTCTTTCAGCATTGCTTTGGAAGCTTTGACGCCTTTTAGAAAACGCATTACCGTTTTGACATTGTCCATGGACAGCTTCCGGCGGAACCCGGTGATATCAATAGACTTGAAGGGAATTTTCTCCTGGGGGACCAGCTTGCTCTCCAGACCGCGTTTGCCTCCGATATACAAAAAGGCCGAGCCTTCCTCTTCGGTTTCCAGCTGCCTGGCTACGGCCACGGCCGGATAGATATGTCCTCCCGTGCCGCCGCCGCTTAATACGATACGCATGTCTTTCACCTCGCATGACGGGATAAATTAAGCAGAATGCCGAGTGCTGTAAGCATCAGAGTCAGTGAAGAACCTCCGTAGCTGATCAGCGGAAGCGTAATTCCCGTTACAGGCATCAGGCCGATAACTACACCGATGTTGATGATCACCTGAACGGCCACCATACAGACGATGCCTACGGCCAGATAGCTGCCAAAACGGTCAGGCAGGCTCATCGCCACCTTCATTCCGCGCCAGATCAGGATCAGGAACAGGCCCAGCACAATAAGCCCTCCGATAAACCCTAGCTCCTCGGCCAATATGGAAAAAATAAAATCAGTCTGCGGCTCCGGTACATAGCTGTACTTCTGTCTGCTCATGCCGAGCCCCAGACCGCCCAGACCGCCCGGACCAATTGCATACAGCGACTGGATAATCTGATAACCGGCTCCGAGGGGATCCGACCATGGATCGAGAAAGGCCGTGATCCGCTTCAGCCGGTAAGGAGCAGCAGCTATGAGTCCCGCAAAGCCTGCGGCTCCCAGTGCTCCGAGGGAGAGCAGATGCTTTCCCCGGGCTCCTGCTGTAAAAACAATCATCATCGCGGCACCGAACATGACAGTGCCTGTTCCAAGATCCGGCTGAAGCATGATGAGGGCAAAGGCTGTGCCGATCAGTGCAAGCGGCGGAAGCAGCCCGCGTGTGAAGGTAGAGATGTCATAATCCTCTTTGCTGAGCCAATTGGCCAGGAAGAGGATCATCCCCATCTTCATAAATTCGGAGGGCTGGATGCCGAAGGAGCTGATGCCCAGCCAGCTGCGCGCACCGCCGCGTACAACACCGATACCGGGAATCAGCACCAGAATAAGCAGCGCGAAACAGACGAGAAGCGCCGGCTTCGCAAGCTTCTTCAGCACCACGTACTCCGTGTTCGCGGTAATGAACATGGCGATCAGTCCCAGCCCGGCAAACAGCAGCTGTCTTTTGACAAAATAAAATGAATCCCCATAATTGCGGAAGCCAAGTACAGACCCCGCACTGTACACCATCACCATGCCGACAGCCAGCAAAGCCAGAATAGGAATGAGCAGCCAGATATCGGGCGCATGACGCGTTTTGTTCATCAGGAGCACACCTCTTGCATCCGTAGTAGGGGCTTATCCACCCCCCTACTTAAAGGTTATGCACCGCCTCTTTAAAAATACGCCCGCGCTCCTCATAGGATGTGAACATATCCCAGCTGGCACAGGCGGGAGACAGCAGCACGACATCTCCTGCTTCCGCCAGGGCGGAAGCCTCCCGCACGGCCTCCTGCAGCACGGCGGCGGCGCTCTCTCCATTATCGACGGAGATCACCGCCTTTACTCCTGCCAGCTGTGCAACTCCTGCCAGCTTGTCCTTTGTCTGGCCCAGTGCCACCAGTGCCTTTACTCCGCCAAGGACAGGCAGCAGCTCCATGTAGTCAGAACCGCGGTCAAGGCCTCCGGCGATCAGCACAACAGGCTGCTTGAAAGAGCCCAGTGCCATAGCCGTTGCTTTGGAATTGGTAGCTTTGGAGTTGTTATAATAGGCAGCGCCGCCCTTCTCAGCCACATATTCCAGACGGTGCTCCACGCCCCGGAACGAGGCCAGCACTCCGCCCAGCACCGCCGGGTCTGCCCCGGCTGCAATTGCGATTCCGCAGGCAGCCAGCGCGTTCTCCACATTAAAGCGGCCGGGCAGCCCGATGGAGTCCACGGCAGCAATCTCTGTTTCACTCTCCGTATAATCACGGTACACAATTACCCGCTGGAGATCATCCTCGGTATCCGGCACATAGGAAGGGCGCACAAATATCCCCTGAACAAGCTCCTCCGTCATGGAGAAGGGCAAAATTCCAGCTTTGATGTAGGGAACCAGCCCGCGGCAGACGGGATCATCCCAGTTCAGCACTGCCGTATCTTCGGGTCCCTGATTCGCGAACAGCTTGGCTTTGGAGGCCACATAATCGTCCATGTCGCCATGATAGTCCAAATGGGTCTCGGCTACATTTAGCAGACAGCCTACCTTGGGGCGGAAAGACTCCGTCCCTTTCAGCTGGAAGCTGCTCAGCTCCACAACCATCCAGTTGTCCTCATCCGCGTCCTGTGCGGCCTGACTGAGCGGAGTACCGATATTACCGGCCACAATCGGCTTCATCCCGGCAGCCTCCAGCATACGGCCAACCCAGGTTGTGGTTGTCGTTTTGCCGTTGGACCCGGTAATGCCGATCATCGGAGCAGCGCAGAGGCGGTAAGCCACCTCTACCTCGGTCACAATCTCGATGCCGAGCGCCAGCGCCTGCTGAACAGGCGGAGCGGAATAAGGTATGCCCGGATTCTTGACGACCAGACTTATCCCCTCATGGATCAGCCCGTCAGGATGCCCGCCGCATATAACAGAAATTCCCAAAGCCTCCAGTTCGGAAGCTTCGGGACTCTGATCTCTTTCTTTTTTGTCATTAACAGTGACCACAGCGCCATGTTCGTGGAGCACCTTGGCCACCTGGACGCCGCTTTTCGCGAGGCCCAGGACAACTACTTCTTCACCGCGGTACAGATCCGGATGCTTCATTACTTACAACCCCTTGCTCAAGATTAGTCCAACTGCCGCCAGCACCAGGCCTACTGCCCAGAAGGAGACGACTACCCGCCATTCCGACCATCCGCCCAGCTCAAAGTGATGATGAATCGGACTCATTCTGAAAATGCGCTTGCCGCGTGTTTTGAAGGAAACCACCTGCAGGACAACAGAGAGCATCTCTATTACAAAAACACCGCCGATGACCACAAACAGGAGCTCGCTTTTGGTAACAATGGCGATTGCACCGATGGCACCTCCGATTCCGAAGGAGCCGAAATCGCCCATAAATACTTTTGCCGGATGGGCATTGAATACCAGGAAACCAAGTACCGCCCCGATCATCGCCGCCGCGCACACACCAGCCGAAATAGAAGTCGCCTGCATGGCTACAACGGCAAAAGCAGCGAGGGCAATCGCACTGACACCCGACAGCAGACCGTCTACGCCATCTGTAAAGTTAACGGCATTGGTTACCGCCATCATCATGATAATAATAAACGGATAATAGAACCAGGCCCCCCAGTCAAAGCTGATGCCCGTACCCGGTATGCTGATGCCGGTATTGTGGTCTGCAGAAATCAGCAGAGCGCACAAAACAACCCCGACCAGAAGCTGACCGAACAATTTTTGACGCGCTGTGAGGCCCAGCGAGCGTTTGAAAGCAATTTTGATATAATCATCCAGGAACCCGATTAGCCCATAGCCGAGCGTAGCCACCAGAAGGACATAAAAGTCTGAATCTACTACGGAAAATTTCAAAAAAGATAACGTGAACGCCACCATGATGATAATCCCGCCCATAGTCGGCGTCCCCGCTTTTTTCAAATGGGATTGCGGCCCGTCGTCGCGGACTTGCTGTCCGAATTTCATCCTGCGCAGCAGCGGAATGATGAGCGGAGCGGCAATGACCGCAAGGATAAAGGACACGGCAATCGTCAGCAGCAGAAGTTGATAATCCATGGGTACACCCCCTCCATTCTATTAGGTCTGTTTGAAATGTTCATTTAAGCTCTGCAGCACATGTTCCAGCCGCATGCCTCTGGATGCCTTGAAGAGCACTACATCTCCGGCATCGCATCTGCTGATCAGGTCAGAGGTCAGCTTCTCTTTATCGGTAAAAGCAAACACCCGCCCGGCTCCGAATTTCTGTTCGGCAGCTTCGGCAATGTGGGCCGAGAGCGGTCCATAGGCAAATACCAGATCGGTTTCTGCAGGATCCAGATAGTTCCCGATCTCCCTGTGAAACTCTGCTTCATCCGGCCCAAGTTCCAGCATGTCCCCCAGCACAGCGATCCGGCTGCCGCCTGTTTTCATAGACTGCAGCACATCGATTGCCGCTTTCATGGAAGTGGGACTTGCATTATAGGCATCATTAAGAAGCGTGAGCCCCGAAGCGGTCTGAATGACCTCGATCCGCATGCCCGTAAGCTTAAGTCCTGTCAGCCCTTCTGCTATATTCTGCTCAGACACGCCGTAATGACGTGCTACTGCCAGCGCAGCGAGCGCATTGACGACATTATGCCGGCCTTGCAGCGGCAGTGTTAAGGCATTGTCCTGATGAAGGTTGCTGGTAAACGTCATACCTTCATTATGGGTCATCATTCCGGTCGGATAATCATCATTGTCTGCAGACAGGCCGAACCGGAATGTCTTGATATCCTCCGGTGCATGGAAGTTCTCCTCTGCCATAACCTCAGCGAGCAGCGGCTCATCCCCGTTGTAAATCAGCAGGCCGCCCCGCTTCAGTCCTTCGGCAATCTCCAGTTTCGCCCGGGCAATCTCTTTCCGGGAGCCGAGCTGAAGTAAATGTGACTCTCCTATATTGGTAATCACCGCGACATCAGGCGGCGCAAGCGCAGCCAGCAGGGCAATTTCCCCCCGCGAGCTCATACCCATTTCCAGAATGGCAATCTGCACATCTTCACTCATGGAAAGGACGGTAAGCGGCAGTCCGATATGATTATTGAAGTTGCCCTGGGTTTTGTGGACCTTATACTGCTTCTCAAGCAGGGCTGTAATCATGTCCTTGGTCGTAGTTTTACCATTGCTGCCTGTTACGCCGACAACCTGCGGGGCAATCTGGCTCAAGTAGGCAGCAGACAGCTTCTGCAGCGCAGACAGGGTGTCATCCACCAGAATGACGCCGCCTCCTTCAGGTGCCAGTCCCTTATCCCGCTGCCACAGGGTTGCTGCACTCCCAGCAGCCAGCGCCGCCGCGCTGTAATGATGACCGTCAAAATGGTCTCCGGCAAGCGGCACAAACAGGCAGCCCGGAGTGATTTTGCGGGAGTCGGTAACGACCCCGGCAACGGCTACATCCATATCTTCAGCGGAGGACAGCTCTCCCCCGCACATAAAAGCGATATCTCGCAGAGTTCTAGTAATCAATAGCTTCGGCCCCTTATCACTTCTTTGGCAACGAGGCGGTCATCGAAATCATGAACCACTCCGCCGATCAGCTGGTAGGTCTCATGACCTTTCCCCGCAATCAATACTACATCGCCGGGGCTTGCCATTTCAACAGCTTTTCTGATCGCTTCCCGCCGGTCGGGAATCAGCTCATAACGCTCCTCCGGCACTCCGTCCTCCGTCAGCCCTGCCTCGATATCCTGCAGAATCAGGAGGGGATCCTCCGTCCGCGGATTGTCTGAGGTCACGATCACATTGTCGCTGTATTTTGCCGCAATTTTACCCATTAGCGGCCGTTTGGTCCGGTCTCTGTCTCCGCCGCAGCCAAAAACGGTAAGGACCTTGCCGGCAGCAAATTCACAGACTGCCTTCAGCACATTTTCCAAGCCGTCAGGTGTATGGGCATAGTCCACGATCACAGCAAAATCCTGTCCCTCGTCAACGGATTCCACACGTCCCGCTACACCGGCTACTGACTCCAGACTGGTTTTGATCTCTTCAAGCGGCACATCTTCAAGAAGAGCGGCAGTAATTGCAGCAAGCGCATTGTACACGTTGAATTTCCCGACCATGCGCAGAGAGATATCGGCTTCCCCTTTAAACGTATCCACATGGAAAAATGTTCCTTTGGCCGTAATGGAAATCTGCGAAGCTCTTACATTCGCGCTGTTGTCTATGCCATATGTAATCACTTCCGCTGCAGTCTGGGCGGCGTAATAGGCGCTTGCCGCATCATCCGCATTAAGCACGGCATATTTGCGGTCTTCCTTCCATGGGGAGATCACATTGCCCAGGCGTGAGAAGAATAAACCTTTAACAGCACGGTACTCTTCCATCGTATGATGGTAGTCCAAATGATCCTGGGTCAGGTTTGTAAAAATGGCTGTTCGGTAATCCGTCCCCTTTACCCGTCCTTGCTGCAGCGCATGGGAAGATACCTCCATCACACAGCACTGTACGCCTTTTGCAGCCATATCATGCAGTGTCCGCTGCAGTTCAAGCGATTCCTGGGTCGTACCGGACATGGGATAGTTCTGCCCGTCATAACGCATTTGAATCGTCCCGATCAGCCCGGTCTTTACTCCATGATCCTCCATAATCCGTTCGATCAGATAGGTGGTTGTAGTTTTGCCATTGGTTCCGGTAACCCCGATCATCTTCATCCGGCTGCTGGGCGAACCGAAGAAGGCATTGGATAACACCGACATTGCGTACCGGCTGTCGTCCACTATAATCTGCGGAAGATCAATATCCAGCTTACGCTCACAGACGAGCGCCGATGCGCCTTGTGCAGCAGCCTGCGGTGCATAGTCATGACCGTCCACTGTATGACCCGGGAGACAGATGAACAGGTCGCCCGGTTTTACTTTGCGGGAATCCGTCTGAAGATCCGTAATCTCTGTCTCGCCCTCCCCGTAAAGCCGCGCAGCTGCAAGACAGGAAGATAGTTCATTAACTTTCATAGCAATCCCTCACTCTACTTTGTCAGATGCATTCTCTTGTAAATATTATTCACTGGAAGCTCCCATATATATCCGGATGGTCGAACCCTGCTCTACCCTTGCTCCCGCTTTGGGAGCTTGATTAATTACCGTATTACCGGTACCCGAACGGACAAGGGAAAAATTCATGTTGAGATCCTCATAAATGTCCTGTACTGTAGCTCCGGTAAGATCCGGAACCGTCACAATCGGAGTCTCGCCGTACTTATAAGTTTTGGGGAGCTGGTCTTTGCGTTCCGGAACCTTCAGCACGTGAAGCGCATCCTCCAAAATGTTCTGTACGATTGGAGCTGCAACCACCCCTCCGAACTGGATGCCTTTCGGGTTATCCACCGCCGTATAGACCACGATTTGCGGATCATCTGCTGGTGCAAAGCCGATAAAGGATACAATATGCTCTGTCGCAGAATAACGTCCGTTGATGACTTTTTGTGCCGTCCCTGTCTTGCCTCCCACACGGTAACCGTCAATAAATGCCGGCCTTCCCGTGCCTTTGGCAACTACGCTCTCAAGGGCAGCACGCACCTTTTTCGAGGTCTCCTCCGAAATAACCTGCCGCACCATTTCAGGCTCCACTTGCGATACGGTCTGTCCCGTTTCCGGGTTTATCCATGCCTTGGCAACATGGGGGGTATACAATTTCCCGCCATTAATCGCCGCGGACACCGCTGCGATCTGCTGAAGGGGAGTGACCGATACGCCCTGGCCGAAGGCCGTCGTAGCCAGCTCCACCGGACCAACCTGTGAAAGCTTGAACAGGATGCCGCTGGCCTCACCGTTCAGATCAATGCCTGTTTTTGCGCCAAAGCCGAAGTTGCGGATGTACTGGAATAAGGAATCCTTCCCGAGACGCTGCCCCAGTGCCACAAATCCCGGATTGCAGGAGTTCTCCACCACTTCAAGGAAGGTTTGGCTGCCATGGCCGCCCTTCTTCCAGCAGCGCAGCTTGGCTCCGCCGACCTCAACATAACCCGGATCAAAAAAATGCTCGTTCATCAGATCAACCTTGCCCTCTTCCAGTGCAGCAGCGAGCGTTATGATCTTGAAGGTGGAACCCGGCTCGTATGTCATCCAAATCGGCAGATTGCGGTTATATACCTTGGGATCATATTCTTTATAATTTTCAGGCTCATAGCCCGGGCGGCTTGCCATAGCCAGGATTTCACCGTTCTTCGGATTCATGGCAATCGACCAGGCACCCTGTGCCTGATATTTCACCATCGCCTGGTCCAGCTCCCGTTCCATAATGGACTGAATCTGCTTGTCGATGGTCAGCTGCAGGCTCAGGCCTTCCTGGGGCTCGGTATATTTCTCCGATGAACCCGGCATAAGCCGTCCCCCCGCATCAGACAGATAGGACACATTCCCGCCAATTCCCTTCAGCAGCTTGTCGTAAATGCTCTCGACTCCTGTAATCCCCTGATTATCGATTCCTGTGAATCCAAGAATATGTGCCGCCAGATCCCCATAAGGATAAAAGCGTTTGTTATCCTCAGCCACAACGATGCCCGGCAGCTGCAAATCACGGATGCTCGCAGCAAGCTCCATCGTAATTTTGCGGCCGCCGGGCTGTAGCTTCACCGATGACTCCCGTTTGGACATCAAAGCCGCCAGCTTCTCCTCGGTCATTCCGAGAAGCGGAGCCAGCTGCTGTGCCGTCTTTTGCTTATCCTTCACCTGTACAGGAACCGCATAAACAGTCGGCGAGCTGACATTATAAGCCAGCGGGGCACCCCCGCGGTCCAGTATTTTACCGCGTTTGGCGGTATAAGGAATATTGCGGCGCCAGGATTCCTCCGCTTTTGCGCTTAACTTCTCCCCCTGAAACAGCTGTACATAAGCCAGACGTACGGCCAGCGATCCGAACAATAATGCCAGTCCCAGCAGCGTCCACAGCATTCTGCGCCGGGTGATGACTTTTGAAACCTTCATTTTCGTTCTCCCCGCTTTCCCTCGATTAGACATGATCACTTATCTCATGACTATTCGGGACAAACAGGGCTTAGAACAAGCCTTATATACCTGCTCCTCTGAATCGCACTGCCGCTAATTCTGTTTAGTTGGTTTCCGCATCCGGATCGCTGCCCTGTTCTCCATCCTCCGGCACCGTAACCGGGATATCTTCGCCATATTCATTAATCGGATTCAGCGTCAGCGTTACAGTTGTCTTGCCGTTCTTGACGCCCTCGGTCTGTTCCTGGACATAGCCTTCTCCCTCCACGGCAATCCCTACTTTCAGAAGGTTAAGGATTTCCAGGGCATCGCGGAGTGACTGCCCCCTTAAATCCGGGATCACCAGCTTGTCACCCTGCTGGCTGAGGATATAAATGCGTTGGCCGGCAGCAAGCGGAGTATCCTTCTCAGGGTATTGGCTTACCACAGCAGCTCCGGTACCCACCGCTTCAAAGTCATAGCCTTGAGCCAGCAGAAGCTCTTTGGCTTCCTTCACGGTTTTGCCCGTAAGATCAGGCGTGGAACGCATGGCAGCAACTTCTGTCTTCGCTGTCTGTCCGCTGCTGTCCGCAGAACTTTCTTCCAGCTTAGGCACACCCATATATTGCAGGGTCTGGGATACAATCTCCTTGAATACCGGACCCGCCGCAGCACCGCCGCCAGCAGCATCCGCAGGCTCGTCAATGACGACATAGACTGCAATCTTCGGATTATCAGCCGGTGCGTATCCCAGGAAGGAAGAGCGCACCTTGTCCCGGTCATATCCACCCTTGCCGTCAGGTTTGATTGCCGTACCGGTCTTGCCTGCTACCCTGTAGCCTTCAATGTAAGCATGGCGTCCGGTTCCATGGTCAAGGTCGGCAACGACCTGCTCCAGATAGCTGCTGGTTTCCCTGGCGCTTTCTTCAGATATAACCTGACGCACTACCTGCGGCTGGGTTACGGTAGTTTTGCCCGTATTGGGATCGGTGATCTCCTTGACCACATGCGGCACCATCAGCTTGCCGCCGTTGGCGATGGCTGAGACGGCAGTCAGCTGCTGAATCGGCGTGACAAGCACTTTACCATGCCCGTAGGCAATCGTCGCATTCTCCGAAGCATTATTCGCTGTTGGATTGACGATTCCGCTGACTTCACCCGGCAGATCAATACCGGTCAGATTGTTAAATCCAAAATCGTTCACGTATTGCAGCAGCCGTTCCGGACCGAGCATTTCATAGCCAAGCTTGACGAAGGCTACGTTACTTGAACGCTTCACGCCTTCCAGGAAGGAGATTTCGCCATAACCGGCTCTCTTCTGGTCATACAGCGGCTTGCCGTACCCCTTGATGCGGATCGAACCGGACATGAAGGTTGCATCCGGATCGAACAAATTCTCCTCCACTGCTCCGGCAAGCGGCACAATCTTGAACGTGGAGCCTGGTTCAAATCTCGTTTTGATGGCATGATTGAAGAATACTCCGGGATCAGAAGCATAATTCCAGAACTCATTCGGATTAAAGGTCGGCATATTCGCGAGGCCTAGAATCTCCATCGTGTTCGGGTCAGCAGCGATTACCGTTATGCTCTTCGGCTTATATTCTGCATACGCCTTGGCCATTGCTTCTTCAATATAATACTGAATGGTGCTGTCGATCGTCAGCTTGAAATTGCTGCCATTTACAACCGGCTGGTACGTATCCTGCGAGTTTGGCAGCTTGATTCCTTTACCGTCACTTTGATAGAGCAGCTTGCCGTTGGTGCCTTTGAGCTGCTTGTCAAAATAAGATTCCATTCCCATCACGGCATTGCCGTCCCGGTCGGTGTATCCTAAGATATGTGCCGCACGGCTGCCCTGAGGATAATAACGCTTCTGTTCTCTTACCAGACCAACGCCGGTCTCGATAATATCGTGGCCTTCACGAAGCTTCTTAATGAAATCCTCTACTTTATTCTTCAGTTCTTCGTCGATTTTCCAGCCTTCGTTGCGGATTTCCCGGTTTTTCAGGTATTCGCCTTTCTCATTCTTGGCTTCCACCAGCTTCTTCAGCTCAGCAACCGGCTTGTCTAGCAGATCATGCAGTCCCTGGATGACCTCTTCTCCGATTCCCAGCTCGTTAATGACCTCAGGATCCACAACGACGGTATAAGCAGGCACATCGCTGGCCAGAATGTTACCGTTACGGTCTTCAATCGTCCCGCGTACCGCTTTAATCTCCGACGTATGCGCCCACTGCGCAGCCGCTTTTTCCTGCCAAAAATCACTCTGCAGAACCTGAATCCAGAATACCCGGACGACCAAAACAAGAAAAAAGAGGGTAATACACCCTCCTATAAACAGCGTGCGAAGTTTTATTCTTTTTACCATAAGCAAACCTCACAACCTCTATTGTTGTGCAGCTGCAGTCAGCTGCCAATTACTTGTCACTGCCGCTTGCCGGATTGTCCGCCGAGACACGGATGGTTTTATCCGCATCCGGAGTCACATATCCCTGCTCTTTAGCTCTCTGGGCTACCGTCTGCTCAAGCTTCTGCTTTTCCATCTGATAAATGCCAATTTGCTTCTTGTTCTGGGCAATTTCGCTGTCCAGCTTTTGCGCCTGCAGGTTCAAATCATAAATATGGACGTATCGTGATATCAGAGTCACTGCTACGAGCACAAATACGCCCAGTGTCAGCATATACAAAAGTTTCTCCTGCAGCGGAAGTCCATGCCGCCTGGTGACGACTTTTTTCTTCTCGCGGTAAAGCGGATTTACCTCTTCTTTTCTTTTCGGTTGAACTGCTAAATTGCCGCGGGTATAGGCCATCTCTGACTCTCCTTTATCGTCATTTTATAATTTCTCTGCGATGCGCAGTTTTGCTGAACGGGCGCGCGGGTTAAGCTCGAGTTCTTCCTCGGAAGGCACCAGAGGCTTGCGGTTAACTAACTTGACAGTGCCTTCTGCGCCGCATACACAAAACGGAAAGTCAGGCGGACAAGTACATTTGCTTAAATAGCTGCTGAAAATCTGTTTGCAGATCCGGTCTTCCAGAGAGTGAAAGGTAATCACCGACACTCTTCCTCCGGGTGCGAGACAACGCACTGCTCCATGCAGCCCTTCCTCGAATGCGCCAAGCTCGTCATTAACAGCAATTCTGAGACCCTGAAAGCTGCGTTTGGCGGGATGCCCCCCCGTTCTGCGCGCGGCTGCAGGTATACCTTCCTTGATCAGCTCGGCCAATTCTCCCGTACTCTCCACCGGCCGAACTTCTCTGCGCTCTACAATCTTCCGGGCAATCCTGCGTGAAAACTTCTCTTCCCCATACTGGAAAAGCACACGGGCGATTTCCTGCTCCGGCCATGTATTCACGATTTCGGCTGCGGTCAAGAGTGCGGACTGATCCATCCGCATATCCAGCGGAGCATCATGATTATAGCTGAACCCCCGTTCCCCTTCATCAAACTGGGGCGAAGATACACCAAGATCAAACAGGATTCCATCTACCTGCGGTACGCCGTCCTTCTTGGGCACAAACGGAAGGTCCCTGAGCACGTACTCAAGGTCGCGAAAGTTAGTTTTGACCGTCACAACCTTCTCTCCGTATTCGGCCAGCTTCTCTTTTGCGTTCTCCAAAGCCCAATCATCCTGATCCAGACAGATCAGCCGGCCTTGCCCGCTGAGCTTGGACGCGATAAGAGAACTGTGTCCCGCGCCTCCAAGCGTACAATCGACATAGATGCCATCCTTCTTGATGCGCAGCCCTTCTGTCGCTTCTTCCTTAAGCACCGTGATGTGGTGAAACAAGCTGCATCCCTCCAGGGCAGTATTCGAATTCTAAAAAAAAATGTATGTGTTATAGATCAAAATTGAAATCCACCAATTTCTCGGCAATCTCGTTGAACGATTCCTCTGACTGTTCGAAGTACTGCTCCCATAGCTCCTTGTTCCAGATCTCCACCCGGTTCGAAACGCCCAGAATTACACAGTCCTTGTCCAGCTTGGCATACTGCCGCAAATTACCCGGCAGATTCACCCTGCCTTGCTTGTCCCATACACATTCGGTCGCTCCCGAAAAAAAGAAACGGCTGAAGGCACGGGCATCCGATTTCATCAGTGAAAGGCTTTTGAGCTTTTGCTCCATGATTCCCCATTCTTCCATGGGATAAACAAACAAGCAGGAGTCGAGGCCGCGGGTCGCTACAAAGGAGCTTCCAAGCAACTCACGGAACTTGGCCGGAATAATGATTCGGCCCTTGTCGTCGATGGTATGCTGGAATTCCCCCATGAACATATCTTTCCCCACCCCTTGTTACCGATTCCCCACTTTACCCCACTTTACACCACCTAAGCATAATAGATTCGCCATCAAAAATCAAAAACCTTTTTCATGTACGAGGTAATTTTTTCTTATTTGTCAAGACATAAAGTGTTCAAATCCCATCGCACCCGTTTATTCTCCGGAATATAGCACAGCAAAAAGCCCGGCCAATGGTGCTGCCGGGCTTTTGCTGTGTAATGAGACAACGATTAGTCGTTCAGATTCCAGCTGTCCAAATACTCGACCTGTGCCGGAGTCAGGCTGTCGATTGAGATCCCCAGGCTCTCCAGCTTGTAGCGGGCTACCTGTTCGTCCAGATCGTAAGGAACATTTTCAACTTTTACACCAATGTTCTTGTAGTTGTCATTTACATATTTAAGCGAAAGGGCCTGCAGTGCAAAGGTCGTATCCATAATCTCTGCCGGATGGCCGTCGGCCGCTCCCAGATTTACGAGTCTGCCTTCTGCCAGCAGGTACAGTTTGCGTCCGTCCTTCAGCTGATATTCCTCAATATTTTTGCGGACCGTGCGCTGGGATACCGATCTATCCGCCAGCTCCGGCTTGTTCACTTCAACGTCGAAGTGCCCGGCATTACACAGGATCGCGCCGTCCTTCATCACATCGTAATGCTCGCCGCGGATTACATAACGGTTGCCTGTAACTGTTACGAAGAAGTCACCCTGTTTGGCAGCTTCCAGCATCGGCATGACATGGAATCCGTCCATATGCGCTTCAACAGCTTTGATTGCATCCACTTCAGTAACGATGACGTTGGCGCCGAGGCCTTTAGCACGCATAGCCACACCTTTTCCGCACCAGCCGTAGCCTACAACAACTACAGTTTTACCGGCAACAATCAGGTTGGTTGTACGGACAATGCCATCCCAGGCCGATTGGCCTGTACCGTAACGGTTATCGAACAAATACTTGCAGTAAGCATCATTGACAGCTACCATCGGGAACTTCAGAATGCCCTGCTTTTGCAGTGCCTTCAGCCGGATAATTCCCGTAGTTGTCTCTTCAGCACCGCCGCGGATATTCTCCATCAGATCCGGACGCTCCGAATGCAGCAGCGTAGCGAAATCTCCGCCGTCATCAATAATCAGATCCGGCTTGCTCTCCAGCGCCTTTATGTTCAGCGCCTTGAATTCCTCCGGTGAAGGATTGTATTTAGCGAATACTGTAATGCCGTCTTCGACAAGCGCTGCACACACATCATCCTGTGTCGAGAGCGGATTGGAGCCGGTAATCGTCACTTCGGCGCCGCCGGCCTGCACAACCTTTGCCAAATAAGCCGTTTTTGCTTCCAGATGAAGCGTAATTGACACCTTCAGCCCTTTAAACGGCTGCTCGGCTTCAAACTGCTCACGGATCCGGTTCAGCACCGGCATATGCTGGCGGACCCAGTCGATTTTGAGATGTCCCTCAGGCGCGAGCGACATATCGGCGACAATACTGTTTTGTTTCGACAATGAACTCATGATAAACCTCCTGGATTAAAAGTTTTTGAAGCCTATGCTTCATGGGGCATTCTTCGCAAAAACCCGCTTCGGAAGCATTCGCTTTTTTCCTACATATAAATAATACGGTGTGTCCCGCTGAAATCGGCAGGGATGGCCATCAGCTCATCCAGCCAGGCGAGGCCGTAGCGGTTCAGGTAAAACATGACATTGTATACTCTTTCCTGCGGTTTGCCCTGAGGCATCAGTGAAAGCTCAATCCGTTCCCACTGGCGGAGTGCTGCTTCATTCTGGTTCTCCATCGCATCCTGCGCCTTTCCCTGCAGAAAAGCAATCTGGTCCAGAATCTTCTCTTTATTGTTGCTGCCCAGCTTAAGCAGGCCTGCCTGTATACTTCCCAGCTGTTCAATGAGCGGCTCATACATCGCGGTAAAAGCATCCTTAACCTCATCAAACCGGCGTCCCAGCTCCAGTTCATCCTGAGCTTTCAGCCACTCTTTTCTTTTTTGTTCCAGACCCTGGTGCACATCACTAAAGGAGAGGCCGTACTTGTCCATATGCTTTTGCAGCGTACCCTCAATAATGGTAAAAGACATCCGCGGAAGAATCAGCGGCATCTGCCCCCCGACCACCCCGAATGCAGCCTGCGGGATAGCCCAATATGCGATTTCACCCTGGCCCAGAACCGTTCCCAGCACGGGCAGCACATAATCCTGCATTAGCGGGCGTGTCAGCACATTGTTGCTGAAGCGTTCCGGGTGATTCTCAAGCTCAGCCAGTAACTCTTCCTTTGAAAAAGAGACGCGTCCCTTGCGGTCAGTGAAACGTCCCCCCTCTTTATGCAGAAGCAGGCGCGCACCTCCATATATATAGAAGAGATTTGCATTGCCAGGGGTCACATCAGCCTGCAGTTCATACCCGCCGGCAGTTATTTCCGAAGCCGATTGCTTGTAAGCTGCCTCCAGCTCATCATTACGATCAATCAGTTCGGCAAAAAATGGCTGTTCCAGTCTGCGGAGAGCAGGATCGGCAGAATCCAGCAGAATCAGACCGAACCGGCCGAACAAGGATCCAACAAGCTTCGCAAAAGCATCGCTCATGCTTTCCGCTGAACCTGAGGATTTGCGGATAAACTCCATAATCTGCGGTTTAAATTCACTGTCCTGAAGCAATCCGTCCAGCTGCTCAACAATCTGCAGCCAGTCTCCTTCTTCTATAAGAATACTGCTGACAGAAGACCTCGGGCCTTCAGGTTTGTCCACTTTAATGCGGGTGACTTCTCCCGAACGGTTCAGTACAAAGGTATGATTCACTTCGTCCCAGTCATGATCCTCACCGGCGATCCAAAACAGCGGCACTACAGGACGGCCAAGCTGTTCTGCGGCTTCTTTGGCCGCAAGAATGGTGGTCATGGCTTTGTATATAACAAACAGCGGGCCTGTAAACAGGCCGCTTTGCTGTCCGCCGCTGACCACAAGCGTGCCCGGCTGCTCAAGCAGTGCCAGGGAATGCATGACTTCAGCATGGGAGTTGTGTTGTTCATTATAACTCCGCAGCACTGAAGCTACCTGAAAGCGGTCAGCCCTGCGTTCCTCACTGCTATCCAGCCAGTCTGCCCGGCGGGCTCTGCTTGCCTCATTTCTGAAATCCCCGCCGTACAAATGCTGAACCTTGTCATAATGGTATATATAGTCGCCTGCGAGCGCAGATCCGCCCGCGAGCGGTTCCGGTATTACGTTCATCTGCTAGTGCCTCCTGTTCTACTCTGCCTGCTATATGTAAACATAAAATTCTTAAACTCTTTATGATTGTATCCAAAGTCGGGTGCTGCGTCAAAGCAAAGCATTGAACAGCAAAAGCCTGATGCAATTTTCAGGGCGAAAATCGCAGCAGGCTTGATACAATTCCGGACTGACTCTTAAGCAAATGCCTTGGCAACAAAGTGGCCTTTGGATACTTCCACAAGCTCAAAATCGCTGTCATTGCTTTTCTCATCAGCCGCATAAATCGGGCTGCCAAGCTCGTTATGCAGAATAATGCGCTTTTTGTTGGCTTCAATTTCCGGATCCGGAACCGGAATCGCCGACAACAGCGACTTGGTATACGGGTGAATCGGATTAGCGTAAAGCTCTTCACTCTCTGCCAGTTCAACCATTCTGCCCAGGTACATTACCGCTACGCGGTCACTGATATGCTTAACCATGGACAAATCATGCGCGATGAACAGGTAAGTCAGTCCAAGACGCTCCTGGAGTTCCTTAAGCAGGTTGACAACCTGCGCCTGGATAGACACGTCAAGTGCGGAGATCGGTTCATCACAGACAATAAATTTCGGATTTACTGCAAGTGAACGGGCAATCCCGATCCGCTGGCGCTGACCGCCAGAGAATTCGTGCGGATAACGGGTAGCGTGGTCATGGTTAAGACCAACCATATCCAGCAGCTCTTCAATCCGTTTTTTGCGCTCCGCACGGCTGCCGGACAACCCGTGGATGTCCAGGGCTTCACCGATGATATCAGAAACGGTCAGCCGCGGATTAAGCGAGGCGTACGGATCCTGAAAGATCATCTGCATGTCACGGCGCAGTGCCTTCATTTTGCCCGGGGATAGTTTATAAATATCAGTACCGTTATACTTCACGCTTCCCGCAGTCGGTTCGTAAAGACGAAGAACCGTACGGCCGGCAGTAGTCTTACCGCAGCCGGATTCCCCTACCATTCCCAGGGTTTCACCTTCGCGAATCGAGAAATTAACATTATCAACAGCCTTAAGAACTTTACCTTTGCCTACATTAAAATACTTCTTAAGACCTTCAACTTCAATCAGGTTCTTACTCAAACGTACTGCACCTCCTTGGCCATCGAATGCAGATTCCAGCAGCGCGCCATATGCGTTCCGCTGAATTCTGTAACGCCGGGATCGATTTGTCCGCAGACATGCATTGCTTCGCTGCAACGCGCGGCAAACGGACAGCCGACCGGCGGCTTAATCAGATCCGGGGGAGTCCCGATGATCGGAATCAGCGGCTCACCCTTCTTTTGGTCCAGGCGGGGCATCGACCGCAGCAGTCCCTTTGTGTACGGATGCTGAGGATTCTTGAAGATTTCCCATCTGGTACCTGTTTCTACTACTTCACCGGCATACATTACGATAACCCGGTCGCACATGCCGGCCACAACTCCGAGATCGTGGGTGATCAAAATGATGGAAGTTCCCAGTTTTTGCTGCATGTCTTTCATAACGTCCATGATTTGCGCCTGAATGGTTACGTCAAGCGCTGTTGTCGGCTCATCCGCAATAAGCAGAGCCGGGCGGCAGGCGAGTGCAATGGCTATCATTACACGCTGGCGCATTCCGCCGGAGAATTCGTGGGGATATTGGTTAAAGCGAGCCTCCGCATTGTTAATGCCGACTAACCCCAGCATTTCAATACCTTGCCTCTTCGCTTCGGCCGCTGACATATTCTGATGTTTGATCAAAACTTCGGTTAACTGTTTACCAACTTTGATCGTTGGGTTCAAAGAAGTCATCGGGTCTTGAAATATCATGCCAATATCTTTGCCGCGAATGCTTTCCATTTGTTTCATGCTTTTATTCAGCAGATTCTGTCCTTGAAAAATAATCTCGCCCTGTTTTACTCTGGAGGGCGGCGTAGGAACAAGCCGCATAATCGACTGCGCTGTAACGCTTTTGCCGCTGCCGGATTCCCCGACAATAGCTACCGTTTCACCTTTGCCTACTTCAAAATTCATTCCGCGGACAGCCTGTACTTCTCCGCCTTTTACAAAAAAAGAGACATGCAAATCTTTAACCTGCAGAATGGGCTCCATCAATGATCACCTCCTATTTTTTCAGCTTAGGATCCAATGCGTCGCGGAGTCCGTCACCAAAAATGTTAAAGGAAAGCATGGTCAAGCTGATTACAAGCGCAGGGAAAATCATACGCCATGGGTAGTACATCCATCCTGTAAGGGAGTCATTGATCATCGAACCGAGTGAAGCAACCGGTGCTTGTACACCCAGACCCAGGAAGCTCAGGAAGGCTTCAGAGAAAATGGCACTTGGTACGGAAAGTGTCACGGTAACGATGATAGGTCCCATTGCATTCGGAAGCAAATGCTTGAACAGCAGACGTTTCCAGTCTGCACCCATCGAACGGGAGGCCAAAATGAACTCGCGGTTCTTCAGCTGCATAATTTCGCCGCGGACAATCCACGACATATTAATCCAGCCGGTAATGGTCAGGGCAAGGATAATGGTCCACAGACTCGGTTCAAATACAACGAGCAGCATAATTACAACAAGCAGGTAAGGAATCGAATACAAAATTTCAGAGAACTTGTTCATGATGGTGTCGACACGTCCGCCGAAGAATCCCATGATCCCGCCGTAAATGACACCGAAGATCAAGTCGATACACGCAGCAGCAAGACCAACAATCAAGGAAATACGGGCACCCATCCAGGTACGGACAAATACGTCGCGTCCAAAATCATCTGTTCCAAATAAATGTTCCCATGATGGCGGTTTGTTCGTGCTCATCAAATCATTTGAATCATATGTGTAAGGAACCAAGTGCGGGGCTACAATAGCCATAATTACAATCAAAAGCATAATCACCAGCGCTGTCATAGCCAGTTTGTTCTGGCGCAGGCGCTGCCACGCATCCTGCCAAGCGGAGAGGCTTTCTCGTTGAATGACTTCCGCTTCTTTTTCATCAATCCCGATTTTACGGAAATCCTCAGGCTTCAATTCCACTTGCGGTGAAACCATATTGTTATTTGCAGCCAACGTTAGTCCTCCTTTCCTCCAGCCAGTTTAATACGCGGATCAACAGCAACATAAGCGACGTCTGTGAGGAAACGTGCAACCATCAGAATGACGCCGTAGAAAATGGTGATACCCATAATGATAGGATAGTCACGGGTATTAATAGCTTGTACGAACTGTTTACCGATACCGCCGATACCGAAGATCTGCTCAATAACTACCGAACCGGTAATGATGTTTGCAGTCATGGGTCCCACATAAGTGATTACCGGCATAATACCGTTACGCAGTACGTGACGGGCAAGGATTGACATCCAGCTGAGGCCTTTTGCCTTTGCTGTTTTAATGTAATCAGAATGCAGCACCTCAAGCATACTTGAACGGGTTAGACGGGCTATTACGGCTATCGGAGACGCCGTCAGAGCCATAACCGGGAGGAAATAGTTCATCGGCCCCTGGAAGCCCATAACAGGGAAAATCTTCCAGTGATATGCCAGCAGGTATTGCAGAAGTGAAGCCACAACAAAGCTCGGTACCGCGATACCGAGAACAGCCAACACCATTGCGATATTATCAATCAATCTCCGGTGATACAAGGCTGCAAGCATACCCAGTGCCACACCAACAATAACTGCTACGATAATAGCGACTACACCAAGCTTCAGCGATGAGGAGAAGGTTTGTGAAATAATATCAGTTACTTCCTGATTCAGCATCTTCATGGAAATGCCGAGGTCACCCTTAAGAATGTTCTTCAGATAAAGCACGTACTGCTCAAAGACGGGCTTGTCCAAATTATACTGCGCGTACAAGCGCTGCAGAATTTGTTCAGGAATTTTTTTCTCGGATGTAAACGGATCGCCCGGAATTGCTTTCATTAGGAAAAAGGTCGCAGAAATCAAGACAAACAGCGAAACTACCATATGGAGAAATCTGTTGAAAATATAACGAACCATGCCCGCCATCACCTCCTTCGACAATATTTTTACTTACCTATTGTAAGGAAAAAACAATCATTTGTCTATTTGATCAAATTTCTATTTTTCCCAAATAATCGCATTTATCACCCAATACAAAAAAAAGGGATATATATGGAGTTCCACATATATATCCCGAAGTAATATAAAAACTTCAGACTATTATATTACTGTATTTGGTTATCTTTATTGGATCCTAGTGCTCAAGCAGGTAAGCACGGGACAGGTCGATTGCACCACTGAAGTCAAGAGTTACACCTTTGAGGTATTCTTTGTTCAGGGAGTTGTTAGTGTAGTAGTAGATCGGAATAACAATCATGTCATCCATAATGAGTTTTTCAGCTGCTGCGAATTTCTCTTGGCGAACAGCGTTGTCCGAAGAAGTTTTTGCTTCTTGGATCAGTTTGTCATACGCAGGGTTGGAGTATCCAGTGTCGTTGTTACCGCCGCCGGTTACCCACATATCCAGGTAAGTCATTGGATCATTGTAATCCGCGGACCAGCCTGCACGTGCTACTTGGTAGTTCAGGTTAGTTTTGTCTTCGAGGAAAACGCCCCACTCTTTGTTTTCCAGTTTAACTTCAACGCCGAGCGCCTTTTTCCACATATCAGCTACGGCAACCGCAATCTTTTGGTGACCTTCACTAGTATTGTAGGAAAGGGTGAAGCTCAGTTTATCCAGACCTTCTTCAGCCAGACCTTCAGCAAGCAATGTTTTAGCTTCTTCTACATTTTCACCAAAGTATTGGGAATCATCTACGGAAGTACGGAATTCTTCACCATTACTTTGGATACCTGGAGGAACGAAACCAAATGCCGGGATTTGTCCGCCAAGAGTGATGTTATCAATGATTGGCTGACGTTCAATCGCCATAGCCAAAGCTTTACGGATTTTAGCGTTAGTAAATGGTTTTTCAGTTACATTGAACTGGTAGTAGTAAACGCTGGCAATACCTTTTCTTACAAATTCGTTAGGCAGTTCTTTCTCAACGATTGGCAGCTGCTCGGTTGGAATTTCACCGATCGGGCCGCCTGCACGGTCAAGCTCACCGTTCTTGTAGCTCAGCAGCTCAGTTGCGCCGCTGTTTACGATGGAGAAGTTGATGGCTTGTGCTTTGATTTGATCAGCTGCATAGTAGTTCGGGTTCTTAGTTACAGCCAGGGATTGTCCAGTAGTCCACTCAGTCAGAGTGAAAGGTCCGTTAGTGATTTGGGTTTCAACAGTAGTTGCCCATTTTGCGTTGTCAGCAGCGGAGCTGTGTACTGGGTAGTACGTATAGAAAGACAGCAGACCCAGGAAATAAGGTGTCGGGTTAGCCAGTGTAACTTCAAGAGTTTTGTCGTCAATTACTTTTACGCCAACTTGGCTGAAATCAGTAATCTTGCCGGTGTTGAAATCTTCAGCACCTTTGATGTAGTACAGCTGGTAAGCGTAAGGAGCAGCTTGCTCAGCATTTGGATCAAGTACACGCTGCCATGCAAATGCAAAATCGTTTGCAGTTACAGGGTCGCCGTTACTCCATTGTGCATCACGAATTTTGAACGTGTACACAAGACCGTCAGGGGAAATTTCCCAAGACTCAGCCATACCTTCTTCAGCTTGTCCTGTTTCTGCATTTTGACGGGTAAGACCTTCGTACATCAATTTCAGGATTGCATTGGAAGTACTGTCTTGCGCTTGTTGCGGATCAAATGTCGGAGGCTCGGAGCTCAGGTTGATTTTGAGCGTTTGGTCAGCAGCCAATTTCTCTTCGCCGTCTGTACCTGTGTTCGTGTTGCCTGCATTGTCAGTCGCCGGCGCGTTCGTCGGGCTGGCATTGTTACCGCTGTTGGCTGCATTGTTTCCGCCGCAACCAGCAAGCACTGTGCCGATTACGAGAACCAATGCAATCATGAGCAATAGACTTTTACTCTTCTTCATCTAGCAGTTCCCCCTAAATAGAATGTGGTATATGGTTTATGATTATACAACCAGTGGTCAAAAAAATCTAGAGCAATATTTTCTGAAAACAGATTTTTTTTAAAACTTTAAAATTTTGTGACATTGACGCTTCACCGGAGCAGCGGAACATTACATCGCTTGTGATATGTAGCGGATAAGGCCTGTGATCATGAACAGCACATAACAGGCGCCCAGAAAAAAGAATGAAAGCCGCCAAACTGCCCGAAGTAACCGTTTTCCGTCCACTTTTCCTTTCAACCTGTTTTGGGCGCCTCCAATCAGTCCGGCGGATATTAATACAATAATTAGTATAAGAAAAAATCCGAATTGTGAATTGAAGATGTTATTGAACAAGGCCGATACGGATAATAATAAAAAAATTGTAGTGATATCCATGGCCAGAAATAAAGTACTTCTTTTCTCTTTTTTGAGCCCAATGCCTATAAAATAAACAAGTAAAAAAGGTACAACCGGGATGACGCTTAAAGTAATAAATGAATTTGTCAAAATCTCCAAACAGCCTCACCTCTCCCTCACCATCATGCCTTCTACCATCCGGCAAACCCAGCGGTTCAGCGGTACCTGTACCCCGCAGCGCTCTCCCATATCCACTATGTATCCGTTAATCCAGCGAACTTCAGTCGCCCTCAGGGCCGTAACATCGGCAAGCATAGAAGAAATGTTGCCCGATGTAGCACGGCAGACCGATAAAATGTTCTCCCAGGCGCCGTCCTCATAACGTATCCCGCAGGCATCATATACACTGATAGCTTCCTTATAGAGTTCCTTCATTAACTGAATACGCTCTTCAGAGGCAAGCAGTTCACCATTCCTGATGCGCCAGATCGCGGTGAGCGGATTAATTACGGCATTGATCAAGAGTTTCCGGTAAATCATGGTATCCATGTCATTCGACAAATGGGCGGAAAATCCTGCTGATCTGAGTTGTTTAATAAGAGTTCTTACAGAAGTGTTTCCCTCCTCCTGTTTCTCTGCTGCAAGTAACTTCTTGCTGTTCCAGTCCTTTCCGATATATAGTTCTCCTTTTCCTGCGTGAATAACCCCGTTTGCGGTTTTTCTTTTGGCCGCTTCGGTAGTTACGGCAGCCCATATGGATGCCTCAGGCAGCAATTCCCTGAGAAACTCTAAATGGCCGTATCCATTTTGAAAACAGAGAATATTCAAGCGGCTCCCGCTGAGAGGACTGAATATTTCCGGCATTTCATAATGAAGCGCGTTCTGCTTGACCGTGATTGCCGTCCAGTCGCCAGGCTCATGAAGATATGCTTCAGCAAAGCCATGTACAGATGCTGCACTGAACGTATCTCCTGCTATGACAACTGCTGCCTGTCCGTTCTCATAGCTGATGCCCAGTCCGCTGTGTTTAAGCGCCCGGCTTTGTTCTTCACTGCGGCACCAGAGCCTGACGCCGTTTCCAGATTGAATAAGCTTCCCGGCCAGCAGCAAGCCTATGGATCCCGCACCTATAATATCTATTTTCATGTCAGCCCCCCGCAGTCTTCCAATAATTTCCCCTCATTATATCCCGCCAGACTTTGCAAAAGCAAAAACAAAAAACCGCAAATGCTCTGCCGTCCGGCCAGCTGATTTGCGGGTTATGCTTAAACTGATACCTATTCCATGCGCTCCAGGTTACCATTAGCATCCATTTTGAACCGTGTCTTCATTTCTTCTTCTTCTTCATTGAGGAAAGCCAGTCTGCGGGCGCGGTCCATAATTTGAATCAGAGCCTTGTAATCATCGTTCACCACACGGTAATCGCTTTGGGCCAGATTGACCTCTTTGGACAAACGCTCATTCTCTGTCCTTAATTCAATCAGTTCTTCTTCCTTTTCACGCAGATCTCTTTCCAGCATTTTCAGCTGGCGTCCTGCCTCCTGAAACGTTCCTTTCCATTGTCTGAGAAACCGGATTACGGCATCAATAGATAACGAATTTTCATTCAGTCCTTCGCTCCGCCCGTATTCCTCTTCAACGTCCCCGAGGATCAGCCCTGCTACCTGGGCCCCCCTGTTCACCGGCTGTTTCTTCAGATAACTGCGCTTCTGTCGCTGGCCCTTAGCGATGCTTATGGCATCTTCATAGCTTTTGCGGACACAGCTGTTCCAGCGGAAACCGCATGCCGCCGAGGTTCTGCCGATTTTTTCGCCCACCTCTTCAAACGCGGCAAGCTGTGTGCTGCCCTCCCGGATATGACGCAGCGTTATTTCCGCCAATATCAAATCATCTTCTGCGCTCCAAGCATCTTGTCTAACGGCTGTCATAAAGCCTAACCCTCCTAACAACATCTTGAAATAACCATCTTCATAACCGGCAGCTCCGCCGGGTAGTGAATAGGGATAAAAGCTGCTTACTCCATTTCTATGCCTCTAATAGAGTTCATAGAATCTATTTGATACTAAATTGTATTTCCATTTTGTCCACACATCATACTCTCGCTGCTATAAATTCTGAGTTCTGGTGCAAAACGGATACGTCAATTACATAAATCATAAAACTTATAAAAATGCATAATTTTTTCAATGAATTCGTTTACAGGCTTTTCAGCAGAGGGTATAATTACTCTTAAGAATGATTATTCGGGAGACATTTCTTAAAGGGGGTACTCTCTTTGGACCGCATGTTTCGCGTACTCGGTTTTTTCACGCTGACGATTGGACTCATGGCATTTGCCGGGGATCTGACCGAAATGGCTCTGCTCTTCTTTTTACAAACCGCATTTTTTGTAATCCTGGGCTATATGAAATTTACGGAAAAGACCTACGTTCTGCTCTTCTGGGGGTACATGATCGTTGCCTTCAGCGGATTCAGCTACTGGACAGTCTTCCAAATGGGTCTACCGCTATAAAATCCGCTCACAAAACGGATATGTTCCTTGCATAAGGAGCGTTTCCGTTTTTTTTGTTGTATTTTTTAGGTCTCCGGCCGATAAACAGGGTATGATATTTTAACAGGACAAAACATATTAATAGTACATACATTTTTATTGCATAAGGTGGTGGTGTCGTGCTCTCCTGTAAAAATACTCGCCGAAAGTTGTTCTTCCTGCTCATGCTGCTCCTCTGCACTATGCTGCCGCTAACACGGGCTGCTCAGCTGTCCGCCAGCTCCGGGGCCTCATTTTCCGCTCCTGGACCTGATATTCCGGATAACGCCGAAACCCGCAAGCTGCTGGAGCAGAGCCTGTCTTCGGCTGAGATCGAACGTGAAATTATAAGAATTACCGCCGAACAGTCTGTCCTTGAAAAAAAGGTAAACCTGCTGCAGAAAGAGGCTGCGGACAAAGAAACCGCCATTTCTGAACAGCAGGAACGTGCCGGTGCTGTCATCCGTGCTTATTATATGGGAGACCGGGACGGCCTGCTCGGAGCCCTGCTCTCAGCCAAAAGTATCGGCAGACTGCTCGCCTTATATGATTATTATGAAATTATTATCGGCAGGGATCGTGATATATTAACGCAATACAAGGAGCAGTATAAAGATTTGAAGTCTGTAATTCTTACTGCACAGCGCAGTGCCCAGGAGCTGGAGCAGCTCAAGGCGAGTCTTACAGAGCAAAAGATACGTGTGGCCGCTTTGAATGAAGAAATCGAGGGCGGAATCAGAGACAGCAGTGACCCCGAGAGCCTGAGTGCACTGCTGGAGGAATTTACGAGGTATTGGGAGAACATCGGTCTTCATGAGGTAAAAACGTATTTTAAAGCTTTATCCGCTGCGATGAATCATCTGCCGCAGTTCGTCCAGAGCCACGACGGGATGCTGACCCGAAAAGGCATGACCTACCATCTCGCCCTGAAGCAGGAGGACCTGAATGATTTTCTGGTATCGCAAAACCCTCTTTTTAAAGATTTTGCCTTCCAGTTTGCAGATGGCCAGGTCACCGCTTCCGGTACCAGCGGAGGCTTGTCCCTTACGCTTACCGGTCATTACACGATTCAAGAGGAACCGGTGAGCGGGCTGATGTTCCATGTCGACAACGTCGTCTTTAATGGACTGGAGCTGCCGGATTCCACGCGCGAGTCGCTGGAAGAGGAGTTTGATCTGGGCTTTTATCCGGGGAAAATAGTATCCTTCCTGCATGCCACAGATGTAGAGAGCAAGGATGGCGTCCTGCATGTCAAGCTCTCCATCTCATTCTGACTCTTGTGCCAGCATCTCTTTGAACCCTGCAGCGTCAAGTTCGCCGGTAAGCAGCGATTTTACCGCACCGGAGATTTCGCCCCATCTGCCTGCTGTGTCTTCCCCTGTAACCGCTTCGTCTGAGAGCAGCTGCCCGGCATCAAACGGAAGCCCGGCAATCTCCGGCAATCCTGTCCGGTACAAGGCGTCCAGAGCGGGCAGGCGCCCGGTATTCTCAAGCCATTCCAGCTGGGCGCTACTTGAGGTAATATAGGCAAGCCATTCCACCGCAGCTTCCGGATTATCTGATTCTGCCGGAAGCGCGAAAAAACGGCTGTACATATAATTATTCGCGGTGCTTCCGTCAATCGGCGGCAGTTCGGCTGCAAGCGAAGAATTGCCGTGCTTTTGCCATTCTGAGAGCGGAAGCGCGGCTACGGCGAGCCTTCCCTCTTGAAGCAGATTCCATATCTCCTCATTGAATCTGCTCGTAAAATAGAAATAACTCCGCGCATATTGGGTCCACTCCAGTGCCTCATCATCTCCGGAAGACCAGCCGGCAGAGCCCATACTTTTCAGAACCGCTGAAAAACCGTATGGATTACGGGTATCCAGGGCAAGTAAATATTTCTCCGCTTTCTGCTCTTCACGAAGCTGCCCCAGTATTACATTCCAGTCTTCCAGACTTTTTGGCGCCTGCTCAAGCCCCAGCTCCTGCAGACGTGCCGGAGAATACACCAGCACATAAGGATCAATATCGAGCGGTACTCCCCAGTCATATCCGTTCCACTGCATCTGGGGAATCAGCACGGTCAGCGGAGAGCTCCCCGGAACACTCTGATATACATCCACCGGGAGCAAATAGCCCGAAGTGGCCAGCTCAGGGATATTCCGTCCATCCGTCATTATGATGTCCGGACTTTCCCCTACCGTCAAATCATTCTTCAGGTTCTCCGCTGTTTCTTCGCTGTCCACATTGCTCAGTATGACTTCCACGCCGCTGGACAGTGTGTAATTGCTGTTGATCCGTTCAAGCTCACGCAGCTCCTCGTTGTTAAGCGACACACGGACGTGCAGGCTCTGCACAGCGCCCTGCTCGCCTGAAGCCGGCCGCTCCGACTGGTTCAGCGGCTGGTTCCGCGGGAAGGAGCCCTCATTGGTGTCCAGCTCCATGCTCGGCGACAAGCCTGTCAGTGCCAGCAGCAATATTGCAAACAGCAGCCAATAGTTTTTGCGTCTCAGCATGATGGAGCCCCTTCCCGTCTCATACAAAAGTTTGTCCCTTTATTTTACCAGATGTTCCCGATGTTGTCTTTGGCGGGAGAACGGCAGAGGTACTATAAAAAATCTGAATTTAATTCATGGCTCCAGGCGTATTGCGCAATTCCGGGGAATGTTTGGACTTCCGGCCGCTGTTGTCTCCAGATTTATTTGATTTGTACCGCTTTTAGCGGATTAAATCCGGAGACAAAGGCGGACGCATTCGCTCCTACAGTTCCAAACTTCCCCTCCATTGCTTCCGCCTCTGTGCAGCTCTTTAATTCAGGTTAAAAATACAGACCTCGCCGTTCAGTGGGCTGGGCAGGAAAAAGCCGGGAGATGATGCTCTCCCGGCTTTTGGTATAGGTCGTTATAGCAGGTCTGCGGCCAGCTGGGCCAGGCGGGAACGCTCGCCCTTTTCCAAAGTGATATGCCCGCTGATGCCCTGCTGCTTGAATTTCTCGACGATATAGCTGAGCCCGTTGCTCGCCGCATCCAGATAAGGATGGTCAATTTGCTCCGGGTCGCCCATCAGGATCACCTTACTGCCCTCTCCGGCCCTGGAGACGATGGTCTTTACCTCATGGCGGGAGAGGTTCTGCGCTTCATCTATAATGATGAACTGTCCCGGAATGGAACGTCCGCGGATATAGGTAAGGGCCTCCACCTGGATACTTCCCAGTCCCATAAGGATTTTATCGATGTCTCCGGCTTTCTTCGTATCGAACAGAAACTCAAGGTTGTCATAGATCGGCTGCATCCACGGACGGAGCTTTTCATCCTTTTCACCGGGGAGATAACCGATATCCTTGCCCATCGGTACGACCGGGCGGGCGATCAGCAGTTTTTTGTAACGGTGCTCATCCTCCACCTTGAACAGCCCTGCGGCGAGTGCCAGCAGTGTCTTGCCTGTTCCCGCCTTGCCGGTGATGGTTACCAGCGGAATATCCTCATTCAGAAGCAATTCAAGCGCCATCCGCTGCTGGGCATTGCGGGCGCTGATTCCCCATACGGCATCATTACCCATATACAGCGGCTCCAGGCGGGATGCATCACTATTTACTTTTAGCAGGGCAGATTTGCCGGTGCCTATTTCATCCTTGAGAATGACAAATTCATGCGGATAGAGCGGATAGGACAGGGCCAGCTGTTTTACGGATAAGGAACGGTTGCTGTAATACTCATCAATCAGGGAGGGATGAACCATCAAGGACTGGTAGCCCGAGTACAGCTCATTCAGATCTCCTGTACGGTCGGATAAATAATCCTCAGGCGTAATGCCGAGCACATCAGCTTTGATACGGACCAGAACATCTTTACTTACGAGTACCACAGGACGGGGTTCAGCTTGTTCATTCTCTTCTATGAGATAATTGAGCGCTACAGCCAATATCCGGTTGTCGTTGGACACTTCCCCGAACATTTCCTGTACCTTTACGAAGCTGCGGTGGTTAAGCTCCACCTTCAGCGTTCCTCCATGCGCAAGCACCACACCGCTATGCAGGTGGCCCAGCTCCCGGAGTCCGTCTAACAAGCGTGACACAGTGCGGGCGTTGCGGCCGATTTCATCGGCATTGCGTTTCTTGGAGTCGATTTCTTCCAGGACTACGGCAGGTATGACCACCTCATGCTCCTTGAAAGCAAAGATCGAATTGGGGTCGTGCAACAGCACGTTGGTATCAAGAACAAATATCTTTTTCATGGTATCCCCTCCACAGCGCCTGGTTTGATTGATCATACATAACTCTTTTCAGCAAGGGCAAGATAAAATCACATAATGATTCAAACTGAAAGGAGTAAGCTATATGAGAAAATCAATGTGTCTGTTGCTGGTACTGCTGCTGCTGACTAGCTGCGGTATCGCTAATAAAGAGACATCACCCTCTCCTCAGGATAAACAATCTGCAAATGCTGTTAATGATCCGGGGAATTACGGGGTCACTCCATTGTCGGATAACGGAAATACTGCAGCAGATCCGGAGAATTACACCGGACAGGCTTCTGATGTTCAGGAGGAAAGCGATGCTGCACTGAAAGACCATTTTGAACAATTGGCCATGAGAGTGCCTGGTGTTGACGGCGCCCACTGTGTCGTAATGAACAATACGGCTGTGGTCGGCATTGACGTTGACGGTTCACTTACGCGTTCGCGTGTAGGAAACATCAAATATTCTGTCGCAGAGGCTATCCGTAAAGATCCGCGGGGCGTCAAAGCACTCGTAACAGCAGATATCGACATTACAAGCAGGCTGAACGAGATGGGCCGCCATATTTCCCGGGGAAACCCGGTGTCCGGCTTCGGCGCAGAGATGGCTGACATCATTGGCCGCATCATGCCGCAGTTTCCGGAGGATACCAGCCCCCAAGGCAATAGCCAGTAAATCCTGCAGCAAAATTTAACATCAATGTGCAAAAAAAGCCTAGTGAGGGATCACTGGGCTTTTTTCATTGCGGCAAAAACCTGCGAGTCCAGCCTCTCAGCCGCACGCGCATCGTATACTATCGCATATTTCGGGGCGGACTCAAGCTGCGCGCCATAGAACAGCGCGTTGCGGACCGCTTCAATTTCAACATCAAAACAGCACATCTTAAAAGGCACATCCGCAAGCGGATCCTGCCTCACGGCAGCGCGGCCGTTAATCGCATGAACCGTACCCTCACCAAAGATGGTGATCGTTACCATTGGATTCACCTTCATGTTGTTGACCAGTCTGGAACGGTGGTCGACCGCCAGGCGCACGATAGAAGGGCTTACTGCATAGATCCAGGAAATAGCGGTGGACGTAGGTCCTCCCGATTCCGCATCCACAGTGTTAAGCAGAACAAAAGTCTCCGACTGCAGCATCGTTAGCAGGGATTCATTGAGTTGAGCAACGGCTTCGGACATAAGTACAGGCCCCCTATGCGGCAAAGTGCATTCAATTAATTATATTATAGCACATGCCTAAACTTGCATTCAATTTACACCGGCAATCCGGTTCTGCAGGCTTTTCCGTGCCGTCTCCAGCTCTTCATCATTAATATATACATATGGACTGCGCCAGGTTCCGGTTACAGGGACAAATTCTACATTCTCTTTTGAAATCTCCCAGTAGGTGGCAATGAGACTCTTAATCTGTGCGCTTTCGATATCTGTCTTCATATTGTTGTCAACAGCGTCAAGCACTTTGCCGATTTTGAGCACTCCGCCCAGGGATTGCATTTGCCCAACCAGTGAATTCAGCACTTCATTCTGGCGCTTGTTGCGGTCAAAATCGTCTGAAGCCTCTGTTTTGGGGCTGCAGTTGGATTTACGGTAACGGACATAGTCCAGCGCTTCGTCGCCGTCCAGCTGTGCGGGACCCTTTTTCAGATTGATATCCGTTCCGTCCACACTGTCGGTATAACACATGTCTGCGCTGATGTTCACGTCCACGCCGCCCAGCTCATCCACGATATCCCGGAAGCCCTGAAAATCCAGTACGGTTACGTAGTCAACCTTAACGTCCAGATACTTGCTCATCATTGTTTTCATTTCATCCTCGGCAAGAATTCCCGATTCGTCCTCCTTACCCTTGAAGCGGGAGTAGAAGGCATTGATTTTCGTTTTTTTGTACCCGCTGAGCTCCACATAGGTATCACGCGGCAGCGACACAACAGTTGCAGATTTGGTCACCGGATTCAGCGATGCCACCATAATCACATCCGTCAGATTGGACGGGTGCTCCGGCCGGTTGTCGGTTCCGAGCAGCAGCATGGTCAGCGGTTTGCTTGAAGCCAGCTGTTCTTCCTGTACAGGCTGGTCAACGCCGAATCCGCCCTGCTCAAACTTATAATACAGATAACCCATATAGGCCAGTACGGCTATAACTGCGACCAGAAGAATCATCAGCAGTGTTCTGACCATACGGGCAAAGGGGCTCCGCTTTTTAGCCTTCTTCTTGGCTGCTTTGCCGGACGCTGTGCTCTTGGCTGGCTGTACTCTGCCGCTCTGCTGCGCGCCCGGTCTTCTTGGAGGTAAACTTCCTTTGCTGTTGCTCATAATGTAACAAAGTCCTTTTCATTTCGCATAGATTTGGATTTAATCATACATAAATAGACGACTCCCTGGCGGAAAAGTTGCGTTCAGGACCGTTTGGCCGCCGCCGCAGCTTTGCGTTTCTGTCTCGCTTCGACAAAATAGCGGACCCGCACCAGCAGCATCAGCCCGACTGCAACCAGCAGGCACTGGATAATCGGCAGCTTGTCATGCTGAAAAATGAGGAGCATGCCCGAACCGGCTGCCATCATGATATAAAGTAAAATTTCTTTGCCGACGGACAGCTTCTGATTCACGCGGAATACCCGGTTATACACATAAGTAAGCAGTACAAATATGACGATATAAGCGACAACAGGATGCTCAGCAAACCAGCTTTGCACAGCTCGTCACTCCTCCCGAGAATAAGTATCGCTTACATTATAGCACTCAAGGCCGATTTAAGCCGCAATAAATCCATGCAATTTAAATGATCTTGGCAAAAGAAAAAGGCCGCCGGATTTCACATCCTGCGGCCTTTGTATCACCACTTACGCTTGGCTTGCTTGAGCCTGCTTACGCTGCTTCTCGGCACGCTCGCGCTCACCCTTGTTCAGGATCTTCTTGCGCAGACGAACGGATTTAGGCGTGATTTCACAGTATTCATCATCGTTCAGGTACTCAAGAGCGCCTTCCAGCGAGAACATCCGTGGAGTTTTCATTTTTACCGTTTCATCCTTGGTTGCAGAACGCACGTTGGTCAGTGCTTTTTCTTTACAGATGTTCACGATGATATCGTTATCGCGGGTATGCTCGCCCACGATCATGCCTTCATAAATGTCTGTACCCGGCTCAAGGAACAGGATACCGCGGTCTTCTACACCCATCATGCCGTAGAAGGTTGAGGTTCCGGTCTCACTGGATACAAGCACACCCTGGTGACGTCCGCCGACTTGACCGCCAATCAGTGGGGCGTAGCTGTCAAAGGCATGGTTCATTACACCATAACCGCGTGTCAGTGTCAGGAAGTGGGTGTTGTAACCGATCAGGCCGCGGGCAGGAATCAGGAATTCCAGGCGCACCTGGCCGGTTCCGTTGTTAATCATGTTGACCATCTCCGCTTTGCGGGTGCCCAGGCTTTCCATTACTGCGCCCATGCTTTCTTCAGGAACATCGATCAGCAGACGCTCGAGCGGCTCCATTTTGGCACCGTCGATTTCTTTTACGATAACCTCAGGCTTGGAAACCTGCAGTTCATAACCTTCACGGCGCATGTTCTCGATCAGGATACCGAGGTGAAGCTCACCGCGGCCGGATACGACAAATGCGTCAGGGCTGTCAGTTTCGTCTACACGCAAGCTGACATCAGTTTCAAGCTCTTTGAACAGGCGCTCACGCAGTTTACGGGAAGTCACCCATTTTCCTTCTTTACCGGCAAACGGGCTGTTGTTCACGAGGAACGTCATTTGCATGGTAGGCTCATCAATCTTCAGCACCGGGAGTGCTTCCGGATTGGCCGGATCGGCAATTGTTTCACCGATGTTAATGTCTTTGATACCGGCAATGGCTACAATGTCACCTGCACCGGCTTCTTCCGTTTCAACACGCTTCAGGCCCTGGAAGCCGAACAGCTTCTCGATGCGGGCTGTTTTGCTCTTGCCGTCGCGCATAATAACTGTTACGGATTGGCCTTGCTTAATTACGCCGCGGTTAACACGTCCAACTGCAATACGTCCCAGATATTCGTTGTAATCCATCAGAGTCACCAGGAATTGCAGCGGCTCATCAACTTTTTCAGTCGGATGCGGAATATACTCCGTAATGGTGTCGTAAAGTGCCTGCATGTTATCGTCCTGTTTTTCAGGATCAAGGCTTGATGTACCGTTAAGCGCAGAAGCATAGACAACCGGGAATTCCAGCTGATCGTCGTTAGCTTCCAGCTCAATGAACAGATCCAGCACTTCATCGATAACTTCCTTCGGACGGGCAAAAGGACGGTCAATCTTGTTCACAACAACGATTGGGGTCAGGTTTTGCTCCAGCGCTTTGCGCAGAACGAATTTCGTCTGCGGCATGCAGCCTTCATAAGCATCAACAACGAGCAGTACGCCGTCAACCATCTTCATGATCCGTTCCACTTCGCCGCCGAAGTCAGCATGGCCCGGTGTATCTACGATGTTGATCAGGAACTCTTTATAGGTAATGGCAGTGTTTTTGGCAAGGATGGTGATTCCGCGTTCCCGCTCCAGATCGTTGGAGTCCATGGCACGTTCCTGCAGGGTTTCGTGGGCGCTGAAAATACCCGACTGCTGCAGAAGCTGATCGACGAGTGTTGTTTTACCATGGTCAACGTGGGCAATGATCGCAATATTGCGGATATCTTTTCTTGAATGCATGATTTGTATCCAAATCCTCTCATTTATCAAATTAAAATTGATTAAATTCTTAGCATGTCACGGCAATCTCACAAAAGAAGCGCCTGGCAGAAAGCCGACGCTCCAACATTCATTAATATTATAGTGAAAGCACTATGAAAAGCAAGTCTTTTTATGAAAAAACGGTTTCCAGCTCCGTTTAATTTTGCTAATTGTACAGCACCGGCTTACCAGCCTCCGTTCCACTTCCTGCGGCTCCCGGTTTTTCGCCTTCCGGCCATCAGCCAGATACCGGCAGCAATCAGCACCGCGCCAAGCAGATAAAGAGCCCCGGTGCCCATCAGACTAAAAATAAACAGCACCAGACTAAGGAGTCCCAAAATGACAGCGGCAGTCGTCAGCCCCCCCGTACGCGCCCGCGAATAGAGGGAATATTCGTACAGCCCGGCAGCCACGCCGAGCAGAAGGAGCGGCCACAGATGGGCCATAAATCCCCAGCCCCATGTATTGCAGAATCCCAGCACCAGCCCGCTCACCGTTAAAAAACCGGCCGGGATCAGCACGGCTGCCGGAGCACGGCGGCTGAAGAAGAGCACATGCAGGAGCAGACCGGGAATCAGAATCAGGAGAGGCCACAGGACGCGTCCGAGAAACCCGAACACTCCCAGGTTTCCGAGCAAAATGATAATACCGGCGATGGCGATGAACAAACCGAGTTTCATGTCATTTTTGGAAGACAAATCTCATCCATCCCTTCAAAATTCACGTTTCAGCACTATATTTCTTATAG
The DNA here is from genome assembly GCF_023520895.1 of Paenibacillus sp. PK3_47. Taxonomy (NCBI): domain Bacteria; kingdom Bacillati; phylum Bacillota; class Bacilli; order Caryophanales; family Paenibacillaceae; genus Paenibacillus; species Paenibacillus sp. PK3_47. The sequence goes on from NZ_CP026029.1 coordinate 1,016,701, forward strand.
TTTAGCCGAAAAATGACGAAAACACCATTAATCTGCATGAAAAATAAATGACTGAAGTGCAGGCTAAAAAGGCTGCGCCAGGGCTTGTTCATCCCCGACCACAGCCTTCAGTATTGCCTGTTCCTATCCCGCGGATACCAGGCGGCGTTTGACCGCCCCCGAGAGCACCACGAGAATTCCAAGCAGCAGCGGCAGCAGCGCATGGATTGACGGCAGCAGGAAGGAGATCACGGCTCCAAACTTGGCATCCTGCAGCAGCATTTCTCCTGCCGTGTAGGCCAGTATGTATGCTCCGATGAATACCAGTACCGGAAAACGGTGCAGCAGGCCCACAATAATTCCGCTTCCCCAGACGACGATCGGAATACTCAGGGCGATCCCGATGATGATCAGCGCCAGATCTCCTTTGGCCAGCCCTGCAATGGCCAGCACATTATCCAGGCTCATCACAAAATCCGCCAGCAGGATCGTCCGCACCGACTTCCATACCGTCGAGCCTTCCTCCACCCTGACCTCTTCCTCTTCCTCCAGCAGCAGCTTAAAGGCGATCCACAGCAGCAGGATGCCTCCACCGGCTTCAATGTAGGGGATTTTCAGCAGAAGCACAGCCGCAAAGGTCAGGATGCAGCGCAGTGCAACCGCCCCGGCCGCTCCCCACCAGACTGCCGTTTTGCGGTGCTTTTCGGGCAGGTTTTTGCTGGCCATGGCAATGACCATAGCATTATCCCCGCTCAGCACAAGGTTGATCATCAGTATTTTCCCAAGCAGCAACAAGGATTCCATTATCGCTTACCTCCCCGGACTACATGTATTTACATGTATGTCCAAAATGGGCAAGCTATGCTTCCTTACGGGCTTTTTTTACGCAGCCGTGCTGTTCTGTGCTTGCGGGCGGTTACTCTAGAACCATTCTTCCTGCAGTCCGGCCCCGGCCTGAACAACCTCCTTCGGCTTTTCGTCCCCGTATGGCGTGATCGTTACCGTCTCCGTTGCAGCCAATGCAGCCTCGAGCAATGCGGCATATCCCGGCAGTGTCGCTTCAATTTTGTCCACAATGCGGAGATTGGGGTTAGTCGTCGGTGATTTCGGCACAAACAATGTGCAGCAATCCTCATAAGGCAGGATAGACAAGTCATAAGTCCCGATCGTCTTGGAAATTTCGACAATTTCACTTTTGTCCATCATAACCAGCGGACGCAGCATAGGCAGCTGTGTTGCACGCCCGATGACATTCATGCTGGAGAGGGTCTGGCTGGCAACCTGCCCGAGGCTTTCACCGGTTACGAGCGCAAGCGCGCCTTCCCGTTCAGCCAGCCGTGTGGTAATCTTCAGCATAGCCCGCCGCATGAGCGTGATAATCAGATTATCCTGGCCGATGCCGGTAAAAGAGGTCTGCACCTCTGTAAACGGCACCAGGTGCAGCTTGATTACACCTGCATAACGTGACAGTACGCGGGTCAGGTCCACAACCTTCTGCCTGGCCAGCTCGCTGGTGTACGGAAAGCTGTAAAAATGGACGCACTCCACTTCCAGTCCCCGGCGCATAGATGACCAGCCGGCTACCGGGCTGTCGATGCCCCCGGAGAGGAGCAGCATCGCCTTGCCGTTCGTTCCCAGCGGGAAGCCGCCGACTCCGGCAATACTCTCGCAGAAGATATAGGTGCCGCCTTCGCGGATTTCGATTCTGAGCTCCAGCTGCGGCGATTTCACATCGACAATCAGGCCGGGATATCCCTGCAGCAGCGGAGTGGAGATCAATTTGTTCATCTCTATTGAGCCGTGGGGAAAGTCCTTCCACACCCGGCGTACATTGACCTTAAAGGTCGTTCCCTGTGCAGGAGCGATAATTGTAAGGAAGCTGCGGCTGACGGCCAAAATATCCTCCAGTTCGGACCGGGAGACCCTGACCGGACTTACAGAGGCAATGCCGAATACATTCTTCAGGGCTTCAGCCAGCTCGGCAGCCGGTTCGCCGTTCAGCGTTACATAGATCCGCCCGAACTCCTTGCTGAGCACAGCCTTGGGATATGGCTTGACCATCTCCTTGACATGACGCAGCACCGTTTTTTCAAACCGGGCGCGGTTTTTGCCCTTCAGTGTAAATTCCCCGAAACGCAGGAGCAGCATATCAGCGTATTCCATACTTCTTCCACTGCCCGCAGCAGCTCCGGATTGTATATTTTCCATTCGTTATTTCACGCCTCCTTCAGCAATCTTTAATGCTTGTACTGCCTTTAGCAGCGCTTGTTCCAGCTCAGCGACATCCGCTTCTGAATGGCTGTCCCCGAAGCTGATGCGGATGCCGCCTAAAGCCTCCCTGACATCCTTGCCCATAGACAGCAGTATCCGGCTGGGCTCCGCCAGCCGCGATGAACAGGCTGAGCGGGTGGATACTTCCATTCCCAGCTCCTCCAGCTTGCGGGCCATCACCTCGCCCTTCATGCCAGGGTAGGAAAAATGTACAATATGAGGTGCCCCATCCTTCCTGCTGTTCACGACAAACTCAGGGATGCCGCCAAGAAAATCAAACAGTCTGTCTCTAAGCGGAATAACCCGGGCATTAAAAGCCTCGCGCTGTTCGCCGCTCATCCTTACTGCTTTGGCCGAAGCTACAATTCCCGGAACATTCTCTGTACCCGCACGGCTTCCATCCTCCTGGGAACCGCCTGACAGCAGCGGAAACAGCGTAACGCCCTCTCTTACATACAGTATACCCACTCCGCGCGGTCCGCGGATTTTGTGCGGCGACAGGCTGTACAGATCCGCCTGCCATTCCTTAATCCGGGTCTCAAGCTTACCGTAGCCCTGCACGCCATCCACATGAAGCAGCGTCCGGCGGTTGGCGGCTTTGACCTGCCGGCCGATCTCGCCGAGCGGCTGCACGGTTCCTACTTCATTGTTAACATGCATCACACTAACGAGCACCGTATCCTGACGGACGGCAGAGGCGATACGCTCAGGATCTATAATCCCGCTGCGCTCCGGAGAGACGAAGGTCACTTCCCAGCCCAGCTTCTGCAGCTGCAGGCAGCTCTCATACACCGAAGGGTGCTCCAGTTCCGTAGTTACTATGTGGCGGCCTCTGCCCTGATACTGCAGAGCAGCACCTTTTACTGCCAGATTGTTGCTCTCGGTTGCCCCGGAGGTAAACAGGATCTCCTTCGGATGCACACCCAGCGCTGCTGCGGTTACTTCTCTCGAACGTCTGACCAGCCTGTCCGCCTCTGTTCCGCTCCTGTACAGCGAGGAGGGATTGGCATAATGCAGCTTCATAACTTGTTCAACCGTCTGCACCACCTCGTCATAAGGCGGGGCAGCAGCGGCATAATCCCAGTAAAGCATATATCGGAGGTCTCCTTTGCTTCTTATGAAAGTCTTACAGCCGGAAAAAGGACCAACCGGGTCCGGTGCCGCCTGCAGCAGCTCCGGGCATAACCCGTTTGATCCTTTTTATTATACCGCGTATTCGGCGCGGGCGCGTTCAATTTTGGCAATATAGGCCTGGGTCTCTTTGGGCAGCAGGGAAAGCTTCTCCATCAGTTCCTCATCACTGCTCACTCCGAGTTTGTTCACCCGTCCCGGTCCCGCGTTGTAGGCTGCAAGTGCCATCTTCTCTTCCCCGTCATACCTCTTCAGCTGATAAGACAGGTAGCGTACCCCCCCGTCAATGCTCTGGGCCGGATCAAAAGGATCGGAGACCCCGAGTCCGTTTGCCGTTCCATCCATCAGCTGCATCAGTCCCTTCGCTCCGGCAGAGGATACGACATTCGGGTTAAATGAAGATTCCGTATCAATAACAGCCTTGATTAAATCTGCAGGCACACCGTATTTGCTGCTGGCCGTCTGGATCAGCTCTTCATAATCTGTAGGCTTGGTTGCTGTTATTTCCCCGGAAATGGCGCTGTAAGACTCCGTGACGCTGCCCATCTGCTGCCAGAGCAGATTGCCCAGAGAAGAGCTGCCCGCAAGTGCGCCGGGCGTTCCGGAGGTGCTGCCGCCCGCAGATTGCAGCGCAGCTTCCTGAAGCACCGCGGCAAACTCAGCGGAGTTTGGCTTGGTCACTTCGCGCGTATCATTTACCGGATCAGTTTTGATGCTGCCGCTCTTCAGATTCACCCAACGCAGTCCCTGTCCGCTTACCGAAGCAGGATTGATTTCCATGCTGCACATTCCTTCTTTCAAGTTATGGTCTTATATATAAATCTCTGATGTTCAGGTTCTCTATTTTAAATTTAAAATACGGCTTTATTTTACAATTTATTCATGGCAATTGCTATATGCAGCATGAAAAAAACAGACCTAAGACCCTGATAGATGGGTCTTAAAGCCTGTTTGAAATGCAGTCAATTTGGTTTCATGCTGGTTAACGGGCAAAAGGAATCATGATAAAATAGCTCAGCGTAGAGACAATCCCCAGCCCCATAGCCCAGGCCCCTGTTGTTTTCTGGCCTCTGGCATAAGCGTAATACCCCAGTACAGCCGCTGCGGGACCCAAAATAATCGACCACATAAATAAAGATGCGATCCCGAGTGCAAGACCTGTATACCCTAATCCTTTACTGCCGCTGCGGGCTTGGCTGCTGTCCCCGGTTTCTGCATCACCGGATCCGGCTCTGCCGGCCCGGACCGGAACAGGACTTACCTCTGCAGCGTATTCTTCGTTTAGCGAACGGTCCCGGCGCGGGTAGTCTACTCTCCGCGGACGTAGGGTGACTTTTTTGCGCTGGGAGCGGTCCAGCTTCGATTCCTGGTGTTTCTCCATTTCCTTGCCCCCTAAGTTTGTGGCTTGAAGGTCAGACAGCAGGTAGCGGATGAAGTGCTTGCATGGTCATGGTGCTGATGGTGCTCTGTCAGTTCTTCGGCGAATTCTTCCCGGTATTTGCTGCCGACATGCTTGTCAATTTCAATGACGATTTCCTCGGCACGGCACAGGTTTTGTTCACCCCAATAATGACAGTTGCTTACACTGCATCTGACCAGCGGTTTTGCGGTTGTCATATTTGATCACCTCACTGTCATTATGTCCGCGGAGTTTCATCTCTATGCGGGAGCAGAATTGTTCCCAGTGATCCCCGCTGGGCACCTTTTTAACCGGGCAAAAAGACAAAAAGGGACCGCATATGCCATGAATCCATGACATATACGGTCCTTTAATATTACAAATGATGTTAAACCTGGTTTTGCATGCGCTTCTCTGTCAAATAATCATTTTCGTAATAATTGAGGTCATCGCGCAGTTCTTCATACACCTTCGTAATTTCCATAATGATGTCGCGTACAGGACGGACAGGTTTTTTGCGGAAACGGATGGCATCCTGCCCGGTGTAAGCATAACGTCCATCTTCGGAATAACTTTCGTTCTTCGGATAGAAGAAGTTGTTCACTCCGTAGTGATATACATTATAAAGCGCTTTATGCGCAAAGGCTTCATCGAATGTAGCGCGGCGCAGGGCAACTCCCAGCTTCTCATAAGACATTTCCGAGAACACCAGCAGATGGCGGAGATCCGATAAGAAACCTTGATAGAATGCCACTGTTTCCTCATCTTCCTCGGTTACCAGCTGCGGCAGAGCATGCCCGTTAAGGAATAGTTCCATTTTTTCGATTGCAAATTTAAGCTTTTCTCTCGTCGTCTCACTCAATTTCTGCACATTGGCTGCTGACATGGCGGTTGCTCCCCCTTATTAGTCCTTGCTGTAGTCGTTAATGACAGGTGTTGCCTACTGATTGCGTACTGTACATTGCCTATTCATAGATAAAGTTAATTCAACGTATCTCCCAGCATCTTATCACTTGCTGAACTATCAAATTGACGGTTTAGGAGGCGTTTACTTTTTGATATTAACATAAAAGCTTGTAAGGCGGTATCCTTTTCTATTGATGCATAAAACCGTTCTGCTCTTCCAACCCTATACTTACTACAATGCCATGAAGGAGCGGAGAATATGTCGCGAAAAAACATCACGGCTGCGGGTCTGATTACCGCTGCATTCACGGTGGCCCTGCTGACTTTTGCCTTGCGCCCGGACGAGGACGGGAGGCTGAAGCAGGCCGCTGTTCCCGGTCCCCCGCAGGAAAAAACAATCAAGAAAACCTCGCTGGTTCAGGATGTCAGTGCTACGGACCGTCTGAACAGGATTGATGCGGGCAAACATCTCCGAGCAATGCTTGCAGATACGCATGGCGCGTCCGCCGGGGATATTTCAGCATATGCCAAAGACTTGCGGCAGGGACACGGGCATATCACCATGCTGATGTGGATTGATTTCCATACGCAGAAGACAAGCACGTTCCAGTCCTCACTGCCAGAGGGCAGCGAGCAGGAGAACAGGCAGCTGCTGAGGTATCTGAAATCCGCCAAAACGGCTCTCCGGGGACACCAGTCTTATGAGTCTCCCTCTTTTGTCGTTAAGGGCAAAAAATATTACTTCACAGCCCAGCGCGACCAGGAAGGCCGTATAGGTCTCATCGCCCTGATTAACCAGCAAATCCTCGACCGCGTCGCTGAACATCAGCTTAAGAACCTGCGGCTGATTCCTTATCCGAAGGAAGGCAAATACCGCGTAGAATCCGTCCATGCGGATACACTCCGGGATCTCACTGTCAAGACAGGCCATGATAACGAGAACGCCAGCCATTTCTACGAGAATGAAATCGTTGTCCGTTTCCCGAACGGCCATCCTACTGCCGGACAGCTCCGGACAATAACAGCGGATATCCGGTGCAAGGAGCCGCGCAAACTGGGATACGCTTATATTTTCCGGTCGGAGAAAATGAATTACAGCCAGCTCAAAGCTTACTTCGACCGAAAATGGCATCCGCAATATACGGAGCCTCACTATATGTATTTAACCAATGAAACCGCAGCCGAAAATCCGGCGGCCAATGTACTGACCCCAAATGATCTTTTGTTCTCCACCTATCAGTGGAATTTGCCCGCGATTGAGACCGAAGCAGGCTGGAATCTGACCAAAGGGAGCAAGGAAGTAATCGTTGCGGTTATTGATACCGGTGTGCAGGCAAGCCATCCCGATCTGCAGGGCCAGCTGCTGAACGGATATAATGCGATTGCAAATGGTTCAGCCCCGGAGGATGACGTTGGCCATGGCACACATGTGGCCGGGATTATCGGTGCGCTGACCAACAACGAAGAAGGGGTAGCCGGCATAAGCTGGTACAACAAAATCCTGCCGGTCAAAGCGCTCGATAATTCCGGCGCCGGGACGACCTACTCCGTAGCGGAAGGTATTATATGGGCAGCCGATAAAGGGGCCAAAGTCATCAATCTCAGCCTGGGCAACTATGCCGATTCACAGTTCCTGCATGATGCCATTAAATACGCTTATGACCGCGACGTCGTGATTGTATCCGCATCAGGCAATGACAATACAGAACGTCCGGGGTACCCTGCCGCCTATGAGGAAGTGCTTGCGGTGGCTGCCACGAATGCCAACGGAGAGAGAGCCTCCTTCTCCAACTACGGGGATTATATCGATGTGGCAGCCCCCGGAGAAAGCATTGCCAGCACCTACCCTGATAACCAATATGCCGCATTATCCGGCACGTCCATGGCGAGTCCTCATGTTGCTGCGCTTGCGGGTCTTGTCCGCTCTCTTAACCCTGCCCTGACCAACAAGGAAGTGATGGAGCTAATGATGTCCGGCACTGTGGACCTGGGTGATCCCGGACATGACAAATATTTCGGCTGGGGCCAGGTAGATATTTATAAAACCCTGCAGGCTGCCGCAGGCGGCCAGGTTCCGCTGCAGCTCTACCCGCAGCATGTCGGCAAGCAGCTCAAATCGCTGCGGCAGAGCCTTACGAACGGTAAGCAGCCGGTTCAGTGACATGACTTCAGATGGCGGTCCAGCAAACCAAGGAGCAGCTTCAGCCCGCGCTCCATATTGTCCTCTGTCATCTGTGAATAGCATAGACGGATATGCCTGGAGGGGGTATTGCCCGCATAGCAGACATCGCCGGGGAGGAACGAAATCCCTTCCAGCTCAGCCAGCTCATGCAGCTGCCCGATGTCGAGGGAAGGCGGAAGCTGCAGCCACAGATTGAGGCCGCCCCCCGGGATGTTCCAGGTTATCCCCGGGGGTGCATATTTCTTCAACAGACTTACCGCCTTCTCCATGCGAACACGCAGGGCTGTCCGCAGCCGGGCCACGTACGTATCATACTGACGGGCGATGAAGGGGAGCACTGCCCGCTGGTTCAGCAGGGGACTCCCGAGATCGCTGGCTGATTTGGCGGCGATCAGCCTGGAGAGAATGTCGCCTCCTGCAGCTACACAGGCAATCCGGCAGCCCGGCGCGATGACTTTGCTGAAGCTTTTCATATATACAACATGTCCGTCTTCATCCAGCGATTTGACCGGGGGCGGCGGAGGCTTAAGAAAGTATAAATCACTGAACGGATCATCCTCCACAATGAGACAGCGGTAGCTGCGGGCAAGCTCCAGCAGCCGCTGTCTTCTTGCCATGCTCATCGTCACCCCGCTCGGATTCTGGAAGGTCGGCACAGTATAGATCAGCTTCGGCGGCCTCCGGTCACAGAGCCTTGTAAGCACATCCACTCTCATCCCTTCATGATCCGTAGGTACAAAAATCATATCCGCTCCCCGTCCGGCAAAAACGTCGATTGCTCCTGTATAACTGGGCGCCTCAAGGTAAACTGTATCCCCGGGTCCGATAAAGGTCCGGGCCACGAGGTCAATTCCCTGCTGGGCCCCGCTGGTAATCATTAATTCCGATGCATGGACAGTAATCCCTCGGGCCTGCAGATGCCTCTGCATTACTTCCCGCAGCTCAATATCCCCTTGAAAATTACCGTAAGAAGCCATCAGCTCCGGCTGCCCGGTCACCAGCAGCGACATCGTATCCCCAATATCCTTCAAGGGGAGAAGCTCGCCGTGAATGGCAGCCAGATGAAACGGGTATTCCACCCGGGAGTAGTCAAAATTACGCCACAGCTGGGCCCGCGGCAAATAATCGTCATAGCCTTTCTGCCATGTTGAACCGGGGTCGGCAGACCTTCTCTTCTTGTCAGCCACAAAGCAGCCTTTTCCCTGGCTGCAGATTATATGTCCGCGGCTCTCCAGCTCATCATAGGCCTTGCTCACGGTCACCTGGCTCACTTTAAGTGAAGATGCCAGCTTTCTTACAGACGGCAGCCGTATCCCCGGCTGCAGCAGTCCTGAGGTGATCCGCTGGGCCAGCGTCTCGCTGATCTGCTGCGGCAGAGGTTTACTGCCGCTGCGGACTAAATCAATATGCATCCGGCTCCGCCTCCAACTGTTATATTTACCGCTTTACTGTTATACCGCTATGCCGTTATGATACAACAAAATTCAATCTCATTCACGGGGAGCAAAATATTATGAAGATCAATTACTCTGCGATGACGGATCACCTCGGATCTTCGGCCGTCCGCGATATTCTTAAAATAACGCAGGGCAAAGAGATTATCTCTCTGGCCGGCGGTTTGCCGGGAGAAGAGCTGTTTCCGGTAGAGGCTGTACGCGACGCCTACAACCGCGCACTTGCCGGCAGTGCCTCTGCCCTGCAGTACGGCCTCACTGAAGGCTATACGCCGCTGCGCGAGGCTGTTGCCGGAAGGCTGACAGATCAGGGGATCCCTGTTCAGGCTGCTGAAATGATTCTCACCACAGGCTCGCAGCAGGCTATTGACCTCCTGTGCAAGGTGCTGCTTGACCCGGGTGATGCCGTGCTCGTTGAAGCACCTACTTATCTGGCTGCCCTGCAGGTGCTCGGTTCCTACCGCGCTGATATACACAGAGTGGACAGTGACGAAGACGGAATGCTTCCCGAGCATCTGGAAGAGCAGCTCCGTACTCACCGTCCCAAGCTGCTGTACACCGTTCCAACCTTCAATAATCCTTCAGGAGCAAGCTGGAGCAGGGAACGGAGGGAACAAACTGTTGAATTATGCCGCCGGTACAATGTGCTGATTCTGGAAGACAATCCTTACGGCGAGATCAGGTTCGATGAAACCCCTGGCGCCTATCCGCCCCCTATGGCCGCCATTGACAGAAGCTCAGGCGGTGAATCCTGTGTCGTATACACCGGGACCTTCTCCAAGATTGTTGCCCCTGCGCTGCGCACCGGCTGGATCGTGGGACCGGCCGGACTGATCGGCATGATTGCCAAGGCCAAACAGGCCGCCGATCTGCATTCCAGCGCCATTGACCAGCGTGCGCTCCATGAGCTGCTGATGTCCTTTGATATTGAATCGCACATCCGCCTGATCTCCAGGGAGTATTATTCACGTATGAAGCTGCTGTCTGCAGAGATTACCTCGCGCGGCCTCATGGGAGCTCATTTTCAGGAGCCGAGGGGCGGAATGTTCCTGTGGCTGACACTGTCCGGAGGGATCAACACCACTGACCTGCTGCCGTTCGCTGTAGAGCAGGGAGTGGCGTTTGTACCGGGGGAAGTGTTCTATTCCTCGCAGCCCATGAAGAACACCATGCGGCTTAACTTCACGCATACGCCGCCTGAGCTGCTTCCGCAGGCGGTGGAGCGCCTGGAAAAAGCGCTGATCGCCTATAACGCTCACCTGGAGGCATCGCTTGCACGCACACTTAATTAATCTGATTATCTTCGAAATATAAGTACAGAAAAGCGGCCTTCCTGAGGAAGGCCGCTGTTTTGTTGTCTATAGGCTTCGTATAAATGCTGTATAATGGGTTGTCAGTTAGGAAAGTTTGCCGTAAGCCGGGTTCTGTGCTCGTCGTGGTTCAAACGGGAACTACCCTCCCACCATAAGCGACAATCATCTATCTAGGCCGTACATTACTGCACGGCTCCAGCGACCAACCTAGACACGCCTCAGGCGAAGGCTGTACTTCCGTAAAGGAAGCACTGTGTCTCATTAGGTCTTGCTCCAGATGGGGTTTACCAGGAACGAAGTCACCAGCGTTCCTCGGGGTCTCTTACACCTCGGTTCCATCCTTGCCTGTGCCGCCCGAAAGCGGCCATCGGCGGTCCATTTCTGTGGCACTATCCTTCGGCTCGCGCCGACTGGACGTTATCCAGCACCCTGCCTTATGGAGCCCGGACTTTCCTCCCGCGGCCTGAGCCGCCGGCGATTGTCTGTCAAACTTTCCGTACAACATTGTATATTATACAGACTTGGCTGTTCCTGCACAAGTGCTAATCCGTGGAATTACAGGAATTTGAAAGGCTCGGTATCAATCTGCGAGGCATGGACAGCTGTGCCGTATTTATGCTCCTTAAGCTTGTCCTCAAGCCATTGCGCCACCTTGTCTTTCATAATCTTCTCGGCATTATGTCCCGGATCAATCAGGGTAATTCCGGCCAGGTAAGCATCCTGTGCCGTATGGTAATCAATATCCCCGGTCACCAGCACATCCGCCCCCTTGAAGATCGCACTGTTATAATATTTCGCTCCTGAACCGCCCATCACCGCCGCTTTGCGGATCGGACGGTCCAGTTCCCCGACGACACGGACATGCTCCACCTGCAGTCCGCTTTTAACCGTCTCAACAAATTCACGGAGCGTCGTAGGCTCTTTAAGTTTGCCGACTCTGCCCAGGCCCAGGCTGCGTCCCTTGAGGTCCATAGAGTACAGATCATAGGCCACTTCTTCATACGGATGGGCCTTCAGCATCGCCTGTACTACCTTGTTGCGGATGGACAAAGGAACAATGGTCTCAATACGGACCTCTTCAGCCCGTTCCATCTGTCCCGCCTCCCCGATAAAAGGATCCGAGCCTTCGCGCGGAATAAAGGTGCCGTAGCCTTCAATATTGAAGCTGCAGTGGCTGTAATTGCCGATCCAGCCCGCTCCCGCGTTCAGAACAGCATCAAGCACCTTCTGATGATGATCCTTAGGCACGAAGACAACCAGCTTGGAGAGCTGGTCGGAATGGATATCTTTGATCGGAGCCCCGTTTTCGATTCCCAGAGCTTCAGCCATCCAGTCATTCATCCCGCCTTCAGCCACATCAAGATTGGTGTGGCTGATATAGACGGCGACATCATTTTTGATCAGCTTCTCATAAAGCTTGCCTGCCGGAGTGTCGGTCTGGATACCCTTGATCGGCCGGAAAATAATGGCGTGATGGGCAATGATCAGGTTACAGCCCCGGGCAATAGCCTCATCCACGACAGCGTCGTTAACGTCCAGCGCCACCAGCACACCGCTGATTTCCTTCTGCAGACTGCCCAGCTGGAGACCGATGTTGTCCCATTCCTCCGCCAGATGCTTGGGGGCAAGCTGCTCCATATACTGAATTACAGTTTGTCCTTTGGCAAACATGACAGCACCTCCGAAATCGTTGTAATCTGTGCTTTGATCTTGTTCCGCTTCTCTTCTGCCGATTCCAGCTCCGACCGGGAGAGCGATGTTAAAATCCCTTCCAGCTTCGCAATTTCCCCCTGCCATTTGGACAGGAAAGCCCCGTTCGGCTTCTGCAGCAGCAAAGGGCCCATCTGCAGCAGCAAATCCCTGCCGCACACCAGACCGCTGCCCAGGGTTTGTTCCGCGTACAGCTGCTCATTGGTTAGACCGGCAGCGGGATCTTCAGGAACTGCGGTCAGTATTTCATAGATCTTGCCGTCTTCCTCCAGAATATGCTCCGCAGTCAGCACCCAGCCGTTACCCAGCAGCCAGCGGCGCAGAATATCCTCGCCTACATTCGGCTGCAGCGCCAGCGTCTTGACGCCTTCGAGCTTCCCGCCGCTTTGGCCACGGTCAAGAATAGCGGCAATCAGCGAGCCGCCCATCCCCGCAATGGAGATACAGTCCGCTTCCCCGGGCTGCAGCACTTCAAGGCCGTCTCCCCGCCGCACGGCGATTTTGTGGCCAAGGCCGGCTTCTGCCACCCCTTTGCAGGCAGCATCGAAAGGGCCGGGATTTACTTCTCCTGCAATGGCAGAGACAGCTGTTCCGCTCTCCAGGGCAGCTACAGGAAGCAGCGCATGATCTGAGCCGATATCGGCCAGTCTGCTGCCTGCCGGGACCTGCTCCAGCACAAGCTGAAGCCGGTCAGATAATTTTACGTTGTTCATGAAGTCACCCACGCTATCCAATTTTTTCGGAAGATAAACAGCAGGGCCAGGCCTGCCGCCACCTTAACTATTAATAATACGGATACCCATTCCGGGAAACCTGTTCTGAGCCACAGGGCATCTACCTCAGGCATCAGCCACAAGGAGACGCCAACCCCCAGATAAACGCCTGACACCCCGTTCACCCGGTGATACAGCAGCCAGCTGAGCCAGATCATCAGTCCGCACAGCGGCAGCCATAGCAGTTCAATCTCCAGCATGGACGCGTCAGGGCGCATCCGGCCGGATACTCCGGCATAGAGCAGTGCAAAAAAAGCAAACCCGCAATAGTGCAGCAGTCCTATACGCAGTGTAAACCCGAGAACGCACCATAGCAAACCGCAGCCGGCTATCAGCAGCGGCCTCCAGAAATCCGGATCCAGATTATGTAGGGCAATCAGCCATAACCCGAAAACCATCGTCAGCAGGCTCCCTGCTCCGGCCAGAATCAGGCTGATCATGTTGTTGCGGTCCCGGAAAATGGCCGAGTATCCATAGCATACAATGAGAACACACAAGGCTGTGGCAAGTTGCAAAGGCCAGGGAAAAACGCTAAAATAAAGACTAATCAAGAAAATCAAGGAAATTATCCCAAAACCAAACAGCCACACTTTGATGTTTCCCTGCTGAAGATTTTGCAGTGATACCGGATTGCTGTCCTTGATTTCCGTCTCATCGTTGTAAAGATTCGTCAGGAAATCACAATACTGTTCAGGAAGCAGCTTGCTCCTTCTCCAGTAATTAATTTCTCTTAATATAGTTTCACGCTTTTCCAAATTCAACGGCTTCCCTCTTTTCACACCATGTCTTTGGGTATATTTAAGCCAAAAGGACCTCCTGCCACTGTGCAGCAGAAGGTCCATAGTATACAGCCTATTCGAGGAAATCTTTAAGCCGTTTGCTGCGGCTCGGGTGGCGGAGCTTACGCAGTGCCTTGGCTTCAATCTGGCGGATCCGTTCGCGGGTAACGCCGAACACTTTACCTACTTCCTCAAGTGTTCTCGTCCGGCCGTCATCCAGACCGAACCGGAGACGAAGCACATTCTCCTCACGCTCGGTGAGCGTGTCCAGCACATCCTCCAATTGCTCCTTAAGCAGCTCATACGCAGCTGCATCCGCAGGTGCAAGAGCCTCCTGATCCTCAATGAAATCGCCGAGATGCGAATCATCCTCTTCCCCGATCGGTGTCTCCAGTGAGACCGGTTCCTGGGCAATCTTCATGATTTCTCTAACCTTTTCCACCGTCAGCTCCATCTCAGCCGCAATTTCTTCCGGCGAAGGCTCGCGTCCCAGCTCCTGAAGCAGCTGGCGGGAGACACGGATCAGCTTGTTGATCGTTTCAACCATATGCACGGGAATACGGATCGTCCGGGCCTGGTCGGCAATCGCCCGGGTAATCGCCTGGCGAATCCACCATGTAGCATAGGTACTGAACTTGAATCCTTTGTTGTGGTCGAATTTTTCTACCGCTTTGATCAGCCCCATGTTCCCTTCCTGAATCAAATCCAGGAACAGCATCCCGCGTCCTACATAGCGTTTTGCAATGCTGACTACGAGCCGCAGGTTCGCTTCGGCAAGACGGCGTTTGGCTTCCTCGTCACCGTTCTTGATTCTCATGGCCAGTTCGACTTCATCGTCAGCCGAGAGCAGCGGAACACGGCCGATTTCTTTCAGGTACATCCGTACAGGGTCATTGATCTTGATGCCCGGAGGCAGCGACAAATCATCGTCGAAGCTGAAGTCATCGCCATCGCTGTTCTCATTATCCTCACTTTGACGGAGCGGATTAGAGCCTTCTTCGTCATTTTCGTTCACAACCTCGATGCCGTGGTCGCTAAGCTGCTCGTAGAATTCCTCCATCTGCTCGGGATCCTGATCAAACGGCGACAATTTCTCCATGATATCTTTGTAATTCAGTGATGATCTTTTCTTGCCATGCTCAATAAGCTGGTCCTTAACCTGATCCAGAGTAAATTCTGCTTCCAGTTCAGTATGCTGATCGTTCGCCATAATTCGACTCCCTCCTCCCTAGGTACATCGTGTCAGTTCATTATTGTCTCTCTAGGGTTATAATCTCACTTGCAATTTGTGCAGCGCGTAAAAAGTCACCGGATTTCTCCGCCTGAATCATCTCTTCACGCTTTTGTTCCATCTTGCGCTGTGTCGGGTATTTTTTCACTTCCCGGATGCAATCATCGAGCTCCTGTGTATTCCATACCGGAGGTGTATCCATCATGGATATCGCCGTCGCGGTCTTCTCGAGCCGGTCATCCTGCAGCGAAGATAGAAACCGGCTAATGCCGGGTGGTTTGCCTTGCGCGTAGTAGGCATATAGATAAGCGGCAATTGCCGCATGATCATCGATGTTGAACTCTTCTCCGAGGCGTTCGCCCACATAAGCGGCAGCATCCGGGTCCTGGATCATAAAAGATAACAGGCGCCGTTCCGCAGCATGATAAGCGGGCAGCAGAGCAGGTGTCTGCACTTGCCCTTTTTTATGCCTACCATTATTCCACCTTTTATCGTTATTATCCCCTTCAGGGATGTTTTTTTGCATCGATGCGCGAAGCAGGTTGCAGTCCTGCTTTAAGCTATCATATGACAGCTCAAGCTCAGAGGATATTTCCCGCAGATATACTTCCCGCTCCGTGGAGGAGTGCAGGGTGGCAATAATTTCAAGCGCCTCCTTGACATAGGCAATTTTGCCGTCTTCCTCTAGGAGTATATGGTTTTTTTTCAGATATATAAGCTTAAATTTTATCGATGAAACTGCGGAATCAATGACCTGTTCCCTGAACCGCTCCCCGCCGTGACGGGAGATAAATTCATCCGGGTCCAGTCCGCTTGGAAGCAGGGCCACCTTCACTCTAAGACCGTTATCTTCCAGCATCGGGATCGCCTTCATGGCTGCGGCTTGTCCCGCACGGTCACCGTCGTAGGCGAGAACAATCTCGTCTCCGAGGCTTTTCATCAGCGCCACATGGCCTTCAGTAAGGGAAGTACCCATCGTCGCTACGCCGTTATGCACCCCTGCATCCCATGCCGAAATGACATCCCCGTATCCTTCAAAAAGAACGATCTGCCGCGTTTTGCGGATGGATGCTTTGGACTGGTGCAGATTGTACAGAATCCGGCTTTTGTTAAATAGTCTGCTCTCCGGGGAATTCAGGTATTTCGGCTGTCCTTCCCCAAGAATTCTTCCGGCAAAAGCAATGGTCTTGCCCATGCGGTTCGCAATCGGAAATATAATCCGCCCGCGGAAACGGTCGATATACCCTTTGCCTTCGCCTCTGGCAGACAGCAGCCCGCCTTTTTCCATTTCGGCAAGGTCAAAGCTCCGTTTCTCCAAAAACTGCAGCAGGGTATCCCAGCGGTCCGGGGCAAAGCCGATTTGAAACTGGTCGATCATTTTGTCGCTGAAGTTCCGGGATCTCAAATAGTTCATTGCGGCTGTGCCGTATTCCGTATTCTTCAACAAAAAATGATAAAATTTTGCCGACAATTCATACGCCTGAATCAGCCGGTCCCGTTCAGGATCGGGAGGCGACAGCGTTCCTCCTTTGCCCTCCGGAATGGGAATATCACTTTCTTCCGCCATTATTCTGACTGCTTCGGGGAAGGATAGTCCTTCGATTTCCATCCTGAATTTGATGGCATTTCCGCCCATACCGCAGCCAAAGCAATGAAAGACTCCCCGGTCCGGGGTCACAGTGAAGGAAGGGGATTTCTCCGAATGAAACGGGCAGAGGCCCCATAAATATTTCCCCTGCTTGGACAAATGGACAACCTTACCGACGGTATCGACGATATCATGACGCGCAAGCACATTCTCGATAACGTCTTCCGGAATATTACCGTGTCCGCTAGCCACTCAACCACCTTCATCTCTTAACAAATAAATATAATTCGCTATAGCTGTACATTCTCCTGCAAAAATGTTAAAACTTTTGTCAGTTTATGTTGAAAAAGATTTTTTTCCTCCGCAGTGATCGCTTTCGGTCCTTTGGAATAATGGCCGCGTCTGCGTTCAACCGCTCTTGCATGCCTGCTCTCCAGCATAAAATCCATATTCGAATCATCATATTCCTGACCCCTGTTGGAGAGAACCCTGCAGCGTTTGCCCAACGCCAGCGCAGCCAGGCCGTAATCCTGCGTAACGACTACATCCCCTGCAGTAATATGATTGGCGATATACAGGTCCGCGCTGTCAGCCCCCCGGTCAACCTGCACTACAGTAACGCCTTTTTCAGCCTGCAGCACATGATCATAGGACGAGACCATCAGCACCGGAATCCCAAAGGAACGGGCAACGGCAGCGATCTCCTTTTTGACCGGACAAGCATCTCCGTCGACAACAATCTTTCTTCCCCGGGACTTTTCCAGATCCATCACCAAATTCCTGTGTAATATATATACGCTTTGCCCAACCGAAATCCTTCTTTGATAAAGCATAAATACGGAACGAATGTCAACTAACGCATTGGCACCGTTCCGTATATTTATACCCTAAACCATCGATCTATACCATAAGTCACACATATTTCAAGCAGAAATTCCGAAAATTACCAGACCAGCTTACTGAAGTCAGCGAAAATTCTAGAGTCGGCATCGATAGTAGACAGCAGTGCAAGACGGTTGGCACGGATGCCTTCATTCTCAGCCATAACCATGACGGAATCAAAAAATCCGGTTACTGCATCCTTCAGGCCCGAAAGAATCTGCAGGGCTTCTGCCGCATTTCTGGATGCTAACGCTTCGCGGTAAGGGGTGTGAATGGATTGCCATGTTTCGTACAGCTTCAGTTCCGCTTCTTCTTTCAGCAGCGAAGGCTCGATTTCAGCACCTTCGGCTGCTTTGGCGGCCAGATTGCTTACACGGGTCAATGAATCCACGATGATTTTGAAGTCAGCCACGGAATTTACAGCCTCCGTAAGGGCATGGCTTCTGCCTACCACGTCAACAATGTCATCGAACCCTGCGGCCGTAACTGCATCAACCACATCGTAGCGCACATTGTCATCGGACAGGAGGCGTTTCACACGCAGACCGAAGAACTCGTAAAGGTTTATACGCAGCTCAGGGCTAAAATGTTTCTCTGTGCGCAAACTTTCATGAACTTCCACGGCTATCGTGAAAATTTCCTGCAAACTTACCGGCAGCTTATGCTCCAGAAGCATCTGCACAATACCTGCTGCCTGGCGGCGCAGTGCGTAAGGGTCCTGGGAACCGGTCGGGATAATACCGATGGAGAAGCTTCCGACAATTGTATCGATTTTATCTGCAAGACTGACAACCAGTCCCGCTTCAGTCGATGGTACACTGTCTCCGGCAAAACGCGGCTGATAATGCTCGAAAATCCCTTTGGCCACATTCTCCGCTTCTCCTGCTTTACGGGCATAATCCTCACCCATGGTACCCTGCAGCTCAGGGAATTCGCCAACCATCTGGGTTACGAGGTCAAATTTGCAAATATCAGCGGTACGGCTGATTTCAGCCGCTGCTGTCTCAGAAAGCTCAAGCTTGGCAGCGAGACGGTCGGCAATCGCCCGGATTCTGCGCACCTTGTCGCCAATACTGCCCAGCTCCACCTGATACACAATACTTTCTAGCTTGGCGAGGGCATCGCTGATTTGCAGCTTCTGATCTTCTTCATAAAAGAACTTGGCATCCGACAGACGTGCGCGCAGCACCTTTTCGTTTCCTTTGGCAATGACATCCAGCGATTCTGCATTACCGTTACGTACAGTGACAAAGAACGGCAGCAGCTTGCCTGAAGCGTCGAGTACCGGGAAATAACGCTGATGCTCACGCATCGAGGTGATCAGCACATCCTGCGGAATGTTCAGGAATGAAGGGTCGAAGGTACCGAACAGTACGGTCGGTGTTTCAACCAGGAACAATACCTCTTCCAGAAGATCGTCCTTGATGGCAATGGTCCAGCTTTTCTCTTCAGCCAGCTTGTTGATCTGCTCGAGAATCAGCTTTTGGCGCTCTTCGACATCTACCAGCACATGCTGTGCACGGAGAGCTTCAACATACTGTGCCGGCTCGGAAATAGCTGCTTCCTGTCCAAGGAAACGATGACCGCGGCTTACATTACCGGCTTTAACGCCTGTAATTTCCAGGTCAATGATCTCCTGCCCGAACAGGGCCACCAGCCAGCGGATCGGACGGACAAATTTGAAATCATACGCTCCCCAGCGCATATTCTTCGGAAAAGTCATTGCGCTGACGATTCCGCTGAGCCCCTCGGAGAGCAGGGAAGCCGTGTCTACACCGTCACTGCTCTTGGTGGCATAAATATATTCAACCCCGGCCAGCTCTTTAAAAGTAAACTGCTCCGGTGATACGCCCTGGCTGCGGGCAAAGCCGAGTGCCGCCTTGCTCCAGTCCCCGTTCTGGTCGAGGGCGATTTTGCGTGACGGTCCTTTTACCTCTTCGCTCACATCACTCTGTCTCTCGGCAGCGTCCTTCACTAGTACCGCAAGACGGCGCGGCGTAGCATAAGCGGTAATTCCATTGTGTTCGATACGGGAAGACTCCAGCCATTTGGCTGTTCTGTCTTTAAGCTGCTCCATTGCCGCCCGGATAAACCGTGCAGGAATTTCCTCAAGTCCGATTTCAAACAAAATATCTTTAGACATGCTCAGCACCTTCTTTCTTCAGCAGCGGGAAGCCCAGCTTCTCGCGTTCCTCTACATACGTTGCCGCAACGGTGCGGGCCATATTACGCACTCTTGTCAGGAAGCCCGTACGTTCCGTGACACTGATCGCTCCGCGCGCGTCCAAAAGATTGAAGGTATGCGAGCATTTCAGCACATAATCGTAAGCAGGGAACACCAGATGGTTCTCCATCGCTCTCTTGGCTTCCGCTTCGTAGGTGTTGAACAGCGTGAACAGCATTTGCACATCCGATACTTCAAAAGTATAGGTGGAATGCTCCACCTCAGGCTGGTGGAAAACGTCACCGTAAGTCACGCCGTCCACCCACTCCAGATCGAACACATTTTCTTTCTCCTGGATGTAGGAAGCCAGACGCTCCATACCGTAGGTGATTTCAACCGCTACCGGACTGGTCTCAATACCGCCTACCTGCTGGAAGTAAGTGAATTGAGTGATTTCCATACCGTCGAGCCATACTTCCCAGCCGAGGCCGGCGCAGCCCAGCGACGGGTTCTCCCAGTTGTCTTCCACAAAACGGATGTCATGCAGAAGCGGATCAACACCCAGTGCCTTCAGGCTGTCCAGATACAGCTCCTGGATATTGTCCGGAGAAGGCTTGATAATCACCTGGAACTGGTGATGCTGGTACAGACGGTTAGGGTTCTCGCCATAACGGCCATCCGACGGACGGCGGGAAGGCTCTACATATGCCACCTTCCATGGCTCAGGTCCAAGCGAACGCAAAAACGTCATAGGGTTCATTGTGCCTGCCCCTTTTTCCGTATCATACGGCTGGACAAGAATACAGTTTTGTTCTGCCCAGAACTGCTGCAGCGTCAAAATCATCTGCTGAAAATTCATACTACCGACTCCTTCGCTCACAAGTTTTTGGCTTTGGTTCTGCCATGAGGCTTTTAGCTTCTGCGCGATGGAGGCGGAAATTTTTTATGCAAAAAAGCTCCCGCCCCCATGCCTGTTATACAGACATAGGGACGAGAGCTGTACAGATACTCCCGCGGTTCCACCCTACTTGATTACGCATCATACACTGCCATAAGCAGCACTGTGACGGATTACGCAATCCACTTTTCATACGGCCGTTTCCGCACTCCCGGGTGCCCTGTTCATGAACTTTGTCCGCCAGGCTTACACTATCCCCGGCTCGCTAAAGCGACAAATAATTTCACTACTTTCCCGATCGCTGCACGTCCCCCTTAGTGATGCGGAGTAACAACGGCACTTAGCTATTAAAGAAACTGTTCCTATAGTACCGGAAAAATCAGCATTCGTCAAATATTGTATTTGTCGAGCTGGTCCAGGAACCCTTGCGACTTCAGCTTCAGGGAGAGCTGCATGTCCATAAACGCCCGCATGATTTTTTTGAGCTCATTACGGGTGTCTTCCTTCACATTCACATTACCAAGCCTTGTCAGATCAAGTGCCGCGAACAGACGCAGCATCTTTAGGGCTCGCGGGGATACCTCCATGGCCGGAGGGTCATTGTGCCTGCAGCTGCGGCACAGCACGCCGCCGAGACGCGGACTGATCCGCAACTCCTCATCCGGCTTGTCCTGGCCGCAGATAATGCAGGTATCCAGCTCCGGACCGTAGCCGGCAGCCTGCAAGATTTTCATCTCGTAAAGATTGATTATAATGCCCGGATCCTTATCTTCCTCAAGCGCATTCAGACAGGCCGAAAGCTGACGGAACCAGAAGCTTCCTGTCTCCTCGTCATGCAGGACCTTGTCGAGCAGCTCACACGCATAAGAGGCATAGGCTGCTTTGATCAAATCCCCGCGCAGCGGGTGATGCGACTGCGTAATTTCCCCGGCGTTCAGCGTCCCCAGTCCGCCGTTATTGCGGAAGAATACGAATTCCCCCACTGTGAACGGCTGAATCAAGGCAGCATGGCGGCTTTTCACTTTTTTGGCACCGCGCACGAGAACGCCTACTTTACCGGCGTTCTCGGTGCAAAGCGTAATAATCGCGTTCCCCTCGCCGTAGTCCATGCTGCGGATGACAATCCCTTCCACCCTGTATAGCATGTCTCTTCCCCCAACCACTCGGCAAGCAACCAGTCCTTATAAGGCTTCTTCATCCAGAACCTTCTCTTCCTCTGCCAGCAGGAGCCCGTCCGTTTCGGGCGGTTCAGCTGCTTGTTTGTACAGCAGATAAGCATCGACATCTCCAGTCATTGCAAAATACTTCCACGAAAAATCTCGCATTCGTATTCATCCTTTCCTTGGGAAACCCGATGTCTCTTCAAAGAATAGGATGTGCGATGCGCCGGGGTTTATCCGTGCAATTCCTGCCAAGAAGCTGCAGTCTGGAATTTAAAGGTCTTTGTGGAAGCCCAAATCGCGTAGTACGCGGTCCTGGTTGCGCCAGTCTTTTTTCACTTTTACCCATAATTCCAGAAAAATCTTCGAACCCAGCAAATTCTCAATATCCGTCCGGGCGCGTCTGCCGACTTCCTTAAGCATGGCACCCTGTTTGCCGATAATGATCCCTTTTTGCGAATCGCGTTCGACAAAAATAACGGCGGAAATATGCACCACACCGTTAGGCTCGGCCTTCATATCTTCAATAGCCACTGCAATAGAATGCGGAACTTCTTCGCGGGTCATATGGAGAATTTTCTCGCGGATCAGCTCCGCGCAGACGAACTGCTCCGGATGGTCAGTGATCTGATCATCGGGGTAATACTGCGGGCCTTCCGGCAGATATTTCACGAGCTGATCGAGCAGTGTGTTCACATTGCTGCCAAGCTTGGCCGAAATTGGCACAATCTCTGCAAATTCATGCAGCTTGCTGTATTGGGTGATCAGCGGGAGCAGCGCTTCCGGCTCAATTTTATCAATCTTGTTGAGCACCAGAATAACCGGGGTTTTCACTGCGCCCAGTTGTTCGGCAATATAACGGTCACCGCCGCCCAGACCTTCGGATGCATCCACCAGGAACAGTACAGCTTCTACTTCATGCAGTGTGCTCATTGCTGTCATGTTCATGTAATCGCCCAGCTTGGACTGTCTTTTATGGATACCCGGCGTGTCCAGAAATACGATCTGTGAATTGTTCGCCGTGTACACACCGTGGATTTTATTTCTGGTCGTCTGCGGCTTATCGGACATGATGGCGATTTTTTGGCCGATCACCTGGTTCATAAGTGTCGATTTGCCTACATTCGGTCTGCCGATAATGGCGACAAACCCTGATTTGAATTTCATATGATCTCTTTCCTTTCGAATGGAACAAAATTAAACAAGCTTTTTTCGATCCCCCTAAATCCCCCTTAGCCAAGGGGGACCCCAAGGGCCCCGGCCCTCTGGACACCCGGAAATGGCGAAGCAGCGGCGATAGCGGACGGATGTGACGATTCTGCCTGGAGCGCTTTCGTCCCCTCCGGGGACACGCTTGGACGCCGCTGCGGGGCGCTGTTCCCTGCGGGAATGCGCCGGACACCGGAGCGAGGCGGACTGCGATGGCGGCGCGGACGCTGTTCCCTGCGGGAATGCGCAAGCTACTGCGGCGCGGGCTGTTCCCTCCGGGAATGCGCAAGCTGCTGCGACACGGCTGTTCCCTGCGGGAATGCGCGAGCTACTGCGGCGCGGGCTGTTCCCTCCGGGAATGCGCAAGCTGCTGCGGCGCGGCTGTTCCCTGCGGGAATGCGCAAGCTACTGCGGCGCGGGCTGTTCCCTCCGGGAATGCGCAAGCTACTGCGGCGCGGGCTGTTCCCTGCGGGAACGCGCGAGCTACTGCGGCGCGGGCTGTTCCCTGCGGGAACGCGCGAGCTACTGCGGCGCGGGCTGTTCCCTCCGGGAATGCGCGAGCTACTGCGGCGCGGGCTGTTCCCTCCGGGAATGCGCAGGAGCTAATTCATAAAGTTAGTTAAATAATGAGGAGCGGCTCAGCGCATTAGACCGAATACCAGCAAAGACATACATTTAGACCAAGCAAGCAGTGAATTCATAATCATGTACCTATTCTGTTGCATTTTGTGCAGCAGAATTCACTGAAACGGGCCTATTTTTTAGCTTCTGTTGCATTCTGTGCAGCAGATTCTGTTTTAGGGCCAAAAATGGTCAAATCTATTGCATGAAATGCAATAGATTGAAATAAACAATCACAACTAAACGCATAGGCAAACGAAGTCTATAGTGTTTTCTCACTCGCTAATAGCTCATATGGCAGGCATTTCTGGTAGAATCTCTTTCGGCGATTTTACCAATGCAGCTAGTTGGATTTCCTCCACCTAATTCCGCCATTCCGCTTAACTTCCGGCCATTAGTGGGATTAACTCCACCTATTTCGCCAATTAGGCCCCTGTGTAAACAAAAATGGTCCAAATAACAGGAGATTTTCCAAGTAATCATGTAATAAAGCTGCTTTGGCGAAAATTAGCTGGAGAAATTCCCACTAAGCTAATTTGATCCAGCAAGCCGAGCTGCAAGTTTCTTAAAGAAGTTACTTAACAGAGAATAAACATGCGTAAAAATGGTACTTTTTCCAAGAACACCAGCACGGACGTTTTTTCAACACAATTACGAGTTAAGGAGATACATTCCCTCTACAAAAGAACTAGTTTGTTAAATGCTATAATGCAGGCAACAGACAACGCCTCAAATACTATCGGGAGTTATTCAGCAGCCTGTCCCTGCTCCAAATCTGCGGTAGTAAAGGCTCCCGGAAGCAGGTCGCGCACGGTAGTCTCGACGTAGTCACCCTTCAGGTTACCAAGGATAACCTTCATATCGGGACCGCAGAGCTCCACCATGACCTGACGGCACACTCCGCAGGGTGACACGGGGCCGTCAGTATCGGCTACAACTGCCATCGCCTGAAAGGAGCCTGGTTTGTGGCCGTCAGCAACGGCGCGGAACATCGCCGTCCGCTCGCCGCAGTTGGTCGGGCCGTAAGCGGCATTCTCGATGTTGCAGCCGTGATGGACATGACCATCCTGATCCAGCAGTGCCGCGCCGACTCCAAAACGGGAATAGGGTATATATGCATTAGTTCTTGCCTTGATCGCTTCCTGCAGAAGAAGGGCTGGCTCCATTGGGATCCTCCTCAAAGTTTTTGTGAGTGCTACTTTCTGGCATTTCTTCGTACAAACACTCGCTCCGAAAGCATAATCCTAAGTTTTGTGAGCTTTAACTCCCTGATATCTCTTCGTACAAAACTCGCCCCGGAAGCATGAGCCTACTGCCCATAACCTGAAAATTAGACAAAAGAGGGCGGAGCACACCGGTCCGCCTCTGGGTTAAGCTGAAGTTGTAAACTGATTATGACATAATTCCGGCAATCCAGTCCATCACGGGATGATAAAAAACATAGATTCCGACAATCACGGCAAACACCGCCGTAAGCAGCACAGCTCCTGCGGCGGTATCTTTGGCTGTCTTGGCCAGGGGATGAATCTCCGGCGACACCAGATCAACCGTCGCTTCAATTGCTGTATTCAGCAGTTCAGCAGTCAGTACAAGCGTGATCGCTGCAAGCAGCAGCATCCACCTTGACGGCGGGAGTCTAAAAAAAGCGGCAGCGGCAAGCACAAGAACAGTCAAGCCGCTGTGGACTTTCATGTTAAGCTCGGATTTGAACGCACTGGCTATACCCTGTGCGGCAAACCGGAAAGAATGCCAGAATTTCTTGTGCCCCCGCGCCGTATTCTTAACCATTAGCGTGTCAACCCGACCTGGGCCAGTACATGCTCCTGCTTGGACATCATCTCGGCTTCAGACTCGGCATCCTGATGATCGTATCCAAGGAGATGCAGGAAGCCGTGGACGAACAGAAAACCAAGCTCCCGCTCCAGCGAATGCCCGTATTCCTCAGCCTGCTCCTTCGCACGGGTTACAGAAATAATGATATCTCCCAGCACATTCGGCACATCGCCCAGTTCTTCAGTATCCTCTGCCCCGTATATAATGTCCGGTTCGTCTTCCCCCGCTTCGTTCATGGCAAAGGACAACACGTCCGTCGGACGGTCAATCCCGCGGTACTCCCGGTTCAGTTCATGAATGCGCTCATTATCGACAAAAGTCAGATCCACTTCGCCGTTAACAATCCCTTCAGCCTCCCCCGCTTTTTGCAGGATGGCCTCCAGCAGCTCAATCAGGCTGTCATTAATCTCGAATTCTTCCTGCTCGTTGTTCCATACGATTTCCAGGCTCATGGGGTTACGGCTCCTTCCTCTTTTTTGGGTTTCTTCACTTCTTCAGGATATTCAATCCGGGAATGGAAAATCCCCATAACCGTTTCTTTCAATGTACGTGCAATAATATCCAGTTCCTTGATCGTCAGATCACATTCATCGAACTGGTGGTCATCCAGCCGGCTTTTGATAATCTTCTCGATCATCGTTTCAACCTGGACAACGGTCGGCTTGCGCAGCGAGCGTACGGCAGCTTCCACACTGTCGGCGATTCCGACTACTGCCGCTTCCTTCGACTGTGCCTTCGGCCCCGGATAACGGAAATCCTCTTCGGTGAAATCCGGCTCCACGCCTTTTTCTTCGGCCAGCTTCAGGGCTTTATGATAAAAATAATGCAAAAATGTCGTTCCATGATGCTGCTCGGCAATGTCACGGATCGGCTTCGGCAGCTTGTATTCCTTCTGCATCTCTACACCGTCACGGGCATGCGCCACAATGATGGATTTGCTCAGCTTCGGTTCAATGGAGTCATGCGGATTCTCCATATTGTTCTGGTTCTCAATGAAATAGAACGGCCGCTTGGTCTTGCCGACATCGTGATAATACGAGCCCACGCGGCACAGCAGGCCGTCTGCGCCAATCGCCTCCGCCGCCGCTTCCGACAGATTTCCGACCATCACGCTGTGATGATACGTACCCGGCGTTTCCGTAAGCAGCTTGCGCAGCAGCGGATGATTCGGATTCGACAGCTCCACCAGCTTGAGCGCCGAGAGAATGCCGAATGTAGCTTCGAAAAATGGCATCAGTCCGATAACCAGTACGGCGGTCAACAGACCGCTGGCAAAAGCAAACACAATGGCATACAGCGTCTGCGTCTCATTCCAGCCTTCCCCGCTCAGCAGTGTCAGCATAAATACGGTTAAAGAGCCAAACAGGGAAACCATAATTCCGCCCTTTAGCAGCGTTGAACGCTGTCCGGCACGGTGGGTGGCAAAGATAGCCACATAAGATACCACGAGCGCAAAAAATCCGAAGTTAAAATCAAATACAGTATCCTGATGCACATTTAAAATAATGCTGGAGAGCACACTGAACATAATGGAGCAGAAATAAGCCAGGGACATATCCAGCAGCATCGTAATCAGCATGGCACCGATCGCAACCGGAGCGAGGAACCCGATATAGGCTCTGACATCCGTCTGCAAAAAGGCGGCCAGCCGCATCGTAATGATGGTAATTAGAAAGACGAGCACCAGCATCAGCAGCTGGGAATTATTATACTTGAAGCCGGAGGCTCCTCCGGAATAGCGGATAAACGCCAGCAGTCCTGCAGAGAGCAGGACAGAGAGCATGAACAGACCCAGCTGCGGCCAGTAATTGACCTCATCGCTCAGCAGGCCGTTCTCATCCAAAAGGGTGTACAGCTCCTGTGTAATATAATCCCCCTCGGCAACCAGCACATCCCCCTGCTCAATGAACACATCAGGAGTGTTCTCGCGGGCCTGTACCTTCGCTTCCTTGGTGGCTTCCTCGTCATAGAATTTGTTGCTTGTAATCGCGAGCCGCACCAGTTCCTGCACAACCTCCCGGGCCGTACGCTGGCTGAGCGAACTTACACTGACCTGCTCTGCCACTTTGGCCCGCGCCGTCTGGGCGTCAACAATCTGGTCATTCATCAGCTTGGTGACAATATCCCGGGCGACCGGCTTCATTTCTATAATGTCCTGGGAAGTCAGACGGGGAATCTTGATATAAGTTTCTTCCGGAATAACGTAGGCCTGACTCTTGATCACCGACTGCATTTCGTTCAGCAGCGTATCGGAATAGGTGCCGGAATTACGGCTCGAATTCACAAAATTCAGAATAAAATCATTGGCACGCTGCGGAATTACATCCTTGTAGATGTCGACCTTGTCACTTTGCGAAATCAGATCATCCTGGTTCAGACGGTCGATCCGGTCCAGCAGCGAGGTGACCAGAGTATCCGCCCTGAGCGGGATGATAGCGTATCTGTTCTGCACATTCTCCGCCGCTTCCTCCTGGGCCTTCAAGGTAGCCTTAGTGTCCAGAATCTGCTTGGGCGCAGTAATCTCCTTGGCATTGGTTGTGCCAACCTTGATGTCATAACGTTTGGGCAGCAGATCAGGGGCCAGGCTGAAGTAAAAAATAATTCCCAATAACAGGAAAAGAGCATAGCGCGTCGCCGCGCTATACTTCCATCCGTTGTTGCTATATACAAATCCGCTTAATTTCGATGGTTGCTTTGAAGCCATGAGGACAGTCCCCTTTGTTATTCGAGGTTCTCGGCAGAGCGGTCATAGGCAACGATAATTTTCTGCACCAGGGAATGCCGTACTACATCCTGTTCTGCAAAATAAACAAAACCCAATTCCTCAATGCCGGATAAAATCGCCTTGGCCTCTATCAAACCGGATTTTTTGCCGCGAGGCAGGTCGATTTGGGTAACATCACCCGTGATGACCATCTTCGAGCCAAAACCAAGCCGGGTCAAAAACATTTTCATTTGCTCGGGCGTCGTATTCTGGGCTTCATCCAGGATGATAAAAGAATCATCCAGCGTACGTCCCCGCATATAAGCCAAAGGCGCAATTTCAATCAAACCGCGTTCCAGTGCCTTGGCCACCTGATCGGGCCCCATAACGTCGTATAAGGCGTCATACAGCGGCCGCAGATACGGATCGACCTTTTCCTGCAAATCTCCTGGAAGGAAGCCCAGGCTCTCGCCTGCCTCAACCGCCGGGCGCGTCAGCACGATCCGCTTGACCGAGCCTTCCTTCAGCGCCGTAACAGCGAGCACAACGGCCAGATAGGTTTTGCCGGTTCCTGCCGGCCCGATTCCAAAGACGATATCGCGTTTCTTGATGGTCGTGACATAATGCTTCTGCCCGATTGTTTTGACACGGATAGGCTTACCGCGGAAAGTGGTCGTGATTTCACCCTTGAATAAATCAAGCAGCTGGTCAGCACGGAAATCCTTGGCCAGTTCCACAGCATACTGGATATCCCGTTCAGTAAGGATATAGCCGCTGCGGATCAGGGACAGCAGGACATTGAACAGCTGTTCCAGCATGTCCACCTCACGCTGTGCCCCCCGGACCGTGATTTCTGCTTCACGCGAGTTAATAACCGCCGGAATCTCACTTTCGATCATTTTCAAAAATCCGTCCTGCGGGCCGAATAGGGATTGCGCTTCTCCCGCATTTTGCAAAGATATACGAATGCTTGCAGTCTGTTCTGACAAGTAGCCTCATTCTCCTCGGTTGTTTACTATCGGAAGTTCTTCCGCAATTCTTTCTTCCACCTCAAACAGCACTTTCATATAAACTTTACCATTCTCTTTCTTCTCATGCAAAATTTTTTGACTTTTTATTACGCTGTCTGTGCCGTAACGCGCCAAAATATCATCTTTCGCCCGCGTAATTCCCTCCTGCTTCGCAGCCTCGGGCTCCTTCGTGGCAGTCGTATACTGCAGCTCCAGCTCCTTCTCGGTCATCAGCCCCAGCGGCAGCTGCAGCGAGCGCCAGGTCAGCATATCATGCTCTGTAAGAATCCGGGATTTATCAAAGCCGGATTCCCCGTATCCCCATAATTGAACCGCCCAGTTGCCTATAACCAGATAATTACGGTCCTTTCTTTCGCCCGTGTAGGAGCTGCTCGTTGTTTTAAGCGGCACCTCGATATTATATTCATGCCATACGAGACCTTTAACCTCGCCTTTGGCCACTACAAACTCAGTGAATTCTTCGTCGCCCAGGGCGCCGGAGATCAGAATATCCCCTTTTTTGACCCGGGTATTGCGGGACACGACAGGCCGGCCCTGCTCCGCATAGATTTCGCTGACCACAGCATCAGTTCTGCTGACCAGATGGCGGGGGCTGAGCAGCGGTTTATCCTCCGGCCGGTCTGCTTCCACAACCTGGATTGTGATGCTCGTCCCTGTCCGCTCCAGTCCGACCCAGGATAAGCCGGGCACTTTGGAGGTGAGCTGTCTCGACAGCTTGTCCGGTTCGTCCAGACGCCAGATCCACTGATACGGGTATACTCCCTGCTGGCGGGCTGCTTCCAGAATATCCTCGGAAGCAATCAGCTTGTTCCCTTCTACCCTGACACTCCACACCATGGAAGAGAGCAGAAGCAGGCCAACCCCGAACAACAGCAGTCCAGCCGTAAAAAACTTGCGTTTCCACAGTCTCGCCAGCCGGAAAGGCAGCCCGTGCCTGCCCGTAACATGCATGCGGCAGCCTGTCTTTTTTAACAGCGGCCGGAGCGCATAAAAATCATCCAGCAGCAGGTTCAGGGAAGCGCCGTCCCCGGCAGGCCTCACATCCCATATGATTATGCCTGCCCCGGTAACAGCATTGATGAACCCTTCCACCTGCGGTCCGCTCACTTGCAGCGTAACGAACCCCCGCAGTGATGACAGAGGCGGTTCCTTCATCGTTTCTCCTCGCTTCCCTTATATCTGATCTCCCCGATTATTCCTTCCACAGCCAGCTCCTGGCCGAGAATATTCCGGATCATAAGTCCTTCACCGGTTATCTCCAGGCAGCCCTGCACTAACGCGATTGTCAGCTGCCCGGAGGAAAAATGCAGCACACCGCGGTGGTTCTCAATATACAGCTCCTTATTGCCGATCAGGGTGATCCGGGGCATCTCCTGCAGCACATCCTGCGGAAGATCCAGTATCCCGTTTGTCCATCCCCTCAGCCTGCGGCCGATCCGGGTCATATGTAGACTTCTCCCCCTTCCTGCCTTCTGTACACCTTATGCTGTGAGATCTTTAATTATGAGAAGAACTCAGCGTGCGGCTGCGGTTGCAAAATACCCATAACAAAAAACAGCAGCGAGTCTCCAAATTACGGGGACTGGCTGCTGCTGTTGAATGAGTCTTTGTCACTCTCTGAAATTATGGAACAAGAACTATACGCTACCGCGCCGGGTAGGATGAGGCTGACGGGCACGGGGAGGGCCCAGAATTTCAGCCCAAACCAGGCCGTTTTGCAAATCCTGACGGCTGGCGGTCAGGCCGGAACGGGCAGCTGAAGCGGCTGCAGACTTGCGGTCACTGCCTTTAAGGCTGTCATACTCCCCTGCATGATCCCTGACGGACCGGTCTGCTCCTGCCATACCGTCGAATGCAGCCTCGATCTGCTCCAGCTCGCGCTGCATCGCTTCTGTACGGGCCTGTATGCCGCCGTCACGCTCATCTGCCTGCTCAAGAGAGAGGCCCTCACCTGTCTCATAATCCGGAGACGGGCTGAAGGGAGACTCCCTCCAAGGCGGAGCAGCCTCATATTCCCCCTCTTCACCGCGGTTTTCCGAACGCAAGGTTCCTGAAGGGTTTCCTGCCGGGTCCGGAAAGCCGCTGCCTTTCCCGTCCCTGTCCTGCTCTTTACGCGCCGTCCGGCGCAGAGGACCTGCCTCACCGCCGCCGCCAAAGGTCGGCATGCCGCCGCGCGGGGTTGTTTTCCCCTTGGCTTTGGATGCTTTATTCATACTGGAAATAATTCCGATGATAATTACCACGGCGATATAAATCAGACTGCTCATGGGAACTCACATCCCCTTATTTATTGGTCGGACGGTTGTTATCATCTCCGTCATTAAGCTTGCCGAGTGACCCGCGCATTTGCGTGTCGGCTTCAATGTTCTTAAGGTTCATGTAATCCATTACACCGAGCTGGCCGGCACGCAGCGCTTCAGCCATGGCCAGCGGCACCTGGGATTCCGATTCGACAACAAGCGCCTTCATTTCGACAACCCTTGCCTTCATTTCCTGCTCATGGGCAACAGCCATCGCTCTGCGTTCCTCGGCTTTGGCCTGGGCAATGCGTTTATCCGCTTCGGCCTGTTCGGTCTGCAGATAAGCACCGATATTTTTGCCTACATCCACATCCGCGATATCGATCGAGAGAATTTCAAAAGCCGTACCGGAGTCCAAACCTTTGGACAATACGGTCCGCGAGATGGAATCCGGGTTTTCCAGCACGTCTTTGTGGGAGTTGCTTGAACCTACTGTCGTAACAATCCCTTCACCGACACGCGCGATGATCGTTTCTTCCCCTGCACCGCCGACGAGACGGTCAATATTAGCCCGGACGGTAACCCGTGCTTTAACCTTAACCTCAATCCCGTTTCTGGCTACCGCCGCAACGATCGGAGTCTCGATCACCCGCGGATTAACACTCATCTGCACGGCCAGCAGGACATCACGGCCTGCAAGGTCGATGGCTGCGGCACGCGTGAACTCCAGCGGAATATCCGCACGCTGGGCGGCAATCAGCGCATTAACGACCCTGTCCACATTACCGCCGGCCAGATAGTGGCTTTCCAGCTGGTTGATATTAAGTCCAAGCCCCGCTTTTGTAGCCTTGATCAGCGGATTAACGATCCGGCTTGGAGTAACCCGCCGCAGTCTCATCGCCACAAGGGTAATGATGCTGATTCTGACACCGGCCGCCCATGCGGAAACCCACAGCATAACCGGGAAAAAACTGAAGAACACGCTCAGCACAATGATCACGACAACCGCGATCAGCAAAATAGGAATCAAAGACGCTTCACCCATACTTTTTTCCAACCTCCGTTACAATAGTCTTTTTATAATCTAAATCGGTTCGATCACTCTGCAGATTCCTTCACCACAACACGTCCGCCTTCAACCTTTATAACAGAAACCGCTGCACCGGCATCAATAAAGCTGCCCTGTGTCACCACATCGATCCGTTCGCCGCCTACCATGGCTGTTCCAGCAGGGCGAAGCGGTGTGATGCTGACACCTGAAGCTCCAACCAGGCTCAATTTTTCCTCTACAGGCACAAATCCCATTTCTTTGGTGAGATTGTCCTGCAGGATGAACCTGTTCCAGATGCCCCTTTCCTTGAAAATCACAACTACCACTGCGATAACGACCGCCGCCGCTGCAAACGCGATCCCAAGGTTAAGAAGTGCATGCGTGTAGCTGAAAGCAGCCCTTACTACGCCCGCTATCAGGCAGACCGAGCCAAGCAGCCCCAATATGCCGAAGCTGGGGACAAACAGTTCTAACACAAGCATGACAAGCCCCAGAATAAACAGCAGCCAGGTCTCTGCACCGGCAAAGCCTGCTACATAATTACCGAAGAAGTACAGGGCAAACGCCAGCGTTCCGATAATCCCCGGAGCACCAAAACCCGGAACAAGCAGTTCAATGACAATCCCGGCAATCCCGACAAAGAGCAGAATCGTCATCACGACCCGGTTGGTCAGAAAATGCGACAATTTCTCTGCTCCGGACTGTTCTACGCGAAATATATCGTCTGTCGAATAGCCCAGCCAAGTGATCGCTTCCTCCGGCGTCCCTGCAATATGCTCGGCATAACCGGCTTTGAGCGCTTCATCACTGCTGAGGGCAATGATCTGTCCCTGTGTCTTGCTTACGCCAAGCTCCGGTTTATCTACAACCAGATTAACATCCATCATCCCGGCAGCAATATCCGGGTCTCTTCCGTTCAGCATGGCTGCTCCTACCATTTTGGACTTCCAGTAGGATACCAGCTTGGCATCATCCACTTTGTCACCGTTCAGATCTACCAGCGAGGCCGAACCGATCATGCTTCCCGGCTTCATAATAATGGTATCTGCATTCAGCGCTATGTAGCTTCCCGCAGATGCGGCATCACCCTCAATATAGGCGGCTACTGGTATTTCGCTGTCTTTTACCATCGTGCCGATCTGTTCAGCTGAAGCCACAAGTCCGCCCGGCGTATCGATTTCCAGCACGATCAGGGCAGCCCCGTAGCTCTTTGCCTCCTGAAATCCCCGTTCCAGAAAGCTCTGCAGCCCCCGCTCAATCTCCTGTTCCACCGGAATTATAAAAACCGGACCGTTAGCGGCTCCTTCAGGTGCTTCAGCCGCACGGGGCGGCGAAGTGCCGGCTCCCGCTTCTGCCGTCAGCGGAATAAATAAAACCAGCAGCAGCAGGGCAATAACGGATGAAAAGGTTATCTTTCGCAGTCTGTTCAAGCTTTAAAACCTCCCTTCGTCCAAGTATCCCCAGTCATACCCCTTAGTACGCCTTCACCGGCATTACGTTTCAAACTTAAACAAAAGGTGCTGCTTATTATGTACCCAAAAAAAGGCTGAAAATGAAAAACACCCCTTATACAAGGGGTGCTAGCGTTATATTATTGCAGAAATTGCAGAACCGCCTGGTTCACAAGTTTACCATCGGCGCGACCTTTGACCTTAGGCATCAGTGCGCTCATGACCTTACCCATTTCACTTTTCGAAGAAGCACCGGTTTCCTGGATGGTCTGCTGTACAATTACTTTAATTTCTTCTTCGGAAAGCTGTTCTGGAAGATACTTAATGATAATCTCGATTTCTGCCTTCGTACTCGCGGCAAGCTCGTCGCGACCCGCTGATTCAAATTCTTGGAGGGCATCTTTGCGCTGTTTGATTTCACGACTAAGGATATCAAGCACTTCGTTGTCGTCTAATGTTCTCTTCAAATCTATTTCAAGATACTTTATCGTAGAACGAACCATTCGAATGGTGGAGAGTGTGAACTTGTCCTTACTCTTCATCGCTTGCTTCATATCTTCGTTCAATCGTTCGCTAAGATTCATGCGTCGGTAATCCTCCTAAAACTTTCTCTTACGAGCAGCCTCAGACTTCTTCTTGCGCTTTACGCTTGGCTTCTCATAATGCTTGCGTTTCTTCACCTCAGCCAAGACACCATCTTTAGCGATGGAACGTTTAAAGCGACGAAGTGCAGCATCAATTGTCTCGTTTTTACGAACTTTCGTTTCAGACACCAGTTTTCCCTCCCTCCGACCAGACCGTCCAAGAGCATAACACGGTTCATCAACTTTCATTATAGGTCAAACCGAAATAGGGTGTCAACCTCCGCGTTATTCTTTTTTCGGGCAGGCGCTCAAAAAATGAACTTCCTGCTATGCATGTGAAGATGAAATGCCTACAAGGGCGCCCAGTTTGGCTCCCCCGATCAGGTGATAATGAAGATGAGGCACGGCTTGTCCGCTGTCCGGTCCGCAGTTGTTGATCAGACGGTAACCCGTCTCGGCGATTCCCAGCTCTACAGCAATTTGCTGCGCTACGGCATGAATCTCACCGATCAGCGGCAGATCCTCTGCAGTAACATCATTCATTGAAGCGATGAACTTCTTCGGGATAATCAGCACATGGACCGGAGCCGCCGGCTGAATATCATGAAATGCCAGAATCCGTTCGTTTTCAAATACTTTTTTGGAAGGAATCGAGCCTTCAATAATTTTGCTAAAGACGGTTTCCATACAGTGCTTCCTCCTAAAATTTGTGTGGTACACGACTGCTTGATCTACGCCGGAGCAACATTGCCCTGTAAGCACGCCATGCTAAAAACCCGGCAGGCTGTTATTCATAGTCTTGCAGACTGGCCTTCTTCGCCAAACAAATTAATGTACCCTAATCATACAGGATAATTACGGATTGCGAAAGCGAAAGGAAGAAGAACAAACCGCATTGCACAATTTGCTCCGGCAACCCGGCTTCCCTTGTTCATAGTTGAATTCTCGTATGTATTCGGGGGATCGGCTGTTTTTTTAAGCTATGCAAAACTATATTTGCCCTTTTGTCTGTATTATAGACAGCGCCTGTGGTTGTTATGCTGGTTAGGGCAGATCGTTACGGCCGATACCTTGATATGAGCGGCAGTGTGGTTTACCGGGCGGAGTGACCTTTGACTGGGTAGCGTAAGCGGAATTGTCCCACCTGAAAGAGAAGGTGCCGCGTATGTATACAGCGCCCTTTTTTTAGATGGCTAAGAACGCTCAAAACGGCCCTTTCTGTATCAGATACAGTTTGTTTATACTCTTTAAAGCCGGTATGGGGATGTGTACACATGGTGCGGGCAGCATCAGATTATTTCAACAATCGAGGCTGTACTATAGATACTGTAAACGAACAAGATAATATAACGATCTGGATACTAAAACGGAATACTACCGTAATAAAAGGGAAACCACTGCTGTACGGGCATATAAATAGACAAAAAAAAGAAACACCCATAACAGCTTAAAAAGCTGTTTCGGCGGCGGACGTATGAAAAGGAGTTGCTTCCCCCTCATACGTCCGCCGAGGTGTTTCAAAATGATGTCGGCTTAGCTGTATTATAACAGGGGCTTGATGGTGTATCTGTGATTGACGTCACATCAAACCCCCAGTTTCACATTTTTTCCAAAAGAATGCGTGAGCCGCCTCCGCCCTGCTCAGCAGGCACTACAATCAGCTTGCGCGGGAGACGTGCCCGAAGCTCGGGTACGTGGCTGATAATACCGACGGACAGCTGATCGTTGTGCAATCTCTCCAAGGATGTAATGACGGTGTCCAGCAGCTCCGGATCCAGTGTGCCGAAGCCCTCATCCAGGAAGAAGAACTGCAGAGGGTACTGCCCGCGGAGCTGAATCTGGGCGGATAAAGCCAGTGCCAGCGACAGCGAAGTCAGGAAGGTCTCACCGCCGGATAATGTGGAGACCGGACGCTTCACCCCGCCGTTGCCATCATCGCGGATCACAAAGCCGCCGCCGGAGTCCACTTCCAGCGCATAACGCTGCTTGCTCAGGAAACGCAGCCGCTGCGAAGCAGCCTGGCATACCTGCATCAGCTGTTCTTCGGCAATATACTCCACAAAGGCATTGCCGCGGAGAACAGCCTGCAGCTTCGACAACCGGTCCTGCAGCGCGGCATGTCCGGCACGCTGTTCCTCAAGCTCCATCCAGCGGACATGGCGGTGCTGCAGATCCTCCAGGTCACGCTCAGCGCGGGCCCTGCTCTGCAGCGAGCTCTCGTCGTCGTCCTTGCAGGTCTGCAGCGCCTGCTGGCTCTCCTGCCACTCGGCGTCGCTCAATTCCGCACCGTCCAGCTTCTCTTCAACATTCCGCAGCTGCAGCGTAACTTCAGCTTCATGATCACGGTGCGACCGCACACGGGCTGCGGCACTGCTCCGTTCTTCGGGCGACAGTGCTGCCGCTTCAACCTCGGCAGCTGTAGCAAACGGCGAGGAGTTCAGACTCTCCTCCCACTGCCCAGACGCTGACGCGCAGTGTTCCCGTGCCGACTCTGCCGCCTGAAGGGCGATGGCAGCCTCTTTCACCTCATGCTGCGCTTTTTCTGCAGCCCGTTTGTGGGCCTGTCTGGTACTGTCCAGGGCCGACTGCAGCTTCTGCAGCTTCTGCTCGCATTCCGCCAGCAAAGCAGCTGCCGGACGGCCGCCTGTCCATTGATGCAGGCGCTGCTCCTTCTCATGTTCCAGCGATTCTTTGCCCTCAAGCTGGGCAGACCACTGGACGAGCTCCTTGTCCAGTCCGGCAATCTCCTCCTGCAGAGCCTGCACAGCAGTACTCTTGTCATCCAGAAATTTAACGCTGATCTCCAGCCTGCCTCTGATCTCCTCTGCCTGCTCATCCTTCGCGAGCATTTCGCGGTATGCCTTCTCAGCCTCATCCGGGATCAGTTCCGGGAACTGCTGCGCCCATTGTTCCTTCAGCGTGATCAACCGTAAAGACTGCTCTTCCGCCTTGGCGGCAAGCCCCGCTACCCAGGCAGTTTCGGCTTCGACTGCGGCAGCTTCTTTGTGGCAGAGCTGCTGCACTTCCTGCATGGACCGCTGCCACTCGGCGGCACTGCGGCGAAGCTCGGCAGAGCGGACCTTGAAGGAAGCAAGCTGTGATTCCAGCGCAGACAATTTGTCCTTGTCAGGGACGTCAGAAGCCTCCGGAGACGCCGCTGAATGGAGATCACCGCCCTGCTCCACTCCTGCCGCCGCCGGGGTCCTCAGCGAATTGCCCGCTTCATCCTCGCCATAGACCTGCTCCAGCCAAGCCCCGTCCTGCTCCAGCAGGCTCCGCAGCAGCTGGCGCGTGTCCAGCGCATATCTTTCCAGACTGCGGTTCTCCTGCAGGCTGCGCTGAAGCTCTTCCTGCTCCCCGCCGTCTGCGCTTAGCGCCGGCGACGGGTGATGTTCACTGCCGCACACCGGACACGGCTGCCCGTCCTGCAGGTCACGGGCAAGCGTAAGCGACAGCCTGTGCACCTCCAGCTCCTTCAGCGCTGCTTCAAGCCCGGCGCCGCGCTGTTCCAGGCGCGCGGCGGCAGTCCCTGCGGCAGCTTCCGCGGCCCGCAGCTCCTCCTGGTGCAGCGCGGCCGCGGCGATCTCTCCGCCGCGGGCCGCCTCAAGCGCCTGCCGCCGGCCTTCGGCAGCGGCCAGCCGCGCCTCTGCAGCCGCGAGCACCGCTGTGCGCTCGCGGCGTTCACGCTCCGCCGTCTCCCCCTGGGAGGTGGCGGAGCGCAGCTCCTGCAGTCTCTGCATCGCTTCCTGCAGAGACTGCCGCTCCTGGGAGCGGACCGCAAGCGGCTGCAGGCTCTGCTGCAGCTCTTGCTGGCGCTTTTGGCCCTTGGCCAAAAGCTCACGCTCCCGGTCCATGCGCTCCCGCCGCGCGGCAAGCCCGCTTGCGGTCTCGTCCCGGCGCGCAAGCACCGCGGCGCGTTCCTTGCGCAGGCCGCCGAGCTCGGCTTCCAGCTCCAGCGCGCGGCGGTACGTGTCGGCCCCCGAACGGAGGGCCGGCTCTTCCTCGGCCAGCGCAGCCTGCGCGGCGGCCTCGGCTGCCGCCAGTACAGCAGCCTCCTGCTGTGCAGCTGCAGCTAAAGCTTCCTGGCCCTCCGCCCGGGCCACCCGGTTCTTCCAGGCCTCTTCCGCGCTCCGCCAGGCCTTCAGGGCAGGCAGCCGCTTTTCGGCTTCGTCTGCCTTGCCCAGCTTCTGCTCCAGCAGCAGGATGCCCTCCTCCTGCCGGAGCAGTTCCTGCCGCTGCAGCTGCCGCCGGGAGCGCTCCTCCTGCAGCTCGCGGATCTTCGCATAGCGCTCCGCAAGCCGGAGGGCTTCCTCCAGCCTCCTGCGGCATTCCGCAGCATGGCGCACAGCTTCCTTAAGTCGTTCAGCAGCGGCTTCAACATCGGCTTTGCCTGCGCTGCCAAGTCCCTGCTGCTCTGCTTCAAGCGCACGCAGCGCAGCCTCGTTCTCCTTGACCCGCCGGCTGAGCTTCAGTGCCAGCTGGTCGCCGTACTGCTCCAGATGAAAGAGCCGCTGGAGCATCTGTCTGCGGTCCACGCCGCGCAGGGACAGAAATTCGGCGAATTTACCCTGCGGCAGTACCACTGCCCGGGTAAAATCGTCCATTTTGAGGCCGATATGCTCCTCCACGCAGCGGGTAACATCCGCCAGCTTGTCCGCCATTACATGGTCGCCGTCTTCGGTGACTCCAATGAACCGGCTGATCGTATTGCTCACCGACTGCTCTCCGGTACGTTTGAATTTGCGTTCCACGCGGTAACGGCGGGGACCGCTGGAGGAGATGAGCTCAAAGGTGAACGCCACGCTGAGCTGATCCTCGGAATGGTTCATAATTCCCTGTGTCCCGTTCACAGCCCGCTCCACCTTGCCGTACATCGCCAGGGTTATCGCATCCAGAAGACTGGATTTGCCGCTGCCGGTAGGCCCGAATATGCCAAAGAGCCCCGTCTCTGTCAGACTCGCAAAATCTATCTCCTGCTGTTCCCGGTAGCTTTGCAGGCCGGAAACCTTTAGTAGAATCGGCTTCACCCTAGTTCACCTCCCCTTCCTCCGGCTGGCGCCGTTCTTCGTCTTCCGTCAGTTCCAGAAACAGCTCAATGAGGCTGTCCTCAGGCTCGGCCCCGCCGGTCTGTCGCTGATAGAATCTGCGGAACAGCTCCTGCACCGGCATCCGCGAGCGGGACTGCTCCTCCAGTTCAAGCTCCATCTGCGGATATACCGGACGGATATGAATAATGCCGTCCCGCGATTTGCGCAGCCGCTGAATATCGTTCATCGACATGGCTTCCGTGAGACGCAGCTCCAGATCAATAAAAGCATCGATATCCTTGCCTTCCTCCAGCCAGCTGTAGACCTCCTGCAGACCGCCGGCGGATTTCCAGTTGACCAGCGGACGTCCACAGCGGAGAAAGATCTCCTCGAAGGATGGCTCTCCGCCCGGGGCCACATCAATCAGCGCTACCGACTTCGCCTGGCCTGCTTCCGAGAAGCTGTAAGCCAGCGGTGAACCGCTGTAGCGGATCATTCCGTCGCCTTTGACCCGCTGGGAACGGTGCAGGTGACCCAGCGCTGTATATTGCGCTCCGCAGGACAAGGCTGACGGATCTACAGTGTAGGCTCCGCCTACCTGGATCGGACGCTCCGAGTCGCTTTCCACACCGCCCAGCACGTAGATATGGCTCATGGCCAGATTCACCGTCTGCGGGGTGAACTCCCTGCCGAGCAGCTTCATCAGCTTGCCGACGCGTGCGCTGTAGGCAAGCCGGAGTTCACCTTCTGCGCTGTCGCCGGCCAGCAGCTCCCCGAGTCTGGCTTCAGAGGGATACGGGAGGGCTGCAATTCTGGCAATTTCACCCGTGCGTGCAGCATGAACCGTTACCGGATCAGAAGTAGGCATCCCCACCAGAGTTATGCCCTGCCTGTGGACAAGCGGGGAGACGGAAGCTACGCGTTCCGGCTGGTCATGGTTGCCTGAGATGACCACCAGCGGTCTTCCGCCGGCCGTTAACCTGGCGGCAGCTTCATAGAACAGCTGCTCCGCTGCTGCCGGCGGGTTGACAGAGTCATAGACATCTCCCGCCATCAGAATAAGATCCGCTTTGGAAGAATCGGCAATGTCCACGAGCTCGTCAATGAACTGCTCCTGCTCCTTCTGCCGGCTTCTCCCTTCCAGGGTACGGCCCAAGTGCCAGTCTCCCGTATGCAATATGCGCATTGTTTGCCCTCTTTTCCCCGCCCATCATGCGGCATTCATAGATTCCTAGATTTCTTCATATCATACTCTATCTAATACTTTTATAGTTTCACTGCATGTCCGCCGTCAAAAAAGTACAGCCAGATCTCATCGACCGGCTCGCCCAAAATATCATAAAGTGCCTTGCTGTACAGTTCGAGCTGGAACCGGTATCTTTCTCTCAGCGCTTCCAGTCCGCCCTTATGCTCAAGAACAGCATCTGTTTTATAATCGAGCAGAATCAGCCGCCCGTCCTCGCGGAACAGGCAGTCGATAACGCCCTGGATCATCACGGCCTGGCGGGCACTGCCGGCTCTCTGCTCCTCAGAAAGCCCCGATACAGCCCCGCCCAAAAAGTCCAGTCCGCGGTATGCTTCACCTGCCGGTACCATGTAACTGAACGGCTGCTCTCTGCGTTTCCATGCTGCCTGCTGCAGACGCTGTCCAAGCTCACTTGCACAGAAAGCTTCTACGTCATCCAGGTCAACGGCTTCCGCCTGTTCCGCAGTGAGAATGGCCACCCGAGTCAGATGCGCCATCGTCATCTCCAGAACCTGCCGGTCCACCGGCCCGTCCAGCGGAATATGCTGCATCACCGTATGGTAGGCCGTCCCCCGCTCCGTACCCGACAAGCCCCGCTTTTCCATAAACTTCGGACGCTGGAGATGAAGACTGTCCGCTCCGGCAATCCGGTTACGTCCTTGTCCGCTGTCTGCGGAACGCACCTCCTCAAGTAAATCAAAGGAAGGCTGGTCCTGCATCGAGAGCATTGACTTGAGCTCTGTAACCGAGGTCTTGGCCGGAATGCCGGAAGCAGCAGCATAGGGGTACTGCC
The DNA here is from genome assembly GCF_023520895.1 of Paenibacillus sp. PK3_47. NCBI lineage: Bacteria > Bacillati > Bacillota > Bacilli > Caryophanales > Paenibacillaceae > Paenibacillus > Paenibacillus sp. PK3_47. The sequence continues at coordinate 1,058,311 of NZ_CP026029.1, forward strand.
ATTCCAGCCGCTTGGTAATCTCAGGTTTTGACGGCGTGGCAAAGAATGGAACGGCACGGCCCCGGCGCAGCGCTTCATTGGCCTGGCTGCGTTCCCCGTTTTGCGCATCTTCGTCATTTCCGGCGGCAAAAGATCCCGAGCCGAGCTCGGAAGACGCCAGCACACGGATGCTCCAGTTGGAATCATCGCTGTGAAGCACCGTTGATACGGTACCTTCCGTACCGCCGAGCTTGCGCAGAATCGCCGCACCGGGATGGCGGATCAGCGCCGGTCCCACCCAGTCCAGATAGCTGCGCCCCCGGGCCAGCAGATGATCGGCAAGCAGCAGCTCTTCACGGCTTTGCATCCGGCTCCAGCCTGAGACCGTGCGCGGCAGATCTCTTACCGTACCTACGAGAATCATCTTGTCCCGCGGCCGGGTCAGGCCGACATAAAGCACCCGCATTTCCTCGGCCAGCAGCTCAAGCTTTGAACGGCGGTTAATCGCCAGATAAGGCAAGGTCGGATAACTGACGCGTGTCTCCCGTTCCACAAAACGCGGCCCGAAACCAAGCTCCTTATGCATAAGGAACGGAGAGTACAGATCCTGACGGTTAAAAGGTTTGGCCATCCCGGCCAGGAATACAACAGGGAACTCCAGGCCTTTGGATTTGTGGATGGTCATAATTCTTACGCCCCCCGCCTCTTCGCCGGTTCCTCCGGCTGCACCGAGGTCACCGCCGTTTTCCCTCAGCCTGTTAATAAAGACGAGAAAACGGAATAATCCGCGCGCAGAGGTATCATTCTCGAACTGTACAGCCCGGTCGTAAAGTGCCTTAAGGTTATTCTGGCGCTGGAATCCGCCGGGAAGACCGCCGACCCATTCCAGATAGCCGCTTTCGCCGTAAATACGCCAGATCAGTGTACTGAGGCTGCCTTGACGGGCGGCATCTCTCCAGCCTTCAAGCAGGCTCATAAAATGCTGAAGCTTCCCGCGCAGCTCCGGAGAGATCGAGGCCTGGGCCTCCAATCTCAAGGCCGTTTCCTCATTGAAATCCGCCGCTCCCGCTGCTCCTGCCGCCAATTCCGGCGGGACAATCAAATTGCTGGCTCTTAAATACTCATATGCTGCAGCCGCTTCTCCCCCTGCCGGAAGGTCTGGAGATACAGCTTCAGCTGTCACCGCAGCTTCAGCGGCAGCCGCCTGTCCGCAGGCGGCTGCCGTCAGTGCATCATAAAAGGAACCCGGACTGCACAGCCGTACAGAGGCCAGCTCCTCTTCACTCAGGTTCACTACAGGCGAACGCAGCACTCCGGCAAGCGGAATATCCTGCCGCGGATTGTCCACCACCTGCAGCAGTGACAGGGCAATCTCCACTTCGGTAGCCTGGAAATAACCTTTGTTCTGGTCACCGTAGGCAGGAATGCCTTCAAGCCGCAGCTCCTCGATCACCAGAGGTGTCCATATGCGGGCAGAGCGCAGCAGAATGACGATATCGCCGTAAACCACCGGACGCATAATCTTCTGGGATTTATCATAAATCAGCAGCGGCTCACCGCCGGTCATGCCGGTCATCTGTGAAATCCGCCGGGCAATGGCCCGTGCTTCCAGCTGCGCCGTCTCGCTCTCGGCAGCTTCATTCTCCTTGGCAGGAAGCTCCCCGTCTCCGGAAGACTCCTCAGGCCCTCCGGCCGGTGCCTTCCCCCTGTCAATGATCAGCAGCTCCGGGGCAAAATAAGTATCCGGCCCCTTCTCCTCCGCTCCCGGGAAGTTGGCACCGTAGACCAGCTCGGCACGTTCGTCATAGCTGATCTCCGCCACGGTTTTGTCCATGATCTGGCGGAAAATCATATTCACCGCATTTACGACCTCCATGCGGCTGCGGAAGTTACGCGCCAGATCAATAACCATCCCCGGAGATGTACTGCTGCTGTCGGATTCAGCGGAGTGTGCTAATGAATCATCTGCTGACGGATCAGACGCTGCAGCATCTGCCGCTCCAAAGCTCCGGTACTTGTCCAGGAACAGCCCCGGTTCGGCAAGCCGGAAGCGGTAAATACTCTGCTTCATATCGCCGACCATAAAGCGGTTGCCCGGAGCTTCACGGGAAATCAGCCGGACTATCTCCTCCTGCACGCTGTTCGTATCCTGATACTCATCAAGCAGCACTTCATCGAACTGGTCCCGGTACTCCATGGCCGCATCGGAAGGCAGGGAATGGCCCGGAAGGGAATCCGGATGGCGCAGAATCTGCAGGCAGTAATGCTCCAGATCACTGAAATCGACCATACCGCGTCCGGCTTTTTCGGTTCTGTAACGTTCCCCGAATTCAATCACGGTTTCTGCCAGCTCCCGCATCAGAGGAGCCGCCTCGTGCAGCTCCTTCAGAAACGCCTCAGCCGGACGTCCAAACAACGATTTCTGGAGCTCCAGCAGACTTTTTTTCACACTTTCGCGCAGCTCTTTAACCGTCTCCTGGAGACCGGGATCCGTGGCATCCTTCTTGCACGGCTTCAGCTTGCCGAATGATATTTCCATAAAAATGTCGTAGTGCTCCGACCACGGACGGGTCTCCAGTGCGTTCTGAAGCCCGTGCACCATTTCAAGATCAGCAGCCAGATTCTCCGCATAAGGTGCAGGACCTCCGGGCTGCAGGGCAATCTCCCGGCCCTGCTCCAGCTGGCTGACTGCTCCGTCCAGCGCCAGCTTCGCCTCGGCGAGGATGCTCTGCACCCAGGCCGTACCGCTTAGCGCTTCCGTATCCGGCAGGGAGAAATCGGCTGCGGTATCCCGCAGCCACTGCGCCGGCCAGGGATGGCTGCGGGCGAAATCATGCAGCCGCTGAATCAGTGCATGCACGGCATCGTCGCTGCGTTCACCGCTGAACCAGTCGGCAAGTCTGACGAAGACTCCGTCTTCCCCGTCCTCCGTAACTTCGCCGTATTTCTCTTCCAGCAGCTCTTCCAGTATTTCCTGGCGCATCATTTCGGCTTCATGCTCATTCAGAATCCGGAATCCCGGGTCAATCGGGATGATCTGATAGTACCGCCGGATCACTTCAAGACAGAAGGAATGCAGCGTGGTGATGGAAGCCTTGCCCAGGAGGGCGAGCTGGCGGCGCAAATGTCCGTTTCCTTCTGCATCCTCTCCAGGGCTGTTTTCACTTTCCTCCAGCTTGCGCTCCAGCGCTTCACGGATCCGCTGCCGCATTTCAGCAGCTGCCGCCTTGGTGAACGTTGCTACCAGCAGCCTGTCCACGCTGAAGCCGTTCGCCTCAACGCTGATTTTGCGGATAATCCGCTCGACCAGCACCGCGGTTTTACCGGAGCCTGCCGCTGCCGCCACCAGGATGTCGTCGCCGCTCTCCGCTATTGCGCGCCACTGGTCGTCGCTCCAAAAGCTTCCTTCCGGCTTTGCTTCTACAGGTGCTCTCTTGTTCACGGCTTCTCTCCTCCTTTGTGGGACAGCAGGTCCCAAATGACTTCCTTGCCCGGCTTGCCGAGATTGTTATACCCGTTGCCTTCCACAGCCTCATCAAACTGGCATACCGGCCGGAATGAGCAGAAGGTGCATGCCGTCTCCTGCTGGATGCGGTACGGCTGGATCGCCACGTCCCCTTCCGTAATGCGCGTCCCGATTTCCGAAATATTGCTCCGTACTGAAGTCAGCAGATGTCTCCACTGCTCGGGTGTAGCGACGGAAGCGCTGCTGTAAAAGCTGCCGTCACTTTTCAGCGCTACAGGAACAATCGAGGAATACCCTTTGTCGAGTGTAGTGTCCATCAGTGAAACCACCTCGCGGTCGGCTGTCAGCAGCCCCTTCATTTTGAACCGTTTCAGCAGCTCCTGCTCCGCCTGCTCCCGGTTCATTCCGTTCGGCGAGGACAGCAGCGGATCATGCACATGGAAATACAGCGTTCCTGCAGGCAGTGCAGTCTTGCCCAGCCACTGTTCGGAATAGGTCAGCAGCACATCCAGATAGGTCAGCATCTGCAGCGACAATCCGTAATACACTTCATGCAGCTTGAGGTCCTTCTGGCTGGATTTATAGTCAATAACCCTCAGCAGTACCCCCTGCTCGCCTTCCGCCATATCGACCCGGTCAATCCGGCCGACCACTTCCATCACACAGCCGTTCGGCAGTGTAATCCTCAGCGGCGGCAGATCTTTGCCCGGGCCGAAATCCAGCTCCAGCCCCACCGGCTCAAAGCTGCCCCTGCGGGCATGCTCACCCAGAATGACCGATGCGCGGCCCACAATATTCTTGAGCTTGCGGGAAATATACCCGTAACGTTTGCTGCTCATCAGAATTTCACCCTGCAAGAGCGGTGCCAGACGGTCGACCGTCTCACCGGCTTCCCGGCGGCATTCCTCTGCCGTCATGCTGCCCCAGCCGCGGCCCTGCTTCTGCAGACGCACAGCCATATCGCTGAGGGCGGCGTGGAACAGCTGGCCAATGTCGGGCGCCTGCAGCTTGTAGAGCTGGCGCTCCTTCAGCCTCAGCCCGTAGGAGGCAAAATGGGAAAATGCGCAGGCGGTGAACTTCTCCATCCGCGATACGCTGCCGCGCAGCGTTGAACCGCCGTACAGACGGAGGCTGGTCTCCCGCTTTAAGGTTTTGCCTTCATTGCGGTAGAACAGCGATCCCAGCAGCCGTCCAAGCTCCGTTCTGCGTTTTTCGTCACCTGCAAACCAGTTGTAGACATCCCACCATATTCCGGGAATCTCTACACCCTGGCGCCACTGCCGCAGCTGCATAATGAGCATGCGCAGGGTCTGCTCCGGATGGCCTATAAAGCTAAAGTGCAGAGCTTCGCCCGCATCCGTCTCACCTGGAGTTACTGCCGGAGGGAACCCGGCAAGTGACTGCTCCTTCAAGGCATCGGGGAACATGCCGTGCAGATGGCGGATGATCTCTGATGGCAAGAGCGCTTTGCCTTCTTCATCTGCAGAGGCATAGCTGATCCATAATTTCCGGCTCGCTGTCGTCAGCGCATTATAGATAAGGAAGCGTTCATCCAGCAGCTTCCGTGACGAGCCGGGGGACAGCTCCATTCCCGCGTTCTCCAGAAGCAGCCGCTCGCCTTCTGAAAGGATACCGTCTTCTTTGAATTGTGCCGGTACCACCCCTTCGTTAAAGCCCAGCAAAAAGGCATACTTCACGCCCGATACCCGGGTCCGGTCCATCGTCCCTACCAGTACCTGATCCAGCGCTGGCGGGACAAGCCCCATCTTCAGCTCGGCAAGTCCGGTCTCCAGCACACCGGAGAACAGCTCAAACTCCAGCCTTTCCTTGCCCATCATCTCAGCAATCTGGTCCAGCAGATCAAGTACTGCACCCCATAACTGGGTATGCTCACGGGCCTTTTCAGGCTCACCCCGTTTCAGTGCCTGCGCACCCATCCGCTCCAGCTTACGCGCTGCATCTGTCTCCTGAAGCAGCAGGAACACGGCTGTACACAGTTCCAGACCGCTGCGGCTTTTCTTCACTCTTTTCTCAAAGGCATGCAGGGGAACCGTGATACTCTCCCGGCACTGCTCCATAAGGAGCAGCTGGGCTTCATCTACAGCCTGACTGCCTTCCAGCGACAGGCTCGGAATCCCCTTCCACGACCGTCCGTCGGTCCAGCGGTAACCCTGAATGCCGCAGGCCAGGACGTAGTTCTCCAGCTGGTCCATGTCCTGACGCGTAAGGCTGCCGTCCAGCGGAAGCAGAAGTTCTGTTTTGACGCAGCGGAACACATCCTCATAACGCCAGCGGCGGCGGATGACATCAAGCGCGGAGCGGATAAACTCCACCAGCGGATGATGCAGCTCATTCACCTTCTGGTCAAGGAAGAACGGAACTCCATAGTCCTGGAATAATGGAGAGATCAGCTGTTCATAATCACCGATATTGCGCATGAACACGGCCATTTCGCCGTACTTTGCCCCCTCTTCGCGGGCCAGCCGGATCATTTCGCGCAAGGCACCCTCCACTTCCGTCCTGCGCGATGCGGCGGAGCTGATTGTGATAGCCTCAGCTGCCTTATCCGCATCCCCGTTCCAGCGGAACCGGCGTCCGAATCCGCGCTCCAGATGAGCCAGTGCCGGACTTTCCGCAAAACGCGGAAGCACCGGCGGCGCCAGCAGCTCGTCCCAGACCGCAAGGCCCATCTCCTCAGCCATTCCTCGCAGCTTCATGTAAGTTACCGCTGCAGGATGGAACAGCTCCAGTTCATGCGGAGCCATCCCCGGCGGATAGATCCGGTCAAGCGTAAGCGCCACTGTCATCTTGGAGGCGTGCTGCATAAGTTCCCGCAGGACCGTAAACTCCTGGGCAGTAAAGCCGTGGAAGCCATCCACCCAGATTTCGGCACCGCGGACAAAGGAAGAATCGGCTATCCGCTCCGCCAGCTCGGCCAGCCGGTCCTCCTCATCAATGTACAGCTGCGACATCTCTTGTTCCAGCTCACTGAAGACGATGTGCAGATCATCCAGCTTGCCGGCAAGAATCGGGCTGTTCCCAATGGACTCACGCATATTGGACAGCTGCTCCTCAAGATCGGCAGCGCCCAGGCAGCAGCTTTTGAGCTCGGTATGCAGGCTGCTCAGCCGCTCAATAAAACCGGGTCTGTCCGATGACGCACCGAACAGCTTCAGCTCTTCCTTACGTCGGCTGACAATTTTGTAGATCAGCATTTTTTTGCCTTCTTCGCTAATGGGCAGACTGGCGCTGCCTCCGGTCTCCTGCTTTACCCGGTAGGCCAGCCGTGAAAAGCTGAGCGTCTGGGCACGGATGCTCCCTTTCACGTTCCCGGCACTTAAAAGGCCCTGTTCCGCGCCGAACGAGCCCTGCTCGGGAACCAGCAGAATAATCGGCGTCCCCATCGGCTCCGCCGAAAGCTGTGCGGAGACTGTCTCCCGGATCTTCGTAGTTTTGCCGCTGCCCGAGCGGCCGATCAAAAAATGAACCGTCATCACAGTAGACCCCTTCCGTGGCCAAATCTATAAACATATCATGTATAAACATTATCACTTGTTCAATAATCCGTCCCAACATTATACCATATCCCTTCCAAGCGGAACATACGTTTGCCATTGTTTTCAAATTCCAGCTTGTACACGGACTGCCCCAGACCCGCCAAAAAACACAAAGAGGCACACGCCTCGATCTGCGTGTGCCTCTTCTATCGATAATACTCACAGCCACTCCCTGGTCTGCTTGTTACTTCTTGCTGCGCACCTCAAAAATCGCAAATTTCAGATAGTGCCCTTCGTCCACACCGAGAATCTGCGGATGGTCTTTGCCGGCAGCACGCCATTCCACGAGTCTCAGCACTTTGCCTGCATCCTTGGCCGCTTCGGCGATGGTATCCAGGAACAGCTGCGGCTGCATATGGTACGAGCAGCTTGCCGTCACCAGATAACCGCCTTCGTTAACCAGCTTCATGCCCTGAAGGTTGATGTCTTTATAGCCGCGGCAGGCTCCCGCAACAGCGCTTTTGGTTTTGGCAAAGGCCGGAGGGTCCAAAATAACAACATCCCATGTGCGTCCGCCGCCCGCAGTCATCGGCTTCGCCGTGTCGGTCTTGGCTGCCGGCTTGCCGCCTGGTTTAGTGTCCGCCTTGCCGGTTGCCCGCTCCGAGCGTTCTTCCAGGCCTTTGACCTGGTTGCGCAGAAAAGCAAAGGCATCGTCCACCACAAATTCCACCCGGTCGGTGAAGCCGTTCAGCTCAACATTGGCCTTGGCGCTTTCAATCGCATGTGCGGAAACGTCGAGACAGGTGACCTTCTTCGCGCCGTATTTGCAGGCATGCAGCGTAAAGCTGCCTGTATGTGCAAAGCACTCCAGCACTGTGGCTCCATCCCAGTAAGGGAAGGTAACCGGCTTGCCGCTCTTGTTCACAGGAAGAGTCTGCACTGAACCATCCTCTGTCTCCACTTCCTGCAGCGTAATGCCGCTGCGTCCGCCCCAGCCTTTGATCAGCGGTGCAATGGAAGCGCGGTTCTCACGCTGGTCGAAGAAATATCCTGTCTTCTGGCCTTCTTCGATATCGACGATAACCTTCAGGCCGTTCTCGCTTACCGTGATATGGCGCGGGCATTCACCGTACAATACCCCTGTTCTCTGCTCCAGGCCTTCCAGCTCACGCACAGAAACATCGCTGCGCTCAAAAATACCGCGCGGCGCCATTACCTGCACCAGTGCGTCGACAATCTCGTTCCGGCACTTGTCCATTCCCAGTGTCAGCAGCTGCACAACCAGCACGTCACCGAAGCGGTCGATAATCAGTCCGGGCAGAAAATCCGCCTCTCCATATACAAACCGGTAAGCATCTGCTTCCGGCAAAAAACGTTCCCGGTGCTGCAGGCAGCTTGTAAACCGGTCGACAAAAAAGGCTGTATCCATGGCCGCAAGCCTGCTCTGGGATATAATTCTGACCCGGATCTGTGAGGCCGGATTGTAATAACCGGTAGCCAGATACCTCCCTTGATGATTGAGCACGTCTACCAGATTGCCGGCCTGCGCTTCCCCGTCCACTGAGGCTACTTCGCTGGCGAACACCCACGGATGTCCCTGCTCCAGTCTTTTTTTGCGGTTTCGTTCCAGAATAACCGATGCCAATGACTTCAACTCCCTGTTCTTGTTGATGATTTCATACATGTCCACTGCATTCTTTTCATATATTGGTGTACAACCCCCGTTCAAAGGAGCTTGTCCTTATGATCCGTGACCTGCTGTTCCCTGTCATATATGGTCTTGTTATTTTTCTCGCCGGCATGAAGCTGATGGAAGCCGCTCTGGCCAAGCTCGCCGGCCCGCTGCTCGTGAACAGCCTGCATAAGGCCACATCCACGCCTCTAAAGGGACTCATCGCCAGCAGCCTGCTGTCGGCACTGCTGCAGAGCAGCACAGCCGTCACCGTGCTGACGATCGGTATGGTGAACGCAGGGCTGCTGAATTACGCCCGGACACTCGGCATTATCCTCGGCAGCAACATCGGCACCTGCCTGACCACCGAGCTGATCGGATTGCAGATCAGCTCGGCGGCAGCGCCGCTGCTGACGCTGTCGCTGTGCCTCTGGGCAGCGGCGGTGATGCTTGGCGAGCTGCCGCCCCTCCACTTGCGGGCAGCAGAGGCCTGCCGCCGGATCTCCGCGCCGGTGCAGTTCATCAGCCTGGCAGTGGCGGGCTTTGCGCTTGTCCTGTGGGGCATCTCGGTTATGCAGTCGATCGGGCCTGCACTGCAGAGCAGCGGACTGTTCCGCTGGTTCCTGGATCATGCCGCCACGAGCACCCTCTGGGGCCTCGCTGCCGGAGCCTGCCTGACCGCGATGGTACACAGCAGCGCGGCGGTTATCGGCATGGCGATGGGCCTCGCTGCAAGCGGGACACTGCCGCCGGAGCTTGGCATCGCCATTGTGCTCGGCGCCAATATCGGCACCTGCGTCACTGCCGTAATTGCCTCCATTGGAGGCTCCCCTTCAGGCAGCTTCGTCGCCTGGTCACATGTGGTGCTCAATGTCGGGGGAGCGCTGCTGTTCCTGCCGTTCACCGGACCGCTGCAGAGCCTGGCTGCCTGGATCGGCGGAGGCCCTGCCGCCCAGCTTGCCCATGCGCAGACCATCTTTAACGTCGTCTGCTCCCTTGCGGCACTGCCGCTCTGCTACCTGCCGCTGTGGTCAAGACTGGAGAAGCGTCTCCAGTCTTAACAGCTCCCGGTTCATAAGACCCTTAATCCCCAGTCTTTTCAATCGCTGTACTATTATACTTCAATCGGCGCCGCAGTACTAATGCATTTCCCTTTTAAAAAATGCTGTAAAACCTCGACCCGTCATAAAAGGTTATCACCGTGGCAGCAGCGGCAATGAGTGCAATGATCCCCAAGGCAAGATAATCGTTTCTGGTGAAGGGACGGGCCCGGTACCAGGTCCGTTTCCGCCCGGCCCCGAAGCCCCTCAGCTCCATGGCCGTGCTGATTTTCTCGATCCGCTCAATGCTGCTGAGAATGAGGGGCATCAGAATGGACACCACATTTTTCAGCCGCTTGAAGAGCTTCTCTTTCCGTGAAAGATCGATTCCCTTTGCCTGGGCGGCAAACGAGATATTTTCATAGTCACGCTGGATATCCGGAATATAGCGCAGGGCAAGCGATACCGAATAGGCGATTTTATAATTAACCCCGACACGGTTCAGCGAGGAAGCAAACTCACCAGGGTCTGTCGTCAAAAGGAACAAAAGAGCCATCGGGATGACAACCGCATACTTTAAACCGATATTAAACTGGTAGAAAAGCTGCTCCGCTGTTACTGTATAGCGGCCGGCAAGATGAAGAAGATCATGCCTGCTGCCGTATATGCGCGTCCCTTCCAAAGGAGAGAATACAAATATAGCGATCTGGTTAAGCAGAAAAAAGAACAATATAAAATAAAGCACAAAAGCGTAATCCTGAAAACGGACTTTCGAGATTCTGAAAATAATAACACCCGACAACAACATCAGCAGCAGGCCTCTGGTGTCATAGGTAATCATCGCCGATATCGACCAGAGGGCAAATACAATCAGTTTGGTAGCACCTGTAAGCCGGTGAACCGGTGAATCCTGCTTCGTAAACGTCAGCATTCTGGCCTTCATCCGCGCCGGGCCCTCCTGTCATAAGCGATAAAATGGCGGACAAAATCCCTGGGCTGCTCCAAGCCTGCCTTTTTTGCCAGCCCGAATAGCGAGGTCTCCTTCAGACGGGCACGCTCCACAATTTCCCTGTCCGTCAAAATCCGCTCCGGCCGGTCGTCAGCCAGCTTGATTCCGTCAGCCAGAACAATTGCCCGCTGCGCGTACTCCAGCATCAGGTGCATATCATGTGTGATCATGATGACCGTAATCCCCTGATCTCTCAGCCCCAGCAGAAATTCCATCATTTCGTTGTAATGCCTGTAGTCCTGTCCGGCGGTCGGTTCATCCAGAATAATTACCTCAGGCGCAAGCACCAGAATGGAGGCGATGGTGACGCGTTTTTTCTGTCCGTAGCTGAGTGCTGAAACCGGCCATTCACGGAACTTAAATAACCCGCACACCTTAAGCACTTCGTGGACACGATTGCGGATCACGTCTTCCGGCACCCCTCTCAGCTTGAGCCCCAAAGCTACCTCATCGTATATAAGTGTCCTGGAAATCATGTGATTAGGATTCTGCATTACAAACCCGATATGCTCCGCACGCTGCTTAATCGTATCTGTAGCGAGATCACGCCCATTCAGCAGAATCATCCCGGATGACGGTTTGTAAAAGCCGCAGATCAGCTTCGAAACCGTGGACTTGCCTGCGCCGTTGCGCCCCGCGATACAGAGCATTTCACCCTTTCCTGCCCGGAACGAGAGCCGCTGCAGTACCGGGCTGTTTTTTTCATAGCCAAAGGAAAGATCTCTTAGCTCTAGCAGCGCTTCAGGCTCATGCTCTCCGGGCAGCACACTGCTGCCGTGATACCACTCCCGGAGCTTGCCTGCGCTGTCTTTCAGATTGATATGGTCCAGGTGCTCGGGATGCATATCCGGGGTGATAGAGCAACCGGCGTACCTCAAGGCCGTAAGATACAGGGGTTCCCGGATTCCTGCATCCCTAAGCCGGGGAGAGCTCAGAAGTTCAGCCGCCGGCAGGTCTGCCGCGATCGTCCCGTCAGTCATAACAATAATCCGGTCCACACTCCGGTGCAGCACCTCCTCCAGGCGATGCTCGATAATGACCACCGTCTTCCCGGTTTCCTGCTGTACACGGTCAATCAGTTCAATAGTCTTGGCGCCCGTATAAGGATCCAGGCTGGCCAGCGGTTCATCGAACAGCAGAATGTCAACATCGCCGACAAGGACACCGGCAAGCATGGTTCTCTGCTTTTGACCGCCGGACAGCTCCTGCGGTGATGCTCCCAGCAGCTCATGGATATCGACAGCCCTCGCCGCTGCGGTTACTTTATCAGCCATTTCCTGCTGCAGCACCGACTGGTTCTCCAGCGTGAAGGCAATGTCCTCACCGACTGTAAGCCCGACAAATTGCCCGTCCGGATCCTGCAGTACCGTGCCGACCATTTCTGACAGTTCCACCACACTAAGCTCCTTCGGTTCCCGGCCCATGATCCGCAGGCTGCCGCTCATCTCTCCAGCATAAACAAAGGGAATCAGGCCGTTGATGCAGTGGGCCAGCGTGCTTTTTCCTGAACCGGAAGGCCCGGCAATCAGCACTTTTTCCCCTTCCCTGATAATCAAACTAATCCCGCGCAGCGTGGGTTCCGACTGGGCACGGTAGGTAAAGCTGAAATCCGTGAATTCAATTACCGGTTTGTTCATTGATGACCTTCCTCTTTTAGCTGTAATCGTAATCAGTATCGTAATCTGCGTTATCTCCTATTACAACAGAAAAACCGGTGATAGTCACCGGCCTGCTGTTAAATCTTATTTCAGTTCAGACTGCTTAAGCTTCCCGGCTTTGTTCTGGTCTTGGCATAGGCCGCTGCCAGCAGTGTTCCGATGACCGCCACGGTTACAATATTTGAGGCTCCGGCGATCAGCCCCTGCGTGAACACCTTGTTGGCCGGTTCCGCATAGATCAGAATATCGAGCAGCGGGGCCGCCACAAACCAGGCAACAGCATTCGCCACGATCTGTGCAATGTTAAACCGGATGATTTCCTTTCTGCCAAACTCGCCATCCTGAATGGAAATTCTGGCGACCAGCAGCCCGATAACCAGTCCCACGAGGCCGGAAGAGATGACCCAGCTGAACCATGGTGAGCCGTAGAAAATGGCATCCTTCAGCGTATGCCCGATCAGGCCGATAAGCAGCCCCGCAGCCGGTCCGTACAACAGCGCGAATAACGCCAGCAATGCGTAGGTGGTCTCAATATTGGTATTCGGGATTCCGGAAGGAATGGATCCGAACCTCCCCAATACAACGAACAATGCCGAACCGATGCCAATGGCTACAATTGTTTTGACCGATAACGCCTTTGTTTTGGCCACCTGCTTCATCTCCCTTTAAAATGGATTGTGTCAAAGCGATGCCTGCATCTCATCTGGATGATACAGGAACTTTATGTATGTTTCAGATATTATACATTGGTTTACTTGGTATTTCTATATGAATGTCAAATATTTATGAATTAAAAAAAATTGCAAGACCGCCTTGGGAACGGCCTTGCAGTTTCAGTTATGCGGCAATCTATTTTACAGTAACGGATACCGTAACTGTTTTATTGTTCAGCTTGCCTTTGATAGAAGTGGTTCCTTTGCTTACTGCTGTAATAGTTCCGGACGCATTCACCTTTGCTACGGATGGCTTGGAGCTGGTCCATACGACACTTCCGGTGACTGCCGCCGTTTTGCCTGTATCATACAGCGCCGTTACCACTACCGTTTTCACTCCTCCAGGAGCCAGATTCAGTTTATTTTCACTGACCGTCAGCTTGGTGAGTTTAGGAACAACGTTAATTTTGACGGTTGCGGTAATGCCTTGATAAGACCCGGTCAACGTTGCCGTCCCTTCGGATACAGCCTTGACGGATGTCCCCTTCACGGTGGCAACTGACGTATTCGACGATTCCCAGTTCATTCCGCTGGAGAAGTTAGCGGTCTTGCCGTTCGAGAAATAACCGGTTACCTTAATCGTCTTGGAGCCCTTAATATTCATTTCCAGTGTGCTTGGCTCAACGACCAGCTTCACGACCTTCTGTTCAATCGTCACCGGTACACTGATAGTTTTGTTGGCATAAGTTCCTTTAAGGGTTGCAGAGCCTTTGAGCAGGCCTTTGATAGACTTGACGGCAGCTGTCTGTTTGATGATGGCATTGGTTCCGGTGAGTTCCCAGGTGATTGTATCGGTAACGTCAAGTTCCTCGCCGTTCTCCAGTACCGCATTTACGGACGGAAGCGGATTTTCTTCACCGATAACAAGGCCAAGCGGCTCTTCAGGTCCAATCAGGACGAGCACTTTATTCTGTACAGTCACTTTCAGTTCAACGCTCTGTGAACGTACGGCTGCACCCTTGCCAGATACATTGCCGTCTTTGATTTTGCCTGTCACCGTCACGGTTCCGGCTTTACCGGCAACGATCTTGCCGTCTTTAACAGTGATAATCTCTTCGTCAGCGGAAGACCACTCGATCTCCTGGCTGATATCCAGCTTTGTTCCGTCCAGCTTTGTTCCGCTGACCTTCGGCAGGCTTACAGAGTCCGCTGTGTACAGCTCCAGCTCCGTCTTATCAATCACCATTTCAGTGAGCGTCGGGTAAACGGTCAGTTTGAATGTTTTGCTGACTCCCAGATTTTCCGCCTTGATGACAGCATTTCCAACCGCTTTGGCAGTAACAGTTGCTGCTGCATCTTCCGAAGCTGCTGTATCTTTGGTGACTGTTGCTGTCAGCTGATTGTCAGAGCTCCAGTTCGCGCTTGACGATTCATTTTTGGTCGAGTTAATGGCATTTCTCATTTCGGCTTTAACCTTGAGGCTTTCACCCAGGAAAAGCGACTGGTCGCCCGATGGATCCAGCAGCAGCGCTTCATAAGGCGCACGTACATATACATCTACCGATTTGGAAACTCCGAGATAGCTTGCTGTAATAACAGCTTTGCCTGCAGCCAGCACGGTAATTTTACCGGCTTCAACCTTAGCAACACTTTCGCTGGAGCTGCTCCATTCCGCTTTGCCGGCAATGTTACTCTCCGAGCTGTCCGCCGTGGCTTTGGTCACTGCAGTTAATTGAACCGGGTCATCTCCGACCAGCATTTCCAGCTCTTTGATTTCCTTCTCGCCCTGCTTCAGCGAAATCGCTGAATAAGGCAGCGTTACAACGGCTTTGAAGGTGGCAGTCAGACCTTTGTACTTGGCGGTAATCGTCGCCGTACCTTCACCCACCAGCTTGATTTGTCCGCCCGAAATGGTCAGCACGCCTGTGTTGGAGCTGCTCCAATCTGCATCCTCGCTGACATCAACCGTAGATGTAGCGGATTGACCGCCCACAGCCTTGGCTTTGACCTGCAGCGTTTCATCGCTGTCGCCTAATTTATAGTTCCCGTCAGAGCTGCGCTCCAGTGTTAATTCTTTGTAAGGATGGGTTACGGATACTTCCAGGGTATCTACCGCATTGTTATATGTAGCTGTAATCATTGCGGTACCGCTATCCACCGGTGTCAGTACACCGTTGATTACTCTAACTACGCCGGTATTCGAGGAGCTCCAGACGGCTGCGGCCGTCACATCCCTTTTGGAGGAGGAGCCTTCAATGTTGGCATATACCTTTATCTGCTTGGGTGTCTGTCCGACGGTAAGCTCCACTTTGTCCGAACTGTCCAGTTCAATGGAATTCGTGTCGCCTGCCGCTGCAAAGACGTTTACCGGAAAAGCTACGGCGGTCAGCAGTATCAATATGAAGAGCATTTTCGTCATTTTCCTGTACACGTTCATTGGTTCTCTCCTTAGGCAGTGTATTGTCTGTGGTCTTTACCACACTCTTCCACTATATCGACAATTTCACCCCAAGTGTTTACCCTAATGGCCGTTTATTTTCCGTTTCGGCTGAATTCAGGACTTTTTAACTATTATTCAGTGTCACTTCAATACCTAACATGGACAATGCTTTTTGAAGAATATGAATATTATTCCTGTACAAGTGACTCAGCCCTCTCGCCCATGCCGCTTCCGGCTCATGCCATTCCACTGCACTGATTTCCTCCGTTTGAGCTTTGGTCACCCCGCCTGTAGCTTCCACCAGAAAATAATGCACCTCTTTGTCCACCTTACCGTGCACCGGATGCTGAAAGGTATATCTGATAATATCAATCGGCCCCCGGATAGCCCCGATCGTGCCTGTCTCCTCGCGGATTTCGCGCAGCGCCGTTTCCTCTATGGTCTCCCCTGTCTCCATCTTGCCTTTCGGAAGCGCCACTTTGCCGTAGCGGTCCACAATAAGCTGGATCTCCAGGCCCGATCTGGCCCGCCGGTATACCAGGCCGCCTGCCGATATCTGTTTGTGCGTCATGTTTATCTCCTCGCCTTCGGAAGCATGCACATAATTGATGTTACAAATATATTACCCATAAATCAGAACCCTCTGTATAGTGCAAATTGTACGGCGAAGGGAAGGTAGACCATTATACTCGAAAAACCGAGTACATTGTGCCACTGTGAAGGGAGAGCGGCAATTTGTACTCGAAAAACCGAGTACATTGCGCCGCTGCGGAGCCTAAGCAGCCCTTTGTACTCGAAAAACCGAGTACATTGCGCCGCTGCGGAGCCTAAGCTGCCCTTTGTACTCGAAAAACCGAGTACATTGCGCCGCTGCGGAGCCTAAGCAGCCCTTTGTACTCGAAAAACCGAGTACATTTGGTCGCTGCGGAGCCTAAGCTGCTCTTTATACTCGAAAAACCGAGTACATTGCGCCGCTGCGGAGCCTAAGCAGCCCTTTGTACTCGAAAAACCGAGTACATTGGGTCGCTGCGGAGCCTAAGCAGCCCTTTGTACTCGAAAAACCGAGTACATTGGGTCGCTGCGGAGCCTAAGCAGCCCTTTGTACTCGAAAAACCGAGTAGAATGCGCCGCTGCCTGCCATGGGAAAGAGGCCCCATGCGTATTCAGACACTTTACAGGGGCCCTTACTATAATAACAAAAAACGGCGCTGTCCTTATTACAAGGAAGCGCCGTTCTTTAACTGTGCGTCTTATTAAGATACGATTTCGCGTTCCCGCAGACCGCTGCGGCTGACGCCTACCAGCTCGCCGCGGCATTCATTCACGCCTGCTTCGGTAATCTTCACCTGGCAGATCTCGCCCTGCAGCGAATCATCCCCGTTAAAGAATACCTGCAGGTAATTGTCACTGAAACCGTGCTGGATTGCCCGTCCCGGTGCACCCTTGGCCGAGCGCTCCGGAATGACGGACAATGTCTTGCCGACGAATTTGCGCGCATAGGCAAGCTGCATCTCTTCGGAGAGATCGATCAGCTCCTGTACCCGGACATTTTTGATGTCCTCATCGACCTGATTGAGCATCCGCGCGGCAGGTGTTCCTGTGCGTTTGGAATACGGGAATACATGCATTTCGGAGTAGTTCACGGCCTTCATGAACTCGTATCCGGCCCGGAACATCTCGTCGGTCTCGCCCGGGAAGCCGACAATCACGTCAGTCGTGATTCCGACATCAGGCATCGCCTGGCGGATCAGCTGCATTTTGGCATAATATTCTTCCGTCGTGTATTTGCGGCGCATCGTCTTCAGCACCTCGTTATGTCCGGCCTGCAGCGGAATATGCAGATGGCGGCACATCTTGCTGCTCCGGTTCAGCACCTCAAGCAGCCGCTCGTCAATCTGGCTCGCTTCAATGGAGCTGATCCGCACGCGCTCCAGCCCGTCCACCTTGTCGAGTTCCCACAGCAGATCAGAAAGGCGGTAGTTGTCCAGATCATCGCCGTATCCGCCGGTGTGGATTCCGGTCAGGACAAATTCCTTGTAGCCCGCTTCCACCAGCTGATGCGCCTGGGCAACGATCGATTTCGGATCACGGCTGCGCGACAGCCCGCGGGACCATGGAATGATGCAGAAGGTGCAGAAGTTGTTGCATCCGTCCTGGATCTTCATAAAAGCACGCGTCCGGTCGGCAAATCCCGGCACATCCATCTCTTCGAATTCACGGGTCTTCATAATGTTGCGGACCGCGTTGACCGGCTGGCGTGACTCCTGGATATTCTTCACATGGGTCATAATATGCTCACGGTCCTGGTTGCCGATGACAAGATCGACGCCGGGAATATCCAGAATCTCGCCTGGCGAGGTCTGTGCATAGCAGCCCGTTACGGCAACAATCGCCTCAGGGTTGCGGCGGACGGCACGGCGGATCATCTGCCGGCTCTTTTTGTCACCGGTGTTAGTTACCGTACAGGTATTGATCAGGTATACGTCGGCAGGTCCCTCAAAATCAACCTGCTCGTAACCCTCATTTTTGAAAAGCTGCCAGATGGCTTCAGTGTCATAGAAATTGACTTTACAACCTAAAGTATAAAATGCTACGGATGGCATTCTTCAAGCTCCCCCCATTTCTCCGGATTCATACAGGATGCAGGCTGCGGCAACCATCCCCGCCGTTTCACAGCGCAGAATACGCCGTCCCAGACCGACAGAGACTGCACCGGCAGCTTCAGCCGCTTCGCATTCCTCTTCGCTGAAGCCGCCTTCCGGCCCGACAATAACCAGCACCTTGGCACTGGATTCAGGCTCAAGCCCAGCCAGCCACGGTGCGGCTGCACTGCGCAGCTGCAGTCCTTCTTCTTTTTCATAACAAAAATATACGGCATCATATCCGCTGAAGCTCCCCAGCAGCTGCTTCCAGCCGAGCGGTGAGCTTACCTTGGGAACAATATTGCGGTGGGCCTGCTCGGCAGCCTCCTTGCAGATTTTACGCCAGCGGTCCAGCCGTTTGCTCTCCTTGCGCTCATCATATTGAACAATCGTGCGCTCTGACAGAAAAGGCACAAACGCCACAGCGCCGATTTCAGTGCATTTTTGAATCACCGTCTCCAGCTTGTCCCCCTTGGGCAGACTCTGGGCCACTGTTATCTGGATCCGCGGCTCATGTGTCATTTCCAGGGATTCCAGTATAGTGGCAGTCACTTCACCAATCTCTATAGAAGCAATCGCAACCAGAGCCTCACGGGAGACACCGTCACTGACAATCAGCTTGTCCCCGGCCTTGCCGCGCATAACCTTGGCAATATGCCTCGCGTCCTCGCCGTCCAGGACCACCGTGTCTTGACCAAACTGCTCCGGCGTTACAAAATACCGCTGCATGTTATCATCATCCTGTTCATTATTCAGTTAAAACGGCGGCGTTCCCGCTGTTCAGGTGACCGGCCGCCGTCCTATGCGCTTGACCCTTTATCAAAATTACCACATTACATGATACAACGTTTGACTGGCCATGACCAGTCCCAGTTACAGTCCGAAAATCACCGCGAAGAAACGGTAAAATCCGAGTGTCATCTGGTCAGCCCAGTTATACAGCGGAGTTATTGTATAGGCACGAAGTCCGGGGATAAACAAAATCAGTAAAAAGATAAACATCCCCCACTGTTCATACTGCTGCAGCCTGCCGCGGATGGGACGCGGGGCCAAATCCTCTACAATCCGGTATCCGTCGAGAGGAGGCAGGGGCAGGAGGTTGAACAGGAACAGGAAGAAATTAAGCTGAATAAAGATGCCGAAAAACCAGTAAATTGCTTGAAGCAAACGCTCATTGCTGATGGAATCCATAACTCCGGTCGCAAAAAGAGCCGCATAGATCAAAGAACCAAGAATCCCCAGCAGCAGGTTGCTGATCGGCCCTACTGCGGACACAATAACCCCCATCAGACGGGGACGGCTGAAGTTCTCACGGTTCACCGGTACCGGGCGCGCCCAGCCGAAACCCGCTATAACCAGCAGGATAATACCGAACAGATCAAAATGTACCGCAGGGTTAAGCGTCATGCGCCCCAGCAGCCTTGCCGTCGGATCGCCGAATTTGTTGGCAAAGTACGCGTGGGCGAACTCATGCACTGTAAAGGCAATCAGGATGGTCACCAGCCAGAACGGCAGCTGCTCCAGGGGGATACGTATAATGCTTTCCAGAAAATCCATCTCTACCTCTTTCCGGCTGTAATGGCCACCCAGTCTTCTTCACGGGTAATTTCGATAATTTCAAAACCGGAAGCTTCAAGCGCCCGGGACACAAGCCCTTCCTTATCCTTGTAAATGCCGGAAGTGATATAGATTCCGCCAGGCTGCAGCGCACGGAACACATCATCGGGGAACAATACAAGAATTTCCGCCAGAATATTGGCGACCACGATCTTCACCGGCAGCGTTACACCGATCCCGCCTTCACCATTTTGTGCTGCAGCGTCATCCTGCACTCCCGCCTGGCCCGGTCTGGCAGAAGGCCACATATTTCCCGCATCTGTATCAGCAGCGCTTTCGCCGCCGAACAGCGACAGCAGATCGCTTTCTTTTACCGTTATACTCTCCTGCATCCGGTTTAATGCCACATTCTCACGGGCACTTTCAACAGCCACCGGGTCCAGGTCAAGCGCCAATACGGACTTAGCACCCAGCAGCATCGCCCCTACAGCGAGAATACCGGAGCCGGTTCCCACGTCAATGACGTCCTCCCCTCCGGCAACATGCTTCTCCAGGGCCCGCAGACACAAGGCGGTCGTAGGATGTGTACCTGTGCCGAAAGCCATGCCGGGATCGATTTCAATAATCCGCTCGTCCGGACCGGCTGGTGTATATTCTTCCCAGGTAGGCTTGATTGTAAGCCTCTCCGATACGCGCAGCGGCTTGAAGTAAGCTTTCCAGGCGTGGGACCATTCATCCTCATCCACAGTTTTCCAGGAAATCAGCGCCTTGCCGGGATCAATGCCGAATTCCTTCAGCTCCTCAACCCGGGGAGTCAGCTCTTCTATAATGTCGTCCATGGAGACAGACTCGGCATAATAGCCTTTGATTACCGCTTCCCCTTCAGGGATATCATTAAGCGGCTCATCGTATAATTCACCATAACGGGTATCGCGTGTTTTGTTCAGCGTTCCGGATTCTTCAATGGAAACACCGCCCGCTCCGGCCTCATACAGCAGATTGGAAATCATCTCCTGCGCCTCTTCTGTTGTATGTACCGTAAGTTCATGCCATAACATCTGTGTGGGTCCTCCTAAAATTTTGTGTGCACCGTAAAGCTGTATCCAGGTTTTAAACAGTATACCATTTCTGCCCGGGGTAGCGCCAAACTGCGGATCAGCTCCGGGAATCTTGCAGCCCCGGGGCACAAAAGCAGCCGGATACATGGTCGTTCACCATGCCGGAAGCCTGCATAAAAGCATAACAGATGGTAGAACCGGTGAACTTCATTCCTTTTTTGGCCAGAGACTTACTCATACGGTCGGATTCCGCTGTGGTTGCAGGCACCTCATCCCGTGTCTCCCATTGGTTAATCATTGGCGTTCCGCCAACAAAGCTCCAAAGATACCTGCCGAAGCTTCCTTCTTCCCGGCAAATCTGCTGGTATACACCAGCGTTACGGATAGTGGCGTTAATTTTCAGCCGGTTGCGGATAATGCCCGGGTCGTTCATCAGCTCCGTAATTTTGGCTTCATCGTAATGTACGATTCGATCCGGATCAAATCCGTCGAACACTTCCCGGAAGCGCTCGCGTTTTTTGAGGACCGTGTACCAGCTGAGACCGGCCTGCATCCCCTCCAGCATCAGCAGCTCGAACAGCTTCATGTCATCGTACAGCGGCTTGCCCCACTCATCATCATGGTAAGCAATATATAGCGGATCTTCATTGACCCAGGAACAGCGGGTGATCTCCAATTCACATTCTCTCCTCATGACAATTATCTTATAGAATATATTATCTTATTTTAACTGTAACAGCACAAAAAGCCCCCGCCGTCAGGCTGGGAGCGTTTTGTGTACCGGAGAATTAAGGGCGAAGCTGTACCCGCGTCTCCTTGTCCGGTTCATCAGTATTGTAATTGAACATGTATATAGAAGCTTCTGTGCCTTTGAAATCCTTATAGACATCAATGGCTTTGTTATTACCGTCGCCCGCAAAATTAACGGTTACCGGTCTGCCCAGAATGCGCTCATTCCCCAGGCCGATATAAGTCTGATTGATTCCGCCGAAGTGGTGATCATCGCTTTCGGTCTCAACATACAAATCCTTACCCTGCATATAGTAGGTCCATTTCACGTCATACCCGCCTGTTTCCCTGATGACAGTCTGTTTTTCTGCAGAAATGTTTTTCAGGAGCAGCGGGGTTGTGTCATCTTCATGATTGGTAACCTTGTATTTCCCCACAAAGGTAATGTCCGTCTGTGCATCTATAACAAGACCGGCGGGACGTTCAAATTTCAGTGTAAGCAGGTATGGATCATCGTCTGGAGACAGGTATAAATATCCTTCCAGCACAGTACCGCCTACTTCAAGATTATACTTATAATATGGCAGCTGCTTGTATTTCTCCTTAGCCTTTAAAGTTACACGAATCTGCGTCGGCGTAACTACCATCTGTTCAAAGCTGTGCATGGTATCTCCTGCTTCCAGCGGAGCATTCAGCGCGGTCTTTATCGTCCCGCTTTCCATCAGCTTTTTGCTCAGCTGCAGATCGAATGACCATCCCCCGCTGATGTTACGCTCCAGCTTGGTGTATTGCAGCTTATAACTGGTCTGTCCATCCGGAATTTCGGAAGCCTTAAAATACTGCTTCAGCGTATACTCCCCGTTGTCTCCCGGCGTACCAAAGACCTGTTCTGGAAGTGGCTCCACATGAGTGCTGCCTCTATAAGCCGTGAGCTGCGGATATACCCATTCCTTGGCATCCGGATTACTGAAGGTCACTGCAGAAGCAAATAGCTTCTTATCCCCGTTCTGGTCAAACGGCTTGACCTCTATGCTTTTCATCCCTTCCACACCCAGCTGAAAAGTCTGCGGCTCCGTGGAATTGCTGTTTAGGGACAGCTCCTGCTCCGCCTGGCTGAAGGACTGCACAGCAGCTGCAGCCAAAGTAACCTTGGCCTCACTCTTCCCGGGCGTCCAGTCCGTCTCAAAGTACCCGTTGTACCGCTGCTGCTCTTCATCCCACTGCTGATAGTATTGGTCCGCCTCAACAGTGTTGCCCTGTTCATCCGCCAAGGACATTCCACTCACTTTCCAGATCTCCTTGTCATCCCGTTCACCTACATCCATACTGTACAGGATGACCGTGCGGTTCTCATCGACTATAGCTGTATGAAGCGTCAGCGTTACCCCGTCTTTGGTTACAGACTGTTCCAGCTGCTGCCCGAGGTTCTGATCCAGGGCCGCCTGAATACCGTCTTTCTCACGAAGCAGATTGCCCCAGTCATACTGGATGGCCGCATATACAGGAGCAGCCGCCAGCAGCGCACTGAGTGAAGCGGCAACAGTCATTCTGCGCCAGTTTCTTGTGCGGTTTCCGCCCCGCACGTCCGCTTTGCTCATTTTTCCCGGAAAGCCTTCTGCCGCCCCCTCCACCTGGTCCCACATCTTGTTGAAATCAGGATAAGGCACAGACCCTTCATCATTTAGTTGACGCTTCAATGTATTTTCCAGTTTGCTCATAATACTCTTCCCTCCGCTCATCGTCTTCAATTCCTGCTTCCTGCAGAATGTCCTTCATCAGTTTCAGGCCTTTATGCAGTCTTGATTTGGCTGTGCCTACCGGAATGGACAGTGCTTCCGAAATTTCAGCCAGGCTGAAATCATGCATGTATCTCAGCGTCAGTACTGCTCTGATCTTCACAGGCAACTGTGACATATAGCCGCCCCATTCCCGTGCCGTTTCTTTTTCCTCAATAGCCCGTTCCACCGTAGCTTCCTGCCGGCTCTTCCATAAATGCAGATTTTCCGTGACTTTCTTCTGCAGGCTGCGCGAGCGCTTCAGATGATTCAGGCAGGTATTGACGGCAATTTTCATAATCCATGCCCTGGGATATTTGACATCTTCCCATCTGCTGCGGAATACAGTGATGAACACTTCCTGGCACAGATCTTCGGCATCAGCAGCATTATGTACCATATAGTAGCAGGTCCGGTACACGTCCTTGTTGTAGGCTTCGAATAACTCCCGATTGCTCTGCACATGCGCCTCTCCTTTCCTGTGTGATCTGTCTATATAACAATCCGGATCGTCAAAAGGTTCATTTTATGAGCATAAACGATCAGGACACAAAAAAACATGAACCCCGGAAGGTCCATGCTCCTTATATTTCTTTTATATACTCTGCAGCGCCAGCAGAAACCTCTCCTTAAGCTCCTCCGGCGGCAGAGGGCGGCTGAAATAATAGCCCTGAATTTCACTGCAGCCGTTACTCACGAGAATATCAAGCTGCTCTCTGGTCTCTATGCCCTCGGCAATGACATGCATGTTCAGATTCCGGGCCATCGTAATAATCGTCGCCATCATAGCCCGGTCATTACTGCTCACGGCAATATCCTTAATAAAGGAACGGTCGATTTTTAATTTATGAATCGGGTACATCTTCAGATAACTGAGCGAGCTGTACCCTGTTCCGAAATCATCCAGGCTGATCCGGATCCCGATCCGGGCTAACCGCCCCAGTATGCCGGCCGATACCGATGCATTCATCATCATGCTCTCCGTAATCTCCAGCTCCAGATATTCGGGCGCCAGGCCTGTCTCTTCAAGAATCTGTCTGATTTCATCCACCAGATTGTACTGGTGAAACTGCTGGGAGGATAAGTTCACCGCTACCGGAATACGCGGTCCTCCCGCCTCATGCCACTGGCGCATTTGACGGCAGGCTTCCCGCAGCACCCAATTCCCGATCTCCGCAATCTGGCCCGTCTCTTCTGCAAGCGGAATGAATATGGCGGGAGACAGCAGACCTCTGTGCGGGTGCTGCCATCTCACCAGGGCCTCCACCCCGATAATCTGATTGGAATCTGCCTCCATCTGCGGCTGGTAGTGCAGCATAAGTTCGCCATTCTCCAGCGCTTTTCGCAGGTCACCCTCCAGTTCAAGCTGTTCAGCCAGCTGTCCGTTCATATCGTCCGAGAAAAAATGATAGTCATTTCTGCCGTTCTTCTTCACCTCGTACATCGCAGTATCCGCATTTTTGAGCAGCTCAGCCGCATCCTGGCCATGGTCCGGAAAAAAAGCGATTCCGATACTTGCCGTAATATAGAAGTCTCTATCCTTCAGATGGAAGGGCTTTTCGATTGCCCTGATCATCTGTTCCGCAATAGCGGTAACGTTCATATTCTTTCTCGTGAACCGGCAGAGCATGGCGAACTCGTCCCCGCCCATTCTGGCAAGGGTAACATTCTCATTCACTACGCTGTTGCGGATCCGGCAGCTCATTTCCTGCAGAAAGAAATCGCCGTACAGATGTCCCAGAGAGTCATTAATGAATTTGAAGCGGTCGAGGTCCATCGCGATTACAGCAAAAGGCTCCTGCTTTCCGCTATGCTTTTCAATGGTCTGTGACAGCAGCTGGTTAAACATCCGTCTGTTCGGCAGTCCGGTGAGCTCGTCATGAAAAGCAAGGTAGTGATTTTTCTCTTTGATCCGCTTTTCCTCAGTCACATCCCTGGCAATCACATAGGTTCCGACAACCTGTCCGTCCACCATTACCGGTGCATTGATGACATTGACCTCTACCCGGCGCCCGTCCTGATGGACAATGCCTGTCTCATAGCTGACTTCCTTGCCTTCAAAAGCACTGGAGAACACGTCATGCATCCGCTCACGGTCCTCCTCAGCCACAATTTGCCGCAAAAAATCCAGTGTCTGGTTCTGCAGCAGATCACTGCTGACACCGATAATTTGGGCTGCTGCCCGATTAAATCCGATGATCCGCTGATTAAGGCCAATGGACAATATCCCGTCCTGATTATTCTCGTAGAGCGATTTATACCATTTTTCATTCACCATGATCTCGGTCTCGTGATGGGAAAACCGCCGGGAGATGTATATCCCGTGCATGGACAGGCCCAGCGTAAACAGCGTGCCCCCCGCAATCACATAGGCAAGCCATTTTTTATCCAAAAAGACGCCGGATACGGCTGCATTGTGATGATTCGGCATGAAATTGGCGGACATCATCCCCGTATAGTGCATGCCCAAAATGGCTGCGCCCATAATCAGCCCGCATATGATCTTCTTCCAATATCTCTGCGGTTCCCCTTTCATAATGTAAGAAGACAGCCCAAGTGCCCCGAAAGAAGCAGCGAAAGCGATGATTACCGAGAGAATTACGTAACCGGGCTTATACCTCACTTCAATCTGCATGGCAACCATTCCGATATAATGCATTCCGGCAATGCCTAAGGCCAGCAGCACACCACCGCCCAGCAGCCGGCGCATCCCCGGGTTACGGGTGCTGATCACAAACAGTGCAATGAACGATGCGACAATCGCCACTGCCACAGACAGCACAACGACCGTTATATTATAAGCAACCGGAAAAGGCAGCTCCAGCGCAAGCATACCGACGAAATGCGTTGACCACACTCCCATCCCCATTATGACTGCGCCGGACACAATCCACTGCCAGCGCTGTCTCCCTTTGGCCGTGCCCACCCTGCCTGCTAACTCCAGCACGGTGTATGAAGCGGCTACAGCAATAATGATTGAAAAAAATACAAGCAGCTTATCATGAGAACCATGTATATGCTCCATCCCAGTCCCCCTCCGCCATCTAACCGATGTCTTCCATAATACTTTTAGTAGAATACTATTATTATCGTCACATTAGGTCATATTTCGACACATTAGGAGGATATTTTTTTGAACAAGCAATAAATTCTTACGCCGCTGGTAGCGTATCGTTGTTATCAGCACCTTGTCTGTCTTTACACAACAGAGCGCTGATTCTCCGCTATAACGGGAACTAGCGCTCTGCCAATTGTATAACAAGTGTATCTTAACTGCCGGTCATTTGTTCTTGACCCGTCCCGCTGGCTTGTGATTGAGAAAAAACTGCACACCTCTACACTAATATTTCCAAAAAAAACACCCCACAGCTTGTGGGGTATTTCAGCAAACAAACGCTATTCCTTTTTCATAATCTCATGCAGCTGCCGTTTGTCAGCTTCCTGTGCACGGTCCATTGCCTCTAAATCATCGTGGTCTGCCTCAGCTGCCGAGAATTCCACATCCTCCGCCTTGGCCTCATACAGCATCTTTTGCTTTTCTGTTTTGGAAAAAATATTCGAGTTTTCTCTATCCATTTCGCTATCAGCCTCCAAAAGTGTAACGGTAGCCCGGAACGATCAGATCATTCCGCCCGCTTCCTCGATGATTTTCAAAGCCTGGTCAAACGAACCTGAGTCCAAAACTACGGTCAGCAAAATATTTCTGCCTGTCGGACCGCCGTCTCCGCCGTGGCTCATCCCGCTGGCACTGGCATCCGCTGAAGCAAGTATTCCTGCAGAACGGCTGTCAATCGCGGAATTCAGCGTCATCGTCGCCAGGCTGGGAATATCGCCAGTCAGAGGGTTATTCCCCGTATACCGGGCGTCCCCGGGGTATTTGCTGAAGGTGTCAATGGACATGTCGATCACACGGAGTGCCTGAAGCTTCCGGGCCACGCCCTCCGCTTCTTCCGGTGCTTTGAAGTAGGCAAGTATATTTTTCTCAGACAAGGGTGATCCCCGCTTTCCGGCTAAAGTGCAAAACACATATTTGAGGTTTTATTTTGGGCTGATGGGTCATTAATTATACACATTTTGTGCTACTAAAATGGCTGTCTGCCATTCCATATTTATTTCCTATCTAATAAATCGGAATAATTCACTAATTGATCATTTTTTCCATGATATGGTACGAAAGTAGTATATATCATTCTATCGTTTTCTTATAAAATAAATGTAATTTTCTCATTCTTTTTGTCTGTCTTTCCACTCTCGAAAAAAGGAGGTTTATGCTGGACCAGAACTCTTTGTATAAACTAATTAAATGACGCTGGGGAGGACTATGTAAATGTATAAACGCTCCATCCGCAAAATCGGCATAAGTGCAGCAAGCTTCAGCTTAGCAGTATCTCTAATTTTCCCTTCCGCTACTTCTGCTAACGCCGGCAATTTTCTGCCGCCATCTCCTAACCTTAAGAACCATACTTCATTGTTAAACTCCAGACTGGACACTACAACAGATTCTCTGAAACAATTCAATCTTCATGCAACCTCAACAGCAATCAAACCACAAAACTATGCCGGCACAAGCAACAGCTCCGCGCCCTTAACTGTTATAGTCCAGCTTCAGAATGACCCCGTCAAGGTTGTAGAAAGCCAAGCCGATAACAAGAAGGGCTTCTCTCCTTCTTTGCAACGCAATCTTCTCCGTGCTGAGCACAACACTTTCAAGTCTGCCGCTTCACGTCTTGGCGCTGTTACCGGCCATGAATATACCGAAGTATTTAATGGTTATGCCGTGACACTTCCCGGTAATCAGGTAGACAAGCTGCTGGCTCTTCCCGGCGTTAAAGCAATCTTTTCAAACCAGACTGTCCATGCATTAGAGACCGAAGCTCCTCCCAGCTCAGGCGGTTCGGTACAGGAAATTGTCGGAAACGGCGATATCTTCAATGCCGATAAGTTAAACGATGCAGGTATCAGAGGTGACGGTATCAAGGTTGCAGTGATCGATACAGGTATTGATCATAAGCATTCATACTTAGCTGACTCCTATAAAGGCGGATATGATGTCGTTGACGACGACACTGATCCTTATGAGACCGAACCCGATCCGCAATATCTGCCAATTGACGGCAATCCGTATGAGACCTCCCACGGCTCTCATGTGTCGGGCATTATCAAGAGTGTCGCTCCAGATGCGGACATCTATGCCTACCGTGTACTTGGACCATACGGTACCGGGACCACAGCCGATGTCATCAAAGGAATAGAACTGGCTGTTTCCAATGAAGATAAGATTGATGTCATTAATCTTTCACTCGGTACCGATGTAAACCAGCAATACTCACCGGATGCCATCGCCGTTGACAATGCCGCTAAGGCAGGCGTAACTGTGGTCCTGGCCGCAGGAAATGCGGGACCGGAAGCTCAAACTGTAGGCACTCCCGGCGGTGCGCACCGCACTATCTCTGTAGGCGCCTCTACTACACCGGCATACGTGAATATCTTTAAGGTGGGTGAAGTTGACAACATCTATGGCATCCTCGGTGCCGGTTCTGAAGAGCTTCCTTCATCGGCGATCGGACAAGAGGTTGTCTATGCCGGACTTGGCTCGCCAGAGGATTTCGCAAAAGTTGATGTAAAAGGCAAAGTTGCTCTTGTAGACCGCGGAACATACACCTTTGTATCCAAATCGGCAAATGCCGCTAATGCAGGTGCGATCGGACTGCTTATCGCGAATAATACGTTAGGTGAGCTGAATTTAGCTGTTGACGCGAGTGGCGTTCCCACCTATGGCATCACTAAAGAAGACGGGACACTGATTAAGCAAACGCTGGAAGCCGGCAGCAGCACCCTTGATTTTGACATTATATTTGATACCAAGAACTGGCTTGCAGGCTTCAGTTCACGCGGTCCTGCCCTACCGGATTTCACGATCAAACCGGACGTTCTGGCTCCGGGTGTCGGCATCAACTCCTCCGTACCTGAGTGGGAAAGCGCGACCGGCTACGCCCGGATAAACGGAACCAGCATGGCCAGTCCGCATGTAGCCGGAGCTGCGGCACTGCTGCTTGATATAAACCCTGATTTAACTCCGGATCAGGTTAAAGTGCTCTTGAGCAATAATGCAACTTCACTTGTAGACCGTAAAGGCAAATTTTACAGTCTGCATGAACAAGGTGCAGGACTGATTGATCTGTCCAAGGTCGTTAACGCCAATTCCATAGCCCGGGTCAGTGAGTTGCTGGACACAGGTCGGCCTGATATTCCTGTAGAAAGCTATGACACAGGCTCTTTGTCTTACGGACTGCAGACTAACCTGCCGGCGACAGTATCCAAAACAGTATACGTAGACGCCTTGACCAGCAATGCGAAGCAGTACAGTGTCAGCGTAGAATGGCGTACTGATCATGAAGGAATTACTCTGCCTTCCTTCTCCGATGTAACGGCCGGAAATTATTTCGAAGTTCCTCTGACGGTTAATGCCAATGTAAAGGCAGGAATTTACGAAGCAATTCTAACGTTGACAGAAGCAGGTTCCGTCTCTCCTGAAACCCTGACCCTGCCTCTTAGTGTAGCAGTAGGTGAAGAACTGCGTCCTGACACTGTTACTGATCTTTATGTTGGTAACGATGTAATCTCTCCTAATGGGGATGATTACTTGGATTACACCGACTTCTCATTCTCTGTACATGAACCGGTAGACAGTCTTCGTATGGAAGTAGCAGACCTATATACCGGGACTGTTGTGGGTGATGTATATGCAACTGGTGAGAAGTATTACCGCGGAATGTATGAAACCCTTGAATGGGACGGAACCGTATTCACTCAGGGCAGCAAAGATAAGGTACATCTTCAGGATGGAATCTATACGATTACACCGGTACTGAATGACACAACCAGTCTTGATGATCAATCCATCATGTTTATTGTCGACACAGAGGCACCTGTCGTTAGCGGGCTAACCATAACCGAACAGTCACAGGTGGAGGAGGAAGGGCAAAGAACCGCAGTCGTTAGCGGATATATCGCTTATGATTTACTTCTCGAACTTCGCGCATTCGGAGAGGATCTCAATGATTGGCTGGGGGTTGCCGCAGTATTCGAAGGAATAGACGGAGAGCCTCTGCAGTCTGACGGGTTCATTGATGAATCCGGATATTTTGAGATTGAGGTACCGCTGAACGATGGACTGAACCAATTCTATATTTACGCTTATGACTTTGGAGGAAACGGCGAGGCAGAATATGCACAGCTGCTGCGTTACGACACTGATGTAACCAGCTACACTGTTGCACCATCTGCTTCAAATCTGGAAGCTTATGTGGGACAACCAGTAACAATTGATGTAGGGTTCTCAGTAACTGATAATGTATATGGTATTTATGGCGCAACCTTCAACTTATTGTACGACAATAAAATGGGGGCCCCATCGATTACGTCCAGCGTACAGCTGGCAACCTATCAAGAAGCCAACTTTCCAGGTGAAGTCCTGCCTGAATTCACTAATCTTATTCACTTGGATGAAGAAGTTGATGTTCTGCAATACGGTGTACACCTTACAGACGGAGCGTATACTGAATCCGGTACTGGATCATTGGGTAAATTTACATTTACGCCAACTACTGAGGGAACTTACACCTTTACATTATCTGATGTCCTGCTCTGGAGCGACGCTTATTCAGCAACAGTTCCTGCCGG
The DNA here is from genome assembly GCF_023520895.1 of Paenibacillus sp. PK3_47. Classification (NCBI taxonomy): domain Bacteria; kingdom Bacillati; phylum Bacillota; class Bacilli; order Caryophanales; family Paenibacillaceae; genus Paenibacillus; species Paenibacillus sp. PK3_47. Next base: position 1,089,169 of record NZ_CP026029.1, read on the forward strand.
ACTCTCAACAGTGAATGTTATTGTGAAAAAACCAGTACCAACTATACCAACTAACCCGACTGGCCCGACAGGTTCATCCAGTCCGGTATCATCCTTAAATAACAGCACTGTTCTAGCTGCAGGCCAGCTTACTGAGACTACTGATCCAGCAGGTGGTAAACCATCGGCAGTTCTGGCTATCTCTGAGGCAGCCCTTACTGCTTCCTTGGAGAAAGCTTCGGATACCGCAGCTTCCCTTGATCTCACTGATGTTGAATTTTCCAAATACAGTAAAGTCAGTATCAAGCTAACTGCAGCACAAGCCGAGAAGCTTAAGACCACAGGTAAAGCACTTGGATTAGCCGGAAAAGGATTCGCACTGCTAATTCCAGCCGCTACACTATCAGACTTTATTACTGTCAATGGCATTGATATGAGTATCGGCCTTGCAGAAGGAGCCGACATTGCCAGTCTTGCAGGAAGCGCAGCGCTCGTTGATATTGGCTCCTCCCTGCTGACTATCAAGAATGGCTGGACAAGCGGCAAACCATTAACAGTAATTCTTACACTGAACGATGATGGGCAAAAGGATGTCCGCAAGACAGCAGCCTATCAACACACTGCAGACGGTAAAGTTTCGTATCTGCAAGCAGGTACACTGTCTGAGAACGGTGTCCTGCAGTTCATAGTTACTGGTGACGGTACGTATAGTGCTGCTGCACTGCATAATACTGGCTTTAAAGATACTGCCTTACATTGGGCCAAGGATGACATTGAAGTTCTGGCTGCGCATGGAATTATCGCCGGTAAAGGAACTGATGGCAGTTTCAAACCTTCCGACAGCTTGAATCGTGCTGAACTGCTTACTCTTTTCGACAGGCTGCTTGGCAAAGGAGATACTTGGACTTCTCGTATTAAGGAAACTGGTGCCCGTGAAGTGTTGACCCGCGAAGAAGCTGTACTCATTGTTACGGCAGCCTTAAAGGCTGATACGGCGGGAGCTATCGGCAGCTTAAACTTCAAAGATACTCCTAAGATCTCTGAAAGTGCCAGAAATGCCGTTGCTTTCGTTGTCAGCAAAGGCTATTTCAAAGGCGAAGGGGCCAACACTTTTAATCCGGGCGGTACTTTAACCCGAGCTCAAGCTGCAGTAATTCTGCATCGTGTATTTGAGGATCTCCGCTCTAATTAATTTTAAGAATATATGATCTGATTAGGGCAAGAAAAACGGCTGCTACCTTTAGTTCTAGGTAGCGGCCGTTTTCTGTTATAATTCTTTTGAATTTCTGTAAAAAAGCCCTCAGTCTCTGCAAATATGCAGAAACTGAGAGCTTGTAATCATGGAATGCAATTAGTCCCCGCGGAACGCACGCTTCACACGGTCAAAGAAAGACTGCTCCTGCTCATGGGTGTTCTCACCGTCATAGGAAGCAAACTGCCGCAGCAGATCCTTCTGTTCATCGCTAAGCTTGCTTGGCGTTACAACAATGACACGCACATGCTGATCGCCTGTGCCGTTGCCGCGCAGACGCGGAACGCCTTTGCCCTTGAGGCGGAAGAAGGTGCCGGTCTGTGTTCCCGCAGGAATTTTGAGCTTCACTTTCTCCGTTAAGGTAGGGATCTCAATTTCGTCCCCGAGTGCTGCTTGAGCGAACGTAAGCGGAACCTCGCACATGATATCATCATTTTCGCGCACAAAGAAATCATGGCTCTTCACGCGGATGACAATATAGAGGTCGCCGGCCGGGCCGCCGCGTGTGCCGCCTTCGCCTTCACCGCTCATGCGCAGCTGTGCGCCATCATCGACGCCTGCAGGAATGCGCACATGGATCTTGCGCTGCTTTTTAACTTTACCCTGTCCTGCACATGTTGGACATTTTTCCTTAATGATCTTACCTGAGCCGCTGCAATTCGAGCAGGGACGGCGGTTACGCATCTGTCCAAGCGGTGTATTCTGGACGAATTCCTGTTGGCCGCTGCCGTGGCATACGGAACAGGTCTCCGGTTTGGTGCCTGGTTTAGCCCCGGAGCCAAAGCAGGTATCGCAGGACTCCGTACGCGGAATGGTAATGTCGGTTTCTTTGCCGAACACCGCTTCCTTGAATTCAATGGTCATGGTGTACTGTAAGTCGCCGCCGCGCTGCGGAGCGTTCGGATCACGGCGTCCGCCGCCGCCGAAGAACATATCGAAGATATCGCCAAGTCCGCCGAAATCCCCGCCGCCGCCAAAGCCGCCGCCCATTCCCTGGTTAGGGTCAATATGGCCATACTGGTCATAACGGGCGCGCTGCTGGCCGTCACTCAGTACATCGTAGGCTTCCTTCACTTCTTTGAATTTCGCCTCTGCGTCGCTGGCTTTGTTGACGTCCGGATGATACTGGCGTGCCAGCTTGCGGTATGCCTTCTTCACTTCATCGTCTGATGCATCTCTGCCAATGCCCAGAACCTCATAATAATCACGTTTATCTGCCACTGCTTTCACCTCCGCACATCAATATCCATAAAGCCTTTAACATGTCAAAAGGAAAGGCAAAACACGGGATGCCCCGGTTTTGACCTTCCCTTCGTACACCATAAGATTTATCGTTTAAGGTTAACCTTGATTCTTCTCATCGTCAACAACTTCATAGTCTGCATCTACAACATTATCCTTCTTTGTACCTTCAGCAGCACCTTGGCCGCCTTCAGCACCTTGTTCAGCTTGAGCTTGTTCATACAGCTTCACGGACAGCTGTTGGACGACCTCTGTCAGCGCTTCTGTTGCAGCATTGATTTCTTCCAAATTGTCAGTTTCTACTGCAGCTTTGAGTTTGTCCTTGGCTGCGTTAGCTTTTTCAACTTCGGAAGCATCGGCCTTGTCACCAAGATCCTTGATCACTTTATCTGTGGAATAGATAAGCTGGTCAGCAGAGTTCTTCGCTTCTACCAGTTCTTTACGCTTGCGGTCTTCCTCAGCGTGCAACTCGGCATCCTTCATCATTTGTTCCACTTCAGCGTCGCTCAGGCCGCTGGAGGAAGTGATAGTGATCTTCTGGCTCTTGTTGGTGCCCTTGTCTGTTGCCGATACGTTAACGATACCGTTGGCATCGATGTCGAAGGTAACTTCGATTTGCGGCACACCGCGAGGTGCCGGCGGAATCTCGTTCAGCATGAAGCGTCCCAGCGTCTTGTTGCCGTTAGCCATTTGGCGTTCACCTTGAAGAACGTGGATCTCTACACTTGGCTGATTGTCAGCAAAGGTCGAGAACACTTGCGATTTGCTTGTAGGGATCGTAGTGTTACGCTCGATCATCTTCGTGAACACGCCGCCTGCAGTTTCGATACCGAGAGACAGCGGAGTTACGTCAAGCAGAACCACGTCTTTTACATCACCTGTCAATACACCTGCTTGAACAGCAGCACCAAGAGCTACTACTTCATCCGGGTTAACGCCTTTGTGCGGCTCTTTGCCGGTAAGCTTCTTGATCGCTTCCTGTACTGCAGGAATACGGGTGGAACCGCCCACGAGAACGATACGGTTGAGGTCAGCAGGAGTCATGCCTGCATCGTTCAGTGCCTGGCGTGTAGGTCCGAGTGTACGTTCTACCAGGCCGGCAGTCAGCTCATCGAATTTGGCACGGGTCAGGTTGATCTCCAAGTGCTGAGGCACGCCGTCAACAACCGTGATGAACGGAAGCGATACAGTAGTTGTCAGTACGCCGGACAGCTCTTTTTTCGCTTTTTCCGCAGCATCCTTCAGACGTTGTACAGCCGCTTTGTCCTTGCTCAGGTCAATGCCTTGTTCCTTCTTGAATTCTGCTACGAGGAAGTCCATAACGACCTGGTCAAAATCATCACCGCCGAGACGGTTGTCACCGCTTGTAGCTTTTACTTCAAAGAACCCGTCGCCCAGCTCAAGAATCGATACGTCGAATGTACCGCCGCCAAGGTCATAGACGAGGATCGTTTGGTCTTCGGATTTCTCCAGACCGTAGGCCAGTGCAGCCGCTGTAGGCTCGTTCACAATACGCAGAACTTCAAGACCTGCAATTTTACCTGCATCCTTAGTCGCTTGACGCTGGCTGTCATTAAAATAAGCCGGTACCGTGATAACCGCTTGTGTTACTGTCTGTCCCAGGTATGCTTCAGCATCGCTTTTCAGCTTTTGCAGAATCATAGCGGAAATCTCTTGTGGAGAGTAGTCTTTACCGTCAATGCTTTCTTTGTGGCTTGTACCCATATGACGTTTAATGGAAGCAATAGTCCGGTCCGGGTTCGTGATAGCCTGGCGTTTAGCTGTTTCGCCGACGATACGCTCGCCGTCTTTCTTGAAGCCTACAACCGAAGGGGTTGTGCGTGCGCCTTCCGGATTCGGGATAACGACGGCTTCGCCGCCTTCCATAACTGCAACGCAAGAGTTGGTAGTACCAAGGTCAATACCGATAACTTTACTCACTGTAATGTGCCTCCTCAAAATGATATGGAGCTTATGGCTCCTGCAGATATTTCAATAATAATGATCAGCAAAATGCTTAACAGATCCTGCCGGTCCATAACGATGCCTCCGGAGGTCTATTCCGGCTTAGACATCAGCTTAAGGCAGCCGGTTACAACCGGCCTTATATAGACAAGCTACATGCTGACTTTGACCATGGCAGGACGAAGTACTTTATCTTTCAGGAGATAGCCCTTCTGGACTTCTTCCGTCACGATGCCTTCCTCATGCTCATCGCTTTCCACCTGCATGATGGCCTGATGATATTCAGGGTTAAAAGGCTGACCTACGGTCTCCATAGCTGTGAGCCCTTCAGACTTCAGTACTCCCTCCAGCTGACGGAAGATCATATTTACGCCCTTGGAAAATGCCTCGGAATCCGCACTTGCCGGAGCTGTAGCCAACGCACGTTCAAAGTTGTCCAGAACCGGAAGCAGCTCGTTCACAAGCTTGGAAGTCGCGTATTGCGCCAGCTCCTCTTTTTCCTTCAGGGTCCGGCGGCGGAAGTTATCATAATCAGCCTGCACACGCAGCGCACGTGCCTGATGCTCCTCAGCAAGCGCCTGGAGGCGCTTCACGCTCTCACCGCTCTCCGAAGCCTCCTCGAAGGTCTCTTCAGCTGCAGATGAGCCGTTATCCTGTGCTGCTTCGGCCTCATCAGCCGCCTGGTTCTCATTTATAGCCTGATCTTTAATCTCGTTTGAATCTTGCACCTGTTCCTCTTTCAAGTTGTCTTCACCTCCTTAAAATCATCCGTGTTGTCAGTTATACTCTGTTCACTTATACCAGTGTGCCAGCGCTGCTGTCAAATCCCGGGATAAAATCCCGAGGATCCCCATTACCCGGGCATACTCCATACGGGTCGGTCCCAGGATGCCGATGCTTCCCAGTGCCTTGCCGTCCAGAGAATAGCTGGCGGTAATCAGACTGCAATTCGCAAAGGCCTCATGCTTATTCTCCGTACCGATGCGCACCTGTATACCAGGTCCGCCGGAAGCGGGGGCCAGCATTTTGAGCAGGGTCGGCGTCTCTTCCAGCAGGTCGAGAATCGTCTTGACCTTGTCGACGTCCTTGAACTCCGGCTGGGTCAGCATATTGGTCGCTCCGCTAAGATAGATCCGCTGCTCATGATCGCTTTCCAGCGCCTGGTCCAGCACCTGCATTAATTCTTCATAGTGGGAAATGTGGCGCTGCATTTCTTCGCCCAGCTCGGAATAGAGCTGGCTCTTCAGCTTATATAGCGGTACATTCACCAGCTTGCTGTTCAGCAGGTTGACCACCTTCTCCATTTCGGAGAGTGAAATCTCCGGAGGGATCTGAACCGTCCGGTTCTCCACCTGTCCGGTGCTGGTTACAATAATCGCGACGGCATGGTTGCCGTCAAGCGGAAGCAGCTGAAAATGGCGCAATGAAGTATGAAAAACCTCCGGTCCCAGAAGGATGGAAGTGTAATTCGTCATATTGGAAAGAATCATTGCCGCATGCTGGATAACCTGTTCTGTCTGATTCAGCTTCTCGGCGAAAAAAGCGCGGATCGTGCCCATATCGGCCGACTCGGCGGAATTCCACGGTACCAGGTGATCCACATAATAGCGGTAGCCTTTATGTGAAGGTATTCTGCCTGCCGATGTATGGGGCTGCTCGAGATATCCTAATTCCTCCAGGTCAGCCATTTCGTTACGAATGGTAGCAGGACTGTAACCTACATCTCCGCGTTTGGAAATGCTGCGTGAGCCTACCGGCTCAGCGGAAGAAATATAATCATCTACAATAGCGTTAAGTATCATTCTCTGGCGTTCAGTTAACATGTAATCCCCTCCTATCGGCTGTGGCTCCGATTCGTTAGCACTCTGTCTAGATGAGTGCTAACCACTAATACAAAAATACCAAACTGACCTTGAGATTGTCAAGTCAGTTCGGCATCAAAAAACCGCCCCGCTAAATAACGCGATCCTTAGAGCGGAGCGGTTCTTTATTTATATAAGTCCGGCCCCGGCCGCTGCCTGCCCGGTTCATTAGCCCAGCATCTTAAGAACGGCAATTTCATCGCAGGCATGCTGCTTCTTGCAGTTCACACAATCCGTCCATACTTTCTCGGGAAAAATCTCTTTCTCGACGACGGTAAAGCCGTTCTTGAGAAAAAAATCAACGGCATAGGTTAACGCCATAATTTTCGGAATCCCCTGACGTCTCGCTTCCTCTGTCAGCTTATCCAGAATCATCGTGCCTACACCTTTCCCCTTGCCCTCATCACGCAGGCCAATGGAACGGACTTCCACAAGATCATTTCCCAGTCTGAACAGCGATCCGCAGCCGACGAACTGCCCGTTAATCTCGGCAATGACGAACTGGTCGATCTGGCGAGTCAGTGCCTGCCTTGAACGGGGCAGCATAATTCCACGTTGTGCATATTCTTCTATCATTAAATACAGTGGTTCTACATCCTCCACCGTGGCGTTTCTGCATATTACTGTCTGGTCTTCCTGAGAAGCTGTATGGCGAAGCATTTCCGGCTTGACAAGCACTTGACTCACCCCTTGTTGTTAATATGAATAAATATACAACATGGTGAATTACAATTCAAGGGATATTTAAAATTAAACCTCTGTCAAAGCGCCGACAAACGCTCCGAAAACATCGTTACCAAACAGAATTCCCTGCTTGCTCAGACGGTAGACGCCGCCCTCATGCTCAAGCAGGCCCGCATTCAGCATCTTATGCAGCGGCTGAGCAAAAATTTCCTCCATTGATCTGCCGAACTGCACCTGAAAGGCCTCGTCCGATACCCCGTCACGCATGCGCAGGCCTACCATCATAAAGTCCTCCATCGCTTCCTGCACAGGGATTTCAAAGGTATCCAGACGCGGCAGCCCGCTGCGGGATGCTTCAACATAAGGGTTAACCCCCTTAATGTTGATATGCCGCCGGCGTTTTACATAGCCGTGTGCTCCGGCGCCAAGCCCGTAATAGTCTTCATTCCGCCAGTACGTAATATTATGGCGGCTCTCCATGCCGGGTTTGGCAAAGTTGCTGATTTCATACTGGCCGTAGCCTGCAGCTTCCATCTTCGACATGAGCAGCAGATACATCTCCAGTTCATCCTCTTCGCTGGGGAGCGGAAGCTTGTTTTTGTTGAACAGGGTGTGGAAAAGCGTATTCTCCTCTACCTTCAGGCTGTAGATCGAATAATGGGGCAGATCAAGCTCCAGCGCCTTACGCACACTCTCGGCAAGCATCTCTACCGTCTGGTTCGGCAGACCGAACATGAGATCCACAGACAGATTGTTCAAGCCGACGGCTCTGGCGTTCTCCAGACTGCGGTAGACGTCATCCACATTATGGATGCGGCCAATGCCGCTCAGCAGCTCATTCTGGAAAGCCTGAACGCCGAAGCTCACCCGGTTCACGCCGCCTTCCTTCATCACTTGCAGCTTGTCCTTATCAGTGGTTCCCGGATTAGCCTCCATTGAAAATTCGATATTCTCATCCCAATGCGGAAAATGCCTGCGGACCGACTTCAGGAAAAAGGCCATTTCATCCGGCTTCAGCACGGTTGGTGTCCCTCCGCCGACAAAGATTGTCTTGATTACACCCGGAGGAGTCTGCTGCACAGTCAGTTCCATCTCCCGGTCCAGGGCATGCAGGTAGTCCATCACCGGCTGATCCTTCAGGACATAGGAGTTAAAATCACAGTAAAAGCACTTATTCGTGCAAAACGGAATATGGATATATACGGCCTCAGGGGGACGGCCGTTGGTTTGGGTTGTCATAGCTGTCTCCTTTTTGTCTGTTCTTGTTAACCTCTATATAAATGGCTTATTGTAATAGCCAGAAAAGGGAAGCCGTGAGGCTTCCCTTCAGTGTCTGTTCGTCAATATCTGCCAGACGGCAGCAGGACTTTCGTCAGCAGCCGCAGTTATTCGTCGATCTTAAGCACCGCCATGAATGCTTCCTGAGGCACCTCAACACTGCCGACCTGCTTCATGCGTTTCTTACCTTCCTTCTGCTTCTCGAGCAGCTTCCGCTTACGCGAGATGTCACCGCCGTAGCATTTGGCAAGAACGTTCTTGCGCATCGCCTTAACGGTCTCCCGGGCCACAACCTTGGTTCCGACAGACGCTTGAATCGGCACCTCGAACATCTGCCGCGGAATGATGCCGCGCAGCTTCTCGCAGATAATGCGTCCGCGGTTGTACGCGCGGTCGCGGTGGACGATGAACGACAGGGCATCCACCTGCTCTCCGTTAAGGAGAATATCCATCTTCACCAGATTCGACTGGCGGTAGCCGGAAATCTCGTAATCGAAGGAGGCATAGCCCTTTGTTCCGGACTTCAGCTGATCAAAGAAATCATAAACGATTTCCGAAAGCGGGATCTGGTAAGTGATTGTTACCCGGTTGGAATCCAGGTACTCCATGTTCACAAACTCACCGCGTTTGTTCTGGCAAAGCTCCATTACAGTTCCGACGAAATCATTCGGAACGATAACCGCAGCTTTGACATAAGGCTCTTCGACATAATCAATGGTACCGATCTCCGGATAGTTCGAAGGGTTATCAATCTGTATAACCTCGCCGTTTGTCAGTGCAATCCGGTAGATAACACTCGGCGCCGTCGTAATCAGCGGAAGGTTGAACTCGCGCTCAATGCGCTCCTGGATAATCTCCATGTGCAGCAGTCCAAGGAAGCCGCAGCGGAAACCGAACCCCAGTGCACTGGAGCTCTCCGGCTCAAAGCTGAGCGAAGCATCATTAAGCTGAAGCTTCTCCAGCGCTTCACGCAGGTCGTTATAGTCTGAAGTCTCGATCGGATAGAGACCGCAGTATACCATCGGGTTAATCTTGCGGTAACCAGGCAGCGGCTCCGGTGTCGGATTCTTCGCATCCGTTACCGTATCCCCGACACGGGTGTCGCCGACATGCTTGATTCCGGCTACGATAAAGCCTACGTCGCCGATATTAAGCTCTTCCACAATGCTCATGCGCGGCATAAATGCGCCGACCTCGATAACCTCGAATACTTTATCGGTCGCCATCATTTTGATCTTCGAACCGGCACGGATTTTGCCGTCAATGACGCGGACATAGACAATAACGCCCTTGTACGGATCATAGTGGGAGTCAAAAATCAGCGCCTTCAGCGGCTGATCAGCGTCACCGGACGGTGCCGGAACCTGCTTGACTACCTGTTCCAGAATTTCTTTAATCCCGATACCGGCTTTGGCGGAAGCAAGCACGGCTTCACTGGCATCGAGTCCGATTACGTCCTCAATTTCCTGCTTCACCCGTTCCGGGTCTGCGCTCGGCAGATCAATCTTGTTAACGACAGGCAAAATTTCCAGGTTGTTGTCCAGCGCCAGATACACATTGGCCAGGGTCTGGGCTTCGATGCCTTGAGCGGCATCCACTACCAGCAGTGCGCCTTCGCAGGCAGCAAGACTCCGTGAGACCTCGTAAGTGAAGTCGACGTGCCCCGGTGTATCAATCAGGTTCAGCAAATACTCCTGGCCGTCATCGGCCCGGTAGGTAAGACGCACGGCCTGCAGCTTAATGGTAATCCCGCGTTCGCGCTCCAGGTCCATCTGGTCAAGCACCTGCTCCTGCATTTCGCGCGAGCTGAGTGCTCCAGTGTACTCCAGAATGCGGTCAGCCAGTGTCGATTTACCGTGGTCTATATGTGCAATAATCGAGAAATTGCGGATTTGTTGTTGTCTTTTCTGAACGTCAGTCATTCCTTACCCCCACAGACAGCCTAATGTTAATCCTCTTATTATAGCAGTACAGGACTGCCCCAGCAATCCCGGCGGCCCGGAAAGTAAAAGAAACGGCCCTTCCTTTGCCAGGAAAAGCCGGAGCGTTTAGAACTCTCACTCTTCTGCTGAATCAAACAGGGAGACAACCCAGCGGATGCCTTTCTGCGAAGCCTGCTGCAGAAGGCCTGCGGTTTTGTCTGCCAGCACATCCACCGCCCTCCCCTCTTCCTCGGGAATCAGAATCTGCTCGGGGGTCAATGTGCTGTAATCTTCCGCTTCTTCCTGGGGCAGGTCAGCGGAGTCAGGAGTATTGCCGCTGCCGGCACCCAGCCCCCCCGCTGAAGGCATTAGGGTATAAGCGCCTGTTGCCGGATCTACGGCAACAGGCACGTAGACATAAGCCTGCCCGCCCTGAGCCACGCCCTGGCCTTGACCGGGAGCAGCTCCCGGCGTCTGTACAGATTGGACGGTACCGGTACCTTTACTGTATCCCGGCAGGATCTGCGAATTCGAAGGTCCGCTGCCGCCGCCAAACTGCAGACCGATCAAAATTCCGATTCCCGCCCAAATTCCGACCACCGTCAGTTTTTTTCCGATCCGCGACATCAGAGGTTCCTCCTTTTTATGACTTGCTTAGACATCATCCACCGCTACAACTTGTAAACGCACGCGCTTTAGGAGACCCCGGCAGAGGATTGTACAGCTTTGTCATCTGCTGTATAGTCAGGCGCAGCCGCTTTTTCAGCGTCATGATTATTCCAGTACACTTCGGCGATCGCTTCCGCCAGGACATCTGCCGTCCGTTTCAGCTCCTCGGCACTGTTATCGATCCCGCCTACTTCGATCAGCACGCTGTTAGGAGACAGGCTCTGGTTATACTCCCCGTTGTTACCGTTGCCCGAAGCTTTGCCCCAGATCCCCCGGGACAGGCCGGGATAACGTTTCTCCAGCAGCTGGTGGATTGAATTGGAGAAGGCTTCGTTTTTCTTCCAGTTTTTATTGGCATGCCCAAGGATAAAATAGACCTGTGCGTAGCTTTTTCCGTCAATAACTGCGGTGGTTTTGCCGTGCCGCTGAGAATCACGGTGAATATCGATCAGGTCCGTCATTTCCTCGTTGGCAGCCAGCGCAGCCTTGATGGTGATCCGCGAATATTTATAGGAAAAGTTCCAGTTGTAGTCCGGCACCTCTGTTACATAATCATCCTTGGAGTGAATGGTGCCGATGCCGAGCTTCTCCAGTCTCTCTGTCAGATAGGAGCCTACCAGCATTACATTTTTGGAAGGAACAGCCGAACTGGGGTTATCACTCTGTACTCCGAGCAGCGGATTATAAGCCTCCCGGGGGTGCGAATGGTAGATCAGAATACGTTTAATGGAAGTATCTCCGGTATTCTCCCCGGCATTTTCCCGGCCGCTGCCTCCGTCACCTCCACCGGCGTTTGCGCCGGAGTCAGGCGCCGCTGTCGGTTGGGGCGGCGGTGTGGCCGCCGCGTCCGGCTTGTCCGATCCGCTATCCGCCGGTGTACCGGGACCTTCTGAACCTCCGGCTGTTCCCGGATCACTCTGCAGATCGTCTGCCGCTAATTCATCCGTTCCCGGATGGTAGTCTGCCGGAGCACCCGCCGTCCCCCCTGAGCCTTCCCGCAGCAGAAAAGGATCATCCGCCGCAAGACCCGGTACTTCCCGCGAGAGCAGACTTTTCGGATTGCCGGGATCGACGCTTGTCAGCATCCGGAACACAAAGGAAGTGACCTTGGGAGCCGAGAAAGCGGATGGCTCATCCCCTTTCGGCAAATGCGGCACCTCCATGCCGAGCAGCTCCATAAAGAACCCGCTCGACAGCGATGCAGCCAAACCTTTCATGGATGGAACGGGTGAGGCGTTGAGCTTCTGGCCGGCTAATCCGCCTGCCCCAAGCAGCATAAAAAACACAAGCGAACCTCCGGCCAGCAGCAGCAGTGTTCTTCCCAGTGACAGAATATCAAGCACCTTACTCCGCAGCCGGCCGATATTCCATAGCTGAAACCATTTTTTGTTCATTATTGTTATGTCCTCCTCCAGCCCTCTGTAATCTCTTATACTTCAAATCTATGAGACGGGAAGGAAGACTAGAACTGAAAGTATAGAAAGAGAGAGTAGAAGAATCAGGGCCCATGTTGAGCTTTCTTTTTAAAGAGTCTTGCTGAGAGTCCTGCTGAAAATAACTTCTATATAGGCACCTGCCGTCAACCGCACATGTTCCCAGACATATGGCAGTCGGCGCAAGAATTATGCATCCGTTAATTGCCGTTTCCCCATTCTCACGCTTACGGACCCTGCTTCCGTTATTTGCCGGAATTCTCTCCGTTTCTACCGCTAACAGACCGTAGTTCCGTTATTCCGCCAAAGGTTGGATAAAAAGACGCCTTTTCGGATGTAATAGCGGATCCACGGTCCGTTACGATTCCAAAACCTACCTCCAGCGCAAAATAACGGACCTGGGGTCCGTTAGCATTAGTACTGTCAAGTATCCAATAGGTTCTGGTGCGCGTGAGGCGTCGGGTTGGAGCCGGTAATCATTAACGCGGAGTCTTATGAAAAGAAGTCTGTTGAGACTTTCTCGACAGCCTGAGTTTTCCCTTTCATCCTTGCCCAAGCCCCAGGCATGCGGTAACAATAAAAAGCCCGCGCAGGCATCGCCATACGGCGCCTTCGCGGGCTTTCAATTGTCAATGCGTATAAGCTCCGACATTGCCGGGGTCCACCGCATCATGCAGCGCGGCATTCAGCCCGCTGGCGACGATATTGGCAATCTCCTCAATAAATTCATCGATCTCCTTGGGAGTCACGATGAGGTCATGCCCCAGCGGCTCCAGCACCTCTTTAACCAGCGCCAGCCGCTCCTGCTCGGAAATATCATCCAGCAGCCCCATGATTTCTTTGGTGTGCGCCGCGCCTTCCCCCATCTGGCCGAAATGGTTCTTCATCATTTCCAGCACATTGTTTACAATAGTTGAAGCGTAACAAACGGTAGGGACACCGATCGCTATGCAGGGAACCCCCAGAATCTCCTTCGTCAGGCCGCGGCGTTTATTGCCGATTCCCGAACCGGGATGAATGCCGATATCGGCAATTTGAATTGTCGTATTGATCCGCTCCAGTGAACGGGACGCCAATGCATCAATCGCTATGATGACATCCGGCTTCGTGCGGTCGACGATCCCCTGTACAACCTCACTGGATTCTATACCGGTCAGGCCCAGCACACCCGGAGCAATCGCACTCACCTTGCGGTAACCCGGAGATACCTGATCCGGAACGAGTTCAAAAAACTGCCGGGTAACCAGCGCATTCTCGACCACCAGCGGACCGAGGGAGTCAGGCGTCACATTCCAGTTGCCGAGGCCCACAATCAGTACAGAGGAGTTCTTGTTAATGCCGATTCTGGCCAGAAACTGCTCAAATTCGCGGGCAAAGACAATCGATACTTTCTGCTGCAGGCCCGTATCCCCGCCGCGCAGCGCCGGAACTTCAAGTGTTACATAATTTCCGAGAGCACGCCCGATGGCCTGGGAGCCGGCGGCAGTAGCTACTCCAAGCCGGGTAACTTTGATTCCATCCGCTTCCTCCACTTCCTCATTCACACCTGGAATCGGTGTTTTCTGCGGTCCCTGGGCCATCTCTTTTGCTTCCACAGCCAAGTCCGTCCGTACTGAATACAGCTGAAGATCCAGTTCCATCACACGTTCAGCCTCCTTATAATTGTATAGAGCATATGCTTTGCTATTTGCCGATAGTGTGCGGGAGAACGGACCGGTTTATACAATCCGCTAAGCTTTAATTCAAATTTTAAAAGAAGCCTTTCCTCCGCCACACTGCCAAGGGCTCAATATTTCTGTTTTTGAAAGGCTGCTCCTATGCTTTTTATGTTGCAATTTGCTAGCAGTCATGCTAAGATATTTTAAGTTGTGAATCATTTGATGATTTCGAATGAATGTCTTCCAGGAGGTGAATGCAATGCCAAATATCAAATCCGCCGTTAAACGCGTCAAGACGACCGAAAAACGCCGCGCACTGAACGCTTCCCAGAAATCCGCGCTTCGTACAGCTGTGAAAACTGCTGATGTAGCACTGACAGGAACGGAAGTTGAAACTGCTCAAGCTGCTTTCCAAGCTGCTTCCAAAAAGCTGGACAAGGCCGTAACTAAAGGTCTGGTTCATAAAAATGCGGCTGCCCGCAAAAAATCCCGCTTGGCGAAGAAATTGAACGCTCTGAAGGCTCAAGCTTAAGCCAAGAGCGACATTCATAATGAGCACTATAAGAACCTGACCGCTATGCTGCATACGGTTAGGTTTTTTTGTGCTTTAATATGTGCCTTAACGGAAACAGCCTTCCCTCTCCGCAGCTAGCGAAAAAAGGAAGGCTGTTTGTCTTTCAGTAACCGCCGGGGTTCAGGCACCCAGCCGGAGCATGAACAGCTCCAGCCCCAGAACCTTGTCTATAGCCCCCGTCTTCATCTGGACATCCAAATCGGCCAGGATGCTCATAATCTGGCGCAGTCTTTGACTGTCGAATTTACGGGCCTGCTCGCCTGCCAGCTTGACGGCATACGGATGCAGCCCGAGCTGCGAGGCGATCTGGCCCTGGGAATAACTGAGCGCCGACAAATCCTTGACCTGCAGAATAATCCGGAACTGCCTGGCAATCAGCGCGGCAATCTTAATCGGCTCCTCACGCTGCTTCAGCAGCTCATACAGCGTATTAAGGGCCTTGTCCAGCCGCAGGTTGGCTATATCCTCTACAAGTGTGAACACATTCTGTTCCGTGCCCCTGTGCACCAGGCTCTCCACATCTGCCGGCGTAACCGTACCGCCCTGGCCGGCGAACAGGCTCAGCTTGTCCATCTCTGCAGACAAGCCCTGCAGACCAGTGCCGGCATTGGCCACCAATGCCTCCGGAGTCCCAGGCGCCGTGCTGCAGCCCCGGTCCCGGAATCCCTTCTCCACCCAGCGCAGCAGTTCTTCTGCACCCAGCGGGTTAAAGGCCAGCACCGTCCCGGCAGCCTTGGCTGCCTTGACGATTTTTTTGCGTTCATCCAGCTTGTCATTGTTGACCATAAACACGATAACACTGAATTCAGCCGGATGCTGCATATACTCGCTGAGCAGCTCTACGCGGTGCTCAATCTTCGCACTTTCCTTGCCCGCTGTGAACAGGGAAGCATCACGTACCAGCAGCAGCTTGCGCTCTACCATAAACGGCACTGTCTCCGCTTCTTCCACCACTGCCTGCACCGGCGTCTCGGAAAGATCAAAGGGGATTACTGCAAAATCCCGATCCTCTTTGGCGATCAGATGATCCTCCAGAAAGGCTGCAAATTCATTCATCCGGAACTTCTCACTGCCGTAAAGAACATAGAGCGGTGATATTTTCCCCTGCTTGATGTCTTTGGCCGCCGTTTTGGCATCCATCCTGCCACTTCCTTTTCCACTTCATTCCTTGCCCAGCCGTTCAACTGAACCGTTCTTATATTCTAACAAAAATGCCCCGGCAATGATATCTTTGCACACGCAAAAACGGAGCAGCTCCGGCAGCCATGGCCAAAGTTGCTCCGTTTCAGCGGCGCATCTATATAAACGACGGAAGGAAAAGCTCTAGAAACTCCCCTTCCGCCGGTCATACCGATGGTTCTCGCGGTTCGTCAATTCCTGTCCTTACCTTAGCATATTCCGGACCCCCGCAAAAAGTTCCGTTATATAGATTGAACTTGTAATTTTCTATTCTGGGACTGGGATGACTCCAGAGAATGTTTGGACTTCCGGCCGCTGTTGCCGTAAGAATTTCTTGATTTGTACTGCTTTCCGCAGTTGAAACCCGGTGATGCCTACGCTTTCGAAGCGAGCTTTCCTACGGAAAGCTTTCAGGCGGACACTATCGCTCCTACAGTTCCAAACTTCTCCTCCGTCACTTTCCCCTAATATCATATTTTTAAGTTCAATCTATATATACTATTATTTATTGCCGGCCCCTGCACCCGGCGTAGGCATAGCTTCTGGCTCTGCAGACGCCGATGCCTGCGGTGAGGCCGAAGGTGAAGCAGCAGTCTCGGGCGCGGTATACACCTTGGAGATTTCCGCTCCATCCTGCAGTGTCACATAGGTGAACTGCCGTCCGTCTTCCGACCAGGTCCCTGACACCCACGTGCCTTCCAGGGGCAGAGAAGTCACTGCCGTCCGTTCCTCCTGTATGCCGCTGGCGGGGAGGGCGTAAATGACCAGCTGCTGCCCGGCCAGCTCTGCGGCGTAACGACCGTCCGGAGAACTCCACGAATCCTCTTCCACCATAGCAGGCAGCATGCTCATAATTCCCATATCCGCGCTGCGGGCCGGAGGGGAATCCTCCTGCTTCGCTGCATCATTGTCAGCTGTATCGCTGCTTTCGATCCTGGACATACTATCGCCGGCTTGACCTTCATCAGCCGTATCTGCCGCACCAGCCGGAGCGGTTGGAGCTGCCGTCTTGTGTGCTGCCGGCGGCACCTTGCTGCGTACTGCCGGAGCTTCACTCGCGGCCGGAGCCTGCTCGGCCCTTTGGGTAGGTGCTGCAGACGGTTCAGCCGGGCCTGCATCACGGGCCGTATTCTGGTCAAGGTTCCCGGCGTATGCAGTCACTTCCGGTACTGCATTCTGCATCTCAGGGTCAGCCGCATTGTTCCCGGCACTATTCTCTGCACCGTTCCCGGCACCATTCTCGGCACCCTTCTCATATGCAGCCTCTGATTCCGTAGCCATCTTGTTCATCGCCGCATCATCACTGCTTGTTTCCGCAGCCTGATACAGAGACTGTTCTACTTCCGCCTGCGGAAGGCTGTCAGGCATATTAAAGACTGCTATAAAAAGAATAACCGCCGCCGCCACTGCTCCTATGCCTGTCCGGGCCGCCATGGAGGTGCCCTTCGAAGCGGTTTTGCCGCGGTTGCTTTTGCGTGTAATAGGCACTACCTTGCCCGAATCTTCTTCACTAACCATGCTCTGCTGCTGAATATCCTGATCCAGCTTGTCAAGCTGAGGCAGAATCGAGTCAACCAGACTAAAGGGTGGTTTCACGTCCGGCAGCTGCTCAAGTTCCTGGGAGAGCAGCGTCAGCCGGTCAAAGACATCCGCGCAGGAAGGACAATTATCGATATGACGGAACATTTCAATGATTTCGTCCTGACTCAAGTCATGATCCAGATAGCGGTGCATCCATTCCATCACCTCCGCGCATTTCATCCTGATACACCACCTTTCTGATACTCCTGTAGTCTATTCTGCAGCTGCTGCCTTGCCCTGAACAGGTAGGATTTCACCGTGTTAAGCGGCAGGTCCAGACAGTCTGCAATCTCGTTGTAGGAAAAATCCTGCAAATAACGCAGTACAATCACCGTACGGTGATGCTCCGGGAGCTGGTCAATCGCCTCGCGGATATCCTCCGCCAGATAGCCGGACAAGACCTCGCGCTCCACATTATGTTTATTGTCCTGGAATACCATTTCGTGTTCATCAATCGAAACGGTCGGCTTTGAACGCCTGAATTTGTCAATGCAAATATTGGTCACGATCCGCTGAACCCATGTTTTGAACTGGGCCTTCTCTTCATAGGAACCAATTTTGGTATACACTCTGATGAGCGCTTCCTGTGATGCATCCAGAGCGTCCTGTTCATTATGCAAAATGTAGAAGGCCGTTTTGTAGACATGCCCTTCAATTTCTCGCAATAGGGTGATTAGAGCGTCGCGATCGCCCGCTTGAGCGGCTCTGATGAGTCCCTGCTCCACCACGAAGGTTCCCCCTCTCTATGCAATCTTACTGACGCGCAAGACTGCGGATTTGTTGCAAGCCTGTAATGCTTATTTTTAGAATACCAAACTTTACATATTACGTCTTATTGGGATCAGCGGTTTCAGCCCGGGGCTGCCCCGTACAGCCGGCAATCCTTACTAAGCATACAAGGGTGGCGTGCATTCTTCAAACATTCTTTTGCAAAACTTTGTTACAAAAATGCAATAAAAAAAGCCCACCAAGTGAGCTTCGGGGAAATCCTGCAGAGCTAAACATCATTACTTCCTATTTGTAGAGATTGGTCTTGCAAAGCAGCAGAACCGCATAATTGTCCTTGTTATCATCATCGACGATATAGGCTTCCCCGTACTCAAAAATATGCGGATTATTGCAGTTGCGCTCCAGCTTGTAAATCTGCCCTTCTGTTACCCTGCACCCGTAACCGCCGCAGGCGATTTCTACATATTCCGCTTCCTCCTCGGAAGCCGGACTTAGCATCCTGTTATTATAAGAAGACATTTTGTTCACTCCCGGCAGGTTATTGAGAACTCGGAGAGGTTGTCCCCGACTTTTCAAGGCAGCCTTCTTCAATACTATAGTCTACTTTTTTCCTGCTTATTCTATACACCTCCCGCTACCGGCATGCCAACTATCCGCACATAGGTACTTCCTGATACGCCAAAAAAAGCCGTACAACTGTTATCCAGTCATACGGCCTTAATATGAAATGCTTTTGGCAGCACGTATTATGCGCCTTTGATCTCCTGGAACTTCGCCACATACTTCGCGGCCAGCTCGGTAATCTGGTCATAGCGGCCTTCCTTGGCCGGTGCAGTCAGGTTGCCGCCGATCCCAACAGCGATGCATCCGTTCTTGATCCATTGTCCCATGTTCTCCAGATCCACACCGCCGGTAGGCATAATGTTAACATGCGGCATCGGCCCCTTAACAGCTTTGACATAGTCTGGTCCGAAGGCGCTGCCCGGGAAGAGCTTCAGCACGTCTACCCCCAGCTTCAGCGCTTCCTTCATTTCATTCAGCGTCATGCAGCCGGGCATGTAGGAGATGCCGTACAGATTGCACATTTTGGCGGTCTCTTCTTCAAAGGAAGGGCTGACCACAAATTCAGAGCCGGCCAGAATAGCAATTCTGGCTGTAAGCGGATCAAGCACCGTGCCTGCACCGATTACCGCTTTGCTTCCATAGTCTGCAACAAGGCGTTTGATGGCCACATCCGCATCAGGTGTAGTAAACGTTACTTCGATATTGGTCAGTCCGCCCTCGATACAGGCAACAGACATACGGTATGCATCGTCCGCATTATCAGCACGGATTACCGCCACTACGCCAACGGATGTGATATTTTGCAGCACTTTAATTTTTTTCATAATTAACTTCCTCTCTCGTATCGGGTATAGGAATGATAGAATATAGAACAATAATTTAGATAAACTTTTTTATTTACTTTACTAACACTACTGTTTCTCACCTATCAAAAATAGTAATAATAAAGCGCTCTCCCGTCAACCTATTTTTATGTGAATTTTTAGTAGAAGTACAGTAAGGAAAAGAAATCCCCTTATAATACAAGGTTTTATTATCACTTTCCTCCTTTATAGATGTTCAAATGGTCTGCACTAAAGGCAATGCAGCATTGTACAAAACCGATTTATGTGATAATTTCAAAGTACACATCTTAATACAGGGACTTATAGATGCCCTGAGGAGGAATATTAATGAGCAAACAGCTGAACGCAGTTACATTCGGGGAGCCGATGGCGATGTTTTATGCCAATGAAGCCGGTCCTCTGCATGAGGTTACTTCTTTCTCCAAGGCACTGGCGGGAGCGGAGAGCAATGTCGCGACAGGGCTTTCCCGGCTTGAGCACAAGACCGGATATGTTACCAAGCTTGGGGAGGACAATTTCGGCCAGTTTATCGCCCTTGCGCTGAACAAGGAAGGAATTGATACAGACAGCATCACGTACACCAAAGAATCCCCGACCGGGATGCTGATCAAATCCAAGGTGCTCACCGGTGACCCGAAGGTTGAATATTTCCGCAAAAACTCTGCAGCTTCCAAGCTCAGCCTGGCCGACTTTGATGAATCTTATTTCGCAGCTGCCGGGCATCTGCATGTGACAAGCATTTCTTCCGCACTCTCCAAGACCTGTCATGAGTTCTCGCTGCATGCCATGGAATTCATGAAGAAGAACGGCAAGACAGTCTCTCTTGACCCCAACTTGCGCCCGACGCTGTGGCCTAATCAGGAAACAATGGTAAACACCATCAACGACCTGGCTACCCGCTGTGACTGGTTCCTCCCTGGACTCGGCGAGGGTAAAATCCTGACTGGTCTGGATACTCCGGAAGAGATTGCCGGCTACTACCTGGAACGCGGCGTATCCCTTGTTGTGATCAAGCTTGGACCTGAAGGCGCTTACTACAAGAATTCTGCCGGGGAAGAGGGTTATGTTGAGGGCTTCAAGGTGGAGGAGGTTGTCGATACGGTCGGCGCCGGAGACGGTTTTGCCGTTGGCGTGATCAGCGCCATGCTGGAGAGTCTGACTGTAGCTGAGGCCGTAAAACGCGGCAATGCCATCGGTGCCTTGGCCGTAATGTCGCCGGGAGATATGGACGGACTGCCGAGCCGCGACAAGCTGGAGAAGTTTATGAACGGCGGCGTGTAAAAGGCGCCAATTACGCTCAAGGATATCATTCAATTATTATCCAAACATTTATTATAAAAAGTGGCTCATAACAGCGTACTCTGATTAATCTAAGTCGAATTTCTCCATCTAATTCTCGCTCATTCGCTGGAGTTGCGCAGTTAGTTGGAAAAACTCCACTTAAATGTTCTGATTTCATCACTAAGGCGGGTTATGAGCCACAATAGGTGGAGGATTTCCAGCTAATTCCCGCAGATGACGAAAAGTCCTTGAATTAGGCGGAGAAAATCGAGTTAAGTGTTGGAGTACCTTTTTTCTGGCCTGATGCTCGGCTCCGCAACATCATGAACTCAAAAAGCCCCTCACAGTTGAATGGGAACTGTGAGGGGCTTTTTGCTGTTCAATTATAAACCGGTTTGTTTCCCTTGAGCCGGCTGCTGGACAGATTGGCCCAGCTGAAGCGCCGGAGGAAAACGGTAAGTAATCGGCACAGAGTCGTCCTGATCCTCGATCAGTGACAGCATGATCTTGGCTGCCTGCATGCCCATCTCGTAGGCAGGCTGGCGGATCGTTGTGATCGCCGGATTATAAATCCTTGCGAACTCGGCGTCATCAATGCCGATGACGGACAGCTCGCCGGGGATGGCGATGGCATGGCGGTTGGCGTATTTGAGGATCTCCCCTAATACGAGATCATTGGCGGCGAGCAGCGCCGTCGGCGGCTGCGGCAATCTGAGCAGCTCATCCAGCGCTGCAGAGATTTCTTCCCTCGGGACACTGCGCATGTACAGGTCATTGAGTGGCACCCCCGCCTCTTCCATGGCCTTCTTATAGCCGCTCATTCTTTCTTTGCGCGGAGTGATGGCATGTTCGCCGAGCGGCAGCGACAGGATCGCGATGTCCTCATGGCCGTGCCGGGTAAGCTCCTTAACCGCCGTCTTCACCGCCATTTCGTTATCGAGCAGCAGGCTGCGGGTAGTAACGCCCTCCACCAGCCGGTCCATCAGGACGAGCGGATATTCCGCCTCAAGCAGCCGGGTATAGGCTGCCGGGTCATTCCCGGCAGGAAATATGATCAGGCCGTCCACCTGACGGGCCACCAGCGTCTCCACATAGGTATTCTCTTTGTCGGCATTCTCGTCAGAATTGCAGATAATGACCTGGATTCCGTGCCGCTGCAGCTCATTCTCAATCGCCCGGATGCACTGTATGGACAGCGAATAATCGATATTGGCGACAATGATTCCGACCATATGCGTCCGGTTCTGCTTCAGGCTGCGGGCCAGTCCGTTCGGCTGATAATTCAGCTCCTCAATGACATCCGCAATCCGGTTCTTCGTCGCCTCGCTCATATATTTAAACCGTTTATTCAAAAATTGCGAGACCGTGCTCTTCGACACTCCCGCCCTCTGGGCCACATCTTCAATCGTCAGCTTCTTCATCTTGTCCGCTCCACTTCTTCAAATAAAAAAAGCCATACCTTTGATATTATCAAAAGTATAGCTTTTTTTTAGTAAATTATCTAGTAATCAATATTTATGAGGCGGAATGCGTCTTAATTGACGAACTTTGACGGATCATACTTTTCACCGTATTCCTCGAGCCACCAATCTTCAAGCCACTGCTGGCCGGTCAGCATGCTGATTTCTATCTCGCGTTCCTCACCATTAACTTCATAATGTGCCACATAATACTTCACTTCTTTATCAATAGCAAGTTTATTATAATACTCCTTTACAGTCCGAATCCTTTCCTCTGTAGTAACTGTTCCTGTGACCACCCGCTTACTCCCTGAAGCAACATCATACAACTCGGCCACTTGGGTAACTCCACCTTGTCCATCCTCCTTGTAGTCCACCATCAGCAGTTCTTCCCTGTCCTGATCCACAGCTACAAATGCTTTGTACAAGGTGAATAATGTATTATTGATTGTAAAAAGATCCTTAGGAGCCGTTATTTCTCCCGCAGCTGCTTTTCTAAGATTAATTGCTGAAACTGTGGCCGTGTTAAGACTTTCCGCTTTTTCTCTTCCCAGGGTGTAAGACCCGTGAGTAAATAGCAGGTAATCTCCCGCACCAAGAATGTAGCCTAATTCATAATAGGTCTGCGCACCGCCGGCATACAGCGGGAAGGTATACAGCCTATGAGCCGTTTCGACGGACAGCTCTGAATGACCTTTTGGCGTCAGGTACAGGGTGTACGGCTCGGTATTATGGGTGTAATTCTGCTTCAGGTAATTCTCCATAGGCGGGGGTGGAGACCATACTATACCCAGCTCTGTTTCCACAGCTTTCGCACGACTCTTGTTTGTGGCATGTGATACAGGCATGTAATATTGTTCCCCTCCAAATTGAAACTTTGCAGTGCTCATATTCGATCTAAGCCCCTGCGACGCCGATGAAGGAGAAGCCGACGGTGAGGCTGACGGCTGCACAGCAGCAGATGCAGGATCTTTGAACAGGGTAGCGATCCGTTCGCTATAACCGCCCTTTCCCAATCCGCCCATCGGCCAGACCAGAATTCCGAACAGGAGGATGGCTGACAATCCGGCGATACTGAAACTTTTAGGCGATAGAAGCCTCCTGCCGGCCGCAGAGCGTTTCTCCGCTGCCAGCTCGATCCGGGCCATCAGCTCCGGGGTGAAGCCGTCCTTCTGAAACGGACCCTGCCGTTTGGCCTGCCATATCCATTCCGGGGTGTCATTTCCCGTGTTTGATGCATTTGCCGTCTCTTTGTTCATCATCGTTCATCCTCCTCCAGCGCCTTTCTCATGTTGTCCCTGGCCCGGGACAGACGGGATTTGACCGTTCCTTCCGCCACACCAAGCAGCTGCGCCATTTCTCCGGTCGACAGCCCCTGCTGGATTTCCAGCACCAGCACTTCCCGGTGCTTGTCAGGCAGTTCCATAATCAGCTCCCAGATCCGGTTGACATACTGGTTGCTGATCGCCTCTTTTTCCGCAGATAACGCCTGTCCGGGAGCCTGCCCGTTCCCCAGCGGAGCAAACCGGCGCCAGAAGCTGCTTCGCCTCCAGCTGAAGGCGGTATTGCGTGTGATCGTCAGCAGCCAGGTTTTCAAGGTCGCGTTCCCGCGATATTTGCCGATATTCCGGTAGGCCTTCAGGAACACCTCCTGGCTGATGTCATTCGCCTGCTCCCGGCTGCGGGTCAGAAAAAACGCATAATGCCACACATCCGATCCATAGGTCTCCATCATCTCCCGCAGCGTCAAAGCCGGCGTATAAGCCATTGCGTAAGGCAGTTCTTCACTTTGCATATCCTCTCTCACCTCTTGCCCAATAAGACTCTTCAGGCCGCCTTTGGTTCCCTCTTTTTCCCAAGATAATCAACAAAATTTTTAACGCAAAAAAGTTATGTATTTACGCTGTATACCAAACCTGCTGCAAGGTACATTCATTCGTGCCCCTTGTGAAGTCTCCACTCATCGAGTGATTGTATTTTCGTGCATCAGGAACGTTCAACAATGTGCGATATTATTCATTCTGATATAACACATGTAAATCTGCTGATCTATGATTAATTGTGCTAAAGCCTGCTTTTGGGTGAAAGCTGCAGGGCCTCAGTTGGATTTCCTCCATCTAATCCTCTCCATTTTGAACATTTATGATCTTTAGTTGGAAATTCTCCAGCTATTTGGACGGAAAAAGGTCTTTAGAAGCTTATCAAGCACAATTAAGTGGAGTTTTTCCCACTAGTGTTGCACTACCGGTATTTTCCGAATAATTAGATGGAGAAATTCCACTTAGCTGGTCGGTACGTGCTCCCTGAAAACATTTTCCGCCCGAATCTGTGGAAATCTGCTGCAGAAAGTGAAATAGAACCCGCCCCCCATTTTATCCTCAGAAATATCAGCAATACAAAATTACTTAATTTCAACGTAAAATAAGTCTATTTTTTTCGTTATTTTTATCGTTTTTATCCGTTGTTACCAGTGTAATACAGGAATATAATAACTACGATTAAGTAAAAGCTGCTGCACTTGCAGCAAAGCGGGGGATTCTTTTGAGGACAAAAAAAGTGACCATCACCCATATCGCCAAGGCTCTGGGATTGTCTACGGTTTCGGTCAGCAGAGCACTGGCGAATCAGCCGGGGATCAGCGATGAACAGAGGGCAAAGATTACAGCAAAAGCGGCCGAGATGGGTTATGTCAAGCCGAGAAGGCAGACTCCAGCAAGAATCCTGGTCCTGCACCAGAAGCCTTACCAGCACGATAACAGCAATTTCAGCTACATGGTACAGGGCATTGAGGAGGCGCTCCAGCAGGCGGACACGGACTACAGCATTGAATTTGTGGATAAGGACAAACAGAGCAGGCTCATCCTGCCCTATCGTTTAAGCAAGGGTTTCAAATTCGACGGAGTGATCTTTATCGGCAGGTTCAACGCAGACTACATTTCCCTTATCCAGAGGGAGATTCCGAATCTGATTCTGTATCTGGGCTATTCTCCGGCCTATGATTACGACAGCGTATGGTTCAGCTTCCTCCATGCCGGCTACAAGCAGTGTAAATATCTGATCGACCGCGGGCATACCCGGATCGGATTTATCGGCGACCTCAGCGCTTACCGGAACAAGGAAAAGAAAACAGGCATTACCTCCGCCCTTGAAGAGCATGGGCTGCCTGTTGACGGGACGCTTTTTTGGGAGCGGGGTGAAGCGGTGGAAAGCAGACTGTCCGGACTGATTACGGAAGGGCTGCTGCCGACTGCTATCATTTGTGATCATGACCACACCGCCGTTGAGCTGATCCGGGGGCTGCGGGAGCGCGGTCTTAACGTGCCGGAGGATGTGTCAATTCTCAGCAGCGGCAATACGGAGGTGTCCGCCTTTTCGCTGCCCGCGCTGACCACTATGGATTTGAATATCGAATATTCCTGCCGCACAGTTGTAGCCACGCTGCTCAAACGGATTGCCGACCCGCTGAAGCCTGCCGAGAACATTGCCATTCTGAGTACGCTTGTAGAAAGAGAGTCTGTAAGAACGATCTAATCTGTGCTTTACAAAAGGTGGGGAATTCATGAATTCTTCTGTACTGCGGCACTTCTTCAACACCCGTAAGCTCAGCTATATCATCGGATTTACGTTCATGTTCGCTGCTTCGTTTATTCAGACTTTATTCCCGAAGGTGCTGGGGAGTACGGTGGATCTGATGAAGAACAGCGGCTTTGAAGTCCGGGAAGTCATGCGCCAGGTGCTGTGGATGCTGCTGATTGCCGCCGGGGTTTTTGTCTGTACTTTTATATGGAGAAACATCATTATCGTTAACGCACGTAACCTGGAATGTTATTTCCGCGAAGAGCTGGTCCGGCATCTGCTGAAGCTCTCTCCTTCCTTCTATAACACGCGCAAAACAGGCGACCTGATCGCCTATGCCATCAATGACATTTCAGCGGTGCGGATGACCTTCGGTCCGGCGACGGCGATGTCTTTTAACGGAATCATCGTCTGCATCTCCTCAATCTACTTCATGTTCGCTACTGTCGATGCACGTCTTACTTTCTTCACGCTCGCTCCCCTGCCCTTCATTATTGTGCTGATGCTGATCAGCAGCCGCAAGGTGCAGACCCGCTTCAGAACGGTGCAGGAGCAATTCGGGGCCGTATCCGACCGTGTACAGGAAAATATCTCAGGTATCCGTGTCATCAAGGCCTACGTGCAGGAGCGTGCGGAGATGGAACGGTTCAGCGAACTGAGCAGCCGGATGAAGCAGGCCAATCTCAACCTCATCAGAATTTCCGCCGCCCTTCCGGCCATGATCGAGTTCGGTTTTGCCGTCTGCTTTGTGATCAATCTGGCTTATGGCAGCACTATGGTGCTGAGGGGGGAGATCAGTGTCGGTGACTTTGTTGCTTTTAACGGGTACTTAAGCCTGATCGTCAGCCCTATTGTGTCCATAGGCAGAATTGTTACGATTTTTCAGCGGGGAATCGCCTCTCTAGGCCGTCTGCATGAAATTTTGGGCGTTCAGCCTGGGATTGCCGATGCTCCGCAAGCGGTGCAGACCCGTCCTGACGGTGCTGTGGAGCTGCATCATCTTACTTTTCAATATGACGGCTCTGACACGCCTGCACTCCATGATATTACCCTCACGCTTCCCAAAGGGCATACCCTGGGCATTACCGGCCGCTCCGGCTCAGGCAAAAGCACACTTGCCGCTCTTCTCCTGCGTCTTTATAACACAGAACCCGGGATGATCTCGCTTGACGGCAGGGATGTGAACCAGTATGCGCTGGACGCTTTGCGTGAAGGAATCGGATATGTTCCGCAGGATACGTTTGTGTTTGCCGCTACAGTGAAAGATAATATCGCTTTTTTCAAGGAAGGGTACAGCGATGATGAGGTTCGTCAGGCCGCCGGGCTCTCCATGATTGCAGACAGTATCGAGGGGTTTCCTGGCGGCTATGACACGATTCTGGGTGAACGCGGCGTCAATCTGTCAGGCGGACAAAAGCAGCGGATGGCGATCGCACGCGCCCTGATCCGCAAACCTTCTGTACTTATTCTGGATGATGCGCTCTCAGCGGTCGATGCCGTTACGGAGGGTCAAATTCTGGCCAATCTGCGGCAGACCCGCAAAGGCAAAACCAATATTCTCATCTCCCACCGGGTGTCAGGCATTATGGAGGCGGATGAAATTATCGTGCTTGATAAAGGCGTTATTGCCGAACGCGGAACGCATGAGCAGCTGCTGCAGAAAGGGGGCCTGTACTTTGATATCTACACCGAACAGCATGAAGAAGATCAGCCGGCAATCTCCTAAAAAGCCTGAAGCAGGGGCAGTGAAGCTGCTGCTGCGGTTATCTGCGCCGTATAAGTTTCAGCTGATGCTCGCCTGTCTCTGTGTGGTGGTGGTGAATGGGGCTCTCCTGCTCCAGCCGCTGCTGCTTCAGCGCGTCATCGACCACTTTCTGATCGGCGGCGCGGCGGAGAACGGCCTGGATTCCATCCTTGGCCTGGCGTTCATCTATATGGCGGTCTCTGCTGCCGGCTCCGTTTTTTCCTATCTTCAGGCACTGATTGTCGGCAAGGCCGGACAAAGCCTGGTTCACGATCTGCGGGTGCGGGTCTTTTCGATCATTGAACGGCTTCCGCTGCCCTATCTGGACCGGACCTCCTCCGGCCGGCTGATTACCCGGGCCACGAACGACACCTCCGAGATCAGCGATCTGTATACTGATGTCATTATTTCTCTAGTAAAAGATGTACTGCTGCTGGCCGGTATTATCTATACCATGCTGATGCTCAGCCCGAAGCTGACGCTGGTTTCTTTTACAGTCATCCCGGTGATGGTCCTTCTCGTCTGGTTCATTAAGAACAAAATCAAACAGAACTTCTATAATATGAAGCATTACATCGGGCAGATCAACGGTTACATTGCAGAGAGCATTTCCGGGATGCGGGTCATTCAGATCTTTCGCGCGGAAAAAGAAAAGGAAGCCCAGTTCCTGAAGCTGAACGGCGATTATTTTAACACTACGCTCATTCAGGTCCGTCTGAACAGCATCCTGAAGCCGGCATCCGACATGTTCCAGAGTCTCGCGATCGCTATCCTGGTCTGGTACAGTGTGGGCCAGATTTCCGGCGGTGCCCTGCAGGTTGGCGTGCTGTATGCGTTCACGACGTATATCAGGCAGTTCTTCGCTCCTGTCTCCGATCTTGCGGACAAATATACCTCGATCCAATCGGCGCTGGTGTCTACCGAGCGAATTTTTGAGCTGATCCGGGAAGAAGAACGGCTGGAGCAGCCGGATGCCGGAATCCCTGTGGACCGCCTGAAGGGAAAAATTGAATTCCGGAATGTATGGTTCTCCTACAAGGACAGCGATTGGGTGCTGAAGGATGTCAGCTTTGTGATACGGAGAGGGCAGACGGCAGCTTTTATTGGGGAGACCGGGGCGGGGAAAACGACGATTATCAGCTTGATCAACGGCTTCTACCGGGTGCAGAAGGGTCAAATCCTCATTGACGGTGTCAATGTGAACGATATTAGGCTGGATGATCTGCGGCGTAATATCTCTGTTGTGCTTCAGGAGGTATTTCTGTTCTCCGGTACGATCCGCGATAATATTACCCTTGGAGATGAGATTGAGGAGCACACCGTGCAGGAGGCACTGCGGGCCTCCTGCGCCGAACAGTTCGTCCGGGATTATCCGGCCGGGATCGATGAACCTGTTACAGAACGGGGCGGAACGTTGTCGGCCGGCCAGCGCCAGCTGATCTCCTTCGCCAGGGCCATCGCCCATGATCCGGCGATCTTCGTCCTGGATGAAGCAACCGCCAACATCGATACCTATACGGAGAAGCTGATCCAGAAGGCGATCGACAATGTGGCGCTTGAACGGACTACGCTGATCATCGCCCACCGGCTGTCCACCATCGCCGGGGCTGACCTGATCATCGCGATGAAGGACGGCCGGGTCGCGGAATCCGGCGCTCCCCGCGAACTGCTGGAACGGGACGGCTATTATGCCAAGCTGCTGAAGGAGAGCAGGGAGCATGTGCTGAGTTAGTGATGGGGCTCCACATCCCCTTGCCGATCTTCAAAAATCCCCCGGGCACGGTTGTGCTTGGGGGATTTTTGCATATGCTCGGGATGTGCGGCCTGCCTCCGGCCCGATTTTGGGCCACTCAACGGGACTTTTCCCGTTGATCTTACACTCCGGCCTGATTTCGGGCCATTCAACGGGACTTTTCCCGTTGATTTCAAGCTCCAGCCCGATTTCGGGCCATTCAACGGGACTTTTCCCGTTGATTTCACACTCCGGCCCGATTTCGGGCCATTCAACGGGACTTTTACCGTTGATTTCACGCTCCGGCCCGATTTCGGGCCATTCAACGGGACTTTTCCCGTTGATTTCACACTCCGGCCCGATTTCGGGCCATTCAACGGGACTTTTCCCGTTGATTTCACACTCCGGCCCGATCTCGGGCCATTCAACGGGACTTTTCCCGTTGATTTCACACTCCGGCCCGATCTCGGGCCATTCAACGGGACTTTTCCCGTTTACTCGGAATCTCATGGTACTTCTATCTCTCATTCCAGCAATTTGCCCCCTTTAGCCGAAATCAAAGGTACTTCTACCTCCCCTTCCAGCACTTAGCCCACTCCAGCCGAATTCAAAGGTACTTCTACCTCCCCTTCCAGCACTTTGCCCATTTCAGCCGAAATCAAAGGTACTTCTACCTCTCATTTATGCAATTTGCCCGCTTCAGCCGAAATCAAAGGTACTTCTACCTCTCACTCCAGCACTTTGCCCCCTTTAGCCGAAATCAAAGGTACTTCTACCTCCCCTTCCAGCAATTTGCCCACTTCAACCATATTCAAGGGTACTTCTACCTCCCCTCCAGCAATTCGCCCACTTCAACCTAATTCAAAGGTATTCCTACCTCTCATTCCACCCCCCGCCTACTTCAGCCCAATTCTTACGCATACTCACCCGTCCCTCCATATCTCCAATCACCCGTTCCGCGCTAAAACCTCCCGCCCCCAAGAGCAGCCTGCACAGCCAACTTGTCCATTAATTTCACTTCCACCTCCCCCCGTACCGGAACTTTTCTAACATTATAGATTGGGCGGAGACGGGCTGGAAGGAGGAGAATGAAAGCTTTCCTTTCACTGCCGGACCATTCAGTAAGACACAAATTTCCACGTTTCCCATAGGCGATTGACGGCTGTTCCGGCCGACTTAAATCCTTTTTTAATTTATCGGAAAATGTTGAAGGAGCAAAATGCAGGCGGGGCCTGGCATTGCCCTTTTTCTCAAAAAATCAAGCCCTTTTGATAGGCAGTTAGTCTATTGACTTTTCAACATATGGTAGTAAAATGATTGAATGCACCTAAATGTAGTGTATATAGTAGTTAAATATATAAATCTAGCACAACATTCATTTATAGCTTGGCAAGGATAAAGAGATATATGTTATTATAGGAGGCTGGGGAACATGCTGATTGCTTATGACTCCAAAACCGGCAACGTAAGACGCTTCATCAATAAGCTGAAACTGCCGGCTGTTCAAATCGAAGAGCACATGACCATTGACGAGCCTTATGTGCTTGTTACATACACCACCGGATTTGGGCAGATTCCAGAGAAGGTGTCTTCTTTTCTAGAGAAGAACCATTCCAGGCTTAAGGGCATTGCCGCGAGCGGCAACAAAAACTGGGGTGAGCTGTACGCACACAGCGCGGATCTGATTGCAGAACGTTACAATGTGCCGGTAGTCGGCAAGTTCGAGCTGTCAGGGACTTATGGCGATGTGGAGCGCATTAAACAGGAGGTGAGCCGGGTTGCGGCATATTGAACTGAACAACATGTTAATGAAGAGAGACGAAAGCGGCTTTTTCCAGCTGGATAAGGACCAGGAAGCGGTAGCCGAGTTCATGCGGGATGTGGAGAAGCGCAGCCTGACTTTCACGAATACAAAAGCAAAAATTGATTATATGATTGCCAATGATTATTACGAGGATCTGTATGACCGTTACAGCGCAGATGAGATGGAAGATGTCTACCGGATCGCCCATGAATATGATTTCCGCTTTCCGTCTTATATGGCCGCTTCCAAGTTCTATACGGATTATGCCGTCAAAACGAATGACCGGAAGCAATATCTTGAGCATTATCCGGACCGCGTAGCTGTAGTAGCCCTGCACCTGGGACGCGGCAACGTGGAAACCGCACGTACACTGGCCCGCTCCATGATGGAACAGCGCCTGCAGCCGGCGACACCGACCTTCCTGAATGCCGGCAAGAGCCGGCGCGGCGAGATGGTCTCCTGCTTCCTGCTGGAAATGGACGACTCGCTGAACTCGATCAACTATGTACTGAACACCTGCATGCAGCTGTCCAAGATCGGCGGCGGTGTTGCAGTCAATCTGTCCAAGCTGCGCGCGCGCGGCGAGACGATCAAAGGTGTTGAGGATGCAGCCAAAGGCATTATGCCTGTTCTGAAGCTGATGGAAGACGGCTTCTCCTATGCTGACCAGATGGGTCAACGCAAGGGTTCCGGTGCGGCTTACTACAACATTTTCGGCTGGGACGTGCTTGAATTCCTCGACAGCAAAAAGATCAATGCCGACGAAAGAACACGCCTGAAGACGTTGTCCATCGGCCTGATCGTGCCTAACCGCTTCTACAAGCTGGCACAGGATAATCAGCCGCTGCATGTATTTGCTCCATATACGGTTTACCAGGCTTATGGAACACATCTGGACGACATGGATCTCGACGAAATGTATGATACCCTGCTCGCTGATCCGCGCGTGAAGAAAAAGGTGGCCATGAGCGCACGCGACATGCTGACCAAAATTGCCATGATCCAGCTCGAATCGGGCTATCCATATATTATGAACAAGAGCAATGCCAATTCTGCCCACGCCCTGAAAAATGTCGGCCAAATCAAGATGTCGAACCTGTGCACCGAGATTTTCCAGCTGCAGGAGACTTCGGAGATTAACGATTACGGCCAGGAGGACTTTATCCGCCGTGATATCAGCTGCAACCTGGCTTCCCTGAACATTGTAAATGTGATGGAGCGCGGCAAAATCCGTGAATCCGTACATGAAGGCATGCTCGCCCTTACTGCAGTCAGCGACATGACCACGATCTCCAACGCACCGGGTGTGGCCAAAGCGAACAAAGAGATGCACTCCGTCGGCCTGGGTGTAATGAACCTGCACGGTTACCTGGCCAAGAACAAGATCGCTTATGAAAGCGAGCAGGCCCGTGATTTCGCGCGTACCTTCTTCATGACGATGAACTACCACTCCATTGAAAAGAGCATGGAGATCGCTGCCGAGACCGGCGAAACGTTCTACGGCTTCGCAGAGTCGGATTATGCGACAGGGGTTTATTTTGACCGTTACCTGTCCACCGATTATCGTCCAACCACTGCCAGAGTGCAGGAGCTGTTCGCAGACATCTATGTTCCAACTCAGGAAGACTGGAAGCAGCTGCGCGATGCAGTAATGAAGAACGGGCTGTACCATGCTTACCGTCTGGCGATTGCGCCGACCGCGAGCATCTCTTATATCCAGAATGCTACATCGAGCGTAATGCCGATTGTGGAGCAGATCGAGACCCGTACCTATGCTAACTCGACCACTTACTATCCGATGCCTTATCTGCAGCCGGACAATGTGTTCTACTATAAATCCGCTTATCAGATGGACCAGTTCAAGGTGATTGACCTGATTGCGGAAATCCAGCCCCACATCGACCAAGGGATTTCGACAGTCCTGCACGTGAACAGTGATGTTTCAACCCGCGAGCTGGCCCGCTCTTATCTGTATGCGGCACATAAAGGGCTAAAGTCGCTGTATTACACCCGGACCAAAAAGCTGTCCGTCGAGGAATGCCTCACCTGCTCGATTTAAAGGGCCGTACGGCTACAGAAAGGGAGATTAGACCATTATGAGCGCAATTCAAGCCGTGAACTGGAACCGTCCCGACGACGACTTCTCGCTGATGTTCTGGAATCAGAATATTATGCAGTTCTGGACCGACGACGAAATTCCATTATCCGATGACAAAATGTCCTGGCTCACGCTGAGTGATCTGGAAAAGGACTCTTATATGAAGGTGCTGGGCGGGTTAACCCTGCTCGACACCGTGCAAGGCGGCGTAGGGATGCCGCAGATCATGGAGCATGTAGACGGCTTGCAGCGCAAGGCGGTGCTCGGCTTCATGGGGATGATGGAGCAGATTCATGCCAAGTCCTACAGCAGTATTTTTACGACACTGGCTTCGACTGAGGAAATCGACAGCATCTTCCGCTGGGTGGAGGACAATACGTTCCTGCAGTTCAAAGCACAGACCATCTCCGAGTATTACAAAAAAATTGAAACACCTAAAGATCTTTACCTGGCGATGGCAGCTTCTGTCCTGCTGGAAAGCTACCTGTTCTACAGCGGCTTCTTCTATCCGCTCTACCTGGCCGGCCAGGGCAAAATGACCTGCAGCGGCGAGATCATCGACCTGATCCTGCGTGACGAGAGCATTCACGGCGTGTATGTCGGTGTGCTTGCCCAGGAGATTTTCGAAGAGCTGTCCGAAGACGACCAGCGCGATGTCTACCAGACACTGGTTGGATTGCTGCGCCTGCTGCATGGTAACGAAGAGCAGTACACCGAACAGATCT
This sequence comes from Paenibacillus sp. PK3_47, assembly GCF_023520895.1. Lineage (NCBI taxonomy): Bacteria > Bacillati > Bacillota > Bacilli > Caryophanales > Paenibacillaceae > Paenibacillus > Paenibacillus sp. PK3_47. The sequence goes on from NZ_CP026029.1 coordinate 1,123,005, forward strand.
ACGCCCAAATCGGGCTTGTAGAAGAAGTGAAGGCGTTCCTGCGCTACAATGCCAACAAGGCGATGATGAACCTGGGTCATGACCCGCTGTTCGATGAGGAAGAGATCAACCCGATCGTCCAGAATGGTATCAGCACCCATACCAAGCAGCATGACTTTTTCTCCAAAAAAGGCAACGGCTACGTCCGCGCTATGAACGTCGAGCCGCTGCGTGATGAGGATTTCAGCTTCTAAATCGTAGTTAAAAAGGTGTCTCCGGCAGACTTGTGATCAAGCGGCCGGGGGCACTTTTTTAGTGTGGATAGGCAGCAGATGCAAATCAATGACTCTAAAGAAGGGAATACAATTATGGCGGATATCCGACGGTTATAACGTGCTAAGACAGCAGTAGGGTTATGGGAAAGTCAGCTCCAGGAAGAGTCGTTGAATATTTAGTTGGATTTCCTCCATCTAATCCCATTCATTTTCATCCCTTATGGATAATTAGTTGGAAATCTTCCCTATAAATTGACGGATAAGCGCCTTTGGAGATCAATCTGGTACATTTAAGTGGAGTATTTCCCACTAGTATTGCAAAAGTGGCACTTACCAGAGAATTAAATGGAGAAATTCCATCTAACTAGTTCCGCTACTCAATCGTTTCTCACAAAATGGTTGATTATTAAGTTTGCGCTATGTACGGCCGTTTCAGTTTTTCGGCCAATACAATGAAGCAGGCTTCGTTTATCCCGGTAAAATACTCTATTCAAAAACCACACTTTATCCCTTCCTTCTACTCCAGCCCACGCCTCACCGTATCCCCTCCACCCTCCTACTCCAGCTTATGCCTCACCGTTATCCCTTCCCTCCTCACCTTAATCTGAATCTCTCCATGCAGGTCAGTCCGGTACACGGACGCACCCGAATCGGTCAAACGCTCCAGCACATCCCCATTCGGATGCCCGTACATATTGTTGACCCCCGCAGAGATGACCGCGGCACCGGGGTTCCAGAAGTTCAGCCAGGCTGTGCCGGTTGAGGTTTTGCTGCCGTGGTGGGCGACCTTCAGAACATCAATGGGTAGGCCTTGGCCGATTCCGGCCTGCCGGGCATCCGCCACAATGTCTGCCTCCGCTGCCTTATCCATATCTCCCGTAAAAAGAAAGCTGCGGCCGTTCATCTCCAGCCGGAACACAACGGATTCGTGGTTCTGCTCTTCCACTTCCGGCAGTACAGGCTGGCCGGTATCCTGAGGCCCCGGCCAGAGAAAATGCAGCCGCGTAGCCTCATCGGGAGCCAGCACCATTCCCTGGTGCACGCCGTACAGCCTGACATCCGCGGCAAGTGCCGTGTCCATCAGCTTCCGGTAAGGTTCCCGGTCAGCTAATGTCCCGTTGAACAGCAGCGCCGAGACCGGAATCTCTTCCAGCACGGCCTGCAGCCCGCCTGCATGATCCTGGTCCCCGTGGGTGAGAATCACAGCATCCAGGCGGTGGATGCCCCGCTTCTTCAGGAGCGGCACTAACGTCTTGGCCCCGACCTCAAACGGGCTGCGGCGGATGCGCCACTCCTCTTTCTTCCCGAAGCTCAGCGTCCCGCCGCCATCAACCAGAATATGCGCTCCCTCCGGCGTGGTGATCAGGATGCTGTCGCCCTGCCCTACATCCAGGTAGTTGATGGTTCCCGCACCGTCCAGCTTCTCAGCGTAATAGCCTTTGTACAGCAGAAGTGCGATCCCGGCCGCGCAGAACACAGCCGCCGGCCCGCTCCAGCGCAGTGCGGCAGGCAAGGGAAACGGGCGGATACCGGGCGCTCCCGGGCTGCTTCTTCCCGGCAGCAGGCCAATGTTCCTGCCATTGCTGCCCTTCCTGCCATCCCTGCCGCTCCTGCCCCCACCGCTGCCCGGCTGCCCAAGCTCCTCCAGCGGTCTCGTCTCATCCTCCATATATTGCGGAGCGAGAATGGCCTCCGCCCGCCGCTTCATTGCGTAGAGCAAACCATAGAGCAGCACGTAATAGAGACAGATCCACAGCAGGGAAGGTGATGTCCAGATCAGCACCCCGGCTGAAAACCCGTTCACCCATTCGACCGCAGCAAATGTAGCCCGGTTCAGCAGCTCGGCAACCTCAGCAATGGCAAGCGCAGCACCGTTCCAGAAACGGCCAAGCAATAGTGCCAGTGTACCCAGCGGGAGCACCAGAAAAGTAATAAACGGGACCAGCACCAGATTAGCGGCAAAGGACAGCAGCGAGAATTGGTTGAAATAATAAACCGTCAGCGGAAAAGATACCAGCTGCGCGATCAGCGTCACCGAGACCGAACTTCCCAGCCAGCCGGGCAGACGTCTGAACAAGGCTGCAGCAAGCGGTGTATAGACCATCAGTCCCGCGGTGACCAGAAAAGACAGCTGAAAGCTGACACTGAGCAGCATATACGGGTTCCAGACCAGCATGATCAGCGCTGCCGCAGCCAGAATATTCATCCCGTCCTTCAGCAGGTGAAACCTGGCTGCAAGCAGGGCGATCATGCTCATGATGCCGGCACGTACAACGGACGGCCCCGTGCCGGACAGCAGTACATATAACGGAACCAGCAGCAGGGTCACCGTTATCGCTGTCTCCCGGGTCAGGCGGCAGCGCCTCAGGATGAACAGGATTACACCGACATACACCGCGACATGCATCCCTGAGATCGCCAGAATATGCGTAAGGCCCAGCTGTGAAAATTGCTTAAAGGTCTCCGGGTCCAGATCCTCCTGGATTCCGATGACCAGACCTTTCATATACCCGGCATGCGGCTCCTGAAATAGACGGTCCATCCCGGCACCGAGCGCAGCACGTGCGCCGTCATTCCAGCGCAGGATACGGGATGGCCGCCAGCTGGCCGGAGGTTCAGCCGTCACACTGGCCGTTCCCTCCCCTTTCAGCAGCCAGTGAATTTTCTTCGTAAGCAGATAGCTGCGGTAATCAAAGCCGCCGAAATTGCGTGCCACGGAAGGCATCTCCAGCTCTCCGTTCAGCTGCACATGGTCTCCTCTTTGCCACTGCGCAGCCACGGCAATTTCGCTTTCCGCCTGAAGCTTGACCTGGACGGCAACAAGCTCTCCGCCGGCCTCTCCATCCTGTAAAGCCTTATCCTTAGACTCCCCCTCCCTACCTGCCTTGGCGCTCTTAACTTCAGAATCAATTCCAGGCTGCTCCACTAAGCCTCCCTCAGTATTTCTAATCCTGCTGAGCTTCAGCATAAAATCAACCCGGTCTCCGTCCCGCTCTACCGGAGAAACAATGGTGCCCTCAGCTTCCACCAGACTCTCATGCAGCCCGTCTGCCGGAGAACCCAGCACATCCGGCAGACGGCTGACATTCCGGTCCTCGCTCCCTTCCCAATATAGAGCCGCTGCCGCCAGCGACATTCCAAGCACTACAGTATACTTCCAGCCCAGTCTCCCGCAGACGGCACTGATTCCGAGCAGCACCAGACAAACTGCCGAGACAATCAGCAGACCCGGGCCGGAGAACAAGCATGCCAGTGCGCTTCCCGTGATCCAGCATACCGTAAAACTTAATAGCGGCCTTCTTCTCAACAAACTTCCCCCTCACATAACCTCCTGCAGTTTAGACAGCACAAAAAACCCCCGCATTCGCAGCAGCTGCGATTACAGAGGTTCTTCCCCATCGTTCCACTATTCGGTTGTTCAAGACTATCGTTACTCCGAGACCGTGATCATAGTTTCTTTGGGCGGTTCATAATGCTCCAGCTGGCGGAAGATGATGCCCTTGGATTCCAGCATGGCTTCTACTTTCTTCATATCCTTGCGGTAAGGGCGCAGATAGACAATCTCTACGATCCCGCTGTTGGCCAGCATATTGGCGCAGGTCCAGCAGGGCTCATCTGTAACATAAACCGTGCTGCCTTCCCGGTCGCTCCGGTCGGTGAACAGCAGCAGATTCTGCTCGGCATGAATGGTGCGGATACAGCGCTGCTTCTTCACCATCGTCTCTACGCCGTCTATGATTTCCCGTTCATACTGCTCAGAGACCATACAGCCTGCTTCTGAACAGTCCGGGACCCCCATCGGCGCTCCGTTATAAGCCGTACCCAGCAGCTTCTTTCCCTGTACCAGCACAGCGCCTACATGACGGCGGGGACAGCGCGAACGGGTGGAGACCATGCAGGCAATATCCATAAAGTATGTATCCCAGTTTTTGCGGTAGGCCACAGTCATTAGCTTCTCTCCACTTTCTCATCAATAGTTGTTCATTATTGTAACACACTGCGGCCTTGTTGCAATATGAAGCAGAACAGCTTGATCATAGCTCTCCCGAAAAAGGCTGCTTCCTCAGCTCCTTTGGCCGGAGTCCGTTCTTCTTCGCCTGGGGATGCCAGAAAGAATAGGTGGCTGACAGACGCCAGGCAATACGCGGAAAGTTCGGCTGAATGAACAGCGAATCTCTGCTGCTCCGGGTGAGAATCGCGCCCGACAGCTGATCCAGCGCCCTGCCAAGATTCTTCATCGGACCTTTACCCAGCGGCACCCGGCTCAGAGAGCTGAGCATCTCCCCTGCCCCGTGCCCTACAGCCATTCCGAAGCGAAAGCCGCAGCGGCTGCACCAGTTGCGTACAATATCCGCCGCAATCGTACACTGGTGCCCTTCATAGAATCCATTGTTAATCAGCGCATATACGGTAAGATCCGGATTTCCCGGCTTCTGCTGCCGGAATTCCTCCATTTCGACCATCATCCGCAGCAAATGTGAAGGAACCGCATCAAAGTAGAGCGGAAAGGCCAGCACCAGCACATCTGCTTCGTTCAGCTCCCGGTATTGTTCAGGCTTTAGCGGCTTTACGTTAACCCGGTACGGGCTCAGCTCGTTGCCTTCGGAGATTAGCGGCTTAAGCTTTTCCAGGAGGACTCCGGAGTTGCTTGATTTTCCTTTGGGACTCCCATTAACCAGTGCTATTCTCATCACTGTACCTCCTTCAGGCTGTGAACCGAGTCATGAAAAGAAACCGAATAATCCGAAGCATCCAGATTGAGCGCATTCGCTTTGACCAGTGCCTGTGCCGTTCCGCATTCTGCCCCGGTCATGCCTTCCCCGTAAAAATGAACCGTAAACCTGAATTGCCGCTCATACCGCTGCTGATGATGTGTCTCTCCGTTTCGGGTTATGAAATAAGGCAGAATATAGGGCAGTGTCCGGTTCATCACATTGCAGACAAACGGGCTGTATCCCCCATACACATTGCGGGTGATGAGCACAAACTCCTCACACGCGGCGAGCCGTTCGCCCATGTGCGTGTAGGAATCCTTCAGCACACAGGTGCCGGGAGTGCGGACCCAGCAGCCGAAGCAGCCTACACAATGACGGATGGTCTCCTCCTCTCCAATGACTTCGTCGGTATCCCTGCTGAAGCCTTTAAGCCAAGTATTATACTCCTGCTCCGCCAGATCATGAACAATCAGTCTCATCTTTCGGTTCCTCCCGATTGAAGAATGACTTGCCATACCTCCTGCCACTTCCCTGAATAACGGATGCCGCTGCTGGATAAAAGGGAGGCCACCCCATGGACAAGCGACCAGTAGGCCATCAGCATTTTACCGTCCCGTTCGGGCGGAAGCCCCAGACTGCGGAACAGCCGGCAGCCTGTCGTCCGGAACACTGCAAATGGCGGATAGGGAGGAACATCCTCTTCCCCGTCTACCTGAATCGTAATCCCCGACTGAAAGAACAGGAACGGAAAATAAGCCGGATGCTGCTCGAAGAAAGCAATATAGGCTGTCCCCAGCTTCTCCATCGCTGACATAGGTTCATCCTGTCCGTCAACCGAGGCTTGCAGAGAAAGCGTAAACTGCTCTGTGACATGATCCGCCATCGCCTCCAGCAGCTGCTGGACATCCTTGAAATGACTGTAAGGAGCTGCGTGGCTAACCCCGCATTTGGCCGCAACCTTGCGCAGCGAAAACCCGCCCGGGCCTTCTTCGTTAATCAGTTCAATGCCGGCTTCGATCAATGTGTTCCGTAAATCACCATGATGATAGGGTTTCTGTTTCAACGATTAGTGCTCCTTTTTCCAATCTTTACACTGTAAATATATTCCTTTATCTTGACAGTGTCAAGATAAAATAGTCCCCTTTTTCCCATCAAAAAATGACCGCCGGCTCCAGCTTCTCCAGCATCTTCGGGCCAATTCCCTTTACCTCGCCCAAATCATCCAGGCTGCGAAACATTCCGTTGCTGGTTCGGTAATCTATAATGGCCTGCGCCTTTTTCTCTCCAATGCCCGGCAGCTCCATCAGCTCAGCAGCTCCGGCTGTATTCACATTGATCTTTCCTTCAGTGTCCGCAGAGACAGATGTGGTGCTGCCCGCCGCAGAGCCGGCAGAAATACCAGTGTCTGTAGTACTGCCGGACGCATCCGCAGCGGCTTCCGCCCAGCCGCTTGCTAATGTCCCGGTTCCGCCTCCCGAACTGTTCCCTGCTGCCCCTTCGGCCCCGTTATCCACAGTATGTTTCGTTCCCGCTGCTGCGGTACTGGCGGCCGCTTCGTTTTTCCCGGCAATATCTGCTCCGGCATCTGCGCTGGCTGGCAGTTCCGGGGCCCCGGCATTACTTTCCGTGCTCCCGCCTGCTGGTCCGGTCTGCCCCTGATTCCCCGCACTCTCCGCCAGCTTCCCGGTCTCTCCCTTCCCGCCGCCTTCAGCGGCATCCGTTTTTTCTCCCCTATCCTCCACACCAACAGCCTGTGCCATAGAGGCGTCCAGAGTCTCCCATCCGGCGATCCCTTTTTCCAGCTCGCGCTCTGCTGTCCACAGCACCCCTCCGCCGATCAATAGGGCAGCTGCAGCCGATAATATTGCTCTTTTATTCAGCATAATGGCCTCCTTTATACGGTTGTACTGAGTATTTATACATTTTTCTTTTATTCCGGTCCAGAATATGTCATTTGGCCAAGTGTAGACCGCATACATTTAACGAAGAGCTATCCTGCAAGCCAAAAGCAGTAAAAGAAAGGAGGTACCCCAGGATGAAGGTGGGATTTATCGGAACCGGCAGTATGGGCGGTCTGCTCATTGAAGCCTTTCTGTCGTCAGGAGCGCTTGAACCGCAGCAGGTGCTGGCCAGCAACCGCAGCCAAGGCAGGCTGCTGCGGCTCCAGCAGCGCCACCCCGGCATTATCCTGTGCGAGAGCAACAAAGAAACGGCAGCCGGGAGCGATATCGTCTTTTTATGCGTCAAACCCCTGGAGTTCAAAACGCTGACGGATGAGATCGCAGCCAGCCTGAACAGCGGCCAGATCGTCGTATCAATCACCAGTCCCGTCCAGCTGTACCATTTGGAATCGGTTCTTCCATCCAAAATCGCCAAGGTTATCCCCAGCATCACCAACAACGTCAAGAGCGGGAGCTCCCTGTGCATATTCGGCAGCAGGCTTGACAAGCAAGACAGGCTGATAGTGCAGAGGCTGCTGTCCTTCATAAGTGTTTCGGTGGAAATCCCTGAAGATCATACCCGGATATCATCGGACTTTTCCAGCTGCGGACCGGCATTCATCAGTTTTTTTGTCGAGAGATGGATTGAAGCCGCAGTAGAGGCAACCGGTATTGATGAAGCCCTCATCAGCCGGCTGGCCGGCGAGATGCTGCTGGGCACCGGCAAACTGCTTACTGAAGGCAGCTTCTCCCCACAGGAACTGCAGGAACGGGTTGCCGTACGCGGCGGCATCACTGCAGAAGCGCTGAATCATCTGCGCAGCAGTCTGGAGGGCGTATTTGAACGCCTGATCACCACGACGCATGATAAATACGACGAAGATGTTGAAAAGCTTGATTTGCTGTTTGGACGCAGCAGTCTTGCCCAAAGCCCGCTCGACCGTTAATAGTCCGCACAATGGGCAAAGCCCCCCGCAAAATATCCCCACAAAGTGCGGCTTTGCTTCGATGCGTATTCAGGCACTTTGCAAACGGCCCCAAGTAGATAAACTTTCTGCTCAGTTAACAAAAAACCCGCAGCACGGAATAATCCGTAGCTGCGGGTAGAGTTGCGTTCTTCGCTTAACCCACTACAATATTAACAAGCTTGCCCGGAACCGCAATAATCTTGCGGACGGTTTTGCCTTCTACTGCCGCTTTTACATTCGGCAGCTGGAGCGCATGCTCTTCCATCTCCTGTTTTCCCATGTCCTGAGGAATCAGCGCACGCTGTACGATTTTGCCGTTGACCTGCACGACGATTTCCACCTCGGCATCCACCGTCCAGGCTTCATCGTAAGCCGGCCAGCTTACATAGCTGATACTGCCTTCATGACCCAGCAGCTGCCACAGCTCTTCGGCAATATGCGGTGCCAGCGGCGACAGCATCTGTACAAAGTGCTCTGCAGATTCACGGGACAAGGTGTCCTGCTTGTAAGCATCGTTGATGAAGATCATCAGCTGGCTGATTGCGGTATTGAAGCGCAGGCCTTCGAAATCCTCGGTCACCTTCTTCAGCGTCTTGTGCCAGGTCCGTTTGAACTCGTCAGTGCCGCCGTCCTCGGTGATCTTGGCGCTCAGGCTGCCGTCCTCATTCACGAACAGGCGCCATACGCGGGAGAGGAAGCGGTGAATCCCTTCCACACCTTTTTCATTCCAAGGCTTGGTGGCTTCCAGCGGCCCCATGAACATTTCATAGACACGCAGTGTATCCGCGCCGTAGGCTTCTACAATTTCATCCGGGTTGATGACATTGCCGCGCGATTTACTCATCTTCTCATTGTTGTTCCCCAGGATCATGCCCTGGTTCACCAGCTTATGGAAAGGCTCCTTCGTATCCACTACACCGATATCATACAGCACCTTGTGCCAGAAGCGGGCGTACAGCAGGTGAAGCACCGCATGTTCGGCTCCGCCGATGTACAGGTCAACCGGCAGCCATTCCTTTTGCTTCTCCGGCGAACACAGCTCCTTGTCGTTGTGCGGATCGATATAACGCAGATAGTACCAGCAGCTGCCGGCCCATTGCGGCATGGTATTGGTCTCGCGGCGGGCTTTCATGCCGGTCTCGGGATCAACCGTTTCGACCCATTCCGTAACATTCGCCAGCGGAGACTCACCAGTGCCCGAAGGCTTGATCGCATCAACATCCGGCAGTACCAGCGGAAGTTGATCGACAGGAACAGTCTTCATTGTGCCGTCCTCCAGATGGAGAATCGGAATCGGCTCGCCCCAGTAACGCTGGCGGCTGAACAGCCAGTCGCGCAGGCGGTAGGTTACTTTGCCTTGACCGCTGCCCTGCTCTTCCAGCCAGGATATCATCTTCGCGATCGCTTCCTTGTTCTCCAGGCCGTTCAGGAAGTCCGAGTTCACATGCGGGCCGTCGCCGCTGTAAGCCTCTTCTTCCACATTACCGCCCTGGACCACTTCAATGATGTCCAGTCCGAACTGCTTGGCGAATTCCCAGTCACGGCTGTCATGGCCCGGAACAGCCATAATGGCTCCTGTGCCGTATCCGGCCAGTACATAATCGGCAATCCAGATTGGCACCTTCGCGCCGTTCACCGGATTAACTGCATAAGCGCCTGTGAACACGCCGCTTTTCTCCTTGGCCAGATCTGTACGCTCCAGATCGCTCTTGCGGGCTGCCTTCTCACGGTATTCCGCAACAGCTGCCGCCTGGGCTTCCGTAGTAATCGTGTCGACCAGCTTATGCTCCGGCGCCAGCACGCAGTAGCTTGCACCGAACAAGGTATCCGGACGGGTCGTAAATACGGTCAGGGATGCATCATGGCCGTCGATTGCGAAGTTGACTTCCGCACCGGTCGATTTGCCGATCCAGTTGCGCTGCATATCCTTGATGCTCTCTTCCCAGTCCAGTTCATCCAGATCCTCAAGCAGGCGTTCCGCGTATTCGGTAATCTTCAGAATCCACTGGCGCATCGGTTTGCGGACAACGGGATGTCCGCCGCGCTCACTTTTGCCGTCAATAACCTCTTCGTTCGCCAGAACCGTTCCCAATGCTTCACACCAGTTGACCGATACTTCAGCTACATAAGCCAGGCCGCGGTTGTACAGCTGGATAAAAATCCACTGTGTCCATTTATAATAATCCGGATCTGTTGTGCTGATCTCGCGGTCCCAGTCATACGAGAAGCCGAGCGATTTGATCTGGCGGCGGAAATTATCAATGTTCTTGAAGGTAATATCCCGCGGATGCTGGCCGGTATCCATGGCATACTGCTCCGCCGGCAAACCGAATGCATCCCAGCCCATCGGGTGCAGCACGTTATAGCCGCGCATGCGCTTGTAGCGGGAGACGATATCAGTCGCCGTGTATCCTTCCGGGTGGCCTACATGCAGACCGGCGCCTGACGGATACGGAAACATATCCAGGGCATAAAATTTAGGCTTATCTGCTTCTTCACCTGTCTTGAACGTCTTGTTCTCATCCCAGAACTTCTGCCATTTCGGCTCAATACTCTGGGCACGGTAGCCGGTTCCGGCTGCTGTGCCTGTTTTGTGTTCACTCATTTGTCTGCTCCTCCTTGGAGTGTTGCAATTAAAGTACAAAAAACCCCCCATCCCTAGCGTATAATCGCTAGGGACGAGAGGTTATAATTCCCGTGGTACCACCCTAGTTAGCGGCTGAACAGGCCTTGCTCAGCCACTCACTTTGACACCCTGTAACGGGGGTGAGACGACGACGGTTCACACGCTTCATTCCGTTACACCAACCTTACGGAAAATGCGGCTTGCGCCGTTACTCCGAGGTGAGTTCATTCCGCTCCGTTAACCGGCTTGCACCTGGGTGCCGGCTCTCTGCAATAACGTCCCGCGAATTAATACTCCTCTTCATCGACAGCTATTCATAGTTTTAATCGTAATATTACACAGTATTATATACATTTTTGTTGACTGTAGTCAATGCTTTTGCTGCCTATACAGGCTTGCGCCGGATATAATAGGTCAGAATGTGCTGAATCATTACTTTTCCGGCCGCAAAGACCGGCACAGCCAGAATCAGCCCGATCATCCCCGCCACTTCACCGCCGACCAGCAAGGCAAAAATAATCAGCAGCGGATGCAGATGAAGCTTCCTGCCTACCACCTGCGGCGATATGATGTTGCTCTCAATCATCTGGCACAGTGTATTGACCGCTGCTACCATCAGCACCAGCCGCAGTGAAACTGTCGAGGCCATTACCACCGCCGGAGCCGCGCCGAGGAACGGACCCATATACGGAACGATGTTAAACACCGCTACCACGGAAGCGAACAGCAGCGCATAAGGCATCCCTATAAGCGCGTAGCCGATATAAGCGAGCACCCCGATGATCAGACAGACCAGAAACTGGCCGCGGATATAATTGCCGAGCGCCTCATCAATATCCTTGAGCAGTTTTACTATGGATTTGCGGCGTGAGCGGGGCAGGCAGGAAACCACGGTCCGCTCGAACACTGCGAAATCCTTCAGGATATAGAACACGAGAAAAGGCACGATAAACGCATTGAACAGCATGCCTATCGTTGTCCCGATATGGTCCAGGAAATAGGAGATTCCTTCGGCCAGACGGTTTTCCAGCTGTAAAAACCATTTATTCATCCCCATCCCGACACCGGGCGGCATGAGTTTTGTGTTCATATTCTTCATCAGCCCTTGCGCCTGCAATGTCATTTCCGGCAAATGCTCGTTCAGCTCCTCAAGCTGCTTAAGGAACATCGGGATGAGATTGATGGCAATGACCGCAAGCAGCGTCAGAAACACAGTATAAATAAGCAGTACGGCAACACTGCGCGGCATCTTCCTGCCGGCCAGCATACTGACCACCGGATTCAGCACATAGGAAATAATCAGAGCGGCCAGGAACGGCGCAAGAATTGCTTTTAAAAATGTAAAAACTCCCTGCAGCATCGGACGAAGCAGCCAGACAAAATATAAAATGATCAGGGCAAGCAGCACTCCGATCATCCAGCGGAACCCTTTACTGTGGAACCATTGCTCCATGGGTGCACCCCCTTATACACATCAGCTTCAATCACCGGCCATGTTTCATGTCTTCGTAAGTAAGTATGTGTATGCGTGCCGCAAAATAACCGCCCTGATTGAAGACAACAAAAAAAGCGCCAAAAACCCTCAGTACAATCATGCACTGAAAGGTATTTGACGCTTATAATCAACAATATGTACCCGCTGCCTATTGGAGGAGCGAGAATTCCAAGTTAAGAGGATGCATGGATTTGGGGGAAATCCTGAGCAATCTCTTCACCCGAGAACAGATCGTCAAGCGAACTAAGCGTGCCGTCTTCTTCAACCTGATACACCGACATTTTCTCGCCATTGACCGTCAGTTCGATGAAACAGCCCCAGCAATAGAACTGGTGTGAGCCGATCTTGCCGATATCCTTGGAGTTGCAGTTTGGACACTTCATAAAAACATTCCACCTATCCGTTAACAATATTAATGGCTTTTTGCAGCCGTTCTTCGCTCATCGCAGGAACCAATACGGCGTCCTCCCCGATTGTCATCCCTTCAGAACAAGGCAGCCATTTGCGGCCCTCCATCAAATCAGTTACAAGCCCGTCACTGATTTCCAGCGCTACTATTGTATTTCCCAACTTCTGGTCAAAATAAACATCGGATATGACTCCGAGTATTGTTCCGGATGCAGTCAGTACCTGCAAATCCTTCAGTTTGTTCTTTCCCAAAAGAAAAGTATATGGTATATGGTCAGTGTCAGCCTTAATAATCGACTCTTTACTGCGAATCATGACAGCATCTTCGCCATAAGCGACAATGTCTTCCCATGCCACAACTTTCACATGACTGGAGAAAAAAGATTTGCTTTCCAGTTCAATACCCGTAATCTTCCAATTTGAATCCAGCAGAACATCGACAATTTTGCCGACCTCTTTACCTTCTTCAACCTCATATAAAGTGAGGCCAATCATATCTTGAAGTTTCATGGCTGTTATCTCCTCACCTGAGAGTCATTACGAGTTCATGATGGTCATAATGCGCAAACAAAAAAACGGAATCAAGACTTGTAAGAACACCGACATAAAGCCCGCTCGATATGTAACCGAATCTTCATTGTCAGCGATTCTTAGAAGACCAGGATGTCTGCCCGTGAAGTATAGCTCTCTGATCTTGCGTGAAACGCCTCATCTTACTTACGCAGCCGTTTCAAAATGGTTTCAACTTTTTGGGCAACATGCTCCATTTCTTCATTAGTATTACCCAAACCTGTGCTAAAACGAATCGCCGAATTCAAAACTTCTTCGGGCAGCTTCATGGCTTTCAAAACATGGGAGATTTCAAGCGATCCCGAGGTGCAGGCTGAACCGCTGGCAGCGGCAATTCTCTCCATATCCAGGTTCATCAGCATCACATCCGTCTGTGTTCCGGGAAAGCTGACGTTAAGGATTCCGGGCACAAAATACTCTCTGCTGCCGTTGATGACATAACGCCCGCTCCCGATCCGGCGGTCCAGCTGTTCAAGCAGCGTACGGCGCAGCATCATGGCCTTCTCCTGCCGCCCGGCAAGCCCCTCTACAGCAAGCTGTACCGCTTTGGCAAAACCGGCTGCTCCCGCCAAGCTCTCCGTTCCCGCTCTTCTGCCCCGCTCCTGCAGCCCGCCGTGCTGTCTGGATGAGAGCGGTGCACCGCGCCGTACATACAGGCCGCCAATTCCCTGCGGACCGTTAATTTTGTGGGCGGTAAAGCTCATGTAATCCACCGGCAGCTCCCGCAGGTTCATTGGCAGCATTCCCAGCACCTGTACGGCATCGACATGGAACAGAATCCCCCGTTCCCGCGCCAGGTTCCCGATCTCTTCTATAGGCTGTACCGTACCTACTTCATTATTCGCATACATCACACTTATTAATACTGTATCCTGCTGCAGGGCGGCTTCAACATCATGAACAGACACCCGTCCTGTGGAATCTACCGGCAGATAAGTCACCGTAAACCCCTGCTTCTCCAGCTCTTTGCAGGTGTGCAGCACCGCATGATGTTCAATTGCCGTGGTGATGATATGTTTGCCTTGATGCACAGAAGCTTCCGCTGCACCAAACAGCGCCAGATTATCACTCTCTGTGCCTCCGCTCGTGAACACCCACTCATCAGGCGCACAGCCCAAAAAGCCCGCGATAGTATCGCGCGCGCCATTCACAATTTTTTTGGCGGAACGTCCGAACGTATGTACACTGGACGCATTGCCGTACTCTTCTAACAGCATATGATATACGACCTTGGCCACCTCCGGATGAACCGGGGTTGAGGCGGCGTGATCCAAATAGATGGGCTTCATCATTGTATTCTCCGCTTCTTGAAATTCAGGATTTTCTTACAGGACTACTAGATTATACAGCTCTGCTGTGTGATTTACCACCTGTCAAATAACACATTATTGTAACATATTGTATTCATTTTATCCTTATTTGTAATTCTTCAGTCTGGAGGCAGCACTCTTTTCGCTATCTTTGAATGTTTCCTATATAATCGTAAGTAGACCGAGCATAGCATGAGGTTAACCTACATGTAAACCATGGTTTACTTTTATATAGAAGATATTTAGGAGGTAAACAGAGAATGTGCGGAAGGTATACTATAACTGTAACTATAGAAGAGCTGATGCTGCGGTATTTTATCGATGACAGTACTATGGACCGCTATGCGCCTAAATTCAACGCTGCACCGATGCAGTATATTCCGGCTGTCATCCATAACGGCAGACATAACAAGCTTGGAGAACTCCGCTGGGGACTTGTCCCTTCCTGGGCCAAAGACGATAAAATCGGAAGCAAAATGATTAATGCACGCGCAGAGTCCCTGCTCGAGAAACCCTCTTTCAAAAATCTGGTCGGCTCGCGGCGCTGCATTATTCCGGCAGACGGTTTCTATGAATGGAAAGTGCAGGGCGCAGCCAAACAGCCGATGCGGATTACACTGAAGGACAAGGAGCTATTTTCACTGGCAGGTCTCTATGAGATCTGGACAGATGCGGAGGGCAATAGGCTGAGTACATGCACCATTATAACCACTTCCCCCAACACGCTGATGGCTGATATTCACGACCGTATGCCTGTCATTCTGGACCCGGAAGCAGAGGCCGAGTGGCTCGACCGCAGCAATCATGATGTTCCTTCTTTAATGAAGCTTCTTCGTCCTTATGATTCCAGAAAAATGCGGGCTTATCCGGTATCGGCCGAGGTCGGCAATGTCCGTAATGACTATGAGGAGCTTATTAGAGAGGCTTGACTATCATGAGAGAAAGGCGGGGCTGTTATGATCTCTTTTCTGCTGACCCTGAAACGTTTGTTTACAGGCCTATGGAGAGCGCTGAAGCGTAAAAACTTCCAGGCATTGTTCGTATTGGTGCTGATGACACTTTTGTCCGGAACTGTTTTTTATACGAAGCAGGAGGGGCTTCCGGTCCTTGATGCCCTGTATTTCTGTGTTACCACGCTCAGCACCTTGGGCCATCCGACCTTTGAACCGCAGACCGCTCTCGGTAAAATATTCACGATGGTGTACATTATCGCCGGTACAGGATTGTTCCTCGGAATGATCGGATATATCGCCTATGAGCTGATCAAGCAGGCCGGCAAAGAGAAAGAATAAGATTGCCGGACAAACAAAATCCTCCAGCCTGCAGGCTGGAGGACACATGCCGAAGCTCAGGAAGAACTTACACTTACAGCAAAATGGTTTTGGAGATAATCACGAGCAGAATAAACAAAACCAGAATTGCACCCGTAGAAGTCCATACTCCTCCGCCATAACCGCCGCCGTAGCCTGCTACATTTTCACCCATAAGGTCATTCCTCCTTGAAGTAGAATACACCTTAAATTATGCAGAAAATCGTTGTGCGCTTGGGCGTTTGAGCAGATACTCAAATATCTTATCAGCTATTACACACGGATCATATGCCTTTTCTTTCTCTTCTTGTCGCTTATCCGTTTGTCTCATCATATATATGGCATGAGACACGCTGACATTAGGAGGAATACAGTTGCCAAGAATATCTGTAATTATGCCTGTCTACAATAATGCTGTGTATTTACAGGAAGCTGTGAACAGCATTTTGTGGCAAACGTTAAATGACCTGGAATTAATCATTATTGATGACGGTTCCACTGACGGGTCGACAGGAATCATTCACGAAATAAGAGACGCCAGGGTGAAAAAGATTTTTCATGCCAACAACACGGGTATAGTCACTTCACTTAATCAGGGGATGGATCTGGCCCAAGGTGAGTACATCGCCCGGATGGACAGTGATGACGTGGCTGCTCTGAACCGTTTTGAAGTGCAGGCTTATTTCATGGATCAAAATCCCCATATAGATCTCTGCGGTACGGGGTATACAACAAACTATCTGGGACCTGTCAAAATCAATCCGATGCATCACGAAGAAATCAAGGTCTGGCTGTTGTTTCACAGCTGCATACTCCACCCTTCTGTAATGATGCGGCGGAGTTCTATAGACCGTCTCGGGGTCCGCTATGATTATAATTATCCGCATGCAGAAGATTATGAACTGTGGAACAGACTCGCCACATGTGCCCAATTCGCAAATATCCCCCATAATTTAATGTACTATCGTCCACATGAGGGACAAGTATCCAATAAGCACCGGGTAATACAGGACGATTCGGCACGAAGAATCCGTCAAAGACAACTTTCCCAACTGGGCATTCAATTATCTGATGAGGAATATGGTCTATTGGTTAAGTTAGCTGAATACGCCGTTAATCCGGAAGATCCTGAAAATTATCACAAAGCAGCAGGGTTTGCAGAATGGCTGATTGATCAAAACCGTTTGTACCGCATCTACGACCAGCAGCTCTTAAGGATGGCTCTATCCAGATGTATTTCAAGAGTTCCATACTAATCTGCTTTGAGAGCAAGGATAATAACCCGTCAGGCTTTGCCTGGCGGGTTATTATATATTATTTAACCAATCGATATCCCGGAAAATGTCGCAGGCCCTGTAACACTCGCTGTGTTGAGCAAAACGTTGAGACTGTTATTAGCCACTCCCAAGGAATAAGCATGATACCCGGGCGGAACGTTCCGGTCCAGAAATGAAAGGGATATCGGCTGTATAGCCAGAACTGAAAGACCGCTTGAGCCTACATTATAGATGGGTTGACCATCCCGGTATAACGTAAACACTACGCTTGGAACCCCCAAAGTCGTCTGGAAACCGACGTTTGCATTTAACTGCACACTTCCGCCTGTAACCGTAGCCAGTCCAAACTCTGCCAGAATTAAATTTTGGGCCGGCGTCAGAATAGGAATAGAAATGGTCTGGCTTCCCGTAGACGCTGTACTGCTTCCAATATCAATGATCGTTGCCATTCAATCTGCCTCCTCTTTGTTTTATACTGATAGAGTATGCTGAGAGAAAGGCAATGGATTGGAGACAAACCTATATTGACCAGGTTTTAGCTGTGGCTTGTTTATTTTCTGATTACTTTGGTGAAGATACGGTATATATTTTTTAGGCCGTTTTAAATATAATACTGCGCCTAAGAATGGAGGTTAACATGAGCCACAGCACGACTAGTCTAAAAATCGAATCTGTCATCAAAGAAATTTTTGCCGCCAGTTTTGGAGATAAGCCGGAGGATGTTCATGTCATTCTGGAGAACCGCTGCCTTATTATCCGACTGGAAAGATTCATGGGAAAGATTATGGAAAATCTGGTCGTCACGAAAGATAACGATGCGCTGCGATCAACAAGCGAACTTATTATGGACTATTTACTGCCTGACTTTATGAAGGAACTAAAAACATTTTCAGATATAGAGTTTGATAGTTTTTATTACGACTGGGATGATAATAATTTATCAGGGGTTATTGTGGGTCTTATAAAGGATAATAACTACCGACTTAATGAAGACTACTACCCCGGTAAAGATGAGGTTCACTTTCAAATATCTAAAATTACATACGAAGTTGAAAAGGTGCCGGACTCCACTTTCTCTTTTTGGGCAGATAACAATACGCTGGTAGTCGTCCGGGAAGGTTTGTTAATTGAAATTGAAAAATACCTGGTAAAACTCGATGGAGAAGGTGCTTTGCGGAAAGCAAAAAGAGCATTAGAAAAGACACGGATCATCGAAGAAGGTAATATTCCGATAATACTAGGGCGCCGGCTTGTCGGCATTTATCTGGATTGGATGTTCGAAATGGACAAAAGTGTCATCGTATATGTTTTTGAGGAAAAGTAAGGGCAGCAGGTTAGATCCATAAGGGCGGGCCTGTTCGAAAAGAAGGAGAACATAGAGGAGTCCTCCCCAATTTATTGAGGAGGACGGGTTAAAAAGAATTCGTTCGAAACAGTGAAGCTCCTGTTAAATATAAAACATATAATTATCCGCCAAGCTCTCTTCTTTAAAATTAATCAGGTCGGATAATGTCGTGGAATCCAGGACATCGGCGATGCTGTCGCGGATGCGCAGCCAGAGATCGCGCTTGGCCGGATCATCTTCTTCGGTAAAGTCGACCGGGGAAATCGGGCCTTCCAGCACGCGGATGATATCACCGGCGGTAATTGTAGCCGCTTCACGCGAGAGGATATAGCCCCCGTAGGCTCCGCGGATACTTTTTACAAGTCCGGCGTTGCGCAGCGGAGCAATAAGCTGTTCCAGATAATGCTCGGACAGGCCGTTTTTCTCGGCGATGCTTTTAAGTGAGGTTGGACCTTCACCAAATTTCATGGCAAGCTCCATCATAATGGTTAATCCGTAACGTCCTTTTGTCGATATTTTCAAAGGGGCACCTCTTTCGGTTTAGTTGCTGGGCTATAGGAATTAGTATGGGCTGGTAAGACATAAGATATATCATATCAACGTATTCCGATGTTTGCTCTCAGTTTATGTTATCATATCCTAGGAGACATTTGGAGAAGAAAACGTAATTTTTTGCAAGAATGTTCGTCTGCGGTGGACAAAATGTAAATTTGCCGCTATATCGGCAACATTTTTCCGTGCTCATAGCAGGTTTAGGGTAGACAGGTATGTTATAATACAGAATGAGCCGGGTGTTCAGTGTGAATACCGGTATTTTGTGCATAGAAAATGGTGATTACGATGACAAAGGCAAACCAGGATATACGTGTCGTCGTCGGGATGTCCGGAGGGGTAGACTCCTCCGTTACAGCGCTCCTGCTGAAGCAGCAGGGCTATGACGTCATCGGCATCTTTATGAAGAATTGGGACGATACCGATGAATTTGGCGTATGTACAGCCGAGACCGATGCTGAGGATGTCCGCCGCGTATGCGAGCAGATCGACATTCCCTACTATACCGTAAATTTCGAGAAGGAATACTTTGATAAAGTATTTTCTTATTTCCTCGACGAATATAAGGCCGGCCGGACGCCTAATCCGGATGTCATGTGCAACCGTGAGATCAAGTTCGGGGAATTCCTGAACAAGGCGCTGCAGCTGGGTGCAGATTATGTAGCCACCGGGCATTACGCCCGTGTCATTGAGGAAGACGGCGTGTTCAAGCTGCTGCGCGGCGTGGACAGCAACAAGGACCAGACCTACTTCCTGAATGCCCTGAATCAATACCAGCTGTCCAAGGCCATGTTCCCGATCGGCCACCTGCCGAAGCCTGAGGTGCGGAGAATTGCCGAGGAAGCCGGACTCTATACCGCCAAGAAAAAAGACAGCACCGGCGTCTGCTTTATCGGAGAGCGTAACTTCCGAGAATTCCTCAGCCAGTATCTGCCGGCCCAAACCGGCGATATGGTTGACATCGCTACAGGCGAAGTCAAAGGCCGCCACGAAGGCCTGATGTACTACACGCTGGGCCAGCGTCAAGGCCTGGGTATTGGCGGCTCCGGTACGGGCGAGCCGTGGTTTGTGGCGGAGAAGGACCTGGAGCGCAACATCCTGTATGTAGTGCAGGGAGACAAGCATCCAAGCCTCTATTCCACCAGCCTGATTGCCTCCGGTGTGAACTGGATCGAAGAAGGCACGCTGGGTAACAGCCCGCTGAAGTGCACCGCCAAGTTCCGCTACCGCCAGCCTGATCAGGGGGTTACCCTGACAGCGCTTGAAGATGGAACTGTACAAGTGGTGTTCGATGTACAGCAGAAGGCTATTACGCCAGGTCAAGCTGTTGTTTTCTATCAGGGCGACAAGTGCCTCGGAGGCGGAACGATTGAAGCTGCCAAGAAGGTAACACCGCTTGTGCAGCTGTAAACTGCTTGAAGAGTGCCTCCGTCCGCCCTCTTTCTCATGCTAACGGACACTGCGTCCGTTATTTGCCGGAAATTGCGCCAGTTACACCGCTAACGGACCGAGGTTCCTTTATTCCACCAAATATTGGACAAAATATGCCCTTTGGGATGAAATAACGTACCTAAGGTCCGTTAGAATTCTTAAACACACCTCTAGGGCAGAATAACGGATCTGTAGTCCGTTAGCTGCCAAGTAATCAACGGGTTCCGGTGCGCGTGAGGCGATGGATTGGAGCCGGAAATAGTCGCATAATATAACGGCAGCACAAAAACTCCTTTCGGCTTGTAACCGGAAGGAGTTTTTACTATGCATACCTATGCTGCAAGAAGATATTCTTACTCTGCATACCTATGCTGCAAGAAGATATTCTTACTCCGCCGCAATTCCCTTATCAGCAGACAGGGCAATTTCGTTTTTGTACATCTCCGTTCCATCACCAATCGCATAGTTCAGCACGCGGTTGTTAACCGGAACGAGCGCTGCGCGGTAAAGCGTCGGGAATACAGGGATTTCTTCAATCATCAGCTGCTGCCATTCCTTGTAGATTTCCTTACGCTTCTCTACATCAAATGCAGCTTCTGAGACGCCTTCCTTCATCAGGCGGTCATTTTCATCATTCGCATAACGCGGGAAGTTATAAATGGCATCGCGGCCGTAGAGTCCTTGCGGGTCCACGTCAATACCGACGGTCCACGCGCCTTGGTATACGTCAACAGAAGGATCGTCTTCCCCGCTGCTGCCTACACGGTCATAGAAGGTGTTGAACTCTACCATTTCCAGCGTGACATTGAGGCCGATCGCTTTCCAGGATTGCACATAATATTGGGCCAGCGGCTCGGCAATATCCGAACCGGTCATGGAGATAAAGTTAATCGTCAGCGGGGTGCCGTCCGGATTGGTCCGGAAATCCCCGTCCAGCTTAAAGCCTGCATCCTCCAGCGTTTGCTTCGCTGCTTCCGGATCATAGGTTATCCCCGGGTTGCTGGCATCGTGGAATTCCGGATGGGATGGCGGGATCAGCGTCGTCGCATTCCAGCGCAGGCCATGATAGAACTTTTTGCCGACGGCATCATTATCCACAGCCTGCCACATTGCTTTTCGTAAAGCTACATTCGCCATCTTTGCATTTGGATCCGGTGCCACCACTTTATTCGCCGCATCCCATTTGCCGAGCTTGAAGCCGATGTAAGTATAAGCACGGTCAATTGCACCGAGATATTCAACGTTGGACAGGCTGGAGTTATCGGGGAACTGGTCAATCGGGAAGCTGTCTACCAGGTCGATATTTCCGGCTTTGATCTCCTGCACAACTGTCGTTGGAGCGACCACCTTCAGAATGACTTTGTCCAGCTTCGGAGCGCCGCGCCAGTAATCCTCATTCTTCACAAATACTACGGATTCACCAGGTACGATGCTTTCCACTTTAAACGGACCAAAGCCGATCGGCTTCTGGCGCACTTCCGGGGAGGCCGAGATTTTGGCTACATCCATGCCGCCGAAAATATGCTTAGCCAGCGGATAAGTCCAGATACTGCCTGTCAGCAGGGACGGAGTGGACTTTACATAAGTAATCTCCAGCTGCTTCTCACTCAGCACCTTGATCCCGGAAATGGTCTTGGCTGTACCGGCATGGTAGGCTTCCATCCCTTCAATGTTGGTGAAGTCCGAGCCGTAACGCGGGCCGTCGTAAGCCGGGTTACCGATGACTTCGTGCGCAAACAGCCAATCCTCTGCGGTAACCGGCTTTCCGTCATGCCAGTTCACATTGTCGCGGATCGTAAAGGTAAAGGTACGGCCGTCTTCAGAGACTTCATAGGTAGCTGCGCCGTCATTGGTATACACGTAGTTTTTATCCCAGGTCAGCAGGCCTTCGTCAAACCAGTCAAGTACCTCTGCATCCGGAGCGCCCGAATAAAAGTTAAAGTTGAGTGTTCCTTCAAAAGGAGTATCGGATACAAGTCCAAAGTTGAGGGTGCCGCCTTCTATAGCCTCACCCTGATTCGTCTTCACATTACTGAAATCTGCGATGTTGTACAGCCCGTCTTCCGCTGCCGGCGCTTCCGTTGGAGCTGTGGTAGCCGCCGCTTCCGTGGTAGGCGCAGCCGACGGTTCAGCAGCTTCATTGGTGTTGTTACCTGAGCTGCAGGCGGTGACCGCAAGTGACAGGACAAGCAGCAGGCTGGCGAGCATTGTCTTTCCGGATCTTCTTTTTCTCATACTTGTTTCTTCCTCCCTTATTATCCTTTTCTTTGTCTTGCGTCCGTCGCACGCTTCAGCGCCTGACCGACATTATTTATACTCAACATCAATACCAGGATCAGCAGTGATGCAGGTAACCATATCCACCATCTGGACTCCAGGGTCTGCGGGTTCCGTGCGTAGCTGACTAAAGTTCCGAGACTGGGCGTACTTTCGGGAAAGCCGAAGCCAAGGAAGGACAGGCCTGATTCCAGGCCGATATTGGCAGCGAGATTCAGGGTCATTGTAACGATAATGATGGAGCTGAGATTCGGAAGCACCTGCTTGAAAATGATCTGAAGATGGGAGGAGCCCAGCGTTCTTGAGGCCTGAACGTACTCCAGCTCCCTTTCCTGCAGCGTTTTGGAGCGGATCAGCCTGGCAATCCCCATCCACAGAAATGCAGTCATAATGAGTGAGAAAGACACGGTATTGTATTTGGGCACCGCCGTTACAAAAGCAATGACAATCATCAGCATGGGAAGAATCATAAAGAAGTCCACAAACCGCATGAAAATATTGTCGACAATTCCGCCGAAGTAACCTGAGATCAGCCCTACCAATATACCGATAACACCTGTCATCAGGGTGACCAGAATGGCTACGCTCAGGGAATTGCGGGTCCCGATAATGAGCTGGCCGAACACATCACGCCCGCCATAATCGGTGCCAAGCCAGAACTTGGCCGAAGGCTTTTCATACAAAGCGAATAAATCAACGGTTACAATCTGCTCCTGATCCAGAAACAGCGCTACACCGAACACTCCCAATATCACAGCAGCCATAAAGATCAGGGAGCAGAGTGCCAGCTTATCCCTGAAAATTTCCCGCCAGAGAATGGTCCATCCGGACGGGCTTTTATCGGTCTCCAACGGGAGCTGCAGCCCGGGGCTTGATTTTGCCATAACATTCACCTCAACAAAGTTCTGATCGTTATTTAATCCGGATACGGGGATCCACAATGCCTAATATGATGTCCGAGAGCAGGGAACCGACAATGGAAGCTATGCCATAGAGCAGCACAAGCGCTGTAACGACACTGAAGTCACGGATGACAATCGAGCCCAGGAACAGCTGCCCCATGCCGGGATAACTGAAGATGCTCTCCACAAAGATCGTTCCGCCAATCAGCCCGGTAAGCTCATATCCGAAAAAAGCGGCAATCGGCAGCAGGGAGTTCCGGAGAATATGCCGGTTGTAGATCCGTGATTCCGGAGCGCCTTTGGCCCTCGCTGTAAGAACATAGTCCTTCTGCTTCGTATCAATGATTTCATTCCGCAGGTACTGGACGGTTCCGACCGTGGTAATCAGTGCAATCGAAAGCGCCGGCAGCAGCAGATGATAAATTTTGCTCAGCACATAGCCTAACGTTCCGGGAACCTCACCGGGAGCTACACTCCCTCCAGTCGGGAACCAGCTGAAGTAAAAGCCGAAGGCCCATAACATCAGCAGAGCAACGATAAACAGCGGTGCGGCAAAGCCGATGTAGGTATATCCCGTAATCAGCCGGTCGCCCCAGGTATCGTTGAAGCGCCCGCTTATAATTCCGAGAGGAATCGCGATCAGATAAGTCAGAATCAGAGTGGCCACCGATAACCAGAGCGTATTCATCAGCCGTTGTCCGATGAGCTCTGTTACAGGCATTTTGAAACGGAAGGATTGCCCGAGGTCGCCTTGCAGCGCCTTGGTGATCCAGTCCCAATATTGGATGTGCCAAGGATTGTTAAGGCCCAGCCGTTCTCTCATCGCCTCGATGGAGGCCGGATCAATATTGGGATCAAGCATACCGGTGAGCGCATCCCCGGGCATTGCTTTTGCCATAAGAAATACCAGAATACTAAGCAGGAATACTTGAGGAATCATAATCAGCAGTCTTCGTGCAATAATCTTCCACATAACGTCTCAACCTTTCTCGGGCATGGCCACCAAATGAGTATCGGACACAGGCTTTAAGGGATAGGCCAAACCGTCGCTGTCAAAATAACTCCCATAGGCGTCCTCGTACTCTGCACTTACGGACTGGCGGAACCTGCTCCGCTCTTCACGCTTCCAGGGGTCAATGTCCGGTATGGCTGCGATCAGACGTTTCGTATAAATATGGCGGGGATTGTCAAAAATATCCTCAGGTGTTCCCTGTTCGACATAACGCCCCCTGTACATAATGCCGATATGGTCGCACATATGCCGGATAATCCCAAGATCATGACTGATGAACAGGTAAGTCAGATTTAATTCCTTCTGGATATCCTTCAAAAAATTAAGCACCTGGGCCTGCACCGACACATCCAGCGCGGACACCGGCTCATCGGCAATAATCAGCTTCGGCTTCAGCGCAATCGCTCTGGCAATGCCGATCCGCTGGCGCTGGCCCCCGGAGAATTCATGCGGATATTTGTAGATGTTGTCCGGCCCCAGCCCCACCTGCTCCAGCAGTTCCTGAACCCTGCGTCTCTCTTCCTGCGGAGACTGCCGGTCAAAGTTGCGCAGCGGTTCGGCAATGATATCGAGGACGCGTTTTTTGGGATTAAGTGATGAATAAGGATCCTGAAAAATCATCTGGACATCCCGGCGGATATGGGTTTCCTTACGTGAACCCGGAAGTGCCAGATCCGTCCCTTCAAAAAGAATGCTGCCCCCTGTAATCCGGTTCAGCCCGATGACTGCCCGGCCGGTCGTTGTTTTGCCGGAACCCGATTCACCGACAAGGCCGTAGGTCTGGCCGGCCTCAATCTCAAAATTCACCCCGTCGACCGCTTTGATGTCGTTAACCTTGCATCGGAAGATGCCGCCCCTTACGGGAAAATGCACTTGCAAATCCTTTACTTCAAGCAGTGCCATGGCTGCCAGCCTCCTCTATACTCTCCGGGAAGTGAAAATCTTTGTAGCAGGTGCAGCGTACAAAGTGGCCTGGGGCAATTTCATGCAGCTGCGGATTCTGCTCATGGGCCGAGGCATCAATCCAGGGGGTTCTGGAAGAGAAACGGCAGCCCGACCTCGGCAGATTTTTGAGTGACGGCACAATTCCCTGGATGACATGAAGTCTGGACTTCACACTGCCGGCTGTTGGAATGGAGTTGAACAAGGATCTGGTGTACGGATGCTGCGGGTTGGAGGTCAGCGTATAGATATCGGCAATTTCCACAATCTGTCCTGCGTACATTACGGCTACCCGGTCTGCCATTTCACTGACTACACCGA
Organism: Paenibacillus sp. PK3_47; assembly: GCF_023520895.1. Taxonomy (NCBI): domain Bacteria; kingdom Bacillati; phylum Bacillota; class Bacilli; order Caryophanales; family Paenibacillaceae; genus Paenibacillus; species Paenibacillus sp. PK3_47. Next base: position 1,148,660 of record NZ_CP026029.1, read on the forward strand.
GATCATGAGTAATAAGGATAATTCCGGCTTCCATATCCTGCTTAAGCTTCCGGATCAGCTCGAGAATCTGCAGCTGGATTGTCACATCGAGTGCTGTAGTTGGTTCATCGGCAATGAGCAGCTGCGGCCCGTTCGCAATCGCAATTGCGATAATAACCCGCTGGCGCATTCCGCCTGATAATTCATAAGGGTACTGCTGGTATGTATGCTCGGGGCGGGGAATGCCCACTTTGTTCAGCAGGTCCAGGACTCTCTCTTTCCTCTGCTTCTTGGACAGGGCGGAATCATGAAGGAGCAGCACCTCCTCAATCTGCCGGCCTATAATCATCAGAGGATTCAGAGCGGCTAGAGGATCCTGAAAGATCATCGACATTTCTTTGCCGCGGATTTTGTTGAGTGCACCCGGAGGCATATTCACAATGTCCTGTCCCTTGTAGTACACATGACCTTCAATCCTGGCCTTGGTGTGCAGACCGGTAATAGAGAAGGCCAGTGCACTCTTGCCGGAACCGGATTCCCCTACAATCGCCAGTATTTCATTCTTCTTCACCGTGAGCGTCACATCGTCGACTGCAGCATAATAATCATCTGCAATCTTGAAGGATGTCGTTAAATGCTCAATCCGCAGCAAGTCTTCGCTCAAATTCATCACCCTAACCTTATGATTTTTTAAAACAGGTGAGCTAAATGTTAGATAACATAACTTTAGTTTGAGATAAATAATTAAAATTAGGGGTTATTTGGAATAAATCCCTGAATGTTAGAGTTTATTCTAATTGACTCATGGTAAATTAGCAATGATTTTATTAAGAAAATGCTTTATATGTTATATTAAATGACACAAAATGACCAAATATGATAAAAAAACCGCCAAATCCCCTAGTAAACAGGACTGACGGTTTTCTAAATATTAATATATAATTTTTCACAGCCTGACGGACTATTGTCCGCGGCGCAGAGACTGGTTATGGCGGATTTTGGCCTCATTCCCCTGCTCTGTAGCCTGATAAAAGACCCGCCGGGCGATCTTCTTGGGCAGGTAATCCTGCTTGACGTAATGACCGGGAAAGTTATGCGGATACTGGTAGCCCTCATGGCCAAGCGCCGCTGAGCCTTTGTAGTGCGTATCCCGCAGATGCAGCGGCACTTCTGCAGACTTCAGCTCTTCAATGCTGTCCATTGCATTCGAAATCGCCATGTACACGGCGTTTGATTTTGGACTTTCTACGGCGAACAAGATCGCCTGGGCAATGTTCAGCTTCGCCTCCGGCCAGCCGTTGTTGCGGTAAGCCTCCAGCGCGCTGACGGCCTGGACCATCGCCTGCGGGTTGGCCAGGCCGATGTCCTCGCTGCTGGCGGCAATCAGCCGGCGGATGAAGGTCATCGGGTCCATGCCGAGCTTCTCAACGGCATACAGGAACCAGAACAGCGCGGCGTCACTGGAGCCGCGGATGCTTTTGTGAAAAGCGGACAGCACATCATATTGCGTCGATTCATCCGCTTTGACTATCGGGCGGCGGATCGACTCCTCGGCGACTGCAAGTGTGATGTGTACGCTGCCGTCCGGCTCCGGCGCCGTAGTCATGGCCGCCAGCTCCAGCGCATTCAGTGCCCGGCGGATATCACCGTTAGCCATGGCCGCAATGTGCTGCAGGGCATCTTCATCGGCCTGCAGCCGCATGAAGCCAAGCCCGCGCTTTTCATCGGCAAGTGCCCGGCGCATCGCCATCAGGCTGTGCTCACTGGTCAGCGATTCCAGCTGGAACAGCGTAGAGCGGCTCATAAGCGCCCCGTTGACATAATGGAACGGATTTTCCGTGGTCGCTCCAATAAAAATAATGGTTCCCTTCTCAACAGCAGGCAGCAGCGCATCCTGCCGTGAGCTGTTAAAACGGTGCACCTCATCCAGAAACAGAATCGTCTTCGTACCGTACAACGACTTATTGCTCTGGGCGCGCTCGATGACCTCCCGCACATCTTTTACCGACGCTTCCACCGCATTTAGCCGGACAAAGTCAGCCTTCGTGTGATGAGAAATAATATGTGCCAGCGTAGTTTTGCCGCAGCCTGGAGGCCCGTAGAGCAGAATGGATGAGACCTGGTCTGCTTCAATCGCTCTGCGCAGCAGCTTGCCGGGTCCGATAATATGCTCCTGGCCGATATATTCATCAAGATTCTCCGGGCGCATGCGGTCTGCCAGCAGCCGGCCGCTTCCCGAATCCTCCCCGATCGAGAATAAATCCATAATTCCACTTCCTTGCTTAATCTTATAGAAATCACCTGATACACACTCTTCCTATCATACCATACTGCGGCAAGAGAGGATAAACAGCCGCGGAAATTTACAGGGTTCGTGGAGGTTCATCGACTATGGGCATTAATTATGGAAATTAATTATGGAAATTAATTATGGAAATTAATTATGGGCATTACTTACCTCTCCTTGGATCAGTATGGGTTGGGGTAAACGATGTGGCAGAGGTTAGGGCAGAGGTTAGGGCAGAGGTGGGAACAGAGATTGCGGAGAGGTTGTGGCAGAGGTTGCGGCAGAGATTGTGCCAAAGATTGCGGAGAGGTCGTGGCAGAGGTTGTAGCAGAGGTCATGAAAAAGCCTGTATTACCGGGAACCTGCGGCGCTTAGTTGGAATTTCTCCATCTAATTCTTGTTTTCATTATTTTTGACCTATAGTTGGAAATTCTCCATTTATTCGGGCCGACAAAGGCCTTTGGAGACTAACCCAGCACATTTAAGTGGAGTTTTTCCCACAAGAATTGTAACATGAGTATTTTCCGGAGAATTAGTTGGAGAAATTCCACTTGCCTTGCCGGTCTATTAAAAATGTGCGAAATTTCGAGTACAATAGGCCACCGTGCAGGCAACGAGCCAAATGTGTGTGAAATAACGAGTACAATGGGCCACCATGTAGGTAAACGAGCCAAATGTATGCGAAATATCAAGTACAATAGGCCACCGCACAGGTAAACGAGCCAAATGTATGCGAAATTTCGAGTATAATAGGCCACCGCGCAGGTAAACAAGCCAAATGTATGCGAAATATCGAGTACATTAGGCCACCGCGCAGGTAAACGAGCCAAATGTGTGCGAAATTTCGAGTACAATGGGCCACCGTGCAGGCAACGAGCCAAATGTATGCGAAATTTCGAGTACAATAGGCCACCATGTCGGTAAACGAGCCAGTTGTATGCGAAATATCGAGTACAATGGGCCACCATGTATGTAAACGAGCCAGTTGTATGCGAAATATCGAGTATAATAGGCCACCGTGCAGGCAACGAGCCAAATGTATGCGAAATATCGAGTACAATAGGCCACCGCACAGGTAAACAAGCCAGTTGTATGCGAAATATCGAGTACAATAGGCCACCATGCAGGCAACGAGCCAAATGTATGCGAAATATCGAGTACAATAGGCCACCGCACAGGTAAACGAGCCAAATGTATGCGAAATATCGAGTACAATAGGCCACCGCACAGGCAACGAGCCCAATGTGTGCGAAATAACGAGTAGAATGGGCCACCGCGCAGGTATCCCCGGGTCATCTGACAAAGGGTTATCTGAGCCGCACTGTTCCACATTTAAAAAGAGCATGACCTCGCGCGTTTGGCGGAGCCATGCTCTTTATTCAAATTTCCAGGCTAGCGGTTCATGGCCAGCCGCATTTTTGAGATGATTTTGCGGATGCTTTCTTCGGATAAGTGGTATCGCTGCTGCAGCTCGTTGACCGAGCAGCCTTTGCTGTGGCTGCAGTAGATTTCTTTGTTGCGGCTGGCAATTTCCTGCCGGGAACCGCTGTTCTCGCCCCATCTTACCCTCTGCTCACTTTTCTTGGGTATGTAGAGCAGTTCACCCTGGATGTATCCCTGAAGCTCTTCCAGCAGACCCGGGGGGAGCACATCCTTTCCATTTACATAGCTCACGCTTTGTTTCCTCCTTCAACAGGTGTGTTCCTTGAGATCCGGCGAATGCATCAAAAGTAATAATCACGTCACCTGCCTCCTTTCCTCAGTTCATATTTGGTAAATCAGTACGTTCATTATATAAAAACCTGGTGGTAGCGTCTACATTTAGATGGAAATAGCTGGCGGCTCCAGCCCGAGAGTTCATGGGATCAAATCCTTTTTTGTAAAGAAGGAGGCCTCACGGCCTCCTCGGGTTAAACGGATTTCCGTCTTAGACGGAAACCACCTCGTATACTGAAATCATTTCAATCAGCCTCCTTCCAGAAGTAATCTCGCCCGGCCGGACACTTATTATTAAGCCATACCGGGGGGTGAGTTACAAGTGCAAGAACAGTTATAACTGTTCTCCACCAGGCCAGCCGGTTACCGTTTCCTCTCCTGAAGGCTGTATATACGGAGGAAGTCCGCTGCCGCTCAGCAGCCATAGCTCATGAAGCGCCCGGGTACAGCCGACATACATCAGCTTGGCATCCCAGGCTGCAGCACCATAGTGATCCTCATCAGCATCAGCAAGAATAACGGCATCAAATTCCAGGCCCTTCGACAAATACACCGGCAGAACAGACAAGCCGCCGAGGTATTCAGTCATGCTGCCGTCAATAAGATGGATATCGTCAAAATGCCCGGCAAGCTCTCCGTACAGCTCCTGCGCTTCCCGCAGACTGCGGGTAAGAACAGCTACGGTCCGGTATTCCCGCCCGGAGAGGGCCCCAAGAGCCGTTCTGACGGCGTCCGTCCGCTTATTCCCGCTTGCGGCTGCCTCTGCAGGCAGCTTGTCTCCGTAAGCGATCAGGCGGACCGGATTCCCGCTGCGGAACACCGGTACGGCTAACAGCGGACTGCGTACGCCCGAAGAGAGAATGCCGTTGGCAAATTCGATGATTTCCATCGTCGAGCGGTAGCTTCGTGTGAGTGCGTGATATGCCGTATGTTCGGAAGCAAAGAGCGACTGCATCTCCTCCCATTCATGGACACCTTTATAAGCATGAATACCCTGAGACAGATCGCCCAGAATGGTGAAGGAATGCCCGCGCACATACAAATCCAGCACCGCAATCTGAAAAGGCGAGAAATCCTGCGCTTCATCGATTACGATATGGTCAAAGCGGTCAGTGCCTTCATTGCCGTTCAGCAGGTAATGAATATAGAGCAGCGATGGCAGATCTTCTTCGCGGACAATGCCCTTTTTAAGATCCTTGGCCGTCTCCTTCAGCACACTCTGCGGAATGGATTCTGACGCTTCGGCAGGCCAATCCTCCGGCACCTTCACTGCACGGAAAATTTGCTTGTAGATCGTCAGCGGATCGTACTTGGGCCACTTGGCGCTATACGCCTTCTCACGGGAAGCTCCCTTTTTCTTGCGGTCCTTCAGCGCTGCTGCCGAAGGGCTTTTCTTCAGCTCCATCTCAATCCAGCGGTGTATCCGGGCCATTACACGTTCCTTGCGTTTGGCCGGCGGATAGGGGGCGTACTCCTCATTATGCCAGCGCAGAATCACCTGGCGGCGCAGAACTGCACCTTCCCATGGACTGAAGTCGCCTTCCGGCACCGCACCGTTCTCCAGCAGCTTGACCGCCGCTTCGATGATGCCCATAAGTGCCGTAGAGCCCTTGAAGCGGCCCGGTGTTTCTTCTGTAATCTCCGGCATGCCGCCTTCCCGCTCGAACCAGCGGTTCAGCGTCTCCTCCGTATTCTGCCCGGGCAGTGTGAGGCCCAGTACATCTGCCGCCCAGTCAGGGAATGTGCTCTGGGCAATATTGCCTACACCAAGTTCCGGCAGCACATCTGAGATATAGTCCAGAAACATCCGGTTTGGGGCAAAAATAATCATTTTCTCAGCCGATACCTGGTCCTTGTACTGATACAGCAAAAAGGCCAGCCGGTGCAGGGCAACCGTTGTTTTACCGCTTCCCGCCACACCCTGGATAATTAATGCCGTGTTCTTGGCTGCCCGGATAATTTTGTCCTGCTCCTCCTGGATCGTCGAGACGATATCGCGGAGCCGGTTATCCTTGTTCTCTCCCAGCCGGTACACCAGAAATTCATCCGATACTGCCGGGGCGTCGCTCTCCCTGTTATAGGTATCCGCTACCCGTTCCAGAATCTGTTTGCGGATGACGACGTTGCGTTTGAGGTAGACCAGCCCTTCAATCAGTCCCTCGGGCGCTTCATACGAAGCCGGCTCACTGCCGCCGGTAAACGAATAGAACAGGCTTGCGACCGGTGCACGCCAGTCAATGACTAGCGGACGGTCGCTTACCTGTTCGCGGTCTACACCGATTTTGCCGATATAAAGTGCCTTGCGTTCATCCTCGTCACTGCCCTGGAAATCAAGCCGTCCGAAATAAGGCTCCTGCCTGAGCTTGGCAAGATTTTTGCGCCGCTGTTCTCTAGAATCCTCCAGCACCTGTTCCGTATACTCGTGTCCGGTATACACAGGAATACTGCGGAGCTTCTCCAGCGTCGAATCAATCTCGGCCAGTGCCTGGTTCAGCCTGTCTTCTTCCTCTTGATAGGCACTTTGAAAGTTGTCTTCCAATTTCAGTTACCTCCTAAAAGTGATAAAAGCCTGATTTCCGTGATTATGCCCGTAAATGTCAAGCACAAAAAGGATACTCATCATAGCACAACTATCCCGCAAAATCCAGAATTATCTAATCGCCTGCTTGGGCTAACCCATAAAAGCATGCAAAATAAAATTCGCCACGAACAAACCGGCGATGCCGTAGAGCGCAGGCGGAACTTCCTTCCCTCTGCCCGTAGCCAGCTTCAGGACCGGGTAAGTGATGAAACCAAAAGCCATACCGTCCACAATGCTGTAAGTGAAGGGGATCATCACCATGACCAGGAATGCCGGAAACAGCTCCGTCATGTCACCAAGATCCATCTCACGTACGTTTTGCACCATAAGTCCGCCGATCACGATCAGAATCGGGGCGATTGCACTGTCCGGCACATAGGCCAGCAGCGGAATGAACAGGAAGGTGGCGCCGAACAGGAGCCCCGTGACCAGAGAGGTCAGCCCCGACTTTCCGCCTGCAGCGATACCTGCAGTAGATTCTGCAGCTGCAACAACAGGGCTGCTGCCGAACAGGCCTGCAGCGATATTGGCTACAGAAAGCGCCCGCAGGCTGCTTTTGAAGCGTTCCGGACGTCCGGCCATCAGCGTCTGGGAAGAGATCAGGCCGATATTTTCAAACACAACAATCAGCAGCAGCAAAAATACCGCAATCCAGAAGACCAGACTGAGGATTCCGCTGAGGTCAAAACTGGCGAACACATCGCCATACCCGGTGAATACATGCCCGGATTCCGCTTTAGCCGGCGCATGGGCAGCCCCGAGAAGATAAGCCAGACCGGTGCCGGCAGCCATACTGATCAGCAGCCCGCCGCGCGTACCGCGGATGAACAGCACCAGTGCAAGAATAAGAGTGAGCACAGAGGTAATTACTGCCGGATCACTGAAATGCCCGATGGCTACAAAGGTGGTCTGGTGGGCAATGACAATCCCGCTTTTTTGCAGGCCGATAAAGGTCAGGAACAGGCCGATCCCGACAGTGATGGCATGCTGCAGATTATGCGGAATGGCGTCGCTGAGGATTCTATAGAGTGAGGTAAAGGCCACTATGGCGAACAATGCGCCGGTTACAACAACAACAGCGAGCGCCTCGCGCCAATCCAGCTTCATGGAATGCACAAGCGTATAGGTGAAAAAAGCGTTAATGCCCATGCCCGGCACGACGACGATCGGTGTTTTACCGCCGAAGGCCATGAGCAGGCAGCCTGTAATCGCGGTCAGCAGTGTAGCCACCATGCCCGCCCGCAGCGGCATCCCTGCATCATGCAGAATCGCTGCATTGACCATTACAATATATACTGAAGCAAAATACGACAGGATTCCCGCGGCCCATTCCCGTTTCCAGTTATCGCCGGGCTCCAGCCCTACGCTATTTCGCCAAAAATTCGAATTCATAACAAACCTCCACTGATGTTAAGTTCCAGGCAGCGGCTATTACCCGGTTTCTGCGCTTCATAATCAGCTTTCCCGATTCCGTATTCTCAATAAAAGGGCGCGCAGCCGGCAACCCGGCTGCTTACGCCCCTTATCCATTGTTTATGTCTTGCACTTGATCCGGCCAGCCAATGCCTGATTACAGGTTAACACCGCAGGCTTCCAGGAGATCATTTACAGCAACGCTGACCATGATAAGACCGACCACAGGCGGCACGAACGAGTTGCTTGCCGGCGGCTGCTTCGCTTTGCGTCTGTCCGGTGCATCTGCAGGCACGATCTGCTCGGTGACATCGACACGCGGCTTCACCGGAATCTCAGTGGAGAACACAACCTTCACGCCTTTGCGGATGCCGTCTTTACGCAGCTTCTGGCGGATAACGCGGGCAATCGGATCCATTTCCGTTTTGGAAATGTCTGCAACCTTGAAGCGGGTCGGATCCATTTTGTTCGCTGCCCCCATGCTCGAAATCATCGGAATCTTCCGGGCCAGACACTCTTTGATCAGGTGAATTTTGTAGATAATGGTATCTGAAGCATCGATGACGAAGTCCGGCTTGTATTTGAACAGCTCTTCATAGGTTTCGTCAGTATAGAACATATTCAGTGCGATCGCTTCACATTCCGGATTGATCAGCTTGACACGGTCAACCATCAAATCGGCTTTTTTCTGGCCGATCGTCGTTGTAAGCGCATGGATCTGGCGGTTGATGTTGGTGATATCCACCGCATCCTTGTCGATCAGGATGATGCGTCCGACTCCGGTCCGGGCCAGGGCTTCCACTGCCATGGCGCCGACGCCGCCAATACCCAGAACGGCCACCGTGCTGTTCTTCAGAACCTCCAGACCTTCCGGTCCAATCGCCAGTTCCGTACGGGAAAACTGATGCAGCATGTTATACATGCCTCCTTTATGAGACTGGTGAAGCGGCACGCAGCCGCTCCAGCAGCATGGTTTTGAGTTAGTTTTTCGCTTTCTCCGGCTTTGGAGCCAGCTTGATATGCAGCTGCTCCAGCTGTCCGGCATCTACCGGGGACGGAGCGTCCATCAGCAGGTCGGTTGCACTTGCCGTTTTCGGGAAAGCAATCGTTTCGCGCAGGTTCGTGCGGCCGGACAGCAGCATCACCAGACGGTCGAAACCAAAAGCGATTCCGCCGTGCGGCGGGGTGCCGTATTCGAACGCATCCATCAGATAGCCGAATTTCTCGTAGGCCACTTCCGGTGTGAAGCCCAGCGCTTCGAACATTTTTTCCTGTACATCACGTTTGTAGATCCGCTGGGAACCGCCGCCTACTTCGTAGCCGTTAAGCACGATATCGTAAGCCTGTGCACGGATCGCTCCCGGATTCGTATCGAACAGGTGCAAATCCTCGTCCATCGGGCGTGTGAACGGATGATGCTCTGCCACATAACGTTTTTGGTCTTCATCATAGCCGAGCAGCGGGAATTCGGTTACCCAGGCAAATTTGAATACACTGTCATCGATCAGGCCCAGCTGGCGTCCGATTTTGAGACGCAGTGCGCCCAGGACATCGGCTACCACTTTTTTGGTGTCTGCAGAGAACAGCAGCAGGTCTCCGTCTTCAGCGCCCGTACGTTCCTTAACAGCTGCAATTTCTTCCTCAGAGAAGAATTTCACGATCGGTCCTTTGAACTCCCCGTCCTTCACTTGAATCCAGGCCAGGCCTTTCGCGCCGTAACGTGCCGCATAAGGACCAAGGTCGTCGATCTCCTTACGGGTCCATGTGCCGCAGCCTTTGGCGTTAAGGCACTTCACTTCTCCGCCTTTTTCGATTACCGAAGCAAATACCTTCACACCGCTGGTGGCAACGATATCGTTCATTTCAACCAGCTCCAGGCCGAAGCGCAGGTCCGGTTTATCCGAGCCGTATTTGCCCATCGCTTCAGCATAAGTCAGACGCTGGAACGGAACAGCCACTTCAACACCGACAGTTTCTTTGAGCAGGCGCTGCAAAAGGGTTTCCATCATCCCGAGGAGCTCATCCTGCGGCATGAAGGCAGTCTCGATGTCAACCTGGGTGAATTCCGGCTGGCGGTCAGCACGCAGATCCTCATCACGGAAACAGCGGGCGATCTGGTAGTAGCGCTCAAGGCCGCCGACCATCAGCAGCTGCTTGTAAATTTGCGGCGATTGCGGGAGTGCGAAGAATTCGCCTTCATGCACACGGCTTGGTACGAGATAATCCCGTGCGCCTTCAGGAGAGCTCTTGGTCAAAATTGGAGTTTCTACATCGATAAAGCCTTCATTGTCCAGGAAGTCACGGAAAATTTTTGCCGCTTTCGAACGCAGCAGCAGGGTTTTGTACATTTCCGGACGGCGCAGGTCCAGATAACGGTACTTCATGCGCAGGGACTCATCCACTTCCACACCGTCTTCGATGAAGAACGGAGGGGTTTTGGCAGCATTCAGCACTTCAATATCTGTAATCTGCACTTCAATTTCGCCTGTAGGCAGGTTGCGGTTAACGGTCTCTTCATCCCTTTTTACAACTTTACCCGTAACGGAGAGGACATATTCACTGCGCACCTTATCGGCAATTTGCAGCGCTTCACCGGAATAGTCCGGGTTGAATACGATCTGTACGATACCGCTGCGGTCGCGGAGATCAATAAAAAGCACGCCCCCGAGGTCACGGCGGGTCTGCACCCATCCGTTCAAGGTTACAGTCTGGCCGATGTGCTCCGGCGTCAATTGTCCACAATGATGACTTCTTGTCATAATTCATCTACCCCTTCATGGTTAAAAGTACTCTCTATTAATAGAACCCTCATTAAACGGTTTGTTCCCTTAAACCCAGGCTTCATCAGCGAATAGCTGTAATGCCTAGTCCAGTGACTGCGCCAGCTCATCCAGCTTGACGGTCTTCTGTTCTCCGGTCTCCATCGATTTCAGGGCGATAACGCCGTTCTTAAGCTCATCCTCACCCAGAATGGCTGTATACCGTGCCGACATGCGGTCTGCCGACTTCATCTGCGCCTTCATCTTGCGGCCGAGATAATCCCGCTCCGCAGAGAAGCCAAGGCTGCGCAGGTTGAACAGCTGCTTCGTGATCTCCTGTTCTGCGGCTTCACCAAGCGCAACAAAATATACATCCAGCGGCTTCACTGTTTCCAGCTCTACCCCCTGGCTCTCCAGGATCAGCAGAATCCGCTCCAGACCGATCCCAAAGCCGATACCCGGCTGATCCGGTCCGCCGATCTCTTCCACCAGCCCGTTGTAACGGCCGCCGCCGCCGACAGTATCGATGGAGCCGATACCTGCTGCTTTATATTCAAACGCTGTATGCGTGTAATAATCCAGTCCGCGGACAAGACGGGGATTGATGTTGTACTCTACCCCCATAGCGTCCAGATGCATTTTGACCTTCTCAAAATGGGTTGTGCACTCTTCATCCAGGCTGTCCAGAATGGAAGGCGCACCGCCGAATTTGTCCTGGTCGACCTTGCAGTCCAGCACCCGCAGCGGGTTGCGGTCCATGCGCCGCTGGCAGTCGCCGCAGAGATTATCTTTCATCGGTCTTAAGAAATCCAGCAGCTTTTCCCGGTAAGCCGCACGGCTTGGCGCATTACCTACAGAGTTCAGGTCCACTCTTACATCCTTCAGTCCAAGATCCTTGTAGAACTGATAGCCCATGGAGATCACTTCGGCATCAATAGCCGGATCGACTGCACCGAAGGCTTCGATGCCGAACTGGTGAAACTGCCGGTATCTGCCGGCCTGCGGCCGCTCATAACGGAACATCGGTCCGATGTAGTAGAGCTTGCTGACATCCGGTTCGCCGTAGAGCTTATTCTGTACATAAGCGCGCACGACCCCTGCAGTTCCTTCAGGACGGAGCGCCAGATCCCGGTCGCCCTTGTCCTTGAACGTATACATTTCACCTTCTACAATATCCGTTGTCTCTCCTACACCGCGCTCGAACAATCCGGTGTGCTCGAACATCGGAGTCCGGATTTCCCGGTAGTTGAAGCGGCGGCAGAGATCTCTGGCTTTGCTTTCTACAACCTGCCACTTCTCCACTGCACCCGGAAGCACATCCTGTGTTCCCGTAGGTTTCTCAAATCTTTCTTTAGCCACGCCTATCCCTCCTGAAAATGACCACCTTGTACAGCCTCTTTATACCGCTTAAAAAAGCAAAAAATCCCCCGCCCTGTTCATAACAAACAGGGACGAGGGATTATTATAAACTAATAATTCACCCGTGGTACCACCCACATTCCGGATTCAGCAACCAAGTGCTGTGACCCGCTCTAAGCGGTTAACGCCCGCCTACGCGCAACCGGCTACTGGATGGCAGAATGAACCGCCTGCTTTCGCCGTGCGTTCTCGGGGAGGTCATTCATCCGTGCATCAACAGAATCCTTGCAGCCTTGCAGAAGGGGCAGTTCCATCTCTAAACGATGAAAGCCGGTTCTGCGGGGATTCCTCTCTGGGGTTGTGGGGTCCGGATTACTTGTTCCCGTCATCAAAACATGATATGACATATCGTATACTGTTAGATTCTACTGAACCACTGCGCTAAAGTCAAGGGAATCCGCTCAAATTGACGTTTCAAAAAAAAATGACCTGCAGCCGATTGCTGCAGGTCCATCATCATATATTATAAAAAAGGGGGTCATGCTTTTATTATAAACACGCTATATTAAGGAATGATGTACGTAATATTACAGTTATATTACGGTACGTGAAAGCGTTTTATATTCCCGGACATCCCCCTGTATATCAGCAAAATCCACTTTACACTACAACATTATTCTCTGTCCAGCGGTTTCATTCAACATTTCCTTAAAATTGCAAATAAATAGCTCCGGCAGCCATACTGGCCGCCGGAGCTTAGAGGCGGCTGAACCGCCTTATTTGTGATGCTGCCCGCTTTAATCAAATACCTCAACATAAGCGTGCTTGCCGCGCAGCACCTCTACTATTTCGTTGAAGCTTGCATCCTCGACTTTAAGATCCATTACATAATGGAGATCATCTTCATCATTGCCGCCAAGCAGCGGCTCTGTACCCTCGCGTACATCCCCGGCGCTGCGGGCCTCCGGATCATCGACCCGGTCACCGACATTGATGGGAGGAACGATCGGTGCACCTGAGAGTGTACCTGTAGCTCCTGCAACTCCATAGGCCCCGCCGGTCATTGCGGAGTTGTTGTAAGGAATGAGCGGCAGAATAAAATTCCGTGTGCTTCTTCCGTCCGCGTCAAGCGGATCTGTCAGCGCAGATACTTCTGAATCGCTTACACCATAAGGGATTAGTGAAACTCTTGCACCTTCTGCTTCATCTTCTGTTCTGAAATAAGCCTGGATTCTTTTACTCATTGTCTTTCCCTCCTTAAAAAATTGGTGTTATTTATGATTACAGCACCTTCAGCAGCTCACGCACAAATGCGGGCTCGTCTTGGGGCGTGCGTGAAGTAATGTAATTGCCGTCAACAACGACCTCTTCATCCTTGAACTCGGCACCCGCGTTGATGACATCATCTTTGAGCGGCGGGTAGGAGGTGATGGTCCGGCCCTGAAGCAAATCGGCACTCATCAGAATTTGCGGACCGTGGCAGATTGCAGCAATTGGTTTGCCGGCACTGTTAACCTCCGTAACAAAGCTGAGAATGTCTGTGTCCAGCCGCAGATTTTCTGGTGATGAACCGCCTGGGATAACTACAGCGTCATAGTCTCCGGCGTTCACTTCACTGATTGCTTTTTCTGCAGTGTAAGACTCATTACCCTGCTTACCCTCCAGTGTCTCACCTTTTTTCAGGCCGATAATATCCGCCTCATGTCCTGCTTTTATAACTTCATCGTATGGAACCTTCATTTCGGAATCTTCAAAGCCGTTAGCTAGTAGAAATGCAACTTTACTCATGGAATAAATGCTCCTCTCTGGCTATTCTGTTCTCTTTTCTTATTACCCTGATTACAGTGGTTTATAACCAGCATGTTTAAGTGCGCGGCAGCAGGCTGCCTCTTTTACCTTTGAGCACCTCGGCGGATTGCTGTCCCTCTGCTGCCTTTACTGCCGAAGAAGCTTCAGCATAGCTGCCTGCTGCACTTGTCCGCATCGCGTTCCATATCCATGCTTTTGGCGATTGTCTCATAATAGATTCATGCCCCTTGGAGATATAGTCATATCCATTAGCTTAACCAGTACGGACAGGCTCTATCCTCTTATCCTCAGAACAGCACTGCTGCTGCAAAAACACACAAAAAGCCGCATATCGGCTCCATGAAGGAAACAACATACGGCATCTTAAATTTAATAAATATTCAGGTATAGGTAATCCGCTAACCCTGGCTGTCGACAATAAGCGTAACCGGGCCCCAGTTAACGAGGGATACGTCCATCATTGCTCCGAACACACCCGTTTCCACCTGCAGCCCCCCCGCTCTCAGCTCCTGATTAAAATAATCGTAGAGCCGCTTCGCCTCTCCAGGTGCAGCTGCAGCCATGAAATTCGGGCGGCGGCCTTTGCGGCAGTCCCCGTACAGCGTGAACTGCGATACGGAGAGGATTGCGCCTCCGGTCTCAGTCACGCTATGGTTCATTTTGCCGGCTTCATCTTCAAAAATCCGCAGTCCGGCAATCTTGTCAGCCAAATATTTGGCTTCCTTCTCTGTATCTTCATGGGTCACGCCGACAAGCAGCATCAGCCCTTCGCCAATAGCACCGGTAACCTGACCCTCAACGGTAACCTTGGCTTCCTTGCAGCGCTGTACAACCACTCTCATTGCCGTATTTCACTCCTTGCGTCATTGCATGATGCGGTTAACCGTATATACATCCTTGACCCGTTTTACCCGGTCTACTACAGACTGCAGATGGTCAGTATTGCGGATCAGGATGGTCATGTGAATCATTGCCATCTTGTTCTTGTCGGAACGCCCGGTAACCGCAGAAATGTTCGTCTTGCTCTCCGAGACTGCCTGCAGCACTTCGTTGAGCAGACCGTTGCGGTCATGTCCGGTGATCTCGATGTCGACACTGTAGTTGGCTTCCATGCTGCCTTCCCATTCGACTTCAATTACCCGTGCCGATTCCTCTCCGTCACCATCGTTCGGAATGTTAGGACAATCCTCACGGTGAACGGAAACTCCGCGCCCGCGGGTCACGTACCCGATAATGTCGTCGCCCGGCACCGGATTACAGCACCTTGCAAAACGGACAAGCAGATTATCAATCCCTTTGACACGGACGCCATTGGTCGGCTGGTTGCGCTTCTCCCCGCTGGATTTGATCTCCTTCATCTCCGAAGTAAGCTCCAGATAGCCGGCGGCATCCTCCTGCTCCTTGCGCAGCTTCTCTGTCAGCTTGGAGGCAATCTGCGCTGCGGTAATCCCGCCGAAGCCGACTGCGGAGAGCATATCCTCCACATCGTTAAAGGCAAATTTCTTCGCGACTTCGGACATCTTATCTTCCGTAAGAAAATCGGACACTTCAACATTGAGGCGCTTCAGCTCGCGCTCACATGCTTCACGGCCCTTTTCGACGTTCTCCTCGCGTTTTTCCTTCTTGAACCACTGCTTGATCTTGCTTCGGGCATGCGAAGACTGGGCAATCTTAAGCCAGTCACGGCTTGGTCCGTATGAGTTCTTGGAGGTCAGGATTTCTACAATATCCCCGGTCTTCAGCTTATGGTCAAGCGGTACAATTCTTCCGTTCACCTTGGCCCCGATCGTCCGGTTACCAACCTCTGTATGAATCCGGAAGGCAAAATCAAGCGGTACCGAGCCAGCCGGCAGCTCCACAACCTCGCCTTTTGGGGTGAACACGAATACCAGGTCAGAGAAAAAGTCCATTTTGAGCGATTCCACGAATTCTTCGGCATCCTTGGCTTCATGCTGCAGCTCCAGAATTTCGCGGAAAAACGGCATGCGGTTCTCCGGGTTGCCGGTGTTGCTGCTGCCTTCCTTATAAGCCCAGTGCGCGGCAATCCCGAACTCGGCGGTGCGGTGCATTTCCCAGGTGCGGATCTGCACTTCTGTCGGTTCCCCGCCCGGGCCTACTACGGTCGTATGCAGCGATTGGTACATATTCGCTTTGGGCATGGCGATATAGTCCTTGAAACGTCCAGGCATCGGTTTCCAAAGCGTATGAATGATCCCTAATGTGGCATAACAATCTTTAATGTTATCAACGATAATGCGGATCGCAAGCAGATCATAAATTTCGTTAAACTGCTTGTTCTTGGTGCTCATCTTGTTATAGACACTGTAAATATGCTTGGGACGTCCGGAGAGATCCCCTTCGATTCCCATCTCGTCCAGCTTGGAGCGGATGCGTCCGATGACATTCTCAATGAACTGCTCACGCTCGGCCCGCTTCTTGTGCACCAGATTGGCGATGCGGTAATACTGCTGCGGATTCAGGTAACGGAGGGCAATATCCTCCATCTCCCATTTAATCGCCGAGATCCCGAGCCGGTCGGCAATGGGACAGAAAATCTCCAGCGTTTCATAAGAAATCCGGCGCTGGCTCTCTTCCGACTGATACTTAAGTGTCCGCATATTATGCAGCCGGTCGGCAAGCTTAATAACAATGACCCGGATATCCTGGGCCATGGCAATGAACATTTTGCGGTAATTCTCATTTTGCTGTTCTTCTTTGGAGCGGAAGCGGATGCGTTCCAGCTTGGTCAGACCATCCACCAGCATCGCGCAGGTATCGCCGAAATGCTCGCGGATCTGCTCCAGCGAAACGGTTGTATCCTCGACTACATCATGCAGCAGCGCAGCAATAATGGATATGACATCCATCTGCATATTGACGACAATATCTGCGACCGCGAGCGGATGCAGAATGTATGGCTCCCCCGACTTCCGAACTTGCCCGTGATGAGCCTGATCGGCAAACTCATAAGCTTCCCGGATGCGGAGAAGATCTTTTTCTTTTATATAGGCTGCGGCCTTTTCAATTAATTGCTCTATGCCCATTCTCGTCGTATCCGTTTCCTTTCTATATGAAAAATTCCTGTCGGAGTTTCTCGAGTTTATTGTACATTGTTCAATTATAAAATGAACCCGCAAGTAAAGCGGTTTGCAGGACTCCAGCTTCACAAGCTGCACTACGCGCAGTTTAAAGTTGTCTATAATTATGACGCTTACGATGGATTACGTCAACACTTGCCACAGCATGGCAATCCTGTACGAACTGCCTGCCAAGATTGGACAATTTGATGGCACTTGAAAAATTATTGTTGTAAAAAGTCGCCGTACTATTTAATCTAGTAAAAGCGGTTTTCCGCGACCTAACATCAAACTAGCAAAGAAAGAGAAGTGAACTCCATTGCAACGCGAAATTCAAGTTAACGAGAAACTCCCTTGGGGCCCGGGTTTTCTGCTGAGTCTGCAGCATCTGTTCGCCATGTTCGGCAGCACGGTGCTTGTTCCTAACCTGTTCGGGGTAGACCCTGGCATGATCCTGCTGATGAATGGTATCGGCACCCTGCTCTACATCTTGATCTGCCGCGGCAAAATCCCCGCGTATCTCGGTTCAAGCTTTGCCTTTATCTCGCCGGTTCTGAGTGTGCTTGGAAAGCACGAGGGTGATCACATGCATGGATATTCACTTGCACTCGGCGCTTTTATCGTTACAGGTATTATTTTCATTCTTGTCGCTTTGATCGTCCGTTTTGCGGGCACCGGCTGGATCGATGTAGTATTCCCTCCGGCGGTTATGGGAGCCATTGTCGCAACCATTGGACTGGAGCTTGTTCCGGTTGCTGCACGCATGTCCGGACTGATCGCGCCGGAAGGTGTGGCTGCTGCTGACTGGACGCCTGACGGCAAAGCCATTACCCTCTCCCTGGTGACGCTCGGTGTAACCGTTATCGGTGCGGTGCTATTCCGCGGTTTCCCAAAAATCATTCATATCCTCATCGGTATCGTTACCGGTTATGTTCTCGCTTATATCATGGGTCAAGTAAATACATCTGCGATTTCCGAAGCCAGTTTCTTTTCCCATCCGACAATCGTCACTCCTTCCTTCGACCTGCAGGTTATCCTGACCATTATTCCTGTATCACTTGTAGTCATTGTTGAACACATCGGCCACCTGCTTGTAACGAGCAACATTGTCGGCAAAGATCTGGCCAAAGATCCGGGACTGGACCGCTCGCTGATGGGTAACGGGATTTCTACCATTCTGTCCGGCTTCGTGGGTTCCACTCCGAACACGACTTACGGTGAGAATATCGGTGTTATGGCTCTGACCAAAGTATATTCGGTGTATGTGATCGGCGGTGCGGCAGTGATTGCCATCCTGCTCTCGTTCTCAGGCACCTTCTCATCCGTAATTGCCAACATCCCGGCTCCGGTAATGGGCGGCGTTTCACTCCTGCTGTTCGGGGTTATCGCGGCATCCGGCCTGCGAATCTTTGTTGAGCAAAAGGTTGATTTCTCCAAAGCCACCAACATGATTCTGGCAACACTGGTGCTGGTAGTGGGCATCAGCGGCATCTCGCTTAACATCGGTGAGGTACAATTGAAAGGTATGGCGCTGGCTACAATTGTCGGCATCCTGCTCTCCCTGTTCTTTAAGCTGATTGAAGTTCTCGGTTTGTCGAATGACAAGGAAGAAGAGAAATCGGCACACTAAGCTTTGAATAAAATAATAGGATATGCAAAAGCGGACTGCTGTCTTGAATCGACAGCAGTCCGCTTTTTTATTTCCCGGGAAAAGAGGGCCTGTATTAATCTTCGTAATTAAGCAGGGACACCACTTCAATGCCTGAAAGCTTGTTGCGGCCGGCAAGCTGCACCAGCTCAATCAGGAAAGCAGCCCCTACAACCTCGCCGCCAAGCTGCTCGACCAGGCTGACCGAAGTAGCGATGGTTCCGCCGGTTGCCAGCAGATCATCAGCGATTAGCACCTTTTGGCCCGGCTTGATCGCATCCGTGTGCACGGCAAGCGTATCTTTGCCGTATTCCAGATCATAACCTACCTCAATGGTTTCGTACGGCAGCTTGCCGCTCTTGCGGATCGGCACAAAGCCGACGCCCAGTGCATAGGCCAGCGGTGCGCCGACAACAAAGCCGCGCGCCTCCGGTCCGGCAATGACATCGATTTGCAGATGGGCTACAAGAGCCTTTAGCTCATCAATGGCCGCACGGTAAGCCTCACCGTCTTTAAGTAATGTAGTGATATCCTTAAAGCTGATACCTGCTTGAGGAAAATCCGGAATTACACGAATACTGTTTTTGAAGTCCAACATGATCATCTCCTAAAAGTTTGTGAGGATAACCTCACTGAATTCTCTTCGAACAAACTCGCTTCGGAAGCATACGCTTAGTTTGTGAGGATAACCTCACTGAATTCTCTTCGAACAAACTCGCTTCGGAAGCATACATTTACTACGCCTATGAAGCTCCCGCACGGCGGGAAAGCATCCAGTCCTGCAGCTCGCTGCGGCTGCCTTCCATGAAATACTGCTCCATTTCGGCCATTTGACCCAGCCGGACAAAATTTCGGGAGGCCGTCAGGCTTTTGGCCGCCGGCCGGGTGACGAACTCTAAAGTCCCATTATTACGTCTGATAAAATCAAGCTCCTCGAAGACGTCCAGCATTTTCCCCAGCATACGGACACTCAGCGGGGACTGGCGGCTCAGCCGCAGCAGCACCTCATTCTCCGGCGTTGCTGTGGCGGCAATCGAAGCAATTAATTTATATAACGATTTGAAATGGTCCCGGGTCGGAATCTGGAGCCGGTCACGCCCGTCCCGGAGCGGGTGCAGCAGGGCGATATTATCCGCTTGCGGAAAAGCTGCAAGCACCGCATCAAGCTGCTCCGGCGTTTCCGGCATATCGAGCAGACAGAGCAGGGAGATATGGCCGTCACCTGCCTCCGCTTGTCCCGGTCCCAGCGCAGAAATTCCTGCCTCCTCATCATATACCCAAAGCGACATTCCTTTCAATTGGCTGAGCGGCGTCAGGCGGCTGTTCTGAAATACCGCAGCGGCTTTGAAGGCAGTCTCTCCGCTGTAGGGCTGCAGCAGCTCTCTGAGATAAGCCGCCTGCTTCACTGCATCAGAGGTTCCCCGCAGATCAAACAGCTGTGACTTGGGCACCGCAAGATCCTGCAGCATCAGCTGCGGCTTGCGTGAGCCGTTCCATTCATTTACGGACAGCTCAGCCAGGACATCAATCTGGGTACCGCCCGGGAGCAGGTCCGCAAGCGGACCTTTGCCGAAAGCAACGGCTTCTATCGTATGTTTACCCTGCTGAAGGACAAGCTTCAGATGCTTGCCCTCCTGGCCCATTTTGCGCGTCTCCTTCACGGCTGCTCCCCGCAGCACGAACTTCGGCAGCGGGTTGGACATCCCGAAGGGGGCCAGCCTGTCCAGATCCAGCGCAGCCTGCAGCGTCAGCCCGGCAATTTCCACCTCACCGTCAGCAGCCGTCACAGGGATAAAATGCTCCGGTGTCAGCACTGAAGCCGCATACTCGTTCAAAGCTGCTGTAAAAGCAGCAATCTGATCTCGGTGCAGGCTCATTCCGGCAGCAGCCGGGTGTCCGCCGAAATGGTCCATCAGCTCACTGCAGGAAGTAAGCGCAGCATGAATGTCGAGACCGGGAATAGAACGGGCGGAGCCTTTGCACATGCCTGTCTCCGGATTGATATCGAGTATGATCACAGGCCGGTAATAGCGCTCCAGAAGCTTGGAGGCTACAATGCCCACGACGCCGACATTCCAGTTCTCTTCAGCAAGGACAATAATGTCCGGCACCCCGCCTCCGCCGTCAAGCTGGCGGGTCAGTTTTTCCGCTGCTTCCGTCACAATTCTGTCGACTACCATTTGCCGTTCCTTGTTGAGAAGATCCAGTTCACCGGCAAGCTGTTCGGCTTCATCCGGATCGGCCGTTGTCAGCAGGGTGACTGCGCGGCCCGCATGATCCAGCCTTCCGCTGGCATTAATCCGCGGTGCCATGCCAAAGGCAATATTCACAGCGCTGACCGTACTAATTGTAATCCCGCCGACACCCAGCAATGCCCGGATTCCCGGAAAAGGAGAATTCCGCATGCTGGCAATCCCTTTGCGCACCAGGCTGCGGTTCTCCCCAAGCAGCGGCATAAGGTCAGCCACAGTTCCGATCGCTGCGATTTCAGCCCATTCTTCCGGTACTTTATCGCCCAGCAGCGCTTGGGCCAGCTTATAGGCAACCCCTACACCTGCCAGCCCTTTGAACGGATATGGGCAATCAGGGAGCTTCGGATTAATCAGCGCATAAGCCTCGGGCAGCAGCTCCGGAGGTTCATGATGATCCGTAACGATGACATCAATCCCCAGCTCTGCAGCATAGGCGATCTGATGATAAGCGCTGATCCCGGTATCCACTGTTATTACCAGTGTTACCCCCTGCTGTACTGCCCAGTCCAGGGCATGATTGTGCAGGCCGTATCCTTCATTGGAACGATGGGGAATATAAATGTCAAAAGAAGCGCCTAAATACCGCAGCAAATAAATCATTAGCGAGGTACTTGATACCCCGTCAGCGTCATAATCGCCATAGACAAGGATATGTTCTTCTTCCTGCAAAGCCTTTCTGATCCGCGGTACAGCCTCTCTCATCCCTTTGAGCAGAAACGGATCATGGCTGTCATCCGCCCCGCCGTCCATAAATTCCAGAGCCTGATCCGGATTTCCGAATCCTCTGCTCACCAGCAGGGAAGAAAGAAGCGGAGAAATAGAAAGGCTCCGGGCCAATTCCTGTACGGCTTCGGAGTCGGCTTCCGGAGATTGCCATCTTGTTTTTGAATGAAGCAATAGATCTCACCTTTCTCTCACCATACGCACTACTGAAGCAGTGTCGGAATATCATTATCCGCCAGTTCATGATTGCTTTTATAAGGATAACCCGGATCATAAGGCACAACATCCATATGAACCTCGCCTACATGGACAAAACGGTGCTGCAGCAGCTTTCTGGCGCATTCCGAAATATCCTGGGCTTCCATTACAGTAATCCGCGGGTTAACGCTGATTTTGACCTGGAGATTCACATAACGGCCTTCTTCCAGTGCCGTCAAATGCTCTACACGGATAACTCCATGCACCCGCTGCACCGTTTCTATAAAGCTGGCAGCTTCTTCTGAAGGAAGCTCCTGTTTGTTCTTTACGTACACAGAAGCAATAATAAGCGAATAGCCTTTGCGGAAAATCAGGAAGCTGGTCAGCAGCGCAGCGACCGGGTCCATATAGAGCAGCGGATGCCAGCCGATATATCCTCCGGCCATAGAAGCAGATATCCCAATAAGTGCGATAATTGAGGTATACAGACTAAAACGGTGGTTGTCAGCATAAGCGGCATGACTTCCATCGCCTACCTTTTTGAAATAACGGTATTGATATTGGAATATGGCCTCTTTTAAGACTATAGATATCAGAACGGTAATAATAGCTGCTTCGCCCGGAGTAGATAAATTTCCCCGGGTCAGATCACGGATAGCCGAAAAGGCAATTTGTACACCGGCCATCAGAATCAGGACGGAAAAAAGAATCGCAACGAGATGCTCTTTATTAGCATGCCGCTGAAGGTTCCGCTCCTTCTTCTTCGGCTTCACCTGTTCCATGCGCCACGGAAGCACCTCGGCAAGCTTGGCCGCAGCATTCGCTCCGGAATACAGCGCATCCCCTAGCAGCGCCTTGCTGCCTGTGAAATACCCCACGCTTCCCTTGGCCAGCGCCAGCGCGGCATCACTGACAATTCCCGTCCATGTAACCGACTCACTCTGCGGTGATTGTTTGTCTTTCATAACGAGGCCCTCCTTACCTGGTAGCAAGTAAACTCATGATGAATTCTCTGACTTTCTCCTCCAAAGATTCCGAAAAGCCGCGTCGTCTTAGACGCGGCTTTCGGGTTACAGCAATCCTTTAGGCTTTGGCCGGATTGTTGTTTACGGCCGGCTTCTGGCGCTTCTTCAGCAGCAGCCAGAGCGGACTCGCGATAAAGATGGAAGAATAAGCTCCGAAGAGCAGACCGATTACCATAGCGAGCGAGAACATCTTGATGGACTCTCCGCCAAGCGCGAACAGGAAGAACGCAGCAATGAATACTGTAAATGCTGTGTATAGTGAACGCATAAGGGTCTGGGCCACACTCTTGTTGACCAGCGCCTTAAGATCTTCATAGGTTTTTTGCTTGCCGAAGCGGAGATTCTCGCGGATCCGGTCAAAGATAACGATCGTATCGTTAATAGAATAACCGATGATGGTAAGCACCGCTACGATAAAGGTAATATCGACCTCCAGGCGGAAAATCGAGAAAATGGCAACTACCATAAATGCATCATGCATCAGCGCTACAATCGCCGCCAGGGCAAAACGCCATTCAAAGCGGATACTTACATAGATGATGATCCCCAGACATGAAAGAAGTACAGAGTAGATAGCATTACGGGCAAGTTCTTTGGCCATCTCCGTATCCACTGTATTAATTTCGAAGGAAGCCTGGTCATCCAGCTTGGTGATTTCCGTTTTGAGGGCCTCACTCTGGGTGTCATTCAATACTTCATCGTACCGGATGTTCACCCGCTGGTCGCCAATCGTAATGCTGGGTTCATGCTCCATATTCAGGCTGGCAAGTGCCGGAGCAAGCTGCTCCTGGGTAATACTCTTTGAAAGCGCGACGTCCACATTGGAGCCGGCCTTGAAATCAACGCTGTAGTTCAATCCGAGAAATGCCAGAAAGCCTACACCGAGTACAGTCAGTACGATGGAAAATATATAAAAATACTTGCTCAAATGTACAAAATCAAGCTCTTTCTTAAAGCGCACTGATGTCACTCTCCTTTACCCCAAATTGCTTCGGTTTTTTCAGAGCGCCGGATTTGACCAGAGTACTGAGCAGCCAGTGGGCAAAATAGAGGTTTGTTACAATACTGAGCACAATTTCGACGATCAGAATCAGGGCAAACCCTTTAACTGCACCTGTACCGAAAGCGAACATAACAGCTGCTACGATAATAGTTGTCACATTGGCGTCCATAACCGTCCGGAAAGAGGTTTTGTTTCCTGCTTTGACGGAAGACAGAATACTCTTGCCGCTGCGCATCTCTTCTCTTATCCGCTCATTGGTAATGATATTGGCATCGACCGCCATCCCTATACCGAGAATAAATGCGGCAATACCTGGAAGGGTCAAAGTAAAGTCTGCAAGTACAAATACGAGAATCAGGAGCCATGTATGCAAAATCAGTGCAAAGCTCGCCAGTATCCCCGGCAGGCGGTACATACCGATCATGAAGATCAGAATGATTACAGAAGCCACAAGACCGGCCATAATGGTCTGGTCAAGAGACTGCTTACCCAGAGTTGCGCCTACACTTTGGGAGTATTTCTCCGTGAGCTTCAGCGGCAGAGCACCGAGGTTAATCGTATCGGCCAGTTCACGGGCTTCATCTATTGTATAATTACCGGAGATCGACGCATTGCCGTCGGTAAGCTCGGCTCTTACGAATGGAGCAGACAGCAGTCTCTCATCCAGATAAATAGCGAGCTCCTTGCCAAGCAAACGCTTCGTGATTTCGGCAAATTTATCCTTATCTTTCACCTTGATGCTGATGACCGGCTGGTTCAGCTGATCACGCTGAACTTCAGCTGCCCCCTCGACAAAATCACTGCCTACAAGCTCAATCTTGCTATAGGTTCCCGCTGCGTCGCCTTCAGCGGCACTGCGGAAGGTCAGAACTGCAGGTTCTTTCATTTTTTTGCGTACCTCAGCCTCGTCAGTAACCCCCGCAATCTTGAGACGGATGCGGTCCGTTCCTTCCGTAGTTACCTCGGGTTCGCTTGTGCCAAGTGCATTGGCCCGTTTTTCCAGACTTTCTGCCGTTTTTTGCAGTGAAGCACGGGTAAGTTCTCCGCCTACATCCATAGGCTCGGCCTGATACAGTATCTCAAAGCCGCCCTTCAGGTCAAGACCCAGCCGAACCTTGTCCAGCAGCCCGGGAGTAGTAAACGCCATGACGCCTGTTAAAACGAGCACGGTGATGATAAAGCCCATAAGTCTCTTCATGCTCTTGCTAGTTCCCCTTTCATTACTCAATATTCCTATTATAACGACGTGCGAAATCACCGTCAATTTATGTAAGAATGACGGTGCTGCATTCACACAAAGAAACGGCCGGCTCTGCAGTGATCGGCAAGCCATCCGTTTATATAGGAGATGGTTAATTGGTCTTCCTTTACTTTACTTCTTCCTGAACCTCTTTGCAAAAGAAAATCGTTCCTTTTGCTCAATTCAGCCCCTTGTAGGCGGCAATAGTCAGGTAATTCATATAACTGGTGGCCTTCAGCGAATAAATATCATTTACCAGCTTGTGCAGGGGCGGCTTTCCTTCCTTGGTATAGTTGCGGCTGATACAATCCCAGATATCCTTGCCGGTTACATACTCATAGCCGAGGAGCCGGAATTCCTCCGCTTTGCTGCGGCACATGGCTTCGATCTCTTCGCTCAGCTCCTCATAGGTCCATTCCGCCGATTCCACGTGTTGACACCTCCATCATTCACTAGCTTTTTGCATGTCACCTTACATCATTCGACCTTCCTTGTTCCCATTCCTGCTTCCGCTGAAAAGTTATCCTGCCCGGGCTTGTCATGCTTTGCCCCCGGCCCGGCATATGAATATACAAGCAGTGCCCTTATTTCATTTCGGGAAGAAGGAGTGCCCATTGAACAAATTGAGTAAACAGACCTTTATCCAAGGAACTTTAATCCTGCTTGCCGCCGGAATCATTAACCGGATGCTGGGCTTTATTCCCCGGATCGCCCTGCCGCGGATTGTAGGTCCCGAAGGTGTGGGCTTGTATCAGCTTGGTTACCCGTTTTTCATCGTGCTGGTTACGATCATTACAGGCGGAATCCCGCTTGCCATCGCCAAAATGGTTGCTGAGGCGGAAGGGGAGAACCGGCCGGAGGAGTCGCGCCGCATCCTGCGCACCGGACTTGCCCTCAGCCTGAGTCTTGGCATCCTGTTCACCCTTGTTGCCCTCTTCAGCGCCTCATGGGTATCGAGCAGGCTGCTGACGGACAGCCGTGTGTATTATACATTTATCAGCATGACGCCAATGATCTCTATTGTAGCCGTTTCCTCCGTTTACCGTGGTTATTTTCAGGGCACGCAGAATATGATTCCTTCCGCCTTGTCTTCCATACTGGAATCCATTATCCGGATCTTCTTTATGTTATGGTTCTCCTGGCTGCTGCTTCCCAAAGGAATCGCTTTTGCGGCGGCAGGAGCCATGCTGGGCGTTACGGTCGGAGAGATTGCCGGGTTGATGGTTCTGCTGCTTCAGTATCATTTTATTGTAAAAAGGGACCGTAAAGGGGCTGCCGAACTCCTGTCCGGCCAACAAGGTGCTGCTATGCCTGCAGCGAATTCCAATTTCCTGCTGAAGCGTCTGCTCGGCATAGCTGTACCCGTCACAGCCGGCCGGCTTGTCGGCTCCTTCTCCTATCTGCTGGAGTCCATTATTACCGCACGCAGTCTGGCACTCGCCGGAATAACGGCTGCAGCGGCCACTGCACAGTACGGGTCTTTACAGGGGATGGTTATTCCTTTACTGCTGCTGCCGGGAGTGCTCAGCTCTTCGCTTGCGGTATCACTCGTGCCTTCCCTTTCGGAAGCTTCGGCCCGTCATGATTCTGCAGCCATTCACAAAAGAATTCACCAGGCGCTGCGGCTTGCGCTCGTAACAGGTGCCCCTTTTGCCGCCATTATGTATATTTTTGCCGTACCGCTCTGTACGCTGATGTACGGCAATGCTGAAACCGCCCCGATGCTGCGGATGATGGCTCCCTTTGCACTGTTCTTGTATGTACAGGCACCGCTTCAGGCCGTACTCCAGGCGATGGACCGCCCCGGCCGGGCGCTTATTAATACCCTGATTGGTGCGGTCGTCAAAATTACGCTTATTCTGATTCTCGCCTCAAGGCCCGAGTATGGGATTTACGGTGCCATTATGGCTATTATCGTTAACAGTATTCTGGTGACACTTCTGCACGGTCTCAGTGTAGTAAGGCTGATTAAGCTGTCCTTCCGCTTGTCCGTGCTGCTCAAAACCTTGACCGCGATGATTATTATGGCAGCCGGAATGTCTTATGTGTATACATCCGTGCCCATTGCCGGTGAGCGCTGGCTGCAGTTTCTGATCTCCTCCGTGTGCGGAATGGCTGTATATCTTGGCATCTGCTTTTTGACAGGGCTTATATCTGTGCGTGATCTTGACCGTCTGCCGTTCTTCAAACGCCGGCGTTAAGCTGCCTTCTAAGTGTTGCGCTGGGGATCTATATAGATTTGGCCCTTGTGGTCAACTGTGCACAAAAACACATCACGAAAATCAGAAACACCTTTTTGCCGGATCTCTTTCCTGAGCCAGAACCTGTTCTTTCCGATGACCTCCAGATTGCTGTCCTGCACCTTCCCGTCCATAATGAGCGGAATCGGCAGACCTTCATATCTGATTTTTTCTTTCGGCAATTGAATGCCTTTTGAACTGCCGGAATTGGCGGAGCTGCTGCTGCTGCCGCTGCCGTTATTCCCTTCTTCTTTTTCATTGGCATTTGACTTGCTGTTTCCCGACTGGTTGGAGGAGGATATCCCCTTATTCTTCTCGATTACAGTGAGCTGGCCGCTGGTCTCCAGAATGGCAAATTCCACATCGGCAGGACTGTCGATATTCTGTCCGCGCAGCTGAAGCAGCAAATCATCAATATTGTATCTCTGTTTGCGCATTTCCCCGCGGTTTACCTTGCCGCCCGAAATCAACACGCTTGGCCTGCCGTCAATCATGAGCCGCAGCCTGCGGCTTTTCAGGCTGATCTGGGCGACCAAGACCTGAATCAGCACTAGTGTCAGCATAGGGACCAGTCCGTCGTGAATCGGCCGTTCTATATCATCAATCACAAATACGGCAATCTCCGCAATCATAATGGAAATCGTCAGGTCAAACACGGACAGCTTGCCGATCTCCCGTTTGCCCATAATACGCATACTCAGGAAAATGAAGATATACATCAGCACGGTCAAAAAGACATGGGCAGTGATCTGCTGGAACATATGCTCTTCGCTCCCTTTCTTGGTTCACCCGTAAAGCTGCTTTCGGGCGGTTTAATGTACCCCTATTCTGGCCTCCCTGCCAAGGTAACATTCGGAAGCCGCTTTATTAATTAATGGTAAAAGAACGCTCTTTGCCAAACTTGTACTATTGGGGCAAGCCTCCCCATACAATGATTAATAGTTAGGCAGGGCAGGGAATCAGGGTATGCTTAAAAAACATTTAGGAGGTTGTACCATGTACTTCATTCGGCGCCTGTTCTCTTGGAGATTGACGAGCCCTTTATTGTCCGGCTTATGCCGCTCATTCCTCTGGATGCTGCTGGGCGCTTTCGTCCTTTCGCTCCTGCTGTGGGGCAGCGGGCTTCAGGAACAGGATCTTGCGGTGTACACGTATATCGTGCACGGGATCGCTGCTGCCTTTGGCGGATTGACGGCGGGCCGCAGGGCAGCCAGCAAAGGCTGGTACCAGGGTGCTCTGACTGGAATATTGTACGGGCTTATCGTACTGCTGGTGGGATTTCTGGCGCTTGACAGCTCGCCTGCAGGGATTGATCTGTTATGGGTGCTGGCGGCGGGAGCCATCGGCTCACTTGGCGGCGTTTTTGGTGTAAATTTGCAGAAGAGTTAAATAGTTTAATTTCCTAAAAATGAAAACTGCTCCCGGAATATGTTACACTGATGTCATCTGACTTTGTATGTTATCGAGGAGGCTTTACTCGCTTTGCTGTATCAATCCATGAATCATGTCATCTGGTTCACTGTCCTGATAGTCATCCTGCTGATTTGGCTGGGCGCCCGCCGTAACCCGCTTCTGGCCTTTGTCCAGATCGGAAAGGAAATGCTGCGCTCTTACAAATTCATTCTAATTGTAGCAGGTATGATCAGTGTGCTTGCCATTAATAAATATGAGCTGCGGATCGAGAACAAAATGCATCTGCCTTCAGACTATACTTCTGTCTTTTTCGGGCTGGAAGGGCATTTTGTCCAGGTTCTTCAGAACCTCTTCTATGCTCCCTGGCTGACGCCGGTCATCGTGTTCTTTTATATTTTCATGCTGCAGTCTGTACTGGCTGCATCTCTCGGGGTCTACCTGCTGGATAATAACCGTGTGATGCTGTACGCAACCTGCTATACGATCATGCTCGTGTATGCCATCGCCATTCCGTTCTTCCTGTACTTTCCCGTGAATGAGGTCTGGTCCTATGCTCCGGCGGGCGTGAGATTTACCATGCTGGAGGTCTTCCCCCGGTTTGAACAGGAATACCGGCCGTTGTCCGGTCTGAACAACTGTTTTCCCAGCCTTCATACCGCCATCTCGGTCTCATCGGCCATTCTGGCTTACCGTTCAGGCAACCGCCGCTGGATGGCAATAACGTCTGTATCAGCAGCTTTTATAGTGTTCGGTATTTTTTATCTCGGTATTCACTGGCTGACGGATATGCTGGGCGGCGCACTGCTGGCTGTTGTCTCCACCTCTGTGGCCGTTCAGCTTGCCAGACTGACTCTGCGCGGCAGCGACAAGTCACTCGCCCTGCGGAGACGTTTAACCAATACCCCTTAAGATCAAATATCCCCATATACACCAAAAAAGCGGCTGTCCTCTGGATCAGAGAACAGCCGCTTTTTATGTAGTTGATAATGATCTCTACTCTTTGTCTTCCACAGTCGTAACAGCATGGCTGATCGAACCGCGGTCGAAGGTCAATTTCGTAACATCGTTAACTCTCAGCACGACGATATCGTCCGAGAGCTCCATGATCGTCCCGTGAAGACCACCGATCGTTACGATCTTGTCGCCTTTCTTGAGCGACTTGAGCATGGCGTTACGGGTTTTGGTCTTCTTCTGCTGCGGACGAATAAGCAAGAAATAGAATACCACGAACATAAGTACAAACGGTCCTACGAGACCCAGAATACTGCCTCCGCTGGCCGCTGGTGTACTTGCTGCAAATTGAAACATATTATCTTTCCCCCCTTTCAATAATGCAATGAAACACAACCCGGTACTATGCTGCGCGTTTCCTCTTGACTAAGCTTTATATAACCATGTTGCCATGAAAACGCTAACCCTATATTCCACAGTATTCAAGAATTGCTGCTGTTCTGTTTAGAAGCCTTTGAGATTATCATGCAGTCCGTATTGGGTGAAGAATTCATCTCTGAAATCAAGCAGCCGGTCTTCCTTGATCGCTTCACGTACTTTGCGCATCAAATCCAGCAGGAAGTGCAGATTATGATAGGTTGTTAACCGTAGGCCGAAAGTCTCATCAGCCTTGATCAAATGACGCAAATAAGCACGGGAATAATTCCGGCATGTATAACAGCTGCATTCCGGATCCAGCGGCCCGAAATCACGGGCATACTGGGCATTGCGGACCACGAGTCTTCCCTGGCTGGTCATAGTGGTACCGTTGCGTGCAATGCGTGTGGGCAGGACACAGTCGAACATGTCCACTCCGCGGATTGCCCCCTCCAGCAGTGCATCAGGCGAACCGACACCCATCAGGTAACGCGGCTTCCCTTGCGGAAGCAGAGGAACAGTATAATCCAGTACTTCGTACATGATTTCTTTGGATTCTCCGACACTCAGTCCCCCAATAGCATAACCCGGGAAATCCATGGAAGTCAAATCAGCTGCGCTCTGGCGGCGCAGGTCTTCAAACATCCCGCCTTGTACGATCGCGAACAGGCCCTGGTCTTCAGGACGGGCATGGCTTTTGAGGCATCTTTCCGCCCAGCGGGTGGTGCGTTCAAGCGACTTTTTGACATAATCGTATTCTGCCGGATAAGGCGGACACTCATCAAAAGCCATCATAATATCGGAGCCGAGCGCGTTCTGAACCTCCATCGCCACTTCCGGCGAGAGGAACTTTTTGTCCCCGTTAAGATGGGAGCGGAAATGAACGCCTTCCTCGGTGATCTTGCGCATATCGCTCAGTGAGAACACCTGAAAACCGCCGCTGTCCGTAAGGATCGGCCGGTCCCAGTTCATGAACTTGTGCAGTCCGCCGGCTTCACGGACAATGTCGTGGCCCGGACGGAGAAACAGATGGTAGGTATTGCTCAGAATGATGTGAGCGTCCATTTCCTTCAGTTCCTCAGGACTCATCGTCTTCACTGTAGCTTGTGTGCCTACCGGCATAAATGCAGGTGTCTCTATCACACCATGCGGGGTATGGACTCTGCCCAGCCGTGCTCCCGACTGTTTGCAGGTCTTGATGTGTTCATAAGTTATTGCTGCCATTTGTTTAACCCTTTCTCTTGCTTAATAAATAAACATCGCGTCGCCAAAGCTGAAGAAGCGGTATTTCCCGGCAATGGCTTCCTCATAGGCTGCCAGAATCCGCTCCCGTCCGGCCAGCGCGCTCACCAGCATCACCAAAGTAGACTTCGGCAGATGGAAATTCGTAATCAATGCGTTCACAACAGTAAACTTATAGCCCGGAAAGATAAAAATATCTGTCCAGCCGCTGCATTCCGCAAGCGGCCCGCCCTCAAACTGCCTTCCCACCGTTTCAAGGGTGCGGCATGAGGTTGTGCCGACAGCAATAATACGTCCGCCTCTCTGCCTGGCGTCGTTCAGAATATCAGCAGTTTCCTTGGATAACTCATAATATTCGGCATGCATCACATGCTCCTCAACCTTATCCACAGACATCGGACGAAAAGTTCCCAGTCCAACATGCAGGGTTATATATGCGATGTTCACACCTTTGGCGGCAATCTGTTCCAGCAGCTCCTTGGTGAAATGCAGCCCTGCAGTAGGCGCTGCCGCCGATCCTTCATGCTTGGCATACACCGTCTGATAGCGTTCGCGGTCATCCAGCGTTTCCTTGATATACGGAGGAAGCGGCATGGATCCGAGCCTGTCCAGAATTTCCTGGAAAATGCCTTTATAGATAAAACGGAGTGTCCGGCCGCCCATGTCGGCCTCATCCTCAATTACTGCACGCAGTTCGTCGCTAAAAACAATAACCGCTCCGGTCTTCAGCTTCTTGCCGGGCTTCACCAGCGCTTCCCACTTGTCTTCGCCCAGGTTCTTCAGCAGGAGCACTTCCGCCTTCGCTCCGGTATCTTCCTTGACACCGAACAGCCTTGCCGGAATGACTCTCGTATCATTAAGTACAAGCGTATCTCCTGGTCTGAACTGCTCAAGAATATCGGTAAAATGCCGGTGCGTGAGATCCCCGTTCTCCTTGTTCACCATCAGCAGCCTTGAAGAGCTGCGGTCGGGAAGCGGAGTCTGGGCAATCAGCTCCTCCGGCAGATGAAAATCATAATCGTCAACATTCATCGTCTGTCTTCATTCCTTAACTATAGTAACGTTATTAAAATAGTGTTGCAATATTTGCTTGTAATCATACCCGTTGTCGGCCATACCCTTTACGCCCCATTGCGACATTCCGAGTCCGTGGCCGTTACCCCAGCCGATAAAATAAAATCCGCTGGCTCCGGTTACTACTCTGGCTGCCTTGTTGCTGCCCATAACTACCGTACCTTTGCCCGCAGCGGTCACCTTGCCGTTAGCAGACAGGACGCCGGCAGTCTGAGAGCCGCCAATGGTTGAGGTAGTACCGTCAGCGCCTAGTACAGTATAACTTCCGGCGGGGACAATATCAAACAAGGTACTCGGTAATCCGTTAAAAGAGGAACGGAATAAATCCGGGTATTTCACCTGCAGAATTTCGCCGTTTGCCTTCACCTGCGTAGCCCGGCCCGAAGGTCCTCTCTGGGTAACCTGCAGGGTTGCAATAGAAGACGGCAATGAATTTGAAGTTTTGCCGCTGAGGCTTTTGAGCAGCTCAGCGGAAGTATAGGGCCCTTTGATCCAGCTGTAGCTTCCCGATTCGTACACCTGTCCCAATACAACAGCATTTTCACCGGGATTGAGCTTGCCGACCGGGCTGACGCTGCTCTCTATGACCGGCAATGGACGGATATTTACATCCCTGGTTGTTGCCGTAGCAGTGGCCAGTCCGGCTGCAGTGGAGCTCCCGGTTAATTTGATATTGTCTTCACGGGCATAACCGGAGACGCCGTTATCCAGCAGCAGGTAGTACCACTGCTTGGCGCTGGCCACTGCCGCAGCATCCTCTGCACTGCGTACACTGACAAAATGAACACCGCCGTTCCCCCATACCTCCGAAGGATCTGCTGTTACACCGCCGCTGTTCGAGGAAAAGACCGATTCGATAATCTTGCCCCCGCTCATCAGCACCTCTCCGGCTGTGGCATCCACCGCTCTGGTGATGGCAGGCGCTTCGGCGCCGATGCCGTTGTACACCTGGCTGAGCGTCGTATCTACAACATCCGCTACATCAAATTTGTTGCTCTGGAACAAGGCATAGCTGCGTGCGGCAACAGCCTGGGCTTTGAGCGCTTCCTCAGGCCAGCTTGCAGATACCTCTCCGCCGACAACCGCATACAAATACTGTTCCACCGGCACTTCATTAATCACGGCAAGCGAGCCGGCCAGACCGCTCAGCTCCAGGTTGCCGCGGTATGTACGTTTGGATCTTTCAACAATCTGTATTCCCGCATCATTGCCGGCAGCCATAAACTTGGCACCCGCGCCCGAGACGCTGTAATGCGCAGCCTGGCTCTCACTGGTTAAATCCATTCCGGCATCCGTGCGGACGATTAGTCCGGCGGAGGCTGCCGGCGAGAGAGCAAGCTGCGGAAGTGCAGCTGTAACCGAGGTCTGCAGAATGGCCAGATCGCTGTCATTGGCAGCCCCGCCGACCCATACCTGAACCTTGGCGCTGCCGTCGCTGCCGGACGACATAGCCTTCCAGGCATCAAAGCCCGCAGCGGTAATTCCGCTGATCACAGCATCAGCTTCCTGTAAGGATGCGAACTCTCCCGCAGATAAATACTTGCTGCCCTTCAGGCCGGGAGTCTGGCCTTCGGGTATGGACAAACCCGCTTTGCCTACGCGGCTCAGCCCTTCCTTGGCAGCACTTTCGCTGGCATAAGGACCTGTATACAGCTGATACACTTTGGCGCCGTTACGTTCAGCTGCAAAAATTTGCGGCTTATCGGAAGTAGACTGCAGCTTCTTGGCTGCATCAGCGGCAGCCTGCCAGGAAGAGGTCTCCATCACCTTCACTTTATAGCCGTCCAGGCTGATGCGGATCTTGCCGCCTGCCGGAACGGTTGCCAGCGGCACCGGGCCCGCCGGAACCGATGTAAGGTTAAACTCCTTATCAGACTGCAGCGTTACATAAGGAGTAGTCGATTTATATTTGCTGCCAATGTCAGCGTACAGTGCAACCCGGATCGGTTCACCCGCTGCATCGCCCGTACCGGCGGGAACCATAAAGCTTCCTGCTGCCAGCGCTGCCGCCAGCAGCCCACGGCCCAGTTGTCCCATTACTGTCCTTTTGCCCTTGGCATGATTCATCATGTAGCCTCCTAAGAAGTTTGGCTTAATTTAAAATGATAACCGCTGTCAAAGCACGTTTGAGAAATTTTGCTTAGGTCACTACAGTTGCTCTTTTGCTGTCTAATTCCGGCTGCGTGTGACCAGCATGTTCTGCGTGATTATCGTGTTCTGCGTGACCAGCGTGTTCTTGCCTCAACAGCATGCCCTGCTTGACCTGCACGTTCTGCCTGACCGCTAACGGACCTTACATCCGTTATTTTTGCTTTTACACCCTTTTCTTTGGGCTAACGGACCGTACGTCCCTTATCGCCCCCTAACCGGGTGGTTTCCGGTTAAAAATCCGGAAATAAGGGACCTGAGGTCCGTTAGCTGCTGAAAATGTGACTTTTGGCAGAAATAACGGATCCTGGGTCCGTTAGAAGCGGATACGCTCGGACGCCGGCTGTTTTGGAATCCGGCACTCCAGCACTCCAGCACTCCAGTACTCCAGCACTGCAAGCGGCAGCATTCTGGCATGCTGCCCTAGCGGACGCGTCCTTCCCAGCAATAATACTGCGGACGTTAGCATTCTGGGATAGCCACTCTTAGCGGCCAGCAGCTTAATAGTAATCTATCCTGGCTGCCGGTTACCCCTGCTGCGCCGGGAACGGCAGGCCCAGATGCTGATAGGCCGCCGGAGTTACCACTCTTCCCCGCGGGGTCCGCTGCAGAAACCCGATCTGCAGCAGATACGGCTCGTATACATCCTCAATCGTCTGGCTCTCTTCGCCGATCGTGGCGGCAATCGTGTCCAGGCCGACCGGACCTCCCCGGAACACATTAATCATCGACGACAGCATCTTATGGTCGATGCTGTCCAGCCCGCGCGGATCGACCTGCAGCATTTTCAGCGATTCGCCAGCAATCTCCGGCGTAATGATGCCGTCGCCGCGGACCTGTGCAAAATCACGTACCCGCTTCAGCAGCCGGTTCGCGATCCGCGGGGTCCCGCGTGAGCGCAGGGCGATCTCTTCCGCAGCATCGCCCACAATTTCGATGCCGAGCAGCTCGGCATTGCGGGACACGATGAAGCTCAGTTCATCGATGGTGTAGTACTCCAGCCGGCTGACTACCCCGAAGCGGTCGCGAAGCGGCGCGGACAACAGTCCGGCGCGCGTAGTCGCCCCGATCAGCGTAAACGGCGGCAGGTCCAGGCGCACCGAACGCGCACTTGGCCCTTTGCCGATCATGATATCCAGCGCGAAGTCCTCCATCGCCGGATACATGACCTCCTCGACCGACCGGTGCAGGCGGTGGATCTCATCAATGAAGAGCACATCGCCCTCCTGCAGGTTGGTCAGGAGCGCCGCCAGATCCCCCGGCCGCTCGATCGCCGGCCCTGACGTCGTGCGCAGATTCACGCCCAGCTCATTGGCGATGATATTCGCCAGCGTCGTTTTGCCAAGGCCCGGAGGCCCGTACAGCAGCACATGATCCAGCGCTTCACTGCGCATTTTGGCTGCTTCTATATATATCTTAAGGTTCTCTTTCACCTGATTCTGTCCGATATATTCGCCCAGATAACGGGGACGCAGACTCAGCTCCACTGCCTGCTCATCCATCATCAGATTTGCCGATATAATCCGGTCATCCATTTATTCATCACTCCAGTTCTTCAAGGATGTCCTCCACGCTTCCGGCTTACTTGGCTACAAAGAGTAGCCCCAGCGCCTTCTTCATCAGCACATCGACAGTTCCTTTGTCCGAGCCTTCTTTCTTCATCGTAAGCCATACACGGTCAAGCTCTGCTTCGGTATAGCCCAGTGCCTTCAGTCCGTCTCTTGCTTCTTCCCACGGCAGGGCATTGTTCTGTTCATCCAGCGGCACTGCGAACAGGCCTGTCTGCATCGAAGCCGCGCTCAGCCCGTCGAGCTTGTCGCGCAGATCCAGAATCATCCGCTGGGCTGTCTTCTTGCCGATGCCCGGCAGCTTGGTCAGGAAAGTGATATTCTCCTGGTAAATCGCCGAGATCAGCTGGTCTGGTGTTCCGCCGGTCAGAATGCCAAGCGCCACACGCGGGCCGATACCGGATACCTCGATCAGCTTGCGGAACAGCTTCTGCTCTTCCCTTGTCGGGAATCCGAACAGGAGCGTGGCATCCTCACGCGTCTGATAATGAATATATATGGTCACAGGACCTTCTGTTTTGGCAAAAGCATACGGGTTCGGGCAGAATACCCGGTAACCGATGCCTTGAATATCGACCACCACGTATTCTGACTCCAAATAAACGACAGGTCCTCTTAAATAATCTATCATTTTCGCAATACCTCATTTAATTTAGAATTCAAACTTACGGAATGGGCATGGCATACCGCCACTGCCAGGGCATCCGCCACATCATCCGGCTTGGGGACAGCGGACAGCTTCAGCAGCAGCTTCACCATCTCCTGCACCTGCTTCTTCTCTGCCTTCCCGTACCCTACCACAGCCTGCTTCACCATCATTGGCGTATATTCAGAGACAGGCAGGCCACGCTGCACAGCGGCCAGAATCAGCACTCCGCGTGCCTGCGCCACCGGCAGGGCTGTAGTCACATTCCGGGCGAAAAACAATTTCTCTATAGCAACAGCATCCGGTTTATACCTGTCCAGCAGCTGTACCATACCTTCATAAACATGCAGCAGCCGGTCTTCCTCAGGCGTATGCGCCTCGGTCTGAATGCTGCCGTACTGAACCGGTGTCAATTTGTTTCCTTCCTTATCAATGAAGCCGAAGCCGACAATCGCCAGCCCCGGGTCAATGCCCAAGATGCGCAATCCAATCTCTCCTCTATAACAGGCAGGTATTCCACCGTGTTCATCCATTGTCCCTTGATAAAGCGAACATATGTATTCCTTCTAAACATTATAGCAAAAATACCTCCCGGGAGAGAAAAAAGTTTGCTTTCTGTGATAGAAAAAGAACTTTAGTCCCAGGGTCCGCCGCTTTTCCCTGCAGTGCTGCTGCACCCTGACACAACAAAAAGAGCCGTCCCGCCATATATTGGCATTGAAACGGCTCCCGTCACCTTATTTTATTGTTCACTCTGCATAGCCTGTTCTGCCGAATCCCGCGCATAATCGCTGAAGGTAGACAGTACGCTGTTATACTCCTCGATATCCTGCACACGGATGCCGTCATGCAGCTGCTTCCAGATTTCCTCCGGCAGGGCGGACTTCATTGATCCCATATCCATTTGAAAAAAAGTCTTGAGCACCTTCTCGCCGGCCGGGGGCCCTTTGAACAAAGTCAGATTTCCCTGCTCGTCCACCCCGATATAGGCCTCCCTTTTGGTCAGCGGCGATAAATCATTGACTCTGCGCTCCAGCCACAGATCGCCTTCCCCGCTAAGCCAGCCGTACCATTCGGGATGACCTGTAATCAGCTCCTTGAGCTGTAAAGGACTTTTCACACCGGGCAGACTCTGCACTTCCTCGCCGCTGACATAAATCGTCTTGAGATGTACCCTCCGGTCAATCCCCTCTTTACTGACGGCCTCCAGCAGCTCCCTATGGTCTATGCCGGAATTACCGTCTTCACCGCTGCCCCCGGACTGGCTGTACACTGCAGCTACCGCAGCTACACTGCCGTCCGCATCCGGGTGATTGTCCAGGTCCTGCCATTCGTTTAATGCGCTGCTTACATTCATGGCCGGATTGTCCAGCAGCCCGCTGATCTCTTTCTTTAACTGCATCCCGCGCCAGGCCAGTATCGTCACAAGCAAACATGCCGCTCCCACCCAGAGCGCTTTTCTCCAGCGTCTCCACCGCCGCCACAGCTGTTTTTTCAACCGGAAACCATTCACTTTAATCCCTTCATTCTGCTTTTTCACCTATTGTGACCTGAGAAAAGCGCAATTATGCGCTATACCGGAAATTCATCCAGCCTCCGGTTTCATAGTGCACAGGTCTGCGGTTTGAGCAGTATCTGACGGAAAATCACTTCAAAACTTATCTTTATCAGCTATCATTTGCTATACTCTATATCAGTGGTTAGGAAGTAAAACTAAAACAAAGGGGATTTCCTTGATGATCATTCAGCCCAAAACCCGCGGCTTTATCTGCACAACCGCCCATCCTGAGGGATGCGCCAAGCAGGTGGAGCAGCAAATCAACTATGTAAAAGCACAGAAAAAACTGAGCGGACCTGTGAATGTGCTCGTTGTCGGCGCCTCTACCGGATACGGACTGGCTTCCCGCATTACCGCCGCTTTCGGCGCAGGTGCCAACACGATCGGCGTATTCTTCGACAAAGCTGCAGAAGGCTCGCGTACAGCATCCGCCGGATGGTACAACTCGGCTGCGCTGGAGAAGGTCGCTGCAGAGCAGGGCCTGAAATCCTTCAGCATTGTGGGAGACGCTTTTTCTAACGAGATCAAGACCAAAACCATCGATCTGATCAAAGCCGAATTCGGCACCGTTGACCTCATCGTATACAGCGTAGCTTCTCCTCGCCGTACCCACCCGGTTACCGGAGAGACCTTCTCCTCCGTAATCAAGCCTGTCGGCAGCGCTTATACGAACAAAACGATGAACTTCCATTCCGGTGAAGTGTCCACAGTGACCATTGAGCCTGCGACTGAAGATGAAGTCCGCCAGACCATCGCCGTTATGGGCGGTGAGGACTGGGGCATGTGGATCGACCAGCTTCAGGAAGCGGGAGTTCTTGCCGAAGGAGCAACGACGGTGGCGTATTCTTATATCGGACCGGAAGTGACCCACCCGATTTATAAGGACGGAACCATCGGCCAGGCCAAAAATGATCTGGAGAAAACAGCCATCGCGCTGAATGAAAAGCTGGGTGCAGCGGGCGGACGTGCTTTTGTATCCGTCAATAAAGCGCTCGTAACCCAATCCAGCTCGGCCATTCCTGTCGTGCCGCTATATATTTCCGCCCTGTACAGAGTTATGAAGGACAAAGAACTGCATGAGAACTGCATCCAGCAGATGTACCGCCTGTTCGCCGAGCACCTGTATAACGGCGGCGAAGCCGCTGCTGACGGCAGCCATCTGATCCGGATCGACGACTGGGAAATGCGCGAGGATGTGCAGGCTGAAGTCATGAAGCGCTGGAGCGCCATCGAGACCGGCAATGTGCCTGAACTCGCCGACCTTCCGGGCTACCAGGAGGATTTCTTCAACCTGTTCGGCTTCCGCACCGAAGGTGTAGATTATGAAGCAGACACCGACCCTGCAGTGGATATTCCTAATCTGGTTTAAGGTTTTCACGTGTATAAAAAAGAGCAGCATTCTTCCCTTTACGGGAGGATTGCTGCTCTTTCGTTTTGCCCCTTATCAGAGATCTTGTTCCTTTAGCCCGACTTCATTTACTTTTAATCTCTGTGATAATAATGCTCCGGTTAACATCAGGATCGCAGCAAAAACAAATATGAGCCTCAAGCTAATAATGTTTGAAAGTATACTTGCTAACGCAATGGATAAAGTCCGAAGTGAATTCACAACAAATCTAGTGGATGCAAATACACGTCCAAGGATCTCTTTTGGAAGCTTTGTCTGCAGTGTAGTCCTTATTCCATTGGGCGCTGAAGCAGCTCCTAGTCCCATGATCAGATAAGCCAGTAATATGATGTACAAGCTATTGCTGAAGGCAGCCAAAGTTAATGCCAGCCCTAGCGCACACATTCCAAATAAAATCAGTCCATAACTTGAGAAAGTATTCTTTTGCCGCATAATAAAAAAAGAGCCAATAACAAGACCTACCCCCTCGAAAGTCATTGTCCATCCGTAGCTTTCCGAAGGTAAATGCAAATATTCACTCAAAAGTATAATAACCAAAGGACCTGTGGCACCTACTGCAATTAACAACAACCCCCATATCAGAGTTATTCCTTTCACAAGAGGATTGGTTGTAACCACCTTTAATCCTTCTTTAACTTCTTCTGTGAACTTTGTACTGGCTTCAGCTGTTTTTCTGCCCGGAACATACTTTACAATCGTTATTAGGATAGCCGACATAATGAATGCAATCAAAACCGCAGAGATACTCCCTGTTGTCCCGGCAAGTGCTATAAAGAGACCCGCAACAGCAGGTCCAAAAATCATATTTACTGAATCTACAGCTGAAAAAACCGAATTTAACCTTGATATATTATTCCTGTCTGTTATTTGCGGAATGATAGAACTTAACGTCGAGGAACTGATCTCATCACACACCCCAAGGATAACCGCTACCGCATAGATCGTTTCAATCGACAGATTAAATAAAAGTAAAGCAACCGCCGCAGCCCGGACAAGGTTTACCGAAAATAAGATATATTTTTGATTCCAGCGGTCAATCAAAGCTCCTGCAACAGGCGTCAACAATAAAGAAGGTATAAACTGCAAAATAAAAAATCCGCCTACAGCTATAGACGATCCTGAAATTTTATACAGTTCTACAATTATACCTATGTCGAATATATAAACAGCCAATGAGGAGAATATGTATGTCAGAAGCACAGCTATATTATTCTTGTTAATTAATTTAGCAGTTG
Organism: Paenibacillus sp. PK3_47; assembly: GCF_023520895.1. Lineage (NCBI taxonomy): Bacteria > Bacillati > Bacillota > Bacilli > Caryophanales > Paenibacillaceae > Paenibacillus > Paenibacillus sp. PK3_47. Next base: position 1,189,629 of record NZ_CP026029.1, read on the forward strand.
GTATAACGGGATGATGCGCGCTTCCCAAAATAAACCTCAAATAAACCTCACCTTTCTAATCGCGACATTATATTTTTAAAAAATATTAATTAAATTCCGTTTTTTATTCAATAAAGAGGATCGCAAATACTTTCACTATAATTTTTGTCATAATTTATCTATTCCGCTAATATTTAATTGTTTGTACAAACGCAAAAAAGGCAAAGGATGATCTCCTTCACCTTTCAAACTTTATTTGACGTAACCCTGGTTCAACCGGCCACCGCCGACCGGATCTGTCTTGTATAGAACACGCGGACTACAAAGTAATACATCAGCTGAATGATAAAGAACAGGCCGAGCACCAGGGCAGATTCCCGGAGCAATGAATACTGGAACATGTGGGACAAGGTAGCCAGCGCCACAGCGCCATGGATAAGTGCCACTGTGATGGGTGCGAAGAACAGCAGGCTGATCTGGCGGTTCAGGATCCGGCCAAGCTCTTGCTCACTGAGTCCAAGCTTGGAGATTGCCCTGAATTTCTGCTTATCCTCATCAAGGTCGCTGTACAGCCTGAAATACAGAAAGCTGCCTGCTGACACAAAGAATACAATCCCGATAAAGAAGCCGATGAACATCATGGGCCCGAAGGTCTCTTTGGTTCTGTTGATCTGATACTCCATCGGATCGAATACGTAAGCTTCGGAATAAGGCAGCTTGTTCAGCAGCTTTCCGCCTGCGCTCTCAGCCCCCTCCTGTCCGGGCGGTCCGTGCCAGGAATAATAATGATTCACACGGTCCGGATCTCTGAGCTGGTCCAGCAGTTCATCGCTGACTACAAGATAACCGCTGACACCATTGACTACCGGGGAGAGGACGGCTTGATCTGCTTCCACCACTGCACCCGTCTGCAGCTGTACAGGCTTGTTCAGCAGCTTTCCGCCTGCATTCGACAGACCGTAATCAACAACCGCTGCTTTGCCTTCCGTCAATTCTATTGCCCGGTAATCCATCAGCTCCGCCAGACGGTTATATTCGCTTTGGCTTACCAAGGGAATGATGTCGTCCCCGGCCGCAGTCCGGTAGTAACTAATCTTAACTTCAGCCGGCACGGCTGTTATTCCCGCCTCCCTGATGCTCCCGTTAATCAGCTGCACATGCTCCTGTTCCATACGGTCGTCTTCCATAGCCAGATAGGTGAACAGATACGGGTTCTCCTTAGGAAGCGAACCGAACATCATGGACTGAAATCCGTACAGCGCTCCGATGGCGCAAAAGGATACCGTAGAAATAATGGCAACCAGAAAAAATGACCGCGCATTATCCTTCATCCGGTAAGAGAGGTCGGAGAACAGCAGCATATTTGTCCTGTACCAGAAAAACCGCTCCTGTCCCTTGAGCTTCCGGATGACATACACACTGAGCTGTGTAAACAGCAGATAAGTTCCCATCGTGACCATGATTACGACAGGCGCAAGCAGGATGACGGCTTCCAGGCCTTCCGCCTGCAAAGACAGGAAGTAGCTGATGCCGATTAAGATCACCACCAGCAGGGACAGCAGAAGTGAGGCTTTCGGCTCCTTTTTGGGCTGACGGTCAGACTTGATCAGGGTAATCAGGCTGCCGCTGCGCAGAACGGCTGAAATAAACAGGGAGATCAGCACAAATAACAGCAGAAAGGACACCAGTGTAAGCAGAATGGCCTGCAGCGGGAAATAGAACTGCAGGTGATCTTGGAGCGCAAGCACATTTTCCCCGGCCAGCAGTATCCCTTTTGCAAACACCAGTCCGAGACCAAGACCGCTCAAGGTGGCACTGCAGCCAATGATCATATTTTCCAGAAAAATCATCTTCCGCAGCTGACCGGTGGTCATGCCATGCAGAATCATAAGGCCGAATTCCTTTTTGCGTGACTGCAGAAATGCGCTCATGGAGTACAGTACAAAGAAAAAGGAGAATATGTAAATAATCCACCGCGAAACGGACAGGGCTACCATTGTGCTTGAATTCGTCTGCTCCAGGCCGAGCATCGGATGAAAGGCAAAGATAGAGAACGTAAAGAACACCATTACCGTGAACATGCTGCTCAAAAAATAAGCGGTGTAAAGGCGTTTGTTGCGGGTGACATTACGGAATGCGAATTGACGGAACGTCATTGCCGTATCCCCCCAGCAGCGAGAGTGTATCAATAATCTTCTGGAAAAAGCTCTGGCGGTTATCGCCGCGGTGAATTTCCGTATAGAATCTCCCGTCCTTAATGAACACCACCCGGTGACAGTAGCTTGCCGCCACTGCATCATGAGTGACCAGCATCATTGTGGTCCGGTTCTCCTGGTTGATGCTCACCAGCATATCCATAACATCCTTGGCCGCTTTGGAATCCAGGTTGCCTGTAGGCTCGTCTGCAAGCAGCAGCTTGGGGGAGTGGATCATTGCTCTGGCAATGGCCGTCCGCTGGGCCTGCCCCCCTGAGATCTCATAGGTACGTTTGGCCATAATTGAGGAGATCCCCAGCTTACCGGCAACAGCCTGGGCCCTCTGTTTCATATCCCGGACTGAAGTTCCGTCGAGCGTCAGCGGCAGCACGATATTTTCCTCCACAGTCAGCGTATTGAGCAGATTGAAGTCCTGAAACACAAACCCGAGCTCACGCCGGCGGAACACTGCCAGATCATTTTTGCCCAGACGGCCTATGTTTTTGCCGCCGATGATAATTTCGCCGGTCGTAGGACCGTCGACTGTGGCGATCAGGTTCAGCAGGGTTGTTTTTCCGCTTCCGGAAGGTCCCATAATGCCTACAAACTCTCCCTCAGCGATAGTCAGATCAATGTCCGTCAACGCCCGGTACGCGACATTTCCTTCATATATTTTGCTGACCTGTCTAACTTCCAGCATAAGGTTATGTCTCCTCTCCTGTTCCATTTTGGAATGTCATTAATATACCGGGGATGCGGGATGACAACTATCGATTTAGGTTTCACTTTTATTACATGGATGTAAGCTAGGCATTCGCTGCAAAAATCAGCCGGACCGCAGTTCCCTCACCAGCTGCCGATTCAAGCTCAATCCGGTGACCGAGACGGTCAGCCGCCTCCTTCGTCAAATACAGTCCCATTCCGGTAGATTCCCGCAGTCCACGCCCGTTCTCACCGGTAAAAAAGGGATCAAACACCCGCTTGAGATCTGACGCCTGTATCCCTATCCCCTGATCCCTGACCTCTACAACCGCCGTATTATCATGCAAATAACAGGCAATCCATATTTTTTTGTCTCCGGAGGCTTTGCCTGCTGAATATTTGACCGCATTGTTCATGATTTGCGACAGCATGAAGAACAGCCACTTTTCATCACTCTGGACGGAAATGGAAGGGTTCATCGCCTGCACCTCGGGAAAAATCCGGTTGCGGATCAATTGCCGCTTGTGATCATGTATCACTTCATGGATAAGCTGCGGGAGAACGACCTGTTTGATATTAAAATCCTTCTCGAATGCCCGCAGCCTCGCCATGTACAATACCGTGTGCAGACCGCTGCGCATGCGCTCCAGCTCCTCACGGATACTTGCGAATTCAGGCTCATCTATGTTTTGCACCGTAAGCTCAATGACGGACAGCGGCGTCTTCATCTGGTGGACCCATTGATCGATAAAGGTCAGGTGCTGCTCCTGCTGTTTGGTGACGGCTGTCAGCTGCTGCATGGAATGGCGGTAGTGGGTATGCAGCAGCTCTTCAAGCGCTTTGGACACAGGGGCATTCCCGATTCTCTGATAAGCTTCGTCCAGCGTTTCCAGCGGCCTGCTCAGCCTGAGATAATAGCGGCGCCGGCTCACGAACTGGTAGACCAGATAACAGCCTAGAAAGAAAAACCCTATAAAAACCGAATACAGTGCAGTTGAAAGATGACGGTACCCGTCGAGCCAGTAAATGGACAGCATGGCGCCAAACTGGATGATTTGAACGGCAATCAGCAGCAGGTGCTCCCGGATAAACAGCTTCATCCGCTGTGCTCTCCCCAGGTGACATTCAGCTTGTAGCCTGTCCCCCTGACGGTCAGCACGGCTTCTTCAATGCCAAGCTCCTGGAGCTTTTTGCGGACCCGGGTGATATTTACGTTAAGTGTGTTCTCATCTACAAAAGCCTGCGGATCCCACAGCTTCTCCAGCAGGGCTTCCCTGCTGGCCACCCTCGGATAACGCTCCATCAGGCTCTCTATAATATCCGATTCCTTTTGGGTCAGGGTCACTACCGATTGCCGAAGCTGCAGCTCCAGCCTTTCAGGATACAGCGTAAGCCCGTCCTGCTCCACTACCGTTTCCGGACGTACTGCAGCATACTCCCCGTAGGCGCGGCGGAGATGGCTGTGAATTTTGGCCAGCACCACCCCGGAATGAAACGGTTTGGTAATATAATCATCGCCGCCGTTCTCAAGCGCCATAATCTGGTCCATTTCCCCCTCACGCGCCGAGATAAACAGAATGGGACAGGTGGATACCCGGCGGATCTGGCGGCACCAGTAATAACCGTCATAACTCGGGAGATTCACATCAAGCAGCACGAGCTCCGGCTTCACCTGCAGGAATTCCTCCAGCACCTGCTGAAAATCCTCCACCAGGACCGCCGTGTACCCGTACTTTGCAACAGCTGACTGCAGGAGCTCCGCAATTTTCGGATCATCCTCGACAATCATAATTTTGGACATGGATACAGTTCTCCTTCATAACCTACTGGAGGGTAATCAATAAATCGGGTATCCCCACACGAACAGGCCCAGATACAGCAGGCTGCCTGCCCCGCATAACACGGTAAGCGCACTGTCCTTTTCCTTATCCTTGGTGAGGAGCACGACTGCAAAAGCCAGCGGGAAGGCAGCGGTCAAATAACGCGGAGCGGACAGCAGCCAGGTCGGACCGGTAACAAAGACAAAATATACGATTAAAAAAGCGGTATAGGCGGGATGCAGCTTCCCGGCGCTTCTGTACATCACGTAGAGTGCAGTAAAAATGGTAACCAGGTTCGGCAGCCAGAGCCCCAGAAAACTGCGGCTGTCCCCATCCTTGAACGTCCCCGCTGCATATTCCATCTGGTATCTCACGGTATCAAAAAACAGATACTGCTCCTGAAACCAGTGCTCTTTTTGGTAAATGCTGAACTGCAGCGGATTACCGTGCACGGCATAATTAATGTACAGATAGGCAAGCAGGCCCAGCGGAACGACAGCCAGACAGCCGGCCGCAGCTGCAGCCATGCGCAGAAAAGCTCTTTTATCCACATGTCTGTAGCTTTCTGACAGATGACGGGCGAGTTCGATAAGAATGGGCACCGCCAGCAGCACCCCGGGAGAACGCGTGAATCCGGCCAAAGCAGCGCACAGGCATCCCGGCAGCCATTTTTTTTGCCGCACTAAATAGATCGATAATAAGGATAACAGTAAAAATAGCGACTCCGTCATCGGTATAAGAAAGAAAAAGGCCGCCGGAAAAATAAAAATATATTTTACCACACGGAGCGCTTCTTTCCGGTCCATGTCCAGTGCAGCCAGCTCATAGGCCACCAGTGCCATAGCAACAGCGCAGAGATTGGAGATGGTAAGGCCTGCGGCGAGGTAATTGTCTGTGAAGAAATGAAAGGCTCTGATCAGGATTGGAAAAAAAGGCAGGAACACAATATGGAATCTCGGATCGCCCTCCGTTACATACCAGTTCTCGGCTATGCCCAGATAAGAGGGCACATCAATCCCCGAAAGATGCCATGCCTCATTAAACTGGTCGAACAGGCTGCCGGAATATCCGTTCTTCAGCGTATGAAAGGCATAAGCAAGGATCAGCAGCAGCACCCGGCTGAGCAGCACCCAGGCCACAATCTTTATCCAGGTCTGCTTCCGCAGGTTCTCTCTTGTCTCCAGCTTCGCATACTGCGGGTTTCGTCCGGCTGCAATATATTCCGTCAGTACGGGGATTGCACGCAGGCCAGTCATTATAAACAAGACGTAACAGACCACGGCGGCGGCTGTACCCGGCACCGTCCAGTTCCCGGCATGAAACGCCCAGTACCCTCCTGCAGCCAGCATGATGACTATAAAAAGAATAGATATCCCTCTGTTGAACTTCTCCATTTGCTCCCCCTTGTGATTATAAGCCTTAGTTATTTCAGGATAGTCTAAGTAATTTTTACCACAAGAGAGGAAGATTGTCTTTACCCTATTTAACTTTATATCCGCGGCCGGGACGCAGGGCATACTTAAGTAAAACCGCAATACAGCTATAGATGATCACAACAAACCAATATATCTCCCGGTTTATAATAATCTCAAGAACAATTCAGCGATATTATGGAGGTTATTATTATGGACTGGAAACCGGCAATTGAACAGACGCTCATTACCACCCGCCTGAATATTAAGCGCTTTGGGGAGGCTTTTCCGATTGTAAGCCGTGGAGACGGCAAATATCATTTAACAGACCAGACGGACTGGACGGAAGGGTTCTGGTCGGGGATTTTGTGGCTGAGCTACGAATACAGCAAGGACCCGGAAATTTATGCCGCTGCGGTCAAAACGGTAGATTCCTTCCGGAAACGTATGGAGGCACAGCAGGCACTCGACCATCATGACATCGGCTTCCTCTATTCGCTGTCGGCCAAGGCCCGCTGGATCGCCGAACAGGATGAAACCTCCCGCCAGCTGGCACTCCAGGCGGCCGATGTCCTGATGCAGCGCTGGCGTCCAGCCTCCCGGATATTTCAGGCCTGGGGGCCGGAAGCAGATCCGGATAACGGCGGCCGGATTATTATCGACTGCCTGATGAACCTGCCGCTGCTCTACTTTGCCGCAGAGCAGACCGGGGACCGCCGGTATGCCGAATGTGCAACTATCCATGCGGAGAAGAGCCGCCGGTTTCTGGTAAGAGGCGATGATTCTTCCTATCATACGTTTTACTTTGACCAGGAGAACGGAAATGCCATCCGCGGCGGCACCGCACAAGGCTATCAGGACGGATCGACCTGGACACGGGGCCAGGCCTGGGGCGTTTACGGCTTTGCATTAGCTTACCGTTATACACGGGAGGAACGTTTTCTTGAAACGTCAAGAAGACTGGCCCTTCATTTCCTGGAGCATCTTCCGTCTGACCATGTTGCCTACTGGGATTTCGAGGCTCCGCAGGAAGAGGGGAGTCCGCGCGACAGCTCGGCTTCAGCCATCTTTGTATGCGGTGTCCTCGAACTGCTGGAGCATTTGCCGGAGAGTCATCCGAATCGCGCCTTGCTGGGCGAAGCGGTGCAGAGGTCCATGGATTCCCTGGCCGGGAACTACTTTACCGCAGGCGACCTATCGGAGGAAGGCTTCCTCCGCCACGGTTCATATTCGGTCAGAGGTAATTCCTCTCCCGATGATTTCATGATCTGGGGCGATTATTTCTTCCTGGAGGCGCTGCTCCGTCTGGAGCGGGGAGTGCCGGGGTACTGGTACGGACGTTAAGCTTTACCTTTGAACGGCAGGCAGGCTCCCGGAAGGAGCCTGCCTGTTTGTATGTTAAATTATAGTGCGACTACTTGTATATGGTGTCATGACTCTCCACTTTGCCCTCTTCATCAAAAAGCAGCTGCAGTAAAGCAACCTTCACTCCTAATCCGGCAGTCCCGGTGTAGTACAGATATTGCATTGGGGGTTCAGTTAATTTTTGATCGGGTTCTCCAAGCAAGTCCACAATTTCGCTCTCTGTCATCCCCTCAAGCTTGAACTGGCTTGTTAAATTGCTTACCATGCTGTCTCTCTTCTCCGGTTCTGTCAGCCACGTGTCCCGGTCAAAGCCGCCGCATGAACATAGAATGAGCATCATTACTATAGAAAGAATCACCTTCAGCACTATCGCATCCTTTCAAATGGCAGAGCTTAATGGCCTGGTTTCTTTTTGGTTCCCGGCTAATTATACTGGAAGTAACATCGATTCATAGAGGAGTCTTTCATGAACAGGAACGATTCTCCGCCTCAGGAGCTGGAGCCCGGTTTGTTTATGTATAAATATAAATACGAAGACGGGGAAGCCCACTGGTTTCACGCGCACAGGGGAATTGAAATGCTGTATATCTACAGCGGTCACGGCGAAATTATGGCCGAGAACGAGACCTACCCGATCCGTGATCACACGCTGGTCTGGTTTCAGCCCTATCAGCTGCACCGTGTGCTGGTTCCTCCGGAACAAGGCCGTTCCTATCTCCGGACTAACCTTACCTTCGACCCCGGATTTATGGAGCATTATCTTTCCGCTTTTCCGTATATGGAAAAGTTTTTCCGCAGCATGTGGAAAGGCAGCCTGCAAAAGCCGGTTATATATGACATGCAGGACAGCCGCATCCCTGGACTGCTGGAGGAGTTACATCATCTTATGGGCAGCTCCGCAGAGGACAAGGAAGAACACGCCGGGTTTCTGCTGCTTCAGCTGATCCGGCTGCTTCAGCAGCATATGTCCGGAGTGCTGGCCGAAGCGCCGCAGCTCCAGTCACGCGGGGGTTCACATGTCGGACGGATTACCGAATGGCTGGATGAGCACTACAGGGAGCCCTTCAGTCTTGAAGCACTCGCTGCCAGCCTGCATTTGTCCCCTTACCACATTTCCCATGTCTTTAAGCAGTATGCCGGCATTACCCTCTCCGACTATATTGTCCAGCGGCGTGTCCGTGAAGCCTGCATCCTGCTTGCCAATACGGGCAAGTCCGTCGGAGAAATCGCCATGGAAGTCGGCGGCCTCTCCCCCTCTTATTTCAGCCAGATGTTCAAAAAGCTTAAAGGGATCTCCCCGGAGAAGTACAGGAAAAGTATACGTTAGAAAATGGCGGACGGAATGGCGGACAGATAGCTAGCAGAATTACGGAGACATGTGGAACGGCAGTCATGGATGTGAACTTGAGGCGGGCCTGCCACAGCAGCATAATTGAGGTATTCGCCGGCCTGGGCAGGCTATCCTGCCTTAGTTACTTAATGATGAATAGCAGGCGCTGTATATTAGTTGCAAAAAAATGCCCTTTAGCAAAATGGACGCAGCAGTAGCCATTTACTAAAGGGCATTTGGATAGTGCGGGCGCAAATCTGCTGATCACACACTCTTTATATGGGGGCTAACGGACAACAGATCCGTTATTTACAAATATAATGCTCTTGGTGGAGGCTAACGGACACCAGGGGCGTTATTTCCTCATTTTCAGGGCATATTGCTGCCTTTCCGGCGAAATAACGGAACTCCGGTCCGTTAGAGTATGTGAAATGCTCAGAAGCGTTGGCACTCTGCCAAAAGAGGCTCTAGTTAGTCTACTGGAACAGCAGCGGCTTGTGATATCTGCAGGACACTACATAATGACTTCTACTTTGACGGATGAGCGTCCGGGATAAGCGGGAAGAATGCTGCCTTCCAATGGTTCACCGTCGACGGTGATCGAGGTTACGCCCTTGCATACCTTGCTGGAATTAGTAACCGTAATCTCGTAGACACAGCCTCTAAAGCGCCGCTTCACCGCAAAGCCTTCCCAGTCTGCGGGGATGCACGGGTCAATGGACAATCCGTCCAGCACCGGCTTCACGCCCAGAATATATTGGGTAACGGCAACGTACATCCAGGCGGCTGTACCGGTTAGCCAGGAGACGTTGGCAAGGCCGAACTTGTCGGATTCCGGACCAAACAGATTGGAGGCATAGACGTAAGGCTCTGCCTTGTAGCGCCACAAGCCTGCTTTATCCATGGCTACATTCGGCAGCAGCTGGCGGTAGTATTTATAGGCCAAATCTCCCCGCCCTAGCATACATTCCGCGATAATCGCCCAGGTGTTGGCGTGGCAGAATACGGCTCCGTTCTCGCCTGTCCCCTTATTGTAATTGGTCAGCGGATCGGCAGGATCGGGGAAGGTCGTGATGGACGGGTGGATTTTTTTGATGCCGAGCTCTGTATCCAGCATTTCGCGTACGCTGTCCATAGCCTGAAGCCCCTTATCCTGGTCGGCCATGCCGGACATGGTGGCCCAGGTCTGGGCGTTGAGCCAGATTTTGGCCTCGTCATGTTCATCGCTGCCGAGGAACCGTCCGTCGTCCATAATCGCCCGCCGGAACCAGCGCCCATCCCAGCCGATGCTGTTGACCAGCTTGCGCTGGCTCTCGTACATCGCCTCATACCGGGCAATATCCTCCGGATGGCCTGCGGCCGCGGCAAGGTCGATCATCCGCAGCAGTACCGTTCCCAGCTGCATTGAGGTCCAGATGCTCTCCCCCCGCCCCTCGCGGCAGACCCGGAACAGCTGGTCATTCCAGTCCGAACGCAGCATCAGCGGAAAGCCGCGCGAACCAAGCCGGGACTCCGTGAAATCAACCGCCATCTTCAAATGCTCATATACTGTGCCTTCTCCGCCGTCATAATACGGCACTTTAGCATTCAGAAAGCCCGCATCGCCGGTTTCCGCCAGCAGATCCCATGCCGCAAGCCCAGTCCACAAATGATCATCAGAATGGATGCTGGTTACCGGCTCCCAGCCCTCGTTCGGAAAGAAGTAATGATTGACATGCCCGTCCCTGTACTGCTGGCCGAGCAGAAGCTTCAGCTTGTCAAAGGCAAGCTCTGTATCAAAAGGCACGACTGCCAATATATCCTGCGAGGTGTCCCTGTAGCCTACACCGCGGAAGGTGCCGGTAGCGTAAAAGGAAATATTGCGTGAAAACAGAAAGTTGCGGTGGGCCTGGTACGGGTTCCAGATGTTGACCATCCGCTCGGCATCCTTATCCGGCAGCCGGCTGTCCCACGCGCCCAGGTAATGGACCCAATTCTCCTTCAAGGCCTGGAATGAGGCTTCTACGAAGCCGGCTTCCCGGGAGCGGGCGATGGCCCGCGAGACCTCCGCCTCATCTGCTGCCGTGCCAAGAAATACATTAATCGTCCGGCTCTCGCCCGGTTGCAGCGTCAGGCGGAACTGCAGTGCGCCGCATGGATCGCCTCCCATCAGCGTCGATCCGGTGCAGCCGCCGTGCTCAACCGCCGCCGGGTCCGTTTCACTGCGGTAGCAGCCGATAAATTCCTCGCGGTCACCGTCATAACCGGCAAGCGGCGTATCCGCAGCCAGATAGACAAGCGGCGTCTCTTCAGGCTTGGGCTGGTTCTCCACCCCGTACCGGTATACCAGCGCCTCCGATTCATCATACTGCACCGATACCTGATGTTTGTTGTAGCACTGCCACTGCAGCTCACGCATAAATTCCATCATGCCGAACTCGGCGTAGGCGTAGATATTCAGCTCCTGCGGAGCAGCGCCGTGATTGGTTAGGGTCAAGTTCCAGATCAGCAAGTTTTCGTAAGGTCCGACAAAATACACAGTTCGGGCGGCGATATTGCCGCGCTGCGCCTCAAAACGGGTATAGCCCATCCCGTGCGCACTTTTCCATTGGTCCGGTTTCGTAAGAGCCGGTTCGCTGGTCGGACACCAGTAGCTGCCCGTTGCGGTATCCTGCACATAAATGTAAGGACCTGAACGGTCCATCGGCAGATGGAAGAAACGGTAGCGCGTAATACGCCAGATCTGCGGTGATTTATAAAAGGCGACGCCGCCGCCCGCATGCGACATCATCGTATGGAAGGTTCCGTTCGACAGGTAGTTCATCCACGGCGTCGGGAGATCATGGCGCTTAAATTCCACCTCTTTTTCATCATCCCTGAACGTGTAGTAATCCTTGGGATCGGTATAGTTGGCAAGCTCCGCTTTCACCGGGCTTCAGCTCCTTTATGATGGTATTACGGTTATTTGGGCTCAACCTCATCCAGGGTCAGCCGGTACTCCAGGTCTTTCATGTAAGTACCGTCCGGATTCAGAAAGGCCAGGCCAAGAGTCAGGTCGCCGCCGGTTCCGTGAGCGATGGCAATCAGCCGGTTGAGCCCCGTATTAAGGATAAGCTCCTGCTCCGGATTTACCACACGGGCACCGTTCAAATAAATTTCACAGGATACAGCGGTATTCAGGCGCAGGCGTCCGGGGCGATGCTGTCCGGCGGTGTCCGGTTCTTCCGGTACATGCACAAAACAGCTGAGAAACCACGGATCATTTCCCGCATTGGCTATACGCAGGGTGCCGTCAGCGGCACGGCGCTCTTTTTTCTGCATCCAGCCGTAGAGGCCTTCCCCCAGATTATTCAGCGAAAATTCCGGATCAATGTAGTAGGCCTTCATCTCGCTGTAATCGGCATGCGGCGGACAAGGCAGCGCCATCATCGTCTCCACGGCCCACTCCCCGTCTCCCTTTACACTGCTCAGCAGTCCGTCATCAAATGACGCGCCCAGATTGCTTAGCAGCCTGCTGTACAGCCGGACGGCCTTGTCACTGTCAGGGACCGGCAGCAGCTGGGAGCAGATTACGGAGCCTGCACCAAGCTTTGCTTCAGCCATGAATACACCGGCCGGGCGGGCATTGTTGCGGTTCAGCTCCACCAGGGCAAGGCGGCTGTATTCTGCGGTGTATCCATGCACAAAGTAATCCTTCCAAGCCGTGCCTTCCACGCTTGTGCAGAGGATGCCCGCGTCAGGAATGTCCAGGCTGTGCATCCCCAGCACATGGTTTTGGACCTCACGCGGCGACAGGAACACCTTGTCAAATCCGAACAGGTCGACAGGGCTGAACCCCTGAACAGCGGCGTGACCGTAATCCGCCGCCAGGTGATACGCCTCGTGCGGCACCACACGCACGGGCCGGTCCAGCAGGCGGGCAAGCACCGCCTGCTGCTGTTCCTCAGCCGGCAGCAGCAGCAGCTGCCCGCCGGCTTCGGCATGCCGCCGGAGCGCGTCCGCCGCTCCCGGCTGCTCCAGCACGCAGGCTTCGGCCACGATCAGGCCGAAGTCCTGCAGCCGAAGGTGCGCCGCTCCGCCCGGCGCACCTTCTGCGAACGGCGCTGCTGCATCCAGCGCCGTGTACCGCAGCCGCAGCTTCCCGAGGAAAGCTGCGGCCTGCCCGCCGGGGCGCACCAGCGCCGCCACCGGCAGGGCCTTGGCCCCGGCGGCGGTGCTGCCGCCGGCGTAGGCCAGCAGGTTCCGCAGCAGCAGGCAGGCCTGCGGAACCTGCTCCAGATTCGCCATCAGCTCCAGCTGGCTGGCGAGGAAGAGCCCGGTCCCGCTGCGGTATTCCAGCAGCGGAGACCACAGGTCGCCGCCGTCTCCAAAATCACCTGCGCTGCACTCCAGCAGCAGGCTAAAATCGCCCGTCACCGGCTTCTCGAAAGCGGCATGAATAATCGGCTCCGGCCCTTCTTCATGCAGCTCTTCATGCCAGAACATGAAGTCCCTGTCGCCGAGCCCTTCCAGCACAGGGTGCCTGTAGCTGCCGGCATAGGCCCGGAGGAACGGCCGCCGCGAGAGCGGCAGCTTGCCGAGCGAAAGACTGTGCTGCTCCAGCAGCAGCAGCCTTCCGCCCCGCGCGGTGAATGCCTTCAAAAGCGCCTCCAGTGTACCGTCCTTATCCTCCGTATAACTGCCGACGATGAGCAGACATCCGGCGCTCAGCCCGGACAGCCCGGAGCGTTCTGTCCGTTCACAGCCTGGAACCAGTCTGCTGATATATCCAAAATCCCGGTCCGCTCCCAAGTAGACCGTCTTCCGCCGGATATTCACCGGCTGGTTCAGCAGATCCCCGGACACCATTCTGTACTCCAGGCGCAGCTCATGCACCTGCCGCCCGCCATGGAACAGCAGGGCTGTCAGCTCCGCCTGCTCCCCGCCGCTTGCCGGACCAGGCATCCATGTAAAAGAAACCACCTTATGCTCTGCAGGTTTTTGGCGGAAGCTGAACCTTTGTTCGTGGACACTTTTACCGTGCTGCCGGATCACAAATTCGGCCGTGACCTCCTGCTCCGCATACGTATCGTTATATACATCAAAGCTGCGGGTAACCGGCTTATGATCATAGAAGCAGGCATTATACTCCGCCGCGATAATGGTTGCCGGCTTGAACGCCTCAGCCATTATGGCAAAAGCCGGGTTAGGGGAGTAAAGCGGATATTCCTCCGGCAGCATTCCGTTGTTGATCGTCAGCGAGTAGGCCGGAATCAGCTTCGGCTTCACTCCGGGCTCACCCGCTCCGGCGGACGGCAGCAGAATGTTCTGTTCCGGCATCGCCCGCATAAAGTAATGGGCAAAGTTAAAGGTTGAAATTCCGGATACCCCCTGCCGCCTGGCGTACTCTACAAAAAGCCGCTCCTTCTCTGCAAGCCCTGCTGTACTCTCATCCGTCCCCCGGTAAGCCTGGAGTCCTGTGTACATGCTGCTGTTCTGCGGACAAATATACCACCAGCCGCCGTGCTCCCCGAACGTCAGCGGAACACTCCGGTCCCACTGGCTGATTGTGCCGTCAATATTGTAATGGCGGCTCTCCACTTCGGTATGGGCCTTTGACAGCAGCCGGTTATCTCCTTCGGCGATAATGGCACGGGTAGGATCAAGCTCACGGATGTCCGCCATCAAGCCGGGCATATACTGCTTAAAGCCGTCCCGGCCGTCCACCCAGCGCATTTCGTTCTGCAGGCTCCAGAGAATGACGGACGGATGGTTTTTGTCGCGCTGCACCAGCCGCCGTACATGCTGCCGGCAGTTCTCCACATAGGCGGGATGGTCTGCCAGCATGGATTTACCCGAGCCGTAGATCGCCGTTTCATCGACAATCAGCATGCCTTCTTCATCAGCGATCCGCAGATAATCGGCCGGATAGGGCTCGGCGTGCAGCCTGATGGTGTTAATGCCGGCGCTGCGGCATATACGGTACCAGCCCCGGATGTAATCCTCCGTCATCTGCAGTCCGCCTTGAAAATGCCAGGAGTCGCCGCGCAGATTGACCGGAATCCCGTTCAGCATAAACTGCGGGCCTTCACACCAGAATTCACGGAATCCGAAATCCTCTCTGCGCCGGTCGACAACCTCCCCGTCCTCAACTAGTTCCAGCACTGCTGTGTACAAAAAAGGCTCATCCGGACTCCACAGCCTTGCGCAGCTCCAGTCCAGGTTAAAGGAGGCTCCGTATCCCTCACCGTCACGTGCATTCTCACAAAGTCTAAGTTTATGCGCTGCGGGAGGCAGGGCCGGAACAGCAGTGCATTCAGCGGAAAGCACCGGACCACTGTGCAGAACGGGGGTGTCTTTCCCTCCGGTTCCCTCTTGTTCAAAAGCAAACTTTGGTCCGACTGGAGCCTCTAGTACCTCGTTGATATCAGAAGTTCCAAGACTTCCTTGTGCTCTATGCTCTTTCTCTGCCTTCAGCAGTTCTTGTCCCCCATGCTCTTCCTTCCCTCCCGGTTCCGAAGCCTGCCGCAGTACCCCCTTCTCCCACACGCTCAGCCTTACCGTAAGCGGCCCCCGCACTGCGCCTGTGTCCGGCCCGGCTGCAAGGGCCTGCACCTCAAGCCTGCCTTTCCTCACAGAAGTACGGATCGTTACATCCTCCAGCGACAGCCGGGGATAGCCCTCCAGATACACATCCTGCCAGATGCCCCGGCTGATCCGGCCGTACCAGGAGCCCATGAGTCCGGTGATTTTGGACATGCCGCCCGCAAGCGTCACAGTGTCGAAACTGCTGCACACTATATGCAGGTGATGTTCATGGCCCTGCTCCACCATGGAAGTAATATCAAGCCGCAGCGGCAAATATCCGTCTTCCCATACGCCAGCCTCTTTGCGGTCAATATAAATAACGGCCTTCTGCATAATACCGTCCAGACGGAGCACAATCCGCTGCCCGGCCATACGCTCCGGAACCCGGAACATGCGGTGAAGCACACCTGCTTCAGCTGCGTCCCATTCCTCCGGATAACCGTGAAGATCAAACGGGGCATAATCATATTCAGGGATTTTCCCGAAGCTTTTGCCGCCCGGAAGCGGATAGCTCCTTCTCCAGCTTGACGGCACCTGCAGCTTGCGTGCTTCATAGAGGATTTTTTCAGGCAGCCTGCGGCATTGCGGCTGATCATACAGGGGCATGAAATCCCATTCCCCGTTCAGACATAGCAGATTACGCATCTCTTGTTCCCAGCTTTCCGGCGAAGGAGCGGACCTCAAGCACCGGCGTAAGCTTGCGCCACAGCTCCTGGCCTGCAGGTGCTCCCTCCCATTTAATAAAATGCGGCTCCATTACTTCCGCCCAGTTATCCGGACGCAGCGATGTCTTCAATTTTCCGGCATAAGGGGCAGGCTCGCGGGTATCCGGCTGCTCCGCATAAAAAAACAGCACATTCTCATGCAGCCCGATCACGCCATACTTATCCCCATCCCCCGGCCGTTCCTCCTGGTACTGGTAGTGGTAATAAATGTAACTCGCAGTTTCTTCGGGCTTGAGCAGCGCCAGCCGTCCGTAAGGCCTGCTTTCAGTACTGCTGCGTTCCCAATGCTGTGCTGACACCGGCCGCTGATAATGAAAAATATCCGTCAAAGCCGCCCAGCGCCGCCCCCTGTTTCCTCCGGGCCAACCAGCCAGCCTCTTCGAAGCTTCCGGCAGCAGATCTTCCGGCGGAACCGGCGTCCCCAGGCATTCATAATAAAGAAACAGCTGGCTGCCGCAGCCAAACAGGCTTAAATGATCCACTTGGGCACGCTTCATAACTTCAATTAGTGAACTGGAGACCTCACGGCTCTGAAAAAAAGCAGTTGTATCCTCACCTTCCAGCCCTTCTGATCTATAAATACAGCGCTTCATGCAGCACCTCCTGTCGTTAGCTTCCCCTTTATGTTACCGCATACAATTTTGTCCCGCCTTGACGATGCTGACCTTGTTTAGCACGATAGCGACATCCGCTTAATAAACTTCTTTCCAGGGACGCTGGCCCATCCGATAACCACTGCTAGTGTCTTGCCTAACAACACTCCTGTATAGCCACCTCTGATTTCTCACTTTCGCCCTCCCCAGCACTGTTCAAGGGTACTTCTACCTCTGATTTTCCCAATTTCGCACTTCCCCGCACAATTCAAAGGTACTTCTACCCCTGTTTTCTCACTTTCGCCCTCCCCAGCACAATTCAAAGGTACTTCTACCTCTGCTGTTTTCTCACTTTCGCCCTCCCCCGTACTGTTCAAAGGTACTTCTACCCCTGTTTTCTCACTTTCGCCCTCTTCAGCACAATTCAAGGGTACTTCTACCTCTGATTTCTCACTTCCGCCCCGTCCAGCACAATTCAAGGGTACTTCTACCTTCGATTTCTCACTTTCGCCCTCTTCTGCACCATTCAAGGGTACTTCTACCTCTGCTTCCTCACTTTCGCCCTCTTCTGCACAATTCAAGGGTACTTCTACCTCTGATTTCTCACTTTCGCCCTCTTCTGCACCATTCAAGGGTACTTCTACCTCTGCTTCCTCACTTTCGCCCTCCCCAGCACAATTCAAGGGTATTTCTACCCCTGTTTTCTCACTTTCGCCCTTCCCCGCACAATTCAAGGATACTTATACCCCCGTTTTCTCACTTTCGCCCTCCCCCGCACAATTCAAAGGCACTTCTACCTCTGTTTTCTCACTTTCGCCCTCCCTAGCACAATTCAAGGGTACTTCTACCTCTGTTTTCTCACTTTCGCCCTCCCCTGTACAATTCAAGGGTACTTCTACCTCCGATTCCTCACTTTCGCCCTCCTTCGCTCAAGTCAAAGGTATTTCTACCCCTGTTTTCTTACTTTCGTCCTCCCCCACATAATTCAAAGGTACTTCTACCCCCGTTTTCTCACTTTCGCCCTCCCCAGCCCGATTCAAGGGTACTTCTACCTCTGGTTTCTCACTTTCGCCCTCCCCCGCACAATTCAAGGGTACCTCTACCTCCGATTCCTCACTTTCGCCCTCCCTCGCACAATTCAGGGGTACTTCTACCTCTGATTTTCCCAATTTCGCACTTCCAGCCCAATTCAAGGGTACTTCTACCTCTGGTTTCTCACTTTCGCCCTCCTTCGCTCAATTCAAAGGTATTTCTACCTCTGATTTTCCCAATTTCGCACTTCCCCGCACAATTCAAAGGTACTTCTACCTCTGATTTCTCAGAAATTGAGCCACTGGCTAAATTCAACGGGATTTCTCCCGTTAATCTCACAGAAATTGAGCCACTGGCTAAATTCAACGGGATTTCTCCCGTTAATCTCACAGAAATTGAGCCACAGACCAAATTCAACGGGATTTCTCCCGTTAATCTCGCAAAAAATGGGCCGCCTGCACCATTCAACGGGACTTTTCCCGTTAATCTCACAGAAATTGAGCCACTGGCTAAATTCAACGGGACTTTTCCCGTTAATCTCACAGAAATTGAACCACTGGCTAAATTCAACGGGACTTCTCCCGTTAATCTCACAGAAAATGAGCCACTGGCTAAATTCAACGGGACTTTTCCCGTTAATCTCACAGAAATTGAGCCACTGGCTAAATTCAACGGGACTTTTCCCGTTAAACTCGCAGAAATTGAGCCACTGGCTAAATTCAACGGGACTTTTCCCGTTAATCTCACAGAAATTGAGCCACTGGCTAAATTCAACGGGACTTTTCCCGTTAAACTCGCAGAAATTGAGCCACTGGCTAAATTCAACGGGACTTTTCCCGTTAATCTCACAGAAATTGAACCACTGGCTAAATTCAACGGGATTTCTCCCGTTAATCTCACAGAAATTGAGCCACAGACCAAATTCAACGGGACTTCTCCCGTTAATCTCGCAAAAAATGGGCCGCCTGCACCATTCAACGGGACTTTTCCCGTTAATCTCACAGAAATTGAACCACTGGCTAAATTCAACGGGACTTTTCCCGTTGACCCTGCCAACCGGCCTCTATGCTCACTGCCCAACGGCCGCCGCACGCCGGGAGCTCCTTAACAAGAACAAAAAAAGCGCCCTCCCCCAGGAAAGGCGCTAGCCCACTTTATGGCATCACGGAGAACGTGATGTCATCGAACAGCATGTAGTCGAAGCCGCTGGTGTAGAATCCCACCTTGCCTGACGGCCGGTGGCCGGGATCGCTGCCGGCCAGCCTTGGTGCGCCGTCCACGGATACGGCGATATCGCCGTCCTTGACCGTGACTCTTACCGTGTACTCCGTATCCGGCTGCAGGTCATGGGCCGGCAGAACGTTCTCGGTAAGCTTCTGCCAGGCCGTGCCATACAAGATCCAGGCTGACGTTCCATCCGCCCGGGTGCGGTAGCCGATCCGGGTGGAACCGGCGCTGTCCTGGCGGTCGAAGATGTACAGGATGCCGTTATCCGGCATCACGGACGGTGTCTTCAGCACGAAATCCAGCTGATACGATGTGAAGCTGCGGTCAAGCAGTCCGGTGGCGCCGTTCAGCAGCTTATATCTGCGGTTGCCGTCCGGATCGGCAGCAATGCTGCGGTTCGGGTCAACCGGCCAGCCGTTGCCGCCGTTCTCGAAGTTCGTCTCATGCATGATATTGGAGACCGTTACGGCAATATCGGCTTTGATCTGCGGGTTCACCACCGACACAGCGGTGATTACCGTCTCCCCTCCGTACACAGCGCTGACCACTCCGGTCTGATCGACTGTTGCCACCGCCGGGTCAGCCGACTGCCACGTAACCCCTGTATCCGGTGTATCTGACGGATCGAAGGCCAGCTGCAGCTGCTGCTGTTCCCCTGCAGCAAGCCGCACATCGCTCTGCACTGGAATGATCCCGGCCAGCTCAGTAGTCAGCTCCTTAAACTGGATGTCATCGAAGTGCATCTGGCTGACATTGCTGACATAGAAGCCGACCTTCCCTTCCGCATTATGCCCCGGGTCATTGCCCTTCAGGCGGAATGCCCCATCCAGGTAGACGCTGATGTCGCCGCCCTTCACCAGCATGCGGACCGCATATTCCGTATCCGGCTGCAGGTCATGCCCCGGCAGCTTCACTTCCTTCAGCACGGTCCACGCAGAATTGTACAGCAGCCAGGCGGAGCTTCCGTCCGCGCGGGTCTTATAGCCGATCCGGGTAGAGCCGCTTCCTGCCTGACGGTCGAAGATATACAGAGTCGCGTTATCGCCCAGCACCGCCGGGGTCTTCAGCTTGAAGCTCAGCTCATAGTCCGAGAAGGATTTGGGGCTAAGCGACGAGGCTCCGTTCAGAATCTTGTACCAGCGGTTCGTGCCAATCTTCTCAATACTGCGGTTTGCATCCTGCAGCCAGCCGTTCGCGCCGGACTCGAAATCTGTGTAAT
Source organism: Paenibacillus sp. PK3_47 (assembly GCF_023520895.1). Classification (NCBI taxonomy): domain Bacteria; kingdom Bacillati; phylum Bacillota; class Bacilli; order Caryophanales; family Paenibacillaceae; genus Paenibacillus; species Paenibacillus sp. PK3_47. Next base: position 1,209,774 of record NZ_CP026029.1, read on the forward strand.
CCATCACGCCATCGCCGGCCTCCACGTGAACTGTAACCGTGGTACTCAGCAGCGGATTCTCCACTGAAGCTACCGTGATCACCGTGGTCCCTACAGCCCGGCCGGTTACGGTTCCTGCCCCGTCCACTGCCGCGATAGCCGGATCAGCCGAAGTGAAGGTCAAGGCTGGATTATCCGCGTTCCAGGGGAGGACCGCCGTGCGCAGCTTCACTGTTTTCCAGCGGTCTACAGTAATCTCGCTGTCATAGACACTTACCCCCTGCACGGGATAGCTGTCCGCACCGGCTGTCGTACCTGCCTTACCGGTGACGCCGATCTCAGCAAACGGAATCTCCGGGAAGCCGGGAATCACATCATATACCTCCGCATCCGGCCGCAGCGACAGATCGCCGCCCGCCAGATCGGTGAAGCCGGGATCACCTGCAGTCACCCAGTTATTCGCATACTGGACCAGCCCGAACTTGTCGTACGCGCCATACACATTGGTTGTTACACTGCGCGGAATCGACGGGTTGTAGATGACATTGCCCTGGAACGTGTTGGTGTCAGGATAATAACGGTTCTCCGTGAAGAAATCCGCCAGCTCGGGATACTTGGCCAGGTAAGGTGTTCCGATGAAATTATTATTCGCTGCGAACAAGGCCTGCCACTTCGGCATGTAGTTCAGCGGCACCTGATCATCCGGCTGATCGCCCAGGAACATATCCGCATAGTCATACGGAAGTTTGCTGTCAATGAAGATATTGTTGCGGGTCAGAATATGAGAACCGCCGTTATTTTTAATAGCCGAATTGCCCATCTTGTAGAAAATATTCTCGTCGATCGTCAGCCCCATCGTAAAGTTGTCGGGATACACGCCCTCTACTCCTGCTTTGCTCTCGCCGATGTTATGGAAGTAGTTGCGCCGGATCACCGTGCCCCGCTCATGGGGCTGCTCCCCCGCGTTCATGTAGATCGCTCCGAGGTCGGAGAAGGTCGTACATACATCATAGATCTCGTTATATTCCACGGTATGGTCATTGCCGAAGATCAGCACGCCGGGATGGGGCGCGTCATGCAGCTCATTGTGCGACATGCGGTTGCCCACGCCCGACAGCAATACCCCGGGATTATAGGCTTTGTGATAGTAGGCAAAATCGTGAATATGCGAATTCTCCACCCTGTTGTTCCCCGGCGCAAGCGTCGTTTTGTTGCCTCCGGCCAGCGTGACCGCAGTCCCCCCGATATGGTGGATGTGGGTACTAAGAATAGCATGGTCTGTCCCCGGTGCCCCTTCAAAATTATTGTAGTAGAACCGGCTCTGGGTGTTGACCAGCACCCCGCTGTTGGTGAAATTGCGGATCTCGCTGTTCAGAATACGCATCTGCTTGCCGCCCATGAACACCGCCGCCGAGTCGCGGCCGTTCTCCAGCACCAGCTCGGAGAAGTCGATATAAGAAGCGTTCAGCGCGTTGATCATCGGCGTCTTCAGCATTGTGACTTCAATGCCCGGGTCCGCCGAGGCGGCAAATCCGGCATTGGGCAGAAAATACAGCTTGCCCGCCTCACGGTCAATGTAGTATTCGCCGGGCATGTCGATCTCCTCCAGCAGGTTCTGCGCGAAGTGGAAGTCCGGGTACCAGTTCTTGAAGATACCGCTCATTTCGCCGTAGCGTAGAGTAATACTTTTGGCGGCGGTGTCGATGGAAGCGATCTTGTTATACGACCACTCCCAGCTGTAGCCAAAGATCCCGTCGAGCCAAATGTCGTCGGCCTGCGTCCAGTATTGCGGACGGTCGTACGTATAGGTGAAGGTGCCGCCGCGTGTATGCACCTCCCCGTTCGGGTCCTTGCGGGTCGGGCCCGGGTCGAGAATCTCATCCATCTGGACCGTGCCTTCATTCGGCCAGCGGGCCAGCGTCATGCCCTCTCCGGCTACATACAGCTCCATCGGCGGGACTTTGCTGAGGTCATTAGCCAGATAATAGCCGTGCCGGCTGAGCTCGCCGTAATCAGTAATCCCGAGAGCGGCCAGATCGGCCTCCAACACTTGGCTCCTCGCTTCCGTACTGATGATGCGGCCGAGCACAGCGTTGTCCGTCACCGGAACGAACGCTGATTTCTCGAGCTGCTCCGATCCCGATAAAGTCACGGACTCCCCGGGATATGCCGTGTAAGTTATCGGCTTGCCGGCTTCGCCGGAGTCCTGCTGGCGAAGCTCAAAGCTGGATGTCCGTTCATACCGTCCTTCGCGTAAATACACGGTGACGCCGCCCTTCGGCAGCCCTTTTCCGGCTTTCAATGTACGGATAGCGTCCCGCGCTCTCTCCAGTGTCAGAAAGGGGGCATTCTTTTTTCCGCTATTGGAATCGCTTCCATTAACAGATACGTAAAACGTTTTTCCAGACCCCTTCTCCTCAGCAGGGTCTGAAGATGCAACGGGCGGAACGGGAATCGTCAGGACCAGCAGACCAGCCATCAGCGCTGCAAACAACCTTTTTTTCACCAAAGCTCCTCTTCCTTTCGCATCAAGTGGAAACGGCTTTTCCGTCCTTTTAAAGGACGGTATCGTTTCAGCGAGAAATATAAGGATAAGTTATCATGTGAAACATATAAATTCTTATATTTTAAAATAAAGACGGCCCGGCCAAAACCTAAGCTATGGCAAAGCCGTCCCTGAGCAGCAGGTTCCTCCTGTTTCCTCCGGTGCTATAGTTATCTACTCTGGCAGCTTACTGCTTACTTCTTCAGCCCTTTTTCCTTAAGAAATGCTTCGAATTGCTTCGTCACCTCAGCTACATACTTCTCTTCGCCCGCTTCCTTCAGCTTGCCGTACAGTACAGGCCAGGTTTCTTCAAAATCCAAAGTGCCGGTGACAAGCCCGCGCTTATATTCACCCCACACGGCGTTCAGGTTGGCGATCTCGGTATTGACCGGCTCCGAATTGAATTTGAAGGCACCGACAGGATTAACCTCGGAATCGGAGTTGATCTTTTTGGTCTCTTCCCAGACGTTTTCAGGCTGACCTTCTTTCAGGTATGAGTTGAATACGCTGCCAAAAACCCAGTCCATATTCGGCAGATAACGGGAATCCGGCAGGGCCTTGATGTAATCGCCCGTTGTCTTTTCATAGTGAACCCCTTCAATGCCGTTGCAGATCAGATTGTACAGTTCTTTGTCGGTGTTAATCAGATTCAGCAGCATCATCGCCCGTTCCGGATTAGGGGCCGTGCGGCTGATCGACTGGTTGGTCGTTGCCGAGTAGCCGTTCGAGAACCAGTCGCTGAGCGGAACCGTGATGACTTCATTGCCGCCGTTCTTAGCCAGAACCTCCGCTTCCACCCCCGGCTTCAGCGTGACGTTGAAATCCACTGCGATCTGGCCTTTAGCCAGGTAATCGTTCATTTTTTCAGTAGCGGCATCTTTATAAATATAGCCTTCTTTATACCACTTGCTGGCCAGACGGAAATTGTCGAGTTCTTCTTCCGGGTAGCGGTGCAGCGTATACGTTGGATCATCCGTTTTAATATAGAAGTGGTCATCGAGGCCCGGCACTACCCAGTACTGGTCATCATGCGACTGCGGATTGATAAAGGAGTTACCGAAGGTTCCGAATGGAATGATATCCGGTTCATTTTGCTTAATCTGGGCCAGGAACGGCTCGATGTCGGCAATCTTTTTGATGGAAGCGGTGTCAAGATTGTACTTGTCGGCAAAACGCTTCTGGATGATGAACCCGTATCGGGAGCCGTTAATCTGCTGGTTCGGAATACCGTAAATTTCCCCGTCTACCGAAAGTCCGTCCCACATAACCTGCGGCACATCAGCCTTCAGCTCCGGCGCATATTCATCCAGCAGCGCATCCATCGGCTGAATGGCGCCTTTGCGCACCAGCTCCTCCGGCTTCAGCATGTATCCGGTCCAGAGAATGTCGAACTTCTCGCCTGCCGCAAGCACCGTGTTCATCTTTTGCACATAATCCCCGATGGCCACCGGCATCAGCTTGACTGTAGCGTTGATCTTCTCCTTGACGATCTTGTTGACTTCATCCTGTACCTTCTGCTGATCGGGCTGCAGCTGTGACAGCGGATAATACCATGTCAGCTCGACCGGCTTCAGCTCCCCGGCAGTTCCCGAATCCGGTGCTGCGCTTTGTGCAGCCGGTGTCCCGGTGCTTTCACCGCCGCTTGCCCCGTTTGCATTCCCCCCGTTACCATTGCCGTTGCCTCCGCAGCCGGACAGCACAGATGCTGTGAGCAATACGGATGCCAGAACTCCAAACAGCCTTTTTTTCATGTGAGTGACCTCCTGTACTTTGTACATGATTGTATGTTAACCCTTTAGGGAGCCAACCGTAAGCCCTTTGACAAAAAACCGCTGAAAAAACGGGAAGATCACAAGCATCGGACCGCCCGCCAGCACGGCAATGGCCATCCGCGCCGAACTGTTGGGAAAGCTGGACAAATCGATCCCGAGCTGGCCTGTAAATTCCGAATTCGTGGTGAGAAACTCAATGCTGTTGAGCGTCCGCACGAGCAGCAGCTGCAGCGGCACTTTGTTCGGATCATCAATATAGAGCATCGCGTTGAACCATTCGTTCCAGTACGTGAAGGAGATCAAGAGGCCCAGTGTAGCCAGCGCCGGAGTGGACAAAGGGAGTATAATCCGGAAGAAAATGCGGAACTCCCGCGCCCCGTCGATTTTGGCTGATTCAATAATTTCGAGAGGGATCTTCGACATGAACCCCTTCATGACCATGATGTTGAACGGCGACAGCAGAATCGGCAGAATAAGCGCCCACAGACTGTCCTTCAGATGCAGGTACTGCGTAATGAGAATGTAGGAGGGAACGAGTCCTCCGCTGAACAGCATCGTAAAAAATACATAAAAAGTGGTCACCCGGTTATAACGGTAATCCTGCCGGGATATGACGTACGCGGTCATCGCGGTCAGCAGCAGTCCAAGCAGCGCGCCGATTACGGTCACGGTAATCGTGACGCCATAAGCGCGGAACAGAATATCGGGAGCATCCAGCAGATAGCGGTAGGCATCCAGACTGAACGACTCCGGGATAAACTGGTACCCGTTGTCGGTCAGCGACTTTTCATCTGTAAGCGATACGGCAACGACAAGCAGGAAGGGCAGGATGACCACAAGCGAGAGCACCGTAAACAGCAGGTTAAGAAATAATTTGGAAAATTCGAATTTTCGGGCCATTGTCTGGCATCTCCTTACCATAGAGAGTTATCCGGATCGACTTTGCGCACAATTCCGTTGGCCGTCAGCACCAGCACCAGACCGACAACCGACTGGTAAAAGCCTGTAGCCGCAGACATGCTCACATTGCCGACTTCACGCAGTGCACGGTATACATAAGTATCAATGATATCTGTGGAGCCGTAGAGAAAACCGGAGTTGTTCGGAATAAAATAATGCAGGCCGAAGTCACCGCGGAACATGTTGCCGATGGACAGAATCAGCATGATGATGATGATCGGTGCCATAAGCGGAATAGTTATTTTGAACGCCATCTGCACCTTGGTTGCCCCGTCGATCCGCGCGGCTTCGTAATACTCGCTGTTGATTCCGATAATGCCGGCAAAATAAATCAGCGTGTTGAAGCCCACGACTTTCCATAATTGAACCAGGATAAGGATGACGGGCCACGGTCCGGCATTCTGGTACCAGCTCACCGGATCAAGGCCGAACGATTCCAGCGTGCGGTTGATGAAGCCGTCGGAATGGTTCAGGAAAGCGTACGCCACATACCCCACCAGCACCCAGGAGAGAAAATGGGGCAGGAACAGCGCAGTCTGATAGAACTTGCTCCACTTGGCCTTGATTTCGTTCAGCAGAATCGCCAGCAGCAGAGCCGCAGATGTACCCACCAGAATGTAAGCGGTGTTATATAGAACCGTATTGCGGGTAATCCGCCATGCCGTGTCGGTGGTAAACAAATAGCGGAAGTTATCCAGCCCTACCCACTCGCTGCCGAAGATGCCAAGATCATAACGGTAATTTTTGAAGGCGATAATCAGGCCGATCATTGGAATATAGGCAAAAATCAATTTGTACAATATCCCCGGCAGCGAGAGCAGGAACAGCTCCCGGTTGTTTTTGAAATGATGCAGCTCTTTTCCGATCCAGGTCTTTCTGCGTTTTCCCGGCGGCGCACCCGCATGTGCCTCTTGCCGCGTGAGTGAAGCGTTCTTCATCATAACCAAAGCCCCTTCCTTTCCTTCGTTAGCGGCTGCCTGTGTTCAGGCTTTGCATGGCCTAAGAATAGCGTGGAATAAGGCTGTAGCGGTACTGTACAATCGCAGGATTGCTGTACAACGGGGCTGTATAGTTCCCGGATTCCTGTTCGGGCGGGGCGGTGCTCAAGTGGAAACGGCTTGCCGTACTTTTGTGAAACATATAATTTCTTATATTTAAAAAAAGACCCGCCAAATGAATTAAATTCATTAGCGGGCCTGGCACAAGTATGATGTATTCGCCTTATTTGCTGCGGTCAATGGCCGATTTCAGCCGGTACTCCTTCGGTGTTGTTCCATAACGGCGTTTGAACAGGCGGTAAAAATAGCTTTCGTTGCCGAACCCCACCCTTTCCATGATTTCAGTTACTGTCAGGTCCTTCTGCTCCAGGTACTCCCTGGCATACGCCAGGCGTGCGGCATTGATCTGATCAACCACGGTTACCCCTTCCTGTGCCTTGAACACCTGCCCCAGATAGACGGAGCTCATCTTCAGCATGTCGGCGATCCGCTGCACATTGAGATCCGGATCGGCGTAATGCTTGTCGATGATTTCTTTTACCGTTTCAGCCAGCAGCCTGTTCTTGTCCTCGCGCCCGTTCCGGCGCTGCTCAGCCACCTCGCGCACCACTTCCAGCAGTTCGGCCTCAATCTCATCCAGGGTTTCCTTCTCCAGAATCCGCCTGTTGACGGCCTGCAGATTGACGGACACGGGATTAATATTGTGATTATTCATCTCGCCCAGCGTGTTGCTCAGGGTCACCGCCAGATGCAGCACTGCCGAGAACATATTCTCGTAGCTGAAACCGCCGAGCAGTGTTCTCCATCTGGTGATCGCCAGCTCCGTCTCTGCCAGATCGCCGCCCTTCAGCCCTTCCGTCAGCTGCCGCTCCAGCTCCAGCGGAATCCGCAGCGAGTCATTCCGTTCATTCCCGCGGATCCGCTCGGGTTCAAGCACCGCTCCCTTGCCGAAGATCATCCGGTAATTGGAATGGCGCACCGCCAGGTTGTAATGCTGCGTAATGCTGCGGTAATTCTCAAACACTTCGCTCAGCGTAACCGTAAAGGTAATGTGATAATAAGCAAAAATAGTCTGCTGAAGCTCCCTGAAGCGCTCATCCAGCTTGGCAAGTGCCCCTGTTCCGGCAGTTCCGCTGCCGACAAGAAAGACCAGATGCCCGCTTTTCATATCCGCAGCTTCACAGGAGCCGGCAGGCCGCAGCAGCTCCTGGCCGATATTGGCAATGGCAAAGTACAGCAGAGATTCCATCTGCAGTCCCTGTCCTGCGGCAAGGCCCTGCAGATCATCGATCTGCACCAGGGCTAGCCGGAGCGGCGACGGATAAGCGATGTCTATCCCGTACTGCTGCCTGATCTGCAGCAGCGCCTGTTCGTCAACGCTTTGGCTTGCCCCGATCAGGCTCCGCAGCTGGTAGACCTTGGCGATATTCGACTGCGAGGCCCGTTCCTGCTCCAGCCCCTTCAGCTTGCCGATCATCTCGGTTACATTGGCCGCGATCAGTGACAGCTCATCCTTCCCCTGCGGAAGGCTGCGGCCCTCCTGCGGTACCAGCGTCAGCAGCTGGCCGACCGGCTTATAGAGCCGCAGCGCAAAGAGTACAGACAGCATAACGGCGAGCAGAACCACGGACAGTGTTACCGCCACTTCTGTCCACCGCATCTGCCGGACACTGCCCAGCACATCATTGTAATCCTGCATGCTGATGATCTGCCAGTTGTTCAGCGCCTTGCTCAGATAAGTGACTTTATACTTCCTGTCGCCATGCGTGTAATTAAAAGAATCCAGCGCCTGACCGGAGGCACCGATCCGCGGCAGCAAATCCGCCCGGATGTTAAGCCCTTCCGGAAGCATACCGTCGGTTGAAATCAGTACCTCCCCTTCACTGTCGGTGACAAAGAGCACATCATTCTCCCGCTCAGCCACTTGGTTAAGCGCTTTCATATTATCCAGCATCCAGCCCGGCTTTACCGTCAGAATCAGCACATTCTCATTGATGGAACCAAGGGCCTCTCCGTCATAAATGAAAAAAGCAAATACGTCAATGCTTTCGTCTTTTCCGTCAAGATCCAGAGGGATCAGCTGCAGCCGCGGCAAATCCGAACGGGTTGCCATGTAATCCTCCAAGGCGCTGTACAGGAGGCTGTTGTTAATTTCATGATTGAGCGACGAGAAGAACCGGTGCTGGGCTCCGTTGTAAAAGACGGCCGCATGCAGGTACGGGGAAGCTGCCACCGTATGGTTCAGCCGTTCGATCTTCAGAATGCTCTGCCGGTAATCGGCACCGGATTTCAGGGCAATCAGTTCTTCGTCATTGTACAGGGATACTGCCAAATCCTTCACGATGCCGTTCATGTTCTCTATATTGTAGTTGATTTGGGTCAGCAGCTTGACGTCGGCTTCGTTCTGCAGGCTGAGCACCTTGCCGCGGGCGCTGGCATTCAGAAGCAGCGAAGCGACAGCCAGTGTAGCAACAACAAGCATAAAGCTGAGCAAAATCCGCTGCAGATATTTGCGCGAACGGATCGTCTGCAGTATATTCATGGGTTCTCTCTCCCTGCTTTTAGGGTGAACTTATCATAATCCCCGGCGATTTTGCTTGTCAATCCGCCTTTTGGCAGGCAGCATCTCCCGGGTCCTCTGCATCTGCCAGCACATCCGGTCCTGCCTGGAACAGCTCCTGCAGCAGCACCCGTGCCATTACCCGGTGACCGGATGCATCCGGATGAATGCCGTCCCCATAGCTGTACGAGCTGTCAGCCGACCGCACTTGCCGGATGTGTCTGACCAGCGGTGTACGCATGTCAATCACGCCACCCGCAGGACAGCCCCCGGACAGCAGCCAGTCTGCATAGTGCTCCAGTACCTTGTCGTACTCTTTGTAAGGCGCCAGATAGCTGAAACCTGCCGCATCCTCCGGCTGCAGCGGCCCCTTCACCGATAGGGCATCGAAGGGCGGCGGTGTCATCAGAATGACTTTGGCCCCGGCTTCAGAAATCTGTGCGGACAGCTGCCGCATCCCGTGCTGATAGGCTGCAAAACGCGCCTCACTAAACGGATGATAAATTCCGTCATTCATACCGTAGCATGCTATAACTGTATCCGGAGCAGCTTTTGCCAGTTCCCCGGCCAGCCTTTCGTGAATGCAGGGCCGGGGAAAGGGATGCTCAGCTTCGCTGAGCCCCGAGGCGGTCTCACTGGGTACACCGCGTGCGAGCAGCTTCACTGCCGAATCCGGACGGTGCTTTCTCAGCCATTCCTCCGCCAGCCGGATGTACAGGCCGTCAGCCGTAATACTGTCTCCGAGAAACAGGATGCGGGAATCCGCCGAATCTTGTGTTATCTTCTTCATCTTCATATCTTTTGATAATTTCTGCATGCTTTTTCCCTCCTGACTATCGTGCAGGCTGCCCGCTTAGCCTAAGCCAGGCAGAACCTCCGCACTCTAAGGGTAACGCAGACAGGGTGCTCCCGCCTTGACGATCCCGACCACTTTTAGCATAATATTGCCATGACTACCAAACTATTCGCGCGGGACATCGGACTGGAGCCCGGATTTACCTTCAGAATCCAGAAATGTCCGCTGACCCATGATTACTATGTCCACAGCCATGACTTCTCGGAGCTGGTCGTTATTCTGTCGGGTAACGCCGTGCATATCATTGAGGGGAGGGAATATCCGGTTTCCGCCGGACAGGTTTTTCTGATTCATCGGGATGTTTCCCACGGATACAAAAATGTCGACGGGATCGAATATGTGAATGTGATGTTCCAGCCCGAACAGCTGCTGCAGCAGTCTGAGCTCAGGCTGCTGCCCGGATTTCAGGCCTTGTTTTACATCGAACCCTTTTACCGTAAAGAGATGTACTTCAAAGGCATGCTCACCCTGGATGCCGGACAGCTCCGGGAGGCTACGCGGCTGCTTGATGTCATTCTCGGAGAGCATGACCGGCAGCCTGAGGGATACCGGCTGATGATCCGCACTTATTTTACCGCCCTGGTCGGCCTGCTCTCACGGTATTATCAGAACAGCAGCGGACTTGAAGACAATAAGGCACTGCGGATTGGCGAGACGGTCACCTATATCGAGGAGCATTTTCTGCAGCCGATCACCCTGCAATCAATGGCGGATATGGCCTATATGTCGACCCGCCAGTTCCTGAGGGTCTTCACCCGCAATTACCAGACTACACCTATGGATTACGTCATCCGCAAGCGGCTGGACTATTCCTGTACGCTGCTGCGGAGCCCCGGCCTCTCCATTTCCCAGGTGGCCCTGGACAGCGGGTTTCACGACCAGAACTATTACTCACGCCAGTTCCGCAAAGTATTCAACTGCACGCCGAGCGAATACCGCGAGCGGATTCTGCATTCTTAAGTTGACTGCCTCTTCCTCTTCCGGAATACATCACACCGGCTGAGGAGGCAGCCTATTCCCTATGGCGCAGCCGCCTCCGGTACGCTCCGGGGGTCATGCCGAATCTTGCCTTGAACAGACGCGTCATGTAATTGGGATCGCGGATTCCGGCCCGCTCTGCAATATCGGGAATGCCCAGCACGGTACCTCCCAGCAGCTTTTTGACTTCTTCCAGACGCAGGTGCAGCACGTACTGCAGCGGCGTTGTGCCGATATGCTGCTTCATGCACCTTGTAATATAATCCGCCTGGAAATGCAGCTCCTCCTGAAGTCCCGCCAGATGAAACGGCTCTTTCCAGTGCTCATCGAGATAGGCCGCTGCCGCCCTGGCGAGCCGGACTGCCGGCTCGGGCAGCGCAGTCCTCGCGCATTCATCCTGCAGCGCTGCCATGAATGCCGCCAGCTGAACATGAAGCCGGAGGGCGTTCCCGGCGTTCAGCCGGCTGTGGATTTCGTTCATTTCATGCAGAATCGGCTCCAGCACCTCCAGATCAACAGATGCAAATTTCGGAAGGTACAGCCGCTGCTGGGCAGAGGGCTCTTCGTCCTCTACCGTTCCTCTGGCCAGCAGCGAAGACCAGGGAATCTCCTCTTGCCGGATATACGCCGGCTTGCTCTCATGAATGAAATGCACCCAGTAAATCTCCGTATCCTCCTCACAGCCGCGGTAACCCTCATGCGGCAGTCCCGCTTCCAGCACAAGCATCTTTCCCGGACCAATTGCATATTCCCTGTCTTGTTCTGCCATATAGAGCGTTCCCCGCTTTACCACCAGCAGATCGTATACACCAAACGTACGGGCGAAATGCCGGTCTCCCGGAGACCATACGGCAAATCCCACGGTAACGAACTGCGGCAGCGGCGGGATAGTAAATTCCAGACACAGCACCTTATCCTCTCCCTGTTAAGTCGGTTTTGTGCTATTTAATGTCTATATTATCACTGGCCTCTCCGGCTGAAAAGGGTTACATTGACAAGGAATAAGCTTTTCATCCTACCACATAAGGGGCTGTATATCCATGCGTTTTCGTCAGGTCCATCTCGACTTTCATACTTCTGAAGCCATACCCGGTATAGGGACTGAATTCTCCAAATCCCAGTTTCAGTCCATGCTGCGCACCGGTCATGTAGATTCAATCACTGTGTTCTCCAAATGCCATCATGGTTGGGCTTATCATCCCAGTGAGGCCAATGAGACCCATCCGCACCTCTCCTTTGACCTGCTGGAGGCAATGATTGATGCGGCTCATGAAATCGGTGTCAAGACACCGGTATATTTGTCTGCGGGCCTTGATGAAAAGCTGGCCCGCCGCCATCCCGAGTGGCTGATCCGTGATGCGGAGGACCGGACCCGCTGGGTGAAGGATTTTATGACACCGGGTTACCATGAGTTCTGCCTGGGCACGCCTTATCTTGATATTATACTGGCGCAAATTCTTGAGGTGGTCTCCAGGTATGACGCGGACGGTATCTTCCTCGATATCGTCGGTGTCCGGAAATGCCGCTGCCAGTACTGTGTAGCCAAGCTGCGTGCTGCCGGCAAGGATCCGCGTGACGAAGCAGCTGTCATTGCTCTGGGAGAAGAGACTTATCTGAATTATGCGCGCCGTGTAAGGGAAACGATAGACAGCGTAAAACCCGGCCTTCCGGTCTATCACAATAACGGCCATCAGCAGCGGGGGCGGCGGGATCTGGTCCTTGTGAACACCCATCTTGAGCTGGAATCTCTGCCGACCGGAGGCTGGGGATACGATCACTTTCCATTGTCTGCAAGGTATGCCCAGACGCTGGGGCTTGAATTTCTCGGCATGACCGGCAAATTCCATACCTCCTGGGGTGAATTCGGCGGCTATAAGCACCCGAATGCGCTGCGCTATGAAGCTGCCCTCAGCCTGGCCCACGGTGCCAAATGCTCCATCGGCGACCAGCTTCATCCTTCCGGCCTGATGGATGAAGCGACCTATTCGCTGATCGGCGCCGCCTATGCCGAGGTGGAGGCGAAGGAACAGTGGTGCGAAGGCGCGAAGTCCGTAGCGGATATCGCTGTCCTGTCTTTGGAAGCGGCGCTGGAGGCCTGTCCCGGCGGGCAGGCGCTTAAGGGAGAGCGCAATTTGGCGGATCCCGGTGCTGTACGTATCCTGACGGAAGGACACTACCTCTACGACATTGTTGATACGATGACGGACTTTAACGCGTACAAGGTGCTGATTCTGCCCGATGAGGTTCCGGTATGGCCGGAGCTGGCTGATGCTATTACAGCATTTACTGCAGGAGGCGGCAAAGTACTGGCTACAGGTCGTTCAGGTCTGAATCCGGCAGGAGATGCCTTTGCCCTGAATCTCGGCATCAGCTGGCAGGGGGCAAATCCGTATAAGCCGTCTTATTTCCGTCCGCATTTCACGCCCGGTGCCCTGCTGCCCGCTTCCTTTGTCATGTACGGCGAGGGCCAGCTGGTGGAGCTGGACGGCGGGCAGTCCCTCGGCCACCTGGAGAACCCGTATTTCAACCGTGATGTCTTCACATTCTGTTCGCATCAGCACACGCCAGGGACCAGGGAAGACAACGGCCCGGGCATGATCGAGAGCGAAGACGGTATTTATATTGCCTGGAACGTGTTCAGTGACTACGCGGACGGCGGCCATCTTATTCTGAAGGAGATGGTACTCCATGCGCTGTCCCGGCTTCTGCCGCAGCCAGTTCTGAGTATCAATCTGCCTGCACGGGGAATTACAACCCTGCAGTACCAGCAGGAAGAGCGGCGTTATGTGAACCATCTGCTCTATGCCGCTCCCGCGCTGAAGGGCCGCATTGAAGTCATCGAGGATATCGTGCCGCTGCGTGACATTTCCGTCAGCCTGCGGCTTCCAACCCGTGCAGCCATCCGGCGGGTCTATCTCGCTCCGGCTATGACGGAGCTGCCCTATACGGCGGGACAGGATGGCGAAGTTACTTACACTGTTCCTTATCTGGAGAACCACCAGATGGCGGTGATTGAGCTGGTGTAGCCAGCGCCAGCATCAGAATCAGAATCAGAATCAGCATCAGCACAGCATTCATTGTAACGGCGGCAGACTTTGTCTACGCACAAAATGCAGCGGCAGCCCCGGACGGACTTTTTACTAATCCGGAGCTGCCGCTGTATTTATTCTCCACTCCTATCCAATGCAGTTTGCTCAAGACTTCAATAAAGCGTTTTATGGTAGAACGCCATCCGCCGGGAGCACGCTCAGAGGAAGCTAAGCGGAATTTCTCCATCTAATTCTCTGAAAAATACCGGGATTACTCTACTAACGGGAAAAACTCCATTTAATTGTGCAGGTTTTGCCCCCAAAGGCATGTAATCGCCGAAATAACGGGAGTATTTCCCACTAATCATCGGAAATGATGCAAAAGGATAAAATTAGGTGGAGGAAATCCAACTGCATATCAATAAATCGTCGGCTCCATTCTCACATCCAGCCCGCCGGGCTGTTTCCTGTGGAGCTATGCCTAATTGCTCTATTCCGGTCCAAAAACCTTAGACGGTTGTTGCTTCATAGCTAAATCTCCTTTACAGCTGTGCAAACTTTTTTAGACAAAGCATATTTTCCAAACTGTTCATAAGTCCAGAGATGACTGTCCGCACAAAAAAGAGGCCCGGCAGCACCATCTGCTGAAGCCTCTCTCTTTTCACACTATACACACCTGTCTCCCATAACCGTACCCGCTCTCCAATTCTTTAGCGGTCCCCCGGTTTGACGACACCCTTCTTGATAATCACATTGCCGTACAAAGCCTCTTCCCCTGTAACGACAATGGCATAACTCTCCTTGGAACGGTTATAAAAAGCAAAGCGCTCCTCGTGCTCGACAGCAGCCTCCCCGTCATGCTTCGCCAGAATATCTTCATACGTCGACCAGATCTCCGGCACCGTAGGATCACCATCCACCACCGCCATGAATGCCGCCTGATGCGGTGCATAATGATCCAAGGGGAGCAGCTCCAAAATGGCGTCAAGCAGCGCAGGAATGCCTACTCCATCATATCGGATCACCCGTGTATGCAGGGCATGACCTGGAAAATTGGCATCCGCCAGCACAAGCTCATCCCCGTGGCCCATCTCCATCAATACACGGACCAGCTCGGGCGACAGCAGCTTGGGTATCTTCTTCAGCATGTTATTCCTCCCGGCGCAGGACTACATTCCATAAAATGATCTTAACGCAACAAGCTCATCAATCCGGTTCTGGGGCAATTCCCGCTCGCCGTTAATCATCCGGGTAATAAACGTCAGCTTGGCCGTATACTCGAGCCTTTCCATGTTCATATAGGCACTCATAACATCCTTGCCCCAGGTCAGCGCACCATGGCTTTCCAGCAGGACGGCTGTTTTTTTGCCCAGAAACGGTATCAGCGAATCCGGAATTTCTTCTGTAGAAGGTGTGCCGTACGCTGCCAGCGGAATATCTCCCATGGCAATAACCGATTCGGGCATCATCATTTTGTCCAGCGGCTCACCCTTGATTGCAAAAGCAGTCGCATACGGGGGATGGGCATGCACCACACCGTTCATTTCCGGCAGCTCATTATAAATTCTGAGGTGCATCTTTACTTCGGTTGAAGGCCGGTACCCTTCGGCTGCTTCAATGATTTCGCCCTGCAGATTAACCTTTACGAGCATATGCGGCTTCAGATAGCCTTTGCTGACACCGGTCGGTGAGGCCAGAATTTCTGTCTCCGACAAGCGTGCCGAGATATTACCGTCATTAGCGGCAATAAAATCCTTGTTAAACAGATTTCGGCCGATATCGCAGATCTGCAGGCGCAGCTCCTGTTCATAGTTATTCATGGAATTTCTCCTATCCTGAAAAATGTTTTATGAGGCCGGATAATAACGGGTAAAAGCATAAGAATGCGCGACAAGCTCTCTGATCCCCGGGACCTCTACTTCACCCAACGCCGCCAATTGGACAGCAATATTGCCGATGGCACTTGCCTCTACAGGCCCTGCGGCAACTTCCGTGCCTGCAGCATCTGCCGTAAGCTGGCACAGAAGTTCATTCTGAATCCCTCCGCCAACCATATGGATAATGCGGATGTTCCTGCCGGTCAGCTGCTCCAGCTCCCTGAGCGTCTTGGCGTAAGAGGCGGCCAGGCTGCTGAGGATGGTCAGAATGATCTCTGCCTTACTCTGCGGCACCGGCTGCCTAGTCCGGGCACAATACGCTGCTATCCGTCCCGGCATGTCACCAGGTGTACTGAACAAATCATCGTTAGGATCGATAATCGGGACTGCATACCCGCTCCTAATACTGCTGCGGGCAAGCTCCACGGCCTCCTGATGGGAGACCGGTTCTCCCGCTTCCGCCCAGCCCCTTTGACTTTCCTGCAGAATCCACAGTCCGGTGGTATTCTTCAGCAGACGGCTGGTGCCGCCGAAGCAGGCTTCATTGGTAAAGCCGAACGCACGGGCCTGATCCGTAATTACCGGCTGTTCACTTTCCATCCCGACCAGAGACCAGGTTCCGCAGCTGATAAAAGCGGCATCCTGCCCGGATCTATAAGGAATCGAAGCAACCGCTGAAGCCGTATCATGCGAAGCTCCTGCAATGACCTTAAGCGGACCGGTTCCCAGCTCCTCCTGCAGAGCAGGCAGCAGTGTACCAATAACTGTTCCTGCCGGGACGAGCGCTGGAATCAGTTCAGCCGGAAGTCCAAGCCTGTTCAGCACCTCCACAGAAGGCTGTGCCGAGTCTGCGGTGAGCAGCCCCCCCGTACTCCAGATTGTCTGCTCTGCGTAAGCCGCCCCGGAGAACAGGTAATGGAACAAATCAGGCATCATCAGCATTTTGTCCGCAGTCTCCCTGATCCATGGACTGGCCTGAAGATCGGCATACAGCTGGTACACCGAATTAATCCTGGCTGATTGATTGCCTGTAAGGCGAAACTGCTCTTCCTTGGGAAGCAGCGCTTCAAGGGCTGCTGCGCTGGCCTCCGTTCTCTGGTCCCTGTAATGATGCGGAGAATACAGCAGCTGGCCGCCCCGGTCGATGAAGCCGTAATCCACGCCCCATGTATCCACGCTGAGTGACGTAATTGAACCCTGCAGCTTAACAGCTTTCCGTATTCCCTGCTTCATTTCGTGGAACAGCCTCAGAACATCCCAATATAAATGTCCCTGCAGCTGTACCGGCTGGTTCGGGAAGCGGTGAATTTCTTCCACGGCGATATGTTCACCATCGTAGCTGCCGAGCATCACTCTGCCGGAGCTGGCTCCCAGATCCATCGCCAATAGCTTTATGGATTTCCCCATAGATTGTCGCACCTGCTTACTTTGAGGTTTTAATACAGCGGCCCGAAGTTTTGGCAGGCTCTGTAGTCTGCACTCTCCAGATCTGCTGTGCCGAACAATGACCATACCCGCGGTCTGAAAATGCGTGATTCCTCCACATTATGCATACTGACCGGAATCCGCAGGATCGAGGCCAGCGTGATCAGATCGGCACCGATATGCCCGTAGCTGATCGCCCCGTGGTTGGCACCCCAGTTGTTCATGACATCGTATACGCTTTTAAAAGATCCCTCATCTGTCAGTTTGGGCGCAAACCAGGTGGTTGGCCAGGTCGGATCGGTCCGCTCATCCAGCGTCTTGTGAACAGCTTCTGGCAGGTCTACCGTGAATCCTTCCACCAGCTGCAGGACAGGACCAAGCCCCTTTACCAGATTGAGCCGGGCCATCGTTACAGGCATTCCGCCTTTGGTTAAGTAATCGGTCGAGAAGCCGCCCCCGCGGAAATATTCCTGCGAAGCAGGACGGAACTGGGTCTGTGCCACACACTCCTTCGCTTCTTCGTCCGTAATCTCCCAGAAAGGCTTAATCGCCGGCTTGCCGTCTATCTTCTGCTCTCCGGTGCCGTCCAGCGCCGCAGAACCTGAGTTAATCAGATGCAGCAGCCCGCCCGCCGCTTCCCCTTCCAGCTTATAGCCGGTTACACGCTCAACAGCAGCAGGGCTCCAGTAGGTCCGGACATCCGCGAAGATCTGAGCAGTATTTGTAAGCAGGTAATTGAACAGCATCGTTACACCGTTCAGGCTGTCATTTTCGGTTGCTACGATATATGGGGCCCGTCTGCCGTTCCAGTCGAAAGAGGAGTTCAGAATGGTCTCCATGAAATCCCCGTTCGGAAAATGATCCGTCCACTGCCGCTGGCCCTGGAAGCCGCTGACAAGCGCATTATGTCCGTTCGCTTCTTCCTCAAAACCCAGCTCCGCCAGCTTCGGATTGCCGATCATGAGATCACGCGCAATGAGCGTCATTTTTACACAGGTCTCCCATTGCTGTTCCTTCTCCTCGTCGCTGATCTGCAGATGCTGCGGGTTATTATCTGCTCCGATCTTGCAGTTCTCCTTCACCCACGAGAGCGCCTTCGCAAATTCCTCTTTATCATAAATTTCTTCCTCAAACCGGCGCACGTATTCAGACATATCGATATACTCATTGCGCATGCCAAGGTAATCCTGGAAGAACTGTTCATTCACAATCGAGCCGGCAATCCCCATCGACACAGAACCCATCGACAGATAGGATTTGCCTTTCATCAAAGCCACCGCCATAGCGGACTTGGCAAACTGCAGCAGCTTGGACTGTACATCCGCCGGGATCTCTTCACTGCCTGAATCCTGAACATCCTCTCCGTAAATCCCGAAAGCCGGAATCCCTTTTTGCGCGTAAGCAGACAGTACTGCTGCCAGATATACCGCACCCGGACGTTCTGTCCCGTTAAAGCCCCACACCGCATGAGGAATCGTGGCATCCATATCCATCGTCTCAGATCCGTAACACCAGCACGGGGTCACTGTAATCGACACACCTACATTTTCACCTTTGAACTTTTGCGCAGCAGCTGCTGCTTCCTTGACACCACCGATTGTAGAATCAGCGATGATGCACTCTACCGGAGAACCATCCGGATAAAATAGCTTTTCCTCTAGAAATTTAGCTACACGCTGTGCCATACCCATCGTCTGGGCTTCCAGTGATTCGCGGACACCGCGTCTTCTTCCATCAATGGTGGGACGGATACCAATCTTCGGATAATTTGCTGCCACTGCTGTTCCTCCTCAAAATGAATGGTTAACCTCTGAATTAAAGCGCTGTCATATGATGTGGAGTGAGACTGTACCTTCCGGTGCCGCCTGATATTGAAATAAACATTGCATTAGTGCTGATAAGCTTAATTCATGTTAATAATAGAATCGATATTGCACAAAGTCAACAACAAACCACATAAAATTATATGTTTTTGTGGATTAATGTGATATTATTTAGAAACAGTGTGGGATTCAAGTGGGTTATAAACAACAGAAGATATAGATAAAGGGTGGGTAAGGCATGAAGGCATTCGAACGGCGGGATTTGATTATTAATGAGCTTTACAGATATAAAAAGGTGCATGTAGCCGATCTGGCGCAAAAGTTCCAGGTATCGGAAGAAACCATCCGGCGGGATCTGGATAAGCTCGATAAAGAGGGGCTGGCCAAAAAAAACTACGGCGGTGCCATTCTCAATGCGCACACCAATGAAGATCCCTCCTATGCGGTCAGACACCAGGTCAACCTGGAGGCCAAAGGCGTTATCGCCGGCAATGTGCTGGAGCTGATTAATGACAGGGACAGTCTGATGACGGATACGAGTACAACGGCTTTTGAGGCTTTACGCAAAATTACGGAATCCAAGCATAACCTGACTATTATCACCAACTCACTGGCAGTACTGACCGAGTTCCAGCATTCCGGCCATAAGCTTATTTCCACAGGCGGTACACTGGGGCCTGAAACCAGCTCCTTTGTCGGCCCTACAGCTTCCCAGACGATTCAGAAGTACAATGTGGATGTTGCTCTTTTCAGCTGCAAAGGCATTTCCATGACCGGAGGCCTCAGTGATTCCAACGAAGAGGAAAGCGAGCTTAAGATTCTGATGCAAAAGCAGGCCAGCAAAGTTGTTCTGCTCGTCGACTATTCCAAATTTGACCGGATCGCCTTCATCAAGCTGTTCAGCTTTGATAAGGTCGATTACATTGTGACTGACCGGAAGCCTTCGGAAGAATGGATTGAATTCCTGAATAACTACCAGGTATCGGTCCTGTATAATACGGGTATGTAAGCTGCATTCCACCGGAAAGGAGGTGAACTGTCTATGGGGATGATCAGTCCGGCCAGCTATCACGCCCCGTGGTGGCTTCCATTCGTACTTGTTGCTGTTGGAGCATGCCTTATTCTGCTGTTGTGGGTTGTATTCAAAAAGCCCGATTGAAGATATGTACTGTGCGCACGCATTTTTGTTAACGCTTACAGTCAGTTATAAAATAAAAGGCTTATCAGTTGCCTCAACCCCAGCAAATGGTAAGCCTATACTACAACATACTGGAAACTGCCATCAGGATAAGAATTACGATGATTAGAAATATGAAGAGCCACAGGACGCATTCCCGGGACCATTTCCGCCTTACAAAAATAATGGCGGGATTAGCCAAACCAGCAATCATATAAATGATGGTCAGCAGCAGAGCGAAGCTAAACACTGTAAAAATAGGATTCTCCGCCCGGGGGGCTCCGACGAAAATAATGAATAAAATTAACGCCGTCAGCACAAGTAAAAACCACCGGAAAAACCGGACGACCGGACCCGCCTTAGCTGGCAGATCATTAGTGTCGGCTGCCTGTTCCTTCCGGTACTCCTCTAATGTGCGGCGAAACGCCTCCGGATTCTCTTCCTTCAATTTCTGCATCTCATTCTGCATTTGTTTGGCATTGTGAATCCGCTGCCTTAAGCCCCTAAACAAATGACTTCCCTCCTTCCATAGAACTCATCCGTTTTCTTACTATTCTACCAGACCGGCTAACTGAACAAAAGAAAACAGACTTGAAATTACTCGGAAAGTAACTTCAAGTCTGTCTTATTAGCGCGCCCTAAGAGATTCGAACTCCTGACCTTTTGATTCGTAGTCAAACGCTCTATCCAGCTGAGCTAAGGGCGCATATTATGGAGCGGACGACGGGAATCGAACCCGCGACCCTCGCCTTGGCAAGGCGATGCTCTACCGCTGAGCCACGTCCGCACGGTATTTACTAGCTTCTCTTATTGCTGTGTTCTTATCCCGGGATCCATAAAAATGGCGGAACCGACGGGATTCGAACCCGCGATCTCCTGCGTGACAGGCAGGCATGTTAGGCCAACTACACCACGGTTCCAAAGTAAAAGGTTAATTGCGGGGGCAGGATTTGAACCTGCGGCCTTCGGGTTATGAGCCCGACGAGCTACCGGGCTGCTCCACCCCGCGTCATTAAAAAACATTATTCTCTTATAAAGAGTCTCATGGTGGAGGCTGAGGGGATCGAACCCCCGACCCTCTGCTTGTAAGGCAGATGCTCTCCCAGCTGAGCTAAGCCTCCATGAGAGAAACAACTTAATGATCTTATCATATAACGCTTATAAAAGCAAGCTTACTATGAATTTGGTGACCCGTAGGGGATTCGAACCCCTGTTACCTCCGTGAAAGGGAGGTGTCTTAACCCCTTGACCAACGGGCCGTATCAAAAGCGTTGTTCATGACAACAAAAAATATTATATCACGTATTTTAGAAACTTGCAATAGTTTTGTAATCTTTTTTTGATGTTTTCTATTGATGTGCCGTTCTGCTGCTTACTTTTCTATGTAATCGTCCTAATCGCCGCATATCCCTTTACACTTTGCTCCTTATCTATATTTTGGGGTAACGTTAGGCTATAATTAGCCTGGTCTTAACCTGCCCAAAATGTTCACCGCTTTCCTCCCTTCCTTTGAGCATATCAGCAGCAGATAAGGAGTTCTCTGGAGAAGAGTATAATTTTTGCTCCTGCCAAGAGAATTAAAATGACTCTCTGATATGAATCAAAGTATGCAGGCTTTTTTTTTGGAGGGAATTGTGGAACACGCTTAGCATATGGAGCGTGTTAAACGCGTACGGAACGTGCGGGAACTATATTAAGCGTAATGATAGCAAATATAAACTTTGCAGAGGTATATGAAACATGTGGAGCATGCTGAGCGTGTGCGGAGAGTATGTGGGATGTTGAGCGTGTATGGAGTGTGTACCTTAAGTATGTAGCGTGTTGTTTGTGTATGGAGCATGGGAGAGTATGTGAAACGTGGTAAGCGTGTATGGAGCGTGTGCCTTGTGTATAGGGCGTGAATGCGTGTATGGAGCGTTTGCCTTGAGTATGCGACGTGTTAAGCGTGTTTAGAGCGTGCACCTTGAGTATGCGGCGTGTTGTGTGTGTATGGAGCGTGTACCTTGAGTATGCGGCGTGTTGTGTGTGTATGGAGCGTGTATCTTGAGCATGCGGCGTGTTGAGCGTGTGAAACGTATATAGTAGTGGCATGTTCAACGTACTTAGGGCCGTATTGAAGCTATACGCAGCGTTAAGGAGACCTTATGCCATTTAGTTAGATTTTCTCCTACTAATTCCGGCTTTTCTCATCAGTATTTACAATTAGTTGGAAATCCTCCCTCTATTTCAGCGTGTTTTTGCTATTCAAGCGATTTATCGCATATTTAAATGGAGTTTTTCCCACTATCTTCTGAATATCGTACTATTGTAGAGAATTAGCGGGAGAAAATCCATTTAGTTTGATTAACATATGCACTATAAGACGCCATCCAGTATCTTAATCGCCGGTTGGAGCGCAATTCACCTAATATAATTATTTATTTTAAAAAAACAAAAGCTCACCGCTGATATAATCAACGGTGAGCTTCGTGCTTGGCGGCGTCCTACTCTCCCAGGACCCTTCGGTCCAAGTACCATCGGCGCTGGAGGGCTTAACGGTCGTGTTCGGGATGGGTACGCGTGGAACCCCTCCGCTATCGCCACCAAACGGGCATCTGCGGTGCAAATGCATAATTCAGGTCTCAGCATCGCCAAATGCTGAATACCAAACCTTCTTCATCAGGTTACTTGAACCTTCCGAATCAGAGCTTGATTCCTGAAAACTGAATCCGAAACGAATTTGTGTGTTAGTCTTTTGGATAAGCCCTCGACCGATTAGTATTGGTCAGCTCCATGCATTGCTGCACTTCCACCTCCAACCTATCTACCTCGTCGTCTTCAAGGGGTCTTACTAATTGGGAAATCTCATCTTGAGGGGGGCTTCACGCTTAGATGCTTTCAGCGCTTATCCCGTCCGTACGTAGCTACCCAGCCATGCTCCTGGCGGAACAACTGGTGCACCAGCGGTACGTCCATCCCGGTCCTCTCGTACTAAGGACAGCTCCTCTCAAATTTCCTGCGCCCACGACAGATAGGGACCGAACTGTCTCACGACGTTCTGAACCCAGCTCGCGTACCGCTTTAATGGGCGAACAGCCCAACCCTTGGGACCTACTTCAGCCCCAGGATGCGATGAGCCGACATCGAGGTGCCAAACCTCCCCGTCGATGTGGACTCTTGGGGGAGATAAGCCTGTTATCCCCAGGGTAGCTTTTATCCGTTGAGCGATGGCCCTTCCATGCGGTACCACCGGATCACTAAGTCCGACTTTCGTCCCTGCTCGACTTGTAGGTCTCGCAGTCAAGCTCCCTTATGCCTTTGCACTCTTCGAATGATTTCCAACCATTCTGAGGGAACCTTTGAACGCCTCCGTTACTCTTTAGGAGGCGACCGCCCCAGTCAAACTGCCCGCCTGACACGGTCCCTGTACCCGTTTAGGGTACCAGGTTAGAACCTAGATACGATCAGGGTGGTATCCCAACGGCGCCTCCACAGAAGCTTGCGCTCCTGCTTCTACGGCTCCCACCTATCCTGTACAGATCGTACCCAAATTCAATATCAAGCTGCAGTAAAGCTCCATGGGGTCTTTCCGTCTTGTCGCGGGTAACCTGCATCTTCACAGGTATTAAAATTTCACCGGATCTCTCGTTGAGACAGCGCCCAAGTCGTTACGCCATTCGTGCGGGTCAGAATTTACCTGACAAGGAATTTCGCTACCTTAGGACCGTTATAGTTACGGCCGCCGTTTACTGGGGCTTCGGTTCATAGCTTCGGATTGCTCCTAACCACTCCCCTTAACCTTCCAGCACCGGGCAGGCGTCAGCCCGTATACTTCGCCTTGCGGCTTCGCACAGACCTGTGTTTTTGCTAAACAGTCGCTTGGGCCTTTTCACTGCGGCCCCCTCGGGCTATTCACCCTACCGAGGCACCCCTTCTCCCGAAGTTACGGGGTCATTTTGCCGAGTTCCTTAACGAGAGTTCTTCCGCGCGCCTTAGAATTCTCTTCTCGCCTACCTGTGTCGGTTTGCGGTACGGGCACCTTCTCCTGGCTAGAGGCTTTTCTTGGCAGTGTGAGATCATGACCTTCGCTACTGTAATTTTCGCTCCCCATCACAGCCCAGCCTTACGGTGTGCGGATTTGCCTGCACACCAGCCTCACTGCTTAGACGGACATCCATCAGTCCGCGTCACTACCCTCCTGCGTCACCCCATCGCTCATAGCGGATTACGGTGGTACAGTAATTTCAAACTGTTGTCCTTCGACTACGCCTGTCGGCCTCGCCTTAGGTCCCGACTTACCCTGAGCGGACGAGCCTTCCTCAGGAAACCTTGGGCTTTCGGCGGATCAGATTCTCACTGATCTTTTCGTTACTCATACCGGCATTCTCACTTGTGTACTCTCCAGCGCTCCTTACGGTACACCTTCAACGCATACACAACGCTCCCCTACCCCTGATGCATACGCATCAAGCCATAGCTTCGGTGGTGTGTTTAGCCCCGTTACATTTTCGGCGCAGAGTCACTCGACCAGTGAGCTATTACGCACTCTTTCAATGGTGGCTGCTTCTAAGCCAACATCCTGGTTGTCTGTGCAACTCCACATCCTTTCCCACTTAACACACACTTGGGGACCTTAGCTGATGGTCTGGGCTGTTTCCCTTTTGACAATGGATCTTAGCACTCACTGTCTGACTCCCGGCAAGAAGTAAATGGCATTCGGAGTTTGACTGAGCTTGGTAACCCTTGCGGGCCCCGCACCCAATCAGTGCTCTACCTCCACCACTCCATTCACCGAGGCTAGCCCTAAAGCTATTTCGGGGAGAACCAGCTATCTCCGAGTTCGATTGGAATTTCTCCGCTACCCCCACCTCATCCCCGCACTTTTCAACGTACGTGGGTTCGGGCCTCCAGTGCGTGTTACCGCACCTTCACCCTGGACAGGGGTAGATCACACGGTTTCGGGTCTACGTCCACATACTCAGTCGCCCTATTCAGACTCGCTTTCGCTGCGGCTCCGGCTTCTCACCTTAACCTTGCATGTTAAACGTAACTCGCCGGTTCATTCTACAAAAGGCACGCCATCATCCATATAGAGGACTCTGACTTCTTGTAAGCACACGGTTTCAGGTTCTATTTCACTCCCCTTCCGGGGTGCTTTTCACCTTTCCCTCACGGTACTGATTCACTATCGGTCGCCAGGTAGTATTTAGCCTTAGCAGATGGTCCTGCTGGATTCATACGGGGTTTCACGTGCCCCGCACTACTCGGGATCCGTCTCGGAGGGGTTAAACTTTTGGCTACAGGGCTTTTACCTCTATCGCGGGCCTTTCCAGACCTCTTCGCCTAACCTAACCTTTTGTAACTCCATGTGAGACGTCCCACAACCCCAGGAGGCAAGCCCCCTGGTTTAGGCTGTTCCGCGTTCGCTCGCCGCTACTGACGGAATCACTATTGTTTTCTCTTCCTCAGGGTACTTAGATGTTTCAGTTCCCCTGGTCTGCCTCAACACATCCTATGTATTCAGATGTGAGTGACTGCGAATTACCACAGCCGGGTTTCCCCATTCGGACACCCCCGGATCAAAGCTTGCTTACAGCTCCCCGAGGCAGTTTCGTTGTTCGCCACGTCCTTCGTCGGCTCCTGGCGCCTAGGCATCCTCCGTGTGCTCTTATTAGCTTAACCAACGCTACGGTGTTTCGCTTGTTTGCTCATCTTGTTTTGAATAGCGCGTCCGGATCACTCCGTACGCTAGAATATTCAAAGCCAAAAGTCGCTTCACAATCGAAAACCTTCGCTTTCAGCATCGCTATTAAATCTGCACTTGTTTACACAAGTTCAGCTTAAAGGAATGTTCTAAAACGCAAATTCGTTTCGGTATCCAGTTTTCAAGGATCAAGTGTTCCGGATTTAACCCCGGAAGAAGATCATATCATATTTCAAAACCTCTTGACTACAAGCAAGTTTTGGAAAAGATATGCCTTTGAGAGCTTAAACTCTCAAAACTGAGCAACGAGTGAGTAACTAACCGACCGGTTAGATTTAAGATTTGAATGTCTTCATTGCAGAAGACGATTCTCCATAGAAAGGAGGTGATCCAGCCGCACCTTCCGATACGGCTACCTTGTTACGACTTCACCCCAATCATCTACCCCACCTTCGGCGGCTGGCTCCCTTGCGGGTTACCCCACCGACTTCGGGTGTTGTAAACTCTCGTGGTGTGACGGGCGGTGTGTACAAGACCCGGGAACGTATTCACCGCGGCATGCTGATCCGCGATTACTAGCAATTCCGACTTCATGCAGGCGAGTTGCAGCCTGCAATCCGAACTGAGACCGGCTTTGCTGGGATTGGCTCCACCTCGCGGCTTCGCTTCCCGTTGTACCGGCCATTGTAGTACGTGTGTAGCCCAGGTCATAAGGGGCATGATGATTTGACGTCATCCCCACCTTCCTCCGGTTTGTCACCGGCAGTCACTCTAGAGTGCCCAGCCTTACCTGCTGGCAACTAAAGTCAAGGGTTGCGCTCGTTGCGGGACTTAACCCAACATCTCACGACACGAGCTGACGACAACCATGCACCACCTGTCTCCTCTGTCCCGAAGGCCGCCTCTATCTCTAGAGGATTCAGAGGGATGTCAAGACCTGGTAAGGTTCTTCGCGTTGCTTCGAATTAAACCACATACTCCACTGCTTGTGCGGGTCCCCGTCAATTCCTTTGAGTTTCAGTCTTGCGACCGTACTCCCCAGGCGGAGTGCTTACTGTGTTAACTTCGGCACCAAGGGTATCGAAACCCCTAACACCTAGCACTCATCGTTTACGGCGTGGACTACCAGGGTATCTAATCCTGTTTGCTCCCCACGCTTTCGCGCCTCAGCGTCAGTTACAGCCCAGAAAGTCGCCTTCGCCACTGGTGTTCCTCCACATCTCTACGCATTTCACCGCTACACGTGGAATTCCACTTTCCTCTTCTGTACTCAAGCGACCCAGTTTCCAGTGCGACCCCAGGTTGAGCCCAAGGTTTAAACACCAGACTTAAATCGCCGCCTGCGCGCGCTTTACGCCCAATAATTCCGGACAACGCTTGCCCCCTACGTATTACCGCGGCTGCTGGCACGTAGTTAGCCGGGGCTTTCTTCTCAGGTACCGTCACTCCGGCAGCAGTTACTCTACCGGACGTTCTTCCCTGGCAACAGAGCTTTACGATCCGAAAACCTTCATCACTCACGCGGCGTTGCTCCGTCAGGCTTTCGCCCATTGCGGAAGATTCCCTACTGCTGCCTCCCGTAGGAGTCTGGGCCGTGTCTCAGTCCCAGTGTGGCCGTTCACCCTCTCAGGTCGGCTACGCATCGTCGCCTTGGTGAGCCGTTACCTCACCAACTAGCTAATGCGCCGCAGGCCCATCCCGTAGTGACAGATTGCTCCGTCTTTCATTCTTCCTTCAGGAGAAAAAAGAAATTATCCGGTATTAGCTACCGTTTCCGGTAGTTATCCCAGACTATGGGGCAGGTTGCCTACGTGTTACTCACCCGTCCGCCGCTAAGTTAATCTGGAGCAAGCTCCATCATAACTCCGCTCGACTTGCATGTATTAGGCACGCCGCCAGCGTTCGTCCTGAGCCAGGATCAAACTCTCCAATTAGTATTGAAAAGAGCGATAGCTCATTTTGAAACATCTGACGAGAATTTGCATTCTCATTTTGGATCTCACCGAAGTGATTTCCAGGTACTCACTCGTTGTTCAGTTTTCAAAGATCAAGCTCGTTGTTAGCAGCGATCATCTCGTCACCAGCAACTTTTATAATATATCATGTTTTTCATTTGATTGCAACATTTATTTTTCAACTCATGTTGACCACATTATGATTATCATGACCAGTCACTCTCAAAAATTCATGCTGTTCGCGACTGGATTTATACTATAACATGTTATCTTTAATATAGACAACAACATGTTATCTTTAATATAGACAACCTGAAAAATCTCCCATTTATTTTCCGGTACATAGGTCACCGTTGGTAATAGTATACCCCGTCTTCCTTCCTACGATCACATCATAAAATACGGACCTGCAACTATAGATGCAGGTCCGCATGCTCAATCTTTATTGAAAATGTTTCAATTCGCTCTCCACGGATTACGCTTTTTTGAGGCAGCATTGCCCCGCCCGATTTGGCCGGAACGTTGTTTGGTTCCAGTTTTATTAGGCTTACCCGTGTCTTGACCGGAAACTTTCGCTTTAGGAGCCCCTGTTTTTCCCGCTCCCGTTTTGCCCTTGACAGTCTTCTCTACATTTTCTGTGTTCACCGTTTCCGCCTTATTCTCTGCCACAAGCTCCGGCTCCAGAATTTCCGGTACCCGGTTATGGTGCCCAAAGTTCTCTGCGCCGGGATATACCGGGTAATCCGGAATCGGAGGAATAGAGGCTGCAGCAGCCGCATTAGGTTGGGGTAAAACGTTCGCTTCGTAAGGCGCGATGTTTTCTCCATAATGAGGAATATTCGCTCCATAAGGTGAAATGTTCGCTCCAAAAGGCGAAATGTTCGCTCCATAAGGTGAAATAGCTTCAGGCTGCGGATAATAAGGCGGCATGTTATTAAACGCAGCCTGTTCATAAGAATATGGCTGGATCTGCTGTCCGCCGCCGCAGCCGCAAGCCGGCCACGGAAGGTTTACCTGCTGCGCTCCATATTGCGGAACAGCATATGGAGAATACTCGGTGGCCGGCCCTATTCCATGTAAAGGCATATTAGCGTATTCCGGTGCTGCATTTGGCTGCCAGGCATTCGGAAAATCAGCTGCCGGATAGACGCTGCCCGGATATGCATAAGGAGATACACAATCCGGCATATACACAGCAGGCTGTACATAATTCGGTACGGAGTTAATCCCCATTACAGGCATCGGCTCATAATATGGCTGTACCGGCGGCTGAGAATCAAAGAAATACGGATTCTCGTGCAGGCCGGGGTAACCGGCTGTTTTATCGCAGGACGGTGCTTTATGGCTTTCATGATATACCGGCTGTATTTCAGTCTTCTCTTTTTCTTTGGGGATTTCATGAGCTATTGCTTCCTGGGCAGGAACGGTAATTTGTACAAACAGACTTTGTGTCTCATGCACCACCTCCTGGACAGGAACAGGAATAATTTCAGGAGCCTGGTTCGGCAGAGGAGCATTTACCGGAGCTGGCGCCGGGGCGGGCACTGGAGTGGGCACCGGAACAGGGGCGGGTACAGGTACAGGGACGGGAGCAGCGATCGGCGACGTCTCCGGAACAGGCTGTTCCTTGGGTCCGGTGTAGGTTTTTCCGCCTACTTTGGTTTTATCTATTACTGCCGGTGATACTGCCTGCGGCTGAACCGGTGCAGGGTTTTCATTGGCCTCTGGGTCTTGCGCTTCAACCGGAGTAATGTTTCCTTGTATAGACTGGGGCTGAATAGGAGACGTACTTGTTTTCTTGGGAATATTCACAACCTCGCCCGTCAAAAGAGCATTCGGATTTTTAAGCTGGGGATTGGCATCAATGAGTTCCTTCAGTGTGATTCCCCACGCCTTTGACAGTTTCCAGAGCGTATCTCCCTGTTTTACAGTATGCTTGTAATAGAGCTCGTTGTTATCCGGTACAGCTACCGGAGCCGCAGGAATTTTGACCTTCTCCCCGACCGTAAGAGCATCAGGATTGCTGATCTGCGGATTGGCCTCCACTATTTTTTGCAGCGGCACTCCATATTTTTGCGATAATGCATACAGTGAATCGCCTTGTTTGACAATGTGTATTCTCACGCAGCATGAACCTCCTAAAATTTAATGGCATACTTATCCCCGGATAAGCCCGTCATCCGGTACAGCCGCCTCCTTCGTTACTACATCTTATGCAGCCCATGGGCGATTGACATCACCGGAACAAAAAAAATCCTTTCATGACAAGCATGAAAGGATTTGTAACTTCAATTTTTGCAGCTTTACTCCCAAACCTTGTAACCGTCTTTATCCACGACATTGCGGAATTCCTCTAGCAATTGCAGGGTAATCGGTCCGGCATGGCCTTCGCCGATAATCCGTCCGTCAATCTCACGGGCAGCGATAACTTCAGCTGCAGTACCGGTGAAGAAAACTTCATCAGCAATATATACATCATGCATGGTGAAAGGCACTTCCTTAAGCGGAAGCCCCAGCTTCTCACACAATTCAATAATGGCAAGGCGGGTAATTCCCTCAAGAGCTCCAAGATAGCAAGGCGGCGTATAGACTACACCATTTTTGATAATGAAGATGTTATCGCCCGAGCCTTCCGTAACATATCCTTGAGCATTCATCATGATCGCTTCGTCAGCTTCCGCCAGATTGGACTGGATTTTGACGAGAATGTTGTTGAGATAGTTAAGCGATTTGATCTTCGGGTTCAGTGCATCCGGGATATTGCGGCGCTGGGATACAGAAACTGCGCGCAGCCCGTTCAGATAAGCCTGTTCAGGATAGATGGCCAGCTGCTCTACAATAATGATTACACTGGCTTTCGGGCAGCGGCGCGGATCAAGCCCCAGGTTCCCCGGGCCCCGCGATACAATCAGGCGGATATATCCGTTGCGCATATCGTTCAGACGAATGGTCTCTGCCATAGCGGCCAGCATTTCATCATAGGTCAGCGGGATATCCAGCATGATCGATTTGGCCGAATCATACAGTCTGTCCAGATGCTCTTTGCATTTAAAAATATTGCCGTTATAAATACGGATGCCTTCGAAAATACCGTCTCCGTAAAGGAATCCGTGATCAAAAACAGATACCTTTGCATTTTCTTTTGTTACGTGTTGTCCATCCAGATAGATCCATTGCTCAGCCATGAACTTACTGCACCTCCGCTTTCTCTTCCTCATAGGTGTATGTGGGATACGAGCCCAGAATCCGTACCTGGCAGCCCAGCGCCTGAATCTCTTCAATTGCAGCCGGGAGCAGGACCGATTCTATCGGTTCCAGCACATCAATATAGAAATAATAAGTCCCGAGTTTCTTTTTGGTGGGACGTGATTCAATACGTGACAGATTCAGACGCCGCCAGGCAAATGCGGACAGCACCTGATGCAGGGCTCCCGGAAAATCCTCCGGCAGGGTCACAAGAATACTCGTCTTCTCTCCGCCGCTCTTCCGGGGAAGATCTAGCTTCTCCGGGCCGACCAGGACAAAACGCGTATAGTTGTTATGGTGATCGGTAATTTTGCGGTCGATAATCTCCAGCCCGTGTGTGGCTGCGCCCAGTGCCGTGCCAATCGCTGCCCAGCCTTTGCCGGGATTGTTCTTCACAATCTCCGCAGCTTCCGAGGTGCTTCCGACGGATTCCAGCTCTGCCCACGGGGCGTGCTCACGGATAAATTGCAGGCATTGCGCCATAGCCACAGGATGGGATAGGATCTTCACCATTCCGCTGTAATCTTTATTCCCATTTGCATCCTTGAACTCCTGCGGGTTGCCGATAAGATTCTGAATCGACGGAAAAATCCACTCCGCCTGCATCGGCAGATTCACTTCATTAATGAGCCAGTCAATATGCAGGCTTACCGAGCCTTCTATCGTATTCTCAATCGGAATCACGCTGTAATTGGTGACACCGCCTGCTGTTGCGAGGAAGACGTCGGAAATCAGCTTGTGATGCTCAAGCTTTACAGGCTCATCACCGAACAAGTGCAGCACAGCTTCGTGGGATACCGAGCCCTGCGGCAATACTGCTATTGATTTCATGACTGTACTTCTCCTTTTATCATATCCAAAAATGATTGACTTTGCATCCCGCCAGCTTCAAGCAGCTCTGCCGTAACACCGGCCGTGCAGGGGGCAAGCCAGCAGGTTCTCGACGGAATGCCCTGCTCCTGCATCGTCCGGATCAGAAACTGTTCGAGCTCCTGCTTCCGGCTCTCCTTCCGGTCCACCATACACAGAAGTGTAGGTCCCGCACCGCTGAGGGCTATCCCCAGCGCACCGTAATCCGTCGCCTCGGCGAGCAGCTTCTCCATTCCCGGCACAAGCGGAGCCCGGTACGGCTGATGCAGACGGTCCTGCATCGCACGGCCGATAAGCTCCAGTCTTCCCGTAGCGAGCGCCGCTGTCAGAAGCGAAGTCCGGCTGATGTTATACACCGCATCGCTTACTGAAATCTCACCTGGCAGAACACCCCGTGCCTTGACCGTCTCCAGTTCAAATTCCGGAATGACGACCAGCACCTCCAGATCCTGCGGCGGCTCTATCCGGATATAATCGGCATGTCCGCCATCCCAGACAGCGGTGATAACGCCTCCGAACAGGGAAGCCCCGACGTTGTCGGGATGCTTTTCAAGACCAGTTGCCATATCGAACAGTCTGGCATTATCCAGCGGTGAACCTATCATAGCATTTGCCGCTGCCAGTGCGCCAACAATCGCAGAAGCGCTGCTGCCGAGACCGCGCGTCAGCGGAATCTCCGAATACATCGAAATGGACAGCTCAGGAACAGTGACCCCCGCTTCCGCAAATACCATCTGGGCCACCCGGTAGAGCAGGTTGCTTTTGTCCCGGGGGAGATCCTTCATCTCCTCACCATACAGGTGAAAGACCGTATCCTCAGCCTCCTCCATCTCAATCCAGGCGTACAGCGACAAGGCCATCCCCAGTGTGTCGAAGCCCGGACCGAGATTGGCGGTGCTAGCAGGCACTTTTACTCTAGACCTTCCGTACATACTCATAGCAGATGAATCTCCTTCATTATTTTTACGCGGTATCCGGGTAGTCAGGAGTCTGCTCCACGTCATCCTACCACATGATAATGGCTTTTAATCCGGTGAATGACATTCAGCTCCTCCAGATGCCGCAATACCTTATTCATACTCGCCTTGCTGGCATTGTGCGTCACAATAATGATCTCCGCATCCGGATTATTCGGGTTGGCCTGCTGGACAACAGAATCCAGACTGACCTCATACTCGGCAAATACCTGTGTAATCTTGGCGAGAACACCCGCCTTGTCATCCACATGCAGCAGCAGGAAGTTTTTGAAAAAGATATCCTCATCGCTCTTCAGCTTCTTCTGCTTGTAAGGGGCAATCTGCTTCAGGCCGTTGACGCCCAGCTTCAGATTCTTGATCACTGCGACCAAATCGGCCACGATCGAGGTTGCCGTAGGCATAGCGCCTGCTCCCGCGCCGTAGAACATCGTCTCTCCCACTGCTTGACCGTATACATACACGGCATTGAATACACCGTTAACGGACGCAATCGGATGGCTGGCACGGATCATGGTCGGCTGGACACTGATATTGAAGGCATCATCATCACATTCAGCAATGCCAAGCAGCTTCATCTCGTACCCCAGACGTTTGGCAAACGCGATATCCTCCTTGCTGACCGCCGAAATGCCCTTCACGCTGACATCGCGGAGTCCTACATTGGTGCGGAAGCCGAGTGTTCCGAGAATGGCCATTTTGCGGGCTGCATCCAGCCCCTCTACATCAGAGGTAGGATCGGATTCTGCGTAGCCCAGCTCCTGCGCTTCCTTCAGCACATCGTGGTAGGAGGCGCCTTCCTGGCTCATTTTAGTCAATATGTAATTGGTTGTGCCGTTTACGATGCCCATGATTTTCATGATCTTGTCCGAAGAAAAGCCTTCGATCAGTGTGCGGATAATCGGAATACCGCCGGCCACACTCGCTTCATAAAATACATCACACTGCTTCTCCTGCGCCTTGGCCAGAATCTCCGAGCCATGCAGTGCCATCAGATCTTTATTGGCTGTGACAATATGTTTGCCGCGCTCAAGCGCTTCAAGAATGTATTCCTTCGTTCCGGCAATGCCGCCCATAACCTCGACAATGACATCAATTTCAGGATCACGGATAACTTCCCACGGATCTGAGGTGACTTTGGCGTTATCCACATTAATATCACGCGGCTTCTCGGTGTTCTTAACGGCAATGCGTTCAACCAGAATGGGAGAACCGACCTGATTGCTCAGATCCTCCTGATTCCCTTCCAAAATACGGACTACGCCCGTACCTACTGTTCCCAGTCCCAACAGTCCCACTTTAACCGGCTTCATTTGGTTCCTCCTTATACATCCGCGAGCAATCTATTTACTTCAATTAGCCTGGCTAACCCTGACCGATAATTAAAGCCCGTTTCACTCCGGAAATGGCCTTAAGACCGTCCAGCAGATCGCCCAGCTCCTGATTCAAATGTGAAATTTCCACCGAGATGACGACATTGGCCCGCCCCTGCAGAGGAATACTCTGGTTGATGGTCAGCACATTGGCGCCATGAACGGCTACACAGCCCAGCACTTTGGACAGCATGCCTGATTCATGTTCCAGATCAAGGGAGATCGTGACAATCCGCTCCCGTTCCAGCTGGTGGATCAGGTGAATGCCGTCTTTATATTTATAAAAAGCACTGCGGCTCAGCCCAACCTGCTCTACACCCTCATGTACAGTCTTGGCATCCCCTGCCTCTAGCAGCTGCTTGACCTGCATCGTCTTCAGCACCGCATCAGGCAATATGTCCTCACGGACCAAATAATAGCGTTCTTTCACGAACGTCCTCACCCCAAAGACTTTTGTGTTTTCATAGTGGACATTATACGTGATCCCGCTAAAAAAAAGCAACACATTTTCACTAGCCCGGTTCAGGAACGGTATTTCATTTCAATGAATCTGAGCTCCTCACAGGTTTCTGGAGGCAGGTAGCGGGTCACGTCGTTATGCAGGGAGTTCAGCAACTGGACCTCTTCCTCTTGAGGCAGATCGCCATCCCAGAGATCCTGCGGGAAATATTGTTCGCCCGACCTGCGGGCACACTGGTACATGAAGTAGTAGATGCCCCAGATCAGCACAATTGAAGGCGTTTCGTACCTGTCGGTCACTTCGGCATTCGCGATAAAGTCAAAGCACCCGTAATCCTCTTCATCATCGTTGCACATGCGGTATATCTCATCCCAATCCACATCATTCCCTGACAGCCAGTGATGTCCCTTGCCCACAATCACCCGGAATTTCTCAAAGGCCTGATCATAATTCCCGTCTGTAAATTCTTTTTCGAGATAATCCAGTGTCCGCTCAACATAGGCCCAGCAGATCGCGACTCTGTCGTTAATAGAAATTTCCTCAATTCTCTTCATCTGCGATTGCCTCCATTTCTGTTGATCTTAGCTGTAAGAGATCGTAGTTCCGCAGTAATCACATCTTTTGGGCTGTCCCGGGAAAACAGTATTCTGGGCACCGCAGCCAGGACAGCGCTCTGACTTTGGCATTTGCGGCGGCGATTGCGATGTCCCTCCCGTCTGTGCCTGCCCGCCCGCAGCCCCACTAAATCCGGAAGAAACACTTTGAGCGGCATATGGTCCGGCAGAAGCTGCCCCACCTTGATTTGCAACCGCTGAGCCCGCAGCCAGTACGCCGTATTTTTGCAGGTACAGCAGGTCTCTGTCCACATCCCTCTGGCTCTGCCCTGTACGGTCGGCCAAGTCACCGGTGTATTTGACTCCGAACACTGTAATGAGCTCCATGTATTTATTGGCCAGCTTTCTGAACTGATATCTCGCCTTGGCGGCGTTCCTGGCAAATATGGAGGCCGGTATCAGAAAAAAGGCAGCATAAACGAGCAGCACACCAATAAGAGACCCTGCAGTGAGATCCATTTCACCATTTTTGAGCTGCAGCATCATAAATCCGGTCATCTCCACGAACCCGCCGACAAAAACATGGAACAGCAGCGCGTGGTTGGAAGGCTTGCGGTAATTCTTGTAATGGGTCGTCAGGAACCGGATCAGGGCAAGCAGCAAACCTAGTGGCATAAGCAGATAGCCCATCCCGATAATAATATAATCGAATATTCCCCTGTCATATTTGGGCAGCCTGTCAGCGGGTGTGCTCTCCCGCCCTTGGCGGATGCCCAGCTCGTTCAACATATTCATTCCTGCTTAACTCCTCCTATTGTAGTTCTGCCAGCTCACGGTTGCGCCGCTGCAGTGTATGGGCAATGCTGTCTGTCAGTTCATGGATCTCGGCTTCCCAGCCGGCAGGGGGCACCTTGAGTACAATCAGGAGGGATACCTGATCATGCAGCAGTGAAATCTGCTGGCTGATTATATCCTCCGTGGCAGACAAGCCTGGCTTCGAAAGCGGGTTGCTGTACCGGAACCGCTCCTCCAGCAGCGAGATGAGCTCCGTGAGCCGCTCTGACTCGGGAAACTTCCAGCGTCCGGCCAATTCCCTGATTTCGACCAGCTCGTTCATGTGCAGACGATGGCTGCGCGAGGCATCTGCAATCTTCCGCTCCTGTCCGCCGGCATGTTTTCCGTATAACCTGAAAGCTCCTAGAAGGACAGCGCATAAAAGCAGCAGGATCAACTGCTCAGCAGCATACCAGGACACCGGCAGCTGAAGCAGCCCATCCAGTACAAGCGCGGAAATCAGGACAGCAGCCAGATATCCTGCCACGATGAATGCGCCGCTGAGCAGCACCGGAGAAGTCTCACGTATACTGCCGGCTGTCTTCAGCCAGTAGAGTACAAAGAAATAAACTATAATTTCTGCAACAAGAACAGCAATGAAAGAGACGGCAAAACGGGCCGGCGATGAAATGAAGCCCATTCCCAGAAAGATCATCACTGTAAGGATCAAAGCTGCTGCAAAGATCAGGCTGACAGTACCGGTATGTGATCTGCGCTTGTTCATTCCTGGAATCAACCGGCCCTTCTGCCGCATTCCGCGCAAAATTTCTGGCCTGGCTTCAAGTCCGTCCCGCACCCGGCACACTTTCTTACTGCACTCTCTCCGCAATTCGTGCAGAACTTCGCTTCAGGCGCCATCTGCTGTCCGCAATGACCGCAGGTCTGATATGTACCCGTACCGCTTCCGGCGCGCTCCTGCTCAAAGCTCCGCCCGCAGCCGCTGCAGAATTTCGCTTCCGGTGTATGGAATGTGCCGCAGGAGCACATTTTGCTCTGGCTGCTGCTGACTGTGACTCTGCTGTCGCCCATGCCTCTCATCACCCGGTTCACGATATCAGCTGCCGGACCGGCAAACCCGAGCCCCATGCCCATACCCATACCTGCGTTCATCATGCCTGCACCGATATTGCCGGGATTGCCTGCGGCCTCCTCGATGGTATCAAAGCTGCGCTCCTGCTCATAAGTGAAGCCGATAATATCCATCTCCGCTTTTTTAGCCAATGCTTCTTTGAGACGGATCGTTGCCGGATCATCATCGGGAATATTGATCGAATCAATATAGAAGTTATTCAGTTCAATCCCGCAGTCCAGAAAAGCCGCGGCCAGCCTGCCCTGGATATGCTTGGAGATCTCGGCGATGTAAGCGTTGATTTCGAGCACGCTGATTTTTTTGTGCACCAGATAGGAAGAAATCAGTTCATTAATATTGGACATCAGCAGCCCGCGGAAATAGGTCACCAGTGTATCCTGGTCAAACAGAGGGAGCGTTCCCACCAGCTTCAGCAGGAATCTGCGCGGATCATCGATCCGGACTCCGAATTGACCGTAAGAGCGGACAGAAACCATGATTTTATATTTCGGGTCCTGCAGCTGGAGCGGTACACTCGTTCCCCATTTCACATTCATGGAGTTCAGTTTGTTCACATACCAGATTTCCGCAGTAAAAGGCGATTTGCCGCCGAACGGCAGATTTACGAGATTTGATAAAACCGGGATATTGGCTGTGCTCAGGGTATGCCTGCCCGCTGTAAAGGAGTCCAGTGCCTGCCCGCCTTTGAACAGAATGGCTTCCTGCGTTTCATTAACGATCAGCTGCGTCCAGGTCCCAAGCTCCTGATTGGGATGCTTCCAGGCAAATACTCCCGGAGGCCCGTCATATTTCACCACTTCAATAATTGCCATTCACTTATTCCTTCTTTCATGATGGTAATATGTCAATTATATCGGTTTTTTCCATTGAATAAGAAAGCTGAGTATTAAATATATTAGAAAAATTACGTAAAAAACGCCGGCCCTGTTTTCCTTCATCAGGAAAACAAAGCCGGCGTTCCTATACCATGCATATAGCCGAATGATTAATAGTAGCTGCTGTTCTCAACAAATTCGAATTCAAAATCGCCGATGCGGACGATCGTACCCTCTACAGCGCCGCGTTTGCGCAGCTCTGCATCGACCCCCATATGGCGCAGCGTACGGGCCAGCTTGAGAATGGCATCATGCGTGCTGAGCTGCATGCGTTTGAGCATTTTCTCGATCCGCGGACTGCTGACCACAAACGCTTCATTATCGCGCGTAATCGTAAAGCTGTCATCCGCTTCAGCTTCAAGCTTGTACACTTTGCGCTCTGTGGTTTCGGCAACCTCTTCAACAACCGGAGCCACAGGGATGCTGTCAAGAATATCCGCCGCCCGGTACAGCAGCTCCTGTATGCCCTGACGGGTCAGCGAGGAGATCGGCATAATTTCGAGATCAGGGCGCACTTTGGCAATCTGTTCACGGAACGAAGCCAGATTAGCTTCCGACTCCGGCATATCCATCTTGTTCGCCGCTACAATCTGCGGACGGTCGATCAGATTCGCATTGTACTGCTTGAGCTCTTCATTGATGAGTACCCAATCCTCGAAAGGATCGCGTCCCTCGGACCCGGACATATCCACCACGTGGATAATGATGCGTGTACGTTCAACATGGCGCAGGAATTCATGTCCAAGACCCACGCCTTCGCTGGCACCCTCAATAAGTCCAGGCAGGTCAGCCATGACAAAGCTGCGGCTGTCCCCGACATCAACCACGCCGAGATTTGGAGTAATTGTTGTGAAGTGATACGCTCCGATCTTCGGCTGGGCCGCAGAAACTACCGACAGCAGCGTTGATTTACCTACACTCGGGAATCCGACGAGACCCACATCAGCCATCACCTTAAGCTCCATCACAACATAGCGTTCCTGGCCTTCTTCGCCGTTCTCGGCAAGCTCAGGGGCTGTATTGTTAGCCGTGGCAAAACGGGTATTTCCCCGTCCACCCCGCCCGCCGCGGGCTACTACGACCTGCTGCCCGTGACGGGTCATGTCGGCAATGACTTCACCCGTATCATCATCAATGAGCACGGTGCCCGGAGGAATACGCACGATCATGTGCTCGGCATTCGCTCCGTGCTGGCTCTTGTTCCGTCCCTTTATACCCTTGTCAGCCTTGAAGTGGCGCTGGTAACGAAAATCCATCAGGGTACGCAGACCCTCATCCACACGGAAAATAACGTCGCCGCCGCGGCCGCCGTCTCCACCTGCAGGACCGCCTTCCGGAACATACTTCTCCCGGCGGAACGCTACGAGGCCATCGCCGCCGTCGCCGCCTTTAACATAAATCTTAGCTTTATCTACGAACATTCAGGTTCACCTTCCTTACATCTCCAGCGGTACGCGCAGCTCTACATAAGCCTCGCTCGGCTTCCACTGCTCCGCCTTCATGATTTTACCTTGTACTATATTATAAATTTGCCCCTGCAGCAGCTCGGGATTGCCGTGATCGCCCTTGCTTTCGAAAGAGATCAGAATGTCTCCTCCATCCTGTGTAAAACCGAGGCTGAGTCTTCGCGTATCGCCCTGCGGCGCAAGTCCGCTGTATTGGTAGGCTCTGACCGTCTGCATAATTACAGAAGTCAATTCGTCGCCCTGCTGCTGACTCAGCTTGTCCTCCAGCTGTAATCCTTCCTCCACCTCTACCTGAAGCTCCAGATTGCTCTGGAATGTACGGAATGACTGCAGATAGAACACCAATGAAGGAATACCAAGCTTGGCGATCCGGCTGTCCAGCGCTATACGCTCCTTTATTCTTTCCACACATTGCACGGATTTATCAGGCTTCCCCAGCTGGATATATCCGTAAAGCACCTGCAGATCATTCATCCAATCATGCCGGTGATGATTCAGTGTCCGGTTCGCCGCCTGCTGCAGAGTGGTCTCCTGTATACGCAGTTCCTCTTCATAATGACGCCGGATGTAAATAACGCTGAATGCAAGTACAGCTGCCACCCATACGCCAAGCAGCAGACATGTGAAAAGGGAGGGTTGCCAATACACGAGAGCTAAAGGAAGCGTTACGGATAACATGACTGCCCAGATCAATCTTTTCCAGGATTTCATTCTTTCTCCCCGTCCCTCAGTTCGCAAAATTCATGCCGAGTTTAGTCTGTCCGGCCCCTAAGGGGCTTTTACCATTTTCCAGTATAACACAGGCGCCCGGTGCAATCACCAGCATTAAAGCTCTGTAACACCAACCAACAATAACTCCCAAAAAAAGACGGTATTCATCAAACTTATCAAAAAAACCCCCGGCACTCATGCCGGAGGCTTCTACATGCAAATGTGGTTCGGAAAGCTTACGCTTCCACTGCCGCTGCTACCGGAGCGACATCAACCGGGTACACGCTCACTTTTTTGCGATCGCGTCCCCAACGTTCGAACTTCACTACGCCATCAACCAAAGCGAACAACGTATCATCTTTACCGA
Organism: Paenibacillus sp. PK3_47; assembly: GCF_023520895.1. Classification (NCBI taxonomy): domain Bacteria; kingdom Bacillati; phylum Bacillota; class Bacilli; order Caryophanales; family Paenibacillaceae; genus Paenibacillus; species Paenibacillus sp. PK3_47. The sequence continues at coordinate 1,250,211 of NZ_CP026029.1, forward strand.
TGCCTACGTTAGTACCAGGGTGAATCTTGGTTCCGCGTTGGCGAACCAGAATGTTACCGCCGGTTACTGCTTGACCGTCAGCACGTTTCACGCCAAGACGTTTGGAGTGGGAATCACGTCCGTTCTTTGTGGAACCTACACCTTTTTTCGATGCGAAAAACTGAAGATCCAATTTCAACATGTTGGTCAACCTCCTTCTTTAAATGATCACTTGCTGTATCTTAATATACTTCCCGTATGATTCTGCGATATCACTGAGCATGAATACCATCGATTCCAGCAAGAGTTGAATCTTGGCAGAGGCTTCAGGATCATCCACCGGAACCAGAGTTCCGCTTAGAAATCCGTCGTCCATCGACGTATCCAGAACAACGCCTGTCAGCTTCTCAATCGAATTCACCGTTCCAAAGGTAACTGTGGAAACACCGGCGCACACAATATCCCAGCCTTTTCTTGCGTATTCCGCATGCCCTTTAACAGCAAAGCCGACAATCGCACCCTGAGCAGAAGCCCGTGTAATCCGTACGTTAATCATTAACGCACCTTCTTACGCTTGAATCTTCTCGATAGTTACTTTAGTGTACGGTTGACGATGACCTTGCTTCTTGTGGTAGTTCTTCTTAGGTTTGTATTTGTAAACTACAACCTTAGCGCCTTTACCGTGTTTCTCGACTTTGGCTGTTACAGACGCGCCGCTAACCAGCGGAGTTCCTGCAGTCAGACCACCTTCGTTAGAAACAGCCAATACACGGTCAAACGTTACGCTTGCGCCGTCTTCAGCTTCCAGTTTCTCAATGAACAAAACATCGCCCTCTTGGACTTTGTATTGTTTACCACCAGTTTCGATAATTGCATACATTGTACTTGCACCTCCTCATGTCTCAGACTCGCCTAGTCTAGGTGGCAGATTCCCGAAGGACCTGCGCTTATGTACCCGATCGGAGCGGTTACAGCATGTGCAGGATTACAACAACCAAACACATACTTGAAGATATTATCATACTTCTTGCATTCAGTCAATATTCATTGTTAAAAGAGTTGGCTTGAGTCCAGGACTATTCCAGCCATGCTCCTACTTTGCCGGTACCTCCGCAGCACTGGCAGATGACCGGTGCAAAGCTGGCCGAATCATGCCTTGCTTTCTTCCGGGTCATCTCCAGCAGGCCAAGCTGTGTCCAGCCGAGAATATGCGTCTGGGTCCGGTCCCTGCTGATGACGCTCTCCAGCCGCTCCATAACCTGTCTGCGGTGCTCTTCACGTTCCATATCAATAAAATCAATAATAATAATGCCGCCTGTATCGCGCAGCCGGATCAGCCTGCCGATCTCCTCTGCTGCCAGCAGATTTGTACGTGTTACGGTCTCCTCAAGCGTCGTGCTTCCGGTGTATTGAGCCGTATTAACATCAATTACGGTCAACGCCTCTGTCTCATCCCAGATCAGCGTCGCTCCGCCCTCCAATGTGATTTTGCGGCTGAAGCCCTTATGTAACTGCTCCTGGACACCGTAAGCGCCGAAGATCGAGCCTTGTCCCTGATACAGTCTTACCGGCTTGTACCCTCCGGGAGCCATATCATCCAGAAACGCCTCCGCCTCCTTCACGGCCTGTGCCGAATCAATCGTCAGCTCGTCACGCAGGGGATTGAACGTATCCCTGATAAACCGCTGGACAATACTCAGATCGCTATGGAGCAGAGACGGTGCCTCAACCTCCTGTGCCCGGCGGGTAATCATCTCCCATTGTGCCCGCAGAAAGGCAAGATCGCCTTCAACAGCATCCACCCGCTCATCCTCCGATACCGTCCGCATAATGAGCCCTTCTTCACTCCGCCGCAGCCGCTCGCCGATTCCCTTGAGCCTGCTGCGTTCGGATTCACGGCTGATTTTTTTTGATACTCCGACATATTCGGCAAAAGGCATGTACACCATCCAGCGTCCCGGCAGCGTATAGTGCGTTGTTACACGTGCACCTTTGCCGCCGCGCGGTTCTTTGCGGACCTGAACAATAATTTCCTGGCCGGGCTGCAGCAGTGTCTCGATGGACGGCTTCACCGCCGGCTGTTTCTCCAAGTGGGGGTGCAGTACATCATCTACATATAAAAAGGCATTCTTCTTCTGTCCGATATCGACAAAAGCCGCCTGCATACCTGGCAGAACATTCATAACCCGGCCCTTATAATAGCTGCCGACCAAACCTTGCTGCTGATCGCGTTCGGCGGCATACTCCACCAGCCTTCCGTTCTCCAGAAGAGCCATCCTGGTGACATGCTGCGTGCAGTGAACGATCATTTGTTTCATGGCTTCACCTCTGGTATAAATCAGTCATTCTAGGGTGCCTGTCAGAAGAACCCGCGGGTTCTACAATCCGAAGTAAGTCGAGATCAGACGCTGCTCCGGGACAACGGCTACCACATTGCTGTCATCGTTCATTACATAGATAAAATGATACTGGTTACGTTTAAATAGACGCAAGATATCATCCAAAGGTTTCGCAGAAAAGGCAACAATCGGGGAAGCTGGGCTTGAAGACCGCAGGTGCCGCTCGTAGGCGGCCTCCCTGTTCATCAAAAAAGCCATGAAGCGGTAAGGCAAATTCCGCTGGTCCGTTATATTGGAATACAGCAGGAAAGCTCCGATCAGCAGCAGGTTGAGCCGCAGCCCCCCGCCGCTTCCGAGCGGCAGCAGAGCGTAGGCGATGACAGCAATACTCGCTGCAATGCTTACTCTGCCTCCCCACAGCAGGGTGTAATAATACGGCAGCAGCAGGCTGAGGACAGCCTGTACAATTTTGCCTCCATCCAGCGGAAGCACCGGAAGCAGGTTAAAGAGCGCAATAATGGCGTTAGCCTGTATAAAATAAGCCAGAAAGGCGCTGCTGCCGATACCGGCCTGCTGCATCCCCATGGCAATCAGGATCATTAGTACATTCTGGAGCGGACCGGCCAGCGCAATCCCGATTTCCCTGCCGGCGGTGAGACGCCCGTGATCTTCAATTACAGCCACTCCGCCGAACGGAAGAAGCTGAACCGACTTGACTGTAACACCCGCTAGCAGCGCGGCGCAGACATGTCCCATCTCATGAATCAGCACGATTGTAAACAAAGTGAGCAGTTCCAGGAACTGTCCTGTAAGCACAGAGCATAATAAAATGATTACAAACAACGGATGCAGCGACAGTTCAATGCCGAATACCCTACTCAAACAATACCACTTCGGCTGGATCAATATAAGTCTTATCTTTCATAACCGCAAAAAAGAGCAGCGGCACTTCCGAGTCCTGCCCAGGCTGCATCCAGCCGATTGTATCTCCGCTCTGAACCCAGTCATCTGCTGCCAGCTTGGTTCCGCTTAAATGTCCATATTCGGCAGTCAGGCTGCCGGTATGGCGCACCACAATCCGTATGCCTCCCTGCGGCTCTTTGGATACGGAAATCACCCGTCCCGTATCTACACTTTTCACCGCAACGCTGCTGCCTGAATCGTCCGCCGGCATAATCTCCACGCCTTTCAGAGTAGATACGAACGGCTGAACGATCGTGCCTGTAAGCGGGGGATCAAATTCATGGCTGGCAGTCACTTTTTCCGCCGGCTCTCCTTCACTGCCAAAGATGGGAATGAATGACGGCGCTCCGGCAAAATGCTCCTGGTACCATACCTGTGCTGCCGCAAAATCCATATCCTGCTGCAGCGCTTCGGCAATAAAATCCTGGGCCTTCAGCGCCCAGGGCTGCCGGGCCGCAAAAATCCCCCAGATCGCGCCAAACACCAGAAAGCTCGCCACGGTCCGGCGGATGAACCCTGACACAAACCGCGGCTTGTCCCCGCCGCCTTCATCCTCCCATTCGTGCCGCCGCTGCTTCCACACCAGCTCGGGATCCGGCTCCGGGGGAGGGACAGGTGGTAAGACCCTGCTTCCTCCGAAGCTTGCCGATTCTGCTGTTCCAGCTGGTTCTGCCGGCTCCGGTTCAGTACTCCAATCTGTTCTTGTACTCGAATCAGTCCCTGCTCCCCAGTCCCTATAGGTTGCTGTATGTTCAGGCAGCGGGTAAAACGGCGGCAGTCCTGCAGGCTCCTGTTCCCGGCTTTCCTCCAGCAGGCTGCGGATACGTTCCTTGCGCCGGCCCTTTATATCAGATTTCAGTTCCATCGTGATCCCTCCGCGGGCTTGTTTTATTTCTATTTTATGAAATAGTGAGCCCGCTTTAGAACAAGCCCCGGTTTAATAGAGGACGGATGGATGAAGAGATGGATGAAGAGATGGATGAACGGATGGATTGACTATTTTCTAATTCAAACTACCATTCGCGTCTGGACTGCTGCAGAATACGTAAGTTTGTATCTTCAACCGTACCGCTTTCTTGGAAAGCACTCCAAATCGGCAGGAGCCGCGAGCAGAGAGATAATATAGGCATGATGCTACCAAACAGAGGCTGCCATCCCACTCTAACGGACCGAGGTTCCTTTATTTTCGCCAAAAGTAATATATTGAGCAGCTAACGGACCACAGTTCCGTTATACAGTGAAAACCACGCAGAAAATGGCTGCCAGCGAGGAAATAAGAGACTCTCGGTCCGTTAGAATGGTAAAACGTATGATTTAGAGATAATAGCGGAACTACGGTCCGTTAGACTGAATGGGGTGGGGTATTGCGGGTATTGCGGGGTAGTGCGGGGTAGTGCGGTAGTGCGGGGTAGTGCGGGGTATCGCGGGGTATCGCGGGGTATCGCGGGGTATCGCGGGGTATCGCGGGGTATCGCGGGGTATCGCGGGGTAGTGCGGGGTAGTTAATTGTAGTTAGTTAGCTTATTTGGCTTGTTCAGTTGGTCTGGGTTAGCGCGGCTAGTTAGTCGTGGTTAGTTCACTCATTTGAGTTTGTTCAATTGGTGCGGGTTAGCGCGGCTTAGTTAGTCGTGGTTTGTTCACTCATTTGGGCTTGTTCAGTTAGTCTGGGTTGGCTCGGCTTAGTTTGGTGTGTTTAGTTCGCTCATTTGAGTTGTTCAGTTGGTGCGGGTTGACGCTGCTTAGTTAGTCGTGGTTTGTTCGCTTATGGGGACTTGTTCAGTGAGTACGGGTTAGCGCGGCTTAGTTAGTCGTGGTTTGTTCGACCATTTGGGCTTGTTCGGTTAGTCTCGGTTGGCTCGGCTTAACTCGCTTAGTTCGGTTAGTCTGCATTAGTACATAGTCTCAACTATCCGGCCAATTAAGCTGAATAAAGTAAGTGGGGGGCTGTCGGACGGAGTAACGTTGAATGTGTACTGTTTGTGCTGTTGGGCAGAGTAATATTGAGTGTCTACTATTGAATGTGTACTGTTGAATTGAGTGCTGTTGAATCGAGTGCTGTTGAGTTGAGTGCTGTTGAATTGAGGAGCGTTTGAGGTGTGCTGTTGTGTGAATTACTTGGAGCCGGTTAGCTGCATGTTGCCGTCCGAAGATTAGTTGGATTTCCTCCTGCTAATCTCTTGGTTTTTCTTTATTTGTGACACTCAGTTGGAAATTCTCCACTTAATTCGGGGTATATATGGCACTGACGCAGAATTTCGTGCATTTAGACGGAGTTTTTCCCACTATTATCGTAATTCCGCCGTGTGATACCGAATTAGCTGGAGAAATTCCATTTGGCTTAGTCAGATCACTTGATTGCGTGCCGCTCTGCCGGATAGCTCTGTAAATTCATGCCCATGCCAGGCTCCCCACGCTTCCGCCACTCAAAATCCAATAAAGTATCAATAAATTAACAATCAACAAAGAACAAATAACAAATAACTCCTAACAACAAGTAACTCCCCGTATCCCCCAGCACCTCCTGCCGCAAAAAAGGATCCCGCTGCAGATAACTCTGCATCCGGGATCCCTACCTGATTCATATATTATTGCGGAATTCATGCTAGGCTTAGCCCATGCCGAAAAATTTCTTAAGCTTCTTAAAGGCCCCCGGCTTCCGGTCCAGCTGCATCAGCGGCACCGCATCTCCAAGAATGCGGCGGGCAATATTGCGGTAGGCGATCGCTGCAGAGGAATCCGGGTTCATCACTGTCGGCTCACCGTTGTTCGCTGCTTTGATTACCAGCTCATCATCCGGAACAATTCCGATAAGATCGATGTTCAGCACCTGCAGGATATCCTCAATATCCAGCATATCGCCGGATTTGATCAGTCCCGGACGAATCCGGTTAACCACCAGCTTCGGAGATTCCACATGCGACTGCTCCAAAAGGCCGATGATCCGGTCCGCATCCCGCACAGCGGCATGCTCCGGAGTGGTGACAACAATCGCTTTGTCAGCACCGGCGACAGCATTGCGGAAGCCATGCTCAATACCGGCAGGACAATCAATCAGAATATATTCATATTCCTTTTTGAGCTCGAGCACAATATCCTTGACCTGCTCCGGCGTAACGGCGGTCTTATCCTTGGTCTGGGCAGCAGGCAGCATATACAATTCATCGAACCGCTTGTCCTTAACCAGCGCCTGATTCAGACGGCAGCGACCTTCAGCCACATCGACCAGATCGTAAATGATCCGGTTCTCCAGCCCCATAACCACATCCAGATTCCGCAGTCCGATATCCGTATCGACCAGACATACTTTTTTGCCCTGCAATGCAAGTGCGGTGCCAATATTGGCTGTTGTGGTAGTTTTACCGACTCCGCCTTTGCCCGAGGTAACGACAATCGCTTCTCCCATGGAGGCTACACCCCTTTAAACACATTTAAACCCTGACGTAATTTGACTATATTATGAATCTTGTCGATCTGCATAGCACCGCTCGATAAATAGGCAAATTCCATACTGTTCTCACGGGTCCCCCATTCATCCGGAGGGCGGCTGATTACATCTGCAATACGCAGCTGTGTAGGAGATAGCAGGGAAGCAGCAATAATGGCTTCCTCATTGCCGTCTACTCCGGCATGCGCCATGCCTCTCAGCGCTCCGAGAATATAAATATCACCCGAACAGGTAATGGTACCTCCCGGGTTGACATCGCCCAAAAACAGCAGATTACCTTGATGATGCAGCACCTGGCCGGATCTCAGCATACCGCTCATCATGAACAAAGCCTCTTCCTCTGGCTCCTCAGGCTCCGGTGGTTCCAGCGTTTCAATTGAACGAATCAGCAAATTCCCCTGGCTTTTCAGAATGTCCAGCACGGCCGATTTGTCATCCTCGGTTACGGTACGGTTCCCCAGCTTAATATCGACATGCACAATCGGTCCGGTCAAAATATTCTGGTGGCTGTGCTCCAGCTTATAACGTAATTCGCTTAGGAGATCTTCAAAGGGACACTTGTCGTCTAGCAGGAATACCAGGCCGTCCTTGATGCCCTTAATCCTTACGTGCTTGGATTTTACTGTCATATGCCTGTCCCCCCATCCTCTTTCATTCGTGCCGTGCCGGGCAAATTCCTTCTTTGATAAGAAGAAAATGCTCCCGGCCTCAGGCGGTCTCCTCTTTACTGGTCTCCTTCTTCAGCAATTCCAGCTGGCGCCGGAGCGGAATATAGAGGAGCAGGGCCATGGCAAAATGAAACAGCATGGTAGGCAGCATATAATTCAGCAGTGCCCAGTTATATGGCACCTGGCTCAAGTTAAATACGCTGTAAATGGCGTACAGGATGCTGTCCTGAAGCAGGCTTCCCAGCAGCACAACCGTCATCATCATCGGCAGCGGTGCCCGGGGAATCTGAAAAATCAGGCCGATCAAATACGCGGATACGCCCATCGCAAAGGAGTGGGCGCCCAGAATTCTGCCGTAATAAATGACATCATGCAGCATGCCGAAAGACAGGCCAAGGATAAGTGCGGTGTGACGGTGATGATATACCGTTACGAAGAGGATTACAATAAAAATCAGATTGTGAATAATCCGCATCTGCCAAACATCCGGCAGCAGTCTCGGCAAAATGGTGCCCTGCAGAATAAAGAGGAGGAACAATAACAGTATAAGAACAGATCTGCGCATCTTCACTATTCGGCACGCTCCTCCGTAAAGACGACAATCAGCTGCTTCCAGTCCTGAAATTCTGCACTGGGCTTGATGATCGCGGTCGAAGTTAAGCCGAACTCCCCTTCTTTAACACTTTCCACTGTGCCGATTGTCAGTCCTTGAGGATATAATCCACCAATTCCGGAAGAGACAATAGTATCCTTCTGCGCTATTGGACTACCGGGCGGAATCTTGTTCATCATCAGCCTTCCAGAGTCCTGATCGTAACTCTCAATCATGCCGAATATCTTATCTTCTTTGTCGATTGCTGTAGCCGCAATCGGCGGCTGGGAATTGGGATCATTCGTATCCATCATCGTCATCAGCTTCACCGTAGAGGTGAAATTGCTCACCTGGCTGATCACCCCTACTAGTCCCTCTACAGAGATTACAGACATGTTCGGCTTGACTCCGTCTCTGGAGCCAAGATCAATGACAATCGTGCTGTTACTGGGTTCCGTAGTCAGGCTGACAACCTGGGCAATGTGATATTCATACTTATACATGGCCTTTTGCGCTGTAGTAAAATCAAGAAGTTCCTGCAACTGTTCATTACGTGCCCGAATAAAATTATAAGTAGCCTTATCCCGTGTGTACTGGGCAGCCATTATCTTCAGCCGTTCATTTTCTTCGGCCAGATCATGCAAATTGCGGATATCTTGGAACAAGCCCGCTACATATCCAGCGGGCTTGTAGAACAGATTTTGCACGAAACCGGTCGTATCTCTGAGAAAGTTCTCCGGCCAGGACAAGGCTTTCCTTGGCCCCAGACTGAAACCCATAAGCACGATGAACATAACCAATGAAATAAGCAATATAAATAGACGTTTATTGTTAAACAGCTTAAACAGTTTCAACACCCTCTAACAACCGAATTTCTCCCACATCAGGGGTTGACGTTCACAAGCAGGCGGGTTTTAGCGCTTAGAGCGAAGTCCTGCACCGCTGCGGCTCTTGAACAGATGAATATTCTCAAGCGCTTTGCCTGTTCCGATCGCTACGCAATCCAGCGGATTCTCAGCGACAATAACCGGCATTCCGGTTTCGCGTGCCAGAAGCTTATCCAGATTACGAAGCAGAGCGCCTCCGCCTGTAAGGACGATTCCGCGGTCCATAATATCGGCTGCAAGCTCAGGCGGACATTTCTCCAGCGTTACTTTTACAGCTTCTACAATGGCATTAACGGTATCGGCGAGCGCTTCACAAATCTCATCCGAAGTAATGGTCAGGGTCTTGGGAAGTCCGGTCACAAGGTCGCGGCCGCGGATTTCCATCGTCTCAGTCTTCTCAAGCGGCAGGGCAGAGCCAACATCCATCTTGAGTTGCTCTGAAGTACGCTCCCCGATCATCAGGTTGTACTGGCGTTTGATGTACTGGATGATCGACTCATCCGCTTCATCACCGGCCACCCGTACAGAGCGGCTTGTAACAATACCGCCAAGGGAGATAACCGCTACTTCAGTAGTACCGCCGCCGATATCAACGACCATACTGCCGGTCGGTTCCCATACCGGAAGGTCGGCACCGATAGCTGCCGCGAACGGCTCCTCAATGATGTAAGCCTCACGCGCGCCGGCCTGCTTGGTAGCATCCTCAACCGCACGCTGCTCGACAGCAGTAATGCCGGAAGGCACGCAGACCATTACGTTCGGGTGACGCTGGAACATGGAGCGCTGCTTCTGTGCCTGGCGGATGAAGTATTTGATCATCGTAGCCGTCGTATCAAAATCAGCAATAACCCCGTCCTTCATCGGACGGATGGCGCGGATGTTGCCCGGCGTGCGCCCGATCATTTTTTTGGCGGATTCGCCCACTGCTTCAATAGATTTCGTATCTGTATTAATAGCCACCACGGAAGGCTCTCTTACAACAATTCCTTTACCGCGTACATAGACAAGCGTATTCGCTGTCCCCAGGTCAATTCCCAAATCTTTCGTAAAGCCACCTAACATGCTTATATTCTCCTTTTCCTTGTGAATCTGGACAATTATATTACATATAGCCTTTCTCTTTCAAACTTACGTATCTGCTGTCCCCGATAATCAGATGATCCAGAACATCAATCCCGACAATTTCGCCCGCCTTCGCAAGCCTTGAGGTCAGTGAGATGTCTTCTGGACTCGGCGTTGGATCGCCGCTCGGATGATTATGGGCACAGATAATGGCTGCGCTGCTGTATTTCATCGCTGCCCGGAACACCTCGCGCGGATGCACAATAGAGGCGTTAAGACTGCCCATGGACAAAGTCTCCTGTGCAATCACATGATTCTTGGTGTTCAGGAACAGGCAGACAAAATGCTCCTTCTGCAAATAGCGCAGCTGTTCGGTTAATATCTCCGCCGCGTCCTGCGGACTGCGGATCGTAACCGGCTCGGTAAGACGCGAATTCGCCATCCGTCTCCCCAGCTCTATGCCAGCTTTCAGCTGCACGGCCTTGGCAGGGCCGATGCCTTTGATATTCGTCAGTTCTTGAATGCTAAGGTCCGCAAGCCCGCGAAGGCCGCCGCATTGACCCAGCAGCTGCTGGGCAATCTGAATAGCCGATTCCCGGTGCGTCCCCGTCCGCAGCAGTATGGCCAGAAGCTCTGCCTGACTTAGTGATTCCGCCCCATAATGCATCATGCGCTCTCGTGGTCGTTCTTCATGGGGGAGGTCCCGCAGCATAAATGATTGCGACTCCATCCCGTTCCCTCATTTCCGTGTCATCCTTACATGCTACAGCACTGAAATACCGTACTTCGCCAGCATACCGCCAAGAAGCGACAACGGCAGGCCGACCACGTTAAAATAACAGCCTTCTATCCCTTCCACCAAGGTGGCACCCAGTCCTTGTATTGCGTAGGAGCCGGCTTTGTCAGCCGGCTCTCCGGTCGCTATGTAGGCGGAGATTTCCTCTTCGCGGAGTGTTCTCATGGTTACCGAGGTGACCCGGTGCTCCACAGAGACGGTTCCTTCCGGCAGGCCTATGCAGGCAACCCCGGTATATACCTGGTGGGTCCTGCCCTGAAGCAGCTCCAGCATGGCCTTGCTGTCCTGCTTGTCCACAGGTTTGCCGAGCACTTTACCGTCCAGAACAACAATCGTATCGCTGCCGACAATAACTGCATTCCGTTCGCCGGCGGCAGGAACAACAGCCTCGGCCTTCCGCAGGGCAAGGCCCCGCACAATCATCTCCGGTGTCCAGTCCGCAGGTGTGCTCTCATCGCTGTCACTAACAATCACTTCGAAGGGCAGACCAAGCATGGACAGCAGCTCTCTGCGGCGCGGAGAACCTGAGGCAAGAATAATGAGGCGTGAATCGTCAATAGTCACGTAATAAACGCCCTTTCCCAATCAGCAGTAAAGCTATAGTCTCCGGTACAGCCATACGGCAGTGATCATTCCGGCAAGACTAAGCAAGCTCAATTTAAATTGAATAGTGATGTCATAGGTTATGATGTCCAAATCGGCTTGCGGTGACCATTTCAGCACGGTCGAGGCTGTAAGAAAAGACAGAGCCTTTACGGGCGCCAGTGCCTTGGCGATCCACGCCCCGGCCAGCCAGCCCAGAATTAGAAATAACAGCAGAGTTCCTACATTTTTCTTCTTCATCAAAGTCTTCCCTCGCCATTTTTTGACACCCTAATTATTATACGGTGAAAAGGAGTTCAATACAAACGCAAAATGGTGCAAGGAAATGATTACCACAGGAACGGGAAGTATACCTCTGGCAGATAAAAAAATCCCCATCCGGCGTATTTAACCGAAAAGGGGATGTTATAATCAGCCTTTTGTGAGCATGGACAGCAGGTTTCTCTGTCCGGCCAGGAAATTCATCATGGACTCCTGGACTTCCCAGAGCAGTCCCTGCGCTTTATTCTTGTCATATTCGTTCAGGGCCGCAATGCCGCGGTTCATGGCCTTTTGAAGGTCGGTGCACAGGCTTTGCCCCTCAGGCGTCAGGCCCGGCGCCAGCGCTTTGACCGCTTCTGTCCACTGCATATGGAGATCGCTGACGGAAGGGCTGCCTGCAGCCTGGCCGCTTCCGCTGAGCAGGGCGGCAGATACGCCGCTTAATTCCTTCAGCAGCTGGCCGCTTGCCGTAAAGTAACTGTCCACCGCTTCAGCCTGGCCTGCATAGCTTGCCTGTCCGGCACCCGGCAGGACCAGCTCTCTGACATACAGCTCAATGCCCTCGCTTTTGAGCCCGCTGCTCAGCAGCTTGGCCTGTTCGCGGTCGGGAGACATACCGGCATATACACGGTTGCCGCCTTCCGGATCCAGACCCGCGGCGAGTCCGGCACCAAGCAGTTCCTGCCTGGCCTGGTCCGCTCCGTCCGGTGTGCTGAACACGCCGTACTGCAGCAGATAATAGCTCTGTGCGGCTATATCGACAGGAATCTGCCCCGCTGCCGCATCATCCGCGCCGACGACCGGAAGGCCGGTGTCAGGCGCTACCGGCTGTCCTGTGCTGCTGCCGTTCTGCACTCCGGTTACTGCCGATTGTGCCTTGTCCGCTCCATTGCCGCCCGCTGCAGCGCCTCCTTGGATCATAGACAAAGCCGCATACCCCAGAAGCACTCCAGTCGCGAGAGCACCGGCAACAGACAGTGCAAATTTCCACCAGTAAGAGGGGCGGCGGGTATGATAGGTTCCTCCGTATCCTTCCTCTGAATAAGAGGGTTCATGAGAAGGAATATGCGGTTCCGCATAATATAATCCCCGGTCATCATGCACTTCCTCCATATCCACCACAGGTCCGCGGTCCGGCCAGGTGTGCAGCGGCAGCTCCTCTTCCGGCTGCACTTCCCTGTTCAGGTACTGCCCGGCTGTCTCCAGGCCTCTGCCCGGTCTGTAATCCGCCGGTCCCTGCCTGCTCTTATCCTGCTCTTTATCAAACCGGAATGTCATTCTTCCGTTAGCCAAGCGTATACACCTCACTATCGTCTAATCTATAAGAGACTATATGATAGAGAGGCGGACAATATGCTATTTTGATATAATTACACCAGCTTCAGCACTTTGGCCTTAACAATGTCCGCTTCATAATCCGCAAGCAGAGTCCGGTATGCGGCATCGGCAATGATTGAACCGTGCTCCGGTGTCTGCAGCAGCCCGGCCACCTGCTCGGCCATCTCCCCCATCGTGCTTGCAAGCAGGATATTCCGCCCCGGCTGGCAATTCAGCTCCTCCGAGCCCTTCAGGCTGGTAACTACAGGTGTTCTTAACGCCCAGGCTTCCAAAATCTTGAGCTGGCCTCCGCAGCCTTCACGCAGCAAACCGACTACCGCCCTGGCCTTCCTTATGTATACATTAACATCCTCTCCCTCCTGCACGATGACAACGGAAGGATCTTCCTTGGAGAGTGCCAGCACCTCGGGATGGATTTCTCCGTCTCCGCCTGCTATAAAGCACCGGCAGTCAGGCACTTTAGCTTTGATTAACGGGTATATTTTCCGGTGGAAAATCAAGGCTGCATTCTTCCCCTGGCTCGTATGCATGTACCAGTGAAGCACAACCCCGTTCTCTTTGGACACGGGCTCATGATATGAATAATCGCGCAGATGGACAGATTGAGGGACCACATGCACCTTGCCCGCGTCCGCAAAGGATAAAGCCTTGAATGAGAGCGCATCCCACCCGGAGGCGGTCAGCAGCAGGCTGCTTTTGGTCAGCAGCTTGCGCTCTTCGCGGCGGGTAAGCGCTGCGTTCAGTTCATAGTAACGTCTGCTCAAGCCGCGCTTGCCGACCGCACCCGCCTCCAAATGCCTGCTTTCCATACGGAAGGCATCCGCAATAATCTTCGCATCAGGCAGCAGGGAGGAGACGATGTCGATACACTTTCCCAGCAGCCCCCGGCTGATAAATACGTGGCTGTAAGCGTTCAGCTTGCACATCTCTGCAATCTCCGAACGCAAATTTTTGTCTGTACGGGTAAGCCCTGCGCGGCTGTGCAGCTTATGCAGAGGATTCAGCAGGGACCGCTCCGGTCCTGTGGTCCGGTTGATGGTATGCACTTTAAGCTCAGATCCGATTCTGGAGTAGTCCCCCTGGCTGTCCTGGCAGTATTCCAGCAGATCAATATCGAATTTTTCCAGCAATATATCAAGTAAACTTCTTGTTCTTGCTGTTTCCTCAAGATCTTCAGGAGGACGATTCCGTGCGTATAAAAACAGCATTCTCTCTCTCATGATGTAGCTCCTTAGTCCCATCTGTATGGTTAGTTTCTCTATCTGTAACAGCAGAAAAAAAGCAGGCGGGACTTGTCCTGCCGCTCTTCATGTAACTTTAGATATAGATCAATAGTAGCGCATCCCCATCCTGAAGACTGTCGATTTTTGGCAGATAAAAAATTTATTTTATAAATATGAATAATTTCAGACAAGCGTAAGCAGCTTTTCGCGGACGCTTCCTGCCTCGTAGTGCTTCATAAGCGTCTGAAAAGCGCGGTCTGCCAATACAGCCCCCTGCTCCTGATCCTGAAGCAGCTTTACCACACTTTCTGCAAAGGTAACCGGATCATCGGCAATCATTATATTGGCTGAATCCTCATACAGCAGGCCTTCCGCCCCCTTGCTGCTGGCAACCACAGGTGTCTTCAGCGCCCAGGCCTCCAGAATTTTCAGGCGGGTTCCGCTTCCTTCCAGGAGAGGCGCAATCACCACCTGTGACCTGGATACATAATCCGCCACACTGTCCACATAGCCTGTGATTACAATGGATGAGTCCTTCTGCGCAAGAGTTGCAACATCGGGATGCACATCCCGGCCGACAATATACCATTTGATCTCCGGCACTTTAGCCTTAATCAGCGGGTATATGTCCCTGAAAAAATAAGCTGCAGCATTTACATTCGGAAAATAGTTCATATTGCCCGGCAGAATGATCCATTTTTCCTTCAGTGCGGGAGCCTTCCTGCTGTAATCGCTGATAACAATAAAATTGGGGATTACATGTACTTTGTGAGAATTCCCCGGTGACAGCGCCTTAAAAGCCCATCCATCCTGTTCCGAAGTCGCCAGCAGCAGGCTTGTTTTCTCCATAAGCTTCCGTTCATCCCGCTTTGTCCACCTTGCATTCAGGGAGAAGTACCCTTTGCTGATCCCTTTTTTCTTGTACGCAAGCTGTGACGATAACCCGCTCTCGAAATTATGGGCATCTGTAATGATTACAGCACCGGGCAGTACTTGGCGGACAATATCGATGCTGAATCCGAGCAGACTGTGGGAGATAAAGACATGCTTGTATGGGTTCGCACCGCATAGTCCGGTAATTTTGCCCGCCATATCCACGTCAGCATGGCTCATATACGAGCAGTTGCGCCATTTATAGAGCGAGCGGATCATTGCCCGCCGGTAACTCACAGAACGCCCCACTTCATGAATGGCAAGTCCCCGGTGCGGGGTGGCTTGTTGCCCTTGTTTCTGATTCCGGTAGGTCAGTAGATCAACATCATATTTTTCCAGCAGTATGTTCAGGATGTTCCCCGTTCTCAGCTTGCCCCCGCTGTCTTGCGGAAAAGGATTTTCTGCAGATATAAACAGTAACTTGTTCCTCATGGCTTCCTGCTCCTGTTCTTCTTTGTATATAATGTTAAGCGGCAAGGCTTCCCCGTATGTCCAGCATATATTACTCTAAAATAATTCTGGGTTTTGTCGTTTTATGGAATATATCTAAATTTTTATCATAAATATGATATTTTTCTTAACTTTCATCACAATGAATACACAAAAAAGCCCTTCCGTTGTCAAACGAAAGAGCCTGGAAATGAGGCATTATATTTTTTAGACACCAGTCTTACTCCCGTCGTAGCGCACGACACAGTTCCTTCCCTGCTGCTTGGCCGCATACAAGGCGGTATCGCTCAGCTTGTACAGCATATCCAGCGGCAGCCGTTCATCCGGCTGTATTGTAATGATTCCTATGCTTACTGTATAAGGCAGGGGGGCTTCGTCGATTACAGAGTTCTGGACGCTGAGACGCAGCCGTTCTGCAATCCCGCTGCTGTCTGCCTCACCGGCTCTGTGCAGGAGCACCGCAAATTCCTCCCCGCCGAATCTGCCGAACAGATCGCCGCTGCTGAGACAGCTTTCGATGTTGCGGGCAAAATCCCGCAGCACCTTATCGCCGGTGTCATGACCGAACGTATCATTTACATGTTTAAAGTGATCCACATCCAGCAGCAGAAAAGAAAAGGGCACCCCTTCCCTCGCTGCCGCAGCAATCAAAGGCCGGGCACGCAGTACAAAAGCTCTGCGGTTAAGGACACCGGTAAGCTCATCATAAGTAGCCACCCGTTCGAGTTCCGCATAGTTCTGCTCCCGGGAGAGCAGCATGAACCCCGCATTGCCGAGGAACATCAGCAGATACATGCCGACCGCGAAAAAATCCGCAAGGAATGCAGCCACCGCCCCCTCCAGCACAGGCAAAGACAGCTCCGCTAAAGCACGGCCGGCGGCAGCTGCAATCACCGTAATGTACATCAGGCCCATCAGCTTCTGCAGCGGAGTTTCCCTTAGCTTGATGCTTAACACATATGCCGGATAGGCAATGAACAGAATGCATGCCAGCAGCGTCCAGATGAATAGCTGAGAGGAATCCTTCCAGCCCAACAGATATACGGCCAGCAGCACAGAGGCAGATACCGCCGCAAACAGACCGTAATATTTCTTTATGCGGGCCGAGTATAGCCCCACAACCTTCAGCAGCGCCAGAGCTTCGACCGCTCCCCAGGCAAAGCCGGCCAGAATAATGAGCGGAAAGATGTAGCCGGCATTAATCTGTATCTGCAGCATTTGCAGGCCAAGAATCCACAGCTGAAGCAGCCTTGCCGTTAAAAACAGCCAGTAGGTTCCATCCTTCAAGTAACGCGACCGGTAAGCCAGTATAAGAACCGCAGTTAACAAATTACCAAAAAAGAGGCATATCAGCAGTGTCATAAGATCGAAATTGACAGCTATGAAGTTCACCTTCCTGATCCCGAATATCCATATGTATGTCCGTTCCTGCCGGCTGCACTGATATCACCGGGATCTGACTACCCTGTTTCTGCCCTCCTGCTTGGCCTGGTACAGCGCCCGGTCACAGAGCTTGTAGAGCATATTCAGTGATGTCCGGTGATCCGGAAGAACGGTAATGACGCCTATACTGACCGTATATTCAAAAGAATGGCTGGATCTTGAGGAGTCAACGACCGCCTGGCGCAGCTGTTCTGCCTTGATATCACTGGCCTCTTCATCCAGCCTGTAGAGCAGTACAGCGAATTCTTCCCCGCCGACTCTGCCGAATAAATCCCCGTTGCCCAGATTCCGTTCAATGGCTTTGGCAAAATCCTGCAGCACCGCATCGCCCTTCTCATGTCCGTATGTATCATTGATCTTCTTGAAATGATCCAAATCCAGCAGCAGCAGTGAATAATGTTCCTGTTTTTTGGCGGCAAGCGCCAGCTTGAGCTCGGCTTCCAGCAGAAACGTTCTGCGTCCCAGGATGCCGGTCAAAGAGTCATAGGAGGCTATTCTCTTCAGCTTCTCATAGGAATGCTCATTCGAGAGCAGGATAAATGCCAGGGTTCCCCCGAGCATGAAAAAGAACATGCACAGGTAATAGGAATACTGCGCCGAATTTGCCGACAGCGCTCCCATCTCCGGTTCCACAAACAGTGCGGCGAACGATCTCCACAGCATGGCGGCGGCAAACACATAAAAGATCATGCCGAGCATGCTCTGCAGCGGCGTCTTCTCCTTCATACGCATCAGGCTGTGACCCGGATAGATTACGAACAGCATGACCCAGAAGGATGTTGTCGCCACCCGCAGGTTCGGCTGGTTAAAAAACAAAACTACGAAAATAAAGCTGATGATACTGCCCGCCGTAATCAGCAGATAATACAGCTTTTCGGTGCGCCCCAGCATCCCCATCATAAGCAGCAGTGCAGCAATCTCAAGACCGCCTCCGGCGAGAATCAGGCCGTTGCTTAGCGGAATCACGATATAATCGGGCATTTTGTTCCACAGCAGAATAGAGCTCCAGTACAGCACCTGCAGCCATTTGGCTGCAATAAAAGCCACGGAGGCTATATCTTTGGAAAAATGAACCCGGTAAAAGGTAATCAGCAGAGCGATAAATAGATTACCTGTAATAAACAGGTACAACAACGTTCGGATATCAAGCTGGAAACCCATGAATACACCCACCATATGCGCGGTAATCATTGTATTATTATCTGAAAACTATAGCATTCCCCTGTTATTATCGGCAACTATTCTTTACTAAAATTTGGAGCTCTCTAAAATTACAATAACAGAAAAATATAGGAGATTCATCGAGTTCCCCAAAAAAACACCTTCAAGGTGACAGTCTCTTGAAGGTGTTCTAATGGGTATTGTAATTTTTGCGTTGATCAGCTTATTCCTGTGCACCCGGTTTGCGCAAGCCGTCAGCAAGCGTGTAGCCCACTTTCCAGATATCCCCTGCGCCCATAGTGAGCACCAGATCTCCCGGGGCAATCCGGTTCTGCAGATCAGCCAGCACATCTTCCTTGGTCGGCAAATGCCTTGCGCTTGCGTTACTGTTCTGCACAATCAGTTCCACAAGCCTGGCGGAGGTAACACCTTCGATCTGCTTCTCCCCGGCCGGTGAATAGATGTCGGTGATAATAACCTCATCCGCTTCGCTGAAGGCACGGCTGAAAGCATCCAGCAGGAAGAAGGTGCGGGTATACCGCTGCGGCTGGAATACGGCAATAATCCGTTTGCCTGTTGCCTTGGCTGCGCTGATGGTCGCCTGAATCTCCGTAGGGTGGTGGGCATAATCATCAATAACGAGAATGTCATTGACCTCTCCCAGCACCTGAAAACGCCGCTTGGCGCCATGGAACTTCACAATCGCCTCAGCAATGGCTTCAAACGCCACGCCCGACTTCAGACAGGCGATTACTGCAGCCATGGAATTGTACAGATTGTATTGTCCCGGAATAGACAGCTCGATCCGGCCCAGCACTTCCGCCCCATGGTTCATGGTATAAGATACCAGACGGTCACCAAGTACGATATCTGTAGCAATATAATCCGCATCAGGCGAGTTAATGCCGTAGGTAATGACATTGCCCTTCACTTCAGTCAAAAGCGAACGGGCTGTCTCATCATCCGCACAGACAATCGCCGTGCCGTCTTCGCGCAGCTGATTCATAAACTGCACATATGCGGCTTTGAGCTTGCCGAAATCACCGCCGTAATTCTCCAGGTGATCGGCTTCAATATTCGTAACAATCGCCAGCCAAGGATGGTACTGCAGGAAGGAGCCGTCGCTTTCATCCGCTTCCGCTACAACAAACTCCCCTTGTCCCGCCTTGGCATTCGTGCCGACATTCATAATTTCCCCGCCGATAATGTACGTAGGGTCCACGCCGCACTCTTCCATAATCAGGGCGATCATCGAAGAGGTGGTGGTTTTGCCGTGCGCCCCTGCAACAGCAACTCCCTTGCGCTCATTCAGCAGGCGGGCCAGCATTTGCGAACGGTGAAGAACAGGAATTTTGAGCCGTTCCGCTTCCACCCATTCCACATTATCGCTTGCGAGCGCCGTCGAATATACGACCAGATCCGCACCTTTAACCTGCTCGGCCGTATGGCCGATATAGACCTTGGCCCCTTTGGCAATCAATTTCTCGGTCAGTTCCTGGGCCGCCACATCGGAGCCCGTAACCGTGTATCCCATTTCCAGCATTACCCGGGCAATCGCGCTCATTCCGTAGCCGCCGATCCCTATAAAATGCACACGTTCAGTAGTATCCAACAGTTTGTCACCAGCCTTTTTCAGAATCGGGTTGCTGCAAAAGCGTACCGCGCACATCAGAAATCAGATACAGCGTTCCGGACACGACAGCAAGGTCGTCCTCTGCCGTGATACTCTGCAGCAGTTGCAGCGCTTTTCCCCAATTACGTTCTACTATAATTTTCAAGTTTGGTTTGGCATATTTCTCCCGCAGCCGTTCTGCAATGGCCTGCAGATCTTCCGCGTCCATTTTCTTCCGGAAATCCGGTTCGGTCAGGATGAGCGTATCCACTATAGGCAGTATATGCTTGAAGTATGACTCATGATGCTTATTTGCCAGCATCCCCATAAGCAAATTTAATTTGCTGTACGTATAGAACTGCGGCAGGCTCTTTGCCAGGCTCTCCGCGCCTTCAGGGTTATGCGCCCCGTCCAGCACCATCCGCGGAGACTTGCTGACTTCCTCCAGTCTGCCGGCCCAGAAGGTGCGGCGGAAACCCTCCAGCACATCCTCATCCTCCAGCATAAACGCCATATACTGGCGCAGTACCTCCAGTGCCATCATCGCCCCGGCTGCGTTGCTGAGCTGATGCTCGCCCTTCATGCCAATGCCGACTTCAAGTGAACGGAAAGGTCCCTTGAAGTTAAAGCTCTGTACGCCGTCCTTGATCCGGACATCGTCATAGCTGAATTGTTCTCCGGCAAGATAAAGAGTGGAACGGCAGGCGGCCGCTTTGGCCTTCAGCACCGCAATGGCTTCAGGCTGGCTGACACAGCTGACGGCCGGAACGCCGGGCTTGATAATTCCGGCCTTTTCTCCGGCAATGAGCTCCAGTGTATCTCCCAGCACATCGGTGTGATCATGGCCGACATTCGTGATGATGGATACGATCGGGGTGACGATGTTTGTAACATCCATCCTTCCCCCAAGACCTGTCTCCCATACGACCACATCAGGGTAGCAGCATTCCGCGTAATACAGAATCGCCAGTGCTGTGGCCACCTCGAACATTGTAGGCGAGCCAAGCTCACCCTCTGCAATCTCCTGAACAAGCGGATGCAGGGTATTCGCGAGCTGAGTCAGCGTATCTTCCGGAATATCCTCGCCGTTATATTGAAAACGGTTGGTAAATTTGGTGATGTAGGGAGAGGTGAAGGTCCCTACGCTGTAGCCGCTTTGTATCAGCACGCTGGTCAGGAAAGCACAGGTCGATCCCTTTCCGTTCGTTCCTGCAACGTGAATGAATTTCAGCTTGCGGTGCGGTTGCCCCAGCTTCTCCATCAGCAGTTCGATCCGCTCCAGGCCCGGACGGATGCCAAAAGGGATGAGGCTGTTGATCCAATCTACCGCTTCAGTATAAGAATTTAAGGGAGCGGTACGGCCGCTCCCGATCAGTTCTTCCATGTCCCTTATCCTCTCAGCTCTGCGATGCGGGCCAGCACTTTCTCGCGTTTTGCGGAATAGTCTGCCTGTTTTGCCCGTTCCTCTTCGATGACTTTAGCCGGAGCCTTGGCAACAAAGCCCTGGTTGCTAAGTTTCTTCTCTACACGTTCCACTTCGCTGTTCAGCGTCTGCACTTCTTTCTCAAGACGGATAATTTCCTGATCAATATCGATCAGCCCGGACAGCGGCAGCAGCAGCTCCGCTCCAGTAACAACAGCCGACATCACCTTATCCGGCGTTTGCGGCTGCAGTCCCGCTTCGAAAGAAGAGGTATTGCAGAACCGGCTGATGTAATTGCCGTTACGGCTGATAATGCTCAAGGTCTCTTCGCTGCCTGCCTTGATGATCAGCTCAACCTTTTTGCTCATTGGAACGTTCACTTCAGCTCGGATATTCCGCACTGCACGGATGATGTCCATCAGCAGGTTCATCTCCGCAACCGCTGCGTCATTCTCAAGTGCAGGGTCGTATTTAGGCCATTCCGCCAAAGTGATGGTCTCACCTTCATGCGGCAGATGCTGCCAGATTTCCTCGGTAATGAACGGCATGAACGGATGAATCAGGCGCAGCGTGCGGTCCAGCACATAGGCCAGCACCGATTGCGTCTTCGCTTTGGCAGCAGGATCTGTACCGTAAAACGACAGCTTCGCAAATTCGATATACCAGTCACACAGATCATCCCAGATGAAGTTGTACAGCAGGCGGCCTGTCTCACCATACTCGTACGAGTCAATTAGACGCGTAATATCGCGAGAAGTTTCGTTCAGGCGGTGTAAAATCCAGCGGTCTGCTGTCGAAAGCTCACCTGTGATGTCGATATCCTTAAATTGTACGCCTTCCAGATTCATCAGTGCAAAGCGCGATGCATTCCAGATCTTGTTGGCAAAGTTCCGCGCCTGCTCTACCTTTTCCATCCGGAAACGCAGATCCTGTCCGGCAGTGCTGCCGGTGGAGATCATATAGCGCATGGCATCCGCACCGTACTGCTCGATAACATCCAGCGGATCGATCCCGTTGCCGAGCGATTTGGACATTTTGCGTCCTTCGGCATCACGTACCAGACCGTGCATGAGCACATCGGAGAACGGCTTCTTGCCGGTGAACTCCAGGGCGGAGAAGATCATCCGTGCCACCCAGAAATAAATGATGTCATAACCGGTAACCAGAACATTGTTCGGATAGAAGCGCTGATAGTCGGCGCTGCTCTCGTCCGGCCAGCCCAGAGTGGCGAAAGGCCACAGGTTGGAGCTGAACCAGGTATCCAGAACATCCTCATCCTGTACCAGATCATCGAGACCGCTGATTTGACGGGCTTCCTCAATATCATTTGCAACAAATACTTCACCGGTAGACTCTGAATACCAGGCCGGGATACGGTGTCCCCACCACAGCTGGCGGGAAATACACCAGTCGCGGATATTTTCGATCCAGTTCAGATAGGTTTTCTCAAAACGGTCCGGCACGAATCTAACCCCGTCGCCGTCCTTCTGCGCAGCAATGGCCGCTTCAGCCAGCGGCTGCATTTTAACGAACCACTGTGTGGACAGGTAAGGCTCGATAACAGCTCCCGAACGCTCACTGTGCCCCACCTGATGCACGTGGTCCTCGATGGAGATCAGCACGCCCTGCGCTCTGAGGTCTGCAACGATATTCTTGCGGCATTCGCTGCGGTCCTGGCCATTGTA
Source organism: Paenibacillus sp. PK3_47 (assembly GCF_023520895.1). Lineage (NCBI taxonomy): Bacteria > Bacillati > Bacillota > Bacilli > Caryophanales > Paenibacillaceae > Paenibacillus > Paenibacillus sp. PK3_47. The sequence goes on from NZ_CP026029.1 coordinate 1,273,074, forward strand.
AGGGCCGGCTTCTTCGTTCATAACGCCGCCTTCATCCATCACGTTAATCTGCGGCAGATTGTGGCGCAGGCCTACCTCGAAGTCATTCGGGTCATGGGCCGGGGTGATCTTCACCGCACCGCTTCCGAATTCCTTGTCTACATAGTCATCCGCAACGACCGGAATCTCGCGGCCGATGATCGGCAGGATCAGCGTCTTGCCGATCAGATCCTTGTAGCGTTCATCCTTCGGATGTACGGCAACCGCAGTATCACCCAGCATGGTCTCAGGACGCGTCGTAGCTACTGTAATGAAGCCGCTGCCGTCCTTAAGCGGATACTTCAGATGATAGAGATGTCCGTTAACTTCCTTATATTCAACCTCGATATCCGAGAGGGCCGTACGTGCAGCCGGATCCCAGTTGATGATGCGTTTGCCGCGGTAGATCAGGCCTTTGCGGTACAGCTCAATAAAGACCTTTCGCACACCGCTGGACAGCCCTTCATCCAGGGTGAACCGTTCCCGCGAGTAGTCGAGGGACAGGCCCATTTTGGCCCATTGCTGATGAATGGTTTCGGCATACTGGTCTTTCCAGGCCCATACCTGCTCCAGGAATTTCTCGCGGCCGAGATCATGACGGGAAATGCCCTGCTGGCGCAGCTTCTGCTCCACCTTGGTCTGGGTAGCGATCCCCGCATGGTCTGTTCCCGGCAGCCAGAGGGTGTCATAGCCCTGCATCCGTTTCACGCGGATCAGAATATCCTGCAGGGTGAAGTCCAGCGCGTGCCCGATATGCAGCATGCCTGTTACGTTCGGCGGCGGGATAACGATGCTGTAAGGCTCGGCGTCAGGACGCAGCCCGGCCTTAAAAAATTCGTTCTCCATCCAGTAGGTGTACCATTTCTGCTCAGCCGCCTTCGGATCATATGTAGTCGGCATGTCGCTTTGCTTGTTATTTGCAGCCGCAGCGTTCTCTGCCGTATTCTGCAGGTCCGTCATCTCAGCCGCGTTGTTAATGTTGTCAGCCATCTCTATTCCCTCCACTGTGCTCATAGTCCAAAATAAATACAAAAAGGCCCTTCGTCTCAAAGGACGAAAGGCCATTCTTTCGCGGTACCACCTTTGTTTCGCGCATATACAAAAATAAACTCTGCCCGGTTCCTCACGAACCCTAAGCTTAGCGCGACACTCATGCAGATAACGGCTGCGTCCGGCCACTTCCTAACCTGTACTCGATACACAGAGGACAAGCTCAGAGGGGCGACTCCGGGGCGACTTCGGGGGCTGCATCCTGCGGAAGTTCACAGCAATTACAATTCCGCTCTCTGAAGGGCTGACCGCCTACTCTTCCCGTTCCCAGTCTTTACGTCAGATATTACTTATTAACATAATACATTTAGTGCTATTCCTAGTCAACCAGCATACACACAAACCGCCAGGTATATACCGCCCGTTGCAAAAATTCGCCGTACCTGTCCCAAACGCACAAAAAATCCCGATCGCTTCCGATCGGGACCCCGCGCCGGGGCAGGCTCAAGCCTGCCTGAATCCTAGGGAATGTACAGCACCTGGCCTTCTTCCACGCTCTGCCCGGAGAGCCGGTTGTACATGACGAGCTCTCTTGCACTCAGCTGATATTTCTCGGCGATGGAATCCAGTGTCTCCTCACGCTGGACAATGCACAGCCGCACTGTGCGGAACAGATCCTTCCCGCCCAGTCCGCCGATGAAGCGGCTTTTCCATTCACTTTCATTGCCGGCTTCCCTGGCTGCTGGTGCAGCAGGTGCAGCAGCAGTATCCTCTTCAGCCAAATTCTCCGGCTCCTTCCGCAAGCGGCTGGAGCCAAGCAGAGTGGAGAAGGTGAGCGGATCTTTGGTAGACAAGGCTTCTTCTTTTTTGCTGCCCAGTGCGACCTTGAGATCCTGCTTCTCTTCCTGCGGAGGCGCTGCATCTATAGCTGAGAACAGTTCATCTGCGCTCCCCTGGTCAATGAAGACTGCCGCATCCTCCTGGACAGGCTGTGTATCGGGCCCGCTTGAGTCCGCAGAGAGGGTGGGTCCTTCGTCATGGACTACATGTATTTCTAGGGGCGCCGCTGCCTGTTGAAGCGGAACCGGATCAGCAGCAGGCTCCTCCTTCTCCCTGGCGGCAAAAAAGTGATTGGTCAAAGGCTCAGCACTGCCGGAACCTGCGCCTTCAGGACGGGCATTAATACTATGCGTCTGCACCTTGGCTTCCTTCTCCCGCTGTACTGTGGAAGAAATTCCGGCGGACTCGGTTATTTCAGCATCCTCCGGCAGCGCGGGGCTGACAGCTTCCCCGGCAAACACCGTATGAAGCTGTTCTTCCGGCTGCTGCTCCCCGGCTCCTTCGCCGAAGGTCCACAAGGAATTCTCATACAGGACTTCATTCTCCTGCTCCCGGAATTCTGCCGTTATGTCCTTCGCCTGCCCTTCCTCTTCAGGTGAATAGGCAACCGTATACTCTTCCTGATGCCAGGCAGGCTGTGAGTCCGCTCCGCCGATCCCCCGCAGCGAGAGTACACCGGTAATATTGACAGTGCGCATTGTAAGCAGGTCAATATCGAAATTTTCGATCTCCACCCCTATGTCATCGAGCGAGCTGACCCGGGTCAGCGGAACTGTGATTTCCACAGGTATGGCATGCTCCAGACGCTCGGTCCGGTCATTTTCTCCCCGGTAAAGACCGGTGAGCAGCAGCTGGCCGTACAGCTCGGCCCGGTCCTCCCGCTGAATCACCTGGATTTCCGGAATCAGCTCCACCTCTTCCAGCTCAGCGATTCCCGGAAGTTCATCCGATAGGTGGATGCGTTCATAAATATCAAACCGCAAACCGTGGGACTGGTCAAACACGGGAAATGTCCTCCTTCTTGGCATAATCTAACCCTGAGACAAGCCCAGAGTATAAGCCCAAAATGTTACTCCTCTCATGTATATGCTTCTTTCATGAAGGCATGCCAATTTTGGAGACATCCTTTCAGTCCTTCCGCATGAACAAAGTATTATATGAACCGGACCGGCTGCCGGACATGGATATGCGTCTTTTTCCATTTGAAAATACGCTTTGTAAATCTATTCAAAAGCACTTTCGCATTTCAGCTTTTCAGGTATAATCGTTATAAATCCTGAAAGGAATTCCAATGTGATGTCCAAAGAACGGATATTCGACTTCTCGCTGTTTGCCGCTGCCGTCGCTATAGCCTTCGCCTCCGGCACCGGAATAACATTTGATCATATATATATAACGGCTCTGCTGCTGTACTGGGCCTTCTCAAGCTTTTACTTTCACCTGCGCATTGTAAGCCGGAGCGGCAACTCTACGATTGACTACGCCATCAGCTACAGCTCCTCCTTCGGCATTTTTGCCGGGCCGCTGGGCACCTTGGCCTTTGAGTGCATTTACCGCTTTACCGTATATTTTTACAAAAAGAAAACCAAAACGGCCGATCCCGGAGAATTCCTGGATACTTTTTATAACATCGGTTCAGCTACGCTTGCCGGCTCCATGTGTTATTATCTCTACAGATTTCTCTATCCGTATGTAGAAGGAATTCCGTTCGGCTACTGGCTGCTGTTCCTCTTTATCGTGTGGATCACTTCCATGGTGACTTCCACGCTGCTGGTCCTGGTCTTTATCATTTCGGGGGATGTGAAGAACTGGAACGAGGCCAAGCACCTGCTGTTCAAGAGCAGAACGCTGCTGGATTTCAGCAAAATCGCCCTGACCAACGCCCTGCTGCTGCGTCTTGTACAAGCGGAACAGTGGGAGATGACGGTCGCCCTCTTTCTGCTTAATTACATTGTCAGCATCTCGTTCTACTCCAAATCGCAGAGTGCCCAGGATAAATTTGAACGGGACAAGTTCGAGCAGATGGCTTACCGCGACTTTTTGACGGGGACGTACAACCGCGCGCATATGGACCTGATGATGAAAGAACTCGGCCAGGGCACGGAATGGATCGGCATCGTTGTCGCAGATATCGACCGGTTCAAAAAAATCAATGATAATTACAATCACGCCGTCGGCGATAAGGTGATCATTCATTTTGCCGATACGCTGAGAGCGCATTTGCAGGAGGAAGACATCCTGTTCCGCAGCGGCGGGGAAGAATTCACCATGTTCCTGAGAAATAAGACCTTTGAGCAGTGTTATGCCGCGATCGGGGCCATACTCAATAATGGTGACGGGTACAAAGCCAGCGCTGATTTTGAGGATCAGGAGATTCAGGTCCATTATTCCGCCTCATTCGGCCTGTATTATTTCCGGACCGACCCAAGGCAGAAGACTTCCATGGAAAAAGGGTATGTCAGCGCCGACCAGCTGCTGCTGGAATCCAAGAAGCTCGGCCGAAACAGGCTTTCCAGCAAGCAGGAGCTTTAGGGCATTGATGTATTAAACCAAGTAGGCGTTTACGCCCGTATAGAGCAGGAATCCGTCATATCCTGCCTGTACGGGCTTTTTGCGTACCCTCCGCCTCAGCTGTCGCTGTGCGTTCACTCTTCCAGCTTCAGCAGCAGCTGCTGTATGCGCAGAGACATTCCCGCCGGTTCCTCCTCCATGCCGCGCATGATCCAGTTTTCAAGGACTCCGGATACTCCTGCCGCAATGAACAGGCTTTCCGTCTCTTCAAACACCGTGGGTACATCCGGGTATTTCTCTTCGTTAAGCATTTCCTGCAGAATTTTCCCTTTGAAAAACCGCTTGAATTTGTCGGGCGTCAACAGGGTGTCCTCCGGATTAATCATCATGTTAAACAATGTTTTGTTGTGATAGATATATTCCGTTATTTTGTTAAAAAACTGCAGGATATCCTGGCGGTCTCTGATTGGGAAAGACGCATCGTAGAACTCGTTTAACTGATCAAACATCTCCGCTTCAATTTCACTGTATAAGTGGTAAATATCCCTGTAATGCAAATAAAAAGTACCTCTGCCGATATCGGCCAGCTCCGTAATCTCATAAATGGTTATTTTAGAAATAGACTTTTTATCCAGCAGTGTCAGAAAAGCTTGTTTAACCGCTGCCTTGGTCCTGGCCGATCGTCTGTCTCCCACCCAATAACCCCCCGTTTCTGTACAATGATGATCATTTTGTTCATTAATGGACACCCGGAAGTACATTCACTATATTTTTGCGGATGCCCGCTTATTACAATAAGAAAAATCAAAACATTAAGCAGGGAGGCTGTCATGAATTCATACCGCTTGGCTAAAAAAAATGAACTGCATGAAGTTGCCGCATTGTTTACGGAGTCTTTCAGGGAATATCCTTTGTTCCAGCTGCTTCTGGCACCCGGCAAAGATTATAACAATCAGTTATTTAAGCTTAATTATACCAATACCAAGTCTTACTTCCAGCAGAACGCCTGCTTTGTCGGAACAATGGATGGTACAATCGTCTCTGCTGTCCTGCTTAAAAAAAGCGAGGTGAACCCTCCCGGGTTCTTTCAATATTTGTTCAATGGCGGAGTGGCGCTGGCGGCAGGGGCCGGTATCCGGAGGATTATCCATATTTTAAAAACGCTGGATACGATGAAGGAGGCTGTTAACCGTTACGGGCAGGACAGCTGGTACATTGATTCTTTGGCCGTTGCGGAAGGCTATCAGGGGAAGAGCCTGGGGAGCGGATTGTTTAATACCTTTATTTTTCCTTATGTCAGCAGGCACGGGGGTGGTCCCATTACACTTGTTACCCACACAGAACTGAACAAGAAGTTTTATTGCAAAAACGGCTTTGAGGTTTTTAGCGAATACAGCATCGGGCCAGAGGGCAATCAAATCACCAACTATAGTTTCCGGCAGGTTGTACCTCCCGGCAGTCCATAAATGAATATCTTCCGTAACCTCCTCCTGTATGGCGGTCTTAATGCAAAAGCCGTTCACCCGGATTCCGGAATGAACGGCTTTGTGATGTGCCGGATGAACCTTATAATGCTGTTGCGCCGAACGTGTCGCCGCCTTCAATGGTACCGGAATTAAAGCCTTTGTAAAACCATCGTTTGCGCTGTTCAGAGGTTCCGTGGGTGAAGCTGTCCGGCACCGCATAGCCCTGCGCCTGCTTCTGGATCGTATCGTCACCGACCGCGCTCGCCGCAGTCAGTGCCTCCTCCAGATCGCCTTCCTCCAGCAGGTTCATCCCCTGCGCATGATGCGCCCAGACCCCGGCCAGATAATCGGCCTGCAGCTCAAAGCGGACCTGATACTGGTTGTACTCTTTTTCGCTCAGGTTCTGGCGTGCCGCATTCAGCTTCTGTGAGGTGCCCAGGAGCGTCTGGACATGATGGCCGACCTCATGGGCAATTACGTAAGCCATCGCGAAATCACCCGGTGCCTGAAAACGCTGCTGCAGCTCATCATAAAAGCTGAGGTCAATGTACAGCTTCTGGTCCCCCGGACAATAAAACGGGCCTACCGCCGAAGTCGCCGTACCGCATGCCGAGCTCACACTTCCGCTGTAAAGCACCAGCACCGGCTCCTTATAAGTCATTCCCTCTGCCTGGAACACTTCTCCCCAGACCTCCTCCGTATCCGCAAGCACCACAGACACAAATTCCGAAAGCTCCTGCTCCTGTGCCGTCTGCTCATAAGGGGCGGAACTATTGGAGGTTGTCCCGCTGCCAGTCAGATTTCCCAGAATATCTCCGGCATTGCCGCCGCTAAGCAGCGTCACAATCACCACCAGAATAATCCCGCCGATTCCGCCGCCGATCATCTTTCCGCCGCCCATACCGCCCCGGCCCCTGCGGTCTTCTACATTCGAGCTGCCTCTTCTGCCCTGCCATTTCATCGCCATGCCCCCAGTCGTATTTATGATAAGACCCCCTGACCTCTGCCAGGTTCGATAGAAGTGAAAATAGCTTATTAGTGTTATACCCAAATTTTGCAGTTTATCACTTCCACTTGCTGGGGGCTGGCGGCAGGGAATTTAAGAAGGCATATATGACAGGTACCTATCCTCCCGCGCCCCTACACGTGGTGATTCTTCCGGAAGGCGGAGGGGGTGATGCCGAAAGTCCGCGTAAATACCCGGCTTAAATAGAAGCCGTTGTCGTAACCGGCCGCCTCGGCAATCTCGGCCAGCGTCATCTCTGTGTCCCGGAGCATCATCCGTGCCCGCTCCAGCCTCAGCGCCTTCAGATATTCGGATGGGGTCTGTCCATACGTCCGTCTGAAGCGGCGCGTCATTTGGACCGGGCTGAGTCCCAGCCCGTCCGCCAGGTCCCGCAGGTTGAAGGGCCCGGCGGCACCCGAAGCGATTCTCGCTGCGGCTTCCATCATAAGTGCATCGTCCTTCACCCCCTGCCCCTGCGTTTCCTGCTGTGCGGCGTTCTCAAGCTCCAGCAGCTCCAGCATGTCATGCAGCAGATGCTCCTTCCAGCGCCGGACTGCTTCCCTGCCGTCTTCGGCATAAAAACGCAAATAAGCATAATCGGCGAACAGCCGCTGCTGATCAAGAGGACGGTGTTTGCCAAAAAAGTTCAAAGACGGCAGCGCGGAAGTATGGGAAGCCTGCGGGCTTACCGGTGCGGGTGTGTGACGCATGCTGATGTCCGGTACAGACACGGCTGGCCCGCCGCAGGAATCCGGCTTCTGTTCGCTAAACTGTATGTAATGGAAGGTCAGCGGCGTTACTGTTCTTCTGGCGAACCGTACGCCCGGCGGACATACCACAATGTCACCGGGACCCGCGCTGCCGCCCGCCCGGCGCCCCTCTTCCCTCTCGTCCGCATCCCCGCCAAGCATGTACTGGAATTCCCCTTCTTCCACCGCGAAGGCAACCCAGTTGTCGTACAAGTCCGCCTCCAGCGCAAACCGGGTTTTATGCTGCCAGTAAATATGGTTTAGTAGCTTCAAACAATCTCCTCCTGGTTCCTGTCCGGCAGCTGCGCGCCTTCTCAAGGGTCTACCGCTGCCTGCCCGTGTACAGCCTGGTCAGTGCCGGACCTACTGCAGTGAAATAAAGTATATGGTTTATGATATAATAATGCATTTTAAAACTTTTTTCAGCCGTTATGATGAAATAGAGGACAATACTTCAAGCAGCGCACCTTACGCTCAGCTGCTTATAAAACCATTCGGGGAGTGTCTATATACATGAAACACGAGCAAGCGGTTTACGACGTGACGGTCATCGGAGGAGGACTGGCGGGCGTGTGTGCGGCGGTCGCTGCGGCCAGACAGGGAAGTAAGGTTGCACTGGTGCAGAACAGGCCGGTGCTTGGAGGCAATTCCAGCAGTGAGGTACGGGTGTGGGTATGCGGGGCAACAGCGCATGGAACCAACCGTTACGCCCGGGAAACGGGTATCATGGGCGAGCTGTTCGTGGAGAACCAGTACCGCAATCCGGAAGGCAATCCGTATATGTGGGACCTGATTTTGCTTGAAGCAGTAAAAGCGGAATCCAATATCACGCTGTATTTAAACACCGACGTGCATGAAGTTCAGGCAGATGGACCGGCAGAAGACCGGGTTATTCGTTCTGTTACCGGCTGGATGATGGGTTCGGAAAGGCGCATCACGCTGGAGAGCAGTTTGTATATCGACTGCACGGGCGACGGGCTTGTCGGATTCCTGGCCGGAGCCGAGTTCATGCTGGGCAGGGAAGCCCGGTCCCGTTTCGGCGAGGAATGGGCACCGGAGGTTGCCGATTCCATTACGCTCGGCAGCACGCTGCTGTTCTATACGAAGGACGCCGGGGAGCCGGTAGATTTTGTCCCGCCCTCCTTCGCCAAGGATATTACACACACGCCGATTCCCCTCCGGCGCGTTATCCGCAGCGGAGACTCCGGCTGTTATTACTGGTGGATCGAATGGGGCGGCGAACACGACACTTTGCATGACAACGAAATGATCCGCGACGAGCTGTGGTCAGTGATTTATGGCATTTGGGATTATATCAAAAACTCCGGCAATTTCGAAGCCGCCAATATGACGCTGGAATGGGTAGGCTCGTTGCCCGGCAAGCGCGAATACCGCCGTTTCACCGGCGATTACGTGCTGAACCAGAACGATATTATCGGACAGCGGGATTTCTCCGACGCCGTTGCTTTCGGCGGCTGGTCGATCGACCTGCATCCGCCGCAGGGCATGTACGCCGAAGAAAGCGGCTCTAAGCATTGGCATTCCGATGGCGTATACCATGTCCCTTTTCGTTCGCTCTATTCCGCCAATGTGCGCAACATGCTCATGGCAGGCCGGAATATCAGCGCGTCCCACGTCGCCTTCGGCACGACGCGCGTCATGGCTACCTGCGCATGCCTCGGCGAAGCGGCAGGCACGGGCGCGGCGCTGTGCGCAGCACTCGGCCTGACACCGCGCCAGCTGCACGGCGGGCAGCTAGGACTGCTGAAGCAGACGCTGCTGCGTGCGGACGCCTCTATCATCGGACTGCGCAGCAGGGATGAGCGCGATCTTGCACCGCGGGCGGATATCAGCGCTTCCAGCGCCTGGACGGAGCCTGCGCGCGAGGTCTCTGCCGGGACGCACCGCCTGGTGGCAGACGCCGCTCTGCTGCTGCCGGTGGACCCGGCGCTGGACGGGATCAAGCTGCTGCTTGATGCCGCAGACACCGCCGCCGTCCGGCTTGAGCTCTGGGATACAGGGAGAGCGGAGAACTACGTGCCGCATTGCCTGCAGGCGGAGGCGGAGGTCATCGTGACGCCAGGCGAGCGCCAGTGGGTGAACTTCGGCTTGCACTGGAAGCCGGAACATCCGCAGAATGCCTTCATCATCGTGAAGGCGAATCCTGCCATATCGCTGCACCAGTCGGAAGAGGCAGCGGGCGGTGTGCTGGTCTTCTTCCGTAATGACGGCAGCGGGCAGACGCGGGACTTCGGCGATCTTCAACCGGATCAGAAGGTGATGGAATGGCAGATGCGGGGCGAAAGCCGGCGGCCTTTCTGCTTCCGGCTGGGGAATCCGAGCGAAGCCTTTCTGCCCCGTCAGGCGGTTAACGGCTACCGCCGGCCGTACGGCGGTCCTAACATGTGGCTGTCTGCACCGATGCTTCCCGGCCGTGCGGAGTGGCTGCGCCTCAACTGGGATAAGGTGCAGACAGTGGCACAGGTGCATCTTATATTCAATGACGACGTCAATGAAGATCTTGTCAATCTGCACCATCACCGGACCCCGTTCCGGGTGATGCCTGAGCTGGTAAAGTCCTACCGGCTCGAAGCGCTGGCGGATGAAGGCTGGATCTCCGTGGCCGAAGGCCTGGACAACCGCCGCCGTAAAGCCGTCCATGTGCTGGCGCAGCCTGTCCGTACCTCCTCGCTGCGGCTCGTCGTGGAGGAAACCAACGGCAGCCGGCATGCTGAGCTGGTTGAAATCCGGGTGTACGGGGACGAGCAGCACGAGTAATGGGGATGCGTCTACCAATGATGAACCTAAGTGGAATTTCTCCAGCTAATTCTCCAGTAAATACGAGTATTACAACACTAGATGGAAAAACTCCACTTAAATGGACGCAATGCGTCTCCAAAACGATGTATCCGCCCAAATAGCTGGAGATTTTCCAGCTAAAGCTCACAAATGAGGAAAAAGGCTAAAATTAGGTGGAGAAAATCCAACTACGGCCCGGCAGCCATCTCACTGAGAAGCCGGATAGAATGCCTTCTTCAATACCCGCAGCAACACAAATAAAACGCGCCGGAAGCAGGGGATGACCCGCTTCCGGCGCGTTATTCAAGTTACTTGGGTGGCGGGAACTCCAATTGCAGCGCTTCTGTCAAAAGCTGCGTATACCATAGAGCTTAAACCACGCAGTGAAATTAATGTGCCTTTTGTATCGCCTGCAGCATAGCGTGTCAACCACAACGCCTGCATGTACATTACTGTGTACCTAATAATCATAAAAGCGACAGTGCAGCGTGCCCGCTGCCCGTTCTACTGCCCGCCAAGCTGCTTCCGCAGGCGCAGCATATCCTCCGGCCAAGGATCGGCGACCTCGATCCGCTCCTTGCTCCAGGGATGGCGGAACACCAGTGCTTCGCCATGCAGGGCCTGGCGGGCAAACACACCGGAATTCGCGGGAGTCTCTGCGGTCCCGCGGCGCCCGGTGCCGGCAGAATGTGCGGCAGCTGTGCTCCTGCCGGAACCGGAGCGATCCTGTCCGGCCGGGCCGGTTACCGGGCCGCCTTGTCCCCCGGCAGCCTTACCAAACCCGGGACCACCCGGCTTTCCGGTATCCAGCCACACGCTGGATCCATTCTGCACATCCGCGCCATAGCTCCAGCTCCGGCCGCTATACAGCTCATCGCCAATCAGCGGATGGCCCATATGGCTGAGATGGACGCGGATCTGGTGCGTGCGCCCGGTCTCCAGCTCTACCTGAAGCGAAGTTCCGCCGTTCAGCGCTTCGCGCCCGACAATCCGCGTCACCGCAGCCTGGCCGCCGGGCGAGACTCTTCTGCGCGCCGCATGATGGCGGTCCCGGCCAATCGGGGCATCGATCACCTTCAGCCCCGGCGGCACCGCTCCCTCCACAATCGCGGCGTACAGCCGCGATACTGCCTTGGCGCGCATATCTTCATCCAGCACCAGCTGCGCGTATTCATTCTTCGCGTAAAGGACAGGACCCGTGGTGTCCTTGTCCAGACGGTGAATATGCCGGACAGCAATCCCTCCGCCGGAAGCGGCATAATGCCCGGCAACAATATGGTCCAGCGTAACCTCCCTGCCGCTGCCGTCCGGGTGAACGGCCATCCCGGCAGGCTTATGGACAACAAGGCAGAAGTCATCCTCAAAAAGGACTTCCGCCTCCTGCCATACCGGCTCAATGCCGGCTTCCCGGAACGGGAACAGCGCCAGCCGCAGCCGGTCGCCCTTCCACTGGATGCCGCCCTCGCGGCGCAGCCGCGCGTGCAGCTTCGCCGGCATGCCTGCCGTCTCCAGCAGCCAGCGGTCGATGGCCACCTCCCGCTCGGCAGCCCCGGTTACTACCCGTCCGGGCATGACCTCCAGCCACTCCCCGCGCCGGGTCCAGGACCCCCCGCCCTTTACGGAGCTTCCTTCTCCGCCAGACGTCACAGGGATTTCAAGGCCTTGTAATGGGCCTCAATCGTATCATCGATATCCTGCTCGCTGTGCACCGCAGAGACGAACATGCCCTCGAACTGCGATGGCGGAACGCTGATGCCCTGATCGAGCATTTTGCCGAAATAGCTGCGGAACATGTCCAGATTACTGGTCTTTGCCGTTTCGAAGTTAATGACCGGCCCTTCGGTAAAGAACGGGCAGACCATGGAACCTACACGGTTAATCGTCAGCGGTATGCCGATTTCTTCACTGTTGCGTCTAAGGCCTGCTTCCAGACGTGCGCCCAGTGTTTCCAGACGGTCATAAACCTCCGGAGTCAGGAGCTTCAGCGTGCTGTAGCCTGCTGCCATCGCCAGCGGATTTCCGCTCAGTGTACCCGCCTGATAGATCGGACCGGCCGGAGCGATCTGCTCCATAATCTCCTTGCGTCCGCCATAAGCGCCCACCGGAAGCCCGCCGCCGATGACTTTGCCGAAGCAGGTCAGATCCGGCTCAATGCCGAACAATCCCTGCGCACAGCCCTGGTTCACCCGGAAGCCTGTCATGACCTCGTCAAAAATCAGCAAGGCCCCATACCCCGTAGTCACCTTGCGCAGTCCATCAAGGAATCCCGGAAGTGGCGGTACAACGCCCATATTTCCGGCGATCGGCTCCACAATCACTGCGGCAATCTCGTTGCCGTAACGTTCGAAGGCGATTTTGACACCTTCCAGGTCATTGTACGGTACCGTAATCGTATTTACTGCCACGCCTTCCGGCACACCGGGGCTGTCAGGCAATCCCAGAGTAGCTACGCCGGAGCCGGCTTTGATCAGCAGACTGTCCGCATGGCCATGGTAAGAGCCTTCGAATTTTACAATTTTGCTGCGTCCTGTGTATCCCCGGGCCAGCCGGATCGCACTCATTGTAGCTTCAGTGCCGGAGTTAACCATCCGGACGATGTCTACGGAAGGAACACGTTCTACAACCAGTTTGGCCATTTCCGTCTCCAGCAGGGTAGGTGCGCCGAAGCTTGTCCCTTTTACCGCGGTCTCCTGCAGCGCCTTCACCACCTCAGGGTGGGCATGACCCATAATGAGCGGTCCCCATGAGCAGACGTAGTCAATAAAGCTGTTGCCGTCAATATCATAAATGCGCGAACCCGCGCCGTGATCCACATACACCGGTGTTAAGCCTACGGATTTGAACGCCCGCACCGGGCTGTTCACCCCGCCGGGAATATACTGCTTCGCTTCTTCAAAAGCCTTCCGGGAAGCGTCTTCCCGGCGCGATAATGGCACATTGCCCATTCTTTACCCACTCCTGTCCTGTTGTTGGTTACCCGCGCAGCCAGCGTGCTGCATCCTTGGCAAAATAAGTAATGATCACATCGGCACCGGCCCGCTTCATCCCGGTCAGCATTTCCATCACGACAGCCTGTTCATCGATCCAGCCCTGCTGCGCCGCCGCCTTAACCATGGAGTATTCTCCGCTCACGTTATACGCAACAAGCGGCAAATCGAACTGGTCGCGGATCGTCCGGATGACATCAAGGTAGGCCAAAGCCGGCTTGACCATCAGCATATCTGCACCTTCCAGCACGTCAGAATCCGCCTCGCGGATCGCTTCACGGAGGTTGGCGGGATCCATCTGGTAGGTTTTGCGGTTGCCGAACTGCGGCGCTGAATCCGCTGCTTCACGGAACGGCCCGTAGAACGCGGAGGCGTATTTTACCGAATAAGACATAATCGGCACATGCTCGAACCCGTTATCATCCAATCCGGCGCGAATCGCCTGCACGAATCCGTCCATCATGTTCGAAGGTGCAATAATATCCGCTCCAGCCTTGGCCTGGGATACCGCAGTACGGGTCAGCAGCTCAAGCGACGCATCGTTGATGACATCACCGTGTACAACGCCGTCAACGGTATGCGTATGAACCATACCGCAGTGGCCGTGGTCCGTAAACTCACACAGGCAGGTATCAGCTACGACCAGCAGGTCCGGATACCACTTTTTGATCAGCCGTGTCGCTTCCTGCACAATCCCGTCATCCGCAAAGCCCGACGTACCGATAGCATCCTTCGTCTCGGGAATACCGAACAGCAGAACCGCCGGAATGCCGAGCAAAACGATTTCGTCGACTTCAGCCTTCAGCATATCCAGCGAAAAATGATACACGCCAGGCATCGAGCCGATTTCATTCTTGACGCCTGTTCCGTAAGTGACAAATATAGGCTGGATAAAATCCAGCGTGTTAAGCACCGTCTCCCGCACCATCCCGCGGATTCCCGCTGAACCGCGCAGACGGCGGTGCCGTGTAATTGGAAAGCTCATGATTACATCCTCCTGTTAATTTAATATGTAAAAAACCGGCATCGGCGCTTCCTTGTTGCTGATATTTGTTCACGGCAAGGAAGCTGCAGCATTCCATGTGCTCAGGTCTTGATAGGGAGCGCCTAAACACAGCGCTATCGTAAAGTTCATGGGCCGCACCGACAGCCTCACCTGACCGCAGTTATTACAAATTCGTACGCTGCACTGACAGTCTAATGCTGCCTGCAGTTATCATAAATTCGTACGCTGTCGGACAGGCAAATCCTGCCCGCAGTTATCACTAATTCGTACGGTGCACTGACAGTCTGACGCTGCCTGCAGTTATCCCATTAGCCCTATGCTTCCCAGACAGATTTGAACCGCCCAACTCCGCCGTAGTTGCACTTTATACATCTAAATCGCCAATTTTCCTCGGAGTAACTGGCATAGCTGTATTCTGTACAGTTATTTTAGCGGATATTGATAGTTTTAGCGGTTTTGGGCAAATTTAGTTGTACAGACTGCAATTATACGAAGCAAGCGCCAGAAAAGGCTGGTTTTAACTGTACAAAGTACAATTACTCGATATTAGCCGAACCGCCACAACCATTTGTTACCTGCCGCAGCCTCAACTTTAACGCTTATATACAAACTAGCTACCTTGCCACAGCCTCAACTTTAACGCTTATATACAAACTAGCTACCTTGCCGCAGCCTCAACTTTACCGATATATACAATCTAGTTACCTGCCGCAGCCTCAACTTTAACGCTCATATACAAACTAGCTACCTTGCCGCAGCCTCAACTTTACCGCTTATATACAATCTAGTTACCTGCCGCAGCCTAACTTTACCGATATACAATCTAGTTACCTGCCGCAGCCTCAACTTTACCGCTTATATACAATCTAGTCACCTGCCGCAGCCTCAACTTTACCGCTTATATACAAACTAGCTACCTTGCCGCAGCCTCAACTTTACCGCTTATATACAATCTTGTTACCTGCCGTAGCATCACTTTACCGCTTATATACAATCTAGTTACCTGCCGCAGTCTCAACTTTACCGCTTATATACAATCTAGTCACCTGCCGCAGCCTCAACTTTAACCGTTATATCAAGCCATTATACTAAGACGGAACCGCCAAACGTGAGTACCCTATTCTTCGCACCCGCCGCTTCTATACCCATTCTCCCGGCTATAAGCGATCAGCGCCGCGAGCCTATCAGGCTCTGGTGGATTCGTTCCAGCGGCACAGCTCCTGGATGAGCCCTTCAATCGTCGCTTCGTCAGGCAGCAGCCCCGGTGTCAGCCCGGCCTCTACGGCGGTCTGTTCGGTCACGGGACCGATGCAGGCGATCTTGACGCCTTCCAGCAGTGCAAGCGGATCTTCAATTCCCATCCGCTTCAGGATGCTCATGAAGTTGCGCACTGTCGAAGAGCTGGTGAAGGTCACCGCATGAATGCGTCTCTCTTCCAGCAGCTTCAGCAGCTCGATATCGTCTTCGCCGGTGACCACCGTCTCGTAGGTGTCCACCTCTGTCACTTCCAGTCCAAGCTCCCTGAGCTTGTCCGGAAGCCACCCGCGCGCCAGGTCGCCGCGCGGGAGCAGCACCTTCTGCCCCGGCTGCAGCCGCGGGCCGAAGGCTTCGATCAAGCCCTCTGCCTGGAACACGCCAGGCAGCTCCTCGGCCAACACCCCGCGCTCCGCCAGCGCCGCGGCTGTGGCCGGCCCCACCGCGCCGATCCGGGCGCGGTACAGCCCGCGGACATCCATCTTCAGCTCCGCCAGATGGCGCCAGAAGAACTCCACGCCGTTGGCGCTCGTGAAGAACACCCAGTCATAAGCTTCCAGCGCCCCCAGCGCGGAAGCAATGGCGGCTTTCTTCTCTTCGCCCTCCGGCATGACCGTCTCAATGACCGGGAACTCGTACGGTTCCCCGCCGAGCTCCTCAATCCGCTCCACCAGCTCGCTGGCCTGGCTGCGCGCACGCGTAACCACGATCCGCTTGCCGAACAGCGGCAGAGCTTCCGCCCACTTCAGCTGCTCGCGCTGCAGGACCACATCGCCGACGACAATGACCGCCGGCGGCTGGAAATCCGCCGCCTTCACCTTCGCCTCAATATCGGCGAGGGTGCCGGTCAGCGTCTCCTGGTCCGCACGCGTGCCCCAGCGCACCAGCGCCACCGGTGTTTCCGGCGGCCGTCCGTGCTTGATCAGCTGCGAGCTGATATAGCCGATTTTGGCCACGCCCATCAGGAACACCAGTGTTCCGGTAGCATTCGTCACCTTATCCCAATGAATGGAATGGTCCAGCTTATCCGGGCTTTCGTGGCCGGTAATGATCGACAGCGAGGAAGCCATATCCCGGTGGGTTACCGGAATACCGGCATAGGCCGGTACACTGATCGCCGAAGTAATGCCGGGCACGATCTCATAATAAATGCCGTGCCTGCGCAGCAGCTCCGCTTCTTCACCCACACGCCCAAAAATCGTCGGGTCCCCGCCCTTCAGCCGCACCACCGTCTTGCCCGTAAGGGCCAGATCGACAAGCAGCTGATTGATTTCCTCCTGCTTCATCGTATGGCGGTCCGGCAGCTTGCCGACATATATTTTCTTTCCGCCGGGCTTCATCCATTTGAGCAGCCTGGGACTCGCCAGCCGGTCGTAGACCAGCACATCCGCCTTTTGAACGCATTCAAGCCCTTTGACCGTAATCAGCTTCGCATCTCCGGGACCTGCACCTACAAGATATACCTTCCCCTTCATCTCCATCATCCCCTAACGTCCGCCAGAATCTTCTCCGCTCCCCGTGCAATCAGCTTGCCCGCAACCTCCTGGCCGAGCTTGACCGGATCTTCTCCGGTGCAGGTCTCCTTCAGGATCACCGAACCGTCAGGCGTTCCCACCATGCCGGTCAAAGTAATGGACTTTCCTGCAGCAGTACCGCCCTGTTCCGCAGCTTCCCCGCTGCCTCCGCCTTCCAGCACCGCATAGGCTCCAATCGGAACCTGGCACCCGCCGTTCAACGCGCCCAGGAATGTCCGCTCCGCCGCTACGGTAAGCGCCGTCTGCTCATCATTATACAGCGCCAGCAGCTTCCGCAGCTCGGCATCATCCTCACGGCATTCGATGCCGAGCGCCCCCTGGCCTACGGCAGGCAGGCATTGCTCCGGCGGCAGGTAAGCCGTTACCCGGTCCTGCCAGCCCATCCGGAACAAGCCGGCCGCAGCCAGCAGGATCGCGTCGTATTCACCGCTTTCCAGCTTTTTGAGGCGGGAGTCGATATTGCCGCGCACCGGCTCAATCGTAAGGTCCGGCCGCAGCGCAGCAAGCTGGCTGGAACGGCGCAGGCTGCTTGTGCCCACACGTGCGCCCTGCGGCAGCTCCGCAAGGCTTGCTGCTCCGGTAGCGATCAGACAGTCGCGCGGATCAACGCGCCTCGGAACAGCTCCGTTGATCAGCCCCTCCGGCAGTTCGGATGGCATATCCTTCATGCTATGTACCGCCATATCAATGACATGATCCAGCATCGCCTGCTCGATTTCTTTTACGAACAGTCCCTTGCCGCCCACCTTGGACAGGGTGACATCGAGAATGCGGTCGCCTTTAGTGACGATTTTGTGCACCTCAAAAGTAAAATCGAAGCCGTGTTCCTCACACAGCCGTTCCAGATCTGCTATAACATGCCCTGTCTGTGTAAGCGCCAGCGCGCTTTGTCTGCTGCCTACGATAATTTTACGCATATATACACTCCCCCTGGTCACTTGCTCTGCGTTATTCCTTTTATGTTCCACAAGCACTTCCCGGGCACCTGCTGCGCCGGAACCGCATTTTTACTGCATTAACTTTCCTGCTCTAACGCTCACGTTCTGCGGCGATCCATGCCTCAATGACCCCAGGGGTCCACTCTATAAAGGTACCCTGTCTCATCTCATTCAACACATCGAGACTGCCCAGCCTGCGCAAAAGACGGCTTCTCACTTCCGCTGACGGCTCCCGCCGCTTGATCTCGCTCCTCATTCTGTGCAGGAAGTCCAGATAAGGCTCATATTCAGCGCCCAGCACTCCGGCAAGCTGATCCGTGATCTTCGCAGCAATGCCGGGGCCTGCCCCGGAGGTCGATACGGCTACCGTCAGCCGGCCCCGGCGCAGTACACCCGGCGTGATGAAATTTCCCGCTTCTGCATGGCTGGCCACATTGACCGGAATCCCCAGCTTCCGCGCCTCTCCGGCTACTGCTTCATTGACCTCCGGCTGATTGCTTGCTGCATAGACAAGAAAAGCCCCGGCTAATTCACCTCCGGCATACTCTGCATTCATCCAGGTCAGCCTGCCGGCCGCTGCATGTGCAGCAAGCATATCCGTCAGCGAGGGGCTGATAATTACCACTTCAGCCTCCGCTTCCAGCAGCGGGCCGGTCTTACGCTCGGCAACAGCACCGCCGCCGACCACAACCACCCGCCGGCCGCCAAGATCCAGCATAACAGGCAAATACTTTTTCATGCGAACCCTCTCCCGCTGCTGCTAAATAAAGTCTTCATTCTATAAGCCTACTCCTCCATCTGCGGCCTCTCCTCAGCCCCAGCCGTGGAATTCAGACCAGGAGTTCAGCAGGAAATTCAGAATTATGAACACATAACCTGCAATCGCCCAGCGGGCCATGACCGTGCCGCTTCTGCGCCCCGACAGCTTCAGCACGATATAGATGATGTAGATTCCCAGCCCGGTAAGCGTGCTGAGCACCTTCAAATCCTGAAATAAAGGAATTTGCCCTTCCGCAATAATCGATATCCCGGCAAGCACCATTGAAGCGGTGAGCAGCGGCGCTCCGGCAAGGATCGAGGTGTACGAATATTTATCCATCGTTTCCAGGCTGGGCAGACGGCGGATCCGGTCATCCCACTTTTTGCTCTTCAGCCGGGTATGCAGGAACAGATACATTATCGCAAAAACTGTCCCCAGTGTCAGTGCGGCAAAGCTCAGATTAGCCAAAATCACATGCATCGCCAGCCAGCCGTGCACCGCACTCCAGCTCTGCAGCGTATGATCTTCGGCGGTCAGCCAGACCCGGTTCAGCAGGAACGCGCTGAAGCCTGCCATACTCAGCAGCAGAATCGTAAATTCACCGCCGCGGGTATAGGCTATGGCCAGCGAAATCACCACAATGCTGAAGGAGAACCAGAAGAGAAAGTCATACGGGGTAAAAATAGGCAGTCCGCCCTCCTGCGTGAACCGGATGAACAGCCCGGTAGCCTGCAAAAGGCCGACAACAGCAAGAAGCCCCGTGCCTAGCCGCTTCCCGCCCGGATTGCGCCGAAGGCAATCCGAGAAAACAAACAGCAGGCTCAGGGCATATAGCAGCAGAGCGGCATCATATATTCCGTCCAGCAGCATCAGGCTCACCCGCCCAGCAGGCCTGCCGGAGCAAAGACTGGTGCGGGCACTGCAAAGTCGCTGCCGGAAGCACGTTCAGTGTCCTTACGGTTAACGGGTGCAGGGCTGCCGCCGTCCGGGCCATTTCCGAGCTGCTCCTGCAGGGCAAAGATCTGAGTAAAATAATCAAGCGCCTCATTAGCCTGTTTGCCGCCGGAGAGCTCCTTGATGACATTGATCGGATCATGCATCATCTGATTCACAATACTCTTGGTAAGGCGGCGGATCACCTTGCGCTGGTGCTCGTCCAGCTCGGGCAGCTTGTTGAACAGACTGTCCATAGTGTCTTCATAAATTCCGTTAGATTTCTCCTGGAGCGCACGGATTACCGGCCGGACACCAAGTGTCTTCAGCCAGACCTGGAACTCCTCCATCTCTTCGGCAATCATGCGTTCAATCTTGACGGCTTCACTGCGGCGCATTTCGAGATTGCTCTCCACAATGCCCTCCAGATCGTCAATATCATAGAGGAATACATCCGGAACGCTGGCCGCTGCGGGCTCAATATCACGCGGAACGGCGATATCAATCATGAACAGCGGACGCGAAGGACGGCGTCTCATCCCTTCCGCGACCTGGCTTGCCGTGAGTACATATCCGTCTGCTCCGGTGGAACTGATCACGATATCCACTTCATCCAGATGCTTCAGGGCTTCATCAATCGTACTCGGTCTGCCCGAGAACTTCTCAGCCAGCTCTCTGGCCCGCGACAGCGTACGATTGGCGACAATCACCTCGGCTGCCCCGCTGCTGTAGAGATGCTTCACGGTCAGCTCGCTCATTTTGCCGGCGCCGAGAATCAGCACTCTTTTGCCGGTGAACATGCCGAAGATCCGCTTGCCCAGCTCCACAGCCGCATAACTGACGGACACTGCGCTTTCGCCGATCGATGTCTCGCTGTGCGCACGTTTGCCGAGCGTTACAGCCTGCTTGAACAGCTGGTTGAACCATGTTCCGGTTGCACCTTCCGTCTGGGCAGTCAAAAAAGAATTGCGCACTTGTCCCAGGATCTGCGTCTCGCCGATCACCATGGAATCCAGGCCGCAGGTCACACGGAACAGGTGGGCAATCGCCTGCTCGTCTTCATATATATACATATGCTGGGTAAATTGTTCACTCTTCACGCCGAACCACTGCTCCATAAAGCTGCGGATAAAATATCCGCACATCTGGAGGCGGTCCACGACCACATAAATTTCCGTCCGGTTACAGGTGGCAACAACGACCCCTTCCAGAACGCTTTTTGTTTCCATCAGCTGATGGAGCGCTGCCGGCAGGTCCTTCTCCGCAAAAGCAAACTGTTCTCTCACCTCTACGGGAGCCGTACGGTAATTCAGGCCAACGACGACGATATGCATCGCTTGTCACCATCCTAGTCTCTATTCATTGGTGTAGGCACTGGTACCTCATCCATAACATCCGAATTCGCTGTGTTAAGTATATCACATCAAAATAGAGCTTTTTACAAAACCTTTGAACTATTTATGACATCCAGATAATAATTATTATAAACAAGAAAAAATAAAATATCTATCCTGAAAACAGGATATTACAGCATATTCACTTGCAGTTATCTTGTTAAAATGTGATGTTTTCCGGATTTTTAATCACCCGTAACGTAATCTCCACATTCGCCCGGAGCGGATTTCGTTCTCCCTTTCCTTAATTATTTTTAACGTGCCCTATAATAAGGAAGGTTAGTATAAATAAATTTGTTGCAATCCCCCAAAACCTCACACCAAAAACGCATATTGACAGAAGCCAACAGCGATGATAGCATGATGAAAATCAAATGAAGTCACATTTATTAACATCAAAAGTCCCATTGTAGAAATAACAAATGAACAACCATCACAATCACGTCATATTTTATAACAAAATAATGATCTAATCTCCTTGTATAAGCCTGTTGATTGGAATGGGCGTCTCTACAGGCAACCGTAAATTGCCCCAGGCTACAAGAGGTACGGCAGACTTATGTCCCGGCCGGGAACCTGCAGTTATGCGCTGCAGCACATTCTCCAGGGCGACGAAGTGATGCCTGTGCCTCTTGTGACCTGGGTTTTTGCTATTTTCCGCTGGAATAAAGCAGTTTAATGAGGGAGAGTGACCGTATGAGCGCAAATTATGCCCGGTTAACGGAGTCGATCAGCAGCGCCAGGAATGTGAGGATTTATAAAAGCAAAGAGACCGCTTATGATTTCAAGCTGTATCCTTTCGGGGAACGGGGCACATATATCGACCCTGAGCTGATCACTGAAATTACGGATAGTCTTGCCAGCAGCATTACTGCGGAATTCCCTGACTTTGACTATATTGTCTCTCCAGAGCCGGGCGGTCATACGTGGGGGATGCTTGCGGCCTATAAGCTAATGAAGCCCATCAATATTCTGCGTCTCAGCACGGAGCTGTATGAGAATTATGAGATCTGTATCCGGCGGGAGACGGCGTATAACGAGAATTATATTTATTTTGACGGATTCACTCCCGGAGACCGTGTCCTTCTTCTTGATGATGTCATCAGCTCCGGCGCCACCATCCGCTGTATTGCTGACCAGTTCGCGAAGATGGGGATCAGGCTCATCGGTGTCCAGGGCATTTTGGCAAAAGGAGAGCATTATAAGGCACTTGAAGCGGACTATGGAATCCCGGTACGGGTACTGTCGGGCGTGTAAGCATATAACCTTGAGGGAGTGAAAACATATGGCTTTTTATTATGAGCAGCCGTCCAGAACCTTCAGCGAATACCTGCTGGTTCCGAATCTGACGACCAAAGCATGCATTCCGGCAAACGTGGATCTCAGAACACCTGTAACCAAATTCCGCCGGGGCGAGACGCCGGCCCTTACCATGAATCTGCCCGTGACCTCTGCGGTCATGCAGGCCGTATCCGACCACAACATGGCCATAGCGCTGGCCAAAAGCGGCGGGATCTCTTTCATCTACGGCTCCCAGTCTGTAGAACAGCAGGTGGAGATGGTCCGCAGGGTCAAAAAATTCAAAGCCGGGTTCGTGGTCAGTGACTCCAATCTCTGTCCGGAGGATACCCTGAAGGATGTGCTTGAGCTAAAAGCCCGCCGTGGGCACTCCACCATCGCGATTACCGACGACGGGGAAGCGACCGGCAAGCTGATGGGCATTGTCACCAGCCGGGATTACCGCGAGAACCGCCTGCCGCCGGAATGCCCGATCACCGAATTCATGACTCCCCTGTCTTCCCTGATCTACGCCGAAGAAGGAATTACTTTAACGGAAGCCAATGATATGATCTGGGACCACAAGCTGAACTGCCTTCCGGTTGTCAGCAGCACCGGACACCTGCTCTATCTCGTCTTCCGCAAGGATTATGACAGCCATCAGGAGTATCCGCTGGAGCTGCATGACAACAACAAACAGCTCATTGTCGGTGCAGGCATCAACTCCAGGGATTATAAAGAGCGGGTGCCGGCGCTGGTAGAAGCGGGTGCCGATGTCCTCTGCATTGACTCATCAGACGGCTACTCCGAATGGCAGGCGGAGACGATCCATTATATAAAGGAAACTTTCGGAGACGCCGTTAAGGTCGGCGCGGGAAACGTCGTGGACAAGGAAGGTTTTCTCTATCTGGTGGAAGCCGGAGCGGATTTCATCAAAGTCGGGATCGGCGGCGGCTCCATCTGCATTACCCGGGAACAAAAAGGCATTGGCCGCGGCCAGGCCTCCGCTGTGATCGAAGTGGCTGCCGCCCGCCAGGAGTATTTTGAGAAGACCGGTATATATGTGCCTCTCTGCTCTGACGGCGGCATTGTTCATGACTACCATATCGTACTGGCTCTGGCCATGGGTGCTGACTTTGTGATGCTGGGCCGTTATTTTGCCCGATTCGATGAGAGTCCCGGCCGCAAGCTGCTGGTGAACGGGAACTTCGTCAAAGAATATTGGGGCGAAGGCTCCAGCCGGGCCCGCAACTGGCAGCGGTACGACTTCGGCAATCCAGGCAAGGAGAGCAAGCTGGAATTCGAGGAAGGCGTCGATTCGTTCATCCCTTATGCCGGCCGGCTCAAAGACAATCTGGATCTCAGCATCAGCAAAATCAAATCAACCATGTGCAACTGCGGCGCGCTGAGCATCCCCCAGCTGCAGCAGAACGCCAAAATCACCCTCGTTTCCTCCACAACAATATACGAAGGCGGTGCACATGATGTAATATTGAAAGAAAAGGATAGATCCTCCTGAGGCTCATCCTGATTCATAAGGAGATTGCACGTAATGACTCAGATTCAACATGTATTGGTAAGCAAAGCAGATCTGGAACAAAGAGTAAGGGAACTGGGAGCCGAAATCTCCCGCGATTATGAGGGCAAAGAGCTGGTGCTTGTCGGGATTCTCAAAGGCGCAGCCGTGTTCATGTCCGACCTGATGCGGGAGATCACCTTCCCTGTCGGCATTGATTATATGTCCGTATCGAGCTACGGCAACAGCTCCACTTCCTCCGGTGTCGTCACGATCAAACATGACATCGACACGGATATCCGCGGCAAGCATGTCCTGCTTGTTGAGGACCTGATTGATACCGGCCTGACCCTGCAGCATCTGCAGCAGCTGTTCCTTATGCGCGAAGCTGCCAGCGTCCGCATCTGTACGATTCTAAGCAAACCTTCCCGCAGGCTCGTGGATGTCCCGATCGACTACTGCGGAATCGAAATCCCCGATGAATTTGTCGTCGGCTATGGTCTCGATTATGCGGAGCAGTTCCGGAATCTGCCGGAAGTATGGGTGGTAAAGACCGGGGAATAAACCGTTTGTCTCAACGCAAAATAAATCCCCTCTTTTCCGGCATTCACCTTTTGGATGCCGGAAAGAGGGGACTTTTTAATCATAAACCTCATATACACTGCCTGAACGGGAACACAAGTGCATTCCGCCGCCTTTCAGCTTATCCCACAGCTCCCCAGCTACGCTTGGATTATTCTCCTGCGGGTACATGAGTACCGTAACACATAACGTAATCCCGATGATAAACGGCCAGATCAGAATCGAATAACGGACGGACAACCGGCTGCAGACGAACAAGGCCAGACCAATGAGCAGCAAATTCATGAACACAATAATCGGCAGGGCAATCATTCTTCCTGCTCCCATATGCGGAAATCCTCTGACCAGCAGCAGCATCATAACCACACTCGGAAGAAGTGCAGCCACAGCCTTCAGTACAAATTGATATGATCTTCTCAATCCCCATCGGTCCTCCTTACGGGCTGGAATCAAGCTACCGGCTTACACCGCACACCTTCTCTCTATCGTCCAAAATTTTACACATTACCAATGTAAGCAGTTTTACCATATTAATACACCATTCAGCCTCTAAAATAACAAACAGGCTAACTTTGGACAAGTCCAAAATCAGCCTGATGTTCTTGCTTAACTCAACTGCATCGTAGTAATACAGGTATTATCCTCCTGGAATGTCGAAATCTCAGTCTCCGCCCGCTTTCCTTCATGCTCCACCGTTACCTGATACGCCTCGTCGCGCGGCAGCCACAGATCAATAAATCCGTTAGGCTGTGATTTCATCGCCTGCCTCTCCACGACCGGATTACCCTTGTCATCTTCAACCGTTACATAGAACTCTTCCTCCACCATCTCGCCCTGGCAGCCGGTCAAGCTATGGATCGCACAGGGATGGGTCTGATTCACATAAGGCGCAATCGATACAAAAAACTCATTTCCAGGCAGCTCGTAAGCGGTTGAGCTGGAACTGTCTTCGGTCACTATGAGCTCTGTAGACGAAATCGAAGCCGACTCCGCCTTCATGCTCCGCATACTGAACCCATGCACCAGCTGCTTGATCCCCTGCAGATCCAGTTCTTCAGTGGCTGCGCCTGCTTTGGGGCTGTGGGAGTCTCCGGTATTGTGCGCATCTGCTTCACTCCCGCTAGAATCTCCTACTGCGACGGTATCCCCTACTCTGGCAGAATTGTCTTCACCTTGGCTTGCTGTAAACAGATATGTCCCTGCTATAATGACGACTATTAATCCGGCCACAACCAGGATTTTATTGTTCATAGAATGAGCAGCCTCCTATCTTTTACCTATTATTATAAAGCAGGAATAAGGCTGGAGGGTGAGACGAAAGGGTGACAATGTAGTACAGCTGGTAAAGGCGTGGTTTGATGGGTCTTCAGTACATACATACTGCTGCTCACCGAAGGAACAATCGTACTGCTGCTCACCGAAGGAACAATGGTGCATATCTACACTCTCTCTGTCTGCGCCTTGAACTTTTCCGTTTGCTTATGCATAAAGGAAAACGGAGGCCCTCAAGCCTCCGTCTCCGTCTTATTCTCCTGCCGGCTCAGCAGCTGCCGCCGCCGTGACCCCAACTTGATCCACACCCGGTCATCATCATCCCGGAAAAACCGGATCTGCACCCATTTCAAGGGTGTCCATATTTCTTTGAAATAGTAGTTAGGCATAGAACTTCGCTCCCGGCTATGTAACTAGATTTAACTCTAATTATAGACCGGGACAACTCATTTGTTTGTCGGAACATGTCTCCGCTAACAAGGAAATTCCCAGCTATTTAAGCCAGAACTACCGGAACCACTGCTTAATCTCTCTCAATACACCCTTCGCTTCCGGTCCGTTATAACCAATAGCGTTGCCGATCATTTTCACATATTCATTAAACGTAGTCTCCCGGCTCCTCGGGTCACTCCACCACCACTTCGCATCATAACTCGAATCCGCCCCCACATACGTCAGCCTGATCCCCGAATCCTTATACACATGATCGAAGATGAACTTTACCCTGCGCATATGAAAGTCAGAAGACACTACAATGGCTGAAGTGAAACCCTGCTGTTTCATAATCGGGAGCGTGAACTCTGCGTTCTGGTACGTGCTGAGCGCTTCGTTCTCGGTAAGCAGGGCCTCTTGAGGGACGCCCAGGGACATAGCCGTATCCTGCATGTCTTTGCGATAGCTGCCGCTCTCACTTGCGTTAGACAGCAGCAATTGGGGAGCATACTTTTGTGAATACAATTCTGCTCCTTTTTCGATGCGTCCCCAGCCTCCGCTTAAGATCATGATGACATCCGCATTCTGCGGCGTTTGCGAGAGTGCCAGGAAGCGGCCAGCGAATAGGAGGAGGAACAAGATTAAAAGAAGAGGCAAACATAGAAAGAGGAGTCTCTTTTTGCGTTTGCCTGGTTTGGTTTTGATAGATTTAGTTCTCATAGGCTTTCCGGTATTCGCCGCTAAGGATAGACTTCCACCATTCGGTGTTGTCAATATACCATTGAATAGTCTGGGCTATTCCTGTCTCAAACGTATACGTAGGTCTCCAGCCCAAATTCTCCAGCTTGGTTGGATCAATCGCATAACGCTTGTCATGACCTAACCGGTCGGTCACAAATTCAATTAAATCTTCCGATTTACCTAATGTTTGGATGATGGTCTTAACGACTTCAAGGTTCGTCCGCTCATTATGGCCACCCACATTATACACTTTGCCACTTACACCTTCATGCAGCACGAGGTCAATAGCCGCACAGTGATCCCATACATGCAGCCAGTCACGGATATTCTTGCCATCACCATAGACCGGAACCTTCTGCTCATTCATTACCTTGGAAATCGTCAGCGGGATCAGCTTTTCAGGAAAATGATAAGGCCCATAGTTATTAGAGCAGCGCGTAATATTCATCGGTAGACCAAAGGTCTCATGATAAGCACGGACGAGCAAATCTGAAGCAGCCTTGCTTGCACTGTACGGGCTGTTTGGCTGCAATGGAGTTTCCTCTGTGAAAAATACAGTGGGATCAAAATCCAGTTCTCCATACACCTCATCTGTAGATACATGAACAAACTTGGAGATTCCAATTTTTTTGGAAGCATCAAGCAACACTTGTGTACCCATTACATTCGTACGCACGAATACCGCCGGGTCCGTAATAGATCGGTCTACATGGCTTTCAGCGGCAAAATGCACCACATAATCAAACTTTTCTTGTTCAAAAAGCGACATCACTGCCTCACGGTCAGCAATATCAGCCTGTACGAAACGGTAATTGGGCTTTTTTTCAGTCTCAACATGCTTAGCCAGTTCACCCGCATAAGTCAGCAAATCCAGGTTAGTAATATCATAATCAGCGTATTTATCAACCATGTATTGTACAAAGTTACCGCCGATAAAACCGGCACCACCTGTAATCAGCAATTTCTTCCTGCTCATCATGCACCTCAATTCATTCTTTCAGGGTTTTAGCTTTCATATGTAAAATTTATTGCAGCATCTTTCAGGAGCGGAGCATTCTCATCTTTACCGGATAGTATAGGTGTTATATCCATAGGCCACTCCACACCAATCGCAGGGTCATTCCAGAGAATACCGCCATCGCATTCCGGCGCATACAGCTCATCACATTTATACTGTACTTCAACATCCTCTGTCAACGTCATGAACCCATGTGCAAAGCCTTTCGGAATGAGCAGCTGCTTCTTATTCTCCGCACTCAATTCCACACCGAACCATTTGCTGTAAGTAGGACTTCCCTCTCTGATATCTACAGCTACATCATAAATGACTCCGCATGTGCAACGGACAAGCTTGGTCTGCGCCTTCGGATTTAATTGATAATGCAGGCCTCTAAGTGTTCCTTTTACAGCTGAATAGGACTGATTATCTTGTACAAAAGTAATATCAATCCCCTGCTCTTTGAAATTCGCATCACTGAAGGTTTCCATGAACCATCCACGATGATCTCCAAATACTGCTGGTTCCACAATATAAACACCTGGCAGCGCCGTTTCTGTCAGCTTCACTTCGTTCACCCCTCAGTGCTTAATATTGAATTTTCCCGGTAGCCACTTTAATCAGATATTGACCATAACCCGTCTTGCTTAACTTCTGGCCACATTTCAATAAGTGCTCTTTAGTAATCCAGCCATTGATGTAGGCAATTTCCTCAAGCGCTGCGATTTTAACTCCCTGATGATCCTCAATCGTTCTGACAAAATTAGTCGCATCCACAAGACTCTGATGCGTTCCAGTATCCAGCCAAGTGAAACCCCTGCCCAATAACTCTACATCTAATTCACCAAACTCAAGATAGGTTTCATTAATCGAGGTAATCTCAAGTTCGCCTCTTACAGAAGGCTTAACATTCTTGGCAATCTCAACAACACGATTATCATAGAAATACAAACCCGTAATAGCATAATTCGATTTAGGATCAGCAGGCTTCTCTTCTACGCTTAGTACCTTGCCATCTTCATTAAACTCTACCACGCCAAAACGCTCCGGATCTTGTACATGGTACCCAAATACAGTGGCACCCTGTTCCTTTTCCGAAGCCCGCTTCAGCATTTTCCGCATCCCATTACCGTAGTAAATATTATCACCAAGAATCATTGCCACGGAGTCGTCCCCGATAAACGATTCTCCTAAAATAAATGCCTGAGCCAAACCGTCAGGGCTTGGCTGCACTTTGTATTGGAGTGAGATACCAAACTGTGATCCGTCTCCCAAGAGACTTTCGAATCTCGGGGTATCTTCAGGTGTAGAAATAATGAGAATTTCCCTAATTCCTGCTAGCATAAGGGTAGAAAGTGGGTAATAGATCATGGGTTTGTCGTACACGGGCAACAGTTGCTTACTGGTTACCATGGTTAGTGGATAGAGGCGGGTTCCGCTGCCGCCTGCTAGGATTATGCCTTTCAAATAAAGCACCTCCGCAAATTAATCTCTTCCAAATAGATCTCTTGTATATACTTTATGACAAACATCTTGTAAATCATCTGATAACCGGTTTGCTACGATTACATCAGAAAGCTCCTTGAATTTTGAAAAGTTATTAACCACTCGAGAGTTATAGAATTGTTCATCCTGAAGATTAGGCTCATACACAATGATTTCAATGCCTCTAGCCTCAATCCTCTTCATGACTCCTTGAATTGCAGACTGACGAAAATTATCCGAATCAAGTTTCATTGTTAATCTATAGATACCTACAATTTTTGGTTTTCTTTGAAGAATCATCTCAGCAACATGATCTTTCCGGGTACGATTAGCATCAACAATAGCAGCAATAATATTGTTAGGGACATTCTCGTAGTTGGCTAATAACTGTTTGGTATCCTTAGGCAGACAGTAACCGCCATAGCCGAATGAGGGATTGTTATAGTGATTTCCAATTCTCGGATCAAGTCCCACACCATCAATGATTTGTTTGGCATCAAGGCCTCTAACTTCAGCATAAGAATCCAATTCATTAAAAAATGCGACTCTCATTGCTAAATAGGTATTAGCAAATAGCTTAATAGCTTCAGCTTCAGTGGAATTTGTAAAGAGTACTTCAATCTCTTCTTTTAAAGCTCCTTGAATCAACAAGTCAGCAAATATTTTGGCCCTTTCTGATTGTTCACCCACTATAATTCGAGATGGATATAAATTATCATGAAGTGCTTTTCCTTCTCTTAAAAACTCAGGTGAAAAGATAATATTACTACTTTCATATTTTTCTCTAATGGAGTTTGTATAGCCAACAGGAACTGTAGACTTAATAATTACTGTTGCAGCAGTATTAAATTTAATCACCTGCTCAATTACTTCTTCTACACTACTAGTATCAAAATAGTTCTTTTCCGGATCATAATTGGTAGGTGTCGAAATAATAATATATTCAGCTTGATCGAACGCTTGGGCTACATCGGTTGTAGCAGTCAAATTTAATTTTTCACTTGCAAGAAAGTGTTCAATATCATTATCAATAATAGGTGATTTTTTATTATTAATCATGTCCACTTTCTGACTGTCAATGTCAAATGCCGTTACTTCATTATGTTGGGACAGTAAAACTGCATTCGATAATCCAACATATCCAGTTCCTGCTACTGCAATTTTCATTTATCTATTTCACTCCTTTTTTTGTATTTTATCATTTCAAGTTTTTCTTTATTCAAAAGAAAATAAATAGCACTTAAACTTAAATAAAATAAAAAACCTACTACAATTTGAATAATAAGAGACACTACCGTGGTACCGAAATATTGTCCTATCAACCTCACTAAAAAAAACATCGCCACTCCAATTACAAAAAATGGTATTGAATCTTTGAGGTAACTGCTGATTTTCAATTGCAATCTAACAACCCACATTTGATAAATCATTACTGTAAACTCAGCGATTACTGTTCCTATAGCTGCGCCTTTTGCTCCTAGGCTTGGTATCAACAATAGATTAGCAATAAGATTCACCAAAGCCCCTATTATCACTGAAATTATATAAACATTCACATAATTATTAGGTATTAGATATTGAGTACGAATAACATTAGCCCAAGCAATAAATATTACACTTATTGATAAAATTATCATAATATCACTAGTAGGTATAAAATTCTTACCAAAGAATATTGGTGTGAAAATAGGTGAAATAGCCGCCAGACCAGATGAGATTGCAATTGAGGTGACAGATGAATAAAGCATAGAATTAGAAATTAAAAGATTTATTTTACTTGTTTCATTTTTCGCAATTAAATTAGATATTCTTGGCAACATCACAGTTCCTAAAGCTGTAATTAAACTTGTTGGAACTATCATTATTCTTTGAGCACTATCAAAATATCCAGTTTCCTCCATCCCACTCAACTTACCTAACATAATTTTATCCATGATTGTATAAATGCTCACTGCAATCACTGGTATAAACAAAGTGATAATTGGTAGTACATGTTTCTTAACTTCTATAAATTTCACAAGGGAAAAGGTGATGTATTTTTTAATTGTCACCCATAAAACAGCTTGACTTATTAGTGCACTCAACGCAGTAATAAGGGCGTAAACCCATACATCCTCTTTTGAGTGAACAAACAAAAATATTAAAAGAACAGAGATAACTTTAATAATCATATTCCGTACAACGGTTAGTTTGAATTTTTCCAAGCCAAAATAAAACCAATTGATATCGAAGGCCGTAGAACATACATATATTAACCATATAATTAGAAGTAATGATTCATCCTTAGTAAAAAAAATAAACAATATGTAAAAAAATATAACAATTAAAGAACTAATTAATTGTATTACATAAATACTCAAAAAAGTTTTACTTAATATTTTGTTATTATCTTTAACAGAAGCTATAGTTTTATTTCCATAATTATTTAACCCTAACATAGCAATAACTACAAAGTAATATGCAATTGATTGAGTATAAGAGTATTTACCTAGCATCTCAGGACCAATTACTCTAGATAGATATGGAATTGTTATTAAAGGTAAAATAATATTTAAAATCTGATAACTTACATTATACAGATAATTTTTCGTGATTTCTTTCATCTACTATTTACCTTTCATAACTCATTTTTTCCAAAACATTTTTCATTTGTTTTACATAAAGCAGGTTATCTTCAGCAAATCTTATCATTTCATTCTTATAATCTTCGTCCTTAAAACTTTTATACCAACTTATTATCATGTCCCAATCAAAAATTGTTTCATCTTTTGATATTTGAAATTGATATTTGAAACTTTGGGGAAATGACAAATCAGTGTTTGTTATTATAAAAGGCAAGCCTTTAGCGCAATACTCTTTATTCTTTATAGAAGTATCATATTTTGCATTTCTTCTAAAATATCCTATTCCTCCTAGCGCAACATGATAATTTGATAGCATAGCATCTAAATTATCTACATCATTATATTTTATAAAATTAACATTTTTCTCTATCCCAAGTTCTAAAGACATTTTTTTCAAGTTTAGAATTTCTTGAGTTTCGTCGCTAATTATATCCAAAATAATATTTAATTTCCCCTTGTATAACGCTATACTCTTTAATGCTCTATCATAACCATGCCAGTAGTTAACATGTGCCAAGGCCAATACATTTATTGTATTAGATAATTCAGTTTGGTTTTCATTTTTGGCAGTTAGCATTTTTTCATCAATTCCATTATTAAAAGGAATCATTTTTTTATCTAATACACAATCATTTTGTAATATAACAGGAATAAAATCTAAATACTTGTAAATAAAAAGGTTGAAATAGATTTTTTCAAATAAATTAGCCACCTGATATTTCATTGTTTTTATCTTATCAAAAGGATAGGTAGGAAATTCATAAAAAATCAATCTAGTTGAATCTTCTTTTATTTTTTTAAATATCCCTGCCCATCCTGTAATATCAAGTCCCAACCTTCTAAAATAAATAGCTTTAAAATCATATTTCAAGAGATATTTTTGAATTAGATCTCTCAAATTCCTCCTATTTACTAATGTATATTTTTTATAGCCATTTATTTTCACTCGCTCAATCTCAATTAAATTTTTATTTACATATTCATATAAAAAACATTCCCCCTGGGCATTAATTGTTAATAAAAATGTATTATAACGATAAGCCGAAATAGCGTTAAGTTGACCGGAAATTTTATTCTTATAATTTTCATAGTCATAAACTATATATAGAGCATTCCGCATATAAGACTTCCTCCAGTATTAAGTTCAAAATGCTTTTTCAAATAAAAAAATTAATTCGAAACAAAGAAGCTAAAAATATAATTATTTTCCAATAATATTAAAGCTGAGTCTTTCATCATATAAAATCTTAAAAAAAGTATGGTTAATAAACTAAAAAGCAGAACTGCCCTTGCTCTAGAGTTTAAATTAAATACTTCTTTTGAGATTACAGCATAATTAATGAACAACACTGGCCTGATAAACCTCTCAAAATCAAGTGATACTAAAAGAAATGGTAAAATGAGCAAATTAATAATATTCAATAACAATAAATAATTTGTGGTATGGCTTTCGTTTTTTTTATTTATATAGGTTATTATAAAAACAAAAAATATCATAAAAAAAATAATTGCAAAAGAAGTTAGAGGATTCAAGTCATAACCAATATTCCCCACAGAATATTGTTCAATTTTATCATAAGATATAATATTATTAATGATATTAACAATACTTATATTTGAGATAAATAAATATAATGTAATAATAAAACTCAATATACCTAAAGCTTTTAGAAGCGTTTTAAAATTTAGAAAAACCAAAAAATACACAAAATAAAAAAGAGCCGTCAAATGAAATAACGATGCAAATAGTACTAATATAAAATATTTCTTATAATCTTTATTATTTTCAAATAATAGATATCTGAGAGCAAAAACTATGATTGAATAGGCAAAGAAAAATCTAAATTGGATGGCATCATAAAAAAATGGAAATATAGTATAAAAAACCAGGACAGCATTATAATTATTGGTTATCTTCTTAACAGTGGATCTTATCAAAAAAAAGCTGATTATTGAAATCAAAACCAAAAAAGCGTTATAAGTAATATTTAGTTTTGATACCCAATACAACAAGGTCATATAACCAAAATCAGTCTGATAACCAGCAATATTTGCTAGAGTTCCACCATTCAAAAAATGATTGTAAAGATTGGAGTATGCTCTATAATCACCGTTCTCTCCATTACTATTATTAGTGGCTGTCATTAAAATAAACATTAGGACAAAAAGCAAAATTGCAAAAAGTCTTGACTTTTTCTTAAAAACTACAGTAATTAAATTTAAAAAATAAATACATGCAGAAAAAAAATAAAGGATCATGGCAGCCTCCAAAATCATTTTCAAAATAATAAGAACTTATACGGGCTCAACCTAATAATTAGCGGTTGATATTCTCACCCTGATAAGCGTTGCCGATTGCATTCAATTAAAATCCTGGCTTTGTAATATCGACGATTGCGCGTGAAATAATGTCGGCGTTGGTACGCTTTAATACGATTATGCCGTCCTTCGACTGTCGCGTTCGTCCAACGGTAATGATGGGTTCACGATTTCCTCTTCCCAGTTCCGCATCGTTTTCAAAGCGTTTTGCACAGCTTCATGCTCGATACCTTCTCCTTGCTGACACCAACGAATAAAACAAAGCCGTGCCACATCAAAGTTCGGGGAATAATCATACCACCGGGAGAAGGATTCTTTCCATTCCCATACCTCACGCAATATCGGAGAGAAGGCCAGTAGTTGAATGAGCTGAGTTTTGCTCTTATCCGGTAAGGAATCTGCCGGTGGATTTAACAGTCGATGATGACTTTTTAAGATCCCTTTAGCCCGGGGGGAAAGAGTAGATTGAACGGATTTCCGGACGGCTTGGACACTTTCAATGACATAACCATGAACGTGAAAGCGGTCAGCAATTCAAATCGCCTTTGGAAAACACTCACTGATCCAGGTGTGATACGCTTGAGCCAGATCCATGACGACAGCCTTGGGATTCAGGTCTAAATTCAGGATGCTGCTCGGCATACGTGCGTAACGCATCCAGCTTTCGACCCAAAAGTAGGTCGAGCATAGTTTCGCCTCGAAGATCGTGAATACCGGTGTTGTAGGTGTGACCCTTTTTAATCGCAAAATCGTCGATGCCGAGCACTAGATCCGTCTGTTCTTTCGCTTGATGCCAGGCTTGCTGGAGCAAACGATCGCTCTTTGCTGGAAGAGCTTTCTGATGCATGCGCTGAACGGTGCTAGTCGGTGCTTCTTGCATTCTGGCACTATGCGCTGCCGTGGAGCCTAATGCCTGGTTTACGGTTTGCAAGCGAAAAGCACGACTATATCGTTCCTTGGAGCCCACACACGAATACGACCAAACAAATCCAATATTGCAGCACGAGCAGGCCAAGCGTAGTGAGGGAATGTGTAAAAAACACTTTTTACCATGCTGATATGACGAATCTTACGCGTCGTATTACGGCCGTCTCGCTTTACCGCTTCTTCGGAGTGGCAGAGGGGACAGGCTTGTTTGTAGGCTACCGGTGAGGCTTCTAGATGTACTTCTGTTTCCTGGATCGAGACCACGCTAAGAAGTTGTAGCTCTGGTAATCCGAGCAGTTCGTTGATATACTGGATGGGCATCTGTCATATCCTTTTCGTGTTGTTTGGTAGGACTTACAACATTACAGGATTTGCAGATGTTTTTCCATTTCTATCCACGTTTTTTTACATTTTAATTTTCAACCGCTATTTTTGGTTTTGGGCCAAAATTATTCATTATATTTATAAAATGTTTAAAGCATTTGCATAAATATAATCGCTGTCTATTTGCCTATCCTTACATCCGTATCATATTTGGCAAATATATATCTTCACCTTCATTTTTTTTCCTATACCACATTTTTGGAGCGATAATAATCTTATCAACATTAGTTGATAAGTATGCTCCAAACCATGAAAAAGAACTATTTGAAATAACGAAGTGCTTGCAATTCGTCATAATAGAAATACCTTCATAATCGGTCATATTATCTAAATAGGTTACTTCTTGTTTAAAAGAAAAAAGTTCTTTACACTTCTTAATATCATCACTAAATATATAAAATTTCGCATCACTAACATGGTTTTCAATATGTTTCATACTCTTATAAAAAAATTCCTCGGAAAAAACATTTAAATCAGTACTAAGATAATCTGAGCCGCACCTAATACTCACTGCAACACTATTAGTCGAAGAAACTTCATTCAATAGATCATGATGATTGTTCATGAATTCCTTCTTAACAATTAATTCTTTTCTCAATTCTTCCTCGATAAGATCAAAATAGAATGGGCTTTGAAAATAACCATAAACAAATAGATTTCTGACTTTATCAATCTTTTTATGCTTGTAATAAAATACATCGAAGTTATATATAAGCCCCATTCTCGTAAGTAAATCAAATAAGGTATTTCCCATTTTATTTTTCCTGGTAATTTTCCTTACACAATATTGCATCAAATGATACATCTTCCTAGTAATTGTATATAGAAGAAAATCTTTTTTTGAAATTTTATTTTTATCGAAAATATGAATTCTATCGTTAAGTTGGAAATTGTCTAATGAAAAGCTACGTACCTTATACTTCTTGTACTCTTGTAAATCCAAATAAATATCAGCATCATAAATTTCTTGAAGATACCTGGCATATCCGTATTGGAATAACTGATTCCCCAGCCCCCCCATAACACGTAATATTATCTTCTTCTCTCTAAGCATCATTCATTTCACCATCACCTAGTTGGATTATATTTATTCATTCTTCTCTTTACATAATCTTGATAAGCTTTAATTATCATTCTAATTTTCTCACTTTTATTTTTGTCAAAAAGTATAATAAAAAAAATCTGTCTTAACCCTCCGAGGAAGCTAAACGTAAACTTTTTTAATCCCACAAGATGTTTATCTGAGTAATACAGTCTATTTCTGAAGATATAATAGTTTCTCAAAGTATTGTGTTCCGAATATTGAACTCCAAATAAGTTCCTAGTACCTTCACCTAGTCTTTGATTCAGAAAAGACCTATTTAGAACAACTACCTTAAATCCCAAGGAGTTTAACTGCTTACAGTAATCATAATCTAATCTGTCAATAAAGTAGTTCTCATCAAACCCAGAAGTGCTCAAGTACGCTTTGAGATTCATTACACTACCCGAT
This sequence comes from Paenibacillus sp. PK3_47, assembly GCF_023520895.1. NCBI lineage: Bacteria > Bacillati > Bacillota > Bacilli > Caryophanales > Paenibacillaceae > Paenibacillus > Paenibacillus sp. PK3_47. Next base: position 1,310,309 of record NZ_CP026029.1, read on the forward strand.
GTAATAACCCAATCAACAATACTATTTTCATTAGAGTCATTACTTGCCTTTAGTTCTTTTTCAATCGTGTTAGATTTCCAATTGGAGTACAATATCTTAGGAGCAATAATTCCAACATTTTCTAAATTATTAGTTAAAATAAACTCTAATAGTACATTTAAATTTGAATGTTCGAAAACACTGTCTTGATCCATGGTAATAATATAATCATATCCGTCTTTAATTGCTCTATTGCATAAATCGTTTAGAGCCTTAGCCATTCCCATGTTTCTTTTTTGAGGCATATAACAATAGAACTCATTATTTGAGAATAAATCCGCATTTTTTAAATCGGAATCTTCTGTATTATCATATATATATATCTTGTTTATAAATTTTGAATACAAAAGTATATTATTTATATTATCTTGACTGGGATAATATAGAACAACCCCTAAACATAAATTCATTTATTATCCCCCTAACATCTATTGTAAAAACTATTGAATCCTCAATCTATCAGGCTTTATATATTATTCTTTGTATCAGTTCTTAAAAAGATCTTATAAATCTTCATTCTTATATTATTAGGTAAAACTGCCACCGCGCCCTGAGCAAATGCAGACGTAAGAAAATCGAAAAACGAATAAAACCCTATCTTTCTTAGATGCCACTTAAAATGAATGATACACTTAAAATAAGAAATTCCTCCTCTCCTCTTATACATGTTTCTATTAGCACGCATATAGAGTAAAGGTTCATCGATATTCGCACCGATGGCATTGTTCATAAGAATTCTTGCCCATAAATAATAATCTTCAAACAGCTCAAAATGCTTATATCCCCCAGCCTGTAACACGACTGACTTCTTATACATTACAGCAGGATGATTAAATGGATTTCTTTTTTTCGCAAACTTTAGAATTTGTTCATGCGTTAATGGAAGTCTTTTTATTGCCTTCACATTATCCACATCAACCTCAAATTCCATAATTGATGAACTAACAATTGAGAGCAACTCATTTTCTTCAAACAGTTTAAATTGCTTCTCGCATCTATCTTTTTTAGAAATATCATCTGTATCCATACGAGCTATAATTTCATTTTTACAATAATCCATACCGATGTTTAAAGCTTCTCCCAAGCCTTTGTTCTCGCTTAAAGGTATGATTTTCAGACAGGGCTCATTAGCAAACTCATTCAATACCTGCTCAAGGGCCGGTGTCAGAGTACCATCCTTAACTATAATTATTTCATCTGGCTTTAAAGTTTGCTGCAGCATACTTTCTATACTTTCACGCAAATAATTAGGATTTTCTTTGAAATATATAGACATTAATACAGAATATTTTTTATCGCCCATAGTATATACTCCAATTATTAATTACTTTTTTTAATTGTATTTTCAAACTCCTCAACTTCCACTAAGTTATCTCCTGATAGCTTATAATCATAAACTAATGAACCAAATAGCTTGTTGAAAATTTTAAATTCAGGAATAATCGAAATAAATCTCGCGAGAAGACTAGAAAATACTATCCGCTTATGATTAGTTGATGCTATCTGATTAACAAGCTCTTGAATATCAACATATTGTTTGTTTTGAGGATGAAACGTACCTCTTTCCCCCCGATCGATTAACCCGCGTATGTAATCAGATAAGTTATCTATATAAAGCATACTTCTCTTATTATTTATTCGAGGAAACAGCGGGGTTATAAGCACCAACTTTTTCAACTTCGAGTAATTTCCTGGACAATCCGGTCCATAAATAATAGGAGGTCTGATTATTGTTACTTTAAAATTCTCACTTTCCATCTCTTTAATTTCATTCTCAGCTTTAAACTTCGATTTTCCATATAAAGTGCTAGGCTGTTCTGTAGTACTGTTACCTATTATTACCTCACGTCTTGTACTCCCTTCCACTCCAAAAACTGCCATTGAACTCAAGAACACAAATTGACTAACTTTATCCTCTTTTGCCTTCTTTGAAAGTTCAACTGTCAGATCCCTATTAACTTTGTCATATAATTCACTCAACTCTAGCTTTTCTTTTTTGTGAACTAATGCTGCTGTATGAAATAAAACGTCATATTCAGAAAAATCCCGTTTCTTCCACTCATTATCTCTAACAGATATAAAATCCACTTTATAATCCTCTGGCCATTGTTTCAACCACGCAGCAAACTTATTGCCTACATAACCATTTTGACCTGTTATAAGTATTTTCATATTAATCTCCAAACCATTGTAATCTCAATATTTATAGGTCCTAGATTTCTCATTCCCTTCAATAACACCTTCGCTCTTTAATACATTGAAAATAGTCTTTAAAAACACTTTAAAATCAAATGAGAGTGACAACAGGTTTAAGTACTCACCATCAAACTTAGCTTTCTGTTCAATAGGCAGTTCATCCCGCCCATTAATCTGAGCCCATCCTGTTAATCCAGGCTTAATATCGTTTGCTCTATATTTATCCCGTTCAGCAATCAAATCATATTGATTCCATAGAGCTGGACGGGGCCCAATAATACTCATTTCACCTTTAAGAATATTTATGATCTGAGGAAGCTCATCCAGGCTTGTTTTCCTCAGGAATTTACCGACATTAGTAATGAAGAAATCCGGATCTTGCAATAAATGCGTAGGCATTTCTGCAGGAGTATCTGTACGCATAGTTCTGAACTTAAGTATGTAAAACTCTTTCTTGTTCTTACCGATTCTCTTTTGTCTGAACAAGATTGGTCCCTTGGAGCTTAACTTAATTGCAATAGCAATAATCAAGAAAAAAGGCCATAACAGGAGAATTCCGATTAGAGCCAATAGAAAGTCGATGATTGGTTTTACAATGACATAAGGCCTCATAGCTTCACTTCACCTGATCCTTTAAGAACTGATATTTTATTACTTGAACACAACCTCAACTTCATTAATATGTGAGCGGAGGTTGTGCTCCATAAATGAATAATTTCTAATTCCCCATAGATTCAGCTATCTTCTTCCCTGCTTCCAATTCAGCTTCAAAAGTTGCTCTGTACTGGTTAATAATCTCTGTGCTGTAGCCATTAGCAGTCAGCTGCTTCTCGGCATCCGCAATGATGTTATTGAAGCTGGCAGTGAAAGATGAAAGCTGCTGTTGGCCTTTAGCAAGCAGGCTGGATTTCGTAGCACTATCCGTTGCACTGACATATTGAATGGCAAGACTAGTTAAGGCAGAAGCACTTTCAGAGCGTAATGCTGTAAGCTTGGCTTCTGTCGCACTGGTAATCTGATTATATGTGACTGTACCTGTACCTGCTCCGCCACCGCCAGCTGCTGCTCCACCTGCCGGTGCTGGAGTTGCTGTTGCAGAAGGTTTCGTAGTATTGGATGCATTACCACCTGTTGTATTACTTCCAGTTAAATTATTGTTCTCTTCCTGATAACCAGCGGAAGCCGCAGTTATTGTTTTTGTCTTCTGATCCCAGGTAATCTTGTTTCCTACCGACTCAGACAGGAAGCGAAGTGGAACGTACATTGAACCATTGAGCATATAACTGGCTTGACCGGCAGGTACAGCCTTAACCGATCCGTTAAAGACGTAACTTGCTTTCACCTTATTAAGAACGATACTTTTGTTTGCCGTTGCTGCATTGTTTGTGTTGCCGGCATTCATCAGATATTCTTTGATGATCACCAGCTCGGAACTTGTTGGTTCAGCAACAGTAACCTTCAGATTCTTGGCATCCCAGCTCACACTTTTCTGAAGAGCATACGAAACAAACCGGATTGGTACATAAGTAGTGTTGTTATAAATGAATACATGTTGACCTGCCGGAGGCTGGATATTCACCCCGTCAAAGATCATCTTTACATTCATACTCTGTACTTTAATAGAGTCCGATACAGCTGCCGCAGAAGCCGATATTGGAGCAGAAGCCGTTAAGGGAGCAGCACCTGTTAAAATGACTAACAAGAGCGCTGCTGCTGGTATTTTAGCTTTTGACATCATTACTCACTCCCTTGTTCCTGAGCTTTAATCTGTTCTTCTTCAGCAATAATTTGATCACGCGTTCTGCCTTGACTCACACCATATTTCTTCGCGATCTGTGAGAGTTCATTATATTGTTCTTCCGATACTTTCCCGAGAATAATACTGCGTGCTTCGCGCTTTTCTTCATTCGTTAATCCACCACTGGCCAACTCCTGAAGTCTCTTAATATCCGAAACACTCAGTTGTTGAGCCACAATCGCAGCAACATTTGCTTTATCTGTTAAAGTGACACTATCTTGTACTTCCAGCGCTTTGTCGGTCGATATATGAGCGATCCCGTCAACACCTTCAGCTGTTGGAACAGGAGTAGCCGCAGGCTTATCGGTAGCAGAAGCTGATTGTTCTCCACTATTCTCTTCATTAGTATATGCTTCAGCAGCAGGAGTACTCGCAGGTGCTTCTGTTGCTACTGGATTTTCCGTTGCAGCTGGTTCAGCAGATGCATCTCCTGCAGCCACTGCCGGTTCAACAATAGCGCTGTTATCATCCGCTTCAATCTCAAAACCGCCAGCCATCGAATTCATCAGCTTGTCCACTGCATAATTTGCAGCAAACAAGCCTCCCACTCCAAGTACAACGACGACTGACAACGTCCAGATCAATACTTTCTTCCATCTCTTCACGTCTTGTACCTCCACACAATAGTTAGCTGATCGCCGCTTGGACTACAGGCTGCATCGGCACAATCTGATTGATTACTTCACGAATAGCTTCCGGCTCTTCGGTCAATACACGTTCCAGTCTCTTAAATTCCAGCTCAAGCTGATTCTGACTGATCACATTTGGTTTACCTATATATATACGGTTATGCTGCGTAGATCCCAGATTCTCTTCGTCGGTCAACAGCTCTTCATAGAGCTTCTCACCTTCACGAATACCGGAGAATACAATATCAATGTCTTTGTAAGGCTCATAGCCGGACAATGTAATCAGGTCTTCCGCCAGTGTTAGGATCTTAACCGGTTTGCCCATATCAAGAACGAATACTTCCCCGCCTTTGGCAAAAGAACCAGATTGAATAACCAGCTGTACCGCTTCAGGAATGGTCATAAAATAGCGGACCATCTCGGGATGGGTTACAGTGACCGGGCCGCCGGCAGCGATCTGCTGCTTGAAGGCTGGAATCACACTGCCTCTGCTGCCGAGAACGTTACCGAACCTTACAGCCGAGAATTTGGTGCGGCTTGTGGTGTGTAAACTCTGTACATACATTTCGGCAATCCGTTTGGTTGCGCCCATCACACTGGTCGGGTTAACGGCCTTGTCCGATGAGATCATCACAAAACGTTCCGCTCCATAACGGTCAGCGCAATCTGCCACATTCCGGGTTCCGAATACATTGTTCTTAATTGCTTCAGAAGGATTACGCTCCATTAAGGGAACATGTTTGTGCGCTGCCGCATGAAAGACCACATGCGGTCTAAAGGTCTCGAATACATCCATCATCCGGGCGCGGTCCTGCACATCGGCGATTACTGTTACGATCTCAAGTTCTGGAAACTTCTTGCGCAGCTCCATTTCAATTGTATAAATACTGTTCTCCCCGTGCCCCAGCAGCAGCAGCTTCTCCGGAGCAAAAGGCAGCACCTGCCGGCATAGCTCCGAACCTATAGACCCCCCGGCACCCGTTACCATAACCGTCTTGTTATGTACATAACCAAGAATCCCGTTAAGATCCGCAACAATAGGCTCACGTCCGAGCAAATCTTCTACACTGACATCTCTAAGCTTCTTGACTGATATTTTACCGGCGATCAGGTCATTCAGCGCAGGAATAATCTTCAGCTTCGCGCCAGTTGTCTTGGCAAGCTGGATAATCTCTGAAATTTCTGTCCGTGATACGGAAGGCATGGCAATAATAATCTCATGAATATTCTTCTCTTTGACAATACGCGGCAGATCATATCTGTTGCCCAGCACGGGGCATCCAAGAATGGATAGGTGATATTTGTTGGGATTGTCGTCTATGAAGCCGATAATTCGGGTATGGGCAAACGAAGGCCCCATCATTTCCTTGGCAATAAGAATGCCGCAATCTCCGGCACCTACGATTAAGGCATGGGTTTCCGTATTCTTGTTGTTGATCCGGTCATTATGGAAGACTCTCCAGATGAACCGCACTCCCCCGACCAACACCAGGATTGTCTCCATCGATCTGACTTCCACGCCAAAAGGCACGCGCGCCGGAAGCAGCAGCATAGCCAATCCGTACGATAATAATGCACCTACCAAGATCGCTTTTAGGATAGATACTATTTCACCAATGCTGGCATACTGCCACATACGCCGGTATAAACCGAAATAAACCAAGGTTCCCCCAATGACAAGAGACGAGATTAATCCGAATTGCAGCATTTGCACCACATAATCATCCGGGATTCCATCCTGGAACCGGAACATATATGAAGTAACTATACTGAACCATATGATAAGCAGATCAAGGAGGAATAACAAGAACACTCTTGTTTTTGCTGTCATTTTTAGTGCCTCCAAAAATAACAATTTTCTTTACGCAACAATATTAATTTCCGTAGTAATAGTAATAATAGCCTTCACTGGCTTTACGCTTAACATTATTGAGGACTACCCCCAGCATCTTGGCACCCACACGATCCAGATTCCCCTTCGCTTTGGCAGCAATATCACGTTTTACTTTGCCGTAGCTGACCACCATAATGACCCCGTCACTCTTGGAGGCGACAATCTGTGCATCAGTAACAGCCAGCAGCGGCGGAGTATCGACCAGAATGACATCGAATTGCTGGCGGAGTTCCTGCAGCACTGTGCTCATCCGGTTAGAAGCCATCATCTCAGCGGGATTGGGCGGAATCGGTCCTGAAGTCATAATGGATAGATTCGGAACTCCTGACTCCTGAAGCACCTCAGCCAAATTGGATTGTTGGGACAATAGCGAAGACAGTCCATAGCGGTTACTTAATGAAAATGTCTTATGTGCCGTAGGCTTCCGCAAGTCGCCATCGATCAGCAGCACTTTCTTGTCTGCTTGAGCATAGGCTGCGGCCAGATTGGCTGTAACTGTAGACTTTCCTTCTTCAGGGCCCGTAGAGGTCACCATAATAATCTGAATTCGTTCATCCACCGAAGAAAAATCAATATTCGTACGCAAAGCGCGGAACGCTTCCGACACCGGAGAGCGCGGGTTCGTCACGGTTATGAGATGGCGTTGTTGTTTATTTGGCTGCTGTGACATGTTCGAGTTCTCCCGCCTTTCTGGATAACTTCTGTGCTTGCAGTTCTGTGGACTTTGTCTCTTCCTGACCAAGTCTGGTAATCATTGCGATGGTAGGCAGACCCAGATATTTCTCGATATCCTCTTCCGTCTTCAATGTATCGTCCAGATACTCCAGCAGGAAGGCAATGCCGAGGCCGATCATTAGCGACACGATAAAAGCAATCGCCAGGTTCATCACTACATTCGGTTCAACCGGTCCCGGTGCTACAGGCGGATCCAGCTTGGCCTCATTCAGAATCGATACATTCTGTACATTGAACAGGGAAGGGATCTCCTGCTTGAACACAAGTGAAATGGCATTCACAATCTCTGCGGCTCTCTGGTACGAATTATCTCGAACGACAAGTGTCATCACCTGCGTATTATTTACGGAACTCACATTAACCTTCTTCAGCAGCTCTTCGGCAGTTGTAGCAAACTCCGGGTAATTCTTGGCCACAACATCGAGAATGGCCGGGGTCTTGATAATTTCCTTGTACGTATTGATCAATTGGATATTGGTGTTAATCTGGTTCAAATCCAGCTGAGATGCTGTATTCTGTACCTGCTGTGTCTGATTTACAATAATCTTGGTCGAAGCTTCGTATACGGGTTCCTTAATGTAGAGGCTGTATACGCCGGCAAGAAGACATACTACGATAACAATACTGACAATCATGAGCAGTCTCTTCCTGACAATCTGAAAATAATCGCGCAGATCCAATTCTTGTGCTGACAAGTGAATTTCCCTCCAAGCTGTTTCTATAATTGTTCAATTCCCGCTAAAAAAGTGCCCCCTCTCACACTGACGAGAGGAGGCTCTCCACTTGCTTCATTATTTACTTACTTGAAGTTAATTGTACGATAGATAATTACGGCTGCTTCAGCACGGGTAGCAGTATCGTTCGGGTTGAATTTGCCTGCGTTACCGATGACCAGATTGTTGCTGGCTGCAAAAGCTACACCATCTTTCAGGGAAGCGCTAATCTTTGCCGCATCCGAGAATTGGTTCAGCGCAGTTGCACTGGTTGTTGCTTCAGAGTTAATTCCTTTGAATGCACGGGAGATCATGGTAGCCATCTCTGCACGTGTAATGGTTGCCGACGGATCGAACTGGGAAGCCGAACGGCCAGTGATGATACCTTTCTCAGCTGCTACAGCCACATACGGAGCATACCATGCTGTGGAGCTTACATCGCTGAAGTTCTCAGTGGCAGTGCTGTTCTCCAGGTTCAGTGCACGGATCAGCATTTTGGCGAATTCAGCACGGGTAACATTGCTCTTAGGCGCAAACTTGCCGTTGCCGATCCCTTCAATGGCACCCTTGGCAGCTACCACTTGAATCTGTCTGCCAGCCCAAGCTTGTACGTTCGAGATATCGTTGAAGGATACCTTGTTCTCAACGGTTGCATATGAAGAGAATGTGTCGCGCGGCTCAACGATGTAATCCCCGTCAACCACACCACCTTGGAATTGCAGCTCATCGTATACGATCTTCGCTACAGACAGCAGTTCTTTATCAAGACCTTCTGTGCCTTTAAGCGGAAGCTTGATCGTCAGCGGCTGCTTGAAGGTAGTTGTAGCCACACCGCCAACAGTCAGACCGAAATCATATACGCTGGAAGCGAGCTTCAGGCTTGTGATTGAAGTTACGGCTGTATCAGCAGCTGTAGTAATGGACAGAGCAACGGATTCACCGAATTGGCCTACTGGGATCGTAACTGTCAATCCGTTCACTGTAACAGCTACATTAGCGATACCTTTAGCTTTGGCTGCTTCAATAATCGCTTTGGACAGCGGAACTTCAACGGTTGGAGCAGTTACAGTACCCAGGTTCAGTGTAAGCGTGAGATTAGTCTTATCCGCGCTTGCTGCTACCAGAGCATCAAATGCTTTCAGTACATCAGCTTCCACCAGATTCAATGTTGCTTTGTTACCTACTACAGTTACCAGCTTGGATACATCATAGCTGCCTGGGGTTGCAGTAGGGTTGGTAACCGGAGGAGTGACCGTACCAGTACCGCCACCATTATTGCCACCCGATCCAGGGTTCTCAGGATTAACAATCGGGTCCGCTTGCAGGTAAGCATTGTAATAAGCATGAGCCAGAACTAAAGCCGCTGCTTTTGCTTTGGCAGGAGATACAGTCTGCTCCAGATTGGTCTTCACTGCGTTAAGATCTGCTTTGGTAACTCCGAAATCATTAAGACCGTAAACGACATCATTAACGGTGGAAGTACCAACTTTGACTCCCCGAACCGCTGTTTCCACTTGTTTGAACAGTTCACTGTCCGGATCAAGCAGCGCAGATGCAATCACAGTCTCGCCTTTACCTTTGAGAATCGGAATCAGAGTTTGTTCTACACCTGTTGGGCCAAAGAGTGCATTGTATACATCGTCAACTGTAAGGCTTGGCAGACCTACGTTGACTGCAACTTTCTTCAACAGCTCTTTGTATTGCGGATAGTTCGGTGATTGCTGAATATCAGTTACTGCTGAATAGTCAGGTGTAAAATAAGAATTAACAAGTTCATTATAAAGTTCAACAAACAGTGTCTTATCGGTATCGTTCAAGAAAGTGAGCTTGTTCACTACTGGTGCAAAAGCTGCTTTCAGTTGTGCTTCAGTCACAGCCTGCAGCTCAGTACGGAAATCGCGAAGAATTGTTTTTTCTTCAGGAGTCAAAGAGCTGTAGAGCACAGTAGCACGAGTCTTAACGATATTAAAAATATCAGTGCTGGTTGCTGCGGATGCAACACCACTCAAATGCTTCGTAAGTCCTTCGCTGCTGAACGGAAATCCTGCAACGGATGCTGCAGCCATGCTTACAGCCAAAGTTGACACTGCTAATTTCTTCTTCAAATTCACTTTTCATCCACCTCTTGGTATGTATTTAGTACTATTACCGCTGTTATAACAACTCTCTTTCCGCCCTACCTACGCCTGGTTTGGCAATAAGTAACTTTAAAACCAATAAAACTCATTCTACCACTATTAATTTGCTGCGTTCATGACTTACGCGAAAAAAATCCGAACATTCTATGAAGTTTCTTGTTGGTTTTGGTATAAATCACTCGGATTAGCTCCTCATTTGCGATAATGCTCTGCGAATTCTGGCGGAAGATTCCGCTTACCACAGTCCCCAGCTCTTCCTCCAGAACCTTGAAAGCTTCGCTTAGTCCGAAAGGACGGTGGCGGCTGTCATGCGCATCGGATGCGATCACATGGACAGCATTTCTGCGGCATAGTTCAAGGGACAGCTTCTGCAGCTTGCTTCCGAAGGTTCCGGCCAGACTCTGGGCGGTTACCTGTCCAACAGCACCCAGCTCGATTAATCGTTCTAATCTGGCAGGACTCGCGGCAACCTCAGCATTGCGTTCCGGGTGGGCGATGACCGGAACGAAGCCCTGGATTACCAGCTCGTGGCAGGTCTCCTCCATTGTGCGCGGCACGAGTGACGAAGGCATTTCCAGCAGGATATATCTCGAACCCGCAAGCGTCAGCAATTGACTCTGCTCCAAATCATCCAGCAGATCCCCGTACATGCGAATCTCCTGGCCGGGAAGCACAAGCAGCGGAATTCCTGACTCCTGAATTCTCTCATTCAGCAGCCGCACTGCTTCTCCTATATTTGGAGCGGGATTCATATATACTCCATTAGCATGATGTGGTGTGGCAACAACGGTGGAAATGCCATCTTGTACGGCATCCTGTGCCATGGTGAGGGCCGCTTCCCAGTCGGCAGCTCCATCATCCATAAAAGGCAAAATGTGGCTGTGAATATCTATCATATCCTTTATATCGGTCCTTTTCTATTAAAATTGAAGAGAATTCACAAAAAAAACAATCATTTCCCTTGGAAATGATTGCTAGCTCGATGAATTCCCGCTTGATTTTAGAGAGATTCATCACTCTGATGTTCTGGTTCATTTGTCTCATCCGGGCTATCCGGCACTGTCTCTTCTTCAGCATTCCAGCTGTAGCTCTCAATCAGCGCCCACAGCTCGTCCTTGCCAAGACCGATTTCCGAGGAGAAGGGTATGAAGTTATCACCCGGCAGCACACCGAGCTCCTGCTTCATAATCTTGATATGCTTCGGCCAGCGGGTCTTCGGAATTTTGTCCGCCTTGGTGGCAACCACACAAAGCGGCAGATCATAATGCTTCAGCCAGTCGAACATCATTTTGTCGTTGGCGGTTGGCGGATGCCGCAGATCCACGACGAGCAGAATCAGCTTCAGCGTGTCTCTTTCCTCCATGTATTTCTCAACCATTTTACCCCACGAAGCACGCTGGGTCTTGGATACCTTCGCATATCCGTAACCCGGAAAATCGACAAAATACATATCCTGATTCACACGGTAATAGTTCATATGCTGGGTCTTGCCGGGAGTAGAGCTGGTTCGGGCCAAATTCTTGCGGTTGATCATCCGGTTAATTAGAGATGACTTCCCCACATTGGAGCGCCCTGCCAGAGCGATCTCCGGCAAGGCATCCGTCGGGTATTGATCAGGGCCCACGGCACTGATAATAAATTCTGCATGATTAACTTTCATAAGACTTCCTTTCTAACCTGAAATAACGATGTCCCGACTGAGGACATTGTTATGGAAGCCTCGAATTCGGCAAAGCCGAATTGAGGGTCTTCTGCGAAATTGCATCATTTGAAATGCCGCTTCAAAAGCGGCATGAATGTCTAATGCACACTACTCTGCGCTTCATTGCTGCTGACTACTGATTCCGGTTCTGAACGGTGCTCCACCAGCGCATGCTGCAGCACCTGATCCATGTGGGATACCGGGACAAACTCGACATCATTACGCACACTCTCCGGAATATCCTTGAGGTCGCGTTCGTTATCCTTCGGCAGAAGGATTTTTTTGTATCCGGCACGGTGGGCAGCAAGGGATTTCTCCTTCAGTCCGCCTATCGGCAGAACGCGTCCGCGCAGCGTAATTTCGCCTGTCATCGCTACATCCTTGGAGACATAACGCTTGGTAAGAGCGGAGATCAGCGCCGTAGCAATCGTAATCCCAGCGGACGGGCCATCCTTCGGTATCGCACCTTCGGGAATATGAATGTGGATATCGTTCTTCTCATGAAAATCCGTTGCCAGGCCGAGCTCCACCGCTTTAGACCGGGTGTAACTGAAGGCGGCCTGCGCCGATTCCTTCATGACATCGCCCAATTGTCCGGTCAGCGTCAGCTTGCCTGTTCCTGGAACCACAGTTACTTCGATCAGCAGCGTATCGCCGCCGACTTCAGTCCAGGCAAGGCCTGTAACTGTACCGATCTGATCCTCAAGCTCTGCCATCCCATAGCGGAATTTGGCTGCACCCAGATAATCCTTGATCTCTTCCGGAAGAATGGTTACCTGTTCGCTGTCTCCGGAGACGATTTTTTTGGCAGCTTTGCGGCATAGCGCAGCAATCTGCTGCTCCAGATTCCGCACCCCGGATTCCCGGGTATATTCGCGGACAATCTTCAGCAGGCTGTCACCTCCGATCGTCAGCTGTCCGTCCTCCAGGCCATGATTCTTCCGCTGCTTCGGCAAAAGATAACGGCTGGCAATCTGCAGCTTCTCCAGCTCCGTATAACCGGGAATATAGAGCATTTCCATCCGGTCCAGCAGCGGACGCGGAATGTTGTGCACGGCATTGGCAGTGGTGACGAACATAACGTTCGATAAATCGAACGGCAGCTCTACATAGTGATCGCTGAACGTATTATTTTGTTCCGGATCCAGCACTTCAAGCAGCGCCGCTGATGGGTCGCCGCGGAAATCCGCCGCCATCTTGTCGATCTCATCCAGCAGGAACACCGGATTGAGGCTTCCCGACGTCTTCATCCCCTGAATAATCCGTCCCGGCATTGCCCCGACATACGTACGGCGGTGACCGCGGATCTCCGCTTCATCCCGCACGCCGCCAAGCGAAATACGGACGAATTTGCGGTTCAGGGAACGGGCGATCGAACGGGCAAGTGATGTTTTGCCGACACCCGGAGGACCTACCAGACACAGAATCGGGCCCTTCAATTGCTTCACAAGCTTCTGGACAGCCAGGTATTCAAGCACACGTTCCTTCGGCTTATCCAGACCGTAGTGGTCGGAATCGAGTATCTCTTCCGCCTTCTTGAGATCCAGATCATCCTCTGTAGACTCACTCCACGGCAAACCTAGCAGCCAGTCCACATAGTTGCGGATTACACCGCCTTCTGCCGAGCTTGCCGGCATTTTCTCGAGACGGTCAATTTCCTTCTCAATCTTCTCCTGCACGCGCTCCGGCAGATTCTTCTCCTGCATCTGGCTGCGCAGCTCATCGGCTTCGCCGGCCCGGCCTTCTTTCTCCCCGAGCTCCTTCTGAATGGCTTTCATCTGCTCACGCAGGTAATATTCCTTCTGGGTCTTCTCCATCTGCTTCTTGACCCGCTGGTTGATCTTGCGTTCCAGCTCCAGCACCTCACGCTCATTGTTGAGGATATCCAGCAGCTTCTCCAGACGTTTGCTGACATCGATGGTTTCGAGAATCTCCTGTTTGTCCTTGATCTTCAGCGACAAATGGCTTGTAATTACATCGGCCAGGCGGCCGGGTTCTTCAATATCGGAGACAGCGGCGAGTGTTTCGGGCGTCACTTTTTTGGACAAAGTGATATAGTGCTCGAATTGGCTCAGCACCGTACGCATCAGAGCGTCGCTCTCCTGATCGACATCCTCCTGCTCCGGCAGCTCGCGCGCCATGACTTCATAGTATTCCTCGTTATCCATATAATGAATAATCTCGGCCCGCTCCACGCCTTCCACCAGCACGCGGATGGTTCCGTTTGGCAGCTTCAGCATTTGCCGCACGTTAGCAACGGTCCCGACCCGAAAAATATCCTCTTGTCCCGGCTCCTCAATATTCACTTCCGACTGGGAGCAGAGGAGAATCAGGTTATCTTCAACCATAGCTTTTTCCAGCGCCCGAACAGACTTCTCACGCCCTACATCCAGATGAAGAACCATGCTAGGGTATACAAGAAGACCTCTAAGCGGCAATAAAGGAAAACGACGACCTTTGGCTTTGCTTTGTATCATCGCTTTCGCACCTCCCATGGCTCTCAAGTTATGTCATATGCATCCATTCTAACAAAAGCGGCATCAAAACACCAACAGGGCAGCACTTAATCATAACAAACCGGACCGGTTCTGTAACAGCAAATTCTGTGCAGTTTGTAGTATTTGCTTGTTGCGGGGGGAGTATGCTTGACTACATGGATCAGGCAGAACCGATCTTTCTAATACCGATTGCCAAAAGTAAACCAAACAACACTCCGGCACTGTCGATTCCTACGTCATACAGTCTTCCGTCGCGTCCGAAATACAACTGCAATACCTCCGTAAAAATAGCATATCCCACAGATAGAACCAAACTCACGCTCACTTTCTTACTCATATGCAGAATCAACCCTGCAAGTATTGCAAAACCGGAAAAATGGCCAATTTTCCGGATGATATAACCTGGTGTTAATTTTAGATCCGTTAACAGCATTTTGTGAAAGTCTGGCGTCCCCTTCCAATGAAAGTAAGGAAGATCTCCTGCTGACCAAAAGCCAGAGTCACCAGCACAAGTAAATACAAACAAGATAAATCCCCATATCAATACCAAGACAACTTTCATTTAAATCCCGCTTTCTATCCGTGTTCATTTATACATTACAGTATGATATGACATTATAGCATTTTAATTAATCACGGTAATCCATCCGATTTTGAAAACAAAAAAGACGCCTCACGGCGTCCGGCTTAATCTATACGATCTATATGAATACTCGCGGGCTTTCAATTGGAGCTCCATCCGTTTCTCAGGAATGAGGCAGTCTGCATGAAGGGTTTCGTAATACCCGGCAAGAAAGTCGTTCCACTTCCGTCTAAGTTCCCGTAACATGAAAAATCCTCCTTTACCCTTAGCTATTCAGTATTAGTAATTAACCATAAGTTCCGGGTATTAAGCAGATAAATACTGGTCCCGCTGCAATAAAAAAGAACGCCCTGAAAGGACGTTCTCTGCGGCGTGCTTATGCACTTATATTGTCCGTTGCACGGGCCTGCCTTGCATGTAATGTTCTCATTACGAATCTCGCAACCGGCTGCGCAACCAAAAGTTCAATCCAAAAGGCTATACCAAAGTTTCTTGGCCAGATGTGAAGATAGTTCCTGAGAGGCGCGAGGCTTACTTCCCGGGTCCCCACCCAAGTGCCGATAATGGACATTAACATAGATATCACTGTAACATTCAGCAGGGTATTTAATAAAATTCGGGCATTAAATCCGTCGGTCTGTCCCGCGAATTTCGGCATTAACATTCCTGCAAGCGGACCTGCCACTAACTTCACCAGCAAAACAACGATTACCCACATGACCGGAATAATCTTCAGTGTATCCAAGTACACTTCCTTGCTGAAGCCGCGCTCCAACCCTACAATAACAGGGGCAATGGTGTTTGCTGAGATCATCGAAATGATCAGTAAAAATAAAAGTCCTTCCTTGGCGTTTCTGGGCAATCTTGCGTCTCCATGCATAGCTGTCATCTCCAAAAATTAGATTTCAGATGGCAGACGTATCATTGAGACATATATTTTCGGCCGGTAACCCTGACCGATATCTCTACACACTGATTTCATTATTATATCATTTTATTAAAAAACGGTCTAAGTAAAAAAAGATGACCACCCGCCGATTGCTGCCGGATGACCATCTTAACATGAACCCAACGTTTGCGTACTAACCCTGCGCACTCTCGCCCGAAGCATCCGCTTTGAACAGCGAAGGCCCTGCGGAGAACGTCTCGCCGGATACGGCCGGCAGCCTTACATCGGCCGTGTCCGAACCGAACAGGTGGCGGAACACTTCCTCTACGGACTCCACGGGAATGACTCTCAGCTCGCCCAGATCTGCAAATAACGACTGCCAGTTTTCCTTTGGAATCAGCACCGTGGTTGCCCCCGCCTGAAAAGCTGCTTCCACCTTGGCAATGACGCCGCCGACCGGTTTGACCCGGCCATGGATGCCGATCTCCCCGGTAATTGCTACGGTGTTATCCACCGGCAGCCGGCGGATCGCGGAGACAATGGCTACAGCCATTGCGACTCCTGCAGAAGGCCCGTCAATCGGCGTTCCGCCGGGGAAGTTCACATGCAGGTCATAGCGGTCAGGCTCAAGGTTCATCATGCGCAGAACGGTCAATACATTCTCCACCGACCCCTTGGCCATACTCTTGCGGCGGATCGTCCGCGAGCCCCCGCCGATCTCTTCCTCATCAACTACACCGGTGATGTTGAGTCGTCCCTGCCCGCTCAGTGCAGGTGCAGCGGAGACCTCAATCTCAAGCAGGGTGCCCATTCCCGGACCATAGACGGCGAGGCCGTTGACGAGTCCGATCTGCGGCGCTGTCGGAACTTTGCGTTCTGTACGCAGCGGCAGCTGGCTGCTGCCCGCTACCCATTCCACATCTGCGGCGTTTAAGGTATCACGCTGTTCCGTTAGTGCAAGCCCCGCCGCCAGCTGGATCATGTTCACCGCTTCCCGGCCGTTGGTGGCATACTGCTGCACTACAGCTACTGCGTCCGGGCTAGGCCTTAGGCCAATCTTCTGGACCGCATCACGCGCGATCACGGCCACCTCATCCGGCAGCAGCGGACGGAAATAAATCTCCATGCATCGCGAACGCAGCGCAGGCGAAATTTCATCCGGCGACCGGGTGGTCGCTCCGACCAGCCGGAAATCGGCCGGCAGGCCGTTTTGAAAAATATCATGAATATACGCAGGCGTATTGCTGTCCTCGGAGTTGTAATAGGCGCTCTCCAACAGCACTTTGCGGTCCTCCAGCACCTTGAGCAGCTTGTTCATCTGAATCGGATGCAGCTCCCCGATCTCATCCAGAAACAGAATGCCCCCATGCGCCTTGGTCACCGCACCCGGCTTCGGCTGCGGCACGCCGGCAATGCCCATAGCACCTGCGCCCTGATAGATCGGGTCATGTACGGAGCCGATCAGCGGATCGGCAATGCCCCGTTCGTCAAAACGTGCCGTAGTCGCATCAATCTCCGTAAATTTGGAGTCATTTTTAAAAGGGGACAGCGGGTTCCGCTTCGCTTCCTCCATGACGACGCGCGCTGCTGCAGTCTTGCCGACGCCCGGCGGCCCGTAAATGATCACATGCTGAGGATTGGCGCTGCACAGCGCCGCCTTGAGAGCGCGCAGCCCGTCTTTTTGCCCGACAATGTCTCCGATCGATGCAGGACGTGTCTTTTCCGAGAGCGGCTTGGTGAGGGAGATCATTCGCATTTTGCGCAGCTTGTCCAGCTCCTTGCGTGATTCCCGGTCTACCGCCGTCTTATTGGTCTTCTGTCCCCGCAGCAGATTCCAAAAATAAACGCCGATAACCAGCGCGAAAAAGAGCTGCACGATCATCAGCAATATACTTAATTCCATAGGTCATCCTCCCGTTTCATTCAGTCTACCTGTCCTTCGCTCTTGGCTGCTACTAGGTAGTATAGCCTTTTCAAACATTCATAAACGCTGTTTCGCCTGTAATTATGAAAGTTTAGCAGGACAGGGGAGTGAAACGGGACTACAGGATGCCTGACAACCGGTTTATTTATTGGATAACTTCAGTTCCTCCGCCCATGCCTGGAGCTTTTCCTGAGTCCAAGCCTCATTCCCCCCCATAGCAGAATAGCGCAAGCCTTCCTCATCCCAGGAAAGGTTCCGGATGCTTTTCATAAAAGAAGCTTTAGCACCGCGAACCTGGGTGGCCGACTCATCCGGCAGCAGCATATCATCTATGTTCCCCTCGGGCTTTTGGAAGATGGACAGGCTGACCTCAACCTTATCGCCCTGCACATAATACAAGGTCACTTCATTTCTGCCGAGTTCTCCCTGCGAGGTATACAGCTCAATCCGCGACAGCTTAAGCTCTCCGCCCGCATCCTGCAAAAAAGGCTGCCCCAGCGCGTCTTCCGCCTCCTCCAAAGTCACTTCCGAGGTCTGCGTAAGTTCACTCATGTCCTGCACCTCCACGCCCTCGGGAATATCAAGTGTGAACGTATCTGCCGCAAATTCAGGATTATACTGTACCGGATCATAGATAAGCTCTGATTTTCCGTCCCCATAGGAGCTGATCACCTTGACTACCATCCAGGTTGCGGGATCTACCCAGTACTCGGATGAGAGGGATAATGTGCCGTCTTCCTTGGGTGTAAGTTTAATGTGAAAAGTATCCTGGCCGTTCAGCTCCGCTTCCCCAACCATCTCTACATCATGTGAGTCCCGCAGCTGTTCCAGCTGATCGACCAGCGCCTGCTTCTGGGTCTGCCCCGCCTGTTCACCCAATGCAGTTACATCCATCGAATACGCGGTTTCCGTCGCTTGCTCATAGACCAGGATCTGTGTCCCGTCATTAAGCGCATAGCTTACATTTCCGTTCTCCGCTGTTTCAGTACGTTTCCGCCCGGTTGAGCCGTCCACCCATTCTTTTATAGTCAGCGTGTTCGTCAGCTTCTCATCAGTCCATATCTTCATCTCACCTTCAGCAAAATAGGACACGGGCTCCGCCTCGGCCGCAACCACCTTATCGATCATCTCGTCACCGGACAAGCCCAGCACCTCACCGTTCGCACAACCTCCAAGCAGCGATCCGGCAAGCACCAACGTACCGAGTGTCATCCCTATATTTTTCATCGTTACTCTCATCCTCTCCTGATTCATGTCCGTCTCTTTAAGTCTCCGGCAACCGGCAGGCTGCCAATGTTCCATATCCCTCTAAAGACCACATCCGGAGGTCCCCTCCGTGCCTGACAGCAATCCGTTTTGCAATGCTCAGTCCCAGCCCGTAGCTGCCGGCATAACTTTGATCTCCGTGATTCTGCAGCTGGACATACGGCTCAAAAATGCGCTCAAGCTGCCCCGCAGGGATCGCCGGCCCTTCGTTCTGCACCAGGATCAACGTTCCCCCGGCCCGGTAATCGTTCAGCTCCGGCCCCCATAATAGATGAATCCACTCCGGCAATTCCTGATCTGAAGCGATCACCGCAAGCCCCATCACACCACCAGCCCGGGTATAGCGGACGGCATTGCCGATCAGGTTGTCGGTCAGGCGCGTCAGCTGCTCGGGATGAACCTTGTACATATGATCCGTACGGACCACTGACTTGACTGCAATCTGCTTCTGCTCTGGAAGTCCCACATAGCTCCCGAGCAGCATATCGAAGAATTCTTCCCCTTCCACCTCAAGCAGTTCCAGCTCCAGGCCACCGGAACCCAGCGCCGTATACATCTCCAGCTCACCGATCATCTGCTTCATCTGCTCTACTTTTCCGGACAGCACCTTCCGGTATTCCTCCCTCTCCGCGGCATCCAGCCGGGAGTCACTGCTGAGAGCCTCGGCATAGGCGCTGATCGACATTAACGGTGTTTTCAGATCATGGGATAGCGAAACAACCATAAGCTCTTTTTCCTGCTGCTCCCGTTCTACCTGAACTTGAGTCCGGGTAATTTTTTTCTGCATATTGTCAAACTGCCCAATCAGCCTGCCCATTTCGTCATGACGGACCGGTACCTCCACCTCGGCCGGTTTGCCCTTCGCAAAGTCATCCATCCGCTGCATCAGCTGCTTCATCGGCCGGAAAAGCTTTCTGGACAGCAGCGAGATCACCGTACCGTACAGCAGGATGAAAAAAGCGGCAGCACTGCCGATGACCCAGGATGTCCGCAAGGAGATGCCTTCCAGCCACTCCCCGCGCAGCATAACGATTTCGTAAATGCCGATCAGCTCACCCTTTTGCCAGACAGGTTTTTTGAGCGAGAAGGTGCGGTGGCGGATCTGCAAATCATAGAGGTCACGGTATAATTCCGGCCCGCTAACGGTGTACAGCCCTGCAGACCATGCCCCTCCGCCGGATGAATACACTTTGATGCCTGTGGGCAAATACAGCTCGAAGCTGACCTGATCGCCCGCAAGCGCAGAGAGTTCCGTATAGGCATCTGACGGCTGCAGGCGGTACAGATCCGGATCGGATAAAGCCTGCTCAATGGGTGCCATCTCTCCGGATAGCTTCACATACTCGGTTAAGCTGCGCTGGTCGTTATAATAGCTATACAGGGAGAAGAGTGAGAGACCCGCCACGACCGGCAGCAGCATGACAATGAGAAAAGCGAGCATTAACCAGTACTTCAGCTTCATGGTCTCCGCTCTCCCGTGAACCGGTAGCCGCTGCCCCATACCGTCTGAATCCAGCGCGGAGCATGCGGCTCGTCCCCGAGCTTGGCGCGCAGGCTTTTGACATGTACGGTCACTGTCCCCATGCTTCCGCCTGCCGGCTGGTTCCATACATGCTCATACAGCTCCGCCTTGGTAAAGGCCCGGCCGGGATGAGCGGCCAGCAGTGTCAGCAGTGCCCATTCCTTCGCGGTTAAATCAAGCGCTTCACCCTGAAGCTGCGCCTGCTGGTTCATGTGATCAATTGATAGTCCATCGTTATACCGCTCTGTTGAGGCTTCCGGCTGAATGCCCTGGTATCTGCGGTACCGGTTCAGATGGGATTCGATACGGGCTGTGAGCTCAGCCAGGCTGAAGGGTTTGGTGATATAATCGTCCGCCCCCAGGCCCAGGCCTCTAACCTTGCTCTCCTCTTCGATCCGCGCACTCATCATTAGCAGCGGAACGTCGCTGACCAGCCTGATATTCCTGCAGACCGTAAAGCCATCCATCTCCGGCAGCATGAGATCCAGCAGAACCATCTGATAGCTCCCCTGCTTGAAATCTTCCCAGCTCTCCAGGCCACTTGAAGCCCAGGTGACCCCGTAACCCTCACGCCGTAAATGGTCTCTTAGAATACGGGCAATCTCCGGGTCATCCTCCACCAGCAATATGTTTACACTCTCCTTCATCGCTGTCTCATCCTCCCATGATTGTATTGTAGCGGGGAAGCTCCGCTTCTTCGCAAAGTTCATACTTTCTTTATAAATTCCTGCAGTCTGTATAAAAGAAAAACGCCCCGTTTCACCACCGGACCACCGGGGCAAAAGGGACGTTCTCCGTCACTTCGTTAACATACAATAAGTTCGGTTAAGCTTCCGTGCTTCCCACCTGCACGGCAGGAGCAAGATTCGCATGTTTGCGGCCGGGGATTTCACCTGTAGCCTCATAGGCGACCACAATGGCGTCAATCTCCTTCTTCAGCTCAGACACAAGCTCGGCCTCAGGTACTTTGCGGATCATCTGGCCGTAGCGGAACAGCAGGCCTTCTCCGCGGGCACCGGCGATGCCGATATCCGCTTCGCGGGCTTCTCCGGGACCGTTGACGGCACAGCCAAGCACAGATACCTTAATAGGCACCTTAAGCTTGGAAATGTACTCTTCCACTTCGTTAGCGATCGAGAAGAGGTCAATGTCCAGACGTCCGCAGGTCGGGCAGGAAATCAGTGTGGCTGCATTCGAAATCAGACCGAAGGTTTTCAGCAGCTCACGGGCTACCTTTACTTCTTCTACAGGATCAGCGCTCAGCGAGATCCGCACAGTGCTGCCAATGCCCATGGAGAGCAGCGCACCGATACCGGCGGAGCTCTTCACCGTACCGGCGAACAGCGTACCGGATTCTGTAATGCCAAGATGCAGCGGATAAGGAATGACCTCTGCAGCTTTGCGGTAAGCTTCGATCGCCATCGGCACATCGGAAGCTTTCAGGGATACGATAATATCGTGGAAATCCAGCTCCTCGAGAATCCCGATATGGTACAGGGCACTCTCAACCATAGCTTCAGCAGTAGGGTAGCCATATTTCTCCAGGAGATGGTTCTCCAACGAACCGGCGTTCACGCCGATACGGATGGGAATCCCTTTCTCCTTACAGGCCTTAACCACGGCTTCTACCTTATCACGGCGGCCGATATTACCTGGATTGATCCGCACCTTGTCGATGCCGTTCTCAATCGCCATCAGCGCCAGTTTGTAGTTAAAATGAATATCCGCTACAAGCGGGATATGAATCCGTTTCTTGATCTCCTTGATCGCCGCAGCGGCTTCTTCATTGTTGACCGTAACACGGACGATCTGGCAGCCCGCTTCCTCCAGCCGCAGAATTTCCGCAACTGTTGCTTCCACGTCAGCTGTTTTGGTCGTACACATGCTTTGAATAGCGACCTCGTTGTTTCCCCCGATAATGACCCCGCCGACGTTAACGGGACGGGTCTGGTGTCTCAAGAACATGGTTTTCTCCCCCATAACGATCAAAGCTCCACCTCTTTCTCCCGCTTCCGCCAGCAGTAGACGGATGAGCGGGAGAGCGGTGGAGACTGTGACTTGTATTGTTAAGGAAAGCAGCCTGTATTAGGCGCTCTCCTCTTTTTTCTTGTCTTTCTTAATGCCCAGCTCAGGCAGTGCCTTCTCCTGGACAACCTGCTCCGTAATGACACAATCCTTAATGTCATCGCGGGACGGCACTTCGTACATTACGTCGAGCATGATGCTCTCAATAATCGCACGCAGGCCACGGGCACCCGTGTTGCGCTTGATGGCTTCCTTGGCAATTGCCTCGAGAGCCTGCGGCTCGAACTTCAGCGCTACATTGTCCATTTCCAGCAGCTTGATATACTGCTTGGTCAATGCATTCTTCGGCTCGGACAGAATCCGCACGAGTGTAGTCTCGTCAAGCGGCTCCAAAGTGGAGATGACCGGCAGACGGCCGACGAACTCTGGAATCAGACCGAACTTCAGCAGATCCTCAGGCAGTACCATGGAGAGGTATTCGCCCGGTTTCAGATCCTTTTGCCCTTCAACAGCTGCGTTGAAGCCGATCACCTTTTTGCCGATACGGCGTTTGATCATTTGCTCCAGGCCGTCAAAGGCACCGCCCACGATGAACAGAATATTCGTCGTGTCGATTTGGATGAACTCCTGATGAGGATGCTTGCGTCCGCCTTGCGGAGGTACGGAAGCTACAGTTCCCTCGAGGATCTTCAGCAGTGCCTGCTGCACACCTTCACCGGAAACGTCGCGTGTAATGGACGGATTCTCGGATTTACGTGCCACTTTATCAATCTCATCAATATAGATAATGCCGCGTTCGGCCTTTTCAACATCATAATCTGCAGCCTGAATCAGCTTCAGCAGAATGTTCTCCACATCTTCACCGACATAGCCGGCTTCTGTAAGGGAAGTTGCATCTGCAATGGCAAAAGGAACGTTAATGATCTTCGCCATAGTCTGCGCCAGCAGCGTCTTACCGGAACCTGTCGGTCCAAGCAGGAGGATATTACTCTTCGTCAGCTCAACATCCTCGATCTTGCTCTGGCTGTTCACACGCTTGTAGTGATTGTATACGGCAACGGAGAGCGATTTCTTCGCCTGCTCCTGGCCGATTACGTACTGGTCAAGAATGTCGCGGATTTCCTTCGGTTTCGGAATATCCTTCAGATCCAGCTCTTCCTCATGGCCGAGCTCTTCCTCCACGATCTCCGTGCACAGCTCGATGCACTCGTCGCATATATAAACACCAGGTCCTGCTACAAGCTTACGGACCTGTTCCTGAGATTTACCGCAAAAGGAACATTTCAGCTGTCCTTTTTCATCGTTAAATTTAAACATCTTACCACCCCTTTAAGATATGATCGGTGAAGAGAGTACCTGGTCAATAAGCCCGTATTCCTTCGCTTCTTCCGCGCTCATGAAATTATCGCGGTCTGTATCCCGTTCGATTTTTTCAAGGGGCTGACCCGTGCGATCCACATATATTTGATTCAATTTTTCTCTAGTTTTGAGAATCCAGTCGGTATGAATCCAGATATCGGATGCCTGCCCCTGAACGCCGCCAAGCGGTTGGTGAATCATAACTTCACTGTTCGTCAGCGCGTATCTTTTGCCGGGAGCCCCAGCTGTAAGCAACAGCGATCCCATACTGGCCGCCATCCCTACACAAATCGTTGACACATCGGGTTTGATGTATTGCATCGTATCATATATACCCATGCCGGCTGTAACAGAACCACCAGGCGAGTTAATGTATAGGTGAATATCCTTCTCCGGGTCGTCAGCTGCCAGAAACAGTAACTGGGCAATAATCAGATTGGCGACATCATCGTCAATCGCATTGCTCAGGAAAATGATACGGTCCTTGAGCAATCTGGAATAGATATCGTATGAGCGTTCTCCCCGGTTCGTTGATTCAACAACCATTGGTACCAGACTCATGCCACCAACCTCTTTTCTCTATACAGATTAGTTTTGCCGTTTCAGAAATATTTTAACACGTTCATGGCGGGATGTCATTTTTCACAGCTTCATAAAAAACGCATTGCTCATGTGCCTGCCATTATAGCGCAAATCGGAGCACAATGCCAACTTCTCACCGGTTATGTACCTTTATATATGCGCCGCCGATAAAAATAAGGCACGTAACTTAAATTACGTGCCTTATCTGCTCTGTATGGAGGCCGTACTGCTTGGCCGTTCTAGGTTAAATTAATTCGAACGAATATTACTCAGCGCTTGCTTCTTCAGCAGGTGCTTCAGCTGCTTCAACTTCGACGCTGTTAGATACCAGCAGGTCGATCGTCTTACGCAGGGAGATTTCTTCGTTCAGGCTGCTCAGGGAACCGTTAGCTGCCAGGATGCTGCGGATTTCTTCAGGGGAACGTTTGAAGGATTCAGCCATGGAAGCCAGCTCTTGGTTAACTTCCTCTTCGGATACTTCAATGTTCTCTTCCTTAGCAATCACTTCAAGCACCAGGTTGTTGCGGACGCGCTTCTCAGCATCGCCCTTCATTTGGCCCTCAAGATCTTCACGGGTTTGGCCGGAGAAGCTGAGGAACATGTCCATGTTCATGCCTTGTTGACGAAGACGGTTGTCGAAATCACGAACCATGTTAGCCACTTCGCTGTTGATCATTGCTTCAGGGATTTCAACTTCAGCATTAGCTGCTGCTGCATCAACTACAGCATTTTCGCGAACGCCTTTCAGTTCATCCTGCTTGCGGGACTCCAGCTGTGCCTTCAGGTCTGCTTTGTATTCTTCCAGAGTGTCGAATTCACTAACATCCTTAGCGAACTCATCATCCAGCTCAGGAAGCTGTTTGCGTTTGATTTCGTGCAGCTTCACTTTGAATACTGCAGCTTTGCCGGCAAGGTTCTCTGCATGGTAAGTCTCAGGGAATGTCACTTCAACATCCTTGAAATCGCCAGTAGCCATACCTACAACCTGCTCTTCAAAGCCAGGGATGAAGGAGTTGCTGCCCAGCTCCAGGGAGTGACGCTCAGCGGAACCGCCTTCGAACAGTTCACCGTCAACGGAACCTTCGAAGTCGATTACAGCGATATCGCCGTTAGCTGCTGCATCTTCTTCAACGACAACAAGCTCAGCGTGACGCTCTTGCAGGCGTTTCAGTTCAGCGTTCAGCTCGTCTTCAGTAACTTCGGACTTTTGAGCCGGAACTTCCAGACCTTTGTACTGGCCCAGTTTCACTTCAGGCTTCACTGTGATCTTCGCTTTGAAAATGAAGGATTGGCCTTTGCCGAATTGCTCGATGTCTACTTCAGGACGGTCAACAGGGAAGATGTCAGTTTGTTCAACGGCTTCGCTGTATACTTCAGGAAGAAGAATGTCGATTGCATCCTGGTACAGGCTTTCTACACCAAAGCGGGATTCAAAAATCGGCCGTGGCACTTTACCTTTACGGAATCCAGGTACAGTTGCTTTCTTAACTACTTTATTAAAAGCTTTGTCGAGTGCTGCAGCTACGCGTTCTGCTTCTACTTCGACTTCAAGAACTCCAAGGTTCTTCTCTATTTTTTCCCAGGTTGCTTTCATAATATACTTTTCCCTCCAAAAATAGGTTGCATATTTACTTGAAAAAACATGATATTCACGCACAGAATAACCATTATATTATATACAACATTACTCTAATTATCAAGTATGGAAGTCTTCACAAATCCCTTCAGAGACCGGTAGGCTCCTTCAAATTGAAAGCGCATGCCGTCTGTGATTCCATACATCGCCCGTGTTTCCTCTTCCTGACGGCTTCCGTTCAGGCTTTCCGACACCATCTGATGCAGCGCTCCCGCCCAAATGTCGAGAATGTCGTCGTCACCATCCAGCAACTTGCGGTACTCTGCCGAGCCATAAATCGACATCATAAACTGTCCCCACAGCTCCTGGGCAAAATAATACAAAGTCGGCTCATGCACCTCCGCCTGCTCGGCTACCCGCTCCATCACCTGGCTCACCTGCGGCGGGAAGTCTTCATTCTGCAGCGGCACGGATTCAATCTCGACGAGGGAGGTTTCGTGTCCGCGCTTCAGCCGGATCGTCCCCTGGGCTCCGCGCCGGCGGAGTGTCTGGAGTGCACGGAATTGCAGCAGCGGATGAACCGCGGAATTTTGCAGCCATTCTGTCAGCTTCTCATCGATATCGCCGCCTTCCAGGTAGGACAGCTGCTCCAGCGCCAGGATCGTGTTCTCGGACAGCGGTTCATTCATGATCCGCCCCAGCAGCTTGGAAGGATATTCAGCATCCTCTTCCAGCTTCGAATTCGCCAGAATCCGGGCCATATCTTCTTCTCTGAGATCCTGGTCGGATTCTTCCGCTGCTCCTTGATGCTCACTATTCTGCGCCGCATAGGGAAAAGCCGCCTCCAGCCAACTAAGGAGCGACTGCCACTCTTCGTAGTGCCGCTCTTCCTGACCTTGGCATTGCAGCAAAAAACGCAGCAGCTCCATCGCTTCCCCGTAACGTTCACTCTCCAGCATTACCGTAAGTTGAATCTGGTAGTAATCCAAGGTCTTCGGGAACAGCACGATATTCTCTTTCGCGGGGGAATTGAATTGATTAATGAGGGCACCTCCTTTATTCCGGACCTTAGTCAATTGTAGATTATAGCATATCCTTCAGCGGTTTCAAAAAAACAGGTTGAAAAAGTTATCCATGTATGATAACATAATTTTTGCTTGCTTTTGAGTAAGCTGCTTTTGTCCCGGTAGCTCAGCTGGATAGAGCATGCGCCTTCTAAGCGCACGGTCGGGGGTTCGAATCCCTTCCGGGACGTCATACAGAAACAGCCTTCCTTTGGGGAGGCTGTTTTTGCGTTTGGATGACGCTGGGTAACGCCATGCGGCTCGATTCAACGGGACTTTTCCCGTTGATTTCCCGCCTTCGCGCCTTTCGGCTCGATTCAACGGGACTTTTCCCGTTGATTTCCCGCTTTCCCGCCTTCCGGCTCGATTCAACGGGACTTTTCCCGTTGATTTCTCACTTTCGCGCCTTTCGGCTCGATTCAACGGGACTTTTCCCGTTGATTTCCCGCTTTCGCGCCTTTCGGCTCGATTTAAAGGTACTTCTACCTCTCATTTCCCGCTTTCTCACCATTCGCTCCCATTCAAAGGTACTTCTACCTCTCATTTCTCACTTTCTCACCATACGCCCTAATTCAAAGGTACTTCTACCTCTCATTTCTCACTTTCCCGCCATACGTCCTTATTCAAAGGTACTTCTACCTCTCATTTCTCACTTTCGCGCCATTCGCCTCAATTCAAAGGTACTTCTACCTCCCATTTCCCGTTTTCCCGCCATTCGGCCCAATTCAAAGGTACTTCTACCTCTCATTTCTCACTTTCTCACCATTCGCCCCTATTCAAAGGTATTTCTACCTCAGCACCTCATAACCGCGAAAACACTGGTTAGTTCAATTCACTGTGCTGTCTAAAACTATTCGGCACTATAATTAACATGCAGTGGAAGGCCGCTCAAACATGTAAGGTAACGCTCAGAGTTAATCAGATAGCCTAAGACATATCATTTTCTGCAAATCCATTAACCTATCAGAGTCTGTGAAAACCACTAACCTGCTGATTTCTGCAATTTACGTCTTACCCTTGACCGTGCTATCTATGTTACCAACCGATTGGATCAGATCATGTTACTTAAGGTATTAACAGGCCTGGAACGAACGACTTAACGTCCTTAATAAGTAATAAAGTAATATGTCTTGCCATTGAAGTCCTGAGTGTGTACAAAACAGCTGCTATATCCGCACCGCAACAGGAGCAACAACTTGGCTGTGAGCAGATCACCTGCTAAATAATGAATTCTGACATATTATAGTCTGTAGCCAACAGGTTAAAGTGTGTGTAAATACAGGCTGGTGTGCAGGCAAACGAAATAGTCGAGTATAGCCATCACTACGTACCAGGGAGGAACCGATGCCTAAAGGATCAGATAGAGGTCGCCTAAACTGTAGAAGCCCCCGCCAAATAAAAGACTGCCAACTCCGAAGAGCCCGCTGGAAGTGTGTCCTTAACCGGAACAGAAGCGGGAGAAGCGGGAGAAGCCGGGGAAGCGGCGGAAACAACAGCGGCAGCAATGACTTGCAACGGAACATAAGCGCCAACATGAATAAAACTAATCCCCTCCCCAATATTCTAAGCCTGATGCGGATGTTGTGCTCTGCGATCCTTCTATTAGTAGCACCGTTGTCTATTCTGTTCTATGTACTCTACTTACTGTGCGGGGTGAGTGACGCTCTGGATGGATACATAGCGAGGAGAACGAACAGCACCAGCTCCTTCGGGGCAAGTTTGGATAGTGTGGCTGATTTCGTTTTTATCGGTGTAACATTAATAGTTTTTCTCCCTATTCTTCATTTATCGTTATGGTTACTGTGCTGGATCGGAGCGATTACACTCGTTCGCATAAGCTCGCTGATCATCGGGTTTGTTAAATACCGGGCTTTTGCCTTCATCCATACCTATGCCAACAAGGCAACGGGATCTGCACTATTCTGTTTCCCCTTTCTGTACCACACTACCGGACTGACTCTGACCTCATGCATACTGTGCGGATTAGCGACTTATTCAGCAGTAGAGGAACTGCTTATTCATGTACGCTCCAAAGAACTGCTAAGAGACGCCAAGCGTATCCATTAAAACCAAAACCAGCGTTCATCCACACACCACACTAAGCGGCTCTAAGACACATTCGGCAGAAGGAGAGGGAGAGCCTTACCCGTTTTACCAATACACCTTCCATTATAAAAAACGATAGAAAAACGACCCCGCCTCCCGGCAGGGCCCCCGCAACTAGTTACTATTAACTCACAAGACTATTCCAATTAACACACACTACTCTCCATACAATTCACACTACTCTCCATACAACTCACACTTCTGTCCAAATAACTCACATCACCCACACCACTCACACCACTCCACGCGCACGCCCTGCATCATACTCCGGCACAATCACCCCGATATCCGAGCCTTTTTCAAACTTCCCTTCATTAAAAATAATCCGCTCGTTGCCTTGTAGGGTCACGAAGTACGTCTGTCCTTCCCATTCCACCTGCCCCTCTGCAGGCTGTGCCATCATGCCGATTAGGCTGGTCAGCTTTCCGCTGCGGTCAGTGACGGCTCTTATGCCGTATGGAAAAGAAAGATGGGGCCGCCCATTCTTGTACAGCTTCGCCCGTTCCCGGTTATTTACCAGCTCGTAGACATCGCCACCCACTGTGCGGGAATAACCCGTCGATGCTGCAACCTCCTCCCCGTGATCCATCGGATAAGGGACAAGCCCGGTGAACCACAGCTCCCCGTCCGGAGTTGGCAGAATACCGCAGGTCCGTTCCACGAAATCGAGTACGCACAGAATCGCCGGTGAATAGGTGTCCGTGTAGCCTTCTGCTCCGGTCCACGGGCTCAGTGTCTGGGAAAAACGCTCCATTCTCGCCGCCGCATTCAGAATCGGATTCATGATCCACGTCAGCTCCACAAACCGGCCATGCGCTTCAAACGCATGCGGCGTACGGATCAGCGTCAGAAAATTAGTTGTCCCCGCCCAGCTGTTGTATGCCGACGACGGGTCGAAGCGCGGATCATCCAGCGCGATGGAGGTCAGCGGGTATTTGGCGAAGAACTTGGAAGTGTTCAGCAAGTACCGCTTCAGCGCCTCATCGAACAAACTGCGGTCACCTGCCTCACAGGCCAGGACACGCAGCAGTACATCCGATTGAACCCGGACGAAGCTGTCATTACGGTCCAGATCATAGAAGAAACCGTCAACCTCGTCATAACAGTACTGAAAAAGACTCTCCAGGCTCTGCGCCGCTTTCTCCTCCCAGTCCGTTCCGCCGTCCTCACCCAGAATCCGGGCCATGCGGGCCAGATATAGGCGCTGGCAGTACACGTTGGCTGTAAGGTCAGGGGCCAGCAGCGGCAGAACCGGCGATTCCGGGCTGAACAGGCGCGGGTCCCCCAAATGCGGAGTATCCGGGATATGCCAGAAGCGCGGTGATAAGTCATGCCCGGTATCAAAAGTGCAGAACGCTTCTACACAGCCTGTTCCCCGTGTATTGCGGTACTGCGCAAGCCAGCCGTCGAATCCGGCCATGGCAGAATACATGGTCCGCAGAAATTCCTCATCCTGTCCGTTCAGGGAATAATGATTCCAGACGCTTCTGGCCAGCGGCGTTACCATCTGGATCTGCCTGTACGCCGGTCCGGCAGCCGTAACCTTATATGGGATAAGCCCGTCCTCTCTCCGGTATGCAGCGAACCGAAGGAAGGTGGCCTGTGCTACCTTAGGCATGAACCGTGACAGAAGTTCGGCATTGATCGTCCCGGTACTCTCCAGCCAGGTGCCGTGGTAAGCGCCTCCTTCATGAAGCACCGGCGTGCCTTGCTGATCCGGGACAATGCAGTCCAGCAGCTTCCGGACCGCATTGTAGTAGACGTCTTCCAGTCTGCCGGAAGAGGCGGCGAACTTCACGCCGGAGCCCACCCATTCCTGCAGCACCTGCTCATCTGACAGTTTCCCCAGTTCCCCGACGACTGCTGCCGTATCCAACCCTCTCAGCCTCTCAAGCAGTTCCTTCATTATTACGCACCATCCTCATTCACGTCTTGTTGCACCGGTTCAGCCCAGTCTTTGCGCATCGCCACTATTCTTGTCATGACTCTCAGCGCTATCCTCGCCTTTACGCATCGCCTCTGTACCAGTCATGGCTTCCCGCCCCGGTCCACATCATAATGAAACCAGTGGAACCCGGCGCTGCCGCCGCTCCCGCCGGCCGTATAGCTGAACAGCGCTACCCGCGCGCCCTTCCAGAATCCGGAGGTCATCCGGCAAGGACCGCCGAAGGAAATCCAGCCCTCACCCGGGCTGAAGAACAGCCGGGTCTCTCCGTCCAAATCAATGACGCTGCCCAGCCCTAATGTATCACCGGTCAGCTTCGGCCCGTGATATACCGTTCCTCCCGTGACCGCCCGCAGATAGATGCCGTCCGGCTCCGCGGCGGCTCCGATCCAGTTCTCCTCCCGGGCGCACAGGAAGGCGAGTCCGGCGAACTGGCCGGGCTTCATGTCCGCAACGGACAATCTGGTGCAGACGGTTCCCCGGGGGCCGATGATTTTTTGCGTTAACGTGTTGCGGGCTTCCAGCAGGCCCGGAGCTTCCAGAGCATCAAGCCGCAGCCCTGTCCCGCCAAGCGACCAATGCCCGTCTGCGGGATTATGGTTCCACTGCCACTGGAGCGCAAGCTCCGGCCCGGCAAAGTCATCCGATGCTGCCGGCAGCATCGGCTCACAGCCCTCAGCTACCCCCGGTTTGGCGTACAGCTCAACCGGTTCTCCTGCTGCGCCGATGACCGGCCAGTCCTCCTCCCAGCGCACAGGCTGGAGATGGCAGACCCGGCCCAGAGCTCCCGCACTCTGGAAATGCAGAAACCAGGTTTCCCCGCTCTTCAGCTCCACCAGTGCGCCCTGATGCGGACCGTTAATCTTCGTAGCGCCCTGGCGGAGTACAACCTTCCGCTCAAAAGGTCCGTACATACTGCGGGAACGCAGCACCGTCTGCCAGCCGGTTTCCACGCCGCCTTCGGGAATGACGAAATAGTAGTAGCCCTGTCTTTTATAAATCTTGGTTCCCTCGGCAATTTTGCCGACATACACGATAATGCCGTCATCCAGCAGCTCGCGCCCGTCCGCACTCATGCGGTGTACAATGATCGGGCCGGCTCCCACCGTGCTGTGGCCGAGGTAAGCCTGGCCATCCTCATCCCAGAACGGGCAGGGATCTTCCCAGCCGCTTACACGGACTACTTCATGCAGCGGCTCCCACGGACCGGCCGGATCGGCGGCGGAGCTCATATACAGCCCTTCATCCGGTGTGCAGAAGTAGACGTAATAACGCCCGTTATGATAGCGCAGCGCAGGCGCCCAGCTTCCTTTGGCATACGCCCGCATTTCGTCATAGGCCGGATCGATCTCGAGCCGGTCATATATTTTTCCGAGGAGACGCCAGTTCACCAAATCCCTGGAATGATACACCTGCATGCCCATAAAGTGAAAGTCCGAGCAGACCATATAGAAATCATCTTCCACGCGGATCACGTCAGGATCGGATACATCCATATTCAGCACAGGGTTGCGGTAATAACCGTTCCCCAAATCCCCCCAGCAGGACAGCCCGGCAGAATTGTTTATGCTCACAGACATCTCACCTTCCCGGATGCCCGGCTTATCCTTTGACACTGCCCATCACCAGACCCTTCATGAAGTATTTTTGCAGGAAAGGATACACGAGCAGAATCGGCAGTGCCGCCAGGAACACCTGAGCCGCCTTGAAGGTCCGGTCCGAAATCGCCGACATATCAAGCAGATCATTCGTCGCTGCCGTGCTCGGATCTACATTAATGATGATGGTCTGCAGATAGCTCTGCAGCGGATAATTGGAGGTCGAGTTCATATAGATCAGGCCGTCGAACCAGGAATTCCAGTGGAACACCACGATAAACAGCGTAATGGTCGCCACCGCAGGCTTGGATAACGGAAGATAGATGCTCCACAGTGTCCGCCAGTGTCCGGCCCCGTCGATGTTGGCCGCC
Source organism: Paenibacillus sp. PK3_47 (assembly GCF_023520895.1). Classification (NCBI taxonomy): domain Bacteria; kingdom Bacillati; phylum Bacillota; class Bacilli; order Caryophanales; family Paenibacillaceae; genus Paenibacillus; species Paenibacillus sp. PK3_47. The sequence goes on from NZ_CP026029.1 coordinate 1,343,461, forward strand.
TCCTCAATTTCTTTGGGCAACTCCCGGAAAAAGTTCATCAGCAGAATCACATTGAACACCGATACGGCAGACGGCAGCACCAGCGCCCAGATCGTGTCCAGCATGCCTACGCTTTTAATGGTCATATAAGTGGGAATCAGCCCGCCGTGGAACAGCATCGTTACAATGAAGAACCAGGCGTAATAATTGCGTGAACGCAGCACCTGCTTTTCCTTGGAGAGCGGGTAGGCGATCAGAATGCTGACGGCGATGCTGATGGCATACCCCAGGACCACCCGCTGGAGCGATACCCAGAATCCGTCGACAAACTCATGTTTGGTCAGGGCAAATTTATAGGAGGCGACGGTGAAATCCACCGGCCAAAGCTTGACATACCCCGCCGCCGCTGCGCTGCTGGAGCTGAAGGAGATCGCCAGCACGTTGATCAGCGGCAGAATGCAGGCAATCGCGGTGATGCTTAAGATCACGTAGTTCATAATCAGAAAAGCTTTTCGGCTGGCAGTAGGCTTATGCACATTCTTTCCTCCTTATTAAAATATCCGGTAGCCCGCATAGCGGTTGGCCAGCCTGTTGGAGACCACAATCAGCACCAGCGAGATGACAGACTTGAACAGCCCGACCGCTGTCGCCACCCCGTACTGCGCCTCCACCAACCCCAGCCTGTAGACAAACGTATCTATAATATCACCGGTGCTGTAGACCATCGGGCTGTAGAGATTGAACACCTGCTCAAAGCCGGCATTCAGCACATTCCCGAGGCTCAGCACGGTCATCAGCGTAATTATAGGCAGCATCCCCGGCAGCGTTACATTCAGCATCTGCTTCCAGCGGCTTGCACCGTCCACGGTTGCTGCTTCGTACAGGCTCTGGTCAATCCCCGTCAGTGCAGCAAGATAGACGATCGTGCCGTACCCGAAGCCTTTCCAGGTATCCGTAATTACCAGCGTGTAAGGGAACCATTTGTCATCCCCGAGGAAAAAGACAGGCTTCACCCCGAACCACCCCAGAAATTGGTTCACAATCCCGCTGGATGGCGAGAGGATATCGATCAGGATTCCGCCCAGAATGACCCAGGACAGGAAGTAAGGGAAGTAGATCGTGGTCTGGATCGTGCGTTTAAAAAAAGCGCCGGAGACCTCATTAAGCAGCAGGGCAAAAATAATCGGAATGATCAGCCCGGCCACAATCTTCAGAACCGCAATAAAAATGGTATTCCACAGCACACTTGAAAAGTTCGGCATATCCAGCATGTAGCGGAAATTATCGAACCCGATCCATTTGGAGTTGAAGATCCCTTTGGAAGGGACAAATTTCTGGAAAGCAATCACGATGCCCATAATCGGGATATAGCTGAATACCAGGGTTAAAATCACGCCCGGCAGCAGCATCAGATGCAGCGGCAAGGTCTTCAGTTTGTTTCCCATACCGTCTCTACTACCTCGCTTCCATTCTTCCGTTCCATCCGGGGAAGCGTGCTCAAGGCTGCTTCCCCGCAGATGGAATACAGAATCTCTTATTTATTTTTGGCCGCCCATTCATTAACTTCCTTCGTAATCTGCTCGCCGCCGAGCTTCTTCCAGTCCTCTACGAACTTGTCAAACGTATCGATAGACTGGCCCATGACAATCTTCGTGAATACTTCCTCCTCCATTTTCTGGAGTGTGGCATTTTTCTCAACCATGGTAGCTGTAGGAGACCCGTAGAAGGCGTCAAAAATATAGTTATCCTCCTGCACATACTGGTCAATCACATCGAAGCTGCTTGGTGTACCGAATACGCGCTCGGTTCCCCAGTTCGATCTGTCCCCGCCGCGGAAAGACAGAATCCGGTCGTAATACCCCTTATCCTCGGCGGACAAGCCGGAAGGATCATTCGCTTCAAGTGCTTTAATTGCGTTGTTATGTGCATTCAGGTTTTTCTTGGCCGGATCTGCTGCAATGAAATTGTAGAGGTAGACCGGAATATTATTTTCGCTGATGCCGAATTCGTTATTCTCCTCCGCGTTCTCGTCATAGCCCTGCATTCCAAAGTTCAGCAGTTTGAAGATAGCCTCCGGATGCTTGCTGTCCTTGCTGACTCCGTAGTACGTAGTAATCGGCATGATCCCGATCGGCGTAGCCGGTTCAGTATCGACAGACACCAGCGGCAGCGCTTTCCATTCGGCGTCCGGATCATTATCCACATTCTTCTGGATGACCGAGAGCGGTGCGGACATGGAGCCGTAGAACAGGCCAACTTTTCCTGCAGCAACCGATTCCGTCACCTTAGCCCGGTCCTTGACGCCGAACTCCTGGTCCAGCATTCCCGCCGCATACAGATCCTGAAGCTGCTTCAGTGCGTCCTTGACTCCAGGCTGAGTGCTGCCGTATACGAGCTGGCCGGAATCATCCTTCACCCATTTGCCGGGATGCACATGAAAGCCGGAGAAGTAGCCGGAGGTCCCGAAGTGGGAATCTGTCAAAAAGGTTTTGGTCAGCGCCAGCCCGAAGGTATCCGCCTTGCCGTTGCCGTCCGGATCCTTGGTTGTGAAGGCTTCCGCCACCGCCATGGCCTGCTGCATCGTCTTCGGCTCAGATAATCCCAGCTTGGTCAGCCAGTCAGTGCGCACGTACAGAATCGGCAGACCGTCTACAGCCGAGGAGGTGCGCGGCAGGGCCATCAGCCTTCCGCCAATCTTGGCCGTGTCGAAGCTGGCCTGGTCCTGCAGCATGATTTTTTTGGATAAAGGGGAAGCGTATTTCTCGAACAGGTCGGTCAGATCATACAGCATATCATTTTCGGCCAGATCGGTAAGCTGCTTGTTCTTCAGCCACATAATATCCGGAAGATCGCCGGAGGCAATCGAGACATTCATTTTCTGGTCAAACTGCTCTATAGGCACGGTCCAGTCATATTTAAGATTGATGCCCAGATCACTGGCATAGGTTCTCGTGTAAATATTGTTCTCAATCGTATCGCCATTCTCGTATTTGTATGTGGACTCCGTAAATCTCCAGCCGGTAATATCGACCGGCGGATCATATTTGGCATTGATATCAATCGTGGTGTTCTCTGCATTCGCGCTGCTGCTGTTATCTGTCCCCGCCCCGTTATCCCCTCCGTTGCCGCATGCGGAAATGACCAGCATCCCCGCTGCGCCAAGCAGTGCCATGCTCTTGATTCTGCGATTTGTCTTCATGTGAACCTCCCTAATGAATATTCTGTTAACTGGGCCCCCGGTAATTCAATGATAGAACTGATACCGCTTTCATTCAATATTCATCTCTTTACTTTTGAATCTCCTGTTTACCTGCTCAGCACAAGCGAACGGTATTCCTGGGGAGTCATATTCATAACTTTGCGGAAGGAGCGGGTGAAGTTCGTGGCGGTTCCATAACCTACCCGCTCGGCAACCTCCTGTATTTTGATATCCGGATCACCCAGCAGCTGCTTGGCTTTCCCCATCCGCGCGCCGGTAATATATTCGGACAGATTGATCTCGGTCACCTGCTTGAACAGCCGGGACAGATAAGATGGATTGAAATAGACCAGCTCGGCCAGACGGACCAGTGAAATTTCATCCGGGTCATGCAGATGCTCCAGAATATGCTTTTGAATAATTGTGACAACTGCCTTCGCTCTGCGCTCCTCCTCCTGGGTCTGGAGACTGAACAACAGCTCGCCCACCTGAATCATATACCCGAAGGCTTCCTGCCAGGAAGCATGTTCGCCGGGCTGCATCAGCTTGTGGAGTCCCACCTTGGGCGCTGCGGTATCGACCAGGTTCCAGCGGTTCATATATGTCAGGAACACGAGGCCGATCGCGTAATATACCTCCATTGCAGGGGTATAGTGCATACTGTCCACAGCGTTAAAGGTAGCCGCGCACTCCTGCAGTGTCTTTCCGAATTCCTCGCGCTGCCCATGCTCCAGCTGGTCGCCGAGCAGCTCCAGCCGGGCGTGGCGGAAGGATGGCTTCCGGCCCGCTGGCTTCTCTGTCTGGAGCATCTCCTGCCGGATCAGCTGCTTGTCCAGCAGCAGCATCCCGCCTCCCTGGCCGATTCTGTAGTTCATCATCATCTCCAGGACCGAGAACCGGCCTGCCGCCTGCTCCCAGCTGACCGGACTGTCATCCAGCACGAACGAGAGCACTTCGCCCACCGATTCCCGGCAGGCCAGCTGGATCAGCTCCAGATTGCCTTTGATAAAAGTCAGCACCTTGTTCCATTCTTCTGCCGGATTCTGTCCGGGCTGCGGCTGGATCAGCCAGATGAGATCGGACTGCTCATTAACCGTCTCTACAAATACAGCATGGGCGGAGATATACTGCCGGGCAATCAGCCGGATCCGGTAGAGCTGGCTCATCCGGTGGGAATACATCGATTTGTTCTGGAAGCTGTTGACCCGGCCCAGCAGAATTAACACAGAGTGATCGGCACGCAGCTTGATACCCAGCTCGTCCAGCTGCTCCTGGTTCATCTCCCGGATGTTCAGCTGCTCGTTCAGAATGCCTTTGATATAATCGTTCTGCCGCATTTCCCGGGTCAAATCGAGCTGTTCCTGCGCCTGCTGCAGCAGCGACTCCGCCTTCATCTCTGTCTCTATCTCCCCGACGGCCTGCCTGACCAGCTGGATTACCTTGTTGTAGCCTTCCGTTTTGAGCAGATAGCTGACTCCGTCATATTGAATGGCTGAATAAATATAGGAGAACTCATTGTGGCCGGTCAGAAAAATAACCTTGCACGCCGGCCATCGCTCCCTGATCCGGTCCAGCAGCTGCAGCCCGCTGATTCCGGGCATACGTATATCCGTCAGGACAATGTCAAAGCGGGTCCGGTCAAACAGCCTCACTGCTTCTTCCCCCGAATAGGCCTTATATACATCCAGTTCCGGCTCAGGGATGCCCTGCAGCACCTCATGCAATCCGTCAGCAATAATCCGTTCGTCATCTACTACCAGCAATCTGAACATGTTAAGGCTCCTTTCCTGTGTCCGCAATACGAATGGTTGCTTTCAGGCCGCCAAGCCCGCTCCGTTCCAGCAGCAGCCCGCTGCCCTCACCGTATTTCAGCCTAAGCCGCAGGTGGATATTCAGCAGACCGGTGGTTTCCACGTCTTTCCCTGTTAAAGAACGGTTCATGGCCTCAAGCCGCTCCCCGCTTAATTCTGATCCGTTGTCTTCAACCATGAGCAACATTTCATCGGCCGTATGCTGAAAGTGCACCTTGAGAATCCCGCCCTCCGGTCTCTGCTCCAGTCCGTGATTAAATGCATTCTCAATGACCGGCTGCAAAATCAGCCGCGGAACCATCAGCCCGCCCGCCTTCTCCGGAAGCTCTCCGAACTCAGTCACGTTGCGGCCATAAAAACGTGTGGTCTGAATTTCCGTGTATACCTTGGCATGCTTCACTTCGTCGGCCAGCGTCACTTCCTCCGTATGGCTGCGAGTAATGAACTGAAAATAAACGCCCAGCTGGTTGGTGAACTGCTCCAGATTCTCGTTGTCGCCCAGCCGGGCCAATGTGTTGAGAATGAAGAAGCTGTTGTACAAAAAATGCGGATTGATCTGGGACTGGAGCTGCTTCAGCTCCGCCCGGTGGGTCAGAATCTGCTGCTTGTACACCTGGTCAACCAGCGACTCCACATTTTCCAGCATGCTGTTGAAGCGGGCATAGATGTACCGGAACTCATCATCGACATCATGGGCGATCCGCACGGAGAAGTCCTCATGCTCCACCTTCCGGAATGCCTTGACCAGCTTGAACAGCGGCTTGTGAATGTATTTGTAGGCGTAAAGGGAATAGAGCACGATGATCAGCACCGATACGGCTGCCAGCATGACAAACCAGCTCTTGAACTTCTCCAGCGGCTCAAACACACCGCTTACCGGCACATATTTGCTCAGTACCGCATCAAAAAACGGGGAGTAAGAATACACCGCCAGATAGCGCGTATCCTGAAAGTCAACAGTTCGGGTGCTGTTCATGTCTCTATGATCCGACAGAAATGCCGGAATGACCGGGTCGGAGCTGATCTCCCTGCCTGTAGCGATCGTGTACTCCGGATTGCTAAGGAGCAGCTGCTCCTCAGGGGAATTGGCCATTTTCATCAGATTCTCCTGAAGCTTAGGTTTGGAGAACTCTACCGTAAGCATAAAAATAGGCTTCCGGCTGCTTCCCGGTGAAGTCGTAGGATAAGCTGCGCTTAAGGTTAATCCGCCGCTGTGATCACGCAGCTGGGAACCCGGCTGATTCTGCACGTCCTTCAATTCATTGAACTCGTCCAGATTCAGCGACCCTACAGTCAGCGCGGACACCTTCTTCTGGATTGAAGGAATGTAGGCGTAGACATCAACAATGTAAGTGCTGCTGTTCCGGATCGCATTCAGCCGCTGCTGCAGTCTCAGAATGCTCTCCATCCGCTCGATATTGTTCATCGATTCGGGAATGGAGCCCAGCGCATTCAGATTGTCGTCTGTCAGACAGTCATACTGCAGCAGCTGGATTCTGCGGAACTCCTGCTCCAGATTGCCGAAATACTGCGACACCTGTGAGCTCATGGAGCGGGAAATCTCCTGCTTGAGAGTGTGCACCCCCCAGTTGTAAATGATCATGCTGAGCACAAAGAGCGGCAGAAGGATGCAAATGAATGAGAAGATCAGCCTGCGCAGCACATTTTTCTTCCATGGCAGCTTGTGTATGTTCATATAACCCCCTGTATGATAGCGTTTTCTTTCACTTTGAGTTGTAGCACACCAAGGCGGCGCAGGCAATGCAAAATTAATGACGGATACGGCTCTGTCCCGTCATAAACCGCCTGAAGGTAGAAGATGATCCGGTACTTTGGAGCGAGAAGACTGGCGGGCCGGGGGAAATAACAGGCTCGGTCGGGAGACTGTCCTTGAGCCGGCAGTAGAATCCGGAAGTCTCCCGGAGGGGCGGATTGAACCTATTGTGTTACTCTGCAAAATTATCCTTTGTAGTGACGAATCGCCCGTTAAAGGGTTCTATACTTAAGTCATTCCCGCAGCGAAGCACGCTGCACACACAGGAACGAAGGAGACAGGAAAACGATGCGCAGAAGGCTGAAGACAGGAATTGCCGCTGCAGGCATTATGGCAGCACTCGGGTCAGGCAGCATCTATGCCGCCCTGGATTCCGGGAACACCTGGGGGAACTGGTATCACCATCTGTTCACCTCTGCTTCAGAGCCGGTCGCTCATGACCGGATACAGGAAGCAAACCGTGCTGCATCTGCCCTGTTGAAGGATGATGGGCTGTCCGCCGGGGCAAGCGAAAGCATCGCTGCCGAGGAGGACAAGGTGCTGGGGCAATCGCTTCATGAAATCGGAAGCCGTCAGCGCAGATACATACAGAACCTCGAAGAAGCTGCTGATGAAGCTGCCGGCAGTATTGCAGGCCAGTTTACGGCAGCGGAAGAGGAGCAAAAGCAGCAAATCGATCAGCTGCTGGAGATGGCAGCCAAGGAGCTGCTGGATCAGGCTGGCCGGAAGCTGGAACGTTAGGAAGAAGGTTGTTCGCAAGCAGTCTTGTTTTCAATGAAATTCCACTATAAACCCCATTAAAGGAGAAATGAACAAATGAAATCAGTTAAAAGCAAAGTAGCAGTAGGCGTAATCGTAACCGGACTTATGGCAGGAATGGGTACCGCTTTTGCAAGCACAGATGCCGGAGTCCAGTTCAAAGCCTGGTACAGCACAGTATTTAACACGGCTTCAAGCAAAGTAACCAAGGACATTACAAGTACTTATCAGGCGAAGCTGGGCAGCTACAATGCAGAGTATGAAGCGCTGAAAAGCTCCTCCGTGCAAAGCATCAAGGACAGCACGGAAGCCAAGCGGATTGATACCATGAAAACGATCAATGCCGCCAAAAACAACTATATCTACCAGGTAGAAAATGCAGAAAAAAGCACCACCGTTGAGACAGATTTCGCCGTGTTCGCCAGAGGGATTAACGAGCAGGTAGACGCTGTTAAGGAAGGTGCCAAAGCCTATGGGGAGACCGATCTGAAGAACAAGCTGAATGCCCAAGGTTCCGCAAGTGTAACAGAGATCAACAAACAGGTCGCTTCCCAGCAGAAATCCTCCACCGAAGATTTGACCAAAAAAATCAAGGAAGCCCAAGACAATATTAACGCCCTTGTAAAACAACACAGTGAAGCTGCCGACAAGGATATCCGCAGCCACATTGAAGCCAAAATTGCCGAGCTGAGAGCGGAGCTGACCAAATATGCCGCAGATCTGACTGCTGCTAAGCAGGCTGAAGTTGCAGCTGCCGGTGACAAAGCTCAAGCAGAAGCACTTGCTGCGCTGGATGCCATTGCCGCTTCGATTAAATAAGGAATATGCAGCAGAGGCCTCTCCTCCGGGAGACGGCCTCCGGCTTGCTGCCGACATGCAAAGGAGATCATAGCATGAGAATGAGAAAAGCAAAGGGTTGCCATTCCAAGCATAGAAGCATGAAACAGAGACTCCTGATTGGAATTGTTTCTGTAAGCACGCTAACCGTCTTCTCTACGGGTCTGACATTTGCCGATACCGATCTGAAGGCCAAGGTCCGTATTTGGGCTGATCAACAGGCCGGGTCTGCCCTGTCTGTGCTGAAACAGAGCATCAGCTCCGAGACCGAGGTGCAAAAAGCGCGTTTGCAGGAAGAGTTACGCCTAGGACTGCAGCTTCAAGCTGAGGAGATGAACAAATTTACGGAGCAGCAGCGCAGCAAGTACAGCGATGAGCTGCGGGCGCATGCCGATTCCTTGATTGCCGGGCTTGAGTTCGAAAGTGAAGAAGACAAAGCGGAGATGCTCCGTAAGCTCGAAGCCATCGCCGCAAGCGCGGAGCAGGCTATGAACCATCTGGAAGACAGCTATACGCCGCCCGCCCCTGTCATGGAGAACCGGGAACAGGCAGTGACGGCTCCGGAATCACAGACCATAAGCGGTGAAGAGACTCCATCTTCTGTTACGGACGATGTATACAGCGAATAAACGAAATGGCCGGATAAGGAGATGAACCACGTGGCAATTCCCCACCTTCAGGATTCAGAAAAAAAGGACGAAGCTCCAGTCTTACCCGGTTCAGGTAATGCTGTCTCTCCGTCCGCTGCGGGCGGCAAAAGCGGGTTCTGGGGCTGGGTGCGGTTTCTGGCTGTTCTGGGGATATCCTGTTTTCTGATCTTTCACAGCATTGGCCTGACTAGAATATCGGGAAATTCCATGAATCCCAGTCTGAATAACGGTAACGTGCTGCTCGTCAACAAATGGCCGTTGTATACGGGTTCACCCGGATTCGGCGACGTAGTTGTCATCCGTACTCCGCAGCTTCCCTACGATATTATCAAAAGAGTGATCGGCACAGAAGGTGACACTGTAGCTATTAAAGACGGAACTGTCCTGGTTAACGGGCATGATTTCCCTGAACTGTATGCTTACGGCATTCCGGAAGATATGGACGAAGTGTATGTAGGTGCGGGCGAAGTCTTTGTACTCGGCGACAACCGCACTCCGGGAGAAAGTCTGGACAGCCGCAGCCCGGAGCTGGGGCTTGTCCCGGAAGAGTATATTACGGGTTACGGATTCATAAAACTGATTCCCTGGGGAGCTATTGCACGTCCCCTGGAGTTCTAGCCTGCTGTTCCTTCACGGGAATGGCGGGCTGTTCCTGCTTGTCCTGTTAAACGCTCCCGGCAAAAAGCTTCTGGCTGGCCTGGACATTGTGACTGTGAAAATACAAAGCGGCCTTGGTCCGGTCCGGAAGATTGAGCTTCGACAGTATCTGGCTGACATGCTTCTTCACCGTATATTCCGTAACGATCAGTCTTGAAGCAATCTCTCTGTTGGACAGCCCTTCACTAAGCATGGCGAGCACTTCCTGCTCTTTGGGTGTCAGATCATATTCATTATCTGCCGTCTTCTCCATCAGCTTGGACTCCAGTAGTTCAAAATCATAGTACCTCCGGCCCCTGCCGACATGCCTGATCGCATACAGCAGCTCTTCCGGCAGCGCTTCCTTGAGCAAAAGTCCTTCCACTCCAATCGACAGCGCCTTGCTAAGCTCGGAAGGATGAAGCGAAGAAGTCAGATAGACAAACTTGCAGGCGGCTCCGGCATGCTTGAGCTTTTCGATGACATCCAGGCCATTCTGCTGGTTAATCCGGTTGTTCATAATACACACATCGGGCTGCATGGATTCAATGAGTGCCATGGTCTCTTTACCGTCCGATGCCTCGCCGCAAATCTCGATATCGGGATCCCCCGACAAAATGGAAGTGATGCCTCTGCGTACCAGTTGATAAGGATCGACCACGATTACTTTGACTAACATTTGCAAGTCCGTACTCCCTTCTCCCAAGAATCTAGGTGTTCAGTCCTGTTAAAAATAAGATAAGATATGTAAAAAGTCCTATTTCTAACTATACAATTCTTACCAAAAACCGTCAATGAAGTTTTTCTCTGTATTTTGGTACATTTGTCGTTGTTTGAGGTACTTCAAAGACATGACGGTACGGCCTAAGTGTACTTTGTACAGCTAATCCGCCGCATTTTTGGGATAATTTGAGTTTAGTTGTATTCTGTACAGTTAAAGTCGGGGATTCTGTCCAAAAATGCTTGTTCCGGTGATTATAGTTGCAGCGAATACAGTTATATCCCTTACCCGCCACTTTTCACGAGGAACAGGTGTACAAAGTGCAATTATCTCCTCTCAGAGCACCTTCCCGCTGCTGACACGGCCATTATAAGGTCCCGCGCCCGCTCCGCAATCCCGACCACATAATAGAGTCTCTAAGAGACTCTGCCCTGCCTTGCCTGCCTTGCATGCCTTGCATGCCTTGCCTGTCTTGCCCGGCTCCACCCGGAACGTCCTGTAAGCATAAAATACAGCGGACGGCCGGATATCCGGCCGCCCGCTATGGCGCTTACTCTCCCTCTATTGGACTGCTACAACCCTTTTTTCTTGAGGTCATCCAAATGGCGCTGGTACATCACCTTTTCCACTTTTTCTGCGCCGACCTGATCCATCTGTTTCACAAATTCATTGTAGGCGGCATCGAATTCGGCGTCGGATTTGGACAGAACCAGCTTCGGAATCGTTTTGTTCCACAGATCCTTCACCTTCGCATTGATTGTGCCTTCTGCGGTTGCGCCGTCCGGCTCCAGGTTTTCCATGCCGAGCGGGTAATTGTCGAAATTGTATTTCTCCAGCATCTTCATCGCCTCGAATTGCACCGGCTGGCTTTCTTTTAAATCTCGTGCAGAAGCATCATCCCACAGCTTGCCGGCTCTCATGAGCAGATGTGAATTGTTGAAGCCGTACTTGGAGTTGAACGTGGCGTTGTCCTTGATGGACATCTCTAAGATTTCCGGTTTGTACTTCGGAAGCCCGTCAACCATGTCATAGGTTTCACCTTCGGTACCGTATCTCATATCCAGCTGGCCTTCATCTGACCAGGCATATTCCGCGAACTGGATAATGCGCTCCGGGTTTTTGGCATTCTTCGTAATGAACAGCCCCTGCCAGCCCATTAAGCGGGAAGCCGGATAACGCGGGTCCTGACCATCTACCTTCAGGCCGTCCAGAATGGTGTACGTCTGCTCCTTGCCGAGTGTGCTTTCAATTTTCGGGTTGTACTGTGTATACATATTCGTCATGAACTGGGAGGCTACTGCATATTGCGCGCCGTACAGCTTTTCTTCATATTGTTCCTGCTTGTAGATCAGCAGCTGCGGATCAAACAGGCCTTCACTGCTCAGCCGGTTCAGGAACCGGAAGGCTTCAATAAATCCTTGGTTGCGCATCGGGTACTCCACAATTTGCTGGTCATCCTTCACCCGCTCTTCAAGCAGGTGCGGCGAGAAGGAATAGATCAAATAGTCCATCGAGTTGCTGCCATGGAAACCATTCTTCGCCACGTCAAAGAACTCCACGCCTACAGGGCTCACATCCGGGAACTTCTCTTTGGCCTGCTTAAGCGCGTTGACGAGATCATCCGGTGTCCCGATAGCAGGGCTGCCGATCGCCGCATAAATGTCAGAGCGGATGAACCAAGGCCGGACCGGAGTGATCGGCACGCCGCTGGTCAGACGGTCTGCGGTCTCATACAGGTTCGGGAGATACCAGAGCTTGCCGTCGATGGAGTGGTATTTGACCATGTCGGGGTCCAGCTGGGCTTTGAGCTCTGGCGCATACTTGTCCATCAGCTCATCCATGGAATAGACCATTCCGTTCTTGATCAGCTTGGTCACTGCCGGGTTGTTCCAGTCCAGCATGATGGTATCGGGAAGGTCCCCTGAAGCAATCATGGTGTTCAGGTAGTCATCATCGCTGCCGGTTGCCAGCTTGCGGTCGATGGTGACACCGGTTTTTTCGGTAGCAAGCTTCATGGCAAACTGGTCTTTCCACAGATAGTTGGACGCCCAGTTGCCGTAGAAATATTGGGTGAAGGTGAATGGCGAAGTATCCTTCTTCCAGGACGGGCCAGTCTCGGCTGCCGGAGCGGAAGCCTGGGCATTTCCGCTGTCCGCCGCAGCCGTTTCCGCAGGAGTTGCATTGGTATTGCTGTTTGCATTGTTTCCGGAATTACAGCCTGCCAGCATACTCATTGCCACAATGGCAAGCGCGCTTATCTTGAAACCCTTTTTGTTCATAAACTGACCTCCCTGATATTTGTAATTGCTGTTTGCTATATGCATGAACGCCCGGGCCGGAAATCCTGTTCCGGCTTATCCCTTCACCGAGCCTATCATGACTCCCTGGACAAAATATTTCTGGACGAAGGGATACGTAAATACGATCGGCAGCGTCGTAATGACCATCGTCGCCAGCTTCAGCGAGGCCGCTGAGACTGCCCCGTAGCCAAGCTGGCTGGCCAGCTGGCTGACATTGCTGTTGGAGCTGATAATCTGCATCAGAATCTGCTGCAGGGTCAGCAGCTTGTCGCTGCCGAACAGCATCGCGTCATACCAGGAGTTCCAGTGGAACACGGCGTTATACAGCGCAATCGTGGCCAGCACCGGCTTGGATACCGGAAGCACCAGCTGGAAGAAGATCCGCAGATCATTGGCACCGTCAATTTTGGCCGATTCTTCAATCTCCTTCGGCAGTGCCTTGAAAAAAGTCAGCATAATGATCGCATTAAAAACATTGAACAGATTCGGGATGATGTAGACCAGGAAATGCCCTTTCAGATGAAGGTATTTGGCCACTACCAGATAATAGGGAATAATGCCGCCGCTGAAATACATCGTAACAATCGCCAGCAGCAGGAATATCCGCCGTCCAACCAGCTCGGTCTTGGAAATCCCGTAAGCAAAAGCCCCAGTGAACAACACCGCTGTCGCCGTGCCGAGAAGCGTACGGGCAATGGTGACAACAAAGGCGCGCAGCATATTCTCGTCCTGGAACACAATCCGGTAGTTGTCAATGGAGAATACGCGCGGCCAAAAAGTTATCCCGCCCCGTGCTGCATCCGTCGGATCATTAAACGAGGTAATCAGTATGTTATAGAACGGATACAGTGTGATCAGACACAAGGCGAGCATGACAACAATGTTAAACACATCGAATACCCGGCTGCCTAAGCTTCGCGAATGGGTTAGCATACGTTCCTCCTCCTCCTATCCTAGAACAGGCTTTCTTTCGTAATTTTGTTAGATGCGAAGTTGGCGATGTACATCAGGATAAAGGCTACAATAGACTGGAACAGCCCGATGGCGGTTCCGTAGGAGAAGCGTCCGGCGACGAGCCCCATTTTGTAGGAATAGACCGAGAGTACATTAGCCGCATCCTGAGTCAGGGAGTTCTGCATCATGAACATCTGGTCAAAGTTGGAGTTCACCAGCCCGCCGATCGCCAGGATGAGCAAAATAATAATCGTCGGCTTGAGCGCGGGCAGCGTGATGTGCCACACCCTTTGGAAACGGTTCGCTCCGTCTACCACTGCCGCTTCATAGAGCTGGGGATCAACGCCGGCGATAGCTGCGAGATAGATGATGGAGTTCCAGCCGATATTTTTCCAGATTTCCGTAAATACGACGAGCGTCAAGAAGGAGCTTGAATCGCCCATCAGCATGGTATCGCTTCCAATAATTCCGAGGTTGACCAGCAGCTTGCTGATAATACCGGTATCCGGATCAAGCAGCGTGTACATAAAGCCGACGACGAGCACCCATGAGACAAAATACGGGAGATACGTGAGCGACTGCACGATGCGCTTGAAACGTTTGAAGACCAGTTCATTCAGCAGCAAAGCCAGGATAATCGGAGCCGGGAAGCCGAAGACAAGCTTGGCGATGCTGATTTTAAAAGTGTTGTACAGCGAATCCCTGAAGGTCGGATCGGCGAAAAGCTCCCTGAAGTTGCCAAGCCCGAGCCACGGGCTGTGAATAAAGCCCTGAAACGGCGTGTATTCCTGAAAAGCAATAATTAGACCGTACATTGGAATGTAATTGAACACAATCATCCATAGAACTACAGGCAGGGTCAAAATCAATAGATAGCGCTGCTGCCAGATGCGGTTTCTCAGCCTGTGCTTGGCGGGTATGCTGTTCATGGTCCTACTTCCTTTCCTGCGGTGTGGGTTCTGTTGTCTATAGGCTTATTATAAAAACGGTTTCATCTGCAGGAAATATTAAAAATGCACGGCAGTATCAAAAACGAACGGCTTTTGTAAGCGTTATCTTAACGATGAAGCTTGCAGGCAATTTGCGGTAATGCCGTAAAAAAATCCGCCTGATCAGGCGGACGGGTGAAGGATGCTATCTGGTTTTACATGAGCGTGCAAAATGTGGAACACCACTATGCAGGCTCAGCGCTGCGATACTGCCTGGTATTCTCCCGGGGACATGCCGTAAGCCTGCTTGAACAAGGTCCCGAAATAGGAAGTATTCGGGATGCCCACCTGCCCGGCGATAACGGCAACCCGCTGTTTCGTCGTCCGCAGGAGCTCCTCGGCACGGGACAGCCGGTACTGCTGAATATACTCAATCGGGGTCCGTCCCGTATTCTTCTTGAACAGCATGCCGAGATGATTCGGGGAGATAAACGTCTCAGAGGCCAGATAGGCCAGGCTGAGCCCGGGGTTGCCGTATCGCTCCTCAATCAGCGAAATGACACGGCGGACCACGTAATCCTCCTTGTGTTCCCGCTTTTCCTGCAGCCGGGAAGCTATATTGCGGATCATGGACAGCGTCTGCCGCCTCATCTGTTCCCGGCTCCCGCAGGCCAGCAGGCACTCCAGACTGCCCGGGGTTGTCTCCGGCTGGCCGGGATGACCCGGTGCGGCAAGTGCCTGCAGATGATCGATCAGCCCGCTCAGCAGACTTGCAGTATAGTGCCGTCCCGCGCCGGGATAAGCGGCGAACAGGTCAAATACATCACCGGTTAACGTTTCCGCCTCCTGCAGCTGCCCGCTTCCAAGTGCGGCGCGGATGCGCTTCTCCAATTCCTTGAATCCTCTGGTCAGTTCCTCCGCATCAGAGGCAAAGCTCTGGCGCGCCGCTTCCGCTTCCCCCGCAGCGGTAATGCCGGACAAGCCGGTCCAGACCGCATATCCCAGCGAGCCGGCGGCCTGAATGCCCGCGTCCGGCAACCGCGCAAGCTCCTGCACCGCTACCCCGTACACGATGATCCAGCCATCTTCCGAAGAGCTCACTGGTGCCGGTGACTCTGCGGTCTCTGCTCCGGCCAGCCCGCTCAGGAGCAGCTGCGCAAGCTCCCGCTGCTCTTCGTCCGCTCTCAGCGCATACAGCAGCACGGACTGTCCAATGCCGCCGCCCGGAAGCGCCGCCGGAAGCACCGGCCGGTCCAGCAGCGCTTCTGCCAGACTGGCCGGCAGCTCGGGACCGGCATGTGCCGGAACGTGCACTGCAACCAGTGCATAGGCCTCCGGCTGCAGCTCTCCCTGCCGGGTAAGATGAAGCTCAAGCTCTGCCGCAATCTCCGGCAGCTTTTCCGGCCCCGCTGCCCGGCCTGCCAGCAGTCCGTCCAGCGCATGGCGGAGAAAAGCCAGGCGACCTGCTTCAAGCAGGTCGAGCCTGTTCGCTTCTTCGAGCCGGAGCTGGCGCTCTTCCCGGCACCGGCCCACTACCCGCGTGATTACGGCGAGCATCTCCGCCTCTTCAACAGGCTTCAGCAGATACTCCGCAGCATGAAAGCGGATCGCCTCACGGGCGTAAGTGAAATCGTCGTATCCGGTCAGAATGACGATATGCACATGCGGCAGCTGCGCCCGGATCTCCTTGGCCATATCCAGCCCGCTCATGCCGGGCATCCGGATGTCAGTGACAATGATATCGGGCTGCAGCAGCAGCGCTTTTTCCAATCCGTCGATGCCGTCAAAGGCAGTCTCCACCCTGCTTATCCCGAGCGCAGGCCAGTCCAGAAATTCTGCCAGCCCTTCACGTTCCCAGCGTTCATCTTCAACAATCAGCATTGTAAACATCAGGTCAGCCTCCTGGCTTGGAAGGTGATAGTAATTACTGTGCCGATGCCCGGCCTGCTGAAAAGCTCCAGCCGGTGCTCTTCACCATAATGCGAGCGCAGCCGGCTCGTAATATTCGCCAGCGCGTATCCGCTGCCGGCCGATTCAAGCGGCCGCTGCTCACGGACATCTGCCAGCCGCCGCGCCGTCATGCCCACACCGTCATCGATAATCCGCAGCACGACCCGGCCGTCCTCCACGCCCGCCTTGATAATAATCGTGCCATGGGAACGTTTCGGATCGATGCCGTGGACAAGCGCATTTTCTACCAGAGGCTGCAGTATATTTTTAAGGGTGACATACTCCCCCACCTCATCTTCAATCTCGAACACCGTATCAAAACGCTCCTCAAAACGGAACTTCTGGATCACCAGATAAGCCTTGACCATCTCCAGCTCATTCGCAACCAGCGTCTCCGAGCTCCCCTTGTTCAGCACCAGCCGGTAAAATTTGGCCAGCGAATCAGAGATCCGCGTCACATCCGGAGCGTTGGCCTTGCGCGCCACCCAGGAGATTGTCGCCAGCGTATTGTACAGAAAGTGCGGGTTAATCTGCGATTCCAGCGCCTTCACCTCCGCTTCCCTCTCCAGCAGCTCGGATTTGTACACCCGCTCCACCAGATCGTGAATCCGCGTGGTCATATGGTTAAAGCTGTGCGTCATCTGGGAGAATTCATCATTGCCGGTAACCGGAACCGACACGCCCAGGGAATCCTCGCGTACCTGCTTCATGGCCTTCAACAGCATTTTCATCCGGGACAGCAGCTTGACCGTGACAAAATAGACGAGCAGACTCAGCACCAGCAGCGCCGCAGCCAGCACGAACAGGGTGGTATAGAGCGAATCCTGCACTTTTTCGACGACATGGCTGACCGGGAATACGCCGATAATCCGCAAGCTTGGACCGGCAAGCGGAATGGAGATGACAATCGAGCGGCTTCCGTTCACCTCGGCAAGCGTGTTGACAGACTCACCGGAAATCCATTCCTCAAGCCCCATCTGCTCCGCGCTTGCCCTGTACGCTTCAGCGACATGATCCGAAACGATCACGCCCTCGCCATCCGCAATGTAAACGTCACCAATATTACCCGACACTGAATCCCGTACAGGCTTGAACAGCTCGCCTTCCGTAATTTCAATTTCAACCAGCCCGGCAATGCCAAAGTCGTGGAAGGAATAAATTTTGCGGTTATACGAGAACACATCTGCTACCGGAGAAACATCCGGCCGTACAAGCAGCAGCTTTTCCTTGTGTATACTCCGCCATTCCGATTTGATGGTGTTGTCGTCCAGCAGGCTGCGGTAATTCTCATCGTCCTCAATTCTGCTAATGCTGAAAAAGCCGTCATACCCTCCGTACAGCTCCGGGATTTGCGGATTGCTCATATAGACATGAATGGAGTGGATGTATGGATTCTGCCTCATAATATTGTCGATGCTGGGGGCCACATTGTCGCGGTAATCCTGCAGTTGAAAGCTCTCATTGGTAAAATTGCTGTCCAGCAGCGTCTGTATCCGCGAGTCGAAGGCGATGATCTGAGAAATATTCTCGGTCATCTTGACCTTCTCCTCAATGCTGGTCTTGGTCTGCAGCAGGTTCTGCTCCATAATCACCTGCGCCTGCTCAATCGCCGATTCAGCCGCCTGTCTGTAAAGGGTATAGCCGGTCAGCAGCAGGGATACAAACAGGATGGACACAAAAATAATGACAAACTTCGAGGTCACGCTCCAATTATGATAAAACCGCAAAATCCGCCTCATCCCCATCCACCCTCCCCTGGCTATCACCATTTATTAGCCACCATACATTAGTCACTATTTATTAGTCAGCAAACATTAGTCACCATTTATTAGCCACTACTTATTAGCAAACATTGGTCACCATTTATTAGCCACCATTTATCGTTCTCCCATTGTACTACTCCGTAAGCGCTTCCGCTACAGGAATTGAATTGGTGAGACTTCTATTTTGGGATTGGTGGTCACTCTGTTGATTTGCCGGAAAAAGGTGATAAAAAAAGGGGAGGATGGGCTGATGGGCTGATGGGCTGGTTTAGCAACGTCTTTCTGTAATTATAGGAGTGTGTGAAAGTCTGCTGCAGTGATAGGCTTCAAAGAGAGCGTATGTTTTAGGGGCGTGTGGTTCAGTGAGCGTGTGTTCAGTGAGCATGTGGTTCAGTGAGCGTGTGTTCAGTGACCGTGTGGTTCAGTGAGCTTATGGTTCAGTGAGCGTGTGTTCAGTGAGCATGTGGTTCAGTGAGCGTGTGTTCAGTGAGCATGTGGGTTCAGTGAGCGTGTGGTTCGGTGACGTGTGTTCAGTGAGCATCTGTTTCAGTGAGCGTGTGTTCAGTGAGCATGTGGTTCAGTAGCGTGTGTTCAGTGAGCATGTGGTTCAGTGAGCGTGTGTTCAGTGACCGTGTGGTTCAGTGAGCTTATGGTTCAGTGAGCGTGTGTTTCAGGGGCGTGCTCCAGAGCTTAGCGGGAATTCCTCCACCTAATTCTGTCCTTTTCCATCATTTATGAGCTTTAGTTGGAAATTCTCCAGCTAATCAGGACGATAATGGCCTATAGAAGCTAATCCAGTACATTTAAGTGGAGTTTTTCCAACAAGAATTGGAATACCGGGATTTACCGGAGGATTAAATGGAGAAATTCCACTTAGCAGGTTCTGTACGCGCTCCCTAGGATACCCCCGCTCCCTAGGATCTGTACACAATCTGTACGCACCCCTAGAATGACCGCACTCCTTAGGATCTGACCACACCCTAGGATGACCGTACTCCCTAGGATCTGACCACACTCCCTAGGATGACCGTACTCCCTAGAATGACCGCACTCCTTAGGATCTGACCACACTCCCTAGGATGACCGCACTCCCTAGGACTGTCCACGCTCCCTACAATCTCAACACGCTTTCTAAAATCCCGCTGTATCACGGCGGATCACAGGCCTGCACTTTCTTATCCCTCCCGTACGAAACAGGCCGCCGGGTAATTCCGGCGGCCTGACAGTGGAACATCATCGGTATTATCCCTTGCGGCGGTTGCCCAGCCACAGCGGGAAGCGGAAAATAAAGTTGATCAGCAGCACGACGAAGACAAGCACCGCCGCCGATTTGTCGGCAATCTGGCGGGCGTCCTCCACAATCGCTTCGGACTGCACATACCACAGATGGACTGCAAGCGTCTCGCCCGGCGAGAACAGGTTGAAATCCCACATCTCACCGGAGGTGCTTAAGCCTGCGGTCAGGATAATCACAGCCGATTCTCCGAATGCGCGTCCCGCAACGAGACAAATCCCGGTAATGATGGCCGGCAGAGCGACCGGCAGCACCACCTTGCGGATGACGTGGAACTTGGTCATTCCCAGCGCATACCCGGCTTCACGGATGTCGCCCGGAACTGCCCGGACGGCCTCTTCCGTTACCCGGGCAAGCATGGGCAGGTTAAGCAGCGCCAGCGACACACCCCCGCCGAGAATGGTCAGTCCGATCCCGAAATATTCGGCGAATATAGCCAGACCCAGCAGACCGAACACAATCGAAGGCACGGAAGACAGCGACTCCACGCAGATGCGCAGCGCACCGGTGAAGCGGTTGTCCGGAGCGTATTCCGCCATATAGATCCCTGCTCCCACACCGATCGGGATTGAAATCAGCAGGGAGATGAACAGGATGTAGAACGAGTTGAACAGAACAGGGCCGATCCCGCCGCCGGGGTCGATTTCTTCCGGAAGCTTGACCAGAAATTCAGGTCTGAGCTGCGGCAGCCCTTTGCTGAGAATCGTAAAGAGCAGCCAAAAAATCAGCAGCATCACCAGGGCACCCAGCGTATAGAAGCCGATGGTGGCTATCTTGTTGTTGCGCTGGGAACGTGCACTATGGCGTGTACGGGTAAAGTTCATCAGGCATCCTCCCTTTTCCGGCCCAGGACACGGATGATGAGGATCAGCACGAAGGAAATCAGCAGCAGCAGGAAAGCCATCATATGCAGGGCATGGTTCCACGTCGAATCAAATTCCACGTTGGAAATCTGCATCACGATGTTGCTGGTCAGCACCGAAGACGGTGTGAACAGGCTTTTGGCCAGCTGCGGCGTATTGCCGATAACCATAACTACCGCCATAGTCTCACCGACCGCCCGGGTCATTCCGAGAATAATAGCCGAGATAATCCCACGCTTGGCTGCAGGCAGCACCACTCTCATGATCACCTGCAGTCGGGTGGAGCCGAGGGCATAAGCAGCATCCCTGTACTTGCGCGGTACGGCAACGATGGCATCGTCGCTGATCCGGCAGATCGTCGGCAGCACCATCAGTGCCAGGACAAGCGCAGCGGCCAGGATTCCGTCACCAAGCCCCTCACCGCTGACTCTGCGCAGGAACGGCAGCAGCACGGTGAGACCCAGGTAGCCATATACAATAGAAGGAATGCCGACGAGCAGGTCCAGCACCGGACGGATAAAGCTTTTCATCCACTTCGGGGCAATCTCCGCACAGAGCACTGCCATTCCGACCGAGACGGGCACCGCAATCAGCAGGGTAAGCGCGGTCAGAGATAATGTATTTACAATAAAAGCGGCTGCCCCAAAAATATCCTCCTCCGGTGTCCAGTTAAAGGACAGGAAGAACTCGGCCGGAGAGACCTCTCCGAACAGGAGCAGCGCCGTTTTTCCGATGAATACAATAACAAGTCCAAGCACGAAACAGAGCGCCAGGATGCTGAAAAAGAAATAATAGCGGGATAACGTGTTGCCAAGCAGATGTCTTTTGTGGCGTTTATCATTTAAGATGCTGTGTTCAGCCTTCTTTGGCGCTTTGGATGCCAGGCTCTGGAGTGGTGCCCCCATACTTTCCCTCCTGTAAGCGGCCACCCCCGTACTTTCCGGAGCTGGCCGCTTTACCGTTCAATATGATGAAACTTTGCTTAACTCTTGATTAACCCTTCATTGCTGCAATCGGGATGAACTTAAGCTTTTTGAGCGATCCGTTCTGGAACTTCTTGCTTTGTACATACTCGATGAATTCCTTGGTTGCTCCGGTCGGCTGGCCTTTAGTCATGTAGTAACCGTATGCCCATACCTTGTAGGAGCCGTTGATCACGTTATCTGTAGTTGCTGCAACACCGTTGTGTTTTACGGCTTTAATATCGCTGCCTGTTACATATACGAGGTCGATGTAGCCGATGGCGTTAGGTGTTGTTGCCACAGCAGTCTTCATGTCACCGCTTGAGCCTGTTTCCTTGTAGTTCTTTTCTTTCTTCACGATATCACCGCCGCCCAGCGCTTTAGCCTGGTAGTTAACGCGTGTGCCGGAACCGAACGCACGGGTGATGACCACGATGTTGGCATCCGATCCGCCGACTTCCTTCCAGTTGGTGATTTTACCGGAGTAAATGCCGGCCAGCTGTGCAGTCGTCAGGTTGTCTACACCGACATTTTTGTTCACGATCGTGGCAAAAGGAATAACAGCTACCTTGTTCGCCACCTGTCCGTCAAAAGCCTTGAAGCCCGGAACGTCCATGCTGGCATCCCAGTCACAGGCGCCGATATCGGCGATGCCCTTCTTCACAGCCTGCGGCCCGGTTACGGAACCTTTGCCGGAGGCAGCGATTTTCACTTTCGGATGCAGCTTCTGGAATTCCTTAGCCGCCTGAAGGGTCAGCGGAAGCAGTGCTGTAGATCCGTTAATGGTGATTTTACCTTTCAGCGTATCAGCCGCTGCTGCAACGCCTGCGAATGATGCGGTCACCGCGATTACTGCGGTCAGTGCTGTTACTGTGAATTTTTTGAAAAGCTTCATGTTTGATTTCTCCTCCCGGCGCTATGCCGTTATATTGTGTGGGTGGTGAGCGGGACCTGCCCTATTTCGTGAGCTGCACAGCTTTGCCGCCCTGGATCAGCAGCACTTTACCGTCGCTTACAACCGCCAGCCTGCTGCCGTCACGGGAAACCGCAACCTCGGATACATCTTCAGCAGTCTGATACAGTACGGTTTTATTGCCGCTTGCATCGATGGAATAGATTTTGGTGCTTCCGTCTGTTGCTGCGCCGGCTACAACCAGGCCTGTAGTCACACCGGCAGACCAGACAGCTTCAACATCAAGTGCGATATCCGTGATTTTTCCGTCCGCACCAATAGTTTTTAGGGTGTTAGCTGCATTTCCATCCGGGTCTGCGCTCAGGTATACCACTCCGCCGTCTGCTGCAATTTCAGGGTACAGCTTGTTATCGAGCGCCGTAGTCAACGCTGCAGGCTTGGCATCTTTGGTTGCGAGGTCCAGCTTGTAGAGCTGTTCTCCGGCTTTACTGTAGTCAACAGTCAGTGAATCTTCAGTGCTGTCGGCGTCATTCTTGGCCACACCGGTCACATTTACGATGTAAACTGCGCTCTTGCCGTCTGCCGAGAAGCGCAGTGCGGATTTGTTTTCCACTTTATCCTCAAGCAGTGCCTTAACGGTTCCGGTCTCCACAGAAATCTGGGCAATCTTCTCCTGCTTGTCGCCTTGGATAAAATAGATCGTCTTGCCATCCTGCGACCAGACCAGGTCTGTTTTTACGCTTTTATCGGTACCCAGGGCAGTGATTGCGCCGCTCGACAGATTCAGCAGATTCAGCTGGCCTGTCTCATCTGTGAATGCACCCCACTTCTGATCGGCGGAAACCGCGAAATCAAGTGCACCTTCATTGGAAGTGAACAATTCGTAGTCGCCCGGATAAGCGCTGAACTTGAACAGCTGCGCCGTTTCGGCATCGCTTTTGTTCGCAATGATGCTGCCGTCAGCAGTCCAGTGCAGGGTATCATATTGGCCTTCCGGACGTGCAAAGCTCATAATCTCCTGGCCTTCAGCTGTAAGCTCCCCGCCCAGTGCGGTTACGAGTTTAGTCAGCTCCACATATACTTTTCCGTTATATACTACAGGGGCTACTGTGAACTGCTGTGCTTCGCCGTCCACCAGATAGCTTTTGGATCCTGCTTGAAGTTGTACATTATGTAATCCTTTGCTGTCGTTCAGTTCAAAGCCGTTATTGCTGAGAATCAGCTTGGCGCCAAGCTCTCCGGCGACCTGGCTAAGCGAATACAGCTTGTAGCCGCTGTGGTCTATGGTGCTGAATGTAACCGGAATGCTGTTCACATTCCATGCAGCTGTCCCTGTGGTGACAACGGCTGCAGCATTCACGCTGGTTGCCCCCAAAACATTAACCGCTCCCCCTGTTACAAGAATTGCAGAAGCCAATGCCGCGCTGACCCATTTACTTTTCTTCAATTAAATTCACCCTTTTCATATAGGTAACTGCTAATGTTATTTTCATCCACGAGTGTCAATTCTGTTCCAGAGGATTGTTTGGCAAATATTAACTGAACAAAAAGACCGGCCCCCAAAATTGCCCGGGCCAGTCCAAAGGTAAACGCTGTGTAAAAAGTCCTACTTCTAGTTAATAAGAAGCATTGATATAAATATGTGCTGTGTTAATTCTCGACCCAGGTCACAATGATTTCGGCACCGCCCGGTTTTTCCGCTGAGCTGCTGCCTATAATCGAATAGGAGTAATCGCCCGCGACTTTCCCGTTAATAATCAGGTTGTCTTCATCGATAATTTGTGTCCCCTGCTCCAGTTCCTTGTCCTTCACGTATTGTGAATATGTATTTCCGAGAAGGGCCATGCTCTCTTCGGTCTCGTAGATCAGCATAGCGGATTTTTTGCCGCCGACAACCTCACCTTCGGTATAGGTGATGCCTGCTCCGGCCGGAATCGGCAGATCCCCGGGAAGATACTGGGGTGCGCTTACCTCCTCCTGAGCCAAAGTGTGAAAATCAGTACCGCCCGCTTCCCGCTCCGGGTTGCTGCATGCACTAAGTCCGGACGCTGCAGCCAGCATCAGCAGGGATAAAGTAAGCCCCTTGACGGCCATCCGTTAACCTCCTCCATTTCGCTTCAGAGTGTCGAGTTATGTCTTATACCCACATTTAACCAAAACTGCACTATTAAAACCGTTTTATCTAAAATAACAAAACTATTTACAGTTCTCCCACTACACCCTACAATAATGAGTGAGTACTCACTCATTATTGATGTGAAGGCAGGCGATCTGAGATGGATCAGGCAAGCACCATAATTTCCGTCAACCATGTCAGCAGGGCATTTGGCAGCAAAGAAGTGCTGAAGGATATTTCACTGCAGGTTAGCAGGGCCGAGACTTTTGGCATACTTGGACCTTCCGGTTCCGGCAAAACCACACTGGTAAAGCTGCTAACCGGCATCGACGAGGTGTCCGCAGGCAGCGTAGATGTTCTGGGGGTGACCATGCCAAAGCTCGCAATGCTGCAGCAGATCGGTTATATGGCCCAGTCGGACGCCCTGTACACCGAGCTGAGCGCAAAAGAAAATCTGGAGTTTTTCGCCGCAATCTATGGATTAAAGGACGGAAACCGGACCCGCCGGATCCGCGAGGTGATGGAGCTGGTCAACCTGCAGGAGCATTTGCGTAAAAGAGTGGATCAATATTCGGGCGGAATGAAGCGCCGCTTGTCGCTGGCCATCGCTCTCCTGCATGAGCCGCCGCTACTTATTCTTGACGAGCCTACAGTCGGCATCGATCCCGTCCTGCGCCAGTCGATCTGGCGTGAGCTGAAGGCGCTGAACCGCAAAGGCACAACCATTGTACTCACCACCCATGTGATGGATGAAGCTGAGAAATGCGACCGGCTGGCGATGATCCGTGACGGGAAACTGCTGGCTGTGGATACCCCGGCGGGACTGCTTCAGTCGACCGGCGCTGCTTCAATTGAAGCAGCATTCCTGTTTTACGGAGGTGTCCGGTCATGAAAATCCGTGCCATTACCCTGAGAATTCTCCGGCAGTTCATCCATGACAAAAGAACCATGGCGCTCATGTTCATCGCTCCGCTGATCGTCCTGAGCTTAATGAGCCTTGTGTTCAACGGCGATGCCTATGAGCCGAAAATCGGCGTAACCGGGAGTGCTGCAATCTTCACAGGCGCGCTGGAAGCGCAGAACGTTGACGTTATTGAATATGCCGCTGACGGGCCGGGGAATACCGCTCTTAAGGACGGGACCATTGATGCCCTGATCAGTCTTGACGGAGCCTTGCCCGTTGTTGTCCTCGAAGGAAGTAATCCTTCAGCTAATCAGGCTGTAATGATAGCCCTGCAGGAGAGCATGCTGAAGGAGAATCGGCTGCCGGGAGTTTCCTCACCCCAGCAGATCCGGCCGCAGATCAGTTATCTGTACGGTTCTGCTGACATGAAGACCATCGACCGCTTCGGCCCCATTATGATCGGCGTGTTCGTGTTCTTCTTCGTCTTTCTGATAGCCGGAGTCTCCTTCCTGCGGGAACGGACCACCGGAACTTTGGAGCGGCTGCTCTCCACTCCCCTGAAACGCCGGGAAATCGTACTGGGTTATGTGTGCGGCTTCGGAATATTCACCCTCATACAGGCTGCGCTGATCTCCTGGTTCTCTATTCATATCCTTGGGATTATGATGGCCGGCAGCTTCGGCTATGTCCTGCTGATGACTCTGCTTATGGCGGTGACAGCATTGACGCTGGGCACCCTGCTGTCCGCTTTTGCGGGTAGTGAGCTGCAGATGATCCAGTTCATCCCGCTGGTGATTGTCCCGCAGATTTTCCTCAGCGGCCTGTTCTCTCTGGACACACTTCCGCTGTGGCTGCAGCGTATCGGGCTGGCCACCCCCATCTATTACGGCTCTGAGGCGCTGATGGATATTATGATCCGTGGCAAAGGCTGGACTGCCATCGCGCTGGACGTCTATGTACTGATCGGGTTCTCCCTGCTGTTCATGCTGCTGAACGTATTGGCCCTGCGCAAGCACCGCAAAATGTAACTCCGGTCAAGCCTGTGTTAATATAGACGTCAAAGAAAATATTTGGAGGAACGGCAAAATGGGGAACGACAAGACCGGGGAACAGCGGAACGGCGATCTGTGGATTGAAGGGCTGCTGGCGATCGGCAGGGATCAAAAAATGACGCCCAAGCAGAAATCCATCCTGCAGGCGGCGATTGAGGTATTTTCCGAGAAAGGTTACTCTTCTGCAGCTACCAGTGAGATTGCCCAGAAGGCAGGGGTGGCCGAAGGAACAATTTTCCGCTATTACAAGACGAAAAAGGATCTGCTGCTGTCCATTGTCGGGCCGGCGATGGGCCAGATGATTGCCCCCTTTGTGCTGCGTAATTTTAACGGCGTGCTGGATATGCCCTTTGAGCGGTATGAGGATTTTCTGCGGGCGTTTATGGTCAACAGGCTGGAGTTTGCCCGGAAGCACTTTAAGATCCTGCGGATTCTGATCCAGGAAATCCCGTTTCAGCCTGCGCTCAAAGAACAGTTCATAGAGAACGTCCTCGGCCAGGTTGTTGAGCGCGTTACCGCCATTACGGAGCATTTTAAAGAAAAGGGAGAAATCAGCATAGAGGTGCCTACGCCTGCCGTCATACGGTTCACAGTATCCTCGATCTTCGGCTATCTGCTTGCCCGCCTCCTGCTGTTCCCGGAATATGACTGGAACGACGCAGCGGAGATTGATCTGACGATCCAATTCATACTGCACGGGATTGGCGGTCCTGCACTGAATGCTGAGTGAACTGTGCATGATCTGACCTTTACCCTGATAAGCCCCTTCCTCCGCCCCATAACCTGCTGCAGGAATGGGTTTCTTTTCTTTGTAGGCGTACGCTTGTTCTGTTATTATGGGTACTATACGCAAACTCGGCTTGCAGGACATTGTAAAAGGAAGTGGAAAACGGTGGGGTACCATGTGCCGGAACGTGTCATCAAATTATTGTGCGGCAGGGCCGCTCTGGATCAGGGAATGGCTTTTTACGAGTCGGACCGGGTCCTGCTTACCTATTCGGAACATAACGAGCAGCAGGAATATTCGAAATACCGGGCAACCGTCCAGGGACTTGAAGATTATCTGGTGACGCTCACTATCGACAACGACGGCGATGTGGACGGGGAATGCAGCTGTCCGGCATACTACCGCGGAGGGCCATTTTGCAAACATATTGCGGCCGTACTGGTGAATGTGCTTAAACTGGAAGAAGATGATTCAGCTGCAAAACCGGGAGCCTCATCCGGCAGCGGACTTGAAGCTTTTACCGGAGATACCGGGGAGCTTACACCGCGTTATAGAGAATCCGAAGGGAGCAGCGCCGACCGGAAGTTCGTCAGCACAATGCTGGATATGTTCGGTCATTCCCGCCAGCGTCCCAGCAGTACCGGAACCTATGTCGATCTCAGAACGCCGCTGCAGGTGGAATTTATTTGCCGGCCTTTTTCCTATAATTACGGGCACCAGATGATGGGGATTGAGCTCAAGGTTGGACCGAAACGTCTGTACGTTGTCCCAAAAATCAGAGCCTTTCTGGAGCGTGTGCAGCATGGCGAGCCATTTGAATTTTCCAGGCATTTCAGCTATGATCCCGGCCTGTACAGCTTCAACAAGGAAGATAATGATGTTCTGCTGAGGCTGATTGATATTTTGACCAATGAGAAAATGTACCGCGCCACGCCGCTTGCTCCTTATTCCGGCCAAATGGGCGGTGAGCGGCTGCTGCCGGTTCTGCCCTTTTTCTGGAACGGTCTGCTCCCGTTACTTACGGCTGCGCCTAACGTGCATTTGCAGCATGGAGGAACCCTGACGGAAAGGCTTGAGCTTTCGCTTGACGTGCCTCCGCTGAATTTCGAAATTGACCGGGCTGCCGGAAACGGATACCGCCTGGCGATTCAGGGCCTCTCCCGGGTGATGGTCATGGAGGATTATGGCCTGGTACTGACGGAAGGCAAGCTGCTGAAGCTGCCTCCTGATGAGACGCGCCGGCTCGCGGAGCTCAAAAAAATGCTGGCCCATTCCCGCAGGGATGAGGTTCAGATTGCTCCCGGGCAGATGGAGTCTTTTATGGACAAGGTGATTCCAGGATTGAAAAAGCTCGGTGACGTGCATATTGCCGAAGCCATCGCTGACCGGATTGTGCAGAGCAAGCTGCAGGCGAGGCTGTTTCTGGACCGGGTGAGGGACAGGCTGCTGGCAGGACTGGAGTTCCAGTACGGGGACATTGTGATCAACCCGCTGGATGAAGCGGCCCGTGAGCGCGGCAATGAGATTATTCTGATGCGGGACAGCGAAGCCGAGCGGCGGATTCTGGAGCTGATGGGCCATGAATCTTTTGTACAGACTGAAGGCGGATATATTATGGGTGATGAAGAAGGCGAATATGACTTTCTCTATCATACCGTGCCGCTGCTGGAGCCCCTGCTGCAGGTCTTCGCCACCACGGCCGTCAAAGGCAGAATAGTTACCGGCACACCGGCGCCCAAAGCAACCTTAAGCTGGAATGAGAAAACGGACTGGCTGGAATTCAAATTCGCCATGGACGGCATTCCCGAATCGGATATTACGCTGCTTCTTCAGTCCCTGCAGGAAAAACGTAAATATTACCGCCTTCCGGACGGCGCACTGCTGCCGCTGGAAAGTGCGGAGATGCTTGATATCATCAACTTCATGAACGAGCTTGGTGTGCAGCGGAATGATCTCAAAGGAGGGGCCGGCTTCTCCCTGCCGCTGGTGCGCGGCCTTCATCTGAATGCGGAACGGAATAAAGGGGATGCCGTTACCCTCGGGCGGTCCTTACGGCGGCTGCTGGCCAACATGCACAATCCCGAAAATCTGGATTTCCCGGTACCGGACAGCCTTGCCCCTGTGCTCAGGGATTACCAGCTCTACGGGTTCCAGTGGATGAAGACCCTGGCGCATTACCGGTTCGGCGGGATTCTGGCTGATGATATGGGCCTCGGCAAAACCCTGCAGAGCATCGCCTTCCTGCTCTCCGAGCTGGATTCTATCCGCAGCAGCGGCCTGCCGGCATTAATTGTAGCCCCTGCCTCCCTGCTCTATAACTGGCAGAATGAGCTGCAGCGTTTTGCCCCGGAGATTAAGGCTGTTATCGCAGACGGAAGCCTGGCCGGACGTACCCGGACGCTGAAGAATACCGCAGGAAATGATGTCATTATCACATCCTATCCCCTGCTGCGCAGGGATGTTGCGCTGTATGCCAAGAAGTCTTTTCATACACTGGTGCTGGACGAAGCGCAGATGATCAAGAACCATGAGACCCAGACTGCCCAGGCGGTAAAAGCACTCCAGGCACGCTACCGCTTCGCGCTGACCGGAACGCCGGTGGAGAACGCGCTGGAGGATCTGTGGTCGATCTTCGGAGTCGTCTTTCCCGGGCTGTTCCCGGGCAAGAAGGCCTTCCATGACCTGCCGCGCGAGACGGTCGCCAGACGGGCCCGGCCTTTTCTGCTGCGCCGCCTGAAGAGCGATGTACTGACAGAGCTGCCGGACAAAATCGAAACCCTGCAGGCCTCCGAGCTGCAGCCGGAGCAGAAAAAGCTGTACGTCGCCTACCTGGCCAGACTGCGCAAGGAAGCGCTCAAGCATCTGGACGCAGACAGCTTCGGCCACGGCAGAATCAAGGTGCTCGCCGGGCTTACCCGCCTGCGCCAGCTGTGCTGCCATCCGGCGCTTTTTGTGGACGGCTATGCCGGCGGCTCGGGCAAATTCGAGCAGTTGATGGAGATTATGGAGGAATGCCGCAGCTCCGGCAAACGGATGCTGGTCTTCTCCCAGTTCACCGAAATGCTTGGCCTGATCAGCCGTGAACTGGGCATGCAGGGCATCTCCCATTTTTATCTCGACGGCAAAACGCCTGCCCCCAAACGGGTGGAGCTGTGCAGCAGATTCAATGAGGGTGAACGCGACCTGTTCCTGATTTCTCTAAAAGCAGGCGGTACCGGCCTCAACCTGACAGGTGCCGACACGGTGATTCTCTATGATCTGTGGTGGAATCCCGCTGTAGAGCAGCAGGCCGCTGACCGCGCCCACCGGATCGGACAGAAAAAGGTGGTTCAGGTCATCCGCCTGGTCGCCCAGGGCACTGTCGAGGATAAAATGTATGAGCTGCAGCAGAAGAAAAAAAATCTGATCGACGAGGTCATCCAGCCTGGACAGGAGGCGCTCTCCTCCTTGAGCGAGCAGGATATACGCGAAATTCTGATGATCTGATCTATGTAATAACAGGAACTATCCCGGCTTCAGGCAGGGATAGTTCCTGTTTGTTTATTGCTGTATTCTATGCGAAGCCCGGATGCATCAGACAATTGTAACCCCGGCACTGGCATATCCGGCAACGGTTGTCGCAACATCCAGACCTGCCGTCACTGAGGATGAGAACACCATCAGCAGTCGTGTTCCGGCAGTGACCGGGATGCTGAGTCCCGAGGTTAGACCGCTGCTGATTGTACCCAGAGCGATCACCCCGGTCAGCGGCGGAGCTAAGGTTACGACTGCTCCGGGCACTGCGGTAAAGCTGTTATTCGGTGCGGTGGACTGGAATAATTGGGCGGTAACAGTGATTGTGGAGCCTACTAAGGCAAGTGCGGCAGTGGTACTGAAATAAGCAGCCAGCGAAGTAATCGTTCCGGCACGGGGTACAGAGAAAGCAAAGTTGAGCAGCGTACCTGCCGCTCCGGTAAGGTCGATGACCCCGCCGGCAACGGTGACTCCTGCAGCGTTGTTGCCGAAGGCTACCAGACTGGAGGTGTTAAGCAGCCCGCCAAGCACGGTGGACATGACAGCCGGAAGCCCGGAAGCGTACGGTACAATCGCACCGGATCCGGTTGCACCTGTGGCTCCCGTTGCGCCGGTGGCACCCGGCGTACCTGTGGCACCCGTTGCGCCGGTGACGCCCGGCGTGCCTGTGGCCCCGGTTGCGCCGGTGACGCCCGGCGTACCTGTGGTTCCCGTTGCGCCGGTGACGCCCGGCGTACCTGTGGTTCCCGTTGCGCCGGTGACGCCCGGCGTGCCTGTGGCCCCGGTTGCGCCGGTGGCACCCGGCGTACCTGTGGCCCCCGTCGCGCCGGTGACGCCCGGCGTGCCTGTGGCCCCGGTTGCGCCGGTGGCACCCGGCGTACCTGTGGCCCCGGTTGCGCCGGTGGCACCCGGCGTACCTGTGGCCCCCGTTGCGCCGGTGGCACCCGGCGTACCTGTGGCCCCGGTTGCGCCGGTGGCACCCGGCGTACCTGTGGCACCCGTTGCGCCGGTGACGCCCGGCGTGCCTGTGGCTCCCGTTGCGCCGGTAGCTCCCGCCGCTCCTGTAATCCCTGCGGGCTGGCCCAGCAGCTCAGCAGATACGACCCGGTGTGATGTCACCAGCTGTCCGGCGGCATTTTTTCCCCAGACAGAAATCTGGATGGGATCGTCAGCCGTCTCCGGCGTAGTGAACAGAAATTCAAAAGCGTCCAAATCTGCAAAATAGCTGACCGTTATGACCTGGTTAGGCGTCAGGCTGAGGAATTCACTTACATATAGATTTCTCGTGCCGGTTAAATAATACCCCTGGATCAGCACGGTCGAATTTGCTGTATCGCTGCGGTTGTCAACTCTGACCGTTACCTGCTGCGTAGGCCTTAAACCGTTCACCATCATATTTTCAATAGGGCCGGTAGATAAGAAACTCATGGGTCACCTCACCTTTTCATCACAAATT
The DNA here is from genome assembly GCF_023520895.1 of Paenibacillus sp. PK3_47. Taxonomy (NCBI): domain Bacteria; kingdom Bacillati; phylum Bacillota; class Bacilli; order Caryophanales; family Paenibacillaceae; genus Paenibacillus; species Paenibacillus sp. PK3_47. The sequence goes on from NZ_CP026029.1 coordinate 1,375,523, forward strand.
TGCATTACTTTGAGCTATTCATCCCCGCCGCGACCTTGCTCAAGTGCCACAACCCTGTGGGCATCGACCAGTTGGCCTGAGGCCTGTTTGCCCCATACCGATATCCCGATCTCCTCTGCCTCTTCCGCTGTAAACACAAATTCGAACGCATCCAGATTGGCAAAATAGTTCCGGGTCAGCACCTCATTAGGTGCAATATTAACCATTTCGCTGACATATAAAGTCCTTGCAGCACCAAGCAGGTACCCTTGTATGCCTACAGAAACAACGCCCAAAGTATCGCGTGCGGCAATTTTCACCGTTACCAGCTGTGTGGGTCTGACTCCGGCTACGGGATTGTTTTCTATAGGTCCTGTAGATAGAAATGCCATCTTTGTCCAAACCTCCCTTCGTTTCTCTCAGCTGTCATATGAACCTCTGATTCTAGCGTGCTCTACTTCCGGCTGCACAATATATTCTTATTCGGATGTTAAAAGGACGGTGTAGACGTAAGACAGGCTCCATTCACCAATAACTTCCACGCCGCATAAAGTATACACAGGAGAGAAGATCCGCAGTATGCCGTTTTCCTGAAAAGTATACGGAAGAAGGGAGTCCCATGCCCCCTCCTGCAAAAGGCAAGAAAACAAGCACCAAAAAACAGCCGGCAAATCCCAAGGCGCAGAGCCCCAAAGGGCTGGAGTTCGCGGTAGCTGCGCTTTTGCTGACAGGCAAGCTGAAGGTCGACTCTGTTCAGATGTTTACGGATGCTTCCCTGCTCGTCAGCCTGGTCGGAAAATATAAATCGCTCGACAATTTAAGCCAGAGCAATGTGGATAAGCTGGTCAGTTTTCTCGATGATAACAGCAGCCTGACCTTGAACGAAATTATGACCGCCTTGAAGCAAAAAGCGGATAACTCATAACGGACTGCAGCGTAATAAAAAGGGAGGCCGGGAGCAAATGGACAACTTTGACGGAGAAGATTTTGCCGGGGGAATATTGCTGGTGATTGTAATTGCCCTGCTGATTTTTGGTTCCACTGATATCAAGACACTTACCGCTGCACCAACCTCCGATTAACATAAAGTTAAGGTACGGCTCTTGATTTCTGCCAAAAATTCGCTATACTGATAAAAATCAATATTGCGATCGATGAACGGGATAGTAGTAAACCTAAGCCTAGTCACAGCGAGCCGGAGCAAGTGTGAACCGGTACAGGCCGGTTAATGAAGCGCACCCGGGAGATGGACTTCTGAACGGACAGTAGGAAGCCCCGGCCAAAGACCGTTATTCTGTCAAGCGGCTGAACCCTGTGTTCGGCAACTAGAGTGGTACCGCGAGCGCCCAGGCCTTCGTCTCTTTTTAGAGATGGAGGTCTTTTTGTATTCCAAGGAGGTCATTCCCATGCTTAGTCAACTTATCAAAAACAATCTGCAGCAAAGTGTATCCCAAGTCTTTCAAAATCTCGGCATGCCGGGAGATGAACAGGTTCAGGTTGGTGTTGAGCAGCCTTCCAATGCTGATTACGGCGACTACTCCAGCAACATTGCCATGCAGCTGGCCAAAACACTGCGCAAATCCCCCTTGGCCATCGCCGAGCTGATTACGGCTGAGCTTCATAGACAAGGTACCGCGGGCGGACTGTTCCGGACCATCGACATTGCTGCTCCCGGATTCATTAACCTGTACATCGATTGGCAGCAATGGGCGGAGTACAGCTTTGAACTGCCGCAGCCGCAGGTGGGCGGGCAAAAAGTGATTGTCGAACACACGAGCGTGAACCCGAACAAATCGATGCACGTCGGTCACCTCAGAAATGCCTGCATCGGAGATGCGCTGGTCCGGATACTGAGAAGGACAGGATACAACGTGGAGGTACATAACTACGTCGATGATCTCGGCAATCAGCTGGCGGATACCGTCGTAGGCTTGCTGAATGTACCGCTGACGGGGGAACATGTCCGCTTCGGCGATTACTGCTGGGATATTTATGCCGGAGTCAATAAGGAGTATGCGCAGCACCCCGAGTCAACGCTCAAACGTACGGAGACTCTGCATGAGCTGGAGCAGGGAGACGGCAACACAGCCTGGCTGGGCAGCCTCGTCGCTGAGCGGATTGTGCGGGAGCATGTTCAGGAGATGAAGAACTTCGGCATTCACTATGACCTGCTGGTATGGGAGAGCAGCATTGTGAAGGAGGGCTTCTGGTCTTCGGCGTTTGAACTGCTTGCGGGGACAGAGCATTTTGTACAGGAAACTGAAGGCAAGCTGGCAGGATGCTGGGTTCTGAAGCAGGCTGCCGCAGAAGATGACGGTGCAGATGATGATGAGCATTCAAAGGATAAAGTGCTGGTCCGGTCGAACGGAATTTTGACCTATACCGCCAAGGATATCGCCTACCATCTGTGGAAATTCGGACTGCTGGATAAGGATTTTGCCTACAGCGAATTTAATAGCGGGTTATGGACGACCGGGTTAAGCGGAGAGCTGATGCCTTTTGGCAAAGCAGACAAGGTGGTTAACGTCATCGACTACAGACAGGAGTATCCGCAGCTGATGGTGAAGCAGGCTTTGGAGATTCTTGGCTATACTGAGCAGGCCCGGGGGCTGCATCATGTCAGTTACGGCGTGGTTTCGCTGAGTCCCGCTTCTGCGGCCGTGCTCGGCATTGACACTTCGGATGCCAAAAGCTCCTACGCCATGTCCGGCCGCCAGGGTATCGGTATTAAGGTTACGGATCTGGTGGAGCTGATGGAGAAGGCAATTGACGACACCCGTTCCGATAAAAGCGGGCTGTCCAGCCGGCTCATTGCCACCGCTGCCATCCGCTACTATCTGCTGCGGTTTAACCTCGGAACCGAGATTGTATTCGACTTCAAGCAGGCGACTGAAATCTCCGGCAATACCGGAGTGTACCTCATGTACACTTACGCGCGTGCGGGCAGCGTGCTGGGGAAGGCCCGGGTACCGGAGGTGCAGATGGGGCACGGGAAGCATTTGCAACAAGGGCTGCATGCGGAATATACGAAGCACAGAGAGCCTATGGAACTGAGGCACGCGGAATATACGAAGCATGCCGGGCATAGCGGACACAAGGAGCGGATGGCCGGGATCCCACAGTTCCCCGCTGAACTGGACAAAGCAGAGCTTGCCCTGCTGAGGCATCTCAGCACCTGGCAGGACACCTTGTTTACCGCAAGCGTGGAGCTGACGCCGAATACCATCTGTAATTTCGCGCACACTCTGGCCTCGCTGTTCAACAACTTCTATTCCGCCTGTCCGATCCTAAAGGGTGATGAAGCTTCTGTCACCTTCCGTGTCTGGCTCACCTCCAGGTTTCAGGAGACACTGGGCGAAGTGCTGGAGGCACTCGGACTGCCGAAGCCGGAGCGGATGTAATACAGGGGTAGGATCATGCTAACTTTACGGCTGCAGGTGATGAGCTGGTAGCGGAGGAAATAATGGTTACTGTACGGGAGGGGGATTCATGCAGCGGAGACGGAATAGCATGGGCATGGATTTGCTCCAGTTACTATGAAGAGGACTGTGTGCCATATCCTCTCAAGGCAGCGTCTGCGGGATTTCCCTGCTCCGGTTACCAATGCGAGAGACGTTCCCGCTAATAATGACAATGACAGTGACACTGGCGCTAGGAGTGGCAGCGACGCTTGATCTAGAAAATGAAAATGACACTTGAGCTTATCGGAAGGGCTCTGCTGCAGCTGATGATGGAATAGGTTCTGGCTGGGGTAAGAAGAGTAACTGTTGTTCTGAGATCTTATAAAATTGGCGCGTCCTCCATCCCCCGCTAAGTTCCTCACACCAAACTTGCAATCGGCAGAGTTACTTGGCCCCGTTAACAAACTTCTAACTTCCTGGTGCTGCTCCGGATAGCGCGTTAAAAGAAAATCAAGAGTAGAATTACCTTCGATTCGGGCCGATCCGCGTGCATGCGTGATATCAAGGGTAGAAATACCTTTGATTCAGGCCAATTCGCGTGCATGCGTGATATCAAGTGTAGAAATACCAGTAGCGTTGCATAAAAGCTGACATTAACTAAATGGGATAAACTAACTGTCCAGACACAGAAAAAAACTCTAATGTAAGAAGGTAGGCACGTTGTCCATACCCCCTTACAAAGGAGCCTCTAATGGATAACGTTAAACCAAATTCAGTCATTCGTCAATTCGTATCTTTACTGCCGGTCCATGTTCTGGAACCGACCGTGTTCGATTACTACACTAAAAAGCTTACCGTGATGAAAAGTATCTTCATTTTCGTTGCCGCCCAGTTAAACCGCTGGTCTTCTTACAGCGAGATCGAAGCTCAGATTCGTGCACAAACCGAACTTCAGCGTCTGTTTCATCTGGAGAGCATCAGTGGTTCCCAATTATCCCGTTCGTTGGATCGTCTACCCACGGAACTTCTGGAGTGGCTCTTTCAGCAACTGGCCTTGCGTGCCAAACGGCGGACCGCTTCTCTACACGGAATGTCCAAAATTATTGGTAAACTGAGCATCGTCGATGCTTCCACGATTTCGTTGCCGCTAACTTTGGGGAATTGGGCACAGGTGAGTCGTAAAGCCAGCAGCGTCAAGATGCATCTGCGCCTCGTTGCTGCCTCACCTGACACCATTTTTCCCGACGCCATGGTGCCTACGACAGCCAATGTAGGGGACCGTGCATGTGCCGTCGATCTCGTCATTCCTTCGGACACGACTTACGTCATGGACCGTGGCTACGACGACTACAAAAAGATGGAAGCCTGGAGTACAGAAGATATCCGATTCGTCATGCGTCTGCGTGACCGGGCCTTTACCACGATTTTGGAGGAGTCCACCGTCGAGCCGGAAGGCCGAATCCTTCGGGATGCCAAAGTCCATATGGGCAGTGCCTCCCGTGCCGACAAGCAAGAACTACGGCTCATTGAGTTCATGGACGAAAAGGGCCGCCGTTACCGTCTGGTCACTTCCATTTGGGATCTGTCAGCTGAGGACATCGCTCAAATTTACAAATGCCGCTGGCTCATCGAGTTGTTTTTTAAATGGATAAAGCAGCATTTGCAGGTCGTGCATGTGCATAGCTATAAGCCACCACAAGCCATCTGGAATCAGTTATTCCTGGCTTTAATTACAGCGCTTCTGGTACAAGAGATGAACGCCTCGCTGCCCCGCAAAATAACACCCTGGCAGTTACTAAAACTGATGCGGGTCTATCTCTATCTACCGTGGTCTGCCTTGGAAGACGAGTTACTTCGCGTGCGAAGAACCTCCAATGGGAAACCAGCAGGAACGAGGCAGAAACCAAAGATCTTGCGGACAAGCGTAGGAGAACTCCGGCCGAGCAAGAAGTAATTCGAATGTAAATATGGATTAAATTGACAACTAGTGACCTACATTTAACTCCTCCTTCTCTTTGAATCTTAGGAGAAAAATAACATGTTAAAAATATTCATTTAAACCAAATATTAAACATCTGTTAGTCTTATGTCAGGGTTAATGCAACGCTAGTGTAGAAATACCTTTGATTCAGGCCAATTCGCGTGTAGCTGCGAGATCAAGGGTAGAAATACACTTGATTCGGGCCGAGCCGCGTGTATGCGTGATATCAAGGGTAGCAATACACTTGATTCGGGCCGAGCCGCGTGCATCCGCGATATCAAAGGTAGAAATACCTTTGATATGAAAGGCAAAGCCCCATAACATGAAGTCAACGGGAATTCTCCCGTTGATTTGAGCCGTACAGCCCCAAATCATGAATTCAACGGGAATTCTCCCGTTGATTTGAGCCATACATCCTCAAAACATGAATTCAACGGGAATTCTCCCGTTGATTTGAGCCATACAGCCCCAAATCATGAATTCAACGGGAATTCTCCCGTTGATCTGATCCATACAGCCCCATAACATGAATTCAACGGGAATTCTCCCGTTGATCTGAGCCGCACAGTCACAACGGGCTGATCGCGCACGAAGCTTACCCTCCAACGTCCCCAACCCAGGGGTTCTCACCCCCGGAACGCAAAAAACAGCCTCCCAAAGGAAGGCTGTTTCTTATCACGTCCCGGAAGGGATTCGAACCCCCGACCGTGCGCTTAGAAGGCGCATGCTCTATCCAGCTGAGCTACCGGGACAAATGTAAAATAAAATCTTTTAATCAATATGTATTAACGCAACGTTATCTATTATAACGTATTCAGCAAATTTTTCAAGGCCGGGTAAAGAAAAAAAATCAATTCCAGGCATTTCTGCCCCCGGGGCGGAAAATCCAAGCGCATAAAACCGCTTGTTACCGGTTCCGCCACCGGGGCAGATTAGCGGCATGTCTGCCGCAGCACAACCCTAAAGGCTCAGGAGTATGCCCGGAAATGCCGCTCCAGCTGTTTTTTCAAATCCCCAAAAATCAGCAGTTCACGCTGGAACTTCGAACGTTCATCCTCAGGGCTCATTACGATGCTGCCGGTAAATGCGCTGTACGTCACGTCCTGAAAGGCATCATGCATGTTGTTATCAAACCAGTCCGTTTCAGTGTCCGCGTCATTCGTCAGAATGCGTACAATCTCGTACCCATCCTCCCGGCGGTCCTCAACAATGTACACTAAAAGCGCGGAATCTTGTGCAGCCCCCGGCAATACACCCACCTCTGCACAAGGTGCACCGTCATACTCGGTCATTCTGCGGATTTTGGCGTCTTTAATGTAATACACTTGTCATCATCCCTCCTGGCTAATTTCCCTCTCCCTTAGTGTTCGGATAAGGACATACATTTTATCCCTTCAATCGGCATATATCTGTATTACTTGGCAAAAAAGAAAGGACAACAATCGCACAAAAAGAGAGGATGAACCATCATGTGCGGAATAACCGGATTTATCCAGTGGCGCGGCGACCTTACCCAGCACTCGCAACTGCTAGTTAAAATGACTGAAACTTTGGCCAACCGCGGACCGGATGCGGCCGGAACCTGGATCTCAGGCCCCTGTGCCTTCGGCCACCGCAGACTTAGCGTCATCGATCCCGAAAACGGCGCACAGCCGATGATCGCCCGCCATGAAGACCATGTGTACGCCATTGTGTATAACGGTGAATTATACAACGCCCCGGAACTCAAACAAGAGCTCAAGCAGCGGGGACATCATTTTCTCACCCAGTGCGACACGGAAGTCCTGCTCCATGCTTATATCGAATGGGGTCCGGAGTGCACGGAGAAGCTGAACGGCATCTTTGCTTTTGCTGTCTGGGACGGCAGGCATGACAGAGTGTTTCTGGCCCGCGACCGTCTCGGTGTAAAGCCTTTGTTCTACAGCAGGGTAGATGATGTGTTTGTGTTTGGTTCCGAGCCTAAAGCGCTCCTGCAGCATCCCAAGGTACAGCCGAAGGTTGGTCCGGAGGGACTCTCGGAGATTTTCATCGTCGGTCCGGCCCGGACACCGGGACATGGTGTATACAAAGATATATTCGAGCTTCGTCCAGGTCATGCCATGATTTACAGCCGGGAAGGAATCCGCAGCTATGCATACTGGAATCTGGAGAGCTATAACCACACCGATAATGTTGAGCAGACAGCCGCCAAGGTACGTGAGCTGCTGCAGGATACGCTGGAACGCCAGCTCGTCTCTGATGTTCCCGTCTGCTCCCTTCTCTCCGGGGGACTGGATTCCAGCGCGCTCACTGCGCTCGCCGTAAATTACTACAACAAGAACGGCCAAGGCAGGGTGGATACTTATTCTGTCGATTATGTGGATAATGATAAGCATTTCAAAAGCCACTCTTTTCAGCCTGGCGCAGACGGGCCATGGATCAAGCGGATGGTCGATGAACTGAACACAAATCATCATTATATTTCATTTGATACGCCAGAGCTTGTGGCAGCACTCGACAATGCGCTCTATTCCCGGGATTTGCCGGGGATGACGGATGTGGACTCCTCGCTGTACCTGTTCTGCGGAGAGATCAAAAAGAACGCGACCGTCGCCATTTCCGGCGAAGCCGCGGATGAGATCTTTGGCGGATATCCCTGGTTCCACCGTGAGGATATGCTGTCTTCCGGCACATTCCCCTGGTCTGTGGCACCCAAAATGCGCGCAAGCCTGTTATCTCCGGAAATCCATGAATGGATCCGTCCGCTGGAGTATTTGGGCGACAGATACAGCGACGCAGTGGCAGAAGTGCCAAAACTTGACGGCGAGACCGGTAAGCAGGCCCAGATGCGCGTGATGTCTTACCTCAACATTACCCGCTTCATGCCGACCCTGCTGGACCGCAAGGACCGGATGAGTATGGGCGTAGGGCTGGAGGTCCGCGTTCCTTATTGTGACCACCGGCTCGTACAGTATGTATTTAACATTCCCTGGGAAATCAAGACCGTTGGCAACCGTGAAAAGGGGATTCTGCGCAAAGCTCTTGAGGGTGTCCTGCCGGATGATGTACTTTACCGTAAAAAAAGCCCTTATCCCAAAACGCATAATCCCGCTTATTTGAACGCTGTACGGACACGGATGCTCAACATTCTGGATGATAAAAGTTCACCTATTCTGCCCTTAATTGACGCCGCCAAAATCCGTGAAATCGCAGCATCCCCGGAATCCTCCAGCAATTTGCCCTGGTTCGGCCAGCTGATGTCCGGCCCGCAGCTGTTCGCTTATCTGGCCCAAGTGGATCTCTGGCTGCGTAAGTATAATGTGTCCATTGGTTAACAGCGCGCACGGGACATTCCGAGCCGTGTAGAGTTGCATAGAATTCCGTTGACTCTGCTCCAAGACCGCCATCTGAGCTTTAACTGCATATCGTGCAATTAAAACCGGCTACTTTTGTAGAGGAAGGACTATAATTGCATTCTCTGCAGTTAAAAACCCCCGTATAGCCTCCAAGAAGGCAATAAGCCAATTTTAGATGTACAGAATACAGTTAAAGCCCCAAATCCGCTATTTCACGGTTCTTTAACTGCAGGAAGTACACTTAAAGTTACTACACTTCACATAAGCTATCAGCGATGGGTCTGGCGCAGGGGTTAAGGAGCAGTATTCTCCGGTTCGATTTTATGCAGCCATCACTTCACTTCTCAACGCAAACCGGCACGCTTCCAGTAGGAGACGTGCCGGTTTTATAAATCTATACCTTAGAAATTAAAATTATCCGGATCCGGACCGAACCGGTGATTCTGATTCAGATCCTCAATCGCCTTCACATCTTCATCGCTGAGCGTGAAATCGAAGAAGCCGGCATTCTCAACGATCCGCTCGGCATGCACCGATTTCGGGATTGTGATTACGCCCTGCTGCAAATCCCAGCGGAGCACAATCTGCGCTACGGTTCTGCCGTATTTCTCGGCCAGCTCCTGCAGCAGCGGCACATCCAGGTTCCCCTGCATCAGCGGGCTCCAGGCCTCCAGCTGAATATCATGCGCGCGCGTGAATTTCAGCAGCTCACGCTGGGTAAGCAGCGGATGGAACTCGACCTGGTTAACGACCGGTACCACGCCGGAATCGTCGATAATATCCTGCAGGTGATGAACCTGAAAGTTGCTTACGCCAATCGATTTGACCAAGCCTTCCTTCTGCAGGTGGATCAGCGCTTTCCATGTATCCCGGTATTTCCCGGCCACCGGCCAGTGGATCAGGTACAGGTCGATGACATCCAGCCCAAGCTTTTTGCGGCTCTCCTCGAAAGCCTTGAGCGTTGATTCGTAGCCCTGATCGGGATTGCGCACCTTAGTGGTGATAAACAGCTCGTCCCGTGGTACACCGCACTCCCGGATGGCCTGTCCGACGCCTTCTTCATTATTGTAACCGGCCGCCGTATCAATGCTGCGGTAGCCGGTCTCTATTGCTGTTTTCACCGCGTTGATAACCTCTTCGCCGTCTTTGGTCTGCCATACGCCCAGCCCCAGCCACGGCATCGTTACTCCATCATTTAACGTGGGTCCACCTGAAAATGGTCCGTTTAATTGACTCATCATTAACCCTCCAAGCCTATTGGTGTGATCAAACTTCCTTTAACCGTAAAAGCGGTCTCATAATCATGCAGAGTTCAGAAACAGTATAGCAGATGACTGCGCAGGAACCAAAAAGACGGAAAAGTTGAGAATTTCAAAGGGGAAGGTCCTTCCAGATCAGACGTTTCAGCATCGATTAGAATAATCCGGTCTGAATAGTTCTCGCAGAAGGCGCACACAAACCAAGCGAAGTGGATTTTATCCATCTAATCCTCCGTCAAATAGCGTTTTATGAATACTAGTGGGAAAATCTCCATTTAACTAGACTAATTTAGTCACTAAAGGCCTGTATCCGCCTGAATAGCCGGAGTATTTCCAATTAAATCTCATAAATCAGGAAAAAGGTTAAAATTAGATGGAGGAATTCCTGCTACGTATTATCACATTTTTGTGAAGCGGATTTTGTCACACCTGTTGAATTACGAAATCTGTACACGCAGCAAAAAAGCGCCCCTGCATCTGCAGCCGGCGCTTCTTCTGTAATCCGCCTTACTTCTCGATCATCTTGAAATCGTCAAAATGGAACTCCGGAGATACAATGCAGGAGACCAGTACAGGCTCATCGCCGAGTACCCGTGCAGCCTGCCATACGCCTTCCGGAATTACCACCTGGGGCTGCTGTCCGGCTGCGATGTCGATGCCGAGGATGACCTCTGTGACGTCTTCCGGCTTGTCGCCGCTGCCGCCCAGACTCAGTACGATCGGGCTGCCCGAATGCCACAGCCAGATTTCCGAAGACAGCACCGTGTGCCATTCCGAGGTCTCACCCGGATGAAGCAGGAAGTAGATGGACGAAGCCGAGGCTCTCGGTCCGGAATAGCTGCCGCCCAGCGTATCGTGCGGGATTTCAAAGGATGAATTCCAAAGTCTCTTGTACCATCCGCCTTCAACGTGAGGCTGCAGCCCCAGCGCTTCCACCAGCGGGGAAATTTCTTTGTGCGTCACAGTATCTTCTCCTTAAAGTAAATATACACACCAATGTGCTTTTACTTTAACGGAATGTGCCGCATTTGTCTAATACTCCCGGCTTACTTGCCGTCCTTGCCGGACTTGAACACCTCGGCGATGGCCCCCAGGCTGCCCAATGTCTCGACGGCGCTGGTCGGCAGGAACACCTTGTTCGCTGCACCCTTCGATATATCGGTCAACGCTTCAAAAGACTGGTAAGCCAGCACCCGCTCATCCAGCCCCGCGGTGCTGATCAGTGCAATCCGCGCCTTCTCGGCTTCGGCGACCGCTTCGATCGCTTTGGCCTGACCCAGCGCTTCCAGCTCCTGCGCCTGCCGCAGGCCTTCCGCCTGACGGATCCGGGCTTCCTTGTCCCCTTCCGCCTTCAGAATCTTACTCTGCTTGTCACCTTCGGCCCGCAGGATCATATCCTGCTTGGCAGCTTCCGCCTCAAGTACAATCGCCCGTTTACTGCGCTCTGCCTTCATCTGTTTATCCATCGCCTCCTGGATATCCAGCGGCGGCTTGATGTCGATCACTTCGACGCGCTCGATCCGCACGCCCCACTTCTCAGTCGCTTCATCGAGGGCGAGACGGATGTCCGAGGAGATTTTTTCCCGGCCGGACAAGGTTTCATCCAGCTCCAGCTTACCGATAATCTGCCGCATTGTTGCCGTAGAGATGTTGCGGACACCGTATACATAATCGGAAATTCCGTAAGTTGCTTCTTCCGGGCCAACGACCTGGTAGAAAATAATCGTATCGATCTGCACCTGAACATTATCCTTCGTAATTACCGTCTGCGGCGGAACATTCGCCTGCTGAATCCGCAAATCATGATACGTGCGCACCTGATCAATTACCGGAATCAGAATATTCAGCCCCGGTGTAAGCAGGCGGTTGAATTTACCCAGACGTTCTACAACACCTACTCTTTGCTGCGGTACAATTTTGATCGTCAGTGCAATAAAAACTACGACTACAACCACAATAATACCGATAATCGCCCATTCCATCAGTACATATCCCCCCATCGCTCTACTTCAATAATAGTGTTGCCTCTTCGGATCACTCTGACTACCTCATCCTTCTTCAGTGCCTGAACAGAGGTTGCGCTCCAGGTATCCCCGCCTATCTTGACCTGGCCGTAACGGCCCATCTCAATCGGCTCCACCACAATTCCCTGTCTGCCTACGATTTCTGTCCCTGTATCCTTGAACCCCCGGGAACTGCGGAATCTCGCCACCAGCGGCTTCGAGAACAGCGTCAGCAGCAGTGCAGCGGCACAGCCAACGGCCACCTGCAGCAGAAAAGCCTCCGGAAACAGCAATGATACCAGACCTGCTGCCAAAGCCCCGATACTGAGCCACAGCAAGTAAAATGTGGTTACCATCATTTCAATCACGAACAGGATGCCGGCTGCGATCAACCAAATCACCCATACCTCCATCGGTCAACACACCACCTTCCTCTATATACTCCTATAACGTAATAAACTGCAATCCGTTGCAAAGTATGTCAAAGATGGGCACTGGCGTATGTAGTTATTATATTTCAGCGGATGGAAGCTTATGAGCGTCTCTGTTAAAGTCTATAAGCATGCCGCGGCAAAAAAAAGCCTGCAGAGCAAAGGCAATGCCTTCTCTGCAGGCTCTTCGGATTACATATTAAACAGGAGTTCTTATCTCAGCAGCCAGAGAGCCGGTACAACAGGCGGCTCCCAGCCCTGCAGCGAGGTATGGGACTGCCTGCACGTATACGTGGCACCGTTGTAGGAGACAACATCCCCTGTTTTATACGCTACTCCGGCGGCCCATGCGGATACACCCGGGGTTGGCGTCGGTGTAGCGCCAGGTGTTGGCGCCGGAGTCACTGTTGGCGTTGCTGTTGGCGTGGCGCTAGGCTTTGGCGTCGGAGTCACTGTTGGTGTTGCTGTTGGCGTTGCTGTTGGTGTGACGCTAGGCTTTGGCGTGGGAGTCACTGACGGCGTAGGGGTAGGCGTTGGAGTAACAGTTGGTGTCGGTGTTGGCGTAACCACCCCGCCGCCAAGCTCGGCGAACAGCTTGTTTGTAAGCGTTCTGTTGCGGTCACCGCTGGTCTCCCAGAACATGGCACCCGCCAGCCCTTTGCTTTTCAGATAGCTGGCCTTATGACCGATCGATTCTGCATCATCATAGCTGATGAAGGTTTGTGTGGACGGATTATACAGATAAGGAACCTTGGAGGTGTTGTTCCAGTAACGGGTGTAGCCGTTTTTGTTGATATAATTTGCTTCCAGATCATAAAAATCGTAGTTGCCCTTCTCCCAGGTCCCTGTAGAGGAGATTCCGGCGGATACCTGATACTGTCCGTTGCTCGCAGCAGGAGCTCCGCCCCATCCGCGGCCGTAGAACGGCATTCCCAGCACGAGCTTGCCCGCCGGGACTCCTGCAGTCAGATAGCTCGTTACCGCCTTGTCGATATTGTAATTCGCCGGCTCTGTCAATCCTGTTGAAGCAGCGGCGGGATCATAGTAGAGAGGGGCATTATGTCCGGTTGTTGTATTCCAGCTGCCGTTAAAGTCATAAGTCATAATATTAATCCAGTCGACAACCGCAGCAATGCCGCTAAGGTTGTTATTTTGAACATAGGCCGGTGAGGCACCGGAGGCAATCGTCAGGAGATAGGTTTTGCCGTCAGCAGCGCCGGCGGCATTCAGTTTTTCACGGATTTTTTGCAGGAGCAGCACATAATTCCCTTTGTCCTCAGGTCTGACGCTGTTGCCGGCCAGCCCTCCGCTTACAGGGTATTCCCAGTCCAGATCAACACCGTCCATTTTGTATTTGCGGATGAAATCCACCGCAGAATTGGCAAACACCTCACGGGTAGCTGCCGTTGCCGCCACATCCGAGAACCGGTTCGACCAGGTCCAGCCGCCGACGGAAATTACCGTTTTGAGATTCGGATTCCGCTCTTTCAGCTTCCACAGCTGTTTCAGGTTGCCTTTGATGGGATCATCCCACTTGTCATCGCCGAAGCTTTTTTGGGCATCAATCCAGGGATCGCCAAGCACAATTGTACCGTTAGGCACACTGATTGTCTGGCCTTGTTCATTCTGGCAGCTCCAGGTGACCGGGTTCGGACCGGTAGGATCAGGATTGCCATGGACACCGTTCCAGCAAATATCGGCAAAGGCGTAATTGATGACATTCATTTTGGTCGGATCAATATCACTTACATTAAAAGTCCGTCCATAGGCAGCCCACGAAGCATAATAACCAACGATCTTGTAGTCTGCTGCCGCACTTACCGTCTTTGCACTGGTGCCAAAAACCGGAATAAGCGAGAAGAGAATCGCCACGATGATGCCGAGCGTAAAGCTTTTACGGGATCTGTTATTAGTGAACTTCATTTCGGTATCTACCTCCTTAGGTTCAAAACACAGCACACACCCTGTTCAAAAAGCCCCTGCGCTCACCCCCCGCTCGGATTTGCCTTTACTCTGCCTTTCTATCAACCTTCGTACATTCCTGATGATAGACAAGCTTAAAAAGCGCACAAAAACTGCACTTCCCGGTGTTTCGCTCCTTCAAGAGGATACTTTGCTGATGCTGTCAGTAGATAGGTGTCAGGAAATATGTCTGGCAGGAGGGATCTTTTACAATGTGTGGAGGGATGGCATGGAAATGTATGAAGGCAATTCTATTCTCTTACAAAGCACCGGATTATACCAGGGGGAAATTTCCATAATATAGGGATATTATTATCTTGTTTCTAATTCCTTGAGGGCTTTTAACTTCTTTTAAATCGGTGATGATTTGCATTAAACTTTGTTCTATATTTCACAATATCTATATTTTCTTCAGCTGGGTGCCAACGGCGCCGGAAAGTCCACTCTGATGAATATTCTCGCCATGATTGATAAGCCGTCCGGCGGGCGGATTCTTTATGAGGGCCAGGATGTTTATAAAGCCTCCAGTTATTACAAAAGCAGGCTCGGCTATCTTCCCCAGAGTATCGGACTGATCCCTGCCCTGAGCGGACGGGAATTTCTGATGTACATCGCTGCCATGAAGGGTCTGCCGGGACGGGAAGCTGCCCTTGTGGTAGAGGAGCTGCTGGAATCTCTTAATCTGTCCGGGATCGGCGACCAGCCGATCCAGAGCTACTCCGGCGGGATGAAGCAGCGGGTCGGCATCGGCCAGGCTCTGCTCAATCAGCCCTCTGTCCTGCTGCTGGATGAACCCACTGTAGGTCTCGACCCGGATGAGCGGGTGTTCTTCAAGCAGCTGATTGCCAAGTATGCCGAACGGTCCACAGTCATATTATCTACCCATATTGTCTCCGATGTTGAGGCACTTGCCACACATATTATCATTATGAAAAAGGGCCGGGTTCTTGCCTCCGGCGACTCGCGTACCCTGAAGCAGTCCCTTCACGGTAAGGTCTGGAGAATTCCGGCGGCGGGCACCGGGACAGATCTGAAGGTGCCTCATATTTACGGCGGCAGCCAGATGAACCGTGAGGGTCTGGAGACCCGTGTCCTGTCCTATACGCGCCCTGCCCCTTACGCAGTTGAAACAGAGCCTTCGCTTGAAGATGTCTACTTATATTATATGCATCAGAACCAGCTGGTCCAGGATTCCTCCGGCAGAAGCCATCCGCTGGATGGCCATGGCGGATTGGCGGGTGGCCTGTGATGATCAAACCGTCGGTTTCCGGACAGCTGCAGCTTGTCCCTCCGCAGGTCAAAGAACGGACCCGCAAACGCACATTTATATGGACACTGCTGCTGTTTGCCATACTAACCTTTTTTTAGTTTCCATCCGGCAATGCAGCCTATACAACACTGACAACAGTCATTCACAGCAGCTCGTTTGAAGGCGGTTACCGCGGAGTATACAATTAAGCCTGGATGGGGCTCCTGGTGGTGCTGTTCCTTCATACCGTCCTGATATTCAGCGGGATCTACTTCATCCGCAGCTCCATCAGACAGGACATGGACTCCAAGCTCGATGCATATATTAAAAGCTCTCCGCTGCCCTTTCACCGTTACCTGGAATCCAAAAGATTGTCTAATTTCATCTACTTGTGCTGCATCGCCGGCGCAGTGGAGGTAATGGCCGTGGTAATGCAGCTCAGCCGCGGGGAAAGCGGGGAGATCGTCCTCCTGTCCTATCTATTGCCTTTTATATTGCTTGTTGTGCCCTTTCTCTACGTTCTGGCCAGGTTGAGTTGCAACGGGTGACGGCTCCGCTGCTTTGACTTCATGAATCAGCCAGATCATATGTTTGGCGTTATAGCGGATGGAGTCACAGCGGGGATCTTTTTTTAGCGCCGCGACGTAAGGACAGCCGCCCAGACAAGCAGGCAGTACCGCACAGTCCGAGCATTTGGTGACCTTGAAAGGATCATATTCCATATAGTTAACAAGAACCGAATTATACTTCACACCGCCGCTTACCGTTCCGACACTGCAGTCTTTTCTGCCGATTTCATTCCAGCACTTATAGAGATCCCCAAGCGGGTCAATAACATAACTGGACGGAGAAACGGCTCCGCATCCGGATCGTATTAAAGCCGCGCTGCAGCGCCTTACGGTATACCTGCATTTCTTCCCCTGAAAACTCGTAAGAAGAAAAGCAGTCCGGATTGGCGCAGGAGCTAGCGGAATCATCCACAGCCGCAATGTAAAAGCCCACTTTGTTCCTGAGCCCATGCTCCTCCAGCAGGTCCAGAATCTGATCTACATGGCCGATATTCGTTCTGTCGACATTGACGCGGATATTGATTTTGATCTCTTCATGCACATCCTTGATATTCTGCAGAATCCTGTGGAATGTAGGACCTGCCTTCCGGCCGTCACGGCCGATCAGAAATCTAAAAAAAGCGGATGTATACCTGTGTGACGAAATATCTTCGGCTCTCGATCCCGAAAACCAGCAGCTCGTAGCAGAATTATTGTCCGAGTTATCGCAGCGCTCCATTGTGATCGCTGTATCTCACCACCAGGATGCCGGGAGCCTCGATACAATAACGGAATATAACGGCCGTAATTCCCCTGTCCGGATTTCCAGACTGCGCAGCATCCAGGAACTTAGTCTGGCTGTAACATAATTTCTGATTCAGCTGTCCTATATGCTGCCTTGCGGGAATTTCCAAATATAAAGGGGCTATGCTCACGCATAGCCCCTTTTCTGTATTTTATAAAACTACAATCCGTTCTGCTTCGCGGCAAGCTTCCCGGTCAGCAGCCGCAGCGCCATTCCCCGGTGGCTGATCTTCTGCTTTTCTTCCAGCGTAAGCTCTGCCATTGTCTTGTCATACTCTGAAAGATAGAACAGCGGATCATAACCGAAGCCCCCGCCGCCGGCCGGCTCAGAGGTGATCCAGCCTTCCACCGTTCCTTCAGCGGTCAGCTCCTGGCCGTCAGCCGGATCATACAGCGACAACGCACAGACAAACCGCGCCGTGCTGAGCAGCGGCTGACCGGTGTCCTCGCCCTGTTTCAGCCGTTCCAGCTCACTCAGCAGCTTCAGGTTATTCTCGCCGTCTTCGGCTCCTTCTCCCGCATAACGTGCGGAGTAGACACCCGGTTTGCCGTCGAGGGCATCCACACACAGCCCGGAATCATCCGCGAGCACCGGCAGTCCGAGGGCATCGCCTACGGCTTTTGACTTTTTGAAAGCATTTTGGGCAAAGGTCTCCCCGTCCTCGACGACATCCGGCAGTTCCGGATAATCGAACATGCTCTTCACAGTCAGTCCAAGCGGCGCAAAAGCATGCTGAAACTCCCGCACCTTGCCTTTATTCTTCGTCGCAACAATCAGAATTCCGCCGCCTGAGCTCATATTACACCTCTTGTCCCGGCAAGCCGGAATTAATTTTGAGTGCGATCGGGCCCAGCACTTCCTTTTGCACGGCGATCAGCTCGTAGATCCCCTTCTCTCCAAGACCCAGCAGCTGGTCCAGCTCCTGGCGGGTGAACGGACGTTCCTCCCCGGTACCCTGCAGTTCAACAAACGCACCGCTGCCCGTCATCACCACATTCATATCGACCTTCGCCTTGGAATCTTCCTCATAATTCAGGTCCAGCAGTGCTTTGTCGCCTACCACACCGACACTGATCGCCCCAAGGTAGTCTGTAATCGGGAATACGCTCAGCTTGTGCTGAAGCGCGATTTTGTTGATGGCAAAAGCCATAGCTACAAAAGCACCGGTAATCGAAGCCGTCCGTGTCCCCCCATCCGCCTGAATAACATCGCAGTCCAGTGTGATGCTGCGTTCGCCAAGCGCCTGCAGATTCACTACGGAACGGAGTGCCCGTCCGATCAGACGCTGAATTTCCATCGTCCGTCCGGTCAGCTTGCCGCGTGCGGCTTCACGCTGGTTGCGTGTCTGCGTGGCCCGGGGAAGCATCGAATATTCGGCGGTTACCCAGCCTTTTCCCTGTCCCTTGAGGAACGGCGGGACTTTTTCATCTACTGTTGCTGTACAGATGACCTTGGTATCTCCCATTTCAATAATTACGGAGCCCTCGGCATATTTATTCGTCTCGGTTGTTATAGTCAGCGGCCGCAGCTGGTCGTCGTTTCGCCCGTTTGATCTCATCATTATTTGCCTCCTGCATCTTGGGTAGAATTGCGGTATTTCCGCATAAAACGGATAACATCCCTGGTCCGGGACATTATCCGTTTCTTATTGGCAAGCTTTATTCTACCAAAGAGAAGACGCAAAAGCATCTTTTTGAGCCTGCGGTTTAATTTTATAAAGGCAGAACGTTGACATACTCAGGTGCGGATACCGGCTTGCCGTAGTCCACCTTGTTCGTTCCGGTAACCGTATCCAGACCGTTCAGACGGATCTGAACCGGTGCATCTCCGGCATTCTGGGCCACCGTAAGCACGACTGATTCCAGCATCTCCTCAGGCACATTTTGGCCGTCTGCAAACATATCGTCCTTAAGCGATACAGTGACTACACCGTTCTGCCCCGCTTCGATGGAATCCAGTACCGTTCCCTGGGTCATAACCATTTCAAGACCGTTATTGGAATCAGGTCCGGCGATCAGCTCATTCAGCGCTGCCTTCACAGGTTCTTCCCCTGCGGGTACAAATCGTGTAACCGGAACATAATACTGATGAATACCGTCAGGCGCCTGTGCGGAAAAATAAACCGTTACCGCGCTTGAGTTCATCAGCATCGGCCCGTGCTTCGGCAAATTGATGCCCATGGTGCGTGACAGCGGACGGTCCAGCGGAATGCCCTGCAGCGGCATCTCGGTCAGCTTTTTGCCGTCCACCCAGAGCTGGACGCCTTCAATGCCTTCCTGGCCGGTCAGCGTCCAGGTGATGGCTTCGAGGATTTTACGTTCATCCCGGGGCTCGTAGTCATTAAAAGAGGCGTTAAATTCAACAACGGCCAAGTTTGACTTGTCTACCGAAACATTTTTCACTTCTGTTCCGGCAGGAAGCACCGCCTGGAAGCCTTCAGGCAGGGCTGCGGCCAGGGTGCCCTTGCTTACCAGTGCCGTGATGGAATCCTTGAGCATCGTAACTTTGTCACCTTCCGGCAGGCTCAGCGATACGGGTGCGAGGAGACCGTTGCCGTCCTCCAGGAAGACTGTTGTCCGTTCGCCAGCCGCCGCTGCTGTTTCAGTATCGGCAGGGCTATCTGCTGCTGCAGCGGAATCCTCTGCAGCAGCCGAATCGTCTACGGCAGCGGAATCCTCTGCAGTAGCGGAACCCTCTACGGCCGCAGTTTCCGTGCTGTCTTCTGTGACCGGCGCAAACACTCCGGAATCAAGCGTGTTATTCTCGCTGAACTCCAGCATTTGTGCCTCCACCTCACCCGGGGGCGGATCGACCGCTGCCGATTCCGAGCCGAACAGGCCGCAGCCGGACAATGTCAGGGGAACCGCCAGCAGGCAAGCCGCGGACAACCCGCGGATTTGTTTCATAGGCTTCTTATGTTTCTTATGTTGCATCTAATCATTACCCCTTTCAAAAGCTAATGTCAGTTGGTACTGCTATGTATACGAGCCCTTTGTCCAAAAAATAACACAGCTTATCCAAAATATTCGGACAAAGGCTGTGCGGAGAGCGGTAAGTGTTTTACAGGCGAGGAATCAAGGCAGAATCCTTGCCATATAGGTGTGCAGAGAGTCTGCTTCAGTGGGAATGTTACAGCTAAAGAGCTTAGTTGGATTTCCTCCGTCTAATCCGGTCTTTTTCATCGTTTATGAGCTTTAGTTGGAAATCCTCCAGTTATTCGGGCAGGTAAAGGCCTCTGGTGGCTTTTCCAGTACATTTAAGTGGAGTTTTTCCAATAAAATTTGTATTACCAGTGCTTATCAGAGAATTAGACGGAGAAATTCCACTTAGCTTTATTTGTACACGTTCCCTAAGCCGCCAGTGCCGAATTAGGGTAATATATTTTAGCAAAATAAAACTACTACCTTAGGGGTGACGAAGATGACTATTGAGAAAATTCCCTACAGCCTTAACAGCAAGGCAGTGGCCGAGGCCACCAAGCAGTGGATGCATATACGCGGGGTAACTGTGGCGGAAATTGCCGAGCTGGTCATGCTGCTGCAGCAGAAATACTATCCGGATCTGACGATGGAGGAATGTATCCATAACGTGGAGATGGTACTGAGTAAACGTGAAGTCCAGAATGCTGTGCTTACTGGCATCCAGCTTGATGTGCTGGCCGAGGAAGGCAAGCTCTTCCCTCCGCTGCAGGATATGATTGAACATGATGAAGGGCTGTATGGAGTCGATGAGATTCTGGCCTTTTCCATTGTCAATGTATACGGCAGTATCGGCTTCACCAACTACGGATATGTGGACAAGCTGAAGCCCGGTGTACTCGAGCGGCTGAACGACAAAACAACCGGACAAATCCACACCTTCCTCGACGACATCGTCGGCGCAGTCGCCGCTGCCGCCAGCAGCCGGATCGCCCACCGCAAACAGGCTGAGCGCGAAAAGGAACTCGGTGAGCCACACGTGCCGGAAGATGCCGAAGAGGCCGCCAGAAAGCTGGAGGGTAAGGATAGGATAGAATAAAAACAGACATGCAGGCGTACGGTGTTAACTTGAGCGGCCAGACTGGATTGGTGAGGCTACGACGGTTTGAGGAATGTTCGCGGGATTGCTGAATTTGCGTCGACCCGAAGATTAGCATGGTCAGTAAGTTAGTGTTTGCTGGCGGTTGCTCGGGGAGTGACGTATGTTCGTTGAATCAGCGTTGATCCGAGGAGTTACATTGTCAGTAAGTTAGTGTTTGCTGGCGGTTGCTCGGGGAGTGACGTATGTTCGTTGAGTCAGTGTTGGTCCGAAGAGTAACATTGTTAGTAAGTTGGTGTTGCTGGCGGTAGCTCGGGGAGTGACGTAGGTTCGTTGAATCAGCGTTGGTCCGAAGAGTAACATTGCCAGTAAGTTGGTGTTGCTGGCGGAGCTCGGGGAGTGACGTAGGTTCGTTGAATCAGCGTTGGTCTGAAGAGTAACATTGTTAGTAAGTTGGTGTTGCTGGCGGTAGCTCGGGGAGTGACGTAGGTTCGTTGAATCAGCGTTGGTCCGAAGCGTTACACTGTTAGTAAGTTGGTGTTGCTGGCGGTAGCTCGGGGAGTGACGTAGGTTCGTTGAATCAGCGTTGGTCCGAAGCGTTACACTGTCAGCAAGTTAGTGTTTGCTGGCGGTTGCTCGGGGAGTGACGTATGTTCGTTGAATCAGCGTTGGTCTGAAGAGTTACATTGTTAGTAAGTTGGTGTTGCTGGCGGTAGCTGGGGGAGTGACGTATGTTCGTTGAATCAGCGTTGGTCCGAAGAGTAACATTGTTAGTAAGTTGGTGTTGCTGGCGGTAGCTCGGGGAGTGACGTATGTTCGTTGAATCAGCGTTGGTCCGAAGAGTAACATTGTTAGTAAGTTGGTGTTGCTGGCGGTAGCTCGGGGAGTGACGTAGGTTCGTTGAATCAGCGTTGGTCCGAAGAGTAACATTGTCTATAAGTTAGTGTTGCTGGCCGTGGCCTGCGGATCGGCGAAAGTACGGTGCAGCGTACACGTGGAGCTTGCAATAGACGGCGATAAATTTAGCATTGGGGTCTGGGAGCCCGGTGCTCCAGGAACTTAGCTGTATTTTGTACACTTATTTTGAGTAGACAGACCACTAATTTGTTGTTTAATTGCAGAACGTACATTTAAATATTCACTTTTACTCTAAATAGGCTGTTTTGCTGAAATTTAGCTGTAGAGAATGCAATTAAACCTGGGAGCGAGCGAGTAACAGAGCTTTTAACTGTACGAAGTACAACTATAAGTACAACTATATCAAACCGGTCCTGTAACGGGTAACCATAAAGTTACCCGAACGGAATGAAGCTGCCTATATACCAACCACAGCAACCAGCAGCCAAACTAATAGCCGGATTAAACGCCAAGAACCACGATCAAGCTAAAAAGCCATGCCGCACATGGGAAGCAGCAGTCTCCTGCTCCCCCATGTGCAGCATGGCTTCTTTACGTTAGTACATCCCATCATGCTTAAGGTCAGCAGCTACCGTTCTGAACGGTCGATCCTTCAGTTCAGCGCCGCATACAGGATAATCCCGTCCCCTGCGGGCTCCACCTCCGCCGCCCGCTCCCGGCGGACCAGCTCAGTGAGATGCGCCAGCGTTTCGCTCATGGCAAAGCGCATCTGGTGCGCGCTGCTCACGCGGCTGCGGAACAGCGCCTGGCACACGGCGAACCCGCTCAGCGGTCCGCCTTCCAGCAGGCGGCTGACGGTGTCCAGCCGCTCCTCATGGTGCCGGAGCAGGCTGTCCGCCCGCTCCGCAAAGCCCGTGAACGGTACCCGGTGCCCCGGGAACGCACGGGTAACCCCGAGGCTGCGCAGCTCACGCAGCCCCTCCATAAAGGTCCGCAGCGGCTGCGGATCGCTGCCGGGCTGCAGGCCGACATTGGGCGAAATCTGCGGCAGCACAGCATCGCCGCAGAGGATCAGCCCGCTGGCGGCCTCATACAAAGACACATGGCCCGGCGCATGGCCGCCGGTCGTAAGCGGCCTCCACGCCCGGCCGCCCAGCACAAACGGCGCCGCAGTATCGATATAGCTGACTTCCGGCTGCGGCGTAACCTGGATCAGGAAGCTCTCCAGATGCTCCCTGACCCCCTGGACCGTCTCCTCCGGCATGCCGTGGCGGAGGAACAGCTGCGGCAGCGTCTCGTTCAGACTCGCCCCCGTGCCCCAGCTCATCCGGGCCTCGGCATGGGCCCGCTCCGTCATCCACACCCTCCCGCCGCTTGCGGCCTGCATCCAGCCCGCAAGCCCGTAATGGTCGGGGTGGTGATGGGTCACTACAATCTCCCTGACCTTATCCCAGGTCAGGTCCAGCTCTGCCAGCACGGCCTGCCAGGCAAGCTCTGCCTCCGGCTTGTGCGGGCCCGGATCAACGACCGTAATTCGGCCGTCCGGCCCGGTCAGGATATAGCTGTTCACCTGACGCAGAGGAGGGTCCATCGGCACCGATACCTGCAGAATGCCGCCCTCCCATGATGTCATCTCCGCCTGCTGCATGGAGCTATCGCCGCCTTCTCTGAGTCTTTTTCCTGATACCATCTAAGGCCGCACTCCCCTGAAAATCATCCTTGCCGAGTGCTCCGGAACATACTTCTCCTCATCATAGCTTCCGTGCACCTCATCCAGCTGCAGCCCGGCCGCGGCAATCATCTCGCTGAACTGCTCCCGTGTGTAAAGCTTTACCCGTTCATGATAGCGGCGCGGCTCCCCTTCAGGCCCTGTGGTTAGCACAATATCCTTTTTGACATATCCGTCTTCAATCCGGCGGGTCTCATCAATCAGCACCCCGTGCTCCTCGCGGACGGAATGGGGCACCAGATGGCGGATGACATGCTCGGGATTCAGAAAATCAATAATGAATTTACCGCCCGGTCTCAGCATCCGCTGAATTTCCCGCAGCACTTTGACCTGCTCCTCATCCTTCTCAAAGTAGCCAAAGGAAGTGAACAGATTAACCACGGCATCGAAGCCGCCCGCAAGCGGCAGCTCCCGCATATCGGAACGCATCCAGGTCACCGCCTCCGCGCCTTTCTGGGAACGCGCCTCTGCCAGAAGCGTCTCTGAGAGATCCACACCGGTAACCTTGTAACCTGCTTCAGCCAATGCCAGCGAATGGCGGCCCATGCCGCAGCAGAGATCCAGCACCCTGGAGCCTTCCGGCAGGCCAAGCCAGCCTATCATCTTCTCCACCTCGTGCCTCGCCCCGCTGAAATCCCTGTGCCTGTATACGATCAGATAATCCTCTCCGAAGCTCTTCTCATACCATTCGCTCATCTTCCCCGTCTCCTCCCGCAGTCAGACTCCTGCAAACTCTCTCTATGTATGACAATGTAAAGCCATTGTACCGTCTTTTGCAGTGATCTGAAACAAAAGTTGCCATTTCGCCATACTTCCCGCGCCGTGGCAACTCTTGTCATCCAACTGATTTATTAAATTTGGCGCTGCAGATAGACTCTGGCTTCATACGGGCGGAGCTTCAGATTCCGGAGATCATCCTCTTTGGCTGGCGGATAGTTGGAGATCAGCAGCTCCTGCTTTCCGGCATCGAAGCCTTCAGGCAGTTCAAAGACCGGCTCATGCTCAAAGAAATTAAGGATCACGAGCAGCCGCTCATCCTCCAGCGTCCGGGTATAGGCGTAAATCTCCGGATGGTCCTCCAGCAGCAGGCTGTATTCACCATATACAATCACCTTATGCGTCTTTCTCAGCGCAATCAGCTTCTTATAATAATGATAGATGGAATCGGGATCCTTAAGCGCATTCGCCACATTGATCTCCTGCGAATTGGAATTCACCCGGATCCACGGCACACCTGTGGTGAAGCCGCCATTCTCGCTGTCATCCCACTGCATCGGGGTGCGGGCGTTGTCCCGGCTTTTTTTATGGATATTGGACATGATCTGGGCTTCGGGAAGCCCCTGGTTGCGCTTTTCCTCATAATAATTCAGCGTTTCGACGTCCCGGTAGTCATCGATGGACTCAAAGGAGACATTCGTCATCCCGATTTCCTCACCCTGATAAATATAGGGCGTTCCCTCGAGCATATGAATGAAGGTCGCCAGCATTTTGGCCGAAGGAACACGGTAGTACAGATCATTGCCGAACCGCGAAACCGACCGGGGCTGGTCATGGTTGCACAGATAGTTGGCGTTCCAGCCTTTGTTATGCAGGACGGTCTGCCAGTTGCTGATGATTTTTTTGAGCTCAAGCAGACTCCATGCGACCGTATCCCATCTTCCCGCGCCCGGTGCCGCACAATCGATATTCATATGCTCGAACTGGAAGGTCATATTCAGCTCGCGGCGACCGTCACCGACATAATCCAGCGCCTGCTCCGGCCCGAGGCCCGAGGTTTCGCCGACTGTCATAATATCGTAGAAGTACAGCACCTTATCGTTCAGATTCTGCAGCAGGGTATGGACATCCGCCAGGTTGGAGAACTTCTCATACGCGCGGACGGTCGCAGTTCCTTCGGGGTTATGCGCATCCGGAAACCCTTCCTCTTTCACAATGTGGGAAATGGCATCAAACCGGAAACCGTCGACGCCTTTTTTCAGCCACCACTCCACCATATCATGCAGCTTTTCAATCACAACGGGATTCTCCCAGTTCAAATCAGGCTGGTATTTGGAGTACAGATGCAAATAATATTCATCCGTTGCCGGGTCCAGCTCCCAGACCGAGCCGCTGAAATAGGATTCCCAGTTGTTCGGGGGCCCGCCGTTTTTGGCTTTTTTCCATATATAATAGTCGCGTTTGGGATTGTCCTTCGAGCTCCTTGATTCAATGAACCAGGGGTGCTCATGGGAGGTATGATTCAGCACGAGATCCATCATCAGCTTCATCCCTCGCAAATGCATCTCCCGGAGCATCACGTCAAAATCCGCCATCGTCCCGAATTCCTTCATTATGTCGCAGTAATCACTGATATCATAACCGTTATCATGGTTCGGCGATTTATAAATCGGACAGACCCAGATGACATCGACACCGAGATCCTTCAGATAATCGAGCTTGGATATGATGCCGCGCAGATCGCCAATACCGTCGCCGTTACTGTCCATGAAGCTGATCGGGTAAATCTGGTAAGCCACACTTTCCTTCCACCATTTGGGGTTCACTGGCCTTCCCTCCACTTCGGTTCCTGTTCTGTTTTTTTGCAGACATATTAATATATCTTAACCACAGAACTTAAGACCAATAACAAAAATCCGGTTAAAACATGACATCATCTTTGTGATTTAAGCCTCCGGATCCGCCAGCAGGAGAAGGTCTGCAACCGCCCCTTTAATCTTGGCATCCAGCTCCTGCTCTACAGCCTGGCCGAAATCCTGAACGTAATACAGCAGCAGCGAACCCTCCTGATAAACCTTGTACGGAACGGGATCCGCCGTCCTGGTGTGCTGTTCAAAATCCTCCATACCCGCTTCTCGCTCTTCAGCCGAAGGGAACGGGTAGAGGGATATCTCGTCGCCATTCAAAAGAAACACCAGCGGCTCCTGTCCGTTCAGCTCCCTCTGAAAAATACTCTGCGGCCGCACATCCGCCTGCGTCACCTCCAGCCCCCGGCCTTCAAAAGCAGCAACAATCTCCTCAGCCGTAAGTATTCCTGCCCTGGCCCCGCCAGCCTCATCCGAATGGCCGCAGCCGGTAAGCATCAATAAGCATATTAGCAGAAGCAGTATATTCCTCCGGTACATCGCCTTCCCCCGCTTCCTCAAGTATCCTGCTGTTCATCCTATTGACGTAACGGCCGGGGGAAGGTTGCACGCCTCAAGCCCGCCGGGCTACAGCAGCCCCACCATTTTCAGCCCTTCCAGAATCCCGTCCTCGCTCACATGTTTTGTTACATAACGGGCGGCTGCCTTGGCTTCCTCCTCCGCATTGCCCATCGCAATCCCGTGGCCGACAAAGCTCAGCATTTCCAGATCATTCAGACCGTCCCCAAAGGCATAGATATCCTCCTTCTGCACCCCGAGCGCCTTCATCATTTCAGCGATCCCCTCCGCCTTGGAGCCGTTCCCCGGCAGCACATCCATACAAAGCGGGTGCCAGCGGACGAAATTAAAGGCGGGATACGCTGCAGCATACATCTCCTGGCTCTCCGGCTGGCAGAAGACCAGTGCCTGATAAATCGGATTCTGCAAAAAATACTCCGCATCATGCGTCGGAAAAGCCAGCTTTAGCGTTCCGATGCTCGTAGTGATATACTCATGCTCCGCAACGCTTACTTTCATGTCAACATCATCGATATAACCTACCGGATGGTCATGCTTCTCTGCAAACAGGGTCAGCTCCTTCAGCAGCTCCGTATCCAGCGCATTGCTGTACACCACTTTCCCCTCAAACACCACATACTGTCCGTTAAGCGATACATAGGAATCAATCCCCAGCTCTTCACGCAGCTCCTTGAACATATAGGGTGCTCTTCCGGTGGCAATTGCCACATTGTGGCCCCGTCTCTTCAGTTCCGCAATGGCTTCCCGCGTGGAAGAAGGAATTTGCTTGTCTTCATCGTAAATGGTGCCGTCAATGTCAAAAAAGATCGTTTTTACAGTCATGGTCAGCTGTTCTCCTTAGTCTCTCTTGTTTATGGTTTCCTTCAAAAGATTGTAGAGGCTTGTTACCGGGGATGCAAGACAGGCTGCCGTAAGAACTGCATTTCCCGCAAAAAAAGCAAGCAGCAACTGCCCTCACGGGAATAGTCTGCTGCTTGCACCGGCAACGATACATTGCATCCATTTGATATATTCTAGCCCCACATCATATTATGGGTCCGCTGCTGCTCTTCCATCAGCCACTGCACCAGCATATACTCCGGTACATGGCCCTTACTGGCTTCCGCATATTCCCGCACCTTCTCCAGCAGCCGTGCCGCCGTCTCCTCGGTGATCGTCAGCCCCCGCTGCTCCAGGACATGGGTCACACCGCCGGAGCCGGAATGCTTCCCGAGCACAAAACGGTGGGCCCGGCCCAGCTCTGCCGGGTCAAAAGTCTGGTAGGTCGACTTCTCCTTTATCAGCCCGTCCACATGAATGCCCGACTCATGGGTAAACGCCAGCTCGCCGACAATCGCCTTGGCGTCGCCGACACTGCGGCCCGAAGCGGCAAGGACCTTGTCAGCCAAAAGCTTCAGCCGGTCCAGCCTTACACCGCATTCGCCGCCGTATAAAAAGCGCCAGGCCATGGCAACTTCCTCCATGGCCGCGTTGCCGGTCCGTTCACCTATACCGGCCACCGTAGTACTGGCCCAGACTGCCCCGGCTGCAATGCCGCTCAGCGTGTTGGCCGTGGCCAGCCCGAAATCATTGTGGCAGTGCACCTCCAGCTCCACATCAGAGGGCACGTTGCCCAGCAGCATGCCCACACGCTCTGCCATTTGTCCCGGATGATGGGCGGACACCGTATCCGCATACCGGAACCTTGTGATCCCTTCACGGTGCAGGGTATTCACGGTCTCAATCAGAAACCCCATATCCGCCCTGGAGGAATCCTCCAGACCGGCCGACACCGTCATGCCCTGCCGCAGGCCGTATTCCGCTGCACGCAGCAGCTTGTTCAGCCCTTCGGCCGGTGTCAGCCCGAGCTTGCCGTGCAGCTGAATCTCCGAAACCGGAATGGAGACATGGCACCAGTTCACCCCGGTGCTCCGGGCCTTGTCGATATCCCCGGCCACCGAGCGGTTCCAGGTCATCAGCTTCATCGGAAGCCCCAGCTCCGCTATGGCCGCGATATCCTCCTGCTCCCGCTTGCCCATTGCAGGAATGCCTACCTCTGCCTGTTCTACTCCGCACTCCGACAGCAACTTTGCGATTTCCAGCTTTTCCGCCCGCGTGAATGATACTCCAGCCGCCTGTTCCCCGTCCCTCAGTGTCGTGTCACATAACTTGAGACTTTTCACGGTGTACCTCCTTCTCCGCAGCAAGCGCAGCCCGGATTACGGGTAATAGTGACGCTGTAACAGGCGAAGTCGAGTGAGCTGAAGCGATGCATTACGCCCGCATAAGTTGTCCCTACCCCTGTAATCCATTTTACGGCCTCCAATGCGGCCAGACAACCGGCAATTCCCGAGGTTGCCCCCAGCACCGGAAAGCCCAGCGGCTCCCACTGCGGCTGCAGATCCGGGTACAGACATTCAAGACATGGCGTTACACCTGGAATCATCGTCGTGAGCGATACTTCGAACCCGTACATCGCAGCCTCTACCATAGGTGTTCCGGTATCCACACACAGCCGGTTCAAGGCATACCGTTCCGGAAAATCATAACGGGCGTCGATGACTATATCCGCCTCTTCCACCCACGGCTTTGCCGCGGGATATTCAACCCGTGCATTGTAGCCTTCGATCTCCACATGCGGATTCAGGCGCTGCAGATGGGCTATGGCTGTGCTCATTCTTTCCATGCCCAGATGCCCGCTGTCCATCAGAATCTGGCGGTTGAGATCCGGCTCCGCAATGACTCCCTCATGGGCAAGAATCAGCTTACCCACTCCGGCCGCCGCCAGATACAGTGCCGCTGTCCCCCCCAAGCCGCCGATTCCCGCCACCATCACTGCAGCATCCTTCAGCGCACGCTGTCCCTGTTCACCCAGCAGCTTCAGCTGCCGGGCATACCGCATGCTCTCCAAATCTGCGGCAAGCTGCTCCATCCGGCCCTCACCCCTGTGACTGATAATTAATTTTCGTCCCTAGCCTTCCAGGCTTAACAAACCGTGAAGGGCCGTGACCTCCTTGTATTTATTCAAAAAGCATAGGCCCTCCTCAATGCATTCCACCCCGTAACGGATCAGCTTCTCTTCCGAGGTGAACGGGAAAGGAAAGCCGGCGCGCAGGCTCTTCAGAACCAGAATGACACGCCCGCTGTACAGCAGTCCCCGGCCAAAACCCTCACCGTTAATCTCCGCTGTGCTCTGAACCAACGCCCCGCTTTTTTCCTCCATGACTCCCGCTGCCGCCTGAAAGACCAGCGGAACCTGCTGACGGACCTTCGGCGAGACCGCGCAATTGAAATCAGACTGCTCCCGGTCTGCAATGGAAGCCAGAAACTGCTGCGCGATTTTGCCCTGCGGCGTTAAAGATGATAATCTTCCGAAGTAATCCCCGGCATCCAGAAGGCTGCACAAACGGCGGACAAATGCATCCGCCGTCTCAGGATCCACTTCCCGTGGGGTTCCCCGTCTGCGGTTCTTCAGCGCACGGACTTCACGGACAACCGTCTCCCCAAAAGCCGCGGCTTCTTTAGCCATGGGTTCCATCTGCATCCTCCCCTTCGCGTATGTCATCCGCCTCAGCCCGCAGTACCTTAGCCAGCCACATCGGCGGCTTGCCCTGCAGCATTTCGGCGAGCCGCTTCACCTGCTCCTCTATCGGACTGCCATGCGGCACCTTGACCGGCATAATCTTGCGCCGTGTCACCCGCGCAGCCGCTGAAGCGCCAATCTGCATGATGAACAGCAGTGTGCAGTCACTGACTGCTTCAAGGCGGCTGTCTATTTTGCCCGCTTCGTCCTGATTGAGTACTACCGGCAGCCGGCGCAGCTCCAGGAATTCCCCGCCGTTCTTCGTAACATTATAGACAGCGAACATCGGGCTCTGTCCGAAATGGGCATTCACCCGGCTTCCATCATCTGTGGCGAACGCTACTTTCACGGCGCTCCGCCTCCCTTCGCATTAAGAGATTGCCTGCCTTGTTGCTCCATTCCATCGCTCCCCTGTAGCCGACCGAGACTGACATATAAGCGCCAAGCTCGCTCCAGACCGGAAATCCGGCCGGCATAAAGGCAGCTTCAATCCGGCCGGCTCCGGCAATGCCATGCGAGCTGCTGATCCACAGATCTGCACCTTTGCCCAGCACTTCGGCATCATCCAGATCCCCGATCCACACCTCGCGTTCCATTCCGGCAACGAGCGGTGTCTCATAGGAAGCTATGAGCGCCTTCTGCTCCACGCCGAGCTCCTCCAGCCACCCGGATACCGAATAGAGGTGATCCGGCTCCAGCGCTGCCACCGCCGATATGCCGGCGAACTGGAAATGCGCGTCCAGCATGCCATCAAGCAGATTCTCCCGCTGCCAGCAGTAACGGAGCGGAACCGGTTCTCCGCTGATCTGATGCAGAAAATGCAGCAGCTCATCAGTGGCCTTAAGTCCCATGGCTCCGCTGAACACCTTGTATGGCGTGCCAAGCGCATTATGCAGCCTTCTCGCCGGTCGTTCCATGCTGCCCCCTACGGCAATGGTCAGTCCGGATTGCAGGCTCTGCAGCATGGAATCCAGCGGTACCCCGCCTCTGGTCAGCGGGGAGAAGCCTGTCAGCAGATGTCCGGAGAGAGAAGTGGAGATATCCGGCACTGAGATGACATCGAACCCGAAGGAAGAGATCATCTCCTTGAGCTCCATCACGTCTGCCGGGGTGAGAAATGAACCCGGAAGCAGTGTGATCTGCCGGGTGTTCACGTTTCTTGAACCCCGGTGTCCCACCTGCTGGATCAATTCATCAATCATTGCCTCCACCGCGCTGCTGAATCCCGACTCCAGCGAACCTCTGAAGTCCGGCAGCACGACAGCAAAAGCCAGTCCGCCGCGCATATTCCGCTCCCGCTTGTAGGTCTTGAGCATGGTCTGGTAATCCACTCCGGCGACGTCGGTAAGCTCTGTGCCGACAATCCCGATAATATCGGGGCGGTGCTTGCTCAGCACGATGTTCAGCGCCTCTTCCAGATTGCGGTTCGCATCGAAAATCACATCCATCTCCTGCAGCGCCGAGGTCTGTACGGCAATCGGCTCCCGGAAATGCCGGGTCAGCAGCGCCTTGGGAAAAGCGGAGCAGCCCTGTGAGCCGTGGATCAGCGGCATAGCCCGGTAGCAGCCCTGCAGCGCCAGTACTGCGCCGAGCGACTGGCCAATCTTGACCGGATTAACCGCAGCCGGCTTCTTCCTTCTGTTAACGGTCATACGGCGGTGCCTCCCTATCCCATGGAGCAGGGCTTGCCGCCAGCTTCCAGACCGGATTCGCCAGGGAGTACGTAAGCTCCTTGGCCAGCCGCAGCAGGCCCTCATAGCCGGCATAGGCTTTATGCCGCTCCTGGTTGATGTCGATGAACGGGATCTGCTCCTTCATGGCCACATACATATTGCGCCCGCCGGCGATCATGATATCAGCCTTACGTTCCTTTACCGTCTTCAGAATCCGGCTGGCCCCGCCTTCCGGGATATACTCCGTGTCATCGCCTACCCGGTCTGCAATCCGGCGCACATCATCCTCCGTGCTTTTATTTGTGCCGACGCCGACCACCTGTACCCCAAGCTCCTTGAGCGCGGAGATTACCGACCAGCTTTTAACACCGCCGGTATACAGCACAGCCTTTTTGCCTTTAAGCAGCTTGCGGTAAGGCCGCAGGTCCTGGGCCAGACGGTTCTCCTCCCGCTCGGTGAGCCGGTCCACCCGGCGCTCCATGTCCCTGTCATTCATCAGATAAGCCATCTGGCGCAGCGAATAAGTTGTCTCCTTCGCCCCGTAGAAGGAGCCTTCGAAATACGGAATTCCGTATCTTGACTCCATCTCCCTAGCGAGTCCCAGCAGCGCCCGGCTGCAGACGACCATGTTCACCCTGGCCCGGTGCGCCCAGGCAATTTCCTTATATCTGGCATCGCCGGTGATGCGTGAAGTCACAGCGATCCCTGCGCTGTTCATCAGCTTCTCAATATCCCACATTTCGCCGGCGATGTTGTATTCGCCGATCAGGTTCACGCCAGGCTGCATTTCCGGTTCGGGTTCTCCTGTCCCGATCACATACTGCAGCAGGGCGTCGCCTGCCAGCCGGTTGCCGAGATTTTTGCTGCCGACGAAGCCCGGGCTGTTCACAGGGACTACAGGAATGCCCAGGCGGTCTGCCGCCTCCTTGCACACAGCATCCATATCCTCGCCAATGAGTGCAGTCACACAGGTTGAATATACAAATATTGCCGGAGGCGCAAAGCGCCCGGCAATATAGTCGATACTCTCCTTCAGTTTCTTCTCTCCGCCAAAAATAATATCGGAATCATTCAGATCCGTAGCGAAGCCGTACTGCGACAGGGAGGGGCCGCTCGAAAGAGCGCCTCTGCTCTCCCAGCTGTTCCCTGCGCAGGCTATCGGCCCATGGACCAGATGCGCAGCATCCATGATCGGCAGCAGTGTAATCTGCGCGCCGTCGAAGGAGCAGCCTCCAGCCGCTTCTCCCGGCTTGGGCCGCGGACAGGCCTTGGTTTTGGGGGCCAGGCTGCCGCAGGCTCCGGAATCAAATTCCTCTTTCCGAACAGGATCCATCGGCTCTTCATCTCCTTCGCAAAAGGTGGATGCCAGATATACAAATAAAACTATATTTAGGATAAATTATCACTTTGCATTTTTTCAGTAATTTTCATCACTATTTTCATCGAACACTTTGTCTAATCAGACTATACGTTTTACCTTACCAGATCATAATTGAAGCCGGAGTTATTGCGGTCCAGCTCATCCAGAACCGTATTTACAATCAGCCCGATTAAATTCAGCGCTCCCTGATACCCGATAATCGGATGTCGGTGCATGTGATGGCGGTCAAAGATCGGAAAGCCTACCCGGATCAGCGGAACACCCGCATCTTTGGCGGCAAACTTCAGGTGGGAGCTGCCGATGGCCAGATCCACAGGGTCGTTCAGCAGCAGGGAGCGCATATGCCACAGGTCGTTCCCCACATAGACGGCCGCCTCTGAGCCGTAAGGGCTGGCTGACAGAAGCGCCTCCGCTTCCTCTTTGAATTTCACACCGTCAAAATCCACATCACCGTTGGAGCAGACAATATGCACCGGCTCCATGCCGGTCTCCAGGCAGAAGCCGATCAGGCCAATGAGCAGGTCAGGATCGCCGACAAGCGCAACCCGTTTGCCGTGAATGTACGGATGGCTGTCTGTAAGGGCATCGACCACCCGGCCCCGTTCTTCTGTCAGCGATGCCGGAACCGGAAGTCCTGTCAGCTCACTGATTGCCTCCAGCAGCTTGTCGGTACCTGTGATTCCAAGCGGCGCAGATAGGGCAGAAATCTGCTGTTTCCAGGTTCCGCTGATGTACTCTTGGGTTTTTCTCAGCGTGTATTTCTGCAGGGATAATGTGCCAAGCGCCTTCGCGGCCAGCGGAACATCTTCAAGCTTTGTGCCGCCGTAGTAGTATTCGTATTCACCTGTGGCAGGTGAATCATAATTGCCGCTGTGATCACCGAGCAGGGTGTATTTGGTATCAAAAGCATCCAGAATTTTGCGGATCTCGGCAAAGTTGCCGGTATAGGGCTCGAAGCCGAGCATCACGTTCAGCTTTTCCCCTGTTTCTTCACCCCTGCCCGGAGCCGCCTCAACACCGGAACGTTCATACAAGTAGCTCAGAATGCCCTTGAGCATGGAATCATAGCCGGTAATATGGGAGCCGACGAAGCTTGGCGTATTGCAGAAGGCTACCGGGAAGTCCTCTGCAATGACTCCCTTTTGGCGGGCATTGCCGATAAACGCGGACAAATCGTCACCGATAACCTCGGCCATGCAGGTCGTACAGACCGCCACCATCTCCGGTTTGTACAGCGCCACACTGTTCTCCAGGCCGTCAATCAGGTTGTTCATGCCGCCGAATACCGCTGCATCTTCCGTCATGGATGAGGAAACTGCCGGTGTCGGCTCTTTAAAATGGCGGCTTAGATGACTGCGGAAATACGAGTTGCAGCCTTGGGAGCCGTGTACGAAGGGCAGTG
Source organism: Paenibacillus sp. PK3_47 (assembly GCF_023520895.1). Taxonomy (NCBI): domain Bacteria; kingdom Bacillati; phylum Bacillota; class Bacilli; order Caryophanales; family Paenibacillaceae; genus Paenibacillus; species Paenibacillus sp. PK3_47. The sequence goes on from NZ_CP026029.1 coordinate 1,410,259, forward strand.
TCTTCTCGAAGCCGAGCGCGGCCATAATCGAGCCCAGCGGCTGGCAGGCCTTATGCGGATTAATAACCACCGCTTTGCGGCTGAAATTCTTCTCCATATACTCTGCAGATTTCGAATAGGCGAGCGCTTCCGCTGTCTCCTGCTCACTGCAGGGTGCTTCGAACTGCTGCTTGTTGAGCCGCTGCTCGACGAACCGGTGCTCCGAGAACAGCGTGTTATAGTCCGGTATATCCAGTTTGTCCTTGCTCATATGCTCGCCCCCTCTTTTTGGACCGGCGTCTTCTTCCGGATCAGATTCCAGACCGGACTGTTCACAGTCATATCCATATCCTTGGCAAAAATCTTGAAGCCGTCGAAGCCGTGATACGGTCCGCTGTAATCCCAGGAATGCATCTGGCGGAACGGGACACCCATTTTGTGATACACGTATTTCTCCTTGACTCCTGAACCTACCAGATCGACATTCATCTTCTGGGCCAGCTCCTCCAGCTCATAAGCGGTCGGGTCATCCATAATGATCGTGCCTTCCTTCATCATCGGGAAGGTTTTTTCGTAGTCATCCTTATGGGCAAACTCATAACCCGAGGCGACGATATCCATGCCCAGATCCTCATAGGCGCCAATGGTATGACGGGAACGCAGGCCGCCGATCATCAGCAGCACTTTCTTATTTTCAAGACGCGGTTTGAATTTATGGATAATCGCATCCATGGCCGGCTTATGCTTGGCAATCATCTTCTCGCAATTTTCCTGGATCGTCTCATCGAATAATGCGGCAATGGCCCGCAGGCTCTCATAGGTTTTGGAAGGGCCGAAGAAGTTGTATTCCATCCACGGAATTCCGTAGGCCTTCTCCATATGCTCCACCATATAGTTCATGGAACGGTGGCAGTGAATCAGATTCAGCTTGGCCTTGTGGGCGATCTCCAGTTCATTCAGGGTACCGTCACCGGACCACTGGGCAATGACCCGCAGACCCATTTCTTCCAGCAGGATACGTGAAGCCCATGCATCACCGCCGATGTTGTAGTCACCGATAATATTGACATCATAGGGTCCCGTTTCCGCCAGGTCCGCTTTGCCGAGCACAAAATCACGGATTGCATCATTGGCGATATGGTGCCCAAGCGACTGGCTGACACCGCGGAAGCCTTCGCAGCGGACCGGCACCACCGGCATTTCCAGCTCCTTCGCCATTTTTTTGGAGACTGCTTCAATATCATCGCCGATCAGGCCGACCGGGCACTCCGATTGAACCGAGATCCCTTTGGCCAGCGGGAACATTTCCGTAATCTCGCGCATAATGACTTCCAGCTTCTTATCACCGCCAAAGACGATATCCGTCTCCTGAAAATCACTTGTAATCTGCATCGCGGTAAAATTATCAATCCCCAGTGTCCCGTTCGCATAGTTGCGGCGCGTGCCCCAGCTGTACTGGCCGCAGCCGATCGGGCCGTGGCTGATGTGAACCATATCCTTGATCGGGCCCCAGACCACGCCTTTGGAGCCTGCATAGGAGCAGCCGCGCGGTGTCATGACGCCGGGACGGGATTTGATATTGGACTTCAGGGCACAGGTGCCGCAGGATTGCGATTCTTCAGTATTGATCTGGTAATGCTTCTGGCGGTCTTTCCGCGCCTTTTGGGGATAGGCTTCCAGCACCTCTTCTACCAGCTTTTTATTTGCCTCGATATCCAGTCCCATTGGGTTGACCCTCCTTCTTTAAGCTTATTGTCCGGAAGCCTGCAGCTTCTTGATCGCAGCTTCTTCGTCCTCGATGATTCCGAATTCCATCAGCAGCTCTTCCAGCTCCTCCATGGAGATCGGGGTAGGAATGGTCAGCATTTTGTTGTTGAGGATTTTCTCGGCCAAAATTTCGTATTCCTTCGCCTGTTTATGCTCAGGGTTATACTGGGCAACCGTCATTCTGCGCAGCTCGGCATGCTGGACAACATTGTCGCGCGGCACAAAGTGAATCATCTGCGTATTCAGGCGGCGGGCCAGCTCTGTGATCAGTTCATCTTCGCGGTCCGTGTTCCGGCTGTTGCAGATCAGTCCGCCAAGCCGTACCCCGCCGCTGGTCGCATACTTCAGAATCCCGCGGGCGATATTATTGGCTGCGTACATCGCCATCATCTCGCCGGAGCAGACAATGTAGATCTCCTGGGCCTTGTTCTCGCGGATCGGCATGGCGAACCCGCCGCAGACCACGTCACCCAGTACATCGTAAGATACAAAGTCCAGGTCACTATAAGCGCCTTCCTGCTCCAGGAAGTTGATGGCTGTAATGATCCCGCGGCCTGCGCAGCCGACACCCGGTTCAGGTCCGCCGCACTCTACGTTGATAATGTCGCCGAAGCCTGTCTGCAGCACATCATCCAGCTCCAGATCCTCTACCGAACCCAGCTCAGCCGCCAGATGCAGTACCGTCTGCTGCGCTTTGGTGTTCAGAATGAGCCGGGTGGAGTCCGCTTTCGGGTCACAGCCGACGATCATAATGCGCTGTCCGAACTTCGTCGCTAACTGAGCCAGGGTGTTTTGCGAAGTCGTGGATTTACCGATACCGCCTTTACCGTAAAAAGCTATTTGTCTCATTGTTCATCATCCCTTCGAAATGTTTGTATTTTCAAAATAAGAGCTGTACTTGACGCTTTCGAGAATCGCCTCCTGTATTCCGCCTTTGCGGACTAAGGGCAGCACTCCGGCTTTGTTCAGGCTGGCCCGCGGGCCGTCACCGATTCCGGAGCAGAGCAGAATGCGGCAGTCGCTTACAATAGAGATAATTTCCTGCAGTGTTCCGGCTTTGTCGCCGTTGCAGTCGGCTGTGCCATGGCAGTACGCCTGAATCTTGCGGACACCGATCAGCTTCACCTCTGTACCGTCGGTATCATAAATCAGGAACTCTGTCGCATGCCCGAAATGCTGGTTAACCTTGTCGCCGCCCCGGGTAGCCACTGCGAGTCTTGTTTTGTGCGCGCTGTCCCACTGGCCTTTGGTTCTTGCCCGTCTTGCACTGGCCCGTTCACGGATTTTGGAATCCAGATCACTCTGGAAAAGCGCCCTCGCTTCCGTGTTGATGATCGGATCAGCCTCCATGGCCTCAAGCGGAAAGTCCCCGTTGCGGTCCTGGCCCAGCAGCCCGATCGCATCCGCCCGGCACTGCCGGCAGTGGCGCATCACCTTCATCCCGTCACGCCCCAGCAGCTCCTGCAGATTGTGCAGTTCCTTCGGACGGGGGGCTTTGCGGCCCTCCGCTTCATACTGGCTCCCCGGTGCGATTATCAGCGGAGTTACATTGTGCAGCGTGGCCCCGAGCTCTTTTACTCTTTTGGACACGGCAGGAAGATGATGATCGTTGACCCCCGGAATCATAATGGAATTGACTTTGACGAGAATCCCCAGCTTCGCCAGCATCTCCAGGCCTTGCAGCTGACGCCCGATGAGCAGCTCCGCCGCTTCCCGTCCTTCATACCGGATCCCCTCATCGTACACCCAGGGATAAATTTCCCGGCCGACCTCTGGATCAATCGCATTGATCGTAATTGTGACATGGCGGATACCCAGCTCAAGGATTTCATCCACATGCCGGTAAAGCGTAAGACCATTCGTGCTCAGGCATAGGGCTACATCAGGCACATGCTTTTTCACCCGGGCAAAGGTATCGAAGGTCTGCTCCGGATTGGCCAGCGGATCACCGGGACCGGCAATGCCGACCACCGAAAGCTGCATGAGCTGGGCGGCCACGCCCTTTACCTTGCGCTCCGCCTGATCCGGTGTCAGCACTTCGCTTACAACACCCGGCCTGCTCTCATTTACACAGTCAAATTTGCGGTTGCAGTAGTTGCACTGGATGTTGCAGGCGGGAGCAACCGGGATATGCATTCTGGCATAATACCGGTGGGCCTCCTCGCTGTAGCACGGGTGGCGGCTGATCTCCTCCTCTGCTTCATTGGATATGCACGGCGACGGCTGCATCATTTCCCACCTCCTGAAAGTCTGTTTTGGTTGGCCTGAAATCAGAAACGACAGAGACTGTGACTGGATAGTTTCAGTGTTTGTAAGGTTTCATTACAACGGCTATGCTTGATCTCTTGAATTAACTTCATCATATTTTCAAGCCCCCTTATCGTCAATGTGAAACAAGCTTAAAAAGCCTATATTTTCCTTATGTTTGCATTTTCGCCATATCAAACGTTATGTTAATTGACATACACATACCATGTTTCCGTTTCCATTCTTCTCACGATTTCAGCAGTTATTTGTTTTATCAGCCATTGACAACGACTCTCAGCTCATATATGATACTTTTAGTAATCACGCAAATCACAAATTTAATATATCCCGTAAAGGGGAGTAGCTGAGTAATATAAGAGTGCAGTATAGCGCTTTGGCCTGTACTTCTTATATCTAAATAAAGTCGTCAATACGAGAATATGAGGATATTCTCCGGCTTTATTGGCAATTAACCATTGTTAGCGAGACCTTTACCAAATAGGTTAGACCTTTATCCCAAAGGCTGATCTGTTTGGTAAAGGTCTTTTTTATATAAATTTGGTTACACTAAGGATGTTGTGGGTATCTTTTCAACATACTTACATCCATATGAGGGGGAAAGTTAATGGATTGGGGATTATTATTAGAGTATGGCTGGGTACTGCTCGTTCTGGTAGCACTGGAAGGGCTGCTCGCCGCAGACAACGCACTTGTATTGGCAATTATGGTCAAACACCTTCCGGATGAAGAGCGTAAAAAGGCACTCTTTTACGGATTGGCAGGAGCGTTTGTGTTCCGGTTCGGATCACTGTTCGTTATTTCATATCTGGTCGATATCTGGCAGGTACAAGCTATCGGCGCAATCTACCTGTTGTTCATAGCCGGTAATCATATCTTCCGAAAACTTCTGATTAAGAAGCCGGTCACGGATGAAGCCAACGAGAGCGGCACCCAAAAAGCTGTCGACAAAAAGAAAGCCGGTTTCTGGTTTACTGTACTGAAGGTTGAAATAGCTGACATTGCGTTTGCCGTTGACTCCATTCTGGCGGCGGTTGCCCTTGCTGTAGCTCTTCCGCCAAGCGGCATCGGCCACATCGGCGGTCTTGACGGCGGCCAGTTCCTCGTCATCTTCGCCGGCGGATTTATCGGTCTGATCATCATGCGGTTTGCAGCTTCCTTCTTCGTTAAACTGCTGCACACCCGTCCGGGTCTCGAAATCGCTGCCTTCTTCATTGTAGGCTGGGTAGGGGTTAAGCTCGCTGTTATCACACTGGCCCACCCGTCCCTCGGCGTTCTGTCTGAAGACTTCGCCCACAGCACCTGGTGGAAGACAACCTTCTACGTTGTTCTCATTATCATCGCCGCTACAGGCTGGTTCATGAGCAACAAGGTTGAAGAAGTAAATACAGGCGAAAACCCTGTTAAGGAAATCGATAGAGAGCTTGGCAAATAATAAATAAACATAAAGATCGGCCTGAGGTTCAGCTGTACAGCTGCACCACAGGCCGATCTTTTGTATTTCTGTGTAATCAGTATCGTTCACCAATGGCCTGATCGACCCTGCCCTGCAGCTCCACCAGCTTCATGACGATGGCAGCGGCCTGCGCCTTGGTTACATTCTGCTGCGGATTGAATTTGCCGTTCTCAGCCTGCAGCAGCCCCAGTCTGACCGACAGAGCAGCTGCTCCTTTATCCTGGATGGCAGCACTGTCACTGAATCCGTTCAGGACAGCGTCATCCTGCAGGAAGGCAGAGAGCTTGGTATATTTCAAAAATGTGACCAGCGTGACAGCCAGCTCTTCACGGGTAAGCTTCTTCTCCGGCTGCACAACCTCATCGCTGCTGATCCATGAACGGGTGACGGCATAATTAATCGCGTTATAATACGGACTTTCGGGATGTACGCCTGCAGCATCCTTGGCTTCACCAGAGGAATAGCCGGAGAAATACGGTGTCGATGCTTTGGCAATGATGGTGTACCAGTCCCCTACCGTAATTTCCTGATCCGGGTTAAGCTTCCCTTCTTCATCAGGTGTCAGCACACCATACTTCAGCAGCTCAGTAAGCTGCTTCTCCGCAGGATGTCCCTTAAGATCAGCAGCAGAGTCCGCTTTTGCACTCAGCCCTGCACCTTCATACACGGTCACCCATTTGCCTGACACGGCATCGAGCACTCCAAAAGGCCTGTCGGAATCTTTTTGCTGCGGACTGTATACAAGCTTAATCTCCGGTTCAATATAGCCGGTCATGTAATAGCCCCCGATACGGCTGTATTGCAGCTTTAATTCATACATATCCAGGTAGCTTTGCAGCGCTTTAGCCTTGGGAACCGCCGGCACCGGAGGCTCTGCAATATCCTCGACTCCCGAGTCGCCTCCGCCATAATAGGCCGTTACTACTCCGTAATTATCAAGCTGAAGGGTAACATACCCGTCATTTACCGGAATACCTTGGTGGTAACGGATGAACTGGTACCGGTAACCTTGTTCTTCCGGGAGCACGCTCCAGGTTCCGCCGTGCTCAATCAGCTTGAGTTCACTGCTGGCATTGTTATACAGACGGCTGATCAGCGCAACCGCTTTTTGCTTCGCTTCAGCCGGTGTCAGCTTCTTTCCCGCAGCTTGAGCCTTTGGTTTATCGTTAACCGCCGAAGAAAACTGGTCCAGCTGAAACTGGCTGATTTCGCCTGTAGAAGCGTTAATTACTGCAAAAGAACGGCCGGGCATGCCTCCCCGCATATCCCCCATAGCATCTCCCCAGTTCAGCATCCACTGATTCTCACCCTTCTTCAGATAAGAAGGACTGAGCGTTTGGGAGACCAGCTTGCGCTCCTTGGGCAGTCCTACAGCTTCCTGCACCCGCTTGGCCGCTTCCTCGGCGGTAAGCTCTTTACCGGAACTTACCGGCTGGAATAGCTGCTTGCCTGGCGGAACAGCCTCATAAGACAGCGGGCCGTCAGCAGCTTCGCTGCCTTCAGAGTCGATTTTGCGGCCGCTCTGGGCATCAATCGCATATACAGACTGCTCCTGAGGCTGCCAGCCCAATACCCACTTCTTAATGGTTCCATTCTTGTATACCGGGATATAGGAAAGTGCGACCTCAAAGCCATCCTTAAATTTCTTCTCCGCCTGCTCCAGCGTAACCGCAGGTTTGGCAGAAGGATACTGCTTTGATGTAGATGGTTTGTTAAAGCTAGTTACATTCCCGTCGCCGTCCAGGACAATCATCAGGGAATCGGATGAGGGAAGCCCGTTCTTCAGCAAATTGAAACTGAACGAATGCTGTACCGGCCCGAACAGCGCCTGACCATTCCCTACATAAACCGTGTTCTCGTCCAGCTGCAAATCACCGCTCTTCAATGAAGGTGCCGCTGCGGTAATAAAGCTCTTTGCCTTCTCCAACGCTTCTGCCCGCGTTACCTTTGGAGGATAATAAGAGACATCTTCGGCAAAAGGGAAGTGGAGATATGTAGATATTAAATCTCCGTTCATGGCATCGACCGTACTTGAAAACCCGTAGCTCGAGTTGCCAATACTGTATTGCCAGTTGATGTTCCAGATCATCTGATTCTCTGCAGGAGGGTAAACGGTCCCATTGTCGCCCAGCTGAACATTGGATACGGTTGCATCTTGAAGTGCAGGGAATAATTTACGCACCTTGGCCACTGCTTCGTCCTTAGTGATCTTCGCATCCGCCGGATCCGGCGTCCCCTTGCTTACAGTTTCTCCTGCAGCCTGCTGCAGCCCCTCTGCCGGCGATACCGCCTTGACGGATTCTGCCGCAGCTAAGTTACCAGGCAGCAACAGGGCCAATGCCACCGTAGTAATCAGTGCAGCTTTGGTCGTCTGATGAATAATTTGGTTACTCTTCAAAAGGTCATCCTCCTTAAAGTTGTAATGCTTGATAAAACTGGATACAAGCAGATCTCTTTGATTATACCCCTGATTAGTACAATTTTCCATATTTTATTGGTCAAAGGAAATCCGAACAGCTGCAGCGGGCTGCAGTTTCAGGCTGTCAGACTGCACAGCAAACAGCCTTTTCTCTACCGCTTAAGGGTAAGAAAAGGCTGTTGATACGAGACTTATAATAGCGGCACAGGTGAACGTCTCCCGTTACCTCCGCCATTTCATGAACTTGTAATCCAGCAGGTCAACCAGCAGAAACAGCACAAACCCGACAAAGCTGAACAGCAGGATTCCTGCATACATCTCCGGATAATCCAGCCGCAGCCAGGCATCCATGATGAAGAAGCCCATGCCGTGCTCTGTTCCGTAAATTTCGGTAAAAAACAGCACGGAGATCGCGGTGCCCAGAGAAATCCGGATGGTACTGAGGATAACGGACAACGCTCCAGGCAGGGTCACATTCCAGAATTTCTGGGCAGAACTGGCACCGATGCTTGTCAGGACATCATACGTGCTCTCCGGGATGGCCTTGATGCCGTCCCGGACGGAAATAATGACCTGAAAGAGCAGAATCAGCATAATCATCAGCACCTTGGAAGTTTCGCCAAGACCGAAGAACAGCATCACCACTGGCAGCAGGGCAATTTTGGGTACAGGATAAGTCAGATAGACTACAGGATCGAGCAACCGGTTCCAGAGCGGGGAGCGTCCCATGAGCAGTCCGACAAGCAGCCCCAGGATCAGCGCCAGCAGGACGCCTTCAAAAATCCGCAGCAGACTGTATCCGACATTCTGCGCTACATCCGCCGCCCCCAATTCGAACATGGCCTTATAAACTGAACCGGGGCTGGGCAGAATGGCATGATCCATCAGCAGAAAGGCAATATACCAGAGAACATTCATGCACAAAAATACGAATAATAACCGCAACAAGTGAAATAACCGCTGTCTGTTCACCATTTTTCCTGCATTACCTTTCTGATCGCCTTGGCCTGCTCAAAATACTCATTACTGTCCCGCTTGTCTGTATGCTTCATTCCAAATACGCCTGTATTATCAAGGATTATGGGAGCGTCCTGTGCCGCCGGAGCCATCATGATGATCTTCTGGCCCAGAAGGATTGCTTCTTCCACATCGTGGGTAACGAACAGGGTCGTTGCCGGATGCGCCTGCCAGTTATCGAGAAAAAGCTGCTGCAGCGCTTCGCGCGTAATGGCATCCAGTGCCGAAAACGGCTCGTCCAGCAGCATAATAGTCGGGCGGATGGCAAACGCCCGGGCAATCGCCACCCGCTGCTGCTGGCCTCCGCTCAATGAGAGGGGGTAACGGGCGGCCAGGTCTGCAATGCCCATCGAGGTTAGCCAATAGGTGATCTGCGCCTCCCGTTCCTCCTTCCCCGTACCTGCAGAATTTGTAATTTTCATTGCAATCCGGATATTATCGCGGACTGTTTTCCAGGGCAGCAGCCCGTAATTCTGCGGGACCAAGCCGATCAGCGTGTCCTTGTCATGGACGGATTTCCCGTTGAAGGACAGTTCTCCTTCATAGCCGGGCAGCAGGCCGGCTATGGCCCGCAGCAGTGTCGACTTGCCGCTGCCGGACGGGCCGATAACCGTGTAGATGCCATGCTCCGGCAAAGCCAGATTCATTTGCCCCAGAGCCAGCCGGCCGCCTTTATATTCTACTTGAAGCTCCTGAATCTGCAGCCCGCTATTCCTTAAACTGGACATCGGAGATCACTTCTTCAGCCGAAATAGTTTTGGTTAAGAGCCCCTTTTCCCGTGCCCATGCAAAAGCAGCCTCCACTTCCTTCACATCCACCTGATTGGCAGGCAGGTATTCCGGCACTGTGATCTCGTCCTTCAATGTCTCCGGATATCCCACTTCCTCAATAATCAGGTCAATATATTCCGTTTGATCATGAGACTTCATATATTCAACAGCTTCATCATAGGCTGCATACATATCACGGATCGCCTGTGCTTTGGCATCAATTGCGCTCTGCGGGAATGCCAGTACGAACGGGTTCACGCCGGCGGATACCGTAGAGCTGAGCACGCGCAGACCGGAGGTTACACCCATCGTGACAAACGGTTCAGGCAGAATAGCCGCGTCAGCCTTCTTGTTCTTCAGCAGCTCAAGCCGGGTTGGAATCTGCGGTACCTCAGTCACGGTAATGTCGTCTTCCGTCAGTCCCGCCTGCTTCAGCATCATCGCCACGGTATACTGGGTAGAGGTGTTCTTGGACAAAATCACCGTCTTGCCCTTCAGATCCTTTACCTCTTGCACTTCGTCATTGCCGGTCAACAGATCAAATTCCCCTGTAGTTGTACTGGTAATCTTCACATCCAGTCCGGCTTCGTTGTAAATCGAGATCGCCACCAGATCCGCACTGATTCCGTCCAGCTTACCGGCCTGGAACGCTACATCACGGTCTTTGGCACTTTTAAAGGTCTGGATATCCAGGTTCACATTATGCGCTGTATCAAACCCCTGCTCGTGGGCAATGATGAACGGAATAGCGTCTATGGAAGGCAGCAGACCCAGCGACAGCGTTGCAGCTTCAGCCGGTGCCCCGCTTGGCTCCGGCGTTCCTCCAGTATTGTCTGCGGCATTCCCCGCACCGGCGCCGGCAGCATTATTACCCGCGTTGTTTGCAGCATTGTTATTACCGCAGCCTGCTGCCACCATACTGACCGCAGCGATCAGCATTAACAGCATCATCAGGTTTTTCAGGTTCCTTCTCTTCATGAATCTTCTTTGCCTCCATCTCATTCTCTAGTAATATCCCGCATGCGTAATTATTCACATACCTGCATGCAAAGACCCCTATGCTTCCCCGGGAAGCACCAAACAATGCCATTTTACACCTATTGTCCTATTTTGTATATTTATAAATTTTAAATATTAAGCCTCGACAGAACAGACCGGTGTTGCCTGATCCGTGAAAGCGTTAGAGCTTTTTCTGCTTCCCCTGTGCTTTCCCTGTGCTTTTTCCGCCGGATTTTTCCTTGGTTCATAACCCGCCGAAATTATCCGGATCAGCTGATCTATAGCGGTCAATCAATTGTCCTCTGTACAGAGACAACAATCTTTTGTATGAGCACAAAACCTTCCAACCATCATATTCCGTTAAAAAAATTTGTCTTTTCAGAGCGGACACCCCTTCCAAAAAGATGAAGTTATGTTATAATGTAAGCGTAACCAAAGTTGTTCATAAAAACTATTTTTCATCTCTCAAGGAGGATGAACGCAATGCTGGCAGGACTGAAAGAATTCAAAAATTGGGTAACCGGAATGTGGCAGCCGGGAATGGATTCGGACCAGGAGGACTATTGGAAAATGGAGTACTCCATGAATCATCATCTGCACACCTCAAGAGTTCCAAGCCCGCTTACTTACGAAGAAGAGTCCCGCATCAAGACGGTTAAATATCAATAGTCTCAGCGCAGAATATATATAATTAACATAGGCCGCCAGTGCCGGAAGCTCCTTCCGGATGCTGCGGTCTTTTATTGTTGCAGTCAGGGAAATGCCGGAAGATAAAAAAAAACTACCCCGGAGGATAGATCAATTAAATACCACTTGTGAATTGGTTTCTCCAACAAGCTGGCACACTTTTTTGAGTCCGCTCTTGGACATCGTACAGTATTTGGAGTTCTTCGTACGTTCCCGCTCGAAATAAGCGATTTTAAGAAAAGTGTTAATCTCCACAATATTCCGGATGTTGATGCTGTTGTTGCGGTCGGCAAGATAAAAGGTATAACCTGAAGCATTGAGTACTCTTGTCCAATACTTTAGTGTGCCGGTCGTGTAATAAACAGAATCTACAGTATGCAGTAAAATAATACTCGCTGAACTTTCTGTGCCAAGAAAGATAATATCCTCAGCTTTTACAGAAACAAGGCCGGAACGTCCCTCTAAATCTCTGGTTGCGCTAATAATACACATTTTATACCTCCAAACTACTTCAACAGCTCTTCGGGTACTTCCGGCTGGTTGACGTAAACGATACTGGCGCTCACAGTAACTATCAATGCAGCCATTCCCGACAGCGCAGTTGCAAGCCTGTAAACCGCTTTGCGCTGCAGCTTCTTGATCATGCAGAGTTCACCCCCTTCCTGGCAATCAGCAGACTGACGGATTGAGCCAGGAAGCTTGCTGCAATGACAGATGAACCTATCAGGAAGTTGGACAGGATCAACGCGGCAGCAATTACCTTAAGAAGAGGCCAGTACCGCTTGGGGATCCTGGTCTGCCTGTCGATGCCTATGGGAGCCAGCCACAGTACAAGCGACAGGCTGATCAAATTCATGGACTGGATGTAAATACCGGGAAGGTCTGCGTAAGATAATAAAGTGAACAGGGTAACCGTAAATAAAACACATTTGGTTCCTGACTTGAGATGCACTCCGCCCGAGACCTGCCGCAATAAGGCAAAGGAGATCAGGATTAACACGGCTTTACTTGTCTGTCCGGTAAACACGGAGATCCCCAGAGTCAGGGAGATAATAAATGATACATTGAGAACGGCCGCTATGGCAAATTTAAGAACTGCATGGGATGCAGGATGCTCCGGTACTGTATTTTTAATACCAGCTGCCATTTTAGCAGACATTGTATCAATCACTGTCTTCCTCGGTCTCCTTCCGGATGGCGTAATACAGCAAAAACATCATGACTGCAGCGAAGAATACGATGTTTACGAACAAATCATTATAATAGAAAATGACTGAAACGGAGATCAGGAACACAACGATCAGCATAATGATGAAGATATCCTCGAATCTGAAACGGAGCCGCTCAAAATCGAACTTAAAGCCCATGCCAATCTTGTAGAGTCCTACGGACAGCAGTATCGTAATCAATCCGCTGGCAAATTGCAGTAAGTACCCGTTGGAGATATCTTCTTGAGCAGCTGCTATGGAGCCGAACAACAGCTTTGCAAATCCCGTCTGTAAAAAAGCGTACGCTACATATCCAAGCACTGTAACGATTACGGACCAGATCAGGGGAATCTTCACTACCACTTTAAAGAAAGCTGCAAACAACAAGATTGTGATCAACGGAACAAGGAAGGCGAGCGAAAGCTCATTCCTCATTATGTAGCTCTGCAGATTGATTAACAGAACCATAAATAAAGCCTGCCAGATATGATTCTGGAATTTGAATCTGAAGAGAGACATGATCAGACAATATACCGATATTGTCTCAATTGTAGAGAAAAACATATACCCAAAGGGCTCCCAAGACATAATGCACCACCTGCGACGTATTCTTTTGAAACTATTATATATCTTAGGTCCTAGTCCCGTATAGAATAATTACCTGAATTTAATAGACTTTTTCTGTTAATTTGGTGAAGATGTCCACGGGCGGCATGGGTCTATGGTACTTTGTGCGGCAGAAGCTTTTATCCGGGCTGCTTTGGTGTGGAACGGTGGGCTTTTGTCCGGCTTTTTGTCTGCCTATGCTCCACAACAATAGCACTATTTAAAGATTTAATCGGAAAAACTCCACCTCATTTGAATGTTTTTTGTAGATTAGGCTCATTAATTGGAAAACCTCCAGCTATTTCGGTGTATTTATGCTTTTAAGGGTGAATTAGGTCCATTTAAATGGACTTTTTCCTACTAATATCTTGATTCGGGCATTTGGAGGAGAATTAGCTGGAGAAATTCCACTTCGATTTTGTGTGAGGCTGCCGGGCTGCCTTTGACGTTTAGCTTTCGCTTTACATTGGAGATGTGGTTGCGAACCAAAGCCAGTATAAGGGTAAGGATGTGTAAAAACCCCGAGGTGATGATCATTATGAGAAGTTTGTTAAGGAAATACTTCTCCGGCAGGCGGGTTGTAAGTATCAAAGGCTATTTGTTGTACCTCCTGTTCTTTCTGCTTTCTTGCCGCCGTACTGATTATCCGGTACCTTGGCGGGTAGCGTTTGATTCAAAGGAAAGGGTCAGCTGCCGGCACTATATTTTCCGCAACAAAACCCTTGCTATGGAATCCATTTCATAAATTACACTGGAGCAGTACCAGGCTTACCGGAAAAAACCGGCGTGACCGCAAGGGCGTGACGGGCCGGTACGTCTCCCTATATGCCGCCGTCAGGCGGTTTTTTGCTGTAATCAGACGAAATAATTGTACTTGTCCGGCGTTCCCCGGTACCCCGTCCATCCTTTGATAGATTGCCCCGCCCATTTTAGAGCCGCGACAGCACCATTGACATTCCCTATACATAAGATGTTTTGACTGTATCCCTTTACCTTGTTATACCAAACAAACCCGAGCAAGGAGGGGTGACACCATTGAAGGGGAACGAACACCATAGCAAATTTCTGTTGACTCATCGTGAGCGCGAAGTTTTTGAGCTTCTCGTGCAGGACAAAACAACACGCGACATCGCTGGCCTGCTGTTCATCAGCGAGAAAACGGTTCGCAACCACATCTCCAATGTTATGCAAAAATTAAACGTCAAAGGCCGTTCGCAAGCGGTTGTCGAGCTGATCAAGCTTGGGGAGCTGAAGATATAGCTGCCGTGCTTCGATAGTGACACGTTTAAGCCTTCTTTTACCCTTAGGGTGAAAGGGGGTTTTTTGTTGTTTGGATTGCCGAAGCTTCAGCCGCAGCCCGAAGGAACCCGGGGATGTGCTAAAATAAAACCATTATCCACTCTGATCCGGGAGGCTTAAGGCCGATGGCAAACATTAAAGAAATTGCCCGCATTGCCGGCGTCTCCGTGACGACCGTTTCGCGCGTGCTTAATAATCATCCTTATGTCAGCAAAGACAAAAGAGCCGCAGTCCTGGAAACGATCGAGCAGCTCAATTACACGCGCAATATGAACGCTGTCCATCTGATAACCGGACGTACCGGAGCGGTCGCTGTGGTTCTCCCCTACATCAATTACTTTTATTTCTCCATCGTGATGGACGGTGTGGCCCGTGAAGCGCTGCTCAGCCAGTACCGGCTTATTCTCTGCCAGACCAACTATTCAACTGAAGCTGAAATCAAGGTACTCGAAATGCTGCGCAATAAGGAAATCGACGGCGTAGTCATTATATCAACGGCACTTCAGCCGGAAGTCATAGAGGAATATACCGTTTACGGCCCGATTGTTACCTGTCAGGATAGCGGCGAACGCGGTTACTCCTCTGTATATATTGAGCATTATGCCGCTTTCCGCCACGGCCTGCAGTATCTGCTGGACAAGGGTTACCGTAAAATCGGATACTGTGAGGGAAGGCAGAACGGCAGCAGCGCGGTGATCCGGCAATCCGCCTTCCGGGATTTTCATGACGAGAACGGTCTCCGGTTCCAGGACGAATGGCTGGTCTATGACTGTATCACTGAAGAATCAGGCGCTGCGGTGGCACGTTCGTTGCTTGAAATGAAGGAGCGTCCGGAAGCGTTTATTATTACCGGTGACCATGTGGCCGCAGGGCTTATTATAGAAGCCAGGAAACATGGACTGAGGATACCCGGGGATCTGGCCGTTTTGAGTTTTGACAACCAGCCGATCGGCCGGCTGCTGGATATCACTACGATCGATAACCAGCTTAATGAAATGGGAGCCGAAGCCTTCCGTATCATTCACGGGCAAATTAACAATGACTGCAACAGCCCCGTATACCGCAAGCTCGACTACCGGATTATTGAACGCGGTACGGTGTGACTGAGGAGAGCCGGCCGGCGCTCCTGGGCAAAAATCTGAAATTAGCAGCAAATTGCAGAGCTAAAAGATGACTTCACAAGAAGCAGAGCAGCAGTTCTTCCTGTACGGGAGGGGTGCTGCTTTTTTTGGCCCACCCGGGATTAACGGATCCTGTGTCCGTTAGCTTCCGCAGCACCCAAGCCCAGCCTCAGCTCCCTGGATATTTTTTTGGTAAATCCCCCTTGCATCCCTCCGCTTAATGCTCTATTCTATTAGTGAAAATAATTTTCTTATAAATAAAAATTTTGTTAAAAATATTTTCAATAAAATAAACTATCCTATACTGCCTAAAAAGCTACAAAGAAAGGTGACCCTCATGTCCCCCATTCTGCATGCCCTGGAGCACGACAAAAACAAACTCTCCCAAATGGAGCAGCGGCTGGCCGAGCGAATTCTGGCATCACCGGCAGATATTATCCATATGGGAATCACGGAGCTTGCGGAGCAATGCGGTGTAAGTCCGGCTACGGTTACACGTTTTTGCAAAGTGCTGCATTTCAGGGGCTTTCCTGATTTCAAGGTTAAGCTCGCCGCTGAAATTGCCCACAGCGATGCCTCACCCCAGGATGGCGGCACATCGTATCAGGACATCGTCGCCGGCAATCCGCTGTCTGTAATTGTGGAGGCGATGCAGAACAACCATTTGGCCTCCATCCGCGATACGACTTCACTGCTTGACCTGGAGCAGCTGCAGGCGGCCGTTCATTTACTGTGCCGGGCACGGCGGGTCGACCTCTACGGGATGGCAACCTCTTCCATCGTCGCGCAGGACTTCTACCAGAAGCTCGTCCGCATCGGTGTAAACTGTACGGCTTTTGCCGATTCGCATATGCAGATTACTTCCGCCTCTTCACTGTCGAAGGACGATGTCGCCTTTGCCGTCTCCTACTCCGGAGAAACCCCGGAGACGATCGATGCCCTGAGCTGTGCAGCAGCCAGCGGTGCGGCCACCATTTCACTGACGTCCTATGGAAGCAGTTCACTTGCCTCACTGGCCGATATCCCGCTGTTCTCCTCATCGCTTGAGCAGGGGATGCGCCGCGGGGATATGGCTTCGCGGATTGCGCAGCTGCATATTATTGATATTTTGTTCACCGGAATGGTTAGTACGCGGTTTGGGGATTTTATTCCCAAGCTGGAGCAATCTTATCTGAATGTCCAACATTACCGTCATAAAAGGGGAGGCCAATCGTAATGAACATTTTAAAATTCCGCAGTGAAGAAGACTTTGCACAGACCGGAGCCAATCTTATTGCCAGTCTGCTGCAGAGCAATCCCAAAGCCGTGCTCGGCCTGGCTACCGGAAGCTCTCCCGTCGGCGTCTATGCCAAGCTCGTGGAAATGCACCGCAAGGGCATCGTCAGCTTCGCCAAAGCCTCTTCTTATAATCTGGATGAATATGTCGGTCTGCCTGAAGATCATCCGCAAAGCTACCGCAGCTTCATGAACCAGCATCTGTTCAATCATATCGATATTGACCTTGCCCGTACCCATGTTCCTGACGGCAACGCGCCGGATCTGGAAGCGGAATGCCGGGCCTATGACCGGATGCTGGATGACAATGGTCCGGTGGATCTGCAGATTCTCGGCATCGGAAGCAACGGCCATATCGGCTTCAATGAACCGGATGCCAGCCTCAGCAGCGGCACGCATGTAGTCGATCTGCTGGAAGAAACGCGTGAAGCCAATGCCCGCTTCTTCGCAAGGCTTGCGGATGTGCCCCGCCAGGCGGTTACCATGGGAATCGGCGGTATCCTCAAAGCCCGGCAGATCGTACTGCTGGTACGCGGCGAGGAAAAGGCCGAAGCGGTTAAAAATGCGCTGGAGGGCCCGATTACGACACAATGCCCGGCATCCCTGCTCCAGAGCCATCCGAACGTTGTCGTGCTGCTGGATGAAGGTGCTGCAAAATGGCTGAAATAAATATTGCAGCAGGCGAGCTGCTTTACGGCAAGGTGCTTACCCCGCAAGGGCTGATTGAAGCGGGTGTCATCGCCGTATCGGATGAAGCCATCCTCTATGCCGGTGAAGCCGCCTGGCTGCCGGAGGCTTATGCGCATTGGCCGTCCGCCGCAAAGGAGCAGGGCGGATATTTGATTCCCGGGTTTGTCGATGTGCATGTCCACGGCGGCAACGGACATGACTTCATGTACTGTGACAGCCAGTCGCTGGACAGCATCACCGGATTCCACGCCTCACAAGGAACAACCACCATGCTGGCCACTACGATGACGGCTGCCAAAGGAGATATTGACCGGGTCCTTGCAGAGGTGAATGCCTACCGCAGCCGTACGATGCGTTTTGCCCAATTGGCCGGCGTGCATCTGGAAGGCCCGTTTATCAGCCCGAAATGGCCGGGAGCCCAGAATCCGGGGCATATCGTTCCGGCCAATACGGGGTGGCTTATGGAATGGGAGCAGCGCTACCCCGGCTTGATCCGCCAGGTTACACTGGCACCTGAACGCGAAGGCGCGCTGGAGGCTATCACCTGGCTGCGCAAGCACGGCATT
Source organism: Paenibacillus sp. PK3_47 (assembly GCF_023520895.1). Lineage (NCBI taxonomy): Bacteria > Bacillati > Bacillota > Bacilli > Caryophanales > Paenibacillaceae > Paenibacillus > Paenibacillus sp. PK3_47. The sequence continues at coordinate 1,428,384 of NZ_CP026029.1, forward strand.
ACGGCAGCGCTCGGTCATACCGATGCCACCTTCGAGGAGGTCATCGCCGCAGCCGATGCCGGTCTGAACCAGGCGGTGCATATGTTCAATGCCATGACTCCGCTGCATCACCGCAAGCCCGGGACTGCGGGTGCCGTGCTGTTTGATGAACGGATCCGCGCCGAAATTATTGCCGACGGCATTCATGTGCATCCGGCAGCGGTCCAGCTTGTTACCAGGCTCAAGAGCAGCAATCTGCTGCTCATTACCGATGCCATGTCTGCGGCCGGACTTCCTGACGGGGAATATGCAATCGGAGACCTGCCTGTCCTCGTCAAAGACGGAGTTGCAACACTGAAGGATAATCCTGAGGCGCTTGCCGGCAGTACACTGACCATGATCCGCGGCTTCCGGTACCTTGTCCGCGAAGTGGGGCTCAGTCTGGAGGAGGCTTCCCGTGCGGCGAGTATGACCCCCGCCCTTTCTCTTGGCCTGGATCGGAGCATCGGCTCTCTGGAAGCAGGCAAACGCGCCGATATTCTCCACCTGGATGATGAGCTTCAGCTGCGCGGAGTATGGATTTGCGGACGCCGGCTTGATAGGTAAGCCTGTATATAGAACAGCCATCCAATGCCGGAATCCCGGCAGGATGGCTGTTTTGCTGTACTGTCATATTTTCCGCTTGATGAAGGCACAATAGCCGGACAGCCTGTTATTGTCCGCTTCGCGTCGGGAAGATACGCTCCACCATGGTACGCAGTTCATTTGCAAACCCCCTGAGCGGATGTCCTGCCCGGAATTGTTCAGCATATACGTTGGCCCGTTCAACAAAATCGGGATTTGCTGACACGTAGACATTCGTAATGCTGCGGTTATTTTGCTTAACCAGGACTGCAATTTTGTCCTTTACCCCTCTGGATACATCCGTACCGCTGATGATATTGCTGCCGCTGCTGTCCGGAGTCGTGCTGCGCATGCCGATACTCCCCCTGCCCATGCTCTCATCGATATCACGTCTCATCCGGGTGCCGTCCACATAATTGCTTCCGGAGAAAATTCCGTTTCCGCCGTTACCGGCATAATGTTCCGGATTGGCCATTCCCGTGCCCCCTGTCGTTCCGGTTCCGGTCAGGCTTTTGGGAACACCAGCCATGGAGCCTCCTGTTCCGGTCATGCCCGGATTGGCATCAGCTGACCCGCGTCCCCCGTTCAATCCTGCTGCCGTATTGCCCGTATCTCCGGCAGCCGCGCTTCCGGTGCCGTTCATATTCCCGGTATCCATGCCCTGCATCGGCCTTCCGGAGCCGGTCATCCCGTCAGCGGTAAAATTTTCACCTCCCAGGCTTTTAGAACGAATGGAATTGTTATTGGCCTGTACTCCGCCCTGAGCGTGAACCAGCTGCACGGCCACATAAGCATTTTTGCCTACGAGCATGACATTGGCAGTACGCACCTCAGGCATGGCAGCAATCCGGTCCGCAAGCCCCTGGCTCATCTTCATGCTGCTAAAGTTATTATCCTGCGCGGAATTTACATGAATCCGGCCGCTCTCTTCGCCCCGGACATTTTTGGTTTCAACCTGATTGCCGTTTGGCGTACTGCTTGTACCGCAGCCGGCAATGCTGACCATGCCCAGCAGCAGCGCAGCGGAGACTGACATGCTGATCTTTGATCGCAACAATAGCTCCATCCTCCATCTCTATAAATGTAATGAGAGTGCATTGTAACAAATCTTAGGATTACCTTGGCCGGACCAGGCTATAACTGAAAGGATTTGGCACATCCCCTGAACATCGTCACATGCGGAGGAACATTCGCGTATTCTGTAAAAGACAATCATGCTGTGTGTTTGTGGCAGCATTTTCAGAGGACCCGGACACTGTTATTTCAGGATAATATCTCCGCAAAGTATATCAGGAGGGGTGAGCATGAAGGTTTTATTCACGTTTTATGTACCCAGTGGCGGGGTGGAGACGCTGAACAAGCTGCGGTGTGAAAGCCTGCAGCGCTCCGGAATCGAAAGTCATGCCCTGTATCTCATGCCGGGATCGGGAAACCTGAATACACCGGGTTTTCCGGTGTTTATCACTTCCCTGGATGAAGAGATCAAGGCACTGATAGATCGGGAACGTTATGATGCCATCATTGTTACATCGGATTACTTGATGCTGGAACGTCTGCGCAGATTGGGGTACGGCGGCATTCTGATCTATGAGTCCCAGGGGCTGGGCCAGCGCCGGGATGCGGAGAATCTGATTCTCGATGCCATTCCTTATTTGCGTGCCCATTGCAATGCTGTATTAATGCCGCCGACCTCCCATATGCTGGAGCTGTTTATAACCATCTGCCCCTGGCTTCACCGCTATGTCATCCCCAATATTGTAGATGTGAATTCCTTCCGGCTGATTCCCGGAGAGCCCCCGCGTGACCCGGTTATCGCCTGGGTGGGGCGTCTGGAGAGCAACAAAAACTGGAGCGAATATCTCAAAATCGCCGCCCGGCTCCGTCTCAGGAAACCTGATCTGCATCTGTGGATGTTCCACGATCCGGATCTTGCTGCAGAGGAGGAGAAGCTTAAATTTAACGATGAGCTGTACGCCCTCGGGCTGAATGACCGGCTGAACGTATTTACGAACATCCCCAACCATGTCATGCCGGTCTACTATTCTTCTATCGCGGGATCAGGCGGGTTTCTGCTGTCCTCCTCCATTACAGAGGGATTCGGATATGCGGTTGCCGAAGCGGTCTGCTGTACCTGTCCGGTACTCAGCACCGATTCAGACGGTGTCAAGTCGTTTATTGTCCATAATCTGTCCGGCAAATTCTATCCGCTTGGAGACGTGCAGGCAGCCGTTAACGAAGCCCTGGAGCTGATGGATAATATCCCGCTGCGCAACCTTATCCGTGAGCAGGGCAGGGAGCTGATGGTATCCCGGTTTGGTTCCGATAGCTATGCCCACTCCTTCCGCCAGATGATGAACTCTTTTTCTATATTCTGATCCCTCTCCGACTAAAAAACCTTCAAACCACGCTTATCCGTGGTTTGAAGGTTCTTTTTATAGGAACCGGGCAGATAAAGTTCAGCCCTGTCTGGACATAATATATAAAAGCTCATTCTGGAAAATTTCAGCGCTCCTGGCCCAGGTGTACCGCTGTGAATCATTTTCCCCCTTGCGGGCAAGATGCTCACGCTTTGCCTTATTGCGGATTAAGGTGATGATATCTTCTGCGAGGCGGTTCTCGAACCGGTAAGACATCAGACAGTTATGGCCATGCACACCATATTCCATATTACCTCCGGAATACAGTGTAACCAGTGCCGCTCCGCAGCGCATCGCTTCCAGCCCCGGCAAAGATCCGGTATCATAGGTGCTGGAGCTGACAAAAATGTCGCTTTCATTATAATGATAGCTCAGTTCAATGTCATCGGAAGGCGTCCGCACCTGGTAGCGCTCGTCTGCCAGCAGGGACTGCAGTATGGCCGAGCTTGCATATTCACCCGGTGGGGTGATTAAATACAGCAGCACCTCCGGATGAGCCTGCTTGACAAGATTCAGCTGCTGAAGCAGGTATTCCTGCTCGCGGTGGCCGGAGAAACCTCCCTCCGGCTTGCGCATGATGGCAGATACAATAAGCTGTCCAGGCTGTGCCTCGCGCAGGTTCATATTCCTGAACTCCTCGTTGACTCCGACCGGCACGATTCTGCCCTTAATTCCATGGTTAAGACGGACAATCTCCTGCTGCCAGCGGGACAACACGAGCAGATTGCGGGTAATGCTGTAGGACGAGAAGGACAAATTGTTGTCAGGCAAAAAAGACGGCTCATAACATAAAGCCAGACGGACATGCACTCCCTTGCCTTGTTCACTGGCCCGCTGGGCTACAGGCACTGTAGTGTAGTAATTGGAAATGATGCAGTCACCATAAGGAAAATCATTCTCTGACAGCACAGGCCCCGCACCAAACAGGACGGGACAGGCCAGCTCATATTCCACTATGCCATCGGCAGGCATCAGGATAACCACTTTGTGGCCTATTTCTGTCATCCGGTTGGCCAGCTCTGCCAGCATCCGCTGGGCACCGCCTCTGGATAGTGTCAGAATCGGGAACGTCAGCTTCATCTCCCTCTCCCCTTTCTGAGCAGCTGCGCAAGAACCGCTGTATGCCGTGCCTGTACCACACCAATCTCCCGGGTCTGTGCCTCCCTGTGAATGACGGAGCCCATTCCCTGATGCACACGGTAGTCAAGCAGAGGCTCCTCAATATAAGACCACTCATAATGAGGCAGAATGCGCAGCCACAAATCATAATCCTGCGTGTAGAGCAGCTTTTCATCAAATACCCCGACTTTACGGAGTACATCCATATCAAGCAGAACAGAGCTGCCATTAACCGGGCAGCCCATCATCATCGTCTCAATAAGCTCGCTTCTGCTGCGGAAAGGAACACTGATAACCGCCGAAATCCGTTCGCCGTGTTCATTTATATAATAGTAGGCAGTGTGGTTAAAGGAGGTCCCCGTGTTTGTCAGAGTATCCAGCTGGCGTTTGATTTTATCAGGATGAAATTGGTCATCCGCGCTTAACCAGGCAAAATAATTCCCGCTGGCCAGCCTAATCCCCATATTGAGCGCCGAGCCGGTGCCGCCGTTGGTTTTACGCGCATAAATAATCCTGTCTTTATAAGGTTCAAGCTTCTCTGTATACTGCTCCGACCCGTCATCCACAACAAGGATTTCGATATCCGGATAACTCTGGTTAAGGACACTCTCTATGGCCAGATCCACGTAAGGACAATTGTAAAACGGTATCACCACCGAAACTCTCTGATTGCTCCGGTTCATGCGCTCACCTCCTTTCTTTTGTAGCGGTATGGTCTACACTGTTTTGCAGGCTATCAGGGCATCCAGAGGCTCATGATTCTCTCCGAAGGCCTGAACAAAAGCGGGATTCTCCGCATGATGATAACCTTTAAGCACAGTGACCGAATAACCCAGCCTCTGAAAGTCCTCAGGCTCCCATCCGCTCCAATGCCTCTGGTAATGCTCCCCGTTCAAATGGAAGTGATCCGTCCCCTCCTGCGGGAAAAACCCGCGCGGCGTAAAAACCACCACGCGGTTCGAGGCAATGATTTCCGCTTTTCTCAGCAGCTGCATTCCGTCACTCATCGAAAAATGCTCCAGAGAATCGATAAGCGTTACTGCGGAGAAGGTTCCCGGCAGAAACAGCTTATCGATATGGGCTGCATCGGCATGGACCGGAATAATATGCGGCGATGTGTAATGGCGGTGAACCAGATAAGGTCTGTGAATATCAAGGCCGATAACAAGCGAAGCTTCATAACGTTCAAGCAGAATACCGGTGCCGCTGCCGATATCCAGAATACTCTCGGAGAACTTCAAATGCTCCAGCAGGACCGGCAGGAAGTCCTTAACCTCAATCTCCCGGTACATAATACCCCTCCCCGCTTCCATTAATAAATAACAGCCGGCTGCCAAGGCAGCCTGCTGTCCTGGCGGGTCAGCCGCCCATTGAAGTTATCAGATTGCGGAGCATGGGCTGATAACGGGCGTTGGTAGCCGCAGCTTCAGCCATAATCGTGTTATAGTGCTTGATGGTGCCCATGCCGTCATGACGGCGGTAAGCGGTCAGAGACTGGTTCAGCATAATCGGCGGATAACCGTTGAGAATCGCCCGGAACCATAAATCGTAATCATGGGTATAAGGCAGCGACTCATCAAACAGGCCGATTGCCGCGAATACCTCCCGTTTGAACATCACGGTACAGCCGTTAATCGGGTTGCCGTGCAGGAAGCAGCGTAAATATTCAAGATGGTTCGGGAAAACCGGGGAGGCATTCATCTCCGTTGCCTGGGAGGCCCCGTTAATAAAGTTGAAGTTGGTATAGGAAATCATCAGGTTGTTCTGTTCCATAAACTTGACCTGATTGTTGATTTTGTCATGGTAAAACATATCGTCCGAGCTGAGCCAGGCTACATAATCGCCCGAGGCACGGGCAATGGCATGATTCAGCGCCGAAGCGGTACCTCCATTGCTCTTGCCGAGATAATGGATTCGGGATAAATAAGGCATGATCCGGTCGGCATGAACACTTGATCCGTCATCGACAACAATAATTTCATAAGGCTCCCAGCTTTGCGCCAGAGCGCTCTGCAGCGCCTGCTCTATATAAGGGCAATTGTAAAAAGGGATGACTACCGACACTCTTGGAACCCTCATAGCTACCTTCCTTCCTTGCCGTTCCGGTAATAGTCCAAAATATCCGCAAGCGATTGCTCAATCCCCGTTTCCGCTCTCCATCCGAGCCGGGATACATTATCAGCGGAGGCTTCAGGCGGTTCCGGTTTCCCGGCAGCTGACTGTACCGGCGGCGGAGCAGCGTGATCACCGGGCTCAGGTCCCCAATCCATGGGTACAGGCGTCTTTGCAAGAGCCAGCAGCCTGCCGGCGATTTCACCGAGCTCCCTTTCAGTTCCGGAATCAATCTTGTACACCTTGCCGGTTTCCCCGTATTTCAGGATATAGTCATAAGCCCTGACCGCATCCCGCACATCCAGAAAGTCCCGCAGGGTATGTCTGGAGCTGAGCTTGAACGGCTGCGGCAGGCCCTCTGCTCCGCCGGCAGCCTCACTCCGCACAATATGCTCTGCAAGCAGGGAACAGAAACCGGTAGAGGGCCCGGGTCCGATCAGATTGCACGGCTCTGCCAGCAGCACGGGCTGCTTGAACAGCGTTCCCCAGGCAAGGGACACCAGCTCCTCCAGCGTTTTGCTGAGACTGTAGGGATGGGGCGGCCCGGCATCTTCTCCGGGTCTGTATTTCAGCCTGGAGCCGGCCACAAGTATTCTGCAGCCCGGCCGGGAACGCAGTCCTTCAAGCAGATAGAGGGTCGCCATTACATTCGTCTCCATGTAAACAAGAGGATCCCGCCAGGATTCCGGCACAGAGTTCCTGCCGGCCAGATGCAGCACTTCATCCGGCCGGACCTCATCCACCATAGCCTGAACTGCCTTGCGGTCACTTAAATCACAGACATAGGGCTGCGCCCCGTCCTGTACGGCGGATACCGGGGACGGCTTACGCACCACAGCGGTTACTTCTGCTCCGGCTGCCTTGAAGTAAGCCACGGCATGCCTGCCGGTAAAGCCGGCGGCTCCGGTAATCAGCAGCCTCCGCCCCTTCATGCCTCGGCCATCCCGTTCATCCACTCCGCCAGCTCAGCCAGCATGACAGGATAGGATGGAAGCTGGTACTGTACATCCTTTCTTGTGTTTACCAGTGTCCGGTCCTGGACGTGGACCTGATCGGGAATGATTTCAACATCATCCTTATGAAAGGCATGCTGCATATGCCGCAGCAGCTCATATTTACTGAGCGGCTCCGGATGAGCCAGATGAATCAGACCGGAAACTTCGGAATCCAGCAGGGAGTCTACGGCTTTGGCCAGCTCCAGCGTGGTCACCCCGTTCCACATCACCCGTTCATAACCCGAGACTGGTCCTTTTTGGGCGAGAAACCACTCCATCAGACCGATGCCGCCGGCACGGATTTCCGGCCCGATAATCGAAGTACGGATCGTCAGATGACCGGGTGCCCGGACCTCCCCGAGACTTTTGGTGATGGCATACACAGAGTTGCCGTCCGGCGTATCCTCTTCCGTATAACCGCCGCGTGTTCCTTCGAACACGCAGTCGGTGCTGATATGAATCAGCCGGGCTTGAACGCTATCCGCTGCCCGGCGCAGCCGGTGGGGAAGAAATCCGTTCACATGATAAGCCTGGATCCGGTCACGTTCGGCAAATTGGTTAAGCACGCCCAGTGCATTGATAATGCACTGGGGGGAGACGATTTCGACCAGCTTTTCTACTCCGGCGATATCATCTGCATCTATATACAGCCCGCCAGGATCACGCTTATCCCGGGTTGTATGGAAGACGTGATGTTTGCCCTGGCGGCGGAAATAATCCGCCAGCATATGACCCGCCATACCGTTTCCGCCGAGGATAAGCAGCTTCATTGCAGAAACCCTCCCCGGATCAGGATGCTCTTGATCTCCTCCTGATCCATCAGGTTGTTCTCCGAGCTGAAGCTGTTGAAGGATACATGCGGATAACTGCTGTAATGGGCTTTCAGCTCAGGCATATCCAGCGTCGGAAGAATGACCAGATACTGCTCATCATAGACGACGGTGGTCAGGCTCTCGAAATCGCTCATCAGGATTTCATGGATTTTCTCGCCCGGACGGATGCCCGCTTCGACGATGCTTACATCCTTTTTGCCGGAGGCTTCAATCAGCACCTCGGCGAGATCGCTAATTTTGCAGGTAGGCATGGTCATGACGAAGATTTCACCGCCGATGCTGACCTCCGAAGCTTTGAAGAGCAGGGTAATGGCATCGCGCAGCGTGAAGAAGAAGCGGGTCATTTTCATATCGGTAATGCGCACCTGGCCCTTTTCCTGGATCTGCTTCATGAACAGATGGACCACACTTCCGTTCGTTCCGAGCACATTGCCGCCGCGTACCGTTACGAACCGGGTGCCGGTGCCGAGCAGATTCGCATAGACGAACAGCTTCTCGCCGATTGCCTTGGTCATGCCGTAGAAGTTGGAGGGATTGGCGGCTTTGTCCGTGGAAATATAGATCGCTTTTTCCACATTGTTGACGACGGCGGCTTCAATGACATTCTGGGTGCCGACTACATTTGTTTTGAGCGCCTCGTAAGGCTGATCCTCACAGACGGGAACATGCTTCAGCGCTGCCAGGTGGAAAATATAATCCACGCCGCGGCAGGCTGCCACGAGCGCTTCCTTGTCGCGGATATCCCCGATGACAAAGCTCAGGCGGTGATCCTCAAACTCACGGCTCATCGACACCTGTGCCGATTCACTGCGCGAGAAGATTATGATCTCTTTTGGATTCTGCGGCAGAAGCTGCCGGATTAATTCATGCCCCCAGGAACCGGTGCCGCCGGTGACCATAATCCGTTTATTATTGAACATGCAGGTTCCCTCCAAGCAAAAATTTAACTACCTTTGCCGAGACATCCGGGGTCATATAGCCTTCCGGTGCCTCCCATTCAGGACGAAGTGACGTCATCAGGCGGACGCAGCGCAGAATGCTGTTCTGTTCCACGCCCGATACTACATTACTGCCGCAATCTACCGTCTCCGGACGTTCAGTCGTCCTGCGGATGGTGACCGTCGGCACTCCCATCAGGCAGCACTCCTCCTGCACGGTTCCGCTGTCGGTAATCGCACACAGGGCATGCTGCTCCAGATGGACAAAATCAAAAAATCCGAAAGGCTCATGGAATTCTACAAGAGGGTTCATCGTCAGCGGGAACTGCTCCGTCAGTTTGGAGCGTGTACGGGGATGGATGCTGCAAATCAGGCGGATTCCAAAATGCTCTGCCGTGAGGTTGAGTCCGGCCATAATCTGCACCAGCGACTCGGGATCATCGACATTCTCTGCCCGGTGGGCAGTGACCAGCATATACTCCTTCGGCTTCAGGTTCAGCCGCTGCAGAATATCGCTTTGGCTGATGCGTTCTCCGTAGTGCGTGATGACCTCGTGGATGGGGTTGCCGGTCAGCACGATACGCTGGCTGGGGAAGCCTTCGCTGAGCAGATGTCTTTTGCTCTGCTGCGTATATGGCATATTAATGGTGGAAACAGCGTCTATGACACGGCGGTTTTTCTCCTCCGGCACTTTTAAATCGTAGCAGCGGTTTCCCGCTTCCATATGCACAACCGGAATCCCCATCCGCTCGGCGAGAACGGCACACAGTGCACTGTTCGTATCGCCCAGCAGCAGAATACGGTCCGGCTGTTCCCGGATCAGGATGCTCTCCAGGCTGCCGAACATGGCGGCAAGCTGTCCGCCAAGGCCGGCCTGCTTATCCTGCAGCACATAATCGGGTGCCCGCAGCCCCAGCTCGGCGAAGAAAATGCCGCTGAGACTGGCCGTGAAATTCTGGCCCGTATGCACCAGCACATGCCGTTCCGCATGCTCATCTAGCAGCGGAATGATGACGCTGAGCCGGATGATTTCAGGCCGCGTGCCCAAAATCGTCATGATCTTCATGGGTTCACTCCCCTGCCTTATTGGTTTGATCTCTTCAGGCCGCTTTGCGGCGGCGTTTCACGCCCCGCCGCGCGCGGTGCCCCTGGCGGCGCTGCTTGCCGCCGCCACTCTTCCGGCGCGCGGGCTTCACCGCGCGCCGCTTGCGGGCCGGGCGCGCTGCACGCCGCGCCCGGGCTGCGGCGCGGCGGAGCCTGCCGCGCCGGAGCTTGCCGCGCCGCAGACGGAGGCGGCGGCGCACGATCAGCCTGCGCCGCAGCGCCTGCGGCGGCGCAGGAGCCCCGGCGGCAGCAGGCGCGCTGCCGCCAGGATCGCCGCCTGCCGGCACGGCGGCGGCCGGAACTTCATCGATCACCACGACGGTGTCGGTGATCTCGGGGGCTGCCGCCGGCTCCGCGCACGGCGGCTGCGGCTGCGCCTGGCAATAGCGCAGGTACCAGCGCTCCGCCAGGCCCTGCAGCCGCGCACGGTACGCATCCGGCCCGTACACGGCCACAATGCGCTCCCTCGCCATGCTGCCGACACCCGCAGCATATCCCGGCGCGGCCAGCAGGGCATTGACCCGCTCGGCCAGCGCCGCAATGTTCTCCGCCGGGGCGAGCTGGTCCCCGCAGCCGGCAGCAAGCAGAATCTCCCGCAGTCCGCCGGAATCATAGGCGACAACCGGCTTGCCGAAGGCCATTCCCTCCAGGGCCGTCATGCCGAAGCCCTCGCGGATCAGGCTGGGGACAACCAGGATATCCATCGCGCAGTAGGCTGCCGGAAGACATTCTTCATAGCCGGCGAATTGGAACTTTGCGTTCAGCCCTTCCAGCTTGACTTTGCGGACACAGCGGTCGTAATAATTTTTGTCGCCGGGGGTTCCAATAACGAGAAACTTTGCATCAGAGTGGAGCGCGCTGACCTGGACCGCCATTTTGACGAAATGCTCCAAGCCCTTCTCTTTATTAATGAAGGATGAAATATATCCGATCAGCGGTTCGTTTGGTGCAACCTTCAGCTCACGGCGGCGCTCGCCCCGGAGCATGCTCCAGGCTTCAAGCATCATATCCTTGTCATCCCAGGACGGCGGGAGCTGGGTTACCTTAAGCTCCCGGATCTCCTCGGGAAAACAGGCGGCAGCCGTATGCGAGATCGCCAGAATCTCATCACTGTTGCGGTGAATCAGCTCCACACTGAGCGGAGTGAACTCGTTGTCCGTGATCGTCTCCGATATTTTCCAGACTACCGGAATCCCCAGCGATTTCGCTGCCATCGCCGGCAAAGCATGCACACAGGTACTGGAGATTATAAATGCCGGGCGCAGAGCCGTGAGCCAGTCACATAATTCGAGATACTCCCTGCCTTCCTGAAACTTGCGGATATCCGCCTCCAGGCCGGCATACGGTGTATACATCCCGTAAACAAGGGGGATCGGCAGCAGCTCTACATTCATTCCGGATTTGCGGGCCAAGCGGGTCAGCTTGCCCTCTTGAGGCGCTACGAGTATGCAGTTGAAGTATGGAGACAGCTCCCGGCCGAAGAACAGCAGCAGCTTCTCCGCACCCGTTATACTGCGTGAATTGGAAACATGGGAAAAGAGGACGATTGTAGCTTTGTCGGCCATGGTGTTTCGGCGCTCCCTGGCATAGACCCCGAGCGACCATTCACCTCCCTAAAAGTTTTACGAAGCATCCGCTACGGAGAAAATTCTTCGCAGTAAAACTCGCTTCGGAAGCATCCGCTTAGTTTTACGAAGCATCCGCTACGAAGAAATTCTTCGCAGTAAAACTCGCTTCGAAAGCATACGCTTAGTTTTACGAAGCATCCGCTACGAAGAAATTCTTCGCAGTAAAACTCGCTTCGAAAGCATCCGCTTAGTTTACGAAGCACTGTGCTGCCCGGCGAACCCGGCCGGCGGGCTAACGCCAAGGTCCGGTACTCCAGTATATTGAGGGGGCACAGATGCCGGCACGACACCTGTCCCCGGATATACGCACAATTTTCGGGTGTTTGCTGATGCCCTTTGTCCGCTTAGCCGTAGATTACTGTCAACAGCTGGTTCAGGCGTTTGGTATACGTGTGGTCTTTCAGGGTGCGTTCAAAGGCACGCAGGGCCATTTCCCGGCGTTCCTCCTCATGGGTCAGGTAATAACGCACCTTTTCCATCAGCTCCAGCGGAGTGGAGAAGGTGTCTATTTCCTCGCCTATTTTGTAAAAGGTGCCCATATCCTCTCTTGCATCACTCAGCTGCAGCGTACCGGCGGCTGCGATCTCGAAGGTGCGGGGATTGGGGGAGACAGCGGGAATGGACAATGCATTATTATTTTCCACTTCATCTACATGGGCACGGTGAAGGTTGATTACTATTTTGGAGCCGCTGTAGGTAACGGCTGTCTCCTGGGGCGACATCCATTTGCCGACCTCAATCCGGTCACCGTAAAGAGGAGCCTCGGGCAGACGGTCCCACCAGATTCCGTTAATTACAGTGTTGTAGCTCATCAGCTCAGGCATGATATTGCGGAAAAAGCTTACCCGGTTCCAGTAAGCAGAGCCGATAAAGCTGACATCACGGATGATCTGCGAACGGCCGGTTACCGGGCGGTAATGCTCACGGTGTGCGGCAAAAGGCAGATAATGCACCTGTGCGCAGCCAAGGCTGCGGTACACTTCCACACAATTGCGCTCCAGCGTGAAGACATAGTCATAGTGCACTACGATTTTCATCGTGTAATCGGTATAATAAGGATCATCTGTCAGCCATATCGCGGTCTTGAAGCCCTTGCTCCGGAGTTCGGCGATTTTCTCGGTCGACAAGTCCAGCCCATCCAGGACCAGGATGAGATCAGGGCGCTGTACCGCTGCCTGTTCAACGAGATTCTGGTGAACATCCGTAACCGTTACCTTGGCCGTCAGCTTCTGCAGGGAGTACAACACCGCGTCATCCAGCGGAGAATACGGATAGCCCTTGCCGGAGGCTACATACATAACATGAATATTGCGTACAGGGAGCGGTTCCTCCGGCCGGCCGTCCAGGATGGCAAGCCGCCCCCGCAGATACCCCTCATCATAACCGGCCTTGAAGCCGGTCAGGCGTCCGCGCAGCTTCTCATCCTCCGCCGGGGTCCGCGGAAAAGGCGGGACGGGCATAACAAATTCAGTGTTCATGAATACTCGCTCCTTCATCCCAATATTGGATTTCACATTTTCGCGGTAATAACATTTAACAATTGAGGCAGACGGGCGGTGAATGTATGCCTCTGCATCGTCGTTTTAAGGCCCCGCAGCGCGTATTCCCGGCGCTCCTTTTCATGGTTCAGGTAATAGTCGATTTTGTGCTGCAGCTCTTCGGCAGAGCCGAAGGTTTCCAGATCACGCCCGGCACGGTAATGCCGCCCCAGATCATCGCGGATATCGGTTAATTGCATCGTTCCGCAGGCGCTGATTTCATAGGTCCTGGGATTTATGGAGCGCGACGGCAGCTGGTAGGAGTTGCGGTTATCCATGCCTCCCTCCCAGGGGCGGTGGATGTTAATGACCAGCTTCGCGCCGCTGTAATAGTTCGCTGTCTCCTCTGGAGGCATAAAGCCGTCCCTGATAAACGGTGAGAGCTGCTCGTAATTGGCCAGACGCTCCCAGAAGCCGCCGGCGATCAGCACCTTTTTCCCCTGCAGGAATGAGCTGAGCTTATCAAACAGCTCCGTGCGGTTGCGGAAGGCATTGCCGACGAATACAACATCGTAATGGTAATTGCGGCTGGTCCGCCGAGGATAGAACATGTTCGGATTTACACAGAGCGGAAGATAATGGACGGAAGCCGCACCCAGCGAGCGGTAAAATTCCACACAGCCAAGCTCATGTGTAAATACATGGTCATAATAGTGGCAGATCACTGAAGTATCCTCTGTAAAATAGGGGTCATCCGCAAACCAGATTGCTGCTGTGATGCCCAGCTTCCTGATTTCCGTGATCTGGTCCAGATGATTCTCCGGAAACACATGCAGCCCGTTCATTACAAGCACAGCCCCCGGCCGCTCGCGGGCCGCGGTCTCCAGCATATTCTCGGGACTGCTTATAACCAGTTCGCTGACGAGCTGCCCGAGCGCTTCCGTAATTCCCGTATCTATCGCCTGAAATCCCTGGGGTACATACATCAGCTTGAGCGGCCGGCATGCCTCCACCTCCGGAATGCTCAGGCGCTTTACGGCTTCATACAAGCCGAGATGATATCCTTCCTGATAACCTTCGAGGTAATCCGGCGGATGCTCTTTTCGCTTTTTCGCTTTCACAGCCTTCACCCTGCCCCGTCATATTCTCAAGACAGTATAACTATATGCGGAGTCAGCATCCGCCTCATGGACATCTGTCCTTCTTCCGCCGAAATTGGCAGATGCCCCCTGTCTTCCGCCCGGCTTGCCCGAACCTTTGCCAAATCCGTCCACCCGGGCGGCTTGACACAACACAAAAAAAGACACGTCAACATCTCTGTTAACGTGTCTTCTGATATTTATTACCTTCTTCAGGCCAGGACCTAATCGGGTAAATCATCCTTGTCCGTAAGGCAGTCGGTATACTCATTCAGCAGTGCATCCAGCTTCACGGATTGGCGGAGAACCCTTACATCCTGCATGCCGTATTTAAGTGCCAGCCGGTTCAGTTCCTGCCTGGCCTCTTCAATTCTATCCCTGTGGCTATCATTTCCCATAGCGGCCCCCTTACCCGGATAAAGCTGTTCTTCAAGCCCTTTCAAAATGTTGCAATAAACTTCCAAACACATTGTATTCTATTATTCAGAGAGGGTCAATTCATCTCCCTGTAATTGGAATTGGGGTAATTTCTCAGTACCTGCGTTTACGTCCGGAAGCATTGTTCCAGAGGCCGGCAAGGAGATGCACAATCCAGCCGAACATGGCCACAGCCATCATATCAAAGCACACATTGAACATAAATAAGTGCTTGCCGATATCTGCCCGGCCGTCGCCAAGGATCGGAACCATAAAGGAGAACAGCCCGATCAGCCCCAGCAGCATCATCAGTTCTCCGGCAATCCGTCCGCTGGTCTCCCGTGTGCGGAAATACTGGAACAGCACTCCGGCGTAATAGACCAGATAGAATATAATGAGGAAGCCGAGTGAATCCGGCAGCCGGCTATTCTTGAACTCGCTCCAGCCGCTGTATGTCATGGCAATTGCCCCTGCCGGTTTGCCTTCACTTTTCTCATAGCTTCCCAGATAATAAGGGCGGATCGCCATGCTGTTCTCGGCTGCATATTTCATATTGTCTATCAATCTTCCGGGATGCTTCAGATAAAAGAACAGCACGTCTTTATGGGATACACGGTCATAGAAATCCGGCGTAAGGGAAGGATCATCCTGCTTGATCGCCGTATCTGTCTGGAAATAATTCGTCCCCGCCAGCACCTCAAGCCGCTCCGGCAGTCCCAGATCACGCAGATCGCCCTTCACGTCCGGTGATTCATTAAGTATTCCGAAGAACACCGTCTGGTAGAGATTGATATGCTTCAGCTCCTTGGGTGCAGCCACATATATAATGATCGATACGAGTGCTACTGCCACAGCAAACCGAAGGGCCAGCTTCCGCCATTTGCTCTCCCCCTTGAGGGCAGCGATACGCAGGAAGATCAGCGCAAAGGCGAGGCCGACCGGCGCATTCTGGATTTTGGAGCATACCAGGAACAGCACAGCTACAAAAAACAGCGTCATTCCCTTGCCTGTAGGATGCTCCTGCAGCACCAGCCTTAATCCGAGCGCAAAGGTCAGCAGCATGAATACCATCGACACCGGCTCGCCGAACAGCGAATTGAAATAAGCCAGATAGCCGATGTCATAAAAAACAAACAGGATTGCCGCACCGAGCAAAATTCCGGTGATATAGGAGCTGCGCGTCCCGATTTTTACAATCAGCCAGGTGGCAGCCAGCAGCAGCAGGGCGTACACCGCACCCAGCACGCGGATATCGAAATAACTGCCGTGAAACAGCCCTGCCAGCAGCCTCGGCACCAGGATAAGCAGGATTTGCGAGGAAGGATAGAACCCCCTGAACAAATTGTCATAGGCAAATTCCGAATGGCTGAAGCTGAAAAACCGGTCGGCATAGCTTTCTGCGGCATCATAATAATTCAGCCCGACCGTATTCATCATACGCAGGAAATCACCGTTGTCGGCAACGCCGACGAACGGCTTCAGAAACAGCAGATAAACAATAAGTCCGCAGCCGGCGAGGGCTGTGAGAATTTGTGGCTTGAACAGCTTTTTCATGGTTCCCCCTATCGCTGCGGAAGCAGCTTCACGTATTCATCAGACAGGTCCATCAGTTTCAGAATGTAGTCATAATCGCTTTTGTATTGGCTGAAGTCCTCTACAGGCTCCAGCGTATCGAGCGATATGGCCTCTCCGTCCTCAAAGCCTTTGCCGGGAACGAACAGAATCTCATCGTTAAGGAAGGTGCCGGACGGCGAGTAATAACGCATGCCGATCACATTCCGGTCAATGTTAAGCAGATCATGTCCGAATGCCGTATACCCTTCTTCTTCCAGTGACACACCGAGGAGATTGGCTACCGTCGGGAGAATGTCAAGCTGGCCGCCAGTCCGTTCCAAGGTCTGGCCTTCGGTCATTCCCGGCACACGCACAATCAGCGGAATATTAAATCGGCTGATCCGGGAATCGTATATCACTCCCAGCGCCTCTTCCACCTGCTCCGGCGGCACATCCTTGGTCTGGAGCCCGAAATGATCCCCGTACAGCACCAGCACCGTGTTGTCCCACAGTCCGTTTTGCTTCAGTCCCTCGATTAGCGTGCCAACGGCATAATCCGTATAATTAATGGCCGTCAGGTAGTCGCCTAACATCGTATCCTGCAAATTTGCGGGCAGCGTAATTCTTTTGTAGGCATCCGGGATTTTGAAAGGATGGTGACTCGAGGCCGTGACAAGCTGGGCGTAGAACGGTGTGCCTTTCTTGTGCAGCGCCGACAGCTTCTCTACAGCCGTAATGTAGAGCTGCTCATCGGAAGCGCCAAAGGCGTTAAAATGATCATTCTCAAAATCATCCTTCTCGTAGTACCCGTTAAATCCAAGCGCCGGATACATCTCATTGCGGTTCCAAAAGCCGACCTTGTTGACATGGAAAGTGTAGGCCTCATACCCCTTGTCCCGCAGCAGGCGCGGCAGACCCGGCAGCTTCCGGTCCCCGAAGCCGGTGGACATAGCCAGCGTACCGATCGGGTAGATGGAGGTATTGCTCATGAATTCCGCATCCGAGGTATTCCCCGGGCCGATCTGCTGATAGACCCGCGGGAAATAAAAGCCCTCTCCCGTCAGCTTATTGAGCACAGGTGTCAGCTCCTGCCCTTCCAGCGACTGATGCAGCGGAAAATTCTGAAAAGCCTCCAGCTGGATGACGATGACATTCCTGCCTTTTTGCGAACCGAAGTATTGCGGCACTGTACCTTCCGGCTTGTTACTGTAAGGATAAGTGTCTTTCAGCGCATTAACCTTGGCTATCGTTTCATTAATGTCACCCGTTCCAATCAGCCCGTTGTCCTCCTGGGCCTTGAGGGTAGCCACTACTTCGTAGTTAAGAAAGCCTGCGCTTTCCGCCTGGACCAGCTCATTGGTGATATCACGCGCTGCATGTATGGAGTAGGCTGACAATGCGCTCCCGCCGAGAATTGCCACCAAAATAACCACCAGATGAACTCTCCGCACCCGTGGTGTGATGTAACTGCGTACCGGAACCGACGGCCCGCGCTGCCATCTGCGGATTAAGGCATAGATGATCATGATTACAATATCCGCAAAAAACAGAAAGTCTACAGGTTGTATAGTGGACTCTACACTCTCTTTAACCTGAAACACCTGGTTCAGCTCATAAAAGGCCAGATAGGTCGGTACGGAGCCGAAGTGGTTGAAGTAGACACTGGCCGCAAACAGCAGCAGCGACAAAATCCCGTTAAAGCTCCAGTAGACCGCCGTTTTCATCCTCCCGGGAATAACAACAGCCAGAATCCCCATAATCAGCAGCACCGGAGCAAGATCCGCGGCAATCCACTGCCAGGCAATCCGGTCAAAAAACAGCATCCTAAGCAGCAGCAGTTTCAGCCAGATCAGTCCGGATACAATATAGAAATGGGCATTCAGCAGCCCGTATTTATTCCTGCTCATTCAATCGCCTCATAATATATAATATAGTTCTGTAAATTCTGTTCTAGTTTTCTGTAAATGTTCAGATTTATCTAGTATAGCAAACTTGAAATATTTATCAAAACTGCGGATTCATGCCGCACAAAAAGGACGCTGCGCTTGTTGGCGCACGTCCTTGGGGGCGGATGTCTTTATAGCAGATCGTTACGGCACAGGAGTCTGCTCTATACTGTAAATCTCCCCTTTCAGATTAAAGGAGGCATTAACTACGAGGTCTCCATCCGGGCTTTTGAAGGTAAGAAGTCCAGGTGCTGTCTGGTCAACCACCCTATAATCTTTCAGCCGGATGCCGAACAGTTTATCAGCAAGGGCAGCGGCCGAGATTTGCAGCTTGCTTTCATCCATATTAAGCAAATTCGCATCCTGCTCGCCGCGGATTTTGGAATCATATGACTTTTCAATGTAGAGGGCCAAATCGGATACCTGCAGTATTTCCTGCGTGGCATAATCCATCATTACTGAAGCAGCCGCATATTCATCCTCCCCATACGTCAGAACGAGCATATCCCACTCCGGCGCTACGGTACGCTCGATGGAGTATAGATGATCCGTCCCCTGGTCCCTAAGCAGTTTAATAGCCTTAAGCCCCGCCTCCCTCACTTCAGCACCTGCTTCATTCTCACTCATTTTATAGGTTGAAAGCTTGTATAAGCCGTTTACATAATCAATTGTGGCTTCCTCTCCCATAAGGCCGTCATTGGTCTGAATGCCCGGCTCATCATTTGTTCCATAGTGAGCAGAATGCCTCAGGCCGGTGACCGTGAATTTTCCTTTATAGCCGGCTCCCTGCAAATTCTTCGTCGCTTCTTCAATGAACGCAGGGTCTATTTCTTTAACACTATAAAAGGCGTCCATCACCGTCCGGATGACCTCGCCTGTCTCTGTATTGAACCAGACCCTGGCTGAATGATCTCCTTCCTGAAAAAGAACCTCCGCTTCCTCAACTCCCTCTATCGGATTTTCAAGCCGCTTCAAGCTGATGTACGGATATTTCTTTCCTAGCTGTTCCTGCATCAGCCGCTCAGCGGTTTGTTTAAACCCGGCATCTGTAAGATCCGCTGCGCCCTCCTCAGGAGAATCATACATGACAGCACTTGCTGCCACTGACGGATTAAACCCCCTGTTCCTGCCGGAAAAGTCACTTCCCAGGTAAAGTACACCCGCACCCAGCAGCAGCAGGACGACAGCAGCAGAAAGCATCCGTGCGCGGAATGCTCTGCGGCGCCGGACGGCCGTCATCTCCCGGCTACGGGCAGTCAGGCCTTCCTGAAGCTGCCGGACGATATTGTCGGCATTCGCTTCACTGAATTTTGTACGGGGGAATGGACCTTTGCGGGCCAGATCATACCACTGCGGCTTCTGCTCATGCTCCTCCATTACTCCATCCTCCTTAATTTGTCCTGGACTTTGCGGCGCGCACGGTGCAGCCTGGATTTGACGGTGCCGGGGGATATCTGGATTAATTCAGCGATTCCCCTGACCGACAGCTCTGCCTTGAGATCAAGCACCAGTACTTCGCGCAGCTTATCCGGCAGTCCCATAATGAGGCTCCAGATTTCATCGATCTGCCGGCTGCCGAGATACTCCATTTCTGCTGAGCGGGCAGCACCTGCTGTAACGCCACTATTTTCACGCTGCCCTGTATCATTCTCTTGTGTTAACGGCTGTACTCCGCCCCACAACCCCGCTCGGAAAAAACGCGACTTCCGGTAGGTGAACACCGTATTGCGGGCAATGGTGAACAGCCAGGTTTTTAACGATGAAGCGCCGCGGTATGTCCCGATCCGGTAGTAGCATTTGATGAACACCTCCTGGGTGAGCTCATCCGCCTGATCGCTGCTTTTGGTAAGAAAATAAATATAATTCCAGACATCCTCGCCGTACAGCTTCATGATCATCCGTAATTGTTCTTCGCTGATAGCCTCTGCCTGCTCCAGTCCATTCAGTTCCAATAGGTTCACCTCACTTGATTTGACCTCATAAACGGAGAGACGGTTCATTTTTTCAAAAAATAATTTCACAAGTCAAAACATCCGTCTAACGGATGGGTTGTTCGTGGTGTATATCTCGGGGTATAACCCCCACACATTTCGCTTGCCCACGGCTTGCTCTTGCACATGTATACCTCTCGTCTCATCCCTGCCCATTTACAGCGGAAAAAGGGTCCATTGGACACGAAAAACCGAATACATTGAGCCACTGCGCAGGGAATGTAGCCCATTAAACTCGAAAAACCGAGTACATTGAGCCACTGCGCAGGGAATGTAGCCCATTAAACTCGAAAAAGTGAGTACATTGAGCCACTCTGCAGGGAATGTAGCCCATTGTACTCGAAAAACCGAGTACATTGAGCCACTTCGCAGGGGAAGTAACCTATTAAACTCGAAAAAGTGAGTACATTGAGCCACTCTGCAGGGAATGTAGCCCATTGTACTCGAAAAACCGAGTACATTCAGCCACCACGCAGGGAATGTAACCAATTAAACTCGAAAAACTGAGTACATTGAGCCACTCTGCAGGAAATGTAGCCCATTGTACTCGAAAAACCGAGCCATTGAGCCACTTCGCAGGAAATTTAGTCCATTGAACTCGAAAAACCGAGTACATTGAGCCACCGCGCAGGGAATGTAGCCCATTAAACTCGAAAAACCGAGTACATTGAGCCACTGCGCAGGGAATGTAGCCCATTAAACTCGAAAAACCGTGTACATTTGAGCCACCGCGCAGGGAATGTAGCCCATTGTACTCGAAAACCGAGTACATTGAGCCACCGCGCAGGGAATGTAGCCCATTAAACTCGAAAAACCGAGTACATTGTGCCACCGCACAGGGAATGTAGCCCATTGAACTCGAAAAACCGAGTACATTGAGCCACCGCGCAGGGAATGTAGCCCATTAAACTCGAAAAACCGAGTACATTGAGCCACCACACAGGAGATGTAGCCCATTGGACACGAAAAACCGAATACATTCAGCCACTCTGCAGGGAATTTCTGTACTTAAAGTACCTACAAAGAGTTTTATGCCTCTCCATTTGCCAGTAGCCCAGCTCCGGTAATTCCTTAGGGATTTGCTCCCCCCGCCCGAACAGCGGCTGATTTCTCATTTTGCGCATTTCACGCACTCCTCTGCCTGCGCACAAAAAAAGAGGACCCCAGGTCCCCTGCACATTGTAGCTTTAAATTTCATAATCCACTATTACCTCGGTCACCCCAGCGGGGAGCGGGCCAGCAGTCTTTTAATGGAGCGGTTGGCTTCATGGAGTACGACTTCCTTATCGACGGTCTTGAGCAGCCCTTTATCCATCAGGATCTCACCGTCTACAATGGTTGTCTCCACATCCGCGCGGGTAGCCGAATATACAATTCGGGAGATCGGGTCCACATCATAGGAAGGGAACGTGTGAAAATTATAAAGGTTGAGGATGGCCAGATCGGCTTTTTTGCCTACCTCGATGCTGCCGATTTTGTCCTCCATGCCCACCGCCTTGGCTCCGCCGATCGTCGCCATCCGGAACACACTTCTGGCATCCATGGTCGTCGGCCCGTGCAGCGGCTTTTGAATAATCGCAGCGAGCCGCATCTCGTTGAACATATCCAGATTATTGTTGCAGGGCGCCCCGTCCGCCCCGAGGCTTAAGTGCACATGCTCATGAAGCATGCCCGGTGTGTCGGCAATCCCGGAGGCCAGCTTCAGATTGGAGCCCGGACAGTGGCTGACATGAACTCCGCGGTCCCGTAAAATCCTTTTCTCCTCATCGTCCAGCCAGACGCAGTGGGCCAGGATCAGACGCTCATTAGCAAGACCCAGATGATCCAGATAGACCACGTTGCGCATGCCGGTCATCGCCTGGACAATTTCAATCTCCCCCAGATTCTCCGACGCATGGGTATGAACCTTAACCCCGTAACGGGCAGAGAGGTCGCGGACCTCTTTTAACAGCGGTTCTGTACAGGAGATCACAAACCGCGGGGAAAAAGCATACTGGATCCGTCCGTCTCCGTAGCCGTTCCATTTCTCCAGCAGGTCCATGCTTTCCTGTAAAGATGCGTCGGTCTCCTCCTGAAGCGCTGCGGGAACATCATCGTTTTTCTGATCCATCATCACTTTACCCGACAATGCGCGGATACCGCTCTTCGCAATGGCCTGAAAAGCAAAATCCGTATGATGCACTGTCTCCATATCCACTATGGTCGTCGTACCGCTGGTGATCAGCTCTCCAATTCCGAGCATGGCGGAGTAATACAGCGAATCCTCGTCATGCGCCGCCTCCAGCGGCCAGATCCGCTTGCGCAGCCAGTCCATCAGCTCCAGATCATCGCCCTTGCCGCGGAACAGCGTCTGGCATAAATGAATATGGGTCTGCACAAACCCGGGGATTACCGTGCGGTTCGTTGCATCAATGACCCGCTCATCCCCCTGCGCCTGCAGGCCGCTGCCGATCTCTGCAATCATACTGCCCCTGATCCGGATATCCCCGTACAGAATTTCCTCCTGTTTGTTCATCGTAACAATCTCCGCGTTTTTGATCAGTATATTTGCCATCGCCGTTTCCCCCTTGATTGTAAGGTAAAACTTCTTTAGTGCCAGATAACACAAAAAGGCCACAAAATATGCCTCAGCATATTTTCGTAGCCGGAAATTTACGGTTCCCGGTAGAGACCCTTAAACCAATTATTAAGGATATACGAAAAAGTGGATTATGCAATTGCTGTTGAATAAACCCATAATATAGCACGGACAAGTTTTATGTCAATATACCTTACTTATAATTATAAAAAATCAACTTTTTAAACAATACGACCAACATAATGTTATGTATTTTAACCTATTATTCAGTAATTTAAGATTTTTTTCATAAAAAACATTGAATCACGCTCTATTTAGTGTTATGTTACTTAACAATAAATTCAAAGTGTGATCACACATCACAAATCATCTATGAAAGGAGCTCCTATGAAATCAGACCATATCCAGGTCACCTCCATTAATGATGAGGTCTATAACCGCTTAAAACATCAAATCACCCATGCGCAGATTGCACCCGGCGAGAAAATCTCGATCCGTCAAATCGCTGAAGCCTTCGGCGTAAGTACAATGCCCGTCCGGGAGGCGCTGCGCAAGCTTCAGGCGGAAGGCTTTGTCCATTTTGAAACGAGAAGTGTCATTGTGCGCAGTCTCTCCCAGCAGGAAGTCAAAGAGATTTTTGCCATACGCGAGCGTCTGGAATGCCTTGCTACCGAATGGGCGATTGGCCAGGTCAAACCCGAAGATATTGAAGCACTCCGGGAAACCCTTGATGCCATGGATGACAAAGAGGTCGGGCTGACGGACTGGCAGCGGATGAACAGGGAATTTCACCTGCAGCTGTATGAGTTGTCGGGGTCCCCGAAGCTGATTCAGCTGATCACGAACGTATGGGATATGGTAGAGCCCTATATGCATATCTACACTTCGTCCGTAAGTTCCCTGCAGACCGCACAGACCCAGCATCATGAAATGCTGAAGCTTGTGGAGCTGGGCGAACTGGAGGAGCTGCTGGACTGGATCCGCAGTCATTTGTCCTACACATGCGAGGTAATTCTCGAGGCACTGCCGGAGTCCTGACCCCCAAACTTTATAAGATTACGGCATAACAAATCAGAGATATTTTAAGGAGGGAACCTGTAATGAGCAGCACTTCTGCAGACAATCAGTTACTGGAAAGCGAATATGAGAGCACCCCGATTCCCGCTGATAAAAGAAAATCCCTGTTCAGCAACTCGATGGTCTGGGTAGGCTTCCCCATGATTATCACCAGCGCGGTTACAGGGGCAACCATTGTGCATGGACTGGGTTTCTCCAAGGGACTGACTGCCATCGTGCTCGGTAATCTGCTTCTCTTCTTATATGTCGGGCTGCTAAGTATGCTTGGCGCCAAATATGGCATTAACTTCTCCATGCTCGCCACGCGCACCTTTGGCAAAAAAGGCTATGCCGTCTCTTCCATACTGCTCTCAACGCTTGTTGTCGGCTGGTTCGCTGTCCAGACAGGTCTTACAGGCGTCAGCATGGAGAGCGCATTCGGCTCGAATCCTGTAACCATCGCACTCATTGCCGGAATTCTATACGTACTGCTTACGCTTGTAGGCATCCGTGCCCTTTCCTTTATCGGCATGATTTCCGCACCTCTCTTCTTCCTGATTGCGATTTATGCGGCTGTGGAGGCCGCAAGGGGCGGCGGCAGCGCCTGGGACTACCAGGGAACAGGAACAGGGCTGTCCATCGGCGCGGCTGTAACCCTTGTCTTTGCTCTTTTTGCCGACTCGGGCACCATGACCGCCGACTTCACTCGCTGGGCAAAGAACCAGAAGCATGCAGTCATCGCCACCTTCTCAGCGTTTCCGCTGGCTACGGCGTTCGCCATGATTATGGGCGGATTCATTGCTGCAGTATCCGGCGGCGGCGGCGACGTCTTTGGGGTTATCGCCGAAAAAGGCGGTATCTTTGGAATCATCGCCGTCCTCTTTCTCTTCGTTAATCTCGGCTCGGTCTGCAGCCATTGCTTGTATAACGCAGCGGTTGGCTGGTCGTACATTCTCGGCGGCCGGATGCGCATGCTTACGCTGATTCTGGGCGTAATCGGCACTGGAGTAGCCGCGCTTGGCGTGTGGGATTACTTCGTCAACTGGCTGAATCTGCTTGGCGTAATCGTTCCGCCAATCGGCGCCGTAATTATCATCGACCAGTTTCTGGTCAGAAGAAACCTGGAAGAATCCCGGGCGCTGCGGATCAAACCGTTCATAGCTTGGGCTATCGGCTCTACGGCCGCCCTGATTGTCCATTATGAATTCCCTTCCCTGTCTGTCGCAGTCGCCGGGATCATCGTGTCCGCAGCTGCTTATCTGGTCATCAGCCTTGGCGATATGAAAGCTGCCAATGAAGCGAGCACTCCTGCCCGTCCAGTTAAAACAAATGCATAAACAACTAAAACATGTGACATGGAGGCGTTAACCAATGGGAACAAATGCAGTTACTTATACGGAGATTACAATTGCAGAGGTCCAGCAATCGATGCTGGCGGGAGAACTGACTGCGGCGGAACTTGTATCCTGGTACCTGGAGCGTATTGGCTCACTGGATAAAGAGGGTCCCTCCATTAACGCGATCGTCAATGTCAATCCCCGGGCGCTTGAGGAAGCCGAAGCACTGGACCGCTATCTGAAAGCAAACGGACAGCTAAAAGGGAAGCTGCACGGCGTTCCTGTTCTCGTCAAGGATCAGGCGGAGACAGCCGGCATCCCTACGACTTTCGGAAGCAAGGCGTTTCATAATTATATCCCCGAGCAGGACGCTACGCTGATCACCCGTCTGCGCGAGGCAGGGGCCGTCATTCTGGCCAAGACCTCTATGTGCGATTTCGCGGCAGGCTGGTTCTCATTCTCCTCCGAAACGGAGCATACCCGCAACCCCTATGCGGGAGAGCGGGAGACCGGCGGATCAAGTGCAGGCACAAGCGCAGGGATCGCCGCCAATTTCGGCCTTGTCGGAATCGGGGAAGATACGGGCGGTTCCATCCGTCTTCCCTCCTCCTTCAACAATCTGTTCGGTCTGCGGGTGACGACGGGCCTCGTCAGCCGCGCGGGCTTCTCTCCGCTCGTTCATTTTCAGGATACTCCGGGCCCGATTGGCCGTACCGTAAGAGATACAGCCCGGCTCCTGGATGTTATAGCAGGCTATGATCCGAATGACAGCTTCACCGCCGCAGCCGTTCAATCTGAAGAGATCGGACATTATGAGGACATGCTGGAATCTGCAGACCTTACAGGCAAAAGAATCGGAATCCTGCGGGAAGCGTTCGGTCCGGACAGTGACCCGGACTGTGAACCGGTTAACCGCCAGGTATCCGAAGCGATAGAGCGCCTCCGTTCCCTCGGTGCAGAAATCGTAGAGGACGTAACGATACCGGATTTGCAGGAGTATTTGGCTGAAACTTCATTGTATGCCATGCAGTCAAAGTTCGATATTGATAACTTTTTAAGTAAACGTCCGGATGCGCCGCTCCACTCCTTCATGGAAGTGTATGAATCGAACGGCTTTCATGAATTAAACGACCTGTTCCACGACATCGCGGCAGGGCCTGACGATCCGGCCGAATCGCCGGATTATTACCGCCAGCGGTTGGCACAGGAGGAATTCCGGCGGGCTATTCTGGGCGTATTCGCCAAGCATTCACTGGATACGATCATCTATCCCGCGGTACGGGTTCTTCCGCCGACAAGGGAAGCTCTTGCCGCCGGCAAGTGGACCTGTCTGACCTTTCCGACGAATACGGTTATCGCTTCACAGTCCATCCTGCCTTCACTCTCGGTCCCTGCCGGATTAACGGAGGACGGAATTCCGGTCGGATTGGAGATGCTTGGCCTGCCTTTTAAAGAAGGCAAGCTGCTGCAGCTGGGATATGCTTATGAGCAGGCTGTCCAGCCGCGTCAGGCTCCGGTTTTGGCAGACCGCCTTTTAAGTAAATAAAACAGCAAAACGGACCGCGAGGGCCGTCCAATTCCAAAAAGTACAAGCAGAGGTGAACTCCATGCAGCAAGAAATCGATATCAACTGTGATCTTGGGGAGAGCTTCGGCGTATACCGCTACGGTGCTGACCATGAATTATTCCCTCTGGCCAGTTCAGTGAATGTAGCCTGCGGCTTCCACGCCGGTGACCCGCGGATTATGCGGGAGACCATTGAAGCAGCCGCAGCATTTCACGTAAAAATCGGAGCACATGTAGGCTTTCCCGACCGGCTCGGGTTTGGCCGCCGGATGATGGATATAAGCCCGGAAGATGCCTATGACTATTGCCTGTACCAAATGGGAGCCCTGGAAGCCTTTCTGAAGGCTGCCCGGCTTCCGATGTCCCATCTTAAGCTTCATGGGGCCTTCTACATGATGGCGGCCGTCCGTTCTGATGTGGCAGGCGCGGTCGTCCAGGCCGTGCTGCGGTTTAACCCGCAGCTGGCTGTGTACACTCTCCCGGATTCGGAGCTGGCCGTTCAAGCCGCCGGTGCAGGTCTTACTGTTGTAAATGAAATTTTTGCCGACCGTCCTTACGATGCGGACGGGGTAAAGATGTTCGGCTGGACCCTTCAGGAAGTAGGCGGGCTTCAGGAGATCGGCAGCCGGGTCCTCCGGCAACTGCAGGATAACCGTAATGCCGGGCCAAGCGGCCGGGTTGGTACGATTTGCGTCCATAGCGATACACCGGATTCACCGGCAATCGTCAGGCATGTCCGCAGCGTTCTTGAGCAGGCAGGCTGGACCATCGGTAAGGCGGCGGCAGCGGCAGCAGCAACGGATCTTCGTCCATAACCGGATACTCTCCCGGCAAAAAAAGCCTCTTTCAGAGGCTCAGGCTGTCGAGAAAGCCTTGACAGTCTTATCTGTGTGATTTTATTTCATATGACACCGCGATAACAATTTCCGGCTCCAATCCATTGCCTTACGCGCACCAGAACCTATTAATTACTTGGCAATATTAAAGCTAACGGACAGGAGGTCCGTTATTTTGCGCAGAAGGTGTGTTTTGAAATTCTAACGGACCCTGGATCCGTTATTTCATCCGAATGGGCGTTATTTATCCAGCCTTTGGCAGATTAAAGGAACTACGGTCCGTTAGCAGCGAAAACGGGGCGAACTCCGGCAAATAACGGACTCAGGGTCCGTCCCTCGTATTTAAGGGGTTTTCTCACGAATACTCACTCATTCGCAGGATTTCATCGTCATGAAACGGTGGAGATGGTTGGTTTGTGGTGGAGGTTGAGCCGTTAGTCTGCTGGCGGGCATGCAGGAACAGAAGCAACGCATGACGTGCTTTTTGAGACATCGATTCCTGCACACTCCACTTGGCCCACGGAGGTTCACCCTCCCAGATCTCAACGGGTCTATGCCCTTACATTCCTTCGTTACACCTGTCCATGGCGTGGAGACCGATAGCGTTTAGTTAACGGGTCAAAGCCCTTCCGGACCGCGTATTCGGTTCTCTTTGTGCACGTTATGCTGTACAATCCTGCGAATAAGTCAATGCCCGTGGTTCGGATTTACGCGGCAGCCGGGGCTGGAAGTGGACTGCGGTAGGTTTCTTCTCGCTGCACCATGCCAATCAGAATGCGGGCCAACTTGCCAATCAGCTTAAACAGCGAAGCCTGTTTCTTCATCCCTCGCGCCTGGTTGTTCGCATGCCACCGCTTGAAATCAGGATTTTGCCGCACCAGGCCCAGCATCCCCCAGTATAAATGTTTACGGAGCATACTGTCGCCACGCTTGGAGAGCTTGATTTGCCCTTTGAATTTACCAGAGGTGCACTCGGCCAGATTCAGGCCGGCTCGTCGCAATAATTGCTTGCCATGCGCATAGAGGCGCAGGTCGCCAGCCGAGGCCAGGACGGCTGCCAGCGTCATGTTTCCAAGCCCGCAGATGCTCCGTAGTTGCTCGGCCAAGGGGATTTCCGTCAAGACCGATTGGATGGCCTCATCCATTTCACCTAGCATAGCGCTCACGTACTCGTAGGTTTGAAGCAGGCGGCAGCTGTCTTGCCGGGCTTCTTCCGTTGCCCTTGTATCCCCAATGCTTCGCTTTGCTGCTGCCAGCAAGGCTGCTGCCTTCGCTCTGCCGCTGACACCGGAGGCACGCTTCATCCCTTGTTCGCGCCAATGGTCAATGACTTCGTCGACGCTCAGTCTCTTTAGGTCGCACGGCAATGGACAAGCGCGGAGTGATGCCAGCGACCGAAGCACCGTCCAGTCCGGGAAGACTTGGCGGAATTCCGGAAAGTACAGGTCAATCCAGCGGACGATCCGGTTACCCAGACTTGTCAGTTGCTTCACCCAGTATTCTCTGTCGCTCATCAGTGTCTTTAGCCGCTCAAACGCTGCGGCCTGAGTCACGTAGTCTGTATAATACCCTCGGCTGACGACGTCTGCAATGACAAGCGCATCCTTTGGATCGTTCTTGGATGGGCTATTGTCCCGATTTTCCTTATTGCGGTGAGTCGTTACGGGATTAACCAGTACCACCTCAATCCCTTGCTGAAGCAGCCAATTCGCGAGGTTAAACCAGTAATGTCCGGTGGGCTCCAGACCGATGAGGAGGGACGTCAGCCGATGTTTTGACTGAACCTCTTTGACCCAGCGCAAGAGTTTCTCAAAGCCTTCCAGCGTGTTTGGAAAAGACAGGTGACGCGGAGTCAGGGAACGTCCACGAAAGTCAGTCATTTGTGCGGCATGCGTATCCTTAGCGATATCGATTCCGACCACGGCATGTTGCATAGTAATTCGTCAATACGTTGATTCGTTGTATGGTTTCGGTTAGACTTCATAGTAAGCGCCTCCTGATGGGTTTTGGGCTTCGGACCCCTTATACCCCCATCATACGAGGCGCCCTTGTTTTTGTCTAAGCCAAAAACTTAGCGTTTACAGGAATGTTTAGCGAGCGAAAGGGGAGGGGGCAACTAACGGATGAAGCGTCCTAATCATTGAGATTCGCGCCCAGCAGCCTTTCATCCCTGCCCAAATATTTTAGCGGCGCACTTTGGCCGGAGTGCAAACTATGTCCTATTTACTGACCAAGCCCGGCGCCCACGCCGACGGATGCACAAGTCTTGCACGGACTGCCACATGTCAGGGAACAGGTGCGGTTAACGGCAGCTGTGCCGGACATGAAGAAAAGGTTAATCCAGCTGAATCGCGGGAAAAACGGCCTTATTTCATCGTTCCCGGCACGTACAGCCATGGAAACATAGAAAAGAAACCCAGGCCATTAAATGAGCTGGGTTTCTCAACACTCTGAGCCTCTTTTCAGAGGCTTTTTACAGTTAAACGTCTGATATATGGCGGTTAATTATTGCTGTCTGTCAGCACTTTTTCAAACACCGGAAAGCTTGCCGTACGGCCCGGAAAAAAGATCTCGCCTCTCTTTTCATAACCAAGGTTCGGATAGATCGCCAGCGCTCTTGTATTTCTTGCATATGTATCCATCCGGATGCTTGTATATCCTGCCAGGCGCGCGTGCTCCTCGGCAAAAGCGATAAGCTTGCGGGCAATGCCCTTCCCCTGTACCTCAGGGTGAACCGCCAGACGGTGCATGACCAGATGCGGCCCCTGCTCCTGTGTCCACTTGATGTCACGGTACTGCTCCGACTGGTTCTCATCCAGTACAAGAATACCTGCGATCGCCCCGTTGTCCACATAGGCATATAATGTACCATTCTCTATATCTGAACTGATAATTTCCTGGTTTGGATAGCTGTCATCCCACTGATCGCTGCCGCCGGCCTGCATGACTTGTACACATTTGGCAATCAGCTCCATGATCTCTCCGACTTCTTCTCTCTGTGCTTTGCGAATCTCATTCCCGCTCATGTGTATCCTCCAACGTTCTGTAGACTTGTGAATCCGTTAAAGATTCTGTATTGAAGTCTACCATATCCGGAGGCACAACCGGAAGTGTGGAGGTTATGGAAACGGAAGGGAGGCTGCATCAGCTCCAGCGGAGCCTGCTTCCTGTGCTGAGCAGGCCCCCTAATGGGCAGGGACCGGAAGAAACAGGGGCATTCCTTTCCTGCCTGTAACTCTTGAAAATCCCCTTCATTATATACCGGTTAGCGGCGTGGCTCAGCCCAGCTCCAGCTTATGCCCGTCCTCGAAGCCCTTGGCGAAACCGGCGTCGAACCCCACGTTGTATGCTTCGGTGTAGCCCTGCTGAAAGGCGTCGCCCGGCGGAGTTTCCGGAGGAACGCCAAGATCCGGGGGGAGCTGAACGACCTGCTGAACAGGCACCGGAGGGATTTCTATGACCGGCACCACCTCTACCGGCGCTTGAACCAGCTGAACGCTCTTCACTGGCGGGGGCAGAATTCTTCTTTTTTTGCGGATGATGATATACTTCCGGGTTCTTCTGGAACGCACCTTACGGGCTTTGCGGCCTTTGTGGATCTTACGGGCTTTTGGGCCGTATGGTTTACGTACTCTGGCCTTGCGCACCAGCAGCAGTGTACGCCGTCTCCGGGTGGCGCCGCCGGTACGCTTGATGATTTTCTTCCTCTTCATTCTTCGACTCCTCCTGTACTCCATGTACTTCTTGCGCTTTTTGCGGTGCCGTCTGCACACGTCTTGCTCAGCCATGGCGCAGCAGGAATTCCCTGTTTGGGCTGATGCAGGGAAATACCGGTCATCATCCGGCACATGGCGCTTTGATACTGGCTCAGGATACGGATATTGTCGCTAAGCTTGCGGGCTGTCAGCTCCGATTGCCCCGTAATTTCGGCGATGCTCTCCAAGATCGCTGCGAGTGCGGCCTGGCTGCGGGCAATGGAGCGGATCATCTCCAGCTTTACGGCATGTTCGGAGAGGAGCCCGCCGCTCATTTGTCGTCGTCCCCGAAACTGAAGCCTTCGCCGCTCATATCGCCAAAGCCGTCCCCGCCTCCGTCTTCACCGCTGCCCAGCACTGCTTTTAAGTTACTGTACAGCCCGTTTTCCAGCTTGGTTAACCCCTCCACCATCTCCACAATGACCTCATGAATGGATATGGTCTGCTTCAACTGATCTTCATGGGAGTCGAACGCTCTAGCGTGGATATGATGCTGCGTCCACTGCTTCACCTTTTCCGCTTCCACCGCCTTGGCTTCGAGAATCATCGCGATGTTCCACTGGATAGTAGCGGTCGACTCCAGCATTTGCAGATAAGCTTTTTCCCTGCTCATCTCTCGCCTCCTGCTCTTCTAAGCGCTACTCTTCTTCCTGGCCGTCCAGTTCCTTGATGACCCTGCCTACCCCTTCAGCCATCGCTTCTTCCAGATCAGCCAGCGCGTTCAAGTAAGCTATAATATTCTTGTTAACCTGACCTGAGCTTTCCACGAGCTCGCTGAATCCGCCAAAATCAGGATCGGTATCCGGCAGATCGTGGACGATTTGCGACATACGGACGGCAACGTGGCGTTCGGCGTCAAGAATCCGTGCCATCTGTTCGTGCGTATGGGCCATGTGCTGCAGGATTTTTGTTATTTTATTCTGCACCTTCATGTCTCCTTTGCTCAAACGCCCTGCTACAGCATATGCGGCTAACGCCTTGGCGGTGCAGGCTGATATTAGAATGGGGGACCGGGTTAGCCGGCGGCGGCGGAATCAACGGAACTTTTACCGTTGATTTGGCCGGTTTAGCTGGAAGCAGCAATTTCAAAGGTACTTTTACCGTTGATTTGTCCGGTTTAGCCGGCGGCGACGGAATCAACGGGACTTTTACCGTTGATTTGTCCGGTTTGGCCGGCGGCGGCGGAATCAACGGGACTTTTACCGTTGATTTGGCCGGTTTAGCCGGCGGCGACGGAATCAACGGGACTTTTACCGTTGATTTGTCCGGTTTAGCCGGCGGCGACGGAATCAACGGGACTTTTACCGTTGATTTGGCCGGTTTGGCCGGCGGCGGCGGAATCAACGGGACTTTTACCGTTGATTTGTCCGGCTTGGCCGGCGGTGGGGGATTCAACGGGAGTTTTACCGTTGGTTTGGCCGGCGGCAGCCTTTCGCCCGCATACAGCAAATTCAAAGGTACAATTACCTCTCATTCCCACCTTTCACCCCACAATTGCCCGCATTCAATATTGTCAGAAGCACGCCTGTCCTCCCCTTCACGGAAAAAACGCCGCCCTAAGGCAGCGTATCTTTCAGCTTTTCTCCGGCCTCGAATAAGGATTGGAAGGTTCCCGCGTCGCTCCACCATTCCTGCAGCACGTCATAGGTCAGCTTGCGGTCGGCGGCATAAATGTTGTTCACATCGGTAATTTCCAGCTCCCCTCTCTGGGAGGGCGAGACCCGGCGGATAATATCGAATACAGCTTCGTCATACATATAAATGCCGGTTACGCAGTAATCAGTCTTGGGCTGCTCCGGCTTCTCTTCAATATAGGCGATCAGGGATGAATCCTCGCTGTCGAACACCGGAACACCGTATCTTCTTGCATCCTCCACCGGTTTCAGCAGTACCTTGGCCGTCCCCTGAGGCTGCTGCAGATAACTGTCCACATAAGGTGTCAGATCATCCATAAAAAGATTATCACCAAGCAGCACGACAAACCGTTCCCCCGGGGGAATGAACCCCTCCGCCAGCTCCAGCGCTTCAGCGATGCCTCCTGCGGCCTCCTGGATTTTATAAGTCAGAGACACGCCAAATTCCGCACCGCTGCCCAAAAAATCCGTATACTGCCCCGCAGACTGCTTGCTGATGACCAGGAGAATATCGGTTATGCCCCCCCGGCGCAGCCGGTCTATACCGTAACACACCATAGGATATTTGCCGACCGGAAGCAAATGTTTGTTCATAAGCCGGGTCAGCGGATAAAGCCTTGTTCCAGTCCCGCCCGCCAGTATGACTCCTTTCACTTACTTTCCTCCTCTTTGTCTGTGTCTTAAGCCACCCGGGCAATATTGATCAGAAGTACTGCAACGGATCCACTCTCCACTTTTCCATAAAAATACTGCGGTTGCGCTCCACAAGCTCCCGGAGTCCGGAGGCGTATACTTCCTTGAAGCTGGCGCTTCCTTCATGATGCACCAGACAGTCCCCTGCAATCAGCAGCCGGTAGCCGCGCAGCCGGGCACGGTAACAGTAGTCGTCGTCTTCGTAATGCCCCGGCGAAAACCGTTCGTCAAGCAGACCTATGGCGTTCAAGAGTTCTCTTTTGAACAGAAAACAGAGCCCTACCAGCCGCCCCGTCTCCATCCATTTCGCGGGATCCGGAATATTCACCCTCTGTGCTTCAGCATGGAAACCGGGCATATCGCTGTAAGCCACCTGTACCTGCTGCCGGCCGCTGGCGTAGTTCGTCAAAGGGCCGACGATGCCGATATCCGGGGCGCTGTAGAGTGCTGATTTCAGATTGGACAACCAGCCCTGCGAGACGATCACGTCATTGTTCAGCAGCAGCAGTTCATCACCCGAAGCCATCTGCAGCCCCATATTGCAGGCTGCCGGAAAGCCGCAATTCACCGGCAGCGAGATAAAAGGAATACCGTTGATCCGGCAGTACTCGCCGGTACCGTCAGTCGAGGCATTATCGATCACTATAATTTCATAAGGAGTGTCTGTGTATGTCCGAATGGCCTCAATACAGGAGTGAAGCAGCTTCAGCCCGTTGTAGGTTGGAATAATGATACTGGTCAGTGTCATAGCCCGTTCCTCCAGTCGGCCATTTGCGCGCGCTGCCTCAGCAGCTGCTCCCCGGTGACAAATCCGGAAATCTCCCGCTCTGCAAAATAAGCCCCGAGCGCTTCAGCGTGGTCGCCGGCAATCAGCTGCGCCACCGCATTGCCTGCTCCTGTATTTTCTTTACGCAGCCGGTTATGCTTGATGACATTTACGCTTGCTGCCTTTTCTACGCGCAGGCCTTTTAGAATCGAGATAGCCTGCGCTTTGGGAGGAACCATCAGCTCCCGGCAGCCAATGGCGCTCAGCGCCTGGCGGGAGAGCGCATGCGGAACTGCCGTCATGGAGCTGGCGCCCAGATCACTGCGTCCCAGCACCATATTCAGATACATTTTATAGCGGCTGACATCATCGCTTGCACCGAATGGCGGAAGAAGATTATCCAGATCATTCAGCGCAACATCAACCCCTTTGTCTACGGCAGCGGCAAAAGCAGCCAGCTTGCCGGCCGGAATGGCCATGTCCCCGTCCAGGAAAAGGAGGATGTCCCCACGGCTAACCTTGGCGCCCATCGCACGCCCTACATCATGGCCGGCGGATTGCGGGCAATGCATAATGATTGCCCGGCTGCACATTCTGGCACACTGAAAGCTGTTGTCCGTGCAGCCGTTAAGCACCACAATGATCTCTGCAGGATTCAGCAGTTCTACCTGCTTCAGCAGGGCAGGAAGCGTAGAAGCTTCATTCCTGGCGGAGATGATCACGGACAGTGTACCGCGCAGTCCGGGACCAAACCGCACCGGATTAGACCCGGAAGAAGACTTGGCAGGTAAGGGCCGGGCAGCTGGCCTGCCTGCCCTATGTTTCCGCCGCACGCCGGATTTGCCGGAATCTGGAGCAGCTGTCTTGTTCGGGTTCTTACGCTGTACCGCTCTGCTGACTGAAGAGCGGCCTGCAGGAACCTTCAGCCCGTTCCGGCGGGGAGTAGAGCTGGCGGAACCTCCCCGCTTGCGCTGCGGCAGGCTGACAGACTGTGTGGCGGCAGCAGTCATCTCACCATCTCCCTTCGCCGGTTACCGTCGCTGTATCCCGCTCTGTCCCCCTTGTGCTCAAGAAGCTGCTGCACGGCATCCAGATGATCCCTGATGACGGCCTCCTGCAGGGGATCTTTGCCCCCTGTCTTACGGCGGACGGCATTCAGTTTACCTACAGGCACCCTAACCACCGGCTTGATGAGCAGACCGTCCAGCACCGCACGGGCATAGGCCATGGGGGGGCGGGATAACAGGCTGCTTCCCAGAGCAGCCAGCGCCTTACGGCTGATGGCATGCGGAACTGCCGTCAGCGAGCACCCCTTCAATTCCGGACGTCCGAGCATCATATTCAGCACATGCTTGGAGAGCACTACAGGATGAGGAAACCTGCTGCGGACCGGACCCGAATAATCATTCAGAGCCAGGTCGGCTCCGCCGCTGATGGCGGACACAAAAGGACGCAGCTGTTCTGCAGGGATCACCAGGTCACCGTCTGTGAACAGCAGTATCTCACCCTTCGCCGCCTCTGCTCCGACACTGCGGCCAACATCGTGTCCAAGCGGCTGTTCAAAGGCAATCACTTTTGCACCTGAGGAACGGGCAACTTCCGCTGTTTTATCGGCAGAGCCGTTAACAATTACAATAACCTCACAGCGCGGATGAACTCCCCTGGCACCGGCAATCACCTTGGCAATCGTCCGCGCCTCATTCATGGCCGGAATAATGACCGACACATAAGGCTCGGGGTGATTTCCTGCAGGCTTTACCGCCGCATGAGGCCCGGGCCGGGTGTTCCGCCGCACTGTCTGAGAAGCCCGCCGACCCTTGGGGCGGGCAGATGTTCGTTTTATTTTCAAGCTCATCCACCTTCCTTGCAGGGCATACTGCCGGGCTTAGGGTTACATCACAGTCTATGTAATCCGGGACGCCGGGTAACGGCAAATGTCTCCCTGCCGGGCCAAAATTGGACAGATGCCGCGTCCGCAGCGAAGGCGCAGCCAGCGGCTGCGCCTGTTAATGACAATCCTTATTTAATCAAACACCCGGTTTTCCGTATGCGGTTTGGTCAGCGGAGAACCGAGGGCGATCCAGGACAGCACGCCGTAAAAATGCTGGGTTTCCCGCAGACGGCACACCTGAATGACTGCATCGCCGCCGCCTCTGCTCTTCAATGAAGCATGGAAGAAAGGTTGATTGGTCATGGCAACCAGCACATAGCCGGTATGGCCAAAGTTTTCGTCGAACGAGACGCTGACTTCCACACTCTCTTCATCGCCTTTGAACATAAATGCGGTCATTCCAAACTGCTGCAGCACCTCGCGGTTGCCGGCACTCTGCACCGGACTGAAGGACAGGTGCTCTGGCCCTACTGCGCCGCGGGCCAGATGCGCTCCCGTTACTGCGCCGGAAGCAATGTGGTGGTTCTGCACGCTTTCTTCTTCCAGGTGGCGGGATTGGACTGCAAAGGAAGCAATTTTGGAAGCATCCACCGCCTCTTCCTGCAGTTCTGCCGGACCCACCGCACCTTCAGCAAGCTTAGCTGTTCCAATACTGCCGTCAGCCAGCTTTTCTCCGGTAATACTGCCGTCCAGAAGCAGTCCGTCACTGCGGACCTCATCATCCAGATGGGCCAGCTTGATGACTCCCGGAAGCAGATGACGCTCCTCCAGGATGCCGTCAACCAGATGTTCGCCGTACACGCTCTCGGGCTGCAGATGCTGCGGACCCACCGCCGCGTCAGCCAGCTTCTCTCCGCCAAGGCTTCCGTCAGGAATCAAATCCGGAGTCAGCGCGTCTTCAGCCAGATGCTTCAGCGTAATACTGCCGCTGCGGATATGGCGGCTGTCTACCGACTCTGCCGATAAATGGCCGCTAAAGACACTGCCAGGAGCCAAATGGGAGGCGCCAACCGATCCGCCTGCCAGCTTCGTCCCGCTGAGTCCTCCATCCGGGATCAGATCCGCAGTCAGAGTGTCCTTAGCCAAGTGGCTCAGCGTAATGCTGCCGCTGCGGATATGGCGGCCCTCCACTGCTTCAGCTGCCAAATGCTCTTCGTACACAGCGCCGGAAGCGAGCTGCGACGGGCCGATTGCTCCTTCTGCCAGCTTCTCTCCGCCAAGGCTTCCGTCAGGAATCTGATCCGCGGTCAGCGCGTCTTCAGCCAGATGCTTCAGCGTAATGCTGCCGCTGCGGATATGGCGCCCCTCCACTGCTCCTGCACTTAAATGCCCGCCATTGACACTGCCAGGGGCTAACTGAGAGGAGCCTACCGACTCTTCCGCCAGCTTCTTCCCGCTCAGGCTGCCGTCGATAATCAGATCCGGGGTCAGCGTTTCAATGGCAAGATGCTGCATGGTAACACTGCCGCTGCGGATATGGCTGCTGTTAACGGTGCCCGCGGCCAGATGTTTTCCGTTTATGCTGCCTTCGGCCAAATGGCCGGAGCTGACTGAACCCGCAGCGAGCTTCTGTCCGCCAAGACTGCCGTCAGGGATCAAAGCCGGGGTCAGTGTCTCTGCTGCCAGATGGTTCAGCGTAATGCTGCCGCTGCGGATGTGCTGTCCTTCAACAGCCTCCGCCGCCAAATGCCCGCCGTTCACGCTGCCAGGGGCTAAGTGAACCGATCCGACGGATGCGCCTGCCAGCTTGTTACCGCCGAGGCTGCCGTCAGGGATAAGCTCAGAAGTCAGCGTTTCCTCCGCCAGATGCGCAAGCGTAATACTGCCTTCGCGGATGTGACGGCTCTCCACTGCTTCCGCCGCCAAGTGCCCGCCATTCACGCTGCCCTGGATTAACTGGAGCGATCCGACGGATTCTGCAGCCAGCTTCTGTCCGCCAAGACTGCCGTCAGGGAGAAGATCGGGGCTAAGTGTCTCAGCCGCCAGATGCTTCATAGTAATGCTGCCGCTGCGGATATGGCGGCTTTCCACCGCTTCTGCAGCCAGATGCCCGCCGTACACGCTGCCGGCAGCCAGATGGAAAGAGCCTACAGCACCTGCAGCCAGCTTCTTCCCGTTCACACTGCCGTCGGGAACCAGGTCCGGGCTCAGCGTCTCCGGGGCCAGATGCTTCATAGTAATGCTGCCGCTGCGGATATGGCGGCTTTCCACAGCCTCAGCTGCCAAATGCTCTTCCCCCACACTTCCGGAGGCCAGCTGGAAGGAACCGACAGCATCCTTGGCAAGCTTCTCTGCACCGATACTTCCGTCAGGGAGAAGGTCCGGGCTTCTCGTCTCTTCTGCCAGATGCTTCAGGGTGATGCTGCCTTTACGGATGTGGCGGCTTTCTACAGCTTTTGCCGCCAGCTGTTCCCCGTTCACACTGCTGAGAGCCAGATGTGAGGAGTCTACCGACCCTTTTGCCAGCTTCTCCGCACCGATACTGCCGTCCGGAAGCAGGTCTTGGCTCAGTGTCTCTGCGGCCAGATGCGTAAGAGTGATGCTGCCGCTGCGGATATGACGGCCATCCACTGCCTCTGTGCTCAGATGCCCGCTGCCTACACTGCCCTGAGCCAGCTGGAGCGGGCCGACGGAACCTTCTGCCAGCTTATCTGCACCGATACTGCCGTCCGGAAGCAGGTCGGGACTCAGTGTTTCTGCGGCCAAATGCGCAAGGGTGATGCTGCCGCCGCGGATATGACGGCCGGTAACCGACTCTTCGGCCAACTGCTCTCCGCATACGCTGCCGGAGGCTAACCGTGTGGCGTCAATGGTACCCTGGGCCAACTTATCACCGGTGATGCCTCCTTCAGGCAGCCACTCCGCGCTGCGGACCTCTCCGGCCAGATGATCCAGGGTAATCCCGCCCTGACGGATATGCCGCCCTTCCACTGACTCTTCTGCCAGATGGCTGCCGGTTACAATTTCGGGGAGCAGGTGGCGGGAGGATACAGCCCCATCAGCGAGCTTGGAGCTGCTGATGACGCCCTCCTGCAGCTGAATAGCCGAGATAGAGGCGGGCAGGATATGTCCGTTCCCGATGGTCATCGGCCGGATATGCGCCCCTCCTACACTTCCCGGTGCCAGATGTCTGCCCTGCACCGCCGTATCGCTGATCGAAGACGGCCCTACCGCTCCAGCCGCAAGATGCTCGGGACCAACCGCAGAAGCTGCCAGTTTCACGGCATCCACGCTGCCATCGGCCAGCTTGCCGGAAGTGACTGACAAATCGCTGAGCTTATCTGTAGAGACGCTCTCCGGTGATAATTTCAATGAAGTAACCGCATGATCGGCCAGATGATGCGGCTGCACTGCTCCTGCGGCAAGATGGATTTCCTTCACGGCGCCCGAGGCCAGCTTATCGGCTGAGACTGAGCCGGATTGCAGGGCAGATGAAGTGACGCTGTTCTCCGCCAGATGTCTGCGTTCTATAGCTCCCGGAGCCAGATGCTCCGCATCCACCACCGCACCCTGAAGTACTCGACCGCTGACGCTGCCGTCTGCCAGATGTTTCTCCTCTACCGTGCAGACAGCAATATGCTCTCCGCTGACCGCTTCCTTCGCGATTGCATTTGCGGCAACTGCCCCTGCAGCAAGCTTGGAGGCAATAATGGCGCCGTCCGCCAGCTTCGCGGCTGTAACACTTGACGGCTGCAGATGTTCTCCTGCTACAGCCTCATCCGCCAGCTGGTCACCGGTCACCGCACCGGATGCAAGGTGGCTGGTCAGAACCGACTGTTCCTGCAGCTGCTCTGAACCTACGGATTCCAAAGCCAGGTGGGAGTGATCTATAACCTCCCGCTGCAGATGGACCCCGGAAATCGCCTGCATGGCAATCTGCGGGCCCCGTATGGCTGACTTGGCGATATGCCGGGTAGTGACGGCTTCGTCTGCGATTTTGTTCGCCACAATACTCTGATCTGCAATTTTGGATGAAGTCACGGCCTGCTCGATCAGCTGGGCGGTTCCTACCGCCCCTTCCGCCAGTTTTACGAAGGAGATACTGCGGTCAGCCAGGTGGCGGCCGGATATTTCGCCGTCGGCGATATGACTGCCGTTCACACTTTCCGGGTTTAAATGCTGGCTCCGTACAGCTTTATCCCCAAGCTGCCGCGAACCTACTGCACCGTCAGCGAGATGGCTGCTGTCGATCACGCCCGCCCCCAGCTGATCTTTGCCGATCAGCCGGCTGGCCAGCTGCTCCCTTCCGATCGCGCCGGGGGCCAGGTGCTTCGCCGTAACGGCACCGTCACTCAGGTGCCGGCTTTCAATGACCGCATCTCCCAGCTTGGCGCCGCTGACTTCGCCGTCGGCGATTTTGTCGCCGGATACAGCGCCGTCAGCCAGCTTGGAGCGGTCGATGCTTCCGTTGACCAGATGACGGCCGACTATGCTGCTGGTCAGAATTTTCTCGCCGCTTACCGCGCCGTCCTCCAGCAGATCCGCTGTAATCAGCAGCTCGCTGAGATGGCGGCTGGAAATCGCGCGGTCGGCAATCTGCCCGCCGCCGATAATCCGGTCGGCCAGCTTTTCCGGACCGATGCTGCCGTTCTTGAGCTTTTCGCCGCCGATCGAATGATCGAGAAGCTTTCCGCCGCTTACGCTTCCTTCCGCCAGGTGCTCACCCGAAACAGACTCGGGGGCAATTTTGGCAGAGGTGATCGCCTTGTCCGCGATGTTGATGCTCTGGACTGCGTAGTCCTGCAGCCACGGTGTTCCGATAATGCCGAATTTCAGCTTGGACCCGTCAATAGTGCGGGGAGCGATTTTTTGGCCGGTAACCGCAGCATCTGACAGATCGTCGGTGTAGACAGTCTGCAGACGCTCTTTTTCCGGCACAGGCAGCGCCCGTTCCGGCACCGGCGGCGGAATTTCCTCCATTAACTGCAGCTGATGCACCGCAGGTTCCTCCTGCTCCTTATCCGGCACAGCAGGCTGCGGCGGAGCTTCAAGCTCAGCCACATCTACCCCGCTGACCTGCAGGGACTGATCCTGGACATCCGGCTCATCACTGCCCGCTGGAGCCTCTAACCCTCCTTGCAGCTTTGGACTGCTGCCCAGCATGCTCAGCTCTGTTTTATTAGGATTATCCACGTAATAGAGTCGCTTTTTCGAATTGCGGTACCCGTTCTTTCTGGAGCCCTTCACAAGCAGTCTCCTCCTTCCATCTGATGTTTCTCCTAGGCATCATATGCAGGGAAGTGGGCGAATGACACCCTTGCAGCTTTCAGTTTACTTTACGGCAGCACCGGATATATCCATTCTGATACTTAAAAAAAGGCTCCTGCCTGCACACATTCGTCCATCCTGACTCCCCCGTACAAACATACAATGGGAAATGAAGGGAAGATCCGTAAATAGGCAAGTTAACAGGAGGAACACACATGGGGCAAAAGCTCGTTGGAATACTGCTAAATGCCGCTATGCACCGGGGCGTTCCCCGGTCTGAGACGGGACAGGAGTCCATTGCCAGCTATGAGGAGGCAGCCTCCGCATACGGGCTGGTCCCCTGTTTTCTGAAGCTGTCCGATATTGATCTGGAAACCGGATTCAGCATGGCTTATATGAAATCCCCCCAAGGCTACCGGAATGTCGTCATTCCGACGCCCGGAGTTATTCATAACCGGGCGATTTACAGCCCTGAAAGCAGCGGAATTGACCGGCTGATCCGCAAGGGGATTCTGGTATACAATTCCTGCAACCGTTACGGCAAGGACCAGATTCACGCTCTGCTGGAGCAGAATGCAGAACTGCAGGACTATCTGCCGGCCACAGCGACCGGACTATCCGGCCTCAAAGAAATGATGGAGGAATTTCCCGATCTGATCCTTAAGCCGTGCCGCGGGAGCATTGGCGCCGGAGTCATGCGGCTCTCCCGTGTCAGCCCGCAGCGCTGGATCTGGAGCTATCAGCCTGGCGGGTCCAATGAGTGGATCAACACTTTTGTCGATCAAGACAGCCTGCCGAAGGCGCTGCGGATGTTTTTTGCGAAAAGCCATTATCTTGTCCAGGAACGCATTCCGCTGGCTGAGATCGGCGGCAGGCCGTATGACCTGCGGGTTACGGTGCAGCGCGGCTGGGGCGGCGGATGGCGGGTAACCGGTATGTTCGCAAAGCTTGCTGAAGCAGGCAGCTTTGTCTCGAACATTGCCCGGGGCGGCGAAGCGCTGAACTGCGCAGAGGTGCTGGAGCAGACCTTGGGAGGAGAGACCGCGGCCCGCATCCGTATGCTGGTTACGGACCTCAGCCTCAGCATCGCCCGTGAGCTTGCACAGAGCCTGCCCGGACTTGCCGACATCGGTCTTGATATCGGCGTCACCCGTGACCAAAAAATCTATTTCATTGAATGCAACGCGCGTGATCAGCGGTACGGTTTCCAGAAAGCCGGACTGGGTGCCGCCTGGAAGGAAAGCTACCGCAGACCCATGGGGTTCGCGCGCTATCTGCATGAATACCCCTCACAGTATAACGGTTATTGATTTGTCTCTTATTCTATGTCAATATAATGCAGAGCGGAGTGCGGTCCCGAAAGGGGCCGTACCGCTGCATCATGGAAGGGAGATGGGCATGGTTAAACAATTGCTGCGGCTGATGACCGAGCTGTCCTCACACCGGTGGCTGTCCCGGTTAATGGGAGCTTTTTCCCATAGCAGACTCAGCCGTTTTCTGATTCCGGCATTTATTCGAATGTATCAAATCCCCGCCGACGAAGCGGAGAAGCATTCCAGGGAATACCGTACGCTTAACGAGTTTTTCAGCCGCAGGCTGAAGCCGGATATGCGTCCTGTTGCGGGCGAAGCAGATGCGGTAGCCAGCCCGGTAGATGCGATAATTACCGCCATGGGCGATATCCATTCCGGAACCATTATGAATGTAAAAGGCCAGGATTATGAGCTGGAAGATCTGCTCAATCACTCTCCGCACCTGGAGCTCTACAAAAAAGGGTTCTATCTGGTGCTGTATCTCAGCCCGACGGACTATCACCGGATTCATTCTCCCTTAACCGGGCGGAAGATTGAGAGCGACCATATCCGCGGCAGGGCTTATCCTGTCAACGAGTTCGGCATGAGACACATGAAGGGTGTATTGAGCCGCAATGAACGGCTCATTACATATATTGCGGGAGCAGGCGGCGAAGCCGCTGTTGTCAAAGTCGGTGCAATGAACGTAAGCAGTATCCGCTACAGTGATGAGCAGGCTGCCGAATGGCAGATCGGCGACGAGCTGGCCTATTTCGAGTTCGGCTCCACCGTGGTATTGCTGCTGGAAAGCGGCACCTTTACTCCGCGCCCCGGACTTGCCGTAGGGACCAAAGTGAAGATGGGCGAGCTGCTGGGCGTCCTGCGGCGTCCTTCTTAGAACGACTACTGATTTCAAAAGCTAAAAGCCCCGTTCCGGAAGTGTGCCTGCGCTCTTTTGGACGGGGATTTTTAATGAATAGACATCCCCTCTTTTCACAGTACTTCACCTATTGAAATTCCGCAGAAGGAACTCCATTCAGTCTCCAAAAGCAACCCTCCCGTTGTTTCACGAATTCCCTTTAAACTTAAAATATTTGTAAAATCATTCCTCTATAAAATCCAGAATCCCCCTCCGATAAAGGGTTATGACGCAACATGACATCCAGGGGGAGAATTACAGATGCGCAAAGTAAAGCAAGCCTTCACCAAATTAAGCAACGTCTCATTACAGATTAAACTGCCAGCACTGATCACTTTGTTAGTGATTGCCAGTGTGCTACTTTTGTCTGTTTCCGTATACCGCATGGGCTCAGGTCTGCTCCTCAAAAAGAGCAAGGATGAAATTACCGCGAACGCGGACAGAATCGGGGAGGGGCTGTGGACAGCCGCGCAGCTGCAGATGCAGTCTTCCTATCTGATTTCCTCGGAGGAACTGTTCCGCGTAATGTTGGAGCTCCGGGAGTCAGGGACGATGTCCGATGACGAATTTTTTTCCGGGGAAAACCCGTACCTGAACGCCGCCAATCAAAAACTGGCGAACTTCCTTAAGAATACACAGGGCAGCCAGTCCCTTACCCTCCTCGATACCAATGGAATCATTGTAGCCGGAAGCAATC
This sequence comes from Paenibacillus sp. PK3_47, assembly GCF_023520895.1. Lineage (NCBI taxonomy): Bacteria > Bacillati > Bacillota > Bacilli > Caryophanales > Paenibacillaceae > Paenibacillus > Paenibacillus sp. PK3_47. The sequence continues at coordinate 1,472,886 of NZ_CP026029.1, forward strand.
CGGAGACCGTCGGGGATTCGCGTGCGGATCGCGAGTATTTTCAGAAGGCCCTGCTGGGCCAGCCTTTTATCAGTGATGCCATCACCTCCGCCAGTACGGGCAAGCTGATTGTTGCCTTTTCACAACCGGTTAAGGATATGAACGGCAAGATCATCGGCGTATATTCCACCAATATGGACTCGTCCTTTTTTACAGATAAACTGGGGAGAATCTCCATCAACGGGCAGGGCCAGATCGAAATCCTGAGCAGAAGCGGAATTGTGCTGTACAACTCGAGGGATGAGACAAAAATCGGGGTGAAACCTGAAGGCATCGAATCTCTGCTGGAAATGAAACCTGAGAACGATATTATCACCGGGGAGGCAGATCTCGGAACGCAGTATTTACGGTATAACAAAATTCCCGGATCGGACTGGAGTGTGTCGGTCATCGATTCATACAAAGATATTAAAATGCCGATCTACTCCATGCTGAAGCAGATTGTACTTCTTGCGGTTGCGGCCGTGGTGATCGCCACATTCATTGGCCTGCTGATCTCCAGATCGATTACCCGGCCGATTGTCAAGCTCAGCAGACTGTTCACACAGCTGGCTTCAGGAGACCTGAAGGTTACAGCAGACGGCGATTACACGAGTGAGTTCAAGGAGCTGGCCGGCAGCTTTAATACGATGGTTCAGCACAACCGGGCGCTCATTACGAATATGAATGCTTCGATCACTGTGCTCAATGCCAGCACCAGGGAGCTGGACAACTCCTCCAGTCAGACGGCAAGATCCATTTCCGAGACCACAACCACTACCGCTGAAATAGCGCTGGCCATGGAATCGCAGGCGAATGATACCGGAACGATGGTGGAGAAATTCTTCAGCTTTGGCGGAAAAATCGTCTCCATGAACGATAAAGCCCAATCCGTGAAGGAGCGGGCGGATGAGATCGTCACCGTCTTCCATGACAGCAGCAGAGTGATTGAAGAGCTGGCCAGAGTCAGTGAAAATAATGATGCCGAGGTAAGGAAAATCTCTGACATCACCCGGAGGCTGCAGGAAAGCTCGGACAGCATCGGCAGAATTACCGGCGCGATCAACAACATTGCCAACCAGACCAATCTGCTTGCCCTTAACGCTTCCATTGAGGCGGCAAGAGCAGGTGAACATGGCCGGGGGTTCGCAGTGGTTGCTGCCGAAATCCGCAAGCTTGCCGAACAGAGCGCTGCGCAATCCAATGAGATTAACGGGATCATCGGGCAGAACATGGCTTTTGTAGAAGAAAATTATCAAAGCGTGCAGCAGATCCGGGATATCTCACAGCTGCAGGATGAGTATGTAGAAAAAACAAAACATGCCTTTGAAGCCATCCATCACAATGTGCTGGACATCACCGGACAAATTAACAGCATGGCCGGCGACATCTCGCTTATGCAGCAGGATAAAGACGAGATGCTGGAGTCCTCCCAGAATCTGTCCGCTTCCGGTGAGGAAGTATCCGCTTCTGTAGAAGAGGTTACGGCCACGATCCAGGAGCAGTCCTACATGGTGCAGCAGCTGTCGGAGATGGTCCGGACCATTGACCGGCTGTCAGGGGATCTGGCCGAAGCGGCATCCAGATTCAAGACGGAGTAATCCGGTCCGTAAGCATACAATAAGCAGCATGTCCCTCGGGAACTGAACCTGCCAGAGTGTGATCTGCAAATCTCTGTGTCGGCTGGTTCGCCGGATGGGACATGCTGCTTTTTGGCTGTTCAAGCTCAGGTATTGATGTCCGCCGTGCCGGCACAGACATGCTATAAGCCTTATATGCTGTTATTCTGTCACCTTGCCCGGGTTCGCCACCTCGCGGGCTTTCTGCTGGACTTCTTCCGGTACACCCAGATAAAAACGGCTGAGCGGCTTCACATCATCATCCAGCTTGTATACCAGCGGCACACCGGTCGGCACATTGAGGTCGAGCAGCTCGGTCTCGTCGATGTCCTCCATATATTTAATCAGTGCCCGCAGGGTATTGCCGTGTGCCGAGACCAGCACCCGCTCCTTCTTGCGGATCAGCGGTACAATCCGTTTGTTCCAGAAATCGCCGACCCGGTGGACGGTATCCTCCAGGCTCTCTCCGCGAGGGATATCACCGGGCCGCACATCCTTGTACCGGACATCACTGCGGGCATACCGCGGATCATCCGGCGTAAGCAGCGGCGGACGGACCGACAGGCTGCGCCGCCAGATGTGCAGCTGCTCGTCGCCGTATTTCAGCGCGGTTTCGCTTTTGCTCAGACCCTGCAGGGCACCGTAATGGCGCTCGTTAAGCTTCCAGGATTTCTGTACAGGAATCCAGAGGAGATCCATCTCCTCAAGCACGTAGTGCAGTGTTTTGATCGAACGCTTCAGCACAGAGGCAAAGGCCAGGTCGAATGTATATCCCGCCTCTTTTAAAAGCCTGCCCGCAGACTTCGCCTCCTGCACCCCTTTTTCCGTGAGATCCGGATCGCTCCAGCCGGTAAACAGATTCTGCCGGTTATATTCACTTTCCCCATGGCGTAACAATACGATTTCGTACATGTCCTCACTCCTTCGGCTTTGAATGTATTATTGTATTAATACAGCTTTGGGCTGCCGATTGCCGGGTTTCTCTTGTGGGTGGGATGGGTTGGAATGGTTAGTTGGAATTCCTCCGCTTATTTTGGCTCACTTGCCGCAGATGAGGGGAAATACATACTTTTAGGTGGAGTTTTTCCCGCTACGCTGCTCATTCCGCGCTTTTTTCTAGCATTAGCTGGAGTATTTCCACTTCGCTGAATCAGCTGCCCCACCGCCGCGCCAAGACCTGCTCCAATTAACCTTATGCCCTGAAAAAAGCAGAGAGATACGCATTCCGGTCCGCCGTCTGCACGATATATGTTTTCTGGGTTGCCGTCTGCACTATATATGTTCTGCGCTGCTGTTTCCATCCGCCACTTGTGGGTCCTCCGCTGTCTGCCCTGCCGCTTTCACACACACTTTACAGTTAATCCCAAGCCATCTGTCCGCCCGGCCAATCATTACAAAAAACCGGCGCCTCCTGGCCCCGGTTTCTCTGCTGTATATGTTCTATGTTGTACGCTCTATAATTAGAACCAAGTTGCGGCCAGTTCGCTGGCCTGCTTCAGACGTCTCCAGCGGTTACGGCATACTCCGGTGCCCCCACCCTTGCATGCGTTATTGAATATCCGGCGTCCTCTAATCATCTGGTCGTTCTCCCTTCTCAAGCTGCTATGTAAATCCTCTGTAAACCAGGTTGCAACGTATTTACCCTTACGGCAATAACCTGAAACAACGGAGGAGCATCAGCGGATTTCGGAGGGACTTTTACCGGTATGCTGTTTGAACTGGCGGCTGAAAAAGAAAATATCACGGTAGCCCAGCGCATCAGCCACCTCTGTAACGTTCATTCCGGCATACAGCAGCAGGTGCTGCGCCCGTTCAATCCGTGCCCGGATGACGTAAGACTGGACGGATGAACCGGTAATTTCCTTGAATTTGATGGAAAAATAACGCGGCGACAGCCCCGCCCGGGCTGCCAGATCCTCGACCCGGTGCGCAGCACCCGGATGCTGGCTGATATAGTTGGCCACTTCATGAATGACCTCCGCCAATTGGTTGCTGACATGCCGCTCTACCGGAACCATCCGGTCCTCGCGCAGCAGATGAATCATCAGCTGCTTCAGAATGAGCTGGCCCTCCTCTTCGGCAGCAAAGGTCTTGACCAGGAAGAGCCGGACATAACGCGCGAGCAGATGCTCGAACTCCACCGTCTCGGTCAGGATATGGTAAGGCTCGGGAATATCCGTTACCTCTTCAGTTACATCAAAATGGATGTATGTAATAACAAGCGGTTTTTGCGGATTATGCGTCGCATAGGTATGGTCGCCCGGACGGAACAGGAAGCAGCTTCCCTTGCCGACCTGAAAAGGCACCCCGTTGCGCACAACCGTCCCTTCCCCGCTCCAAATATAAAACAGATCATAATTTTGCAGCGGCTTCTCTCTCTTTTGCCATTTCCAGCTGGGCTCGCAGACAATTTTGGCCAGGGCAGGCAGGACTACAAAAGAGGACGGCGATGCATGAAGCATAAAATCCCCTCCTAAAAAGCTTACTTCTTATTAAATAACGGTCCCGACGGGGACCTGGCTATTTCAGCTCAAATTTGGCGGTGCCAAACTGAGGCCTTCTGCGGAATTTCGTTATCCGCATGGATGTCTATATCATACCTTGTCACCTCATGTTTTGCACATCCTCCCAGGCTGAACGCAGCCGGAAAATCCCTTCCTCCAGCTCTGTTTCATTCAGATGCGAGAAATAAAAGCAGGCAGCGGGCGCTCCGGGAGACATCCGGTACAGCCTGGCATCGCGGAAGCCCGTACTGCGCAGTGCGGCAGCTGCCTGGAAGGCGGCGAATTCCTCTGCACTCCGCAGCCACCTCGCGTAAATATGCAGCCCAGAATCTCCGGGATGCGGCTCGAAGAGCATGCCCAGCTGCTCTGACAGCAGGCTGCGGAAGAAGCGGGCCCGCTCGCCGTAGATCCGGGTCATGCGCCGCAAATGGCGGCTGTACTCCCCCGTATTCATAAAGCGCGCCAGAGCCCGCTGCTCCAGCTGGCCGCCGGGAAGCGGCTCATACAGCGCTTTGGCGGCAGTTACGGGAGCTGTAAGCGCCGGGGGAAGCACAGCATAGCCAAGCCTTAGCCCGGAGAACATGCTGTTTGAGAAGGAGCCGATATAGACCACCCGCTCCTCCCGGTCCAGCGCCTTCAGCGGCTCTATGGGCCGGCCTGTCCAGCGGAACTCGCTGTCATAATCGTCCTCGATAATGACGGCTTCATGCCGCTTCGCCCATTCCAGCAGGCTGCGACGGCGGTCCAGCGGCAGGACGGCTCCTGTAGGAAACTGGCGGCTTGGTGTCACGAACAGCAGCCGGGCATCCCAGTCTTCAGGGACAAGCCCGCTCTCATCCACCCGGCCGGGCAGCAGATGCCCTCCGCTGATCTCCACCGCCCTGCGGATCCCGTGGAAGCCGGGTTCCTCGACAACCGCAGCGCTCCCGGGTTCCAGCAGCAGCTGTGTCAGGAGAACAATGCCCTGCATCGAGCCGCTGAACAGCACGATCTGCCCGGCATCCGCGCGGATGCCCCGGGTAATCCCCAGATGGGCGGCAATCGCCCGCCGCAGGCTCTCGTCGCCCTGCGGCGGACAAAAACTCTCCATCCGTCCGCCGCCCTTGCCACCGGCGTAATTGAGCGCACTCCGCCATTCGCTGTACGGGAAATGCTCCATCGGCATGGCAGAGCTCTGGAAGCTGATAGAGCCTTCGCCGGCGTCCTTATAGACGGATATCTGCCGGTTCATCAGCCGCTCTCCCCAGGCCGAGAGCGGGATGACGGGGCGCGGCGAAGCTTGATGTTCACCGGTTCCCGGAGAGGACCTATCGGACGCGTCGGCAGCGGATACTGCGCCTGCATCAGCCGGCGGTGTCTGCACTCCCCCCTCTGCAGCGCTCCCCGCATCAGGCGGGAAGCTGCCGTCCGACACAAAGGTGCCCCGCCCCGTTTCCGTCTTGATGTACCCGTCAGCCAGCAGCATATCATATACCTGGGACACGGAGCCTCGGGACATTACATACAGTTCTGCCAGATGCCTGGTAGACGGCAGGCGTGTCCCCCCGGGCAGCTTACCTTCGAGAATGGCTGTGCGGAGTGCATGGTACAGCGCCAGATATTTGTAGCGGTAGATGGACAGATAGTGGTCATACGGCAGCGTAAAGTTCATGCGGATTTCCTCTTCATTTTATAGTGGACTACTAATTTTAATGTAAACTGGTCCTTTTTTATTGTCAATTGTTCCACTACTCTAAGTAAAACCTTAACAGCTCCCAAGCTTGGATATTTCATAGAGAGAGGAAGAACCGATATGCGCAGACAAGAATTTAAGATTGAACAGGAAGAGGAAGTGACGGAGTTTCTGCAGGGGATGAGCTTCGGCTTTCTCGGCACCAGCGATGAAGCCGGATTTCCGCGGGTAACTCCGCTTAACTTTGTCTATACGGAAGGCTGCTTCTATTTTCATGGCAGTCATGCCGGCGGCAAAATGGAGGCCATCCGCCGGCAGCCTCAGGTTTGTTTTACCGTAGCTGATGAATATGCACTGATTCCTTCCTACTTCAGTGACCCCGAGCTGGCCTGTCCAGCCACGGCCTATTTTAAAAGCGTAACCGCTTATGGAAAAGCCGAGCTTGTGGAATCCCCTGACGAGAAGGCTGCCGTGCTGTCACAATTTATGAAAAAGCTTCAGCCCGAAGGCGGTTACGCCCCCATCGATGCCGGGGATCCCAAATACCGTCCCCGCCTGAAGGGTGTAGCCGTGATCCGCATCGTTCCCGAAGAGCTGACGGCCAAATTCAAATTCGGCCAGAACCTGAAGGAAGACGCAAGGGATAAAGTGACCGGGGGCCTTGCCGGAAGGAACGGGGCGCGGGATGCCGAAACCATAGAGATGATGAAAAAATACTGCCCTTACCACAACGGCTAAGCTTCTGTTTCCATTAAGACTACTGCAGATTGGCGGAGATTATATGGATTACTTATATCACTATTATGATGAATCTACCGGCCCCTTCCGGAATCTCTCTGACTTGAGTCCTGAGGAAGCGGAGAACGTTCTTGCAGACATCCGCCGTAACAAAAAGGGGTTCGCAAGCAGGCGTTCTGCCGATTACCTTGAGATCCGCCGCGCGCTGGAGCTGAAGGCAAGGGAAGCCTTTATTGCCAAAGGGGGCCGGCCGCTCCGGCAGCATCCCCACTGCATGACGCTGGGCAGATGCCCCTGGCTGCTGGAGTGGTATCCCGAGGGAAAGGAGCTGCAAATCCCGCTGTCAGCGTTCGCTGATGATACGGTCAGTTTTACATACGGCGACCTCTTCCCGGCCATGCGGTTTCAGGACGGCAAACCGTACCGCGGGCAGGTCTATACACTGGACGAAATAGGAACTGTTATAGAGCGGTTCGGGCTGCCGCAGGACTGGAATCCGGACGGCGGCCTGGGGCCGGAGCGTTATATTGAGGTCCAGATCTGGGATGATGCACCTTTGGACAAGTGGTATGTACAAGCGCCACAAATTTTCTGAAAAGTATTTAAAAAAATGACGCTTTCTTCAGTGACGACAGCATGGTGCGGTGATATAATGTTAGGCAATGTTAGCGTATATATCCCAGAAGAATACCGGAAGGATGAAACTGATGAATCCACTGGCTGGACAATTGAACGAAAGCATCAAGGCAGGCAATGAACATGTGTACGATATGCTCTCTGATCTTGGCAAAGCGATCTATTTTCCCAAAGAGGGCATCCTGAGCCAATCGGCTGAAGCAACAGCTCACGCCAAGAAATACAATGCAACCATCGGTATCGCTACCGAGAATGGCTTGCCTATGCACCTGGGCGTTATTCAAGATAAGCTCTCCGCCTACAGCCCCAAAGACTTGTACGGGTATGCCCCGCCGGCAGGCAAGCCGGAGCTGCGCACCGTATGGCGTGAGAAAATGCTGCGCGAGAATCCGTCCCTTGAAGGCAAATCCTTCAGTAATCCTATCGTTACCAATGCCCTGACCCACGGGCTTAGCATAGTTGCCGATCTGTTCGCTGAACAGGGTGATGCCATCATCTATCCGGACAAGAACTGGGAGAATTACGAGCTGACCTTCGGAATCCGCCGTCTCAGCGAAACGGTCAATTATCCGCTTTTCACTGAAGATATGAGATTTAACAGCGATGGGCTTCTTGATGCCCTGCTCGCCCAGAAGGACCGGGGCAAAGCGATCGTGCTGCTTAACTTCCCGAATAACCCGACAGGCTATACTCCCGGCCTTGAGGAAGGCGAAGCCATTGTGGCCGCCATTCTCCGCGCCGCTGAGGAAGGCATCAACATCGTAGTTGTCAGTGATGACGCCTATTTCGGACTGTTTTTCGAGAACTCGCTTAAGGAATCCTTGTTCGGCCGCCTGGCGAATATCCACCCGCGCGTGCTGGCTGTGAAGATCGACGGGGCAACTAAGGAAGAATTCGTCTGGGGATTCCGCGTCGGCTTTATCACTTTCGCTTCGGAGAACAAGGAACTGCTGGCTGCTCTGGAACAAAAGACGCTCGGCATCATCCGTGCCACGATCTCCAGCGGAGCCCATCCGTCACAGACTTTTGTACTGGATGCGCTGAAATCGCCGCAGTTCACCGAGCAGAAGGAAGAGAAATTCCAGATCATGAAAGGCCGTGCCAACAAAGTGAAGGCGCTGCTGGACAGCGGCAAGTATGGCGATGATGTCTGGACTTATTATCCTTTTAACTCCGGTTATTTCATGTGCCTGAAGCTGCATACCGTCTCGGCTGAAGCCCTGCGCCAGCATCTGATTCATAATTATGGTCTCGGGACCATTGCTTTGGGTGAGACCGATCTTCGTATCGCCTTCTCCTGTATCGAGGAGGAGCAGCTTGAGGATCTGTTCGACATGGTGTATGCCGGCATCCGCGACCTGGAAAAGGCCTGATCTTATAACCGTTCTTTATACCCCTCAGCTCCGGATTAACCGGGGCTGATTTTTTTATGCCGCCTGACGGCATTGGCCTATACACGTTGTTCCCCCGGCACATACAATACGATGTACTCAAGTACAAACGACCAACATCCGAAAGGGGAATGAACAATGAGCGAAGAAGTAAGAGGCGGATACGGATACCCTGGATTTACCAGCACAGGTGCAATTCTGGTACTCTTCATCCTGCTGGTTATCATCAGCCGTTCACTTTTTGTCTAATCGGGACTGATCCTTCCGGGAAAGAGCCTCGCGCTCTTTCCCTTTCCCGCTAATCGGCAACATTCCCTATAGCAAACAGGGATGTATCAGGCTCCGGCCTTCTTTAGGATGTAGCACAAAGACGCCTTAACGGAAGCTTCCGCTCCCGTTAAGGCGTCTTTGGTGCTTACTCATCGTCGATCAAGCATTCTTGTTCTCATGCTAAGGGACACTGGGTCCGTTATTTGCCGGAATTCGCCTCATTGCCGCCGCTAACGGACTGTAGTTCCTTTATCCGCCAAATGTTGGATAAATTAAGCCCTTTCGGATGAAATAAGGGACCTGGAGTCCGTTAGAATTTCAAAACACACTTCTAGCGCAGAATAACGGATATGTTGTCCGTTAGCAATAGCATTGCCAAGTAATCAATATGTTCTGCCGCACGTGAGCGGATATCATTCGCATTAAATCATGGGTCCATGCCCTCATAAACAATTGATCATGACCAGTTACAGGTCCTCGTCATTTACAGCTTCCTTGCGCTTTAAATGGCCCATGAAGAGATACGCGAGCACCGCGCCGGCAGCAAGTGTACCGATGGCTTCAAGCGGACGGTCTCCCAGTGTAACCAGAAAAGGCAGGCCTGTCAGCAGGGCCAGAAACAGATGACTCCGGAAAACAAACCGGGTCGTGCTCTTGCCTCTGCTGCCATCCGGCAGAGGGTATACGGTCAGCCAGAAGGACTCGCTGTGCAGCTTGCGGAGTGCAGTCAGCTGAATGCCCATAATGAACAGGAAGAACAGGTAAATGCCGCTGCCGATGTAGCTGCTGCGGTTCCACCAGACCAGCAGCAGCGCCAGGACGGCCATCCGCAGGATGATCCCGAAGATATCTCCCCTGGCAAAGCTCTTGGTCAGCAGAAAGCGGTAAGCTTTGCTTTTCTGCCAGGGAAGGCCTGTACCCCAGCGGGACAGGTACCGGCGGGGATAGACACGCTGCTCCCGTCCCGGAACATCCACGAACCAGCCCAGAACCATCAATGCCCGCGTTCCCTGGTTCTTCTCCATGGCAATCAGCCGTTCCCAGGGGACGGGATGACGCCCCGGAACTGCAAGCGCCGCCACGTAAGCCGCAGCCAGGATCACAATGAAGATCAGGGCCCGGCCCTGCGGCTGCCAGAACCAGGCAGCAATCATCAGGCCGCCTGCAGCCCAGCGCAGCAGACTGTACCCTGCTGCAGCCGGACGGGACAGCATGGCTGTCTCCCGCCACAGTCCGAAGCTGGACAGCAGCTTCACTAGAATAAGCACCAGAGCGGTGGATAGCAGCCCTCTTGGCGACTCTTCAGCACGTATGTATAACGGCCAGATGGTGATCAGCACGACGGCCAGCCTCAGAATCTTCCATACATTGCCGCTCACCCAGGCTGGACGGAAATATTCCTTCATCCGGTGTCCCTGCGGGAGCAGAAAAATAGTGTCCGGCGTCTGCAGATAGGTCCGGAAGCTGCTGTGCACTGCTGCCGGCAGCAGCAGAACCAGCATAATCCAGCGGATCGGAATCCCGGGCGGAATGTCGCGGAGCAGTGCGGTGTACCATGCTGAGAAAATGATCAGTACCAGAATGAAGACCATGGCCACGCCGCTCTGGATAATATAGCCCATGTAGGGCAGCAGGCTTCCCATAAAGCGGCTGCGGCGCTGCCGGCGCAGCTCCTTCAGATCCATATCATTTCCCTCCCTGAACCAGCTCGTAGAACAGCTGCTCCAAATTCAGCCCCCGCAGCCCTGCAGCTTCGCCCATCTCGGCAAGCGTGCCTTGTGCAATAACCTTACCGTGATGCAGCACAATAAAGCGGTCGCAGTAATTCTCAATCGTAGACAGAATATGTGAGCTTAGCAGGATGGAAGCCCCGGATTGCTTCAGATTCATCATAAAGTCCAGCAAAGAACGGATCCCCAGCGGATCAAGCCCCAGAAAGGGCTCATCAATGACATACAGCGCAGGACGGGCAACGAAGGCACACATGATCATTACCTTCTGCTTCATCCCTTTGGATAAATGGGAGGACAAGGTATCCATCTTATCCTCCATATTGAACAGTCCGGCCAGCTGCATACTGCGGGACTCGTAATCACTGCGTTCCACGCCGTAAGCTCTTGCCGTGAACTCCACATGCTCGCGTACCGTCATCTCCTCATAGAGCAGCGGAGATTCCGGTACAAAGGTCAGCGCGTTATGGTAGCCTTCCGGATCGGCACTGCGCGACTTGCCCTGTACGGTGATCTCGCCTTTATGTGGCGACATCAGCCCCAGAATATGCTTCATGGTTGTGCTCTTGCCCGCTCCGTTAAGCCCGATCAGCCCGACCATTTCTCCCGGCTTCACGTGAAGTCCGATATCATGAAGTACCGGCTTGTTCAGGCTGTATCCGCCGCTTAATCCCGTGATTTCAAGTACGGGGGCTGTGTTCATTGACCGTTACCTCCCGGATTTTTGTTCTTGAGCCATTTCGGGGCTCCCTTGTTCTTACGGTTCTTCTCACGCTCTGCACTGCTGCGGGCTTTACCTGCGGGAGCTCTGCCGGAGGCACCGGCTGCCGGTCCTGAGCTGCGGTGCTGTCCGCGCCGTACTCCGCCGTCTGTATCCTGTCCTGTCTGCCTGGTGCGCAGCGGCGCTGCTTCGGCATTTCCCTGTAGACCGGAGACCGTAACATCCGGACGGCTGTTCCGGGAGACCTCACCCTCCCGGCGGGCCCCGCTGCTCTCGCCGCGCCCGCGGCTGGCCCGTGCTTCATCTGCCCCGAGCACCTTGCCTGCGAACAGTTCACGCTGCTCCAGATTAATATCCAGCTCACGGGCAAATTTGCGCATGATGAAGGTCTGCTGCTCTGTCACAATGGAGACGGAGAGTCCACGCTTGCCCATACGTCCGGTGCGTCCGGCCCGGTGAACATAATGCTCCGCATCGAAGGCCGGATCGTAGCTGACTACAAGCGTCAGGTTCTCAATATCCAGCCCTCTGGCTGCTACGTCACTGGCTACCAGCACGCGGAACTTGCCGTCCCGGAAGCGGCTAAGCACATTGCTGCGGGTGACCTTGTCAGCATCGCCGTACAATGCTGCTGCAGTCAGACCAAGATGGTTCAGCTTCGCTTCCACCTCGGCAATATCCTCGGTGGCGTTAACGAATACAATGGCCCGCTGCGGGTTGTAATGGCGGATGACCCGGCGCAGCATGTCTATTTTGTTGCGTTCCTCAGTCACCACGTAATGGTGCTCCAGACTCTCTGCAGTCATTACGCCGGGATCAATACCAACCTCTGCCGGATCCTTCATTTCCCGTGCGGCTAACGCCTTCGTATCCGGTCCGATCGTCGCCGAGAGCATGACCAGCTGGCGCGTACGCAGCGCACTGCTGACAATCTTCGCCACTTCTCCGGCTCCGCTGAGCTGGAACATCTGGTCCGCTTCGTCGATTACAATGGTCGTTACCTCATGCATCTTCAGCTTCCGGAGTCCGATCAGCTCGCGGATACGCCCCGGAGTGCCCACGACCAGCTGGGGATGCTCGCGCAGCTTGTCGATCTGGCGTTTGATCGCCGCTCCGCCGATCAGTCCCATGACTTTGATCCCGCGATGGGCTCCGTAACGCTCCGCTTCGCGGACGATTTGCATCGCAAGCTCCTGGGTCGGGGCAAGCACCAGCTTCTGCATCACCCTCTGCTCGGGATTGATACCCTGAAGCAGCGGCAGAAGATAGGCCAGGGTCTTGCCTGTTCCAGTCTGGGAAGCCGCCAGCACGTCTCTTCCCTCCAGCAGAAGCGGGATCGTCTGCTCCTGCACAGGGGACGGTTCGGTAATGCCGAATTCCGACAACCGGGCAGCCAGGTCTTCCTGGATACCGATCGCCGCAAAAGAAGCTTTAGTCATAACTATGATTCATCCTTTTCGCTTAAGTTAATATCTTCATTATATGCCAAAAAGGCCTCTCCACCAAATGGGAGGCCCCTTCAGCCAATCTTTCTTACAGGAAGGCTCTACTTTCTGTTCATCAAATTATAGGTAAGCTTGTCCGCAAGCCGCGGAAAAAGGCCGTAAAGCCGGATGCCAAGGGCTGCAAAGCCCGGAAGATCCACTTCCTCCCTGCCCTTCTCCATCAGCTTAACAATCTTTCCGGACACATGCTCCGGCGTCATCATCATTCTGGCTACGCTTTTCTCGTACTTGCCGGAAGGGTCTGCCGTTTTGAAGAAGTCAGTGGCAATCGGTCCCGGATTCACTGCCGAAACCACGATTCCGCTCTTCCTCAGCTCCTGGCGGAGCGCATTCGTAAAGCCGAGCACTGCATGCTTGGTAGCTGTGTATGAAACCGAACGTGCGGTGCCGATCTTGCCGGCCATGGAGGCTACGTTGACAATCTGGCCGCTTCCCCGTTCCAACATATTCGGGACAACCGCTTTGGTGCAGCGGACTATCCCCATATAGTTGACGTCCATCATGTCAGCGAATTCTCCGGTTTCCATGTCTGTAAAGGACGTAAATTTCCCGTACCCCGCATTGTTGAGCAGAATATCGATTCTTCCGTACACCTTGAGTATTTCGGCAAAAGTATGCTTAACCTCCGCTTCACTGGTGACATCACAGGTATACAGTCCAAAGACGCCCGGGATACCGGCCGCCGTCGGCTTGAGCTTCTCCTCCGAGCGGGCAAGCAGGACAGGCACTGCGCCTCTCTTGCTTAACATTTGCGCCGTAAGCGCTCCAATCCCGCTTGAAGCTCCTGTAATAACTACAATCTTGTCCTTAAGTAGCATGAATGTTCTTCAGCTCCTTGTCCCCTAAGCCTAAGAGATCATCACCTGAATATCGAGTTCCCCGATGCCTTCCATCACGAGCGGAATGCTGAGTGCCTTGCGCGGCAGGGAGGCCATGCTATCCGTTTTTACCAGCTTCGGCGGGGTAATATCCACAGCGACACCCTGATTGGAGAGAATCGTGCTTGCGTTGCCGCTGATCATGTTGCCGAGCTCGGAAATCGCACTTTGCCCCATCTCGTCCATCTCTGTGATGACATATCCGCCCATCATAGCCGATACCATCCGCAGTGCTACACTCTCGGCAATCCCAAAAATAATATCACCACTTAATTGACCTGTCATTCCCACTTGAATCCATATATGATCATCGATCAACTCAATATCCTTGATACCCAGATTACCGGTGGATGGCGAGACTTGGATCACCTGCTCAATTACAATTCGTGCAGACTCTAAAAACGGATTAATTACTTCTGCTTTCATTAAAGTGTTATCCCCCCGCTACCAGGCTTTAGTCATATACCAAAAGTCCTAAGCAATATTGTTTAATTATACTTCATATATCGGTATTATTCACCAAAAATTAATGGCTTTGTCGAAGGAATTCATAAGATACTTTGGGAAGCAACATTGCTCTGCCCCGTGGAATCTCCTATAATTTAATCAAATGCCGACACCCTGCGTAATATATACTTGTATATTCACGCCGGGAACGGCTCCCGTTCCGGCCTGAAATCAGGCGGAATAACGGCTTGGCGGTTCTGGAAACAGTCATGATTCTTGTCATTTATGCAACACACGGCGGCACCATTCGGTAGGCCAAAAGGGGGGCAAACGCTATGAATATCAGCCAGCTGGAGACACTGATTACGATCTCCAAAACGATGAGCTTCCGGAAGGCAGGCGAACTGCTTAATCTGACCCAGCCTGCAGTTTCAGCACAAATTAAAAGCCTGGAGGAAGAGTTCAAAACACAGCTCGTGGACCGGAACCAGCCTGTTACCCTGACGGACAGAGGCAAGGTATTTCTCACCCATGCCGAGCAGATTGTGAGCATTGTCGAAGAGCTTAAGCAGCGCCTTGCGGATCTCGAGGAGAATCCCCAGGGGCATATTATTCTCGGTACGACAACCTCAATCGCCATTCAGATTCTGCCGCGCATTCTGTCTTATTTCCAGGACCAGTTCCCGCATATCAAAACTTCGATTTCCTCCATGTCCTCATCGCAGATCTATCAGCAGGTGGAAAACGGGCTGGTCGATGTCGGCATCGGCTACCTGATCGGACGGAATCCGGGAATGACGACTTCAGTGCTGTATTACGACACCTTTGAACTCGTTGTCTCACCAAGGCATCCGCTGGCCCAGGCCAAAACCGCCGGAATCGAAGCGCTGGGCAGGACACCGCTGATTCTGCTCTCGCCGGATACTGTCGGGCGTAGATTCGCCGAGGATGTGTTCGCGAAGCACGGCATCCAGCCGCAGGTGATTATGGAGCTGACCAGCAGTGAGGAAGTGAAGCGGATGGTCGAGCTTGATCTCGGGGCGGCGATTATTTCCAAACAGTCAGTCACTGCGGAGGTCCGCAGCGGGACGCTCAAGATTGTACCGATTATAGAGCTGGAGGTCACCCATCCTGTAGGGGTCATCACCAAGTCGGGAAAATATGTGAATTCGGCCATGAGGCAATTCCTGAGCGATCTCAAAGGAATGCCTGAAACACAATTTATCGGCTCGGAATGAGCCCGGCACAGTGAAGCTTGGAGAAGCTTGGAGAAGCCTGCATCATTTACCCGGGACCTGAGAATAACCCCATTATGTGGGGCGTATGCTGTGAGTCATGGTTCCGCATACTTTGGCCTAAGGAGATGTTCAATCGATGAAATTTGACCTGCATACCCATCATTTCCGCTGTGGCCATGCCGACGGAAACATCAGGGATTATATTGAAGCCGGTATTGCCGCCGGTCTTAACGTTATCGGAATATCTGATCACACACCTTATTTTGGAAGCCCTGAAGAACAGGCTTTTCCCAAAATAGCCATGGCCAAGTCCGAGCTTGCCCGTTACGTGGATGAAGTGCTGTCTCTCAAAAAAGAGTACGAAGGAAAGATTGATGTCCTGTTGGGGATCGAATCCGATTATTTCCCGCAGCATGCCGAACTCTACCGGAAGACCCTTGCCGCCTTTCCTTTTGATTACATTATCGGTTCTGTGCATAGCGTGGATAATGTCAGTATTTTTAATAAAGGACGCTGGAAGGGGCTGGGTACAAGGGAGAAAGTTGCTGCCAAAGCAGAGTACTACCGGCTGATCGCCGAGTCCGCCCGCAGCGGCATGTTCCAGATCCTCGGCCATATTGACGCGATGAAGGGCAACTATCCTAAGTTCTGTGAGATTCCTGCTGCCGCCGAGATTGATGAATGCCTGCGTGTCATCGGTGAATGCGGTACCGCAATCGAAATTAATACCTCCGGGGACACCAAGCTGTGCGGCGGCTGGTATCCGTCAGATGATATTCTGGAGCGTGCGCTTCATTACGGCGTGGAGGTCACCTTCGGCTCCGATGCGCATAAGCCTTCACGGGTCGCTGACCAGCATGAAGCGGTTGCCGCCCGTCTCAGGGAAATCGGCTTCACTCACTGGGTCTACTACAAGCAGCGTGAGAAGGTTACCGTTCCGGTCTCGTAAAAAGTACAGGATTGCTAACTCCCAAAAAATGCACCGCAGAAACACGGATGGAGAGCTCTCCACTCGCGTGTTGTCTGCGGTGCATTTTGTTCTAATCTTTAAGATTATCGCAGGTAAAGCCCTGCTGCGGAAGAGTCCGGCCGGAATCTCCGTACTGCGGGTTGAGCGCATAAAAATGGGCCACCGTTGCGCTCCAGTCTCTTTCGGTCAGCCCCACAGTGCCCAGGTATTCACGGAACGCAGTGTTGTACTCCACAATATGCCCTTTTAAATCCGGATGATATCGCTCCTCATGGTACACAGCCTCCAACGGAAGACGCGGCTTCTTCGGCAGCTCCTCATCAGGATATCCGACACATAGGCCGGCAACCGGAAATACATATTCGGGCAGCTGCAGCAGTTCAATGACCTCTGCAGTATTTCGGCGTATTCCGCCTATCGGGATGATGCCAAGCCCGAGAGATTCCGCAGCAGCGGTCGAATAAGCCAAGGCAATTCCGGCATCGGTTGCCCCGACGAGCAGGGCATCCACATCACGGGCGGCCTCAAAAGGCTGTCCTTCCAGCTCGCCGGCCAGCTTGGCCCGGTAGAAGTCAAGGCAGAAGACCAGAAAGACAGGCGCGTCTGCCACATGCTTCTGATTTCCGCTCAGCACAGAAAGCTGCTGCTTCCGCTCTTTATTGGTTACAGCGATAATCGTCACCTGCTGCCCGTTAACCCACGAAGGCGCCGCCTGGGCCGCCCGGATCATCAGCTGCAGCTTCTCCGGCTCCACAGGCCGCGGGCTGTATTTGCGGTAGGACCGGTGATCCATTAACGTCTTAAGTACATCATTCACTGTATGAGATCCTCCTAAGGGTAAAATTGAATTGTAAATATCATATACCAAGAGACTGGAGAACCGCCAGTCTGTCCCCTGCCCGCTGACCCGCAAGTCTGAGAGGGCAAAAAAATGGACCCGATTTCTCGGGTCCCAACAGCATTTATATTTCAAAAGGGGGTCATGTACTTAGTTTAACCGCTGACTGTTAGAGTTTGATAACGGCATTATTTCAATTGTGTAACAATGTGAATACTTTCATTACATCACCCGAGCCATCCGCCATCGGCATGATCCGTCCGAGCTTCATGCCGTTGGCCAGCATAACCCTTTCGGACCGGTAGTTATCGCCGCGGCAGCGCCCCTCCACCTGGACCAGACCCAGCTCACGGATACTGTAATCCAGCAGCAGGCCTACAGCTTCAGATGCAAGACCGCGCCCCCACCATAACGGATCTACCATATAGCCGAGCACCGCCTTGCCTTCATGACGGTTCCAGCTCTGCAAAGATACTGTTCCCACCAGCTCCTCATTACCCTTGAGATGAATTCCGGCATGCAGGGCACAAGGGTCGTAAGGATACAGCATCCTCTTCACCAGCTTATCCAGCTGCTGCGGACCGGCTCCGCTGCGCATCAGGATATGACGGCGCACTTCCGGGTGAGAGAGCATCGTCTTAAGCCTGTCACGATCCTCTTGTTGCATTGCCCGGAGGCAAGCCTTTTGCCCTTGCTGGGCTATGACGGATACGGTCTCATAAGTACTCATGCTGCAGCTCTCCTTCCCGGAAGTTATGCGCTTTAAGCATCCTGTTCCATGGCCGGTTCCCTGATTCTAGCCCCGGCGCAGCGTAAGTATCGTCAGCTCCGGCCTGCACAGCAGGCGGAACGGCATGTAAGTCTCGCCAAAGCCTCTGTTCACATATACCGGCAGCTTCTTCGCGGTATAGTACAATCCGCTTATGTATTTAAGTGAGCCGTAAGGCGTATAAGGTGCGCCCACAAAGGGCAGGCGGATCTGCCCGCCGTGGCTGTGTCCTGACAGCTGGAGATGGACAGGATAGCCTTCCGCCGTGTCGGCGTAGTCCGGCTCATGCATCAGCAGCAGGGTAAATGTGCCCTCCGGAACGTCTTTCAGTGCAGCAACCGGATCGGGAGTGCTCTGCAGCAGGTCATCCAGGCCGGCCACCGCCATAACCGCTCCGCCCTGCCTGATCAGAAACGACTGGTTTCTGAGCACCGTGAAGCCGGCGGACTGGAACAGACGGCCCAGCAATTCTGTATTTTTGTAATCATGATTGCCGAAGATGGCGTATTTACCGAGCGGGGCCTGCAGCTCTGCAAGCAAGGCAGCAGAGTCGGTCAGATCTTCCGCATCGCTGTCCACGATATCACCGGTGAAGCAGATGATATCCGGCTGCGCTTCCTTAATGTGCTTCGTCAGCCGGGCCAAATCTCCGGCATCCTTGTTGAAGCCGAGATGCACGTCACTGAAATGGACAAGCCGGGTACCGGAGAAGGCGGAGGGCAAATCAGGCAGCGGCAGTTCCATCCTGGTTATATCCAGCCAGTTGGGCTCTCCCTGCCAGACATAGCCCCCTGCGAGCAGGCCGGCACCGAACACAGCCGCTGCCCCGCGGGTCAAGAACTGCCGGCGGGTAATTTTGCGTCCGCCCCCGCTGCCTGGAACAGGGCCGCCGTACCGGCTGTATTCCGCACCTGCTGGAGCATGATCGGGAGAAGCCCCGGAGGATTTATGGTTCATAGGGAGTTTCTCCTTCCTTGGAACAGAGCATACAGTGCTCCGGTTAAGTCTTATTTTTGTTCACAATCCGCTTCTTCCTTTATTTCCTCTTTGGCGCCATCTACCGCTTCGCCCACAGCTTCATCAACCTCACTGTCCACCTCCTGCTTAATTTCCTGTTCCGTGCCGGGACCAAGAATCTTCCGGAACAATCCCAGCATGGAGAGCGCGTAGGCTACGGTGATGAAGCTGAAGCTGATCTGCATAATGACCACAAGCCGGGAAGTATTGTCTACAGGCGCCACATCCCCGTAACCTACGGTTGTAAAGGTGGCCACACTGAAGTACAAAAAGGTAATCAGCTGGCTTACAAGATCATCCCCGAGCCCCTCACCATTAAAGGAGGACTGGCCAAACAGCTTATATATGGATGTATATACGATCGTAAAAAAGAAAATGCAGGTGATCGCGGCAATACTGATCCGGATGAGCGTCTGCTGCAACTTGACTTCTTCGCTGTTGGATACCTTGATTTCGTGAAAAATAAACAGGATGTAAAAAATCACTGAAGCCAGCACAAAAAGCAGAATCAGACCCTGCAGCCCCCGGTTGCCCGGTACAATATCACCAAGCTCAATCCACCCCAGCAGATCCTCCACCGAAATCAGCGTGTAGATCAGAACGGGTGCGAGCAGGATGCCTTTTCCCATCCAGCTCATCTTCATCCGGTAAAACCACAGGGCCAGCGCAGCAATAAACGCCAGATTTAAGGTCCATACCCACCAGTCCACAGTCCTCATTTCCCTGTTCCCCTGGCTATTGTCATTGGCATCAGTCCTGCTCCCGGTTCCGCTCTGCCATCCGGCTGTCAGCAATAGCCTTCAAAGGAGACTCCGGCCGGCAGGTGACGGTAATCCGGCATTCTTCCTCCGGTGTTTCACTGTATGCAAGGGCAATTCCTTTGCTGTTAATTGCTGTTTTGCTCACTCGGCGGATGTTAAAAGCGACTTCGACATCTCCTGTGAACGGAAACGGTTCGAGCAGCAGGGTCGAAGCATCCTGCCATTCCGCAGAAATGGCCCGGCCGGAGGTGAAACTGAAATCCTCGGTTCCCGAGAACCCGTCAGTCCACCATGGATGCTCCTCTGACTTGGGACTTCCCGGCTCATTCAGGGCCAGGTACAGCGAGAGATCGTCGCAGAACTGCAGCAGCCTGGCATCATAATACAGCTCACCTTCACTGATAGGCGCACTTTGCTCCAGCTCGCGGTGGATGCGGGATCTGCGCTCCTCCTCATCCTTGAGATAGGCAGTCAGCTCCGGACTCTGTTCCCCGGACACTTCGATCAGCCGTTCAAAATGCAGACTGCACAGCAGCGCGCCGTAGGCTGTCTCTGCTTCAATCTCGTTAAGTCCCCGTTTGTAGAACGTCAGCTTCGGCACCACCGGAAAATCAATAAAGCTGTACGGCGCACCCTCCGCATCATTCCAGAACGGCGTCTCATCCAGATCAATCCATCCCCGGTCATGGTTGCTGATGGCCCATACCACTTCTTCCTGTCTTTTACCCGCCGGCACCTGCTCTTCCTTGAAGTGAAGCGCAAATTCCCCGGCCACACGGCCATGCTCATGCTGCTTAACCATTACAAATACATCGTCCTGCTCACGGCTGATCATTCCGAACCCTCCCCGATTGTTCACTGCCCCTGGATATGTATGATTTAGTGTAGATTATAACATATACCTCTAGATTTGCTTAAGTTTGGTTATTCTGTCCTGTAAGGACTGTCTAAGAATGTACCCGTTTCAGCCGTTATAAGAAACACCATACACTCAAGCTTCACAACTCTGGAATCTATTGGCACAATCCAAAAAGCCACACCTTCAGGCAGGTGCCTTCGGGTATGGCTCTATGAACAATTTTGGTCAGACTGCTTCTTTATACACCCAGCCAGCGTTTGAACATATGCTTTGTGGTCTGCTTGTTAATTTCGGCAATCGAGGTGGTCAGCGGAATGCCTTTCGGGCAGGCACGCACACAGTTCTGCGAGTTGCCGCAGCCGTCGATTCCGCCGTCTTCCATCAGCGCGTCCAGACGGTCGTCGGCATTCATCTCGCCCGTTGGATGGGCGTTGAACAGACGCACCTGGGAGATCGCTGCAGGGCCGATGAAATTGGTCTTCTCGTTGACATTCGGACAGGCCTCCAGGCAGACCCCGCAGGTCATGCACTTGGATAGTTCGTAGGCCCATTGGCGTTTTTTCTCGGCCATCCGCGGACCGGGGCCCAGGTCATACGTACCGTCAATCGGAATCCAGGCCTTGACCCGCTTGAGCGCATTGAACATCCGGCTGCGGTCGATAACAAGGTCACGTACGACCGGGAAAGTCTTCATCGGCTCAATGCGTACCGGCTGCTCCAGGTTGTCAATCAGGGCGGCGCAGGCCTGGCGCGGCTTGCCGTTGATCACCATGGAACAGGCACCGCATACTTCCTCCAGGCAGTTGGAATCCCAGCAGACCGGAACCGTGTTATCGCCTTTGGCATTGACCGGGTTACGCTGAATTTCCATCAAAGCGCTGATTACATTCATGCCCGGACGGTAAGCCAGCTCAAACTCTTCGACATATGGTGAGCTTTCTGGTTCGTCCTGGCGGGTGATGATAAACTTTACGTTTTTGGGAGCTGCAGCAGTTTCCGCCATATCTGTTACCTCCTAAAGTGTTTTACGTTACGGTGATGTTACGATTCCGGAATAACTGCACTCGGTGCAATTAAAACCGGCTTTTTTCTGCCCGGCACACGAGTTAACTGCACTTTATACATTTATATTTCAGAAAATTGCTGAATTCCGCCTATCCGCCAAATTATAGCTGCATAGAATACAGTTATTCCGCCTGAAGGTCCACAGGGTGGGTATTATAGTTGTATAAAATACAATTAGCCACCGTGTTCTGCATGTAGCGTGTTATACCGGCTGCGGTACATTGATGTTCAGCCGCCAAGGTCTATCTATTAGTCCTTCGAGTAATCGCGTACCCGCGGAGGAATGAGCGAGACATCCACGTCCTCGTAAGAGATCTGCGGGCCGTCTGCTGTCCAGGCTGCTTTGGTCGTCTTCAGGAACTCCTCATCGTTACGGTTCGGGAATTCCGGCTTGTAATGCGCGCCGCGGCTTTCGTTGCGCAGCAGTGCGCCAAGCGTCATCGCTTCGGACAGCTCCAGCATATTCCACAGCTGGCGGGTGAAGGCCACGCCCTGGTTGTTCCAGCGCGAGGTGTCACTCATGTTAATCCCGCGGTAGCGTTCCTTGAGCTCTTTGATTTTACCGATCGTAGACTCCAGCTTTTTGTTATCCCGGACGACCGTCATGTTCGCCGTCATCCATTCGCCAAGCTCTTTATGGATGACATAAGCGTTCTCTGTACCGGACATATTCAGCAGAGACTCGTATTTGTCGGTCTGCTTTTTATGGAAGCCGTCGAACACCCGGGAGGAAACATCCTGCACCGATTTCTTCAGTCCCTTAATATATTCGACAGCCTTCGGACCTGCGACCATCCCGCCGTAGATTGCCGATACCAGCGAGTTCGCGCCCAGCCGGTTTGCACCGTGGTACTGGTACTCACATTCCCCTGCTGCAAACAGCCCGGGGATATTGGTCATCTGGTTGTAATCCACCCACATGCCGCCCATCGAATAGTGTACGGCCGGGAAGATTTTCATCGGTATTTTACGGGGATCATCGCCCATGAATTTCTCATAGATTTCGATAATGCCGCCCAGCTTGACGTCCAGCTCCTTCGGATCCTTGTGGGAAAGGTCGAGGTAAACCATGTTCTCGCCGTTAATTCCCAGCCCCTGATCCACACATACGCTAAAGATTTCCCGGGTGGCAATATCGCGCGGCACCAGATTTCCGTATGAAGGGTATTTCTCTTCAAGGAAGTACCATGGCTTGCCGTCCTTATAGGTCCAGATGCGTCCGCCCTCGCCGCGGGCCGATTCCGACATCAGCCGCAGCTTGTCATCGCCGGGAATCGCCGTCGGGTGAATCTGGATGAACTCCCCGTTGGCGTAATGTACGCCCTGCTGATAGACAGCACTTGCTGCCGTGCCTGTATTGATAACCGAGTTGGTTGTTTTGCCGAAAATAATGCCCGGGCCGCCGCTGGCCAGAATGACCGCATCCGCCGGAAAGGTCTGAATCTCCATTGTCTTCAGATTCTGTGCGCTGATGCCGCGGCAGATGCCCTCGTCATCGAGGACTGCCGAGAGGAATTCCCAGTTCTCGCTTTTGGTTACCCGGCCTTCCGCTTCCCAGCGGCGCACCTGTTCATCCAGCGCGTAGAGCAGCTGCTGGCCGGTCGTTGCCCCGGCAAAAGCCGTCCGGTGGCGCTTCGTTCCGCCGAACCGGCGGAAATCCAGCAGACCTTCCGGCGTGCGGTTGAACATGACGCCCATCCGGTCCATCAGATGGATGATTCCCGGAGCGGCTTCGCACATCGCCTTGACCGGCGGCTGGTTGGCCAGGAAGTCACCGCCGTATACGGTGTCGTCGAAGTGCTCCCAGGGCGAGTCCCCCTCGCCCTTCGTATTAACGGCACCGTTAATGCCGCCTTGCGCGCATACCGAGTGCGATCTTTTGACAGGTACCAGTGAGAACAAATGCACATGCGCGCCGGACTCCGCCGCCTTGATGGTAGCCATCAGACCAGCCAAGCCGCCGCCCACGATAATGATATCGGCAGATGCCATAATTGTTCACTCCTAAAGTTTTGTTAGGGATACTTCTACTGATATTGCTTCGTACAAAACTTGCTTCGGAAGCATTAGCTTAAGTTTTGTGAGGGTTACTTCTACTGATATTGCTTCGTACAAAACTCGCTTCGGAAGCATTTGCTTAAGTTTTGTGTGAGTATACGCTTTCTTGAATTACATCATAAAGGCCGTGCACCGGACAGGCGCTGCCCTGTGTTAAGTAAAGGTCCGCAATACTTCTGCAGCAGAAGCAGCGATTTTGAATTCATCGTCCCGGAAAGCAAACAGCGAGATCAGGAACATGAATGTAACAATGGCGAAAAGGCCCATACAGATATAAGAGGACACTCTTTGCGAACGCGGCCCCACGGTAATGCCCCAGCTGATGAGGAAGGACCACAGGCCATTGGAGAAGTGGAAGCAGGCTGCAATAATGGCAATTACATAAATGACAAGCATCAGCGGCTGGGTTGCAATGTCATGCATCACTCCGCCGAGCTCTTCGTGCTCAACGTTACCTACGGCAACCTGAACCCGTGTCTCGAACATATGCCATACGATGAAGACGAAGGTGATGACACCGCTGATCCGCTGCAGGGTATAACGCCAGTTTCTTTCCAGGTTAAAACGGTTCAGGTTCGGCTTGGATTGATAAGCAATGTACAGCCCGTAAACTCCGTGGTAGAGCAGCGGAAGCCAGATACCGAACAATTCCAGGAAGAAGACGAGCGGCAGGCTGTTCAGCCACAGCACACTGTCGGTGAAACCAGAAGCGCCACCCTCTACTGCTGCGAAATTCGTCATCATATGTTCGATGAAGAAGAATCCGAGCGGGATAACGCCGAGCAAGGAATGAATCTTTCTGGAATAAAATCCTCTCATGCAAAGTGTCCCCTTTCCAATTAAAACAGCGTTTTCATTAATGAGCATACACTCCCGGGAGTACAGTTGAAACAGGGGAAGCCGGAGGCCGAAATGCCGCCTGAATCTCTATTTGCAACGTTATCCGTGCTTTTCCCGGACTTTGCTGAATAATTCACAATATGTGAATATCTTGTGTCACTTTGTATGTTACTCTTTTTTAGCTTATAAGGGAATTGCAATCTAATTATTAAACGTTATAGAATAAACGCATAAGAATATTTTTAATATGATAATAATTCTCATTTAGAAGAAAGAATCCCAGGAAATCCGTTCTTTTTTCATACATTTCAAAATAAAAGGAGCGCCGCGGCTATGCTTTTTGTCACTTTCAAGCCCGGCATTTACACGTACAGTAAATTCAGATTACCGCTACTACTATACTATCTGGACCACGGGAGGCCTCTGTTATGTTTGACGATTTGGATATCTTCGCCGCAGTGGTGGAGCACTCCAGCCTGAACCGGGCATCACGCCAGCTCAATCTGTCCCAGCCCGCCCTTTCACGCAAAATCTCCAAGCTGGAGGAAAGGCTCGGCGTGGATCTTTTCAACCGTTTCGGCAAACGTCTGGAGCTCACTGAGGTGGGCCGCCTTACTTATACCTATGCGCTTGAGCAGCGGCAGCAGCGTGCCAAATTTCTGGAGGCGCTGTCTAAATTCAAAGAGGGTGAGCCCCAGCTCGTGACGCTCGGCGCCAGCCTGACCACGCTTCAGACTACCCTTCCGCCGCTGGTGAATGCTTATACAGAAAAATATCCGGCCGCCGAGCTGAAGCTGATCACCGGAAAAACGCATGAAATCGTCTCCTCGGTCAGTGAAGGCAAATCCGATGTCGGCATTATTGCCTCCTCCATTCAGGAGCCGGGCCTGCGCTGCATTCCGCTGTTTGAGGATCAGCTGAGACTGGTCGTTTCGGAGAATCATCCCCTGACCCGGCCTGCCAAGCTGACGATGGATCATCTGTCCAAGCTGCCGATGATTCTGTTCTCCAAGGGTACCTGGTACCGCCGGATGACAGACGAGCTGTTCCAGCGCTGCGGCGTCGATCCCGATGTGCGGATGGAGATTGACTCCTTCGAGGCGATCGTCCGCCTGCTGCCGACGATCAAGGCGGCGGCACTGCTGCCGAAGTCTTATCTGCGCCCGGAGCTGCTGAACGGCGGCGGGCTGATGTCCCTGCATATCAAGGAGCTGGAGCAGACACAGCGGACCACCTGTCTCATCTATCCGACCAGCGGCGGGCTGAGCACGGCCGCACGCTGCCTGGTCCAGGTCACCGAGGAAGTGTTTCTCTCGGGACATGAATAACATGAAATCCCCGTTGTTTCAGTCCACTGTTCAGTGGACCGGACCAACGGGGATTGTTCAATGGTACGGCTGTTCAGTTATGTTCTTGACTTACTGGATTAACGGAACTGGCCAGCGTCGATCGCTTTTTGCTTCTCATCAAGGATTTCCTGGTAGCCTGCATCAAGGTATGCTTTCTTGGCTGCTTCATAGTTGGCATCGAATTCAGCTTCAGGGCCCAGCACAATTTTTACGTACTGCTCCTGGAACAGGGTGTTGAGATCTGCCTTGTACTCATTAACCTTTTCAAGGACAACAGTGAACATGGCGTCAGGTGTGCGGAACTCTGCAGTTTCGTTATAATATTTCACCAGATCTTCAGCAAGATATTCATGCCCGGCCGGTGCCCAGTTGCGGAGATTCGCCTTGAGCGTTTTGTCAGCATCCGGATACTGTGCAATCTCGGTTACAAGGCCCCAGTAGTCTTTGTTGTTGTTCTGTGACAGGACAGACTCGCCTTTGTAATCCGGGTTCTTCACAGCAATGCCTTCTGCGTCAAGCGTATAGTTTTCGCCTTCAACACCGTTCTGGAACTTGAACAGGTTCTCCGGCTGGCTCAGCCACTCGAGATACATCCAGACTGCAGCGCGTTCTTCATCTGTAGTTTCATAGTTGATCCCCATGATGAAGCCAAACGGCCAGTATGCCCGTCCTTGCGGCTTGCGGCCTTCCGGAACACCTGCGTATGGAGGCACTACCGCAAATTCGGCATCCGGATTGTTTGCCAGGGTTGAAGTAATAACATCCGTATTGTTGGTCAGATAGAATCCGAAAGTGCCTGTTTTGCCGGACACGAATTCAGCTTTGATCTTATTCTCGTCGGTACGCAGATAGAACTCCTTATCAATGAGGCCGTTGTTATACTGATAGTTCAGGTTGCGCAGCCAGCGCTCTGTATCAGCAGTGGTGAGATCAGCAACGCTCAGGTCGGAATACAGCGCACGGTAGTTAGCGTCGACCGGCCAGTCACGGAAAGCATAGTTGTAGTTGAAGCTGTTGGCAGTCAGGCTGCCGCCGGTTACCCCGAGTCCTGCTTCCTTCCATTTCACCAGCATCTCATTGTATTTCTCAAGAGAAGTCAGATCTTCAACCTTCATACCGACCTTCTCCACCCAGTCCTTGCGGATGATGTTGACAAAGTTATCGGCTTCAGGGCGTGCAGCATAGAAAAAGATATTCTTGTCATCTACAACACCGTACTGCTTAATCGTCTCGCCCATGTTTTTCCAGTAGGTCGGTGCGTAATTTTCGATTTCAGCCCAATCCAGCGGCTGCATAACATCCTCACCATAATAAGTAAGCGCTTGCGGCATATCGTAATGGAAAATAATATCCGGTGCCTTGTGCGATGCCAGCAGCTGCTCAAAGTCAATAACCTCGCTTTTCCGGGTAATCGGAATATAGTTGACGTCGATATTGTACTTGTCGCCGAACTCCGACTGAACCCAGCGGGTGTAGTAGTTATCGGTTACATTCCAGCCTTCAAAAGCGCGCTCATAGACCGGGATATCGATCGTAACTCTTTCTTTAAAACCTTGGGAGTAATCGGCGAATCCGCCTTCGGCCTGGTTATTGGCTGCCGCCGTTTCTGCAGGGGCGTTCGGCTCATTCGCGGCACTCGTGTTATTGTTATTTCCTCCGGAGCAACCAGCCAGCATACCCGCCGTCATCACGGATGCCATCATTAACGATACAAATCTTTTTTTGTTCATTGCAATTCCCCCATTTCGATTTTCGTAAAAGTAGAATTACTAAAGAAGCTGTAAGATTACTCTTTGACTGCCCCCAGCATAACGCCCTGAACGAAGTATTTCTGGACAAAAGGATACACGCAGAGAATAGGCAAAGTTGCAAATACAACAACGGAGGCTTTAAGCACTTCAGGATTACTTAACTGTACCGTGGTCGCTTCCAGCTGGAAGCTTTCACTGGCCTGAATGACAAGATAATACAGCTTCAGCTGCAGCGGCCGCAGATCAGTCGCATGCTTGATATAGAACAGGGCATCCTGGTAAGCATTCCAGCGTCCGACCGCGTAAAAAAGTGAAAGGGTGGCAATAATCGGTTTGGACAGCGGAATTACAATGCTCCACAGAATCCGGAAATGTCCGGCACCGTCAATCCGTGCGGATTCTTCCAGGCTGACCGGAATACTGCTCGTCAGAGAGGTCTTCATGATCAGCAGGTTGAAGGCACTGAAAGATAACGGCAGGACCAGTGACCAGATCGTATCCATCAGTCCCAGGTTATTAATGTTCATGTAATCCGGGATAATCCCACCGCTGAAATACATCGTGAAGAGGAAAATGAAGGTGATGACCCGGCGGCCCTTGAATTGGGTTCTGGACAGCGGATAAGCTGCGCAGATGGTCAGAATCATCCCCAGAATCGTGAACAGCACGGTTACGATGACCGAAATATACAGGGAGCGGAGGATACTGGCATCCGCAAAAATCTTCTTGTACGCTTCAATGGTGAAGCCCTGCGGCCAAAGGAAGACCTTGTTGGCTATGACAAAAGAGTCGGCACTGAGGGATTTGGATACGACATGTACAAACGGCAGTAAACATACCAGCGAAGCTATAACCAGGGCAATTTTGATCAGCAAATCCCAGATGTCTAAACGCCCTCTGCTTGATACGGCAGGACTTACGGTTGATGCTCTCATGGGTTCTCTCCTTTCTAGAGTATTCCGTCCTCGCCGAGCTTCTTGGCAATGCGGTCAGCCGTTATGACAAGCACAATACCGATAACGGACTGGAACAGGCCCACCGCTGTCGCCCGGCTGAAGTTGCCGGATTCAATCCCCCAGCGGTATACCAGAACCGGTATGGTTGTTGTGAACTCTGTGGTGGCTTTGTTCTGCAGGGACCAGATCCGTTCAAACGAACCGTCCATCACTTTACCCAGGTTCATAATCAGCAGGGTGACAATGGTTGCACGGATCGAAGGAAGCGTAATATTCCATACCTTTCTCCAGCGTCCGGCTCCATCCACGGTGGCCGCTTCATACATTTCCGGGTTAATCCCGCTGATGGCTGCCAGATAGATGATCGTTCCCCAGCCCATGCTGTGCCAGACACCAATGGCCAGATAACTGATCAGCCAGTTCGTGTCCTCCTGCAGGAACGGAATCCGGGTCCCGCCGAGCAGTTCAATTAAGTTGTTGACGACACCGCTTCCTTCACTAAGCAGCTGGTACGCAATGGCCCCGATGATAACCCAGGACAGGAAGTGCGGCAGATACAGCAGAGTCTGGTTAACACGTTTGAACCTTACACTTTTGACTTCATTCAGCATCAGCGCCAGCACGATCGGCATGGTAAAACTGAAGCAGAGGTCAAGCACATTAAGCAGCAGTGTGTTGCGGACGGCACGGCCGAAATCCGGCTTGGAGAAAATCTCCTGAAAGATTTCAAAACCGACCCACTCACTGCCCCAGAAGCCTCTTGCGATCTTATAATCTTTAAAAGCGATTACAAGCCCGCCCATCGGCAGATACTTGAAAACGATTACAAAAGCCAGCGGTAAAAATACAAGCAAATACAGCTGCCAGTCACGCTGGAGATAATAAAGCGGCCCCTGCTTTCTGCTTAATAAAGTAGTCTGATTTGTCTTTGAAGCGTTTACAACTTTCAAAGTTTCACCTCCTGCCCCCAATGTTCCCTCACCAGCCTGTGCTGCCTGGCTTGAATCCTATGCTAGCTCCTTTAGCCGGTCTTGAAAATCATGAGTATTGATGATCCCCATCAAATTTGATTAGAACCCGGTATTATCGGCTAGTGCAGCGGTTAGATAATCAAATATGATAGGCATTCCCAAAAATAAAACGCTTTCATTAACAAAAAAGGGCCGCCGGCCCCGGCCAGGAGCAGCCCTCTAGGAGCTTTTACTCTTGGCCGACTTGTAGCTGCTCGGCGGCATTCCTTCATATTTACGGAAAAAACGGTTGAAGCTCTGTACATTGAAATAGCCAACCTCTGCGGCAATCTGCTTGATCGTCAGTTCGCTGTCCAGCAGCAGCTCCTTGGCTTTGTCGATGCGCAGCTGGTTCAGGAAATCGATCATGCTTTTTCCGGTTTGCTCGTACACGATTTTGCGCATATAGGAGTAGCTGATCCCGATCTCTTTTGCCATATCCTCGAAGACGATTTCTTCACGGTAATGCTCTTTTAAATATTGAATGATCCGTTCCCCGTGATTGCTCTCACCAGTGCTGTGATCCAGGCTCTGCACAATTTCCCGGAACAGCTCATGCAGATATCCCTCCAGCTCTTCCAGTGTATCCATAGCAGCCAGGATGCTGTAAATGTTGCCTTTCCCCATAATCATTCTTCCGGTGCTGATATGATTCTCACGCAGATGCTTAATCGTCGCACCTAGCAGCTGATGGTAAATGAACATGATGTTATCATAAGAAATATTCTCTTCGGCGCTAATCTGGCTGCGGATAACCTGCAGCTCTTTGAAAATCCCGTCCAGATTGCCGGCGTCCAGGAAATTGAGAATCCGCCGCTCGCTGCAGTCGAAGTCGATATATTTGCGTCTGCTCTCCTCTTCTTCCTCCCAGTACATAATGCTGCCGGCTCCGTTAATCATCCGCTGCTTAATCAGCTCCATCGCTTCAAACAGCCGCTCTGATACCAGTTCAGGCGCATCTGCCGTATCACTGACTGCGATCGTCACAGAATGCGTAAGCAGCGCATGGGATTCACTCCGGATCGTCTCCATGACCTGATGGATCTGCAGCCTGCTCTCCTCTTCCTCCTGCGGTGCAAAGTTCATTACAATCACTATGCAGCCGTCGTTATGATAGACAGAGGTGGCCAAAATCCCTTCCGGAAAAAGACTTTCGTACTTCGTATTCAGCAGATACCGGTGATAGCTGCGGGTCTCCACATTGGTGTTGCCTACATACACCCTGTACCGGTCGATGGAAACTACGGCAATCCTGTAACACGCTTCCGGAAACATCTCCGTGATCCGCGGCGGAATTTCACCGCGCAAAAGACGGTGGACGGCCAGACTCCGTGCATCCTGCTCACGCTCCTGCAGCAGCTGGAACAGGCTCTCCTCTTCCTCCTGCATCCGCCTGAACGCCATATCCAGGAAGGCAAGTTCATTCCTGCCTACAACACCGAGATCGCTTTTGGAGCGTATCGTCCGGACCAGCTGCCTGAGCGGCCTTGACAGCCATGTGGCGAGAAAGACAGCCAGTACCGTCCCCAGCGCAATAATTGCCCCTGTAAGCAAAATAATATTCCCCTGCATATCCCGAGACTTGCTCATGAGGTCGTCCAGAGGACTCCAGCTTACATACCACCATCCGGACGATTCTGAACGGTTCCACGCATAAACCATCCGTCTGCTGTCAAGATCATGAAACGTATAGCCTTCTCCTGACTCAAGGGTCAGCATATCCCGCAGAAAAGGCAGCTCCAGGCCGTCGGTGAGCAGCAGTGCTTTGTCTCTGTGGGAAATCACCCGCCCTTCCGCATCCAAAAGCAGGTGGCTGGTGTCTCCGTCCTCTGAGGAATGCAAATACTTTCCGATCTGGCTCTCCTTCATGTTGACGACAATGATTCCGTTGGTAGTAGTGGACAAGCGGTTGAGGGGGTAGACATACGAAACAACATTGATGCCGGATTCAAGCTTGCGCGGAACCCATATGCCGCTGATTCCCCGCTGCTCCGCAAGAGCCTCTGTTGTCCAGTCGATGGATTCATAGCGGTCCAGGGTTGTGGCCCCGCTGTCCGTGGAAATCACATAATCCGAATCTTTCAGATAAAAGTATGAGGAGGCTACACCATCTACCCGGCGGTTTAAATTAACCAGCTCCTTGGTCACTGACTGCGCCCGGCTTACATTGTTGTAGTTGGAGTTGAGTTCGGAGTAGGTATAGATACTGCGGATGCGGTCAAAAATATTGGTTGCAGCCAGACGCGACGTATCCTGCGCCAGGTTGGCCAGCGCATTCTCGTTCAGCTCACGGCCGGCATTCAACCCGGCAAGCATGGATTCCCCGATGGCTGACTCGGAATTCTCAATAATCTGTGCTCCGCTGTACCAAGTCAGAACGGCAGTAGGAATGGCCATGATGCAGAATAGAATCAATGCCAGCTGCAGCATCATCGGTATCTTTTTCATTGTTGATCCCCCTATTGTTTCTGTAAATCCTTGAGCAGCCCTCGTTCTCCCCAGCAGCAAACAGGCTCACACCACATATATAAGCGCTTACATTAATCCTAATATAATATGAAACACCAGCTGGCGTATATCCCGATTATTATTATTTTATCATTTTAAGAAACATTTCATATATATCCCTCAGGAAATTTCCCGGGCAAATTTGTAAAAATTTTAAAATATTCCAGTTGACGCAGCAATACACACCCAGCCGCCTCTCCGCAAAGTCCGGAGTCATCATCATAAAAAAATAACCCGGACACGTGTCCGGGTCTGCTTTGTATTTTAACCTAAAGTATCTTGATCCCTTTCTACTCCGCGTTCACTGCCTCCTCCTCAAACTCTTCAATACTCTCATTAGAGCCGATGACAACCATAATATCGCCCTCATTCACATAATCATGTGCGGTAGGCGCCACGATAATCCCGTCGCTGCGGTTCAGGGCAATAATGCTGCACCCGTATTTTGCCCGTGTATTGAGATCAGAGAGGCTTTTGCCGTCCATACAGGAGGGCACGGTCAGTTCAACTACTTTGTAATCCTTCGATATCTCAAAATAATCCAGCAGATTCGGAGTCACCAGCTGATGCGCCACCCGGATGCCCATATCCCGCTCCGGAAAAATAACCCTGTCCACCCCCAGCTTCGACAATGCGCGCCCGTGCAGAATGGAAATGGCTTTGGCCACCACCTGTTTCACACCGAGCTCCTTGAGCAGAATCGCCGCCAGAATGCTGCGCTCCATATTGTCCCCGATCGCGACGATGCCGCAGTCAAAGTTACGCACACCAAGCGAACGCAGAATCCCTTCATCTGTAGCATCGGCCATCACTGCATGCGTCAGCTGTCCGGTCATTTCCTCGACCCGCTCTTCCTGATGATCGATGCCAAGCACTTCATAGCCCATAGTCATCAATTCAAGCGCCAGACTGGCACCGAAGCGGCCCAGGCCGATCACAACAAACTGCTGTGGTTTCATAATTCCATTAACCCCTATCCAATTATCATTTTACCTTCCGGATACTTATACAATGGTTTACCCTGTTTCGGCCCCAGCGCAAACGCCAGCGTCAGCAGGCCGAGCCGTCCGGCGAACATCGTGAGGCAGAGCAAAACTTTCCCGATCTCCGTTAATTCCGGTGTCAGCCCCATACTTAGACCTACAGTGGCGAATGCCGAAGTAGTTTCGAACAGAATCATTAAGAACGGACGCTGTTCCGTCGTGGAGAGCACCATGGATACCGTTACGATCAGGAGCAGGGCCAGCAGGGCGATAGTCAGCGCCTTGAACACTCGCTCCTGTGCCAGACGGTAACGGAACAATACGATATCCTCGCGCCCGCGCAGCATGGAAATGACCGCGCCGACCATTAGAGTAAAGGTAGTGGTCTTGATCCCCCCGCCGGTTGAGCCGGGCGAAGCCCCGATGAACATCAGAATGATAATAAAAAACTGTGTAGCCTGGCGCAGCCCGGCAATATCCACTGTATTAGCCCCGGCTGTCCGCGGCGTGGCCGATTGAAAGAAGGCAGCCCATAGTTTGCCCCCGAGATCCAATGCCCCGAGTGTACGGGGATTTGTAAATTCAAAAATAAAAATCACTGCAGTTCCGGTCAGCAGAAGCGCTGCAGTCATGGACAGCACCACTTTGGTATGCAGCAGCAGCCTGCGCTTTTTACGGTAATCCACCAAATCCGACATCACAATAAAACCGATGCCCCCGGACACAATCAGGAACAAAACGACAAGATTGACAACAGGATCGCTGACATATCCGGTCAGACTGCGGTATTCTCCGAACAAATCGAACCCCGCATTATTGAACATGGATACGGCGTGAAAAACACCGTAATACAGCGCCCGGCCAAACGGCATGTCAAAGGCCCACCGGAGCGTAAGCACGGAAGCTGCCCCGGCTTCTATAACAAGCGAATACAGCAGCACCTTTCGGATCAGCCGCACGATGCCCTCGATCGAACTCTGGTTCATCGCTTCCTGCAGGATCAGCCGGTCACGCAGTGAGATTTTGCGTCTCAGCAGAAGAGCGAACAAGGTCGCCATCGTCATAAACCCCAGGCCTCCGATTTGAATCAGCAGCAGGATGACGGTCTGCCCGAAAGTGCTGAAATAGGTCCCCGTATCCACCACCACCAGCCCGGTAACACAGGTCGCAGACGTCGCGGTAAACAGCGCATCAGTGAACCGCATGGGAAGCCCAGAGACACTGGATACAGGCAGCATCAGCAGCAGGGTACCGATCAGTATAACAGCGGCGAAGCCGGCAACGAGAATCTGCGGCGGAGACAGCTTCAGGATTCTGATTCCGGTTATTTTGTTAAATGGTGAAGCCAAACTTCTCATCCTCCCGCGGTCATGCTTGTTTATATCTGCACGTGTAATGAAATATCATACATTTATATTTCGGAGTAGAAACATACAAATTATATACGTTATTGTCCAACTTCACAAAGGCAGATTACAAAACAAGCATAAGCCTGGCCACACTAACGTAAATGTAGAACAGACACAGGAAATTTTTTGTAAGTTTCCGTCCTGTTCCATTATAATGAGACAGGACACATACTGAACAGAATTG
Source organism: Paenibacillus sp. PK3_47 (assembly GCF_023520895.1). Classification (NCBI taxonomy): domain Bacteria; kingdom Bacillati; phylum Bacillota; class Bacilli; order Caryophanales; family Paenibacillaceae; genus Paenibacillus; species Paenibacillus sp. PK3_47. The sequence goes on from NZ_CP026029.1 coordinate 1,507,580, forward strand.
AATTGAACACAAGGAGGCGTTTCATGAATTCCGTCGGCCAGCCCTTACAGCAGCGGCCTCTTACCACAAGGCTCATCCTCATGGGTATTCTGGGTCTAGTTGTATTTGTGATGTTCCAGGTGGCTCCCCAGCTCCTCGCCGGTACCTCAGGAACCAATACGAAAGTTATCAGCAAAGCTGAAGCGCGGGAGCAGGCTGCCGCCTTTGCAGCCCGGCAGCTTGGGCATACGGAGACCGCAGAGGACAAGTGGACGGTAAGTTACCGTACAGACTCTGCCTTTTACGGCTACATGTCCCGGGAAAAGCTCCTTGAGGACTATACCAAAAGAAAGCTCGACCAGTCTTACCCGTTTGATGTATTTCATGCAGTACTACATAGCCCGGACGGAGCGGATGCGCTCTTCGCTATTGATCTAAATATGTATACGGGAAAAGTTGTCGCTTTCGCTGCGGGGGCTCATGCCGATTCCGGCGAAGGGCTGGATTACGGGGAAGCGCCTGCATCTGCGCTTGAGGGCAATCGATCCGGTGTGCTCCGCAGCGACGGCCTCACGCTGGTGCAGAAGGAAAGCCTCGCCCTCCCCTGGCTTAAGCTATGGGGTGCAAATCCTGCCAGCCTGCAGATTGAGTCCAATACGGACGGATACGGTCTTGTCTACAGTGACAGCTCGGTCAAAGTCGGGGAATCTCCGCTGCGCTACAATTTCAACTTCCAGAATGGAGAGGTCTCCTATTTTCAGGCCGGATTCTCTGCTCCTGCCTGGCATGTGACCTATGTAGAGGACCAGACCTCGCTGGCCGAGCGGCTGACTCTGCTGGGATATGGCCTGCCCACACTCGCACTGGGCATTCTGGCGCTGATCTACAGCATTTTGCGCAGGGAGAGCACTTCCTTTAAGCGCGGAATCTTCCTCAGCTCCGTTCATTTTCTTATTATGATGGTCAGCACCTACAATTCGCTGCCCGAATCCGGCGACCACAGCCCGGAAGCCCGGGTCACGGCTGTAGTTCTGTTCATTATTTATACGCTGTACAGCCTGCTGATGTCCTCGCTGCTCTACTTCTCACTGGTTGGCGGTGATGGTCTATGGCGCCAGGAGGAAGGCCTGAACCCGTGGGCGCGTGCCAAAGAGCCCGGCTACGGTAAATTTGTGCTGGACAGTATGCGTATAGGTTATGTATGGGCGTTCATTCTGCTCGGTGTGCAGACGGTCCTGTTCATTATTCTCTCGCTGACGCTGGACAACTGGTCCACCACGGATGCGGGCCAGTCGCCTTACAACATGAGATATGCCTGGCTGCTGCCGGTTGTTGCCTGGCTGGCCGGTCTGTCCGAGGAAGCGGTGTACCGCCTGTTCGGCATCCGGATGCTCAAAAAAATCGTACGCAGCACGTTTGTCGCCTCGCTGATCACTACCGTGATCTGGGCCTTCGGGCATACGCTGTATCCGATCTATCCGATCAGCTCGCGTCCGCTTGAGCTGACGGTGATCGGCCTGCTGTTCAGCTATATTTTCCTGCGCCACGGCTTCATTGCCGTCATGTTCAGCCATGTGGTGTTCGACAGCATTCTGATGGGAGCCACGCTGATTTTCATGCAGGGTACAGTAAATATCGGAGCCGGTATTGTCACGATTGTCCTGCCGTTTATCGTCGGATACATCGTCTACCGCTTCAATCCCCCGACAAAACCTGACCGGCCCGAACCCTCCGCTCCGGCAGGCAATCTGATGTAAGTGACAAGGTGTTCCGAAGGCTGCTTGCAGCCTTTGGAGCACCTTTTGTTGTGCTGGTGTGCGGCGGGTGCGGCGGGTGCGGCGGGTGTGCGGCGGGTGTGCGGCGGGTGTGCGGCGGAATGACAGGCGGTTTGCCGCTTTCCTTTCATTTCCTCCGCCAGTCGCACCTTTATCTTTGTAGCAGCACATTGTGCTGGGGTTTTCGTGTATAGGTGGTTCGTTTGACTTCACGGTAACGTATTGTGCTCGGTTTTTTGTGTATAGTCGGCTCGTTGGCTCCCCGGTAGCGTATTGTACTCGGTTTTTCGTGTATAGTTGGTTCGATAGCTCCCCGGTAGCGTATTGTACTTGGTTTTTCGTATATAGTTGGTTTGTTAGCTCCCCGGTAGCGTATTGTACTCGGTTTTTCGTGTATAATTGGTCCGTTTGACTTCACGGTTGCGTATTGTACTCAGTTTTTCGTGTATAATTGGTCCGTTTGACTTCACGGTAGCTCATTGTACTCGGTTTTTCGTGTATAATTGGTCCGTTTGTCTTCCCAGTAGCGTATTGTACTCGGTTTTTTGTGTATAATTGGTCCGTTTGACTTCACGGTAGCTCATTGTGCTCGGTTTTTTGTGTATAGTTTGCTCGTTTGACTTACCTTTAGCGTATTGTACTCGGTTTTTCGTGTATAATTGGTCCGTTTGTCTTCCCAGTAGCGTATTGTACTCGGTTTTTCGTGTATAGTTGGTCCGTTTGATTACCTATTAGCGTATTGTACTCGGTTTTTCGTGTATAATTGGTTCGTTTGACTACCTATTAGCGTATTGTACTCGGTTTTTCGTGTATAGTTGGTTCGTTTGTCTTCCCAGTAGCGTATTGTACTCGGTTTTTTGTATATAATTGGTCCGTTTGACTTCACGGTAGCTCATTGTGCTCGTTTTTTTGTGTATAGTTGGCTCCTTTGACTTACCTTTAGCGTATTGTACTCGGTTTTTCGTGTATAGTTGGTTCGTTTACCTTCTTATGAGCAAGCATGCCTTAAGCAGCATTCACATCAAGTGAAGTCAATCAAGACACAAAGGGCCGTCTCGATGGAATTAGAGGTAATTATACCTTTTATTTCGGCCGATCGTATGATTTCGGCGGAATCAGAGGCATTTATACCTTTGATTTCAGCCGATTGCCTGATTTCGGCGCATTCAGATGTATTTATACCCTTCATTTCGACCGATCGCCTGATTTCGGCGGATTCAGATGTATTTATGCCTTTGATTTCAGCCGATTACCTAATTTCGGCGAATTCAAAGGTATTTATACCGTTCATTTCACTCGCCAGCCGCATTCCCGCCAATTCAACGGGATTTTTCCCGTTCATCTTACTCGCCAGCCAAATTCCGGCCAGTTCAACGGGAATTTTCCCGTTCATTTCCGCCGACAGCCGCAATCCGGCCAATTCAGCGGGAATTTTCCCGTTTATTTCACCCGCCAGCCGCATTCCCGCCAATTCAGCGGGAATTTTCCCGTTCATTTCACCTGCAAACCGCTTTTCGGCCAGTTCAACGGGAATTTTCCCGTTCATTTCACCCGCCAGCCGCTATCCGGCCAATTCAACGGGATTTTTCCCGTTTATTTCACCCGCAAGCCGCTATCAGGCCAATTCAACGGGATTTTTCCCGTTTATTTCACCCGCAAGCCGCTTTCCCGCCAATTCAACGGGATTTTTCCCGTTCATTTCGCCCGCCTCATTCCGGCATGACCTTATCCCTTACTGGAAGGTCTGCATCCTTTGGCGGCCTGATACTCTATGACCGCTTCTTCAAAAAGAGATAACAAAAAAGGACTGACCCTCAGGCCAGCCCAACTAAAGAAACAAAAAATAATTATTCCTCGCCAACCAAAAAGCTGCCCTCAACCGGTAAAACGGCTCTTTGTACAATAGCCTCTTTTTATACCGACGGCTCCTCATCCCTAAGTGCCTCCAGGATTTGTCCGGCCAGCTTCTCACCGATGGAGAGCGGACGGAAATCCTCGATGGAGGCCTCCTTGATCTTCTTCAGCGAGCCAAAATGCTTCAGCAGCGCCTTCCGCCGCTTCTCGCCGATGCCGGGAATGGAGTCCAGCTTGGAGGTAACCATCGATTTGGCGCGCTGCTCACGGTGGAACGTGATCGCAAAACGGTGCACCTCATCCTGAATACGCTGCAGCAGGTAGAATTCCTGGCTGTCCCGCGCCAGCGGTACCGGCTCAGCGGAATCGCCGATCAGCAGCTGGGCCGTCTTATGCTTATCGTCCTTGACCAGACCGCACACAGGGATGTACAATCCCAGCTCGTTCTGCAAAATATCAATGGCCGAGGAGATCTGCCCCTTCCCGCCGTCGACCACGATCAGATCCGGCTGCGGCAGATCTTCCTTCAGCACCCGTTCATAACGCCGCCGGATAACCTCACGCATCGTTTCGTAGTCATCCGGTCCCTGCACGGAACGGACTTTATATTTGCGGTATTCCTTCCGGGCAGGCTTGCCGTCAATGAACACGACCATGGCAGAGACCGGATTACTCCCCTGGATGTTGGAGTTATCGAACGCCTCAATACGGTTCAGCGACTCCAGGCCCAGGCTTTGCCCGAGGCTGAGTGCTGCACCGGAAGTACGCTCCTCGTCCCGTTCAATGAGCCGGAACTTCTCGTCCAGCGCCACACTGCTGTTCTTGCAGGCCATGCCGACCATCTGCTTCTTCAGTCCGCGCTGCGGCACCAGCACCTTCACGCCCAGCCACTGCTGCAGGGCAGCCGCTCCGCCTGCCGCATCCACATTGCCTGCTGCCCCGGCCTCAACTCCTTCACCTTCGCCTCCTGTAATAGCTGCTGCCCCGGATTCCGCCGCAGCCCCTTCACGCCCGGCGGCATCTTCATCCTCACCAGCTGCACCGGACACCTCCTCTGCCGCCGCTTCCGTCTCCTGCTCATCCTCTTCCTTGAGCAGGGCCTCTGCGTTAGGCATCTCTGCGGTGCCTTCCGCTTCAGGCGGCTTCGACTTGCCCCCGCTTTCACCCAGCACTTCCGGAAGCAGAATCTCCTGCGGCAATGCCGGATTCTCGCTGTAGTATTGGGTCACATAAGACATAAAGTCGCTGTAGGCCTCGCCATAGAACGGAAACACGGAAGAGTGGCGCTGGATCATTTTACCCTGCCGCATATACAGGATCTGCACACACATCCAGCCCTTATCCACCGCATAACCGAACACATCGCGGTCCTTCGTATCTGCAGTATTGATCTTCTGCTTCTCCATCAGGGCATCGATATGGATGATCTGATCACGCAGCTCCTTGGCCCGCTCGAAATACAGCTCCTCCGCGGCTTCCTCCATTTTCTTCTGGAGATCCTTTTTCACCGCTTCGTGGCCGCCCCCGAGAAAAGAAGAAATGCTCTGAATGATCTCATCATACGCGGACTTCGGCACTTCTTTCTCACAAGGCGCCAGACATTGGCCCATATGGTAATACAGACAAATCTCCTTCGGCATCACACCGCATTTACGCAGCGGATACATCCGGTCCAGCAGCTTTTTCGTCTGATGGGCCGCGTAAGCATTCGGGTACGGACCGAAATATTTGGCTTTATCTTTAATCACCCGGCGTGTAACCTCAAGGCGCGGATGAGCTTCATTCGTAATTTTTAAATACGGGAACGTCTTGTCATCCTTCAGCAGCACATTATAACGCGGCATATGCTTCTTGATCAGGTTGCACTCCAAAATGAGTGCTTCCATATTGCTGGAGGTAACGATATATTCAAAATCAACAATGTTGGCGACAAGCCGCTGTGTTTTACCGTTATGGCTGCCTGTAAAATAGGAACGCACACGGTTCTTCAGCACCTTGGCCTTGCCCACATAAATAATGGTGCCTTCTTCATTCTTCATCAGATAGCACCCGGGCAGGTCAGGCAGCAGCGCCAGCTTGTTGCGGATATTATCCATATAGTCCATGATTTCTCCCCCACCTAGACTTGCTTGAGCTTATAAGCCAAGTGTAGCACACAAAGCGCCTCCGGAAAAACCGAAGGCGCTTTGCGGCCGGGCCGGAAGGCCCGCGTACAACTAATGGTTCATTACTATTATTGATGCTTAGCTACAATATTCTTCAGGGATTCCTTGGAGTTCAGTCCAACGACTTTGTCCACCGGTTGACCGTCTTTGAAGAAGATCAATGTAGGGATACTCATTACGCCAAAGCGGGAAGCCGTTTCCGGGTTCTCATCCACGTTCAGCTTAGCAATTTTTACGCTGTCTCCAAGTTCGCTGGACAGTTCATCCAGGATAGGGGCAAGCATTTTGCAAGGGCCGCACCAAGGTGCCCAGAAATCTACTACTACAGTACCTTGACCTTCCACTTCGTTGCCGAAAGTTTGGTCAGACACGTTCACGATAGCCATGATATTGTTCCTCCTTCAAGTTTTGCGAAGCAATATCCGCTTCTATAGCCTGCGCTAAATGCGGCGAATTCACTCCGAAAGGTTAGGGTTAAAATGCTTCATGTAATATGATAACCAGATTACCATATACCGACACATGAACAGTATAACATATATATAGTGCATTTGTTAATTATTTTATAAAACTAGATTGTATAAAATCATTTTTCGGGTGCACAGACTTTCCTTTACATCTTTTCAGGGAGTCACTATAATTGAGGAAAGCGCATTATTTGTCAATGACTTCTCTCACATGTATAACTGTAACTTAACAAGTAGCAGGCATGCAAGGCCCAAGGAGGATGAAGCTATGGATGTCAACGCGCAGGTCCGTGACCCGCGGGAGCATGTCAACGAAGAGCCCCGCAATGATCTAGGCGATCTAATGGCCGGTTTTTTCGGCATGACGGGATTTATGACTGTGGTCTTTTTCGGCATGGTTATCGTCAAATTTATTATGTCTGACTGATCAGCTTAGCAAGACAGCCTCACAATCCGGGCCTTCCCTGCGGGAAGAGACCGGATTTTTTTGTATCACAATGATTAATGGACCAGCTTCCGGTGTGCACCCTGGGGATGGAACCAGATTGTATGAAAGTCAAGCCAGCCGTAGGCGTTAATGGAGACTCCCCGGACGGATTCATGGTGGGATGCATTGCTTTTCTTGTGAACGAGGAATAATACCGCAGTTGTATCCCTGAGAATCTGTTCGAGTGCGGCCAGCCCATGCTGCCTTTTCCCTTCATCCTCTTCCCTGAGTATTTGCCTGATTTGATCATTTACAGCTTCAAATGTGGGCTGATCGAAGGCGGACAACAGATAGTTTTTCTGCAGGTACATCTGAAGCTCGCTTACTTCATCATTTCCGAGCACACTGCCAAACAATCGGGCATCATGCTGTGAAGACATATACCCGCCCTCCCCCTCCTCAATACGGTCAATGACTTCAACTTCCACTTTGATCCCGTACCTTTCGGCTTGTTTCTGAATCCAGAGTGCATCCGCATAGTGAAAAGAACCCACGGCCAGCCGGAATATTTCACCGCGGTAGCCGCTTGCTGCAAGCAAGGAAATAAGCTGTGAATCATCAAGCTTCGGACTGCTTTCTGCCCCCTTAACTTGCCCGCCTTCCTGGTAGCGGAATCCGTATGCCGGATGAATGCGGTCTTCCCCCAGCTCGGATATGATGCGCTCACGGTCAATGATGTGATCAAGCACTTGCCGGAACAAAAGGCGGTTATGTACCCCCTTCTTATCCTGATTGAATACAAGCAGATTGCAGCAGGAGAACAGCGTCTCCACATCAAGCCATACACCGCCGCCGTCTCCAAGCACTTTCCGGTGTTTTTGTGAAGTATCCCCGTGTGAGGACATAACCACCGTCCAGTCAGGCTCCCCGAAATAACCCGATTCCACGCCTGAAAAAATAAGAATCTCCACACGGTCCAGATGCGGCCTGCCGCGGAAATGGGTCTGGAAGGCTTCCAGGCTGCAGATCCCTTCATCCAGCCGTACCATGCGGAAGGAACCGGTACCTACCGGCTGGAGTTCAAACTCCGCCCCTTTATTACGCATTACATCCTCAGGCACAACACTGGCTTGGACGGTACACAGAAATCTCAAAAATAAATAATTCGGTTCCTGCAGACGAATCCGTACAGTTCTGGAATCTATAGCCTCTATCCCTTCAATATCCTGAAACATCCAGCTTGCTTCATAGGCACCGGGGTTACGAAGGAAACGGTTCAGTGTAAAGATGACATCATCCGCAGTCAGCTCTCTTCCGTGATGAAACATCACCCCTTTTCTTAAATGGAAAATCCATTCGCGCGCATCCCCGCTGCATTCCCAGGAGTGGGCAATACAAGGCACCACTTTCCGTTGTTCCTGGTTATATTCCACCAGTGTATTGAACAGCTGGCCGGCCACGTGGCAATCAAAAGCATAATAGACCCGGCCCGGGTCCAGCGTAAATATTTTGCGGTACACAGGGAACTGCAGCGTATCCTGCAAGGTATTGAGCACTGTCCGCGTAGAGAAGCCCATCTGTTCAGAGAGCCAGTTCCTGAATCGCTCTTTGGTTTCATACCCTCCGAACCTGTTCATCAGCTCCATCGCCTCTGTTACATTTCCCTCTTCCATTCTGAGCTTTGATTCACGCAGCAGAATATTGTCGAAATCGCCCACCAGGGTCAGTAAAGAGGTATTTCCGCGCCCCTGGCCGGCCTGCCACTGAACAAGCCCTAACCCGCAGAGCTTCCGGATAATCAGCTTTGAATACCGCGGCGTGCAATGCCAGATCTCGGTAAGTTTAGCGACAGTGGTGTGGAAAGGCTCCTGCAGCTCATGGTCGGCAAAGTAACGGCGAAGCTCTAAAAAATGCAGTGTGGCAGTCAGCATATAGGACCTCTTTTCAAACCCGTAAAAGGTGAAGTAGTTGGGTAACATTGTACCCTTTTCGTCACCTTTTAGATAGCTATACTTAAGCAAAGCGGGATATTCCCACAAAGAATCGGCCCGGAAACCTGACAGCAAAGGATGAGCAAGATGAAGTTAAAAATGAATTTGAAGGCAGCGGACTTTCATCCGGTTGCCTGGGGTGTAATCTTGGGTACCTTTTTATCACGCACCGGCTTTTTTATGACCATTCCATTCCTTGGCATTTACCTGGGTAAAGTTAAGGGAATGGACCCGGCAACGATCGGTGCCATATTGGCGGTAAGCCTGTTCGCAGGTACCTGGGGAAGCTTTATAGGAGGTGCAGTATCCGACCGTCTCGGGCGTTATCCGGTGATGATTGTCTCCATGGGCTTGTGGAGTCTGGTTTTTGCCGGCTTCGCTTTTGCAAATGCCACCCCGGCATTTTTCATACTAAGCGGCTTGAACGGCCTGTTCCGCAGTCTGTTTGAACCTACTGCACGGGCATTACTTGCGGATGTAACCCCTGCTGAACGCCGTACAGACGTGTTCAACGCCAGATATTTTGCAATTAATGTCGGCGGAGCCATCGGTCCTTTAATTGGGCTGCAGCTCGGTATTGGGGGCACTTCGTCCATGCTGCCCTTTATGCTAAGTGCCGCTATCTACGCCCTGTACGCGGTTCTTCTGACCGGCTTCAGCTTCAGATACAAACTTCAGTCCGGGCAGAATGCGGATGCAGTTCCGGTAAGGCAAATGGTGACCATCATTTTTACCGACAGGGTGTTCCTTTACTTTCTGATCGGAAATATCTTCGTGTTCGGAGCTTATTCCCATTTGGATACGACCTTGTCCCAGTATATCGGCCATGACCGGATCGGCGTGTATTCGTATCTGTTTGTCATCAATACACTTTCAGTCATCCTGCTGCAATATCCGCTGGCGAAGCTGATGAAGCGGTTCTCGTCCATGCTTGCCTTAAAGGCCGGATGTATATTTTTCGGGCTCGGCCTGCTCGGACTCGGGACGTTTGACCATTTGTTCCTGCTCGGCTTTTCGATGGTAGTGTTTACGGTGGGTGAAATTCTCTGCTTTGTCATAGGCGATGTGCTGATCGGAGAGATTGCACCGGCACACCTGAGGGGCTCTTATTACGGGGCAAGCGGATTTGCCTTTATCGGACAGAGCCTGAGCACCTGGATAGGCGGTATGCTGCTCCAGCATCTGGGCTTTGACCAAGGCCCCCTGATATTCAGCATCCTCATGCTGCTTACCTTTATCGCCTATCCTTTCTTCTATAAAGGGCAGCAGCTGCGGGAGCAGCAGATATCCAAAGCCTCCGTATAACAACAGTTTACAGCCTGGTTAAAAAACAAACAGCGATGCTGTGGATTGATATCCCGGCATCGCTGTTTACGTATATTATCTATTTCCCCCTGCCGCGCTGATTCTCCCCATGCAGAGGGATCACTTCCACGAACGGGGCAATCCGGTCCATCAGCCGCTGTCCCTTATAGGCCTCTTCGCCGTCTTTACTGGTAAAGCTCAAGTGCTTCTCCAGCCCGTCCAGCGGATAATTGGAGGTATAGAAGGTAGGCTTGCGGTTCATGCGGTAGTTGAGGATTGCCCCCAGCACATGATCACGCGCCCACGGATTCAAATTCTCCGCCCCGATATCATCAAAAATCAGCAGATCACAGTTCTTTAGAGTATCGACAGTCTCCTTCAGCTTCTGGCCGTCCATCATAATGGATTTCAGATCCTCAATAAAATCAGGCATATAGACGATCACGCCGCTGTAACCGGCCACCGCCAGCTCGTGGAGCAGATAGCACATCAGAAAGGTTTTGCCTGTTCCGAAGGTGCCGTGCAGATAGATCCCCTGGGAAGTCAGACCCTCGTCCTTAACTCCTGTGATGTAATCAAATATTTTATTTACGGCTGAGGCCCGGCGCGGGTCCTTGCCCATAATATCCATCTCGTCATAACCGCCGTTCAGCACGCGTTCATCCACATAAAAACTGCGGATCCGTTTGCGGATGCTGTCCTGGTTGTCCTGGGCCACTTTGAGACCGCAGGCTGTCTTGCGTTCATACAGATCCGGAAAGCCATTAACCGTTTCGACTGTCAGCTTGCTGTAGTGTCCCTGAAAATCATTGGGACACCGTTCAAGGCCGGGGCAGTTCGCACAGTTGCGGGCCTCCTCAGTATATTGATACAGCCGGCTCAAGTTAATCTTCAGCCGCGACTCATCCAGCTCGGGATGCTCCGCCTGCAGCTGCTTGACCAGCGGATGATTCAGCAGATTGTGCTCAAGATCACGGGAACGCTGGCGCAGAGCGGAATTGTTCATCGAACGCAGCACATCGCCCATAGATTCCATTGCTGCACCTCACTTTCTTATGGCGTTTTGGATACGCCTTTTTTCTTGCTGGCCTTAATCTCGGCCGCCTTCTTCATCATCGCCGCGAATTCCTCTTCCGATACGGTTCCGGCACTGCCGTCATCCGCCACCATCGGAATTTCCGGCTTGGGTGACCGTCCGCCGCTCTTGGCATAGGAACGCTGGCGCGTACCGGACGCTGGCGCTGCACCCGACCCTTTGCCTTTGACCTTGGACTGGTCCCGGATATAACGTACCGCCTTCTCGTACGTGTTCACCTGCTTCACAAGCATGTTGGAGGCAATCGCCTCAACGAAATTGCGGTTCATCCGCTGTTCGCCGCCGGAGGCCACCATGGTCATCAGATAGTGAATCAGCACATTGATGACTTCACCGCTTAATTTATAGTTCAGATCGATTTTCTCGAAGATATCCATCAGCTGACCCGGAACAGCTCCCGGAAAAAAAGTCTGGAGCAGCCGTGTATAAGGCTCGTTCCGCAGCATCATATTATATTGGTGTATATCGCATTTGCTGAGGAACTGCGGCGGAACCTCCACATAATATTCCATCTCGACGGATTGCTCCGGCGGAGCAATGGCTTCATCTTCTCCGCTGGCGGCAGAGCGCAGGGCTACGACTTTGGCTGCGGCAATCTCCCGCTTCTCCTGGCGCTTCATATCCTGGCGGAAATGCTGGCTGGCCTTATACTGCAGCGCGTCCAGAATCACCTCGCCATCCGGCGTGAATACCCCGTCCTCATCAAGCAGGCGGCATAAATCCTGCGGACTCAGCTCGTACTTATGCGCTACATAATTAATTATGCCCATCTGGGCATGATCAAAGCGCAGCTTCTCGACATGCATCCGGTTGACCGATTCCCGCGGAAAACGCAGGATAATGTCACTGTAGCCGATAGCCGGCTCACTTTTCTCGTGCATACCCGGCTGACGGACAGTCGCCACTTCGGCCAATGCCTGCTCCAGCTCATAATCTATAACATGTGTATTTAATTGAAAGATATCATAAAAGGGCAGTGAAATATTCTCTTTGCCGATCGACTGGCGGCTCCATTCCTCCGGTTCCCGGTTCCAGAACTGCTCGCGCAGCGACAGCACGGCGAATTTGCCGATCTTGTCACGCAGCAGCAGCGTCAAATGCTGGGTTGCAAAAAAATCAGCCGGCGAAAGCGGCGGCAGCAGTTCGTACTCATACATATAATCATCGGATTCCGCAGCATAGATCCGGCAGGTCTGGAGCAGTCCCACCGCCTCAAGCCGGGAAGCCTGATCCACTAAATATTTACGGCCCTTCTCATTCGGTTCCACTCCCAGTGTCATAAACAGCCTGCGCTGCTGCTCCACATCGGAGTAGCCGATGGCCTCGGCCGGAATATGCTCGAACAGCAGCCTGTACAAACTGATAGCAAAAGCCCCGACCATCGGCTGGTATACGGAGCTGAGCATACGGCTGTCTACACTACTCAAACCGAATTCGCGGGAAACACAGTACCGGTGATGTTCGGTGAAATGATGCAGGTTGCTCATGCGCATCTGCGGATACTTCCCCCTCTTTTATACGAATTCATATAGATTTCTATTCTATCACAAAACACCACGCCGGAAATGTAAAAAAAGAACCAAATAAGGCGCTTTTCGCCGCAAAACAGGCCCCATCTTAGCACTTGCTGGCGATAGCTGTCCAAAAAGAAAAAAAACGGCTTTGTCCTCATTATGCAAGGAAAGCAGCCGTTTCTTATATCTAAAACGCATGTAATCAAAACATTTTGTAGCCGCCCAGCCGCAGCTTCTGGATGGTCCAGCCGCTGAGCACAGCGCCCGCCAGCCCGGCGATACCGGTAAGATAATCCACCAGATGAAAGGTCGTCAGATGCTGCCACAGCGTCATGGCGCTCCGGTCCCAGATCGAATAGACCACAACAGGCAGAATGACAATTACAAACAGGTAGGCAGGAAACCAGGTGGTCTTCATCAACATATTGAGGATAAAACCGATGCCGAACATCATCACGAAGAACAAAACGGCCAAGACAAACACAGGAATAAATCCCATGAAACTGCCATCCCCTCTCTCTATAAAGAACCGCACACCAAGCCTTAATTAATAGTAAGTTTACTAGAAAAATTGTAACGAAGCAATGAACTTTATTGTTACGAAAAGGCTTTCTCCGTGAAAACAGGGGGTGTGCGTTTGCTCTCTCCCATCACCTTGCGATACAATGCAAATAGATCACACGATCGTTACATATAAGCATATGTTTGCGATACAGATTTTACGCGGTTTATTTCTGACGGAGCCCACGCTTCGTGCAACTAAGCGCAGGATTCCGATGCAAGTAAAACTTTAAGGAGTGAGAACATGAACGAAGCCGCTTTGACGCTGGAAGGCTGGTATGCCCTGCATGACTTCCGCTCGCTGAACTGGACAGCCTGGACGGCTGCCGATGACGAGGAACGTGCTGTAGCCCTGGAGGAATTGCATGCTTTTATGCAGGAATGGGGACCGGTGGAGGAAGCCAAGCAAGGAAGCTCGGCAGTATACGCTATCGTCGGCCAGAAGGCTGATTTCGTGATGATGTTCCTGCGCGAAAGCCTGGAAGCACTGAATGCACTTGAAACTGCCTTTAACAAAATCGCGTTTGCCCAATATACGACCAAAGCCTACTCTTATGTAAGTATTGTTGAGCTCAGCAATTACGCTGCGGGCGGCAGCGCGGGAGACGGCAGCGATCCGATGCAGAATCCGCATGTAGCAGCACGGCTCAAGCCGGTTTTGCCGCAAGCCAAGCATATCTGCTTCTACCCGATGAACAAGAAGCGCGAGCTTGCCGACAACTGGTACATGCTCGATATGGAGAAACGGCGGGAGCTGATGTATTCCCACGGGCTGATCGGCCGCGGCTATGCCGGCAAGGTGAAGCAGATCATTACCGGTTCCGTCGGCTTTGACGATTGGGAATGGGGCGTAACCCTGTTCGCTGAAGATGCGCTGCAGTTCAAGAAGCTGGTCTATGAAATGCGTTTTGATGAAGTCAGCGCCCGTTACGGCGAATTCGGTCCTTTCTATGTCGGCAATCTGCTGACTCCGGAGACCTTTGAAGAAATGCTTAAATTGTAATAACCCCCCAAGCGGGGCTTTCCTTACGAGCTTACGCTGATTGTCAAAAAAGGGTGTGTCCTCTGTTGAACAGAAGACACACCCTTTTGTATATTCCATTAACCGGCTCACACTGTGGAGCCGTTACGTTCATCCTCATCTTCCTCATCATCATCCATATCGATTGTCCGCAGGCTTTCCAGATATTCCGCCGTGGCCCGGTCACGGGCCCGGCTCTTATCCTTCAGGCGTTCAATCGCCGGGAGAATGAGCACATCAATTTCCTTTTGGATTATGTAAGCCAGATCGTATTTGTTCTGATCCTCCAGGTAGGAGCCTACCTCGATCAACCCGTTGTACCGGTCCAGCTCTTCACGTGTCAGCAGTCCGCGAACTTGTACACTGCAGTGGCGCATCTTAAAGGAATCTTCCTTTTTTGAGTACAAGCGATATGCCGCCGATGATGAACAGGTAGCGCATATCCACGAGCTTCTTGAGCTGGGCTGCCGTCCAGCCTTTGTAGGTCTTGTCACCGACAACGGCAATGCCTTGTCCTTTACCGAGTGAAGCGACAGTACCTTTGTTGCTGAAGGCAAATTTCTTCGGCTGCTGGCCGCGGATCGCAGCTACAAGATTATGCGCACAGCATTCGCCCTGCTGCATGGCAATCTGGGCTGTCGGCGGATAAGGACGGCCCTCCGGATTAATCATCAGGGACCCGTCACCGATAATGAAGATATTCTCATGTCCAGGAGCATGCAAATAATCATCCACCTTCACACGTCCGCGCATAGCTTCAAAGCCTGCCGCTTCAATCAGACGGTTGCCCCGGATTCCGCCGGTCCAGACAATCGTGGAAGCCTTGATCTCTTCCCCTGTCGCCAGAATAACACCGCCCGGCAGGCACTCCTTGATCGCCACTCCCATCTTGAAGGTTACACCCTTCTTGGAGAGCACGGTCATGGCATGCTCTACCAGCTCGGGAGCAAAGCCCGGCAGTGCTGTAGGTGCAGCTTCAATATTGTAGATATTAACCATACCCGGATCCACATCATATTCTTTGCACAGGGCCGGAATGCGGTCAGCCAGCTCGGCTACGAACTCAATGCCGCTGAAGCCCGCGCCGCCGACGACGAAATTGATATGCTCCTGCGCGCTGTTCTCATTCTTGTATTTGGCAAATTGATATTCAATATGTTCACGGATCAGACGGACGGAATTAATGCTGCGGATGGTAAGCGCGTATTTATCAAGTCCCGGAATGCCGAAGGTTTCCGGCTCGCCGCCCAGTGCAATTACAAGATAATCATAAGATAATGTACCGTCTTCAAGGATTACTTTTTTCTGTTGGGTACGGATTTCCTGCACGGAAGATTTCACAAGATCAATCTTGAATTCATCAATCAGCTTGGAAATAGAGACGCGTGTATGTTCAATGCTGTCTGTTCCCGCAGCGGGCATATGCAGGTGTGTGGTGAAATAGTGGTACTCATGGCGGTTAACCAGCGTTACATCCGCTTCATTATAGTTCAAAGCTTTCTGCAGCCGCTGGGCGGTCAAAATACCTCCATATCCCGCGCCTAGGATAACAATTTTGGGAATACTGCTCATGTTCCGGCTCCTTCCAACAGGTAAATCTGTCTATGTGTTATTTTTTGTCAAAAAGTTCATGTTCTTTTGTGAATTTATACACTTAAATTCAGAAGAATTTCCAATTAAACTTAAAGGATTACTAAAATAATCATATCCATTGTAAACCTTAGTATCGTATTAATCAAATATAATCATACAACAAAATGTCACATTTTTCGGCCTGCTCAAAGCCTTTGCAGGTCGCTCTTACTATGTTTATAATGAGTAGGTATACACAAGTATGGCAAATTGAATATATCAACTCGGAGGTGTAATAATACGTGACACTAGAGCAATCCGTACCTATGAGCGATCTGCTTATTATAGGTGGAGGGCCGGCCGGCATGTTCGCCGCTTTTTATGGCGGGATGCGCCAGGCATCGGTAACACTTATTGAAAGTATGCCCCAGCTGGGGGGGCAGCTCGCTGCTCTTTATCCTGAAAAATATATCTACGACGTAGCCGGATTCCCCAAAGTGACCGCACAGGAGCTGGTGGATAACCTCTCCCGGCAAATGGACCTGTTCCAGTCTGATATCCGGCTGGAAGAGAAGGTTGTATCCGTTGAGAAGCGGGATGAACGCCATTTCGTCGTGACTACCGATAAAGCGGAGTACCACAGTAAAGCGGTAATTATTACTGCAGGCGTAGGCGCCTTTGAACCACGCCGTCTGGAGCTGCCTGAAGCACCGCGGTTTGAGAAGGCGAACCTGCATTACTTTGTAAATGATCTCAATGCCTTCAAGGACAAAAAAGTGCTGATCAGCGGCGGAGGCGACTCTGCAGTGGATTGGGCGCTGATGCTGGAGCCGATCGCAGAGCAGGTAACACTGATTCACCGCCGCGATAAGTTCCGCGCACATGAGCACAGTGTAGAGAAGCTGATGGCTTCCAAGGTAAATGTGATTACCCCTACGGAGATTACCGAACTGCACGGGGAAGAATTCATTACCAAGGTAACCCTGTCGCATATCAAAACCAAAGAAACCCAGGAGATCGAAGTGGACAGTGTCATCGTCAATTTCGGCTTCGTGTCCTCGCTTGGACCAATTGCACAGTGGGGCATTGAGATTGAGAGCAATTCCATTGTCGTGGATTCACGTATGGAAACAAGTATTCCGGGAATTTTCGCCGCCGGCGATATTACCACTTATCCGGGCAAGCTGAAGCTGATCGCTGTCGGATTCGGGGAAGCGCCTACCGCTGTGAACAACGCCAAGGTGTATATTGACCCTGATGCCAAGCTGTCACCGGGACATAGCAGTAACCTCAAGCTCTAAAGCTTAAACACCCATACTTAAGCATAATAAAAGGGTATCCTTCAGTTGATTCACATCAACCCGGAGGATACCCTATTTGTGTGCCGCTTGCGGTTTCAAGGTAAGCAGCTGCTGCGAATGTAATCTCTGTTCTTTAATGAAGAACCGCATGTTCTGGAGAGTGTAAGTTCCGTTTGCGAATTTCAGCGAGGAGCAGAGCGATGAAATCATGCTCCAGTTGCAGCTCAATTGCTCTATGGTAAGAGTCAAGCAGCATCTCATCCGACAATTCAACCATAACGTTCACCTACCTTTCCTTTATTTGGATCTGAATCTATCATATCAAACTATCATTAATCGAACAAGCGTTCTTAGTATCCACAAGCTGCTGTGGAAATCCTGTGCACAAAATGTGAGTAAGGGCTCTGAGTGGCTAAATTCCGCAGTGGAGTGTGGGGATAATAGTTATACACAGGGCCGGACCGCCAAAATTCAGTGAAAAAAATTTTTCAAACGTTCACACATATTAACATTATTTACCTCAATTCTGGCATAACTAAACGCTATTCTAGCGCATTAATATATTTATCGTCAATTCTTTAAAGATTAATTAATTTATTTTGGTCTCGTATTCACTTCCAGTATCCAAATCCTTCCCGCCTGGTCCACAGCATAATCAAAACCAAGCTCACCGATGCCCGGAAAACGCCGCTCCATCAGTTCTATGCATGTTATAGTCAGACGGCGCATCTCCGCTTTTTTGGCAGATGTTTTAACAGATGGAAGAGATCCTCTAAGCCCTTGGCGGCAGCTGAGAATCGTTCCCCCTTTGCACAAATTCGTTACGAACAAGCCGGGGCGGGCCAGCCGTCCCACCATTGAGCGGAACTCCCAGCGCGGACCGTTCTTGACTACTTTTACACGGTAATCTATGGGGCGTCCGTTAATGCGCGCCAGTGAAATCCCCTGCTGGATTAAATATTTCCGTCTGACCTTTGCCCGTTCAAGCGACCGCCTCATTGCCGGAAAACTGCTGTATACCCGTGTTCTGTCCATATAAGTAAAGCCGTATCCCCGCTGGTCCCGGAACACCTTGATGACCCCGTAACCCCCGCCGCCGACAACCGGTTTGATCACTACATTCCCGTATCTTTTCAGCATTTTGAGCAATCCGGCAGCACTGTACTCCATCGTTCTCGGAATGTAACCGGCAATCCGTGCATCGCTAAGCAGCGCCTCGGTTTTCAGCCATTTGCTGGCCAGTTGTCTTCCCGCCATTTGCCTCCCTCTCCTTTCGCAATCCCAGCCTACTACCCTATAGATTACTCAGAAAAGGTTCTGCCCTCTTGTATGATTGTCCGTGTAAGAATGCGTTCACAGCAAAAAAGGGCATATGGCTCCGGGCCTTATGTCCTGATAAAATCCTATTGACCGGCGCTTCCCGGAAACCGCTGGAAAAAGCTTAAAATTCATTGTATTATATCTGCAAAAGGAGGTCTGGACATGGCACAGTTATTCGAGGTTCTGTATTGGGTCGCTATGATTGGAATGTCTGTTGTTCTAGCCGGCACCACGATTCTGGTGTGCGCACTGGGGTTCAAATTCATCAAAGACCGCCGCAGAGTCCTCGGCGCGAGCTGTATCGCCTTTTCCCTGGGAGCCGCCGCCCTGGTTGTCTTCATGATCAACTATAAGTTCATACTCGCAGCCTGACTGCCGGATGCCTTCGCAGAGATGCTACTATACTCTATGAAAAAAGCGGCACCCGGCTTGTGCAGATAGACAGCTTCATTCGCTGAAATCCTTTTTATACTCTTGCTCAAGTATCGAATACTGGCAGGAGTCATGCCATTTTCCCTTATGCCACTTATGCTCTCTGAGATGGCCCTCAAAGGTCATTCCGGCTTTTTGCATGACTCTGGCAGAGGCTTTATTCCCCGGCCGGCAGGTCGCGTAGATTCTGTGCAGGCCCAGATCTTCGAATCCGAAGGCAATCAGCCTGGCAGCCGCCTCAGCCGCAAACCCCTTCCCCCAATATTCCCGGTGAAAACAATACCCGATCTCCCCCTGGCGGGGAGGTGAAATATGTATTCCGCAGCCGCCGATCAGCACACCGCCGGCCCGCAAAACTACGGCGAACTCGAAGCCTTCACGCGGGATCTTCTGCTGCATGTCTATAACATAATTATTGTAGCTTTTCGTTTCTTCTTCCGAATTCGGTCCCCAAATCATATGCTCCGCTACAGCCGGATCTGATGCATAGCTGTGAACAGCGGGGAAATCTTCAGGCACAAACTCCCGGATCAGCAGCCGCTCTGTTTCAAATAACATGGTTAAACTCCCTTCCTTCATGCACCAAATTCCTCTTAGCAAAAAAACCTCCAGAATGTACACCATTCAAGAGGTTCAAAATGCAATTTGCAGTTCACTGATTAAGTTTTAGCAAGGCTCCGCGCTCGGATTCCCCGCTTCTTCCTTCGTACGGAACGAAGATCCGCAGCCGCAGGTAACCGTTGCGTTCGGGTTGTGGATGGTGAAGCCTCCGGTCATGCCGGATTCCTCGAAGTCGATCTCCAGGCCGTTAAGGTAGCGGATATCGTCTTTGGTGACAACGACCTTGAGGCCCTCTACATCCATATATACATCTTGATCAGATTCGTTATCGTCAAAGCCCATTGCATATGAGAATCCGCTGCAGCCCCCGGCTGTCACACCAAGGCGCAGGAACATATTCGGCACTTCCTGTTCAGCCAGCATCGCTTTTAATTGTCCTGCCGCTGTTTCACTGATTGTAATCATGTGCTTAACCTCCTTAAAATGGTAGTGCTATAGCAGCCTTCCGGCCAAAAGTAATGTTCTATATAAAATCAAGTATACTCCACTATGCCTTCACCCTCAAGTCATAACTGTACTGCAATAGGAGATATGCAGACTGGGCATATCCTCCCGCCTGTATGGATGTTGCTCACCTTTGGAGAGAGGTTTATAATAAAGCGAAAGCAGTAAAATTCAGAAATTTGTCACGGAGGCCGTACCGCCTCTATTTTTTATGCTGGACAGCTGCATTTATATCATTGCGGTAAAGTTATAAGCGGGTGTACGCACACCGCCAACCGCTTCAGGAGGATATCATATGTCTACTCTTATTACGCCTCACACAGATGCCAGAATGGCGAACATCATCGAGAAGGTTCGCGGCGGAGAACGATTGAATCTGGAAGACGGTGTCTACCTGTATGAGAGCAACGATTTGCTCACGATCGGACAGCTGGCCAATGAAGTGAACCAGCGCAAGAATGGAAACAAGGTGTATTTTATCGAGAATATGAGCCTGTATTTCACCAATGTCTGCGAATCCCGCTGCGCATTCTGCAATTTCCGCAAGGATGACGGGGAAGAAGGCGCATATACCCTTTCCGGTCCGGAGATGGTGCAGTATGTTGAACAGCATATTCATCCGGGTGTGCGCGAGTTCCATATTGTCGGCGGCCATAATGATAAGGTTCCCTTCCAGTATTATGTTGATTCATTAAAAGCCTTGAACGAACGGTTCCCGGAAGTGACTCTGAAGGCCTACACTGCGGCTGAGATTGATTTCTTCACCCGGATCAGCGGCTTGAGCATCCGTGAAGTGCTGGAAGCACTGCGTGCTGCAGGACTCCAGTCACTGACCGGAGGCGGGGCAGAAATTCTGTCCGACCAGTACCGCAAAAAAATGCGTGTCGACAAAGCCAACGTGGAGGAATATCTCGAAGTTCACCGGGTTGCGCACCAGCTGGGGATGAAGACACACACCACCATGCTGTACGGATCGATCGAATCCCGCGAGGACCGTATCCGTCATATGCTGCAGATCCGCGAACTGCAGGATGAAACAGGCGGCTTTATGGTATTCATCCCGCTGTCGATGCAGCCGAAGAACAAAAATGCCGGAATTATGCGCCGCAACTCCGCTTATGAGGATCTCAAAACCATTGCGGTCAGCCGATTAATGCTGGACAATTTCGACCATATTAAGGCTTACTTCATTAATATAGGTGCACAGCTGACCCAGGTCGCCCTCAGCTTCGGGGCATCCGATGTCCATGGCACAATTCTTAAAGAACGGATCAGCCATGCGGCAGGCGCATTAACACCGGAAGGGCTGACACGTGAAGAGCTGATCTGGCTCGTCAAGGGCGCCGGCAAAATTCCGGTGGAACGCGATACCTTCTATAACGAAATCAAGGTATACGAGTAACTGGTGCAGTCGGACCGTTAAGAATGTGAATCATATCATTGAGCTGTACTCGAAAGGAAGATTGGTCATATGAGAACACTGCTTGTACTAGGAGGCGGCTATGGCGGCCTCGCTCTAATTCAGGAATTGCTCAAGAACCATCTCCCCCATGATGTAGAGATCGTTTTAATTGATCGCATGCCTTACCAGGGAATCAAAACAGAGTACTATGCGCTGGCCGCAGGTACTGTAACCGATTATCATCTGCGCATCCAGTTTCCGGTACATCCGCGGCTGACCGTCCGTTACGGAGAAGTGGGCTCTATTGATTTAGAGAGCAGAATTGTATTCATGGACAGCGGAGAGCCGGTTTCTTATGATATTTTGGCGATTGCATTAGGATGTACGGATAATTATCACGGCATACCGGGAGCCGAAGAACACAGCTGCAGTATCCAGACTTTTTCTGCTACGCGTGAAACCTACCGCCGCCTGAACGACGTGAAGCCTTATGGAAGTGTCAATATCGTGGGCGGGGGTCTAAGCGGAGTGGAAATGGCTGCCGAACTGCGGGAGAGCCGTCCGGACCTGAACATATCGATTCTCGACCGCGGGGAACGGGTACTGTCTGCTTTTCCGGCGAAGCTGTCCCGGTATGTCGAAGAATGGTTCAGCGAGCATCATGTGGAGACACTCAGCCGCATCTCTGTCTCCCATGTAGAGAAGGATGCCGTGTATAACGGCACGGAAGCTATTCCTGCCGATGTAACGGTATGGACGGCGGGAATCCAGCCTGTGCAGGTCGTTCAGCAGCTGGAGCTGCCGAAAGACCGCGGCGGCCGGGTCATTCTGGGACAATATTATAATGTACCGGATTATCCCGAGGTCTATGTGATCGGGGACTGCGCCAGCCTGCCGTTTGCGCCCAGCGCACAAGCTGCAGGAGCGCAGGGCGAGCAGGTAGCCCATATTCTTCATGCATTATGGCGTGATGAAACGCCGAAGCTGCATGCGATCAAGCTGAAAGGGACGCTGGGATCGCTCGGCAAAAACGCCGGATTCGGACTTATGGGCCGGCGTTCTGTCATGGGGCGTGTTCCACGCCTGCTCAAGAGCGGCGTACTCTGGATGTCCAAACGTCATTTCGGGTAGGAACGCTTGAGCAGCGCAGCGGGCTAATCGATTTCCAGATTGGCCCAAGCCTCCTGCTCCTTAATCGCGGCTTCGACCGCTGCTTCCAGTTCTTCGGGGGTATCGGCTGTAATAATCTCACCGTCGACCATGACGAACGGCTGCAGGTAGCATTCACCGCAGTTGTTCAGACAGCCATATTCAACGACGTCGTAATCCGGGTTTTGTTCCAGCTTATTTTTGAGCTGTTCCGTGCCGTGTCCGATGTTGCTGGCACAAAATTCAATAATTGGTCGCATGTTGTTCTCCCTATTCTGTCCTAACCATTTTATTTTTTAACTTTTTGTACTATAATGAACTTACGAAAGGAGTGATTGAGAAATGAGTGAGAATGCACAAAGCACCACGATGTACGATGAGGTACTTGAAGTGCTCGATAAACTTCGTCCGTTCCTGCAGCGCGATGGCGGTGACGTGGAACTGATCGATGTTGAAGACGGCATTGTCAAGTTGAAGCTTATGGGTGCCTGCGGCAGTTGCCCGAGCTCCACGATCACGCTGAAAGCCGGGATCGAACGCGCCCTTGTTGAAGAAGTAGAAGGCGTTGAAGAAGTCGTTCAAGTATTCTAATCCCGTTCTATAACCGTCCCGTCTCTTCCGTTAAGGAAGAGCGGGATTTTTTATATTATAGAGGATTTCACTGAGGGTAACAACTGCTGAACACAAAAACCCCGGCATCCCAAATGGGCAGGCCGGGGTTTTGCATTATGGATATTGTTCTTAGAATGCCGGGATGATCGAACCTTGGTATTCCTCTTCAATGAAAGCCTTGGCTTCAGGAGAGTTCAGTGCTGCAGCCAGCTTCTGGATCGCATCGGAATCCTTGTTGTCAGGACGGGCTACCAGCAGGTTGGCGTAAGGGGAATCTGCACCTTCGATGAACAAAGCGTCTTTGGTTGGAACAAGATCAGCTTCAAGCGCAAAGTTGGTGTTGATCAGGGCCAGATCCACTTCATCCAGCTGGCGCGGCAGCATAGCTGCATCCAGTTCGATGATTTCCAGGTTCTTAGGATTTTCAGTGATATCAGCTTTGGTGGAAGTGATGTTCGTGTCGTCTTTCAAAGTGATCAGGCCGTTCTTGGCAAGCAGGATCAGCGCGCGGCCGCCGTTAGTGGCATCGTTCGGGATCGCAACCTTTGCACCGTCAGCCAGCTCGTCAACGGATTTAATTTTTTTGGAATAGGCACCGAAAGGTTCAACATGAACAGGAACTACAGATACAAGGTCAGAACCGTTCTTGCTGTTCTGGTCATCCAGGTAAGGCTGGTGCTGGAAGAAGTTCGCATCAAGCGCCTTCTCGGAAAGCTGTGTATTCGGCAAGATGTAGTCCGTGAATTCTTTGATTTCGAGCGTGATGCCTTGTGCTTCAAGCAGCGGCTTGATTGCGTTCAGGATTTGCGCGTGCGGTACAGGAGATGCTCCAACCACCAGTGTTACCGGTTCTGCAGCCGGTTCGGTTGTTGGCTCTGCAGAAGCATCTGCAGCAGGTGCATTGGTTGCAGCGGAATTCGCCGCATTATTAGTGGTGTTATTGTTGCCGCAAGCTGCCAGCACCAGCACCAAGGTCAAGCTGAAGAATGTAAGCAGTACTTTTTTCATCTGTAAATCCCCCTCCAATAAATTGTATGAATAAGGCTATATATGGTTGTACCTTATTTCCGTGTGAAATATCTGACCAGTCTGTCCCCGGCCATCTGCAGCAGCTGTACCAGGATAACCATCAGAATGACCGAGATAATCATGACTTCCTTCTCATAACGGTAGTAGCCGTAACGGATCGCCAGGTCGCCAAGTCCGCCGCCGCCGATCATTCCCGACATCGCTGTATAGGATACCAGGGTGACTAAAGTAATGGTCACTCCGGCCAACAGACCCGGACGAGCCTCTGGCAGCAGCACCCGCATCACAATCTGGCCCGCAGACGCTCCCATTCCCTGAGCGGCTTCGATAACCCCGCGGTCTACCTCACGCAGCGCCGTTTCCACCAGTCTGGCAAAAAAGGGTGCAGCCCCGATGACAAGCGCCGGAATGGTTCCCAGCACACCTATGGAGGTCCCCATAATTGTCTTGCTCAGAGGAATCAGTGCCACCATCAAAATGAGAAACGGAACAGAGCGCAGGATATTAACTAGCAGTGATAATACCGAGTAAATACCTCTGATAACAATGTTATTTGATCTTCCCCATAAATATAACACAATTCCGAGTGGTAAACCAAGAATAATTGTGAATATTCCTGAATAAGTTAACATTTGAAGCGTAGCGACCGTTGCATCAAGCATTTCTTCCCAGTTAATATCGTTAAAATTCAAACCGCCCACTAGGAAATCACCTCCACATCAAGCCCTTGTGCAGTCAGCTCCGCAATGGTTGCCTCAACTGCTTCAAGCGGTCCCTCAAACCGGACGATCAGCTGGCCGTATGGCACATCCTTGATCGTCGAAATGGTTCCCTGCAGGATGGCAAAATTGACGCCTGTACCGCGTGCCACATGCGATAATGTGGACTCGTACGTTTTTTGTCCGAGGAAGGTAATTTTGACGGCTTTATTGAACTCCCCGTTCACCGCTTCTATTGCCGTACGCAGCGGCCCCTCATTCTGTGTCTCGCTGCGGATGAATTCCTTCGTAATTTCATGCTGCGGCTTCAGGAACACCTTGGCCACTTCACCCTGTTCAACAATGCCTCCGCCATGAATGACGGCAACGCGGTCACAAATGCTCTGAATGACATGCATCTCGTGGGTAATCAGGACGATGGTCAGGTGGAACTTCTTGTTAATATCCAGCAGCAGGCGCAGAATGGAATCCGTCGTCTGCGGATCCAGCGCCGAGGTCGCTTCGTCACAGAGCAGCACATCCGGATCACTGGCCAGCGCCCGGGCCACCCCCACGCGCTGTTTCTGCCCGCCGGACAGCTGGGCCGGATATTTATTGCGGTGCTGTTCCAGGCCGACAAGCGCCAGCAGATCCTTCACCTTATGTTCGATCTCCGCCTTGGAGGTCCCCATCAGCCGGAGCGGAAAGGCAATATTGTCATATACCGTTGCCGAAGACAGCAGATTAAAATGCTGAAAGATCATCCCGATCTTACGGCGTTTTTCCTGCAGCTGCCCCTGACTGAGCGATGTAAGCTCCACACCGTCCACCCATACCTCGCCCTCTGTCGGACGTTCCAGCAGGTTAATGCAGCGGATCAGCGTACTTTTGCCTGCACCCGAATGGCCGATAACGCCAAAAATCTCACCCTTCTTAATGGACAGATTCAGTCCGGAGAGTGCTGTGGCAGCCTTGCTGCCCTTTCCGTATACCTTGGTCAATCCTTTCAGCTCTATCAATTCCCGTCCCCACTCCTTCATAACAATCCTGATATCCAAAAAAGACCCCTCACGATCGATTGCAGATCGCAAGAGGCCCTGTGCGTGTATTTACAATGCCTTCTCATCTGCCAAAGACCGCAAACCCTGCGGCATTGTAGGAATTAGCACCATGACATTCATGCAGAACACGTGACCGTGCTGTACACAAATCGGTTGCCGGGCTTCATCGGGCCTATCCCTCCGCCGCTCTCGATAAGAAAAATATGAAGTTAGCTTTTGATTTCATGTAAGCAGCTAATGCAAGCCTAAGTATAGATAGTTTCAGGATTTTTGTCAAAGGTAACTTTTAGCGGGGTAACCAGTCATTTCTCCGCCTGCCGGCCTGCTGTATTGCGGTGCCACTGCTCATTGCTGTACCTGAAGGCCACGTTCAATGTTTGGCACACCATTTCCAGTCCCTGCTTCAAATCCTCCAGATGGCTGTCCAGATCCTCAAGCCGGATTTTGTCATGCAGTCCCTGGTGTCTTTGCCATAGATCATCCTGCATTTCCGAATTCATATAATGAACCTCGGCATTGCGGCGTTTACGCAGGTTTTCCAGCGGCTCCCGGTAAGAATCCTTGATCCGCTCCAGCTCCTCAGCCAGCGGAGCATGCACCTTAAGCAGCTGAAACTGCCGCAGCACCGTAAAATATGAAAAATGCGCTTTGACCCTGGAAGTATTCAGATCATACAGGCTGTTCAGCACCGTACCCAGCTTGTCCAGCAGCGAGAACACTCGGATAAAGCCGTTTTTGTAAAAATAGACATATCTGGCGTACTCCCCTTGTTCCTTTACCGACATATCATCCATATACCCGGCGACAACCGACCTGCGGTAAAAGGCTGCGGCGAACCAGCTCTGCTCCAGTTCATCCAGTGAAGAGATCAGCCCGCGTGTCCATATCTCCAGCTTACGGTATTCGTGGTCATGGTCTTCATGAGCATTCATCTCTTTGCGCAGCATGGATGCGGCCTCTGCCATATTGTCCATGGCTTCCGCCAGCACACCGCTGTTCTCGCGGGGCGGTTCTCCAAGTAATATCCGCAGCATGATTGCCCTCCTCAAAGTGTAATGCAGTAAATCCGGCTCCGGAAGAATCGGTTAATTTTGCGAAAGGTATGCTATACGCCGGGAAAATATTGCTTCCAGTTCTGTTCCACTTTTTGCACAATATCTTCAGACGGATGCAGCTCTTCAGGATCATTTGGTTTTCTTCGTGCATCAATCACAATGGGCAGCTTATAGCTGATATGATGGCGGTTCACTTCCGATGCGGCATAAATATGATCCGCCGGATGGAGGCGGCTGAATACGGACCATAAAAAAGATGTCTGTGAAGCAGCACATTCAGCAGCGTTATCGGCCAGGATGACCAGCGGCCACGCCGTCTCCTTCTCACGCAGTGCAGTAATCAGGCGCCGGGCAAGCTCCGGATCTTCTTCATAGGATGCACCGGAAACGGCCAAACATCCGCCGCAATAGGGAATTGCATCAGTAATGCCTGGAAGTCCCCCTTCATCGTAGCTGCGGGGAAGCTCACGGACAGGAAGCCCTACCCCCATGATAATCCCCTTACTGCCAAGACTAGGCTTCGGGGAGCTGTCATCCGGAAGATCAGGAGACATATTGTCCAGCACAAGCAGATCTGTGGCCGGATCGAAGCGCTCAAGCACGGTCTCCAGCAGTTTCGGGAAATCGCCGAGATCAACCGGTTCACTGGTCAGCAGCAGCAGCTTGCTTAAAGACAGTTGGCCTTCTCCAAGAATCCGGAAGGCGGATACCAGCGCTTCACGCGAATAGCTTTCCCGTACAACAGCTGAGACAAGGGCATTTGTCCCTGCTTCGGTATAACTCCACAGGGCTCTGACTGACGGCATAAGCAGGGGATAGGCCGGAGCCATGAGCCGCTGGATAAATTCCCCCAGATAGTAGTCCTCCTGGCGCGGCTTGCCGGCAATCGTTGCCGGATAAATCGCATCCTTCCGGTGCCACATCCGCTGCACATGCATCACCGGAAGATGACGCTGTCCGGAATAATACCCGGAACGCATCCCGAACGGCCCCTCAGTGCGCCGCTCCAGCGGCGGAACCAGTCCGCGGATGGCAAATTCCGCTTCAGCAGGGATCCGGTGGCCTCCCAGAGGATCATCCACCATCGGCAGCCGCCCGCCCATGACGAACGAGGCCATCAGCAGCTCCGGGAGCCTTTCGGGCAGCGGTGCTACTGCCGCTGCGGTCAGCGCCGGCGGGCCGCCGATAAATACCGATACCGGCAGGGCTTCACCAAGAAGCTCTGCTTCACGGTAATGAAAGCTGCCGCCTTTATGATTGTGCCAGTGTATACCAGTAACGCTGTCGTCATGAAGCTGAACCCGGTACATGCCAAGATTATGGTTCTGGGGATTGGTTATACTCTCCGTATAGACAAGAGGGAGGGGAATCGCGGATCCGTTGTCCTTATGCCAGCTTGTAATACGGGGAAGTCCCCTGAGCGGGTCAACGCTGTGGCAGACGCCAAGTACTGGTGCCTCACCCTGGGGTACATTACGGACGCCAACCTTCAGCATATCGAAAAAGAGCCCCTTTTCCTTCCAGATTCCGGATGCCGTCGGCGGCAGCATCGACTCCACCGCTCCCGCGAGCGACTTCATCAGCTGCTCCGGGCGTGTTCCAAATACCTGATTCACCCTGCGGACAGATCCGAACAGATTGGTCGCTACAGGAAAAGCAGTTCCTTTTACCGAGGTAAACAATAAGGCCGGACCTTCCTCCTGTACGACGCGCCGGTGAATTTCCGCCAGCTCCAGATGGGGATCCACCGGGGTATCAATTACCGCAAGATCTTTGTCTTTTCTCAGCTGCTCGATCCATTGACGCAAATTACCATATGCCACTTTATTGTTCCTCCTAACAACAGAGCTGACTCCGGAGTATGACCGGATTTATTCATCAGAGCTGGCAAGGCTGACGGAGGATACCGTAAGTCCTGCAGCTTGTGTCTCTGTTCTGCTCATCTGCCATACGCGAACACTCATATAGCACAGGACGCCGAACAATCCGGCAATCAGTACGATATGGGATAAGGCAGCAAATATGTACAATCGTTCGTTATACAGTGTGTGGACTACGGCCGCGCCGCTAAGCACCTGCATCAGACAGAGCAGTACCGCAGCAAGCCCCAGTGCCCTCAGTTCAGGAAGATTTTTATGTCTCCAGAAAGCCAGATGTCCAAGCACAGCCACCAGCACGAACAGCAGCGCTGCAGCAATCCGGTGAACAAATACGACAGCGACGCCGCCCGACAGCTCCGGTATAAACTCACCGTTGCAGAGCGGCCAGCCGGAGCATCCGCCCTGTGAATCGGTGTGGCTGACATACGCTCCAATATACACGACAACATAGGAATAAAGAGCCGTAATCCAGGTCAGGTTGCGGAAGCTTCTGCTTACCGTATAATTACCGGCTGCAGGATCTGAATCTGCCGATTCCCGCCTTTTCGCTCCAAGCGCCAGCATGACCGAGCTTGCAAAAGCGATTAATGAAAAGCCCATATGCAGCGCCATGACCGCAGCAGACTGCGGTTTCGTTACCGCAAGCGCTCCCATTCCGCCCTGCACGACAACAAAAATAAGCGTCAGCAGCGCATAGGCAAGCAAGTCCTTCCGCTCTCTGGCGTAACGCCAGAAGGCATACATGGAAGCCAGGGACAACAAACCCGCCAGTCCGCTGAACAAGCGGTGTGTGTACTCAATCATGGAGCCTACTGTATAAGCCGGGATCAGTTTTCCATGGCAGAGCGGCCATTCATTTCCGCATTCCAGTCCGGAGCCGGTTTTGGTTACTACAGCGCCTCCAAGCAAAGCAAGAAACATAATAAGGCAAGTGACATAGCTGAGCCGCTTCAATTGATTCATCGTCAATGTGATCACCCGCATTTCCATAGGAATGAAATGGAGAATATGCTGCCCGATTTAAAAAAACACCGCTTTTGCTCTGACAGGGCGAAAGCGGTGCAGCAACTTCATTACTTGTGAATGCTCTGATATACCTCAAGCGCCGTATTCAGGAAATTTTCGATTTCCTCACGCGACTTGCGCAGCTTGTTGACGAACCGGACCAGCTCCCGTCCGTCACTGTAAGCAACGAAGCTCGGGATACCAAGAATATTCTGTTCCTGGCTGACATCTCCTACCGCATCCACATCCACTTCAACCAGCGTGAGCCGGCCGTCGTATTTCTGTTCAACATCCGGCATAAACGGATCTATAAATTTGCAGTCGACACACCAGTCCGCCTTAAACACCGCTACGGTCAGCCGCGGAGATTGAATCGCCACCTGAAACTCGGCAGGGGAAGTAATTTTATCCATCAAACATCCAGTCCTTTCTAATTCTTACTGTGGAAAGCCTTGCTATAAGTGAAGCAAAATGTGCTTAATAAGTCAATCAAAAGAAGAAAATTAAGACAAACATCACAGCCTTATTCGTGTGTACGAACCCTTGCAGGCTGCAGCTTCATCAGCGGGTTCAGAAGCTTCTGCAGGGCACGCGGATAACCGGCAATTTCCTGGCGGGTAATCACACCCAGAACGATCAGCAGGACAAGGTAGATCACAACCACTGCAGCCCCGACAACCAGGCATGTAATCAGGAACGCAAGACGATCAGGCATGAGACGGGTCAGTATAATTCCGGCTTCGTTCAGACCGTATCCGATTCCGCCGGAGGCCAGAACCGCAACGGCAAATCCGCTCCAGCGTCTGCCCATAATCTCAAAAGACACAATGGATTTCAGCATGCGCAGGTTCAGATAAGTAATGACGAGGAAGCAGAGCGCTGTCGCTCCGATAATGCCGTAGATCCCGAAGATTCTGCTGAACAGGAGGCTGCCCGCCAGCTTCACCAGGATTCCCGCAAACACATAATACATGGAGATACGTGATTTCCCCATACCCAGCAGGATGGAGTTGGTGGTCATCATCGTAATCTGAAAGATCGCCCCGAAGGTAAGCATCGCAATAATCCCGCTTCCGTCCAGACTGCTGAACAAAAGACCGTTAACAGAATATGACGCAGCAACCAGCGCGAGAACAATCGGAGTACCGGTAAGAATCGAGATCCGCAGCGCCAGGGTAACCTGGCGTTTCAGATGCTGCTCGTCCTTCCGCGCAAAGGCGGCAGAAATAATCGGAATCAGCGAAGTACTAAGGGCAATCGATAGTACAGGCGGTATGCCTGCCACACTCTGTGCCCGGCTGCCGAAAATCCCCAAAGCCCGGGTCGCTTCCTCTATTCCCAGCTGTCCGCTAAGCAGCGGCACGATCAGGGAGGTATCAATAAAGTTAACAACCGGCACAGTGACCGAAGACAGCACGATCGGGATCGATAATTTGAAAATATCTTTATAAATACCGAGCAGCGGCAGTCTGGCTGCACTGCTGTCATACAGCGCCGCCTTCTCTTCCGTCCGGCGCATCCGGGCCGCGTAATACAGCATGATTGCGAAAGCCCCCACGCTGCCGAACACGCTGCCGAAGGAAGCTCCTGCAGCCATCCAGGTATTATCATACCCTTGGCGGAGCAGGATATAAGCTAACAGGATTGCGGTGGATACCCGGGCGATCTGCTCGACAATCTGCGAGATGCCCCCGGCCATCATGTTGTTGCGTCCCTGGAAATACCCGCGCATCATGGCGATGGCAGGGAACAGCAACAGCGCCGGAGCAATGGCCCGGATAGCCAGCGTGCTCTCGGGAACCTTGGCATATGCCGCATAATAAGGAGCGCCTATGTACAGGATGGTGCTCATCAGCACCCCGACAATGGCGGCAAAGATCAGTGCCGCCCGGTAGATCTGCTGCGCCTCATGCGGCCGGTTAAGCGCATAACGCTCGGAGACCATTTTGCTGAGCGTACTCGGAATTCCGGCTGTAGCGAGAGGCAGCAGCATCAGATATACCGTATTGGCCTGTGTAAAGGATGCGTTGCCGATATCATTGAATAAATGCTCCAGCGGCACCCGCTGGGCCAGCCCCAGCACGCGGGCCACGAGCGCCGCTGCAGCCAGAATGAGTGTACCTTTGATAAAAGACTCTTTCTTGGACAAACCGTTTCGCCTTCTTCGCTGTTAATTTAATTCACGCTGATCCAGATAAAGAAAAGAACGACCATGGCAATCTGCAGCACGATTTTGACAACAGTACTGCTGAATAGTCCAAGCAATGAACCGAAGCTTACCTTCACCGCTTTGCCTGGCTGGGAACCTGCAATCAGTTCACCTACAAAGGCACCGATAAATGGACCCAGAATCAGGCCAAACGCCGGAATCACGAATGGACCGATAATGATGCCGATCGTACTGCCGATGACCGAAGCGCTTGAGCCGCCGAATTTCTTGACTCCCCACGCGCCGACGACATAGTCGGCAACAAACAGAACCACAACAATCAGCGTCTGGATAATCCAGAACCACACGCCGAAGGATTCGAACGAAAAGAACCATCCATATACAAAAAAAGCCAGATATATCGCCAGGGCACCGGGCAGAATCGGATACACCGCCCCGGCTAGCCCTACCGCAAATAAAGCAATAATTAGTATCCAACCCAGGATCGCCAATGGCCTCAACCTCCATCGTTATAAAAGCTGATTTTTATTTGCCGGAATGCTCAGCAGGAGCCTCAGCATCACTTAAAATATACTTTTGAATCACTTCTGCGATACCGTCCTCATTATTGGAGGAGACTACAGCATCCGCTTCCTGCTTCACGGTCTCCTGGGCATTGCCCATCGCTACCCCAAAGCCGCACTGCTGAATTGCCGCCAGATCATTCAGACTGTCCCCTACGGCAACCACCTGGGACATATCAAGCCCCAGCAGCTTGCAGACTTCACGGATGCCGGAGGCCTTATTGACGCCAAGCGGGTTAATCTCCAGATTCGTCGGTGATGAATTCGTAATCTCAAGGCCGCCCAGATCCTGAAGCAGCATCAGCAGCTTATGGCGAATTTCATCATCTTCTGTGGAATAACCGAATTTCAGCCATTCCCTCCCCTGGATGTCACCATCCCAGTTGTGCTTGTTGTACACTTCATCTACAGAATACGCCCAATACCAGATCCCCAGCTCCTGGGCAATATCGTACATCTTCTGGACGAGCACCGGGTCCATCAGCGACCGGCGGTACAGCTCATGAGGCGCACGCCAGACTTCGCTGCCGTTCACCATAATCATCGGAGTCTTAAGGCCAAGCTGCTCAGCGTAAGGCATCGCACTGCGCGAAGCGCGACCCGTGGACAGGCAGACGTGCACCCCGGCATCGATCGCTTTTTTGATCCATTCCACAGTTTTGGGTGTAATCAGCTGTTCATCATTCAGTAAGGTTCCATCCATATCCAGTGCAAGCAGGCGGTATTTGGCAGCCATGTGCCACCCCTCCATTCTCACAGCCCCCTATATTTATAGAGGGCTGCATTTTAGTTGTATTATTCCTTTTATTCCAAGTTAGTCGTTAGCTGCTGTATCAGCATTTTCACCATCAGCATTCGCCGCTTTTTCCAGCGACTTCTTCGGAACGCCATCCAGACCGTATTCATAATCGTATGCGTCAAAAATCTTCCGTGCAACCGGAGCCGCACTGTTGGAACCAAAGCCGCCTTCCGGAATAACAACGGCTACAGCCAGCTTCGGATTCTCGCGCGGGGCAAAAGCAATAAAGACCCCGTTATCACGGTTTTTATTTTTGCGGTCTGTCTGTTGCGAGGTTCCTGTTTTGCGGGCAAAATCATACGGGAAATCAGAGAAGGCACTGACATCACTGTTCATGCCCTTAATCACTTCTTTCCAGTAGGAATCCTTGAAGGTAGTTACTTCATCCAGCACTTCGCGTCCAAACTGCTTCACCACATTTCCGTTCTGGTCGGTGATTTTGCTGACGAGCTGCGGTTTGATGCGAACACCTTTATTCGCCAGAGTTGACGTATACTGGGCAAGCTGCAGTACAGTGTATCTCCCCTGCTGGCCGAACGAAGCATATACAAGCGCCGCCTGGGCACTGCCCGCTGCCTTCGTATCCGTATAGTTGATCTGGCCCAAATATTCGTTAGGCAGACCGCTCTGGGTGGAGACGCCAAGACCAAATTCCTTCATATAAGTATCCCAGATCTTGATCCCCTCATCCCGGTACTGCTCATACAGCTTCTCTCCGACCATATCTACCATAAACGCATTGGACGATTTCTCAATCGCCCGGGCCGGATCCATGGCACCATACACGTGACCGGAAGAGTTACGTACAGAGGCATTGTCGTTTTTACCGAAATATGCAATCCCTTTGTCGTTATAAACAGTTGATGTAGTGAAAAAGCCTTCATTCAGTCCAATCAGTACGGTCAGGGGTTTAATGGTCGATCCCAGCAGAACGGTTGAGCCGAATTCATTACCGGACATTCCGGAGGAATACGGCGTAATGGTCCCGTTCTGATAGTTACCCATAATCTTGTTCCATACCTCACTGTCCAGCTTCTCCGCCGTCCATACATTCGTATCATAGTCAGGCATGCTGGCCATGGCCACGATGTTTCCGGTATCCACTTCCATGGCTACAGCATAGCCGGTAAGGGCATCCCTGTGTGTCTGGCCTTGAACAGGATGCGTATGCAGCCAGTCAATCTGATCAAGGATGGCCTGTTCGGTCTTGAGCTGTACGTTCTTGTCAATGGTCATCCAGACGTCATTGCCCTTCACAGGAGGAACAACGTCTTCAATTTTCTCGGCCATGTTCTGCGGGTTGACGGAAATGACCTGATATCCGTTTTTACCGCGCAGCTCGCGCTGATACTGGAGCTCCAGGCCGTCGAAGCCGACAAATTCATCATCTTTATAGCTTAGGCCGGGATCGGCATCGATCTTCTTCATCGCATTCTGAATATTCTTGTAAATATTAAGGGTGCTGGATGATTTGAACGGCTTAATGTAGCCTACCGTCTGCACAGCTACAGTGTCTTTGTCATAATGCCTGTTGCTCTCCTCGACAATTTCAAGCCCGGGGTACTCGCTCTTATGTTCCATAAAATAAGCCACTTCACGGGTAGTCAAATCCGTCTTGATCCGGCGGGCCATAAAACCGGAATACTTTCTGAAGTATAAGTCCAGCGAATCAATAATGTCCTCTTGTGTCAGCTTTGCGGCATTCGGATCACCGTATGTGTTAAAATCTTCAACCAGCTTTGCCGCCAGCTCGTTCGATTTGGCCTCTGCCTCCGGAGAAAGCACCGTCTTCCCGGTTTCCTTATCGGTGACCTTTGCCGTATATTCTTTGGTAAGTGTAATGTACAGCGAATTCACAGCTGACGAATAAGCAATTTCCTCCCCGCCCGCTGCCCGGATCGATCCTCTGATGGCGGCAAGCGGCACATTTTTGGTGTCACGGCTGGTTTCCACCTCGGTCAGCGTAGGGCCTTCGACAAACTGCAGCACAGCAAGCCGGATAATAATGACACAGAAGATCACAAACGTGCTGAAGAAAAACACATTTATCCGCAGGCCGAGAGTGCTCTTGCTGCTGGTTTCTTCTGTGTTTGAGGCCTGCTTACGGAAAAAACTCAAAGTTTTTCACTCCTTTACATCTAAAAAATAACCTGTTGTCCAGCAGTGGACTCCGGCACAACGGTCAGGCTGACTCAGGGTACAATAACGGCATTTGCTCTGCAGATATTGTACCATATAACCTGAGCCTCCTGCCTCCATATCAAAGTATGCTTTCTTTAATGTGGGTTTTATCGAAATCCTTGGAATTGAACCAGTCTCCGCTGCCCGCCCAGGTGGAATCCAGCGGTATCCAGGCCTGCCGCTCAGCGATATAGACTTCATTCCAGGCATGCGAACCATATCCGCCCTGGCCGTCATACCCCAGGCCGGTCACCACGCGCACCTGGAGTCCCTGGGACCGCGCCATCACTGCATACAAACGGGCATAATCAATGCATACGCCAAGCTTGGTATCAAAGGTATCCTGCGGGGTCTGCTCATGCCAGATCCCGTTCTGCACGTAGTTCTCCGCTTTACTGTAATCATAATCAACCCGTGAGCCGATCCAGTCGTACAGAAGCCTCGCCTTCTGCTCATCACTTCCGGCTTGTCCGGCAATATCCGCGGCAGCACCTGTAATATCAGAGGAGACTTCGCGGTCAATAACCTCATATCTCCGGCGCAGGATATCATTCATCTCCGCAGTTACCGCTTTGGTCAGTACCGGCAGCCTGCTCCGGACTTGTTCACCGGCCAGCGGCTCAAATACCGCATCCGCACTCTGACGGTAGATCGGAGAGGATTCCACATACCGGCTGAAGCCGCTGCCCGGATTCAGACCTACGCTGATGTAAAGGACAAACACCACCACCAGTCCGCGCACCAGTCCTGCAGCCGTCCCGATTAAAGCTCCGGATAACCTGCTCGCCAGTGTAATCTTCCTGCCGTGGGGTTTCACCTGACGGCTGGGCATGCGCAGCGGCATCAGCATGAACAGCAGTCCAAGCACCATGCGGATGGCACCATAGGATAATCCCAGCAGCAGCAAAAACCGCACCAGCGGCGAATCCGCCAGAACGGATACAAAAGTGTAATAAAGCTGCTGCCACTGGTTCAGCTGAATATCGGGCGGTACAACACCGCCGGCCCAGCTTTCTGCGCGGGGGGACAGATAAAAGGCGGCAGGCAGGGATAAAGCCAGTGAGGCTATTGTAAGCAGGCCCGTACCCAGCAGGCCGAACAGCCCTCCGGCCGCCCGGCTGAAGCCTTTTCTCCAGCCCTGCAGCAGTGAGAACAAGACGATCAGCAGAAGGAGAATGGAGACGACATTAGCCTCGCTAAGACTATCCAAACACTTGTTCAGCATGTCTGGCCCTCCTTTGTCTGCGTAATCATGCCGGCTGAATGTGTAACAGTTATATTAATTCGCGGTCCCGTGCTTCCGGGCCTCGTCGATAAATGTTTTGGTTGTATCGGTAACACTCCATTTCCCAAGACTCACTCCGCGGAAAATCACTTCTACTTTATCCTCACCCGCTGCACCCTTGACTTCCAGATTCGGAGTGGTGATCGTAAAAGTACCGTCACCGCCGGAGGTATATTTTGCTTCCTTCGCTTCCTTCAGCATAACTTCCTGTGCTTCGCTCTTCAGCGTGTTGACCGTACCGTCAGCCACTTTATTAACAGCGTCTCCAATCTGGTCCATCGTAACCCCGCTGTAGATGAACAGCCCCGCTACGATTACAATGACAATCGCCCATTTCAGCACGGTCTTAACCAGATTCACCACAGCAAACAGCAGGACAAGCGCTATAACGATAACGAGCCAATTCTCTCTAATAAATTGTGACCACACTGCCGGATCCATCAATTTCACAACACCCCTATTCAAATTCATCGCCCCGGAAGCCTTGTCCCGGGACATTTCATTACTATTCATTATTATACATGAATGCTCCTTATAATTCATGGGAACGCCGCCGGCATTACAGCTGCCAATAAATTGGTATAAGCCCATGCCTGTTCACGTAGAGTACAAGTAGGCCTGTATTATTCGTATGAGCCGGATAAAAAGCTTAAGATGCCCGCCTGCGCCTGGAGCGCAGTGACCGGCCCTTCCCGGAGGTGTTATCTGTGAAAACTGCACTGTGGCTGTATCTGTTTTTATTCCTGGCATTTTTTGATCTGCATGCCCAGTATCCTATTCTTACGCCTTTTGCGATGTCACTGGGCGCAGGGCCGGCTTTTATCGGCTGGATGATGGGGATGTATTCCCTGACCCACCTTCCCGGCAATCTGCTGGCAGGGGTACTGGTGGACCGCAACGGCAGCCGGCGCTACATTGTGTTCAGCCTTACCGTGGCAGGGGTCATCCTGCTGCTGCAGGCCCATGCCCAGCTCCCCTGGCACCTGCTGCTGCTGCGCGCAGCCAGCGGATTCGCGCTGGCCTTTCTCTCCCCGGCCTGCATGACACTGCTGGCTTCGCTCTCTTCCAATCCCGCGGTCCAGGGCAAATACATGTCCGGCCACGGCATCATCCACACCCTGGCCTCCGTTGTATCCCCTGCTGCCGGCGCCTATATTGTGCATCAGGCCGGTTACTCCGGCACCTTCAGCACACTCGGCTGGCTGCTGATTGCCACCGGGGTGATGGCCTTCTTCAGTGTTCCGAAGCATGCCGGTTCAGCACTGCCTGCTGCAGATGCCCCCGCTGTGCCTGAGCCGCAGGCCGCTGCCAAACCTTTGCGGGAGAGCCTGCCGTTCACCAAACGGTATTATCTGCTGCCTTTTTTCGTCTCCTGCTCCCAGGGGGTCCTGTTCTTTGAGCTGCCTCTGTCACAGGGCAAGGACGGGATGGTCTCGACCGGCATCCTCCTGTCCCTGTTGAGCCTCGGGGCACTGCTCACCCTCAGCCTGCTCTTTCTGAACCGGCTGTCGCCGGGAATCCGCATTGCCGCAGCAGTGCTGGGCATGGCCCTCTGCTTCTTCACACTTGCGGCTTTCCGCAGCATACCTGCCGGAGCGGTTCTGTTCGTGCTGGGTGCCGCCAAAGGCGTGCTGTTCCCGGCGATGGCCTCACTCTTCATCAGTCTGGGAAGCGGCGGGCGCATGGGCCGGACCTTTTCCCTGCAGTCGATCGCCATGTCTCTCGGCGCCTTTGCCGGTCCGGTGGTCGCAGGACAGCTGCGCGACTCCATTTCCCCTTATTTTATTGCTTTTCTCCTGCTGATGACTGCACTGCTGCTTTTGCCGCCCAAAGACCCGCAGAGCCGCAC
Source organism: Paenibacillus sp. PK3_47 (assembly GCF_023520895.1). Classification (NCBI taxonomy): domain Bacteria; kingdom Bacillati; phylum Bacillota; class Bacilli; order Caryophanales; family Paenibacillaceae; genus Paenibacillus; species Paenibacillus sp. PK3_47. The sequence continues at coordinate 1,546,163 of NZ_CP026029.1, forward strand.
GGCCTATCTCCCCGGCTGGAACAGCCCTGCAGCCTGATACTGTTTCGTCTTAAAGATCATGCAATCACCCGGCTGGTCAAGTCGGGTGATTATTTCTTTTTACGACATTTCCCGGGGAATGAAGGTTCATCGCCTCCAGACTCTGTTAAAAATGATGAACGTTAGGTACAATATGAGCAGGAATAGCAATACACCTTATATATGCTAGAGGCAGAACAACCCGCCAGCACACACTTATACTGACAGGGGGCGACAGAATATGTCCATTACCATCATTGTCGAAGGCAAAAATGACCGCAGCCGCTTGCGGCGTCTGCTGACGCCTGAGGTTGACATTCTTTGCACCTTCGGAACGCTCAATACGCTCAAACTGGATACCCTGCGCCGCAAAATTGGCGATGACGACGTTTATTTATATCTCGATAATGACAGCTCAGGCAAAAAAATCCGCGGTATTCTGCGCGATGCTTTTCCGGATGCCGTTCATATCTATACAAGAAGGGGATATGCCGGAGTGGAAGGCACTCCTGACGAGTATAATATTACCCAGCTCGAAAAAGCAGGACTGGAAGAGTACATTGTCTACCCGCAGCCGTTCCCGTTCTATTAATATAGGCGTCAAAATATATGTATCAAAAAAGGCTCCCCATACAGCGGCACTCATTGCTGCCTGCTGTATGGGGAGCCTGTTATTTTACGGCAATTAAGCTTTGCCTTTATTCACCACATACGGTCCAGTACCCGGTACCGAGTGCTGATGATCCGCCGGAGTGTTCAGCACCGGAACGCCGCCCATCGCTTGCGGCTTCGGTACATATTCGAAATTGCCCGTACCATCCGGCAGCGGGCCGTTGGCCCAGGCTCCCAGGCTGCTCTCTTCACCAGCCGAGAAGTTCATGAATTGGCGTGTCGCCGGTTCCACGGTCAGCTCACGCGGGAAGGATGCCGGAGCGATCGGACCGTCGATGGCCTCAATTTCTTCAATCGCAGCCAGCCACTGGTTCTGGTGCAGAATATCCCGGGAGATCATGAACTGCAGCATGTCACGCACGCCGGGATCTGTAGTTTGTTCATACAGGCGGACCACCTGAAGCAGGCCCTGTGATTCCGCGTTCAGATTGGCACGGAAATCAGCCAGCAAATGTCCGCTGGAGACAATGTAACGGCTGTTCCAAGGGAAGCCGTTGCTGTCTGTAGGCGCAGCGCCAAGGCCCGATACAATGGCATGCTGCGGATTCATGCCGCCAAGTACAGAGGCGATAAGCGGGTCTTTGGCCGCTTCATCCACCTGGTCTGCAGGCGCCCCGTCCAACAGCTGCGCAATCATGGTACACAACATTTCCACGTGACCAATCTCCTCAGTCCCGATGTCGAGCAGCATATCGCGGTACTTCTGTTCAGCACGGCAGTTGAAGCCCTGGAACAAATACTGCATCATTACCGACATTTCACCGAACTGTCCGCCAAGCACCTCCTGCAGCTTTCTGGCGTAGACCGGGTCCGGCTTTTCAGGCTTTGCACGAAATTGAAGTTCTTTGATGTGAAAAAACATTATGGTTTCCTCCTTCATCATGTAGGTTACGTGTTGCGTTCCTCTATGTCTTACCCCTGCCAGTTCTTGGTCAATCACCCCCGGAGCAGTCAAAAAACTTTCTCTTTACCTGGCTTCACTGCGCTGAATGGTGCATTAATGAAAGAAAAAAAGGAGATTATTTAAAGGGGGCCGCAAAAAAAATCAATGCCGTTAAATGACGTTTACCGGAGGAAATAGAGGGTTATAACATATCCAGAAGACAATTCAACCACGAAAGGGGCAACAAAGATGGAAAAGCTGATCGTTAAACTGCTTGTGCACGGTGTTATGATTACAGCTCTTCTGGTGGCGCTGTCAAATGCGACAGTAGGTTACGCATTGCTCGCAGCTCTGGGCATCGGGATTGTAGCTTATCTGCTGGGTGATCTTGTCATTCTCCCGAAAACCAATAACATTATTGCCACTGTATCGGATGCTGTGCTGGTCTTTCTGAGTCTGTGGGTCATCAGAGAGGCCGCGGAGTGGACACTTTCATTCGGCGACATGCTGATTATTACGCTGCTGGCAGGGGTGTTCGAATACTTCTTCCACATCTGGCTGCTTCGTGATCATGATCCGGTCAGAAAACAAAGAGCGTAAGAACAGATCGACTGATACAGGTATACTGCTGCAACTGGCAGTATTTCCGACACGGCAAAAGCCATTGCCTGCGCATGTTACGCAGATAATGGCTTTTTTGGCGTCATATTCATTCACGTGCTTAATCCTGCTCTGTATCCCATTTGAAGGTTGCGGCCGCACGGGCCGGGAGTGTGAAGGTATACATGCGATTTTCCCACTGCACCTTGAACGTCCGGTTCTCATCCCAGGTATTCAGTGCGATCAGTACGAGCGAATGATCGGGATTACGGAAGGCAACATTCTCGATCCCGTCATTCTGCGACGAGCCGATCCGGACTGCACCGGGATCGACGAACCTGCTGGCATGTCCCAGAGCATAATACTCCACATTCCGGGAATAGCCTTTCTCCTCTCCGCCGTCTACTGTTACGACCCCGCGGCAATTCCGGCATCCCCCGTTCTGCGGCCCTCCTTCAGAGTCAAGGGCAAGATTCCACAGCAGGACGGTCTTCGCCCAGTTGCGCGGCCCGCCGATGATCAGCTTTGACATCAGCCAGCCCAAATTGCCGCCGAAATCCTCGCTCCATGCGCCTCCGCTGCATTCCGTTACATAAATAGCTTTATCGGGATAAGCTTCGTGCACCCTGCTCATCGCTTCAGGCGAGCCCGCATAACAATGATAGGCCGTACCGTCAGTGTAGTCATTGGCCTGTGAATTCCCCAGCACACTATCGACATAGCTTTCTGCGATATCCCAATTATGGTCGAATGCCACAATTTTAGTGGTGATTCCGTTTCTGCTGAACTCCGGTCCAAGGTAATCTCCGATGAACCTGGCCTGTTCCTCCGCTCCCATGCTCATACTGGGGTAGTCCGGTGTCGTAAATTCCGGTTCGTTCTGCACGGTCACCGCATAAACGGGAATTCCCAAGGCCTCATAGGCTTTAATATAGCGTGCCAAATACTGTGCATAAGCGGAATATACGCGCGGCTCGGCATAGTTCAAATACCACCCGCCAAAAATCTGCTCACCGTATTTCATCCAGGGCGGAGCAGTCCAGGGCGTCCCCATCACTTTAACGTAATTGTTCACGCTAATAATACGCTGAAGCAGTCCTGTCACATCCCCGTCTTTGGCGACGGAAAACCGCTCCAGCCCGTAATCCTCCCCGGACTCTAAATCATCATAGGTGTAGCTCGCAGGATTGCCTTCGGCGTCCACCGAAAAGTCAGAAGCGCCGATAGAGTGGCGGACAAACGTCAGGCGTATCCCCTGCTGTGTAAACAGGTCCTTCAAGAGGTCATCACGCTGTGCAGCGGACATCCGCTTATTGATCAGAAACGCGGAGGAGCCGGTAACAGATGCGCCAAAGCCGTCCATTGTCTGATACTCCTCTTCCGGATTCACCGAAATTACAGGCAGCTCAGCAGAGGACTGTCCCGGCTCACTGTCTCCTTGCCCCGAATCAGCACCGCCGGCAGACCCTTCCGTAAAAAAGAACGGCTCCCCGGGAGCAAGCAGGCTGGACTGGTCCGCTGTGGTCACCCAAGCCTGCACTTGTACCGGGGCCGGGGGCTTCTTATCAGGCTCTCCCGGCTGATACATGAATCCGAACAGTTCTACTGCGGCCGCCGCTGTCAGCACGACTGCGACAGCGGCGGCCGGCAGCAGCAGCTTCCGTCTGCGCATATCCGGATACCTCCTTTGTTATTTTGTAAGAAAAGAAGCCGGGGGTTCCACCCCCCGGCTCCGTGAATTTGTGTCAGTTCATTTAAATCCTATTTAATCGTCAAGCTGGTCTTCAGACGGATATCATCCGAGGAGCTGCCGACATAAACCGGCACATTACCGGAAGGCATTACCCACTTGTCTGATTTCTCATCCCAATAGGACAGTGCTTTGGAATCCAGCTCAATCTGAACGCGCTGCTGCTTGCCAGGCTTCAGCTCTACCTTGGCCCATCCGGCCAGCTGCTTCGGTGCAGTCTCAACCTTGGTCGGCAGCTGACCTACATACACCTGGACTACCTCAGCCCCCGTGACTTTTCCGGTATTCCGCAAATTCAGGGATACCGTCATTTTGCGGCCAGTACCTTTGCCGCTTACGTTCGCATGCACATTGCGGTAGTCAAAGGTTGTGTAAGACAAGCCGTGTCCAAAAGCAAACGCCGGCTTGATTCCGGATTGCTCGTAACCGCGGTAGCCAACCATAACGCCTTCACTGTACTCGGACTTGCCGTTCACTCCCGGGAACTGCTCAGGTGACGATACCGGCGTACTGCCTTCATCAACCGGGAACGTGACCGGCAGCTTGCCGGACGGGTTCACATCTCCGAACAGCACCCGTGCAATGGCGTTACCCTGCTCCTGTCCAGTGTACCAGGCCTGAACAATCGACTTCACCTTATTCTGCCATCCGTCCATTTCGACCGCTCTTCCGCTCATGGACACCACAACTGTATTAGGGTTGGCAGCGGCCACCTCGGAGATCAGACGGTCCTGATTGTTGGGCAGATCGAGATCCGAACGGTCGAAGTAGCCCTCGCTCTCATAGGTACGTACAACTACAACGGCAACATCCGATTTTTTGGCCAGATTAACGGCTTCCTGCATCTTCGTTTCAACGGCACCCGCCGGCGGCTCCCAGCCAAACCGGACCGTACCGCCGAAGTCGGTGGATGCACCTTCCTTGTAGTACGTTTTGTATTCAATTTTAACCTCATGGCGTTCCCCTTTAGTCAGGGTTACAGCCGCTTTTTCGGTCTTCAATGTCGTTCCGTCGCTGTCGATCAGCAGCTTGCCGTCCAGATACAGCTTGCCGCTGCCGACACTGGTCAGGCTAAGATTGTACTTGCCTGTCTTTGGAGCAGTCAGGTAACCGTTCCAGCGCGCAGACATCATGCTGTTCAGATTACCCGGCGTCTGCGGCAGCTTGGAGGACTGTCCGTTCAATCCGTCAAAGTTATAGAAGCCAAGATTCATATTCACCTGGCCGTCCGTCCGGGTAAGTGTAGGCTCGCCTTCCATCTTGTTGTTAGGCCAGTATTCACCGGTAAGACCGGAACCTTCACCGCCCCCAGCAGGAGTCAGAACCGTTGACGGAATTGCGGAAGGACCGTTGACGATATCGCCGGTCGATACCGGATCCGTACCCGGCGCATAGCTGACCTTAATTCCTTTGCCTGCACGTTCGTTAATGGCATCCAGCGGACTGACCGTGTACGTTGGAGTAACAAGCGAGCTTCCTCCGACCGTAGCATACTTGTCAGCATCAGGACCGATGACGGCAATCGACTTCAGCTTGTCCTCATTCAAAGGCAAAGCTTTGTTCTTGTTCTGCAGCAGCACGAGACTGTCCTCGGCAATATCAAGCGCCGCCTTTCCGTGCTCTTCCGCCGGAATCTGGACATTAACCGGTTTGCTGTCAAACAAGCCTTTGTCGAACATTTGTGTCAAAGTTCTTCCGGCCATAAGATCAAGCTGCTCTTCGCTGACCTCACCGTTCTGCACGGCGGTCAACAGCTGATCTCCCCATTTACCGTACGGCTCGCCCGGTGTCTCCAGATCGAGGCCGGCCAGCGCCGATTTCGTGGTGCTGAGATTAGCGCCGTAGTCACTCATGACAAAGCCCTGGAAGTTCAGTTTATCCCTCAGGACATCAGTCAATGCATACTCACTCTCACAGGCAGAAGTACCGTTGATCTTGTTAAAAGAGCACATGGCCGAAGCAAGGTCCGCCTCCTGGATAGCCGCAGCGAACGGTCTGGAGTAAATCTCCATTATGGCACGTTCGCTGGCCACGGAATCCACGGTAAAGCGGTCCGTCTCCTGGTTGTTAAGCAGATAGTGCTTGGCTGTCGCCATGACCGGGTGGCTCTGCACACCATTTACATAAGCCACTCCCAGCTTGGACTGCAGCAGCGGATCTTCCCCGAGCGATTCGAAGTTACGCGAGCCCCATGGCAGCCGGGCGATGTCGAGCCCCGGTCCCAGAAGGACATTATGTGTTGTATTGAACGCTTCTTCTCCGACCAGGTCACCGTATAGGGCTGCTGCCTTGGTGTCCCAAGTTGCGGCAAGGGCGATCGGTGTCGGGAATGCGGTGGATTTCTTGTTTTGGATATCAGGATTGGCAATACGCACGCCTGTCGGCCCGTCGGCCATCGTTAGTGCGGGAATCCCCAGCCGCTCCAGTGAATCATTATAGAAGCCATAAAAATTATTTACATTCCCTGTAACAAAATCAACTTTTTCTTCAGTGGTCATTTGCTGCAGCAGCAATTTCGTACGTTCTTCCGGAGAACGCGATGAGTCCAGCCACGGGCTGGCAGCATACGCTCCGGCCATCTGCAGAGGCGCGAGTATGGATATGCTGAGCGTAACGGCGGCAATTACCGCATGAAACTTGAGCGATATTTTCATGTTCTGTAGTTCCTCCTAGATGTCACTTTCTCTTGTCTCTGTCTCTTTCTGCCGGCCTGTCCTCACATTCCAGTCTGTCCAGCGTTTGGCATTCCTTGTGGAGCGGCAATTCGCAGTAACCAGGTCCCCTCCCCCCGTCTCATATTGCTGGAATATGTATAAGCTTCATGTCTGTATGTGCCCGATGCTTTCATGAGCACAGGCAGCTTTTGAAAGGCCGGGTATAACCTTAGCGTACTTTTTCTTGTCTTGCATCCGACATTTTCTGGTAACGGAAAGCGCCCTGTATCCTTAAAAACTGAAAATCACCTGAAATTTTCCTGAAAGTTAGCTGAAAACAGACCAAAAACAGGTCTTTACTCCCTTGCATTTCCGTAACCTTATTGTAACCTTTTTGTAACTTTTAAGACAAAAGAATCATAAAAATGAGTCTCCCTGATATATCCCCCGAAGGATTAAATTGGATTATTTAAACCAATATTGATTGAACTTGTGATTCTTCTATTTGAATAGACGTGACTCCAGAGTATGTTTGGACTTCCGGCCGCTAAATCTGCAGACTGCCTATGCTTCTAAAGAAAGCTTTCCTACGGAAAAATTCCAGGCGGACGCTATCGCTCCTACAGTTCCAAACTAAACTCCTCCTCCGCACTATTCCTTATAGGATATTTTCAAATTCAATCTATATAAGAGGAATTTCTCCATCTAACTCTCCGCCAAATACCGTTATTACAATATTAGCGGGAAAGACTCCACTTAAATGTACCGGATAAGTCTCCTGAAGCCTTTCTGCGGCGAAATAAATGGAGAATTTCCAGCTAAAGATCATAAATGAAGGAAAAGGTAAGAATTAGGCGGAGAAATTCCAACTAAGCCCAATAGCATTCCCAAGAACAAGAAGGCAGACTTCTTCATAACATACGTTCCAGTGAAACGTTGTTAACTCACTTAAATTAATCTCCCGTTACCTTTCTCCAGCCCATTAAATAAAAAAGCCACCGCCTGCGCATAATGCGCTGACAATGGCTTCAGACTATCTCACATCTTTTATTCACGTGCTAAATCCTTCACGGTATCCGCCAGAAACTCCGGTGTCACATTCTCCGTATCCCCTGCGTCATACAGCCCGCGGAGGCGGTTGTCACGGTCCACCAGACCAATAAGATTGGCATGGGCAAAGTTATCCTTGTTATTGCCGGCAATCAACACTTTAAAAGAATCAGCCGCCAATTTCCTCACCTGCTCCTGATCCCCGCGCAGAAAGTACCAGCCGTTATAATCGGCCTGGAAACGGTCGGCAAATGCCTTGATCGCCTCACGTGTGTCATTTTCCGGGTCAAAGGAGACCGACACAAACTCCACGTCCTTACCGAAGCTGCCGTCCTGTTTCAGCAGATCCTGCGTCTGGGACAGCATAAAGGTGGTTATAGGGCAAACGTCCGGGCATTCCGTGAAAAAGAAATAGACCAGCCTCGCCTTCCCCTGCGTATCAGCTAATGTAATCTGCTCACCGTCCACATTTTCGAGGGAGAAATCCTGTACCTCCCCGATCACCGGCAGTTTTTCTTTGCCGAAAGCCGTGGAATCAGCCACCAGATAAACAGCCATTCCCAAGGCAAGCACGAGCAATATCCAGGTCCATTTGTATTTTTTCAAGGTCTGCACAGGCATTCTCCCTTCTTAACCATGAATCGTATTCAGTACAAGTACAATCAGACTGACTGTCAGATAATTAATGGAGAAAAAGAAGTTCTTTTTGGCCCAGGCATCGTCATCCTTCGCCTTGAAGCCGTTCAGGGTCAGATACAGCCACGCCAGAGACAGGGCGGTTGAAATGACCAGATAGAAAATACCGGCATAATCGTATACGTACATCAGTACAGGAATCGGCAGCAGCAGCGCCACGTAAGGAATCATCTGGAACTTCGTGCGCCGTGTTCCTTTGACTACCGGAAGCAGCGGAAAGCCCGCGGCTCTGTACTCTTCCTTGCGGCGGATGCCAAGCGCCCAGAAATGGGGCGGCTGCCACAGGAACAGCATGGCGAACAGCAGCCAGGCACCGAGATCAACCTTGCCCGTAACAGCCACATAGCCGATAACCGGAGGCATGGCACCTGAGATCGCTCCTACCGAGGTGCTCCAGGTGGATGTTCTTTTGAGCCAGAGGGTGTACACTACTACATACACGAACATGCCGACAATGCCGAACAGCCCTGCAAGCACTCCGCAAAAAGCAAACAGCACGGCCAGACCGGCTATGCCCAGCCCGATGGCGTACAGCAGCACCGTGTTTGGCTTCAGTCTTCCGGTAGGCAGACCGCGTTCCCGGGTTCTTTCCATCTTCATATCCAGGTCACGGTCAAAATAGTTATTAAAGACACATGCCGAGGCCATCACCAGCATCGTGCCGAGCAACGTTAAAATCAGTTTGCCGTATTGCACGTCCCAGCCTGATGCCACCCAATATCCTGCAAATGCGGCGATCAGATTGGAGCGGATAATACCCGGCTTGGTGACCGTAATAAAATCGCGCCAGCTGGCGCCTTCCGGGGGCGATTTGGCAGACATGGCTGCGGAATCAGAAGAAGCTTGATATCTTATTTGATTGTCCACGTTTTGGTGTTCCTCCTTCTTAGGGACTTCTGACGTTCCGCTGGAGTCGGAATCAACGTTCTTTATTGAGAAAGTTATCCGCTCCGCTGTTAAGTTTATCATAACAAACCGCGAAAGACTTTGACAATCATTGACCAAGATGTTCATCAATTCGACAATTACGTGAATTTATTTATTTACTCCTTCCTAAATAACTGAACGCAAAAATGGGTAGTTATTAATAGAGAACTTCCGTACAAAGGAGATCTGCCAATGGATACCGCTACACATTTTGTCATGGGCCTGGGACTCGCCGGTCTGTCCTTCGTTGACCCTGTTGTCGCCTCCGAACCGAGACTGGCCGCGGCTGTAATGGTGGCCACTATTCTGGCTTCACAGGCACCGGATGCCGACACTGCACTGCGCCTCAAGGACAACGCGCTGTATATCCGCAACCACCGGGGCATTACCCATTCACTGCCCTTTTTGCTGCTGTGGCCGGCTTTAATCACACTGGTTATCGGACCGGTATTCGGTTTGACGGACGGGACTTCTCTAAGTCATATTGCACTGTGGAGCTTCATCGGCGTCGCCGTCCACGTGTTCTCCGACCTGTTCAATACGTACGGTACCCAGGCAGCCCGCCCATTCACAGAGAAATGGATTGCCTGGAATATTATCCATATCTTTGATCCGTTTATATTCGGCAGCCACACGGCAGCCATTATACTCTGGATCACCGGGATTATTCCTCCGGCGCCGCTGTTTGTATCACTGTATGCCTGTACTGTGCTTTACTATATATGGCGGACTATTGTGCATGCCCGGATTACCCGGAATATCAAAAACAAGGATGTCCACCATGATGCAGGCGACCGCTATTACGTTATACCTACAATCTCACCGACCCGCTGGAATGTGGTCAAAGCAAAGACGGACGGCAGCTACAATGTCGGCCTGCTGAACGGAGGCCGGCTGGAATGGTTCAAACATGCGGTGTGCTCCACTCACCCCGCGGTTGAGCATTCCAAGTCCCATCCGGATATCCAGGCTTTCCTGTACTTCACTTCTTATGCTGTGGCCGAGGTTGAGGAACTGCCCTCAGGCTATATTGTACGCTGGGGAGATGTGCGTTATTTACACCGCAAGCAATTCCCTTTCGTCGCCGTGCTGGTCATGGACCATCAATACAACGCGCTGAATACCTATGTAGGCTGGCTGAGCAGCGAGAAGCTTGACGAGCGGTTCGCTATCGATCCGGGAACAGTCAAACTTTAAGGATCAGAAAGAGATGTCCGGCTTGCCGGCATCTCTTTTTGCTGTATGGAGATATTCCGCCACTTGACGCCAATCCGCTTCTAAGGCACAATCACCATAAAGCGTTTACACTTTAAAAAAGTGAATCAATCCGTTACAGCCGGCCATTGTATCTCACATACCAAAATCCCGCAGCGCGGGAGCGCTGCGGGATTATTCAGACTGTTATTCAGAAAGGAAGGCTGACATTTATGGGCAAAGGTCTCTCACTCTGGTTCGCATGCTCTTCAATTCTCATTCTTACGGCTGCTTCAATTTCGATCAGCTTTAACATCTGGATTTCACTGCTGCTTGGCGTTCTCTGTATCCTGAATATCGGCTGGGGATTTATCCTCAAGGCTAAACTGAGACGCAGGCAGGAAGGCAGCGCCGGGCAATCCTCTTAACGTACAGGCAGGAAGCCCATCCGCTCCTTAACACCGGCAAGCGTCTGCGCTGCCACAATCCGGGCACGCTCAGCACCTTCAGCCAGGATATTGCCAAGCTCACCGGAGCTCCGGATTTCCTGGTATCTTTGCTGGAGCGGTTCAAGCGTCGCTACAAGAACCTCACCAAGGTTCTTCTTGAATCCGCCATACATTTGCCCTTCATACTGGTCGGCAATCTGCTGCAGGCTCAGCCCGGAGCATTCGGCATAAATACTCATCAGATTGCTGATTTCCGGCTTGTTCGCCGGATCGAACACCACTTCACGGCCCGAGTCGGTTGTTGCCCGGCTGATTTTTTTGCGGATGACATCCGGCGGATCCAGCAGTGCAATATAGCTGCCGGCATTCGGGTTGCTTTTGCTCATTTTTTTACCGGCATCATCCAGGGACATAATCCGGGCCCCCACTTCCGGAATGTACGGTTCCGGTACGGTAAAGAAATCGCCAAACCGGTGATTGAACCGTCCGGCCAGATCACGGGTCAGCTCCAGATGCTGCTTCTGGTCTTCACCAACCGGTACCAGATCGGCATTGTAGACCAGAATGTCGGCAGCCATCAGCGAAGGATACACGAACAGGCCCGCTCCGACTGAATCTTTTCCGGAAGATTTATCCTTGAACTGGGTCATCCGTTCCAGCTCGCCCATTGCAGTCAGCGTTGTCAAAATCCAGCCCAGCTCGGCATGCTGCGTTACATGGGACTGCATATAGACGTTCGCAATTTTAGGGTCGATACCTGCCGCAAGATACAGTGCAGCTACAGATTCAGAATTCTCGCGGAGCGCTGCGGGGTCCTGGGCAACCGTAATGGCATGCAGATCCACGACCATGAAGAAGCACTCATGCTCCTTCTGCAGCTTCACGAAATTTTTGATCGCGCCAATATAGTTTCCGAGTGTCAGTGAACCGCTGGGCTGAATGCCTGACAATACTTTTTTACTCATAAAATACACCCTCCATAAATTTAAAATCCATCTTCCAGGAACACAAAAAAGCCCACATCCGCAAGGGACGTGAGACCGTGGTACCACCCTTATTCGCTGTCTGCTCCCCTGTGTAGGGACGTAAACAATACAGCCTTGGCTTCCGTTAACGGGGAAGAGACGGCCGGTCTACTGGGGCTTCTCAGCCTGTTCAAGCTCGGCGCTCAAGGGTCCATTCAGCCGGAAGTGTTCTACCGGTTCGCATCACCCACCGGCTTTCTGAAGAAGCAATTTCCGCTTACTTGTCCCTGTCATCACATTGTCATCATTTATGATTGCATTCATCATAGAGCGATACAGGGAAGTTGTCAAATCGTTTATCCATGTAAAAGATAAATCTGTTATGATAAAGGTATCCGCGTTCTATCAGATAAAGTTAAGTTAAAGGAGCATATCTCTCATGAAACAGGTGACCAAAGGGCAGTGGTGCGGGTATGACACCTACATTTTGCATAGCCGTGAACTGGATGTCACGCTTTTGCCGCGACTGGGAAACAACGTGATTTCCATGTGGGACCACAAGGAGAACCGGGAAATTCTCCGCCGGCCTGATGAAAGCGACTTGGACTATTATTTGGAGAAGCCGTACCATTTCGGCATGCCGCTGCTGGTACCGCCCGGACGGATTGACAAGGGTCAGTTCAGCTTTGAGGGCACAAGCTACCAGTTCGACAGGAACGCGCCCGGAGACCATCATATTCACGGCCTCCACCGCAAGCAGTCCTGGTGCGTCAGTGATATTGAAGAGGACGAGGACGGCTGCGCAGTAACTACAGAGTTCAAGACAGCGGATGATGAGCAATGGATGAGGCAGCTGCCTGCACCGCTTAAGCTTGAAATGACCTTCAGGCTTCAGGATGCCCGGCTCCAGCAGAACCTCAAAATTACTCACCTGGGAGACCGGCGGATTCCTTTTGGCATCGGCTACCACACCTGGTTCATGATTGACGGCGAACCTGAACGCTGGAATCTGAGCCTGCCTGCTGACAGCGTGTATGAATTGAACAGTGAGCTCATGACCAGCGGCAACCTGCTTCCGCTAGGCAGCCTCCAGTCCCTGAACGGGAAGCTGAATCTTCAAGGCAAGAACCTGGATACAGTGCTGCGGATCGCGGACGGGCAGCCTGCAGAAGCTCTTCTGCTGCGTGATGACGGATACGGGCTCCGCTATACTGCAGATCCGGATTATTTCCGCCACTGGGTTGTTTATACCAAAGGACAGGCGGAACAGTTTCTGTGCATTGAACCCTACACCTGGCTGCCCAACGGGCCCAACCTTCACAAAGACTCTTCTTTTACCGGAATTATCACGCTGGAGCCGGGTCAGACACTGGTATTGAACAGTGCGCTTGAGATGATCTATCCCAGCCTTTGAATTGCATATAATTACCATCCTTAAAAACTTCCGAAACCGTGCATGATTTGCTCACCTCGCGCCCATACTATCTTCACAACGGACGAAGGAGGTGACACACATGGGTCAAGCAGGTCAAGGAGGTCGTCAAGGTCGTAGCAGCCGTAACAACCTGGTCGTTCCACAAGCGACTGCAGCGCTGCAACAACTGAAATTTGAAGCAGCTCAAGAGCTTGGAGTAACGATTCCACAAGATGGTTACTACGGTAACTATACTTCCCGCGAAACTGGTTCTTTGGGAGGTTACATCACTAAACGTCTTGTACAACTGGCAGAGCAACAACTGTCCGGTCGTGCGTAACACAGCCTTATCTTAAGTAGATTGATCCGGCAGGCTTTGGCCTGAAGCCGGAGAAGCTTTACAGCCCGCCTGCGCTTCTCGCCGAAGCGCAGGCGGGCTTTTTGGTTCTATGTAATCATCAGCCGTAAGACTGGTCAGAGGACTCGGCAGTCTGAGGATTGCGGGGGTACCTTATCATCAGGTTGGCCATATTGTAGTTAGACTCCAGGGTGGCATCGACAACTATCATTCCCTGGCGGACGGCAAACTCATAGCTGATTTCGCCATGGGTCCAGCGCCGCTTGTATTTCAGGCTCTCCAGCGCCATAAGACGGAAAGAGGATTGCTGTCCCGGGGTCAGCCCCTCCTCCGCTGCCGTAAATGCCCCGCTCCGCCCGGTTAACGGATTATGGCGGATGCCAAATTTGCCGATGGCATTATTCCTGATTTGTATGAACACTGTACCCGAAGATAATCCCGACAATTCCTCCTGCAGCTCCTTGAATACCAAATCCACCTGTCTTGCAAGCGATAGCTGTTCCGTTCTTAACATAGAGATCCCCCTAAAAGTTTTGTTGTGCTCCATAAGCATCAACTTAGATTATGAACGTGGCTTACTCACTTCATTTCATGACATAAAACCTGCTTCGCAAATGTTCTTAGCAGCCCTTATATAAGGCTTTAGGCTCATTATAGGACAGTAACTTATGGCGTACAACATTATTCAACATAATTGGGTGAATATCCCTATATATGCGTGTTTTCATAAAAAAACAAGGTATTCCACATCACAATATGAGATATTTCGACATATAAGCAGTCCAAAAAAGCCCCTAAACAGGGGCTTTTGCGTATTTCTACTTCATGTATTTCATTTTACTTATTCAAAATAATATGAATTTGTCTCAGTTCAGACATATTCTCAGGCAAATTGCGAGGTCATTTCCAAAAATTCATTGATATCCGCAATAATCAGATCAGCAGCCCCCTGCCAGAAATCCGCTTCGGAGAGGTCAACCCCGAGATGCTTGGATACCAGGTCCTCAAGGGTCATCACACCGGTATCCCGCAGCAGATTATCATACTTGTCAGCGAAGGATGGCCCTTCCTGCAGCGCAAGACGGTACAGCCCTGTGCTGAACATATAACCGACAGTATAAGGGAAGTTGTAGAACGGCACATCTGTAGCGTAAAAATGCAGCTTGGACGCCCAGAAATGCGGGTGATACTCTGACAGCACGCCGCAGAAGGCTTCCTTTTGCGCCTCTTCCATCAGCGCTGACAATTCTTCAGCATTCACAAGACCTTTCTTGCGCTTCTCATAAAACCGTGTCTCGAACAGGAAGCGGGCATGGATATTCATAAAGAAAGCCACACTGTTCTGAATCTTCGCTTCGAGCAGTGCCAGCTTCTCTTCGCTGCCGGACGCCGCCTTCACCTGCGCATCAGCCACAATCACCTCTGCAAAAGTAGAAGCCGTCTCCGCTACATTCATGGCGTAATTCTGGTTAAAATACGGCTGGTCATCCAGCAGATAGGAATGATAAGCATGTCCAAGCTCATGGGCAAGTGTCGATACATTGGACGGGGTACCGCTGTAAGTCATGAAGATGCGCGACTCTTTGCTTTCCGGGAAGGAAACACAGAAGCCGCCGGGGCGTTTGGCCGCACGGTCTTCAACCTCAATCCAGTTGTTGTCGAATGCATGCTCGGCAAAATCCGCCATCTTCGGACTGAACTTGCGGAATTGCGCAACAATGTCGTTTGCCGCCTGTTCATACGATATTTTGCCGGAGGATTGTCCGACCGGTGCATCCACATCAACCCAGGCCAGGGATTCAAGTCCAAGCACCTTGGCTTTACGCTGGAGGTAGGAGACAAGTGCCGGTTTGCTCTCGGTAATGACCTCCCACATCTTATCAAGCGTCTGCTGCGACATGCGGTTAATGGCCAGCGGCTCCTTCAGCACATCATCCCATCCCCGGCCTTTGTACAGGTTCAGACGGAAGCCTGCCAGATGGTTAAGCGTATCTGCACAGAAGTCTGCCGCTCCGGACCAGGCCTCTTCCCATTTGCGGAACATGGCCGCGCGGACCTGCGGATCGGAATCATCCAGCTTGTTAAAGGCTTGGCCGACAGACAGCTGCTGCGTCCCTTCCTCATCCTCGTAAGGAATCTGAATCGAGCTGACGATCGTTTCATAATGCTCGCTCCAGCCGTGGTATCCGTCAACTGCCAGCTCAAGTGCCAGGCTCTCCAGCTCCGGACTCATTTTTTCACGGGCCAGATCACGGCTCTCACTGAGCACGAAGGCGAGCGGAGCCGTCTCCGGACGCTTCATCCAGGCCGACCATACGTCATCCGGCGTCAGTCGCAGCACATTATCGAATTGCGAGCTGATCCCTTCAAAGCCGGCGCGCATGCCTGTTACCTTGGAGGAGAGCCGCACTGCGCCCTTGTCCTGCTGATTCTGTGCCCCGAGACAACCGGTGAATTCGGAAGCCTGGATCAGACGGCCTGAACAGCTCTGCAGCAGCTCAATGACCTCATCCAAGGATTGTGCAGCTTCCACATCTGCCGGAGGTACGGAATCCGCAACCTGCCGGCTCAATTTTTCAATATCAGCCTCAAGCTTGGCCAGAAATTCTGCAAACTGCGGAGAGGCCGAGCCTCCCGGAAAAATTGAATCGAGCTCCCAGGTCAGAGACAACGACTGTTTCATAATTCCACCATCCCTTTGTTCATTTGGTTTTCTTTGTATTTGGCCCTAGGCCATGGTAAAGTGAAGTACGAATAACTTTAAGTATATAGCGTATGCTTCCGATGCGAGTTTTGCCGAAGTCATTCCAAGCGAAGCAACGCTAACAAAACTTTTAGGAGGGCTGCAACATGAAGCCACTGCAAATTTCACCGGAGACAGCGATCACCTTATCCAAACAGCTGGGCGTTCCTCTGGAACACTTGATGCATATGCCTCAACATATTCTGCTGCAAAAAATTGCCGAGCTGTCCAAGAAGCCGGGCACAGAACCATCTGCGGCAGAGGCTGCGTCTGAAGAGAAGGATGAGCAATGATTCCTTTTAGCCACACCTGGCCTTATGACATTATCCTGGGCGATATGTACGTGCAGTACTGCCCGTTCTGCAACAAGGAGAACGTACTCCTTCCAATGAGACCCAAGGAGCTGCAGACTGTCCGTGACGGTAAAAAGAAGCTGCTGGTCTTCCCCTGCTGCAATGTAAGCCTCGCGGTAATTGATACAGACGGGGACTATCTGCTGTTCGACCGCGCTGTCCGCTAACGCTGCAGGCAGTTTCACAGTACAGACTTACTGGCGCAAAAAGAGACCGCCCTCTTTTTGCGCCTTTTGTTTATTCATTTAAACAACACAGATATGGGGTCCCCGCAAAGTACCTGAATACGTGCCGAAGCAAAGCCACACTTTGTGGGGATTATTCTAGAACCCGGACTGCAGCCTTTCCGGATCGGTATCCTCCCCGCGCATCTGCTCACGCAGCAGCGTCCACTGCTCACGCGCCGCACGGATCATCGCCGCATCCATAATCCGCTGGTCGTTAATCAGCCGTGAGAACCACTTCACAGCACTCGAAAAATCTCCTACCCTGCGGTGCAGCTCGCCGATCAGATACATCAGCCGCGCGTCATTTCCGCCCATTCCGTCATTTTCGAATACTTTGATATATTCATCAAGTGAATAACGCAGAAAGCGCTGTTCCTGCTCCACATCTCCCTGATAGCGGTACATCCAGGCAATATGATGCAGAAGACTGGCAAGAATCCGGTTCTTGTCGTTAATGCTCTGGGCACAGAGCAGCGCCAGCTTGTACGTTTCCAGCGCTGTCTCCAGGCTGCGCTTCTCTCCGAAGTCACGGGGGGTCCAGCGGCTGCCCACCTGCTCATGGAACGCTTTGCGCTGCCAGTCAGCCAGCTTGTCGGCCGAATTCTCCGTAGAAGCAAATCCGCATTTGGGGCAGACACGCACCACGTAATAATCCGGATTCTCATTCTTATAGTATGAACAGAAGTCGCTGTCACGGCGTACGGCTCTTTTGAGGCTTGGACGTACCCGTGAGGTCGTAAATTCATGCTCACAGTTACAGCATGTAACCTTTATGGAGTACAGGGGTATTAATTCTGACAACTGCCCTCATCCTTTCACGATCATCTACTAATTATTCCTGGGGCGTGTTGACAAAATGATGTGCGGGACCGGACAGGCGGCTGATTACAAAGGAGCGCAGCGGTTCCTGGACCCCGGTCTCCTCCAGTGCCTCCTTCATGCATTCCAGCCATTCGTCTGCATGGGCAGGCGTTATGGGAATGTGCATATGCCTTGCTCTCATCATCGGATGGCCGTGCAGTTCGGAATACAGCGCAGGACCGCCGAAGAACTGGGTCAGAAACTGATACTGCTTCTCCATGACAGGGGCAATGTCCTCAGGAAATAACGGGCCAAGCTGCGGATGCAGCTGCACTTTGGCATAGAACACTTCCACGAGGCGGTGAAGTCCCTCTGCCCCTCCCAGATTGTCATAAAGGCTTTTATTTGGATTCATCGGAGGTTACCCGCTTTCTGCTTATTAATATAATGTCTTTGTTCATTATAACAAAAAAAGACGCTAAACCTAGGTTTAGCGTCATCATTATTTAATAGGTCCGAAATTCCTCATCACCAGGGGGGACGAGGGAGGCCCGGATCACATATACAAACGCACAAACAAGAACTCCGGCAACTACGCTCATCACCATCACTCCATCCCTTAATATCATTACAAAAAAGGTGTCGTTATTTAACTTAATGATATCATAATCCAGGCAAAAAAACACCGCAAAAATGCAACCGCTTTCCTATTTTTTTGTGCTGTTTGTCCTTCTTTGGGCATACATCTAACCATAGACTTTGGAGGCGTTGCTTATGATTCTAAAAAGGCTTGCAGTCCCTGTGCTGGGGCTCCTCCTTGCCGGATGCATGCTGCTGATGCTGGTTCATCCGGCAAGCTCGCTGACCGCCGCACTGCGCGGTCTGTCCATCTGGTGGGACGTGCTGTTCCCCTCCCTGTTTCCGTTCTTTGTCATCTCCGAGATTATGCTCGGCTTTGGCGTTGTCCACCTGTTCGGCGCCCTGCTTGATCCATTGATGCGCCCGCTGTTCAACATTCCGGGAGCCGGCGGATTTGTGGCCGCGATGGGATACGTATCAGGATATCCAGTTGGCGCGAAATTAACCGCCAAACTGCGGGAGCAGCAGCTTATAAGCCGGGTCGAGGGGGAGCGGCTGGTTGCATTCACCACCTCCTCTGATCCGATTTTCCTGCTTGGTGCCGTATCTGTCGGTTTTTTTCATGATGCGTCCCTTGGACTGGTACTTGCGCTTGCCCACTACGGCGGGGGTCTGATCGTCGGTTTTTTAATGTCATTTTATGGCCGCCGGGACAAGGAAGCTCCGAATTCAGTCAGCCAATCCGGGAAGCCTGCACCCCGTACTACAGTCCGGGAGGCTTCAAATGAACTGCACACCGGACGCCTGCGCATGGCACTGCGTTCCATGGCAGAGGCCCGGCGCAAGGACGGGCGAAGCATTGGCGAGCTGCTGAAAGGAGCCATTCAATCCTCG
Organism: Paenibacillus sp. PK3_47; assembly: GCF_023520895.1. NCBI lineage: Bacteria > Bacillati > Bacillota > Bacilli > Caryophanales > Paenibacillaceae > Paenibacillus > Paenibacillus sp. PK3_47. The sequence goes on from NZ_CP026029.1 coordinate 1,565,390, forward strand.
CTGCAGCTTATTATTGTCGTTGGAGGGCTGGTTGTATTCTTCACCGTGCTGATGGAGCTGCTGGACCGCGCCGGAATTATGTCCTCACTGTTCACGTTCACTGACCGGCTGCTCTCCCTGGCAGGGTTCCCCGAAGAGATGTCGGCAGCGCTTGTCAGCGGCTTGTTCGAGGTGACCCTTGGAGCACGTTCGGCGGGAGAAGCTTCAACCTCTGTTCCCCTGCAGTTCAAAGCAGCCGCAGCCGCCTTTATCCTCTCCTGGGGCGGATTATCGGTCCATGCCCAGGTGGCGAGCATCCTGAACGGAACCGGACTGCGTTACCTGCCTTTTATGGCTGCCCGTCTCGTTCATGCCCTGCTGGCAGCCGGACTCCTCCTTATCCTTTGGGAGCCTGTGATGAATTCAGGGCTGTCCGTGTCCCTCCGTTCATTGCCTGCTGCTGCCGGCCTGTCTTCACCGGTTCAAGGATTTGCCTTCAGCCTTAGCCTGCTGGCTATGCTGCTTATTGCTGCTTCACTTCTGTCCCTGCTGATCCTGCTGCTCCGCAGGATGCAAGGCCTTTGGCAGCGCCGCTGACCTGCAAAAGCGTCCTCTGGCAGCTCCGCGGTTCCAGTCTTTTCCCTGTTCAAATATTGTTTTCCAGGTCAAGATTGATTATGATCGGAGTATGACTGAATCAGACAAAGGAGCCTGTACATCTTGAGATATTATGTTCTGGACCGCGGAGACGACTTGTCCATTAAACTTGCGGAGCAATTTCACAAGCTGGCGGCGGAGCGGGATTTGGAGCTGGATGCCGAGTCTCCGGAAATCGTCATCTCGATTGGCGGAGATGGAACCATGCTGCATGCTTTTCATACTTTTATCGACCAGATCCCTAATCTGGCATTTGTAGGCGTCCATACCGGCCACCTCGGCTTCTACGCAGACTGGCAGGCCGAAGAACTCCCGACGCTGATCGACTATATGTGCGGAACCGGAGATGCAGCTCCGCATAAACCGCGCATCGTGCAGTACCCGCTGCTTGAGCTGGAAATTCACAAGAAATCCGGTTCCACCTCGCATATTGCCCTGAATGAGTTCACGCTTAAAGGCGTTGACGGAACGGTTGTCATCCAGGTCGACATTAATGATGTTACCTTTGAGATGTTCCGCGGGGACGGCTTGTGCCTCTCCACACCTTCAGGCAGTACTGCATATAACAAAAGTCTTGGAGGCGCCATGGTTCACCCTTCCATTGAAGCCCTCCAGATTGCCGAGATTGCCTCAATTAACAATCGTGTGTTCCGTACCATGGGCTCGCCGCTGTTGCTGCCGAAGCATCATCACTGTGATATTTTTTCGCGCAAGGATCAGCGCCTGCTGCTCACCATAGACCACAACAATATTCCCGTAGATGATCTGATCTCTGTACGCTGCCAGGTCTCTGACAAAAAAGTCAGCTTTGCCAGGTACCGTCCGTTCCCCTTCTGGAACCGGGTACGCGAAGCCTTTCTGGTCTGATAAGAGGAAGATTATGTTTAAGCCGGACAATGCAGCCTGACCGCATTCCCGGCTTTTTTTCTGCCTGTCTGCCATTGAAATATTTAATATTTTATTTGACTATAGCTAACATGAATGGATAGACAGAGGGAAAAATCAAATGGTATAATGAACCTATTTTACATAGTGCTGCTATATTAAAGGGGAGAGAAAACTGTTGAAGAAATTAGTATCATTCATAGGGGCCGGACTGCTGGCACTGATGCTGGCCGTTCCAGCCTTTGCGGCTGACAAACCGATCAAGGTCTATATTAACGGCAGCAATATTTCGTTTACCGCCGGTACTCCGTATCTGGAGAATAATTCGGTTCTTGTACCCTTCCGGGTCATTTTTGAGAAACTGGGGCTGCAGGTGCTCTGGGATGCCAAAACAGGCACTGTAACCGGTACAAGCCCCGATCTGACGATCAGCCTCAAAATCGGAAGCAACCGGGCAACCGTTAACGGCACCGTCAAAAAAGTCTCCACAGCTCCGGTCACCCGCGCCGGCACCACTTATGTCCCTCTCCGTTTTGTAGCTGAAGCTACCGGCGGTACAGCCCTCTGGGAAGCTGCTTCCAGAAGTGTGCAGATCCATACATCTGTCTCCACCGCAGCAGCCGACGAGAAAGCCATCAAGGAATTAATCCAACTGTCCAACAAATATTATAATGAAGAAAATGCAGCCGGCTTTTATTCGCTTATAGTTGATGATGGCAGCAACGCGGATCTGACAGCCGAGATGGATGCCGGTTTTGAACTCTATGACAGAAAGACTACGATTGAGAGCCTCAAAATCCTCAGTCTCCAAGGGAACGAAGCTACCGTCTATACCTCCGAGAAGGAAATCCGTACAGGCGGTTATTATATCCCGGATGAGCAGATTGAGTATCTGTATACCCTTGTCCGCAATAACGGGGTATGGCAAATTTCCGGCATGGACCTGGAGAACAGCACCGTTCTGCTCACCCGTGAGCAAGGCATGAAGGCGGCCCCTGTTCCGCAAAACGATGCTGCAGCGATTAAAAGCAGTGTCAGCAAATATTATCAGGCCATGACTGAAGAGAACCTAGACGGGACCCTTGCCGTAATGACCTCCTACGGTGAAGACTATGACGATGCGCTCAAGGCTGACATGCTGGACTACTTTGATGCTTATGATTTCAGCTATACCCTTGACGCCTCCAACATTTATTACTTTGCTGCAGGCGAAGCAGCTGTATTTACCGAGTCTACCGTGACGGAAGCAGAGACCGGGGAGAGCTACAAGCAGTCGCAGATTCTGATTCTGTCCCAAACAGCCGGCGATGACTGGACCATTGATGAATTTTATAGCCTGTATTACGACAATTAATCTTCAGGACGGTGCTTCTGCCCTAATAAATCGGAGATAAAGGATGTATGTATGTATGAAACCAGCTAAATTAGCCGGCGCTGTGCTCAGCGGCTGTCTGGCTTTGTCCGTTATTTTTGCACCGGCTGCATCAGCCGCGGACAGCGCACAGGAAGCTTCCAAAAAGGCCTTGATTGATGAGGTTATGGAGTACCTGATCAATTATAATCTGGAGGGAGTCGATGAGGACACCTTGATCCGCGGGGCTATTGACGGGATGGTCGAGACCCTGAATGACCCTTACAGCCAATATTTTGACAGTGCGGAAGCTGAAGAGTTTGAGCATCAGGTAGACCTGGAGTATGTCGGTATCGGCATCAAAATGGCCATAAGCGAATCTCCGGAAGAGCTCTACATCGAGGAGGTTATGCCCGGTTCTCCGGCAGAGAAAGCAGGGCTGAAGCGCGGCGATACGATCCTGAAGATCAACGGGGTTCCGGTCTTGGAAACCGAAGGCGATGAGCTCAGCGGGGCTGCCGGTACCAAAGTCACTCTGCTCGTGTCCAGAAACGGCGCTTCCAAATCTATAGTGGTTACACGTAACGCCATTGCTTCAACTTCGGTTACGGGCAAATTGATGGGTCAAAAGATCGCCTACATCTCCATAAGCGGCTTCACGCAAACCGCAGATGAAGAATTCGCCGCTGTTCTGGAGCGTATGCGCAAAGGCGGCATGAAATCAATGGTCCTGGATCTGCGGGACAATACAGGCGGTTATATGGATTCGGCCTACAACATTGCCAGCAAATTTATTGATTCAGGCATCATGCTCTACACCTCCGACCAGAGCGGGACGCTGACACCAGTAACGATTACAGACGGCAGCAAAATCGGCGTACCAGTTGTTGTACTGACCAACGAATACACCGCCAGCGCCTCGGAAGCATTAACCGGAGCACTGCGTGACAACAAGCTGGCTACTATTGTCGGCACACGCTCCTTCGGCAAAGCGAGAATTCAAAGCCTGCTGCCTCTGTCGGGCGGAGATATGCTGAAGCTGACAACCCAGAAATACCTGACGCCCAACAAAGAGGATTTTAACCATATCGGCCTGAAACCGGATATTATAATCCAGGGCAAAACTGCCCAGCTGATTACGGCCCTGCAAATTGCCGGAATGACTGGCATTACAGCCTCCGGTGACAGCCACATCCTTGATATTAACGGCAGCCCCTTTGCCGGGAATGTCGGCCTGGTGAAGCAGAACAACAAAACCTATGCTTCGGCCGAGGTACTGTCTGCCCTCATGGAAAGTGATTATACATGGGATGCCAAGAACAAAAAGGCCGTCCTGACCAACGGTGCAGGCAAAAGCTTCGGCTTTACCCAGGCCTCGGGCGATGCTCTTTCTAAGGGGAGCACGATCTATATCGAGCTGAGTGCTTTCCAGAAGAAATTCCCGGCCTTGACCTGGAGCTATAATGCGGGGACCAAGCAATTGAAATTATCTGTAAAATAATTTTTTTAAAGCTTTCAGGCGGACGCTAGCGCTCCTACAGTTCCAAACTTCTCCTCCGCCGCTTCTCCCAAAATCTAGTTTTACGTTCAATCTATATAGTGCAGCAGAAAAAGAGCCGCAGCAGCCATGAAAATGGCTGCTGCGGCTCTTTTTAAATAAAATATTGTGAAGGTTTAACCCTCAGTACGGTTTGTATTCTGCGGCTGATTCTGATTCTCCCGCGGCGGGCGGTTGTTTTTTTTGTGATGGGATTCCTTGCTGCGGTGATTCCGGCTTTGATGCTCACGCACAGGTCTTTCCTTGGCCGAATGATCTCTTCCGCCTGCTCCGGCATCCCTGTCTCGGGCTGCTGCCGTCTGGCCGGAGGAAGTTCTGGCCGGATTCTCCCGCTGCTCTCTGACCGCAGCTGCCGGTTCTGCAGAAGCTTGTTCTGTGCCGTCCTCTGCCCGGGGCTCGGGAGTATGGGTATCCTTAACCAGGATGTCCTTGTAGGTACCGTCCTTCGGAAGTTCCTTCAGCTTATGCAGCACGAAATATGCACAGCCGAAGTTGCAGTATTCATTAATGTAATCCACCATGCCTGAAATTGCTGTATCCCGGTTCACCTTTGGATGGTTGTCCCGGTAAAAGCCCTTCAGGCGCAGCTGGCTGTAGCCCCAGTCACCGATAATATAATCGTAACGGTCCAGCACCTCGCTGTATCTCCCGCGAAACGCCTCCGGGTTCCAGCCGTCCTTATGATCGAGCACAAGCTCGTAGCCTTTTCCACCTATAACGATCAAGCGTTTGTCGCCTGCCTTTCAATTTGAGTTAGAGGAGAGAGTTGATGGAGCGGTCACTCCGGTGGATTTTGAATTTCCGGCCGCTGTTGTTGTCTGATTTCCTGATCGAACCGCACTGCGGTTGAAATCAGACAACAAAGGCGGACGCTGCCGCTCCTCCAATTTCAAAATCCCTCTCCATGACTCCATCAACTCTGCGGGGGGAGCAGCAGCAGTTCCCGAGAGCTTCTTTCGCTGACGCTCAAATCAGCTCTCTCACCCCCAAAAATCAAAAAACCTTAAGACCTTAAGAATCTGAACCCTAAGATCTGAAAACTAAAAACAAAAAAACCAAAGACCAAAAAACCAAAGACTAAAAACCCAAAAGACTAAAAACCTAACCACTGTGACTCCGTCACGCGGCGGCCTGGCTCCACGCCAGGCCTTTTCACACGCCCCAGTTAATAGTTAGTTTAAGTAATAAGCGGGTTGAAGCCTAGTTGGATTTCCTCCACCTAATTCCGGCATTTCTTACGTTTTGCGGGAGTTAGTTGGAATTATGCCACTTATTTCAGGCCAAAAGCAGGTTAGCACGCGTAATCGGTGCAATTAAATGGAGTTTTTCCATCTACTATCGTCATTTCGGTTTCTGAATGAAAATTAGATGGAGAAAATCCAGCTACTTCAGAACCGAACGCTCCTCACGGGTCTTCGCAGCAGACTTGACCTGCTCATGCGCATGATAGGAACTGCGGACGAGCGGACCGGATTCCACATGGCTGAAGCCGCGCCGGAGGCCCTCCTCCTTCAGAAGAGCAAACTCCTCCGGCGGATAGTACTTTTCTACCTGAAGATGCTTGGGTGAGGGCTGAAGATACTGCCCTAACGTTAATATATCACAATCCACTGCCCGCAGATCATCCATAGCCTGCAGGATTTCGTCCCATTCCTCGCCTACCCCAAGCATGATGCTTGATTTGGTAGGGATATCCGGCTTCATCTCCTTGGCCCGGCGCAGCAGCTCCAGGGAACGGCGGTATTTGGCTCTGGCACGCACACGGTCAGACATCCGTTCCACGGTCTCAATATTATGGTTCAGTATATCCGGGTTGCTGTTCATGACAATCTGCAGGCTCTCCCGGTCTCCAAGGAAATCCGGTATCAGCACCTCCACACTGCACAGCGGGAGCCGCTTGCGGATCGCAGCGACCGTTTCGGCAAAGATCTGCGCACCGCCGTCCTTCAAATCATCGCGGGCCACACTGGTCACCACACAATGCTTCAGCATCATTCCTTCAGCTGCCTCCGCCACACGTTCCGGCTCCAGCAGATCCAGCTCGGTGGGCAGTCCTGTATTGACCGCACAGAAGCGGCAGGCCCGGGTGCAGATATCCCCCAGGATCATAAAGGTTGCCGTGCGGTTCGCCCAGCATTCATAAATATTCGGACACCGCGCTTCTTCACATACTGTATGTAAAGTTTTGGAACGCATCATGCCTTTTATATCCTGATAGTTATCTCCGGTTGTTAACTTGATCTTGATCCAGTCTGGCTTGGGCTGTTTGGCTGTTTTCTTAGTCAAAATGGTAGACCCCGCTTTCGCCTGAATAATAAGCTTCACCTGCAGAAAGTTGCTGCCTCATATTATAGCATGTGATTCCGGCAATTGCCTGTTTTTGTGAAATTTCGCTTTCATCTGAAACGGATAAAAACAGCCATTTTGCCTCAAATTAAAGAAAAAGCAATTATCCGGAGCTAATCGAACTTAGGAGGTAGTGATGATGCCGGCCCTGTTCAGAAACACAAGAAACCGCAAAGCCGTAATCTGCCTCTCTGCAGCTCTTCTGCTGTGGGGAGCCGGACATACCGCTGCCGCAGACGCCGCCAGGAACTACAGCCTTGCAGAAGCCGGATCCGGCAGTGCTCCGGTAAGAAGTGCAACCAGCCTGACTGATGCGCGCAAAGAGCTGTATGATCAAATGAGCGCTGCCACCGGAATCCCCTGGTTCCGGTTCGCTGCCATAGACCAATACGAGCGCAGCATCGCCAAGAAAAAAGCCAATGCGGAAGCTCCTGCGCGGATATGCGGAATTACCGTTCCTGCACCGGTATGGTCCGGTCCGCTGAATCCCGACCAGGAGGACACATCCCCGGATTCCATCCAGTTCTTCGGAGGCTTCGGCCGGGACGGCTCAGGAGACGGCAAAGCCGATCCGGAGAATGACGCTGACCTTTTGTACAGTATGGCCAGCCATCTGCTGAAATACGGGCATTCGCAAAGCGACTTCAATATCGGCGTCTGGGAATATTACCGTAACGGCCGCGCAGCCCAGCGTATCGCGCAGTTCGCCAGGCTGTACGAACATTTCGGCCGGCTGGATCTGTCGGGCAGCGCCTTTCCGCTGCCTGTCGGAACAACCTATGCCTACCGCAGTACCTGGGGTACCGGCAGAAGCTGGGGCGGGGCGCGGATTCACGAAGGCACCGATTTATTCACCCCGCACGGCATGACCGTACGCAGCACCTGCTTCGGCATAGTGGAAACAAAAGGCTGGAACCGGTACGGAGGCTGGCGGATCGGTATCCGTGATATCGAGAACCGCTACCATTATTACGCACATCTATCCGGGTTTGAGAAATCCCTCTCCCGTGGAGACATCGTTTCGCCCGGTCAGACCATCGGCTGGGTCGGCAGCTCCGGATACGGCAAGCCCGGAACACAGGGCAAATTCCCGCCGCATCTGCACTATGGCATTTACCGTGACCGGGGGATTACCGAGTGGGCCTTTGATCCCTACCCTCTGCTCAAGCAATGGGAGAATCAGGAGTTCCGGGACCTCCGCAAAAACAAAAATAAAAAACTGACCAAAGACTAACCTGCCTGCGCTGCAGCAGCTGGCTTCAGTTCAGCATCAGGCAGCCAAACGGCTCGATTTCGACAAGAATCCGCCCTGTATTCCGGATGGTCAGCCCGGTCAGCAGGTCGGTGAGCACATTTTTGCCCGGACAGAAGGTGTGCAGCTGCAGCTGGTAATGGTTAGGGGAGTTATTGATAATCATGCCGGTTTTATTCTGCTCAAAGCGTCTAACATACCCAACGACACCCCGCACTTCATCCGTAAACCAGGGACGGAAGGAGCCTTTTTGCAGGGTGTCATATTTTCTTCTCAAGGAAATTAACTGCTTGTACCACTTGTAAAGCTCTCCTGCAGGCTCCTGCTCCTGCCATATCATCGGCTTCCGGCAGTGCGGATCGGTGGCCCCTTCCATGCCGATTTCATCTCCGTAGTAGATCATCGGTATCCCGGTATAGGTCATCTGAAAAAAAACAGCCAGCCGCATCCGCCGCATGGCCGTGCTCTCTCTGTCCCAGCCGCGCCCGCCTTCTTTGCAGGCCGTCAGAAAGCGCAGCGTATCATGGCTGCCCAGCAGCTGGAACATCCCCATGTTGGCTTGATCATTATACAGGGCTTCCTGATGCAGCACCTGCTCCATGAACCGGATAGGTCCTGTTGACTGCTGGGCAAAAAATTCCAGCACGGCCTCACGCAGAACATAATTCATCCCGCCGTCGAACTGGTCTCCCCTTAACCAGGGGCCGGAAGCATGCATAATCTCTCCTATGAGCAGCAGCTCAGGAAATTCAGCCTTCAGCTCCCTCCGGAAACGCTGCCAGAACAGCGGATTCACTTCATTCGCCACATCCAGGCGCCACCCGTCGATCCCTGCCTCACGCACCCAGTATTTGGCCACAGCGAGCATATAATCGGCTACCTCCGGATGATTCATATTCAGCTTAGGCATCTGTGCCACACCGTTCGCAAACGTCTCGTAAGCAGGTGACGGATGCTGCTGCACCGGAAAGGAGCGGATAAAGAACCAGTCCTTGTAACGGGACTGTTCACCATTTTCCAGAACGTCCTTAAAGGCAAAAAAGGTATCCCCCGCATGATTGAATACCGCGTCCAGCAAAACCCTGATGCCGCAGGCATGCGCCTCGTCCACCAGCTGTTTCAGATCCTCTTTGGTTCCAAAGCCGGGATCAATTCTGTAATAATCCGAAGTATTATATTTATGATCAGAAGGAGATTCAAAAATCGGAGTCATGTATATTGCGGTCACGCCCAGTTTTTGCAGATAGGGCATTTTTTCTGTGATGCCTTCCAGGGTTCCGCGGTTATAGCTGCTGGGATAAATCTGATAGACAACGGCTCCCGTGCTCCATGCAGGCAACACCAGCGCTGCGGGAGCATGCAGATACGCAAACTGAAAAGAACCTGCCCTCTCCCTGTTTTCAGAAGTCCCGCGCTCCCCGAACCATACATATTCACCGGCGGGATTTCTGGCATGGAACAAGTACCGGCATTTGCCGGTCTCCGTCCGGACCAGAGCTTCATGAATCTCATAGGCTCCGGCTGAGCCGATTCTCTCCATCTGCAGGGGGACCTCGCTTCCAGGTGAATCATACCGGTCCGAGTGAATGACGGTACAGGACAATTGAAGACCGTTCTGCACAAATAAACGCAATTTCAGAATACCCTCGCCTGCCGGGTACGCAAAGGGATCCTCAGCAGTATGATACAAAAACCAGCGGTTAGGCATATTTTACAGTCTCCTTCTGTATTGTGCTGTAATGAAATCAATCTTTTGGACCGATAGGATTTAAACGCGTGAATTATCACATTTGCACGAACTCTGTTATTATGGCAAAGTAACGCCGCAAAATGAGTTCATAACCTGCAGCTCATTTTCATTCATACTCCCCATACACTGCCGATCCTGTTTCTTTTGAAAAAAGAGCAGAACTGCACCAACTTACATCTGCCATTTGTACAAATTCCGTTATGGCGAGAGGATTGATTATGAAAGTTACCATTACTGATGTTGCAAGAGCAGCAGGGGTTGCCAAGTCGACCGTATCCAAGGTGCTGAATGATTCCCCCAGAATCTCACAGGAAACTAAGCTCAGGGTCAGGGCCATCATGAAAGAGATGAACTATACCCCAAGCAGCACGGCAACCCGGTTAGCCAGACAAAACAGCTCCACCATCGGCCTCTTGATTGATATGTCCAAAGAAAGTGAATTCCTGAACCAGTTCTTTTACAGCATTATCGGAGGTATTGAAAGCGTGCTAGGTACGTTAAAGTATGATCTGACCATTGCCAATGTCCAGAACAGTGATCCGGAAGGGGGCTTCCTGAGCTCTCTGGTGCTGGGCAAACGGGTTGACGGTATTATCGCCAACACTTCGGTGCTGACTGAGGAGATGTGTGCGGAGTTGAACAGGCTCGGGTTCCCTTACGTTTCCATAGGGGAGCTGCCATCTGCAGGAGCCTGGGTTGACTGTAACAATGAGGCAGGAGGGGCAATGCTGACCGGACATCTGCTGAAGCAGGGCTATACGGACGTAGCTTTTGTAGGCGGGCAGCAGGAGAGTATGCTCTTCACCCGGCGTCTGGCCGGTTATGAGGGTACTCTGCGGCAGGCAGGCCTCACTGTGCGGACCGACCGGATCATAAACGGGGCTGCAGATGAAGAAGACGGCTATCTGGCAGCCCGAGGGCTGCTGCAAAGCGGAGATCCGCCGGATTCGATCATCTGCATGAGCAACTATGCCGCATTCGGCGTGCTCAAGGCCGCCAGCGAGCTGGGCGTTGCCATCCCTGCACAGCTTGGCGTCGCCACATTCGATGACTATCCTTTGTCCCGCTATACAACCCCCCCGCTAACCTCGTTAAATATGGATACCTTTCAGCTGGGTGCAGCTGCGGGCCGTTTACTGCTTGAACAGGTTGAAGGACAGGGAGGCCAAGGTGACCGTTTACTGCTTGAGCCTGAGCTGATAGTGCGGTCATCCACCTGGAGGAGCTGAAGCAGGCCGGCGCTTGCAGGGAGCGGTCCTGTATAGGAGCCGTTCCTGCTCTATCCGCTTATTTCACCCTTGTTCTTGTGTCTTAAAAGCCTATGTACAGGTCATTCTGGATACCGGTTACGAGAAACCGGTTTCCTTCAATAAAAGTTATCATGCGCTGTATGCGTTGTCAATGTAACCGGCCGAACATTTATACAGAAATCTGCTCTCCGGTACCTTTAATAAACTGCAGCACTTCCTTCATAATCCGCTCACTGTCCTGGCAATGGCAGACCATATGTCCGCTGTTCTCCACCATCATTACCTGTTTGAGGCTGGAAGGGATCGTCTGCTGCAGAAAGCCGGCACTTTTGGTCTTCACCAGATGGTCTCTTTTACCTTGAACAATCAGGGTCGGAATCTCAATACGCGGATAAATCTCGAAGCTCTCGCGGACCAGCCGCTGGAATTCCCTTGTCGCTTTCGCCGGTGTGGAGCCGAATTTGCGCAGATAATTTCTGAGCATGCTTACACTGCCCAGCGTTTTCAGAATTTCTAAAGTATTCAGCGGAAAGACCGGCGCGGAGAGCAGCGTAAGAGACTTGATCCGCGCCTGGTACTGCACTGATAAATAGGAAGCGATAAGCGCCCCGGTAGAAAAACCGATCAGATGGACACGGTTCCCCGTCTTCAGCAAGCCTTGCAGTTCCTCCTCTGCCACTCTGCGCCATTCATGCCGGTCCGCTTGAAGCAGATCCTGTCTGCTGCCCCCGAGACCCTTGATTGCGAATGTTCTGGAATGATAATTATGCTGCTCCATGAATAGCGACAATGGAGAAATCTCATGAATCCCCCCGGTGAAGCCATGAATAAACAGACAACTGTCCATAGCCGTTCCCCTTTTCTGCAAGTTTTACCGCCTGTCTCCCTTATCTTATCCATTTTAAGAAAAATGAACCTTAACTTCCAGGCAGTGAAACGGGGTTTCGCAAAACAAAAAAAGCCATACTCCATAAGAGTAAGGCTTGATTTAACAGTAAAGTAATCACAGCTTTGGAGTAAGCGGTGTCCGCTCTCCCCCTATTCAGCACTTCCCGTGTCTGTTCCGCCGTTCCCTGCATTGCCCGTATTGCTGGAATTGTCAGCGGAGCTGCCGCTTTCAGGCGGAACATTTCCGCTTCCGCTGTTCTGCTCCTCACTGCCTCCGGTCTCTTCCTTTACCGGATGATCCTGTGCAGCTCCGGAGGCATCCCCGCTTACAGACGGTGCAGGAATCGCGATCCCGGGAGCGCTGCTGCCATTCTCGCCGACAGGCTGGCCCTGATTATCGTAGTAATACATCGGCACATCCCCGACAACCATCAGATAGGACACGGGGATTTCCGTATCCACCACCTGCGGCTCCATATCAAAAGGAATGACGACCGCCACCTCAGTGACGATATGAATATAGACCTCGACCAGAATCATATTGATTCCGGCATTCTTCTGGCGGGTATTGAGCTCCACTTTCACTGCGCCCTGGGGCTCAATTTTGATCGGCACATCCGGCCCGAAGGAGGCAATCAGCGGACTGCCCAGCGCCTGCCCGAGCGGAATATATTCCGTCTGGTTATGCAGCTCCTGCAGCGTGGATTGGATGACCTGCGCCGCCTGTGAAGTGATCCGCATATGCTCTTTATAATTGAGCATAAATCCGGATATTTTGCCTTCTTTATCCGATTTCCAGTCAATCAGTGCCTCGGCATCGCCGCCGTCGGCCACCTGGGAAGTAATCGCCTTATTAATCGATTCCGTGGCAATCTGTTTGACCCGGATTTGTGCCAGATGAAGAATCGGCGGCTTCAAATGCTGCTCCACATAACGCAGCCCCTGGATGACAGCCAGAATCAGCAGCAGGCTGACAATCAGCCAGTAACGTCCCCGTCTGCTCCGCTTATGTGTCTTTCCGCCTGATGTCCGCTCGCCGCCGCCCGCCTGTCTGAACAGGCTGCCTGCTTGCTTGGCCCCGGATGTGGCAGCCGTTCCGGACATCATCCCGCCTGTCCTTGAAGGTTTTGCTTTGAAGGCCGCACTCTTCCCCGCCGGCCTTGGAATTCTCTGCTTTACCGGTTTTGCCTTGAAGGACGGGCTGCGCCCCGGCGGCTTCGGCAAGCCGCTCCAGCTGACCTTCGGCAGCCGCAGGCGGCCGAGATTTGGCATAACCGCCCTCCGGCTGCCCCATTTCCTGATTCTGCCCATGAGCTCTTCCTCCTCCCGGCGGCCTGCGGTCAAGCCGCTTCTGCTTACTATAGGCTATTCGGGAAGCGGACAAAAAAGAAGAACGCTCTCCGGGCAGCCGCCTAAAGAACGTTCTTTTGCAATTAAAAAATAAGTACTATTGCATCCGGCTCCGCTTATCCTCCTGAAGGTGGCCCCAGTGGCGCCGTACAAACACTGCCAGCAGAATAAAGGCAAATACAGCATACCAGCCGAGAAATCCGTTCCATTCCTCCCTGGGGACAATCAGTGAAGAGCCTATCGTGCCGAACAGCCAGATATAGGACAAATTTCCGAGCACGGTTCCCCAGATGTATGCCGAAGCCTTGATCGGTGAAACTGCCGCCATAAAATTGATGATGTTGCTGGGAACGATGGGGACGGTACGCAGCAGGACCAGCGTCCAGATGCCATACCGGTCCAGATACCGCTGCCACTTGTCATACCGCTTCAGCTTAGAACGCCATTTGCCGTCGAACCAGTTAAAAAGATATCTGCGGAACAGGAAATACACCAGAATTGCACCCAGATTACAGGCCAGCCAGCTGACAGCCATACCGCCGATTACATTAAATTCCGATACATGCAGCACAATCAATATGGCCAGTGGAAAAAATCCGAACAGGCTCTGCAGAATCGTCAGCGGAACCGTTGCGAACAAAATATACGGCCCGCTTAAGCCCAGACTTTGCAGCAGCCAATCAATCCAGCCGTTAATGACCTCTGTCACGGGCGGTCTCCTTTCTTCAAGAAAAACACCCCTTACGGGGTGTTTATACATGAGTGTATGCATATGAAATCGTAATAAAGAACGTTTAGGCCGTACAAGTTACAGAATTGTAGCCTTAGATGGAATTAATCATAGCACACAATTTAAAAGGCTGCAAAATCATTGCCGGCTGGCTATCTGCAGGTTTAATTACTCGGCAGCTTCTGTTCCGGCAATCCAGGCATTTACCTTGTCTGCATTGGCTTCAACCCATGCTTTGGCTGCATCCTCAGGCGATTTGCCCCCTTGAATGTCTACCATCACCTGCTCCATCTCTTCAGGCGTCCACTGGAATTGATCCAGGAAGGTATAAGCCTCCGGCATATCCTCTTTCAGGCCTGTACGCACCATAGTATGGATCTGTTCAGCCCCGCCGTATACACCCTTAGGATCTTCCAGATACTTCAGGTCCATGTTGGCGAACATCCAGTGCGGAGTCCAGCCTGTCACTACAATCGGCTGATTGTCGGCATAGGCCTTCTGCAGCTCCTGCACCATCGCAGCCGAGGAGCTTTCCAGCAGAGTATAATCACTCAGCTCATAATCCGTAATAGCTTTCTCTGTAGACATCATAATTCCGGCTCCCGGCTCAATGCCGACAATCCGGTTCTGGAGAGAAGATGCCAGATCCGCATTCTTCAGATCCTCGATCGAGCTGATCTCCATGTAAGTCGGGACTGCAAGCCCTGTTTTGGTTCCTTCCAGGTTGGGACCCAGATCCTCGATATCATTTCCGTACTGTTCCATGTAGGAAGCATGCGTACCCGGCAGCCACGCGGCTACCATCGCATCTGCGCTTCCGTCGGCAACCCCTGCCCACATAGGACCGGCATCAACCTGAAGCATTTCCACGGACATCCCCAGCTTCGATTCCAGCACTTCCTTCACAACATAAGTACTGGCAATTTCCGAATCCCAGGCCACATAGGCCAGCTTCACTTTTGTACTTCCTCCCTGTGACGAACATCCGGCCAGAGCGGCCACCAGCAGTACCAGTAACAGTAATCCTATACTTTTCTTCTTCATCCGGTCACACTCCTATTTCTGTTTTTTGGGTTTAGCTAGATTCTGGGTCAGACGGTCCAGCAGAATCGCGATAATGACGATGGCAATCCCCGCTTCAAAACCCGCGCCCGTCTTGGCCTGCGATACTGCTCTGTAGACATAGGCACCTACACCCTGTGCACCGATCATGGATGAAATAACAACCATGGACAGCGAGAGCATAATCGTCTGGTTAATACCAGCCATAATGGTAGGCATGGCAATCGGCAGCTGCAGCTTGAACAGCTTCTGGCCTGCCGTTGAACCGAATGCATCCGCAGCCTCCACAAGCTCAGGAGACACCTGGCGGATACCCAGATTCGTCAGCCGGATAGTTGGCGGAATCGCAAATATAATAGAAGCAATTACACCGGGAACTACGCCAAGCGAGAAAAAGGATACCGCCGGCAGCAGATACACGAACGCCGGCATGGTCTGCATAAAGTCCAGAATCGGCGTTACCGTGTTCTGGACAGCTTTGCTCTGGGCACACAGTACACCAAGCGGAACCCCGATCAATACAGCAAGTACCGAAGCTGTCAGTACAAGTGCCAAAGACTGCATCGAAGGATCCCACAGACCGAGATTGTCGATCAGCAGCAGTCCGATTACCGCGAATAACGCCATCCGCCATTTGCCGATCCAGTACGCCAGAGCGGCGATAATAATGGTCAGCACGATGGACGGAAGGAATGTCAGTGCGGCTTCAATGCCGCCTACCATTCCGCCGATGATGGTGTGAATCAGATCAAAGAACGGGCCGAAGTAAGTCATGAGCCAATCTTCGAGCCACTCTACAGCTGATCCGATTGGCATCTTAGGAAAGTTCATGAGTCAGGCCCCCTTCCAGATCCGCATTGCCCGCCAGGGCGGACAGAATAGCCCCTTTAATGACAATCCCCTTCAGCTTATCGCCTTCATCAACGACAGCCACCGGCAGATGCGTCTCCGACATCATCTCGAACAGGTCATTCAGCAGCGTATCCGGACTTACGCGGGGAATTTCCCGCTGCATTACTTCAAGAATGCTTTTGTTCTCCTTTAGTGCTCTTGAAGCATCGTCCGCGGTAATCACACCCTGCAGCTTCATTTCATTGCTCGCCACATACAGACTCGATACCCCGCTGTCCCGCATGAGCTGCAGGGCAACCCGGGGACCCCGCTCCGGCCGGATCATTTCCGGCTGGCGCATGACATGGGCAGCAGTCAGTACCTTGGACAAGTCCACGTCCTCGACGAAACGCTCCACATATTTGTTGGCAGGCTGGATCAGGATTTCTTCCGGTGTGCCGATTTGGACAATAACACCATCCTTCATCAGGGCAATCCGGTCTCCGATCCGCAGCGCTTCATCCAGATCATGTGTAATAAAGACAATCGTTTTTTTCACTCTCGCCTGCAGCTCCAGCAGCTCCTGCTGCATATCCTTGCGGATCAGCGGATCAAGCGCACTGAACGCTTCATCCATCAGCAGAATATCGGGATCATTGGCAAGACCTCTCGCAAGACCTACACGCTGCTGCATGCCTCCGCTCAGCTGATCAGGACGGTGGTTCTCCCAGCCCTTAAGGCCTACCAGCTCCAGCGCCTGCATAGCTTTCTGTGTTCTTTCTTTTTTGTCGACGCCTTGAACTTCAAGGCCGTATTCAGCATTGGCCAGCACAGTGCGGTGCGGGAATAACGCAAACTTCTGGAATACCATTCCGATATTTTTACGCCGGAACCGGCGCAGCTCTTCGGGGTTCATTTTGACAACATCAGATCCTTTAAAAAGAACCTGGCCCCCGGTGGGCTCGATCAAACGGTTCAATAAACGGACCAACGTCGATTTACCGCTGCCCGATAACCCCATAATGACAAAGATTTCTCCCTCATCGATACTAAACTCGGCCTTGTTAACCCCTACAGTCAGCTTGGCCTCCCGGGCAATCTTCTCTTTCGACCACCCCTGCTCCAATAATGGAAGGGCGCGTCCTGCATCGTTACCGAATACTTTGGTAAGTTGCTTCACCTCTATAATTGCCATGGTGACCTCCTTTTCCCCTTTGATATTCAGGTATGTTTTTTTCGTCTCACTAAGTGTAACGGAGTTGTGAAAAGAGACGCAAAGCTCGTATACGCTAAAAAATTAGTGTACAGTTTTAACTTTACGTACTTTACGTATAGAATACTCTGTTTTTCGCCATATTCCGTTTCCCATGATTTCTTTACTTCTTGACAGGGATATGTTTACATTACATTTGAGAGGTTTGCACTTTATAAGCCTAATCCTCAGGAGGGACATCATGAACGATTTAGAAGGGCTGCCGCCCGAACAAATAGAGAGAATCAGCAAAGCGCGTGAGCGTGTCATAGATTCCATCGGCAAAAATATGGATTTGTACGGAATCACCTTATCCATCGGGCATTTATACGGGTACATGTACTTTAATCAGGGACCTGTGACACTGGACGAACTGAGCCGGACGATGGGAATGAGCAAGACATCCATGAGTACGGGCGTGCGCACGCTGCTGGACCTGAAGATGATCGACAAGGTTTGGGGCAAAGGCACCCGTAAGGATCTTTTCGAAGTTGTTCCCGACTGGCACCAGAACTTCAGTGATTATTTCTCGATCAAATGGAGAAAAGCAGTGGAAGGCAACATGTCCGCACTGTCCAAATCGCTAACCGAAATCAGACAAATGAAAACCGAATATGCCGGAGACGAGCAGCTCACCGTGCTGCTGAATACCGATGAAATCAAAATTGAAGAAGCGATTAAATACTACCGCTGGCTGCTCAAATTGATCGAATCGCTGGAAAACGGCAAAATTTTCGAGTTTATCCCTAAAGAAACTTAAATATAGCTTTCCCCGTTTTGCTAAAAAACAATAAAAAGGCCATGATTCCTGATCAGGAACCATGGCCTTTTCTGTATTATAATCTAAACTGAAGCAATGATGTCCGGAGTGCCGCGATTGGGCGGCATGAATGTCTGCCCGGAAGCTACGGCGTTCCCGTTAAGCTTACCTCGTCGATGTAAATCTTATTTCCGGCATTGATGGACGCATTCGTCTCTGCGCTGTTGCCGTCAATCAGCCCCAGCAGAAAAACAAGATGTGCACCGTCATCCGCAGCGCCTTCCATGGTGAAGGTGTAGCTGTATTCCGTCATCTGACCCGTTAGAGCAACCTTTTGTGCCGGGAGATACTTCGTATAATCCCCGCCGTTATGCTCCACGGCCACCTCGATCAGCCGGTCAATGTCCGAGCGCGCCGAGAACTTCAGGGTGTAGCTTTTGCCCTGCTCAAGCTTCAGCTTGGCATAGTCGACCTGGGCGCTGTAACTTGCCATCCCGGTCCAGGTCAGCGAAGCCAGCAGTTCACCGTCCAGCACTTCCGCCGAGCCTGTTCCATCGAAATAGGAGGTCCAGCCTGCCATCCCCTTTTCCGGATCAAAGCTGCCATTATCCAGTGTTCCGCTTACAGGCGGCGGTACCGTGCCGTCCTGTGCAGGCTGTACAATGATATCGTCAAAAGTAAGGGTATGCGGTGTTCCATTCGCCGTCTGGTCGTCCCCAAGCGCTGCACCGATCAGGTAATTGAGCTTCAGCTTCATGGCTCTGTCCGCGGTAAACTTCCCAGTGTAGGAGTCCCAATCTGAACCGAGCTCAAATTTGGCCTGCACCGGAGGCTCGGATAACCCGGTATATTCAACAATAATCTGCCTTGGGACTGTTGACTTGGCCCGGAAGCTCAGCTCATATGTTGTTCCGGCTTCCAGCGGAATTCCCTCCTGGAAGAACTGCGTATGCCAGGCCTGCGACCCGGCCGCTGTGATCCCGATTTCGGCTGCGCCTTCGTTTACCTTGAAGCTGGAGACGCCGCCTTCCCCGGACCAGGTACTCCAGCTGGCTGCCCCGCTGCTGAAGGAGCCGTTAACGACAAGGTTGCTGCCGGCCGGCAGAATACTCTGCTGCACCGTCGCGCTTACATATCCTTCTGCCTCTACAGTCACCGTGTAACTGCCTTCACCGGCAAAAGCTTCTGCAGCGATGATCATCTTACCGGGCTGAATACTGTATTGCCCGGCTGGAAGTACCGTTTCGCCTACTTTAACCGCCGTGATCTTCCCCCGCCATTCCGGATTGTCGATGAAGCTCAGCTCAATTGGCTGTCCGGTTTTGTTACTGGTAGTGTCACCAAGCAGCTCCTGCGGTTTGGCCGGGGCATTCTTGATCTGGAATTTTACATTATCGATGATTACATCATGCCCCTGCGGGATGCTCACACCCTCCACCTTGCCCAGCAGGAATTTCAGCGACAGCGTGTCTTTCACACCCTGGCGGAATTCGAACTTATAATGTGCAGTATCCGGCGTTAATTCAACAACTTTGCTCAAAGAAGGCTGATATGACGCATTTTCCGCATTAACTGTAATCTTGCGGGCCACGCTGGAGCTGGCATCGAATTCAATCACATAATCCATGCCGGCGGAAGTCTTCAGCCCGTTCTGGAACAGCATGACGGAATACGGCTGGCTGCCTGTATTCGAAATGCTGAACTTCGCGGCCCCGGTATCCGCAGCTGCCGTACTCTGCCCTCCCTGCTCCGTCAGCAGCCGTTCCCAGCTGTTAAAACCAAAGCTGAAATCTCCGTTCACAAGCGGATAATACACCAGTGACGGATCAAAATAAACGCTTGTGCGCTCGAGCATAAAGTTATCAAGCCTCACCGTACCCGCTGTGCCGCCCAGATGCAGTACAAACTGGGCCTCGGGATCTGCCCTTCCGGCCAGGTCTTCAAAAACCGCCTCAACCTGCTGTACTCCTGCGGGCAGTGTCAGCTCTTTGGATGCATATAATGTTCCGTCCTTAGCCAGCAGTTCAATAACTGCTGTACGTGCGGCAGAGGCTTCCACATCAAAGGTTACCTTGTAATCCTGCCCCTGCACGAGCTGGATGCCCTTCTGCAGCAGCGTGACATCAGCCTCTTCACCGGCCTCCCCTGCAATCTGCAGCTGCAACCGGCCGTCTTCATCCACGGCTGCGCTGACTTCAGCGCCTCCATCGGCTAATGTATGCCAATAGCTCATCCGGTTCATCTCGCCCAGATCAAAGGTGCCGTTATAGAGATGGTTGCCGCTGCCGAGCGGTGTTTTGGAGCTGTCATGATCAAAAGGAATGCTCTCCAGCTCGACCAGCGTGGCATTGCCGATCCACACCGGAAGATTATTCGTCCCGAGATTGAATTCCACCCGCGTGGCAATATCGGAATTCTCCTTCATCTGGAAGCTCATTTCGTACCGGGTCAACGTTGAACTGAGATCTGCCTTGAGCGACGGGGAATAGGCCTGAAAGCCCCTCGATTCGCCGCCGGTCAGCCTGGCGCTGATATTGCGTGTACCCTCTGTTTTGGCATCAAAGCTTAGTTTATAAAATCTTCCCTTGGCCAGCGAGACAATCGCCTGAGGCTGAATGGAGTAGGAATTGCCGCCGGGACTGCTGATGTTTACCTTAAGGAAATTCCGCCCGTTCAGCGGTTCAACCGATACGGCTGCGTCCGCACCGGCCTCCTTGTACAGCACCCAATGTGCAGTATTCGGTATGCCCATTCCGGCATCGCCTTCAGCCTGCTCTGTGAAATTGTTATTATGAATCAGATTGCCGTCTTCAAGTGCCGGCAGGTAGCCTTCAGGGTACGGCTCCTTCCCAATCTGCACCGGCTGCGGCTCCCGGTAAGGCCGGCCCGTCAGCTCATACACCCGGACATAGTCGATCTCCATCGACTGCGGGAACACGGTCTCTGCCGTAGGGCTGCCGTCAAAATTGCCGCCGACAGCCAGATTCATCAGCAGATGGAATTCCTGGTTGAACGGTGCCGGATACGCATTATTGGCCGGCTGTCCGCTGCTGATGCTGTACCAGTCATTTTTGGTCGAATACAGGACGCCGTCGACATACCAGCGGATCTCGCCGGGCTCCCATTCAATCGCATACGTATGGAAATCGGCAATCGTTGAATTTTCCGGGAAAACATATTCCTTGCCGGTATATAAGTTATCGGGCCATCCGCCGCCATGATGAATCGTTCCGGCAACGGTGTCCGGGCGGCTGCCCCAGCCTTCCATAATATCGATCTCGCCGGAAGCGGCCCAGTTGCCGTACACATAATCCTCAGGCAGCATCCAGATAGCAGGCCAGAGCCCTTTTCCCGTAGGCGCCTTGGCGCGGATTTCAAATTTACCGTATTTCTTGCTGAACAACCCCTTTGTTTTGATCCGCGAAGAAGTGTACTCCTTGCCGCCCACCGCTTCTTTCCGTGCGGTAATAATCAGCTTGCCGTCCTGCTCCTTCACATTCTTCTCATCATCCGTATACCATTGCAGCTCATTGTTGCCCCAGCCCGGATTGCCGACCACCGTTCCGTCTCCCAGGTCGTAGGTCCATTTCAGCGGGTCAATACTCTCATCATCGAACTCGTCGTTCCACACCATCGTCCACGGATCAGCCGTTGGTACCGGTGTCGCGGCCGGTTTCGGTGTAGCCGTTGCCGTTGGTGCCGCGGTTGGTTTTGGTGTAGCCGTTGGTGCCGGCGTTGATGCCGGAGCCGGTGCAGGATTGTATCCTGAAGAGCCGCCGCCCGCCGGTGCCTGGCTTGCAGCTGGCGGGGCCAGCGTCAGCTTGCCGCTGCTGCCCTGCTTCAAAACGGTTCCGCCGGCCGTAATTCCTTCGGCCTGATTCTCCACCGTGCCGAAGCTGCCGCTGCCTTGAATCGCTGTTCCCTTGGCGCTTGCCGTAATCAGCAGCTCCGCAATTTGCACATGATCGGCCAGCGTAATTTTGCCGGGACTGCCCAGCTTCAGCTTCCCAATCTTCCCGGACAGGGTGAGCGCCAAGCCTGCTTCAGGAGAGTCCAGTGTAGCTACTGAAGCAAACTCTCCTTTGAGTGTTACTGTTTTAAGCCCGGCGGGGATCTCCACACTGGAGAATCCGGTACCGGTCAGGGTGCTGTCTTCTTCGAGCACAGCTCCGGATGCCAGAACCGTATTTCCTGCCGAGGTAGTTCCGCTGGCGTAAATACGTATTTTCCCGCCTGGTTTGTCTACCTGCACCGCACCAAGCTCACTGTTAAGCAGCCCGATGCTCTTTTCCCCGCCGCCGCGGATGTACGTTGTACCTGTCACCTTCACGCCTTGAAGCTGGACGCTGCCGTCACCGATGCCTTCAGTCAGATAGAGATTGCCTTCGATCACCGTATCCTTCAGCACAATATCCCCGCGGCTCAGAACTACATTTCCCTGTATCGTTCCGGGAGCGGCATCCCCTGCTTCAGACACCAGTCCTGATACCATAAGATCGGCTATTTTGGCAAACTCGGCACGGGTCAGCGTCTTGTCCGGCTTGAACTGGCCGCCGGGATAACCCTGGATATAGCCTGCTGATGTAAGCGCCTGCACAGCTTCAGCGGCCTCACCGCTAACACCGTTCAAATCCGCATAGGCAGGTTTCTCTGTACCGGCATTCAGCCGGAAAATCCTCTGCAGGGCCACAGCCGCCTCTGCGCGCGACAGCTTGGCGGAGGGAGCAAGGGTATTGTCCGGACCGGCGCTGAAATATCCGGCGGCTATGGCCTTGGCGATATCGCCGGCAAACCATGCGTTTCTGCTGACATCATCCGGAAGCTTAGCCGCCTCTGCCCGGTAATTAAAAATCCGGTTGATCATCACCGCAAACTCCGCCTTGCTTAATTCCGTACCCGGCCGGAACGTCCCGTCACCATAACCGCTGACTACACCCAGACTGTTCCAGCGCTGCACAGAACCGGCGGCCCAATGATTCGGACTCATATCAGTAAACGCTTTCAATTCTACAGCTGCTGAAGTCCGGTCTGCAGAAGCTCCTGCCAAAGCTGACGCACTTCCCCCTGGCTTACCTGATTGCGCTGCGGCAGATGCCGCCATATCCGGGCGGGCTGTAACTGCCGCCGTTCTGCCTGCTTCCGGCTGCCAGGATACTTCTGCTGAAGCCGTGCCGCTTCCGAGCGGAGCAAGCAGCCCGGTAATCAGCCCTACAGCTGCCAGAGCCGCAGAAACATTTTTTCTCATCCTCTTCATGCCTCCTCGAATTCGTAATTTCGTTATTCAAGCCAAAGATCGAAATCGGTTTCGACAACCCTATTGTTGCTTACATTCCAAGGTTTGTAAAGGCGCAAAATTTCGGTTTTGGGTGTCCGAATTTCTGGATCAGGCCTCTGGTTATGAAGGATGTGTTTGACTTGCAATACGGATATGAATAGACTTTAAATGATACTTTCTGCCAGCAGGAACAAGAAATTCATACATAATCCAGTATGCTTATTGCAAGCTTTTTCAAGATATAGATCTCATGTGGAGGGTGGCTGTACCATGGTAATGAATATCAAAAAAATCGCCGAAATGGCAGGCGTCTCCGTCTCCACAGTTTCGAAAATCATGAACAATTACAGTGATGTTTCGGAAAAAACAAAAAAGCGGGTCCTGGAAATTATCGAACAGACGGGATATTCCCCTTCCAACTCTGCCAAAACGCTGGCCACCAAGAAGTCCAACCTGATCGGGGTTATTTTTGCGGGTGAGCTTAATGTGGAGTTTACGCATCCTTTTTTTGTGGAGGTGCTGAATTCTTTCAAGAAACAGATGGGGGTGCTGGGCTACGATCTGATTTTCTTTTCCAATGAGAAATTTATCAGCGGCGGGGATTACTTCTCAAGATGCCAGCATTTCCATGTGGACGGCTGTATTATTGTCTCCGGGCAGCAGATGGAGCCGGCAATACGTGATCTCGATAGGAGCAGCATTCCCTGCATCGGCGTGGATTTGGAGCTTCAGGGCAGCAAGTCGGGGTATGTGATGTCAGATAACTATAAGATTTCCTCCAAAGTGGTGGAACATTTCTATCTGCTGGGCTACAGGGAACTGGGCTTTATCGGCAGCACAGCGGATTCGGATATTTCCAACCGGCGGGAAGCGGGATACATCAAGGCTATCGAGGACTTCGGACTGGCGATGAACCCGGACTGGTTCGTGCACGGCGGGGATTTTTTTGAAGGCAGCGGATATGAGGCTATGCGGTCCATGATTGAAGCCGGTCCCCTGCCCCGGGCAATCTTCGCCGCTTCCGATCTGCTGGCCCTTGGCGCTATCCGCGCTTTGAAGGAGCACGGGCTGCGTATCCCGGAGGACATCGCCATCATCGGCTGCGACGATATTGAAGCCTGCAAATACACCAGCCCCACACTGAGCACCATCCGCCAGAACAAAGAACGTCTCGGTGTGCTCGCAGCACATATGCTGTTTGACCTCATCAACAACCAGTCCGAAGGCGGCTCCTTCGTCGTTGAACCGGCCCTGATTGCGCGCGAATCCTGCGGGAGTCTACTGAAGGGGTAAGGACGAACGGCTCCTGTAATTCCCCGGCCAAAAATGTGCAATCCATGGGATGAGTGTATTTTGTGCAATAGATTGTTAAGAAACGGAGCTAAAAACTGATTCTATTGTAAAAGGGGGAGCAGAATTCGGGAATATCGCCCCAAAACAGCACATTCTCAAAAATCTGCTGCACAAACTGCAGCAGATCCTGTTTTTCGGCTGATTTAGCTTCTTTCTGCTGCATAAGGTGCAATCCGTTCACTTCATATAACCATAAAAAGTAAAAAGGCGGTGTGCGGTGTGCGGTGTGGGATGGTGTTCTAAGTGCTGATAATTATCGTCTTTCTGTAATTATCAGGGTACGGCAGAGTCCCCATCTGTTAGAATGATCAGGCGCTTTATAGCTTAGTTGGATTTCCTCCACTTAATTCTGTCTTTTTTCATCATTTATCAGCTTTAATTGGAAATTCTCCAGTTATTCGGGCGGATAAGGGCTGTTGGAGCTTAATTCAGTACATTTAAGTGGACTTTTTCCAACTAGTATTTGAATGCCGGTGTTTATCGGAGAATTAGATGGAGAAATTCCACTTAGCTTGATTCGCACTTGATCTGTACTTGATCCGCACAAGATCTGTACCTGATCCGCACTTGATTCGCACTTGATTCGCACTTGATTCGCACTTGATTCGCACTTGATTCGCACTTGATCTGCAATTGATCCGCAACTGATCTGTACACGCTCCATGAGACCATTTTCGATAACACGGCTAGTCAACAAGGCAGTCAACAGTACAGCAGACTGATCTGCCGCTTTTTAAGGCAAACCAAATCATTGAATATTATAAAGAGCAGGAAGCTCCTCCCTCTGGCTTCACCAAGTCAAGGCTTACGTAACCGATTCCCTGCGCAGACTTCCTCCCACTCTCATAATTCGACGAACATCTTCGTTAACCACACCATACAACGCAACGAAAGCTCCGCTATTTTCCAAAACATTCTCTAAACCATCCCGAAAACAAATCTTGTTACCGACGATTTCACTACATAATCCAACCTGAATTTTCGGAAAACAGGCCTCCCCTATCCAATCGTTTCACATTCCCCTGCATAAAACCCTATTAAAGAGGGGCAGGAAGCGCAGCCGCTGGATCTAATGACAGCTTAAGAAGCTGGCCTGCATGCGTCAATCCGGCACCAAATCCGTACAGGAGAATCTTTTGTCCATTCTGCACTTTTCCTTCCCGGATGCCCAGATCGAGTGCAAGCGGAATGCTGGCCGCAGAGGTATTGCCGAAATACTCCAGGCTGTATAACGCCTGCTCCAGCGGATAGTTCATCCGCTCACAGACCGGTTCAATCATCCGGAGGTTGGCACTGTGCGGAATAAACCAGTCGACCTGCGCCAGCTCCGCCCCGGCATTCGCCAGCACCTGCTGCACACCCTGAGGTACCGTTCTCACCGCCCAGCGGAACACTTCCCGGCCATTCTGCACCAGCATGCCTGTATCCGCCAGTTCCATGCCATTGACCGTCCGGGACAAGCCGCTCCGGTACACATGATGTCCGCCGCCGCCGTCACTCCCCAGATGGAACCCCAGGAAGTGATCCTCCCGATCATCCTGCTCCACAAGCACGGCCCCTGCCCCATCGCCAAACAAAATGCAGGTGCTGCGGTCGCTGTAATCTGTAATTTTGGAGAGCGCATCCGCACCGACAACGAGCACTTTACGGTGCAAGCCTGACCGGATATATGCATGGGCAGTATGCAGAGCGTAGACAAAGCCGGCGCAGGCAGCACTCAGGTCAAAAGCTCCCGCAGTCAGCGGAATCCCCAGCCGGTGCTGAATAATGGATGCTGTAGAGGGAAACGAAAAGTCAGGCGTGCTTGTAGCCACAAGCACCATATCAATATCATCTGCAGATTTACCATACCGTCTCAGCATATCCTCTGCGGCAGCAACACACAGATCACTGGTGTATTCATTGTCACGGCTGATTCTCCGCTCCCGGATGCCGGTCCGCTGGACAATCCATTCATCATTGGTCTCCACCATCTGCTCCAAGTCATTATTGGTTAATCTCCGCGCGGGCACATAAGATCCGATCGCTGTAATTTTGGCACCTGTCAATGAAATCACCTCTTCGATATAGTAATTGCTTTATTTCAAACTCATTATATCATCTGGTACTAGTACTTGGTACTAATCATACACAAACCCTGCTTCCTTTGCAAAGGAAAAGAAGAGCAAGGGGCTATTTTCCATTCGTCTATAATTGTATATAACCAAATACCACCGGACTGGTTCCCGCTAAGCGAAAACAGCTGCGTAAGCCTCCTGTTCATCCCCATATAACGCCATTTACAGCAAAAAGCAGACCCTCCCGGTCTGCTTTCTTCATCCCTTTTTACATGCGCTCAAAAGACTCTGTCTCTGCACCAACCCGTTCTACCAGCACTTCGGGCTTGACTGTATTTCTGGATCGGCAGTTCAACATTTCAACCTTGTCCCCGTTCTCGATATAAAAGGCCGGGCCTTCATGGTTCTCAACCGTCACCTGCTGAAATTGAACCTCCCGCACATTGCCCAGATAGAATCCGCGGTTCTTCATATTCTCGATCCCTGTCATCATGTCGGGGTGGCCAGGCACGGCATTATGGGCCATGGAAATATCAATGTTCGTGAAGGTCACTTCCGTGACAAACTGTTCAGCCAATCCATACAGAAACCCTGCCGCAGCATGAACATTACGTGCCGTAATATTGGCAAAATGAATCCGTCTGAACAGCGGCGTGTCCGCCGTAACCGGATAAGGATTTTTGTCCCATACGTATTTCTCCTTGCCTTTGGGGCCGCAAAAATAATACAGGTTCATCGTAAACGGACAGATGACATCCTCCATCACGATGTTGCTGACCCGGATATCTTCAACCGTCCCTCCGCGCCCGCGCCTCGATTTCATCCGGATACCGCGGTCCGTCTGCTTGAACACGCAGTTGCTGATGGTTACATTGCGGATATCACCGCTCATCTCGCTGCCCAGCACTACAGCCCCGTGGCCGTGAAGCATGGTGCAGTTGGTGATGGTGATATTTTCGCAGGGAATGCGCTCACTCGTATCCTCGGTTCCCGCCTTGATTGCAATGCAGTCATCACCTACATCGATATGGCAGTTGCTGATCCGCACGCCTGAACAGGACTCCGGATTAATGCCGTCCGTATTGGGGGAATCCGCCGGATTCAGAATGTAGACATTATCGACAGTAACGTTGCTGCACACTACCGGATTTATCGTCCAGCTTGGAGAATTCAGCAGAGTCACGTCTTTGATGGTCACCCTGCTGCAGCCGTAAAATCCGATCAGCGTCGGACGCGGAAATTCCAGCTCCTCCGGATGATTCCGGTGTTTGTCCCACCAGGGTGCCCCGTTTCCTTCCAGGATGCCGCTTCCGGTCACGGAGACATTGGTCAGATTCTCTCCATAAATACAAGGGGCATGCACCTGCCGCTGTACGCCTTCCCATCTGGACAGCACCGGCGGATAATCATCCGGTTCACTGCTGAAGGAAAGCACCGCTCCGGGGCTGAGGTGCAGCTCGATATTGCTGCGCAGCCGTACAGCCCCCGTCCTGAAGGTTCCTGCCGGAATCACAACGGTACCGCCACCGTCCAGGCTGGCTGCTTCAATCGCATCCGCAATCGCCCCGGTCGCCATTATTCCGCTGTCCCTTATTGCCCCGTAGTCTGCAATATTATACACAGTCATTACTCCCTTCCTGCCAACTGGCGGTTAGCCCTTCATCGAACCCAGCATCGCACCTTTGGCAAAATGCTTCTGAAGGAACGGATACACCATCAGAATCGGCAGGGTTGCCACCACGATAACAGCCATTTTGATCGTCTGATCCGGCGGCGGCACGGCAGCATCCAAGGTAGAGCTGTAATCCATACCGCTGGCAAGTACGACGATTTGTCTCAGCAGCACCTGGATCGGCCATTTTGCACTGTCATCCAAATACAGAATGGCGCTCATGTACGTATTCCAGTACGTTACGGCGTAGAACAAGGAAATCGTTGCAATGGAAGGCAGCGACAGCGGCAGCACAATGCGGAACAGGATACCGAAGTCATTGCAGCCGTCGATTTTGGCGGATTCCTCCAGCCCCTCCGGGATATTCTGGAAAAAGTTTTTAAGAATAATCATGTTAAACGCACTGATTGCCGACGGGAGAATAAGCGCTGCATAGGAGTTGATCAGTCCCAGTTCTTTGACTACCAGGAACGTGGGGATCATCCCGCCGTGGAACAGCATGGTGAATACAACGAGAAAGTTGATCACATTGCGTCCGTCCAGATCTCTGCGGGCCAGCGCATAAGCCATCAATGCTGTGATGAACATACTGAATGCTGTGCCGATGAGTGTAACCCCGATCGAAACCCCCATCGCCCGGAAAATCGTATTCGTTGAGAAAATAAACTCGTATGCCTCAAAGCTCCAGACTTTTGGAATGAGCACGAATTTGTTAGCCGCCAGCTCCGCGCTGGTGGTGAAGGAGCCTGCTACTACGTGGATGAACGGCAGCACCGTAACCAGCGTGAACAGGGCCAGCAGTATAAAGTTGACAGCGGAAAATATTCTCCCGCCTATCGTTCTGTCTTCTACCATTTTTCCGATACCTCCCGCTTACTCTAATAAACGCCTTCTTCGCCCATTTTTTTGGAGAGCCGGTTGACCGCCATGACCATAATGAGCCCCACGATCGACTTGAAGAAGCCGATGGCTGTACTGTAACTGAACTGTCCTTGCTGCATACCAGCGGTATACACATACGTATCAATAATTTCCGCGACTCCCCGGTTCATGGAATTCAGCATCAGGTAGACATGCTCAAATCCAAGATCCAGCACGGAACCTATTTTCAGAATCAGCAAAGTAATAATGACACTGCGGATTGCCGGGAGCGTAATATGCCATACTTGTCTTAAGCGTCCCGCTCCGTCCATCCGCGCGGCTTCATACAGCCCCGGATCGACGGCCGCAATGGCTGCCAGGTAGATAATCGTGCCCCAGCCCGCTTCGCGCCAGATGACCTGAATGATATACAGCGGTCTGAACCAGCCGGGATTGAGCAGGAAGTTCACCTTTTCGAAGCCGAAAACGGTCAGCAGCTCGTTGATAATCCCGCCGTCCATCGTAACCATAACGAAGGTGATGGAGACCACGATAACCCAGGACATAAAGTGCGGCAGATAGATCAGCGTCTGGAACGTTCTTTTGAAAAAGCTGCCCCGCAATTCATTCAGCATCAGGGCCAAAATGATCGGGACCGGAAAATAAATCAGGATGTTCATGGCGAACAAAATCAGCGTATTGGACAAAATGTTGAGAAAATCAGGCTCGCTGAACAGGCGGCGGAACTGCTCCAGCCCCACCCAGTCACTGCCGAGAATCCCCTGGTAAGGCTTATAATCCTGAAACGAAATAACCAGGCCGTACATTGGTAAATATTTAAAAATCAGAAAATACAGCACTCCCGGCACCAGCATAATATACAGCAGCTTATTCCTCCACAGCCGCTTCTTCAGCTCGCTGCTACTTTTGCGGGCCTTCGGCTTCCGGTCAGGAATAACACTTGGCTGCGCGGATACCTCCTGCATGGCTCTCTTCCTTTCTGTGTCAAATCAGATTCTTTATCTCTAGTTCAGCGGGAAGACCGCCCGTATCAACGGATCAGGCCCTCCCGTGAACCCGGTCTAACTGTTACTTTTTGTAAGCGGCATTGTACTCTTCAATAATTTTGGCACCGCCGCGGCTCTTCCAGTTCTCAACTTCTTTTTCAAAACCGGCTTTGTCGAGCTGGCCGTAAATATAGTTGTAAGTCGCATCCGTAATAATCTGCTGCAGCTCTACACCCTTAGTAGTGTAAGTTTCCGAATCAAGGGCGGCAGTCGGGTCAGCTACCCCTACTTTCACATTTTCCAGAACCAGCTCTTCGGCATGAATCCGGCCAGGCAGCACATTGTAAGGCTGATACATCCCGTTGGTTTCGGCTTCGCCAATTACGCTGTCCTTGTAGCCCTTAACTTCGCGTTCGATCAGTTCCTTGTTATCCGTAGCCTTAGCTTTGCCGTCTTCCACGGTATAGTGGGTGCCTTCAATTCCCCAGTACATGAGGTTGGAGATCTCCGGAGTCATCATTTTATCGAAGAAAGCCAGAATGCTCTTCAGCTCCGCTTCATCCTTGACGGCCGATTTCGGGAACAGCACCACGTTGTTGTAGCCCGGAATCATCCACTGAGCAAATTTGCCTTCAGGGCTGGCAACCATACTGTGTGTATCGAGTACGGCAGTCGGAACGTTTTTGATCAGATCCTTATTGAGGGAATCAATGTCCTGCATAGAACCGCCGATATAGAGGCCGGCTTTGCCGCTGGTGAACATATTCACCGCATCTGTTTTACTGGTAGCTGCAAAGTCCTGGTTCATGTATCCGCCTTCACGAAGCTTTTTGAAAAAGTCCATCGTAGCGATGTATTCCGGGAAGGTAAATTCCGGAGCCAGCTGGCCGTCCTTTTCGCCCCAGTTATTCGGAGTTCCAAACCAGGAGGAAACGGTTTTGAAGGCGCCATAGACCAGTTCGTTGCGGTCAACCACACCGGTTGTATCCTTTTGGCCGTTGCCGTCCGGATCCTGCTCAGTGAATGCTTTGGCCATAGCGAACAGCTCATCGACATTGGCCGGAGCCTTCAAGCCCAGTTTATCCGCCCAGTCCTTGCGGTAGATAATTCCCTGGCGTGCCAGCGGACGTCCGATAT
Organism: Paenibacillus sp. PK3_47; assembly: GCF_023520895.1. Classification (NCBI taxonomy): domain Bacteria; kingdom Bacillati; phylum Bacillota; class Bacilli; order Caryophanales; family Paenibacillaceae; genus Paenibacillus; species Paenibacillus sp. PK3_47. Next base: position 1,596,653 of record NZ_CP026029.1, read on the forward strand.
ACAGCGTGTAGAGCTTGCCTTCCACCTTGGTGTTATTGAGAATTTCCGGTTTCAGCTTGTTCAGGTTCGGGAATTCGCTCAGGTAAGGCCCGATCTCCCAGAACTGGCCGTCCTTGATCGCTTCCTTCATCTGCAGGAATGTCGTCTGATTCTTCAGATAAGTAACCTGCGGCAGTGAGCCTGTCGCAAAGGAGGAGTTCAGCTTCTCTTCATACGTATCTGCCGGGAAGAACTGATAGGTAAGCTTGGTATTCGTCAGCTTTTCCACTTCTGTTTTAATGGTGTCAGGCGGTGTTTCCGATGTGTTCAGCGGGAGCATGATTTTGATCTCTGTCGGCTTGGACGGCTCAGGTGCCGGTTCCGTGGTCGCAGCGGTCGTGCCGGAATTCGTTCCCGGATCTTTTGTCGCCGCCGCTTCATTACCGCCGTTATTGTTGTTGTTGCCGCACGCCGCCAGCATGCTCATCGTCAGCAGCGCGGACAGGAGCAGGGTGAAGGATTTTTTCTTCATACCTTTTTTGACCTCCGTTTAACTTGTATTGGTTACAAGCAACACACTACAGCGAAGGCCTGGTTACGAAAACAATCATTTACCCATAATGGCGGGTTTGGGGGATGGGGCTGAGAAAATGATTATTGGGTGATGGGGTTGGATGTAAATGGAAAAAGTGAGGGTGTAAGAGGTGGGGCGTAACTGCGGGAAGCGTCCGAGAGGTGGGGCGTAACTGCGGGAAGCGTCCGAGAGGTCGGGCGTAACTGCGGGAAGCGTCCGAGAGGTCGGGCGTAACTGCGGAGAATGTTTGGACTTCCGGCCGCTGTTATGTTTGGATTTCCTCATTTAAACCGCTGTCCGCGGTAGAAATCCAAACATAAAGGCGGACGCTGACGCTCCTACAGTTCCAAACTTCCCCTTCGTTACGGTTACCTCTCTGAGGGTAGAGCCTTTCCATTTACATCCTTGGAAAGGTGGGCAGAATTAAACCCGTCGCTTGGTTCTGCGGCGGGGAGGATTTAGCGGATTCGAGAGGTCGGGCGTAACTGCGGGGAATGTTTGGACTTCCGGCCGCTGTTATGTTTGGATTTCCTCATTTAAACCGCTGTCCGCGGTAGAAATCCAAACATAAAGGCGGACGCTGACGCTCCTACAGTTCCAAACTTCCCCTTCTTTACGGTTACCTCTCTGAGGGTCGGCCCTTTCCTTTTACATCCAGGAAAGGGCGCAGCAGAAAAACCCACCGCTATTATCTGCGGTAGGTGAAGGAACGTAACTGAACAACGTTCCAGGTTAGATAATTTAAATGTAACGCTACAATTCCTTCCACTCGTTATTCAAAATGGCATAAACGCAATCATCAAACCACTCATTATTCATACGGTAACTTTTAATAAAATGAGCTTCTTTCCTAAATCCCATATTCTCCAGAAGCTTGATTGACTTCAAATTGCCAGGGTCTACCGACGCAGTAATTCTATGCTTACCCAGCCCGTTGAACAAATAACCGATCACTGCCCGGACTGCCTCGGAGGCATAGCCTTTGCCTTGGAATTCAGGAGAAAGCGTGTAACCCACTTCAATTTGAAAACCATCATCCATAAAATGAATACCGATATCACCAAGAAGCTGTCCATCTTTCGAGCATATAGCTACTTGGAGCCATGAACCGCCGGTATTTGGTACAACAGCCATATTCCCGGAGATAAACTTCTCCACCTCGCCGATCTCTTCTGGCTTCCATGATTGAAACTTATACACCTCAGGCATAGCACGATATTTGAAAAAAGCATCCTTATCTTTCATTTCCAGCGTTCTTATGATTAACCGGTCTGTTGTAATCCTTTCGAATGCAATCATCATGTGGTTCCTCCAGCTTTTTAGTAAATCTTAACATCCATACCCATCCTTGTGAACTGCAACTTCCTTCACCTGATCGGCGGGAGCCAGCCTAGAGCAAGCGGTCTTGTTCCTGTATGAAAAGCGTCTCTACTCCCCGGGCCGGTTTCTTACTCCCCACTCACATAATCCCTCCAGCACGGGCAGGAGTGTCTCTGCTTTATCAGTGAGACTGTATTCGACTTTCGGGGGAACTTGCGGATATTCCCTGCGTAACACCATTCCATCGGCTTCCAGCTCTTTGAGCTGTGCACTCAGTGTCTTAAACGTAATTGCTCCTATTTGTCTCTTCAGATCATTGAAGCGGACAGGCTGATTTTCGGCCAGGAGATACATAATTACCATCTTCCACTTCCCCCCGATCACCGATAACGTATACCCGAAGGGGGTATCCTTGACATTTTTCACTTTGCCCTTATATTCCGCCATGCTCATGTTAACGCTATCCTTTCAGATAGTACCTATCAAAATAGTGCGTACTATATTTTTATTTGCGTTCATTTTATACTGACCATACTTTGAAAGTAAAGGAGAGAATATAATGACTTCTATTAAAACTTACAATCATGATCTTTGGGATCACGGCATCAGCCAGGGCTACAGTGTTAACGGTACCATCTACATTTCGGGACAATTTTCCCATAATACGGAGGGCGAGTTCGTTGGTGTGGGTGATATCGAAGCCCAGACCCGGCAGACACTGGAGAATCTTGATCGCGTACTGGCGGGTTTTGGGGTCACGAAGTCGAACCTCGCTTATGTGGAGGTCTATCTGACTAATGCGCCGGAGCACTTCGAGCCATGTATGCAGCTGTTCAAGGAATACATGGGACAACACCGCCCGGCCGGCAGCTGCATCGGCGTGACCTATCTGGCCTCCCCTGTACAGCTGATCGAAATCAGCGCCATCGCACACGAGGGCTAACCCGCCCACCGGAGTAGGCTAGCGCCAGCGGATCGGCCGGGCTCCAGAAAAACAAGGCTGCCGCACAACTCATTCGAAATGGCCAGAGTTTTATTGTTTTGTCACTCTGCCTTCGCCTGTGCCGCAGCATACTCCTGCATTACCAAACTGCCGCCGCTGGACTTCCACTCCTCAATTTCCTGCGCGAATTCCTCAGCGTTCATGTTGCCGATGATGTAATTGTAGGTCGCATCCACAATAATGCGTGACAGCTCCATATTTTTCTCGTCATAGGTTGGGGAACTTAGGCCCAGTGTGGGGTCATTGACCAGGAACTGCTCGTTGTCCTTGCTGAGCTGATCGGCAAGGGCAGTGAGCTGCTCTTTTTGCCCGACTTCCATAATATTGGCGTTGCCCACATCAGCGATCATCAGCGAATAGAGCGGACTCACTTCGTTCACCCGCAGCTTGGAGGTCTCCTCGGGAAGAATGACTTTGCCGTCTTCGAGCTCATAATGCCGCCCCTCTATGCCGTACATCATCAGATTGGCCACATCCTTATCCATCGACCGGTTAAAAAATCCAAGCACCTCCTTCAGCTCCGCCTCTGACGCGATAGCTTTTTTGGAGAACAGGTACAGTCCGTTGTAATTTGGAATCGACCACACCTTATAGCCCTGCGGCCCTTTGATCCGGTTGATCAGAGTGAGCTCCGCGTCCGGGTTAATCACTTTAGCTTCAATAGAGAGGCGCTGCACATCTGTCATGCTGCCGATAAATACCCCTGCTTTTCCGCGGATGAACGTATCCCTCTGGACCTCCTTGCTGGTCAGGGCGAAATCCTGGTTGATAATTTTCTCATTATATAATTTCCGCATAAAATTCATTGTGTTCATATATTCAGGCGTCACAAATTCCGGGATGAACCCTCCGTTCTCCAGTTTCCAGTTGTTTGGGGTGCCGAAATAGGAGCTGAGCGTCTTGAATACCCCGTATACGAGATCATTGCGGTCAACCAGGCCGATCGTATCGTCTTTGCCGTTGCCGTCCGGATCATTGTAGGTGAACTGCTTCATGACTTCGTAAAGTTCATCAATCGTTTCCGGTTTGCCGAGGTTCAGGCGGTCCAGCCAATCCTGGCGGATAATTACCCCTTGTCTGGAGGAAGGACGCTCTGTGTATAAGCCATAAAATTTACCGTCCACAGCAGCCTGGTTCAAAATGGAATTGTCCAATGCTTTTAGATTATGAAAATCCTGCAGATAAGGCCCGATCTCCCAGAACGCGTCGGAACGGATCGCATTTTTGACCAGATTATAATCGGTGAACTTTACAAAGGTGACCTTGGCCAGCGAATTAGTGGTCAGTGCGGTATTCATTTTGTCGGTATAGACCCCTTCGGGAACCCAGGTCATGTTCAGCTTGACCCCTGTCAGCTTCTCGATCTCGGCCATAATTTCCTTGGAGGGCTGCTGCGGAAAATGCAGAGGTGCCAGAATAGAAATGGACGGAGTGCTGCTGCCGGAATCCTGTGCGGAATCCCCTCCGCTGCAAGCGCTTAACAAAATGAATGTAAGTATTAAAGCCAAGCTGCTAAGGCAGGTAACCATACCCCTTCTGAATCCCCTGTACATTACTGCATCCCCCTAAAAATTAATACATAAGCATTATTCTGATCCAAGCCTGTGCACACCTGCTAATAATAGAATATTTTACAATTTCTAGCGATGATTTGAGATAATGATTATTGCGGTACGAGATGATTATTGTTATTATCCAAGCTGATGAATACACTTAGATAGGTGACTGCTTTTACCGAAAGATGAGGTGCTGAATCTGTGAGACATTGGAGCTTCCTGACCAAATTAACTTTATTCGCCTTTATGATCAGTACGCTGCCTGTGCTGTTCATCGGGTCTTTTTCTTACCTCACATCTTCCAATGAAATTCAAAAAAATGTTAACAAAAGCAAAATGGAACTTATTTCACAAATTAATTCAAATGTAGAGCATAAGCTGACCACTGTCAACCAGGCGCTGAACCAGGTCGTCAATTCTTCAGTCCTCAAAAAAGCATTGAACAACCCGTTAAATGTAACCGATTTCATTTTATATAATGATTTACGCAACGAAATTCGCAACATGCAGTCCTTCGATACCAAGCTGGAGGATGTTATTCTGCTGAACCAGCGTGAGAACTGGATGATCAAGAACTCGGGTCTCTACCGCCTGAATGAATATCCGAACTATGAGCAGCTGAGCAACCTGATGAATGTTCCCGACAAAACCTCCTGGGTGCTGAGCCCTTCTTCCCTGTTCTACAGTGAGGAAAGTGTGAATGTGACCGGCTGCGATTACACCATCAGTCTGATCAAAAAGCTCCCGACGTCGAAGCTCCAGAAATACGGGCTCGCGCTGGCCAATATTCCCGCCTGCAGTCTGCAGGACTTCATTAATTCCGATGTGGATCCGCTCGACAGTACCATTGTTCTGAATGAATCCGGCACGGTTCTGCTCCATCCCGACCGCGCGCTGATCGGCAAGCCTGCCGGGGAGAGCGGTTTTTCCGATTTATCTTTTGTACAGGATACCGGCAGGACCTCAGGGCAGTTCAAGACCGTTATCGATAAAAAAGAATTCTCCGTTACCTATTTGCGTTCGCAATTGAACGGATGGGTCTATTTGTCCGTGACTTCCATCGGCGGGCTGACCAAGGAATCCGATAAAATCGGTACCTATACCTTTGCCGTCTGCGCTGTCATGCTGCTCCTGTCCATTTTATTTGCCTGGCTCGGCTCGCGGCGGATGTACAGCCCGATTGAACGACTGCTGAATCAGATGGGCCAGCGCAGACCCGGGATCAAATCCAGACATACCGATGAATTCCAGCTCATAGGCGAGCAGCTGCATCACTTGTTCCAGTCGAAGTCACAGCTTGAAAAAGAGGTCAGCCAGCATATCCGGCAGGTCCGCACCTTTTTCCTGACCAAGGCTTTTCAGGGCAATCTCAAAAACCGCGAGCTGCTGGAAGAGCTGGAGCATTACGGCTATCAGTCCCGGGTCGACGAATGGCAGACCATGGCCGTGATTACGCTGAGTATCGATTTCTCTGAAAAAACCAGTTATGAGAAAAAAGATCTCCATCTGCTCCTGTTCGCCGCGCATAATATGATTGAGGAGCTGGTCCCGCAGGACAGCAGACTCGATCCGGTCATCATCGACCATGAAGTGGTAGCGCTGATCGGCAGCGCTGACGGCAATGCGGAATCTTTTCACCGGACCCTTTATTCACTCACGGAGTATCTGCAGCAGGAAATTAACAACTACCTGAAGCTGGAGGTCAGCATCGGGCTCAGTCTGCCTTTTCATTCGTTTGATAAAATTTCCATCGCCTACAGGGAAGGGCTTGAGGCGCTCAAACACCGGATTACGCTCGGCAAAGGGATCATTATTCAATATGAGAATATCAACTCCGGAAAGCATTATCTCAACCTCAACTATCCGGCCCATACCGAAAATGACCTGATGGATGCCATCAAGCTGGCGGACACCGATAAGGCGAAGGAGCTGCTGAACAAGCTGCTTGCTTGTATCTTCAAGCCGGGGCTGTCGCCGCAGGAATATCAGATTCCGCTGACCCGCCTGCTCAATAATACCCTCATTATGATGCAGGAATCGGGGATCAGCCTCAATCAGATTCATCCTGTGAACGGTTCTCTGTTCGAAGAGCTGACGGATCTGCATACTGCAGCGGAAATCGGGGAATGGTTCTGGAACGTGGTCATTCAGCCGATGATTAAAATTTTCCACAGCCGGCAGAATGCCCAGTATCATAACATCTCCGAGAAGATTATCGATATTGTGCAGCATGAATATGACCGGGATCTTACGCTGGAGGAATGCGCCTCGCGCCTGCACTACAATGCCAATTATATCAGCAGTGTGTTCCGCAAGGAGACCCAGTATTATTTCAGTGAATACCTGGCGATGTACCGGTTCAAAATGGCCAAGAAGTGGCTGGAGGAGACTGACATGCCGGTCAAGGATATTGCCGCCAAGCTGAGATACAACAACTCGCAGAACTTCATCCGTTCCTTCCGCAAGCAGGAGGGGATGACGCCGGGGCAGTACCGGGACAATGCCGTCTCGAAGCCCCGGGCGGTTACAGATGATTATTGAACAGCAGTCATGTATACCAAAAGCCGCCAGCTTAACCTTGTAAAGGCTAATGCCGGCGGCTTGGCGCGGTTATTCTCAGGCAGACTTTGGCCTGCGCGCTTTTCTTTTTCTAATAAATACGGTAATAACAACAGCTATAACCAGCAGCACACCGCCGGCGGCAATGGCTACGTTCGTGATATTAGGCACGTAGATGATCATCTGCAGCGGTTCCGAATCGGCCATCGTAATATGCCAGGTTAACGTGCTGCCGTCCTGGCTGTCGGCATTGTTGTCACCATACAGATCGAAAGGCAGGGTTAATTTGAAATCCAGGGCCAGGCTGCCCAGCACCAGCCGAACCAGTGATTCCGGTACGCTGAGCGAGCCTATGCTCTCGATGATCTCATCCGAATAAGCCGTCAGCTTGGGCTGGACTTCGATATCGTATACAGTGTACAGCCACTTATCACTCTGTTCGACCTGTGTATCCACTATTTCAAAATTGCCGGCGTTCGCTGTCAGGTCTTTGATCGAGCCGTAGCTTTTGAGGAACTGATACTCCGTGGAATCGCCGCTCCGGCTTTTGTCCAGCTCAATACCTGCACTCTGCAGGCGGCTGGCCAGCACCTCCTCCACTTTGCCGCCCACCAGTGATTCTGCCCGGGCATCCAGCAGCAGATTGAAGGCGATATCCATGCTTCCATCCTTCTTCACGGTCATATGGGCTGTCCCTTTGGCGCAGCCGGTTAGAAGAATGAGCACGGAAAAGAATGCTATGATGAGGCCTGACTGTCTCTTGTTCAATCCTATACCTCCGTTATTTCCAGGTTAAGTTATTATGTTGCCTGTACCCTGGCTGTTGAAGTACTTTAATTGCATTTGGTACAGCTAAAACACCATCCTTTTCACTCAAAAAAGGAATAGCTGCATTTCATACACCTAAAATGACATAAAAACTTCTAAGGTAACCAAAACCGCAATTTTAAGTGCAGCAAATACATCTATTCGGCTGATAGCACGTCTGCAGGCGATTATAGCTGTAAAAAATACACTTAAGCTCAACAGAGCCGCATTCTCCCTGTATAATCAGCCTTCTATCAACTACACTCGGCAAATCTACCAACCTATTTTATGATAGCAGGCAGGCGCAATAAAGTCTAAATATTCACTGCTCCTGCAGCACATAACAACCCCCCTGCCGGATCTGTCCGGTTCAGGGGGGGTGTTATTTTTTCAAGTGGTAGGGAACCGTAGTGATGATTACATTCCGCCGGTACAGCAGATGTGCGCGGATCAGCAGACTGGACTGGTTGTGGAGGATATTATGCCAGCCTTTCTTCGGAATGAACTGCGGCACGATCACGGTAACCTGGTAATCCGCTTCGCCGGCTTTGCGCTGTACGGTATCGATGAACTTGGTCAGCGGATGGATAATGCTGCGGTACGGCGAATACAGGGAAACCAGGCGCACTTCGGGATGAAACCTCTGCCATTTGTCTTCAAAAGTATGCTCGTCATCCCGCTCGAACGGGACATGAACGGCGATGATCTGATCAGGTGACAGCGATTTTGCATACCTCAGTGAGTTCTCGACGACATGTGTGATGCCTGCCACCGGCAGGATGATGACATTCCCCTCAATCGCCAGCGGATCTTCTTCACAGGTCGACAACCGCAGCTGGTCTGCCACCGCCTCATAATGTTTGCGGATCCGGAAAAAGAGCAGAATAATCAGCGGCAGGAAGACCAGCACCGGCCACACCTGCGTGAACTTTGTCAGGAAGAACATAATCGTTACGATGAAGCTGATCAGGGCGCCTGTGGTGTTGATCATCAGCTTGCCGACCCAGCCTTCCGGCTTTTGACGGAGCCATTTCAGCATCATCCCTGTCTGGGAGAGAGTGAACGGAATGAACACCCCTACCGCATACAGCGGAATCAGCTGCTCCGTCCGGCCTTCAAATGCAATGATCAGAACAATCGACAGGATGCCGAGGCTCAGAATGCCGTTGGAGTAACCAAGCCGGTCTCCCCGCACCGTGAACATTCTGGGGATAAATTTATCCTTGGCCAGATTGACCGCCAGCAGCGGAAATGCCGAATATCCGGTATTGGCCGCAAGCACCAGGATCAGCGCCGTAGTCCCTTGAACAAAGAAATACATGAAGTTCCGGCCGAAAACCTGTTCGGCAATATCCGAGACTACTGTAACCTCTTCCCTCGGGGCAATCCCATAATAATACGCCAATATAACAATTCCGGAAAAGAGTACAGCCAGCAGGATGCCCATCGCGGCCAGTGTTTTGGCTGCATTATTCGGTGCCGGAGCTTTGAAGTTGGGAATGGCATTCGAAATGGCTTCTACACCTGTTAATGCTGAGCTCCCCGACGAAAAAGCTTTTAACAGCAGGAACAGGCTGATCCCCGCCACCGGAGTACCGACAGGTGTGTGTAACCCCATGGATACCTGACCGGTTACAATTTTGAACAGCCCCAGCCCGATCATCAGGAATAACGCAAGCACGAACAAATACACAGGATAGGCCAGAAAAGAAGCAGACTCTGTAACCCCGCGCAGGTTCAGTGTCGTAATTAGCAGAACAAAAAAGATGGCAATAAGCACATTATACGGATGCAGGCTTGGAAAAGCGGAGGTAACCGCGTCCGTACCGGCGGATACACTAACCGCAACTGTCAAAATGTAGTCCACCAGCAGCGAGCCGCCGGCCACAAGTCCCGGATATTTGCCCAGGTTCTCTTTGGAGACGACATAAGCTCCTCCGCCTTGGGGATACGCAAAAATAATCTGGCGGTACGACAATATCAGGGCCAGCAGCAGGATCAGAACGCCCGCAGCAATTGGTATGGAATACCAGAATGCAGCGGCGCTCAGTGTCACCAGCACCAGCAGAATCTGCTCCGGTCCATAGGCAACAGACGATAAGGCATCTGAAGACAGAATGGCCAGCGCTTTTGTCTTGCTCAGCTTCTGGTCGCCCAGCTGATCCGATTTCAGCGGCCGTCCAATCAGAAATCTTTTTACCGAAGATATCATTTGGCCTCACCCGCACTTTTTTAGTGTTATGTTGCCCGGGGATTTACGAAATAACCTGGCCATAATATACATCTCATAAAGAAAAAAAGCCTCCGGCTATTAAACCGGAAGCACTTTAGAGCCAATCCTCGGCAAGCAGCTTTTTCAGCAGCTTTACCTGTTCCTCACCAATAACGCCAGCGATCTCCTGTTCAATCCCCTGCTTGATCTCCAGCATCCGGCTGCACGCGGCATTGCCCTGCGGAGTCAGCACAACATGCTTGTCCCTGCTGTTCCCCTCGACCAGCGCCGTCTCCACATAACCTTCAGCGAGCAGGTCATTAATGTATTTTTGCGCCCCTTGGCGGGAGATATTGATCAGTCTGCTGATCTCTGAAATGGACAGTCTGCCGTGGAGCTCAAGCTTGGCCAGGATATGGGTTTCCGTCTGGTTCAGCCGTTCATTGCTGATCGCGTTCACCTTTTCCCGCAGCGCTTTGTGCTTCTCACTGATTAAATCGATCAAATTCAGATCAAGTATATAGTCCTTCATATCTAAGCCCTCCAGATAAAAATATAGCAGAATAGCCTCCACACTACAATAATGTCAACTATGTTGACAATAATTCTTCCCCCTGATACTATGAGTAAAGTTTCTAAAAAACATATTTCAAGGGAGTTTGAGCAATGGGCAAAAATAAAAAAGAAGCACTGATCTTTACCAGTATCATGTGCTTCCTGATGGTTGTCGGAATGAGCTTTTATAACGTAATTATAACTACTGGCGCGAACAGCAGATTGTTCATTAATGTGGCGGCAGGCTTGATCCCCGCACTTGTTGTTGCGCTGGTTCTGGATATTTTTGTCGTCGGCAAAATCGCCAAGGGCATCGCCTTCAAGCTGGTTAAACCGGCCGATCCCATGATCAAAAAGGTGCTGTTCATCTCCTTCTTTATGGTCTGCGGCATGGTTCTCTGTATGTCTTTATACGGCACCTTAGCACACTACGGATTCGGTGGCAACTTTTTGGGCCGCTATCTGAAAATTGCAGGACTCAACTTTATCTGCGCACTGCCGCTGCAGCTGATCGTGGTTGGTCCGCTCACCCGGTTCCTCTTCACCCGGATGTTCCCGGCGGGCGCCCCCGTGCAAAACGCATAAGCACTGCTTATTCCCGCACAGCCTTGGGTAATAATGGATATCAATCACAGCATTCCAGAGCTTTAGCGACAATAAGACTATTCCGGCATAAGAAAGGATGTTTGCCATGATGACCAGAAAAGACGGCATCTCGCTCTTCATTCTAGTCGTAGCACTTATACTCGTTAATGTATGGGGTTCATCGATCGATTCCTTTATGTGGCCCAAATTCACATTGTTCGTGAACTGTATACTTGCCCAGGGCGTATTCATCACCCTCGTGAATCTGTTCCGGTTCAGAGGCAACCGTTCAGCATCCAAAGGATTAATTCTGCTGTCTCTGCTTACCGGTCTGATCTCACTGGTGATTATCATGACTTCCGAAATCGGCCTGCTTAATCAGATCTTCCTTATTTTCGTCCAAGCGCTGATTACCTATGCCGAATCCCTGCTGCTCCGCAAGGAGCTGAAAGGCGAGGACGGGAAACAAATCTAGAGCTTTGCTTAGGATATGAATATGAAAATAAACAACAGTCCCGGACGACGGTAAGATGCCGTCCGGGACTGTTGTTGGTTATGGCCATTCTGTTCAGAAAACGAAGTGCCATTGTTGCCGGGATTCACCGGTCCGCGGCGGTTCTAACGTGAGACCCGTTCCATCCTCCGTGACTGCCAGCGCCATCTGATGATGGGCAGACAAGATGGCTGCTGATCCGTCTTCATTCCTGGAAATGATCCAGCGCTGATTGTTATATCCTAGATAGGTGTAGAGCTGAATTTTATTCTGACCGGTGTCCAGATCAAGGGCCTGGCCTGAAGCTGTCCGTATCGAAAAAGAGCCTGCTTCATCTCCTGTCGGTACAAGCACCCATCGCTGATCTGACGCTTCATTTGCCTCGCGGACAGTCACGGCCTCACCATTCACCTGCCTTGCCGAATATACAGATTTATTGGACGCTTTGTTCACCAAGGCAGTTGTCTGCAGTTCAGCCGGAGCTGCCCCGCTTACATTTACGTTCTGATAAGAAACCGTACCTCCGAACACATGCAGTCCAAAGTATCCTGAAGCAAAGGTTCCATCCTGCAGATCCATGATTTGCCGACCGTCCAACTCTACCTTTATGCCAGGACCTTCCGCCTGTACCTTCAGTTTATATTTCCGGTCCGGCTGAATGAAGGCAGGCACCTTTGCCAATACCTGCCGCTCTTCGAATTTCCCGTCAATCTTATAGAACAGCCGGACAGCCTTCATATTCGGATCCAGATTTAAATAATATCCGCTGCGCCCGTCAGGACTTGCCCGGAACAGGAGCGAACCGGCCCCGCCGGAGCTGCCCAGCTTCATTTCAGCTTCATAGTTGAAATCCCCAGCCTGTTCACCGGCAACATAATTCGCGTCGCCGGAGTGACTCCCGCGGATACCCTCACCGCTTGTAAGCCATGATGCCATGGATAAGTCCTTGGTCCAGCCGCTGAGATTACTGTGGAACACGCCGCCCCAGACCTTTACAAGCATGCTTGCGGAGGCCTTTCCGTTCGGTGTCGATACAGTAATGACAGCCTCCCCAGGCTTTTCGGCCTTAAGGACGGCCTGTGAGCCGTTGGCTGCATCCATGCTTACAGTAGCGGGATTGCTGGACTTCCACTTCAGCGGCTGTGCTCCTTTTCCGGGTCCGTTTTCGACAGCCGCCTGAAGGACATCGGTTTGTCCGGCAGCCAGCTCCCGGGTACCGGTGTCCATCACAATCCGTGCAGCGTTAACGGGCTCCGGATTCCATACCGATTTCAGCTGATGGACTTTCAGGGATATAACCTTCACATTGCCTCCCTTAGCATACAAGCTCATGGCTCTGCTGGCCGGGTCCGGGAAGATCACATCGGAGAACACCACCTTGCCTCCGTTTACAAATACCTCAACTGAAGATTCATCGACCAGAATCCGCAGCTTGATGACTCCATTCTCTGCCGGTGCCTGCGCTTCATGTCTGGTACTGAACAGGCTGGAAAAGTCCGTTGCTCCGGAAAGAGAACGGTCCACAAACACGCTGCCGTCACCCGGCTTGTAGCCGATTACCGTCTTCTGACCGGTACCTTCGCGTACATTAAAGCCAAATTCCGACACACTGCTGCCGGCCGGAACTTCCAGCGCCGCTTCAATTTCATAGGCTCCCGCAGTGATTCCCTTCAGCAGGTTGCCGGAAGAAGGACTTATATTCTTGTCCGCTGCCGAATAAAGTCCGCTGCGCAGTGATTCCAGCTCTCTTACAGGACTCTGGGCAAGCCGGAGGCCATCAGAGGTACGTATCAGCGTCACTTCTCTGGGGATTGTCAATTCCCCCTTCCAGCCTGTTGTCGGAAAAGCAAACGGGTAATCCCAGTTCGCCATCCAGGCGAGCATCACCCTGCGTCCATCTTCCATATCGGAGAAAGACATAGATGCATAAAATTCCTTGCCGAAATCGGTCTTTAACACAGTTCCCGGAGAATTATCATTTACAAATCTGCCATCCGCCGTCAGGCTTCCCACAAAATATTCCGCATCTGAACCGCCGGTTGCCGGATTCGCCCCTGTGCTGATCATCAGCACCCATTTCTTCTCTGCCGTTCCCTGTACGGTAAGCGGGAACAAGTCGGGACACTCCCATACACCGCCACGGATGTAAGCCCCATATCCCCAATTATCAGTCAAATTCCAGTCCAGCAAGTTGGTTGACGTAAAAAAGCGGATATGATCACCTCCGGAGACTACCATCACCCAGCGGTTATTGTCTTCATCCCGGATAACTTTGGGATCACGGAAATCCCATCCTCCTGCATCCTGCCCGTTGTTCCCTGGATTCTCGATCACAATCGGATGATCCTTGGCATATTCCCACGTACGCCCCCGGTCTTTGCTGTAAGCAAGGCCAATCCGCTGATTGCCGTTCGGGGCATCCGGATCGAAGGAGGTATAGTAAGCCAGAAGACCTTTGCCTCCTGAATCCGTGAACAGTCCGGAGGCGTTCTGCAGATCGGCTACTGCAGAGCCGGACCACACATGCCCGTAATCATTCCATGGCAGGGCAATCGGGAGGCGTTTCCAGTTCAGCATATCTTCGCTGACCGCATGAGCCCAGGTTCCGCCATCCTGATGAAAGAGATGGTATTCGCCTTCATAGTAGACAAGGCCATTCGGGTCACTGACAGACCCGCGCATCGGCGTATAATGATATTGAGGCCGGTATTTTTCATTGTTATAGCTGCCGGCACCGGTAACATAAGTATTCTGAAAATAGGCGGTTCCATGGCTGACCGTCAGCCCGGCATACCCGCTTGCATAAGAGTTATCCTTAATATCGATGGCAGCCGGAGTATATCCATCGACAAAAATCTGAATCCGGTTCCCCCTCGCCTGAACCTCCACAGCGTGCCCTGCACCTGCCGGACTCGGATAAGAGCGGGTTGAGCTTGCGATAACCGTGCCGTCTGCCCTGGTCAGAGAAGCCCGAACCCCGCCGCCTTCCTTCGCAAGCATGGCTATGTAGCCATTCGCCCCGTTAGCAGAGGCGCGGAAGGACAGCCCGGCGGAAGCATCTGTCCGGAACGAAATCTGGCCTTCGTACACCAAATCGGCAGCTTGCCTGTTATACAGTTTCTGTGCCTTCCTTCCATTAACAGAACTCCCCTTTTGGCCGCTCAGGTCAGGCTGCCACTGTCCGGTGCTTGCCAGCACACTTCCCAGATTCCCTTTTAAATCACTGATAAGGATGTTCTGGAATAAAGCCGCCCCATCCCATACATGAAGCCCAAGCCGTCCGGAGGCATAAGCTGTGTCCTGGACATCTATCACAGGCTTATATTGGTTTCCCCAATACACCTTGAATGATGTTCCTTCCGCCTTCACCTTTAGATGGTAGATTTCACCCTGCACCATGTTAACCCGGCGCTCTTCCTTCAGTTTGCCTTCTCCTGTGTCCGCGTCCCGTAAACGTATAATTCCAAGATGCGGAATGATCTGCAGCATATAAGAATGCTGTCCATCTTCATTAGAACGGAAAAACAGGGAAGCATCGGGCTGCCGGTCTTTAATCATAACATCGGCTTCATAAATGAAATCATCTGCCATGGTCCCGGAGACAGCCATTACATTCTCTCCAGGGTCTGATGTCAGCTGAAGACCCTCGGGCGTATTCTCAAGCCTGCCTTTTCCGGCCATACGCCAACCGGTCAGGTTGGTGTTTATATTGTTAGCGGTTTCAGAAATAAGAAACTCCTCCTTCTGCTGAGCGGCTGGCTTTTCAGCTGCCGGTGCTGCCCCTGCTGCAGCCGGATTGGCCCCGTACAATCCTGACGAAATTACCATAATGCCTGCTGCCAGTAGTACAGACAGCGCAGATTTCAATTTTCGTTTCATCCTTTACCCCCGCTTTCTCCAGATGATAAGACCTTTTTAAGAGCAGGGCCGGCCCTCAGTGTATCTGACCGGCCGGCCCATCTGTTATTTAAATAGTAGAAACCTGGTAATTTAATGCTTCAACCCCCAAGGCCAGTGCACCGCGTAATCCTGCCTGTTGACCAAGGCCCGGAGCAGCAATGTATTCATCCATGTGGTCCAGAATGGCAGGGGAACTGACATATCCGTTCAGATTCCGGAGTACAGCCTTCCGGATCAGCGGATACAGCTGCGGCTGCTGCATGACACCGCCGCCGAGAATAATTTTTTGCGGGGATAAAAGTAAAATCATATCTGTCAGCGACTGGGCAATGTAGAAGGCTTCGATCTCCCATGCCTTGTGGTCCGCCGGAAGCTCGTACCCCTTCTTTCCCCATCTCGCTTCAAGGGCAGGACCTGCCGCCATCCCCTCCAGACAACCGCCGTGATAAGGACAGATGCCCGGGAAATCATCCTCAGGATGGCGTCTAATCCTCACATGCCCGCCTTCGGGATGTACGAGTCCATGAACCAGCCTGCCTTCCGAATAGATGCCGACGCCGACACCTGTCCCCACCGTCATGTACAGGCAATTCGTAAGTCCTTGCGCAGCACCCCATCTAACCTCACCGTATACTGCCGCGTTAACATCCGTATCCCAGCCGAACGGAACATCGAAGACTTGCTTCAGCGTGCCCAGCAGATCAAAATTCGCCCATCCCGGCTTGGGTGTTGTAGTCACGTAACCGTAAGTCCGGCTCTCCGGCCGGAGATCCACCGGACCAAAGGAACCAATGCCCATGGCTTGCACCTGCCGGTCCTGAAAATACTCAATGACTTTGGGCAGCGTCAGCTCCGGATGCTGTGTCGGGAAGCTGATCTGTTCTTCAATGTTCCCGTGCCCGTCTCCGATCCCGCATATGAATTTGGTGCCGCCCGCTTCAATCGCTCCTATACGCATAAGTGGCCTCCCGGTTAACGTCTGCCGCCGCCGGCATCTAAGGAAGACAGCCTGTAAATATTCACAGACAGGAACAAGTCATCCTCATTTCCGGCGAACGCGGCAAGACCATTATCATCAGGACCCGGGAATATCAGATCTGATATCACTGCCTGCCCCCCGTTGCTGAATGCCTCCACTGAAGTACGGTCAACATATATCCGCAAATCGATGGTTGTTCCCGGCTCCAGCAGCTTTGCGCTATGGCGGCCCGGGAATACCTCGTGGAAATCAGTCCTACCTGAAGCTTTCCGGTCTACGTACAGTTCTCCCGCCTGTGCATCGATACCGGTGAGGGTCTGATGCTGCGCACCGGTTCTGACTTTAAAACCGGCAGATGTTCCGCGGCTAAGTACGGCCTCTATCTCGTAAGCATCCAATTGAAATCCGGCACAGGCAGCATTCATCTCCGCTGCAGACACATTGTTCAGTGAAATAAGCGGTACGCGCGCCGCGTCCAGCTCCCGTGCAGGCTTTTGGACCAGTGCAGCCGTACCTTCTCTGGCTTCAAGATACAGTTCTCTTGGAATGGTCATCGCCCCGCGGAATCCTTCAGTCGGAGTCTGTCCGGCGTACTTCCAGTTGCTCATCCAGCCGATGAACAGACGTCTTCCGTCCTCCTGCGGAATATCGGACCAGCTTACTCCTGCATAATTATCTCTGCCGGCATCGATCCAGCGGATGTTCCTGGATGCTTGATCAGGCGTGAACGTTGATCCGTCGAAATCTCCGGTGAAATATTGTGTTCTTGAGCCCTCCGCAAAAGCCGGGTCCGCCCCGATACTGACCAGCATCACCCACTTCGTGTCCGAAGGATTGCCGTCAACGGCCAGCCGGAACAAGTCCGGACATTCCCATACCCCGTCATGCGATCCGATCCCCTCGCCAAATTCGCTGGCAAAGGTCCAGTGGATCAAATCAGGGGAATGGTACAGGCATACGGTCTGGCCACAGGCAACAATCATCACCCACCTGCTTGTCTCCTCGTGCCAGAATACTTTCGGATCACGGAAATCGATGAAAGTCTCATGGGTGATTACCGGATTCCCCTCGTATTTCGTCCAGCTTCTCCCCTTGTCTTTGCTGTAGGCCAGACTCTGGCGCTGAATTGCAGGCTGCCCCTCCGGCATATCCAGGTGATGCGTAAAAATCGCTACCAGCCCCGGTTTATCCCCGAAAAATCCCGTCGTATTGTTCCAGTCCACCACTGCACTTCCGGAGAAGATCATGCCCAGCTCATCCGGTGCAAGCGCAATCGGCAGTTCCTCCCAGTGGATCAGGTCCCTGCTGACAGCATGGCCCCAGTGCATATCCCCCATTGTCATGCCTGCGGGATGATGCTGGAAGAACAGATGATATTCGCCCTCGAAATAGACCAGCCCGTTAGGGTCGTTCATCCAGTTCTGCTGAGGTGAAAAATGATAGGCGCTGCGGTAATTGGGTTTGGTTGTGATAGACATTTATGGTTTCTCCTTTTTTCCTGGATAAGCTGAACCTTAGATCTTCCAATTAGCGTATTACGCAGACTGCGGTGAATGTTTGGACTTCCGGCCGCTGTTGTCTGCAGATTTCTGTGATTTGTACCGCTGTTCGCGGTGGAAATCCGCAGACTGCCTATGCTTTCGAAGCGAGCTTTCCTTCGGAAAGCTTTCAGGCGGACGCTATCGCTCCTACAGTTCCAAACTTCCCCTCCGCTGCTCCCGCCATTAGGCCGTACTTCTGTCCAGCTTATATTTTTTATTTATTAGTTTTGGGTTGCTCTGTCGTAGCCGGCTTGCTTGATCTCCATCCATTCCTGAAGACCAAGGCGGTCCAGTTCTTTTAAGTAGTCATCCCACTCGGCATCGATTTTGCCGTTCTGGTACCATTCGGTACGCATTCTGAGCACATAGGCGAACAGGTCGGTTTCGATCGTAGTCAAGCGGTCCAGCTCTTCAATGGAATGGAAGACGCTTGGCATTACATTCTCCGCCTTCATCTGCGGAGCCATGATGTTCTTGATGATATCCATCCGGCCTTTGGCGTCATCCGGCATGGTGGTGTATTTATTATAGTAGGAATCCAGAATTGCCAGCGGTCCGCCGATGCTTGTTTTCTCGCGGAGCTCCACCGGAGCGGCACCCTCAAGCGGCAGATGCTTCAGCATTCCCTGTGCTTCATCGAATTCGAAGATGTTCTGCTGTGACTCGTCCCCGTAGGTCCCCCAGTTGTTCTGCACGGACTGGATCGGATCATACAGCTGATCTACCCATTTGGCCGTCGTCTCCAGGTTTTTATTGGCGCTGGTTACAACCATTTTGCCGCGTCCAAGCCCAAGACCGTTCGTCCGGGTCACGTTCACCTCTCCATCCGGACCGGCGAGCGGCGGCATCACCTCGTAAGCATCGTTGGCTCCGGAGATGTTCGCTTTGTCCCATGAGAAGTACAAGCCGTATTTCTGATCCTTGCCTTTGGCCAGATAAGTGCTCCAGTCCTGCGTATAAGCTTCTATATCAATGAGTCCTTCTTTATACAGCTCATGAATAAAAGACACCGCATTCTTATACCCTTCCTCCGCTGCTGTAAATACTACTTTTCCGTCATTGCTTACAACCGCATGGTCAGGATTCTCGCCCAGTCCGAAGGAACCGAACAGGAAGGCCAGATCCTCCGCTCCCGGCTTATTAATGAAGGACAACGGAATTTCATCAGCCTGGCCGTTGCCGTTCGGGTCTTGCGTTTTGAAGGCAATCAGCACTTTTTTCAGCTCATCTGTCGTTGCCGGCATCTTCAGTCCCAGCTTATCGAGCCATTCCACATTGATCCACGGCATGCTGTCCACCGCCTGGATTCTTTCTTTGCCTTCCCCAAGCTCTTCAATCCAGGGAAACGCATAGATATTGCCGTCAGGTGCTGTAATCATGCTTTTGTACTCAGGAGCTTCTTCCAGCACCTTTTTAAAATTAGGCATGTTGTTCTCAATCAGCTCATTCAGCGGGATAATGGCACCGTCTTTGGCCAGCTTCAGCAGCTCATAGTCACTGTAGTCCGCATTAAAAATCGCATCGGGAAGATCCCCGCTGGCGACTGCCAGATTTCTTTTTTCTACGAAGACGTCCCGGGTGAAGTTTTTCCAGTTGATATGCACATTTGTTTTTTCTTCAAGGCGCTTATTGATCAGCTTGTCGTTCGGATCGGCCGGGGCCAGCGGTGAGCTCTGTGTAATGAAGTTCAAGGTGACTTTACCGTTCGGGTCCTGCTCCTTACTGGCAGCATCTCCGCCTCCTCCCCCGCCGCCGCATGCCGCAAGGAACATCAGGGAAGCGATTACTGAAGCAGAGCCGGCTTTCGACAGCACTTTGGATCGTTTTGCTCTTTTCATAAGATATGACCTCCAGATTGAATAGAAATAGAAGAAGCTTATCTATGTGCAGCCTGCCCCTACTTGATGGAACCGACCATGACACCTTTTTCAAAATACTTCTGGAAGAACGGATACATAATGATCAGCGGCAGACTGGAGACCACAATGGCAGCATATTTAATGATTTCCGACAGCCGTTTCATCTCCGCCGCAGCCAGCTGGTCGCTGATCATACCGGGGTCCACCTGGTTCTGGATCAGGATTGAACGGAGCACGAGCTGCAGCGGGTGCAGGTCCGGATTATCGAGATAAATCATCGCGTCAAAATAGGAATTCCATTGTCCGACGAACGCATACAGCGCCAGCACGAAAATAATCGGTTTGGAAAGCGGCAGCACAATATTGAAGAAGATCCGCATCTCGGACGCCCCGTCCACATTCGCCGCTTCCTTGAGTTCATTGGGCACACCTTTGAAGAACGTTCTGGACAAAATAATATTCCACACATTGACGGCCCCGGGGATGATGACAGCCCAGACGGTATCCAGCAGCCCCAGATTTTTGACCAGGAGATATGTGGGGACAAGCCCTCCGCCGAAGAACATGGTGAAGAGGAACAGGGTCATAAACAAACCTTTTCCCTTCAGCCTGTCATCCGACAGGGCATATCCGGCACAGATGGAGACCATGACTGTCAGGGCGGCAAAAGCGGTGGCATAAAAAATAGCATTGG
Source organism: Paenibacillus sp. PK3_47 (assembly GCF_023520895.1). NCBI lineage: Bacteria > Bacillati > Bacillota > Bacilli > Caryophanales > Paenibacillaceae > Paenibacillus > Paenibacillus sp. PK3_47. Next base: position 1,617,269 of record NZ_CP026029.1, read on the forward strand.
CAAATCCCCGCAGCATCGCCGGATTGGTAAGAATCATCTCATAGCCTTCCAGGGACCAGTCCGAAATACGGAACGACAGCCCTTGGCTGAGCAGAACCGACGGATCCATAAAGGATGCAATCACCACGTAAACCAGCGGAAGAATGACCACCAGCACGGCCAGCGTCAAAAACACGGCGTTCAACGAGAGCATAAAGCGGTCCAGCCGGGAATGTTTTACGAACATGACTTGTTGACTCCTTTCTTAGTAGAGGCCTTCGCCTTCGTTCAGCTTCTTCACAGTGAAATTCACGGTAATGAGCAGGATGACGTTAATGATCGAGTTGAACAGCCCCACGGCTGCGGAGTAGGCATAGTCGCCGGACTGCAGGCCGATTTTGTATACGTAGGTTGGAATAATCTCTGAAGTTGGCAGGTTCGTGGCCGTCTGCATCAGATAAGCCTTTTCAAATCCGATCGACATAATCCCGCCTGCAGCAAGGATAAATACAATTGCCATAATGGGCCGGATGGTCGGCAGATCAATATGGCGGATTCTTTGCAGGAGGTTGGCTCCGTCCAGGTTGGCTGCGTTATGTAACTCAGGGTCCACATTGGCCAGCGCGGCCACATAGATAATGGAAGCCCAGCCCGCACCCGTCCATATGTCGGACAGAATATAAATCCAGCGGAAGTACTCCGGACGTGACATGAACATCACCGGCTCGCCTGTAATCCAGCTGAACAGCTGGTTAATGGGACCTGTCGGGGATAAAAAGATGAACAGCATCCCCACCACCACGACAACAGAGATGAAGTTAGGCGCGTACAGAAACAGCTGAATGTTCTTTTTGACGCCCGCCCGGCGGACCTGATTAAGCATCAGTGCAAGCAGGATCGGCACCGGGAAACTCAGAATCAGGCCGAACAAGCTTAATTTAAGCGTATTCATAAAAATCACTTCAAAGTTTGGGGAAGACAGGAACTTCTCAAAGTTATACAGGCCGACCCATTCGCTGCCCAGAATCCCTTTGATCGGACTGAAATCCTTAAAGGCAATAATGGCCCCGTACATCGGACCGTATTTGAATATCAGCGTCAGGACTAAAGCCGGGGCGAGCATTAAATACAGAAAGTAGTGTTTCTTTAAGTAATCCCACAGCGGACTCTTCTGCCTGGCCGCCAGTTTCCGGCGGTCTATTTCTATTGAATTTTGCAATACCTTGACCTCCATTCATGTAGAAGGGTGATAGCCTGCTGCAAATGCGCCATTGAAAGGCTTACATTTTTACGTATACGCCCTTAAGTTCATTTACAATTTATCAGAGACCTGGCATTGAGTCAATACATTTTGTAAAAATAAATTTGTTCATTTGACAACATGTACCCGGCTTATATTTCGTTAAAAGTAGGCAAAAATCAATAGAAGGTGCATTTTTAGCGCTACCAACCGATAAACTCAGAGTAATACATTCATTTTTATCGATATTTATGGAAATTTTTACATATATATCTTTTATAAAATGTAAACATAATTGTGCATTTGTAAATTCAACATTGCATTTTTTGTGAAATTATTGTACATTTAAGGGAGTAAAAAAGGCTGTGAGGTCTGTCTGTTAGAGGGCAAGAACACAATCATACCGAGGTGAAATTACATATATGGCAAGAGGAAAAGTAACGATTCAGGACATCGCCGATGCGCTCGGGATTTCCAGAAACACCGCCTCCAAAGCCTTGAACGGGACAGAAGGCCTCCCTGAGGAAACCCGCAACAAGGTTATTAAGAAGGCCATTGAGTTAAAATACAAGCAGTTTTCCATGATGGAGCCTGAAAGCATCCTGCCCAAAAGCTCCCGCAACATTGCATTACTGACAGAGAACCTGCCGAATACTTCCCATTTTGGCTCGACGCTGATCAGCGGGCTGGAGAAGCATATCAGTGCCGAAGGCTACAATCTGTCCATTCATATCATCCGGGAGATCGAGCAAAAATCGCTGTCCCTCCCCAATAATTTTGATGTATCCAATGTGGACGGCATCATCTGTATTGAGCTGTTCAATCTGGAATACAGCAAGCTGATCACAGACCTCGGGGTGCCGACCATTTTTATCGACTGTTCCGCACATGTCTGTTACCCGGAATTCCATGCGGATATCCTGCTGATGGAGAATGAGCACAGCACTTATCACCTTACCAGAAAACTAATTGATGGCGGTTACACAACCCTCGGGTTTATCGGCGATTACAGTCACTGCATGAGCTTTAATGAACGATGGACCGGCTTCAACCGTGCACTGAAGGAGGCAGGAATCCCGCTCAACTTGGAGCAGTGTGTACTGGACGAGGACCGGCTGTTCTTCGCCACCCCGGAGTGGGCGGGCGGGAAATTACAGGACATGCCTGAGCTTCCCTCTGCTTTTGTATGCGCTAACGACTACATCGCCGTAAATTTCATGAAATCCCTGAAGCAGATGAACCGTTCCATTCCCGGGGATATCGTTATCTGCGGTTTCGACAACGGTCCGGAAGCAAGCATCATTGAACCGCATCTGACCACCGTGCATATCTTCAGCAATGAAATGGGGATTAAAGCCGCGGAAATACTGCTGTCACGGATTGATAATCCGGAACAGCCCTATCAGGTCTCGCATATTTACACCAAGCCGGTGTTCAGAGATTCAACGCTGAATATCCGATAAGTGGATTTTCTCCACTAGACATGCGGCAAAGCTAACATGAAAATTTATTTGAAATAGTTAGCTAATTATGGATAAAAAAGATGAGTTTACTCTGGTGAAAAAAGAAAAAAAGCCCTAATGTAGAGAGAGTAGGCAGGTTACCCACATCTCTCCACAAAAGGAGCTCAACCATGGGTAACATATCGCAAAATTCAGTTTTACGCAAGTACTTACAGCATTTAATGTTAAATTCTTTTCGTTGTCCGTTCGCAGATCATTATGCTAAAAAACTTACCGTCGGAGCCGCGATTACACTTTTTGTAGAAGCTCAGTTGCAGCAAAGGCGTACTCTCTCCGACATTGTGCTCAATTTGGAAACGAATGCGGAGCTTCAGGACATTACCGGACTCACGACCATTCACGAATCGACCTTGAACCGTAAGCTTGACACCATCCCTCTCGCTTATCTCGAGTGGTTGTTTGCCGAACTCGTTCAGGAGTTAAAAATGCGAAAAGCGAAAGCTAAGGGCATCAAGCACCTTGGAACGTTGGCACCTGTCGATTCAACCAGCCTTTCGCTACCCAAAATACTCGGCGACTGGGCGTTTTATCAAAACAAGACCAAGGGTGTCAAAATCCATACACGGCTGCTTTCGCTGGAAGCCGGGTGCCATTTTCCGGATGAGATTGTCCTTTCCACCATCGGTGTGTCGGATCAACAAGCGGTCAAATATCTCGTTGTCCCCGGAGAAATCACCTACATTTTCGACCGTGGCTACGTGCATTACGGAAACTTCAGAGAATGGTCGGAAGGAACGGTGCTGTTTGTTGCCCGGATCCGTGCAAAAACAAAGTACACCGTGCTGACCGAACATCCCGTTTCGGGTAGCAGCCATATGACTCGGGACGCTTACGTTGAGATTTTGGATAAAAATTCGGGCCAAACGTTTTGTGTCCGCCTTGTACAATTCCAAGATAAGCATGGAAAAATCTACGAGGTCATCACCAATCGCCAGGATCTTTCAGCCAAAGACATTAGTGAAATTTATCGCTGCCGCTGGCAAATTGAGCTGTTTTTTAAATGGATTAAGCAGCATCTGGCCACCGTAACTTTCCACAATCATCACCCGCATGCAGTGTGGGTCCAATGTTATATTGGAATCATTACGGCGTTGCTATGTCAGCTCATCCATTTAGAAGTACAGCCTACCCTAAGTGTGTGGAGCATGCTGCGAAAGATGAGATACTACGCCATGAAAGACTGGGATGTATTTGTTGAAGCGCTGAATCGCGAACCGACCCGTCGTTCTAAAGGGCGGCAAAAGATTCCTAGGCCCGCAGAAACTCCAGTACAAACGAAAGAAAAACGAGCGACGGTAAAAATAATTCTGGAATAACCAATAACATATACCTTTATTTGGTAACTAAACCTACGACTTAAGGAGCCACTGTTCTTTTTTCGTTGAGTCCACAAAGCTTACTGTAAAATTATTACTTTCGGTTTGGTTTAGCTCCCATGTAAGTTTGTATGCATGTCTAGTGGATTTTCTCCGGCTAAATCCAACAATTTTCATCCGTTACGATATTTAGTTGGAAATACTCCATCTATTCCGGGATAAGTATGCCTTTGAAGCCAACCGGTGAGATATTAAGTGGAGTTTTTCCCACTAGTCTTGTAATACTGGTGTTTGTTGAAGAACTAGATGGACAAAATCCACTTAGATAATTCACCATAAGTCCCATAAAACTTTTTTCCATAGACGGGATGATGATATATAAGGGAGGCCAATATGATCATTATTTTCTGCCAGGACCCGCTGGATGCCAAGAAACCGGATATGGACTATGAGGCCGAATGGCATGCGGCGCAAGCCGCAGGCTTTCAGACCGGGCTGCTGTCCCTGGAAGCACTGCTGGAGGGGCAAGCCGCCCGTTCTATCCGGAAGGTTACGCCTGCGCTTCATAGGGAAACTGCTGTGTACCGGGGCTGGATGATGAAACCGCAGCATTACGAAGAACTCTATCATGCACTTCTTGCGAAGAATATAGAGCTGATCAATGATCCCGCTGCCTATGCACACTGCCACTACCTGCCCCATTCCTATCCCGGAATATCATCCATGACGCCGCGCACCATTTGGCGCAGTTGTCCGGAAACGCCCTCCGATTGGGAGGACTTGTTCGGACAGCTTGCCGTGTTCGGAAGGTCTCCCTTAATGGTGAAGGATTATGTGAAGTCCAGAAAACATGAATGGGCAGACGCCTGTTACATGCCGGATGCTTCAGATCACAGCAATGTGCAGCGTGTAGTATCCAACTTCATGGAAAGACAGGGGAACGGACTGAGCGAAGGCCTCGTGATCCGTGAATTTGTGCAATTAGAAACTCTTAAGTCCCATGATAAGAGCGGCATGCCGCTGTCCAAGGAGTACCGGATCTTTTTTCTGGATCATCAGATGATAGCCTTTCTGAATTACTGGGATGATGCTGCCTATGACGGGGAACATCCGGATCTGGCGCCTTTTGCGGAGATTGCCCTGAATATCCCCAGCCGCTTTTTTACGATGGATATCGCCAAAACTGCAGAGGGCCGCTGGATCATTATCGAGCTGGGAGACGGCGGAGTTTCGGGGTTACCTGAGCAGACGGATATCCGTGCTTTTTATGAGAAGCTGCAAGAAGGCTAATACCGCCCGATCACCCGCTGCTCCAGCTTTTTTTCCGACTGCTTATATACAAGGTACGTCATTTCGGTCAGATTCACGATTCCAAGGCCTCTCTCACTTATAATTGAATACGTATTTGAGCCCATATCACAGTTCATCCTCACGCCGTCATAATAGATCCGTTCCACCGGTGTATGCCCGTGAATTACCGCCTTGCCCCGGGTTAACCCCAGCAGCACTTCCCGCGGATATTGATAGAAATCATATTCATTCATCCACAGGATGTCCCGGTCCTGCTGCTCCAGCGGATTGCGGGGATCAAGCCCGGCATGGGTGTACACATATTCATCATCTTCATACAATAAAGGCAGCGTGTACGCCCATTCCATATGCTCCTTCCTTATTGCCTCATCTGCAAAAACAGTATCAAAGCTCTTCAGCGTCTCCCGCCCGCCATGCTGAAGCCACAGCTTGTCCCCGCGCAACAAATAATCGGCCATCATTTCTTCGTGATTTCCCATGACAGCATGAACAGTGTCCAGATTCTGTTCAATCAGACGTTTGACCAGCTTTACTACACCCGCTGAGTCTTTCCCGCGGTTGATCATATCGCCGCCGAACACCAGCTGATCCAGGCCGAAATTGACCCCCGCTTTCTTTATGAGCAGCTTCAGCCCCTGTTTATCCCCATGAATATCGGTAACAAAAAATTTTCTTATCCCCATTGTCTCTTCCCCCTTTAAGTCCGACCACTAAAGCACCCGAATCTTATCCTTTTTTTATCATAACCCTCCGCACCGTCCCGGGACAGCTTCGCCTTTACCATTTTGCAACTATTTTGCAGGGGCGTTAGGATATACTAGCCACAGATGAATTTAAGGAGATTATGACTGATGAACAAATCCGGCCTAAGTGCCCTTCTCTTAATAACACTGTTATGCGCAGCTTGCGGAACGCAAAAAACACCCGGTGAACTGCTCAAAGCCCCCTCCCAGGGCAGTACGGATGGGACCTTGACGGGCATTGTCAGAGCTTACCTGCCTTCCAATGCCCGGCTGACCGTGCCTGTGCACTCTGAATCAGGAAGCGCCATCCAGCTGCAGGATCTGGACAATGACGGCCAGGATGAGATTATGGCCTTCTACAAAACAGACAAAACCGATTATGAGGTCAATGCGCTTGTCCTGGCGCAGGCCGGCGGAGACTGGAACAAGCTGACTACGATTACCGGAGTCGGCAGTGAACTGGATTACGTGCAGTTTGCAGATGTCACTGCCGACGGGGCTGCCGATATGCTGCTCGGGTTCAGCGGCGGTAAAGGACTGAGCAAAGAACTGTCTGTCTACAGCCTGAACGACCGTACACTGTCCGAGCTTCTCAAGCAGCCGTATGACCAGCTAGCTGTCGGCGATCTGACCGGCGAAGGCGTGACGGATATTGCCGTCCTGCAGGCCACTTTCGAGACGGATATGCAGCCGGTGTCCCGGCTGCAGTTATTCAGGCTTCAAGGTGGACAGAAGCAGCGCTTAGCCGATCAGGCCATGGACGGTGCGGTGATTCAGGCACAGTTCGCCAAGGCGGCTCCCGGGGCCAGTGCCCTGATCGTCGACGCCGCTGTCGGAGCCCATTCCGCCTATACCCTGCTTCTTAATTGGGAGAATGGACAATTTATTGATATACTTGCAGCAGATGATTACCAGCATGAGAAGCTGGCAGAGAGCAGCAATATTGAACTGCAGACTGCTGCTCCGCAGCCTGAAGGCAAGCTCGGGGGCAACAATATGGCAATCAAGGACTATCCGCTGGACAGCGCAGACGTTAACGGTGACGGGATTGTCGAGATCGGGTTCCTCGTTCCTCCTGCAGGTACGGAGAGCATGGCACCGCTGGCCACCCCGTTCATCAGCAAATTTTATCAGTGGGACGGGCAGCAGGGCCTGAAGTTTGTAGAGGAGCGCTTTGACAGATGGGGCTTTAACTTCCGTATTCCGGAGACCTGGGCGGGCAAATATGTCCTGAATATTGCGGAGGAATCCCCTGCGCCATGGGAGCAGATGGTCTTCAGCTACCGTGACGCCGATTCCGGCCAGGAAGCTCCGCTGCTTACGCTGCGACTGCTGACGAAGCAGGAATGGCAAAGTGCCGAAGCTGAGCTGAAAGCACAGAAGGCAGCTTACCAGCTGCTCTATGAGCTGCAAAATACAGAAGCCGCCGCACCGACTGTGCTCGTCGCCGTTCTTCCGCCAGCGGATGCTGCCGGCAAGCTGAGCGGTTCCTCCCTTCAGGAGTACGATCAGCTTAAGCTGTTACCCGAGGATGTGAAGCAGCTGGCCGGCACACCGCAGCAGCCTCTGCAATAAGTAAGGAGGACCCCATGAAGGTGCTTGTACTGGAAGACGAGAAGCCTATTCGGGATTTTCTGCTGGTCAATCTGAAGCGCGCCGGCTTCGAGGTGGTTGAAGCCGGCACAGGCGAGGCCGCCCTGGCTGCCGCCAGAGAGCAGCGGGATGTGGACGTTGCCATTCTGGACCTCATGCTTCCCGGCATCAGCGGCTTCGAGGTATGCAGTCAGCTGCGCAGAGAATTTCCCCGGCTCGGGATCATCATGCTGACGGCCAAAAGCCAGGAAATTGATAAGGTCATGGGCCTCGATTCCGGCGCGGATGATTATGTAATCAAGCCGTTCAGCCCGGTTGAGCTGTTGGCCAGGGTCCGTTCACTGTACCGGCGGATGTATCCGGGAGAGGCCGTGCTGCAGGAGAACAGCCTTCAGCTGCCCCCTTTTACCCTTATGCCGGATGAACGCAAGCTACTGAAGAACGGGCTGGAAATTTCTTTGACGCCCACCGAATTTTCAATCGTCAAGCTGCTTATGGAGCAGCCTAACAAAGCTGTAAGCCGCGACGATATCCTGACCTCTGTGTGGGGGCAGTATTTTATGGGAGAGCTTAAAATTGTCGATGTCAATATCAGCCGGATCCGGCAAAAAATCAGCCAAGACGCCTCCGGGCTGCAGTACCTGGAGACGGTGTGGGGATTTGGCTATCTATGGAGGGTACAACATTGCTGAAAGGTATCAGGTCCCGGCTCATCGTCTATATCACCATCGTGCTCCTGCTGATCGTCCTGCTGCTGGAAGGCGTATTTATTGTCGCTGTCCACTACTACTATCTGGGCACCGCCATGGAAACGCTGAACTCCCGGGCTGTAACCTCCGCCACTTTTTTCAATAAATATCTGGAGGGTTATTCCATTCATGACCGGGCCAGATACATCCTGGAGAATCTCTCCCCCGAGGAGAGCAGCAAGGTGGAGGTACTGAACATGGATGGTATTGTCATCATTAATTCTTTCGGCTTCTCTACCTCGGAGCAGATCAGTACGCCTGATGTAAAAACCGCGCTGGCCGGTGGCAAAGGAACCTACCAGAGCCTGACACCGGTGAACGGTGAGCGGATTATGGCGGTGTCTCTTCCCCTCCGCGAAGCCGGTGCAAATATTGGTGTACTGCGCTACTCTGTCTCTACGGAGCCTTTGTACAGCGTGATTTTCCGGATTGTGATGAATGCCGTATGGGTAGGGCTGCTGGTCGTCCTGTTCGGCTTTGTGCTCAGTCTCATTATCGCCAAACGGATTGTGGGGCCTATCCGGCAGCTAACCTCTGTCGCCAAAGAGATGGCCACCGGCAACTTGGGTGCCAAGGCAACCAAACATCATGACGATGAAATCGGCACACTTGCTGTCACCCTGAATTACATGTCGGAGGAGCTGCTGAGGAGTGAAAAAATCAAATATGACTTCATTTCTTCCGTCACGCATGAGCTGCGTACGCCTCTGACCTCTATAAAGGGCTGGGGCGAAACGCTGCTTATGGGTGATTTGTCCGATAAAAAAGAGACCCTTCAGGGTCTCGAGGTCATGACCGGTGAAACGGACCGGCTGATCGGTCTGGTTGAAGATCTGCTGGACTTTTCCAAATTCCAGGCCGGTGAGATCACGGTGGAGCTCCAGCCTTATGACCTAAGGGGACTGCTGGAGGATCTGCTGCTGCAGTTCCGGTACCGAGGCCAGAATAAGCAAATCCGGCTGTACGCCGAATTTCCGGACCAGCCGCTGCCGGTCAACGGGGATTTTAACCGCCTGAAGCAGGTGCTTGTCAATTTGCTCGACAATGCCTTCAAGTTCACGCCTGCAGACGGGGAAGTCCGGATCACCGCCGCCGAACAGGACGGGCTCATCATCGTTACGGTTCAGGATAACGGAGAGGGCATTGAAGCAGAAGATCTGGAGAAGCTGGGCACCAAGTTCTTCAAAGGCAAATCACGCCAGTCCGGAAGCGGTCTCGGCCTGGCCATCTGCAAGGAAATTATCGGGCTGCACGGCGGCCGCCTGCGTTTTGAAAGTGAATTAACCAAAGGAACCTCTGCGATTATAGAACTGCCGCTGTACCGTCTGTAGCAGCGGATATGCTGGCCGCTCTGCACTCAGAGTGGTCTTTCTATAGTGAAAATCTCACCTACCGCTGCATAATTGTTCCCGGCCAGGCGGCTCACTGCCGCCAGCTTTACCGGGTCAATCCTTCCCCCGTCATAGATTTCATCCGCAATGTGAAACTGTACGACCCTGCCGATGAGCAGCTCAAATCCCGGAAATTCGACAGCGCGTTCCAGTACGCACTCCATTCTGACCTTGGCTTCCTTGACTCCCGGTACAGAAATCACCCTGCTGTCTACAGGCGTTAACCCGGCTTCAGGAATTTCACTTTGACCGGGAGAGAGGGAAGCCGCGGTGATATTAACCTGCTCCACATTGTCCCGGTCCACAATATGCACCACAAACTCCCCGGTGTCCAGAATATTTCTCGCCGTATCCTTAGGTGTGCCCCCGGAATGCTGAACCGACAGGGAGATCATCGGCGGATTCGAGGAGACAATATTGAAATAACTGAAGGGTGCACCGTTCAGCACCCCATCCTGCGACCGGGTCGTTACAAAGGCAACCGGCCGTGGAATAATGCTGCCCGTCAGCAGCTTGTAGTTGTCTCTCTCCGTATTGTCTTTCGGGTCAATTGTAATCACAGTCATCATCCCTTCTCAGCCTTTAATTAATCCAGTTCTCTGACCACAAAAGGCAGGAGAACCTTCTCGATTTGTGCTCTATGAGGTTCATACTGCGCAGGCAGTTTCAATTCCGAGCCCATAGTCTCCGGCGTTTCATCATGGGCAAAGCCCGGAGGATCGGTAGCAATTTCGAACAGAATTTCGCCATGCTCTCTAAAGTAGACTGCGTTGAAATAGTTCCGGTCCTGCACTGCAGTTACACCATATCCATGATCATGCACATAGTCCTGCCATTCCAGCTGATCCTGGTCATCCTTGGCTCTCCAGGCAATATGATGCACTGTTCCGACACCCATTTCGCCGCGCGGCAGGGCCGTCATTTTCAGATCAACCACATTTCCGAGTTCTCCGGCAGAACGGTAGCGTGCGATATCATTTTCCCGGCCGGTATACGTCAGCCCCATCACCTTTTCCAGCAATTCAGCTGTTGCTTCCGGCTGAGTGGACAATAATGTGGCACCTCCGAACCCCTTGATCGCAACCTCCGGTGTGACGCCGCCGAAATTCCAGGAATTAAGCCCGCCTTCCTCCCGCTCCACCAATTCCAGATGCAGGCCATGCGGGTCATCGAATTCCAGTACCTGCTCCCCGAACCGTTCCATTTCTGTAAATTCAACCTTGAACTTCGTAAGTCTCTCCTTCCAGAAGCCCATCGCCCCGACAGGGATAAGATAAGTCGTTACGCCGACCTGTCCGCCGCCGAGTTTGCCCGGATAAGCATTCGGCCATGGGAAAAACGTAATAATCGTTCCCGGCTTTCCTCCATCATTTCCGAAATAAAAATGGTACGTGCCCGGATCATCAAAATTGACCGTCTGCTTCACCAGCCGGAGCCCCAGCACCCCTGCGTAAAAATCCATATTTTCCTGCGGATGGCCGACAATTGCTGTAATATGATGAATCCCCGTCGTTTGCTTTGTCATTATAAATCTCTCCTTTTGATTGTTGTATTAGATTGGTTTATTTTTGTCGTCGTTAACAATAATCTTAATATTAATATATTAGATAAATAATTATCTTTACGTTAAGATAATTTCCTTGATTTCAATTTACTCACTTTTTGCCGAAAAGTCAAGGGTTTGAAGAAGATATTTTAAAGTTAAGATAATAAGGCCCTCAAATAGAGAGCCTCGTTACGTAAATCATCCACTTTATGCTATTTCATGCTGCTTACCCCTCTTGTCCACCCTGAAATTCCGTTTCATCCTGAGGCACCTTCCTGCCTGCGGCCTTAGCCTGCTCAAGCAGCTCCGCTCCGTCATCCTGAGGTTTATAGCCGATCAGATCCTTCAGGTAAGCGATATCGTAGTAGTTGTCGCTGTTGGCAGACGTCCCGTACAAATTTAAATATTTCATCCCCTCATCCGCCTCAATACAGCAGGTGACCAGCTGCAGCATATCGCGTTCAGAAATCCAGATGTGGCCTGCGCGCTCGGTGTGAGGGCGGTCGTCTTTCGGAAAGTTGCCGATACGGATGTTGATGGACGATATTTTGCCCTGATCCGCATACAATCTGCCCAGCAGTTCAATATAGCACTTGCTCAATCCGTAAAAGCTGTCCGGACGGTAAGGGTCACCCGGATCGATTTTCTCATCTGTTTTGTAGAAACCGGTTGCATGATTGGAGCTGGCGAATACAATGCGCCGTACCCCGTTCTGAACTGCTGCTTCAAACAGCTTATAGGCACCGGCTACATTTCCCTGCAGCACCTTGCCCAGAAAATCATCCTCATCCTTTATCCAGGCAAAATGCAGTACCGTATCCACACCCTGCGTCAGCTCCGTGAGGCGTGCTTCATCCGCGATGTCCATCTGCAGTATGCCCTGACTCCCGTCCGCCTCTATATCCGTTCCCGTCACGTCATATCTGCCGTCTTCCTTCAAGCCCCGGTAAATTACATTGCCGATTACCCCTGCTGCACCTGTTACAAGCAGTTTACGTGTCATCAAATGCCAGCTCCTCTCACCGTTCATTGGATGGTTGCGCTGTTAGTTATTACCCGCAGGGGAAGGAAAATATACAAAATAATCTAAGCCTCAATATTTCTCATCACCGCAGCACCGTTCTATAATAGAAGGAAGTCAAAGGAGGGTATTTATGAGCGCAGAAACACCTGTTGAAGAAACCATCACCATTTCAGACGGCCGGCTTCAGGGGTTGCATCTGGCAGAGAGCGGGACACTTGCCTGGCTGGGTATTCCGTATGCAATGCCTCCGGTCGGGAAGCTCCGCTGGAAGGCACCGCGTGCAGCCGGACCTTGGAGCGGCATATTACCCGTACGTGATTTTAATAACAGCAGTATGCAGCTCATGGATGGGGTCCCCGGCGGCAGTGAAGACTGCCTGTATTTGAATATCTGGCGGCCGGATCATAAGGAAACGGGCTTACCTGTATTTGTCTATCTTCACGGAGGCGGCAACATCAGCGGGTCAGGCCGGGATTTTGCAGGCGAAAAGCTGGCACGTGAGACGGACGCTATTATAATTACGGTGAATTACCGCCTGGGTGCGCTGGGATTTTTCCGGCATCCTGCCCTGCGGACCGGCGATCCGCTGGACGACTTGGGAAATTACGGTCTGCTCGATATTCTGCATGCGCTGAAGTGGGTACATAAAAACATTCACTATTTTGGCGGCAATCCGGGAAATATAACGCTGGCAGGCCAGTCTGCAGGTGCAAGAAATGCCCTGGCCGCTTACCTCTCTCCGCTGGGTAAAGGGCTGTTTCACAAGCTGTACATCATGAGCGGAGGGTTAACGACAGCCCCTGCTGAAGATGGTGACGCAAAGGCTAATGACATGCTGAAGGCATTGTTAGTACAAACCGGGAAAGTGTCTTCACAGGAGGCGGCCACCGAATGGATTGCCCGGCAATCTCTAGAAGCAGTCTCCGATTATCTGTACAGCACACAGGCTGAACGTTTTGCCGGACTTATCCGTGATACCGGTCTCCGGATGGCGGCATTTCCCCATTTGTTCGAAGACGGCACCGTCTTACCGGAAGGCGGCTTTGACAATCTCCATAAGCATAGTCATGAAGGCTTGCCGGTTGTCTTAGGAAGCACGGCCAGTGAATTTTCCGGCTTTGCGTTAGGCGACTCTCTCTTCTCAGACCACGTACACAACGGGAAGCTGACAGATAATATGGAGCACAAACTGCTTTTTGCAGCGGCAAGTCAATATGGAGATGAGCTGTATGCCTCATTTAATGCAGAGCAGACAGCAGTAAGGCTGACTGCCGTGAACCCTGAGATACCGGTTTTTGCTTACCGTTTCCGCTGGGGACTGCATGATGGAGTGACCGCCCCGGTGGTGCGGTTTCTGCTGGGCGCTCCGCATGGCGCAGATGTACCTTTTTATACGGGAAAATATGACGGCAATTATGCCGAAGGTGTAATTTCTGCCGATAATGAACCCGGACGCAGCAAGCTCTCTTCGTTAATGTGCCAATATTTGCGTCATTTTATCTATACTGGTGATCCTAACGCTGAAGGGCTGCCCCGGTGGCGGCGCTTTACCGGTAATCCTGAATATGCTGAAATCCTGTCGCTGGATGCTACAGAGGAACAGGCAGTTGTCCAGGGAGAACCCAAGCTCTTCCGGCAAGGGATTTTGTCCAGAATGATGGAGGATTCCCGGTTAACCGGTGAGCAGCGGAGCTGGCTTACAGGGCAGCTGTTTGCGGACCGCTTTTTCTGGAAGGACAAAACGGGTTAAATACAATAGACAATGAACTCCAACTAACGAAAGGGACATGACGTGTGATAATGTATTTTGTTCTGTTCGGGCTCGGGCTGTTCGCCGGCATCTCCGGTTCGCTTGTCGGACTCGGCGGCGGCTTCATCGTCGTGCCTGCGCTTGCCTTTATGTATCCCGATATGCTCCCGGCCCACTTGGCCGGTACATCCATGGCGATGCTGCTGTTCAATTCAATTTCCAGCACTTATGTGTATGCCAGGCAGAAACGGATTGACTATCAGGCGGCGCTCTGGTTCGCTGCGGCCTCGATACCGGGCTCGGTGGTAGGTGCGCTGTTTGCAGAGCGTGTGGAAGGAAGGGCGTTTTTCGTCAGCTTCGGGATCTTCCTGATTCTCATTGCCCTGCTGCTCCTGTTCAAGCCGAAAAAGCCCCTCGTCTGGCCGTTCAAACCAACGGTCCAGCGGAGCTTTAGCGATGCCGGCGGCACGCGTTTTGATTATGCCTACCACATGCCAACCGGCGTAATTATCAGTTTTTTTGTCGGCTTCCTGGCCAGCCTGTTCGGCGTCGGGGGCGGTAGTCTGATGGTTCCGACGATGACGCTGCTGCTTGGTTTCTCAACGCATATTGCGGTTGCCACTTCCATGCTGCAGATTTTCCTGTCTGCTATCGTAAGCACCTCTACGCATGCCTACTTGTCTAATATCGAGTGGCTGATGGTGCTGTGCCTGGCGCCCGGCGCCATTATCGGCGGCCAAATCGGCGCCCGTCTGGCCAAACGCCTGCCGGCCAAGCTGCTGCTCAGGCTGCTGGCGGTATTCCTGATTATCGTATCAGTGCGGTTGATGATGAAATAACAGGAAGGCCTGACCAATGAACTTTGGATGTACCATCAGGAGGGTTAAACACAACTGCGTGGAATGTTGGGACTTCCGGCCGCTCTTGTCTCCAGATTTTTCAGTTTATATCGCTTTTAGCGGATGAAATCCGGAGACAAAGCGTATGCTTCCGAAGCGAGCTTTCCTGCGGAAAGCTTTCAGGCGGACGCTATCGCTCCTACAGTTCCAAACTTCCCCTCTGTTGCTTCCCGCCTCCAGACAACCCTTTGGTTCAGTAATCAGGACACCTCCTGTTTTACCTCACCAGGGAAGCCGGTCCTCCATATAAAAGAACCCGCCGGTCGGCCCATCCTCTGCCAAGGTTGCATAACGCACTGCAGTCTTGGCACCTTCTTCAGGGGACAGCTCCGCTTTGTCTCCGCCCATGCGTGTTTTCACCAGGCCCGGATGTACGGTGTTGATCTTCAAATTTGTATTCGCATATTTATTAGCCCAGTATACTGTCAGCATATTCAGTGCCGCTTTGGAGGCTGCATAAGCAGGAGTAGCGATCCGCTGTGCCAGCTCATTGCTTAATTGAAACTGGATCGAGCCCAGGGCGCTGCTCTGGTTGACGATTCTGCCCGCATTACTTTTCAGCAGCAGCGGCAGCAAGGCTTCGGTAATATGATAAGGCGCAAAGGTATTCACCTCAAAAGTAGTCTCAAACGCACCCTCGGCCCCGGTACTCTCCGCCCAGATTCCCGCATTGTTCACCAGGATATCCAGCTTTCCGTACTCTTCCCCGATCCATTTGGCGAGTGCAGCTATGTGCTCCTTATTAGTCACCTCAAGCTCTACACCAACCGCTTTAATCCCTTGAGCCTGCAGCCTGCCGGCCGCTTCTCCGGCATCACCCTTCGTACGTGTCGACACGAGCACTGTCATGCCCTGTTCCCCTAATTGTCTCGCCACCTCATATCCGATTCCTTTGCCTGCTCCCGTTACCAGCGCAATTTTGTTGCTCATCCTACATTCCTCCTAATTTATATGTTAAAAGCTTTGCTAAAACTACGGTTAACGCGTAATCAGCTCCGGTGATTTGATGTTGTGGACCGTCTCCAGATGCTTGAGGTACGCAGCCGCGCTTTCGGCAATTTCTTCATCCGTCACACGGTTGGCATTATGCAGGGCAAATGGCTGCAGATACAGCGCACTGACATAATTGGCCAGCGCCTCGACCGGTTTGGCAATATCGCGGATAGTGAACAGGTTGTATCCTCCAGGCTGATAAGAAGCTGCTGTTCCTACGGTGGAAATGGCTATCCCGATTTCTTTGCCTTTCAAATGTTCACCACCCGGCCCGAACGCCCAGCCGTATTCGAGCACTTCATCGAACCACTGCTTTAGAATCGGCGGTGTGCTGTACCAATACAACGGGTATTGAAAAATAATCCGGTCATGCCCGTCCAGCAGTGCCTGCTCTCTGGCGATGTCGATCTTTTTGTCCGGGTAGGCCCCGCTGAGCACATGGACAGTAATATCCTTTTGCTGCTCCAGCACCTCAGTCCAGGCCTTGCTGATCCGGGAGCTGTTTAAATCGGGGTGTCCTACTATAACTAATGTTTTCATAGTTTTTCTCTCCTTTCGAATTTGGGAATGATCGTTCTAATTAGATTAAAAAAAATTTGCGCAATGCGCGTTTTTTTATTTTTTTAAAATATGCATGGATAAATCTGCAATCCGCTGCAGCTGCTCCTTGGCCGCGGACGTCCGTGCCATTACCCGGAGCCCGACGAGGCTGTTGTGCAGGTAAGCTGCCAGATCCGCTGCGCTGAACTGTGTGTTAAATTCGCCGTTTTCCTGTCCACGGACTACAATCTCGCGGATCATCTGCTCTGTGTGTGCAAAGCCTGCCCGGGATTTCGCATCCACTTCCATGTCCCTGATGGCAAGCTCCGTAGCTGAGTTCACCAGCATACACCCCGGGGGCATATTTTCCTCGCCAAAAATCATATAATCGAACACAAACTGCAACGCTTCAGCGGCACTTCCGGCCTGCCGGACTCCGGCGGTCAGACTTTGGTTCACCTTTTCGCCAAAACGGTCGATAGCTTTGAGGAACAGCGTGTGTTTATCTGTAAACGTATCATACAGGCTTCTGCGGTGAATACCCATATGCTCGACCAGGTCGTTCATGGAGGTTTTCTCATATCCCTGTTCCCAGAACAGCTTCATTGCTTTATCCAGAACCTCGTTCTCCTCAAACTCCTTGCTTCTTGCCATTGCTGAGCTCCCCCCTTGATCATTATAAGTATAGCGGGCTGCGGCCGGTAAGGAAAGGGATGGATGATGAAGCTTGCTGCTGCCCCCGTTTAGCTGACCGCAAGCACGGAAGCTTCGTTGATACCTTCGAGCCACCGGGATGCCTCTTCTAAGCCGGTAAAGCTCTGCTGCTGATAGGGAAGTGTTCCCAGACCGTTAACGGTGCGGTTAATGCTCATTTTGGCGATTACGCTGCCGGGTTCAACCAGAGCGAGATAACGGAGCCCGCTATTATAGACATGCTGTACAAAAAACTCAGACATCCAAATTTTATCCAGCTCCTTGATCGCTGAACCGTGACGGGTGTCCATCAGCACCTTGTCACTGTTCTTCAGTTTCAGCAGTTCGGCTCCCTTCAGCAGAATCAATTGAAACTCCTCTCCGTAAGAAAAGCCGTCCCATGTAATCGTCACTCGCTTCATACCCTCATCCCAGGTTACAGTGCCATGTGCAGATTTAAAATAATTCATCTCCATCAGCTCCTTAAGCTTTATGTATCGGGAACGATCATTCTATTTTGTCGGTATTGATCTCTGTTCCCTTGCTTTATGAACCCATCTTAGCATATTGGGAATGATCAGTAAAGAATTATTTTTACTGATCATTCCCAATAGAAAAATTTGCTTAAAGGGGATTCAGTACATGGAAAAAAGCATTGGGCGAAGCCATGCGGTAATAATAGCTGCACCAGCCCGTACCTTTGTTATTGGTCCGGTTATGGGAGCTGAACGGCAGCCGCTCCTGTTCCAGCTCTTCAATCTTCGCGATGCGACCTGCGGTGTAGTCCGTTAATCTCTGCGCAGCGGAATCAAGCCGGCTCAAGACGCCCCCATAACGGATATCGAGCACCTCCCAGCCGAACGGCTTGAACATGCTGTACCATAGCGTACGGTGGGCATCCCGCAGTTCAGACACAGCCTCTGCAATGGCAGGGAGTTCTTCCGCAGCTAACTGTTGCAGAGCCTCCATATCCTGATCATCATATGCCTGCTTCAGCGCTATGCCGATCTGGCTTTTGCGTTTCAGGACTCCGCACAGCTTCTCGGGTACAGTTAATATCGTCTCTGCTTTGGGAGAACCGGCCCGTGCGGAACGGATTCGCTGTTCGAGCTGTTCATAATGATCGTTAAGCGCAAGTCCTTCAATCTGCAGATCAAACAGTCCAAGCAGCACATCCTGATACAGCAGGAATTTAGAAGGGTTGCTCTGAATGCGGTTGCCCGGTTCCGAGCCGGGAGTTTCATCCAGGTCCTTCATCAGCAGATAGCTCTCAGCAGAAATACCGGTGCAGAATTCCGCGCGCTCTGCTATCTGCTGCCATTCCGGCTGCACAGGCGAATATGCATGCTCTGCATAGAGCTGGAGCCCGAGCAGTGCCGCAAAAGGATTCCCTTCGTTTCCGTCGTCCCCCCACAAGGTGGCATATACCTCACGGATGCCTTCTTTCTTGCACACCTGCAGCGCTGTATCGGAAGCGGGCAGAGACAGGCCGTAATTCACACCAAAGGTATTAAAAATCCACACAGCACCTGCAAACGCCAGCCTCGTGCCCAGCGGCCGGTGCTTGGCGATCTGCTTCTCATACTCTACCGCTTCCTTATGGCCATAATCCCAGTAGACCATCTCCATATCTTTGGGAATACGGTTTGCCATGTCTTCCGGGATCTGTGTTTCCGAATCATAGTAATCGCTGCCGCTATCCGATGCCAGCTTGAGGAACATATCACTCCACATCATCGGCTTTAATCCGTGCTTGCGTACCTCGTCCAGCACAATCTCCAGATGGGCAGTCATGATCTCCAAGCGGTCTATGTACCCGTTGCGGTCCAAATATTTACCGCGGCCCAGCTCCTCCGCCTCGTCCATGCCGATATGGATTTTGCGGCTGCGGAAGGGAGCACTAACCGAAGATATCATCCGCTCTACAAGTACCCGGGTCTGCTCTTCCCCCGTAAGAAGAGCTCCCTTCGTATCCCGGTAATAGGATACCGGTTCCCACTTCAGGAACTCCTCCAGATGGGCAAGCGTCTGAATGCTGGGAAATGCTTCGATGCCGAACTGGTCGGCATAGTCGTCAATCTCCTTCAGTTCTTCCTGCGTGTAACGGCCCCGCATATACCCGAAATAAGGCTCCTCCTGAATCTCATAGGTATCCTCCATATAGAGCATCACGGTATTGAGTCCCATCATCGCCATCTTGTTTAGCATCAGCTTGAAGCTGGCTGTCGTAAGCACGGCATTGCGGGACAGATCGAACATGGGTCCAACCAGGTCGAATTGCTGCTGTTCCCGGATATGAAACGGCTTCCCCGTGCGCCAGTGCTGAATAAAAAGCCCAAGCCCGCGGAAGAACTGATGCTTCTGATGATAACGGATATAACCTGTTTCCTTCTCCCATCCGACCTCAAGGCCGCTTTCCAAGGTTTCGACCTGTACGGTAAGTCCGTCTTCCCCCATCTCCATGCCCAGTTCGGCAGACAAAACCTTCACCCCAGACAGCAAAGAGGTTATATCCCCTGCAAAATGAATCTTCATCGCCCTGCCTCCGCTCCAATAAGTATAGAAAACTCTCCTCGACCCAAAAACAAAAATATTCCTCAATCCACAGAAAGGCAACTTTCAACCAACAGAGAAAGAATCTTCAATCAAAAGAAAAACAACTCCAATCAAAAGAAGAACACCACCCATTAACATTATAACGTTATACTGATTACTCGTTTTCTATGCTATCTTAAATGTATAAGGAAGCGCAACACATGTTTTTCCGCTGCAGCTGCAATGAACATAGAAAGAGCGGATTTCATCCGGTATGTTACCGCAGAAATCCGCCTCTTAGCTAATTGTAAGTGGGTTGATAAACAAACGTGTTTATGGATAGCCGCCTAAGCATGGTGATGTACTTCTACTAATCAGGCTCTAAGCAAGCTAAGTGGATTTTCTCCATTTATTTTTCTATCAGACACCGAAATTACAATGCTAGTTGGAAAAACTCCAGTTAATTTCACTTAATTTGTCTTGAAAGACCTATATGACCTAAATTAAAGGGAGTATTTCCAACTAATCATCCTATAGAGTAAAAATTCGCGAAATTAAGTGGAGAAAATCCCACAAAACTTAGGGCATACTTTGGATAGTAAAATAACCTAAATTTTTCGAGGTTGGTTAAAGGAACATAAAAAAGCCACTGCTGATTTTCAGCAATGGTTTCATGTGCTTGGTGGCGTCCCTAGCTCTAAGCAAGCTAAGTGGATTTTCTCCTTCTATTTTTCGTTCAGACACCGAAATTACAATGCTAGTTGGAAAAACTCCAGTTAATTTCACTAAATTTGTCTTGAAAGACCTATATGACCTGAATTAAAAGGAGTATTTCCAACTAATCATCCTATAGAGTAAAAATTCGCGAAATTAAGTGGAGAAAATCCCACTAGAGCATACTTTGGAAAGTAACCTCAATTTCCCGAGGTTAGTTAAAGAACATAAAAAACCAGCTCATCATTATGAGCTGGCTTTGTGTGCTTGGCGGCGTCCTACTCTCCCAGGACCCTTCGGTCCAAGTACCATCGGCGCTGGAGGGCTTAACGGTCGTGTTCGGGATGGGTACGCGTGGAACCCCTCCGCTATCGCCACCAAACGGGCATCTGCGGTGCAAATGCTTCAGGAACTTGATTCCTGAAAACTGAATCCGAAACGAATTTGTGTGTTAGTTTTTTGGATAAGCCCTCGACCGATTAGTATTGGTCAGCTCCATGCATTGCTGCACTTCCACCTCCAACCTATCTACCTCGTCGTCTTCAAGGGGTCTTACTAGTTGGGAAATCTCATCTTGAGGGGGGCTTCACGCTTAGATGCTTTCAGCGCTTATCCCGTCCGTACGTAGCTACCCAGCCATGCTCCTGGCGGAACAACTGGTGCACCAGCGGTACGTCCATCCCGGTCCTCTCGTACTAAGGACAGCTCCTCTCAAATTTCCTGCGCCCACGACAGATAGGGACCGAACTGTCTCACGACGTTCTGAACCCAGCTCGCGTACCGCTTTAATGGGCGAACAGCCCAACCCTTGGGACCTACTTCAGCCCCAGGATGCGATGAGCCGACATCGAGGTGCCAAACCTCCCCGTCGATGTGGACTCTTGGGGGAGATAAGCCTGTTATCCCCAGGGTAGCTTTTATCCGTTGAGCGATGGCCCTTCCATGCGGTACCACCGGATCACTAAGTCCGACTTTCGTCCCTGCTCGACTTGTAGGTCTCGCAGTCAAGCTCCCTTATGCCTTTGCACTCTTCGAATGATTTCCAACCATTCTGAGGGAACCTTTGAACGCCTCCGTTACTCTTTAGGAGGCGACCGCCCCAGTCAAACTGCCCGCCTGACACGGTCCCTGTACCCGCTTAGGGTACCAGGTTAGAACCTAGATACGATCAGGGTGGTATCCCAACGGCGCCTCCACAGAAGCTTGCGCTCCTGCTTCTACGGCTCCCACCTATCCTGTACAGATCGTACCCAAATTCAATATCAAGCTGCAGTAAAGCTCCATGGGGTCTTTCCGTCTTGTCGCGGGTAACCTGCATCTTCACAGGTATTAAAATTTCACCGGATCTCTCGTTGAGACAGCGCCCAAGTCGTTACGCCATTCGTGCGGGTCAGAATTTACCTGACAAGGAATTTCGCTACCTTAGGACCGTTATAGTTACGGCCGCCGTTTACTGGGGCTTCGGTTCATAGCTTCGGATTGCTCCTAACCACTCCCCTTAACCTTCCAGCACCGGGCAGGCGTCAGCCCGTATACTTCGCCTTGCGGCTTCGCACAGACCTGTGTTTTTGCTAAACAGTCGCTTGGGCCTTTTCACTGCGGCCCCCTCGGGCTATTCACCCTACCGAGGCACCCCTTCTCCCGAAGTTACGGGGTCATTTTGCCGAGTTCCTTAACGAGAGTTCTTCCGCGCGCCTTAGAATTCTCTTCTCGCCTACCTGTGTCGGTTTGCGGTACGGGCACCTTCTCCTGGCTAGAGGCTTTTCTTGGCAGTGTGAGATCATGACCTTCGCTACTGTAATTTTCGCTCCCCATCACAGCCCAGCCTTACGGTATGCGGATTTGCCTGCACACCAGCCTCACTGCTTAGACGGACATCCATCAGTCCGCGTCACTACCCTCCTGCGTCACCCCATCGCTCATAGCGGATTACGGTGGTACAGTAATTTCAAACTGTTGTCCTTCGACTACGCCTGTCGGCCTCGCCTTAGGTCCCGACTTACCCTGAGCGGACGAGCCTTCCTCAGGAAACCTTGGGCTTTCGGCGGATCAGATTCTCACTGATCTTTTCGTTACTCATACCGGCATTCTCACTTGTATGCTGTCCAGCGCTCCTTACGGTACACCTTCAACCCACATACAACGCTCCCCTACCCCTGGATCGACTTCACTCCAGCTTCGAAGCACATGTGTTTATCCCCTGGAAGCATTTAGCCATTCATCCTTGCAGATGATTCCTGGCAACAATGTCCTCCGGACAAACACCGCCTCAAAGACGCAGTGAAGTCGATCCAAGCCATAGCTTCGGTGGTGTGTTTAGCCCCGTTACATTTTCGGCGCAGAGTCACTCGACCAGTGAGCTATTACGCACTCTTTCAATGGTGGCTGCTTCTAAGCCAACATCCTGGTTGTCTGTGCAACTCCACATCCTTTCCCACTTAACACACACTTGGGGACCTTAGCTGATGGTCTGGGCTGTTTCCCTTTTGACAATGGATCTTAGCACTCACTGTCTGACTCCCGGCAAGAAGTAAATGGCATTCGGAGTTTGACTGAGCTTGGTAACCCTTGCGGGCCCCGCACCCAATCAGTGCTCTACCTCCACCACTCCATTCACCGAGGCTAGCCCTAAAGCTATTTCGGGGAGAACCAGCTATCTCCGAGTTCGATTGGAATTTCTCCGCTACCCCCACCTCATCCCCGCACTTTTCAACGTACGTGGGTTCGGGCCTCCAGTGCGTGTTACCGCACCTTCACCCTGGACAGGGGTAGATCACACGGTTTCGGGTCTACGTCCACATACTTAGTCGCCCTATTCAGACTCGCTTTCGCTGCGGCTCCGGCTTCTCACCTTAACCTTGCATGTTAAACGTAACTCGCCGGTTCATTCTACAAAAGGCACGCCATCACCCATAAAAAGGGCTCTGACTTCTTGTAAGCACACGGTTTCAGGTTCTATTTCACTCCCCTTCCGGGGTGCTTTTCACCTTTCCCTCACGGTACTGATTCACTATCGGTCGCCAGGTAGTATTTAGCCTTAGCAGATGGTCCTGCTGGATTCATACGGGGTTTCACGTGCCCCGCACTACTCGGGATCCGTCTCGGAGAGAACACAGTTTAGGTTACAGGGCTTTTACCTCTATCGCGGGCCTTTCCAGACCTCTTCACCTACCATATTCTTTTGTAACTCCATGTGAGACGTCCCACAACCCCAGGAGGCAAGCCCCCTGGTTTAGGCTGTTCCGCGTTCGCTCGCCGCTACTGACGGAATCACTATTGTTTTCTCTTCCTCAGGGTACTTAGATGTTTCAGTTCCCCTGGTCTGCCTCAACACACCCTATGTATTCAGATGTGAGTGACTGCGAATTACCACAGCCGGGTTTCCCCATTCGGACACCCCCGGATCAAAGCTTGCTTACAGCTCCCCGAGGCAGTTTCGTTGTTCGCCACGTCCTTCGTCGGCTCCTGGCGCCTAGGCATCCTCCGTGTGCTCTTATTAGCTTAACCAACGCTACGGTGTTTCGCTTGTTTGCTCATCTTGTTTTGAATAGCGCGTCCGGATCACTCCGTACGCTAGAATATTCAAAGCCAAAAGTCGCTTCACAATCGAAAACCTTCGCTTTCAGCATCGCTATTAAATCTTCACTTGTTTACACAAGTTCAGCTTAAAGGAATGTTCTAAAACGCAAATTCGTTTCGGTATCCAGTTTTCAAGGATCAAGTGTTCCGGATTTAACCCCGGAAGAAGATCATATCATATTTCAAAACCTCTTGACTACAAGCAAGTTTTGGAAAAGATATGCCTTTGAGAGCTTAAACTCTCAAAACTGAGCAACGAGTGAGCAACTAACCGACCGGTTAGATTTAAGATTTGAATGTTTCCGTTGCAGGAAACGATTCTCCATAGAAAGGAGGTGATCCAGCCGCACCTTCCGATACGGCTACCTTGTTACGACTTCACCCCAATCATCTACCCCACCTTCGGCGGCTGGCCCCCTTGCGGGTTACCTCACCGACTTCGGGTGTTGTAAACTCTCGTGGTGTGACGGGCGGTGTGTACAAGACCCGGGAACGTATTCACCGCGGCATGCTGATCCGCGATTACTAGCAATTCCGACTTCATGCAGGCGAGTTGCAGCCTGCAATCCGAACTGAGACCGGCTTTGCTGGGATTGGCTCCACCTCGCGGCTTCGCTTCCCGTTGTACCGGCCATTGTAGTACGTGTGTAGCCCAGGTCATAAGGGGCATGATGATTTGACGTCATCCCCACCTTCCTCCGGTTTGTCACCGGCAGTCACTCTAGAGTGCCCAGCCTTACCTGCTGGCAACTAAAGTCAAGGGTTGCGCTCGTTGCGGGACTTAACCCAACATCTCACGACACGAGCTGACGACAACCATGCACCACCTGTCTCCTCTGTCCCGAAGGCCGCCTCTATCTCTAGAGGATTCAGAGGGATGTCAAGACCTGGTAAGGTTCTTCGCGTTGCTTCGAATTAAACCACATACTCCACTGCTTGTGCGGGTCCCCGTCAATTCCTTTGAGTTTCAGTCTTGCGACCGTACTCCCCAGGCGGAGTGCTTACTGTGTTAACTTCGGCACCAAGGGTATCGAAACCCCTAACACCTAGCACTCATCGTTTACGGCGTGGACTACCAGGGTATCTAATCCTGTTTGCTCCCCACGCTTTCGCGCCTCAGCGTCAGTTACAGCCCAGAAAGTCGCCTTCGCCACTGGTGTTCCTCCACATCTCTACGCATTTCACCGCTACACGTGGAATTCCACTTTCCTCTTCTGTACTCAAGCGACCCAGTTTCCAGTGCGACCCCAGGTTGAGCCCAAGGTTTAAACACCAGACTTAAATCGCCGCCTGCGCGCGCTTTACGCCCAATAATTCCGGACAACGCTTGCCCCCTACGTATTACCGCGGCTGCTGGCACGTAGTTAGCCGGGGCTTTCTTCTCAGGTACCGTCACTCCGGCAGCAGTTACTCTACCGGACGTTCTTCCCTGGCAACAGAGCTTTACGATCCGAAAACCTTCATCACTCACGCGGCGTTGCTCCGTCAGGCTTTCGCCCATTGCGGAAGATTCCCTACTGCTGCCTCCCGTAGGAGTCTGGGCCGTGTCTCAGTCCCAGTGTGGCCGTTCACCCTCTCAGGTCGGCTACGCATCGTCGCCTTGGTGAGCCGTTACCTCACCAACTAGCTAATGCGCCGCAGGCCCATCCCGTAGTGACAGATTGCTCCGTCTTTCATTCTTTCTTCAGGAGAAAAAAGAAATTATCCGGTATTAGCTACCGTTTCCGGTAGTTATCCCAGGGCTATGGGGCAGGTTGCCTACGTGTTACTCACCCGTCCGCCGCTAAGCAACGGTTTCCCAAGGGAAACCGTTAGCTCCGCTCGACTTGCATGTATTAGGCACGCCGCCAGCGTTCGTCCTGAGCCAGGATCAAACTCTCCAATTAGGACGCTTGCGAAGCAAGCGTCGCCTGTATCCTCTTCAGTCCAGCTCAGCTGAGCGGATGAAGAGGATACAGTATAGAAAGAGCGATAGCTCATTTTGAAACATCTGACGAGAATTTGCATTCTCAGGATGAATTTCTAAAGCGTACGAGACGCTGTGAAAATCATCAATTTTTGGATCTCACCGAAGTGATTTCCAGGTACTCACTCGTTGTTCAGTTTTCAAAGATCAAGCTCGTCGTCACTGTCGATCGCCTCGTCAGCAGCAACTCTTATAATATATCATCTTTCGAAGATTAATGCAAGCTTTATTTTTTCAAAGCTTATTTTTCTTCATTCGGTCATTCCAATTTAGCTTGTGTTCAACGACCGGAATAAGAATATATCATATTTCGAAACAATCATGCAACCTGTATTTTCTTCCAGCCTGTATCTCTCTTTTATAACTTGCGGCCGGACAATTAATATAGCATTCCTATAACATGCAGCACAACACTCAAAATATCCCAATACATTAATACATACCTTTTTATAAAACACCCCCAGCTCCCGCATATAATAAACGCCGGACCTGAGGGCTTCTTCTATAGTATAGCCGATGAATCAATACAGCTTAGGCAGTTTGTCCAAGGTGACTGCGTAGGGATGATTATAAGCACCCCGGAGCTCCTCATTCGTTGTCCATTCTTCCGAAGAGCCATATTCATTGGACCAAGTCATGTACCACAACCACGGGACACGTGTTTCAGCAAGCATAGGAATGCTTGGTATTACCCCGATTTCTCCAAGCGCCGTCAACTTATTGGCTGGCGTTATTTTCACTAATCTTGAATATTCACTCTCCAAATCCGTATGGGTATGTTTTGGAGGATACAAATCCATGGAGATTACATCGCACACATCATCGCCCACATAGCCTTCCGCAAGCGGAGAATTCCAGACCCAGATCAGATTATTCAGTCCATGATAATTTGTATAGCGTTCGTACATAATACGGTACAGCTGTCTGGCAACCTCCGGTCCCTTGACTCCCCACCAGAACCAGTCTCCCTCAGCCTCGTGGAACGGGCGCCATAAAACCGGAATCCGCTGCTCGCAGAAAGGCTTAAGTAACTGCGCCATGTGGTCCATGTCGGCAATGAGTCTTGTATGCTCTTCCGTTCCTGCTATAACTGCCTGAGAAGCGTCAAAAGTGGTATTCTCGGCATAAAAACCTTTGTCACGGCTGCCGAACGGAGAGAACCAGTGCCAGGTAAAGGTGATCAGCCCGCGCTTGTTCAAGGCCCAGTCCCAGGCATTATCCAGCGTATTCTTATTCTCCTCCACCTCAATCAGGCAGTCTTCACCGGCATCACTGTAATTAATATTAGGAGAGTAAGCAAGCAGCTCAAATCCGCATAAGGCCGGGAGCTTTCCGGTAATATCTTCGATATAGTGCAGTTCTTTCTGCACCGTAGTCTGGGTGTGCTGGCCGGTCAGAATCCCCTTGCCGGACAACCCGCTTAAGTAGCGCAGCACGTTCTTCACTTCATTTATCGCATTAGGATTGCAGGGCGCAATCTGGATTTCATTATTCATAACTATTTTCTCCTGTCGCTCTAATCTTTATTAATTGACATTATCCCGCAATCGCTTAAGTATAAGGGCTGCCCGCGCGCGGCTTTCCGGACCTGTGCCGTATGAAGGAACAAACATCACTGCGTATAATAGACAGGCCCATTCCCGATTTAATAAAGTGGGTAACAGGCCCGGTAGAACCTGACAATAATAATTATTTGGAGGACCACAGTTCAATACGGTTTTTGATATGCTGAGTGTAGACTTCTTCCATCTCTTCAACGCCGGCCTTATCCAATTCCGCCATATAGGCATCCCAGATCTTATCGAATTCCTCCGGCTTGGCCATCACGGCTTCAGGAATCCGCTTCCAGGTAATGTCCTTCATTTTGGCTCCCAGAATGACAGCAGGATCGTCGCTGGCGAGTGACATCGTATAAGCCGCACCGTATGCTCTTGGCTCAAATTCCTCTTCGGCCGGGAAAAGATCCTTCCAGTGCTCCGCACCATAAGCCTTCAGCGTTTCCTTCTCCGGTTCACTGTAGCTGGCCGTCAGCTGTTCCGGATAACTGCGGGTGAAGTAATTGCCGGTCGAATCTTTGATTCCGTCCCCGTAATGGACCATCATATTCCAGTACAGCCCGACACCCGATTCTTTCTGGAATGCTGCATTATCAGTATCCATACGCTCCTGTACAGCCGGTATAATCACCCGTGTACCGTTTTCTACCGTATAATGCTTACCTTCGATTCCCCAGTTATTGAGAATCTGTCCTTCTTCAGAGGCCAGATAGTCAAGGAACCGGATCGCACGTACCGGGTCTTTACACTTGCTTGAGATCGAAATGCCGTAACCTCC
Organism: Paenibacillus sp. PK3_47; assembly: GCF_023520895.1. Taxonomy (NCBI): domain Bacteria; kingdom Bacillati; phylum Bacillota; class Bacilli; order Caryophanales; family Paenibacillaceae; genus Paenibacillus; species Paenibacillus sp. PK3_47. Next base: position 1,645,687 of record NZ_CP026029.1, read on the forward strand.
GTCAAAGCCTGCCGGCCAAAAGCTGGTGTCTTTATATTCCTTGCTCATCGTAACCGGATAATGGCCGTAGGTCTGATCCAGCTTCCCTGCTGCCTTCAGCGCATTCTGGGCATCACCGTAATCCCATTCGGGATCAGCCAGTCCGAGTACCCTGCCCGAAGCTACCTTTGCCTTAAATTGGTCAGTCTTCTGCACAAAGCTCTCCGGATCAAGCAGCCCGATGTCGTTCATGTGGTTCAGCCAGCGGAAGTATTCCTTCTCCTCCGGACGGCGGAAATGATAAGTTGCCTCATGTGTTTCCTGATCAATGTAATATTCCCCGTCATCCGGTCCTCCGGTGGTCTGGAAACCCGCATTGGTCACCTGGTACATATGCCAGTCGTCCCCGTTAAGCGAAAATCCGATATTCTTATTGCCGTTTTCGTCCGTAGGGTACTTGGTGATATAATCCTGAATCACTTTTTCAAAATCCTTCACCGTCCGGATTTCGGGATAACCCGCCTCTTTGACGACACGGTGCTGAAGCTCAAAACCGCCGTCGGCTTTAAATTTCTTCTCATCCACCGCAGACCATGTCGGAACCGCATAGATCGCTTGATCCTCCAGACTGTATTTGGCACGCACCAGCTTGTCCCCCAGCATCTTTTTGATATTCGGGGCATGCTTGTCGATCAGCTCTGTCAAATCGATCACCGCACCGGCATCGACAAGCTTGCCGACATCCGATTTGGCAGCGATCAGATCCGGATAATTGCCAGTTGCGGCAATGAGCGAGATTTTCTGCACCGGATCGCCGACAGCAAACTCCGCATCCAGCGTTACACCGGTTTTTTCCGTAATAATTTTGCCGACCTCATCGTTCATGTTATTCCAGTTCGTGCTGGAATCCTCCGAGAAATACGTAAGTGTAACCGGCTTGGTATCTGTTCCGGACGCAGAGCCCTCTGCATTACCCGCCTCTCCCGCAGTGGAGCCGTTATTTCCGCCGCAGCCTGCAAGCGTTGATGCCAAAGTCAGTGCCAGTATGGAAGACAGCACCCGTTTGTTTTTTTCCGCCTTCATGAAGCTAACCCCCTATATAATAAGTAGAATGTACCTGTAACCTTGTATGAGACCGGCCGTTAGCCAGGGCACATCTGTTAAGCAAGTCCTAACTTTTTACCGCGCCGAGCGTCATCCCTTTGACAAAATATTTTTGCAGGAAAGGATAAACGATCAGAATCGGAACAGTGACTACGATCGTGATTGCCATTTTGACCGACTCCGGTGAGATTTGCGCCATACGCTCTGCCATATTCGCCGCGTCCTGGGAATTGGTTGCGCTTGAGGTCGTACTCTGCAAAATCTTCATTAACTCATACTGCAGTGTGGTCAAGGATTCATTGGAGCCGTTAAACAGATACGTATCGAACCAGGAATTCCATTGGCCGACCGCGAGAAACAGAGCTACCGTCGCTAATGCCGGCTTGCACAAAGGCAGAATAACGCGCCAGTAGATGGTAAAGTCGTTGGCCCCGTCCAGCTTCGCCGATTCCTGCAGGGCATACGGCAGTCCGTCGATAAACGAGCGGATCACGAAGATATTAAACGCGCTTACAAGACCAGGCAGAATATAGACAGCAAAGGTATTGATCAGATGCAGATCCCGCATCAGGATGAATCCCGGAATCAGGCCCCCGGACACATACATCGTCACTGCAAGGAACATGGACACAAACCTTCTCGCCTGAAAATCGCTCCGCGCAAGCGTAAATGCCAGCATGGAACCGCTGACCAGCCCTGCGAGCGTACCGATGACCGTGCGGAGAATGGATATTTTAAAGCCGGTAATAAGAGTCCCGTAAGTAAAAATCAGACTGAAGTTATCCAGGGTAAACTGCCTCGGCCAGATGGTAATGCCGCCCCGGACGGTATCCACTGAATCGTTAAGCGAGATCGCCAGCACGTTCAGGAACGGATACAGCGTCAGTACAGTCACAACGATCATGGTAAAATACACGACGATTTCAAGTAGCCGGTCCTGCGGCGATTTCGCCTGGCGGTTTGTTTTTAACCGGCGGGCCGGCGCACTGCTGTTACTGCTGTTCACGAATCCCATGTCATCCTTCCCCCCTACATGATGCTTTCATTTGTAAAACGCTTGAAGATTCCGTTCGCCGCAAACAGCAGCAGCAGGCTGATCACCGAGTTGAAGATATTGATCGCCGTCCCGAAGGAATACCTTCCCATGGCCAAACCATAATTAAGCGCATACAAATCAAGCACCTCAGAGTAATCGATGACAAGGTGATTGCCCAGCAGGAACTGCTTTTCGAACCCTGTCCCGAGCAGATGCCCGATGGACATGATCAGCAGGACAATGATGGTCGGCCGGATTCCCGGCAGCGTGATATGCCACATTTGCCGGAAACGGCTCGCGCCGTCGACCCGTGCAGCTTCATATAATTCAGGACCAATGCCCGAGATGGCCGCGAGATAGATAATCGCATTCCAGCCTGTTTCCTTCCAAATATCCGCACCGGTGACGATTCCCCAGAACAGATGGCCCTGGGCCATGAACTGGATTGGCTGATCAATAATGTGCAGGCCGAGCAGAATATCATTGATGACACCGCCGTCTGTAGAGAGCATTTTGCTGACAATTCCGGCAGCCACCACCCAGGAGACAAAATGCGGAAGATAAGACACAGTCTGCACGAACCTTTTCATGGCCTGGACCCGGACCTCATTCAGCAGCAGGGCAAAAACGACCGGTACAACCAATCCGGCAATCAGCCCCATGAAGCTCATAGCGAGCGTGTTGCGCAGGACCTGGTAGAAGTGCTCATCTGCAAACAGCGCGCGGAAGTGCTCAAAGCCTACCCATTTCTGTTCAAAAAAGCTTAACCCCGGCTTATATTTCTGGAAGGCCATGGTCCAGCCCCATAAAGGAAGATACTGAAAGACAAACGCCCACAATACGAAGGGTATGGACATAAGATAGAGATACTTCTGATTTTTAAATTCCCTCCAGGCATTCTTTTTGGCTGGTTTGTATACGGTTTCGGTACTTGGTGTGATCGTTTTCATGCTTCCTCCCCTCTCTCTTGATTACAATCATAATTCAGAGGGAAGACGGAACCCATACTGCGGATTTCGGATAAAATCATACACAAACTATGGATTTTTATAGTCTGAGGGAGAGCGGCCCTCGTATTTTTTAAATTTGCTGAAAAAGTAATTCACACTGCCGTAACCGACATGCTCGGCCACTTCATAGACCTTCATCCCCTGATCCAGCAGCTCTTTGGCTTTGCCGATGCGGACCTTGTCCAGGTAGGTGTTAAAATATTCGCCTGTTTTGTTACGGAACAATTGTCCCAAGTAAGGGGTACTGTAATTTAGCAGGCCGGCCATCGTGGAAAGCCTCAAGTCCTCCGAATAATGCCTGTGAATAAAGCCGAGCATTTGCCTGATTTCCTGATCCTTGCCCTTGGGTCCCGTGTCCTCCGCAAATTCCAGCAGGAAAGAATGGGTCTCTTCCAGGAGATCCGTCAAATAATCATGCTGATAAATCCGGTCCAAAAACCTTGAGACCCGCTCCATTGCTTTCAACTCTATGCGGGAAGCCGCAGCCAGCTTATGAATGATCGCGTTGCACAAAAAGAAGAAGGACTGTTTGACCTGCTTCTCCTCCTGTTCCTGCCTGCAAAATAAAAGCGCAGCCTCATTCAGCAGCGGCAGCACCATCGTCCTGCTGCCTGCATCGAGGCTGTAATACAGACGGAAGATTAAATCGTCCAGCTGCTTGTCAAACTCACCTTCAGCCTTGGCGGCGGCAGGCTCCGGCGCAGCAAAAAGAGTACGGCCCGGCTCAAGCAGAGTCCCCTTCCTGCCAAAGAAGGCCTGCTTCACTGCTTCCTGCGCCTTCGCATAGGCACTGTAAATATGTCCGGGTTCACGGACGGTTCCTCCGGTAGCCGCACTAAACGGGATATCTCCTGCGGTGCTCTGAATCTCGGCGTACAGGCTGTCCCGCCGCTGCCTTCCGTACAAGGGGGTGTTCAGCAGCAGGATCATATGAGCCGGGAAGACGGTTACGATCCCTCTTCCTTCAACGGCTTGCCGGAGGCCTGCCGCCAGGTGCTGCAGCTGTTCCGCACGCTCCCCTTCTGACACCCGCAGGGCAATAACAACGATCTCGTAATGGCTCCACAGCAGCTCGGCATCCCCGAGTTTGCTCCGCAGTACAGCCGGGTCTTCCGGCATCTCCCGGGGAGCCAGCAGACGGTGCAGATACACCTCCCGGTCAGTCCCCCCTTCCATATCCCTATCCCTCCGCTGGTGTTCCTCTTCAATCCGCATACGCACCTGCTTCAGGGTAGCCGACATCTCGGTGACATTCACCGGCTTCACCAGATACCCCTCTACTCCATATTTAATGGCCTGCTTGGCATATTCAAAGTCGGCATAGCCGCTGAGAATAATACAATGCATCCGATGACCGGCTGAGCGCAGCTGCTGGATGAGCTGCAGACCGTCCATCACCGGCATCCGGATGTCGGCAATAACGAGCTCCGGCGCTTCTTCCCCGATAATCTTCAGGGCATCCCTGCCGTTGCCTGCTGCCGCAATAACAGTGAATCCGAGACTCTCCCACGGAATCAGTGTCTGCAGCCCCTGCCTGAGCTTGGGCTCATCGTCCACAATTACAACCTTAATCACTAGGCATACCTCCCGGAATAAAAAATGTGATGGTCGTGCCTGCCTCCTGCGTGCTTGCAATTTGCAGGGCACTGGCTTCCCCGTACAGCAGAACGAGCCGGTCGTTCACATTCCGCAGGCCGATCCGCTGGCTCTCCCGCTCATGTACGGCTCCGGCAAGCTCTGACCGGATATCTGCAAGACGGTCTGCCGGGAACCCGGCGCCATTGTCATATACTTTGAAGATGGCTCCTTCCGGCATTTTACGGACTTCCACGGCAATGACCGCGCCTTCTTCGCGGTTATCCAGACCGTGAAGGATCGAATTTTCCGCTAACGGCTGAATAATCAGCGGGGGAACCGCCATTTCCTGCAGGCCCGGATCAACCGTGATGTGATACGTCAGACGGTCTTCATACCGGAACTTTTGCAGGTCGAGATAACTGCGTACCCGCTCCACCTCTTCGCGGAGCGGAATATTGCCGTTCCCCGCCTCCAGACTGCTCCGCAGCAGTGTACTCAGCAGCCATACCGCCTCCCCGATATCATCCTGCTTGCGGATGTGGGCTTCCATCCGGATAGATTCCAGTGCGTTAAAAAGAAAATGCGGATGAATCTGGCTGGCCAGCATTTTAAATCTGATTTCGTTTTGTTTCTGCTCCACCAGCATTTTCTGATGATTGCTCTCCTTCACTTCCCCGACCAGATCATGCACGCTTCTGAGCAGCGCATTAAATTGTTTGGAGAGAAGACCGACCTCATCTTTACCGTCGATATGGATATACGTCTCCCAGGACCCCGCCCCCACTTTGGACATATGCCTGCTTAAGCGAAGCAGCCTCCGCGATAACAGCAGCGCGGATGCGTAGATAAGCACCACGGCAAACAGCAGACTTACCGTTATGACGACTGTCCCAAGCCGGATGACCTGATTGGCTTCGCGGGTAATCTCGGAGACGGTAAACACGGAAATAACCCGCAGCCCGTTCCAGCTGTTCTCCGGGTTAAGGTTCGCAATAACCACCTTCGAAGCTTTGCCGCCCACGTCTGTGTCATAGCTGCCCTCCTGCCGGGAGAAAATCTCTGCATCGCCTTTAACCGCTGACAGACTCTTTCCGGACAACCCCGGATCATTGGAGCCGACAACCCGGTTCCGGTCATCCACAATCAGCGTAGTGAAAGACTCCTGCTCCAGAATGGAGTTCAACTGCTGCTGGTCCACATTGATGGCAAGCACCCCTGTTTGTCCTGTGGTTTCCAGCGGGAATGAACGGATAAGGCTGAGCTGGCCGGTGCCGTACCGTTCATCCGGGATGAGGCTCCAGCCGGTCAGCCCCTTCTGTGCCAATGCCTCCCTGTACCAGGTCTCTTCCATAACCGCCTTGTCCGGCTGGATGAATTCCCAATTGTTGAGCGCAGTCGGATTCACGGCATATACACGGATACCGGAAATCTCCTTATACAACTGGATATAATCACGGATATCCGTATACTCCCGGTAGGCCTGAATTACTTCGCCGTAATCGGCATACTCCCGTGAAGCTACCCGCTTCATCCGGTTATCGAACGTCAGCCGGTAAGAGATGTCCAGCGGAACCTTGAGCAGCTCCTCCGTCCGTTGACGGACACGCTCCACATTATCCGATACCTGCATAAAGGCATCATTGATAACAAATTCCCTGAGCTTTCCGGTCAAAAATACCCCCGATAACACCAGCGGAAGAACCGCAGCCGAAATAAAGGTGAACGCCAGCTTTTTCTTCATCTTCATATCATTCATCATCCGGACAAAAAACATGGATCATCCTCCCGGGCCAGTTCATAGGCTTCTGCACGCAAAAATACCCCTGATCATACAGAAAGGGGTACAGTCTATCGGTGGCCTTATATGGTTCAGAACATGGTTTAATACTCGATCCCCTCATGCCAGCTGTCTGCCAGTTCTACAAAAATGATATATTACATCCGGGCAGGGAGTACATGGCATAGTACTGACTAATTATGTTATAATGCTGGATGTTTATTTGGCACCGAGGAGAATGACTATGATAGAGTACCTGCCGCACAGTGAACAGCATACAGAACTTTACCTTAACCAGTTCGGCATAGAAGAATGTATTTCAGGCCACTGCTTCGGCCCTGCGGTAAGAAGCCATTACCTGCTCCATTATGTCTTGAGCGGGGAGGGGCGCTATGAAGTCGGCGGAACGGAATACCGGCTGCAGAAGGGACAGGGCTTTTTGATTGTCCCCGGTGTTGTCACCCGTTATCAGGCAGACCAGGACGACCCGTGGTCTTACTGCTGGTTCGGCTTTGACGGGACATTGACCGGGCTGCTGCTTCAGCAGGCAGGGTTAAGCAAGACTGCCCCCATCTTCAGTTATGAACGCGACGATCAGATTGTTACGTATTTGCAGCAGATGAAAGAGTCCCAGGGATTTGCCAAAGCCCGGGAGACCCGGCTTACAGGGCTGCTGTATTTATTATTGTCGCTGCTGGTGGAATATGGACCGGTAACTTTCCCTGAAACAAGCGGGAGCCGGGCAGAAGATTACATCAGACAAGTGAAGGATTTTATCGAAATCAATTATCCCCGCAAAATAACCGTCCAAGACATCGCCCAGTGCATAGGTCTTAACCGGAGCTACCTGAACTCTCTGTTCAAACAGCAGATGCATACCAGTATTCAGAGTTACCTGATTCACTACCGTGTCCATAAAGCCTGTGAAATGATTGAAAATACCGGGTTGTCCATAGCGGATATCTCCCGGTCTGTAGGGTATACGGATGCATTATTATTCTCCAAAGTTTTTAAAAAGGTGATGGGCTCTTCCCCGAAGCATTACCGGGCCGAGCATGATCCCGAAAAGGGGCGGTTGTCATGAGCTGGTTAAATGATCTATATCAGTTGCAGAATCAGAAAGCGAAGAAGGAGACCGAGTCTGCCCTGGTCAATGCCGTCTTCCGGGTCTATGACCGGTTTCCCAGGCTTGGCCTCAGAGAGCGGACCGGTCAGCAGGATATGTCGCTAGATATAGTTGATGCATATATTAATGGACGTAACGCGATGATCGAAGCCGGTGTCGGGATCGGAAAATCTTTTGCCTACCTGATCCCCGGCCTGCTCATTAATCGTATCTCGCAGCAGCCCGTAATCATCGCGACCTCCTCCATACAGCTCTCTGAGCAGATCCATAAAGACCTCAGGCTGATTGGAAGCCGGCTTGGCTTCTCCACAGTGCGCTCTGTAGTCGGTAAAGGGATGGGGCAATATGCCTGCCGTCTAAGGGCAGCGGACTTGTTAGGGCCGGATGAAGCTGGCTCTTCCCTGTCCGGACTTGCCCGGCGGGTTGTGGATTTTGAGATTGATGAGCGGGCAGATATCAAAAGCGGGGTCAGCGATGCGGAATGGTCGGGCGTAAATGTGAATGATTGCAAATTCGAGCGCTGTCACTACAGGAGCACCTGCCTGTTCTACGGTATGAGATTCAAAATGAACGCCAAAGCCGGCGATATTGACTTCATTATTGTGAACCAGGATTTGCTTATCCGGGATTTAATGAAGAAAAAGGAAGGCACCCAGGGGTTAATCAGTGAACGCCCCGCGCTGATCGTTATCGATGAGGCTCATAATCTGGAAGCAAAGGTCAGGGATGCAGGAACGCTCGAATTCACCTACAGAAGATCTGTCCGTATTCTGGAGGACACGGTGCAGATTCTTTTCAAGCAATCGCGGGATAAGGATCTGATGTCCCGATTCAAATTTGTCAAAAGAAGCTTCGGCGTAATCTTCAAGCAGATCGAAGCGGATTTGCACCATACAGCCAGGCAGGATAATGACCGCATCAAAATATCGGATATCCGCGGCGTACCGCTCACCCGGGTGCTGCAGGATTTAAAGGATTTCTCCCTCAGCCTGTCGGTTCTTGCATCCCGGAATGAGCGGGAGATTGACGAGCTTTTTGAAGCCGTGAACGGGCTGGTCAAGCTTACGGCGATACTGGCCGGTTCAGAGGAGAACTATCTCAGTTGGGCCAGCACAGCCCTGAGGGAAGCTGTTATCAGCATCTGTCCCAAAAATATCAGCCAGTTTCTGAAATACACCTTATTTAAGGGTAAAACCTCAGTGATCTTAACGTCTGCAACGATGTGCCAGGGCGGCGAAACACTGGAAGAGCAATACTCGTATCTGACGCAATCTCTCGGTTACAGGGGAGATTATATGGAGCGCCAGCCCTCACCTTTTGATTACGACAGCCATGCCATGATGTATATCTCCAGGGACGTCCCCTACTATAACCATGAGAACCGCGAAGGTTATCTTGAAGCGGCATACAAGGAAATGATGAGGCTGTGCAATCTGACGGGCGGACGGACACTGGTGCTTTTCTCAGCCAAAGAGGATATGAAGTATGTTCATAAGAAGCTCCGCTCCGAGCGGCTGTCCTGGGCGCTGCATATGCAAAAGGAGGGCTCGTCCCAGGACGGGGTTATCGCAGAATTCCGGGACAGCAAAGGCGTTCTGCTCAGCACCGGTGTGTTCTGGGAAGGGATCAACATTGAGGGCTCCGACCTGTCGCAGGTCATCGTGTTCCGTCTGCCTTTCCGGTGCCTTCCGATCCTGTCTATGAATACAAGGCCTCCATGGCAGGCAACGCCTTGAAAGAGGTGTTTGTACCGGACATGCTGCTCCGCCTGAGACAGGGTACCGGACGTCTGATCCGCAGTGAAACGGACCTCGGTGTGCTCAGCATTCTCGACTCCCGTCTGTCTGCTGCAGCCCGTAAGGATTACCGGAACACCGTGCTGGAGGCTTTGCCTTTTAAAAAAGTTACCGAGGATTTCTCTGTGCTGGAGAGGTTTGTGAAGGAGAAGCGCATTAGGCCTACCCCTTAACCAGCTTCCCGCGGACCCGGGTCGAGAAATACTCAATAATCAGAATCAGCACGACAAGCCCGATCAGAATGGAACCGACCTGATCCCATTTGTAGCTCCGCATGGCGAAAATAAGCGGCGCACCGATCCCGCCGGCGCCGACCAGGCCCAGAATCGAAGCCTCGCGCATGTTCATGTCAAAGCGGTAAATGATCACCGACAGGAAGGTCGACATGAGCTGCGGGATGATGCCGAAGCGGATTTTTTCAAAAGTAGTACAGCCTACCGAGGTCATCGACTCCAGGACACGTGTATCCAGCTCCTCAATGGCGTCCACATACAGCTTGGCCAGCATCCCGATCGAGGTGATCCCCACTGTCAGTACTCCGGCAAAGGCTCCGGGTCCGGTTACACGGATTAACATGAGACCGTACACCAGCGCCGGTACAGTGCGGATCACGATCAGCACAAGTCTCGTAATCCAGGATACGGGCTTTGGCACGATATTGGACGCTGCGAGGAAAGCAAGAGGCACAGCCAGTACTGCACCTACCACCGTTCCCAGAAAGGCAATCGCCATTGTCTCCAGCAGCAGATACAGCACACTCTGTTTCGATACGTTGAACAGCAGCTCTGTATCCGGATGGGTCAGGCCGTACATAATATTTTTGGCGATTTTCAGGCCGCTTTGTTCAATTTGGTTAAAGTTAACCGCCGTCAATGACCATAAGAACAACGCGGCGACTATCGCCGCAATCGTCCCCAGGTACAGCCCTTTGCGGGGAGCGGCTGACAGTTGTTTTTCAATGGTGTTCATGAATATAACGTCTCCCTTAAATAAGCTTTTTGCGGAAATGCTCGCTGACTCTTTCAATCACATATACCGTGACAATCAGAACCAGAATAATCATTCCGACTGCAGGGTAATCCCGCCAGCCGAGCCCCTCGTTAATGAGCAGGCCGATACCGCCGGCGCCGACATAACCGAGAATGGCCGCATACCGCACATTTCCTTCAAAACAGTACAGGGATGTTGAGATATAGCCTGGAAGCACCTGCGGCATAATGGCAAAGCGGAAAGCCTCCAGCCTTGTCATGCCAAGCGACTCCATCGCTTCAAAAGCCCCCATATCCACATTTTCAATCTGTTCATAGAGCAGCTTGCCGACGTAAGAGATCGTAAACAGCATAATCGCCACTGTTCCCGCCATTGGTCCAAGACCGAACACGAAGGTTGCAATAAGCGCCGAGACGAGCGTCGGAAGGGTGCGCAGCAGACTGAGTACCGCCTTGCTGAGGATGATGATAATCTTCGACTGTACAATATTGGAGGCCGCCGCCACCGCCACAGGCAGTGCAATCAAGGCACCGATGATGGAGCCGAGCAGCGACATTTTGATCGTATCCAGCAGCGGGGACCAAATCCGCGGCAAGCTTCCCCAATCCGGCGGAATCATCGCCCATATAATCGTAAAGAACTGATGGATCCGTTTAAAAAGCACCGGAAAGCTGAAGCCTGTAAACTGTGCCGACAATACCGTCAAAACAATCAATATAAGGACTATGAGCGGCGTACGGGACCGCTTCTGCAGCACGATTTTTCCGCCGGGGAGCACGATCTGTTTGGGGGGGAAAAGTTTATCGAACATGGGCCGCCTGCTCCTCTATGGCTGCTTTCTCCGCTTCCCAGTTTCCGCCGTAAATTTCCTGGAGAATCTCCTGGGTTACTTCAGAGCTGTCCCCGTCAAATACAACGGCCCCCTTGCGGATGCCGATAATCCGGTCAGCATACTCCAGTGCAATCTCGACATGATGGATATTCATAATGACGGAGATGTCCATATCCTCATTAATTCTCCGGAAGTCATCCATAACGATGCGGGCAGTTACCGGGTCGAGGGAAGCAATCGGCTCATCTGCCAGGATGATATCCGGATTCTGGGCCAGTGTGCGCGCCAGCGCCACACGCTGCTGCTGCCCGCCGGACAACTGGTCGACGCGGACGAAAGCTTTATCCAGGATCCCCACTTTGTCGAGGGCTTCCAGCGCTTTGATTTTATGTTCCTTTTGAAAGATTCCCGTCAGCTTCCGCCACAGGGGAAGGTCCGGCACAAAAGATACCAGGACATTGTTGATCACCGTCGTGCGGGTTACAAGATTAAAGGACTGAAATATCATCCCGATTCTGCGGCGGAATTTACGGATATGGCGTCCCTTCAGCTTCGCTACATCGACATCATCAACCAGGAGGGTACCGCTGGAAATATCATGTATACGGTTAATGCAACGGATTAACGTTGACTTCCCGGCTCCCGAAAGGCCGATGACGGCAACGAATTCACCTTGCTTGATTTTCAAATTAATGTTGCTCAGCGCTGTGGTGCCGTTTGTATACGTTTTGGTCACATTCATAAACTGAATCATGGGGCGTTCAATCCTTTAGTAAAAGTTTGGAGTAGCAAAAAATGAGAACATCATGATCTCATGATGCTCTCATCCATGTTCATGTAAATTGTGCAGTTCCTTATTTCATGCTGCGGATCAATTCCTGCGCATCCCGTTCGCCGTCATAATCGGAAGATTGGGCCACTTTGTAGCCTTCATGGGAGTAAATGGCGATAACTTCCTTACCTTCCTCAGTGCCTGCAATCGCGATGAATGCATCCTGCAGGGCTTTCTTCAGCTCATCGTTCATGATTGGGGAGTTTTTGCTTACGCTGACGGTGTCATTGTAGATCGGCTCTGTTACACCGATAACATTGGTCTGGTCCCAAATCGAGCCTGTACCGCCGTATTCGCTTGTCCACTTCTCTTCATTGTCGCGGCGTGCATCTGCAAAGGCCACGAGAATGTCAGCTTGTCCAACCGCGAGACGTGCGAAGGAGCTGCCGTAGGAATCGGATTGGGTCACTTTGGACAGGTCTGTCAGGCTCTTTCCGTATTTCTCCTGCAGCCACAGGGTAGGGTAGATATAACCTGCGGAAGAGGAAGTCGACATTACCGCCCAGTTTGCGCTGTCCAGGTCTTCCCAAGTCAGCTCTTCACCGTTGTTTACTTTAGCCGCAAGCTCTTGTCCCTTAGCAGAAGGACCGGCAATGAGCAGGGAACGGTAGTAGGAAGCCTGCTGATCATCAAGGCCTGTAGTCGGCTTATTGTCGTTCCAATCCTTCGGATTGTCGGAATCATTGGACAGTGCTTTGCGTGTGGAAGTCAGAATGACTTCAGCGCCGTCATCATACAGCGTGTATGTACCGCCAGGAATCAGGCCGACATCCGTTGTTCCCGCACTGAGTGCTTCGCCGACCGCTTCATATGTTGTACCGACATCGATTTGCACATCGCCTACCGTGTAGCCTTGAGTACCCAGCTGTTGTTTCAGCAGTTCTTTCAGCGGCTCGGTTGCCGTAATAATCTGATCCGGATCCTTGGAAGGCACAAAGCTGACCTTCAGAACGTCAATGGCTGTATTCGCCGGTTGAGTTGCTGCTGCTGTATTGTTTGCTGCTCCATTATTTGCCCCTGTATTATTAGCTTCGCTGTTACCTGCATTGTTGTTTGTACCGCAGCCTGCCAGCAGGCCGATTGCAAGTACCCCCGCAAACAAGTGTTTGATTCTTTTTTTCACTTGGAAACCCTCCACTTTTTTTGTCTTGTAAAAGACTGTAATTTTTGAATGCTTATTCACTATATAATTCATTTGTAAACTTTCCGGCCTGTTAATGTAATCTTTATGATAAATCTCACCAGGTCTGTCGGACCATGAAATAGTGTGATAGAATAAGCCAATCTTTTCAGAATTGTGTGTAAAGGAGAGCACCCATGTCATTGGAGCAATGCGAAGTGGTCCTGCTGGAAACCAGCGATCTGCACGGATTTATACTGCCGGAAAGTTATGCAACACGGAAAGAGGTCCCGTACGGGCTTGCCCGCATTGCGAGCATCGTACAGGACATACGGCGGAATCATTCCAATACGCTTTTGATCGATAATGGAGACTGTCTGCAAGGTACTCCGCTGACGTACTACCATGCAAAGGTGAACAGCGGTCTGCCGAATCCGGTGATCGGATGCTTGAACGGGCTGCGTTATGATGCGGCTGTTCTGGGCAATCACGAGTTCAATTACGGACTGCCGTATCTCCGGAATGCCGTGGAGGCTTCGGACTTTCCGTGGCTCTCGGCCAACATTGTGGATGCCTCCACCGGCCGGCCCCTGTTCGGTAAACCGTATATCATCAGGGAAATGGAGAGTGGGGTACGGGTCGGGGTTCTGGGCCTTACAACTTCCTACATCCCTGTCTGGGAACAGCCGGAGCATATTGCGGGGCTGCGTTTTGAAGATCCGGTCCAAACGGCGCAGCACTGGATTCCTGTAATGAAAGCTGAGGGTCAGGCGGATGTTATCGTCGTGTCCTATCACGGGGGCTTCGAACGCGATCCCGGAACCGGAACGCCAACGGAGCCTTTAACGGGTGAGAATGTTGGCTATGCGCTCTGCGAGCAGGTGGAAGGAATCGACGTTCTGCTTACAGGACATCAGCACCGTGCCATAGAAGGCTGTAATATAAACGGTGTATGTGTGGTCCAGCCTGGAAATGAAGGCAGGTATCTAGGCAAAATAACACTGCAGCTGGAGAAGAAGCCGGAAGGCTGGAGTATAACCGGACGTACGTCAACGTTAATTGCAGCTGCGGAATTTGAGCCGGACGGGGACATCACGCAGCTTGTAAGCGGCATTGAGGGACTGACACAGAACTGGCTGGACCAGCCGTTTGGTTATCTGGATGGCGATATGACGGTCCATTCCCATGCTGGCGCCCGGCTTCACGAGCATCCGCTCATTGAATTTATCCACCGGGTACAAATGGACGCCTCCGGAGCAGACATATCGGCTGCAGCCTTGTTTGATAACATTGCTCCCGGATTCGGTGAAGTCATCACCATGCGCGAGATCGTGTCCAATTATATCTATCCCAATACACTGAAGGTGCTCCGTATCTCGGGAAGGGACATTAAAGCCGCGCTGGAGAAATCCGCCGAGTACTTCGAAATCGATGCAGAAGGCCGCATCGTTGTCAGCCCGCCCTTCCTGCTGCCCAAACCGCAGCATTTTAACTATGACATGTGGGAAGGCATTGATTACATACTGGATATTTCGCAGCCTATCGGCCAGCGCGTGACCAGACTGGAGCGGAACGGGCAAACGCTTAGTGAAGAAGCCGAGTATGACGTGGTCATGAATAATTACCGTGCAGCCGGAGGCGGCAACTTCACGATGTTCCAAGGCAAGCCGGTTGTTAAGGATATCCCGATGGATATGGTCGAGCTCATCGCCGATTTCATCCGCGGAAGGGGCCGCATAACAGCATCGGTCAACAATAACTGGAGCGTGGTGGGCGGCGCAGCAGAGGAATTAAAGCCGGTCAGGAATGACAGGTAAACTTCATGTTTAGAAGCAAAAACAAGCCCGGGGATGATCCCCGGGCTTGTCAGAGTATGGAGAAACCCGGCTCTTTTAATGGCCCAGGGTTTCTCTTCTGTATATTTCAGTGTCTGCGTACGCTGCATCCGTTATATGTCCCTCCCCTTTCTCACGCTAACGGACACTGTGTCCGTTATTTGCCGGAATTCGCCCCGTTTCCACCGCTAATGGACCGTAGTTCCTTTATTCCGCCAAAAGTAGGATAGATGTCGCCCTTTCGGACGAAATAACGGAACTAGGGTCCGTTAGGATTTCAAAACACTTCTCCAGCGCAAAATAACGGATCTGGTGTCCGTTAGCATTAGCCATTGCCAAGTAATCAGTATGTTCCGGTGCGTATTCAATTGGCAGCCGAATTTGAGTTAAGCCTGATCCGTAACCAGCGAGTTAAACAGCTTTAGATCCTCGGCCAAATCCGCCTCGGTGAACCGGCCCTGGCTGAAGTTAATCAATGCCCGCAGCGGCATATATTTCATCATCGCCAGCACCATTTCCTCGTTATCCTCCATTAAGCCGTCGAAGCCGGCGATCTGGCTGTATTTCTTGGCAGCTTCGGCTGTCCTTGGATCTGCAAACAGATCACCCATGGTTGTGTTGCGGTGGAACAGTGCCGGCAGCTGAGTCTGTGATTCCACTTCCAGCTCTGCGCTAAGGCGGATATCCCGGGAGGAGGAGCCTGCAGCAATCCGGAATACACCGCTCTCCACATGCCAGTCACCCAGCTCTGTATGGTAATAGGCGAAGGAACGCTTATCCAGTGTAAAAGAAACCTCCTGCGCTTCCCCCGGCTCCAGATGAATCTTCGCAAAACCCTTCAGCTCCTGCAGCGGACGGATCACACTGCTCTCTGCATCGCTGACATACAGCTGGACGATCTCCTTGCCCGGAAGGCTGCCGGTATTGGTAACGGTAAGCGACACTTCCACCGTCTCCGTATCGCGGATTTGCTGCTTCCCAAGCTTCAGGCCGCTGTATTCGAACTTGGTATAGCTGAGGCCGAAGCCGAACGGGAACAACGGTTCAATTTCTTTTTTGTCATAGTAACGGTAGCCGACAAATATGCCTTCACGGTACTCCACCTTATCCCCTTCTCCCGGGAAGTTGAGGAAGGACGGATTGTCGCTAAGCTTCACAGGGAACGTCTCCGCCAGCTTGCCGCTGGGGCTTACGGCACCGAAAAGCAGATCGGCAACTGCTCCGCCGAAAGCCTGTCCGCCCAGATAGCCCTCCAATACTGCCTTGACCTTTGGCAGCCACGGCATTTCCACAGGTGCACCGTTACTCAGCACAACAATAATGTTGTTCTGCACCGCACTCACTGCCGCCAGCAGCTCCTTGTGGTTCTCCGGAAGCGACAGATGCGTACGGTCATACCCCTCGGACTCATAACGGTCCGGCAATCCCAGGAACAGCACTGCCGCATCCGCACGTTCCGCCGCCTCCACTGCGGCCTGCTGCAGCACCGGGTCCACCCCGTCGCGCTTTAGCTCATAGCCTTGCGCGTACTCGAGGCTTACACTGCCGCCGGCGGCAGCCTCGATCTCGGCAAATGCATCGTCAAGCTTGGTCGGATTCACGTGGGAGCTGCCGCCGCCCTGGTAGCGCGGATTTTTGGCAAACTCGCCGATAACGGCCAGCTTCCCCTGCTTTTTCAGCGGCAGGATGCCGTTCTCATTTTTGAGCAGCACCATGCTCTCGCGGGCAACCTCCCGGGCCAGCCGATGATGATCCTCCTTGTTAAAGGCCGCTCCGCTCTTCCGGCTTTCAGCGCTCTTCAAGATGAAGTTCAGCAGCCGCCCGACGGCCAGATCCAGTGTTTCCGGTGCCAGTTCACCGCTTTTAACGGCTTCGATGATTTTGGCGTCACCTATACCGCCGCTCGCCGGCATTTCAAGCTCCAGTCCCGCTTTCAGTGCCTGCACCCGCTCGTTGACCGCGCCCCAGTCCGATACGACAAAGCCTTCGTAGCCCCATTCCTCACGGAGAATCCGGGTCAGGAGGTATTCGCTTTCAGAAGCAAACTCCCCGTTCACCTTGTTGTAGGAGCACATGACACTCCAAGGCTGTCCCTGCTTTACCGGTCCTTCGAAGCTGGCCAGATAAATCTCCCGCAGCGTCCGCTCATCGATCACTGCATCGGTGGACATCCGGCGGTGTTCCTGGTTATTGGCGGCAAAATGCTTCAGCGAGGTGCCCACACCCTGGCTCTGCACACCCTGGATATGGCTGGTTGCGAGCTCCGAAGCCAGATAAGGATCTTCCGAGAAATACTCGAAGTTGCGCCCGTTCAGCGGAGACCGCTTAATATTATTGCCGGGTCCCAGAAGGACGGCGACATTCTCGGCCTGACACTCTGCGCCCAGCGCTTCCCCGACCCGCCGGATCAGGTTACGGTCCCAGGACGAGGCCAGTCCGGCTGCAGATGGAAAACAGGTAGCCGGTACGCTGTCATTCAGCCCCATGTGGTCGGCTCCCTCTGCCTGCTTCCGCAGGCCATGCGGGCCGTCAGTAACCATTACAGACGGAATACCCAGCCGTTCAATGCCTTTGGTATGCCAAAAATCAAGACCGGAACACAGACCCGCCTTTTCTTCCAGAGTCATTTGCGAAATGAGCTGTTTGATGTCGGTTGTCATGGAATGCCTCCTCGTAATGAACGATTGTGTAACTACCTCCATTTTAATATACTTAATTCTATCTTTATGGTACTCATTTCGGAAATTTGGTATTTAATTCAGGTTTAAATCTTGCAAAAAAGGAGTGCAATGATCATGCTTCCGCCTGCGGACAACACCATTAACATTCCCTATATTTGCCGGCTGATGTATGAGGCTTACCGGATTCCGGTCTTTTGGCTGGATGAAGCCGGCAGCATTCTGCTGGCACTCCCGGAGGCGCCGGTATTGCGTCCGGACAGCGGGGCCGCAGGCGTCCTCAGCGGAGTGCTCGCAGGCGTGACCGGGGTAGCCGCTGGCTCCGGAATACCAGGGACCGAACCGGACCTCCCGGATTCGGGGACAGCACAAGACTCTGCACCGGCTGCACCGCTTCCTGCGGTACTCACTACAAGACAGGCCGAGAACTTTATCGTTCTCGGCCTGTCTGAAGGCGGCTGTCTGGTAGCCGGCCCTTCGCTCGGCAGCTCCATGAGAGAGGAGCATACCGCTCTTGTGCTGGGCGATCTTGGCATTCCGGCATCCCGAAGGGAAGAATGGCTGCATTATTACCGGCAGCTGCCGGTTGTGGAGTGGAACAGACTGTATCATGCGGCCATGCTGCTGTATACGCTGGTCACCGGCAAAGCCTTGTCTGTCAGTGAACTGCTGCTGGACAGGGCACGCATCGCTGCGTCTCTACCGCCTGCATCACAGAGTCCCGATCTCGATTTGTCTTTCCGCCGCGAGAATACATGGCTGCATCATGAACCGGCACTGGAGAACGAGCTGTTCCGCCATGTCCGCAGCGGAGATTCCGAAGGGCTGCTGCACTCCATGTCCGCCTTTTCCGAAATGAATTCCGGTCTGCTCTCCAAAAAAAGCCGGCTGCGCAGCCAGAAAAACCTCGCCATCTCCTCCATTACACTGGCGACGCGGGCGGCCATTGCAGGCGGACTGTTCTGGGAAATTGCGTATACCCTGAGCGATTTCCACATTCAGCATATCGAAGAACTGCCGGACCTGAAGGCAGTGGAGAATGCACAGCTGGCGGCACTCTGCGATTTCGCCGACCATGTCCGCGACAGCCGCCGGAGCAAATCATCACGTCCCTCCGCACTGTGTCAGAATTATATTTTTAACCATTTGTATGAGGACATCACCTTGGACAGACTTGCGAAAGCCGCCGGACTCCATCCCAGCTACCTCTCCCAGCTGTTCAAACAGGAGAACGGGATGACTATCAGCGATTATATTCAGCGTGAACGGATTGAAGAAGCCAAACGGCTGCTGGAGCTGCCCGGCATCAACTTGTCGGATATCGCCACCCGGCTGCGTTTTAATGATCAGAGCTATTTCACCAAGGTATTTAAAAAATTTACCGGCAAAACTCCGCGGCAATTCCGCCAGCAGTGGGGAGACACGGAATAACGAGAATAGGGGCAGCCTCTTTACGAGACACTGCCCCTTCCGTTAGCACCGGTCAGCCGATGGTATCTACAACATTGCCTTCCTGGTCCTTAATATAGGTTTTCCTTACCCGCACCATCAGCTCTTTGGCCATTGACAGCTTGAATTCCCCTTCCCGGGGAACGAGCTTCGATTCCAGCTCCAGCACTGCTGCTTCATTTAAGCCGATGCGGACAAAACCCGCACCTTCTTCACAGCTGTTCTCCTCTGCCGGTTCCAGCACAACCTGCAGCTCCGGGCTGGTAAGAGTCAGCTCCTTGCCCTTCAACAGCCGGCCGCGCAGCAGCTTGGCTACGGTCCCGGCCTGCCGTGCCCCCATGGTCAGACAAGCCGGCGTTTTGCTGAGCAGACGCTTCTTGCCGGATTCATAATCCAGTTGATCCACATACAGGATGCCCGTCTTGGAGCCGTCACGGTCAATCCCCTGCCGCACCGCTTCAGCTATCACGGGCATACCCAGCAGTGAATCCCGTGACAGATCGGTGATATAAAAGGGAAACACATCCTGGGAAGCGCACAGAAAGGCGTTGGTATTCCAGGACATCATCGCTTCCAGCTCATCGGCTGTAATCCCTACCATCTGCAGAAACTCTACCCGCCCGTTTGGCGTATCCATAGCGAGAAGCTCCGGGTCATCCGTAAAAGCCAAGGCGGTCAGCTTGGTGTCTGCGCCCAGGCAGATCGGCCCGTTGGCATCCAGATGATGTCCTGAAGCGAAGATATTCCCGCTGGAGAACACATATCTGGCCATATTCTGCAGCAGATTTATTGCCCAGGCCGGAGGCTCCTGTTCTTCGGCCGTACGCGCCAGCCGGAAGGTCAATTCAAACCCATACCCGCTGTATTCGGGATCTTCAGATTCTTTTTCGTACAGTTCCGAAAATCCGAAGGTGACAAAATGCCAATGGGGATACGGCTGTTCGGCTTTATAGGCACTGATTCCGTTCAGCGGGTCGTTGCCTCCCAGCATATAGGGCAGCATGGCAGCATAATGCCTCGGCTCCTGATGCCCGTACAATCCAATCATCTGCTCCTCAATAGCGTCCCAACCGGTGGCTTCCACTTCTTTTTCGCTCATTATGTTCCCTCCGCATTCAATATCATTTATGTACAGCTGACTCATTCACCTTATTACCTGAATTTACAAGTCTTGAAGCAGCGAAGGATCGGGCTCTGTGTTATGGATTGGCATTATGGTTGTATTGACGGTTTTTGAAGCGGTAACGTATAATTCTTCCAATTAGATAAATTCAGGAGGAACACTATGTCCGAACAAACAGTAACCGGCAGATTGGAGACATTAGGCATTGTTCTGCCACAAGCCAGTGAACCTGCAGCTAAATATGCAAACTTTGTTGAGGTAAACGGACTATTGTTTGTCTCAGGAAAGGGGCCTGCGGGCAGACCTAGCGGAAAGTTAGGCAAGGATTATTCAACTGAAGAAGGTTATGCGTTTGCCCGGCAGGCCGGGATTGAGATTCTGGCAGTATTACATTCGGCATTAGGTTCTCTGGAAAGGGTCAAAAGAGTTGTTAAGATTCAAGGTTTTGTAAATGCAGATCCAAAATTTGAAGAACATCATAAGGTGTTAAATGGCTGTTCTGACTTAATGATGGATGTTTTTGGTGAAAAGGGTATTCATGCACGTTCAGTTTTCGGAGCCGTTTCATTGCGAGACAATCTTCCTGTTATCGTTGATTCTATTTTTGAGGTTGAGGTCTAGAGATTAAACTTCGGGGTTGTTTTCACCGTTGAACATCCGGTAGATACGATCCAGTTTTTCCTGCAGGACGTCAAAGCGCACAAACCGGTCCTCTCTCAGAACCTCTTTTTGTCCGATCATCAGCAGCATGACAGGTGCACTTAATATTAGGAATTTTCCCGCCACTTCCTGAACTTTGCCGGCATCAATATGCCCGAAGATGATCAGCGGATATCGGGATAGCAGCTCCTGAAGCTTGGGCAGCAGAGCATGGCAGATACTGCAGCCGGGGGTGGATACGTACAGAAAGCTCAATTCATTTTTTTTAAGAAAATCATCAATCTCCATGACTGAAGTCAGTTCGATTACTTCTTTCATTCGGCTTCCTCCTTTTTGGAATTATTGCGGATTAAAAATTGACGATACATTTCATTATTAACCGGTTTTACTCGATATGGCTAGAAACGGCATATAAAATTCACAGCATAAAAAGACCCACAGACCGGATGCGATCCATCCCCACATTCTGTGAGTCTTTTAGTTTTGCGGTATAGTAAAATAATCTTCCGAGCACGACTTGATTAGGTTTTCCCGCTCATTTTCATAGATCTTTACCAGCTGGTTTAAAACAAATATGCGCTGCACGATATCCTCAGTAAACCGCAATTGATTGATATAGTAGTTTATTTCTTTTTGATAGGGAGAACTGCTCTTGCTTTCGTATGAAGCATAGCTTCCGAGCAGCTGAATATGAAAATCATAAATCCTGGAGTAGTCCATTCGGTTAACCCTCCTCCTATACTCTATTTGCTAGCATTTTATCCAAAACTAGAGAGGGATATACGGAAATGATCCGGCAGCGATTTGCTTTTTATAACGTTATATCGTAATATTACGATATAACGTTATAGAGATCAGATTATCAAAGGGGGAACATCAGCATGGATAATAATTTCGAACAGTTCAATGAGGCCTCGGACTTACTGAAGGCGTTGGCTCATCCGGTTCGTTTATGTATTGTCAAAGGTCTTCTGCAGAAAGGTTATTGCAACGTCGGGTATATGCAGGAATGCTTACATCTTCCGCAGTCCACAGTGTCCCAGCATTTACAGAAGCTGCGCAGCTCCGGCATTGTCAAAACGGAACGCAGCGGGCTTGAAGTCAACTACACCATTGCAGATGACCGGATCAGACAGCTAATTCAAGTTTTCTTTAAGGAGGATCAATCATGAGTAAAAAGGTACTGATTATCGGAGGCGTTGCCGGGGGAGCTTCAGCTGCCGCACGCCTGCGCCGCTTGGATGAAGAAGCACATATTGTGATGTTTGAACGCGATGAACATATCTCTTTTGCCAATTGCGGGTTGCCTTACTATATCGGTGATGCAATCAAAGACCGTTCCAAGCTGATTGTGCAGACACCGGAAGCCATGTACAAGCGTTTCAACCTGGATATCCGCACCAAAAGTGAAGTGACCGGCATCGACCCGGTTTCCAAAACTGTCCGCGTGAACAGCAGCGACCGCGGCATCTATGACGAAAGCTATGATTATCTTATTTTAGCACCGGGAGCCAAGCCTGTTCGTCCTGCTCTGCCCGGCATAGACAGCTCCAAAATTTACACTCTGCGTAATATAGCGGACACGGACCGTATCAAAAAACGCATAAGCGAAGCTAACTCCAAATCTGCGGTTGTGATAGGCGGAGGCTTTATCGGAGTGGAAATGGCAGAAAATCTTAAAGAAGCCGGGCTGGAGGTCACCCTGGTTCAAGCCGATCAACAGCTTTTGGCACCTTTTGATATCGAAATGTCCCATATGTTAGCCCAGGAATTAGAACAGCATGGCGTCAACCTGCTCTTTTCTGAAAGTGCGAAGGCATTTAAGGAAATTGACGGACACATCCAGGTCGAGTTAGCCAGCGGAACAACGTTAACTGCGGATCTGGTCATATTGGCTATCGGCGTTACACCTGACACGTCCTTTTTAAAAGACAGCGGCATAGAACTTACCTCCAGAGGCCATATCGTTGTAAATGATCAACTAGAAACGAATATAGATGGCGTATTTGCAGTGGGGGATGCCGTACAGGTTGTTGATTTCATTAACGGAAGCAAAACGGCTATTCCCTTAGCCGGACCTGCCAATAAACAAGGGCGTATCGCTGCAGACAATGTATGCGGTTTGGGTGTGACTTACAAGGGTTCCCAAGGGACCTCAATTATCAAAGTGTTCAGCTTGTCAGGAGCCACTACAGGTAACAACGAGAAAACGCTGCAAAGGTTGGGTATTCCTTACCAGGTATCCTATGTTCATCCAAGCTCCCATGCCTCCTATTATCCGGGTGCCGTCCCTCTGACCCTGAAGCTGCTTTTTGATTCTGCAGGCACTGTGCTGGGTGCTCAGGCCGTAGGACCGGACGGGGTGGATAAGCGGATTGATGATATAGCAACCGTTATTCACTTCCGGGGGAAGGTTAGCGATCTGGCCGGGCTTGAGCTTTCGTATGCCCCGCCCTTCTCGTCTGCAAAAGATCCTGTTAATATGGCCGGTTATACGGCCGAGAATATCCTTGCCGGCAGAACTAGGGTGTTTGTACCCCGGGACTTGGCCACCCGTAATTCCGGGCAGACCATTCTGGTGGATGTCCGTTCCGAAATCGAGCACAACAACGGCCACATTCCCGGTTCTGTCCATATTCCTGTAGATGAGCTCCGTTCGCGGCTGAGTGAGCTGGATCCCGCCAAAGAGATTTGGGTATATTGCCAGGTTGGATTAAGAGGATATACGGCCTCCCGGATTTTGCAGCAGAAGGGTTATCGTGTCCGGAATTTAACCGGCGGCTACAAGACATATAAAATGTCTAATTACACGCCATCCGGCAATTTAACAACTCCAACTCCGCCGGCACCACAGTTAACAGCAGTAAGACAAGAAACGGCTGCAACAGCCGAGAAGCAGAATGACGTATTGCAGGCAGACCTGGAACTGGATGCTTGTGGACTCTCCTGCCCCGGTCCGCTCATGCAGGTCAAGCAGGAGATGGATAAGCTCGGCGGCGGCCAAGTGCTGCACGTTACAGCATCGGACCCCGGTTTTTATGAAGATATTGCGGCGTGGGCGCAAATGTCAGGAAATCTGTTAATCAGGGCGGGGAAGACTCCGCAGGGAATGACCGAGGCCTTTTTAAGAAAAGGAAACCCGGATACTCCCCGTTCCGCTGCGGCGGAACCTGCACCGTCCCGTCTGGAGGGAAGCTCCATGGTTGTGTTCAGCGGTGATCTCGACAAAGCCATAGCCTCTTTTATAATTGCTAACGGAGCTGCATCCAGCGGAAAAAAAGTGACGATGTTCTTCACCTTCTGGGGACTGAACGTGATTCGCAAGCCGGAGAAGGTTCCGGTAGCCAAAAGTCTTGCAGGACGCATGTTTGGGGCCATGATGCCGCGCGGCAGTCAAAAGCTGACGATCTCCAAGATGAACATGCTGGGTCTGGGCACCAAAATGATCAGAGGCGTTATGAAAGGAAAGAATATTTCGTCTTTGGAAGAATTAATTCAATCGGCCATTCAGCAGGGTGTGGAAGTCGTTGCTTGTTCGATGTCCATGGATGTCATGGGAATCACGGAAGAAGAGCTGATCGACGGCGTCAAAATCGGCGGTGTCGGCTACTATCTCGGTCAGGCAGACCGGTCCGGCCTTAATCTGTTTATTTAATATATTATTTGGTGCAATGCAAAAAATGGTATTGAAAATTGCACTTAAATATTTATAATAATTAACAGATAAATGAAGGGAGACATCAAGGGTTTGTCTACTAGAGATACTCTTCCCCTCCTGTCTTACATTGAAATTGATCACAGCTTATATCCGGAACCTATTCACTCTTTAAGACATAGATCGACCAGAAACCCCAAAAGTATTTCTCGTATTCTTAATTCGTTATATGAGAGCAATTATGTCACTGTCGGTGATCTGATGAAGGCTTCATTGGCTGAATTGCGCTGCTTGAGGAATTTTGGCGTCACGGGGCAAATCATTATTGTAGAGTTGTTAGAGGCTCATACCACAAAATGTTCAAAAGTTTCATCCTGCTAGAACCTTTATTTTAAAGGTTCTTTTTTCCTGTCCGCCACAAATAACCGCCTGTCCAAGGCGGTTTATTTGTGGCGGGCATCATTTATATTGATTCCCCCGAAACAGCTTTCTCATAGATGCTGATTTCATAGGCAGGTGTCATTCCGGCCTTCTCATAGAGCCGGTAGGCGCCTGAAGGGTTAGCGGCATCTACACCTAACGAGAGGTGCGGCTGCCCTGAACAATAGGATGCGTTGAACACGTTTTTCAGCAGCGCAAGTGCAATACCGCGGCCGCGGAAAGCCCGCCGGACACCGATCTGCTCAATAAAAAGGAGATCCTCACGCATACGGCAGAGTGCGAAGCCTGCAGCAGCACCTTCGGGATCTCTGGCGATTAGCCACCACTTTTCGTCGAAGGTAGGCAGCAGTGTTTTTTCTGCCCATTTTTCAAAGGAAGGCGCTGTGAAATCCCAATGATCGGCAAAAGACTCTACATAGGCATCATATACAGCCTGCTCGTCCCTCCCCTTCACAAAGGGGGCAATCGTAATGCCTTCAGGCGCGGCAACTGCTGCAGGAGCGGCAGCCAGACGGATTTCCAGCCGCTTGAAATAGCGGACCGCGCTGAAGCCCCGGGTTTCAAGCAGCCGGACGGCATCTTCGCATAATGTGGGGATCATGCTCTGCAGGCGTTTGGAGATGCCCGATTCCTTCTGGAGTGAGGCAGCACGTGCTTCTATCGCCGCAATGAGTGCTGAACCCACGCCCCCTCCGCGGGCCTCAGGCAAGACGCATCCGCAGCTGAACAGCTTCTCCTCGCTGTCCTCCTCAAGAAAGGCGTAACCGATTAATGCGGAATCCGTGTCTTGTGCGACCCACACATTGTTCTTGAGATCCATTCGTGACCACATGTCCAGAATGTCGTCGAGCACAATGTCCGGTGCCCCTAAATCATAGGTATCGCAAGCGGCCACAAGATCACAGACTGCCTGGGCATCATCCAAGGACGGGTGACGCAAATGAACATTGGTCGGAAGCATATCAGGCCATCTCCTTCATCCTTATGTACTGTAATATTTTCACAGGGTTATTACCGAATTATAGATGAATTCATGCCACAGAGCCACACTTTACTTTCATAAAAAAAGCCCCCGTGAACTTCATCGGGGCTTTCAATACGCTCTATTCTCCTGATTCACCCAGCAGCATCCGCTTCAAAGCTTCAATCTGGGCCCCGCTAATCCCAACCGACAGCAGATAGTCTTCCGCCCCTCCATACACTCTGTGTAAATGGTCCAGCATGAGTTCCATGTTCTCCGGTGCACTTCCAAGAAAGGCTTCATAAATTCCGCCCTGCATGATTTCAGGCATCTCCGCACGGAACTCCTCCATTAATGGAAGAAGGTTCGTCTCTGTCTCTGCGTAATCTGCTGCAATGTTCGGGACAGGTACTCCAGCCAAATCCAGCAGCAGGGCAGCCACTACACCGGTCCGGTCTTTTCCGGCCGCACAATGGAACAGCACCCCAGTCCCTTCCGCCTGAGCGATCAGCTCAAAGACCCGGCTAAGCTGAGGGCCGCACTCATCCAGCATATTCTTGTACATATC
The DNA here is from genome assembly GCF_023520895.1 of Paenibacillus sp. PK3_47. Taxonomy (NCBI): domain Bacteria; kingdom Bacillati; phylum Bacillota; class Bacilli; order Caryophanales; family Paenibacillaceae; genus Paenibacillus; species Paenibacillus sp. PK3_47. Next base: position 1,672,237 of record NZ_CP026029.1, read on the forward strand.
GCCTAAAGAACGGATATTCGCTGCCATGGTAGTTGCCGGATTAATCAGGCTTACATTGTAATAGGCCACATCGCCGGAGTCTGCAAACACGTTTCTTTTCTGGAGCAGCTCATCGCCGTGCCTCAAGTCAATGACCGTACGTATCCCCCTGCCGAGCAAGGATTGCTGGTCCCCTTCTGTCAGCCTATGCAGCCCGTCGGCGCGGAACAATCTGCCTCTTTGTACAACAAGGCCGTCAGCAGTGCCGTAGCCGCCGATATCCCTTACATTATAAGCGCCTTCCAGTTGGAGCAGCCGTGCCGTGTGATCTGTAGTAATCGTCATAAATTTCCCCGTCCTTTATCATGGAATATGAATTATTGTCAGTCTTATACCGGAAAACAACTACCCGCCCGATACCTTGGCATGCATCTCATGCTCTTTGCCTTGATAAATATGATAAATCATCTCTTCCGTAAGCTCCTCAGGAGGACCGTCGAACACCTTCGCGCCGCCTTTAATACCGACAATCCGTGTAGCGTATTTCTTCGCCACCTCCACCTGATGAAGGTTGACCAGACATGCAATTCCGCGCGAACGGCAATTTTCGTAAATCGTATCCATTACAACTGAGGAGGATTTCGGGTCCAGTGACGCGATAGGCTCATCGGCCAGTATCAGCTTTGGCTGCTGCATAATGGCCCGGCTGATGCCCACACGCTGCATCTGGCCGCCGGACAGCTCATCCGCCCGCTTGAAAATTTCGTTGCCAAGCCCCACCTTGGTCAGCAAATCGACAGCTGCCTGTTTATCTTCCTCACTATATCTGCCGAGCACACCGGCAAGCGGAGACATGTACCCGAGCCGTCCATGCAGCACGTTCTCCAGTACACTTGAGCGGTTGACCAGATTATAATGCTGAAAAATCATTCCGATCTGCGCTCTCCAGCGGCGGAGATGACGTTTGCTTGTACTGTTCATTACTTCTCCCAGAAAGGAAACTCTGCCTTCCGTCGGTTCAATCAGCCGGTTGATGCTGCGCAGCAGCGTGGATTTACCCGCTCCGCTTGGACCAATGACGGCAATAAATTCGCCTTCCCCGACAGTCAGATCAATGCCTTTCAGCGCGAGCGTTCCCCCTGCATAGGCTTTGACCAAACCTTCCACTTTCAAAATCGTTGTCATCCTGTACCTCCCGGGTTATCGTCTGGCCAGCCGGCTGCGGACGCGATTGGATATAAGTTCAACAGCAAAGATTGTAACAAACACAATGATGATTCCTAGTGCCAGATCGGCGAATTCATAGTAGGAAATGTAGTCCTGAAGAAGAACGCCGATCCCCCCGGCCCCGACCATCCCGAGCATAACTGTTTCCGCCACTTCCATCTCGAACCGGAAGGACACAATGGCAAGAAAGGGCAGCAGCAGACCCGGCAGAAGCCCTTTGAATACAATCTGGAGCCATGATGCTCCGACGGCTCTCATCGCCTCAATAGTCTCATCTCCCGATTCTTCGATCTGGGCGGCAAAGGACTTAATCAAATAGGAGGAGGTTGGGAAGAGGAGCCCCAGTACCCCTGCCATCGAGCCGAAGCCCATACTCGCTACCGCCAGCAGTACCCAGATGGTGGTGGGTACCGTACGGATGACCAGGAGAATATAGCGCAGCACACGCCCCGCCCATTTTACCGGAGTAATATTCTCTGCAATCAGGAAAGCAAGCAGAATGGAGAGCACCACACTGATTACCACCGTAAGAAACGCAATAATAATGGAAGTCAGCATCCCGTCCGTCAGTTCCGGCAGAGCGTCGAAGGAAATCGTCATCACCTTGGAGGCAATATTGGGAATGCTGGAGAGACCGTTCCTGAACTGCTCCCAGCTCAAATCCAGAAAGCTGACGCACACCAGGAACAGCACTGCCGCCGATGCAAAAAACAGCCGGTTCTGAAGCTGCGTTTTGCGGTGTCCCACCTTGATTTTTTTTCCGGAACGGTGAACAGGCTTCTCCAGCCCGGACGGGGAGTATGTCTGAAATGAAGTTTCCTGCTGCATTATAGAATCCGCTCCCTTATCTTTTGAGTGAGAAATTCGACCGCCAGAATCAGCACGATCAGAATGACGATAATCATGGAAGCTCTGCCGTACTGGAACAAATCCATGGATTGCTTCAGATTGCTGCCGATCCCGCCCGCCCCGACAAGTCCGAGAATGGCCGACGACCGGATATTAATCTCGAACATGAACAGCGTCCATGAGAAATAGGCAGGCATAAACTGTGGAATAATGGCATGTTTAATAATCTGGGTGTAGCTTGCGCCGCTCGCTTCGAGCGCTTCCGTTGCCTCTTTGTCGAGCTCCTCAATGGATTCCGCATACACTCTCGCCAGGAAGCAGGTTCCGAATACGAGCAGAGCGAACAGTCCGGGCATCGTACCGACACCGAAAATCACCACCAGGAGCGAAGCCCATACGAGAAAAGGCACATTGCGTACAAAAGATACGATTCCGCGGAGGATCACCCGGATAACCGGATGAGGCGATGTATTCCGGGCCATCAGAAATGCGGTCACCAGCCCCAGTGCAGAGGAGATAAAGGTCCCCACTACTGCAAAGATGAGCGTGTCCAGCACCGGACCGATATAGCTGTTGATGTTCGTCAAATTGGGCGGCAGGAAATCAGCAAAGATAAAGGTAATAAAAATCGGGATCCCGCTAAGGAACTCCACCAGATCAAACTTTACATACCAGACCGAGAACACCAGTGCAGCTGCCAGCAAGGCAAGCGACACGACACGTTTTGCTTTCTTCTGTCTGTGGAGCACCGGAGCTGCCGTTTCATTGTACATACCTTATTGGCCTCTCTTCTGTGTTATTTAAGCAATTCTTCCGTACTCAGATTCAGCTTCTTCGCAATGTCACGGATGTTATCGAAGTCACTGTCCTTCACTTCAACAAATTTGGCATCAGGCATGCCGAACAGGTTCTCGAAATATTCCGCATTATCGTACCCGAGCAGGAATGACTTCAGCTTCTCCTTCGTCTCTTCAGGCATGGTAGAGCGGATACCGACAGGTGTTGCATTCAGCGGGCCGGAGCTGGCAATGACACGGTAGGAATCCTCCGCAATCAGGCCTTTGGCAGCCAGCATGGCCGGATACATGCCGGATACGCCTGCCGCATCGTATTGGCCTTTGACTACACCGAGAATGGCGGTATCATGCTTCCCTGCAAACTGGATATTGCTGAAGAAATTCGTTTCCAGCTCTTCGGGATCAAGGCCGAGCTCATCCACAATCATCGATTTCGGGAACAGGTGCCCTGTGGTCGATACCGGATCGACGAAGCCGATGGTTTTGCCTTTCAGGTCGGCAATGCTTTGGATATCAGAGTCTTTAGGAACGATAATGACCGATGCCGGGGATTCTGCAAGGGATGGAAGGCTGACACCGACAACAGGCTCCACCTTGGCCCGGTCAACCGCTACAATATAGGAGAAGGGGCCGAATGTCGCCATGTCGGCTTTCCCGTTTTTAATCGCTTCAATCGCTGCGTTATAGCTTGTTGCTTTATACGATTCCACCGGAAGTCCGATCGCTTCTGACAGACTGTCTTCAAAGTCCTTATTCAGCTTGGCTGCACTGTCGTTTGACTCACTGGGCAAGTAAGCAATGACGAATTTGTCCATCGCTCCCGCCTGGGCCGAGCTGCACGCGGATAATACAGATACTGTTGCTACAATGAGCAGAAGCAGGCTTAACATTCTTTTCACGGTTTTTTAATACCTCCAGTTAGTGGTGTGTTTCTTTTGAATACAACTAGAATACTACATGTATTTTGTTAACTCTGTATTAGCTTCCAGGATTGTTTCTGTTAAGCTGGCGCCTCATCTGCGTATACATTCGTTTACATAAACTTAACTTTACGTCTTCTTCCATTTCGTTCTATACTAACCACATGACTAAGGGAAAGGCAGCGATAACTGAATGAAAGAGTCCGGAAGCCTGATAGATACAGCCTACACCTATCTGAGGAATCAGATTATACACGGAGAAATCATGCCGGGGACCATGCTGTCGGAGAATGATTTGGCCTTACAGCTTGGTATGAGCAGAACCCCCGTGCGGATCGCCATCTCGCGTCTGGAATCCGCCGGTATTGTCCAATCCCTGAAGAAAAGAGGCGTCCTGGTCAAAGAAGTCTCCTATCAGGAGTCTGCCGAGCTGGCCGAAATCATGCTGGCCATGCAGCTCTACGCCACAGCTGTAATGGAGCGTGAAGGCTTCAGGGAGCTTGCCCAGCTGCGGGGGCATTACGGACAGCAGCTTGAGGCTACGCACAACGGGGATTATATTACGTATATACAGAAGGCCATGGATTTCGGCCATTGTCTCATTTCCAGCGTACGCAGCAAAAGCATGCTGCAATCCCTGGAAACCGTCCAGAACAAAATCCAGCTGATCGCCATTATGAACTTCCGCATGACACCGCTTGAACCGCATTTCAGCGCCACACCGCTGAACGGAAGCATTCTGGAAGCGTTAGAGAAAGAGGATTACGAGGAATTGAGGAATGTCCTGCTCAGCACCTCCCTGCGCATCCGCCAGAACCGTTCATTTTATTAAATTTCCTGCATACCAAAAATCCGGGATGCCTGCGTTAGCGGGGCGTCCCGGATTTTTGCCGTCTGGTAATATAGAGAAAGTCTGGGGAACTATCGTGCGAAGCGGAATGTTATGCCTGAAGGTGGCTATTGTTAGCCAATTTAAACTTCTGGTTTTTCACCCTCCAGCGTATCAGATAAAGTGTGCTTCGCAGCAATTCATCACCTATCATAGCTATAAACACTCCAAGTAAGCCGTACTGAAAATATACGCCGAGAACAAAAGACCCGCCGGCAGTAAAAATCCACATGCCTATCACAGCCCACACGGCAACTGCTTTGGCTTCACCTATAGCATTTAAAGCACCAGAAGCACAGAAACCGATGACCCGCATAGGCTGCCAGATCAGGCACAGTGCAAAAGCCGGATATGCCAGATGTATAATCCCGGTATCTTGAGTAAACCACCTCATTAAAGCAGAGGAGGACAAAAGAAGTCCTGTTGTCACGAGAGAAACCAGAATAACACCCGGCCAAACAGCTTGATATAAGCTTTTAAACATCTCCTTGATTAACCCCGCACCGTAGAACTGAGCCACCCGGATTGAAAGTGCCATACCGATTGAAGATGCAATCAGCCAAGGAAGTTGTTGAATCGTAGTAAGGTACGTATAAGCAGCTAATGACTTTTCACCCATGGCTGATATTACGGACATCAATATTATTTGTGAGTACCCCCAGGAAACTGCCGTTACCGAAACGGGCAGCCCGATCCTCATTACTTCCTGCCAAAGCCCCTGTGTTTTTCCAGTCAGAATCATATGTACCGATAATTCCGGAAACGCGCGTATAAGAAGAATAATAGAGGCTGCCAGTGCCGCTCCCCGGCTTATACAAGTTGATATTGCTGCCCCCTGTATCCCCAATGAAGGAAATCCCCACTCTCCAAAGATAAGCACATAATTCAAAATGAGATGAATCACATTCATGCCAATGGCTATTTTCATCGGTCCTTTGGTATTCCCGATACTCCGGACTGCAGCTGTAACAAATGTTTGAAGTACGGTTATCAGTGTGCAGCTCCCTACGATTCTCAGGTAATCTTCGGCGTAGCCGCGGACACCGGCAGGTGCTCCCATCATGTCAAGAAGCAGACCCGCGAAAAAAAAGAAAAACAAACTTAACACTACACCGATGATCAAATTGACTCTTATACTAAATGTAACTGTTTTTTGCGCCTGGTTACGGGAGTTTGCTCCCCACGCTCTGGCAATCAGGACGGTTGCTCCAGCGTTAATAGCGGCAAATAAGGTAAGCACCGTCTGAGTAATCTGGTTGGACAAACCTACGGCAGACACAGCATTATCACCGATCCTGCTTACCATCAAGGTATCAATAGTCCCCATTATAAATTGAAGCAGCATCTCAATCAGGATGGGCCAGGTTAAGACAGAAAGTGATAGGGCCTTACGTTCTTTTTCATCCATAGCTGTACCCCGCCCCAGGAAATTGATTTATGTAAAGTTTTTGTTAACTCCACTCTACAAGGTCCCTTTAGCCGCTACAATTCAGTAAGTTCGGAATAAGATGGACAATTCTCTTTTAAGGGAGAGCAAGCTGAAAGGTTAGAAACTGTCGGCACTCTGCAGCTCCTCACGCTTTCGTTTCCGGTATATCGATGGCGTCTCACCAAAGGTGTCACGGAACTTGCGTGTAAAATGAATTGCACAATCAAACCCGACATCGGCAGCAATCTCTGCCACCTGACGCTGGGTACCGGTTAGAAGCTGCGCGGCCCTCTCCATTCTAAATTTAGTCAGTGTATTCAGAATCGTATCACCCACCTGCTCTTTAAATAGATGGGATAGGCGGGAAATGGAGAGACAGCTTTTCTTCGCAAGCTCCGGCAGACTGACCTTTTGTGCCGGATTCAGCTGCAGATCACGCAAAATATCAGCGATTCTCGGGTCCATGGAAACGGTATGATCCGGGTCTGCGTTTATCTGAGCATGAGCAAGTGCTTCTTCCAGTCCGATTTCAGACAGCCTGCGGTGAAGAATAGAGGTTACGCCCGGAAGCTCATGAGCGACCATCCGCATTAGAGCCTCCTGAATGGACTGGCGCATCTTTATAGAAGAGATATGATGAAAAATAAATTGCCGGTCCGATTCCGGTATTTTCAGCCAGGTGCTCCACTGGGGATCAGGGATGAAATGGGCCCATATGAACTCCCATTCATTCTTTTTGGTGCTGTATTGATGAGGCATTCCAGGCAGCAGAATAGACATATCTCCTGCGGAGCATGTCACAGCCTCCTGGCCCCGTTGTATTTGCCCTTCACCGGAGATGGTATAAATCAGCAGCCAGTCCCTGCTGCCTGATGGCCGGTGGATCGCGTAATCAGCTGTTACACTGAAATGTCCGGCAATCAGAATGCCATAGGAACGCTCTCCGTGAATAGCATAATCCGTCGCTTTTTTAGCCATATCCACTCTACCTTCCCTTCCTATAAATGCCCTAAAATACAAGAGAAATCTGATTTATCTATTAAATCAGATAACCATATCCATCACAAGTGACTTATTTGAGGAGGGCTAAACGCAATGACTGCAGTAACCAGACTTGATTTGACTGATACGCCGCAATTTGAGATTTTCCCGGGCAAACTGGGAGCAAACGGCGGCTCTAACCCTAAAGGTGAAACCTTTGGTTTCACGAACTACTATATGACCCGCAACGGCAGGCCTTTTATTCCGGTTGTAGGCGAGTTTCATTTTTCCCGCTTCAGTTATCTCCAATGGGAAGAGGAATTGCTCAAAATGAAAGCAGGCGGGGTGCATATTGTGGCCAGCTATGTTTTCTGGAATTACCATGAGGAAGAAGAAGGCGTGTTTGACTGGAGCGGCAGCCGCAATCTGCGTCACTTTGTTGATCTGTGTGCCAAGCTGGATTATCCGCTGATTCTGCGTATCGGGCCTTTCTGTCACGGTGAGGTCAGAAACGGCGGCATTCCGGACTGGGTGTTCGCCAAGCCGCTGGAAATCCGCTCAAACGATCCGGCTTATTTGGAACTCTCCAGAAAGCTCTACCGTGAAATTTCCAAACAAGTTAAAGGAACATTCTATCAGGAGGGCGGCCCCGTTATTGCTGTCCAATTGGAGAATGAATATATGCACTGCAGCGCTCCTAACGATGCCTGGGGCTACACTTCAGGCAAGTTTATGAGTTCTGGTACCGAAGGCACAGCCCATCTGGCCGAGCTTCGCCGGATTGCTGAAGAAGCCGGAATCCATCCTCTGTTCTTTACGGTTACGGCCTGGGGCGGAGCAGCTATTCCAACAGAAGATTTCCTCCCGATGCTTGCCGGTTATGCCTATACTTCCTGGCTTCCGGATCAACCGGCAAGCCGCGAATTTCTCTACCGTGATTTACATGCTGTCCCCATGGAGGAAGTTGATTTTAATACCCGCGAATATCCTGTTGCTTATTGTGAGATGGCTGGAGGAATGCAGGTCAGCTATAAAGCCCGTCCATTTGTTCCTGCCGAGAGTGTGGAAGCCATGACTCTGGTGAAACTTGCCAGCGGCAGCAATATGCTGGGCTATTATATGTACCATGGCGGTTCCAATCCAGTCGGAAAGAAAACCTACATGAACGAGCAGTTTCTTCCGAAAATTTCGTACGATTATCAGGCCCCGCTCGGAGAATTCGGCCGGATCGGCGAGTCATACGACCGTATCCGTTCCCTTTCACTCTTTATGGAGTCCTTTGGGCATATTCTGGCGCCAATGCCGACTGTACTGCCTGAGGGGCAGGCAGATCTTGAGGTTACGGATACTGAGACGCTGCGCTGGTGCGTCAGACAACAGGACGGCAGCGGGTTTGTATTCCTGAATAATTTCCAGGACAGCGTGGATATGCCGGACCGCAGCTTCCGGATTGAGCTGGAGACCGCTCTTGGTAAGGTCTCTTTCCCTCATGAAGGAGAAGCTGTGCTGAACAGCGGCACAGGTGCTGTGCTTCCATTTAATCTTGATTTGCACGGAGTATCACTGGTCAGTTCAACAGCTCAACTGCTGACGGAAATCTCAACAGATGAGGAACAAGTTATCTTTTTCTACGCTCATGATGGGCTTGCTCCGGAATATGTTGTGGCAAAATCGTCTATTACCAGCCTGACAGCAGTTGACGGCCAGGTTCAGGAGAACAATCAGGAATATGTGATTCATCCTGCTGCAGGTAAAAACAACGGCGTTGTATTCCGTACTACTCAGGGCAAGCAAATCCGTTTTATTACGCTGACGCGTCAAGAAGCGCTGCAAACTTACCGTTTTAACCTATGGGGCCAGCACGTAGTAGCAGTCAGCGATTGTCCGTTAACCGCTCAAAACGATCAGCTGGTATGTAATTCTCTGGGATTCCCTTCATTCAGTGTGTCTCTCTTTCCTGCTACGGCAGAAGGATTACGCTCCACCTTTGGTCAGTTAGCCCCTGTTCAACAGGAAGGTGTGTTCAGCACTTACTCCCTGCAGCTCCCGGAGTACGCACCGGAAATCAGTGTAGTGAAACCGGCAGAGAAATCGGCTGTCATTGAAGTGAGTACCGCCTGGCCGGTCCATGTAGAGGATGTTTGGCTGGAAGTCGACTATGACGGAGATGTTGCAGAAGCCTTCCTTGGGGATAAGCTGCTTACGGATAATGTGCATTTCGGCCAAACCTGGAGCATTGGTCTGAAGTCCTCCTACAACCAGCTGGAGAAAGACAAGCTTCATATTTCTATTACACCGCTCCGTAAAGGTACCGTCCATACGTATATCAACCAGGCACAGATCGAAGTTTTCGACGGCGTTGAAATTGCTGTATTCCACCGTATAGAGGCCATTCCTCAATATCGTGTAGCCTTAGTAGCCGATAAAAAATAATCATCTCTAATAAAATGTGCCCCGCAGCCGGTTCATTGCCGGTTGCGGGGCACATTTGCTTTGTTATCTAAAACACCTTAGAAAGCGGAAATTCAGAAATGAGGAGTAAGTGCTAGACTGTCGTTTCATTTGTTAAGCTAACGTTTACAGAGTTTCAAGCTCATTTTCAAAAAAATGTAGTTGATAACCACCATTTGATCTAAATATTCCATTTCTCATTTCTCCTAATAAAGCACCATATAGTTTAAAAGCATTTGGTATCGGTCTACCTGTTGATATTCCTGTGATTGAAGAGTAGGGAATTTGCAACTCTTTATCTAATTTTAAAAAGGGTGAGTTTCCAACGTCGATATTTATGTAGGTTTCCATTAGTTGTATTTTACGTTCCATATTTTGATTTCCCCATTTCCAAGTAATCCACTTATTTCACAACTCGAAATTACATATAATACCACAAACACCTCTATTCTTCTTAAAAGTCTAAACTGCACGTTAAATGAACAAAGCAGCCGATCGCGTTACTGGCCAGCTGCCTTACTTCTGATGCTAGTTTATTTTTATACTTTTTAATATTTCGTTGAATTCAGCGATAGCTTGCTTGCTGACCTGCGATGGAGAAGCTAACAATAAGGTATAGATGTCATTATTTTGCTCAAAAAGAATCACGTGAAATTCGATCGTTTCATTTCCGATGCTTAAGCTATAGGTAAACTGCTTTGCATTGAGTTTCCCTACAGTCACGGGCTGCTCAGTGATTTCCACCTCATAATTGTCAGTTATATCTTTTTTGATCGAGCTAACATATTGTTCGAAGTTCACCTCTAAATCGCTCTTACTATAATGCTGAATAAGCATCGTGCTATGCTCGGGTGAGATTAAGATAAGCTGGTGATCGCCTGTATTCTCAACTGAAGATGTTACGTCACTCCAATCACCGTAGCCTGTGACTTGGACTTTTTTATCTTTGGTCGCAAATGGCTGCTTCGTATAAATTGTGGCTGCTTGAATCTCCGCCAGCCAGTTCACCTTCGCATCCGTTGCTTCGCCGATAAAACGTAATGGAACATAGGTGCTGCCCTTTATGATAGAGGGGGCTATTGTCAGTTTTTTCTGATTGCCATTGACCTCAGCAGTAGTTGAACCCACTTTAAGCTTGATAAGCGTACCTGGTTTACTTCCCTTGATTGTTTGCGTTTTTGGATCCCAGTCCACCTTCAGTCCCAATGCTTCGAAAATAGCGCGGAACGGAACAAGTACAGAACCATTTTGCCGGATCGGCGGGGCTTGGAATGTAACGATCTCCCCATTCAACAGGACCAGGATTTCGTCAGGATTTGAAGACGGTGCGGGTTGGTCATCTCCATCTTCTTCAAGCACTTTGACGCCTTTGGCAGTGAGTTCGGCCAGAATTTTCTCTGCATTCGCATCCAGAGGGTTGTTGCTGAGTGAAACCTCCTTGAGCTTCGGAAGACTTGTTAAGACGCTAATATCCTGGACCAGATTATTCTCAAAGTATAAATGCTCCAGTTCCGGGTGATTTCTCAGCGGTTCAAGAGACTGGATCTGGTTATCGTTTATGGCCAGCCAATTCAGTTTGACTAAAGATTGAACCGGCGACAGGTCCTTAAGCTGATTATGGCCGATTAACAGGTCCGTTAAGTTGGTTAATCCCGATAGTGCATCAAGATTCTCTATGTTGTTTGAATCCATCATCAGCTGCTCCAGCTGGGACAACGCTTGCAGCGGCTCAATTTGAGTGATTTGATTGTCATTCAGAGCCAGGAAGGTGACTTTATGCAGATTTTTAAGCGGCTCAATATTGGTAATGCCAAGTCCCGGGAGCATTAAGCTCTCTAAATTAACAGCATGCTCCAGTCCGTTTAAACTGCTGATTTTCTGCTTAGGATCATCGGGATAGAGCGACGTAATAGTCTGTAGATCTTCTTTGGTAATGGGGCCAGCCGGTTTCTTTAACTCGACCCGAATTGCTTGTTCCAAATTTTTGTCTGGGATAAGAGAGGCCTCTGCAAACGCGGATGGAATGGAAACGAGGCTTAGCAAAAAAGCAAATACAATGATCAGTTGAAGTTTGACCGGTTTACGCAAAATGGATTCACTCCTCGAATTGTCATAGTGACTAGATTCGACATTTGTAAACCATTTCCTTTAATCAGTAGGCGGGGGCGGCAACAGACGGCTACTGCTGGAGCAGGATTGGCACTTTTTAACGAAACAGGACACTAGCCAGCTTCCTTCCCCGGCTTGTGTCCTGTTTTTTATCTATTCCATATTCAAAAGGCGATTGATAATAACAGCCGCTTCAGCACGTGTAGCATGCTTTTTGGGTGCAAAGCTTCCATTTCCCATACCGTTAATAATGCCCTCCGAAGCGAGCTGCCGGACTGCTTCTGAAGCATATCCGCTAATGGTATTACGATCAGTAAATGAGACTCCAAATTGTCCTTTACCTAACGTGATTTTTACAGCCTGGGCAGCCTTATAAATCATGACAGCCATATCTTGGCGGGTAATTGATTCTTCTGGAGCAAAGGTTCCGTCTGCCCGTCCTTGAATAATACCAAGCTGCTCTGCTGCCGCTGCCGGAGCAGCATACCATGAATCCTCCGGAACATCGCTGAAGCTGCTATCAGCTAATGAACCTTTCAAATCAAAAGCACCCAGCAGCATACTCACGAACTCGGCACGGGTAATATTACGTGCCGGAGAGAATACCTCTGCCGCAGTTCCTTTTATAATATCTCTGGCTGCAAGCGCCTCAATACTGGCCTGTGCCCAAGGAACGGTACTTAGATCAGAGAATGATACTGGCGAATACGCCGCTGCGTATTTGCTGAAATGCTTCACTTTGAAAGATACTTTTCCGCTTGATAGCTCATACCCTCCGTTCTTTATAATCTCCAAAGCTCCGTTATCATTAATAGAGTAAACAACGATATTCTGTGGTTGCTGTCCAGGTTGCAGTGTATAAGGGAGAGCTACCTGAGCAGTGCCGCCGCGCAAGTCGGCCGGAACTCCGTCAATGGACAGCGTAATATCGAGAACGTCTGCTGTACCCAGCTGATTCTTCACATCAGGAGGCAATGTGCCAGTATCCGATTTCACAACAGTTAACAGGATATTGCCTGCCGGACTGGCATCCGTCTTCAGAAGCAGTGAAGGATGCAGCGAAATGGCTGCCAAACCTGTATCGATTGTAACGGAGGTAAGAGCATGCTTGCCGGTAACCGGTGCTGCCGGAAATTGTAATTGTACTCCTGCAGCGGCTTTGTCTGGTATGGCAGCGATCTTCAGTTCTCCCGCAGCTGCATTTACGGCAGCAGTAAGATCATCGGCACTTATGACTGCTTTTGCTATACCATCCGTGCCGGATGTTGTAGTTACGGTTACCGTGCCGCCAACAATCTTTACCCCTGCCGGAGAAGCTGAAGGCGGGGCCATTGGCGTCCCTGAAATCCCCCCGGATAATGGCACTTCTGATGCTGGGGTTGGTGTTGCTGCCGGCGATGGTGTCGGTGTCGTTGCCGGTGTCTGCGACGGAGTGGGTGTCGGCGTTGTCACCGGTGCTTCAGGTTGCGTTTTTTGCTGCCCTAAGTACCCGAGTTTTACATCATCCACCAGTGCCCAGTTTCCGCCAATCGCATCGGCCTGGAATCCGAAAGTCAGCTCGCCTCCGGTTACTGCAACTTTGAGGTTCATAGCAGTCATTCCACCGGTTGCCGGGATATTCAGCTTAGCCATATCGCCGCTTCCCGGTTGAGCGAACATATAATACTCTTTCTGCCCTCCGCCTGAGTAGAACGAAGCCGATACCACATAATCCCCGTCCGTAAGACCGGTTACCGTCTGAGAAGCCTTTGTAACATAGGCTCCCTCCATCCAGCTGGACAGTGCATACTCCCCCTGCCTTACTGCACTATGCTTTTGAACATAAGAAGCGTGCTCCGTCCCTTCCAGTGTCCAGCCCGGTACATCATACTGTGAGGTTCCTTGCGTTTCAAATCCGCCATTGACGATCGGCACTTCGGTACCCATGCGCAGATGCGTATCCGAAATGTCCTTCAGTGCCTCCACCTTAACTTCAGCCAATGTCCCGTCCATGTATCCGGCTTTTTCAGCGGTAAGCTGATACAGGATGCCTGCCAGCATATCCGGTAAGGAATATTTCCCGGCACTGTCTGTTACTGTGCGGTATATATGTTCACCGGACACTGCTGTGACCTCGGCTCCGGGCACCGGCTCGTTATCGCTGTTGGTGACGGTTCCGGACAGTCTTCCCAAGTTTAAATCCATTGCAAAATCTACATGAGCCGTTACCTGCCCTACAGAAACAGAAACCTCTCTGATTTCGGATTGTACATAGTTGTTTTTGGCTGCTGTAACGGTATAACTTTGGCCCGCAGGCACATGAAGCAAAGTGTACGAGCCTGTAGCATCAGTTAACGTTATGAGCTTTTGGCTGCCCGCTGTCACTTGTACCTTAGCGCCTGCAACAGGTACGTTTTGGCGGTCAGTCACCTTCCCTTGAATAGTACCGGAGCTAAGCACGATATCCAAATCCACACCCCGTGTTACCTGGCCGTTCAAAACTTCAACTCCGGCTTGAGAACCGGAAGTAAACCCCGGTTTGCTTGCAGTAATCGTTAATGGCTGCCCTTCCGGCAGATCCCCAAGTGTATATTCACCCTTTTCACTACTCCGCACCGAATGAACAATGCCCGCTCCGCTGACGGAAATGACGGCATCTTTAACCAGCCGGCCCTGCTCATCTCTGACAATGCCAGACACTGCGCCGCCGGACACTTCAATATCTGCCGTTGTAATTTCTCCATATACTACGGCAGACACGCTGGCCATTCCACCCTGGTAGCCGGCTTTGGCTGCACTTAGCGTGTATCCGCCGCCTACGGGAACATCCGGAATTAAATAATTTCCGTTAGAATCCGTGACAACTCTGCGCTTGGCTCCATGTATATCCGCCAGAATTTCCACACCACTTAACCGGTTCCCGCTTTTTCCGCGGATAACACCGTTAATCAGGCCTTTTGTAGACCCGTCGGCATTTTGAGAATAGGCATCATGAACAGGAAGTGCCCTTCCTTCGAAATCGAACAAGGTAGTATTAGAGACAGCGTTTATATCTGCCTGATCGTCAGCTTCCTTTAAAGCCCAGCCGACACCAGGCACTTCAATCATAATCGGGTCCCAGTACAGGTCGCCGATGATTCTGCCGTTATTTGCGCTTTTTAAGGCATTAAATAACTCAATCATAAAGTTTTTTTGGCCTTCAGGTGTGCTTGAATCCATAGGGTAAGGTCCGTTATCTGTCAGCTGCCCCGGTGACCCGTTAGGAACAGTAGGGTTCCAGTTATACCCCGTCTCCATAATCATAATGTCCTTATCATATTTTTCGCTCATGTCGTTACAAAACTCCACCATTTGCTGGATCGTTTTGTTGGTCCAGAACGGGTAGTACGACGGTCCAATAATATCATAGGGTACAGCCAGCTCTTCAGCTTTATCAAAGAAACCTTCGTACTTATCGTAATTCCCGGCATCATCCAAATGCAGAATCACTTGGGTTGAGGGGGAAACCGATTTAACAGCATTTGATCCGGCGGTAAGAAACCGCGCCAGGTTCTCCCAAGTCGCTGCTCCCGCTCTGCCGTACGGGTACAGAATGCCTGACTGCATTTCATTACCCAGCGATACATACTCGGGCGTTGTCCCCTGATCCTTCATAGCCTGCATGACTTCTACTGTATATCCGGCCAGCAGCTCTTCCAGCTTGTCAACCTTGGCCGCATCACTTGCCAGTCCGCTGATTTGTTCCTGCCATTCATGCGGGATATACTGCAGGGAGCCATTGGTCCAATAATCACTGTAATGGAAGCTGAGCTGAATCTGTAGTCCCGCATCCTTAGCCCGCTTGGCCTGCTTCAGTATATCTGCTTTGTCCATAATGCCTTCAGGAACGTAGTAGGTGCCGTCTCCCCGTCCCTTGCCAGGATTGTTGTAGAGACGGAGCCTGACGATATCCTGGCCGTTTTCTTTCAGAATCTGAAACAGATCCTTTTCGATACCATTCCGGTCATAGTATTTGCCGCCCATTGATTCTACATAGGTAATCTCGGATGTATCCCCGCCCTTTAGCAGCCGGTAAGGCTTGTCGTCCTTAATGAGTTCGACATCATCGAGCTGTGACCAGCTGCCGCCCGAAGCATCAGAATATAATCCGAATGTAATATTCCCAGTTGTTACATGAATACCCCGAACCGTTACCTTCGTCCATTCATCTCTAACCGGTATGGCCGTTCTGGATTCAGAGGTTCCATTATTTTTTGCGAACAAATAATTGGCTTTCTGCCCTCCACTGCTCCGTGTCCATCCGGTAAGCGTATAGTATCCTTCTTCTACATTTGAAATGGTCTGGAACGTAGAAACCTGATACGAATCACTATTTCCGTGCCTCAGGCTGTGTCCGCTCTTATACCCGGATTCTGAAATAGCTGAGTCCCCCTCATCTCCTTCCACTGACCAGCCCTCTGCTGTTCCTGCAGTGCCTTCATCCTCAAACCCCCGGTTTACAATGGCAATACCGGCAGGAATGGGAGCCGTCTCTTGCTGCTGTGATGTCAAAGATACAAGGTCGAAGCTGATCCATTTATTAGCCGGTCCATCTGCGTAAAAACCGATCTTCAGCGTATCACTTGAGACTGTAACGGGCAGATCGATTTTGCTCCATCCGGAGCTGGCAGGAATATCAATCTTTACATCAGGCGCATTTCCAGAACTGGCATACATATAGCTCTGATTAAACCCGCCGCTGCTGTCAATCCATGCAGACAGCATATAATTACCGTAGGTGAGCCCAGTTACTGTCTGATGGGTATCCGCTGTAAAAGCTGAGTCAGACCAATAGCTAAGCCTTTTATCGCCGCCTCCTTGGGGAGCCCAACCGGATTGAATGGTTACGGCCGGATTGACACCGGCATCCCATGAAGTGATACCGTTTTCAAAACTCCCGTTTCTAATGTAATCAGTTACCAGGCCGGGTTCTGTATCCTGTTCAGCATTGGCCCATCCTGTGGATGGGAACAGGCCGATCAGGATTACACATGCCAAAATAAGATGAAATCCGGCCCGCAGGCCCTGCTTACTGCTCCGATTCATACTCATTCCTCCTGTTGTTGGCTTCATTTATGGCCGGCTGCTTACTTTGCACTCTTATGCATCAAGTATTGATTGGCTTGTCTTCGGGCCTCGTTCAATACTTTCGGGAAGCCTGCCGCTGTCACCGCCCGCTGCATCCGGTCATATGCCTGATCCACGTCGGAGACCATTCCTCCCTGCAAAGGGCTCAAATATTGGAGTGCCGCCTGATTGATTTGCTCCAGTTCACCTTTAACGGGTGTCGGATTGAAATTGAACGAAGTATACCTGTAGGGAACCAGCATGCTGCTTATCTGCTTCCGATGCTCCCGGTACATAGCGCTCCATGAGGCAAACGCCGGGAATTTGCTCTTATTGGCAAACCAGAATCCTGCAGCGTCCGGCGGATAATCATTGGTATCTGCCGAGATTCCTTCAGGCAAAGCAATCTCCCCGTTTTTCAGGACATAGTTTTTACCCTCAATGCCGAAGTAAACAAGCCGGCTGTAAGACGGGTCTTCCATAATTAAATCCATAGCCTGCATAGTTAATTCCGGATGTTTGGATTCAGCAGGCAGGGCCACCCCATTATTTATATAAGGGTCAGTGATATAGGTCCCCTTAGCAGAAAGTGACGGAATAATCTCAATCTCCCAGCCCTTTTGTTCTGCCGCAACCAGGGTTGCCTGAATGTCATTGGAATTTCCAAAGGCAACTGCCGATAATCCTTGTTCAAAAGAATCCTTGCTTCTAATTTTATTGGCGATTGCATCATGGTTAATATACCCATGGTCGTACCACACCTTCACAATCCTTGCTGCCTCCAGGTAGCTGCTCCGCAGGGGCTCATCGAATATAGATAACAGCGCACCGTCATTACTGTCCCAGCTTGAGAATACCCCTGAGAAGCCATTGGTCGTTGTAATAAGATCGACTACCGCAGGACCCAGCTCCCACTGCAGATTAGAGTGTATTTTTGCAAAGTCGTACTGTTTATCGACCCGGATAGGCACCATTTCCGGCTCATTCGCCTTTACGGCTGCTAAATAGGGCTGCAAATCCGAGAAACGTCTGATTTCAGAAAGGCCGTATTTTTTACGCAGATCGCCGCGGATCAGTGTAACCGGAACCTTTAGATCGGGAGAAGCCGAAGGAATCATGTAGACATTTCCGCCCACCTCAGCCTGCTTCCAGGCCTGCTGATCGGTCGCCTGGTAGTGAAGAGGCATGTAGGTTTTCATCATTTCAGGGGTAATGGCACGGAAGCCGCCCCGGGCGGCAATTTGGGAGTAATACGTCCAGTTGCTGGCAAAGATGAAGTCCACATTTTCATTGGATGTCAGGACCAGCGGATACCGGGCGGCAAGCTCTCCCCATCCGATATAGCTTATATGAATACGTACATTCAAATCTGCGGCAAGTTTGTCATTTATCCGTTCCATCACCTCATTTAGTCCCGCTGGAGCACTGCCAATCAAATATCCGTTAAGCGTAACTGTTTCTGTATCCTTCCGGGAGTCCGGCTGTTCTGCTTTTGTACACCCTGCAATAAGCAAGATCAATAAGGCCGGCACAACGATGACCAGCCTCTGTATTTTCCTGTACCTCATTGACGTTCTCCCCCTTAATGACTTATAGACGGGTTCGCTGCGGCAGGGGAGAAACCCTTTTGTAAATATATAGATAAGGAGCCGGTAGACCTATCGACTCCTTATTTATCCTCACTGTTGATTAGCGAGGAACTCCTTGGCTTGCTTTTGTGCTTCTGCAACAATTTTATCGAGACCGGCATCCTTCGCCTTCTGCTCAAGCTCTGTAAAGGCCTTGTCGATATCTTTCACAATTCCGCCCTGAATCGGCAGATAGTATTGTGTTTTGACTGTATTCATATTGGCAAGCTCTGTTTTAATATTCACTGTATCCATCGCCAGCGAATTAAACACATAAGGAACTAGAATGTCTTTTAATGACTCCTTATGCTGGATATACTGCTCTGTCCAATTAGCCATGGGCGGAAATTGGCTTTTGTTCGTAAACCAGAAGCCTGCTGCATCCGGGGCATAGGTATTGGACTCTGCCGTAACTCCTTCAGGAAGGTCAATCTTCCCATCTTTTTCAACGTAGTTAACACCTTCGATACCGTAATACACTAATTTGTTGTAGCTTGGTTCTTCCATAATCAGATCCAGGGCCATCATTGCCCGTTCCGGATTTTTGGAGCCAGCTGCTATGGAGACCCCGTTATTAATATAAGGATCCATAGGATAGGTTCCGTTGGCAGACAGATTTGGAAGAATCGCTACCTCCCATCCCTCCTGCTCAGCCTTGGCCAGCGTAGTCTGAATATCGTTGGTATTCCCGAAAGCTACAGCCGATTTCCCTTGCTCAAAAGCATCTTTACTGCGGACTTTATTAGAGATTGCATTTTTATTGATATAACCCTTGTCGTTCCAGGATTTTACGATTGCTGCCGCCTTCTTCTGCGGTTCCATAATGTAAGGATCAAATTGGGAATACACCGTACCTGCCTGATCGTCCCAGTCTGTGTGTGTGCCGGACCATCCATTAGTAATCAGAACGCTATCCACAGTTCCTGCTCCAAATTCCCATTGAAGGTTGAAGAAGTACTTTCCAAAGTCATATTGGCTGTCGGCATTGATCGGAATCATAGCCTTTTCATTCTGTTTGACTGCTTCCAGATAAGGTTCGATGTCCTGAAATCTCTTGATTTCGGGCAAACCGTATTTCTTCCGCAGGTCATCGCGGATCAAGGTTACCGGAACCTTCTGGTCAGGTGAAGAAGTTGGAATCATATACATCTTCCCGCCCACCTGTGCTTCTTTCCAGGCCACCTCATTTGTGGCGGCAAAATGCTTCGGCATATACTTCTCTACTTCATCCAATGTAATTTCGCGGAAAGCACCTTTTGATGCTTCCTGATTGTAATAGGCCCAGTTAGCCGAGAAAATAAAGTCTACATCCTCACCTGCAGCGAGTACCAGTGGATACTTGGAGGCAAGGTCTCCCCAGCCTATATAGCGGAATTCAATTTCAGCATTGATATCTGCTTTCAGCTTTTTATTTAGTTCATCGACCACGGCATCCATCCCGACGGGTGCTGCTCCGAGCAGGTATCCTGTAAGCTTCGCAGGTTTCGATAGATCTGCTCCGGAATTTGTACTTGCCTGTGCATTGCCGGTTGCAGCGTTATTGCCGCCGCCGGCATTATTGTTGTTTCCTGAGCAGCCTGACAGCACCATCCCGGCCATAAGCCCGGCTGAAATCAGAGTGAGCAATGTTTTTTTGATCTGCATGAAGATCCTCCTTTTTTCTGGTAACCCCCAAAATAATCATCACAACAAGCTGACGCGCATCACCTCCCTTAGAGGAGAGGCCTTTATCCTTTAACGGCCCCTACAGTAATCCCCTGAACAAAGTACTTCTGAACGAACGGATACAAAAGAACAATAGGGCCTGTAGCCACAATGGTTAAGGCGAGTTTCAGTGATTCCTTTGGCATATCCAGACGCGGGACACTGTTTACCATCTGACTGGAGAAGTTAGCGCTCGACAAGATCTGGTAAAGCGTGTACTGCAGCGGAAACAGGTCTTCCTTTTCGATAAACATCATGGGTGTCCACCAGTCATTCCAGTATCCGAGTGCCGTGAACATACCTATTGCAGCCATTGCCGGTTTGGAGAGCGGAATTACAATCTGCAGGAAGATCCGGAAATCACCAGCCCCGTCTATTTTGGCAGATTCTATCAGTGCGTCAGGAAGCGAGCCGTTAAGGAAATTGCGCAGGATCAGAATATTAAAGACATTGAACATTCCCGCTAACAGAAGCACCAATATCGTGTTTTTAAGATGAAGATTCTGCACAATCAACAGGTAGTAAGGAACAAGTCCCCCATTAAACAGGGTTGTGAAATATAGAAAAAATGACAGTGAGTTGCGGTAACGGACATCTTTGCGGAACATCACATAGGCAGCCATCATGGATAAGAATAACGAAACTGCCGTACCCGCTCCGGTTACAAAAATGGTTACACCGTAAGCACGAAACATTTTTTCCGGGTTTTGAAAGACCATCTGATAGGCTTCCAGTGAAAATTCACCTGGCCAAAAGGAATAGCCATTATAAATAATGGAATGTTCCGAAGCAAAGGAATTGATCAGAACGATAAGGAATGGAACAACAGCAACGAGTGCAAAAAGACTTACGATGATATAAGAGATTGTGCTCATCATTTTTTCATCGCGTGTACGGATAATCATGTTATGGACCACTCCTTCCTAGAACAGTGCCTGATCCCGGTCATAACGCTTCACCAGGCCATTGGCAATCATAATAATGACAAAGCATAATACGGACTGGTATAATCCGCCTGCAGAGGCCATCCCAAAGTCCTGGCTCACAATCAGAGACCGGAAGACCAGCGTGTCGATGATGTCGGTTGCATCCATCAGAATGCCGTTATTACCGATCAGCTGGTAGAACATATCGAATTCACCGCGCATAATCCGGCCGATACCGAGCAGCAGCAAAATGATTGTTGTCGGCTTTAACAGCGGAATCGTCAGATAGCGGACACGCTGGAACACATTCGCTCCGTCAATCTTAGCGGCTTCATATGCAGAAGTATCAAAGCCCATAATCGCTGATAAATACAGGACACTGCCAAATCCAACCCACTTCCAGACATAGAAGAACGGCAGGATGAAATACCAATAGGAGGTTGAAGAGTAAATATCAACGGGATCTAACCCAAGCCCTGTCAAGACGGAGTTCAGAAGGCCGTATTCGTAATTGAACAGGTTATATACGATGGCCGCTACGGCTACCCAGGACAGAAAGTACGGCAGAAACAGCAAAGTCTGTGTGGTTTTCTTGAAAATTTTCCCTGACATCTCCGCGATTAACACCGCTACCAGGATGGAAAAGAACAAATAGGCTGCCAGAAATACGGAATTGTACATAAAGGTATTTTTGGTGACCAGCCATGCCTTTCCGGAGCTGAAAAAATATTCGAAGTTGTCAAAGCCGGTCCACGGACTGCCGAACATGCCCTCCTGATAATTGAAGCTTTTAAAGGCAACTACGATTCCAGCCATCGGGATATAGTTGAAAATAATGAAATAGAGCGCGATCGGTACAAACATCAGGTACAGCACTTTATTACGCGCCAGCTCTTTAAAAAGTCCTCCGCCTTTTCTCTCCAGTTTCGTACGCTTTACCGCTTTCACAGCAGTTTTGACTTCAGCCGCCATACACTCCCTCTTTTCTCTTCTTCGTTGAATGCGCTTTCGATTTCTCATAACAAATTATAGTGGAGCCCTTCTGCCGGCAACATAATACAGGTTTACGTTTTTCTTGGTAGAATTACGGAGTCTTGTTTTTACAGCATTAGCGGTTGCGCCAGGCTTGAAGGAAGCTTTATATTGAGAACAGCAGAATGAAAAGGAGGGGCTATCCATGCGGGCCATGCTTGTCGATGATGAACCTCTCACCCTTGAGAGCCTGAAGCAATATATAGAGTGGAGTACGCTTGGTGTGGATCGTTTGGAGACCGCTTCCAATGGTGCAGAAGGACTTAAGCTTGCAATTACATTTAAGCCGCAAATTATTATTAGTGATGTCAGGATGCCGCGTATGAACGGAATTGAATTCGCTACAAAAGTCCGGGAATTCGATCCGGAGGTTAAAATTATTTTCCTGAGCGGGTACTCAGATAAAGAATATTTGAAGTCGGCCATTCATTTAAAAGCCGTCCGGTACGTAGAAAAGCCGGTGAAACTCACAGAAATAACCAGTGCTCTCCAGGAGAGCATCCGGCAGTACCGGTCTGAGCAATATACACGTAACTTCACACGCTCCTTTATTGAACAGAAGTGGTTAACCCGTTTTATTAAAGAAGAAAAAACATATGCGGAGCTGCAAGCTGAAGAAGGACCCGTCCCCCGGTTGGACTTTCTCGCAGGAATGGTTCTTCCGCTGGCTATCCGGCTTACAAGCAAACTGGATGGTGTTGAAACCCGTCAGGAAGAATCGACAGAACGCATTGTGCAGTGGCTTTCACAGTATTTCGGGGAATATTCTTTGACGGGGTACGTAGAGGCCTATACCCTGCTTGTTTTAACCGGGGCTTCAAGTCTCCAACCGGATGTGCAGATTGAGCAGGCAGAGCGTTTACTTGAAGAACTTTATGAAGTCTTTGGTGTTGATTTTGAGTTTGCCGTCGGGATTGGTCCGGTGACGGAAACCGGGATGGGAATTGGCCGCGCCTGCCGCCTGGCAACAGAAATATCAAGGCAGCAATTCTTTAAAGGCTACGGCAAAGTGCTTATTGGAACGAAGGAGGGAGATAGCCGCGGGATTACACAGGAACGTGAGGATACTTTTATCCGTGAATTCCGCTCCGCACTCCGTGCAGAACACCAGGCAGACGTCCACAACCTTTTGGCTCAGATCACTGATGAATTGCGCAGTCTTATGGACACGGATACCAAGCGGATTACGAATATCTATTTTCGCTGCTTAATTACACTGCATGAATTCACGGTAGACAAAGGCTTGTCAGTCATTGAGACTACCCAGGAGGAGCGGTTCCTCTGGCAGGAAATCAGCAGGCTGTATACTTTGGAGTCATTGCACGATTATGTTGCCGGTAATGTGGGGGCAGTGTTTTCCCAGCTCATAGAGAAATCGGCTGTAAGTGCCCGGGTATCCGTTATCCTGGACTTTATCCAAGCACATTATATGGATAAGGGGCTTACCATAAGGCAAATTGCAGACAACACGTATTTAACCCAAACCTACCTATGCGCTCTTTTCAAAAAAGAGATTGGCAAAACGGTCAACGAATATGTAACAGAGATCCGCATGGCTAAAGCAAAGGAACTGCTGCAGAACCGGCGGTTAAAATTGTACGAGGTTGCCATGGCCATAGGGATCACGGATTCCAACTATTTTTCATCGCTATTTAAAAAATCTACGGGACTGACGCCTTCCCAATACCGCGAGAGAATGTGAGAACATGCGGCGCATACTGCAACAATTTTCAAATCTAAGCATACGGAAAAAGCTGTTTATCTCGTATTTTCTGCTCCTGGCTATTTCCTCTGCCCTGTTCATTTCCGTGAATTCGTACATCACCTCAAGGGATACCGAGAAACAATCCAGGTATTCACTGGAAGCCATGCTGCAGCAGTCCAGCTCCTTTCTGAATTACAAGACAAGCTCCGTCCGGAATGTTGTTGATGTTATGGTGCTGCACGATACGATTCAGACGCTTGTCAAAAAGTCTGCGGCAGAGTACAGAGATAATATTGGTAACTGGCTGCTGGACGAATATTTTTTTAACCAGCTCATTTATAATGTGCAGACCAATCCGGATATTCAGAACATCGGGCTGTATATGTACGAAGGGATGGCAGCCGTTCAGGCTTCCGACCAGTTTCTGCTGCTGGAATCTGCTAAAAATGAACCTTGGATGAAGCGGATTGCTGAAGAAAACTCTTCTTTTCTTTGGCTCCCGCCCGGAATGGTTAATACGAAGCAGCGGAACACCGTCACATTTATCCGCAAAGTGACCGATCCGCTGGAAACCGGCGATTTTGCCGGACTGCTGCGTGCGGAAATGCCCAAGGCTGTACTGGAGCAAATTCTGGATCAGTCCCTGTTCACCCCCTCCAGCGCCGCACTGCTGATTAACAGTCACCAGGAGCTGATCGCCAGTTCGACCAAAACACAAGTGAAGCACCCGGAATCCATCATGGAGGCTCTTCAAACGCAAAACAGCTTAGGTGTACAACAGGTGGATTCGCTTACGCTGAACGGTGAAAAAACGCTATTGGCTTCCATTTCTGTTGACAATACGGACTGGAGATTCGTTCTCGTGGTACCGCACAAGGATATCGCAGCCATCTCGACGAAGGCACGGAATCAGCTGCTGCTCATTTTTGTAGCGGTCGCTGTACTGACACTTCCTATGGCATATTACGTTTCTTCTTCAGGCACACTCCGAATCCGCAGACTTAGTACAACGATGCGCAAGGTCGGTGTCGATGATTTCAAAACTAAACTTGACCCTAAAAACGACGATGAGATCGGGGAACTGATAAAAACCTTCAACCGGATGCTGTACCGCATCGAGGATCTGGCCTCAGATAAGTATCAATTGGGATTGGATGTCAAAAATATGGAACTGCGTGCCCTTCAGGCTCAGATCAATCCGCATTTTTTATACAACACACTTGATATGGTTAACTGGCTGGCCATGAAGTATAATGCTGAAGATATCCAAACGCTAATTACATCTCTCTCTGATTTCTACAAGATCAGCCTAAGCAACGGGGAGGATATTATTCCAATCCGTGCGGAAATTGAACATATCCGTGCCTATGTGCTCATTCAGAATATGCGTTTCCGGAACCGGATTGAGCTGATCATCGAAGTGCCGGAGGATGTCCTTATAGCCTCTACACTCAAATTAGTGCTGCAGCCGTTAGTCGAAAATGCAATTCTGCATGGAATTATGGAAAAGGATCATCCTTATGGTACTATCCGTATTCACGGTTATAAAGACGGCTCCGGAATCCGGCTAATTGTTGAGGATGATGGTGTCGGAATGGATCATAAGACCGTCCAAAGTATTATGAACGGTACGCTGGAGAGGCACAATGGCGGCTATGGAATGAGGAACATTCACCACCGTCTGGAGATCATGTTCGGATTCCCTTACGGTCTAAAAGTCGAGAGCCGCTTAGGAACCGGAACAACAATAACACTGCTGCTGCCTTTGGATGGGTCTTGAAGTAAACCAATATAGAGAGGCTTTTGCTTATGAATATATTAATTTTGGGTGCTACCGGACGGGTTGGGAGCCATATAACGGCCCATGCTCTTCATGATGGACATCATGTGACGGTATTAGTCCGCAACCCGGAGAAAATCCAGCGAATGAATCAAAACCTGACTGTGATACAAGGCAATGTCTTGAATAAAGCAGATATCACCCGTGCAGTACATGGAAATGATGTAGTTATTAGTGCGCTAAGTACCGATGGGACAACAACGCTATCGGATAGCATGCCTTTAATCATCGAAGCGATGTATAACGAAGGTATAAAGCGTATCTTAACTATAGGTACTGCCGGAATTCTGCAAAGTGAAAGCTCCCCCCATCTGTTACGGTATCAATCCAGCGAATCCAAACGCAGGTTAACCCGTGCAGCAGAAGAACATCATCAGGTCTATCAATTGCTGCAAAAATCGACTCTTGATTGGACGATCATATGTCCTACCTTTTTGAGTAATGGAGAACGTTTGGGGAACTATCGTGTGGAGCGGAATGTTTTGCCTGAAGGGGGGGCTGAAATATCTGTGCCGGATACAGCAGAATTCACCTATAACCAAATAAGGGACAGACATTTTATCAAATCACGTGTGGGGATTGCTTACTAATTTTTCTTTATGTATAACTGCCGTTTATAAAAAAGAGCGCCCAGTCCTGTTGAGGGCTCTGGCGCTCTTTTAAAGAGATCTAGAGGTTACGTCTCTTTGTTGGACTAACTTTTCCGTTAGCGCAATCAATCACTCGATCTCACCCATACATTAAGCGAACCTACAGTTGTCCATCCCGATTGAAGTGCTGCTGTAAGACCATCACCTCGTTCGTATCCCACCATGGGTAACCCCGGGAAATCAAATGACACTATTTTATCAATGTCAGACCACACATTATCGCTGTTAACACTTGAAAATACGTTGGATATTCCCACAGCATCTGCACCTAAGCTGGCTATAAATCCGGCCATTTCACCCTTCTTCTTATTTAAATAAATTTTCACATCAGGGCGCTCTAAAAGTTCGGGTCTAATCACATTTTCGGATCCATGGACGGATGTCCAATCTGCTAGATCTTTTTCCGCTGTGACATGGCACCATCCCGCTTGAACGGGCTCCAAGTTAGCTGCCGGCGCATGATAGATCCATTCGGCTGTAAATAACCTTTTAAAATCAAAAGGTGACAACTCGAGATTAGCAAAACTATCTTTGATGGAGGATATATCTTTATTACCAATGATGTCCATTACCTCATTCATAGTTACACACCTATTTGCTGTAATTATGTCCGGGTAAAACGTCGGCGCTTTCGATGTTGTCCTCCAAATATGTTTACTTGAAGTTGCAGTAACACCGTGCGTCTCGCATACTATTCCGCACCAAGCTATATTATTGAATACGGCTGTAACAACCTTTTCACTCATGATCGATTCCCCCGCCTTTGTGGAACTCCGACATTCTTATTCCTAATATAATTCATTCCTGTACGTCCGTCATTGGTTGATTGATCTGATTGTATTTTCAGTTGGCTTAATGGTTAATGGAACCTAAGCTCATAAGTCTGTTCAATGAGACGCTTCCCCCAGGATTC
This sequence comes from Paenibacillus sp. PK3_47, assembly GCF_023520895.1. Classification (NCBI taxonomy): domain Bacteria; kingdom Bacillati; phylum Bacillota; class Bacilli; order Caryophanales; family Paenibacillaceae; genus Paenibacillus; species Paenibacillus sp. PK3_47. The sequence goes on from NZ_CP026029.1 coordinate 1,699,351, forward strand.
AACTTCATGTTCAGATTTCTTTTTAAAACCTGCTTTTTCATACATGCCAATAGCCGTATTCTGATCTCCGGTCGTGTCCAAAAAAATAAACTTAAAGCCTCTATCTTTGCAATAAAGGATCGCCTCTTGTAAAAGCGATCCTTGTCCGGGCTGTAATTTTGAAGAAATTCGTAAAACGTCTTACAGACATATCCTTCAAAATGATGATTATATCCGCACTCCTCTGCATAAATCCATCCGTGCATATGAATGAGCATCCCTACATCTCCCGGTCTCAACTCATTTCGGATACTTATACTGCGTTTTGTAGGCTTGTCCGATAGCTCCCTCTCAATAGTGGTCATGCTTCTGGCAATGCTCATTTGGCTTACGTATGGCAATCCAAGGATCAAATTGCGTATTTGTTCTTCAGACAAGGTGTCCATTTTGGACAAGGCCTCTTCTCCGAGACTAGATAAAAACAATAACGACGATCTCCCATCCTTCTCGGATTGAACCCGGTAAGTTAAACCCAGTTTATCGAAACGTTTAAGAATCCGGCTTAAATAACCTGCATCAATACTAAGATGTTCGATGAGCATTTTGGCTGTGCAATGCTTCGTATTTCCGATCTCATATAGAACCCGCGCTTCCGATAGTGAAAAATTGCTGTCGAGCAAATGTTTATCAAACCTAGAACTTTTGTGTATAACCGATTGAATTTCCGAATAACCGGCACTAAAGATGTGTCCAACTCCATAAGGGACTTCCAGGCATAATAAATAATATATTTGACTTAGTCAATTAAAATAGCATGGAATGAATGTGCATTATATAGCAAAATGCCCATCAGGTTCCTGCCTGGCGGGCTATCTTATGCTACAATAAATTTTTTTCAAAACAAATAGCCTCAGTCCGGCCAATATATCTTCCATAGTTAGGGATACAGTAATATCCTTTACTTCCATAAAATTGAATAGCTTTCTTGTTAATCTTTCGGGTTTCTAGCCTAATAATAGAGTAATTTAAGTTAATGGCTTCTTTTTCTAAATAATTCAAAATTGACGAACCTACGCCCATTCTACTTTTTCTGGAGTACATTCTTTTAATTTCAGCGGTGGTTTCGTTTAATGGACATAATGCACCACAACCTAATGGCTGCCCTTGGTAACGGCAAATCGCAAATATAGAACGCGGGTTGCTCATATCATCTAAGTTAAAGGAAGTTTCCCCTGTTTCACCAGTCATTTCCTCGTATTTCCCCTTAAATTCTTCCTGTTTGAAGTGCTACAGCCCAATCTGTTCTTCCATTTTTTTCACTTTGCAGGATAGCCGCATCTCGATTATAAGGTATAGATATTTGTTCTATCATCCAGTCGTCTTCTATTTTTGTTACAATTGTATACTTTGCATGATGCGATCCAGACTCCATTTTATGATATATTGGCAATTCATCCGCATAAGCAGGTAGTCCAACGCTGCCCGGATTAATAACAATTTTATTATTCGGCAAATATACAACTCTTGGGATATGAGAATGCGCACAAAAAACAACGTTTTGCGTAATTCCTTTAATCAACCCTAATATATCTTCTGTCTTCTTAAAACTAGAGCCATTTGGACTCATTTCCTCTAATAAATGACTTTCGTCACTAGTGGGGGTACCATGACAAAAATAAAAATCTTCAGTTTGCAAAGAAAATGGTATAGCAGAAATCCAATTCTTCTGCTCATCATCCAATAAATCTTGGCAATATTTTATTGTTGGATTATCGGTATTGATCTCTAATAAAATTCTATCGCCATTACCAATAGTACCGCTTGCAATGCATCTACATTTCCATGAATATCAGATAGGATAGCCGTCTTCATTACCAATGATTTATCGCATTTTTGCATATTGTTTAACTCCTTACACATATAATCCCGAATTTGAATACGCCAGTCTTAATGAATCGAATGTGCTTTGCTTCACACATGTTATTAATTTTAGTAATTGTTATTCCGCTGTATGAAAAAGTTCAACGACGTCCGGAAGCGAGGCCATAGGTAAGTCGAGCTCCTGTGCGGGAACGATGAATCCCCAGAAGTGAACTCAAATAAATAAGCGGCGACGATAAATAATATTGCGACGTTGGTATATGCACTACGGTAAGAGCTGGCCTGCATAACTGGCAGTGTCTCGAATCCTTCTTCTGTTTACAGGTATGTTGGCATCGGCTCAGACGGTACTGCCCATCACATGGTTCCGAATACATTTTTAAAACAGAAGCCCACCAGCTGAGCCAATGGGCAGTATACTTATTATGAATTTTGTGCATAAAAAAAGCCACTCCATTGAGCGACTATCACGGTTTGAGTTTGGTAATTGCTTCTAGAATGTTCTCCTTAAGGTACAAATGATTTACAGGTAAAACAACATCCTTAGTATCAGAAACTAAAACTCCTTGCGCACGCGCTTGTTTCTCTACAGCTTCAGCATATGACATACTGTTATCTTCGACATTTACTAGAATGTTATGAACGTCCCAAAGATCGAGGACTAGTATATGGTTTGATTGCTCCATAGCAAACAGCTCCTTTCGCATTTTCTCTATTGTGTCATATGGTGTCACTTTATGCTATGCAATAATTAACAAAAAACCTTCAGTTGGCTTCTTCCGTAGGCAACAGACAGCTCGAGTAATTTTTTCTGAACTCCTTTGGAAACATTGGTTGTACTTATGTGCGAAACTCTACATAAAGTGTAAAGCGGTCTGTGCTCAGTGACCCGAACCTTGATAATAAATATTATCTGGTATACTTATACTCAGTTAATAAATAAAAGGATGTGATAGAGAGTATGTTGAACCCGATTGCTTTTTCACTTGGACCGGTTAAGGTACATTGGTACGGCATCATTATTGGAATAGGTGCCCTTTTGGGCTTAATGCTCGCCATTCGAGAAGGAAAGCGATTTTTAATTGGTGCAATAATTGCAGCAGTAATCTATACACGACGGAAAGGATATAGTTTTTGGAGGATTGCCGACATTTGTGCACCAGGATTAATTACGGGACAAATGATTGGACGCTGGGGTAACTTTGTAAATCAAGAAGCTCATGGTGGTCCTGTCTCTGAGAATTTTCTGAGCAGTAGCTTGCATCTTCCTAAATTTATAGTTAATCAGATGTACATAGATGGTCAGTATTATCATCCAACATATTTGTATGAGTCAGTCTGGAGTCTACTCGGGCTTTTCCTGTTATTCTTCCTTCGGCGAAGAACTTTCTTAAAATCAGGTGAGCTCTTCATGAGCTATTTAGTATGGTATTCACTAGGACGTTTCTTCGTGGAGGGCGTGCGTACAGACAGTTTATCCTTTGCTGGACCGCAGTGGCTTGCCTCCTTATTAAGAACCATATGGAATCCGGTTAAGTTCCTGGGTTGGGGAACAATGCAGACCGGTGAAAATATCCGAACTTCCCAGGTTTTAGCTATCTATATCATCTTATCTGCAGTTGCTTTCATTATCGTTCGGCACATTCATGGACGACCTACAATACAATATTATTCGGATATGAAAGTCAGCAATCGTTAATAACACTAAGACACATTCAAATATTCCAGTTTAGAAAACCTTTTAATACAGCAGTCCAAATAGAAACTGTACGGCTTTTAATATTTCAATTTCATAATAATATAAACAGCGGTAAGTCCTGGACAAGAAACACAAATCCAGACTGCCGCTGTTTATTATTACACTGAGTAATATTTAGCCTTCACAAGTGGAATGTCCCTCCTGCTATTAGAACCTAGCCATTGGCAATGCTCTTCTCCGTTATTAAATAAATGCTATAACTTCACATTATGCTTGTCTACAGAAATCGTACAAATCGTATTTCATCCTATAAGCCCCCTAATACCCTATAGGTAAATTATGTCCTAAGCCTATTAAAATACAATTTGACATGTACCTATCTATATCGTATTATTCTAATATATTAATATTGCGATATCGGAAAGGTGATCATGATATGAACGATACTGATTTTAATAGTACTAATTCTAAACTGTTCGACGAACATGCTAATTTGTTAAAAGCTCTGTCTCATCCGATTCGCCTATGCATTGTTCGCGGGCTCATGCGTAAAAAGAAATGTAACGTTTCCTATATGCAAGAATGTCTGGACCTTCCGCAATCTACGGTATCCCAGCACCTGCAGAAGCTTCGCAGTGCTGGGATAGTCGCGACGGAGCGCAACGGCCTGGAAGTTAATTATGTAATAGCTGATCAACGGATTGAAGGAATTATAACTATTTTATTTGGAGAGGAAGACTTAAACCATGAGTAAGAAAGTACTGATTGTCGGCGGGGTAGCTGGTGGTGCATCAGCAGCAGCACGTCTGCGCCGACTGGATGAGCATGCAGAAATAATTATATTTGAAAAAGGGCCTTATATTTCTTTTGCCAACTGTGGCTTACCCTATTATATTGGCGGCTCGATCGCTGACCGCGAACGCCTGCTGGTTCAAACACCTCAAGGCATGGCCGACCGTTTTCGGATCGATGTGCGTACGAAGAGTGAGGTTATTGCCATCGATTCGCATAAGCGTACGGTTCTGGTACAAAGCCATGAGCGCGGGCAATATGAAGAAAGCTATGACAAGCTGATTCTGTCTCCAGGTGCCCGTCCAGTTATTCCTGATATCCCCGGGAAAGATCATCCGCATATTTATACTGTCCGGAATATACCTGACATTGACCGTATTAAGCAGCAGGTAAACACAGATAACAAACAATCTGCAATTGTTATAGGTGGTGGATTTATCGGTGTTGAAATGGCAGAGAATCTGAAGGAAGCCGGGCTTGATGTCACACTGATTGAGGGAAATGAACAGCTGTTAGCTCCTTTTGATGCTGAAATCGCCGCGGCACTGGCACAGGAAATGGAACAGCATGGCGTAAAGCTGCTGTTTTCACAGCGTGTTCAGGGCTTCCGTTCCATTGAGCATGGCATTGGTGTAGAGCTTGCGGGCGGCAATGTTCTTGCTGCAAATATGGTTATTCTCGCGATCGGGGTCACTCCGGATACTTCTTTTCTAAATAATAGCGGTATTGCCCTCGGTGCGCGTGGACACATCATCGTGAATGAAGCACTGGAAAGTAATATCGCAGACATATATGCTGTGGGTGATGCTATCGAGGTTAAGGATTACATTCATGGCACTCAAACAGCAGTTCCGCTTGCAGGCCCTGCAAATAAACAAGGCCGAATCGTTGCAGACCGGATTGCAGGACTGAATTCTACCTATAAGGGAACTCAAGGTACATCCATCATTAAAGTGTTTGGCATGACCGGAGCTTCTACCGGCAGTAATGAGAAAACACTAAGACGTCTTGGTACCGAGTATCGTTCTGTTATCGTTCACCCCGGCAGTCATGCATCCTATTATCCGGGAGCAAGCGCGATTACTCTTAAACTCCTGTTTACTCCAGATGGTAAAATCCTAGGCGCCCAAGCAGTCGGGTACGATGGTGTGGACAAACGGATTGATGACATCGCCACCGCCATTCATTTTGAAGGGTATATCAACGATCTGACAGAGCTTGAGTTGAGTTACGCACCGCCTTATTCCTCGGCCAAAGATCCGGTAAATATGGCCGGTTACGCAGCAGAAAATATTATAGCCGGACGTGTACAATCTTTTACGTATGATCAGCTTAGCTTACGCGAGCCACAACGGTCTATGCTAGTAGATGTACGTAGTGAGATGGAGCACCTTAATGGGCATATTCCTGGTTCGCTATCCATTCCGGTCGATGAGCTACGGCAGCGGCTAAATGAATTGGATTCCTCTAAGGAAATTTGGGTGTACTGCCAAGTTGGTTTACGGGGATATACGGCTTCACAAATTTTGCGTCAACATGGTTTTAACGTTAAAAATCTCAGCGGAGGCTATAAAACTTACCGTCAGGCACAATACAAGCCCGCTCCATTGTCTGAACGAAACGATGGCCACAATGGTGATCGAAACCATAGGGAGCTGACTCCTGAGTTGCAAAGAACGGTTGAACAGCCGAATGCACAGTTCTCTGACCAACCGCTGCAAATCGAAAACGAATTGAATGTATGCGGCTTAAGCTGTCCCGGACCGCTATTACAAGTCAAACAGACAATGGATCAGCTTGCCGAGGGGCAGATTCTCCGTGTAAAAGCTTCAGATCCGGGATTTTATGAAGATGTGAAAGCATGGGCAACCATGTCTGGCTCCCCGCTCCTGCAATTGGAAAGAGGCAAAGGCGGTATTATCGAGGCGGTGATTGCCAAGCAAACAAGCTCAACTCCATACTCTTCAGTTGAAACCTCTAACCCTGAACCTGCCAGCACTATGGTCGTCTTCAGTGGTGATCTGGATAAAGCGATCGCATCCTTTATTATTGCAAATGGCGCGGCTGCAAGCGGACGCAAAGTAACGATGTTTTTTACATTCTGGGGTCTGAATGTTATCCGCAAGCATCAGCCACAGAAGCTATCTAAAACCATGATCGGCCGTATGTTTGACATGATGCTGCCACGCGGCAGCCGCAAGCTGGGCTTATCCAGAATGAACATGCTAGGTGCCGGACCGAAGCTTATCCGAAGCATTATGGGGAGCAACAATGTGGCTTCTCTGGAAGAACTCATGCAGAGCGCAATTACTCAGGGCGTAGAAATCGTCGCCTGTCAGATGTCAATGGATTTAATGGGTATCCAGCGTGAGGAACTAATGGATGGGGTCAAAATTGGCGGTGTCGGCTATTATCTGGGACAAGCAGCTGAAGCAAATCATAACCTATTTGTTTAGAATTTCAATCGTAAACCTAGGAGAACAAATAATTCACAGTAAAAAGGTCCCTTCCGGTCAGGAACGGGCCTTTTTACTTTAATCATTCTGTATATTAACCCAGTTTTTATTTTTAATAAAAACCCGTTTGACATTCACAATAACTAATATTACAATTCCACTATTCAATTAATAAATTGAATATAGGATGAGGTGATAAAACTAATGAATATGAATCGAGCTTGGAAAGAACGGCTGTATCAAGAATTTGCACGCGTTGGAAAAAGTCTTTCCAGCCCAAAACGATTGGAAATCCTTGATTTATTGAGCCAAGGTCCTAAGTCAGTAGAGCTTTTATCCAAAAGCTCCGGTATGAGCGTTGCGAATGTTTCACAGCATTTACAAACCCTTTATGAAGCGAAATTAGTGAGATTTACGAAAAAGGGCACATTTGTAATTTATCAACTTGCCGACCCTGCAGTTGCTGAATTTATGTTGTCATTGTACAGCTTTTCTGAAAAAAAACTTGTAGAAATCCAGAGCATTAGATCAGAGATTACAAATAATTATGAAGATATGCAGCCTGTTTCTTTGGAGGTGTTGATGGATCGTATGGAGAAAGGTGAAGTCCTATTACTGGACGTTAGGCCGAGGGAAGAATACGATGCAGATCATATACCTGGAGCGATTTCCATTCCTATCGAAGAGTTGGAGAGTCAAATATCCGAATTGCCCTATAGCTTGGATATAGTTGCATATTGTCGCGGTCCCTATTGCTTCATGTCGTTTCAAGCCGTAGAAATATTAAAAACAAAAGGCTTACATGCTTTCCGTTTGGATGAAGGTGTTTTGGAATGGCGTCAATTTACTGAACGACGCAGTTTCGGCTGCCCAGATAATTATAGTCAGGAGACACAATGAAAACCAAAAACAGTTTTAATTCACCTAAGAATCAACAACCATTATGGTTAAACAGCTATATTAATTCACCAGAAAAACATAAGCAATTACAACGCCGGACGCTGCTGACCGTTGTTCTTTCACAAATATTCGGCGGGGCAGGACTTGCGGCCGGTGTAACAGTCGGTGCACTGCTAGCGCAAGAAATGCTCGGCACAGACAGCTATGCCGGTGTTCCTACAGCTCTATTCACATTGGGTTCTGCTGGTGCAGCTTTATTGGTTGGTTGGCTTTCTCAGCGTCATGGTCGGCGCCTGGGTCTTGCAACCGGTTTTTTGAGCGGCGGCATTGGTGCCGTTGGGGTAGTCCTTGCAGCAGACCTAAATAATATTGTTCTTCTCTTCCTTTCTCTACTCGTCTATGGTGCAGGTACTGCAACAAATTTACAGGCACGTTACGCAGGGACGGACCTTGCCAGCCCGGCTAAGCGAGCGACTGCGGTTAGTATTGCAATGGTATCCACTACTCTTGGTGCTGTTGCAGGTCCTAATCTCGTTGAACCTATGGGCCAGTTTGCCAAGGCAATTGGAGTCCCGGCTCTGGCAGGCCCTTTTATTCTTGGAGCGGTTGCTTACATCCTTGCCGGCTTAGTGCTTTTAGTTTTTCTTCGTCCTGACCCGCTCCTCGTTGCTAGTGCAATTGCAGCTACACAAAAAAGTAATGATGCAACTCTCTCCAATAACCGTCAGGATAACTTAGCAAAGAACCAGCGTGGGGTAATTGTCGGAGCAACTGTCATGATTCTAACACAAATAGTTATGACTTCTATTATGACAATGACGCCTGTACATATGAGACATCATGGGCACGGTTTAAGCCAGGTTGGTCTTGTAATTGGATTCCATATTGGGGCTATGTATCTTCCTTCTTTGATCACGGGGATTCTAGTAGATAAGATTGGGCGAACTGCAATAGCCGTTGCAGCTGGAACTACGCTTCTTGCTGCAGGTATTCTTTCCGCTGTTGCTTCCACTGATTCTGTGACAATGCTAATTATTGCGCTTGCACTGCTTGGCTTAGGATGGAATTTTGGCCTGATTAGCGGTACAGCAATCATTGTCGACTCTACAAATTCTGCCAACCGTGCAAAGATTCAAGGCTCTATAGATGTCCTGATTGCTCTGGCTGGTGCCTTGGGAGGCGTGTTGTCCGGTATGATTGTAGATCATTTCAGCTTTGCAACGCTATCCTATGCGGGGGCTCTTCTTGCCCTGCATCTTATACCTGTTATTTTGTGGTCCCGAAGCAATCGTAATCAGGCTACCCAATAATTCGGTTGACTTAAACTCACATCAAACTAGAAGCCTCACTTCAATGGCGAAGTGAGGCTTCTAGTTTGATAATTTGATACTTAACGGGTTACGTTGTTTAACCTCTTGTACGGATATGCTCAAGGTATAATTTCCGTAATAAAGAATTTGTTCAAGAAAGAGATTTAAATTTTCCTGGGAAGTTACGTTTATTTTTAAATGGTAGCATCCTCCCCCCGATATACGGTGAGCTTCCACCACTTCGTCCCGTTCATTAATAAAACGTAAAAATGAATTGTGGTTAGCTTCATTCATAGTGATAGTGAGAAACCCCGTATAAGCAAACCCTAGTTTGATCTCATCTATAATAATGGAGTAGGCTTTAATTACACCGTTATCCTCAAGTTTTTTTATACGTTTTCCTACTGCTTGCCCCGTCAAATGAATTTGATGCCCTAATTCCTTCCATTGAATACGTGAATTTTCGGTTAGCAGCCGAAGGATGAGAATATCAATGTCGTCAATTTCCATACTCAATTCCTTTCCTCTTGAATTTGTGCACGCAGATGTATCTGTATAGATATATTATCGCCTATTTTGAAACGAATAATAACCTAAGCTACAACTTGCTTTTTATTTACAGTATTCTGAGCTATAATTGTTATTTTTCGAGAGGTTACGAACATTTATAGATAGATAACACCTTCTAATGGCATACAAGTTCTGGAACCCACGACGTGCCAAAATCCGTGCAGCTTTCTTTCTCTGAAACCAGCTGCGGGCAAAAATAATCACCTCATCATTTGGTGCAAAACTTTTGCTCCATAGGAACGGTAATCTGCCAGTAGATATATTTATCGATCCGGGAATATGCCGAATCGAATATTCACTTGCATCTCTAACGTCCAGTATCTTTACATTTACCCAACGTTCACGAAATAGATCCCACTCCTCACTTCTAATAAAAGTGAGTGCTCGCAGAGGCCACAACTGGATTAACAACCACAAACCAGAGAGTGCCGTCAAACTATATACCAGTGTCATATGGAAGCTCCTTCTGTTGACTCTAATACATAACCTTGAAACAAATGAAGTCGGAGTTTAGCCTTCCTGAGTGTATGCCTCATAAAGCTGATCCAACTTTCGTTTTAATTCCTCAAACCGGACAAACCGATCTTCCCTCAAATACTCTTTTTGTTCGATAAACACGAGCATCATTGGAGCACTTAAGATCATAAAGTGTCCCGCAACTTCTTCGACTGTGCTGGCATCGATATGCCCTAAACAGATAAGTGGGTAATGAGACAAAAACTCTTTGAGTTTAGGTAGTAAAGCATGGCAAATACTGCAATTTGGCTTGGATATATATAAGAAACTCAGCTCATGCCGTTGAAGAAAAACCTCGACTTCCTGAATGGAAGTCAGCTCATATACTTCTTTCATAGCTTGACAGCTCCAGTCTTCGTATTAAATTCGTTCTTTTTTATTTTGGCCCAATTCAATTGGACGTAACGTACAATATGCAAATGTAGATATTAATAAAGCAACAATAAAACAACCAGAATCAATAGAAAAAAAGATATGAGAGCCATCCCCACTGCTGTAAACCAAATTATAGTTTTAGGTGATTGGAATGTTTCCTGGTTAATTCCTCTCTGTTTCTTCCGATAATTCACAGTTGCCATATAAATGATAATGCATCCGATGATTACTGCTCCAATTCCAACCAGTGCAGCAATCGTATGCCCATAGTGCTCAAAAGTTGCAGTGCGAAAAACGACTCCCGCTGCTAAAAATCCCAATCCAATAATCGTGATTGACGTTCGTATCCATGCAAGAAAAGTGCGCTCATTAGCGAGATGTTGCTGAACATATTTATAATCGTTATGTTTTTGCTCCATTCCTCAAACCATCCCCCTCTAAATTAGCAGTTAACTCTTCGTGTATGATTACCCTAAATAATCTGATGATATTCTTGCTTCTATAACAAGGTTTCCTTCTCTTTAATACATCCAAACGCGACAATCCCAATTCCAACAACGATCGGTACGAAGATTCCTGAAATAACAAGCCATAAAAAACAACTCTAAAATGAGTTGTTCTCAATAATCATGATTACTTTATTAAAGAGCCCGACCAGGAGCCAAGCCCGCCATTAAGATGTGAAATCTCCGAGAAACCATTCTTCAGTAATATTTTTGCGGCACTCTTGCTCCTCATACCGCTTTTGCAATAGAGCAGCAGTTCCCGCTCCTTTGGGATCTCGCCAAGCCGGCGGCTTAATTCGGACAAAGGGATATTCTTGGCTCCTTCAATAGATACTAAGAATCACTTTTCTTATGAGACTCTGCCCAATATATTTGGACTTCTGAAAGTCCATAAGCTTTCATTGTGTAGACGAGCAGCAATTTCATACGCTCTCTTTCTTCTGCCTCTGTCTCCATCTTCGAACTAAGTGTAACCAAGCAAACGTCGCGATTAAAGGATACTCGTTCAAATGAACAATCTACCGGAAAAGGGTTGAAAAATCCTTCAGGCCGACTGGCCAACAATTGCTGAATCACAGTTATTCTGGGTGCCTTAATGGAAGTCTTGTTTATTACATTAGTTTCTATAGGGACAGCAATATCATTTCTGTATAAAAAGATGGTATAAGTTTCAGTACTCATCCGGTTGGCTTCCTGCGGAATTTTTTACTCAGCAACCCCTTTTTTAACTGATTAGTCAAACGCCGTACATCTTCTATTTCTTTGAAGCCTTCTATCCGATACAACTCCATGCTGTCGCCATCTAAGAAGATTGTGGTCGGGTTTACCTTAATTCGGTACCGGTTAGTTGTTTCGGGATCAACATCTACATAGATCACATCAAAAGTAATACCATATTCGTTTTCAGAGGCAAGCCATTCTTCTAAGACTGTTTTCATGGAGCGGCCCATCGGACAAGCAGATAAGGTAAATAAGAGTATTTTATCTATCGTTTGACGCATGTTTAACACTCCCTGCTTTAATCCAATTCGGATAAATATTTTTCCATGATTTCATAGCTGATCGCTCCTTGGAATTTTTCCCGGATCACTCCGTTAGCATCCAATAAATAGGTTGTGGGATACGCCATAATTTCATAGGTCTGCATAACATCTCCATCCTTGTCCATAACGATGGGAAATGTGAGTTGCTGCTCATTCACAAATTCATCAACAGCATCTGGATTTTCTTCGGTAAGTGTCATGTTAACTCCTAATATTACAACATCCTTTGTTTGATAATCGTTATAAATATTCTGCATATGCGGCATCTCTACCTTACATGGTGGACACCATGTAGCCCAAAAGTTAACCAATACTCTCTTGCCCTCAAAATCAGACAGCTGAACCTGATTCCCCTGTAAGTCTGTAAGAGCAAAGTCTGGTGCCTGTTGCCCCTTCTGAATACCTGTCTTTATTTCCCCGCTATTAGACCTTGCCATTTGTGATGTTCCTGGAAGGGATTTTTGATAGTATTCGTATCCGCCATAAACGATAAGTCCTATCAATACAAAAATTGCAATTATATTTTTTCTCAACGAATACCTCACCACCGTTAAAAATTGATATCCCAAAAGGTAAATTGGGCTAGCCATGCACTGATTCTCTGCAGTTGGCCAGTAAATAACAGCAGACCCAACCCGATAAGCAGCCAACCATTCAATTTTGACAAAAGTGGAACCCATTTATTGATTTTTTTCAATAACTGTAGAGAATATGTTAATAACCATGAAATTAGCAAAAAGGGTACTCCCATTCCGAGCGAATAGATGGAGAGTAATCCAACCCCATTCCATAGCGTTTCACTGGAACCGGCCAGAAACAAAATAGCTGACAACGCAAAACCTACACAAGGGCTCCATCCTGCACCAAAAGCCACACCGGTAAGCAGCGAGCGGATAACCCCCCGGCCCCTGTCCGTCTTGATTTCCCATGTCTTTTCGGACATTAACAAACGCAAATTGAGAATTCCAGCCATCTGTAAACCAAAAATTATAATAAGCAATCCGCTTAATTTTTGGATCAGCTCGCGCTCCTTAGCAAAAAGATGGCCTACAAAGCTTGCAGAAGCCCCCATCACAATAAAGACAAGGCTAAAACCTGCAATAAAAAAGAATGACAGCATAAACATTTTTCCACGATGTACAACCAGCTTGCCATTCTCAACGGAAGAACCGGTTAAGTGAGAAATGTAAGCGGGAAGGAGCGGGAAGATACACGGGGATAAAAATGACAGAACCCCTGCAGCAAAGGCTGAAAAAAGGCTAAGGTTATCCATTTGTTCCCCCTCTCTGCAGTTTATCGCTCAACCAGCCCGTTCCGGCCAAAGCTGCGGCGGCAAAAACGAAAAACACCTGCTGCTTATTAAAGGATACTACCCAGGCATGCCGCTCGGGAATGAAAAACCAAAGTACGATATGTCCGATACAGAACCAGAAAGCATAATTGAATCTCGCAGAATATATATTGGATGATCTCGAATGTACCAGTATGAGTACAAGAAACAAAATGGATATTAATAAGCTTGCCACATGAAACCAGATGGTCTCCGTTTGGGTCATCAACAGCAGCATTTGTGAAGCTAAGTAACCAGCCAATAGATATACAATCAAAAGATCAGCCCAAGCTGTAAAAGAAAGGATCCTTTTTCGGGCCCCTTTCCAAATATAAAACGCCGAAACTAAGCTTGCAGCCCTATCCCGCGTTCCCCGCCATCAAAATAAACGAGAGACATTGGCTGTTGAATAACCTCTCCCGGATGAAAGAGCAGAAAACTCGCTTTCCAGACCAACATCCATAGCCAATATGCATTGGATATAATGCTCAAGACTTCCTCCTGCGCCGGTTTGTTTCGATGATGAAAATACACCATTAGCCAGCCCGCTACACCAAACCCTAAATACAATATCAGCTGCCCATTCAAGACTAAAGAACCGATTTGAAAATTGTGCACTAAGCCCCTCCCCCCTACAAATGAGCATAAAGCATATTTTTAAAGAAATGATTAAGCAGACCTTTCTAAAACTCTGATCAGCCTCTTTAACGTTTCTTAACAATACAAAAGTAAGATGGTAAAAAGGAGGAGTCTTATGAATCATATTAAAACTGCGCGACGTTGGTATAAAATAATCCCAATTTCACTAATCCTGCTTGGAACCATTCTGATTTTATATAGACCCGTTATTAATTACTGGATAGCTCCAAATCATTTCAAGAAAATATATCAGGTCAATTTGGGAACAGAGGGAATCAAACAAAATGTGGAATTATTAGAGTCGCAAAGTCAGGAACGGATAACCCAAAACTTTGACTTCTCGGAAGTAGAGAACCTGAGTGTCCTGGATGTAACCTCATCAATTCGAACCGAAAACGTCATCGGGGGTATATATATCCCCAGTACAGGTATTAACCTGCCAATTCTATATGGGGCTACTAATGAAAACTTGCGGGTGGCCAGCGCTACCTTGAAGCCTGATCAGGTTATGGGTACTGGAAATTATGCCATTGCTGCGCATAACTCAAAAAACCCCAAAGTTTTGTTCGGTTCTTTAAGGAAAGTACAAATGGGTGCTGAGATGTACTTAACCGATAAAAATAAAGTTTATATATATAAGATGGTCGATCGTAAGGTTGTTATGCCGGAGAGAATAGATGTTATTGATGATGTAGAAAATAAGAAATTATTAACACTCATCAGCTGTTTTAGCTGGGACGGATCTGATCGGCTCGTGGTCACCGGGGAGCTTACTCAAGTTGTAGATTATATTGACGTAGATAAGGAAGTCTTTACTGCCTTCGAATCTCTGTAGTCATGATTTGAACGCTCATATTTCTTGGAAATAAGTCATTCCCTCTAATGCTTAAAATGCAATAAATCGATACCCCATTCCTCTAACCGTTTCAATAAAGCAGGGGCCGCCTTCCTGGGTTTCGATCTTTTCCCGGAGTCGGCTAATATGGACATCTACAGTTCTCTCAATTACATTGCGTTCCTCATTTGGGTAAAGTTCCTCCAATATTTGTTCTCTACCCAATATCTGATTTGGATGTCTCATCAAAAAATACAGAAGCTTAAATTCATGCATTGTAAGTGGAATGAGTTCACCGTTCAATTTAGCTTCTCTGCGAAGCGGTTTTACTGTTAGTCCGTTATAACTGATTTTGCTGCAGCGATTCGCTGTTCTACGTAAAACAGCTTCCACCCTGGCCACAACTTCACGTGGACTAAACGGTTTGGTAACATAATCATCTGCTCCCAATTGGAGGCCCTGAATACGGTCTTCCTCAGCTGCTTTAGCCGTAAGCATCATAATGGGAATATCGCTCTTCCTATCAGTACGGATCCACCGGCAAAGCTCTTCCCCGCTTTTGTACGGAAGCACGAGATCCAGAATAACAAAACAGGGGTCTAGTTTATCAAAAGTCTCCATTCCTTCATACCCGTCAGCCGCTAATATGATTTCATAGCCCTCTTTTTCAAGATACGATTTAAGCAGCTTTCGTATATTTGCGTTATCCTCAACGATCAAGATCGTTTTGCCTTTCATGAAATCGTACCTCCATTGAAGTTTTAAGTTCGTCGGCCAATTTACGTTGAGATTCGGCTGAATCCTGATTCTATCCTACCGGGTTCTATGAATGCCTGATTGTAAAAAAGGAACCAGCTGAGCGGTTCCTTTTTAAAGAAATGATTTTCTTGTTCTTAAGTGTTATTTTCCTGAAACATTCAGAATTTTATTTTTGAGTGAATCCTTTGAATTTACTCCGACCATCTGATCAATCAGTTTGCCGTCTTTAAACAGCAGTAAAGTTGGAATGCTGCGTACACTAAATTGTGCAGCTAATTCCTGCTCCTCATCGACATTTACTTTACCAATGTTGGCTTTCCCCTTAAACTCATCTGCCAATTCTTCAACTATAGGAAGCTGAACCCGGCATGGGCCACACCAGGGTGCCCAAAAATCAATTAGAGAAACTCCTGATTGAATATGATCTTTAAACGAATCTTTTGTCAGAGCAGTTGCACTCATATGAATATCCTCCCTCGAAATCAAATTTATTATAATTTAATGGAGACATCACCGCTGATGTCAATTTGAACTCCGGCCTTTTTAAGCAAATTTCCGATGTCGCAGTTACGGTCGGCCGCTGCGAGGGTCCGGTCAACAGATTGAATCTGCTCTTCAGTCGCACCAACTGGCAGCTTAATTGCCGGATAATGAGTGATCTTGAAACCCTCTTCTTTGGAAACACTTGCTTCCGAACGCATCTTCAAGCTTTCTACAATAAGGCTTCTAGCCTCCAGCATACCTACTAGCGTCATCAGAAAACAGGTCGCGGCGGAAGCGACCAGTAGTTCCTTGGGCTCTGAACCTTCGCCAGTACCTCCAAAGGATTGAGGCACTGCAATTTCTGTTTTGAGATATTCAGCTTCAATTGTTCCGTTTCCGCTTTTATTTCCGTTCCATTCCATATTCAAGATTGTTTTTGACCGATCCATAATCCGCATCTCCTTTAGATTAGTTAACTAGTTAATTAGTCATTTATAATCATATTTTAGCCCTCTTCATATCATTTGTCAAGCCAGCGCCTAATTAGGCTACGACCAAGGATGAATGCTTGATTTTTATCTGCCACTTCATTAAGCTGTACATATCTAAATTAATAGACAACTCACCAAGAAAGCAGGTCGTTCAAGATGGAAGCTTCAGGCTTGCTCTTTAATATCGATGCCGATTTCCCCTTACCTATTCATATACAGCTCAAGGAACAAATCAAATGGCTTATAGGAAAAGGTCTGCTAAACCCGGGAGATACCCTCCCCTCTACCAATCAGTTGGCCGAACAGTTATCGATCAACCGCAATACCATTCAAAGCGTGTATGCCCAATTGAAAGAAGAGGGACTTCTTCTGATGCAGAAGGGCAGGGGAACGCAAGTTGCCGGGGAAGAAGAAATCACCCGGTTCAAGATAAACCATCCTCATTTCTCTTTTGTAGAGCAAATGATTGATGAGGCTCACCAATCTAATTTTGTAATCGATGATCTGCTGCTATCAGGATTTGCATATGTGCAATTGTTTGGCCAGCGACAAAAAAGGAAGCAGCGTTATCTGTTTATTGAGTGTAAAATGAGCTCCTGCATCTTTTATCTGGATGAGATCCGAAGATTAACCTCTGCTGAGATTCAAACGATTGATGTAACATCACTTCCAGAAGAGGATTTGAAACAGGCTATACACAATGCAGACGTCATTATTACGAGAAGCGATTTGGCTGAACAATTAAGAAAGTTTGTTGATGAAGCTAAAAAGACACTCATTTCGGTCGGTTCCACAGGTGACGTGTCACTGCTGCTTAATATGATAAGGCAGCCTTAAACTGACTGTCTTTCGCCTCTGCGGCAGTAGAAAAGCCGGTCAGCTGACCGGCTTTTTAATCGTTGTGTTCCTATCCCGTTACTTAAAAAATTGAGGAAGATATTCACAATGAGCTTCTAACATTTCATCCAAAAGAGCCTTTGCCCCATCTCCGCTCGTTACAAGCGGGTTCAATGTGAAGGCCTGCAGGGCTGTCGCATAATCTCCTGTGATGGCAGCTTCGACTGTCAGTTCCTCCATGGCTTTCATCACCTGCAGCAGCCCGCGCTGGGCTGGCGGAAACGCTCCAAAGTGGACCGGCTCCGCACCATGTGCAGTGATAATGCTCGTTACTTCAATGGCACTCTCGTAAGGAAGGTCGCTTATCGTTCCCCGGTTACGTGTGTTTACTACCATTTTTGTCCCTTTATTATTATAAATCGAGTTGATGATCTCACAGGCTGCATCGCTGTAATAAGCTCCTCCGCGTTTCTCTAGCTCCTTCGGCTTGTAATCGAGTTTCGGATCTTTATACAGTTCAAAAAGACTCTCCTCCAGACACTTGACGACCTGGCCGCGGGTACCTTCTCTGTTCGCCTCGTCCACTTCTTCTTTTAACATACTGTCTGTCATGTAGTAGTAACGGTGATAAGGACACGGCAGCATTTCCAATTGAGCGATTTGTTCAGGCAAGAACCGCATTTCTTTAATATTCTCAACAAGTTTCTCCGGCTTGGCATTCGGTCCGTACAATTTATCAATAATTTCTGCCGTGAGCTCTTTTCCTTTTTGGTCATATACTTTATGCCAATGTAGGTGGTTAATGCCGGCAAATTTAAAGAAAAGGTCTTCTTCTGCCTTTTCAATAACGGCTGCCTCATTCTTGACCGCAATTATTGGAACATTGCATAGCCCGATTATTTTTTCCCATTGTCCGTACCGAAGTACAGCTTCCGTAACCATCCCTGCCGGATTTGTGAAATTGATCAGCCAAGCCTCCGGACACAGCTCTTTCATGTCTTCGACGATCTCAAGGACGATCGGTATAGTCCGAAATGCCTTCAGCATACCGCCCGCCCCGTTTGTTTCCTGTCCGATCATACCGTGACGTAGGGGGATAGCCTCATCTTTAATGCGTGCATCAAGCAAGCCTACCCGGAACTGGGTTGTCACAAAGTCCGCCTCCGCAAGCGCCTCTCTGCGGTCAAGTGTCAAATGTATATCACACTCAATCCCTTCTGCTTTGATCATCCGCTTCGCCATGGCACCTACAATTTCAAGCTTTTCTCTACCTGCCTCTATGTCCACCAGCCACAATTCACGGACCGGAAGCTCATGGTATCTGTTGATAAAACCTTCAATTAACTCCGGTGTATAGCTGGAACCGCCGCCGATTGTCACAATCTTCAATCCTTTTTTCAAAGAGAACGCCTCCTGTATGACTCTTTTTTCTACACTTTCACTTTATTTTATGGAATGCATTACAGGTCAAGCTCTCTTTTTTCTGGGTTTAAAAAGGCCGGAATGGGAGGTTTGAATGGACCTTAAATATGCTATGCTTTAGACTAGAGGTGAAAATTCATGACCAATATTCAGGAAATCGCGCGACTTGCAGGCGTTTCCACAACTACGGTCTCGCGTGTCATCAATCAACATCCATATGTAAATGAGGCCAAGCGCAAAGAAATACTCAAAATCATTGAGCAATTGGATTATGTACCTAACTCAAATGCAAAATCCCTTAAAGAAGGAATGACCCGGATCATTGGAGTTCTAACCGGAACTCATACCACCTTGTCTACAGCATTCATTCAAGCTTTTAACACTAGCGCAAATAAGCATGGATTCAATGTAATGCTGTTTATGACAAACGGAGACCGCCAACAGGAACTTACCGCGCTTGAAATGCTGCGCAGTAAGCAACTCGATGCCTTGATTTGTCTGTTTCGAACCAACGAATGGTCTGTCATCGAATCTTATGCCAAATACGGTCCGATTGTAACTTGGCAAAGGCTTGTGAGCCATACCATCCCCTCAGTCTTCATGGACCAGTATCAGGGCTACACGCTAGGACTTGAATATTTGTACGCCAAGGGCTACCGCAGGATCGCAAACGTATTTTCCTCAAAGGGATTAAATACGCCGGAACGGATCAGAGCTTATAACGATTTTGCAGATAAGTATCGATTAAAAGCCAACCGCTTCCCGGATTTCCATGATAAGCTCACCATTTATGACGGAGAAGAGGTGGCAAGATGGTGGATCAGACAAAATGACAGGCCCGATGCTATCGCTTGTTCGAATGACAGTGTAGCTGCCGGACTTCTTACAGAACTTAGGCGTGCAGGATTCTCCGCTCCGCGCGACGTAGGCATACTGGGATTCGACAACACCGAGTTGGCTCATCTGCTCGATCTGACCACCATCCATTCCCCCGCAAACAAACAGGCCGAGAACGCCTTTTATATCATTCTGGATATGCTGGGTCAGCCTGCTCCCGAAGTTCACACTTTGGAATTTGAACTGATCGAGCGGAAATCCACATGAAGTTGAAGAAAAGAGATCCATCAGGATCTCTTTTTGAATGACACCGCCGCTCAAATTTCTCACCTTAAAGCCATGCTGCCGTAATATTTGTGTAGCCGTATATCCCCGTAAACCAACCTGGCAGTCCCCCCCTTCAATCTACACCGGAGTGGAAGGCTGATATGATAAAGAAAAACCACATGGAGTTGTAAACTCAAATGTGGCTGAATTATATTGTGACATTGCAGAAGCCCTCAACCTTAGACTCCCCTATATCCCCTCATCTTCTAAATTTCTGATCATCATGATTTTTTTATAACCACAGATATTTTGTAATTTGCATGTTCGCTCAACTCGCCCAGGAATTGATCCAAAAGCTCATTGGATGGAAACCGGCACTCTAAAAGATAACAACCATCCCCGCTAATTTTGTAGCTGTTTAATACATAGCGTCCTTGCTTTTCTATAAAGGTAAGTATTGTTTGGTGGTTATGTGTGTTTGTATAGATTGTAATAAATGCATGCATATAGCATCCTAATTTCGATTGATTAATTTTAATCGTATACCCCTCGATTACCCCGCAATCCTCCAGCTTCATAACACGGCTTGCAGCTGCTTGTCCGGTCAAATGCACTTTTCCCCCTAATTCCTTCATTGTTATGCGGCTATTATTGTGCAATTCGGATAAAATAATCAAATCGGTTTGGTCCATAGCATTTACCTCCAGTGAAATGAATCCTTAGCAATTGCAGTAAACGTATTAAATCTTATTTTGTTTCAAAATTAAAGTCAAATCATTAAAAGACCTGATTTATTATATGTTAATCAAATGGTCTTTTAGATACAATTAATGAACAACAAAAGAAAAGGAGCTGTTAAAATGAAAGTTACATTAATTAGAAATGCAACCTTGGTTGTCGAATATGCAGGCAAGAAATTTTTGGTAGATCCATTTTTAGGTGATAAAGGTGCATACCCTCCGTTTCCAAACTCTTTAAGACAAGATCAAAATAACCCTTTAGTGAGCTTGCCTGTTTCCCTTGAAAACCTAACAGATGTCGATGCTGTTATTGTAACCCATCTCCATCTGGATCATTATGACGCTAAAGCCGTAGAGGTTTTGCCGAAAGAAATTCCAATGTTTGTACAAAATGAAGAAGACGCAGATAAAGTTCGCAGCGATGGCTTCAAGAACGTAGAAATACTTAGTGAATCATCGCACTTCGACAATATTCAATTGATCAAAACAAAGGGAGAACATGGCCGCGGGGAAATCTTAAAACTTGCCGGTGAAGTTTGTGGGGTTGTATTTAAGAATACCGCCGAGAAAACCCTTTATTTAGCTGGAGATACAGTCTGGTATGAACCTGTTCAGGACGTAATCAACACATACAAGCCTGAGATCATTGTAGTAAATGGCGGAGATAATCAATTCCTGCAGGGCGGTTCTTTGGTTATGGGTAAAGAGGACATTTATAACGTATATCAAGCTGCCCCTGATTCCACAATCATTTCAGTTCATATGGAAGCTGTAAATCACTGGACCTTATCCAGAGAAGAATTAAAAAGCTTCCTCACTGAAAAAGGAGCATCCTCTAATGTGCTAGTACCTGATGATGGTGAAGCTTACACATTCTAAATAAAGCAGCCCGCAGAAAAGAAAGGAAAGTCTTAGATGGAAACCGAATCAAATAAGGAATTGGTTTGCCGTTTTTATGAAGCTATACAACAAGAACAATATGAATCACTAAAAGAATTTTGTCACCCGGATTTTGTATTTTACCCGCAGGTTGATACGCCTTATCATGGGGTAAAGGGTCTTGTGGAATCAGAAAAGAGAAACTTCGACGCTTTCCCGGGATTTAAAATGCCTATTCAAGAGATAATCGCTGAAGGTAATCAAGTTGCTGTGTTTTTCATTTTTGAAGGTACTCATACAGGGAGCCCTTTCTTCTCCTTGCCTGCCACAGGAAAAAAGGTAAGATTTTCTCTTATGATGCTATTACGAATAAAAGAAGGGAAAATAATCGAGAAAAGATCTCATGTGGATGTGCATGACATTCTAAAGCAACTTAATGCAAAAATATAAATTGTAGCTGCCGGATGGATTTTCCGGCAGCTTTTTGGGTATACCCAGTTTGAAGTTTCTCCCCAGAGACGAGAGTGCTGTGGAGGTAACGAATATTTTTACAGGTATGACGCTGAATCTGTAGACTTTGGAGCGTTCCCGCCTGCACAGCGCGGATTGGTGCAAATTATGAAAGCAATGGGAGAGCTTAAGGTGGGGGATTTTGGGATTTTCTTTGAAACATTTGCAATGAATCCTCTTGAGATTTTTAACATTAAAACCACACTGGCGCAATATTTGTGCAGCAGTATAGCCCCGAAGGCCAACCTGGCAGTAGACCCAAAAACCGGATTCAGATCTATAATAGATGTTAAAAGAGGCCCTTTATATATAAGGGCCCTTTTCCTCTGAAAATTATTAAAAGAAACAAATTTCAATTCAGAAATGCTCCTCAAAGGTTTATCTTACTGATTTCACTTCCTGGCGGGCCGAATAGATAGCATTGCTATTACGGCACCTGCAAAAGCAACTACACCACTCCAAAAGAATGCTTGTTGGTACCCCTCATTAAGGGCTGCTATAGTGTTTCCTCCTACACTGGAAGACGTCGCCGCTGCAATGGAAACCAAGATAGCCAAACCAACCGCTGATCCCACCTGATACGTCGTGTTGTATAAGCCAGATGCAAGACCGGACGATGCTGTATCAGCCTCAGACACAGCTGCCGTAGTTGCTGGAAGATAAGCAAGTGCATTGCCGAGAGCTGCCAGCAAAAGAGCGATAAACACATCACTCCAATAGTTCCCATCCACAGTATTTCGGGATAACAGGAGAGCAGAACCTCCGAGTAAGACAAACCCGATGAACATTGTAAACTTCATACCCAATTTGGCCATTACCTTTTCAGCCAATAAAACCATAAAGATGGCCATCAGTACTGGCGCCGGCAGCATACCCATCGCGGCCATGAAGGGTTCAAATTTCATCACTTGCTGCAAATACAGAATTAGAAAATAAATCATAGGAAACCAGGATGCTGCTAATAAAATTAGCGAAATGTTCCCTGCTGCCAAATATGGTGTTTTAAATATGCTCAGCGGAACGAGCGGTTCTTTTCTAAAAACTTGAATAAGGATAAAGCCGATAAACAAAACGGCCCCGATTACCAGCGGCAATATAGTTGAAGATGCTTGCCAGCCTTTCTGTTCCGCGGTAACAATGCCGTAAACAATCATTACTAGTGCTGAAGTTACAGAAATTGCGCCTGCGTAATCAATACGACCAGCCTTACGCTTACCACTCTGTAGAAGCTTGGGGGCTAAAAATAAAATAAAAAGACTAACTGGTACGTAAAATAAAAGGGTCCATCTCCAGCTAAATAACTGTGTAATCATACCTCCGAGGACAATACCGATAGAGCCCCCAGCTGCCCCTGAGAGCCCCCAAAATGCAAGTGCTTTACCCATTTCTTTCTTATTTGCGCTGAATAAAATCATAATAATGGAAAGTGCTGCCGGTGCAACTAGGGCTGAAGCTGCACCTTGAATGGCACGTCCTAAATTGAGTGACATTTCATTCCAGGCTAAACCGGCAAATAAGGAGGCAATAGTTAATATAGAAACTCCCCACATAAATATGCGCCGGTGTCCTAACAAGTCAGCCAGCCTTCCTCCAAGGAGCAAAAGCCCTCCGAACATGATAAGGAAAGCATTCATTACCCATTGTAAATTCGCCTCCGTGTAGCCGAGTGAATCTTTTATGGCTGGTAGAGCAACTTGAATAATAGCGGAATCCATCATTACAAGGAAATTCGCAAAGCATAACAAGGCAAGTGCTTTCCAGCGCTTAGGATCAACTTGTTCTGAAGTCTGTGAATATGTTGACATGCTCTTTCCCCCGTTTGTATATAGCCTTACAATATTGTTTGTAGTTCACCTTCAGTAACCCATTTATGGTTCTTCACATGTTCGCCATCGGTTGTCGAAATAAAATCAACCATATAAACAATACTTTCTTCCGCTGAATCAATGACTGCGTTTGCCCCAAGCATACCTTCCATGTGATCCGTATCCACAACAACTTCATTCCCGGGCTGATAGGGTCTGGTGCCAGCATCCTTAATTTCTTCGTGTACAATCCATTTGTGCTTTGATACTTTTTCTCCACCAGTTGTAGGTGTGTATGAAATTGTATAAACGGTAGTATCGAATGCGCCAACAATAGTTGCTTCGGCTCCATCCATCCCTTCCATATGATCGGAGTTCATAGTTGCTGTACTTCCAACCTTAAATTTTGGATTTACGGCTTCTTTAATCCCTGCAGGCAGCTCACCTGAACTGGAATGATGCATATGATGGTGGTGCTTATGATTATTATTCATTGTTTACCTCCTCTCTAGGTCATTTTTGTTATTATGATCAGCAGCGATACAACGATTTGTCTATTTCGCCATGCTGCTATATTAAATTGCAACTTGTTGCATTTTCTCAAGCGTAACCCGATCAACGAACCTACCGAATTTTTCTTTCCCTTTAGCGTTCGCCTTATAATAGCCGATAATTGCTGCAATCACTGGTACAAGCCGATCTTCTGTTACTCCGGATACCAAGCGTTTGGCAACCATAGCTTTAATCCCTTTTGGTTCACCACCCACATAAATGTCGAATGCTTCCCTCATCTTGACAATACCGATATCCTTCAGCAAGGGTTCACTCGTTCCAAGTGCGCAACCTGCAAAGCCTATCTTCAAAGGTGTGGGTGTTTCGATTCCTGCAATAGCCTGATTTACTTTTCTGGCTACGTCTAATCCTGCCTCCTCTGCTCCCTTACAGAAATTGCAGGCAATTAATCCTTTTACCACGAAGCCAGGCTGATAAACTTCAAGTCCAGCTTGTCTCAGTTCTTCTGTAATCCGTTCCCGCTGTTCAAGCGGCACTTCTATATATAATTGCTTGAAAGGTGTTAATTCAATTTTTGCTTCCTTGCCTGCCAAATTTCCGATTGCTGCAAGCTGTGATGGCGTAAATAGAGAACCACCTACTTGAATAGGTGGATTAACAGCAATCTTCACAATATTCCCCATAAAAATCCTCTCCTTGCCAAATGTCAATGCTTCAACTTCACACGCTGTAACCGCAAAGCGTTAAGGACAACGGACACGGAACTGAGCGCCATCGCTGCACCTGCCACCCATGGAGCCAGCAGCCCTATCGCTGCAATTGGAATACCGAGCGTGTTGTACCCTAACGCCCAGAAGAGGTTTTGGCGGATGTTCCCCATCGTTTTGCGGCTCATGTAGATTGCATCTGGAATACTCGTCAGATCACCGCGCATCAGGGTGACATCCGCAGCCTCCATGGCCACATCCGTACCTGTACCGATAGCCATTCCTATGTCTGCCATCGCCAATGCTGGAGCATCATTGATACCGTCACCGACCATCGCCACCTTCTTACCCTGTGCCTGCAGCTTCTTCACTTCTTCTGCCTTTCCTTCCGGAAGCACTTCAGCGCGGACTTGATCAATGCCGACTTGCTCCGCAATCGCACTTGCGGTTCGTTCGTTGTCACCCGTAATCATAATGACCTCAATACCCATTTTTTTCAGCCGCATCACAGCCTCTTTTGACGTTTCTTTAATTGTGTCAGCTACGGCTACAAGCCCTGCATACACTCCGTCAACCGCGATCAGCATCGCTGTTTTCCCTTCCTCTTCAAGGCGTGTCATCGGATTAGTCATTTGATCAAATGAAACATTATATTTAGCCATCAGTTTGCGTGTACCCGCTAAAACCTCTTTGCCCTCTACGATAGCTCGGATTCCAAACCCCGGAATCGCCTCAAACTGTTCCGTTTGCGGAAGTTCAATTCCTTTCGCCCTGATTCCGGCAACGATCGCTTCTGCCAGCGGATGCTCCGAGTCTTTCTCAGCAGCACCTACCAAGCGCAGGAAAACTTGCTCGTCCATATGTTCGACCATAACATCTGTAAGCTCCGGTTTCCCTTTTGTTACTGTGCCTGTTTTGTCGAGAATAATCGCATCGATCTTATGGGTTGACTCCAAATGTTCGCCGCCTTTGAACAGAACGCCAAACTCTGCGGCACGTCCGGAACCCGCCATAATTGATGTCGGTGTAGCGAGCCCTAATGCGCATGGGCAGGCGATGACCAAGATCGCAATCCCTTTCTCCAGCGCATTCGCAAAATCACCGGGTGTCACCCAGAAGTACCAGACGAGAAACGCAACAATTGCAATTCCTACGACGATTGGTACGAAGATTCCGGAAATAACATCAGCTACCCGTTGGATAGGTGCTTTAGAACCTTGTGCTTCCTCTACAACTTTAATGATTTGAGCAAGTGCTGTTTCCTTCCCCACTTTAGTCGCTTTTAGTTTCAGCCTGCCGTTTTTGTTGACAGTAGCGCCGATTACACTATCTCCGGCTTTTTTCTCAACAGGGATGCTTTCTCCAGTTAACATGGACTCATCAACTGACGAATTCCCCTCCAGTACTTCTCCATCCACCGGGATCTTCTCTCCTGGCTTCACCACTACAACATCGCCAACCAGCAGACTCTGAACCGGAACCGTTATTTCTTGTCCATCCCGAATGACTAGTGCTGTTTTCGCTTGAAGACCCATAAGCGTCTTGATCGCTTCAGATGTACGGCCTTTAGCCAGCGATTCAAACAATTTTCCTAAAAGAACCAGTGTTATGAGCACCGCACTTGTTTCATAGTACATGGATGGTCCATGATGAGCCATGCTCCCCATGGATGCCCATTCTATAGTTAGATACAAGCTATAGAAGTAAGCAGCAGAAGTTCCCAGCGAGACGAGCACATCCATATTTGCACTTTTATTTCGCAATGCTTTAAACGCACCCACATAGAACTGTCTGCCGATATAAAATTGAACGGGTGTAGCTAATGCCAATTGGAACCACGGATTCATGAAGAGCTCTGGCATCCAAATCCACGATAGGAAAGAAAAGTGACCCACCATGGACCATAGTAGCGGAAGCGACAGAATAGCGGAGATAACCAGTTTGCGCTTTTGTTGTGAGATAGCCTTTTCCCGATACTCCGAAGGATTGGACTCTTCTTGTTTAGGTATCGCTTTGTAACCCAATTTTTCAACCTTCTGCTTCATATCATTGATTGATACATCAGCAGCATTATATTCGACCCGGGCGGTTTCCATCGCGAAATTCACGGAAGCATTGGTGACGCCAGGCATTTTGCCAAGCCCCTTCTCAATTCTGTTTGCACAAGCCGCACAGGTCATACCTTCCAGCTTGAAATCAACGATTTCTTTGGCAGTATCATAGCCTAGTTTTTGAATGCTTTGTTCCATTTGCGCAACATTTACTCTTTTCGGATCGTACGTAACTGTTGCCCGTTCAAGCGCAAAGTTAACGTTCGCTTCTGTAACTCCTTCGAGTTTCCCCAAGCCCTTCTCAATCCGGTTTGCGCAAGCAGCGCAAGTCATACCGGTTAACTGCAGAGAAGTTTGCTCTATTTCCTGTTTGCCTGCTTCCATACTCAGGCACCTCTTTTCTCCTGATGTTTTTTACACAACGTCGTATCCTTGTTCTTCAATAGCTTCTTTAATAGCATCAACCGTCAGTTCGTTTTCTTCATACAGGACTGTGACCGTTCCTCCTGAGAGATCGACTTTGCCATCAGCTCCAATTGTTTTTAATGCTCCTTCAATTGAATTGACACAGTGTCCGCAAGACATACCTTCAACATTTAAAGTTACATTTTTCATGGATTCATTTCTCCTTTAATGATTAGTTATTTCATCAATTTTTGAATGGTCACCAGCAGTTCATCTACGACTTTGGCATCTCCTTACTGGATACGTTCCACCACACATTCCTTAAGATGTCCAGTTAGAAGAACTTTTCGTACTCCGTTAAGTGAAGCTTGAATAGCGGCAATCTGATTTAAAACCTGATCACAATAAATATCTTTATTAATGAACTCTTTTACTCCTCTGACTTGTCCTTCAATACGGTTTAGTCGTACGGCCAGATCTGATTTTACAGGATGTGAATGGTGACTTTTACAGCCATCATCAGACAAATAACAATCTTCTGTAACCGTCACTTCCAAAGTGCTCATCGCTGTAACCTCCTTCGATGTATACTATACCCCCCTACCCTATGTAAGTCAATATATTTTATTATACCCCCTCCCCCTATATGTTAATCAAAATAAAAAGAGATTCTCTCGAATCCCTAGAATACATTTTATTTCATCAGCTTATTAATAGTGACAAGAAGTTCGTCAATCACCTCATTCTCTCCATCCTGAATGCGTTCAATTATGCAACTTTTCATATGGTGCTCTAACAGTAGCTTTCCTACACCGTTCAAGGCAGATTGGACCGAAGAAATTTGATTCAGTACATCGTCACAGTAGGCATCTTTATCAATCAGACCTTTAAGCCCACGAATTTGACCTTCAATTCGGTTGAGCCGGTTGATCAAATTATTTTTTGTCTTTTCAGAATGGTGACTTTTCCGCTCATTGGTGCTGCATGAATCGTGATTAGGTTTTTGAGCAGTATATTGCGTAAGGTCTTCCATTTAGATCACTCCCTTTTCATATCTAATATCATACTATAGGCCATTAATTTAAATAAAGCCCGGTAATCTTCCCATTTATCACTGCCAGTGGCACTAAGCATCAGTACCAGATCGACTATTGGAATCAAAAACAACCCCGGAATTACGAGGTTGTCTTGATGTAGATATGCACAAATTTCCGGTTATTTAACAACCATCACAGGACAATTGACCCTTTTTACAACCTTGTGACTGACACTTCCGAGAACCATCTCTTGAAGTGCATTCAACCCCCGGCTGCCGATAATAACCATCTCCACTTTTTCCTTATTGGCATATTCGATAATTGTCGGACCTGGTTCTCCATGCAAAATCTGTAATTTATAAAGTGCATTTCCTTGCTTCAGTATCTCTTCGACAGGCACCAGTTTTTGTCGTCTTTTCAGTTCAAGTTCTTCTCTGCTTTGGGCGTGCAGAATTTCATTCTTTGATTTAGACATGTCAGCCACGCTTATCACATCAATCTGGCAGTCTGGCGCTAAAGATACCAGCTTTACTGCTTCTTTGGTAGCTCTCAGCGAATTTTCCGATCCATCCACAGCTAATACGATCCGGTTATACATCCTTCATTCACTCCTGAAATCAGATTAGTGAGCACTTAGCTTGGCATTAGCATCATTATAAACAGCCAGTTTATTCACAATTTTCTGGCTTGAAGAATTCAATCCTTTAATTGTCACTCTGTTGTTGTTTTCACGGTATTTGATTACAACCTTATCCACCGCTCCAACGGCAGAATCATCCCAGATATGGGCGTTAGAGAAATCCACTATAATATCTGAATTCTCTACCGTGAAATCAAAGGCATCTACAAAGCCATCTACTGAAGCGAAAAACAATTGCCCTTCGATTTCAAAAATAGTTTTCGTTTTTTCTATACGTTTTCTAACTTGAATAGTGGATATTTTGGAAACAAAGAA
The DNA here is from genome assembly GCF_023520895.1 of Paenibacillus sp. PK3_47. Classification (NCBI taxonomy): domain Bacteria; kingdom Bacillati; phylum Bacillota; class Bacilli; order Caryophanales; family Paenibacillaceae; genus Paenibacillus; species Paenibacillus sp. PK3_47. The sequence continues at coordinate 1,728,880 of NZ_CP026029.1, forward strand.
TACTGCACTCAAAATCACCCCAGCGATAACACCTTTGGACAAATCGTGAGTGGCCACAACAATAATAACCGTAACAAGCATAACGGCTGCATCCGTCTTAGGTGCTTTTAACAGGTAAGTAAACGAAGACCAGTCAAACGTTCCAATAGACACCATAATCATAATACCTACCAAAACCGGCATTGGAATCTGGACTACCCAGTCACCCAACACAAGAATCAGGAACATCAGGAACATACCCGCCACCAGCGTGGATAATCTTCCTCTTCCGCCTGACTTTACATTAATTACCGACTGTCCAATCATTGCACAGCCAGCCATACCGCCAAAAAAGCCGTTAATAATATTCGCGATCCCTTGTCCCCGGGCCTCCTGGTTCTTATTACTGTTGGTTCCTGTCATATCATCCACAATAGAGGAGGTTAACAGAGATTCCAGTAGACCGACGATAGCCAGTGCAATGGAGTAAGGAAAGATGATTGTTAAAGTCTCCAGACTGAACGGAACATCTGGAATAAAAAAGGACGGCAGTTCTTGCTTAATAATGCCTAGATCTCCCACTGTCCTCAAATCTGTCCCCGTAAGGATGGCTATTACAGTCAATACAAGAATCGCAATCAACGGCGCAGGTACCGCTTTGAAGAATAAGGGAACAACATATACAATAGCTAATGTTACCCCGACAAAGACATAGGTCATCCCATTAATTCCCCAGAAATGGGGCACCTGGGCCATGAAAATAAGGATAGCCAAGGCGTTGACAAAGCCGATCATGACGGGTCTCGGAATAAATTTCATCAGTTTGGCAATCTTTAAAACACCAAATACGAGCTGTATTACTCCTGTAAGTATCGTTGCTGCCAGCAGGTACTGAAGTCCATGCTCTTTGACAAGCGGAACCATAAGCAGTGCCATCGCTCCAGTCGCAGCTGATATCATTCCTGGCCGTCCGCCTACAAAAGCAATAATGACCGCAATACAAAAGGACGCATAAAGACCTACCATAGGATCAACACCCGCAATAATCGAAAATGCGATGGCTTCCGGAATCAACGCTAGTGCCACAACTATCCCTGCCAGAACATCTCCCTTCACATTAAAAAACCAGTTTTGTTTTAGTTTCTCAATCACTCTGTCTTCACCTCTAATTTGTCGGCACTCCAAGTCCATGATTGTCATGCCAATTTTCTACAAACAGTTTAACACTCATCTTCCCTAAATGGAACCTTTTAGGGACAAAAAATTATGGTATGATAACGGCAGTTTGATAAAGTAAGGAGAGTACACCATGCGTATTGGATATATGAGACCCTATCAGGACGATCTGAATATTGAAGCACAAACTGAAATGCTGAACGCTTTCCCATGCGATACTGTTATTGTTGAAGAACATGCTTCAGCAAAACGGCGGTCCCATCTCAAACATATGATGAATAATTTAAACCCCGGAGATACTATCGTTGTTGCTAAATTATTCGCCTTTGCAGACTCTACCCGGCATCTTGTGGAACTGCTTGAAATTTTGGAAAGTAAGCAGGCTTATATCTTTTCCATAACGGAAAATATCGACACCGGCAAATCCGAAGGATATTCATTTGGTGATATTGTAAAGCATCTGGTTGATTTTCAAAGCGATGTGATAAGCGAAAAAACCAAAAGAGGACTCTATGAGGCGAAGCAGAAGGGGAATGTTCCAGGGAGACCACGGAAAGCTGATGAAAATGTGGAAAAGGCGATCCTAATGTATCAGTCCAAAAACTATACGCTCGCTGAGATCAAAGAACAGACAGGAATCAGCAAATCCACCCTCTACCGGTATCTGGAGAACTAATTGTTGTGTACTGAAAAATTAAAACCTCCTGCCTGTTGGAACTCATATGGCAGGAGGTTTTGATTTTGAGTACCAATCTATATCAGATCAATCCGGTTTCCCGAAGCAGTAAAAGCTTTTCCTTTGGAATACTTCTTTCTAAATCGCCATTTTCAACATCAAGTGCTTCCCAATCTGAATATAAAACAAAATCAGGTGTGACGGGCAAAACCTCAGTCCAATCTAAGGAATTTAATTGTAATGCAACTTCAAAACGAACATCCTGACAAGCTTCCCAATATTGTTCCCACTCATTGTCTCCAATTAACTCTACAAATTTCTCCTGCTTCTCTTGAAAAGAGGGGATTACTTTTTCAAGCCCCACTTGATAGGCAGCCGGCATCTCACCGGAGTTCCACAGATACCAAAGCGCCTGAGGGTGCTCTTCTTGAATCATCTTATCTCGGTAGGATTTAATCCCTAATGTAATTAATCCAAGTACGGGTTCGTAATCGGTTCCAAGAAGAGATACATAACATACTTCATCAGATTCATCCAGTTGAATTTCCTTAACAGCAACCAGAATATCACGCAGCATATCTTGCTTCATCTCTTTAAGGAGTTGGTCTTTATCCATGATTTCCCCCAGTGTTTAATTTAATTACTCTAGTCAAAAAGCAGTACCTCGCAGATTTGTGCTGTATCTTAACGTAGCTTCATGTTGTATCAAGTAGATAAATCCCTTCGCAGCCACAAGGAGTTGCTCGCCAAGTTCAAGTGATGTTTTATAAGGAAAGATTCCTTCACGTATAGTCTTATTTGATTCAGGATCCTGCAGAGTAGCATCGATCATCTCGTTATACCTTTTCATATTTCATACCTGCTAAGGGTTATCGTATAACGGTAGGAATCTATCATTTTTATAAACATTGCTCCATTTTCACTATAACCGCCTTTAGCAGCCGGCAAAAGGGTATACCCGCACTTCTCTAAGGGTTCCCTTAATACATCCAAAATGACTTCGTTTACCCTCAACCTCGATTTATTACCATAGAGCGTAAGAATCCCCCTCTCCTCCAGCATGCTGTCATCCAACATATTGAGAAGATCAAAAGACAAAGAGGCTAAGTTCTCCAAAGCAAATGCCTGTGTAAAATAATCTACTCCTTTCGGGTTCAAAGGATCAGAATGAAGCAAAGAATTCAATAGATCTACGGATTTAGAGTCTGTAGCAAAAGGAATCCAGGCTTCCGTCTGAAATGGTTCAAGTTCCATTTTCTTTGGTTGTTGAAAAGGAATATCGATATGAATCTTAAGAACTCCGTCTTTCCAAAAGTCGGTCCTCCACCCCCACTCATCATAGTTCCCCCAAAAAAGGACAGTTGTTTTCAGCTCTGCTGATACCTTACCCGCCCATTTGTTAGCTGTTCGCAGATCATTCTCGATAAACAAAGCAATCCATTTCGGGTTCAATTGTGTCAGGTAGGCATCCTTTTTCTTTTTGCGAATCCATTGCTCGAGAACAGGCACTTCAAGATTATGTATTAAAATAGCGGTTGATAATTCACTCATGGAACACCTCTTGGCAAAAAATAATAGCAGAAGTCCCGGTTAAACTGGGCTTTATTAATATTAATATAATACAATACGCTAATTTACAGAAAATCTCATTTATAATTGTAATTTTAGCAAATTTATTTTTACACTTCGTTGTCTTAACCTCATCAAAGTGTAAAAGTTGTAATTTATAAAAAAACCAGTAATAGCAAGGCTTTCGCTACTACTGGCTTTAATATTAGTCTCAAACATATACCCTAAAAAGTCTCATTTATCGACCATTAAAGTAGTCTCAATTATAACCGTTACTCACAAAACCAGTAACCGCTACCCCTTAATCCCCCGCTGCCGCATTCCCTCAAACAGCAGAATCGTAGCTGCCATCGCCGCGTTCAGCGACTCGGCCCGGCCGGCCATCGGGATGATGATGCTCTTGTCGACAAGGGCGGCCGTTTCCGGCGAGATGCCCTTGCCTTCGCTGCCGATCAGCAGCCACTGGCTGCCGCGGAAATCATGCGTGTAGCAGGAATCTTCTCCGGTCAGTGAAGTACTGACCAGGAGTGCACCGCGCTCCCGCGCCTGCCACAGCACTTCGCCAAGATCTCCCTCCACCACCGGGAGATGGAACATCGAACCCATCGTGGAGCGGATGGTCTTCGGGTTATAGATATCGGCGCAGCCTTGACCGAGGATAACTCCGTCGGCACCGGCCGCATCCGCGCTGCGGATAATGGTTCCCACGTTGCCGGGGTCCTGGACGCCGTCCAGCACAACTACGAAGCTATCCGGCTTCGCCAGGATGACTTCTATCCCCTGCTGTTCCTTACGCACAACCGCAAAGACCGGCTGCGGCGTATTCGTGCTGCTGCATTTTGCGATTACCGCAGCGGATACGCCGATCACCTCCATGCCCTGCACGGCCTGCAGATGATCCCGCAGCTCGGAAGGCATGCCCTTGTCGAGGTCATAGGCCAGGATTTCTACATCCGCTTCAGCCAGCAGCGCCTCCTGAACAAGATGAATCCCTTCCACTATATATTTACCGGACTTGTCCCGGTGTTTTTTCTCCTGCAATCCGGCCCATTCTTTTACCCGCGTATTCTGCGGCGACAATATTTCCATGAGGTCCAACCTTTCCATTTACTTAGCATGTCCATCCGGCAGCTGCTTAATTGCATTTTCTGCAGCTAAAATCCCGTATTTCTTCCCTGTTGCCCGCTTAGTAGCAGTTTGTACACTTAAAATTTCCATTATGGTCAAATAAGCACAATTCTCTTCATTATAGCTGCACCAAATACATTTATTCCGCTAAACAAGCTCTTCCCACCAGATATAACTGCACAAAATACAATTAAGCAGCATCCAGCCTGCAATGTATGGCACTTTTAGCGTTCAGCATCCAGCCTATAATGTATGACACGTTTAGCGTTCAGCTACTGATAAGCCATCTCCAGCTTCGTCAGATTATCCTTATGCCCGACGATAACCAGCACATCGCCGTCAACCAGCCGGTCGTCTGCTCTTGGAGTGATATTCATTTCGTCCCCCCGGCGGATGGCCATAACGTTACAGCCATATTTGGCGCGGATGTCGAGCTCCTGCAGGTTTTTGCCCAGCATGGGTCTCGGCACCTTCATATCCAGAATGCTGTAGTCCGGTGACAGCTCAATATAATCAAGGATGTTCGGGGAAGCCAGATGATGCGCTACCCTCAGTCCCATATCCCGTTCAGGGTAAATCACTTTGTCGGCACCGATCTTGCTCAGAACCTTGCCGTGCAGCTCGCTTTTGGCCTTGACCAGAATCGCCGGCACGCCGAGGTCTTTCAGAATCAGTGTCGTCAGAATACTCGCCTGGATATCTTCGCCAATCGCCACAACTACGACATCAAAGTTGCGGATGCCGAGCGCGCGCAGCGCCTCCTCATCGGTGGAATCCGCGGATACGGCATGCGTGACAATACCCGAAATTTCCTGTGTGCGCTGCTCGTCCGCATCGATCGCCAGCACATCATACCCCATGCCGCTGAGCGCTCTGGCCACACTTGAGCCGAAGCGTCCCATTCCGATGATCGCGTACTGTTTTTTTGCCATGTCCGTGTACCTCCCAAAAGCAATGTGCATCTCACACAGTATAGCATAAGCACACATAAACTTGAATTTCCTGCGCACCTGCAGGGCACATTAAAAAAGGGCCTTTGAGTCTTATCCGGACCCGGTTCTTATCCAAAAGCCAGCCAAGTCCACCATCACATTCAGGAGGTTGATTATGCCAGTTACTATCGATTTGCGCCAAGCGGTAATTCGTAAAGTGCACGGCCAGTCTGAAGACGATTTGCGGGACATGATTGAAGGCTCCGTCGACGGCCCCGAAGCAGCCCTGCCCGGGCTCGGTGTCATGTTCGAGATGGTATGGAAAGACCTCGAATCTGCCAAGCAGGAACGTGTAATCAGCTTACTGCACAGACATCTGGAGGAAATAACTCCGGGTTCGGTTACGACCTAAACGCCCATGCAGGCAAAAACCTCCGCTAACCCGGGTGCCAGGCACCCTGTAAGCGGAGGTTTTCAATTCATTACAAACGTTCGGCTTAAGGCGCCGTCTCCAGGAACTTCGCTGTCGGATTCTTATCCATTGCTGTACGCATCGCATATTCGTTCTCGAACAGCACGACATAATTGCCTTTCTTATCCGTTACCAGCGTGGAGTTAATCCGGAACTTGGATGGATCCGGCTTGTTCTCATCGATAATCCAGCGTGCGAACTGATACGACATCCGCTGCAGCTGCACATCCACGCCATATTCGCCCTTCATGCGGTACTCGAACACTTCGAACTGCAGCTGGCCCACTACGCCGAGAATAATATCGTCAAAGTTGACCGTCCGGAACACCTGAATCATACCTTCTTCTGTCAGCTGGTCGATACCCTTCTGGAACTGCTTCGATTTGAGCGCGTTTTTGATGCTTACCTTGGAGAAAATCTCCGGCGAGAACGTCGGCAGCTCATCGAACTCCATCTCTCCCGCCTGGCTCAGGGTATCCCCAATCCGGAAAATCCCCGGATCGAACAAACCGATAATATCACCAGGATACGCCTCTTCGACAATATCACGGTCCTGCGCCAGGAATTGCTGCGGCTGGGACAGCTTGATATCCTTGCCTGCCCGGACATGCTTTACGCTCATGCCGCGCTGGAACTTGCCTGATACGATCCGCAGAAAGGCGATCCGGTCACGGTGGGCCGGGTTCATATTGGCCTGGATTTTGAATACATAACCGGTGAATTTCTCATTCGTCGGCTCTACAGGGCCGGCTGTACTGCGGCGCGGCTCCGGCTTCGGTGCAAGCTCCAGGAAGTTGTCGAGGAAAGTCTGCACACCGAAATTGTTGATCGCACTGCCGAAGAATACCGGAGTCAGCTCTCCGCGCAGCACTTTTTCATAATCAAAGGCATCGCCGGCCACGTCCAGCAGCTCCAGATCCTGGCACAGCTGGTCATGCAGAAATTCGCCGGCCATTTCGCGGATAATCGGGTCACGGTAGCTTTCCACCTTCTGCACCTTGATCACCGAGTGATCGTCGCCCTGGAACAGCTCCACCTGATTCTTCATCCGGTCGTATACCCCGCACAGCTCGCGTCCGCTTCCGATCGGCCAGTTCATCGGTACAGAGCGGATGCCGAGTACGTTCTCCAGCTCTTCCATCAGGTCGAACGGGCTTTGGCCTTCACGATCCAGCTTGTTGATAAAGGTGAAGATCGGAATGCCGCGTTTGGCGCAGACTTGGAACAGCTTGATCGTCTGTGCCTCCACACCTTTTGCAACGTCAATCAGCATGACCGCGCTGTCGGCTGCCGTCAAAGTACGGTACGTGTCTTCACTGAAATCCTGGTGACCAGGGGTATCGAGAATGTTCACCCGGTGGTCCAGATAATCAAACTGCATCACGGAGGAGGTAACCGAAATCCCCCGCTGCTTCTCAATTTCCATCCAGTCACTTGTTGCATGCTTGCTTGCTTTACGGGCCTTAACCGTACCCGCGAGCCGGATCGCGCCGCCGAACAGCAGCAGCTTCTCCGTTAATGTCGTTTTCCCCGCATCGGGGTGGGAAATGATCGCAAAGGTTCTGCGTTTGTCCACTTCCGCTTGCAGCTTCTGATCCGGTGCCATATGGTTTGCACTTATCCCTTCATATATAAATTCATGCTCTAGGCGGCAATTACAGAGAACTCATCAAATCGGTCTTCTGCTCATTCTGTACAAATCCCTTCATTGGTTGGATTCATCATTTATGGTATAACTTCATTGGTAAATCCGCTTCAATTAAAGCATCCTTTAAAGTATATCAAAATCCGGCAGACGTATCTATTATTTTCAACCTTTATGCGTAATTATATGCCTTATCCTGCATTGTGTCGCTGAATCATAGGTAAAAAGAAGAAGCCCCCTGCAAACATTGCAGGAGGCGCTTCTGTATGAACTGCTGTATCGTGACTTGAGGTATCAGCTGTTAACGCTCCATACCACATTATCTTCATCCTGGCCGTTAACGGGCCACCAGTGGAAGCCTTCCTGTGCCAGCAGCTGGTCTGCTTCAACAGGTCCCCAGGATCCCGCAGGATAGGATGCCAGATCACTGCTCTCTTCTTTCCACGCTTTGGCAATCCGGTCCACAAAGGACCAGGCCGAGGATACCTCATCCCAGCGGGTAAAGTAAGTGGAATCTCCGCGCGCCGCATCATGCAGCAGACGCTCGTAAGCTTCCGGTGAGTTGATGCCGACCATGCAGCTCTGGCAGAAGTCCATCGCCAATGGCTGAATTTCGGACTCAGAGCCCGGCTTTTTGGCATTAATCTTCACGTAGATGCCTTCCATCGGGTTCACGCGGATGACAAGCAGGTTCGGCTCAAGCTTATGCTTTTGTCCCAGATAGACATTAGTCGGCATCCCCTTGAATTCCACAACCACTTCCGTCGTCTTCACGGGAAGACGTTTGCCGGTACGGATGTAGAACGGAACGCCTGCCCAGCGGAAATTATCAACAAATACACGTGCCGCAAAATACGTCTCGGTATTCGATTCCGGATCTACTTTATCCTCCTGGCGGTAAGCCGGAAGGGTCTTGCCTTTATAAAGGCCTTGGGTATATTGACCGCGCACCACGTTCTCACGCACTTCCTCGGAGGAAGCATATGGACGAAGCGAACGGAGCACCTTTACCTTCTCATCACGGATATCTTCAGCCAGCAGACGGCTTGGCGGTTCCATGGCGATCATCGTCAGCAGCTGCAAAATATGGTTCTGGCCCATATCGCGCAGGGCTCCTGCATGATCGTAGTATCCGCCGCGCTCTTCCACGCCGACCGTTTCTCCGAGCGTAATCTGAATGTTGGCGATATGCTTGTTGTTCCACAGCGGCTCAAAGAATGCATTCGCAAAACGGATTACTTCAATGTTCTGCACCATTTCCTTGCCGAGGTAGTGGTCGATCCGGTAGATCTCCTCTTCCTTGAACACCTCGCGGATCTGCTCGTTCAGCTCTTCCGCCGACTCCAGGTTGTAGCCGAACGGCTTCTCGATCACGAGACGGTTCCAGCCTGCACTCTGGAGCATGCCGCCAGCCTTGAGGTTGTACGACACGCTGCCGAACAATTCAGGGGCCAGGGCAAGATAGAACAGACGGTTCCCGGGAATATTGAACTTCGCTTCAATCGCTTCGGTTTGCGCATTCAGCTCGCGGAAGCCGTCGATATTATTGATATCCAGGGACTTGTATTCAAAATGCTGTACGAATTCGTTCCATTCCCCTTCGTCCCCCGTCTGATAGCGGCAGAACTCCTGAATGGATACTTTCACATCTTCCCGGAACTCATCCTGGGTGCGGGGACGCCGAGCCACGCCAATAACCGCAAAATCATGGGTCAGCTTACCTTCACGGTACAAACTGTAAATTGCCGGGAACAGCTTACGCCGGGCCAGATCTCCGGTTGCTCCAAAGATAAAAAATACAGCGCCGGGTGTATGCAATGCATCAAGGTTTTGATTTTCAGCCATGGCTCCTCATCTCTCTGTATGTAATATTGTTGACATTCATTCTCAACGCCGATTGTAATATAAGATACGCTTTAAGGCGTTACGTCATTTTATCATATTCACAGGTAGGATGCTATCACATTCCTGACAGTTTTTCTCGGCTTTTCGCAATTTTCCATTACTCTTTTTTATCTGTTGCCATACTCCCGCTTATACACCAGCTGTGTACGGCTGTCCGTCTCAGCAGTACAGGCTTTATTATACCAAACGACATCAAAGGCCGCATACTGTCTATAGCCGCTCTATTTTATCCACAGAAGTAAAGTCCTTCTCTATTCCGGGTATGTTAATAAGGTGGCCTATGCCGGTCAAACAAATTAACGATACGGAGGAGACTCAGATGAGCCAGAAAGATGCAGTACAGGGAAAAACGATTGTCATTACAGGCGCATCCAGCGGTTTCGGAAAAGGCGTGGCGCGGAAGCTTGCCGCACAGGGAGCCAATGTCGTGCTGGCCGCCCGCCGGACGGAGCTCCTTCAAGAGCTTGTACGCGAATGCGGGGACAACGCGTTAGCTGTACCAACGGATGTCGGAAAACCGGAGGAAATGGAACGGCTGGCGGCTGAAGCCGTCGCACGGTTCGGGCAGATTGACGTCTGGATCAACAACGCGGGCGTAGGATTAATTGGCCCCTTTACTGAGCTTCCGGCAGAAGATTTGAACCGGGTAACGCAAACGAACCTGCTTGGGACAATGTACGGCAGCCAGATTGCGCTGCGCCATTTTAAACAGCGGAAAGCGGGAACGCTCATTAACCTCGGATCGATCGCCGGAAAAGTTGCCTTTCCGTACTACACGGCTTACAGTGCAACCAAATTTGCCGTAACCGGCCTGACCAAAGGGCTGCACCAGGAAATGGAGCTCGAAGGCCTGAGTGATATTCATGTCTGCCTCGTGCATCCTTGGGCCACCGATACCCCCTGGTTTGACCATACAGGCAACTATACCGGAAAGACCGCCCGGATGAAGCCGATGGAAGATCCCGGTCATGTGGTGGATGCCATCGTCGACCTGATCGCCAACCCGAAAGAAGAAGTCGAGGTAGGGGCTTACAGCAAAGGCACAACGTTGTCCAGCCATCTGTTCCCCGACATGACCGAGAACATCAACGCCAAGCTGGTTGCCAAAAATATCAGCGATGCACCGTCTACCCTTCTTACCTCAGGCAGTCTGCATGAGCCGATGCAGCACGGAACAGAAGTCTTGGGCGGCATTAAAGAACGGATTGAACGTGAAGATAAAATTTTGAACCAGCCGTAACGGAACAGAAGATACTTGATGAGTTTATTGCATTCCCCTATGATGCGGTTTTTAAGTCCGTTACGGCAACTGAGCAAGCACGCTGGCATTTCCCTTCATATATGGGCGCCAGCGTGCTTTTGTTACGGACGTTTTATTCATAAGCTGGTGCAAACGGTAAATCAGCCCGTCTGCCGGACGGCCCCTATATAAGTTGAGCCACGGAGTACGCTCTTATGCATGAAGGAAGGCAGCGCTCCCAGGTTCAGGCAGGCTCTGCCCCTACTCCACGAACTTCCAGATCTCGTTCAGCTCCTGCCGGGATTTCGGGCGGGGTTCATTGATCCGGTAACCAAACGCGGCCATCACCGATACGCCAAAATGCTCCCGGTCCAGCACACCGGCCTCAGCCAGCACGGTTTCCAGCTTCTCGCGGTCGAAGCCTTCGATCGGACAGGAGTCGATGCCGATCAGCGCCGCAGCGGTCATCATGTTGGCCAGCGCCAGGTACGTCTGTTTGCAGGCCCAGTCAAACATGGCCCGGTCGCTCTCCAGCAGGCGGAAATCCGATTCCTGAAACGCCTTGTAATTTCCGCTGAGCATCGAGCTGATCACCGTTTCCGGGATATGGTGAACCTCCCGCATCATATGAGATACATAATCGGCGTCATAATGAAGGTCGCGGACCGTCCGCGCCAGCACGACAACAAAATGGCTTGCCGTCATCGCCTGTCCCTGGGCGCCCCAGGAGACTTCCCGGATTTTTTCCCGGAGCCCGTGATTCTGGACAACAAGGAACCTCCACGGCTCCAGGCCAACCGAGCTGGGGGACAGCTGCGCAGCCTGCATGATCAGCTCAAAATCGGCAGCCGAAATTTTACGTGCGGAGTCAAATGTCTTGGTGGCATGCCGGAACCGGAAGGCGTCTATAATCTCCTGTTTTTTTCGTGAGTCAGCAGTTTCCATATTGGTATGAGCTCCCTTCTCCAAATCAGTAAATTCAGTAAAACCTTACCCGATTTATTCCTCCCCAAACTCCCGCTCCGCTATACGGTTAAGCGGGCAGGCTGTTCCCGGCTGCACAGCAGCAGGCACATCAGGCCTGCGCGGGTCCGATGGCCTGCAGACATCAAGAAGCAGCCTCCCCCTGACTTCACAGAGGGAGGCTGCCTTCAGTACAACGCCCGGCTTACAGACTGCCGAGGAGGTTATAGACCGCTTGCGCCGCCTGGGCTCGGTTCGTATTGGCTTTTGGGTCCAGCCGGCCGCCGCCCGTGCCCTGGATCAGCCCTGCCTTAAGCATGGCTTCCATGGCAGGCACAGCGTATCCGGACAGCTCGGATGCATCTTTGAAGTCCTGAACGTTAGTAGATACGCTGCCGCCGGAAGGCAGCTTCAGACCGAACAGGCCCGCCACTCGATACAGCATCACCATCATATCCTGACGGGTAATCCCGGCTTCCGGACGGAAACGGTTCTCGCCTTCGCCCTCTACCAGCCCCAGCCGTTTCGCCTCAGCCAGGTATGGCGTGTAATACTTGTTACCGGCATCCGCAAAGTTATCTGCCGCTTGCGCACCGGAAGGCTTAAGACCCAAAGCATTCATCGCCATGATCAGGAAGTCCGCCCGGCTGACGCCAGCCTGCGGGCGGAAGCTGCCGGCTCCCGCGCCTTGGACAATCCCGCGGGCTGACAGATAGTTAACCGCCCCATAATGCCAGTCGTTCATCTGTACATCCGCAAACGGCACCATTTGGTATGCCACGGCAAAAGTGCTGAAGTGGTTCGTGCGGAAAATCATCGAGCCGGTCTGCGCATCGTAACGACCGTTCGTTACGGTTTCAGCAGATCCATCCTCTCCAATCCACCAGATCACCAGATTATCCGTCTGTTCTCCGGCAACTGGAACGTAAGGCAGCGAGATTACAGCTTCAGTACTGCCGTTGTCCCACTTGACCGGAGTGCCTCCGATCCGCAGGGACAGATCGACAGCAGGTCTTTCGCCCACTCCTGCGCGGATGTTGGCGCCGAGGTCTTCCCGTGCGGACCTTCCGATCACAAGCTCCGCGTATTCGCCGGCATCCGGCACCTCAGCAAGCATATCGGAAGGGAGTGTTACAGTCGCCGCCGGAGAGATGAAGCGGTATCGGTCGCCGCCGCTGCTGCGCTTCAGGAAATCGGACGGCAGACGGAGCATAACGTCCCCGTTATGCTGCTTCCCTTGTGCGTCCAGCTCCAGGGTAACGGTGCGGACACCATCCACGGCCCGAGCCTGGGCCAGAGCTTCGTTCAGTGCGCCCGCTTCCGGTGAGGCAACCGCCTGGCCCGCTTCCATCCTGGTAGCGACCGTTACTGCACCCGCTGCCGGCGGTTGACCGGATGGCTGCGATCCCTGCGAACCGCCCGTAGTGCCGGATGGATTGCCGCCAGGACCGGGTACCGGATTGCTGCCGCTGCCACTGCCAGGGTTCGTACCCGGATTCCCGCCAGGGTTGCCCCCGCCGTTGCCAGGGCCCGTACCCGGGTTACCGCCAGGGTCACCGTCCCCATCACCAGGACCCGCGGCAGATCCGGTCGTGAAGCGATAGATCGGACTCAGACGCTCTGCACCGTACTCATCGGTAAGCTCCATGTACCAGTAGTAGGTATGGTTAGGCTGAAGATTTGTCCATAAGGACGAAGCTTCTGATCCTGAGGCAATATCCGCCTGCTCGCCGATCACGCGCTCCTTGTATACATTCAGCGCAAAATAATCAGTAGCGACCCGTTTCTTCGTATCACGGAAGGAAAACGGCTCGGTAAAGTCTTCAATCGCATCGTCAAAAAAGTTGTAATCGTCCAGATACGGCGAATACGTATCCACGTCAAGCGTTCCCGCCACCGGGTCGAAATTCAGCAGCCGCAGATAGCCGCTGCCTCCGCTTGGTCCGCCCTGATAGTCCGCCAGCATTTCGATCACCTGCCGTGAGGAACCGTCCGGGTTCTGCACTGTCTTCACCACGCGGTTGGCAGCATGGTAGTGGCCGCTCAGCACGAGCTGGACATTCGGATTCGGCGCGATGACCTGGTCAAACACGTTTTGCGCCATGTTGGACAACGTGCCGTTTGTCTCCAGGTAGGCGTGCATCCCGACGATCGCTACCCGGTCTGCATGCTTCTTCAGCACTTCATTGGCCCAGGCAATGGTCTCCGGTGTATCTTCCAGGCCAAACCCAATGTACAGGAAAATAAAATCATGCCCGCCGAACGAAAACAAATCATAATGGTTTCTGTTATTGTCCATTTGCCCGCCGTACCAAGGATTGTTTTCGTACCGGTCCGCGCCGACATAACGTCCGTAGTTTGTATAATCAACACCGTCGATAATCACGTCATGATTGCCCGCAAGCACGCCGTAAGGCACGCCGGCTTCGTCCAGCTTGTCCAGGTTCCGGTCGGCCACCTTCCACTGGGCTTCGTCATCCGCTTTGTTGACAATATCACCGGTATGGATAGCGTAGCTGAATGTTCCCTTACCGTACTGATCCACAATCCAGTCGCCCATCTTATCAAAAATCTCCGGATACGATTCGGCATAATACTGCGTATCGGTAAACCACAGAATCGTAAAAGGGTCGTTGACGCCCTTCACTTCGTCCTGCACCATCGCCTGAATCTTGCCATCCCGGACATACCGGGACGGTTCCACTTCCGCGGCAAGCTCGATGTCGCTTTCCTTCGCGTCTCCGGTCGCCGACTTCAGCGCCGTCCACTTGTCCGCTTCATGGTCCCAGGCATACAGCGTAACGATCCGGCCAGGCAGCGTACGGCCTTTCCAGTACAGCTCGGCAGTGTCTCCCGGCTGCAGTGCTTCGTCCAGCTCGATCTCAAACCGGTGGTACGGGAAGCCCGCGTCGGTGTCCGACACCAGATAGTCCCCGTCCGCCTTGGCAATTTGCGCCTGTTCTTCTGCAGACAGCCCCGTTTCACCCTCCGGCGTCAGCACAAGCGGCGGCTCACGGTCGGCCACGTTCCGGTAACCTTCGACGCCTTCACTGCGGGCAAAGTCGTATTTGCCCCCTTCAAGGAACCGGACATCCAGCCGGTCACCGCTCGGATCGGAGACATAGGCCCGCAGTACCGCATCGGTCGGCACGTTCTCTTCAAAATCCGCAGGCGATACTTCACCCGGCGCAAGCGGCTGTTCTTCGCCAATTACGAAAGTGCGTTCCGCCGAGGCTGTATTTCCCGCTCCGTCGTATACGGTTACCTGCAGGCGGTGTTCGCCCGGTACAAGGACGGTTGAGGAGGTCGCATACGGCAGCTCAACCGCTGCGCCATCCAGCACCGCTTCCACCTTCCGGATGCCTGTCAGGTTATCGGAAGCGGCCACATCCAGCGTAAAGGCTCCCTTCAGGGCTTGCCCTTCCTCTACCGGCCGGTTGCCGCCGGATACAATCGCTTCAATGACAGGATCGGTATTGTCGATCATGACGTCAAAAGCTTGAAGCTCATCCGTTCCAATTGTCATGGACAGCGGATAAACGCCGTCCTCCATACCTGCGGTATCCAGTTCCACATATCGGGCGGTATACTTTTCGTCCGGTACAGAGAAATGGAAATCGCTGATCATCGGCTTGTTCGGGTTGCTGCCGTAGTCGGCATCGCCCAATCCATAATAGGTATCCTCGCGGTAATCCACCGTAGTCTCACTCCGGTTGCCCAGGTAGCTGTGCACCTTGTCAGGTTTCACTACTGATCCGTCAGGCAGCACCAGATGCACATTCATCACTTCAAAATCATCATGATTATTGATCCCGAACACCTTGTCATGCTCGCTGACCTGGTAAGGCGCATTCTCGTTGCCGGTATGGACCGATACAACAGAGCCGGTTACGAACAGATCCGGGGTCATCGGAAAAATGGACCACGCGCCATCCGAGTATTTCGGTACGATCCGGGTAAAAAAGGAAGTCTGCCCCGCCGGATCAAGCATGCTTGCCGTAGCCTGGTAAATCTGATCCACGCCGCGCGTCTGCATGCCAAGCTGCACGGTACCCGGCAGCGCTTTGCGCGCCGGAAGCGGCTGTCCTTCCAGGAGGACCCCAATGGCATCCTGCGCACTGCCGCCGTAAGCGTAGAAGGCTGTCTTGTCTTTAAACATGCTGCCAGCTTCAATCGACAGACCCGGGTCCGGCAGCTCTGTTCCCGTTCCGGTTTCACCTACGGTGAGCAGTCCGCCCCGCGAGTTGTAAGGAACCCGGGTCCGGTTGCCGGCTGCATCGTCGGCTTCAACAATATAACGGTAAGCGCCCGTTTCAGAAAAAGCCATCGATCCGCCGTACACGTATTTACCATCTTCGTGCCCGGTCAATTCCAGGGATGCACTGCCGGTGTAGGCTGTCGACTCGTTTGTTGCCGGACCAAAAAATACCTCCGCTCTGCCCAGTGGCTCGCTGCTAATTACCTGCACAGTGTACGGCTCGTTTTTTCCCAGATTGTATTGTGTCTGCTCATGCTCAAGAACCGGCGCAGTCATATCTACGCCATCCACAGACGGAACCTGTCCCGGATCGATACTGCCCGGATTCGCGTACATCCGGTTATCCAGACGTTTCATCGTATGCCCGGTTTCCGGATAAGCATAGCGTACCACGGCGTTGCGCACGTCATTGACCAGCCTGTCGGGGCTGTCCGGCGTGCTCGGATCGTACCAGGCCTCTACCAGATAACGGTCCGGCTCATCCGGACTGGATAATGCAAACCCGCGCTGCAGCGAGTTCGGCAGATTGAAATCCGACGACTTCGAGTTATCGTAAAAAATCACATCGCTGTCATCGAGCGTGGAGTTAAAGTGCAAATTGAAGTCTGCCGTCGTCGTATATCCCTGTCCGTTGGCTACGGCTTCCTTGGCGAACCAGATCACTGCCGCGCTGTACGGTTCGATTGCCGTATGCTGCGGAATGGTCCACTGCTTCGGTGCCGTGGTTCCCGGATACAGATACCATAGGCGGTAATCCTTCAGATCCAGCGTCTTGTCCGAATTGTTGTAGACCTCTATATACTCATATTGGTTGCCGCTTCCCCAGCGGTAGTCGCCGGCCGGGTTCGGAAGAATCTCCGTAATCAGGATGCGCGGAACTTCTGTATTTACTGCGCCTGTCAGCGCAAGGGCATACTCCTCGGACCGAGCCGTTTCAATGCCGTCATAAGCTTCAAAATAATAATAAAGCTTGTCCCCCGACAGCTGGGCGGAAGGAACAACAGCTTCGTAGACATCTCCCTGCACAGACTGTGCCGGGACTTCGGTGAACGGGCTGTTGGCTGCCGTTTTGTGGAACAGCTTAACCTGCAGCGGGTCGCCGTCTCCATCATAGACATTTGCCGATACCGTAAGGTCCATCGAACGGTCGGCAGAAGCCGCTGGCTTATGTACGATGGACGGAGGCTGATTGGCGGTGGACACAAGCTGTCCGGGCTCGGTTATGCCTGCGGAAGGCAGTGCTTCCCGGGCGAAAGCAACCATGAACGATCCGCTGGAGGGAAGCTGGAGATGCAGGCTTTTACCGTCACCGACATCATCCGCTGTATAATACACCTCACTGAGAATCGCGGAGTTGTCATTTTTCCGGGTTACATATAAGCCGCGGTCCGTATTGTTAAGCCCGTCCTGGCCGCGCAGCTTAAATACCGGCACACTATCCGGTACGGAATGATAACGCCTAAAATCCACTTCGGTCAGATTCCGCGCGGCACCGGTAATGGAGGTGCTTGTCCGTTCCACCCACAGCACGGCCGGACTGTTCGCCGGGATGATTACATCGGCGGGGTTGCCGTAGACCGTATCCACAACGGATAAATCCTTCGTTCCGGCGTTGTAGTTGTACCTGATCTTGTACTCTTCATTAAAGGCTAGCTCCCGGTCCGAGGCATTATAAATCTCCACAAATTCAAACAGATCTGCTCCGCCGGCTCCCTCGATCTTGTGTTCATTGGACCGGTCGTCGGGATAAACCTCGGTGATGAACACTCCCGTACCGGTCGCCGCCGATGCCGTCCCCGCCATTGCTGGCTGGACAAACTGGGCGCATAACATGCTGCAGGACAAAAGAACGGCCAGCCACTGTTGCTTCTTCTTCATGTTTTCCTCCCTATGCCTCTTTTTTACTTTGAATAGCATATCGGCGGGAGGTAAGAGGGGTGTCAAAAAAAATCGATAAAAATGTAAATTTATGCATAAATTCATCAAACAATGCACAATCGCGTCGTTTTAGCTGGATGATAGACTGAGGAAGTGCAGGTAAGGCGGAGCTGTCTTACAATAGTTCAGTCTGTAGATTAGCACGCAAACGTTCTTCCTGCCGCAGATGATGGCGGTAATGCATTTCGACTAGGCGGTACCATTCAGCGGCATCCAGCTCTCCGAACCCGGGATGTACAATGACTCCGGAACTTTTCGTTTCCAGCAGCCTGCCGGCCATGTTTTTCATCTCACGGCTTACCCGGGACAGCCCTTCTGCCAGCTCCTCCTTGGACTCCGGCTGGGCCGGAGTGTATTGCGGCGAATCCGGTACGCGAATCCGGACCGGCGGAAATTCTCCCTGCGCAAACGCCGTTATTCCTGCTGGCGTTTTCCCAGCGGACGGTTCTCCGCTGCCTGAGCCCGTAAGACAGCCCTCCGCATTACGCAGATGCATATGCAGCGCTGACTGAATCAAATGCACATACATTTGGCCGAGTGACCATTCACCGTCCTCCCGCTGCTTCAGCTGTTCCGGCGTCAGAGAATTCAGCCCGCGGGCATAATGCGTACACAGCATCTTGAAGCTTTCTAAAGTTGACTTGATTACTTGTTCGTTTCCCATCTTAACTGTCACTCCCTGTTATATATGCAATCTCATGTTCCCTGTCTCCAATCATACAAAAACGCTGCTGACAGCGTTATGTCAGCAGCGTTCCAGTATCTTTTTCGCTTCCTGGCGGACCCTTTCCCGCAGGAATTCCGGCTCCAGTACCCGGGCTTCCGCCCCCCAGCCCAGCAGCCAGCGAAGAATTTCTTCTACCCGCCGTACGCGCAGCCGCAGTTCCAGTTCTTCCCCGGCGTCTTCGGCCGAGTCGATATAAAAATAACCTTCTTCCTGTACTTGCCGGGCCGCGGCGGGGCTGAGGCGGATCTTTACTACCAGTTCCCGGTCATCCGGGGGCGTATAGGCCGTATATGTAAAACCCGCAGGAACGGCAAATGTCTCCTCCAGCAGCTCCATCCCGTCCATTCGGGACAGGCGAAAATGCCTTACTGCCTCCCGCAATTCACAGTAAGCAATCAGTACCCAGGCGCCTTGAAGCAGCGCAAGTCCGTACGGATGTACGGTCCGGTCCGTCCGCACGTCTTCCTTACCGGCGGGATATCCGCCATACAGGAACCGCAGCTTGCGTTTATGCAGCACCGCGCGGCGTACGGCTTCCAGTCCAGCCTTCCCCCGTTCGTCTTCTCTGCCTCCCGGGACTAGCCGCATTGACGCGCGGATCCGGTCAGCATCGGCTCGGACCCGCTCAGGCAATACAGCCTCCAGCTTGGCACAGCCAGCCGCAGCACTGTCGCTGTAATAAGCGTCAAAATGACGCCTGATGAAATCAGCACCGGCCAGCAGGGCAACCGCCTCCTCGGCAGTGAAGCTGACCGGAGGCAAAAAATACCCGTCAGGCAGGGAATAGCCCTGGCCGGGAGCGCTGACAACCGGAACCCCGCCTTCGCTGAGTGCCTGGATGTCCCGGTAGATCGTACGGACGCTCGTCTCAAATTTCGTGGCCAGATCTCCGGCCCGAACCCTGCGGCTGCGCTGAAGCTCCAGCATAATCGCGAGCATACGGTCCGTTTTATTCATGACTGCCTCGTCTGCCCAGCCCTTCTCTTCCGCACTGTCCGTCTGGCTTAAATGTTACCTGCATCATCTTTTCTGCATCCTTCCGTTTCCTTACTTTCACGCCTCTATTATATGGGACATAACCTAAAGCGCCAATCTCAATATTCTATTGTAATCAGCGGGAGCCCGATAGTCACCCGGTTGCTGTTGTCGTTGCCATTCTTATGAACAGCAGTCTGCAGGCCAACTAAGTGATCCCCGCTGTTCACGAACCGTTTCAGACCCGGAACTTCATAGGAGCGGCTGACAGTCGCCACATCCTCATAATCTTCCACAGCTTGTATTCCGCTCAATTTCGCCGCAATTGCTCCTTCAACTGCCGCAAGCGCCTCGGATGGTGATCCCTGCACGGATGCGGTACCCTGCAGCGATACATTCCACTCCGGGGTAATTCCGGCTTCGGACATCCGTATCCCGGCTTCTTCCGCCACGGTTTGAAATCCCTCTGCTTTCAGCAAATCCCGTGTTTCTGCAGTTACAATAACATAGCTGCTGCCTGGGTCCAGCTCACTCCAGAACATGGACAGCTTGCTGTAATCACCTTGGGAAGCGGCCGCTCTATATGTGATATGCCCGTCCTCTTCACTGGCTTCCACCTTCCCGAGACCGAGCTGATCTGCCAGCATACCGGCATTCTCTGCAGAATCGCCACTGCCGCCGCTGTACTGCCCCTGCCATTTCAGCACAACACGAAGCGAGGAACCTGTAGCTGTCACTTCTTGTCCAGCTGAGGACAACAGCGCCAGCGAATCCGGCAGGCCGGCAAGGACTGAAGATGCGGGTACGTCTGCTGACAGCCGTTCAGCCCCGCTGCGGAACCCGGCCAGCAAAAGCACTGCTGCACCAAGACTAAGCATCAGCAGCGTCAGTTTCCCTTTTTCTAATCCCCATCCCCGGCTCTCCAGCTTCATCCCGCATCTTCCTCTCATGTAATCTAGCAATCTACTAGACAGGATAACCAGGATCAAGGGAGGATATACTTACAGGGCTATGCCCTTATAAGAAACCTCATACCGGATTCCCATAAATTCCTCCATACTGGGACCAGAGGAGGCGTACTGATGACAAAAAAAGCCCTGAAAATCTTTACCGATGCCCTGGAAGAGCAGAAGCATTGGCTGAATGCGATGGCTTCGGAGGGCTGGAGGCTTGTTCAGGTCAACCAGTGCATTTACATGTTTGAAGCCTGCAGGCCCGGTCAGTTTTTGTATAAAATCGAGTTCGCAGCCGGTCAGTCGAAACAGCAGCTGGAGGAATTCAAAGATCAGCTTGACAGGTTCCAGATTAAATATTTTACACAAGGTCTGGAAATCGGAAAAATATCATTAGGCAGCAAAAGATGGCGTCCCAGGCCCTCAGAGCTGCTGATTATGGAGAAGCGGAACGACGGAAGTCCGTTTCCCGACAGCACTACCCGCGGTGAAGAGCTCCAATATTACTCCAAAATGCGCAGCACCTTCAGCGTCGCCGCTGTCCTGCTTGCATTAGCTTTTTTTCTCGGCAGCCCGTCAACCCTTTCTATGATTACCGATATATTCGAACAGGGGATAGTAGACTGGCGGATTTTTTATAAGATAACGCTTCTGGTTCTGCTCATGCCGGTTTGCCTGATGATCGTTAAATACACGGGGAAGATGCGGAAACACAGGCAGCCTGTAATTCGCTGAATTGGCCTTTCCTCTAATAAAAGAAGACCGGGACGCCTGTCCCGGTCTTCTGCGCTCGCGTATTCTTTTGCCTGAACGGTCAGCTGCTCCGGGCAGCTCTCAAGCCTCAGTTACTCCGCCAGCCCGTTCTTGTATGCGTAAATAGCCGCCTGGGTACGGTCCTCGACCCCCAGCTTGGCGAGAATGTTCGTGACATGGAATTTCACGGTTTTGATTCCGATGATCAGCTGATCGGCAATATCCTGATTGGATTTGCCCTGGGCCAGGAGCTTCAGCACTTCCATTTCGCGCTCGGTCAGCTCTTTGTATGCAGGGGATTCCCCTTTGGCGTTGTTGCGGAACCGGTTCATCATTTTGGACGCTACCTGGGATTCCAGTACCGACTGGCCTCTGGCCGCCGCACGGATTGCGTCTGCGACTTCACTGGCCCGTGAGGTTTTGAGCAGATAGCTGAACGCTCCGGCTTCAATCACCGGATACATTTTCTCGTCATCCAGATAGCTTGTCAGTACAATCACCTTGCAGTCCGGGTACAGCTTGAGCAGCTGCTTCGTAGTTTCAATGCCGTCCATGCCCTCCATGACAAGATCCATCAGTACAACATCCGGATTATATTCCTGGGCCAGGCGTATGCCTTCTTCTCCGCTCCCTGCTTCGCCGACAACTTCAATGCCGTCCTCTGTTCCCAGCACTGCGGCAAGTCCGATCCGGACCATTTCATGATCGTCCACCAGCAGCACTTTAATCGCGATCGCTTCCTCCATCTCCATGGTTACCCTTGCCTCCTGTTTCATTTACTAGCGGTACAGTAATTTCAATGCGCATCCCTTTACCCGGCGCAGTAATAAATTGAATCGAGCCTCCCGTTTCGGAGATCCGCTCCTGCATGTTGGAGAGACCGTAGGAGGTCTGCTTGCTCTCATCCATCTCAAACCCGACTCCGTCATCACGCAGCGTCAGCCTGACGGTATCTCCCCGGCGGTGCAGCCGGATTTCCATCTTCTCCGCCTTGGCGTGGCGCAGGGTATTGGAAATGGCCTCCTGCACAATCCGGAACAAATGGTTCTCGATTCCCTTCAGCAGCTTTACATCCGGGTCCATCTCGAACACAATTTCCAGCGGAACCTTGATCTCAAGCTCTTTAATCAGCTCACGCAGCCCCTGCTCCAGTCCCTTGCCTTCCAGATACACCGGCCTCAGGTGAAGCAGCAGCGCCCGCATCTCCGACTGGGCTACGGCGGCCATCTCCTCAATCAGCGCAATCTGCCGCTGCGCCTTGTCAAAATCCTTTTCCAGCGTCCGGCCTACAGCCGTTGCCGTCATCGAAATCGCAAAAAGCTGCTGCGAGACGGCATCATGCAGCTCGCGTGCCAGCCGCTGGCGCTCCTCCATGATCGCGGAGACCCGCGCCTGTTCGGCCAGCTTGGCGTTGTTGGTGGACAGCCGCTGCAGCGTGTTCACCTGGTTCTCCCATTTGCCGCTGATCCGGCCCAGCTGCTCGCCGAGCCTGCCCAGCTCGTCACCGCCAAGCTCCGGCATGGCTGGTGTAAGATTACCTTTTTCCCAGGCTACGAGTGTGCCCCGGACCCGCTCCAGCTTGCGCTTGATGCGGAAGCTCTGATAGAAGCCGAAGCCGAGTCCGAAGGCCAGAGGAAGCAAAATTAATGAAGCTACAGTCCTGATTCCCATCTGCCAGTCCTCAAACGGCTGCAGATATCCATATGTATACAGAATGTACAAGATAACCAGCAGCATGACAAAGGAGAATGCAGCCCCCTCACCCATGCTGCGCGTTACCATATTACTGCTCTTTTTACCCACGGTCAGGTGCACTCCCTTCTCTATGTTCTGCGGCTTGGCCCTTAAGGGATCCGCACATCCAGGTCACCCATCAGATAAGAAATGTGCAGTTTTACTTTATTCTCGCAGCTGTCATAGTTGGCCGACTTCCAGTTGAGCCGGTTCAGCATCCCCGTATCCCGGTGGCTGCCGAATTCAATCGAGCCGAACAGCACAAAGGCTTCAATCTCCACACCATAGTCCTCAGACAGATGAATATCCATATCGCCGAATATCCCCTGGAACAGCATGATTGTCTCGAGGTCCTCCGCCATTGCCAGCGAAAGATCAATATCCGCCTCGCCCAGCACATGCCATGCACTCAGACTGCGCATCACCCATGGTGAGAGATCCCAGTCATAACGGGAGGAAAAGCTTTGCTTCTGCATGAACCCGCCGCGCTGCTGCATTCGCTTGGATTTAACATAGAACATCCCCAGTGAGACCAGGCAAATGCCAAGCACCAGCAGCATATGGTCCAGCAGCAGCAGCACCGCACCGATCCCCAGCAGCGTATAGCCCTGCTTCACCTTGCCTGACGTTGTCCGGTAGATCCCGAGCAGCAGGAACAGAAGCGCGATAATGGAGAAAAAGCCGATCCATCTACCAAAAATCATCATGCAGCCCACACCGATAAGTCCGATGGCAATCAAACGGTTTCGTTTATCCATTATGCACACCTCCTAAAAGTTTTGCGGAGCAAAACTGTCTTCGTAAGCATTAGCTTTAAGTTTTGCGGAGCAAAACTAGCTTCGTAAGCATTAACTTTAAGTTTTGCGGAGCAAAACTGTCTTCTTAAAATAAGTGGGAAGTTCTCCACTTCATAATCCCGTTCCGGCCTTGAAGCCTATGCGGCAGTATGAAATGGACAATTTCCAACGAAACAGGATTAGCGGCTTTGCAGCCGCTGGTTTCAAGGTCCTGTTACGGGCGTCAGCCCAGGCAGCGTATCCCGCTACAAAAGCCATACCGGTATGGAGAACCCATACCGTATGGCTTTTACCTAATTCAGCATATCATAATTGGCTGTTCTTTAGGAACAGGCTTAATTTTCTTTTTTGTCCAGTGAAGGAGATGCAGACGTTGGGTTCAGCTTGTTCTTGAGTGCAGCAAGCTGTTCTTCAATCTTCAGCTCTTTCTCGGCATCTACAGGCTTGCTGTATGCAGCCGAAGGGCTGTAAGGGGCGCGGAGAACATCTGCTTCCGCTTCAAGCTGCATGATCTTTTCTTCCATACGGTGGAAGCCAAGCGATGCGCTGCCGCTTTCGATTGAATGTACGCTGCTGATTTGCGACATTTGCTTCTTGGCTTTCGCCATTTGCGCACGGGACACAAGCTCATTACGCTTGTTGCGCAGCTTGTAGAACTCATCCTTCATATCATGCAGTTGCTGTACCAATTCTTTGGCCTGCACTTCTGCTTGAGCATGAAGATCGCTGTATTCGGCTTGCTTCTGGTCGAAATAGATTTTTTCTTCCAGCAGCTTGCGGGTAACTTCCTCCTGGCCGTTCTTCAGTGCCAGCTCAGCCTGGGATGCACGCTGTCCGGACATCTTGGCTGCTTCTTCAACACGCTGCTTCATCCGGCGCTCATTAGCCATTTGCTTCGCAACCGTAACCTCAGCCTCGTGAATTTCTGCCTCCATATCGCGCAGATACTGGTTCAGCATTACAATAGGGTCCTCTACCTTATCCAGCAAGTCGTTGACCGACGCCTTTGTCATATCCTTAATCCGTTTAAATACTCCCATGTTTTACACTTCTCCCTTCTCGTATTTAGCAAGTTTTTGTTTGAGCTCTTCCACTTCTTTTTGCAGTGCCTTTTTCTCAATATCCTTCATCATGGCATCCAGATTGGAATCCGGACCCGCATACGTGTTGGCTTTGTCATAACCGGCATTGAAACCCGGGCCGGATTGTCCGTAAGGACCGTACCCGCCCTGTCCGTGAGGTCCATGGGGACCCTGCGGTCCTTGCCCATATCCGGGGCCGCCGGCATAAGGGCCGCCATATGGGCCACCAGGTGCTCCGGGTCCTGGACCGAACGGATTATACTGGGTTGGCTCTTTCGGAATGAACAGAGCCGCAATGAAATATACAAAGATTGTTGTGCCCCCGGTAAAGGGAATGCTGATCACCAGCAGAATCCGGAACAGTGTGGAGTCAATGCCCAGCGTCTCGGACAATCCCCCTGCCAGCCCTGTCATTACCCTGTCACGGGTTGAACGATACAATCGGGTCATAGTACTACTCCTTTCCGCCATTGTTCAATTTCTCCTTCAAACGGGCCATTTCTCTTTCCAGTACGGAGGCTACAGTCTCTCCGGCCTGTACCGCGTACTCCTGACCCATCCGGCGCAGATCGCGCAGGCTTTTGGCTTCCAGCTCCCAGTCGCTCATCCGGTCTTCCAGCCGGTCGAACATCTTGGGAACGTCACCGCCGTTGCCGTAAGCACTTGCCCGCTGGTTCATACGCTGCTGAAGTCTTAGAGACTCCATCCGTGCAGCGTAATACTGGCGCTTGCTGTATACCGTCTGATACTCAAGCTTCAGTTCATTCAGCTGGCTTTCCAGCTCGAACAGTGATGACTTGCTCTGTTCCAGGAGGCCGCTGTACTGTTCCAGCTTTTCCTCGTGGATGATCTTTTCCTGCAAGGCCAGCTTGGCAAGATGATCCTCACCTGCTTTTAGTGCCAGCAGAGCCTGCTCTTCACGTTTGTTTCTCATAGCCGTTGCCTGATTTACCTGCTGCTGCAGCTGCTTCGTATGGGATGCGTACTGCTGGTACAGCTTCTCAGCCTCGGCAATTTCCTCCCGGGTTGAATGTAGAAACTGGTCAATCAGCTTCACCGGATCCTGGCTTTGTTCCAGACGTTCATTCAGATTTGCTACTGTGATATCTCTCATGCGGCGAAAAACACTCATGATTTCCTGCTCCCTCCCTGCTTCTTAATTAAGTAATCTCCGAAAATTAATATGTTCTGTTGCGTCTGCCTTTGAGTACTGAAATCCCCCACACCACCAAAGCGATTCCAAGCAGCGGCCCGATGATCCAGGACAGCTTGGCAAGCAGCCACATAATACCGATGAACATTGCGATCCAACCGATAGTTTTGCGTCCGTTCTTAATTCCGTAGTATCCGAGAGCAACCAGCAATACCGGGAACAGGATCCTGAAAATTCCGTGAATCAGGGGAAGCGCAATACCAAGCAGCATAATCGCTCCAATCACAATCAGCACAACCGCGAATCCGTTACCTCTTCTGTTTTGCATTTTCTCACCGCCTTTCGTTGACCTCAACCTTATAACCTTATTCTAGGGTAAATCGCATTCTTTCAAAACAGACCGTGGACGGTTTGTTGAACTGGACCTTAGTCGGGGAAGGTCCAGGCCTGGAGACTGCCGGAGCATGATTTCTTTTACTGCCAAAGCTCTAAAAGTTGCTGTTTTACTGTTGCGTTATCAATTTCTTTTGGAAAAGTGTCACTTGATGCAGCATTATGCCTCTATTTGTCGAGAATTTGTTGAGAGCACCCTGTTATAGTATGACTAAAGTCATTTCAAATAAGATCGGAGAACTTAAATGCAGACTTCTATCATTGTTCTGGCCCAGCATCTGCCGCTGCTCAAATCATGTCTTGCCAGTATTGAACTATTCACTAAGTCTCCCTATGAGCTGATTGTGATTAACGACGGGGGAAATAAAGAGATCAGCGAATACCTGACCCTCTCTAAGCGGGCCCGCTCCTTCGCAACCAATGAATTGATAGGTGTTGCCACCGGCTATAACATCGGCGCTTCCATGGCGGAAGGAGAATACCTGGTTTTCATGCGCGATCATATGATTGTCTCCGAGAACTGGCTGTCCAGCCTTCTTGGCTGTGCCCGCAGGCATCCGCAGTCTGCAATGATCGGTCCGGTCAGCAATGATGTAAGCGGATCGCAGAAGCTGCCGGTCATATGCACCGAAATGGATCAGCTGGACCATATCGCCAAATCCTTCGCCCTGTCCAAAGCCGGACAAGCCAAAACCACTACACGGCTGCTCAGCCACTTGCTCCTTGTACGCAGCAGCGTGTTCGAAGCTCTCGGCGGATTTGATGAACAGTTCGGGCTGGAATGCTATGAGGATGATGATCTTTGCTACCGGGCTATTCAGGCGGGATACAGCCTGCACATCGCCCTGGATTGTTTTGTCCGCTATATCCAGCCTCCGTCCCTGTTCCCGGATAACCCCGGCTGGTACAGCGGGCAGCTGAACCTCAACAGAGAGAAAGCACGCAAAAAATGGGGATTTGATATTACAAATGCCCTGTTTGAAATGAAACGCAGTGTT
The DNA here is from genome assembly GCF_023520895.1 of Paenibacillus sp. PK3_47. NCBI lineage: Bacteria > Bacillati > Bacillota > Bacilli > Caryophanales > Paenibacillaceae > Paenibacillus > Paenibacillus sp. PK3_47. The sequence continues at coordinate 1,756,326 of NZ_CP026029.1, forward strand.
ACCGTGAGTTTATGCATGATTGTCAGGAATGAAGAAGCTACGCTGGAACGCTGCCTCGAGAGTGTTAAAGATCTGACGGACGAAATCATTATTGTAGATACCGGCTCCACAGACCGGACAAAGGAAATAGCCCGCCGCTACACGGATAAACTCACTGATTTTGCCTGGGTGGATGATTTCTCCAAAGCCCGGAACTTTGCCTTCAGCCTGGCAACACAGGAATATGTGCTGTGGCTCGACGCCGACGATGTCCTCCTTCCCGCTGACAGAGAGAAGTTCAAAGCTTTGAAAGGCGCACTTGACTGGGACACAGATGCCGTATCCATGAACTACAATCTCGCTTTTGACGAGCACGGCAACGTAACCTCCAGCCTGACACGCAACCGGCTGGTTAAGCGGGAGAACGGCTTCCGCTGGATTGGTATCGTCCATGAATACTTGGAAGTGAGCGGAAAGGTGCACCGCTCCGATGTTTCTGTTACACACGGAAGAGTGCACGGGAACTCCGACCGCAACCTGAACATTTACGAAAACCGTTATGCAGAGGGGGAGATTTTCTCTACCCGTGATCTTTACTATTTCGCTAACGAGCTCAGGGAACACAAGCAGTGGGGCAAAGCAGTTTCCTTCTATGAAATGTTCCTGCAGCAGGCGGACAGCTGGGTAGAAGACAAAATCAACGCCTGCGGCAGCCTCTCCGATTGTTTCCGGGAGCTTGGCAATGTACAGCAGGCGAAGGCCAAAGCACTGCATTCCTTCACCTTTGATCTGCCGCGTGCGGAGAACTGCTGCAGAATCGGAAGTCTGTACATGCTGGAGAATGATTACAGCAAGGCGGTTTTCTGGTACAAAATGGCGACCGAATTATCCAAACCGCTGGACAGCTATGCAATACTCCAGCATGCCTGCTGGACGTGGCTGCCTCACCTGCAGCTTGCTGTCTGTTATGACCGTCTCGGTCAATATGAACGGGCCAGCGCCCATAACGAAGCAGCTGCAGAATATATTCCAAATGACAGCAAAGTGCTGGCGAACAGAGCTTATTTTAACGGCCTGGGCGTTGCAAGTAAGACATATACTTTAGGGGGAAGCAACAGATGAACCAAAAGCAAACAAAAGCTAAATTAACAGAAATCAGCCTGGATCAGCAAAACACCAAAAAAGATATTAAACCAGTCCTGATGAAGACATCCATGGCTGTAATGGTGCTCAGCCAGACTGCCGGACTGCTGCCAAACCTGGGGCTTGGGGGAACAGGTACAGCTTCAGCCGCAGAAAGAAAAGGATTCAACGATGTAAGCAGCAGTTCATGGATGTACAAATATGTAATGAAGATTGCCGCTCTCGGCTTTGCTGAAGGCGATACTGCCGGAAATTTCAATCCGAAAGCTCCGCTTACTCACCAGGAGGCAGCAATTATGGCTCTGCGCTTCCTCGGCATTGATGCCCCTGCCTCCCCGGCCGGTTCATCCCCATTAGAAGTAAGTGAATGGGCGAATGCCTGGGTACAGACCGCCATCAGTGAAGGACTTATTAAACCGGAAGAAGAACTGGCCGCGGGCTGGGGAACCGAAAATGCCAGCCGGGAATGGCTGACCCGGCTCGTGATCCGGCTGATCGACAAAGAAAATGAAGCGCTCGCGCTTACAAGTGAGCCTCTTCCTTTTAATGATGAGAATCAAATCTCGGCCTGGTCCGCCGGCTATATCAACGCCGCTTCCCAGCTGAAAGTCGTGCAGGGCTTTGAAGACAAGACGTTCAGACCGGACGCCGATGTAACAAGAGCACAGGCTGCGGCAATCTTCAGCTTGGCGGAACGTTATGCGCCAACGGATTCGGGTACTGTGGCCCGCGGTAAAATCATCAGTGTATCCGCAGACAAGATTGACGTTCTGACAGAAAACGACCAGACGGTCAGCCTTTCCCTAAACGGTACTACGCTTATTTTTGGAACAAACGGCGAAACAGCTTCCGCACTGGTAGTCGGCCAGCCGATTACAGCAATCTACAGCGGTGGTATCGCTTCTTACGTGGAAATTGCCGACATTACCAAGGCGGAAATCACTCTGCCTAAAGGCGCAACAGGTGCTACGGGTGCAGTCGGCACGACCGGAGCGACGGGGGCGACCGGTGCAACAGGTGCTACCGGAGCTACCGGGGCTACGGGTAGTGCGGGATCCCCTGGCGGCCAGGGCGCAGTAGGTGTGACAGGGGCAACGGGTACCGCTGGGCCTGCTGGACCGATTGGCGCGACCGGACCTGCCGGCGCGACGGGACCTGCTGGTGAAGTCGGCGCGACCGGGGCTACCGGAGCTACGGGGCCTGCCGGTGAAGTTGGCGCGACCGGGGCTACCGGAGCTACGGGACCTGCCGGTGAAGTTGGCGCAACAGGGCCTACTGGCGCGACGGGACCTGCTGGTGAAGTCGGCGCGACCGGGGCTACCGGAGCTACGGGACCTGCCGGTGAAGTTGGCGTGACTGGGCCTACTGGCGCGACGGGCCCTGCCGGTGAAGTTGGCGTGACCGGGGCTACCGGAGCTACGGGACCTGCCGGTGAAGTTGGCGTGACCGGGGCTACCGGAGCTACGGGACCTGCCGGTGAAGTTGGCGCAACGGGGCCTACTGGCGCGACTGGACCTGCTGGTGAGGTTGGCGTGACAGGTGCCACTGGGGCTACCGGGGCCGATGGCGCGACTGGCGCTGACGGCGCAACGGGGGCTACCGGAGCTACTGGCGCTGATGGCGCGACGGGCGCTGACGGCGCGACGGGTGCTACCGGAGCTACTGGCGCTGACGGCGCGACTGGGGCGACCGGAGCTACTGGCGCTGACGGCGCAACGGGTGCCGACGGCGCGACGGGTGCTACCGGAGCCGACGGGGCTACGGGTGTTACTGGCGCTGACGGCGCTACAGGTGCGACCGGCGCTACTGGCGCTACTGGAGCGACAGGTGCTACTGGGGCTACTGGAGCGACGGGTGTTACAGGGGCTGACGGAGGAGTATCAACCACCTTTATCCCGTTCTCCTCAGGCACGGCAGTATCCTTAAACACCGTTGCAGGAGGTCTCTCCGGAAATGTCGGCCTTATCGGTTTCGGAAGCTCAACGACAACTACCTTCTCCGGAGGAAATACTATAGACCTTACAGGGTCAGGTGACCCTGCATTAAATATCAACTATGCCTTCTCTGTGCCAAGCAGCGGTACAATCACATCCATCAGCGGATACTTCTCCACAACCGCGGCGATGTCGTTGGTAGGCTCTACTGTTATGATTACAGGACAGCTCTACGCCAGTTCCGGTCCTAGCAATATTTTCAGCCCGGTTCCGGATGCTATTGTATTTATAAATCCGTCGCTGACAGGGGTTATACCGATGGGCACTACCTCGAGCGGTACTACCACTGGTTTATCTATTCCAGTTACTGCCAACACCCGCTATCTGATGGTGTATACGGCTACTGCTAGTGGAATTTCACTTGTAAACAACCCTAGAGGATTCATTAGCGGAGGTCTCGGTATTAGCAGCAGCAGTACACCGTTTATTCCTTAAGAATCTTTGATACTTTAATCCTATGATTCATCCCCATGCCTAGCTTTATTCACATTGAGGCTGTCATTCCGCAGGATTCCCTGCAGGCGTGACAGCCTTTTTTCCGCATCTAACAGAGAAAATATAACTGATTTCCTTGCGGGACCCCACCCCCATGTACATAATAATGGAATACAAACTTAGCTTTAAAGGAGTAATCGCCTTGAAAACCCTATTAATCGTAGAAGATGACCGGAGCCTCAATAAAGGCATAGCCCTCTCCCTGGCCCAGAATGGCCTGAACATCGAACAAGCCTATACACTGGCCATGGCTGAGCAGATCCTGAATTCAACCCGGGTGGATCTCATTCTGCTGGATATCAATCTTCCCGACGGAAGCGGGCTGGATTACTGCGAGAAGCTCCGGAGAACGTCGCAGGTGCCGGTCATCTTTTTGACTGCGAATGACATGGAGCCCGATATCGTTACCGGTTTTGCCCTTGGAGCAGACGATTACATTACGAAGCCGTTCAGCCTGATGATTCTGCGGGCCAGGGTAATGGCCGTGCTCAAAAGGTCAGCTGCGCAGCCCGAAGACAAAGTCACGGTTGGATCTCTAACGCTTGACTTCGGAAAGCTGGAATTTTATAAGCATAATGAACAGCTTCATCTAAGCAAAACAGAGCTTAAGCTGCTGCATATTCTGGTCTCAAACCCTGGCATGATTCTGGACAGGGAACAATTAATCCATAAAATCTGGTCACAGGAGGCGGAATTCGTGGATGAGAATGCACTGACAGTGGCCGTCAAACGGCTGCGGTCCAAAATTGAAGATGAACCCTCCTCCCCAAAATACATTAAAACAGTCTACGGTCTCGGCTACATGTGGGCGGAAAGGCCAAATGTATGATTAGCAGCAGACAGAGTTACGGCTCCAAACGGATAAGCTTTATTTTTGGGTCCTTTTTCTTGCTTGTGGTGCTGGGCTATGCAGGTACTGTTATTTTTCGGCTCGGGGCTGATCCGTTTTTTCTGAATTTCACTTTCCTTTTCACGCTGCTGCTGTGCTTCATGGGGGCTGGCTGGATGTGGGCATTACGGCGGCAGGCTGCCGCTTATATGAATACCCTGGATGAAATGGTGGACCGGGCAGTACACGGACGGGAGACCATGACCCATTTTGACGAAACCAGCCTCTCCTCCCTGGAGCACAAGCTGCTGCGCTACATTGAAATCTCCAAAGCCAGTGAACACAACCTGGAAACGGAAAAGAACAGAATCAAAGAGCTGATCTCCGATATCTCCCATCAGACCAAGACCCCTCTCGCCAATATCATGCTGTACAGCCAGCTGCTGGCCGAAGCGCCGGAGCTTGAGGATCATACCAGACTTCTTGTCGGTCATGTCCAGTCCCAATCGGAAAAGCTGCAGTGGCTGATTGCTTCACTTGTCAAAATGTCCCGGCTGGAGACCGGCATGATTACGCTGCAAAGTACCGTTCACCCTGTCATAGAGACGCTTACCCGTGCGGTATCCCATGTTTACACTAACGCAGAGAGTAAGCAAATCAGCATCCATATAGAATGCAGCCCCCTGATCACAGCCCATCACGACCTGCAATGGACCAGTGAGGCACTGTTTAATCTTTTGGAAAATTCGGTGAAATACACAGACGCAGGCGGACAAATCAACATTAGCGCCGAGAGCAACGAAATGTTCACGAAGATCGAAATTTCCGATACCGGTATGGGTATTCCCCCGGAGGAGCTGGAGCATATTTTCAAGCGTTTCTATAGAGGACACGGCGCCAGGGAGTATGACGGGCTCGGGATCGGGCTGTTTTTGGCTCAGAAAATCATCAGCATGCAGGGCGGTTACATTACGGCGGCTTCTGCAAATGGTAAAGGGACAACGGTTTCCATCTTCCTCCCTCAGCTCTAAATGTGTCAATACCGTCAGATTTCAGACACGGCCACGTTAGAATTGTCTGCTACCCTTGAAGAAGATTACAGGATTACGGAGGGGATGGCCTATGCCTATTTTAAAAATGGAGCACCTCAAGAAATATTACGGAAAAGACCCGCAGACCAGGGTAAAAGCACTGGATGATGTATCGCTGTCAGTAGAAAAAGGAGAGTTTGTGGCCATAGTCGGCACCAGCGGCAGCGGAAAAAGCACTCTCTTGCATATGCTCGGAGGGCTCGACAGGCCTACGGAGGGCCAGGTTTGGGTGGACGGGAACGATATTTTTGCCATGAGTGACGAGAAGCTGACGATCTTCAGGCGCCGGTCGGTCGGTTTTATTTTTCAGAGCTATAATCTGGTGCCGATTCTGAATGTGCTGGACAATATTCTGCTTCCGGTTGAGCTGGACGGCGGCAAGATTGATCAGGAATATCTTAATGAAGTCATCCGCGCGCTTGGACTGCAGGAGAAAATCCATAATCTTCCCTCCAACCTATCCGGCGGACAGCAGCAGCGTGTAGCCATCGCCAGGGCGCTTGCCACCAAACCGTCCATTATTCTGGCAGACGAGCCCACCGGAAATCTGGACAGCAAAACCAGCCAGGAGGTTCTGATTCTGCTGAAGCAGCTGAGCGGGAAGTTCAATCAGACGATTGTGATGATTACCCATAATGAATCTATCGCTCAGACGGCTGACCGGATTATCAGAATTGAAGACGGACGCATCGTATCCGGAAACGCCGTATCCGCCGGTGCTGATCTATGATGCCGACCAATAACCGCAGGATCATAACCCGCCTGTCCATGAAAAGCCTCAGAGCCAGCCCGATGCGCAGTCTCGCCGTGGTCTGTGCAGTCATGCTGACGACAATGCTGATCACCTCGATTTTTACGATGGCCTTAAGCATCAACAAATCGATGGAGCTGGCCCAGATGAAAACCGTAGGTACCGATTTTCACGGAGGCTTCAAATATCTGACGCTGTCACAGGCAGACACCCTGAAGGAACATCCCTCCATCCGGGAATACGGAGTTTCACTTAGTGCCGGGAACCTGCGGAATAGGGTGTTCCGGGACAGTCCGGTTGAGGTAAAACGGATTGACGAGGCTTATGCCAGGCACGGCTTTATTACTTTTATAGAAGGCGGGCTGCCAGCCGCAGAGAATGAGGTTGTATTAAGCACCTGGGCACTGGACAAGCTCGGTATCCCGCATGCGCCCGGACAGCAGGTGCAGCTAGACGTTGATACCGGGGAGCATGTCCTCCGGCAGGAGTTCAAGGTCTCAGGCTATTATGAGGCGGACAAAAATTTGTCGATAGCCGGACTGGCTTTTGTGTCAGAGGCTTGGGTGCAGAAGAACCTGTCCGGGATTGATCCGCTAAAATCCAAGGACAGCGGCTCCTATGTGAACACCTCTGAGCTCAGTGTGATGTTCAGCAATGCTATTGATATCGAACAGAAGCTGAATAAGGTGCTCGCTGACACGGGCCTTGATGTACCCACCGGTGTCAATTGGGCATACACGGCTTCTTCCCTTTCGGACAATCTCATTAATCTTGTACCTTATGCTGCAGTGGTTCTCATCATCATGTTCAGCGGCTATTTGCTGATTTATAATATTTTCTACATATCCGTTGTACGGGATGTGAAGCTGTATGGAATGCTGAAGGCAGTGGGGACTACTCCACGGCAGCTCAAAAGACTCATTCTTACCCAGGCCCAGCTGCTCTATATAATCGGGCTGCCGTTCGGCCTGGCTTCCGGGTATGGAATCGGCGTGCTGCTGACACCGCTGCTGAATACTTTTTCCAGCGAACCCTTGGAGGCCACTTTTTCTGCCAGTCCGTGGATTTTTGCCGGGGCTGCTGTGTTCTCCTACCTGACGGTATGGATTGCCGCAAGCAAGCCGGGCCGGATGGCCGCGCGGATTGCTCCGGTGGAAGCGGCCCGGTTCGCAGGTGTAAGTGCAGGCCGGAGGAAAAACAAGCGTTCCAGACGCGGGGGAAAGCCCGCTAACATGGCCTTCGCCAATCTTTTCCGCAACAAAACAAAGCTCAGCCTTATGCTGGCCTCGCTTTCTCTAAGCATGATCCTGTTCAGTATTATCTTTACCGTCATCCACTCTCTGGATGTGAATAAATACCTTAACAGCTTTATATCCGGGGATGTGGTCATCCGCAATAGAGCAGTTGTGCAGGCCGCAGGCGAGCAGCCTGGTGACCCCTACAAACTGTCGGAGGCGTTCACAAGCAGCTTGGGCCGGATAGATGGAGTAAACAGTGTGGACAATGTCTATTTTAAAATTGAAAATTACACGATGGATGAAAGAATACACGCTACGCTGGACCCCCTAGCTGAAACTGCGCAGCCTGAATCGGCTTTGACTTACTATCTGGAAAAGGATTATGTTCAGCTTAATTTATACGGTATAGACGCCGGCTGGTATGATCTGGTGCAGAAGGATATCATAGAAGGCAGCTTCGACAAACAGAAGTTTGCTTCGGGAAACTATGTGCTTATTACAGAGTCCATTATTACGGCAGATGAATATACCTCCCACTATCATCCCGGTGACATGATCGAATACAAAGGTCTCGGTAAAAGCTATGAGGTTATGGCCGTTCTGAACTATGACGCACTTTATGCCGCTACTACTCAGATGTACACCCTCTACGGATATAATGCCTTCCTGCCATCCGCTGAATTGACCGGAACGCTGCCGGATGGGAGTACTCCGCCTATGGGGCTGTCATCAACGCTGCATATTGATCCTGCCAAGCTGGACAGTGTTCAGCAGATCGCCAAATCCCTTGCCGCATCCACAGATGAGCTGGTCTACAAATCCAGGGAGGATTACAGGCAGGAGCTTGGCAGCTTTATCCGCATTTTTCAGACCGTGGGCTACGGCCTCAGCTTCGTTATTGCCCTCATCGGCATTCTGAACTATATCAATACTGTAATTACCGGGGTCATTACCCGCAGAAATGAATTTGCCTTGCTGGAGAGCATCGGGATGACCCGGCGCCAGCTCAAAAAGATGCTGGTTTGTGAAGGACTGTACAATGTCCTGCTGGTGACAGCAATTACTTCAACTATAGGCGTATTTCTGACCTACAGCATCTCCAAAACGATTACGGGCAACATGGCCTTTACTGTATTCCGGATGAGCTGGCTGCCCTTTATTCTGGTCGTTCCGGTTCTGGCTGTCATGGCGTACACGGTAACCTTAAGCTCGTACCGGATGCTGCGTAAAGACACGCTGATTGAACGGCTGCGGCAGACGGAATAGCTAAGGTTATCCGTGGGTTAAGACTGGCCCATCCATACTAAATAGAGCAGCGGCCCCTCTCTTAAACGGAGGAACCGCTGCTCTTATTGTTATCCTTTATAGTAGCTTCACTTATTATTCAAAAGCAGGCAGTGCGATCTCCGCGTAGTTGTCCTCCAGGAACTTTTTCACTTCCGGGCCGCTGATGCGTGCAGCCAGCTTCTGGATCGCATCGGAACCCTGATTGTCCTCACGGGCAACCAGCGTGATGGAGAACTCGGAATCCTCGCGTTCTGTAATCAGCGCATCCTTCTTCGGTGTCAGTCCGAGCGGGCTGGCATATGCCGGTGTCATGGCTACCAGATCGCCGTCATCCAGCATCCGGGCCAGCATCAGCAGATCAACTTCCTCGAACTTGAAGTTTTTAGGATTTTCAGTGATATCGCCTTGTGTGCCTGTGATGCCTACGCCTTCTTTGAGCTTAATCAGTCCGGCATCCGCGAACATTTGCAGGGAACGTCCGATGTTCGAAGGATCGTTGGCCATAACCAGCGTTGCGCCTTCCGGCAGCTCTTCAACCGATTTGTATTTCTTGGAGTAACCGCCGTAAATGGCATCGTAGACCGGTTGAACAGCTACCAGATTGGAGCCTTTGCTCTCATTGAACTGCTGCATGTAAGGCACGTGCTGGAAAAAGTTCGCGTCAACTTCTTTGTTCGCCAGCGCTTCGTTCGGCTGCACGTTGTCAGACAGTACAACAATCTCCATATCGACTCCGTCCTCAAGCAGCAGCGGCTTCACAATATCAAGGATGTCTGTCATCGGCGGAATCAGGGTGGCCACTTTGATTTTTACAGGCTCGGCGCTTTCCGTAGCTGCCGGAGCTTCGGCATTTTGATTACTGGTATTGTTGCTAGTGTTACTGTTTCCACAACCGGCGACAATCAGTACGAGCAGCGTTAATACAGCTATCAAAGATTTTTTCATAGTTCCATGTAACCCCCAGTGTTTGTGTGTATTATCAGTAAATTGCGGTCCTGTACAGCCTGGTGTAACCTAGCGTTTATCCAGCAGTCTTGCCGCCGTGCTTCCGACAAATTGAATGATCTGCACCAGCACAATCATTACGACAATGGCATAGACCATCACTTCCGTCTCATAACGCTGGTAGCCGTAACGGATGGCAAAATCACCTACGCCGCCCCCGCCGACGACTCCCATGACTGTCGAGAAGGAAATGAAGCTGACTGTGGAAGTCGTGAGTCCAAGCACCAGCCCCGACCGGGCCTCCACATACAGAAATTTGAAGATAAGGGCCGCCTTCGAAGCCCCCATGGACCGTGCAGCTTCAATGGTGCCTTTGGGAACCTCCAGCAAAGCCTGCTCCACAAGCCGCGAGTAATAGGCTATAGCGACTACGGACAGCGGAACGGTAGCCGCCATCGTCCCGATTGCTGTTCCCACGACCATGCGGGTAAACGGAATCAGTGCCACCACCAGCAGCAGGAACGGAAAGGAACGGACCACATTGACGATACTGTTCAGCGTGAGCGACAAGCCCCTGTTCTCATAAAGCTGCCCTTTACGGAAAAAATACAGCAGCGTTCCCAGCGGCAGACCCAGCAGCACCGCTGCTCCCACGGAAAAGCCCACCATTACAAAGGTCTCTCCGATCGACTGCCACATTTCCTCATGATATTTCAGCATGCTCTCAAACATCGGCTTTCCCCGCTTTGCCGGTAATCTGCTCCCGGTAGGAGCCGGAATGGCCTGCAGGGAGAGTGAACCCGCCATCCGCACGGGCAAAGGAATCGGCAATCCGCCCGTTCTCCATTACGGATACATGGCTGCAAATGCTGCGGACCACATCCAGCTCATGGGTAACAACAACAATGGTCACACCAAGGGCTGTGTTGATATGCTTCAACACGCCGAGAATTTCTGCCGTAGTCACCGGGTCCAGCGCCGAAGTCGGTTCATCGCACAGCAGAAGGCTCGGGCTGTTCGCCAGCGCCCGGGCAATGGCTACCCGCTGCCGCTGTCCTCCGCTTAATCTGGCGGGATACTGCTCCGCCTTGTCAGCCAGACCGACAAAATGCAGCACCTCATCCACCCGCTTCTGCCGTTCCCCGCGCGGCACACCGGCCAGCTCCAGCGGGATAGCGACATTCTTGCTGACGGTTGCATTGCTGACCAGATTAAAATGCTGAAAAATCATGCCTATCTTTTGCCGCTCTTCCCTTAGCAGCTTCTCCGGCATTTCAGTCAGCACTTTTCCGCCTACTGTAACCTTGCCCTCATCAGGCCGTTCCAGCAGATTAATCAGCCGCAGCAGCGTCGATTTTCCTGCCCCGCTGGCCCCGATAATTCCGTGAACAGATCCTGCCTCTACCTCAAGTGAAACCTGCTGAACGGCATGAAACAAGCCTTCCTTCAGCGTGAAACTCTTGCTTACCGCACTCAAAGACAGAATGTGAAGCCCCCCTCTCCAGACCACTTCTACTGATGCTTTTTGTCCCCCGTACCTTGTACTATAAATATTTAAAAACTGTTTCACTAAAAATCTCTTTAAATAATAAGGTATTTCACAGTCTGTGTCATCATTTTTATGAAAATGATATATCAGCATGGAGTAGAAGACCATACGATCAGGTTCCGCAATAGTGTTAGAATGTTCCAGCAGCTGCCCAATTATACTTACTATACCAATCCGGACGCGCAGAAAGGCCCCGGCAGCTTCTGGAAAACTGCCGGGGCCTCACATTCGGTTATATTATGTGTATCTAATATCAGCTCTGCTCTGTTCTCTTCAGCCGTTCCGTCCTGCCAGCCTTGCGAACGCCGGTTTCGGAGCGTGCTGCTCATCGAACAGGAACGGCCAGTTTTTGCGTCCGCGGACAGGAAAATCATCCAGCCACGTATAATCATCCGCTGCTCCCCAGAAGGTGACGGATGAAATCACCTCACGGTATTCTTTTAGCAGGCGGAACAGCACTTCATACCGCTCTGCCTGCAGCTCCAGCAGGTCCGCCGGAGGACTCTTCAGATCTGTCCGCCTGTCGTCAAAGCGGAACAGCGACATATCCAGCTCTGTAAGCTGCAGCTGCAGTCCCAGGGAGGCGTATTTCTCAATCGCCGCACGGACATCATCCAGCGCCGGGTCGTATAAATTCCAGTGCGCCTGCAGCCCGACACCATGGACCGGTACGCCCTGATCGAGCAGCGATTTCAGCAGGGTATAGATTTTGTCCCGTTTATGCGGATTAGATTCATTATAGTCATTATAGAATAACAGTGCGTTGGGATCGGCTTCATGGGCGAATTCAAAGGCTTTGGCAATGAAATCCGGACCGGCGGTTTCCAGCCATTTGGACGGGCGCAGCAGTTCGCTGCCTTCATCGGCAATGGCTTCATTCACTACATCCCAGGCATAAATGTCCTCTTTGTAGCGGCCTACAACCGTATCAATATGAGATTTCAGCCTGGCAAGCAATAGCTCCTTGCCGGCAGGACGGCCTGACTTCTCCTCAAACAGCCAGCTGCCCGTCTGGTTATGCCACACCAGAGTATGCCCGCGCATGGCCAGACTGTGCTTCCGGGCAAAGGCGGCCAGCTCATCGGCCTGCCCAAACCTGTACACATCCTCTTCCGGATGCAGGCTTTCAAATTTCATCTCATTCTCGGCGGTAATGCTGTTGAAATGGTAGGCAAGCAGAGACTCCTGCGTAATAATGGTCCGCGGGTTAACCGCAGCTCCGATTTTAAAATCCTCAGCAAATACCGCCTTCAGTGCAGGCTCCGTAAAGCTGTTCATGCCCCTCATGGCTTACCTCCAGGTATCATTCGAGTTAAATTTTGTTGTGCTTGCACAGCCTGTTGATTAGCCGTGTTATGGAAAATGGTCCTAGGGAGTCTGTAAAGGACCAGCTAAGTGGAATTCCTCCATTTAATCCTCCGAAAAACACCGGTTTTACAATGCTTGTTGGAAAAACTCCACTTAAATGTACTGAACGAGTCTATAAAGGCCTTTATCCGCCCGAATAGCTGGACAATTTCCAACTAAAGTCTTATAGATGGTAAAAAGGACAGCATTAGGTGGAGAAAATCCAACTAAGGTCTGGGGCATTCTTACAAGAGAAGCTGACACCGGGTGATTTTGACTTTTGCAGGAGCTTAATTCAGTCTACAACGTCTTATACTCCAGCCAGTCAAAATACGCCACCGCCTGCGAAGCCGCGCCTTGGCCTGCGGCATACATGCCGGTAACCACTCCGGTAAAGCCGTTGCCTTCCACTGCCTGGGGAGACAAGGCATACGCCGGTCCTGCAGCCAACAGAATCCACTCCACTCCGTCCAGGGAATAGAGCAGGGAATATTTATCGGGGTCTGTCTTAATTTTCAGATATACTTTATTCACATTCACCGGTACTTCTGCGACGGGCTGGGTTTCACCCTTTACCGTCAAATACGCTGCTACAACGTTATGCCCGTCCCGCACAGCGAGGCAAATCTCATAATGCGCCCGCTCATTCATTCGCGCACAGAGTCCGGCCTGTTCGCTTTCGCTCCCCGGTACGAACTCCAGCAGTGTGCTCCACTGCGCACATACATGCTGCTGCCTCCTGCCGATAAAGGCGGTCTGGCCGATGCCGTTTATACCGCAGGGCTGCCCCCGGAGCGCCAGCCAGCCCGGACGTTCATCCAGCGACCAGCTGCCCTCCGCCGGATTGCGCAGAAAGGTCAATTCGAACGGAAGCTCCCCCGTATCGAATTCCAATCTGCTCCCGCCCTCCTTCACCGGCATAGGCCACCAGTCCGAACCCTCGGGAACCTCCATCTGCAGCGCCACAACACCTTCATTATTGTCAATTACCGGCCAGCCGTCTTCTGTCCAATTGACCGGGGCCAGAAAGGTTTCTCTTCCCAGCACACTGTACCCTTGGTCCGTTAGCCGTACGCCCAGAAAGACAGCCCACCAGTTCCCGCCGGGACCCTCTATGAGGTCGGCATGGCCCAGATACTGGATCGGATGCTCAATTCCCCTGTGTGTCAGAATCGGCTCAGGCAGCTGCTCAAACGGCCCGTACGGCGAAGTACTGCGTCCGATAATTTCACGGTGCTCCTTCGCGGTGCCGCCTGAAGCCGCCATAATATAATAGAGTCCGTTAATTTTGTATAAATGCGGTCCTTCCAGCCAAGGTCCGCCGTCGCCGGTCCAGATGACTACAGGTTCGCTCAGCGCCGTTCCGGTAGCGGCATCAATCTCATACTGGATGATATGGGAATCATAACCCGCTCCCTGCTGTGCGGTCACATATACCCTGCCGTCATCATCGAACATAAGGGAAGGATCAATGCCGCCATAAGGAACGGCGACCGGGTCTGACCAGGGGCCGGCCGGATCGGCAGCGGTAACATAGAAGTTGCCCCTGCCGCGTACATCCGTTGTAATCATATAAAAGATTCCCGCATGATACCGGATTGCCGGAGCATAAATCCCGTCGGAGCTGCCGCAGCTGCGGATATCCAGCTGGCTGATCCGGTCCAGCACATGGCCGATCTGCTTCCAGTGGATCAGATCCCGGCTGTGAAAGACCGGCACCCCCGGGAAGTATTCAAAGGAGCTGCAGACCAGATAATAATCATCTCCTGCCCGGGTAATGCTGGGATCGGGATAGAAGCCGGGAAGAACCGGGTTAGTATATTGAAGCGGTACCTTGTTCACCATTCTGCAGCCAACCTTCCTGAATCTGTAACCGCCGCAGCGGCCTTATTCTTTAACACTGCCGACATTCAAGCCTACGACAAAGTACTTTTGCATGAACGGATATACCAGCAGGATCGGCACAGATGCCACGACTGTAATTGCTGCCCGGATTGACAGCGGTGTTACCATCGCCTTGGCCGATTCCTGGTTCATCCCTACGCCGGCTGCGACGTTAGGATTGCTGTTGGAGTTCATCGTCGAGGACAGCAGCTTCATCAGCTCATACTGGAGTGTGCTCAGATGCTGTCTGGAAGAGGTATAGATAAAAGCATCAAACCAGGAGTTCCACGCCCCTACGGCAACGAACAGCGCAATGGTGGCCAGTACCGGCTTGCATAACGGAAAAACCACCCTCATAAAGATTTTGAAATCTCCGGCACCGTCGATCTTGGCCGACTCCATCAGGCTTTCCGGAATGGTGCCGATGTACGTACGGATAACGATCATATTAAAGGCGCTGATCATGGACGGAAAAATATACACCCAGAAGCTGTTCAGCAGGTTCAGATCTTTAATCAGGAAATACTGGGGGATCAGACCGGCGCTGAAGTACATCGTCAGCACAAAGATGACTGTAATCGGCTTGCGGAATACATATTCCCTGCGGCTCAAGGTATAAGCCAGCATCGTTGTCAGGAATATGTTAAGAATTGTAGAAATGACTGTCCGTGCAACTGAAACCAAAAAAGCATCATAGATGGTTCCCGAGGCAAAAATCGCCTTGTAATTCTGCAGTGTCCAGTCTCTGGGCCACAGGTAAATTCCGCCGCGGATGGTATCATTCCCTGCATTGAATGAAACGGCAATCGTGTTCAAAAACGGATATAAGGTCACAAGCACCAGGCAGATCATAAATACCGTATTGAAGGTTGTGAACAGAACCGGTTCAATCCGGCCGGTGCCTAAGTTTTTTTTCGTAGTGAATCCTGCACTTTTGTGAGGGCTTATCTGCCGGTTATCCATCATTATAACAGCCTCTCTTCCCCGAGCTTCTTCGCAGTCCAGTTAGCCATCAGCAGCAAAGTTACACTGACTACTGTTTTGAAGATACCGCCCGCTGTTGCCAGTGAATAGTTGCCTTGGGCAAGCCCGTATTTCAGTACAAAGATATCTATCGTCTCCGACCAGTCCACGACCAGCCCGTTGCCGAGCAGATACTGTACTTCAAAGCCTGCTTCCAGCACATGCCCTATAGACATGATAAGCAGAATAACAATCGTTGCTTTAATACCCGGCAACGTTACATACCACATTTTTTTGTAGCGGTTTGCACCGTCAATTTCAGCAGCTTCATAGAGCGCCGGATCAATGGAAGCAATGGCTGCCAGATAAATAATTGTATTCCAGCCGACTTCCTTCCACACATGTGAAGCGCCGACTATGCCCCAGAAATACTTGCCTTCACTAAGCCAAAGTATAGGTTCGTCAATAATATGCAGCTTCATTAATACGATGTTGACAATACCGTCATTGATGGACAGCGAGGTCGCTACAATACCGGTTACGATAATCCAGGACAGAAAGTGGGGCAGATAAGAAATGGTCTGCACCGTTCTTTTCCAGAATACCTTCTTGATTTCGTTAAGCAGCAGTGCCAGTACAATCGCGGTTACAAAGCCGAGAATCAGGTTGATGATCCCCATCGCCAGCGTATTGCGCAGCACCCGGAGGAAGTTGTCATCGGTAAACAAAAACCTGAACTGTTTAAGGCCCACCCATTCCTGTTCGCTGAAGGACTTGCCCGGACGGTAATTCTGGAACGCCATGGTCCAGCCCCACACCGGTACATAAGCAAAGAGAATAATATAGAGCATTAGAGGCACAGACATCCAAATAAGCTGATTCTGGCTTTTAATCAAAGACCAGGTAATCGGCTGTTTTTTCTTCCTTTTGTTCTTCTTCGGATGCCGGACGACGTTTTCTATTTCTAGGGTCTCAGCCATATTCGTTGTCTCCCCACTCGATCAATTTAATTTAGGAAGTGGAAGGCCTGCCGGCCCCCCACTCTCTAATCCGGAAGCTGAAACTCCCGTTATTTGCTCCAGTTATCAATTCTCCATTTGATCTGCTCATTGATCTTGTCTTCATAAGCCTTCACATTGGCTTTGCCGATCTGTCCGACATATTCATTCCATACAGCATCGAATTCGGCCGGTTCGGCAAGGATCGCTTTCGGCAGGAACTTCGTCTGCAGCTCATTCAGCTTGGTACTGGCTATTTTGGCATCCGAGCCTTCAACAAGGTCAATGGACCATGCAGGGTAGTAGACCGGGTTGGCAGGCGGTTCGCTGAAGAAATCCACGTAAGAGTCAAAACCGTAAGCATCAAGCACTTCCTTGTCAAAAGGCTTCAGACCCGCTTTGTATTCTTCAGGCTGTGCAGCGGCATCTGTGGAGTTGCCGTCGCTGAAGCTTCCTTCTGTTTTAGGGAGGAAGTCAAACATCGCTTTGGCCTTGTTGGCCAGCTGCCAGGTGGCATCCGCTGCATTGTCGCGCTGTTCCTGGGTTCTCATGAATCTGCCGTTCTCAACGATGTAATCTTCGCCTTCAATCCCCCAGGAGAACGTCTTCTGCCAGTCTTCCTGAATCAGGGTGTCAAGCAGCTTGATAATTCTGACCGGATCTTTGGCATTCACACTGATACCGAAGCCATTGTTAAGGTTCAGAACTGCAAGATCGCGGTAGTAGTCTTTGGTCGACTCGTCATATACCAGCGGAAGACCTACATAGGTACGTTCAATCTTGCCCTGGGTAGTCAGCGAGTCTTCAGCAGCATTGAAGTTCCAGTGCTGGTCGAACATTCCGAGAACCGTGCCGCTGGAGAGCTTTGCCATATACTGGTCGTAGTTCTGTACAAAGGTTTCTTTATCGATCAGACCTTTAGCATTCATTTCGCTCAGCTTTTTGTAGTACTGCTTGGCGTAGTCTTTATCTGCAAATATTTCAGCAACGCCGTCCTTTACAACTACACCGCCATCGTTTGGATGACCGATCAGATGCTGCGGCGCATTGAACAGACCCCAGTTTTTCCAGTCATAATTCAGAATTTCGAACCCGATCGTCGGGCTTCCGTCGATTTCCGGATACTTCGCTTTATATTTCTCGATCAGATCAAAGTATTGATCCAGTGTCTTGACCTGCGGGTAGTTGAACTCTTTGAGGACTGCCTTTTGAATCCAGAAGGCTGGCCCTGAATACCAGGAGCTGTTGACTTTACCGTTGTATACACCGTAGTTCGGCAAAATATAGATATGGCCGTCATTCGGGTCCTTCATCATGTTCCAGTAATCTTCATAATGGGCTTTCAGATTCGGAGCATGCTCTTCAATCAGGTCCTCAAGCGGGATATAAGCCCCTGCTGCGGTAAGCTTTGTATTCCCGGTCATCAAATCCGGATAATCCTGCCCGGCAATCATAACCCCGAGCTTCTGGTTAATGTCTCCGGCCAGAAACTCCATATCAAAGCTGGCGCCTGTTTCTTCCTTTATTTTTTTGTAAATCTTATTGTCCGGCGTTGGCTGCTGCCCCGCCTGGCCGATGAAGACGCTTACGTTAAACGGTTCAATTTTGCCGTCAGTGTTTGCCGCAGCAGTTGCGGCCGCTCCCTGGCTCTCCTCATCGTTTGCTGCAGTATTGTTATTGTTGTTACCGCCGCATCCAGCCAGTGCAAAGCTAAGGGATAACAATAAAATCATGGAACTCTTAACCGCTGTTTTCGACTTGCCCCCCATTGAAGCACCTCCATGTTTTTTTGAAAGCTCAATTTGTAAGCACTTACATAACTAAATTATAGAGGTGATTTTTAACAGAAAATAGAACTGAACTAAAGGTGTATCCCCAAAAAGTTTAGAACTTTGCGTTCCGGTATTCATTCGGTCCCATTTGCATTTTCTTCTCAAAATGTTTCAGAAACAGGCTGTAACTGGAATATCCCACCCGTTCTGCAATATCCGACAGCTTGAGCTGGCTCTCACGGAGCAGCAGTGCCGCCTCCCTGATCCGCAGGTTATGAAGCTGTTCATTGAAGGTCATTCCGTTCTTCTTGATAAGCAGCTGGCCCAGATAGACGGGATGCAGATAAAAAACTTCCGCCAGCTTCTGAATACTCAAGCTTTCCCGGTAGTGCTCCCCGATATAGCGGTTGATCTCGCGTACAATACCGTGCGAGCGCTCATCCTGCTCCTCCCGGAGCAGGGTAATCACGCTCTCGCCGCAGGCTGACAGCTGCCCCATTAGTGCCGGCAGTGTTATCATGGGCTGCTGAATCTCGGGAATTTTGAACTGCTCCTGCAGCGCGGTACGCTGCCCTCCTCCATTCTCAGGCACCAGCTCCATCATTTTGTACATGATATGTATTACGAATTTCTTCACCGCCTCAGGTTCCACAAGTTCCTCCCGGAATGAGTCGGCCGTGTTACGGACCGCCTGAATAAACCCGGACAGATCGAGGGTGTTAATAGCGCCCATAATGCCGTCCATCATCCGGAGATGATCATAATCACGGCTGAAAGGGGTGGCCTTCACCTCCTGATAAGCCAGCACTCCGGAGTGCTGCGGTCTGTAGAAATAATGCCGCAGGGCTTCCTTCGCCGCATGGTAACTGTCAGCCAGCCTGATAAGCTCTTCAGTCCAGAACCCTGTGGCCGTATGCAATTGGCTGCTGGAGTATTCCTGATGCAAAGTGATGAGCAGCTCAGGCATTACGTCACAGCCGGCGGATAATTGCCCAGCCCCGTATACGATGCCATATTTTGCGCCCTCAAGATCAATGAAGTATGCTCCCGCTGTTCCGTCCAGCAGGGATAGCGTCCTTGCCCTGATCTCTGTGGCAAGCTCAGGTGCACACTGGATTAAAGCAATATTCCAGGCGCTTATCCCTTCCGACAGCCTGTCCAGCAGCGCAGTCTCCGCCATGTGCTGCCCCCGTTCAAGCAGCAGCCCTTTGATACAGGCAGCGGCTTCTTCCGAGAAGGCGATCTTGTTAACGAGTTCCCTGCGTTTTTCCTGCTCCAGTTCGCGGATCAGTTCGCGCAGCTCCTCCGCCGCCTCTTCCGGGAACACCGGTTTCAGCAGATAATGGCTGATCCCGTAACGGATCGCGGTCTGGGCATACTCAAACTCGCTGTACCCGCTTAATATTGCAAATTTGATTCCTGTTCCGCCCTCCTGCTGCCAGGCCGAGATCATCTCCAGCCCGTTCATCAGCGGCATGTTCACATCTGTAATGACGAGATCGGGCCTCAGCGCCTGCATCTGCCGCAGGCCCTCCTGCCCGTTGCCGCAGGTTCCGCATACCTCAAGCCCGAGCTCCTCCCACGGAATCCACATCAGCATCCCCTCCAGGGCACTGGGCTCATCATCGATCAAAAGTACAGTGTAGGTCATCGCTTACCCTCGCCTTCCAGCGGATTTATCTTTTCAAGCAGCCTGAGGGGAATGCCAAAGGTGACCACCGTTCCCTCATCCGGGGTACTGTTAATCTCAAAGCGGACCTGATCCGCATAATTCAGCTCCAGTCTGCGGTACACATTGCGCAGCCCGATATTTGTTCCCGGGGAATCCTCATCAGCGATAGCCGCCAGCAGCTCTTTCAGTCGCTCTGCTTCGATGCCTTTCCCGTTATCCGAGACGGTAATCTGCAGCCGGTTATCCTCCACGGCGGTCTTCACCTTGATAATGCCTACCCCGCCGATCTTCTGCAGCCCATGCTTGCAGGAGTTCTCGACCAGCGGCTGCATGCTCAGCTTCGGGATTTTGTACTGCAGAGACTGCTCATCAATCTCGAACTCATATTCAAATTTGTCCCTGAACCGGAATTTTTCAATTTTGAGATACATCTCGATAAACGTCATTTCCTCCTGCAGCGACACCAGATCCTCTTTCCAGCTGAGCAGCCGGCGCAGCAGCTTGGACAAGCTTTTGATAATATCGGTAACATCGGAGTAGTTGTTTTTGGTACAGACGACCAGGATGGCATTCAGGGTGTTGAACAGAAAATGCGGGTTCATCTGGCTCTGCAGAAAATTAAGCTCTGCCCTGACCCGCTCCATCTCCAGGTTTTTACTCTGGATTTCCAGCTTGTACACATCGTTAATCAGCGAGTTGATTCTTGTGGTCATCATGTTGAAATTACGGATCAGTCCGCCAATTTCATCCCGGCCCTCGTCGATGCCGATCAGCTCAAATTTCTCATTGGATACCTTCTGCATATGTCTCGACAGCCGTTTGACCCGGTAGTTATAAGATCTTAGCATGATGTAAATAAAACCGCTGGTGAGCAGCGTAATGGTAGTGGCCATAAATGCCGCGTACAACCGGATATCCAGGATGGCCTGTGTAATCCGCTCCCCCTGGGTAATGCCGATAATCCGCCATCCTTTAAGGTAATTGGCTGTTCCTACCGCCTTGATATGTACATCCGGCCCGCGGTCATTGATATGCTCGAACAGGGGATAAGGCTCTTCTGTAACCCGCTGATAGCCGCTGTCCGCGGACATGACAATCTGGCTTTGTTCATTGACCAGATACAGACGCAGATAATCCTTTTCCCTGACAATCACGTCATAAATCTTGCTGAGATCCAGATCAATCCGCAGCAGCTTCTCGTAGTTATTCTCTGTGCTGTAGTTATCCATCTGCTCAATAATGCTCATGGTGGGGGTCGTGGAGACCGCATTGTTATTTTCACTCATCCGGTAAGCGCTAACAACAATCTGGTTTTTGGAAGCTCTCATCTGCTTATACCATTCGCTGGCCCGGACCTTCTGATTGATCACCTGATAGTTGCCTCCGGAAACGACAGTCTGATTGTCTGTAAAGACACTGATCCGTTCAATCTGGTTGTTCACCGGGATATAGCTGTTCATCCGGTCACGCAGCTGCTCATCAAAGGTATTGTAAAATTCAATGGAATCCTTGTAAGGCCGGTCCAGCATTTCATACAGATTTTTGTCTGCGGACAGCGTGTAGCTGACGGCAACGCCACCTTCGATATAATCATGAATGTCCTTCCTTGCCCGTTCCAGGGAAATCTCCAGGTTCTGCTGTTCTCTGGATTTGATCAGGTCGGTAATCCGGCCCAGAAAGACAAGATTGATAACCATGATGGGAAGCAGCACACCTACGATGTAAATGAGGAAAAACTTATAGTTCAGGGGAATGTCATTTACGATATTTCCGAAGCGGAATTTTCTTTTGTCCATTTCGTGCCCACCTGGCTTTCTCCATGCTACTTGCAGTTATGCGAATTCTTATACGCGGAAGGAACGACCCCCACCACAGCCTTAAACTTGTCGATAAAATAATCCGTATTCGAAAATCCGACCTGCAGTGCGATATCCGATATTTTCAGCTGGGTCCGCTTCAGGAGCCCCTTGGCCTCTTCAATCCGTTTCTCATTCACATATTCGCTGAAGCTGCGGCCGGTCTCTTTGCGGAACAGCTGGCCCAGATAGGCGGAGTTCATATGAAATTTCCGGGCCAGCTCCTGAAGCTGCAGCTTACTGCGGAATTCAAGATCCACGTACTGGATGACATTAAAAATGGTATTTCCCTCGTTATGCCTGCGGAGCTCCGCCAGATAGGCTGCCGACTGCGTGCACAGCGTAAGCATATAATGGCTGAGACCGGAATAATTGGAAAGCTCGCCGAGACTTCCGCAGGCAGCCTGCAGCCTGTTCATGACAACGGCGGGGTCCCCGTTTGCCTCCGTAATCAGCCTGCAGAGGGTCATTTCCAGATGTGCTGCTTGTGCCTGTACAGCCTCTACCGGCATCAGCTGCCCGGCAAAACGTGCAAAGAGCTCCTCAACACTAAAGCGGATTTGCTCCAGGTCTCCCGCTTTAACCGTTTCCAGCAGATTGGTGCCCCTGCCATCCGGCCGTTTCTGCCCGGACCCGGTGCGCTTAAGGTCACAGTAATAAAAAACGCCGCCCTTCTCCTTATGGCATTTCAGCTTCCAGGCTTCCAGGGTTTGGTTGTACAGCTCGCGTATGGACTGGCCGCCGTGCATCCGGTCACTGACCAGGGCAATCACCGGCACCTGCAGCCGTTCGGACTGCTCCCGGGCCAGCTGGGTCACCGCCGCAGCCAGATTCTCCTGAGTGATGGGCCCAGACTGTACAATAATCCCCGCCCTTCCGGCTCCGTCCTGAAAGGAGCAGGCGGCTTCTGCAGGAAAATACCGGTTCAGCTCGCCATCCAGATTGATTGCGGAAGAAGCGGCGAGCATAATACAGACCAGCTCCGCATCCGGCTGCAGCCGCAGCAGGCTGGAAGCCATAAGCTGCAGCTGCTCATCCGCCTCGCCCTGGATCAGGCGGTTAATCAGGTGATTGGTGATAAATGTCTGCTTTTTCCCGCGCTCATTATTGGAAGCGATTTCATTTT
Source organism: Paenibacillus sp. PK3_47 (assembly GCF_023520895.1). Lineage (NCBI taxonomy): Bacteria > Bacillati > Bacillota > Bacilli > Caryophanales > Paenibacillaceae > Paenibacillus > Paenibacillus sp. PK3_47. The sequence goes on from NZ_CP026029.1 coordinate 1,779,245, forward strand.
GGATGATTACTGACAGCCTTCCGAGAAGCTCTTCCATCTCTTCATCGTCAACGGGCTTCAGCAAATATTGCTCCACCCTCTGGCGGAGTGCAACCCTGGCATATTGGAAGTCGTCATAACCGCTTAAGATCACAAACCGCGGCGGCCTGTCCATGCTTTCATTCAGTTTGGCGATCAGTTCCAGGCCGGTCATTTCCGGTATATTAATATCTGTTAAGACCAGATCCGGCTTCAGTTCCTGGATCAGCTTGAGGGCATCCGGACCGTTAAGGGCTTCTCCGCAGATTTCAAAGTGAAATCTGCTCCAATCAACCATTGTCCTGAGCCCCTCCAGCACCCATGGCTCATCATCGACAATCACGACTTTCAACATGGACCTGCTCCTTTCGTTCCCTGTTATAAGCTGCTGATAAGAAAGTCAAAATGACTTATTAGAATGCTATCACATCCCGGGCTAAATGGGAATCATTTCCTTGGCGCTAATCTCCGGCTGCAGTCCCGTTTGTAAGCAGCTGAAATTGCGTCGTCTTCCTCATTATAAAACGCCAAAAAGGATGTTCACAGCTATTAATCAGCTGCAAACATCCCGCTATGGCTTATTTATTCTGTTCTTCAAGCTCCGCGCTGATTTTCAGGAACACCTGGTAGCTCCGTTCTGCACATTCGGAAATCGCTATCGGATGGAAGCCGGGGAGATCCGCGTACAGCGTATCATTCAGCGGAGCGGTCCAGCTGGCCGGCAGCGCGGCAGCCCCGAGTCTGGCTCCCATAATGGAGCCGACAGTAGCGCCGTTGCAGTCCGTATCCATTCCGCAGGCGACAGAGGTTACTACCGCCTTCTCAAAGTCATCCCCGCCATAAATGAGCGAAGCGGCAACAAGCGCGGCGTTATTATTCGTATGCACAGGATCATAATGGCTGAACCTGTCCCACAGCGTGCTGACCAGCTCGCGCTCGCTTTCAGCCTGCCGGGCGATTTCTATCCCCTGCTTGACATCAGCTGCAAGGCGGCTGGTCGCTGGAATTTCACTGAGGCCGATCTCCAGAATGCGCTCATTGCTCAGGCCGGCAAAAGCGGCGGAAATCATCGCAGCGTTGAACATTTCACCGTAAATCCCGTTCTTCACATGGGAGAAGGAGGCATCCCGCCAGCCCAGCTCCGCCGCAAGCTCCGGATGCCCTGCAGCCCCGTAGGCCAGACCGTCGGCCCGGATTGCAGCGCCGATCCACTCGCGGTACGGATTGAGGTGCATCCGCACCCGCTCCTGCCGCTGCAGCCAGTCAGCCGGCTTGCCGCCATTCAGATGTGAGGTCTCTTGGGCAAAATTCATGTAGGACTGCGTCTCGGCTGTGCAGACCTGGGCATAGGTCAGGTGTTTATGCCACAGCTTGCCGATATCCCACGAATCCCAGTTCAGCCCTTTCTGCTCCAGCAGCATCAGGCCGAGGACCGTGTAGCGGATATCGTCGTCGCTCTCCATGTAATGGATCGTTTCACGCGTACTTGTGAAGGACCAGTCGCTTAAGCCGAGGCCGTATTCCGCCTCTGCCCGCGAATTGCCCGGGGTGTAACCTTTAATCGGCCAGGCATCCGCACCGCGGAACCACAGCTCGATATTCTCCCAGCCCGGACGGCCGTCCTTGCCGTAGAGATAATCCCAGTATTCCAGCGGTTTGCCCAGCGCACAGCCGACGCTTCTGCCCAGCCAGGCGCCGTAGAACTTGTCTCTCCACACTTCAGGAGTGAAGTTGACCGCAAGCCTGCGCGGACCTTCCGGCCGCAGGTCACGGATCTCCCGGAGCCCGGATGGCTCTTTGTATGGGAAATCCTCAGCCACCTCAAGCGCCATCAGCTCCCGGTAGACCTCCATCAGCTTCCCTTCATCAGTTCCTGCGGCGGCAAGCTTCTCCTGCATCCCGCCTGTCCGGCAGCCTTCCTCGCCACGCTGGAGCAGCTCCAGCCTTACCGTCTCCTGCAGCGTCTCCCAGCCTGCCATCGTCAGTTCCCCCCGGCCGCAAGCAGCAGCTTACGGTCCAGAACAGCGAGGGAATCAAAGAGCAGCTTCATAAATGCTTCCCTGTCCACACCCACCAGCACTTCTGTATTTGCCGCCTGATCCGGCTTCTTTCTCCGGTCGGCAACCGTCATCCCCCGGGTGAGCTTCCCTTCCGTCTCCACCGTAACATGCAGATGCTCCGACCGGAACAGCTCCGGCTTCAGCAGCCAGGCAACAGCGCAGGGATCATGCAGCGCGTTGCCGACATAGCCCATCTTTTTGCCGTATATTGAATAAAAGTCCAGCAGTTCCCCGACCATAACCGATACCGGGCCGCGCTGCTTCAGTTCAAGGATCTCTTCTTCAAAAATCGCCGCCTGATCCGTCACATCCAGTCCGCTCATGACAATCGGAATGCCGGATTCATAGACAATGCGGGCCGCTTCCGGATCCACATAAATATTAAATTCTGCAGTGCGGGTCACATTTCCGTATGCCAGCCCGCCGCCCATCAGGGAAATCTTCTCGATTCTGTCCTTGACCTCCGGGTAAGCGGTAATCAGCAGGGCAATATTCGTCAGCGGCGCCAGCGGCACCAGTGTAATCTTCTCCTCAGAAGCCCGGATAATGTCCAGCATGAACTCCACAGCACCCTGCTCTACCGGCTTGAATTTGCTTGCCGGCAGAGACGGGCCGTCCATTCCGGACTCCCCGTGCGCTTCTTCGCCGGTGACCAGCTTGCCGAGCAGCGGCCCTACCGCACCTTTGGCTACAGGAATATCAGCATCGACAAAGCTCAGCACCTTCAAGGCATTATCGGTAATCTTGTCCAGGATCTGGTTGCCTCCTACCGTAGTGATCCCCCGGATGTCCAGCTGCTCCGGATGCGCCAGTGCAAGCAGAATGGCAATCGCGTCATCATGACCCGGATCGCAGTCAATTATAATTGGTTTTGGCATAATAATCCCCTCCGTTACTTCTCACCTGTTGTTAGCTGTTACTTCACCCCAGAGTGGACTCAGTCATATTTCGTATTATTTGGCAGCCGGGCTTTTCAGCTTCCGGTTCTTCTTCCGTGTCTCAGAGATCGCGTAAATCAGCAGGCCGATGACAGTTGCGACATAAGGCAGCGTTGCAATCAGCTCGGCAGGAATCTTCAGCACCTGCAGCGCATTGGAGAGCGCATCAGCGGCACCGAACAGGAGCGAAGTAAGCGCCGTTCCGACTGTTGTACTCCGTCCCATCGATTCAGCGGCAATGGCAATCCAGCCCCGGCCGGCCACCATATCGCGCGTAAAGAGCGAGAGGTAACCCATCGACATGTATGCACCGCCCAGGCTGGCAAAAAATCCGCTCAGCAGCAGCGCGGTATATTGAATTTTGACCACACTGACACCGACCGACTGCGCAGCATGCGGGTTCTCGCCGACAGAGCGGATACGCAGACCCAGCGGCGTGCGGTTCAGCAGATAGTAGACCACGATGACCGCCAGTATGGAGAAATAAGTCAGGATATGATGTCCCGAGAAAATCGGCCCGAGCACCGGAATATCCTTCAGCAGCGGAATCTGCACATTCGGCAGCACCTTGCTGGCCAGGGAGGTCGAAGAACCTTTATCCCCGCTGAGCAGGTACAGAATAAATACCGTTCCTCCCGAGGCGAACATGTTGATTGCTACCCCGCCGAGTATAATATGGGTCTTGAACTTCAAGGTAAAGAAGGCCAATATCCCGGCAATGAGCGTACCTGACAGTACGGCGCCCAGCAGTCCGACCCAGGCACTTTGGGTATAGGCACTCACAATGACACCGGCCAGGGCCGATACGAGCATAATGCCTTCCATCCCGATGTTGATGATGCCGGCACGGTTCGAGATCAGCGCCCCAAGCGCTGCGAACAGAATAGGTGTCGTAACCCGCAGCACCGAAAAGGCGAAGTCGGTCGTAAAAATAACATTCAGCAGACTGTTCATGCGCTTGCCTTCGCCTCCTTCAACAGCATCCGGTTCTTCCAGAACTTCAGGAACTGTTCAGCTGAAATCAGCAGAATGATGACAGCCTGAATGATCGAGATCATCTCGGAAGGCACGTCCGACAAGCGGGCCATCATATCGGCACCGATGCGGATATAGGCCAGGAACAAGGCGGAACCGATGACAGACAGCGGGTTATTCTTGGCCAGCATGGCCACCAACGCGCCATCCAGGCCGTAGCCCGGCAGCGAGCTCCACTGGAACCGGTTATACATGCCCAGCACTTCCACCGATCCGCCCATTCCGGCAATAAACCCTGCGATCAGGTGGACAAGAATAATGACCTTGGCTGTCTTCATCCCCGAATAGCGGGCGAATTCGCGGTTGACCCCGGTCATCCGGATTTCATACCCCCACTTGGTGTGGTAGAGAAACAGGTGGGCCAGCACAATCAGCGCAAGCACGATAATAAGGCCGGTATGGATACGTGTGCCGGTAAAAATTTTACTCAGCTGCGCCGTCTCCTGGAATTTAAAAGAGACGTTCGCGAACGCTTTGGCATCACGCAGATGATAATTAAGCAGATAGAGTCCGATTCCGAACAGGATGTTGTTGAACATCAGTGACGTTACCAGCTCGTTGGCATTCCATTTGGCCTTGAGAATCCCGGGGATGGCCGACAGCAGGGCGCCCACAAGGGAACCTGCGGCAATCGCCACCACCGGATGCAGCCATCCGTTCAGTGTCGTCAGGTGGATCGCCAGGACGGAAGTCACCACGCCCGAGAAATAGAAGATCCCTTCTGCTCCCAGGTTGAACATGTTGGCCCGGAACAGCAGGGAGACCGCCAGCCCCGTGAACATGAGCGGAATGGCCATCTCAATGACATTCCCGATATGCCCTTTAGTGGAGATCGGCTCCCACAGGAAAATACCGATGGTCTTCAACGGCTGGTCGCTGACCAGCGAGATGATGATAAAGGCGATGACCAGCGCAATCAGAATTACCGCGGTTGTCCGGATCGCCTCAAAATATTTGACTTTAAACATGAGTTATGGCCCTCCCGGTCTGTTCCTTGTCCTGCCGGTTAATCCCCAGCATATATAACCCCAGCTCTTCTTCACTCACGGCAGACGGCTCCTCGAAATAGGCCACGATCTGGCCCTCATACATGACGATCAGACTGTCGCTCAGCTCCATAATTTCATTCAGATCGGCCGAGAGCAGCAGTGTCGCACAGTTCGCTGAACGCAACTCCAGCAGCTTCTGGTGAATGAACTGGGCTGCTCCGATATCTACACCGCGCGTCGGCTGCTCGGCAATGAGCAGCTGCGGTCCGGTGGAGCATTCACGGGCAACGACAACCTTCTGCATGTTCCCTCCGGACAGCATCCCGATCTGCTGCTTCGGCCCTGAACAGCGGACCTTGAATTCCTCCACCAGCGAGGCCGCAAGGGCCGCGATTTTGGAGCCGTTCAGGAGCGGCCCTTTATTCATCTCTTTGGTCCGGTAACGGGTAGAGATCAGGTTGTCGGCAATGCTGGCCTCACCGGCAGCCCCCTGGCGCATCCGGTCCTCAGGGATATAGGATACTCCCAGGTTGCGGATGCCGAGAATATCCATTTCACGGATATCGGTCCCTTGTACACTTACAGCTCCGCTGGCGGTTACACCGTGAAGCCCGCCCGTAAGCGCCTCGATCAGCTGGCTCTGGCCGTTGCCCTCGACGCCGGCAATCCCGACAATCTGGCCTTCCCGCACGGAAAAGCTGATATCAGACAGCAAAGCTTTTCCCTGGCTGTCCTGCACATTAAGCTTGTTGACCGACAGTACCGGTTTCCCGCCGGATACCTTAGCCTTGTCATATTTCAGAACGACATCCCGTCCTACCATCAGCCGTGAAATCTCCTGCTCGCTCACGTCGCGCGTCTGGAACACCCCTTCGCTCCGTCCGGCCCGCATAATGGTAATCCGGTCACAGATCGCCTTCACTTCCTTCAGCTTGTGGGAGATGAACACAATGGTGTGCCCCTGTCCTTTCAGCTCCTGCAGCTCATGGAATAGCTCCTCTGTCTCCTGAGGCGTCAGCACCGCTGTCGGCTCATCAAGGATCAGAATTTTGGCCCCCCGTACCAGCGCCTTCAGAATTTCTACCTTCTGCTTCATACCGACAGTCAGGTCCTCTACCTTTGCCCTGGCATTCACAGCGAGATTGTATTTGCGCGCGGTCTCTTCTGTCAGACGCACCGCTTCCGCATAGTTGAAGCTGGTGCCTTTACGCGGCTCCATGCCCAGCACCATATTCTCGGCTACGGTGAAGGAAGGCACCAGCATGAAATGCTGATGCACCATGCCAATCCCCCGGTCAATTGCATCCTGCGGGTTCTGCAGCCGCACTTTTTCACCTTTGATCAGGATCTCTCCGTCACTGGGCTCTTCCATCCCGAATATGATCTTCATCAGGGTCGATTTGCCGGCCCCGTTCTCTCCCGCAATCGCATGAATTTCTCCTTCGCGCAGGGAAAAATGAACGTCTTTATTCGCAACGACGCCATTTGGATATACCTTGGTGATTCCCCGCATTTCCAGCAGAGCGTTTTGCATGGTTCATCAACGCCTTTCAACTTGGTGGTCTGCAAAAAATAGGCAGCTGGAATACTTCCGGAGAAGATCTTCCAACTGCGTGAGATTTATATAAGCTGAACTATTTTACTCCAGGCTTATATCGCTGCTCCGGTAAATGTTTGGACTTCCGGAGAAAAAGGCGATCGCTTCGCTCCTACAGTTCCAAAATTCCCCTCCGCTGCTCTAAGCTTTGGCTAAAAAATTCAACTTATATAATTTTTATTTTTAATAACATTAAGGTTTAACTGCGTTACGGATCGCTTCCACTTCCGAAGTTTCCATACCCATTGCGTTGTCTACAGTAATCTCTTTGCTGATCAGCTTCTGCTTCACTTCTTCCACCTTAGCCTGCAGATCTGCCGGGAATACTTCTTTGTAGATTCCGTTCTCCGCAATGCCTACGCCGTCTTCCACAAAGCCGAGCACATCGCGTTTGCCCATCTCAAGCGTTCCGTCCTGCAGCTTAGTCACTGCACCGAGGATCGCACTGTCAATCTTCTTAATCGCAGAAGTAACGATAAGGTTTGCTTTTTCACTGTCTGTATCTTTCAGCAGCATGCCCTGGTCAGAATCGACGCCGATGGCATATTGTGTTTTTTCTTTTGCGGCATCAAAGATACCAAGACCCGTTCCGCCCGCTACGTTGAAAATAACATCCACACCCGAGTTGTACTGGATCAGCGACAATTCTTTACCTTTGGCAGGGTTCACGAAATCGCCGGCATAAGATACAGCAACTTTTACATCAGGATCCACGTACTGCGCACCTTGAATGTAGCCTACGAGGAACGCATTGATTCCCGGAATATCCATCCCGCCGACAAACCCGATCACATTCTCCGGATTGGCATTCGGCATATCAGACTGTGTAGCCAGTGCCGCTACAGCACCTGCCAGGAAGGAAACTTCATTGGTTGAATAAGACATGTTGTACATGTTCGCCGGAGCGTCTTCGATATCTGTGTCGTAGTTGATGAATTTTTTGTCCGGATTTGCTTCAGCTGTCATATTGAACATTTCTGTGATTTCCGATCCGCCCGAGATGACTACATCCCAGTCTTCAGCGGCAATATCGTTAAAGGTAGGCTCCCATTTCGTTTTGTCTGTACCCATTTCCACTACCTTGGTCTCTGCGCCAAGCTCATCTTTTACTCTTTGCAGACCGTTGTTGGCCGCATCAAAAAATGATTTATCTCCAAGCGTCCCCGGAATCAGCAGTACAACCTTCAGCTTGTCCCCCGAGGCTTCCCCGCCAGCTGCATTACTTCCCGTGTTTGCCGTGTTTGCTGTGTTTCCATTACTTGCTGTGTTATTTCCGCATGCAGTGACAATGACCATTACCGTGAGCAACAATAAAGCTAGAATGTTCTTTTTCATTTGTTCCTGTTACACCCCTGTTGTTTGTAGTTGGTATACCGCCGAGATATGTCATAAAAGACCAATTGCACGATTTGTGTTACAGCTGCGGATACATCATTTTGCTGAAATTTCATAAAATTACTGAATATAAGCAAATTACTTTCAAAAGCAAACGTTACATTGGTTTGAAACCCTTTAAACGGGGTAATTTCCGAACGAGATGGCCAGTCAGGTTGCGAATCTTCCGTTTAATTGATACGATCATAACAAATACAGCAGCAAATATTTATATACTTTCGGTCATCTTTTTGTATGATTTGGCTAAAAGATAAAAAATACGGAGGATCATCATGGATCGTGTCCTATATATTGTCAATGCGGAGCATGAAGCGAATACCCACATCCCGCCGCACCAGCATGAATGCTTCGAACTGGTCTACTACATTCACGGGCTCGGCACCTGCAGTATCGGCCAGCGCAGCTATCATTTCCGGCCCCATTCCTTTGCGCTGATTCCGCCCAATTTCAAGCATGACGAGAACCATCAGCCCCGCTCCGAGGTGCTGTTCATCGGCTTTCACTGCGGGAATCCCAATATCGGTACATTGTCCGGCGTTTTTGAGGATGACAAGGAACAGACGGTGCTGCAGACGCTGCGGCGGATGAATGAAGAGTTCAAACGCAAGCGTGACGGCTTCGCGGAACTGCTGAACCTGCAGCTGAGCGAGATTACCGTGTATCTGCAGCGGCTGATGGGAGGCTCGGGCTTTCAATCCCCTGCACAGGATCAGATGCAGTATGTGCTGAACTATATGGATGAGCATTACCGTCATAAACTGTCGGTCTCCTCGCTCTCCGAGATGTCAGGTTACAGCTACGACCGGTTCCGGCATTTATTCAAAGAGCGGTTCGGTCATTCACCTCACAGGTATCTTTTGCTGAAGCGCCTAAATTATGCCAAGTCCCTGCTTCTGCATACCCAAATGCCTATTTCTGAAGTATCCGCCACCGCCGGGTTCGTGAATGACGCCCAGTTCTGCAATATGTTCAAAAGAGAGATCGGCCTCTCACCGCGTACCTTCCGGATCAGCAACAAAGTAAATTAAGACGACGTAATGGAGGGTTTTCAATATGACACCAAAGCTGATTTTAATAGAGGGACTGCCAGGATCGGGTAAATCAACAACAGCCAGGCTTGTTCATGACATTTTAACGGATATGAAGCTTAATTCCCGGCTGTATGTAGAAGGAGATTTGGATCATCCTGCCGATTATGATGGTGTTGCCTGGTTCACGCCCCATTCATTCGGAAATTTATTGAGCAGCCATGAGCAGTATAGAGATTTCTTGCTGGCCCATACCTTGAGACAGGGTGAGCATTACTTTCTCGAATACCGCAAAATCAAAAATGAATACGGGGCAGATTTTCCGGATGAACTGATGGAGGCTATTTTCAAAAATGATATATATGAACTGCCGCTGGAGCAGAACCGCAAGCTGATCGCTGAGCGGTGGAAGAAGTTCACAGAAAGTGCTGCAGCCGGCCGGGACACCTTTATCTTTGATTGCTGCTTTATCCAAAACCCGGTAACCGTTGGGATGATTAAATACGATGCCGGGAAAGAAGATGTTGTAAGTTATGTTGAAGAATTGGCGGCGGTTGTCCGGCAGCTGAATCCGTTGTTAATTTACGTGGAGCAGAACGATCTGGATTATTCCTTCCGGAAGGCAGTTAAGGAAAGGCCCGCAGCCTGGTCGGAGGGATTTATAGAATATTATACTAGTCAGGGATATGGAAAAATCCGGGGCTGTAAGGGGTTAGAAGGCACCCTGCAGGTTCTGGAGGCCAGAAGCCGGTTGGAGGAAGAGATATATAACGGTCTTGAAGTGGCCAAGGTTAAGGTAAATAACTCTTCATATGACTTGAGCAGTTACAAGCAAGTGTTGGCGGGAATTGTATCAGCGTATTTCACTTCAGCACCATGACTTCAATTAATGTGTCAGCAAAAAAAGAGGCCATCTCCAAATGCAAAAGGAGACTGCCTCTTTTTTACTTTTCCCCGTCATAAGCTGTTCATCTGAGCTCTTACACCTTCAGCTGGAGTAGACTTCTGCAGCTGTGTTACTGGCAGCCTTTGCCTCTGCTGCATACAGTACCTTCCGCCCGCGCCAGCGAAGCAGAACGAGCACGCCTCTTAACGCCTCATCCGCAATCATGCTGCAGTAAATACCGGTCAGCCCCCATCCCGCTTCAATCCCCAGCAGATAAGAGCCGCCTACGCCTACCAGCGACATGGAGAGGATGGAGATGGTCATCGTAAAGCGGGTATCGCCTATGGCATTGAGGGAGTTGCCCATGGCCATGTTGAGCATTTTACAGGGTTGCAGAAGCAGATTTAGTGCAAGCAGTGATATGCCTATCGACAGAATCTCCTGATCTGTGGTTAAGAATCCAAGCAGGATTCTGCCAAACAGGAACAGGATCAGCACATTGACACCGACAATCGCCAGCCCGATATAAAGAGTGCGGTAGGCGCCCCGGTACACATTACCCAGCTGCCGGGCACCGAAGAGATGGGCAATCTGAATCTGCCCTGCCATGGCAAGGGCAAAACCCAGAGCGAAACAGAATGATTCCAGCGTATTTAAATACGTCCTTGCTGCGAGCTCCTTGGCTCCCAGCATAGCCATGAACGAATACATCGCCAGCTGTGACAGCACCCAAGCCGAGGAGTTCAAACCCAGCGGCCAGCTGATCCGCAGAATTTCACCAAACAGCTTTTGGTTAAAGGCTTTAAAGTCAGGCAGTCTGATTTTACGCTCAAACGCTCCGCAGAACATATACAACAATACTATTACACCAAGCAGTCTGCTGATTACAGTAGATAGAGCAATACCGCCGAGTCCCATTTCCGGGAGTCCGAACATGCCGAAGATCAGAATATAATTCAGCAGGATATGAATTACATTCACAGCTACACCTGTGTACATAGGCCCCCGGGTATTACCGGTATTTCGGATCGCTGAGCTGAGCGAAGAAGACATGCCTACCAGAAACAGCCCGCCCCCGACATAGGTCAAGTAAATATGCGAAAGAGGAAGCAGATCTCCGGATACATTCAGCGCGAGTGCGATCGGATCAGAATAGAAAAACATCATAATGCTGACAGCAATACCGAGTAAGGTGCTAACTGAAACCCCCATGATTGCTATTGTGCGGGCATCTTCATGGCGTCCGGATCCAAGACGCTGCGCAATCAAAATACCGGCTCCGCCCGCAAAGGTAGTAAACAGTGTGATGAGCGCGTTGAACAGCTGGTTGGAGATCCCTACAACTGCAACAGCATCATCCGAAATCCGGCTGACCATGATGGTATCCACCGTACCAAGCAGCGTCTGCAGAAAAATCTCGATAAAAATCGGCCAGGCCAGCATCCATAAACCGAATTTACCTTTTCCAGGTTTCACTAAATGAACTTCTCCTCTCAGATGACTAGGTTTGCAGGATGGTTGAAAAGGCTATATACCTTCCCTTGCTAGAAGTAAATTATAGGTGATATACTCGGGGAAATGTAGCAATATCGAAACCTAAACTTTCATTAATCAAACCATAGTTCAGGAGGATGCTCCGCATGCATCTGCTTAATTTCTCCATGCCGCCTGTGCCTCATTACACTATCAGCGGAATCAATTACTGCGGCCCGGGCTACCGGCATTTGAACCGCCAGCATTTTAAATGGTTTGATCTGCTGGTTGTCCGTGAAGGCTGCCTGTACATCAATGAAGAAGACCGCAGCTTTGAGGTCAGGGCAGGCGAAGCACTAATTCTGCGTCCGGACTGTCATCATTATGGCACAGAGGACTGCCGGGAAGACACCTCCTACTACTGGCTTCATTTCCAGACTGTTGGGGGCTGGCACGAATCCTCCGCTCCAGCAGCCGCATCTGAAGACATCACTCCTGACGAAGATGAGACCGCCGAGACGTCTTCACCGATATGCTCGCATCAGGGAACATTCATTCAGTCCATTCCCCAGTACACCACGCTGCTGCAGCCGGCACGTATGGAAGAGCTGCTGGCACAGCTGGAACAGTTAAAAGCTACTGCTCATCTGAACAGTGTCCGCTTTAAGCAGCAGATGCTGTTCCAGGAAATTCTCCAGCAGCTGTCTGCCTCGATGAACCCGGAACGATCTGCTTCCCAATCCAAGGCATGTGCCGGACAGGCCGCTTCCTTCCTGCGGTCCCATTACCGTGAGGAGATTACTACTGCCATGCTGGGGGACAGCCTCAACTTTCATCCGGTCTACATTGCCCGCTGTATGAACAGGGAGTACGGCTGCTCGCCTATGGAGTATCTGCTGCGCTACCGCATAGAGCAGAGCAAGCTGCTGCTGATGCAGACCAGCTTCCCGATCTCGCGGATTGCTGAGGAGGTTGGCTTCAATCAGGCTCCTTATTTCAGCTCCAGCTTCATGAAGCTGGAGGGCATATCCCCGCGGCAGTACCGGCAGCGTTTTTCGTAAAGTCGCCAGCACTCTATACGCTAACAGCCCCTGCATTACCGGAGGATATTCCGGTCGTACAGAGGCTGTTTTAATCTATTCGCCATAAAGGCTAATTCTTCCGCTGCAGCTGCAGCGGTTCCGCCGCGTGTCCTGCGGTATTCACCCTATTTTAGGTAGCTTTTGTGTCCGCTTCTCTCTCCAGCGAAGCAAAATAAGCAATCTTATGCTCCACCTTCTCCGCAAAGCTCTGGAAGAACTTGATTTTTTCATCAATCTGAACCTTATGCTCCTGGAGCAGCTTCCGCTGCTCGGGCAGTGTGTCCAGACCTTCCTTGGACAGCGCAACGAACTGCTTGATCTCGGCAATCGGCATTCCCGTATCCTTCAGGCAGCGGATCAGCGAGAGCAGCTCCAGATCCTCGTCATGAAAGCAGCGGTTGCCGTGTGCATCTCTCGATACTACCGGAAGTACACCCTCCCGTTCGTAGTAACGCAGCGTATATTGGCTTAGCCCGGTTTTTTGTGATATGGTTTTTATGCTGTATCCCACAATAAAAGCTCCCTTCTCCTGTGTGGCTGCGGTTCCTTCTCTAAGGTAACACCATTTCCGCTCTATTAAAAGCGCTTTAAAAATCTGTTGACTTACACCTAACTCTAAGGGCTACACTTTAGACTATACTTACATCTGAGGAGTGAATTTCGAATGGTTAAAAGAATTAATGTCGCCAACGGCGCACTTGAGGTTGCTGAAATATCGCTGGGATGTATGCGGATTGCCGATTTGTCCTCCAAAGAGGCCGATGTGCACATCCATAGTGCAGTAGAGGCGGGAATAGATTTTTTCGATCATGCTGATATCTATGCTGCAGGCAAAGCTGAGGAAGTGTTCGGCGATGTTCTGGCTGCTAGTCCCGGGCTCCGTGACCAAGTGATGATCCAGACCAAATGCGGCATCCGCAACGGCTTTTTCGACTTCTCCAAGGAGCATATTGTACAGTCTGTAGAGAACAGCCTGAAGCGTCTGAAGACAGATTATGTAGATGTGCTGCTGCTGCACCGTCCCGATACTCTGATGGAGCCTGAGGAAGTTGCTGAAGCCTTTGAATATCTGGAGCAAAAAGGGATGGTCAAGCACTTCGGTGTCAGCAACCTGAATCCCCTGCAAATCGAACTGCTGAAGAAAAATGTAAAACAGCCCCTTCTTTTCAACCAGCTGCAGCTCAGCATTATGGTTACCGGCATGATTGATGCGGGCTTCAATGTGAATATGACGAACTCTGCTTCAGTTGTCCATGATGGAGGTATCCTGGAATACAGCCGTCTGCATGATATGACGATTCAGCCTTGGTCTCCATTCCAATACGGCTTTTTTGAAGGGGTCTTCCTGGGCAACGATAAATTTCCTGAATTGAACCAAGTAATCAACCGTATGGCTGAGGAAAAAAGTGTCGCTGATACCGCGATTGCCATCGCTTGGCTGCTCAGACATCCTGCACATATGCAGCCTATTGTGGGAACCACCAACACTCAGCGCCTGCTCGACATTGCCAAAGCTTCTGACATTACATTGACCCGTCAGGAATGGTATGAAATTTACCGTGCAGCGGGCAATAAGCTTCCTTAATCATTCTGGTTATATAAACAAGGGTACTCCTGAGGCGTTGATGGCTCATGGAGTACCCTTTTTTTCCACACCTGTAAGTCCTTCAATTTTTTGTCCTCTACCGCCGCTTATTAGAAACTTCATTGACATTTTTCATTCACTTCATTAGTTTATAGCTATCTGAAAATAGATGGGGGTTTGTATATGGGTCTACACCTCAAGGGGTTTATCTTGCCCCTGTTGGTTCTGCTGCCTAATCTTTTTTTATTATTTTTCCCCCCACATAACATTCCGGACAATCAGTCTCCTCCCCCCATAATCTTTACTATATTGGAGCGAACAGGCCAAGTTACCTGCTTTACACTGCCTATCCTTTTCGGTCAAAAGATTTCGCAGCAGCCTGTTAACATTTTAATAGGGTTAATGTTCATCTGTTTAATGATTTATTATCTGTGCTGGATTCGTTTTTTCTGGAGAGGTAGAGAATATGCGATATTGTTTCAACCGTTAGGCTTTATTCCGGTTCCAATGGCGTTATTTCCGGTCTTTTACTTTATGCTCCTGGCCGTATGGCTGAACGCTTTGCTTTTTGCTGTCCCCGCAGCCCTATTCGCAATCGGGCATTTTGCGGTAAGCTGGTACACTTATAGTAGTGTCAGGTAATTTCATTAGGAATAGCAAAGCAGGGTTACCATCCTATTAAGGAAGATAACCCTGCTTCAGTTATACCGGCGAGAGGACTCGAACCTCCACGGTTTCCCACTCGATTTTGAGTCGAGCGCGTCTGCCATTCCGCCACGCCGGCGTATTATATGGATGATACAAAAATCAATGGAGGCGCCACCCAGACTCGAACTGGGGATAAAGCTTTTGCAGAGCTTTGCCTTACCACTTGGCTATGGCGCCATAAATGGAGCGGACGACGGGAATCGAACCCGCGACCCTCGCCTTGGCAAGGCGATGCTCTACCGCTGAGCCACGTCCGCATAAAAAAATGGCTGGGGATATAGGATTTGAACCTATGCATGACGGAGTCAAAGTCCGTTGCCTTACCGCTTGGCTAATCCCCAATATTCTTTTTTTTGATAATAAAGGGGCGGCTGATGGGTCTCGAACCCACGAATGCCGGAACCACAATCCGGTGCGTTAACCCCTTCGCCACAGCCGCCATATTAACTTGTACTGCAATATTCCGAAACCACTTTTAAAGTAATGGGGCGGCCGATGGGTCTCGAACCCACGAATGCCGGAACCACAATCCGGTGCGTTAACCCCTTCGCCACGGCCGCCATATTAAGCTTTAAAATGTTTCATTGGCAGGGGCAGCAGGAATTGAACCCACACCAACGGTTTTGGAGACCGTTGTTCTACCTTTAAACTATGCCCCTAAAGATGGTGGAGGCTGATGGATTCGAACCACCGAACACGTACGTGAGCAGATTTACAGTCTGATGCGTTTGGCCACTTCGCTAAGCCTCCACAGATGGTGCCGGCGAGAGGACTTGAACCCCCAACCTACTGATTACAAGTCAGTTGCTCTACCAATTGAGCTACACCGGCATATTCTTTTGTAAATTACATGGTGGCGCGGGAGGGAATCGAACCCCCGACACAAGGATTTTCAGTCCTTTGCTCTACCGACTGAGCTACCGAGCCATATACATAATGTTAAGCCACTAAATGGCGGAACCGACGGGATTCGAACCCGCGATCTCCTGCGTGACAGGCAGGCATGTTAGGCCAACTACACCACGGTTCCAAGAAGAAAAGATATAAAGTAGTTCAATTGCGGGGGCAGGATTTGAACCTGCGGCCTTCGGGTTATGAGCCCGACGAGCTACCGGGCTGCTCCACCCCGCGTCAGTAAAAAATTTATTCATTTAAGAATTCATGGTGGAGGCTGAGGGGATCGAACCCCCGACCCTCTGCTTGTAAGGCAGATGCTCTCCCAGCTGAGCTAAGCCTCCATATAAAAGCAGCAACTCAATTATCTTACCATATCTCCGTTACAAAAGCAAGTCTTTTTTTAGAAGGAAAATAGTGACCCGTAGGGGATACTCTTCGCTGCGCTACGAGATTGCGATGTAATGCTCACGAAGCTTATGCTCCAACGAACCCTTTGGGATTCTCATCCCTAATTCAAAGAAGAAATGGTGACCCGTAGGGGATTCGAACCCCTGTTACCTCCGTGAAAGGGAGGTGTCTTAACCCCTTGACCAACGGGCCATGCTTGTGTACTTCATAAAGGTATTGCTACGGAGAGAGAGGGATTCGAACCCTCGAGACGCTTGTGGCGCCTACACGATTTCCAATCGTGCTCCTTCGGCCAAACTCGGACACCTCTCCAAATGGCTCCCCGAACAGGACTCGAACCTGTGACAACTCGATTAACAGTCGAGTGCTCTACCAACTGAGCTATCAGGGAAAATTACTACCAGGCTTGATCGCCTGAAAACTGAATCCGAAACGAATTTGTGTGTTAGTTTTTGGATAAGCCCTCGACCGATTAGTATTGGTCAGCTCCATGCATTGCTGCACTTCCACCTCCAACCTATCTACCTCGTCGTCTTCAAGGGGTCTTACTAGTTGGGAAATCTCATCTTGAGGGGGGCTTCACGCTTAGATGCTTTCAGCGCTTATCCCGTCCGTACGTAGCTACCCAGCCATGCTCCTGGCGGAACAACTGGTGCACCAGCGGTACGTCCATCCCGGTCCTCTCGTACTAAGGACAGCTCCTCTCAAATTTCCTGCGCCCACGACAGATAGGGACCGAACTGTCTCACGACGTTCTGAACCCAGCTCGCGTACCGCTTTAATGGGCGAACAGCCCAACCCTTGGGACCTACTTCAGCCCCAGGATGCGATGAGCCGACATCGAGGTGCCAAACCTCCCCGTCGATGTGGACTCTTGGGGGAGATAAGCCTGTTATCCCCAGGGTAGCTTTTATCCGTTGAGCGATGGCCCTTCCATGCGGTACCACCGGATCACTAAGTCCGACTTTCGTCCCTGCTCGACTTGTAGGTCTCGCAGTCAAGCTCCCTTATGCCTTTGCACTCTTCGAATGATTTCCAACCATTCTGAGGGAACCTTTGAACGCCTCCGTTACTCTTTAGGAGGCGACCGCCCCAGTCAAACTGCCCGCCTGACACGGTCCCTGTACCCGCTTAGGGTACCAGGTTAGAACCTAGATACGATCAGGGTGGTATCCCAACGGCGCCTCCACAGAAGCTTGCGCTCCTGCTTCTACGGCTCCCACCTATCCTGTACAGATCGTACCCAAATTCAATATCAAGCTGCAGTAAAGCTCCATGGGGTCTTTCCGTCTTGTCGCGGGTAACCTGCATCTTCACAGGTATTAAAATTTCACCGGATCTCTCGTTGAGACAGCGCCCAAGTCGTTACGCCATTCGTGCGGGTCAGAATTTACCTGACAAGGAATTTCGCTACCTTAGGACCGTTATAGTTACGGCCGCCGTTTACTGGGGCTTCGGTTCATAGCTTCGGGTTACCCCTAACCACTCCCCTTAACCTTCCAGCACCGGGCAGGCGTCAGCCCGTATACTTCGCCTTGCGGCTTCGCACAGACCTGTGTTTTTGCTAAACAGTCGCTTGGGCCTTTTCACTGCGGCCCCCTCGGGCTATTCACCCTACCGAGGCACCCCTTCTCCCGAAGTTACGGGGTCATTTTGCCGAGTTCCTTAACGAGAGTTCTTCCGCGCGCCTTAGAATTCTCTTCTCGCCTACCTGTGTCGGTTTGCGGTACGGGCACCTTCTCCTGGCTAGAGGCTTTTCTTGGCAGTGTGAGATCATGACCTTCGCTACTGTAATTTTCGCTCCCCATCACAGCCCAGCCTTACGGTGTGCGGATTTGCCTGCACACCAGCCTCACTGCTTAGACGGACATCCATCAGTCCGCGTCACTACCCTCCTGCGTCACCCCATCGCTCATAGCGGATTACGGTGGTACAGTAATTTCAAACTGTTGTCCTTCGACTACGCCTGTCGGCCTCGCCTTAGGTCCCGACTTACCCTGAGCGGACGAGCCTTCCTCAGGAAACCTTGGGCTTTCGGCGGATCAGATTCTCACTGATCTTTTCGTTACTCATACCGGCATTCTCACTTGTATGCTGTCCAGCGCTCCTTACGGTACACCTTCAACCCACATACAACGCTCCCCTACCCCTGATGCATACGCATCAAGCCATAGCTTCGGTGGTGTGTTTAGCCCCGTTACATTTTCGGCGCAGA
This sequence comes from Paenibacillus sp. PK3_47, assembly GCF_023520895.1. Classification (NCBI taxonomy): domain Bacteria; kingdom Bacillati; phylum Bacillota; class Bacilli; order Caryophanales; family Paenibacillaceae; genus Paenibacillus; species Paenibacillus sp. PK3_47. The sequence continues at coordinate 1,797,559 of NZ_CP026029.1, forward strand.
GTCACTCGACCAGTGAGCTATTACGCACTCTTTCAATGGTGGCTGCTTCTAAGCCAACATCCTGGTTGTCTGTGCAACTCCACATCCTTTCCCACTTAACACACACTTGGGGACCTTAGCTGATGGTCTGGGCTGTTTCCCTTTTGACAATGGATCTTAGCACTCACTGTCTGACTCCCGGCAAGAAGTAAATGGCATTCGGAGTTTGACTGAGCTTGGTAACCCTTGCGGGCCCCGCACCCAATCAGTGCTCTACCTCCACCACTCCATTCACCGAGGCTAGCCCTAAAGCTATTTCGGGGAGAACCAGCTATCTCCGAGTTCGATTGGAATTTCTCCGCTACCCCCACCTCATCCCCGCACTTTTCAACGTACGTGGGTTCGGGCCTCCAGTGCGTGTTACCGCACCTTCACCCTGGACAGGGGTAGATCACACGGTTTCGGGTCTACGTCCACATACTTAATCGCCCTATTCAGACTCGCTTTCGCTGCGGCTCCGGCTTCTCACCTTAACCTTGCATGTTAAACGTAACTCGCCGGTTCATTCTACAAAAGGCACGCCATCATCCATATAGAGGACTCTGACTTCTTGTAAGCACACGGTTTCAGGTTCTATTTCACTCCCCTTCCGGGGTGCTTTTCACCTTTCCCTCACGGTACTGATTCACTATCGGTCGCCAGGTAGTATTTAGCCTTAGCAGATGGTCCTGCTGGATTCATACGGGGTTTCACGTGCCCCGCACTACTCGGGATCCGTCTCGGAGGGGTTAAACTTTTGGCTACAGGGCTTTTACCTCTATCGCGGGCCTTTCCAGACCTCTTCGCCTAACCTAACCTTTTGTAACTCCATGTGAGACGTCCCACAACCCCAGGAGGCAAGCCCCCTGGTTTAGGCTGTTCCGCGTTCGCTCGCCGCTACTGACGGAATCACTATTGTTTTCTCTTCCTCAGGGTACTTAGATGTTTCAGTTCCCCTGGTCTGCCTCTGCACACCCTATGTATTCAGATGTGAGTGACTGCGAATTACCACAGCCGGGTTTCCCCATTCGGACACCCCCGGATCAAAGCTTGCTTACAGCTCCCCGAGGCAGTTTCGTTGTTCGCCACGTCCTTCGTCGGCTCCTGGCGCCTAGGCATCCTCCGTGTGCTCTTATTAGCTTAACCAACGCTACGGTGTTTCGCTTGTTCGCTCATCTTGTTTTGAATAGCGCGTCCGGATCACTCCGTACGCTAGAATATTCAAAGCCAAAAGTCGCTTCACAATCGAAAACCTTCGCTTTCAGCATCGCTATTAAATCTTCACTTGTTTACACAAGTTCAGCTTAAAGGAATGTTCTAAAACGCAAATTCGTTTCGGTATCCAGTTTTCAAGGATCAAGTTTCTGTAAGTTCTGGTCGATCACAGCTGTGTCGATAGAAGTTACAGAATTTTGAGAGCTTAAACTCTCAAAACTGAGCAACGAGTGAGTAACTAACCGACCGGTTAGATTTAAGATTTGAATGTCTTCATTGCAGAAGACGATTCTCCATAGAAAGGAGGTGATCCAGCCGCACCTTCCGATACGGCTACCTTGTTACGACTTCACCCCAATCATCTACCCCACCTTCGGCGGCTGGCTCCCTTGCGGGTTACCCCACCGACTTCGGGTGTTGTAAACTCTCGTGGTGTGACGGGCGGTGTGTACAAGACCCGGGAACGTATTCACCGCGGCATGCTGATCCGCGATTACTAGCAATTCCGACTTCATGCAGGCGAGTTGCAGCCTGCAATCCGAACTGAGACCGGCTTTGCTGGGATTGGCTCCACCTCGCGGCTTCGCTTCCCGTTGTACCGGCCATTGTAGTACGTGTGTAGCCCAGGTCATAAGGGGCATGATGATTTGACGTCATCCCCACCTTCCTCCGGTTTGTCACCGGCAGTCACTCTAGAGTGCCCAGCTCGACCTGCTGGCAACTAAAGTCAAGGGTTGCGCTCGTTGCGGGACTTAACCCAACATCTCACGACACGAGCTGACGACAACCATGCACCACCTGTCTCCTCTGTCCCGAAGGCCGCCTCTATCTCTAGAGGATTCAGAGGGATGTCAAGACCTGGTAAGGTTCTTCGCGTTGCTTCGAATTAAACCACATACTCCACTGCTTGTGCGGGTCCCCGTCAATTCCTTTGAGTTTCAGTCTTGCGACCGTACTCCCCAGGCGGAGTGCTTACTGTGTTAACTTCGGCACCAAGGGTATCGAAACCCCTAACACCTAGCACTCATCGTTTACGGCGTGGACTACCAGGGTATCTAATCCTGTTTGCTCCCCACGCTTTCGCGCCTCAGCGTCAGTTACAGCCCAGAAAGTCGCCTTCGCCACTGGTGTTCCTCCACATCTCTACGCATTTCACCGCTACACGTGGAATTCCACTTTCCTCTTCTGTACTCAAGCGATCCAGTTTCCAGTGCGACCCCAGGTTGAGCCCAAGGTTTAAACACCAGACTTAAATCGCCGCCTGCGCGCGCTTTACGCCCAATAATTCCGGACAACGCTTGCCCCCTACGTATTACCGCGGCTGCTGGCACGTAGTTAGCCGGGGCTTTCTTCTCAGGTACCGTCACTCCGGCAGCAGTTACTCTACCGGACGTTCTTCCCTGGCAACAGAGCTTTACGATCCGAAAACCTTCATCACTCACGCGGCGTTGCTCCGTCAGGCTTTCGCCCATTGCGGAAGATTCCCTACTGCTGCCTCCCGTAGGAGTCTGGGCCGTGTCTCAGTCCCAGTGTGGCCGTTCACCCTCTCAGGTCGGCTACGCATCGTCGCCTTGGTGAGCCGTTACCTCACCAACTAGCTAATGCGCCGCAGGCCCATCCCGTAGTGACAGATTGCTCCGTCTTTCATTCTTCCTTCAGGAGAAAAAAGAAATTATCCGGTATTAGCTACCGTTTCCGGTAGTTATCCCAGGCTATGGGGCAGGTTGCCTACGTGTTACTCACCCGTCCGCCGCTAAATTAATTTGAAAGCAAGCTTTCAAATTAACTCCGCTCGACTTGCATGTATTAGGCACGCCGCCAGCGTTCGTCCTGAGCCAGGATCAAACTCTCCAATTAGTATTGAAAAGAGCGATAGCTCATTTTGAAACATCTGACGAGAATTTGCATTCTCATTTTGGATCTCACCGAAGTGATTTCCGATACTCACTCGTTGTTCAGTTTTCAAAGATCAAGTTCTCTTTTTCAGCACCGCCGCTTGTCAGCAGCGACCTTTATAATATATCATGCAGCCCTCTTTTTTGTCAACATCTTTTTTTGATTTCTTTTTTCCGTTGATCACTGTCCGCTTCTCAGCTCTGCAGTGTGTCGGAGGGACGAGTTATAATTTATCACAACATTAACGCCTGAGTCAACCATAAATATTCTTTTCATTGTTCCCCATCCTGTCTCTGCACAAACAAAAAAAGAGACCACCCAGCCTCTCCTTATCCAAAACGATAATTATATTGTCAGACCGGGCCTAAATGGCGGCTTCTAACCGCATCCATTCTATAATGTGTAACGGACAGTACGCCCCTCTCCCGGATCTCCGGCCCATACTGTTATTTCTCTTATTAAGGTACGGGATACCAGCTTACGCAGCACGAGCGGCAATTCTGCTCCAAGCGGACTCAGCCCTGAATGCTGCAGCAGTTCCTGTATACTCCATGATTCTTTGCGGCTGCCCAGGATGTTCAGCAGTATTACGCAGCAATCAGCCATTTTGGACATAATCGCAAACTCGCAGGCAAGCATAATAAGCTCGACTCTCTGGTCAAGTGTTTCGGTACTGACAGTAAGCTCCTCATACAGCTTGTGGACAGAGGAATTCATTCTCTTTACTTGTTCCCATACTGCAGGATCAGGAAATTTCCCAGCTTCGCTGACCTCAATTCTTGCCCAATGATACAAAGCCATCAGCACACAGTTGTATGCATCCATGGTACAGCCTGCATCCAGATAACGTTTGGACTTCACATACATATGCAAAAAACGGGCAAATTCCATGAACAACACCCGTTCCTTAAGGGCACCCTGGAATTGTATAATCTCCCGGCGCATTTCTCCCAGCACTCCTTGCGGGTCCCAAATCACATCGCCTGCCATCAAGGTGGTAATGAGCTCATTATTATCCCCTGCCATCAGAGCCCTCTCAAGCGCAGCCAAACCTACATGCACAGCCTGGGTCCGTCTCTCACCGGCAATGGTATGGGTAATCGTACGCTCTTTGTCCTCCTCCTCATGCAGCATCAAGACGACCATGTCAAAATCATGAAGAAGCGCACTCTGGAACGGAGCCTCCCCCTGCCCGCGCAGCGCAACAGCTCCCAAAACATTATCATCGAAGGTTTCTCCACTAATCAGGGTTAAATTGGATAGTTCCATACTTCCCTCCATCAAATATGGCGATTTTGCGTCAAGTCAGTTATAATTCTCTTAAATATAATTATTCTACATATTTATGTCAGTTCCTTCTGGACAGCCGAACTATATTTTAGTTAGGAGTAAATACTCATGAAGCTTAAATCAGCCAAAATCAATGCTTTTCGCACATGGGGACTTCTGCTTACAATGCTCGGAATGGGTCTGATGATCCTGGGAACGGCGGGAATCGTATTCTGGGGCTCAGCCGGAAAAGTATTTGCTGCAATCGGTCTGGTTATCGGTTTAATCTCAATGATGGCCAGCCTCGCTATCTATTTCTGGGCAGGCATGCTCTCAACAAGCGCGGTACAGCTGGAATGCCCGGAATGCCGCAAGCTCACCAAGATGCTGGGAAAAACTGACCGGTGCATGTTTTGCCACACCCTGCTCACCCGGGATCCGCTGCTTGCAACCATCACTGCAGAACAGCTGGAAAGCCGGCAATTACATCCTTAAAGACAACAAATTATTCTGTTCAAATAAAACAAGGGGCTCCGATATCGGAGCCCCTTGTTTTTGCAAATGAATGCTGTATAAGGTTATTGATGAATCTTCTCCAGCGCCTCCCAGGCTTCCGGAATGGCAAAGCTGCGGTTCCACGAGGCTAATCCCCCAAGCCCGAATGACTCCGCCAGCTCTACTCTGGATGAAAGAGACAGCTTGTCTTCAATCCATATTTTGCGCAAAGCTCCGTCTTCCGTATACTCCACGTAATTCTGTCCTGCTTCTTCATCCAAGACAGGCGTCAGCTTCTTCTCAGCAATAATTTTCTGAACGGCGTTCATGCTAACCGCTTTGGAACTTACCTTGCTTTCGCCATTCTCTGTAGTTTCCGTCCAAATACGGGTATACAGAGGCACACCCAGAATGAGCTTCTCAGCAGGGACGTCATCCTCCTCAAGGATACGGGAGACCGAACGCTCCACCCACGGCAGCGAAGCTACAGAGCCGGCTGTAGGGCTGGACGCCCAATGCTCGTCATAGGCCATAACCATCATAAAATCAACGAGCGGCCCCAGTGCACGGCGGTCAAGGAACAAGGACCACATTTCACTGTTGGACTTCGGGGTTACATCGATGGAAACAATCAGATTTTTGGCCTGGGCCATCGGCTTCAGCTCGCGCATAAACTGGGTAACATTCTCTCCGTCTTTGGTGTACACATTCTCGAAATCAATATTAATGCCATCCAGCTTGTATAAATCGGCGTATTCCAGCATTTGTACGATCGTATTCATCCTTCTCTCATAGGTGGATAATGCTTCAGTTGTGAGGTCAGCATCAAAGCTGTTGCTGAGGAGCCCCCAAACCTCCATTTCCCTACTATGAGCCCACTGCACATAAGCGCTGTCCGCCTGGCTCCGAACATTGCCATTCACATCTATAATACTGAACCAGGTTGGGCTAACTACATTAACGCCGGGCAGCTCGCCGAACTCAGCCGGATTAGGCTTACGCTCATACACAGCCTCCCAGTACATGTTAACGGCCTTGCCCTTCCAGTTCCGCTCCGCCCGGGTAGGGGCGGCCGGCTGCTGTTCAACTGTCTTTTGTCCGTCCTGAGTGATGTCGCCGGCTTTGACATAACCGGTATAACCGCTGCTCATCTGCACGTACAGCCAGTCCTCATTGTCGGCATTCCAGATTCTCACCTCGGCTCCAGGGGACATATCCTCAATAATGGGTGCATGAACGGAAGGCTCACTGCGCAGTGCTTTGGTCCGGTCCCCGCTCTCGCCTTTTACCGTTCCAAGCGGCACAGTCTCTCCGGCAGTCATTAGAAGAACAGCCCCGGTAGCGATATCTTCCTCAACCTCGAACCCGTACAAATCCTCAAGTGTATCCGCAGGCAGGTAGGTTACTCCGTCCGTCACCTCAGGAGCGAGCCTCAGCTGGAGCGGCTGGTTGTTCAGACTGGCTGAAGTGGAGTTTTCCTGCATATATAAAAGCTCGCTGTCTGTCGACAGAATGACTGATTTACTCTCATCCTCGTAACGGATGGAAGAATCCACGTATTCCTGCAGCAGCGGAAGCGGCAGCAGCAGCCCCTCCCCTGTACCGGCTGCCGAATAGCCCGTGAGCTCTCCTTTGACAAAAACAGGCTTCTCAAGCCCTTTCCAGTCGGGATCAATATGTGCACGGTTCGGCAGTACATAATAAACTACCCAAAGTGCGGCTGCCGCTATAACGACAAGGCCTAACAGACGGCGGTAAAGACTTCCTCGCTTTTTGGTGCGGTTGTGTCTCTGTCTTCTGCTCAAAATATATCCTCCAAACGAATAAATAAAGTTTGTAAAAGCTGACAATGGCCAATCTTATTTTATACGCTATAGTAGTGCCTTTGGTTGCGTAAATCTACTGGAATGTTATTCATAGATTAAAAACCTCGACGTCCGCAAAAAAATAAAAACGTGAGGCTTCCGGTTCACGGATACCACACGTTATTAATTCTTTTGACATCTCTTAGTGACCTGAAGCGGCTGTTCCTTATGACCTCAGTGCGGCTTCTCGCTGCAGCTTTGGCACACACCATACAGCTCCATGCGTAATCCGTGAATCTTAAAGCCCGTCGCCTGCTCAGCACGCTCTTCCACCTCATGAAGCGAAGGATAGCTGAAATCTTCAATCTTACCGCACTCCTGGCAGATGACATGATAATGATCGGACACATTGGCATCAAAACGGCTTGAATTATCACCATAAGTCAGCTCGCGGACCATGCCGGCTTCCATGAACATTTTGAGATTATTGTATACAGTTGCCACACTCATGCTTGGAAACTGCGGCTCCAGCGCACGGTAAATATCGTCTGCCGTAGGATGATTCAACGCTTCCATCAGATACGTAAGAATCGCATGACGCTGAGGCGTAATACGGACACCGGTAGTCTTCAGTTGTTCCAATGCATGCTGTACGCCACTACCCATCAATTCCACCGCCTTTTAATTAAAAAACATAATAGTTGAACACTACTGCAATTGTAAGACCCGGCTTTCAATGTTGTCAACGAAGTAAGTATATTATATTCATTATTATATAATAAAAATTACTTTTTTCAATATTCCCTCACATTTAGGTTACTGTTTCCTTCTACACGCAGCTTGAACTCGCCTGTTCCGATCTCACCGGAGATGGTTTTTTTGTCAATGGTAAGCCCGGGCAGGTCGGTAGTAATGTTGCCATAGCCGCTCGATCCCTCAACGGTAAAGCTCCCCGCCGAAGGCACATACAGATTGATATCGCCTACCGCGCTATACACATCCCAGTCCCCGCCAAAAAACTCCGAGCGGATGTCAATTTTGCCGTTCAGGGATTCTGCATGCAGCTTCGCTCGGGCACCGTCAATTTCCAGATTTCCGTTCTTGCTGGCCAGATCGAGCTCGTCACTGCTGCCCACTGCCGATATGTTCCCTACCGTTGTCGACAGCTTCACGGCCCCTGTCACATCCCAGGCATTCATATCACCGCCGCCCGTAGACAGCTCAATATTCCCCTGCACCGTCCGGGCCCTGACAGCACCGTTAAGCGTCTTTCCTTTTACATCTCCCAGCACCCTGTGCAAAATCAGCTCACCATTACCGGTCTCCAGGGAAATATCCGCGATAGCTTCCACATTCTGCAGCGTAATGCCGCCGTTCATCGTGCGTACTTCAAAATTAAAGCGGCGGTCTTCCGGAAGCGAAATATCAAGATCCATCCGCGGCTGCCTTTTGCCGGAGTCTCCGTAAGCCTTGGTCTGGGGAGTGATTTTGATGGTAGTGCCTTCAGTAACTTCCACAAAAGACTGTTCCGATATAGCCTCCGCTACCGGTCCTTCGAGCTGATCCACCCAAACGGTAGCTGTAATCACCACATCTTCCACAGGTGCACGATGAAGCAGGATATCGCCGTTGATGCCGTCGACGGTTATTTTGGCGGTGCTGAGCTCTACTGGAACGACCAGCGGCGCTTTTTGAAACCTGCTTCCTTCAGCTTCACCGTAATCGACAGCAGCAGCCGTCAAATTCAGGCTGACGCGATTCCATAAATGCAGGTAATGCTCCTGTTCGGCTACGATAAATACACTGGCAGCCAGTACAAGCGAAGTTACGATCCCCCGCAAATCCATCCGGGCTCTGTAACCGCGCGCAGGAGAAGACATACGGCGTGAGAACAGGTAAATCAGCAGATATTCCAGCCCCCATAATACCGGAACGATTGGCCACCAATCCAATAGCAGGAACATGCGGTCTGTCCCGTATAAGGAATCCAGCAGTAACAGAATCCCCACGCCAGTCAGCAGTACCGCTGCCGTATATCTGCCGACACGGCGCAGGGGGCGTTCATTTCTCCGGTAAGTGAGCCATCCTTTCAGGACTTCGCGGACACCCAGCCACAGGCCTCCGAAGATGAGAACGGCTGCCATCACCAGACCTGCATAATTTTCAATAAACTGCTGCAGCCAAGGCGGCTTCTGACGGAAAAGAAACATCAGCACTCCGCCGATGAGCAGCAGAAGCCCAAAGGAGATTCCAGGCTCGCTGATCAAAGAACGGCGCTTGGAGGGTGCAGGCTGCGGATTCAGCGGAGTATCAGACTCCTGCCCGGCAGAAGCAGCAAGTATCCGGTCAGCAGACTGCAGCACATCAAACACATTGTAAAAATAGAGTACCGGAATCAGCAGAGCCAGCAGGACAAGCAACGGCACATTAATCTGCATTCCGATCGATGAGAAATACAGCATGGCCGCAATATCCAGCAAAATCACAAAAATAAAGGAAATCCCTTTGCGGAGAAGCCCGAAATAAAGATGCCCTGTCCCTGGAATCAAAGCTGCAAGCAGCCCGGCAATAAACTTGCGTTTGCGGGGACGGCGTTTCGGACGCGGGGGAATCAAGCGGGGCTTTTGCTCTCCGGCATCCTGCGATCCTTCCGCAGCAGAATTACTCCGCTCTTCCTCCAGAGGGGACATCGGGGAACCGGGCCGTTGATCAGGACTCATTTCAGGATGCCTCCTTCCATAAGATTTACGTTTGTTATGCATCAAAGCCTGCCGTTCCGGTGAAATTCAATCAGCTCAACACCAGGAGCCACTTCCTCCACACCGGCAGGCAGAAATCCGTGTTTGGTGTACAGTGTAACAGCAGGGACATTAAGCTTGCCGGTTGATACAATAAACTGCTTCATACCGCTAAAATGTTCAAATACAAATTCCAGCAGGCTGCCGGCCACTCCTTCACGGAAATGGTCCGGATTCACCATCATCCGGGTAACGGTCAGCCGGCCCGGCGACTCTTCCAGTACTGCCGCCGCCCCCATCAATTCCTCATCACTGTCAAAACAGCCGAAGAATTCCTCCTTGGAGGCCCCCAGCATGTCTCTCGTCTCCATCAGCGGGGGGATTTCATTAAACCCTATCATTTCCGCTTCCAGTCTGTAGGCCTTATGCTGCAGGCTCCATAGCTCACCTAAAGTATAATCATCCTGCAGATTAAGCCTGGTTATTGTTCGCATCCGCTCATTCCCCTTATATGCCGCTCAGGGCCTGCCGTTGCCGACAAGCCCTGAGCTAAAATCCTATAATATATTACCCTAAAACGGATTCTAGCTGTTCAGCACTTGCGCCAGCAGCGTATTAACCAATCCAGGATTAGCTTTTCCTTTGCTCTCTTTCATAACCTGTCCTACCAGGAAGCCGATAGCCTTCTGTTTGCCTGCCTTGTAATCCTCCACTGATTGCGGATTGGCAGCCACAACGTCTTCGACAATTTTCTTGATAGCTCCTTCGTCACTGATCTGCACCAGACCTTTTTCTTCAACAATTACCGCAGGCAGCTTTCCGCTCTCCAGCATCTCTTTGAAGACCGTTTTGGCAATCTTGCTGCTGATCGTTCCTCCGGAAATCAGGCCGATCATTTCGCCGAGTCCCTGCGGAGTGATCTTCACCTGGGACAACTCCAGATTACTGCTGTTCAGATAGCCGAGCAGATCCCCCATCATCCAGTTGGCGACAGCCTTGGCATCCTTCGTATAGGCAAGGCTGCCTTCAAAGAAATCAGCCAACGGCTTGGAGGAGGTCAGCACACCTGCATCATAGGCAGTGAGACCGTATTCTTCGCTGTAGCGGGCCTGACGCGCATCCGGAAGCTCGGGAATTGTCTCGCGGATCGCTTCCTTCCAGGCATCGTCAATATGCAGCACGATAAGATCCGGATCAGGGAAATAACGGTAATCATGAGCCTCTTCTTTGCCGCGCATGGACAGGGTCTTGCCCTGTGCTTCATCCCAGCGGCGGGTTTCCTGCACGACTACACCGCCATCGTCGAGAATCTCGCCTTGACGGAACTGTTCATACTCCAGTCCGCGCAGAACACCCCGGAAGGAGTTCATATTCTTCAGCTCCGCGCGGATTCCGAACTCCTCCTGGCCTGCCGGCCGCAGGCTGATGTTCGCATCACAGCGCATGGAGCCTTCTTCCATCTTCACATCAGAAACATCACAGTACTGCATAATGGCCCTGATCTTCTCCAGATAAGCGCGTGCCTCTTCAGGCGAACGCAGATCGGGTTCTGAAACGATTTCTATCAGCGGGGTTCCGACACGGTTAAAGTCAACAAGCGAAGCAAAGCCGCCGTCTACGTGAGTCAGCTTGCCGGCATCCTCTTCCAGATGAAGCCGGGTGATCCCGATCCGCTTGCTTTCGCCGTTCACTTCAATATCAATCCATCCGTTCAGGCCGATCGGCTGATCATACTGCGAGATCTGGTAAGCCTTCGGTGAATCCGGATAGAAGTAGTTTTTGCGGTCGAATTTGCTGACATCACCGATGGTGCAGTTCAGCGCCATTGCCGCTTTCATTGCATATTCCACCGCCTGGCGGTTCAGCACCGGCAGCACGCCGGGATGGCCGAGGCAGACAGGACAAGTATGTGTATTGGGCGGTGCACCGAACTCCGTGGAGCAGCCGCAGAAAATTTTGGACTTCGTGTGAAGCTCTACATGGACTTCCAGACCAATGACCGTTTCGTATTTAGACATAAATAATCCTTTTCCCTCCTTCGGAGAACGCAGATTACAGCTGCGGCCGCTCTTTGTGGTGATCTGTATTTTGTTCAAAGGCATGCGCTACGCGCAGCACTGTACTCTCATCAAATTCTTTGCCGATAATCTGCAGACCGACAGGAAGTCCCCCGGCAAATCCGCACGGAACACTGACTGCCGGGATTCCGGCAAGGCTGACCGGAATGGTCAGAATATCATTCAGATACATCGTAAGCGGATCTTCTGTCTGCGAACCCAGCTTGAACGCAGGAGTTGGGGCAGTCGGTCCGATTACTACATCATACTTCTGGAATACTTCATCAAAATCCTGCTTAATCAAAGTGCGCACCTTCTGCGCCTTCAAATAGTAAGCATCGTAATAACCAGAGCTGAGCGCATAGGTACCGAGCATAATCCGGCGTTTGACCTCCGGGCCAAATCCGCGGCTGCGGGAATTATGGTACAGATCAAGCAGGCCGCCGCCCTCATCCACACGCACGCCATAACGGACTCCGTCAAAACGCGCCAGATTCGAAGATGCCTCCGACGAGGAGAGCAGGTAATAAGCCGCAACAGCATATTCGGTATGCGGCAGGGAAACCTCTTCCCAGACTGCACCAAGACCTTCGAGTACTTTAAGCGCAGCAAGCACGCTCTCACGCACGGCCGGTTCTACACCTTCGCCGATATATTCCTTCGGTACGGCGATACGCAGACCCGAAATATCACCGGTGAGCGCACTCAAGTAGTCCGGAATCTCTACTTTTGCAGAGGTGGAATCCTGTGCGTCATAGCCGGCAATAGCCTGCAGCACATATGCGGAATCCTCAACAGTCCGGGTAACCGGACCGATCTGATCCAGCGAGGAAGCGAAAGCGACCAGACCGTAACGGGATACAAGACCGTATGTCGGCTTGAAGCCGACTACGCCGCAATAGGAGGCTGGCTGGCGGATGGAACCGCCGGTATCAGAACCCAGGGCGAAGAATACTTCACCGGCCGCCACGGCTGCTGCCGACCCGCCGCTGGAGCCGCCGGGAACATGCTCCAGGTTCCATGGATTGCGCACAGCTCCGTAAGAGGAATTCTCGTTGGAGCCGCCCATGGCGAACTCGTCCATGTTCAGCTTGCCGATCGTTACGGCATCCGCCTGACGCAGCTTCGACACTACTGTAGCATCATAAATCGGCTGGAAGTTATCCAGGAACTGGCTGGCACAGGTCGTGCGCAGCCCCTTGGTCACAATATTATCCTTGATCCCGGCAGGAAGACCAAACAGCAGGCCGCGCGCTGCTCCGGAAGCCAGCTTATCATCCAGGGCCCGTGCCGTCTGACGGGCGCCCTCTTCATTTAGACTCAAAAATGCATGCACCTTGGCATCATGCTTGGCAATGGCAGCAAGCGACACTTCCGTCAGTTCGCTGACAGAGATCTCCTTGCTGTGCAGCATGTTATGTACTTCAGGCAAACGGTATTGAAACAGGCTCAACATACTTCCTCCTCTCGGTATAATTACTCCAGTACAGCGGGAACTTTGAAATGGCCGTCTTCGTCCTCCGGTGCGTTCAGCAGCGCTTCCTCCTGGGAAAGGCTGTCCTTCACCACATCATCACGCATGACATTGCTGACCTGCAGCACATGTGTCGTGGGCTTTACATTGTCCGTATCCAGCTCATTTAATTTCTCAGCATATCGTAAAATAGCATTCATTTGCTCAGTAAAGGTAGCCTCTTCCTCCGGGCTTAACTGCAGGCGGGCCAGCCTGGCCACATGCTGCACATCTTTGACAGTGATGCTCATAAGAAATATCCCTCCTGTTTAAAGGGCTAAAGCGCCCGGATAACGTTTTTAATTATATTGTAGAAGCCGGGACAATTCAATGAGCTTGTCTCTGGACAAAGTGGAGCGTTGCTTCGATACGTATTCAGGTACTTTGCGGGGGCCCCAATGGTATACTTTCTAAATATACAAAAAAGCCGGCTTTCGCCGGCCTAGCTTAATGTATCTGAAAGTATATAAATTCGGGGATATCTTAAATCCATGCGCGAAGGTTCACCTGCTTGATGAATTCCGCTTGGGACATACTTTCTTTGATTGTTGTGTCTGTCTCTTCCGCTTCCGCGTCTTCACCGTTCATCAGATGATGGAACAGCTTCTCGTTATGTGTTGACAAAGCATAATCGATCAACGCTTCATGCGTCGCTCTCTCTGCTTCAGCTACCAGCAATTGTTCTTCCGCTTCGATATCCTCTGCCGTAACATAAAAATTTCTGTTCGCTTGAGGCACACGAATGACATAATCAAACGCATTGTCAGGATTGCGGTCATAAGCAATCAGGTAGCCGTAGTCTCCGATAGGAAGACTTTGCTCAAAAGCATCCGCGACAATGACAATTTTCTCTCCTAAACGCAGCATCGTCCTACCTCCTGACCTAAAATCTATCATGGTCCTGCTTGTTTCAACAGTCTACTAAAAAAAGATAGAGCTGTCCAGCAGTTGGAGGGCTGTTCAATGGAATTCTTCAGAAATTTTCAGAAAATTCGTATAAATGAAACAAATTTCTCCTATTATTGCTTTCTTCTGCGTGCTTCCGGCCAAACCACAAACAGAAGATAACAGACCGCCGGGCTGGGAAACCCCGTCAGCCCCCAGATCCCCCAGAACCAGGCTCTCCTCCCTTTGCCCCGTTGCTGCTCCGTCCGGAACAGCCAAATTCCCTGCACCAGCAGTACTGCAGCAATGCATAACCACAACCAAACCGGCACTTCACGCAGTTCATTCACTTGTCAGCATCCTCCCGCCGCAGCCTGATTCTGTTAGCTATGAAGCCGCTGAGTGCTGCAAGCGGAAATGCGGCCTGAAAAATCCAGTAAATAACCGGTGCAGACCCCAGTGCAGTCAAAGCAGCGCCCAGCAGGAATAGAGCTACCAGCAGAAACAGCTTCAGTTCCATGCGGCTCTGGCGGCGTCTGCGGACAGCCTCGGCAGCCATAAAATGCTCCATCTCCGGCAGAGAGGGCGGGGAAATATTATCTATCTGCGCATCCAGTCGTGCCAGGTCTGAATTCAATCTGCGCAGCAGTTCTTCTTCATTGTCAGGCTTCATCTTCATTGAGCTCCTTTCGCAGTTGGGTTAGACCGGCAGAGACGCGTGACTTGACCGTGCCGGAAGGAACCTGCAGAATATCGCCAATCTCATCATAGCTGTAACCATAGTAGTGCTTGAGCAGGACCGCTACCCGCTGCGGAGAGGACAGGCGTGACAGCGCCTCAAGCACATCGCTCCACTCCATATTGCGGCTCTCGAACCTCCAGCGTACAGAGTGTACATTCTGCTCCTGCAGCCATTTCGCCTCAAGCCTCCAGCGCCTCTTCCTGTCGATATACAAGCGGGTTGCGATTGTAATCAGCCATGAAGAGAAGGAGGAAGAGCCGTTGTAGGTGCTAATCTTCTCCATGCACCGCACCATCGTATCCTGGACAAGCTCCTCGGCCAGCGAAGGGTTCATAGTGGCCTTGATTAAATATTTATACAAAAAGGTATAATGCTCATGCAGCAGCAAGGACAGCGCCGAAGGATCGCCCTGCTGTGCGAGTCTGATTCTCGTAAGCGTGCTGTCGCCCATCTGCTCCCCCATTCCCTTCATTTACACCTGTAATACGAACCAGTTCAGGGAATCGTTCATTCCGTGTCCTGATTATTTTGCAGCTGCCATAATTTGCGCCGCCATGGCTGGACTTGTCCCTTGCCATACGGGAAACTCCAAAACACTACCTGTGCCGGACTGCTCTCAATACATTCATCAGGCGCACTCCCGGCTTCATAAGTACCATCTATATATCCGTATTTCCCTAACCGGGCATAGTCCATACCGTTATATCTATGTCTATCATCCTTCAATCTTCTTCCTCCCATGCAGTTCAGCCTGTATAAACACAAAAAAAGAACGCAAACCGGGATTATTCCACAGTCTGCGTGCTTCGCGAGGTAAATGTTACATTTAATTAACGTTATTGTAGCAACTTTGTATTCCCTTGTCCATCTCTAATTTCCCGGATTATGCCGAAAGATGCAAAATAACCTTCATCCCGTGGCTGAAATTCCAGGAATAGGCCTTCCTATGGGCAGATAAAAGCTACTGCATGGGAACGTAGGGATTGCGCTGCTTTTCATAGCCGATCGTTGTACGGGGTCCGTGACCGGGATACACCTTGACTTCATCATCCAGCCGGTACAGCTTGCCGCGGATGGAGTCAATCAAATCCCTCTCTCTGCCTCCGGGAAGATCCGTACGGCCAACGCCCTGCCGGAACAGCACATCCCCGGCAAACAGGTCATTGCCGCACAGAAAGCTGACACTCCCCGGTGAATGGCCTGGCGTATGCATGACTTTAAAGGTCAATCCCAGCAGCTTCAGTACCTGTCCTTCTGCCAGATCATATTCCGCAGGCTCTGTACTGATCGGCGGAGAAGCCTCCGGCCACATCAGCGAACCGTTCAGCTTGGGGCTGCCCAGCCATTCGCTCTCCAGTGCATGCAGATATACGGGACAATTTTTGGCTTTGCGGATTTCATCCACACCGCCGATATGGTCGAAATGGGCATGCGTGAGGAGAATCGCTTCAATCTCCATGCCTTCTATCGCACGCAGAAGAGCTCCGGGATTCATTCCGGGGTCAATGATGACACCGCGGCCAGGATCAGCACCTGTCAGCAAATAGGCGTTGGTCTGCAGCGGTCCAAGGTTGTAAGAACGGATATTCAGCATAGCAATCAGAAGCCGGAGATCAGGCTGCGCAGCTCCTTGGCAATAACTGCGTGCGATTCCGTCCCTTCCCCGTAGGCCTGTCCCATTGCCTTACGTACTTCAGCAATCTTGCTGTCGTAATCCGCCGCTTCACGGTCAGGATTATTCTGTTTGAATTCTCTCATCAAGGACTGTACATGTTCAGGGCGCGGGCCCCACTGTCCAAGCACATAACCGCCGGTATCTGCAAAAATAACGACCGGGACCGATCTTCCGCCCATCGTCAGAAAATCATCCATAATGTCCAGATTCTCTTCCAGAATCAGCACTTCCGTCTTCATACCTGCCGTTTCCAGAATACGGAACACAACCGGAATATTGCGCACTACGTCGCCGCACCAGTCAGCTGCCAGGATCAGCACACGCAGATCATCGCGGTGGTTCAGGCTTTCGAAATATGCGCGGTCCTCTTCATCAGACCAGCTAAACTTCTCGTACCAGGATTCAAATGCCTGCTGGTTTTTGGTCATCCCTTCGACGAACTGGCGGGGAGTCAGGCCTTGGCCGAATTTATAAGCTACATTCTGTTTCATACTGCACTACCTTTCTTCTTGGATTTGTACCACTTGAACAGAAAATAGACGATAATGATAGCAAGAGCGCCGAGAATCAGCTCGCGTGTATATTGTGCGGCTACTTCATCAATGGTTTCCCACCGGGAACCCAGATTCATGCCCAGATATACAAACAGTGCACTCCAAGGAATAACTGCAAGAGTAGTTAAAAAGGTAAACTTACCGAGCGGCATACGGGAAATCCCGGCCGGAACCGATATCGCATGGCGCACAACGGGAATAAAGCGTGCGGTGAAAATAACGCCTGTACCATACTTTTCGAACCATTGCTCCGAATGGTCGATATGCTTTTTCTTGATAAAAATATACTTGCCGTATTTCTCAAGCACAGGTCTTCCGCCGTACCGGCCGATCCAGTATACGAAAATTTGCGCAATGACCCCGCCGACTGTGCCAAAGAGAACTGCCCCGAAATAGTTAATCTGTTCTTGTGAAACCAGAAAACCGCCGTATGCAAGCACGATTTCACTTGGAATCACTTCAATCATCAGCCCGATCATGATTCCGATGTATCC
Organism: Paenibacillus sp. PK3_47; assembly: GCF_023520895.1. Lineage (NCBI taxonomy): Bacteria > Bacillati > Bacillota > Bacilli > Caryophanales > Paenibacillaceae > Paenibacillus > Paenibacillus sp. PK3_47. Next base: position 1,814,915 of record NZ_CP026029.1, read on the forward strand.
AAGGCTTTGAATCCATTCAAACAACTGCGAAATCACTTCAGATACAAAATGCAAATGCAGCTCCTCCTTCCCTGTAATTTGCGGACCTGGCATAGCGTCCAGGAGACTGAAGCTTACACCTCTGCCGCTCTATGTATCCAGCTTCTTCTAGCCTATTCTAGCACAGCAGACTTATTACATCTACTGAACGGCAAACTCATTACCTCACTGTATGGTTCCGGAGGCCCTGCTCTATTTTGCGTTGACAGAATAAAAAAACAATGCGATTATACATTTAGATAATTATTTAAATATTGAAAGGCTGGGTGGACTATGAATGAATCCTTCAAAGCGCTCGCTGATCCTACCCGGAGGCAAATAATAAAGCTGCTGCGGGAAAAGGACCGGACCGCCGGAGAGATCGCCGAATATTTTCAAATGTCAAAGCCCAGCATCTCCCATCATCTCAGCGCACTGAAGCACGCCGGACTCGTACAGGATGAACGCAAGGGCCAATTTATCCTGTATTCACTGGATACAACGGTGCTCGAAGAGGTGCTTGGCTGGTTTTTGGAATTAACCGGGACGGGAAAGGGAAAACACCCGGAGATTAGTTCTGCAGACCGCAGCAAGGAACAGGAACAGCAATCTGACAAGGAGGCTGAGCAGGATGAATGATTTCAGATGGAAGTGGCAGGACACGCTTATAGTTATTCTTGGGGTACTCTCGGTGGGATACGCATTGCTTCATTACGGACAGCTGCCGGAGCAGCTCCCTGCACAATTCAGTATTACCGGTGAAGTCAACACTTACTGGAGCAAGGGTTCGGTTATCGCATTAACGGGGTTTTTGGGCCTTGTATTTCCTATTGGTATGCAGTTCATACGACGGATCGATCCCAAGAAAGACAATTATAGAAAATTTGAAAACGCCTATAAAATGATCCGGCTGGCTATGGCCGTCCTGTTCGATACCATGCTGGTGCTGATTGTAGCCCAAGGGCTGGGGCATGAATTCCATGCAGGTAAAGCAGCCATGGCTGCTGTTGGTTTGCTGTTTGTGGTGATCGGCAATTTCATGCCGCAGATCAGGGATAACTACCTGACGGGAATCCGCACACCGTGGACGCTCGCAAATCCGGAGGTATGGCGGAAGACACACCGTTTCTCAGGCTTTATGTGGATGCTGGGCGGCCTGCTCATCATCCTGGGGGCCTTCATGCCGCAGGCACTGTCAATCAGTCTCATCGTTGCTGCACTGCTGATTGCCGTCGTTATCCCTTATGTATATTCCTGGTTTATTTCGAGGGGAATAAATGCCTGAAACGCGGATTACAGCACCAGATCGATTTTTTTGATAGCCACGCCAAATACTCATGGATACAGAATATAGCTGCAGTTACCCATTGAGCAGACAGCCTCTGCATCCACTCTTCTGCAATGCCGCGATAGAGCGGCATGAATGACGGATGGGAATTTCTCCACTTCATTCTCCTGTAATCACCAGATTTACGATGCCAGTGGGAAAAACTCCATTTAATTTCATAGAAATCGCCACCATATGGTTGTGTGGTCCGAAATAGATGGAGTATTTCTAACTAATTGTCGTAAATCAGGAAATTGGACGTAATTAAATGGCGAAATTCCAATTAAGCTTTTGAGCATGAATTCCCGACTTATTTATACGCGATCAGCAGCCTGCAGCCCTTCCATTTGGATCTGCCGGCCTTACATAACGTAAGCTGACCGCATCTCCTGCCGGAGCCGGAGCTCCAGTTCTCCGGCTTCTTCGGTAATTCTGAACAGGCGGTCGTTATGCTGCGCCCCTTTGTGCTCTTCCTGCACTGCCAGCAGGCGGTAACCGCGCAGCAGCTCAAGCCCTGCTGCTGCGCTGGCTAACGCTTCTTTCCGCTTTCCTTCCAGCAGTTTCTGCCTGCTCATGGCCAGCATGCCGCGGGCCGCCTCTATCCTCTTCCCGGCATTAAAGACATCCAGCTGCAGGCTTTTGCGTATCCATTGCAGCGCCTCTCCCGGATTATCACTCTTCATAGCCCGCTCGGCGAGTTCCCAGTGCAGGGCCGCATTCCCCGGGGAATGCAGCAGGCTGCCAAGCAGCACAGCTTCTGCTTCAGCGGCCGGAAGCAGGCGGGACAAACTTAAGGCCGCTGCCGGTTGGCGCCGGTTCCATTCCAGCGACTGCCGGAGCAACTGAAGCCGCATAGCCGGCTCTTGAACCGTTCCCGCCTGATCATATAAGCTCTCCCCCATTAGCATGCGGACGGAGAGCAGTAGCGGCAGGATTGAAAGGCAGCAGAGACCCAGACGGGCCGTGAGGATAAGCCGCTTCTGATGTAACGGATAGAGGAATGCAGGGCATCTGCTGAAAAGACTGCGGGCAGAACCTGAATTCCTCCTGTAAACAGGTCCGTTCTCATAAGAAGTCCCGGCCTCTGCCCTCCGGGCCCCGGCAAGCGCCAGCGCCGGCAGCAGGAACAGCAGCAGCCAGACCAGGCTGTAGCTCCAGTCAAAATCGACCGCCCCGTGCAGGACGATTACCAGAACCGGCGGGAGCAGCCTTGGGGCGTACCTCCCCGCCAGCCAGCCTGCCGACAGCAGCAGCAGCAGGCAGCAGGCAAGACCGGCTATCCCTGTGTTCAGCAGGATGTCGAGATAACCGCTGTGCACCTGGCTGCCCACATAGGGGCGGGACTGGGCGGCGAGATACGCGCTCCGCCACGTCCCGCCCCCCTGGCCCAGCCAGGGTGCCTCACCCGCGAGCTTCCAGGCATCGCGGTAGAACAGCCCGCGGGCGGAGACCGTCGGAGACGGTCCGGTGATACGCCCGCGTATCTGTTCCTGGACGGCGGTGCCCGCCGCCGTCCAGCTTGCCGCCGCCAGCACAAGCGCGGCGGCGCGGACCCGGCCCGCCGCGCAGCAGCTGCGGCGGCACAGCCACAGGCCGGCGGACAGCGCGCCGGCCCAGAGCCCGGCCAGCAGCAGCAGGCCGGGTACAGGCTCTACCGCCAGCGCGGCAGGAGCCAGCTGGCGGTAGAGCAGCGCCGCGGCGGCCACGGGCGCGGCGCCTGCGGCAAGAAGCGGCGCGGTGAGCTGCCGCTTCCAGAGCAGGACGGCGGCGCTGGCGCAGGCCGCCGTCAGCATCGCGCCGCGCGACTCGCTGAGCAGCAGCGCGGCGGCGTACGGGAACAGCGGCAGCATGCGCAGCAGCTGCCGTATTGCCCCGGCCTGCTGGCCCCCGGTTCCACCAATACCTTTCTTCCCCTCCGCAACTACACTAGCACCCGCCAGACTGTCTCCTGCTACACCCGCCTGACTGTCTCCTGCTACACCCGTCTGGACGTGTTCTCCGCCCGCTATGTCACTCCCCGCATGTCCGCCCCTTACTCCGCCTGCAACTGCCAGCTCACCCGCGGTCCCCTCTGCAATCCCCTGCCCGCCTGCATTTCCCTCCGCCCCGCTGTTCAGTTTTGTGTGTCCGGCAGCAGCAAACAGCCGTTCCAGCAAAAACACAGCCATCACCGCACCAAAGGCATTGGGATACTCCAGCAGTCCGCCAAGTCTTGCGCCTGTGGCACTGACCTCCGGCGATTGGCTGTGAGCTATTGCATAAGGCAGCTCCAGCACGCCGCAGACCGCCAGCAGAGCGCTCAGGCTGACAGCCATTCCGAGCAGGTGCCAGACTGCTGCCAGCAAGCGGCCGCCCCGAATACTCCGGGCACAAACATATACAGCAGCAGCATAGCCGGTATACAGCCCCCAACGCAGCATTTCATCTGCCGTTCCTTGAGCGGACAACGGAGTCCGCAGCCCGTGGACAGCATACAAAGTGAACATAACAGCCGGACAGACCAGCATCAGTAACGCCGCCCAGTCATGCCTTCTTCCTATTCCGTTTGCGCGGGACACTCCGACCGTTGGTTTTTCCAGGGCTGCTGCCAGCAGCCAGAGTCCTGCCCAGAAGGCGCACAGCACAAACCAGACTGTCAGAAAGAGATACATCTCCCCGGCAAAAAACATACCGCGCAGCAGACAACCGCCTGCCCCTGCAGCAATGATGAGACCTGCACTGACAGACAGCCTTGCCGTCTCCACTTTTTTCCGAAACCCGATACTCCTGTGCATAGGTACCCCTTACATTTCTGACTTTCATACTGCTAATTCTCCGCTGCGCTTTCTGCAAAAAATTTCCGCGAAAGTGCGGCATGATTGTCTATTGCATTTTTTGCAGCAGATGTTCTTCCTAATCGGCCAAAAAACAGCATCTGCTGCAGTTAGTGCATTTGAATTTTGCCATTTGTCTGTTTTTGGTCCATAATCCCGAAATCTGCTGCACGAAATACAATAGAACGAATTTTGTCACCTTATATGAGCGTTCTATTGCACAAAGTGAATTCATACTACAAAATACATTTTTCCGTCCGGAAATTTTGCGCGTTTCATCCACAGTGTTTCCATATTTGCCCTGAAGTAATAGACCTTATACACAAAAAAAAGGCCTGCGCTCCATCAGGAGGCAGACCGTTTACACTATATTTGTACTGAAACTCCGCTAAGTGGAGCAGAAGCCGTCGGCGGACTATCATCACAGGTGCCTCAACCCTGCACCGGCCCTTCAGCCGGAAGCAGGTCTGCGCAGACGCGCTCAAGATAAGGCTTTGCCCCCAGAAAATCGCGGAATGCGCTGTATTCACGCCATTTGGCGGCATTATCACCGCTGGCGCTTTTGACCGCACGGATCAGAATGTTCTTCGGCGTGTGCTCCATATCGATGAACTCCAGCAGTTGGGTGCGGTACCCCATGAGGTCGAGCAGCTTGGCCCGGATCGCATCCGTTGCCAGTGCAGAGAACCGTTCCTTGAGGATCCCGTGCGAGAGCAGCGGACTCAGCACATCATTCTCGATCTGTCCAAACAGCTCATGCTGGCAGCAGGGTACGGAGAGGATAACCGAAGCGCCCCAGCGTACTGCCTTTTCCAGTGCGGCATCCGTTGCTGTATCGCAGGCATGCAGAGTTACAACCATATCCACCTGATCCAGCTCGTTGTAGTCGGCAATATCACCGACCAGGAAGGACAGCTTGTCATAACCAAGTTTGCCTGCAAGTGCACTGCAATGCGCAATGACATCAGCTTTGAGGTCAAGGCCGACCACATTCAGCTCCCTGCGTTCACGGATGGCCAGATAGTGATAAAGCGCAAAGGTCAGATAGGATTTGCCGCAGCCGAAATCCACGATTGTCAGCGGCCGTCCTGCCGGCAGGTCGCCGAGCACATCCTCCACCATCTCCAGGAAACGGTTGATCTGGCGGAACTTGTCGTACTTTTTGGCCAGCACCTTTCCTTCGCTGTTCATGATCCCCAGCTCGACCAGGAACGGGACAGGCTCTCCTTCATCCAGGATATACTGCTTCCGGCGGTTATGGGCCAAATCCGGCGCTTCCTGCTTGCTGGGCGATTTGGTCAGGATGGATACCTTGTACTTCTTGCTGATCAGCACCTGATAATCAGCTTCTATTGTACAGAGCAATGCCTGGCGGAATGTCTCCCGGAGCAGGGTGAACATTTCCTCCGCAGCTTCTTCCGCCGGGATATTCCGGTGCTCCACCTTAGGTCCGACAGTATAAGCAAATTGATAATGCAGCTTGCCCTTAAGTTCAACCGGTTTGATCTGAACCTTGGTGAAGGAGGCTTCACCTTTGCTGCGCAGCTGGCTCAGGGTAGCGGTAATCAGGGTGCGGCCATTTATGACTTGTTCAACCAATTCTTTTAAAGATTCCACAGAGTACATCTCACTTTCGCAATTCAAAAATGGAGAGCTTGCCTCTCCTGAATGTCACTACATTATAGCATGAAACCATCCGCTGACCACCGTTACGGCCTGCCCGGACAAAGTTATACAATCCCCGCTGACTTCCAGCCGCAGAAAGCCCCCGCGTCTGGACGCCTGAAAAGCCGTCATTTGTGTCTTATTCAGCCTGGCCGACCAGTAGGGTGCGAGAGCCGTATGCATCGATCCGGTAACCGGATCTTCATTTACGCCGACCCCCGGAGCAAAGAAACGGGATACAAAATCCGCTCCTTCTTCTGCTGCTTCTGCAGTAACTGCCACAGCCCTTGGCGGAAGCTTGGCCAGCTGCTGAAAATCCGGGTTCAACCCCTTAAGGACAGCTTCATCCTCCAGAAGTACCAGAACATTGTCCGCATAGAGGACGGTTTCCAGCACCTGTTCCTCCCGGATTCCCAGCGCTGCTGCCAGTCCCGTTACCGGAGCAGAGGCAGTAAGCCCGTACGGGGGAAAATAAAGCGAAATCAATCCCTCAGATTTCCCTGCCCGGAGCAATCCGCTGCGGGTGTAAAATTTCGCTTCGGCAGCAGGCTCCAGGCGGCCTGTCTCCCACAGCACATGTGCACTGGCCAAGGTCGCATGCCCGCACAGATTCACTTCGACTGCAGGCGTGAACCAGCGGAGACGGTACCCGTCCGCTTCAGGCCAAAGAAAGGCCGTCTCCGACAGATTCATTTCCGCAGCCGTCCGGGCCATAAATTCCTCGTCCGCAGGGCCGTTCAGCAGGCATACAGCCGCAGGATTCCCTGAAAAGGCCCGGTCTGTAAAAGCATCAACAATAAAGATAGGCGAATTCAACGCGTCCCCGACTCCTCTTTTACTTCTGCTGTAAGCCTGCTCCATTCAATCTGGCCCTGCACCACTTCCTCCAGCGGGAGACCTCCGCGTTCCAGTTCCTCCGGCGTTTTGAGCAGCAGCCGCTCGTACAGCCCTTTTCCCTCATACACCACCTGCTCGCCCTGCTCCCAGAGCCTGTACAAGCTGTCTTCCGCTTTATCATAACGGCCTTCTTCTTCCAAATAGGACAGCAGCAGCCGCTCTGTTTTGACCGGCAGACGATAGCCTTCCACATCTTCCAGAAGCTCGCCGATTTCCTTTGTCATGTGCAGCAGCTCACGGTCAGCACCATGCTGATTGGCGTATAAAAACAAATGCAGCGAGCGCATAGCACGGAACAGCGCGGCTTCCTGATCTCCGGCTGCAGCATAGATGCTGCCTTCTTCCTTCAGCATCCGGGCTACCCCCTGAAGCTTATCCGATTCAATGACACCGCCCAGCCGGAACATCTCAATAATATCCTCTACCGACAAGGAGTTCAGCAGACGGGAGTTCAGACGGAAATGCCGGCCCAGCAGCTCATCCACTTCCCACAAAGCTTCTGTTGTTTTTTTCTCCTGCTTCAGGGTAAGCACTTTGGCAACCATAGCCGTCATATCCTCAATCATCCGGACAATATAATCTCTTCGGAACATCCTCTACACTCCTCACGAAAAGCTGTTTTATTGATTCTTATTCCTGTGTCCTCCATCTTAAACCATTCCACAGCTCTGCGCTACTGACGCCCTGGTTCCCCTTAATTTACTGTGTACTGTTAGTAATCATTGACAAAAAAAGAAAGGGTGAAATATACTGTTACTACCTACCGATCTGGATTACAGATCGAACTGAATCCCAGAACATTATCCATCTTAAACTTACAGAAAAGGAGTAATCAGCAATGTCAGATGTACAGAATGAACAGCCGTTTCAAATATCCCCCGAGCAGAGCAAGCTGCTGGAAAGTGCGCTGCGGATCAAGATTATGCATACACTCGCTGAAGAACCGCTGACCTCAAAACAGGTGGCTGAGAAGCTGGGCAAGACGCCGGGCAATATCCACTACCATATCGTGAAGCTGTATGAGGGCGGGCTGCTGGACCTGGTCCGTACAGAAGCGTCAGGCGGCATTATCCAGAAATTCTACCGTTCCAAGGCCACCTGGTTCCGTTCCGAGAATTTCAGCGGTTACCAGTTCCGGCCGGAAGACAAGGTTGAGCATTTTGTAACCCGGCTGACACTGTCTTCCGCAGAGCTGAAGGCGTTCCAGCAGGAAATGATGAAGTTCATCTCTTCCTGGGAATCCAGAGTTACAGAGGGCGATGAATATGGTATCGACGTTGTAATCGGCCGCCTGCAATCTAATGAAAACTGCATTGAACCGGAGGTAATCCCTTAGATGATCCCTTCAAGTACTGCTGAAAAGTCGAAAAGCCATCCGCTGAGCCGGTTTGCCGCTCCTTTTGCGAAGTCACGCGCATTCCCCTTCTTATGGCTGGGTAATCTGGTATCTTTCCTCGGAAGCTCAGTCACCATGGTTATCCTTCCCGTTCTGGTCTACTCGCTGACCGGTTCAACGACCACCATGGGTTTCGTAATGGCTGTCTACATGCTGCCCAATGTCATTATGCTGCCGGTTTCCGGACACATTGTTGACCGTTATGACAGGGTTAAAATCATGATGGCAGCGGACATCGCCCGCTTTGCTATAATGATCGTAATCTGCCTACTGTCCCTATCAGATATGCTGAGCATTCCGCTGCTCTATATTTTCATGGCCTTCTACGGTATGTTCGACGGATTATTCCGGCCGGCATATGCTGCCACCCAGGCCACGGTATTTACACCCGAAATCCGGATTACCGCCAATTCACTGACACAGATGAGTCTGCAGACGATAAGGCTGATCGGACCTACGCTCGGCGGGCTGCTTATTACCCATATGTCGGCAGGTGTCGGCTTCGGGCTGGCGGCTTTTACTTATCTGTTCTCCCTGGTCTGCCTGTTCTATCTGCGCAAAGTTCTCATATCCGGAAGAAAAGATACAGCTTCTGATGCTCCCACCGGGCTGCCGGAATCCCCTGGAGCCGCCGCTCCCGCTTCTGCAGACTGGAAAGAGGATTTTAAAGAAGGCATCGCCGTGCTGCGCAGCCATCCGTGGCTCTGGATCACTATTCTGACCTTCTCGTTCTTCAATATTTGTTATGCCGGAGTTACCAGTATTCTTGTCCCATGGCTCTTCAAGGTTCATCATGGCTGGGCTCCTTACATCTATGGATTAGCTGTTACATTCTCCGGTGCCGGTGCCATCCTCGCAGGCCTGCTGTACGGCATGAGGCACAAATGGGCCAACCGCGGCATAATGGCTTACGGCGGCATATTGATCAGCTGCCTGTCCCTGTTCCTGCTGCCGTTCGCTTCAAATCCGGGGGCAGCCATTGCCCTGTTTGCCATCGAGGGCTTCGGTCTGATGATTTTTGGCCTGATCTGGGAGATCAGCCTGCAGGAGCTTGTTCCCCCGGAAGCCTTCGGGCGTGTGGCCAGTCTTGATCTGCTGGGTTCCTTCGCCCTGCTGCCGGTCGGCTACATTCTGGTGGGCTGGCTGGCAGATCTCATCGGCGGCACAGCAACCATTTTTATCTTCACCGGGCTTGGCATTGCCTGCGCCGCATCTGTACTCTGCATTCCTGCTATCCGCAAATTTCAATAGAAAACAGCACAAAGAAGCAGCACCGCAAATTGGCGCGGGCTGCTTCTTTGTGCTGTATAGGTTCTGTCTTATACATTCGCCGACAGAATAAAATCCTTGATAATCTCCGACAGCCGCTGCGGAGCTTCATACATGCTCATATGTCCTGCTCCGGAAATTACGGCCTTGGTAACATTGGCACTTTCGGAAGTAAAGGTCCGTTCTGCAGGAACGATGCCGTCTTCTGCTCCGGCTACGAGCAGAACCGGCAAGCCGACAGCCGGGATAATCTCCCTCCGGTCAGGACGTTCCCTCATGGCAAGCGCTGCACCTGCCGCCCCACGGGGCGGTGTACTATACCCGATCTCCCTGGCCCTCTCCAGCAGCTGCTGCTCTGCACCCGGCGCGAACAGCCCCGGCACCAGCCCGTCAACAAAATCCGTAATCCCGTCATTCTGGATCGTACTGACACTTTTAAGCCGTTTCTCCCTGGCCTCCTCACTGTCAGGGTATCCTGTAGAGTGGATCAGTCCAAAGCCCTGCAGCCTGGAGGAATAACGCTCTGCTAAGGATAAGGCGATATATCCGCCCATAGAATGGCCGAACAGATAACATTTCTTAACTTCCAGGGCATCCAGCAGGAAAATCACGTCGTCAGCCATCTGGTCAATGCTGTATGGTCCTGCCGGAGCATCCGACGCCCCGTGACCGCGCAAATCCGGAGCAATGACGCGGTAGCCTGCGCCAAGATAAGGAATCACCTTTTCCCAATACGCCGAGCTTCCGCAGAAACCGTGCAGCAGGAGAATGACCTCGCCTTCACCCTGATCGCTATAGCAAATGCTGTTTCCTTCACATGTAACCTTTTCCATGAACGCACCCTTCTTTCCTTGTATGTTATTGAAGACCAAAACCTTGGGCGGCAGCGAAAGCTATCTGTTCAGCCATCCCCATAACTCTGTAGAGCGGTGTAGTCTGAATTGTGCGGTAAGGCCTTGGACCGTTCACATCCACAATTGCCGCCACACTGTAATTTCCCACTGCCGGTAATGACAGGCCCACAGACTGCGCCGGACGCAGCGGTTCCCCGGATACAAAATAGCTGCCTAATGCTGCCGGCGGTCCCAGGCACGCGTCAATGGCTACGACAATCTGTTCCGGAGCAATCCCCGCAGCCAGAGCTTCCAGATTATTGGCATCGCAGGGCGAAGGCAGCGTGCCTATTACATTCGGAAATCCCAGCTCCTGCAGCCTGCTGCCTGTCAGGGGTCCGAGCGCATCGCCTGTAGAACGGTCTGTACCAATGCACAAAAAGGTGACTTGTCCGGCTTTATGCCGGGCCGCAATGGATTGAAAGAAGAGCATCAATCCGGCAGCGTCTTTTTTTAACCTTTTCCTGCTCTCCTGCTCTCTGATTGCCAACTTCTTTCCCCTTCCTGCCAGTGATCCTGTGCGTTCTTTTTTTCTAATGTAACATGATTTCAGCAGTGCAGACAAAAAATTGGAGTTTACTTCCCGAAACATGATAAAATAGCTGAATTAATACACAGAGAGGACTGTTAACCCCCATGGATTTATCGCAACCCAGCCAGGAAAATGTGGAGTACATGATTGAGGGCATCAAGAGCAAGCTGAAGATGGCCAGTGCGGCAGCCATGCAGGCATCCGCTTTCTCAGTGGACAATTACGAGGACATTCTCGACATTTATGAAGTAGCCATGGGCAGTGACCGGCTCAGTATTTCGCAGGTAGAGGCGCTCGTCTCTGAGCTTGGACGGCTGCGGAACAAGTAATCAGACCATGAATAAGGAGCTCAGCTCTTACACATCCGCAAAGGGATAATGTAAGAGGGGAGCTCCTTTTGTTATTCAGGCACTATGGCAAATCTATGAGTACAATCTCCGCCTGCCCTTCGCTGCTGGTACCCTTGATCGTCAGATCACAGCTCTTGCGGACACGCGCGGCATCTCCGGACTGCAGTTGAAAGTTCCCTTCTGAACAGGAAATCTCCACATTCCCGGAAACGAGAAAGATATGCGTACGCCTGTCTTCACGCTGCGGGTAGTGCAGCTCCCTGTCCGTATCCAGCAAGGAAAGATAAATATTGGCGTTCTCATTGACTTTAAGAGCACCGTCTTCACCCGTTCCCGATACGACCGGCAGCAGCGTATTGGTTCTGAATTCGGCCGGGAAATGCTTGGCATCCCATTTAGGTTCAAGTCCCGGAGCACTTGGAAGCAGCCAGATTTGCAGAAACCGTACATTGCCGCTATCCGCCGGATTGGTCTCCGAATGCGTAATACCGGTACCCGCACTTATTACCTGTACTGTCCCCTCTTGAAGATCCGCCTGGTTGCCCAGATCATCGTGATGCCTTAATATCCCTGATACTACATATGTTATGATCTCCAGATCATGATGCGGATGCTCAGGCATACCCTGCTGAGGCTTCAGCTCATTGTCGTTATGAGCAAGCAGCGCTCCGAAATGCGCGTTGCTTGGATCGTCATAATCAGCAAAGGAAAAGCTGAACTCGCTGTGAATCCATTCTTTATTCGAAGTATGGCGTTCTGCTGCTGTTACTACTTTTATCATAGACCTTGCACCTCCATAGATGTTGGAACCTTCTCCTATATTAGGGGTATAGCTGCTCCTCGATTTAGATTGTGACAGGCGCTTTAATTATGTATTTCTTACCCGGTTCTTTTTGCAATCAATCATTGTTTCCTACTATATTATTCCAGTTGTTTTCTGCAGTTCTGTCTACAAACAGCTTTACAATGTTTGAAACAGATTATTTGTAAAGTCGCAAATATCTTTAATTTCATAAAATAAATTCATCATTATTCTATTATTCTCTATAATACTCCGGGAATCTTTGCCATTCTTTTCTGCTGTTTCAGGCTATACTGCAAAGTTTATATACGAAGTAAGAACATTCAGGCTACCCTGAACATCCAAATGACGGCAGCCGCGCAGAACTTTTGTAATAGACTGCTATGAGGCTGTCCATGATTTTGGAATACAATATTCTGATGAGGAGTGATTGGTGATGAATAAGGCAGAAACGGAACATCCGGTAGAAAGCGGCAGCACCTTCTTTAAAGGGATCTTTATTGGAGGACTGCTCGGAGCGGCTGCTGCCCTGTTGTTCGCACCTAAGCCAGGGCGTGAAATGCGCAGTGATCTGTCAGATAAGCTGTCGGTTGCAACTGACAAAACCAAAGAGGTTGCGGGTGTTGTCACTGACAAGACCAAAACGCTTGCCAGCACTGTCGGTGAAAAGGCAACGGACCTGGCCAGCACTGTATCGGCTAAAGCTTCGGATCTTTTCACTACAGTCACCGACAGCAAGCAGCAGATCGCTGCCACCCTGCAGGAGACCGGCAAAAAGGTCGGTGAAACGGTCAGCGAAGCTTCCAGCGATATTGCTTCCGACGTCAAGGATGCGTCCAAGGACGTTTCTGATGAAGCTAAATCCGCAACTAAAGATGTGTCCGATGAGACTAAATCTGCTTCCAAAGATGTAACGGATGAAGCTAAATCCACTTCTAAAGAAGTAGCGGATAAAGCCAAGGATGCTAAAAACGAAGTTGCCTCTACTTACAAAAGCTCCTACTAAAACACGGTGACTAACGGGTTGATTTAAAGTTGGACAACAGCCAGCTCACCGCAGCTGGCTGTTGTTATGAAAAATGCAGCTTCTTCTGATTCCGGAAGAAGCTGCATTTTATCACAGCCCTTGTGCGGGCTAGAGAAAGCAGGGACGCCTTATGGCAGAAACGGGCAGCAAAACCAAGACCTATGAAGTCGACGAGCATCCCTTCGAGCTGCGTCATGAGGTCAAGCGCTTAAATGCCAGACTCGATAAAATAGCCGATTCCTTAGAGAAGTCTGAATTTAAGGATATTCTGGAGAATTACACGAATCCCAAGAAACGGATTGTTACCAATCTTATGGCCGGCATATCACGGGGACTCGGACTTTCACTGGGGACCTTCGTCATTCTCGGTCTACTCGGTTATATCCTCAGTCTCTTCCTTGATGTACCGGTTATCGGCGAGTATCTTGGAGAAATCAAATCATACATTGATGCGAACAGCTAACAGCAGCTGTTCATTCTCTCTCCATAGCAGCTGTTTCATTCACCCCGCCTGCAGCCTAATGATCCGATTAGACTGCAGGCGGGGTGAATTGTTATGGCCTGTAACTATCCATGCTTATCCAACTAAAAAGGACATACCATAACCCGCGGGGGTAACAGCATGTCCTTTTTTGAGTCGGAAGACAATAAATTATCAATAGGAAGAGTTCGCCATGATCTGTTTCAGCTTCTCGGTAGCCCGTTTTTGAATCCGCGATACGCTCATCTGCGATACGCCCAGCTTTTGGGCAATGGCACGCTGTGACTGGCCGTCCTGGAATGCCAGGAGAAGCACCTGCTGCTCCTGTTCCTTAAGCTGGCCAAGTGCCTGCTGCAGGTCCATACGTTTCTCCACGGTTTCATAATCGTTGGCTTCAGAGCTGATAAGCTCACCGAGTGTAGCACCTGTCTCCTCCTGAGAGAGGGGTGAATCCAGCGAGACATAGTGATAACATTCCCTGCCGGCCAGCACTTCTACAGTTTCTTCGACGGTCAGATCCAGATACCCGGCAATTTCCTCTACAGCCGGAGAACGTTCCAATCTAATGGTCAGTTCATCGATAGCCTGCTGCACAAGGGCACCCTTTTCCTTAATCCGTCTTGGAACCTGTATGTACCAGGATTTATCCCGCAGAAAATTTTTCATATGTCCAATCATGCTCTTCATTGCATAAGGCTCAAACGGAATACCCAACGTGATATCGTACTGCTGGAGCAGCCGGATCAGCGCCATCTGCCCAACCTGATAGAGGTCTTCGTACAGATCCGGACGGTTCCGGGCGATCTTGCCGGCAGCCATCTTCACCATTGGTTCGTATTTACGGATTAGCACTGTAGCAATTTCATTATCTTTTGTCTGCTGGTATTCCCAGATCAGGCCTACCGCTTCACTCATGGACTCTGGGGGAGTCACGTTGTCATTCATACTTTCTCCTCGCTGAAATTAAGCCGTTTGGTCAGGGTAACGACTGTCCCTTTTCCTGCTTCACTTACAACGCTGACGTCGTCCATAAGCGCCTGCATTAAGTAAAAGCCCAGTCCTCCTACCTGAACGTCATTCAGCTCTTTGTCATGAAGCGTCATGCGGTCATCAGCCGCATCCAAGCCATCAAAGCTCTCCCCTTCGTCTTTGACGGTAATGGACAAGGCACTTGTTCCAACTTCAAAGATTACATCCACGAGTCCGTCTTCCTGGCCGTAGGCATACAGCACGGAGTTGTTACAGGCTTCCGAAACGGCTACCTTCATATCTTCAATATCTTCATACGTAAAACCCATTTTTGAAGCTATTCCATATAAATTCAATCTGACGATATCGACATATTCTGCGCTGGCGGGTAACTGAAGAATTACTTTTTGCACGTCATCATTCATCCTTTGTTCGATCCTTTCCTAGTGGGAATTCTCTTGGGGGGCAAAAAATTTGGAAATACCGGTCATATCAAAAAGTTTCTGTATTTGTGGCGGAACTTCAGCAACTGTGAATTTAACATCCATTCCGTGTCTTGCTTTCAGGATCGATAGCAGAATTCCGATACCGGTGCTGTCGATATATTTCAGATCCTTCAGATTAATAACAAGGTCAAGCCCCGTATCACCCACAAGCGGCTCCATTACCAGACGAAAATCGGGAGCTACCGACAAATCGAGCTCTCCAATCAGATAAACCGTACAAACATTGCCTTCAGTTTCGGTTTTTGCATGGAACTTTTCGCTTTTATGTGTATTCATAGACAATCTCTCCTGATTAAATGTTTTCTTTACCAATAACCCTAAAGGCATACTGTTGAAACAAAATATTGAGAAGTTGACGATGGTAATTAATGGCTCATGCCTTTTAAAGGGACGTTTTCTGTTCAAGCAACATAGTGTCTGCGCGTGAATAGCGGGCAATAACCTGTTTTACACTGCTCAGTTTCAATGGCTTGCTGATGTAACCGTCCATGCCTGCAGCCATGCAGCGGTTCTGGACACCCTCCATAACATTTGCAGTCATTGCAATGATTACAGCCTTCTCAGCAGACTGCCCGCCGGAAGTCCGGATCCTGGTAGTCGCAGCAAGCCCGTCCATTACCGGCATCTGCAAATCCATAAATATAAAGTCATAGGCAGACCGCTCTGCCATGTCTACAGCCTGTCCCCCGTCTTCGGCAACCTCTGCCTCAAAGCCCAGCTTGTCCAGCATACTGAGCATAAGCCGCTGATTAATCGGATGATCATCCACAACAAGCACCTTCCTGGGACCCTTTTTGGCTGCTGCGATCAGGCCATCCGCTTCATAGGTCTCAAAGCTTCCGTTCACCTCTTCATCCGGCAGGGAGGCCAGAATGGTAAATACAAAGGTCGCCCCCTTCTCCTCCATCGCTTCCACGCGGATTTCCCCACCCATCATCCCCACCAGTGATTTGCAGATCGCGAGCCCCAGGCCCGTTCCGCCGTATTTCCGGTTCATGGAGGAGTCGAGCTGGGAAAACGGCTGAAACAGCCGGTCGCATTTCTCCGGTGAAATCCCGATGCCTGTATCCTTGACCGTAAATTCCACCATCAGTTTACCATCCGCTGCAGGAACACTGGAGGCAACCAGATAGACACCGCCCTGATTCGTAAACTTCACCGCATTGGCCACAAGATTAATCAGCACCTGGCGCAGGCGCGCCATGTCCCCATAAATCAGCTTGGGCAGCTTTTGATCGATAAAATAAGCAAGCTCCAGGTTCTTCTTGCCTGCTTCCGCAGAGAACAGGCTGAACACTTCCTGAATGGTAGTCTGCAGCTCGAACAGCTGCTCTTCCATCACCATTTTGCCCGATTCCATCTTTGTGAAATCAAGAATGTCGTTAATCACGGTAATCAGCGTATCGGCGCTTTTACGGATAATCTCCGTATACTCTTTTTGTTCAGGTGCCAGCTCCGTCTCCATCAGCAGGTCAATCATGCCCACCACACCATTCATCGGCGTACGGATCTCATGGCTCATCATGGCCAGAAACTCGGTTTTGGCATTAGCGGCAATTTCCGCCTCTTCCTTTGCCCTGACCAGTTCACTGTTAATCTTCTCCAGTTCCTGCGTCTTTTGCTGCAGAAGCATGGACTGCATCTGATGCTGCTTGTTGGTCAGATACATGTTAACGAAGCCTTCGATTTTGGACTTCAGAATTTGCGGGATGAACGGTTTGACCATGTAATCAATCGCCCCGGCAGAGTAACCCGCGAACAAATGCTCAGCCTCTTTGCTGTTGGCAGAGATAAAAATAATCGGAATGTCCTTGGTTTTCTCCCTGGCCTTGATCAGCTTGGCAGTTTCAATTCCGTCCATACCCGGCATCTGAACGTCCAGCACAATGACTGCAAATTCGTATTTCAGTACGCACCGCAGTGCTTCTTCACCGGAATTGGCTTTGACAAGTTTATAGTGCTGACTCTCAAGCACAGCTTCCAGCGCCAGCAGATTTTCAGGACGGTCGTCAACAAGCAGTATATGAATCGGTTCTTGAACCCCCATAGGCCCCTCCTTACCCGCTATTTGTTCTTACGGTAAATTTTTTCTACTCTGTCCAGGGGCTCATAGCTGTCGCTGTACCTGGTGAAATGTATAGATTCTTTAGAACCGAGAACCAGCACGCCAAACCTGCTCAGACTTTCATGGAACAGGCCGTGTACATGGTCGCGAAGCTCGTCATTGAAATAGATCATTACATTGCGGCAAAATATAACATTAAATTCATTGAAGGAAGTGTCTGTGGCCAGATTATGCTCGGCAAAAATAATATTTTTACGCAAGTAGGGCTGCAGAATCACTGAGTTGTATTTGGCGGTATAGTATTCGGAGAATGCGCGGGTTCCCCCTGCTTCCAGGTAATTTTTGGTGTACTGTTTCATCTTGCTGATCTCATATACACCTTCTTTGGCCTGCTGCAGGGAGCGCTCATTCATATCTGTGGCGTAAATGCGCGCTTTGTCGTAAAGGCCTTCCTCATGGAGCAGTATAGCCATTGAGTAGACCTCTTCGCCAGTAGAGCATCCGGCATGCCAGATTCTGATGTACGGATAGGTCCGGAGAAGCGGAATTACTTTCTGCCGGAAGGTCAGGAACAGACCCGGGTCACGGAACATTTCTGTTACAGGAATTGACAGCGTGTAGACAAACCGCTCGAAGCAGTCACGGTCATGCAGCACCTTTTCCTGCAGCGCAGAGATGCTCGGAACATTCTCGGCATGAACATGATGCCATATCCGCCGTTTCAAAGAAGGCAGGGCATAATTCCGGAAATCATAACCGTACAGCCGGTGCACTCCTTCAAGAAGCAGTTCGATTTCGATCTGCTCCAGTTCCTTTTTGGTTCCGGCCAATTCCGCCGGCCCTTCTTGATCCCGTTCCATTGCTGTCATATATCGGACTCCCCTAATCCCTACCGTATTCCGGACTGGTTGTTGTTGATACTGTAAACCTATTACCCAAATTTCACGCTTACGAATACAGCCAGACACGCATTAATGAAAGAAGCTGATCCGTACTGATCGGTTTCTTCATATAATCGGAGGCTCCGGCCTCAATACACTTGACTCTGTCTTCCTTCATCGCTTTGGCGGTGAGCGCAATAATCGGCAGTTTCTGGAACTGCGGCATTTGTCTGATCAGACGCATCGCCTCATATCCATCCATCTCCGGCATCATCATATCCATGAGCACCAGGTCAAAGTCTTCCTTCTCTGACAATATATCCAGTGCCTCACGGCCGTTCTCCGCAAAGGTTACTTCCATATGGTATCCCTCCAGCACACTGGAGAGGGCAAAAACATTACGGATATCATCGTCGACAAGCAGTATTTTTTTGCCGTCGAACAGTTCTTCCTTATTGTGCAGCTTTTGCAGGATTTTACGCTTATCCTCCGGAAGGTTTGCCTCCACCCGGTGCAGGAACAGCGTTGTCTCATCCAACAGCCTTTCCGGTGACCGTACGTCTTTGATGATAATCGATTCTGCATATTTACGCAGTCTTGTCTCTTCTTTACTGTCCAGATCCTTGCCGGTATAAATAATAATCGGAAGATCATTCAGCGCTGCATCATCACGGATCTGGTCAAGCAGCTCAAAGCCGTCCATATCGTCCAGCATCAGGTCCAGAACCATGCAGTCATATTTCTGCTTGTGCAGCTCTTCAAGTGCATCGAGGCCGCCGGAAACCGCCGTAATGGCCACATCATCATGTCCGATAAGCTCCATAATGGACCGGCGCTGGATATCATCATCCTCAACAATGAGCAGACGCTTCAGCGTGCTGGCTGTATAGTTCTCAATCTGCGAAAAGGCCCGCTCAAGCGCTTCTTTGGAAGACGGCTTTCTTAAGTATGCCATAGCTCCCATCATCAGGCCCTGCTTTACTTCATCATTCACAGAAATGACATGTACCGGAATATGGCGTGTCTGCGAGGAGCCCTTGAGCTCCCGGAGGATGGACCAGCCGTCTGTAACCGGCAGCTGGATATCAAGTATAATGGCATCCGGCAGATAGGACTTGGCCATGGCGAGTCCGATATCCCCCTGCAGGGCTACCAGCCCCTTGAACCCGCGGGTGCGGGCCATATCGAGCAGGATCTTGGCAAAGCTCTCATCATCCTCGACAATAAGCAGAACCTTGTCGTTCGGAACCAGCCCTTCACGGTCATCCTCAATCACTACAGGTGAGAGTGCCAAAGATGCATTTCTGCCGGCTTGCACAGGCTGCAACTGCACACCATACTCTGCCAGTGACATCTCCTTTGCGGCTGCAGCCTCCACAGCGCCCGGCAGCAGGCTGTAATAGCCTTCGACCGGCAGATAGAGCGTAAACGTGCTGCCTTCTCCCTCACGGGTCTCCAGGCCTATACCGCCGCCCATGAGCCGGGCCAGCTCGCGGCTGATCGATAAGCCGAGACCTGTACCGCCGTATTTCCGGCTGGTTGTTCCATCCACCTGCTGGAAGGCTTCGAAAATAATGTCCATCTTGTCTGACGGAATGCCGATGCCGCTGTCTTTCACGGCCATGGCAATATAGTCATAATCCTTAGGCAGGTAAGACGGCAGCTGTTCCGGATCCGCATGGCTTACCGAGAACTCGATAAAGCCCTGGCTCGTGAATTTGAAGGCATTGGAGAGCAGATTACGGAGAATCTGCTTCAGCCTGTGGCTGTCGGCATAAATATTGTCAGGCAGCGGCTCATCAAAGGAAAGGCGTAAAGACAAGCCCTTCTTGACAGCCTGCGGAGCAAAATTCTGCTTCACGAAGGTCTTGAGATCCGTCATCGGGATTTCTTCATAGTTCAGCTCCATTTTACCGGCGTCAACCTTGGAGAGATCCAGAATTTCGTCTATCATCTTCAGCAGATCGGCACCGGACATATAGATGGTATGCGCGAATTCCACCTGCTTCTCATTCAGGTTGCCTTCTTTATTCTCAGTGAGCAGCTGGGAAAGAATCAGCAGGCTGTTAAGCGGAGTCCGCAGCTCATGGGACATATTGGCAAGAAATTCCGATTTATACTTGCCGGTAATGGCCAGCTGCTGAGCCTGCTTCTCCAGCTGGTTGCGGGCATGCTCGATCTCATCTTTCCTCTCCTCGACTTCCTGCACCTGCTCCTCAAGGGCCCGGGTCTTGGCTTCAAGCTCAATATTGTAATGCTCCAGTTCGCCCTGCTGGCGCTGCAGCTGTTCTTCCGAACGCTTAAGCGCATTGGTCTGTTCTTCCAGGTTCTCATTGGAACGGCGGAGCTCCTCCTGCTGTGTCTGCAGCTCTTCCGATTGGCACTGCAGCTCTTCAGTCATCGCCTGGGATTCGCGCAGCAGCTCTTCTACAACCAGTCTGCGGCTGATATTATTCAGAATAACCCCCAGATTATTGACCAGCTGGTGCAGAAGTTCACTCTGGAGCGTCGAAAACGGTGTAAACGAAGCGAATTCAACAACACCGAGAAGCTCGTCCTCAAATAGTACAGGATAAATTGTGATGTTGCCGGGATGGGAATTCCCAAGTCCGGAGGATACGGAAATGTAATCCGCCGGAGCTTCAGTGAGCTTAATCGGCTTTTTGTCGAGTGCACTTTGTCCAACCAGCCCTTGTCCGATTTCGAAGCTTTCTTTTGGAGAAGCCCCTTCTTCACCGGCATAAAAGGCAGTGCTGACAAGCAGATCAGGATTGTTGCGGTCCTGAAGATAAATCGCTCCGTACTGGCCGCCCAGCACAGGCGTAAACTCACTGATAAAGGTCTGTGACACCTGTTCCAGTGAATTCACACCCCGCAGCAGCTCAGTAACCCGGGCAATATTGGCATTGAGCCAGGCCTGGTCACTTTGCGCCTGCGAATAAGCCTTTTCCAATTCCTGCTTCTGTTCAATATCCTCGGCCATCTCCTGGAATACACGGGCAACATCACCAATTTCATCCTTGGATCTGACTTTAATCCGCCGGATGGCCTTCATCTTGCCGTTGCCAAAGCTTGTAATCATCATGGATACAACATTCAGGCCGCGTGTAATACTAGGAATCACCCACAAAATGACGCCAAGTCCAAGGAGCAGTCCCAGCACCATAATCATCATCACCATCTGGATAGAACGCTCAGAGGCCACCTGGGCCTCGTTGGTCAGTTCTGACATCTGGTAGGCATTGTAATCAGACAGGCTGTTCAGGCTGTTCAGCACTTCGTTCTGAATGTCCTGTCCTTCGGCGTTGCGGTACGTGTTGGCATTCTGAAAATAACCGGCTTCGAGCATATTAAGCGCCTTGTTCTGGTAATTCAGATAGGAATCATAGGCTGTCACTATCCGGTCCAGCATCTGCATCTCTTCCACCGTGGTCATCGAGTCTCTTATTGTCTGGAGATAATTATCCGCTTTGCCGGTTTTTATTAAAATTTCATCCTTTTGCGAGTCAATGGTCAGCGTATCTGCATTAAGCATCGCGGTAGTCAATATGCGGGCCATATCGTTAACTTCCCCCCGGAGTCCCGAAGAGGCGCGGCCCTTGTCATATCTTGCCTGAAAGCTGTCAAGCTGATGGTTCATATAATTAAGCCGGTCATACCCTATCGTGGTAAGAACCACCATAATGGCCAGCATGGCTCCAAAGCCGATCAGCAGCTTCGCCTTTATTTTCATTTCCTATTCCTGTCCTTTCTTCAGCGAAATCCACACCAGACACTTGTCGTCATCGCGCTCCTGTTCAGGTTCATCAATGAAGAAAGCCTCCCGCATAGGTGCTTCATCCCATCCATGCCCCCCGTTCAGATTCCGGACCATGAACTTCAGCTGTTCCTCCTGGTCTCCTTCAGCCATTTCCAGCAGGCCGTCGGTGTACAGCACAAGATGTCCGTCTTCCTCATAGCTCAAGGTCTGCGGCTGAATATCGATCCGGTCAAAGAGGCCTACAGGATGACAATTGCTCTCCAACAGCACCGGTGTCTTGGCATTCCCTTCAAAGAACAATCCTGGCGGATGACCTGCATTCACATAATCAATCCGTTTCAAGCGGGTATCAATAACCATATAAATGGCTGTAAAATAGTACTGGACCAGCTGCTTCTCAATATAGAGCTGGTTGAAACGCCTGTTCAGCTCCTGGATTACCTTCTCAGGCTCGACATAGGTCGTTACGGTATCCTTCAGTACGGAGGCCAGGAACATGCAAAAAAGCGACGAGGAAATGCCATGGCCCATCATATCGAGCAAAATCACAGCATATCTTCCATCGCCCAGCGGGTACCAGGCATATAAATCACCGGCCAGCTCAAAGGATGGCTGGTATATCGCGTTAACTTCAAACCGCTCATCTGTAATAGGCAGGCTTAGTACGGCGCTTTGCACAAGCGCAGCGAGCTTCAGCTCATCCTGTATCCGCTGGTCCCGCTCTTTGTGCCAGTCCTTTTCGCGTTTGAGCCTCAGCGCCAGCCGGATACGGGCCATAAGCTCAACCTTGTTAATCGGCTTTGTTACATAATCCACTGCCCCTGCATCCAAAGCTTCGGCCAGTTTTTTGGAGTCGCCGACAGCCGTAACCATAATGATGGGAATATCCTTCAAATGCTCATACTCCTGAACGACACGGCAGGCTTCAATTCCATCCATTTCAGGCATCATCATATCGAGCAGAATCAGGTCTATATCTGACTGCTGCTTGCCGCCCTCTCCATCTGCGGAGCCGATCCCCAGCAGCTTCAGCATTTCTTTGGCGGAAGATGCGGTAATAAAATTCCGGTAATTTTCTTTTTTGAGGATCTCACGGATGATGATTACATTGGTTGGATTGTCGTCTACAATTAATATTCTCAAGCTTTCTTCACCTCGCACGATTAGTAGTATTAGAGCCTTCAAATCCCGCAAGTCCATAGTTCTATCATACGATATTTATCCGCTCTATTTCCAACTCTCTATAAATTGGCAGATCTGCCTGTAAATACACCGACCTTCAACAAAGTAACCTCCAGCTCCACTAACAGCAGTGGGACTGGAGGTTACGCTATTGGCTATAGCTTCATGAAGCGTCACTGAAAGTGCTACTCGGATTTTCTTTTGGCGATTACGAGAACCTTGCCCTTATCGAGCTCTTTCTCATAAAATCTGGCTTCTGCTTCACTAAAGCCCAAAGATGTAATTTTGAATCTTAGTGCATCTCCGCGTGAACGGAACAGATTGGCGATTGCCCCAAACAGGCCTTCTTCACTAAGACCTACCTCATTGGTGTCAGCTGCATCAATAATGCGGCCTTCACGGTCCTGATCATGACTGATGACATACAGGTCATCTTTAACATAGCCGCTGTCACGTAGCGAATTCACTTCTTCGATCGCCTGAACACCGTTCTCCAGCAGCTTGGCATACGCCATAGTACCGATTGAATCCATGAAATCACACTCCTTAATATGAGGTAGAGGAATATACCAAAAAAAGATACTGTATGCTCATTACCCGCTTTTACTGCGGGTGAAACACTCAAGAAGAATTTCCGTCAAATAAATCAATGCCTGCCCATTCTCCTGTGCCGGCATTACGGTAAATTTTCAAGGCATCGCTTCCTCTTAAGTAAACATCGCCGTCTTCGGCAACAAAATCCGGGGAGCCTAGCAGCTCGCGTATCTTATCCTGCGCAGGGTCAATCTCCCTGCCGTTCAGCTGCAGCCCGAATTGCCCGGCCTGTTCTGGCGTTACATGAACGTACAGGACGGCCCCGCTGCAAATGCCTGCTGACATATCAGCGTATACATATTCAAGGCACTCCTGCCAGGGATCGGAAGCAACTGATAGCGGCTCGCCTTTCACCCTGACCAGCTCTTCCTCCGGCATGTAGAGGGAAACTCCTGCCAGGGATTCAAAGCTTTCTATGTAGGGGCTGGACCCCAGGCTGTGTTCGAACGCGAGCACAACCTGGGGCTGCACCGTGAAGAGAGCGGCAGGAACAGACTCATTCTGCGGGGACGGAGAAAAGTATGGGGAAAGCAGACTAAGCAAGAGAACAAAAATATTCATGTGTACCATCCCGCCTTTCTTGATGTGCATCCGCTAAGAAGTGAAAGCCCTGCCGTTCTTATAATTTTCTCTAATGATTAACGGCGGAATTTCTGCCAGATTGAGGCTGCAGCATCTACGCCTTTCAGCGCCAATGCTATTTTTCCCGCACCTTTGTTTGCATATGCTGCATCATAGGATTTGACTGTACGCTCTTCAGCAGGTGTCAGCTGGGCATTGTCGATGGACACCGCTTTAGCCTTATCCTTCAGTTCGCGCGATTTGCGGTATTTCTCAATCACGGTTACCGATGCCTGTTTGACCGTCAGTGTCAGTTCGTTCATCACATCACCAAGGTTCTTGACAGAATCTACAATCGGATCAATCTTCTGAATCTTGTTCTGAACATCTGCGGTAATGTCATTGGCATGTCTGACGGTGGTTTTGACTTCATAAGTAAGCTCATCAACCGTCTTTTGGACTTCCTGCAGAGTCTGGCTGACCTTGTCGAGGGATTCCTTCGCTGAGTTCAAGGTTTTAATTAAAAAGAAGACAAGTACGGCGAATGCAACGGCAGCTAGTGCTACACTAAGTTCAATGATCATCATAAAAACCCCTTCCACATCATAAATTGTCGGCTTGCTCTGCCTTAATACTGCATAGTTACCCTTACGCCAATAGGCCGAAACAACAGGTCAAGCGCCTTAAAGACCCGCTTCTCCCCAATTGTTTCAAAGGAAGTCGTACCGTTTAAACATTGACTACACCACCATACAGAAAGGATGACATCCCATGCTGAAATGGTCAGTAATTCTGCTGTTAGTTGCACTGATTGCTGGTGTATTCGGCTTCTTTAATATTCTTGTAGGCGCAGCCGTTACTGTTGCCAAAGTATTGTTCTTCCTTTTCCTGGCCTTGTTTGTCATTTCACTCTTCACCGGACGCAGGGGAAGATCCATGTAGCGTATCTGGAACCCTGTCTCCGATTTATATCTTTGTGCGAAGCTTCGCCGGTCTGCAGATTTGCTGCGGATACAGGTAAGTTTGGTCCGGACTCTCCCTTGGGGGAGTTCCGGGCTTTTTTATGTAATCGGGCTCCGTCATCCTGTTCCTCCCCTTCTTATTCATATATCTTATTCATCATCCTGAGACTATATTATACAACTGGGAGAAGGATAGGTTCTTGGCGGCGGAATGAAAAGATATAATAAAAAATAAAGTGGATGGTTCACTCCCGCCACTTTTTGTTTACATGCTTATTAGCACAGTGAAACATGGAAAAATACCACTAAATCAAACCACACTAGGAGGAATCATTTATGAAAAAATTAGCCAGTCTAACAGTAGCATTAGGTCTTATGGCCTCCATCGCCGCAACTGCTTCTGCAGCAGAAGTGACAGGTACAACTACCGATGCCGCAACAACAACCCCAGCAACAGTAACCGGCAGTGCTTATGGAGACCAATTTGAAACAGTAATCACACCAGCGGATATCAAACCTGCGACTCCTCAAATTATCCTGACCAAAGCAACTCCATTCCACTTTTCCATGGACAGCCTGACTCCGGCTGGCTGGCTGAGTGCGCAAACCATTGATACAACAGGAAATGTTATGACTGATACTTGGGGTAATGAGTGGAGAGAAATCTATACATGGCTGGGTAAAGCATGGATCAAGGTTCCTGCATCCGCTTATGTAATCACTCCATAAGAATCGATACAAGAACCTCTGAATGCTATGAATCACGCCCTTTGAGGGCGTACATACACGCGGCCGGCGGACGATTTGTCCGCCGGTTTTTTTGGACACAGGAAAAGCTATCCCCTCAAGTAGAAAGTTCTACTGAAAGAATAGCCCCGTACAACATCCGGCCTATCACCCGTCACAAACCTGTGCTGTTGCTGCTTCCTGTTCTATTATTTATTTTAGCGGATGACCGATCCCCCGTAAAGGAAACGATTCATCCAGGAAGCGCTTAATTTATCTACTCTTACTCCGCCAGATGAAACAGAATAAGTCTGCAGAATCTGTCCGTCTCCCAAATACATGGCTACATGCGTAATTCTTGCCGTAGACTTGTTGACTCCTGCATACGCTGAGGCCGAGCTGCCTCTATACTCCATAAAGAACATCAGATCTCCGCGTTTCAGCTTGGATATATCCGTAACCGCATTACTGTTCTCCTTCACCCAGGTTCCCTGCTGCCGGGAATCGGCCGGGAGCTTCAAGTCCGCTCCATCCAGAAAAATTTGCCGGATGAAGTCGGAACAATCAAAGGTGCGGGTATTGCTTCTGCTGGACCCGTATTCATACGGGGTTCCCAGATAGCCCATGCCTGCGGCAATTACTTTCTCAATGACAGCCGGCGACTGCGCCGGAGGTGTTGGTACCGGCGCTCCCGCCGGTGCTGATGACGACGTTCCGCCGCCTGTTGATATATACTGGCTGGCTGTACTTGTATAGCCGACATCACCGTCAGCTGTTCTAACCTTGTACCAATAGCTGTTGGTTTTCTCCAGGATTGTAACCCGGTCGCCTTGTTTCAAGTATTTAAGCACTTTGCCGCTTGTAGAAGGGCTGGTGCGCAGACGTACTGAAGATTGAATGGTGCCTGTAAGTGCTGCTGAAGCCGTCACTGCAGAACCTTTAGAAGCAGAAGCCGCGAATGACTGCTGCGGGCTAACCACTCCCCATGATACCGCAAGCGATGCCGCGACCAAAATTGATGCTGCAAGTTTCCTGTGTGATATGATCATAGCGTTCCCCCGCTTAGCTTAATGAGAAATTCAACAACGGCGCGCGCTACGTTTGTTGCTTTCTGCCCTCATTATAGGCTGAGCCGGGAACTCAAACATGCTCCGAATTTCATAAAAAGCCTTGCCACTTTATGGTAAGCAGCAGGTCTATAGTCTTGAATTCTCCTTGGATTTGGTGGAAATTACAGTGAATTAGAAAAAAATCAGGTGGCAGATTCTTTGGGCTCCACATGTACCTGTACGCTCATAATGTTATGAAGCTTGCTCATCTGCTCTTCAATCGTATCGCTGATTTCATGCCCCGCCATTACTGTAATCTGCGCATCCACTTCCACAACCACATCCACCAGTACATGATTTCCATGGACACGGGCTTTGAGATCCTTGATGCCTTCCACTCCGGGAATCCGGGCAATGGAACTGCGCAGATCGAGCAGTCTGTCCTCATCGAAGCCGTCCGTCAGGCGGTAAGTCGAATCCCGGAAAATATCCCAAGCCGTCTTGGAAATCAGCAGTCCGACCACAACCGCAGCTGCCGAGTCGATCCAGGGCAAGCCGAACTGCGCCCCGATAATCCCGACTGCAGCACCTATACTGACCATCGCATCCGAGAAATTATCCTTGGCCGCAGCCATTAAAGCACCGCTGTTAATCCTTTTGGCAAGCCGCCTGTTATATATATATACCCCCATCATGGCGATTGCACACACAATGGCCACCCCGGCAGACCAGATCTGCGGAATAGCCTTGGCCCCTTCAAACAAGGAGCGGACAGCTTCCACAATAACCTGGATTCCAACCACCGCCATAATAAAAGAAGCCAGCAGCGCCGCTACCGTCTCGGCCCGGAAATGGCCGTATGGATGATCCGAGTCCGGCGGCTTACGCGAAATGCGCAGGCCGATCAGCACAGCCACCGAAGCGACAATGTCTGTCAGGTTATTGAAGCCGTCTGCGAGCAGCGCACTGGAATGAAACAGGTATCCGCTGACCAGCTTGAAAGCCGACAGCACAAGATAAGCGGCAATACTGACCATGGCCCCCCGTTCACCTTTTCGTATATCCCCGTAAATATCGGCCATTTGCGGTATCCCTCCCTATAGCTCATTATACTTTTTCCCCATTCCGGGAAATCATTCTTTGAATTATTCTTGCCCTTGTAGGAGCTTTTAAAAACAATTAGAATAAAGTGTAAGGACTTGCTTCATAAGGGGGTAACAATATGAGCGAAAACAACGAAAAAGGTAAAGTCAATCTGGCGGATGCGATCCGTAAAAAGCTGGAGCAGAAGAAGCAGCAGGCCAATAACAAACCCGGTTCAACGTTCCAGGCCGGCTCGGCCAAACCGCTGAAGAGCCAGAACAACAAAAAGCCGAATAACCAGCGCCGCCGGACCGGTGGCTCATAGTCTTTGGACTGCCTGCATGTAATATCATCCTATATTTGAACATAAACGGCTGCGTAATCCTTTGCGGGATCACGCAGCCGTTTTTATTATGAACGGATAAGGTTCATTGGTTCATTTAAGATTAAGCTTCAACAGGATACATGCGCTGGCGCATTTCCTTGATTTCCGGATTCTCCAGATATTCATCATAGCTCATGGTACGGTCGATAACACCTGCCGGTGTAATTTCAACGATACGGTTGGCGATCGTCTGAATGAACTGATGGTCATGGGAGGTAAACAGGATCGTTCCGTCAAAATCAATCAGGCCGTTATTCAGCGCCGTGATGGATTCCAGATCCAAGTGGTTGGTAGGCTCATCAAACACGAGCACATTCGCACCGTTCAGCATCATTTTGGCCAGCATACAGCGGACCTTTTCTCCCCCGGACAGCACGCTTGCTTTCTTCAGCGCTTCTTCTCCGGAGAACAGCATCCGGCCCAGGAATCCGCGCAGGAAGGTCTCATCCTGATCCTTGGAGTACTGGCGCAGCCATTCCACCAGGTTCAGATTCACGCCGTCGAAATAGCTGGAGTTGTCTTTCGGGAAATAAGCCTGAGTGGTCGTTACGCCCCAGGAATATTCACCGGCATCCGCTTCCTTCTCGCCCATGAGGATATCAAACAGCAGGGATTTCGGCTGGGAATACGGACCTACAAAAGCAATCTTGTCACCCTTGTTCACCACAATGCTGAATTCATCCAGCAGCTTCTCGCCTTCCACCGATTTGCTGAGGCCGCTGACGGTAAGCAGCTGCTTGCCGGCTTCTCGCTCCGGTTTGAAGTTGAGGAACGGGTACTTCCGGTTGGACGGACGGATGTCATCCAGGGTAATCTTCTCCAGCTGCTTCTTCCGGGAAGTCGCCTGTTTGGACTTGGAAGCATTGGCGGAGAAGCGCTGGATGAACGCCTGAAGTTCCTTGATCTTGTCTTCCTTCTTCTTGTTGGCATCACGCTGCAGCGTCTGTGCCAGCTGGCTGGACTCATACCAGAAGTCGTAGTTCCCTACATACATCTGAATTTTGCCGAAGTCGATGTCCGCAATGTGGGTGCAGACCTTGTTCAAAAAGTGCCGGTCATGGGATACCACGATAACGGTGCCTTCGTAGTCCATGAGGAAGTTCTCCAGCCAGCCGATGGATTCGAGATCCAAGTGGTTGGTAGGCTCATCGAGCAGCAGGTTGTTCGGACGTCCGAACAGGGCTTGCGCAAGCAGTACCCGGACCTTTTCGTTGCCGCTGAGTTCGGCCATTTTTTTGTCATGCATTTCACGCATAATTCCCAGACCGATCAGCATGGCGGCAGCATCAGGCTCCGCGTCCCAGCCGTTCAGCTCGGCAAATTCGCCTTCAAGCTCGCCGGCACGCAGTCCGTCAGCTTCGGAGAAGTCGCTTTTGGCATATAGCGCATCCTTCTCCTTCATGATGTCATACAGTCTGGTGTGGCCCATAATTACGGTCTCCAGCACCGGATATTCGTCGTATTCAAAATGATTCTGCTTGAGGACTGCCATACGCTCGCCGGGTGTAATATGCACTTCACCGGTGTTCGCTTCAATCTCGCCGGACAAAATTTTCAGAAAAGTTGATTTTCCGGCGCCGTTGGCCCCAATGAGGCCGTAGCAGTTACCGGGTGTGAATTTTATGTTTACATCCTCAAATAGTGCGCGCTTTCCGTAGCGGAGTGTTACGCCGCTTGTACTAATCATTAAGCATTACCATCCTTTTCACATAGGTTCCGGCTCATTATAGCATAAAATCAAGCAAAAAAGGCTGCAAGAAAGCCTGTTAACATGGTTTTGGCGCAAAATTAGGAAAAAGGTTCTCTCTTCCGGTATTTCCGTCCTAATCCCCGGCATAACGCTCTTCCGGATGCACGATCAGCGTCTCTCCGTAACCTAATGTACGGATCCGCTCCGCGCTTATTCCATGGGCTTTCCGGGCCAGATCCATCCGGTCCAGCGCTTCACGCGCCGTGTCATCAGCCAGCCTGAAGGTTCCGAAATGCATCGGGATCATCAGCTCTGCCCCCACATCAAGAAAAGCCTGCACCGCTTCCTCCGGGTTGACATGCTGCGAGCTCATGAACCACTCCGGCTCATACGCCCCGATCGGCATGAGGGCAATATGCAGCTTGAAGCGGCTGCCGATCTCCTTGAAGCCCGGAAAAAAACCGCTGTCTCCGGCGAAATAAAGGTTCGGCGGGAGCTTGCGCTTTGTCCCGTCCCCTTCTCCCTCCGGGTGCTGCCCCGGATTTGACGGCTGAAGCACATACCCGCCCCAGTGGGAGCTGTTGGTGTCAAAAGGCGTCCGCCGCGTCCAGTGCTGGGTCGGTACGAACGTCAGCTTCACCGGACCCACCGTCAGCTCCTCCCACCACTGCATCTCCTGGCAGTTCGGAAAGCCCCTGCGGAGCATTTTCCGCTTCAGGCCGGCCGGCACTATAATTTTGGTGGACGCTTTATACAGCTTGCGGACCGAAGGGAAATGCAGATGGTCATAATGGGAATGCGAGATCAGAATCAGATCCACCGGCGGGACCTCATTCAGCGGAATGCCCGGCTGGCCGATCCGTTTCTCGAAGCCCAGTCTGCGTGCCCAGATCGGGTCGGTTATGATGTTCAAACCCTCATACTGCAGAAAAAAGGTGGAATGGCCGATCCAGGTGATGGTCGTATCCAGCCGGTTCCCTGTCAGGTAGGTCAGCTCCGGCGGATGATTCGGTACTTTATAGGAGTAGTCTTTCTTCTTGGTCCTCCGCTCCTCACGCCACTGGCGCAATTCCTTAAGCGTCTTGTCGACACCGACGTTATCAATATTTTTGTATCTTATTTTAGCCATAACGGCATCTCTCCTTAGCAGCATTCAGTACAAATTTTACCCATTTTACCTTCTCCTTAAGCGCTGCGGCGGCATGGCCGCCTTTGTATTCAGCCATGGAAATGATGTAAAATGCGGATAAAGACCACGGTATTGTACCGTTCAAAGGGGAGCTTAACGTATGAAGATCACATTTATTGAACCGACTCCTAGTCCAAATACGATGAAGCTTCATCTGGACGAAAGCCTCGAGCCCGGCATACGCCGGACATACACTCCGGAAAGCCAGCGTACTGCGCCTGCCTGGGCGCGGGATATGCTGGGCATTCCGGGCGTTACCAGCATCTATCACGCTGCCGACTTTGCCGCCCTGGAGCGTAAGGGCAGTGCCGACTGGGCAGCGATTCTCCGCGAAGTCCAGAGCCGCTTCGGCGCTGACGGGTTAAGCGCGGACTTTGACCCTGCCGATGAGAATGCGGGAGCCCATTTTGGGGAATCGCAGGTATTCGTGCAGATGTTCCGCGGCATCCCGATTCAGATCCGCGTAAAGACGGGCGCACACGAGGAGCGCATCTCCCTCGCTTCACGCTTCACGCAGGCGGTCACCGATGTCGCCAGCGCCGTGCTGATCAAGGAGCGCAAGCTCAGCGACTACGGCGTCCGCTACGGCGAGCCCGCCGAAATCGCGCGCGAAGTGGAACAGGAGCTGGAGGCGGCGTATCCGCAGGAACGCCTCGACTCTCTCGTGCAGCAGGCCATCGCGCACGGAACCGCCGGCGAGTTCATCGAGCAGCGGCGCAAGAAAGAACAGGCCGAGCTGCTGCGAGACCTGAAGGATGAAGACTGGCGCGTGCGCTACGCCGCGCTGGAGGATCTTGAGCCGGCGGCTGCGCTCCTGCCGGAGCTGCGGGCGGCGCTCCACGACCCCAAGCTGCATATCCGCAGGCTTGCGGTCGTGTATCTTGGCGACATCCGCACGCCTGAGGCGATGGAGCTGCTCTATGAGGCGATGGGAGACAGCAGCCCGGCCGTGCGGCGCACGGCAGGCGATACGCTGTCCGACATCGGCGATCCGGCGGCGACGCCTGTGATGACGGCGGCGCTGACGGATGCCAGCAAGCTGGTCCGCTGGCGGGCTGCCCGCTTCCTCTATGAGGTGGGTACAGCAGATGCCCAGGAAGCCCTGACGCTTGCCGCGGAGGATCCCGAGTTCGAGGTCGGACTGCAGGCCCGTATGGCTCTTGAGCGCATTTCTTCCGGTGAGGAAGCGGCCGGAACCGTCTGGCAGCAGATGTCCGAACGGCGCCGGAGCTGACGCAAACCTGCCGCTATTTGTCATTGCCCGATCACAGAGCTTGCATTATACTAGTCCCTGTTGTGTTCAACATTGTATAAAGATAGCCTCATCATACCCAAGATGAGGTAGAGGTCGCGAATATTAAGAGTACGCGCGTGGAGACGCCAGAGCCGTCTGTGAAACGCTGCGGAAAGGAATATCCGCCGAAGTCTTTGCCGCTGCTCTAATTGCCGCAAAGACTGGGGCCGCTGCCGAACAGGCACGGAACTGTCACGGTGCCCGCAAGTCTTAGGACTGCGGGATACATTGTGTTGCGCTATCTTAACAGGGAGTATGATGCGGAGCTGTAATACAGAAAACCGCAGAATCCGTCTGCGGTTTTTTTTGCGTTTGCCGGGCATGCCGCTTCCGGAAATGCCGGGACAACAGCATTCACCACTCCCCCTATTGAACGGACACGCACAAATTCAAAAGGAGTGTTCTATATTATGCAGGATAAGCTGTCCCCTGCAGGAAACGGCAGTCCACCTGCCGCCCCTGCTTTACGTAAAACCTTCAAGGCCAGGCACCTGACGATGATCGCCCTCGGCGGCTCCATCGGTACAGGCCTGTTTCTGGCCAGCGGCGGCGCTATCGCCTCCTCCGGACCTGGAGGTGCGCTGCTTGCCTATGCGGCAGTCGGTATTATGGTGTATTTCCTCATGACCAGCCTTGGTGAGCTGGCCACCTACCTGCCGGACTCCGGGTCCTTCAGCACCTACGGCACCCGCTTTGTCAGCCCGGCCTTCGGCTTCGCCATCGGCTGGAACTTCTGGTATAACTGGGCTGTAACCATTGCCGCCGAGCTGTCTGCAGCGACCGTAATCATCAAATACTGGTTCCCGGACAGCAACTCGATGCTCTGGAGCCTGCTGTTCCTGGTGCTGATGTTCGGTCTGAACTTCCTTTCTTCACGCGGATACGGCGAATCAGAATACTGGTTTGCAATCATCAAGATCGTCACCGTGATTGTCTTCCTGGCTGTCGGTGTATTGATGATTTTTGGCATCATGGGCGGCGAAGCTGTAGGCTTCAGCAACTTCCAGCTTGGAGGAAGCTCCTTCCACGGCGGATTCTTCGCCTTTGTCGGTGTATTTATGGCTGCAGGATTTTCCTTTCAGGGCACGGAACTGGTCGGTGTTGCCGCCGGTGAGAGCGAAAATCCGCGCCGCAATGTGCCGCTGGCGATCCGCCAGGTATTCTGGCGCATCCTGATCTTTTACATTTTCGCAATTTTCGTCATCGGTATGCTGATTCCATACACCAATCCCGACCTTCTGCGCGGCGGCATTGACGACATCGGCGTCAGCCCGTTCACGATTGTCTTCAATAAAGCCGGGCTGGCCATTGCCGCCTCTGTCATGAATGCGGTCATCCTCAGCTCTGTGCTGTCTGCCGGCAACTCCGGAATGTATGCCTCCACCCGTGTCCTGTACGCAATGGCAAAGGATGGAATGGCTCCGCGTGCACTGGCCAGGCTGAACCGCCGCGGTGTTCCTGTCGGTGCGCTGCTGGTGACTTCAGCTGTCGGTATGCTGGCCTTTCTGGCCTCATTCTTTGGCGACGGTGCAGTGTATAACTGGCTGCTTAACGCTTCCGGGATGTGCGGATTTATCAACTGGCTGGGGATTGCCGTCTGCCATTACCGTTTCCGCCGCGCATTTGTGAAGCAGGGGCATTCTCTCGATGAGCTGCCTTACCGGGCCAGATGGTTCCCGTTCGGACCTTTGTTCGCTTTGGCCTTATGTCTGATTGCTATATTCGGGCAAAATATGGGTGCCTTCACCGGAGACTCTATCGACTGGTACGGGATTCTGGTGTCCTATGTCAGCCTGCCGCTGTTCCTCTTGATCTGGCTGGGATACGGCTGGTTCAGAAAAAGCAGCATTGTGCCGCTGGATAAGTGTGATCTCAGCACAAACGGGGATTAAGCCGGACCTATCCGCTTGAATCATGCCTGCCGCTAGCGGTTAATTGTATTTTCTACAGTTAAAAGACTGCAAAATAACGGCTTTGGAAGTATAACTGTATTCTGTACATTTAAAAATGGCAGCAAGTCTCTTTTTGTGGGATATGCGGATATTTAGCTGCAGAAAATACAGGTAAAGTCCTCCTCACATAAGAAGAGCCCGCTTTAGCTGCATAAAATACACTTAAGGCTTCGGCCCGGTTCCTCCACTGGACAATTACGGGGAACTCATCAAGAGTAGAAGAAGGGATGCCCTGCGCTGGTCGCGCTGGAGCATCCCTTCTTCTATCCCATAACACACAGCTACTTCCAGGTCACATACACCTTAAAGTCCCCTGTATTGTCAAAAGCCGAGCTGTTGTAGGAAATATTATTCAGCCCGATGTTATAAAGCTCCTGAAGATCACTTTTCAGAGATTTCTCGCTGCCGCGGTAGCGGAACAGCAGGGACTGCTGACCGGAGGCTGCCGCCTGCTTCGCCAGCATCTTCAATCCGGCGGCAGAGCTGACAATCTGGTCTTCTTCATACAGCCGGTAGTCCAGTACCTCCTGGAGATTCTTGTAGACACTTACCCCCTGGCCGCCGCGGCTGACCAGCTCGGACAGCGTCTGGGCATAGCTGACAGAGGCTGCCGGATAGGATTTGGTCCAGCTGTGGTCACGCCGGATCTGGGAGTCTGTCCGCATGTAATAAGCTGTGCTGATTTCTCCCTCTGCGCCCTGCGCCGCCGGATCATCCCAGGTCGTATCCAGATGATACCATCTGCCTTCAAGCTGCACCAGATTCCAGGCATGTGACTCGGTTTTGCCTCCTTCCGGCCTTGCCTTCCCTTCCACAATTTTGTTAGGGATACCGGCTCCCGCCAGCAATTTATAAGTAAGGAGAGTATATCCCTGACATACGGCGCTTCCGCTCTGCAGCCCCTCATACGCCGTATATTTGCTGTACGTGTTATCATACTGCAAATGCTGCACTACCCAATCATGAATGACCTTCACCTTCTGATGGCTGTTCATGCCGGGCAGGATAATTTCCTTCAGAATAGCCTTGACCTGCTTGTTAACGTAAGCGGTCTGCTGCAGCGTTTCACGGTATTCCACCTGCACCGTCACATTGGCCGAGCTGCTGCTTCCCCGGTAAGAGAAGGCATAGCTGTCGATGATATAGTACAAGTACGGATCACTGCCCATTGCCTGATCAATCGCGCTTTGAATCTGCGATTTCAGCTTGCTTGTATTCCCCTTATAGACAAACGTGATTGTCTCCCTGCGGTTATTCATTGCCCCGGTGAGCTTCTCTGCCATTCCGCTTGTAGACACATATGCAGCCGAGTCTGCAGCAGCATAGGCATGATCCCAGCTCCAGTATGCCACCGGCGGCAATGCGCCGAATACAATCATTCCCCCAAGAACAGCCTTCATCAGTGATAAACGTTTTTTTGCCATGTTCCCCCGTGCCTCCTGCTGTATATAATGGCGCTAAACCAGTTAGTTTGTACTTTATTATTAGATGCGGAGATTTCCCTTCTCACGACCTAAATATATTACATTAATTATTATCGGTTTTATGCTTCTGATACATTAAAAAAGCTGCTTTTCCAGCAGGAAATTCCCGCTGGAAAAGCAGCTGTAACAGTTCTTATATTATGATCCGGACAACGTCACCAGATACACCTCTCCGGCTTTAACATCCCACGTCCCGCCTGGAGCGGCTGCTCTGCCGTCTGCAAGCCGGACAGTCAGCTCACGGTCATACCGCAGTGTACACTTCCCGTCATACGCTGCTGTAATGCGTGCGGATACCAGTGTATGATTCCGCCATTCCATATCCACTTCCAGGCCGCCGCGTGCCTTGAGACCCTTAACCCTGCCGTCTTTCCAGCTGCCGGGAAGCGCAGGCAGCAGACGGAGTTCACCAAGATGGCTCTGCAGCAGCATTTCTGCTATGCCTGCCGCGGCACCGAAATTCCCGTCAATCTGAAACGGCGGATGGGCATCGAACAGATTGGGGTATGCTGAACGGGACAATAGCGTACGGACAAAACGGTAAGCTTCCTCCCCGTCCTTCAGCCTGGCGTACAGATTAATCAGCCAGGCACAGCTCCAGCCGGTATGACCGCCCCCGGAGGAAATTCTGTGCTGCAGCGACAGTCTGGCTGCTTCCAATAGCTCCGGTGTATCCCGTTCATTGATATAATCGTCCGGATACAATCCGTACAGGTGGGATACATGTCTGTGTCCGGGCTCTGATTCCTGGAAATTCTCTCCCCATTCCTGAATGCGGCCATCCTCCGCAATCTTAAGCGGAGACAGCCTTGGGAGTGTATCCTGCAGTTCTGAAGTGAACTCATGCTCAATCCCCAGAATTTGCGCAGCTTCAATGCAGTGCCCGAACAGCTCGCGGATCAGGCTCATATCCATGGCAGAGCCATAGGCGACGCTGCTGATTCTGCCGTCTGCGGTCACAAAACGGTTCTCCGGGGAAGTAGACGGATTGGTTACCAGATAACCGTCCGGCCCTTCTACCAGCCAATCGAGACAGAACAGAGCTGCGCCTTTCATTAATGGGTAGGCTGTTTCCTCCAGATAAGCAGCAGAAGGATTATAGAGATAGTGCTCCCATAGATGGCGGCACAGCCAGACGCCTCCCATCGGCCAGAAGGCCCAGCTGGCATCTCCGCCGGACGGCACGGAGCTCCGCCACAGGTCCACATTATGGTGAGCCGTCCAGCCGCGCGCACCGTAATGAACCGCAGCTGTTCTCGTCCCCGTCTCGCTCAGTTCCGAAATGAAGTCGATCAGAGGCTCATGGAATTCACTCAGATTTCCTGCCTCAGCCAGCCAATAATTCATCTGTGTATTGATATTCGTCGTATAATTGCTGTTCCAGGGCGGGGTCACATGAGGATTCCAGATTCCCTGGAGATTGGCAGCCTGGGTACCGCTGCGCGAGCTGCCCATCAGCAGATAACGGCCATATTGGAACAGCAGCGCTTCGAGCGCCGGATCCTCTTCTCCGTCCTTATAATCGGCCAGCCGCTGATCGGTAGGCAGGTCATCCTTGCCGCGGCTGCCCAGATCCAGCTCCACGCGGCGGAAGATCGCGCTGTGATCCCTGATGTGCCGCTGCAGCAGCTCCTCGCAGGACTTGGCTGCCGCTGCAGCGAGTCTTGTTTCACAGCTCTCTGAAGGGCTTACGATCTTCCCGGGCCCCGCAGCAGCAGGCTTCTTCAAATGAGCTGCACGGCTTTTCAGCTCTTCATAGCTGGTAGCCGATGCCAGCAGCAGCAGCACACGGTCAGCACCGGATATCACGAGCTTCCCATCCTCATACTTCACCTCACCGCCCTCTGCATGCACCTGCAAATGCAGCTCGAACGACATGCCAAGTCCTTCTTCATACAGGATAGCGCCCGGATGATCCTGGTGGTAGTTGTCAGCGATGTGGGTCGGACATTGCCCTTGCAGCACGAGCTTACCGGCTTCTGCCTGCTTGACGGCATGCTTCAATTCACTGTCCAAAGACAGGGAAAGGCTCAGCCCTCCCTTGGCTTCACTTGCCGCCTGAATCACGCAAACGCCGTCCGGTGCACTGATCCACGCTTCCCTTGTGAAGCTCCCTGCTTCAGTACTATAGGATACTTTTGCAACCCCGCTGTCCAGGTCCAGTTCCCGCAGATAACCGCTGTAATTCTCCGCTCCGGGATGCTCTATGTAAAGATTGCCGAGCGGCATATACGCCTGTGAGTTCACGCCAAGCATGCGGGAGTTAATCAGAGCCTCGGCTTCGGCATAGCTGCCCTCATTGACAAGCTCCCGTGCCTTCTTCAAATAACGCAGCGCTTCATAATTGTTGGTATCCCGCGGAAATCCTGACCATAACGTATCTTCGTTGAACTGAAACCGTTCTTTCGCCGCGCCGCCAAATACCATGGCTCCCATGCGACCGTTCCCGAGCGGGAGCGCTTCTTCCCAGACAGCCGCCGGCTGGTTATATTTTAATCTATATGCATTACTCTGCTGATGTCCGCCCATTGTTCTCACCCTCCTATGTTATCCAAATACAGCAAAAGACCCTGACCAAAGTCGGGCCTTTTGCTGCAATTTTACTGCCTAATCAGAATTATTTGCTTCTTACAGATCTTTACCAGTCCACAGGGATACTCTCTTCTTCACAAGTTCAGTGAATTCTGCTTCCATGTCTTGTGCGCCGGCTTTGTCCAGCTCAGCAAGGAATGCGTCATACACTTTGTCGAAGTCTTCCGGTTTGGACAGAATCGCTTCAGGGATACGCTTGCGCACGATATCTTGAGTCTTCTTGAAGATTACCTGATATTGGCCGTCAGTTGGAACAGGCATGTTGTACAGGGCGCCGGTTTCTTTGACAGGGAACTCATCTTCTTTAGGGAACAGGTCTTTCCATGTTGTAGCGCCATAGCCTGCAAGAGATTCCTTCTCAGCTTCGGAGTAAGCAGCTACGATTTCTTCAGGGAAGGTTGCAGTGTAATAGTTACCGGAAGGATCCTTCACGCCGTCACCATAACGAGCACCGAAGATCAGGTATTGTCCAATACCGGATTCTTTTTGGAAAGCAGCGGCATCATTGGCCTTTCTGTCGGAAATTTCAGCCGGAACTTCACGTTTGCCTTCAGCATTTACAGTGTAATGCTTGCCTTCAATACCCCAGCTTCTCAGGACTTGGCCTTCATCGGAGGACATCCAGTCAAGCCATTTGATGATGCGGACAGGATCTTTAGCGGCAGTTGTAATCGCAAGACCATAGCCGTCGATACCTGTTTGGATGAAGGAGTGATCTTTATACTCTTCAGTCAGGGTTACTGGGAAGTGACCATAAGTATACTCATCTTTACCCGCTGCTTTCAGTGCGTTTTCACCATCAGAGTATTCCCATTCCTGGGAGATCAGACCGAGTACACGGCCGCTGGCCACTTTTGCTTTGTATTGGTCATCTTTTTGTACGAAAGTATCTTTATCCAGCAGTCCTTGGTTGTACATGCCGTTCAACCAGCGGAAATATTCTTTTTCTTCCGGACGTTTGTAGTGAAGCTTAGCTTCATAAGTCTCTGGATCTACATAATATTCACCATCATCCGGTGCACCTGTTGCAATGAACGCAGGGTTCGTAACAGTGATCATGATTTTCCAGTCATCGGCGTTCAGTGTCAGCGGAATTGTAGGCTGGCCATCCGTTTCAGGATGCAGTGCCACATAATCCTTCAGCGCTTTCTCAAAGTCTGCTACCGTACGAATTGTAGGGTAACCCAGCTCTTTCAGCACGCGGTGCTGGAGTTCAAAGCCGCCTGTTGCATCGAAGGAGGACTGGCCGACACCCATATTAGTAGGAATTTGATAGATGCTTTGATCATCCAGACTGTATTTCAGACGGTTCATGTTCTCGCCGTACACCTTTTTGAGGTTCGGAGCATGCTTCTCGATCAGGTCCGTCAGATCAATAATCAGACCGGCATCCACCAGAGTGCTCAAACTTCCTTTAGCGAAGATCAGGTCAGGAACGTCACCGCTCGCAGCCATCATCGCGATTTTTTGGTCGCCGCCGCCGCTGCCGACGTCAAATTCGGCCTC
The DNA here is from genome assembly GCF_023520895.1 of Paenibacillus sp. PK3_47. NCBI lineage: Bacteria > Bacillati > Bacillota > Bacilli > Caryophanales > Paenibacillaceae > Paenibacillus > Paenibacillus sp. PK3_47. The sequence goes on from NZ_CP026029.1 coordinate 1,854,815, forward strand.
AAGCGTTACACCTGTTTTTTCAGTGATTGCTTTACCTACATCATCCTGCATGTTGGCCCAGTTTGGACTTGCATCCGCACCGAAGAATGAGATTGTAAAAGGGCTTGTATCCATAGCACCGTCATCGGTTGCCGCGTTGGTTCCTGCATTGTTGCCGGTATCGGTACCTGCGCTATTGTTAGCAGTATTATTGGCTGCATTGTTACCGCCACAGCCTGCAATCAGCATGGAGCTCATGAGCATAAGTGTAAAAGCGGTTTTAATGCTCTTGCTTTTCATTTGTAATCCCCCTTAATAATGTGTGTTGAATTATCTATGCATATCAGGTTAAACCTGAATATACCATTGTGAGCGCTTGCAAAAGAAATATAATAATAAAATTTTCAGCTGCCCTGGAACCAGGTTAGCTAGGGGGAGCGCAATCTGCCGGATCTTCGGTCAGCATATACGCTCCCTGCAAGCTTTACCTTAAGAAAACCTTAAGCCTTAACTGCACCCAGTGTCATACCGCCGACAAAATACTTTTGCAGGAACGGATAAACTACCAGGATAGGTACGGTTACAACAATCGTGATTGCCATCTTGATGGATTCAGGTGAAATCTGTGCCATCTGCTGGGCCATATCGTTGGCATTTACCATGCCGCTGCCCTGGTTGGTAGTCGCGAGTACCTTCATCAGCTCATATTGCAGTGTTGTAAGATGCGCTTTGTTGCCGTTGTACAGATAGGTAGAGAACCATTCATTCCATTGTCCGACCGCCAGGAACAGGGCAATAGTTGCCAGAACCGGCTTACAGAGCGGCAGGATGATCTTATAGAAAATCTTGAAGTCATTCGCCCCGTCCAGCTTGGCTGATTCCTGCAGCGCGAACGGCAGACCATCCATAAAGGAGCGGATAATGAAGACGTTAAATGCGGAAACTGCACCTGGCAGGATGTAAATCCAGAACGTCCCGATCAGGTTCATATCTCTCATCAGAATGTACATAGGCACCATACCGCCGGAGAAATACATAGTCAGGGCCAGGAAAACCGAGATGAACTTTCTGGCTCTGAATTCCGGGCGGCTCAGTGTAAAGGCGAGCATTGCTGAACTCGCCAATCCGAGCAGTGTACCTGAAACGGTACGCAGAAGAGAGATCTTAAAGCCCTGAATCAAGCCGGTATAGCTGAAGATCCGCTCATAGTTATCAAGGGTCCATTCTCTCGGCCAGATATAGATACCGCCGCGAACAGTGTCTGTAGATTCATTGAAGGAAATCGCCAGCACGTTCAGGAAGGGATAAAGCGTCACAATCATTACCAATGTGAGAAAAACATACAGGAATATATCGAATGCACGTTCAGACTTTGACATTTGAAAAGCTTTGGTAGCCACTTAAGATCCCCTCCTTACATAATGCTTTCTTTAGTTAATTTCTTCATCACACCGTTGGCAGTGAACAGCAGGATTACGCTGACTACTGAAGTGAACATACTGATTGCTGTACCATATGAGAACCGGCCTATTTGAATACCGTATTTAAGCGCATACAAGTCGAGCACTTCCGAATAATCGGTAACGAGGTTGTTCTGAAGCTGGAACTGTTTTTCAAAGCCGATACCGATCAGGTGACCGATGTTCATAATCAGGAGCACCATAATGGTTGAACGGATACCCGGCAAAGTAATGTTGAACATTTGCTTGATTCTTCCTGCACCATCCACTTTTGCCGCTTCATACAGCTCTTTATCGATACCTGTAATCGCTGCCAGATAGATGATCGCATTCCAGCCTGTTTCTTTCCAGATATCAGCTCCTGTTACAACTCCCCAGAAGTATTGCCCTTTTGCCATGAACTGGATCGGCTCATCAATGACATTCATCCAGAGCAGCAGGTCGTTCACGATCCCGCCGTCGATCGAGAGTGTCTTATAGACAATCCCGCCTACAACGACCCAGGATACAAAGTGAGGCAGGTAAGATACTGTTTGAACCGTTCTTTTGAATACGCTTCCCCGCAGCTCATTGAGCAGAACCGCAAAAAGGATGGGGACCACAAATCCGACGATCAGTCCGAGAATACTCATTGCCAGAGTATTTCTTAATACGAGATAGAAGCGTTCATCCTGGAACAGCTCTTTGAAGTTGTCCAGTCCGACCCATTTCTGTTCCCCAAACGACTTGGCAGGCTTATAATTCTGAAATGCCATCGTCCATCCCCATAAGGGCAGGTAGCTAAAGATGAAGACCCAGATTACGAATGGAAGAGACATCAGGTACAAGTACTTTTGCTGCAGTACGCTACTCCAAAATCCGTTTTTCCGCTTCGCAGGTGGGTGGGGGGTTACGCTTTTATTTGCTGTAACACCGTTTTCAGTGAGCGCTTTCACGATCATTATTCCCCCTTCGTTTTTATAGATTTATCATACCGCACCATTTTGTAAGCGAATACCCGACAGATTTTACCTAAAATCATATACAAATTAGACATTGGAGCAGCTGCAGGCAACTACATCTTGTAATCGCTATCAAAGGGGATAGAAAAGGAAATTTCTGTGCCCTGCCCGTCTGTGCTCACAATCTTTAGACCATGCTGTTCACCGTAATACAGCACAAGCCGCTGATGTACATTACGCAGGCCGATCCGGCTGCCCGGCTCCTCCTCCGGCTTGGTAATCAGCTCCAGAATCTCAGTCAGCCGCCCTGCTGTCATCCCTATCCCGTCATCTGTAACACTCACCAGAATTTCCTCATCGTTTAAAGTTACTTTCACTTTGACGTTCACTGTGCCCTCTTTATTCTCCAGCCCGTGGACAACGGAATTCTCCACCAGCGGCTGAATGATCAGCGGCGGAATCATAAATTCAGCTGCTTTCGGTTCAAATTCAATCTCATACATCAGCCTGTCCTCATAGCGGAACTTCTGGATTTCCAGATAAGAACGGATCATCTCGATCTCTTCCTTCATAGGCGCACGCTCCCTGCCTACCTCCAGGTTTTTGCGCATCAGCTTGCCGAGCAGCCTTACGATATTGGCAAGCTCCTTCTCGCCCTTGAGATGGGCATTCATCCGGATCGATTCCAGGGCATTAAACAGGAAATGCGGATGGATCTGGCTGGCCATCATTTTCAGTTTGATCTCTCTTTGGGCGATTTCCAGCTTGCTGTTCTTCTCGTTGCTCTCTACGACCTGATTGATCAGCTGGTTAATGCTGGTCACCATATAATTAAACTGCCGTGATAACTGGCCGATCTCGTCCGTACCGTCAATCCGGGAGACGATATTCAGATTGCCCAGCGCGACCTGGTTGAGCTGGCGGCTAAGCCGGAGCAGACGGTTAGTGGTCAAAAGAGAGATCGTATAGACAAGCACAAGCGCCACCAGCAGCACGCCAAAAATAATCAGCAGGCCGAGCTGGCTTACCTTATTGGCATCGCTTATAATGCTTTTCGTTTCGAACACGGAAATGAGCTTAAGCCTGCTGACGCTGAGCGGAGGTGTCACTTCATCTACAATCACATAGGAGTCCGCCCCCTTTACCGTTGTGCGGATCACGTCCTTGGACTTGCCATCTATATTCATCCCGATATCAAAAGCATCCAGGGTGCTCCCTACAAGCTGCGGATTCTTAGCAGCCACGATGTATCCCTGTTCATCGGTAATAATCGTCTCATAGGGCTCCTGCACCAGCATCCCGTTCAACTCGTCCTGTACCACCTGTACCATCAGTATTCCGGACTTCTGGTATTGAGGATAGGGTACTTGCCTCACAAGGCTAAGCTTGTTGATGGTCCCTCTGGTGCTGTTGAAATATTTATCCTTGTCGGGAATGTACATCCAGTAAATCCCTTTGCTCTCCATAACCTTTTTGTACCAGGCTCTTGATTCTATTTCAGGTGTCAGCGGCGCGACAGACATGTTATCCACCAGTGAATTGTTTTCAATAAAAACGCGGATGTTGGAAATCTCCCGGTAACGCAGGATGTACTCCTGAAAATTTGTATAGTCTAAGTAAGCCTTGGTCAGTTCCAGAATGCTGGGGTATTCCGTATTTACAAGCCCTTCAAGCTCCTCATCAAAGTACAGCAGATTGGAGATATCCGTAGGTACACGAAGCTTGGTGGTCACCTGGCTCTTCAGCTTATCGACATTGTTGGTCGCCTGATCAATGGCTCTGGTCAACGCCGCATCACGGAAGTAACCCGTCAGAATGATGCCGACAATAATTACCGGAATCATCACCACGACAATATAAAACAGGATAAGCTTGTATTTCAGCTTCAGATTATTAATGATGCGCACCAGCTTTTTAATCAACCGTAACCCTCCTTCACAAGTCGCCTGCCCTTCAAGGCAAACAGGCTGCCCCCCTCATTATCAAAAGGGAAACAGCCTGTCTATCATAATCTTCCCGCCGATTGTTCGGCAAGCCCTTTCAGCCTAAAGAGGCTCAAGGCACTTACGCTCCAAACTACTGGTCCTTCCGGAAGGCGGTTGGAGATACTCCGACATATTTGCGGAATTTGGCATTAAAATAATCGGAATTCATGTAGCCGACTTTTTCAGCCACCTCATAAACCTTCATACCTTGGGTCAAGAATTGCTTGGCCTTCTCGATTCGGACCTTGTCCAGGTAAGTATTGAAGTGCTCACCCACCTGCAGCTTGAACATCTTGCCCAGATAGGCGCTGTTATAATTAAAAATCTGCGCCAGCATTCCCAGCTTCAGATTCTCATTATACCGGCGCTGGATCAGGTCGGTAATCCGTTTGATCTCATCACCGCGGCCGCCCCCGTAATTCATCTGCTTGGAGAGTTGTACCAGATAACCTGACAGGATCTGCTCAACATCACTCAAATAATAGCCGCTGTATACCTCTCCTGCGGGGGAAGCATTGGCAGTAATATAAGAACGGATATCCGCGTTCACTGCCTCCAGACGGGCAATCGTACTGCTAAGGATGCGGATAAGATTGTCTTTGACATAAATCTCATCACGCCTTACTGCAACCAGCCTGCGGATAATCCGTCCCAGCAGGTGCCGGATTGCTTCCTCCCGTCCGGTTTCTATCGCAAGCAGCAACTCCATTTCATCATCGCGTTCGAAGTCGAGCGTCTCTTCCGGCTCCTCTACGGACTCTGTCCAATCATCCGGCTGCCCGCTGACCAGAATCTCCTTGCGGCCGAAAAAAGCGTTCTCCAGCAGCTCCCGGGCAGTTAGAAAAGACTCCCCTGCCTGCTCCGGGTCCTCCGCAGCTCCTCCGGCTGCTGCATGAAAATCAAGGCCTTCGCCTTCAATGATTCCTTTCAGGGTCTGCCACAATGCATTGCGCTGCATCTCATCTTCCAGCGGCTCCATAAGCAGAAGCCCCATATAAGGAGGGATGGTAAAGAACAGCGCCTGCTCCCGGGGCCAGTTCTCCTCCAGCAGGCTTTTGACACGCTCTTCCTTCCCGTCTTCCCCCTTGTGGGGCCGCTTAAGCTCTACCAGCACAACCTCACAGCTAGTTCCCGTAAGCCCCAGCTCCGCTGCAGCCTGAGCCGGTCCGGATCCGCCTTCACGCGGCTGAAGCAGCTCACGCAGGACGGCTTCATTGCTGCGTACAGGCATATCCGACCGACGCAGAGTCAGAAGCTCCTCCTCGGCTATCGACGTACGAATATCCTGCAGATAGGAGATCAGCTCATCTTCATCCACGGGCTTAAGCAAGTATCCGTCTATATGATAGGAAATGGCCCGCTTGGCATACTCAAAGTCGGCATAGCCGCTAAGAATCAGCACATGGCAATCTGCACCTTCCTTGCGCAGCTCACTGACCATTTCCAGGCCGTCCATTCCCGGCATCCGAATATCCGCGACAATCAGCTTGGGAGCAAAGGTATGGAACTTCTCAAGCGCCTCGATTCCGTTCGCCGCTGTCGCCACTACGGTATAGCCCTGCTCTTCCCAGGGAATGAGCGTCCGCAGCCCTTCTCTCAGCTTCGGCTCGTCATCAACAATCAGCACTTTTATCATGATGCTTCTGTCCCCCTAGATGGAAATCCGTAAGGGGGAATCCCCCTTACGGAAATCGCTAATAAACGTCAGCCTGGAGTACTCAGGCTCCGGTTTTTTATTTGCGGTACGCAGCCAGCTTGTCATTCATTCCGCGGGTCTGGCTGTATACTTCCTGGTAGACCGCGAACAAGCCGTCATAAGTTTTCACCTGTTCAGCGTCAGGTTTGAATTGTTCAGCCGGCCGGATAAAGGCCTCGGCACATTCAGCAAGCGAAGTGAACCAGCCGCTGCCGTAGGCAGCCAGCATAGCCGCACCCATTGCCGGTCCCTGTTCACTCTCCAGCTTGATGATTGAGGCATTAAAAATATCCGCCTGCATCTGCAGCCAGGCTTCATTCTTCGCCCCGCCGCCAATCGCTACAATCTCTGTAATTTCCTTGCCCGACTCCCGTACAATATCAATGGACTCGCGCAGTGAGAACGTAATCCCTTCCAACACAGAGCGGGTGAAGTGGTCCAGGGTGTGACCCGAATCCATGCCGATGAAGCTGCCGCGGATGTTGGCATCCGGATGCGGGGTGCGTTCACCGACAATATACGGTGTAAACAGCAGGCCGCCGCTGCCGGCAGGCACGGCATTCACGCCTTGAAGCAATTCATCGAAGCTCTTGTCCGCCGCGAAGGTTTCTTTGAACCACGTAAGGCTGTGGCCAGCGGCAAGTGTAACGCCCATGATATAGTAGGCATCCTTTTCACTGTGATTAAAGAAGTGAACCTTGCCTTCCAGATTCAGATCCTTGTTGCTCTCATAAGAGAGCACTACACCGGAAGTACCAATGCTGCACATCGTACGGCCTTCTCCGAGAATTCCGGCACCAAGCGCTCCGCAGGCATTGTCGGCGCCGCCGGCAAATACCTTCGTCGAAGGCAGCAGGCCTGAAGCTTCGGCAATCTCCGGAAGCAGGGTTCCGGTCTGTTCAAAGGATTCCACCAGTCTCGGGCACAGGCTTAGCGGCAGGTTAAAGGCTTCGGCAATTTCGGCACTCCACTCTTTCCCGGCCACATCCAGCAGCAGTGTACCGGCAGCATCAGAATAATCCATCGCATAGTCGCCGGTCAACCGCAAACGCACATAATCCTTCGGAAGCAGGAACTGGTGGGCCCGGGACAGAACCTCCGGTTCATTCTCCTGAACCCAAAGAATCTTGGGCAGAGTGAATCCTTCCAGCGCACGGTTTCTGGCGATATCGATCAGCTTGCTGCCGAGCGTGGATTCAATTCTGCGGCACTGTGCAGTGGTCCGCGTATCATTCCACAGGATCGCCGGACGCAGTACTTTGCCTTCACTGTCTACCAGCACCAGTCCGTGCATCTGCCCGGAGAAGCTGAGGCCGTCGACCTGGGAAGGGTCTACTCCCGATACCTCGATGAGCCGGCGCAGGCTGACCAGTGTACCGTTCACCCAATCCTCGGGGTTCTGTTCGCTCCAGTTCGGCTGGGGTCTGCTCAGCGGATAAGCTTCGGAATGCTCGAAGGCTACCTTTCCCTGCGGATCAACCAGCACCGTTTTTACTGCACTTGTTCCCAGATCGATTCCAATAACATATTTCATATTTATCCTTCTCCCTCTAACAAGTTATGCAAGCCTGGTATGACGTTAAAAAGGGGGCTGCCGAAGAATGCTCTCTTCAGCAACCCCCGCTGCATTTGATGCGGCTGTGAACTAAAGCCGGAGCTTAAAGTTCACAGGACAGGTCCTACTCAGCCAGGATGTACTGGTTCAAAGTGGCTCTGAGCAGCTCTTGGCGTCCGGATTGGTTAGGACGCGGATTTTCGTTGTTCAGTGCATATTCAGCAAGCGAAGCCAGTGTAGCTTTGCCGGACACGATGTCGGCGCCGATACCTTCGTTATAGCTGCTGTAGCGCTTGGCAATGAAGTCTTCGAATACACGGTCTTCCAGCAGCTTGGCAGCTACCTTCAGGCCTTTGGCATAAGTGTCCATGCCGGCGATGTGCGCCAGGAACAGATCCTCAGGCTCGAAGGAAGGACGGCGTACCTTGGCGTCGAAGTTGATTCCGCCTTTGCCAAGTCCATCGTTCTTAAGTACTTCATACAGAGTCAGTGTAGCATCATAGATGTTAACCGGGAATTCGTCAGTATCCCAGCCCAGCAGCGGATCGCCCTGGTTCGCGTCAAGGGATCCCAGCATGCCGTTGAGGCGGGCTACACGGAGCTCGTGCTCAAAAGTATGGCCGGCCAGCGTTGCGTGGTTCGCTTCAAGGTTCAGTTTGAAGTGCTGGGACAGGTTGTACTTCTGCAGGAATGCGATGCAAGTTGCCGCATCGAAGTCATATTGGTGTTTGGTAGGCTCTTTCGGCTTAGGCTCGATCAGGAATTGTCCTTCAAAGCCGATTTCCTTAGCATAGTCAATTGCCATGTTGAACAGGCGTGCGATGTTGTCCTGCTCCAGGCCCATATCCGTATTCAGCAGCTCTTCGTAGCCTTCACGGCCGCCCCAGAATACATAGTTGTCAGCGCCCAGACGTTTACCCACTTCCAGACCTTTCTTCACTTGTGCAGCTGCATGTGCGAAGACATCAGCGTTAGGCGTGGAGCCTGCACCGTGCATGTAGCGCGGGTTAGTGAACATGTTGGCAGTGTTCCACAGCAGTTTTTTGCCGGAAGATTTCATGCCTTGCTCAAGAATATCTACGATGGTGTCGATGTTGCTGTAGAATTCGCGCAGGGACGTGCCTTCCGGAGCGATGTCCACATCGTGGAAGCAGTAGTACTGCAGGTTCATCTTCTCCATGAATTCAAAAGCAGCTTCTGCGCGGGCCTTGGCTTTGTCCAGACCGCTCAGTTTGTCCCAGCTGCGTACTGCTGTTTCTGCGCCGAACGGATCGGATCCGCCTGCAGTTAATGTATGCCAGTATGCCATTGCAAATTTCAGGTGCTCTTCCATCGTTTTGCCGGCTACGATTTCTTTAGGGTTGTAGAATTTGAATGCGAAAGGGTTGGTGGAACGGCTTCCCTCGTAAGAGATGTTGCCTACTGATTCAAAATAAGCCATTTGTAAAATCCTCCTCGGTATTGTGCTTCGCCCGCAAGCGTTTACAGCATCATCTTAACACATCTTTCTGACTTTGTATATTGGTTAAACAAAGTTTTACAAACTTTTTATTTTGTCAATTTATGATATAAACTCCCCCTCCGCCCCATACCCTATTCACGCTGGCATAGAGCCGGGCTGACCTCTTTCCTGCACCCCCTGTTGCATTTTGCTCCACATCATTCTAGACTAAATGGCATACTGTTTTATGAGAACGTTATCAACAAAAGGAAGTGTAATGTGTGAAAGTAACCGGTGATCAGGCGCTGGTCAAAAAAATCAACAAGTCGCTTATTTTACATACCATCCGTACCCATTCCCCTGTCTCACGGGCCTCACTCTCAAGTATGACCGGCCTCAACAAAGCCACTGTATCCAACCTTGTGGGCGAGCTGTGCAGCCAGGAGCTGCTGACCGAAGCAGGGCCCGGGGAATCCAGCGGCGGCCGCAAGCCGCTGATGCTGCACTTCAACCACATGGCCGGCAGTGTAATCGGTATAGAGCTGCGCGTCAAACAGCTGACTGCAGTCCTGTGCGATCTGGGGGGCGGTATTCTTCAGGAACGGGAGGCACTGCTGGACACGCACAGCCTCCCTTATGTGCTGGAGCAAATGAAAGGCATGATTACAGAGTTGATTGCAGAGGCTCCCCCTTCCCCTTATGGCATAGTGGGCATAGGTGTAGGGGTTCCGGGGATGGTTGACGAGAACGGGGTCGTGCTGTTCGCACCCAACTTAGGCTGGGAAATGGTCGATCTGCGGGGAATTCTGGAAAATACCTTTGAAGTGCCGGTGACCATCGACAACGAGGCCAATGCCGGAGCGCAGGGTGAGCTGAGCTTCGGCGCAGCCCGCGGCGTCCGCCATCTGCTGTACATCAGCGCAGGCTCCGGTATCGGTTCCGGAATCATTATCGGAGGCGAGCTGTACAAGGGGGCCCGCGGGTACGCAGGGGAAACGGGCCACATGACGATCGAAGCGGACGGAACACCCTGCAGCTGCGGCAGCCGCGGCTGCTGGGAGCTGTATGCGTCGGAAAAAACCTATGATAATGCCGGCCTCTCATTACCGGCACGCACAACGCCTGAGCTTGTACAGTATGCGCGGAACGGGCAGGAGGATACGCTTCGCCATTTCGCCTCTATGGGGGAATCTCTGGGGATCGGGGTGACGAACCTGATTAACAGCTTTAACCCGGAGCTGATCGTCATCGGGGGCGCCTTATCCGAGGCTGAGCCGTGGCTTGGCGGGCCGCTCCGGAAGGTCGTAGCCGAACGCACGCTGCCCTATCACAAACAGCAGCTGGAAATTACTTTTTCCAGGCTAGGCAGCCGCGGAACGATGATCGGCGCGGGCTTCTCGGCGGTGATGCATTTTCTCGGCAATATCCGCGTAACCCTGTAGACTTCATAATGCTCAGGCAAAAGCCTTCATTTGGCTTCGCCAATCCGGGACCGCCAGCCATAACAGGATCGACAAACAATTGACGTAAAATAGACGTATTATAGTCCTTCAAGGTGCAGAAAAGACAGCCGCAATCCTATATAATTAAGGTCACAAGTGTGATAAATGTCACCATCACCCCTTCATCTGAAAGTGAGAGTGAGTCCATGACCTATGTTGATACGTCTGATATTTCGGCGCAGATGTTCATCGCTGTGCTGCTGCTGCTGCTCATCATTGCCCCTCTGGTCAGCTTAGGTGTGCTGCGTCTGTTCCAGTCCAGAAAGAAATCAGGATTCATGCTTATTTCCAGCGGTATTGCTGTATATGCTGTTTTTCAGGTCGTTATGTCTTTTACCCAGGCGTAGGCTGTTTAAGACTTACTTGATCCTGCCCATACACAATTTAGCCCTTGCCTGTGAACAGACATGACTGCTGATGCTGCGCAAGCTGCCGGCAGGTTCACAGGCTGGCCTCTTCGGAGCGGCTTAACGGCAGAATGCACTGGAATCTCTCTACTCCCGGATATTTTTCTCCCAGGCTCGTAACGCTGAACCCGGCCTTTTTATAGAATACGACGGCTTCATGGTCAGTCTCCGCCTTTAAGGCCCCTTTCCCCCAGGCCCGGGCAATCTCCTCAATCATCCCGCTTCCCAGCCGTTTATGGCGCCACTTGGCTTTGACGACAAAATGCCTGATCACGAGATCCTCACCGGAGCTGCACAGTCCGGCCAGGCCGGCCAGCTCGCCGTTTACGAAGCTTCCGAATAACCTCATTGAATCATCCTGCAGATAGCTTTGCACTTCCTCCTCTACCCGCTCTTCTCCGGCCCGCATACATTCAGCGAGCAGAGCTTTCACGGCTTCGGTATCCCAATAATTTTTCAGACTGATTAACACTTGTACGCAGCAACCTTTCATTGGTAAATATGATGAGCGGCCAGTCGGACCGGGCAAAACTAAAGACCGCTTCCGTCGCGGAAGCGGCCCTCTATTCATATTTTGTCAAAAGAAAATGTATTATACCGCAGCCAGGGCTTTGGCGAATTGTGTTTTGTTCATCCCTACGATTTTGAAATCACCGATCAGGGTGACAGGCACAGCTCTCATCCCCATATCCCAGACCTGCTGGGCAAAATCATCGTTCTGTTCAATATTGCGCTCTTCGAAGGGAATCCCCTTCTCGCTCAGGAAGCTTTTCACCTGGCGGCAATGCGGACAATTGGTCGACGTATATACAATTACATTTTCCATAGCGGAACCTCCCGAATTTTATGCAAAACCTGCCCTGCAGATTCTGTCAGCTGCTTTTAATTGTAGCATCAGAACGGCTCTGCTTCCAGGCGGAAGGTTACAGCATAACTGCGCTGTGTTCCAGACTTTCAATATATTTCTCGGCATCCATAGCCGCCATACAGCCGCTGCCCGCAGCCGTGATTGCCTGTCTGTAACGTGTATCCTGCACGTCGCCGCATGCGAACACGCCCGGAATATTAGTCTCGGAGGTACCTGGATTCGTAACGATATACCCATTGGCATCCGTAGTGATCTGTCCGCCCAGGAAGGCTGTATTAGGGTGATGGCCGACCGCTACGAATACACCGCTGGCCTCAATAAATTCTTCCTGTCCGGTCTCATTGTTGAGCACCTTCAGCCCGCTTACACCGCGCTCGCCTGAAGTCACTTCGATTGGCGTACGGTTCAGGCTCCAGCTCACTTTGTTGTTATCACGTACACGGTCCTGCATGATCTTGGAAGCACGCAGCTCACCGCGGCGGTGCACCAGCGTTACTTTGGATGCAAAACGGGTCAGGAAGCCCGCCTCTTCAAGCGCGGAATCACCGCCTCCGACAACGATGATCTCTTTGCCCCGGAAGAAAAAGCCGTCGCAGGTTGCACAAGTGCTGACACCGCGGCCGATGTTATCCTGTTCGCCGGGAATGCCCAGATACTTGGCAGTAGCGCCAGTGGACAGAATCAGTGTATCTGTAGTGAGCGCACCCATTCCTTCCACATTCAGCTTGAACGGACGTCCGCCCAGCTCTACGCTGTTCACCCATCCGGTAACGAATTTGGCTCCAAAACGCTCAGCCTGCTTGCGCATATTATCCATCAGCTCAGGACCCATAATGCCCTCAGGGAATCCGGGGAAGTTCTCGATTTCCGTAGTCGTGGTGAGCTGGCCCCCGGGTTGGGGTCCTTCAATGACCAGCGGATTCAGATTCGCACGGGCCAGGTAGATAGCAGCAGTCAGTCCGGCCGGTCCGGTACCAACAATAATGGATTTATACATGACTTTATCCTCCTTGAGTAGGGCGGTTAAGGTGCCGACTCTTAATTAAAATTATTATAATGTAGTCTCATTATGATGACCCCAAGGGAATATGTCAATATGCCAGACTCCTGCAAAGAGACTTTTTTTGTGAACAATTCAATTTTAAGCAATTTAATATTCAGCGGAAGGGTTTGCCCTGCCGGTTTGTATTTTTCAGCGCAAAAGACGCAGTCCGTTAAGAATGACCAGAATGGTGCTGCCCTCATGGCCAACCACGCCAAACGGAAGTGCGATCCCCTGTACAAAGTTGCTGATCATCAGCGCAGCAATGACGGTCACCGCAAAAATCATGTTCTGCTTCACGATCCGCTGTGTGCGGCGGGCCAGTGCTATGGTGGAAGCAATCTCTTCAATATTATCATTCATCAGCACAACATCGGCAATTTCCAGTGCTGCACCGCTGCCCTTCATGCCCATTCCCATGCCCACGGTCGCCGCTGCCAGTGCAGGAGCATCATTCACACCGTCGCCAACCATAATGACCTGGCCGTATTGTTCACGCAGCGCCTGAATCCGCGTTACTTTATCCTCCGGTAAAAGACCGGCAAACACGTAGTCGGCTCCCGTCTGGGCAGCTATTGCATTTGCGGCTACCGCCCGGTCACCGGTCAGCATCGCTACCTTAAGCCCAAGCTTCTGCAGCTTGCGCACCGCATCCGCAGCCTGCGGCCGCACCGTATCCTCCAGTGCAATCATCCCGGCAATGCGCTCTCCTTCAAGGATCAATGACACTGTTTTGCCCGCTTCCTCAAACTCTCTGCGCAGCGTTCTCCAATGCTCCAGCTCTTCCGCCGCATCCCCGGCCTCTGCTTCATCAAGAATATTGGTTTTCCCGATCCGCCACAGAGTCCCGTCAATCTGTCCTTCGATCCCCCAGCCGGTTACCGCCCGGCTCTCCTGAACACTGCGCAGCTCCGCGCCCTCCTCTTCGGCCAGACGGACTACCGCCTCCGCGAGCGGGTGACGGGACAGCGCCTCAACCGATGCACTGGCTGCCAGCAGTTCATGCCGGTTATAGCCCGGGCCAGCGATAAAATCAGTTACCCGGGGAACCCCTTCGGTCAATGTGCCTGTTTTGTCAAAGGCAACCACGGACACTTTAGCCATGTTCTCCAAATGGACCCCTCCTTTAAAAAGGATCCCTTTCCGCGCACTTTTGGAGATTGCTGACAGCATGGCCGGCATAATGGACGATACGAGAGCGCACGGGGAAGCAACGACAAGAAAAACCATAGCCTTGTAAAAGGTATCACTCCAGCTCCAGCCCAGCAGGAAAGGCGGCAGCACAATCAGGCCCGCAGTTGCCGCTACGACGACCCGGGCATACACCGATTCCAGACGTTTAATGAAACGCTGTGAATCCGGCACCTCGGTTTCCGCTTCCTCGACCATCCGGATGATTTTTGCAAAAAGCGTGTTCTCTGCTGCAGTCGTAACTTCGACATAAAGCGGACCTTCACCGTTGACGGTGCCTGCGTATACTTCGCTTCCGGCCATTTTATCAACCGGCAGCGGCTCCCCTGTGATGGAAGACTGGTCCACTGCCGATTCGCCGCGGTACACCCTGCCGTCAGCCGGAATCAGCTCGCCCGGACGGACGAGCAGCAGGTCGCCGGGGGCGAGCTGACCAATCTCTACCTCATTCATTACGCCCTGCTCAATCCGTACTGCAGTGGCAGGCTTCAAAGCGAGCAGCGCAGAAATATCCTTGGTGCTGCGCTCCATCGTGTAGCTCTCCAGCGCTCCGCTCAGCGCGAAGATAAAGATCAGCATCGCTCCTTCATTCCAGTAGCCGATGGAGGCTGCGCCCAGTGCTGCCGCGATCATCAGCAGATTGACGTCGAGCTCGCGTTCCTTAATAAGTGTCTCCACGCCTTCCTTGGCTTTGATCCAGCCGCCTAGGGTGTAGGAAATCACATAAAGCAGCACCGAGATGACTTCGGACCAGCCGCTGACAGCCCAGGCGATCAGCATCAGCAGCCCGCTGCCGAGAGCCGCCTGCATTTCAGTATTGCCGAGCATGGCCCGTGGATCAAAACGGCGCGGCTCCGGGATACGCGGCTGCTGCGCGCCGCCCTGGCGCGCGATGGATCCCTGCATAGATTTGGATGATGCTTGCATAAATAATCACCTTCCTGATGGTTTGTTGCCCCCCCTCCCGGCCGGTTACGGCGGGAAAGGACTGGCTTACTGAGAATGAGAGCCATTATTAAAGCCCTTAAAATGACACATGCTGCCCCGGCTCAGCCGGGACAGCATGTTAATGAGAATGATAATCATTGTTTCTATTAGGCAAATAAATTTCCTCAGTGCAACTTATAGCTCTACTATACCACTTTAATTTGTAATGTAAAGCCGGAGACAGGCTGAAATTTTAATATTGGGCGTTTGGCTGGTGCTGACCGGCGGAGCCGGCTATTGTATCGTAATCCGGCCTTCGTGCTTGCCGGCTGCACTCAGGGGATTGTGGCAGCCCAGAGGGTAAAGCGGATGAAAGTACCGGGATATGGGATCAGCTAAATAGCTGTATGAGTGAACTAAGGAGACTGATCTGGTGAAGGAAGAAGTTAATCTGATGAACAGAGGATCGAAAGTTTGCTTGGCAAAGAGATTAGTCTGATGAATAGAGGTGTTAAATGTGCTGGAGCAAGGAGGTTAATCTGATGAATAAAGGAGTTAAATGTGCTAGAGCAAGGAGGTGAATCTGAACAAAGGGAAATTGAATGTGCAGGACCAAGGAGATTAATCGGATGAACAAAGGAGTTAAATGTGCTAGAGCAAGGAGGTGAATCTGATGAACAAAGGAGTTAGATTTGCTGGAGCAAGGAGATTAGTCCGAATGAGCAAAGGAGTTAGATTTGTTGGAGCAAGGAGATTAGTCCGAATGAACAAAGGAGTTAAATCTGCTGGATCAAGGAGATTAATCCCATGAACAAAGGAGTTAAATCTGCTGGATCAAGGAGATTAATCCTATGAACAAAGGAGTTAGATCTGCTGGATCAAGAGATTAATCCCATGAACAAAGGAGTTAAATCTGCTCGCCGCCTGGATTTAATTGATGTTCTACTGGGATGTTTGTAAGCTGGGCAACATTTCCTAGTTCAGCTTAAATTGGCTTTGCGCATTTAGCTTAACCGGCAATCTACGTATTGGCTCCTAAACACTGTTTGAACCAACGCTGTCTGGGCAAGACCCGCCGCCGGTTCTAACAGTATATTGGGCACAGTTAGTACAGCTGTTCTTATTGCGGGAAATTTGTAGTTGTATGCTCCTGCACCTGTTGATTAGCCGTCAGAGAGAAAATTAGTCTAAGAGCGTCAGAAGCGTGACAGAGCAAGCTAAGTGGAATTTCTCCATTTAATTCTCCGAAAATTGCTGGTATTACAAAACTTATTGGAAAAACTCCACTTAAATGCGCTGAATGAGTCTGTAAAGGCCATTATCCACCCGATTAGCTGGAGTATTTCCACCTAAAGCTAATGAATGATCAAAAAGGACCCAATTAAATGGAGAAAATCCAACTAAGCTCTGTAGCCTCTAGCATTCTCACTGTTGCAGACTTTGCCCGTAGTTAAACGCTATGCGCTCTCATTTATTTGCGGCGTATCCAAAAAGCAGGACATTTAATAAGTTCAATCAACGGAAATAATGCGCCTGAACGTAGTAATCACTATAAGAGTCCCAAGGTTAGCGAAGTTATGAAGCTATAATGAGTTTCCTTCAACCCCGGTCCACTGAAGCATCGCTACTAGTCCAACTTTTATCGAGCAGTTATCCAACAAGCGGTTCATGGGACGCGAAAAAGCAGACCAACCTTCCCCCATCTTATGGGAGGAGGTGCTGGTCTGCTTAGTATTGCCGCAAAAATATACTCATTGGTGCTCCATTCACGGGAGCCCCGCTTAAGGGCGCAACTTGGTATGAGAAGGTTAAGCAGATGGTGTTATCGGACTGTACAACCGGTAAACTTAAGGGGCCCAGGTCAGCATATTATGCTGCATTTAGCAGGCAACTCCCACGCTGCCTGCAAGGCGGCGGCTGCCCTGCCGGTCACTGCCATCCGCCGGCGGCAGGTTCAATGTTGTCCTGCCGGGCCATCCAGGTCAGGCAGGCCGCCCTGAGCAGCGCTTCAGTCCGCTGTTCTGCGCTGCAGAAGATCCCGCTCATGCCGATCCGGTACAGATCGGCCAGCTCACTCGCCGCCGCCGGGCCCGCGGCGAGCACCACCGCCGCCGGCTTCACGCGCTGCACGGCGGCCAAAATCTCCGCCGCCGCGGACGCGAAGCTCCCGCCGGCAGGCTCCTCCGGCGCGGGCCAGCCCGCCGCGCCGTCCAGCACAAGGAAATCGGCGATACGCGCGATTTCCCCCGCGGCGGCGTGCCGCACATCCGGGGCGAGCATCGCCCCGGTGCGGCACGCTGCCGCGTAAGCGTGGCCGAGGGTCTGCTCGGCCACGTCCTCGATGAATTCGCGCTGTGCCGCGAATTCGGCTGCGCTGGCGGGATAAGGCGCCAGCAGATCCACGCGGCTGTCGCCGCCCTGCCGGTGGTGCTCCGCCACCGCGGCGAACAGCGCCTCAAGCTGCGCGTCCTGCAGCGCAGCCAGCTTTGCCGGAGCGCCGGCCAGCTCCGGCGTATAGATCAGGGTGACGGCGGCCCAGGCCCCGTCGCCTGATTCCAGCAGCCCGGCTGCAGCAGCACGCAGCCGGTAGTAGATCCGCTGCAGGATACGTTCCTCCAGCAGCGGATCCGCAGCCGACAGCCAGCTGTCATACAGACCGGTGAGTTCCGGGGTCAGCAGCCACTCCTCACTGCGGATCAGGCAGGGACCGGCCGGATAAGCCCCCTCCTCACGGAAGGACGTCCGGACCTCCTGGCCCTCGCGCAGCACCAGAAAAGCAGGGCGTTCCCCGGGCCGTCTAAAATAAGTCCTGTCCGGCACCTCCGTTTCCCTGCGGGGCTCCTCGCCCGCAATAAATTCCGCAGCAGCAGAAGCCACCGATGCAGCCTGGCTCATCTCCACGCCTACCGCCCGATTAACGGCATTATACGTAAACGGGCGCTCCTCATTGCTCCGAACAAGATCCTGCTGCTGTTCACCCTTCATCACCGCACCCACCTTTTTGGACTTTGATATGCTGCCGGCATCCGCTTTGCTGCCTAAGGACACCGCTGCGTAACCTCTTTCAATTTATAAATACGGGAGCACTCCATGAAATATGCAAGCGGTGTCAACAGAGTCAAATATTTACGGATTACGAAGAGCAGATGCTGCCGCCAAGTGCGGCTTGATTTTAAGGAGTATGCTGCCGGAGGGGGCTATATTCAGCTATTATGTTCACCTGGCTGTCCTTCAGTTCAGCACCTAAAAAGGCCGTCTGGCCATGCACGCCGTTCTTCATCAGAAGAGATGCCGTACAGGCCAGAGGCCCGGATGTATTAGGTATGATATCTTCTGCCCTTACTGCTGGCTGGCCGCAATGGCCTGCTCCAGATCATACAGAATGTCGTCAATGGACTCCGTTCCGATGGACAGGCGCAGCAGTTCAGGATTTACTCCGGCTGCGGCCTGCTCTTCAGCAGACAGCTGCTGGTGCGTAGTGCTTGCCGGATGGATAATCAGCGATTTGGAATCCCCCACATTCGCCAAGTGGGAGAACAGCTTCACATTCTCGATCAGCTTTACGCCCGCTGCGGCTCCGCCTTTGATTCCAAAGGTAAGAATCGCTCCCTGGCCCTTCGGCAAATATTTCTGTGCCAGCTGATAGGACGGATGGCTTGGCAGGCCGGCATAGCTGACCCATTCCACATCCTTATGAGCCTCCAGGTACTGCGCGACCTTAAGCGCATTCTGGCTGTGGCGCTCCAGCCGCAGATGCAGAGTCTCCAGTCCCTGCAGCAAGAGCCAGGAGTTGAAAGGAGAAATCGCCGCGCCCAAGTCACGCAGCAGCTGTACGCGGGCCTTGATGATATAGGCAATCGGCCCCACAGCTTCTGTATACACTACTCCGTGATAGCTTGGATCCGGCTCCGTCAGCCCCGGGAACTTACCGCTGGCTTTCCAGTCAAACTTGCCGCCGTCTACGATGACCCCGCCGATGGAGGTGCCGTGGCCGCCGATAAATTTGGTGGCAGAATGCACCACAATATCCGCTCCATGTTCAATCGGACGCAGCAGATACGGGCTCGGGAATGTATTATCCACAATTAGCGGAATGCCGTGTTCATGGGCGATGGCTGCCACCGCTTCAATATCCAGCACATTGCCCTGCGGATTGCCGATGGTCTCGGCATACAGCGCCTTCGTCTTGTCCGTAATCGCACTTCTAAAATTCTCCGGATGATCGGAGTTCACAAAATTTACCTTGATGCCCAGCTTGGGCAGTGTAGTGGAGAACAGATTGTAAGTCCCGCCGTAGAGACTTGCCGAGGAGACAATTTCGTCCCCTGCACCGGCAATATTCAGCAGGGAAAAGGTAATAGCCGCTTGCCCTGAAGCCGTCGCAAGTGCCCCTGCCCCGCCTTCAAGTGCAGCAATCCGCTGCTCGAATACATCGGTAGTCGGATTCATCAGCCGGGTGTAGATATTTCCGAATTCCTTGAGCGAAAACAGATTGGCTGCGTGCTCGGCATCCCGGAATCCGTAGGAGGTCGTCTGGTAGAGCGGTACAGCGCGCGATAACGTTGTTGGATCAATCTCTTGTCCTGCATGAACGGCTAAAGTTTCAAACGACAGCTTGCGGTCTTCTGACATGGGTATTTCCTCCCCTGAAATTATAGTTGGCAAACGTTAACAGCCAGGAATTGTAACTATTCTCTCACAAAGCATGTCATTTGAAAAGAAAAAATTCTCATTATTCCGCTATGTTTTATTTAATTTAAAATCACTTTTAATGAAACTCCGTTAATTAAACCTGCCTCTCTGCCAGATAACGCTTACAATGATAAGCAGCAGCTTGATTTGGGAAGTCTTCGCACCGGATCTTTAAGCGAGCAAAACCCGGGCACTTGTCCGATACTCAGTTTCCGGTGCTATCGCGTGAATGTCCAGAATGTCTATCTGGTAAACTGACTTTGCCGCATATAGAAATATACCAGATTGTCTACGAGTTCCTCTTTTTTGCTGAAGCCTAACGTACTCAAAAGGCGCAATGATCGCTCATTCTCCGGATCAACCGTCGCTTCAATGGTCTTAAGCCCCATCACTTCATAACCGAATGAAATCACCGGAAGGAGTGCCTCGGTCATCATCCCTTTACCCCAGCAGGCTCTGGACAGATCAAAACCGATCTCCGCTTTTCCCGCAGGTCCGCCCGACCAGCAGTGGTAGCCGCATGTACCCGCCAGCTGATTTTGCCGCTTATCAAAAATCCCCCAGCGGCAGCCGGGATCATCCATATGAAACCGGATAATTCCATCCGCTTCGCGGATGTCCCTGCAGGGCGGAATATCCATGTAACGGGTGACTTCTTCATCCGAGAAATGACGGAATACTGCCTCACGGTCTGCAAGGGTCAGCAGCCTCAAGCTCAATCTGTCCGTTTCAATGACAGGATAATTCATTTTCGGCAATGCTCTTCTCCCCTTACCTTCACTTCTACACCATGCTCACAGGCGCTTGCCTCACATTCTACCATACTATCACTCCATGCCGAATTTTTTCCTAATATATTTTGAATTTGAAAGGTTAATTTTGTTCCATCCAGCGCGTATCTGAAGTGCAGTGAATGAGCTCATGAATGTCTAATGCATTTTCTGCAAATCTGTTGTTCGTCAGAAAATAGTAATGGAGTGTGGCAGAGACTGCTTCAACGGGAGGTGCTGCAGAGTTTAGTTGGATTTCCTCCATCTAATCCTGCACGTTTTCATCATTTATGAGCTTTAGTTGGAAATTCTCCAGCTATTTGAGCGGATAAAGGCCCTTTGGGACCCGTCTAATACATTTAAGTGGAGTTTTTCCAACAAGCACTGGAATACCGGAATTTACCGGAGAATTAGATGGAGAAATTCCATTTAGCTTGATCCATACACGCTCCCGGAGACCCTTTTCCATAACACGGCTAAACCACAGGCTCTCATGTCTTGCCGCAAAATCTTCTCTGCATCTGCCGAAGAACGAATCTATTGCAGATTGGAGGGAATGCCAACATCCCCGCTGGTGGCCATGAGGATTTAAGTTCAAACTGTATAAAAAAAGACCCCCGCTGCAGCCAGCGGAAGTCAGGAAGAATGATACTTATTGTTGCCGCAATGCGTCAGCCTCACGTATCATAACTGACCAGGTAATGATGCAGTTCCGTGTTATAGCAGCCGATGCTGTGTTCAATCAGCCTGCCTTCCCCGTCGTAGGAGTTGCGCAGGCGTTTGAGCACATGGGTCCCCGGGGGAAGCTCTAACAGCTGGCAGACCTCAGGTGGTGCCGGCTCCACAAAAAAACGGTCCTTGAAGTTCTCAAGTACAATGTCGTTCTCCTCCAGAGAGTCATACAGCGACTGGATATCATCACCTATGTTTTTGGCGTCGCCGTCCGGAAGCGCGTCTGCTGTCAGGAAGTGTATGAGATGAATGTAAGGCTGCCCGTTCAAAATATAGAGACGTTCGATCCGCTGGCAATACGGGCCGCAGAGGTCATATTCCTCCGAACCGTCATCGTTTGCAATGAGCTTGGATGCCAGCAGTTTTTTTTCCAGCTTATGCCCCTCTTCAACGAGCAGCTCCGTAAATCTTTTGCCTTTGGAGAGCTTCTGGTAGGAGGTGTTGCGCATTACAATCGTGCCGACGCCGCTTTTCTTCTGTACATAACCTTCCCTGGACAGCTCCTGGACCGCGCCGCGGACCGTCATTTTGCTGACACCGAATTCCTTTTCCAGCTGCGGCTCGGAGGGGATGATGCTCCCCAGAGGATAGACACCGTGCAGAATGCGGTCTTTGAGAATTTTTTGAATCTGCTGATATAAAGGGCCTTGCTTGCGTTTCAGGGACACGCGCCGTTCACTACCTTTCAACATCTAAGGTATGGTCTGACATCGCCCGGACCACCTCAGCCTCGGTAAAAAGCGCCGTATCGCCTTGGACGGTGTGGGCCAGCATCGCTGCCGCCGCTGCCAGGTTCACCGTGTGCTGCTGCGGATACTGCTGCAGTTCCCCATGGATGACGGCACTGGCAAAGGCATCACCGGCGCCAATCCGGTCAAACACAGGAAAGGTCAGCTTGCGGGAGAATTCGAACGTACCTTGATGATAAATATATCCGGTTAAGGAATGCGTATTGTCAGCGTTAATCTCACGGTGCGTTCCCGCTGCCGTTCTGATCCCGAAGCGTTCGGCCACTTCAGGAATGGCCTGCTTCAACTGTGTTATTCTATCATATTCTCCAGTACTGATGCCAAGGATAAACTGTGCATCCTTCTCATTCATCATCACGATGTCCGCCAGCGTAAGCAAATCCTCATAGTGCGGTCGTGCCTTGGCATAGCCGTCTATTCCCCACAGTGCCGGCCGGTAATTGCAGTCAAAAACGACCTGCCCTCCGGCATGTTTCACCTCTGCAGCAAGCAGCTTCATCTGCCTGCGCACTTCTTCATTCATGGCCAGCGTAATGCCGCATAAATGAAGAACATCCACACTTGCGGCAAGGGCCCTCATATCATAGCTGTCTGCTTCAGCCGTATTAAAGCTGCTGCCCAGCCGGTCTGTGTAGGTGACTCTGCCGGGGCGGGCGCCAAAGCCGTTTTCCAGAAAATACATTCCTAGATGCCGGCCGCCCCTGCTGATCAGCGACGTATTTACTCCGAGTTTGCGCAGGTAAGCGATAGCCGCTTCGCCTACCGGAGTCTCCGGTAAAGTGGTAATGAGCGCACCCTCATGACCGTATCTGGACAGTGCCGCCGTTACATTAACCCCGGTCCCGGAAAAAGAGTAGTCCAGCCTGCTGCTCTGGACCAGCGTTTCATAGCCCGGAACCTGCAGCCGCATCATCACTTCGCCAAAAGCAGCGACCCTAGGCATACCGGTCCACCAGCGATTTCATAATATCGAGCAGTCTGCGGACATCCTCTACCTTCGTATTCCCGGTCTGCGGATCAATAATCGAGGAATAGACATGCGGGATAACCTGCGGCACCCCTGCCTGAAGGGCAATCTCCAGAATCGGGCCGAAATTATCCATATCAATTCCGCCCGTAGGCTCAAGGGCAAACCCGGCTGCTCCGCAAGCTCTGGCAACCGCACGGTATTCTTCTTCCAGCTTCAGGCCCTGCATCGGGAAATACTTCAGCGCATTGCCGCCCATGTCACGAACCAGCGCAATGGCGGCCTCAACCGGAACGATGGCCTGCGGGCCGGTTCCCGAGCTGGCCGGACCGGTTGATATATTCACATAGCCCGGCTTGCCGCAGGGAGAGACCAGGCTGTTGATCCAGCTGTCCCCGGCTCCCAGATTGGCGCGGGTTGCCCCGACTGCCGGAAATACCTGATTGATGTGGCTGCCGGGATAGCTTTTGGCAATCTCCGCTACCACTGCTGCCTGGCGGTTATCTCCCGCTCCCAGTCCGATGGATACGGCATCCTCGATCGACTGGCCGTATTCAGCCATAGCAGCCGCGGCTTTCTCTGCAGTCGGATAATTTTTGGAGAGCACACCTACCAGGACATGCCCTTCTGCTGCCGCAAATACATCCTTGGCATTCTCAATGCTGCCGGCCAGTACATTAAGTGCGGCTCTGTTCTTGTACAAACGCTGCTGGATATTACTCATTACGGTCGCCCCCTACAATCTCGCTTATTCTGCTTGCAATGATCTGAAGATCGTCTCCCTGCAGAGATCTTGGATCGATATCAAAATAGCCCTGCTTTACGCCATAGTCCCGCGTATACACCGCAATCTCACCTTCACGCAGACTGTCATTGACGGTCTTGGCATCCGTTCCGGCAGCGGAGGCATCAATCTGGATGCGGCCGCGGAATATGGCCCGGCCTGCTTCATCCTGCACGATGCGGACGGATACTCCGCTGAGCTCTTCCAGCGGCTTAAGCGCCTCCAGCGCCTGCTTCTCCGCCCCGCTGTTGTCAGCCTTGTCCTGGTATTCATCCAATGCCTGCAGCAGTCCGAAGGTTGTCTCCTTGCCGACCTTCATGCTGCGGCCGATCCCGTGAAGCTGGACTTTCAGCCATTCAATGTACTTCCTTTTGCCGGCCACAATGCCTGAAGTCGGGCCTTCAACAGCCTTGGAGCCGCTGTAAATGGCCAGGTCGGAATACCGGATATACTTGTTCAGATCCTCTTCCGCCGCCGCATCGACGATCAGCGGCACCCCTCTGCGCTCTGCAACCTCCCAGGCCTCTTCGACGGAAATCATATTCTTCTGAACGGCATGATGGGATTTCACATAGAGGATGGCTGCGGTGCGTTCACCGATAGCCTGTTCAATATGCTCTTTGCGGCCTTCATTGGCGTATCCGGCCTCCACTACCCGGCCCCCGCCAAGGAATACCATCGTTTCTACAGGAGCCCCGTACTGCACATTATGGCCTTTCAGCATAATAATCTCGTTCTTCAGTACCGGCTCCTGATGCAGCCTCAGGCTGAGCCGCGGATCTCCGCCGGTGACGATGGCCGCCACCGACAGCGCAATCCCGCTGGATGCCGAATTCACGACTGCCGCCCCTTCAGAGCCGAGCAGCCGGGCAATGTACTCTCCGGATTTGTCCACCAGGTCGGCAATTTCCACATACTTCTGTCCGCCCTGTTTCATCGCCTCCATGACCGTATCTGTTGGAGCAGACACTCCCAGAATGCTCATTCTTCCGCTGGCATTGATAACACGCTTCAATCCGTATCTAGCATGTAATGAGTGATCCATTGGCATAGACTCCTTTAGCCTCAATATAGTGGTGTGCGACCCGGACATCGCCTTCCGAGTCCCTCAGCTGCTTCTCTCCCGCCTCCAGTGCAAACAGGGTCAGGTTGGCCTGCTGCCCTACTCTGATCCCGGCCAGCTCCGGCTTGCCCAGCCACTCTGCAGCACTGCTTGTGACCGCGCGGATGACCTCCTCCAGATGGTAGCCGAGATACAAAAATTTCGTCAGCACGTTTGACATACTGTATACAGGTCCGTTCAGACGGTTGCCCCGGTAAATATCTGTGCTGATGGTATTTAGCGCAATGCCGGCCGCCTTTGCCTGTTCGGCGATCCGGAAGGAGAAGCTTGCGGTGCCGTGGCCCACATCCAGATGAACCCCGCGGGCAGCTGCATCCAGCAGCCCTTGCAGCGGCGTGCCGTCCGCATGGAACAGATTGTTGGATTTGCCGTTTAGGTAATGGGTGATCACATCGCCCGGCTGCAGCAGCTCAAGCACTTCGGAAATAGCCGGCGGAGCAGAACCGATATGTACCATGAGGGGAAGCCCGGTATCCTCCGACAGTCTGCGTGCCAGCTTGAGCGGCTGTATGCCGCTGTCTTTGACGACACTTTGGCTGATGCGCGCTTTCAGACCGACAATGAAGTCGGGATAAGCTTCCGCCGCCTCCGCGGCCTTGGATTGGTCAATCCACTCCAGCCGCGACAGCTCATCCGTCCGTTCCAGGCCGATGCGTGAAATATTCAAGAAAGCAAATACCTGTGTAGCCGCCTTCAGACTCTCCCTGTAAAAAAGTCCGATCCGGTCTGCACCGCAGCTTCCGGCATCGACCAGCGTCGTTACCCCTTGCTTCACACCAATTTCATCAATCTCATCGCCGTAGGGGTCAAAGTCAGGTACAGCATGCACATGCAGATCAATCCAACCGCTTGATACATATAGTCCCGAACAGTCCTGCCCGGTCTCTCCTTCAGCCTGGCCTGGCGGTGTAATAGCAGTGATGATACCGTCCCGGATGGTGATATCCACCATCTGCCCGTCCACAAGCTGCAAATTGCGCAGCACATTCTCTGTGCCCACTTCTCCCATCTCCTCATTAAACCGGATAGCAGCATTTTTTTGAATATGAACCTAACTTGCTGCTCCAAACTAAAGATTATAATGTTATAATGTTTATATTAGCATAAGATTGCTCAGGAAGAGAACAGTGTTTATTATTTAAATATCTCTAATTTGAATGAACTACTTTAACACTGGAGGGACGTTTAATGGCAAATCCTGCACTCAAGTCATCCTTGTTCGCCAGATTCCGGCTCAATTGGAATCATCTTAAATCCAAACTTCTGCTGAAGTATGCTTTTTCTTATATCCTCATCTTTCTGATTCCTTTAACTGCCGTAACGATCTTTGTTTATGAAAACGCTGTAAAGGGCCTGCGGGCCGAAATTGAACAATCGAATGTCAACCAGCTCACCCAGGTGAAGAACACGATAGATACCCGTATGGTTGAGCTTCAGGAAATTTCAGGAAGAATAGCTTATGATAATCATCTGACACCGTACATGGTAAGGCATCCTTACTACAGCCTCGAGGCCATCCAGGCACTGGCTAACTACAAGGCAAGCAGCAGCATTACGGAAGACCTCTTCCTGTACTTCCATGACGATTCCAATATCTATTCCTACCGCGGCCTCACCGATCTGAATGTGACTTTCAATACCCTCTACCAGTTCGAGGACTGGAAGCCGGAAAATATACGCCAGACCCTTAACGAAACAACCCAGCCTGTGATGCGTCCGGCGGAGAATGTGACGGTCAACTCCCGCAAGGAATCCATGCTGGTGATGCTGGTCCCGGTTAAACCGAATGATCCGTTTCCCTACGGGACCGTTGTGTACCTGATGAAGGAATCGAAGCTGACCGGCGTCATGGATTCGATTCTCAGCGATTTTTCGGGAAGCAGCTATATCTTCAGCGCCAGCGGCGAGGTGCTGACAGCGAACAGCCACGGCATCAACCTGCCCCGGGAGGAGCTCAGCACTCTGTCCACGCTTGAGCCGGGTATACATAATCTCAAGATGGACGGTGAACAGTACTCCGTGGTTTCTGTCCGGTCCGAAGAGAATGGCTGGAACTATGTGACCACGATGCCAAGCTACCAGTTTTTCAGCCGGGTTGCGCATGTTCAGACTCTGATTACGCTCGTTTTCTGCATAACAGTCATTACCGGCATAGCCGCCGCACTGCTGCTTGCCAAACGGCAGTACCACCCGATCAAGGATCTGATGGAGTTCGCCAAGCTGAGAGGCAGCGGCAACGAGACGATGAAGCTGCGCAATGAATGGGAGTGGATCCGGCAGACGCTCCATGACTACAGTGCGAGAATTGACCTGCAGGAGCCTTTTGTCCGCAATCAGTGCATGCTGCTGCTGCTCAAGCACGGCAAGCCGGATGATCCCGAGATCGAGCAGATGATTCTCAGCGCAGGCCTCAAGCATCCGCAAGGACAAGGCCTCTACTTCTCTGCGATCCTGTCCTGGGATAACGCTGCCCCGGATTCCGGTTCTCCGCATGAACGCCTTCTGGTACAGGAGATGCTCAGCAATATCTGCCTGCCCGGTCCCAATGCCCAGATCTTCGGTGTAGAATTCTCAACCAAGGACCAGTTCGCCCTCATCATTTCTCTTCCCGGCGGTCAGGCTGAGCCGGTTCAGAGCACCATGGAGCAGGTTATTGAAGGGATTCAGGCTGTAATCAGTGAACACTCCGGGCTGGGGTTAAGTATCGGTGTCGGCATGGCCTACAGGGACCTGGCCCAGCTCAACCAGTCCTTCATAGAAGCCGCGGCAGCGCTGGAGCACCGGATGATCCGGCGCAGCGGGCAGGTGACTTACTTTGAACAGCTGACCGAGCTGAATCCTCCCGCCGCCGAGAGCTTCTGGATTCCGCGCAAATCCATGCTGAAGCTGGAGCAGAGCCTTAAGCAGGGCAGTGAATCGGTAACTGTCCAGCTGATCGCCGATATCATTGATACAATCAGGGATGAGCCGCTGCCGGTTCATCTGCTGCGCTGCATCTGCTTTGATCTGCTGAATGCTTTTTTGCGCACCGCCTCCGAGCTCGGTATGGATGAGGTATTCGCGGACATTGCGGGGCTTACCACCTTCGAAACACTCGAAGAGCTGGAGAGCCGCCTGCGCTCCCTGGCCTCCGCGATCTGCGAGCAGGTGGAGCGGAATACGGAGACAAGCGAGTCCTCATTAATGGACGACATCCTGGCTTATGTGGACCAGCAGTTCGCGGATTATACACTCAGCCTGGAGCATGTAGCGCTCAAGTTCTCCATTTCGACCTCTTATTTAAGCCGGAGCTTCAAAGAGAAGACCGGCAGCAATTTCTCACAGTATATCTGGCAGCGGCGGGTGGATGAGGTCATCCGGCTGCTGGAGAATACGAGCGCACCGCTTAAGGAAATTATTGAGCAGGTAGGCTACCTGGATGCGCCGAATTTCATCCGCAAGTTCAAAAAAGAAACCGGCCTGACGCCGGGGCAGTACCGCAAGGACTTCGCCTCGAAGGGAACTGCTGCGAAAAGACCGGTATAAATTACGGAGCTGCCGCACTTTCTGGAAAGATAATTTATAGGTTCACAGCCCCCACAAAGCCCTGAGTCCCCTACAAGCTGAGGTCTGCTTTGTGGGGTTATTTGGCTACTGCGCTTCCTTCAGGATATGCTCTACCAGATCGTCCAGCGGAACGGTGGCAAGCGCAATCGCGGTGTCCGTCACCCCGTAATAGATGTAGAGCAGTCCGTCTTTAACTACATTTCCCGTCGGGAAAATAACATTCGGAATCTGGAACCCGAATTTCTCATAATACATCTCCGGCTCCATAATGAAGTTATGTGTCCGGGCAATGATCTTCTCCGGCTGCTCCAGATCAAGCAGCATGGCCCCTACACGGTAGACGATGTCCTCATCGACGCCGTGATAGAGCACCAGCCAGCCCTTGTCTGTACGAATCGGCGGCGTGGAGCCCCCGATCTTCCGCGATTCCCAGGACAGGTTCCCGGCTTTGGCAAGCAGCTTGGGCTCTTCCCAGTGGATAAGATCCTCAGAGTAGGTGATCCACATAGCCGCCTTCTCGGTGCCGTAGGCTTCGCCCACGTATTCTTCAGGACGGCGCAGCAGCACGAATTTGCCGCCGATTTTTTCAGGGAACAGAATATTGTCACGGTCGTTGATATCCAGCGGTGTCGTGTCCGCCACAAACTCCCAGTCCAGCAGATTATCCGATTTCAGAATGGAGGAGCGTGTCAGCCAGTGCCCCTCCTCTTCCCCCCAGCCGTCCGGGTATTCCGGAATGGAGCGTTCAGGAACACCTGCCCCGGTAGGATAGTAGCTCATGGCGCAGGGACGCAGGGCATAGTTCATATAAAAGGTTCCGTCGATTTTGACAATCCGCGGGTCCTGCACACTGCCGTACGGAAATCCCAGCATATCAGGCGTCACAATCGGCTCATCCTTCACATGGGTGAAGTTTACGCCGTCCTCGCTCTCCAGGAGGCCCAAAAAGTTCTTGCACGGGGTCAGGGAACCTGCGGTGCGCTCGATCATATAGAATTTCCCGTTATCAATAATAACCGCAGGATTAAAGACTGTAACTTTGCGCCATTCATAGCCGCCAGGGACGACAATCGGATTATTGGGATGTCTTGTAATTTGCATGTCTATTCCTCCTGCGAATGTTGTTCATGATATAGTTTGATCGTTTGAACCTCGTAAGGTTTAAAGGAAAGCGGAATTACTCCGCCGGAAGTCTCTACGGGGCCCGTCTCCGTCTCCAGCAGATTTACGCGGCAGACGCGGGTATCCCCGGCTTTCCAGTCAAGTACAGCCGTATCCCGGCTTCCTGAGGATTCATACAGCCGGACAATCGTCGTCCCGCTGCCGTCCTCTGCATGCTTGATCGTATCGAGCATGACATGTCCGCTCTGAAAACCAAGCCAGGCATAGGTACCCGGATAACTCCCCGGGTGAGGTTCTTGACTGACGGCAAGCAATGGCTCGTTCAGCTCTGCCGCTTCCCGTACAACCCCCGCCTGGCGCCATTCGCCATTGTGCGGATAGAGGGAATACGTAAATTCATGCTCACCCTGATCCGCATAGCGGTCAGGCCAGCGGGGCGCGCGCAGCAGCGAGAGGCGCATCACTCCGTCATGGATGTCGTAGCCGTATTTACAGTCATTCAGCAGACTGACGCCGTAGCTCCCCTCGGACAAATCCGCCCAGCGGTGGCCGCACACCTCAAACTGGGCCTGTTCCCAGCTGGTGTTGCGGTGGGTCGGACGGTCCAGTGCTCCGAACGGAATCTCATACGCAGCCTTCGCGGCCACAATGTCCACCGGAAAGGCAGCCTTAAGCACCTTATGCTGCTCTTTCCAGTTTACGCGGGTCTGGAAATCCACTCTGCGGCTGTACCGGGGCAGCGTAATCTCCTGCTCAATCAGGGATTCATTCAGCTGCCAGCGGAATTTCAGCACCGTCAGCAGAGGTCCGCTGACCAGCACCTGCCGGTCCAGCAGCTTCGCCCGGCCGGCAGGCTGCTGCTCATACCGCGGATCGAGGTCCCAGGCATCCCATAAAGGCGGAGTGTCATGAAAGAACTGCAGCTGGTTGCCGGTTTCCCCGGGCTGAAGCAGCTCCCGGCCGGCACTTTTGTCGTACCAGCGGCTGATTTCGCCTTCTTCATTAAATTTAAGAATATAATGCTCCGTCTCCCATTGTTCAGGGAACGCTTCTCCGGAGCTGATGTCCGCCGGCTGATTATGCTGACCGGTAGCCTCCCGCAGCCAGAATGTCCGGCAGCCAAATGCAGGGACCTTGCGGACCCGGACGGCCAGCGTATAGCTGCCGCCGGCACCATCCGTATTCCAGCATTCGCTGTCCAGCAGGCCATCCGCATCAAACGCCTGAAGCGCGGCCAGACTGCTGTCCCCCTCAATCCGGACCCCTTCGGTCCGCTCCCAGCCCAGGCTGTTGAAGACGACATAAGGGCGGCCTTCCCCCGAGGTATCCACTCCGCCTGCCAGAGCACGGAGTGAAGTGTCCAGCACCTGCCGGCCCAGGCGGAAGATTTCCGCGTACTGCTCCCGCGAGGTGGTGTACACTTCCGGTATGGCAGTCCCCGGGATAATGTCATGGAACTGGTTAAGCAGCAGCAGCTTCCATCCTTCGGCAAGCTCCGGATGTTCCGGTCCCGGCTGCTTCAGAAGCCCGCTCCTCTCCGCGAGGACACTCCAGATCTCTGCTTGCCGGTACAAAATCTCCGCCTTGCGGTTGCTGCGTTTATTAAAGGCATGTGTAGTGAACGTCCCCCTATGAAGCTCCAGGTAGAGGTCACCGTGCCACGCGGGCAGCTCCGGCTGGCGCAGG
Source organism: Paenibacillus sp. PK3_47 (assembly GCF_023520895.1). Lineage (NCBI taxonomy): Bacteria > Bacillati > Bacillota > Bacilli > Caryophanales > Paenibacillaceae > Paenibacillus > Paenibacillus sp. PK3_47. The sequence goes on from NZ_CP026029.1 coordinate 1,885,980, forward strand.
CCGATCTCCGAGAAAAAGGCCTCCGCAGTGGAAAATCGGCTGACCGGCTGGCCCGGCGTCAGGCCGGTACGCTCGACATACTCCAGCATTTCATGCGTAACCCCGCCTCCGCCGTCTCCATGCCCGTAGAGCAGCATCAGCTCATCATGCTGCTCCTTCTGGGCATAGGCCTGCCAGTGCTCCTGGACATCCTTCGGATGGGTATGCTCATTCACCCCGTGGTTTTGATAGGCCACGATTTTTGTCCCGTCAATACCCACCCAGTGGAAAAGGGTATGCGGGAAGGGATTGGTATCATTCCAGCCGAGCTTCGTGGTCATGAAATAATCGATTCCGGCCTGCTTCAGCAGCTGCGGCAGAGAGGCGCAGTAGCCGAAGGTATCAGGCAGCCATTCAATCGCAGACCGCTTACCGAACTCCTCCATATAAAAGCGTTGGCCGTACAGCATCTGCCGCACCAGCGATTCCCCGCCGGGGATGTTCAAGTCGGGTTCTATCCACATGCCGCCGACCAGCTCCCAGCGGCCTTCGGCAATCCGTTCTTTAATCCGTTTGTACAGCTTAGGATAATGCTCCTTGGCAAAGGCATACAGCAGCGGCTGGCTCTGGGAGTAGCGGAAGTCCGGATACTTGTCCATCAGGGCGCAGACCGTAGAGAAGGTCCGGCTGACCTTGCGTACCGTTTCCCTTACCGGCCACAGCCAGGCAACATCTATATGCGACTGTCCGACCATGTGCATCGTTCCGGCGGACAGCCCTTCTGACCTTTCCGCCGAGACCGCCTCACGCAGTTCTTCTTCAGTATCTGCGACAGCTGCTGCGTTACGGATCAGCTCCTCTTCCATGTAGAGTGTATCCATGGCGCGCTCAAGCGCCTTCCCGATGCGGATGCGGCGCATATCTTCTGCAGGCAGCAGCAGGGCTGCTTCATGCGCCGTCTTCACTGTATGCAGCAGGCTGTATACGGGCGGATCCACACGGACTAGTGTGATCTCAATTCCGTCCAGCGGCGGCTTGATCACCGCCTGGCGGTTCAGGGGGTCCTCGGGCTCGGGTATCGGATCATACAGCTCGATGCCAAGCTCCAGCTTCTCTCCGGCAGCACCGGGAGGCAGCGGAATGAACCAATGATTGATGTCCAGGCCGTGGTGCGGCTCACCATTAATACTCAGCAGCCCTTCCCCGCGGCCCAGATAGAGCAGCGCAGTCTCTTCACGCGGCCAGCCCTCCGGGAGCGTGATTTCGCGCTGAAGGAAATACGTAGTACCATATCCGCCTTCAAGCCGGGAAATGCTGTAATGAGGATGAAGCTCCTCTTCATGCTCGTATACGCCAGGCGTGATGTAGCGTGATTTGCGCATACTCCATTCCTTCAGCTCTATCTTCTCTGCCCACTGCTTTTTGGCCAGCCAGCCGATAAACCGGTTCATACGCTTCATGACTCAGCCTTCCTCTCTGACATGGAGCGGTGCCGTCAAATAGTCTGCGGAGTGGGGCCCTGCCATGATTGTAAATCCTCCCGGCTCCACGATCCGCGTTAAATCTGCCGACACATATTCCAGCTGCTCCCTGCCGACTTTGAACGTAACCGTCTGTGTATCGCCGGGCTGGAGGCTGATCTTGTGGAAGGCTTTGAGCTGCTTCTCCGGACGGGTTATGCTGGAGGCCAGGTCTGAAATGTACAGCTGAACCACTTCACTGCCCTGCCGGTCACTTGCATTTGTGACATCAACGGATACAGCTGCTTCCTCATCTGCAGAGATAACGGAAGGCTCCACCCTCAAATTGCTGTATTTGAACTCGCTGAAGCTAAGGCCGAACCCGAACGGATACTCGGCATGGAAATCAGTCTCCAGGTAGCGTTTGCCTCTTGTCCGCCGCTTGTAGTAGTACACGGGAAGCTGGCCGACATGCTTCGGAATACTGATCGTCAGCCGTCCGGAAGGATTCACATCGCCGAAGAGAATGCCGGCGATGGCATGTCCGCCTTCCTGCCCGGGATACCAGGCTTCCAGAATGGCGTCGGCATGCTCTACGATCCATGGCTCGGCAATCGGCCGGCCGTTGATATAAACCACAATCAGCGGCTTGCCCAGCTTGTGGATCTCCTGGACCAGCTCAAGCTGCACGCCCATTAGGTTCAGTGTGGCCCGGTCTATGCCCTCGCCGCACTCCATATCGCTCCAGGAATGTTCAGTCACGACAGAAGCACCGGTGAGCAGATCAATCGTCCCTTCGCCAAAGTCCCGGGCACTCGAGCCGCCAATGGCCATCACAACGGCGTCAGCCTCAGCCGCACAGGCCAGGGCATGAGCGAAGCCTTCCCGGGAGTCGCCTTTAATCCGGCAGCCCGGAGCATACAGCACCCGGTCCGGCCCGCCGCCCAGCGCCTCGCGGATTCCATCCAATACAGTGACAATCGCGCCTTTGGGCTGGGGCGAGGTATAATCACCCAGCTGATTGTACGCCGCATCTGCATTGGGTCCAATCACTGCGAGCTTACCGATTCCCTTGCAGAGCGGAAGCGTTCCGCCTTCATTCTTCAGCATGATGATGCTCTCACCTGCAATGCGCCGCGCCAGCTCCCGGTGCTCCGGCTTGCCGATCGTCTGCTCCGCCTGTTCAGGATCGGTAAAGGGACGGTCAAACAGCCCGAGCCTGAACTTCAGCTCCAAGATCCGGGCAGCCGCGCGGTCCAGGTCAGACTCCCGCAGTCTCCCATGACCGATAGCGTCAAAGATATGCTTCTCGAACATCTCTCCCGACATCTCCATGTCGATCCCGGCCAGCAGCGCCTGGGCAACTGCCGCTTCCCCGCTGTCCGCTGTGTTATGCCCGTTCGCCAGCATGCCGAGCGCTCCGCAATCCGTAATGACGAACCCGTCAAACCCCCATTGTTCCCGCAATACATCCTGCAAAAGATAACGGTTGGTTGTGCAGGGAACCCCGTCAATTTCGTTATAGGCGGTCATAATGGATAAGGCTCCGGCTTCCACCGCTTTGCGGAAAGGAAGCAGATCCACCTCATGCAGTTCACGGTATCCCATATGCACCTGCGCCGAGTTCCGGCCGCCTTCAGAGCTGCCGTAAGCGGCGAAATGCTTCAGGGTCGCCAGAACAGAGTCATCCGCATCCAGCGATTCTCCCTGCAACCCCTTAACCGCTTCTACTCCCATCGCGGCAATCAGGAACGGATCTTCGCCGAAGGTCTCTTCCGTCCGGCCCCATCGCGGATCCCGCACGACATCCAGCACCGGCGAATAGGTCGCCGCACCGCCCTGGCTGCGCGTTTCCAGTGCCACTACCCGGCACATCTCCCGGTATAGCTCGGGATTCCACATGCTGCCCAGAGCCAGCGGCACCGGAAATACAGTCGCGCCAATCGCCATATGCCCGTGTGAGCACTCTTCGCCGAACAGGATGGGAATGCCGAGACGGCTCTCCTTCATGGCATAAGCCTGAATGGCATTAACCGCCTCCGCCCCTTCCTTCGGGGACAGCCCCGTCTCCAGGGTGACGCCGGTCCACGGGTCTGCCCGCAGCGTTCCATACAACGAGCCTACGCCTCCGGCGGCAACCTGCCGTTTGAAGGCCTCCGTCATGCCGACGGTTCCATCGGCCTGCTTCTCGTAGCACTGCCACCCGAAAGGCTGGACTAATTGTCCAGCCTTCTCTCCAGGTGTCATGCGCTGCAGCAGGTCCTGTACCCGGTCCGCTACAGGGCGTGTTTTATCCTTATAGATCATTTCTACAGCACCTTTCTGCGCATGCAACTTGATTGGAATTAGTTGGCTTTCCAGCGGTCATAGGCAGCCTGATTGATCTCGGCTACACGCTCACCGCCCATTTTCTTGACAGTTGCCACATAGTTGTCCCAGCCGGAGAGCGGCTCGGCACCCGTAATAAACTTCGCTTCCATCTGCTTCACATAGGTGCTCAGATCCGAATTCAGACTGCTGATTTCGGTCTGCTCTTCCACAGTGAGGAACAATGCCGGGAATGGAATCCGCGCACCTTTATCAAGAAGCTTCTGCTGAGTCTCCTGCTCTACCCAAAGGTCAAAGTCTGTCTTCAGCCCTTTGTTGATATCATCCATGGAGAGGGTTGGGGCCGGGATGCCGTAGTTAGGCGTCAAAGTCGCGCGGTAATCTTCCATCTCCTTGCCGTCCGGTACAGGCAGGTACTGCTTCACTCTGTTGGCTTCATCCGTGTATTCCCAGAGAATTCCCTCAGGCCCTTTATTGAAGAACATTGCGCCTTCATAAGAATACAGGTAGTCCACCCAGCGGATTGAGGCTGCAGGATTCGGGTTGCTCTCCGAGATGGCGAACGCGCCGGTAGTGATCCCTCTGTTCTTGGCAATCGCCGGGGCGGCAACGGATTCGCTGCGGACCGGTGCGAACATCGGATCTTCCGTTGAAGGCTCGCCGCCTTTAGTCATATAAGCATGCCAGTCGGAGAACAGGGCGACACGGTTCTCCTGTGCCTTCGCCTTCTTTTGCTCTGCCGTCTGGGAGAAGCTCTCGTGATCCAGCAGCTCTTCCGACCACAGACGGTTCATATAGGTCAAATATTCCTTGAACCCTTCTTCAAGCGGTGTATAATGCACGACATCGTTGTCATCAACATAAATCTCTTCCTCATAGACGCCGAAGGCGCCCAGCAGCCAGGTGCGGATATCCCGGAGATTCGCAGCGGTTGTCGTTACCGAAGAGATCGGAATTTCGTCTGCGATGCCGTTCCCGTTCGGATCTTCCTCTTTTACACGCTTCAGATAGGTGTACAGCTCTTCAGTCGTTTCTGGAAGCTTCTCAATGTTCAGCGCCTTCAGGAAATCCCCGTTATACCACATCGGGTTGCGGTACCAGTGCTGGCTGAGCTCCACGACCGGCAGGGAATAGATATGTCCGTCCGGTGCTGTGATCGACTTGCGCACATCGGGATTCTCCTCCAGCAGCGCCTTGAAGTTCGGGGCGTATTCATCAATCAGATCCTCCAGAGGAAGCAGGATACCCTGCTCTCCATAATTCATCTGCTCTGCAGTCGTCAGACCGGCGGCATAAAAGATATCCGGGTAATCGCCGCTTGCAAACACCAGATTCTTTTTGGTCTCAAAGCTGTCCTTCGGCGCATTCTGGAATTCCATCGTAATGCCTGTGAGCTTCTGCATCTCCTGCAGTACAGCCATGTTCTCCCAGTTCTGAATTCCTACATCCGGCGCCATCATCGTCAGCGTAACGGGTTCGGTTACAATCGGAAATCCTTCCTTGTTCACAGCAGCTTCACTTCCCGCCGCACCGCCGTCCGATGCCCCTTCATTCGAGTTGCCGCTGCCGCAGCCTGCGAGCAGTGTCAGGATCAAGGCCGAAGACAGCAGAAGCTTCCATGGTTTACGTGTGGTCTGCATAAAAGTGATTCCTCCCTTAGTATCATTACATTTTATACGCTTACCCTTTGACAGAGCCAATCATGACCCCTTGGACAAAATAACGCTGCAGGAACGGATAGACAGCCACGATGGGCAGTGTGGAGACAACAATAACCCCATATTTGATCAGCGATGCCGTTTCTGCCTTATTATTCATGGCTACAGCCACCTCGCCGTTAATCGCGGCACCAGTGGTTTCAGCCGACATTTCCTGAAGGACAAGGATCTGGCGCAGAACCATCTGCAGCGGATACTTGGCTTCATCGTTCAGATAAATCAGGGACGGGAAATAGCTGTTCCAGTGCCCCACACCGTAGAAAAGGGCCATAACGGCTACAATCGGTGCAGACAGCGGTAAAATAATGCGGATGAACAGCTTCAGGTTCGTACAGCCGTCAATGTGCGCCGCCTCCTGGAGTTCCTTAGGGATTGTCGTCTGAAAAAACGTACGGGCCACGACAATGTTCCAGACGGATGCGGCCACCGGCAGAATCAAAGCCCCCATGCTGTTAATGAGGCCCAGGTTCTTGACCAGCAGGTATGTCGGCACCAGCCCGCCGCTGAAGAACATCGTGAACAGAATAATGCCCATAAACAGGTTGCGGCCGACAAAATCAGATCTGCTTAGCGCATAAGAGGCCGGCAGCGTAACAGCAAGATTAAGCAGCGTGCCTAACACCGTATAGATAATCGTGTTCAAATAACCGTTCCATATCTTCGGGTTCTCAAAAACAAGCTTGTAGCCGTCCAGGGTCACATTCTTCGGGAACAGCCACATGGCTCCCGAATTGACGTCCTGCGGCGAACTGATCGAAGCGCTGAGGATGTAGATCAGCGGGTAAAGGACAACCACCAGGGCAAGACACAGATAAATATAGGTGCTGATCAGAAACAGCTTGTCTCCCCTGGATTCTTTCATGGCAGTAACCAAAAGACTTCAACTCCTTTCTACCAGAGGCTGTTCTCACTGGTCCGTTTGGCAATCCGGTTCACGGTAACCAGCAGAATGACATTGACCACCGAGTTAAATAATCCGACAGCCGTTGAGAAGCTGTACTGGGCGTTCACAAGACCGGCCCTGTATACATAGGTGGATATTACATCGGAAGCTTCCATATTAAGCGAGTTCTGCAGCAGCAGGATTTTCTCAAAGCCGAGGCCCAGAATATTCCCCATGTTCAAAATCAGCATGATCGTAATTGTGGGGATAATGGTCGGCAGGTTGATATGCAGCACCCGTTTGATCCGGCTCGCCCCATCCACTATGGCAGCTTCATGCAGCTGAGGATCAACACCCGACAAAGCCGCGAGATAAATAATCGTCCCCCATCCGGTGCTCTGCCAGACGCCCGAGAAGACATACACAGTCTTGAACCAGGCCGGATCGGTCAAAAACTGTGCAGGCTGAAATCCGAGGAACTCGATGACCCGCACAATCATTCCGATAGAGGGTGACAAAAAGGTAATGATCATTCCCGCCATGACAACTACAGAAATGAAATGCGGCGCATAGGTGACGGTCTGGACCGTTTTTTTGAACGGGCCGTTGCGGACCTCATTGAAGGCAAGCGCCAGAATAATCGGCAGCGGAAACCCGATCGCCAGCTCATAGAAGCTGATGCTGAAGGTGTTCCAGAGCAGATCCCAGAAAAAATAGGAATTGAAGAACCGTTCGAAATGGTCAAAGCCGACCCATTCACTGCCCGTGATCCCCTTGGAAGGCACGAAGTTCTTAAAAGCAATCTGGATGCCGTACATGGGACCGTAATGAAAAATGAAGAAATACAGCAATGCGGGAAGCATGAACAGATACAGCTCCCAGTTTTTCCAGATTCTTTTGCCCAGGGTGTTCTTCTTCAATGAAGGACTTGCCGAACCCGAAGCGTTACTCCCCTTCATTCTCCCACTCCTCTCTATGTTAGTTTCCATAACATTAAGCCGTGTAGCTGCTTCGCATTCTTGTCAATGCAACTCCTGCTAACGCTTACAACACAAAGTGTAGTGAAACTTAGCTGACATCGTAAATATGTAGGTTCTGCATTGTCATGTTAAAAGAGTGCAAAACCGCGCCGCTGCGCCAATTCTCCCCCTTCCTTGCCATTGTCACTTTCAGGCGCGCCGCTGCTGCAAATGTGTGAATTATGAACCTTCCCCGGGGCTGCAAAAGTTACATATTGTGATCACAGGTGAGGTATGCAAACATTTGCTACGAATGCCCGGCTAAACGATTGACTGATGATATAGGAGGTTTCTGACATGACACGTACAACTGCCCACCTGATTTCGCACACCCATTGGGACAGGGAATGGTATATGCCTTATGAGCGTCATCATGTGCTGCTGGCCAAGCTGATGAATGAACTCCTGGAAACGCTGGAGAAGGATGAACGCTACCGTTATTTTCACCTGGACGGACAGACCATTATTATTGAGGATTATCTTCAGGTCCACCCCGAAAAAAGAGAAACGCTGGAAAAATTCATCCGTGAAGGACGCATTGTCATCGGCCCCTGGTATGTGCTGCAGGACGAGTTCCTGACCAGCTCGGAAGCCAATGTCCGTAATCTGCTGATCGGCCATCAGGATGCGGCCAAGTATGGCGTCATCTCCAAGCTGGGCTATTTTCCGGATTCCTTTGGCAATATGGGACAGGCGCCGCAGCTGCTGAAGCAGGCGGATATTGAAACTGCAGTGTTCGGACGCGGCGTGAAGCCGACCGGCTTTGACAATCTGGTCGTAGATTTGAACAGCGCCAGCTATGAATCGCCTTATTCGGAAATGTTCTGGGCGTCCCCCGACGGCTCCGTCGTGCTGGGACTGCTTTTCGCGAACTGGTACAGCAATGGGAATGAGGTGCCTGCCGATGCGCAGGAAGCCAAGGTGTTCTGGGACAAAAAGCTCGCCGATGCCGGCAAATATGCCTCTACTCCGGAGCTGCTGTTCATGAACGGCTGTGATCATCAGCCTGTGCAGCGCGATCTTGCTGCTGCGCTGGAGACTGCAAGAAGGCTGTACCCGGACGTGGATTTTGTCCATTCCAGCTTCGAGCAGTATCTGCAGGCGCTTACGTCTTCGCTTCCGGATGATCTGGTAACGGTGAACGGCGAGCTGCGCAGCCAGCACACCGACGGCTGGGGAACACTGGTGAATACCGCTTCGGCCCGTGTCTACCTGAAGCAGATGAACCAGCGGGGCCAGACGCTGCTGGAGAAGGGGGCCGAGCCGCTCGCCACGCTTGCCTTTCTGCTCAGCGGACAAGCCTATCCCCATGCCCTGCTGACCTATGCCTGGAAGACGCTGATGCAGAACCATCCCCATGACAGCATCTGCGGCTGCAGCGTGGATGAGGTTCACCGGGAGATGATTACACGCTTTGAGAAAAGCAGGCATACCGGTGAGGCGATTATTGAAGACAGCCTGAAGGCTGTCACCGGACAAATAGACACTTCCGGTACAGCTTCCTGGGGAAAATCCGCTATTCCCGTAGCCGTCTTCAATACCACAGGCTGGGAACGCAGCGGAACAGTAAGCGTGGAGGTTATCGCCGCCAAACGTTATTTTAAGGAAGGACCGAACCCTCCGGCGATTGCCGAGGCGCTGGACCTGCTGCCGCTGGATCTGGAGAACGGCCGGCTGCTGGATAGTGAAGGGCAGGCCATCTCCTGCCGGGCAGAGGATCTCGGCACCCGGTTCGGCTATGAGCTGCCGGACGACCAGTTCCGCAAGCCGTATATGGCCCGCATCATCTCTCTGACCTTCGAGGCCTCACAGATTCCGCCGCTCGGCTACACAACATACGCCTGGGTACAGTCACCGGCTGTCCCTGCCGAAGCTGCGGCCAGTCCGCTGGAACTGACGGAGCGTGGAATGGCCAATGAATATCTTGCAGTTCAGATCCGGGAAGACGGCTCCTATGATGTAACGGACAAGACCACCGGCAAAGTCTTTGGAGGACTCGGTGTCTATGAGAACTGCGGCGATATCGGCAATGAGTATGTATTCCGCCAGCCGGAGGGCGATGTTCCGCTGACTACCCGCGGTCTTGATGCCCGCATCTCGCTTGCCGAGCATGAGCCTTACCGCATTACCTATGAAATCATTCACGAATGGCAGATACCGGCTTCAGCCGACGCTTCGTTCGGGGAGGAGAAACGCCGGATGGTTCCTTTCCGGAAGCGCAAAGCTGGACGCGCCGCTGAACAAGTGCCGCTGCGGATCGTAACCCGGATCAGCCTGGAGGCTGCCGGAACCGGCATTCAGGTCTCTGCCGCGTTTAATAACCAGGCCATGGACCACCGGCTGCGCGTACTTTTCCCTGCCGGGCTTGCCGCCTCCACCCTTCTGGCTGATTCCATCTTTGAAGCGGCGGAGCGAGATATCGAGCCGGCTCCGGACTGGAGCAACCCGAGCAATGCGCAGCATCAGCAGGCTTATGTCAGTGTGTCGGACGGCAGCTGCGGCCTTATGATCGCCAACAAAGGGCTGAATGAATACGAGGTTCTGCGCGACGGCAGCAATACCATTGCGGTAACCCTGCTGCGCAGCGTGTCGGAGATGGGCGACTGGGGGGCGTTCCCGACACCGGAAGCCCAGTGCCTCGGAGAACATACTGCAGAATTTGCAGTTCGTCCTTATGCCGGAGATGCCGGCCAGCCGGAAGCTTCGGCCTGGGCCTATCAATACCAGACACCTTGGTTCGCTGCTCAGGCCGGCATACAGCAGGGTACACTGCCTGTCCGCTATCAGCCGCTGGAGTGGCAGGGCCGGACACTTGCGCTCTCTGCCTTTAAAATGTCCAAAGACCACGAAGACGTTATTCTGCGGTGGTACAATCTGGCGCACAAGGAGCAGGATTTTACGCTCAAGGCTAACTTCCCCGTCCAGACTGTATATGCCAGTGATATTCTGGAGCGCCGGAAACACGAGCAGGCTTCAGACGAAGGAACACTTCATCATACCGTCAGCAAAGCCCAGATTGTCACCTATGCGCTGCAACCGCGGCAATCCTAATATCAACTACGCCAGGAGGAGTTAGACCATGAACCTGCCAGCTTCCATTACCCAGTATCTGAATGAGGCCGATGAACGCCTCGCCCATCATCCGAAACTGCAAAAGCTGTTCCGCAACTGTTTTCCGAATACGCTGGAGACTACAACCAAGCTGCTTGATGACGGAACCACCTTTGTATTCACTGGAGATATTCCGGCCATGTGGCTGCGCGATTCCACGGAACAGGTACGCCACTATATTCCTTTTGCCAAAAATGACCCCGAGCTTCAGCGGATCCTCCGCGGCCTGATCGCCCGGCAGATGTTCTATGTCAACATCGATCCGTACACCAATGCCTTCAACGAAACGGCAAGCGATAAGCATTACCGGGATACCGATGACTGCAACCTGAATCCGTGGATGTGGGAGCGCAAATACGAACTGGATTCCCTCTGCTTTGTTGTACAGCTGGCTTATATGTACTGGAAGGAAGCGGAGCAGAGCGATATTTTTGATACCGCCTGCTATCAGGCGCTGACCTCTATTGTAAATGTGATTGAAACCGAGCAGCATCACGGGGAAAAATCTCCGTACCATTTCATCCGCCAGACGCTTCAGGATACGGAGACGCTGTACAACAACGGGCGCGGCATGCCCGTCAACTACACCGGCATGAGCTGGTCCGGCTTCCGTCCGAGCGATGACAGCTGCGAATTCGGCTATAATATCCCGTCAAATATGTTCGCTGTAGTGATTCTGGGCTATATCCGCGAAATCGCAACCGAGGTGTACAAGGACGAAAGACTGGCGGCCCGGGCTGCGAAGCTGCGCAAGGAAATCGACTTCGGTATCCGTACCTACGGCATTGTAAACCATCCGAAATACGGCAGAATTTATGCCTACGAAACGGACGGCTTCGGCAATTATTCCCTGATGGATGATGCCGGTACACCGGGACTGATGTCCATCCCTTATATTGGTTATGTGGGCGTGGAGGATGAAATTTATCAGAACACCCGCCGGTTTGCACTCAGCTTCGACAACCCGTTCTATTTCGAAGGCAAGCACGCCAAAGGGATCGGCAGTCCGCATACGCCGGGCGGTTATGTATGGCATATGGCACTGTCGATGCAGGCGCTGACGGCAGACAACGATGAAGAGATTAAAGAACTGATTGATATGCTCATCCGGACAGATGCGGATACCGGGTATATGCATGAAGGGTTCCACCCTGACAATCCTGCCGATTTCTCGCGCGAGTGGTTCGCCTGGTCCAACAGCCTGTTCGCCACACTGATCGGCAAAGCGATGGATAGAGGACTGGTCTAACCGGAGCTTTCTCCGCGGCCCCTGGCCATGACCTGCATTGTATAAACAGATCCTTCAATTAAAAAACCGGCTGCGCCGTCCTTTAAAGGAAGGCGCAGCCGGTTTTGGCTTGCTGGACTACATCATATTAATAGCTGCTCTGGCTCTGTTCACCTTTGGCAATGGCTACGCCGCCGCTGGTTCCGATCCGGGTTGCCCCCGCTCCGACCATCACAAGCGCGTCTTCAGCACTGCGTACACCGCCGGATGCCTTAACGCCAATCTCCGGCCCTACGGCTGCGCGCATCAGCGCGATATCTTCCTTGGTCGCCCCTCCGGTAGAGAATCCGGTGGATGTCTTCACAAAATCCGCTCCGGCTTCCACGGACAGCTTGCAGGCGCGGGTCTTCTCTTCGTCCGTAAGCAGGCAGGTTTCGATGATGACCTTGGTCAGCGCCTTGCCGCGGGCTGCCTCAACAACAGCGGCGATATCACGTTTAACCAGCTCGTTGTCTCCGTCCTTGAGAGCGCCGATATTGATGACCATATCTACCTCCCCTGCACCGTTTGCAATCGCGTTCGCAGTTTCAAAAGCCTTCGTTTCCGGTGTGGAAGCTCCCAGCGGGAATCCGATAACCGTACATACCTTTACTTCCGGAGTATCCTTCAGCACTTCATGGGCCACAGCAACCCAGGCCGGATTGACACAGACAGAAGCGAACTTGTAAGTCTTGGCTTCTTCTGCCAGCTTGATGATATCTTCTTTACGCGCATCGGCTTTGAGCAGCGTATGATCTATGATCCCGGATAGTGTAATTTCACTCATTGTTAATTCCTCCATGGCTTGTAGATGTTCTTCGTTCCTTGTAATCATACCAATAGTAAGCCGCTTTGGAAAGGCAGCCGGAAAGCTGTGCGTCTGTTCAACATAGATAAGGCATCCTTTATTTGTGAAGGATATATATCCCTTTTTATAAATATAAGTAATAAATAGTTTAATTGTCCTAAAAAATCCTGTTCAAAACATCGATAATAGTTATAAAGTGATAATGTATTATTTTACCTTATTTATCACACTTTTAATTTGAAGGAGATGTATGGGCAGATGGGCAGCTTTAAATTTGCAACTAACACCGCAGGACGCACATTGGATGTACAAGTGGAAGGAACCATGTCAGAAGCGGATGCGGGGCGTTTTATCGAGGAATACAACCAGACTGTCAGCAGGTTCGATCCAACCGAATACGACATTATTCTGGACTGCACCGGACTGAACGTGTCATCCCCGGACATGCTGCCTATGCTGGAGCAGTGCTATATCCTGTACAAGCAATCCGGATTCAAAAAAGTCATCTTCACTATCGCCAAAAGTCCTGTGCTGAAAATGCAGCTCAGCCGGATCGCCCGCTCCACCAAACTGGAAAACTACGAAATCCGTGAAGTGTAGGTGAACCTATGATACATACCGGAGATAGCATTGTCATCCGCAGCGCCGCTTATTACCACCCCTCACATATTGTCGGCAATGATTATTACCTGGAGCATTTTGCTGCGCTCGGGAAGGACATCAAGCGGTTCCTGGAGGTTATGGGCCGCCGCAGCAGATATATTGTAAGTGATGACAGCGAGAATTCGCTGACTATGGGACTTAAGGCTGCCCAAAAGGTGCTTAAGGATGCGGGGCTGCAGAGTGAAGATCTCGACATGATCGTCTTCGCCTCACAGACACCGGAGTATACTTATCCAACCAATGCCCTGCTGCTGCACAATAAGCTGCAATGCAAGCACCGTACCATTACACTGGATACCAATGCCAACTGCGCCGGTATGGTCGCTGCCGTTGAACAGGCGAGCCGTTACATGCAGTCGAACCCGGGCATCCGTTATGCGCTGGTCACGGGCAGTGATTACAGCTCCATTAACTGCAACACGGATGATGAGATTACCTATCCCAACTTTGGAGATGCAGCCGCAGCCGTGATCCTGGAGCGGAGCAGCGAACCCGGAGGCTTCAGGGATTCCCTGTACTACACCGATTCCGAAGGCTGTGAGAACATTATGTTTCCCGCTTGCGGACTCTCGGGCATTTATCGTGAAGAAACCACTGCCGAACAGATCCGGATCCGCTGGACACCGTTTGATGGTACAGTATGCGTGGGTGCAGCCATAGCGGATATCCAGGAGCTGATGCGCCGCAACGGCCTGACCGCCGAGGATATCTCCGCCTTCTGTCTCTCCCAGTTCTCGCTCAAAAATATCGAGCTGATTCAGGATGGTCTGGGTCTGGGCCCCGAGAAGTTCATCTACGTCGGTGACGAGTTCGGCTATACCGCTACGAGCAGCCCGTTTATCGCTTTTCAGCGCGGCGTCGAGGACGGCCGGATCAAACGCGGCGACTATGTCTTCTTCTGGTCTGTAGGCGCCGGCTGGCAAATTCCGACGATGCTTTTTAAGTATTAAATACAGGGTGTCCTTAACGCGGCTATGATACGGCGCTCAGGACACCTTTTCTTTGTGCACTGAGAGTTCTATTGAATGTTGTACACCAGACTCCTGCGCTTTAAGCGGAAAAAGAGTCTTAGGAGCGTGTGTAGATCAAGCTAAGTGGAAATTCTCCATATAATTTCAAGGAAAATACCGGTAGTGCAATATTAGCGGGAAAAACTCCACTTAAAAGTACTGGATGAGTCTCCAAAGGCCTTTTTCCGCCCGAATAGCTGGAGAATTTCCAACTAAAGCTCCTAAATGAGGAAAAAGGACAGAATTAGCTGGAAGATTTCCAACTAAGCTCTGCAGCAATCAAACTGACGAAGATTCCCCCCTATATATTCAAAAAAAAACAGCTCTCTCCGCAGAGAAAGCTGTATATTATAAAGCTGAATTTAAGAATGTCCGCCGGAAAATGCAAGCCCGATCCGGTTCACAAGCTGCTTGCTTTCCTCGTTCAGTCCGGTAATCGTCACGGTCTTGCCGTGCTCGGCATACTTGCTGATTGTTTTGGCAATCGCCCCTACTGCGGACTGATCCCACACGTGGGAATGGCTGAAATCTATAACGATCTGCTGCCGGTCATTCTCATAATCAAACTCCTGGACAAAATGGCTTGTCGTACCGAAGAACAGCTGGCCTGACACGGTATACGTTGTCGTATCGGTTCCGGTCTTAACCGTTAAGCGGATAGAGGCCATTTTCCAGGCGAAGGACAAGGCGCTAAGCAGCACGCCGAACAGAACGCCGATCGACAAATTATCCGTAGCTACCACCGTAACCACTGTTACGATCATCACCAGCGCATCGCTTTTCGGAACCCGGGCCAGCGACTTCAGCGAACTCCATTCAAAGGTGCTGATGCAGACCATAATCATCACTCCAACCAGCGCCGCCATCGGAATTTGCTTGACCACATCGCCAAGCACCAGAATCAGGAACAGCAGAAAAACACCTGATACAAAGGTCGACAGACGCGTCCGTCCGCCCGATTTCATGTTGACCATCGACTGGCCGATCATGGCACAGCCGGCCATGCCGCCGAAAAACCCGGTAACGATATTGGCCAGGCCCTGGCCTTTGGCTTCCCGGTTCTTGTCGCTGCCGGTATCGGTAATATCATCAATCAAAGTCGCTGTCATCAAGGATTCAAGCAGTCCTACCACAGCAAGTGACAGGGAGTACGGCAGGATAACGAGCAGCATATCCAGTGAAATTGGCACCTGCGGCAGATGGAACACCGGCAGGGCGGAGGTAATCTCCCCCATATCGCCGACGGTTCTTACATCCAGCTTCAGCACGATGCTGAGCACGGACACAATGATGATCGCGACAAGTGCAGACGGCACTGCCTTCGTAAAGCGCGGAACTGTGTAGATAATAACCAGTGTTAATGCTACTAAGGCATACATCACCCAGCCCTGTCCCACGAAATGCGTCAGCTGCGCCATAAAAATCAGTATTGCCAGCGCGTTGACAAAGCCGGTCATGACCGGCTGCGGCAGAAAGGTAATGAACCTGCCCAGCTTCAGCATGCCCATTATAATCTGGAAAATCCCGGCGAGAACGGTTGCCGCGAACAGGTACTCAATACCGTGATTCAGCACAAGACTGCCCACAAGCAAAGCCATGGCACCTGTAGCGGCAGAGATCATCCCCGGCCGGCCGCCGGCAAACGCGGTCACAACCGCGATGCAGACAGAGGCATACAACCCTACCATCGGACTGACTCCCGCGAGAATGGAAAAGGCGATGGCTTCAGGAATCAGGGCCACAGCCACGGTCATTCCTGAGAGCACATCGCTCCGGGTGTTGGAAAACCACCCGTTATTTAATTTATACTGCTTCAAAATTAAGCTTCCTCCTGTGTCTGATAAAGTGGTTGGGCTCCTTCACTTAGCCCTGGTCCGGTGCAACGCCAATGTGAATTATTGTACCCGACCTCCCCTATGCGGCACAAAAGGCAAGCTCCATCTTGTAAGCGCTTGTTTCGCCATTTATCTCGCTAATTCTTTTATTATTGCGCAAATACTATAAATTTAACTTAACGGTACAGGCCTGAGGCTTTAACTTCATTGAAGAAATGGTTGAACTCTTCAATGTTCAGCTGCTGCGCAGCATCGGATAACGCTGTTGCCGGATCAGGATGCACTTCAACCATAATGCCGTCCGCCCCGGCGGCGAGCGCGGCTTTGGCGCATGGAATCAGAATGTCCTTGCGGCCGGTGGAGTGGGTCACATCGACCAGCACCGGCAAATGGCTCTCCTGCTTCAGAATCGGTACCGCGGAAATATCCAGCGTATTGCGCGTCCATTTCTCATAAGTGCGGATCCCCCGTTCAATCAGCATGACCTGCGTATTGCCGCGCGACATAATGTATTCGGCTGCATGAAGGAATTCCTCCATTGTGGCCGCGAGCCCGCGCTTCAGCAGCACCGGTTTATCCAGTTCTCCGGCTGCCTTCAGCAGCTCGAAGTTCTGCATATTACGTGCACCGATCTGAATGATGTCCACATAATCCAGCGCAGGCTCCAGATGTGCCGGGTCCACAATCTCGCTGATGGTCAGGAGCCCATATTCGTCAGCTGCTTCGCGGAGGATGCGCAGGCCGTCCATGCCCAGTCCCTGGAAATCATATGGAGAGGTCCGCGGTTTGAACGCCCCGCCGCGCATCACCTTAATACCGGCCTTCTGCAGCGCAGCCGCAACTGTGCGGGTCTGCAGCTCGCTCTCCACAGAGCAAGGGCCTGCAACCATCACCGAAGACTGTCCGCCGATCGCAATGTCACCCGGCAGAACAATAACGGTATCTTCCTTTTGGCTTTTGCGGCTGACCAGCAGGCTTTTCTTATGTTCGGCAGACTGAAGATCAAGCGAAGCGGCGAAAATTTGCTTGAAGAGGCTGCGGATCGTCCCGCTTGTGAAAGGCCCTTTATTATTCGCCACCAGCTTCTCCAGCATCGCCTTTTCACGTTCCGGATCAAATTTAGGTACGCCCTGCTTTTCTTTTACCACTCCGATGGCCTGAACGACCTTGGCACGCTCCGAGATCAGTTCCAGCAGCCCTCCGTTGATTTCATCCAGACGGGCTCTCAGCTCATCCAATTCCACATTACTCATTACCTTCCACTCCCTCTTCTAAATTATTCATTTCTGTGAACGCAAAAAAGCCCCCCGCCGCAAGGGACGAGGAGCCGTGGTACCACCCTTATTTAGAGATTAATCCGAACAATGGCTGCTGAACACAAAGATTCATCCACACAGCCTGGAACCAACTCTCTTATACCCGGTAACGCGGGGCGCGGGCCTTCCTACACATATCTGCTGCAGCAAATACTTTCAGGGACCGACTCGGAAGTGAACTTCAGCGCCAAACGTCTCATGAGGGTGCTCTCAGTCTCCGGCACGCCTTCCCTGTTAAGATCCGCTAATGGTGCTTACTCTCTTCGTCATTGTCATTCATCTTTGGGCTGGCGCGTCTTGTGCACCAGTGATGCTATCTTAATCAATATGAGTTACCGGCGCAAGATATTCATGTACCGCTGGGCAGCTTTAACGCAGTACAATGTTCAGAAAAATTTCCCGATAATTGATGTAACGGCCTCACTCCTCAGCGGCTTGCTGATATATTCATCCATCCCGGCCTCAAGACATAATTCACGGTCACCCTTCAGCGCATTCGCTGTCACCGCAATGATTACCGGCACTTTCCCGGCAGGCAGGGTCTGCTTAATGATTCTGGTCGCTTCCAGCCCGCTCATTCCCGGCATCTGGATATCCATGAAGATCAGATCATAAGCTTTGCTGCCGACCATCTGTACCACCTGCAGCCCATCAACGGCAACGTCGACGTCAAAGCCCCGCTTCTCCAGAATTTTGCGCAGTACGATCTGGTTAATCTCATTATCCTCGGCTACAAGTATGGACAAGGGGCGCCTGACACTGTCTGTACCAGGTAATGCAGGGGTTATGCCGCTGCCGTAGCTGTTCTCCTGTTCAAGTAGCACAACGGTAAAAATAAAGGTTGCACCTGTTTGCGTATTCGTATCCAGTGCAATATGTCCGCCCATCAGCTCGACGAGCTGCTTCGTAATCGCCAGCCCAAGCCCCGTACCTTCATGACGCCTGTCCATAAAATGATCCAGCTGGTAAAACGGCTCGAACAGCCGGCTGCGCGCACCTTCCGGAATTCCGATTCCCGTGTCGGCCACCGTAAATTGCAGCGTGACCCGGCCCTCGGCTCTGGCTGCGGTCTGCACGCTTATGGTTACCCCGCCGGTATAAGTGAATTTGACTGCATTGCCGACCAGATTAAGCAGCACCTGCTTCAGCCGCTCCCCGTCACCAATTAACTGCCGGGGGACATCAGGGCTCACTTTAACCGACACTTCTAAATTTTTCGCCTCAGCTTTCAGCAGCAGCAGCTCCAGCGCTGAGTCAATGCAGTGGCTAAGGACAAAGGGGGCATTATGCAATGCCGTTTTGCCCGCTTCGTTCTTGGAAAAGTCCAGGATATCGTTAATGATATTCAGCAGGGTATCCCCGCTCTGCCGGATGATATCCAGATACTCCCGCTGAATGGTGCCCGGCTCGGTCATATCCAGCAGCAGGTCCGTCATTCCTATGACCCCGTTCATCGGCGTACGGATTTCATGGCTCATCATGGCCATAAATTCGCTTTTGGCCCGGTTCGTATTCTCAGCAGTCTCTTTGGCAATAAGCAGCTTTTTCTGTTCGGTTATGTCCTTGACGATAATGTAAAAGCCGACCGTTGCTTTGTTGATAATGATTGGGGCAATGGTCGTCAGCACCTCGACAGAATGTCCGTCCTTATGCCAGATCAGGTCAATGCTGCGTTCGCTGTGGTTGCTGTGGCTGCTGTTAATGCAATAATGGATAACTTTATCCACGTGATGTTCACCGATAATCCGCCCGATATTCATGCCGATCAGTTCAGGAATGGTGAAGCCGGTTAACTGGCAGGCCTGCTCATTTCCGTTAATAATGTTCCCTTCAAGATCCAGAGAGATAATGGCATCGTGATTATATTTTTTCAGGGACGTATACCGTTCAATGGACTCCTGCAGCTTCTGCTCCACAATCTTGCGTTCCGTGATATCACGCCCTACAGCAAGAATCCCCTGGTTATCCCCGTCTTCTATAAAACGCAAAGTAAATTCTATCCATGCATAATGCCCTTCGGCATGCAGAACCCGCATTTGTATCCCCCGGGCTTCAACTACATTTTGCCTGTTCAGAACAGAAAGGTCGTCATGATGAATGAGTCCGCGGATATCACGGCCAATCAGCATATCCGGTTCATATCCGAGGACTTCCTGAATGGAGGCTGAACAATATTTGCAGATGTTATCCGGCGATGCAAAATACACGATGTCCCTGATATTCCCGGCAATCAGCCGGTACAGGTCCTCCAGCGGCATACCGGAGATTTCCCGGGACGCACTGTCCTTGATTTCTGTTACACGAACCGCGTAGTACGCTCCCTCAGCAGGGTTCTCACCGGCCGTAAAATGAACCCTCACAGGAACCGGTGCGCCGTAAGCATGAACCAATGTTAAACCGCATTCAAAAAAAGAAACCTCTCCAGAGCTGAGAGCCTCCATCATTTCCCTATGTATCTTCACAGAATCGGCGTGCAGCAGCTCACTGAACTCACGACCACGAAGCTGTTCCTCTGTAAATCCGAGCAAAATTGTTATTGCGGGACTTACACTCGTCCATTTCCCGTCCACGGAAAGGAAAGCTGATCCGACCATCCCTGTTTTGGCCATATCTCCAAATTGGGAACCGTCCCCTGCCTGCTGTCTTAACATCTGACCACCGCCTGTGTATGGAGTATTAAACGGTATTCCCTTATCTTAAAATCTTTAATATTAATATCTTGCATATCCGGGTGAAAGTCAATTGATAATCTTACCAAACATGACACCTTTGAATGAATAAAATAACCCATTAAATTGCAAAATTATCCTACGGGCTGTGTTATATCTTCTCATAAAAAAGAAGCCCTGTACAAGCGGCTCCAAAAATAATATTAACTGCTGTTGCCTAAACCGGCCTTCAGGAAGAGCTCTCCCCGGCTCCCCGCCTTTAATTGTCATTTTGTTCCCAAGTCACAGCTATGGATGCGTAATCCCCGGCTAACAGGGATTTCACTAAATTTATAAAGTCTGTAACCTGAAGAGGTTTGGTAATGTAAGCGGCAAATCCTTTTCCCCTGGCACGCTCGACATCCGAGGTTTGGGCAAAGGCGCTGATCGCCACTACCGGGATATGACAGGTCTTTGCATCTAATTTCAAGCATTCCAATGCCTCATATCCATTTAGGCCGGGCAAGCCGATGTCGAGAATAATGAGATCCGGCAGCTGCTGCCCTGCAATACTGAGCCCGAGTTCCGCCGTGTCAGCTTCCAGCAGCAGCACAGATGGCAGCTTTTTTTTGAATATATGGTGCATTAATGCCATGTTGAGCTCATTATCCTCTACATACAGTACGGACTGCCTGTATTCCTCCATTAGCAAAGTCCCCCTACAGTGTCTGCTGCGCATATACCTAAGATCCGGAAAAAATAAAAAGCCGAAGAAAAGGGACAAATCCCCCTTCTTCGGCTCATGTTCGGCTCATTCGCATGTCCGACTCATTTCCGCCTCAAGTATGCTGTTTTATTTAAAAGTATATGCGATCACACTGGTATCTTTGTCAAAATCCCAATCCACATAAATGTCCGACAGTTCTTTTCCGAGCATCGGCGCAATGGTGGTTGTATCCTCAAGATATCGTTTTTCCATCTTCCGTTTGGTTGTCTTCAGTGTATTCTCATAGCCCAGGCCAATTAATTCCTTCTCCAAAGGAATCAGAATACCCTCGCGTTTAATGATCAGTGTACGGGAGCCCAGCCACCAGGAGTCTGTGAACTCAGGTTCCTTCTGCACCTTTCGGCTTACTTCATTGATTTGGGCATGAACTTCGTCTCGTCCGGCGTAATCGTCGATCTCTGCTCCGTTATTCTTGATGAGTGCAACGATCATACCTGATGCATTATGTATACCCCAATCATAAAAAATCTCAGTGACCTCAATAGCCATCTCTTCCTTCAGGTAAGCCGAAAGCTCGGGAAGCAGGGATTTCATCAGCAGCTCCCGCGTGTAACGGAATGCCTGCTCCTCTTCCTTATTTAACAGAAACCTCTCCACTGGCCCGATAAAATTGCGGATATGCAGGGCGATGCATTGCTTCCCGATAGAAGCATGAATGGATTCCGGTCCTTTCCCGAAGCGCTCTCTTAGAAGTCTTCCTGTAAAACTGGAAAGTTGGCTAGTAAGTTCTGTAGTGCTCATTAAATTTCCTCCAGCATTATATTCTTTTATCTGTCCGGGGAGACGCTCCGCCTGCTGAAAAAACGGTTCGTACATCTTAGTATAATCTCAACTGACTCCTTCGTACACAAAAAAATATAAATTCCAGTTTGACAATAACAATTTAATTGTTTACAATTTAATTACCTAAAATATTATTATACATATACTGGAAGGGCGAACCGTCTATGAGCATCTATTCCTACACCGCCCGCAACATCCGCGGCAAAGAAATCAGCCTTGAACAATACAGGGACAAGGTCCTCCTGATTGTAAATACCGCCAGCAAATGCGGCTTCACTCCGCAGTATTCCGATCTTCAAAAGCTCTACGAGAAATATAATGAACAGGGTTTTCAAATTCTCGGCTTCCCCAGCAACCAGTTCGGTGAAGAGCCCGGCACGAATGATGAGGTAGATATTTTTTGCCAGATTAATTATGGAGTTAGTTTTCCCCTTTTTGAGAAAATTGATGTCAAAGGAAATAATAAACATCCGTTATTTGCGTACCTGACAGAGCAGGCAGAGTTTGCCGGCTTTGATCCGGGTCACGCAGGCAGCAGGCTGCTGCATAAAATGCTGGAAGAACATGATCCTGCATCACTTACGGACAATGAGGTGAAATGGAACTTCACCAAGTTCCTTATCGACCGCAAAGGCAATGTGGTGGAACGGTTTGAATCCCCTGTTGATCCGCTGGATATTGAACCGGCTATTGAGCAGCTGCTGTAAAGAAGTCAAAGCAACAAGGGTGTCCGCGGGACACCCTTGTTTTTGCGTGGGATCATACAGTTTATGAATGCCTGGCCTTTCATGGGCTGCGGTGGGCTTCAGTAAACACCTCAAAGAAAGGTGTAGTATCCCGCTCGGCCATTGTGTCAGGCGCTCCGGCGCTCCAGCCGATCTCTGCCCGCCAGCTGCCAAGCAGGCCTGAAGCAATCAGCTCCTGCTCCTCCACCTGAACGGATATCTCGCCTTGGGGCGCTACGTATAACGCATCCGCGGGACAGTAAGCCTCGCACATGAAGCAGGTCTGGCAGTCCTCCTGACGGGCAACGGTAGCAAGCTTGCCGTTCATCTCGAAGACGTTCGTCGGACAGACCTTCACGCACAGCTTGCAGCCGATGCAGCGGTCTGCAATGACCAGTTCAATCATATTGCCTGCCCCTCTCTCTGCACCTTCAGCTCATGGGCATGCGGCACTTGTTCCGTACTAATGCTAATCCTGTCAATCCCTGAGAGGATCAGCCGGTGGGTCTGGCGCGGATCCAGCGCCGGATATTCCGCCAGCCGCTGCAGGCCGCGGCTTTCCTTGCGGGCCAGCGCAGCGGTGTACATCCAGCGCCCGGCCTGAAGCATGGCCGCCGCTTCCCGGGACTGTACGATGCCCTGCACTGTGGCCGGAGGCCGGTGGGTGAGATAGGGCATCAGGCTGTCCAGCCGCTTCAAGGCTGCGGCCACGACGGGTTCGCTGCGGAAGTAGTTAATCTGCAGCGGCAGGATTTCACGCTGGACGGCCGCAATCAGCGGCTTCGGGTCCAGCGCCCCGCCGGCATCGGCGCCAGCCGGCAGGCCATAGCGGCCCGCCGCGGTGAGCAGCCGGCTGTCCGCCCCGCGCGGCTGCGACAGCGCGTGCCGCGCCGCTCCCCGGCCAGCCCAGCTGCCGCTGCAGATGGCCCAGGAAGCGTTATAGGCACCGCCGCCGGAGATGGCGCCGGTTACCTTCTCGCGCGATGCGGCATCTCCGGCCGCATAGAGCCCCGGCACCGTAGTGGCACAATCGGTGCCGGTCAGGCGCAGGCCCCCCGTGCCGCGCATCGTGCCTTCATAGCGGAGCGTAAGCGGAAATTTATCCTTGAACGGATTAATTCCGGCCCGCTCCAGCGGCATGAAGAAGATCGGGTGGGCATTGCGCAGAAACTGCTGCTTCGCCTCCGTATCGGCGAGATCCAGCGAAGCATAGACCGGCCCCTTCAGCATCAGCTCCGGGATGCTGCCAAAGGTCCGGTCACCCTTGTGCAGCGGCCGGCCTTGCGCATCATACAGCGTGGCCCAGGCCAGCATCCGCCCGCGCGTAACCGTTCCCTCAGCGAAGCTCGGTGCATACTGCCGGGTAAATTCCATCCCCGACAGGTCTGCCCCCGCTTCTGCCGACATCAGCAGGCCTTCGCCTGTCAGCACATTGCAGCCGAGGCCTTTGCTGAGAAAAGCGCAGCCCCCGGTGGCCATAACCACTGAGTTGGCCTGGACCTCCCAAGCCTCGCCTGTCAGCCGGTTAATCCCGCGCGCCCCGCCTGCCCCGTGTTCATCATGGAGTAATTCCAGTGCCGGGGACTGGTCCAAAATCTTTACTCCGGCCTTGCGGACGACCCGCCGCATAAGCTTCATATACTCCGGGCCATGCAGATGGGTCCGCAGCGGGTTGCCGTTTTCATCCTTGGGGAACGGATACCCCCACTGCTCCACCAGCTCCAGATTGTGCCAGACCTGATCCAGCACACGGTGAATCCAGGCATTCTCCGACAAATAGCCGCCCGCCTTCAGCCTCGCCTGAACCGCTGCTTCCCGCAGCTCCGCTTCCGGGGGAATGACCAGCAGGGTAGTTCCTCCCGGAGCGGTTGCCCCGCTGGTTCCAAGATACCCTTTGTCGGCCAGAATGACCCGCGCTCCCTGTGATGCAGCACTCCATGCCGCCCAGGCTCCGGCGGGGCCTCCTCCCAGCACGAGCACGTCTGTTGTCCATTGCTGCTGCGGCATTCCAGTCCCTCCTTTAGTTTGTGTCAGCTTCAGTTTGCAGTGGCGCACTGCTTCCATAGATTGCTTAAAAACAAAGGCAAATTCCGTTCTATCGTATTTCGTGCAGATTTGCGTTATATAGATTGAACTTGTGATTCTTCTATTTTGAATCGTCGTGACTCCAGAGAATGTTTGGACTTCCGGCCGCTGCCCGCCTGCAGACTTCTCTTATCTATACCGCTGTTCGCAGTTGAAATCGCAGACTGTCTACGCTTTCGATGCGGGCTTTCCTACAGAAAGCTTTCAGGCGGACGCTATCGCTCCTACAGTCCCAAATTTTTCCTCCGCCCTATTTCCTTATAAAAAATTTTCAAGTTCATTCTATATCGTTGGATTTTCTCCAGCTAAATCTGCCTTTTTTCATCATTAACGATCTTTAGTTGGAAATCCTCCAGTTAATCAGGCGGCTAAGGGCCTTTAATGGCTAATTCAGCGTATTTAGATGGAGTTTTTCCAACAACCATTTTAATACCGGCCTTTATTGGCAGATTAGATGGAGAAATTCCACTTAGCTTAGCTGTCCACGCCTCCTGAGGTCATTCTCCATAAAACGCCCAATCAGCAGCCCTGTATTTCGGTCAGCAGACATTCATGCCGCTCCTTTGGCGGCACTTAAGACGATGAAATTTCGAGGATTCCATAACAATGCCCTCACTGCGGACACTGTTCTTTCAGGATAGAATCCGGGGTGGCGGACGCAAAACAGCAAATCCACCCCGTTAATCCTCAACCCAGCTTTTCCTGTAAAAAAGCTATCGTCTGCGCCAAAGCTTCATAAAGCTCCCTTGTCGCCCCCTCGTAAGGCTCTTTCGTGTTAAAGGTGTGGTCCGCACCCTGCAGTGACAGATAGCGGTGCTGCGGAGCCGTTTCCCGGAAGCCTGCATTCTGCTGCAGCAGCGACTCCCGGTCCTGATCCCCTTGAATGACCAGCGCTGCCGAAGTCAGGCCAGTCAGTGCCTGCTCCAGATTGAACTGCTCCTTATTCTGCTGCTGGTCCTCCTGGATCACCTGTTCCTGGAGCGTAAGCTCCGGTTCGCTGCCCGTCAGCGGCCGGACCGGGGCAGAGCCGCCGTTCCAGACCACCAGCGCCTTCACTTCCGGATGCCGGGCTGCGAACAGGATATTGCTGCCGCCTGCCCGGCTGTGCCCGAGAATGGCCAGGCGGGCAGGGTCAGCCTGATCCGCCAGCGGCAGCCTTCCCGCCTGCAGGCTGTGCAGCACCTGCTCCAGATCCAGCAGCTCACGGCTAAGCGTAGCTGCTTCGGCCGCCTGCTGCGGGCTTATGCCGGCGGCAGTGCGGGCTGCGATACGCGAGAAATTAAAGCTGACGGTGTAGAAGCCGCTCTCCGCAAGCCTGCCGGACACCTCAGGCCAGAAGGCCCAGTCCTTGTGCCCCCTGAACCCGTGGCTGAGGATCAGCACGGGCTTCGGGGCTTTTCCGGAAGATACCTTTACCTCTCCCTCCATATAGAGGCCGTTATCCAACGGGATGCTGAAGTGCTCCACCACCAGTGTTTCCTTGCTCATAAAATCCCCTCCAGGTTCGCGTTTATTGCAGCTGCCAGTCAGTAATATTGAAATCCTTTTTGGCCAGCTTCTCCTCCACAAGGAAGTTCTTCGTGCCTTCCAGCAGCTTCGTGCCCTCCTCAGTGAACGCTGTATCCTTGATATCGCTGATCGGATTCACCTGCTTAGCCAGCTCTGGAGTCGTATCATTAATTTCGGCAAGAAATTGATAGTACTCCTCTTCATGCTGCTTCAGATCGGCCAGCGCCTTTTCACGCGCTTCGTTCCATACCTTCGGGAAATCCGGGAATTTCTCCAGATATTCTTCAGAGACGACAGTGGCGCTAGAACCCAGCAGATCCGGATGCTTGGAAGCATCATCGAGGTGGGTATAGCCTTCCTCGATCAGCTTCAGTGCCGGTACGCCAAGATTCGTTGTCGCATCCACATCCCCGCGGGCGAGCGCCGCAGTAGCATCCGGAATGAGCATGTGGACCAGCTTATAGTCAGTTACACCCTCCTGCTGCAGCAGCCCGACTACATAGCGGTGCATAAAGGAGCCTTTTTGGATCGCAATCGTTTTGCCTTGCAGATCCTTGACGCTCTGCGGGCCGTCCTTCTTGCCGATCAGATAGCCGACCGTATGGGCCGAGGATTGAGAGATGAGGCGTGTTTTGGCACCGGAGGCATAGGCAATAATGGCCGGTGTGTCCCCCAGACTGCCGATATCGAGCCTGCCGCTGATCAGTGATTCCGTCTGGTCCGGGCCGTTCGGGAACCCGGTGAGCTTCACTTCGGTGATGCCGTGTTTCTTCAGCTCCTCCTGGATAATTCCCTTATAAAATCCCCAGCCCTCCGCGCCTCCCGGCACATTCAGCTTGTTGGAACCGATATAGCCAAAGTTCAGCACAGCCGGAACATTGCTGCCAGTCTCACTGCCTGCAGCCTCAGCAGTGTCCGAGCCTCCCGCCGCCGGAGAAGCCCCGTTGCCGGAGCCGGCGTTGCTGCCGCAGGCCTGAAGCACCAGCATAAAGGTAAGTAACCCTGCAAAAAGCATGAACCGTCCTTTCCTCGACTTGCCTTTACCGCCTTTGCTCTCCTGAACCTCTCTGTACGTCTTCATTCCCTGATCTCCCCTTTTTTTTAGGTATATAGATTCAATTGGTAATTTTTCTATTTGGAATTGTTCAGGACTACAGAGAATGTTTGGACTTCCGGCCGCTGCCCGTCTGCAGATTTCTCTTATTTGTACCGCTGTCCGCGGTTGAAATCCGCAGCCAAAGGCGGACGCTATCGCTCCTACAGTTCCAAACTTCTCCTCCGCCCCTCTTTCCTAATAGGATATTTTTCAATTTCATTCTATATAGATTGAACTAGTGATTTTTCTATATAGCGATTGGGGTGACTCCAGAGAATGTTTGGACTTCCGGCCGCTGTTGTCCCCAGATTTCTTGATTTGTACCGCTTCTCGCGGTTGAAATCCGGTGACAAAGGCGGACGCTAACGCTCCTCCAGTTCCAAACTTCTCCTCCGCCACTTTCTCCTAATATCCAATTTATAAGTTCAATCTATATATAGTAAATTATTAATGTCCTTAATCCTGCTTAAAGCTCGCTTAGAACCCTGCCCGGGCCGCCAGCTTTACCATAAAGTCATGACTTGCCACCGGCTTCCTGCCTTTGCCCCAGCCTACCTTTTCCCGGTAGCCGCCGAGCAGTCCCTTTGCCTGCAGCGCTTCTTCAGTCACTCCTGTCACCTGCTCGGAGTCCGGCGCTACATACAAGGCATCGGTAGGGCAATATAGCTCACACATGAAGCAGGTCTGGCAATCGCTCTGCCGGGCAATGACGGGAATTCCGTCCTCTACCCGGTCAAACACATTCGTCGGGCAGACGGATACACACTGGTTGCACTCTACACACCTGGCAGCGCTGATGACTTCAATCACAGTAATACACTCTCCTTTGCAACCTCTTCCGTCTTCACCCAGACCTGATCAAGCCCGCCGCTGATCAGCCGGTGATGCTGTCCGTTGTCCGTTTCCTTGTAATCTTCACGCTTATGCATGCCCCTTGTCTCCGTCCGGGCGAGGGCTGAGCTGTACATCCAGCGGGCCGTTGCTGTCATCGCTTCAGCTTCGCGCGCCTTCACACCCTCCGGAGTCCGCTGGATTTCCCGGCTGCGCTGCTCCTTCCACAGTCCGTCCAGACGGCTCAGCGATTGATTCAGCCCCTGCTCCGTACGGAACAGGTTAATATCATACGGCTTGACTTCATCCTGTACGGCCGAGATAAATTCCGCTGTTCTGGAGGCCGTTCCCGGCTTCACTTCCTGGTGTACCAGCGGCGAGGAAGACAGCCCTTTAGGTGCACGGTCAGCAGCATGCTGCCCGAGACCCGCAGCATAAGCTGCCGCCCCTTCTCCGGCAAAGGAGCCGGAAGACATCGCCCAGGCAGCGTTATGGCTGCCGCCTCCGGTAAATCCGCCGCAGATCAGCTCCCGGGTAGCCGCATCGCCCGCAGCGTACAGGCCAGGAACGCCAGTGCCGCAGTTTTCATCAGTAATGCGGATGCCTCCGGTCCCGCGGACCGTGCCTTCCAGCCGCAGAGTAACCGGAAAGGCATCTTTGAAAGGATTGATGCCCCGGCGGTCAAAAGGCAGGAAGAAATTTGTCTGCGCCACCCGCAGCAGCGGCTGTAAATCCTCGGATGCCCCGTCCAGCTTGGCATACACCTGACGTCCGGCTAGCAGGTTCCGGGCTATGACTGAGCGCCCCTTCTTGGAGCCGGCCCCTTCCACCACACTTCCGTCCTCATAATAGAAGCTGGCGTAGCTGTAATAGGCCGTCTTCGTCACAGAGGAGAAGGTCGGGCAGATCGCATAGGCATTGGAGAATTCCATGCCCGACAGGCTTGCCCCGGCTTCAGCCGCGAACAGGTAACCATCGCCGGTCAGAACATTGCAGCCCAGTGCCTTGCTCAGAAAAGCGCAGCCTCCGGTCGCAATGACTACAGCTCCAGCCTGGACGCTCCAGCTCTCCCCGCTCTGGGTCTGTACTCCCGCAGCCCCGGCAACACCGTGTTCATCAGCCAGCAGCTCAAGCACCGGGCTGTGATCCAGAATCTTCACGCCTGCCTTCTTGACCAGCTTGCGCATCAGCCGCATATATTCAGGCCCCTGCAGGCTTCTGCGGTATTGATTGCCTTCTTCATCCAGCGGAAAAGGATAACCGGATACGCCAAGGCGGTTCATATTCTCATAGGTCCGGTCCAGCACCCGGTCCATCCAGCGGTGCTCTGCCAGCTGTCCGCCCATGGCGTACCGGCTGGCTTTGGCTTCTTCGCGCAGCCTTGCTTCCGGCTTTACATACCAGACACCGGTACCGGACGGAGCGGTTGCGCCGCTTGAGCCGCAATAGCCTTTATCTGCGAGGATCACCTTCACTCCTTTGGCCGCAGCCGTAAGTGCAGCCCATGTTCCCGCCGGGCCTCCGCCAATCACCAGTACATCTGCCTTCAGATTCAAAGCACCCTGCAATGCCGAAGAATTATTCATGTTTCCTAGCCCCCTTGGATGGATTAACCCTGATAGCTGTCACGCCAGCTCAGGAATTTGCGCTCAATGACGCGGAACAGAGAGTCAATCAGCTTGCCGACAACCGCGAAGATAATGATGCCTACAAAGATAACCTCAGTGTTGGAATTCTGCTTGGCTTCATTAATAAGGAAGCCTACACCTGACTGTGAGCCAATCAACTCGGCAACGACCAGCCCGATCCAGGCTACCGCCATCGACAGGCGCAGACCGAGCAGAATACCGGGCAGCGCCGCCGGAAGAATCAGCCGCCGCAGCTTCTGCAGCGGGCTGAAGCCAAGCACCCGGGCAACCTCGAACAGCTTGTTGTCCACTCCCCGGATGCCCATAAAAGTATTAATATAGAGCGGAAAAAATGAGCCGCTCATAATAATGACCACCTTCGACAGTTCACCAAAGCCAAACCAGAGAATGATCAGCGGCGCAATCGCCAAATGGGGAACAAGCCGCAGGACCTGAACACTGGGGTCAAGCAGATACTCCGCCCGGCGGAACAATCCGGTCAGCACCCCGAACAGCAGGCCCAGAATCCCGCCGATCAGAAACCCGGTCCCGGCCCTTCCGATACTGACCCCTAAATGATGGGTAAGTTCACCGGTAGCCGTCAGGCCGGCAAAAGCAGACAGAATGGACAGCGGGGTCGGCAGGAATTCCGGTGAGATAAGCCCGGCGCTGCCGGCCGCCTGCCACAATATAATGACCGCTGCGGGGATGACCACTCCGGTGCCCCATTCCGACAGCAGGGATTTCAGACGCTGTCCCGCAGAGGGTCCTGATTGTTCAGCAGCAGCTGGTAATTTGACGGGTCCTGTTCCGCTGTAATCAAGCGTTTCCCTTACCCCTTTGGCAGTCTTGATGATTGCTTCTACTCCATCGCTCATGACGCTCTTTCCCTCCTATCCTTGATAGCTGTCCCGCCACCGCAGCAGCCGCCGTTCGATCAGACGGACAACAGAATCGCTCAGCAGGCCGGCAGCGGCGAAAATAATGATTCCGACGAACACAACAGGCGTATCAGCGAACTGGCGCGCATCGGACATCATATATCCGATTCCGGAAGTAGAGGCGATCAGCTCGGCAACGACCAGCCCCAGCCAGGATAATCCCAGCGACAGGCGCACACCCAGCATGATGTTCGGCACCGCCGCCGGCAGCACCAGCCGGAGAATCTGCTGCATCCGGCTGAAGCCGAGTACCCTTGAGACTTCAAACAGCTTGTTGTCAGTGCCGCGGATACCCATGAATGTATTGATGTATACCGGAAAAAAAGCACTTTTGGCGATCAGCAGCACCTTGGATTCCTCCCCGATCCCGAACCACAGAATGAACAGCGGCACCACTGCCAGACTGGGGATCATCCGGATCATTTGCAGCGAAGGGTCAAGCAGCTTTTCCGATCTGCGGAACAATCCGACCAGCAGCCCTAACAGAAGTCCGAGTCCGCCGCCGAGCAGAAATCCGGTGAAAGCCCGGACCGCGCTGACCTTAAGATTGCTCCAGAGAATCCCGTCCGCCGCCAGTGTAATGAATGACTGGGCGATGGTATACGGGGTGGGGAACAGCATCTCCGATATGAATCCGTAATGTCCAAGTATCTGCCACAGAATCAGAAGGCTTCCCGGCAGCAGAAGCCCTAGTCCCGCAATGGCTGCTTTTCCCGGCTTACCGGCCGTTCTGACTGCCACAGCCTGATTACTCATATAAGTCACTCCTTTTATCTAACAATTCACATCTACTAAGTCGGGTATAGAACAGTGAAAAGTTGTGTTTTTTTATTAATTAGCTGAATTAACATGACGGAAGGCGTATGCCCTGTTTAAATGCCTGCCCCATCCGTCAGCTCAAGCTCCTCTACCTTCTCAAAATAATTAAGCACCTTCAGGCGCAGCTCCTGGAAAGAGTTCGTTGTTTTTTTGCGCGGATAAGGCAGATCAATCGGCACGATTTTGCGGATTTTGCCTGGACGCGGCTCCAGGATTACCACACGGTTGCCCAGAAAGACAGCTTCATCAATATCATGCGTGACAAAAATCATCGTGGTCTTGTTCCGCCGCCAAATGTCCAGCAGTACAGTCTGCATATGGGCCCGGGTAAATGCGTCAAGCGCCCCGAACGGCTCGTCAAGCAGCAGAATTTTCGGGTTCCTCAGCAGTGCCCTGGCAATTGCTACCCGCTGGGCCATCCCTCCTGACAGCTCGCGCGGATACGATTTCTCGAAGCCTGTCAGCTTTACCAGTTCTATCAGTTCATCTACTTTACGCCGGATATCGGGCCTGCCAAGCGGCAGATCGGACGCGATATTCTTCTCAACAGTCAGCCAGGGGAACAGCCGGTGCTCCTGAAAAATAAATCCTTTGTCGATTCCCGGCCCGAGTATCTCCGTGCCTTCCAGCGTCACGCTGCCGGTATATCCGGTATCCAGGCCTGCAACGATTCGCAGCAGTGTGCTTTTGCCGCAGCCGCTGGGGCCGATCACTGTAATGAACTCCCCTTCCTGTACATGCAGATCCACCGCATGCAGTGCCTTTACCTGCCCTCCGGCAGTGTCAAAGCTCTTATTCAGCTGCGTGATAGACAGTAATGCCTCTCCCATTCCTGCTCCTCCTTGCTGGTCATTAATTTCAGTGAATACAAAAAAACAGAGGAACCTCACGTATAATTACGAGGGCACCTCTGTCTGAACAGTCGGCAGTATATAATCCTGAGTAAAACAATTTGAATTTGTGCATTTAAAATATCATCTATCCGAAAGTCTGTCAACAAAAATACACATTTTAATTTGGATGCAGGTAAAAGCTGCCCTTGCAAAACGGAAGCCTCATGCAGGAGAGCATAGTGCTGTTATTTCACCTTGAGACTGGCCGGTTCCTGAAAAGCCGTAACTTTTCCTTTACTCTGGACCAGGATCATTCCGCTTTCCTGCAGAGTCGGCCCGTAGGCGGGACCCGTGGTTTTCAGCTGCAGTAGTGCCGCTCCGGTCAGCAGGTTCATTGCAATGATCCGTCCATCTGTAAGGGCGATATACATTCCATGGCCGAGCAGGTCGAAACGGGCGATTTTTCCTCCGCCATAGTAGGTGACTAACCCCTGGTTGGCTGTTTTTATGCCATACACACTCTCTCCGTTGCTGAACAGTATACGCCCGTCATAAGGGCCGGCGGCATAGGTAAAGGTCTTATCGGTTCCGGCAACCGAGTAGGCTGTTTTTGTTGCTGTCTGCGGGTCGGCATTCGCCGGATAGCTGTAAACGGTCGGACCTCCATTGATATATACCCGGTTATCGCTGATCCATGCCCGGCCTCCACTGCTGAGGGCATCCACCGGATTGATGTTAAGCGGGTTGTACTCCGCCGATTTCAGCACTTTGCCGGTTTTGGCATCCAGCGTATCCAGTGTAGTCAGCGGCACCAGCTCCATAAGGTTGGCGGTCCGAAGCGAGATCAGCGTCCCGCTGCCGGCGGCAACGGGAAGTGAGTGATTGCCTGAATCCCACACCTGCTTGCCTGTCGTCCGGTCAAAAGCATGCAGTAGCTCATAGGAATAAGCTCCTGATACTGTATTCCCTGCCAGTACAAGATTCCCCTGAACCTGGATAGGCTGCTGCAGCCCTTCGCTGTAATTATCCTTCCACTGGAATTTGCCGTCCTTTAAGCTGTACGCCTGAATGTCTCCGCTAAACGCCAGCAGCTGGTTCTGATCGGCCACAAGCTGGGTTACCGCTTTGCCCGGGACCGCAGACTTCCACTTGATTTTGCCGTTGGCCGCCTCCACCGCATAAAGGGTACCTGTCTGCGAGCCTGCAAAAAGGACTCCGTCCCGGTACAGAATCGGTGCTGTCAGCTTGGAGCCTTGCCTCCATGCAGCCTTTCCGTTCTGCACATTGAAGGCAACCAGCTGGCCTTTTTGAATGCCGTATACTTTGCCGCCGCCGGCTGCTATGGAGCCTCTGCCTGTAGCGTATTCATCACTTTGCAGATCGATATCTGCAGACCAAGCCGCTTTCACACCGGGAAGCTCAGTGTAAGGCTCCGAAAAGTTGTTTCCGATGTAAGAAGTATGGGGATCATAAGCAGCGGACTGTACAGAACTTGCGGCAACCAGCATGCTCAAACCGATAACAGCGGTGAAAGCGGCATTTTTTACATTTATACTCCACATGTTTGTTTCCCTCCCGCACTTCGTATGCAAAAGAACAATTCATTCCTGTGGCCCTCGTTTAAGGAGCTCCACTTCTTGTTCCTATGCAACCTTGAGTATATATCCGGCTCCAAAGTATTTTCAATAATATTCCATATAGAGATATGTTAGCGCTGATAATTAAAGGACATTTATTCATATGCTTACATTTTGTAAGCTGTTATGTTATAATCATCCGTATTCCTTCTAACACCGGACAAGCTTACACATTTACATTAAATATTCTAATAGCAAGGGGTAAGGAAGCATGGAGAACCAAGTTAAACCAGAGGCAGTGCCAGAGTTCGAATTTGGCATTTATACACTGGGTGATATCGTCACCGACTGCCATACAGGACAGAGAATCAGTCCGCAGCAGCGGCTGAATGAAGTGATTGCTGCAGCCAGGCTTGCCGACGAGGCAGGACTGGATATCTTCGGTGTAGGTGAGCATCACCGCCTGGATTTTGTGATCTCTGCAGTGCCGGTAGTACTCGCCGCCATTTCGCAGGTAACAAACAGGATTAAGCTGACCAGTGCGACCACTGTGCTGAGCACCATAGATCCGGTAAGAGTATTTGAGGATTTTGCCACCCTCGACCTGCTGTCAGGCGGCCGGGCGGAGATTATTTCGGGGCGCGGTGCTTTTCTGGAGTCATTTCCTCTTTTCGGATATGAACTCGAAGACTACAAGAAACTGTTTACAGAGAACCTCGATCTGCTGCTTGAACTGAACCGGCACGAGGTGATGAACTGGGACGGCTCCTTCCGTTCTCCGCTTAAAAATGCGGAAATCGCCCCGCGCCCGCTTCAGCAGAAGCTTCCGCTCTGGGTAGGCATCGGTGGCTCGGCGGAAAGTGCCGAAAGAGCCGGCACCCTTGGCGTCGGAATGGCCATCGCCATTCTAAGCGGCAGCCCTGAGCCGTTCCAGAATCTTGCCGACACGTACCGCCGCAGCGGTGCCGCAGCCGGACATGCACCGGAAGCGCTGAAGATTGCCATCACGAGTCACGGCTATATCGCCAAGACTTCACAGCAGGCGCTGGATGAATACTACCCTTACTACTACAGCTACCGCAATGCCATCAGTCCGAAGCCGGGGCAGGATTACAGCGTCTCGCGCAGTGAGTTCGGCCGCTACGTCTCTCACGATAATACGCTTGCCGTCGGCAGTCCCCAGCAGATCATTGAGAAGATTCTGTATCAGCATGAGCTGTTCGGTCATCACCGCTTCATGACCCAGCTGGATATCGGCGGTCTTCCCTTCTCCAAGGTTGCGTCAGCCATTGAACTGCTGGCCACCGAAGTGGCTCCTGCCGTGCGGCGTGAACTTGCAAAGAAGAACAGCGGCTCTGCCTCACAGCAGAATTAATCTGCGTAAAAGCCGGCAAAACTACACAGATTCAACATGATGCATTACCTGAAAACAGATCAACCATGGTCAGATACGGCCATAATTGATCTGTTTTTTTCGCTCAGCGTTATTCATAAATGAGGACTATGGACATGACCATTGGGATCGATCATATATTTGACCGCTGCTTCTGTATCTGAAATAACCATTGTAAATTCATTTTCTGCAAAAAAGTCATCGGGTGCTACACTTACTCTGACTAACCAGACCGGACCATTCATGTTATCGAATTCACCATAGAATTGTATGGAGCGCTCCAAATGATCTGAAATATCACCTGATAACTTATATTTTCTCTTATACGCTTTGGCAATGCTCCGAACTATATCCAAAGTTAATCGGGGATCCACTGTGCTCTCCTCCCAGGCTCTCAATTGAAGTTTATAACTGGCGGTAAAATTCAGCCCCCTTTTGCCCACTTACAGCGGAAACGAGACCAGTGTATGCGAAAAATCGAGTACATTGGGACGCGGCGAAGGAAATTAGCACATTATACACGAAAAACCGAGTACATTGGGACGCTGCGAGAGGAAAGTCGCACATTATACACGAAAAACCGAGTACATTGGGGCGCGGCGAGGGGAAATTAGCACATTGTACACGAAAAACCGAGTACATTGGGACGCGGCAAAGGGAAAGTCGCACATTGTACACGAAAAACCGAGTACATTGGGACGCGGCGAGGGGAAAGTCGCACCGATTATACACGAAAAATCGAGTACATTGGGACGCGGCGAAGGAAATTAGCACATTATACACGAAAAACCGAGTACATTGGGACACGGCGAGGGGAAATTAGCACATTATACACGAAAAAACGAGTACATTGGGACGCGGCGAAGGATATTAGCACATTATACGCGAAAAACCGAGTACATTGGGACGCGGCGAAGGGAAAGTCGCACATTATACACGAAAAATCGAGTACATTGGGACGCGGCGAAGGGAATTACTGTGCTTCAGTTACTGCTGGCCATGTATGATCCGTTCTATCGTTCGAGCCTGAAACTCTCACTTTCTATCGGACAGGTCTTAGTGGTTCCCCGTTCCCCGTTCCCCCCACCCGCACAGCGGGTGGTTTTTGTTTCGCACATTTCACGCACACAACTGGCTAAAGCCATAATAAAAGGGGGCCCCGGCCGGGACCCCCTGT
This sequence comes from Paenibacillus sp. PK3_47, assembly GCF_023520895.1. Lineage (NCBI taxonomy): Bacteria > Bacillati > Bacillota > Bacilli > Caryophanales > Paenibacillaceae > Paenibacillus > Paenibacillus sp. PK3_47. The sequence continues at coordinate 1,922,209 of NZ_CP026029.1, forward strand.
ATTATTCAGGCGAACGAAGGCTTGTTATTATCAACCTTCCCGCTGATCAGCTTCTTGTATTCAACATCTCCGCCTTCGGGTGAAGGTGCAATAAAAACATTATGCGGCGAGGCCGCAGGCTTCACGGGGCGGCTGCCTCCAGACGCGCTTCTGGGGCGGCCCGGACGGCCGGAGCTGCTTCCGTTCCCTCCTGCAGAGCGGCGGACAGCACTTGAAAGACTGACGATCCCCTTCATATTCTTCATGCTCTTAGTCCCCTCCCACTAAATGATTGGCGGTACGGAATAAATCGCGGTTATGCGATACAACTGCCGTAAGATCCTCTGCAGACAGTCCGTCATTGCCGGAAAAATGAACCGACAGGACATGCTGCTCACCTAAAGGATAGCATAGGATATAGACCTCCGCAACTTCCGTACGCTGGAAAAAGGTCCATTCCTTGTTTAAAAATGCATCCAGCACGCCGGGTCTATTTCCGGATTGCCCGTTAACAGAAAAGGGATAAAAATGCCCGCGCCCCACATTTCCTCCTACCTGTGCCAGACCTTCATTATTGCTGGCCCGCCACAATGCCGCGCCGCTTACCCGGAAGCCTGCCGGCAGCAGGAAAGAATTACGGACGGCCTCGCTGAGCGCCTGATATTTCTCTGCAGGTTCAGGTCCGGCCACATTGCTATTATATTGCCAAAAGAAGTGAAGGATGCTTTCTCTCCGCTTAATCTCCTGCTTCAGCTGCTCCAGTTCCTTATGCGGATCAGGATAGCTCCCCTGCTCATGAATGCGGTCGATGATCTTCCCGCAGCTGACATCGACGGCAGCCACCGGATTATCATGTTCCCATTCATATTCCAGCGGTGTCAGTCCTGACAGATCGGACAGCAAGTGGTACTCCTCAATATTTTGTCCGGGGATTAAGTCACTCCGGGGTGACACCCGGTCCGGCAGCAGACAGAAGACACGGCTTCTCCGCAGCCTGGCCCAGAACAATCCCATTTCAAACTGCGTATTGTCCCGGGTTACATAATAATATTTCCCTCTGATCCTGGCTACATCATCCGGAGAAAACACAAATACGGCAAAATCACTCTCATCGAGATGCCGCTCAAGCGCTTCCATCGTGTATTCATTGGCGCGGAACGCGTCGGCATACCAGGGATGGACCTGGGCCTCACGCTTCAGCTGCTCATGTATGGCCCGGGCATAACGAATGGATTCTCTGGAAGATCCGATAAACAATTTTGGTCTGGTCACGGCGGCACTCCTTATCTCCCGATATGGAACAATTATACAGGTCATTGCCGCTTTGGAACAGAGGTTCTATCCTGAAACAAAATCATCCGAAATCATCTAAATTTTTAACCAAATCCTGTTCTCCTGCCGAAGAAAAGGGTAATAGAATATATTATGGGGGAAACGAGGTCTGGTATGAACAAAATAATACATATTGCAGTGCTGGCAGCCAGTATGTTGACATCCGGCGTAGTTTTTGCTGCAAAACCGGTGGACGCCGCCTCAGCATATTCTGCAAAAGTGTACGCGAGCTCACTGAATGTGCGCAGTGAACCGGCGGAAAGCGCCGCAATTGTCGGGTCCTTAAAAAACGGGGCGGTTGTCACTGTAACCGATGAGCAGCACGGCTGGATGAAGGTCAAAGCAGGCTCCGTATCCGGCTGGGTGGCCGGCTATTATCTGAAGAGGGTCAGCGGCACAGGCAGCGGTTCCGGCAGCAACTCAGGAGCAGGCACTGTGGTACAAGCATCAGCCCGGGTTAGTGCAAGCAGCAGCGGTACAGCAACTGTAACCGCCAATTCCCTGCGCATCAGGGGAGGACCGGGAACGGGTTACAACGTGATAGGGTCACTGAAAGCCGGAGATTCCGTAACAGTGTTAAGCCGCCAGAGCGACTGGGCACGGATCCGCACTGCGGGCGGAGAAACCGGCTGGGTCTCCGGCCAGTATATCACCGCGGGAGGCAGCAGAAGCAGCGGCAGCATCCGGAATGTAAGCGCCAAACCTTCCGGCAGTATCCGCGGCAAGCTGATTGTCATTGATCCGGGGCATGGCGGCAGCGATCCCGGCATGGTCGGAACCACTTATACGACCATGGAGAAGGACCTTACACTGCAGACGTCATTTTATGTACGCGATTACCTGACAGCCAAAGGAGCCCGTGTGGAAATGACCCGGACCCGCGGAAATCAGAAGCCGACCCTCGCCCGGAGAGTCCAGATTGGCCATTCCCTGTCTGCGGATGCTTTTGTCAGCGTCCATTACAATTCGTCACCGAAGAAGGTGTCCGGCACATTGACCTTCTTCTACTCCGAATCGGATGACTTGCGGCTGGCCCGGTCCATTGAGAACCGGCTCGGCCAGGGCATCGGTCTGCGCAGCAACGGCTTGTCTTACGGCAATTATCATATCCTGCGGGAGAACAGGCTCCCTGCCGTACTGGTCGAGCTGGGCTTTCTCAGTAATCCTTCAGATGAATCCATCGTCCGCACGTCCAGTTATCAGAAAAAAGCAGCCAAAGCAATCGCCGACGGGCTGGCCGATTACTTCGGAGGCTAAAGAGCAACAGACCCGGCTGCCCGCTTGTGCAGATTGCCGGCCGGTCTGTTTCGCCGCCACCTGCCTTACTGCCTGCGGTATTCCCGCGGCGTCTGGCCGGTGGCTTTTTTGAATACCCTGCTGAAATATTTCTCATCCTCATAGCCGACCAGCTCCGCGATCTGCGACAGGCGCAGATTCGTATGCTGCAGCAGCGCCTTGGCTTTGTCTACCCGGAGTCCGGTCAAATAATCGGACAGATTCTCCCCAGTGACCCCTTTGAACTTCCGTGACACATTCTCCCTGCTGATAAAAAAGCGTTCGGCAATATGCTGCAGGGTCATGTCACTGGCATAGTTCTGATTAAGATACTCCCTGATTTCCTGTACCAGCCTGGCGTCCGGCGTCTGAGGATTGCCCCGGGACAGCTGCAGCAGCAGCGCCTTAAGCTGATTGCCCCAGTCTTCCGCAGAGAACAGCCCTTCCCTGTCGTAACACAGCGTAAGCGCAGGCTCAGCCTCCGGTCTCCAGCGGGTAAGCACAACAAGAATCTCCTCCTGCAGGCGCTGCATCCGGCTCTCCGTAAGTACAGACATTCCGGCAAGCCCTCCTGCCCATTCACCGGCAGCCTGTTCCATTTTGTCATCATCGCCTGACAGCACAGCCAGCCGCAGCTTTTCAAGCAGCGGTTCTGCGGCAAATTCCTCCCCGGGTCCCTTCTCCGGTGCAAGCTCCTTATAGCGGTGGATTCTCTCCTCCTTCTGCAGGAGATTACGCCCGTTCAGCGCCTCACGGGCCTGCAGGAAAGCGGTCTGCAGCCCTTCCGGCAAAGGCTGCGCCAGGCTTAGGCCGATGTCCATCTGAATGCCGTAAGTGAGCAGCATGGATTCGTTAATACGGCGCAGGAGGTCCTCCGCTTCCTGGACTCCTTCCGCCCAGAACAGCATCACGACTTCAGCTCCGGCCTGCCAGCTCCGGAAGGCAAAGCCTTGGCTTCCGGGGGAGAGCAGCTCGTTGCAGACATTCGCCAGCACAAAGGAAGCCAGTCCGGCATCGCCATGCAGCCGCTCCAGCAGGCGGCAGTGCGCACCCTGCAGGGAAATAACAGCAATGCGGCAGACTGACGCGTTCTCCGGCATCGCCAGTTCTCCGCATAAGGCCGGCTTTACTTCCAGGAACGCTCCTTGTCCGGAGAGTAGATCCGAGAGTACCTTGTCCCAGTAAAGCGGACGGAGCACGTTCAGCTGCATAGTCTGGCGGCGGACCAGCCTGCGCTCCTCCTCTTCTGCCAGCCACAATTCAAAGGCATGCTCGGCAGCTTCAATCAGCTGCCTGCTGTTCAGCGGCTTCAGCAGATAATCCGTGCCTCCGTATACAATCGCAGGCTTAACATATTTGAAATCCTGATAACCGCTGATCACGATGGTTTTCGTATTCGGATAATGGGCATGCAGCCACTCCAGCAGCTGTGCTCCGTCCATCAGCGGCATCCGCATATCCGTAAACACTACGGCCGGCTGCTGCTCCTGCATAATTGCGGTCGCTTCCTGTCCGTTGGTCGCCTCGTACACCTCAGAGATCTGATATTTGTCCCAGGGGACAAAATAGCGGATGGCTTCCCGCACAGGCTTTTCATCATCTACAATCAGCACTTTCATCGGCCATGCCCCTCCATCCGTGTTGTAATAGTTCTTCAAGCTATATGCTGCTTACTCTCCCGGAGACAGCGGAATCCGCAGTGTAACCGTGAGTCCCGCCCCCTCTTCACTGCACAGCTGCAGCTGCGCTCCGCTGTTCATTTGCAGCTGCAGCCGGGCCAGTACATTGATCAGCCCGATTTCCTCCCGCCCCGTTCTGCCGCTGCTCTGCAGACCGGCCGTAACTTCCTCCAGCCGCTCAGGTGAAAGCCCTTTGCCGTTGTCCTGAACGGTGAGGTTAAGGCAGCCCTGCAGATCCAGGGCGCAGCTTATAGAGATGACTGCTTCATGAATCCCATCCGCAAAGCCGTGTTTGAAAATATTCTCGACAATCGGCTGCAAAATCATCTTTGGTACGATAATCCCCAGCGCAGCCTCCTCTGCGTCAATATCCAGCCGCAGATTCTCCTCCCCGAACCGCTCGGTTTGCAGAATGACGTAATTCCGCACATGCTCCAGCTCATCCCTGAGCGGCACGGCAGCCCGTTCCGTATTCATCGAATAACGCATCATACTGCCCAGCGAATAGATGAGCTCATAGATCTTCGGCGCGTTATACCGCAAGGACAGGCTGGCGATGGACTGCAGCGCATTGTACAGGAAATGCGGGTTAACCTGGGCCTGCAGCGCTTTTAACTGGTTCGTTTTGTTGGCCAGCTCCAGGCGGTATTCCTGGACAATCAGCTCATTGATCGTCCGGGTCATCCCGGTGATTTTGCGGGTCAGCAGGCCGAATTCATCCTCCCGTTCGGCATCGACATGGGCGTCAAGCTGGCCGATCTGCACCTTCTGGGTGAAGGATATCAGCTTCTTGATCGGTCTTGTGAATCCGATGGAAATCAGCACCGCCGTGATTCCGCCAAGAATCAGAAAGATTACGCCGATGACGGCATTGAACCGGGTAATGACCCGCGCATCGCCATACAGCTCTTCGTAGGGAATCAGCTTGATGATGCTGCCTTTGAACAGCGGCTCCTCTATCCGCTGGAACATCACAATTCCGTTGAATCCGTCCTTTTTCCAGGTGTAATGCCCGCTGTCCTGCCCTGCCGGAAGCCGGCTCCAGCCTGCCGTGACCGGCTTGCCGATCCACTCCGGATCTGAAGCGAATAACGCCTGGCCTTGTTCATTCAGCACATAGAGATGCTCCGTATCCGCATTGTATACAGATTTCATGATCCCCTCCAGCTCAGACAGGCGGAAATCAAACGACAAATCAGCCAGAACCTCACTGCTGGGCGCCCGGTATACCGGAAAATGTGCGGTAAAAACCGGCACCGTGCCTGATTTAAGGTTGGGAAAACGGGATTTCACGCCATACTGATGATCCATATGCGTAACTTCGATAAACGGCCGGCCCGAGCCGTCAGGATTGACCGCCGGAACATAACTGTTATTGGTTTCACGGCGGAAAATTCCGCCGTGCAGCAGATTGGACTGCTGTGCAGCCCGGACATACAAATGAATCTGATAGGTATTCCGGTCGGACAGCAACAGGTTAAACAGCTGCGTCGATATGACCGCCCGGTTATCGGGCAGACTTGTGTCAGCAGGGATATTATCGGGACTTTTGGCGGTAAGCAGGGTGGTATAGAACGAGCCGGGCACATTAATTCCGCTGTACATCGACATGGCCCGCTGGTTCATGGTATCAAAGTAGCTGCCGAGATTAGACTCTCCGAGCGTCAGGAGCTTTGTGTTCTGCTTTTCGGACTGCTCGGTCACCGACTGCCTGGTGTAAAAATACGAGAAGGTAACGGATATTCCGGACGGAATCACCGAGGCCAAAAGCACAAGTGCCATAAGCCGGGTGCGGATGCTGTTTCTGAACATGCTGGGCCTCCTGCAATATAATCCACTTTTATAATCATCAAATTGAGTGTTGGCAAAGGTAAGCTGTTCCTATAATGAAGGGGTGAACCGCCAGAAAACTATACAAAGGAGACTCCATATGAGAAAAGCTCTACGCCTGCAAAATGGCTGGGGACAGCAAATTGTGTTCCTTGGGCCCTGCCTGCTCTTTTTCCTGACCATTGTGGTTACACCCTTTATTCTCGGCTTTTATTATTCTTCAACCGACTGGAACGGGCTGGATCTGGACAAAGCGGTCTGGACAGGCGCCGCCAACTGGAGACGGATTCTGAGTGACGACAAGTTCTGGGATTCGCTGCTCTTTACGCTGCGCTTCACGGTTATCTCCGTCATTGCCGCCAATGTGCTGGCGCTTCTGCTCGCTTTTATGCTGATGACCACACTGAAGACCAAGAAGCTGCTGCGCACTGTATTTTTTATGCCAAACGTCATTGGAGGTATTCTGCTGGGATACATCTGGCAGTTCATCTTCACCAAGGGCTTCGCGACGGTCGGCGAGCTTACCGGGATTTCCTTCTTCCAGCTGCCTTGGCTGGGTACGCCGGGTACCGGGTTCTGGGGCCTGGTTATCGTGTTCGTCTGGCAGACGGCCGGTTATATGATGGTTATTTATATCGCAGCACTGGCCGGCATTCCGAAGGATCTCGTTGAAGCCGCCCGGATTGACGGGGCACGCGCGCCGCAGCTGTTCAAAAGCGTCTATGTACCTTTAATCATGCCGGCCATCACGATCTGCCTGTTCCTGACGACCTCCAATGCCTTCAAAATGTTCGACCTTAACCTGTCGCTGACCAAAGGCGGCCCGGGCACGTCAACACAGTCGCTCGCTTACAACATTTATGCCGAAGCGCTGATCAACAACCGTTACGGATTAGGTACGGCCAAAGCCCTGCTCTTCTTCGCCGCGGTCTCACTGATTACAGTCACCCAGGTATGGATCACCAAACGAAAAGAGGTGTCCGCGTAATGAACAGCAGCAGATACCGCCCCCGCAACTTTATGCTGGAGATCATCGCCATTCTGCTGGCGCTCGTGTTCCTGTCACCGTTCTATCTGGTGCTAAGCAATTCCGTCAAGGGACTGAAAGAGATTCTGATTGATGCCGCCTCCTTCCCGCAGGTGTTTCAGTGGAGTAACTATTCGAAGGTGTGGGAAGCTATCGATTTTCCGCAGGCCTTCTGGAACTCGCTGCTGATTACGCTGCTGAGCGTCATTTTCATTGTCCTGTTCAGCTCCACGGCCGCCTACCAGATTGTCAGAAAGCCTTCGCGCTTCAATGCTTTTGTATTTCTGCTGCTCGTCTCTGCGATGATCATCCCTTTCCAGTCGCTGATGCTGCAGCTGGTGCGGGTAACGAGTATTCTGGAGCTGCGCGGCGAGCTGTACGGGATCGTGGCCTGCTATCTCGGCTTTGGAATGCCGCTGTCGGTCTTCCTGTTCCACGGATTTATCAAAACCGTACCGTTTGAGCTGGAAGAGGCTGCCCGGGTGGACGGCTCCAATCCATACGGCGTCTTCTTCAAAATTGTTTTCCCGCTGCTGCTGCCGATCATCGTAACCGTGATCATTCTCAATACACTCTGGATCTGGAATGACTATCTGCTGCCGGTGCTGGTCATCGGGGGCAACAAGGATCTGACTACGCTGCCTGTTGCTGTGACCAAGTTCTTCGGCCAGTACACCAAAAAGTGGGATCTTGCCCTGGCAGGCCTGGTGATGGCCATTACGCCGATCCTCCTGTTCTTTCTGCTGCTGCAGCGTTATATTGTCGAAGGGGTTACTACAGGCTCCATCAAGGGATAAAGCGTTTGCAACAATATCCACTTTTTCAGGCAAAATATTAAGTGTAAGTGTCCGCTCAGATGCATTAGTATCAAGTTGCAAAGAATACAGATCAGGGAGGTTATATTATGAAAAGAAAATCCGCATTCCTTTTGGCAACCGTTTGCACACTTATTATCGCAGGTTGCGGCAACGGCGGCAATACTAATTCCGCAAGCAATGGAACCGCTGCCAATAGCGGTAATACGCCAACCGAAAACACGGCTGAAGCGACCGCCGCTCCTGCCAAAGACGTGACGATCAAGATGTTCCAGTTCAAAGTGGAGATTGCCGAGCAGCTCAATGTCTTGGCCGAAGAATATGAGAAGGAAACCGGCGTCAAGGTTGAAGTGGAAACCCATGGCGGCGGTGAAGATTACGGTGCACTGCTCAAAGCGGAAATCGCCTCGGGCTCCGAACCGGAAATTTTCAATAACGGCGGATATACCGCGCTCGTCCCTTATATGGACCGTGCCACTGATCTCTCGGATGAACCCTGGGCTGCCAATCTGATCCCTACCTCCAAAGCTCCGGCCACTGTAGACGGCAAGCTGTACGGCATGCCGATGAATGTCGAAGGCTACGGCCTCATTTATAACAAAGATCTGTTCGCCCAGGCAGGCATTACGGAAGAACCGAAAACACTGACCCAGCTGAAGGACGCCGCCGCCAAGCTCAAAGCTGCCGGTATCACGCCGTTTGAAGCTACCAATGAATGGTGGTCGATGGGAATTCACCTCGTCAACGTCGGGCTCGCCCATCAGCCGGATCCGAAGAAATTTATCGAAGATGTCAAAGCAGGAACGGCAACGATCAAAGGCAATGCAGTGTTCGAACAGTGGCTTGATCTGGTAGACGTTATTTTTGACAATGCACAGGATAACAAGATGACAACAGACTATGCCACCCAGGTCGCTGAATTTGCCTCCGGCAAAGCGGCAATGATGCTCCAGGGCAACTGGACACAAGGCGATATCGACAAAATCGATCCTGCGCTGAATCTCGGCCTGCTCCCCCTCCCGATCAGCGATGAGGAAGGTACAATTCTTGTAGGCGTACCAAACAACTATATTGTGAACAGCAAATCCGAGCATCCGGAGGAAGCGAAGGCCTTCCTGAACTGGCTCGTGACTTCAGAAACCGGCAAGCAGTATATCACAAAGGAATTCAAATTCATCCCGGCGGAAACGGACATTGAAGCTGCGGCAGAAGACATCGGCCAAGTGGCGGTTGCCGTTCAGGAAAAGGCTGCTACGGCACTGGGCTGGAACTGGGATATGTTCCCGGACGGTGTAACCCAGGGCTTCGGCGCAGCCATGCAGGAATACCTCGGCGGCCAGATCGGCCGTGATCAGCTCCTGGAGAAGCTCGACAAGGCTGTGCAGGATATTGTGAAGCAGTAGCTCATGTGAAAAGGGACCGTCCTTGGGAGGAGGGTCCCTTTTAAGTATTCCGGCAAATGGGATGGTAATAAAGCTGGCCTGTGTTCTATAGCACATTGCGCGGCAGAACTCCAACTCATTAGCCGATACCTGGATTATGAATCAATAATCTATAATTCATTCCATACAGCAGCTTACAATTCATTGTCTTAGATGGAATTTGTCCAACTAATCTCGATCAATATTGAACATTAGCGTACCTTATTGGAATGTATCCACTTACTTTGGCCAGTACGGCGCTTTTCCGGTATATTTACAGGTATTAGATGGACTTTTTCCGACTAAATCAACTTATTTTGCTCATAACGAAGAAATAGCGGGACTTTTTCCATTTAGGAGCTCGAATCATGGTCGCATTAGCTCCCTCAGTCACATTAACTGTTCTTTTGCCACGTTACCTATCCAAGCTGCATTACCGCTCTTTTGCCACGATACATCGTTTAGTCACTCTAGCTATTCTCCAGGCACCGCAGTCATATTACACAAACATCTCCACAATCAGGAACAGATTCAGCGACACCACCAGCGCAGAGATCATCCAGCCGAGAATGGTGGTTATCCGGTGATTGACCAGCCCGTTCATGATCTGGCGGTTGCTGGTGAAGATCACCAGCGGAATGAGGGCAAAGGCAATCCCGAACGATAAAACAACCTGGCTCATCACCAGTGCAGTGGTCGGGTTAATGCCGAAGGCAATGATCGCCAGCGGCGGAATGATTGTAATGGCCCGGCGCAGATAGAGATTGATTCTCCGGTTAATGAAGCCCTGCATCACGACGTCACCGGCCATGGTTCCGACCGAAGAGCTCGACAGTCCGGCAATCAGGAGGCCCAGCCCGAAGGAAATGGCAGTAACCGGTCCGGCCAGCTGGCGGAACTGCTCAAAGGCAACATCCAGATCCTCAACCACAAGCCCGTTCTTAAAGAACAAGGCAGCAGACACGATAACCATCGCCATATTCACCGCACCGGCAATCAGCATCGCAATAACGATATCGATCATTTCCAGCTTAAAAATCTGTTTTTTCTCTTTATCATCCTGTCCCACCACCCGGCTCTGGGTCAGTGAGGAGTGCAAATAAATGGCATGCGGCATAACGGTTGCCCCGAGAATTCCTGCCGCCAGCAGAATGCTGTCCACACCCTGGAACTGCGGCGTAAAAATTCCGGTCACCACCGCCCCTGCATCCGGCTTCGCCATAATTACCTGAAACGTAAAGGCCAGCACAACAACCATGACCATCGCGGCAATTCCGGCCTCAAGCGTACGGTAACCGCGCCGCTGCAGCTCCAGAATAGCGAATGATCCGGCAGCTGTAATCAGTGCGGCGGGCAGCATCGGAATCCCGAATAACAGATACAGCCCGAGGGCTGCCCCGATAAATTCCGCTAAATCGGTAGCAATAATGACCAGTTCACTCTGTATCCACAGAAAAATCGAAGTTTTCTTCGAGAACCGCTCCCGTGCTACTTCCGGCAGGTTCTTGCCTGTGGCAATGCCGAGCTTGGCGGACAACGACTGGATGAGTACGGCCATCAGATTGGAGGCAAAGATGACCCATAACAGCAGATATCCATATTTCGAGCCTGCCGTAATATTTGTCGCAAAATTCCCGGGATCCAGATAGGCCACTGAAGCGATAAAAGCCGGTCCCAGGAAGGGCAGCAGTCTCTTCAGCCCCTTCACTTCCCCGTTTAATACAGCCTGTGCCGACGTTGTGTTCCTGGCATGATTTATAGTTTGGGGCGCTTCCCCTATAGTGTGTTCTGCCACTTGAAAAACCTCCTCTTGCTGTAAAAGTTGTCCCTACACATCAAAGTTTCCCATGTGCAACTTTTAACCTGAATTTATTATATTCCTCTCCTTGAAAAAAGTAAATGTAATTTTCATGGTTACTCTCATGGAAACCATATCTATCTTTAACTCCATTCGGCATCCGGCAATCACCAAATATCCGTACCACACCTCTGCTTTCTGATACGTAAAAAAAAAAGCGAGGCCAGGTATTCCTGACTCTCGCCCTTTCAGCTTCTACTTATTAGCTTTCCACGAATCCTTCAGCGGAACAATTCTGTTGAACACCAGCTTCTGTTCATTGGACAGCTTGTTGTCCACACAGAAATAACCGTGGCGCATGAATTGAAATTTATCCTCCGGCTTGGCAGCCTGCACGCAGGGCTCCAGCAGACATTTTTCCAGGATGGTGACAGATTCCGGGTTGATGACCTCTCCCCATGACGCTGTATCGTCAGCAGGCCCCTCGTGATCCTTTAACAGCTTATCATAGAGACGGACCTCAGCTGCAACCGCTTCTGCAGCCGGTACCCAGTGCAGTGTGCCTTTGACCTTGCGTCCGGTAAACCCGCTGCCGCTCTTCGTTTCCGGATCATATGTGCAGTGCAGCTCGGTGATCTCGCCGGTTGCTTCATCCTTAATTACTTCATGGCATGTAATAAAATAAGCGCCTTTAAGCCGCACCTCGCCGCCTGGTGTTAGCCTGTGGAAGCCCGGGGAAGGCTCCTCCATGAAATCCTCCCGCTCAATGTAGACGGCTCCCGCGAACGGAACCCTTCGGGTACCCAGCTCTTTGTTCTCACTGTTGTTATCAATTTCGAGCAGTTCAGAGGCTCCTTCAGGGTAATTGGTGATTACTACCTTGAGGGGGTCCAGCACGGCCATTATGCTTGGCGCGTTTGCTTTAAGGTCTTGTCTCAGACAGTGCTCCAGCAGGGAGAAATCAACCATTGTCTGATTGCGGACCATTCCGATCTCCCGGACAAACCTTCCGATACTCTCCGGCGTAAAACCTCTTCTGCGCAGTCCGCGCAATGTTGGCAGTCTCGGGTCATCCCAGCCGTCGACGTAGTTCCCGGCAACCAGCTGGCGCAGATATCTTTTGCTGGTGACGACTCCCGTCAGATTTACCCGGCCAAACTCCCGCTGCTTCGGTGCTTCCGGCACTCCCAGTTCATTCAGCACCCATTCGTAGAGCGGACGGTGATCCTTGAATTCCAGCGAGCACAGGGAATGGGTCACGCCTTCAATGGCATCCTGAATCGGATGGGCAAAATCATACATCGGGTAGATGCACCAGGTATCCCCCGTCCGGTAGTGTTCTGCATGGATAATCCGGTACAGCACAGGGTCCCGCAGGTTGATGTTCGGTGAGCCCATGTCGATTTTGGCCCGCAGCACTTTGGCTCCGGCAGGATACTCTCCGTTCTTCATCCCGCTGAACAAGCGCAGATTCTCATCAACAGTACGCCCGCGGTACGGGCTGTCGGTTCCCGGTTCGGTCAAGGTGCCGCGGTACGCCGTAACCTCTTCCGGTGACAGGTCACAGACATAAGCTTTACCTTTACGGATCAGGGACACTGCGCTGTTATAGATCTGTCCGGAATAGTCGGAGCCGTAATATACATGTTCCCCCGGACTGCAGCCGAGCCAATTGATATCTTCAATAATTGCCCGCACATATTCCATATCTTCTTTGAGGGGATTGGTATCATCGAAGCGCAGATGGAACCTGCCGTTAAATTTCCGGGCCATGTCACAGTTCGTATGGATGGCAAAAGCACTGCCGATATGAAGATACCCGTTAGGCTCCGGCGGGAACCTTGTACAGATTTCCCTGCCGTACACGCCATGCTCCACATCTTCGCGGATCAGCTTCTCCATATAATTTTCCGGTGCCGCACCGTTTATATCGCTCATTTCAAATTCCTCCTGTTTATGTGGTAACCGCAAATAAAAAAAGAACCCCACCTCCAAGACATCTGTCTTGGGGACGAGATTCTCGCGGTACCACCCCAGGTTCATCAATATGTCGCCATATTAATCTCATCAAGTACGGCCTCTGCGCGAACGCAAGGCTTATACTCTAGCTCTGTAACAGGAGCACCTGTTGCACCATCCCAGGGATTACCGGTTCCGGTGTACCGCTCAGAGGCTTGGTTCAACCTGTCCTTCCCTGCCCCTTTTCAGCATCCGGGGCTCTCTGTGAGGGAACGGCAGGTCTACTCTTCTCATCATCGCGTTTCATTATTTTGATTAGAATACCTTAAGATTACACAATTTGTAAAGCCTATGCTTAGCCCTTAACTGTCAGCCCTTGCTGAGCGCAGCCAGCAGATCCAGTGCTTCCTCGTGCTCCGGTTCCAGAACCAGTGCCCTGCGTGTGTATTCCAGCGCCGCAGCGTCATCCTCAAGCTCATAGCTGCAAATGGCCAGACAGTACAGTACAGTAACCACCGGCTCCTCTTCAGCCGCCTCCAGCGACTGTTCCAGATACCAGAGGGCATCCTTGTACTGCTCCATCTCGAACAGCAGCAGTCCGCAGTCCAGCGCCAGATCATATCTCTGCGGCATCGGATAGTATCCTGCCCACATGACCCTTATACCATGCTGAAGATCCAGCAACTCTTCTTCATTTGCCTCCGGCAGCAGGGCGGAAATCCGCTCCGCACTTTGAATAAGCATCTCGGCATCGTAACCGCCCAGGCGCCAGAAAGCCAGAAGCTGCTGCAGATTCACCGAATCGTAGTTCTGGTCCACCCACAGCTTCAAGCTGAAGAAATCATCCGGTCCGAAGCGCTCGACATTCCTCCGGTAGGCCAGTCGGGTCTGGGCATGTCCTGCCGGATCTTCTACCTTGAGAATCAGACCGACATTCAGATTCACATAGTGATGGGGAGTGAACAGCGAGAGCGCACCCTTTTGTTCAAAATAAAACTGCATGGCATGATAGTTGGCCGTCAGGGAAATGCTGCCGTGATGCATCAGCTTCGGCGGCTCGGCAAATCCCCAGTTCTCCAGCCGGTGGTCGCCTTTGTCGGCGGTCAGCAGCAGAAATCCGCCTTCAGAGAGCGAATCCAGCCGCTCCATGCAATGCAGCGCTGCTGCCGGAAAAAGGATGTGCGCATCCTCCATCTTTTCCTGATAATATGCGATCACTTCGTGATACGGGTAAGATCTATCCTCGTATTCCGCAGCACGGCGGTAATAATATTCCGGAACAAGATCCCTCAGCACCTCAGAGGTTCCCATGGTGTCAGCTTGTTCGGGATATGTCAGCGATACCTCACACTCATAGATTTTGCCTTCATCCACATACAGCAGCTCCTGCTGGATGCTGTCAAAGAAATAATTGGCGATGACCAGCAGCGGCTGCTTCAGCCCGCCCGGCCGTATTACCGTTCCGCTCTCTGTCAGATGCAGCTCGGTGTCCGCCACGGCATCAAAGCGTGCAAAGTCGAGCAGCCCCTGCTCCACATAAGGGATGAGACCGGGATGCTGCTGCCAGCCGGTGATATTTTTAAGGGGCAGATCACTCATTACATATTTGAACGGCGGCAGTGTCAGGCCCGCATATTCAATCAGCCGGCACAGCTGATGAAGCACATGAAAGGCAAGGCGTCCCGCACCTGCACCCAATTCCAGGATGTATACCGGCTCGTCGGTCCCGCCTTTGGCCGCCCGGTCCTGCAGATAGCCGAAGATGATCTCGGCATAGCCAGTCCCGACCATCGGATTACTCGTAATATACTGCGGGACCTGGTCATTATTCCATGCCTGCATCCCCGCCTCTTCATAATAAGCGCGCTGCAGATCCCAAATCGGGGCTTCACTGAAGCGGTAGCGTTGTTGTCCGCTGTTCGTCATGTTCTTTTAACCTGCTCTCTACAATTCTTGGTGATCAATAACATTGATTATATCCAATATTATAGCCTGTGTCCGCACATTCCATCTCTTGCTCATCATAAAAGTGAGTTTTCCGCATATATATCCTCATTGAAGATTTACGGCAAATACAGGGAAAGGGGCATCCCGATGGCCTCAAATGAACAGGAAGCAGACAGAAACAGGCAGGTTTCCTCAGCCGATACAAAGCGACGATGCGGGCAATGTGGCTCTTGGACCCCGTGATTTTATGCGGGACCGGGAGAACCCCGATATGTTCGCACCCCAGCCGGTTCGCCGACGTCTCTCTAAACCAATGGATGGCACTCACCCCTGAAGAGCTCGTCAGCGGCAACCTGAGCGCCGGTTCGGAGCTGCTTATAGACGCACTGCACAAAGTAAAATGGCCTGTATTGAAATATCCCGGTTATGGATATACGGAATATTTTATCCCCTGAAGTACTAATGGCGTTGGTTTATTCATAGTGTAAATTAGGGGAACGAAGCAGCTTCTTGGAGAGGAGAAAAGGTCCGAAGAGCCATCCTTGCACGGGATTGGAGGTCGGACTCAGATGAGTACAGATCAGCTCATTGCACTGCTCGTTCTTGTTATCATGATTATTCAGCTGGCCGTCAAAAAAGGAAAGTAACAGTATGAAGCCAAGCGCAGCCGGAGTGATCCGGTTGCGTTTTGGCTTTTTGTGCGGTATAAACGGGATCGCCTGCCCTACTCCGTCCGGCCTAACGCTCGGAACTTTTGATGGATGGCAGCGGGCAGCAGCAGCTTTTGGGCATCATACGTCAGGAACTGCTCCGGCAAACTATTTTCCAGGACAGGCCTGAGACAGCAGGCGCTTGAGCGAAGCAAGCTATAGAGACTATATAGATGTAAACGGTGCTTTGGCGAGCAGCACGGGTGTAAAGTAAAATGAATGCGATGGCGTGGTGTGATGACGTAGTGTGATGGCGTAGTGTGGTTGCGTAGTATGGCGGCGTAGTGTGATGGCGTAGTGTGGTTGCGTAGTATGGCGGCGTAGTGTGATGGCGTAGTGTGGTTGCGTAGTATGGCGGCGTAGTGTGGTGGCGTGATGTGATGACGTAGTATGGTGGCGTGGGTGCGATTGCGTGGTGTGGTGGCGTAAGACGATGGCGTAGTGTGATAGTAAAGTGCAATGGCATAGTGTGAGACTATAGTGTAAGGCTGTAACGGACCCAGGATCCGTTATTAACCAAAAAATCAGGGCTCTGTAAGGCTAACGGACCCAGCGGGCGTTATTTCCTGACATTGAGCCCAAATCTGCGGCAAAGTGAGGAAATAACGGAACTACGGTCCGTTAGCCTGCCAAAAAGGCTGAATTACTGAAGATAACGGAACTACGGTCCGTTAGAGCAGCGGATGGCCGCATGAACAACACTTCGGCCAAGCCACTGAGCAAATGGATCACAGTCTAACTTGACTATTTTATTTTCACTTACTAAAGTTGAGAAACATTAAAAAGTATAGTAAACTATTCTCATGAAGAAGGAGGCGGACTAAAATGGGCCAACCGGAAAAAAAGATGGAAATAGGAATCAGCACATTTTTGGAGACAACACCTGACCCGGTAACGGGTCAAACGATGAGCCATGCCGAAAGACTGCGTGAAGCGGTGGAGGAAATTGTACTGGCCGACCAGGCCGGGCTGGACGTATACGGGATCGGCGAGCATCACCGTGCCGACTATGCCGGCAGCGCCCCTGCTGTTGTGCTGGCCGCAGCTGCCGCTATGACGAAGCATATCCGGCTGACAAGCGCCGTGACCGTATTGTCTTCTGACGATCCGGTCCGCGTCTATCAGGACTTTGCCACGCTGGACGGCATTTCAAATGGACGGGCTGAGATTATGGCGGGCCGGGGTTCTTTTATCGAATCCTTCCCCCTGTTCGGCTACAGCCTGGAGGATTATGACGAATTGTTCGAAGAAAATCTGGAGCTGCTGTTGAAGATCAGAGCCTCGGAGAAGGTCACCTGGCGCGGCGGCCATCGTCCGGCCATTAATAATCTGGCGGTATATCCCCGTGCGGTCCAGGACCCGCTCCCGGTATGGATTGCCAGCGGCGGAAATCCGGAATCGGCGATCCGTGCAGGCGTACTGGGACTTCCGATCGCCTTCGCGATCATCGGCGGAATGCCTGAACGGTTTGCACCGCTGGTCAATCTCTATAAGGAAGCGGCCGCAAAGGCAGGCCACAATCCTGACAAGCTGCAGATTGCTACGCATTCCCACGGCTTTGTAGGGGAAACGACCGAACAGGCTGCCGCCCTCTTCTACCCTTCCACCCAGGCACAAATGAATGTGATCGGGCGTGAACGGGGCTGGAGCCAGCCGTATAACAAGGCAACCTATGATGATGCCCGCAGCCTGAGAGGCGCACTGTATGTCGGGGATGCCGAATATGTAGCGGAGAAGATCATTCTCCTGCGTAAAAACCTGGGCGTTACCCGCTTCTTCCTCCACGTCAATGTCGGCACCATGCCGCACCGCGAGGTACTTCGTGCAATCGAGCTGCTTGGTACCAAGGTGGCACCAATTGTTCACAAGGAGCTGGCTCAAAGCGGAATCTGAGCCTTTCATGACAACAGCGGCCGATTAATAGCCGCAACCAATAAAATAAAGAGCCATGTTGAGGAACGGTCAACATGGCTCTTTTTATAGAACAAACATTAAAAGGTCACAGACCGGATTCTGCCGTCCTCTTCATAATGGAGCTCCGTAAACTTGATACTCCGCTTGTGGTCCACACCGCCTGACAAGGATGCGTCATGGTAGAACAAATACCATTTCCCGTTAAATTCAACAATGGAATGATGGGTGGTCCAGCCAACCACCGGATTCAGGATCACACCCTGATAGACAAAAGGTCCGCAGGGCTTATCGCTTACCGCATAGACAATCTTATGGGTCGTACCGGTGGAATACGAGAGATAGTATTTCCCCTGATACTTGTGCATCCACGGACCTTCAAAATAACGTCTGTCCTCATCCCCTGCAAGAATGGGATTCCCTTCTTCATCGATGATGCTGATCTCCTCAGGCTGTGATTTGAAGGACAGCAGGTCGTCACTCAGCTCCGCCACCCGGGGGCCGTAAGCAGGTTCACCCGGTTCTTTTTCCGCCGGATCAGGCTGGTAATTCCCAGTCCCCCACTTTTCCAGTTGGCCTCCCCATAAGCCGCCGAAATACATGTAGGCCCTGTCATCCTCATCAATAAATACGGCGGGATCGATGCTGAAGCTCCCCTCAATATAGTTCTCCTGGGCTTTAAAAGGGCCGGCGGGAGAATCAGATACAGCCACGCCTATGCGGAAAATCCCCTCTTTGTCACGGGCAGGGAAAAACAAGTAATAGCTCCCCTTCCGGTACGCCGCATCCGGCGCCCACATTTGCTTCGAAGCCCAGGGCACGTCCCGGAGATGAAGCGCCAGCCCATGATCCACACAAGGTGACTCCGGACCCTCCATAGACAACACATGATAATCTTCCATTGCATACTGGTCACCGTTATCGTTCGTAGGCCCGTCATGATCGATATCATGGGACGGGTAAATATACAGCTTGCCCTCAAACACATGAGCTGAAGGGTCGGCTGTGTACAGTTCGGTAATTAACGGCTCATTCATTGCTGCCATAACAGGATTCTCCTCTTCATTAAAATTCAAATCATTCATTGGGAATGAAGCCTTACTCCTTAACGCCACCCAGCGCTACGCCCGCGATAATGTATCTGGATAACAGGAAATATACCACAAACAGAGGTAACGCCGTCAGAGCCAGCCCCATGTAAATCGAGCCAAACTCCGTCTTGTAAATATCGCCGCGCAGCAGGCTGACCATTACGGGCATCGTGTATTTTTCCTTCTGTGTGAGCAGGATCAGCGGCATGAACAGATTGTTCCAGTTCGCTACAAAGGCAAAGATAGCCTGTGTTGCCACAGCCGGCATCATCAGCGGAAGAATAATCCGGTTAAAGGTCTTGAATTCACCTGACCCGTCCACGCGCGCCGCCTCCACAATCTCAAGGGACAGGGTCGCGAGCAGGTACTGGCGCATGAAGAACACCACAGCCGGTGCTGCAATGGCAGGCAGAATCAGCGGAAGGAAGCTGTTGGTCCAATGGATTTTATACATAAACTGATAGAACCCGATAGCGCTTGCCTGGGAAGGAATCATCATCACACACAAGATAAAGGTAAAAAACGGCTTGCGCAGCTTCCAGTCATAAGTAACCAGCCCGTAGGCCGACAATGAGGAGAAGTATACCGTTAAGACGGTTGCAGAAGCAGAGATAATGAACGAATTCAGGAACCCCTGTATGGGATCAAAGCTCTTGTCGAGCAGCACCCGCAAGTTATCCATCATATGAGTGGACGGGAGCAGGGAGAGCCCGCTTTGGATTTCAGCTGTAGAGCGGGTAGCGTTGACAAACATGATCCAGAACGGGAGGATACTGAGCACCGCCAAAAAGATGCAGACGATATAGATAATGGTCTTGTTGACTCTACGGGTAACGGTTTCACCTTTAGGACTCGGATTCATGTTCTACACCTCCCTGGCAGCTGATGCTTTGGCAGCTTTTCTATAGTTTTTCTCCGCTTTTTTCAGCTTCCCGGCGTCGCGGTCACGCATTAAATAGAACACCACACTGGACAGTACTGCTGCAATGACGAACATAATCATGCTCGCTGCGGCAGCGCGGTTATACATATAGCTTCCCTTAAAGGCCTGCCCGTAAATGAACATCGATGTAGTAAGCGTAGAGTCATCCGGTCCGCCCGCCAGGAACAGCTGAGGGATATCGAACATCGTCAGACCGCCAATCATTGATGTAATGAGCGTGAACAGCAGAATCGTCCGCAGACTCGGCAGCGTAATCCGGAAAAAGGTCTGGAAGCCGTTCGCACCATCAATTGCTGCAGACTCAAAAAGTGCGGGGTTAATCCCCATAACGCCTGCGACCAGAATGATCATCGTGTTGCCGTACCACATCCAGAACTGGATGAACGCCACAATTCCCCGCGCTGTCGTCTTATCCTGAAGGAAAAAAATCGGAGCATCGGACCAGCCCATCATTTCAACAATGCTGTTCATAGGACCCATCGGATAGGCGAACAGGGTACTGAAAAGTACAGCGATTGTACCTGCAGTGATGATATTGGGCATGTAGAGCAGAACCTTGAATGCTCCCTGTCCCTTTATGTTGAGGCGCTTGTTCGTGAACCAGGCGGTCAGCAGAAGCGCAAGAGCAATCTGAGGAATGAAGTTGACAATCCAGAGCAGTCCGGTGTTAATCAGGGACTTTCTGAAGGAGACGTTGTCAAAGAGCAGGTCTTTGAAATTCTGAAAAGGGTTATCCAGAATATGAATCGGCTTGGGTATTAACCCCTGCATATCAGTGAACCCGATAACTGCGGTATACAAAATGGGATATAACGAAAAAATCAGAAAGGCCAGGACAAACGGAAACGTAAAGATATAGCCGTATTTTGCGTAGTTCACACCTTTGCGGCGCATGATTTCACCCCTTTAGTGGATAGGAAGGGACGGGATCACTCCCCGCCCCTTCACTTTCTTCTTTTTATTCGCTGTCGATACCCAGCTGGTCTTTGACCTGCTGCTTGAAGGTTTCAATCGCTTTGTCGCGGTCCTTGTTGCCGGCAGTATACTCACGGACCTGGTCGCGCCATAACTTGTTAATGGTTTCATCGTACTGTGTCAGGTTCTTACCGGAAGCGTTGGCGTTAGCCGGTACAAATACATCGAACATATTTTGCCCGCCGAGCAGCGGAACTTCGCCATTGGACTTCGACATGACAACAGAGGAAGCCACACTGTCCTTCGTGCCTTGCTCGCCCTCTTTCATCGTTCCGTTAGCCCAGAAATACTGGAGTCCGGTTTCCGAAGAATCGAGTGTTACCCATTTGATAAAGTCTGCAGCAGCTTGTTTTTTGGCATCGTCTTTGGTCACGTCCTGGTTGGCAAGCAGCCAGGTGCCGCCCCAGAAGAAGCCAGTCGGCGGTTCAGTAACGGCCCAGTCACCATTCGTGTCTTTGACTTGCCCGCTCATTGTATAGTTGATCAGCCAGGCAGGACCAAAGAAACCGAAGACCGGTTGCGCGCCGGCGCCGGACATATCAGCGTACCATGCTTCCGTCCAGTCTTGTGTATCATTATGATAGCCGTTATCCTTCAGCTTTTTGGAGAGATCAAGGAACTCTTCACGCTTCGGATCGATATGCAGCTTGCCGTCAACAATCCAGCCTTTTTCAGAACTGTTTTCAATGGCATGCCAGATATCGCCGTCTCCGGACACGATTCCGTATCCTTTGGCTTTCAGCTTCGCCGCGGCTTCGTAGAATTTCTCCCAGCCGGGTCCGACTTCAGCTTTGATGGCAGCCGGATCATCTGTTCCAAAAACATCTTTGGCAATGGAGCGGCGGTAGATGAAAGCCCCGCCTGTCGCCTGATAGCCGAGCCCTTTCAGCTGGCCGTCTTTGCTGCCGATATCAATGGAATACTGGGCAATGCCCGCATCCTTAACCATCTGATCGTCAAGGCCCAGATCTGCATAGTTAGCCGCATAACCGGAAGCATCTCCCTGCGTATATTTGAGGACAAACGCCGCTTCAGCCGCAAAAATATCCGGAGCATCTTTTCCGCCGGCCGCAAGGGCCTGGTCCAGCGCAGGCTGATAGGCACCATCGGTAGTCGCAATAACCGTAGTTTTGAATTCCACATTGGCTTCAGGATGGGTTTCCAGATACTTTTTGGTCATGTTCGGAATTTCGTCCGTGAAGCTCCAGAGATTGAGGGTTACCTTCTCCCCGTTCCCCTTGGCCGGAGTAGTCTCCGCTGCATTGGCTGATGCTGCCGGAGCGGAGCCCCCGTTCGCTGAATTGGAATTTGAATTGTTGTTGCCGCTGCAGGCTGTGAGCGCAGATGACATTACGAGCAGTGTAGAGAGCCCTACCAGAACACGTTTCATGCTTTTCATACTTTGCCTCCCCTTTTGTTTAAGCCTTCGGTTTTATGTAACCGCATACATAATTATATAGCTGATGTCCCCCTTCCATAAGGAACCTGCGATTGGGAAAACTTCCACTATTTTTGGATTCGGCTGCATTTAGGGCGTAAAAAAACACCAGGGGAATCCTCCCCCGGTGTCCTGATGAGCTGTAATCTATTTATCTGCTTTCAGCGCCTCATCCTGCTTCTTGATGAAATCCTCCGGAGTTACCGCTTTACCGAACAGCGCCTGCACCTGATTAATATGTGTGCTGGAAGCCCCCGGCTTCATTTGGGTATCCAGGTAAAGCGTTACTTTATGGGCTTTATTCAATTCATCCAGCAGATCAATAAACAGCTGCGGCAGCTTGATGGATGCAGTATCTACTTTGGTAGCCGGGATTACGCCCGCATCCACCACCGATTGCTCTCCCCACTTCCGGATAAAAAAGCTTACGAACTGCTTGGCTTCCAGGGGATGCGCAGAATTCCGGGATACGAACAGGCCGGTCCCCGGGCCGCCTACCCAGTCATCCACATTCCCTTTGCCGCCTGCAACAGCCGGGAATTTGAAATAGCCGATCTTGTCCTTAAATTCCTGGGGTACCCCCGCAGTTGTCGTATAGTCAGGCAGCTCCCAGGTCCCCGTTGCAAACATGGCGGATTCCCCGCTTATGAACTGGAGCTTGGCCTCCTCATTGGATATCCCGTTATAGCCTTTGGTGAATGTGTTGAGATTTACCAGCTCCTGCACTGCTCTGGCAGCCTCAAGCAGGGAGGGGTCCGTAAAGTCCTGGTTGGCCACGGCTTTATCCATCAGATCCGGCCCGCCGATACGGTCGGCCAGGTACATGTACCAGAAGGAAGACGGCCAGCCTTCCTTGCCGCCGAGGGTAACAGGAGTCACACCGTTTTCGTTCAGCTTGCGGACGATTATTTTAAGCTCACCCAGGGTCCGGGGAGGCTGCAAACCGTATTTCGCAAATATTTCCTTGTTGTAGTAGACAGGTACAATATTCAGCTCCACCGGGAGAGCATAGGTTTTTCCGTCAAAAGAATAGGCTTCCGTAGTACCGGCTACAAACTTCCCGTTCAGCTCCCCCTGCAACAGATCATCCATGCCGGCAAACTTATTGCCTTTGACATAGGGATCCATAAACCCGGCTGCCCAGGTAAAACCGATATCAGGCAGATCATTGGATGCGGCAAGCACGGTAAGCTTGCTCTTGTACTGCTCGGTTTCAAGCGCCTCTGTCTTAATGATAATATCGGGATTGGCTTTTTCAAACTCGCTGATAATGTCTTTAACCATTTTGTTCTGCGCAGAACGGCTGCTGTCCGGCCATAAATGCATGATTTTCAGGGTGACCTTATCGCCGCCCCTGTTCATATTGTCCCCTATATTCTGCCCGTTCCCGCCGCAGCCGGTGACGATCAGCAGCATGACCAGAAGCAGAACACCAGTTAGTCTCATCCTCTTCGTCGGTACCTCCCCCTTCCGGCATCAAGCCTTCACTCGCCTTCGGCTTCCGCATCATTCCTCATGGACCGGAACTGCCCGGGACTCATGCCTTCATGCTCTTTGAACAGCTTATTGAAGTATTTCACAGCCTGATAACCGGTCCGGCTGGCAATTTCCGCTATGGGCAGATTGGTCTTCAGCAGCAGCTCTTTCGCTTTCTGCAATTTTCTGCGGGCGACATATTCACTGAAATTCATCCGGCACTGCTCTTTGAAAAGCGCGCTGAAATAACTCCCGTTCAGATGAACATGCCCGGCGACTTCCTGCAGGCTGACCGCCTCTCCGATATGCGTCTCCACAAAATGAATGGCCTGGCGGACCGGATCGCTTAATGCGGCTTCCTCATTCCTGATGGCCATTAGCTTCGGGTCAGCCATTCTGCGCATGAAAAGGATACGTTCCCGCTCTTCCCCGGCCTTCAGGGCTTTCTCCACAGCTTCTATCAGCTTCTCCCGGCTGACCGGCTTCAGCAGATAGTCCACTACCGACAAATGAATGGCCTGCTGGGCATATTCGAATTCCGCGTAGCCGGAGATGAGAATAACGGATGGCTGCGACCGGGTTTTCTTCTCCCTCATTTGGCTGACCAGCGCCAGGCCGGTGATTTCAGGCATACGGATGTCTGTAATGATGAGCTCCACGGGAATATCCTCGAGCATTTGCATTGCGGCTACTCCGCTGCTTGCGGTCAGGACCTCAAATTGGCCCGCCGCCCAGACGCCAAGCAATTTCTTAATTCCTTCTCTTGATCTCGGTTCATCGTCAACGACCAGAATCGTCCGGCTCTTCATCCTATTTTGCCTCCTTGGACAGGAATTTCGATGTGTATACGGGTGCCTTGACCCTTCCGGCTGTCGATGTGCATCCCGGCACTTTGCATGCCCGTTCCCGGAAAAAACAGCTGAAGCCGTTTCTGCACATTGGCAATCCCGACTCCGGAATTTTTGGAGGAAGTTACCTGCCCGCTGCCCAGCTCTTTCATCAGGGCGCCCAGCTGTTCCTCATCCATGCCTATCCCGTCGTCCTCTACTGTAATAGCGATTCTTTCTTCTCCGCCGGTCACCGTCAGCTTCACCCGGCCGGGCTCAATCCTGCTCTCTACGCCATGCAGTATGGCATTCTCCACCAGGGGCTGCAGGAGGAGCCGGGGCAGATCCACATCCTGAACCTCGGGAGGAGCGTCGATTTCCCATTCCAGACGGTCTTCAAAGCGCATTTTCATGATGAATAAATATCTGCGGATATGCTCCAGTTCATCACGCAGCTTCACCCACCCGTCCCCGCTCTGCCCGGTAATGGTATACCGGAACAAATCAGACATGGCAACGACATACCCGGCAAGCTGATCTTCATCCTTATCCACCAGCGACCAGTACAGCACATCCAGGGTATTGAACAAAAAGTGCGGATTGATCTGGGCCTGAAGGGCCTTGAGCTCGGTGTGGCTCCGGGAGAGTTCCTTCTCATAGACCAGCCCGATCAATTCGTTAATGTTATCAATCATTTTGTTATATGAATAATTCAGCTCCTGAATCTCCATAGTGGATGATACCTTTTCGGTAGGCTTCAGAATGCCAAGCCGGGTACTTCTCATCGCCTTGATCAGTTTAAACACAGGACGCGTAATGAGGGTAGACAGGAAAAAAGAAAGCACGGTGAACAGCACAGTGCCCATAACAGCCGATACGACGATGGTCGTCCGCAGCACCGATGTGCCTTTGGTAATTACGTTAACCGGCGTTAAAATCAAGAGTGTCCAGCCAGTTACGGAAGACCGCTGCTTGACCACAATAAAGGAACGGTCACCGATGGAAGCAACCTGTTCATTGTTGCTTCCGGCAAGCATGGCTGCCGTCTTTTGGGAAATGGTATCATCGTTTGAGGTGATCAGCCGGCCGTCGGAAGCGAGGAGCAGAACCGTCTCCCTTTCACCCTCACCGGCCAGAGAGGCATCCAGCGCAAACTTGCTGCGGTCGGCGCGGATGAGCAAATATCCGCCTGCCGTGAAATACTTGTCAATGAGACTGATCTGCCGGATGGCCAGAAGCGATGTGGAATCATACGGATCGATGCCGTACCAGACCAGGCTTCCTTCCTTGCGGGCCGCCAGCTCAATCCAATCCTCAGGCACTTTCCCCCTAAGGCTGCTGTCATCCAGCGGATACAATCTTGCTCCGTCCCTGTTATACAGCTCAACAGACTTAATGCCATCCGTATACAGCTGGACCAGATTGATAACAGGCGGTAATTCCTGCCGCTCCGCAAAGGTTGGGGACTGGCCCTCTATATCACGTAAAAGCAGCTGCTGGATGTAATCGTTGGTTGATACCAGCGTCGTCAGCGAATTGATCTGTTCCAGAATGCCTTCCAGCCTGCCGTTCGCCTGAACTGCAGTTTGCTGTATATGCTTCTCCGCGTTGTTCTTGAGCAGTGTAGAAACCGAATGGAACGTAATCGCACCGACGAATGTCAGAATGATGAGCATAACGGCGAGAAAACCGAGCAGCATCTGGCTCCTCAGTGTATTTAATTTTAATCTCGATGGCACCCAGCGCACGCGTTCCCTTCCTCCCTCCGCCAGGAGATTATGTACGGTTCATCCGCCCAAGTAAGGGCTTTCAGACCTTTCAGTCACTATATTAGCATGTCTTCCGGATATCCGCTAAGGAAGATTTGTCCGGCCCGCAGAAGCCCCAATACATGCCAAAAAATCCGGGATACCTGTACAGCAGGCCATCCCGGATTTTGGGTCAACTCATTTATATTCAATTTATGCCACCATTACCGCTCCGCCAGCAGACATTCCAGCTCCCGGCTGGCTTCCTCATATGCCGGGGCAAGCTTCGGCAGCAGCTTCGCAGCCTGGTCATATCTCTCTGCTCCGGCATGCTCTTCAAGCAGTGCGCATAAATGGGCAAAATACTGTACGCCGATGCTCAAGCTGCCCGACTTCATATTATGGGCAAGCCCGGCCATCTCCTCCAGGTCCTTCGCTGCTGCCGCCTTATTCAATAAGGCGAGCTTGTGCGGTATGTCATCTTTGAACATCTCCACCAGTGTGCGGAGCAATTGCGGATCTTCCGCATTATCCATTTCCAGGATGCCGGCCAGCGTATCCTGCTGAAGTACCGGGATGTTGTCTTCCTTGCCCAGCCATTCCTCCACAAGCTGGCCCAACTTCTCCAGATTCAGCGGTTTAACCGCCAAATCATCGAGTCCGGAATTCATGAACCGTGCCCGGCTCTCCTCTGTCCCGTCTCCGGTAACGCCGATGACCGGAACTCTAGGCCTTGCCCCGGATGCCTCCAGTTCACGGATGATCCCCACAGCTTCAGCACCGCTCATTCCCGGCAGGCGGCTGTCCATCAGGATCATTCCGTATTCCTTAAGCTTCCAGGCTTCTACAGCTTCGCTGCCGCTGCTTACCACATCCACCCCGGTGATCCCCAGCTTCTTGAGCTGCATCTGCAGCAGGGTGCTGTTCAGCGCGTTGTCTTCAACGACCAGCACCGGCAGCGCGCGGAGTCTGTCCTTGCCCCGTGGCGCTTCCACAGCAGCCTGCGGCTCCTGCACGGCCGGTGTCTTGTTCATCCAAAGCTCAAACCGGAAGGTAGAGCCTTGTCCGGGAGCACTCTCTACTGTAATCGTTCCGCCCATCAGCTCCACCATAGATTTACAGATCGATAAGCCCAGCCCGGTCCCCTCTGCTGCCAGCTCCGGTTCCCGGCTAATCTGCGAGTAAGGCCGGAATAGCGCGGCCTGATCCTTCAGCGGGATACCGATGCCCTCGTCCCGGACTTCAAAGCACAGCTTCTGGCAGCCCCCATCCTCACCGGCCAGACCCGCCTTCACTTCTACTTCACCGCTGCGTGTGAATTTCACCGCATTGCCCAGCAGATTGATAATAACCTGAAGAAGCTTCGCAGCATCTCCTTCCAGTGAATCGGCCACTCCGTTCCCAACCTGCCATTTCAGCGTGTTTCCGCGCTTCGCCGCTGCTGAAGAGAGCAGGCTGGCCGCATGCTGAAGCAGCTTGCGTATACTGAAGGGAGCTGTATTCAGTTCCATTTTGCCGGCTTCAATCTTGGAAATATCGAGCAGATTATTGATCATCTGCAGCAGGTACTCTGCCGACTCATGGATCACCTGCAGGTAACCCTGCCCCGCTTCGCCGAATTCCTCTCCCGCCAGCAGCTCAGCCATTCCCAGGATGCCGTTCATGGGTGTACGGATTTCATGGCTGACCGTTGCCAGAAACAGGCTTTTGGCCCGGTTGGCCTGCTCTGCCCTCTCCTTCAGCTCAATAAGTTCCGCATTCTTCTTGGCCAGCAGCCGCTGCATTGTAATCAATTCATTATTCATCGCCGAGAACTCGGCCAGAACCTCTTCTTCCCTGCGCTGCCCTTCTATCACTTGGTGTGACAGCTTCTCGATGGTCTCTCTCAGTTTGAGGATTTCCTGCTCCTGACCTGTCATCTTGTCATATCCCGCCTTCGTCATACAATAGGGACAAGCTGCTCCGCTATCTCCAGTGCACGTTTCGCGTCCGGTGCATATCCGTCGGCACCGACCTTCTTCCATAATTCGGCATCTATATTGAACGGCATTCCGCCAACCATAATGTTCAGACCGTCAAGTTCGCTATTCTTACGAATGGCGGCAATCAGGCGCTGAGCCTCCGATACATGGAAGGTCATCGTAACAGAAACAGCCAGCAGGTCTGCAGGCTCCTCTTTCAAGTAACGTATCAAGCTTTCCGATGGCATATTGGAACCCAGATAGTAGGTGTTCCAGCCTTCCATTTCGAAGAAATCCGCCAGCATCCGCAGTCCAATCTCATGCAGCTCCCCGCCTACGCCCACCGCCACCATTCTTCTGCCGCCGGTCTGCGCGCGGATCCAGCGCGGGTAGAGCTGGGAGATAATGCTCTGGGTACAGGCTGTGCAGTAATGCTCCTGGGCTACAGTGATCTTTCCCGTCTGCCACAAGCGCCCGATTTCATACTGGCTATCCTGGAAAATATGCAGATAAATCTCCTGGATCGGCACCCCGCTGTCCAGCAGCTCTACGATTAAATCCGATGCCCTGCGCCGTTCCCCGTCCAGTAGCAGCTTCAAATACTGATCCGCCTCACGGAAATAAGGCTTCTCCGGCTGAAGGAACGGAGCAAGACTCACCTCTTCAAGCACATGGTACATGCCCATATCGAGGTAGCTCAGAATCATTTCCTTTTCCGGTGATGGGAGCTCTATGCTTATGGCTTCCTTCATCAAATCGAGATTAACCCGCAGATCCTCTGCTGTAATCTTGTACTGCGCAAGCAGTACTTTAAGCCAAATGATATAGTTTATAAAAAGAAGCGGACTCGCAAGTGACACACTTTCCGCCAAATAGCGCAAATGGTACAGGGAATCCTGTCTTGTTCTTGCTTTTCCGGAGGGACCAAATCTGTCCATTAATTCCGGCTGCCGTTTATACTGGCGCAAAGTGACTTCCTCCGCCAGCTGTTCGGCAATTTGTTTGAGCCGCTCTCCTGCATCCTGCTGATCAGTGTACACAACACCACCCCTTTATTTAACGCAAAGCCGTTAATGTTATGAATCTATCCTATGTCAGGATTGGGGACATGATACGGGGGCCTCAAAGCCTTGAAGCTAAATTAAAGGCCTTTTATCGCGGTATTTTACCCTCTGAGGTACCGCAAAAAAAAAACGGTAACTATGTATATTGTACAACAAATTTGCAGGTTTTACGGGAAAATTAGCAGAAAAGCTGCCAAACTATATATGGGAATATACAAATTAACGCTCCTGACGCCTGTGCCAGCTTACCGCAGTTTATTGATTCTCTCCACTTAAATTCGGTATATTTAATCGTTCACTATGATTAGTTGGAAAACAGGATTAGGCGGAGAAAGCCAGGCTGTCGGGAAAGTTTCGGCAGCCTTCTTTATGTGACTTTGTTTCACACGGTACCGCGTTAACGAAGCCTGCTCCAACCCATCACCTCACGCGCACCAGAACCTATTCATTGCTTGGAAATGCTAAGGCTAACGGACCCTGGTTCCATTAATTTGCCCTAGAGGTGTGTTTTGGGATTCTAACGGACAATGGTTCTGTTATTTCATCCGAAAGGGCTTAATAACCCCATCATTTAGCAGCATAAAGGAACTACGGTCCGTTAGCGATGGAAACGGGGCGATTTTCGGCAAATAACGGACGCAGTGTCCGTTAGCGTGCGAAAGAGGACGAAACTAATAACGGACGCAATGTCCGCAGATATAGAAATACAGCAGCAAAACAAAGGATGCCTGCCTCAGCAGAACATCCCCGATTTTGAAAGCTCAGCTGTAGACAACGGTGTTTACAGAAGCAGATTTACTCCTCTAACCCGGCGGCCGACGTTGCGTGCCTTAACACAGCAGCAATCACCGTATCCCAATCGTTCACATGAAGCTCATGGCCGGTCCCCTCCAGCGTCAGCAGAACCGCCCCCGGGATTTCCTTCGCCAGATGCTGGCCGTGCACATAAGGAATAATCGGATCTTCTGTCCCGTGAATAATGAGCGCAGGCACTTGGATTTCGGCTGTCCGGGACAAGTAGGCTTCTCCTCCGGTCACCAGCTTGTGATTGTCCATACTGGCTATGTTCACACTTCTGCTGAATTCCAAGGCAGCCAATTCATATACCTTCGCTTCATCAAAAGGATGCTTGGAGCCCACCAGTACTCTCGATCTGCCAACCCCAAATTTCGCCACGGAGTCCACATCCGCCCAATCTACCGCATCCATATTCGAAAAATAATCCATCACCCGCTTCTCCATCGGAGGAAGGTCCGGAGCAAAATTGGACGCGGCCAAAAGAGTAATGCTCAGCACGCTCTGCGGATGACGCAGCGCGAGAATCTGAGCAATCATTCCGCCGAGCGACATGCCCAGGATATGCGCCTGCTGAATGCCGTAAGCATCCATAACCCGTACTGCATCATCTGCCATGTCTTCGAACGTATAGCCCGGATAACCAGGTTCATAAGATGTAGAACGCCCGACATCCCGGTTATCATACCGGATGACGAACAGCCCCTCATCCGCAAGCTTCCGGCAGAATTCCTCTTCCCACCAAATCATGGATGACTGTGCACCCATAATCAGCAACATAGTCGGGTTCCCTTCCTCCCCGAAGCTGTCTGTACAAAGTTCAATCCCGTCCATGTGTATAATCCGCTCGTTCATCCCAATCCCCTCCATTATGTTTGGAAAATAAAAAAAACAGGCTGTCAGCCTGTGTATCCAGTGATCGGAGAATCGGAAATGGACGCGTCAGTCTGCAGGAAGAGAGAATCTGACCCTCTACCCTAATCACTGAATAAGGTGTCCATGCAGATAACTATTCTCCGATTACTATTTACACAACATAGTCCTAAACTGCTGTTCAAGTCCCTGTGCAAAACATGCATCGAAAAATTAGTTAGCCACACGTAACCCCTCCGTCCGTATGAGTTAAGGTCATGCTAACATAGAGTCTTTTGGGATGTCAACGACTGGTAAATCAAGCAAATCTCTTTTCTTGCATCATGTATTAATAGCCCGCAGAATCACTACAATTCCCAAAACAGCAAACAGCGCCCCCGCTGCGACTGCCATCAAACCGGTAAACTTGCGGGATTCGATATAAGCTCTGCTGGGCTCGGAATCTCCGCGTACCTTCCAACCCTCATTCATCCGCCACCCGGCTTCCGGATTACGGCGCACGTATACACCGCCGATCATAGCAGCGATTCCGAGCAGTACCATCATTATTCCGCCAGCCATACTCCCATCCCCCTTTTGTGAGTTATACGCAGGAATTTAGGGAATGTTTTCCTTTTTTTAAAATAAAACAATCCCTGCCACCGCCGACAACAGGATGACTGCGAACGGATGGATTTTGTACTTGATCACGGCCATAAGGCAGCCCCCGCAGATCATTAACATCCCCAGGGTGGTCCAGCTGAACAAAGGTTCCCGGGTTCCTCCAGCGCCAAAGTGGATTGCGGCATAGACGATAAGCCCTGTAATGACCGGACGCAAGCCGTAAAAGGAGGACCGGAGCCACCGGTTATCCTGCATGCGGAGAAAAAAAGAGGCACACAGGATGACGATCAGCAGTGAAGGCAGTATGATTCCGATGGTAGCGGCAATTGCCCCGATGATGCCCATCCGGGAATAGCCTATCAGAGTAGCGGTATTCGTAGCGATAGAACCGGGGGCCATTCCTGCGAGGGCAACAAGCTCCTGAAACTGCTGAACCTCCATCCATCCTCTATCTGTAACCTCACGCTGAATAAGCGCTATAACGGCATAGCCTCCGCCGAAGGAGACCGCCCCTACTTTTAAAAATACAAAAAATAAACTCCATAACACACGACCAGCACCTTTATATATAATATTCGGGGTAATTCAGTTCCAGTTTGTTCGGCTTCTCTTCTTTTTCTGTAGGAGCGGAGTAACCCATAGCCCGTTTGACAGAAATCACAGTCACACCCAGGAGCGGGCCTCCGAGAATGAGGTATAGGGAATTAAGCGGTGTAAACAGCAGCACCAGCACACAAATCCCTGCAATGATAAGCGTCGCTGTGTCTATAATGGAAGTCTTCCCTACTTTAAATGCAGCCACTATGATTAAGGCAACCACTGCAGCGTGAACTCCCTTCAGAGCAGCTTCCACCTTGGGAATCTCTTTGAACATCATGCCGAAAATGCTGAGAATAAAGACTATGGCAAAAGTCGGCAGTGTAATCCCTATGACAGCTGTCACCGCACCAAGCACTCCTGCAAGCCTATACCCGACAAAAGCCGCTGAGTTTACAGCCACACCGCCGGGAGCCGAGCCCGCTACGGACACCATATCCCCTACTTCCCCCGGATTCAGCCACTTCTTCTTCTCTACGATTTCCCGTTCAATGGCCGTAATCATGGCATACCCGCCGCCGAAGGTCGAAGGGCCAAGCTTCAGAAAAACAGCAAATAACTGGATAAGCATTGTAAAATTGACGGACTGACTACGCTGTATTTGCATATAGCACCTCTGATCAGGTTATATTTCATCATCATCTAATTATAGCATGTTAATTTCATTCTGGAATTAAGTCTTTGCCTATTCTTTGAATAAAGTTGAAATCGACCTGAAAATGGCTTAAATTATATCCATCAGGCGCATTTTAAGCCCAAGTTAATTCCAATTCACACTAAACCTCATTAAATCTATATTATTTACTGGATAATACGTACTTCCTGGTCTATACTACAAATATCCCGACCCATCCACTTGGAAATGGAGTAAAAATCAATGCTGAAACATTCCCATTTTTCAATTCAAAAGCAAATCTATGAACGGATCGCATACCTCGGAACCGTGTCCAAAGCTGAATTGCTGGAGTTTTTCTCCATAACCAGCAGCAGCATGACCCGCATCCTGGAAGATCTGCTCTCGCAAAAGCTGATTATGGTATCCGGTCTTGGCACATCCACGGGCGGACGTAAGCCTATTCTTTTTCAGACCAACCCGGATTACGGTTATCTTATAGGCCTCGACATTTCGCGGCTCAGTTCCTCGCTTGGATTGTTCGACCTGCATCTGAAACCATTATCTACAGTCCGCTGGGAGATGGACCGGAGTCTCACGCCTGAACGCCTCCTTGAGCTGGTGGCAGATGCAGCCCGGCAGATGTTAGCGGATCATCATATTGCGCATGAGCAGGTCCTGGGCATGGGAGTCGGCGCCGTAGGTCCGCTCGATCCGGCACAAGGGATGATGCTGCAGCCCGAATATTTTCCGTCTGAAGCCTGGAACCAGGTTCCGGTCAGCAGGCTGCTGCAGGAGAAGCTTCATTTCCCGGTACAACTCGATAACGGGGCCAACACAGCGCTGCTTGCAGAATACTGGGCACTCCGCAATGAAGCCTGCAAGAATATGCTGTATGTCCATTCAGGGGTGAACATCCGGTCTGCCATTATGACAGGGGGCCAGATTCTCCGGGGTGCCGCTGACACCGAAGGCGCTGTCGGACAAATGATCATTCAGACAGGAGGGCAAAGACTCAGGGGCAAGGGGAATTACGGCTCTCTTGAAACTTATGTATCGATCCCTTCCCTCGAAGAACGTGCGCAGTCCCAGCTCAAAATAGGCCGTGAAAGCCTGCTCTCAGCGGTCCCTCCGGAGCGCGTGACCTTCCCTGCCCTTGTGCAGGCTCTGGAAGAGAATGACCCCCTGGTAAAAGAGCTGTTCATCGAGACGGCAACTTATCTGGGCGTCGGGCTGGCCAATATGATTAATACGGTACATCCCGAATATGTAATTTTGGGCGGAGCCCTGATGAATGCCAACCCGCTGGTCTATGACACAGCCATTCAGGTTGCCCGCAAAAATATTTACACCTATCCCCGGTACAACCCTGTATTCTCCCCGGGAATCCTGAGGGAGGAAGCCGTGCTGACCGGAGCTGCGCTGCAGATTCTTCAGGGCTGGGAGTGGTAAGCCAGGACCTGTCTCCCTTATAAACACAAAGAAACCAGACCCCTTAAGATCTGGTTTCTTTATATTACGGGATCAGGCTCCGGAAAAAGGAATCCCGGATCTCTTCCCAGCACAGCTGGTCTGTTGACTGGACCAGGTAATCGGACCCTGGCAGCTGTTTCCCTACACCGACGGCGAACATCCCGCTTGCGTTTATCGCCTGGATACCTGCCGGCGCATCTTCAACTCCGATAGAATAGCGGGGATCCGCCCCGAGACCGGCACATGCTGTCAGAAAAATTTCCGGGTCCGGCTTGGAATACCTGATAAGCGCCGCATCTGCAATATAATCGAAAACAGGCTCCAGCTGCAGAGACTGCAGCACTGTTCCGGCATTTCTCGAAACCGAGGCAAGCCCGACCGGAATACCGGCTTCCTTGACCGAAGCGATGAATTCCGGTATGCCCGGCAGCACATCCTCCGGTGTCAGCTGTGTCAGCAGCCGGCAGTAATGCGCATTTTTCTCAGAAGCAAGCTGCTCTTTCTCTTCCGGGGAATAGCGGTCCTGCTGGCCTCCCTCGCGCAGAATCTCCTCCAGGGAATCCATCCGGCTGACGCCCTTCAGCCTTTCATTGAATGCCTCGTCAATCGTGATGCATAAGCGCCCTGCCAG
Source organism: Paenibacillus sp. PK3_47 (assembly GCF_023520895.1). NCBI lineage: Bacteria > Bacillati > Bacillota > Bacilli > Caryophanales > Paenibacillaceae > Paenibacillus > Paenibacillus sp. PK3_47. The sequence goes on from NZ_CP026029.1 coordinate 1,957,000, forward strand.
CTGTTTCCATGCCGCATAATGAAACCGGGCCGTGTCTGTAATGACCCCGTCCAGGTCAAATACAACCGCCTCTATTCTTGTATCAGCCATTCCTGCTGCTCCTCCTTCATCCCGCCCGCCGGTCAGCGTCCTTCACCTTGTGAAGTTAAACGGACTTCCTCTCCCGATATACGAATTTTCAATTCATCTCCGGCCAGCAGCTGGACGTTTGTTCCCTTCCGGTCAACAGTGATTGACAGCTGTCTGTTCAGGTACATAATAGTGAATGCATACGAATCCCATTGCTTCGGAAGAACCGGCGCCAGCGACAGCCCGCTGTCCTTGATGCGCAGTCCGGCAAAACCGAATACGATGGCCATCCAGGTCCCGCCCATGTTAGCCATATGGAGACCGTCCTTGGTATTGCCATGGGTGTTGTCCAGATCCATTCTCGCTGTTTCAATGAAATAATCATACGCTTTGTCCACTTCTCCAAGCTTGGAAGCCATAATACTGAAGACACAGGAGGACAAGGAGGAGTCGTGTGTCGTGATTTGCTCATAATAATGGTAGGAAGCCCGGATGACCGCTTCGTCCTGTTCGTCTTCGAGCAGAAAGTGCGCGAGCACCGCGTCAGCCTGCTTGCACACCTGGTAACGGTATAAAGTCAGCGGGTGGTAATGCAGCAGCAGCGGATACTTGTCCGCTGGCGTCCCCTTCAAATCCCATACCTGCTTATGCAGGAACGTATCATCCTGGGGATTGATTCCCAGCTCCGGATCATACGGCAAATACATCCGTTCAGCGGCTTTCAGCCAATCAGCGGTCTCCTCTTCCGTAATCCCCAGCTTTGAGATTAGCCCTGTAAGCGCCTCAGGCGAACACTCCTTCATCTCTGCCACCACACGGGCAGCCCACTTCAAATTATATTTGGCCATCACATTGGTATAGTAGTTATTATTCACAATTGCTGTATATTCGTCCGGCCCGGTTACAGCATCAATCTTGAACTTACCTTCATGGTAGTGCCCGACATCGATCCATAGCCGTGCGGTCTCGGCCAGAAGCTCTGCTCCGTAACGCTCGACGAATTCGAAATCCCCGGTGACCATATAATACTGGACAAAGCTGTAGGCAATGTCTGCGCTGATATGATATTGGGCGGTTCCTGCCGGAAAGTATGAGGAGCATTCACCGCCTGAAATGGTCCGCCACGGAAACAAGGCGCCTTTGGCATGTCCCATTTCCCGGGCGCGCATCCGGGCGCTGTCCAGCAGCGAATACCGGTACAGCAGCAGGGACCTGGCAATCTCCGGGTTGGTCATCAAAAAGACAGGCAGCATATAAATTTCCGTATCCCAGAAATAATGCCCTTCGTAGCCTTCACCTGACAGGCCTTTGGCTGCGATATTGGAATAGCGGTCGCGGCCTGCCGATTGGAGCAGATGGAACAGGTTGAAGCGGATGCCCTCCTGAAGCGCCTGGTCTCCCCCGATTTGAATATCGGTATGACGCCAGAACTCCTCCAGATACCTCCTCTGCTCTTCAGCCGCTTCCTGAAAGGACAATCCGGACAGCCCGCGGCTTACCTCATAGGCTGTCTGCAAAGGGGCTCCGCCATGCCGGAGTGTATCCGTGAACACATTCAGCTTCGTAAAGACAACCTTCTCCAGCAGCCTGAAGCTGATTACCGTCTCGACACACTCATCCGAACGGGAATATTCGAAGCTGTGCTCAAGATTAACACGGCATGTGGAGACACAGGCGGCCTTAAGCCCGGAGCGCAGCGTTTCAGCCTCCATACCGGCCATCTCCCCCTCTGTCTCCGCTGCCGTAACCTGCAACAGCTTGGCATGGCCGGAGCCGACCCGCGGATCATCCGGATCCGAGAAGTTCGTGACATCCCCGCGGAGCAAGGATCTGACAGTTACCTTTCCATTAAAGTTAACGGGCTCAAGGGAGATTTCCTGAATGAATAATTCTTGGCGGCGGAAGGAGACCAACCGTTTGAAATGCAGTTTAAGCTCCTTGCCTTGCGGGGAGCACCAATGAATATACCGCTCACTGTAGCCTTTATCCATGTGCAGCGTGCGGCGGTACTCCACAATTTCCCCTTCCTGGATTGAAAAACGCTCCTTTGCTTCTCCTTCGCCGAGATCAATCAGCACGGTCTGCGCGTCCATAATATTAACAAGCTTCTGCTGGGTTTCGGGAAAAGCGTTCAGCTTCTCCCCGTACGCAATATCTGTGATATCGTGAAAAGCATTCAAATAGGTTCCGCGGATCGTACCGGATGCCGCAGCGGAGGTATCATATTCCTCAAGGTTTCCGCGTACCCCCAAATAACCGTTTCCGGTAAAGTAAAGGCTCTCTTCTTGAAACAAAGCTGTGTAATCTGACTGGTTGGATTGAATAGTCCAAGACATGAGTAACGGGTTCCTTCCTAGTTTGAAATTTCGATCGATACGACTCCATCCATATCAGAGATTCTATGGTATAAGTCGGTAATGGACTGGCTGGAGCTTACTTTGGTCCGCAGCTCCAGCAAATGGACAGCATCCTTCTTGATGTCTTTGATTCTTGAATGCAGGATGCGGATCTTATTGTCCTTGATATTGTCGATAATCTGCTTCAGTCCGTCCGGATTGTCAATGGTGATCAGAATGAGATGCTCACTCCCCAAATGCTTCATCGGCCTGCCGAGCAGGAAGGGAATAAGCTCGACGCTGACGATCAGCAGCCCGACTACCGCGATTGCTTCTTTATAGAAGCCTGCACCGACGGCAATGCCGATTCCGGCAGCCCCCCAGATCATGGCCGCTGTCGTCAGACCTGAGATGTGGTCATTGCCCCGTCTCAGAATAACGCCGGCTCCGAGAAACCCGATGCCTGAGACAATCTGTGCGGCCAGCCGCAGCGGGTCCATTTGAATCACAATACCATGCGTGCTTTTTCCTGCATGATAAGCGGTTTCCATGGAGACGATGGTCAGCAGGCAGCTGATGATCGCGATCACCGAACTGGTTTTCAGGCCCAGCGGCTTTCTCCTGATCTCACGTTCCAATCCGATAACAAAACCGAGCAGTGCGGCGAGGCCGAGCTTCATATAGAGTTCATTGTTCAACCATTCCATGGGACCGTCCTTTCAAGCAGAGCCTCCGGTAAAAAAGCTTCAGCTTTTGCTCCTTCTTCCGTATACAAAATAGAGCGTCAGGGTGGACATGATCATAAGGATCACCGTGTACACGAGAGTCAGCGCCTTCGCATCTCCCATAGCCTGCGGGTCCGTGCTGTTCTTGACTACGATCCCGAGCGGTTCGAACAGCGGATGGTACAGAAACACCGTTACATCATAGTCGGCCAGGATCCCGTTAAAGTTCAGGGCCAGCACGGCCAAAGTTGACGGAAGGACGATCGGAAGCAGTACTCTGCGGAAGGTATAGAACGGCTTCGCTCCAAGATTGCGGGCCGCATCCTCCAGACTGCTGTCTATGCTGAAGAAGGAGGCTTTTACCATCCGCAGCGTAAACGGAATATGGACAATCACATAAGCCAGGAACAGCATCCAGATCGTCCCTACGAGCACGGAATTGCCGACAATCCACCGGGGTACCCCGAACGTCACAATCAGCCCGATAGCAATCAGAGTGGAAGGCAGAATCCACGGTATAAGCAGTGCATACTCCAGCATGGCGGACCAGCCGTTTTTGTATTTATGCAGAATCCGGGAAGCCATCAGGGCAATCGCCACAACCGTGACCGAAGCCGCTGCTGCGTAGCAAATGCTGACCAGATAAGGTCTGAATGCCGACAAGCTGGAGAACACCCGGATATAATTATCCAGACTGAAACTGCTGAAGGACAACGTTCCCGAATAAATTGCCTGGGCGTTGGTAAAGGAGAAAAGCACGATCAGGACAACCGGAATAGCATAAATTAAAAAGACAAAGTAAGCGATAAGGTGTGTGACAATATTGCCCGCTTTATGATTGATTTTTTGCTTGACCAGCTCTGACTTAACCTTGGAAACCGACATGAAATTGCCTTTACGCTCAAAGCGGATCATGATGGTCAGAAGAATCAGGGTCGCAATCCCCAGAATAAGCGCCAGCAAGGCGGCCAAGTTCCGGGAGGTTACACTTTTGGAAAATGTTAAAATCATGGGTGTAATGGTCTGAAAATCAGTACCGCCCAGAATCAGCGGAGCCGATGTCGCCGCAAGTCCTGTCAGGAAGACGAGAATCGTGAGTGCAAAAATGGTAGGCTTCAGGACAGGAAAAACAACGCGCCATAAAATATAGAGGGTGGAAGCGCCCATATTCCTTGCAGCTTCTACCGTCTGGTAATCCACCTTCCGGATGGCATTGCTCAGAAACAGCACATGATTGGATGTACAGGCAAAAGTCATGACGAACAGGACCGCCCAGTATCCGTGAAACCATGTCGTGTCAAAGCCCGGAAAGATTCCCGACAACAGTCTTGTCATAAAGCCTGTCTCTCCGTAAATCAGCTTGTAGCCGGAGACCAGAACCACACCGCTGTAGATCAGCGTCGTGAAGTAGCCGAGTCTCAGCAGCTTCGCACCTTTGATATCAAAATAATCTACGACGAGAACAAGAAAGATGCCTACTACATTCACAGTAACGACCAGGGAACAGGCCAGCAGGAAGCTGTTGTACAAGCTTTTCATCGCCCGTTCCGAACGCATCAGCTTCTCAATCGCTTCAAACGAAAATTTGCCGTCAGAAAAGAAAATTTCATAATAAATATTCAGGTTGGGGTAGATCAGAAAGGCGATGACGAACCAGGCGATCAGCCCGTACATGATCAGGGCTGTCGGCTTCATGGGCAGCCAGCCTTTAATTATCTGCGCTAGCAATCGAATGTCACTCCTCTAGTACTGAAGAATATCTGCAGGGTTGATATACACGTCGATTTCATCCCCGACACCGGGCTGCACCGCTCCGCTTTCGGTTTCCACCGTCTTTAACAGTCCGCCTCCGGCCATCTCAAGCGTATGCTTCGTGTATAAGCCATAGAATTCCTGATCTACAATTCTGCCCTTCAGCTTTACCGTGCCCGGTCTTTGGGCCTCAGGAGAGAGGTTTACCTTTTCATTGCGGATATACGATTTCTTGCCTGGGTCGATCTTGTGCTTCAAATCGCTGCCCTCAATGATAGACGGGTCCATCCAGTTAATATCCCCGATGAAATTGCATACAAACTCGGTTCTGGATTGATTGTAAATTTCACGCGGCGTACCGACCTGCTCGACAGTGCCTTTATGGAACACGGCAATGCGGTCGGACAGCGTCAGCGCTTCTTCCTGGTCATGCGTAACATAAATCGTAGTAATGCCGAACTTCTTCTGCAGCTCCTTAAGCTCATTCCGGAGCTGGACCCGCAGCTTGGCGTCCAGGTTGGACAACGGCTCATCCAGTGCAAGGATGCTTGGCTTGAGTACAAGCGCTCTGGCGATAGCAACACGCTGCTGCTGTCCGCCTGACAGCTCGGATACCTTCTTGGCCAGCTGTTCATCACTCAGGTCGACCTTGGCGGCGATCTCTCTTACCTGTCTGTCGATTTCCGCCTTGGGCATTTTTTTAACCTTCAGGCCAAACTCGATATTCTCATACACGTTCAGTGTCGGAAACAGGGCATAGCTTTGAAACACCATACCAATTCCCCGCTTCTCAATAGAGACGTTCGTTACATCCTTGCCGTTTACCAGGATCTGTCCCTCTGTAGGCTGGATAAAGCCGACCAGACTGCGCAGGATCGTCGTCTTGCCGCAGCCCGACGGACCGAGGAAGGTGAAGAATTCACCCTCTTTAATGTTCAGGTTCAGATTCTTGATGGCATGGAAATCACCGAATTTAATCTGGATATCCTTGAATGTGATCATATATACCCCTTGTTCACTTGTAGTAGTGGAATATCAGCAGACTGCATAACAGCTCTCCTGTATGCAGTCTGCCGGCAAACCCTTAATGATGACCTGCTGACAGCAAATCCTTTTACTTTTTGATCTCGAGCTCGATTTTCTCTACCCATTGCTCGATATGATCAGAGATGAAGCCCCAATCAAGCTGCTGGGCTTTCAAGTCCGCATACAGGTTCTGAACTTCCTCAGGAGCCTTTTCAACAGCTTTGGTATTGGCCGGCATCGCACTGAACTGTGCAGCGAATTCACCCTGAACCTCAGGGGTACCCATCCAGTCTACAAAACGCTCCGCCGTCTCCAGTTTCTTCGTTCCGTTATTAATAGCAGCATGCTCAACAATCATCGGAACACCAACCTCGGGCGCCACAGTTCCTGCCGCTACGCCATATTGCTCGGTCTTATTCTTGAGCGTACCGGATACCACAGTGATGAGCGGAGTTTTGCCGCTGGCCAGGTTGGCATACGGGTCTTCCCCTTCGACTGCCGGAACGCCGTTGTCGAACATTTGGGTGATCTCATCCCATCCCTGCTGGGAAATGCCCATCTCTCCGCTCTCATCGGTATAGCGCGTTAGAATTCCGGCTACTACCAGCTGAGGCGTAATTTGTCCGAGGACTGTTGGTGCCTCATACTTGCCGTGGAACTCCGGATTCTGCCACAGGTCTGTCCAATCCTTTGGCGCCTGCTCAGGCGAGATGATCTCCGGATTATACCCCAGCAGAATCGCCTGCTTGATCAATCCATGGTAATATCCGTCCGGATCGTTCAGGCCTTCCTCCACATCTGCGGCCCAGGAGGGTTCGTACTCTGCAAGCACATTTTCACTCTTCAGTCTTTCGTACAGCATGTTGTTCAGGCCGTAAATGACGTCGGCTACCGGATTGTTCTTCTCCGCAATCAGGCGGTTGGTCAGATCGGCGCCGCCTGCTCCCACAATCTCAATATCAAAGCCCGCTTCCTTCGCTTTTTCGGTCAGCCACTCGCCGCGTCCGTCAGAGTTGGCGTTCGTATAAACGATCAGCTTCTCATTCTTGGCACTTCCGGAGTTTGCTCCATTACTGTTTGCGCTTCCTGTGTCTGTATTGCCGCCGGCCCCCGAGTTACCGCCGCATGCGGTTACAATGAGTGCCATGGATAAAGTCAAAGCTGAGAGCATAAATTTTTTCATCATAGGTGAGTTTCGCTCCTTATAAGGTAAGTTAAATTTCCAGAGTTGCTGTAACAGGATAATGATCCGAAGGGTATTTCCGGTCAAAGCTGTCGGTTACCGTCCGGGTCTTCAGCACTTTCGCCTGCTTGTCTGTAAAAATATAATCGATTTCCTTCAGCTGATCCCATGGAATATCGTAGCGGAAACCGGTGAATGTGCCCCAGGGTCCATAATGTGAATCAGCCGCTCTGCGGGTATCCGTCAGCTGCCCTGTAATCTCCCGGTAGCATCTTTCGTCCGGAAAAGCATTGAAATCCCCTGTCAGTACAACCGGGAGATCCCCGCCGTGATTACGGATCCAGTCCAGAATAATCAGAGCGCCGCGGTATCTGGCTTCCTCGCTGATATGGTCCAGATGGGTGTTCATAAAATGAATCCGGTTCCCGTTTCTTTTGTCCCGCAGCCTTACCCAGGTACAGATCCGGTTGCAATCAGAGCCCCATGACTTGGAAGGAACCTCCGGTGTCTCCGACAGCCAGAAGGTGCCTCCGTCTTCCTTGGTGAATACCGACTTTTTATAAAAGACGGGACTGTGTTCGCTTTCAGGATTATGATCACGGCTGATGCCTTCCACCTCATAATCATCAAGTGCCGCCAGGTCCCTCAGCTGATTGCCCTGCGCTTCCTGCAGTCCGAAGACGTCCCAGCTGTAATGCCTGATCAGGCGCAGCATATGCTCCTTGCGGAACTCCCAACCGTTCTCTCCATCCGCCGGACTGTCAAAGCGGATATTAAAGGAAGCCATTTCGTAAGTAGTCATCGCTGTTCTCTCCCCCCTTAAAAGAGTAGTTTGCAGTTTTTTTGCATCCGGCTTGTAAACGCTTTAATTTTTTCATTGCCTTTCTTATAGCGCACAACTGCCTGCTTTCTTCTTTCTATACCCCTAATGTCAGGAACCAGTTCTGTGTTACATATTGAAGTCTATAAGTTTATGCCTTATAATGCTGTTAAAAAATACAGATTTTTAATAAAAATTAAAGGTGAACCTATGGCAAACTCTATTAACAGTACCGTCAATCCCGTCCCCAAAAAAATCATCAGGCAGTTTATTGAAGAGCGGGTCAAAAACAGGCAGCAGTTCTACGTACATCCTTCCTACAATTCGGAGCAAAAAATGCTGCAGGCCCTGTCCAAAGGGCTGTTCGACGAGGCGGCCCAGGCGCTTGATGCCATCAACCGGCAGGAGCGCGCCACACTGGCCCGCAGCCATGTCCGTTCCTTGAAAAACTCGCTGATTTGCACCTGCACCTTGTTCACGCGTGCCATTATTAACGGAGGCGTCCATCCGGAGAATGCCTATAATTTAAGCGATGTTTTTATCAGGCAGATTGAGGAAACTAACGGGGTGGAAGAATTGAAAGCGCTTGAGTATGAAATGCTCCATTCCTTCTTCTGGACGCTGCGCAAGGAAAAGAAACCGGCCTATAACTCCATCGTCAATAAAACGATTTCTTATATTCATGAGGAGATGTTCGCGGAGCTGACCCTGGAACAGCTTGCAGCCAAGGTAAATGTGCATCCTTACTACTTGTCCGGCCTTTTCAAACAGGAGGTGGGCCTGTCCATTTCCGAGTATATCACCAGAAACCGTATAGAGGATTCCACCTATTTTCTGATTCACAGTGACCTCCGTATCCTGGACATCTCTGTATTGCTCGGGTTCTGCAATCAAAGCTACTATACCCGCCAGTTCAAGAAATATATGTCCATGACTCCGCTGCAGTACCGCAACCGGTATTCGGAGCAGGAGGAACCGCACGCTTTTTAATCCGGAAGAGGCTTACCCTGCGAATGGCAAATACCTCCGCGGAGTAAGCCCAAGGCTGGCTCAGGCAATATTAAATGCTAGCCTGTATACTTCCCAGTTCAGTGGAAATCCGGTTTCTGGCGACATCCACCACGCTAAAATCCATTGCTGCGACATAAATCTTCTCCAGTTCATCCCGGTGCACCTTGGCCTCTGCCAGCGCGGCTATCGCATCCTTCATTTTGGCCTTATATTGTGCGCTTACTTCCTCAAGCGGTCCGGCAAAACGCTCATCCGTTCCCGGTGCAACAATGGCTTCATACGTATCGATGATCACGTCTCCCTCCCGGTCCGGGTAATATTCATGCGGGCTGGTGCTGTCAAAGATCGCAAAATCAAGCTCACGCACAATGACCATATCCAGACTGTGCGGATCAAATCCGCAGTGATAAATTTCCGTATCCAAGCCTCTTTTCTCTGCCTCGGCGGCGATTTTTTTGAGCATGGTCGATTTGCCTGTTCCGGCCCGGCCTTTGATGAAGAACCGTTTGGACAGCCCTTCGGTCAAATTAGGTACAAAGTCAACCGCCCCTGCCGGCGTTGCTGCGCCCAGAAACCGGTGCTTAACGTCAGCACTCTTCTGAAGATGCGCTTCACCAAACAGCTGTTCCAGCATCCCGGCTGTTAATTGATCCGCCTTGCCGAAGTCCATATGCTCAAAGTAAATCTTTTCCCATTCGTCATGAATGTTCAGGGCCTCTGCGAACCTGCTGTACGCTGCCGCGTAGGCATCAGCAACCTTCCGGTTAATTTCCTCAATGATCTCCCTTTGGCCGATAAGTGCGGCAGAGTCCCACGCTTCCCCCAGGTTCACGTATTCCTCAACTGCTCCGGGAGCCTTGGGCTCGATCACATGGGGCGCAGTCCCGTCAACAATGCCCGCGCCCAGCGCCGGAATAATGACCCCGTCAATGGAATCCTTATCCGATGAACAATGGATCAGCTCGATATTGTATCCCCGCTCCGCCCATTCCGTGCCGATCGCTTTCATCAGAGAGGATTTTCCGGTGCCGGGGCCGCCTTTCAATATGAATATCCGCCGGAGTCCCTGAAGATTCGATTCGAACAAATTGTAGAAGCCAAGAGCCGTATTGCCGCCTGCAAAATATCTTGAAATCCTCGCAGCCATACATCCACTTCCTTTCCCGTTGTCGCCTGGCAGGCTTATAACCATACAATATGCGTCAGGTATTTGTGAGGTGCAATTTCACATAACAAAAAGCCCATACCCTTAACTTCTTAAGGATACAGGCCTCTAGAGCAGAACCGTTTATTTTTTCAGATGATAAGGCACAGTAGTCACGATAACATCGCTGCGGAACAGCAAATGCGCTCGGATCAGCAGACTCGACTGGTTATGCAGGATGTTATGCCAGCCTTTTTTCGGAATGAACTGGGGAATAATGACCGTTACTTTATGATTCAGCTCGGCTGCTTTCCAGTTCACCGTATCAATGAATTTGGTAAGCGGCTGAATGATGCTGCGGTATGGCGTATACAGGGTCACCAGACGCACGTCCGGCTGCCACTTTTTCCACTTCTCCTCAAAGGCGGCTTCCTCTTCCCTCTCAAAAGGCACGTACACGGCAATAATCTGCTGCGGATTCAGCGATTTGGCATACTCCAGCGAGTTCTCAACGACATGCGTAACCCCGGCGACCGGCACGATAATGACATTGCCTTCAATTTTAATGGTTTCCTCACAGGTAGTTATTCTAAGCTGATCCGCAATCGCCTCGTAATGCTTATGAATCCGGTGAAAAATCAGCAGTAGAATCGGCAGGAATACAAACACCGGCCACACCTGCGTAAATTTGGTCATGAAGAACATCATGGTTACAATAAAGCTGATCAGCGCACCCACCGTGTTAATAATGAACTTCGGCATCCAGCCTGCCGGCTTTTCCCGGAGCCATTTCACCATCATCCCGGTCTGGGATAACGTAAAGGGAATGAACACACCGACCGCATATAAAGGAATTAACTGCTCTGTCTCTCCCTCAAATACATAAATCAGGAGCATGGAGAGCACCCCGAGGATGATAATGCCGTTGGAATACCCCAGCCGGTCCCCCCGCATCGTGAACATCCGCGGAATGAACTTATCCTTGGCCAGATTTACAGCGAGTAAAGGAAATGCGGAATACCCGGTGTTAGCGGCCAGAATCAGGATTAAGGCAGTAGTTCCCTGTATAAAAAAGTACATCGCATTCCGTCCAAAGGTCTGTTCCGCAATTTGTGAGACGACAGTGACGTCAGCACGGGGTGCAACGCCATAATAGTAGGCCAGCACCACAATTCCGGAGAACAGGACAGCCAATAATCCACCCATGGCGAGTAAGGTTTTGGCTGCGTTGGACGCCTGCGGACTTTTGAAATTGGGAATGGCGTTCGATATCGCTTCTACCCCGGTTAACGCCGAGCTCCCGGAAGAAAATGCCCGCAGCAGCAGGAATAAGCTGATCCCCGCCACCGGAGTGCCCAGAGGTGTATGCAGCTCTGCCGGGACGTTACCTGACAGAATATTATACAGACCTGTACCGATCAGAATGAATAAGGCCAGCACGAACAGATATACCGGATAAGCCAATACGGAGGCCGATTCCGTCACACCTCTCAAGTTCAGGATCGTAATCAGGAGCACGAAAATAATGGCGATCATCACTTTATGCTCATGCAGACTCGGAAAAGCGGAAGTGATCGCATCTGTTCCTGCCGATACACTTACAGCCACCGTTAAAATATAGTCCACTAACAGTGAACCGCCGGCAATCAATCCAGGGTAGCGGCCCAGATTTTCCTTCGATACAACATAGGCTCCCCCGCCGTGGGAGTAAGCAAAGATAATCTGCCGGTAGGATAAAATTAATGCAGTAAGCAGTACCAATACGCCAATCGCAATCGGAATCGAGTACCAAAAGGCTGCTGCGCCTATGGTGACCAGGACAATCAAGATCTGTTCCGGACCGTACGCCACGGAAGACAAGGCATCGGATGACAGAATGGCCAGTGCCTTCTTTTTGTTTAATTTTTGCTCCCCTAATTCGGTGGACTTCAAAGGCCGGCCGATCAGGAATCTTTTTAAAAATGAGATCATGGTTTCTTCACCACTCCTGTGAATAAACAGAATAAAAAAAGACCACAGAACAACATTCCGTGACCGAACACTTCACATGACAGCTCCGCTCTCTCTATGCGTACGGGTTAGATGCCATGTTCTATCAGACGTTTCCGGTTCAGATGCACCTTCTCCAGAAACTGGCTGAGCAGCTGATTGAATATTTCGGGCTGGCACAGGTTGCTGGGATTTAAGGCGTCCGGAATGACGGCAAATTGTGCATGCGGCACCTGCTCCGCCATGTCTTTCATACAAAGAACACCGTATTCCATACCATCTCCCGCCAGAAATAACGCAGGATGAGGATATCCCTTATGAAAAGGGGCAGCATCCGGCCGGGCCATCGCCAGTCTTTGCTTATACAGCTCGCGCGGACGTTTCTCCAGCATGCTGCTGCGGATCACCTGATAGGCCAGCCCCCACCGCTGATACATCAGACGTATGGAAGGCAGCACCAGCTCGCTGGGCGCATAATAGGTGAACCAGCTGCAATAGGCTGCAGCCACCTGAAGCTTATCGATCAGGGAGAAGGAGGAAGAATCCCCCCGGCAGAAGCTGTCCGCGACCACCACCGCTTTGACCCGTTCGGGATATTCCCTGGCAATATACTGTGCAACCAGACCGCCGTAAGAGACGCCGACAAACACTGCATCCCGCAAGTTAAGCTCGTTCAGCAGCATGATCAGATCCGTACCCTGTGTCTCAATAACCTTCTCTTTGGATTGCATCAGCCTGCCCGACTTCCCGTTTCCCCGCAAATCACACAGGATCACCTGATAGTCCTCGGAGAAAAACTCCAGCTGGGACTTGAACATCGTATGTGTCAGACCGTGTCCATGAATAAATACAATTGGCTGGCCGCTCCCTTCCCGCTCATAGTAGAGCGAAGTTCCATTCAGGATTGCAACTGCCAAGCTCATCACCTCATATCAGTTAAAAAAAAGTCCAAACGGAAAACCACCCTGCCCGCATATCACGGGCAGGGTGCATAATCTAATCCCAAACACAGTCTAGCATTTAGAATGTTAATGTAGGATTAGGGATTCCATCAGAGTATTAAGATTGCATTAAGATCCGGCGGAAAAACGGGCTGCTTTGTACTACCGGCGCGGGCCTTCCCTTACGCCTTACGGACAGGAGGCGAGTAGAACACATCCGCATGCATATGCTGAATTTCGTCCCAGTTGGCGGGATTGGCCGAATCCGGCAGGCGCTGCTCCAGAATAGCCTGATACAAGGCCGTTTTTTGTTCCAGATGGGCCACATGCCGTTTGGCTTCTTCGAGCTGGGCAAGTGCCGCTTCTTTATGCTCCATAATGAGTGCGAAGCGCTGCGGAATCGTCTCATCCCCTTCGAGGCAGAGATCGACGTACGTTTTGATGGCTTCAATCGGCATCCCGGATTGCTTGAGGCATTTGACGCCATGCAGCCAGTTGACTGATTCTTCGTCGAACATCCGGATGTTGTTGTGATCGCGCTGCAAGCTTGGCACCAGGCCTTTATCTGTGTAAAAGCGCACGGCATGCTCAGTGAGTCCCGTTAACCGGGCGGCTTCTTTGACTGTATACATAGGAAAACTCCTTGGTTCATGAATTTTTATAAAGGCCGCTTGACTTCGTGTAACACGAAGGTCTTAAGCTGATTGTAATGCAAGCCCGCCGCAAGCGGAAGCCCCGCTGCAGTATCTCCTTCCCGGGATACGCGCCGTTTGCTGCCCTACATTTAAATCACTAGGAGGAATTACAATGCAGACCGTAACATTGAACAACGGAGTTGCTATGCCAATCATCGGCTTCGGCGTCTACCAGATTCCTGATGCTGAAGAATGCGAAAATGCGGTATATGAAGCGCTGATGACCGGCTACCGCCTGATCGACACTGCCGCAGGTTATCTGAACGAGGAAGCGGTCGGACGCGCAATCAAGCGCAGCGGCGTACCGCGTGAGGAGCTGTTCATCACGACCAAGCTCTGGGTTCAGGACGCCGGCTACGAGAGTGCCAAGCTGGCCTTTGCGAAATCCCTGAACAAGCTCCAGCTCGACTATCTGGATCTATACTTAATCCACCAGCCGTTCGGTGATTACTATGGTGCTTGGCGCGCGATGGAAGAGCTGTACCGCGAAGGCAAAATCAGGGCGATTGGCGTCAGCAACTTCCTGCCCGACCGTCTGATGGACCTTATCGTGCATAACGAAATCGTGCCTGCCGTCAACCAGGTGGAGACGCATCCGTTCTACCAGCAGAGTGAAAGCGCCGCTTTTATGAAAGAACAGGGCGTGCAGCACCAGTCATGGGCGCCGTTCGCTGAAGGACTGGGTAATATGTTCGGCAACGAAGTGCTGGCCTCAATCGCAGGCAGACACAGCAAGTCCGTCGCCCAGGTCGTGCTGCGCTGGCTGGTTCAGCGTAATATCGTCGTGATTCCAAAATCAGTGAGAAAAGAGCGGATCGCTGAAAATTTCGCCATTTTCGATTTTGAGCTAAGCGCAGATGAACTCGCGGAAATTTCCGCGCTTGATACCGGGAACACGCTGTTCATGTCCTATCACGATCCGGTATTCGCCAAAATGCTGGGTACCTTGAGAGTCGATTTGTAATATATTTCATCCTAAAAAAAACAAACCTTAATACGGCAAAAAAGCCGTCCTGTATTTACAGGACGGCTTTAACTATTGAAGAGGAGGTTAGCAGCTGCATCGTTTATTTCTGGAAAAGCGTTATTGCATTCCTCCAGCCTCCGGCTGAAGTAATATTCCGCGATTGTTCCGCGGCATAGGACTCGCACAGAAAACCGGATACTTGGCGTCCGTCTGCCAGCTCAATTCTGCCGATTCCCAGAGGCGCCGGTATGGACGCTGTGAAATGTCCGAAGGACGCCGCTGACATCTTCCACAATTCCAGGCGGATGGCAGCTCCATTGCCGGATGTCCTTATCAGCCCCGGCTTTGGCGGACTTGTCGGCAGCATGTATAGTTCATATACAGCGGCCGTTTCAGACTCTTCAAGGAACTCGGCACCCAGTTCAAGCATCTGCCTTTCCAAGGGCATCTCCCGCATATGGAGACCGCATACGGCAACTGTCACGTCCTTTGTTTGGCTTGTCAGTGCGCGGGCAGCTGCTCCAAGATTGGCTTCCTTCTCCGGCAGGGTGAACAGAGTAATGCCAAAAGGCAGCCGTTCTTCTGCTTCACCCGCCGGGATCGAAACGGCACTAAGATCAAGCAGGTTGCAGTGATTGGTGTAGAGACCCATTTTGCTGTTGGCAGCCACAGGATCAGCTGCAACCTGCTCCCGTGTCCATGTGCCGCCTGCTGTCGGCAGGACCAGCACGGCATTGTTCAGCAGCCTGCGGACCTCGCCGCGGATTTCAGCAAGCCTGTGCTGCGAACGGAATAAAGCCGCTGCTGTAAAATCCGCCCGCGAACCCGAGCGGAGGATCTGCTCTGTAACCGGCAGCGCGGAGCCGGGATGGCTTGAGATGAAGCTCTCCAGATCCGCCCAGCGTTCCGCTACCCACGGCCCTTCATAAAGCTGCGCTGCTGCTTCCTGGAACAGTGAAATGTCGGCTTCTTCCACTTTATGCCCTGTTTGAACAAGTCTCTGTTTCGCCCGTTCCCAGGCTTCGGAGTAAGCCTCGGCAAAAGGACCGAAGAATTCCAAAGGACCCTTAGGAATCAGGAACACTTCCGGCATGGCTGCGCGCCCCAGCGGACGGCCGGCAGAATACGGATCTGATGGCAGATGGCCGCGCACCTGTCCGTCGACAGACTCTGCGTCTTCTATTACACGCGCGAATACCGTAACACAATCGAGACTCCGGCAGGCCGGGATCACCCCCGAAGATGGCCAAGCGCCCAGGGCTGGCTTGTAGCCGATCAGTCCGTTCAAAGCAGCCGGTACCCGTCCTGATCCCGCTGTGTCTGTCCCCAGCGCGAAAGCCGCTTGCCCCCGGGCAACAGCAACAGCAGAGCCGGAGCTGGAGCCGCCGCTGATAAGCTCCGGTCTAAGCGCATTATGCGCCGCTCCATACGGACTTCGTGTACCGACTAGCCCTGTAGCGAACTGGTCCAAATTGGTCTTGCCTACCGGTATTGCTCCTGCTGCAAGGAGACGTTCCACTACGGCTGCGTGTTGGCCAGGCTCATAGCTGAAGTCCGGACAGGCAGCGGTGACCGGCCATCCCGCCACTTCAATATTATCCTTCACTGCGAAGGGAATCCCCCACAGCGGAGAATCCTCCGGATTCATTTCCTTCAGGCGTTCCAGATAAGGCCTGATCCTCTCCAGTGCAGGCGGCAGAATCCAGATGGCCATGTCTGCATCCTCCCTGGACCGCTCTATGATAACATCAATAACCTCATCTACCGTAAACCACCCGGAGCGGTAGCCGCGGTGCAGTGCACTTATCGTCACCTGAAAAGGGACTTTATCTGTACTCATGACGCCGCCTCCTCTTGTACCGGATAGATTGCGGCTATAAGATCGCCGGCACGTACCTGATCTCCCGGAGAGACAAATATTTCGGCAATGATACCATCCATCGGTGCCTGCTGCGGGAACTCCATTTTCATACTTTCTTCTATTATAATTGTTTCTCCCTTGCGTACCCGCTGGCCGGGCTCAGCAATAACCTTCCAGACACTTCCCGGCATCAGGCTGTTCACTCCTGCGCTTCCTTCAGGCAGAGAACTGCTTCCTTGAGCAGCCGCCGCTTCCGATTCCGCAATATGCTCGGCAATCCCAAGCTCCTTCCAGCGCTCCCGCTCCTGCTGAAACGCCCCCTGCTGCAGCTCCCGGAAACCCGAGGCCTCGCCTTGAATCGTATCCAGCCATTCCAGATATTCTTTTAACTTAAAGGTGGTTTCTTCTACTTCAACAGTAAATGCTCCCCGCGGAAAGTCTTCTCTCATTTGCAGCAGCTCTTCCTCGGATACCGGATAAAAACGGATCTGATCGAAGAAACGCAGCAGCCAAGGCTTACCCGGCTCGAAATTAGCCGTCTCCCGGAACTTGTTCCACATCTGTACCGTCCGGCCGACGAACTGATAGCCCCCGGGTCCTTCCATCCCATATACACAGAGATAGGCACCGCCAATGCCGACAGCATTTTCAGGGGTCCAGGTACGTGCCGGATTGTATTTAGTCGTGACCAGACGGTGCCGCGGATCAAGCGGAACCGCGACAGGAGCACCCAGATAGACATCCCCCAGGCCCATTACAAGGTAAGAGGCATTAAACACAACATTTGCGACTTCATCAATGGATTCCAGACCGTTCATCCGGCGGATGAACTCCAGATTACTTGGACACCACGGGGCGTCCGGACGTACATTCTGCTGATACCGTTCAATGGCGAGCCGGGTGGCAGGATCATCCCAGGATAAAGGCAGGTTCACGATACGCGAAGGAACTTCAATGGAGTCGAGGGACGGAAGCTCCCGGTCAATGTCCAGGACAAGCGCCGCTGCTTCCTTCACCGTAATCTTTCTGCGGTCCAGATGAATCTGCAGGGAACGGATACCCGGTGTCATCTCAATATATGGGATCAGGCCGCTATCCTGTACAGCCTGCATCAGCACGTAGACCTGGAAACGGTACAGCAAATCCAGCTCGCGTTCCCCGTATTCCACCAGAATATTCTCGTCTCCGGAGCAGCGGATCACAATCCTAAACCGGCGTCCTTCTTCTTCATGGGCCAGCAGCGGCATGTAGCTGCCGGATGAAGCCACAGGCAACACAGGTATTGCAGGAGTATCTTCTTGCTGCCGTTCTGAGCCGATCCAGTCCAGGAAGCTCTCCTGCTCCAGCCATAACTGTTCAGCTTCCTCCACCGTAATCAATTGGAAACGGACCGTATCTCCAGGACGCAGCTGGCCGATCTTCCATAACTCCGCCGTGGCTGTCGTGACAGGGCAGACAAATCCGCCCAGGCTGGGACCGTCCGGTCCGAGTATAATCGGCATATCTCCGGTTAAATCCAGGGCGCCGACTGCATAAGCGTTGTCGTGAATGTTCGACGGATGAAGTCCGGCATCCCCTCCATCCTCGCGGGCCCACAGCGGCGCCGGTCCCACTAATCTCACCCCTGTGCGGGAGCTGTTGAAGTGAACCTCCCATTCCGTCTCTGTCAGCTGCTCCATATAGGCGGGCAGTAAATATTCCTGGGTGCAGTGCGGTCCGGGAATGACACCAATGCTCCATTCCTTTGCCAAAGCTGGACGGGAGATACCGGGCAACGGGTGCATATCCTGTGCGGTGCCTGCCGCAGCTGTACTTGGCTTGATGCGCAGTACGGAACCTGGACGCAATGCGCTGCCGGCATGACCGCCGAAGCCTCCCAGCGTAAACGTCGAGGCACTGCCTAGCGTCAGCGGCATGTCAAACCCTCCGTCAACCAGCATGTACCCGCGCATCCCCAGCTTGGATTCACCCAGGGTAAGCACAGAGCCGGCCGGGGCAATTACCGGCGAATACAGCGGAACCGGAATTCCGTCCAGAGCAGCCCCCATGTCGGCTCCTGTAAGCACGAAGCGGACTTCATCGCGGAAGCGGTAGCTTCCCCCGCGAAGCGTCATCTCCAGCCCCGCGGCCTGTTCCGTATTGCCAAGCAGCCGGTTGCCGATCCGGAACGCCAGCGCGTCCATCGGACCTGAAGGCGGGACACCAATGTCCCAATACCCGATCCGTCCCGGTACATCCTGTACTGACGTCTGGACACCGCCGTCGATAACCTCTATGGCCCGTTCGGCAGAGAGATATCCGTTCAGCATGCTTGTATAGACCAGCCCTTCACGGAAGGAATCCGTCCCGAGAAATGCTGCAATATAAGATTGGTTAGTCGTAATTCCGTATACGCGCAGCTGTTCCAGACTGCCAATCATTTTATGAATAGCTTCTTCGCGGGTGCCGGCGTGTACAATGATTTTTGCCAGCATCGGATCATACAGGGTTGTAACCTGCAGCCCCGGCTGTATCCACGTCTCTACCCGGACCCCTTCCGGCCAGATTACACTGTCGATCCGCCCGTCGCTCGGCCGGAAATCATGATAACAATCCTCCGCATATAACCGCACCTGCAGACTATGTCCCTGAGGCTTCCGCAGCCGTTCCTCCAGCTGATTCAGCTCACCTGCCGCCTCCTGCACCATCCACTCTACAAGGTCAATGCCGCATACTTCTTCAGTAACACCATGTTCGACCTGCAGGCGGGTATTCACTTCAAGGAAATAGTACCGGTCCGCCTCGGGATCGTAGAGAAACTCTACGGTACCCGCATTGCGGTAACCGGCTTCCATGGCCAGCTGTCTTGCACTATCCAGCATTGCTCTGCGCGTCTTCTCCGGCAGAAGCGGCGCCGGTGTCTCCTCAATGATCTTCTGGTTCCGGCGCTGCACGGAGCAATCCCGCTCACCGAGCGCAACCGCTTCTCCGGTGCCGTTGCCGAAGATCTGCACTTCAACATGGCGGGCCCGGGCAATATACTTCTCCAGAAACACACCGCCGTCGTTGAAGTTGGCCGCGGCCAGCCGTGTAACCGAATCATAGGCTTCAGTCAAAGCCGCTTCACTCGGACAGATGCGCATACCGATTCCGCCACCGCCTGCAGTGCTCTTCAGCATGACAGGATATCCGATCTCTCCGGCTTTCCTGACGGCTTCTTCGAGGTTCTGAATCAGGCCGGTTCCGGATAGCAGCGGAACCCCCGCCTGTTCTGCAATCGCCCGGGCCGTGTGCTTGAGCCCGAATAACTCGATATTCCCGGGAGTTGGGCCGATGAACACAATGCCGTTATCCAAGCAGGCTCTCGCAAAAGAAACATTCTCGCTGAGGAAGCCGTATCCAGGATGTACTGCGTCAGCACCCACTTCAAGCGCTTTGCTCAGGATAAGCTCCGCGTTCAGATAGCTTGTTTTTGCTGCCCCTTCCCCGATCAGCAGCGCTTCATCTGCCTGTTCTACATGCAGACTGTCCCGGTCTGCCTCGGTGTAGACAGCAACAGAGGCGATTCCCATCTTCTTCAGCGTACGGATAATCCGCACGGCGATGGCACCGCGGTTGGCAATCAGAACTTTTTTAAACATCGGAACCACCTCCATCCCCATTCCAGATCAATACCTGAGCCGGTGTAGGATTATAAGCATTGCACGGATTGTTAAGCTGAGGGCAGTTGCTGATCAGCACGGTAACCGGAGCAAGGGCAGTCAGTTCAACATAGCGCCCCGGACCAGATACCCCGTCTGCAAACGTCAGCTTTCCATCGGGTGTCACAGGCACATTCATAAAAAAGTTCACATTCGGGGCGAGATCCCGCTTTGTATATTCACTGCGTCCGGACAGCATGAGCATAAATGTGTCACGGCAGTTATGCATCGGCAGCGTGTCGTGCGAGTACCGCACCGTATTGCTCTGGGCGGAGCAGGCTCCGCCCACCGTATCGTGACGGCCGCAGGTATCCGCGGTAATCTTCAGCAGCTCACGGCCGGATTCGGCCAGCAGGACGGAGCCTGCAGTCAAATACAGATTATGCTGATTCGTAATTGTCCGGATGGCGCTGTAATGGTCTCCCGGATCTTCCGTTGAATAAAAGAGTGTGTCAACCGCCTGATTTCCTTCCACATCGACAATCCGGAGAACCTGGCCCGGCAGCAGATCATGCAGCCAGCCTTCCCCGGCCGGAATAATACAATCAACCGCTGCAGACGCAGGGTCCAGTTTACTTAACACAGGCTCAAAAGTATAAGTTGTCATCACAGTCCAGCCCCTCTCATCAGCAAATCGGCATTCCATGTATTCTCAAAGGCTCTTCTGTTCTCCGCGCAGTGCGTTACGCATGGATCATCTTCCTTTACCGCATCTGCCCCGGTTACCTGAATATGAATTTCCGAAGCCGGGTAGCGTGTATCGGGATCCAGCGGATTCGGGGTATTGGAGCATACCAGCAAAAGATCCATCTCCGTGCGGAGCGTTACCGAATGTCCAGCGGTTTCCTGCCGGGCGTAATGCATGGAACCATCCAGCTCACAAATCACTTTGGAGAACAGATTCACCGGAGGGATTAAATCACGGGGTGTCAGCTGGTTCCGGTAGAGTTCAACAATTAAATTCTCGGCACCGCTGCGGTACCATTCATTCCGTTCATTCTGGTAATTGGTCAGCCCGTACTTCTCATCTGTCATTTGTCTCGTTGTGTAACCGGCCAGAGGATCATGCCATCCGGCTGTATCCCGGGTGATAGAGGCCAGCACTCTTCCCTGATCACTCATCAGAACATTTCCCGCCGTCAAAAATGCAGTATGCTGAGCTTTCAGCGTGTCAGGCATGTTATAGCGCTCCGAAGGATACCAGGCGTGGTACAGCAGCACCGACAGATTTGCCCGGTCGCTTTCCGCCGTGAATGTAATGGACTTCCCCTTGGCAATGCGGCCGGACCACTTGCCTCCCGCTTGAATCGTGAATGAGTGCATGAGGATACCTCCTAGTGAATGATAAATAAAAAAAAGCCCGGGAGAAGCTTTCAGAGCACATTGCTGTTGCTCTGTCAGATTCTCCCGGGCTTTTATCCCGCCGTGGACACCGGGTTACAGTCACCCCGTGCGTCTTCTCTCGGACCAGCCGGACAATTCAGTGTCCCGGAACCCTAGAAGACATTCTATAAAGTTTTGATGTCAACAACACTAACACATAAATTTTAAACGGGCAACAAAAAGTTAAATTTTTTCATAAATCAGGCATTTTTATAATAATCATGTTAGGTATTAGAGAAAATTAGAACTTACGTTCCTATTTACAAGCAGAAAAAAAGCCTGTTATAGTCGACTCATTCAATTCGCATGTAAGTTCTTATGACATTTTGTTAATGTGCTGGCGATCGTGTTAAAGAGAGGGAGTTGGAGAACGGATGAAAAATACAGTTACGCTTAAAAGAGATTTATCACTGTCTCATGTCGTTACGATGGGTCTTGCGTGGATGTCGCCGATGATCTTTTTCACCAGCTTTGGAGTCCTGCATGAAAGTTCCGGCGGTATGCTCCTTGCGGCCTATATGCTTGCATTTATCGCTATTTTGTTTACAGCATTAAGCTACGGCCAAATGGCCCGTGCCTTCCCGGTCTCCGGCTCTGCCTACACCTATGTGTCCAAGGCGATGAATCCGTTTCTTGGCTTCTTAGTGGGGTGGGCCATATTGCTGGATTACTTGTTTTCCTGCATTGTGGCAGTCCTGATGTTCGGGGTCAACCTGAATGCCCAATTCCCCGCAATCCCTTCATCCGCCTGGATTATTTTACTGACATTAATCGTCATGATTATAAATATAATCGGGATAAAACCGCTCGCAAACATCAGCAAACTTTTCGTATTTATGCAAATCCTCTTTATTGCCGGCTTCTGCGCCCTGCTCGTCTATAAAGCTCTGTATGGGGGCATTACAGCCGACCTCAATCCGCTGGCGGCACAAGAAGGCGTCTCGTTCTCGGCTATCCTGGCAGGAGCGTCCCTCGTCTGCTTTTCATTCCTCGGATTCGATTCAATCACAACGATGGCTGAGGAAACCAAGGAGCCCAAAAAGACTATTCCACGGGCCATATTGATCATTGTTCTCTCAGCGGGAGTCATGTATTTCATTACAGCGTACCTGATTCAATGGATTGTCCCTTCCTTCGCCTACAGCCATGTGGATTCTGCAGGATATGAGCTGATGCAAAATATCGGCGGAAGTGTGCTGGCGGCAGTATTCACCTTTGTCATTATTTTCTCCATACTATCTCAAGGGCTCTCCTCCATGACTACCGTCACCCGCCTCCTGTTCGTCATGGGCCGGACCTCCCTGTTGCCCGGAAAGTTCGCATCTATCCATCCCAAAACACGTACGCCAGTATTCAATATCGTGCTAATGAGCATTGTCTCACTCTCTGCGCTGTTCATCAGCCTGGAGACTGCCATTAAATTCGTCAGCTTTGGCGCTCTGACCGCCTTCCTGTTTGTGAATCTCTCGGTCATTTCCCATTACATCCTGCGCCAGAAGCAGAGGGCTTTCCGCGATATCCTGATCCGCCTTATCTGCCCGCTGTTCGGCGCCGGATTTGTGCTGTATCTCATTGCCCTGCTGGACTCCGCCTCCCTGATTCTTGGCACCAGCTGGCTGGCAGCAGGCCTTGTCTATTATGGGGTCCGCAGGCTGTCTGCAGCGTCTTTTAGAGAACCGGCTGCGGTTGCGCCGGAGGTTTCGAAGACGTAGCCTCAATGGAAAGGGAATAAAGCATAAGGCTGGACTCAATTAAAAACAGCGGTAGCCTTGGCAAAAAGTCATGGCTTCCGCTGTTTTGTTAAGGTAATGAATTTGTTAATCATTATAAATTAGATATTCTCGTCATATTACTCACTTTATGTACCTGCATACAGAATCATATTCATTTTATAAAAAATATAAAAAAGGCTGTCCAGAAGTCATATCATTGACTTTTAGACCAGCCCTATTTGCTTACTTTAATTTATTCTTAGTTCCAAAGGGTGGTTCCCCACCAGCCTTTAGCAATATTAACAAAAAGGTAATTCCCTCCGCCAACTGTAGGTAATAAGGAGGTATCAATTGTGTGTGGAGTATAAACATATAAAGAATAAGTAGCTTTATTTTTTACCCAGACGTAGTTTTTATAAGTTACTCCATTAGAAGTCACTGTATTCCCAAAATTAATGTTTGTAAATACTTTAGGATATCCAGTTGTCGGAGCTTGATTATATCGGTTTTTCAGTGTAGAGGCTCCACCTGAAATTTGTTGATTAAATCCGCCCTTTGTATAATCATCGCCGCCGTCTGTTGCACCGTATCCCATTGCGTAAAAAAAGCGTCTAGATGAGTACGCTACTGAACCAGGGGTCGCCGAAACTAAGGAAGATTCTTTTTGTAGGGTAGCTAGTATAACTTTAGGGTTTATACCATAGGTCTGCGCACTGCTAGCGATAGATGAAGCGGCGTTAATAGTATCTCCCTTAAAATAGGGTTTGCCAGAAGAATCTAAATAGTAGATCAGTACTGTATCCTTTAGTATTGAATTCTTGGAAGTAAGGAATGACTGGATTGATGCCGAGGTCATGGTTGAACTATTTGTAAATTGAGCGTCTGAAATAAGTTGATTCATATCTATCCCATTAATAATGGTATCCTCATAAACTGTAGTCGATAAAGGAGCAATAAGCAAATTCGTATCAAAAGGAGTGACAATTTCACTTTCTACTCCAATTCCATCAAGTTTCTTTTCCGCCGCCAATTTATTATTATTATATGTCTTAATAACTCTTATCTTTTTTGATTCATCTCTCTCATATACCTGTTTGCCGTTGAAAGCATCTGTAGATTCAATCATATTGCCATCGGTATCATAATGATATTGAATTTCGTTGCCATCACTATGGAATTCATTAATAATTTTTCCAGATTCATCATACAGTAGGATATTAACGTCTTTCTTAATCTTCAAATATTGCCTCATTTCACTAACAGAACTTAGATCATTTCCTTCTTGCGAATTCCCATTTTCCGGTGACGCCAATGTAAACTGTGGTACCATAAGCAAAACAGCAGAGGCAGCGAGAGCAATAGATTTTCTAAAAAAACTAGTAAACGAATTCAAAGAACACACCTTCCTTTTTATATGGTATAATCATAATATTCTAAATATACCATAAAAACCCTTTTATGAGAAAAAAATAAAGGAGAACTCTATGAAAATCAGATTTATTTTCCCTATAATTTTAATTAGCGTTTTGATTTTTACAGCTTGTTCAAAAGGAGCAGACAATAAAGAACAGTCATTGCATAATCAAATCCCAACCACCATTTATATCTCTCTTTACAGAACTGATTCAACTAAAATTCAACCAGAACTAATTGATATGGTAGGGGACTCTCAACTGTTGAAACAATTTTACAATTGGAAAAAAGACGGAATCCAGACTTCCCTGCCTTCTTTTGAAAAAGTTGATCGTATTTATATTCTACAATATTCATACGAAGGAGCCGATTCAAATTCGGAGTATTATATGTACGTAACGGATAACGAAGGGAATAACTATATAAAGCAATTTGAATATAACGATTCCTACGAATCTTATCAGGCTTCTCTAAAAAGGGAAGATATCTTAGATAAGATTGGTTCTGACGACTGGCTTAAAGTCTCTGCCATGGATTTGGTAAATAAAATAAACTTGTAGATTATACAATATGCTGCAATCTCGTGAAAGAGTATCTGACTAATCTCATATACAAAAAAAGTGGTAGTTGTGGATGAAAAAATAAAGATTTAGACTACTACTATTTTATTTAAGTAATTACGCAAAAAAGCATGCAGAGATATGCATGCTTAATGGTAGAGGTAATTCACTAACTAATCCGGTTACATGTCTATTGCACCCAAAAAAGCGAGTGCAATAACCGGGGACACAGCCTTAATTACCCCGTTCATTATAAACACATCATCATTTAACTAATTAATACCTCTCAAACAATACTACCGTAATATTAAAATGAGCCGTCCTATAATTCAGGACGACTCATTATTTAAGGTTCCACACTTTTTTACCTAGTTCCACACTTTTAACATTGGTACCATACTTTTTTTACTGGTTCCTACTTTTTTATCAATGGACAGGTGTTCGGTGACATTAAAGTTGGTTACTTAGAAACTGAGGTAAATCAAGTCTTTTCTGTCTTTCAGCCCACTTTATTAGTTACATTAAAGTTGGTGTCCAAGAAAACCTCCCAAAAACTCTAATTACATTAAAGTTTGTACTCCGAAATAGTAGAACATTTGAGTAGTCCCTCCTATACTCCCAATGTCTTTATGCATACTGAAGTGCCCTCAGCTGATTTTTATTTGTTATAAGCTCCCATACAATTTCATTTAATACTTCATCTAGTCGACAGCAGATATTTAAGTAAGTCCAATTTTCTATGCTATATTCAAATTCATCATATTGGTAATTAATCATAAATTCATCTCTATAACGTTTTAATAACTTTTGTATAGCTCTAAAATCCCCATGGGCTATTTTATTTCTGAGTTGTCTCATTATCTGAGCAAAATTAACTTTTTTAGTAGTTCCTAATCGTAAATCCTTTAAGAATAGGGGTAGCTTTCTTTCTAATTCTCCAACGGTTCTCCCATTTCCTGAAGGGTTTATGATTAACATTTCAATTAAGGACATCACTTTAAAAATATGGTAAGCATTATAATCGCGATCATGATACATTGAATTTATTATGTAATCTAAAATCCAAAAATCCTCTTCCTTTTGCAAATAATCATCTATCTGTGCTCCTACTTTAACTAATGAAGACATACACTCTTTATTATAGTTTTCAAAATCCAATTGTGAGTTTAACATTGCACGAAAAAAATTCAGAATGCGCGGCTTCTCGTTAAATTCATCTGAAGAAAAAGTTGAAAATGGTATCCTTTTGTTTAACGAGTCCTTCCCTTTACTTGAATTTTGAATTTTATTGCAAAAATTTATGAACTTTAGTGGAAATGAAACTTCACATGTAGGGCTATCCATTGCGTCATTTTTTAATTGTAAATATGAATTTTCAAAATCCAATACATCAATGGCGACAAGATTTCTTGCTATTACTTCTAATTCGGAATTATGGTCCTCTAAAGAAATATTCCATTTCGCCTTTTTGACTAACTCAGCAAGATCATAATTACTAAGCTTACTGTTCTTAAATTCTCTTTTTCCCCATATCTTTAAATTATGTTCATATACTAGCATCTCTTCTAGCATATCGTCCTGCAATCCCTTTATCCAATCACTAGGTGGATTTGATATTCCAACACCTAATTTTTTAGATATAATAGTCGGTTCAATATTTCCATAGAAATTTAAAATAATCATGGTTCACCTCCAAGATCTAGTCACCCTTATTATTACATATAATTATATCTCAGAAGATGGTGAAAATATGGCGAACAGTAATTCTTAAAGCTATAAATAAAAAAAACCGGCCATCCAAAAGGGATAGCCGTTCTTCAGAAACCTTCGTTTAGTCTGCTCGTTTAAAACCATAAGATTCAAGTAATTCCCTGTCTTCTTTACTCAATACCGGCACACCCCAAACCAAAGAATACTTGGCCCTAGTATTTGCAACGTATCCTATACGTCCAGATTCAAGTTCTTTCTCGATCCACTTTTTCCAATGCCCACTCCCTGTATTTTTCAGACTAGAAACCACCATTACACTATCAAAAGCTTGCCCTTTAACTGAATGAATGGTGTTGACTGAAATCAGATTTATTTTATCCGGTATGTTGTAAACAGTAATGTCTTGTTTGGCAGTACCTCTAGGTGAGATCATCTTAGGTATTTCATAAAAACCTCTTTTCTCACTATCACAAATTTCTAAGTTTTGATATGCCTCTTGCACTATACTCAAGAAGTTATTATTGAAGTTCTTGTACCACGTTGAATAATTGATACCATCAAATCTTACTAGATCAGAAACTGCAGAACATCCATTCAAAAAATCTTTGATAAAGATTCTCCATCTATAAGCAGAATCAATAGAACTTGGACAATTATAATTTTTCCTTGTCGTTGCTCCTCCAAACCACCTATGCATATATCTACTTGCAAGCTCTAAAGCTAACATTCGTGATCTTGGTGTATTTTCAATCCAAAGTTGCAGAGCATCTAAGATTAAATGTTTACTTTCTCTAAAATTCGTTTCTAAGTCTAGTTTCATGTTTTGTTGTCGGACTAAAATAGCCGAATTATTAAAGGGTATTTCTACTTCCTTAAGAAATTCTATATACTTTTGCTTCAAAGATGCAAGGTCGCGATATTCTAAATAACAAACACTCTTTTCACCATATTTATCAATCTCCAAACCACGTATAGGTAATAAAACACCTAACAACTTGTTAGATGTGTTTACAATAGAATGGCAACTTCTAAAGTTATCAGTTAAAAAATATTTCTCAAATACAGATAAATATTGTTTGGTGGTTACTGGATCTGCATCCTTAAATTCATATATTGATTGATTAAGATCCCCAACAAAATGAAGAAAAGTACCAGCATTCTTTAATTGATCAAGAATATTAATTTCAATCCATGAGAGATCCTGACATTCATCTACAATAATTAAAGGAAACCTCGCAGCCAGGAGTGCAGCTAAATGATCACTCTTCTTTAAAACTCTATATGCTATATAATTCATATCTTCGAAGTTGGCAAACCCATCCTCAAAAAAAGTTTTCTTTATTTTACCAATTTCATTCTTTATAAATTCAAAACTTAATAAATGTTTATTCCCTTTCTTATCGCGAAAGCTTTGGATAAATTCTTGCACCTCAGTTAACTGATAATAGTCTTTTAATGAAATTTTATAGTTCTCCGAATAATGAATTATGATGTCGTTAACTTTATGATCATAATAAATTTGATTTGCGTATACATCTTGACCTGATGAAGTATAGTTTAAATAAGGAATCTTATATTTCTTTAACCAGTGGTTATCATAAACAGCCAAACTCTTATCAATCAGTCTATAAGAAGTGTCGCCTTCCCTATTTTTATGTTTTGAAAATTTATATCCGAAACTCTGCGCAATAAATCCATGTATGAATCCTGATAAGGTTCCTATATAGTGAGGATACAACGAAGTTAATCCTGAAAAGATTTTCACTCGTTCTTTGATAGTATCAGTCGCCTCATTAGTAAATGTAAGCACCGCAATACCACTATTAGTTGAATGCCATTTCCTGATCTCAAATGCAGCTTTCATTCCAACAACCTCGGTTTTGCCACTCCCTGCACAAGCCTCTAAAAAGATGTTTTCCTTGGCAGGTGAGAGAACATACTTTAGTTGCTGCTCTGTTTTTTCCCTCACTTTACTATCAATAAGTGAAATATAGGAATCCACGGCCTCTTTATTCAAACTCAAAGTATGTATTATTTCCTGCTCCATTTCTTCCTTGTTCATGCTACACCACCACTGCATGACCATATTATTGACTTCTTAATATAATCAGGAATATTAATAATTTTGCTTATATTCAAGTAAATATCATTAACGTTTGATTTTGTAGCATCAACTTTATCCAGTTGCTCTCTTATTTGTGACTCCAAATAGTCTGTTAATTTCTGTGCGTAGATCCCTTTTCCGACCTCATCAGTATCAATATGCTTAAAAATAAATTCAGTATCCTCTCTTAGCTCATGTTCATTATCGTACTTATTATTTTTTAAGGATATTGAAGAGCAACGCTGCTTTACTTTCCCCTCAGTAGGCCATATTTCGCCAATTACTTTTGCCATTAAATTCGTGTTTCTATTTATCGCTAAATCGTATTCAAATGTCTTTAACGGAGAAGAAAATAACCGCCCCCATTCACTCTTATTAATATCATCCATTAATTGAAGTGCACTATTCGCTCCAGCAGGAAATTCACTTGGTAAAGGAAATATATCTTGAAGTTTAGTTAAAGGCTCGTCATCTTTATCTGTTTTCAATTCGCCATTTTTATCATACACAAGTACTTCTAGTTTTGGCGGATCATTATCCGTAATTCCTGAACATAAAATTGGTAAATGTATATCACCAGTGCTACCATCACAATTCGAAAAGAATTTCATGAAATGTTTAAAGTTAATTCCATTGATATTTATCGTAGACACGCCAGCTTCCTCTAGAGATGTTGGTAGTAATGTATCAAAATTATCGAGCGCCGTTTTGTTATATTCAGCTAGTACTATCTTTGCTAATGTTGGTATTAGCATAGCCTCGCTAATACCCTCCACAAGAATTATACCTTTTGAAAATAGCAGTGCAGATTTAGTTACATCTAGCCACCTGTTAATATAGTTTTTGCTTTCTCCTAGATCGATTTCTTTTAACGGAATTGCACTAACCCTCTCTTCCTTCTGTGATATATGAATTAAATTATTTATGTCTATAGAAGAAGCAAGTACTGGAGAATGAGTTGTAATAACGACCTGTAGATTTTCCGAGTTTCGGGTTATGTCTTCTAAATACTTTATGAATTTGACTTGAAGCTGAGGATGCAAATGAGCTTCTGGCTCCTCAATTAATAATACAGTCATCATGTTATTGTCTTTTAATAGCTCAAGCTCTGCAAATACGGTAGCTATATATAAAAAGTTATTATATCCTAAGCTATTAACAGCTATATCCCTAAATTTATCGGAGTCATTCTGCTTTATACCAGGAAAAAACACCATTTTTATACTCTCTACAATTTTGTTAAAAGATGTATCCGCAAATTGAAGATTTATACTCTGACCAAGTCTTTGCCCCAAGGTCTCCTCGAGCTTGTTATTAATATTGATTTTTGCTTTTTCAATTTCATTATATTTATTCTCAACATTACTCGTTATTTGAGAATTAAAATCAGTTACGTTCTTCACAAGTGAATCTTTATTATCACCGTATTGTTTTTTTAGTAACTGGGCTAATCTCGATCTCTTTCCATTAACCAATTTCTCCTCTGCGTCACGAAGAGGCGGGAGATAAATACAATCAATACAATCAAAGGTCTCGTCTTCAAAAATGCTTGATTTTGAAGTTCCTCCCCAAACTTCTTTTTTATAATACCCTTTTCTATTAGGATTCGAATTAATCTCTAAATGTAATTGTGCATTGTAGTCGGCATCACACCAACTTAAAAATGTAACCTGTTCATTTGGACTCAAGGACTCGAGTGTAAGATCTATTCTAATTTCCGGAGCAATATATTGCTTGTCCAATGATATATAGAAATCATCTTCATCTATATTCATATATGAAAACTCGTTCTCTCGCAGAACAAGTCTAAGGGCATTAACAATTGTAGTCTTGCCCGAACCATTTTCTCCAACTAGCACATTGAGTCCTTTGTTTAGTCTTATTTCAGATCTATCTTTAGCATTCTTATATCCTGAAATATAAAACTTAGATATATGCACCTATGTCCCACCCTTCTTTTCTCAACAACAAGTTCCTATTATTAACATTATACGACAAAAAAAGAGAATTCCCTCTTGATACAACAATAAAACTAAGATTAAAGAAAGAAACAACTGAATTGGATAAAATAAGAACCTGCTCTTCATATAGTGCGTAGAGAGTATTTCTACTGAAGAATATAACGGGGAGGCTAATGGAGTAAATATCCAGTAAAAAGAGACTGAATGCAATCAAAGTAAACTGCATTCAGTCTCTCAACATATTGAGGTAGGTTTCATTTTAAATTGCTATCTTTGATATTCCCTCGGAAACATTGATTATTTATATCTATTTCATTTATTATGTCCTTCTTTAATTTATCCGCATACGTCTTTCTTAACCCAGCAATTCGGGCGACTTCCCAAGGTTGCACGGCTGCTCTTTCCTTAGTTAATTCCTTTACCGTTTTCTTAATTCTTCTTTTCTGAAAATGTTCTACAGACTCCACTACTTCATCTAGTGCTTTCTTGGATTCTGGTAATTTATCTATAGCTCTTACAAGTAGAGATTGAATTCTAAGACGCCTTCCAATTTCTGTTTTTGTTACTCGTATTGTATCCTCATCAATAAAAATTTGTTCAGCAATCAAACGGATACTCTCAGCAATTTCTGAATCACGTTGTTTCCAATCAACCCTAATATTAATATGACCATCTCCTAAGGTAGGTAACGGCCTGCTAATATTTTTATCATTCTTTTTTTCAATGATGTTGTTCTTAGAAAGATAGTCAAACATGGAGTCCACTGTCTCTCCTAAAAATCCTAGAATCAAAATATGTCTTAATGGATGACACGTCACTCTTGGTGAACGGAGTACTTTATGAAACCATGTATACTCATCACCTACAATAACTTTGCAGTTCAAACTACTTAAAAAGCTTTCACTGTAGAATTGATTAAATTTTGAAATTAATTCAATCCATCTGATTCTCTCTGATTTAGTTATTAAGTCTTTTTCCTTAAGTTTCATTATGTAATATTGCCTCAATCGCTCTAACCCAACTGAACTCACTTTGCTCTTTAATAAATAATACGATTGTTCTGCAATAAACTGATTATGGTCTGAGTTCAATAACTCAACGGCACTCTTCTGAAAATAATGATCATTAGTAAGATAACTGCTCAAAGTCACCATTGCATGCTTATGTCTTTGATTAGTTTCTACATTAGAAAGTTGTAAATGGCACCCATGCTTAAAACATATAGAGATGCTATCTGCTTGGTGAGACCTATGCCAATATGCCTCCCCATATATTTTTTCATCATCAATTACGCAGCTGGAGCAAAATTTTAGAACTTTCGCTTTTTTCATTTCACTCGCTGTTATACCAAGTAACATATAGACAGAAGTTCCGTTGCCGTACATCATAATATCTTTTAATTTTTCATATCTTTCAATCGGAATAAACTTCGCATAGTAAGGAAGGAATGTATTATCTTCTATAAACTCAGATGGAGTGTACGTATTAGGACGGGGTAATCTTTCACATAGATGCTGCAGATGTGTAGGAAATAACTTTGTTGCACAAATATTCGTAGAACCAAACATTTCTAACATTGATATTTTCGGGTTCTCATTCCCTGATATCCAGTGATAGCGTGCCATCACACTATAAAAGAGTTCATCATCATATGTAGTTGGAAAAAATATCATACCCCTCACTCCACCTAAGTAGTATTGGTAGTATCTATTCTTTCCATTTACAACTTTTTAAAACTCTTAATTTTTATTGTATTAGAGCGTTTCTCTCTTCTAGAAATCTAATTATCTCTTTTTCTATTTCAATATTCTCTTCAGCATCCACTTGATAAAAGGCAGCCGTAGCAGATTTAAATAGATAAATGTTCATTGATGTAATGCCACGACTAACTAATTTTCTATAAAATCTCGGTATGCTTCTGATTAGGAAGTCTTTTCTGGACTCAATATACTGTTCTATCTCTTGATAACTTAATGGAAGTAATGGAGCCCTGTAAGTTTTTAGTCTATTACGGTCAGTAGTCTCCAAAAGATTACACACTGTTTGTTTTGTAATTCGAAAAGGGTAGTTCGGATCAATATCTTTAGCAACATTCTTGATTTTAATTAAAAGTTCTTTGTCTAATTGAGCAAAATCTATTTTTCGTGCTTTTTTATTAATTTCTGGTAATCTCGCTTGTAACCATTCTCTATCATGTTTTATTAACCATTCGTACACAGCTATATTTTCATTTCGTATTTTTTTACGATTTTCCAAACCTTTTTTTAAAATGCTAACCATCTTATCTCGTGTATCATTTAGTCTTGCAATGTCTTTTTCTTTATTTCTTTCTTGAGGTCTCAAATTACCTATTTCGATTTCAGGTATTAAATTATTATCTTTATAAGTTGTAATTTTGTAATCTATACCGTTAGAGCCTCTAAACATAGTGGAGCAACCACATTTATGACAGGAATATTTCAACCTATAAACATCGGCACTATAGCCAATTTTCCTTACACATTTTCTTATTAGTGGTATATTATAGTTTTTACAGCGATTATTTTTACAAGCCCATGGTCCATTCCCATAAAATATTGGAGAGGAGATCCCCTCCCTATCAAGAAAAATTATTTCTAATGAACTAGCAAAAAAGCGGATAAGAAGTAAATAAAATGATATGAAATTTGATAAAGATTCTCGTTTAAACAACTGTGCAAAGAAATAGGTGGTTGAAATTTCATCTACTGAAATATTCACCTTCTCAAGGGTATTAGCAGAGTAATAATCTATAAAATCAGCAATCATTTTTTTCTTATAAAAGTTATTTTTTAAACCAATATACCTTCCCTTATATAAAAATTCTATTAATTGATGGTATAGAACATCAACACTTACCTCCATATACCGTTCTCTTAGTAAGACTAAATCATTGAACAGTTGATACTGAAACCTCACTATTTCATCAGCATCATTTACCTTAACTACTTTCAATGCACTCCCGCAGTCACAATATTTAGTTTTCAAAAGCACTCCTGAACTTGCATTTGCATAGTCCTCTCTACATTCAGGGCATTCTGTCACTAACAATACATTATGTTTCGGACATGATTTAAGAAAATCAACTTGATGGCCTCTATGTACATATAATTCACCATATATCTCTTCGTCTTCAGAAACGCATAGAGGGCAGTATTTTATTTCTTTAGACAACACTGATTGAGTTGTACTTTGAGAAAAACCATCAAATACATTTTGGTTATAACTTTCACCGCTAATGATTTTTAGAGTTCTGTTAATACGCTCAGGCATATAAAAAACCTGATAAAGACCGTACCATGTATGCTGATATAGAAGTGAATCTTTGGAAAAGGTATTGCCTATAGGCAGCTTATCTATTAGATAATTAAGTTTCCTTGGGAATACTGTTTGTTTATATGAATTTATACCAAAAAGCTCGAATTTACTTTCAGAAAAATCTGCATTAGCTGAACGTAAATGATATCTGAATATAATGCTCCGAAAGTCTTCATCAGGAAAAGGTTCTGGAAACATAAGAATACGTTTCATCAAATCCTTCCTCTCAGGGCGAAATCATTTAATTCGTCACAACCTCTGACAAGTCCACGCTCTTCAAGTGATTCTTCAGTAGTCATTCCTCGTTGATGACCAACCTTGACCACAAAACGAATATCCTTCTCCTCAAGGGCCGGCTTACGCCTATTTCGCAACTTTTTTTGTTGCGGCAGGCTTTCAGCAGAATCATTCCCCCCCTCTTTTTGGTCAGTTATCTTTATGTCTAAAGCTAATCGAGCTAATTCAGCAAACATATTATCAATATCACCTTTACCATCACTTGCATCACAGACCTGATTAGCAAGAGTCTCCGCTATACTCCTTGATTTAACAATATGAAATGCGAAAGATGTTAATTGCTCCAGCAACTCATTTTTATTCCTCTGTTGCAGAGCTCTTTGCTGTTGTTCAGCTAGATTTCCATGAACCTTTATTCGATGACTTGCTTCCTGAATGTAACCTCTTAAGGGAAGCCAATCAGGTTGGATATCTTCTAATTGGTTATACCCTTCGGCATCTCCACTCCGTATCTTCTGGAAAATAGGCTGTAGTAGTCTCAAGCTTCTTCCTGCAACCTCATTTATGAGATTAACTGTGATTGACTCTGTCCCCCCACTTACAATTGCCCTAGACTGAACATGCATAAAAAGCTTAACGGCAATATCCGGAATCCCCATACTGTGATAATACATAGTATCCAAAATCTCTTCAGTCATTTTCGTAAATGTCTTTGTGTATTGACTATCCCATAAGTTATGAATAAATTCTCCCCACTCCCAACTCTCTTTTAACATGTATCCTGTTATGTTCTCAGAAAATTCGTCCGGTATACCGCGGCGGGTATTTGCCAATGAATTATTAAATAAATACAAGGCTTTATATGAGCCAATTAAAACCGTTGGAATACCTATTGTATTAACTAATTCAGTGATGAAATCAATCATGTCCTCTTCACCACCGGAATAAGCTTTTTGAATTTTTTGTATTTCATCTATGACGAGTACACCAAGATTAATCTGAGTAGCGACTTTTATCATTCTTCTAGCATGTGAATCTAATCTTCCTTTTTTTTCACCGAATTTTTCGTAGAAATCTGTCCCCAATAGCCGATCTACTTCGTAATAAAAGTTTTTACATAAAGCACCGACCGATTTATTAAAGGGACACTCAATTTTCAACCACACAATTTGTGTGTACGGTAACTTCCGACCATTGTATTCAGAATGATGTATAACTTGAGGAAATAGTTGTGTTAACATTCTTTCATATACTTTTGATTTTCCCGATCCACTGATTGCAATTTCCACATGACTTTGAGCTGTTTGCACATTCCCTGCTAAATTTGCACCATTTTCATCTATTCCAGCCTTGAAAATATTGTCCCATCCTAATGCAAACTGCCTATTATACATAGCGTGCATCGGGTTTCTAGATTGATATCCTATTTTAATCATAGTGTATAAGTTTCTATACTTATCATAGTGTGCAGGATATGGGAGCCAAAAGCTTGGTTTTATTTGTTGGACAAATTCTAATCTATCCTCAATGCTTAATAATTCGTAGTCTTCAATTATAGGAGGTACAGAATGTAGTGCATCAATAAATTCTTCCTCGTTTAATCGGTTTGGTATTGCCTCAATAAACGGGTTACCCTGATTTTGAGGAAGAATCTGAGTAATGTAGTTAGCCATACAATGAGTGCCTTTTAAGTTAGTATATTCTTCATTCATCAAGGTCACGTTTTACCCTCCTCTCACTAATTCGTCTTGAAAATAGCGTTTGAGCATCATCATAAAAGTCACTGGTTCTCGTTTCTTCGAGCTTTGCGTCTTGATTTATATGAATTAATCTTCCTAGATCTGCATCATGATTCTTTTGACTCCCCTCACTGGTATTAGTCCAAGCGTATTCCGCCCCCCATCTTCCCTTATCTACTTTTCTATGCTCACGTTTATCCTTTTGTTTAGCATAAAAACTCATTTCCGCCGTCTCTTTTTTTGTTTCGGTCGTTGCAGATCTAGTAAGTGCCTGTGAAAATGCATGTAACTCTGAATTATGTTGTTTCTCGTTCCGTTCCTGCAGCTTAATTTGTTCCTTTCGATACTTCATGATCATTGATATTTCATCAAAATGCAGATCCTTATATTCTTGATATTTTGAAGTAAGTATACATTGAATTAAATTACCATCTTTATGTTTATAGTAAATACTGCTGCAATTTCTAGGGTCATATGTAACCTCTATATACTTGCTACCCTTGCCCCCTTTTTCCTCAAACCAACCTTCCTTTAATCCTATCTCACAGGTATAACATAATCCTTTGAACTCAATTCCGAATCTCGAAACCTTTGCTTGTTCCCGAGGCATTAGATTATAACGAATGAGGTTTCTTGATTTTTCATGAAGAAGTTTTTTTCCGCTCCCCCAATTCCAAACTTTGAGTGGTGTTAGTTCTACGCCCTCTTCAAACATTTCTTTTGTTGGGAGATATTCGCGATTAAGGGCACTCTTGTTATACGTCAAAAAGAAAACAATTAAAAACTGATTGAATTCTTCAATAGTAAGTGCTGCATCTTTAGCCGGATCTCTATCTCCTCTAACAAGTGGCTTAGAACCAATACCTGCAGGTAATAACTGCCTAATTGTCTCATTTGTAATTCTAAACCGTCTTTCTACGAATGGCTTCAAATCTCCCCTATAGGACGGTGCATTTAGAACATCAACTTCAAGATTCACGAATTTTTCCGCATTCTTCCCCTTCAGTTCTCCTCTATCACAGACTAATTTGCGTGGTAAATAATGACATGGCCAATCTTCCGCTTCAATTTGCATATTATATCTGGCACAGTTTTCAACTTTATTAGTTACAGCATTCTCTAATGCAACCATAGCTTCAATCCAGGACGGTGATGCTAAGCTTACGTGGTACCCTACAACAAGAAGACTGAAGACATCTATTACAATATATAGAGTTGGTCTTCCCAGAATTGTTTTCCGATCAAATGAAACTAATGAAATATCTGCTGGTGTGGAGTCGATTTCGAATAACGCACCAATGGAAGTAGCTCTTTCAGATGCATTTCCTTGCAAGGGCCTTACATCAATTGACGCTCTACGTTTTCCATGTCTGTTTGCGTACCTTTTTGAAAATGAAGTATCTTTTTGATACCAATATCTAAATTGACGAAGTGTGGGGGATTTTTCAGGGTTTACTATAGGCACTCTAACACCAAACTTCCTATAGAAGCCACGTTTGTAGAATGTTTCACACATATGCTCATAAGTGGTCTTAATATCCATATTCCTTCGAATATGGAACAAGCGAATTGCAGAGAGAAAAATCTCCTTATCCATTTCAGTGACCAAAAAAGTATTCCCATCTTGAGAGCGAGCTCCCGGTTTATTTTGATATGTCCGCTCTCTTCCAGGAGCTCCACAATCAAAATAATTATCTAACAATCCATTTCTCGTTTTTCCGTAAAACCAATACTTTTTTAAATAATCCCTTATCACTTTTTTTGCTTTACCTGACTTCAAATGCGCTTCTGTTATCAACCTTCCTCTTGAGTCAGAAATATAAATATCTGGTTCTTGGGAAACAATATCTTTAATGATTTCCCATCTGTTATCTCTATTATTTTTATATTTTTCAAGGTAAGAATCTTCAGGTGAAATCAACCTTAAATCAGTCTCCATTGCACTTATTCGACTTTTTTGTTCAGATATTTCTTCTATTAAATCTTCATAGTTCAGAAAAAATGGTAGATCTATTTCACGAGAATTATCAATGTTTATAACAACAATATAATTTTCTTCTTCCCATACCCATAACACTCTAAGTAAGGCTACTGTTTCATTTTCATCGTTCAATCGCTCAATAATCGTATTCTCAACAATAAGCATCGATAAGCATCCCCATCCCCTCCCTCAAAAATTTAAGCTAAAATAATATTTACAAAAGGCTTCTCTATTGGTGAAACTTCTAATGGTTCCATTTCCCGAATGATTTTACTATTCATCTCGCACTTCCATCTTTTATTAGCCAACATATACTGCAAAACAAACATGCACGTACCTGGCTGTAAACCAATATCTCGATCAGTCATCAGGCATAGTTTTCCAACCGCTGTTTGGCATGAATCCTTCAGTAAGACTTGAATCAAAACTTCAGAGGCTAGCAATAGCAGCTCCTCATCCATCCCCGGACGTGTATCAAGGTATCTGGCCTCACTCATCCATTCAACATTAGCAACCAATGTAGTAGGAATTCTATTTTCAGTGATTATGCACCAATCTATTCCCAGTTCTTCAAAAAATCTTCTTTCAATTTCGAATAGCTCTAAAGTTCTCGTATCCAGTTTATGTAAGGGTTTAATTGTTCTGACTGCAGGGGTAGGCCCATTAGTGGTTTGTATAGTGAGCATAAAGTCAGTAGTCATTACGACAGGAGAACCATCAACATGGGCATGTTGGATACCTAATTGGTTAGATATCTCTATAGTTCTCTCCAGTGGAAGAAGGGGAAATTGCTCTCTTATATCAATAACACTATCTAGCCATTCACAGTAGTAGAGATATTTTCTTTCATGTTCCGATAGGGTATGGTGAATTCTTTTGGACTTCCACCCCCTATGCCTTGTTATCCATCCTTCAGATGCTACCTTATTATCATGTGCTTGAATAAAAGGTTGATACTGATCTCCAGTTCCTTGACCCCTACCTTTTTTAATGTAGTTTTCTTGAAGTTTAACTATGCGTGAAGCTCTGCGTGACATATATTACCCCCCCCAGTATTTGATACCATATTCAAACAACTAATGGCCTCGCCCTTAAAAAGGACGAAGCCGTTACCTTCAAGTTGTTTATGTTTATTCTGAGGTGCTATTACTAATCATTAACCTATTTATTTCATTTCAAACTATTTTCTATGGTTTGGTAATTATTTCACAAAGTTAGCGTGATGGGCGGTGTATACAAGGCTCGAAAAGAGTTTTGGAGGGTACTATAGCACACCAACACAGCCACCAGTCTAAAACTTTATTTTTCTATATAGACTGAACTTTTGAATTACATTCGTATACAAAGCCGATCAATGACCTCCATCGGGTTATCATTGACGCGTTTCATGAAAGCAGCGACGTTGATACGAATGTGGTAGAACTTCTTGTAAAATACGTTGTGGACCACGTCGCTTTTTAGCCATTTCCATAGCCCTTCAACCAAGTTGAGCTCTGGTGAGTACTTGGGAAGGAAAACAAACTGCAGCCGTGTATGCTTTTTCAGGTAGGCTTGCACCTGTTCAGCATGGTGAATCCGGCTGTTGTCCAGAATCATTACAATCTTACCTTTCGGATAAGACTTCCGGACGGCATCAAGAAACTGGATGAGTGCCGGGGTGTCGTATCGCTCGCCATCTCGGTAAAGGACATGCCCCGTCTCGTAGTTCAGGACACCAAACAATTTTGCGCCTTCATGCCGACCATACGTCGGCACCTTTCGCTGCTGACCTACCGGAAACCAGGTGTATTGCAGCGACTGATATGCCCGAATCATACACTCGTCTTCAAACAGCAAATGGTCGATTTCATGGTTAATCAGCTTTTTTTTAGTGCAGGAAAGGTTTCTGACCTGAACGTTTCCTGCTCCGCAGGATCGGCCAGTTCCATGGTATAGGTTGCCTTGGTATGGCTAAAACCGAGCCGGTGCAGCAAGACTGACATTCCTTTTTCCGTGTAGGTTTCACCGAATTCCCGCTCGACAAAGAGCATGGCCAGCTTAAGCGTCCAGGTATACTTGGCTTCGATGCCGACGTCGACGGGACG
Source organism: Paenibacillus sp. PK3_47 (assembly GCF_023520895.1). Taxonomy (NCBI): domain Bacteria; kingdom Bacillati; phylum Bacillota; class Bacilli; order Caryophanales; family Paenibacillaceae; genus Paenibacillus; species Paenibacillus sp. PK3_47. The sequence continues at coordinate 1,997,419 of NZ_CP026029.1, forward strand.
CTTGGTTGCCACGGTATCCGCCAGAGTCTGCTCCTGCTGGTCGGTAAGTCGGCGTGGTTTGCCTGGTGAATGGCCCAGCGTAAGACCTTCGATTCCATCACGCTCATAGCTATGAATGTATCCGGCAGTCGTTTTCTCTGTGCGCTTGATCATCTTGGAAATGTCCTTGATCGTTTGACCTTCAAGACGGTGTAGAACCGCCAAGTAACGCTCAAACATCCGTTTGTCAGAAGTTTCACGAAGAGCCGCTTCAAGCTTCTGTTTTTCATCGATGCTTGTCATGAAATCACGTCCTAAATGGTTGTTACTTTCTATTACCCCATCTAGGAGTGGACGATTTTTCTATATGAAATTCTTTAATTCAGTCTATATAGTCTAACACTTTATTTTCTTCGGACATCAAAAACGATACTAAAGCTTACTGGGCCCTTCACAAAAAGGAAGACTCCCGCCAGCATAATGCCAGTGGGAGTCGGAATCTGGTTTGGAATAATTGAAATCGATTGCTTAGTCAGGATAAGATGATAGCATACTCACTGCTGGTTCAGTATGTAATCCAATAACTTGCGGGTGTTCAATCCCGTTGAATATTGTCGCCAAACCAATACAGAGATAGATATGGTTGTATCTCGCTGGATACGGCGCTCTTTGAAGGACCAGAGCTTCCCACTTACAGTCTTTAACAACGATATCACCATTATTGGTGTGAGGATTTCTTAGATTTAGGCCACGTGCTCTAAATGTCATTTTGGGCTTAGGTTTTTTATCCTCAAACCTTGTGATTTGAGCATCAAACAAATCGACTTTTACTAGACATGTACTTCTTCGATTTGCTGAAAACACATCTGAAAGAGCAGCTTGTCCTTCACAATGTTGCTCCAAAAACGCCATCAGTTCAGCATTACTCATATCCCTTACATAATTATGGCTGCTTAATTCAAAATCTTCCGTATGATTCGGATGTTGAAAATGTTTGGGGGCGTGCCCTTGAACATCCCAAATCTCACCCACGTTTACGAAGGCACCACTTTGATACGTCAGTTCTTGACGTGTCCAAAAACGACCTGAGGATTGTTTAGATATTGGCCGAATCCATTGTCCTTGATAATTCATTCCTGCAATACAAAATAATGATCCATCACTAGAAGCCTTAGTTACCGCCAAAATCACAATTTCCATTTAGATCTCCCCCATGTGATATCTATATCAAATGAAAAACATTGATATCCCGGTTATACTCTTTTAAATACTCGACTAATAACCGACGATGGCAATGATGTGGTTTATCTTCGCTGCAGAGAAAACAAGGCTTACCATCCCCTAATAGTTCTTCTACGTTCTGTTCGATCTTTCGTTTCTTTAAAAGCCCAATATATTTTTGTTCATAATCTTCCCAAGTTATCTTTTTTTTCTTGAAATCATCAAGCATCATTTTGTCTGGTGCTAAATTTAGTTTGTGGCTATACTTAATGCCTACTAAATCCATCACATAGGATAAATCGTCCTTCTTAGCAAATCCTGAGAGCTGTGAGGTATTATTAAGACGAGTATCAATAAGATGTTTAACATTCTGTTTCTGTAATAAATCCACAAAACCTTTTAACGATTTTTTAGCAAAACCAATTGTACATACCTCTGACATGATAATCCTCCCTAAAATAGATTCAGTTGATCCACCAGTATTGGATTCAGCTCTTCTGCCTTTACACCAAACTGTTCAAAGAATTGAGCTACTAAACGTCTATGACAGTATCGATGATCTTTACAGAAACAAACCAAAACCACATCATGTCCCATGATAAGCAATTTATACACTTCACGCAGTGATTTTACACGATCATCCCATTTTAATTCTGCTAAGAATCGTTTTTCATATTTAGGCCACCAAACCTCATATTCCTCTTTATCTTTCCATTCGTTCAAATACGTAAGAAAAAGATCCTGCGATGGCGATAAATCCCGAATTCTCGTAGCATTAGGTACATCATAGCCGGCTCTAGTGATTAAGAGAATATCTGCCTTAAAATCAACCTTATTAAGACCCGCAGGATTACATGTAAAAAGCCTTCCAGGGGGATTCAAATATTTATCATTCAAGATCTACACCGCCTTTCAGATAACAAATCGGTATTGTTATCTAAATTAAAAATTAGATTGATACTTTAGGAAGTAGCCGAAGAAGTCTCTACAAGCTGCTTTAAGTAATTTTCAACAACATCTCGGTATCCCATTGGAGTATTGTTTTCAAAATCAACTGAAACATCATAAGAAGTTGTTTCTCCACCAAAGTCAATCTTAGCTATAGACATTCCATACTTCGTTGCATGCCTTGTCGCTTCTGCAAACTCAATTAATGGTCCTAGAGGGCTTTTTCTTGTTTTCCCTTCGCCTTCACATATTGGACATGTCAGACCATAAATTAACCCTGCTCCGGCACATGGCGCACATTGGATTTTAGGTCCAGCCAGCGCGACCACGATAAATGGATCTTGGATAAAAAATGAAACCTCCCCTTTTTCAGTTAGTCCCCATGCCTCTTTCAGAGGGGCGGGCAACTTGAATTGCCCATTCTTTGTCACTTTACGAATAAAGGACATGCTGTTATCAAGTGGATTATAAATTTTAATTTGATATTTTCCGCCTGTTTCAACTGCAATGATTCCCCCGTCAGTTGGCAGGTTTAAATAATTTCGCACTTGTTTTGGAATTGTGATAAGACCAGCACTTGAAATTGAACCATACAACATCTCATCACCTCATTAATATATTTCTCGGATTAGTCTGGATTAATCCGGATTAATCCGGATTAATTTATTATAAATCCAATTCTTAGTTATGTACAATTATTATTCGCATAATGTGGATTTCGATTTGTCCTTCAAAGCTAGATGAACTCATCGTCATCGATGGCTTCAGATCTGTTAAGTTATGGTAGATAAAAAAGCTCTTGATTCCTCAAGGGCTTTTATCTATAACGATACGGCCATATGATTTCACGCATACGTTTGCTGTGTCGTTTATAAGGTTCTCCTTTTCGCCAGTCACAGCGCCGTCCCAACCGCCTTTCTTTGATGTTCTGTGAGTATATACATTGAGGTCATCTGCCATCTCGGTCTCACCAGTTTCCCTAAGCCCCAATCGCTTCTTCGTGTGGGACTTCCGGCTTTTCATCCTCGCTTTTTCCATCGATCAGCGCTAATAAATCGAAGGATTTTTCCTCACAGTGCAAAACTATATTTTTGCGAATTTCTCATAACAATACCCTCTATCAGAAGCACCTTAAAGGCTACAAAGATCGGGAGGCGATTTGTGCTCTCACTCTTATAGTCGCTCAATTCTCGAATCATTTGTTCGGTCCCTGAAAACACCTGAGAAGTCTCCACAAACCCGTTAAGAATAATAAGCCTGTACGCTTTCATCATTAACGAGAAGAGCAAATTCGTGAAATTAAATTTGAATACCGGGTGCTCCCGTCTGTTTCTTTGCGAACATTACTACCAATAAAATTTCATGTGGATCTCTCTTCTACAGGCACAGATATATCCTTTCTATTCGTTTGGAGTTCAGCGGATGAAACGCTGCTGCTTTGGGATCGCTACCATCCTGCCCTTTAGCTTATTAAACATCGGCAGTCTGATATCTTCATTTCTCCTCACAGTAAAGCTTAATTTTATTTTCTGCTCCTATTTTCCTCTTTGAAGGCATAAAAAAGCCGCTCAAAAACATGAGCGACTTAGCAAGCTAAAATGATTATAAACAGTAATTACAATCTATATTGTTAAAATACAAACATTATTGTTAAGTTACTCACATTAATGTCTAATAACCAACTTTAATGTCATTCAACACAGGGACAAATGATTATTATCCCCCTATTCCACCGTAACACTCTTCGCCAAATTCCGTGGTTTATCCACATCATGGCCCAGGGCCAGGGAAGCGTAGTAAGCCAGCAGTTGGGTAACGACTACGGACAACGCGGAAGTCAGCAGCGGCAGGGTCTTAGGAATAACGAACGCCTGGTCGACGGACTTCAGCAGGTCGGTAACATGCTCCTCGTGAGTGATCGCCAGCACGTCTGCGCCGCGGGCTTTCACTTCTTTGATGTTGCTGACGGTCTTCTCCAGAACGGCTTCCTGGGTAGCCAGGGCGATAACTGGAACGCCATCTTCGATCAGCGCCAGTGTACCGTGCTTCAGTTCACCCGCAGCATAAGCTTCGGAGTGAATGTAGGAGATCTCTTTCAGCTTCAGCGAGCCTTCTTGGGCTACTGCGTAATCAACGCCGCGGCCAATGAAGAACAGGTGCTTGTGGCTGGAGATTTGCTCAGCGTAAGTCTTGATCGCATCCTTCTGAGCCAGGATTTCTTCCACTTGCTCCGGCAGGGAGTTCATCGCTGCAAGAATCTCAGCAACCTGCTCTTCGCTTTGCGTTCCGCGTACTTCAGCCAGATACAGGCCAAGCAGCGTGAAAGCAATGATCTGCGAAGTGTAAGCTTTGGTAGATGCTACGGCGATTTCCGGTCCAGCCAGGGTAACCAGTACGTCATTTGCTTCACGGGCGATGGAGCTGCCCACTACGTTAGTGATTGCCAGTACATGCGCACCGTTTGCTTGACCTTCACGCAGTGCAGCCAGTGTATCTGCAGTTTCACCGGATTGGCTGACTACGATCACCAGAGTTTCAGGTGTTACGATCGGCGAACGGTAACGGTATTCCGATGCGATATCATTCTCTACAGGAATACGAACCAGCGATTCAATCAGGTTGCGTCCGACAAGGCCCGCATTATAAGCAGTACCGCAAGCAACGATCTGGATGTTGCGGATGTTCTTGATTTGTTCTTCAGTCAAATTAAGTTCCGGCAAAATCACTTTGTTGCCTTCGGCATTGATCCGTCCGCGCATAGTATCACGGTAAGCCTTAGGCTGCTCATGGATTTCTTTCAGCATGAAGTGCTCATAACCGCCTTTTTCTGCGGTAACAGCATCCCAATCGACAGTAATCATTTCCCGAGAAATAAAGTTGCCTTCAATCGTCATCAGTTCGACAGCATCCCGTGTCAATACAGCCATTTCGCCGTCGTTCAGAATATATACGTTGCGGGTGTATTCCAGCAGGGCCGGAATATCAGACCCGATAAAGTTCTCGCCTTCGCCAAGGCCGATAATCAGCGGGCTGGCTTGACGCACAGCTACCAGTTTATCCGGCTCATGTTCAGTCAGAACGCCCAGTGCAAACGCTCCGCGCATGTGGGTGATCGCTTTTTGTACAGCTTTAACGATATCCCCTTCATATTCACGGGCAATCAGGTGGGAAATAACCTCTGTATCCGTTTCGGAGGTGAAGTGGCATCCGCCGGCAATCAGCTCTTCTTTAAGCTCCAGGTAGTTTTCGACAATCCCGTTATGCACAACCGAGAACTTTTGGCTGTCATCGGTGTGAGGGTGGGAGTTCTCATCGGACGGCTTACCGTGAGTGGCCCAGCGGGTATGCCCGATTCCGGCACTTCCTGTCAGCGGAGTGGCGTCAAGTCTCGACTCCAGGTTCGCCATGCGGCCCTGTGCCTTAACAACTTGCAGTCCTTCCGACGTAAATACAGCAATACCTGCCGAATCGTAACCGCGGTACTCCAGCTTCTTCAATCCCTCTACCAGGATGCCCTGCGAATTCTGATTACCAATATATCCTACAATACCACACATAATAATTTCCTCCGTCCATTTTATCGTAATGTGGGCGGCCTCAAGGAAAGAAACGTGCCGTGCGGCAAGTTGTAGAGAAAAAGCAAATATTCTGTTGTCTTGTAACGTTCCACAAAATTCAACAAAATAAACCTGTCATCTGCATAGTCCATTCATGACACGCACAGTCTTCTCCTCTGCCGCAGCAGAAACCATTGTTTCTCCCGTTTAGCGCATACCCATGAATTTGTACTATCCCATTTGCACCCACAGTCGCGTTGTGTGACAGGTCGCCCTGTCATTTTCCGCTTCCGTTTACGGCTCTGGTGCATCACCGGGAGGTCCCCGCCGAACATTTCGAACACCTCCACCTCGTCAGCTTACATCTGCCGTGATCCGTTCAAGCCCGGCCATAGTTGGCTTATTACAGGCTCTCCCTTCTCCCCCGCGCAAATCAAGCTCTGGCGCTTGTTATTACAGTAACCTCACAATCCCCGCTTTCCTTCTGGAATGACACTTAATCATTATATGCACCTTGCATCACTTTGGCAATGAAATATAACATGAACATTTCCCCATTATTTTCAGAAAATACTCTGCCAGGCCATTCCAGCTGATGAACGAACGGCTATCACTCTCCATCCACCAGCTGTTATGGGATTATATTATATTAGGTATTACACCAATTCCCGCTTTACTACATCAACAATTTGCCCGACAAAAAGATCCAGCTCGTCCTTATCCGGACCTTCTGCCATTACACGGATGAGAGGCTCGGTTCCCGATGGACGTACCAGCACACGGCCGTTATCGCCCAGCTTGCCTTCCACCTCTTGAATTGCAGCTTCAATCGCCGGATTATTCGGATAGTTGGTCTTATCCTGCACGCGCACATTTACCAGCACCTGCGGGTATTTGGTCATCATCGACTTCAATTCACTCAGCTTTTTGCCGGATGCTTTCATTGTATCAACCAGCTGAATGGCGGTCAGAATGCCGTCACCGGTTGTATTGTAATCCAGGAAAATCACATGTCCGGACTGCTCACCGCCCAGGTTATAGCCGCCCCGGCGCATTTCTTCCATAACATAACGGTCACCGACAGCGGTCTTGGCCGTCTTCAGCGATAATTTCTCGGTCGCTTTGTAGAAGCCGATATTACTCATTACAGTGGAGACGATCGTCCCCTCATTGAGCTTACCTGCACGGTTCATAGCATCTCCGCAGATACAGAGAATGAAGTCACCGTCCACTTCGTCACCGTTATTATCGATAGCAATCAGGCGGTCTGCATCCCCGTCAAAAGCAAGTCCCAAGTCCGCCCCGTGGCGCAGCACTTCCTCGCGCAATTTCTCCGGATGCGTGGACCCGAAGCCGTCATTAATATTCAGCCCGTCAGGCTCTGCTCCAATAGCAATAACCTCTGCCCCCAGCTCTCTGAAGAGGCGTGGAGCCAGCTCATAAGCTGCGCCGTGAGCGCAGTCCAGCACAATTTTGATTCCCTGGAAGTTCTGGGAGATCGTTGTCTTCAGGTATTCCAGATATGAGTATTTCGCGTCATTGTCTACAGTAAGTGTTCCTAATCCGGAACCTGCCGGCCGCGGCAGTTCATCCTTCTCCGCATCCATCAGTTCTTCAATCCGCAATTCCGTTTCATCGGTCAGCTTAAACCCGTCTCCGCCAAAAAACTTGATGCCATTGTCCTGAACCGGATTATGCGAAGCAGAGATCATGACTCCCGCATCCGCCTTCAGCAATCTAGTAATGTAAGCCACAGCCGGTGTGCTGACTACGCCGATACGGATGACGTCAGCTCCAATGGACAGCAGGCCTGCTACAAGAGCCGATTCCAGCAAAGGACCGGAAATACGGGTGTCCATTCCGATAACCACTTTAGGCTTTTCTACATTTCCTGCAAGTACATAACCTCCGCAGCGGCCGATGCTATAGGCCATTTCTGCAGTCAATTCCTGGTTCGCGACTCCGCGAACACCATCAGTTCCGAAATACTTACCCATCTCTATTTCTCCTTTAAGTACGCTGCTTCAGCTTAATGAATTATTCTATGAAGAACATCCTTGTTACGTGTACCGTAAGTACATGTTAAGTAGACGCCTGACGGTATAAAAAGTTACGTTCCGCCTGTATTCCCGGCATTGTTGGCATTACTTGTGCCGTTATTTGACGGTGTGCTGTTACTATTCTCTGCCGCGTCCTCAGTAGGTGAAGGAGTAGGAGAAGGTGTAGCTGCCGCACCTGCTTCACTGCTCGGGGTTGGTTCAGGGACAATTTCATCCCCCGAGGCAGGCTGAGTGCTGGGCTCCGGCGTTAGGGTACTCCCCGTATCCGGAGCTTCAGTGGCTTCCGGGGTTGCCGCCGGGGATTGCAGATCTATCGTAGCCATAAGAGGCTGGGCAGGGCTCACCTGAGAGATGAACCTTGGCAATGAGACCTGCAGAGCAAGCTCATGTACGCCCGCTGCAAGCCCGCCTACATCTGCTATTACACTGATGTTATCCTGGTCCAGCTGATCCAGCAGCGCCGGTGCGCCGGACACCGTCAGGGACACAGCCTGGCCTGCCGGCTGCGTAACCTGTGCAGTGAGATCACTGCCCACACCCTCCAGCTTAATCGGTATATTCTCGATGGTCCGCTCAGCAATTTCAGCAGTCGATACTGTAACATTTACCTCTGCAGGCTCTATTTTGGAGAGCCCCTCAGGCGGTGCCAGCTTTACCTTCAACTCGTCTGTACCGGCTGAACCGATGGCACTGAGGTCTATGGAAGCTTCATAGGTCGACAATGCAGCCAGCGCTTCCTGACTGCCATACACGGTAACGGTATCGGTCTCTGAAGTAATCCTGGATATGACCAGATTGCCCGGCAGCTGGCCGGTAAAGCTGATATCCAGCGGCAGGCTTTTGTTAGGAAGGGTAACCGGGAGCTCCACAGATACGGTAGAAGGCTCAATGAACGCACCTTTTATTTCATTGCCATTGCTGTCGTAGGCGTACAGCCTCAGCTTATTCTCCTGGAACGTATCGTCCTCACCATCCAGTTCAACCGTTGCTTGTACCTTCGCTACATTGGCAAGCTCGCTTGCAGCCATGGTCACTTCTGCCGTCTCAGGCTGAATAACCGGTGTACCCAGCTGATAACCCTCCGCAGGCTTCCCCTGAATATCTAAGGTTACCGGAAAAGATTTGGTAGTTCTAAGCTCCACATGCACATTCACTTCATTCGGATTGATGGATTGCAGTTCCACCCCATTAGGCAGCGAATAATGTATTGGAAGGGTATGATCCCCCGGCCCTACATCACTTAAATCCAGACTTAACGTATAGGCATCCGAGAACTTGAAGTTCAGGTCGGAATTTCTGCCCAGCACCTCTACCCTGGCGCTTTCGGCGTCGAAGGAATATACATATTTATCTTCATTCATACCGATGGTCTCGATGGCCACATTCTCAATTACTTTCGATTGCATGCGGACCGTGGTCGAGCTCGTAGGCTCAGAATCCACATGCACGATGATCCACAAAATAATACTGATCACGAGAGCGAGGATCTTGTTGAAGTTGTTGTTCTTCATCCATTTATCCATTGCTTTTGCCCCCTCTCCGTTTCCAGAAAGCAGAGCTCTTCTCCTTCAGCGAAGAGGCCGCACTCAGCTCTTGATGCAGCTTCGAAATGAGTGATTCCTCCTTAATATCCCTGACAATTTGTCCGTTGAGCGCAAGTGAGATCTGTCCTGTTTCTTCTGAAACAACGACCGATACAGAATCCGCCACTTCACTGATCCCGATGGCCGCACGGTGGCGCGTACCCAGTTCCTTGCTGATGAACGGATTCTCCGACAGCGGTAAATAACAGGCCGCAGCTGCAATTTGACCGTTCTGCATAATCAGTGCGCCGTCATGCAGCGGCGTATTGGGTATGAAAATATTGATCAGCAGCTCGGAGCTGACCGCAGATCCCATAGGAATCCCTGATTCTGTGTACTCATTTAATCCCGTCGCCCGCTCAAAGACAATTAATGCCCCTATTTTTCGTTTGGATAAATAATTCACGGCTTTAATGACTTCACCGACTAATTTGCTGATCTCCTCATCGCTTTCCGAGGTCCGTCCAAAAAACTTGCCCCGTCCAAGCTGCTCCAAGCCCCTGCGCAGTTCCGGCTGGAATATAATAATGATCGCAAAAATCCCGATGGTAAAGATCTGGTTCATGAGCCATTTCAGCGTGTACAAATCCAGCAGCGTACTGATTGCCCAGATTACAACCAGCACCAGAATCCCCTTCAACAGCTGAACCGCCCGGGTACCGCGTACCATGTTAAGCACTTTGTAGATAATATAGCTGACGATCAGAATATCGATTATATCTTTAATGGACTCTTTCCATGTAAGGTCGGTAAAATAGCTCATTGCCCAAAACCCCATTTCTTATTAGCTGGGTTTATGTAAAATCTCTGTAAGTTCTTGATCATATCTAGGTTATAACGTTCACGCGCAGGTTGCAAGTTTTCCGTCTCAGGAATGACTGATTTTTACAGTTACAGGCAACAAAAAAGCGCCATCTTTCCGGAAAAAGAGGCGCTAAGCGTTTTCTGCGTAAAGCAACCATAGATTATCGGTAGGCAACTTCAGAGAACATATTCGTCACTTTATACCAGAGCCAACTTACCGCTTGGTCTATTGTTTTGACTTGCCCGGAGATATGAGCCGTTGAAGCCATGTACATCGAGCCGTCGATCACCGTCACATTGCCGTTGACTTCCCCGTAAACCTGGGTTTTGCCGTTCTCGACCGTCAGATCACCGGTAATGGTTTTGCCGGAAGGGACGATTACCGTATCCCCTTGGATGACAACCTGCTCCAGGTCACTTCCTCTGACTACAAGCTGTCTGTCCTCATTCCAAAAGTTCACAGAGCTCATCAGCATCACGAAGATAAACAGGGAAGCTGCAGTAAGCGCAGGATGCCGTTTGATCCAGGTGATAAAAGCCTTCTCCTTCTTGGGTTGCGGCAGCGAGCCCATAATCCGGTTAACAAGATCATCCGAAGCAACAGGATTCTGGTGCATCAGGGAGAACATCAGCATATCGGTCTGTTCCAATTCCTTGAACTTTGCACGGCAACCCGGACAGGATAGAAGATGCTCCTTCAATTCCCTCTGCTGCAGATCGGGCAAGTCGTCATCCAGGTAGTCATGCATCATAGAGACGGCCAGTTTGCATTCCATAGGAGCCAATCCTTTCATGAGTGCTATTTAATTGTTGAAGCATGATAAAGAGACAGGGCGCATAAGACTTGCTTAACTTACATACGTCGGTCTCCAAAAGATGTTTCATAAAAAATAAATCTATTTTTACATTTTCGGGCCCAATTTTTTACGTAAAAACTCACGTCCGCGATGAACCCGGGTTTTGATGGTAGTTACAGGCATATCCAGCACATCACTGATCTCCTGAAGCGATAAATCCTGCAGATAACGCAGAATCATTACGGATCTGTATTTCACGGGCAGGCTGTCGATGGCCTCATAGATCAGCGTCTGTGTCTCAGAGAGCAGCAGCTCTGTCTCCGGGGTCACATTATTGCTAGGAATCATGGAATAGCCGTCAATGCCTTCCTGATCGTTCATTTCCGCATCCAGTGAATACGTCGGACGCCGTTTACGCAGCTTATCGATGCAGAGGTTCGTCCCGATCCGGTAAATCCAGGTCGAGAACTTCTGTTTGTCATCATAACGGTCCAGATTCCGGTACACACGCAAAAAAGTCTCCTGAACGATATCCTCCGCTTCATGGCGGTTGTTCAGCATCCGGTATGCCAGATGATATATTTTGTCTTTATATAGTTCCACAAGTTCGGCAAATGCCCTTTGGTCGCCCTTCAAGGCGAGCTTTGTCAATCTGCCTTCCAAATTCTCCACCTGTTAACTCCCCCAGACTTGCCGCCCTTGGTATTTCATCTCTTTGAAGACCACGGTACAAGCATATAAATCGTAATTCATGTTCCTCTAAAAATCAAGAAAAGGATTGTTACCGGTATGTAAGTTGGAAATCAGCTTCGCATTGATGGTTACGGTGATTAACCGCAGCTGCGTGAAACATTTGGACTTCCGGCCGCTGTTATTGTCAGATTCCCTGAATATAACCGCTGTCTGCGGTAGGAATACGACAATAAAGGCGGACGCTACTGCTCCTACAGTTCCAAATTTTCTCTCCGCTGCGCCATCACCGGCACTATAATGCTTATGTAATTTAGCCAACTTACATATCGGCAACAAAGGCGGAGGGGCAAAGAGCAGAAAACTGCTGTATTACGGCAGTTTTCCGGGATGAGGTGACGAACCGGCCCTTGTTACCGCCGACTCTCTATAGAAGCAGAAAAACCCCGTCCGGCCTACATAGGAGGCGGATGGGGTTTTGAAGCGGCTTTGCCGACTTCGGAAGTGCACTTAAGTATCAAAGCATCTGACTACTCAAAAACTTAATTTACTTAGGAACACCCCGTGAAGATCGGATCATTTCAGTTGGCGACCTCAAGGTATCAGCCCGTATTCCGCAGACCTGCGGCAATACCGTTGATCGTAAGCAGCACTTCGCGCAGCAGCTCGGCGTCATCACCATCGGCATCACGCAAGGCTCTAAGCTCGGACAAGAGCTGTACCTGCAGGTAGCTGAGCGGATCTACATACGGGTTGCGCAGGCGGATCGACTCCTGAATAACCGGAACGTTATCCAGAATGTCCTGCTGGCCGGTAATTTTGAGGATCAGCTCGGAAGTCAGCTTGAACTCGGCTTCGATCTGTCCGAAGATCCGCTGGCGCGATTCCTCATTTTTGCCCATGGTGGCATATTCCTTTGCGATTACAAGATCCGCTTTGGCAATGGCCATCTGCAGCGTATCAATTAAGGTAGTGAAGAAGGAGAAGTTGGCATACATATGCTGCATGATCTTCAGGTTCTCTTCATTGCCGTCATAGAAGCTCTGCAGACCTGTTCCGGCAGCGTACCAAGCAGGAAGCAGATAACGGCTCTGCGTCCAGGCAAATACCCAAGGAATCGCCCGCAGATCCTCAAACCGGTCGCTGTTCTTCCGCTTGGAAGGACGGGAACCGATGTTCAGCTCGCCCACTTCAGGCAGCGGGGTTGATTCCTTGAAATAGGTCAGGAAATCCGGATCACGGAAGATCAGATCCTGATATTTATGCAGCGAGACTTCGGAAATCCGGGCGATAATCTCATCCCACTTGGCTTCATACAGATCAGCTTGCGGCGTTCTTGCATTAATCGCTGCCGTTACAAGCGCGGATGTGGCCTGCTCCAGACTGCGGTAAGCAATCCCCTGCATCGAGTAACGGGAGGAAATTACCTCTCCCTGCTCGGTAATCTTGATTCCTCCGCCGATCGTCGATGCCGGCTGGGCCAGAATACTGCGGTTCAGCGGCATGCCGCCGCGTCCGAGTGCACCGCCGCGTCCGTGGAAGAACTTCAGCTTGATGCCGAATTCGTCAGCTGTAGCTGTAATTTCCTTCAGCGCTACGCGCAGTTCCCAGTTTGCTGTAACCACGCCGCCGTCTTTATTGCTGTCCGAATAACCGAGCATGATCTCTTGAAGATCATTCATCGCTGTTACAGCCGCACGGTAAATCGGCATTTGAAGCAGCTTGCGCATAATTTGCGGTGCGTTGTGCAGGTCATCAATCGTCTCAAAGAGCGGCACAGCCTGCAAAGTGCAGACGACGGTACCGTCGTTGTCTTTGCGGAACAGACCGACTTCTTTGGCGAACACCATAACCTCCAGGATATCGCTGGCCGCTTCTGCCATACTGATCAGGTAGCTGGTAATACAATGCTTGCCGTACTCCTCCTGAGCCGTGAAAATCGCACGGTATACCGCAAGGCATTCCTCCGTACTTTCACTGTAAGTCTGGTAAGGAGAAGTCAACGGGCGCGGATCATTCAGCAGGTTCTCCAGCAGTGCGATTTTGTCGGACTCCGTAAGACCGGCGTAATCCTGCGTGATATTCATTTTGGCCAGAATTTCCGCCATTGCATTCTCATGCTCCTGGCTGTGCTGGCGGACATCCAGCGTTGCTGTGTGGAATCCGAACAGTTCAACCTGGCGGATCAGCTTTTTGATATAAGTGTCTGCCACGTAGTCCGCATAGTGATGGCGCAGACTGCGGTCAATAATGTTCAAATCGTCTATGAATTCCTGTGGTGCCGAATAGCGCTCAGGAGTACCTTTTTTCTCATCATCCAGCACGTTCTGTGTCTTGGAGATCATATAGCTCAGCTTAATCCGGTAAGGCTCATTATCATTGCGCCAGGCATCGAAGCGGTTCAGCTTGATAATGTCCCTGTCCTGCTCAATGGACTGCAGCAGCTCCGGAGTTACCTTAACGATGCTTGTACTAAAGCTCAGATACTGCATCAGTTCACGCATAATGCGCTGATATTCCCGGATAGCCAGCTTGCGCTGCAGACGCAGCGTCTGCAGGGTTACAGCAGCAGTAACCGAAGGGTTACCGTCACGGTCCCCGCCGATCCAGGAGCCAAACCGCAGATAAGTCGGCACATGCCAGTTCTGGCCCGGATAATATTTGCTTAGACATCGCTCAAGTTCCTGGTAGACGTCCGGCAGCACATCAAAAATAGTCTCATGGAAATAATACATTCCGTTACGTACTTCATCGAGTACGGTAGGCTTGCGGTCGCGTAATTCGTCCGTCTGCCACAGGGTGATCACTTCGTTCAGCAGCTTCTCGCGGAGCTGTTCACGTTCGCGGAAGGTTAACGTCGGGTTATCCAGCCCCATGACATCATCAGCAATCCGCTTATGAATATCGAGGATCGCACGCCGCATCGCTTCCGTAGGGTGAGCCGTCATGACCAGCTCCAGAGACAGGCCGTTCATAATTTCATGAACCTCTTCATGCGAAAAATCCCGTTCACGGAGTTCCTGTATAGCGCTCTCTATCGAGCCAGGCTGTACAGTATCTCCTGCGGAACGTTCATAATCACGCTTGCGGCGGATCCGGTGGTTCTGCTCGGCAATATTCACTAATTGAAAATAAATAGCGAATGCCCGTATCACCTGGTGGCGATTTTCCGGATCCAGTGAATTAATCAGCTCTTTAAATTCATTGTGCAGTTCTGGCAAAAACAATGAGCGCAGCGATTTGCTGGTTTCACGGATCTTTTCTACGATCTCCAGCAGTTCGTTACCGCCTTGATGAACCAAGACTTCGCCCAGAATGTTCCCCAGGAACCGTACGTCCCGCCGCAGCAGATTGTTGGAGTTGCTTTTGCTAACGGTAGTCGTAAGTTCAGTCATGCTGCTCCCCCCATCCTCTTTACGGATCAATGTTTCTAACATTGTCTATTTGAAGCTTCCCTCATACCTGTACATGATAACCTATCGGATATCCCCAAGTTATTACGCTGTAAAGCGTCGCAGTAACTATGATTATACACCAAATCCGTTCTTTATACAGTCTCAAAATATTAATGAATTCCTACTTATTAGAATGGCTGGCTTTCGGGGTGTTTATGTAAGGTATTTGCTGTGGTTTGTATAGCATTATACATCGTCAGATCAGGATTACAAACGATTTTTTTTGTAAAACGGCGTAAATTTTTGTTCAGCCGCCTTGAAGATTCCATAATATAGCACGCAAAACATCCCTACAAAGTGGGTTTTTACACCGGTGTGTATTCAGGTACTTTACAGGGCCCTTTAAATGTAACCTTTCTAAAATGACAAAAAAGCCTGCTCTTTCGAGCAGGCCTTAGAGTGTTGAGAAACCCAGCTCTTTTAAATGGTCTTGGGTTTCTTTGCTGTGTTACCATGTCTGCAGACGCTGCATCCGTTACAGCCTCGTCTTCTTTCGCACGCTAACGGACACTGCGTCCGTTATTTTCCGCAAATCGCTCCGTTTCCATCGCTAACGCACCGTGGTTCCTTTATTCTGCTAAATAATGGGTAAATTAAGCCCTTTCGGATGAAATAACGGATCTAAGGTCTGTTAGGATTCCAAAACACGCGTCTAGCACAAAATAACGGATCTGGGGTCCGTTAGCATTAGCATTTCCCAGTTAATAATATGTTCTGGTGCGTGAGTTGATAGGTCGGAGCCGGCAATCGTTAACGGGTGTCGTATGATATCAAAAGTAGACCTCGAATATATTAATTACTATTCGTATAACCCTGACGGTTATTGAAAGCCAGCTCAAATAATCCGGTAGCCGATAAGCCGGCAAGTCCTCCCGACCATAACCGCAGAATCAGGTCCAGCTCCGTAAAAGGATACGACACAGCTCCAATGAGCAAGCCGATCATTAACCCTATAAAAGGAATGGTATTCCGCGGCAGTTTGATGTTATTTTTGATCAGCTGCACCAGAGCCAGGATAAAGACTGCCAGCACAGATGCAAATGCCATAACGTTATCGAGAATATCAGTATTGATCATGTAAACTCCTCCCTTTTGGCGGGATTAACGGGAGCTGGTGGTAATTTCAACCGTTTTAGCAGCCGCTATATAACCTACTTTTGCACCGAGAGCTTCTGCAATTACACGCACCGGTACATAGGTTACTCCGTTTTCTACTCTGCCGTCAGCAACTTTGACCCCGTTCACTTTTACCGCAGCAATGGTTTCACTTTTCACAGCCTCCTCCTCCTTCTCCTCCATCCGCTTATAAGCGGCAGCAATCTGCGCTTCAGAAGGTCTAAGCCCTGCACGCAGGCCTGAAATCGATATCCCAAAGCTCATTTGAAAATGCGGGTAATCCTTGAAGCTGGTGAAGTCTCCGCCCCACTCCAATCCGATTGCTTTCGCCTGCTTCACTACCTCCTGCCAATCTGCAATACCGTCATTGTTCCCGTCACGTTTCATATCCCATGATGCATGGGAACCGCCTGGCAGCAGCAGCGCAAAGTCTATGGCGAGTCCATAGTTATGGTAACTGTATCCGCCGCGGGCATTGGTGACGATAGCTCCCGGCTTCGTACGTCCCTGGGCGTACAGCGCATCCTGCTCTGCAGCTGTTCTCAGCCCTTGGGTAATGAGAATCGGGACACCGCTAACGTAACAGCGCTCGATCAGCTTCTCGGCGGCGGCGAGCACAACAGGATGCAGGCCGGCCAGACGGGATGCTGACTTATTTTTGATTTGTGTCAGGGTCAGCATGTGTGAGTTCTCCTTTTTTGATCTCGGACAGCACAATGAACAGGTCCTTGCGCTTGCTGTACATTAACCAGGTCAGGATGACCAGTCCTAGTGTTGTTCCAGTCTGGGCAGCTGCCCATGCCTGTGAATAAAGTGACGCCATAACCGTATCCGCACCGGACACCGTATAGAATCTGATCCAGAAAGCGACAGCCATTTTCACGGTGTAAGCCCCCAGAAAAAAGAACGCGGCCAGCATAAACAGACTGACTACGCGTACACGGAATCTTTTGCGGAAATAAAAAAACAGCGCCGCCATCAGCATAAGCGCACAAACAAACGATATGGAATATGCAATGAACAATGCAATATCAATGATGCCCATCCTCTACACCTCGGTCATAAATTAAAAATTCGGCAAATCCGTTGTTCCGGATCTCTTCCTGTATGTCTTCTGAGACATTCTTGTACCGGCGAATCGAGAGAGTGATCCGGCTTGATGCCTGTCTAAGCTCTCTCTCCCTACCGCGATGTAGGGGCGATAGCCGTTTGATCCAGCTGCTCAGCACGTTATCCTCCCCTGTCTTCGTCATTTCCGCTGCCTGCGGCGTGATCAATTTTCAGTCTCTGCAGTACTTCAAGCGTCGGTGCCATGAAATCGGAACGCTCTTTGTCGAGTATATTCTGCAGGCGGTCCCTGTCATCCTCAGCACGTTCCAGCAGCTCGCGCGGCACCAGGTTCCCTTTTACAATCGATCTCAGCAGCACCAGAAAAATCGCCAGCAGTACCAAAGCTACTATATAAGCAAGCCCGTACTGGTCCGCCAGCGGCAGCAGCTTTTCCAAATTCGCAATATCGTTGCTATTCATCCCCCCACTCTCCCTTCTGCCGTGATTGTAAAAAGAAAGCCCCCGGAAGGGGGCAAAATAAGGGCGCTATTGTGGATGCTATTTTTCTGTCAGGTATTCCAAGTCTTTGTCTACCAGAATAGCCTTTACGTCCGGCTGCAGTGTTGCAGGTACCTCGCTATATTTAGTCTTGCCCAAAATAACGCGCTGTGCGAAAAAAATAGCTAACATAATGTTCGCCTCCTTTCAGCTTTAATATGAGCGATCAGATGTTATCGATGATCACTGATACACTTGTGTGGCAAGTTCAGCAATCAGATCTTCGATAAAGTCCGAACGCTCAGACTGGGCGCTGATCTGCGCCTTGAGGAGTTTGTTTTCATTTTCCAGCCGGTCAGCTTTATCCGCGATTGTCTCCGGCGGTTCCGGCTCTGGCAGCTGTTGAAGCTCTTCCCATGCTGCTTCCAGCTCCTCCATTGTCGGCTGGGGAACATCCAGGTTCCATGCGGCGATATATGGACCGCGTTCTACTAGATCGTAATCCTCGCCCACGGTCAGCAGAGAGTAATCCACTCCATAATAGTAGTGAACACCCTCAACATACTCGACCGGAACCTCGGAGTTCTCGCGTTCCAGCTCTTTGATCTTGTAGCGGACGCGGCCCTTCTCTTCAGCACCAGGACGGAGGACAGGCTGCAGCCCGTCGTCCTGGACGATATAGTCATGTAGAGGATCCGCGTTCGGGTATACGTGTTGGATTGCCAGTGATATATTCATTCTTCTTCCTCCTTTGTTATGCTACTCGCGTGATCCAAATGTTGGAGTACGTTCCATCTGAAGAAAGAGTAGCTCCGGATGGTTTGTCCGTCCACAAAAGCACCTCAATAATAGTGCCTGCAGGCATATCGAGCGTAATAGTACCGCCCACAATCACAGTACCGTTAATATTTGATGCCTGTCCCCCCAGCATCCACGAGTGATTGCCGTTTATGTTAAGTCTTAAGTGCGCGTTCATTGCTTCTCCGTTATTATCGAATGCAGTCTTTGCGGAGATAGAATATATGCCAGCCTCCCTGTTAACGAATCTCGACAAGTTATAATCGTATTCGTTACGTTGGTCGCTGTACTCCCCTCCGTAATTGACCTTTGTCCAAGTAAGCCGGGGAACAAATTGCATTGCGATAGGCCCAGCGCCACAATAACTCCGTTGAGATTGTGTATTGTCGCCCCACGGGTTTACAGCGCCCATACCAGTAGTAACTATGCCGCCGTCGTTTGTTCCTGCCTGCACGTTACCCACTATGGAATCATAGGAACCGTGAATACGGCCGCCATATGCCGCCTGGTATATAGTTGCGTTTCCACTGCCCGAATTTGATTGAGATAGTATCTCCCCGTTAGTGTGGGCATAAAGTACCGCCGTCGAACGTCTGGAGAATACACAGTTATTTACATACGCTTTAGCGTTCTCGGCGTGCAAGGCTACAGGCGAACCGCCTAAATCAGAACGGATATACTGGAAAAACGCTTCGGTACAGGATATCGCTTGCATGGCGTTTAACGTCGTATTTGTAAGGTTAAACCCGATAAACTCAGTGCGACAGGTGTTCCGTATAAATGAAACTTGGCCCGTGATCGTGTGCGTGGTAGCGGCGGACGCTGCCCCGGCAATCTTGAGCATTCCGCCCCCGGAAAACCCTCCAACATATACAGGCTCATTATACGTGCCTGGAGCGACGTAGATCGTAATACTGTGGGTGATCACTTGAGGCAATGCCCCAATAGCTGCGCCTATAGTTTTAAATGCGCCACCACTGGTATTCATCAGCCCGTTATTAGCATCGTTCCCGTCTGGCCGAACGTAATAAACCTCAGCCCAAGAAGAAGACTGTGCTACAATCCTCGCGAGTCCGTCTTTGTTCTTAGTCACCAGATTACCAGTCAAGGCGTTTACTTCAAAAGTGTTTAGCCAGGAATCAGAGTTCCCCCCTGGAGGACGATACCACATCCGGAATCCTGGGGATGCCTTAGTCACGTCTACCGCCATTGCAAGAGTAGGCTTCGTGGTATCCTGCTGAGCGCCAGATGCGTTGTTATTCACTCTCAGCTGATAGTCATTTTCCCCGGATCGGTACGCGGACAGGCCGACCGTATCACCGGTAGCTTGATGCGTAATACCTTCCGTACCGTTTGCCGAAAATTTCGGCCCCGTCAGCGTACCCGTTATCACCGTGTCTCCGGATTTTTTGACAGTGTTGTTAATCTGCGTCTGAATGCTGCTCGTCACGCCATCCAGATATCCAAACTCCGCATTTGATACAACACCAGCGCCGATTTTGGCCGCGTCAATATTAAAGGGCAACCGTGCGGCCGGCAGCGTCCCACTGTTCAAATCCCCAGCAGACCGTGTTGCCAGATCTGCGAGTGTTGATCCGGTCTTACTGATCTTCCCCCACCCGATCGCAGCTGTGCTGTTTACATCGGCGTCCACAATTACCCCAGGCGCAATAGCCGTCACGCCGTCCCCCGTACTGGTAACATCGCCCGTGTGATTAGGATGCACATAATTATTCGCCCCCGCAGCCACCCCATCCAGCTTCGCCTTATCCGCTGCAGCCATAAGTCCTGCTGCGCTCGAGGTAGCCGCAGCCGTAGAGGCTTTGGCATTCCAGGCTGTGCGCTCTGCTGCGGTGATATGCTTAACCGCATCGGACACGTGATCCTGCGCAGCCTTGACCGCAGTGTCCAAAATATCCATATTGCCGTTCAGATCAGCGATATCTACGATATCTGTGCCATCCGGCTTTTTCAGACCCAAATTGCCCGTAGTTTTCATAGTTTCACTCTCCTATTTGAATACTCTTAACTCATTCCAGGTTCTTGCATGCGCACCATTCCAGGTCAGGGATTTCACGGAATCCCACCAGGTATAGCTGTACACAAACTCATAGTCCAGATGCGCAGGCTTGATTTCTTCAATGATCTGAATGAGCCCGGCCATATTGGCCGGAATGCCCAGCGTGCCGACAAAACGCACCTGAAAGCTGTACGCTCCAGGCACCTCCACAACCTCTACATCCCCTCCGGAAAAAGCAGACGCCGTCCTCCGGATCATCTCCGGCGTAGTCGTTCCGCTCCCGCGCAGCTTGGCCTTGATCATTTCTCTGCGGGTCGCATAGGCTTTGGTTGTGTCCGTAGTCAGACCCAGCACATTCTCCCAGCGTGACAGCCCCCAGGTCGCCGTCTCCACATGATTCTGCAGTGCGGAATCTTCTATAGAATAAAGAAGCTGTCCGCATTCCATGGCACAGCTGCTCTGCAGCTGCTCCATCTCCACCACGCCCTGGTAATACTCAGGCAGATATTTCATCAAGTCCGGCTGTACAAGCTCTGGTCCTTCCTGATCGGCCGCCTCGGAGGAGTAGGCCAAAATGCCATATAAATGCTCTCCATAAGCCATAGCTACACCCCTTTAAGCTGATTCCAGCTCAGCGGGCCTTTCGGCATATAGTCATGCGTGTGTGCTGCCGGCGGGAAAACGGAAGGCTTGCCGTCCACCCCGGCCCAGGTTACGCTGTCTGCATTTTGCGCATAATCCACCTTGCCGTTGTTATTGGTGTCGTAGATGCTTTTGAGCATATCGCCGGTGCTTTGTGAAGCCACAAGCAGCATGTTCACGCTGCCTGTACCGATATACAGCTTGCCTGTATCGGTACAATAGCCCAGCTCACCGGCAGCAAGAGTACCGAGCGCGCTTTCCGGCCCGCGGCGGATTTGAATTAAAGTCTTAAGCGCCATATCCGTCGCCCCCTAAAATGTGCCGCCGTCAATACTGGCCACCATCAGCCGGTTGCCGCCTGCGGCATCATACACAATACTGCTGCCATCGATATTCACGGCAACTCCGCCTGCATCCACCGTGATTCCCTTGCCGGCGGTAACTGCAATGGCATCGGCCGTAACGGTAATCCCGTTACCAGCCCCGATATTCAGCGTGACTGCATCCGCCTGTCCACCGCCAACTAAGCCGTTACCTGCATTAATAGTCTGCAGGGCTCCGCCGGTACGCACCCAGGCACTGCCGTTCCAGCTGTAGATTTTCTGCTCGTCATCCACATAAGCGGTCCAGCCGACGGCCGGAGCATAATATGCCCATGCTGCGGACTGGTACTCGGCGATTTGACTGCCTTTTCCAGCCCATACACCCGTAGCCGCAGAGGGGATAATATAACGGTCTCCCTCGGCAGGAGCCGCTGGCGGCACAGTCAGATGCTGGTCTTTGACCGAACTCTGCGGCTCAATGTTATGCTTTGCCAGCTCAATCTCATTGCGGATTTTCTGTGCTGACCACAAATCTGTAATCGCTGTCCCCGTATCATTAATGACCCGGTGCTTGGCGGCATCGTCAATATGGGTTTTGATCTCCGCAGCCGTCTTTACATTGGTACCATCCGATACCTTGTTCACATGTCCTGAGGTGATATCTGCCTTCATTACTTTGGCATAGGTTGTGCCGTCGGCAATATCGTCTACAGTCCCTGTGAGATCGGTCAGCTTTTGCGAATTGATCCGCCGCCAGGCTGCCCCGTCATCGAGATACATATATCCGCTGTTTGACCCGCTTGTTACATAATATAAACGGCCTGCGGAGGCCGCTGCCGGACGCGAAGCTTCCGGACCCGACAAGGCCCGTCCAACCATGGAATTGGATGTACCGTCACCGATATACACTTCCTTCGTATCCGTGCAGAACCCCATTTCGCCTGCTTTCAGCACACCATAAGTGGACAGCTCCGCCCGGGTACCGCGTTTCACTTGGATTGTTTGCGCCATTTTACACCTCTCTTCTAAAAGATCCGCCGTCAATCAGTCCCGCTGATTTGTAACGTTCCATTTCGCCTTGTGTTGCTGTCAGCGCTGATTGCAGCGTGTTAATATCGTCCGCTTCCACGGTGTCACCCGGTGTTTCGTAGGTTACATATACCTCAGGCACATCCGCAAAAATCTTAATGATCCGCCGCCAAGGCGCTTCATCCGGAAAAGAAACCGAGAAATTCCGCAGCTCTATCCCGCTGTAATGAGCGCCGGTATACACTCTGATGCTCTGGTTATTGATGTTGTCATGGGTCAGAAAGCCGCTGTAGACGCCGTCTGTAAGCACCAGCTTCTCTTCCACCACATAGCTGCCGCCGCTCGGCTTTTTATTCAGCTTGCTTTTGAATACATCGATTTGTTCCGGATACCCCATCGCTACACCTCCAGCGCAACGCTGCCGAAAAGCGGCACTTCGGTTTCCGTTAAGGTCACGTTTCCTGTTCCGCCGTTCAGCTTCAGTTCACTGTAATCCAGGACACCCTCTGTATCCAGCAGCAGAGAGCCTATTACAGAGTGGCTGATATAGGTGGCAGCAAAAGCCTTGTCCTTACGGTACTTCTCAAGTATCACTTTAAAAGCATTGATGGCCGACTGCAGTGTATACCCCGCAGCTAATGTGACTTTCGCGCTGACTGTAATGTTTTTGCCTGCCGCAGAGGCAACGGTAACTACCGCTCCGATTGGAGCCTGCCCCTCCCCCTGGCCCGGAAGCGGATCAATATATTGCTGCACCTGCGAGACCAGCAGATCAGAGGCCGGTTTCTTCTCGGCATCCACAATAATCACCTTTACCGACTTGGGACCGTTCCACTGCGGAAAAACCCGCGCCCCGCCCACACCTTCAATCTGTGAGGCCCACTCCATGTAATGATATTTGTTGCCGCTTGTGGACGGGCGTCTGGCTGCATCCAAATAACGCTGGCGCAGGCTCTCATCCGTTTCCTCATCTGCACCGGGAATCAGGAGCGCCGTAATCTCTCCGCGTGCCAGCTGCGGAATATAGTCTACCGGCAGCAGGCTGCCGAAGTATTGGTTCCCGGTCACCCCGGCAGCTTCACTCTCCAGACGGTATGCCCCGGGAGACAGCTTCTCCACTGCTGTATAACTCAGCAGACCTAGCGAAAACCGGCTGCCCGGCGGAACATCCACCGGCGCTTCTGCACTGTCAAAGAACACCCCGCGGAGCTGTGCTTTGGTAGCCGGATGGCGGGTAATGCCGGTCCAGGCAATACTGCGTTCCAGATACGCTCCGGATGCTGTATCGGCAAAATATAAATTGCTGTTCACATCCAGCTCGATGTACATTTGGGCCATTTCCGCTGCAGCCGGGG
The DNA here is from genome assembly GCF_023520895.1 of Paenibacillus sp. PK3_47. NCBI lineage: Bacteria > Bacillati > Bacillota > Bacilli > Caryophanales > Paenibacillaceae > Paenibacillus > Paenibacillus sp. PK3_47. Next base: position 2,021,344 of record NZ_CP026029.1, read on the forward strand.
CAAGCGCATCATAGATAATACTGCCTTCGCGCTTATCCAGCCCCTCAGGGACCCGTGCCAGCATTCGTTCCAGCAGCACTTCATACGTCTGATCCTCATACACTGTCACTCCACTCCTTTCTGAGCTCAAAAGTGCCGTAATACGTAACAACCGTACAGCTTAAGCTCACATGATCACCGTCAAAAGTAACCTCCACACCCTCCAGCCCGCGGATCCGTTCATCCTGGAACAGGGCTTCACTTACACTTCTCTTCAGCTCCGATCTGGCCAGCAGCCGGTCTTTCCCGAGCACCAGATTCCACTCGGTGCCATAATCCGTGCTGTAGATCAAAAATTCATAACGCTCAGTCTGCAGCACTTTGACCGCTGCCTGTTTGACAGCATCCAGCCCGTCCACACTGCCGGTGATCCGTTTACGCTCCCAATCCATGCGGTAAGTCAGACTGGGGAGTTCTGTATTCCCCGCAGCCCCCTCACTCTCCAGCAGCGACGTTATGGGCCCCGCCCTGCCAATAGCCGGGATCATGACACCACCAGCCGGTCAAGAACGATGTAGCTTTGTCCGCCCTGCATGCGCAGCAGCAGCACCCGGTCACCGGGCGCAAGTCCCCGCCGCACGATAATCTGCCGGCCTTCCAGCTCAATAGCGCTCTCCAGCACCGATTCCGGAAGGACCAGCGCGGGACCCGACAGGATAAACCGCTGGTCCACCTGGATCTGCAGCGGATCGGCCGCGGTCACCATCCCATAAGAAAAAGCCACCGGATTCGTATTGGATACGGCTCCGAGGCTCGCTTTTTTAATAATATCCAGCATATTCATTTACACCACCTTAATCGTCAGGGACATCGTATGCTCCCCTCCGGATAACTTATGGCTGCATTCATCCACCAGGAACAGCTGGGTCTCGAATTCATCCAGCAGCACATAAATGAAATTCCCCGCTCTTACACGCATATCCCCGATGGCCTGCACGGAAAGGCTGAGCCTCTCCCGGTTATGCAGCTTCAGCAGGTTGTTCGCCTTCTCCTGAATCTGCGCGCTATTAGCCTTATCATCGGCTTTCTGGTACAGCTGCAGGATGCCCCAGCGTTCCACATTGCTTTTATCCGTCACCGGGTAGAAGTCCCGTTTACCGGTTTCCGGATTATCCTTATACAGAAAAATCGTATTATACGTACTCTCGTCGATGCTTCTTTTCAGCGTATAGTCATACAGGTAATGCCCTGCCCCCAAAATAACATTCAGCAGCATAGCCTCCGGCTTCCGCAAGGTCAGCTTCCCGAAGTCATCATAAAAAGCCATCAGCCCTCCCTTATACTGAAGCTCATAGCCGATGGCATTCATGATAATATCAAGCAGCTTCTTGTCATCCTCGATCAGCGAGGGGATCTTATACTCGGCGGTGTCCAGCACCCCGGTCTTCAGACCGTAGTCTTTGGCGATTTTGGCGATCACCTCACTTGCCGTGACATCCTGCAGCACATAGCTGCCGTTGCCTAAGAGATAACGGATCTGATCGTAGGCCGTCAGTTTGATCTCCTGGTCGGACCCGATACCGATCGTAAAAACAAAACCGTAAAACACATCCAAACCATCCTTGCTGAACTGCACTATATCGCCGTTGCTGATGCCAAACTTCGGATGCTGGTAGATCCCGCTGTCCACAAGCGTCACTTCAAGTGTAGCCGGCTTGCCGGAGCGGGAGGTTTTCCACGTTATATCTGCAGCAATCCCGGAAATATCCCAGATCAGCCCTTCTTTATTCTTCACAAGCAGCTTCATGGTTCCCCCTCCTACGGCAGCTTGATGACCCGGCCGACACTGAGCTCCTTCAGTTCACTGTCGGAAATGCCGTTCAGCTTTTGCAGGATTTTGTATTTGCTGCCGTCACCGAGCTTCTTCTGCGCCACCGTCCAAAGGGAGTCCCCGGATTTTAATGTATAGGTGGCTGCCGGAGTTTGTTCACTGGCCCGCTTCTGCTGCACTTTAACCTCATTCCCTGCCACTTTTACCGCAATAGCCTGATAGAACACATACTTTTTGAGGGCCAGCGAATATTCGATATCACCCGAGGTACCGGCACTTAACTTCCAGGAAAAGCTCTCAATGCTCACCGGCATGTTGATTCCGAAATCACCGGTAAAGGTTTGTGCGGCGATTGCACCTGCTTTTTGCAGCCGTTCGGCGGGCGAATCAGTCCCCTCCGTAATAGAGCTTTCCGCCGGCTTCAGTCCGGAGAACACAAATCGGACCGGCCTGCGGCTGACCATCCATTTTTTGATCAACTCTACATACTCGTATGGCTTAAGGAGCCTGCTTGCCTTATCCTTCGGATAGACTACGAACGGGTAATGCTGCGCCGGAAAAAGACTCTCAATGGTGAGCTCCGTCAGCTTCGGGTATGCGATCGCATTAATCACACCGAGGTCAATAATCGAGTAGCTTTTGCTGTCGCCCGCCTCCTTGATTTCAAGCGTCTCCGGATTGACAGGCAGCCTGATAACCTCTTCATAATTGTTGTAGCTTAGGAAAAATCCGTACTCTTCCACGTTACGTATACACCCCCTGGGCTGTAGAGAGGAACTCCTCATTCAGCTTCTGCCCGATCTTCGTAATAATGGAGTCGATATCTCCGGCATTGTTGATATTTCCTGTGGTCACCTGGACGGTCGGTGTAAGCTCCACAAAATTCTGGATCGCCTGAATCTCCGCCAGCTCGCGCAGCATTTTCAGATCATCGCTGGAGATGTCTACGGTATCGTTAATGGAACCGACTTCGTTGACACGGTTGACGTTGTTGAGATTATTCGTGGCTCCACCGTTTGTATTTGAGAAGTTTCCCGGCATTGACGGTGAAGCAGGTACAGCAGGCACTGCAGGCATCGCCGGAGCTTCTGGCACCTTGGGATTTTTGGGAACCACTGAGGTATCACCCGGATGCTCTGTATTCCACTGATTAATCGTGTTCTGTTCGTTTGTAGTGCTGCCGCCGATATTCAGCATGCCTTTTAATTGTTCAACACTGAAATTTTCGGTAGCATCTGCAGCCGCGTTAAAAGTACCGGTAATATCAGCCTTGATATCCTGCTTGAACTGGCTGCTGTCGACATGTTGAAGCTCCAGATTTATCTTCGACTCTATCCCGATTAATTTCCCGATGGCGCCTACAACTTTATTGATACCATCCAGAAGGAAATTGGCTGCATCTATAATTCCGTTAATAAATCCTGTCCACATATCGATGACATAACCCACAAACGCGGCTACATATTGGCCGATATCCCTGAACAGGTTGGCAAAGAATTCTCTGACCGGCTGCAGTGCAGCAATCAACCCTAAAAAGACGACGATTAAACCGACAATTAAACCGATAACCAGTCCGATAGGGTTAGCATTCATGACCGCGTTAAAGATAGCCTGGGCTGTTGTTGCTATGCTGGTGGCAATAGCAGAGAGATTAGTGACAAGTGCTGCCGCACCCATCGCTGCTGCATAAGCCAATACTCCCGCCACAATCCCCAGAATAATCGGCAGTAAGACTGGCAGTGTGCCGCTAAGAACATTCCATAGGAAAAGTGCCCCCTGTACCGCCGCCGAGAAACCCTGCGCAATTATGGCAAGTCCGATGGCGATTCCGTCAACAATCGGCTGGAAGGCTCCGCTAGAAAAAGCCTCGTTCAAAATCATCAGCAGTGGAGCAAGCGCCTGCAGTGCTCCTTCTCCCATGGAAGCTAAAGAGTTGTTATAATTCCCGAGCAGTGTCTGCCATTGATTTACCGGCGAATCCATCATCGTTTGCAGCGCATCGCTCGTCATTCCTGCCGAAGCCATGATAACACCCAGCGTACTCAGAAATGCCTCCATATTTTCCGTCTTTGCTGCCACTTCGAGACCGCCAAGCTCTTCTGGATCGACATTCAGCAGGGAGGCGAGTTCTCCCGTATCTCCTCCAAATGCAGAAGATATCGCGGAAGCAGTATCCCCTATGTCTTTTCCCTCTGGAGACAGCATACTTAATCGGGTTGAGTACTCCATCAGCTTGTCCAGCTGATCCGTATTTTGAGTATCCGGATAGAAGGATAAGGCGCTTTCCATGGACTTATTCACATCCTGTCCGGTTTCCAGGGCTCTTTCCTTAAATTTGTTGAACATGGCCGTCCCGACATCCGCTGAACCGGTTTTGGCTTTGAACATATCTTCCCATTTTTCCTGTTCAGCTGCCGGCTTCAGCACCTTTTCCATCACCGCTTTGACCTTCTCAACACCGGTCTTTACCTTTTCCATTCCGGTTTTAGCCTTTTCAAAGGCTCCGACAACCTTTTCCCACGCACTGGCCTGCTTCTCTGCCTCTTGGGAGCCGCTGTCTGCCGCATCATTCAGCTCCTGCTGAGCCTCAGCAGCCCTGTTAATTGAAGATTCAATCTGCGTATAGGCGGTACTAAAATTATTAACGATGTTATATACAGGTCTATTGACTACCTTCATACTAATCCGGTTTAATGTCGCGCTAAAAGAATTAGAGATGTTCGCAGAGACCTGTGCCGTTATCTGATTAGTAATATCAGTGATCCATTGATTGGATATCTGCTGTATGCCGCCTATGCTATTTTGGATGTCTGCCATTTGTTCACCCCCTTTATCGTTTTTTTCCCTTGCTTCGGGAGCGCTCCCGCTTTTCCTTATCCACCCGCACAGCAATCATCGCATAAATCGCCGCGCGCTCCCGCACCGACAGCCTCATCAGCTCATGGGGTAAAATATGCAGCTCATGGAGGGCGTAATAGGCCAGATTGGCTTCTCCGTCGCCCTCGTTGATTAGTTTTTTACTTCATCAACCAGCTCGTTCATATCAGTGTCGAAGCCGTTCAGTGACTGTACACGTTCACCAAGCGCGGCAAATTCGCCGGGCAGCAGCATTTTGCGCAGCAGTGCTTCAGCTCCAAGTACGCCGTAAGAACGCTGCAGCTCGGAATTCTTCAGATCCGGATGCACCACACTTGCCGTCATGAGCTTGGCCATATAATCGTTGGGATCAATTTCGGAAGTGTAGGTTCCGTTTTTGCCTTTCACCTTGCGGGTAGCCGCTTTACGGCATTCCTGATTTTCGTCCTCGGTCATGCTGCGCAGCTTCCAGGCAATCGCAGTTCCCTCTTTGTCCTTAAAACGCTGCGACACCACAAACTCCTCCGTCGTATCACAAGCCACATTTTGCGCAAAAAACATACTTAATTCGCTCATGGTCTTCCTCCTGTAATTTAGTAGTTAGAGCAGACAGAGAAGAGACCCAGCGCTTACCTGACGTCCGGGCCGTTCTTGCTCGTCTGTTTGATTAATTTCCTGGACTTTTACAGACTGGAGCCCGCCGGAGCTCTGAAGGATTGAACCAGTTCCACATCCTCAAAAGTAAAGCTGACTTCCTCCTCCAGCGCATCCGACTCCGTATCCAGCGAAGCCATGATGACACTGTCCAGATTTACGCCTTTCAGCATGATCCGCTGTGCCCCTACACTGGAGGACGGATCTTCATTCGTAATCTCAATATCGAAGTATTGGTCAATGCCTGTTTTCATGTAGTCCAGCATCATCTGGCGGAACCGGCTTGTCATATAAAAGATCGTCATCGTCCCGCTGCCCGACCAGCCTGTTGCTTTGTGCTGAATGCCCCGGCGTCCCAGTGTTTTCACTTCTGCCTTTTGCTTCTCCACCGTCGCTTCCAGTGTCTTGACATAGAACATTTCCTCGGTCTGAGTGCCGATTGTGGCAAATGCGCGGCCTTCCTGGCCGGACAAGGTATCGCTAGCTTTCAAAAATGCCATCTTAAACCACCTTCACTTTCATATATACTTTTTCAACGGAATCCACCGGCTTCACAGCTACTTCAAGCACCACACTGTCACTGTCTGCACCTGCGGTAACAATAATATCGGTCTGCGAATTAAAGCCTTCGATTGCCCCGAGATTTTGCAGATCATTCATATACGTCACACACTGGGACCAGAACAAGGCCCGTCCGTCTTCATTGTTAGGTACCTTGCCGATAAAATAATTCTCAAAAATGCGCTTCATATCGCCGGCAATTCCGTCCAGCACGCGCAGCACGCGGTTTTTGGAGAAGGCCCTGCCCTTGTCCGGCGCAAAGGCCGTAAAGGTGTTAATATCCTGCTCCACCACTGCCCGGCCGCTGTTATACGTAAAGAGCAGCTGCCCCTCTGTCAAGGCCGACACCGTCCCGGAATGGCTGAGCCGTACATCTGCGTCCACCGCATCATCATACGCCTGGTAGGTCAGCGATTCATTGACTGCAGCTGCGGCTGTTGCACCGGCTACCCAGGCTACCGCATCCGTCTTACTGATCACCGTACCGTCACTCAGCACAACACCATTCGCCACGCTGATCACACCTTCATGGCCGGCTGCTTTATAATCAGACACCACTGCCTGGACCTTCTTGCCTTCCGTATCGCGCAGACGCTTCACATAGGCAGCATACAGCGACTTAAGCGAGCTATCCCCGGACAACAGACCCACCGTCTGGAAGTCCTGCACTTCAAGCGCGGCCAGAAAATCACTGTGCGCCGCATTCGTCACCGAACCATCCTCACCGCCTGCCAGCGGCATACCGGCAGTCACGGTCAGTGTCCCCGGGCCGCTGGCCTTAAACTGTACATAATCATTTGCTGCCAGTTCTCCTGCAGCGCTTACGGTCTGCTTATCCAGCTCTGTGCTGCCGAGCAGTGTTCTTACATCGAATAGATCATTGTCGTCAATATTTTTCTCGATAATTACGGAAAGGTCATTTCCGCGTTTACCGCCATGAACCGCCGTAACCTGGAGACCGTTGTTCGTTACAGCCGCTTTAATTCCTTCATTTAAGCGGTAGAGCAGCAGGGTGCCGGCGCGTTTCAGCGCTTCCCGTACCGGAAGCAGCACGCTGTCTGTCAGATCGTAGCCCAGCAGCTTTTTGAAATCATCCTGCGGAGTGAGCTTTACAATCCTTCCTGACGGTCCCCACGGGAGTTCAAGCGCCAAGGCTGTAATTCCGCGTTCCCCCATTTTACCTGTCATGCTTCCGCTTGAGGCTACATTCACGTATACCCCCGGACGTACCTTGTTTTGTGTTGTCCATGTTCCACCAGCCATTAGATAACCTCCTTATTTAGAAAACGCTCCAATAATTCCTTTGCCTCATCCAGCGTGTAACTTGTGTCTTCAAGCAGTACTACGCCGAGTACATCCTTCTCTTGTGGCGAAAATAGCGCCGAGCCCATCATCTGCCGTTTGCCGAAGATATTCGTATTCGTATCATTTGAACCTGTATTCATTTTTCAGCCGTTCTCCTCCCGTCAGCTGCCCCATTATGGGAGCGCCCTGCTGTGGTTCTCTCTGCAGATACAGCATGTAATCAGCCGTATACAGCGGCCCTTTGCCTTCTGAACCCGCCTCCCAGCCCTGCCGCATCACCCGGAAAGAGGAATGTCCGCTTTCTTTTGCAGCCAGCGCTTCACAGATCCCGTCCGCCAGCGCTTCTGATTCTAAAAGCTTTCCTTGCTCATAACGGATACCGTAGCGGTATATCGCCATGTATCTGCCTTCACGCTGCCGGTCATAGGTTGCCGAGATCAGCTCCAGTGTGAAGTAGGCTGTCTGCGGTTTTTCACCTTCTACATATACCGGCACTTCCGGAAAAAACTGTCCAAGCGCCGCTGTAATATACTCACGCAATTGTTGTACCATCTCCTGGCATCCTCCTTTCCTGTGCTGCAGCAGCAGCTGTTCTTTCATGGATTGAACTTTTAATACCGTAAACTTCTGTTTGTACCCTTCTCCCCCTTCTGTATTGAAAATAAAAACGGACATCATCCCAAAGGGATAATCTCCGTCCTGTATGGCAGCGTAGTAAGGAGCTTTCACCGCGATATCAGTCCATCAGCCGCTGCACGGGCTTGGCATTCATTGGAGCATTCATGCTCCTGCGGTGTCCTTTTGCTTCATTTGCCATGTTATAATCATACCCCCTTTATTTCCGCGTGGAGACGGTATTCCGGCTTGTTTAGGGCGGGCTTTCAGACGGACTCCGGCGGTTTTGGGGAGATAAACGGGCTGCTCTATCCTGCCTTCCCTCCTCCGCTAACGTTCCCCAACCTATCCACGCAAAAAAACCGCATCATCCTCATGGACAATACGGTTTATATTGTGATTTTTATCGTTATCTTAAAGTGCCTGCTATACTCTCCGGAAGCCCGCTTTTCGAAGCTGCTTTATTTTTTAATAGGGAACCCAGTGACAGCATCCCCAGATCGGACAGGGCCAGCGCCATTTTATAAAAAGCCTTGGAACGGATCTTCACGTACGTATCTTTGCTGACCGGCGGATCGAACACATGATTATATACAGTATAGTCGTATATCTCGTCTCTGCGCATATAGCGCTCCCGCACCAGTTGCTGCTCTCTTGTGTCCAGCCTGTCCACTACAGAATCCAATGCGGCACAGTAAGCTCTTCTCGCAGCGGGTACATCTACGTTATGTGCGGCAATAGCAGCTGTCTGATCACTCACCGTGTTGGTGGGTCCATGAAACCTCTCATTATAGGAGTAAGTCACACTCGCTTCCCTGGCCTCAAAAGTAACAGTTTTAAAAATCCGGTATTTCTCCAGCATGCTCTCTATAGTAATCTGCGTCCGGCGGCGGTCCAGTTCGGGTAAAGAGGATAAGCTCATCATCATGTAGATACACTCCTTTTAAGTAAGTAATAGATTCGGTAAATCTTATACAGAAGTTTGCTGGCAGATATGATAAAATGTCCTTGTTCGCATTTTGTTCGTGTTTTTCCAATAATATACCACTTGCCTGGGATTTCGTAAAATCCTGTTTAAGCCTGTTTTTAAGGGTAAATAGTATATAGGCTTCAATTATCTTGCCTTTTGTCACTTTTATAGGCTTTGTTCTTTACCTTTTGGCAAAAATGCTTTATAGTATTGGCAACAATGATTTTGCTTAATAGGGATAAGGAGTGGTAACCGATGGCGGCAACCTTTGGAGAATTTCTAAAACAGCTGCGGGAGCGGAACGGACTGACGATTAATCAGCTGGCTGCTCTGGCCGGTATTAGCGGTTCACAGATTTCACGGATTGAGAATGGGGTAAGAGGTGTGCCGAAGCCGGCGACGTTGCGTAAGATCGCAGAAGCGACAGATGTCTCTTATGAAGAGCTCATGGAGCAGGCCGGATATTTGCCGGATCATGATCAGGGCAGCAGTGAGACTGCAATTCCGGAATGGGCAACGGTTAAAGACAAGCGTGATTTCCGCAAAATGCTGGAGGATGACGGAGAGCTCATGTTTGACGGTATTCCTCTTAATAAGGAGGATAAGCAGAGAATTAAGGATGTGCTCACAGGCCTCTTCTGGGAAGCCAAACAAATGAACAAGCGCAAGAAGCCAGGCCAGGATTCCGGTTCAGATCTGTAACTTTACGAATACACTACCTTTAAAAATTGCTGCGGGTGAAGAATATGGATGAACTAGTCAAGAATCTGATCAAAAAATATAAAACCAACAGTCCGTTTGAGCTGGCCCGTGCGCTTGGTATTCACGTTCGCTTTATGGATCTGGGCACGGATACGAAGGGGTTGTATTACCGGAAGTTAAGGAGAAGGTTTATCGTTATTCATAATGGGCTTCCTGTAGAGTGGCAGCGGTTTGTATGTGCCCATGAACTGGGCCATGACCGCCTGCATAAAGGAATTAACCGTTTCTTTTTGGAGGAGAATTCTTTCTTTTGCCCTGGAAAGCTGGAGCGGCAGGCTAATGTTTTTGCGTTCAAGCTGTTGTCCGCAGGCAGTTCCCCGGATACGGATGAATCCCTGGACAGCTATTACTTACGAATCGGCATTCCGCCGGAGGTTCGTTTTTTTTTGGAGGATTAAAGAACATATGTTCCTAGATATACTTTTTATGTTTTTCATCAAACCTGTTTAAGGTTGCGCTGAAAGTTTGATAATCTAAGTTTAATATGGAGAGTTAGCTATCTGCAGCTAACTGAATCGTTCTTAAAATTTATAACCGTGATGATATGGGGTAGCTCCGGCTCCTTGCTATACTGTAGATTTTGCAAGAGCCAAAGTCACTTAGCTGTAACTGTATTTCATGCAGCTAAAACCACCTATATTTATAGTTGGAGAGCTTTAATTGTATTTTCTGCATTTATAAATTGCCTGCCTTCTTAAAAACAGGCTTTCTGCCATTTTTACTTGTACAAAATACAATTAAGCCTTAAAAATCGGCCATTTGCAGTCATTTACTTGCAGAAACTACAACTAATTGCCTTGCATTACGCACATCGCGCTCCATTTGTTAGCTGAGGCAAGAGGTTTGCTTATTTACATACAACAAAAAACTCTTACCGAAGTAAGAGTTAATTGCCAGCCAGAAGCTGAAGTATCGGGATGACACGATTTGAACATGCGACCCCCTGGTCCCAAACCAGGTGCTCTACCAAGCTGAGCTACATCCCGTAACAATATGAAATTATGGAGCGGGTGATGGGAATCGAACCCACGCTATCAGCTTGGAAGGCTGAAGTTCTACCATTGAACTACACCCGCAAAGATATAAAATCGGGATGACACGATTTGAACATGCGACCCCCTGGTCCCAAACCAGGTGCTCTACCAAGCTGAGCTACATCCCGAAAAAATGGCGCGCCCTAAGAGATTCGAACTCCTGACCTTTTGATTCGTAGTCAAACGCTCTATCCAGCTGAGCTAAGGGCGCAAATTATGGAGCGGACGACGGGAATCGAACCCGCGACCCTCGCCTTGGCAAGGCGATGCTCTACCGCTGAGCCACGTCCGCATATTAGTGGTGCGCGTGAAGGGACTTGAACCCCCACGTCTTACGACGCCAGATCCTAAGTCTGGTGCGTCTGCCATTCCGCCACACGCGCAGAATACAATAGTGTAAAAGTGAGCCATGAAGGACTCGAACCTTCGACACCCTGATTAAAAGTCAGGTGCTCTACCAACTGAGCTAATGGCTCGTACATGGCTGGGGATATAGGATTTGAACCTATGCATGACGGAGTCAAAGTCCGTTGCCTTACCGCTTGGCTAATCCCCATTGATGGATACTTATATATTACCCATAATCTCATCAAAGTATGAGGACGATTATGGTGGAGGCTGAGGGGATCGAACCCCCGACCCTCTGCTTGTAAGGCAGATGCTCTCCCAGCTGAGCTAAGCCTCCATATGTATGCCCTCAAGGGGTAATGATAAGTAAAAAATGGTGACCCGTAGGGGATTCGAACCCCTGTTACCTCCGTGAAAGGGAGGTGTCTTAACCCCTTGACCAACGGGCCTTATAAATCTGTGGAGCTCTCAACCGGATTCGAACCGGTGACCTCTTCCTTACCATGGAAGCACTCTACCTACTGAGCTATGAGAGCATGGCTCCCCGAACAGGACTCGAACCTGTGACAACTCGATTAACAGTCGAGTGCTCTACCAACTGAGCTATCAGGGAATATAAGCTTGGCGGCGTCCTACTCTCCCAGGACCCTTCGGTCCAAGTACCATCGGCGCTGGAGGGCTTAACGGTCGTGTTCGGGATGGGTACGCGTGGAACCCCTCCGCTATCGCCACCAAACGGGCACTTGCGGTGCAAATGCTTCAGGAACTTGATTCCTGAAAACTGAATCCGAAACGAATTTGTGTGTTAGTTTTTTGGATAAGCCCTCGACCGATTAGTATTGGTCAGCTCCATGCATTGCTGCACTTCCACCTCCAACCTATCTACCTCGTCGTCTTCAAGGGGTCTTACTAGTTGGGAAATCTCATCTTGAGGGGGGCTTCACGCTTAGATGCTTTCAGCGCTTATCCCGTCCGTACGTAGCTACCCAGCCATGCTCCTGGCGGAACAACTGGTGCACCAGCGGTACGTCCATCCCGGTCCTCTCGTACTAAGGACAGCTCCTCTCAAATTTCCTGCGCCCACGACAGATAGGGACCGAACTGTCTCACGACGTTCTGAACCCAGCTCGCGTACCGCTTTAATGGGCGAACAGCCCAACCCTTGGGACCTACTTCAGCCCCAGGATGCGATGAGCCGACATCGAGGTGCCAAACCTCCCCGTCGATGTGGACTCTTGGGGGAGATAAGCCTGTTATCCCCAGGGTAGCTTTTATCCGTTGAGCGATGGCCCTTCCATGCGGTACCACCGGATCACTAAGTCCGACTTTCGTCCCTGCTCGACTTGTAGGTCTCGCAGTCAAGCTCCCTTATGCCTTTGCACTCTTCGAATGATTTCCAACCATTCTGAGGGAACCTTTGAACGCCTCCGTTACTCTTTAGGAGGCGACCGCCCCAGTCAAACTGCCCGCCTGACACGGTCCCTGTACCCGCTTAGGGTACCAGGTTAGAACCTAGATACGATCAGGGTGGTATCCCAACGGCGCCTCCACAGAAGCTTGCGCTCCTGCTTCTACGGCTCCCACCTATCCTGTACAGATCGTACCCAAATTCAATATCAAGCTGCAGTAAAGCTCCATGGGGTCTTTCCGTCTTGTCGCGGGTAACCTGCATCTTCACAGGTATTAAAATTTCACCGGATCTCTCGTTGAGACAGCGCCCAAGTCGTTACGCCATTCGTGCGGGTCAGAATTTACCTGACAAGGAATTTCGCTACCTTAGGACCGTTATAGTTACGGCCGCCGTTTACTGGGGCTTCGGTTCATAGCTTCGGGTTACCCCTAACCACTCCCCTTAACCTTCCAGCACCGGGCAGGCGTCAGCCCGTATACTTCGCCTTGCGGCTTCGCACAGACCTGTGTTTTTGCTAAACAGTCGCTTGGGCCTTTTCACTGCGGCCCCCTCGGGCTATTCACCCTACCGAGGCACCCCTTCTCCCGAAGTTACGGGGTCATTTTGCCGAGTTCCTTAACGAGAGTTCTTCCGCGCGCCTTAGAATTCTCTTCTCGCCTACCTGTGTCGGTTTGCGGTACGGGCACCTTCTCCTGACTAGAGGCTTTTCTTGGCAGTGTGAGATCATGACCTTCGCTACTGTAATTTTCGCTCCCCATCACAGCCCAGCCTTACGGTGTGCGGATTTGCCTGCACACCAGCCTCACTGCTTAGACGGACATCCATCAGTCCGCGTCACTACCCTCCTGCGTCACCCCATCGCTCATAGCGGATTACGGTGGTACAGTAATTTCAAACTGTTGTCCTTCGACTACGCCTGTCGGCCTCGCCTTAGGTCCCGACTTACCCTGAGCGGACGAGCCTTCCTCAGGAAACCTTGGGCTTTCGGCGGATCAGATTCTCACTGATCTTTTCGTTACTCATACCGGCATTCTCACTTGTGTACTCTCCAGCGCTCCTTACGGTACACCTTCAACGCATACACAACGCTCCCCTACCCCTGATGCAAAGCATCAAGCCATAGCTTCGGTGGTGTGTTTAGCCCCGTTACATTTTCGGCGCAGAGTCACTCGACCAGTGAGCTATTACGCACTCTTTCAATGGTGGCTGCTTCTAAGCCAACATCCTGGTTGTCTGTGCAACTCCACATCCTTTCCCACTTAACACACACTTGGGGACCTTAGCTGATGGTCTGGGCTGTTTCCCTTTTGACAATGGATCTTAGCACTCACTGTCTGACTCCCGGCAAGAAGTAAATGGCATTCGGAGTTTGACTGAGCTTGGTAACCCTTGCGGGCCCCGCACCCAATCAGTGCTCTACCTCCACCACTCCATTCACCGAGGCTAGCCCTAAAGCTATTTCGGGGAGAACCAGCTATCTCCGAGTTCGATTGGAATTTCTCCGCTACCCCCACCTCATCCCCGCACTTTTCAACGTACGTGGGTTCGGGCCTCCAGTGCGTGTTACCGCACCTTCACCCTGGACAGGGGTAGATCACACGGTTTCGGGTCTACGTCCACATACTCAGTCGCCCTATTCAGACTCGCTTTCGCTGCGGCTCCGGCTTCTCACCTTAACCTTGCATGTTAAACGTAACTCGCCGGTTCATTCTACAAAAGGCACGCCATCATCCATATAGAGGACTCTGACTTCTTGTAAGCACACGGTTTCAGGTTCTATTTCACTCCCCTTCCGGGGTGCTTTTCACCTTTCCCTCACGGTACTGATTCACTATCGGTCGCCAGGTAGTATTTAGCCTTAGCAGATGGTCCTGCTGGATTCATACGGGGTTTCACGTGCCCCGCACTACTCGGGATCCGTCTCGGAGAGAACACAGTTTAGGTTACAGGGCTTTTACCTCTATCGCGGGCCTTTCCAGACCTCTTCACCTACCATATTCTTTTGTAACTCCATGTGAGACGTCCCACAACCCCAGGAGGCAAGCCTCCTGGTTTAGGCTGTTCCGCGTTCGCTCGCCGCTACTGACGGAATCACTATTGTTTTCTCTTCCTCAGGGTACTTAGATGTTTCAGTTCCCCTGGTCTGCCTCTACACATCCTATGTATTCAGATGTGAGTGACTGCGAATTACCACAGCCGGGTTTCCCCATTCGGACACCCCCGGATCAAAGCTTGCTTACAGCTCCCCGAGGCAGTTTCGTTGTTCGCCACGTCCTTCGTCGGCTCCTGGCGCCTAGGCATCCTCCGTGTGCTCTTATTAGCTTAACCAACGCTACGGTGTTTCGCTTGTTCGCTCGTCTTGTTTTGAATAGCGCGTCCGGATCACTCCGTACACTAGAATATTCAAAGCCAAAAGTCGCTTCACAATCGAAAATCTTCGCTTTCAGCATCGCTATTAAATCTTCACTTGTTTACACAAGCTCAGCTTAAAGGAATGTTCTAAAACGCAAATTCGTTTCGGTATCCAGTTTTCAAGGATCAAGGCATTGCATACACTTAAGATAAATCATTATGGTGGAGCCAAGCGGGATCGAACCGCTGACCTCCTGCTTGCAAGGCAGGCGCTCTCCCAGCTGAGCTATGGCCCCATAAATACACCCCAAAAAGTGAAGTGTAGCTTCGAGGTTTATTCCGATTACTTTCCGGGGACCCCGACTACTCATATTAAATTAGGAATGTTATATGGTGGGCCTTGGTGGACTCGAACCACCGACCTCACCCTTATCAGAGGTGCGCTCTAACCAACTGAGCTAAAAGCCCATATAACATAACATGGATCCAACCAAAGGAATGGTTGTCCGCTTGGCAGCGTCCTACTCTCCCAGGACCCTTCGGTCCAAGTACCATCGGCGCTGGAGGACTTAACGGTCGTGTTCGGGATGGGTACGTGTGGAACCCCTCCGCTATCGCCACCAAACGGTTGAAAGGATTGACCTTTCAAAACTGAACACGAGTGAGTGTTTGAAGCTTATGGAAGCTTAGCTTCCGATTTGAATGTTTCCGTTGCAGGAAACGATTCTCCATAGAAAGGAGGTGATCCAGCCGCACCTTCCGATACGGCTACCTTGTTACGACTTCACCCCAATCATCTACCCCACCTTCGGCGGCTGGCTCCCTTGCGGGTTACCCCACCGACTTCGGGTGTTGTAAACTCTCGTGGTGTGACGGGCGGTGTGTACAAGACCCGGGAACGTATTCACCGCGGCATGCTGATCCGCGATTACTAGCAATTCCGACTTCATGCAGGCGAGTTGCAGCCTGCAATCCGAACTGAGACCGGCTTTGCTGGGATTGGCTCCACCTCGCGGCTTCGCTTCCCGTTGTACCGGCCATTGTAGTACGTGTGTAGCCCAGGTCATAAGGGGCATGATGATTTGACGTCATCCCCACCTTCCTCCGGTTTGTCACCGGCAGTCACTCTAGAGTGCCCAGCTTTACCTGCTGGCAACTAAAGTCAAGGGTTGCGCTCGTTGCGGGACTTAACCCAACATCTCACGACACGAGCTGACGACAACCATGCACCACCTGTCTCCTCTGTCCCGAAGGCCGCCTCTATCTCTAGAGGATTCAGAGGGATGTCAAGACCTGGTAAGGTTCTTCGCGTTGCTTCGAATTAAACCACATACTCCACTGCTTGTGCGGGTCCCCGTCAATTCCTTTGAGTTTCAGTCTTGCGACCGTACTCCCCAGGCGGAGTGCTTACTGTGTTAACTTCGGCACCAAGGGTATCGAAACCCCTAACACCTAGCACTCATCGTTTACGGCGTGGACTACCAGGGTATCTAATCCTGTTTGCTCCCCACGCTTTCGCGCCTCAGCGTCAGTTACAGCCCAGAAAGTCGCCTTCGCCACTGGTGTTCCTCCACATCTCTACGCATTTCACCGCTACACGTGGAATTCCACTTTCCTCTTCTGTACTCAAGCGACCCAGTTTCCAGTGCGACCCCAGGTTGAGCCCAAGGTTTAAACACCAGACTTAAATCGCCGCCTGCGCGCGCTTTACGCCCAATAATTCCGGACAACGCTTGCCCCCTACGTATTACCGCGGCTGCTGGCACGTAGTTAGCCGGGGCTTTCTTCTCAGGTACCGTCACTCCGGTAGCAGTTACTCTACCGGACGTTCTTCCCTGGCAACAGAGCTTTACGATCCGAAAACCTTCATCACTCACGCGGCGTTGCTCCGTCAGGCTTTCGCCCATTGCGGAAGATTCCCTACTGCTGCCTCCCGTAGGAGTCTGGGCCGTGTCTCAGTCCCAGTGTGGCCGTTCACCCTCTCAGGTCGGCTACGCATCGTCGCCTTGGTGAGCCGTTACCTCACCAACTAGCTAATGCGCCGCAGGCCCATCCCGTAGTGACAGATTGCTCCGTCTTTCATTCTTTCTTCAGGAGAAAAAAGAAATTATCCGGTATTAGCTACCGTTTCCGGTAGTTATCCCAGGCTATGGGGCAGGTTGCCTACGTGTTACTCACCCGTCCGCCGCTAAGTTAATTTGAAAGCAAGCTTTCAAATTAACTCCGCTCGACTTGCATGTATTAGGCACGCCGCCAGCGTTCGTCCTGAGCCAGGATCAAACTCTCCAATTAGTATTGAAAAGAGCGATAGCTCATTTTGAAACATCTGACGAGAATTTGCATTCTCAGGATGAATTTCTAAAGCGTACGAGACGCTGCGAAAATCATCAATTTTTCGAAATCACCGAAGCGATTTCTCACTCACTCGTTGTTCAGTTTTCAAAGATCAAGCTCGTCGTCGCTTCAATTTTTCTCGTCAGCAGCGACCTTTATAATATATCACAGTGTCTATCGTTTTGGCAAGTACTTTTTTCAAAAAGTTTTTTTCGTTCTTTCTTGCCACCGTCTTCTCTTCAACACATCGAAAAGGAGCGCGAGATATAATGTATCATGCGGCTCCCTTTTAGTCAACCTATTTAATTAATTTTTATGGACAAGCTTAGGGTCACTCTTAATGATCACCCTGCATTCTCAATGTTTGAACTGGGATGACCGCCCGCCCCACGCATACTTGGACAGCTCTTTCTGCGGTGCGAATCGAGCGTACATGCGGAATACAGTTTTATATCTGTTGGCAATAGCATGCCTGATATTTTGGTCCAAACGCTGATCGCTCATATCCAGGAGCATTTCATCAAGCTCTTTACGCAAAACATAGTCAAGCTCCTTGCATTCCTTTTCGTTGAACAACATTCCCAACATATGCTTGGCCTCCTTCACTAAGTTAAACTTACGGTAATTCTTTAATCCTGTCGCTTTCGCGATCGAAGATAGTCCATGATGGGAAACGCTGTGGATTTATCCGCTTACACTAAATTAACCGGGGCACAGTATCCATAACCATAATTATTTAAAATTCAATCTATGGTTACACTGCGTTTGACCGCATGTTATCCCAAAACATGAGTGGCTTTAATTGTTATGCTCATTTCCGGCAAATTTTATGATAGGAGTGCTAATGTAATTGTGCTCTCAATAATGGCTGCGACAAATAACAGGATTGTTATCCAGATGGAAGCCGTTAATGTCTGGCGCATGAAGATGGGCCAGCTGCCGCTCCTCTGCTCTCTCCGGGAAGCTGAACTGAATATCTCCGATATCACTTTACCGCCAAACTGAATTCCGAAGGCACAGGCAATAATGATAGCGGGAATCTCAATGATTCCGTGCGGCAGAAGCCCCTTAACGATAAGCTCAAATAAATCTGCACCTTGGATGGCTGAGATGTGAATCAGATAACCGATAACCGCCCCGTTAATCAATAAGAAAAGTGCCGGCAGTATACCAAACAATGCTCCCAGAAAGATAATGACGACACTCTTAATACTATTGTTCAGGAAAATAAATATGAAAAAGTTCCACTGCGGCTGGTCCGACGAATTAATACTTTGGCTAATTTCACGCAGTCCTTCCAGCTGACCGGCAAGCAGCCGCTGCAGACTTTCTGTGCCCGCCCATCCCAATGCCCCTCCGGCAATGAATAATATAACCGCCAGCAGCAAAGCTTTACGGATGGTTGATAAATCCTTGGCAAAAGTGAATATAGAAAACATGGCAGCCTCCAGTTTTTTTTACAGGCATTGTACTTCATCTGATAATCTTCACACAAGACGCTTAAGGTGATTTATGCACGCCGTGGTCATAAGCCTCCTGTACGAGCATACATTTAGAACAAACAAGCATTTCGCATGGGAGAGGAGCGCTGTCAGTATGAATTCTTTTTATGTATTCAGCGGAAAAAAGATCAAAAGGTTCATTTACATCTTTGCCGCTGCGCTTCTTGCCGCCGGTGTCGTCTATGTCGAGAGGGGTAATATTACTGTTTTTTCTGAAGCAGCCCCTTCTGCGATCTATAGCGTACCGACGGAAAAGAAGCTGATCGCCTTAACCTTTGATATCAGCTGGGGTGAAAAAAGGCCCGAACCCATCCTTAAGGTGCTGGAGGATAAAAAAGTGGATAAAGCCACCTTCTTCCTCTCCTCACCCTGGAGTAAAACCCACCCGGAAATCGTCACCAGCATTAAAGATGCAGGCTTTGAGATCGGCAGCCACGGCCATAAGCATGTTAATTACAGCACTTTGAGCAACGAGGAGATCCGCACTCAGATTTCTACAGCCCATACCGTACTTACCGAGTTAACAGGCAAAGAGCCCAATTTGATCAGAATGCCGAACGGTGATTTTGATAAGAGAGTCCTCCAGGTGGCCAGCGATCTCGGTTACAAGGTTATACAGTGGGATACCGACTCCCTGGACTGGAAAAACATCGGTGTTGATAATATCGTCAACCGCGTAACGACCAAAGCGCATCCCGGAGACATCGTACTCCTCCACGCCAGTGATTCCTGTAAACAGACACACGAGGCACTGCCGATCATTATCGATAAACTGCGCGCCCAGGGCTATGAATTTGTAACCGTCTCCGAGCTGATCAGCCAGGGCAGCGCCGAAGGCACTGAAGTAAGGGATTCCGCCTGGCTGAATGACAAGCTTGAGGATGCTGCCGGGATGTAAACTCTAACTTTGACCTGCGGTACCGCATATTAATGGCGCGGAGAGATAAGCTCCGAGATGTCGGGAGTAGGGCTGTTCAGCTTCGGATAGCTCAGATCCAGACTTTCCAGTGTCTTTACGACAATGGCCAGCGCCAGATAATTGCGGTACCAGCGGTGGTTGGCGGGAATCCAGTACCATGGGGCTTTTTCAATACTGGTCTCCTTAAAAACATCTTCATAGGCTTCCTGATAATCGTCCCAGTACCCCCGCTCCTGCAGGTCACTGGCATCAAACTTCCAATGTTTGGTCGGGTCATGCAGCCGCTCCTGAATTTTCTCCAGCTGCTTATCCTTAGAAATATGCAAAAAGAGCTTAATTACTGTCGTTCCCTCTTCTGCAAGCATTTCCTCAAACTGGCGGATATAGCGGAAACGGCGTTTCGCATCTTCTTTATTCAGACTGCCATGCACCCGCGGGACCAGTACATCCTCATAATGTGAACGGTTGAAGGCAGCGATATAACCTTTCGGCGGTGTTTTCATATGAACTCTCCACAGGAAATCGTGTGCTTCTTCCTCCAGGGAGGGCTTTTTGAAGCTCGTAACGATAAAGCCCTGGGGATTGATGCCGGAGAAAATATGCTTAACCGTTCCGTCCTTCCCGCTGGAGTCCATTCCTTGCAGAATCACGAGCAGTGAATGCTTTTTCTGGGCAAAAAGAATATCCTGCAGCTCGGCGAGACGCTCTTTAAGCTTCTCCATCTTGGCTTCAGCCTCTGCTTTGGATTTAAAGTCACCGGTATCGTCCGGATCAAACTTGCTTAGCTTTTCGTTGGTGTCTTTTATCATATAGCGCTTGATGTTCATATATTCCCCTCCTAAAAGTTTTGTGAAAATGAACCGGTTCTTTAGGATTAACCTCCTTATTCCGATTTTAATCTGGAGCAGCTGCAACAGAAGAAGCCCCGACCTCTCATGAGAGAAGCGGGGCTTTTGAATTAGAAATACTCATGCAGTCTTTGGTTTCAGAATACGGTGCAGCATCAGAATCTGGAATGCATTACAGGCGATAAGCGGAACCACAATAAAAACAGTAGCGCTGTCTACACCTATACGGAGCACACCGATCGTCTCCAGGATAGTGATGGCTGTCATAAAGAAAAATGTCGGAATCCATGCTGAAATGTTCGTGCTTCGCACCTTGAAATAAGATACAACAATAGCGGTAAACAGAATGCCAAGTCCAAGTGTCAGATCAGAAAATACATTCCGGTCTCCCCCGACAAAAGTGCGCAGAAAAATCAGCTCCAGGAGAGCGAGCACCGCCAGCACCAGCTGTATGTACTGCCAGACTCGGCGTGTAAACACTCCGGTTCCCATATAATTCAGGACCAGATAAGCGAAAAAGCCCAGCTGCGAGTAAACGCTCACAAGCATGCCGTACCCAAAGAGAATCAGCGGATAAATCAGCAAGTCTGCCGTGCCTTTGAACTCAATTCCCCCGTTAACTATCTGCAGCGTTACTCCGGCTATTACTGCCCCTCCGGCACCGATGAGAATGGTGGTCCAGAACAAATAAAACCATTTTCTTAAACTCAGCCGGCTCACCTCCTTCGCGTCAGATTTATTTTACCAAGCTTACCGGCAAAAAACCATTACACAGCAACATAAATGTGTGCCCGTGCGGCATACTACAATCAGGAATCCTATAAGGAGGGCAGCGCCAATGAAATGGAGGAGTTTGTGGGCCGGAGGCCTTGCTTTAACGATGGTTATGGCCTTGACAGCCTGCGGGGGAGAACAGAGCAGTTCTTCCGGTCAGATGGGATACAAGGAAATGAAGACAATGGTGGTCGATATATTGAAAAGTGATGAAGGGAAAAAGGCAGTAGAGGAGGCCCTCTCTTCCAGCTCCGGATCCGGAGGGGGCACCAGCACCCTAAGCATGAAAATGATGCCGATGCAGACGACCGAGCAAATCCGGGTCGCCGTGAAGGATACAATTACCGCACCGGAGTATCAAAAGGAAATCGAAAAGATTATGACGGACCCCCAGTTTGCCGGCGATTTTGCCAAAGCGATTAATAAGGAGAGCAAAGAACTGCATCTTCAGCTGATCAAGGATCCCACTTATCAAAAGTCCGTTGAAGAGATCATGAAATCGCCTGAAATGATGAAGATGTTCCTTGATCTTACCAAGACCTCCGATTACCGCAAGCAGTCCATGACAATCATGCAGGAAGCCATGCAGAACCCGATGTTCAGGATGGAAGTCCTCGGGCTGCTTAAGACCGTAGTTCAGGAGGAGCTGCAGCCAAAGACTCAGAAAAAAGGTGAAGGCGGCGGTGAGAGCGGGGGCGGCGGTCAGGAAGGCGGCAGTGATTCAGGTTCATAATACAAAAGAGGCCTTATCCGTAAAACGGACGGGCCTCTTTTTATGTCTGCTAATTACTGTTCATACCTGGCAATAAGCTTATCGGCAACCTCTGCGAACAGCCCGGCAGTAGGTGTCTCTGCTTTGTATACAGAAGGCGAGAAATCCGGCTCCGAAATATGATTATCCGGTGCGCCAAGCGGTACCTGGGCAAGCAGCTCTGTATGCAGCGTCTCCGCCAGCCGCGCTCCGCCTCCCCGTCCAAAGATATAATCCCTCTTGCCGCAGTCAGAGCACTCGTAATAAGCCATGTTCTCAATGACACCCAGAATCTCATGTTCCGTCTGCAGCGCCATAGAGCCCGCTCTGGCCGCCACAAAGGCCGCTGTAGCATGAGGGGTAGTCACTATGATCTCTTTGCTGTGCGGAAGCATCTGGTGCACGTCCAGAGCTACGTCGCCTGTACCCGGAGGCAGATCAAGCAGCATATAATCAAGCTCGCCCCAGCCCACGTCGCTGAAGAATTGGCGGAGCATCTTGCCCAGCATCGGCCCTCTCCAGATAACCGGGCTGTTCTCACGGATGAAGAAGCCCATAGACATAACTTTGACTCCGAAACGTTCTACAGGAATAATAGTTCCTTCCTCAACAACCGGTCCTTCTTCAATGCCCATCATGTCAGGAATGCTGAAGCCGTAGATATCAGCGTCAATAAGTCCGACTTTCTTACCTTTGCGTGCCAGTGCGACTGCCAGATTCACAGTGACCGTGGACTTACCGACGCCGCCTTTACCGCTCGCCACGGCTATAAATTTCACGCCGGAATTCTCATTGATCAGCTGATGCTCCTCAAGCCCCGCTGCATGCCCTTTGAGCTTGCCCTCCTGTTCTTCTTCAGGCTCGTCCGCCACGCTCTCTCCGCGCAATATAGCGCGCTCATAATCGGTGGCATCTCGCAGGCGGATATGTACATTCTCCGCACCGCCCTCCTGAAGCCGTTCACGCACCTGCTGCTCCAGCATCATGCGGCTCGTCTCCTCCGAATCCAGACAAACCAGCGATAAAGAGATCCGGTCTTCCTTGACCATAATATCGCGGATCAATTGAAGATCTATAAGGCTTTTTCCGGATTCCGGGTCTGTGATCGACTGCAAAAGCTCCTGAATTTGTTCCCTGGTCAGCATGGAAAGCACCTCTGTTTCTTTCCGGACGGGTATAACTCCGGCATTTTTGAGTCTATTATAGCACTACCCTTCCGTGAATGAGTAGTCCCTGCTCAGGGCTGTTCAGAGGTATAACGTAAAATGCCCCGGTATATGCTGGTCGCTACCTTGCGCTGGTACACATCATCCCCTAAAAGAGCAGACTCCTGCGGATGGGATAGAAATCCTACCTCGACCAGCGCCGCAGGCATTTTTAAAGCTTTTAACAAATAAATGGTATTGGCTGTTTTGGCCACACGGTCTGTATTCTCAAGCGTAATCCGCAGCTCCTCCTGCATATAATCGGCTAATTTCTTATTCCCTTCGTTACTGGGGTAATAGAAAGTCTGTGCTCCGCTCCAGCGGTTGGAAGGCACACTGTTCATATGCACGCTGATAAAGAGGTCCGCCCCCTTCTCCTCAATGCTTCTGACCCTCTGCTTCAAATCCTCAGTCTTACGTTTGGAATAGCCTTTGGTGCCCTCTCCGGCAAGGTCATAATCCCCCTCACGGGTCATGACAACGATCGCACCAGCCTGCTGCAGATAATCACGCAGATACAGGGAAACGGCAAGATTAATATCCTTTTCAATCAGGCCTTCCCGGCTGACCGCTCCTCCGTCAGGTCCCCCGTGACCGGCATCAATGGCAATGATTTTTCCTGACAGCGGCAGGCTCCAGTAATTCAGCGTCTTCGCTGTAGGCATATCATAGGCAATGATGCCGATCATCACCGCAAGCAGCACGGCTCCCAGCATACTTTTTTTGATACTGCTCCATGTAATCCAGACCGAGACTTTTCCCTGCTTTCGGCCAGACATAACAAAGACCCCCTCGTCCCGATAGATTCTACTCATCTATATGGGACAAGAGGGCCAAATAGTACTTGGCTGTGTTATTTAGGCATTCACGTGCTGGGACATTCCTTCAATCAGAATCTCCGCAACCTCAGGCCGTGTAAATTCAGGCGGCGGGCATTTCCCCTCACGGAGCAGCCCGCGCACTTTCGTGCCGGACAACGTCAAATGCTGATCAGCGGGATGAGGGCATGTTTTGCTGGAAGCCATGTTTCCGCATTTAGTGCAGAAGAAGCTGTGCTCAAAAAATAACGGGGTAATCCCCAGTTCTTCCGGAGTGAAATTCGCAAAGATTTCCTGTGCTTCATAAGTACCGTAATAGTCACCGACACCTGCATGATCGCGGCCGACGATAAAATGTGTGCAGCCGTAATTCTTACGCACCATTGCATGAAAAATCGCTTCTCTCGGGCCAGCATAACGCATCGCCGCCGGGAAGACGCCCAGGAACGTCCGGTCCTGCGGATAATAGTTCTCCAGCAGCGCCAGATAACTCTTCATCCGCACATTCGCCGGCACATCATCCGACTTGGTCTCCCCAACCAGAGGATTCAGGAACAGGGCATCCACAACCTCCATAGCACACTTCTGAATGTACTCATGGGCACGGTGGACAGGATTACGGGTCTGGAAGCCCACAACAGTTCTCCAGCCCTTCTCAGCGAAGATCTGACGGGTCTTGGCGGGATCAAAGTAGAACTCGCCGAACTTCTCCGGACGCGGACGGTTCAGCACCGTAATTGGACCGCCGATATAGGTGGATGGACGGGCAAGCAGCTTGGCTACACCCGGGTGGGCAGGATCAGTGGTCTTGAATACATTCTGCGCTTCAATCTGCTGATCCACACTGTATATGCTCTGTACTTCCAGCAGTCCGTATATCACGCCGTCTTCTTCGCCGGTGAGCGAAACGGTATCACCTACTGCAAGACTGGAAGCTACCGCCTCATCCACTGCCAGAGTGACCGGAATGCTCCACACCGTACCATCAGCCAGACGCATACTTTTGACAACAGAGTGGTAATCTTTTTCGTTCAGAAAACCAGTAAGCGGCGAAAAGGCGCCTACACCGATCAAATCCAGGTCCGAAATGGTCCATGTGTTAATTGCAATTTTTTTATAACCGGAAGCTTGCTGCAGCAGCAGCTCTCTCTCTGCTCCCTCTGCG
Organism: Paenibacillus sp. PK3_47; assembly: GCF_023520895.1. NCBI lineage: Bacteria > Bacillati > Bacillota > Bacilli > Caryophanales > Paenibacillaceae > Paenibacillus > Paenibacillus sp. PK3_47. The sequence goes on from NZ_CP026029.1 coordinate 2,046,338, forward strand.
ATACGCTGAACCAGTGTGCCTCCATGTGGAAGTATTGACGTCATTTCTGCTCTCTCCTCCTGTGCGTTGCTAATGTGCTTACTTATGCAGCCCGCATTCCGTTTTATCGTTTCCTGACCATCTTCCGGCACGCGGATCTTCGCCAGGCATTACTGCACGGGTGCAATGCTCACAGCCGATGCTAGGGAAATTGCGGTCATGCAGCGGGTTATATACAACATCGTTCTCACGGATATAATTCCATACATCCTCGGTGGTCCAGTCCGCAATCGGATTAAACTTCACCAGTCCGAATTTGTAGTCGTACTCCACCTTCTTGGCGTTTGCACGGGTCGGGGCCTGATCACGGCGGATACCTGTAATCCAGGCATCGTACTGGGAAAGAATCCGGGTAAGCGGCTCTACTTTGCGGATCGCACAGCATTGGTTAGGATCGACATTCCATAGTGCCTCGCCGTACTGAAGAGCCTGCTCCTGGGGAGTGATCTGCGGGGATACACGCACAAACTCCATTCCATATTTATCAGCCATAATATCTCTGGTCTCGTAAGTTTCTTTGAAGTGATAATCAGTATCCAGGTAGAAAACATCAGTGGAAGGACTCACCTTTTGCAGCATATCGACAAGTACTACATCCTCTGCCCCGAAGCTGCAGGCAAAAGTAATATTCGGAAAGGTCTCTACCGCCCAGCGGATAATGTCTTCAGGCGATGCGTGCTCCAGTTCCTCAGCTTTGACTTTGATTAAATCCTCTTTCTCCAGCAGATTCATAATCATCTTCCTCCATCCTGATATCAGAAAAAATTCATTTCCGTTAATTCCAACTATTCTTATAAGGAATAGTATATAGCATACCGGGCACAAGTCAATGCTTTTTTCCATTTTGGATTAAAGTTGTTTTAGAATATAAAAAAGCCCCTGACCCAAAGGGCCAGAGGCTTGATATCCTTGTGACAAGGAATATTAACGTTTCGAGAACTGTGGAGCGCGACGAGCGGCTTTGAGGCCGTATTTCTTACGCTCTTTCATGCGTGGGTCACGAGTCAGGAAGCCGGCTTTCTTAAGCGTACCGCGGTATTCCGGGTCTACTTTCAGAAGAGCACGGGAAATTCCGTGACGGATGGCTCCAGCTTGACCGGAGATACCGCCGCCGTGTGCAAGAACGATTACATCGTAGTTGCCCAGTGTTTCAGTCAGATTCAAAGGTTGTCTAACGATCATCTTCAGTGTTTCCACACCGAAATATTCTTCCATATCGCGTTTGTTAATGACAATGCGTCCTTCACCCGGTACAAGGCGAACACGTGCTACCGAATGTTTACGACGACCTGTCCCATAGTATTGTACTTGTGCCATGAAACTGTCCTCCTCTATTCTTATCCGCGAAGTTCGTAAACTTCAGGTTTTTGTGCTGCATGTGGATGCTCGGCGCCTGCATAAACTTTAAGTCTCAGCTTCATGTGATTGCCTTGGCGAGTCTTAGGAATCATACCGTGAACAGCAGATTCAATTACACGCTCAGGTTTTGTTTTCAGCATATCATCAGCAGTTGTAACTTTCAGACCGCCTGGGTGCATCGAGTGACGGTAGTATTTCTTGTTTTGCAGTTTCTTACCTGTCAGGTGAATCTTCTCAGCGTTGATAACAATTACGAAATCTCCAGTATCAACATGTGGAGTGAATTGCGGTTTGTGTTTGCCGCGGATCAGGGCAGCGGCTTCGCTAGCCAAACGGCCAAGTGTCTTGCCTTCGGCATCAATGATGTGCCAAGTGCGTTCAACTTCGTTCGGCTTCGCCATATAGGTGGTACGCATGAATGTTTCCTCCTTGTTCTCGTACGAAAATCATATGTTTCGTATATCTTATTTCTCATTGAATTACGATTATGTGAGTTAAAAAAAGCTTGTTGGTTGGCATTTTCTTGATCGGGGCTGTGGGATAGCCATCAAGAAAACACAACTTTTATATTACAGTATAAACGTGACAAGTGCAAGTGATTTTTAAACATGAAGTCTATATTCTTCGCTCTCTTCATATTCAACACTCCAGAGGGCAAGTCCCTTGGCTACTGCCGTAGGTCCCGCCGCCGCACGGTCACATGCAGCAAGAATATCCGCGATCCGGTCCGGGTGGATTTTGCCTTCCCCCACCTGAATCAGCGTACCCATAATGATGCGGACCATATGCTGAAGAAATCCGCTGCCTGTAATATACGTCTGGATAACACCCTGGTCTTTGGAGCCCGGCCGGCACATACTGCTGTCTATCTCCATATGGGCCTCATAGATCGTCCTTACATGCGAAGCCTTAGTAGACTTACGCGAAGCAAAGGATGTGTAATCATGAGTACCCAGCAGATGTTCAAGACCCTGCTGCATAGCAGGAATATCGAGCCCCACCGGATGATGATGCTGCCAGCGCCGCTGAAACGGGTCCGGGAACCGGTTGCCGTTGATCGTGTAGCGGTAAGTTTTACGCTTGGCTCCCCTGCGCGAGTGGAACGAAAGCGGAACCTCCCAAGCCTCAGTCACCACAATATCCTGCGGCAGCCTGGCATTCAGGGCCAGACACCAGCGCTCAAGCGGAATTTGGGAAGAGGTTATAAAGTTAAACGGCTGGCCAAAAGCATGCACCCCCGCGTCTGTCCGTCCTGAGGCGGTAATCTTAAGGGCCTCGCCGGTCAGATGCAGAATGGCCTGTTCCAGCCGGTCCTGAATCGTATTGCCCTGAGGCTGGGTCTGAAAGCCATCATAGTGGGTACCGTCATAATTGACTTTCATCAATAGATTGCGCATTCCGTTCTTCCTTTCAACCTGTTCCTTACTAAAACACAAAACCATCGTCCTTCAAAAAAAAAGAGCCCCGGCGGGAGCTCCTTCTACTCTATACAAGGTGATTCCCGCGGTTATTGGTACAGCAGGGCCTTAGCGCCCCTGCAGCACAATAACATTAATACTTCCCTGCCCATCCCTTAGAGGAATGTGCCTAAAGATTACAGATCGGAAATCATTACTTGCGTCCTACGCACGGTCTACCAGTTCAAGATAAACCATAGGCGCAGCATCGCCACGGCGAGGTCCCAGCTTCAGGATACGAGTGTATCCGCCTGGACGCTCTGTGTAACGAGGAGCAATATCAGAGAACAATTTTTGGATTGCATCTTGTTCACCATCAACAGTCTCGCGACGAACAAAAGCTGCTACTTGACGACGAGCATGAAGATCGCCCTTTTTCGCTTTAGTGATCAGTTTCTCAGCGATGGAACGAACTTCCTTCGCCTTAGCTTCAGTAGTCTGGATACGCTCATATAGGAACAGATCCGTTACCATATCGCGGAACAACGCTTTACGCGCACTGGAATCACGGCCCAACTTTTGGTATGCCATTTGTTTTCCCTCCTTCACTCAAGTACTCAAGTTAATCTTTGAACTATTCTTCTGTACGGAGACCCAAACCGAGCTCCTCAAGCTTCTCTTGAACTTCTTCCAAAGATTTGCGGCCCAGGTTACGAACCTTCATCATATCTTCTTCAGTTTTCGTAGTCAGCTCTTGCACGGTATTAATACCGGCACGTTTGAGGCAGTTGTAGGAACGGACAGAAAGATCGAGTTCTTCGATAGTCATCTCAAGCACTTTTTCTTTTTTGTCTTCTTCTTTTTCGACCATAATTTCGGCGTCTTTCGCTTCGTCCGTAAGTCCTACGAACAAAACGAGGTGCTCGTTCAAAATTTTGGCTCCAAGGCTAACGGCCTCTTCCGGTCTGATGCTTCCATCTGTCCAAACTTCCAGTGTCAACTTGTCGTAGTTGGTCACTTGACCTACACGAGTGTTGGCAATTTCGTAATTCACACGGGAAATAGGAGTGTAGATGGAGTCAACCGGAATAACACCGATTGGCTGGTCGTCGCGTTTGTTCCGGTCTGCTTGGACATAGCCGCGACCACGGCCTGCAAAAATTCGCATGTGAAGTCTCGCGCCAGGTCCCAGCGTTGCAATGTGAAGATCCGGGTTGAGGATCTCAACATCGCTATCCGCACGGATATCACCTGCGGTAACGACGCCTTCACCCTCAGCATCAATCTCGAACACTTTCTCTTCATCTGAATGAATCTTCAGGGAAAGAGCTTTAAGGTTCAAAATGATTTCCGTCACATCTTCCATTACGCCAGGAACGGTCGAGAACTCATGCAGAACGCCGTCAATTTGGACCGAAGTTACTGCAGCTCCCGGCAGGGAGGAAAGCAGAATCCGGCGAAGCGAGTTCCCCAGAGTCGTTCCGTATCCACGTTCCAGCGGTTCAACTACGAATTTCCCATAGGTTCCTTCATCATTGGCTTCTACGGTCTCAATCTTCGGCTTTTCGATTTCTATCACGAGTGTACCCCTCCTTCAAACGTCGCTCCTATATGAAACAGTCACCCATCAGGTGCATCATGTAGTATGCCTAAACACCTATTATTAGCAGATGCGTCAGAATTATACCACAATCACAATTCTGATTTACTATACGCGGCGACGCTTCGGCGGACGGCATCCATTGTGAGGAACCGGAGTTACGTCTTTAATGAGGTTTACTTCAAGGCCTGCGGCTTGAAGGGAACGGATGGCTGCTTCGCGGCCTGCGCCCGGTCCTTTAACCATAACTTCAACGGACTTCATGCCGTGTTCCATAGCAGCTTTAGCAGCTGTTTCGGCTGCCATTTGCGCTGCAAATGGAGTCGATTTACGGGAACCTCTGAATCCTTGACCACCGGAGCTTGCCCAGGAAATTGCATTTCCGTGAGGATCCGTGATCGTAACGATAGTGTTGTTGAACGTGGAACGGATGTGTGCCACGCCAGACTCGATATTTTTCCGGTCGCGACGTTTAGTACGTACGACTTTTTTCGGTTTAGCCATTGTCTCTTATCCCCCCTTATTATTTCTTCTTGTTTGCTACAGTACGACGAGGGCCCTTACGGGTACGGGCATTCGTTTTGGTACGTTGACCGCGAACAGGCAATCCACGACGGTGACGAACACCGCGGTAGCAGCCGATCTCAGTAAGACGTTTAATATTCAAGGAAATTTCACGACGCAGGTCACCTTCAACCTTGACCGATTTGTCGATCGTTTCACGCAGTTTGCTGACTTCATCTTCCGTCAAATCACGGACACGTGTGTTAACGTCAATGCCTGTTTCACTAAGGATTTTCTGGGAAGTCGTTTTACCGATTCCGAAAATGTAAGTCAAGGCGATCTCAACGCGTTTGTCACGTGGCAAATCCACTCCAGCTATACGAGCCATTTTACGCTACACCCCCTTCTTAACCTTGTTTTTGTTTGTGCTTCGGATTTTCGCAAATCACCATAACAGTCCCTTTGCGGCGGATGACTTTGCATTTTTCGCAAATGGGCTTTACAGAAGGTCTTACCTTCATGTTAATTACCTCCTCAAAGTTTTGCGAAGCAAAACTTTCGTTGTAGTTCCCATCTATTTACGGTAAGTTATACGGCCCTTACTTAGATCGTAAGGCGATAACTGCACGACCACTTTGTCTCCGGTTAGGATACGGATAAAGTGCATCCGCAATTTCCCGGACACATGGGCAAGTATTTGATGACCGTTCTCAAGCTCAACCTTAAACGTTGCATTTGGCAACGGCTCAATGACCGTACCTTCTACTTCAATTACATCTTCCTTAGCCACAGTTAGTCTCCTTTCTTGTCAGCACTTATTCCAGCGGGTCTGCCGTACTTCATCACTGCAAAACGCAGCTTTCCGTTGGTTACCCGTCCGGTTTCTTCCAAACTGTCCACAATCTCATTACTGATGAAGGGTATGAGCTCCAGATGCCCGATATTCTTCTTCTTCGGCCCGTCAAACTTTCGTTTGTCCCCATCGGCAATATATACAAATCTGCTATCAACAACTGCGATAACAACGGCAGCCTCTCCGGCATCTTTGCCTTTGAGTATTCTCACCAATTGACCAACCTGCGGGCTGCTCCCAGCATTCACTTGAAGATCACCTACGCATTCAGTTTTGTGAAAATTTCCATGCCATCCGGTGTAACTGCTACTGTATGCTCAAAGTGAGCACAGAGTGAACCGTCAACCGTGACGACCGTCCAGTTATCTTCCAAGGTCTTGACATATCTGTCCCCGGCGTTCACCATCGGCTCAATCGCGAGTACCATACCCGGTTTCAGACGTGGTCCGCGGTCCGCTATGCCATAATTCGGAATTTGCGGTTCTTCATGCAGTTTTGCCCCGATGCCATGACCCACATACTCGCGTACGACGGAGAACCCGGCGTCCTCGATATATGTTTGAATTGCATGGGAGATTGTAAACAAGCGCACATCCGGTTTAACTAACGCCAGTCCTGCGTACAGGGAAGCTTCTGTAACGTCCAGCAAACGCTGAGCCTCTTCAGAAATATTACCCACTCCGTAGGTCCAGGCGGAGTCACCGTGATAACCGCGGTACTCTGCACCGATATCAAGCGTAACAATGTCGCCTTCAACCAGTTTGCGTTTGCCCGGAAATCCATGCACCAATTGTTCGTTGACTGAAGCACAAATGCTGGCAGGAAAACCGTTGTAGCCTTTGAAAGACGGCACAGCACCTTGACTGCGAATGTATTGATCGGCGATTCTGTCAAGCTCTCCGGTAGTGATGCCCGGCTGGATAGCCGCTGCAATCAGACGGTGAGACTCGGCAACAATTCGACCAGCTTCCCTCATAAAGGCAAGTTCCTGTTCGGATTTACAAATGATCATTACATTAACCCCGCAGTAAAGATACGATTTCAGAGGTAACGACATTAATTTCGTTCTCTCCGTTCACCTGACGCAAAAGACCTTTATTCTCATAGAATGCAAGCAGCGGAGCTGTTTTGTTGTCATACTCATCCAGACGCTTGCCTACACTCTCTTCGTTGTCATCCGGACGTTGATACAATTCACCGCCATCAATGTCGCAAATGCCTTCTTGCTTTGGCGGATTGAAAATTAAATGGTAGGATGCACCGCAAACTTTGCAGATCCGGCGTCCGGTAAGACGCGCCATCAGCAGTCCACGGTCAACATTCAAGTTGATTACATGATCAAGGGAAGTACCGACACGGCTTAGAATATCTTCCAGCGCTTCCGCTTGCGAAAGGGTTCTTGGAAAACCATCCAATAAGAAACCTTTTTCGCAATCGGACTGCTGAAGCCGTTCTTCAACAATTCCAATGGTCACATCATCAGGTACAAGCAAGCCTTGATCGATATAAGATTTAGCTTTCAGTCCAACCGGAGTCTCCTGCTTGATGGCCAAGCGGAAAGCATCTCCTGTCGAAATATGCGGAATGCCAAGTTCTTTTACAATTACAGCAGCTTGTGTTCCCTTGCCTGCCCCAGGAGGGCCCATGAATAAAATGTTCACGATTTCTCTTCTCCCCCCGAAACTTCGCCACCAAGCAAGAAACAGCACAATAGGTGCCGGGAAGTCATGACTCTCAGCCTCACCGGAACCTATCGCCTATTTATTGATGAAGCCTTTGTAATGGCGTTTGATCAATTGGCTCTCGATCTGCTTCATCGTATCCAAGGCAACACCGACAACGATCAGCAGTGCAGTACCGCCAATCTGTACTTCACGGGGCAACCCGGACAATGAACCGAAGAGTACCGGCATTACAGAGATCACAGCCAGGAACAACGCACCGGACATCGTCAGACGCGACATTACTCTGGTCAGATATTTCTCAGTAGCTTTACCTGGACGAATACCCGGAATGTATCCACCGTTCTTTTTCATGTTGTCTGCCATTTGCTGCGGGTTCATCTGGACAAACGTATAGAAGAACGTAAATCCGATGATCATGATTACATAAAGCACCATGCCGAGCGGCTTGTCATGAGCAAGATTATTGGTGATCCATTTGGCCCATTCATGGGTTGACCAGAAGCTCGATATTACGATTGGGAATTGAAGCAATGATACAGCGAAGATTACCGGAATAACACCTGCCGCATTGATTTTAAGCGGAATGTGCGTATTCTGTCCACCGTACATTTTGTTACCGACTACCCGTTTGGCATATTGCACAGGAATCTTACGAATCCCTTGCTGTACGAAGATAACTCCGACAACAACTGCCACAAGCACAATCAGTACGATAACGACTTTAAGAATATTCAGGAACATCTGATCCGGCTGAATAAAGCTTGATTGCGCCGTAGTCGCGATATATCCCGGAATGGCTGCGACGATTCCCGCAAAAATCAGGATCGAAATCCCGTTTCCTATCCCCTTTTCCGTGATCTGCTCACCCAGCCACATCAGGAAGGATGTACCTGCAGTCAGTATGATCGCGATCAGCAGATAATCCGCAAAGGTTGCATTAGGAATCATCTCGGCGCCGTAGATCCGGTTAAACCCGATTGAGGTAGCAAATGCTTGAATCAAACCAAGTACCACTGTGCCGTATCGGGTAATTTGCGCCAGTTGCTTTTTACCGTGCTCCCCTTGTTTGGCCCATTCGGCAAACTTGGGAACAACATCCATCGAGAGCAATTGCACGATGATGGATGCTGTAATGTACGGATAAATACTGATCGCAAATATCGAGAAGTTCTTGAGCGCTCCGCCCGAGAAGGTGTTCAAAAGACCCATCAAAGCTTCGCCGCCCTGATTTGCTGTCTCCAATACTTCCTTGTTCACACCGGGAACCGGTACAAAAGAACCGATGCGGTAAATGATCAGAACGAACAGGGTAAACAGGATCTTTTTGCGCAAATCTTCAATATGCCATATATTCTTAAGCGTCTTGAACATTAGATCACCTCGGTTTTACCGCCGGCAGCCTCGATTTTCTCTACCGCAGATTGAGAGAACTTATTTGCTTGTACAGTCAATTTAACGGTCAGTTCGCCGTTACCGAGAATCTTAATGCCGCTTTTGGAATTCTTGACAACACCAGTTTCAATCAGCAACTGTGGAGTCACTTCAGTTCCTTCAGCAAAGCTATTCAGATCTTCAAGGTTCACAATCGCATACTCTTTACGGGTAGGATTGATGAAACCACGTTTAGGCAGACGACGATAGAGTGGGTTTTGACCACCCTCGAAGCCAGGACGGACACCACCGCCGGAACGGGAGTTTTGACCTTTGTGACCGCGGCCCGAAGTTTTACCGTTCCCGCTACTTGGTCCGCGACCAACGCGGTTGCGTTCTTTACGGGATCCAGGAGCTGGAGCAAGTTCATGTAACTTCATCGTTTGCACCTCCTTATGTTTGTTAATTTATGAGAGGCGTTTAGCCTTCAATTTCTGTAACGGACAGCAAGTGGCTCACTTTGTTGATCATTCCGCGAATCGCAGGAGTGTCATTGTGAACCACGGACGAGTTAGTTTTACGCAGGCCGAGCGTCTTAACAGTAACACGTTGTGTTTCTGGACGTCCAATTACACTGCGTACGAGGGTAATTTGCAATTTAGCCATTGACGTTCCCCTCCTTAACCGCGTAATTCTTCGACAGATTTGCCGCGAAGCTTCGCGACTTCTTCAATGCGTTTCAGACGGGAAAGTCCCTCCAAAGTTGCATTGACCATATTCATGGAATTCGAAGAACCCAAAGATTTTGTCAAGATGTCGCCAACGCCTGCCAATTCCAATACCGCACGAACAGGACCGCCGGCGATAACGCCAGTACCTTCCGATGCCGGCTTCAGCAGCACGCGTCCTGCGCCGAAGTGTCCAGTAACCAGATGGGGAATCGAAGTTCCTACGATTGGAATGTGAATCAGGTTTTTCTTGGCGTCTTCAATGCCTTTACGGATGGCATCCGGAACTTCGCCGGCTTTACCGATCCCTGCACCGACGTAGCCATTGCCATCGCCCACAACAACAAGTGCACTAAAGCTGAAACGGCGTCCGCCCTTTACAACTTTTGCTACACGGTTAATGTGAACAACTCTTTCTGTCAGCTCTAAACTGTTCGGATCTACACGCAAGTCGTTAACCTCCTTTTAAGAATTATTCTAGAATTCAAGACCAGCTTCGCGGGCTGCATCAGCCAATGCTTGAATCCGTCCATGGTACAAGTATCCACCGCGGTCAAATACGACCACTGCATAACCTTTAGCTTTAGCACGTTCAGCGATCAGTTGACCTACTTTGCCTGCAGCTTCAACGCTGCCGCCATTGCCGATAGTTGCGCTCAGCTCTTTATCAAGTGTGGAGGCAGATACGATAGTAACGCCTGTCACGTCGTCGATCAGTTGAGCATAGATGTGTTTCGAAGAACGGAACACGTTCAAACGTGGACGCTCAGTAGTACCTTGGATTTTTTTACGAACCCGCAGGTGTCTTTTGAGACGAGCCTTGTTTTTGTCCTCTTTTGTAATCATGACTTCCATTTCACTCCCTTCAGTTTGCTGCGTAGCAGCTTCACTTTACGATGCACGGGGTATCTTACTATGAAGAAGAGTAAGCCGATTATTTCTTCTTACCGGCTTTACCTTCCTTACGGATGATACGCTCGCCTTCATACTTGATACCTTTACCTTTATACGGTTCTGGTTCACGTACGGAACGGATTTTGGCAGCATAAGCGCCTACGCGTTCTTTGTCGATACCTCTAACGATGATCTTCGTGTTCGCAGGAACCTCGAACTCGATGCCCGCTTCCGGTGTAATTTCAACCGGGTGGGAGTAACCAACGTTCAGTACGATTTTATCTCCGGATTTGCTTGCACGATATCCGACCCCAACCAGCTCCAGAGATTTCGAGAAACCTTCAGTCACACCACTCACCATGTTGCTGACAACGGAGCGGGTTGTGCCGTGAAGTGAACGATGCAATTTGTTGTCCGACGGGCGAACAACTGTGATTTCGTTATTTTCAACTGTAACCTTCATGTCTTTATGAAGCTCACGAGTCAATGTGCCCTTAGGACCTTTTACTGTAATAACGGTGTTGTCCAAAGTAACATCTACACCGCTAGGTACTGCGATTGGTTTGCGACCAATACGAGACATGTGTTGCACCTCCTTATCTTGTGACGTTTATTACCAAACGTAGCAGACAACTTCTCCGCCGGATTTTGATTGACGAGCTTCTTTGTCGGTCATAACTCCCTTAGATGTGGAGATAATCGCGATTCCAAGGCCGCCGAGTACACGAGGCACTTCATTGCTCTTCGTGTAAACGCGAAGGCCTGGTTTACTGATTCTTTTCAGACCAGAGATAACGCGCTCTTGGTTAGGGCCGTATTTCAAGAAGATACGGATAATCCCTTGTTTGCTGTCTTCAACGAATTCCGCATCACGGATGAAACCTTCACGTTTCAGGATGTCCGCGATTTGTTTCTTCATAGTAGAAGCAGGCATTTCTACTGTCTCGTGACGCACAGTGTTGGCGTTACGAATACGAGTAAGCATATCTGCGATAGGATCAGACATAGTCATGTGTGTAAACCTCCTTCCCGTTTATAAACTTCTTACCAACTTGCTTTTTTCACGCCAGGGATCTGGCCTTTATAAGCTAATTCGCGGAAACAAATTCTGCAAATTTTGAACTTTTGCAGTACCGAATGTGGACGACCGCAACGCTCGCAACGTGTATATGCACGCACTTTGAACTTAGGCTCGCGTTGTTGTTTAACTTTCATCGAAGTCTTTGCCACTTAGACTGACACCTCCTAAACAGTTTCGGAGAAAATGGATCTCAATTACTTAGCGAAAGGCATTCCCAGCTGGTTCAGCAGCTCACGGGATTCCTCATCCGTCTTAGCCGTAGTTACGATAACGATATCCATACCGCGCACTTTATCCACTTTGTCATACTCGATTTCCGGGAAGATCAGTTGTTCTTTAAGACCAAGCGTGTAGTTACCACGGCCGTCAAAGGCTTTAGTGGATACACCGCGGAAGTCACGTACGCGTGGAAGCGTTACGTTGAACAATTTGTCCAGGAAGTAGTACATACGCTCGCCGCGCAGTGTTACTTTAACCCCGATCGGCATGTTCTCGCGCAGTTTGAAACCGGCGATGGATTTCTTAGCTTTAGTGATTACTGGTTTTTGACCAGCGATCAGCTGCATGTCGTTAACTGCTGCGTCAAGCACTTTGGAGTTTTGAACAGCGTCACCCACACCCATGTTGATGACAACTTTCTCAATCTTAGGTACTTGCATAACAGTTGTATAGTTGAACTTCTGCATCAGAGCAGGTGTAATTTCATTCAAATAACGTTCTTTCATTCTTGCTGCCATGAAGTTTTACCTCCTTTCTTCAAAACTGTATTAGTCGATAATCTCTCCGGATCTCTTTGCTACCCGAACCTTTTTACCGTTATCCAGTACTTTGTAACCGATACGGGTAACTTTACCGCTCTTCGGATCGATGTGCATTACGTTGGACACATGGATCGAAGCTTCCTGCTCGATGATTCCGCCTTGCGGATTCAGCTGGTTCGGCTTTTGGTGTTTTTTCACCATGTTCACGCCTTCTACCAGTACGCGGTTTTCGCGAGGATAAGCAGCGATGACACGGCCTTTTTTACCTTTGTCTTTCCCGCTGATCACAAGCACCACATCATCTTTTTTCACGTGCAGTTTATTGTTATGGGATTCCAGAACTTTTTTAACTCTAGGCATTTATTACACCTCCTATGACTAACCTTCTAAGAACTTCACGTTATCCTGTGGATAACTTATTAGATTACTTCCGGTGCCAAGGAAACGATCTTCATGTAGTCTTTATCGCGAAGTTCGCGAGCAACTGGTCCGAAGATACGGGTTCCGCGTGGGCTTCTGTCGTCTTTAACAACAACAGCTGCATTTTCGTCAAATGCGATGTAAGAACCGTCTTTACGTCGTACGGAACGCTTAGTGCGAACCACAACCGCTCTAACAACATCACCCTTTTTGACAACGCCGCCTGGTGTTGCTTGTTTTACGGAACAAACGATCAGGTCACCGATTGCTGCTGTACGGCGTCCAGTACCACCCAGTACGCGGATACACATCAGTTCCTTCGCACCAGAGTTGTCAGCCACATGCAAACGTGTAAATGGTTGAATCATTATTAATTTCCTCCTTCCGGAAAAACTCTCTGATTATCTTAGATGATAACCGCTTTTTCAACCACTTCAACCAGTCTCCAGCGTTTGTCTTTGGAGAGCGGACGAGTTTCCATGATTTTCACGGTGTCACCAATTTTAGCTACATTCTCTTCATCATGTGCCTTGAATTTCTTCGTGGACTTGATGCGTTTGTGGTACAGGTGATGCTTTTTATAAGTTTCAACAGCAATTACGATGGTTTTATCCATTTTGTCGCTGACCACTTTACCGATTTGCACTTTACGTGCATTACGTTCTTCGCTCATAGTTAGCCTCCTTCCTGATTACGGATCAATTATCCGCCCTCACTTAACTAATGCCAAGTACTCTTTGATGGATTACGGTTTTAGCACGAGCTATTTCCTTACGCACATCACGAATCCGAGTCGGGTTATCCAGTTGGCCGGTTGCCAATTGAAAACGGAGATTGAAAAGTTCTTCTTTGAATCCAGCGATCTTTTGTTCAATCTCGGCAGTGGTTAAGTTGCGAAGTTCATTAGCTTTCATTTGCTTCACCACCCAATTCTTCACGTTTCACAAACTTAGTTTTTACTGGCAGCTTGTGAGAAGCAAGACGCATCGCTTCACGAGCAATCTCTTCCGACACGCCTCCGAGTTCGAACATAATCTTGCCCGGTTTTACTACAGCTACCCATTTCTCAACGTTACCTTTACCACTACCCATACGAACCTCAAGAGGCTTTTGAGTAATAGGCTTATCAGGGAAAATCTTGATCCATACTTTACCGCCACGTTTGATGTAACGTGTCATCGCGATACGAGCAGCCTCGATCTGACGGTTAGTGATCCAAGATGGTTCCAGAGCTTGCAGGCCGAATTCGCCGAAGTTCAGCTCAGTACCGCCTTTTGCCATACCCTTCATGTGACCGCGTTGTTGCTTACGGTGTTTTACGCGTTTTGGTACCAACATGATTAGTTGCCTCCTTCCTGAGCAGCTTGTTTCTTAGCTGGGGGAAGAACTTCTCCACGGTAGATCCATACTTTTACGCCGATACGGCCGTAAGTTGTATGTGCTTCAGCCGTTCCGTAGTCGATATCGGCACGAAGCGTATGAAGTGGAACTGTTCCTTCGCTATAACCTTCTGAACGGGCAATCTCAGCGCCGCCAAGACGTCCGCCAACTTGAGTTTTGATTCCTTTTGCGCCGGAACGCATAGTTCTTTGAATCGCTTGTTTCAGTGCACGACGGAACGATACACGACGCTCCAGTTGTTGTGCAATGCTTTCAGCAACAAGAATAGCATCCAGTTCAGGGTGCTTAATTTCGTTGATGTTGATGTGAACCTTTTTGCCGCCGGCGATAGTTGTAACTGCGCTGCGAAGTACTTCTACTTCTGCTCCGCCTTTACCAATTACCATACCTGGCTTAGCAGTGTGAATAGTAACGTTCACTCGGCTTGCCGCTCTTTCGATCTCAATGCGGGAAACAGAGGAGTCTTTCAACTTACCTTTAAGGTATTCCCGGATTTTGACGTCTTCCATTAAAAGAGTACCGAAATCTTTGCCTGCATACCATTTAGATTCCCAATCGCGAATAATACCGATCCGGAGTCCGACTGGATTTACCTTTTGACCCACGTGTTATCCCTCCTTATTTCTCAGATACCACCAAAGTGATGTGGCTGGTACGTTTATTGATCCGACTTGCACGGCCCATGGCGCGCGGACGGAAACGTTTCATAGTAGGACCTTGGTTAACGAAAACTTCGCTAACGAACAAACTGTTCACGTCCATGGAGTAGTTGTGCTCAGCATTGGCAATCGCCGAGTTAAGCAGCTTTTCAACTACCGGAGAAGCGGACTTTGGAGTGTGGCGAAGAATTGCAATTGCTTCCCCCACTTGCTTGCCGCGAATCAAGTCAACAACCAGTTTCGCTTTGCGAGCAGAAATCCGCACCGATCTAGCATGTGCTTTTGCTTCCATTTATTTTCCCTCCTCTCGAACGAAGACCTGTAATTATCTTCTTGTTTTCTTATCGTCACCCGCGTGGCCTTTGTAAGTACGTGTTGGCGCGAACTCGCCCAACTTGTGACCTACCATATCTTCCGTTACGTATACTGGCACGTGTTTGCGGCCATCGTATACACCAAACGTATGTCCGATAAACTGAGGGAAAATTGTGGAGCGACGGGACCAGGTTTTTACAACGACTTTCTTATCTGCCGCGTTCAATTCCTCAACTTTTTTCAGCAGGTAGCCATCAATGAACGGCCCCTTCTTTAAACTGCGACCCATGTATGAATCCTCCCTTCATCCGGTTCTTCAAACCGCGAATCGACGCTTCGCGTTAAGCTGACTTATAGAGAAGCGTCTTATTTAGTGCGGCGGCGAATGATATATTTATCAGAAGCCTTGTTTTTCTTACGCGTTTTGTAACCAAGGGTTGGTTTGCCCCATGGAGACATAGGCGATTTACGTCCGATTGGAGCGCGGCCTTCACCACCACCGTGTGGGTGATCGTTAGGGTTCATTACTACCCCGCGAACTTCAGGACGTTGGCCGAGCCAGCGACTGCGTCCGGCTTTACCGATTTTGATCAACTCGTGATCTTCGTTACCTACGGAACCGATTGTTGCACGGCATACGCTAAGAATTCTGCGAACTTCACCGGAGTTCAAACGAACGGATACGTATTTATCTTCTTTACCAAGAAGTTGAGCTTCTGTACCAGCAGCGCGAACCAATTGTCCGCCTTTACCTGGTTTCAACTCGATGTTGTGGATAACAGTACCTACTGGAATGTTAACCAATGGAAGTGCGTTACCAATTTTGATGTCGGCATTCGGGCCGGACTCAACTTTATCCCCAACTTTAAGGCCTTTAGGAGCGATGATGTAACGTTTCTCTCCATCAGCATAGTGGATCAAAGCAATATTGGAAGTACGGTTCGGGTCATACTCGATTGTAGCAACGCTACCTGGTATGCCGTCTTTAGTCCGCTTGAAGTCGATGATACGGTATTTACGTTTGTGTCCGCCGCCATGGTGACGAACCGTAATTTTACCTTGGTTGTTACGGCCCGCTTTTTTGCTCAGCGGCGCAAGCAACGATTTCTCAGGCTGGTTTGTTGTGATTTCTTCAAACGTAGACACGGACATAGCGCGTCTTGCCGGAGAGGTCGGTTTGTACTTTTTGATTGGCACTGTAGTTCCCTCCTTACTTTAAGAGTATTATTCTACCGCTTCAAAGAATTCGAGCGGCTTGCTGTCCGGGCTAAGTTTCACGATGGCTTTTTTCCACTCTGGAGTGTATCCGGAGTATTTGCCATAACGCTTCAGCTTACCAGGTACGCGCATTGTGTTCACACTTACTACTTTAACTTTGAAAATAGCCTCGACGGCTTTTTTGATTTCGGTCTTGTTAGCACGAATATCCACTTCAAAAGCATACTTCAATTCGCTCATGTAGTCGGAAGTGCGTTCCGTAATCACCGGACGTTTGATAATATCACGAGGATCTTTCATTACGCGAACACCTCCTCTACCTTCAGAACTGCTTCCTTGGTGATGATCAGTTTGTCGTACGTCAGTACGTCAAGAACATTGATGCCGTCAGCCGCTACAAATTTCACCCCAGGGATGTTGCGAGCGGAAAGTGCCACATTGTCGTCATAGCCAGGAGCTACGATCAGAGCTTTGCTGTCCACTTTCAGGTTGTTCAGAATTGCAGCGAATTCTTTGGTCTTCGGTGCATTCAGTGTCAGGCTATCCAATACGATAATGTCGTTCCCGATAACTTTCGAGGACAATGCGGATTTGATGGCCAGACGGCGAACCTTCTTAGGCAGTTTCCAGGAATAGCTGCGTGGAGTTGGTCCGAAGACTACGCCGCCGCCTTTCCATTGTGGAGAACGGATGGAGCCTTGACGAGCGCGACCTGTACCTTTTTGTTTCCAAGGCTTACGTCCGCCGCCACGAACTTCAGAACGTCCTTTTACTTTGTGAGTGCCACGACGAAGGGAAGCTCTTTGCATAAGCGCAGCTTCGTGCAGTACATGCACATTCGGCTCAATACCGAATACTGTTTCGCTCAGTTCAACTTCGCCAACTTCGTTACCACTGATATTAAAAAGTGTTACTTTTGGCATTTCATGTTCCTCCTTTCTTCAGTAATTATTTCTTAACGGTTTGTTTAACTTTCACGAAGCTGTTCTTAGGGCCTGGGATAGCGCCTTTAACCAGCAGTACGTTGCGTTCTGCATCCACGCGGATGATTTCAAGCTTTTGAACCGTTACGGTCGTGTGACCCATATGTCCTGGCAGGCGTTTGCCCTTAGGAACACGGTTAGCTTGGATCGAACCCATGGAACCTGGTCTTCTGTGGTAACGGGAGCCGTGCGCCATTGGTCCGCGGCTTTGTCCCCAACGTTTGATAACACCTTGGAAACCTTTACCCTTGGTTGTACCTGTTACGTCAACAAATTCGCCTTCTGCGAAAATGTCAGCCTTCAGTTCTTGTCCAACCTCGAGGGACCCGAGGTCAACACCGCGAATTTCGCGAACGTAGCGCTTAGGTGTTGCATTTGCCTTTTTGGCGTGACCCTGTTCAGGCTTGTTGGAGCGGTTTTCCTTCTTATCGGAAAAGCCCAACTGCACTGCTTCATATCCGTCGATATTCAGGTCTTTCTTTTGCAGTACCACACAAGGGCCAGCTTCGATAACTGTAACCGCGATTACGTTACCTTCTGGAGTAAACACTTGAGTCATACCGAGTTTTTTTCCCAAGATACCTTTCATGTTGACACCTCTTTTCTTTTCCTAAATTACTGGTAATGGAATTACAGTTTGATTTCGATATCTACACCGGACGGCAGGTCCAAGCGCATCAAGGCATCCACAGTTTGTGGTGTCGGATTCACAATGTCGATCAGACGCTTGTGAGTACGCATTTCAAACTGTTCACGGGAATCCTTGTACTTGTGTACCGCACGTAGAATAGTAATGATTTGCTTTTCAGTTGGCAGCGGGATCGGCCCGGATACACCTGCACCCGAACGTTTTGCTGTTTCAACGATCTTCTCTGCGGATTGATCAAGAATTCTGTGGTCGTATGCTTTCAAGCGGATACGAATTTTTTGCTTTGCCATTTTAGTCCCTCCTTCTATCGCCCAATTTATTATCGGACATACTCCGTGAAAATTTTCCGACATCGACCTCATGGCAAAGGGGCCGGGTGTGTCAGTAACCTCTCACATCATCGCAACGTCTCAGAACAACATTTATTATTATATATAATAGGCAGATACTTTGCAAGCGAATTTCAAAAACAATGCATATTTTTTTCAAAATATATTTGTTCATGTGTTTCAACCTGTCTTATCTTACAGTATCCATAAAAAAAACACCATCCCTTAATTGAACAGTGCCGGTTTTGCAGCTTGCCGAGTCTTTTCTTTCTATATAAATGCCGTTACTTCAATGGCTCATTCACAGGCTTTCTGTCGCAGTTTTAAAATACTCCGCCGAAGCAGCCGTCTGTGCGGTTGTGGAACCAATGCCTTCTATGGTCTGGATCAGTGTCCGGATCTCTTCTTCAACCGTTACAATCTCTTTGGTGCTCGTGTACATCGAATCCACGATATCCTTAAACAATTGGCTCGTCTGCAGCGACTGCTGCCGGCCGCTGGTGGTCAGTTCCTGTACCTTGCGGATCTCTTCCACCACCTGGCTCGATAAAAGGCCCGATTTACGGGTTAGTTCACCAATACGGATTACCGTTGTCTTGGTGTCCTCAGCAAGGCGGCTGACCTCTTGGGCCACTACACTGAATCCCCTGCCATGCTCTCCGGCTCTTGCGGCTTCTATAGTAGCATTAAGTGATAGAATCTTGGTCTGGTCTGCAATCTCCTGGATAGCAGCTACAATTTTATTGATCTGCAGCGAAGAGCTGTTAAGCTCGTTTACTGATCGCTCCATCTCATGGGTGCTTTCGTAGATCAGGTTAATCCGGCCTGACAGGTTATCCAGCTGCTCTTGCCCCTCCTGAGCCATCCCTTGTGACTCCAGTGCTGAAGATGCGGTGCGCTGAAAGGTATCGTTCACTTCGTTGCTGCTGGCTACCAGCTGTTCTACAGCGGCGTTAGTATCCATACTTAGATCTATCAGTTCTCCGCTAAATTCTGCGATTTTCTGTTTGAGTTCATTTTTCACAATAAGGTACTGTTCTTCCTTCTCCCGGATATTCTCCTTCTCATAGGCTTCCAGCACCAGCTGCTGCTCAAGATTAAGCAGTTTGGTAATCGTCTGGACAACGCGCAATGTTACATTCTCTTTTAGAGACTGCCTGTACACCGCTGTAATAAATACATTCTGCAGATTTTGAAAAGCGGATAAATACCACTTAGGCTCAAGGCCGATTCTTTTATGGATTTTCGCGATATTAAGGCGTTTGGCTATGTACTGCTCATCTACATTTCCGTCGAATATTTCTATAATGTGCTGTTTCAGAGTTTTCTTTAACCGTTCAATGCTGCTGTGCTCAAGAATGATTGCTTCCAGCTTGTTTACTCCAAGCACTGTACTGTAAAACTGGTCGGTGATAGCATCGATATCCCTGACTACAACCGGCTTCAACAAGCGCAACAAGCTCAAGTCTTCCTCGGTCAGATCAATCATTTGCATCTGTTCATTCAGCTCTTCATGCCCTTCGAGGGTGTGATAATTTACTGTGGCTGCGGGGGCAAGACTTCTGCTGTCCTTAGAGTGAGCTTCGGGAGTTTCCTTACTGGTACTGCGCGCTGCCAAATGGTGCATAAAAGAAAAAGGACAATTACCCATACTTCCACTCTCCCTGAATTCCTAAAAATTAACATTGTTATACGAAATCATTCTAACCTACAAACGTGATAAATGTAAAGAATTTTAAGTAGTTTTTTGTAGAATTTTGTTGAATACAGCTCTTTATACAGCATTTCGTGTCGATTTATGTCGTATACAACAAAAAAGAAGATCCACAAACGCATCAAGGCGTTCGGCTCTTCTCCTATTATTCCTTATTTGCTGATCTCGGCCATTTGATAGAGTGCCTGTATATCCAGTACCTCCACCGTCCGCTTTCGCATCTCAATAATATGCAGCGATTCCAGCTTGTTAAGCTTCCGGCTGAGTGTTTCTGCGGTTGTGCCGATCATTGCTGCGAACTCCTTTTTAGCTGCCGGCAACTCTATGCTCATCTCCAAGGACTGCGGAATTAATCCGCTCTGCTTGCGTGAAAGTAATTGAACCAGCAGTCTCGCCAGACGTTTCTCCACCTCAAAAATGTGCATTGCACCAGCCAGCTCTTCCGCCTGCTGCAGCTGCTCACTCATCGACATCAGAAAGCTGAAGGCAAGCGCCGAATTGCGCTCTACTAAGGGAAGAAAATCCTTGCGGTGCAGCCTGCATACATCACTGCCTTCTATTACTTCGGCCTTCACATGATTCTGTTTATTGTGCAGCAGTGCAAACTGTCCGAAATAATCACCCGGAAAAAGAAACCGCAGCGTATGCTGCTTCCCTTCCTTATTGGTTTGTGTCAGCTTGATCAGTCCGCTTTTCACCACAAAAAGCGACTCCGATGGCTCACCTTCCCTGAACACCACACTACCTTTGGCATAGTAATTTGATTCTATTATAGATTCCACGAGTTCTATCTCATTAGCAGCGAGGCTCTGGAATACAGGCACCCCGGACACACAAGAATGCGAGTTGCAGGCAGCACACTTCATTGTAATCACTATCCTTCCTACCGGTCTGACTTCACCATACCAAGGATTGCTCCTCTACCCCGTGATCGCCCTCACAACTTGCTTAAAAACTTGATCTGGATCAAGGAATATCTTTTCATCAACCCTCATAATGGGCTTATAGAGAGATTCAAAGGAGATGAGACATCTATGCTGCAATACACTTATGAAGATATGAAACAGATGGACCGGACACACCTCGGCAATATGGTTCCGCTGGAGCTGTTCAGAACGATCCGGCTGATCGGCTTGAATCAGGGGCTTCCCCTTGGCGGCAAAGGAACTACACTTACAGTCGGCCGCAAAATAGGTGAAAGTCTGCCGGTTCAATCAATAGAAGAACTGCTGCAGCTGTTCGAAGAGCTGAAGATAGGCATTCCCCGCATCCTCAGCGCTGATGAGAGAAAAATAAACATCGCCGTTGAAGACTGCTTCTGCAAAGGACTGCCGTCACTTGAAGAGGAGAAAATGATCTGTGATCTGGAAGGTGCGATTCTGGAGGGCGCATTAACCAGGATCATGGGGCGGAGGGTTTCTGTAAAAGAAGTAAAATGCAATGCCACCGGCCATGAGCACTGTGAGTACGAAGTTAAGCTATAAGCCTTGGTTAACAAAAATAATATAAGAAAGCAGAGTGATTTATTATGGAACTGAAAACCGTTACTGAAGCCATTCAATACCAGGAGGACCGCTTTACTAAAAAAATTCTGTTCAAACAAGGCGACAGTGTTGCCTTTGTACTGAATTTCATGCCTGGCCAGCAGCTGCCGGTTCACAAACATCCTGGTTCCGATGTATATCTCTTAGCACTTAAAGGGAGCGGCACTGTATATGTAGATGAAGTGGAGCATATATTTGCAGAAGGTGATGTCCTCTATATCGGGGGAGAAGAAAGCTTTGCTTACCTGAACAGTGGTTCCTTGCCTGCCAGTCTGCACGTAGTCATTGCTAAAGTCCCGGGTCCGGCTTATACGCAGGAAATATAATAACTGTTCCGGGATGCTCAGACTCTGAACCTGAATCAGGATTAGAGTCTTTTTGTTATATAAAAAACAGGGGCTCTTCGTTAGAAGAACCCCTGCTCTTATATTCGTTCTATCCTAACGGATAGTGCCGAATTATTTAGTGATTGTAGCTACGCTACCTGCGCCAACTGTACGTCCGCCTTCGCGAATGGAGAATTTAGTACCTTCTTCAATAGCGATTGGGGAGATCAGTTGTACAGTTACAGTGATGTTATCACCAGGCATAACCATTTCAGTACCTTCTGGCAGGTTGATGATACCAGTTACGTCAGTTGTACGGAAGTAGAACTGTGGACGGTATCCTGTGAAGAAAGGCTTGTGACGGCCACCTTCTTCTTTTGTCAGAACGTAGATTTGAGCGGAGAACTCAGTGTGTGGCTTAACGGAGTTCGGCTTAGCAATTACTTGGCCGCGCTCGATGTTGTTGCGGTCAACACCACGCAGAAGTGCGCCGATGTTGTCGCCAGCTTGAGCGGAATCCAGCAATTTACGGAACATTTCTACGCCCGTTACTACGGATTTCTTAGTTTCTTCGTGAATACCAACGATTTCGATTTCTTCGCCGACTTTAACTGTTCCGCGTTCTACGCGGCCAGTTGCCACGGTACCGCGGCCAGTGATGGAGAATACGTCCTCGACAGGCATCAAGAAAGGCTTGTCAGTTGCACGTTCTGGAAGAGGGATGTAAGTGTCGATAGTTTCGAACATTTCAACGATCTTGTTAGCCCACTCACCTTCAGGGTTTTGCAGAGCTTCACGAGCGGATCCACGAACGATTGGAGTGTCATCGCCTGGGAAGTCGTATTCGCTAAGCAGATCGCGAACTTCCATTTCAACCAATTCCAACAACTCTTCGTCTTCAACCATGTCGCATTTGTTCAGGAATACAACGATGTATGGAACGCCTACTTGACGGGACAGCAGGATGTGCTCGCGAGTTTGCGGCATTGGGCCGTCAGCTGCGGATACAACCAGGATTGCTCCGTCCATTTGCGCTGCGCCAGTGATCATGTTTTTAACATAGTCGGCGTGACCAGGGCAGTCTACGTGTGCGTAGTGACGGTTAGGAGTTTCATATTCAACGTGAGCTGTGGAGATAGTGATACCGCGCTCGCGCTCTTCTGGAGCTTTGTCAATTTGATCGAATGCTACAGCAGCACCGCCGTATTTTTTGGACAATACAATAGTGATTGCTGCAGTAAGAGTCGTTTTACCATGATCGACGTGACCAATAGTACCGATGTTAACGTGCGGTTTGTTACGTTCAAACTTTGCCTTTGCCATTTGAACAGTTCCTCCTTAATGTGGGGTTCCTTTATATTTGAGCCGCCCGTCTGCTTGTAATTCTGAGATGACTGAAATGTATTCGGACGGCAAGTTAAAAACTGGACTACTCAGCGCCTTTGTTCTTGGCTACGATTTCTTCTGCAATAGTTCTAGGCACTTCTTCGTAGTGCGAAAGTTCCATGGAGAATACGCCGCGTCCTTGAGTACCGGAACGGAGTGTTGTGGAGTATCCGAACATTTCGGAAAGAGGCACCTTAGCACGGATAATTTGCGCTCCACCACGGGAATCCATACCTTCGATCCGACCGCGACGGGAGTTCAGCATACCCATTACATCACCCATATATTCCTCAGGAACAGTTACTTCCACTTTCATGATTGGCTCAAGCAGGACAGGCTTACACTTGTCTTTAGCTGCTTTGAGTGCCATCGAGCCGGCGATTTTGAACGCCATTTCGTTGGAGTCAACATCATGATAAGAACCATCAACGATGGTTGCCTTAACGTCTACAAGCGGGAAGCCTGCGAGAACGCCGTTTTTCATTTGCTCTTCAATACCGGCAAGTGCAGGAGCGATGTATTCTCTTGGTACAGAACCACCGACAACTTTACTTTCGAATTGGCTGCCAGTACCTGGCTCGAGAGGTTCGAATTCAACCCATACGTGACCGTACTGACCGCGACCGCCGGATTGGCGAACGAATTTACCTTCAACACGTGCTGGCGCTTTGAAAGTTTCACGGTAAGCAACCTGCGGTTTACCCACATTGGTTTCTACTTTGAACTCACGGCGCATACGGTCGATGATAATATCAAGGTGAAGCTCACCCATACCTGCCAGGATGGTTTGGCCAGTTTCTTCATCGGTGTGTGCACGAAGAGTTGGATCTTCTTCGGTCAGCTTGCCGAGAGCAACGCCCATTTTATCTTGGTCAGCTTTGGTTTTTGGTTCAACTGCGATTTCGATAACCGGATCAGGGAAGTTCATGGATTCCAGGATAACCGGGTGTTTCTCGTCGCAGAGTGTGTCGCCCGTACTTGTGTCCTTCAGACCAACGGCTGCCGCAATATCACCGGCGTAAACGACGGAGATTTCTTGACGGCTGTTCGCGTGCATCTGCAGGATACGGCCGATACGCTCACGTTTGCCCTTAGTAGCGTTAACTACGTAAGAACCGGATTCCAGGATACCGGAGTATACACGGAAGAACGTGAGTTTACCAACATAAGGGTCAGTCATGATTTTAAATGCCAGTGCGGAGAATGGTTCTTCGTCCGAAGAGTGACGAACCGCTTCCGAACCGTCTTCCAGGTGACCTTGGATAGCAGGTACATCTACTGGAGATGGCAGGTAATCAACAACTGCGTCCAGCATCAGCTGAACCCCTTTGTTACGGTAGGAAGATCCACAAATTACAGGGAAGATTTTAACTTCTACTACGCCTTTGCGCAGAGCAGCTTTAATTTCCGGAATTGTGATTTCTTCGCCTTCGAGGTATTTCATTGTCAGATCTTCATCAAGTTCTGCAACTTTTTCGATGAGTTCTGTACGAAGTTCCTCAACTTTTGCCAAAAACTCTTCTGGAATATCAGTTACTTCGATATTTTGTCCCAGATCATCTTTGAACATATGTGCTTTTTGCTCAACAATGTCGATAATACCAGTGAAATCATTTTCCGCACCAATTGGCAGTTGAATAGCAACCGCATTGGCCTGAAGACGATCACGCATACTGTCGATAACGTTAAGGTAATCCGCACCGATGATATCCATTTTGTTAACATAAGCAATCCGTGGAACGCCGTAACGGTCAGCCTGTCTCCATACAGTTTCAGACTGAGGCTCAACGCCCTCTTTCGCACTAAAAACGCCTACTGCCCCATCCAATACACGAAGGGAACGTTCTACTTCAACAGTGAAGTCAACGTGTCCCGGGGTATCGATGATATTGATGCGGTGACCCTTCCACGCAGCGGTTGTAGCAGCGGAAGTAATGGTGATTCCGCGCTCTTGTTCTTGCTCCATCCAGTCCATTGTAGCAGCACCTTCGTGAACTTCACCGATCTTGTGCGTACGGCCTGTGTAGAAAAGAATCCGCTCCGTAGTAGTGGTCTTACCAGCATCAATATGCGCCATGATCCCGATATTACGTGTATTTTTTAAGGAGAACTCTCTTGCCATGAAATGGGTCTCCCTTCAAAATATAAGTTAGTTGAACTGCTATGATCCTACCAGCGGTAGTGAGCAAACGCTTTGTTCGCTTCAGCCATTTTGTGCGTGTCTTCGCGTTTCTTAACGGAAGCGCCTGTGTTGTTGGAAGCGTCGATGATCTCAGCCGCCAAACGCTCTTCCATAGTCTTCTCACCGCGGTTGCGTGAGTAGTTCACGAGCCAACGTAATCCCAAAGCAGTACGTCTTTCAGGTTTTACCTCGATAGGTACTTGGTAGTTAGCACCGCCGACACGACGAGCTTTTACTTCCAAAACCGGCATGATATTCTTGATGGCAGCTTCGAAAACTTCCATCGGTTCTTTACCTGTGCGTTCTTGGATCAACTTGAACGAATTGTACAGAATGCTTTGAGCGACACCTCTCTTACCATCCAGCATAATGCGGTTGATCAAACGAGTAACCAACTTGCTATTATACAATGGATCTGGCAGTACGTCTCTCTTAGTAACTGGACCTTTGCGTGGCATGGATATCCCCCTTTCTTAAATGCTTATTACAGCATAATGCTTATCTTATTTCTTCACTTTAGGACGTTTCGCACCGTACTTGGAGCGAGCTTGCATCCGGTTGTTCACGCCTGCAGTATCCAGTGCGCCGCGAACGATATGGTAACGAACCCCTGGAAGGTCTTTAACCCGTCCTCCGCGAATAAGTACCACGCTGTGCTCTTGCAGGTTGTGTCCGATTCCCGGGATGTAAGCTGTAACCTCAACTTTATTCGTCAAACGCACACGGGCGTATTTACGAAGTGCAGAGTTTGGTTTCTTAGGTGTCATTGTGCCTACACGAGTACATACACCGCGTTTTTGCGGGGCGCTCAAGTTTGTAGCCTCACGCTTGAGGGCGTTGAACCCTTTTTGAAGAGCGGGAGATTTGGACTTTTCGATTTTGGCTTGACGGCCTTTACGAACCAGTTGATTAATAGTTGGCATGTTGTGCCACCCCCTTCCTGAAATAGTAATCCATTTACGAACTTAAGTCCACAGACCCAGGTGGTTCATAAAAAGACAAATGAAAAGTCTTTGCCGCCGAAGTGTACCCCCGGTACAAAAACAGTTCTTCACGCTATTCTTTTAAGACGGCTGCCATAGCAGCACCAACTTCTATACCGCAGGCTTTGCCCAAATTCAGCATTGTGTCCACATATGTGACCTTCACACCTTGTTTGTTACAAAGCATTACAATTCTTGAAGTAAGCCGTTGATCTCCGTCCTCTGCCACATAGACTTCTGCGGCTTGGCCCAACTCCACCGCCTTGACGGTTTGCTTGGTACCGATCTTGACCTGAGCATCCTGCAATCCTCTATCATCAGTCATGATAAATCATTACCTCCAATGAACAAGAATACAAGGCTGCTCACGCACCTTAGCCATATTAGCATTATCAGCAGATGATGTCAAGAATATCAGATAATATTTTTATCATTATTTATAACATGCAGCCGCGTCACAGATTTTGAGGGCTGTGACGCGTAAAAACTGCTTGTTATAAACAAATTATTATTCGGCCGGAACCGTTTCTAAAGCCTCTTGCTCGCTTTCTTCATTCGGATCGTTCAGCTTCACATTGCGGTAGCGGTTCATACCTGTACCTGCTGGGATCAGCTTACCGATAATAACATTTTCCTTCAGACCCATGAGTTTATCTACCTTGCCTTTGATAGCAGCATCCGTGAGGACACGGGTAGTCTCTTGGAACGACGCAGCAGACAGGAATGAATCCGTCTCAAGGGAGGCCTTGGTAATACCGAGCAGAACCGGTTTGGCGACTGCAGGCTCATTCCCCGAGAGAATAGCTTCCTTGTTGGCTGCTTCAAATTCAGGAATGTCCGCAAAAGAGCCTGGCAGGAGATTGGTATCCCCGGCATCGATAATACGGATCTTGCGCAGCATTTGCTTAATCATAACTTCAATGTGCTTATCGTTGATTTCAACGCCCTGGTTACGGTATACACGCTGTACTTCCTGCAGAATGTAGTTCTGTACCCCGCGGATACCTTTGATGCGCAGCATTTCTTTAGGGTCGATCGAACCGTCTGTCAGCTCATCCCCAGCCTCAATCTCCTGGCCTTCGCTGACACGCAGACGCGAACCGTAAGTGATGGAATAGGTTTTGGATTCAGCTTCACCTTGAACCTCGATTTCACGGCGGTCCTTGGTTTCACGGATTTCCTTGATTACCCCGTCAATTTCACTGATTGTAGCCTGACCTTTAGGGTTACGGGCTTCAAACAGCTCCTGGATACGCGGCAAACCTTGCGTGATGTCATCACCGGCAACCCCCCCGGTATGGAACGTACGCATTGTAAGCTGGGTTCCCGGCTCACCGATGGATTGTGCGGCAATAATACCGACAGCTTCCCCGATTTCCACGAACTTGCCTGTAGCCAGGTTACGTCCGTAGCACTTCTTGCAGACCCCGTGACGGGCACGGCAGCTCAGGACAGAGCGGATTTGCAGTTTGGTTACGCCAGCATTAACAATCTCCTCAGCCTTGTCGGAGTCAATCAGATCGTTACGGTGAACGATGATTTCCTTCGTCTCAGGGTGACGGACAGTTTCGAAGGAGTAACGGCCTTCAATACGGTCATACAGATCCTCGATAACTTCCTTGCCGTCCTGGATACGAGCAACGGTGAAGCCTTTATCCGTACCGCAATCCTCTTCACGGACGATTACGTCTTGAGCCACGTCTACGAGACGGCGGGTCAGGTAACCGGAATCCGCTGTACGCAGCGCTGTATCGGCCAGACCTTTACGCGCTCCGTGCGTCGAGATAAAGTACTCGAGGACGGTTAGACCTTCACGGAAGTTCGCTTTGATCGGCAATTCGAAGATCCGGCCTGAAGGTGTGGCCATCAGTCCGCGCATACCGCCCAGCTGGGTGATCTGCGATTTGTTACCACGCGCTTTGGAATCTACCATGAGCATGATGGAGTTGAAACGGTCCATCGATTTCAGGAGCACGTTGGTAAGGTCGTCCTTCGTCTTCGACCAGATCTCAATTACGCGGTCATACCGCTCGTCATTGGTGATCAGACCGCGGCGATATTGGTTGGCAACCACATCAACCTTGGCTTCGGACTCTTTCAGGATGGTAGCTTTCTCTTCCGGCACGATAACGTCGGATACGGCAACCGTAACCCCTGAACGTGTGGAATAAGTAAAGCCCAGCTGTTTGATTCTATCCAGAACCATGGATGTCTTGGTAGTGTGGTAAGTTTCGAAGCAGCGGGCGATAATCAAGCCCAGATACTCCTTACCTACAGCACTTGCATCCGGAGCGTTCATAATGAGCTCGCGGATATCCGCACCCTTTTCATAGATAAAGTATTTCTCAGGTGTACCTTGCAGCAAGTTGGCTTTGGTAGCTTCGTTGATGTAAGGGAAACTGCTTGGATAAATTTCATTAAAGATAATCTTACCAATCGTAGTGATCAGCATTGCACCTTGCTGCTCTTCCGTAAAGCTGGTTTTGCCCAGTGCCTTAACAGGAATAGCCACACGCGCATGCAGACCAGCCGTTCCGCGCTGGTAAGCAGATACTGCTTCATTAACGGTACGCAGGATCATACCTGTGCCCTTTTCTTCCTTGTTGTCCATGGTCAGGTAGAATGTACCGAGGACCATATCCTGGGAAGGTGTTACAACCGGTTTGCCGTCCTTAGGGTTAAGGATGTTACCGGAGGCCAGCATCAGGAGACGGGCTTCCGCTTGCGCTTCAGCTGACAGAGGAACGTGCACCGCCATTTGGTCACCGTCAAAGTCGGCGTTGTAAGCCGTACATACGAGCGGGTGAAGACGGATTGCATGGCCTTCTACCAGGATCGGTTCAAACGCCTGGATACCGAGTCTGTGCAGCGTAGGGGCACGGTTCAGCAGAACCGGGTGCTCTCTGATTACTTCTTCAAGCACATCCCAAACTTCAGGGCTTACACGTTCTACTTTACGTTTTGCACTCTTAATGTTGTGAGCCAGGCCTTTGTTAACCAGTTCTTTCATTACGAACGGTTTGAAGAGCTCAAGCGCCATTTTCTTCGGAAGTCCGCACTGGTACATCTTGAGGTATGGTCCTACAACGATAACGGAACGTCCGGAGTAGTCAACCCGTTTACCGAGCAAATTCTGACGGAAACGCCCTTGTTTACCTTTGAGCATATGGCTGAGCGATTTGAGCGGACGGTTACCAGGACCCGTTACAGGGCGGCCGCGGCGGCCGTTGTCGATCAGAGCATCAACAGCTTCCTGAAGCATCCGTTTCTCATTCTGCACGATAATATCAGGAGCACCGAGATCAAGCAGTCTCTTCAGACGGTTGTTACGGTTAATAACACGGCGGTACAGGTCATTAAGGTCAGACGTAGCAAAACGGCCGCCATCGAGCTGAACCATTGGGCGCAGTTCCGGTGGAATAACCGGGAGCACATCCATGATCATCCAGTCAGGCTTGTTGCCGGAGTTGCGGAATGCCTCAATAACTTCCAGACGTTTGATCGCCCGGTTGCGGCGTTGGCCTTGGGCCGTGCGCAGCTCTTCTTTGAGGAATTCCAGTTCTTTTTCGATATCAATGTCCTGGAGCAGCTTCTTCACAGCTTCAGCACCCATGCCCGCCTGGAATCCGTAGCCGTACTTCTCTCGGTAGCTGCGGTATTCTTTTTCGGACAGCAGCTGTTTCTTCTCCAGCGGTGTTTCACCCGGATCCGTTACAACATAAGATGCGAAGTAGATGATCTCTTCAAGCGATCTCGGGGACATATCCAGAGCCAGACCCATACGGCTAGGAATACCCTTGAAATACCAGATATGAGATACCGGAGCTGCCAGCTCAATGTGACCCATACGTTCACGGCGAACCTTGGCACGGGTAACTTCAACGCCGCAGCGGTCACAGACTACGCCTTTATAACGGACGCGCTTGTATTTACCGCAGTGGCATTCCCAGTCTTTTTGAGGCCCGAAAATACGCTCGCAGAACAGACCTTCTTTTTCCGGTTTCAATGTACGGTAGTTAATGGTTTCCGGTTTCTTTACTTCTCCGCGGGACCAAGAACGAATTTTTTCCGGTGAAGCAAGCCCGATTTTCATAAATTCAAAATTGTTAACGTCCAACAAGGAGCAACCCTCCTTAACCTATATCCTGATTTAGTACCGGAGGCCCTCCCTTGACGTTAATCAAAAGAGGGCACGGTTCTTTTAAATGAAATTGTGGTACCAGACTACTCTATTCCGACTTCTGCGCCTTCCAGATTGAGGCTCAGCTTGTCGCCTGACGTCTCATCCTCATCATCCAGTTCCTTCATCTCGATCTCCTGCTCGTCGCCGCTGAGGATCTTAACATCCATACCAAGCGACTGCAGCTCCTTGATGAGTACCTTGAAGGATTCCGGAACACCCGGTTCTGGAACATTCTCACCTTTGACGATCGATTCGTACGTCTTCACACGGCCAACCACGTCATCGGATTTCACAGTCAAGATCTCTTGCAGTGTATATGCAGCGCCGTATGCTTCAAGCGCCCAAACTTCCATTTCCCCGAAACGCTGTCCGCCGAACTGCGCTTTACCGCCGAGCGGCTGCTGGGTAACGAGTGAGTAAGGACCCGTGGAACGGGCATGGATTTTATCGTCAACCATGTGCGCCAGCTTGATCATGTGCATGACACCGACAGTAACTTCACGCTCAAAGCGCTCTCCTGTCCGGCCGTCGTAAAGCACAGTCTTACCATTGCGCTGCATGCCTGCTTCTTCCATAGTGTCAAACACGTCATTCTCGCGGGCCCCATCGAATACCGGAGTAGCCACATGGATACCCAGCTGCAGTGCAGCCATACCCAAGTGAACCTCCAGCACCTGACCGATGTTCATCCGCGAAGGAACGCCCAGCGGGTTCAGGACAACCTGTACCGGAGTACCGTCCGGAAGGAACGGCATATCCTCTTCAGGCAGGATACGGGCTACGACACCCTTGTTACCGTGACGTCCGGCCATCTTGTCACCTTCAGAAATCTTACGTTTCTGGGCGATGTACACACGGACCAGCTGGTTCACGCCTGGAGGCAGCTCATCGCCGTTCTCGCGGGTGAATACTTTGACGTCAACAATAATACCGTCACTGCCGTGAGGAACGCGCAGCGAGGTGTCACGCACTTCACGTGCCTTTTCACCGAAGATAGCATGCAGGAGACGTTCTTCTGCAGTCAGCTCGGTTACACCCTTAGGAGTAACCTTACCTACCAGAATATCGCCGGTATTGATTTCAGCACCGATGCGGATAATTCCGCGCTCATCCAGATTGCGGAGCGCTTCTTCACCGACATTCGGAATATCACGTGTAATTTCTTCAGGTCCCAGCTTTGTGTCACGGGCTTCGGATTCGTATTCCTCGATGTGAATCGAAGTGTACACATCTTCCTTAACCAGCTTTTCACTCAGCAGGATCGCATCCTCGTAGTTGTAGCCTTCCCATGTCATGAACGCAACAACTACGTTGCGGCCCAGAGCAAGTTCGCCCATTTCCGTGGATGGTCCGTCTGCCAGGATGTCACCCTTCTTAACAATGTCCCCTCTTTTAGCCAGAGGACGCTGGTTAATACAGGTACCTTGGTTCGAACGCATAAATTTGTGTAATTTATATTTAACGATATCGCCTTTAACTTCCTTGCCGTCGACGGCTTCGACGCGGCGCAGCCAAATTTCATTGGCCGAGGAACGTTCGATAATACCGTCATACTTGGAAACAATACATACGCCCGAATCCTTAGCGGATTTATGTTCCATTCCCGTACCGACAAGCGGAGCCTTCGGAATAAGAAGCGGAACGGCTTGACGCTGCATGTTCGATCCCATCAGTGCGCGGTTGGAGTCATCGTTCTCAAGGAACGGAATGAGCGCCGTTGCGACCGATACAACCTGTTTTGGCGATACGTCCATGTAATCAACACGATTACTTGGCATTGTTGTGATGTTGTCCGAGTCTTTGTTGTAACGGACGATAACCATGTCTTCCTTGAACGTACCATCTTCTTCGATCTGCACATTCGCCTGGGCAACTACATAGTTATCTTCCTCATCGGCAG
Source organism: Paenibacillus sp. PK3_47 (assembly GCF_023520895.1). Classification (NCBI taxonomy): domain Bacteria; kingdom Bacillati; phylum Bacillota; class Bacilli; order Caryophanales; family Paenibacillaceae; genus Paenibacillus; species Paenibacillus sp. PK3_47. The sequence continues at coordinate 2,078,802 of NZ_CP026029.1, forward strand.
TCAGATAGTCGATTTGTTCCGTAACCTTCCCGGTCTTCGGATCTACCCAACGGTATGGAGCTTCGATAAAGCCATACTCATTGATGCGGGCAAAAGTCGACAGGGAGTTGATCAAACCGATGTTCGGACCTTCCGGAGTCTCGATTGGACACATGCGGCCGTAGTGACTGTGATGGACGTCACGAACTTCAAAGCCCGCGCGTTCCCGGGTCAGACCACCAGGTCCGAGTGCCGACAGACGGCGTTTGTGTGTAAGCTCAGCAAGCGGGTTCGTCTGGTCCATAAACTGGGACAGCTGCGAACTTCCGAAGAACTCTTTAATCGACGCAATAACCGGACGTATGTTGATCAGTGCCTGCGGTGTAATCGCATTGGCGTCCTGAATCGACATTCTTTCACGCACTACGCGTTCCATACGGGACAGACCTATACGGAACTGGTTCTGCAGAAGCTCACCTACAGAGCGCAGACGGCGGTTACCCAAATGGTCAATATCGTCAGTGTTGCCGATACCGTGCAGCAGATTAATAAAGTAGCTGATTGAGGATATAATATCAGCCTGAGTAATATGCTTGACCGATTTGTCGATGTTGCCGTTGGCAATCAGCTTGATAACCCGGCCTTCTTCGATTGGCGAGAATACGTCAATCGTCTGCAGCGGGATGTCTTCGCTGTCCATAACTCCGCCCGTTACACGGTAAGTTTTGGCTGCAACATCTTTTTCAAAATAAGGAATCAGCTCATCAAGCAAACGGCGGTCAACCATTTGACCGGATTCAGCCAGGATTTCTCCTGTAGCTTCATCGACCAGGTTTTGAGCCAGACGCTGATTGAACAGACGGTTCTTAATGTGCAGCTTTTTATTGATTTTGTAACGGCCGACATTGGCCAGATCATAACGTTTTGGATCAAAGAAACGGGCTACCAAGAGACTCTTGGCATTGTCCAGTGTCGGCGGTTCGCCCGGACGCAGACGCTCGTAAATTTCAATCAGCGCCTTCTCCGTAGAATCCGTGTTGTCTTTATCCAGCGTATTGCGAATATATTCATCATTACCAAGCAGTTCCAGAATCTCAGCATCACTGCCGAAACCAAGAGCACGCAGAAGCACGGTCACCGGAATTTTACGGGTACGGTCGATACGGACATACATGATGTCCTTAGCATCCGTCTCCAGCTCCAGCCAGGCTCCGCGGTTAGGAATTACTGTGGCGGTGTAGGTTTTTTTGGCGTTTTTATCCACTTTAGTGCTGAAATAGACGCTTGGAGAGCGAACCAACTGGCTGACAATAACCCGTTCCGCACCATTGATAATAAAAGTGCCGGTCTCCGTCATCAGCGGGAAATCTCCCATGAACACTTCCTGCTCTTTGACCTCACCGGTCTCCTTATTAATGAGCCGTACCTTCACCCGCAGAGGAGCCGCATATGTTACGTCCCGCTCTTTCGCGTCGTCAACCGTATATTTCGGTTCACCCAGGCTGTAATCAATGAACTCAAGCACCAGATTACCTGTGAAATCCTGGATCGGCGAGATGTCTTGAAACATTTCACGCAACCCTTCCTCCAAAAACCAGTCATACGATTTTTGTTGGATCTCGATCAGGTTCGGGACCTCGAGTACCTCGTTAATTCTCGCATAGCTCCGCCGAGTGCGTCGACCATACTGAACAAGATGTCCTGCCAACTTTACTCACCCCTCATGTCTACTCACTTAAAAATTGATTGCGAACCCTTGTTTGGAACCGTATAATGGAACCATAACACAAGGATTCAGCCATAAATAAAGAAAAGCCCTTATCGAAATCTTTCGAAAAAAGAGCGCATCTATCCACGGCCAAAATACTCCTTATCCAGTAGATTTGCCCAAAACGTACGTATTATACGTCCCCAAGCAACAGTTTATGCGCCATTACCCATCCCCAGGCGATTTCTTCACCGTGATAGTAACATGTAATACTGCTTACGCACAAACTTGCCGAACGGCATGCGCTTGCCGGCGACAATATATCACTTGACATTTCAGCAAACTAAAGACATGGAGCCTAGCTTAATACTGACATTTTATAATAATACCACTAACTATATTACGTGTCAATGGTAAATCAACTATTTTTTTGTGCTTTTATGATACGGTATCCCTTATCCTTACCCACTTCTTCAACTTCCGCGAACATACTTTCCAGTTTGGCTACCGCTGACGGTGCCCCCTGCTTCTTCTGAATCACTATCCACAGGCTGCCGCCTTCATTCAAATGCTCATAGGCCTGCTCAAAAATCTGGTGTACTACAGCTTTACCTGCACGGATCGGCGGATTAGTGAGTACCACATCGAACTTCTGGCCTTGGACGGCTGAGAACACGTCACTCTCCTTAACCGTGACATTGTGTACCCCATTCAACTGTGCATTCTCGCGCGATAATTCTACTGCCCGGCTGTTAATATCTATCATGGTGACATGACCACCCGGATTAAGTATAGCTGCGCTAATTCCTATAGGCCCGTAACCACAGCCGACGTCCAGTACTGCAGAACCATTGGGGATTTCCATCGCTTCGATCAGAGCACGGCTGCCGTAATCAATATCCCCTTTGGAAAATACACCGGCATCACTGGTAAACCGCAGGTTTTTTCCTCTGAGCACCGTAGTTAGCGTACGTCTGTCATGACGCGCTTCGGGCTGCTGGGAGTAATAGTGCTGCGACATAAGATCCTTCCCTTCACTTGGTGAAAATACGGGTGAAAGCGCCTTGTATACAGCAACCCCCTTGAACAAGTTCAAGGGGGTTGCATAAACCGGAAGGAAGACCTTCCTTCCGGGGCATTACCTTATAGCAAAGAACTATTTTACTTCTACAGCTGCGCCTGCTTCTTCCAATTTTGCTTTGGTAGCTTCGGCATCTTCTTTGCTTACTTTTTCTTTGATTGGTTTTGGTGCGTTGTCTACGAGGTCTTTAGCTTCTTTCAAGCCCAGGCCTGTGATTTCGCGAACGATTTTGATAACGTTGATTTTGGAAGCGCCAGCGCTTGTCAATACCACGTCAAATTCGGATTGCTCTTCAGCAACTGCAGCAGCAGCGCCGCCGCCTACTGCAACTGGAGCTGCAGCAGTTACGCCGAATTCTTCTTCGATTGCTTTAACCAGGTCGTTCAGTTCCAGTACGCTCATGCCTTTAATTGCTTCCAAGATTGCTTCTTTACTCATGGTTGAACCTCCATTTTATAATTAAATTTGTTTGTGTTCTTGTTATGATGCCAGAGTCAAAGGCTTACGCGCTTTGCTCTTCTTTCTCAGCGACTGCTTTAACTGCAAGCGCGAAGTTGCGCATTGGAGCTTGAAGCACGCTAAGCAGCATGGAGAGCAAACCTTCGCGGGAAGGAAGTTCTGCCAGTGCCTTGATTTGGTCTTCGTCCACAACACGGCCTTCTACTACGCCGCCTTTAAGCTTCAGAGCGTCATTCTTCTTAGCGAAGTCGTTCAGAATCTTGGCAGCTACTACTGCATCAGTTTCACTGAATGCAACAGCTGTAGGACCAGTCAGAACTGCGTCCAGTTCAGTCAGCTCAGCCGCAGCAGTTGCGCGGCGAAGCAATGTGTTCTTCAGGACTTGAAATTCAACGCCAGCTTCACGAAGCTGCTTACGCAGTTCAGTTACTTGCGAAACGTTCAATCCGCGGTAGTCAGCAACAACAGTAGAAACACTGTTTTGCAGTTTGCCGGTAACAACATCAACCGCATCCTGTTTAGCTTGGATTACTTTTGCATTTGCCAATTGTGTACACCTCCTGAAAATTTATGTGACGGCGTTTCCTCGAATGAATCCCCGCCGTTCCTACGCAGGCATTAGAAAAGCCTCCGCAGAATCACGAAGGCTTGATAAAAGGAAAGTCACAGGCGTCGCCTGGCACTTCTTATTTCTATCACAACACCTCGGTAGGAAATTAAGCCTTGCGGCACCTACTGTCTACGGTAAGCATATTCAAGTTCAAGAATGATCACCTTAATATTTACAACTGTTATAGATTATCAGAGATAACTCCAGGAGTCAACCCCTAATTATCTGTAAGCAGCTGTGCTCACGCGAGCGCTTGGTCCCATAGTGGAAGAAATCGCGATGCCCTTAAGGTATACACCTTTAGCAGCAGCCGGTTTCGCACGGTTCAAAGCATCGATAAGAGCTTTAAGGTTCTCGTTCAGTTGTTCAGGGTTGAAAGACACTTTGCCGATAGGCGCGTGAATTTGACCCGCTTTGTCGAGACGGTATTCGATTTTACCGGCTTTGATTTCTTGCACAGCCTTGGTAACGTCGAAAGTAACGGTGCCGGCTTTAGGGTTAGGCATGAGGCCTTTACCACCGAGCAGACGTCCCAGTTTACCGACTTCACTCATCATGTCAGGTGTAGCTACGCAGACATCAAATTCAAACCAGCCTTGTTGGATTTTGTTGATCATATCTTGATCGCCAACATAATCCGCGCCAGCAGCTTCTGCCTCTTTCGCTTTTTCACCTTTTGCAAATACAAGCACGCGTTGTGTTTTACCAGTGCCGTGAGGCAGGACAACAACACCACGAACAGCTTGGTCTTGTTTACGCGGGTCTACACCCAGACGAACTGCTGCTTCAACGGTTTCGTCGAACTTGGCAGTTGCCGCCTTTTTCACAAGCTCTACAGCTTCTGAAGGCTCGTAAGTTGCTTCGCTGTTGATCAGCTTAGCAGATTCTTGGTATTTCTTACCATGTTTAGCCATGAAAATGTTCCTCCTTTGTGGTGTTAGCGGAAATTCCTCCCACATATTGCGGTCATGAATGACCGTTGTACCGAATACTTATTAGTCTTCGATAGTGATACCCATACTGCGGGCAGTACCTTCAACCATACGCATTGCAGCTTCAACAGATGCAGCGTTCAGGTCAGGCATTTTTGTTTCGGCGATTTCACGAACCGCTGCGCGGCCGATTTTCGCTACTTTTTTCTTGTTTGGTTCACCGGATCCTTTTTCTACTTTAGCAGCAATGCGAAGCAGAACGGCAGCCGGAGGAGTTTTAGTGATGAAAGTAAAGGAACGGTCTTCAAACACTGTAATTTCAACCGGGATGATCAGACCAGCCTGGTCAGCTGTACGAGCGTTGAATTCCTTACAGAATGCCATGATGTTGACACCTGCTTGACCTAACGCCGGACCTACTGGAGGCGCTGGATTCGCTTTCCCTGCAGGAATCTGCAGTTTCACCATTTTGATAACTTTTTTAGCCATTAGTGACACCTCCTTGCAAAAATAGTGGTATTCGAACGACATAATGCGTTCTCCCACAAGAAACCCTTACTACTGTTATATTTTCTCCACTTGAGTGAAATCCAACTCCAGCGGGGTTTCCCGTCCAAACATGTTGACGTGTACCTTGATCTTGCTCTTGTCAGCCAAAATTTCTTCCACGGAGCCCACAAAATTCGCAAAGGGACCGACCATAATACGTACGGATTCCTTGATTTCGAAATCAATCTTCGCTTTAGGTTCAACCATGCCCATATGCTTCAGAATTTGCTCAACCTCTTCCGGAAGCAAAGCGGTAGGCTTGGACCCGGAACCTGTCGAACCGACAAATCCGGTAACGCCCGGCGTATTGCGGACAACATACCAAGAATCATCAGTCTGAACCATTTCGACTAAAACATAACCAGGGTAAACTTTACGCATGACAGTTTTTTTCTTGCCATCCTTGTTTACCAGCTCTTCTTCCATAGGAACAAGAACGCGGAATATTTTGTCTTCCATGCCCATGGACTCAACGCGTTTTTCCAAATTGGCCTTAACCTTATTCTCATACCCGGAATAGGTATGAACAACATACCATCTTTTTTCCATACCAAGCCACCTTGGACCTCTCTAAATAATCGCTTCAATTACAGCGGAAATGATGATGTCCAGAACCCAGAAGTAAACAGCGATAACTACAATAGTACCGAAAACGATCATTGAATAGTTTTTCAGCTCTTTACGGCTAGGCCAGCGAACCTTCTTAAGCTCGCTCCAGCTCTCAGTGAAAAAGGAAAACAAAGACTTAAAACTACGTTTCACGCCGACTACACCTCCAAAAACTATCTGGTTTCGCGATGAGGAGTTTGCTCGTTACAGAACTTGCAAAATTTCTTCATCTCCAAGCGGTCGGGGTGATTTCGCTTGTTTTTGGTTGTCGCATAGTTTCTTTGTTTGCAACTTGTACAAGCCAAAGTGATAATTACCCGCATGATATGCACCTCCCGAAGACGTACTTCTAACTGTTAAATTAGAAGACGCAAAATTGATCCTAAAAAAAACCCGCGAATTTAGGCCTACCTAAAACACTTTAGCATAATGCCAAGCCTCGTGTCAACGAAAGATTTCCCCCATCGCACTGGGTAATTTCGGGTGTTAAAGCCGTGTGACAAACGTCGTTTACGAGCCTTGCCTTTTCCATGCAGATCGCCGTCTCTCTCGATTTGCGCTTCTTAACATTATGGAGCATTCCGGCTAAGTATAAACCTGCCCCAACGGCAGCCGGATTTTTTTCTGCTTCATGATATAAAATTCTAGCAAAGCACTAAAAAAAAGACTCGATGTCCGAGCCTTTCTAGTCCATTATATCATCAATTGTCACGCACTTCCAGATATCTTTCCAATTTCCGTTTCACCCGCTGCAGCGCATTGTCAATAGACTTTACATGCCGCTTCAAATCTTCCGCAATCTCCTGATAGGACCGTCCATCCAGATAGAGCATCAGAACCTTGCGTTCCAGATCACTCAGAATTTCAGCCATCTTATCCTCCAGGCCGATAAATTCTTCCTGGTTAATAATCAGTTCCTCAGGATCAAGCACCTGTGTACCGCAGATGACATCCATGAGCGTACGGTCTGAATCCTCATCATATATAGGCTTGTCCAGAGATACATAAGAATTGAGCGGAATATGCTTCTGACGGGTAGCCGTCTTAATGGCGGTTATAATCTGACGGGTAATGCAGAGTTCGGCAAATGCCTTGAACGATGACAGCTTGTCACCCTTAAAGTCGCGGATTGCCTTATAAAGTCCAATCATGCCTTCCTGCACGATATCTTCACGATCCGCGCCGATCAGAAAATAGGAGCGGGCCTTGGCACGAACGAAATTGCGGTACTTGTTAATAAGATGCTCCAATGCGCCACTGTCGCCACCACGGAAGATCTCGACAATTTCTTCATCGCTTATGAAATCATACTCGGACAGCATTAATTCCTTGAGGTCGACACTCACCAAGAATCCCCCCGGCTGCAACGCAAGACACATCGTTACTTTGCTAAAATATAGGACAAGTATATATTATGTTACCTTCCATCGTCAACGGTTATTGTCCAAAAACAATCTTCAATAACATTTTATGGCATTTGCCCGCGAATTACCGAATATCACGGCACTTTTATTGCCGTCTCCAGTCCTCTAACCGCTTACGCATTTCCGGCGGCAGCTTTTCCTCCAGAGAATGGCGCTTGGAGCTGATGCTCTCCGGTTCAATTGCTTTTTTGACCTGCTTCTGGTTCTCCTCAATTTCTAGCCGCAGCTCTCTGGCCGAAATCCGCAGCGCCCCTTGGGCAAAAATGACGTGCTGCTCCACAAAATCGCTGGTAGCCACGTAGATCTGCCGGCGGCGGTGGCTGAATTCCCCTACCAGCCGTTCGATGCATTCATCAGCAGTCTCTTTTTCCTTGGTGAAAAACACCTGCACCTTGCCCTGGACAAACGACCGGCCGAGTCCCGGCACACGGTAAGCATCGAACACGGCAATGACGCGCCGCCCGGAGAATGCCTGATAATCAGCCAGCAGATCCAGCAGCCGGTCGCGTGCTTCCTGCATGCCCGTCTGCGAGAGTGCCGTAAGTTCCGGCCAGCCGCCGATCATGTTGTATCCGTCCACAAGCAGCACATCCCGCCAGTCAGCCATAACTATCCCTGCTGATGCCGGCGGCGCAGCACCTCGTACATAATAACCCCTGCGGCAACCGAAGCATTGAGGGAATTGATTCTTCCGGCCATCGGAAGCTTCAGCAGCACATCGCATTTTTCCCGGATCAGCCGGCCCATTCCTTTGTTCTCATTGCCGATTACCACAGCTACCGGGCCGGTAAAAATATCCGACTCATACAGGTTTTCATTCGTGTCCACATCTGTACCGACTACCCAGACGCCGAGCTCCTTAAGACGGTCTATCGTCTGGCCGAGATTCGTCACCCTCGCAACCGGAACATATTCCACTGCTCCGGCAGAGGTCTTGGATACTGTAGCTGTAATCTGCGCGGAACGCCGTTTGGGCACAATTACCCCGTGAACCCCCGTGCAATCAGCAGTCCGCAGAATGGAGCCCAGATTATGCGGATCTTCAATCTCATCCAGCAAAATCAAAAACGGCGGTTCACCTTTCGCTTCAGCGGCAGCCAGAATATCGGACACTTCAACATAAGCAAACGGCGCAGCCTGCGCAACCACTCCCTGATGCTGCACTCCCGGTGCCAGCTGATCCAGCTTCCGTTTGTCTACATGCTGAATGACAATCCCCGCTTTTCGTGCCTCGGCGATAATCGGGGCGGTCAGATGCTTTTGCGCCGTTTCGGCTACCCAGATCTTGTTGAGTGTACGGCCGGCGCGAAGCGCTTCGAGCACCGAATGCTTGCCGGCCAGTACTTCTTCCTCAGTCTTATAATCTTCCATAGTCGTGCCTCCTGTTTTGTAACCATCACAGCCTTATTTGGCCCGGTTCATCATATACTCAATGCTGTCATGTACTAGCTTCTGTATTCTTGCCTGCTGTCCCGTGTAATACAAATATCCGATCAGACATTCAAAAGCGGTGGCATGCCGGTATTCGAGCACATCGGCATTTTTGGGGATTGAGCCTGACTTGGCGTTGCGCCCCTGGCGGGCCACATCCTTCTCCTCCTCGGTCAGCACGGGTTCCAGAAAAGCCAGAATCGTGCTCTGCGCCTTGGCTGAGACCAGCCCCGTGGCGGTCCGGTGCAGATGGTTCGGCCGGATATTCGGCAGCGATATCAGGTATTGGCGTACCGCCACCTCATAGATGGCGTCTCCTGCATACGCCAGGACAATCGGCGGGAGCAGCCGGGCTGGCTTGGATGGTTCATACGGAAACCAGGCCTCTTCTAAACGAAACTCCCCGCTCATTTACGGCGCCACCGCATTCCCTGAGGAGTATCCTCCAGCAGAATGCCTAGGCTGCCCAGCTCATCGCGGATTTCATCGGAACGTGCCCAGTTCTTATTCTTGCGTGCCTCTGCCCGCTCAGCAATCAGGCGCTCCACTTCTTCACTGGCAATCTCTTCTTCCTGTTCAGGAACCAGGCCCAGCACATTATTCATTACGGCAAAAGCTTTCAGCAGCGCTGCAAAGTCGGCAGAAGCCGTTTCGTTGTTCGCCAGCGTCTGATTAGCAAGGTTTACCCAGTCAAAAACAGCGGTAATCGCATCAGGGGTATTAAAGTCATCCTGCATTTTGGCGTGAAAGTTGCCGGTTATTGCTGCAAGCCGCTCCGCAACCGCACTGCTTGCTTCGCCTTGTACACCTTCAGGGGCAAGCTCCAGCCGGTGTTTCAAATTGCTCTCTGCCAGAGCGATCCGTTCAGCGCTTTTCTCGGCAGACATCAGAGCCTCTTCCGAGAAGTTCAGCGGATTACGGTAATGGGTGGACAGCATGAAGTAACGGATCGCCCCTGCTTTAAAACGCTGGCGGATATCCTTCACAAGCAGTCCGTTACCCAGCGATTTCGACATTTTCTCGTCTCCGATGTTGAGGAATCCGTTATGCATCCAATAATTCGACAGCGGCTTGCCGGTCAGCGCCTCTGTCTGTGCGCATTCGCATTCATGATGCGGGAACTGCAGGTCCTGTCCGCCGCCGTGAATGTCGATCGTCTCCCCCAGATACTCGCGCACCATTGCGGAACACTCAATATGCCAGCCCGGACGCCCTTCTCCCCATGGGCTGTGCCAATGAACTTCACCCGGCTTGGCTGCCTTCCACAGCACGAAATCCTCCGGCTTCTCCTTACGGGAATCCACTTCCACCCGGATACCGAACTGTAGCTCCTCCAGATTCTGGCGTGACAGCTTGCCGTAATCGGCAAATTTCCCTGTACGGTAATAGACATCTCCGCCGCTTTCATAGGCGTAGCCTTTTTCTTCAAGCTCCTTGATGAACTCAATAATCATATCCATGCTTTGCGTAACCCGCGGATTCATCGTTGCCGGCTTCACCCCGAGACCTTGCAGATCCTCCTGGTAGGCGGCAATGAACATTTCAGCGACATCCGCTACGGTAATGTTCATCTCCTCTGCCTTGCGGATCATTTTATCATCCACATCTGTAAAGTTCGTCAGATAACGGACCTCATTACCGGTCTGTTCCAGATAGTTGCGGACTGTATCAAATACGATAACCGGTCTTGCGTTTCCAATATGCATATAGCCGTAGACGGTTGGTCCGCATACGTACATTTTTACCTTGCCGGGCTCCTGGGGCACAAAAGCCTCCTTGCTGCGGGTCATTGTATTGTAGATTTGCAAAGCCATGTTGTTTTCCAATCCTTTCTGTTGTCTTACGGATTCCCAAGGAATTCCGTTAAGCTTATATTTCATAGTCAATATACTGCTGACTCTCCAGACGCCGCTGCTCGGCCTTTTGCTTGTCTTCGCCTCCGAGGCGTTCCCTGATTTCCTCAATTTCCTTCTGCAGAAAACGCAGGGAATCAACCAGCGGATCCGGCATTTTGGTATGATCCAGCCGGTCGGATACCCGTTCCCCGTTGCGCTTGACGACACGGCCGGGATTACCTACTACGGTGCTGTTGTCCGGGACTTCACGCAGCACAACTGCATTGGAGCCGATATTGCAATTATCGCCGATCCGGAACGATCCCAGTACTTTGGCTCCTGAACCGATAACTACATTATTGCCGATGGTAGGATGACGCTTTCCTTTTTCCTTACCGGTACCGCCTAGGGTAACCCCCTGATAGATAATAACATCATCACCGATCTCACAGGTTTCACCGATAACAATGCCCATCCCGTGGTCTATAAACAGTCTGCTGCCGATTGTAGCCCCGGGATGAATCTCCACTCCGGTCATGAACCTGCTGAACTGGGAAACGATACGCGCCAGAGTAAACCAGCGGCGTTTGTAAAAAGAGTGGGCGATCCTGTGCCCCCAAATTGCGTGAAGTCCGGCATAGGTAAACACAACCTCGAATCTGCTGCGGGCTGCAGGATCGTTGTCGAATACTGCCCTGATATCCGACTTGATATGCTTAAACATCACGGTTCCCCTCTTCTTCACTCCCCCCGCCTCCTGTTAACAGGTGCGCAAAAGGAAGGTATTCTCCCCTGTATCCCTCAACAAAAAACGCCCCTGCAGCATGATGCTGCAGAGGCGTGTAACCGCGGTTCCACTCTGCTTGGATGGCTGATAAGGCAGCCGTGCACGAACCCGGCCGGCCTGTTTTTCCATCCCTCTTGGCGTTGTTAACGGCAACGTCCCGGCACAGTCTAACGTCCCTTCCTGCGGGAGCGCTCAACCATGCAGCTCACAGGCGCATGTTCAGCGGCGGACAAATGAATAACTCCCAGCCTGTAAGGAGACTCCTTAGCGGTTATTCTCTCTGGCAATTGCCCGTATACGCGTACTTTTCCTGATCACAGCTCTTATAATATTCTTCTATATTAGCGAAAAGACACCGTACTGACAAGGGAATTCGCACTGCAAAGCTGCAGCCTATGCCCCTTTGATTTGTGATTTCAGACGTTCGATGACACGGTTGCGGCCCAGAAGGGCAATCGTGATATTGAGATCACGGCCATGCGTCTGTCCGGTCAAGGCGACACGGATCGGCATAAACAGCGCTTTGCCCTTATGTCCTGTCTCTTTTTGTACTTCCTTGATCAGAACCGCCATGTTGGCAGCTGTAAATTCTTCTGCTGCTTCAACCTTGGCCAGGAATGCAGAGAGAACTTCCGGCACCTGGCTCTCCGCCAGGATTTGTGCCGCTTCCGTCTCAAGCTCCACATGGCTGCGGAAGAACATGGCAGACAGCTCGACAATATCCGAAGCGGAGGTCATCTGCTCCTGATACAGCGCTACAAGGCTTTCCGCCCAGGCCTGCTGCTCCCCGCTAAGCTCTGCCGGCAGTCTTCCCGCTTTCTGCAGGTGAGGAATGGCAAGCAGCGCAATCCGTTTCGGATCAGCATTCTTGATATAGTGATTGTTCAGGTGAGCCAGCTTATTCGTATCAAATACAGCCGGGCTCTTGGAGAGGCGGTCAGCCGTAAAGATTGAAATCAGCTCTTCCCGGCTGAAGATTTCTTCTTCACCTTCCGGTGACCAGCCGAGGAGGGAGATGAAATTGAACAAGGCTTCCGGCAGATAACCAAGCTGGTCATACTGCTCAATGAACTGAATGATAGATTCGTTGCGCTTGCTCAGCTTTTTGTGGTCATCGCCGACAATCAGCGTCATATGTCCGAACAATGGCGGCTCCCAGCCAAGGGCTTCATAGATCATCAGCTGGCGCGGCGTATTGGAAATATGGTCTTCCCCGCGCAGGACATGGGAGATTTCCATCAGATGATCGTCAATGGCAACCGCGAAGTTATAAGTCGGAATCCCGTCCTTCTTCACGATGACAAAGTCGCCCATTTCCTTGGTGTTGAACGAGATGCTGCCTTTAACGATATCGTCAAAGGTGTACGTGCGGTCTTCCGGCACCCGGAAACGGATGCTGGCAACACGTCCCTCACCTTCAAAAGCCAGGCGCTGCTCCTCGGTCAGATCACGGTGCTTGCCGGAATAACGCGGGGTTTCACCGCGGGCGGTCTGTTCCTCACGCTCTGCTTCCAGCTCCTCTTCCGTGCAGTAACAGCGGTAAGCAAGACCGCGGTCAATCAGATCCTGCCAGTATATGCGGTACAGATCAAGACGTTCAGTCTGGCGGTACGGGCCGTATTCCCCTCCGACATCCACGCTTTCATCCCAGTCCACACCAAGCCATTTCAGGTACTTCAGCTGGCTTTCTTCCCCGCCGGCCACATTGCGTTTGACGTCTGTATCTTCAATCCGGATAATGAATTTTCCGCCCAGATTGCGGGCAAACAGATAATTGAACAATGCCGTTCTGGCATTTCCGATATGTAAATGTCCCGTAGGGCTCGGTGCGTAGCGCACCCGGACTTGATCAGCCATTGTATTCCCTCCGCTTCAAAATGGTTAAAATAAAGAATCAGGCCGTTCCAGCCATCTCACGATGATATCACATCTTGGATCAGGCAGACAATAGATTGTGCCGCAATTCCTTCACCGCGTCCGGCAAAGCCGAGCTTCTCGGTGGTAGTCGCTTTTACATTAACCTTGGATAGGTCTGCTTCCAGTGCCCGGGCGATAATCTCAGTCATTTCCGGGATATAAGGGGCCATCTTCGGCTTCTGTGCAATAATAGTAGAATCAATATTTCCCAGCTTATACCCGCGTTCACGGGCGAGCGCCCATACATGCTCCAGCAGCTTCAGGCTGTCCGCGTCCTTAAAGGCAGGGTCCGTATCAGGGAAATGTCTGCCGATATCCCCGAGCCCCAGCGCTCCCAGAATCGCATCGCTAACCGCATGCAGCAGCACATCCGCATCGGAGTGCCCCAGCAGCCCTTTTTCATAGGGAATGGTAACTCCGCCAATAATGCACGGTCTTCCCTCTACAAGCTGGTGTACGTCAAAGCCTTGTCCTACAGCTATCATGTCTAACCCTCTCCCCTGTTTCTTTCTGTAAACTCTGCAAAATCGAGATCCTCCGGCGTGGTGATCTTAATATTCCTGTAGCTTCCTTCTACCACAGTAACCGGAATTCCGCTGCGCTCCGCCAGACTGGAGTCATCAGTGCCGAGAAAACCGTCCCGCTCGGCTGCCCCGTACGCAGCAAGCAGGTCGGACAGACGAAAAGTCTGCGGGGTCTGAATCGCCCACAGACTTCGCCGATCCGGCGTAGACAGTACTTTTCCTGTGCTGTCCACCTGCTTGATCGTATCTTTTACCGGCACAGCAAGCACGGATGCCCCTGTCTCCCTGGCCGCCTCGTAACAGGCTGTAATCTCACTGCCCGCTACAAACGGCCGGACACCGTCATGTACCATTACCCAATTGGCCGTCAGTTCCTTCAGCCCCAGATGCACGGAATGCTGGCGCTCGGAACCGCCGGGAATAACAGCCTTCACCTTATCCAGCTTGTAGGCTTGTATCCATTCCCGGCAGCGCTCCAGGTCTTCACGTCCGGTGACCAGCACAATTTCGGAGATCAGCTCGTGCCGCTGGAATACCTCCAGAGTATGAACAATGATCGGTTTGTTCTGCAGCAGCAAATATTGCTTGCTCTCCGCCGTTCCCATGCGCGTTCCTCTACCTGCCGCCACAATCACGGCGCCTACACTGTTTGACATTCTTCTAGGCTCCTGTCCTTCACGTATATCCCCATCATAACGTGTTTGGACGGCATTTCCAACCCATATCGCGCTTGGAGGAACTTTTCAGGTCTACTGGGCCTTTTCCAGAAGCTTAGGTTTGGCAAAAATCATCCGGCCGGCAGACGTCTGCAGCACACTTGTTACCAGTACCTCCATCGTTGTGCCGATATACTCCCGTCCGCCCTCAACGACAATCATCGTTCCGTCATCCAGATAAGCAACGCCCTGTCCATGCTCCTTACCGTCCTTGATGACCTGTACAATAATTTCTTCACCCGGCAGAACAACCGGCTTCACCGCATTGGCCAGATCATTGATATTCAGCACGGACACCCCCTGCAGCTCACATACCTTGTTGAGATTGAAGTCATTGGTGACCACTTTACCATGCAGAACCTTTGCGAGCTTGACCAGCTTGCTGTCCACCTCGGAGATTTCCTCAAAATCCCCTTCATAGATGAGTACTTTTACATCAAGCTCCTTCTGGATCTTGTTGAGAATGTCCAGCCCCCGCCGCCCGCGGTTGCGCTTGAGCAGATCGGAGGAATCCGCAATGTGCTGCAGCTCCTCGAGCACGAATTCCGGAATGACAATTGTACCCTCAATGAATCCTGTTTTGCAGATGTCGGCGATCCGTCCGTCAATAATAACGCTGGTGTCGAGAATCTTATGTTCTTCCATCCCGCGTCCTTCCGGTTCTGCCGCCTGTCCCCAGCGTCCGGTGGTCCATAATGAAGCCAGTTCATCCTTCTTTTCGAGTCCGATTTTAAGCCCCATATATCCGAGAGACAGGGTCGCAGCTACCTGGAGCAGTTCCCCCGCTTTGCCCAGCCAACCCATGGCCGGATAGAGCAGCAGGGACAGCAGCAGTCCTCCCGTCAATCCTGCGGCACCTGCGGCTAATTCATTCATCGGGATCCGCGAGCAGTACATGACCGCTTCCCGCAGCTTTGAACCTGCCCAATCCGCACATAAAGTCCCTGCAAACAAAAAGATAATAGCTCCCAGCAGCGCAAATACAATGCTTCCCTCCACAGGCAAACCTGCCTCAAGCTTCCCCATTCCTGCCGGGAATCCTCTTTCTGCCGTATGGTATAGCGAATAACCGGACCAGGCTCCGCCTAAGCCGGCAAGTGTCAAGACAACTTTTTTCCACATCACCTTACGCACCTCCTTTTATCCATCCTTAAATGATCTATACCTCCCCAGTATGTTCCAATTTTCAGAACGATAATCGCAGGCTGCATTATTTTTTCTGCAGGACAAAGTTACCGCTTATGTAAGGGTTACCAGGAACTCCTATTCCCGTTGAAAAGAGGAAGGGACTCGCATATAATGAACTCAATCAAAAAGCCAGGGGTGAATGGAAAATGAGCGCACCAAGTTTACAGGCCTTTCAGGATCAAGTCTCCGAACTGCTGCTCCGTCACCGCAGTCTGCTCGATGTCATGTCCAAAAACGGGCAGAGCAGCGCATCCGTCAATCGTGCCGTCGTCAAGGCTATCACGGAATGCGGCTGCATCCAGCTGCATGCCACCAAGCAGGTATTCGAGCCTGCCCTAGGACTGGAACAGGCCAAGGAACTCGCGGGAACCCATTTGGAAGGCCAGCCGTGCGAGAACTGCCGCGAGGTG
This sequence comes from Paenibacillus sp. PK3_47, assembly GCF_023520895.1. Taxonomy (NCBI): domain Bacteria; kingdom Bacillati; phylum Bacillota; class Bacilli; order Caryophanales; family Paenibacillaceae; genus Paenibacillus; species Paenibacillus sp. PK3_47. The sequence goes on from NZ_CP026029.1 coordinate 2,094,961, forward strand.
ATTGCCTCGGAACTCGGCCGTGAACTGTTCTATATGTCCGCTCTTTGCAACCTGCTTGGCATTAATATGGACGAGGTTGTAGAGAAGGAGTCGCAGAAATGCGCAACGCTCGGACTGTTCAATTTATCTTAATCCCGGCTGGCTGCACCTCCGCTGGCTCTTTTCCGTTCAACAGCAAAAGGCTTTGCCTCCACTGATTTCTCAGGGATGCAAAGCCTTTTTGTGATAAAAACAGCTAAATCTTAGCCGTTCTTGGAATGGTACACCTTGTCTTCCGAACGTCTTCTGCGGCGGTGGCGGCGGCGTGCCGTCAGGCGGTCAATATTCTGCTTGAATCCGTACAGGGCATACAGCGCCAGCAGCACGAATATCATCTTGGCAATCTGTTCAGGGAATATAACTGCAATAGCTACTGCCAGCACAATCACAATCGGCGCACCGATCACCGCTTTTTTGGGCAAGCCGACTTTTTTGAAATTAGGATATTTCACTGTGCTGACCATCAGATAAGATAAGAGCAGGGTAACAACAATCATAAATGGTGCGGACAGATCTTTATTGAACAGAGCCAGCGTGGCCAGAACGCCACCGGCAGCCGGGATAGGCAGACCAACAAAATATCCGGGAATTCCCGGACGGACATTAAACCGTGCCAGACGAAGCGCCCCGAATACAGGGAAAATCGCCGTTACTGTCCAGCCAAGTGCAGGGCTGACGCTCTGCAGACTGGTAAGATATACAATTACCGCCGGTGCCACTCCAAAAGAAACGACATCGGACAGGGAGTCCAGCTCCTTGCCAAACTCACTTTCACATTTAAGCGCGCGCGCAACACGCCCATCCAGCCCGTCGAGCAGCATAGCAATAATCACCATGATAGCGGCCATGCTGTGTTTGCCGTCAAACGCCATCATGATACCAAACATTCCAAGCATCAGGTTACCGATGGTAAAAAGACTCGGAATTGATTTTTGTATCATTTCTTCACCTCAATTGTGCTTACTTTGATCCTAAAGGTAATCAACATTACGTGATTGTATGTGATTTACATTTGCCTGTCAATAAGAACTTGCTTCTGCAGACGTTTGAGACCATCCTGAATATTGCGGGCCCGGGCCTCGCCGATGCCGTCCACCTCATCCAGTTCCGCGATGCTCGCGGTCATCAGATTAGGCAGCATTTCAAACCGCTCCACCAGATTGTGAATGATCACATTCGGCAGACGCGGAATTTTGTTAAGCAGCCTGTATCCGCGCGGGGTAATAAGTTCCTCTGAAGTAATGGCTGTTGAAGAGTATCCAAGCAGACGGGCAATATGATTATCGTCCATCAGCTCATCATCTGTCGCACGCTTGAGTCCGGCAATGATCTCGCGGATTTTGTCCTCTTCCTCTTCTCTTGCATAGTCTCTGTACAGAAGCCATGCTTCTTCCTCTGTATTTCCCACCAGTTCTTCCATCTGCATACTGATCAGCCGGCCTTCATTCCCCAGCTCATTGATGTAGCGTTTGATTTCCATCTTAATCCGCAGCACCATCTCCACCCGCTGAATCACTCCCACTACCTCAGCTACAGTGACAATCCCTTCATATTCGGAAGCGGACAGATTGGTCAGGCCTTGGGTGAGCACTGCTTTGTATTTCTCCAGTGTCTGGATAGCCTGATTGGCCTTGGCCAGAATCGACCCGATTTCTTTGAGCGCATACCGGATGGAGCCCTGGTACAGTGTGATAATGTTCCGGCGCTGCGAAATGGATACGACCAGCTTGCCCGTCTGCTTGGCAACCCGTTCAGCTGTACGGTGACGGATCCCTGTCTCGATCGAAGAGATGGAGGAGTCAGGAATAAGCTGTGTATTAGCATACAGAATTCGTTTCAGATCCTCGCTCAGAATAATGGCACCGTCCATTTTGGCCAGCTCATATAAATAGTTTGGCGAAAAATCGCAGTTAATGGAAAAGCCTCCATCGACAACTTCCATCACTTCCGGACTGTATCCGACAACGATCAGCGCCCCAGTTTTTGCACGCAGCACATTCTCCAGCCCTTCCCGGAAGGGTGTGCCGGGTGCCGCCAGTCTGAGCAGATCATTCATATTTTCTAACTGACTGTGTTCTTTCATGTCCCTTTGCCCCCTAATCTAACGCGACCTTTAGTGCATCTGCTACAGTGCTGACGCCGATAATCTGGATATCCTGCGGATGCTTCCAGCCCTTCATGCTTTTCTCAGGCATAATCACTCTCCGAAAGCCGAGCTTGGCTGCTTCCTTAACCCGTGTTTCCGCACGCGACACGCCTCTGACCTCACCTGTGAGACCCACCTCACCAAAGAAAACATCGTACGGTTTGGTTGAGATATCACGGAAGCTTGAGGCGATACTGACGGCTACAGCCAAATCAATGGCCGGTTCATCCAGCTTTACGCCCCCGGCAACATTCAGATAAGCATCCTGATTCTGCAGGAACAGGCCCATCCGCTTCTCCAGAACTGCGATAATCAGCGCCATCCGCTGGTGATCCATCCCTGTGCACATTCTGCGCGGAGAGGGAAAATGGGTCGCGGCAACCAATGCCTGAAGCTCCACAAGCACCGGCCGTGTACCCTCCATACTTGCCACTACCGCAGATCCCGCTACACCGAGCGGCCGCTCTGACAGGAAGAGCTCTGAAGGATTCTCCACCTCTGTAAGTCCGATCTCACCCATTTCAAAAATGCCGATTTCATTGGTGGACCCGAAACGGTTCTTGACCGCACGGAGCAGCCGGTACGTATGGTGGCGTTCCCCTTCAAAATAAAGTACACAATCCACCATATGTTCAAGCATCCGCGGACCGGCAATTGCCCCTTCTTTGGTAACATGGCCTACCAGCACAGTGGCTATTCCGCGAATCTTGGCGATGCGCATAAACCGGGTTGTACATTCACGCACCTGTGTTACACTGCCCGGAGCACTGGTCACTTCAGGCATAAAGACAGTCTGAATAGAGTCAATGACGAGAAACTGGGGCTGAATCTGTTCAATTGCTTCCTCGATGCTTTCCATATTGGTCTCGCATAATACATATAATTCACCCGACAACGCCCCGAGGCGGTCAGCGCGAAGCTTGGTCTGACGCACAGATTCTTCTCCGGAAATATACAATACACGCAATCCTTGAGTGGTCAGCGCATGTGAGGTCTGCAGCAGCAGGGTGGATTTCCCGATACCGGGATCGCCTCCTACCAGTACAAGCGAGCCGGGGACAATGCCTCCGCCGAGAACCCGGTTAAGCTCTCCGATGCCTGTCAATATTCGCGGCTCTTTGTCACTTTCTATGTTTATGATCGATTGCGCCTTTTCTTTACTCTGAAAAATAGGTGCATTCATCCCTTGTGTTTTGACTACGCTTTCCGTTTCCTCCACCATGGTGTTCCACGCCTGGCAGCCCGGGCATTTCCCGAACCATTTTGGGGATTCGTAACCGCAATCGGTGCAGAAAAATTTTGTTTTTGCTTTAGCCATTTGGTCTCCTTACCGTCCGAACTTGCTTAAATTGCGGATAATTTTCTCCTCTTAAAGTTTACCATTTCTGCACCTTTAACGAAAGGTCACTTCAGATCTACTTTTGGACGGATACCATTAACCTGCCTGAAACGGTGAAAAATTAACCCTAAGGTAAGCAAGTAAAACAAAAAGCCCCCGCCCCTCTATACGGAGGAGCGGAAGCATTGTTTCAAGAACGTGTATATTATTCGGTTCCTGCTTCTTTTTCGAGCGATACCGGTGCATCCACGGTAGTCACTACCAGCTCACCGTTCACCTGATCAATCTTGAGGGAATCGCCCTTTTTGATATTGCCCTTCAGCAGCTCTTCAGAGAGACGGTCCTCAATGTGTTTTTGAATCGCCCGGCGCAGCGGACGTGCACCAAAGGCCGGATCGTAGCCTTCTTTGGCCAGGAAGGCTTTACCGCCCTCTGTAAGCTCAAAGTCGACATTGTATTCACGCAGCCGCTTGCGCAGCTCGTCGGACATCAGCGTCACGATTTCGGCAATATGCTTCTCTTCCAGAGAGTGGAAGACAATGATCTCATCGATCCGGTTCAGGAACTCAGGACGGAAGCTCTTCTTCAGCTCCTCCATGACCTTGCCCTTCATATTGCTGTAATCCGCTCCCGCATCCTGTACCGCTGTGAATCCGAGGGTCGAGTTCTTCTTGATCGCCTGTGCCCCTACATTAGAGGTCAAAATGATCAGCGTATTGCGGAAGTCAACCACGCGGCCTTTGGAGTCGGTCAGACGTCCGTCTTCCAGCACCTGCAGCAGGATGTTAAATACTTCAGGGTGTGCCTTCTCGATTTCATCCAGCAGCACTACGGAATACGGTTTGCGGCGAACCTTCTCGGTCAGCTGTCCGCCTTCTTCATAACCGACATATCCTGGAGGCGCCCCGACAAGACGGGAGGTGGAATGCTTCTCCATGTACTCCGACATGTCAATACGGATAACCGCATTCTCGTCGCCGAACATCGCTTCGGCAAGCGCGCGCGCCAGCTCGGTTTTACCTACCCCGGTTGGGCCGAGGAAGATGAAGGAGCCCATCGGACGCTTAGGATCCTTAAGACCCGCACGTGCCCGGCGGAGAGCCCGGCTGACAGCCTTAACGGCTTCATCCTGGCCGATTACACGTTCATGCAGCAGAGCCTCCATGTTGAGCAGACGGTCGGTCTCCTCTTCCTTCAGCTTGCTGACCGGGATGCCGGTCCAGCTGGCAACAACCTGTGCGATATCTTCGGGAGTTACCTGAGAATCGGTACGGCCCTGCTTCTCTTTCCACTGGTTTTTGGTTGTATCCAGCTCTTCGCGGATCTTCTGCTCGGTATCCCGGAGCGCAGCCGCCTTCTCGAATTCCTGGCTTTGTACGGCGGAATCCTTCTCCTTGCGGATATCATCCAGACGCATTTCCAGCTCTTTCAGATTTGGCGGAATTGTATAAGAGTTCAGCCTTACCTTGGAGCCTGCTTCATCAATCAGGTCAATCGCTTTGTCCGGCAGGAAGCGGTCAGGAATGTAACGGTCGGACAGCTTCACAGCCTCTACAATCGCTTCATCCGTAATCTTCACGCGGTGATGGGCCTCATAGCGGTCACGCAGCCCATAGAGAATCTGTACGGCTTCCTCCGGTGAAGGCTGGTCTACCGTAATCGGCTGGAAGCGGCGCTCCAGTGCCGCGTCTTTCTCAATATATTTACGGTATTCGTCCAGGGTTGTGGCGCCGATGCACTGCAGCTCTCCACGGGCCAGTGCAGGCTTCAGGATATTGGAGGCGTCAATCGCACCTTCCGCTCCGCCGGCACCGATCAGGGTGTGCAGCTCATCGATGAAGAGCACGATATTGCCTGCCTGGCGAATCTCATCCATGATTTTTTTGAGGCGGTCTTCAAATTCACCGCGGTATTTCGTTCCGGCTACAACTGAACCCATATCAAGGGTCATAACGCGTTTATCACGCAGTGTTTCCGGAATTTCATTGTTGATAATCTTTTGGGCCAGACCTTCGGCGATGGCCGTTTTACCAACCCCCGGTTCACCGATCAGTACCGGATTGTTTTTGGTCCGGCGGCTAAGCACCTGGATCACACGCTCGATTTCCTTGCTGCGGCCGATAACAGGGTCCAGGTTACCGTCCTTCGCATACGCGGTCAGGTCGCGCGCCAGGCCGTCCAGCGTCGGTGTGCTGACATTTGCCGGCGTACCGCTGTGGCTGGAAGAAGCTTCACTGCTGCCCAGGAGCTGCAGCACCTGCTGGCGGGCTTTATTCAGGCTGATACCCAGGTTGTTAAGCACACGGGCTGCCACGCCTTCACCTTCACGGATCAGTCCGAGCAGAATATGCTCTGTGCCGACATAAGTATGCCCCAGCTTGCGGGCTTCGTCCATCGACAGCTCAATAACTTTCTTGGCACGAGGAGTATATGCAATGTTTGTTGGCTGTTCCTGTCCTCTGCCGATCAGTGTCTCTACTTCATCCTGAATCTTCTCCAGACCGAGGCCTAATCCGATTAGGGCCTTGGCGGCAATGCCGTCTCCTTCGCGAATCAGACCGAGCAAAATATGTTCAGTACCAATGTTGTTATGTCCCAAACGGACTGCTTCTTCTTGTGCCAGCGCCAATACTTTTTGTGCGCGTTCCGTAAATCTTCCAAACATCATATCTCCTGCACCTCCACGAATAATAAATATCTATAAATTAATGTTGTGATCCCAGTGTCTCCCGGAGCAGCTTCGCCCGGTACATGTCACGTTCAGTGGCCGAAAGCTCGTCGCCGAACATTTTTTGCAGGAAACCAGGCTGTGTCTTAACGTTCAGCTCATTGAGCACCGAGATCGAAGGGCCTTCCAGAATGCCAAGATCCACACCCAGCCGTAAGTCGGATAAACGCTGCGCCGATTCCTTCAGCTCCATAACGGCTGCATAGGACAAAATCCCGTAAGACCGCTTGATCCGGTCAGTAATCCGCAGGGCTGAATCCGCCAGCAGGCGTTCCCGCGCATTCCGTTCATGCTCAATGATCTGGGTGACTACACCGTGAAGATTCTCAATAATCTCATTCTCCGTCTGGCCGAGTGTAATCTGGTTGGAAATCTGAAAGATATTCCCTACTGCTTCGCTGCCTTCACCGTAAATTCCTCTAACGGTCAGGCCGACCTGGTTCACTGCGGTTAAAATACGGTTGATCTGGTGGGTCATCACCAGTGCCGGCAAATGCAGCATTACTGAAGCCCGTAAGCCGGTTCCCACATTGGTGGGACAGCTGGTCAGATACCCTCTGCGGTCATCAAAGGCATAATTGACCGAGGCTTCAAAAACATCATCGATGGCTGTGGCTCTCTCCCAGGCTTCTCTAACCTGTAATCCGGGGAACAGACACTGGATCCGCAGATGATCCTCTTCGTTAATCATAATGCTGACCGACTCGTCCTCATTCAGAATGACGGCTGCGCCGCGTGAGTCATTGGCCAGATTCGGGCTGATGAGATGCTTTTCCACCAGCACTCTTTTATCAAGCTCATCTAACTCATCCAGCTTCAGCAGATGGAAAACCCCGTAATCTGCGGCTGCCTCCCCTTGAAACACGGGTGCAAGCTGATCCAGCGCTTCCTCCGCCTGTTCGGCGGATGCCAAAAGCGGAAAGGGCAGATGTTCCAGATTCCGGGCGATACGCATCCGGCTGCTGATAACGATCTCTGAATGGCTGCCGCCGCAGCGCATCCAGTTGCTGAGCGCTTGTTCGGTAAAACGGAGATTTGACATGTCGTATCCCCCTTATATATGAAAGACTTTACTCTTGTGCCATTTCTTTTTCAAGTTTGCGGATCTGATCCCGCAGCTCTGCGGCAGTTTCAAATTCCTCCTGCACAATACTCTGCTGTAATTCCTGCTTCAGCTCATCAATTTGCCGTTTGCACATAATCTGTGCTCCGGCCCGTTTGGGGAGCTTGCCTACATGGCCAGTGCTGCCGTGCACCCGTCTGAACAGAGGATCCAGCGTGCTGTCAAAATATTTGTAGCAGGAGCTGCAGCCGAAACGTCCAAGCTTGCTGAACTGGGAATAAGTCATTCCGCAATTCTCACAATGTAATCCTTGGGCATTCTTCGTTGCTGCTGTTTTCTCCTTGCCGGCACCTTCAAGATCCAGCAGGCCGGACAGCAGGCTGTGAATGGAAAAGCCTCCTGCAGTACCGGGAATCATCTCGCCCTTCTCCCGGGCACAGCTTTCGCAAATATGAAATTCCGTCTTCTCCCCGCTCACGATCTTGGTAAAGTGAAGAGTCGCCGGTTTGACGCCGCATTCCTGACAAAGCATAAGCGGTGTCCCTCCCTTACGTTAGAGATTATTTGCCGAGCAAAGAGATTAGCATAGCTTTCATAATCTTGGCACGGATCTCATCCCGGTACGGCAGATTAACCGTCAGGCAGTCCCGGGAAACAGCGGCGCGCATGAGACATGCTTCACGTGTAGTTAGAAACCGGGCTTCCTCCAGCTGATAAATCAGACCTTCAGCGGAATTCTGATCAATGTCGTTTCCGATAGTGGATTTAAGATGGGCATAGAGCGCTACATTCTGGGGCAGCTCGAAACGCTGAATCCGGATATAGCCCCCGCCGCCGCGTTTACTCTCCACTATATAGCCCTTTTCCAAGGTAAAACGTGTGCTGATAACATAATTGATCTGTGACGGCACGCATGAGAACTGGTCCGCCAGATCATTGCGCTGAATTTCCACTGTACCTTCGGGACTTTCATGCAAAATATTCTTCAGATATTGTTCGATAATATCAGAGATATTGCGCATCACTCATCCTCCAGTGTGTAGTCCTGTATAGTTCTTCCTGCTGTGCATCCGTCCGGCGGTGACCTCTAATGAACTTAACCCAAGAGCAGAAACGCGAATCCCGGGGCGGCCATCCTTATGACACTGTCCATTAAAAGCATCACTTGCGGCATGCGTTGACTTTGACTTTCTTTGACTTTATTAATATTATACCATATTCTCACTGAATTCCAAGTGCCCACTCTTATTTTTTACTTATTAGATGCATTGTATTCCGAAAACCGGCTGATTCATTAGCTTTTTAAAATTTCTGCGGCGTCAAAAAAAGCCCTTCCGGCCACCTTGTGAACGAAAGAGCTTTATACTGTATCAGAAAAAATCGATTAATGCAGTCTTGGCCTGCGGCAACATCTGCTCGAGCCAATCAACAGCTTCCGGATTGCCGGTCAGAAGGCCGTGACGGTGCAGATCCGCAGGGCGCTTATACCCCAGCATCAATGCAGTCAGCGTACCAATGTTGCAGCTCAGGTCAGCTTGGGAGACTTCAGTATCTGCTTGCTCTAAGGATGCCTCACCTCTTGCGTTCACTGTCCAATTCCATACCCCGTTGTTCCAGGGAGCATGCTTATCCTCAAGCGATAGCGTCCAGCTCCGGACAGCCCCCCCGTTGTTGAAGACGAAATTCTCCACGAAAGACTTGGCATTCACTATACGCGCCATAAAATAAGGATAACTCTCCTGCTTAATCCGCGGATCCGGTAACAGGAAAGGCAGCATATCGTCAGACGGCACTAACTTGAGGGATGCCCCTGCAACCATGGAATCATGGTTGCCGAGAAAAGTCCACAATCCCCTGCGGGCAGTCTCATTCAAGTAGACAAACTCATCGATAACCAGTTCCTTGTTCGCTATTTTATACAGTACATACCCTTCCGGTTCCCCTGACTCTGCATAAAAAACACAGTGATGCATGTCCTCATCCAGCACATTGTTCCTCCACCACTCCTGGTCACGCGCAAGCGTTCCGTTATAAGCGGAAGCAAACTGGCTGTATAAATGCTCAAGGACCTCGAGTTCTGCATAATCACGGCGTACACTGCCTTGTATTTCTGTTTTTAGCGGAAACTTAGCTACCGGAATGTTGTAGCTTTTATATTCACAATACAATTCCCAGCCGAATTTGCGGTAAAAAGGGATCAGGAACGGATGCAGACAAGACAGCACCTGACCGGAATCATTCATCGTTTGCAAAGTGTGGGTCAGCAGCTTGGCCACAAGACCCTGCCTGCGGTTCTCAGGCCACGTGGACACCCCGGCAATTCCCCCCATGGGAATAGCCTTACCCTGCACATATAGGTGAAGCGGAAGTAATGTCAGCTGGGCCCCCAGTTCTCCGTCTTCAAATATGCCCCATACTCTCTCCGGTTTAAATTTCTTTTTTTTCTCCACCCTGTCTTCAGCGGATACTTTGTACTGAAAAGCATACTCCGATAAACGGAGGCCGGCTTCAAATTCATCTGCTTGTAATTGCCTTATTTCCACAAACTCACCTCATCAAAAGGATTAATAGTCCACAACGAGAGTATAACAAGCCCGGCTGTGTATATGCCAACTTTCCTTTCAATCACATTTTTTATTCCCACTTATCCACAACTCATATAAGAAAAATAAAAAAGCCGAAGGATAGATCCTCCGGCCCCTGCATAGTTATCCACATTCCCCTGTATTTTGTCCACATATTCCACAAATTATCCACAAAAACCGTGTATTTCTAAGTTTTTTCCTTGACGAATCATTCTAAATATGCCTTAATCCACAACCGGAAGAGATATATTAAATCTTAAAAAGTACCCACATGTGCGTAATTCAACTGTAAATACGAGAGTTTATCCACAAGATATTCACAACCCTGACAAACGCAAAAAGCCCACTGTCGATAACTCAACAGTGGTCTTAAGCGCTTGGCGGCGTCCTACTCTCCCAGGACCCTTCGGTCCAAGTACCATCGGCGCTGGAGGGCTTAACGGTCGTGTTCGGGATGGGTACGCGTGGAACCCCTCCGCTATCGCCACCAAACATGCGTTTGTGAAACAAACGCTGGCGCTAGAAATTACGTTCATCACAGTTGTGTGAATGAATTTCGTTGCGTACAGGCTTGATCGCCTGAAAACTGAATCCGAAACGAATTTGTGTGTTAGTTTTTTGGATAAGCCCTCGACCGATTAGTATTGGTCAGCTCCATGCATTGCTGCACTTCCACCTCCAACCTATCTACCTCGTCGTCTTCAAGGGGTCTTACTAGTTGGGAAATCTCATCTTGAGGGGGGCTTCACGCTTAGATGCTTTCAGCGCTTATCCCGTCCGTACGTAGCTACCCAGCCATGCTCCTGGCGGAACAACTGGTGCACCAGCGGTACGTCCATCCCGGTCCTCTCGTACTAAGGACAGCTCCTCTCAAATTTCCTGCGCCCACGACAGATAGGGACCGAACTGTCTCACGACGTTCTGAACCCAGCTCGCGTACCGCTTTAATGGGCGAACAGCCCAACCCTTGGGACCTACTTCAGCCCCAGGATGCGATGAGCCGACATCGAGGTGCCAAACCTCCCCGTCGATGTGGACTCTTGGGGGAGATAAGCCTGTTATCCCCAGGGTAGCTTTTATCCGTTGAGCGATGGCCCTTCCATGCGGTACCACCGGATCACTAAGTCCGACTTTCGTCCCTGCTCGACTTGTAGGTCTCGCAGTCAAGCTCCCTTATGCCTTTGCACTCTTCGAATGATTTCCAACCATTCTGAGGGAACCTTTGAACGCCTCCGTTACTCTTTAGGAGGCGACCGCCCCAGTCAAACTGCCCGCCTGACACGGTCCCTGTACCCGCTTAGGGTACCAGGTTAGAACCTAGATACGATCAGGGTGGTATCCCAACGGCGCCTCCACAGAAGCTTGCGCTCCTGCTTCTACGGCTCCCACCTATCCTGTACAGATCGTACCCAAATTCAATATCAAGCTGCAGTAAAGCTCCATGGGGTCTTTCCGTCTTGTCGCGGGTAACCTGCATCTTCACAGGTATTAAAATTTCACCGGATCTCTCGTTGAGACAGCGCCCAAGTCGTTACGCCATTCGTGCGGGTCAGAATTTACCTGACAAGGAATTTCGCTACCTTAGGACCGTTATAGTTACGGCCGCCGTTTACTGGGGCTTCGGTTCATAGCTTCGGATTGCTCCTAACCACTCCCCTTAACCTTCCAGCACCGGGCAGGCGTCAGCCCGTATACTTCGCCTTGCGGCTTCGCACAGACCTGTGTTTTTGCTAAACAGTCGCTTGGGCCTTTTCACTGCGGCCCCCTCGGGCTATTCACCCTACCGAGGCACCCCTTCTCCCGAAGTTACGGGGTCATTTTGCCGAGTTCCTTAACGAGAGTTCTTCCGCGCGCCTTAGAATTCTCTTCTCGCCTACCTGTGTCGGTTTGCGGTACGGGCACCTTCTCCTGGCTAGAGGCTTTTCTTGGCAGTGTGAGATCATGACCTTCGCTACTGTAATTTTCGCTCCCCATCACAGCCCAGCCTTAACGGTGCGCGGATTTGCCTGCACACCAGCCTCACTGCTTAGACGGACATCCATCAGTCCGCGTCACTACCCTCCTGCGTCACCCCATCGCTCATAGCGGATTACGGTGGTACAGTAATTTCAAACTGTTGTCCTTCGACTACGCCTGTCGGCCTCGCCTTAGGTCCCGACTTACCCTGAGCGGACGAGCCTTCCTCAGGAAACCTTGGGCTTTCGGCGGATCAGATTCTCACTGATCTTTTCGTTACTCATACCGGCATTCTCACTTGTGTACTCTCCAGCGCTCCTTACGGTACACCTTCAACGTATACACAACGCTCCCCTACCCCTGATGCATACGCATCAAGCCATAGCTTCGGTGGTGTGTTTAGCCCCGTTACATTTTCGGCGCAGAGTCACTCGACCAGTGAGCTATTACGCACTCTTTCAATGGTGGCTGCTTCTAAGCCAACATCCTGGTTGTCTGTGCAACTCCACATCCTTTCCCACTTAACACACACTTGGGGACCTTAGCTGATGGTCTGGGCTGTTTCCCTTTTGACAATGGATCTTAGCACTCACTGTCTGACTCCCGGCAAGAAGTAAATGGCATTCGGAGTTTGACTGAGCTTGGTAACCCTTGCGGGCCCCGCACCCAATCAGTGCTCTACCTCCACCACTCCATTCACCGAGGCTAGCCCTAAAGCTATTTCGGGGAGAACCAGCTATCTCCGAGTTCGATTGGAATTTCTCCGCTACCCCCACCTCATCCCCGCACTTTTCAACGTACGTGGGTTCGGGCCTCCAGTGCGTGTTACCGCACCTTCACCCTGGACAGGGGTAGATCACACGGTTTCGGGTCTACGTCCACATACTCAATCGCCCTATTCAGACTCGCTTTCGCTGCGGCTCCGGCTTCTCACCTTAACCTTGCATGTTAAACGTAACTCGCCGGTTCATTCTACAAAAGGCACGCCATCACCCATAAAACGGGCTCTGACTTCTTGTAAGCACACGGTTTCAGGTTCTATTTCACTCCCCTTCCGGGGTGCTTTTCACCTTTCCCTCACGGTACTGATTCACTATCGGTCGCCAGGTAGTATTTAGCCTTAGCAGATGGTCCTGCTGGATTCATACGGGGTTTCACGTGCCCCGCACTACTCGGGATCCGTCTCGGAGGGGTTAAACTTTTGGCTACAGGGCTTTTACCTCTATCGCGGGCCTTTCCAGACCTCTTCGCCTAACCTAACCTTTTGTAACTCCATGTGAGACGTCCCACAACCCCAAGGAGCAAGCTCCTTGGTTTAGGCTGTTCCGCGTTCGCTCGCCGCTACTGACGGAATCACTATTGTTTTCTCTTCCTCAGGGTACTTAGATGTTTCAGTTCCCCTGGTCTGCCTCAACACATCCTATGTATTCAGATGTGAGTGACTGCGAATTACCACAGCCGGGTTTCCCCATTCGGACACCCCCGGATCAAAGCTTGCTTACAGCTCCCCGAGGCAGTTTCGTTGTTCGCCACGTCCTTCGTCGGCTCCTGGCGCCTAGGCATCCTCCGTGTGCTCTTATTAGCTTAACCAACGCTACGGTGTTTCGCTTGTTTGCTCATCTTGTTTTGAATAGCGCGTCCGGATCACTCCGTACGCTAGAATATTCAAAGCCAAAAGTCGCTGCACAATCGAAAACCTTCGCTTTCAGCATCGCTATTAAATCTTCACTTGTTTACACAAGTTCAGCTTAAAGGAATGTTCTAAAACGCAAATTCGTTTCGGTATCCAGTTTTCAAGGATCAAGGAAATACATATTGATGAAGTTTGTTGGTGGAGCCAAGCGGGATCGAACCGCTGACCTCCTGCTTGCAAGGCAGGCGCTCTCCCAGCTGAGCTATGGCCCCGCAAATTCCATCAAAACTGAACAAATGAGAACACGTTATTGTGGAAGCTTAGCTTCCGATTTGAATGTTTCCATTGCAGGAAACAATTCTCCATAGAAAGGAGGTGATCCAGCCGCACCTTCCGATACGGCTACCTTGTTACGACTTCACCCCAATCATCTACCCCACCTTCGGCGGCTGGCTCCCTTGCGGGTTACCCCACCGACTTCGGGTGTTGTAAACTCTCGTGGTGTGACGGGCGGTGTGTACAAGACCCGGGAACGTATTCACCGCGGCATGCTGATCCGCGATTACTAGCAATTCCGACTTCATGCAGGCGAGTTGCAGCCTGCAATCCGAACTGAGACCGGCTTTGCTGGGATTGGCTCCACCTCGCGGCTTCGCTTCCCGTTGTACCGGCCATTGTAGTACGTGTGTAGCCCAGGTCATAAGGGGCATGATGATTTGACGTCATCCCCACCTTCCTCCGGTTTGTCACCGGCAGTCACTCTAGAGTGCCCAGCCTTACCTGCTGGCAACTAAAGTCAAGGGTTGCGCTCGTTGCGGGACTTAACCCAACATCTCACGACACGAGCTGACGACAACCATGCACCACCTGTCTCCTCTGTCCCGAAGGCCGCCTCTATCTCTAGAGGATTCAGAGGGATGTCAAGACCTGGTAAGGTTCTTCGCGTTGCTTCGAATTAAACCACATACTCCACTGCTTGTGCGGGTCCCCGTCAATTCCTTTGAGTTTCAGTCTTGCGACCGTACTCCCCAGGCGGAGTGCTTACTGTGTTAACTTCGGCACCAAGGGTATCGAAACCCCTAACACCTAGCACTCATCGTTTACGGCGTGGACTACCAGGGTATCTAATCCTGTTTGCTCCCCACGCTTTCGCGCCTCAGCGTCAGTTACAGCCCAGAAAGTCGCCTTCGCCACTGGTGTTCCTCCACATCTCTACGCATTTCACCGCTACACGTGGAATTCCACTTTCCTCTTCTGTACTCAAGCGATCCAGTTTCCAGTGCGACCCCAGGTTGAGCCCAAGGTTTAAACACCAGACTTAAATCGCCGCCTGCGCGCGCTTTACGCCCAATAATTCCGGACAACGCTTGCCCCCTACGTATTACCGCGGCTGCTGGCACGTAGTTAGCCGGGGCTTTCTTCTCAGGTACCGTCACTCCGATAGCAGTTACTCTACCGGACGTTCTTCCCTGGCAACAGAGCTTTACGATCCGAAAACCTTCATCACTCACGCGGCGTTGCTCCGTCAGGCTTTCGCCCATTGCGGAAGATTCCCTACTGCTGCCTCCCGTAGGAGTCTGGGCCGTGTCTCAGTCCCAGTGTGGCCGTTCACCCTCTCAGGTCGGCTACGCATCGTCGCCTTGGTGAGCCGTTACCTCACCAACTAGCTAATGCGCCGCAGGCCCATCCCGTAGTGACAGATTGCTCCGTCTTTCATTCTTCCTTCAGGAGAAAAAAGAAATTATCCGGTATTAGCTACCGTTTCCGGTAGTTATCCCAGACTATGGGGCAGGTTGCCTACGTGTTACTCACCCGTCCGCCGCTAAGTTAATCCGGAGCAAGCTCCATCATAACTCCGCTCGACTTGCATGTATTAGGCACGCCGCCAGCGTTCGTCCTGAGCCAGGATCAAACTCTCCAATTAGTATTGAAAAGAGCGATAGCTCATTTTGAAACTGACGATTCATTCAATGAATCTTTGTAAAAATTAACGTGTTCCATTTGTTCAGTTTTCAAAGAACTTGCTCCCGGCAATTCAACGTTTCGTGTCTTGCACAGGAATTAGAGTATATCATTTTTCATACTATCTTGTCAACTTATTTCTTCTTCGCTTTTGCATTTCAGCGTCGATGCCTCATAAGCACAAGAGATAATATATCATGCCGGATGAATCTTTGCAACACTTTTTTATAAAATCCTATTAAGAGAAATATTCAGCTTGGCCCAGGTACAAATTTAATTCCCATAATGCTGCGCTTGTGGCTACAATAGACCTTAGTAAACAGATGAACCAACATCCTGCGTACAAGCAGACCGATTAGAAAGGAGTTCAGATGCAAAACAATTCTACACCTGCTTCGCCTCCATTAATAAAGGAAAAGCAGGAGCAGCGGAACCTGCAGCAGGCGACAATCTACCGGATTCTGCTGGCTATAAGCTTTGTACATTTGTTCAATGATTCTATCCAGGCACTGATCCCGGCGATGTTCCCTACCCTAAAAGATAATCTGCTGCTCACTTACGCCCAGGTCGGCTGGATTTCTTTTGCGCTTAATATGACATCATCGGTGATTCAGCCGGTAATCGGCTTTGCCGCCGACCGCAAACCGCGCCCGATACTATTGCCGCTGGGAATGTGCTGCACGTTTGCGGGAGTGCTCCTGCTTGCTTTTGCCGACAACTATATACTCGTCATCCTGTCAGTCATGCTGGTAGGCTTCGGCTCAGCTGCGTTCCATCCGGAAGGCATGCGCGTGGCTCATATGGCAGCCGGACAGCGCAAGGGATTATCGCAATCTATTTTTCAGGTTGGCGGTAATGCCGGGCAGGCTTTGGGGCCTCTTCTGATGAAATGGGTGTTCATTCCCTTCGGACAGATTGGAGCGCTCGGATTCACTGTTATCGCTGCGGCCGGGATCGCCGTACAGACTTATGTGGCCAGATGGTATCGTGAAATGCTGGATGCCGGTTATACTTTCCGCAAAAAGTCCTCCGGCCGCACCATCGACCCTGCACGCAGCAAAAGCATTCTGTATGCAACAGTAATCCTCGTCTTCATCGTCTTTGTCCGTTCCTGGTATGGGGCTTCGATCGGCGGGTACTATGCTTTCTACTTAATGGATAAATACCAGATGCCGCTGGACAATGCCCAGGTCTATATCTTTTTGTATCTCGCGGCCGGTGCAGTAGGCACCTTCTTCGGCGGACCGCTGGCCGACCGTTTCGGACGCCGTAATCTGATTCTCGTCTCTATGATCGGTACCGTACCATTCGCGCTCGCGCTGCCTTTTGTGAACCAGTTCTGGGCGGGTGTCCTGCTGGTGATCTCCGGCTTCGTGCTGCTGTCCAGCTTCTCGGTCACGGTGATTTATGCCCAGATGCTCTATCCCGGCAATATCGGCACGGTCTCCGGACTGATTACCGGACTTGCCTTCGGGCTTGGTGGTATCGGATCTGTGGTGATTGGTGACCTGATCGACAAAATCGGAATTGGAACAGTGTTCGTAGCCTGCGGCTTCCTTCCGCTGCTCGGCCTGCTTGCCCTGCTGCTCCCCGGTGATAAAAAGCTGGAACAATGGGCTGCTGAGTAACCAGTATAGAGTTATTTTCTTATTGCAAGGTCCGTCATTCTCTGTCATGGAGATCGATGGACTTTTTTATTGCAAACTTCCGCTTATCCAGCAGATCCCTGTATTATTCAACAGCCCTTTTTTACGGTACAATTAGTTAAAAGTTTATATATCCATCAATATAGCGCCTTACAGGAGGGATAGCAGTTGAAAAAGGCACTGGCGAACATTCGCAAAGGATACGGGAAAAAGCTGGTTTCAATTCATAGGTGGAATGCCTGGCTGGTGCTGTTTCTGGCCTTGAGCGGGCTGCTGCTGGTCGGCGGATTTTGGCGGGAGCTGCTGGGTGAAGGCAGAGTGTGGCTGAAATGGGCGCATATCGGCTTCGGGCTGGTGCTTTTGGTGCCTGTTATCTATTATCTGCTGCTTGCCGCCAAGCATTGGAAGAGGTTAAAAGGAAAGACCGGCCAAAAGGCCAATGTGATTTTTGTGCTGGTCCTGCTGATTGGATGGATGATATCGGGGATCGTACTCTGGCAGTTCCGGCTTGCCGGTCCAAGAGCGGCCAATGCCGCGCTTCTGGTGCATGATCTGCTGACCTGGATCGGCCTGCCTGTCATTATCTATCATTCAATCACCCGGGTTAAATGGCTGCAGGAGCCTAAAAAGCGCTCTGTATTACCGGAAACAGCTGCTCCAGAAGACCCCGCCGGCAAACCTGTGCAATCTCCTGCCGCTGCGGCAAATCCACAGCCTGTGTACACACGCCGCGGTTTCATCAAGGCAGCTGTAGGTGCCGGGCTTGTGGTAACACTTGGACCTACTTTTGTCCGCTGGGCCGGCAAGACTTTTCAGATGCCCGGTATGGAGGACTTTGCAGCCAGCAACGCCAACGCTCTTATTCCGGATCCTGTACCGCTGGCAGACTCATCACCACCGGTCGGCGGAGGTGCGCAGGGGAATTTCCGTGTATACACCGTAACGCCTATTCCTTCATTTGATAATTCCAACTGGTCTTTTACAATAGACGGTCTGGTCAACAAGACTTTCACCTGGAACTGGGAGGAGTTCCTCCAGCTGCAGCGTGAAGTACAGGTCAGTGATTTCCACTGCGTTACCGGCTGGTCTGTATACAAAAACACATGGGAAGGTCTCCCCCTCTATAAGCTGCTGGATATGGCCGGCGTTAAAAATGAGGCTGTGATGGTAAAACTGTACTCTGGCGATGGCGTATATACGGACTCTCTGACAATGGCTCAGGCGCGTATGGAAGATGTGATGGTTGCCGTCATGCATGACGGAAAGCCGATTCCGAACCAGCTGGGCGGACCGGTACGCCTGGTTACTCCCCAGATGTATGCCTATAAATCGGTAAAATGGCTGAACCGGATCGAGCTCATAGCAGAGGATCATGTAGGCTATTGGGAACAACGGGGATACGATAAGGATGCCTGGCTGCCGGGGGCTAACCGTGTCTAGGGGCAACTGCCAGCCGTCTCCTCTCTCTGCAACTTTTTGAACATAAACAAGCCTTTGTATCCTCACTGAGGAATACGAAGGCTTGTTTTGCTGCTCTTACTTAAGGCTTTTGAAGGAAGCATCGTAGAGCCGGAACATAGTTTTATAGCCGGACTCGTCAATCTTGATGCCCACATCCAGCCGCCCGGTAATTTCCAGCGGATCAGAGGTGTAACGGAGCTTGCTGCCCTCAGGCACAAACACGATCATGATCTTGTTCCAGTAAGTTTCATCACCATTATCGAACGGACACTCCGCCCCCGGCTCGGGAATAAGCAGAAACCAGTTCTTTTCAAAAGAAAGCACCTCGCCCATAAAGCCCTTGATCGTCACTGTACTGCCGCTGAGATCCCAGAATTGCTCGGAGGGCCGGGTCTGGTCACTGCCGTCAAAAAATCCGTTCCAGTCGATTGCTGTATTTCCTGCGGCGGAGGTCACTGATTGGTGGACTGCAGCCGTGCCCTGGGGCGGGCTGGTCTCGGGAGCCGGACTGGCTGTGGCCGCTTCCGAAGGGGCCTTGGGCGGCTGAGCGGCCGCTGACTGGGCGCTGGCAACAGAAGAACCTGCTCCAGGGCTGGGATCTGCTGGCTGGTTGGCAGGAGCCTGCGTGATAGCAGCAGGTTTGGGTGAAGGCTTAGCAGAGGATGTAGACATGGCCGCTGCGTTGTCTTTGGCTGCTGCGTCCTTAATTGATGTGCCTATAACTGGCGTATCCTTGGCTGGTGGGGCTTTGGCTGATGCGTCCTTTGCCGCTATGCCTTTTATTCCTGCGCCTCCGCTCTCGTTTTCAGCATCTTCCGTTTTCTCCGCCTCTTTCACCGGTTCTTTACCCGGCTCAGATGGCGCCGCTGTCTCAGCAAGGGCAGGCGCAGAAGTGGCAGATGCTGCTTCTGCTGTTGGAAGGCTCTCCATGGCAAGAGAACCTTCTGCGGATTCTTTCGGGGATGCACTCACCTGCGCCGCAGTTAATGTCCCGGAACTGTCTGCTTCCTCCGCCGCCACAGCAAAAGCCTCTCCGCTGCCCTCAGAATCCGTATTCTGCCCGCAGGCCTGGAGCAGCAGCATGCCCATAACGGCTGCCGTCATTAAAACCAGCCTTCCCTGTAATCTTATCAATGGTGTATACCTCCTATGATTTGAACAAAGCAATCGGATGCATCCGGTACATCCGGAAAGCTGGTCCAAGTGAGGATAGCAGTCCAACGGACAAAGCTCCCGCTGCAATAAGCCAGTGGTCCGGCGTTAAATGAAAGGGCTCGATCTGGACGCCTGCCTGGGCAAACAGCGCATCCTTCAGCAGGTATGCTCCAAAATGGCCAAGCAGCAGGCCCAGGAACAGTCCGGCCGCTGTCACCAGCAGCCCTTCACTGGTCAGTGTCAGCCACACATAAGCCCTGGATTTTCCGAGCAGGCGCAACAGCCCGACATCCTTGGTCCGCTCCCCGGCGGCCGCGGTCAGAGACAGCAATATGGCAGTACCGGCCAGCAGCACACAAATGGCTGTCAGTACTCCGACAAGCCGGGAGCCCTGATCTACCGCATTCAGCACATCTGACACCGCCTTGCTTGTATAGGCGGCCTGTACTCCATTGCTGCCGTCAAGTGCCTCTTTCAGGTCATGTGCCCCGAGCAGACTGGCCGGCTTGACCAGCACAGCTGTAATCTTCCGTTCCTCAGGCGCAAGTCCATGTACGGCCCAGGCGTAGTCGACGGTTGTAAACACCGCACGGTCATCGGGAGTATGCAGCTCAGGCAAAATGCCTGCAACAGTGTAACGGAAGCTTTCATGGGCATGTTCTGCACCCTGTTCTGCGCCGTGCTCTCCCTCATGCTCTTCGTCCGTGGTATGTCCTGCCGCTTCTCCGGTCTCATGGTTTTCATCGTGGCCAGCTTCAGCAGCTTCATGACCCTCCGCCTGCACCAATCCATGCGCGCCCGAAAAGGTGTCGCCTGCTTTCAGTCCAAGAGTCCGGGCTACATAAGATCCAATGATTGTCTCACCCGTATGGCCGTACATGGAACCATCCTGCAGCCTGCTGTCACCGTACCGAGTAAAGAAGTATCCCGGATCTATTCCGACAATCGGAAACCCTTTGAAGTTATCTCCCGTTGTCATCGCATAGGCAGTATCTATGGAAGGATCGCCCTTCGCCTCTTCCAGAACGTCCAGCGGGATATTCCCGGTTGGCGCTCCGATATGGTAAAAGGTATTGAGTACCAGCTGCGTCTCACTGCCTGCTGCTCCAATGACCAGGTCAAACGGGCCATAGCCTTTCTTGGCCCCCTGCTCCACACTCTCCCTGGATAAGGAAAGGAGCACGATAAAAGCCACTGTAACCGCAACGGCACATACGGTAAGCAGTGACAAAAACCGCCGGTGGAGTACATTACGCAGGGTTAACCGGAACAGGCTCATAGGGTTACCTCTTCCCTAATGCCGCGGGGAATCTGCCGTCCCGGAAATGCCCCACGGCGGACTTCATTTACCTCCTGAATGTTCAGACAGCGCGGAAACCGCCCTGCCATATTCAGATCATGGGTTACTACGATCAGCGTATGTCCATTGGAGGTACTAAGGTTAAGCAGAAGTGAGGCAATCTCCTCTGCCGTCTCCCAATCCAGGCTGCCTGTAGGCTCATCCGCCAGCAGAAGCGGCGGATTGTTCACGAGCGCACGCACAATCGCTACCCGCTGCTGCTGGCCCCGCGACAGCTGGGAAGGCAGATGCCGGCCGCGGTCAGCCAGTCCTGCCTGCTCCAGCCAGCCGTCAACCACCCGCCTTTTTTCCTCATGCGGAAGCCGGGAGTGCATAGCAATCTCAATATTCTGCCTTGCTGTCAATGAGGGAATCAGATGAAAGTCCTGAAGCACATAACCAATGACAGACGCCCGGAAGGCATCCCGCTTCGCCTCGGTCAGATCAAGAAGATGCTGGCCGTTCACAACGATATCTCCGCTGTCTGCTTTCAGGATTCCGCTGATCAGGTGCAAAAGCGTGCTCTTACCGGACCCGCTGGGTCCGGTAATGGCAACATTTTCTCCTTTTGCAACATCCCAAGCGGGGATATCAAGGATCGGCACTGATCTTCCGTCAACTTTGAATTGTTTCTTAAGGTCTCTTATTTGGAGCAATCAGGCCACTCCTATCTCAGAATGATCCGTTCGGACAAAGAGTCCCAGGTTAATGTTGTGCCTTTCAGCTGGTTAAACGCGCTAAGCGGAAGGTACAAGACTCCGTTATCCACATCCACCGTGTACGCTGCTGCTTTACCGTTCAGCTTAGCTGTTTTGTCCGTCAGGTTAACATCAATGGCATTCTTTCCAAGACTGAGCCTGGCAGCTGCGGTATCGCCTTTATAGGTTCCTCCAAGCGCTTTGGCCAGAGCTTCGGCCGGATAGAGGACCTCGTTGTCGCGGCTGATTTTAAACTTCGGATAAACGTATTTGGACTGAAGTTCAGCAGAACGTTTCTTCAAATCAACACCTACTACAGCAGCACCCGCTGTTGCAATCTGAGTATTATCGACCTGCCCTTTCAGCTTGTCCGCAATCGGTCCATAAGCCCAGACCCCTACATCCACCGCAGAGTGGCCGTGACCGGACCAGCCCACAAGCAGGCGTTTGGAAATTACCGCGTTATACGCACCCTCACGTTTGTAGGAGGATCCGTCACCGTTCATGATCTGTGTCACTTCCTCATCGGAAAGATCAGTGATCCACGTATTCGCCGTTACGATACTGCGGATCTCTTCCGGTGTCTGCGCGGCTTCAAGATCGGCTGCCAGGCTTTCAGAGGAATGCTTCTGCTTATTCCACAGGTCAATGTTGATTTCGTAAATATTGTCGCGTGAGAGAGACAGTCCGCCCGTCTCATGGTCAGCGGTGACCACTACGGAAGTGTTGCCGTCTTTTTTGGCAAATTCAATCGCTGTCTTGAACGCGGCGTCGAAATCGAGTGCTTCCTGCACAAGGGTCGGCAGATCGTTGGCGTGACCGGCATGGTCAATACGCCCGCCTTCCACCATCATGACAAAGCCGTCTTTGTCCGCAGATAAAATATTCAGCGCTTTCGAGGTCATGGCCGCAAGGCTTGGCGTTTCAGCAGTCCGGTCCGGAACATAAGCAACATGCGAGCTGCCGAACAGGCCGAGAACTTTACTGTTTTTGGAGGTAAGTGCATTTAAGGCTGAAGTATTCTCAACCACTGTGTATCCTTTGGCTTTAAAATCAGGGAGAAGATTCTTGTCTGTGCGTTTGCCTTTGTCATCCTTGGTTACAAAAAACTGCTTGCCGCCGCCCATCAGCACATCTACGCCGCTCTCCAGATACTGCGAGGCAATTGCCGCTTCATTATCACGGTTGCGGACATGGGAGGCGTAAACCGCCGGTGTGGCATGAGTAATCCGTGCAGTGGTCACCAGACCTGTTGCCTTGCCGCTGTTCTCGGCTGCTTCAATGATGGAGGCAAAGGGCTTGGATACATCTTCATTGGAAACGCTGATGCCTGCATTGTATGTTTTGTGGCCTGTGGCAAATGCAGTACCGGCTGAAGCGGAGTCTGTGACGATCCCGGAAACGATTTTCCCGCCGTCTTCTCCACGGTCCGCATATGTAGTAGCTTGTCCTACGTAGTAAGGGTCGAGGTTCAGGTGACTTACTCCTTTGGTATACTGCTGAAAATATCTTGCTGCCGAAATTTGGGCCGGTCCCATACCGTCGCCAATCAGTACGATCAGATTTTTGGACTGGGCTTTTGCAGCTCCTCCTGTTCCATTAGTGCTTTGCGCAGCACCGGCGAGAGTCGCCCCCGAAACTACAGCTGCAGCCAATCCTCCAAAGACGATGCCTTTCATTAGCTTTTTCATGGTATACCCCTTCCTTGTTATGGTGATTCTTACCACATCTTATTCCTGAAAGATTAAGTCATTGTCAAAATAAGTTAATCATTGTATTAAATTATCAGCTGTTCATATATTGGTTAGAAAATAACAAAAAAAGCCCTGCAACCTTTTCCGCTTAACGGAGGGGTTACAGGACTTCTGAAAAATTAACAGCTTACATCTCCAGTAAACGGATCAGCTCTTCCTCATCCTCAATCACCTGAATGCCCAGCTGCTGGGCTTTGGCCAGCTTGCTGCCTGCCTTTTCGCCGGCGATGACCAAATCGGTTTTTTTGGAGACACTGCCGGAGACCTTGGCACCCAGCGCTTCCAGCCGCTCTGCCGCTTCCTCACGGGTAAGCTTCTGAAGGGAGCCGGTCAGAACGACTGTTTTGCCGCTGAAGAAGGAATCCGTGCTGACCTGACGCGGTGCTTCCGGGGCTTTGGGCTGTACACCCAGCTCCAGCAGCCGGTTAATGCTTGTAACTACAAACGGATCGGCAAAAAAGTTTACAATACTCTCCGCTACAATCCCGCCGATATCCGGCAGACCGGACAAGTCTTCAGCCGTAGCGTTCATGACCGCCTCCAGGCTGCGGTAATGATCTGCAAGCATCCGGGTCGTCGCTTTCCCCGTATTCGGGATGCCCAGGGCGTAGAGGAAGGAGGCCAGATCCCGGCCTTTGCTGTCCTCCAGCGCTTTGAGCAGATTCTCTGCTTTTTTCTCCCCGAACCGTTCCAGCTTCACAAGCTGCTCCGAAGTCAGCTCATATAAATCCGCGGGCTCGCGTACACTTAATTCCTCATACAGCTGCCCGGCAGTTTTGTCACTGAAGGTCTCGATATCCATCGCATCACGGGAGGCGAAATGGGTGATCCGGCTGATAATCTGCGGCTTGCAGTTCAGCTTGTTGTTGCAGAACAGATGCGCTCCGCGCATTTCCAGCGGGAACCCGCAGGCCGGGCATGCTTCAGGGAAAATAATCTCCCCTCCGTCGCTCTCCTCAGTGACCTTGCCCAGAATTTCAGGAATAACGTCGTTGGAACGGCGGATAAAGACCCTGGTACCCAGTGCATGCTTGAGATTCTTCCGCTCGATATCGCCGACATTATTCAGCGTACAGTTCTGCACGGTAACACCGGCCAGTTCCACTGCTTCGACACGCGCCAGAGGGGTTACTTTGCCGGTACGGCCCACGTTCCAGCTGACCGACTCCAGTATAGTAGTCGTCTCTTCCGCCTCGAATTTGTAGGCTACCGCCCAGCGCGGGAATTTGTCGGTATATCCCAGCACTTCGCGGGTCCGGAAGTCCGTCACCTTGATTACGGCTCCATCAATCAGATAATCCAGGCCGGAGCGGCTCTCCTCAATCTCTGCCAGCTGCCCGGTAACCTCATCAAAATTAGCGAAGTAAGTCAGGTAAGGGTTCACTTTGAACCGGTTATTCCGCAGAAAATCCATCATTTCCTGATGATCCGTAAACTGCACGCCTTCAGCATACCCTACGTTATAGAAATACGCATTCAGCCTGCGGCCGGCCGTGACTTTCGGATTCAGGTTCCGCAGTGCGCCGGCGGCTCCGTTGCGCGCATTTTTCAGCGGCTCAGCAGCCTTGCTGTTGTAGTCAGCCAGAACGGACAGATTCATGATGCCTTCGCCCTGTACTTCAATCAGCCCTTCTGTGAACGGTATCGTCAGGGGCACAGACTTGATTGTCTTCACCTGTGCTAAAATACCTTCCCCGGTTACACCATTTCCTCTTGTTGCGGCTTGTACCAATACACCATCACGGTAAGTCAGGTTAAGTGTCAGGCCGTCGAACTTCAGCTCTACTGCATAACAGGGATCAGGCAGCGGGGTATCCGGATTCTTGGCGTTGTAATCATTCACCAGCTTCAGCACCCGGGTATTCCAGCTCCGCAGCTGTTCGATATTCTGTGCTTTGTCCAGACTCCACAAAGGCGCCAGGTGGCGGTGCGGGGTAAAACCCTTCAGCAGTTCGCCCCCTACTCGCTGTGTAGGAGAATCCGGCAGCACAATCCCGCTCTCTGCTTCAAGCTGAATAAGCTTGTCATAGAGCACATCGTATTCCTTGTCGCTGACCTGGGGCGCATCAAGCGTGTAATAGTGGTAATTATACCGGTTCAGCTCGGCTACGAGCTCTTCCATGGTATGCATATCGTCCATCCGGGCACTTCCCTCCGTTATAAGGATACTGGCTAGCGTGACAGCGTAAGCCTCTCTTATCTTTATATTCTAAAAAAGCAATCGTTAACCGTATCCCAATTATTCTACCTTGGTAATCGGGGCAAACCCGGCCAGCAGGCGCTTCACGCCCACCGGTGCCGGGAAGGCAATCTGCAGCTCCGTATCATTGCCGGTGCCCTTCACGGACACAATGGTGCCGGTGCCCCATTTGCCGTGGGAGACTTTGTCGCCGGCCTTGAAGTCTCCCGGCGCCGCAGCCCCCGCTCCGCCAGCGCGCTGCGCACCACTGCCGGAAGTCACGGTCACGCGGCCCGTACTTGCCGCCGCGGACGCTGTACTGCCGCCAAAGCCGGCTGTGGCTCTGCCGCCGCCCGCCGCCGGCGCATTCCCGGCAGCGCCCATCCGGCTGCCGAAGTTCCCTCCGCCGCCGCCGCCGAAGCCGCGGCCGCCATAGGCACCGCCAACCTCCGCGCCGCCGCGCCGGAAGCGGTCCGGAGAATGGCCTGTATCTTCCTTAAGCTCCTCCGGAATCTCCTCCAGGAACCGGGACGGCGGGTTGGCCGTCGTCCGTCCGAACAGCGTGCGGCTCCGTGCACAGCTGAGGAACAGCTGCTTCTCCGCACGGGTAATGCCTACATAAGCCAGCCGTCGTTCTTCCTCCAGCTCTTCATTGTCCTGGAAGGCCCGGCTGTGCGGGAACACGCCTTCCTCCAGGCCGATGATGAACACCGTCGGGAACTCCAGTCCCTTGGCGCTGTGCATCGTCATCAGCACCACTGCATCATCGCGGTCCTCTTCATCGTCACCCACACTGTCGATGTCGGCAATCAGCGCAAGGTCGGTCAGGAAGGAGACGAGCGACTTGTCTTCATTATTCTTTTCAAATTCCATCGTTACAGACAGGAACTCATCAATATTCTCCAGCCGTGCACGGGATTCCAGCGTATTCTCATTCTGCAGCTCCAGACGGTACTGGGACAGCTCCAGAATTTTCTCCGTCAGCTCAGTGACAGACAAGAATTCCACCATCCGGTGCAGCGCTTCGATCATATCGTAGAACTCCACCAGCGCATTCCGCGTACGTCCGGCAAAACCGAGGTCATCCACCGTCTCGAGCACCCGGAAAATCGACACTCCGCGCTCTGCGGCAGCAACTGCCAGCTTGCCAATCGTTGTATCCCCGAGTCCGCGCTTAGGGACATTGATGATGCGGACAAGGCTGATATCATCATCCGGATTGGACAGCAGGCGCAGATAGGCCAGCAGATCCTTGATTTCTTTGCGGTCATAGAACTTGATTCCGCCGACGATCTGGTAAGGGATGTCCGACTTGATCAGAATTTCCTCTATTACCCGTGACTGCGCATTGGTCCGGTACAGGATCGCATGGTTCTGGTAAGGCTGCCCCTGCTTCACGTTCTTGCTGATCTCACCGGTAACAAAATACCCCTCATCATGCTCGGAGTCCCCGCGGAACACCTTGATCTTTGCGCCCTCATCTGAATCGGTCCACAGCTTCTTGGGCTTGCGCCCGCTGTTCAGGGCAATGACCCCGTTGGCAGCATTCAGAATCGTGGAGGTCGAACGGTAATTTTGCTCCAGCAGAATTGTCTTCGCTTCGGGATAATCCTCTTCAAAATTCAGAATGTTGCTGATATCCGCCCCGCGCCAGCGGTAAATGGACTGGTCGCTGTCGCCGACTACGCAAATCCGGTGATGACTGTCCGCCAGCATCCGGCACAGCATATACTGCGCTCTGTTCGTATCCTGATACTCATCCACATGAATGTACTTGAACTTCTTCTGGTAGAAATCAAGCACCTCGGGAACTTCCTTGAACAATTCAATCGTCTTCATGATCAGATCGTCAAAATCCAGCGAGTTGTTGCTCTTGAGCCGCTGCTGGTACTTGGTATAGATTTTGGCGACAAGTCCTTCAAAATAATCTCCGATCTTCTGCTCATACTGCGCCGGGCTGACAAGCTCATTCTTGGCCGTGCTGATGACAGCCTGTACAGCCTTAGGTTCAAATTTCTTGGTATCGATATTGAGATCCTTCATAATGTTCCGGATAACGGACAGCTGATCAGAAGAATCCAGAATCGAGAAGTTGGAGGTGAAGCCGATCCGTTCAATATCCTTGCGCAGAATCCGTACGCACATGGAGTGAAAGGTCGATACCCAGATATCGCGTCCGTCCGGACCGACCAGCTTGGAGACCCGCTCCTGCATTTCCCGCGCGGCTTTGTTCGTAAAAGTAATCGCCAGGATCGCCCAGGGCGGCGCTTTGCGGTTCGCAATCAGCCAGGCAATCCGGTGCGTCAGCACCCGTGTCTTGCCGCTGCCCGCACCGGCCATGATCAGCAGAGGCCCTTCTGTAGTCTCCACAGCCTGGCGCTGCGGGGGATTGAGCCGGCTGACGGCATCATGTATGTTAACAAGTTGCATGTGTAACATGCTCCTTTCCAATGTAAGCTTAGAATGTCAAAAGCAGCTTCATCTATGAACGTTAATCCAGATGAATCTGCGGTGTCTTTTTAACGGCATCTACTGTAAGCAGTGCCTGCTCTATATCACGGTAAATAATATTACCTACAACCACTGTATCGCACAAGGCAGCAGCCTGTTCGGCTTCCTCTCTGCCTATAATGCCGCCTCCATAAAAAAGCCGGCTGTATTCCACACTCTCTCTTACCGTCCGCAGTGTATCCATATCCCCGAACCTTCCGCTGTACTCCACGTATACAACGGGAAGCTGCATCAGCTTGTCTGCAATCTGGGCATACGCACCCGCAGCATCAGCACTAATAGAGCATTCCGCAGCCGTCAGACGGGCTACAGCAGAATCTCCGTTCAGCACGATATACCCCTCAGCCAGCAGCAGCTCCCAGGGAATCAGGCTTCCGAAGCGCTCGATGGCCTTCCGGTGATGGCCGGTCATCCAGGCCGGATCAGGTGTATTCAGCACCATCGGAATCATATATACATCAAAACCGGGCACGATCGCTTCCATATCCGATACCTCCAGCGCACACGGCAGTTCATACTGCTGTATTCTGGAGAGCAAATCAATGGTGTTGTCATAGGTTACTCCGGTGGAGCCTCCCACCAGTATGGCATCCGTTCCGGACAGGCAGATTGCTGCAAGCTCCTCTTCCCCGAGTTCACGGTCCGGATCCAGCTTGAAGATATGCCGCCACGGCTGTATCATTTGCCGCATTTCATTCATTCCTCTTCCACCCTATCCACTGATCTACAGCAAGAATCTGTTCATGCCAAAAACACTCCCGCCTTCGCAAAAGCTATAACTCTAGTCTATGCCAGCACGAAGGGGAGTGTCAATTTAAAGCATGCAAAAAATACGAACGTTTTTTCGCCTTTTTCTGTTACATTCCCCGGATGCTGCCAATGTCATCTTCGGAGACAAAATCGGTATAGAAGCCGTCAACACCGAGCCGGGCCAGCTTCATAATTTCTTTTTCATCATTAAGGGTATGCACGTAGATACGGGCTCCGGCCTCTTTCAGCTTCTTCACAAAACCCTTCTCAGCCCTGGCCGCAGGCATCGTAATATCCACACCGGTCTCCTTGGCGAATTCAATGACAGCTTCGTCGCTGTCCTGGGACTGGTACAGTGTGTAGATCACCTCAGGAAAAACATGCACTTTGTTGACCATATCCAGCATATCCCGGCTGTAAATCTGAGGTACAATCCTTTCCAGCAGGGATGGATCACGGCGCTCAGCCGCTTGGACAATAATCTCAAACTGCCGGGTTACAAGCTCAGGCTCCAGCTCTTTCGTATCTGTGACGATATAGGCATCCGGATACGCGACCATCAGATCAAGTATACGGTCCATGTCCAGCGGAGAATAAATACCCAGAATCGGGCTGTCCATAAACTCCGCATAACTCAGTACGGTTCCTTGTTTGGCCGCAGGAAGCACCTCCAGCTGGCCCAGCAGCCGGCTCATATTCCCGGTCCACTCATGGCGGGCAACCAGCTCCTGGTCTGTTGTAAGCAGAAGATCCGTCTCAAACACACGTGTTCCCTGTTCATAATTGGCGACAAAAGCGTCAAGTGCGTTGGTATAGGTATACCCGTTAATGCCTCCCATAGCGTGTGCGACTACCCGGTGGGCAGCGAAGCCGTTTGCAGGCTCTTCTTCCTCCCCCAAGGTAATCAGGAACAGGAGAGAGAGTCCCAGAATCATGATAACGAATGCGGTTAGCTTTTTTTTGTTCATCATTAATAGTTTCCTTTACCGGTCTGGAATTGGAAAAAGAAAAAACGGCTGTGCCTTATAAAAGGGGAGCAACCGTTTCAATGTCAGGTATAAGATCAGTAAGCGTTTTTGAAGCCGTTGCGGATCGTCTTGAAAATAATCCGGATATCGAACAGCAGCGACCAGTTTTCAATATAGAAAATATCATGCTTGATCCGGTCCTCAATCGACGTATCGCCGCGCAGGCCGTTGCTCTGGGCCCAGCCGGTAATGCCCGGACGCACATGATGCTTCACCATATACTTGGGAATTTCGCCGCGGAACTGCTGTACATAATAAGGACGTTCCGGACGCGGTCCCACCACGCTCATCTGGCCGAACAGCACATTAAAAAATTGCGGCAGCTCATCCAGGCTTGTTCTGCGGATAAACGTCCCAAACCGGGTACGGCGGGGATCTTCCTTCGTACTCCAGCCGGTATCCTCTTCCCCGTCACGCTGCATCTTCATCGACCGGAACTTATACATCATGAAGTTGCGGCGGTTCAATCCCACCCGCTCCTGCTTAAAGATCACAGGACCCGGAGAGGTCAGCCGGACACCTACAGCTACAATCAGCATGACCGGGGACAGCATAATAATCGCGAACAGCGAGAACACAATATCAAACAGCCGTTTGGCCAGCTTGTTCCCGGCCATATCCAGCGGAATATCGCGCACATTGATCATCGGCATCCCGGCAAAGTTGTCAAAGTAAGGACGCGCAGGCAGGTAATCGAAGAAATCCGGGATGATCAGCGTGCGCACACCCGCTTTCTCGCAGGCGGCAATAATGGAAGGATACTTCGAGTGGGCATCCAGCGGGAGCGCCAGGATCACCTCATCCACCGGCAGCATTTCCAGGATTCCGGACAGCTGATCCACCTTGCCGAGAATCGGCTTGTAGCGTTGCTCCTCGATCCCGTCCCACACATGGAAATCATCCAGGAACCCTACAGCCTCATACCCCAGCTCGGGGTATTGCTCGAGATTATTGTAGAATCTTTTGCCCAGCGTGCCTGCACCGATGATCAGTACAAACTGTCTGTTCAGACCCTTTTGACGCAGAGACTTAAGCATTTTTTTGAGCACATAACGGTACAGCATAATGGAAAGAATATTAAAGCCCATGTAAATGGCAAGATATTGCCGGGATACGTCGATTTCCTTCAGGAAAAACATCAGGCCAAGCAGGATGAAGATAGCCATGATATGCACTTGAAAAATCTTGAGGAACTCCTCGACGAACCGCTTCTTGCGCTTCGGGACATACAGGGACAGCACAATCCCGATCAGCACAGCAACCGCAGCATACACAAAACTCCAATAAGCATAGGATTCTACAGGTAGTGTATTATAGGATTCCAGCCAGCCGCTCCGGAATTTCAGCCACCATGCCGCCAGAAAGGACAACTGGATTACCAGAAAGTCGGCAACCATATACAGCTGTGTCAAAAATCTCTGGTTACGGCGAATCATAATCTCACCTCAGCTTTTGATTCATTCTGCCGTCCTGCTTCCATAGACCCTGCCAGGCTCTGTGCCGGGGAAGGCACGGGCCGTGGATTTCTAAGGGCATTTACTCCGAGCGACAGCAGAAACTTGACGCCTACTCCAGCGTATACCGCTCCATTTATCATACTGTTGTACTGCTTGCGATAATGCTTGCGGTGGAACAAAATCATCGCTCTATGAAACTCATAGACGATCTTGAACGGCCTGCGCCGCGCGCTGCCGCCCTTCAAATGCACGATGGAGGTTGCAGGGTAATAGTGGATCCCCCAGCCGGCCTCTTTAATCCGGTAACACCAGTCCAGATCCTCACCATACATAAAAAACGCTTCATCCAATCCGCCAACCTGCTCAATGGTCTCCCGCCGGACCAGCATAAATGCGCCGACAAGGGCATCTACGGGATAATCCTGGTCAGGGTCCAGGTAACCCAGCTGGTAGCCGTTGTATTTGGGTTTATCCGGAAACAGCCTGCTGAAGCCAAACGCATAATAGAAGGAGGCAGACGGCGTCGGAAACCCTCTCTTGCAGGCCTTATCCAGCGAGCCATCCGGCAAAATCACCTTACAGCCAGAAGCACCAAGATCTGGCCGGCTGTCCATGAAGGATACCATCGTCTCCAGCGTATCCCGGCGGACAACCGTATCGGAATTGAGCAGCAGCACATAACGGCCGGAGGCAGCCTCCATCCCCTGGTTATTGCCGCGGGCAAACCCGACATTCTCTGAATTGGCAATCAGCGTGAGGTCCGGAAACTCCCGTCTGATCTGTTCTACCGAATTATCATGAGAGTTATTGTCTATTAAAATAATTTCATAGGAATAGTCCGTTTCCGATTCATATACCGACCTGATGCAGTCCATCGTCAGGCGGCAGGTGTTGTAATTGAGAATTAATATACTTACATCTACATTCACTGCACTACGCTCCTGACAAAAATAGTAATCTATCGACAACCATTATAACATAAAACCCTCCCTGGTAGGCATAGGCCGATAGGGAGGGTTTTACATAAATGCTTTGCGGATACCAGAAAAAACAGTCCAGCTGTTGGCTTCACAGGCAGTAATATCGACTCTGTGTATTTTTCTACTTGCTGGTTCTGCCCTTCGCTGCCGCAGCCTTAGCCTGGATATAACGCCGCTTCCGCTTAAGATTACTAAGCTGTGAGAAAAAGGTAGACCATGCCGTAATCAGCTTGGGTTCCCTAAGCAGCATATACCCGTGGGCAGCAATCTCGTAAGGCAAAGAATAGATTAAGGTCCGCAGGAGCGTGTTTGCCGGTTCATTTTTGTATATCGTTTTATATCGGTTAATGTAGGAAATCCGCCGGATAAACATCGGCTTCCCGCTCCGCCCTGACGTTTTCCAGCCCCGTTCATGGTAACCCACTGCTTCGGCATCATAGTAGCCTTTCCACCCGAACAGCTCCGCCCGCCACGCAACATCTACATCTTCTTTATAGGCAAAAAAATCGCCGTCAAAAAACTCTCCTTCGACAGTGATATCGTCAATCATCTGCCGGGAATACATTGCAGCCGCACCGGAAACGCCGAATACCTCTCCCGACTCCATCCACTGGATGGCAGGTTCACCGGCCCCACGGTCAAACGCCCTCCGGGCCCTATTCATCCGCAGTCCTGTGCTGTCTATCAGAGTAGGATCAGCCTTCAGCAGAAGTCTGCCCGTAGCACTGCCAATCCGGGAGTTAGACTCCATCTGCATGATGAGCCTTGATACATAGTCTGGGGCCAGCGTCAGATCCGGGTTCAGTACCAGCACATAATCTGTATCAGTGGCAGCTATCGCCTGGTTGTGGGCGGGGGCGAAGCCGGTGTTGAGTTTGTTTTCCAGGAGAAGCAGCTCGGGGAGAGCGGTCATGATGGTTTTGTATGCTGCACTATCAGTACCGGCAGCTCCTGAATCCTCAGCACCAGGCTGCTCACCTTGGCGGTATTCTGCCTCTACTCTGCTGTAAAACTCCCGTAGCTTTTGTGCACAGCCATCCTTTGAGTCATTATCCACGACCACAATCTGCTTGATCGGGTAGTTCTGGGCAAGCACCGCTGTAAGACAATCTGCAATATCATCTGCGCTGTTATAGGTAACGATATGTACACTGACTGTTTTGTTGTTCATTTGGGCCCTCTATGTTTTCGTATTCGGTCTTTTTTTGAAAAGCTGCTGCTTTCCATTATAACGAAAACAGAATAGCGCGGCTATGCCGCCTTTCAGGAGTACTGGTTCCACAGCAAAAAAACTCCTTTCCCGCAATAACGGTTAAGGAGTTTCCTTCATACTCTACTCTTTAAGCTCCAGCAAAAAGTCTCTAAGTCCCTCACGCCATGGCCGTATATCCTGGAATCCGTTGGTCCGGATCGACAGATGGTCCATCACCGAGTAGCCTGGACGGGGCGCCGGACGCGGGAATTGATCCGTACCGCACGGTTCCAGCTTAGCGGTGAACTTAAGGCCCAGAATATCTTCTGCCTCAGCAAAGATTGCTTGCGTAAACTCGTACCAGGTACAGGATTCACTATTAGAAGCATGGTATACGCCGTACTTCTCAGTTTGGATCAGCTCCAGCAGGAACCCAGCCAAATCCACTGTGTAGGTGGGAGAACCTTTTTGGTCATTCACAACCTGCAGCAGCGGCTTTTCCTGACCCAGCTTCAGCATCGTTTTGACAAAGTTGTTGCCGTATTTGCCATACACCCAGGAAGTGCGAACAATGAAATACTTGGAGGACAGGGACTGTACCAATATCTCGCCTGCCCGCTTGGACTTGCCGTAAATGCTCTGAGGATCTGTATTGTCATATTCGTGGTAAGGCTTTGTACCTTTGCCGTCAAAAACATAATCGGTACTGATATACACCAGTTTAGCTCCGGTTTTCTCGGCAGCAAGCGCTACATTCCGGCTTCCGGCAGCATTGATCAGATATGCAGCATCAATATCCGTCTCCGCTGCATCCACCGCTGTATGGGCCGCACAGTGAATGACAGCGTCGGGCTGAAATCCTGCGATGACCTGAATACACTGGTCGAGATCCGTAATGTCCATCTCCTGGCGGTCACAGCCGAGCACCTCATGCCCCTGCTTTTGCAGCAGCAGCACAAGGTCCTGGCCCAGCTGTCCGTTCGCTCCCGTAACAAGCACCTTCATTGTGGACATTACAGAGAGTCCCCCAGGCGGCTGCCGTATTGAAGCTCGGCATATTTCTGATATTCCCCGGACTGGATGCGGGTCCACCATTCCTTATGGTTCAGGTACCACTGAATCGTTTCCTTAATGCCCGTCTCAAACGTATGCTTCGGCTTCCAGCCCAGCTCGTTGGTAATCTTCGTCGGATCAATACCATAACGGCGGTCATGGCCGGGACGGTCCTGCACATAAGTAATCAGGGATTCCGGTTTGCCCAACTCCTCCAAAATGGTTTTTACAATATGCACATTCGTCCGCTCATTGTTGCCGCCGATGTTGTACACTTCACCATTAACACCTTTATGAATCACGAGGTCAATTGCGCTGCAGTGGTCCTCTACATACAACCAGTCACGGATATTAAGCCCGTCGCCGTACACCGGCAGTGCTCCATCATTCAGCGCGCGGGAGATCATCAGCGGAATCAGCTTCTCCGGGAATTGATAAGGGCCATAGTTATTGGAGCAGCGGGTAATATTAACCGGCAAGCCAAAGGTTTCATGGTAAGCACGCACAAGCAAATCGCCGCCAGCCTTGCTCGCGGAATACGGACTGTTCGGAGTCAGCGGCGTTTCTTCCGTAAATAGCCCCGTTTCACCCAGCGTTCCGTATACCTCATCCGTAGACACCTGCACAAACTTTGTCACATTGTATTTCTTCGCCGCATCAAGCAGCACCTGAGTCCCCAGCACATTCGTCTTCACAAATACATCCGGCTCTAGAATACTCCGGTCCACATGCGACTCCGCTGCAAAATTGACCACAACATCCACGCCCTGGCCAATCAGCTCATCCATCGCCGCAACATCCGTGATGTCTGCTTTGACGAACGTATAGTTCGGATTACCTTCCACAGATTTCAAGTTTTCCAAGTTTCCTGCATAGGTCAATGCATCTACGTTAATGATTTTGTATTCAGGATGCTGCTGCAGCATGTAAATTACGAAATTGCTGCCGATAAAGCCGGCCCCGCCGGTAATGAGAAGTTTCATGAAAAGGCTCCTTTATTTTTAATTTATACTATGCTTACTCCCACTTAGTTAACATGGATAAAGCTCTGCAGTTTTTATATATTCCGAGCCCTTATTTCTTCTTTAATTATTCTGACTGAATTTTGCTGGGATATAAGCATTTTTCTGTTATGTTTTTTTGCATAAATCCGTGCGAATTTCAAGAAATACCAGATATAATTTTTTATAGTTTTTATATTAAACTGCAAGTTTCGAGGAATAATCATATCTTTTTCTTTTGCAAACCTTTTTAGATTCCCATTAAAACCCATCAAAAATGGACCTAAACCGAAGCAGACAGGGAATAATTTCACATACACATCAATACAGGAGATTTTAACATCCATAATATTATCAATTACCATTTGATAACCGTTCATTAACTCCATTTTATTTAGGACGATTACTTTTTGCCCCTCTTTAGCAAATAATAAATTATGTGTAATACTCCCTGATACTGCTGCCATACTGTCACAATTCCGTAAGTAATAAATTTGCTCACTCAACGTCAATTGCTCAGGAGCCAATACCTTGTATCCATTTGCTGCGAACAAGGCTTCAATCTCTTCTTCTCCACGCTCCTTATTTAGAGCAGCAGAAAATTTCCCGCGCGTAAAGTAAACATGAGAATAAGGTGTTATGTCGGGTACATTAATGTTTGAAACAATAGTACGATAAATATCTTTAAAATCCTCAGTATAATAATTCCTCTCAATGTAGGAAAATTCAGGAATAATCACAGAACGAAACTGCATAGGCTTTCTCACATCAATTAATTGATCCTCACTAAGTCCAAGTAGGTACATAAATTCGAGAAAATTCCCCCACAGACTCGTCTGTTCATTCCCCCAATTCCAACCGCAATAAGCTATCCGCAACTTCTTGACGTCTGGGAGTATAAACCATAATCTTGAAATTTGATCACATATAAAGTGTCCCCAATGAGCTACAAACGGTCCCATAAATACTACAGTCTCATCACATTCCTGCACAGACTGCTTATCATAATCGTAAAAGCCCCCGAAAAGATGCCCATCCCTGGTCTGAGATTCCTTTACGAAATGACCCTCTTTGTCTAGCACCCCACCAAGAGCCCAGGAAACCGATGAATCCCCTTTAGCTGGAAGGATTATCCCCCCTTCAACCTCTTTAACGGTCAGAGGGGTTTTCCTTAGATATTCTTGCTTCTCATTTTCCATGTAAGCCCGGGCATTGTCTTCGTTGACAAACAAGTCTACATACTTTCCCATATCTCGTTCCCCACTATTTTTTGATAATCATCCCGTCTACATCCCAAACGTGGCGCATGCTAACAACACCTGATTCATTTGTTTCTTCACTTTTAATAGATATAGCGACAATTCTTCTGAGAATATCGTACTCAACTCCACTGTTGCCATAAATATATACATTCAAAAAATATTTTCCGTTTACTAAGTTATTGTTTAAAAAGGAAAATTGAATACGTCCCTCTTTCAGAGCTTGAAATTTCCTTCTTGTATCACTTTCAGTAGATACCTCATAACACGGAACACCATCATCTCTGACCAAACCTACTGTAACACTTACAGGTACACCATCCATAGCACTTTTATAGGCCATATTGATTGCAAATGGTTCTCCTTTATCAAAAATCTGTTTTTCTTTCCCCTCTTCATCGACTACTACCACATTTGTGATTTCAACATCTCCATTACCACTTCTACGGGAGTCAGGATCATACTGGGGCGCAATATCACGACATGTAAGACTTCGGTTTTCCTTCTTAGCTAGCCCTACATCTGTACTATTTTTAATGAGGTTTTGATATTCCATTTCAGCTCTCTGTATTCTTAGATTCTCCATTTCTTCAAGATAATTAGGACACACTACCCGAGCCGGGCCATCTTCCCTAATAAGGCCGTTCTCAAGCCAAATTGCCCTATTACATAGTTTCTCTATTTGACTTGTTGTATGAGATACAATTACGATAGTCATCCCGCTGTCCTTCATAGCCATAATGCGATTAAAGCATTTTGTTTGAAATGCTGCATCACCCACACCCAATATTTCGTCTACCAGAAGAATCTCTGGGTCAACATTAATAGCTACTGAAAAGGCAAGACGCATGTACATACCTGAAGAATATGTTCTTACTGGCGAATCAATAAAATCTTCTAGTTCAGAAAATTCTATAATTTCATCAAGTTTTGCATCAATTTCCTTGTTAGTGTAGCCAAATATGGAGGCATTTACGTAAATGTTCTCACGGCCTGTCATATCTGGATGAAAGCCTGCTCCCAATTCGATTAGACTGGATAATCTTCCTCTAATTATTATTTCCCCTTCATTAGGCTTTAGGAGCCTGGAGAGCATCTTTAATGTTGTACTTTTGCCACAACCATTTTTTCCGATAAGGCCTATAACCTCACCTTTTCTAACCTCAAAGCTTATACCTCTTATTATATCTCGCCGCTCAAACTTTGCTCGTTTTACATTAGAGAGGATTCCCTTCAACGTTTGGCTTTTATCTGCAAATAACTTAAAAGATTTTTTCACATTTTTAACTTCAATAACTATATCTTCAGACATTGTTATCCTCCTGTAACTATATCTCTTCCGCAAAACCAGGCTCAAGCTTGCGGAAAATAAACTCAGCAATCATCAATTGGACCAATGCAAAAGCAGCAGCTATCCACAAACTTGATATATCCGGAATTTCCTTATAATAAAGTATTTGTCTATAGGCGCTAATCACTGGAGAAAGTGGATTCCAGGCAAGTATAGAAGCCAAAAACCCATTTACCATATCAGGTTCAAACAAAACCGGTGTTACCCAAACGCCCGCCATCAGAACCATTTGAACAATATACTGAACATCGCGAAAATAAACAGTAACTGCTGATAAGATAATTGTTATTCCCAGAGCCATTATAAATTGGATTGCTATTACCAATGGAAGATAAAGTAATGCCTCGAAGTTGAATCCAAGTCCGCCTATAAAAATCAGCGCGAATATAAGAATAAATGTCAACAATAGATTAATAAATCTCGCAATAACAGTAGATATTGGAATTATTTCATTTGGAAAGTAAATTTTACTCACAAGATTTGATTGTCCTACAATACTTACCGTCCCTTGTGACATACAGTCAGTAAAGGTTAGCCAGGGCATCATTGCTACAACTAAGAATAAATAATAGTTCGGAACATCATATCGCATAACTTGCGAAAAAACCATTATATACACCAACATTTGACAAAGCGGGATAATTAGATTCCAAAAAAAACCCATTACAGATCCCTTGTAACGGCCTCGCAGATCTCTTTTCACGAGACCACTGATAGTTCCTCTATATTGAATAATTTCATTAAATCTACTAAACATGCTTTTCCCCCATTACTCGATCAGTTTTTCTTCAGCTGTTCTGCTGGAAATCCTGAATCATTTTTACAACCCGGTTGTAGTTTTCACTCAAATGAGCGACTTGCTCATTTCTCTCATGAAGCTGTATTTCTAATTGCTCTATTTGTGCTACAACCCTGTTGTAATTCTCACTTAAAAATCCTACTTGCTCATTTCGATGATGCAACTCATCTTCGACTCGTTTTGCATGAGCAGAAAGTGTAGCAAATTCAGCATCTAAATTGCTTTCATTATTCAGAGAAATCTTGTAATGGCTAAGTCGCTCAAAAATCATATTTTTTTCTTCGTCCAGTATTTGATTTTTTACTTTAAAATAGAAATCAGATACTTTTTCTAAAACCGCTATTTTTTCTTGTGAAAACCCAAATCGATCTAAAAGTTCGGTTATTGAATAATACCCACGAACTGTAGGGCACGTCGAATACAGGTATCCTATAGAATTTAAAATTGCATAATCGGTCGGAACTTGCTTAGATTCTTCCCATTCTTGATCAATAATTATATAGCCAGCCTCTCTCTGGAACAAGAGGTTACTTGCGTTAAGATCCATAAGCCCATACTTTAGTACAAAGGTTTCGCCTGAATACACATTTTTTAATTCTTCAATTATAGGCTGATCTAACATTACAGCTTCGCTAAGACTATAAAAATAATCCACTAGACTCTGAATCTCTTCTATTACACTGTCTTTTCCATTTTTTTGTCCTGCCATTTCCACTAAATCAGAGATAGACTGACCCTCAATATACTCAGCATGCCATTCATCATTCGTTAAAGATTTTCGAACTTTGCAAATCCTTATACCTGCATTGTCAATTTTTTCATGTATTTTTCGGTAGTTTTCCAGATGTATCCGCGCTTTCGAACTTCTGGGGCGTTTAATTATCCCCCCACCTTCTCTTTGAATGGAAATAATTTGATAGTCCTCATTTCTTTTCGGCTGAAACTTAGCAAATGTAACATCTGAAAATGAGCTTTCAGTTGTTCCGGCCTCAACCAGAAAGCTGTTTGAAAAAAAGTCAATTTGTCCGTTTTCGGCAATTCCAGCCATTGCTTCCTGAACAGAGAAGTTTACAGGATTACCATAGGTATAGATAGGGAGAAGCGAAGCTTCCGCAATTGATGGAAGCTTTTTATCCGAAAAAATCACTGAAGGTAGCTTGTAATCAGGAAACGGATAATAAAAGTTGGTTTTTGGGAAGCCGGAGTTACTAAGCAATTTCTCCAGCTCTTGTTTTCCATATGTTTTCACATTCATATTAGAGTATCCTGTCAGTGATACATAAGGTTCACCTAGGTGATCTTCGTTAGCTCCAGCAAAATATTTTATACCATAACGATTTTCAATGGCAATCAGTAAGATGCCCTCCGGTTTCAGCAAATTACGTATAGTTTTTAAGAAAAATTCATCCTCCGGATATTCTGAAAAAAATCGTCTTGAATACTCTAGAACCCCAATCAAGATTATATAATCAAATTTCTGTTCAAATGGAATATCTATGATATTTCCAGCAAACACCTCAAGGTTTTCTCTTTCTTTGTGTCGTTCAAAAGTAATTCGTGCACGTTTTTGAGACTGCTCTACAGAAATAACTTTTCTACTAGCATCGCAAAGAGTACCAGTAATACACCCACACCCCGAACCAATCTCAAGAACTTCCTTATTTTCGAATGGATACCAAGCCAAAATATTCTCTCTTTCCGTTGTTGTTAGGTAAAAAAGAGTATCTCGTGGATTTTCGATTTGATTCTCGCCACGGTAATGAGCCAGAAGCATGTCTTCTTCTTTGTCTATATACTGATCGTATCCAATAGAATATTCCAAGTTTAATTTAGCCACTTACACTCATCCCTTTAAAAGTTACTTTTAGCTTTTTTGACAAATTGGCGCCCTTCATATTTCCCATGTTTCTCATAATGCCAGAGCGGATTGATTGTGCCTTCGCGGATGTCAGGATATAGGTTTAAATAACCATCAGTAGAAAAACGCGGAGATGGGTCGTTACCATCTTTGAAGCCAATATATAGATAATGCTCAGCGGGTTCAACATTTTTCACATTGATCATATATTTTTTCCGATACCATCGTTCATTAAAGTAATATGAATATTTTATAACATTCAAATCGGACAGCCTACTTTTGTCCGTGTTAACCATCTCGTGTATCTTCTTCAGTCCATACTTATGAAGCCAATATAAAAAGTGAATTTTCCTTTTTGTTACTTTATTCTGGATTCCCTGTTCATTTTTCAGAAAGAATGAATAGTTTTGTTCAATAATCTTTTTCATATCATTGTAATATAATTCCAATAATGTCGCAGCAGATTCATTTCCGTGATATATTCTGCCCCATTCTTTTAAGAAAGTCGCAATTTCATCATCAGAAATGTGCGAAGAAAAATTATACGGGAACATCCCCGCAATAGTTTGATAGTTAAATAAATTTTCATTAACTGTTACTAAGAATGGACCATTACCGTGAGTAACCGGTAAAAACGTAGAGTAAACATCTATATAAACAGCTTGAATATTTCTGGACTGATGAACCATTTCTTGTGGATAATTTGTTCCTTGCATACGATTAAGAATGACTGCCTTACAACCAGAAGCAAACAAAAAATTATGAGTATTGGACCCACTTAGCCCAGCAACTACTTCTGCCCCTTTTAGTAGAGATACTAATCTTGGCAATGTCTCATTCTCTGGAGCTATGATTTCAAAACCGTTTCTTCTAAAATTATCCTCAATCGCTTCCTCGCCGATAGTATTTCCCATCTGCAGTTCAGCACGGGTGAGGTAAATCTTTTTTGATGGGCTTGCAGTGATGGAGTCATAGATTATATTAAATGGAATTAAAAACTCTTTCGAATAATAAAAATCCCTTGTACTTCCTAATATGCAGGAAGCTTTAGGTACAATTACACGCTTAAACCTAATTGGACGATTCAGAAACATAAGATCATCCTGCTCAATTCCCAGCAGCTCATGAAAGCTCTGAAAATTCCCATCCGGCTTTTTGTTCAGATAAATGCCTGCTAACCTAGTCCCTCGAGCTTTAAAATCCCCCTGTAGGTAGTACCATAATCGGTTGGTTGACTCAAACAAAAAATGCCCCCAATGATAAATAAAAAAACCATAATATACAACTTCCTCATCAATATACAAGCAGTCATCCGGATTGATAACTGGACATTCCGCCATAGACAAAAGTTCTTTCCCAAAATCTAATCCCTTATATAAACCTGAGGATTTAACAAATTCA
This sequence comes from Paenibacillus sp. PK3_47, assembly GCF_023520895.1. Taxonomy (NCBI): domain Bacteria; kingdom Bacillati; phylum Bacillota; class Bacilli; order Caryophanales; family Paenibacillaceae; genus Paenibacillus; species Paenibacillus sp. PK3_47. The sequence continues at coordinate 2,137,284 of NZ_CP026029.1, forward strand.
CCCTCAGCATCTAATACCCCGCCACGATATTTATAATTACCTAACTCATCATTAAAAGCTTCTGCCGGGACAATTATACCGTTATCAATACATTCGACTGTCGGCTCCCAGTTCGGCCATAAGAAATTATGCTCCATCATTGACTGGTACTGAGCAACTGTTTCTTGATTCAGGAACTGCAAATCCCCCACCATATCAACAACCTATTCCAAAGAAGAGAGTGAAGATCTTTTTCTGGATTCAAACTCACGAATCACCAACTCTATCCCCTCTTCAATTCCGGTTTTTGGTTTCCAACCTGTGCAGGCAGTAACTTTTTCAATGTTAAGAATATTTTTTATTACATCACATTTTCGAGATGGAGAATATTGAATAGCTGGTGGCAATTCAGGCTTCAACATATTTATTACAAAACTCAAAATTTCATGGATACTGTATCCTATTCCAGAGCCAACATTAAAAATATTCTCGTCTCCTTCATAGTTTAAAATTGCTTCAAGTGCATCAAGTACATCATCTATAAAAATATAGTCCCGAATGTTTTCACCGTCCCCCCATATAGTAACCGGTTCACCCTGCATAACCCTATCTACAAGAATAGGAATCAGACCTTGCATGCGGTTTGAATTACTCATAAACCCGTAAGGGTTGCTCAAACGCACAGTCCGATAACGCAGTCCATGCTGATTTTTATATAACTCTAAGGTATCCTCGATCATTGTCTTAGTAAGGGCATAGCCGCAAAAAGAGTGTTTCGGGTCATCTTCTACAGCTGGAAGCTCCCCTCCTTCTCCGTAAACTGTCCCCCCAGAAGACAGGAAAAGAAGATTTGTTTTAGTTCCTACCATATCTTCTAAAAGACGAATTGTTGAAATAACATTAGCCGACACTTCAGATGCAAGATTATCAGTACCATCTTTAGCAAACAAGGTACTTACCAGATGAACAATAGTATCAGTCTCATCTAAGAGCGGAGCAAAGCTTTCTTCTTCTGTAAAATTAAACTTCACAAAAGAAACATTCTTCATCCCCTCATATTCAGGACTACAAGTTAAATCCGCCACTAATACATAATTATCTTTACTTAATCTACTGACCAATTTCCGACCAATAAAACCACTTCCACCAAGAATTACGTACTTTTTCACTTGTTTTCCTCCGCAAATCGATTTATGTTTTTTTCCATCACTGAGATTAAGTCCACAGAAAATTTCTCCTGAGAAAAATATTTCTCATATGTTCCCCTGCCTGCCGCGCGCAATTTATCCAAAGCATTAAAATTGCTGATGATAAACTCAATTTTCTGTTTTAACTCCAATGCACTCTTGCAACTAAATACAAATCCGTTCACACCATCTTCGATATACCGGGCTGTCCCTGTCATGTCAGAGCAAAGAACAATTTTCGACATCATCATAGCTTCTGTCAAAACAACAGGCAGAGGATCATCGATGGATGGAACAACCACACATGAAGTTTCACGATAAATATTCATCAACTGACTATACGGAACAGGACCGGAAATCTTAACGTTCGGTAACTCCTTAGCTTTGCTTTGCAGCTCTTGGTAGTAGAACTCCTCATTAACCTTTCCAAGCAGCAAGAACTCTGCTTTTTCAGCAAACGCTTGAGGCAACATACCTACCGCTTCCAATAATAACTTTTGATTTTTCCTTGTTTCAAAAGTCGCGGGGAAAAGGAATAAAATTTTCTCAGATAATTCCTTTTCCTCCTCTAAAGTAGCCCTATCTTTCACGCCATACAGAAGCACTTCGGAATTATACCCCTGCCGACACCTCGCCAACACTTCCTGTGCGTATTTGCCACCACAATAAACTGAAATATTACTATTTAATTTTTGAGGCAAATAACGTTTGAGTAAATCTAATCCCGTCGAACCGTCATGAATCCACCAAAGAATACGAATATCCGAACCATTGTAACAATTGATAAGGTTATGACTAACAATAGAGGCGGCAAGCACAAGATCAAATGCACTTAACATGTTATCTATTCCAGGACTTATAGTTTTGGGCACCTCGTTCGGACGATAAGCCCTATATTTCGCAAGATCTCTGTCAATAATGACAGGAATCCCTTCCTCAAATATATCTTTTGAAAGTGGGCCATCTTCAGGTGAGGCCACAACAGGAAAATATCCCGTGTTTTTCAGAACCTTGGCCGCTTCAAATACAACCTGTGGGGAGCCTGTCCGAGACAGTTCATGACTCACAAGCAGAATATTCCCTTTTTCTCCTTGGGGCATTTTTTCAGGAAGGTACAATTGATTAAAAACCAGATCACTCTCTGTAATATATTTCAGCATACTCTTGGAGAAAAAGTTATCTTTTTTTAATTTTGTATTCCAGTGTTTAATCATATATATATAAGATCTATCCCTCGGAATAACGTCTTTAATATTTAATGTTTCTTCAGCAAAAAGGACGCTTGTCGATACAAAAGCACAATTCAGATTCACATTCTGTATTCGAAAACTGAAATCCAAATCATTATAACTATTCGGAGTGTCTCTTTCGTTTAGCCCGCCAACCTGAAAAAAAACATCCTTGCGGACTGAGAAGCAGAAGCTGCTAAGGGCATGGACTTCCCTTCCCATATGGATTGTTAATTCACGCTCATCTTTAGTATAAAATGATTGTCCTGCAAAACCGCTCCAAAACAGTTCACCGCTTTGTTGTCCAATCGTTCCCCCAGCATAAACTATTCTTCCCTCCGGGTTAATAACAGTCGGCGAAACAGCTCCGACACCCGGATAATCCAACGTATTTAAAAGGTGATTTAACCAATCCCTCTGCGCAACGTACATATTATCCCGAAGAAAAACAAGGTACTCTCCACTGGCTCTTTGTGCACCAAGGTTGTATTTCCTTGAAACATTATAAGTCCCATCATAAGGGCAAAGAACTAATCTCTCACCCAGACCAGTTAACAGCTGTCCAATTTGTTCTGTTAATCCCGAATTAGTTACAATAATTATTTCTATATTGGGATATGCAGTATCTCTAAGTAACTGGAGCAAACGATTCATAATAGTAGCCTTATGATCTGTGGATATAATTATACTGACAAGAGGAGCTTCGCTACGGCTCATGGAAATAAAATTATGTCCGTCACGTTCATATACAATTGCCGGATAGTGCATTTCACTCATGTGTTTTGACAATGCATTTGCCTGGCTAGCCAGTTCTCGGGAACGCGCCTCCATTGTCTTCTCCATGGCGTATGTTAAATATAAGATTCGCTCCACATGCTGAATATCTCCTTTATACTTAGAGAGACGCAAAGTTGTTTCAAATATTGAGCTGTGATATGAATCTGTATTAAAACCGCCGCATTCCTGTAAAGTTTTCTTTTCAAATACAGAGAAGTTCCCGGGATAGGCTGAAGTAATCATTAACATAGGAGACCATGCCGGTTTGAAAAAGAACCTAAAAATATCAGAACTCTCATTTATATAGCATTCATCAGAGAAGAGGAGCTTGGTTCCCTCGTTTTCGTTTATATTACAAGCTGCCCAATAAAGAGCATCGAAAGTTAGCTGGTCACCCGAATGCATAAAAAATACAAACTCTCCTGATGCATTGTTCAAAACTTTATTGTAGGCGTCTACTTTATCAGTTTGCCGGCCATCTTGCTCTATGATATTTATGCGATTGTCTCTTTGCGCTTCTCCAATTAAAAAGTTCAGGCTCCTTCTGTCTTTAGAGCCCGTATCAACAACCCATATTTCCCATTCTCCATAAACCTGTGCTTGAATAGATTTTAATGTCTTTCTTAGTAAGCTTACATCAGCACGTTCCAAAAGTATAACAATGCTAAAACGGATTTTTTTCTGTAGCGCAGCAGCCATTTGTGCAATAATTCCTTGGGGATACTCCTCTTGTTGCTGCCTGAAAATTTTCCGCCCAGTGTTATCACCAGCAACAAATTCAGACCCAGTATAAGGGAGTTCTTCCATCGCTTCTTCCCCGAAGTCAACAAGTCCCTCTAAAAGCTGGCGGTTAGATGCTTTATTTTTTATCGCTTTCACCAAACCTACCCATCCAAATCGCTTAAGGACTGCAGAGGCTTTCCTCAAAGCAGCCTTGGTCCTATTTTTATTAAAAAGAACTTTAAATATCTTTAATAAAAGACGGTAAAACCGACCAATCTTATTCATGAACAAACCTCCACCCATTATCATCGCATGAAAACCCTGCCAGTGTCTCAACCATAATAAAGCTCACAAAGCTTTCAGCAGAGCTTATTATTATCATTTACTCTCATCTCTTTATTTTATTTTTCAAGTGATAGATCGTTTTTTTCGCTTTGTAAATAACAGTATCACAAGTACGTAGCAAGAAGTTTTCCTTGTGTTTTTTAACCTTATACGGACTACTGCAATATTCCATCAGATCTTTCATTACAACCTGCCACCGTAAATCATTTTTTATAGAAGCCATATTTGAACTGAATTTCGAGATAGTAGCATCATCATTGGCTAATTTTAAAATCACTGCAGCTAACTGGTCGGAATTCGTATATTCTATGGAAACTCCACATTTCATGTTAACTATAAGCTCATCAGTTAAATAATCACCTTTAGTAGAGACAACTGGAAGTTCACACCAAATATAATCTAAAACTCTAGTTCTATGAGAATATCTTGTCTCTAATGAATCAAAATGAGTAACTAAACCGATATCACTATCCAGCAAATAATTTTGTCGTTCATTATATGGAACCCAATTCCCGAGAAATACATTTTTATTCAGAACACCTTTTTTTTCACATTTCTCTTTAAGTTTATCGTTTTGTTGCCCCCCCATTATGTACAGCTTAACTCTCGGATTAGCTTCCTTAAGCAAAGCAAAAGCATCAATTACAGTATCTAAATCAAGCCATCCCCAAGTGCCTCCACTCCATATAACAATAAAATCATCATTGTGGAATCCCGGTGTATTTTCTCTTAAAATGTGTGGGGTAGTTGCTTCTGGATTTTCATTCGGTATTCCAAATGGAACCAATCCGATAGTATCTGCTATTCTTTTTCTTTGTGCATAATTTTCGACATCTACAGCACCGGAGATCGCCAAAATACCCACCCAGAAGTCCATCTGTCTTTCATTCGAGCAGATGAAGTAATCTCCTTGCATGATCTGCTCCTTCAAAATTCTTAAATCCACATTATATAAGGAGCTTCCCAAAAAGTTATTTGGTCTGATCTCCAGGTTCTCTAATATAAAGGGATCATATAAATCTATGACTAGTATTTTATTAACTTTTTTTAGTTTAGGATAATAAAATAACGTCAACCCCTGAGTGATGACAATATCACACCATTGCAACTGATAATTCAAACTCTTCCTGGTGAGAAGCTCGCATGGCAACTTTTCCGTAAATCCATTCAGTTCGCTTAGTAAAATCCTCACTTCGTGTTGTTTGCTTAGCTCAAGATAGAAATTGTAGTATCTGATACTTGGACCAGCCATTTTATTATCAAATGCCGTAGGAGGTATAAGTAGTATCTTCAGGTCTGTTCACCTCTTCACTGGATATGCAAATGTTGCTTGGTGGAAATAAAACACTATGTTAAAATATTGTCGTACCTACAGGAAAAGGAGATTAAAACGTGTCGAAACCAGTATACGGGAAAAATGCTGTTCAGTCGAGAAAGGTAGAAAAGATACCCACCCCCATATGGGCGTTGGTCGTGGGTTTAATTGTATTTTTGGTATGGACCCCATTTCAGGTGGGACTATTTAACGGACAGCAGATAGACTTTGAGAAACCTATTTATGTATCTGCATTGCTTAGCGGTTTACTGCTTCTGGTATGGATAGGCCTGTACTTTAATAAATTCAAGCTGGAGGATCAGCGTGACCTGCTGGCGGTCGTTTCACTGTTGCTACCTGTAACCTATGCACTGTCGCTCTTTGTCGCCGCTTCGCATTATATGGCGATGAATCTGCTGTTCATACAGAGTATGTATGTTGCAATATTCATTATAGCGTTATATCTCTTGAAGCAAAAGCAACTAAATGTTGTCATTCAAAACGCAGTGCTTGCTGTTGCTTACTTTATCGTAGGCTTTGGACTTCTTAATTGGCTAGGTGGCTCGCGATTGGCCGGCAGTTTGGTAGGGTGGTTCTCGAACACCGTACGGGATGGTATATACTTGGATGCCGTTATGACCGACTCCAACGGTCTGCGGCTGACTTCTATTTTCCAGTATGCAAATACATATGCTGCCTTCCTGATGGCCTTTCTGTTTGTTGCAGTATTTGCTCTTATTCGCTCCAAAAAGTGGTATGGTACGCTGACTCACGGATTTATGCTGGTGCCGATCATCGTCTCGCTGCTGCTGACGTTATCCCGCGGGGGGCTCGTTATGCTGCCTGTGGTATTCATCCTGCTGCTCCTGTTTCTGAAACCTGCACAGCAGATTCTTTGGATTCTTCACCTGGCTGTTTCGGGTATCGCATCGCTTGTAGTTACAAGCCCGCTGACGAATTTGGGAATCGAATTAAATGCTGCATTCACCTCTCCCGCTGCTATCAAGGGCTGGACTTACCTTCTGGGAGCGTCACTGGTAGTTGCCGGACTCGGATGGGTTATTCAGCGTTTTGTAGCCCCATGGCTTCACGAAAAACTCGGAAGCTGGGAATCCCTCAAACTCTCGGGTCTCTGGCTGCCAATTGGTTCAACTGTGCTTGTAGGTATAGTAGCTTTCCTATTGATTGGGACAGGCGTCCGTAACATTCTGCCTGCGAATATGGCAACCCGCCTGGAGAACATTAACTTCCAGCAGCACAGTGTTCTAGAGCGTTTTACATTCTATAAGGATGCTTTGAAGGTGGTTAAGGATCACCCTATCCTTGGTGCAGGTGGTGGTGGCTGGGCTTCGCTTTATGAGCAATACCAGAACAATCCCTACACTAGCCGCCAGGCTCACAACTTCTTCCTGCAGTATTTAATTGAAGTTGGTATTCTCGGATTCATAGTATTTATGAGCTTTATTGGTTATATCTTCTATAAATATATCCGGGGCTACATCAAACGTGAGAAGGATGAGTTCGATAACGGATTCTTTTATCTGATCATCGCTCTTTCAATTCTTGTACACAGTTTGCTGGACTTTAACTTGAGTTACGCATTTATGGGTATCCTTGTCTTTCTCGGTCTCGCCGGAATGGTTGCGGTTATGGACAGTAAGCCGCTGCAAATGAAATGGAATAAATCTGCTTTCAGATACGGTTATCTGGCGGTAATAGCCGCAGGTACTGTATTCCTGCTGTTCATTCAGTTAAGCTATATCAGCTCCAGCAATGCCGCTATTAAAGGCAAAAATCTTAGAGGTGTAAGCAGTTCCTATGAGGAACTCAAGGCACCACTCGTCGAAGCGCTAAAGAACCGCCCGTTTCATCCGGAATCCGCTATCTATCTTTCTGCCATGGACCAGCAGGTATTCCAGCAAATGAACGACGATCAGTTTTTGGAGGAATCGTTCACTGTTGTGTCCCGTGCGCTTGAGGACGAGCCCTACAATAAAGAACTTCTGAAACAACTGGCAAGCTACTACGATCTAAAAGGCCAAAGTGATCTTGCCTTCGCCGTATACAGTGACAATGCCTATAAATTCAATTGGGATATTGATTGGTATGAAGCGCTCATCAGCCGTGCTCAAGCGCTCGCAGCTGCAGCAAATATTCAAAATGATGATACTAAAAAACAGGAACACCTCACTAAAGGCTTGGAAACTTATAATCATGTGCTTGAGGGGATTGAGCACTTGAAGACTCTGCCGCCTGAACAGCTGCAAGGCCGCCCGTTCTCAGTGACACCAACGATCGCCCTGAATGCAGGCAAGCTCCAGCAGCTTGCAGGTGATAACGAAGCCTCAGCAGCAGCTTTGAAGCTGGGCTTTAATGATAGTTACGCAGATATTATCGGCAGTACAATACTCTGGGATACGAACTGGTACAATTCGCTGATTAGCCGCTCATATGAGCTGGCTCAGCAGTCATTTGCCGCGCAAGATGCTACGGGCAAAGCTCTTCATCTGAACATCGGTCTTGCGGCATATAGTCAAGTGTCAGTCGATTTGCAGGCACAATTGCAAGCAGCACCTGCGGCTCTTACACTTAACGCCGGCAGAATCCAGCTCATGGCCGGTCAACTTCCGGCAGCAACTTCTACCTTACAGTCTGGTCTGACTGCAGATTACAGAGATGCGACCAACCGCGAGATTGCCCGCTGGTATCTGGCAGCCCTTCAGAAGAGTGGTACCGCCACGGATCAGGCCGTGTATGACAAGCTGATTGCAGCAGACCCTGCGGAAGCTGCACAAATTGAGCAAATTGCAAATACGCAGTTCTAGGTGCATTCGGGCTGCAATAGCTTAACAAAAAAGGAACGGCCCACTGTGACGTGGGCCGTTCCTTTTTATTTTGCAAAAATATTAACTTGGATAAGACAATAAATCCGTCTATCCCCTTACTTCCCGGCCTTCTCCGCCTCGCTGCTGATAATCTCCTTCAGATAATCCAGCAGCCCTTCCTTCAACTCTTCATGCTGAAGTGCGTAGTGAATGGTGGTTTGAATAAAGCCCATTTTCTCACCGACATCATGACGTCTGCCTTCAAAATCATAGGCAATAATGCGTTCCACTTCACTAAGACGTGCAATGGCATCCGTAAGCTGGATTTCTCCGCCCACTCCGACCTGCTGCTCGCCAAGCATATCGAAGATACGCGGAGTTAGAATATAGCGGCCAAGGATAGCAAGGTTGGAAGGAGCATCTTCGCGCTTTGGCTTCTCAACCAGCCGGTTAGCCTTGTACACCCGGTCTGCCAGTGAAGTGCCGTCTACTAGCCCGTAGCGGGATACTTCTTCCCAAGGTACAGGCTGTACTCCTACAATGGAGGATTTATATTGTTCATATACCTCAATCATCTGTTTGAGGCACGGCTTGTCCGCTTCAACGATATCGTCACCCAGCAGTACGGCGAATGGCTCATCCCCGATAAATTTGCGGGCGCACCAGATGGCATGACCCAGGCCGCGCGGTTCTTTCTGGCGGATATAATGGATGTCGGCCATTTCGGAGGATTTGCGTACAGACTCGAGCAGCTCCCACTTCTGTTTCTCGGCCAGGTTAAACTCCAGTTCAAACGAGTTGTCAAAATGGTCTTCAATAGCGCGCTTGCCTTTACCAGTGACGATGATAATATCTTCAATTCCGGAGGCTACTGCTTCTTCGACAATATATTGAATCGTCGGCTTATCTACAATCGGCAGCATCTCTTTAGGCATGGCTTTGGTTGCGGGCAAAAAGCGGGTACCGAGCCCGGCCGCGGGAATAATCGCTTTACGGATCTTCATGACATAGCTCCTTCTATCTTCTTTTCCTATTCAATTTCATGAAAAAAGGCATATTTGTTCTAATTATAGCAGTTATGGCTGACCCTTGTCAGTTGTGTTGTATAAAACGGGAAGAACTGCATCGCTGCTGTAACAAAAAAGGGCCGCATGACTGAGAAAATCGTTAGATCTTCTTAGTCCTGCGAACCCTGTTAAAAACAAAAGTGGGCAAAGCTCATGTCAGGATGCAAGTTAGCCAAATTAGGATGAGGCTATGCGATCGTTCTACTTCGCATTAACCAGCTGCCCGCGTGTAACCCCAAGCTGATTGGTCGCCTTCAGGCTCTTCCACACCTGTGTCCCGGAGATTTCTCCGCGCAGGGCACGGCTGTACAGGCTGATCACCTCAGCCACCTGCTCCTGTGTCTCTTCCAGGAACTCGATGCGGAACGAGGATACTCCCAGATCACGGAAGTTGCTCAGGTATTCTGCACCGGACTGCTCCACTGCATTGTAGACCGTATTGCGGCAGCCTTCATCGACACGGACGGGATGGGACATGCCGATCCGGTCCTGCAGGGAAGCGCGGTGGTCTTCACAAGGACGTCCGCAGTTCGTATAATCTGTACCTTCACTCATGAAGGTGCAGTATACGCAGTGCTCGGTATGGAACATCGGCAGATGCTGATGAATTACGACTTCCATACGTGAAGTGTCGCTGCGGCCCAGGAGATCGACCATCTGCTGGATGTTCAGGTCATACGAAGGCGTCACTCTGTCGAGCCCCGCTTCCAGGAACAGATCCACCGCCTTGTGGTTGGCGATGTTCAGCGAGAAGTCGCCGATCAGGCGCGGATGCACAGCATCCGGCTGCTCCATCCGGCGCTTCAGGTAGTAATACAGCGCGCCTGTATTGCGTACCAGCACGGCATCCGGCTGCAGGCGCAGAATGTTGGCATGGTAGCCGTTCTCGCCCGGCATATGGATGCGCGGTGTGGCCAGTGCGATGCTGGCCCCGGCAGTCCGGACAGCTTCAACCGCTGCCGGGAACTGCTTGATAAACTCGAAGTCGGCGTAAATGTTCTTCACGCCGGCCTCGAGCGCAGCCTGCACCTGCGGCAGGCTGCGGCACAGCGCGGTGAGCTCCGCCTCACCGCGGGAACCCGCGGCGCTCCTGCGGGCGGCGTCGCCGTAGACCTCGACCGCCCGTTTCACGTACACGGGCGGTTTCGGGCGCTCGCCCGCAAGCAGCTCCACCGCGCGGCGGCGGATGCTGTTCAGCTCGCGCATAGGCACGATCACGTCGCCTTCCAGCTGCGACTCCATGGCCTCAAGCTGGAAGACGGTTCCGCCCAGGCGGCCGAATTGTTCTTCCAGCAGGGCCGCATCCATCGGGCGCTTCTGCGCCGCTTCCAGCAGCAGCTCCGAATCCACACGGACGGTAACGTTCTTCTGAACGTCCGTCCACCAGGTGGCCAGCTGCTCGCCGACGCGGCCTTCCACCTTCACCTGAACCGGGAAGACGCGGTACGGCTTCTCGGTTTCATAGCTCTGGCGCAGCGCCTTGTCGAGCGCCGGGTCATTCGTCTTCCAGATGCGGTCGCCGACATGCAGGCGGCGCAGGTCAACATCATTACGGCCCGGTATGATGTCCACGATCCAGCCTTCTCCGGCTTCGCCTTCCAGCTTCACGCCTTTGCGGCGCAGATCATAGACGCGTCCGCCCTCTTCCTTTTTGGTCGGATCACCGGCGTCAAATACGATGCCGTCCCCACGTTTGAGCGGTGCATGAATACGGCAAACTACGCCATCGCGCAGGATCTGCTCTACTGTACCCATATACACGCCGCGGCTTTTAGGGAATGTGCCGTCGACCAGCTTTTTGTTATTCGTGCCTTCCAGGAAGCCGTGCGTGAATCCTCTGGAGAAGCTCTGCTGCAGCTCGCGGATATCCTCTTTCGAAGTAGGCGACCAATTACCGTCAAAATACCGGTCAATCGCCTTCCGATACTTGCTAACCACATTCGCTACATACTCCGGACTCTTGAGCCGGCCTTCAATTTTGAAGGATGTTACGCCCGCTTCAATCAGCTCAGGCATCAGATCAATTGCCGCCAGATCCTTAGGGGACAGCAGATAAGTGACATCGCCCATCGGCTTCACTTCCCCATCGACCATCAGGTCATACGGCAGGCGGCAGGCCTGCGCACATTCCCCGCGGTTGGCGGAACGTCCGCCCCACATTTCCGAAGTCAGACATTGACCTGAGTAAGATACGCACAACGCACCATGCACGAATACTTCCATCGGCAGGCGGGCCTGTTCTCCAATGGTCTTGATCTGCTTCAGGTTGTTCTCGCGTCCCAGCACTACGCGCTCCAGCCCCCAAGGCTTTGTAAACTCCACCGCCTCCGGTGAAGTAATCGTCATTTGTGTGGAACCGTGAATCGGAAAGTCAGGAGAGATTTCGCGGATCATTTTGACCAGACCCAGATCCTGTACAATCACCGCGTCTACACCTGCATCCACGCACGCATCAATCAGTTCCTTGGCATCTGCCAATTCGTTCTCGAACACCAGTATATTAAAGGTCAGAAAACCCTTCACACCATAGCTGTGCAGGAAGGCCATAATCTCCGCCAGCTCGTCCATCCGGAAATTATTCGCTCTCGCCCGCGCATTAAACTTCTCTACGCCAAAAAAGACCGCGTCCGCCCCGTTCGCCACCGCTGCACGCATGCACTCCCAGTCACCGGCCGGAGCCAGCAGCTCCACGTCTTCTCTGAGTATTCCTTGCTCGTTCATTTATATCCTCCTAAACCGCCATGAGGCGGATATCTATCGTATCTTTAACCTGTTAATTGTATCAAATATCACAGGCATCTACCAGCAAAATAGAAACACTTGGATGTTACTATCAACTCTAAGACAATATAATATGAACAGGTGTTTTTGCCCTGATAGACAAATCAAGAAGATACAGCGTAAAATATGAATTGAAAGCACGAAATCGCAAAAGATCACACCATTTCCAAAATTTACGTACAGCAAGGAGAGTTGAATGCGGTTATGAAGGGCATAATTCTTGCGGGAGGAAGCGGTACACGCCTTTATCCTCTCACAATGGTGACTAGCAAACAATTACTGCCGGTCTATGACAAACCTATGATTTATTATCCTCTGTCCACGCTGATGCTGGCAGGCATTAAAGAGATATTAATAATTTCTACTGTCGAGGATACACCACGCTTTGAAAATTTACTTGGCGACGGCTCACAATTCGGAATATCGCTGCAATATATTGTGCAGCCAAGCCCTGACGGACTGGCACAGGCTTTTATTTTAGGTGAATCATTCATCGGCGATGATTCCGTGGCTATGATTCTTGGCGACAATATTTATTACGGAAATGGAATGACCAAAATCTTAAAACAAGCTGCAGGTAAAGAAAGTGGCGCTACTGTTTTTGGGTACCATGTGCCTGATCCCGAACGGTTTGGTGTTGTGGAATTTGATGAAGATGGCAAAGTTCTTAGCGTCGAAGAAAAGCCCGAGCATCCTAAATCCAATTATGCGATTACTGGTCTTTATTTTTATGATAATCGGGTAGTTTCTTTAGCTAAGGAAGTTAATCCGTCCCACCGAGGCGAACTGGAAATCACTTCAATTAACGAAGCATATCTGAAGATGGGGGAGCTTGATGTTGCCCTGCTCGGCCGCGGTTTCACATGGTTGGATACCGGGACTCATCAAAGTCTAGTCGACGCCACCAACTTTGTAAGAACAATTGAAGATCATCAAGGCGTTAAAATCTCAGCCCCTGAAGAAATTGCTTTTATTAATGGCTGGATTACAAAGGAACATCTGCTTGAATGCGGACATAAACTGAGTAAAACAGGTTACGGACAATACCTTATTAAGGTAGCTACCGGCAAAATCCAATTTTAAAAAGATGAAAGAGTGAGAAAGATGAATTTTACCAAAACCAATCTGGAAGGCGTCTTTGTAATTGAGCCCGCAGTCTTTGGAGACAATCGCGGCTGGTTCATGGAAACCTACAGCGTAGCAAAGTTTAAGGAACAAAATATTGGCTACCATTTCGTTCAGGATAACCAATCCTATTCAGCCGTTAAGGGTACCCTGCGCGGACTTCACTTCCAATTGAATCCAAAAGCTCAGACTAAGCTTGTACGATGCACTCGCGGCTCCATTTATGATGTGGCGGTAGATATTCGTCAAGGCAGTCCTTATTACGGTAAATGGTTCGGTATTGAACTAACGGCCGAAAATAAGAAACAATTACTCATTCCTAAGGGCTTCGCCCATGGTTTTATGACGCTGACTGAAGATGTAGAAGTCCAATACAAATGCGATGAGCTATACGCACCGGAATGTGACGGTGGGATTTTGTGGAACGATCCTGACATCGGTATTGAATGGCCAATAGATGTTATCCCCATACTCTCTGCCAAAGATGAGAAGGCCCCTCTTCTTAAAGACGTTTCTCTTAATTTTGTCTATTAGAAGGATGAGTGTAGAAGTACCTGCGGTTGATTACTTTGATCACACATCTGTTCTATCACATTCTGATAAAGAGCAAATAACGTCCTAAGCCATCAGTGGCCAAGGACGTTATTTGTTCTTTAAATCCCCCTATTATCATTCTCCTTTATTCATTAACCGAAACGACTGAAGCGTCTTTTCAATCAACGCCTGCTGCGCTGCAGTAGCATTAATATCGTTCAGCGTGACAGTCACTGTGAATACGAGATCATTTTTACTGAAAACAATGATTTGCGTGCGGGCTGGAACCCCACCCTTGTTCTGATGAACGGTGAGAACCGTGGCCGGAACGCCGGCAAAAACTGACTCTTCAACCGACTCGATTAACGGGCCGTCAGGATCTTTTTTGCTGTTTTGATAGTAGCTTTGGAGCGTGCCTGCCGTATATTCCACCGAACCTTCCGGGTTCACATTGATCTGCAGCCGCCCGCCGGTAAAGCGGTAATCCACATTCTGCATTTCAAAAAGATCCTGATAGGCTGTCCACAGCCGCGGGATTTTGATACTGTATCCGTAGGTTTTTGAGCTTTTGGTAACGGTCTTGGAGCGCAGTGCCGTATAGTCATCACTCTCCAGTCTGCCGAAGTTTTGGCTGATCGCTGCAAAATCAATGTCGATAGAGGCCAAAATCTCCTTGAATTTCTCCTTATCCTTCGCCTGGCCAGCCGCTGCCACATACTCCACATAATAGCGGTAGCCGTTTTTCAGCAATAAAACCTGGTATTCCGTACTTTTGTCATCGCCTGTACCAAGCTGTATTTCTTTTACCAATGCCGGTTCACCGGAAATTTCTGCAGTAACGCTGTCCCGGATGGTATAGGCATCACTCACATAGCTGTCACGGATTCTTGCTTCCAGCTCCTCTTCCCAGCTTTTTAGCGTGGATCCCGATGGTGCCGAGGTTACTTTAGCCAATAGATGGCTGCCTTTTCCGCTCTCATACAATAAATGCTGGTCATCCATCCGCCAGTCCGCAGGAACGTGCAGCGCAATGCCATAATCCTCATTATAGCCTTCACGCAGCCCATTCTTTACAGTGGAGAGATCACGGATGCTCGTGTCGGCAGGGTCGAAAACAGGCTGGAACGAATTCAGCAGTGAAGCATACTTATCGAGATCCTTGTAGTTAGCCGCGCTGTCATCGGTCAGATACAGCTCATACAACCTTCCGTCCGCATAATACTGCCGCCCTTCCCATAGAGCACCTCCGGAATCCTTACTGACAATGCGTGCATAGGGAACCTTGGCCTCAGGATGCACCGTCCGGTCCAGTATCGTCTCCTCGCCTTCCTGTGCCGCACGGACAAGCCCGTCAAGCAGCTCTTCCGGATCCACAGGTGATTGCTGCGGTGAAGCATGGATTTCGAGATAATATAAATTTTCCGTATTTACAAAAGTGGCAATGGCCTCATTCCCGCCGCTGTCACCCACGACCAGTCCCGACGGATAATTCAGGCTCCACTGATAATAGCTGTTGCCGATCCGGGTTTTGCCTACATTACTGTCGATGCTGCTTTCTGCTATCTCTTCCTCATTCTCCGGAGGGACAAGCGAAATTACCAGCCCGCCTCCATCACCGGGAGTGATCCGCGCTCCCAGCACCCCAGCCACAAAACGCAGCGGCACCATCAGCACTCCGGAAACCATTTGCGGCGGTGCGGTTAGCACCATTTTACTGCCGTCTTTCCACGCTGTGGTGCTGCCGATGACCATCGCCCCGGTATGCGGACCGTACATCACTTTGACTACATCGTTTTGCTCCAGGGTCACCGTGCTGCCGAAGGCCTTTTTGAACACGCCAAGCGGTACCATAACCGTTCCATTTTTAATAAAAGGCTGCTGAATCGTAATGTTCTTGCCATTTACCTTTGCTGCGGTGCTGCCGACCTTTAGGGTCAGCTCTAGCGGGCGTCCGGATGCCGCATTAACCTTTTGAACCGGAAGAATTGTTAAGAGCAGCAAAAGAGGCAGAATGACACAGATTCCCTTGAAAAGTGTACTCATCCGTTCAGCAGTTTCCACCGCCTCTGGCAACGCGTTATTCTGCCTGCTCATCTGCGCCACCTCCCGCTTCATCGTCTTCCATATCCATTAGAGGATCACCTTGTCCAAGCACCAGCTTGCGGGACACGATATCCCCGTCGCTCTGCATAAGCAGCTGCACTGTTTTACCCGGGGTGTAGCTGAGGAACAGCTCATTGATATCGACAAGCGAGGTGACCCGGCGGCCATTGATCGAATACAGCACATCCCCCTCAAGGATTCCCGCTTTGCGCGCTTCTGCCGAAATTACTTTGGTGACGGTTAAAGGGTCCTGTGCAGGCAGTCCGACAATTGCGGACCAGCTCTCCTCCAGCTCCAGGCCAAGGCTTGGCCGTTTCACTTCACCATATTTTAAAAGCTGATTCATTATGTACTGGACGGTATCTGCCGGAATGGAAAAGCCCATATTCTCCACATCTACGGCGGCGAATTTGAGGCTGTTCACCCCCAGCACTTCACCTTTCATATTGACAAGCGGCCCGCCGCTGTTGCCGGGATTGATCGCCGTATCGCTCTGGATCAGCCGGTAGGCTGCATCCACACTGCGGTTAAGTCCGCTGACCACGCCCACTGTAGCTGAGTTACGCAGCGAGAAAGAGATCGGCGTCCCGATCGCGATCACCTTTTCCCCCACCTGAATATCGGCACCCGACTTGGCGAACTTCACCGGCTTCAGCCCTTTGGCATTGATTTTGACCAGCGCCAGGTCGCTGAATGCATCTACATAAGTATCGGTGATCCGGTAAGACTTACCGTCTGAGGTCACTGCTACAGCATTCTGCAGCCCCTCCAGCACATGCGCATTGGTGACAATCCAGCCGTTTGCCTTGACGACAAAGCCGGATCCGTGCGTCAGGTTGTACCGGTCATCCGGTCCGCTGCTCCGTTCTCCGCTGTACTTGCCGATGATGCCCACTACCGATGGAGAGACATCTTTTACCACTTTAGGTACGAGATCTGCTGCCGCTGCCACGCTGTACACATTTGAGGCCATCCGCCCTCCCGGTTGCATATCTGCCCCCTGCGCAAAAAGGGGATCTCCCCCTGCCCCGGACAACAGCATTCCGCACAACAGCAGCCCAAGGCTCTTCTTGATCATCTTTCCCCCCCCATTTCTTCAGCCGTTATCCGTTTATTCCGTGAGTCTCCGGCCAAGCTTGTACACTATAATTCATTCTATGTGTGACGCGATCCTTTTAGGCTAAAATAAAAACGGATCTTCCGCCTTCTGCAGAACGGGTCCGTTTCTGTACTTGCTGTGCCGCTGATTCGGGTCCTATGTAATTGTAAAAAGACGCCTTTATGAGCGCCTGGCGGCGGCTAAAGGAGTCTTTATGGATGACTTACCTCTGCAGTTATTCCTTTACTGAACCACAACACAGCTCTGCGTTCCGCTTAACTTAACCAGTGCATAATCATAGCATAGTCCGAAACCAGAAAAACAAGCAGACTCACCACACCAAAAGCTATGGCGAATTTGTTCTTCTGCGGTGCCCTAAGCAGCCGGACCACTCCCGCAAAGATCAGGATGGTGAACAAGATCATGAATACATCAAAGGTATTAAATTTGGACGCTTCTTGCACTGCGGCTTCGGCAAGCAGCATGGCATTACCTCCTCCAAAAGGATGATGTCAGGCAAGTTCATCAAATCCATTATCTTCTTCTATGTTATCGCTA
This sequence comes from Paenibacillus sp. PK3_47, assembly GCF_023520895.1. NCBI lineage: Bacteria > Bacillati > Bacillota > Bacilli > Caryophanales > Paenibacillaceae > Paenibacillus > Paenibacillus sp. PK3_47. The sequence goes on from NZ_CP026029.1 coordinate 2,154,931, forward strand.
CCATGTAAGCGGTGCAATAGAAATTTCTTTAAAATTATGTAAATGACATCATAAATATTCTTTTCGGCAGGTTTTCGGCTAAAAGTGATGACATTTCTCATTGACTTGCAATTTTTCCATTCGTTTATCAAAGGGCAATTGATGCGGGCATAATCAGATCTGTATGTTATTCATTCAACGCAAAACCCTGTTTTTGAATCTCGGGCTTTAATATATGCCGGGGAGGGAGACGCACATTGTACATGAAAAAACGGGTACATGGAGTCACTGCGAACGGAAGTGAGCCATTGTACACGAAAAACCGAGTATAATGGGCCACCGTGAACGGAAATGAGCTCAATGTACTCGAAAAACCGAGTATAATGGGCCACCGTGAACGGAAATGGGCTCATTGTACTCGAAAAACCGAGTACAATGGATCACCATGAAGCGAGTTGGGCTCATTGTACTCGAAAAACCGAGTATAATGGATCACCACGCAGGGAGTTGGGCTCATTGTACTCGAAAAACCGAGTATAATGGGCCACCATGAAGCGAGTTGGGCTCATTGTACTCGAAAAACCGAGTATAATGGATCACCACGCAGGGAGTTAGGCTCATTGTACTCGAAAAACCGAGGATAATGGGCCACCATGAAGCGAGTTGGGCTCATTGTACTCGAAAAATCGAGTATAATGGGCCACCGTGAACGGAAATGAGCTCATTGTACTCGAAAAACCGAGTATATTAGGCCTCCCACTTTTGTCGGAAGGTTTTTAACGTCAAGCCCTCGTTCCCTTCACCCGAACAGCGGGTGTTTTTGGTCTCTGCCGGTTTTGGTTTTGGTTGGTTTTGGTTTCGCGCGATCGCGCACTTCACCCACTCCACAGGCTAAAGCCACAACAAAAAAGAACGCCGCAGGCGGATACCCGCTCGCAGCGTTCTTCAGGTAAATCAATTCTTTACACCGTATCTGACGTCTGCAGCTCCAGAGCCTTCGTCCGCTCCGTATCCCGGAGCAGGATGGGCTTCAGATATCTGCCGGTATACGATTCCTCAACAGTAATCAGCTTCTCCGGTGTTCCTGTAGCCAGCACAGTTCCGCCGCCGCTTCCGCCTTCCGGTCCCATATCAATGAGATAGTCAGCGGTTTTGATTACGTCGAGGTTATGCTCAATGACCAGTACCGATTCTCCGGAATCCACCAGGCGGTGCAGCACCTCAAGCAGGCGGCCGATATCATCGACATGCAGCCCTGTAGTCGGCTCATCCAGAATATACAGCGTCTTGCCGGTACTGCGGCGGTACAGCTCCGAAGCCAGCTTCACGCGCTGTGCTTCACCGCCGGATAGCGTCGTTCCCGGCTGGCCGATATTAATATAGCCTAAGCCGACATCAAGCAGCGTCTGCATCTTGCGATGAATCTTGGGAATGTTCTTGAAGAACTCGGTTGCATCCTCTACCGTCATCTCCAGCACATCGGCAATACTCTTGCCTTTATATTTAACTTCAAGTGTCTCCCGGTTATAGCGTTTGCCCTTACATACTTCGCAAGGTACATACACATCGGGCAGGAAGTGCATCTCAATCTTGATGATTCCGTCCCCGCGGCAGGCCTCGCAGCGTCCGCCTTTGACGTTAAAGCTGAACCGGCCTTTCTGGAATCCGCGGACCTTGGCTTCATTGGTCTTGGAGAACAAGTCACGGATATCATCGAATACACCGGTATACGTAGCCGGATTGGAACGCGGGGTGCGTCCAATCGGCGACTGGTCAATCTCGATGACCTTATCCAGATTCTCCAATCCGCGGATTTCCTTGTGCAGACCCGGGCGGACCTTCACAGCCCTGTTCAGCTGCCGGGCCAGACTCTTGTACAGAATTTCGTTAACCAGTGACGACTTGCCGGAGCCGGATACCCCTGTCACTGCTGTAAAGACGCCGAGCGGAATCTTCACATTCACGTTCTTCAGGTTGTTTTCTTTGGCTCCGCGGATTTCAATCCAGCGGTCATCCGTGGCACGCCGTTTGCCCGTCACCGGAATAAACTTGCGTCCGCTCAAATATTCACCGGTCAAGGAGTTCGGATCCTTCATGATCTCCTCCGGCGTGCCTTGGGCAATGACCTGGCCGCCGTGAATACCTGCACCCGGTCCAATATCAATAATATAATCCGACGCCATCATCGTATCCTCGTCATGCTCAACAACGATAAGTGTGTTGCCCAGATCACGCATATGCGCCAATGTAGCAATCAGGCGGTCATTATCCCGCTGATGCAGTCCGATACTCGGCTCATCCAGGATATACAGCACACCCATCAGACTGGAGCCGATCTGTGTCGCCAGCCTGATCCGCTGCGCTTCACCGCCTGAGAGCGATCCTGCTGCACGACTGAGCGTCAAGTAATTCAGGCCTACGTTGACCAGGAAGCCAAGCCGGCTGCTGATCTCTTTCAGAATCAGGTGGGCAATCGCCTGTTCCTTCTCGCTCAACTCGATATTCTCAAAAAACTGCTGGCAGTCGCCAATCGAAAGATCCGTTACATCAGCAACATTCCGTTCATTGATTGTAACCGCCAGAATTTCTCTCTTCAGGCGTTTGCCCTTGCACTCATGACAAGGCTTCGCACTCATGAAGCCTTCGATGAATTCACGGATGCCTTCCGAAGCGGTATCACGGTAACGGCGCTCCAGATTGGGAATAATCCCTTCGAAGGCAACCATGGCATCTTTTCTCTGGCCGAAGTCATTTTCATATTTGAAGCGGATCTTCTCACTGCCTGTCCCGTACAGCAGCTTGTTCATCTGATCAGGACTCAGGCTGCTTACAGGTACATTCTGTGGGATCTTGAAGTGTTCACAGACCGACTTCAGGAACTGCGGATAATAATTCGAAGTACTGCCTGTCCACGCCAGGAATGCTCCTTCTTCCACGGACTTCTCCGGATCAGGAATCAACAGCTCGGGATCGACTACCATGTTCATCCCCAGTCCATCGCATTCCGGGCAAGCCCCGAAGGGGCTGTTGAAGGAGAACATCCGCGGGGCAAGCTCTTCAATACTGAAGCCGCACACCGGACAAGCAAAGCTCGAGCTGAACAGCAGCTCTTCCTGCCCGATAATATCCACCAGAATCTGTCCGCCGGAAAGCTTCAGTGCAGTTTCCAGGGAATCCGTCAGACGGGTCTGCACATCATCCTTGATGACAATACGGTCTACGACAACCTCGATCGTATGCTTCTTGTTCTTCTCCAGCTGAATGTCCTCAGTAACCTCACGCAGCTCGCCGTCCACCCGGACGCGCACAAATCCCTGTTTGGAAATGTCGCTGAAAAGACCTTTGTGCTCACCTTTGCGGCCGGAAATGACCGGTGCTAAAATCTGCAGACGGGTCTTCTCGGGATACTGCATAATCCGGTCCACCATCTGCTCAACGGTCTGGGACGTGATCTCGATTCCGTGATCCGGACAATGCGGATGGCCGATCCGGGCAAACAGCAGCCGCAAATAGTCATATATTTCAGTTACCGTTCCTACAGTTGAACGCGGGTTGCGGCTGGTCGTCTTCTGATCAATTGAAATGGCCGGCGACAAACCGTCGATGGAATCAACATCCGGCTTCTCCATCTGGCCCAGGAACTGGCGGGCATACGCTGAGAGGGATTCAACATAACGTCGCTGTCCTTCTGCATAGATCGTGTCAAACGCCAGGGATGATTTGCCGGAGCCGCTAAGTCCCGTCAGCACGACGAAGCGGTCCCGCGGAATCGTTACGTCGATGTTCTTGAGATTATGCGCTCGCGCGCCTTTGATAATTATACTTTCGTTCGCCAACGGTAAAACCTCCATTTGAAAAGAGAAAGATTTTTAAAAACTTTTTCGATCCCTCCCAAACCCTCCCTTCCAAGGGAGGGCCCCAAGGGCTGCGCCCTCTGGACACCCGCAAGGGTGGCGAAGGAGTGGGTGAGGCCGGACTTAGTTACAATGTGTAAGGAGCGCTTACTCCCTGCGGGAACGCTGGAATACGGCGCTCCGGGGGGCTGTCCCTTCGGGATTCGCCAAGTGCTCAAGTGCGAAAACCAGCTGTCCCTTCGGGATTCGCCAAGTGCTGAAGTGCAAAAACCGGCTGTCCCTTCGGGATACGCAAGTGCTCAAGTGCGAAAACCGGCTGTCCCTTCGGGATGCGCCAAGGGCGTACTGCGGAGCTGGCCCGTTGGGATGCGCAGGTGACTATTTAAAAAAGAACGGCCTAAGACAGCGCCGTTCCGTTAGGATCTTAACGAAAGTGTCGCCTTCCGGCCGGTTAATCGGCCCGGAGCTCAAGCAAGGCGTCACGCAGCTCGGCGGCACGCTCGAACTGCAGGTTCTTGGCTGCATCCTTCATCTCGGCCTCCAGACGCTGCATCAGGCTTTGCTTGTCTTTCTTGCTCATCTTGCCCTCCACACCGGTCAGATAATCGGCTTTGGATTCGGCAACCTTGGTTGCCTCGATGATCTCGCGCACTTTCTTGTTGATTGTCGTAGGTGTAATGCCATGTTTCTCATTGTAAGCAATCTGGATCTCACGGCGGCGCTTGGTTTCACTTATCGCCTTCTCCATGGAATCCGTGATTTTGTCACCGTACATAATGACACGTCCGCCGGAGTTACGGGCTGCACGGCCGATGGTCTGGATGAGTGAACGTTCGGAACGGAGGAAACCTTCCTTGTCGGCGTCCAGTATCGCTACCAGCGATACCTCCGGCAGGTCGAGGCCTTCTCTTAATAAGTTAATACCCACGAGGACATGGAACGTACCGAGACGGAGATCCCTGAGAATCGCCATCCGCTCCAGTGTCTTGATGTCGGAGTGCATGTAACGGACCTTGATGCCGATTTCCTTGAAATAATCGGTCAGGTCCTCGGACATCTTCTTGGTTAGTGTCGTGACAAGCACACGTTCATCGCGCTCTACCCGGTCACGGATTTCACTGATCAGATCGTCAATCTGGCCTTCGGTCTTACGCACTTCAATAATCGGGTCCAGAAGACCCGTAGGACGGATGATCTGCTGCACCATGGTGTCGCAGTGCTCCATCTCGTAAGGTCCCGGGGTAGCAGAGACATAGACGATCTGGTTCACCTTATCCTCGAATTCCTCGAACTGCAGCGGCCGGTTATCCAGCGCTGACGGCAGGCGGAATCCATGCTCCACGAGAACCGTCTTACGCGCACGGTCACCATTATACATGGCTCTGATCTGCGGAATCGTTACATGTGATTCGTCAACAACAATCAGCATGTCATCCGGAAAGTAATCCAGCAGTGTATACGGGGTTGCCCCCGGTTCACGGAAAGTCAGCGGCCCGGAATAGTTCTCAATCCCGGAGCAGAAGCCGACCTCCTTCATCATCTCGATATCATAACGCGTACGCTGCTCCAGCCGCTGTGCTTCCAGCAGCTTGCCCGCGTCACGCAGAACCGCAAGACGTTCTTCCAGCTCACGCTCAATGTTGATCAGAGCCACCCGCATCGTCTCTTCCTGGGTGACAAAGTGGGATGCCGGGAAAATCGCAACATGATCGCGCTCACCGATCAGCTCACCGGTCAGGACATCGATTTCTGTAATCCGTTCTATCTCATCCCCGAACAGCTCCACACGGATAGCATGCTCACCCTGGGAAGCCGGGAAAATCTCTATTACATCGCCCCGCACACGGAACGTCCCGCGCACGAAGTTCATATCATTACGCTGATACTGGATATCCACAAGCCGGCTTAGAATCTGGTTGCGCGGCTTTTCCATGCCTACCCGCAGCGACAGCAGAAGACTCCCGTATTCCTTCGGCGAACCGAGGCCGTAAATACAGGATACACTGGCTACAATGATTACGTCGCGCCGTTCGAACAAAGAACTGGTCGCAGAGTGGCGCAGCTTATCGATCTCTTCATTAACGCTGGAATCTTTCTCGATGTAGGTGTCGGAGGAGGGAATGTAAGCTTCTGGCTGGTAGTAATCGTAGTAACTGACGAAATAATCGACCGAATTGCTCGGGAAAAACTCCTTGAACTCACTCGCCAGCTGCGCAGCCAGAGTCTTGTTGTGCGCAATAACCAGCGTGGGGCGGTTCAGCTTGGAAATCATTTGCGCGATGGTAAAAGTCTTGCCTGTACCTGTCGCTCCCAGCAGCGTCTGGTGCTTCTTGCCCTGCCGGATGCCGTCCACTAATTCCTCTATGGCATGAGGCTGATCGCCCTGGGGTGTATACTCGGACTCCAGTTTAAAAGTCTTCGTACTGACGACAATATCACTCATTTGCCCGTCTCCCCTCTATCGTCTAGAATATATTAATATATTGTAAGTGTAACCCTAATTGTTCTGTCTTCATACGATGCTGCAAAATATAGGATATAAGAATACGTGTTCCCGTTTATTATACAGTGTTGCCTACATTGATGCAAACCATAATCCAGCGAAATTTAAGGAGACTGAGCACATGGATATCACCTCGATTATCGGCCTCCTGGCCGGACTGGCCGCACTGATCGGCGGCTTTTCCCTGGAAGGCGGCAGCCTCTCCGGCCTGCTGCAGCCGAACGCTGCTTTAATCGTATTTGGCGGCACCTTTGCCGCTGTTCTCATCAGCTTTCCGGCTTCCAAGCTGCTCCAGGTGCCGGCAGCCCTGCGGTTTGCCTTCGGCGCTAAAGCGGACACAAGGGAAGCAAATGCCGAAGAATTCATCTCCATGGCTGCCGTTACTCGGCGCGGCGGTGTGCTGGCCCTGGAGAAACGGGCGGAAGAGCATCCCGATCGTTTTACCCGTGAAGGGCTGCTCCTGATTGTCGACGGTATTGATCCCGAGGAGGTCCGCCAGATTCTGGAACTGGATATGGATGCCAGGGAGCTTAAGCATAACAGCTATGCCAAGATTTTTGAGGCTGCCGGCGGCTACGCGCCAACCATGGGAATTATCGGTACAGTTATGGGACTCATACAGGTGCTTGGCAGCCTTACCGATCCCTCCAATCTGGGAGCTTCAATCGCAGTAGCCTTCACAGCGACACTTTACGGCGTAGCCAGCGCTAATCTAATATTTTTACCCTTGGCATCCAAAATCAAATCCCGCAGCCAAAGTGAGCTGGCCGGCATGGAAATGCAGATGGTCGGCATTCTCTCGCTTCAGAACGGGGACGCCCCGCATCTGGTGCGCAAAAAGCTGAGCTCGTTTCTGACAGACTCTTCAGCAAGTCGCGGAAGCAGTCAGGACAGAGGCATGTTATGAGACAGCGGGAGCGGCGCAAGCAGCGTACCGGAGAGCGGGAGAGCCATGACCGGTGGATGATCACATACGCGGATCTCATTACCCTTTTGCTCATTTTTTTCGTTGTATTGTATGCCATGAGCAGCCTGGATGCCCAGAAATACAAGATAGTTACCGATTCCCTGTCACAGACCTTCACCAATGGTAACCCTGTAATTGACGGAGGCAGCGGAATATTGGATGGCGGGCAAGGCGGAGAGGGCGGCGGCAATGCCGGAACCGGTCAAAATGGCCAGAGTGGACAGAACAGCAGCAGCGGAGACAGCAATTCAGACAATGCGGAAGGAAACAATACTGGCGGCGGTCCGGACAGCGGTTCTGGGGCACCGGCAGCGGATGAAGAACAGCCTCCTTCGGCACGGGAGCTGGCTTTCCGGGAACAGGAGGCAAAGCTGGCCGCTCTAATGGATGTAATCACCCGGTATGTCGCGGATAACAATCTGGGGGATGAGATTTTTGTGGCGGACAAGCCGCAGGGGATTGCGATTACCCTGAGCGACCAGTTTCTGTTCGATGCCGGCCGGGCGGAGCTGAAAGCACCTGCCTATCCTGCACTGCGCCAGCTTTCAGGGCTATTCAGCGGAATTGGCGCCACGATCAGCATCGAAGGACATACGGACAACACGCCTGTGTCAGCGGGGTCCCGCTACAACGACAACTGGGAGCTGTCAGGTGCCCGGGCGCTGTCCATTCTGCGCTTCTTCATCGACAGCGAGGGGCTTGATCCGGATAACTTTCAATATGCCGGTTATGCCGATACCCGCCCTGCCGCTGACAATACGACCAATGAGGGCAAGCAAAAGAACCGCCGTGTTGAACTGATCGTGCTGCGGCAGCTGCAGGATGAAGAAGCGCCGTAAACAAGGGATTCCGAGTGACTCCGGGAGATTCCGAGGGATTCCGAAAGATTCCAAGAGACTCTAATGGTGCCCAAGAACTCCCGGACGAACTGTCCAACCTAAGTGGAATTTCTCCATCTAATTTGATCCCAAACGCCTAACGCCAGGATTTAGTTGGAAAATCTCCATCTAAAGTTACTGTTTTCATCACCAAAGCGGATATCGAACAGAAATAGGTGGAGAAATTCCATCTAAAGCTATTAAATCGTCATAAACCATGCAATTAGCAGGAGAATTTCCAGCTATATAGATTGAACGATTGAACCAAGGGGTTTTTCTCTTTAGGGATGGTGTGACTTTCAGGTGGATGCTTTCACTCCTACTGTTCCAGACCTCCTCTCCGCCCCTTTCCCTAATACCATATTTTCATTCAATCAGCCTTTTCCCCGCCAATCCATACTTAAACCAACTTAAACCAAAGGGCTTCAGATGCGGACAGCAGCGGAAGCCCTCTTTTTCACAGCTCAAAAACCCACACGAAACAGGACTTCCGGTCAGCCTCAAAAGTCCTATTCTCCCCAGCCCTTCAATTATCCACAATAACCCGGGTTATTCCCCTACCAGCCCGCGGTAGGCGGCAGCGTCAAGCAAGCCCGATACTGCAGCTGCAAATTCCCCGTCAATCTCCAGCTCAAAAATCCATCCTCCGCCGTACGGCTCATCGTTAATCAGTTCCGGGCTGGCTTCCAGGGCCTCGTTTATTTTTGTAACCTTTCCTGACACGGGTGAATATAATTCAGAGACTGTCTTGACCGATTCAATACTGCCTACGCTGTCGCCTGCCGAAATGGCCGAGCCTACTTCCGGGAACTCGACAAACACAATGTCCCCCAGCAAATGCTGCGCATGATCCGTAATACCTACACGTACTGTACGTCCTTCGCTCTGCTGTGCCCATTCATGCTCTTCGCTGTAGTGCAGATTGTCCAGCACCTCACTCATTTCCAGCCGCCTCTTTTCCCAATTTGGAGTGATATAAATTTAGTTATAGCCTAAGTTATCCACTGGCGCAATGTCAATATAACTGACAAGAAATTTAAATTCACCGGCTTTTTGGCACTTTTTGTGTTGACAGTGACACGTATACCCGTTTTAATGGAGACAGCAAAAACATACGAACGCGAATGAAGGCATAGGGAGAGACTGTCTCTTGGAGGACAGCGCCGAAGGAGTAAGCCCGCGGGTGAATCTCTCAGGCAAAAGGACCTTTGCCGGACGCATCTCTGGAGAGCACCCGTACGCTGCAGCTGCAGCGCACCGGTCACCAACGGGGAAACCTGCCGGGATCAGTGGGCAGGGTAACTCTCAGGTACAAAGGACAGAGCGGAAGGTCAGGTATGCGCACCCGCGCATACTTGGCCTCCGCCTGTCCTTTTTTTATATTTGCAACAGCGCTGGCCGCCCAAGGCAATGGCTGCCGCCGTAAGCCCGATATTCCAGCCAGTAACCCATTCTAGGGAGTGACGACATGGAGTCTTTGAAAAGAACCCCGTTTTATGACTTGTATTCCGCCTATCCGGAATCCAGATGCATCGACTTTGGCGGCTGGGAGCTGCCGGTACAGTTCACAGGGATCGTTAAGGAGCATGAGGCCGTACGCCGTCAGGCGGGGCTGTTCGATGTATCGCATATGGGAGAGTTCATGGTGACCGGCACCGGCTCCGAAGCTTTCCTGCAAAAGATGACAACAAACGATGTCAGCAAGCTGGAAGATGGCAGCGCGCAATACACTCTGCTCTGTTATCCGGACGGCGGAGTTGTCGATGATCTGCTCGTCTACCGTCTGGGAGAAGAGCGTTACATGCTTGTCGTCAACGCCTCTAACATCAACAAAGATTTTCAGTGGCTGCAGGAGCATCTTACCGCGGAGTTCGGCGGCGTCAGCCTTAAAGATGTCTCGGAGGAGACACTGCTGCTCGCACTGCAGGGCCCTCTCGCAGAGACAATTCTGGCTGAAGTTACCTCAGCACCGGTCACCGCGCTGAAGCCTTTCCACTTCACCGAAAAAACCGTAGTGTGCGGCGTAGAAGTGCTGCTCTCCCGCACCGGTTATACCGGCGAAGACGGCTTCGAGCTGTATGCTCCGCATAGTGCTGCCGCCACGCTGTGGAACGGCCTGCTGGCAGCAGGTGCGCCGCACGGCTTGACGCCGGCCGGGCTCGGCGCGCGCGACACGCTGCGCTTCGAAGCCAGGCTGCCGCTGTACGGGCAGGAGCTGTCGGCGGATATTACGCCGCTCGAAGCAGGACTCCAGTTCTTCGTGAAGCTGGACAAAGGGAACTTCATCGGCCGCGAGGCGCTGCTGAAGCAGAAGGAAGCCGGCCTGCCCCGCCGTCTCGTCGGCATTGAGATGATTGACCGCGGCATTCCCCGCTCGCACTATCCCGTCTACGCCGATGGCGTGAAGATCGGTGAAGTCACTACCGGAACACAGTCCCCGACACTGAAGCGCAATCTGGGGCTCGCGCTGCTTGAAGCAGCTTACAGTGAAACAGGGTCAGAGGTATTCGTGGAGATCCGCGGCAAGCAGCTGAAAGCAGCTGTAGTCAAAGCGCCGTTCTACAAAAGAACCCAAGGAGTGAAGCCGCAATGAAGCACCGTTATTTGCCGATGACTGCACAGGACCGCCAGGAGATGATGGAGGCCGTCGGAATCCGGTCCATGGAAGAACTATTCGCCGACATTCCGCAGGCTGTCCGCTATCAGGGAACGCTGCCGATGTCGGAAGCTATGGATGAATACGCGCTGCTGCGCCATATGAAGGAGCTGGCCGACCGCAATGCCAGCTTTGACAGCCACACCAGCTTTCTCGGAGCAGGCCTCTATGACCATCATATCCCCGTAGTCATTAACCATGTCATTTCCCGTTCGGAATTTTATACTGCGTATACCCCTTATCAGCCGGAGATCAGCCAGGGCGAGCTGCAGGCGATCTTCGAATTCCAGTCCTATATCTGTGAGCTGACCGGCATGAAAGTGGCTAATGCCAGCATGTACGATGGTGCCACCGCCTTCTCGGAAGCGGCAGTTCTGGCAGCAGGCGCTACCAAACGCAAAAAGCTGATCGTCTCCCGCACGGTTCACCCGGAAGCCCGCCAGGTGCTCCGCACCTCTGCCGGAGCCTGGGGCCTCGACGTCGTTGAAATTGACTACAAAGACGGCGTCACCGACCAGGCGAAACTGGCTGAAGCCATCGACAGCGATACAGCTGCCGTTCTGGTGCAGTCGCCGAACTTCTTCGGCGCCATCGAGGATCTCGGCGGCATTGCTCCGCTGATCCATGCCGTCAAAGGCCTGTTCGTCGTCAGCGCCAACCCGCTGTCACTCGGCGTGCTGGAAGCGCCGGGCAAGCTCGGCGCCGACATCGTAGTCGGCGATGCCCAGCCGCTCGGCATACCCGCTTCGTTCGGCGGCCCTACCTGCGGCTTCTTCGCCGTAGCAGAGCCGCTGATGCGCAAAATGCCCGGCCGGATTGTCGGCCAGACCGTGGACCGCAGCGGCAAACGCGGCTTCGTGCTGACGCTCCAGGCCCGCGAGCAGCATATCCGCCGCGAGAAGGCGACCTCGAACATCTGCTCCAACCAGGCGCTCCTGGCGCTGTGCGCCTCTGTATATCTGTCCGTGATGGGCAAGGAAGGCATGCGTGAGGTTGGTGAGCTGAACATCCGCAAGAGCCATTATGCCGCAGGCAAGCTTGGAGAAATCACAGGTGCTGTCCCTGCATTCACCGCTCCATTCTTTAACGAATTTGTGCTGAAGCTGCCGGAAGGCAGCAGTGTCAGTGAGATTAATTCAAGGCTTGTGAAGGAAGGTTATCTTGGCGGATATGATCTCGGCCGTGATTATCCGGAGCTGGCCGGACACATGCTGGTGGCTGTCACTGAGAAAAGAAGCAAAGAGGAAATTGACCAATTTGCGAGCGTACTGGAGGGCTGTCTATGAAACCCGAACAAAGTCTGATCTTTGAGCTTAGCCGCCCGGGCCGCTCCGCCTACTCCCTGCCGGCATGCGATGTCCCCGCAAATGAGAACATCGGCGCCCTGATCCCGCAGAATCTGCTGCGCAGTGAACCGGTCCTGCTTCCCGAGGTGTCGGAAGTCGATGTCATCCGGCATTACACCGCGCTCTCCCGCCGCAACTTTGGCGTGGATAACGGCTTTTATCCGCTCGGCTCCTGTACGATGAAATATAATCCGAAGATCAATGAAGATGTCGCCCGCTTCCCCGGATTGGCCAAGATTCACCCCTATCAGCCCGAAGAGAGCATCCAGGGTGCGCTTGAGCTGATGTACACCCTGCAAAAAGACCTCGCCGCCCTGACCGGCATGGACGCCGTCTCCCTGCAGCCGGCCGCCGGCGCCCACGGCGAATGGACCGGCCTCATGATGATCCGCGCCTACCACGAGAGCCGCGGCGAGACCCGCACGAAGGTCATCGTGCCCGATTCCTCGCACGGCACCAACCCGGCCAGTGCAGCTGCGGCGGGCCTTGAAACCGTAACGATCCCGTCCAATGCCAAAGGCATGGTCGATCTGGAGGTGCTGAAGGCGGCGGTCGGCAGCGACACCGCCGCGCTCATGCTGACCAATCCGAGCACACTCGGCTTGTTCGAAACGCAAATCGTGGAGATCGCTGAAATTGTCCACGAGGCCGGCGGGCTGCTCTACTATGACGGAGCGAACTCCAATGCGATCATGGGCATTACCCGCCCGGGCGACATGGGCTTCGATGTCGTGCATCTGAATCTGCACAAGACGATGAGCACCCCGCACGGCGGCGGCGGCCCGGGAGCAGGACCTGTCGGCGTGAAAGCGAAGCTGGTTCCGTTCCTGCCGCAACCGGCGGTCGTCCGGAATGAAGACAACAGCTTCTCGCTGGACTACGGCGGCCCGGAATCGATCGGGCGTGTCAAAGCCTTTTACGGCAACTTCGGGATTCTCGTCCGCGCCTACGCTTATATCCGCACTTACGGGCCGGACGGCCTGCGTGAGGTGTCGGAGAATGCGGTGCTTAACGCCAATTATATGATGCACCGGCTGGCGCCGTATTTTGAAATCCCGTATCCCGGCGTCTGCAAGCACGAGTTCGTCATGTCCGGCCGGAATCTGAGGCAGTACGGTGTGCGTACCCTCGACGTAGCCAAACGGCTGCTCGACTTCGGCTATCATCCGCCTACCGTCTACTTCCCGCTGACCGTGGAGGAGTGCATGATGATCGAGCCGACCGAAACCGAAAGCAAGGAGACGCTGGACGGCTTTATCGAAACAATGATCCGGATCGTCAAGGAAGCCGAGGAGACACCGGAGATTGTCATTAATGCCCCGCATACAACAGACATCAGCCGTCTCGATGAGACGCAGGCCGCCCGGAAGCCGGTGCTGAACTGCTCCTGCGGTTAATCCCCTGAATTCCCTGATTATAAGAAAGGAGCCTCAGCTGCATTCTGCACTGCGGGGCTCCTTTTTTCCTTATATAAAGTCGTCTATTTATTGGCGGGATCCGGCGTGAGCTTCTTGATGAACTGCCAGCGGTCCGTCACCTTCATTTTGTTATACATGCTCTTCACCACATTCCTTACCGTACCTTCGCTAATGCCTAACTCGTTGGAAATGTACAGCGCGCTTTTTTCTGCCAGCCACATTTGCGCTACATCCCTCTCTCTCCCGGTCAGACTGTACTTTTCAAAATGGTTTTCCAGCTGAAGCAGCTGTAATTCCGGATGGCTACGCATCCACTTGCCGCCTACATTCTCTGCGATCTGCCGCATCAGCGGGATGGCTAATTCGATCTGCTGCCCATTATAAAAGGAAATATCCACATACCCTTGGATAACACCATCTGAATAGAGCGGTGAACATACGCAGTTCCAGTCAAAAAATAAAGGACTGCTATGCTCCTTCCCTTTAACTACAGCTATGGAATTAAGCTCGGCCGCCAGCGAGACAGCGTTCATTCCCAGGTTTTGTTTGGCCAGACTCATGCCGACTCTTAACCCTGCCCGGTCGAATTCTTCTTGAATAGCCGGGGAGGAAAGCTGTAAATCAATAATCCTCGCCGCCTCATCTGTCAAAAAAAACGCAAAGTCTATCGATATGTATTTTCTGATCTTAAGCAGCTCTTTATGTAAAGAAGTTATCATTGCCTTATGATATACAGATTTCTGCCCCGCGTTCGAAAATGAGGGCGTTTTCGTTTCCTCGCAGTCTGCTGAAGGTTTGGCTTTACCCGGTGAAAAGAAAGAATCCAGCTGTTCCTTTTCCAGATCTTCAGGCGAATACCATACTTTCGGCTGATCATAAGTTGCGGTCAAGTCAGGCCCCTCCTCACTTCCATTATTTACACTATTGAAAAAGGATAGCATTCTGAGTGGAGAATTTCAAGATTTCGGAATCACAAAGAACCGGATATGTAAATACCTATAGCTTGACATTCCTTTCTAAGAGATCTCCTTGTAGAATTCCTAGGGTTAGAGCTTTCTTCTTCGCAGAATCTATCCGAATAAAGTGTATAGGAGCCTGCCGTTTATGAAAAAAAGCTATTGGGGAGTTTTGATTCTTTTTGTATTCGCAGTCCATCTACTAAACTTGATTTATTCTTTTTTTAGAAGTCATACCGTTGAATGGTTTTCGTTGTTCATTGTATTGGTGCTTTTATTGATGTATTTCTATTTCCGGAATCATTCCACAAAGAATAGAACCGAATGAATTCAGCGGCTGCCCGGTCTGATTATAATCCTGGGACAGCCGCTTTCCTCTTCCCGCCATAATTCCATAAACTTTTTCACCTGCCGCTATAATCCGATAGTTTTCGACATTCCACCAGTGCTATATTAACGGAACATGTATTTTATCAAAATGCAGCAGTGAAGGAGGATTCACCTTGAGTATCATTGAAGCCAGAGGGTTGTCCAAGTCTTTCATGCAGGCGGTGAAGGAGCCCGGCCTTAAGGGGGCGGTCAAGCATCTGCTGGTACCGAAGCATAAGGAGAAGATGGCGGTGAAGCCGCTGAATCTCAGTATTGAAGCCGGGGAGACGGTAGCCTATGTAGGACCGAACGGAGCCGGCAAATCCACTACGATCAAAATGCTGACAGGCATCCTGATGCCCACCTCGGGTACGATTTCTGTAAACGGTATCAACCCTTACCGGAAAAGAATGGAGAATGCCGCCCAGATCGGCGCGGTTTTCGGTCAGCGCACCCAGCTGTGGTGGGATATCCCGATTGTGGAGTCTTTTTCGCTGCTGAAGGATATTTACCAGATCCCGGATCCCCTTTATAAAAAGAATCTGGACCAGTTTATCGAGCTGCTCGGCATGAATGAGTTCCTTCATTTGTCCGCGCGCAAGCTATCCCTCGGCCAGCGCATGCGTGCGGATCTGGCTGCCGCCTTATTACATAACCCGCCGATTCTGTATCTGGACGAGCCTACCATCGGACTGGACGTATCGGTAAAGCAAAAAATCCGCGAATTTATCAAAAAAATCAACCAGGAACAGCAGACGACCGTCATGCTGACTACCCATGATCTGGGGGACATCGAAGATTTATGCAAACGGCTGATCATTATCGACCACGGGTCGATTATTTATGACGGCAGCTTGAGTGAGGTCAAAGCGCGTTTTGCCAGAAACCGGATCATTTTCTTCCAGGTGGCGGCGCCCATGCCGGAGCTTTATGAACAGTTGATGCAGACCCCCGGCATGAAGCTTGCGCTGCTGAACGAGCTGGAATTCTCCATTTCATTTGACCGCTACGAACATACTGCCAGTGAGGTGGTCAGCCGGGTGATGAAGCATGGCGAAGTGGCCGACTTCCGGATGGAGGAGACGAACATCGAGCAGGTGATTAAAGCTGTCTACGACGGCAATCTGGACCTGAACCAAAGCGGGGAATGAGGAGGTATCGAAGCAGCTTATGCCTGTTGCCAATCTGAAGAAATACAGAAGCATTATGAACCGTTCGTTGCAAAATGTGCTCGCCTACCGTACCTCTTACATCATTACTTTTTTGGCGAATACGATCAATCTGCTGGCCATCTACTTTTTATGGCAGGGGATTTTCAGCGGCCGGGAGGTTGTGGGCGGTTATACCTGGGACCAGATGAAAACCTACCTGCTCGTTACCTTTCTGGCGAACTCCGTCCTCTCCTGGTATTCAGAGACGGCGATTTCCGGCAAAATACTGGATGGCAGCGTAGCGGTTGACCTGCTCAAGCCGATTGATTTTCAGAGTGCCAGATTCTCGGAAACCCTGGGCTCCAGCCTGCTTGAAGGGGGAATGAGCATCATTCTGCTGTCCCTGTTCTCGCTGTTCCTTTCCGGAATCACGCTTCCCGCTTCGCCGCTGGTCTATCTGCTGTTCGTCTTCAGCCTGCTGGGTGCGATTCTGGTCAAATTCGGTGTCGTTTATCTGGCGGCCCTATTATGCTTCTGGTCTACCGGCTCCATGGGCATTGTCTGGACCCGGATTGCCCTGACTAATCTGTTGTCGGGTGCGCTTGTGCCGCTGGCCTTTTTTCCGGAGTGGCTGGAGAAGCTGGCCCTGCTGCTGCCTTTTCAGAGTATCATTCACACCCCGACAATGATCTTTCTGGAGCAGGCGGATACGCTTGAGAGTCTGAAGCTGATCGGCCTGCAGTGGTTCTGGGGCATAGCGCTTTGGCTTGCCGGAAAAGCCATGTGGAACTGGGCGGTCCGCCAGGTCACCATTCACGGGGGTTAGAGGAAAGGAGTGTAACCGGTGTCTTTATCAAAAATGTTCTATTTATATAGAAGAATGTACGTGCAGCAGCTAAAAGCCATTCTGGAATATAACAAGGATTTCTATATCCTGATGTGTTCGGCTGCGCTGACCCAGGTGCTGGGCTTTGTGTTCCTGTGGGTGATTTATGACCGGATTCCGGACATTAACGGATGGCAATTCTGGGAAGTAACCTTTATGTATGCGATGATTTTTCTGACGGAAGGAATCGCTTCCCTGTTCTTCGAAGGAACGTGGCGTATGAGCAGACTGGTGAATATGGGCGAGCTTGACCGCTATCTGCTGCGGCCGGTTCCCGTGGTGCTTCAGGTATTCTGTACGGGAATCGGCATCAACGGCATGGGCAATCTGCTGATCGGCGGGGTGATTGTCTGGCAGTCGCTGGTCCGCGGGGATGTTCAGTGGACCGCTGCCAAGGTGCTCATTATCCTGCTGCTGCTGGTTACCGCAGTCATTATCCGGGTGTCGATCAATCTGGCCGGCAACTCGGCAGCCTTCTGGATCCGTAACGCCGGGAATGCTTTTCCGCTTATGGTCCACAACCTGGCCGATCTTGCCAAATACCCGATCTCTCTGTTCCCGCAGGCGGTTCGCATCTTTATTTCGACGGTGCTTCCGTATGCTTTTATCAGCTTCTTCCCGGCCACCTATATCTTCGGCAAAAGCGAATGGTCAGGCTGGTGGATGCTCGCCCCCGTTGCGGCCATAGCAAGCGCCGCCTGCGCCTACGGCATCTTCCGCTTCGGGCTGTCGCGTTATGAGAGCACCGGGAACTGAGCGGTATTTCTTGTCTGAGGGAGAATGCATCCAGAATACCAAAAGCCTTCCCAACCGGGAAGGCTTCTTTGTGTACTCTTCTGCGCCGCGCACCCTGTGCAGGTTAAGCGCTGACTCCCGCCTCGTTAGGCCGGAGAATGGCAGAGCCAACCGCCAGAAGGACCGCAGCCATCAGGCCCAGCACGGCAAAGGGCAGCCACAGCTCATTCCAGCCTCCGCCGGCCGCTGCGATATCCACCGCCTGAATGGCCCACTTCTGCGGTGTGAAATTGGCCGCCTTCTGCATGTATTCCGGCATGATCGACAGCGGCCAGAAGCAGCCGCCCAGCATACAGGTCGGTGTAAGGATCAGCGAATTAAGCAAACCGGCATTATTCGGGTTGCGGATCAGGCCTGCTACGGTGCCCGCGATGCCCATTGATACCAGTATGAATGCCGCCAGGATCAGGAAATACAGGTACATCGGAACCTCATAGTCATAACGCAGCACCCATTTGCCCAGCACCAGCACGACCGCAATCTGAATCAGGCCGACAATAAAGCTGCCCAGAAAATTACCCAGGGCAATCTCGTAAGAACGGACCGGCGCACTGAACATTCTCATCATGGTCCGGCGTTTGCGGTCATCCATAATCAGAGAGACGGTACTGGTCACCAGACTCATCAGGAACATCAGAGTCATGCCGGTAATGACTCCGAGCGTCTGGCGCGGATACAGGTTGTAATCCGTGCGGATGCTTCCTACATGATGCTCTCCGGCCCGCTGCAGGATAGCAGCGAACTCTGCCAGCTGCTCCGTTTCCCCTGCACTGCCGGCAGCTTTTACGGTCGCGGCTGCCGACATCATCTCCCGCGCGATGGCGTCGGCCTTCATTTTAACGAGAATGGAACCCTCAGTAGCTCTAAGCTCATACACGGTTACCTGCGGCTGACTGCCGCTTAGCAACGCCTCCGTATAATCCGCCGGAATGAAGAGGCCTGCCGTACCCTTTTGTGAAGTGACATTCTCTTTCAGTTCCTCCTCGCTAATGTTCTCCACAAGCTTGTAATCCCCATTCTTCGCAAGCTCTGAGATCAGATGCTTTCCGCCTGCACCACGGTCCATGTTGCTGTACAGCAGTGTGGCCGCTTCACCGGACATCCCTCCGGTCACTGAAATAATTGCAGACACCACGACGGCCGGCAGCACTATAAATACAAGCAGCCCTTTGCGGGAACCGATTGCCCGTTTGACCATATTCCAGCCGATTGTCATTATATTATTCATGGTAACCCACCTTCCGGTAAGAGAAAATGACGCCGCTAAACAGCACCAGGCCAATCAGCAAAATCACCAGCAGATTAGGTACAATCTGATCCAGCGGCGCATGCAGCATCATCCGGATGATGGCCTGCATAACCCAGTGATTAAGGGTATAGGCTCCCACACTATCCACCCATTCTTCAGGCAGCGGGGCCATGCCTCCGCTAAGAAAGGTCATGACTACGGTGACCACATTGATAACGTTGTTGGCGCCGGCTTTTGTCTTGCTGAATATGCAGACGAGAATCGACAAAGTCATGGAAGCGATGATCATCAGCAGACAGAACAGGATCAGCAGGCCCGGACGGTTGCCCCAATAGACACCGAACAGCACATCGGTGCAGATGATAATCACCGCGCACTGTAAAACCGTAATGATGCCGACGCCCAGCATTTTGCCAACGAACAGCTGCGAACCTTTCACCGGCATCGAGTTGAGACGGAACAGCGTATGATTGTCTTTTTCACTAAAAAGGGACTGGACCACGGTTAGCCCGCTGTACAGCAGGAACATCAGCAGCATGGCAGCGGCATAGTATTGGGAAGCGGTATAGGTTCTGCCGCCGTTATTGAGCTCACCTGTCTGTACGGCCGGCTGTTCACCGGGAACAGCTAACGATACAGCAAGTGCTTCAGGTCCGAGCGTCAGCGCAGCCGCCTGCCTGTAATTAATTGCACTGAGAAAATTATCAAATACGCTGCCGGCAACGGTGTTTTCGTTATGTTTTTTGCCGAGGATAAATTCAAGCTTTGCTTCCCCGCCGCTCTGTACTTTATGGTCAAAGCCCGCCGGTACAATTACCGCATAACCGTATTTTCCTGTACGCAGCCCGCTTTCCGCTTCCTCCCGTGTCGCCGTGTCCTGGGGATTGATGTATTTCTTAACTTCCTCAGACTTCACAAAAGCCGCTATCATTGCAGAACCTCCGGTATCTGTGCCGTCCGAATTAACGACCGCCACCTTGACCGGATCTACCGATTCATCGCCTTGTACGCCAACCACTCCGGACAGCGAAGCTCCCAGCAGGAAAATCAGCACCACCGGCAGCAGGATCATATTCAGCAGCCAGGAGCGGGAACGCAGCAGCCTGCGCAGCTCAAAGGTCATAATGGTCCAAATATTCATATCCATTCTCCCCCTCTAATCCCGTAAGGTCCGTCCGGTCAGGCTGAGAAACAGCGTTTCCAGATCCGGCTCCTCAATGTGCAGGGAGTTGATGCTTCCCTCATGCTTTGCAAAAATAAACAGGATATCCTGAAGCTCACTTTGCGAAGAGGGCAGGTATAACTCCACCGTATCCCCGGAGGCTTCCACCCGGCTGATCCGCGGATGCAGCCCAAGCTCCTGCAGCAGTGCAGGCGTAATATGGGCTGCCTTAACTACGATTTTTTCTTCATGGGCAACTCTTTCCCGCAGTTCCTTCTCGGTACCGCAGGCAATGATATGGCCTTTATCCATAATCGCCACCCGGTCGCAAATCGCCGCTACTTCCTCCATGTAATGGCTGGTGTAAATAATCGTCGAGCCCAGTTTGTTCAGCGCTTTGACCGATTCCAGTATATGATTGCGGGACTGCGGATCAATCCCTACAGTCGGCTCATCCATAATGATCAGCTTTGGACGGTGCATAATGGCACAGGCGATATTCAGCCTTCTTTTCATCCCGCCGGAGAAGGTGGACGGTTTTTCTTTGGCCCGGTCGCTAAGACCGGTAAAAGCAAGTGCTTCCTCTGTCCGCTCCTTGAGCAGATTGCCGCGAAGCCCGTACAGCTTGCCGAAAAATCTCACATTCTCCGCTGCAGTAAGCGTCTCATAGAGCGCCAGGTCCTGCGGGACGAGGCCGATTCTTTTTTTGACCTCAAGCGGATGCTGGCTGACGGCCAGCCCGTCAATTACAATTTCCCCCGAGTCGATATTTAGCAGGCCGCAGATCATACTGATCGTTGTGCTTTTTCCCGCGCCGTTAGGTCCCAGCAGCCCGAAGATCTCCCCTTCTTCGATTTTAAAATTCACATGATCCACGGTCAACTTCTGGTCATACCGTTTGACCACATCCTTCAGCACCGCAAGTGTCATCTCTTTCATCTCCCCTGTCGCTTGAGCTTCTATGTATGTATTGTAGCGTACGGCAAGATGCGGGGAAGGTACGAAAGGTCATTTGTTGAAGGTGACAAAAGTCATCTCCTGAACACGAGGGGGAATATGCTAAGATAATCAGAGAAACAGCACTCAAGAAAGCGTGGTTTCGACATTGACCAGAGAACTGAAGATTTTGCGCTACGGACTGATTCTGGCGCCTGCTGTGATTTCAATATATATCTACGACATAGACTACGATTACTTTACCCTGCACATCCTGCTGCTCCTGCTGATAGCGGCGCTTGGCCTGCGGCTTCCAAAGCCGCTGATCCTGCCGGCTGCTGTTCTGGAGCTGCTGTTCACCTCGTGGCTTTGTTACCGGTACGGCGCACTGCTGATATTTCCGGCGATTGCGGCAATGCTGCATTACACCCGGCTGAAGCCGAGGTTTCTTTCGGTGTTATTGGTGCTGGTTCATATTGCCGTACTAAATGCCGCCTTCATCCATTCTCCCCCGCAGGTAATTGCGTATATGAATGTTACTTTTCTGCTGGCTGCCGCGCTGAATGAGCTATTGTACCGGACCGGCCGCGGACGCGAAGATACATTGTTCCTGTATGACGAGCTGCGCAAAAAGCATTTCGAGCTGGAGGAGGCCCGCAACCGTCTGCAGCAGTTCACTTCACAGGTGGAGAATGCTGCGCAGGCGGAGGAACGTGTGCGGATTGCCCGGCAGCTGCATGATGATATCGGGCACCGGCTGATCCGGGTCAAGATGATGGCCGAAGCGGCAGTGCACACACTCCCGGTTGCCCCGGACGCCGGAATGATTATGATGGGCCAGATCCGCGACCAGCTCGCCGCCAGCATGGATGATATGCGTGCAGCAGTCAAAAAGATCAACTACACTCCGCAGCTCGAAGGCGCTTATGCGCTGGACCGCCTGCTGGAGGAAACCGGACGGGATACCGGAGTACAGACGATGTACAATGTGCAGGGATTACCTTATCCGCTGTACCCCAGCCTCCAGATCGTGCTCTATAAAAATGCAAGGGAAGCCATTACGAACGCCCTGAGGCACGGTAAAGCGACAGCGGTTTCCATATCCCTTACATACAGTCATCACGAGATCTGCATGGAGGTCGGCAACAACGGAAACGTTCCTGACGGAGTACAGCTGAACAGGCTGCAGAGCAGCGGAGGGATGGGGCTGCAGGGCATGTATGAACGCACCCGGCTGGTCGGCGGATCACTTGCGCTGCAGGCCGATCCTGGGTTCTGCGTCATTACCCGGCTGCCGGTTTACAGGCAAGGAGAAATCCACTAGCATAAGCAAAACGATGATAAGGAGACCTGCATCCAGATGATTAAAGTAGTAATTGTTGACGACGATCCGTTTATCCGTGAGAGCCTGAAGGTGCTGGTAGCATTGGACCCGGACATCGAGGTCACCGGCACTGCGGGGGACGGCCACGAAGCCGTGTCCCTGCTCCGGGAGCTGCCGGCTGCTGATGTTGTGCTGATGGATATAAGAATGCCGAACTGCGGCGGTGTTGAAGGCACCAGGCTGATTAAGGAAGCCTGCCCTCAGGTATCTGTGCTCATGCTGACCACCTTTGACGATGATGAATATATCATCGAGGCGCTGCGTAACGGGGCCAGCGGTTATCTGCTGAAGAATATCCCGCCGGACCGGATTATCCAGGGGATCAAAACGGTACACGAAGGCAACATGCTGATCCATCCCGACATTGCCCGCAAGCTGGCCGGCTTTCTGCAGCCTGCCGCCCGCGCTGAAGCCGCACCGGGCGCGGCGCTGGCTTCCTACGGGCTCACCAAAGCCGAGCAGTCCGTAGTCGCCGCCATCGCCAAAGGGTACACCAACAAGGAAATTGCCGCAGAGCTGTTCCTGAGTGAAGGAACCGTCAAAAACTACATCACTGACATCCTCGGCAAGCTCGGCCTCCGCGACCGGACCCAGATCGCGATCTTTTATTTGACGAATCAGCGGGAGGGATGAGGCTTACGGCGGGATGAGCCGGGGCTGGGCTTAGGATGTGAGGCGCTAAAAGGATGTAACAGGATAGACCAGTCGCTGAGATGTTGCTATCGGTGTGAGATAAGTCGAGGTAGGCCATGGCGTTAAGTCGATGGTGATGGCGAAATGAGCCGGGGCTGGGCTTGATGACGCTGATGGCGGATGAGCCGGGGCTGGACTTGATGACGCTGATGGCGGACACAGTTGGTCTCTCAGCTTAAAAATTGATATCAAAAGGCCTGTGTTCCGCAGATGGATGCGGGTCACAGGCCTTTAGTGTAACAGCTAATTTCAGCAGTATGCATAACGTGGTCACATGCAGGTTCCAGGTTAACATGTACAACCTGCCGCCCCACACCACATTATGCTGTAGAGGTTAAACCAGAGAATTAGTTATTCCGAAGACCCTCCATCAGCAACCTGTCACTATTCAGAGCAACGACAGCTTGTACACAAACTTATTGGCGGCTTTAAGGTGGCGCGATCCAAGCCCTTTCCGCAGACAATTCGCGCATGATCCACACACTCTCCTTGGACAGTCTGCGTACGATCCGCACACGGTCCATGCAAACCCACGTTTGTGCATAACCGAATGTAGAATCAGTGTAAAAGTAACCATACTTTGGCTCTAACGGACCCACGATCCGTTATGGACTCGAAAACCGGGAATTAGCTAAGCTAACGGACCGTAGGGGCGTTATTTGGCGAAAATCCACCCAAACTCGCTTCAATGAGAGGCGATAAGGGAACTACGGTCCGTTAGCCTGATCATTGAGATAAATATCAAGAGATAACGGATCTACGGTCCGTTAAAACTGCATTTGGAGCGTTCATTATACTCCGGGTGGAACTGGCGTTATTCACGGACTGCCAGCAGATCATCGGCCTATCATAAATCAGTTTCCATCAGCTTCAATCAGCTTCCATTTCCATTAGCTTGTGCCAGCTTATCATCTTATATCAGCTTCCGGCCGGCTCCTGTTTCGTGTCCCCGGCAGCCGGCTTGGTCCGGCTGAGGCTGGTCGGCGGCAGGCTGCGGCTGCGTGTTCCCGTCTTCATACCGATGATGCTGAAGATGTTGGACGGCTTCGCCTCGGCTGTCACCAGACCGTCGGGGTCCGGCACCAGGATCATGCCGAGCTGGTGATGATCGCCGTCATAAATCGGGCGCTGCAGATACTTGCTCTCGCCCGCCCGGTTCTGCACCTCCAGCTTGCAGAACGCCGGGTTCATGCGCAGCGCCTCATGCAGCTGCGCAGCTTCGGTCAACAGGACCCCGTTGACCTTCAGCAGGATCTCGCCCGGCAGGATGCCCATCTCCTGGGCGGGGCTGCCCGGCAGCACGGCCAGCACCTTGCGGCCGGCCGGGGGATGCACGAAGATGGGGCTCAGGCTGCGCTCCTGCAGAGCGCTGTACCAGCTGAGCCCTTCGTGCAGCAGAAGAGCTGCGAGCGCCGCGACCAGCGTCAGCGGGCTCCACCAGGCGGCAAGTGCGGCGAGGCCCAGCAGGACGCTGCTGTAAATCAGCAGCTGTCCGGCTGTGCGGGCCGCCTTGCGCTCTGGAAGCATGCTCTGGGTCATCCCGCTAAAGCCGATGATGACCGGCAGGGACACCACGCCAAGCCCGCCGCCCAGCAGCGGCTGCCATGGCAGGTCGCCGGTTCCCGTTCCGGCGGGAATCAGCAGGAACAGCGGCAGCGGCCAGAAGGCTTCCAGCCTGTAGCCGCCGACGACCTTGCCGCGCTTCCCGGCGAGGAAGAGCGGCGTGGCCAGGCGCGCGCCCTGCCAGCGCGCAAGCAGCGCCTCCGCGAGATGGAGCAGCCCGGCAAGGATCAGCAGCGCGGGGATGTCCATCCCGCGCAGCGCACCTATGGCAGTGCCGAGGAAGCCGCTCTGCCCGGATTCCGGGAAGAAATTCAGCACAAACTGTACAATGCCCAGCACGCCTATCGAATACGCGAAGCACAGATACCGCACGCGGAATAACATTAATACCAGGCTGGTCACCCAGATGCAGCCGACTGCGGCAGCCGGAAGCGATACGCCCAGCGCCACCGCAGCCAGCGATACCGGAAGGCCGACAACCAGGCCGCTCCACGCGGTACGCCAGGTCTCGCGCCCCCAGCTGTGCAGCTTGACATGGATCAGCTTCCGCTCCAGCAGCACCTGCCTTCTGTAATACAATGCAATAAAGATTAGTGCAATATAGTAATAGGGCTGGATCAGCAGATGTATGACTGCTGTCCCCCAGCTCATTAGCAGATCTGTCATACCATTCAAACCGTCGTCACACTCCTTTTACCGCTGCTGTGAATTCTAACGGGTATAGGCTAGATTATTTTGTGAAAAAAGCCCGATAAAGAGCTGTATATCATGCGTTACTTGGGCAATTTGCGGGTCCTCAATACATCCCGCGAATTCTGTCTAGAAAAAAAGAAGGCTGAGCTCAGCCTTCTTACTTGTTCGACGCTGCTTGTTGGATCTCCTTCTGCAGCTCTGCGATTCCCTTGTTCCGCTGGTTGTCATTGGCCGGGTCCTGAATGACCTTGATCAACGCCAGTTCCAGCGCTTCCGCGGTCTTGGCGTCAATAATACCTGTCGTCTGCAGCTTGGATTCACTCTGGAATTTCTTGACCGCATTCTTCGTGCCGGTATCGAAATATCCGTCCTTGCGGCCGGGCTTGTAACCCAGACCGTCCAGCATAACCTGGGCATTCTTCACGTCTGTACTGTTCATATTGAACTGCAGCGTCACACTTTTGTTAATCGGTGCTACCGAGAAATAATCCGGCTGGGACACGGCGATATCCGGCTCGATGCCTTTACCGTGAATCCATGTACCGTCCGGCGTCAGCCATTTGGCAATCGTAATTTTCAGCAGGCTTCCGTCACCGAGCTGCTTGTCGAAGCTGGTCTGCACCGTGCCTTTACCAAAGGAATGCTCACCGATCAGCTTGGCTCCCGCCGACTGCTGCAGTGCTCCGGCCAGAATCTCCGATGCGCTGGCGCTGCCTTTGTTCATCAGCACAACGACCGGATAATCCTTCTTCGAGCCTTTGGAGGTGCTGATCTCGCGCGACTTGTCCTTGTTCTCTACCTGGACAATGGTTTTGCCCGAAGGTACGAACTGTTCCGCCATCTCAATGACAATCGGCAGCACGCCGCCGGGATCATTGCGGACATCGATAACAAGCCCCTTCATGCCCTTCTTCTCCAGATTAGCCAGCTCTTCCTTAAAGCGCTCACCGGTATTCTGGGAGAACTGGGTCACTTCGATGACGCCGATCCCGTCCTTCTCCATCGCCCCATATACCGTCTCAAGCCTTACATCATCTCGCTTGATGACAAATTTGAGCGGTTCTGCAGAACCGGTACGCTGAATTTGCAGTGTCGCTTCACTGCCCTTGGGGCCGCGGATTTTGGCGACTGCGGCATTCAGCTCCAGCCCCTCCAGGGATTCCCCGTTGACCGACAGAATAACATCCTTGGCCTGGATGCCGGCTTTCTCGGCAGGTGAGCCTTTGATCGGGGATACAACAACAACTTTGCCGTTATCTGAGGAGACCTCGGCGCCAATTCCCGAGAAGGAGCCTTCGATGCTCTCCTCGAATTGTGCAGCCGTCTCTTTGCCCATATAGTTGGAATAAGGGTCACCCAGCGCTTCCATCATACCGTTGATAGCACCGTCTATCAGCTTGTCCCGGTCCACAGTCTCAATATAATTGCCTTCGATCAGACTCAGTGCGGTTCCAAGCTTCTGCGATTCCTTATCCTGCAGGCCTCCGGTCTGCAGCACTGCTGCCAGCCCCTCACCCGCAGCTTGTCCAAAAACATGCGCATATCCGGTCACACCCAGGGTCAGCAGGCTGCCGCACAGCAAGGCGGCGACAATCATAAAGGCCGCTGTGCTTTTCTTTAACATGATGTTCCCACCGTCCCTTCTTGTCTAACCTGTATACCATTTCTGTTAACCAGTATTGCTCCGTTCTGCAAAGAACGGTATCTCTTCCAGTATATGCCGCAGAGCCGGTTTCTATTAATAAATGTCCAAAATTACAGGTAAGGCATCGGATTAACGGTTCTGCCGTCCACCCGTACTTCGAAGTGCAGATGCGGTCCTGTAGACCGTCCTGTGGATCCTGATTCGGCAATGATCTGGCCTCTGTCTACCTTCTGGCCCACGCTTACTTTCAGACCGCCCTCACGAATGTGGCCGTACAGTGTCCATACGCCGCCGCCGTGGTCAATAATAACGCAGTACCCGTACCCGCTCCACCATTCCGATACAAGCACTGTACCTGAATCGGCTGCATGGATGCTGGTACCCTGCGGAACTGCAAAGTCGACACCGGTATGCATTTTGCCGACTTCACCGGTTACAGGATGCGTCCGCTTGCCGTAGCCCGAAGAGATGCGCGCGGAGCCTACAGGCATCAGGAAAGGTCCATCCCCGCCGGAGTAGCCCGAATCTGCCGAGCTTACACTGCTGCTTGAAGCTTTAGCCTTAGCTTTGGCTGCTGCAGCTGCTTTCCGCGCCGCTTCCGCCTTGGCTGCCGCTGCTTTGGCCGCTGCTGCTCTGCGTGCAGCCTCTTCCGCTTTGATCTGATTCTTCTGCTTCTCGAGCGTGGAACGTTCGCTGGCTAACTGCACCAGCTTGGCATCCTGCTCTGCACTGAGGATATCGGTTTGCTCGATCTCTTCATCATAATAGGCAATAAGCTCCTGCTTCTCAGCTTCCTTCTCCTTCAGCACACTGCGCTGGGATTCCAGATCAGTATACAGCTGCTTGGCCAGGGCATATTGCCCTTCGAGCTCCTGCTTCTTTGCGGTCACTGTCTCTTTGTCCTGCTTGTGCTGTTCCAGCAGATCCTGATCCTGATCTACGATCATTTTGAGCGAATCCGCCCGGTCAAGAAAATCGGAAAAACTGGTCGAAGACAGCAGCACATCCAGATAAGACACTGCACCGTCGGTATACATCAGTCTTACGCGTGACTCCAGCAGCTTCTCACGGGAAGCTACCCTTGCCTCTGCATCATCCAGCTCGGCTGCTGTAATATTCAGCGATTCTTCCGTGCTGGCAATTTTACCGGAAATGGTGGTCATCTCACCTTTTACCTGGGCGATCTGATCCAGTACGTACTGGAGATTCAATGTAGTCTTATTCTTGTAGTGCTGGGCCTCCTGATTGCGGGCCTCGGCTTTTTCCTGTGCTGCTTTGGCTGCTTGCACCTCTTGCTGCAGCTTCTTCAGCTGCTGGTCGATTTCAGCAACACTTGTCTTCTTGGCATATCCGTCAGAGGGACCTACTAAAGTGACAGCAAGCAATGCAACAGCCAGTCCGGCGGCAATCTTCTTCAACTCGCACTCCCCATCCTTTGTTCACAAATATTATTTATAATTCCGTTACCTTTACACCTTCAGGAACTTGCGGATCGATACGGTACTGCCCCATACACCGATCAGCACGCCGAGGCCGACCAGCAGCCCGACCAGCATAATCCAGATATCTGCAAAAGGTACAAGCTGCAGGCCCAGCATCGGATCACCTTTCACGGATGAGGACAGGCTGTTGTAGCCTAAGTACAGCATCCCCGATGTAATTAATGATCCGATCAGGCCGATCAGCGCACCTTCAATAAAAAACGGCCAGCGGATAAAATAATTCGTCGCCCCTACCAGCTTCATAATGCCGATCTCCTTACGGCGGGCCAGAATCGTTACACGGATCGTGTTGGAAATCAGGAACATCGACACCAGTGCGAGTCCTGCGACAAAAATAAACCCGATATTGCGCACAGCCTTCGTAATCTTGAACAGCGTCTCCACCGAACCCTTGCCGTAATTGACTTTATAGATCGGCTGTTCTTCGTGGATGTTGTTGAGGTTTTCTATTTTTTCAGCCACGAACGGTACCGTAGTAGGTTCTACAACCTCCACCAGCAGCTTGTCCGGCAGCGGATTATTATCTACGTCAAAGCCTTCCAGCAGCTCGGCCGCATCCGGCCCCATATCTTCACGGAACTCTTCAAGCCCCTGCTCTTTGGAGACAAACTCGACTTTGCTGACCTCCGGCATGTTCCCGATTTCAGTCTGCACCGTTTCACGCATAGCCTGTTCGGTGTTCAGCGTCAGATGCACATTGATCTGCACCTGGCTGTCCGCCTTGTCCGCTATGGAATTCACATTAAGCACAAGCAGTATAAATACACCCAGCACGAAAAGAGAGACGATGATGGACGTGATGGAAGCCACCGACATCCAGCCGTTGCGGAATACGTTTTTGAAGCCTTCCCGCACATGCCGCAAGAAGGTTTTAAAACTCATAACCGTAATCCCCTCTCACCTGGTCTCTGACAATGTTGCCGTTCTCGATGGCCAGCACCCGCTTGCGCATTTTGTTGACAATTTCCTTATTGTGGGTAGCCATGACAATGGTAGTCCCGCGGAAGTTGATTTCGTCAAGGAGCTGCATAATTCCCCATGAGGTCTCAGGATCCAGATTGCCTGTAGGCTCGTCCGCTACAATAACTGAGGGGTTATTGACGATGGCACGGGCAATGGCGATCCGCTGCTGCTCCCCGCCTGACAGCTGTGAGGGCTCACGGTTTGCCTTGCTGCGCAGGCCGACGAGGTCCAGCACCTCATTCACCCGCTTCTTGATGACCTTCTTCGGCGCTTCAATAACCTCCATGGCAAAAGCGACATTCTCATAAGCCGTCAGCTTCGGCAGCAGCCGGAAATCCTGGAACACCACGCCGATGTTGCGGCGCACGTAAGGAATCTTGCGCGGCTTAAGCTTGCCGATATTAAAACCGCCTACAGAGATCTGCCCTTTGGTCGGTGTTTCTTCTCTATAAATTAATTTCATAAACGTAGATTTACCTGCGCCGGACGGTCCGACGATATATACGAATTCATTGCGGTCAATCTTGACGGATACACCTTGAAGCGCATGGGTTCCGTTCGGATAGGTCTTCCATACATCCTGCATTTCTATCATTTTTACACTTCCCGAATTTGACATATATTCCACTTCGCGCTGCCTTTCGACAGCAAACCACGCAGGCTTCCATAAACTGCATGATTTATCGCAGGCGTATCTATTGTAACAAATTCGTAACCGCTTGAGTACCCGAAAGTTTTACAAGAGTATTACATATCCCTCTAACAGAAAGAGATTTCCCCCTATTCTTAATAGACTGTTTCACTTTTTCCGGGAAATATTAGGACAGATTGTCCGGTGTACAGCATATAGATTCCTTATATATAAAAAAGCATCCTGCGATGCTTCACGTGCCTTCAAAGGATGCCGTCTGCCGGATAATGGTGTGCCTATTTCTATATATCGGCAGCAGAAGCATATAATTGAGTTTTGGCTATCTTTAACTGCACAGCAGGCTTACATTGTCACGGAAGGAGATCATTTTATGAAAAAAATCCATGCCGCCCTCATCGCAGCCGCCGCCCTTCTCCTGGCCGGCTCGCTGCTTGCCGGCGGACTGTACATATACGGAAGCCGGCAGACGCTGCCGGAAGGCACCGTCATTGCAGGCTGGGAAATCGGCGGAATGGAATTTGCCGAAGTCCGCAGCGGACTGGATAGTCGGCTGGAGTCGCTGGAGTCGCTTCCGCTTGTCCTGAAGGCGGAAGGAAGCGCAGACCTTACCCTCACCCTGAAGCAGGCCGGATTCACCTATGAAGCAGAGGACTTCCTCCGCGGATTGAATGAGCTTGCAGATGGCAGCCTGTATGACCGGATCCGGGCACGGAGAACCTTTGCACGCAGCTGGAATATCGGTGTCCATCTGGAAACCGGGCAGCTGAAAGGCAGGCTGGGCCCGGACTGGGAGAATGAAACGTTCGGCATCCCTATAGATGCTGAGCGGCGCATTACAGCGGATGACCGTGTAGTCTATACAAAGGAAACGACCTCTTTTCAAGTGGATTGGCAGCAGCTGGAGTTGCTCCTTCGGACGGCTATGCCAGGCAGCTTAAGTGCAGCCACTACAGGCACAGGGCAGTCTGCAACGATTACGCTGGAAGTCCCCCTGACTGTGAAGGAGCCTGCTGTCACCCTTAAAGCGCTGCAGGACCAGGGGATCGAGCGAAAAATAACACAGTTCAGCACCTCGCTCGGCGTTAGCGGCCCCGGACGGACTTTTAATGTCGAAGCCGCAGCCAAAGCCGTAAACGGGACGATCCTGCCGCCGGGGGCTGTCTTTGATTACGGCAAAGCCATTGAAAAAGCTCAGGCCCGATACGGATTCCGGGAAGCGCCGGTCATTGTGGACGGCAAGCTTACGCCCGGCACAGGCGGCGGCATCTGCCAGGTCTCCAGTACACTGTATAATGCCGCCATCCGAACCGGTTTGGAGATCGTAGAGCGCCGGAATCATTCCCTGCCGGTCAATTATCTGCCCAAGGGCCAGGACGCCACTTTTGCCCAAGGCTACATTAACTTCCGCTTCCGTAATAACACCGGCAAATATCTGATTATCAAAGCAGCTGTCCAGGGACGGACGTTAACCGTCAAGCTGTTCGGCACTTTTCCCAGAAATGTAACCTACTCCGTCCAGTCGCGGACTGTCGAAGTGCTGCCGCCCGCCGATAAGTATGTAAGTGATCCTTCCCTGCCTCGCGGCGGCACACGGGTGCTTCAGAAGGGCAAAACCGGTTACGTGGTCGAGACCTACATTACCCGCTATGTTGACGGTAAAGAAGTGGAGAAGAAAAAACTCTCCCGGGACGTATACTACGCCCAAAAACGGGTCATCGCCATTAACCGCGGAGGCATGAGCCAGACCGTCCAGCCACAGCCCACGCAAAAACCGCTGATAGAGGACGGGGTCCGTGGAGGCTGATACAGGATTCAGGTTCAATTGGAATGCAGAAGTCAGCGCAAAAAACGGCTGGATCTTCCTTACACTGAGGAGGATGCAGCCGCTTTTGTCTGTACAGATATTTAGTTTATTTTACATTGCCGTTACCTGGGTGGTCACCGCAGTTAATATAACAGCTGTACGCTGGAATCAGACTAACATTTGAAAGGAAGATCCGACATGAGCACAATATCTGTCTCCGGGTTATCTGCAATTCTGCGCAGCGCCCCATCCGTATCCCTTTCCCATACCTGCCGTGAAACCCTGCGCGTCATGTTCCAGCATCCGGAGTCCAAATGCATTGTGGTCTGCAACCCGTCGGACGAGCCGGCAGGACTGCTGATGAGCGAACGTTTCTTTTTAAAGGCCACCGGACGGAAGGGTACTGGGCACTTTTACAGGGAATCTGTAACGAAGCTGATGAACCGTGCACCGCTGACTGCAGACATTTATGCCCCGCTTGCCTCTTTATACGAAGAAGCGATGAGACGTCCGGATGTCATGAAGAATGATTGCATAATAATTACGGATAAAGGTAAATTCACCGGAGTCGTCTATCCTTCGGATCTCAGAGACAGCATTTGCCAGCTCCCCTAAAGTCTCTCCTCTTCAGCCATTAGCCCCGGCTCTGTTATACAAGTGGTTTCGGTCTTAGAAAAGGGTATCCGGCGACATATCGATTCTCCAGTACCCGTTCACCTTCTTAAGCTTAACTTCGAACAGCTGTTTATCCCCTTGGCCTCCGGCTTGCGGCACACTCAGCTCAAATACGGCAGCAGTTGCAGTCTTGGACAGCATTCTTGCCGTGGCTTTGCCGTAATCCAGCTGATTGCCTAAATCGGCGTTAACCTGAGCCATTCTTCCGTTCTGCTCCAGGAACTGTGTCTGCACATAAAAAGCAGCGGCGTTGTGGGTAAAGCCTCTTTTTATGTAATTCATCAGCTGCTGTTTCGTGCCGAGGTCACTGGAGAGGTAGCGGTATTCCGTTCCTTTATATTGAAAAACTTCCGGCTGGAACGTATTCCCTCCCTTATGCGAATAATCATACAGCTTCTTGGCATGCACCACCAGCGGAATAACGCTTCTTGCTGTCAGGTTATTGATCGTTGCAGGACCCTCTTGTCCCGGCAAGGATGCAGCCACAGTTCTCACCGCACTGCTCCCTGTAAACGGCGAAGCCGCCATTGCCCCGCCCCCTGCAGACACCAGCCCCATAGCCAGGGCTAACGAACCAACCATCCATTTCTTTTTGCTCATCACAATTCCTCCTTATTATACTGCTTACGTTGTAGGTTGCATCTGTTCTTGCGGCAGCGATAAGTACTATATAAGTTACGGCAGCCTGTAAGCTAAAATACCCAATACCTATAGGAATGAAAACGGATTTTTGTATAAAAAGGGTACAAAAAAACGGCCCCGCTGGGAGGCCGAATAGGAATGTACTTTAAAATGTAAATAATATACATTAGTTGTCAGCATATGCAGTAGAAGCAGGATCTCCGGCAGCCATTGGCGCATTTTCCGTTTCCGTATCCGCTGCATCTTCGAAGTAGGCGGTGAACGAAACGTTCGCTGTAATAATACTTGAGCTTCCCTGTCCATTGCCGCCCGCCGACGAACGCTGGAACGTGAACGAGTCGACATTGACAATGCGGGGCAGTGACTGAAGTGCAAGCAGCCAGGCGTTCACGCCGGTATAATCACCTTCCACGACAGCCGTCATATTAAGCTGCTTAACCGTAGGATACACCACCGTGCTGGATTCAGTCATGACTTGTATCGGATTTTGTTCGCCGACGCTGAAGCCAATATCCTTCAACCGGGTTCCGGTAGCGGAACCGATGGCGCGTAAATCCAGAATCAGCTGCTCGCTGTTGTCCCCTTTGGGAAGCTGGGCCAACAGTTCTGCTGCCTCTGCCTCCTGGGAAGTGTCAGCCATCCGCTCATCGATTTTACTCTCCAGCAGATTGTTCTGCTCATTTAACTGGCTGAGCTGCAGTTCCTGATCCTTGAGCTCCTGATTGGCCGGCTGCAGGCCCAGCATAAAGAAGGCGAACAGCAGCAAAAACAGAATTAACAAGCCCAGCACAATAGGTGAACGGTATTTATTGATTTGTTCCACTGCCATCCTCCTCTCCAGCGGCATTTTGGCCTTCGCCTTCGCCAGCCGTTCCGTTACTGCCTGCAACTTTCACCAGATTCACATGATAAACTGCAGTGTAGGCTCCGTAAGCACCGGCTCCTCCCGCCGACTCGGCTGCAGTATCCCCTTCCGTCAGCTTCTGGATCTCGGCGCTTGAGGTAAAGGACATCTTCCGCAGGTTAGCCAAATACATGGAGGCCTCCTCCATGCTAGCAACTCTTACCGTAAGATCGATGGAGGTGCGGTACGTATAATTAATGTTCCGCAGCAGGCTGCCCGGCGGCAAACCGTAGGCCAGTTCGTTCAGCACGGACACGATATTCATTTTATACGTAAGAATTTCATTGATGGCCGCTCTTCTGTTCAGCTGCCCCGATGTTCCGTTTAACTTAGCAAGTTCAGCCTGCAGCATCAGGGAACGGTCCTGTGCCCCCTGAATCTGCTGCTCATTATTGGCGATTTGTCCTTTATCCGCTGCATAAAAAATACCGGTTCCTATCGCACCGAGCAGCCAGATTCCAACCAGTGCGACTGCGATGTAAGGGAACAGGACAGCCTCGCGGTCTTCCCGGGGCAGCAGGTCGATCGTCAGAAGCTGGCTGCTTCGCAGCGCCGCACCTGCCGCAACCCGGTAATCATTCAGCTCAGGGTCGGAAATGCCGCCGTCCGCAAGCTGCTCCAGTCCGGTCGTGGATACCTCGAGCTCTGTTAAGGACTGATTTAATTCCTCATACAGCTGGTTACGGATATGCCGCGGGCCAGCGATCAGCACGTTCTGAATTCTTGTGCTCCCGTCATGAAGACTGTATTGGTAAAAGTTCAGCATCCGGGAAATCTCGGCGGTGATCTCTACGATCTGTCCCGTCGTCAGCAAATCCTCAGTAAATTCGGAGGCTGCCGCCGCTTCCTTCGCATACCCTCTATCCGGATGAAAAGCAGGCTGAATTCCACTGTTCAGGTCACCCTGGTTGATGGTCCGGATAAATACCGGGTTGCCGCCGCGGAACATATAGACATCCAGGACTGAACGCTCGACGTTGATGACCATGGTTTCCTCGAACCCGGCATGCTGGCCAAGCGTCAGGCCGCGGGCAAGAGCGGTCGCGGCAATCTCCACACTGCCTACGCGCAGGCCTGCACCTTCCAGGACATCTATATAATCCTGAATCGGCTTGCGGGGCGCAGCGAACACCAGTAAATGGCTGTTCTCCTCATCGACCTCGATCGTGACATAATCATAGACCGGGCTCTCAAAAGGCAGATGCAGCCCCGTCTCCACTTCCAGCTTCACCAGCTGCTCCACCTGCTTCGGGTTCGTGCTGGGGATACTCATTTTGCGGATGATGATCTGTGACGGCGGAATGGAAAGGGCGACCCGGCTGCCGCGCAGCCCTTCCTTTTTCACCCACTGCTTGACGCTCGCAAGCAGCGCTTCGCTGTCGGCAATCTGATTTTCCACGATCATGCCCGGCGGAAGAGGAAGGTAACGCTTTTTGCGGACTTCCCATGACTTTTTGTTCTTTAAGCTGATGTAGCGGATTCCCGTCTGCTCAATCGCAAGACCGGCCGCAGGATTCTGAAGTCCAAGCATATGAGCTATAATCCTCCTAATGGATAAGCGAGAGATACCCGCTGATAATCTGTGAGCCGTAGCCGTAAGCAAGCAGCGCTCCTACAGCAAGCCAAGGGCCAAAGGGAACCGGCTGTCCGCGCTTAACGGTACCCGTCAGCTGCAGCGTACCTCCAACCAGCGTACCCAGCAGACAAGCCGTCAAAAAAGCGAGCAGCACGCCCGGGAAGCCGACAACCAGCCCCAGCAGTGCGAACAGCTTGACATCGCCCATGCCCATTCCGCCGAACCAGGCGAACAGGAAAATCCCCCCGCCTCCTACGACCGCCCCCAGCAGGTAAAGCCAAACCGGGCCATCGGCGTTCAGCAGAGTGAGCACAAGCAGGAGCGGTGCAAAAAAGAGCAGTACTTTGTTCGGAATCAGCATATATTTGAGATCTGCTACCGTTACGATCACGGCCAGGCTTGCCAGCACCACCGCTGTTAATCCTCTGACGGTAAGCCCGAACTCCAGATAGGACCACAGGAACAGCAGTCCGGTCGCTAATTCTCCAAGCGGATAAAGCACGGACACTTTGGCACCGCAATGTCTGCACCTGCCCCGGCTGAACAGCCAGCTGAATACCGGCACCAAGTCCCTCGCCTTCAGGCGTGTCCCGCATCCGGTGCAGTGCGATGGCGGATGGCTCAGCGATTCCCCGGCCGGCACCCGCAGCGCAACGACATTATAAAAGGAGCCCAGAATCAGTCCGAGCAGCGTGATGTAAATGGCGATAGTGATGGTCATGATCGTTTCCTTTGTGTGGGATGGTAACTCTAAAAGAATACTGCCGGGATGGGAGGGAACTGCAGACATTTGGGCTTCCGGCCGCTGTTGTTTTCGGATTTCAGGAATGAATAAGCAGGGGTAGAAATCCGAAAACAAAGGCGGGCGCTCCCGCTCCTCCAGCTCCAAATGTCCTCCGTTCCCGGCATCCTGGCAGGATTACTTTTAGTTTAGTTGTGTTGTAAAAAAGGAATCGGAATGGTCCGATTCCTTAATTATAAGTGAGGATTCTATTAATTTTTCTTGGCACTTAATACTTCACTAGCACTAAAGCTCGCTGATGAGGCGGATGTCCCGGTTCCCGTAGTAAAAGACACTGCTCCCGTTGCAGTCGTTCCTGAATTGGCTAGTTGACCTTGATCATTAAAATTAACTGTTCCCCCTGTGATTTCAGCTTTTGTACTTGGGAGTGTGATTGGATCATCTAGATAACCAGCCTCCTGCATTTCATCAATTGTAACTCCCCCAGCTGCGTTAAAGTCGCCATCTTCTTCACCAATTACATACAGTCTGGCTGCGTCATAAACTTGACGGGCAGTTGCTACATCTGCATTGTCCTTAGAATTATTAATAATATTCCCGATCAACGGAATCGCAATAACCGCAATAATCCCCAAAATAACGATAACCGCCAAGAGCTCAATCAGCGTAAATCCCTTTTGTCCTTCTTCTTTATTCAATCTCTTTTTAATAGCATTTGCCAACATGTGTTTTCCTCCTAAAATAATATAATGAGTGGATGACTACCTACTTTTCTTAGTTGCTTTCAAATCTCTTATCTCGTCAGTACGAAGGTTACCTTCCCCCGCCCGGCGTCACCCCTCTCACAATAGTTCCTTTATGACATATTGCTATAAAGACTAAACATCGGCAGCATGATCGCCGCCACAATTACCCCGACAACTCCCGCCAAGAAGGCAATCAGCAGCGGCTCCAGCAGTGACTTCAGCCGGTCGACTGTATTCTCGACATCCATTTCGTAGAAATCAGCTACCTTGGACAGCATCGTATCCAGCGCTCCGGTTTCTTCCCCGATAGCGATCATCTGCGTGACCAGCGGCGGAAATACCCAGGCTTTCTTCAGCGGTTCGGATAGAGGTTTACCTTGTCTGAGCGAATCACCAGCGCTTCGGATATATTTTCCGATTACTTTGTTGCCGGCAATTTCTTCAACAATCGTCAGCGACTGCAGAATCGGTACCGAACTGGCATACAAAGAGGAGAATGTCCGGGTGAACTGGGCAATAGAACCCTTTTGGTTCAGCTTTCCGAACACCGGCACCTTTAGCTTCGCATAGTCCAAGGCATAGGCGCCCTTCTCCGTACGCTTAGCAATCTGGAAAGCAGCAATAATGATGATCACACCAAGCGCCCAGAAGTACCACTGCCCCTGAATACTTTTACTTAGGGCCAACACCATCTTCGTAATTGCCGGCAGCTCAGCGTTCATCGACTCGAACATCGTTACAAACTGAGGAACAATCGCCCACAGCAGATAAATCACCGCAGCTACCGCCATGACGGCAACGGTGACCGGGTACATCAGTGCGGATTTGATTTTCTCGGTAGTCGTATGCTGCTTCTCAAAATACATCGCCAGCCGCTCCAGCGTCCCTTCCAGGTCACCGGATTCTTCCCCCGCCCGCACCATACTGACGAACAAGGCCGGAAAAATCTTTTTGTGATCCAGCACAGCCTGCGAGAAAGCTACCCCGCGCAAAAGGCTTGAGCTGACATCCTGCAGTGCTTTGGCCAGCGGCTTGCTTTCCGTCTGCTCAGCCAGAATCCGGTTGGCATCAACAATGGAGACACCTGCACGAATGAGAGTTGCGAACTGGCGGCAGTAAATAATGAAATGAATCGTTTTAACGGGATTCCCAATGTAAATATCCATCGACAGGATGGAATTCTTCTGTTCATTCAGCGAAAAAACGGTAAGCCCCCGCTTGCGGAGCTCCTCCATCGCCGACGGCTTGTCCAGCGCAGTAAGCTTGCCTTTGAGCTGTTTGCCGGCCGATGTCTTGACCTGATACTCAAATTGCGGCATCGGATTTCACCTCCGCAAGATAGGCTTTGGCGGCAGCCGGTTCGATGAGTCCCAGACCCAAATAGTCGCGGATGCTCATATCCAGCGTATGCATCCCCTGAGCTTTGCCGGTCTGCATAATATTCTTGATCTGGTGTGTCTTCTCGCTCCGGATCATGTTGCCGACCGCAGGCGTATTGATCAGAATCTCGGTCGCACAGAGCCTTCCCTGTCCCTGGGACCGGGGGAACAGCCGCTGTGAGATCACCGCCAGCAGAACGGAAGCCAGCTGCAGACGAATCTGATTCTGCTGATGCCCCGGAAAAGCGTCGATAATCCGGTCGATCGTCTGCGGCGCATCGGAGGTATGCAGAGTGGCCAAAACCAGATGACCTGTTTCCGCTGCGGTCACCGCTGCCGAGATCGTCTCCAGATCCCGCATCTCTCCAAGAAGAATGACATCCGGGTCCTGGCGGAGCGCAGCCCGCAGGCCATTCGAGAAGCTCGAAGTGTCGTTTCCGACTTCTCTCTGATCAATAATGCAGGTTCCATGGCTGTGCAGAAATTCAATCGGATCTTCCAGTGTGACAATATGCTTGCGCTCACTCCGGTTCATATGATGGATCATCGCCGCAAGTGTCGATGACTTGCCGCTGCCTGTCGGACCTGTTACC
The DNA here is from genome assembly GCF_023520895.1 of Paenibacillus sp. PK3_47. Taxonomy (NCBI): domain Bacteria; kingdom Bacillati; phylum Bacillota; class Bacilli; order Caryophanales; family Paenibacillaceae; genus Paenibacillus; species Paenibacillus sp. PK3_47. The sequence continues at coordinate 2,194,192 of NZ_CP026029.1, forward strand.
AGGATCAGGCCCTGCGGCTTCATCGCCAGCGAGGATAGAACCGGCGGAAGCGCCAGACGTTCCAGGGTCGGGATATCCGCAGGAATGCTGCGGGCAGCAATACTGATGCCGCCCCGCTGGCGGTATACGTTCACGCGGAACCGGGCGCCTCCTTCCAGCGGATAGGAAAAGTCATACTCCCCCGCTGCACGGAACCCGGGCTCTCTGTCCGGTCCCAGCAAATCCAAAGCCATTTGTTCTGCTTCGCCGGGTCCGACCACCGGGCCTTCCACGTTCTGAAGCTTGCCGTCGATCCGCAGCACAGGAGGCGCACCTACGGAAATGTGTAAATCGGATGCTCTGGAGGAGTACGCCATGTGCAGCAGCTGTGCTATATTTCTGGTTGAAAGCGGCATTTATGTCTCCTCCTCGTTTTAATGGGATACCGTCTCACGCAGTACTTCCTGCAAAGTGGTCATCCCTTGGGATACCTTCAGCAGACCATCTTCCATCAGCTGGACCAGGCCATTTTCTCTGGCGGCAGTGCGCATTTCTTCCACTGAAGCCGAATCTGTAATCAACTGACGCAGCTGATCATCGACGCTCATCACTTCATGAATGGCGATCCGTCCGCGGTAGCCGGTAGAGTTGCAGCTTCCGCAGCCTTTGCCCCGGTGAAGCATATCAGCCCGCAGGCCATACCTTTCCAGCAGGATGGCTTCCTGAGGGGACGGCTTATAGGTTTCCTTGCAATCCGTACATATTTTGCGTACGAGCCGCTGAGCGACGACACCAATTAAAGACGAAGCGATCAGGTAAGGCTCAACGCCCATATCGCGCAGCCGGGAGACACTGCTCACAGCATCGTTCGTATGGAGCGTAGACAGCACCAGGTGACCTGTCAGCGAAGCTCTGACTGCAATTTCCGCAGTTTCTGTATCCCGGATTTCCCCTACCATTACAATGTTGGGATCCTGACGGAGAATGGAGCGCAGACCGGCCGCAAACGTAAGGCCGATCGCCGGGTTAACATGTACCTGATTGATGCCTTCCAGCTGATATTCAACCGGATCTTCAACGGTAATGATGTTGACACTTTCCTGATTAAGCTGGTTCAGTGCCGAGTACAGCGTGGTCGTCTTCCCGCTTCCCGTCGGTCCTGTAATCAGCAAAATCCCGTAAGGACGGCTGATCATTTCCTTGAATGACACGGCATTGCTGTCACTAAATCCCAGTGTATCGACTGATTTGACGCCCGTGCTGAGATCCAGCAGCCGCAGTACGATTTTCTCCCCGTGCATCGTCGGCAGCGAAGAGACACGGATATCGATCATTTTGTAGTCGAACTGCATCTTGATCCGTCCGTCCTGCGGAAGACGCCGTTCGGCAATATTCAGACGGGCCATAATCTTGAGCCTTGCAGTAATAAAGCCCTGCATCTGCTTCGGAATCAGCCGTTCAGTCCGCAGCGTACCGTCGACCCGGTATCTTATCGCCAGATTATTCTCTCCGGGGTCAACGTGTATATCGGATGCCCGTAGCTGAACCGCCTGCTGAATCATCTGGTTAACAAGCCGGACGATTGGTGAATCCTCGTCGGTAATTTCCGTCTCTTCAATTTCTTCCTGCGTCGGCAGCTCGACAAGCATCTGGTTCATGGAGTCACGCATTCCGTAATGGCGGGCAATCGCGCGCTGCAGCTCATCTCTGGTAGAGATCGCCGGCTCGATCCGGAAGCCTGTGCTCATCCGTAAATCTTCTATTGCAAAATAATCCAGCGGATCCGCCATGGCCACCATCAGCTTCCCGCCTTCTTTCATAAAAGGAAGAACCTGATAGCGTTTGGCCATGCTTTCCGGAATAATCTGTGTGATCGCCGGATCGATCTGATATTTAAAAAGACTGACATGTGGAATGCCCAGTTGGAATTCAAGTACCTCTATCAGCTGCTGCTCTGTAATATAGCCTTGCGAGATCAGCAGGTCACCAAGCTTGCGTTTGGATTTGCGCTGGTCTGCCAGCGCCTCCTGAAGCTGTTCCTGCGATATAATCCCATTTTCTACAAGCAAGTCTCCAAGTCTCTTCTTAACAATTGCCAACTTCAACTCATCTCCATGCCATGTAGTGTATGTATGGTTTATCGGTACACAATCTCTAAAAATGAAGGATTTAAATTATACTAAATACCTACATTTTACACTTAAAAATGCCGATGAATTTCGTATGTATGCCCTGATTTTGTAATTCTTAATATTTTAATAGTTTATTTTTAAGAAACTAATTCCCTGGTCTTATTTTTCAGGGTATTTTTACACATTCGTTCATTGCCTAACTGTGAAATTTATCCTAGAATGATATATAGCATATTATAGGTAATCTTACAATGAATCTAGGCAAAAAATGCTATTTTTCGAGACTAATTCATCTATAAAACTAATTTTTTTTGAAAACTTGGGGAGCGATGTCGATGAAAATGTTCAAACAAAGAAGGTTTGTATTTCTTTCTGGAGCCGCGGCATTGGTATTGTTAATAGTCTTGCTGGTCCAGCTCTTCAGTCCAAACGTTGAAGCATCAGATAACAATTATCCGATTCGCATTCTGGAGATCACAGACCCTACCAGTGCCAGCTTGGGAGCTGACGGCAGCGAACTGGACGAGCTCAAGCAGCTCTCCAACGTTACCGTAGATACGGTGACAATGAAGAAATTCGTCTCGCTTCGCGAAGATTGGGACGGCAAGTATGATGCCATTTATGTGGGACGGGGAAATTTCAATAAAGCGTTGATCGCCAGTAATTCGAGTACGAACGATTCTAATCGGGATAAGGCTCATAACACGCTTGCTGTTCAGAACGACATTACCAGTCTGAAAGCGAAGGAAATTATCGACTACTACATTAACAAAGGCCTGTATGTATTTTTCCAGGAAGAAACATTCTCCGCTCAGGCAAAAGATAATGCTCTCCAAGGGAAGCTGTACACCTCATTTAATGTTTACCGCACTGCTTCAGGCCAAAAAGCCAATGTGCTCTTTCTTACTGATAACAGCCGGAATAACCTGATATCCGTAATTAAAAACCGGACGTCACCTTATATTACCGGGCTTACACGGCGGCCGCAGCTCACCATTACTAATAAATCTGAAATCAAAAGTTATCTCACTAATGCTGCTGAAACTTATCAACAGGGGGATTCCCTTATTTTTAAAATCAAACTCGGTAACGTGCCTAATATTTCAGCCTCACCTGTCAAAGTACGCTTGTACATGAACGTAGATTCTTCAATTCCTATGACTGAGGATCATGTGGTTGCTTCTCTTGATATGAATTCTAACGAGGGAACGCTGCGCTATACACTGCCAGAGACTTACTCAGGACCACTGTACTGGAAGCTTGAGGTAACTGATACTTCAACCAATCTAAAAGCTTTCGACCGTGACGTTATCCGTTTCACCGGTGTAAGGCCTGAGATCAAGGTGCTCCAGGTCATGCCTTCAGGCCGTTCCGACAGCTCGCTCCTGAACAGTATCAATATGAATCAGAGCTACCTGAACAACAGCAATTATCAGCTGTCTATTTCTACGATGAACATGGGGGATTTCAATACTTATATCAAGAACTCCAGCAGTCCGCAGCGCGGGCTTAACGGTGTATATGACATGATCGTCTTTGGCTTTCAGGACATGTATGACCGGGTGACTAGCCCTATGATTTCCAAAGAAGCCGCCCAGGCAGTTTTCGATTTTGCTAACTCAACCAAGCAAAGCATTATGCTTACACACGATACAATTTTTATTGATGACCCTAAAGATTCGAATTATTGGGGTGATTACTTCCGCGAGCTTGTTGGACAGACATCAAGAACGTACCTGGGTGGGAATGCCGTAAATCCTTCATCTAAAGTTGTTCCCGTCAACAACGGCCTGCTGACCCAGTACCCTTTTAATCTTAACAGTGCAGGCAGCGCCTCCTATCCGGTAGCCCAAACGCACGATCAATTCTTCATGCTGGATTTGGAGCGGGCCGATGTGGTGCCATGGTACAACATTAAGAGCGAATCGAACAAGACACAGCGGGATATCGATGACAGCTACAACCATTTCTATACTTATTCTGTCGGCAGCATTACTTTCTCCGGAACAGGTCACAGTAAAAAAGGGAATATCAACAGTGACATCCGATTCCCCGACTGGGAGCAGAAGCTGTTCGTCAATACGATGTACCGTGCTTTCGTCGGTGCCAACCATGCTCCGAAAATCACAGTGAATGCACCTGCCGAAGGCAGTATAATCCCATCCTATGCCAATGAAATTTTGGTCGACTTCAGTGCAAAGGATTTTGATTTGAACGACAATACCCTGTCGTCTTCTATTCGTTTTAAAACCGGAGGTAATTATATAAACGGTTTAGGTGTGGATAATATAAGTCTCAAATCGGGGCAAACTATCAGCCGTTCCTTTACCAATCCGCTTAACAAGGACGGAGATCTGCAGATCGAGATTAAGGTCTGGGATAGTCAGGGAGCGATGGCGACCGAAATCATCAATGTAAAGGTCAAAGAGGCGACAGCCAGCGTATTGGCTACGCGGTCGTTACCTGCAAGCCTTGTGAACAATGAAGTTATACGCGGAAAAGATGTCGCCGTAACATACACAGTTACACCACAGCCAATTCCGTTTGCCCAGGCGAACATTGCAGCAAATGTTGGAGACAGTCAGCTGATTTCCAATATCAGCTTCATGGATAATGTTCCAGCTGGACTGGAAATTAAAGGGGCATCTACGCCGATTACAAGCACAGGATCAGCCGCTACCGGCTACAGCGTATCTAAGAAACTAGATGACATCCGCTATACTTTGCAATCTGGAGCAAACGGCGTTAAAACATTTGTACCAGATGCTGGCCAGGAGGTCACCTTTACCATTACAGTGTCTCCCCAAAAGGCCGGAAAATATTTATTCGGTACAGCTTCTTTACAATACGATGAGATTCATGCCGCAACTGAAGGTTCGTTACTTGGTGCCGTACGCGATTATAACCTGGTGGTTGTCGGTCTCGAGAACACTGCCCAGTCCACAACGATTAGTAATCTTTCTATTAAAGGACGAGTAGCAATAAGCGGAAACGTCGATTTCCGTAACATTGGCGGAGGCGCTGAAATTAACAACGGCGGTACCTCTTCCCAGGATGCTCTGGTCGTAGGCGGAGATTTGTACTACAACAACAATATTACTATTAACGGTAATGCTGTGTACGGGGGCAATTATTATTACAACGGAAATGCCGATACCCAGTCTATTAGGGGAAAGGTATTGAAGGGCTCCCCTATCGACTTCGCTTCACTGCGTGAGCGGATGACAAGTCTTTCTGCAAAATTGGCAACCTTGAATGATAATGGTTCTATGAAATCTGAATATGGCACAGTTACTCTGACAGGTACAAGCGATGCTAAGCTGTATGTATTCAGCGTTCCAGCGGATGTGATCTCTTCTGCGCACAGCTTGAATGTATCGGTACCTCAAGGGTCAACCGTTCTAGTCAACATTGGAAATAATGCCAATGGTACAGACGGCAGTAAATATGTCAAAATGGCCCTCAATACCAATCTTACCGGCGTGGAGGCTAATCACATACTATATAACTTTCCAAGTGCAGAAACAGTTGATTTACGTAACACTCTAAACGGTACCTTCTTGGCACCACGCGCTACCGTCGGATTTGATAACGGGCAGCTGACCGGACAAGTTATTGCTGGCGCAGCTTCAAGAATGACAACATTATTTTACTCGCCGTTTAATGGAACGATTCCGCTGAATGAAGCACCTGTGCGGGGATCTGTGCTGTTTTCTCCTTTGCAATTAACGCTGAATGCAGTAATCAAGGTAGAGAGTATTACGCTCCCTAATACGGAGATTCTGTTGAATGACAAACCATGGCCTATTACACCAGTGATTGGACCAGAGGACGCAACCAACAAAAAGCTAACCTGGAGCTCTGCCGATCCTCAAACTGTATATGTCGATCCTTCTACCGGCAATGTAACAGGCAAGAAAGTGAGTTCCAATCCCGTTGAAATAACGGCAGCCGCTACTGATGGAAGCGGAGTAGTAGGAAAAGCCCTCGTTACCGTCAAAGACCGCACGCTGCGGATTGAAGGTAAAGACTCCGTCAAACCTAAGATTAATCTGGCACTGACCGCTATTTATGAAACCATTCTCGAGGACAACATCACTTACCGTTGGGTGGTCAACGATAAGGAAGGGAAAGACGTCAGCAGTTATATTACAGCTACAGATCAGAACGCGACATTTAATGCTCCCTCATCTGGTGCTTACACAGTTACGGTCTATGTGTCCAGTGACAAAGTTAAAGATGTATTCGCCAGCAAGACTATTATTGTCGCTAACCCGCTCGAATCCCTTACGATTACAGGTAATGGAAACTCAATGCCGGTAAAAGGCTCTCTGGATCTTACGGCCAACCTTAAACCAGGCGACGCGGATGGTACCGATCTCGAATGGCTCTTCGTTAATCCGGATGACAGCCAGTATGCCGAGCTAAGACCGGTTCCCGGAACAAACCAAGTCCAGATGATTGCCAAAGGCATTCCGGGCAAGACGATCCAGGTGATTGTAAAAGACAAAATTACCGGAATTACCAGTCCGCCTTATTCAGTAAGCATTACCGGTCTTAACGGTTTAGAGTTCAGCAAGTTCAGACACACCATGTATGTTGGGGACACCTTTAATCTGATGGATTTGTTATGGACGATTCCTCGCACCATTTCCTTGGAATCTATCCAGAATGATTTGACCTGGACCAGCGATAAACCTAACGTTGCCTCCTTCGCCAATTCAAAACAAGGAGTCATTACAGGGAACAAGAAAGGCTCTGTCATTGTTACGGTCACTTATTCAATTCCTGGACTGGATCCTGTGACTGCAACCATTGAAGTGGTAGTCGAGAACCGCCAGTCTAACCTCAATGAAGGAGACCGTTACTAATAAAACTGCTGAATCCTTCTAACAAGAAAAAGGCTTTCCTGGACTCCTCTCTTTGCGGTCTGTCCAGGAAAGCCTTATTTTTCAGCTGATTCTAACTTCTATTTAATCTATACCAGTAGATTGACGCGGGGTATTAACCAGCCTCATGGGGCTTACAGAGATGTTAACCTTACGAACCCGCGGTAGACTCGACTGTTGATCAGTGTATACATTATGATTATAGATTACTCGAAAACGTTCCCGTGCTCTTGGGTCAGTAACTTGCGGATCGGAGATGATCAGTTCATCTCCGATTACCGCGCCTGAAGGCTCATCTGCATTTCCCAATACTGCATTTACCGTCAAATCTCCCTTGGAGAAAAACCCGCCCTTCAGCCAAAAGATCGAGCCGACCCCATAAAGATTCGCTACATCATCCGTATAAAAAAAGGCGTTCATTTCTGCCGGATCGGTATTAGTAAAAGCGTCAATCCGGTTTACCAGCACCGGCCCCTTAGAAATTAGAACCAACTCTTTTTGATTAGCTCCTGTACCTAATCCGCTTATGACTGCATCCTCCACCGTGGTGCTTCCCAGCACGAACATCGTTGAATCAAAAGATACATTGCCTTTAATCGTGACATCACCGGTGACCAGTATATTCGCCTTAATAGGGACAAATTCGGCTCTGTTATTAATAATGTTCAAGTTTCCATCTATAACCAGCCATTTGGGCAGGCTACCTCTCTTGGCAGTTTCAATGAAAGTCAAACCATAATAATCGCTTCCGTCAATTGTCAAATTGCCGTCAACCCGGTGAGATTGATTCATATCCATGAAGTAACGATGGTAGTCCAAGAGCTCACTGTTATACTGGTCAAGTCTTGCCTGATATGCTGCATCGCTTTCCTCGTCGTTCTGTTCAGGTTTTACCGGAGGGGAGGTTACCGGTCTGGCTGCAATGAGACTGCCTGTACGCAGCCATTCCGACAGTTCGCCTTTACTTTTACCGCCTAGGCGCTCCCGAAGCTGCTCTGCCGCAATATCATTAGCTGGTGAGGTAGCTTCGACCAGCTTATCGATAAACGATTCTTCCACATTAATCTGGACGAACTTTTTCTGATCCTTAATATTAATTTTATCCAGATTTATATCCAAAATATTTTTTACTGTTTGACTCATATCCGGGCTGTCAGCAAGAATTTTGGCCTCTCCCCCGTTTCCGGACGGGTCATATACATGATATTCAATATTTTTGAGCGATTGTACAAATACTTCACCGGAATTTGCAGTGTCAGCACCATTAGGCTGTATCTGGGGGAACATTGTTACCTTCGTGAGACTTGAATCTCCAAGGTACGTATATTGGGCCCTATTGGAAACAATCAGCTTGTTGCCTGCGTATATATTACCTTTGAGCACCGGTGCCCCATTCAGGTAGACATTCTGCTCAGAGCCGAAGGCATATTTCAGAAAGTCCGGGTAACTGTCGACGGTAATCCGCTGCTGCAGCGTACGTTGAACTCCGTTTACCAATGCTGAGGCTTCTACATCAATATAATATTCTCTCAGCTGCCCAACAAGTTTTTTATTTTTGTATTCAATATAGTCAATCGTACCGCTGTTACCGGCACCAAATTCTGTAGATACATTCAGCCCCTCCTTATCCAGCCCGCGCAAAACATCCTCAAGCTTGTCCGGATTAATATCCGTCATCTTCGCTAGCCGGGCTTGAATGTAAGCTGTGGCCTCATCCAATCCTTTTTGCGCCAAATGCAGACTCTGGACATCATTTTCTCTGGTCTCCGTCCGGACCGCTCCGCCAACTGTGGCACTAAGAACGCCCATCCCGAGGATGGTTAGCAGCAATACGATGAACATGACCAGCACCAGGGCAGAACCTTCCTCTGAGCGTAACTGCCGGCTTGATCCCCCGGCCCCAATATCCTCCGTACGCTTCTTAGAATCCAAATTGGCTATCCACACTTAGCTTTTCCTCCTCCGATACTCCACCCCGGTGGTTTAACTCAAGCTGAATTTCCACCAATCCTGATTCATACAACGTATTCAGATTCGGTGTATCTTCATCTACTTTTTTGACGGTTATAGTTGAGCCATTTAAAGCGGAATCCAACTGAAGCGCCGCTGTACTTCCCGGGCCGATCCGCCTGTCACCGATTACGATATCGCTGCCTTCCACTTGAATCTGCACCGGGTCACTGTCTGATCTTTGCAGCATAATTCCTGAATTCGTATTACGGATCTCCTCAGGGCCGTACGTATACAGCTCCGTTATAATTGAAGACATTACAAGATCAGCCTCGTCGCGCAGCTTATTTTCGACCGTGATTTTTTGATAGCTTTTAAAACCGAACATGGTGACCGATCCGATAATACCGGCCACAATCGCAAAAAGGCTGATAGCGGCGATTAATTCGATTAGGGTGAAACCGTGCTGCCGTGCTGCTGCTTTAGCGAATTTCTTCATTGCTGATATATCCCTCCACCTCTACCGGTGCGGACTGGCCACCCTCTGTTTTCCGTGTAACAACCACCTTGACCGGAATCAGATATTCACTAATATCCTTTTTATCCACCCCGTTAACTGCCTCGTCTTCTGATTCTGGTTCTTTTAATAGTTCTTCTTGAAACACGACATTGATGCTGTAATCAATTCCGTTTACTGTCGGGTTCAGCACATGGGCCAAAGCCTTCGTATCAAAAGACTGCTGATATGCAATCCCTTCGGCCGTACCATCACCACACGCATCAATCAGGCATTTATCAGCAGAAAGTTTATATTTGTCAAAGAACTTCTGCATCTTCTCAAAATCCTGCTTCTCCATATAAAAAAGCGCGTTCCGCGCCAGATTGACCATAATCGTCTTGTTCTGGTTCGACTTGGAGTAGGAGAGGGCGTTGGTAAAATACGATGTCAGCACCAGCGATACAATCGACAGAATGACGATAGCCGCCAGCACCTCGATCAAAGTAAAACCCTGCTCCTTGTTCCGTATCGTTCTCCATTTATCTTTTAAAAGCATCCGGTCTGCTCCTTATCCCAGTATTACCTGTCTTGAGTCCTATTTCTTGACACTCTCTGAATCTTTCTTCCTACTTTCCATTATATTCTTAGAGCTGCCGCCCCAGCAATCTATTAATCACATTCTTCTATACTATATATCGGTTAGCGGCTGTGCTATTATTTGGCTAAAAGGAGGAGAAAGAGATGGCTTTAATCGAATGCAAATTTTATTCTGATGTGCTGGGGCTGAGTACCTCCATGACGGTTATTCTGCCGCAGCAGACAACTACACAAATCGGGCTTAACAATGTCGCAAAAGGAGGGCTTCACCCGACACTCTATCTGCTGCACGGTTTATCTGATGATGATTCGATCTGGCTGCGCCGGACCTCTATTGAACGTTATGTAGCTGAGATGGGGATTGCCGTTGTCATGCCGCAGGTGCACCGCAGCTTTTATACCGATATGGCTTCCGGGGGCAAGTACTGGACGTTCATCAGCGAAGAGCTGCCGGCGTTGGCACGCTCCTTTTTCCCGCTGTCAGCTAGGCGCGAAGATAATTTCGTAGCTGGACTCTCGATGGGCGGTTACGGGGCAGTGAAGCTGGGACTGCGCAAGCCGGAGGCTTGGGCTGCTGCAGCGAGTCTGTCGGGGGCACTGGATATGGCGAACCACACCATGAACTGGGAAGATCCTTCGAAGAAATCACAGGAATATATCCGGATTTTTGGGCAGGAGGATATCGCGGGTACGCCGGATGACCTGTTGTGGCTGCTGGGAGAAGCGGACCGTTCAGAAGGACCCAAACCGCTCCTCTATCAGTGCTGCGGCACAGAAGACTTCCTGTACAAAGACAATCAGACCTTCCGTGAAGCCTGCGCCAAGACCAGCCTGTCCCTCACCTATGAGGAAGGCCCCGGGGCACATGAGTGGGGATATTGGGATACTAAAATTCAGGATGTACTGGCCTGGCTGCCGCTTGGAAAATAGTTAATTTTTATTTAAAACGTTCACATTTATCATGCATTGCACACTTTGAGTGAAACAACATATGCCAAAAAACTGTCCTCCCCGCATCCCAGGATACGGTGGAGGACAGTTTTTTATGAGACCGCACTTATGAATGACCGCTACTCTAATGCGTTTGCGTGCTGCACGACCCATTGATTAGCTTCAGCCAGGGCAGCATCAGCCCGCTCAATCGCCGCTTTTACCTGAACGGTTGCCGTACCACCGTAGACATTACGCGCATCCACTACAGCCTCAGGCTGCAGAACGGCATAAATCTGGTCGTCGAACAGCGGTGAGAACTGCTTGAACTCATCCAGTGTCAGATCCAGCAGGAATTTGCCTTCGTTAATGCAGTACAGTACGGTTTTGCCGATCACTTCATGCGCCTGGCGGAAAGGCAGACCTTTGCCTACCAGAAAATCGGCGATATCGGTAGCGTTGGAGAAATCCGTATTGACCGCTTCGCGCATCCGGCCCTTGTTCACCTTCATGGTGGAGATCATTGGCGCGAACAGCTGCAGTGCACCAGTCAGTGTAGCTACCGTATCGAACATGCCCTCTTTGTCTTCCTGCATATCCTTGTTATAGGCCAGCGGCAGTGATTTGAGCACAGTCAGGAGGCCAATCAGGTTGCCGTAGACACGGCCTGTTTTGCCGCGTACCAGCTCCGGAACATCCGGGTTCTTCTTCTGCGGCATAATGCTGCTGCCGGTGCAGAAGGCATCATCCAGCTCTACAAAGCTGAATTCTGTGCTGCTCCACAGCACCAGCTCTTCACTTAGACGGGACAGGTGGGTCATAATCAGCGAGGCATTGGCCAGGAACTCAACGATAAAGTCACGGTCGCTGACAGCATCCAGGCTGTTCTCGTATACACTGTCAAAACCAAGCTGTTCCGCGACAAAATGGCGGTCAATCGGGAATGTCGTTCCCGCCAGCGCCCCTGCGCCCAGCGGCAGTACGTTGATCCGCTTGTAGCTGTCGGTCAGACGCTCCGCATCGCGGCGGAACATGGACACATAAGCCAGCAAATGATGAGCGAACAGAATCGGCTGTGCACGCTGCAAATGCGTGTAGCCTGGCACAATGGTCTCCACATTGTCTTTGGCCTGCCCGATCAGCGCTCCCTGCAGCTCATGCAGCAGCCCGACCAGCTCTACTACCCGGTTGCGCAGATACAGGTGCATGTCAGTCGCCACCTGATCATTCCGGCTGCGTCCCGTATGCAGCTTGCCGCCTACCGGTCCAATCTCTTCGATCAGATTTTTTTCAATATTCATATGAATGTCTTCGTCAGCTACCGAGAACACAACCTCGCCCGCACGGACCTTCTCCAGCACCTTGTTCAGTCCGGCCTTGATCGTCTCCACATCTTCCTGCGGCAGAATTCCGCATTTGCCGAGCATGGTCACATGCGCCAGACTGCCCTGCACATCCTCTTCCGCCAGTGCCTTATCAAATTCAATAGAAGCTGTGTACTCCTCGACCAGCTTGTTGGTTCCTTTGGTGAACCTTCCGCCCCAAAGCTTGCTCACTAGATGTATCCTCCTCTGAAGGACGCCAGAGGGCCGCTCCTGTCCAGACGGGAGGAACGGCCTTCGGATGTCCGTTTATATGGTATGCTTTATGGTTATACAACCGCCGAGCGGTTAAAGCTTTTATTTGTTCGACTCCGCCACACCTGCCGAGACCTTCAGACGCAGGGCGTTGAGACGGATAAAGCCTGTCGCATCCCCCTGGTCATAAGCCTGGGTCGGATCGGCTTCCATAGTCGCGATATCCGGATTGTACAGGCTGACCGGACTCTTCACGCCGGCACCGATGATGTTGCCTTTGTAGAGCTTCACACGCACCGTACCGGTTACGTTCTTCTGGCTCTCCTCCACCAGTGCCTGCAGCGCCAGACGCTCAGGTGCAAACCAGAAGCCGTTATACACCAGTGTGCTGTAACGGGTAATCAGGCTGTCGCGCAGATTCATGACTTCACGGTCCATGGTGATGGACTCCATTTTGCGGTGAGCAGTGAACAGGATGGTACCGCCCGGTGTCTCGTATACGCCGCGGCTCTTCATGCCGACAAAACGGTTCTCCACCATATCCACGCGTCCGATGCCGTGCTTGCCGCCGAGCTCATTCAGCCTCTCCATAACTTCCAGCGGAGTCAGAGGTTCACCGTTCAGCGCGACACAGTTGCCCTTCAGGAATTCCAGCTCCAGATATTCCGCTTCATCCGGAGCATCCTCCGGCGCGTTGCTGAGCAGGAACATCCCTTTGTTCTCCGGTGCACTCGGATCAAACCAAGGATCCTCCAGCACGCCGCTCTCATAGCTGATGTGCAGCAGGTTGCGGTCCATGGAATACGGCTTCGCTGCCGAGGCTTGAACCGGAATCCCGTTCGCTTCGGCATAGGCAATCATCTCGGCCCGGCCCGGGAACTGGTTGCGGAACTCTTCCAGACGCCAAGGTGCAATGACCTTGATGCTTGGTGACAGTGCCGCTGCATTCAGCTCAAAGCGCACCTGGTCGTTGCCTTTACCAGTCGCGCCGTGGGCAATGGCTGTGGCGCCCTCAGCGATAGCGATGTCTACCATACGCTTAGCGATCAGCGGACGGGCAATGCTGGTGCCGAGCAGGTATTGGCCTTCATACAAAGCGCCCGCCTGGAACATCGGGTAGATGAAGTCATTCGCGAACTCGTCGCGCAGATCGTCTATGTAGACCTTGGATGCGCCGGTGGCCAGTGCTTTTTCCTCCAGGCCGTCCAATTCTTCCTTCTGGCCGATGTCCGCTGTAAAAGCGATGATTTCCGCATCATAAGTTTCTTTCAGCCATTTCAGGATGACTGAGGTATCCAGCCCGCCGGAATAGGCGAGTACGATTTTTTCTTTTGGCATGGGGTGTGACTTCCTTTCGTTTGGGGGTATAGGATGGAACTTAGTTAAGGGCCGAATTCCGGTGCCTGGGCGCAAGCTGCGTGAATGTTTGGACTTCCGGCCGCTGTTATAATCAGATTTCCATAATTTCAAGCTCGCAGACGGCGGGAGAAATCCGATTATAAAGGCGGACGCTATCGCTCCTGCAGTTCCAAACTTCACTCCGTTGCTTCGCACCGAAATTTTAACGTTCGTACCTAAGTTCATCCTATATAGTGTTTTATATAGTATAAGTGCAGACGGGGCCTTGCCAATTCATTGCAGGTTCGCTGAATAAGGCGTAACACAAACAAACAAGTAATGTACTTTGGATGTATAAACTGCGACTGCAAATGACACATTTAGCTGCGTGCGCCCACTTGAGTAAGGGATGACGACAAGGCCCCTTCGTTGAAATTACATCCTATGGAGAACAAGTAACGTGGTCGTTTGTCGCACTTATGCCAAATGCAATTTGGCATTGACGATAAAAAGGTTACTTCTAAAACCCACGAATCAAGTTCACAAACTACGCTCGCGAACTCTAACGGACCGTAGATCCGTTATTTGCCCTTAGAGATGCAATTCGCCGCGCTAACGGACCGTAGTTCTCTTATTCTGCTGGAAACAGGCATCTTCAGGGTGAAATCACCTGAATAACGGAACCAGGGTCCGTTAGCTGGCTGAAAAGTTACTTTTGAGGGAAATAAGGGATCCTCGGTCCGTTAGCCACCGAAGAAGCTGCGCTTAAGAATCGCCAATAGAAGAGGCAGAGCAGCAGTCAATTAGCTGGCAAGTTAATCCTGCATAAACGCTGCGGGTTGAGTGAAGGCAGCCGTTCTTTGCCAGAAAATTCACACCCAACAATCGCCGATCGCAACAGTAGAGCAGCAGAACGTCAGCCGCGAAAGACTGCGCTCACCAACCGATAGTCAAAAGTAGAGCAGCGGTCAAATGCCCAGCGCTTCTCAGCAGCCATAGCGCACAATAACCATAGCAGCCAACTGGCAGCCTGGTTTTAACCCATCAAAGCCGCCATCAGCGCCTTCTGTGCATGCAGGCGGTTCTCCGCCTGGTCAAAGATGACCGAGTTCGGGCCGTCGATCACGCCGGTGCTGACCTCTTCCTCACGGTGGGCCGGCAGGCAGTGCAGGAACAGGTAGTCGCTTTTGGCGCCTTTGACCAGCTCCTCGTTGACCTGATAGTCCTTAAACGCCGCTTCACGCGCCAGCTGCTCAGCCTCGAAGCCCATGCTCGCCCATACATCGGTGTAGATAACGTCCGCATCCTTCACCGCTTCCTGCGGGCTGCGGGTGATAACGATCTCCGCGCCGGTCTCCTTGGCGATCTCGCGTGCTTCTGCTACAACAGCGGTATCCGGCTCATAACCTTCCGGTCCGGCAATAGAGACATGCACACCCAGCTTGGCGCCGCCGATCAGCAGCGAATGGGCCATGTTGTTGCCATCGCCGATGTACGCCAGCTTAAGACCCTTCAGCTTGCCTTTGTGCTCATAGACAGTCTGGTAGTCCGCCAGCACCTGGCACGGATGGGCCAGATCGCTCAGGCCGTTGATCACCGGTACCGATGCGTAGCGAGCCAGTTCTTCCACTTTGTCATGACCGAACGTACGGATCATAATGCCGTCGAGGTATCGGGACATCACCTGCGCTGTATCGCCGACAGTCTCGCCGCGTCCGAGCTGGATGTCATTTTTACTGAGGAACAAGGCATGGCCGCCAAGCTGGTACATGCCGACTTCGAAGGATACGCGCGTCCGGGTCGAGGACTTTTCAAAAATAAGCCCGATCGTCTTCCCCTTCAGCGGCTGGTATACCTCTCCGCTCTTCTGCTTGCGTTTCAGCTCAATCGCCAGCTCGATCAAATAAGTAATTTCCTCCGGGCTGTAATCGTTCAGCTCCAGCAGGTCACGGCCCTTCAGACCCTGTGCAATTTGCTCTGTACTGCTCTGTAGACCCTGGCTCATGAAACTGCCTCCCCGTTTCCATTGTTAGCATAAGTATGAATGAGCTGCACGAGAATGTCCACCGCCTGGTGGATCTCATCGACGCTCACATATAGATTAGGCAGCAGACGAATCACATTCGGTCCGGCCTGTACGAATAATAGCCCCTGCTTCTGTCCGGCCAGAACAATATCGCCTACCGGCTCAGCACATTCAATTCCGATCAGCAGGCCTTTGCCGCGGATTTCCTTTACAAAGGAGGTGTCTGCCAACTTATCGCTCAATAACCCCCGCAGATATTCTCCCATCTCTTCCGCACGCTGCGGCAGTTCATCCTCCAGCATCGTCTCGATGGTTGCTTCCATCACCGCTGCGGCCAGCGGAGTTCCGCCGAAGGTGCTGGCATGGCTGCCGGGGCTGAACGCTTCACGCAGGTAGCCTTTGCCCAGCATTACACCTGCCGGGAAACCGCTGGCTACGCCTTTGGCAAGCGTGAAAATATCCGGCTCAATGCCGTAGTGCTGATGCGCAAACAGCTTGCCTGTGCGGCCCATGCCTGTCTGCACTTCGTCAACGATCAGCAGCAGCCCATGCTCTTTGCACAGCGCAACTACTTCATTCAGGAACTCCTGCTGCACTTCCAGCACGCCGCCTTCAGCCAGCACCATTTCCATCATGATTGCGGCAGTGTTGTCAGAGATTGCAGCCTTAAGCGCATCCAGATCATGCAGCGGAACGGTCTTGAACCCTTCAGGAAGCGGGAGGAAGCCTTCCTTGACCTTTTGCTGGCCGGTTGCTGTCAGTGTAGCCAGTGTCCGTCCGTGAAAGGACTGTTCAAACGTAATAATCTCATACCGGCCCGTGCCCTTCACCTTCTGGTGGTAGCGGCGCGCCAGCTTGATTGCCGCCTCATTCGCCTCAGCCCCGCTGTTGCAAAAGAACACCTGATCCGCACAGCTGTTATCCGTAAGCAGCGCCGCCACCCGGTCCTGTCCGGGAATATGAAACAGATTGGAGACATGCCACAGCGTATCAATCTGTGCCTTCAGCTTCTCGCCGACCTTCTCCGGAGCATGACCCAGACTGGTTACGGCCAGACCGCACATGAAATCGAGATATTTGTTGCCCTGATCATCCCAGACCCAGCTGCCTTTGCCCTTGACCAGGCTGAGATCATATCTGGCGTAGGACGGAAATACCGCACTCAGCTTGGCAGGAGCAGCCTCCTGAACCTCTGTCCCTGCTGAACGTTCCTGCGCCGCCCCTGTCAAAGAATCTTTGTCCGCTTGCGTAAGCTTACTCATTTCTTAGTCACTCTCCCACCATGCTGCTGCGGTATTCCGTCAGCGCTTTTTAATAATTCTATATAGATTGAACTTGTAATTTTTCTGTTTTGGGACTGGGTGGCTTAGCCAGCTAAATCTATAACTCTACCAGCCGCTCTATGAACGGATAATTCTCGTCCCCAGCTCTTCACCCTGCAGCACCCGGCTGAGCACCTTAGGCTCCTTGCCGTCTACAATCACTACTTCGGACACGCTGCCCTGAATGCAGTCCATTGCTGCCCGCACCTTTGGGATCATTCCGCCGTAAATTTCACCGCTGTCAATCAGCTCTTCAATCTCAGTTACCGTCACCGACGGCAGCACGATCTTTTCCCCATCAATCGTCCGCATAATTCCGGGAACGTCCGTGACCACAATCATGGAAGGCGACTCTACAAAAGAAGCCACTGCCCCGGCCGCAGTATCCGCATTAATATTGTAACGCTGTCCCTGTGCATCCGCGCCAATTGGTGCAATAATCGGGATGTAGCCGAGATCCAGAATGCCTTTTACAATCTCAGCTTTTACTTCCGTCACTTCACCAACCAGCCCGACTTCAGCGCTGTTCGCCACCGGCTTTGCCGTAATCAGGTTCCCGTCCACACCGGATAAACCGAGCGCCTGCCCCCCGCTGCCCTGGATTCTGCGGACAATCGCCTTATTAATGCTTCCCGCCAGCGTCATCTCCACAACATCCAGTACTTCTTCGGTCGTTACTCTGAGTCCATTAACAAAACTGCTCTCAATGCCAAGCTTGGCAAGATTGCCGGAAATCGCCGGACCGCCGCCATGCACAATCACAGGCTGGACACCGCTGCCCTGCAGGTCCCTCAAGTCTTCAAAAAAAGAATCCGGCAGCGCAGCCAGCGTACTTCCGCCGCATTTCATGACAAACAGCCCGCCTGCTGTGCCGCCCTTTATAAGTTCATCATTCATCTCTATAATATCCTCCTTATGCAATTATGCCAGCCGCCATCAGGTCCGGTAAGCAGCATTAATACGCACATAATCATAAGTGAGGTCGCAGCCCCACGCTGTAGCGGTTCCGTCCCCATCCGACAAAACCACGCTGATCAGCACGGTATCGCTTTTTTGCAAATAACGCAGTGCCTTCTCTTCATCAAAAGCAACCGGCCGCGACTCACGCAGCACTTCAATGTCACCCAGCGAGATATTCACATTGTCCGGCGATACCGGAACTCCAGCGCGCCCTACAGCGGCAATGACCCGCCCCCAGTTCGCATCCGCTCCAAAAATTGCAGACTTTACCAGGCTGGAGCCGACTACCGTCTTGGCAATCGCTCCTGCAGCTTCATCATGCACCGCTCCGGAGATCTGCACCTCAATCAGCTTGGTTGCACCTTCGCCGTCCCGGGCAATCGCTTTGGCGAGATGACGGCACACATATGTGAACGCAGCGGCAAAAGCATCCCAGTCACTATGCAAACGTGTCAGCTTCTCATTACCAGCCAGCCCGCTGGCCATCGTAACTAACATATCATTCGTGCTTGTATCTCCATCCACCGTAATCATATTAAAAGTAGTATTCGTCGCAGTCCGCAGCAGGCTCTGCAAATCCTCAGCGTCTATAGCGGCATCTGTCGTCATAAAGCCCAGCATCGTGGCCATATTGGGATGGATCATCCCTGAACCTTTCGCCGCCCCGGCAATGGTAACCTCTACGCCGTCGACTGTGACTTTTACGCAGCATTCTTTTTTGACCAGATCTGTAGTCAGTATAGCCTGGCAAAATTCCTCCGCACCGGAAGCCCCGCCATCCAGCTTCTCCGGCAGACCGGCAATTCCGCTGCGCACACAGTCCATCTTCAGCAGCTCACCGATGACACCTGTCGAAGCGACAGCCACATCATGGTCATTTACCCCTAAGTAACGGGCCGCTGTGGCACGCATCTCATAGGCATCCGCTTCGCCCTGAACTCCGGCGCAGGCATTCGCATTCCCGCTGTTCACGATCACGGCCTGCAGGATCCCATTCGCCAGACTCTCCCGCGTTACCTTCAGCGGAGCAGCCTGGAACACATTCGTCGTATACACCGCTGCCGCCGTCGCCGGCACCTCGCAGAGGATGGCCGCAAGGTCATTTCGGTCGGTTTTTTTGAGGCCGCAGTGCAGCCCTCCCGAGATGAACCCTTTAGGTGTAGTAATACTTCCGCCTTCCACGACGGTAAAAGCTGTATGTTCGCTCATGTCCTTGTTGACCGCTGAGCCTTACGGATACACAGGTGTGTAGCCAAGGCCGCGGGTTTCCTCCCATCCCATCATCAAATTCAGGTTCTGAATCGCCTGCCCTGCTGCACCTTTAACGACATTATCGATCACGGACACAATAGTAACCCGGCCTGTACGGGCATCTGTGGCAAAACCGATATCACAATAATTCGAGCCGCTGACTTCCTTCGTTGCCGGGAGCACACCTGCTTCACGAATCCGCACATAAGGTCTGCCGCTGTAATACTTCCGGTACAAGTCTACCAAATCCTGCTCGCTGTAAATACTATTCAGTGATGCATACATTGTGCTCATAATGCCCCGGGTCATCGGCACCAGGTGGGTGGTGAACGTTACGGTTACCTTTTCTCCGGCTATATCTGTAAGCACCTGCTCAATTTCCGGAATATGCTGATGCTTGTTGACTTTATAGGCTTTAAAATTCTCATTGATCTCTGCATAATGCACCATCAGACTCGTGCCCCGCCCGGCCCCGGAAACCCCTGACTTTGCATCAATAATGATACTGTCAGGCTTGATCCAGCCCTCTTTAAGCGCGGGAATCAGCCCGAGCAGCGTAGCTGTGGGATAACATCCGGGATTCGAGATAAAATCCACTCCGGCCGCACGTTCCCCATACACCTCACATAATCCGTAGACCGCCTGTTCGAGATAAGCTGCCGGCGGAGCCGGGTGCTTATACCATTCTTCATATTCCGCGCCGTCCTTCAGCCTGAAGTCACCGGACAAGTCGACAACCTTGAGGCCTGCCTCCAGCAGCTGCGGCACCAGCTTGGCACTTACACCGGACGGTGTGGCCGTGAATACAACATCAGCTCTGCCGGCAATTTCCGCCGGGTCTACGCCGTCCAGCTTCCGCCCGATAATACCTGTCAAATGAGGAAAACCGCTCTCGATCGGCTCCCCCGCACTTGAAGAGGAGATGACCGATGTAATCTCTATATCAGGGTGGTTCTGCAGCAGCCTGATCAGCTCCACGCCCCCGTAACCCGTTGATCCCACAATCGCCGCTCTCAGCTTGCTTCCCATGGTTATTCCCCCACTCCCCGGCTGTTTTATGTAATGAATACCGCCCTGCAAATATGTATTATTATACAACTCAATTAATATAAATACAACACGTTACGTTAACTTTATTTGTGGAATTTAATAGGCTGGTCCATTCTGTCCGCTAAAAAAAAGAGAAGCCAAAGCCTCTCCACGGAGAGACTATGCTTCTCTTTTGAATCCTTCACCCAGCACCTCGTGGGCCTCGGTAATAATAACGAACGCACCCGGATCTACCGAGCGCACGATGGTTTTCAGCCGCGTAATCTCGCTTTGTCCGACGACCACCATCAGCACCGTGCGGTTATCTCCGGTGTATCCGCCCTGCGCATTCAACTTGGTCAACCCGCGGTCCAGATCATTTAATATGGCCTGAGAGATTTCTTCCGTGTAATCGGAAATAATATACGCAACCTTGGTCACACTGAAGCCCATTTCGAGCGCATTAATGACCCGGCCGGTGACGAATAAACCGATCAGCGCATACATCGCCTGCTCCATGCCAAGCACGAAGGCAGCGAGTGTAATCACCGTTCCGTCCAACAGCACGACAGAGAGCGAGAAGCTGAACCCGGTAATCTTTTGAATAATCTGCGCCAAAATCGTAAGCCCGCCTGTAGATCCCCGCCCGCGGAAAACAAGCCCCAGCCCCAGTCCTACCGCTATCCCGCCGTAAATGGAAGCAAGCAGCGGGTTGGTTGTCGGTACCGGACCGTCTTTGGTCAAAAAGATAAACAGCGGCAGCACAAAGCTGCCCAGCAGGGAACGCATCCCGTACTGTTTGCCGAGGAACACGACACCCAGAATGAACAGCGGGATATTCAGCGCCCATTGGGTGAACGCCGGCTCAGCGCCAAACCAGGCCTCAGCGAGTACGGACAAGCCCGACACCCCGCCGGAGGCAATCCGGTTCGGCAGAAAAAAGAGGTTAAACCCAAGTCCCGTAATCAGCGACCCGATGAGAATTAAGGCGATATCTACCGTATGGCGCAGCGGCCCGTTCAGGGGAATCAGCGGCGGTTTGTTGCGCGAATTGACTTTTTGCATGTATAGCTACTCCTTGAGTTGTAATGTGATTTGATCAGTGTGTCCCATTCCACGAAAAAATTCCTACACCTCCGAAGACGCGTAGGAATCTATATTTCTGTTATTCAACTTCTGTTTTGATCTGGCTGCGCAGATAGCCGTCAATAAACAGATTGATATCGCCATCCATTACAGCACCCACGTTCCCTGTTTCCACGGAAGTGCGGTGATCCTTTACCATACTATAGGGATGGAATACATAGGAGCGGATCTGACTTCCCCATGCAATATCCGATTGCTCGCCGCGGATCGCATCCAGCTCCTGCTGCTGCTCCTGCAGTTTGCGTTCGTAGAGCTTGGAGCGCAGCATTTTCATCGCCTGCTCCCGGTTCTTGATCTGTGAACGTTCGTTCTGGCAGGTAACGACCACCCCGCTCGGAATGTGCGTAATCCGCACGGCGGAGTCTGTGGTGTTGATATGCTGACCGCCGGCGCCGCTGGCCCGGTACGTGTCGATCTTAAGATCCTCCGTACGGATCTCAATCTCGATGTCATCATTGATCTCCGGCACCACATCACACGATACGAAGGAGGTATGACGTCTGCCCGAGGAATCGAACGGTGAAATACGCACCAGACGGTGGACACCTTTCTCCGCCTTCAGATAACCGTAAGCGTTGAAGCCTTTAATCAGCAGCGTAACACTCTTGATCCCTGCTTCATCACCCGGCAGATAGTCCAGCACTTCGACCTTGAAGCCGCTTTTCTCGGCCCAGCGGGTATACATCCGCAGCAGCATTTGCCCCCAGTCCTGGGACTCTGTGCCGCCTGCACCCGGATGCAGCTCCAGAATCGCATTCAGCTTGTCATACGGCTGGCTCAGCAGCAGCTGGAGCTCAAAGTCATCCACTTTCGAGACAATGGCCTTAATGGATTCGGCCGTTTCGTTCGCCAGCTCTTCGTCGCCTTCTTCTTCGGCAAGCTCCGCCATCATGGCCGCATCATCATACTCCTGCTGCAGCTTTTCGTATGCATCCACGGTGGATTTCACAGCGTTCATCTCGCTGATTACGCCCTGCGCCTGCTCGGGGTCATCCCAGAAGCCGGGGGCGGCCATCTTTTCCTCAAAGTTGGAGATCATCTCCTGCTTGAGATCTAAGTCAAAGAGACCCCCTAAGGTTGGTTAGTTTCTTGCTTATTTCACGCAGGTCCTGCTTTACGTTAGCGTCGATCATGGAGATCACTTCACCTTTCAAAATAAAATATTGCGCCGGGCGTTGGTTGGACTTTGTCGGCAATGGCATCCGCCAAGCTTCGCTGGCGAATTGTTCCTTTAAACTTACGTGTTCGGTGATTACCGCGCTCCAGGGAATGTTTGGACTTCCGGCCGCTGTTATGTTTCGATTTCCTGATTTAAACCGCTATCAGCGGTAGAAATCCAAACATAAAGGCGGACGCTAACGCTCCTACAGTTCCAAACTTCCCCTCCGCTGCTACACCTGAACTATAGTTTCCAGAACGATTTCCTCAGCATCGCTTGCTGATTACATTTTACTCAAAATCCAAAAAAACGGCCGGGCCGCAAACGGGGAGTACCCGGGCCCAGCCGCTTATTATTGTCATTATAACCCTGCTTACAGCATACAAAACATAGCGGTAAAAGGTGCTCGCAGCAGCTTCGGCTGCTCGCTGTTTTACCAAAAAAGACCATTATAGATTAAGCTTGGCCGTGGCAGTTTTTGTACTTCTTGCCGCTTCCGCAAGGGCAAGGGTCGTTACGGCCAATCGCGGTCTCCACGTGCACTGGACGCTTCTCAGCCGGTTCGGCGTTGGTGGAGATTTTGTCCTCTTCCACGACGGATTGACGCTCCTGATTCGCTTCGATATGGGCCTTCATAATGTAAGTAGCCACTTCTTCCTGAATACTGGCAGTCATGGCATTGAACATTTCGTAGCCCTCGAATTGGTATTCGCGGAGCGGATCGGTACCGCCGTAAGCACGAAGGTGAATCCCTTGACGAAGCTGATCCATTGCATCAATATGATCCATCCACTTGCTGTCAACGGAACGGAGCACGATAACCTTCTCGAATTCACGCACCAGCTCAGCGCCAAGGCGTGCTTCACGGGCATCGTATTTCTCCATGACACGGCCGAAGATGAATTCAACAATCTCTTCAACCTCTTTGCCCCACAGGTCATCACGGGTCAGGGCGCCTTCGTCCAGCAGCTTGCTGTTGACGTAATCAGCAACCTCCTGCAGCTCCCAGTTCTCCGGAATATCATCCACGCAGTGAGCCTGAACCACACGCTCGATAACAGGTTTGATCATTTCTACTACGATATCTTTGATATTGTCAGACTCCAGAATTTCACGGCGCTGCTTGTAGATAATTTCGCGCTGTTGGTTCATGACGTCATCATACTGCAGTACGACCTTACGGATATCAAAGTTATTGCCTTCTACCCGCTTCTGCGCTGATTCAACGGCACGGGTAATCATCCGGCTCTCGATCGGCTGATCTTCTTCAAATCCGAGACGGTCCATCATGTTCAGGACGTTGTCTGCACCGAAGCGCTTCATCAGCTCATCGCCCAGCGACAGATAGAACTGTGTAGAACCCGGGTCACCTTGGCGTCCCGCACGTCCGCGCAGCTGATTATCAATCCGCCGGGATTCGTGACGTTCTGTACCGATAATATGCAGACCACCTAGATCTCTTACGCCTTCACCAAGCATAATGTCTGTACCGCGTCCTGCCATATTGGTGGCAATGGTTACTGTTCCTGGTTGGCCGGCATGGGAAATAATTTCGGCCTCGGATTCGTGATGCTTAGCGTTCAGTACCTGGTGTTTGACACCTTTGCGCTTCAGCATTTCGGATACGAGCTCGGAGTTCTCAATGGATACTGTACCTACCAGTACCGGCTGATTCTTTTTATGGCGTTCTACAATCTCAGCTACGACCGCATTGAATTTACCGTTCTCGCTCTTATACACTACGTCCGGCATGTCCACACGCTGGTTCGGTTTGTTCGTTGGAACCTGCAGAACCTCCAGGCCATAGATTTTCTTGAATTCTTCTTCTTCCGTCTTCGCAGTACCGGTCATACCACCCAGCTTACGGTACATACGGAAGTAGTTCTGGAAGGTGATCGTAGCGAGCGTCATGCTCTCGTTCTGAACTTCGATCTCTTCCTTCGCTTCAATCGCCTGGTGAAGGCCGTCGCTGTAACGGCGTCCTGCCATCAAGCGTCCGGTAAATTCATCGACAATGACAACCTCATCGCCATTCACGACATAATCCACATCACGGCGCATAATAACATTGGCCTTAAGGGCCTGTACAATGTGATGGTTCAAGGTAACATGGCTGTGGTCATACAAATTCTCAATTCCAAAAGCGCGTTCAGCCGTAGCTACGCCCTTCTCGGTCAAAGCAACGGATTTCACCTTGATATCAACGGTATAATCCTCTTCGGCAGTCAGCTTCTTCACAAAGCGGTCTGCTGCATAATAAAGTTCAGTGGATTTCTCGGCTTGACCGGAAATAATGAGCGGCGTCCGGGCTTCATCGATCAGGATGGAATCCACTTCGTCAATAATACAGAAATATAGCGGGCGTTGTACCATTTGTTCCTTATACAGGACCATGTTGTCACGCAGATAGTCAAAACCGAATTCATTATTGGTTCCATACGTAATATCGCAGGCATAAGCCTCTTGTTTATGAGCATGATCCATGCCGTTCAGGTTCACCCCGACCGTCATGTCCAGGAAGTTATAGATTTGTGCCATTTGCGCACTGTCGCGCTGAGCCAGATAATCATTGACTGTGACAACATGCACACCTTTGCCCAGCAGAGCGTTCAGGTAGACCGGAAGCGTTCCTACCAGTGTCTTCCCTTCACCTGTCTTCATCTCGGCGATCCGGCCTTCATGCAGTGCCATACCTCCGACCAGCTGAACGTCAAAATGCCGCATGCCCAGCGTCCGTTTGGATGCTTCGCGTACGGTTGCAAATGCCTCCGGAAGAAGTTCTTCCAGGGTTTCGCCCTTCTCAATCCGGGCACGGAATTCTGCTGTCTTGGCTTTGAGTGCCTCATCCGAAAGAGCCACAAAATCCGGCTCCAGTCCATTAATTACATCGACCGTCTTCATCAGACGTTTGACATCCCGTTCATTGGTGTCGCCGAATATTTTCTTCACAATACCTAGCATGGTTAACCCCTTTCATGCAACACAGATGGTGGAACCGAGCCCATCCCCACAAAATTGAAAGGGCCATATATGTTTTCGATTCCGCTGCTTCATAAATTGTAACAGTTTGTAAGAGAAGCCGCAATACAAGCAGCCGCAACCTTATTTTGCAAACTGTGATAACTATACTCTTTATATACGCACAAGAGCCCTATTCGCTTCAGGCGAATAGGGGCTCGGTTAATTTTCTACGTCAGACTAATACGAACAACTCGCCCCAAGCCTATGAATTGTTGGTTTCGGGCCTAGTTCTGCTCGATCAGACCATACTTGCCGTCATTACGTTTGTAAACAACACTAACCTCAGAAGTGTCAATGTTGGAGAATACAAAGAAATTGTGTCCAACCATGTTCATTTGCAGAATCGCTTCTTCCACATCCATCGGTTTCAAGGTGAAGCGCTTGTTGCGCACCACTTCCAAATCATCATAATCCGGTTCCTGTTCCTCTACGGCTACAGCACTAGGAGATCCTTCCACAAACAGCGTCTTCAGGCTTCCCTCCTGGCGGAATTTACGATTGAGCTTGGTCTTGTGCTTCCGGATTTGGCGTTCCAGCTTGTCCACAACAGCATCAATGGAGGCATACATGTCATCGCTGCGATCTTCTGCACGAAGCGTTACACCCGCCAGCGGAATGGTAACTTCCACCGTATGAAGGCCGCGGACCACACTAAGCGTCACAAAACCTTCAGATGTAGGGGGTGCATCAAAATACTTTTCAAGTTTGTTGAGTTTCTTATCAACATAGTCTCTCAAAGCGTCTGTCACTTCAATTTGTTGACCTCGAATGCTGAATTGCATGGGCACTCCTCCTTTGTTTACATCTCCATTATAGCAAATTGTCACGGCTAAGTAAAAACTTTAACAGGATGTTCATTACATTCAGCTAACACAAACTGTCATCCCGTGTGAATAAAACAGCCCGGACAGAGTCATAGGAATGCCCCTATCCGGACCAGGTATAACAGCAGCATTATTGCTCATTAATTAACCTTTTTCGCGTAATTTAAATCCTCAAGCAAATTAAGACTGTTTTGTCTGAATCCGCAGAATTTCTACCGGTGACCAATGGCTTCCGCTGCCTGTTATAAAATACACCTTGTACCCGGCATTGGTAGTCAGTCCGGTTAAGTTCAGCGTCTGTCTTATTCCCGGAGCCGGTGTGATCTGACCCGTCCAGGGTGCTGCTAATTGAACGCCTAGACTGTTTTGTCCGGCAGCAATTTGAACAGCAGTCGGATCTGCTGCATTAGCCGGAACTACAACATATCTAAGCGGTGCGGATGTCCCTCCTTCTGTTCCATAGGTCACATACACATCGGCTGTCACTGTGCCCATATTCCCCGGAGCTACACGGTTAATCGAAGTAGCAGTAGCTGGAGCAGTCTTCAGCTGGACGGAGGACACTGTGGACCAGTTACCTGATGAATCAGCAAGAGCCACATAAGTTATATAATCAGTATCAGGCGTCAGGCCATATACCGAGAAGGATACCGTCGTATTGGCAGACGCAGCGGCCTTGCCGTAATTTACAGCTGGTGTTCCAGTACTGGTCTGGCCGTTTTTAATTTGCTCTGCAGTAGGAGCTTGAACACCGCTGCTGTATGGTACCACAGCATAATAGACAGATCCCGTTACGGAAGGTGTAAGATATACATCTGCTGTAACTGAACCGACATGCCCGTAAGTCACGTTGCTTACAGATGGAGCAGTAATTCCGCCGCCACCGCCACCACCACCGCTACCTCCACCACTTCCTCCACCCGTTACCGGACTGGTTGGGGCTGGGGTTGCTGTTGCCGTTGGAGCCGGTGTTGCTGACGGGGAAGGTGTTGCCGTTGGAGATGGGAGTGGATTCACCGAGCCACCCGCTGCAGGCTTATGGACTACCGAGTTGCCGATAATTCCGACAGCCTCTGCCCGGGTAAGTGCCTTCTTCGGACCAAAGGTTCCATCAGGATATCCGTTGATCACTTTCAGGTTCGCTGCTGCGGCTACCGCACCCTTTGCCCATCCAGCAATCTGCGCGTTGTCTTTGAAGGTAAGGGACGTCGTATTTGTATTCAATCTAAGGACTTTAGCGGTAATTACCGCCGCTTCTTGTCTGGTCAGCGGATTGGATGCACGGAAGGTATTATTTTCGTACCCGCCGATGTATCCCGCTTTTACAGCTTTGGCTACTTCACTGTAGACCCAGTTGGAGCTTTTGACATCCTGAAAATTAATCGTCGCTGTCTCTGTAAAGCCAAACAGCCGGTTTACAAGCGCCACATACTCACCACGGGTAATGGGCTTGTTCGGTTTTACGGTACCGTCAGGGTATCCGCCTAAGTAGCCTTTATTTAACCACTCCTGTAACTGGCCTTGCGCCCAATGCCCCTGAATATCCTTTGGCACAGGTGCGGCAGACACGCTGCCCAGGGAACCGAACAACATGCCGACACCGAGAATACCAGTCATAAGACCACGCCAAGTTTTTTTCATTCTCCTGCTCATCCTCCTAAAAGTTTTGTCTGCCTAGGCGGTATAAAAGGGATCTCGCAAACTCACTCCGGAAGTCTAATTTTTGTTTGCCGGGCATGAACTTCATTTTTACGCTGGTTACACCTTCTCTTCCGAAGCGTACGCCTAAGCTCAATAAAGTGTGCATCCAGGCAGATATAAGGCCCAACGTCTCTTATTACCCAAATTATGGATGTTGTAAACGCTTTTGTACGAAAAAAACTTTTTTTTCTGTTTTCCCAGCTACGTATAGCAAGGGTAAAAGTTAACCCCACGGATAAATTAAGCAACAAAAAAGGACCCCGGGAATGATCCCAAGGTCCATGCTAGCGTAGTCTCAATTGCTAACCATCTACCATATATGTAGGTCGGCTAAGCCGGATGATTATAATTTGATGACGTTAGCTGCTTGTGGTCCGCGTGCGCCTTCTACGATGTCAAACTCAACGGATTGACCTTCATCCAAAGTCTTGAAGCCTTCAGTTTGGATTGCGGAGAAGTGTACGAATACGTCGCCACCATCGGCAGTTTCGATGAAACCATAACCTTTTTCTGCGTTAAACCATTTAACTTTACCTTCCATTGATTAAACATTCCCTTCGTCATCAGATGAACGTGAGTCATGCTCACAACTCGACTATACCACCGCAGCTTCTTTATTGTCAATTGGAATAGTAAATGGTTACATGCAATTATTTACCATTGTTTAATTTAACATTAAAGAACACTTTCACAGGAGTAAATTCATCAAAAAAGGAGCAGACGCTATATAATACCCGCCTGCTCCTGAGATGAAACATATGGAATTTAGTTATTTTTTGCGGTCCATCAGGATGCTGTCGGGGGTGTAGGCGGATTCGTAGGCGTTGCGCTGCATTTTGGCTTGTCCGCGTTTCATCAGAAAGTCCTGCGCTTCGAGACGAAGGGCATTCATCCGGCCCAGAAGCTCATAATCCTGCTCCAGAATTCGATTAATTTCGCTTTGTTGTGCAGGAGAGAGCTGACAAATTACCCTCTTTTCTGCGATGCCATCGACAAGCTTCTGCCGCTCCTCAACGAAAGCTTCAAGCTCCTCGTAAGTCGCTTCCTGAAGCCGGTCTATAATCGCCTTAGTGAGCTGATCCAGGCTGCGGATAAGTTCATCCATTGGCAATCTCAGATTGACTCGCAGCAAGCTTAGAGGCCTGCAGCCAGGTTTCGCGGAGATCGGTAAGATAGCCGATAGCCTCTTCGGCTTTCGCCGGGTTTTTGTGAATGTTGGCTTCTATTAATAAGTGGTTCGTGTATTCATAGAGAGAGTAAAGGCTCTTAGAAATTTCAATGGAGTAATCCAGTGTGCTCATTAATTCACTGATGATCGTCTGAGCTTTACCAAAATTTAAATTCGATTTCTCCAAATCTTGCTTATTCAAACCGTCAATAGCCGTCTTCGCAAAACGTATAGCCCCATCAAACAGCATAATCACGAGTTGAGCAGGTGTTGAGGTTTGAACTGATGACTGACGATATTTATCGTATGGAGATTTAAGCAATTATTTCACCCTCTATTTAAAAGTTTCTTAGCTACTTGCAGAAAACAGGTTGGTAGCTTGAGACTGGAGCCTATTCATGGCAGTTTCCATGGCTGTGAATTGTTTATAGTAACGGGTTTCAGCGTTATTCAGCATCGTTAGCATCGAACTTATTTGTGCATTGTATGCCTTCATCTTCCTTCCCATTACACTCTCTTCCTTAAAAGTACTAGTAAGATCCATAGAGAACCGGTTAGTTCCTGCCCGTTCAGAAATCTTATCAATAGCAGAACTTACTTTATCAGCAAACCTGTCCAGAATTCCTTCTTTGGGCGCATTAGCCGGTCCTTGCAATATATCCATAGCAAGCTGTGGATTAGCGCTGATTGCGTTCTTTAACTTAGTCTCGTCCTCAATGACCAGCTTGCCATTTTCTAAATAATTTCCGGTTGTAATTCCAAGCGAGCTCAGTGGACCGAGCTTCTCAGTGATAATGCCGCGCATTTCGGATAATAAGGATTTGATAATATCATCATTCTTAAAAAGACCACTTTTCGACTTCTCGGTCCAAGCCTTAATATCTTCCTCGTTCATTGCGCTCTTCTGCTCATCCGTTAGAGGCCTAAAATCGCGGTATTTTGCTTCATCGATTTTAGCATTTAAGGATACGATCAAGCTATTGTAGTCTGCAATAAAGCCTTTAATAGTCTCCACTGCTTTATCAGGGTCTGTTTGTGTTTTGATGATAACAGGCTCATCAACAGAAGATGCATCCTTTTTAGTCAATTCCTGCAGTGTCAGCTGCACTCCGTTAATAGTAAAGGTATTGCTGTTAACATTATCAATTGCTACATCATTAATGGTTACTTCCGCATTTACCCCATCTATGGTCTTTGTCATGGAGTTATTATCTGCAGGATTTGACTGTCTTCCATTAAAGAGCTTCATAAACTCAAAAGAATCTCCGCCGAGAGTAACAGGCCCCCCAGAATCACCAACAAGCTTCAAGGTACCATCTGCAGTGAAACTGGCACTTACTTTGGCACTCGCATCCCATGTCTGGTTATTAATTGCATCAACAATATTTGCAATGGAATCCGAGCCTTTAACCGTGAAATCTTTGCCATTAATTGTAAATTTAATATCTTCCACATCTGCATCAACCAGGGCACTGCCGTCTCGTTTGTTTATAAGCTCAGTTACTGTAGTTGCAGTAGTAACATCCGTTACTTTATTTGTTTCCACTACATTGCTCTTCGAGAACAAACCAAGTAAAGTATTACTGCTTGCAGGTGTTCCCAAGGTAACGGCGCCATCTTTGCCACTGGTTTTGGAAGCAATAATAAGCTTGCCTGTGATTTCATCATAGCTGGCAATAGCATTAGCTTTGGCAGAAGAGTTAATAGTAGCGACAAGTGTTGAGATTGTGGTGAGACCATTAAAGAGGGAATTCCCATCCTTGTCTTTGAACGTTTCACCGTTAATGTTAATATCAAAACCTTTTTTCAGATATTCGGTTTGTTCAGATGAAGACAAACTAGAGAGATTAACACCATCTAATGATGCTAACGATGTTGTAGCCGGCTTGCCTTGTCCTAATCCTGTAGTTTCATAAGTTGTTCTTGTTGCCAGCTTGGTAACACTAACCTTCATATCCACTCCGCTGGCCGTTGCCAAGGCTTCAGCTTTTACAGCAGTTGTATTTCCGCTAATCATTGCTTTCTGAGCATTAAGTGCAGCATTTCCTCCATACTTAGTTATTAATTTATTTGTCCGGAAATCGTAAAGTTTGCTGTTCAGCTCGCGGTATCCTTCACGTGTCCATTGCAGGATCTGTTTATCCTGATTTAGCTTGTCCAAAGGCACCCTCTTAGTAGCCATCATACTCTTAACCATACTATCAATGTCCATACCTGAAAATCCGTTGATCCGTGTTACCAACAAGAGCACCTCCTATGTAATCAGATTTTCTCGTCTACGAGTATTCCGGCTATTTCCATCATCTTAGCCACAAGATCCAATGTCTTCTCCCGTGGAACTTCCCTTATCAACTCACCAGTATCTTTATTAAGAACCTTTACCATAATGTCATGTGTCTTTTCATGGATGCTGATTTCCAGCGTAGTCTGGGGTCCTTGCAATGATTTAACGGCTTGCTCAATCGTGCGGATCAGCTGTTCCTCACCAACCGATACCTGGCCAGTCTGCTTCTCTTTCAGACTCTTATCATCCTTGATTGCTGATTCCTGACCTACAGGCATCGCCGTTCCACTTCTCGGTGCTGTTGTTACTTCCGCTCTGCCCAGTCCGTTTGTTGTCGAACTTGCAGTAAGTGAAAACTGTACATTCATTAACCCCGACCTCCACCAACACTCGTTTTATACTCTATATATCGGTTAGATTCAGGGATAATTTAGGATTTTGGTTGAAGTCAAGAGAAAAAAGCCCAAGTTAAGAAAAATAACCAGGGCTTTAAAAAACATTATAAAATCTTGAGGGCGTTTCTACAGAATAACTGACTCCAACAACACCCAACAGCCAATCTAAGTATTAATCCTATTGGTAGAATTCGTATAATTACTTCCGCTCAAGCTTTATCAATCATAAAAAACACCTTTATAATCCCCATTGGCCTTGTCATAATCTGCCGCTTGTCCAATATCAAGCCAATATTCTCTTAACGGAAAAGCAGATACCTCTTTATTCATCATAATTAAATTCTTAAACAGATCAGGCATATCATAGAATTCATCTTCAGGAACATATTGCAATATTTCAGGATTAAGCACATAAATGCCTGCATTGACAAAACTCTTATGTTTTGGCTTCTCTACAATAGAGAGCAAGCGGTGTTGGTCCGTTTCTATCACACCATAAGGAATCTGATATTCATATTCTCTTACACACATAGTAGCCATCGAGGCTGATTCCTGATGAAAATCCAACAACTGCTCATAATTAATTTTGGTTAGGAGATCCGAATTCATTACAAAAAAAGGTAGTTTAGGCTGCTGTGTCAATAAGGAGAGAGCGCCAGCCGTCCCTAATCGCTTGCCTTCTTCAATATACTGGATACGAACGCCAAAATGCGTACCATCCTGAAAATAATTTTCAATAACTTCTTTTTTATAATTAACTGACAGCAAAAAGTTTGTAAATCCGAAACTCTTAAAGCTCTCAATAATTGTCTCTAAAATAGGTTTGCCGCCAACCTTCAACATTGGTTTTGGGATATCGTCAGTAAGAGGACGCAACCGTGTCCCCATTCCTCCAGCCATCAAAATAACAGTGTTCTCTTTCTGGAGAAACTTAAGAATATCTTCTGCAAAAAGAATGTTTTCAATTTGTTTTCTTCCATTAACGATTGGCAGTTGCTTCAGTTTCTTCTCTTTTATTAACTCCTTATAGTAAGAAGCTCGCTTCCCATATCTCTCATACACTGGATTGTTATTCATTACCTGCTCAATAGCCGTGTCTAGGGGATGTCCGCGTAAAATGCCTCGACGAATATCTCCATCCGTCACCGTTCCGAGCAATCGGTTTTCTTTATCAATTACCACTGCGAACTGCAATGATGATTTATCGATAATTTCCATAACATTTAATATAGTTGTTTCTGGAGCAATTAATATTTCTCTCCATTTTTCCATCTGCATCGCTCCTTGAAGTACTCTGTTCATCGCTTAGAAGCAATAATAACCCACTCTATAATTTTTTCACTCAAATTATTGCATGTTTTTATAATTTGCTCCAACTCTGTGATTTCGTACTTTTCAAGTAGATTCTTAATGTCCTTTTCTGTTGAGAATCTGGTAGTTCCCTTACCATATGCTGGTCCTTCACTGACTACCCATAAACCAGGTGCAACCTGTTCACCTGTTCCGTCTCCCCAACTACCAGCAGCAAAGGTTCTACTATAAAGCTTCCCTTTAGGTTTCAGCACTCTATGGATTTCATTGTAAATAACTTGAGAATTTTCGTAAGAGTTTGAATATACTGCCTCATTATCTATTACAGCATCAAAAAAGTTATCTTCATAGGGTAGTGAAATAAAGTCTCCTACAACTAACTGTCCTGACCAGTCTTCCACTTCTACATCTAATCTAGTTTTAGCAATTTCAATAGCTGTTTTAGAACCATCAATTCCGTAAATAGTAAATCCTTCCCTAGCTACATACCATAGGTTAGCCCCAGTCCCACAACCCACCTCTAATACTTTGACTTCCTTTCTATCCCTAGCTTGGTAAAAGTTCCTTGCAATAAATCGAATTAAATCCTCTGAAGGATACTTCCCCCACCCCTGACTACTAAAAATATCCTCCCATATATTATCCCAAGCCATCTATATATCGCCTCTCCTCTTTATCGATAAAATAGCACTAACTGTTCCTTACCAGGATTATCTTTTAAAAATTCACATCTCATATTCTCATATGCTACTTCATTATGTTTATAATTCCCTATTTTAAATTGTGATTCTAATCGGGAAAAACCTCGTTTAAAGAACAGCAATGCATTCTTTTCTGATCGGTCTGTTCCTCCACCTAAGTATAATGATTTAGTCCCCTTACTCTGTGCGTACTTCGCAAATTCATAAATTAATAGATTGGATACTCCCTTAGAGCGCCCTTCATCATTCGATGCCGAAAGGTGATATTCAGCTATTTGGTCAACGACAAAAAAAATCGAAGCTCCTATAACTAAATCTTCCTCGTTCAATACACTAAGCAAATATACATTATCATTCTTTAACAGATCAACAAAGTATTCTTTACAGAAATAATAGGATCTGTCAGCTTCTTTTCCATCCATTAATTTTACATACAACTCAATAAATTGCTTAACTACGTTTTGAGATTTAGAAAAAGTTATACTTAACGAACTCTTCTGAGCCTTTCTAATAGTCGTTCTGACACGGGTACTGAATTCTGAAAACAAATCATTAGTAGTAAGATTTATACTAACAACGGTTCTATTATAGGAAACCTCCCCATAATACGTCCTATCATTTTCTAATAACGGGTGGAATCGTATAAATTCAATTAATACATAGTTGCTTACGCACCATTTTTTATACGATTCAATGCATTTGTCAATAAAACTTTGATTTCCTATCCCTATAGGTCCTCCATAACCATAAGGGGATTGTACATCAAAAAATATCGTTCCTGGTATTTCCCCCAACTGAAAGGCATGGTAATAGATATTATCGCCATCTTCTTTAGCAAAAAAGACTGGCCTTACTCCCTTTTTATAGAATGTATCATTAATCACATAATCCGGATGGAAGTAAAAAGACCGTTTGTCACTCGGAATTCGATTATATATTTGCAGTGCTTCTTCTACGGACACTATCATAATCGACTCAACGGCTCGTCTTGGTTAAAATCCTTAGACGCTTCCTCTGTTAACATCTCCCAATATTCGAATGGAGATATTCCGTTACCAGGACGCTTGATGGTAATATTATTCAAAGTTAGTTTCTCCCCCACTTTGATTTTTTTAGATGCAACAATGCTTTTACGGGCAATTTCAAGATTCTTAAGTTCCGATTTAGCCGGAATTTTAATTCCTGTTCCTTTTGCTAATTCTACTTGTCGAATACTTTCAATTAATAATTTTAGCTCATCTGGAGAAAGTGAAGCTTTGTGATCAGGGCCTTCCGCTTGTTTATTATGCGTAATATGCTTTTCAATAATTCTAGCACCTAGAGCAACAGCGGCTACGGTAACTGCTATCCCCTCTGTATGATCTGAATAACCTACTGGAAGACCAAATGCTTTCTGCATAGTTTCAATAGCTAATAGATTTACATCTTTCACAGGAGCAGGATATTCAGTTGTACAATGCAACAATTTCACTTTCCTTTGTAGTTGTTCCTGCCCTTCTGGAGATAAATACGCTGCCCGGAATGCACTGACAGAAGGTTGATCATGAGCCGAGAGTAAACCAAAAGCGATTACACCAAGCGCAGCCTCTACCTCACTTAGTGTAGCCATTCCTGTGGACAGAATGATATCAGGCTTTTTACAGGCAATATGATAAAGCAATGGAGCATTTGTAATTTCACCAGAGGATATTTTAATAGTTCTTAGTTTCAACTCATCAATTAAAAAGTCCGCACTCTCTATATCAAATGGAGTTGACAAAAATTCAATCCCAGAATCTTCACAGTAATTTTTCAGTTCACGAAATTGATCGAACGAAAGTTCAAGCTTTTTTACCATTTCAAATTGCGACTCTTCTTCACCAGTCGTCTGCATCTGATATTCAGCTTTTGGTGCATGCTTACTAATAACAAGCTCTGTCTTAAAGGTTTGAAACTTTACAGCGTCAGCCTTGCTACTCACTGCAATATCTACTAATCGTTTAGCTAGCTCCAAATCCCCATTATGATTTACACCTGCTTCTGCAATGACAAATGTAGCGTTCATCACTATACCTCCGGAATAGTTAAGAATGATTTTTGTATAATGTTTCTTAAATCTATTGTTTTAAGTATCTGGGTGATATCGACAGACGTCGTTTCCCCATCATACTTCAGCACAGTATCCTTTGCCTTCTGTTGAAATGGTGGAGAAATCGCTTTATGAATCGAATCCCTGATATCTTTTTCTTTGGGTGCGCAGTCAATGATAGAGTTAGCTTTAAGCCTACCCTTCTGCCTATCCCCGATATTAATCGTCGGCTTTAAGAATACGGGAGCTTCAATAATTCCACTCGAAGAATTACCAATCACTGCTGAGCAATACTTCATGGTACTCAGATATTTCAACTGGCCCAAAGAGAAGACTGCTCGGACACGATCCGAATGAATTGCAGCGTACTCATCTATCCGCTTATTTATAATTCTTCCATCTGTATCAGCATTAGATTTAGTAAACACTATATTGTACTCCGGAAAATGGTCCAATGCAGCTAACAACTCTTCAATCTGCTTTTCTGCTGTTTGCACTTCAAGTGTAACTGGATGGAAAGTGATTAGAAATAACTTATTTAGAGAAAAACCATAAAGTGTTGAAAGCTCCTTTTCCGTAAATAATGTCATCTTACGAATGGCTTCAACACCAAGATTCCCCACTTGAAATACCCGTTCACGTTGCTCACCTAATTGAATTATTCTTTGAGAATATTCATTTGTAGATGGGAAGTGAATGTGGCTCATTTTGGTGATAGCATGGCGTATAGAATCATCAATTGCTCCTTCTGTTAATTCCCCCCCGGAAATATGGGCAACGGGAATCCGCATAACCAGAGCAGTCTGAGCTGCAGCTAACATTTCGAAGCGGTCTCCAAGTAGAACGATTACATCTGGCTGCAGACGCTGAAAAGAATCTGCGTATCCCAAGACCCCTATTCCCATTGATTTAGCAATAGATGAAGGCGTATCGGCCGACAGAAGCATTTCAATCTTCTCATTTATGATGAAGCCGTCTTGCTCTATCTGCTGATATGTTAATCCAAATTCCGGTGACAGGTGCATCCCTGTTGCAATGATCTGCAATTCTAAAGCAGGGTCTGATTGAATCTCTTGCATCAGGTAGTATAACAAGCCATATTCCGCTCGCGTTCCTGTAACTACACATACTTTTCGATTAGACATCAGTTTCTCCTTTCAGCGGCGTTGAAGGAATATTAATGATTTGCCGCTTCAATTGATGTGTAACAGAAAGATCAGCCTTAGGATAACCAGCATACGGGGTCAATTCATCTAACGGTGTCCAAATCGGACGTGCCATTACACCCTCAGCATGCAGTTGTTCCAATACGTTATCCCTGTCATAAAGCCGCTCATCCAAGAGCAGAGTCTGCAACCAATAGTTGCTTGAATTATGCGGTTGCTCCAGGAACAAATCTACACCTTCAATGCCTTGGAATAAATCGCGGTACTTCTCTGTCAGTGCACGTTTGGACGCCAAAAATCCCGGGAGTTTATCTAACTGGGCGCAACCAAGTGCAGCATTAATATTTGGCAGTCTATAGTTATAACCAACTTCATCATGCTGGTACTCCCAACGGTGGGGCGTTTTGGCTGTAGTAGTAATATGCTTGGCATAATCTGCAAGCTCCACATCATTCGTTAGAATTGCCCCTCCCCCACCTGTAGTAATAATTTTGTTACCGTTAAAGCTTAACGCGCCCACAAGTCCAAATCCGCCTGTATGTTTACCTTTATAGTAAGAGCCCAATGACTCTGCAGCATCTTCAACCATAACCAGACCGTAATAATGACAGATTTCAATTAAAGCATCCAATTCGACCGGATGTCCGAACGTATGCATCGGCAGGACAGCACGAATGATCCTGCCTGTCTGTCTGTTCACAAGATACCCATCTCTTCGCTCGCCAATCTCTTTGATATGCTCAGCCAGCTTCACCGGATCTATACCCAAAGTCTCTTTAGACACATCGACGAAGTGTGGAACAGCCTGCAAATAAGTGATTGCATTAGCTGTTGCAACAAATGTAAGAGCAGGCATGAATACTTCCTCATTAGCCTGTACACCAGCTATTTTTAAGGCTATATGCAGTGCAGCTGTACCATTAACAACAGCTACTGCTCTACGTACTCCTGCATATTCCGCCAGTTTTTCTTCAAACTGATCGACATACTTCCCTACAGACGATACCCAACCGCTCTGGATACAGTCGGTTACATATTCCAGTTCGAGTGAGCCAAATGTCGGTTCATGCAAGGGAACATTTGAATGCACACCATAGATTCCCTTTACATTTACCGCAATATCCTGCCACATTGTACTCATATGTTGTACACCGATTCCTTATACTGAGATAGATGCTTCTTATCTCCAAACCAATCAGCTGTTTCTTTCAATCCCCGTTTTAATCCGGCAATACCACCATAAGAAGGTTCCCAGCCCAGCAGCTGTTTTGCTTTTACATTATCTGCCCAAAGCCTTTCAACTTCACTTTTCTCTGGCCGTATACGTATCTCTTCCGTTTCAATCTCTACCTTTTTCCCCATTACCTCCGCGATCAAGGCAACTGTATCACCAATAGAAATTTCATAATTGCTACCTATATTTATCACTTCTCCGATTGCCTTATCACTGTTCAAAATTGAAATGAATCCGTTGACCGTATCTTGAACGTAATTGAAGTCCCTTGTTGGACTCACTGCACCTAGCTTAATTTTTTCTTTGCCTGCTGCCAACTGAGAAATAATGGTCGGAATGACTGCACGCGCAGACTGGCGGGGACCATACGTATTAAATGGCCTAATAATTGCAACCGGCGTATCGAATGAGCGATAAAATGAGAGTGCCATCTGATCGGCACCAATCTTGGATGCAGAATATGGTGATTGTCCCTGCAGTGGATGAACCTCATCTATAGGCACATATTGTGCTGTTCCATACACTTCACTTGTAGATGTATGAACAACTTTGGAGACACCCAACTCACGGGCAGCTTGTAGTACATTTAGAGTACCTTTGATGTTGGTATCAATATAGGTATCAGGAGAATGGTAAGAGTATGGTATCGCGATTAGCGAGGCTAGATGTAGCACTCTATCGCAGTTTTTCATTGCTGTCTTTATTCCAAAAGGATCACGGATATCTCCAGCAAATACTTCAAACTCCCCTTGATACCGTGAATGATCCAGCCATCCCCAAGAATTAAAAGAATTATAGTACACGAAGGCCTTAACATCGTACCCTAACTCAACCAACTTTTCTGTTAAATGCGACCCGATAAAACCATCCGCACCTGTAACCAGTACTTTTCCCATTTTCATCATTTCCACACCCCGGCGATTGTATTATGACTGTAATTCTTTAGCGGTTGTTTCTAATATAGAGACAATTTCACTCAAAACATAAACACTGATATCCAGAAAACCAAGATTGACATCTTTGGCTGTAATAACATTATCAGGAGTGGCCACCAGTTCAATTTGATATAAGTTCCACACTGAATTAATTGTGGCAGGCTGCAATAGGTGTCTTAACAACCAATTATTTAATACGATGTTAAAAAATTTTTCTGTCTGGTCAATTTTATCCAACGCCAGCTTCAAATCACTTTCAGGCGTATATTTACTAAGTTTTAGACGTTTAACCGTTTTGCGTTGTTTTTCAAATTGTTGTTTAAGCTCAAGAAAATACTTGTACTGCTCCTTAATCACTTGCTGCATATGAGATCCACTTAGTGGGTAGTTTGCTATTTCCTTCAGCACCTCGGCTACAGGCTTAATTCTATCGTTACAGAACTGATCGTTCACTTCGTGCAAAGGCATTTGCTCTGTATTATCAATTCTCGCTCCGCCTTCAGTTGCATTGATGACACGAAGCCGTTTGTTTACAATTTCAATTTCAAGCCAGGTTCGGAAGGCATTCCATATTTCTGTAGTAGCAACTTCCCCACCATTATAACCCTCCGTTTTTAACGTTTTCATAACAGGGGTCAAGCTATCCGCTAATTCCTTATCATCATATATAGTCCCCCCAGCATGTGTTTCCTCCTCGGAGGTTCCATATGCTAAGTCTTGTCCTACTAGAATTATAGGTGAGGCACCTAAGTGCTCAGCAACACCTAAAGCTACGTGAGCACAAGACAGACCAATACTTATAGTATAATCCCCTTTAAGTTCTAGAATCTCCTTGAGCCAAATAAATTCCCCTACTCTTTCCCGCATGGGAATAACCAGTTCGCCAGGATACTCTTCAAAAATCTGTGGGTAAAGAACAAGCGGACCAACAAGCGCAGATTCAACAGGGTATGTCTTGCCCTCATAAAAATAGGTATATGTTTCTATGCCTCGCTCAATAGAGCAAATAAAATCAGGAATTATTCCTTCATTGCAGAGCCTCTGCGCTATAGTATCTACGGCAATTATGATGGCTTTATCCTTCAACTGAAGTAATTCTTTAATATTTTTATTTAGAGAAGGGCCAGCTGCTACAACGACAGCAGGTACATTGCGCATTGCATTTTTCAATAATGATATATCTTTTGAACGGCTGAGATGTTTTAAATTCTTCATATGGTGTCTGAATCCGATTAAGCTATCCTCTACTGAGTTTCCATACATCAATCCTTTATAACCGACCATTTCTTTTATCATTCTCACAATGGCTATGCTACTGTCAATTCCATGTTCTCTGTAAAAATAAGTAAAGTAAAATTTAATATTTTTCAAGTAGAAAATTGCATCTGACAAAAAAAACATATCAAGAAATGACGGCAAGTTATCCAGATTATCCGCATAAAGATATATATTGGGCGACTCAAAAAAGGATAGATCCTTATTGTGTAAAGTATAATTAAACACAGAAGTGTTAGGCTCAATAATAACAATTAAAGATTGATTATTAACCATACTGATGAGTTTTCTGATTTCTTCAACTGAATAAATGCCAATAACAAAAATCAGTTCACGCTTAAACGAATTAGGCTGATTGGAGTCGTCAAATTCACATTTTTGCACGTATGCCTTGTTATCGATAAATAATATTTCATTCCCTGAATCATCTGTATCACTTACTACCTGCTTAATCTTACTTGTGTCCGGCATTCCAATTGTATATTTAGGATTATTAGACAAGATGTCTATATTACTGTTTAAAACGTCAACCATCCCATCAGTGCTCCCTTACTTAATATTCATTTTTATCAAAAACAAAGTATAGAATCAGTATAACAAGAAAGCCCCACAACGTGGGGCATTTCTTTAATGATTATAAATTTTCTATTAATGAAATTATCTCAACAGTTGCAGTACGCCTTGTGGCTGTTGGTTAGCTTGCGCCAACATTGCTTGTGCAGCTTGAGCAAGAATGTTGTTCTTAGTTTGGGCCATCATCTCTTTAGCCATATCAACATCACGGATACGGGATTCAGCGGCTGTCAGATTCTCAGAAGCTGTTCCCAAGTTGTTGATAGTGTGTTCCAGACGGTTCTGAACAGCCCCCAGTTTAGCGCGTTCGCTGGATACGAGGGAAGTAGCTTTGTCCAGAACGGCAATTGCCTTGGATGCATCCTCACGGGTTGCAATATTCAAAGCAGCCTCGGATTTAATATCGTTAGAACCGTTGGTAACAGCATTCTCTTTAGTGAAACCAGCTTGTCCTGCATTGCCAGTAATACCAAGTGCAGCTGCACGAACATCATTGATTTGCAAAGACATGGATTGACCAGTATTGGCTCCAATTTGGAACTTCGTGGAGAATCCAACGCCTTGAGCTCCAGCGCCTACGACTTGTTCAACGTTATCAACAGCCGCAAATCCGGTACCGACTGCTGCCAGTGCTCCGCCAGCACCATCAGCCAACTTGATATCTTTACCCGTTTCAGAAATGAATTGAATTTCATTATCTTTGGACAAAGATGCCGTTACTTTACTATCTAATCCAGCCTTTTGCAATGCTGCATTCAGATCTTTTACCAAATCATTCATTGCTGCTTTTGCTACGTTTGCATCTGCGTCATTTGTTTTGTAAGTTTTAGCTGCAGTATCGGAGTTAAGAATAACCTCCACTTCACTCTCAGAACCCACAGTGAACTTAAGCGACGCTTGTGATGCGATAGTAGTCGCAGCAGCTGTAAGGGAGTTCGTACCTTGAAGACCAGCACGTTCTACAGTAGAAGGCGCACCCTGTGCCACACCTAAAGAAGCGGATACTCCCAGAGCTGCGTCAGCACCACTAAACTTAATCTCACTGGAGGATCCTGAAGATTTAGCAGTAAATGTAAGAGTAGTGCCATTCAGCTTAATGTCAACCAGACTTGACAACTTAGTACCACCAGAAGTTACATTACCCAGTGCAGTAGCCAATTTCTCAGCATTTGCAGCGTCAACTGTCGAGATTGCACTAACTCCAGAAAGATCAAATGTGATATCGTCTACTGTCAGCTTAGCAGTGATTGCTCCA
Source organism: Paenibacillus sp. PK3_47 (assembly GCF_023520895.1). NCBI lineage: Bacteria > Bacillati > Bacillota > Bacilli > Caryophanales > Paenibacillaceae > Paenibacillus > Paenibacillus sp. PK3_47. Next base: position 2,236,887 of record NZ_CP026029.1, read on the forward strand.
GTAGTAACTGCACTAGAAGCAACAACCTCAGCACTTGTTGCCTGAGTCAGCTTACCGCTTTCACCGGATCCAATGCCGCCGTTAAGCAGTTTCTGAGTATTGAATTCAGTAGTATTACCGATACGGTTGATTTCGGATGTCAGCTGGTTCATTTCGTCTTGCAGTGCTTGACGGTCAGCATCAGTGTTCGTTCCGTTCGCGGATTGGTTAGCAATTTCGCGTTGACGTTGCAGGATCGAATGAGTTTCGTTCAGTGCGCCTTCAGCTGTTTGAATCAAAGAGATACCATCCTGAGCGTTACGGGAAGCCTGATCCAAACCGCGGATTTGACCGCGCATTTTTTCAGAGATTGCCAGACCAGCAGCGTCATCACCAGCACGGTTGATGCGCAAACCAGAAGACAATTTCTCGATATTTTTGCTAGTATTAGCTGTGTTGATCGACAGTTGGCGGTGAGTGTTCAACGCCGGAATATTGTGATTGATAATCATTGAATATTTCCTCCCTGAAATAAGTTAGTTCCACATCCATGTGGTAAACGCTGATCCATTAAGGTCGGCCGCCCTGCCGGATCAGCGTCTAAATTATATATCGTCAGAGAGCAGCTAGTTGTTTATAGCTTTTTAAGACTTTTTAAATTTAGAGTTTAATATAGATTTAACTGAACTTAGACTTGCTTTCCTACCACTTTCAAACTATACAAAATACTCCCCCCTATTCCGATAATTATGGATACTGCGAGCTTGTCAGTTCAGTACAATCACAATTAATTGGGAGGCGGAAACTATTGAAAGCACTTTGCTTTAAAATCAAACCGCATAAAGATATCGAATTAGGCTTTACCCGAGAAGAACTAGATTATTATGTAACCCTCCCCTCTGAAGGTATAACTGAATCCACTGGAGTTATTTTAACAATTCCGGGATTTGGGGGGCTTGCGAATACAACCTATCAATTAGAGAAGTTAAATCCTTACCTTGCCGAAAAATACAAGTGTGCAGTAGTATCCATTAATTATTTTGGTATATATAGAGGAAGTGATACCAAAACAGACAGCCTCTTCATACAAAACACAGAAAAAATATATGGAACTCCAAGTACCTACTGGAATGACATTTCATCTGAAAATGATTATTACAAAAAGGTTTGGCAGCTGTTAGAAAGCAAAGGGCTTTCTCATCTAGATCCTCGGTGTCAAGCTTTAAAAATCACACTTCGGAACGAATACCAATCCTTTGGTTTTTTACCCGCCTTAGATCATTTAACGGTATTAGGTGACCTGCTCAAAAATTATCCTCTTCTAGATAAAAAGAGGATAATCGCCTACGGTTCCTCATACGGTGGTTATATTGCAATGCTGTGTGGGAAGTTTGCACCCAATACTTTTTCAGTCATTATCGATAACTCGGGGTTTTCTCGTGCAGAATTGAAACATATTGCAGGCAGAGAAATCTTCGAACCCGACTTTGCTGTTAATCTGGAATTTAACAACAAATCTTATACTCTTCATTATGCATACAATAATCCATGGACAATCTTGGATGAGACTTCTCCTTACTATTTTGGAGATTCTCATAAACAGATCCGGAATCTATTAACCAGAGAGCATAGAGTATCTTCGGAAACACGTTATTATCTTTTCCACTGTGAAGAGGATCATACTGCCTCGGTAAATGATAAGGATAAAGTAGCTGCTCTATTGTCTAATTACAACTTCACCTACTACAAACGGGTCGGAGAAAATGACCTTGATGGCGTTCTTTTTAAAGAATACACTCATGCAATGAATGCCTCTTTACGCAAACTATTTGACTATGTTGCCGACCTGGATCTGAAATTCGGTTTGGCGAAGGAAAACCACGAGAATGAATTTTCAAATAATACAATAAATACTTTGAACTGCGGAAGTGCAAGTTACGTTTTTGAATTCAAGGAGAACTTCACTCTGAATGTTAGTCTCGATCAAAAAATAAAAACAAATTATAATTTAATTCATTCTTTTCAACTAATGCACAGTATTATGGATATCTTCGATTCGATAGAGGAAGGTTTCGATTTTATTGTTAATAAGATTGCTGAGCAAAATTATAACGAGGCAGCTATAGTTATGCAAGATATACTAAATGCCCACACAACTACAACTCTACAAATAGATACATTTTCCATGTATCTCAGCAATAACAACTTTCATGCACTAGAGACACAGTTAAAAACCAGCCTTATGGAGGCTGTTGTTTATTTTAATGATGACTCTTGGAGCTTATTAGAAAATCATTTGTCTGAACGAGTTATTCCCCACTTCCTCTTATGGAAGAATGAACTACACCATACTTTTATTCCCTATCTGAATCACAACTAATTGATCTTACTTCAAAGTAATATTTATAACAAAAGGCATGAGCCGAACATTTATTAATTGTTCGGCTCTCTTTAGCTTGTATAATCTTTTTATTAAATTTTCGTCACTTCACTAATGTTCCTTCTCACTATATCCATCTCTTCATAAGACCTAAACAAATATTCCGCAATGACCTCCATAAGTTCAAAATCATTCTCATTGTCTATATCTAATACAGCTGTATCCATCATTCTAATTACTTCACATCTGCCTTCAAATATCCCTTTACCGCTTCTGAGAAATGACGGGGAGTAGGCATATAGCGAGGCGTTCATATCAAAAATCTCAGGAGCTTCCTGCCGGGCGTTAAAGGACGACTCAATTACTCTTACATAACCCTCAGCAGATTGCTTAACCATATTGAAATACGGATTGCGTCTTGAATCAGTCACTGAAAAAACTACATCAGCATTACATTCAGTTTTCTTGTCTATCAGTGATTGCAAATCCGCAACGGTTCTTAATGGGGAGGTGATATCAAGATCCACTACCATATCGTAGTTTTGTTTGTTTCTCTCCTCCATGATCTCAAGGCTGTTCTGTATCACAGCTATTTTGGGCGTATAATCTTGTCCCAGAGCAGGATCTCTATCGATAAAATCAATTTGTAACTTTAGATTCTGATGAATTAGGTTCATTAAATCTTTACTGTCTGTATTTACAACGATATCGCAGTCTACACGGGAGTTTTGTTTCATGAATAAATCAATTACTGATGCTGTATAAAAAACCAACGGATAGCCTAAGAAGTCTTTAAGGTTTTTATTCTTAATTCCTTTGGATCCAGCCCTTCCGCAAATCGTAAATAAAATTCTCATTACAGGCTCCCCTCCTTTGCAATTTTCAAAGTCATGATGGCCGCCGCTATATCGTTTGGATTACTGAGCTTTCCTTCTATTACATCAAAAAACGAGGAGATTTCTTTGAGTTGGTAATCATTTCTGGACTCTGCAAAGGAAATCATTTCATTCCGCTTCAAATAAGTTATTCTGCTGTTAGCGATATCTGCAATAATAGTATCTTCATCCGTAAATAGCTGAAGCTCTCTAATTGTCTGAATCCCAAAGTAGTCCAAATGAACTTCTGCCATCATATTTCTGTACTTAGCAATGTATATTGACAAATCATCACTATCAATTTCGAGATGCGAAACCTTCCCTCTAAAGTTTTCTACTCTGTCAGGATGCCCGAACAGGTACACCAAATAATCCCATTCGTGTATAAGATCAATGGAGACACCGCCCCCTTCGTCCGCATGAGCGCTATACGTGTCCCTGTAATCTACTCCAGCTCTCCATTGGGGCAAATAGCTGGAACAAATTGCTCTAACGCTATAAACTTTACTTAAATTAATCTCATGCTTAACATATTGTATAACATCGGTGTACCTTAGAGGGCAAGCAATGTAGTAAATACCATTTTCATTAAGCATTAGCTCTTGAATTGCGACAGCAGGATCACTGAAAACCGGCTTTTCAATGAACATATGTTTTGTTTTGGGGATATAGCTTTTAACCGTATCAAAATGTAAAAATGTTGGATTTGTTATAAAGATAACATCATAATCATCTGGTACATTAAAATAATCTGTATACACATCATTAATGATTGATTTAATATCTTCGGTGATCTCATTATTAAAATCTCTTCTAATCAAATCTATAGAATAAGAAATATCCCTCGCATCAAGAACTTTTACAATATTAAATAAATGCCTTCTCCCAATAGATCCAAGTCCAATTATCGCAATCTTGTAATGAGCTCCCATATTAAGCCTCGATCTCATCAATTAAGTTTAAGATGGCCTTGTCCTTTGAGAAGCTATATAAAGGCTCTTCTCCCTTTTCAATAACTGCAAAAAAAGATGCTATCTCATCGAAGTACGCATTTTCAACCACAAATTTACTGTATTGTTCCAGTTGATCTACGGTTTCATATAATTGAATCTTTTTTTCTTCTTTGCGATCAAAGTCGTATACTTTAATTCCTTCGGCAGAACCATCCCACAGCAAAAAAAGCTCCTCGCCAAAAAGTTCGAAATTTCTTACCGCTTTTCTTGAAACCACATCTACTGCAAGCATCCCTTTATGCCCATCAATGTGTTCAATCATCACCATATAATTATCATTATAATCAATATCTAGCGAGCTGATTTTATTCTTCATGACATGCACCTTACTTATGGTTCCAAAGACATCTGTCAGCCACGGAAGCTCAATAGCAAAGATCTCCCTGCAGCCATTTGAACGTTTGGCTCCTACAAAGTAATCTTTATAGTTCTCCCACGGATGCCAGTCGGGTAAATATTGACCAATATGATAAGTATAATTTAAGAGGCACTCACTTTCTTGAACCAACTGTTTAATCCTCTTCACCTCTTGCCGATACAAAAACGTAGAAGACAAAAATAGAATTCTATTATTTTCTTTAGCAAGCATTGTGTTCTCATCGTACCCGTCGGTCACCAAGTTCAATTCAGTAAATACATGTAATCCTATTTCAAGACAACGGCTGATTATTTCACTATGGGACAGCGGAGAAGTACAGATAAAAGCACAATCAAGTGAGTTGTTCAGGAGCAGCTCATCTACATTTGCAAATGTCATAATACCATATTCTTTTTCACTAGCCCTCCTGCGTTCCTCGCTGGAGTCAATTCCAAATATTTGATACTGATTATTATATTTTTTGATTAATCTGATTCTTCTTTTCCCCATCGAACCTAGTCCAATGACTACAACATTCACAACAAAGCACCTCACAATTATATTAGCTCTAATTAGTAATCAGATAAGTCTATACCCGTTCTCATAATAAACTATCCTTTTGGATATAAACAGGTCTCGGGTAAGAATCAAGGTATAACCCCCATAACAAAAGCCATGCAGTGGTTATTACCACTGCCATGGCCCATTCCTGTGTTTGTTCACCTAAGCACTTGTTGTACCCAAGGTTTATTTTTGCGGCCCGCGCAGCCGGTCAATCAAAGCATTGAGATCAGATTGCACGGGTGCAGCCGATTCACGGTTAGTTTCCTGGATAGACAGATATACTTCTTTTCGAAAGATGTCAACATGCTTCGGCGCCGAAATGCCGATTTTGATTGTATCGCCTTCGACCGACAATACCGTCAGCTCAATTTGGTCCTGAATGATAATAGATTCACCTTTTTTACGGGACAACACGAGCATTTCATCCACCATCCTTTCCGTCAATTACCGGCTGCTCCTGAAACAAACTATGCTTCGTATGATATGGGGCATTATGCAATACCACCTGCTTACCTTTCAGTGTCTCCGGGTTCAAAACAATCGGTGCCAGCAAATTGATTGTGGACTCTTCCACTCGTTCTTTGAGAGTGATTATGCATCGTACTATTATCTGTTCAACAATCGCCAGTTCCTCAGCCTCAGCACTCGGAAGTTCAAATTCATAATCTCGATAGAAAGCAAACGGATCACCTAGAAGAAATGAGAGGTTTTTATTTTTGAGGGACTGTAACACCCAGAAGGCTGTATCCTCCATAGCAACCAAAGCGAAATCAGTATCTTCTTCAAAACCGGGAATTCCTTTGGGGAAATGATACAATTGTTCCTCTTGTACTTCAAGTTTTCCCCAAGACAGTGTCTCAATAATCAAATTTTTCACTCCTCAAACAGTTTTGCTGTGCAAAACCTGGTTATTTAATTTAGTGGACATCTTACTGATACTTAAACAGAAAGAAAAGCTATAGAGGTGCTTTCCGGCACATCTATAGCTTTATAGCTACAATTGAACATTCACCTCTGGCGGGATATACTGCACGGAAGCATACTGCTGCATATAGATATTTAACTTACCACGGGTGTACTCTGTCTCCGGTCTATGCCTTTCCACTTGAATATCAACCTGTGCTGCCCGGAAGCTGATCTCAGGAGCTTTAGTATCAAAATGAATATCTACATTGTCGTAAGACGCCGGACCTAAGGGCTCTGGGAAAGAATTCGGTTCAGTGTCTGTACCGTAGACCTCAGCAATCGTATTTCCTGGTTTAAAAAACTCAGCCATCCGGTTCCCCTGCTCAACTTTTCGAGCCAGACCTTGAAGGTATAGTTGCTGAATGCCTGAATAAATTCTTTTATTCATATCCAAAACACTTCCGCCATAATAAGCAGCGCGGGCCCGGGTCTGATCAATTGTAAGCTCTGGACGTGACGACTGAACGTTTAACTCTCCAGGCGTAGTTGTGATATTAACTTCAGCCTTTGGCTGAGTTATGGAGAATGTGCCAAGATCAGCATCAATACCAATCAGGGCAGGAGTCTGTCGAATTTGCAGAATAGGCTGCAACAACGAGCATCGCCTCCGTTATCTAATGAAATCTACTAAAGTTGTAGAGATAATCTTAGCCCCCACAGAAAGTGAAGCATTATAAATATTCTCCTGAATCTTGGACTTCATAATGAGTTCCTCGTAATCCGCATCCTCAGTTTTAGCCTGAAGATCTGTCAGGTTTATATTCAAATCGCTCAAACGATCCTGCATCAGTTCTACACGATTTGTCTTTGCTCCTATCTCAGAACGGGCTGATAGAATGGTCTCTACACGGGTGTCAATTTTATCGAGCTGCCCGGATACAGCTGTAATGTTCCCTGATTTCAATCCTTCAGAAATATTATTTATAATTGAGAACAGATTATCCGCTTCCCCATTATGACCGAATACATCATTACCAGTCATATTAATAGGCATTTGCACACCTTCACCAACAATATACTGAATCTGACCGGAATCTGTGGTAACAGCCTGTGTTGTATCATAGGTGCCATCAGCACCTTTGGCAAAATCATAAGGTTTGGTAGTATACTGCTCTCCATTAAAAATATATTTGCCATTGAGCTTACTATTGGAGATATCTACGAGTTGTTCCTTAAGCTGCATCACTTCTTCATTGATACTATCCAATGCTGACTGCGGGTTACTTCCTGTCGATGCCTTCACAGTAAGCTCCCGCAAGCGTTGAACCACATCCCCAGCCTGTCCCAGTACAGTATCATTATAATCCAGCCAAGACAGCGCACTGTCTACATTCTTGGTGTATTGTTCATTAGATGAGAGCTCCGCACGGTAACGCAGGGAATAAGTAATGCCGACAGGATCATCGGAAGGTTTGTTGATTTTGCGGCCGCTTGAGAGCTGCAGCTGCGTATCGTTCATAGTACGTGCGTTACGGTTCAGGTTAAGCAGCAGCTGTGAACTCATCATATTGGAGGTGACCCTCAACATTAGATACTCCTCCTTTATCTGCCGACAGTGCCGGTAGAATTAATTAGTTTATCAAGCATTTCATCATAGGTAGTCATAAAACGCGCAGCAGCACTATATGCATGCTGGAATACCAGCATGTTTGACATTTCTTCATCCAACGAAACCCCACTTACCGATTGACGCCTGGAATTCACCTGTTCTACCAGATAATCGGAGTTGCTTGCCTGGCGTGCAGCTTCTTGGGATTGGATACCAAGTTGGCCTACCATGGAGCTAAGATAGGAACCTACAGTACCGGTTTTGGTACCATCGGATGTAGTGAAAGTACTGTTATCCTTCATATTGCTGAATAAAAGTGCCAATGTGTTATTCCCTTTAATTACGGATACATTCCCGTCACTATCTGTAGTAGCCCGAAGTGAAGTCGCAAACAAAGTAGGATCAGCAGCGATTTCCGGATTCAGGCGGAGATTGGCCGCAGTGATTGGTTCTCCGGAAACAGAAGGTGTAAAAAAGGCGCGTCCCGTACTGCCATCCATGGCGTAGCCTAACTGGTGCAGTCCATTCAATCCTTTTACAGTAGTCTTCAAATCACCCGTAAGCGGCACGGGAACTGCTGCACCTGCCAATAAGGTAGTCTTGATTCCGTCTGGATTAATAATTTCAGAATCCTTAAGCACTGTAGTGCCTGCAGGAAGCGTTGACCCCGCCGGTATTGTAACCTGCACCTCGCCATTAGCGATGGTGTTGGCCATATCATCCAACTGCTTCTTGTAATCTGCAACATAGGTTCTACTGGAAAAAATCATTCCGTAGGCTTCACCAGCTCTCAGATCTCCGGAGGCAAACGCATTATTAAGAAATGCACTATCTACAGTTGCCGCTACTGTCTGCCCTTGAACAAGCGGCTGTCCGCCGAGCGAAATATTGTATCCGGCATCCGTATCTACAACAGTGATATTGGCGACCTTGGAAAGCTTGTCTGTCAGTAAGTCCCGCTGATCCCGTAAGTCATTGGCCTGGTCACCCATACCTTCAATTTTGGCAATAGACTGATTCAGATCGGCGATAGAGCTCAAATAGCTCTGGATCTCTTTCCCTTTAACATCAATATTAGTGTTAAGATCACGGTCCAAATTACTCAGCTGGGTACTCATGTAATTCATAGCATCTGTAAGAGCTTGCGCAGTCTGCACTACAATTTTGCGGGCTGTTGGATCTTCGGGGTTCTTACTGAGATCCGACCACGACTTCCAGAAGTTATCAAGAACGGTTCGAATCCCTGTATCTGAAGGTTCATTAACAATAGCTTCCAGTTTATCGAGTGTGTCCGACTGGATCAACCAGTTCCCGCTCGCAGCATTCTCCCCGCGGTATTGATCATCCAGAAACATCTCCCGGATCCGTTCGATCGAGCTGAATTCTACACCGGTTCCCATTTGCCCGGGCAAGGTAGAATTATTAAGGCCATAGGCTTCAATTGGAATCGCTGCCTTCATATTAACACGCTGGCGGGTATACCCTTCGGTATTGGCATTAGCGATGTTATGTCCTGTTGTGTTAAGCGCAGCAGTCTGAGTGAACAGGCTTCGTCTTGCCGTCTCTATTGAATGAAATGTAGATGTCATGCTCTCGGTTCCTCCCTATGATTGCTCCGGCAAAACGTTCTGCAACAAATAGTAGTACTATCCGCGTGCGTCAAAAAGGCCCGGTCTAGCACTGCTGCTGCCCTTATCGGACGGATGGTGGTAGGTAAACTCCTGGTTCGGTCTGCCGACAAGCAGATCCAGGGAATAATCTATAAAGGTAAGCGACTGCTCAATCAGCTTCTGGTTCAGCTCATTGGCTTGTTTCAAGCGCTCCAGTGTGCCGGAAAGCCTCTGCTGAATTTGCAGCAGCCGCGATTTTTCCTCAGGGTCAAATACAAGCCGGGACAGCTCGGTCAGATTCAGGTTCAGATTGGAGCGTATGCCGACACCCTGTAAAAATGCATACGCCGCCTCTGTACGCTGCTCTTCGAGCTGTCCGATCAGCTTCATCAGCTTGGACTCACGGTTCATGATATCAATCAGACCATCAACCTTGTTGTCCATTATCGTCTGCTTCTTGACAGCGGCCAGATCCAGCATTTGATGATGCACTTCGTCCAGCCGCTCAAGCAGTTCTAACAATCTAATCAATGACATGGGTGTGTTCACCTAATTCTCGGAGGTTTGCTTGAAATAAGGGGCGAGTTTGTCAGCGAGTTTGGCTGCATCAATCTGGTAGGTACCTGCGGATACTTGCTGTTTCAGGCTCTCAATCTTAGCGGAACGGTCGGTATCAACCTTGCTGCTGTTCTGAGCCTGCAGGAGCTTGATCGCCTCGTCCGAAATTGAAACCTCATCCTTGCGTGTAGTCTTCTTCATTTGGTCCTGCCTTTGAGCTTCCGCACTGCGTTGATACGGATTAACTCCGTGAATTCGTCCGGTCTCGTTAATTTTCATAACTTCCACCTTCCTTTCGGTATAAAAAAACCGATAAATCTTTACTAAGTTTATCGGTCTTTATTGAATCATACTTTATAGCTGCAAGCGTTTTTTTGCAAATGAATTTTAGTTTCGGAACTTGTCAACAGCGCGATACGCTGAATCTGTACGCTTAACAGAGCTCTCTTCCCCACTTTTTTCCTTAGCCGCATTTGCAAGTTCTTTGGTCAAACGGGTCCGGCAGCTGTCGCACATATGCCCCTCTCGGATTAACGTTCCGCATATCTCACAGGGCACCATCATATTAGGCGCATTAGCTATGGAAATCCGGCCTTCACGGATAAAACGGGTAATTTCCTTGATGGATATATCCGTGGCATCCGACAGCTCTTGGATATTGGTTCCTCTGTTCTTCCGCAAATATTCTACACATGTCTCATAATGATGCTCCAATTCTTTCACACACGGTTGGCAAAGCTCTCTGATGTTCTTAACATATAACCGGCCGCACCTTGGACAATTATCTACGTTCATTTCAGCAGCGGCTCCCTTCCATACATTTTGTGCAGCATAGTAATTTCTTATGCTTAGATTACATGATCGAAGAAACTTAGTCTATTAATAGTATCGGCTGTAGAAGAATTTTATTTAATATAAAATACGCCTGCCCTATGAACGGGCCCACGTCAGACTGTAGATCTCCGACTCCCGGCCATAGCTTTCGCTTATCTGCTTTACAGTTTCAGCACAAGCACGGATGGTACTTCCTGTAGTGTAGATGTCATCAACTATTATGATCTGCAGCGGGCGGTTTTCCGGAACCCTTGCGTTGATCAAACCGCTAATTCTCTCTTTTAAATTCATATCCGGATTGGCCGCAAAAGCATGCTTCATATCATTCAGCCGCTCCGCCCTGCTCTTAAAGCTCTGTTTGCCGGTATGATGAGTGCGGATCAGCAGCGGAAGCTGTGGAATTCCTCTTCGGCGTGACAGTACATCAGCGAGCCGCTCTGCCTGATTGAACCCTCTCTCATTCAGTCTGGATTCACTGACCGGAACGGGGACCAGCAGATCAGCCTGCCATTGTCTTGTTGATCGGTTGCCGGTAAAAAAGCGGGGAAAGGGTTTATGTATAGAGTCCGGGCTCAGGCTGCGCAATTCACTTTCCTTCTCCTCCTTCAGATTGCCATACGCCCTGTCCAGCATCAGGCCAAGTAATAGAGCGAGGCGCTCATTCCCGCGGTATTTATATTGCCCCAGCATCTCCCGCATCTCACTTGTATAAGCAACTGCACTGCGGTTGCAGACAATCGGCCCTTCTTCTTTGCTGCGGGTGCAGTCGGGACAGCCTACATGGCGTCCGCATTTGCTGCAGCGCGGTTTACGAATCCAGGGAATTGTGGCTGCACAACCTGCACAAATTTCAGGCAGCTCCGGGGATGATGGTGCTTTTTTGCTGCAAATCAGGCATTGCGGATATACCGGAACCAGTAATGCTTGGGCATGTCCTGACCATGCTTTTATATGCTTTAACATTCTCTGCCCGCCTTCTCTATTTCTTTATATACCCTTGTTTACGGGCAATTGCATTCATTGTACGAATCTGGGACAGCGCGCCGCGCTGGGATTTGGTCCACTGCGGTGAAAAGAACATAACCAGTCCGGCCGGATCTTCTGCAGAACGGCCTGCCCGGCCCGCCATCTGGACGAGAGAAGCCTCATCGAACAAGCTGCTGTCTGCATCCAGAATAAACACATCACTTCGCGGAACGGTGACGCCCCGCTCCAGGATCGTGGTGGTAATCAGCATAGAAATACTGCGGGCACGAAAAGCCTCCACCTTGCCGGTCCGTGCGGGGTCCTGGGAAGAAGTCCCCTCAATGGCTGCTTCGGGAAAGCTGCTTCGCAGGAGAGACAGGAGACCCGCTATATGAGCAATACGAGATACAAACAGGAAGATTTGAGCCCCACGGATAAGGGAACGCTGAAGAGCCTGGAGAAGTGCTCTAGGAAGGCTTCTGCGCTTCAGGCAGGCATTTACCGGTATCATGGTTATATGGCGGGGTACAGGCAAAGGATGGCCATGATAACGCACTGGTACTCTGGCATGGGGCAGTCTGCCGCTGCCGGCCTTACGCTGCAGCTCCCGGGGAGGCGTGGCGGACAGATAAATAAAAGATCCGTCCTGTTTGCAGGCATGCTCTGCAGCAAAAGCAAGCCTGGGATCATTATGGTAGGGAAACGCATCTACCTCGTCCAGTATGACCAGGTCAAAGCTCTGGTAGAACCGCAGCAGCTGATGGGTCGTGGCGATGATGAGCCGTCCCCGGGCCCAGCGGTCCGTGCTGCCGCCGTACAGCACGACAGGACTCTCGCCCGGGAACGCCCGGGCCAGCCGGGGCGCCAGCTCCAGCACGACGTCGCGCCGTGGCGTGGCCACCAGCGCCCGGCCTCCGGCTGCGAGCACTGCCTCCAGGAGCGGGAACGTGATCTCCGTTTTCCCCGCTCCTGTGACCGCCCAGAGCAGAAACCGCTCTGGGCCTGCCTCTGCGGAGCGCTCACGCCGCTCCGCCAGAAACCCCAGCGCAGCCCCGGCCGCTCCCGCCTGGGCTGCGCTTAGCCCCCACCGGCGTGCCGCCGCGGTGGGGACCGCTCCGGCCGTGCAGCGCACGGCCGGCAGTGGCGCGCTGCGCAGCAGCAGCGCGCAGGACCGGCTGCGCCCGAGCGCGAGGCAGGCCTCGCAGTAGGCGCAGCCGGCCAGGCCGCACGCGGCGCAGGCCGTGCGGCCCGTGGGTGCGCTGCCGCAGCGCAGGCAGCGCGTACTTGCGCGGCGGGCGGCAGCGCCGCGCCAGGGCAGACGCAGCTGCGGCAGGCGGAGCGCCGCAGACCGCCAACCAAGCCCACCCATCGCCCGCCCGTCTGCACCCCACATCGTCCAACTTCTCCTATTCCCGCCACAGCTCCGCCCCGCCTCCCCGCTAATCCCGGCCTCCAGAATCAGCCTCCCCTGCAAATGTGCAAGCTGAACAGCCTCTCGCCATTGCCCGGCCAGCCAGGGCAGTCGTTCAGCCACGAGCGCTTCGGCTTCAGGCTGCAGCAGAGAGCAGCCTTCGAGCTCTGCTGCAATCTGTTCTGTCGCCATTCCCAGAGCGGGTTGATCCACAATAACGCCCTCGTCCCTGCCATATAGGTCATCCCTGCTACTCATAACAGCAATCTCTCCAAAAGGCCATCCCTTAGGCCGAACTCCTCCAGCCTCTATTTCTTCTTTAATCTCTTCCTTCAGAATATCTGCAGCATAGCTTCTCCAATTCTCTCCCTCCCACTCTGACATCGCCTTGTGTGATCTGAAGCTGCCGCGCAGCTTCACAGCCCACCCAAGAGGTACAGCAGGCGATAACAGCACCAGACGTTCAACAGCTTCCGTATTCCAGCCATCCTCGCTTCCCCCTGCTCCCATCCACCATAAATAATCCACCTGAATATTGAGTGAAATACATACTCCCCAGCTCCCGCCGCAATTTACTGCATACACTGCTACCTTCATAATTCCCCTCCTATATTGGACAAATTGAACATAAGTGCTATCTTCAAATGTGTTCTCTATGAAAAGCTTTAAAACCTGATAACGCTCCTCCAGGACCCTCCGTCACGTCATTTCTTTACTCATTTTTTAATTCCGGCTTATATAACAGCTGACTTTAGAGCATCCGCATTCAAGGAAGGATTCCCACTTTTCATCCCTCTCCCAAAAAATCCGCACAAAAAAAACACACTCCCCCATTCATGGAGAGTGTGCTTCACCCGGTTCCTGCATATTTAATTATTAATCGCTGTGTTTCGATCCGTATCCCCCGCTTCCTGGCATCCGCAAAAAGGAGAGCGGAATAAGCTGATCCGGCAAGCGCAAATCGACTACAACATTGTGCTGTGAACCGCTGTCCGTCCGCACATCATGTCCCTGTATCACCGGGGCAAACTCAATATTTCCACCGCTATTTAAAGCGAGCCTTGAAGCTACCGCCAGTGTTCCATCCATCGAGCCGTCATCCATTACCGTCACCCGGAATAACTGTCCGGTCAGAAAGGCATGAAGCCCTATTCCCCGGATATACCACTCGACAACAGCTTCATGATTACGGGTAATCAGCAAATAATGAATCCGCTTTCCGCTCCAATTCTTATGCCTGGTTCTCTTGCGGTGCTGCAGGATATGAACAAGGGCTACAGCAGATCCGTAAACAGCCGCAATCCATAATAACTGGGCTACCATGGAGATGCACCTCCTCTGTATACCGACACTATATGCCGGTGAGAAAAGGTCGGTGACTGCCCACATCCCCATGAAGCGTGCCCGCTGCTTTATCAGCATCTAAATTCATTATACGCTATTTACAAGCCATACTTTTGACTGCAGCCGCCGGCTGCAATCGACATATGTAATCTTCCTTAAACGAGCTGCTTATAGAGTTACCCATCCGTATTTGATCGAATTGATTACAGCCTGGGTGCGGTCGTCGACTTCCATCTTTTGCAGAATGCTGCTCACATGGTTTTTGACGGTTTTCTCGCTGATAAAAAGATATTCGCCGATCATCTTGTTGCTCTTGCCTTCGGCCATCAGCCGCAGCACCTCTGCCTCGCGTCGGGTCAGCGGATTGTTGTCGCCAGCGACAAATTTGACTCCAGCCTCCTTAGCCGGTGTTTCGGCCATAGCTCCCGTCTCATTAAGATAAGTCATACGGCGCAGCTGGTTAATCAGTTTGCCTGTTACCTTAGGATGAATAAAAGCATGTCCTTCACATACGGAACGGATAGCATTGATCAGTGACTCAGCCTCCATGTCCTTAAGCAGATAACCGTTGGCTCCCTTGCGCAACGTCTCAAAGACATAGCTCTCATCATCATGAATCGATAAAATAATCACCTTAACATCAGGGAACATCTCGCGTACCTTCTGGGTAGCTTCTACACCATTTTCGATAGGCATGTTGATATCCATGAGCACGATGTCCGGCTTATTAATGTTGCAGAATTCCAGCACCTGAATGCCGTCACCGCACTCGCCGATGACCTCAATGTCATCCTCCATATTTAAAATGCGTTTTAGTCCTTCACGAAACAGCTGATGATCATCCGCTAAAAGAACCTTAATGGGTGATTTGCCTGCGTTCTGGTTCTCCATCACATTACTCCTTCCCCTTCTCCACATTCGTCGGAATGTGAATTACGATTGTTGTGCCCTGATTCTCTGCGGACTCTATTTCCATTCTTCCTTCGAGCAGCTCCACGCGTTCCCGCATGCCTACAAGCCCGAAGCTTTCACGGTTGCCCTGCTCGCTTACCTTCTTGACATTAAAGCCCAAGCCATTATCCTTAACGACGATCTTGATCAGCTGTGCCTGATAGGTGATTTCCACCAGCACATAACTCGGAAAAGCATGCTTGGCCGCATTGGACAGACCTTCCTGTACCAGACGGTACACTGCCGCCTCCATGGCTGAGGTTAACCTGTGCTCCTTGCCTCTTGTTTCAAAGACGGTCCGGATCTTGGTCTTTTCCTCAAAGTCATGCACATATTTCCGGAGTGTCGGAATGAGCCCCAAATCGTCGAGCGCCATCGGACGCAGATTAAAAATAACCTTACGCATCTCTTCCAGGCTGTACCGCACTTGCCCTTTTAAGTCTATTACTTCGTCCTGCACCAGTCCATATTCCTGCTTCACCAGCATTCTTTCTACAATTTCCGTCCTAAGGACTAAATTAGCCAGCATTTGGGCAGGACCATCATGAATTTCCCGGGCAATTCTTTTGCGTTCTTCTTCCTGGGCCAGGATTATTTTCAGGCCGATCATCTGTCTGTTTTTCGCATTTTCGACAATTCTCGTCACTTGTCCCAGTTCTCCGGACAGATATTCCAGGACCACGCTCATTTGCGAACCGATGGATTCAGCGCGTTCCACTGAATTCTCCACACTGCGTACACGCAGCTGCAGCTCATCCCGTCTGCTCCGCAGATAGATCTCGCGTTCTCTGGTCATCATCAGCTCCAGTTGAAGCTCCGTTGCCTTTTCATAAGCAATCCGGATGTCTTTTTCGGTATAGCGGACAAAATCCCGGCTGACCTCAGTCAGCCGGATCCGGGAGCGGTGGTACTGCATCTCCAGTTTGTCGACCTTTTGCAGTGTTTCATCCGTTTCTTCCATAACCTTCTGCAGTTCTTTGGTGAGTGCAACAAGCTCATCCCGTGCAACCTGCAATATTTCAAAAATCTGATACTTGCTGCTCTCCATCACGTCGATGGTATTCTTGATGACGCGATCTATCGCATCGGCCTGAAATTCCACGGATGCTTGCCCCATTTCTATCGAATCGTATTAAAGGCTTTCCTTTATATTAACATATCACGATTCAATAGTTACGGTCTTCGTGTTCTGTTCCCATTTTACATTGAGCCCAAGCTGCTCCGAGACTAGTCTTAGCGGTACTAAAGTCCTGCCTTGCAGGATCATAGGAGCTACTTCAGCGCTATACAGCTTCCCGTTCAGCACAAATTCCTTCTTGGCAACGGTCAGATCCAGCGCTTTGGCTCCACGTAACACCATAATCTGCTTGGTCGTCTGATTCCAGGCCGCGCTTCCGCCAAATGCATCCAGTACATATTTAATCGGCACATAGGTAGTACCGTCCTTATTGATTGGTGCTGCATCGATCGCTTTTTTCGTGCCATTAACCGTCATGGATTTTGAGCCGATTACCATGGAGGCTGTTCCTTTTGGAAGTCCGGCTTCACTGGAGAGTGAGGGCATTACAAAAGAGATATTGTCAAAAGCAACCGTACCGGTCTTGGCCCGTTCATCCTGGCCTTCCTCTACATTGACCACATACATTCTTTTCAAGGATGCCGGGAATTTGATTCCTGAGCCCGACAAGTCAATGTTGATGCTCTTCCAGCCATTCCAGTCGATAACCTTGGCCAGATCTATATACTTTGTAGCTCCGCTGCTGTCAACCACTTCAGCCCGCAGCCAGTTCAGGCTCATATCACCCATAACATCAACGGACATGGAGGTCGCCGCTGCCGGAATGCTCTTGCCGGTTGTTCCGTTGAACTGGGCATAGGCATACATTTTACCGGTACCTGCTGTCATATCGTAGCTGAGGGACAATACCTGGGAGCCTGCCCGTTCAGCACTTCCGGCAGCAACAGCAGCAGTTCCTTTAACCGTGTTCACATTGGAAGTGAATGCGATCGGATACGATACTTTTTCGAAATCCTCCCATGCCGTAGCGGCTGCAGTCGATAAAACCACTGCCGTACTGTATCCGTCATACCGGGCAATGGCATATCCGGTCGTTACACCGGGATCTACAGAGGACACCGTAAGCTTGCCGTCCTGTACGCTGCCCTTGAAGCCAACAAATTCCCACTTCAGCGCCGAATTGGGTACCGTGATGCTTGCCCCGCTCTTAGCTACGGCTGTTACAGGCACAGATACACTGCTTCCTGCTGTGAGCGGCGCTGTAGCCGTTCCTACAGACAAGCTGGTAAGATCATCGCCGCCGAGGACCGTAACTTCAGTAGAAGCTTTGGCGGTACCGCTGGCAGCTGTAAGCGTTGCTTTACCCGGCTTAACAGCTGTCACCACACCTGCACTTACCGTAGCGCTGCCTCCGCTCGAAGTCCAGGCCGGGTTTGCTGCTGCCACATCTATCGGATTATAGTACGTATCATAGCCTTTTAACGTATAGGTAGCCTGCTGCCCGATCAGCAGTACAGAGCTGCCGCTGATCTTGATTCCCTTTACCTGGCCCTGCGGAGCCGAAGTGTATACTCCAAGTGCGTTGACAATGCTGCGCTGCTCTTTGCCATACTCGGTGTTAAAGGTGAGCGTGGAAGCCGTTTCGGCAAGCGGCCGGTCTACCATCGTTGTAGAGCCGCCACCGTCCAGATTTATTCCTTTCCAGACCCCGATCTGGGTCATAAAAGACTGCAGCTCGGTCAGCGACATCCCCGTACTGTTGTCATTCTTCTCCACTGCAATCAAATATACATATTGTCCATTCTGCGAATATCCCAGTGCCGTACGCGCACGGTAGCCGCCGATGCTTGACGTCGAACGGGAAAACGAAGCCGCTTTGCCGCCGTTCACAAGGATGGTATGTCCGCCGATCATCATCTGCAGGCTTGCCGGATCCAGCTCCTGCTGAGTGGTTTTGGAGCGCAGGGAGTAGTCCGTAGCCAGCTTCTGTCCGACGGTCAGGTGAGATTTAACGAACTGCGCAGCAAGGCCATGGGTCCGTAAAATATATGCCCCTTCCGGAACAGACATGGCGAGCGCTGCATCAGGTGAGATTTGTGTAATGACTCCGTTCTCTACCAGCACCTCCGTAGGTGTTGTAGAGCTGTTCTTCGGCCGTTCCTTTGCAGTCCAGGCATCGGTGTATATATAGGCGGCATTGGCATGGCTGTATGTGGAGCTGCCGCCTTCCGGGCTGTAAGCGCCTTTGTTTACTCCGGATAAAGGAAACTGTGCGCCGTCTTCAGCGGTTACCATGCCCTCAAAAGTATATTCGTCAATGACAGGCTTGCGGTCCTTAGTGACAGCAAAAGCGTACATTCCGTCAAGCTGGGAAGGAGTGGAGACAAGCACGCCTCCAGATACCTGCCCGCCGATCGGCGCGCCTTCTCCGCCTGTGTTGAAATAGTCGCCGTTAATCGCAGCTACTGCCCCTGTTTCCACAGCCATTCCGCCAGTGCTCTGCCGTGTGGTCAGATTCCCGCCCTTACCTGTCATCACATCCAGTGATACGTATGGATTGTTCAGGTCCACACGGACGACATCGGCAAGTCCGCTCACCGTTTTGCCGGAACGGACCGTATTATATTTATATTTCATCATAATCGCACCGGATGTAATCACTTCTTCACCCAGCTTGGTTACGTTTACGGATGCTGCTGCAGCCTCAGCCCTGAACGAAGTACCTGTGCCTAATCCGGAAAATTCCCCGTTTCCAACGACCGGCATAATCCACAGCACCCCTGCAAGGGATGCGGCAATCCACTTTTTGGCTGGCGACATTCTCATTCCACGTACTGCCTCTTTCTTCTTCCCCATGAAAACCTCATTCATTTCAGTGTAACTCTCCCATCTATTTATACTCTTCATTCTCGCGATCACCATCTGGATATCAGTTCCTACGATTAGACTACTTCTTTAATAGACTGATTTTTAGCCAAAAAGTTGCGATTTTAAGAGATTACTAGAAGGTTTTGTCAACATCGGGACTCCTGCCGGAAACGCAATTGAACGCCAAAAAGCACCCGGCCATTAAGCCGGATGCTCTGCTGTTAAATACAATCTATATAGATTAAAACTAGTGATTTTTCTATTAACGATTGGGGTGACTCCAGAGAATGTTTGGACTTCCTGCCGCTGTTGTCCCCAGATTTCTTGATTTGTACCGCTTATCGCGGTTGAAATCCGGTGACAAAGGCGGACGCTAACGCTCCTCCAGTTCCAAACTTCTCCTCCGCCACTTTCTCCTAATATCCAATTTATAAGTTCAATCTATATAGTTACAAGTAGCCAGCCATATTGAGCATGCGCTGCAGCATCACTGCCGCCTGGGCACGGGTAGCGTTGCCCTGCGGCTGGAACTCTGTTGGGGTCATTCCCAGGATAATGCCTTCCTGCACAGCCTTGGCCACAAACTCGGCACTTTGGTTCTGGATTTTATTCTTATCCTTAAAGACCGTAAGTGTTGAAGAGGTTGTGCCGCTGAGTGTGATCGGATTTCCTGTATACTCCATAGCGCGGATGATCATAATGGCGAGCTGTTCACGTGTAATATTGGCATTAGGCCGGAAAGTTGCATCTGTATTTCCTGTAATAATCCCGGCCTTGGCAGCAGCACCGATGTAATCTCCAGTCTGAGTGGACGGCTGGACATCGCTGAACCGCTGCGCAGTCTCACGGTCACCCGGCAGCCCCAGACCCCGGCTGAGCATTACAGCGAACTCTGCCCGCGTTATTTTCTGTTCAGGCTTAAACGTGGTTCCGTAGCTGCTGTCGATAATATTCTTGGCGCCCAGCAGACTTACAATCGAATTGCTCCAATGCCTGCTCATATCCGTGAAGCTGCGGGTAGACAAGAATGTCCCCACTACCGGATTTCCTGTTGTAACAGCGCGGATAACCGTGTAGCTGCCCGCTGTACTGATTTTGGTCGGCAGATATGGAGCATCATAATAGACAAGATCCAGTCTTGCTGCCAAAGTCTGATCACTATTCAAGGTGGATGTTGTACGTACTGCATACTCACCTTTTACGTTTAACGCTGTTCCGCTGGAATTATTACCGTTTACCCCGGCACTAAGGCGTATATCCACGAGACCTGTAACGCCCTGCATTCCCTGTGTTCTCAACTTTTGCTCAAAGGGTGTAAACGTACCTGCCGGGGCCTTTTCCATCCTGAACATCAGGGAGATATTGCTGCTGTCTGCAATGAGAGCTGCTGCCAGACTGTTCATATCGATATCGTTTAATGCAACATTGTAGAAATGATCCCCGTGACGGATGCCAAAGGTAGCCTTACTGTTTCTGTTAACTGCATCGAGCAACGGCTTAAGCGGCACAGATACATTGGCTGCCAATTCTGTGGCAGGCACTTCAAAAACAAGCGAAGGTGTTCCCAGCTTATTCAGATATTCGTAGCTGGCGTTCAGCCGGTCTGCAGCAAGGCTATACTTCTTCACCAGCTGGCTGTAGACTGAACGGTCATCGGATGCTGAGGCAGAGTCACTTTTCAGAAGCGGATATTCCTTGCCAAACTCACCTGCCGCCAAAGTACCCATATATGAAGGGCGGTTGGTGGATGAGGCGGATGACGATGTCCCCGTTGCATTATAAACTGAAAGCGCCGTAAAAGACGGCAGAGGAACTCCATTCAAATCGGTAATCGCACCAGATCCTGACATATAGGACAAATCAACAGTTTGCCCGGTTCTCACTACCGTGGACAATGTAAGCCTTAGGACATTCTCTGATACATAATATGATTGTACACCGACACTGCTGCCGTCCACTCTGACGCCAAACTGACTTGTATACACTGCAGTTGAAGAAGGACGCATGTTCTTGCTGAATATTACTGTGATTTCATCACCCGTTACGGTCGCTGAGTTGATATCAGGTACAGACGTTCCTGAGCTCCCGGATACCGCAACTGCCTGCAGATTTAGATACGCAGCCCGGTTGCCGTTTAGATCGCTGAGCCCTGCGCTGCCCGGCACATATGACACAGTAGTATATTGGTTGGCTGTGAGTGGACTCTGAAGCGTAAGTGTAACCTGATTGCCGTTTACCGAAACGCCGGTAACATAATTAGGGGTACCGCCAACAAGAACAGAGAACTGGCTGTTCAGCGGCAGTGCCGATGAGGACATCCCTTCATTATAGGTGAGTACAATTTTACTTCCTGCACCCGAAGCACTTTGAAACACCGGCGCTGTTCCATCACTGGTATTCCGGATATAAAAGTCATTAAAATTTGCGATGTTCTGGCTGTACAGATCCTGAAGAGGATAAGAGCCGGTGTAATAGGTCACACGTATAGTCTGGCCGCTGGATGCAGCATTGTCGAGCCCCAAGACAACAGTTCTCCCATTTGAACTGATGCTGTTCACCCCAAGGGAGACACCATCCGCGTACACATAAAATTGGCTGTAAGCATGGGGGGAAACTGTTTTAAGCGCATCATTGAAGTTTAGCGTTACTGTCCTGCCGGACAGACTGCCATCCTTAGGTGTCGGCAAGGCGGTTTGAATCGGATTCGTAACCTGCTGCAGACCGAAAGTGCCGGCTGCATTCCCGGAGGTGTCCTGAATCGTACGCAGACCCCCTGTATAGCTGATTTTTACAACTTGTCCGACTGCTACTCCTGTATTCAAAGTGACATACACACTGTCTCCTTGAATATATATGTTTTCTATAGCACGATTCTCATCGTTTACGGTTACAGCGAAGCTCGAATAGAGCAGGGCAACTCCGGAGTTAAGTGTTTCGTTATATTTCAGGCGAATCGTCCGGTTATTCTCCAGTTGTGCTGAAGCCATTACCGGAGCTGTTGTATCCTGAGCTGCCGTTTTAAAGCTCCATGAATGCTTGCCGCTAATTCCGTCATACACGACTCCAGCCGCGTTCACATCAGTAAATGCACCTTTAACGATATCAACATAATAGGTTGTGTCTGCTTCAAGAGTCGTTGCTGGGGTGATGATATATTCCTTAGCCGAGGTTCCCTTGCTCACTGTAACTGGAACTCTGGTACCACTGCTCTTATATAAAGCCACACCATCTGTAATATCGCTGTTGTGAGCAGCATCCCGGTTAAATGTTATTTTCATGGATTGGGACACGCTTACAGACTCACTCCGGTCAGAGGGAGAAAGGCCAGTTGCACTAAGCCCAGAGAGCGGAGTAGTCGTAAACGTCCATGAATAGGGTCCGTTGGCAGGGAATACATTCCCGTCCCGGTCGTAAAAAGCCCCCTGGGGAATAGTGACCGTATAGGTCGTTCCGCTTAACAGCGGCATATCCGTAGTAGCAGGTGTAAATTGAATAGACTTCTCCCCTCCGCCAACTACTGAGGTAGAGTTCACATTTACCCATCTGGTCCGGGGATCATCCGTTGTACCCGGCGAGACCGTTATGTACCCGGATGCCGGCATCATTGGCCGGTCAAAAATAAGCCTTAACACTTCAGTGGTAGGTACATTTACAGCCTTGTTATCCGGAACTGTAATAACGTTTTTCGCTTCTCCTCCTACTGTGGAAAAACTCCATACATTACCACTAGAGATTCCGGCGAAGGTACGCTTATCATCGGCCTTGAACGCATAGGAATCTATCAGGATATAATAATTACCGCCTGGTGCAACTTTATTAGCAGTTATCGACAGTTTCACCGTTGTTGATGTGGCATCGCTTTGGACATCTACTCCGGGAACATCATCCCCTATTTTAAATTCCTGGATAGTATCATTGCTGTAGGAGGACATCAGGCGAATCGTGCCACCGCCCTTTTGCAATTTTTTGTTCAGCTTAAAGCTTAGTTGGGTCAACCCTGCTGCATTTACTCTGCTGTTATTTGCCGGTGCAAATTCACTTGCTGTGATTGAGCTGTCAATATCCGGTGCTGTTACGAATGACCATGTAGTTACTGTGGACTCTGCTCCTGCATTGTCTTTGAACAACCCTTTAGGAATAGATACAGTATATTTCGTATTTGGGGCTAATTTACGGTCCGCTCCCCACTTAATATCATAAGCAGCAGAACTGCCTACCAGGCCATAACTGCCGATAGGAATCTTCACAAACTCAGCTTTTGTCTCACTGTTTATAATGGTGATTTCGCCGTTCTGAGGATTTACCGGGCGGTCGAAATTTAATTTAAGATTCGCCCCCGTACTTACATAATAGGCATCAGGCGAAGGTGATACAGTGGGGATGCCAAATTCAGCGGCTGCATATACTGCGGAATTCGGGAACTGACCCGTTCCCTGCCACGATCCCATTATCATGCTGCCTGACAGAATAATCGCTGTCCAGATTGAAATTTTCCTTTTCATTCCCTGATAGACTCCTCTCAAGCCATGCTCTCGTCTTTATATATCCTTTTATTTCGGTTAAAAGGCTTCCAAAGTTTAGAAAGGTTTCCGGCCCTTGATTTATTTCACCCATTTGGGTTCTTTATATGAACACAAATAAGCCCGCAAGATTAGCCTCCCTATCGGGAGAGCTATCTTACGGGCTTGTCCTTTAAATGTAGAATAATTAAATTCCAGCCTGCTCCTTAAGCATTTCGGCTTTGTCTACGCGTTCCCACGGAAGATCGACATCTGTACGTCCGAAATGGCCATAAGCAGCTGTCTGTCTGTAGATCGGTTTGCGAAGATCCAGCATGGAAATAATACCAGCCGGGCGGAGATCAAAGTTACTGCTGATCAGCTCAGCTAACTTCTCTTCGCTGATTTTACCTGTTCCGTATGTATCTACATTAATCGAGACAGGATTAGCCACACCAATGGCGTATGCCAATTGAATCTCACACTTGTCGGCAAGGCCTGCCGCTACAAGATTCTTGGCAACATACCGGGCTGCATATGCAGCAGAACGGTCGACTTTAGTCGGATCTTTACCGGAGAATGCGCCTCCTCCATGACGGGCATATCCGCCATATGTATCCACAATGATCTTACGTCCGGTCAGACCGGCATCCCCTTGCGGACCGCCAATAACAAAACGGCCTGTCGGGTTAATGAAGTATTTAGTGGTTTCATCAAGCAATTCGGCTGGAACTACAGGCAGGATTACATGTTCTTTAATATCAGCCTGAATCTGTTCGAGTGAAATTTCCTCAGCATGTTGGGTCGATACAACGATTGTATCCACACGGACAGGCTTGTCATCCTGATATTCGATCGTAACTTGTGTCTTACCATCTGGACGCAGATACTCCAAAGTCCCATTTTTGCGGACCTCGGACAAGCGGCGAGCAATGCGGTGAGACAAGGCAATTGGCAGCGGCATCAGCTCCGGTGTTTCGTTCGTAGCAAATCCGAACATCAGACCTTGGTCGCCCGCGCCAATATTGGCAGTTTCTTCAGCAACTTGAGCAGGATCACGATGTTCCAATGCAGCATTTACACCTTGCGCGATGTCTGCCGACTGTTCGTTGAGTGAGCTTAACACCGCACAGGTGTTATAGTCGAAACCGTATTTTGCACGTGTATAGCCAATTTCTTTGATGGTGTTACGGACAATTGCCGGAATATCCACGTATTCCGATTTCGTGCTGATTTCCCCGATTACAAGTACAAGGCCTGTTGCTACAGCAACCTCGCAGGCAACACGGGCATTCGGATCATTAGCCAAAAATGCATCAAGCACCGCATCAGAAATCTGATCACAGATCTTATCCGGATGCCCTTCCGTTACGGACTCAGAAGTAAACAAATGACGTCCTTTTATAGACATGTACATCAACCTCCCTTTATAGATCATCTGACACTGTATAGAAATTAATTCTTTGGTGAATAACAGGCCAAATATAATAAGAAATATTAGAGAAATAATAAAAATATCTTAAAAAAAACCTTCTCCAATTGGAAAAGGTTTAGGGTTTTCCTCAACAGCCATATTAACTTATTTACCGGATGGTGTCAATTAAAGGCAGCTTATCTGAAAAGAGACTGCTCGGCCTGCTTCACAAGCCTCTTAGTAATTTCTCCGCCAACTGATCCGTTATCTCTGGAGGACAGATGCCCAAGGTATTGTCTTTGTCCAAATCCGCCTGAGCCACCCAAGGCTCCCAGCTCGGAAGCAAATTCCGTATCTGCCCCTCCGCCATAAGAAGCACCATATAAACCGAACTCTGAAGCAATTTCATATTGCATTTGTTTAAGCATGGCCCGGCTCTCCGGTACCACTGTGCGATTATTTCGTGCCATGTTCCAGCACCTCCTGAAAATTTATAAGATCACAGGAAGTATTGTGCTCGGTTGACAGTCACATCACTCGGCTCAATGTTTGTCATTAGAGGCAAAGTGTGCCGGAGTATGATTTCCTCATTATTGGGACATCCTTATTGATATATGAATCCTACTTTAATGTATATGCTCCACGAACCATTACGACAAGACCTAAGGTTTGGCCTTCCTGCACGGTAATACCGCGGCCATCACGTGGAAAAGAGAGTAAATGATTGGTTGGTGCGGCAACACCGTTAGCAAGATCAACGCCATCAGTTAGATCAGCGACACCGTTGACGTCTTGAGAATAAATAACTGCTTTACCTGCCCGGACAATAAATTCTGCGCCTGCTCCGGCAATTAAGGTTTGGCCTGGTTTAACATCAACAATTTCGGATTCATCGCTGTTAGCTGCCGGCGCTGATGATGGAGCAGGGGTAGCTGCTGGCGCTGTAGTTGCAGCAGGCGCTTGAGTTGCTAAAGTCCCGCCTTGAAGTGCTTTCTGTATTTGCTGATCTACATAACTCTTAGTTACCACCGGATCATCTGCTGTCCCTGGCTGCGAACCGACGCTTGCACCTTCGGCTGTTACGTTTAGCAGTGAACCAGCCCAGATGCCTCCAGCCAGCAGTCCAGTTGCCATGGATACTTTCCATACGGTTTTCATTAGTTGCCTCCTTATTAGGAAATATGGCTATAAAAAAAGGATAGCCTCCGAAGAGGCTATCCTTGATTGCAGTAATCGGAGATTACTTAACGTTGATAGTAGTACCAGTGTTAACTTTGTTTCCTTCATCGTCAGTGATGGAGTTTTGGAATCCATTCTCAACATTGTCTTTAACTTTAACACTCAGAGTGTAAACAGTGTTACCGTTAAGGTCGATAACTTTTCCTGCAGCATCTTTGAATGTTACATAGTATTTATCAGCCAATGGAGCGTTACCGATAGTATCGAACGATGCTGGTGTTACCACAACATCATTAAGCTTGAACTCCAGATCATCCAATTGAGCATTCTTAACTGCCTCGGAGAATGTCAGGATCAATGTGTTGGAATCGGAAGCAGAAACAACAGCAGTGGACAGGGAAGGTTTTACTCTGTCACCCAGTTTGATTTGTTTTACAAATGCATTTTCCAATCCATTTCCTGCAGTGTCAACAACGCCGGCTACAGTGAACTTGTAGTCTTTAGTAGCATTGATGCTGGACTTAGGAATATGAACCGCAGCAGTTTTCAAGATATTAGTGCCATTAGGCAAGATAGTAACATAAGAACCTACTGGAAGTGCAGTGTCATTCAAAGTATAGCTGTTGTTGTCTTGGAGAGACTTAGTGCTAATCTCTGAGTTATCAGAAACAGTTACATGGATAACATAATCAGCGCTATTAGCAACTTCTGGCTGGTAAACTGCACTCACAACTGTAGGTCTGTCAGAATCCGAAGAAGCTGTGCTTCCAGTCACAGGCAATACAGTTGCAGCAGACTTGTTCTTAGCAAAGCTAGTATCAGCTACCAAGCCAGCTGGCAGACGAAGAGTATGAGCTCCTGTTACAGTTCCGTTTACACTGAATGTCAAAGACTTGCCATCATTAGAACGGCTAGTGTAAGTCAGAGCAGTATTAGCAACACCAGTACTGTCATTGATCAAAGTCAATCCAGAAACATTAGCATAAGTAACTTCTTCAGAGAACTTGATAGTGATACCAGTTCCGGATTTGTAAGTTACGCTAGTTACTGTTGGAGCTACTGTATCCTTAGTGAAGGTGATAGGCTGGGACAATGCAGTACCCAAAGTGTTGCCAAGTGTATCACGTACACTTGCTCCGAATACAATTGTTCCTGTGAATGTGCCGTTGTCAGGCAGAGCTGCCAGCGGAGAATTCAGGATAAATGTCTTGCCATCTACACCAGCGTTAATTTGGAATACACCTTTGCTTTCACCGTTAGGATCAAGCAGGCGTACACTACCTACCAAAGAATTGAAGTCAACATTTTTGTTGAATACAATTTGAACCTTCTTGTCGCCAAGTGCAGTTGCACTTACGATTGTAGGAGCAGCTGCGTCAGCAGTTACAGTAACAGAAGCTTTAGTTGGATTAGGGTTAGCAACATTTCCAGCATAATCAGTCAGATTAGTCAGGGAAATATCATAAGTAGCACCGCTAGTTAAAGCAGAACCAGTGTTCAAAGTAACTTCATCAAGTGGCGCATAAGTATCACGGCTCACACTTGCAGGAGCACCGTTAACATACGCAATCAGTCCAGCAGTTTTAACTGGCTCACTCAACTTAACATATACTTTGTTAGTTGTTGTCTTAGCAACCGAAGATACAGACGCAACAGTTGGAGCAGTAGTATCAGCAACAGTCACCAGGTTAGTGAAAGCAGGGATAGCTTCTCCAGCAGTTGTTTTCACGCTGTCATTAACTACAACAGTGTAAGTTCCTTTAAGATACTCGTTACCAGCAAATGTGATCCAAGCTTCTGTACCATCGGAAGCCAGAACTACATTAGCGTTGTTAGCATTAACCAGTTGGTCACCGCTGTTAACGCGAGTTACTTTAATAACATCATCGATCAGCGATGCGCCAGCAGCGCTGTTTTCAACGATAGTTTCAGCATCAACTGCACGGTTGAATTTAACAACCAGTTGCTTAGCGTTTGGAGCTGTTACGGAAACAACCTTAGGCGTTTGCAGAGTTACTTTTGCAGTGTAGTCTTTTTCCAGGTGTTTGAAGTTGATTGTAGTTTCAACGCCTGCTACCAGAGCAGTTGTCAAAGTTACAGTTGTAGTTGTTTTGTCAGAGAAAGTTACTACTACGCTTGTTGGGCTTACTGCTTCAGCAGAAGCTACAGTCAGAGTAGGAACTGCACTCAGTTGGTCAACTGCATAAGCTGTTTCTACTACCAAAGAGCGGGTAGCGTTAGCTTTGAAGTTGGTGTTTTGAGCAACCAGACCAGCGTTGATAACTGCTTGTGCATAGCCTTTAGCCCATACAGATGCAGAGTTATCAGTTGTAGTAGGTTGTTCCAGATCCAAAGCGCGGAACAATACAGCCGCTACTTCTTCAACTGTTACTTTACCGTTGTAGTCGAAGATACCTTTAACAGTATCTTTACCTTGCATCAGGTTAGCTGCAGTAACAGCTTCGATGTAAGGAACTGCCCAGTTAGTAGCTGTGTAACCTTTGTCTTTGTAAGTCAGCTTGCCTGTTACTTCAGTAAGGTTGAACAGTTTAGTTACGATCTTAGCGAACTCAGCACGAGTCAGATCTTTTTCAAGGTGAGCTTGACCGTCTGGGTAGCCGTTCAGGATACCTTTAGCTGCCAAAGCGTCGAATTTCGCTTGTGGAGTTGTTGCAGTTTCACCAAATGCTACAGAGGCAAACATCGAGAATGCCATTGCTGTAGATAATGCTACGGATAAAATTTTCTTCATAACCTTTTTTTCTCCTCCTTGGACATTCATGAACTTAGTATTTTCTTTAGTTGGGTAGCTCATGTTACTCATTAGCCGATGCACCCCCTTTCCCGAGTTGAGCATGTAAGTATAAATGATGTCTGTGACGGGTATCACAGAAACTTGTAAACAGTTTACAGGCACAACAATACTAGATTCCTAATTCTACCTAAGTATTATACAATGTGCCTCAAGTCACGTAAAGCTAATTTTTCCAGAAGACAAAGCTTTTACCCTTTGGGATAATGCTTATTGCCCTGTGTAAGTGACTCTACATCTTAAACGCAGGAGTTTCTAAAAAGTTGCGCTTCACCCAAAATAATTTTTTTCTTTTGAATTCTTTGCCTAAGTATTCTTGGAACTACATATGTCTGCATGTTCTACTAACTATTGCTAATCATGGTTGACTACGGAAGTTAGTATAGCACAGAGCATTCCAATCGTCATTAAGCAATATTTGTTAAGTTAATAAACAGATTTATCCTGTTTCAAACTTGCGGATTACTTCTCTGCACAAAATAAAAAGCGCCGGTTACGGCGCTTTTCTTCTATACATATGAACTATCGGATCTTCATCGATAATTGAATCAGTTCCTGACGCTTCTCA
The DNA here is from genome assembly GCF_023520895.1 of Paenibacillus sp. PK3_47. Lineage (NCBI taxonomy): Bacteria > Bacillati > Bacillota > Bacilli > Caryophanales > Paenibacillaceae > Paenibacillus > Paenibacillus sp. PK3_47. Next base: position 2,266,603 of record NZ_CP026029.1, read on the forward strand.
GGACTGGCATTCACGTTCTCATACATGGCATCAATCGCCACTCGGTTCTCACGATAGTTCTTCTCATGTTTAATTGTAGAGTGAGACCATTCAATCAGGGCATTCTCAGCAATGACAAGCTCATTGTAGGCGTCATGGAATCCTGTAGCCTGTACAAGCTCCTCCATGACCTCTTGGGTAATTTCCATAAGCGCACGTTTAGCGGCGATTTCTTTCTCCAACACTTTTGCTCTATTCTCAAACATGTTCTTAGCTTTCGTGTAATCCAGCTGTGCTTTTGATAAAATCGGTTTCATCGATGGCTTTCACCTTTCAGAAAATATTATTTTCTAAGTTATTGTAACGTAAATCGCTGCAGATTACAAAGTTAATCTGGACTGTATGTAATTTTATTACAAAAGAGCCGGCCCGCGATCAGTTTCGCGGACCGGCTTTTGCAGCTTATTTTAATTGAAGTTTTTAGGGAAGATGCTGGTGCTCTTCTGCAAAAGTGCTACAGCGATCTTGCCGGCCTCTGCTCTTGTAAGCTTACCCTTAGGGTTAAAATTATATACAGGCTTGGTCTGTCCGGTAATGGTTACCGCACTGCCTTCCATAATCTTGGCCTTCGATACTGCCTCAATCGCAGGACGGGAGTAAAAGTCCATGCTTCCGGAGTCTACAAAGGACTTGCTGAGGCTTGTTACAAGCTTGGCGTCATTCGCATTCATTTTCAGCTTCAGCGCCCTTGCGATCATTACAGCCGCCTGCTCTCTTGTCAGAGCCTGATCCGGGCCGAAGAAGCCGTCGCTTAGGCCGGTAACAATCCCCGCTCTCGCAGCCGTCTCAATGCTCTTGAAATTCCATGTAGTCGAAACTGCTTCCGGTACAATATCAAAGAACGTCTGCTTGTTAGCATCATAATCCAGCGGGATGTTGAGTCCTTTGACCAGCAGTGTAGCAAACTCACCACGGGTAGTTGTATCATCAGCACCAAAGGCATCTGAACGCAGGTTAGTCATAATTCCTTTGGAATACAATCCGTTCAGGATATTTCTTGCCCAAGGATGGTTCGTAATATCTGTGAAACCGCGGCGAAGCTTCATTACTGTATAATAACCAAACTCATCGAAAGGAACAGTTACCGTATGATTTTTGGTATCCACTTCTCCGCCAACGTTCTCCCATTTCCCTGCATCAGTATAGCGGAATACCGTTACAGTTGAGCCCACCTCATCCACAACGTTCGGGCTGAAGCTGAGCGTCAGTTCACCGCGCTGCGAAGGGAGGATTTTGCGGGACTGGCTGATCTGTGTGAAATTCCCTTCTGTCGAATATGGAGCCACACCATTTGTGGCCGGTACATAGTTATTGCTTCCCTTAGTGCCGACTTCTCCAAGTCCGCCGCTTAACCAGTAAATATCAGACACGCGGGAGAAATTGTTGTTCGTTGCGCTTGATGTAAAACGGAGCACAAGCTCCTGCAGGATAACCAGCTGTTTCTGGGCTCCTACATATCTTTCATCATAAGGGCTGACGTTGATAATATTCCCGTAATCATTAGTGCGTTCCACAACACCGTCGGCAGGATCGGCAATACCGAACAGCAGCTTCGTGTCAGGATAGTATTTGGCCGCTCCGGAAGAAGTATAGCCCTTCATCAGTGTACCCTTAGGGAAGGTCAGCGACAGCTGTTTGTTGAAAACAGTATATTTGTTTGCAACCTTCTCTGCCATGTACTGCGTATCAATCTGGACAGCACTTGCATAATAAACCGTTACCGTGTCAGACAACGTGGAATCTTCACGGACGATCTGTATTTTAATAGAAGTTGCTTTATCTGGTTTCAGGCCTACATAGTCGTAGGTGAAACGGTTAGGCTTATCTGAACGGGGAACAGCCTCATACTTATCAATAATGACCTTCGAAGCACCCTCTGCTTCAATATCAAAGCGTACAAAGTTCTTGTTAACAACAATCTGATCACCGACTGTAGCCACAGGAGCGAGAATGCGGTAAGGAAGTACTTCACGGACAACTTCAATCCGCTGGGTCGTTCTTGCACCTGTCTTGTTGATGAGCTCCAATGTGTACACATGGCTTCCTGGCGCATCAAATTTAAGGTCGCGGATACGCAGGAGGAAGTCCTTCGTAGTTCCTACATAGTCATAATATAATGAACCGTAGGTTCCCGGTGAAGTATGATAATCTTTTGCATCTTCTTTCAAAAGATTATTATTTCCTGCAGTAGTAAAGATCAGGTCAGAACCACTATATAGATTTAAAGTTGTGGCTCCTCCGCCTTGCAGCACCAGATCATAATTGTCCCGGGTAGTTATATACTTATCATCTTTAAAAGTAATTTCTGCCGGTAAAGCCAGAATCGTATTCCGCTTCGTTTCGTTTGTCCGGGAATCCGTTTCAAACATCGGACGGTTCGTTCCCAGCGTCGGATGGAATTGTGATAGGTTAGATACGTTGGTATCAACAATATAGATGCGCAGTTCCTTGGTAATTACACGTTCATTCCCGCCTGCATCTTTGGAAATCCCCGTAAATGTGAGGGTATTTTCACCGTATACAAGCGGTCCTTGCTGAGAAATATTAAGGGTTACATTGAATTTTTTATTATTGTCATTAACAGCAAACTGAGGTGTGCTGCCAGTATCCCATGTTGCACTATCTTTACCGTTGATTTGGAATTGAGCACTGTTGATATTCTCAAATCCAATGTATTCACCTGATACAGTAATGCTCTTTTGAGTATTGGAGTTATACTCAATGGTCTGTCCATCCTGCAGATTGCTTACATAAATGTAGTTCTTCGATACGTAGGAAATGTCGGCAATATACACCGATTTGGATGTACCGTATTTAAACTGTACCTTTTGCTGGCCATTGGAAAAGCCTGTAACCTGGTATACCCGCTCCGTGGTGGAAACGTTCGTAACTAGTTTAAGCTCCAGACCCTTTGTACTTAAAGGCAAATACATCGCACTCAAGTCACCTTTTGGAGCAACATTACTCTTAACGAGGATATAAAAGTTATCCTTTTCCATTTGCTGCCCGTTTAGCGGAAGCTTGGATATTGTAGTCATATCAGCACCCGCTGCATAATCAGGAAGATAGTAAATATTATTTATCACTGTCTCACCCGGGACGTAGTAATACGTTTTTACAAGTGAAGAAGTGTATGTTCCATACTCTACAGTCAAAGTGAAATCATTACTTCCCTCAGCAATCGGAACCTCTACAGGTGTGGTGAATTTGACCAGCCTGTAAGCAGGTGTAACACCGTCAGGACCAGGAATGATCAGCTCTTCACCGTCAGGGATGATCGAAGATATCTTCACTTCGCTGGTAGTATTGGCATCAATCGTCATTTTCCCGGCACCTGATGTTCCGGCGAATGGTGCTGTATTATAAGGAACTAGAATTTGACCGGACAAAGCGGCTCTATAGGTGTTTTCAACCGACAAGGTCGGTGTATTGTCCAGGATTGAATATTTAGTGCCGGCATGAACCAGATCTAATGATGCGTAAGGCTGATTTGTATCAAAAAAGTATACATTCCGGTCAATTGTAATTTTGTCGGAAGCGTTCTGTACTACAATTTGAAGTGTGCTCAGCCCTGGTTGGAGAGTCAAAGCCGGTGTGAAAAAAGTACCATCTTCAAGCAGCGAGGTCTGAAGCGCTGTTCCACCGTTCAGAGCAACCGTTACCTTGGTAGCATTGGCTACTTTACCTTGAAGTGTAATTGATGATACAGGGACAACTACCTGTGTTCCCTCATTTAAATTAAGCGCGGCAGGGCCGCCCAGCACCTGCAGTGAAGTTACAAACGGCACACGGTCAAACAATACATAAAAAGATTCCGAACGCGTCAAATTCCCCTGCATACCGGAGAAGGTAACTTTATTATAACCCGAGTACAACGTTACTCCGCTGGTTGTAAAACGGTTGCCTGGACTATTCGCATCTACTGTGACCGTACCCGTTGTCAGACGCGTAGGATCGGTTACCCACTTGCCTAAGTTATCCTGTGACAGCTGCTCTACAACAACCTTCATCGTTGAGGCTGTTACCTGCGAATAGACACCGGTTATATTAAGTGTGCCATTACTCGTTAAGTACACTTTATCACGGCTGATTGCATTAACGGATCCTGAAGTCGCACTAGGGTCTAAGGCAATCGTCGAACGCAATGTCTGATCATCCGGAGTAAAGTACGTCGTGGTGACAGCATTCGCTGCAGCTGCTACGGGCACATACCTGCCTGGAAGCATAGAGACGACCAGAGCGGCGAGCAGCAGCCATACGAAGGGCTTCTTAAAGCGTTGCATGTGTATAATCTCTCCTTTGAGTTTGAGTTCTCTTAACCTTCACTTTGTTCTTTATCGGTTTGTCTCTGGTATATTTTTAGGGAAACAGCAAAAAACTCATCCTGAAAAGGATGAGTTTTGTTAATTAAGGAAAAAAATAGCTTATTTATGAAGCCTATTAAGATTTGGAACTGCGCTCCGGATCCACCTTCATGCGCATTCTCAGGAAGAAATCGATCATCGGACGTTTGGTTTTGCTGATTACACCGGTAATTTCAGCACCGATCTGCAGGAAGAAGAGCATTACACAGATCACTACAAAAGTAACCCAGTTAGCTTCATACAGCGATGCTGAGGTCTGGATAACAGCCAGAACCCCAAAGAATGCTGCAATTCCGTAAATAATCAGAACAGTCTGGCGGTGGCTGAATCCAAGCTCGCGCAGGCAATGATGCAGATGCCCTTTGTCCGGCGCAAAAATCGGTTTCTTCTGCAGCTTGCGGCGAACGATTGCGAAGAACGTATCAGATAAAGGAACACCGATGATCAGGAGCGGTGTAATAAAGGACACAACTGCAATCTGCTTAAAGCCAAGCAGCGCAAGCAGCGCAAGGCAAAATCCTAAGAACAGCGAACCGGTATCACCCATAAAGATTTTAGCCGGATGAAAGTTAAAGAACAGAAATCCTACAATGCTGCCCAGCAGCAGCAGGCATAGGAGAGCAACCATTGTATTGCCCATCAGAAAAGCCATGACAGCAATCGTAGCAATCGCAATGCCGGATACGCCGGCTGCAAGCCCGTCCAGCCCGTCAATCAGATTTACGGCATTGGTGACACCGACAATCCAGAAGATCGTGAGCGGAACAGCAATCCAGCTTTCCAGTGAGGAGTACGTATTATTAAAAGGAATATTTACGAAATCAACAGTAATGCCGAATCCAAAAACGACAATGCAGGCTGCGGCAATCTGGCCAAGCAGCTTTACCTTTGCTGAAAGCTCGAAGCGGTCATCCAGCCCCCCGATAAGAACAATCAGTCCGCCGCCGCAGAGCAGCGCTTTGATGAAATTGGCCTCCCGCGGAGTGAACTCGTAAGGAATAACCGGCAATACGGCAAGCAGGCCTAACACAAACGCCAGGAAAATACCGAGTCCGCCCATACGGGGCATAATTCTGGTATGCACCTTGCGGGCATTCGGCACATCGGTTGCGCCAATCTTAACAGCGAATTTCTTCACCAGCGGCGTCAAGAGAAGTGCGAGTCCCATGCACACAATAAATCCGGCGATGTATATGATTAACATTTGATCAGTCGACCCCCATTTCTCTACCGCATTGAATTATACGCTGAACCCAAAACAAATTCCAATTCCGTTTTTAGGCTGTTGTCACGATTTTTTCGGTAAATATGCGCAAATTAATGGTCTTTTGTCACTTTATCTTTCTCACGCATCACTTTTACTGCGAATTTCGGCAGCGCAAGCATTCTTTTGTAACGTGTCGGCTCCTTAAGGAGGCGGTACAGCCATTCAGCACGGAGTTTTTGGAACGCTTTAGGTGCACGGCGGCTCTTGCCCGATATTACATCAAAGCTTCCTCCGACGCCCATCATCACAGGTATATTGAGCCGGGATTTGTATTTGGCAATCCACGGTTCCTGACTGTCCGCACCTCTGGCTACAAACAGCAGGTCAGGCTTAGCTTCCAAAATTCCGGCGATGATCTTCTCATCCGCATCCGGGCCGAAAAATCCGTCATGATAGCCGGCAATAACGACTCCGGGATATTGACTTTGTAACCTTGAAGCCGTCTCCCGAATCACTTCCGGAGTGGATCCCAGCAAATATACTCTCCAGTTATAGGTTTCTCCTACACGCAGCAATTCATGTAAAAGATCAAAGCCGGCTACCCGTTCCGCCACCGGCTCATGGCAATATTCTGCGGCCCAGACGACGCCGGTCCCGTCGGGAACAACCAGCTCTGCAGATTTCATAATCTCCATGTAGCCCGGATTCTCCAGCGCGGCCATCACCATTATCGGATTAGCTGTAATGACCTGGTGAGGTTCGCGGTTACGGACAGCTTCTGTTAGATAAGATACCGTAGCCTGCATATTGACTTTGGATACCCGGATGCCAAAAATCGGCACCGTCGGCAGCGTACTATCTGCTTTCACTTGTCTATCATCCTTTGCGGAAAAATTGTGCAATTTGCCGGGCAGGAGCCTCGGCCTCATTAATCAAACCTGAAATCAGCGGTTCACGCTCACGCCGCCAGTCTTCTGCGGAATCAAGAAGTCCAAGCAATTCATTGGCAACTTTACTGCCATCCAGGGAAGCTGTCGTGCCTACCGGCTTACAGCGGATGCGGTCCAGAAAATGGTCGATCTTCGGGTCGTAAGACACACCCATTAAAGGAACACGTCTTCCTGCCGCATAGATCAGGCTGTGCAGCCGCATTCCGATCAGAGCATCGCAGCCGCCTACCTCGCGCAGCATCTGCAGCGGATGGAGCGCGTCCTCGCAAATACTGACCGCTCCGCCCTGCTCTTCAGCACCCTTCTCCAGCTTCTGCATCACATACCTGGAAGCCTCATTATCCAAAGGATGATGAAACGGCAGAAAGCGGAGGTGGAGAGGCTGCTGTGCACAGGCTCTCAGCAGCCCGTCTGCAATGGCATCCAGTTCACGGCGTGATTCTTCCCAGTAGCGGACTGATATCCCAACCATCTTCATACGGTTTTCCCCGGTAACAGCGCCGGGACCCTTTCCGTCCGTATCCTCCGGCAGCGTCAGCCCCATAACAGGATCTGGAACAACCATGATCTGTTCTCCGCGAAGTCCCATATGCTGGAGAAGCTGGCGGGACTGCTCGTCCCGCACGGATACAAAGGTACACTTGCGGAAGACCGATTTGATCATCGGATGAAACAGTTTGCGGTTAACCGGCCCAATCCCCTGTGCATAGATAAAGGTCGGTTTCCCCATCCACTGCGCCAGCTTAATGATGCCCAGATAATACGGGATGGTCTTGCTGCCGGTTACATCCTGCAGCAGGCTGCCTCCTCCGCTGATCAGCCCTGTACTCTCCGCAATCGCCCGGCGGACTTCTCCGAGCTTCATCCGGTGTACGGCCTTCACTCCATAGGTGGCAGTTGTCCATTCCGGATCTATCGACAGGACAACCGGCTCAATCGTTATTCCCGCAGCCTGTGATTGCTTCTGCAATGCAATCAGTATCGATTGCAGCACCGCCTCATCACCGCTGTTGCGGAACCCGTAATAGCCCGAGATAATTATCTTTTGAGCAGCGGTGACCATCGTTTCCAACACCTCTCAACAATTTGCCATACGCCAACGGCAATAATCCCGATAACCAGGCCCAATCCCAGTCCCAGCAGTCCGCGGATCAGCGAAATCATCACCGGAGAATGAATATGGGCAAAGGTATCCACCATGGATAGCTGGCCGATTACTGCAATAATCATAATAAACGCGGCATTACGGTATTTATAGGCCATAAAGGCTCCAAGAATAAACAGCGGATGGGCCAGCAGGAACTCTTTGTTGCGCGGCCGTACGCCAACCGTATTCTCCAGGAAGGTACGGAAAGCTTTTTCAAATGGAAGGGTGCTGCCGCTGTTGCCTGTACGTGTCAAATAGTACCAGCCAATGATTGCAACTACACCGGCAACAATAACCCAGGCCAGTGTAATCGGAGTGCGGATCAGCTTGCCTGTCTTATTAAAGGCAAACTCGCCACGGTAGAGCAGCACATACAGTGCAACCAGCCCGATGGGCGCCAAATGCAGCAGGCTGACACCACGGAATTGGTTAAGTACCAGCGCATAGGTGATGTTATTGAGCAGCGCAATGACAAACGGTACCGCACTCAGAGAGATCAACGCGGTCTTCACATACAGCACCAGACTGTGTGTTAAACGGCGCTTCGGACTCATCACCTTATAGCCAGCCCCTTGCCCGCGCAGCGGAGGACCCTGCTCATTGATTTTACGGACCGCCAGAATAATAGCAACTGTAGGCGCACTGATCGCAACAGCCAGGGCAAGCGCCTGCTCAAACAGCGCAGGTCTCACCAGCAGAAGTCCGGCACTTCCAAGCAGCCCGACTGCCCATGCCGGAAGAGTCAGCCAAGGAATGAAGTATGACACCAGCAAAGCCACCATAGAAACCGCACCAATCACGGCGACCAGCTTGAAATAACGCTGCCAGGAGGAATCCACTACTTCAAAAGCGGTAGCCTGTCCAAGCGTAAATCCGTTATCTTCAATTTTCGCCACCGCACCGTCCGGCCCGCTAAGGCTTTCTACAAGATTATCCAAGGTATCGGTAATCTGTGCTTTCGTGGTATCCCGGGCAGGAATGGTATTCAGATAGATCATCCGGATATTGCGGTCTTTGGTAGCAAGCGCGAACCGGTCGGAGATAACCTCCGGGGACAACCGTGAATCCCCCTCGCTGAGTGAATACAGCCGTGTTACATTATAATCGAGCTGATAGGCCAGTTTACTGAAGCCCTTTTGCTGTGCCTTAATGTTCTCAATAGCTGCAATTCCGATGCCCCGCTCTTTCAGAAGTTCGCCAAAAGAGGTTAAGCTGTCCATTTCCGGGTCATCTGTAAAGCCTTTAACAGACTCCCCCTCGAACAGAACACGTTTGACTCCGAGCTCAGCGTAACGGTCCAGCAGCTTCTCCACCGCTTCCTGATTATAGACCAGGGAGTCCACGAGACGCGGAATAATGGTAAAGCCCCTGTCATGCAGCATTTCCAAAGTAATGGGATCCGGCTGCAGCGGCTTAAGCGTGGCGTCTTCAAGCGGTGTTTTTATAATCATCCCTTGCTGTCCGCGGAAGTTCCAATCCTCTGTAGCGATGTTAAGCCCGCTGAAAACCTCCTTAATCACTGGCTTAAGCGCTGCGCTATTTTCCGCACTTGTAAAGAGGACATATGTATAGTTCTCATTCTGCGGAATGACAGTATCGGTAAGATTGGCAACGTCGGCTGCTCCCCACATCATAAGGCGGCGCGCCCTGCGGAAATCCTCAAGCGTGTTCTCATATATAGCCATGCTCTGCACGCCGGCTTCCTTCAGACGGTCAAGCTGCTCCGAAATATAGTCCTGAGGGTTGGCACGGTAGCTCGCTGCCTCCACCAAATCACGGTAATCAAATACAAATTCAACTGTTTTGGATGACTTCTCTGTCTGCAGACGGTCATAAACCACCGGGAGAGCGGCAAGCACACCGATCACTACGATAATCCACAACCACTTGCGTGAAGCTGTATTCCAATGTTGCCATTTCTGCTGCACTAAAGTACCTCCTCTTTCACTTTAAAAACAATCCATACTCATGCAGAAACGGATGTGCTCCTGGCAGGAGCAGTATCCGTTTCTGAAAAGATATTCGTGTATTGTATTATTTCCCGTCAACGCGTGCCATAACCTGCTCTGTCAATGCAGCCACCTTGTCTTTGGCATCCTGCAGCGATTCCCCGCGTACCGCAAAGTATACTTTAATTTTTGGCTCCGTGCCCGAAGGGCGCAGGCAGAACCAGGAACCGTCTGACAGCAGATATTTCAGTACATTTTCTTTCGGCAGCCCGTTCAGTCCGAGAGAGTAATCGAGCACTTCAGTTACGGAAGCACCAGCAATTTCCTGCGGCGGGCTGGTGCGCCAGTCATTCATAATGCCTTGAATTTGCGCAACGCCGTCTTTTCCTTTCAATGTACGTGACTCCAGGCTTTCGAGGAAGTAGCCGAACTGCCCGTAGAGCTCCTGAAGCACATCATACAGGGTTTTACCTTGTGCTTTGTAATAGGCACCGGCTTCGGCAATAAGCATGGAAGCAAGCACGGCGTCTTTATCACGCGCATAATTTCCGGCCAGGTAGCCATAGCTTTCTTCGTAACCGAAGAGGTAGGTATAGTCCCCGGATTGCTCAAACTGGTTCATCTTTTCACCGATGTATTTGAAGCCGGTCAGGGTGTTAAATACGGTAGCCCCGTAGTAAGAGGCAACAGCAGCACCCATTTCACTGGTGACGATAGTCTTGACTACAGCACCATTGCTTGGCAGCTTGCCTTGCTCCTGCAGCCGGCTCAGGTAGTAATGGATCATCAGTGCACCGGACTGGTTGCCGGACAGTACGACGAATTTGCCTTCATTATCACGGACAACCGCACCCATCCGGTCAGCATCAGGGTCTGTTCCGATCAGCAGGTCGGCATTTAATTCTTCTCCAAGCTTAATTGCCAGTGTGAAAGCTTCACGCTCTTCCGGATTCGGGGACTTCACTGTAGAGAACTCGGAATCCGGCTGCTCCTGCTCAGGCACCACGTGAACTTCAGTAAATCCTACCTTTTTCAAAACACTGCGGACCGGCAGGTTGCCTGTTCCATGCAGCGGTGTGAATACAATTTTGAAGTCACGGCCAAGGGTAGAGGTGATCTCCTCACGGGCAACGCTGACAGCAGCTACCGTATCCGTGAAGGCTTCGTCTTCCTTCTCTCCCAGCCAGTGAAGCAGTCCCTGGCTCTCGGCTTCCTCTTGGGAAATCCGTTTCACGCCATTAAAGGAATCCACTTCAAGAATACTTGCGATCACTTTCTCCGCTTCATCAGGCACAAGCTGTCCGCCGTCTGCATTGTATACTTTATAGCCGTTATACTCCGGAGGATTGTGACTCGCAGTGATGACAATACCGCCGGAAGCCTTCAAGTGGCGCACGGAGAAGGATAACTGCGGAGTAGAGCGCAAGGAGGGATACAAATGTGCTTCAATACCGTTACCAGCCAGTACCAGCGCAGCCTCCAGCGTAAATTCAGGCGAAAAGCGGCGTGAATCATGGGCAATGACAATAGATGGACGGCCTTCTCCCTTATGCTGCTCCAAAATATAATTAGCAAAGCCTTGGGTAGCTCTGCCGACAGTGTAACGGTTAATCCGGTTGCTGCCTGCACCGATAATACCACGGAGTCCGCCTGTTCCGAATTCCAGATCTCTGTAAAAGCGTTCCTCCAGCTCCTGCGGCTCATTGGCCAGCGCATTCAGCTCCGCCTTGGTATTCTCGTCAACAGAAGGGTCCTGCAGCCAGCGGGACAATACTTCTGCCGCTTTCGGGGTTAATTGAGTCATGTGGAATCTCTCCTTCTCCATTTATAATGTATGATTGAATACTGGATTCTTAGCTTAGTGCAAACATGATTTCCCCGGAAGCTACTACCTTATCATCCACCTTAGCGGTAGCCTGTCCTTTTCCGATGCTGCCCTTTAGCCGGGTAATCTCTACTTCAAGCGTCAGCGTATCTCCCGGTACAACCTGACCCCGGAAGCGGAACCCATCCAGTCCTGCAAGAAAACCGATTTTGCCGCGGTTGGCTTCCACGCCAAGAATGGCTACAGCGCCAACCTGAGCCAGCGCTTCTGTAATCAGTACACCCGGCATTACCGGGTACCCCGGAAAATGCCCTGTAAAGAACGGTTCATTTACCGTTACATTCTTGATGCCTACAGCGCGTTTGCCCATTTCTATTTCAGTGATTTTGTCCACCAGCAGAAATGGGGGCCGGTGGGGGATTATTTCTTGAATTTGATTGATATCGAGCATTATCGCAAAGCTCCTTTCGCATAACCGCGTGTGACTTTAGCTTTATTCTTTGCAAAGTCTGCATAAATATGGGCAGCTTCGGCAAAAATTATTACTATCCTTCACCACCTGCAGCAGTGGAGGTTAAGATAAGGGGGCTTTCTCCACCGCTCGCGGCAGCAGTGGGGAGGGCCCTTTTTGGCGTCCTGCAGTCCCCAATCATTATACATTTTCCAGTATAAAAAAGAAAACTCCCCTGTACAACAGGAGAGTTCCAAACCGCTTCATCTTTAGGGCGCAAATACCAGATCATATACATGCTTCCAGGTGCTCCACATCAGCACATCGCCGAGTTCTTTTTTGCCCAGAATAACGTAACCGGCGACAAGGCCGCCCCCCAGTGCAGCTATAAGCAGCAGCGGGATCAGAAACCACTGGATCATCGTCCACCTGGACGTCCTGCGCTGCCGGACAGGCGGCTGCTGCTCCTCTTCTTCGGGTCTGTTAATGTTCTGACGATTCATCCCTTCACCTACCCGCGCATCGAATTAGCCAGGCCAAGCATCTGGTCACTGGAGGAAAGCGCCCGGGCTGCAAGCTGGTATGTGCGCTGAATCTGCATCATTTCTGTCATTTCCTTGCTGAGATCCACATTGGATTGCTCCAGGTAGCCGGAACGCACACCTACATCAGAAGCTTCGCCCGGTGCTCTCTGGATAAAGGCCTGAGCAGCTGTCACGCCTTCAGGAAGCACATAGAAGTTACCGTCTACAGCCTGCAGGGCACTCTGTCTCAGCGGTTCCACAATCATAATCGTTCCTGCTACCGTGACCGGTGTATTCTCTCCAGTCTTCGTCAGCACCCGGCCCTTCTCATCGATAGCGGCACTCACATTGGCCGGCACCGTCAGCGGATTTCCTTCGGTATTAAGTACAGGATTGCCTGTATTATCAACCAGCATCATATTCGCGGCATTAGCAGCGTCGGGGACAAAATGAAAATCACCCTGACGGGTATACGCCGTGCCCCCGTTCACCTGAACCCCGAACAATCCGTTGCCCTGCAGCGCCAGATCCGTCGGATTCCCCGTTTCCTGAAGCGGCCCCTCTTCCCAATTGGTTGTAACTTCAGGTACGCGGACACCAAATCCCATGTTGAAGCCCAGCGGCATGCTGCGTCCCGGCTGATCGTAGTCCCTGGACTGCTGCTGTACACGGGTCAGCACATCTTCAAAAGACCCTTCTTTGCTCTTATATCCGTTAGTATCCATATTGGCAATATTATTTGCGATAATTTCCAGCCGCCGCTGAAGGCTGGCCATAGAGACAGATGCACCGATTGTTGAGTTATTCATAAATCAGACCTCCTAAAAGCTGTACGTGCAAAGCTTACTTCATAAGTATAGCCTATACCCTGCCAACTTCATTTACTGTCTTCTGCAAGCTGCTGTCGTAAAACTGGATGACCTTCTGGTTCGCTTCATACGCCCGGTAGGCGGCGTTCATATCTACAGTCACTTGTGTGGCATCTACATTGGAGCCCTCCAGATACCCCTGCCGTACCTGCAGATTGTCATTGGCATCCGCAAAGCGGATGCCTGCTGCATCTTCATCATCAGCGTGGAATACCCCGTTACCGTCACGCACCAGCTCCTGCGGGCTTGCAACTACACTGATGCCGATTCTTGTCCCTGAAGGAAGCCCAGTGGCCGGGTCCAGCAGGTTACCCTGCCCGTCCACTTTAAGATCTTCCTGGGGACCTGTCAACACAAGGGGGTTGCCATTTGCATCCAGAACATTAAAGCCCCCGGAGCTCAGTACCTGTCCGGTTGCACTTACTGTGAAGCTTCCGTTCCGTGTATATAAATTGTTGCCTTCATTATCCTGTACAGTAAAAAACGCCTGCGGACGGTAAGTTACCTCACCCTCAGGACTTACATATTTGCCTGAACCGTCAAATACAATAGCGTCCCCGGTAGCAGGGTCCTGCATCTGAAGATCCGCAGACAAAGCAAAATCAGCAGGCTTTCCGCTCTCAATCAGATCTCCCTGCAAATACTGGGAAACAGATTGTTCTGCAAAAACCCCTGTATTCATCCGTCCGATCTGCTTCGCAGTCCCGCCGCTCATGGCAGAGATCAGGACCTCGGGAAAGGCATGGGTGACACTGTCGACCTGCTTATATCCCGTTGTATTCAAATTGGCAATGTTCTGAGTTGCCGTGTCATGTCTGCGCTGCTGAGTAACCAGACCGGCAGCGGCTGTATATAATCCTCTAATCACGAGGGCAATTCCCCTTCCTGAATCTGCTGTTATCCTTATTATCGGCAGTTCAGAATTTTTTCTTAACGGCCTTGTCCAAATGGTTCAGCATCAGTCCGGTTCCTTTAACCACACAGTGCATCGGGTCTTCCGCTACCCACACCGGAACATGCAGCTCCTCCGAGAGGAGCTCGTCCAGCCCGTTAAGCAGCGCACCGCCTCCAGTCAGAACAACTCCCCGGTCGATAATGTCTGCAGACAGCTCCGGAGGTGTACGTTCCAGCACCGATTTGGCCGCAGCCACAATCGAGGATACCGGTTCCCAAAGGGCTTCCTTCACTTCACCCGAAGTAATTGTAAGCGTCTGGGGAAGCCCGCTGACCATATCCCGTCCTCTGATATCCATCTCGGCTTTCATGAGACCCGGGCGCACCGTTCCAATGGACACCTTGATATCCTCAGCGGTACGTTCACCGATGAGCAGTTTATATTTGGCCTTAATATATTTTAAAATGGCATCGTCGAACTTGTCCCCTGCGACTTTAATCGAGGAGGCGGTAACGACGTCGCCCATAGACAACACGGCTACATCCGTCGTTCCGCCGCCAATGTCGACGACCATATTTCCGCTAGGCTGGTAAATATCCATTCCCGCTCCGATAGCAGCGGCTTTGGGCTCTTCTTCCATAAAAACTTCCTTGGCCCCGCTGCGCTCGGCCGCTTCCCGGATCGATTTCTGTTCAACTGATGTTATATTAGTGGGGGCACAGATCAAAATGCGGGGCCGTGCGTACCAGGTACGTCCGCCAACACTATCGATAAAATGCTTCAGCATCATTTCAGTAATGGCAAAATCTGCAATAACACCGTCCCTGAGCGGGCGGATCGTTGTAATGTTACCAGGTGTCCGCCCCACCATCCGGCGTGCCTGTTCACCTACCGCAAGGACTCTCTTTGTATCACTTTCGAGCGTGACCACGGAGGGTTCATCCAGAACGACTCCCCTTCCTTTGACATGTATGAGCACATTGGCCGTGCCGAGATCGATTCCGATATCCTTGCTAAGCATAATGAAAGAGCCCCCAAAGTGTTATTTTAGATGAGAATAGTTAGTTGTAGAACGTGAACTTAATAATGCTGAAGCGATTCATTATTAAGTTCATCTTGTGCAGTACCAAATTTAAAAATACCATACTTTAGGGGAAGTATTCAATGAAATATAGCTTAATTATTGCCTAAATTCTAAAAATCTTACGGCTTGGCGGCTACGGCTACTTCGCGTTTTTTACCGGTTGTTTTTTTATATTTAATTTTGGTGGCTTCTCCTCCCCGCAGATGACGGATTGATTTGTGATATTCGAGAATGTGCTTGACCTGATCGGCCAGATCGGGGTTAATCTCCGGTAAACGTTCGGTTAAGTCTTTATGCACCGTGCTTTTTGAAACGCCAAATTCTTTGGCAATCGTTCGGACCGTATGCCTGGTTTCCACGATGCAGCGTCCAATTTTGATCGTACGTTCCTTGATGTAATCGTGCACGCTCCCGCCTCCCAACTGTGGATAGTTTGGTACATTATATGAGGGGCGGGCCTATATATTCGCGCTTTCAGGGTGTGACAAGCCCGGGAAGGCTCATTTTATTTCCTGGACAACCTGAAAAAGACCTATTCGGGGATAAAAACGTCCATTCAAAGACCTATTGCCGGTAAAATAACAAAAAACAGGAGGCTTCTCGCCCCCTGCAAATAAGATTCGGCTTAACGCTGCGGCAGCAGATCCGAAGGATTCACTACCTCGCCGTCTTCGTACACTTCAAAGTGCACATGATTGCCAAGATTTTTCTCAATTTCACTGCGTCCGGCTGTAGCCAGCGTGTCGCCCTGCTTCACTTGGTCGCCCTGCTTCACTTTGGTGTCGCCGAGGCTTTGGTACACGGTCTTCAGATTGCCCGGATGGGTGATCTCCACAACCTTGCCAAGCACTGCAACATCTTCTACTCTGGTTACTTCACCGCTCAATGCAGCTTTTACATCAAACGTCTTGTTATCCTCACGGGCGATATCGATACCTGCATTCGGCACGAAGGTGTCATTATACTGCACCATGGCGGCCACGTGATTTTCTTCGGTACCATTTTCATCATAGAACGGCTTAACAACTTCTACTTCTCCGGGGTTGGCCACTGGCCATACCAGAGTCTCTGCTGAAGCGACTACTTCAAGTGCGGCAGGATCTTCAGCTGTTCCGGCATTTTGCCCGGAGAGAGCGGAGTCCTGGTTAACCACGGCGGTGTCTTGAGTCAGCGGCTTTTGGCCGGCATCCTGATAGACCCACACCAAGGTTAGTATAATTGCCGCTGCTGCCGTGTAGACTGCCGGGAATACCCAGCGTTTGGATAAAGCCTTGCTCCATGAAGATGGCTTTGCGCCTGAATCTCCCTGCTTGTTTTTGAGAGATTCATCATGGTTTGTTTTGTTTTTGTCTTGTTCATTCATATGTTTATCACCTCAATAACCAGTGTTACCGGGCGATTGGCTTTTATACGTATCTTCCAAGTTATTTTTTCAGGAGAGTTGAGACTTGGGCAAAGGAGACCCCGCTGTAATAGTGTTTGAGAATCTGCGTGGCCGTACTGCCTTCCCTGGCCATACCGTTCGCTCCCCATTGGCTCATGCCGACGCCATGCCCGTTTCCGTAGGTGGTGATCAAAATATCGTTCCCCTGCCCTTTCCAGGTGAACTGGCTGGAACGCAGCCCCAGCTTCTCACGCACTTCCCGTCCGGTAAACACCTTTCCGCCAATGGAGATCTCCTTCACCCGGTGTCCGGCGGTCAATGAGAGCACTACCGCAGGCAGCCGCGATGAAACCGATGATACCGGCTGTGCCTGGCCGGAAGTGCTGGCAGCGAGCGCCTTGGCACCAAGACCCAGCTTGCTCATTACCTCAGCAGTGCTGAAGGTATAGTTCACTGCCAGATTAGGCGTGATCTCCTGCTCCCAGGGACTCGCTACACTCCGCAGGTAAGGTACGGCTGCATTCCAGTAGTCTTCCGAATTCTCCGTATAGCCTCCGCTGGAGGCGAAAAAAGAGGCCGTAATCGGCTGGCCCTTATAGGTCATGATGACGCCGCGCGTTTCTAAGGCCGCGCGGCGGATCTTGGCCAGCCCGGCGCTTTTGCCGCCGTGCTCCCATTCCCGTTCCAGCGTGTCCTTCGATACGTAAGCCTGGTGGCTTACCGTATCACTGACATCCGCCTCCGGAACGGGCACCCCGCTGTGATCGCCGGCCGCAAGGCGCCGGGCGATAAAGGTGCGGGCGGCCACGGCCTGGGCTTTGAGCGCTTCGAGCTCAAAGTCTGCCGGCATCTCGGCCGCCAGCACGCCGCTGACGTAGTCCTCCAGCGGCAGGGTCTCTATTTGTCCGCTTTGCGACAAATAGACGGATACCTCCGGCTGCGGGGCTTCCGCAGCAGCCGGTGCCGGCGGCGCCGGGACGGCCGTGGCCGGCGGCACGGCCGGGGGCGCCGGTTGTCCGCTGCGCAGCGGGACAACCGCCAGGGGCAGCAGCAGCGCCGCGAGCAGCGGCGCGGCCAGCCAGGCGGCAGGGGCAAGCCGCCTGAGCCGGGGCGAAAGCCGCCGCTTGCGTGCATAGCGGCTGCGCAGCTTCATTTTGCGTCCAGGAAAGCGGAAATCTTTCATTTCTATAACTCCCTCCGTAAGCAGCGGTGATTCTTATAGATATGAGTTTCCGCAGGCTGATAGAACGCTATTCTAAGAGTGAGAGAATGTACGAAAAAAAGACCGCCCCGCAATCACGGGACAGTCTTTTCTCGATATTATTTAAAGATTATACATTATACCCAGGTCGGTTGAGCCTGAAAGCGCGGCTTAAGCTCCTCGCCCTTGGCACTTTCCGGTTTACGCGCTTCTTCCTTGGCAGCTGGAGCAGGCGACTCTTCCATGGAAATCCGCCATATATCCGCACCAAGTCCCGACAGCTTCTCAGCCAGATTCACATAACCGCGGTCGATGTGATGGGTGCCGCTGACTTCTGTAGTACCGTCGGCAACAAGGCCCGCCAAAATAAGCGCAGCACCTGCACGCAGGTCCGTAGCGCAGACTTTGGCACCTACCAGCTTAGCATTTCCGGTGACAATCGCAGAACGGCCTTCAATTTTGATCTCGGCATTCATATTGTGGAATTCATCCACATGCATGAAGCGGTTCTCAAATACAGTCTCGGTGACCACACTGGTACCTTCCGAACGGAGCAGCAGCGCCATCATCTGGGACTGCATGTCGGTAGGAAAGCCCGGATAAGGCAAAGTCTTCAGATCCACAGCCTTCAGCGGCTTGTCGCTGATAACGCGCAGGCCGTTTTCGTCAGGAATAATCGTAACGCCCATTTCCTCCATCTTGGCAATAACAGGTCCCAGATGATCGGCAATCGCGCCTTCAACATACACGTCACCTCCGGTAATTGCAGCAGCAGCCATATAGGTGCCTGCTTCAATCCGGTCCGGAATGACATGATGTTTTACGCCGTGCAGCTTCTCCACACCTTCAATACGGATGACGCCGGTTCCCGCACCGCGGACAATTCCGCCCATACCGTTCAGGTAATTGGCCAAGTCAACAATTTCGGGTTCTTTTGCAGCATTCTCTATTACTGTTACACCTTCGGCAAGTGCCGCGGCCATC
The DNA here is from genome assembly GCF_023520895.1 of Paenibacillus sp. PK3_47. Lineage (NCBI taxonomy): Bacteria > Bacillati > Bacillota > Bacilli > Caryophanales > Paenibacillaceae > Paenibacillus > Paenibacillus sp. PK3_47. The sequence continues at coordinate 2,285,476 of NZ_CP026029.1, forward strand.
ATTATATTTTCAGTCGCGCCTACACTGGCAACATCCAGATATACCTTGGCGCCGCGCAGCCGGCCGTTCGATTTTGCTTCAATGTAGCCTTGGCCCAAACTGATCTCAGCGCCCAGTGCTTCAAACCCTTTGAGATGCTGGTCAATCGGCCTTGTGCCGATCGCGCAACCGCCCGGTAAGGAAATGCGCGTATGACCCATGCGGGACAAAAGAGGGCCCATCACCAAAAAGGAAGCCCGCATTTTCCGCACCCACTCATAGGGCGCTTCACAGGTAGCGATGTTTCTGGCATCCACTTCGATGATATCATTTTGATATGTAACACCCGCACCCAAAGATTCCAGCACTTTGCTGATGGTCATTACATCGTCTAGCGGAGGTGCGTCTACAATGACGCTCACTCCTTCTTCTGCCAATAGAGAGGCGGCTATGATCGGTAGTACGGAATTTTTTGCGCCGCTAACTTTCACGCTCCCGGTCAATCTGTTGCCACCGCGGACGATAAATTTGCTCATACGGTTTCCCTCCGCGTCCATTATTTCTGAATTTTAATTTTGAAGTTAATAATCATCTGTTAAATACCGGATATTCCGTCATGGAGACCTGTGTGCAGGCGTCTTCCTTAAGCCTCAGTGTTGACATAATAAAACCTTATTATTCGACACCTTTTTCACTCAGCGGCCTACGACAGATATAACCAAACCGACCGTCATTAAAACATGTTGCGTATCATCCCGCTCCAGCCCAGATAATCAAGCAGAAAGCCCGCCACGAAATGCCCAAGAACGATAGCCAGCAGTAAATGCAGCAGTCTCCCTTGCGGGCTCTTGGGATATCTTATGACCAAATCCAGCTTAAGGTTCTGAAGTGCCCACCAAGATAATACAACACAGAGCAAAGAAACGATCATGGCCACCAGTCCATTGGTACCGATCGTGCTGGAAAGGTCATCGTACAGCAGTTGTTCCATGTTAACCCTCCGTGTGAATGTTTCTTGGAAATCGACTCTTATATCATACTTGCGCAAGTGAAAAGAATCCAGTACTTTTACAAACTTTTAAACTTTTCGACCCGGTAAAACATGGTAATTACAGCTTCTTAACTTCTTAATTTATCATAATTGTACAAAAGTTCACAAGATTAGGAGATGCAGATCCTCCTCTTAACAAAAAAAACAGCCAAGCCCAGGGCTTGACCGTAATTTATATTACTTTTGTCCTTTTCCAGTGGACACTTTAATCCGTGTAACCGCACGCTGCAGTGACAGCTCAGCACGGCGGTGATCCACTTCATCCTGTTTGCTGCGGGTTTGAAGACGGCGCTGTGCCCGCTCTTTAGCCGCTTCCGCGCGTTCAACATCAATATCTGTAGGCAGCTCTGCGCTTTCAGCCAGAACTGTCACTTTGTCTTTATGCACTTCTACAAAACCGCCGTGAACGGCGATTGTAGTTGTAACACCGTCGGATTTAACAGTGAGTGGAGCAACCTGGAGTGGAGTCACCAGCGGAATGTGTCCCGGCAAAATACCCAGCTCGCCATTAACTCCGCGTACGGTCAGGCTAGTAACCTGCTTGGAGTAAACCAGACGCTCCGGCGTGACAATTTCAAGCAGAAAGGTATTCACTTCCATTCCTCCTAAAAGCTTAACTTCGTTAAGCTCACATCGTAAGCACAGGCTTAAGCTTTACGAAGTAAAGCTTACATCGAAAGCATAAGCACAGGCTTAAGCTTTACACAGCATTACAAAGATTTTGCTTTTTCAACCGCTTCTTCAATTGTACCTACGAACAGGAAGGCCGCTTCCGGAAGATCATCATGCTTGCCGTCCAGAATTTCCTTGAAGCTGCGTACGGTTTCTTTGATCGGCACGTATTTGCCTTTGAAGCCGGTGAACTGCTCTGCCACGTGGAAAGGCTGGGACAGGAACCGCTCAACCTTACGGGCACGGGCTACAATAACCTTATCCTCTTCACTCAGCTCATCCATACCCAGGATCGCAATGATATCCTGAAGTTCAGTATAACGCTGAAGCAATTGTTTTACGCCTTGGGCTACATTGTAGTGCTCATCGCCTACCACTTCCGGAGCCAGGATACGGGAGCTGGAAGCCAGCGGATCCACGGCAGGGAAGATACCCTTCTCGGAGATTTTACGCTCCAGGTTAGTTGTCGCATCCAAGTGGGCAAATGCCGTGGCCGGAGCAGGGTCAGTGTAATCGTCCGCCGGTACGTAGATCGCCTGGATGGAAGTAACGGAACCTTTTTTGGTAGACGTAATCCGCTCCTGCAATTGTCCCATTTCTGTTGCCAGCGTCGGCTGGTAACCTACTGCGGACGGCATGCGGCCGAGCAATGCGGATACTTCGGAACCCGCTTGGGTGAAGCGGAATATGTTATCGATAAAGAGCAGCGTGTCACGGCCTTCGACATCACGGAAATATTCCGCCATGGTCAGACCGGTCAAAGCTACACGAAGACGTGCGCCCGGCGGCTCGTTCATTTGTCCGAATACCATAGCCGTTTTCTTGATAACGCCGGAATCGGTCATTTCATGGTAAAGGTCATTACCTTCACGGGTACGTTCACCAACACCTGCGAATACGGAAATACCGCCGTGCTCCTGCGCGATGTTGTTGATCAGTTCCTGGATCGTAACTGTCTTGCCTACGCCCGCACCGCCGAAGAGGCCGATTTTACCGCCCTTGGCATAAGGAGCAAGCAGGTCAATAACCTTAATCCCGGTTTCCAGAATCTCCGCTTGTGTCGACAATTCATCATAGGTCGGAGCAAGACGGTGGATCGGGTTCTTCTCAGCAACTACGGCAGCGCCGTTGTCGATCGGATTACCCAATACGTTAAATACACGGCCAAGCGTAGCTTCGCCGACCGGAACCGAAATCGGTCCTCCCAGGTCCATTGCACCAAGCCCGCGAACCAGGCCGTCCGTGGACGACATGGCGATACAGCGGACCAAATTGTCACCCAGGTGATTGGAAACCTCAAGTGTCAGATCAATAGTGCGGCCGTTTTCCAAGCTGGTTTCAATTTTGATGGCGTTGAAAATCTCGGGCAGCTGGCCGCGTTCAAATTCAATATCGACAACCGGACCCATAATGCTTACAACGCGTCCTTTGTTCATCTTATATTCCCTCCTCGAAAGCTGTTACATTGAGAAGAAACGATAGTGCCGCTCCAAAGAAGGGGCACCCGTTTCCGGTAAAAATATAAGGAGTTAAGCACACTGCTTAACCTGGCTTATACCTCAAGACTGCGCGTTTGCTCCGGCCACGATCTCGGTAATTTCCTGCGTAATAGCCGCCTGACGGGCGCGGTTATACGTAAGGGTAAGATTACCGATCATTTTGGACGCGTTCTTTGTTGCACTGCCCATCGCTGTCATTTTGGCACCCAGCTCACTGGCCTTGCCATCCAGAATAGCGCTGTAAATCAAAGTCTCTGCGTACTTAGGCAGCAATACTTCCAACACTCCCGCCGGAGACGGCTCGTATTCATAGCTTGCTGTCGGACCTGTATGCCCCGCTTCCCCTACTGCATCCATCGGCAGCAGGCGGTCTACGGTCGGCACTTGGCTGATGGCATTCACGAAACGGTTGTAACAGATGTACACCTCGTCATATACGCCGGTTTCAAACTGCTGAACAGCCGAATATGCAATCGACTTGATGTCGGAAAACTTCGGTGTATCGGACAGCTCGGTAACTTCCTCCATAATCGGATATTCACGGCGGCGCAAAAAGTCACGGCCCTTGCGGCCGATGACGAACAGACCGTATTCATCCTTGGATTTATGGCGTTCTGCCAGCGTCATCGTCACTTTACGCAGAATGTTGGCGTTATAACCGCCTGCAAGACCTCTGTCAGAGGTAACGACAATATAGGCCGTTTTCTTGACAGGACGGCTGACCAGCATCGGATGGGAAATGCCGTCTGTACCGGAAGCAATGCTCGCCACCACCTCTTTGAGCTTCTCCGAATACGGGCGGGAGGCTTCAGCCTTCTCCTGTGCCTTACGCAGCTTGGAGGCAGCTACCATCTCCATTGCTTTGGTAATCTGTCTGGTGTTTTGAACGCTTTTGATTTGACGTTTAATATCACGCATGCTTCTTGCCATGATTTCACCACCTTAAAGCTTTGGCGAAGCCAAAGCTGGCTTCGTAAGCATAATCTTAGCTTTGGCGAAACCAAAGCTACTTCGTAAGCATAATCTTAGCTTTGGCGAAACCAAAGCTACTTCGTAAGCATAATCTTAGCTTTGGCGAAACCAAAGCTATCGTAAGTATTATCTGAGCTTTGGCAGCAGCCAAAGCTCAACTCGTACAGCATATATTCAGCTCTTTATGCAGCATAAATGACGGGGATTAGCTGGTAGCGAAGCCTCTTTTGAACTTTCCGATAACATCTTTAAGTGCAGTCTCGTTATCTGCAGTCAGATCTTTGGTATCGGTGATAGATTTCAGGACTTCAGGAGCACTCGTATCCACAAACGCCAGGAATTCCTTCTCAAAACGTCTTACGTCTTTGACAGGGATATCATCCAGGTGGCCTTTGACAGCCGCATACAAGCTGATGACCTGATGTTCTACAGACAGAGGCTGGTTAACGCCCTGTTTGAGGATTTCCATCATACGGGCACCGCGGTTCAGACGGGCTTGCGTAGATTTATCCAGATCAGAACCGAACTGCGAGAACGCTTGAAGCTCGCGGTATTGGGCCAGATCCAGACGGAGTGAACCGGCAACCTTCTTCATGGCTTTGATCTGTGCAGAACCCCCTACACGGGATACAGAGATACCAACGTTGATAGCGGGACGCTGACCGGCGTTGAACAGGTCGGACTCCAGGAAGATCTGACCGTCAGTGATCGAGATTACGTTCGTAGGAATGTAAGCCGATACGTCGGAAGCCTGTGTTTCGATGAACGGCAGCGCGGTTAATGAACCACCACCAAGCTCATCGCTCAGTTTAGCTGCACGCTCCAGAAGACGGGAGTGCAGATAGAATACGTCACCAGGGAACGCTTCGCGGCCCGGAGGACGGCGGAGCAGCAGGGACAATTCACGGTAAGCCGAAGCCTGTTTGGAAAGGTCATCATAAATGACAAGGACATGCTCGCCTTTGTACATGAAATATTCGCCCATTGCGCAGCCTGCATATGGAGCAATATACAGCAGCGGGGACGGCTCGGAAGCCGACGCAGTTACAACGATTGTGTACTCCAGCGCGCCGTGGCGGCGGAGTGTTTCTACAACCTGTGCTACTGTGGATTGTTTTTGGCCGATGGCAACATAGATACATTTCATTCCGTTGCCTTTTTGGTTGATAATCGCATCAATTGCGATTGCCGTTTTACCGGTTTGGCGGTCACCGATGATCAGCTCGCGTTGTCCGCGGCCGATTGGAACCATTGCATCAATCGCTTTAAGACCAGTCTGCATCGGTTCATGGACCGATTTACGATCGATAACACCCGGTGCATTGTTTTCAACCGGACGGAACTCAGTTGTTGCGATTGGACCTTTACCGTCCAGCGGCTGGCCCAGAGGATTAACTACGCGGCCCAGCAGGGCTTCACCCACGGGTACCTGCATGATTTGTCCCGTACGTTTAACTTGATCGCCTTCACGGATTTCCTTGTACTCACCCAGAATAACAACGCCGACGTTGCTTTCTTCCAGATTGAGTGCCATGCCTACTACTCCGTTGGAGAACTCCAGCAACTCGCCTGCCATTGCGTTTTCCAGACCGTAGACACGGGCGATACCGTCTCCGACTTGAATGACGGTGCCAATTTCGGCCACTTCGATATCGGCTTTGTATTGCTCAATTTGACTTTTGATCAAAGTGCTGATCTCTTCAGGTCTGATGCCCAATATCCTCACCCCTATCCTCTATGCTTATCGTTAAAAGATTTCTCAAGACGCGCAAGTTTGCCGGACAAGCTTCCGTCATACAGCGTATCGCCGATGACGACCTTCAGTCCGCCGAGCAGGCTTGTGTCGACCAGATTAGTAACCCGGATTTTGCGGTTGGTAATCTGACTGAATTCTGCCGCTACTGTATTCTGCTCTGCTTCGCTAAGCGGATAAGCAGAGTATACAGTTGCATCGCCGATGCCGAGTGCGTCTCCCTCTATTTTGATGTAAGTTTCCAGCAGATCAGCGAACAGTTCGGTTCTGCCCCGCTCTACCAGCAATTCTACCGTGTTCATCACCGTTGGAGACAGCTTATCTTGAAGCGCTGTACGCAGCACCTTCAGCTTGTCGGACTGTGAGATCCGCGGTGCATGAATGAACCGTTTGACCTCCTGGTCAAGATGCAGCACCTCAACCACTGTCTTCAGCTGTTGTTCCACTTCAAGTGTAATGCCTTTCTTCACCGCTGCACTGTACAAAGCTTTGGCGTAGCGGCCGGCAACTACTGTATCGCGGCTCATGAGCGGCCTCCTACCTCTTTGAGGTATTGATTAACCAGCTGCTCCTGTTCACCGTCAGCCTTGACTTCCTTCTCAAGCAGCTTGGAAGCAATGCGGACCGATGCAGTTCCCAGCTCGCTGCGCAGAGCTTCTACTGCTTTGTTCTTCTCGTTGGAAATATCACGGACAGCCTCATCCTTCAGACGGGCAGCCTCTGCTTTGGCCTGATCCAGAAGACGGTCAGCCTGATTGCTGCTGGTAGCCTGGGACTGCTGAATAATCTGCTGTGCTTCCAGGCGCGCCTGCTGCAGAGCCTGCTTCTGTTCTTCAACATAAGCGACCGCCTGCTCTCTGGTCTTCGCAGCTTCATCCATCTGCTGCATGACCAGTTCACGGCGTTTCTCCATTACGCCAAACAACTTGCTGAATGCAAACTTACTAAGCAGGAAATATAGAATCGCAAAAGCTATAATTGTAAAAACTATATTGCTCCAAACTATCTCCACTGAGGTCACTCCTTTCCGTTACCGCGAAGCGCGGACATATACAAAAGTAAGGCGCGGATGGCACTTGCCCTCCCCGCCAAACCGTAGGAACGGTTTATTAAGAAAACATGATCAGGAATGCAATAACTGTTGCCGCCAAAGGAATAACTTCGACGATACCTACACCGATAAACATAGTTGTCTGCAAAGCGTTGCGTGCTTCAGGCTGACGGGCGATAGATTCTACCGTTCTGCTGACGATCATACCGTTACCAAGACCTGCACCGAGTGCGCCCAAACCAACCGCGATTGCTGCTGCCAAAAATTCCATTTGTAAATATCCTCCTTTAAATTCGGTTCATTTTGTATTTGTTTAATGATATAAAATATCTCCCGCGAAGCCAGTTCCGGCTGTGCCGCTGATCTTCACGGCAGTTCATTAATGCGCTTCTTCCTCGTGGATCGTCATCTGAGCGATGTACACCATCGTCAGAATCGTAAAGATAAATGCCTGAAGTGCTCCGACGAAAATACTGAATCCCTGCCATACTGCCAAGAATGGAATACTGAGAACACCCAGCTTCAGAATGACCGTGATCAGAACCTCACCGGCAAAAATGTTGGCGAACAAACGGATAGCCAGAGCTACCGGCTTCGCCAGATTCTCGATAATGTTCAGCGGCAAAAAGATGGGAAACGGCTCAACATAGTGCTTGAAGTAATGTTTGCCGTTCAGCTTGATCCCCAGATAGTTCATCAGAACAAAAACGATAATCGCAAGTCCGGCTGTAACATTGATATCTGCAGTCGGTGATTTGTACCACAGGATATGGGCATGCTCGCCATGCGTCAGGTTTCTGGTTGCTTCGATGACATGACCGAAGACAGTAACCGGTTCGTGGGCTTCAGTGATGACGGAGAACGGAAGACCGAGGAGATTGGAGACAAAGATAAACAGTATCAGCGTCAATCCCAAAGCTATGTAAGGCTTCCCTTTCTTCAGGTCCATCGCACTGCTGATAAGTCCCTGTACAAATTCTACTACCCATTCCATGAAATTCTGGAGCTTGGACGGGTTCTCGACTGACAGGTTACGGACGGACAGCATAACCAGAACGAACACCAGAACCGAACTGATAAGCAGCATCAGGACAGCAGATAAATCAATAGGTATTCCGCCGACATAGATTAAAGGCATTTCGTGCATTGTATCATCCCCCTTTCTCTTTAATCTGGTTACAGCTTGTTCTTAATACTCAGGTATATCCCTGCCGGGATAGCGAGAAGCTGGGGAATGAACAGGCCGGCAATGGTTGCCTCCAGCGAGAAATGCTCGATCTTGACCGAGAACATGGTGACCAGAATCGCAAAGCAGATCCGTGTAACAAAACCAAGGCTGAATGCCTTCCCCTCATGGTTCGCAACCGACTTTGATACCTGCCTCACCTTGACGGCAAGATACCGGAAATTCACCAACCCCGCTAGCAGACCCAGCGTCATACCGAGTGTTACAGCCCGGGTCTCATGGTGGAGAGCCCAGCCCATTAACAGCCCAGCCATGATGCTGAGAGTGATTCTGGTCACGGTGCTGATCATGGGAGTCATATTATCCATTTTGCTCCCCCAGAAATTTTTTGATTAACAGGACGACGTTCACGATACCCAGAATCATTCCGGCGATCGTGCCGACAGCCAGCCAATATTTGGGGCCTTCCATCAGGTTTTGAAGCCACCTTGCCGCGTAGAATCCTATAATAATGTAAGCGGCTAACAAAGTGCCTGCACTACCAATGACCAAAGCGGTTTTTCCCAGTCCAGCTTCGTCCTTTTGTTGTTTCATAGGCTCAATCCCAACTAATTTTACTGAATACCCAGACTCTTTGTCAATTCACCGAAAATTGCTCAAAAGTGTGTGAAAACATGAAAATAATCACAGCAAAATCATTCAAAACCATATAAACCGTACAGTTTCACTGTATGCTGTTTTTATTCACTTTAGTATATTAGTGGTTATGTCCTCAATTATTATTTGTGAACATTCTGTGAAACTCTTCGGGACGCTCTTCAATCGCTCCAAAATGGTGCAAAATCGCATTGACAATCCTCTTGGAAGCATTGCCGTCCCCATACGGGTTGGCGGCCCGGCTCATTGACAGATACAGGTCCTGATCCGTCAGCAGAGCATGTGTCCGTTGATACACCTTCTCCTCGTCCGTCCCCACAAGCTCCAGTGTTCCGGCTTCGATTCCTTCCGGGCGTTCCGTCGTATCACGCAGTACTAGCACGGGAACTCCAAAGGATGGAGCTTCCTCCTGCAGTCCGCCGGAATCGGTCAAAATCAGGTGGGTATGCGGATAAAAGTTATGCAGGTCAACGACATCCAGCGGATCAATCAGCTTGATTCTCGGATGCCCGCCAAGGATCTCGTGGGCCGGTTCCTTCACGGCCGGACTCGGATGCACAGGATACACAATGGCTACATCTTCAAATTCATCAGCGATTCTTTTGACAGCACGGAAAATATGACGGTGCGGTTCGCCTTGAGACTCCCTGCGGTGCGCCGTCATCAAAATAAGCCTTTTTCCTGCCGCAAAATCCAGTACAGGATGCCGGTAGTCCGGCTGTACGGTATATTGAAACACATCGGTTACCGTATTGCCTGTGATATAAATGGTTGACTCTTTTTTGTTCTCGTGTCTCAAGTTTCCGGCTGACCAGTCGGTTGGTGCAAAGTGCAAATCAGCAAGCACACCTGTGAGCTGACGGTTCATTTCCTCCGGATACGGGGACAATTTGTTCCAGGTCCGCAGACCTGCTTCAACATGCCCAACCTGAATCTGCTGCAGGAACGAAGCGTAGCTGGCCAGAAAGGTCGTAAGTGTGTCGCCGTGCACCAGCACCAGATCAGGCTTGGCCTCACGAAGCACAGGCTCGAGCCCTTCAAGGACACGGATTGTAATCTCGTTCAGTGTCTGGCGGTCTTTCATCACATCCAGATCATAATCAGGAGTGATCTTGAACACCTCCAGCACTTGATCCAGCAGTTCACGGTGCTGTGCCGTTACGCAGACAACGGATTCAATCTGCTCGGGGTGCCTGTTCAGTTCCAGGACCAGAGGCGCCATCTTGATCGCTTCGGGGCGCACTCCGAAAATCGTCATTACTTTAATTTTGGACATAACCCCTACCCTCTCTTCTAATGTATACAGTATTGCTTCTGTTCTATAGTACTTGTCTGCACATTATTTGGTTCCATATAAACGGTCACCGGCATCGCCAAGTCCCGGAACAATGTAACCATGATCATTCAGATGATCATCAAGCGCCGCAACGTAGATATCAACATCCGGGTGGGCAGCCTGTACCGCAGCCACACCTTCCGGAGCAGCAATCAGGTTCATCATCTTGATCTGGGTGCATCCGCGGTTCTTCAGCGATGTGATTGCGGCAATGGCAGAGCCGCCTGTAGCCAGCATCGGATCAATAACGATCAGCTCGCGTTCCTGCACATCGGTAGGAAGCTTAATGTAATATTCAACAGGCTGCAGAGTTTCCGGATCACGGAACAAGCCTACATGTCCTACTTTTGCCGCCGGAAGCAGCTTCAGCACCCCTTCAGTCATGCCAAGGCCTGCACGGAGAATCGGAATCAGCCCGAGCATTCTCCCCGAGATTACCTTGCTCTCCGTCTCAGCTACAGGCGTCTGTACTGTAATTGTCTCCAGCGGAATATCACGCGTAATCTCATAAGCCATAAGAGTGGCCACTTCATCTACATGTTCTCTGAATTCTTTCGTGTTTGTCCGCACATCGCGGATAAATGTCAATTTGTGCTGAATCAAAGGATGATCGCAAATCACCAATTTTCCCATTCTTGTCCCTCCGGTAATTGTAAGTCTTGTCAGCCGCGGAAAGCGCTTTTCGCCCCCTGATGGCTAAATCCTGTCTATTATATCATCACCGCCGCCGCTTTTCACCTTCAAAGGGAGTGAGCAATATTCCAATTATAAACTGCCGCAATGTCCGGTTTCCGGTAAAGTTTATAAAATTCTCCTCGGGGATTGCCTGATACGCGCTGCTTAGTTTATGCCGTTTTATACATTTCATACTTTTCACATTCTTTTCACCTTTATTATTGAAAATTCCATGAACTTTCATGAATCTTTCAAGATAATCAGCGGGTTTTTTCAGCAAAAAAATGTGAACATTGTGCAACACTAGAGTTTTCCCTGATCTTTGACCGGATAAATATAGAAAAAGCCTTCGCAGGACGGAACATACCGGCGCTGCGAAGGCATAAGAGCATTGTAAAAATAACGGAGTCAGGACCCGCTTTAGTACTGCAGTCCAGGATAGATAGGGAATTTCTCGGTCAGCGCAGCTACATCGCGGGCTGCCTCTGCCAGCTTCGCCTCATCCTTCGGATTCTTCAGCACACTGGCAATAATACGGCCAATAGTCACCATAGCCTCCTCGTCCATTCCGCGGGAGGTAACCGCAGGCGTACCGATCCGGATGCCGCTTGTTACAAACGGGCTCGTAGGATCAAACGGAATTGCATTTTTGTTCACGGTAATGCCGATGGAATCCAGTACTTTCTCAGCGTCTTTACCGGTAATGTTAAGTCCACGGGTATCCAGAAGCATCAGGTGATTGTCTGTACCGCCGGATACAATGTTCACACCCTCACCGACCAGTGTCTCAGCAAGTACTTTCGCGTTCTTCACTACATTCTCCGCATAAGTTTTGAAGGATGGCTGCAGGGCTTCACCAAAGGCTACGGCTTTGGAAGCTATCACATGCATCAGCGGTCCGCCCTGGGAGCCCGGGAATACCGCTTTATCAATGGCAGCAGCCCATGGCTGTCTGCACAGAATCATGCCTCCGCGTGGTCCGCGCAGGGTTTTGTGTGTGGTCGTAGTCACAAAATGAGCATGAGGAACCGGATTCGGATGCAGCCCGGCAGCCACCAGACCCGCGATGTGGGCCATATCTACCATAAACAAAGCGCCGACATCATTCGCAATAGAACCGAGCGCTTCAAAATCAATGGTACGCGGATATGCACTCGCCCCGGCTACAATCAGCTTCGGACGGTGTTTGAAAGCCGCTTTGCGCACTTCATCATAGTCGATCAGGAAAGTATCTTCCTGCACTCCGTAAGCTACAAAGTTATAGAGCAGGCCGGAGGCATTGACAGGACTTCCGTGCGTCAAGTGGCCGCCATGCGCCAGATTCATACCCAGTACAGTATCACCCGGATTCAGGGCAGCTAGATATACCGCCATATTGGCTTGGGCTCCGGAATGCGGCTGAACGTTGGCATGGTCTGCACCGAACAGCTGCTTGGCACGGTCGCGGGCCAGATTTTCCACGATATCTACATCTTCACAACCGCCGTAGTAACGCTTGCCGGGATACCCCTCCGCATATTTGTTCGTCAGTACAGAACCCATAGCTTCCATTACAGCTTCGCTGACGATATTCTCAGAGGCGATAAGCTCGATATTGGCGCGCTGGCGGCTCAACTCCAGCCCCATCGCTTCCAGTACTGCTGGGTCACTCTTACGCAATTGTTCCATGTTAATCTTTTCCTCCCTAGGGTTTATAGATTTATGTTGTGATCGAGAACATACATGGTCTTTATCCTTCTATACAGGATCCATCCCGTCAGTCGCACAGCAGCGAACCGCTGGTTTCCGGATTCCGGTACACCGCCCGCTCCCCGCCGATCAGCGGCGGCCTGGTCCAGGCGGCATTCACTCTGGCTGAACCGACATAACGCAGGCTCGGACGAAACGGAACTGCTACCCGGCGCAAATGCATGCCGATCAGTGTCTCGCCGATATCAATTCCCGCATGGGCCTCTACTGTCTCGGCCAGAACGGGCTCTGTCATGGAGCGGTACGCCGCAGCAGCCATAGACCCCCCCGCTCCCGGAACGGGAACAGCCGAAACTTCCCTCAGCCCCAGCGATTCCAGCAAAGACCGTTCCATGACAAGCGCACGGTTCAAGTGCTCGCAGCACTGGTATACCAGGTGAAATCCCCATTTGTCCGCAGCCTGACGGATACCCTGCAGCAGCTGATCCGCTACCTCAAGCGCACCGCCGGTGCCGATCCGTACCCCCGCCACTTCACTTGTGCTGACACCGACAACAACAATTTTACCGGGACCCAGCCTGCCGGCTTCCGCCAGCTCATTCACAATAACGGCGGCTTGAGCAGCCAGGGAAAGATCCCCCTCTGTCCTGCCTTCTGTTTCCCCGGCGGCGTTGCCGGAGGCGCGTTCTTCCCAGGCTCCCTGCTTCTGCATATCATCCATTCTTCTGCCTCCCTATGGCCAGCGGCACATAATTTGGTGATTTTAAACAAAAAAGAGCAGTCCGCAGTTGGCTGCGGATGTGCTCTTTTGCCCAGGCGACCGGCCGTTTATTCCAGTGCTCCATCGTGGTTTCATCCACACTTGTCGCCAGTTACACCGGAACCGGATAATATTTATTTCATCTTAAAGGATTGTTCGTAAAAAATCAACCATCTTTACAGCCGGCGTAAGGATTCCAGCTTATCGATCAGACTGTGCAGAGCCGTACGGATTTCTGCCGCTGCAAGCTCATAATCCTCGCGCGAGCCGCCGAACGGGTCAGTGATATCAAAGCTCGGAATCCGCTGGCGGATTTCGATAATCCGCTGCAGCTTTGCAGCATCCGGCTCACCGCCCAGCGCAATCGTCAGCTCCGCATCGGCATACAGGCTGTCCAGCTCGCTGATATCACGGTTAACCGCCTCTTCATTATGGACATATTCCTTCAGGGTATGTGTCTTTGATACCGCTTCAGGGAAATATTGCAGCAGGTGCCGCTTGTGTCCGCCCGTAAGCGTCAGTATCAGATCCGCCCAGGCCACATTCTCAGCGTTCAGCTGGCTGGAAGTTATATGATCATGAATCCCTTCATCCAGCAGAATCGCCGAGGCATGCCTGGATATGGAAGTTCCGGAAATGGCCGAAACGCCTGCAGACCGCACCTCGAGATCCACTCCGCGCTCCTTTGCAAGCTTCCGCAAAAGCCCTTCAGCCATCGGACTGCGGCATGTATTTCCAGTGCAGACGAATAAAATACGCATCATGCTTTCCACCTCCAAGAAGGATATATAATAAAATGTTGTGCCGTAATTGTATCAAAAGATGAACAGCATGCCAAACGCCAGCAGGATCGCCCCGCCCAGCGCCTCCCCGTAACCGCCCAGCTCACGGCTGACTCTTCTGCCCAGCAGCAGTCCGACAATGGACATCAGGCCGCCGCAGGCTCCGAAAGCAAGTATGGTTACAGTTATGCTATTCACGAACATTCCAAGCGATACACCGACTGAGAAGGAATCTATACTCACACTGAGCGAAATAAGCAGCATTCCCCACAGATTCCGGTGATCCAGCGACCGGTTGGCACCCGCCTCTCCGCGAAAGGAATTGTAGACCATATGCCCCCCGAGCAGAACGAGCAGCCCCCCGGCAGCATAGGTGGTAACCTGGCCCAGCAAATGCCCGACATAGCTTCCGGTAAACAAGCCCAGCAAAGGCATCAGCACATGAAAAAAAGCAATCAGCAGGCTGAGCTGCAGCACATGAAGCAGACGGATTCCTTTCATCCCGATCCCTACACCGAGCGAAAAAGCATCCATCCCCAGCGCAACTGCCATAATGGCAATGGTTACTATCTGCCCCAAGCCAGCAAATCCTCCCGCCATACCAATGCCCATGCCCATCCCCATACCCCCAAAGTCCGAAAGTCTTGTACAACAACGATATGCGGACAAGAAGGCAATCATGACTGACAAGAAGGCAATCATGACTGAATGGGGCAGGTTAGGATTTTAAGGCCATACGCTGACTGAAGGTTGCTTCACTGACCGGGCTGACTTAGGGCAGGACAGCAGGCTATGGGCCGGATTCCCTCACGGACCTGGCTGTGATTCAGCTGTGGCGTTACCCTTCTTGGTTTTATTGCATTTCGTGCAGCTATAATGTTAAATTTCTGCGCGGGGAGAGTTTCAACTGCAGTTTCTACAACTAAATTTCCCGATATTTCATATAAGAAGGCTATCTGCCTTTTTTAATTGCACAGAATACAGCTAAACTTCAGAATCCGGTTTTTCGCAGTCTTTTAACTGTATAAAATACAACTATACGTTAGTCGTTAGTCGTTCGTTGTTCGTTGTTCGTCGTTATACGTTAAACGTTAGTCGTTACACGTTATCAATTCCCGGTTACGCTCATTAGACGAACCATACTATGGTTCATTAACAGACTTGCCGTCCTCAAGGGTAAGGCGTTATCCGCCGGATTAGACGGCGTCGATCACGGACCCGCCGGCTGCTTTCATCAGCCGGTTCATGATGGCGGCGCCGAGGCCGGTCTCCGGGCAGGCCTCGGCCAGAATGTAGGTCGCTCCCGCTTCATCGAAGCGCCGCAGGGCGGCATACAGGGAGCGGCCCGCTTCCTCCGGCGAGCTGAGCGAGCCGAGGGATGCTACGCAGGCAGCCGGGACGGCGGGGTACAGGTCCCTGTGCTCCTCGAAGAGGAGCAGGCCTGTTACCTCGCCATCCCGCTGCGCCGCCTGCAGGAGGCCGGCGGCAGTCTCCGCCACGCGCAGCGGGGAGCTGCCGCGCACGACGCCGAGCCAGCCCTGCGGCGCGTAGTGCGTGTACTTCATGCCCGGCGCGCGCGGCGCCGGGCTGCCGCCTGCCCGCACGGAGCCGGCACGGCCAGCACCAGCTTTGCCCGCGTCTGCGGCAAAGCCTACCTCAGCACCCGGTGCCGCATCGACCGCACCGGGACCGCACACCGCCGCCAGCTGCTCGGCGGTGATGCCCCCGGGACGGAGCACCGCGACCGTCCCGTCCGGCCGCACCTGCACCACGGTCGACTCCAGGCCGACTCCGGCCGCGCCGCCGTCCAGAACCCCGCCGATATATCCGGCGAGGTCTTCCATCACGTGCGCGGCCGTCGTCGGACTCGGCCGCCCGGAGCGGTTGGCGCTGGGCGCAGCAACCGGACAGCCGGCCGCGCGGAGCAGCGCCAGCGCAACCGGATGGTCCGGCATCCGCACGCCGACCGTATCCAGTCCCGCCGTAACCAGCGGCGAGAGCACATCAGGACGCACCGGCAGCACCACGGTCAGCGGACCGGGCCAGAAGGCATCCATCAGCGCCTCTGCGACCGGATGCACTTCTGCAACCAGCACATCCACGGCCTCACGACTGGCAACATGCACGATCAGCGGATTATCGGAAGGACGGCCTTTGGCCGCGAACACCGCTTCTACAGCTGAGGTATTGCGGGCATCGGCACCCAGCCCGTACACCGTTTCGGTCGGAAACGCCACCGTCTCTCCTTCAAGCAGCATCGCTGCCGCCGCCGTTATGGCATCCTGGTCATTCCCGCTGTGCTTCGCCGGGAAGGAGACTCCAGCTTCTGCCCCATCCAGTTTCCAGTACACAGTAGAATCTATAGTTCCGCTCCGGCGCTGGGCCGCGAACGGCTGATCATGACGTTCGTTCATTTTTTATCACAAGCTTTCTCCAAGGGGTTGTCTTGCCAATCTTAAAAACGGCCCCACCAGGTGGAGCCGCCAAAGCCGAATATCCGCTCAAGTCCAGCATTTATAGTAACATATAACGCTGCAAAACTGTAGATTCCAATCCATTGCCCGCAGGCGTTATCAGATACAGCTTATGACCACAGCCCGCTGATCCAGCTCCATAATTTGCCCAGCAGCTCCCAGACGAAAAACTTCACTTCAGGCGCATCCGCGTCCCCGTCCGTACCCGTGCTGTCTGCCGATACCGTCTGTACGTTACCTTCAGCCGCAGCCTTCACTTTATCACTGCCATTTGCACCGGCGGCAGAGGCTGTTCCTGCACCCTTGGCTGCAGCATCCCCCGATCCGGCATCAATGAAGCACAGCGGCGGGAACAATACACACCACCAGTTTTGCCCTTTTCCGGCACCCAAGGTAACACGGACAGCTTCATAATCGCCTGCGGGATATACGGTTCCTCCATACAGTTTGGTCGGAAACGGAACCACACCGAGTTCGACTTTATAGGAATAATCGATGCCGCGCTGTGCCAGCTCTTGTCCGACAAGCTCGTTCAGTTCCGGCAGATGCGTGCGGATCAGCGCCCGCGCCTGCTCCAGGCTCTGCGGATCCTCCAGCGACGTGACCCACTGGTTCATCTGTTCGACGATTTTATCGCGGATCTGGCTTTTGACCAACTGGTCTCCCGCGCCGTCAGAGTTAGCCAGAATCCGCAGACGGATAGACTCTTGGGGAATCAGTGCCTCCGCTACCGCCGCATCGCTTTTTTGACCTTCCCAGGCCATCATCAGAATCATAAAAAAACAAATTAAAATGGCAGTATACTTAAAAGTAACGCGTAATGATTCCTGTATTTCCGATTGCTTGAATCCCATCTTCAGCAGCCCCTCTCCCTCTTAAACTCTCATGTCCCCAGTATGCCCGGGAAGGAGGGGCTGCAAACCTAGTAATCTAGCATTTTATTTCGGACAGGGGGAATGGCGGGAACCGGCAGGTCATCCTCCACATCCTGGCCATACAGCAGTACGCTCATTGCAATGCCCATACTGGCCATATTAATCAGGACTGAAGTCCCGCCAAAGCTGATAAACGGCAAGGTTATTCCTGTCAGCGGCATCAGTCCGATATATGCCCCGATATTCTCAAGAATCTGGTACAGCAGCATCGCGACAATGCCGACAATCAGAAACGGTCCCGCGCGGTCACGGCACGATAGGGCAATCAGAATCAACCGGTGGATCAGGATAAAAAACAGCAGCAGCAGCACCGCCGCACCGATAAAGCCGTACTCTTCGGCAATCTGCACAAAAATTGCATCCGAATACGTAACCGGCACCCGCCCGGACTGGACAGAGCTGCCCTGCATATAACCTTCGCCGCTCATCCCGCCGGAGGCAATGGCCACCTTGGCATTACGGGTCTGGTAGCTGGCATCACTGCTGGCCAGTTCGGGAACGAGCCACGGGTCAAACCGGGAAATAAAGTGCTCGCGGCCGATGGTTTCTTTTATAAAATGCACAGTCTGGTCATGGTATTGGGTATAGCTCACAATAAAGCCGGCCAGCGCTCCCCCGCACAAGACAAAGCCGATCAGGGCATGGGTGAATTTAATCCGGCCGATCCATAAAATACCGAGCAAAATAACAATATAAGCGAAGGCATTGCCAAGGTCATTCTGGATAATTACAATGCCAAAGGGGAACAGCGCCAGCAGGCTCAGCGGAATGACATCACGCCAGAATTGGAGCGTATGTTTATTTTTGCGTACCAGCACGGAGGCCAGAAACAGAATTAACACCAGCTTGAACAGCTCGGCCGGCTGGATACTGAGACTTCCGATGATAATCCAGCCCTTCGCCCCGTTCTTCACCGCTCCGATCAGACTGACCAGCAGCAGTATCCCGATCCCCGCGATATAGATATACAGCCCGTATTTCACCAGCAGCCGATAATCAAACACAGACAGCAGGAAAAAGGCGATAAAGCCCAGCACATAATATTTGAGCATCTGAATATGGTAGCCGTCGATATCCTGCCTTCCATGCGTGACACTGTATATTGAAAAAATACTGATGCCCATCAGCAGAACCAAAATGAGGATAATTACTCCGTCTACCTTTTTAATCCTTTGAAGCATGGGACCGCTCCTTCTGCATATAGATTGGATGCTCTTCGCCGTACAGCGCCATATATGAACAGCCACTTATTTCCATTGTAATGCAAGCCGGCCCCCGGATACAATTTTATATATTTTGCCCACAATATCCCTGATGACGCAAAAATAAACCGCCGGAGTGCTCTCTGCAGACGAGATGCATTCCGGCGGTTCTTGATTCCATAATAATTTTAGCCCTGTTTGGCAGCGGCAGGATACACAGCAGGACCCGGCAGGTCTTCCTCCACTTCGCAGCCGTGAAGGCGCACGCTCATCACCAGACCGATGCTGGCCATGTTGATCAGAAGCGAGGTCCCCCCGTAGCTGATAAACGGCAGGGTGATGCCGGTGAGCGGCATGAGGCCGATAAACGCACCGATATTCTCAAAAATCTGATACAGCATCATGGCGACGATGCCGACAATCAGGAAAGGTCCGCCCCTGTCCCTGCATTCCAGCGCAATCAGTATCATCCGGTGTATGAGTATGAAATAGAGCAGCAGCAGCAGCGCAGAGCCGACAAAACCGAATTCCTCGGCAATGGCTACAAAGATCGAGTCTGAGTAGGTGTACGGCACACGGTCTGTCTGCACAGAGGTGCCCTGCATATACCCTTCCCCGCTCATCCCGCCCGAGGCGATGGCCAGCTTGGCGTTTTTGGTATGATAGCTTGCTTTGGCGGTCGCCTTATCCGGAACAAGCCACGGGTCAAACCGTTCCACCCAGTGGGAGCGCCCGATATCCGTAAAAAATTCTTTGATATTATCATGATAATGAATGTAGCTCATAATTCCGGCCGTTGCCGTGCTGGCGATCACCAGCAGTCCGATCAATGCATGAGAGAACTTGATATTGCCGATCCACAGCAGCCCCACCAGGATTACAAGGTAGGACAGCGCGTTACCCAGGTCATTCTGGCTGATGACAATCAGAAACGGAAGCAGGGTGAGCAGAGTAAGCGGCACAACATCCCGCCAAAAGAGAAGCTTGTTCTTCTTCTTGCGGACAAGCACTGCCGCCAGAAACAGAATCAGGATCAGCTTGAACAGCTCCGCAGGCTGCAGGCTGAAACCGCCGAATTTGATCCAGCCCTGGGCACCGTTCTGTTCCGCCCCGATAAAGCTGACCAGCACGAGAATCCCGATCCCGGCAATATAAATATACAGGGCGTATTTGACGAGTATCCGGTAATCCACAAAGGTGAGCCCGGCAAATGCGATAATCCCCATGATATAGAACTTGACCATTTTGAGATGGGAACCGTCCAGCTTGTCTCTTCCGTGAGTGACACTGTATATCGAAAAAATACTGACAACCATCAGCAGTACAAGAATCACTACGATGACGCCGTCAATCTTTTTAATCTTCTGAAGCATATTCTGTCTCCTTACTCAGTACTGGGCTCCCGTTCACTACGCTTCAGGTGTCCCGTCCATTCTATTGTAAAGGAAGGGGCAGCAAAAATACAATTCCACAACGTTCCAGCAGGCGGCAGCCTGCTGCAGCCGGATCTGGACTTCCGCTAACGGGCGATCCCCAGCACATGGCGCGGAATCCCGGCGAGATCATCGATCGTGATGATCTCGTTCCAGTGGCCGGCCGCGCGGAGCAGGCCGGCTACCTGCCCGGCCTGGCCCTGGCCGAGCTCGAAGCCCACCAGCCGCGGCGGCGCGGGAAGCAGCGCCAGCTGCTCCATCATGCGGCGGTACGGGTCGAGCCCGTCACCACCGCCGTCCAGCGCTGTGCGCGGCTCATGGTCGCGCACTTCCCGCTGCAGCCCGGCGATGTCGCCGCCGGGAATATACGGCGGGTTGGAGACGAGAATATCCGTCTCCATCCCCGCGAACGGCTCGAGCAGGTCGCCGAGCCGGAAATCCACAGCTGCGCCATGCCGCCCGGCATTGCGCGCAGCCACAGCCAGTGCGCCCGGCGAAATGTCGCCGGCGCACACCCGCCACGCCGGCGCTTCGGCCGCCAGCGTGACGGAGATCGCTCCGCTGCCGGCGCCGATGTCGACGGCGGTCAGCGGCCGCGGCGCGCGCGTTCCGGCCGCGCCGCTTTCCCCGCGGGCGGCAGCCATGCCGCCCGCCGCTTCAGCCGCAGCGTCCGCATCCGCTGCGCCAGCCTGCGCCGCTCCGCCCGGCGCAGGCACCATCCCGTCCGGCCACAGCTGTGCGCCGTACTTCAGGACCGCTTCGACCAGCAGCTCGGTCTCCGGCCGGGGGATCAGCACATCCGGCGTGACCTCGAAGGCACGGCCGTAAAATTCCTGCTCGCCGGTAATATACTGCACGGGCTCGCCTGAAGCCCGGCGGGTAACCCCGGCTTCCCAGGCCTCCTTTACCGCCTGGGGAAAAGGATCCGCCAGCGCCATATAATACGCCGCCCCGCTCAGCCCCAGTACATGCTCAAGCAGCAGCTGGGCACTGCGCTGCGGTTCATTGCAGCCGTGTGCGGCCAAAAAAGAAGAAGCCTCCGCAAAGGCTTCCCGGATGCTTTGCACGTTAGGCATGACATAAGCGTCGTGTTTCAAAGCATTATTCTCCTTTTTCCATCAATTCAGATTGCTCTGCAATCGACAGCGCCGAAATAATCTCGGCGATATCCCCGTTCATCACCTGATCCAGACGGTGCAGTGTGAGGCCGATACGGTGATCGGTTACACGGCTCTGCGGGAAGTTGTAGGTGCGGATGCGCTCACTGCGGTCACCCGTACCGACTTTGCTCTTGCGTTCCCCGGCATATTTCGCTTCCTCTTCCTGGCGTTTCAGGTCAGAGATCCGGGCGCGCAGCACCTGCAGCGCCTTCTCTTTGTTGGAGTTCTGCGATTTGCCGTCCTGGCAGGTAGCCACAATGCCTGTAGGCACATGCGTTACCCGGACTGCCGACTTGGTCGTATTAACCGACTGGCCGCCCGCGCCGCTGGAACAGAAGGTATCGACACGAATGTCCTTGTCATGAATTTCAATCTCGAACTCTTCCGCTTCCGGCATAACAGCCACAGTGGAAGTCGATGTATGAATCCGTCCGCCGGATTCGGTTGTCGGAATACGCTGTACACGGTGTGCACCGCTCTCGTATTTCATCTTGCTGTAAGCTCCGCGTCCGTTGATAAGGAAGATAACCTCTTTGAAGCCTCCGAGGTCGTTGGTGTTCACATCCATCAGCTCAATGCGCCAGCCCTGGGCATCCGCATAACGGGTATACATCCGGTACAGATCTGAAGCGAACAATGCCGCCTCGTCCCCTCCGGCTGCGCCGCGGATTTCCACAATAACGTTCTTGTCGTCATTCGGATCCTTAGGCAGCAGAAGAATCCGGATCTTCTCCTCCAGCTCCACCTGGCGCGAGGAAAGGTCTTCGATTTCCATCTTGACCATTTCTTTCATCTCGTCATCCAGCTTCTCAGCCTGCATCATCTTCGCAGCCTCAAGCTCTTCCATAACATTTCTATATTCAACATAGGCCTCATAGGCAGGCTGCAGATCAGATTGTTCTTTGGAATAATCCCTCAGTTTCTTACTGTCGCTTGCAACATCCGGGTCACAAAGCAGTTCACTGAGTTTCTCATAGCGGTCCGCCAGGGATTGCAATCGGTCCAACAAGGGAATTCACCTCTCCTGATTCAATATTATATTGCATACATATGCTTGAATTTTAACACATAGGATTTAAAAGAGTAGTTGAGATAAAAACAGATATACGACTTTTTATTATATCACCGATTATGCTGATTGGCTACAGTACCGCGAGCATAACCGGGTGAATTTTCACAAAAAAATTGGCAGCTGATGATCTTTATAATGCGCTTCGCTTATTCGGCAGAAATCGACGGACTGCTTATGCTTCCATTGCAGGTCTCATGCTTCGGTAACATGATATTCCGTGTAAAACCTTCCGTCAATGTACTTTGCAGGGCACCCCGAACAGCGCGGTCTTCGGTAAAGTCCGCACCAGTGATTGCACTGCTGAGCTGAATTGGATTTTCTCCGCCTAATTCTATCCTTTGTCTCCATTTATAATTTTTAGTTGGAAATTCTCCAGTTATTGCGGTGGAAATATGCCTTTGGTGACGATTCCGGTATATTTAAGTGGAGTTTTCCCTGCTATTATTGTAAAACCTGTATTTTCCGGAGAATTAGATGGAGTATTTCCATTAAACTCGATTTGCACACACACTCTGAAGCCGTCTCCCGTCACATGGCTAATCAACAAGCCTGCACAAAGTGTAGAGCCAGTCCCCCATCCCAATAGTGCTGGCAGATACGCCGTGCTTGCTCTAGTCCGGTACAGGATACAGCATTCCGGGATTCTGTCCTGAAATTGCGCTGCCCCTATAGAGGACAGGCTACGGCTGACGCGAAGGGACGGTTGCCCGGGCATCCGGCCACTCCTTAGTATGCAGATTCCCCTGTAATATTATTCCGCCTGTATTGCACAAAAAGCCACTCCGCAGCGGATACCCGCCACAGAATGGCCTCTCTATGTCTAACCTTCAAGCCTTCAAGCTGTTTTATACGTTGAACCGGAAATGCATAACGTCGCCGTCCTGCACCAGGTATTCCTTACCTTCCAGGCGCAGCTGCCCGCGCTCCTTGGCCCCGTTCATTGAACCGGCAGCCACAAGATCGGCGTAAGCAACTACCTCAGCCCGGATAAAACCGCGCTCGAAGTCAGTATGGATTACACCGGCCGCTCCAGGCGCTTTGGTTCCCTTACGGATGGTCCAGGCACGGACCTCCTGCACGCCGGCTGTAAAGTAAGTGTATAGTCCAAGCAGCTTGTAGGCAGCCTTGATCAGGCGGTTCAGCCCGGATTCCTGCAGGCCCAGCTCTTCCAGGAACATGGCTTTATCCTCGCCTTCCAGCTCGGCAATTTCCGCTTCCACCTTGGCGCTGATCGGCACGACTTCAGCATTCTCGGCAACAGCAAAATCACGGACCTGCTGAACATAAGGGTTCTCATCGGCAGTAGAAACCTCGTCTTCCCCTACGTTTGCTGCATACAGCACAGGCTTCAGAGTCAGCAGATGAAGATCGCGTACGATCAGGCGCTCGTCATCGGACAATTCCACGCTGCGCACCGGTTTGTCTTCATAGAGGGCTTCCTTGATGCGTTCCAGCAGTTCAACTTCCTGGGCGTACTTCTTGTCGCCGCCTTTAATGTTCTTGCGGGAGCGTTCGATCCGCTTCTCGACACTTTCCAGGTCTGCCAGAATCAGCTCCAGGTTAATTGTCTGGATATCGCTGACCGGGTTCACTTTGCCGTCCACGTGCGTTACATTCTCGTCTTCAAAACAGCGCACAACGTGAACAATGGCATCTACTTCACGGATGTGGGCCAGGAACTTGTTGCCCAGGCCTTCGCCTTTGCTTGCGCCGCGCACAAGACCGGCAATGTCAACAAATTCAAATGCAGTCGGCACGGTCTTGTTCGGCTGCACCAGCTCAGTCAGCTTATCGAGACGTTCGTCCGGCACTTCCACGACACCGACGTTCGGGTCAATCGTGCAAAAAGGATAGTTGGCGGATTCTGCACCCGCTTGCGTAATTGCATTAAACAATGTGGACTTACCAACGTTTGGCAATCCGACGATACCAGCTTTCAAAGCCATTTATATGACAACTCCTATTTTCGGTTGTATTGATCCACCGCATAATTACCGACTTGATCTAACCCATTATATATTAGAACAAAACCGCCAGCAACAGCAGATGTCCGGCGGTTATGGCAAATGCGGGGCCGTTTTGAATTCCTCGTTCGCAGCGCCGTCTGCGGTCTAGCCCGGCACAAACGGAAAGTTCAGCACGTCCCCCCTGTCCGGCATGACGGCTATGGGCGGCGCGGCTTCTTCCTCCGGACAAGCATCTGAATGTATAGAAACGCCAAAAAGACCTCATGTGAGGTCTCCGCCAGTGCAGTTCGCATGGCCTTCTATTACAGCTTTTACAGCGTTTTTGACATCGTGATGTCCGTTACGAGATAGCCCATTTTTTGGTACAGCTCAAAAGCGCGGGTGTTCTGTCCGAAGACATGCAGGCCGATTTTGGTCACGCCCATCTCCCTAGCCTTGTCATCCAGAGCAAGCAGCGCCTGCTTGCCGTAGCCTTTTCCCTGAAACGGCTCAAAGATATAAATATCATAGATGAAGGCTTCCCGTCCCATCGGCCCTTCGGTCACATTAAACCAGAGATAGCCTGCTTGAGCACCGCTTTCGTTCTCTACAGCCGAATATAAAAAGGCTCCTTCTGTCTGCAGACCCTCCGGTAAAAACCGTATCATTGCTTCTTCGGACAGTGTCAAAGCTGCCCCGGCATCCCATGCACCGGCCTTAACCTTGTCCTGTGCATAATCACGTACCGATTGTGTCCAAAAAAACTGAAATCCCGTTTCGTCCATTCTGACCAGGCTGATTGTCATTTTCCATCCCTCTTTACCTTATAAAATCCCAGCCGCACCTATTTCCGGATCAGGCGCGGACTGCCGCGCAGCGCAGCCAAATCCGGCGCTCCGATGCCGAACATTGCGGTCCGCAGCTCCAGCTCCGCCTGGGCCAGCGCCCGGTCCAGCGCTTCTTCCGACTCTACCGCCGGGCCCAGCAGGCTCCGGCCGAAGCCGGCCAGATCTGCACCCAGCGCCAGCGCCTTGGCTGCGTCCACACCATGCTTCAGCCCGCCGCTCCCGATGAGACCGCCCTGCGGAGACGCGGCACGCACTTCAGCAATACATTCGGCCGTCGGAATTCCCCAGTCGGCAAAGGCCTCTGCCGCTGCACGCCGCACCGGATCCTTGCTGCGGAACTTCTCCACCTGGCTCCAGGAGGTGCCGCCGGCACCGGCAACATCGATAAAGGCTGCACCCGCATTGTACAGCCGCACAGCCGTCTCCCCGTCAATTCCCCAGCCGACCTCTTTAATGCCTACCGGTACCCCGAGCACCCGGCATACTTTCTCAATTTGGCCCAGCAGCGAGGCGAATCCGGTATTCCCCTCCGGCTGGAACACCTCCTGCAGCCCGTTGAGATGCAGCACCAGCCAGTCCGCACCGGCGATCTCGACTGCCCGGCGGCATTCATCCACCCCGAAGCCGTAGGACAGCTGCACAGCGCCTATGTTGGCAATAACCGGGATGCCGGGAGCCCAGCTGCGCACCTGGAAGGTCTCCGCCAGCTCGGACCGCTCCACGGCAGCCCGGACCGAGCCTACCCCAAGTGCCCAGCCCCTGCGCTCCGCTGCCGCCGCCAGCCGTTCATTGATGGCACCCGTAGCCTTGCTTCCGCCTGTCATAGAGCTGATCAGCAGCGGTGTGCGCAGCTTCCGGCCCAGAAAGGTCGTATCCAGCGAGATATCTTCAAAGTTGAGCTCCGGCAGCGCATTATGCCGGAACCGGTACTGCTCGAAGCCTGTAGTAATCCCGCTGCCCCCGACCTCTTCGTTCAGGCAGAGCCGCACATGTTCCAGTTTGCGTTCTCCCGTTCTGGATGAAGGCAGCAGAGATTTATGCCCCGCACTGCCGGCAGACTGCGGTTTCATATCTGGCCCCGCGGCGGACGGTACCTTAATACCCTGCTGCAGTCCTTCCTGCGGCATATTATTCATGCTGTCTCCCTCCCTTTCAGTGCTTAACCGGTCTTTGGTTATAAGGATGCCCTAAATTCCTGCCGTTCTGCAATAAGCACGTTTCATTATAGCATGGGGTGCAGGGCAAATCACAAAAAGCCGGGATGCTGCTCAAATGTAGCTGGCAATATGGCCGGCAATATGCTCACCCACCAGCCTGCCGGACAAGGAAACTACAGGTGTGCCGCCACCGGGATGCGTGGTGCCGCCCACATACCATAAGCCCTTGATATCTTTGGACTGGTTACCCGGACGGAAAAAGGTCTGCCGGACAGAGTTGGAGGAGATGCCATAGATGGCTCCCCGGTGAGCCAGCGTATCTTCAGCGATGTTCTGCGGCGTATACCGCTGAAGGACCTCTGCCTGGCGAAGCCCTGTAAGGCCGTGGTGCTCAAGAACCCCCAGCACCCGTTCCCCGTATGCTTCAGCTTCTTCGTTCCAGTCACAGGCTTTGCTCAGATAAGGCGCGTTGGCCAGAATAAAGAGGTTGCTGCCGTCTACGGGTGCCATCTCCGGCTCGGAATAGCCTGAATAACAGACATAGACCGCCGGCTGCCGTGGAGGACGTTTGCGCTCAAAGATGTCCCGGAACTCCGGTTCGTACTGTTCAGGGAAGAAGACGGTATGATGCAAAAGCTGTTCATATTTCCTTCTGACTCCGGCAAGGGTGACCAGACCGGACAATGAAGGCTCATACTTGTCGATCCGGCGGTTGCTCATGCCCTTACGGCTGGCCTCCGGAAGCAGCCTCCGGTTAATGCTGAGCACATCGCCGCCGGCGATCACCGTACGGGCGGGATAAAAGCCGTTTACGGTATCTACACCCTCCACGGAGCCGTTCACCGCCGAGATGGAGGTTACCTCCGTTCCGGTGACAATCCGGACACCAAGCTGTTCCGCCACGGCGGTCAATCCTTCCACCAGCTTGTATGTACCGCCGCGGACTCCGTATACTCCCTCTCCGCCCTCCAGATACCCCAGCATGGCAAAGATCGCCGGGGATTGATAAGGGGATGAGCCTACATATGTAGCATATCGGCCCATCATCGCCAAGGTATGGGGATGCCGGAAATAACGCCGCAGCAGGGACTGCAGACTGAGGAGCGGACGGACACGCATAAGATCGCGAACCAGGGAGGGGGACAGCTTATCCCTCCAGGAGAGCAGCAGACGGCTCAGAAACTGCTGTTCACTGAGACGGTACAGTGTCTTGGCCCTGTCCATAAATTCCGAATACTGCGAGGCATCACCGGGGCTGTAAGCGGCAATCTGCTCCTCCATATATGCATTATTCCGGGAGAAATCAACCACCGTCCCGTCGGCAAAAACATTGCGTGTGCGCGGCTCCAGCTCGTATAGCTGGACATAATCCTCCATCCGGACCCCTGCAAGCTCGTAGAGCGAGCGGAACACATGGGGCATCGTAATGGTGCTGGGCCCCCGGTCGAACGTGTAGCCCTGCTCTGTAATGCGCTGCAGCTTGCCTCCCGTACGTTCCTGGCGCTCCAATACCGTTACTTCCCAGCCCTTGGCAGCCAGCGTAACCGCACAGGAGAGCCCGCCGAAACCGGCGCCGATAATCACTGCCTTCTGCTTCATCGGTAATGCCTTCCTTTCCATTCGTAGCCTTCTTGAGATTTGCTGCCCCGCCAGGAAGCCGCCGAGATGGCTGTAAGACATACTATAGCGGCAGGCAGAAGCAGACAGAACCATAGCGGCTGCCTGCCGGCAGCATCTGCGGTCCGCTTGATGCCGATGCCGCCGCAAAGCGCAGCGGCCGACCACAGCAGGGCCGTATAATCCCCTGTCAGCCAGGTAAAGACAGCTGTCAATGCAGGCACCACATACAGAACCGTATAGAATAACAGCACAGCCAGCAGCAGCCATGGTCTGCGTCCCAGGCCGGCATATATATTTTTACGGTAACCCTTCCATACTTCCCGGGCATTATGATACATCCGCATGTCGGCATACCGGGTAATGTCAGCCAGAGTTACAGGCTCTCCTGCCAGCTTGACCGCCCGGGCCAGCGCCATATCATCCACCAGCTGGCCCCGGATGCCGGCATGGCCTCCGCAGCGGGCATAGCTTTCCCCGTGGATCAGCATAAAACCGCCGTGGGCGGCGACAAACCGGGGATCCCCTGAACCCCGGACAAGCGGAACCGGCAGGTGGCAGATAATAGTAAAGCTCATCAGCGGCACAACGAGCCGTTCCAGCCACGAGCCGGTCATCTGCCGGGGAAAGCCTGTGATCAGTCCGCTGCCCTGTGCTCCGGCTGAAGCAAGCGCAGCCGCCAGCGCCTCCGGCTTCAGCCGGATATCGGCATCCAGGAACAGCAGCCATTCACCGGTTGCCGCTTCCGCCAGCTGCAAGCAGGCATGGCATTTGCCGAGCCAGCCTTCCGGAAGCCTGCGGCCCGTCAGCACCCGGGTCTGCCCTCCCCCGTTAGCTTTGGCGATGCTGCCGGTTCCGTCCTGTGACTGATCATCAAGCACGAGGATCTCCAGTTCGGTTCCATCTGTGCGGCAATTCAGCACCGACCTAAGGCAGTCCGCAATGTTATCCGCCTCATCCCGGGCAGGTATAAGTACAGATAAGCGCTGCACAGGTCTCCCCGGTTTACTGCCGTACCTCTCTTTGCCCCGCACCGAACCGAGCACCGGAAGCCTGGACGCGTTCCACAGCGCAAACAGCAGCTGCAGCAGTACAATGCCTGTAATAACCTGGAGTACAGTAATCATCGGCTTGCCCTGCCACGCCAGGCGTCAAACCATTCATTGGTTGATCTTCCTGCTGTCATAAGCGGCCTGAAGCTTTCCGGCATACGCCCTTTGTGAATCAGGATGGAATGGCGGTGTTCGTCAAGCTGCTGCTGGAGAACAGCCTGCAGCATACCGTTGATGCTTTGCCTGTCCATATCCTTCCACGGGCGGATAACGGGCTGGCCCGCAAGAAGCGTCGCTTCCGGCTTGGAGTGAAAAAACAAGCCGTGATAGAGTGTTACCGGTACAACAGCTGCCTCAGGACACAGACGGAGCACCATTGCCGCGCCTTCCTTCAGCACAAGCGGACGATGCTCAAGCGGCAGAATTTCCCCTTCGGGATATATCCACACATTGCCGCCTTCCCGCAGCAGTTTTGCCGTATACCGCAGGGAGACCCCGATATCACTGCTGCTGTGCCTATTGATTGAATAGGCGCCGATTTTGCGGAAAAATGCATACTTGCGGAGCTGCTCCTCTTCCATCATGTAATAGTGGTCGCGGCCGCCGGACCTCCCGGCAGCGTGATAGGCAAGCAGCCCATCCCACCAGGAGCTGTGGTTCATCAGATACAATACAGGCCTGTCCGCAGCTTCCGCCGGCTGCAAATCGCCTGAGATGCCGATGAACCGGAAATGCCTGCGCAGTAAATAAAGCGAATTGTAGCGGTAAAATAAGGCGTTAAACCTTTTGGATCTCGCGGCTTCCAGCATAACGCAGACTCCCTTCAGCAAGAGCGGCGGCAAGTCCGGCGATGACCATACAGAGCGGCAGATCCTCGCGCAGCCCCACCAGTCCGAACAGGATGACAAACCCCTGGTACAGGCGGGTCCCCCGGCGGACAGCTGCGGCAGATATCCGGGCGTTCGGCAATACCAGTGAAAGCAGCGACCCGATCAGCAGCCAGCCGGCAAAATTGCTCCAGGGCACCCCGTAAAATCCGCCCGCGTTGCTCCCCCATACCCAGAACTCCCTGGCATGGGCAACCGGATCCAGGACGAGATCAAGCAGTACCGTCCAGAATCCGACCTGCAGGGCTCTCAGGACCAGGAACCTCCAGCCGGACTGGCCGAAATCCCGGCTCAGAAGAGCGGCATTACATACGACAGCGATCCAGGCGAAGCCCAGGGTGACCGGGACTCCAAACAGCAGCGGACCGAGCGCATCGGAATATTCATAGGCGCCGAAGAGGTGCCCGGTATGGACCCCGAACCACTCCACAGCCATTCCGCCGGTCCAGATCACGAGAAAACCCAGCCAGAGGGAAGGCTTGCGCAGTTCTTCCGAATAAATGACTGACCGGTCGGCCATTAGTGGGTACTCCCGTCCCTTAATCAGCAGATCACCGGCATATGCCGCATAAAAAACCAGAAACAGGCCGCTTGAGAACTTCAGACTTTCCGGAATACTGAACAGGACCAGCAGCAGTGCACCGATAAAGTACCAGATCCAGAATACCGTCCTGACCATCTAGGACACTCCCGCTTTGCTTGATCCCTCTTCAAGCCGCGAAGCATATCGTGCCGCTGTACGCATGAACATCTGCAGCTTAGCCTCATCGCTGACATAAGCCCGTCCGCGGAACACATCATATCCGGCAGCTGCTACGGAATCAAGAATTCCGGCGTAAAAGGCGGCGGCAAGCTCCACAGCCATACCGCTTTCAGGCGGATATGTCTCTACATGGGCCAATCCTTTTTCAAACCAGTGCAACGCTTCAGCTCTTAGTTCCTGCAGCAACCCGACGAATGCCCCGTTAACCAGGCCGCTCTCCAGATCACTTTGGCTGTAACCATGCCTGAGCATAAGCTGCAGCGGCACATATCTGCGTCCCTTGCCGAGATCCTCACCCACATCACGGATGATATTTACAATCTGCATCCCGATCCCCAGCGCAATACCCGCTGTCCGGGCGTCTTCATTGGCATCATCACGCAGCACGGGAAGCAGCATTTCCCCGACGGTGCCGGCCACCAGATAACAGTAGCTTTCCAGCTGCTCCATCGTATCATAGTGTGTAAAAGACAGATCCCTTATCTGCCCCTCCATCTGCAGCAGAAACGGTTCACGGTCAAGCTGCGGGAAACCCGCGAACAGCCAGCGCAGCGCAGGCCAGATAAAATGACCGCCCGCCGTCTCCAGCTCGTTAAAGTGGCGGCGAAGCTCGTAAATGCTGTAAGGCGAACGCTCCGGCTCATCCACACTGTCATCAATCATCCGGCAAAAGGCATAAATGACATGCACAGCTTCACGGCGCGGACTCGGCAATCCGGCAAAAGCTTTATGAAAGGATGAGGATCCCTTCTTCATCAGCTCTTCACATTGCCCCAAGATTTCTTTGTTCATCGTCACTCAGCTCCTTTATCATTTCATGAACGGCCATCCGGGCTCCCTGCATTACAATCGGTACGCCGCCCCCCGGATGCACGGAAGCGCCTGCGGCATAAAGGCCTTTAATGGGATACGGCTTCGGCTGGGGACGGAAAACGCCCAGCTGGCTAAGCACCGGCGCAATTCCAAAGCTGCCTCCTCCGAACAGTCCTTCCTGTTCTGCATCTGCCGGTGTACGGAGCTTGCGCCAGACAAGACTTGCGGAAAGGCCGGGAAAACCTCTTTCCTCTGCATCAGCCAGTACCCGGTCTGCCAGCGGTCCGGCAATTTCATCCCAGTTAAGACCTGGATCAGCCGGGACGGGGATAAGGAAATACAGCACACTTTCTCCCGGAGGAGCAGCCTGATCATCGGCCATAACCGGGTTAAATACATAATAAGAGGGCAGATGCGAAATCCGGCCGTGATCGAACAGCTCGCGAAGATTGTCATCCAGGCTCTCCGGCAGGAAAAACTGGTGGGTCTCCGACTCCGGCCACCGTCTGGAGGCCCCCGCGTAGATCAGCAGGCATCCGGAGGAGGGCTGGTAATTCCCGCGCGGAATTTTCTGTCTGCGCGCAGCATTCATCTTCTCCGCAGGCTTGGCGGCAGGCTGGCTTGTCTTGAACAGCTCCTGAGGCAGAAGCTCTTCCAGGTACGGAAATTCACCGTTATATAATACAGCGTCGTACCTTGTCTCAGCGCCTCCGGTCCTTATACCCCGGCAGCGCCCGTTCTCTACAATCAGCGATTCGACTTCAGTATCCGTATAAATCTGCACGCCTCTGCGGAGCAGCTCTGCAGACAGGATCTGCGGAAGCATTCCGTATCCGCCCTTCAGCATCCAGATGCCGAAGGCACTCTCGGCATAAGGCAGCATGGTATAAATACCCGGGGTACGGAAAGGGGCACCTCCGATATATAAACTTTGGAGTGAGAAGGCGTCACGCAGCTCCTCGCTGCGGAAATAACCGCCGACTGCCGAACGGAGGCTTTTGTAAGCCCGCAGGCGGGTCATCAGGGCAAGGTTGGCCGGGCTGAAAAATTGCCGGCGGTACGGATAATCCCGTTCCAGAAAGGATGCCTTGCCCTGCGGGTATAGCCGGGCCATGTCCTTCATAAACCGGAGAAAGCCTTTGCCTTCACCGGGATACTGCCGCTCAATCTCGGCAGCCTGCTCCTCTGTTCCGCCGAGCTTGGTCAGGACGCGTCCGCTCTTGAAGTGAATCCGGCAGAGCGGATCACAGCGCAGGAGCTCCAGGCTGCCGGGCGGGAGCCCGCCCTCTTCCAGGATGCCGGTCAGCATCTCCGGCAGGAGGACGATCGTCGGGCCGCGGTCAATCCGGTACGGGCCCATCTCTTCAAAAGCGACCCGTCCGCCGACCTGCCCGGCACGTTCATATACGGTAACCGCGTGCCCGCGGCGGCTGAGCAGCAGCGCAGCCGTCAATCCGCCGATCCCGCTGCCGACAACGGCGACCCGGCTCACAGGGACACCCCCGGGCCGGCGGCCACCTGTACGCTCCGCCCGCGCACTGCGCGGTCATGCTCCTTCAGCAGCCGGGCACTGATCTTGGCCGACTCGAAGATCGTCGGCAGGCCGCTGCCGGGATGCGTTCCGCCCCCGACAAGCCACAGATTGCGTACCTCCTGGAAGGTGTTGTGCGGGCGCAGATACATCATTTGGCCCAGGTCATGGGCCAGATTAAAGGTTGCGCCGTTATATACGTCCAGTTTGTACTGCCAATCCATCGGCGAGAAGAAGAGGCGCTCCTCTACTCTGCCGGACAACCCGGCCAGGGACGGAATCTTCTCCAGCCGTTCCATCATCCGGGCCTCCACGGCTTCCTTCTCCTGCAGCCAGTTGATTCCGGACGTCAAATTCGGCACCGGCATCAGCACATAGAGGGAAGACTTGCCTTCCGGCGCCAGTGTCGGATCAATGGCCGACGGGTTATGAACATAGATGGACGGATCATCGGACAGGATGCCCTGGCGTGTAATCTCGTCTACATTCCGGCGGTAGTCCTCGGCAAAATGTACGGAATGATGGCCCAGCCCCACAGGGCCGTCCACGCCCAGATACAGCATTGCCGTTGAGCAGGAGTAGCGCTTGCGGGCGATTTTATCCGGTGCATAACGTTTCAGGACGCCTGGCTCGAACAGCCGGGTCATCGCAGAACCGAAATCCGCTCCGATCACCACATAATCCGCTTCCACCTTGTCGCCGTTCTCCAGCAGCAGCCCGGCCGCTTGCCCGTTCTGTACAATGACGCGCTGCACGCCGCACGAAGTATGGACACGTCCGCCATGCTCGGCAATCACTTCGCCCATAGCCCGAAGCACCCGGTTAATGCCGCCAATGGGATGATAAAGCCCGTAACGGTGCTCTAAAAATGAAAGGATGGTGAAGGTGCCGGGACAATCCCATGGCGACATTCCCAGATATTTGGCCTGGAACGTGAATGCCCAGCGCAGCCGTTCGTCATCAAAATACTTGGACAGCCGGTTGTAAACGGTATCCGCCGCATGCAGCTTCGGCAGCGCGTGGAATACATCCTTTTTGACGTAGTCCCCCAGCTTTTGAAAAGGGCGCTGCAGGAGCGGCATTACTCTCTCGAACTTTTCAGCCTCGTCGGACATAAATCGCCGGTAGCCTGCCCCGTTGCCGGGAAACAGCCGTTCAATCTCCCCTGCCGTTCTTTCCTGGTGGGTGGAGGGGGTAAATACGGTGTCTCCGAAGTGCAGCGAGTAGAGCGGGTCAAGCTCTTTTAAAGAAACATAAGAACTCAGGGAGCGGCCCGCAGAAGCAAAGAGCTCCTCCAGCAGGTGGGGCATCATCAGAAAAGTGGCTCCGCGGTCAAAGCGGTATTCCCCGAGCCTTAGCTCTGCGGAACGCCCGCCAACATCATCCTGCTTCTCGTAAACCTCCACTTCATAGCCCTCGGCCGCAAGCAGCATGGCAGCAGCAAGCCCTCCCGGACCCGCCCCGACCACGGCAACCCTTGCGGTGCTGTTTCGTCCAGTCAAATGTTCTCCTCCTCAAAAACCTTATACAATCACTATACATAAATAATACAAATATCATACATACTTTCAACAAGGTTGTAAACATTCGGTCATTGTACATTAACTCACCCTGGCGGAAAGCACGCTTATTCCTATAAAAAAAGCCCCTCCAGCCGCTTTACAGCGGCCCGGAGGGACTACATGCCCGTTTTTACCGTTAATATTTAATTTTAATGCCCGGAAACACCTGTTCATACCATTCCTGCCAGCGCTCCGAGGACCCGCTCAGCACATGAAGCCTGCCGGACGAGGGAACTTCAGCCTCTTCATAAGCTTTGCCGCCTGCTATGAACTGCAGGTCCGGAAAAGACTCCTGCAGACGGCTGATCAGCCCTTCGCAGTAGGTAAGCCGCTCCTTGTCTGTGAGCGACAGGCAGACCACGCCAATGCGGCTCTGCTTGGCCAGCATGGCTGTCACCCCCTCCTCCGGCGTGTTGGCCCCCAAATAAATGACTTCCACCCCGTTCTTCCGCAGAAACAGCGAGAACAGCAGAAGCCCCACCTGGTGATGCTCACCCTCGGGACAGAAGGCCAGCACCTTGGGAAGATGAGCATAAACCGGAAATACGTTAAAAAACTGATAAAACCTGTTCGAAATCATATGTGTCATATAATGCTCCTGCGCCACCGTCGCTGTTCCTTCCTCCCAGGCATCGCCAACCCGGATGAGGACCGGAACCAGCACCTGGTGGAACATCGTTTCGTAGCCGTACAGCGAGAAGCCGAAATCAATCAGCGCATTTGCCCGTTCGCCCTGAAATTCGAGCAAAGCGTTATAGATCTGCTGTTTCATTTTGCCGATGGCTTCCTCAGGCGTTCCGGCCGGCAGGCTTATCCGCTCATCCAGCCGCTTCTCCTTGCCCGCCTTCAGCAGCCGGACAGCGTGAGAAATACTGATCCCCTGCTTCTCGGTCTGCTCCTTCAGATAACGCAGGTCCTCGATATTCTCCTGGCTGTACAGCCTGTAGCCGGAATCCGTCCGTTCAGGAATCACCGCCTGGTATCTGCTTTCCCAGGCCCTCAGTGTGACGGACGGAATGTCCAGCATTTCGACAACCTG
This sequence comes from Paenibacillus sp. PK3_47, assembly GCF_023520895.1. Lineage (NCBI taxonomy): Bacteria > Bacillati > Bacillota > Bacilli > Caryophanales > Paenibacillaceae > Paenibacillus > Paenibacillus sp. PK3_47. The sequence continues at coordinate 2,321,029 of NZ_CP026029.1, forward strand.
TTTGATGGAGTACATCACTGAATCTCACTCACTTTCCTTTTCCGCTCCTAAAGCAGTGTATCCCACATAACTTAAACCTTATACAAATCATTTACGCTAATTATACAATTGCTTGTATAGAATGTCATTACAGGAGAACTCCCCCTGGCCAATGGTCTGATATGGATAAGGATGTCCGGCTTATGCCACACTGTAAATTATGGTGTTTTTGCAGCGGCTGCTTCACTTCTACTTCACGGGTGTTAATAGGTAGATACAATACCGGAGCGGGCACGTACAGCCCGCAGTTCATGCACACTCAGGAGGGCTATTCCATGAATCCAGGCAAACATCCCATTCATCCCGAACACGGCCCTGCCGATTCAGCTGTAAATGGAACAGACCCGTCCTCTATGCCCGGACAGCATTCCTCACACAAGCGTTCCATCTGGCTCCCGGCTGCTGCCGTGCTGATCCTGTGGCTGATCGGGGTAATGATCTACCAGACGCATAAGCCGCTGCCTCCCGGGCTTTCTTATGAAAGCCCTCTGTATAAGGCCGAGCGCGTACATCTATGGCATGACCTGACCTACCAGGACGGCAGCGCCGGAGGACAGCGTGAAGAGCAGATTCTTCCGAGAATTCTGCAGATCATCGATGAATCGCGGCAGTTTCTTGTGATCGACCTGTTCCTGTTTAACGGCTATACACACAAAGACCAGCAGTTTCCGGCGGTCAGCCGGCAGCTTGCCGATAAACTGGTTGCCCATCAGGCAGCCCATCCTGCGATGGAGATCGTCTTTATAACAGATGAAGTCAACACCAACTACGGCTCTGCCCCGAATCCGCTGCTCGAAGATATGAAAAAGGCCGGAATCAAGGTGGTAATGACCGATGTAGATGATCTCCGCGACTCCACTCCGGCATATTCGGCAGTCTGGCGTACCTTTATCCAATGGTTCGGACAGTCCGGAACCGGCTGGATTCCGAATCTTATGGCAAGCGGGGGACCGGATATTACGGCCCGTTCTTATTTAAAGCTGCTGAATGTAAAAGCCAATCACCGCAAGGTGGTCGTCAGCGAGAAAACCGCACTGATCTCCTCCGGCAATATTCACGATGCCAGTGCCTACCATTCCAACATCGCCCTGGAAGTGCAGGGCCCGATCATCGGCGATATTCTGCAGACAGAGCAGGCCGCGGCCGATCTTTCAGGTGCAGGACCGCTGCTCAGCAAGCAGCCTGTTTTTGAACAAAACAGCACAAAGGCGGACGGTCCGCTGGAAATCCGCTATCTGACCGAAGGAAAGGTTAATAAATATGCGCTGGAGGCTATCGGCTCGGCCGGGCAGGGAGACACCGTCTGGATGGGGATGTTCTACCTCGCTGATGATGATATTATCAATGCACTGCTTACGGCCTCCGGACGCGGCGCCGAAGTGCGGCTGCTGCTGGATCCCAATCAGAATGCCTTCGGACGTGATAAAATCGGGATTCCGAACCGGCCGGTAGCCTGGAATCTGATACGCCGCTCCGGCGGGAATCTCACTATCCGCTGGTATAACACAGGCATGGAGCAGTATCACACCAAGCTGCTGTTCGTATCCAAAGCCTCGGGCAATTCCATCATTCTTAGCGGTTCAACAAACTTCACCACACGTAATCTGGATGATTACAATCTGGAGAATAACCTTTGGGTCGGTGTCCCGAAAGACCAGCCGCTGTACAGCGGGCTGGAGAGTTACTTCAACCGTCTGTGGAACAACGAAGGAGCGGAATACAGCCTGCCGCTGGATGATTATCTGAGCGATGCCACATGGCTTAAATATATTGTTTTCCGGATGCAGACTGTCCTTGGCTTTACTACATTCTAGTTTGAACACAGCAAAGACCGCCGGCAAGCTTATACAGCTTTCACCGGCGGTCTTTTGTATGTTGATTGGCCTATCCTTCAGCCTGCTGGCGATGCCGGAGAGGCTAGAGCAGCGGCGACATCAGCCGGGCCGCAGATTCCAGCAGCCGTTCCAGCAGCCGTTTGTTCATAAAGGTCTCATGCACGATCTGGCGCGTGGAAAGCAGGTCACGTTCAAAATCAGCCACGACGCGCGCCACGCTCTCTGTCTGCAGCAGCAGCGCATTGACCTCAAAATTCAGATGGAAGCTGCGCATATCCATATTCGCCGTACCGATCGTGGCCACCTCACCGTCGGTGATCAGCAGCTTGGAGTGAATGAAGCCCTTCTCATATTCATAAATCTTTACGCCGGATTCCAGCAGTGCCGGGAAGTAGGAATGCGAAGCGAGAAATGGAATCCATTTGTCCGGCTTGGCCGGGAACAGGAGGCGCACATCCAGGCCGGACATGGCCGCCACACGCAGCGCAGTCAGGATATCCTCGTCGGGAATGAAATACGGGCTGGCAATCCAGACCGATTTCTCCGCAGAGGTAATCATGGAGAAAAATATATTTTTGAGCGCCCGGCGCTCGTTATCCGGTCCGCTGGCGATAATCTGCACGGCCCCGTCACCTGTTGTGAAGCGCAGCTGCGGGGAGAGATAGTCCTGCTCCAGTATTTTCTCACCGGTCGTATGCATCCAGTCCTGCAGGAATATAATCTGCATGGTACGCACCGCTTCGCCTCTAAGCAGCATATGCGTATCGCGCCAGAACCCGTAGGTTTTGCTGCGGCTTAGATACTCATCGCCGACATTGAGCCCGCCCATAAAGCCGACATCGCCGTCAATAACGACAATTTTACGGTGATTGCGGTAATTGACCCGGCTGGAGAAAAAGGATGTTGAATTTCCGTAGGCCGCTACCTGTACACCCGCATCACTCAATTCCTTGAGAAAAGCTTTGGACAGCTGCATACTGCCCACCGCGTCATACATGAACCGGACCGCAACGCCCGCCCGGGCCTTCTCGATCAGAATCTGCTGGATCCGTGTGCCGATATGGTCGGCCCGGAAGATATAGTATTCCATATGGATATGATGCTGCGCCTGCCGCAGCTCCAGCAGCAGGGTCCCGAAGGTCTCCTCCCCGTTGGTGAGAATTCGGGTCTCGGAGCTGAACGATACCGGTGTGCGCGCAAGCCGCTGTGACAGCCCCAGCAGCTTCTGGCGGGAAGTATCAAAGACCGACCAGTCATGGTGCATGCGCAGGGCATCATTTTCGATCCGCTCATAGGCCATCAGGTCGCGCTGTGCTTTTTTATCATACTTGCGCCGCTTGAATACATTTTGCCCGAACAAAAAATACAGGACCAGTCCAACCACCGGAATCAGCGCCAGCAGCAGAATCCAGGCCATCGTAGTGGAGGGGTTGCGGTTCTCCATGAAGATTCCCAGCCCGATGGAAATGACTGTAAGGGTGGAAAAGATACTGATTATCGTGCCGGCCGTACTTCCGAAAATGCCGAAACCAAAATAATAAAATGCCAGCAAAGCCCCGATAATGACTATAGCCTGCAGCCCTCGTCTCATATGCGATCTACCTTCTCTTTCTACCGTTCATCACTAAAATGTCACATTTATATATTACATGATTAATGATTTTCTTCCTACAGATAAACACTCCAAAACGGCAATTACAACAATAATGTAACCAGTATGCACCGGAATTTGTGTTAGTTAAAAATTTATACTATAATCGGTTTGACTCCAGGGTCAATTATAGAACTTATGGGTCAAAGAAAGGAGTTAAAGACTCTGTGATCGACAAAAATGCCGGCAAAAAAGAACTGATTATCAAAACAGCTATGCAGCTATTCGCTGTCAAAGGCTCCTCTTCCACTTCGATGCAGGAAATTGCCGAGCTGTGCGGGATCTCCAAGGGCAGCCTGTATCTTGTGTTCAAATCCAAGGAGGAGCTGGAACGCAGCATTTACATATATTGCTTCCGCATGATCCGCGATCCCCTTCAGCAGGAAGAGCTGGAGACAAGGAGAACTCCGCGGGAAAAGCTGCGCAACCAGATCGAAATTCTGCTTAATCATGTATACGAGCTCCGCGAGTTTTTGCAGCGCCAAATTCAGGAATTTGCCGGAAAAGACGGAATGGAACTGCCGGAATGGCTGCGCAAAACCAACGGGCTGCTGCTGCTCTGGTTCCAGAACAGGCTTAAGAATATGTACGGGGAAGAAATTCTGCCCTATACCGGGGACCTGGCTTTGTTCGCGAACGGAATGATCGCTTCTTACCTCAAGGTTATTTTTGGCCGGGATGTCCCTGTATCCATACCTCATGTAGCTGATCACCTGGTGGACCTCATGGACATTCTCGTATCAGGTCTGCTGGCATCACGGCCGACTCCGCTAATCTCTGCCGCCGTGCTTGCAGGCTGGGTGGAGAACTCGGAGGAGGGCCAGCGGCACAATCCGCTGCAGCTCATCAAAACAATGAAGTCAACCATCGCCTCCGGCCCGGGACTGGGACCGGATGATGAGGAAGAGGCGCTGGAATCGCTGACCATTCTGGAAAGCGAGATTCTTATGCCCCAGCCGCGCAAAGCAATCATTAATGGGATGCTCTATAATCTGCAGAATTATCCCGCGCTCGCCGCAGAGCTTTCAGAGCTGAAGGTGCTCATTTCCCCTTACATGCAGGGCTCCTGCGGTTTGCATGCCTCACGGAATAAATAAAATTATAGGAGGCCTTTCATCTGAAAAGGCCCGAGAGGAGCAGAAACACAGCTGATGAAAAGCCTGATTAATTTTTCGCTTAAGAACAAGTTCGCCATATGGCTGTTGACGATTATCATTACATTCGCCGGCTTGTACAGCGGTCTGACCATGAAACAGGAGACGCTGCCTAATATCAGTATTCCTTATCTCAGCGTAACAACGATTTATCCCGGTGCTGCACCTGAAGGTGTCGTTAACGATGTCAGCAAACCGCTGGAGCAGAAGCTCCGCAACGTCGACGGTGTCAAGCTGGTTACTTCCACCTCGCTGGAGAATGCCTCAAGCATTCAGATCGAGTTCGATTACGGGACCAATCTGGATAACGCCACTGCAGCGGTTCGTGAAGCATTGAACGATGTGCCGCTGCCGGACGATGCACAGAAGCCGCAAATCTCCCGTTTCAGCCTCAGTTCACTTCCGGTTGTCTCCCTCAGTCTGACTGACGGCGAATCAGGTGATCTGGAGGATCTGACACGCATCGCGGAGAATGATATCCGCCCTGCACTGGAGGATCTCGAAGGTGTAGCTTCCGTACAAATTTCCGGACAATATGTGAAGGAAGTTACTCTGGAATTCGACCAGGCGAAGCTGAACCAGTACGGCCTGACCGAAGATACAATTAAAGGGATTGTTCAAGCTTCTTCCCTGCGCGTTCCTCTCGGACTGTTCGAAATGGAGGAATCACAGAAGGCAGTTGTGGTTGACGGCAATATCACTACCGTCCAGGATCTTGAGAATCTGGCTATCCCGCTTGTTCCGTCTGCTGCGGGTGCAGGGGCTGGGGCTGCAGGGGCAGGGGCTGGGGCTGCAGGGGCAGGGGCTGGCGCAGGAGCTGGTACGGATGCCGGTGCGGGTGCCGCCGGTGCAGGGGCAGGAGCTGCTGCAGCTGCCGGTCTTCCGACAGTGAAGCTGGGCGAACTTGCCGCCATTGAAGTGGTCGGCAAATCGGAGTCTATTTCGCGCACCAACGGCCAGGAATCGATCGGGATCCAGATTGTTAAGGGTAACGATGCCAATACCGTTGAAGTGGTTAACAGCGTCAAGGATACTGCGGAAGAATTGAAGCAGCAGTACAAATCCATCGATCTTACCGTTCTCCTCGACCAAGGCAAGCCGATTGAGGATTCCGTGCATACCATGCTGTCCAAGGCAGCGTTCGGCGCCCTGTTCGCCGTGCTGATTATTCTGCTGTTCCTGCGGAATATCCGCTCTACTATTATTTCAATTATTTCCATCCCGCTGTCGCTGCTCATTGCTGTTCTGCTTCTGCGCCAGATGGATATAACGCTCAACATGATGACACTTGGCGCGATGACCGTCGCTATCGGCCGGGTAGTCGATGACTCCATCGTAGTTATTGAGAATATATACCGGCGGTTGGCACTTCCCGGCGAGAAGCTGCGCGGCAGAGAACTGATCAGTGCGGCCACGCGTGAAATGTTCGTGCCGATCATGTCCTCTACAATCGTAACGATTGCCGTGTTCCTGCCGCTTGCATTTGTCAGCGGTATGGTGGGCGAGCTGTTCCTGCCGTTCGCATTGACTATGGTCTTCGCTCTGCTGGCTTCACTGGTTGTAGCGATTACCCTTGTGCCGGCACTGGCGCATACCCTTTTCCGGAACGGTCTGAAAAAAGGCAAGAACCAGCATGTGGAGAAACCGGGCAAAATGTCCGTGGGATATCAAAAGATTCTGAACTGGTGTCTTAACCACAAGCTGATTACATTCGGCGCTGCAGTTCTCCTGCTGGCAGGCAGCCTGTTCCTGATCAAGCCGATCGGTGTAAGCTTCATGCCTTCCCAGGAAGACAAGAGTGTAATCATGACCTTCTCGCCAAAAGCAGGCCAGACAACCGAGGATGTCCGGGAGCTGGGCCTCAAGGCCGAGAAATATATTCTGGCACAGGAACATATCGACAACATGCAGTATTCTATCGGCGGCGGCGGATTTATGGGAATGGGCTCCGGCAATTCCGGGCTCTTCTACATCTCCTATGACAGCGATACGCCGGATTTCGAAACCGTCAAAGAAAATCTGATTGAAGGTCTGGCCCAGGAAGTGCCTGAAGGCGAGTGGGGAGACATGTCCGGCATGGCCGGAGGCGGTCTTGGCGGCAGCACGCTGACCGTGAATGTATTCGGCGATACCCTGGATCAGCTCAAGCCGGTAGCCGATGAGATTGCCGGCATCGTGAACGCTGACACCGATAACTTCAAGGACGGGGAGACCAGCCTCACTGAGGCTTATGAGCAGTACACTGTTGTAGCTGATCAAGCCAAACTCAGCGCTCTCGGACTGACTGCAGGGCAGATTGCCATGAAGCTGAGTCCGGTTAATACCCGCCCTGTACTGACTGAAGTGGATGTGGACGGCAAGAACTACAATGTGTACATTGAAGCTGACACAACCACTTACAGCAGCATTCAGGAAATGGAAAATGCGACGCTGGCCTCACCGCTCGGCTTCACAGTGCCGATCAGCCAGGTGGCGACCATCGAGAAAGGAACTTCGCCGGATTCGATTACACGCATTGACGGCAAAATGAGCGTGGATGTTACTGCAGAGATCATTGCTGCAGACGTAAACAGCGCGTCCAACAGCGTCAAAGAGAAAATTGAAGCACTCGATCTGCCGGATGGCGTGACAATCAGCTTCGGAGGGGTTACCGAGCAAATCAATGAAACGTTCGGCCAGCTCGGCATTGCTATGGCAGCAGCTGTCGCCATTGTGTATTTTGTGCTCGTCGTTACCTTTGGCGGCGGGCTGGCACCGTTTGCGATTCTGTTCTCCCTTCCTTTCACTGTGATCGGAGCGCTCGTGGCACTGCTTCTGGCCGGTGAGACGCTGAACGTCTCCTCACTGATGGGTGCACTTATGCTGATCGGTATTGTCGTTACCAATGCGATCGTATTGATCGACCGTGTTATTCATAAAGAAAATGAGGGAATGCCGACCCGTCAGGCCCTGCTTGAAGCCGGAGGCACCCGCTTGCGTCCGATTCTGATGACAGCCCTTGCTACCATCGGCGCTCTGCTGCCGCTGGTTACGGGCCTGGAGAACAGCGCGGGCATTATCTCCAAGGGTCTGGGCGTGACCGTTATTGGCGGTCTGATCAGCTCCACACTGCTGACACTGGTCGTTGTGCCGGTCGTCTATGAATTCCTGATGAAGTTCCGCAGCAAAAAGGTTATTGACTAACAGCACTGTATACAGCAGCAATACAACAAGAAGGCGCCTTTCCCGAACCGGGAGGGCGCCTTCTTGTTGTATGTGTATTTGTTACCGCAGCAGGCAGACTAAGCCATCTCTGCAGCACTGCTCTCCAGGTAAGACTTCCAGGCCTTCAGCATCTGCAGATCCTGCGGCAGGAATTCCTCCAGCATATGGCTCAGACCGAGATACAGCGGGCTGCTGGTCACGGCGTTCAAGCGTTCGCAGAACTGCGGTGTCCATTTCAGCAGATGCTCCTCCAGAAATGCCTCCTGGATTTCCAGCAGTTCCATGGCACTTCTGACTGAGAAGCTGTTAAACAGCATCCGTTCATGCATGACAGCCATGAATTCCAGCTCAATACTGATATGGTCATCAGCTTCACCGCTGCATTTCTTGAACACGATGCCGGCAGAAGCATATACGTCCGAAATCACGTTGCAGAACTCCTTCTCACGGCCCAGCTGCGCTGCTTCACGCGGCGCAAAGCTGCTCACCGCAAGCTCATTCATCAGCCGGTTATACTCCAGGCTCTCCTTCTCGCAGATCTGCGGCAGCATAGCGGGCTCCTGGCTGCAGAGGTAGCGCTTCAACTCCCGTCCGCCTTCTGTCATTTCCGCGGCGGTCCCCATCTGGCGGTTACGGCTCCACTGTGCAACCAGTGAAAGCGACGGCTTTCTTCCATAAAAATCTACCAGTATCTGATATATTAATCCCCGGCTTTCCAGCCAACGGCTAAAGGCCTCCGGCACGACAAGCGATGGAACGGTTGGTATAGTCATTTTGCAAATCCTCCCTAATGGTTTTACCGGGCGCAGTTGACGACTGGCCTCCGCGCACCTTCGGTATCATAGCTGTACTCTTCGCAAAAATGCAAGCAAAATTGAATTCAATTCTTATACTTAAATTATATCGAATATGTTAAGCGCTTTCGGTGAGCATTTTATGGCTATTCCCAGGAATTGTCGTACTTCTGTCAAATTTAGACTCTGCCTTCGGTCTTCGGTCAGCTATCATTTAGGTTGTTCTTTTCCGCCACTTTGTGCATTGACGCCGGAGAAACCAGTCTTTAAAATTTAAAATAGATCAGAACTAATACTGCATTTGAAGGGAGCATCGCTATGGAGCCGCTGACGGACCCTTTTGGGCGTTTACATGATTACCTCCGCATTTCGGTTACAGACCGCTGCAACCTGCGCTGCATTTATTGTATGCCGGCGGAAGGAATGCAATTCCAGCCGCAGGACGAGATTATGAGTTATGAGGAAATTACCGCTGTAGTGAAGGCGCTGGCGCCGCTCGGGCTGCGCAAGGTCCGGCTGACCGGCGGCGAACCGCTTGTGCGCAAGGACCTGGAGAACCTTGTAGCCATGATTTCGGCCATTCCCGGCATAGATGATATTTCGCTTACTACTAACGGGCTTATGCTCCCGGCCAAAGCAGCTGTGCTGAAGCAGGCAGGCCTGTCCCGGATCAATATCAGCCTGGATTCACTCCGCCAGGACCGCTTTGCCATGATTACTCGCGGCGGGGATGTCGCCAAGGTGCTTAAGGGAATTGAGGCTGCCGAAGCTGCAGGGCTCTCGCCGATTAAGCTGAATGTCGTACTGATGAAAGGCATCAACGATGATGAGATCAAGGATTTTATCTCGCTGACCCTGAACAGTCCGCTGAATGTAAGGTTCATTGAATATATGCCGATCGGCAGTGCCAGCGATTCCTGGCGCCAGACTTACCTGCCGCTGGAGACCGTGATTCAGGCGTGCACAGAAGCGGGCTGGGCAACCGAGGAAGCCGATATGCCCTCAGGCAACGGACCCTCGCAGAACCGGCGTGTTCTGGGGGCGCAGGGCACCTTCGGGCTGATCCACCCGGTAAGCGAGCATTTCTGCGACAACTGCAACCGGCTGCGGCTTACCGCAGACGGTCATATCAAGGCCTGCCTCTATTGGGCGGATGAATATAATGTACGGCCGCTGACGGGCGACCCTGCGGCGGTGCAGGCGCTGTTCCGCCAGGCGCTCGGCAACAAGCCGCATAACCACGAAATGGCGCTGGCCCTGGAGAAAAAGGCGCAGAGCCACACCCCGACCGCCCGGCGCATGTCCCAGATCGGCGGCTGACCCTTCGTGTAAACCAAACAGCAGCCCTTCCTCAGCGGAAGGGCTGCTTGTGTTTTTAACATATCAGAAAGTATATATTGGGGGTCCCGGCAAAGTGCCTGAATCGCATTGAAGCAAAGCTTCACTTTGTGGGGATTTTTTATAATGACTCCCGCAACTGCATACCCATATAAACGGCAATTCCCCAGATCAGCACAGCAGAGGCCTTGTTAAGCAGCCTGATTCCCTTGCCTGACGAATCCGCTTTGCCAAGCAGCCTGCCGGCTGCCGCAAGACCCAGGAACCATATCCAGGAGACCCCCGCCGTTGCAGCGGCGAACGCCCACCGTTCAGCACCGCCATATTGCAGGGAATTCGTGCCGATGACGCCTACAGTATCCATAAGTGCATGCGGGTTCAGCAGTGAGACGGATAACGCATACCCCACCTGTCCTTTGAGCGACAGCCTTTTAGCCTCCCCTTCCGCCGGAGCTGCACTCCATATTTTCCAGCCCATAATGAACAGAAATACCATCCCCGCACTGTAAATGACCGGCGTAAGCCAGTCCAGCGAGAGAATAACCAGTGAGACTCCGCCGACCGCAGCGGCAATCAGAAGCGTATCGCATATGGCCGCTGTCACAATAACAGGCAGCGCACTGCGGAAGCGCGGATGCAGCGCCCCCTGATTAAATACGAATATATTCTGCACCCCAAGCGGTAAAATAAGCCCAAAGGCCAGTATCATGCCATGTATTATTGCTTCCTTCATAACTGCATTCTTCACCTGCTTCTTGATTTATATAGAGATGTCTACCGGCCTGCCGGCATCCGGAACCGCACTTCTGATAGTACCCCCGAACAGCCGCGCGGTAACCATCCAAACTTAGGCACACTACCCAACCAAGTGTAAAACAGCAGGCGAAACATGCTATAATTTCAATTGAAATGTATAGCACGGACCGGTCTATTATTGCATTTTTTCATAAAAGGAGGCTGTCCCTTGTCTAACCAGTACCGCCCGGATTATTCACCGGCTAACCTGAACGGGCTCTGGCGGCCTGATCCCGCTCTGCCGCTGCCGCTGCACAGTCAGATTACCGCCTATTTCAGAGACCAGATCATGAGCGGGGCCCTGCCGGCAGGCACGAGGCTGGAACCGCAGCGTGAGCTGTGCCGCCGGTTCGGCGTTAACCGCAGCACGGTGGTGACTGCGCTCGGCCAGCTGGCTGCATTAGGGCTGATCGAAGGAAGGCGGGGCGGCGGAACACGGGTCACGGCGCAAAGCGCTGCAGGGACTTCCGCCGATCCAGGCCCCGGTGTCAGCGGGATACCGGTCTTACAGCAGTCCGGCAGCTGGAATGATTATGTGGAGGAGGGCAGCCACTATCCTAATCTGCCTGCCGTGCAGGCAATCAACAGGCTGGAGTATGAGCCGGGACTGATCCGGCTTGGTACCGGAGAGCCGGCTCCGGAGCTGCTGCCCGTTGAAGCCATGGGCCGGGTGCTTGCCGAGCTCTCGCAGAAGGGGATGCCGCCGCTCTCCTATGAGGAGCCGCTGGGCAGTTCCGGGCTGCGCAGCGCCATCAGCCGTGAGCTGGAAAAGAGCGGAATCGAAGCTGATCCGGCTTCGATTCTCATTACCTCAGGCGCGCTGCAGGGCCTGCAGCTTATTGCACTCGGGCTTCTGCCCCGCGGCTCGACCGTTCTGCTCGAGAAGCCCTCTTACCTCTATTCCATTCACGCCTTTCAGTCAGCCGGCGTGAAGTTCAGCGGCCTGCCGGTGGATGATGGCGGCCTGGTGCTGAAGCGCCTGGCCCCGGAAGCGCGGCGGACCCGGGCAGCGATGCTCTATACCATCCCCAGCTTCCATAATCCTACGGGGCTGCTGATGGATGCCGGGCGGCGTGAAATGCTGATGGATACAGCGGAAGCACTCCGCCTTCCGGTTCTTGAGGACGGCGCTTACCAGGAGCTGTGGCTGGATGCTCCGCCTCCGCCTCCCTTGAAGGCAATGGACAGCAAAGGCAGCGTGCTCCATCTCGGCACCCTGTCGAAGGCCGCCAGTCCCGGACTGCGCATCGGCTGGATTGTCGGTCCGGAGCCTGTAGTCCGCAGGCTGGCCGATATCAAAATGCAGACGGATTACGGCGCAAGCTCCCTGTCACAGCTTGCTGCTGCCAGGTGGCTGGATGGCGGTTATCATGAAGAGCATCTGCTGCTCCTGCGCCGGAAACTCCGCCGGCGGCGTGACTTCATGCTTCAGCTGCTGCAGGCCCATTTCACAGGCTTGGCCTCCTGGAGCATTCCTGCCGGGGGCTTTTATATCTGGCTGTCGCTGAACTGGCCCATTCCCCAGCGCCGTCTGTTCGCAGCAGCATTACGGGCCGGACTGCTGCTGAACAGCGGCGATCTGTATGACCGCAGCGACAGCAGCCATCTCCGGCTGTCATACGCTTTTGCCTCTTTTGAAGAAATGGAGTCAGGAATGAAGAGATTGGCCGGAATTGTAAAAGGGGCACTTAACTGACATTAATCAATTTTTGTCACCCGAAGGGGATTATGATAAGCTGAGTTTCTGGAAGGGAGTTATGCAGTGAACAGATCAGGATCTTTTTTAAGCCGGATGGAGATATTGGATGCGGCTGAACAGACGCTGCGCCGATATGGTCCGGGCAAAGCCTCGGTCACGGATGTCGCCAAGCTGCTGGGGGTGAGCCACGGCACGCTGTACAGGCATTTTCCGAGCAAGGCTGCGTTAAGAGAGGCTGTAACCGAGAGGTGGCTCGAGGAGAAAATTGTTGCCCCGCTGGCTGAACTGGCCGGCTCTGCAGCGGACAACCCTTTGGAACAGCTTCACCAGTATATCGTCAGGCTGATAGAGCTGAAAGTTCATTATGCCACCCAGGATTACGAGATGTTCAGAATGTACGCTGCGGTTACCGAAGAGGCCGCTGATCTGGTTGAGGCCCACATTGAGCGGATTATCAGCCAGATCAGCATCATCCTGAACCGCGGCATTGAGCAGGGAGTGATCCTGCAGCTGACCGGGACTACGGCGCTGGCCCGTTCTGTTTTCCATGCGACGGCCCGGTTCCATCATCCCTCCCATGCGTATGAGTGGCACAGCAGCAGCATCAGCCGGGAGTTTGATGAGTTATGGAGCCTGCTGGTCAGAGGTCTGGCTGCCACCGTGAAGTAGGGACGCAGCCTCATAATCGTCCGGTGTATTCATATTCAGCAGTCCGGCTTCAAAGGCACGGAAGTCTCCCGGATACTCTTCTGCGCGGACGTAGTGTACAGCAAGCCCGGCCAGCCAGTCCATTACCCGGAGATGTCCGGTCTGCAGCGCCCGGTCCAGATCAGGAAGGACGCTGTGATGGTACAAAGCCAGCAGCGGCTGGACCTTGCCCGCAGCATTTACGGGCACTATGGCCTGCAGTGTGTTCGGACCTGCGGGACAGGCAGCTGCAAGCTCCGCCATATACCGGAACAGCGCCCCGGGAGCCAGCGGCAGATCGCAGGCCAGTGCGGCGGTCCATGCTGTGCGTGATTCCTGCAGTGCGGCATGCAGACCGGCGAGCGGTCCTTGACCGGGATACCGGTCCGGGACCATGGTTAAATTAAGAAACCGGTATTCCTCCCGCTCCGCCCCGCCGCAGGCAATAAGCACAGGGTCCGCAAGCTGCGACAGCAGCTCTGCGCTGTGCGAGATCAGCGGGATGCCTGCCAGCTTCAGCAGCGCTTTGTCAGCGCCCATCCGCCGCGATCGGCCGCCGGCCAGAATAACGCCTGTCATCTTCAACAGTATCCACCACTTTTCTATATATTTTTGTTAATAAGCTCAAAAGTTGGTTTGTATCCCTTTTCAACAAATGTTACAGTGATAAAAAGGGCCTGTCTAGGCCGCAGCAATGCATGCAAGGCATCTGGCGGGAAAGGAGTGCCCAATTTGCGGGAGAACCTTAATAAGCAGCTTTCCTTCACCTCTCTGAAATGGTTCAACTTCTTTGTGTATGGAACTGTCGTTCTTTTCACCAGCTTCTTCCCCCTTTATCTGCAGGATGTCGGGATGAACAAGCTGGAAATCGGGAGTTTGATGTCAGTAGGTGCACTCGTATCAATTATTGCCAACCCTTTCTGGGGCATATGGAGTGACCGCTATCAGAATTTACGGCGGATTGTCCTCGTCATGCTGACAGGGACGCTGGTCCTGTCCCAGCTCGTTTTTCAGGCGCATACATATGAAATGATTTATGTCTCTATCCTGTTTTTCTATTTCTTTCAGGGTCCGCTGTTCGCGGAGAGCAACACGATGATTCTCAGCTATATTCAAGGCACGGGCCACCGCTTCAGCTCTTTCCGGCTCTGGGGCTCGCTGGGCTGGGCCCTGACTGCAATTCTCGCAGGCCCGGTGATCGGCTGGGCCGGCGTTTCGGTGCTGTCCTATCTTTTTGCGGCGCTGATCTGTGCAGCCATGCTTGCACTCGTTGCGCTGCCGAAGCTGGATCATTCCATCGGAACCGCACCGCTGCCGTTCAAAGGCTTCCGTCAAATCTTTTATAATCCGTTTTTTCTGTGCTTTATCTTTTTTGGCATTCTGGTATCTATCCCCAATACAATGAACAATACCTTTGTGTCGCTGTATATTACCGAGCTTGGCGGCAGCAAATCAATGATCGGCTTCGCCGTATTCCTCTCCTCTATTCTGGAGATGGCTGTACTGCTGCTCTGCGACCGTTTTTTGAAGCGCAGAATCCCGGTGCTGCTGGGCTTGCTGGCACTTGTCAGCATCCTGTTCGTCATCCGCTGGTGGCTGATGGCCGGTGCGACAACACCGCTGCAGGTCGCTTTTATTCAGATTCTGCACTGCATTACGTTCGGCGGCTTCTTCTATGTCGGGACACAGCTGACCATGCTGCTCGTTCCGCGTCCGTACCGTTCCTCGGGACAAGCTCTTTATACGCTGACCTGGAGCGGGATATCCGGCATTCTCGGCGGTGTTCTCGGCGGATGGCTGTATCAGAATCTGGGGGCCCAGAGCATGTATCAATCCGGTGTTTTTCTTGCCCTCATCGGCTCGCTCGGCTTTGGCTGCATGTGCCTGTTCATCAGCGGCGGCGGCTACGGGCCTTCCCGCGGGCAGGAGGACGAGATTACGGATATTGAGCTTGAACAGTATCCCCGCTGATCTTACAGCATACATAATAAAGCAGGCTTGGCTTCCCGGAGGAGGCCAAGCCTGCTTTATTATACCGGGCCCGGCTCAGCCCTGCTTAGGAGGCTGGAACGAGCTTTTCAGTGATACTACAAGATTGAATACTGGATGTCCGGGTGTAGAATATTTGCTGTCCACATTAAAATAGCCATGGCGGAAGAACTGGAACTTGTCATGCGGCACGCTGTCCTTGAGGCCCGGCTCGACAAATCCCTGGAGAATCTCGATCGATTTCGGATTCAGCTGATCCAGGAAGCTCGGCTCCGGTTTGTCCCCGGAAACTTCCATTCCCTCGACCTCAGCCTCCTGCTCCGCTTCCTCGGCAGAGATCAGCGGCTCATACAGGCGGAACTCGGCCGGCACAGCCTGGCTGGCATCGACCCAGTGCAGCGTACCCTTAACCTTGCGGCCGGTAAATCCGCTGCCGCTCTTGGTCTCCGGATCATACGTGCAGTGCAGCTCAACAACTTCGCCGTTCTCATCCTTGATCACATCGTTGCACTTGATGAAGTAGGCATGCTTCAGGCGAACCTCGTTGCCGGGGAAGAGGCGGAAATACTTGCTCGGCGGATTCTCCATGAAGTCATCGCGTTCGATATAGATCTCACGGGAGAACGGAATCTGCCGGTTGCCCATTTCCTCATTCTCCGAGTTGTTCTCTGCTTCGAGCAGTTCGCTCTCGCCTTCCGGATAGTTCGTGATGACCACCTTGAGCGGGCGCAGAACAGCCATGGTCCGCGGTACGGTCAGCTTGAGATCCTCGCGGATGAAATGCTCCAGCATCTGCAGATCGACCAGCCCCTGGCTCTTGGAGATCCCGGTTTCATGCACGAAGCTGCGGATAGCTTCCGGAGTATATCCCCGGCGGCGAAGCCCGGAAATCGTCGGCATGCGCGGATCATCCCAGCCGTCTACATGACCCTCGTCCACCAGCAGCTTCAGCTTGCGCTTGCTGGTTACGGTCTGGGCCAGGTTAAGCCGCCCGAATTCATACTGGCGGGGAACTGCCGGCATTTCACATTCCTCAACGACCCAGTCATAGAACGGGCGCTGGTCTTCGAACTCAAGGGAACAAAGGGAATGGGTCACGCTCTCAATGGCATCCTCAAGCGGATGCGCATAGGTGTACATCGGATAGATGCACCATTCATCACCGGTATTGTGGTGATGGGAGTGGGTAATCCGGTAAATGACCGGATCACGCAGGTTGATGTTCGGTGAGGACATGTCGATTTTGGCACGGAGCACCTTTTCGCCGTCTTTGAATTCACCTGCACGCATGCGGCGGAACAGGTCCAGATTCTCCTCTACGCTCCGCTCACGGTAAGGGCTGTTCTGTCCGGGCTGCGTCAGCGTACCGCGGAATTCGCGGATTTGATCCGCACTGAGATCATCCACATAAGCTTTGCCTTTTTTGATCAGCAGTTCTGCCCGCTCGTACATTTCCCCGAAATAATCGGAGGCAAACCGCATTTCTTCCCATTCATAGCCGAGCCACTTTACATCCTCCTGAATGGAGTTGACGTATTCCAGATCCTCTTTGACAGGATTGGTATCGTCGAATCTCAGATGGGTTTTGCCGCCGAATTCATCGGCCAGCGTAAAGTTGATCCAGATCGCCTTGGCATGACCGATATGTAAATAACCGTTCGGCTCCGGCGGAAAGCGGGTGATGACTTCCTTGACCTTGCCCGAGCGGAGATCTTCAGTTATAACGTTCTTGATGAAATTGGAGGGTGTTCCACGGTTCTCCACAGTTATCAACCTTTCGCTTCTGTATTGTTCTACTATCTTGTATGAACATGTTTCCTACTAATATACCCGTTAACTGAAGAATGTTCAATAAAATGGCTAACGCCGGAGTGCTGCGCAGACCTTTTGACTTCTCTCCCGGTGATAGAGTAGCATTGGATTTATAAAGCTATATTCCAAGTTTATCTACATAAAAGGGGGCCTTAATTCATGAAACCGGTCAAGCTGCCCAAAGAACAGCGTGAGATCATAACAGAGAATATCCGTGCCTACTTCGAAATGGAACGCGGGGAAACCATCGGCCATCTGGCGGCGGATAATCTGCTGGAGTTTTTCCTGAAGGAGCTGGGCCCGGCCATCTACAACGGAGCGCTGAGCGACTGCCGTATGCTGGCCGTACAGCGGATGCAGTCTCTGGAAGAGGATATTTACGCGCTCGAATGGAAAAAGCGTTAACCATGATATCAGGCCTAGCGCCGGAGAGGAGACAGCAGCTTGTTTAATTATGTCATAGATGAAGAGCTTGTGCTGAAACTGCTGATGCCGGAGCATGCCCGTCATATGTACCCGCTGGTTGAACGTTCACGGGAGCGGCTCAGGCAGTGGCTGCCTTGGGTGGACGGCGTGACCGAACAAGCCCATATCGATGCTTTTGTTAAAAATGCGGTCAGACAGGGCAGCGAGAACGGCGGCTTTACTGCCGGACTGTGGGTCCGGGAGGAGCTGGCCGGGATTATCGGCTACCATGAGATCGACTGGCAGAACCGCTCTGCAGGCATCGGCTACTGGCTCGGGGAAGGTTATGAAGGCAAAGGATACATGACCAGCGCCTGCCGGGTCTTTGCCGATTATGCGCTGCTGGAGATGGAGCTGAACCGGATTGAAATCCGCTGCGCTACCGGAAATCTGCCCAGCCGGGCAATTCCTGAACGGCTGGGCTTTATCTTCGAAGGGGTGATCCGCCAGGCGGAGAAGCTGCCGGCCGGATATGTGAACCATGCCGTGTACGGGCTGCTGCGCAGCGAATGGAAGCTTCTCAGCTGAACCGGAGACAGCAATTCCCTGCGGGCACTTAGCTTTTAAGCGCCAAATAGCCTGGAGGCTTGTCCTCCAGGCTATTTGGCTGCGCGGCTCCCGGCAAATTGCCGTAATTATCAGCTGTGCTTTGAACCAGGATGCTGACTTACTCCCGCTCAAGCCATGTCCGGAAATCCTCGCGGATCTCCCCTGTCAGCGCACTGATCTCAGCCAGCTCCCCGAGATCCGACTTATCCTTCCGGCCGACCTCCATCGCCTTGAGCACGCGCCGGACGTTAATGCCTTCTTCTCCGGACCCTGTCTTGATGACAGTGTCACCGGCAACAATCTCGCCCCCGCGCAGTACGCGGAAATAGAAGCCGCTGTAGCCCGTAGCCAACACCTTGGCCGGCATATCATTTGCACCATGCTTCTGTGACAGCTTGAAGCACGGGAAGCGCGGCTGGCTCACCTGCAGCACTGCCGACCCGATTTCATACACATCTCCGATACATACCTCGGTTTCCAGCAGTCCGCTGACCGTGAGGTTCTCCCCGAAGGCGGAATAATCCAGTTTTTTGCCGAGCTGCTCCTCCCAATAGGCATAATGCTCAATGGGATAGACACAGACTGCCTTGTCAGGACCTCCGTGATTGATCCGGTCGGCCTGGCCGTCCCCGTCAAACCCTTCC
This sequence comes from Paenibacillus sp. PK3_47, assembly GCF_023520895.1. Classification (NCBI taxonomy): domain Bacteria; kingdom Bacillati; phylum Bacillota; class Bacilli; order Caryophanales; family Paenibacillaceae; genus Paenibacillus; species Paenibacillus sp. PK3_47. The sequence goes on from NZ_CP026029.1 coordinate 2,339,684, forward strand.
GCCCCGAGCTGCACCGGACCGGCTGCCGGATTCTTGTAGATCCCTGTCTCCAGCGGCTTGCCGCGGTAATCAACCGTTACCGGCTTACCTACGTTAAGTGAAACGACTTCCATCTGCATCCCCTCCAGTCAGCATACAGTACATAAATACTTCGTCGACATAATGCCCGCCAAGATAAAATTCTTCCCTCAGCCGGCCCTCTTCACAAAAACCGCATCTGCGGTAGAACGACAGGGCGGTCTCATTGCTTGACAGTACCCGCAGGCGGAGCTTGCGGATTCCGTTCGCCGCAGCATGCCGCTTGATGGCCGCAACCAGCTGAGTGCCGATGCCCTGCCGCTGAAACCGCGGATGCACGGCAATATTGATCTCGCACACATGCCGGTGGGATTCCATTCCGGTAGGGCAGCCGAAGCCCACATATCCGCACACTTCCCCGTCCTTCAAGGCTACCAGCTGCGAACCCGGCGGGGCATGCAGCAAATAATCCTCCCGGGAACGCCACATTAGCGGCCCCGGGGTTGTCTCTTCCGTCCAGATCATATGATCCAGAATGATCAGCTCACGGGCATCCCTGATTTCCGAAGGACGGATCGTAAGCGAGCCCCCGTTAATTTGCTGCATAACTGCTCCACCCCTTGCCTTACCTCTGATTCTCTCTCTGGTCTATAAGCTTTTCCGGTTTGTTCCGGTCTTGTCCATTATACCGCACTTTGCTCCAGAGTACGGGCTGAACGGTTAGCATAAGCGTGGAATACAAAGAACCCTACCGCCAGCACCGCCATAGCACAGGCCAGCCATCCGGTGGGCGCAAGCCCGCCCTGGTCGAACAGGCCGCCCATCAAAGCGGGGCCGATTACCCGGCCAACCGCCCCTATTCCCCCGCTGAGCCCCAGATAGAACGGTGCATTGCGCCCGGCGGCCTCCGAGATAAAGGCTGGTGTTGCCGGCGAAATCAGCATTTCACCGAGCGTTGCCAGTGTCATCGCCAGCACCAGGCCGGGATAAGTCGGCATCAGCAGAATAACTGCGTATCCGCTGAGGTAGAACACGGCGCTTGCCGTCATCTGGGCATTGGAGGTTCCGGCGAACCACCGTTTGATTAGGCTTACCACAGGCTGGGCGGCAAAGATCAGAATCCCGTTGAGTGTCCATAAAAAGCTGTAGAGGCTCTTGGACCAGCCTTCCGAAATGATAAACGGCGATACGCCAGTATTCCAGACCGAGTTGCCGATCAGCAGAAACATCGTACCCAGCGACATATACAGATAAATCCGGGTATTGCCCATCAGTCTCCAGCCGGACAGTTCACGGTGCGGCGTTCTGCGCGGCACTTCCCCCTGCACAGGCACACTGCTGATTTTCCGCAGATAAAATAAGAAAAACACAGCAAATACCGCAGAGGTCATCCCATTCATCACAAAGCTCAGCATATAGGATATGTCGGCCAGAAAACCGCTGAGTATGGTCCCCAGCGCCACCCCGATGTTATTCGCGACATAGATGATATTGAACAATTCGGCGCGCCGTTCCGAGAAGCGGAAGCCGACAAACGCCTGTATGGCAGGCTGGGCCATAGAGTTGAACAGTCCGACCAGGCCCATAATGACCATGAACACATACCAGTTCAGGCTCGCGGCAGGCAGTGCGAATAACGCCAGTGCATTCATGGCCAGCGCGCCGACAATGAGGCGTTTAACCCCCAGCTTATGATACAGCGAGCCGCCCAGCAGCTGTCCGGCAATGCCTCCAAGCGACTGGATGGCAATAACAATCCCGGCCTCCTGCATGCTGCGTCCCAGTTCCTCAAACACATACATTGTCACAAGCGGCCACATCAGCGCACTGCCGGTCGCATTGACGAGACTTGCGATCAAAAATACTTTAACTTCCCTAGGATAGTCCTGCAAAAACTTCATGGCTTGTCTTTCATCCCCTGTAATCTATGTGTAATCAATTCCATCCAGTATCAGCCCTAAACAGGGTGAAGGGCAAGCCTATGCATCAACGCTTTATCGCGTTATTCTATTGTAGCACTCAAAGCCAGTTCCCGCTTTTTCACTTCTACCGTTGCCGAGAAAAAGGTCGCACCGCCGCCCATATCACTGAGCCGGTCCGGGGTAAGCACATTGACCCGCTGCTTCGTTCCCTTGCCGTCCCACCAAAGCCCCTGGCTGATGACGGTGCCCGGCAGCATTTTGTCCGTAACCATAGCCTTAATTTCTACTATACCTCTGCTGTTATATACAGTGATTTCATCGCCGTCTGCGATGCCCCGGGCTGCCGCATCGCCGGGATGAATCTGCAGCACCGGTTCCTTCTCCAGCTTCCGGTGCTTCTCCACATTCCCGAAGGTGGAATTCAGGAAATTGTGGTTCGGCGGCGAGATGAGCATAAGCGGATATTCGGCGTCCCGCGCCGGCTGCCGGACACCGTCATAACCTTCTTTAAGCGGCGTATAGACAGGCAGCGGCGGCAGTCCGGCCAATTCCATCGCGTTGGAATACAGCTCGATTTTGCCGGAAGGTGTCGGCAGTGTATCCAAATATGCCTCCTGACGCGACATGTCCAGCTTCACGAACCGCTCCGCCTTCAGCCGCTCCAGTGTTACCCCGTTCAGATAAGGGTTACGCGGATAATCCAGCGCCTCCGTGATCATCTCCTCTTCGGACTGGCCAAAGACTTCGGGCTCAAAGCCCATGGCCTGTCCGAGCAGCGAGAACAGCTCCACATTGCTCTTGCATTCACCCTGCCGCTCCAGAACCGGCTCCTGAAGCTGCATATAGTGGTGCCAGTAGGAGCCGTATAAGTCGGTGTTTTCAAAGGTAGAGGTCGCAGGAAGCACGATGTCGGCGTACATTGCCGTATCCGTCATGAACAGATCATGCACGACTGTGAACAGATCCTCCCGGGCAAAGCCTGCCTTGACTTTATCAGCATTAGGCGCCACTACGAGCGGATTGCTGCAGTAGACGAACAGGCTCCTGACCGGCTGATCCTCCTGCCCCAGCACCTCGCCGATGCGGTTCATGTTGATGCTGCGTCCGCGCGGGTTGCTGCGCAGACCCGGCCGGGACAGCTTCCCGGAATTAACAGCACTGTAATAGCTGTTGGACCTGATAGCCCCGCCCCCCGGCTTCTGCCAGGCACCGACAAGCGCCGGCAGGCAGGCGATGCTGCGGACATTCATTCCGCCGTTGTCATGATGCTGCAGACCGTTGCCAATATGGATGTACGGTACCTTGGCTTCGCCGTACATCCTGGCCAGCTGCTCGATATCTTCTGCAGGCACCCCCGTTATCTCCGAGACCAGCTCAGGCGGATACTTACGCGCCTGCTCGCGCAGCTCGTTATGTCCCACGGTGTACTTCTGCAGAAAGGCCTCATCAGTCAGGCCGTCCCGGAACAGGATATGCATCAGGCCAAGTGCCAGTGCTGCATCTGTTCCCGGATAGAGCGGCAGGAACCAGTCGGCCCACTGGGCGGTGCGGTTGCGGTGGACATCGATGACCACGACCTTTGCGCCGCGTTTGCGCGCCTGCTCTGCAAAAATAACCTGATGCATATTCGTGCTGACGATATTGCCGCCCCAGACAATGATCAGATCGGCGTTTACCGTCTCCTCCGGATTGGTTCCCCCTTCCATACCCATGGTGTAATTCCAGCCCGTTACGCCGGCGGCGTTGCAGATTTTGGCGTCCAGCCGGCTGGCGCCCAGCCTGTTAAAGAACCGGCGGTCCATGCCGCCCACGCTAAGTACACCCATATTGCCGTAAAAGTAATAGGGAAGAATGCTCTCCGGACCGTATTCCGCAGACAGCGCTTTATACCGGCCGGCAATCTCCGAAACCGCCTCATCCCAGGTAATCTGTTCAAAGGCCCCGCTTCCCTTCGGGCCTGTGCGGCGCAGCGGGTGCATCAGCCGCTCCGGATGATGCACCCGTCCGGCCATATTGCGCACCTTATTGCAGATCGCTCCCCGGGTAACCGGATGAGCAGGATTTCCTTCGACTTTTACAATCTTCCCGTCCTGCTTATGCACCAGCAGTCCGCAGGTGTCAGGGCAGTCCAGCGGACATACCGCCGGAAAAATGCCGTCGCTGCTATGCTTCAAGGCAGAAGTCCCCCTTATTTTCCAACAGATTATATTTCATGGAATTACTCATCTGTTCATTGTATAGCGGGCTCTTCCGGCCGTAAAGAAAATCACTGCATTCAGCCTGATTCGTTTCTGGTATACCAGGGTAATAAAGAGCATGAAACACTCCCTATTGATTCGCCGTGAGCCCGATTTCGTTCCCCCGAGTCGGATATGCACGGCGAATTTTGTTATGTCTGGATGATCTCCCCAAACCAAAAAACACTCCCTGCTGCTTCCCTAAAGCACGTAGGCCGAAGAGAAAATCACTCAGGAAGTGTTCTGAAGGCCTGCCGATCCGGCTGGCCCGTTCTATCATTAAGCGTGTTTCTTGATGCCGGCTGCCGGAATGTCCTGAGGTGCCGAGACCACAGCCGGAGCCTTGCGCAGATATGCCATATAATAAGCAGCAGCGACGAAAATTGCCCCGCCTGTGAGATTGCCGAGCCAGACAGGAACAAAATTGCCGAAATATTGTCCCCATGTAAAGTGGCCTTCAAATATAGCAGCAGGGATCAGGAACATGTTCGCTACAACGTGCTGGAAGCCGATTGCTACAAAGGCCATCGTCGGGAACCAGATGCCAAGAATTTTGCCGCTGAAATTATCCGCCCCGTAGGAAAGCCATACGGCCAGAGCCACCAGCCAGTTACAGCCGATCCCCGAGACGAAGGCCTGCAGGAAGGTTACATCAATCTTGTGCTCTGCCATATCAATCAGCTTATCCAGGTACACTCCGTCTGCCGTCAGTCCTACCACATGACCGAAGAAATAGGCGACGAACAAGGCGCCTGCCAGATTGCTGACTGTAATCAGCACGAGGTTCTTGACAACATCCCATAATGAGATCTTCTTGGCCAGAAAAGCCAGCGGCACCGCCATCATATTGCCTGTCAGCAGCTCGCCCCCCGCCAGCAGCACCATAATCAGTCCTACCGGGAATACCGCTGCCCCGATAAAATTAGCTATGGAGCCCCATTCAGCCGGTGCACCGGCTATGACGCGAATATCCAGCAAAAATCCGAGCGAAATAAAAGCCCCCCCCAGAAAACCGAGAATGAGCACGGCCGCAAGCGGATTATGAACCTTCTTGATTCCGTTCTCAACCGTTACCTCGGCAATCTGCTGCGGTTTGTTGTATGCCATGATTCCTATCCCCTTTATAATGACTTATTACTTAAAATTTGTTCCTTTATGCCATTGTAGCGTGATCCCAATCACAATTACGTGATAAATATCACCTCAGGAAAGCTCACGTGAAAGTTTTCACTGACATGTCAAATTTACCATAATGGGTTTAACGGGGATGTGCAAAAAGGCATAATCCGCTGAACGAAACAAAAAAAGCCCGGAGCATGAAATGCTCCAGGCTTCGCACTTTATCTGTTATACATTGACTGTTTCCTTAGCTGCGGCAGCTTTAGGCAGCGCCTGAAGTCCTGCAGTGTTGAGGAAGTTCCAAGGCTTGTTGTAGTGCGGCTGGAAGAAGAAATCGATGAAGGCCAGCTGATCCACTGTCATTTTGTTCTGGATGCACACGGACACGGTGTTGATCGATTGCGTAAGGTCCATCTTGGACATGATCTGCGCCCCGAGAATCCGGCGTGTGGCACGTTCGAATACTACTTTGAGCTGCACTTCTTCAAAAGTAGGCATGAACTCCGGACGGTAGTTGTCGGTAATCATGACGCTGTCGGCTTCAATACCTTCCGCCTTCGCTCCGGCTTCGGTCAGACCTGTACCGGCAATGTTGTCCTCATAAATTTTGATCCCCGAAGTGCCTTGTGTTCCCATATAAGGAATGGTCTGAGCCACCAGATTGCGGGCGACCAGCGTACCCATCCGTACAGCGTTAGTAGCCAGCGGGATGTAAGCATGCTTGCCTGTCGGGTTGTAATGGATGGCGCAGCTGTCACCGGCGGCATACACATCCGGAAGGCTGGTCTGCATGTAATCATTGACGATAATAGCGCCGTTAGGCAGCATATCCACCTGGCCCTTCAGCAGCTCTGTATTCGGACGGAAACCGATGCAGAGGATAACCAGATCCGTCTCATGCTCCCCTTTGCTCGTGATGACCTTGGTCACTTTACCGTTTTCTCCGGCAAAAGAACTTACCTTCTCGCCAAGGGCCAGCTTGATTCCGTGATCCTCCAGCGACTTCTCGATCGGTGAAGTGAATTCCTTATCGAGATATTTGCTCAGAATCCGCTCTTCGCCATCAATCAGGGTAACCTGCTTCCCGTTCATTTGAAAAGCTTCCACGAGCTCGACCCCGATGTATCCCGCGCCGATCACAGTGATTCTGTCCACTTTCTGCGCTCTTTCAATAATCGTGTTGGAGTGGGCGTAATTCTTCGACAGCAGGATGCCGTCCAGTTCCATGCCTTCCAGCTTCGGAATAATCGGCCACGAGCCGGTAGTCATAATCAGTTTATCGTAAGTGTCTGTATGCTCCATGCCTGTTGCCAGGTTGCGGGCACGCAGTGTTTTGGCTTCTGTATCTATATTGATAACTTCATGGCGCATATTCATCTTCACGCCCAGTTCGGCAAGCTTCTCCGGCGAGGAGTAGAACAATCCTTGAGCATCCTTTACCACTCCGCCTACATAAAGCGCAATGCCGCATGACAGGAACGACACGTTATCATTTTTCTCGTACACCGTAATTTCGGCATCCGGGTAAAGCTGGGCGGTATTCACAATGGCTGCGGTTCCGGCGTGTGTACATCCAATGACTGCTACTTTCATGATTTCATCCTCCTCCAAATTGGTAAAGCTATTTATTTATTTTCTGGTATTTGTGATTAATTTCACTTTATACATTGATTATATTGTGATTTTTCTCACAACACAAGTGTAATTGTGATTTTTCTCACATTGTTCACAATTTGGATTATCTTCTACATGGTTAGACGCAGTATGTGCAGGCAACACGTTGCTCTAATTGTATTTTACCCAGGCGGGAGGACTTTATATCTTTTTACAGCACGATAAAAAAAACCAATGCCGCGGGAAATCCGCCTGGCACTGGTTTCTCATACAGCAGATCGGGGCAGCCTGCTACTCCAGGCCGTGAATCCTTCCGTCTTCATCCACCTGCAGCCCTTCGGCAGCCGGCCTGGCCGGAAGACCCGGCATGGTCACCATGTTACCGGTAATCACTACAGCAAAGCCGGCACCGAGCGATAAGGTAATGTCGCGGACACCCATGGTGAAGCCTTCAGGCGCACCGAGCAGCCTGGGCTGGTCCGAGAAGGAATACGGCGTCTTGGCCATGCATACCTGCAGATGCTGCAGGCCAAGCTTTTCAATAATAGCCAGACTGCGTTTGGCTGCAGGAGAGAAGGCTACATCGGCGCCGCGGTAAATTTCTGTGACGACTTTATTGATTTTGGCCGGAATATCGAGGTTATCTTCATAAAGCGGTGCAAACCTGCCCCCGTCCTCCCGGTCCAGCAGCTTCTTCAGCTCCAGTGCCAGCTCCAATCCTCCGGCTCCGCCTTCCGCCCAGACCTTTGATACCGCAGCAGGCACACCCAGCCGGCGGCAGGCCTCCAGCACTTCATTGACTTCAGCCGGGGCATCCCCTTCGAAATGATTGAGCGCGACCAGCACCGGAACGCCGAATTTGCCCAGATTCTCGATATGACGCTCCATGTTGGATAGCCCGGAGAGCAGCGCGGCCCGGTTGCCGGCATACAGCTCCTCCTTGCGGACACCTCCGTTGTACTTCAGTGATTTGACCGTTACTACCAGCACAGCTGCAGAAGGGGCAAGTCCAGCCTGGCGGCATTTGATATCCATGAATTTCTCTGCGCCAAGGTCGGCGCCGAATCCGGCCTCCGTTACTACTACATCGCCCAGCTTCAAAGCGTGCCGTGTACCGATTACACTGCTGCAGCCGTGCGCGATATTGGCAAAAGGACCCCCGTGTACAATCACCGGTGTACCTTCAAGAGTCTGTACCAGGTTCGGCTTTACAGCTTCCTTCAGCAGGGCGGTCATCGCCTCCACAGCCCCCACCTCCCTGGCGGTTACCGGCCGGCTGGACTGGTCATACCCGATCAGCATCCGGCCCAGTCTTGCCTTCAGATCAGCCAGATTTTCGCACAGGCATAATACAGCCATAATTTCCGAAGCGGTCGTAATCTGAAAGCCGCTCTCACGAACCGTTCCGTTCCCGTCGCCAAGGCCGGTGACAATGCTGCGCAGGCTGCGGTCATTCATGTCCATGACCCGTTTCCAGACAATACGCTGCGGATCAAGGCCCAGCTCATTGCCCTGGAAAATATGATTGTCGATCATCGCGGACAGCAGATTGTGGGCTGAAGTTACAGCATGAATATCTCCGGTAAAATGCAGATTAATTTCATCTGCCGGAACAATCTGCGCCTTTCCGCCGCCGGTGGCCCCGCCCTTCATGCCGAGGCATGGACCCAGCGAAGGTTCGCGCAGCGCCGCTACAGTCTTCACCCCCGCGGCATTCAGCGCCTGGGCCAGTCCGATGGTTGTTAATGTTTTGCCTTCGCCTGCGGGCGTGGGATTGACGGCTGTGACCAGCACCAGCTTCCCGTCCGGCTTCTGCTTCAGCTCTTCCCAGAGCGAAGGTGCCAGCTTGCTTTTATATTTCCCGTAAAGCTCCAGATGATCTTCATGAATTCCTGCTGCCGATGCCACCTCTGTAATTAACCTCATGCCCTTTTAAAACCCTCCTGCCGTTATTATCCTGCTTCATTCCGCGCTTTATGCAACCGTTTCTGATGGGTTCTGGGTGTAGTTTTTCCTCTTCAAAGGATACAGTGTCCCTGAAAACCGTCAAGGATTATTTTCACAGTATAATGCCTGTTCAGGCTTCACCCGTCTACAGAACCAAATTAAAAATCCCTCCGGGCACCGGATATACCGGCTCAGAGGGATCTTATTCTTATAATGCAGCTACAGCAGGGATTCGATGAGCCCTCTCATCGTCTCCGGCGACTCCCTGGGCTCTACCCGGGCCACTACTTGACCACTGCGGTCCACCAGAAATTTGGTGAAGTTCCACTGGATGTCGCTGCTCTCCCCCGCACCCGGCTGCTGGCCCTTCAGATATTTAAAAAGCAGGCTGGCCTCCGGACCGTTGACATCGGTTTTGGCGAAAACCGGAAATTTGACTCCATAGTTAACCTGGCAGAATGCCTCCGCTTCTTCACTGCTTCCAGGCTCCTGGCCGGCAAACTGGTTGCAGGGAAAGCCCAGCACCACAAGGCCCCGGTCCCCATAGTCCTCATAGAGCTTCTGAAGCTCACCGTATTGCGGGGTAAGCCCGCACTGGCTGGCCGTATTGGCGATCAGCAGCACCTTGCCTTCATATTCCTTGAACGGAACCTCTGTACCTGAAGGCGTAACCCCGGCGAAACTGTAGATTGACATCCTGCTTCCCTTCCTCTCTGCATTCCAGATTGTGATTTCACTCTTACCTTAGCATCACCGGACAGCCAATTGCAAAAGGGGCCCTTCCCTGTCTGACAGGAAAGGCCCCTTATTTGCTGAATACACAATACTGTTTACGCCAAGCGAGCTTAGTCCTGCACCAGCTTCACCAGCATATGGGCCAGCTTATGGCGCTCCTCTTTGTTGCCGACCTTCCACAGCTCCAGCAGCAGCTGCTCCTCGCTGTTGCGCGGTTCTTCATGTGCCGCAAGATAATCGGCTATTTTTTCTGTAGCTACAGCCAGCTGTTCTTCGTTCAGGCCGATCTTTTGCGCCAGTTCGATACGTTTGCTCAAATAGCTCTTAAATTCCTGAAAGTTGTTGAGGATCATTTCTCTTTGCTGGGGATCAATCCGCTCCACGGCTTCATTGATCCTGTTCATGGTGACTTCCCCATCCTTGCTTACTACATGATTATGTTCGGACATGATGTACGCCTCCTTCATGTAATCAGACTGGTTTCCCCCACTACTTAACCAGCGGTTACCCAGGTGAACCGATACGCCAAAAAAAACGGCCCCGCCATGGCGGAACCGCTTCTGCTTCTGCTGTATTGCTAATTCCGAAGAAAGAGCATCATTGCGACACCGGAACAGCATCGTAATATTCTTCCAGCGTAATGCCGCGGGCCGCGATGTCAGCGGCAATCTCCTTGCCCACATAACGGACATGCCAAGGCTCGTACATGTAGCCGGTAATGGCCTCCTTGCCTTCCGGATAACGGATAATGAAGCCGTACTCCGCAGCATGCGCTGCCAGCCAGTCCGCTTCCTTCGTTCCCCCAAAGCAGCTCTCGGCCGCACACTTGCCCTCACTGCCGGAGATATCGATAGACAAGCCCGTCTGATGTTCACTGTGGCCGGGTACTGCACTGTACGTCCGGGCTTTCTCCTCCCCGTCCCTGGCCACATAGTTGTTAAAGAGTACCGTTTGCGTCTTTTCGGAACGGTACGCAGAGACGCCCGCCAGGTATATGCCGTCCTTCTCGGCCCCGGCGAACATTTCCTCCAGAGCGGTGGCGGCGGTGCGGCGCATCATCCGCTTCTCGATTTTTTCCGAGAAAATAAATCTCACATCCGGATACACCAGATCAGACGGCTTATAGTTATCAGGCAGCTTGTACTGCTTATTGACCATTACGGTCAGGCTGTCCGGTTCGGCGGCAGTCATCACAGCACCGTTATTGCCGGGGCCGCCGGAACTGGCCGGCTGCGGCGTCTGCGACGGTTCTGCGCCTGTATCGCCGCCGTTTCCGGCATCAGACGGCCCTGCCGATGCAGGGGGAGAGGCCTCTGCACCTGTGCCTGTATCATTCCCCCCCGGCGCTTGTCCCTGGCTGTCCGGATTCACAGTAGGTACTGGAGACGGCTCGCTGCTTGCCGCAGGCTGGCCCTGAAGGCCGCTGCCTCCGACTACCGCAGTTTCATTATTCTCTGAAGCGGATGGTATGGCATATTTGCCGATTCCCCAGCCTGCGGCGATGATGACAATAAATAAGATGACGATCTTGCTGGTTCTGGACATGCTGTGTGAAGCCTCCTATTAAGTGAATCTATGAGGATGTTCTCTTTATCTATTAGACAGGCCGCAGCCCAAAAATGTTTCAAGCTGTGCCTAAAACAAATGTTACCACGGGCCGCCAGCCAATCCGGCTGACTACCCCATGGTAACATGTCCACTCTATGAAAGCCCGCGGCCTTTATCTGGAAGAGCCGCGTCCGCCCCGTGAGCCGCCGCGCGAACCGCTGCTGCGCCCGCCGCGCGAAGAACCGCCGCCGCTGCGTCCGCCGGAGCCAAAGCCGCCTTTGCCGCCCTTGGAGCTGCTGCCGCCGGCATTATAACCGCGTGAGCCGCCGCCACTGGACGCCGGAGCGCCATAGCCCCCGGCTTCGCCGCTGCGCGCCACATGGGCCCGGTGTTTCGGGCTGGCCTTGGCCCCGCCCGGATTGTAGCCGGCGCCTGATCCGGCGCCCTTCGAGGCGCCGTAGCTGAATCCGCCGGCTTCAGACCCTCTGGCTACATTGGCACTGTAGCCGCTGCTAGGGCCGCCCTTGCCGGCGGCCCCCCTGCCGCCACCGCGCCCGCCGGTGGCTTCGGCGCCTCTCGGCGCAGCCGCGCCATACGCGCTGCGCTTGCCGCCGGCCGCATCGCTGCGGCTGCGGCCGCCCTTCTCGGCAGGCGCTTCCCAGCTGCCTGCTTCCTTCACGCGGTCACGGCCGCGTCCGCCCGGCCGTGCTCCGCCTTCCGCACGCGGCGCTCCGCCGCTGCGTCCCTGCCCGCGGCCGCCGCGCTCGCCCCGTCCGGCGCGCGCCGCATCAGGTGCGGCGTTCCTGCGTCCGCCGCGGGAGGAGCCGCCGCCCTGTACAGAGGTGAATTCGCCTACGCCGAATTCATCCTTCTCATAGCGGCGGCGGTCCAGCCGCTGGGTGGTTCCGTGCTCGATGAGGTCGAGCAGGTTGTATTCACGCGGCGAGGCCAGCGTAATCGCCAGACCCTTGCCGCCTGCGCGGCCGGTCCGGCCGATGCGGTGGATATAGCTGTCCGAATCCAGCGGCAGATCATAGTTAAATACGTGGGTGATGCCTTCCACGTCAAGGCCGCGCGCGGCAACATCCGTTGCCACTAGCAGCTGCAGCTTCGCATCGCGGAACCGTTTCATCACCGCTTCCCGTTTGCCCTGCGACAGGTCGCCGTGCAGCTCATCGCAGTCATAGCCGGCAGCCTGCAGCGCTTCGTTCAGCTTCGAGACCCGGCGCTTGGTCCGGCAGAAAATAATGGCCAGGTAAGGGCGGTCCCGTTCGATGAGCGCGATCAGCGCCTCCTCCTTGTTGCGGTCGGAGACCTCCACGACCTGCTGCTTGATATTGTCCAGCGGAATCGGTGAACCGCTCTTGATCACAATATCCAGCGGCTCCTTCATGTAATTGGCTGCCAGCCGCTTGACCGGGTCCGGCATTGTTGCGGAGAACAGCATCGTCTGACGGCGGTAAGGCACGGCCGTAATAATCGATTCCACGTCCTCCAGGAAACCCATGTGCAGCATCTGGTCGGCTTCATCAAGCACGAGCATCTTTACGCCGCCCAGCTCCAGGGTTCCGCGGCGCATATGATCCAGCAGCCGGCCCGGTGTGCCGATGATCAGATGTCTGCCGCCTTCCAGCTTGCGCAGCTGCTTCTCCACATCCTGTCCGCCGTATACCGCCAGAATCTTCACTCCGGTGTGGCGTGCCAGCTTGCGCGCCTCTTCGGTAATCTGCAGCGCCAGCTCCCGTGTAGGCGCCAGAATCAGCGCCTGCGGATACGCGTTCTCCACGCGGATCTTGTCCATAATCGGCAGCAGGAAAGCCAGCGTCTTTCCTGTTCCTGTCTTGGCTCTTGCAATAACATCCAGTCCCTCAACCAGCGGCGGAATCGCTTCTTCCTGCACCGGCGTCGGCTTAACGATGCCCTGGCCCTTCAGCAGGCCGTTTAATACTTCTGATACTCCCAGTTCCTTAAAACCCGGCAATGTCTCCACCTCACTCATTCTTTGGCTTTTGCTTAACTGTGCAGCGCAATTTATAGGTATCCGTGTTCTTGGAGTCAAATACGCCTCTTACTGCTTGTACAAAGCGGCGGCATCAGCCTGATTTCTCATATTCCCATAATAAAAGCGGAAGAACCCGTTACCGGAGCTCTTCCGTTACACATGCTTATACATTGTACTTGATATGGCGCGGTTTGTGTGCAACTGCGGAATAATAATTATTCCCCTGCCTTGCACCGCTAAAACCTGCCCGATTTAAATATGGAAAAGAGCAGCCATAAAATCATCAGCAGCGCAACGACCGAGCCGATCTCCACTGTCGGAAAGTCCCAGATCAGCGACGGCTCCCCGCGCAGGGAAGATCCGATAATCAGGCCGGCCATAATGATGCTGAAGGCCAGCAGCACGATACTGAAGGACAGCCGGTTGCCGACCCGGCTGAATTTATGCTCCAGATCCTTAAGCTCCGGTACGCCGATCTCCACCTTAAGCTTGCCCCTGCTGATCAGTGCGGACAGCTGCCGGGCCTGGGAAGGCAGCTCGACCAGGCTTTCAGCAAGATCAGCAACTCCGCCGAGCAGCTTGCGCTGCAGCCGGCTGCCGCTGAACCGCTGCTTCACCAGCCGCCTGCCGAAGGGCTCGGCCATCTGCACAATGCTGAAGGAAGGATCGAGGCTCGCGACAACCCCTTCCATCGTCAGCATCGTCTTGCCCAGCATGGCGAGATCGGGGGGAATCACCAGCCGGTGCTTGCGGGCAATGCCGAACAGGTCATTCAGCGCCGTCCCGATACTGACCTGATTGAACGGAATATCATAATAGGCCTCGCGCAGCCGGTCCATATCCTCATGGAGCGCTGCCCTGTCGGCATCCTCCGGGATTACCCCCAGGCGCAGAACCGCCCGCACCATGGAATCGGTGTTTCTGCGCATAAGCGCGATCACCATCGCGGAGAGGCCGTCCTTCATATCTTCGCTCAGCCGCCCGACCATCCCGAAGTCAATCAGTGCAAGCTTGCCGTTATCCAGCAGCATTACATTGCCGGGATGGGGGTCGGCATGAAAGAAGCCGTGAATAAAGATCTGGTTCAGCATCATCTCTACAAGCTGCTGGGCCACGGTCTTCAGCTTGACCCCCCGGGCAAGCAGCTCTTCGCGGCGGTTCAGCGTAAGGCCGCTGACATATTCCATGGTCAGCACCCGGGCCGAGCTGCAATCCCAGAATATTGCCGGAATATATACCTTATCCTGTTCAGACAGCTGTCCGGCAATACGCTCGGCATTGCGGCCTTCCTGGCCGTAATCAAGCTCGGCCAGCAGGGAACGCGAGAATTCCTCCACCATGCGGGTCAGGCCGTACTGTTTCGCCCAGTCCAGCCTTTTTTCGGCAAGAGCACTGAGGTCGTGAAGAATTTCCAAGTCCCGGCTCATCGTCCGCAGGACGCCGGGACGCTGTATCTTAACCGCGACGCTCTGTCCGCCGTGGAGCACCGCCTGGTGCACCTGGCCGATAGACGCCGCAGCAATCGGTGTATTGTCAAAATGCTGAAAGATTTCATCCAGGGGCTGATCCAGCTCCTGCTCTATAATGCTCCGTGCAGTCTCCGCCGGGAACGGGGCCACACTGTCCTGCAGCCTGATTAGCTCCTGGATAATGGAATCGGGCAGCAGATCGGAACGGGTGCTGGCAAGCTGGCCCAGCTTGACAAAGGTCGGGCCCAGGTCCTCCAGCACCCGGCGGACCCGCTCTCCCAGCGTAATATTCTCGTGAGCCTCATGCGTCATGATCCGGCGCGGCAGGGAGAGCAGGTGATGCAGTCCCAGTTCCTCCACCATATAGCCGAAGCCATGGCGCATAAGCGCCATGGCAATCGTCCGGTACCGTCCGGCATGTCTGATGCGGACCGCCATTTAATCCGTGCGCGTGTCCGTCAGGGGCTCTTCATCCGCCAGAGAATGAACCTCCGGCGCGGATTCCGCCTCCAGCTCGGCCACACGGCGCTCCAATACGGCAATTCTTGCTTCCAGTCCGGCTATGTCGTTATGCCCGGGAACGTTCAGGTCTTTAAGCACACGCTGGACCTGTTCCTGAACGGCCGCCTTGAACGCGCCCCGTTCCTCTTCGCCGCGGTCGACCAGCCGGTCGATAAGCGCCTTGGATTCCGAGGGGGCCAGCTCACCCTTTTTGACGAGCTCTTCGACAACCTTTTCTACCTTTTCCTTGCTGACAATGGTGAGGCCTACTCCTAAAGAGATTGCTTTTTTGAACAAATCGCTCATGGCTCTTTCCTCCCATATATTCCAGTTATGGTTAGAGTATAACCCCTGACGGGCTTTTTCACAAAGAATCAGCCTGTTCTGTGAATTCTTGCCGCCCAGGTGGCGGCCCGCAGAATCAGCTCGCGGACCGCCGGATGACGGAAGGAAGGCTCGTGATGGCCCGGCATGATATAGACTACACGCCCTTGGCCATAGCTGTGGCACCAGGCTGCAGGCAGCCTTTCGCCGTCAGCCTCATACTCAAGCAGAATGGTCTTCTCGGTAAACGGATCGAACTCGAAGCGGTAAGGCTCCTCATCCAGCTGAAAGTCCTCCATGCCCTCGGTAATATCATGTTCCAGGACCTTGAAGTTCAGCGGTGTATATGGCGGATGACCTGTAAACCGTCCGCCGATCAGATGGGCCAGCTCATAACGTTTGGCCAGTGACACTCCGGTATGCAGCACAATCAGGCCGCCGCCCCCGCTCACATAACTCAGCAGACCGGCGGTCTGCTGAGGGGACACCGTTTCATTCCACAATTCATTGTATGCAATACATAGGTCATATCCGGCCAAATGCTCGCTGAGCAGCAGCTTTTTGTTCTCCGAACACTGCACTGTCAGCAGCTCATTCAGAATTTCACTGATTTGCTTGTCCACACCCTGCAGCGGATGGAACCGGGGGTGGGTATAGTCACCCAGCAGCAGGCATTTTCTCTTATCCATAGGGATCCTCCTCCTGATATCTTTTATCTTGGATTACCGGTTAAAACAATATCCCGCCCATTCAGGAGCGGGAATTTGACATTATTGTGACTCTATAACGGTCAGCGGCTTGCGGCAACATACCGCCCAAGCTCCACGAACATGCTGCCCATGCGCTCATGCTCAGGCATTACAATCCGCTGGATGCCTTCTTCCTTCAGTGATTCCGTAGTGATTTTGCCTACGGAAACAGCCAGTACTCTGGTTTCAAAAGCTGTAATGAGCTCTTCCAGCCTGCCTTGCTCCCTGGCATGCTGGGCCAGAAACCTGAACTGTGGCGCACTTGTAAAGGCAACGGCATCCACTTTGCCTTCCGTAATCTCGGTGAGCAGCAGCGCAAGCGCCCCAGGCTCCGGCGGGGTGTGGCGGTAGGGCTGAACCTCACGGATAACGGCACCGGCCTCTGTAAGCCAGGCTATCAGCCGGGGAGCAGGATCGCCATGCAGCTGCAGCACGACCTCTTTGCCGCGCAGGTCCCAGCCCGCAAGCCCGCGGAGCAGCCCGGTGGTGCTGCCGTCATCGTCCCGTACCTGCGGCACAATTCCGCGTTTTTTCAGGGCATTAACGGTCTTGTAGCCCCGCGCGGCAACCGGCGCTCCCGACAGAGCTGCCAGAAAGCGGTCGGCAAGCCCCAGGCTTTCCGCCTGTTCGAACAAAGCCTCCAGCCCCATGCCTGTCGTCAGGATCGCCAGATCCGGCGGATGCTCGGTCCAGGATAAAAGCGCCTCACGCAGTGCCCCGTCATCCAGAAATACCGTCCCCTGGGCAGGGCGGTGAAGCGCCGTACCGCCCATATTCGTAACCAGTCTGGCCATCTCTTCCGCCTTGCGCGGACCGGCAAGGGCAACGGTCAGCCCCTTTAATTGCTCTGCCATGAACATCTCTCCCCTTCTTTAGCCCAGCTTTATTGCTTATCAGTATACTTGGAAAGGGCCTGAAAAGAAAAGACACAAAGACAAATCAGGACCCATTGCTTACGGGAGACACAGCAAAAAGACCGTTTTGCATTAAACGGTCCCCGTATTTATTATGCTGCCTTTGTCCGGTGCCTTCCTGTCCGCTGCTGATTCTAGTTCGCTGCTTTTCTCTGGCAGTCCGGACATATGCCTCCGAATACCACATGAGCGTGAGAAATGGAATAACCGGTGTCTTTGGCTACTGCATCTGTCCACTCCTGGGGAACTTGGCTCATGACCTCGTCCACCGCACCGCACACTTCGCAGATGATATGCTGGTGGTCATCCATCCGGGCATCGTATCTGCTGGCCGCTTCACCCAGTTTCAATTCCCGGATCATCTGTTTATCTGCAAGATAACGAAGCGAATTATATACGGTACCATAAGCCAGGTTATGCCCCTGCTCAACGAGCCGGTTCATTACCTCCGCAGCGGTAGGATGATCATGCGCATTGCGGACGATATCATAAACGGCTTGACGCTGGGAGGTCAAATTCAGATTTCTCATAGTTATCATCCTTTTACTTGTTATTAGATCAAGTATAAATCTTGAATGTCCCAGCGTCAATGTTATATGCCATTATTTAATCATCCCTGAGTATTTCACATTCACGTCAGCCTTTACTTCAAAATCAAGTTCCGGATACATTGCGCTCCATACCTGCATCTCCGTATCGTTATTCCAGTGCCGGGAGCCATAGTGCAGGCCCCAGCCCAAGGGATCCAGACCCGAATCCCGGATTTTGGTCAGCAGCTCATGAACCTCCCTGACCAGCCACTCCTCCCCCGAAGATGAAATCCTCCTCATTAAATCGGGGGTTACCACATCCTCTGTACTGTTTTCCTCCACAATCGCTTTGATTTTAATAGTATAGCGGATAAAGGGCTTTCCATCTTCCGGTGTAACAATCTTGTAGCTTGATGAGCTGCTCTCCGTATAATACTGGTACATCTCGCCGTCTACGATGGCCGGAAAGTTGCTCCGCAGATTGGTACGTGCCAGCAGATTAAACAGCCGGGACTCGTCCGGGGACAATTCAAGCCTGATTCTTTGCTTGTCCATCAGAGCGATTTTATTGATCAGGAACTCTTCCTTCCCCTGTGCTTCAATAACAGGCATTATGGGATCCTGGCCCTTCTCATACACATCCCGCATCATCTGGTAGGCAAATACGCTGGTAATGAAGGGGGATTCCGTCCCCTGTCCGCTCATCGCCAGAATCAGCGAGTTGGACGGGATGCGTTCCGAAGGGGGTTTTACCTTCAGTACCTCCAGAGCCCCGGGACGGCCCACCGCAAAGTTAAGAATAAGCTGAATATCCCGGCGCCGGACCGACCAGTCGATGACATGCCGGACATCCTTCCTGGCAAGGCCCTCACCTAAAATGAGTGATTTGCAGTGCACATAGTCCAGTTCCTTCTCTACTCTGGATTTCATCCTGCGCAGCGCTTCGGAAATACTGGTCGACTCCTCGGTTAAAATCAGCATTTTTTCATCAATCTTGGTGACGTCACCCTGGGGAACAGCCAGCTTCAGGCTGACTTTAAAGAATCCTTCCTGTGTTCCCGGGTCAACACCAATTGCAACGACAAAGATGCGGCGGTCAATATCCTTGAACTCGCAGCCGGTCAATAAGAGCAGCAGTATGCATGAGATGCACAGCAGCATTTTCCTCATATCTTCCGCCTCCTCACATCCAGGTAGCAATAGAACAGCACAGCACTGATTAGCAGTTCCCCTGCTCCTCTCGCATTCAGAAAAAATACCCCCAGATTGTTGAGCTGGTACTGGTCCAGGTTCATCAAGGTTAACGTGACCGCGCAAAAGAGGCTCAGTATAATTGCTTCCTGCCACCGTTTTGCTCTGGATACTTTGTGCTTTGACGGGGGGAACAGGCTCATCAGCATCTCTTTACCGACATGCCAATGGATAATGACGCTGACCAGCGACATGGTAACATAAGCGAAATAGAAGATGTACAGCATTCGCTCAATCAGGAAGCTCTCAATGCGGATACTGTCCGCAGTAGAAAACCATGTGTAGACATGTCTCTCCACCCCCATCGTGCCGTAATACCCAATGGGCACAAAAAAAGTCAGCAGCAGCACAAAAAATCCCTGCACTCCCATAATCCAGCGGTGCTTCAGCTTCAGCTTATGGAATACCCGGTTAAATATTGCCAGATTGACGTAACCGCTGAAGGTGAATGTCGCTGCCATAACACTTTTCAGGTCCGGAGCATGAGGGGCAAAGGTCATAATCTGCAGTACCGCGTCCCAGTTAAAATCCCGGTTAATTACCGCTTTGAAGGTTGTGTAGAGTATGAGCGGCAGGCTGATCCCCAGCATCATCTCAAGCCCGTACAGCAGCGAGAGCGAGTCCATGCGCGCACATAAGCAGACTACGAACAAAAAGCTGATAATGATGTAGTACGGTCCGGTATCCGGGCTGATAAACCGCAAAGTAATGTCCACAAAGGACAGCAGCGTAATGATACCCGCCAGGCACCAGAGCAGCGCAAAAATAACAATAAGCGGAGAGGCCAACAGCCTGGGAAGGGATTTTTCATAAATTTCAGGAACGCCCTTGCCCGGGAATTTACTCATCAGTGAGGTGAACAGGTAGATCAGAAACGTACCCAGCACCGTTGCGAGAAGAATGGAGGTCTGTGCTCCTTTAAAACGGGCATCTATCAGCTCTCTCGGTACAAAATTAATAATGTTGATCAGGCTGTTCATCAGAACAAGCCAATAGAGATACCGGGTTGAGGCCATTTATCTCCTCCCGCCTTTCTTGTCCATGAAAGAAACTGCGTTATCTATTACGAACAGCCTGAAGTACGGCTGTCCGAAGCTGCGAAGGCTGCATAAATACATCGTGAACCCCACAAGACAGATAACTACGCCAATCAGGCCAACGGCAGCGGCAGCAAGCACGAACACATATTTCAGCACACGGATCGAAAAGCTCATCATATTCAGCGGAACCATAAAATTGGAAATGGCCACGGCCGATACCAGAATGATCATAATGTTGCCGACCAGCCCGGCAGCCGTTGCCGCCTGGCCCAGAATCAGACCTCCGACTGTTGTTGCCGTCGGACCTATGGCTCTGGGAAGACGCAAGCTTGCTTCCGTCAGAAACTCCATCATCATCAGCATAATAAGCACTTCCACAAAGGAGGGGTAGGGTACCGTTGCCCGGCTTCCGGCAATCAGCAGCGCAATCTGCACCCGTACAATCTCCGGATTGTACGAGGTGAACGCCACATAAAGCGCCGGCAGCCAGAGGGTCATTGCCACCCCGATGACCCGCAGCATTTTCAGGAACCGTCCTACTATAGGAACATGTATTTTATCGTCCATCGCCGTGAAGAAATCGCTGAAGATGGCCGGCAGCACGATGGCATATCCCGTCGTATCCATCATCACCACCACTTTT
Organism: Paenibacillus sp. PK3_47; assembly: GCF_023520895.1. Classification (NCBI taxonomy): domain Bacteria; kingdom Bacillati; phylum Bacillota; class Bacilli; order Caryophanales; family Paenibacillaceae; genus Paenibacillus; species Paenibacillus sp. PK3_47. The sequence goes on from NZ_CP026029.1 coordinate 2,360,247, forward strand.
CCCTCCGCCAGATTAAACACCACTCTGTCCGGTCTTTCCGTTACGATCGTTTTGGGAAATATCCGCACCCTGTCGCTGTTTAGATATCTGTCCATTTCTCCTGCAGCCTGTACAATATCCAGCTCCAGCGTGTCGAGTCTCTCTTTAAGCTCCTTTAATACTTGGGAGTCCACCCTTGTGTCATCATACAGGATCGCCAGCTTTGTTCTGGACAGATTACCGATGACCATCGATTCCATCTTGAGATCTGCTGACTGGTAGCGGCGGCGGATCAGGTTCAGGTTGACGGTCAGATTCTCGGTCAGGGCATCGGAAGGCCCTTGGGTGATACTCTCCGTCATCGTTTCCTTGACGCTGCTGTTCTCTGCCTTGAGCACCTCAAAGAAACACAGCTCTCCGCCGCTTTCTATGCAGGCATATCCGCTTAACAACAACACATTGGCCTGTTCTCTGGTTGTGGCAGGCTCACTGCCCGGGTAATCCGTCAAGTAACGGAAATATGCTTGTATATCATCCATTTCATAAAAGGGTGTGATCAGCCGCTGGCTGACCGCCTGCGAATCTGTAATGCTTTTGACGAACAGCAGGCTGATCTTGCCGGAAGGGACAGTCAGCTCAACATCCTCCAAATCGGCGAAGTTCTCAAACTGCTTCCTGATCCATTCCAAAGAAACCTCTTCTTTTTTCTGCTGCTTCTGTTCCGGCATGGACAATCCCCCCTGTGATCCGGAATTCTCCCGGAAACTCGCCCTTATTTTGGCACGGTTGCCTGCATTTCATGCACAGGGGCTTCAGCCGGGTTTCTTTTACCGGGAGTGTGGTAATAAATGAAATGACAATTACTAGTTGGAGGGATGTATGAGATGAGTTCACCGAACCAAGTGCCGCAGGGTCTTCCGCAATTTCCGGAATCGTTATGGAGAGACACTGTAGATCTGCCTTCTTTTCCGAAGCTTGCGGAAGATCATGTTACGGATGTCGCGATTGTCGGAGGCGGAATTACCGGAATTACCACAGCCTATCTGCTGGCTAAGGAGGGCTATAAAGTTACCCTATTGGAAGCCGGGCGCCTGTTTGACGGCACCACCGGGTTCACAACCGCCAAAATTACCGCCCAGCACGGCATGATCTACAATGAGCTGGTGAAGAATTTCGGCGAGGAGCAGGCCTGGGCGTATTTCCGTTCCAACAATGAAGCCATGGACTGGATCGTTGCCACAGCGGGGGAGCTGGACCTGTCCTGCGGGTTAGTTCGCGAAGATGCCATCCTGTATGCAAATGCCGGAGATGATAAGACGCTGAAACAGCTGGAAGCGGAGTTTGAGGCTTATCAGAAGATCGGGATCCCGGGGGAATGGCAGGATAACATCTCGCTGCCGCTGATGGCTGGAGGAGCCATTAAGCTTTCGGGCCAATACCGTTTCCATCCGCTGCAGTATCTTAAGGGACTGCTGGACGTCGTCCTCGAAAAGGGCGGTGTCGTCTTCGAGCACACCACGATCGGGGAGAAGGTGGATAAAGACGGTCTCCTCACGCTGCACACCGAAGGGGAGGAGTACACCATCAAGTGCCGCCACGCCGTTTCGGCTTCCCATTTCCCTTTTTATGACGGGGGCGGCCTTTATTTCACGCGCCTGCATGCGGAACGTTCCTACGCTCTGGCCATTCAGCCTGAAGCTGATTATGAGGGAGGGATGTATCTGAGCGCCTCAACCCCGACACGCTCCCTGCGGGCAGTGGAATGGAACGGCCAGAAGCTGGTGCTCGTCGGCGGTGAAGGGCACAAGACCGGTCAGGGCATCTGCACCTTCGGCCATTACGAGAATCTGGAGGTGTTCGCCGGCGAACTGCTTGGCATCAAGGGCATTCCTTACCGCTGGTCGGCCCAGGATCTCATTACGGTGGACAAAGTTCCTTACATCGGCAAGCTTGATGATGAAGAAATTTATATTGCCACAGGCTTCGCCAAGTGGGGCATGACCAACGGAACACTGGCGGCACGCATGATTACGGATCAGATCACAGGCAAGGGCAGCCCATACACCGAGCTGTATGATCCTTCCCGCTTCAAGGCCAAACCCGGTATCAAAAACTTCATTGTACAAAACAGCAATGTAGCCAAAGAGCTGGTAACCGGCAAGCTGGAATTTGTCCACAAAAAAACACGCGATCTGCAGGCCGACGAAGGTGCCGTTGTATTCCATGACGGCAAACGGGTAGGCGCCTACCGCGATACCGGGGGCAAGCTCCATCTTGTGGACAGAACCTGTACCCATATGGGCTGTGAATGTGAATGGAATGACGGGGAACGCTCCTGGGACTGCCCTTGTCACGGCTCCCGCTTCTCCTACGATGGAAAAGTGCTCGAAGGTCCGGCTACGGTACCGCTGACCAAGATTGAGGCGGAAGAATAAGCGGCTGCGGCGTGATTGCCTGGCTCCGCTCAGGTATAATAGTAGCTGAACTGCTTAATCACTAATTAAGTATGCAAAGGGAGCGTGAGTACTGGTTATGGATTTAAGAGGAAAAAGCATTGTAATTACCGGCGCAGGCAAAGGGATCGGTAAAGCTCTGGCGATGGCACTGGCCAAGGAAGGCGCCAATCTGGGCCTCGTCTCCAGAACAGCTGCAGATCTGGAGGCGCTGAAATCAGCGCTTACCGAGGTATATGACGTAAAGGTCAGCATCGCCGTAGCCGATATCGCAGTCCGCGAAGAAGCGGAGCGGGCTGTAGTCTCGCTGCAGAATGACCTCGGGGCATTCGATGCGCTGATCAACAATGCCGGAATTGCCAAGTTCGGCACTCTGGTCGAAATGGACCCGGCGGAATGGGAACGCCATATGCAGGTCAACCTGTTCGGGACTTATTATGTGACCCGTGCCGCTCTGCCGGCGATGATCGAACGCAGCAGCGGGAATATCATCAATATCTCTTCCACCGCCGGAGAACGCGGCTTTGCCACCGGTTCGGCTTACTGCGCTTCCAAGTTCGCCCTGATGGGCATGACCGAAGCGCTGGCCCAGGAAGTGCGCAAGCACAACATCCGTGTCGTTGCACTGACGCCAAGCACGGTCAACACGGGACTGGCCGAGAATGCAGGGCTGAAAATCGGTGATGAAGACCGGATGATGCAGCCTGAGGATGTGGCAGAGCTGACACTGGCGGCACTCAAGCTGCCTGACCGTGTATTCCTGAAGACGGCAGGAATCTGGACGACCAACCCGCAATAACCTTAACTTTAATCCAGGGAGGGCACAGCATGCTGGTTGTTACCAACACCATCAGGGTCAAGGAAGGCCATGGCGAAGCCTTGGCCGGGCGTTTTGCAGGGGCCGGCGGCGTTCAGGACATGCCTGGCTTTGTACGTATGGAGGTCTGGCACGGCGAGGCCAAGGACGGCGCGGAAGAGCTGAAGATCTGTACGGTATGGGAGAACGAAGAGGCGTTCAAGGGCTGGACCGCCAGCCCTTCCTTCCGTGAATCGCACCGGGGAGCCGGCGGGAATGAGGCTATTCTCGGCGCTTCCCTCGACAAGTACCGGCTGCTGGTCAGCCGTACGCCGGGAGAATAATTGTATTTCATCACAAAAGGGACGTTCCTTTAAGCCATGCGGCTTAGAGGAACGTCCCTTCTTTTGCTGATATGCGCGCCGCCTAATGCTCTTCAGCAGCCTGCGGCTGAGACACTTCATGGTGCTTGCCGGGCCAGAAAGACCAGCGGCCGAGCAGCAGCGTTATCGCAGGCACCAGGAACGGGCGGACGACAAAGGTGTCAAGCAGCACACCGATTGCCGTAATAATCCCGAACTGCACCAGCACCTGAATCGGCAGAGTGGCCAGTACGGCAAAGGTTCCGGCCAGAATGAGGCCTGCGGACGTGATTACCGATCCGGTCTCATTCACCCCTTCGGCAATGGCCTGTTTCAGCGGCATCACCTTACGTTTTTTCCAGATGTTCGAGATCATAAAGATGTTGTAGTCCTCGCCCAGCGCAACCAGGAAGACGAAGGAATACAGCGGGATCGCACCCTGGATGGCGTCTGCACCAAGCACATAATGGATAATGATCCAGCCCAGCCCCAGCGCAGAGAAGAAGGACAGGATTACTGTTGCCACCAGATAGACGGTAGCGACCAGTGACCGCAGATAGATCAGCAGCAGCAGGGAAATCAGCCCGATTACCACCGGTATGATGAGATCCGTATCCCGCTCCCCGAGCTCTTTGGTATCATACTGGGTGGCAGTCTGTCCGCTGATCCAGACCCGTTCCTGCGGATTATCCAGACCTGCATCGGTCAACGCCTGCTCCACCGTGTTCTGAAGCGCCGGTATATGGCTCATCGCTTCAAGCGAATACGGATTATCCTTAAACTCGATATCGAATCCGATAATATCCTTGTTAACCGCCCCGGTCTGCGGATCAGAGACTGTATCCACGTAAGACAAGCCTCCGAGCACCACTTTGAAATCCCCGCCGTCAGCCTGGCCGCCGGTGTCGATCATCAGCTTGGCCGGTGCCAGCTCCCCGGGCGAGAACTGCGTACCGATCAGGTCAAAACCCTGCCGGGATTCCATATCCTCCGGGAAGGAGGACAGCAGGTCATAGGTGAACCTGATGCCGCTGGAGAAGGAAGCAAGTACACCCAACAATACAACCGTTACGCCCACAATGGCCCACGGGCGCGAAACGACGAATCCGCCGATGCCCTTTTTACGTGAAACCTTAACCTCAGGTACAGGCTTGCCCTTGGCTTTGGCCCGCTCGGCTTCCATTTGCGGCGTGCGCGGAATGAACGGAAAGAACGATTTACGGCCAAAGATCGCCAGCAGTGCCGGTACCAATGTCAGACTGGCAATACCCATAATGAGAATCGAAACGCTGAACGGAACCGCAAAGCGGTGATAAGCCCCGTACTTCGCCAGTAGCAGTGCGAACAAGGCCAGGACTACTGTAAATCCGCTCATTGCTATCGCGCCGGAGGAGTGGCTTATGGCGCTCAACAGCGCGCGGCCCTTGTTCTCTTCCACCTTCAGCATTTGTCTGAAGCGGGAGATCAGGAACAGGCAGTAATCCGTTCCGGCACCGAACAGCAGCACAGTCATAATTGAGATGGCCTGGGAATCCACCGTGATCCAGCCCTCCTGTGCCATTTTCCCGAGCAGCGGACTTGTTAATCCATAAGCGAATCCTACCGCCACCAGCGGGATTAAGGCCAGCACAGGAGAACGGTAAATCAGCAGCAGGAACACCAGCACGAGAATGACTGTCGCAATCAGCAGAGATACGTCCGCATCCTCAAATAGTCCTGTGGCATCGATTGAAATACCTACAGGTCCCGATACCCTCAGGCTCAGTTCGCTGCTCTCCACCTCAGCCGCCGCCGGGTCGGCTCCGGTCTCTGCGCTTACAAGCGCCTTCAGCTGCGTTACCGCTTCACCTAACTGGTCGCTGTCAGCCGTTTTCTCGAACAGCACCGGTGTAACCAGTGTGCTGCGGTCTTCCGACAGCGAGGCCTGCAGCGCCTGAGGCGGCAGCTGCCCCAGCGGCGGCACAAAGTTCTGGTGCTCCAGAGGCTGCTGCTCCAGCTTGCCGTACACGGCGATAATATGTATCAGATCTTCTTCGGACAACCCGCCCTCCCTGTGCCATACCAGCAGTGCCGGTGTGCCGCTGCCGCCCGGAAACTCCTGCTCTGCCACGGCCGCCGCCCGTACGGATTGGGCATCATCGGGGAGATTCTGCGCATTATTAAGCACCTGCGAATTTACAGAGGGCCAGACAAGCGTTAGCACACCTACAGCCACAATCCAGACCAGAAGTGTGATCCACTTCGTTTTGCGGCCTGCCACCCATTTTCCGTAGCCTGACATTTCTTTCATCCTCTCCTCATTAACGGCATTCATCCAAAAATGAGCCGCGGGTCATTTTCTATCCATATCATATATACCCTGAAATTTTTAATCAAATCTTTTTCTTATTATGGGTCCATACAAAATTTTCCGTTTACAGCTATTCCTCCGCTTCAGCGCAAAAAAACGCCTCTCTGTCCGCAGTATTACCTAGCTGCTGTAACAGAGAAGCGCTGAACTATTCTAGTATTCTTTTTACAAAGTTATTACTGCTCAGCCGACATCCGGCAGATCATCCCCCGAAAATTGGCTGTTATAGAGGTCGGCATAGAATCCGCCTTGCTCCAGCAATTCTACATGGGTCCCCTTCTCGATTACGGTACCCTGGTTCATGACCAGGATCAGATCCGCGTCACGGATGGTCGACAGACGGTGGGCAATGACAAAGCTGGTCCGGCCGGTCATCAGCGTGTTCATAGCCTTCTGGATCTGCACTTCGGTCCGGGTATCGACGCTGCTTGTCGCTTCATCCAGAATGAGAATGGAAGGATCAGCCAGAATGGCCCGGGCAATCGTAAGCAGCTGCTTCTGCCCCTGGGAGATATTCGAAGCTTCCTCATTCAGAATCGTGTCGTAACCGAGCGGAAGCGTCCGGATAAAGTGGTCGGCATGTGCAGCCTTCGCGGCGCGCACCACATCCGCTTCTGTGGATCCTTCGCGGCCGTAAGCGATATTATCGCGGATGGTGCCGTTGAAGAGCCAGGTATCCTGCAGCACCATGCCGAACTTGCTGCGCAGCTCGCTGCGCTTCATGCGGGTAATATCCACACCGTCAATCCGGATTTCACCGCCGTTAAGCTCGTAAAACCGCATGAGCAGGTTGATCAGTGTAGTCTTGCCGGCACCGGTTGGTCCAACGATGGCGATGGTCTGCCCCGGGCTGACTTCAATATTCATGTCTTCGATCAGGATGGCATCCTCTTTATAGCCGAATTTCACGTGACGGAATTCAACCGCACCCTCTTCAGCGCCAACTGCAGGTCTGAACTGGGAATCAGCAACTTCGGGAACTTCTTCCTCTTCATCCAGCAGCTCAAATACGCGCTCCGCAGAGGCAATGGTAGACTGGATAATGTTCGCAATATTGGCCGTCTGCGTGATCGGCATGGTGAACTGGCGCGAATATTGGATAAAGGCCTGGATGTCCCCGACCTCAATCGCTTTGCGGGTTACAAAAATCCCCCCGACCACACAGACAAGCACATACCCCAGGTTACCGATGAACATCATCAGCGGCATAATCATCCCGGACATGAACTGGGCACGCCAGCCGGAATTGTACAGATCCTCATTAATTTTGTTGAAGTCGCTGAGCGACTGCTTTTCCCGGCCGAAAGCCTTGATAATCCGGTGGCCGGTGTACATTTCCTCTACATGGCCGTTCAGCTCGCCCAGAGATTTCTGCTGCCCGATGAAATGGGACTGTGACCGTTTGGAAATTGCAATAATAACGACAAAGCTCAGCGGCAGCGTAGTGATCGTAATCAAGGTCAGCCAAGGGCTGATCGTTAGCATCATAATAATGACACCGATAATGGTTACGATCGACGTAATCAGCTGGGTCAAGCTCTGCTGCAGCGTGGTGCTGATATTATCCACATCATTGGTTGCCCGGCTGAGAATTTCCCCGTGTGTCCGGGAATCGAAATACTTCAGCGGCAGGCGCTCCAGCTTGCTGTTGATCTGCTCACGCATATCAAAGACAACCTTCTGGGCCACATCCGCCATCACGTACTGCTGTATATAACTGAACAGGGAGCTGAGCAGATAAAGGCCGGCCAGAATGAGCAGAATATTATTTACATATTGAAAATCGATTGCCGCTCCCTCAACCCCCGTGAGTATGCCGTAAGCACCTTCAAACAGCTTGGTCGTTGCTTTACCCATAACCTTCGGGCTGAAAATGCTGAACACTGTGCTGGCTATCGCCATAATGAAGACAATCAGCAGCTGGGTCTGACGCGGGCGCAAATACCGGATCAGCCGGCGGAGCGTGCCTTTGAAATCCTTGGCCTTCTGCACCGGCATACTCATTCCGGGCGGCCCGCCGGGTCCGCGGTGACCGCGCGGAGGCTTGGGCATTCTGTTCGTCTTGTTCATGTCACTCATGCTATCTCCTCCTCTGACAACTGCGAGGATACGATCTCGCGGTACACTTCACTGTTCTCCAGCAGCTCGCGGTGATTGCCGATTCCGGCAATCCGGCCTTCATCCAGCACAATAATCCGGTCAGCATCCATAACGGTGCTGACCCGCTGGGCGACAATGAGCACCGTCGACTCGGTGGTCTCCTCTTTGAGCGCAGCACGCAGCCTGGCATCGGTTTTGAAGTCGAGGGCCGAGAAGCTGTCATCGAACAGGTAGACTTCCGGCTTCCGGACCAGTGCGCGGGCGATCGACAGGCGCTGCTTCTGGCCGCCGGAGACATTGTTCCCGCCCTGGGCGATCCCGGAATTGAAGCCCTCTTTCATCGCGGAGACGAAGTCATAAGCCTGTGCCACCTTGGCCGCGTGGATAATCTCCTCATCCGTTGCATCCTCTTTGCCGTAGCGGATATTATCGTTGATCGTACCGGTGAACAACACGGCTTTTTGCGGGATATAACCGATCTTGCTCCGCAGTTCCTCCTGCGTCATGTCGCGCACATCCACGCCGTCTACCCGCACAGCGCCTTCCACAACATCATAGAATCTTGGGATCATGCTTAGGAGTGTGGATTTACCCGAGCCGGTACCGCCGATGATGGCAGTGACCTCACCGGGACGTGCGCTGAAGCTTATTCCCGACAGGGCGGGCTGCTCCGCTCCAGGATAAGAGAAGGAGACATTCTCGAATTCCACGAACCCGCGCATCGTGTCACGGCCGTCCCCACGGGTAGCTTCTGCAGTATTATGCAGCTCAGTGGGACCGGGATCCTTGATCTCAGGCTGCATATCCAGCACTTCATTGATCCGGACAGCAGAGGCAGAAGCCCGGGGAATCAGCACGAACATCATGGACACCATAATCAGGGAGAACATAATCTGCATGGCGTACTGGATAAAGGCCATCAGTGAACCTACCTGAAGATCGCCGTCGCCGATCCGGATGCCCCCGTAATACAGAATGGCTATCATTGAAAAGTTCATGACTAGCATCATCAGCGGCATCAGGCCGGCCATGATTTTATTGACCTTAATTGCTGTTGCCGTCAGATCTGTATTCGCTTCGGTGAACCGTCTGTTCTCATGCTCGATCCGGTTGAACGAACGGATAACCCGGATACCGGTTAAATGCTCACGCAGCACGCGGTTCAGGGTATCGAGCTTGACCTGGATCGCTTTGAACAGCGGAAGGCCTTTCATCCCGATAAGCAGAATAGCGCCCACAAGCACCGGAATCACGACCACAAAAATAAGGGACAGCTTGGCGTCCTCCGACACCGCCATAATAATCCCCCCGATCATCATCATCGGAGCGCTGATCATCATGCGCAGCATCATTGTCAGTACGGTCTGTACTTGCGTAATATCATTGGTGGTCCGTGTAATGAGCGAAGCTGTACCCAGCTTGTCAAACTCATGCAGCGTGAAGTTCTCAACATGATTGAACATCCGCGAGCGGACATTTTTGCCGAAGCCTGCAGCAACCTTAGCCGACAAATAGCTGGCAACGACGGAGAACAACGCTCCAAGGCCCGCAACCAGCAGCATGAAGCCGCCGATTTTCCAGATGTAGCTGCGGTCAGCCTGAACGATCCCTTTATCCACGATGTCGGACATAAGAGTAGGAAGATACAGGTCGCCCATGGACTGCAGAAACACAAGAATCAGTATCATGGCTACCGCCAGCTTGAAGGGCTTCAGTTCTTTCAATAATTTAATCAAGGTCATCATCTCCGTTCTTTTGTAACCGGTCCAGGTTAGGCGGGGGATTGTCTTCTATAAACGTATGCACCTTCAAAAGGAGCTCGGCAAGCCGGCTGCTGTCCTCTTCGCCCAGATAGTCTACCAGTTTGTTCAGGGAAGCATCCATGTGGGCCTTGGCTTTGCGCGTAATCGCCACCCCCTGCTCTGTCAGCTTGACCCGCACCACCCTCCGGTCAGAGGGATCCGCCTGTCTTACAACCATGTCCTTGGCTTCAAGGCTGTTGATAAGCTGGGTCACAGTCGGCGGCGTAATCTGCAGGCGGCGGCTGATCTCCGATACCTTAAGCCCCTCCTCTGAGGAATGAGCATGTTTGGCCAGACATATTAATAAAGTCATCTCACTTGGCTTATGGCCCTCCACGGTTTGCCTCAAATGGGCCCGCCGAAGCTGCCGGATCGCGGCAAAAAGCCTGTGACCGACTGGATTGTCATCATCTATCCCAATATCGTCCACCTCTTTTAGTTAGGCATGCAAATAATTAAACACAATATTAATTAGGCTCACTAATTATATTTTTGCTGCACCGATTTGTCAATTATTGAAAATCCGGACAAACTCAAAAAAGAAGAGCAGTCTGCTCTCCTTGGGTGTACATATCTGTTCTCTGGTACCGGCGGCTTATTGTCTCAGGGCTGCCTTGGTCCGCACTCTCTGAATCTTGGAGCCGTTACTGTAGACTGCAGCTCCGTTCTTGCGGCTGCGCATGCTCTCCATCATCTTGTTCTGGGCCATGACAATATAGCCGTCCAGCCGCTGGCTGAGCTCCACCACTCTGTCATCGCTGAGGCTGCGCTCCTGTGCCACCTCCAGCAGTTCGCTTCTAAGACTCTCTATAGTTATGAATAAGTCATCTTCTCTGTAATCTCTTCTATTCTCATGGGAAGTCCGGGAAAGGTTCACAATTAGTCACCTGCTCTCTATCAAGTTCCTCCCTATCATAAATCATGATGCCAAAAAAACATATTTTGAAAAAAAAGATAAATTTGGAGTGTAAATTTACACGGTTTCATCCCGGCCATCCTGTCCCGGCAAAACATAACGCTCTCCCAGCACGCTCATCGCAAAGGATATCCATTCACGTGCTGCAAAGGACAGATAGCGGTCCCGGCGCCAAATCATCCCGAGCTGCCATGGAATCACGGGCTCGGTCAATGGAATGACAGCAATTCTGGAACGGTCTATATCCCGGCAGATCGTCTGCGGCAGAAGCGCAATGCCCATGCCCGCCCCGACCATCTGGCTGATCAGATCCCATTGCGAGCTCTCATATACAACCTTGGGCTGGAAGCCCGCCTTAATGCATTCCGTGATAATCCGGTCATGCAGGGCAAAGTCCTCGCGGAACAGGACAAACTCCTCCTCTTCAAGCTCTTTAAGCACAACAGACTCCGCAACCGCCAGCCGGTGTGAAGCGGGCACCAGAAGCTCCAGCCGTTCCTCCACGAAGGTAAAGCAATGAAATTTGTCTGTACTTACAGGCAGCACGATCGCCCCGATATCGAGCAGGCCGGATTCCACATCATCCTCCACCTTTTTGGACCCGTCTTCGTGCAGGCGGATGGTGACCTCGGGATACCGCCTGTGGAATTCCCCGATGACAGCCGGAAAGAAGCTTGCCCCTACCATGGGCGGCAGCCCGATGCGGATATGGCCGCGCTGCAGATTGCGCAGGCTGTCCAGCTCCGAGGAGAGGCTGGCGAAGGACTCTACAATATTTTGCGCCTTGGACAGCAGAATCTCCCCCGCATCGGTCAGCCGGATGCTTTTGCCTTCCCGGTAAAAAAGGGCCGCTCCAAGCTCCTCCTCCAGATTGCGGATCATTTTGCTGATGGTGGGCTGGGTGATATAGAGCGATTCAGCCGCTTTGGAGAAGCTGTTCATTCTTGCCACCTGGACAAAATACTGCAGCTGACGGATATCCACGGACCACGCCTCCTATGTATAGATAAATGGAATGTCACTTATTCAATCTATTCATTTTACCTATGAAAATAATCGTTGTAAAATTTCATTACAATGAAAGGAGCGAAGCCTTATGAAAAAACTGACTGTAGGCTTGCTGCAGATTGCCGGTCTTACCTTGTTCGCCATGCTGGTTAATTTCCTGACCTCACTAATACATCTTCCTATTCCCGGAAGCATTATCGGGATGATTCTATTATTTCTGCTGCTGGAAACCGGCGCCGTCCGCCTGAACTGGGTCGAAGTCGGGGCATCCTGGCTGCTTGCCGAGCTGCTGCTGTTCTTTATCCCCTCTGCTATTGGCGTAATGAAATACTCCACTATGCTTGAAGCTGACGGACTTCAGGTGCTGGGCGTGGTCATTGTGGGCACCTTTGCCGTCATGGCCGGCTCGGGACTGCTTACCGGAGCCATTTATAAAGTAAAGGAGCGTAAAAACTCATGACTACAGGATTAGTACTGCTGGTGCTTACCCTCCTTGTCTATATGCTGTCCAAACGTATCTATGCCGCGAGCGGCAAGGTGTATGCTTCCCCGCTCATCGTCACACCGCTCGTTATGATCTGTGTTCTCCTTATAACAGGAATTCCTTATGAATCCTACAATGCGGGAGGCAAATGGCTTACGGATCTGCTGCAGCCGGCAACCGTCGCCTTTGCGATCCCACTTCATAAAAACTTCAAGGTGCTCAAAAAGCACGCCGCCGAAATTGCGGCAGGCGTGCTCTCCGGTACGGTCATTGCCGTGATGTCCTCCATGCTGCTGGCCAGATGGATGCATCTGAGCGGCGATCTGGCCACCAGCCTGGTCCCCCGCTCGGTGACCACACCGATAGCCATGAGCATCTCACAGAGCATTGGCGGCATCCCGAGCATTACGGCCGTATTCGTCATCCTCACCGGTATCCTCGGTACGATGATGGGCCCGTCCGTGCTGCGCCTCTTCCGCATTGACAATGAAATTGCGCGCGGTGTATCGCTGGGAACCGCAGCGCACGGTACGGGCACTTCCAAAGCCTTTGAGCTGAGTTCGCTGACCGGCACCATCTCCAGTATCGCGATGATTTTGACGGCCCTGTTCTCGTTGGGACTTGCGCCGGCGCTGCTCGCGGTTTTCCTCCACTAGGCCGTCCCGGCTTGGGCCGCAGACCTGCACATCCTTTCCTTGGATGCTTCAGGTCTTTTTTTATAGGCATACAGTACTGCAGCAGTTACAGCTTCACAGGCAATCCGCGCTGTGCTGACTCATAAGCCGCGCAGGTTACCTTCAGTGTCCTGTAGCCGTCCTCGTAATCACTGAGAATCCGCGAACGGTCACCTGTCCGTACGGCGTGCAGGAATGCTTCACTCTCTGTAACATACGGATTCCCCGTATTTGCGTATTCTTTAGTATCGCCGCTGCGCAGCTCAAGCAAACGCTCAGGGTTCCAGTCCAGCATGCCTTTATCATTATAGAAGCTGATTCCGGAACAGCCTACCCCGCCGGGCAGTACACAGGTATTGGAAATGTTCGCAATGATCCCGCTCTCGAGCTTCAGGGATACCGTTCCCACATCCGCCACCGTCACACCTTCATGCTTCTCGTGCATAACCCGGTTGCCGAACAGGCCGTAGACCTCGGTAACCTCACCAGCCAGATATCTGAGCAGATCAACGATATGGGTGGTTTGTTCCGTGAACTGGCCCCCGGACTGCTCCTGATTGCGCCACCAGGCCGCGCCCGGCATATCCCCCATCCACTGGCCGACAACCATGCCGATCTTGTCCCCGCTGAGCGCCTGCTTCAGCCGCTGGATATTCTCCTGGTAGCGGAAATGATACCCTACGGAAGTCAGCAGGTTATGCTCTTTGATATCCTGCAGCAGGCTTGCCGGAATTTCGGTGCTTGCGCCAAGCGGCTTTTCGATAAAAAAGGGAATATCCCGCCTGATCAGCGCGCGCTCGATCGCACCATGCGACTGCGGGGGTACGCAGATATAGACGGCATCCAGCTTCTGGCTGTCCAGCATTTCCGTGATCTCCCCGTAGCCCTCGGCTCCGTAAGGACGGGCCATATCCTCGCCCTTCTGCTTACTGCTGCCGCAGACTGCCTTAAGGGTGACATCCTCCATTCCCGCCAGCAAATCCGCATGCACTTTGGAGAACCAGCCGGTTCCTACAATTCCGATATTGAGTGCCATATTATTTCCCTCCTGTAGATTTCAATTGAATGCCTTTTCATAGAGTATACCCTGTCAGCCCATGACAAGGTAGTCCCGCCATTCATCCGGGAGCAGCCCCTGATACGGATACTGCAGGAAGCGGTCATCTGCCAGTACAATCCTTCCGCTGTCGCTTTCGCTGCGGATCAGCCTTCCGCCCGCCTGCAGCACCTTGCACATGCCCGGGTAGACATAGGCGTAATCAAAGCCGTTTTTGCCCCGGGACTGAAAATAACCCCGCAGCAGATTACGCTCCAGCCCGACCTGCGGCAGGCCGACACCTACCACCATTACACCGTTCAGCCGGTCCCCGGGCAGATCCACACCTTCCGAGAAGATCCCTCCGAGTACAGCGAAGCCTAGCAGCGTCCTTGGATTATCCGGCTGAAACGCAGCAAGAAACTCCACCCGCTCCGGCTCACTCATCCCGCTGCTCTGGACGATGGTCGGCACCTCCGGGTACTTCTCTGCAAACCGCTCATACACGTTCGCCAAATACACATAGGAAGGAAAGAAGACCAGATAGTTACCTTTCCGCGACGTCATGCCTTTGAGTGCATCCGTCAGCGGAAGCAGCGAATCTTCACGGTCACGGTAACGGGTGGATACAGGCAGCACAGATACCTGCCACTGCTCTTTATGAAAAGGCGACGGTACGCTGAGGCTGTAGTCCTCCTCCCCTGCGCCGATCATATCCCGGTAGTAAGAGAGCGGCGACAGTGTTGCGGAGAACAGAATCTGGCTGCGGAAGCTCCGGCCCATCTGCTGAAGCAGGTGGGAGGGGTCCAGATTGAACAGCTTCAGGAAGACATCACCGCGCTGAACCTCCGCGTAGGTGATATAGCGTTCGTCATAGGTTTTGAAGGTGCGTATCATACCCTGTACGGCATAATACGTATCAAGCAGGCTCTCCCCCTCTTCCTCACCTGCCGGAAGGATAACGGACGGTGGGCCCAGCAATTCCAGCTCTGCCTCCTGCACAAAATTCTCCAGCAGCGCCGGCAGCTCCTCCGGATAGTGCGCCCATTGTCCGTTTCCGTCTTCACCGCAGCTTTTGCGCAGGGCGATAAAAAAGGCATTCACTGCTTTGGCGGCGGCACTCAGATTCTTGTTCGCCGTCTTATATTGACGCTGCAGGGAGAGGAAAGGCGACTTTTTCAGGGCTGCCGAATACATTTCCCTTCCCCGGTCAACCAGATTATGCGCCTCATCGACCAGCAGCACCGTGCGCTTCTTCCGTTCTTCCGGCAGGCGTTTGAGGCTGATCCGGGGATCGTAAATATAATTGTAATCGCAGATGACGGCATCGCAGGCATAAGCAGCATCCAGCGAGAACTCGAAGGGACACACCTCATGCTTCCGGGCATACCGGGCAATGACCTCCTGCGTCATCAGTGTCTCATGCTCCAGCATGTCCAGCATTGCGGCATTGACCTTATCATAGTAGCCTTCGGTAAAGGGGCAGAACTCTTTGCTGCACAGCCCTTCTTCACGGAAGCAGGCCTTATCCTTGGCTGTAATCGTGATGGCATGCAGATGAAGCCCGCTTTGCAGCAGCATGGCTACCGCCTCCTGGGCTGCGATCCGGTTAACCGTTTTGGCGGTCAAATAGAACAGCCCTGCAGCTTTTCCCGCTTCCAGCGCTTTCAGCGCCGGGAACAGGGTGGACATCGTTTTGCCGATGCCGGTCGGTGCCTGGGCGAACAGGTTCACCCCTTCGGATACCGACTTATACACCGCTGCCGCAAAATGCCTCTGTCCCTGCCGGTAGGCCGGAAAAGGAAATTCCAGCCCCTGGATGCTGCTCATTTTCCGCGCCTCATGCCGCACCATCAGCTCCGCATAGGGGGCATACCGGGCCACCGTTTCAGCCGCAAACTGCTCCAGCTCACCGGAGGTTACCTGCCTGTACAGGCTCCGCTGCTCTCCGCTGCCCCTGTGGACATAGGTAAGCTTCACCTCTATACCGGACAGCTGATGGTCCAGTGACAGGATATAAGCGTACATCAATGCCTGGGCCCAGTGTACTTCACGGCCCTCAAAATCACTTTCCAGGTGGCCGCCCGTAGATTTAATCTCCTCCACGGTGAGGCTTCCGTCTTCGCCGAGAAGAAGCCCGTCACAGCGCCCGTCAATGACAAAAAGAAGGTCCCCGCACGGAATTTCCGTTTTGAGGTAGACCTCTTTGCGGTCCCCTTCCTTATACTGCTTCTGGATCTGCTGGTGAATCCGGGTACCCTCCGCCAATGCTGCTCCGCTGCGGAAGCCGGGCTCGATACTGCCGCTGCTGTAGGCGTATTCTACAAGGGCTCTGACCGACAGCGAGATCTGTGCCTTGTCCATGTTATGTCCACCTCCACCCGTTTCCGGGCCTATTTTTAACACCGGCTGTCATATTCGTAATTTTTTCACGATATAATCCCCTCTGGCGGCAATTATAAGTGATTCATTCAGGTTCCTATGGCTTTACTTATTCCAATAAAGGTATACGGCATTTCTGGTTTTTGACAATCTGCTGCCAGCGCTGCATAATAAGTTCTGTTAACATAGGATTCTCTTGTCTTGACGCTGTCTCCTCCCAGCCGGGAAATAGCGCTTTATCATGTGGAAAGAGGGCGAAGCTGTGTCATTCTTTAATGTAAAAAAGTGGTTAATCAAGCCATTTGTATTCTTTTCGATTATTTTTATCCTTAAAAGCACCTTGGCCTGGGGTGTAATCTTTGAGGACCCGCAGCCGCTAAAATCCGTTCTGACGGAAATCCCGTTTGTCTGGGCGCTCTTTTGCCTGATTGAACGGTTTGCCTCCAAACGGAAGCTCGGCTATTACATGACCGTCAATCTTATTGTCACCGCCATCTTTTTTGCCGCGATTATGTACTTCAAGTACTACGGAGTTATTGTCACTTACCATGCCGCCGAGCAGGTGAATCAGGTTACCGCTGTGAGCAACAGTGTATTTTCACTGATGGACCCGTATTATCTGCTGATCTTTGGCGATATTATTATTCTTGGCATTTATTTCTTCTTTAACAAGAAGGGACGCAGCTATAAAAAAATCAATATCAATCTCCGTAACGGAAGACCCGTCTACATCGTCCTGTTCGCGGTATCGCTCGGGCTCTGCCTGTTTAATATCCTGCCTAACAAAGCCAGCATGAATGAAATCAAAAAGGCACAGGAAATGGGCATTCTCAATTATGAAGCTTACACCATCTTTGCCGACAACAGACCGGAGCAGGTCAATGCCAGTGAAATTACCCAGGATGTGATCAATGAACTGAAGGGAATTGACACAACCGCCGTCTCCCCTGTCCAGGGAATTGCCAAAGGCAAAAATCTGATTATCATTCAGCTGGAATCTTTTCAGAGCTTTCTCCTCGGGCTCAATGTTGACGGACAGGAAATTACGCCTAACCTCAACCGGCTGATGGAGGATAGCCTGTACTTTAATAACTTCTACCAAATGGTCGGCCAGGGTAACACATCAGATGCCGAATTTGTTGTGAACTCATCTTACTATATTCCGCCGCAGGGTGCGGCAACAATGTCTTATGTCGACAAGGTGCTGCCAAGCCTTCCGCGCCTCCTGAAGGAGAACGGTTATCAGACAGCCACCTTCCACACGAATGTCGTGGAGTTCTGGAACCGCGGAGAGCTGTACAGCTCCCTGGGCTTTGACCACTATTACGACCAGAAATTTTTCGGAGATGAGGATGCCTTCTTCTTCGGGCCTTCGGACGAAACACTCTACCGCAAGACTTCCGAAAAGCTGAAGGAAATGGATGAGGACAGCAAACCGTTCTATGCTCAGGTCATTTCGATGTCTGCGCACCATCCGTTCACCATTCCGGCCGAGAAATACAAGATGAAGCTGCCGGAGCGTTATGAAGGCACCTTCGTCGGTGACTATATCCGCTCCCAGAATTACGCCGACTATGCCTTCGGACAATTTGTCGATGAGCTTAAGGCTAACGGGGTATGGGACAACAGCCTGATCATGGTGTACGGAGACCACATGGGGCTGCCGATCTATTCCCTGGACCATGATGATAAAGAACTGATGAGCGAAATCTACGGTCATGATTATGAATATGCGCACATGCTCAATATTCCGCTGATTATCCACCAGGGCGGCAGCCTGAAGCCGCAGACGCTGGAGCAGGTCGGCGGGGAAGTCGATATTATGCCGACCGCAGCCAGCCTCCTGGGCATCTCCATGGATAACAATATCCACTTCGGCCAGGATCTGCTGAGCCAGACCTACAATCTGCTGCCGCAGCGCTACTATCTGCCGACCGGATCCTTCATATCAAGCTCCGGACTGCTGATCCCGGGCAACAGCTTCGAGGACAACACGCAGTATAATCTGGCCTCCGGCGGAAAGGCTCCAGCCGGAACGGAAGAGGAGTATAACCGGGCGCTGCGATTGCGCCAGCTGTCGGACAGCTATGTTACACAGCTGCCTGACAAGAACCCTGCAGCAGAATAAGCTGCCGCTTTATACAAACAGCCGCACTTCCGGAAATCGGAATGCGGCTGTTTTTTTAACATAGCAGAACACATATATTTGGTCCCCCGCAAAGTACCTGAATACGCATCGGGGCAAAGCCCCACCTTGCGGGGATATGTTATATCCAGGCAAATGTGCTTAACGCTCCTGTTTCTCGAGCATCATGTAGTATTCAGCGAATTTCTGCAGTTCCTCCGGCTTAAGTATGGCCAGGTGTTCGGTAAGGAGCAGCAAAGACCGGTACTGGGCTTCGGCGAGCACGCCTTTGCCTTTCTCGGTAATCGTTACGATCACGGCTCTGCGGTCATTCTCGTCAGGCTCCCGTTTGCTGAGGCCCAGCAGCTCCAGGCGGTCCAGCATCACCGTAACTGCACTGGACTTCACCTCCATCTTGTCTGCCAGCTGAATCACCCTTGATTCCTGCTCCTGGGCAATCATCCGCAGCAGCCCGAATTGGGGAACCGTCAGCCCAATCTCTTTGGGCAATGACATTTGCGACATAATTTTACGCTGTACTCTCCACATCGATAATCCCAAAGCTTCTACTAACGGATCGATTTGTTGCGACATTTCCTTTCAGCTCCCAGTCCGTTTGTCCTGCTTCAAGCGTACCATTTTATCAGAGGTTGATTCAATGATTATCTCGCTTGAACATGATCAGAGTCATTGAAATCGTGATTTTTTTTAGAAATTTCTGCAAATTTCGACACAGAAAAACTATATTCTAGCTAATGATCTGTGTTCAGCGATGCGCTATAATCGTAGCAGTGATAAGGAATCACGGAAAACAACAGTCAGGGCTGGTGATGCTAAACATGAAATTGGCAACAAAATTAACTTGGATGATGCTCGTTGTTTTACTGCTCGTCGGATCATCCATCGGGTTCTTCGGATACCGGGCCGCCTTCAAGCAGGTAGATGAAGCTGCCGGTATTGAACTGGTCGGCTGTGCCAACATTACGACCGGCCTCATAGACCCCGCTGACATAGCGGCACTGGCTGCAGGGGATAACAGCAAGCTGGCTGCCATTGAAGACCGGATCGGCTGGATTATCGGACATAAGCCTGTGTTTAAGGAAGCGTTCATTCTCTCGCTGGACGGCAAGGTACTCGCCGCAGACGCAAGCTTCAAAGCAAGGGGTTATGCAGCAGGAGACCCCTTTTATTTCAATGAAGAAGATAAAGACATGATTACTACCATGAAGCATTCCGCATACTCGAAAGTTTATACATACGATGGTACCTCCCTCAAAACCGGTTACGGCCCCATTTACCAGGATCATGACCCCACCAAACCGATTGTCGCACTTATGGCTATCAGCTTTGACGGCCCCCTAATCCAGGAACGGACGATGGACATTATTGTTCAGCCTTTCATTATCAGTGCTATGATTCTGATTGTGGCAATTATTGGCGCCTATCTGCTCATCCGGCGTATGGTAAGCCCGCTAACCAAGCTGTCAGGTTCCGTTAACAACGTGGCTAAGGGAGATCTTACACATAAACCGCTGCTGCTCAGCAGCAAAGACGAAATCGGCACGCTGGCCCGTGACTTTAACGAGATGACGGCAAGTCTGAGTCACCTGATTACCCAGGTCAACGAGACATCCATGCTTGTGGCCTCCTCCTCCCAGGAGCTGTCCGCCAGCGCACAGGAGACGAACCGTGCAGGGGAGCATAGTGTCAATGTCACTCTTGAGCTTGCCGACGGCGCACATACCCAGCTGCAGAACCTGGAGGGCAGTTACAAGTCCGTTCAGGACATGTCCCGGTTTATCACCGAGATTGCCGGCAATGCGGACAACGCAATGGATACAGCAGCCAGTAATGCCCTAAAAGCCCGCAGCGGCCGGGAATCCATGGATTCTACCACCAGACAGATGGAGGTAGTGGGCAGCAGTATTTCCGATCTCTCCGGCATTATTGATGCGCTGGGCAGCCATTCCAAGGAAATCGAGAACATCGTCGGCACGATTTCCAGCATTGCCGAAGAGACTAACCTGCTGTCTCTGAATGCAGCGATAGAAGCCGCCCGTGCCGGTGAAGAAGGGCGCGGGTTCGCAGTGGTTGCCGGCTCCGTGCGCAAGCTGGCGGAGCGTTCGGCGGGCTCAGCCGCTCAGATCGGCGAGCTGGTCAGTCTGATTGTGAGCCAGATGGATATGGCCGGGGAAACGATGCGGCGTTCGACCGGGGAAATGCTGCATGGCCGGGAGATGATCGTGTCAGCAGGCCAGGCCTTCTCCGAGATCGAAACCTCTGTCTCCGATATGTCTGCCCAGAGCCAGCAGATTTCGGCAACCGTCCGTGAACTGGCGCTAATCTCCGGCAGTCTGGTCGAAGCGATTCAGAACATTGTCGCGGTATCCAATCAGACGGTGGAAGGTGCAGAGACCCTCTCCGCCTCCTCACAGCAGCAGCTTGCCGCAATGGAGGAGGTCGAGGCTTCGGCGGCGTTCTTGTCTTCTTTGGCGGAGAAGCTGCATATAATGGTGGAGCGGTTTAAAATTTAATATTTTTATGATATTACTCAAAAAACTGTTATCAGGCAGTGGCCGCAACTCCGGTGAACGTTGGACTTCCGGCCGCTGTTGTCCCCAGATTTCTTTAATTAATCCGCTCTGCGCGGTTGAAATCCGGGGACAAAGGCGGACGCTGACGCTCCTACAGTTCCAAACTTCCCCTCCGTTACTTTTACCTTTGATTTTTTAGGTTAAATTACATAAAGATCTTTCCCTATAAACCTTTGGGGAGCAGGACAACAAAGCAGCCAAGTCCCGGAAACGGACTTGGCTGCTGTTGTAACAAATGAAGAGGCTGACCTGCCGTGGGATGCTCACGGACAGGACAGCCTCTTGTAATTACGCTGTACGTCAACGTATGGATACAACTTGTGATTTTGCAGAAGCGGACAAATGATGGCGACGAGCCAGAGTTTTTGAGCATTAGCTCCGGCAGGAAGGGGCTATGGCGTTCTAATGTATTTTGTGCAGCAGAATATCCTAAAAACCGTCATAAAGTTGAATCTAATGCAGTGGGTACAGCAGAATCACCAAGTTCCGGTTGTGTTTGGCATGAATTCTGTTGCACAATGTACACTCACGACACATCACTTCTTAGCTTGCCGGCGATCAGGGACTGATATTTTAAGATCGGTATATGCTAGTTGGAATTTGTCCATCTAAATCCACGATTTATTATAATTTGCAGACGTTAGGCGGATTTTCTCCACTTATTCCGGTTCATTTATCACTTTGGCGCTGAAATCCAGGGGATTAGATGGAGATTTTCCAGCTAGTCTCCGGATGCTCCGGTTGGGGAGCAAATCAGCTGGAGAAATTCCACTTGAGTGCATGATGACACTGACACAGCGCATACTGCAAACCGTCTCCCCGACAGAAGGCTCACCAAGCCAAAATGGGCTGCAGCATACTTGTTATGTATGAATTAAGCAGTATTTTCATTAAGCAGTATTCTCTATAAACCATTGGCCCAGTTCATTCACCGGCATCGGCCGGCCGTAATAAAAGCCCTGCATCACCCGGCAGCCCAGGGACTGCAGCAGTTCGATCTGCTCCGGGGTCTCTACCCCTTCGGCGACAACCTCCATATTGAGATTGCTGGCGATCGCAATGATATTGCTGATAATGGCTTTCTTGGAATGCATCTTGCTCTTGCGGATGAATACCTGGTCAATCTTTAGCGTATTTACCGGAATTTCATCCAGGTTACCCAATGAAGAAAAGCCTGTACCGAAGTCATCCAGCGATACCCGTACCCCCAGATTCCGCAGCTTGGAGAGCTGTGCCACCGTCTCTTCCATGTTGTTCATGGCAATAGACTCTGTAATTTCAAGCTCCAGGAAATGCGGTTCCAGTCCGGAACGCGTTAACGCCTCTTCCACTACATCGTACAGATTGCTGCCCTCGAACATCCGGGCTGACATATTGATCGATACAGGAACATTCGCCACTCCTGTCTTATGCCAGAGCACATTCTGTCCGCATACATCATGCAGCATCCAGTAGGTTATCGGAACAATTAATCCCGTCTCTTCGGCGATCGGAATGAACTCCGCCGGAGAGATGATTCCGTGTTCAGGATGCCTCCACCGCAGCAGTGCTTCAAGCCCTACCGTAACGTTCATTAACGAATCCCATTTAGGCTGGTAGACTACCATGAACTCGGAACGGGCCAGCGCCTTGCGCAGATCCTTCTCAAGCGACATCCGCCGCAGCTGCTGGCGGTTCATCTCCTGGTCGTACACACTGTATTTGTTCTTCCCTGAATCCTTGGAAGTGTACAGGGCAGTATCTGCTGCCCTCATCAGCGCAGACCGGTCGGTTCCATGCGCCGGAGCCATACTGATTCCGACACTTGCCGTCACATACAGCTCGTTACCCTCAATGCTGTAATATCTCTTAAGCTCCCGTAGTATGTACTGTGCCGTTTCCTGGGCATCCTCTACACTGCATTCCGGCAGGGCTATTAAAAATTCGTCACCGCCCAGCCTGAAGACTTTACCTTTACTGCCCACACAGTGCTTTAATCTGTCTGCTACCTCCTGCAGCAGCAAATCCCCGATATCATGCCCGAGCGTGTCGTTGATCGACTTGAACCGGTCCAGATCCACAAAGAACACTGCGCCGGAGGCCAGTTCAAAGAACTCCTCCTTGAAGTATCTTTCCAGTCCATGGCGGTTCGGCAGATCCGTTAACGGATCATTATAGGCCATACGCTCCAGAACATGCCGGTCCAGAAAAACAGCCCCTCCGGAAATAGCGAGCATAAACAGGGTCACCAGCGAAACCCCTGTCAGCAGAATAACATCCGTTCCCATTAGAACAGAATCTGCCCCGGCTACACTGGCGGATTCCAAATGGCTTGGTCTAAGACTGGTATAATGCATCCCGGTAACTGCGAAACCGATAAACAGCGAAGAGTAAAGCTTCCAGCGGCTGTATCCGGTATGATCCCTGAATTTGCGGAACAGAAACACACCGATATAGGATGCCAGCAGGGCAACAATAATGGAGAGTCCTTGAGCCATCGGCTGGTATGCGATCCGCCCTTCGATGTCCATGGAAGCCATCCCGGCATAATGCATTGCTGAAATTCCGCCGCCCAGAATCATGCTGCTCATAAAGAGATCGCGGAACCTTTGCCGGGTTGATACCGCAATCCACAGGGCCAGATAGCTTGCAGCAATGCTGATCAGGAGCGACAGAACTGCCAAGCCCAGGTGATATCCTGCGCGGAACGACCATTCACTGGCCATAATCCCGACAAAATGCATTGCCCACATGCCGCTGCCCAGCACACATGCTCCGGATAAAAGCCACAGCCTGCGGATTCGGCCGGAGGCCTGCCCGGCATGAGAAATCAGATTGAGCGCTGAATACGCCGCCGCCGCCGCGAGCGCAAAAGATAGTAAAACAATCCAAGTATTATAGTGGACTCCCATTTGATCCATAGTTGACCTCTTCACCGGTTATATTATCATTATCGCTTCCGTGCATTCTCAAGTTATAAATAATTACGAATATCAGATAAAGCGAAGAGATATGTGTGAGATTCATAGGTATCCCCGAGAAATAACTTTAGGTGTATTCTACCTTGTATTTAGCAGCCTGTCTAAGTAAATACTGGAACTTGCACCCTTTTTTAATACATGGCAAAAAATGTACATATTTGTCGGTATTTTCAGACGTCCAGCGCCGGACTTTTCCCGTCCCGCCGGGATGTCCGGGGGAAGGATACACGCCAATACCAGACATTTGCAATTACCAGAACTGCCAGACAGATGTAAATCCCTCCAGGGAACAGGGTGAAGACAAAATGCAGACCGCCCATTCCCCCTAAAATAAACAGAAGCATAAATGAAAAGCCCTTGAATTCAGACTGCTTTGCCGCTTCATATTTCTCCGAGAACGGCAGCATCCGCGGCATCGTGCGGAAGCATATAACGGCATACAGCAGCAGAGAGGTCAGCACCACGGCGAGGTCCGGCATAATACGCATACCGAAGAGCCAGACGAACACTGCAGCTTCCAGAACAAACAAGGGAAGCATCAGTCTCAGCAGCACCGCTTTCAGCATACCGGAATACACATCAGACTCGTTCGGTAATGGAATCGCTTTATAGATCCAGGCTCCTTTGTAGCTTGCCGAGTAACGCAGCATCTGCACAACAGTCATCAGCAGCATTCCACAGAAATAAATGAGCAGATAGGCCTTGGAGTTCCTCATGCTTTCCAAATCGCCGCTCCAGACTTGGTTAAACATAAAAATAAACGGAAAGACCAGCGACAGGCCGATGGACGGGTACACCTTCAGCTTGAAGTCCCGTTCGTTCTTCATCATGGACCAGGTGAACCGGAAGAACATGCCCTCTTCACTGCTCCGGCAAAAAATTCCCGCAAGCCGTCGTGCCAGCCGGCCGCTGTCTTTTCCCGCCGCCTCCTGCGACGCCAGCTTCTGCAGACTCCGTTCAAACGCAGGCATCAGCATCACATAAGCTGCAAGCAGCACCAGCGGAACAACAAACGCAAGTATGGAAAGCACAACCAGGCGGGTGTCCCGCGCGCCGCCGATCAGCACATCAAACGGGGCTGCGAACCAGACCGGCGCAATGAGAAAATTCCACCAGTCTGCGCTAAAGGTAATTCCCCATTCACTGATGTTGAAGAGGCGGGAAACCAGCTGGGAACCGATCACTACCCCCACGGACAGAATAATCTGTACATAGTTAATCATGTCCTTCAGCTTTTCGCCGTCAAAAAACTTGAGGATCAGCAAATATAGCAGCGCGGTAACGACAAGTATGAAGCAGTCCATGAGGACGATCTCCGCCGCATACACAAGGAAGAACACCAACCCGTGCCTGAACAGGGAGAAGATAAGCGACGGGCCTGTAAAGGTCAGCGTTACTGTAATCAGATAAATGAGGATATGTATGCTCTTGGCCATATTCAGGGTCCGGCGGTTCACCGGCCTGACGAACAGGATGCTTTTATCCCTTAAATCCAGCATGACTGAAGAAAAGTCGGAGATCAGCGTAGTCGTAATCATGAACATCACCACACTGAACAGCAGGCTCATCATCAGCATATGATTGTCCTTGGGGAACACAAGCGCGATCATCATCAGTCCAAAAATCAAATACAGCCACTGCACCTGAAGCGGTGAACCCTCATTATTCTTCTGAGCGTTCCGTCCCCCTGAGAGCACAGTAGGTGTTCTTCTCCCGTCCATGGTGAGCTTGACCTGAAGAATAGTGCGCAGCAGCTCATAGTCTACACCGATTTTAACGAATCCGCCCCGGAAAAAATCCAGCAGTCTCAGCACATAGAAATTATTCATGCGCCCCACCTTCTTCAATGACAGCCACGAACTCCCCTGCAATATCCCGGTACTTGTCAAAGCCCGTCAGCCGGTTAAAAATTTCTTCAAGCGAGCCTTCCCGGCTTCTCTCTTTCAGTTCAACAAAGCTTCCGTCCGCAACGATATCTCCGCCGTCGATCAGAATGATCCGGCTGCTGATTTTCTCGACGACATCCATAATATGCGAGGAATAAAAAATCGTCTTGCCCCTTGCCGCCAGGGAAGCAAAAATCTCCTTCACCACCATGACGCTGTTCGCATCCAGCCCGCTGAGCGGCTCATCCAGGAACAGGATATCGGGATCATGCAGCATGCTGGAAATGAGCAGCACCTTCTGCTTCATCCCTTTGGAAAAGGAGGCGATCCGCATGTCGTAAGCATGCTCCAGATTCAGCAGCCTCATCAGCCGTTCGGCTTTGATGCCGGCATCACTCTGCTTCATGCCGTACAGCTCGCCGATAAAGGTCAGATATTCGCGGGCTGTCAGACTGTCATACAGCTCGGCAACCTCCGGCACATAGCCGATCCGCCGCTTGTATGCGGTATCTCCATCCGCAATATCTTTGCCGAAAATTTTCACCGTACCGTTATATCCCTCCACCAGACCAAGCATGATCTTAACCGTCGTACTCTTGCCTGCCCCGTTGGGGCCGATGTATCCGATAATCTGCCCCCTGTGCACCTCGAGATCAATCCCGCGCAAAACCATCCTGTCACTGTAATTCATCCATAAGCCTGAAATCGATATTACCGGCTCTCCTGCCGAACCCATAGTTACATTCCCCTTTCGGACCAAATAGTAAATGTATCCATCTGCGAAATGATTTCCAGTACAATTCCTATTCTATCAAATTTTAGAACTGTCCTCCTGTGAGTAATCGCATCACCCCCCGCTGCACAATGTCCAGCCGCAAGGAAAAAGAGGCGGCTGAGAGGGCCGCCCCTTTTGTGCAGAGTATTCTTTACAGTTCAATTCTTACCCGCCGGCGGGCAGAATCAAGACAAGTTTCAATCAGAGTCATATTTAGCACCGGGTCATCCCCGGCCATTAAAGGTTTGCCCCCAAAGACAGCAGCGGCAAAATTATCGGCCTGACAGACATACGGATTGGCACCGGTAGCCTCGAACTGCTTCGCTTCACCACCCTTATGCACAATAAACCCGGCATCCTCAAATCTGGCATTGAACGGCATCGGGACTTCGATCATGCCTTCAGTGCCCAGGATCTCCAGCAGCTGGCGGTTGTAGGCCCACATACCGCAGTCGAAGATCAGGCTTGTCCCGCCCGGAAATTCCACCAGCCCGGAAGCCATCATATCCACATTGTCATGCTCCGGCGAGAAAATCGCCTGCACCGTCACAGCCTCCGGTTCTGCACCGAACAAAAGCCGCGCTGCACTGAGCGGATAACAGCCTACATCGTACAGCGAGCCGCCTCCCCAGGCCGACTTGAAGCGTATATTGGAGGTGTCTGCGGCATCATTATATGTAAAGGTTCCACGGATCGAGCGGAGCTCACCGATTTCTCCCCTTGCAATAATGTCCTGCAGCTCGGCAATCCTCGGGTGGTGCCGGTACATATACGCCTCGGCAAAATGCACGCCCGCCTTCCTGCAGGCCTCCACCATTTCCGCTGTCTCACGGCTGTTCAGTGCAACCGGCTTTTCGCACAGCACATGTTTGCCTGCTTCGGCTGCCCGGATCACCCATTCTCGGTGAAGATGATTGGGAAGCGGGATATACACAGCGTCGATATCCTTATCCTCCAGCAGCTCTTCATAGCTTCCGTAAGCCTTGCCTATGCCGAATTCTTCCGCTACGGCGCTGCTTTTATCCAGCCCCCGGCTCGCCACCGCTCCGATCACACCGGATTCTGATTCCTGAATGGCCGGCATTACCGAATTTGTCGCAATCTGTGCGCAGCCCATAATTCCCCAACGAAGCTTCTCTGCCATAGATGCACATCCTCCTTGTACTCTATTGTCCACTGCTATACAAATGATACCTAAGGACACCTTATCACAGAATCATAGATATCTCTAAGGACTTATTAAGCTGGTCCGGCAAAAAAGAAGCAGCACCCGCGGATATCATCCGGCAGGTGCCGCTTGTAGAAAGCTCATAACCTTACAAAATATTCAATGACTCCAGCAGTACAGCCAGCCCCAACACAGCAACCCGTGCCAGGCTTATCAGCACGAAATTTTTGACCGACAAAATAAAGGTCGTCGCCTTCTCCTGCTTCTCCTGAAACAGCGCAATGTTGTGCCGCAGTGGAACCAGAGTGATCAGCAGCAGCACGACCAGCACCGGATTCACACCAAGCAGCAGCAGCACAATCAGATCCAGATAAGAGACATAATAGAGCAGCTTGAACAGCAAAAGGGCATTCTTGCGTCCGATATATACGGGAAGTGTATACCGGCGGTTCTCCACGTCATCTTCAATGTCACAGATGTTATTGGCCAGCATAATTCCGGCAATGCCGAGAATCGCCGGTACCGAGAACCAGAAGAGATACAGCACCTCAAGGATATTGATATGAAGATCAATCCAGCCGTTCTGCAGCAGGAGCGTCACGACACTCTGGTCGGAGTGGATATAGGCCGAGATGAAGATGATCACAAAGCCCATAAACAGTCCGGAGAACAGCTCGCCGAGCGGCATCCGCGAGATCGGGATCGGACCGAAAGAATAAAGAATCCCAATCAGGAACGACAGGCCTCCGAGCAAAAAAACAAGCAAGCCGACCTGTGTGACCAGGGCAATTCCGCCGCCCGCCGCCAGCAGCAGCAGAATAATGATCGTCGCCACCACAGTGGTTTCCTTAAGCTTGTAGTGGACGATGGCATTATGCGTCTCGTAGCCGTAGCCATGCGTTTTGGATGCTTTTTTGTAATCATAATAATTGTTGATCGCCGTTGTGGCCATGTCGAAGCTTAGCAGGGACACGAACATAAGTGCAAAGCGCAGAATATAAAAATCCTCGAACCGGTACAGGGCATACAGTGAACCCATCAGGAACGGAATTACACTGGCTACCTTCGTCGGCAGCTCTACAAATCTCAGAAAGCTTCTTACATTCAAGGCGCTCCATCCTTATCTCTATTAATTAGGCATATTATTGTTCGGATGTAGTGATGGTCAGCGGAGACCATTCTGCAATAACCGTCTGGCCGTGCGCAGATACGCTGCCCTCCGGTGTCAGATCCTTCTCTGTCATAATGCCCAGCGCGACCGTAAAGCTGTTCAGCTTGACCGGCACATTCCGTTCGCGGCGCACCTCTTTGCCGTTCACATAGAAGACAGCCTCATCGTTACCGCGGTGGTAAGTGATTTTGTACGTATTGAATTCACGCGGCTTGAAGTCGGTATCTTCTGTAAAAATGCAGAAATATTTCGTACCGCCGGTATCCGGAACCTTAACACCCGGGAAGGGAAGCACACCGTAAACACTGGCATATTTGTCGTTGCCTGCAAAAAAATCAAGCGCCGCACCGGTTGTGAAATCGAGCAGGTTCAGCGAGACATAGCCATCGTACAGATCGTTCGGTGCAGTCCCTTGCGTGCGTGCCCGGATCTGCAACTCAAAGCTGATCTCTCCGTTCTCCGGTACTTCTACCGGCTGGGCCGAATAATACATATGCTTCGCATTGTCGAGGATCTGCACCTGGTTGTTCTGGCGGCTGATTTGTGCCCGCACATACAGAATGCCGTTCCGTACAATGACTACAGCTTCAGGTTCCCGGTAAGCCCAAAAGGTACCGTCAGGCAGCGTAAAGCCGCCGGTCTTCCAGACCTTTCCCTCTTCCAGTATCGTATGGAAATCACCCAGCACCGTCTGCTTGACGGATGCGGCCTTTGTCTCTTCACCGGGAGTTGTATGTTTGTCCATGGGATCACTCTCTTTCCGCAAAGTATGATTTGAAATCCAGCAGTGTTACATAAAGCTTTGAATCAGCAGAGCAGCAGCCATAATGGCGCCGCAGCGTACAGAAGCCTGCTGTGAAGCGCCCATCAGCGGCAGATAAGCGGCTGGCGCATTCAGCGGCTGCAGGCCGCGGTAGATATGCACAGGTGCGGCTGCGGTAAGCAGCGCAAGCAGCGCGTAAACCGGAAGCACGCCGGACAGCACACAGATGACCAGGGACGCGTAAGAAACGTAGAGCAGTATGCGGGAGAAGACCAGTGCACGGCGTTCCCCCCACACAACAACCAGCGTACGCTTGCCGGCCTGCTTGTCTGCCTTCCAGTGCAGGAAGTGATGATTGAACAGCAGCAGAGTCGTCAACAGGCCGACCGGCAGCGACAGCAGCACCGGCTTCAGGCTGAATCCGCCGGTCTGTACGAAATAGGAGCCCAGCACCGGCATAATGCCGAAGGCCGCAAAGATGGCAAATTCACTGTAGCCTTTTCCCCGGTACCCGAAACGCAGCGGGGGTGCAACATAGAAATAAGCGATCAGGGCCCCGGCAAGCACAAACCAGAGAATCTGCCAGCCGCTATAAATGCTGAGCACCGCCCCGCAGATGACAGCTACCGCAAGCAGGCCCCAGGTCATCGCCCCAAACAGCGATTCAGACATCAGCCCGCGTGACAAAAACCCCGAGTTCGTAGAAATCATCTCCGGATTATTGTGTGCCTCCGTATCGGTCCCGTTGCGGAAATCCCATAAATCATTAATCATGTTGGAGAACAGATGAGCGCTAACCGCCCCAACAATCGTTATAACAAATAAAAACGGATGGAATTCCCCCTCCCATACGTACGCCCCGATGCTTCCCAGGACAACAGGTATGAGCATTACCGGAAAAGTTCCAAACCGTGTAGCCTTCTTAAATAATGTCCATCTGTTCATGCCATAATTTATCTCCTTCAATATATTATTTGATGATAATGATTATCGATAATATTATACATCAAATTTCGACACTTTGGGGATAAAAGCTCTGCAAAATATTCCCCCGCCATGGTACACTGTATTAGTTGGCACATATTACCTTTTAAGTCTAAATATAAAAGGAGAACACCATGAAGCTCCGCAAAAAAATAGTGATCTTCATTTGTACGATTGCCCTCCTGGGCCTGGGCAGCACTTACCTGTTCCTGCATCTTCTGCTGCTGAACCGGTTTGAGCGTCTTGACGAAACGGCATTGCAGGCCATTTCAGTATTCCGGGTCACTTTTTTCGCCATTACAATCCTGATGTGCCTCGCCAGCCTGGTCTTTATCAACCGTTTTCTGCTTGGACCGATGTCCTCCCTGATCCGGAATATCCGGAATATCGGCAACAGCAAAGATTTGTCCATCCGGATCAAAAGCTCCAGCAGGGATGAATTCAGTGAAGTTGAATTTGAGTTCAACCGGATGATCGATTCCCTGGAACAGGCCCAGGAGGAGCTGCGCCAGCAGGCAATGCTTGACCCGCTGACCCAGCTGCCTAACCGCTCGCTTTTTTTTGCAAAGCTTAATGAAGCCATTGCTTCCGCCAAAGGCACCAGCCGGCAGATTGTCCTCGTATTTATCGACCTGGATCATTTCAAGACCGTGAATGACACCCTCGGACATGACTTCGGGGATGACATACTTAGGGATATCGCCTCCCGTTTGTCCCAGGTTATCGGCGGCAATGATGTAATTTCCCGTCTCGGCGGGGATGAATTCACCATTCTGCTGTCGGACATTACCGATTCCGGCAGTATTGAGGCACAGCTCAAAAAGATTCAGGAGGTCCTGACCGAGCCGCATCTGATCCAGGGGCATCTCCTTTATAATACCGCCAGCATCGGCGTCAGCATCTATCCCCAGAACGGAGAAGACGCAGACTACCTGGTCAAACAAGCCGATCTGGCCATGCTTCATGTGAAAGAGACCGGCCGCAATAATATCTTCCAATATTCAGAAGTCCTTGAAGAGAGTATCCGCCGCAAAAAGATTCTGTCCCAACAGCTGCTGTCCGCCGCAGCCAATCAGGAATTTGAAATCCATTATCAGCCGATCCTAAGCTCGGGCAGCCTGCAGGTATCCAAGCTTGAAGCTCTGCTGCGCTGGACCAGCCCGACCTACGGGCCGGTCTCTCCCGGTGAATTCATCCCGCTTGCCGAAAGCAGCGGAGCCATCATCCACATAGGCAGCTGGGTGCTGCGCCAGGTCTGCTCCGATCTGTGCAGCTTCCGGGAGAGCGGCCTGCAGCTGTCTGCGGCAGTCAATATATCCGCCATGCAGCTGATGCAGCCCGGCCTCCAGGAGCTCCTTCTGGGACTGCTGGATGAATACGAACTGGCCAGCACAAGCATTGAGCTCGAAATTACAGAGAGTGTCCTCGCTTCCGGTGACATCATCTCCGGCTCTGTGCGCCAGCTCCGGGAGCACGGATTCCGCATATCCCTGGATGACTTCGGGACAGGCTTTTCTTCCCTCAGCTACCTCCGCCGCTTTCCTGTGGACGTGGTCAAGATTGACCGTTCCTTCGTAGCCGAGATGACTCCGGATTCGCAGGGGGATATCCTGGTCAAGGCCATCATTGATTTGAGCCACAACCTCGGCCTGCGGGTAGTCTCCGAAGGGGTAGAGCTGAAGGAGCAGTTTGATCTGCTGCGCCAATTGGGCAGTGATGAGCTGCAGGGATACTTTATCAGCCGGCCGGTCCAGGCTTCGGCGGTATATTCCTTTTTAACCAAAGAAAACCCTGGATTTGACAAGAAATGAGCATTTATGTTATAGGCAAGCCCTTGGCGATATGATATGATAGGCAAGCTGATAACAGCACCCGGTCCGGGTGCTGTTATCCTATGCGAACAATTATGAAAACTGGAGGCTTTAATTGTTATGTCAGCGCAACCGCAGTCAACCCAATCTGTCAAAATCGTCACCGCCGACCCCAGCGCCATCGGCCTGTTCGGATTGGCTATCGTCACCCTGGTCGCTTCTTCACAAAAACTCGAAATTACAACAGGCCTGAGCTACTGTATTCCGTGGGCTATCTTCCTCGGTGCTTTCGCCCAGCTGTTCGCTTCCATCCAGGATGCCAAGCACAACAATACCTTCGGCATGACCGCTTTTGGCGCCTACGCTTTTTTCTGGTTCGGCATGGCCGGAAGCTGGCTGATCAAACTCGGCGTCTTTGGAGCAACACTGGCAGAAGGGGTAGATCCCAAGCAGCTCGGTTTTGTTTTCCTCGGATATCTGGTCTTTACTTTATTCATGACCATCGGCGCAGTTGAAGCCAACAGAGTTCTGCTGATCATCTTCATCCTGATCGACTTCCTGTTCCTTGGACTGACCATGGATTCCTTCGGAATTGCCGCCGAGTTCTTCCACAAGATGGCTGCCGTTGCCGAACTGGCTATCGGTATCGTATCCCTGTACGGCTGCGGCGCAGCTGTGCTGAATGCCCATTTCGGCCGCACCTTCCTTCCAGTCGGCGCACCGCTCGGCATCTTCAAGAAATAGACAGCGGAATCTGCATAATTTCAGTTAATACAATAATGTCTTAAGCAACGGATAAGTACATTGACCCGCAGGGGCAGCGTATTTATCCGTTTTAGTTTGTTATGAATCATCCTGTCTGAATTCCGCTGTTTGAAGCCTGCAAGTAAACGGTCCATGTCTATTAGGTTTTTAGTTGCACTAAGCGGATAAAAATGACATGCTATAGTGACACCTACGACATATCTCGACATTTTTCCGCGGCCCGGGCCGGTTCTAGTGAATCATATTAATAAATGTTGAATTTTTTCAATATCGGAGGCACGTCATGGCTTTCATCAATAAAAAGCCTTTAACGATCATCCTCGGCTTCTTAGTCGTACTGCAGCTCTCTCTCTTCTATTACTACACTTTGTCGGTCAACCGGGAATACCGTGCTGAAACAGCCGATCTGTCCTCACTCGCAGTTATGCTGACCTCGAACATTGAAGAGAAGGTCTCGATTGTCAAAGGCGTAAGTTCGTTTATCCAAACTGTCGGCTTTGATGCCGATCCAGCCGTTATCAATCAATATTTAAGGCAAGCCTATAACAATTCCGGCAAGGTTACGAATATAATTGTTGCTCCTGACGGACTGATCCGCTATCTCTATCCGCTCCGCGGCAACACCACAATTATGGGCAAAAGCCTTCTGCTCGATCCCGGCCTGTCCACGCCCGGTCTGGTCGAGGAGGCAATCCGCTCCCGCAGCATTACGATAGACGGTCCGCGCACACTCGCCCAGGGAGACTACGGACTGGTGATCAGGCAGGCCATCTATAGCGGCAATACATTCAAAGGCATCGTCTCCGTAACCCTGCTCATTGACGATGTTGTGGACCATCTGCTTCAGGATGACTCCCCTGCCTTTGTAACCGCACAGGATAATGCTTTTCTGTTCGGGCATCCGGCAGATCAATCAGAAGAGCAGATCTCTGTACCGATTCAGATTTATAATCAGCAGTGGCAGATGAAGACCCCCTTCTCATCACACAAAAAATGGGGAATTTTGCGCAGCATCATCTGGATTGATATCGCCTTTTTGCTTGTGGCCCTGTTTGCCCTGTATATTTTTTGGCATCAGAACCGGTTCAACCGTGAACTGGAACGTGTGGTCAGCATCCGCACCCGCGATCTCCGTGTATCCAAACGGCTGTACGAAAAGCTGGCTCATTACGACAGTCTTACCGGGATTCCCAACCGCCGTTACTTTATGGATGAATTTGAACGGCTGCTGCAGTCTGCAGAACCGACGGATACATATACCCTGTTCTTTTTTGACTTGAACAAATTTAAGGAAATCAACGACACGCTCGGCCATTCCACAGGCGACCAGGTCATTAAGACGCTGGCGAACCGTCTGCGGAGCGGAAATCTTCCTTACAAGCTGTTCGCACGTACCGGAGGCGACGAGTTTGTAATGATTTTCGCCAGCCTGCCGCAGGAGCAAATCCCTGTAATAGCGCAGCGGATCAGCCTGCTGATTTCCGGCAATCTGTCCATTGCAGGTGCACTTTTGAGCTTGTCGACGAGCATCGGCATCTCTCTGTATCCGGAGCATTCACTGGCTAAAGAGGATCTGCTGGTCTTCGCCGATATGTCGATGTACCAGGCCAAGTCGCAGGACAACTGCAATTACTGTGTGTTCGACTGGGCGCTGCGCGAGAAGCTGGAGCAGAAAACAATGATCGCAAAATATCTCCACTCCGCACTGCAGAATGAGGAATTTGTACTGCATTACCAGCCTCAGATCAATGCTGCTACCGGACAAATGGTCGGTATGGAGGCGCTGATCCGCTGGAACCATCCGGAAAAGGGACTGATCGGGCCGGGCACTTTCATCACCGCCGTGGAGGAAGCCGGGCTGATGATCCAGCTCACCGACTGGGTACTGCGTGAAGTATGCCGTCAGCTCTGCGAGTGGCAGAAGCAGGGGATGCCTCTGCTGCGTACATCGATCAACATCTCCAGCAGCTGGTTTTACAACCGCAATCTGATGGAGAATCTGTTAGCGGTTCTTGAAGAATACGGCCTGGAGAGCAAGGTGCTGGAATTTGAAATTACCGAGAGCACCGCTCTGCTGGAAGAGCATTATCCGCTGCTGCAGCAGATGCGTGATCACGGCATTATGGTTTCGATAGACGATTTCGGCACAAAGTATTCCTCACTCAATTATTTGAAGCATTTTCCTGTGAACAAAATCAAAATCGACCGCACCTTCATAACAGGCATTGGCGTAAGCTCCATTGATGAAACCATCATTAAATCGATCGTGTATGTGGCCTCGCAGCTCGGCTATGACCTGATAGCAGAAGGGGTGGAGACACCGGAGCAGGCCGAGTTTCTGATTCAGCATAACTGCCCTTATATTCAGGGATTTCTGTATTTCCCTCCGCTGCCTGCCGCGGAAATCCTTAAGCTCGCTTCCTGAAAAGTGCATCCTCTCCCGGGGGTGTACTTTTTGTGTTTCTGTGACAAGAGGCATACTTCTCCTTCCGGCAACCATACTAATGACATTCTTGGCTATGACGGAGGTATGCTGAAATGGATAAAAAAATAAATCTGCTGATGTTCAGCGGAGAGTATGACAAGGCAATGGCCGGACTGATCCTGGCCAATACTGCACGTGATATTGATGTGGAGGTTACGATGTTTTTTGCTTTCTGGGGATTGTTTCTCGTCCGTGATCCCGAGAAAATGACCTTGGAGGATAAAACCGTCTACGAAAAGCTGATGGATGTGCTGACGCCTAAGGGCCCGCAGCATCTGCCGCTCTCCCGGATGAATTTCAGCGGCCTGGGACGGATGATGCTCGAGGAGATGATGGAGGATCAGGGTGCGCCGAAGCTGATTCATTTCCTGAAAGGTGCCCGCAAAAAAAACATCAAGTTCTACGCCTGCAAGCTCTCTGTGGAAATTATGGGCTTCAAGCCGGAGGAATTCCTGCCCGAGGTGGAGATCATTGATGCCGCCGCCTATCTGAAGGATG
Organism: Paenibacillus sp. PK3_47; assembly: GCF_023520895.1. Taxonomy (NCBI): domain Bacteria; kingdom Bacillati; phylum Bacillota; class Bacilli; order Caryophanales; family Paenibacillaceae; genus Paenibacillus; species Paenibacillus sp. PK3_47. The sequence goes on from NZ_CP026029.1 coordinate 2,396,574, forward strand.
CACTGGAGAGCGATATGCAGCTCTTTATATAAACCTGTAGGTATAGGCATTAACCTATCTGCCCTGCACGGCATATACTGAGCCCAGAAGTGACGGCTTCAGGATGGCTGGCCAGAGCGGGCTTCACACGCCGGATTCAGGACCTCCAATGCCCGTCATACTGGATATTACCGGGCTGGGGGGATTGTCTGTGCTGAGCATCAACCACGCTTCTTCTGCGGAAGAGCCTGCTTCACTGCAAGAGCATTTTGCAACATTCCGGGAGCATACAATCGGCATACGCCACCATATAACAACTCCGTACGGCCGGCAGCCGCTGCTGTATGCCGACTGGACTGCCAGCGGACGGCTGTATGAGCCGATTGAACGGAAAGTGCAGGAAGTGTTTGGCCCCTATGTCAGCAATCCGCATACCGAATCGAATACAACCGGACTTACGATGACACTGGCTTATGCCGAAGCGAGAAATATCATCAAGCGGCACGTGAATGCCGGACCGGAAGATGTCCTGCTCTTCTGCGGCAACGGTACAACCGGTGCCATTAACAAGCTGCTGCGGATGATGGGCATGAGGCTTCCGGAATGGCTGCGGAAGGATCAATTCTTCAGTCCGGAGGAACGGCCTGTCATCTTCATCAGCCATATGGAACATCACTCCAATATCCTCCCTTGGCAGGAAGGAATCGGCGATGTAGTCACTGTTCCGGCGGATGCGGAGGGGAACATTGATCCCCGCCAGCTGGAGGAGCTGCTGAGGCGGTACCGGAACCGGCGCTGGAAAATCGGTTCATTCACCGCCTGCTCTAACGTTACCGGAATTCAGACTCCTTACCATAAACTCGCTGCTGTTATGCACCGTTACGGGGGCGTATGCTTCGTTGATTTTGCCGCGAATGCACCATACGAAGCTATAAATATGCACCCTGCTGCAGCTGCCGAGAAGCTGGATGCCATTTTCTTCTCCCCCCATAAATTTCTGGGGGGGCCGGGCACAGGCGGTGTGCTTGTTTTCGATGCCGCGCTGTGCGGAGGTGCTCTGCCTGACGAGCCGGGCGGCGGCACGGTCGTCTGGGTAAATCCCTGGGGGGAACGCCGTTACATAGATGCCTTGGAAATCCGCGAGGATGGCGGCACACCAGGATTCCTGCAGGCTTTCCGGACGGCGCTGTGCCTCAAGCTGAAGGAGCAGATGAATGGCGGCGGGCAGCGGATGATTCTCAGGGAGCAGGAGCTGTGCGGACAGCTCTTAAGCGGACTCCGCACCATACTCGGATGCTCCGTTCTGGCCGGCAGTCATACTCTTCGGCACGGCATTGTCTCTTTCACACTTAAGGATATTCATTATAATTTGGCTGTCCAGCTTCTGAATGACCGTTATGGTATCCAGGCCCGCGGAGGCTGCTCTTGCGCCGGACCCTACGGCCACTATCTGCTTGATCTTGACGCAAGCCTCTCCCATCAATTCATACAGGCGATCAATACCGGCGACCAGTCACTGAAACCGGGCTGGATCCGTGTCTCCCTCCATCCCATCATGACCGGCGGCGAAGTGGAACGCATCGTCTCCGCCGTGCGGAGCATCGTCAGCCATATTACAGCGTGGAGTGCGGATTACCGCTACAACCCTTCTACGAACAGCTGGCATCATATCAGCGGAAAAGACGGAGGACCCGCCGTCAGCAGCCTATTTACCCTGTAACGGCCCTTCCGGCGCAAGCCGCTCCTCCCGTTCGCGTGCTGCCCGGGCAAACCGGGCTTCAATCGCCTTTACACACCATAAAGACACTCCGATGAAGACCGCCACATAAATCAGTTCCGCCGGACGGCGGATAAACCGTTCCACATCATTGCCGATGTACGACACCGCAAACACCATAATAGCTTTGCCTGCGCACACTGCAAGCAGAAAAGATCGCAGCCGCATACCGGCAAGCCCGGCAGCCATGTTAATGACCACGAACGGCCCGACCGGAAACAGGCTGAGCAGGAAGACATAACTGAATCCGCTTTGACGGACCCATTTCATGCTTCTCGCCACTTTTGGCCGCCGGGCCCATTTCTGCAGATGGCGCTGTGAGGCAATCTTGCGGATAATCAGAAACGTAACCAGGCAACCGCCGACAAGTCCGATCCAGGAATACAAAAAGCCCAGCCATAAACCGTAAACCGCCCCGTTTAAGCCCACAATACCTATCGTCGGCAGCGGCGGCACAAAGGATTTCATAAAGCTGAGCAGGATCCCCGGCAGGGGACCCAGCGAGCGGTACTGCTCCAGCAGGAGCAGCAGACGCTCCTCTGTCAGCCAAGACATAATGTCCAGTGGATACATATAATTAAGCTCTCCTCCACTCAAATTGAGGCAACTGCGCCTCAATTATACAACACTTTGTTCTATTTAAATTCAAAATGAAGCATGGCTCACGGAATGTTCACGGGTTGCTCCCGCTTTGGCTGGACAAGCCGAAGCTGCTGCGGCTATGATAAATTGATATGAGTTTGGCCTAAAGTGAGGATTACATGAAACCATTTGATTATAGACTGCTGGTCAAGAGAGCCTTGGGTCTGCTGTGCATCTTCCTCCTCGCGGCTGCCGCGCTGGTCCCGCTGCTGGACAGCCCCGATGCCCCCTGTGCCCGGCAGAATGCCGGTATTGCCGATTTATCCTCCTGCACCTTTGACGGGGAATCCACCTTCGAGCTTGATGGTAAATGGCAGTTCTACTGGAACCGGCTCCTGGAACCGCAGACTCCGCCAGCCGGGAAAGACGGCCAGCAGAAGTTCATTTCAGTACCCTCTGACTGGACACCTCCGCTTCGGGGCACGGAATATGAACGTTACGGGTTTGCCACTTACCGGTTAACCCTGATATTGCCGGAGAATATCCCTGCTTTTGCGCTCAAAGTGAATAATATACGCAATGCCAGCACGCTGTACATTAACGGCCGGATAGCCGGTTCAAGCGGGCTCACCGGCACAGACAAGCAGAGCAGTGAGCCGCGCAATCAGCCTTATTCGGTGTCCTTCAGCAGCAGCCACGGAAGGGCTGAGCTCCTGATTCATGTCTCCAATTTCAGCTATGCCAGCGGCGGGATTGCCGAGCCCCTGCGCATCGGAACGCCTGAAGCGATAGAGGCACATGAGCAGCGCAGCAGCAGCTTCGACCTCTTTATGGTTGCAGGATTTAGCTTTATCGGCGTTTATCTGTTCGGGCAAGGGCTGCACCGGAGGGAGGACAGCTCTTCGCTTCACCTCGCCATGTACTGCTTCACCATTGCGGTGTACATGCTGACGCACAGCGAAAAGCTTCTGTTTCAGTTCTTCCCTTCCATTTCCTACGAGTGGTTCAGCAAACTGCAGCTGCTGTCGGGAGTAGCCGGGCTGTATTTCGTTTCAAGATACACCCGTTCCTTATTTCCTGCACTGTATTCACGCACCTTCGGCCGGATTACCTTTGCCTATTCGTTCGGGTTCGGCGTCATTACCCTGGCCAGTTCTGTGGAGGTCTATTCCCGGGCGGCAGGCATAGTGTTCATTTTCAGCTTTTTATCGGTCTGCTATACCTTCTATGTGATGGCCAGGGCTGCCTGGCAGAGAGAAACCGGAAGCTATTATCTGCTGATTGGCGTAATCGCAGCTATCATGTTCACTCTTACGTTAGCCTCCAATCTATTCCTGGGCACGTATTTCTACGCGATTCCTCCGGTAGCCGGCCCTATATTTGTGCTGGCGGAAGGCCTGTTTTTGTCAGCCAGGCAGGCCCATGCTTACGATACGATCAAACAGCTGTCCGAACAGCTGGAGCGCAGGGACAGAGACAAGGACGAGTTCCTGCTCAAGACCGCCAATGAGCTGCGCACTCCCCTGGGTGCCATTAATAATATTTCATTGTCATTATATGAAGGAGCCGGGGGAACACTCAGCCCCTCCCAGCGTGAAGATATGCGGCTTATCCTCGGAACGGGCAGGCGCCTCGCTTTTATGGTCAGGGACATTCTGGATTATGAACAAATCAAACGCCAGCTGATCACCCTTCACCTGAAGCCTGTCGATATTCAGGCCGTCGCCAATATTGTTATTGAGGTCTTTCAGCTCCTGAATAAGCGCGGCAAGGTCCGCATCAGGAACCGTATAGCTCCCGGCGAATATCTGGTCCCGGCCGATGAGCACAGGCTCATGCAGATTCTCTATAACCTGCTCGACAATGCGCTTAAGTTCACCGACAGGGGCAGCGTTGTATTCGAGGCGGCGCTGGACGGTGAGTTTGTATCCGTCACCGTCACGGATACCGGCCGCGGGATTCCGGAAGAACAGCTGGAGAGTATATTCCGGGACTATGAGCAGGCCAATGACGGGGACTTGCCGGAAAGCGGAGGACTGGGACTTGGCCTCCCTATTACCCGGAAGCTGGTGGAACTTCATGGAGGAAGTATCGCGGTATCTTCTGCACCCGGCCGGGGCAGCAGCTTCAAGTTCACCATTCCGCTAAGGGAGGGCGTGGACATGGCCGGCGAGCCTCAGGAGTGCGAGCTGCTGCCAGCTCCGGTCCAGCACCCTCCTGCGGCCCGGGATGATGAGTGGAAGTACCGCAGCAATCCGGTACATCAGCCAGCCGCAGCGACCGCCGGGACAGCCCCGCGGATTCTGATTGTCGATGATGATTATGCAGGACTGAAGTCGCTGACCAATCTGCTCTCTCTGGAGAACTATTCCATCACCAGTATGCGCAGCGGCAGGGAAGCCCTTGCGCTTTTGACGGAAGACCGGAATTTCGATCTCTGCATCATTGATGTCATGATGCCGGAGATGTCCGGCCTGGAACTCTGCAGACTGATCCGCAGAACCTATACCCCGCTCGACCTGCCCATACTTATGGCCACAGCCGGGCAGCAGCTTCACTTTAATGAATCGGCATTTCTGGCAGGGGCAAACGACTTCATTCATAAACCCTATGCCTGGAGTGATCTTAAGGGGCGGGTGAAGACACTGGTTCAGCTCAGAAGATCGGTAACGGACAGGCTCAGCTCGGAAATTGCCATGCTCCGCGCGCAGATCAAGCCGCATTTTCTGTATAACGCCATCAATACGATTATCTGGATGAGCACACGGGATAATGAGAAGACACGGCAGCTGCTGTACGATCTGAGCCAGTTTTTACGGGGCAGCTTTGACTTCAGTAACCAGGAGACAGCAATCCCCTTTGAGAAAGAGCTTGAACTGATCGAAGCTTATCTGTCACTGGAGCAGGCCAGGTTCGGCAAGCGGCTGAATGCCCGGTACAACATCGAAGTCTCCGACTTTGCGCTGCCGCCGCTGATTGTGCAGCCTATTATAGAGAATGCCGTACGCCATGGCTTAATGGAAAAAATCGGCGGAGGCACAGTGGTCCTCTCCACCCGGCAGGAAGCGGACGCCATCCTGATTACTGTCTCCGACGACGGCAAAGGAATGAACAGCGAACAGCTCTCCTCCTGGATGAGAGACGATTATATTTCTCCCGGCGGCCAAGGCACCGGGATCGGACTGAGGAACATCAACCGCAGACTGCTGAAGCAGTTCGGGCATCCGCTGCGGCTTACACAGAGAGCAGACGGCGGAATCGAGGTTCAGATCACAATTCCATGGAAGGAGGAGGCCTCCTGAGTTATTCAGTAATGATAGTTGATGATGAATGGCCGGCACTGGATCAGATGCGCGGGCTGCTGCAGCAGTGTGACAGCATCTCCGCAATCCATGCCTATGATAATCCCCGTGAAGCTTTGCAGGCAGCCGCCGGACTGAAGCCGGATATTCTGTTCCTTGATATACAGATGCCGGAGCTGTCCGGGCTGGCGTTTGCCGAGAAGCTTTTGCCGCTTTCGCCCGGTACGGATATCGTATTCGTAACCGCCTACCGGAATTACGCTGTAGAGGCCTTTGATCTGTCGGCAGTGGATTATCTGCTGAAGCCTGTGGTCCCTTCCCGGCTGCATCAGACTTGGAACAAGCTCATGTCCAAACGGACCCTCTCCGGCCCGTCCGGACAACCGGGCAGCGAGGTTCAGTTCCAGTTCCTCGGCGGCTACCAGCTGACAGGTCCCCAGGGCACTATAAAATGGAGCACGCATAAGGCAGAGGAATTGTTTGCTTATCTGTGGATTCACAGGCAGGGCAGCGTAAGCGTGATTCTCAGTGAAGTCTTTCCGCAATGGAATTACGAGAAAGGCAAACAGTATCTGCATACGACCGTCTATCAGATCCGCAAAACCCTCAAAAAAGCCGATCTTGGAGATCAAATCGAGCTCTCGTTCGACAGGGAAAACTACCGTCTGGAGTCGCAGGGAATTGAAGGGGATAACGACGTTTTTCAAGAAGCGGCAGCGCTGGCACTGCAAGATAACCATGTGGACAATCTGCGCGCTGCAGCCGCCCTCTATAAAGGCGACCTGCTGCAGTCCCTGGACAGCCTCTGGGTATACTCCAGCCGGGACAGATTCCGGCGGATATACCTGAGGCTTCTGGAGCAGCTGACCCAGGGGTTAATCCAGGCCGGCCGGCATTATGAGGCAGAGGAATACGCTGTACGTCTGGCGGAGCTGGAGCCGCTGGAAGAGGATTATGCGCTGCAGCTGATTTCCTTATATTATGCCATCGGCAGGCCCCTGCGGGCGCAGCGCAGATTTACCCAATTCAGAGAATCGTACCTCTCGGAGATGGGCGGAGATTTGCCTGACTGGTTCCTGGACGCTTACCGGGGTTTTGCTAAATAGCCTTCTATATAAAGACCCTGCATCTTCCATGCAGGGTTGTTTTTCATTCCTCCGTTTCTGTAAACGAAATATTTTATGAAATTTCCGCCACAATTCGACTTTTATCACCATTTATCAGCGGTTTATCAGCGGCAAATGATACCATGAATATACACACCATGACTTTGCGCCTAGATGTATTCTGATAGACTCGGGGGAAGTAACACATGAACAGAATGTCCATTTTTAAAAAATATTTCAAAGGCTCAAGATTTCTCACCTTGATGTTCTCCATGATGCGTGAAGTGACCGTTGACAGCACATCTCCGGCCATGACCGCCACCGTAAAAACAGACAAAACATTCTATGTACCGGGAGAGGAAGTAACCGTCCAGGTGCTGCTGCAGGACTTTGCTCCGGATGATCAGGGCTACAGCTTCTTCAACTTTATTGTCCAGTATGACAGCCAGGTTTTCGACAACTCGGAATATCTGGAGCAATCGGTATACAAAGAAACAGGGTTCACCCCAGGGAGTGAAGTCAGTAACGCTTTTCAGTTCAATTTCCTGAGTCCGGCGGACGGCAGCATCTCCTTTGGAGCGGATACCACGATGCGCGGAATCGACCTTCAAGTTGAAGCCAACAGCAAGCACATCTGCATACCCGCCGTTAATCAGACCCTCGTCACATTTAAGCTGCGTGTGAAAGAACATACGCTTGCCTCCTCATCCGTCATCAGCCTGGCCAATGAATTCACCAGAATCAGAGCTTGTGAAGCCAACAACAACTTTTATTTGTATTCACCGGATATTACAGCATTACCGTCAGAACCGGTCGCTATTGCGGCCGCACCTTCTGTTTCCGTTTTCTCTGCCGGAGCGTAATTCAAGCCGCCTTGTACAGAGTCCGCAACAGCATATTAAGGCTCACCTCCGGTCAGAAAAATCTAACGGCAGGTGAGCCTTTTTGCATTGGCAGGCCAGAGGATTCACTTGTACTGTACTTGTAATTGTTTTACCTGCTGATTTACTGAGGAGCTGCAGAGTCTAGTCGGAAATCCTCCACCTAATTCGCTCTTTTATCTTCATTTATGAGATTTAGTTGGAAATTCTCCAGCTGTTCTGGCGGATAAAAGCCTTTAGAGACTCATTCCGTACATTTAAGTGGATTTTTTCCAACAAACTTTGTAATACTGATATTTATCAGAAGATTAAATGGAGAAATTCCACTTAGCTTTTTTTTAAACCCTCCCTAAGAACACTTTCCAACACGGCTAATCAGCAATGCTGCCCTTTGTGCAGCAGAACCTGATTTAGAGTCATCCAGTCATCCGGCAATCTTTCTGCTGCATAAAGTGCAATCACAACAACTCTGTCTTACACAAATATCCGGGAATACAGCTTAAATATGACTTTCTATCGGGGCCTGCGGCCTGTTTCCGGCTACCAGCACGGTCGTGACATGCTTGCGTGCATCGGCAGTCAGCAGCAGCAGTTCCACGTCGTTTTTGTCCGGATCAGGACTTGTGAATCTCACCTTGGCGCCGTCGAGGTCCTCCTCAATGCCCACAATGGAATAGCCCTCCCGCACCAGACTGTCAATCTCCTGCCGTTCCAGGTCAAACTCATCAAATGCCGACATCCTAGACCACTCCTCCGCTGATTTCCACCGGGGCCGGATGCGGCGCTTCCGCCTCAAACCGTTTGCGGTGCAGATATTTGCCCGAGCCGGCCTGCCCGACGAACTGCTTGTCACGGATGACAAATTGTCCCCGGCTGAGCACAGATACCGGTTCACCTGTTACCTCCAGGCCTTCAAATGCATTGTAGTCCACCTTCATATGATGGGTATCAGCGGAAATCGTTCTCTTTACAGCAGGGTCAAAAATGACAATGTCCGCATCGCTCCCCACGGCAATGGTGCCCTTTTGCGGGAACAGGCCAAACAGCCTGGCGCTGGAAGTAGAGATAATATCCACGAATTTATTAAGCGAAATGCGCCCCTTCTGCACCCCTTCGGAGTAGAGAATACTGAACCGGTCTTCTATGGTCGGCCCGCCGTTCGGAATCTTCGAGAAGTCACCCCTGCCCAGCTCCTTCTGGCCCTTAAAATCAAAGGAACACTGGTCGGATCCGATCGTCTGCAGCGTGCCGCTCCAAAGCGCATCCCATAGCACGTCCTGGTTCCACTGCTCCCGCAGCGGAGGCGACCAGACGTATTTGGCGCCTTCAAAATCCGGCTTCTCCAGCGCGGACTGGTCAAGCACCAGATACTGCGGGCAGGTTTCACCGTAGACACGGAGACCTTTTTTGCGCGCTTCGGCAATTTTCCAGGCCGCTTCCGCACAGGTCACATGCACAACATACAATTGCGAGTCCGTCAGCCCTGTCAAATAAGCGGCCCGGCCGGTGGCCTCGCCCTCCAGCTCCGGCGGCCGGGTCAGCGCATGGTAAATCGGATCCGTATGGCCAGCGGCCAGCGCCTGCTCTACAAGATGCTCGATGACATCACCGTTCTCGGCATGCACCATCACAAGCGCACCTTCGCGCTTTGCGGCCTGCAGGGTTTTATATAACGTGCCGTCATCCGCCTGGAAAGTATTCTTGTAGGCCATGAACACCTTCAGCGAGGTGATGCCTTCCTGCTCAATAATCGCGGGAAGCTCCTCAAGCACCTTGTCGTTCAGGTCGGAAACCATTAGATGAAAGCTGTAGTCGATAACCGCTTTTTCTCTGGATTTGTGATGCCAGGTATCTACGGCCTGCTGCAGCGGCTGTCCCTTGGAGGTCAGGCAGAAATCGATAACCGTGGTCGTTCCGCCGTAAGCGGCAGCAATGGTGCCGGTCTCGAAATCATCAGCGGTAACCGTTCCGCCAAAAGGCATATCCAGATGGGTATGAGGGTCGATCCCGCCCGGAAAGATGTAACAGCCGGATGCATCAATAATCTCCGCACCGGTTGCCTCCAGATTCAGGCCGATTGCGTTAATCTTTCCGTCCTCAACCAGAACATCTCCGGCATAAGTATCTGCTGCCGTCACGATAATACCGTTCTTGATGATCTTTTTCATCTCATACCACCTCCGCTTGGGAATAGGAGCCCTTCAAGCCGCTGATCACCTTCTGCCGCTGGTTCCAGGTCAGCGGCAGCGCGCCGCTGTCCAGAGCGACCATATCGATGGCCCCGTCAGCAGGACAGACAATCGAACAGAGATTGCAGCCGACACAATCCTCCTCACGCACCTGCAGCACGCCTTTGCCATCCGCGTTCGTCAGCATATCGATGCATTGATGCGAAGCATCCTCGCAGGCAATATGGCATTTATTGCAGTTGATGCAGTTGTCCTGATTGATCCGCGCAACCACTTTATAATTGAGGTCCAGGTCGCCCCAGTTGGAGTATTTCGGCACGGATTTGCCGATCAGGTCCGTAACTGAAGCGAGACCTTTGTCATCCAGATAATTGTTCAATCCGTCGATCATTTCTTCAACGATCCGGAAACCGTGATGCATGACCGCTGTACAGACTTGTATTCCTGTGGAGCCCATGAGCATAAATTCGACTACATCCTGCCAGGTCGAAATGCCGCCGATCCCGGAGATCGGTACGCCGACAGCGCGGTCACGCGCACATTCGGCCACCATGCTCAGGGCAATCGGTTTGACCGCAGGGCCGCAATAGCCGCCGTGCGCCCCCTGTCCGCCGACATTCGGAATGGTGTTCCAGCTGTGAATGTCCACACCGGCCAGACTGTTGATTGTATTGATCAGACTGATGGCATCTGCCCCGCCTTTGACGGCATGCCGGGCGACTACGGTAATGTCGGTAATATTCGGCGTCAGCTTCACGATCACCGGTGTTGTTGCCACTTCTTTGACCCAGGTGGTCTGCGCCTGCACCAGATCCGGCTGCTGGCCGGAAGCTGCACCCATCCCGCGCTCGGCCATCCCGTGCGGACAACCGAAGTTCAGCTCCAAACCGTCTACACCGACGGCTTCTACGCGCTTGACGATTTCATGCCACTTCTCCTGCTTCGGCTCGACCATCAGGGAGGCAATAATCGCCCGGTCCGGGAATTTCTTCTTCGTCTCGTATATTTCCTTCAGATTGACCTCCAGCGGACGGTCAGTAATCAGCTCGATGTTATTGAATCCCGCTACACGCTGGCCATTGAAATGCACGGCGGCGAAACGGGAAGAGGTATTGATAACCGGCTCGCCCAGCGTCTTCCACACCGCACCTCCCCAGCCTGCTTCGAACGCCCTCTGCACCTGATATCCTGTATTGGTAGGCGGCGCCGAGGCCAGCCAGAACGGATTCGGTGACTTGATACCTGCAAGATCAATACTTAAATCTGCCATAGATATTCCCTCCCTGTCATATGTAGTCCGGTCAGACCGCCGGGCTTGTGTTCTCTGACTGTACTTGCGTTACACCGCTGAGCCGATCACACTGTCCTGCCGCCCGGACATCTGCTTCACAATCGCATAAGCGGCATCCTTACCCTGCTGGGCCGCCGATACAACCATCGCTTCACCCTTGCCTGAACCGAATACGATATCACCTGCGGCATAGATTTGCGGATCGGAGGTCCGGCCGGTTTTCTTATCGATTTTGACCACACCCCATTCATGCTCAAGACCAAGGTATTCAATAAGATCGATCCGCCGTTTCTGTCCGATCGCCACTACAACGGCATCGACAGGCATCAGGAATTCGGAACCTTCAATGGGAACAGGGGTTAACCGGCCATCTCTGCCTGTCTCTCCGGTCAGCTTCATCTGCACACACTCCAGTCCGGTTACATTGCCAAGACTGTCGCCTACGATGCGCTTGGGCAGGGTCAGCCAGCTGAATTCCACACCTTCCTGCTTGGCAAATTCATATTCAAAATCATAAGCCGTCATCTCCTCACGGGTACGGCGGTATACCATCTTAACATTCGATGCTCCCAGCCGCGCCGAGCAGGTGGCTGCATCAATAGCCGTGTTACCGGCACCGATCACAGCGACACGCTGGCCCATCAGCTCCAGTGTGGGGATACCTGTCTTAGTCGTCTCCACCAGCTCTATCGCATCATATACACCCGACAGCTTCTCACCTTCGATCCCCAGCGGCGGGACATAACCCATGCCGGCAGCCAGTACAATTGCGTCGTAACCCGCTTTGAGCTCCTCAACAGATACATCGACGCCGACTTTCATACCCGTCCGGATTTCTACACCAAGCTTCTCGACCTGCTCCACTTCCCAGAGCGAGATGGACTGCGGCAGCCGGAATGAGACAATCCCGTGCGTATCCAGTCCGCCGGCAAGCTGCTTCGCTTCGTACACCACGACGGCAAACCCTTCCCGGGCCAATTCTCTGGCTGCAGACAATCCTGCCGGACCTGCACCGATAACAGCAACCTTTCTGCCGTTTGGAGCACCAGCCCTGAACAGCTGAACACCGCTGTTAACCGCCCAGTCCGTTGCGTAACGCTGCAGCAGTCCGATCCGGATCGGTTCAGAGGCATCGTTCAGTACACAAGCCCCTTCACACAGCTCCTCTGTAGGACAGACGCGGGCGCAGCTGGCCCCGACAGGATTGGATTCCATAATGGTCATGGCAGAGCCCTTCAAATTATCGGTCGCAATCCGTTTGATAAAGGAAGGAATATTGATGCCGGTCGGGCAGGCCTTGATGCACGGCGCATCATAACAATAAAGACAGCGGTTGGATTCTTCCATGGCGCCTTTGCGGGTAAGTCCCGGCTCAGCCTCGGCGAAATTGCGCATGAACATGTCAGGTGTAAATGCAGTTAACGGAGAATTGTGCTCCATCAATTATCCCTCCTTCTGTACAGTTCCGGTTTCCGGATCATTTAAATGTCATATAAAATAACACAATTGCGGAAATCGCCTCAAAATTTTACTTACTTATCAGGTGTAATGTAGTAAAATAAGCTTTAACGCATTACTTTTCACATTTCCCTATCCGCTTTGGTTATGTTATCTGACATATTATATTCAAACTATAGTCATTTCGGTTTTTCGTTACATTAGACACATTGTCTAATTTCAAAAGTGTATTTTTTACCCGAAAGCAGTCACCCGTGCCGCTCTATCGCGGTACTTCAAATGATGCAGTTTCGTTATTTCAGGACAGAACACGCCAAAGGAGCTTATGTCATACGACATAGACGAGGGGGAAGCTTATGGATTGGGAGCTTGTATTTACGGTCCGCGATGCGCTGGGGCGGCCATTATTCGGTGAAGCGGAGATGATCGGGGGAAAGAACGGCCTGAACCGCGCCATCCGCTGGGTGCATGTACTGGAGAGCGCCAGCTTTGACAGTCTCATCCACGGGGAGGAGATGATTCTGACCACCGGAATGGGCGTCAGCGTGGATTTGCCCTCATCCCTGTCCTTTATGCAGAACTTGATCGACAAGAATGCCGCCTGCCTGTGTATTGAGCTCGGAGCTTATTTCAGCCGGATTCCGCAGGAGATGATCGACCTTGCGAACAAGCATGACTTTCCGCTGATTATATTCACCCGGACCGTCCGTTTTGTGGACATCACCCTTGACCTGCATTCCCTCATCATCAACCGTCATCACCGCATGCTGCAGGAGCTGGAGAGCATTTCCCGCGAATTCCACCGTCTGACACTGACCTCCCAGGGAACCATCAAAGTGCTGCAGCTTTTATGCAAAAGCACCCGCACACAGATTGTCTATCTGCAGCCGCAGGGTAAACCCCTGTTCTTTCCGGCGGTGCCTCCTGAAGAGCAGACCCCGCTGCTGAACTTCTTCGATTCTTTCAGCGAAGAAATGGAGGGCCTCCAGCCGGACGCCGCACCTTATCTCCGCGAATACGGGCACAAGACAGCTGCTTTGAAGCCTGTCGGCGCCCTGGACCAGACCTGGGCCTACATTCTGATGATCTGCCGCCACAAGCCGCAGGAATTTGACTGTCTGCTGCTCGATTCCGCCTCCCTATCCATTGCCCAGGAGCTGCTGCGCACACGTTATATGGAGGAGCGGAAGCTGTTCTCCGAAAATTTGTGGGTCGATGAGCTGGTGGGCGGACGCATTGAGGATGATAACCGGGTCAAGGGACTGGCCGGCCCTGATTTCAATATCGTAAATGAGCTTCCCTACCGCGTATGCCTGATTGAGATCGAGAACCCGCGTGACGTCAAATGGAACAGCTCCGAGAACGAATGGGAGTCGATTACCTTCCATTTGTCGCTCATTCTGAGATCCATTTTTGAGAAATATTCGCTGCGCCCGCTGATCACGCTCAAGAACAACCGCCTGACCGTCATCGCCCTCGACATCCAGTCCAAGCTGCCCGGCAAGCTGCGGCTGCAGCAGGCGCTTGATGCGCTGCAGCATATCCGCTCTGATGAGAAACTAAAGGACCTGCAGCTCGTCATCGGAGTCAGCAAGTCCCGCAAAGGCCTGAGGCATGCCCATGCCGGCTATCAGGAAGCCGTCCAGGCATTGTCACTCTATTCCTGTTATCAGAAGCCCGTTCTGTTCTATGAGGAGCTCGGAGTATTCCAGCTGCTGCTGAATCTGAATGACGGCAGCACGCTGGAAAATTTCATCCGCAGCTATCTCGGCCCGCTGATCGACCATGACCAGTCCAAGGGCAGCGAGCTGCTGCTGACGCTGCGCGTCTTCCTGGATCATGACGGCTCCAAGCAAATCGCAGCGCGCAGCCTGTTCATCGTCAGACAATCCCTCTACTACCGCCTGGACAAAATCACCGAGCTGCTCGGTGAGGACTTCATGCTGCCGGAGAACCGCATCTCTATTCAGGTCGCACTGCGCGCCTACCAGCTGCTGTATCCCGACAAGCTTACTTTGCCCAGCTCCCGTTCAGCACAGCTGTAAGTGTGTCGATAATGAACTGCACATCCTCGTCTGTCGAGGATAACGGCGGCGCAAGCGTAAGCACATTATTGTAGCCTGCGACCGTGTCCCCGTTCTTGCCGATAATGAGCCCCTTCGATTTGCATTCGGCAATAATGCCTTTGACAACCGGCAGTTCGGCAGGCTGCTTCGTAATTTTATCCGCCACCAGCTCTATGCCGATTACCAGCCCGAAGCTGCGGATATCGCCCACCAGCCTGTGCTCCAGCAGCCCGGCCAGCCCGCTGTGCAGCCTTTGCCCCAGGATGGCGGCACGTTCCACAAGTTGATCCTGCTCCAGGATTTCCAGATTGCGCAGCGCGAGCGCACAGGCTGCAGGATTGCCGCCGAAGGTGTTAATGTGGCGGAAATGGCCGTAATCATCGCTGTTATCCTTGAACGCTTCATAAATATCCTTGCGCACCGCCGTTGCCGACAGAGGAAGATAGGCGCTGGTCAGCCCCTTCGCCATCGTAACGATATCCGGCTTGATGCCAAAATTATGATGTCCGAACTTCCGCCCGGAACGCCCGAAGCCGCAGATCACCTCGTCAATGATCAGCAGCAGGCCATGCTTCCGGCAAATTTCCTGCACCCGGTCCAGGTAGACCTGATGCGGCACTATAACCCCGCCGCCTGTAATAACCGGCTCCATAATGACCGCCGCTACCGTCTCTGCACCCTCCCAGATGATCGTATCCTCGATGGCCTGCGCGCACTGGAGATTGAATGCCTCGGCCGTCATTCCGTCAGGCCGGCGGTAGCTGTCAGGCGGAGCTACATGCAGGAACCCGCCGCTAAGCGGCTCATACTTATATTTGCGCTGCGCCTGGCCGGTAGCCGAGAGCGCCCCGAGCGAACTCCCGTGATAACCGCGGTAGCGGGCGATGAACTTATGCCGGTAATGCTGGCCGGTCTGCTGCTGGTACTGGCGGGCGATTTTGAAGGCTGCTTCGTTGGCCTCAGAGCCGCTGTTGGAGAAGAAAATGACATAATCATCCTCCAGCCACTCATTCAGCTTCTCGGCGAGCGCAATAGCCGGCATATGGCTTTGGGTCAGCGGAAAGTAAGGCAGGCTGAGCAGCTGCTGATAGGCGGCGTCCGCCAGCTCTTTTCGTCCGTAGCCGACATTTACACACCAAAGTCCGGACATTCCGTCCAGAAATTTGTTCCCATCGATATCCGTAACCCATGATCCGCTTGCGGCTGCAGCAATCATCGGCGGGCTGGTCTCACTGTAAGGCGTAATATTATGCCATAAATACTGCTGGTCCTTTTTAATGGCCAGTTCACTTTCTTTGCCCAGGCTCTGCACAGCACTCTCTCCTCTCACACTTCCATAATGGTCAATAACGTGCCGTAAGCATTTTTTTGCGGGTATAGAATTCAACACCGTCACGTCCATTGGCATGCAGATCCCCGTAGAACGACTTCTTGTAGCCGGAGAACGGAAAAAAGGCCATCGGCGCAGGCACGCCCAGATTCACACCCAGCATTCCCGCATCAATTTCCTCACGGAACTCCCTGACCGCTTTGGCACTATCCGTATAAATGCAGGCTCCATTGGCAAAAGAGGACTCATTCGTCACGGTAATGGCTTCCGCAAGATCCTTGACACGGACTACGGACAGCACCGGCGCAAAAATTTCGTCACGCCAGATTGTCATTCCCGGCTCCACCCGGTCGAAGATGGTCGGCCCAAGAAAATATCCCGCACCGGAAGCCGCTGCATCCTTGCGCCCGTCACGCACCAGCTCGGCATTCTCCCTCACACCTGTTTCAATGTAAGCTGCCGTACGGTCTTTATTCGACTGGCGGATTACAGGACCGAGGAATACCCCCTCTTCACTGCCGTTTCCGATCCTCAGTTCATCCGCTGCTTCAATCAGGCGGCCCACCAGCTCATCCGCGATATCCTCATGTACCACAACTACAGAACAGGCCATACAGCGTTCACCTGCTGAGCCAAAGGCAGCAGCAGTAATATTCTTTACGGCATTGTCCAGGTCGGCATCCGGAAGCACAATTGAGTGATTTTTGGCGCCGGCCAGTGCCTGCACCCGCTTGCCGTGCGCCGTTCCATGCTTATACACATATTCCGCTACCGGCTGGGAACCGACGAAGGATATTGCCTTCACCTCTTCATGCTCAAGCAGCCCGTTCACGACCTCATGCGCGCCGTGGACTACATTGAGCACGCCGGGCGGAAACCCTGCCTCCGCGAACAGCTCGGCCAGCCGGTTCATCAATAGCGGCGTGCGTTCGGACGGTTTCAGCACAAACGTATTGCCGCAGGCAACCGCCAGCGGGAACATCCAGCAGGGCACCATCATCGGAAAATTGAACGGTGCGATCCCGCCAATGACGCCAAGCGGATAGCGGTACATGCCGGATTCAATGCCTGTGGCAATGTCGGGGAGCTGGCTTCCCATCATCAGCGTGGGGATGCCCGAAGCAAA
Organism: Paenibacillus sp. PK3_47; assembly: GCF_023520895.1. Classification (NCBI taxonomy): domain Bacteria; kingdom Bacillati; phylum Bacillota; class Bacilli; order Caryophanales; family Paenibacillaceae; genus Paenibacillus; species Paenibacillus sp. PK3_47. The sequence goes on from NZ_CP026029.1 coordinate 2,413,661, forward strand.
CTCGACGCACTCAATGCCGCGCTGCACCTCCCCCATAGCCTCCTCCGTGCTTTTGCCGTTCTCCAGCGTAATCAGTCCGGCCAGCTCAGTCCAGTGCTGCACCAGCAGCTGCTGATACTGGAAGAAATACCTGGCCCGGCGCGGAACGGCAACCTTTTTCCACAGCTTATAAGCCTCAGCCGCCGCCCGGACCGCCTGATCCGTCTCCTCCCGGCTGGAGATCGGCACATAAGCGATAATTTCTCCGGTGGCCGGATTGAAGACCTCCTCCTGAACTCCGGAAGAGGAATCTGTCCAGACACCATTCACATAATTTCTGACTTTCTCTGTCTGCTTTATTAGCAGAGACATGGCCCGCACCTCTTTCCTGTCGTCCCGCATGCCGGTTATAATGGATGACCGCCATCCCCGGCGGCCATCTCAGCTATTCATATCTGAACAAATTATTCCGCGGCCATCTCCACAATCTCATTCGTGTAGGCTTCTTCTATATTCGCCGCTTCCTTGATTACGCCGAACTTCAGGGCAATATCTGCCGTCTGCCGGAAGGCAGCCTCATCGGTATATCCCATCCTGGCGGCATCAAAGCCTTCCGGCTGGATCAGCTTTGCCACCTCTGTCATCATAGTCAGCTGATGTTCCCTTGTCGTGCTGCCTTCCTCTGTAAGCTTCATCACACTGTCTACGGCCGCTTCCGGATCGGCAATGGCATCCTTCCAGCCCTTCAGGGAAGCACGGACGAATTTCGCCGCCGTTTCCTTGTTGTCTTCAAGCCACTCACTGTTGGCAAACAGATTATCTTCAAGCATGGCCACGCCTTCCTCATTCATATCGATGACGTTCAGCTCTTCAGGCTTAACTCCCGACTCCAGCACCACCTGATACTCGTTGTAAGTCATTGCCGAGGCCGCATCGATTTCTCCGCCGAGGAACTGGTCCATCGTAAAGCCCTGCTTTGTGAAATTCAGATCCTTGTTCGGGTCGAGCTGGTACTTGTCGAACAGGGCCAGAATTTCAAATTCATTGCCGCCCATCCAGTTGCCTACCTTTTTGCCCTTCAGGTCAGCCGGCCCGCTGATTCCAGCCTCTTTCTTGGAGACGAGCACAAGTCCGCTCTTCTGGTAAATCTGCGCAATCTGTACAAGCGGCATCTCCTGCTCCTGGCTGGTCAGCAGACTGGCTACCCAATCCACGCCGATATCAGCCGAGCCGCCGGCCACCTGCTGCTCAGGTACAATATCCGGTCCGCCCGGCAGAATTTCAACCTTAAGCCCCTCTTCCGCATAGTATCCCTTGTCCTGGGCCAGAAAGTACCCGGCGAACTGCGCCTGGGGCACCCATTTCAGCTGCAGCTTCACTGTAACCGGCTCTGCTGCGGGTTCTGCCGCTGCTGTATCCGGCGCTGCCGATGCCCCCGCCGCCGCTGTCGCTTCCGCTGCCGGAGCAGCATTATTGCCCCCGCCGCACCCGGCAAGCAAAGACATCCCAAGCATCACCGAAGCCAGCAACAGCCCGCTGCGGAATTTGTTTTCTGTACCTTTCATCAGACCACTCCCCCTACCATTAGATTTTGTAAAATCAGGAAACACAGCATGGTTACCATCGTGGTGCTATATGCATACGCCCCGGCCGGAGGATTCTCTGTCTTCCTTCCCTGACAGGACGGATGTATCGGGCTGAAGGCATTATGAACGCTGGGAGGGATGCCATTTGATGAACATTTTCTCCAGCCGCTCAACAACCAGGTAAAAGACAACGCCGACGACCGCCGCAAGCACAATGCATGACCAGCCCAGCGGCATTTTGGCTACCTTGATCGAGTTGGAGAGCAGATAGCCCAGCCCGCGGGAGGAGAAGAAAAACTCACCGACGATAGCCCCGATCATGCTCGCTGTGGCATTGATCTTGAGTGCCGTGAAGACGTAAGGCAAGCTGTTCCGGATGCGCAGATAGCGGAATACCGACGGCTTGCCCGCCGCATAAGAATGCATCAGATCCAGAGCCAGCGGATCAACGGCAGCCATACCTTTGTAAGCATTGATCGCCATGGCTGCCATTGTGGTTGCTGTTACGATGGCAGCCCGCGAGCCGATGCCGTCCCCGAACCAGAGATTCATGATCGGAGCAAGCGCCACAATCGGAACAGCATTCAGGGCAGCTACCAGCGTGAGGCTGCCGCCGCCCCAGCGGGGCCAGGCGGTTGCCGCCAGGGCAACCAGAAATCCGCAGGCCGAACCGATCAGCATTCCAAGCACAGCTTCGGCAAGGGTATATCCGGTGTAGGACAGCAGCAGGCTGAAGTTATCCCGCATCGACTCCCAGATGGCAGAAGGCAGCGGCAGCTGATATTTTTTGAGATCAAACAGCCTGTGAAAAACCTCGTACTCCCACAGCAGCAGGAACAGCACACCTGCTGACAGCGGTAAGATCACCGCCGGATTCAGCCATTTCATGGACCGGCGGTTCCTTTTTTGCTGGTCGGCCGGGTTTAGGACTGCTCTTTCTTTCGTTGTTATACGAGATGACGCCGGCCCTTCATTACCTGAAGGAGACATAAATGCCGTTTCCCGCACTGAATTACTGTCCATCAGCGGCCGCCTCCCTTCGGACGGAATTCCGGCTGCCATGGTGCCGCAAAGCGTTCAATCAGGCTCATCAGCCAGTAGCTCGCAATACCAAGCAGCGCCCCTACAAGCACAGTGGACCAGAACATATAAGTATGAGAGGGGCCATAGTACAGATTACGGAGCATAATGACACCGATGCCGTGCTGGGCACCCATCAGCTCCACCAGAATCGCTCCCGTAACCGCTAGCGGGGCAGCAATCTTTAGTCCGCTGAACAGTCCGGGCAAGGCTGCCGGAAAGCGCAGCTTGAAGTACACTGCCCAGGGCTTCGCGGCATAAGAATGCATCAGCTCCACTGCTGACAGATCCACGCTGCGGAGGCCGCGCAGCATATTGAGCGCCACCGGAAAGAAGGTGATATAGCCGGAAATAATAATCCGCGATATCTGCTCATCCCGCACAATTCCGTAAATAATCGGCGCAAGCCCCAGAATAGGGATCATCTGCGAGGCAATCGCATACGGGAAGGCCAGCTGCTCAATGATCTTCGACAGACTCATCAGCACGGCGAGCAGAATACCGGCCGCCGCCCCGATCAGGAATCCGATCCCGGCATTGCCGAAGGTGGCCCCACCCTCTTTCAGCAGGGTACCGCTATATTTCCACAAGGTCGCCGCCACTTCATGGACATACGGCAGCTTTGACTGGGCAAGCGGTGTCTTCACCACATGAAGCAGCATCCAGGAGACAGCCTCCCACACCACCAGCAGGCCAAAGATCCAGACGAACAGCGGCAGCAGTCTGCTGCGCAGGAGTGTACCGTTCCCTTTCATCTCTACACCCCTTCAAAGCTGTCGCGGATGTGGGCAACCAGTTCAAAAAATTGCGGGCTGTTTCTCATCTCCGCCGTACGCGGACGCGGCAGCGGAATATCAACCACTGCAGACAACCTCCCCGGATGCGGAGATAGCACAAACACCCGGTCGGACAGGAAAATGGATTCAGGGATACTGTGAGTGACGAAAACAACGGTGCTCTTCACTTTGTTCCAGACGGAGAGCAGTTCCTCATTAAGCCGTTCGCGGGTGAATTCATCCAGCGCGGAAAACGGCTCATCCATAAGCAGAATTTCCGGTTCCATGGCCAGCGCTCTGGCAATAGCTACCCGCTGCTGCATGCCTCCGCTCAGCTGCCAGGGGTATTTGTCCGCGAAGCCCTGCAGGCCCACCAGCTCCAGAAGCTCCTGCGCCTTCTCCTCACGGGCAGGCTTTTTCACCCCCATCAGCTCCAGCGGAAGCGTAATGTTATGCTTCACCTTCCGCCAGTCATACAGCACAGGACTTTGAAATACGATTCCGTATTTTTGCGCCAGCCGGGCTTCCTTGGCGGTTTTTCCGGCCACTGTCACATTTCCGCCAGTCGGTGTTATAAGATCTGCCATCAGCCTGAGCAGAGTTGTTTTGCCGCAGCCGGACGGCCCCAGAAGGGAGACAAACTCTCCCCGGGCAATGTCCAGGCTGACCTGATGCAGCGCAAGCACATCGGCCGCCTCCGTCTTATAGCGCATCTCCACATTTTGCAGCTGGATTTCAGGAATTTTTGCCGCTACCAATGACATCTCCGCTTCCCCCTTCATTCCTGAATCGGAATTACAAATGTTAAATAACATAACACATTAAGTGGTATTAGAATACTGCTTCCTATACCGTGTAGGATTAACTAACATGTTACACTGTGCCAGGAAAACACTCACTAGACAAAAAGTAAAATGGAGCTGATAAAATTCCGTCACTTTGTCTAGGCAGCTGTATACATTGCAAAAAATCAAAGGGGATGCCGATAAATAGGAGAGGGTAATTTTCACTGAATCCCTATTCATTGCCGAATGTGATCCGGACAAATCTGTGATACTATCAATCTTATATCCTTGCCAAAAAATACGGGAGACCATCCACTGATGCTCAATGCTGCTTTTAATAAGGCCCGGGGGGCCTTTGCCCTGCATATTCAGCCCCCGTGTCCTGTCTGTACAAGTCTTAATGCATGGAGGCCGGAACGATGGATTCCATGATCTCAAGTTATATCGTGATAGTAGCCATCTCCGGTGTGCTCAGTGCACTGCTGGCGCTGTTTGCCTACTATAAAAAGAACACTGATTTTGCCGGAATCAAAGCTTTCATAATCAGCTCGGCCGCTTCCGCCATCTACACCTTCGGCTTTGCTCTGGAGCTGTCGGGAAACACGATGCAGGAAATCAGCTTCTGGATCAAGGTTGAGTATTTGGGAATGCCCTATATCGCTCCCTCCAGCCTTATTATGGTCATGCATTTTGTAGGCCTGGACAGGCTGATCAAAAAGAAACTGCTGTCCGTGTTATACGCAGTCCCGCTGATCTCCACGGTGCTCGTATGGACGAATGAATATCACCACCTGTTCTACCAGTCGATACATTTCCGGGAAGATGCCCCCAGACCCCTGGTCGATGTCGTAATGGGTCCATGGTATATCGTGCAGGGCAGTATGACCTTCGGCTGCATGCTCGCGGGGATGTGCCTGATTCTCTGGCAGTGGGGCCGGATGAAGCGGGTCTACCGCCGGCAGCTGACCACCATTTTTATCGGGCAGTTTCTGCCGGCTCTGGGCGCTTTTCTGTATTTAATGGGAGCGACCCCTTACGGCATGGATCCTGTACCGGTAATTATGAGCGTAACCTCAACCCTCTATATATGGGCCATCCTCTCCAGAGGCATGCTGACCGCCGCCCCGATTGCCCGCGAGAACCTGTTCGAGAGCATGCGTGACGGAGTCCTTGTAACAGACCGCTCAGATATGCTCGTTGATTACAACCGTGCTGCTACGCAGATGCTGCAGGGGCTGGATGCATCAGCAGTCGGCAGGCCGCTGGCCCAGCTGTTCCTGCATGCCGGAAAAGAAGCGGTGGATTATGTAATGAATGTGGACCCCCAGATCAGTGAGGAACGGGAGCTTGCCTGGAATAAAGACGGTGAGGTCTGCTATTACCAGGTCAGATCCTCTCCGGTCCAAAAAAAGGACGGCCACCTGGCAGGCCGGATGATCATGCTGATCGATGTCACCGAACGGGTGCTGCTTCAGGAAAAGCTGCTTCAGCTCGCCACGATTGACAGCCTGACCGGCATTTATAACCGTATGCACTTCATGTCCATGAGCCGTTCCCTGCTGGAAGCTGCGGTAGCCAACCGGACTCCTGTTTCCATTATTCTGCTCGATATTGACTACTTCAAAAACATCAATGACCGGTATGGGCATCAATACGGGGACATGGCGCTCCAGCATGTTGTCGGCGTATGCCGCAGGCATCTGCAGGAAGGTGACATTTTCGGGCGGTACGGAGGCGAGGAATTCGTGATCTGTCTGCCCGGCACCTCTCTTAGCCAGGCCGCTGAGACAGCGGAGGCTATCCGCGAGGACATTGAGCAGAGCACCATAATTACACCTGTCGGCCTGATCCGCGTCACCTCCAGCTTCGGAGTGGTCGATGCGCACCGCCAGAACATTACGCTGGAAGAGCTTCTGTCCGAGGCGGATCATGCACTTTATACATCTAAAAGGAGCGGCCGCAACGCTGTCCATTTCTCTAATGGCGTATGTATCACCCAATTTTCTCCTGCTCTGAAATAGACAGCACTGCTCAGGTTTCATTGATATGCTAACAGCCCTGTTCCCTGGCGTAAGCCGTAAGGAACAGGGCTGCTGTCTATGGCAGCGCATCTGCTATCGTTATGAATAATGATTTCCTGCCATAAAATAGTCCACACCCCTCAGCAGATCGCCGGGCAGCTCCTCTGTCTGCAGCCAGACCTTTAACTCCTGTATCACCTGCTCCCGCTGATCTCCGGCGGTCTCCACAATCCGGGCCAGCTGCACCCAGGGTGCCAGATCATCCCGGAATTCCTGCTCATTCATAGGCAGTCCGTGGGATTCCACATAACACTCTGCCTGATAACTGCCCACCTGATCCATCAGCTGCAAAAAATTCTTGCTGTTGTACCTCCGTGGACCCCCGTACACTGCGGGCCCCAGTGCATCACCGAGGAAGAGCACACGCTCCTCTTTTATGTAGAGCAGGCAGGAGTCAGCCGAATGGTCCCCGCCGACATGGCTCAGCTCGCAGGTTATCCCGCCCAAATCAATTGTAAGGGTACCGGTAAAGGCAATATCCGGCTTATTGACTGCAACAGCCCTGGAGTCACCGTATTCCAGCCGGATATGCTCCACACTCTCCTCACTGATTGTTCCGGCTTGTATAAGCTCCTCCATGCCTGCATCCGTCCATTCCCGGCCCGATAATTCCGCCAGCATCGCCACCGTTCCCTCATGGGCAATCACCGGCGCTTCCCAAGCGGACATGCCGAAACTGTGATCCCAGTGCCAGTGGGTCAGCACCAGCAGATCCGGCATCCTTATCCCGCGTCTGTCCAGCTCTTCCCGGAACAGTGCTGCATGTGCCCGTGAATTGCCGGAATCCATCAGCAGCGTGCGCTTCTCTCCGGTAATTGCCGCCAGGACAGGACGGTCTGTGTCATCCTCCGGATGCATAATGAGTATGTGTTTACCGAGCGCTTGAAACGTATGCTCCATCATTCATCCCCCTAAATTTCAGCTAATAAGAATTAAGGTCAGGCAGCAAAGTATATCCCTGCACTCTTTTGGTGATAACAGCACCCATAGCCTGTATTCAAGAGCAGGCCTGCACCGCCTTCTATCCCTTATGTTGCAGCAGTTCCGGGCATTAATCAACTGTTCTTGTTTGTGTTAGCAGGTTTTCAGTTTAATAGGAAGTAACTGATCTCTGCGATCACGGTTATCAATTGCAGCCAAGGGGGGATTACATGATTAAAATCGGACTAACCGGCTTTGGCGACCACGAGGAATTGTATGGCAAAATCAAACCGGCCGAACGTCTGCCCGCCTACAGCGCGCATTTTTCCATTGTGGAAATTGACAGCTCCTTCTACGCGGTACAACCGGTCAGAAACTATGCCAAATGGGTGGGTCAAACACCGGATAACTTCCAGTTTATCGTTAAAGCCTATCAGGGTATGACCGGGCATCTGCGGGGCAAAAAAAATTATTACGATACGCCTGACGAGATGTACCGCGCTTTTCACACCTCCATAGAACCTGTACGCGAAGCCGGCAAGCTGGCGATGGCGCTCTTCCAGTTCCCGCCCTGGTTCGACTGCACCAAGGATAATGTAGAATTTCTGCGTGATGCCAAGGCACGGATGCTGGATGTCCCTTCCGCGCTGGAGTTCCGCAATGAATCATGGTACAGCCCGGAAATGCGGGACAAAACCCTTCAGTTTCTGGAGGAGGAGGGCTGGATTCACACGGTGGCTGATGAACCTCAGGCCGGCAGCGGGTCTATCCCTATTGTGCCTGTTGCTACCACACCGGACATCACTTACGTGCGCCTTCACGGCCGCAGCATAAGCGGCTGGAACCAGAGCAGCCACCCCGACTGGCGCAAGCTGCGGTATTTGTACCGCTACAGCACTGAAGAGCTGACCGAATGGCGGGACCGGCTCCTGGAGCTGGAGAAATCCTCCCGCGAAATATATGTAGTATTCAACAACAACTCCGGCGGTGATGCCACAGATAATGCGAAAGAGCTGCAGGCGCTGCTCGGAATCGACGGCGGACTGGCTCCGCGCCAACTGGACTTGTTCTAGCACAAAAGCTGAAGCGGTCTACATAATATCTTTTAACCTCCTTGCTGAATTCCGGTTTACAAAGAATGGGCCCAAGCATTTTATATTGATTAGGGAGGCTGAAAAGGATGAAGAGAAACCATACGATGATGCAGTTTTTTGAGTGGCATGTGGAAGCTGACGGCAAGCATTGGAAGCGGCTGGCTGAAATGGCCCCTGAGCTGAAGGCCGCCTATATCGATTCGGTCTGGGTACCGCCTGTAACCAAGGCTATCACTGCTGAAGATACCGGGTACGGTGTCTATGATCTGTATGATTTGGGCGAATTCGACCAGAAGGGCAGCATCCGGACCAAATACGGCACCAAGCAGGAGCTGGTGGAGGCCATTGCCGAGTGTCTGAAAAATGGCGTCGCCGTCTACGTTGATCTGGTCATGAACCATAAAGCAGGCGCCGACGAGACCGAGGTGTTTGAGGTTATTGAGGTAGATCCCAATGACCGCAATAAGGAAATTTCCGAGCCTTTTGAAATTGAGGGCTGGACCAAATTCACCTTCCCCGGCCGGGGAGACCAGTATTCCACCTTCAAATGGGATTACACTCACTTCAACGGCACCGATTATGATGCCAGAGAAGAACGGACCGGGGTGTTCCGGATTGCCGGTGAGGATAAGCAATGGAACCAGAATGTAGATAACGAGTTCGGCAACTATGATTATCTGATGTTCGCCAATATTGATTATCATGATGAGGAAGTCAGGAATGAGATGCTGGAATGGGGCAAATGGCTTGTCGACACCCTGCAGTGCAGCGGCTACCGCCTGGATGCAATCAAGCATATCAACCATGAATTCATCAAGGAGTTCGCTGCGGAAATGACCCGCAAACGCGGTGAAGACTTCTATATCGTAGGCGAGTTCTGGAATTCCAACCTTGAAGCGTGCCGGGAATTTTTGAACACGGTCGATTACCAGATTGATTTGTTTGATGTCTCGCTTCACTACAAGCTGTACGGGGCGGCGCTGGCCGGCAGGGATTTCGATATGACCACCATTTTTGATGACACGCTGGTACAGACCCACCCCCTCAATGCCGTAACCTTCGTAGACAATCACGATTCACAGCCGCATGAAGCGCTCGAATCCTGGGTAGGCGACTGGTTCAAGCAAATTGCCTATGCTTTGATTCTGCTGCGCCGCGACGGATACCCCGTCGTTTTCTACGGTGATTATTACGGGATCGGCGGCCCTTCTCCGGTGGAAGGCAAAAAAGCAGCCATCGACCCGCTGCTGTATACCCGCTATCACAAGGCCTACGGACAGCAGGATGACTACTTCGACCATCCCAACACGATCGGCTGGGTCCGTCACGGTGTAGAGGAAATCCCAGGCTCCGGCTGCGCAGTAGTGATCTCCAACGGTGACGAGGGCGAGAAGCGGATGTTCGTCGGTGAAGCGCGTGCCGGAGAGAGCTGGGAGGATTTCACCCGTAACCGCGAAGAGAGCATTACGATTGACGGGGAAGGCTGGGCTGTGTTCCCTGTCAACGGAGGAAGTGTATCCGTATGGGCATTGCCTGATGCCGACACGGAAGCTGAAGATGCCGGGGCTGCGGAAGCAGAGGACACAGATACTGCAGGTAATGAAGCAGAGTAGGTCTTAACTATAAAAGGTGAACCTTCGGCCGGTTTGGCTGCGGGTTCACCTTTTCATTACAGCTGGATATAGGTTGGACTTGAAAACCGTGGTTTTCATTTCAGGGATTATAGTGTTGTGGTTGCACATTGTACAACAGAATCAATGCCAAACGTTCAAAAGTTCCATTCTGCTGCATTGCACTGAACACACGGTCCTGCAAAAGCTTAAAAGTATAATTGCTTATTCTGAGATCTTAACGGCAGCAGGAGCTGTATCCCCGACTTCAGCCATTTCATCCAGCGCATGCTCAACGAGAACCATAAAGTTACCCGAAGAGGTAGTCGCGCCGCTGACAGCATCCACCGAACCGATCAGCTGCTTCTCGATCAGCTGTTTCTCGAGCTCTTCGGTATACTTCGCCGGGTAAGTCCCGGATACGGGCTCCATCGATGCCTTATAATCCGCATCCTCTGTCTTCAGCTTACCGGCTTCATTAACGTAGTCAAACTGCACGGCCGCAATGGCATGATCCTTAATCTCAAGGTCCAGCTGCGGCTTCCACCCATGCTCGTCAAAAGCATCCGCACTCACCTTGTAAACTCCGTCATCATATAAAGGTATAACTGCTGCCGCCGTATCACCGGCTTTGGCTTTGTCCAGTGCCGCCGCTGCCAGCTCATTAAAGTTTCTGGAGGAGTGGGTGGCACCCGATACAGCATCCACCTTCGCTGCATCCTGGCTGGCAACAAGTCCTTCACCCAGCTTGTCAAATGCTTCTCTTGGCGTGAACTTGTTCACCTCGGAGAAACCCTTGATATAATTCTCGTTCTCGCTGCGCTTCTCACCGGCGTCATTGGTATAATCGTAATAAGCCTTCTCCACCTTGCCGTCTTTCACTGTTACCTCCACATACGCCTTCCAGTTTCTCACGTCGTTGCGGTCATATTCCGCCTTATAGGTTCCGTCTGTAAACGCTCCGGCAGCAGCCGGCTCAGCAGCACTGGCCGTTTCTGTAGCAGCAGGCTCATTTACATTCCCGCTGTTAGATGCCGTATTATTGTTGTTGTTGCCGCATGCCGTCAGCATAACCGCAAGTGCTGCTGCAGCCAGAACCGGCAGCTTTCTATTGTGTTTCATCTCTAAAACCCCCGTTATGTTATTTTTTTCACATACTTATATTAACATCTGTAGGGTGTTATGACCATACACATCAGGATTCTTTTTCCTGAGGGTTGTCCATTTCCTGCTGTACGGCGAACATCCGGACGTAAAAAAGAGGACTCCTTCACGGCAAAGGAAGTCCCCTTCGTTGTCATAGCTCTACAGTCCGGGGTTATACCCGGATGTCAAACCTGCCTGCGCTGTCTGTGGTCGCGGCAGCAATCTCCTGCGCACTTGCCGCAGCAATAATATTGCTGCCGGCCGGTTTCTTCTGCGCAATGCCGCCGCCCGCTGAAGCGGAACCCGCCTGCGATTTTTGCAAAATTTGAGCCGCGATCCCTTTAATCTGCTGCTCAATCTGTTTGGTTTTGGTTTCTTTGGTCTTCTCGTCCTCTTTGCCCGACCCGATTTTTTCGAGTTCCGCTTCAAGCTTTGCCTTCTGCTTCTCCAATGCGCTGGTATCAGCGGTGCTTGAAGAAGTGTAAGAAGACGAAGCTGCAGATGATACGGATGATATATTCATGCCCGTCCCTCCTTTCACTTCTCCAATATTACTCTCTTCACCCCAGGGAAACGTTAAAACGCGCTGAAAGTTTGCTGAAAGTACTGGAGCCGCGATGCACAGCAATAAAGCCGCCCGCAGGCGGCTCAAGGTATGGCTTATGACTGATGAATTTACTTGCCGGAATTCTGCAGCCAGTACCGGGCTGCTTCCGCTTCGGCAGCGCTAAGGCGGTGCCCCTGGTTGCCCCAGTGTGTGGTTACCTCTGCGCCGGCTCCTTGCAGCAGGCTTTCCAGCTCCACCGTTTCCTCTGAACGGATCAGCGGATCATTGGTTCCCGCCCCGATGAAAACATCCACACCAGATAGTGACGGAAGGTCCAGCCCGCGCAGCGGCACCATCGGATGCAGCAGCACGGCTTTGCTGAAAATACCGCCGTAATGGAACAGCAGGCTGCCTGCTATATTCGCACCGTTGGAGTAGCCGATGGCCACCAGGTTACCGGCGTCAAATCCGTACTCCGCCGCAGCCGTCTCCAGGAATTGTCTAAGCTCATGGGTGCGGAAGACCAGATCTTCCTCATCAAAAATGCCTTCAGCCAGCCGCCGGAAGTAGCGCGGCATCCCGTTCTCCAGCACATTGCCGCGGATGCCCAATACGGAGGCTCCCGGCAGCAGCATCTCGGCAAGCGGCAGCAGATCATGTTCATTGCCGCCGGTGCCATGGAATAATACCAGTGTCGGCAGGCTCAGGTCACTGCCCTTTTGGTAAATATGGATCATCTCTGCTTCACCTCAATTTCACGAATTTCGAACGGGCTCAAATTAGCCTCGATAGCCGCGCGGTGCGGTTCATACCATGCCGGAAGCATCAGCTTTTGACCAAGGGCATCCGGTGTTTCATCATTGGCAAAGCCGGGAGGATCTGTTGCGATCTCGAACAGGATTCCGCCTTCCTCGCGGAAGTAGATGGCGTTGAAGTATTGGCGGTCCTGGACCGGAGTCGGCTGGTAACCATGGCTTTGGACGCGGGCACCCCATTCCAGCTGCTCGGCATCATCTTTGGCACGCCAGGCAATATGATGTACGGTGCCCGTTCCTCCTGCCCCATGCGGAACCGGAGCGGATTTCAGGTCAATAATATTGCCGAGGTCAGCTGCCGATCTGTAACGGATATAGCCGTCGCCTTCAGCGATCACTTCCATGCCCAGCGTCCGGCCCAGCGTATCCGCTGTCCGCTCAGGATTCACACTGTAGAGCACTGCACCCCCGAAGCCTTTAATGGCATGCTTCTCAGGTACGCCGCCAAAGGACCAGGTGCTGTACGGGCCCTCTTCCCGCTCAACCAGCTCAATGCGCAGTCCGTCGTAATCGGCAAAGGACAGATAATGCTCGCCAATCCGGGTTACATGGGTAAAAGAAATAGCGTAGGAGGCAAGGCGTTCCTCCCAGAAACCAAGCGATCCCGCCGGTACTGCATAAGTGGTTACGCCCACCTGGCCGCCGCCGATTCTGCCTTTGCGTCCGGTTGACCAGGGGAAGAAGGTGATAATGGTGCCCGGAGCGCCCTCTTCATTGCCGAAATAGAGGTGGTAGACTTCCGGTGCGTCGAAATTAATCGTTTTTTTGACCAGCCGCAGCCCGAGAATTCCCGCATAGAAATCCGCATTGCGCTGTGCATCTCCGACAAAGGCTGTAATATGGTGAATACCTGCAGTTTGAAGTGTCATTATAATATCCTCCTATAAAATCATATTTGTAGGGCTTTGTGCAACGTGACCTGCATGATCTGCTTAATTAAAAAGCAAGGCGTCCAGAGAAATCGAACCTGCGCCTGTAAGGGCTATACCCACTGCAACTACCAGCACAGTCAAAGGAAACTCAATTCCGTTAGCGGTGGACCAGAAACCATTGGGTGCATGAACCTTTACGATTGCCCCCAGCATCGCTGCGGCAATAAGTACTGCAGCCACCGGTGTCAACAGACCGAGCGTGAACATCAGCCCGCCGGCAAGCTCGAGCACCCCGGCCAGAACCGCCATCGCTACACCGGGTTTAATGCCGACCGATTCCATCCAGCCTCCCGTTCCCTTCGGTCCGTAACCGCCGAACCAGCCGAACAGTTTCTGTGCACCATGACCTATGAAAGCCAATCCGATTACCAGCCGTATTAATAACAAACCTACACTAACCATTTTCAACACTTCCCATTCTCTTTAATTTATTTATCTTAACCTTAAGATATTTATCAAAAAAATTTTGTCCAACCTTCTTTATTTAAAGCTATCTAATGCATTGCCTGGCAAGACGCTATCATTCTACACGCCTTTGCCAAGCTTCTTCAGCAGCCCTATCGCCTGTTCCTTCTCTTCACTGTTCAAGCCGCCCATCAATCCGTGAATCGAGGAAACATGCCGGGGGAAAATCTCATCGAACAGCTCGCGTCCTGCCTCCGTAATCTCCGCATAGGTTACGCGCCGGTCATCATCGCAGGGAACCCGCTTCAGCAGCCCCTTCTTCTCCAGCTTATCGATATTGTAGGTAATGCTTCCGCTGGTGACCAGAATCTTCTCGCCGATCTGCTGCAGCGGAATCCGGGTTCTATGGTAAAGCACCTCCAGCACCATGAATTCTGCCGAAGCCAACCCATGGCTCTTCATATCTCTTACGGCATGATCCATCAGGCTCTTGTAAGCCTTGGACAGCACCACAAATAACTTCAGTGATGAATCCTGATCGTCTGTACTGCCTGTTTGACTCCCCGTCTTCGTAGGATCACTCATTCTGCACACCTCCATTCGTGGCTCACGTTTATCTTTAAGTTAATTATCTTTAAGTTAAGATAAATATAATCCATTTATACGATGCTGTCAACACTTCTATTGCAACTTGTTGTTTCCCGGTTTGACCTGGTCCCCAAAACGGCGTATCCTTTTCTTTACGAATACAGGCTGGTTACATTTCTTACTATAAAAAGGTGGCTGAAGCGATGAATTCTTTATCTTCACATCCCCCCGACTCCGCAAAACGCGTGCTGATTGTAACCGCTGTTGCAGCGGAGCGGGATGCGGTCCTGCGCGGCCTGGGCGGCAGCAGCCGGTTCCATGTCATTGCGGCGGGTGCCGGCACCGCCGCGGCTGCGGCGGGAACCGCCGCCGCTCTGGCAGCCGGCGCCTACGGCTGCGTCATCAGCGCCGGGATCGGCGGCGGATTCGCGGGGGCTGCGCCCTTAGGCTCGCTGGCGGTGGCCAGCGAGATGATTGCCGCCGACCTCGGAGCCGAGACGCCGGAGGGCTTCCGCAGCGCTGCCGAGCTCGGCTTCGGCAGCGTGAGCGTGCCGGCGGAGCCCGGCACGGTGCAGGCCCTTGCGGCCGCGCTGGCAGCGGCCGGGCTTGCCGTAAGCACGGGACCCGTGCTTACGGTGTCCACGGCGACCGGCACCGCCGGGACGGCCGCCGCTCTGGCCGCGCGGCACCCCGGTGCCGTGGCGGAAGCGATGGAAGGCCACGGGGTCGCCGTGGCCGCCCATGCCCTTGGGATCGCGGCGCTGGAGCTGCGCGCGATCTCGAACCCGGTCGGCCCGCGCGACCGGGCCGCCTGGAAAATCCCTGAAGCGTTGGATGCGCTCGCGGCAGCTGCCGCTATATTACCGGAGGTGCTGTAATGACTGACAAGCTGAATATTGCTTTTTCACCCTGCCCTAATGATACCTTTATATTTCATGCCTGGGCCCACGGGCTTGTTCCCGGGGCACCGGAGCTTAACGTTACCTATGCAGATATTGATATTACGAACGGTCTGGCTGCGGACGGGACAGGCCCCGAGGTACTCAAAATCTCCTATGCCGCTCTCCCTTGGGTGTTGGACCGGTACAAGCTGCTGCCCTGCGGCGGTGCGCTAGGACGGGGCTGCGGCCCGCTCGTGTTGACCCGCAAAGGGGCCGGAGCCGTCAAGCATCCGAAGGAGCTGTCCGGCCGGAAAATTGCCGTGCCGAGTGAACGTTCCACCGCTTATCTGCTCTTCCGTCTCTGGGCGGCACAGCAGGTGCCGGGCGGCCCGGCTGAAATCGTCGTTATGCCTTTTGATGAGATCATGCCTGCGGTCCAAAAAGGGGAGATCGACGCCGGACTCGTAATCCACGAGGCCCGGTTTACTTACCCTAACTATGACCTCCATATGCTGACTGATCTCGGCAGCTGGTGGGAGAGTGATACAGGCCTGCCTATCCCGTTAGGTGCTATCATCGCCCGCCGCGGCCTGGACGATTCAGCCATCTCCGGCTGGATCCGCAGCTCGCTGCAGCATGCCTGGGATCACCCGGAGGATTGCCGGGAATATGTGCTTAGCCATGCGCAGGAGCTCTCCCCGGAAGTAGCCAAATCGCACATTGATCTCTATGTGAACGAATTTTCAATGAATCTTGGAGAAGACGGCTATGCCGCCATCTCCGCTCTGCTGGACCGCGCTGCCGTCGAAGGGCTGGTACCGGCCGTTGACCCGGCACTGCTGCGGTAGTCTGTTGTTTCTGAGCTGCAGCGGTAGTCTGTTGTTTCTGAGCTGCTGGGGTAGTCCAGCTGACTTTGCGCTGCTGCAGTGAGCCTATTAACGATTTCACCTGTAATAAGCGGAGGTCCTCCTCGTCATCTAACTTAAATGGATTTTGTTCACTTAATTCCAGCAACTTTCGTAATTTATGAGGATTAAGTGGATTTTCTCCATTTATTTCGGTCCATTTCATGCTCTGGTAGAGAAATCGCTGCATTTAAGTGGACATTTTCCTGCCAGTATGAAGATCTTGGCGTTTGAGAGAGAATTAGATGGAGAAATTCCAACTGGACAGTTACCTTGCTTCAAACCCATAGAATAGCCCGGCAAGCTTTCACGCCCGGCAGTAACGAAACGATGCCTGCCAACGAACCTCCACTCAGATGAGTTCCCCGCTCCTGCAGAGCGGAGACTGTAGGGAGCTTTACTTTAAAACAAGGTAAAATCAGCGATGGGAGAGGATTTCATGATACCTGCAGACAACAGCAAACAGAACATTGACCGTTTCTTAGGCTTCCAGGATGATTATGACCGTTACCGCCCTGCGGCGCCGCCGCTGGTCACCGGGCTGCTCAGCAATTATCTGGGGGGCCGCCCGTCCCTGGTAGCCGATATAGGCTGCGGAACAGGCCTGTCCACTTTTCTGTGGCAGCATGCCGCTGATGCGGTAGTGGGTGTGGAGCCTAATCCGGATATGCTGGGCAAAGCGGTAGAGAAGCTCAGTATGTCGGGTCCGGCGCCGTCATTGTCTTTTGTCCAAGGCTATTCCAACCAGCTTCCTTTTGCCGCCGGCAGCGTGGATATCATTACCTGCTCCCAGTCCTTCCACTGGATGGAGCCGGTCAGCACCCTGCGGGAGATCGGCCGCTGCCTGCGCCCTGGAGGCGTATTTGCCGCCTACGACTGCGACTGGCCGCTTGTGCTCGAGCCGGGGATCGAGGCGCGCTATAATCACCTGCTTTCCGCCGCTGATGCTCTGCTTGCCGAGCATCAGCCGGAAGACGAACGCGTCCATAAATGGGACAAGGAAGGCCATTTATCCCGGATCAAAGAGAGCGGCGAGTTTAGTTACGCCCGCGAAATTGTCTTTCACAATTCGGAAACCTGTGATGCGGAGCGCTTCGTTGGCCTCATGCTCAGCCAAGGCGGCATCCAGGCTGTGCTGAAGCTCGGGATCGGGGCACTGGATCAGGAGCTGTCCCAGTTCAGGGAAGCAGCAGAACAGTATTTTGCAGGAAGGACCCTGCCGGTGCTGATCAGCTACCGTATGCGGGTCGGGATCAAATAGACTTACGCTATTTATTTGTTTTCATATGCGTTTTTTTGTCATATACTGGTTATATAAAACGAGACGAAGAACGTCCCGGTTACCCTTTTGCGAGGGCGGCCGGGGCGTTTTCTATTTTTCAGAGGAGGATGAACGCATTGTCATTTGAAGAAGCACACCGCCAATTTATTAATGGACATCTGGCACAGAGACCCGCCGGGGAACGCCGCGGACGGCTGGAAAGAGGGCATCAGCATGCTGAAATTATGTTTTTACGCAATGTCTGGTGGCCGCTGAGAGGTGATTTTTCTAATCTTCATCCGGAGTATGAGGTAATGGACTGGCGGGGCAGGCCTTATTTTGCAGACTTTGCCTGGCTTCCGGGGTACATTAGACTGCTGATTGAGATCAAAGGCTATACTTCCCATGTCCGTGAAATGGACCGCACCAAATACTGCAATGAACTGAACCGCGAAACCTTCCTTCATGCTGCGGGATATCATGTGATTTCTTTTGCCTATGATGATGTTGAACAGCGGCCCGAACTTTGTGCAACCCTGCTCCGGATGGTGCTGGGCAGATATCAGCGATCTGAAGCTCCCGTCCCGCGGCTGCAGTTAATGGAGCAGGAGACCATTCGTCTGGCGATACAGTTTGCCGGCACTCTCCGCCCCAGGGATGTGAGCGGGCATTTCGGGATTGATTATAAAACAGCCGTGCGAACCCTGCGCAGTCTATCTGAAAAGGGCTGGCTGCTCCCCGTAAACCGGGGCAATCAGGAAAGAATAGTCCGCTACCAGCTGGCACATGGAGTGCTCGATTACTTTTAATTAGTCAGCATGCCAAAGCCTGAGCGGAACCTCGCAGCCCTTCCTTCACACACAATTAGTCAGCATGCCAAACATCAGGTGGAAAAAGTCCCATTAATTCCTCTCATTTCGCGCTACCAGGGTATTTAGGTGGAAAAAAGCAAGTTAATTGCGCCATTTCCCCCTGTTTTACTTCATATGGAGGATATTAAGAGGACTTTTTCCAACTAGCACCTGCGAAAATAGCCCATGTCAGCTATTTAACTGGAGAATTTCCTACTATATAAGATTGAACTAGTTTGTTTCTAACTCTGTGCTCCTACCTAGCGGCCTTCTTTCCGGCTTCCAGCCTGAGCGGAACCGCCCAGCCCTTCCTTCACACACAATTAGTCAGCATGTCAACATCAGGTGGAAAAAGTCCCATTAATTCCTCTCATTTCGCGTTACCAGAGCATCTAGGTGGAAAAAAGCAAGTTAATTGCGCCATTTCCCCCTGTTTTACTTCATTCGGAGGATATTAAGTGGACTTTTTCCAACTAGCACCTGCGAAAATAGCACATATCAGCTATTTAACTGGAGAATTTCCTACTATATAAGATTGAACTAGTGTTTTTTCTATTTAGAGTTATTCGTGACTCCAGAGAATGTTTGGACTTTCGGCCGCTGTTGGCTGCAGATTTCTTTTATTCATACCGCTATTGGCGGTGGAAATCCGCAGACCAAGGTGAACGCTATCGCTCCTACAGTTCCAAACTTCTCCTCCGCCTACTT
The DNA here is from genome assembly GCF_023520895.1 of Paenibacillus sp. PK3_47. Classification (NCBI taxonomy): domain Bacteria; kingdom Bacillati; phylum Bacillota; class Bacilli; order Caryophanales; family Paenibacillaceae; genus Paenibacillus; species Paenibacillus sp. PK3_47. The sequence continues at coordinate 2,432,612 of NZ_CP026029.1, forward strand.
CCTTATAGGATATTTTTAAGTTCAATCTATATAAGTTACTCTGTGCTCCTACCTAGCGGCCTTCTCTCCGGCTTCCGGCCTGAGCGGAACCCCCAGCCCTCCCTTCCCGCACAAAAAACGCCCGACACACAAACCGTGTCAGGCGCTATCCGCAGGCATTCCGTCTGCCTCATGAGGCCTCCGGAATCCTACTTCTTATTCATCTTAAACCGCAGGAACAGCTCGTTGTAATGGGCGAGCATGCGCTTGCCGAGGTTATCGTAGACCTCCAGCCGGTCGGTAATCTCGGCAGGCGGGTAGAACCGGGTATCCCCGGAAATATCCTCCGGCAGCAGCGCAAGTGCTGGAGTGTTCGGCGTGGAATACCCTACATACTCCGTATTCTGGGCTGCGACTTCAGGCCGGAGCATGAAGTCGATGAACTTATGGGCTCCCTCCACGTTCGCCGCCGTCTTCGGAATGACCATGTTATCGAACCAGATGTTCGAGCCTTCCTCCGGCACGATGTAGTCGAGCTTATCGTTCTCGTCCATAATCTCCGACGCATCGCCGGACCAGACGATCCCGACAGCCGCTTCTTCATTGGCCAGCAGCATTTTGATCTCGTCGCCGACAATGGCCTTGACGTTAGGCGACAGCCTGTTCAGCTTGGCCAGCGCTTCCTGCAGGTGGTCTTCATTGGTATCGTTGACGGAATAGTGCAGGCTGTTCAGCGCCATGCCCATCACCTCGCGGGCACCGTCCACCAGGAAGATGTTATTGTTCAGCCGGCTGTCCCAAAGGGAATCCCAGCTGCTGAAGTCCATTCCTTCCGTCATCTCCGGATTGAAGATAATCCCGACCGTTCCCCAGAAATAAGGGACGGAATACATGTTGCCGGGATCGAAGGAGAGATCCATGAACTGCTCATCAATATTGGCCAGATTCGGGATCTTGCTGTGATCCAGCGGCAGCAGCAGATTCTCCTCCCGCATCTTGGCGATCGCATAGTCGGAAGGAACCACGACATCAAAGGTGGTTCCGCCCTGCTCGACTTTGGTCAGCATCGCTTCGTTTGAATCAAAGGTCTGGTAGATAACCGTTATTCCGGTCTCTTCCTGGAACTGGTCCAGCAGGTCCGGATCAATATAATCGCCCCAGTTGTATATGGTCAGCGTATTGCCGCCTGTGTAGCCCTGGGCGGAATTCAGTCTGGAGCCCAGGAACATCAGGCCGAAGGCCACAATTAATATGGCCAGGAAAGCATTCACCAGCTGCTTCATCTAGGCACCCCCAGTTCAGCGGCAGGCTCTGCGATTGCAGCTCCCGGACGGGCTTTGCGCCGGTTCAGGAAGTAGTACCCTACCACAAGCAGAATCGTAAAGAGGAAGATCAGGGTCGACAGTGCGTTGATCGACAGCGATACCCCCTGCCGCGCCCGGGAGTAAATTTCAACCGAGAGCGTGGAATAACCGTTACCTGTCACGAAGAAGGTTACCGCAAAATCATCCAGGGAATACGTAAGGGCCATGAAGAAGCCGCTGAAGATCCCCGGTTTGATAATGGGCAGAATCACCTTGGTCAGCACATCGCGGCGGGTGGCCCCGAGATCGCGGGCGGCATCCGTAAGCGTCGGGCTCATATCCTGCAGATGCGGCAGAATCATCAGCACGGCAATCGGTATACTGAAGGCCACGTGCGAGAGCAGCACAGATGTAAAACCAAGCTTGATGCCGGCAATGGTGAACAGAATCAGGAACGAGGCCCCGATAATGACGTCAGGGCTGACAATCAGCACGTTGTTCAGAGAGAGCAGCGTGTTCTTGGCCCGGCGGCTGCGGATATGGTGTATCGCCAGCGCCCCGAAGATTGCAATCAGCGTAGCAATGGCCGAAGACAGCAGGGCGATTACCAGCGTATTGATCACAATAATGATCAGCCGCGTATCCTGAAATACTTCACGGTAATAATCCAGCGTAAAGCCCTCGAAATCACGCATGGTCCCGCCGCTGTTAAAGGAATAGTACATCAGGTAGAATATGGGCGCATACAGCACTACGAATACCAGCACCAGATAGATATTTGCAAATTTGTTCTTATTTCTCATGCTGCACCTCTTTTACGCGACCTGCCCGTGAGAAGCATGAACAACGCCATAATGACGATCAGGAAGACAGCAACCGTGGAACCCATCCCCCAGTCCTGTGTAACCAGAAAATGCTGCTCAATCGCTGTACCGAGTGTAATGACCCGGTTGCCGGCAATCAGGCGGGTAATCATGAACAGCGACAGTGCCGGAATGAATACGGCCATGCAGCCGGAGCGGACCCCGGAAATGGTGAGCGGAAAAATGACCCGGCGGAACGTCGTCCATCCGGAAGCGCCCAAATCACGCGCCGCATCCACAAGAGAGTGATTCAGCTCTTCAAGTGCGCTGTAAATCGGCAGAATCATAAACGGAATAAAGATATATACGGATACAAACACAAAGCTGAAGCCTGTGAAGAGAATTTGCTGCTCCCCGATGCCCAGCAGATCAAAGAAATTGTTAATCGGTCCGAACGTTCCAAATATGCCGATAAAGGCATAGGCCTTCAGCAGCAGATTGATCCAGGTCGGCAGAATAATCAGCAGCAGCCACAGCTGCTTGTGCTTCGTCCGGGTCAGCAGATAAGCTGCCGGATAGGCAACAAGCAGGGAGAATAAGGTGATCAGAAACGCATACCAGAAGGAGTTCAGCATCATCCGCATATACACCGGGGTGAAGAAATTCGCATAGTTGTCCAGTGTAAGATTCCCTTCCAGATCAAACAGGGAATAGTAGGTAATGAGCAGCACCGGCGCAATAACGAACAGGGCAATCCACAGGTAATACGGGATGAGGTAGTACGGCCGGCCCTTACTCTGCATGGCTCTCCACCTCGCCGTAAGCTTCCAGACGTCTGTCGAACTCTTCCTCCGTTTCACCAAAGCGCATTACGTGAATCGCTTCCGGATCAAAATAAAGCCCGATCTCGCTGCCTACCTCCGCTTTACGGGTGGAGTGCACCAGCCATTCATGGCCGGAATCGTCGTAGCAGCTGATCTCATAGTGTACTCCGCGGAACAGCTGGGAGTCGACCCGCACCTTCAGCTTGCCCTGCTCAAGCGAAGCAATCTCCAGATCCTCGGGGCGGATAACAATCTCAACCGACTCATTAGGTCTGAGTCCGGCATCGACACATTCAAACCGGTGGCCGTTAAATTCCACCAGGTAGTCCTCAATCATCACGCCCGGCACAATATTCGATTCTCCGATAAAGTCGGCAACGAATCTGTTGATCGGCTCATCGTATATATCGTTCGGCGTGCCGCTCTGCTCAATCTTCCCTTTGTTCATGACAAAGATCCAGTCTGACATCGCCAGTGCCTCTTCCTGGTCATGGGTAACGAAGATAAAAGTGATGCCCAGCCGCTGCTGCATCTCGCGCAGAATGTACTGCATCTCGGTACGCAGCTTCAGGTCAAGTGCGGACAGGGGCTCGTCCAGCAGCAGCACCTGCGGCTCGTTGACGATGGCGCGGGCAATGGCCACACGCTGCCGTTGTCCTCCGGACATTTCATTGATGGCACGCTGGTCATAGCCGGCAAGGTTGACGAAGCGCAGCGCTTCCTGCACCTTTTGCTTAATAACATCCTTCTTAAGCTTCTTAATGCGCAGTCCGAAAGCCACATTCTCGAATACGTTCAGGTGCGGAAACAGCGCATAATCCTGAAATACCGTATTGACCTGCCGCTCGTTGGCGGGAATGTGGTTGATAATTTTGCCGTTCAGATAAATGGATCCTGCAGTCGGCTCGGCGAATCCGGCGATCAGACGGAGAATGGTCGTCTTTCCGCAGCCCGAGGGTCCCAGCAGTGTATAGAATTTGCCGCGTTCGATTTCAAAGCTGACACCTTTTAACACGGCCTCTTCATCATCGTATTGTTTGGTAACCCCATCAAAAGATATAATAGTGCCTTCCGGAGTAGCTATAGCTAACAACCTCCCTTACATATGTAGTACAACCTATTTTACCCGCTTCCGGCGGGAGACAATCGTCATTGGCATGCCCAGCGCAGATAAGCGACATTTCCTCCTCTCTTTCGACACTTCTATTATATAGAATAAAGGATTAATCCTTTATTTGCGATAGCCTACTTTGTGAAAATAAGCACAGAAACTTAACAAGTTCGTAAAAACTGTCCCGCTCCCGGGCGCTTTAGCAGTGCTATAATGAAAACGGCTGAAAATCATTTAAATTTTCTGATTATCCTGAAAGAAGATGAATATAATGAACGAGGGTCTGCAGGACCGGCTTGAGAAATTTGGAATTTCCCTTTATATGATACGGATTACGCTCGCTGCTTCTCTATCCTGGCTTGCCGTGCACAGTCTTTATAATGACGGATATTTTTACTTTGCACCGCTTGCAGCGATTCTTATCATCCAGGGCACAGTTAAAGCATCGCTTGAAAAAGGAATCTACCGTCTGCTAGGCATTGTGCTCGGCGGAATTGTCAGCCTGATTGTGGGCCATTTCTTCGATGTAGGCGCACTGTCCATTCTGCTCATGCTGCTGATCGGCATTGGAATAGCAACTGCCTGCCGGATCAACATCCAGGCCGTTTCGCAGGTTGGAGTAACCTCAGTTCTGGCGCTCACCTTCTACCAGGAGCATTATATCGAATTCCGGGTGGCCGAGACTTTTATCGGCGTGGTGATTGCCCTGGTCATAAATATGATTATCGTTCCGCCCAAAGGCTTCGTCAAGGTAAAAGGCTTGGCACTCGAAGGAAGCCTGCTGCTGGCGGATGCTTTAACCAGCCTGACCTCAGGAAGCCGCGATACGGCGCAGGCTGCAGGCATGCTGGCCCGCTCCGGCAAGCTGCTGGCCCAAAGCGACCAGCGGCAGAAGGAGCTGCAGTTTACTTTGTCGCATTACTCCTGCCGCAACAAGCTGGGCGGAATGACACAGGCAACAGCACATCTGCAGAAGATTCATACCTATGTAAAAGAAATTGGAGAAGAGCTGGCCCTGCTGCCTGCGCATTATGCCGCAGCGGATTGGATGAGAGAGGTAGCCTCCGCAACCTCAGAGTGTATCGCCCTCTATGCCACCAGGACCCTGTCGGAGGCCGAATGCGGACGCTCGCTGCCGGAACTGCTGCGCCGGACCCGTGATCTGCAGCTGGCCTGGTTCTCCGAACTGCAGGAGCAGTGCAGCCTGACTGCGCTCCGTGATCTCGGGGCAGTTTTCTCCCGCCTCAACCGGGTGCTGGAGGAAATCGAGCAGGCGGATTACACAGCTGTTTCTGCCGCAGGGCAGAAGGTTAGCGCTAAGCCGGCCCGCGCCTCTTTCCGGCTCAGAAGAAAAACCGGCATGGGCGTTTCTTCAAAATTATAGTCTTTGTATCCCAGACAAGAAGCTTCCCCAAGAGTACTGTAGGGGAGGCTTCTTTTTTAACGTATCAGAAAGTATATATTTGGGGTTCCGGAAGATACCCGGATACGCATCGGAGCAAAGCCCCACTTTGCGGGGAGGTTTTCATAGTCAAATGTAATTATTATTGTTGAAAATCAGATTCTTAAGTACTAGAATTAAATTTGTTTATAGAGTTATTATGTCCTAGATGTCAGTGACGAAGTATTTTTGTCGATTCAGGTCGACAGACAACTGGCCCTTGCTGAATGTATATTCATTGATTTGTTTCTTAAAGGCAAACTCCCCGAAAGGGCAGGACGCAAAGCAATGGACCTAAGAATGCACCTGACGCATTTATGGTCGCCATGCTGCCAAATAGAGTCTAAAGAGGACGGGTAGTGCTCTATATCGCCTATCATGGTCCAGGATGCTCTTTTCTGTACAGATGCCGTTGATTATACGAAAAGCGAGGTTACAAGCATGACCCAGCATACTCTCAAGCAGTCCGGAGATGGGCATTATTCAACCATACCGGCCGGCAATGCGAGGCAGCCCCTTCCATCTTTTGATCATGCGCCGGATACTGGCGGAACCGGCGGGAACAAAAACGGAATTATTATTGTCCAGAGCGACCAGATTTTTATCACTCCCCCTCTTCCCGGCGGTAAGCCGGCGGTCATCTCTGCAGTCCACCCGGTCATCCTGAAGCTGAACCGCAAGGCGCTCAGTGAACCGGCAGAAGTCACTTCCACAGACCATATATCATGGGAAATCAGCGAAAAACCGCAATATCAGATTACTGTATCCGACGACAGGCTAAACGCCTATTTCACACTCTATCGTGTCGAGAAATACGCCTGGAAGCTGGTGGATTGCCCTGCGGGTGACCGTGTCACGCTCCGCGCAGAACCTGATCTCGGGCGGCTGCTGTCCAGGCTTACTGTTGACCAGATTATTGCCGGCTTTGAGCAGGGCAGTATCATCCGCAGCCTCAACATTCCTGCGCTTTATAGCGAACTGAGCAGCCCAACCTATCTTCCGGTTTGTATCGCCGCAGGCAAAGCGCCCGTACCCGGAAAAAATGCCTGTATGGAGATCCTGCACCCGGCCGTTTATGGTACCGGATTCAATCCGGGCGGCAGCTTTGGGGACAGGCTGATGGTCAAGGAAATACCCGTAGTCAGCGAAGGGGAGATATTCGCCCGCAAGCTGCCTCCTCAGGACGGAATTCCCGGCTTTGATGTATACGGCGGTATTATGCCTGCTCCTGTTCCCCGGGATATGCTGCTGACTCTCAAGGAAGGTATGGTAATGCTCCCTGACGGCGGAATTATGGCACTGCGCTCCGGCAGGCCCCGGATAACGGGAAAGGACCCTCTGCATACAACCATTGATTTCCCGGACAGTTATATGGTGTCAGTAAAGTCTGAACCTGCAGCGGCTGCAATTACGTTCCCGGGGGATATCATTGTGGGTTGCGATCTTGACGAAGGTGCAGTAATCGAGGCTTTGGGCAATGTCTATTTGTACGGCAATGCCAGCAATGCTACTATTTCTGCGACAGGCAGCATTGTAGCCTGCGGGAATATTTCAGGCTGTAAGCTGTATTCCGGATACTATGGGGCGAAGCATAACCGCCTGTGCATCATAACCAAGCGGCTGATGGAGGAAACCGCCAGATTGAGTACAGCCGCCGTACAGCTGGCCGCAAACGTAGAGTCCCGCCAGCAGAGCGTAAAGTACGGACTCGTTATCATGCTTCTTCTCGAAAGCAAATATGAGCATCTGCCCGGTGAGCTTCGTGAACTCTACAATCTGCTAAACAGCCTGGGTCCCGGTTATCCGCGGGATTACGGCCAGCTGCTGCGTATGCTTGAGGTCTTTCTCCATCCGGGCCAATTTACCGACTATATAACGGATGCCGTACTGGCTGCTTTTATGAAGCTGTTAGACGAAGCTTATGAATCTGTGGCTGTGATGCAGGAGATGCATACCCGGATCCACATCACTGCTGCAGAAGGCAGCGTGATTCAGACAGGCGGAGAGATCAGGGCTGAACAAATCTGCAGCAGTGAATTAATCTCCGGCGGATACATGACAAGAATTGATGAGACACTCAAAGATATGATCTGCACGAGCCACGGTCTGCAGAAGTAACCATCCTGCAATTACGGCTTGCTGCAGCTTACATAGCTGTACAGCAAGGATGCCTATAGAAAAGGAGCCTGCCGCATTGGCAAGGCTCCTTTTCTATATATCCCGTTCTAGCTATGGGCCTGCCTTGCGGCACGGCCGAGTCTTACATTAACCAGTATGATACTGCTGACGATCAGCAGCATGCCGATCACGAGGTTTAAGGTAATATGCTCACCGAGAAGCACTACACTTGAACCGATAGAAATCAGCGGAATCAGAAAGGTGAATGAACCCACCTTGCCGGCCTCCCCCTCATTGATCAGTTTGAAATATACCATCCAGCCCAGTGCAATAACGAACACGGCAATGAATAATGTGTTCATTATAAAAGCGCTGTTCCAGGTAATTGCCGACCAGCTCTCCGTGGCCGATCCCGCTGCCAGCAGAATGACACCGCCGATCATAATCTGCATCGCCGTCATCCACAGCATATCTACCCGCAGCGCATTGCGCTTAATATAAATGGTTCCCAGCGCCCAGCTGAACGCGCTGGCCAGCGCAAGCAGAACACCTGCGGCAGAGATACTTCCCGTAAATCCGCCGATGCTTAGCAAGGCTACGCCGAGGAATCCGAGCAGCAGACCAAACAGCTTGAAGCCGTACATGCTCTCCCCAAGCCAGATCCAGGCAAAAATACCAAGCAGCACAGGCTGCAGGAATACAATGGCCGAGAACAGTCCCGAAGGCACATACTGTAAACCAACCGTCTGAAAGCCATAATAAAAGACAATGCTGAGCATAGCCGAGACCAGATAGGTCGGCCACAGCTTTCTGAATTGAAGCTCCTTAAGCTTCGGCAGAGCGGTCAAGATAAGTATCACTCCGGCAATCACTGTGCGGATGCCCGCAAACAGCAGGGGCGGAGCATAGGCCAGTGCAATCTTGGACAGCGGCCAGTTGATCCCCCAGACAATCACCAGAAATATAAGTAAAGCTATAGTTTGCTTCCGCTGCTGCATCTCTTCACCTCTTGTTCTATTTTCAATCCAAATGATACAATACTCTTAGTCATAATTGAAATGAATTATAATCATGAGGGGCATATCAAATTCGTTATGAATAACAATCAGATTCGACTGTTCGTCAAAATTGCCGAGAGCGGCAGCTTCACCAAAGCAGGTGTGGAGCTCAATATGACCCAGCCTGCGGTCAGCCGGGCCATTTCAGCACTTGAAAGCGAGCTGGATGTGAAGCTGCTGGTCCGCGACCGGCGCAGCGGGCTGACGCTTACCGATATCGGCAAGCGGATTCTCGTAATATTCAGAGAAATTCTCCGCGGCTTCGACAAGGTGGAGCAGGAAATTTCAGCGGAAAAGGGGCTGGGTAAAGGCCTGATCCGGATCGGGGCTTTCCCGGTGGCTTCAGCACATTTTGTACCGAAAATCATCCGCTCTATTACAGCCAGATATCCGGACATTGAAATCAGTCTGCATGAAGGCTCGGTAGCGGAGGTAAAAGAGTGGCTGGAGACAAGATTTATCGATGTCGGCCTGATTATTCCGCCGCATGAGGAGTTCGCTTCCATTCCGTTCTTCAGAGAGAAGCTGTATGCTGTGCTTCCCTCCGGCCATGCACTCTGCGACCGGCCGGTGATCCGTGTTAAGGATCTGGAGGATGAGCCGATGCTGATCTGCAGAGCCGGCTATGAGCCCCCGGTAATCGATCTGTTCCGCAGAGGCGGCAGCAGACTGAATGTAAAGTATGAGGTGAACAGCTACATTACCGCGCTGAACATGATCAGGGAAGGACTGGCTGTAGGCGTCATGTCCCAGCTGTCATTATTGTCTCCGCCGCAGAATGTCATCATCCGCGAACTCTCCCCTGATGCTTACAGGGATATCGAAATTGCCGTCCATTCCCTGGAGGAGGCCTCAATCGCCGTCCGGCTTTTTATAGAAACAGCTGTAGAGCTGTTCTCCGGAGCGGAGACATCTGTGCTTGAACCGGATACACATTTCAATATGAGGAGTGATCATCATGAAATATAACCGTTTGGGCAGCAGCGGTCTGCAGGTATCGGCCCTGGGCCTTGGAACCAACTCTTTCGGTAAAAGAGCGGACGGGCAGACCTCGGTTAACATTCTGCATGCCGCACTGGATCAGGGCATTAATTTTATTGATACCGCCAATATTTACGCCGGCACGGAATCGGAGCGGATCATCGGCACCGGTCTGGAAGGCAGACGCCAGGACGCTGTTCTGGCAACCAAAGCCGGCCTCCCCAGACATGATGGCCCCAACGGAAGCGGCTCTTCCCGCCATCATTTGATGCTGGAGCTGGAGGGCAGCCTGCGCCGGCTGAAGACCGACTATGTTGACCTGTACCAGATTCATACCTTTGATCCCTATACCCCGCTGGACGAGACCCTGCGGGCCCTTGATGATATGGTATCCTCCGGCAAAGTCCGCTACATCGGGGCGTCCAATTACGCCGCCTGGGAGCTGATGAAGGCACTGGGCATCAGTGAGGCCCGTAGCCTGGTGAAATACACCTCCATTCAATGCAGCTACTCCCTGGCTGACCGCACACCGGAAACCGAGCTGGTTCCGCTCTGTCTGGATCAGGGCATCGGATTGATCCCTTACTTCCCGCTCGCCGGAGGCATTCTTACCGGGAAATATTCGGGGGAAGACGCTGCGCCTGCCGGTTCGCGGGCAGATACTGACCCGAACTTCCGCCGGTTCCTGACGCCTGAAGCACTGGAGCTCGGCCGTTCGGTCAGCACCATCGCCGAAGAGGCCGGGGTATCGCCTGCGGCATTGTCCCTGGCCTGGCTGATGGGCAGACCTGCAGTATCTACGGTAATTGTAGGCGCTACTAGCGCAGAGCAGCTGCAGCACAATCTGCACAGCGCAGAGATCCAGCCGGATGCAGCCGTTCTGGACAAGCTGAATGAGGCAAGCTCCGCCTTCCGCAGAGGAGAGCCGTTCGCTTTCTACCGGCTGCCGTAACCTGTAACGCCATATAAGCCGAAGGGAACCTCCGCACTGTGCACGGAGGTTCCCTTCGGCTATATTTATTCAGCATTCATTTTTTATACAACGGCCATGAACCGTTCCATATCTTCCTGCACGGTAGTGATGCCGCCGATTCCGAAGTTGTCGACCAGCACCTTCGCCACATTCGGCGAGAGGAAAGCAGGGAGCGTAGGTCCAAGATGGATATTCTTCACACCCAGGTACAAGAGGGCCAGCAGGACAATAACCGCCTTTTGTTCATACCAGGCAATGTTGTAGGAGATCGGCAGATCATTGACATCATCAAGGCCGAATACCTCCTTCAGCTTCAGCGCAATCACAACAAGCGAATAAGAATCGTTGCACTGCCCGGCATCCAGTACACGCGGAATTCCGCCGATATCCCCGAGGTCAAGCTTGTTGTATTTATACTTCGCACAGCCTGCGGTAAGAATTACGGTATCTCCAGGCAGCTCAGAGGCAAAATCGGTGTAATAATTGCGGCTCTTCATCCGGCCGTCGCAGCCTGCCATCACGAAGAACTGTTTGATCGCCCCCGTCTGAACAGCCTCGACCACCTGGTCCGCAACACCCATAACGGCTGCATGAGCGAACCCGCCGACAATCTCCCCGGTCTCGATCTCAATCGGAGCCGCGCAGCCCTTGGCCTGTTCAATGATGGAGGAGAAGTCCTTCACCCCGTCTGCCCCGGCGGAAATGTGGCGAACGCCCGGGAATCCGGTATTTCCTGTCGTATACAAACGGTCGATGTAACCTGCCTTCGGCGGCACGATACAGTTCGTGGTCATCAGGATCGGACCGTTGAAGCTGTCGAACTCCTCCGCCTGCTTCCACCAGGCATTGCCGTAGTTGCCTACGAAATGGCTGTATTTTTTGAATGCAGGATAGTAGTGGGCCGGGAGCATCTCGCTGTGGGTGTAGACATCCACGCCGGTGCCTTCCGTCTGTTTCAGCAGCTCTTCCATATCCTTCAGGTCATGTCCGCTGATCAGGATGCCCGGGTTACTGCCTACTCCGATATTGACCTTGGTAATCTCCGGATTGCCGTAGGTTGAAGTATTCGCCCGGTCAAGCAGCGCCATTACATCCACACCGTGCTTGCCGCATTCCATAACCAGAGCCACCAGCTCGTCAGCAGTAAGGCTGTCATCGAGCGTGGATACCAGGCCTTTTTCCATAAAAGCATGCGCACCTTCGTCATAATGGTTCAGCACTGCGGCATGCTCCATGTAAGCAGCCATACCTTTCAGCCCGTAAGTCAAAAGCTCCCGCAGGGAGCGGATATCCTCATTCTCGGTGAAAAGTACACCTACGGTCTCCGACTTCGCCAGCAGCTCCTCTTCCGTACCGGCAGTCCAGAGTGCGGCATCATGCTGTGCCATAGGAACTTCTGCACCGGCCTCCTGAAGTCTGCTGCTCCACTGATCGCGGATGACAAGCCCCTCTCTGATTCTCTCAATAAAGCTCTCAGGTACAAAATTGGCATTGGTAATTGTTGCGAACATGCTCTCTATAATAAACTTTTCGGTGGCTGCATCCCTGATGCCTTGCTCCCGTCCCTGGCGTGCAAAGATGGAAATGCCCTTCAGCGTATAAATCATCAGATCCTGAAGATTCGCTACTTCACTGGTTTTGCCGCATACTCCCTGTATGGTACAGCCCGTTCCCTTAGCCGCTTCCTGACATTGAAAACAAAACATGCTGCTCATTGCACGTTCACTCCCTGTTATTAATATAATTTGGCACTGGCAGAACCATGTTCGTCCCGCCTTTACAGTTACAGCTTATTGTAGTAGACTTTCGCCATAGAATCGGTAACGGATGTTACCGGAAGCCGTAAATTTGGAGGAAATTTATGAGACCGGACCCTGCTGTACTGCAATCCTGCCTCCTGTTCCGGGAGAAATCCGTGGAAGACATTGAATCCCTGCTGAACACGATGATCTATACCGTTCATAATTATCATAAAAATGCACTGATCCTGGCTGAAGGGGATATCGCCGACCGGATCGGCATCGTGCTGTCAGGCCGCATAGAGGTACAGAAAACCCACCCTACCGGCAGCAGCGTGACGATTGCCCATCTCAGCGGGGGACAAACCATCGGAGAAGCCGTGCTGTTCCGCAGGGAAAATATCGTCCCCGCCACAGTGACCGCCACCGGCCCCTGCTCGGTGATGTTCATCAGCAAGCAGGAGCTGCTGCGCCTGTTCACGGCGGATACGGACATGCTTACCCGTTTCATTGAGAATCTTTCCAACCGCCTCGTGATGGTGAACCGCAAGATTGAAATTTTGTCAGCCGGCTCCCTGCGGCGGCGTGTGGTCAACTTTTTGCTGGAGCAGGCGGCTCTGCAGGATTCGGACCAGATCAAGCTTCCTTTCAGCAGAAAAGAATGGGCAGAGCATCTCAATACAGCCCGTCCTTCACTCTCCCGTGAAATGGGCCTGCTGCGTGACATGGGCTGGATCGAATTTAAAGGAAGCCATATTACGCTGCTGAACAGCCGGGAGATGCAAGAATACATGCGCAAAGGCGATAACATTTCCGGTTGAACAGTTATTACTAAAAGTGGAGGGTATACAATGCTCAAAATAACCGCACAAGGCGTGGAGAATATGCTGGGTGAACACCGGCGCTTTTTTCACAGTGGAGCTACGCGGGAGGCTGCCTTCCGGCTGGAACAGCTCCAGAAGCTGAAGGACGCCATCCGGCGCAGTGAAGCCCGTATTATTGCCGCCCTGAAACAGGATTTGGGCAAAAGTGAATTTGAGGCCTATGCCACAGAGATCGGCTTTACACTCGACAGTATCGGTTATATGATGAAGCATCTCAAACGCTGGATGAAGCCGGTACGTGTCAAATCCCCGCTGCACATGTTCCCCGGCAAAAGTATAATTATGAGCGAGCCTTACGGAACGGTGCTCATTATCGGCCCTTTCAATTATCCGTTTCAGCTGCTGATTGAGCCGCTGATCGGGGCAATTGCTGCCGGAAACTGCGCTGTACTGAAGCCTTCAGAGAGCACCCCGGCCGTCTCTGCTGTAGTCGAGGGCATGATCCGGGATACCTTTGATTCCTCCTACATCCGGGTGATCCAGGGAGAGAAGGAAACGACAAATCTGCTGATTCACGCTCCCTTTGATTACATTTTTTTCACCGGCAGTGTCCCTGTCGGCAAAATTGTTATGGAAGCGGCGGCCAAAAACCTGGTGCCTGTAACGCTGGAGCTTGGCGGAAAAAGCCCGGTTATCGTCGACAAAAGCGCCAACCTGGACATTGCCGCCAAGCGGATTATCTGGGGCAAGCTGATCAATGCCGGCCAGACCTGTATCGCACCTGATTATCTGCTTGTCCACAGGGAGGTTGCAGCAGAGCTGATTGCCCGGATGAAATCCTGCATTTCAGACTTTTACGGGCAGGACATCCGGAAGAATACAGAGTATGGGCGGATCGTCAACGAGCGGCAGCATCAGCGGATTGCTGCAATGGTGGAACAGGACCGGGAGAAGGTGATTACCGGTGGAGACATGGCTGTTGAAGATCTGTACATTGCCCCCACTCTGCTCTACCCCGCGGATTGGAAGGATGCCGCCATGCAGGAGGAGATTTTCGGACCTGTGCTGCCAATTACGGAGTACAGCACGCTGGAAGATGCCATCAGCAGTATTAACGATCGGCCGAAGCCGCTGGCCCTGTATCTGTTTACACAGGACAAGGGGATCGAGCAGGAGGTGCTGAGCCGCGTTTCTTTTGGCGGAGGCTGCATTAATGACACGATTACCCATGTCGCCAGCCCTCACCTGCCGTTCGGAGGTGTCGGCAATTCCGGCATCGGCGGATATCACGGCAAGCACAGCTTCGAGCTTTTTTCCCACCGCAAAAGCATCGTCAAAAGAGGCACCAAGCCGGATCTGGGCATTGTCTACCCGCCTTACGGGGACAAAATCAAGCTGGCCCGCAAGCTGCTTAAGTAGCGGACTGGGCGGCACGAACAGCAAAAAAGGAACCTCCGTTACAGGAAGTTCCTTTTGTTTTATCCCGGGGTATCTTCTCAGCCGGCTTTCCTGCCCTCTACCCAGCCCGCAACCTCATGCTCAGGTATAGGCCTGCTGATGAGATAGCCCTGCACTTTGTCGCAATGCGTCCGTCCGAGGAAGGCGAGCTGCTCCGGAGTCTCCACACCTTCCGCTGTAACGCTCAGGCCCATATCGTGACCTATAGTTACAATCGAATTGGCAAGTGATCTGTTGTTAGGTGCATCGATACTGTCGATAAAGGATTTGTCTATTTTCAGTGTCGTAATCGGCAGCTGCTTCAGATAACTCAGGGAAGAGTAGCCTGTGCCAAAGTCGTCCAGGGCAATACCGATGCCCCTCTTCTTTAGTGTCTCAAGCTTGGACGCGATGGCCTCGAAGGACTCCATAAAGATCGACTCTGTAATTTCCAGCTCCAGATATTCCGGCGGCAGTCCGGTTTCGCGGAGAATTCCGCATACCATATCCGTGAAATCCTCGAGCATCAGCTGGATCACGGATATATTTACTGATACATGGTAATTTCCATAGCCGCGGGCATTCAGATCTTTAATAAAACGGCAGGCCGAACGCAGCACCCATTCACCGATGGGGACAATGAGCCGGCAGTCTTCAGCGACTTTGATGAAGGACAGCGGCGATACGAATCCCAGCACCGGACTGTTCCAGCGGATCAGCGCCTCGAAGCCCCATACTTCTCCGGAGGCGGTATCCACCAGCGGCTGATAATGAAGCGAAAGCTCATTATTCGGGATTGCCGTTCTTAAGTGCTTTTCCAGAATCATCCGTTCATCAAAATGCTGCTGCATTACTTGTCCATACATCACATAGGTTCCTTTACCCGCTTCCTTCGCTTTATACATCGCAATATCGGCATTCTTCAGGAGTTCTTCCGCATTATTTCCGTGCTCCGGATATTGGGCAATTCCGATGCTTGTAGAGACATGAACCGCACTTGCATTCAGCTGGAACGGTTCCCGGAAGACTTGAACCAGCGACTGTGCAAAGGCATTAACCTCATCACTTCCGTCCACCTCCCTGAAAAGAATAACGAACTCATCTCCGCCGAAACGGAAGTGCCTTTTCCGCTCGTCCGCAAGTCCCAGCAGCCGTTCCCCGACCTTAACCAGCAGCTCGTCCCCGAACGAATGCCCCAGCGTATCATTAATATACTTGAAATTATCAATGTCCAGAAAGAACAAGGCCGCACGGACTCCCGCATGTTCCCGGGTGAGTCCTGTCAGCTCTTCGGTAAGGGACAGCCGGTTCGGCAGGCCGCTCAGCACATCGTTATATGCCAGCTGCCGGTACTTCTCTTCACTCGTCTTCAGCAGCCCCTGGTTCTCAACAAGCTTCGTATACTGCTCCATCAGCTCGTCCTGCAGCGCTGTAAGCTCCTCATAGGTCGACTCCAGCTCCTGATAGCTCATCTGCAGCTTGCTCTCATAGCCCTTGCGGTCGGTTACATCCACCATGGAACCGGCAAAACGCACGTAACCACCGCTCTCGCTGCGCAGCACCTTGCCACGTGCCTGGAACCATATATATTCGCCGGCTTTGCTCCGCATCCGGTATTCGCTGTAATAGTAGGAGGTCCGCCCCTCCAGATGCAGCTTCCGCTGCCGGTCTTCCTGCTCGGCATCCTCAGGGTGGATAAGCTCTCTCCAGCCTCCGCGGCTTTCGCCTACTTCATTCCGCTCATAACCAAGCAGCTCGTACCAGCTGTCCGAGAAGTAATACAGCATGGTAGACATGTCGACATCCCAGATGACCGCATCCGCGCCATAGGTGGCCAGACTGAACCGTTCGTTGCTTTTTTGCAGCTTATTCCGGATCCGCTTCACCAGCTGCACATAAAATAATAAAACCAGAATAAATGCGAGCAGTATCGCAAAGGCCACCGCCGTGCCAATCACCAGCCCCCTGTAGGTTTCATAGAAGGAGAACGGCTTGTTGATGACTTCGCTGCCCTCCGGCAGCCGGTCCAGTGCAACATCAAAACGTTCCAGCTCCCTGTAATCAAATACTCTCCTCATGCTGCTGTCCGCGACGACCGGAATGTCATCCGCCTTCTCACCCTGCAGCACCCGTAAGGCCAGATCTGCAGCGGTCTCACCTTCAATGGTGCCGCTGATCAGGCTTCCGCCAAAAGCTCCGTGGTTTAGGCTGAAATCATAGATATGATATACCGGAACTGCGCTGCTGCGGCCAAGCTCGCTGGAGAACCGGTCAAATTCAATAATCCTTCCGGTCGAATCACTGTAATAGGTAGTCATCAGTACAATGCTGTCCGGTGGCAAATTTGCAGTCCGGCTTATAATTTCTTCAGTGGAATACTGGTTCATGGGGAAGACCTGAAGTCCGTGATCCATTGATTTGATTCTGTCCATGGTTATTTTACCGGTGGAGAGTCCGCTCTCACTATTGTCAAATATGACATACACGTTGCGGATGGACGGGTTAATCTCCATTGCCATCCGTATCGTCTCCGTCGGATCAATCTCTTCAATAACTCCGGTAATATTCCGCTTATCGGGAATGGCGTCCACACCCAGCTTATTTATTCCGCTGAATATAATTGGCGCATCGTTCAGAAGCTCCCTGCGGTATTCCATGGCAAAGTTCATAGCCGCATCGTCGGTAGTGATAACGGCATCAATATGGACAGACTGGTATTTGAGCTTGATCATATGGTAGAACTGTTC
This sequence comes from Paenibacillus sp. PK3_47, assembly GCF_023520895.1. Classification (NCBI taxonomy): domain Bacteria; kingdom Bacillati; phylum Bacillota; class Bacilli; order Caryophanales; family Paenibacillaceae; genus Paenibacillus; species Paenibacillus sp. PK3_47. The sequence goes on from NZ_CP026029.1 coordinate 2,449,951, forward strand.
GAGGTTTTCCTTGCTGGGGTAACGTTTCCAGTCCATAAATTCCGTGTAGACTATCGGCGGATTGGAGGTATGATTGAGATGTTTTTCAATGCCGTCCCCCTGGTCATCTGTCCAGGCGAAGCCCTTTTGATAGGAGTGCAGCACCAGCACATTCTGAAGAGGACTCCCGTCAGCGCCGGCTGAACCCGGCTGAAGCCATGCAGTGCAGAGCATGATAAATAGAAGCAGAAGCCAGCCTTTTAATCCCTTGTGATGAAATTTCACTTCTTCCATTACTACACTCCCATTCGCCATTCCCAAGTCAACAGCGGGCCTTAGACAAATTGAACTTTTAGCCCGTTCCCCCTGCTCTTTTTATGTGCAAAAAATGACGATTTTCTTCCATTATATGAGGAAACGGGGAGTGGGAAAACCCTAATTTTTAAATAACTTTAAATATCATAATAATCAGAGGAAGCTTGGCTTCATAGACAGTGCCACCGCATCCAAGTTAGAATCAATTTACATAGAACCGCTTAGACAGGAGGCAGTCCCATGCCCACAATTAAAGACGTTGCGCTGCGGGCTGGCGTCTCGGCCACAACCGTATCCAGGGTGCTCAACAACAGGGGATATTTAAGTGAAGAGCTGAAAAAAAGGGTACACAGCGCGATGGATGAGCTGAACTACCGGCCCAATGAGCTGGCCCGTTCACTCAGCCGTTCCAAATCCAACATTATCGGGCTGATTATTCCCCATGTTTCGCATCCCTTTTTCGCAGAATTAACCAGCCATATTGAAGAGCATGCTTACCTTCAGGGCTATAAGCTTCTGCTCTGCAATTCCCAGCACGACAAAACCAAGGAACTGGAATATATCGATATGCTGAGGGCCAGCCGGGTGGACGGTATCATAATGGGCAGCCATACCCTTGAAGTGGATGCTTACCGCCAGATGAGTCTGCCGCTGGTTACCTTTGACCGCCGGATTTCCGCAGAAATTCCCTATGTCTGCTCTGACAATTACGGGGGCGGCGTGCTCGCCACTTCCTTGTTAATCAACAAGGGCTGCACAAGAATTGCCCATATCGGAGGACACCCGGAGCTCCACATTCTGTCCCGTCTGCGTTACGAAGCCTTTAGGGATACCGCCGGCAAAATGAATACTTGGCACACTTCGCTGCATACAGACAATGACAGCTTTGACGAGGAGGCTTATGAGCGTCTCCTGGACCAGCTGTTCCGCGAGCATCCCGGCATAGATGGCATTTTTGCCGGCAGTGACATTATTGCTGCCTACGCACTTAAAACCTGCCGGGAGCGGGGCCTGAACGTCCCTGAAGATGTACGCATTGTCGGCTATGACGGAATTGCACTGCGCAAGCTGCTTGCCCCGCAGCTCAGCACCATCCGCCAGCCTGTTGAAGAGATGGGCAAGCTTGCCGTCGACCTGATCATCCGGCAGGTAGACGGCGGAGCGGTTGCTGCAGAGTATATACTGCCGGTGGAGCTGGAGGAAGGGGCTACGACTTGAGAGGGGGCTGGAGGCGTGGCGGATTGTGAGTGGGCCGGGGCGCTGGGGGGAGGGGCTCGGTTTGAGGGGAATGCGGGTCAGGGTTTGTAAAAGTGCCAGGCAACCTCTACCTCTAACTTTAATGCACAGGAGCTGATTCTTTGGTATTACCAGTAACCTTTCTCCCGCTTGCCTGCATCCAGGGCTGAAGTTTGAGGCAAAATGGCTTCTGCCTTCAACTTACGGGGGCTAATCGCCGGATTCACAGTATGTGAAAATGCCAAGCAACCTCTGTTGCACAGGAGCTGATTCCCGGTATTACCAGTAACCTTCCTCCCGCTTGCCTGCATCCGGGGCTGAAATCCGAGGCAAAATGGCTTCTTCATAAACTTACGCAGGCTAATAGCCGGATTCAGAGGTATAAGTGCTCTTGATTCCGGATGATGTGGACAATTAGCCGGATTCAGAGGTATTAGTGCTTTTGATTTCGGCCAATATGGACAATTAGCCGAATTCAGAGGTATAAGTGCCTTTCATTTCGGCCAATGTGGACAATTAGCCGGATTCGGAGGTATAAGTGCTTTTGATTTCGGCCGATGTGCACAATTAGTCGGATTCAGAGGTATTAGTGCTTTTGATTCCGGCCGATGTGGACAATTAGCCGGATTCAGAGGTATTAGTGCTTTTGATTCCGGCCGATGTGGACAATTAGCCGGATTCGGAGGTATAAGTGCCTTTGATTCCGGCCGATGTGGACAATTAGCCGGATTCGGAGGTATAAGTGCCTTTGATTCCGGCCGATGTGGACAATTAGCCGGATTCAGAGGTATTAGTGCTTTTGATTCCTGCTGATGTAAAGCCTGCTCTTAAGTACCCTCTTCCGACCACATACTTTTGGAGTTAATTCAGAGTTACCCATGCCACTCCCGCTACTCCCCCTCAATCGCCGGGATTTGCGGGACTTTTCCCGTTGATTCCGCCGCCGCGCCTGATTTCACCCAATTCAATGGGACTTTTCCCGTTGATTCCGCCGTCGCGCCTGGTTTCACCCAATTCAACGGGACTTTTCCCGTTGATTCCGCCGCCGTGCTTGGTTTCACCCAATTCAACGGGACTTTTCCCGTTGATTCCGCCGCCGCGCTTGGTTTCACCCAATTCAACGGGACTTTTCCCGTTGATTCCGCCGCCGCGCTTGGTTTCACCCAATTCAACGGGACTTTTCCCGTTGATTCCGCCCCTGCGCTTGATTTCACTCAATTCAACGGGAGTTTTCCCGTTAATTCCGCCCCTGTGCCTGGTTGCGCCCATTTCATCTCGACTCCACTGCTCACTTCCAGATCATGCGCCCGCTCGCAACCTTCGACATGATTCGATTAATAGTCGTACGTTTCGATACTACCCGTATGGCGTATTAGTCCTTTAGTGAAGAACTATCCCTTTTAGCCCTGCTCCAGACGTAGATGTTTAGCACAGCGTAAATGATCACTCGCATACGTGACTATAGTTCAGTCCAGCACAATATACGCTAAGAACCCCTATTCAACCTCTTTTATGACCTCTCTTTACATGTCCTTTTTAGTCCTCTTATGTCTTCCTCAAGACTTCTTACGACCTCTATTATGTCCTCTTCACGACCTCTGTTATGTCCTCTTCACGACCTCCGTAATGTCCTCTTCACGACCTCTGTTATGTCCTCTTCACGACCTCCGTAATGTCCTCTTCACGACCTCTGTTATGTGCTCTTCACGCCCTCCGTAATGTCCTCTTCACGCCCTCCGTAACGTCCTCTTCACGACCTTCTGTAATGCCCTCTTCACGACCTCTGTAATGCCCTCTTCACGACCTCTGTAATGCCCTCTTCACAGCCTATTAATGACCTCTTTCATCCCTTTATATGCCCCCTATTTTGTCCCCCTTGCACTACTTGCATCCCTTTCATTCCCCTTTATACTCCTTATTTCCACCCATACTCCCGGTACCACTTACTTAAAGTGGGTAAATAATATTAATTCATGTTATAATATTGGGGTAGATTAGTTATATCTGCGCATACTTGCGATTAAATGCTGCGGCATTATTACGGGAGGGACTATTGTGAAACAACTGCGTGACATTCCGATTTCCGTGCTGGATCTGGCTCCGATTGTTGAGGGCGGAACCGCTGCGGATTCACTTCATAACACACTCGATTTAGCCCGACATGCCGAAGAGTGGGGATACCACCGCTACTGGCTGGCGGAACATCATAATATGACGGGTATTGCCAGCTCAGCTACCTCTGTGGTTATCGGGCATGTCGCTGCCGGTACCAAGCATATCCGTGTCGGCTCAGGCGGCATCATGCTGAGCAACCATGCACCGCTGATGATTGCCGAGCAATTCGGTACACTGGAGTCTCTGTTCCCGGGACGTATCGACCTCGGACTCGGCAGAGCGCCCGGCTCTGACCAGGCGGCTGCAAGAGCGCTGCGCCGCGGCCTGGGCAGCGACGGCAGCGAATTCCCGGAGCAGCTCAGCGAGCTTAGAGCATACTTCGATCCGAACGGGGCAGGCTCCCGTCCGCTAGGCGTTCGCGCTACGCCCGGGGAAGGCCTGAATGTGCCAATCTGGCTGCTTGGATCCAGCGGCTTCAGCGCACAGCTGGCAGCCCAGCTCGGTCTGCCGTTTGCCTTTGCCAGCCACTTCGCGCCGGATTACCTGCTGCCTGCACTGCATCTGTACCGCACGAACTTCAGACCATCGGAGGTGCTCGATAAGCCGCATGTCATGGTTGGTCTCGGCATCACTGCCGCTGACACGGCAGGAGCCGCACGCTGGCTCGCTACTTCGCAGCAGCAGCAGTTCCTGAATATTATCCGCGGACGTACCGGCAAGCTTCAGCCTCCGGTGGATGACATGGAGAGCCTCTGGTCACCACAGGAAAGAGCACTCCTGATGGACAAACAGCAGTATTCCATCGCTGGTGATCCGGCAGGAATCACAGAGAGACTCTTGCAGATAGTAGAAGAAACAGATGCCGATGAGTTCATCATCGCCTCGCAGATTTACGACCATGCCGCCCGTTTGCATTCCTATGAGCTTGTAGCAGAGCTTTTTAAAGCTAATTAAGCCCCCCTGCCGTGTTCCACGGCAGTAACCGGCAAGGCGAATATCAGGTCCGGGAAGCATTAGCTCCCTGTCTGATATTCACCTTGTTTTTTTATGCCTTTTTAAAAACCAGGCCCAGTCTTTGTTCTTTATAAAAACCAAATGATTTGTACGTAAAATCAATAAATATAAAGCAAGCAGGAGTTATATAGAAAAAACTGCCTATTAATAGCTCCAAACCGCTAAATTTGTGTCTTGAATCTAATTTCTCCCGTTTTTCTTTATCTCTAATTTAAATTATACTTTAGATATTCGTTATAACGAACATACATAGAGCTTCACTTCTTAGCCCCGCTCTTCGAGGATTTACCCATCATTATATTTAGTAGTTCTACACAAAACCACTTATTTTGACGATTCATAAGGAAATGGCACGATTCAGGCAGGGATTTGTCGAGCGTGCCGGGGGCAGGATTGTTCTTACGGAAGAAAGGAGCGGTGGGATTGAAGAAGAGGTATCAGTCGGCTGCAATAGGTGTCTATATTCTAATCGTTCTGGCTGGCGTTATCTGGCATGCCGGAGGTGTAAGTGCGGAAGATACGATCAAACTTACAGTCAATTCGCATACCACAAGCAAAGCCATTATGGATAATATGCAGCCTGGAGATACGATGGCTTCGAATTATACGGTAATTAATGATGGAAATGAGCGGATCGATTACTTTGTCGACTTCAAATTCGGCTCAGGTAATGAAGAATTGTTCAAAATCCTGCAAATGACCCTGCAAAAAGAGGGAGTAATCCTCTATTCGGGCGTCATGAGCGAGGCTGAGGGGAGAATTGCTGTAGGATCGCTTGCCGCCGGCGGACGGGAAGTCATCCAGATGGATGTAACCTTTCCGCTGGAATCCGGAAATGAGTATCAGGGGAAGACTACAAGCGTTACCTTCGGCTTCTCCGCATCGGCTTCACCGGAACCTTCCGCTGAGCCGAGCGCCACACCTGCTGCTTCCGCTTCACCTGATCCTTCAGCAAGCCCTGGCACCACACCTGCCGCTTCCGCATCACCTGATCCTTCAGCAGGCCCGAGCGCCACACCTGCCGCTTCTGCTTCACCCGATCCTTCAAGCGGACCTGGCACTACGCCGGGCAGTATACCGACAGCTGCACCAACTGCGGGAAGCACGCCGGTCCCCGGAGTCATCATTACGCCAGGGCCATCTCCTGCTCCAACTGCAGCACCGGCTCTAACAGCTTCTCCTGATCCGGAAGAGATAAGCGTTAGTGAAGGTCCTGTTCCGCTGGGCGGTACAGACCATGAAGCATCACCTGCACCGGACGCGGGGGGCAGCGGCTCTACAAATACAGCCACTCCTTCGCCGGACAATGAGGTGACACTGGACGATGATGAGCTTCCGCTCTCGGGTCCTGACACTGGAGATAAACTGCCGGATACCGCAGAGCCCTGGTATAACCTGCTCCTGATCAGCATGGCTGTCGCCATCTTTAGTGTTATCGTGCTGCGCAGACTGAATTCAAAGAAGTAAGCCAGATCAATCCGCTGACGGAGGAGAGTATATGAATAAGCGTTCCGGTCTCGTTATTGCCATGAGGCTGATCCTCATACTCTCTTCCATCCTGCTGGTATACTCTGCCGTGCAGATCCTTAAAGCCCCTGCTGAAGCAGGCCATGCACTCAAGGCGTGGGAGAAAAAGAGGGAGGAAGCTCTCATCAGTCCTGCTCATGCAGAGCTAAATCTCACGAATGAAGAAACTCCGCTCACTGCGGAAATGATAAATCTTGCCGTAGAGAGACGCACTTCCAGCAGACCTCAACGGGATGGCGATGTCATCGGTGAAATTTATTTTCCCAGGCTGGGGACAAGAGCTGCTATTCTCGAAGGAACACAGCGTCCGCAGCTAAAGAAAGGCGCCGGCCATTATGAAGGGAGTGCGGTAATCGGCGCTGCCGGCAACAGTGTGCTCGCCGGTCACCGCGATACGGTATTCCGCGGCTTGGGCAGACTGAAGAAGCAGGACTTAATTGAAGTGGAGACGGCGGACGGAAGGTTCATCTACGAAGTAACCGGGAGTGTCATTGTTGACGGTGAAGAACGGGGAGCCATTCAAGACAGTGATGATGCGGTGCTGACGCTGATTACCTGTTATCCTTTTTCCTATGTTGGTTCTGCACCCGACCGCTATCTGCTCTCTGCAGCCCTGCTCCGTCACGAACCGTTGACCAAATAACAGAGCCGCTGGACCCTTGCGTACAGAGATGAGACTTCATCGCTGAACATGATATGATAGACATACGAACAGCAGAGGCGGCTGAACCTTTTATTCAAAGGAACGGACGTTTTTTGCGCGAAATGAAGAGGAGATGACCTACTGTGAAAGAAGAGCTGATCAAGCGCTTTGTTTCCTATGCAGAAATAGACACCCAATCCAATGAGGATAATGACACCTGTCCGTCCACCCCGGGGCAGATGGTGCTGGCCCGCAAGCTGGTGGAGGAGCTTCAGGCTCTCGGGCTTGAGGATGTGACGATGGACGAGCATGCGTACGTAATGGCCTCGCTGCCTGCAAACACCGACAAGGATGTGCCGACTATCGGCTTCCTGGCGCATCTGGATACGGCAACCGACTTTACAGGGACTAATGTGAAGCCGCAAATTATTGAGAATTACGACGGAAACGATATTGTCCTGAACCAGGCGCAGAACATCATTCTCTCTTCAGAAAGCTTTCCCGAGCTGGCCGGATACAAAGGGCATACGCTTATTACTACGGACGGAACAACACTGCTGGGAGCGGACAACAAAGCCGGGATCGCCGAGATCATGACCGCTATGGATTATCTGCTAAGTCATCCGGAGATCAAGCACGGCAAGATCAGAATTGCTTTTACTCCTGATGAAGAGATCGGGCGCGGACCTCATAAGTTTGATGTTGCTGCCTTCGGTGCCTCCTATGCCTATACCGTTGACGGCGGGCCGCTCGGAGAGCTGGAATATGAAACCTTTAATGCTTCCGCAGCCAAAATCACCTTCAAAGGCGTCAATGTCCATCCAGGTACCGCCAAAGGTAAAATGATTCATTCCTCAAAAATCGCGATGGCCTTCCACCTGAGACTGCCTGCCGGGGAAGCGCCGGAGTTCACGGACGGCTATGAAGGCTTCTACCACCTGGCTTCCATGCAGGGAACGGCAGAGCTGAGCAAGCTGAGCTACATTATCCGCGATTTTGACCGCACACAGTTTGAGAACCGCAAGGCTACTATCGCCGCCATTGTAGATGAATTCCAGTCCACATACGGTGCAGACAGCATCGTGCTGGAGATGAATGACCAGTATTACAACATGCGTGAAAAAATCGAGCCTGTGCGCCACATCGTGGATATCGCCGAAGAAGCCATGCTGAACCTAGGCATCACCCCGGTTATCCGCCCGGTCCGCGGCGGAACGGACGGCTCGCAGTTGTCTTATATGGGACTGCCTACACCGAATATCTTTACCGGAGGCGAGAACTTCCACGGCAAATTCGAGTATGCTTCGGTGGACGTCATGCTCCAGGCTGTACAGGTAATCGTAGAAATCGCCAAGCTGTTCGAACAAAAAGCCTAAGCAGACCAAAAACCTCCGGCCTCCCATCAGTGGGAGAACGGAGGTTTTTTGCATTTACAGACCGATACCTTACCCCTTAAGCGGCAGCCAGCCCGGCGTATTGACAAGCGCTCCCCAGAGCGGGTCCGGGATGACAAGCGCTTCCTGTGCCGAGGTGTCCAGCTCTGTGTCGATTTCACCGGCACGTCCTTCGGCTACCTTTTGCACCCAGTCAGGATCAATCAGCAGCGGACGGCCCAGAGCTACCAGGCTGATTCCGGTCCCCATAGCTTTGAGTGCGTCCTCTGCCGTATACAGGGAACCCACACCAATTACCGGAACGCCTTGTCCTGCACGGTCGACAATCTGCTCGATCCGCGGACGGCTGTCTTCCGTTCCCCGGCGCGGCAGTGACCAGAAATCCTGCAGCGACACATGCAGGTAGTCCAGACCTTCTCCTTTGAGCGCATCGATCAGCTCGAAGGTTTCGGCCATCGTGATTCCCGGCGTTTCCGGCTCCTCCGGGGAGAAGCGGTAACCGACAATGAACGGCTCCTTGGCATTCTCTTGCACGATTCCTTTGACTTCACGCAGGACAGCCAGCGGGAAGGTCAGGCGCTTCTCCAGACTTCCGCCCCAGCGGTCTTCGCGGGTATTGGAATGCGGAGAGAAGAACTGCTGGATCAGATAGCCGTTCGCACCGTGGATCTCCACGCCGTCAAAGCCGGCTTCGATCGCCCGGCGGGTTGCTGTGCCGAAGGCCGAGATGATGTTAACAATCTCCTCTTCTTCCAGTGCACGCGGCACCGGCCCCTGGCCTCCGCCCGGCTGCTCCGGTGCTACGCTGCTTGCGCTGACCGTCTGGCCGTCCGGCAGCAATTCCGGAGGGCACTGGCGCCCGCCGTGGAAGATCTGCAGGATGGCCTTTGCACCCTGGCTTTTGATCGCATCCGCCAGCTGGCGAAGGCTCGGAATCAGCTCGTCACGGTCAGCGCCGAATTCGCCCGGGAAACCTTTGCCGTCAGGTGTTACGTAAGCACAGGCAGTTATTACGGCTCCCACGCCTTTGGAGCGGCGGCTGTAGTAGTTCAGCTCCGCTTCAGAGACCGTCCCGTCCTCATTGGAGGAGAAGTTGGTCATGGGCGCCATGACCACACGGTTTTTAAGTACAGCTCCATTATGAAGTGTTAATGAATCCAGCAGCTGGCTGTAATCAGTAGATGACATAACTTGTAACGCCTCCATCAGGTTAGTTTATTTTAAAATAGCTGCAGGCCTATCTTAGGCCCGGGCTGGAGTAAGCTTTGATCTTCAGATCATCTCTCTTCGGGAGGCGTATCCTTCCAGATGACGTTCTCCCCATAGTTTTTACCCCAGTCATACATCATGCGAAGCACAGGAAGCAGACTCTGCCCATACTCCGTCAGGGAATATTCTACTCTCGGGGGAACCTCGGCATACACTTTTCTCAGCACAAGCTGGTCTTCTTCGAGTTCACGGAGCTGGTTGGTCAGCATTTTCTGGGTGATATGAGGAATGAGCTTCTTAAGCTCACTGAAGCGCTTGGTCCCTTCAAGCCCCAGATGCCAAAGTATAATCAGCTTCCACTTGCCTCCGATTACTGCGAGTGTAAGCTCCTTTTCACAATTGATTTCCTTAAGGTTGATACGGTCCTTAATCTCCGTTGCCAATGTTGATTCTGCCCCCTTTCAGACCTAATCATACTACAAAATAACCGGTATACGCACATCATCAGCTCAGGGGACCCTATATACACGTGAAGACCGCAGGCTTGGCCTGCGGTCTTCCGGGGTGGTGCTGCATTCTATTTTTACTGGGCCAGGGATCCCTGAAGACTCGCCGCATCGAAATCAGACTGGGCTTCAATCGTGGTGTCGCCTGCCGCAATGGCCTTTTCCAGCGCCGCATTATAACGGGTATTCAGATCCTCAATCTCTTTGTCCAAATCTCCGCCGGCAAAAATATATCTGTTGAAGATATCAGCTCTGTTCGTGCCTTCCAGACGTCCTTCAGAGATAATCAGCGGAGTAGCCGGATAAATACCGTCGTATTGGGTCGGCAGGAAGCCTTCAATTCCCGGGATCGCCGGTGCCTTAGCCGCAGCCGCTACCGAAGGGATAACCGAAACGCCGTATCCGCCTTCCTGGTAAGCGGTCTGTACTTCATCACTGTACATCCATTCAATGAACTTCCAGGCCTCTTCCTTATGCTCGGAATCCTTGCTCATGGCCAGATAGCTGCCGGAGATAACCTGGCTTACGCCGTTTCGCTGGCCGTCAACCGTCGGAGGAAGCGCCGCTGCCCAGCGGACTTCAGTCGGGAACTGGCTGTCATAGACGCTAGGCTCTACAGAGTGGTTGAAGTACATCCCGATTTTGCCTTGGGCGAACTGGGCACGCAGCGGGTCAATATCCAGGGATTCCGAACCCGGCATCATGCTGCCGTCCACCTTGATCTGGCGCAGCGCCTCGGCTACTTCCTTATACATGCCGAAGTCGAACTGGCCGGTCTGGAAGTTGAAGCCCTCTGTACCCACTGCTTTACTCAATGTAGTAATCGGATAAGCTACGCGCTCGAAGCCGCTGCCGCTTTTAAAGTTTCCGGCGAAGCCGTAAGCGCCGCTGTCTTTGCCTGCAGCCGTAATCTTCTTGGCATCCTCGATCATTTCAGCCAGCGTAGTCGGAGGTTCTGTAATGCCGGCCTTCTCGAACAGATCCACGTTGTAGATCAGGCGCCAGAACTGCCCGATGTTTGGCAGGGTGTAGATTTTACCGTCAACCATGTTCTTCTCATTGATGAGTACATTCTCGAACCGGCTCTTCATCTCCGGGGAAATATAATCATCAAAGGACTCAAGGTAGCCTTTCTTTACCCAGGTAGGCACAGTGTTCGTATCTACACGGAAGATATCCGGTGCCTGCTTGCTGGAAAAAGCGATATCGACCGATTGCCCGTAGTTCTCAGCCATAACCTTCAGTTCAATATCGATATCGGGATTCAGGCCCTCATACTCACTGATTTTCTGCTCAATAAAATCGGAATCATGACGGTCAATCGTCCAGTATACAAGCTTGGTCTGTCCTGCAGCAGCATTGCCTTCTTCAGCCTCCGCACTCGGTTCGGATGAGGAGCAGGCGGCCAGAGAGCCGGCCAGCAGCAGCGATGCACCAGTCAGCAGCCATTGATTTTTTTTCATTAGAAATGCCTCCCTTTTATCTTGTAATCGCATTCATTTCTTATAAAAAATTATAGATGGCAAGCCCTGTTCTAAGTGAAGGGGAAAACAACTATTCATGGGAGACGAAATCACTGTTTCCCCGCCGGGCTTTCGGTGGTGTATTTGGCGCGGAAATCGGTGGGTGTCATGCCGGTATATCTTTTGAACAGCTCGGTAAAATAAGGCCGGTCCTCATAGCCCAGAGAGATGGCGATATCCTGGACCTGCATGCCTTCCAGTACCAGCTCCTTGGCCTTCTCCATTCTCCGGCTGATGATATACTGGGCCAGTGTCATCCCCATTTCCTTCTTGAACAGATTGGAGAAATAACTCGGACTGAGATGCACCTCTCTGGCAATATCGGCAACCGACAGGTTCCGGTGCAGATTGCCCTGGATATGGGCAACAGCCCGTTCCACCAGGACACGGGACTCGCTGGATTGGCGGATCTGTACATAGGCGCAGCCCTGGCGGCAGAATTCCCGGATCTGTCTGCGGAGCTCCTCGAAGGAGAGTGCGCTGTTCATGTCGGCCAGCTTCTTCTCCAGCAGCTTGACCTCTGAATCGGCAGCCTTGTCCGAGAACACCCGGTGGATCGAGTGGGCCAGCTCCAGGCATAATGTTTTGACAAGGGACGGATCAGGCAGCACCGGAGTGCTGAGCCATTCATTCCAGATATCATCCAGCTGCTCCTCCGCCTTGGCCAGATTTGCCGACCGCAGGCAGTAGAGCAGCTCTTTCTCTTTGTCATAGGAATATCTCGGCAGCGCCGCATCCCCTTCGGTTCCTTCTATATAACGGTACACGCTGTTTCCGCCGGTCAGGAAGGTGTTCGCAAGCGCCGAAAGCGCCTGTGCATACGATACAGCCAGCTGGCCGGCTTCCTCGACCTGCCCGCCCAGTCCGATCGACACTGTCTGGTAGGTATGCTTGCGCACATTTTCCCGGCATCTTTCGGCCAGCTGCTCCGCATCCAGCTCAGCAGGCGGATTCATGACAATGACAAACTGGTTGATATGCTCACGGAACACGATTCCCTGCGTATAGCCGGCAACCGTCTCCTCCAGAATATTGTGGACGGCAAAACGGATCAGCTCCACTTCAGAAACCGGCAGCGCAGCTGTACGCTCGGCAAAAAAATCAATCTCCGCCACCATTACGCAGAAGTTCCGGCTGTTCATCCGGATGTTATAGAAATCCCACTGCTGGCTGCGGTGCTGCTGTCTTGTGCCGTAGCGGATCAGCAGCCGCATATACTCCTGGCGCAGATAAGGCATGCTTTCCCGCAGCTTCTGCTCCATGCCTCGCATCTGCTCCGCCTGGCTGCGTTCCCGCTCAAGCACCTCTTTGGCCTTCAGCACGGACTCCAGCACCTGGCATTTGGTAAAAGGCTTGACGATCAGATCAAAGGCGCCCAGCTTCAGCGCTTCCTGGGCGTAGGAGAAATCGGAGTAGCCGGTTAGAAAGATCAGCTTGATATCCGGCTGCTCGGCAAGAATGATCCGCATCATCTCAAGGCCGTCCGTAAACGGCATCCTTATGTCGGTCAGGACGATATCCGGCCGGTGCCTGCGGATCTGCATCAGCCCTTCTTCCCCGTTGGCTGCAGTTCCGGCCACAACAATGCCATGCTCGTCCCAGGGAATCCGCTGCGACAGCCCCCGGACGACTGCCGGAATATCATCAACAATGCAAATTTTAATGGATTCAGCGCTGTTCAGAGTGTACTCCACCTTCCATAGGGATTGTTAAGACCGCTTCGGTTTCAATGTGCGGACGGCTGCTGAAGGTAAGCTCTGCGGCTTTCCCGTAATACAGCTGCAGGCGGCTGCTGATATTGGCCAGGGCATACCCGCCGCTGGCACCCGGCTCCTTCATTCTGGCATTAAGCGCCTCAGCATCCATGCCGGCGCCGTTATCGGTTACCCGGATGAGCAGCCTGTCCTCCTCCTTCTCCACCGCAATCCGGATGATTCCGCCTCCGTGCAGCTCCTTCAGCCCGTGCAGAATAGAGTTCTCCACCAAAGGCTGGATAATGATTTTCAGCACAGGCAGCTCCAGCAGCTCCTGTCCGGCGCTGATCGTGTAATCGAACAGCCCTTCATAGCACTGCTGCTGCAGATTGAGATACTGGCGGACATGCTCCAGCTCCCGGCCCAGCGTCGTAATCTCCTCCCCGTTGTTCAGACCCAGGCGGAACAGTGCGGACAGCGAAATGACCATCTCCTTCACATCGTCATATTCGTCCATCTCACATTTCCAGAAGATCGTATTTAAGGTGTTATATAAAAAATGCGGCTCAATCTGCGCCTGAAGCGCCTTGATCTCCGCTTTCCGTTTTTCCTGTTCCGTATCCTTGACCTCAGCAATCAGGCCGCCGATCCGGTCAAGCATCTGATTGAACTTGCGGCCGGCATCGCCGATCTCATCCTGAAAAGGGCTCTGGAAGCGCGCAGCCAAATCCTCCTGCTCCACCCGTGACATCGTCTTCTGCAGCTTCAGGAGCGGACCCAGCAGCAGCGCCGACAGGTATCTTGCCAGCAGCAGCGCCAGGAGAATGCATACGGCCATAATCATCAGCACCAGCCACTGGATGCTGCGGACAGGCTGGAGCAGCTCCTTCTTGGACAAATAGCTGACCAGCACCCAGTCGCCCGCATAGCGGGACTCGGCATAGCTGACCAGCATCGGGCTGTCTCCGGCAGCATATTCGAAATTTCCCCGGCCGCCTTCCTGCAGCCTGTCCATAAATGACGCTGTGCGCGTCCAGTCCGGCCTCTGAGCATCTCCGAAGACGCTTGCGCCTGATTTATTAATCAGCAGAAACCGTGCGCTCCCAAGACTTGCGCCTCCGCTGATCGTATCCTCCAGAATGTCCTCTTTGACATTGACGGTCAAAAAAACATCCGGCACATAATTCTCCGTCAGCGGCTGGAGCAGCAGGGAGATGACTTGGTGGCTGCCGTCGAACAATTCATCCACATGGCTTTCCACCCAATTAGACTGCGGATTTTCCCGGATCCGCTGGTACAGCGAGGTCTCCATGAACGGGGTTGCCGTTCTGCGCAGATTGCCGGCGGAGTAGAAATCTCCGTCCGGCGTACTGAGCAGGATCGCTTCAATGGAATTCTCCGTCAGCTCGGCTTGGGTAAAGGGACCCTGAAGCAGCGAGAAGTTGGCAAAAAAGCGTTCTGTATTATGCGCTTGTATATCGCGGATTGTCTGTCTGTAGGTTTCGCTCAGCATCATAGTTGAAGAGGCGACAATGATCTGTTTCAGCTTCTGGTCCAGCACGTTGACCGACTGGTTCAGCACATTCTGGTTCAGTTCAACCGAATTGCGCTCCATCGCCCGCGAGGCAATGGAATACGCAAACAGACCGGTAATGGATATACAGAATACTGTCAGTGCAGTAAAGGTCAGCCATATTCTTTTCTTCAGGGAGGTCCGGTAGAGCCAGGCCTTCAGCATGTACTCACTTCCTTAGTTCATTAGCCGTCCGAAAGCCCGCTGTCCGTGCCTCAGCCCTTTACAGAGCCTGCAGTCATCTGCATGAATGATTTGTTGGCAAAAATGTAGACGATAATCATCGGCAGCATGGACAGGCATGCACCGGCCAGCATTAATTGGGGCTGCGCTGCATCCCCGACACCATATTTCAATCCGGCCAGACCTACGGTCAGCGTCTGCAGCGCAGGCTGCGTCATCGTAAATACCAGCGGCAGAATATATTCGTTCCACGCTCCGCGGAAGGTCCAAAGTGCGGTAACCCCCAGTGCGGGCGTCAGGAGCGGCAGGATAACCCGAAAGTATACGCTATAAAAGTTACAGCCGTCAATAAACGCAGCTTCGTCCAGCTCCTTGGGAATGGCCCGTACAAATCCGATCAGCATGAAGAAGGCTGTAGCATGTGCGCTGATCAGAATGATGATGACGCCCCAGAGTGATTTTTGCAGACCGAGTGAAACCATCAGATCAAATTGGGGGCGCAGCACCACGGCACCGATCGAGATGAACAGGGTACAGGATTGCAGCACCACGTACACCTTTTTACCGATAAAATCCACTCTCGCCACCGCATACGCAGCCATAGTGCCTACCAGCAGTGTGCCCAGGGTCGTAAATATACTGATGAACATACTGTTCCAGGTAAAGCGTGCAAAGTTGGCTGAATTCCATGCTGTCAGGTAGTTCTCAAACTTCCATTCCTTAGGCAGCAGGGAGGTGCCGCCTGTAAGCTCCAGGTTGGTCTTCACCGATCCGAAAAACGCCAGGACAATCGGGAACACCGCAAGCCCTGCCACCAGAAGCAGGAATATCCACAGCAGCGTCCGGGACAGCACCGCTTTGCTGCGGATCGTACGGGTGTCCGGCACAGCCGTTATTTTTCTTTGCGCATGTAATGTACTCACTCGTCATTCTCCTCTCTTTTAATAGATATCATTCAGCTTTTTGGATACGTAAAAATAAATCAGGGTGATCAATCCGACAATGACTGCGGTTGCAAAGCCGACAGCACTGCCGTAGCCGAACTGCTGAATGCTTGAGCCGCCGCTCGATACCGGGAAGAACAATTTGTACAGATAGAGGTACATCACTTCTGTTTTTCCGTAAGGTCCGCCTTCGGTAAGCACCATGATGCTCTCATAACCTTTCAGGGAAACCGTAATTGCCAGCATGATGATCATCTGCAGCACGGGTCCCAGCATAGGAACGGTAATGCTCCACATTTTGCGCAGCGGGCCTGCCCCGTCCAGGGAAGCGGCTTCATAAAGGTCCTCGGGGATATTTTGCAGGCCGGCAATGAAGAGCAGCATGTAGTTACCGACAGCGCCCCAGATTGCGATAATGATCGCCGTCATCAAGGCATATTTCGGACCCAGCCAGTCAATTGGGGAGGAGATCAGTCCTGATCCCATCAGCAGCTGGTTAACCATACCGTTGTAAGAGTTGAAAATAACGTAGAATACGACCGCCATTACTGAAGCGCTGATTACGGTTGGCATGAAGTAAATGGCCCGCAGCACCTGGCGCCCTTTTAAAGCACGGTTGAGAATAACCGCCAGTACAAAGGAGAGCGGAATCGTAATGATCAGCTTGCCTCCCGCATAAATGAAGGTGTTCACGACCGACTGCCAGAATCCCGTATCCCGGAAGAGGCGGCGGAAGTTGTCCAGCCCGATGAACAGCGGCTCACCGAAGCCCTGATAATCATAGAACATATACTTCAGCGCCCAAAAGATCGGATACACCCCAAACACCAGCGTCAGAATCAGACTGGGAGCGACAAAGCTCCAGGCGTTTATTTGACGTTTCGTTGCATTCATTATTTTTACTCCTCCTGTCATTGGACTAACGCTTCATGACTTAATGATAAGTTCATCTCCTCAGGAACAGTTAGGGAGAAAGCAACTGCGCTTGGGGGGAGAATTTCACTTTTTCAGTTGCTTTGTCCCCTTTGCATCCCGTGTTTATCCATCCCGTATTGATGAAGCCGGCCGTTATACTGAATATAGAAAGAAGAGCCAGCATCACTACTACAATAAGGGGGCTTGAACAACGATGAATTCAGCATACGGCAGCGGGACCCTTACCCGGCCTTTGGGCTGTTATACTCAGGATCAGCTTCAGGATATCCGCGGCAGGATTGTACATCTTCCCGAAATCCGGCGGGAATACGGGAGACAGCGGGATTTGTCGGAGCAGTTTGCGGCCCGGGAATCCGCGGCTCCGCTTCACAGGTTAGGTGATTTCCGGGTAGAGCCGTTCGTCTTCAGCGTTCCGCCCGGTGCGGCATCCGTGCAAATGGCCGTGCATGTTACCGGGCAGGGTGCAGCGCGTATCGGCGGTGTGTCCCTGACGCATTCCCAGCTCGGCATGCCAGTGAGACTCCATAACGGCAGCTTCCAACAGGCACTTGCAGGCTGGACCCGTGAGGCCGGAAGCGGCAGCCTGTTCCATCTGGAACCGATGACGGCTGGAAGAGGCGGCCTTCAGCCCTCCGGAGTAACGCCGGCAGAAGGCGCCGCTGAGCAGGAAGCGCAGTGTGTATGGATCAGCCACGAGACAGACGGAGGACGGACTGTTCTTCGTTACGGCGAGACGCTGCCCGTACAGCCGGGCGAACATTACAGCATGCAGACGGCAGTCAGTCTGGAAGCTCCGCTCAGCGGCGGGATCTGCGCCGGAATAATCTTCCTGGATGCTGCAGGCCGGCCGCTCGGTACGGAGCTGATCTCTCCGCCCTTCAACCGGGCTACGTTAACCAACTGGGCTTACCTGCTGGAAGCAGCAGGCGCAGACGCCAATGTGTATCTAATTTCGGGTGAGGAACGCTTTGCAGAACAGGCCAAGCGGAAGCTGCAGTACATGCTTGCGGATATGCGGGCGGGGATGGACATCTTCCGCAGAGACGGCTGGCATGATGATGATACGTACGGAGCCGTTCATATCGGCAGAGGAATTGCTGCCGCCGCCGTTATTTATGACCAGATTGCCGGCAGCGGGATATTGAGTAACGCAGAGGATTCCTCCATTCAAGCTGATTTCCGTTATATTGCCGCCATGATGATGGATACTGCCTACTACCGGTTCGACCTTGAAACCTTCCCCGATGAGAAGGGCGGCAAACGCAGCAACTGGAATGCTGACCGGGCCACCGGGCTGGGTGTCTATGCCCTGCTCTTCCCGCAGGAACCGCAGAGCAGCGCTTATCTTGAGCATGCGGTCTCTGTCATCGACTGGCAGCTGGAAGAGGTAGTGGACGAGGACGGTGCATGGCCGGAGAATGTCCGTTATCATGGAGCTGTACTGCACCGTTATTTCCTCTTCTTTGCGCTGCTGAAGCGCCTGAAGGGGATGGATTATTTCCAGGATGAGAAAGTAAAAGCCATGTACCGCTTCCTGATCGGCATCGTGACAGCCGGGGATAAGCTCCATGGTGAAGCGTACGGTCACCCTGTTCTGCTTACCCCTGCTGTCGGCGACGCCAATGTGCAGGAAAAGTGGTTCCGGCTGCTAGGCTATGCTGCCTCTTTCTATGCGGGCGAGGACCCGCAGCTGTCGGGGGAAATGATCTGGACCTGGAAGCACGGCGGATCACCCGTCCAGGATACCGGCGCCTTCCCGCTGCCGCTGGTCGCTCTGCTGTATCCGCAGCCGGGTCTGCCTGAACGGAAGCCGGTGCTCCGCTCGGTTCACTATCCCGGTATCGGTTATGTCATCTTCCGCGGCGGAGAACAGAATCTGCAGCATTACGCCATCTACGAGGCTTCGCCGCTGACCTATCACGCCCATCATGATGAAGGCCATTTCTCCATCTGGGCTGACGGCATTCCGGTCACTTTGGACTCGGGAACCGGTGGCTACTATAACGGGGACCGGCACTGGTATGTCTCCGGGGCGGCGCATAATGTGGTACAGTTCGCCGGTCCGGACGGGCATTACAAGGACGGCCCGCTGCGGAGCATCTGCCGTGAAGCCAGCTTCTCGGAGGAGCTGGATTATGTAAGAAGCCTTATTCTGGATGAACAGGCCGAAGCTTATGAGCGGCACTTCCTGTCCGTTAAGGCAGGCTTTGATGTGTATTTGATCTGGGACCGGATTGAGGGAGCAGGAGACAGTGTCTGGAATCTGCACACCCTCAGCACAGATGCAGAGGTAACGGGGCAGTCCATTGATGCCGCCTGCCTTGGCGGCATGAGGCTGAGCGCGCAGATTGCCGAGCCGGCGCATCCGGTTATCACTGCCGGCGAGGGAGCTGTGGGCGGAGGCTACCCGCTGATGGTGCAGCAGCATTTCCGCGTACATGGCGGCGGAGGGGACTATCTCGTACTGCTGCACCCCCGCAAGGAGCAGGCTCCCGCCCTCAGGCTGGAGCCGCTGGATGCCGGAGCAGCGGCAGCTGAAGGCGTCCGCATGTACAAGATCACCCGGCCCGGCGGGGCATGGTTGGCGGTTATGATCAACGGCTCCGGGGAGAGCTGCCGGGTCAGCGTTCCCGGCGGGACCCCGCTGAGGCTGCTGGGTGCCGCTGATGCGGAGACAGCCGGCGTGGACAGGGCTGGCTGGCTGAACCTGGAGCCGGGAAGCATCACGCTTGCTGTTCCGCAGGGGAACGGGCAATAGCTGAAACAGAGGTAAAAGTACCTTTGATTTCGGCGCTCGCGGGCAAATGGCCCGATTCAGAGGTAAAAATACCTTTGATTTCGGCGCTCGCGGACAATTAGCCCGATTCAGAGGTAAAAGTACCTTTGATTTCGGCTATCGCGGACAATTAGCCCGATTCAGAGGTAAAAGTACCTTTGATTTCGGCTCTCGCGGACAATTAGCCCGATTCAGAGGTAAAAATACCTTTGATTTCGGCGCTCGCGGACAATTAGCCCGATTCAGAGGTAAAAGCACCTTTGATTTCGGCCTCTCGGACAATTAGCCCGATTCAGAGGTAAAAGTACCTTTGATTTCGGCTATCGCGGGCAAATGGCCGGCCCAGAGTAACACGAGCTCTGTTAGACACTAAATTTAACTACCCTAAAGGAGGAACAATACATGAGTAATCTTGGAGTATGGGAAACGGCTGAGCCGGGCGTTAAACGCTGTATCCTGAATGCGGCGGCCAGCCTGATGATGATGGAGGTTCATTTTGAGGAAGGGGCAGAGGGCTATGAGCACAGCCATCCGCATGAGCAGATGAGCTACTGCCTGCGCGGAAGCTTCACCTTCCGCATTGACGGCACGGAGCATCATGTAACCGCCGGCCAGAGCATTGCCATTCCTTCCAATGCCAAGCACGGCGTAACAGCCCTGGAAGCGGATTCCGCGCTGCTGGATGTGTTCACACCAATCCGTGAAGATCTGCTGAAGCGCTAGGCGTAGGCAGTAATTCTATAAGCTCCTTACAAAAAAACGGCCTCAACATCCCATGATCCATAGGTTGTTGAGGCCGTTTAGCGCTGCCTTGCGCAAGTATGCGAAGGGCAGCTCTGTTATGCTATTCCAAATTCGCATGCTTGCCGTACATATTCGTAGTCGTCTGGCCTGTCTGTTCCATCAGGCGGAGAATCACCGCATCATAGAACAGCAGCATGGTCTGCTCAAACAGGGAGGCCATCGGCTGAATGGTGCTGTAATTCCCGGTACTTTGATCTTTAGGTGATCCCGGCAGCTTTACGATCAGATCAGCCAGCCGGCCGATCGACGAATCCGGCGCTATCGTCACCGCAGCCACTGCGGCACCGATTGCCTTGGCCTTCTCGGCCATAGCAACCAGGCTCTTCGTTTCACCCGAGCCTGAGCCCAGTACCAGCACATCCCCCGGAGCAATACCCGGGGTCACCGTTTCGCCAACCACATAGGCATCGCGTCCGGCATGCATCAACCGCATGGCGAATGCCTTGCCCATCAGCCCCGAGCGGCCTGCGCCGGCTACGAATATTTTGCCTGAACGCTGCAGCAGCTCAGCGAATTGCTCTGCCTCACCGGGGGCAATCTGGCCCGCCGAACGCTGCAGCTCCTTTACGATTTCCTGCATGTAGCCTGCCGTATCCATCAGGAATCAGGCCTGGCTTACAAGGCGCTTCATTTCGGCTGCCGCAGCCTTTTGGTCGCTCTCGCCGGTGATGCCGCCGCCAACGATAACCAGATCAGGGCCTGCTGCAATCACTTCCGGCAGTGTAGCCAGTTTGATGCCGCCGGCAATTGCCGTTTTGGCCTGCTTCACGACACTCTTGATGGCGTTAAGGTCAGCAAAAGAGTTTTTGCCTTCAGCCTGGTGGTCATAACCGGAGTGTACGCAGACATAATCTACACCAAGCGCATCCACTTCAGCCGCTCTGGCTTTGATATCCTTAACATTGATCAGGTCAACGAGGATCTCTCTGCCGGTCTTCTTGGCTTCTTCAACAGCGCCTTTAATGGTGGAGTCATCGGAAACTCCCAGTACAGTTACAATATCCGCACCAGCTTCAGCCGCTTTCATGACTTCGTAGCCGCCTGCATCCATAATTTTCAGATCCGCAAGAACAGTCAGGTTAGGAAAAGCGTCCTTAATCGCTTTTACCGCGTGCAGCCCTTCGTTAATAACGATCGGTGTGCCGATTTCCACGATATCAATAAATTCAGCTACCTCCGAGACGATTTCCTTTGCTCCTTCGATACCCACGAGGTCCAGCGCCAATTGCAGTTTCATATGTTAATTCTCCTTCTCAGATCTATTTTAGTAAGTTCTAAACGTAGTGTAAGTCCACGCTTTCCAAAACAGAAGTAGGCACTTTATTGTGTTGTAGTTACCCGGAGGATACTATTGTGCTCAACCCGGCTTTATCAAAGATCTTTAGATGGAAAAGATTACTGAATTTTTTTCAGAATTTTCGTAAAAATACTGCTTTTTCATAAAACCTGTGCTAACATACATTTTGTTTGGAAAATAAAGCTTTTGCAGAGACACTACTAGAAGAAGGTGCATGATGGAGCAAGCGAAAAAAGAATTCAATTTGATGAAGCTCACCTGGCCGATATTCCTTGAGCTTTTTCTGTTCATGCTGATGGGCAGCGTGGATACCTTTATGATCAGTTCGGTCTCCGATGATGCGGTATCCGGCGTAGGTGCAGCCAATCAGATTATTGCCATGGCCATTCTCATTCTGAGCGTAATCGGCAATGGCGCGGCCATTGTTGTGTCCCAATATCTCGGCTCCAAAAAACCTCAGGAAGCAGCCAACGTAACCGGTAACGCCATAACGCTGAACCTGGTCGTCGGTATCGTTCTGAGTGCTATTCTGCTGCTGTTCGGCGGAACGCTGCTGAGTGCCCTTAATATACAAGGCGATATCCTTGTCCATGCCAAGGTGTATCTGCATATTGTCGGCGGCGGGATTTTCCTGCAGGCCCTGCTCAACGCTCTGGCCACAACAATCCGTACACACGGCTTCACCAAACAGACCATGCTGGTCTCCCTGCTGATGAATATCATTCATGTGGTCGGCAACTACCTGCTCATTTACGGACACTTCGGTTTGCCTGCTCTTGGTGTACAAGGGGCAGCTATTTCTACCGTAGCCAGCCGGCTCATCTGTCTCGTCCTGTTCTTCCTGCTGCTCTACAGAATTATGGACGTCCGGGTCAAATGGTCCTACTACACCGTCCTGTCCAAAAAATACGTGATGCAAATTCTCAAAATCGGAATTCCTTCCGCCTTTGAATCGATTACTTATCAATCCTGCCAGCTGGTATTTACACTGTACATCACTTATTTGGGTGCTGAAGCGATGGCCACCCGGCAGTATGCGCTTAATATCTCAAATTATATTTACCTGTTCAGCATGGCGGTATCCATGGGAACTTCGATCATCGTCGGCCATCTTGTCGGGGCAAGACGGCCGGAGGAAGCCTACAGCCGGGTATTCTCCAGTGCAAAATGGGCGCTGATGATCACAGTAGTCATCAACATTATTGTTATCCTCTTCCGTGTTCCCCTATTCGGGCTTTTCACGGACAACGAGAGCATCATTCTGATGGGCGCGCAGGTCATTCTGCTCAGCTTCTTCCTCGAAACAGGCCGTACCTGTAACCTGGTTATCATCAATTCGCTCCGGGCTTCAGGGGATGCCAAATTTCCGGTCTATATGGGCCTGATCTCCATGGTGTGCTTAAGCCTGCCGCTCGGTTATTTCCTGGTGTTTACCCTTGACCTGGGCCTCGCCGGCGTATGGCTGGCTTCCGCCTTTGACGAATGGCTCAGAGCGGTCATTATGTACTTCCGCTGGAAGAGCAGAGCCTGGGAGAAGCACGGCCTGATCCAGCACGATACAGAGCTGCAGCCGGTCCCCTCCCCTGCCGCAGCACACTAAACAAAATTCCCCAAAGTGGCGCTTTGCTTCGAAGCAGATTTCAGGTGCTTTGCGGGACTCCACGCCAAAAAAGGCGGTTCGCCAAGGTCTGCTGACCTGGTGAACCGCCTTTTTATATGAACTACGTGATCGTAATCCCTTTCTTCATTTCCTTCATTTCATGATTCGTATTCACCAGCATAGGCAGAATCTTCATACTTCTGGTCATGGCAGAGCTGCACTGCCAGCAGGTAGGCGCATACTGAAAGGCGAAATTATCACGCATCCATCCGGTACAGCCCTCTTTGGTGCAGGACCAAATGGCGGTATTCTCCTCCGGGAGATCCTCCAGTGCTTTTTTACGAAAATACATAATACCCCTCCTTAGTTCGAATCAAAAGAATTCATTGTCTTTTACGGGAACGTTAGGACAGGCTGCTTAAAATATCCCCACAAAGCGGGGCTTTGCTTCAATGCGTATTCAGGTAGTTTGCGGGGCCCCAATATATATTTTCTGATACATTAAAAAAGCTGCCCTCAACTGATGTTAAGGACAGCTTATTTGTTAAATTACAGTTTTACAACGTTTTCGGCTTGTGGTCCACGAGCGCCTTGAGTTACGTTGAACTCTACGCGTTGGCCTTCGTCCAAAGTCTTGAAGCCGTCGCCAGTGATTGCGGAGAAGTGTACGAATACGTCGCTTCCGCCTTCAACCTCGATAAAACCGAAACCTTTGTCTGCGTTGAACCATTTAACTGTACCTGTTTGCATGTATATTACCTCCAAATTTAATTTAACATGTCCTTTTATTCCTACGTAATTGTACGAACAAATAAAAATTCACACATCGGAAAAGGATTCATTAGCACAAATGATAACCTTTTCCAATATGTGAATTAAGGGTTAAATTTATGATTAACCTCATTGTAGCACAGTTCCTCGCCAAAAGCAAAGCATCCGTTAAAATAATTACAGGAAGCGGGCCTTTTCCCGGAAAAATACAGGCAGACCCGCTTAACAGCAGCACTTCTAGTCGATATATCCGGCCAAGCCCTTATCCATGAGGTAATCCATTTCGGCCTCCAGGATGTTCTCGACCGTTAATTCATCCAGCTTCACATCACGCTGGGCGGTCACATAATCCACCAGATCGTCATGGTCAATATCAACTTCGCCTTTGCTATTAGCCTTGGCGTTATTGATAAAGGTCTGCTCATGCTTCAGCACCAGCTTGATCAGCTTGGGGTCTACCTTGGTCTCGGCGGCCAGTACCGCCAGCAGTTCCTGTTCATTCACTTTGTCGCTCATTGTGGTTGTCAGCTCCTTGGCATTCATGCAGGATTATTGTAGCACAAGTCTGCCCCTGCTGTTCTTCCTCATTTCCACCAATGCAAAGACGGGGCCTCTGCCGCGCCTACAACGACAGTTTCACCGATTCTTGGTGTGGCAATTCTCAATCCGTGCTGCTGTGCCGCCTTCAGTACCCGCTCTACAGGATCAGTCCAGTCATGCATGGCAAGCGTGAAAGCTCCCCAATGGATCGGGATCATCAGCTTCCCCTGCAGATCGGTCTGGGCCTGCGCCGTCTGTTCCGGCATCATATGAATATCCGCCCAGCGCCGGTCATATTGTCCGCATTCCATCAAGGTCAGATCAAAAGGCCCGTATTTCCGGCCAATCTCTGCAAAGTGAGGCCCGTATCCGCTGTCTCCGCTGAAAAAGACGTTAGCCTGCTTGCCCTGCAGTATCCAGGAGCACCACAGCGTAGTGTTGCGGTCCAGCAGGCTCCGCCCGGAGAAGTGCCGGGCCGGGGCACAGGTGAGGGTCAACCCGGAAAAGACAAGCTCATCCCACCAGTCAAACTCCCGGATGCATTCCCTGGGTACACCCCACCGCTTCAGATGTGCTCCGACACCAAGCGGCACGATGAACATTGACGTCTTATGCTGCAGCTGCTTGATCGTTCCGTAATCAAGGTGGTCATAATGATCATGCGAGAGCAGAACAGCATCTATATGCGGAAGGTCAGCTACCCCAGCCGGCAGCTGCCTGCTGTAGCGCTTGCCTCCAATGAACGGGAAAGGCGATGGCGCACGTCCCAGCATCGGATCCAGAAAGAGGGTTACGCCCTCCATTTCCAGCAGCACTGCTGAATGTCCGAACCAGGTGGCCCTGGTGGCTGTGCCTTGCTGGATGGAACAAGGTTGCAGCGGCTGGGGCTCCAGCAGTCTCTCCGGCCGGGAGCGCGGGTTGCCTTTGATGAAATCTCTGAGAATGGACAATCCGCCTCCGGGGCTGGCCTCCTTCCCGACCGGATACGGGTAGACAAACTTCCCCTGCTGAAATTGGTGCGAGCGGCTGAT
Organism: Paenibacillus sp. PK3_47; assembly: GCF_023520895.1. Taxonomy (NCBI): domain Bacteria; kingdom Bacillati; phylum Bacillota; class Bacilli; order Caryophanales; family Paenibacillaceae; genus Paenibacillus; species Paenibacillus sp. PK3_47. Next base: position 2,475,561 of record NZ_CP026029.1, read on the forward strand.
GACCATCCGTTCCGGCCTAGAGGTCCGGGCGCCGAACGCGGGGTATAATGTCATCACTGAATAGGCGGCAGCAATCAGCGCCAATATTGTCCCCGCTATAATAATAAGAGCCATATACTAGTCCTTCTCTCCTGCAAATTCAAACTCATGGACATATTATAAGGCGCCGGCCACAGCGGGGCAAACTTTGCTCCTTCCTTGATGGCTACCGGTCCCAGCCGGGTATGCTGCGCAGATTGCCGTCCAGAATCTGAAATGCACTCTTCACCGGAATCCCGCGGGGCGACGAAGCCGTCTGAATATAACAGGAATCAATCCCTACCGCTTCGGCCCCTGCCATATCGGTCCGCGGGTCGTTGCCTATCATCACGGCAGAACGGAGCTCCGCACCGTAAGTTTCGGTTAAATAACGGTAAAATAAGGGGTCGGGCTTACAAACACCAGCCTCCGAGGAAATAGCTGCACCGTCGAACAGATGCAGGATGCCCAGCATACGTAGCTCTGCCTCGACAAAAGTCTTCTGCCCGTTGGAGAGCAGAAAGACCTTCTTACCGTCAGAGCGCAGACGCTGTAAAATCTCCTTGACCCCGTCATAGAGGGAGATATGGATCATCGATAGCGTGCGCAGCCATCTCACCGTTTCCTGCAGCCAGGCGTCGGCTGGATTACCTCCCAAATCACGGGCGACCGCCCGGAAGACCTCCTCCATGACAAAATCGGGAAACTGGCAGCTCCGGGCGGCTGCAGCCAGCTGGCTGTCGCGCTCGGCCAAAAACCGTTCCTTCAGCTCAGCGCCTGCAATGTTCATGCCATGATAACCGAAATGAAAGCCCAGCCGGTTCCATACCTCCGGAGACTCCTCATCTGTCTCAATATCAATCAGTGTGCCGTATAAATCAAAGATATAAGTTCTGTACATAGGTTATATTCCTTTCTCTCCAGGCTCTTGTTCTTCCTTGGCATAAGCCTCTTCCATTCTGTTCGATACCTTCTGATACAGATATGAAATCCCCAGCAGGCAGATACCGAATGTAAAGTAGGCGATAATCTTGCTGCCGAGACCCAGCAGGCTGAGATCATAGAGCAGCAGCTTGCCTGTCGCAAACAGGGACAGCAGAAGACCGAAGCGCCGGATATAGATATATCTGTAGCGGAAGCCATACATAATGAACAGCGCCGCCAGCAGCAGATACATCAGGCTGTAAGCCAGGCCGCCGTCGCTGAGCTGCAGCTGCACACCCATGGAAGCCGTAACACTGCATAACAGGTATACCCCCATGATAACCGGATACAGCTCCATATTGCGGTAGTAGCGCTGGATAGTTGTGCGAAGCAGCCCTCCGCCGCTGAACCAGACGAACACATTGAATAGAATCAGCATCCCGAGTGCCAGATAATCGGCCGCTGTATTGTCAGCGAACTCCGGCCGCAGGGCAGGCATGCCCATCGTGATGCTGATACAAATGACATAACCGGTCACCCGCAGCAGCAGTACCATGTAACCGACTATTTTGTCGTATAGGACCGTGACCTTTGGCAATGCATAAGCCAGACCTACAGTAAGCAGCGCGGTCAGCAGCAGCTTGTAGAAAGCGAAGTGACGCAGATTCTCCGGCACGTACAGGTCATATAGAGTTAAAGCTTCATACACAATATAAGCATAGAAATTCAGCAGCGCCGCATATTTGAACCCTACCGCCAGTTTCACCTCATAAGGTGTACTGCGGAGCAGCGTCTCCTCCCTGGAATGGCGGACCGCATAGACAACAGCGACAAGGAGCATCCCGGCCGTTATAAACGTGTATTTCAGGTCAAAATAAGGATTGATGTCACCAATCAAAGCGTTGCGCACCGCCGCCTGCAGTGGAACATCGATGATGAAAAATGACCCCAGGCATAACATCAAAATTCCCCAGCCGGCTCTTTCCACACCCTTGAAGCGGTAACGCAGGCCGTACACCGTCAGCAAGACCGCCTCGGTCAGCCAGCCGATGGACCACCAGGCCGCTCCCAGCTGGAACGGAACCAGCAATACGGCAAAGGTCAGCGAGGTGCAGTAGAACAGCAGCCGGCTTTCTTTTTCCTGCGGCATCTGCTTTTGAACGAACCGGCCGAGGCCCAGGTACATCAGGCAGAAAGCGAGCGCGAGCGCACCTTTGTAATCATCAAGCCCCGCATCCAGAAACAGAATGTACAGGGTTACACAGCTGATCACCGTATTGCAGCCCAGCAGGGAGAAATCCCACCAGGACAGCTTGCTGCGGAATTTGAACGGGTACCAGAGTGTAATGCCAAGGTACATGGCAAAGGTCAGCACTACATAGAACATGCTGGCAGCGGTGCTCCCCGAGAAAATAATCAGCAGCAGCATCGAAGGCACATTGAAGAAAAAGCTGATGTAATTGACAACAATCCAGCGCTTGCTCAGTGAGATCAGCAGAATTAATAGATTAAGCAGGAATAAATAACCCATAGCTACATATACGGCTGCACCCTCAAGACCAAATGCGCCTATGTATGAGAATAACGGCAGATACCCGCCGGCAAGGCCCAGTGAGCAGATCGTCCGTGATTCATACCTCAGTGACAGCAGCACGGCTGCAGCGGTAACTAGTATCGAGAGGGCAAGCCCCGTATAAAGCCCGATAATCTCCAGCAAAAAGTAACTGTAGAACACGGAGCCGTACAGAACAGAAATCCCTCCGCCCAGCACGCCAAGCGCAAACGCCCCTCTTCCCCTGCGGAACAGCCACTCGCCTCCGCCCAGCATCAATAATCCGAGCAGGAAAAAGGCTGCGCCCTTCATATATCCGTTGAACCAGGTTAAATAGGTGTACCTGAAGCCCGCACCCACAGCCAGAATTAACAGCAGAATGGCCAGACGGTTAATCCAGTTCAGCCCGATTTTCATTTCAATCACGTTCTGCTTGCGGCGGCGCTGCATCGTCTCCTCACTGACCCCTTCAGCAGCAAAATCATCCATCCGGCCCTGCATGACATCACTCTGCAGCTTATGGGATTCACCCAGTGCTTTTCTGCGCATTAAAATCCGCTCATCCAGCCTGCTCTTCAGCTCATCCAGCATGTAAGTGAATTCCGTCCGGTCTTTACCCAGCTCATGCTCGGCCGCCTTGTACATTCTCTCGATACGCTGCTTTGTTTCCTGTTCAAAAGATGTCAGACGGTCCAGATAGCGGCGGCTTTGTGATGCAAAATAAGTCTGGAGCTTCTCCCGCGATACCCGCAGAATACCCAGCTTTTCATCCAGAATCTGCTCCGCAAGCGCAGTCCGCAGCTCCGAATTTTCGCGGCGCAGCTTCGCCGCCTGGCTGTTCAGCTCAGCCAGAGCCGCTTTATTCTCTTCATACTGCTTCTTCAGCACTTCGTTCTCATGTACCAAATCGCTGTTCTCATATTCTGTGATCAAGGCTTTGTACTCTTTAAGCAGCACATCCTGCTGCTCCTGTACCGCTTTCAGCCGATCCCTGAACTGCTCCATAAGCGCCCCCCGGTAACACTATTTGTTAATATTTTCATTTTACCCTGAAAGAGCAATGTCGGAACAGGTGCAAATCATATCAATTAAATTCTTAAATGCATGCAACAAATTTCAGCCAACCCCCGTTAAGAAGATGACACCTACCTGACAATCCCGACGAAAAGGAGCTTACACACCAATGAACAAATCACTCAAAACAAGCGCAGCCCTTCTGACCTTATCACTGGCCCTTACCACTGGTGCCGTATCTGCCGCACCGTTCATTACCACGCTGCCGGCCACCAAAGCACCGCAGGCTGCCGCAGCCAATCAGACTTTTTCCATTGAGGTCAACGGAACCGCCATCGCTGAGCACGGCTTCCAGACTGCCGGAGCCAAAGAGCCTCTGATTCCTTTGCGTTCGGTTGCTGAGGCACTCGGATTCACGATCACCTGGAATCCTAAGACCAAGGCTGTGGATTTGAGCAAAGGCACTACTTTTACGACTGTAAAGAGCGGAGAGGACCGCTACGCCGTCAATAAAATGAACAAATCTCTGGGAACAGTCCCGGTAACAAAGGCGGACAAGCTGTTCGTTCCGGTTTCTTTTGTCAGCGAAGTGCTGAACCAGAACATCTCCGTGGAGGGACAACAAATCATGGTATCATCTGCGGTGGAGCATCAGAATGAGACCGGCGTCATTACCGCCATTAATCAGGACAAAAAATATCCTTCGGTTCAAATCAAAGGAACAGGCACAGCCGGCCTCGTGCTGAACCTGGGCGAGGATACTGTTATAGCTGCGGCTGACGGTACCAAGCTTGATATCGCCGACCTGCAGATTGGCATGACCATTGAAGCGGAGCATGCGAACTTTGCAACCCTCAGCCTCCCGCCGCAGACTCCTGCCTACGCAATCACCGTCCAGGACAGCAAGCTGCAAAAGGATACGCTCGGTACACAAGGCATAGTTGAAGAAGTGCTAACATCTGAAGACGGCTCGCTCAGCATCCGGATCAAGGGCACCGGTCTTACTGATACGTCCCAAAGTGAAGTCGTACTCCGCATTAACGCTGACACCGCCATTGTTAATGAAAGCGGCGAGGCCGTTTCGGGCAGCTCACTGGTTCAGGGCGCACAAGTGATCGGCTTCTATAGTCCGGTCTTGACCCGGAGCCTGCCGCCTATCGGCACGGCCCTGAAGGTAGTAGTGGAAACCGTTCAGCAATAAAGGAACATAAAAGACCACGTCTCCGGTAATTACGGAAACTGTGGTCTTTTGTTCAGAACGGAGCGGCTATCCGCCAACTGCATTTTTAGGAAACGGCCGGCGGCCGAGCGTCACCTTGTTTTTGCCTGTGGACTTGGAGACATAAAGCGCCTCGTCGGCTTCACGGTACAAATCCTCGAATGTAACATCACTGCGTTCTGTATAAGCAATCCCGATGCTGACGGTAAGCCTGATGCAGCGGCCATTGTCCAGCTGAACGGCATGCTCACTCATCGTGGTGCGGAAACGCTCCGCCTCCTCCAGCGCTTCCTGCTCACTGAACGCCGGGAAGCATACAGCGAACTCTTCGCCGCCCACCCTGCCGGAAATGCCGTTATTATGGTAAACCCTAAGTATTTTGCGGGAGAAATCAACCAGTGCCTGATCACCGGCCAGATGTCCGTATGTATCGTTAATCAATTTAAAATCATCGATGTCGAACAGCAGCAGTGCTGTCCCTATATCTTCCTGCAGCGTGTAATTCTGCACCAGCCTCATGAAATGTCTCCGGTTGTACAGGCCGGTCAGATCATCAACGGTTGCCTGATACAGCAACTCCCGCTCATACCGCTTCTTCTCGCTTAGATCGCTGAGAACGATAAGCATGCCGCTCTCCTCTGCCTTGGAACGCTCTGTAGCTATCAAAGATACGCCGTAGCAGGCTTCCTGCCGGCCGCCCGGATGAATCTCGAATTCCCCTTCAATCCGCTGCAGATAGTGGGAAGAGATCTCAGCGTAATGCTCCAGCATTAAATAGATGCTCCTGCCGGTCCACGTATTCTTCTGCACCCCTGTCAGCACCGGCAGCATTCCTTCTGCCGTCTCATTGACCACAATAATCTGGTCGTAGCGGTCTGTCAGCAGGATTCCGTCCTTCATGTTCTCGAAGATTTTATTGCCCGGAGGCGGATAGAGTGCAAGCTGCGGAACACGGAACAGGATGAAATACGCTGCAATAACAGGAGGCAGATACATGAAGGCCGTAAACCCGGTAATCGTTATCCGGAGCAACGGAAGCAGGGCAATGCTGGCTACCGGAATCAGAAGTGAGATCAGCAGCACCAGATTCCTGCGGAAATACGGTTTTGCCGTCCACCGTAATGAAGCAGCCAGCAGAAAGACTGCATACAGGCCGAAAAACTGGTCATAGGCAATCAGAATCATGCTGAGAGCTGTAGGCTCCACCATAATTCCGCTCACACCGGCTACCGTATCAATGGCCGTACTCCTGCGCATCAGATGATGATGGGAATCTGTGAAGATCAGCACAATATCAAAGATCACCGGAACGCAAAATAAGGCAAGTCTCTTGACCAGCCCTTCCGAAGAATGGGATAGATGCTCCTTGACGACAGCATAAGTGAATATTGTACTCAGAAATAAGGGGGCCTGCTGCACATTCTTCCACCACAGTTTGGCCTCAAAGCTTGAAGAAAGAATTTCCCCCGCTGTTGCCGCAAATATCAGGCCGGCCAGCAGCATTAAGATCCATAAAAAGCGCCTTCCTGGTGTATGCCGGTGAGTGTATGCACTGACGCTCATGTAGAGACTTAGAACACTGCCCATTAATAAATAATAGGGATAACCCTGCATCCACGGCATGTCATATTTCTCCTAATCAAAGATAACTTGGTTTTATTATATCCTAGTCTATCCTACAAATGAATCACTCTTGAAAAAATATCCAATCACACACGAAGACCCTGCGGGCAGCCCGCAGGGTCTTCAAAAAGGTGAGAAGCGGTTATTTAATTATGCAAGTTTCCAATTTCTAGGGTGCTGCACCTGAAAACCAACGGCGAAATCTTGACCTGGTTTTCCCTTTCAGATAGTACATGGGTAATCAACTACCTTTCGGAATACACGTTACATGTCGTTCCATCCGTTAATTGATGCCTTCCACTTCCCACCTGCTTATCATTACCCGGTAACGCATTCTGCTAAACACCTTAATTTACAGTTACATTACCATGGCGATGCTATACATCGTACTCCAGCTGCTTTTTGGCCTGAACAATGAAATCGAACGGGTTCTCGACCGCCGCCGGATCATACTGCACCGCCCCGATCTTGAGTCCCAGATTCACTTTGTACTTACCGGAGAACCCTGTGTCATTCAGCTGCTGCAGCTTGTACTTGATCCGCTCAATGACTATTTTGGCACCTTCACTGTCCGTGAACAGCAGCAGTCCCCAGGTCGCATCCTCCTTGTCGAGCAAATAGAGCGCGTCATTGGTCCGGATGCTGGACTGGCTGAGCTGGGATACATCATAAATCGCCTCCGACAGCTGTTCCTCAGGAATCAGGCGGCGGATTTCACTCCAGTATTTTACTTTGATGACCAGCAGGGTGAGCGGAATTTCATAGCGGGTTGATATTCCGGTGAACAGGCTGGCATCCTTTTGAAAAGAAATGCTGTTCCGCAGATCCGTATTCTCATCGACCGCAGCTAGACTGCTGGTCTTCTTCTCCAGCCGCTCATTCTCGGCCTGCAGCTCCCGCACGCCTGAAGTAAAAATCCAGATGACCACTGTAAGCAGCGGCGTCATAATCAGCCAGAAATAAGTGTCCACCCCTACAGTCCCGCCCTGAGTTACAGTCTGATAGACAACAAAGAAGCCGTAAAGGAAAATAAAGGCGAGGTTCAGCGTAAGCCCGGCGGTAACTGTGGTGAAATACGTGACCAGCGCCAGCAGAAAAGCGATATTCAGAATGATGATATTCTGAAGATACTGGTCCGGGGAGCCGGCGATGAACACGATGCAGATGAACATCAACAGCAGAAAGCCGAGAAACCCGAGATCCGAAATCAGGCTGCTGCGGTTACGTCTCACGCTGATCACCACGTTTCTTTTTATGTTTGCGGAGCAGGAGAAGCAGGGACAGGGCCGCCAGCAACACTGCGAGCATCACTGCGGCTACGAAGCCCAGCACATCGCCCCGGTCCAAAATTTGCGAGACTACGGAATCCTCAGCCGCTCCGGTAACGGTCTTGAAGCGGTAAGCGCTGATGTCCCCGTCCTTGTCGGTTACCACACTGTCCCCGTACACTTTCCATTTGTTCTCCTCTGTAGCAATCAGCTTGGAAGCAAGATATATATCTTCTGCGTTCACTGCAGTTACAGCCAGAAAGCCCCGGCCGCTTTCATAAGGAGATTCCAGCAGCTGCAGAATACCGATCCCGCTGCCGTACTGCTCTTCAATGCTCATTTTTTCGTTGGAGAGAAAAGTCTTTCCGTCCTTGCTGTACCGGAAATACAGCTTGTCATTATTATCGCGGATCACCCTGTTGTTCTCATAAGAGCCAACCGCAATAATGTTATTGTTCTTCAGATGCTCCGGACTGATATCATCACGGTAATAATGAATGTCGCCGGTATTGCCGCCCGCATATTGCCCAAGCAGATTAAACACATGGCCAAGTGTCTGGTAGGTGTAATCATCCATTTCCTGCGGCAGCACAACAGCTACATGATTATAGATTTCATCGCGCAGGAACGGATAAGGATAATTGTTAAAGAGCAGCTCGGTACGGTCCTTCGTGTTGAGATGAAGCTGTGATCCGCTGCCGATAAAAGCCCATGGCATCAGCTCTGTATTCGGTGTACAGACGGCATTCACCATTTCGAGATCAAAGGCTACCGCTACCGAGAAGCTGCCTGAAATATTCAGGCTCTGCGGCACGGCCAGATTAAGTGAATCTCCATTCGCCAGTTCCCGGGACAGCTTTTTGCTGCCGATTGGCGTATCATTGATGCTCACTGTCACCAGCGAGCGGTCGAAATCAAGATTTTGCGCATAGCTGAAGTCCAGACTGATTTTTCCCGAATCGGCAATGGAACGGTTGGACGGTAAAGAGACATAATAAGTCTGCACCTGATGCCCCGCACCGCTCAGCTTGTCGCCGTTCTCTGTAAAAGCAATCTCCGAATTCAGCGCAGCCGCCGGCCCACTGACCTCGGTTGCAAGGTCAACCACCTTTACATCACTTGCCAGCTGGCTCATCAGCTGCCTGTTCGATAACAGCCTTCCCGCTTTGACCAGCAGGCTCTCATCCCTGGAGGTGACCACCAGCGTTGGACGGCTGTCCTTATTTACGAGCTGGATCAACGCATGGGTGCCCAGATCCTCGGAGGTGCTTAGCAGCTGCTTCAGGCTGTCCGGCACGTTATCGTACATAGCTACAAGCACAACAGCGCTTTTGCCTTTGACAGTGTCCTCACGGTAAGGCAGCAAAGGAATCGTCTTGCCGGACACCGTATTGTTCTTGGCGAACCCGGAAAGGGCATAAGTAGCCGACTCCAGCTCCGGTCCGCTCGCATTCCGGGGTACAGTCATCAGGCTTTGATTATTCCTTACATTATCCATTCCGGAGAAACGGCCGCTGAAATCGCTGATTCCACCGGTAAGGGCCGTGGGCGTGTACGTTACCGCAACACTCGATGTATTGTACAGATGCAGCCAGTCTCCTATTTTATCGCCTATGTTGCACAGCCCGTTATCCCCCATGCTTGTCTTCACATTCCCCTGGATTCCCAGCGTGTTACTGCCTTCCTTGAGGAACCCCTTGGGGGCAGCAACAGATACGGTTTGTTCCCCGTTATTTTTAAGGGAGGGCCGGAAAGAATAGAACGGACTGCCGTTAAGCGACAGGGTGATACTCGACTGCTGCTCCTCTGTAATTTGCGAGATTTGAAAGCGCAGATGGACGGTTACCTGCTCCACGTTCCAGTAATCCATAATTGTAAAAGACTGCTGCCGCGCCTCCCCGCCGGAGAGCGGAGTGTCACTGCCGGCAAAGGCCGTCTCGTACGTCAGCTTGCCCGTTCCGGGAAGAACGGCAGCCAGGGCCTCAGGCATGTGCGTCAGGAACAGGGAGAGGCAGAGCGCCCATATGGTCAGCTGTTTTTTTATCATAATATGTTCTCCTGACTAACTGATTTCTCTTTCCCGGGTGCTTCTAGAAGCGCTCGGTTTTATACCATTTGGCTTCCCGCTTAAACAGGACATCCTTGAGATAAGTAAACAGCCCGTTTGCGGCCACCACCATCCACAGCTGGCAGTAAGACACATACATGAGCAGAATAATACATAGATTTGACAGGCTCATCTCGCCCTTCTCTGTCGTCAGCGTGACGAAGATCCCGACCACGAACAGGACAATGGCAAGCAGCCACAGGAAGCTGCTGAGCCCGGCGATTGTGGTATGCACATAACCCATCGCATGCAGCACCAGCAGCGTGTCCGAGGTGATGAGCGAGATCAGCAGCAGAAAGTAGATGGACAGATAATACAGGATATCAAAGCGGATTTTGCCCGCCGAGCGCTTGAACAGCATCGGTATATTTTTCACAATGACATAGATATTGCCCTTGGCCCAGCGTGTCCGCTGTCTGAACCACACCTTCACCGTCTGCGGCTCCTGCTCCCAGGTCACCGACTTGGGCTGGAATTTGATCCGGTAGCCCAACAGGTAAATCTGGAAGCTGATCTCCGTATCTTCAGCCAGCGCTTTGACATCCCAGCCGCCGACGCTCTCCACAATCGACCTGCGCATCACATAGTTGGTTCCGGGGATGGTACACAGTTTGAACAGCTTCCACCGGCCGGCCTGGGCCATCCACTGAAAGGATAAGGTCTCGATATTAATAAACCTTGTCAGCAGACTTGCATCACGGTTGCGTGTGCGGAATTTGCCGATCACTGCGCCGAGTGTGGAATCATTCACGAGCTCGGCTACCAGATATTTCAGCGCCATCCGTTCCGGTGTATTATCGGCATCATAGATGGCGATGAGCTCACCCCCGCTGCGGGCAAAGCCTATATTCAGGGCATTCGATTTGCCTTTCCCTCCGGTCACCTGATCCGTGTTAATAATGATCAGATTGCGGCCGGCGTATTTGCTCTGTATATTTGCCAGTAAATCAGCACTGTTATCCGATGAATTATCATTGATGACAATAATCTCGTACCGTTCATGCGGATAATCGAGCGCCAGCAGGGACTCAACGGTTTTGCCGATCACTACAGCCTCATTGTGTGCGGGAACCATAATGGTCACAAAGGGATACTCTCCCTTAATTTCGGGAACGGCCTCATTCTCAGTCCTGATGTAGTACAAATATCCGGCAATAATCAGGGTTACATTCACCAGCAGCAGCGACCAGATACAGAACACTGCAATTACCATCAGCACATCCGAGATTGTCATAATGTTCTCCTGATTATCAAATTTCTTTATTTAAAATACTTCCTCCGGTACAGCCTGCGTCCGATCAGCAGCAGCCCGCCGAAGAACAGCAGCGCGATGATAATGACCACGATAAAAAACCGGTTCTGCACACTGAACAGCCTTGTAAAGCTCCTGACCTGCTCCTCCTGGTACTGGTAATCACTGCTTACTGCCTTAGGGACATAGTCTGTGTTCACAGCTTCACCGTTGATCATGATTACACCGTCTCTGGCAGTCACCGTATTGTCATCCGTAAGGACTGTATGAGCTTCCTGCCGGTAATCGTCAAAAGTAATCCAGCTTGCCTTCAGGCTCTGCAGCATGGCCGCAAGCCCGTCCTCATCCTCCGGCAGATTAAGCGTAACCGCCACATTCAGCGGCAGCTCCGGCGCAGCTATCCCGGTGCCCGACAGCTCCTGGAGTGATTCCGGGGTCATGCTGTACAGGGAGGAGCGGAACGCTTCTGAAGTCGGGAGCTGCTCCATATAATGAATTTCTTCATCTGGAAACAGCGCTGCCGAATCAAAGAATCCCATGCCGGCTGCCGAATACTCCCTGTCATAGGCCCAGTATCCTTCTGCACCTATGCCAAGCGGCGCAACACCTCCGGCTGCCAATACATTGATAAAGCCCGCCATTTTACCCTTAAGGGTCCGGTCACTGCTGTTGATCGGCGGCCTGACGGCCGGTGCGTTCACCATGATGCTGCCCCCGCGGGACTGCACAATTTTCAGTGCCTCCATATAACGCTCCATGGCCGGGAAATCCGTATTGCTGAAGACAGGGCGGATACTGGCAATGAACGGGATGCCGCTCTCATAGAGACGCTCTGCCGCCTGCTCCAGCAGGTTCAGGTCAGAGAACGGATAAATCTCTTTAAGCACCAGATACATATGCGGCTCTGCAGCAGCCTGCAGCCAGTCCCGCAGCACATAAGCCAGCGCCGTCACACTGCCGTTATCCTGTTCCAGATAAGGAACATAGGTATATTGTCCGCTGCTTACCGCGTAGGGCAGCTCAAGGCTGCCTTCCTGCAAGGAGAGCGTGCCGTAAGCGCGCCCCGCCTTGTGTGCTGTAATGTATGGCATTTCCTCCACTTTCAGCGGCAGCCCGGTCAGATCCCCTATGGATAGAACGGCAATGCCGGACGGCCAGACAGCAGTACTAAGCTGTAACCCGCTTTTCATCAGGCCGGGAAGATTGTAGCCGATATGCAGGGCTTGCCCGTGATAATCCTTCAGATCTTCAAGATAGGCTCTATTGTTTAATGGCAGATCCGCACTGTTGCTGACTGTAATTATCCTTGAATAGGCAGCCATCGTACCTTTTTCATAATCCTTCAGCCTTTGCAGTGTGACCGTGACGCTGAAAGCAGCCAGCAGCCGCTGGAGCTCAGTTACATTGCCTTCACGGGACGTTCCTTTCGCCAGGCTGTCATAGAGCAGCAGCACCTGCCCCCCCGCCGGAGCAGCTTGTGCAGGTGCAGGGAGCAGCAATACCGCCGCAAGCACCAGGCAAATCATCATCTTTGCAAGCTTCAAGCACTCACACCCTCTTTGGCTGCCGTATGCGGTTCTGCAGGAACTAACGGAATTACCGGGATGTCCGGAGCTGCCGGAAGTGGTTCGGCAAGCTTTCTGCGGAATATTCCGCGGCCGATCACATCCGAGACAGTCAGAAAAGACACCAGATCAAACGATAACGTGAACAAAAACTCATGCTTCGCAATGTCGGCATCGCCTGCTCCGATAATGGATACGAAGATTCCTGATAAACCGACCAGCATCGTGGCCAGGATCAGAACCGAACGCTGCATTCCCCTGGCATCGCGTTTTTTGACTGCAGCTGCAAATGACGGCATGTATGCTCCTGTCACTACCGCCATCCACAACAGAATGAAGGAAAATGTACGGGGAGCCAGCTTTTCCTTTAGCTGGCTGTATCCGGTGAAAAAGTGGCTCTGCGCCCGGAACTCCTTGCCTGCCGACTTCTCATAGTTGCCCATAGCATCCGGTTTGATGGTGTAGGCGCTTTTGGCTGCCACATCCAGAATGGAGCCCAGCTGGCCGGGATGTGCCGCATAATATTTCAGAATCGAGACAAAACCGTAGCGGCTGTAAAAGCTGTCCTCGAGAATCTCTGATTTCACATCAATGGTGCCGTATTGGTCATAGTACGTATTCCCCTTCAGAATGGCGTACTGCCCGTTGATGCCGAACTTCCCCAGAACCGTCTCCGGATTATCTGACTGCATAAGGACACCGCGGGTCATGGCATGATACTGGTTGATATTTACAAATTCCCTGGAAATGTTCAGGTATGTAGCTGCTCCGGTGAACAGCATCAAGGCGGCAGAGGCGGCGGCAAGCCAGCGGAACAGCCGTTCCTTGCGAATCCACACCAGTGAGACCGCCATAAGGGCAACAACGATCCCCACCGGGGCATTTTGCTGCTTGGAAGACGTCAGAATGACGGTGCTGGCCAGAAAGATCAGCAGGAGCACATAATCGTTGTATCTTTTGCGGTACATCAAGAGCCACGAGGCGAAGACGAAGATCATCATGATCATCACGACGCTCTCGCCGAAAAAAGAATTGAAGTACGCAGTGTACCCGGTATCCCCGAAAATAAAGACGGCCACAGCCGCAACAATCATCCCGCGCTTGCGGGTCATCCGGCAGGTGACGGCTTCAATCAGCAAATAGACCGCAGCCACATACAAAATCACATAGACCGCAGCCTGAAAACGGATATCAAAGACTTCCTTACTAAAGAACAGCTTGTTAAATACTATAGCCAGCTTAATAAACAGGGACTGGGAGGAGAGCAGCATGGAGCTGTTCTCGTTGTAATACTGGTAGATGCCGTATTGTCTGACAAAATAGCCGAAATACCGGCTGTCATAATCGGGCAGATTGAAATAGAGGCCGTTGCTGTAGATAATCCGGAAAAAGTCACCGTTATCCGCCATGCCGACATAGGGAGCCGTAAACAGGGCGATGACTGCAATCATCAGCACCCCGAAGGCCGCTGCAAAGGCAGGAGATATCCGGAGACCGGCTATGATCATGTTCTGCCGCAATGTTGTTTTTACCGTGCTGCCGGTCATGCGGTCTTCACCTTCATTCACTTCATTGTTGGTTCAGTAAGAGTAGGCCAATAAAGCCATCAGATTGTCAAAAGAGTAGGCCTCACCGGTATCCGGATTGCCGAACCCGCCGTAGAGAGGGCTATCCGGGTCCGTAATTCTGAATTCATTCATTCTCGCAAGGCCCGCCTGGTAGAGGTCATCATCCCCGGCTTCAGCGCCGATCATTGCCGCAAGCGCATAGATGGCAGTAGAGCGGATATCATTCGCCGGTTGTCCATCCCGGGTATACTGCCCGTACAGGGTCCCCGCTTCCACCTGTTCCTTGATATAGGTGATACTGCGCGGATTCTGCCGCTTCATTTCCGTCAGGTTGAGAATACTAAGCAGCGACTCCACCGTATTTATATTTTCCGAGCTGTATTTACCTGTTCTGTAATCAAACCGGGTTTCATAAAACGGAAATTCATTGGAAAGATAGCCCTCCTGAAGAATTCCGGTCATATTATGCAATAAAATACCTCTTAAACCGTCAGGAATCGACAATTTTTGCAGAACGCTCAGATTAATATAACATAAAGTAATAAACTCGTTAGTATTTTTGTAATAATTGTCATAAAAATCTTTTAAATAACCATCTTTTACATTATTACTATAAAATCTTAGCGCGTACTTATCAGCCTCTTCCGTATAACTCCGGTCTGCGAAGGCTTTGCCGGCATCATACAGGGCACCGATCAGCCTGAGATCATCTACAGCCGCATTCACCGGGTACTGCTTCTCAAGCTTCGGACTGTAACGGTAGCTGAAGCCCCCGTCCATATCGAAAACCGCTCTGGCTATGCTCCAATGTCTGTCAAAAAGCTCTTGATTGCCGCCAAGCACGGCGCTTCTCATGATCAGCGAGGCTGATTCGCTCAGCACCTCATGTCCTGTAGCTGCTTCATCCGACTGGTCTGTATCCAGCAGATTTGTATATATGCCATCAGGCCCGCTGAGCTGTGTCTCTATAAAATCCAGCAGCTGCGCTGCCTCTTGCGGATGCTGCATGGCAAAAGGGTCCTGTACAGGTGAAGGCACTTCCGAGGGAACCGCTTTTGAAGTAGGTATGGGCCGGGATTCATGAGTACTGCAGGAGGCCAGCAGGGCCACGGACACTAAGAGAGCAGCAAATATAATGAGCCTGTTCCCCAAACCACCACTTCCCTTAACAGTTAATTTTGCGTCCATAACAATATAACGGTAATATAAGTCACAAGTTGAATGGCAAAAGCGATAAAAATGTGTCCATAAAGCTTAATATTTGTTAATCTTGTCACCCTGACTGTTTGGTAAACCTCTGCTGCGCTTACTTAGACAAAAAAACGCCGCCTTCCCGACGGGATGGCAGCGCAGTTTCCGTTATCTAACCTCTGATCTTACGGTAAGTGTCCTCGTCCGCTACGATATACAGCCTGGCATCCTGCGGGATCTTCTGGTCCAGCTTGCGGTTAATGCCAAGGTCTCCGCGGTCGGCGAGCAGTGTCGCTCCGCGGGACAACAGATCCTGAAAGGCATCCCCGTACGTTGTCCAGGCGGATTTGAGCGGGATTTCATAAATATCATCGCCATGCTGGCGGCTCAGCAGCTGGGTAATCACTTCAGCGTTTCCTTCCTCCAGCGCAGATCTTACAGCCAGCCGGGAGATGGCATCATGCGAAAGCACAAATTCATTCACATGAACATGGCGGAAGTTCTGGATGTTCTTCTCCTGCATAATCTCTACAGTTGTATGTACCTGTGGGGCGATCCGCTCAATGCTTGAGGCAATCAGCAGCGTTTTGCCGTCAGTCAGCGAGGCTTCGTCAATCCGGGTATCCCCGAATATAATAGCTGCCCTGGCCTCATGAATACAGGCCTTCTGCAGTATCTCATCACTTGAGGCATCGCCGCTGATGAAGTGGACCTGATCCATCTGCTCCAGGGGATGCTGACCGGATTCATCGATGATGACGATCCGGCAATCCGGTGTGTAGCATAAAATCTCATGGACCGCGGCCTGCGTCTTACGGTTCCAGTTAATGAGAACGATATGATCCTTCCCGTAAAAGCTCAAGGTTCCCGCTCCTCTCCTTCTCTGCATCTCCCCGAACGCCTCAACGATCTTGCCGATAACCAGGCTGAGCAGGCCGATGCCAAATATGTACAGAAAAATGGTGAACACCTTGCCCGCTGCCGTTACCGCAAAGTAATCGCCGTAACCGACTGTCGCCATCGTGGTCAGCACCCAGTAAAAGGCATTGAACCAGTTCCCGAAAGTACCCGGTTCAATGGCAAACGCTATGGTGGAGCTGAGCACCACAAACAACAGGATCATCAGCCCGATGGACTTCTTCTTCAAACGCATCAGCTTACCGGAAATCCGGAGTAAAAAATGCACCCTCTTTGCCCCGCTTCCACAATGGAATATGGCTGCCGCCCGCTGAATCTGCGGGGGCAGCCTCGGCCTGCCTGGTCTGCTAAATAATGAGACTGCTTACGGCAAAAGCGGTACCGATGAACACCAGGCACAGCATCGTGCCGACAGCCGTATTTCCCTGCTGCAGCTGCTCGGAAATCCGGAATCCGGGAGTAAATAGTTCAAAAACCCAGTAAGAGACGATCAGACAGACGTAGCCTACTGCAAACCACAGCATCATATGCCAGATCGAGGTATTCGTATAGGCTGCGACACCGAGAATAATCGCAGTGGCCAGGAACTTTCCGCCAAGCGCCAGGGCGACTGCCACGTTGCCTTTCTTCAGTTCATCCATATCCTTGAACGGTGTCATCAAGGCAAACACAACCATACCGATGACCTGGAGCAGGATAATTGTCAAAACACTAATTACGAGATTCATAACAATCGTCAATTCGCCCACCCCCGAAATTTCGCATATGCCGAATCATAATCGGCAAAATCATGTACTTCCTCCAGGACTACGGAGGCTGTTTTTTGTTTCTCCAGCGCGGTATAGCGCTTGTCATCTATCGGCTGCTTGATCCGGTTGCCGGAGGGCAGCTCAAGCACAGCGAAATTTCTGGTCTTATCCTGATATTTGGTCTTGTATACTCCGACAAGGTCAACATCAGTGGTGATCGATACCTTCAGATTCTTCAGGTCCTCAGCCGCAGCCTGCTGGTCCCCGTAGGATTTAAGCGTGCTCCATGAGGATAAACGGACTTCATTCTTCTGGTCCGCACCGGTGATCAGCTCAGCATCCATGAACTGCAGCGTCCAGATTTTGTCGCCTGTCGCATAGTTGCCGTCATTCGGCAGCAGCTCATTGTCCGGCAGAACCGTCATGTCGCTCCCGATCAGGTCGCCTACCGTGCTCTCCACCACGCGGTAATCCCACGGAACACGTGATACGTTGCTTGTCGTTTCCGAATCACCGGTACGAAGCACGCTGTTTGCATTACCGCACGCGCCCAGCAGCAGAACTGCTGCAAGCAGCATGACGAGCATGCTGCCGGCACGGGCCGTTCTGCTGCCGCCGGCCTGCCGCTTTCTACTCTTGTTCATCTCGTAAGCCCCCTCACTCCTAGCGCGATAAAATGACTGGTATTGCCTGTAATAGGTCCGCCGGCACGGCCAAGCAGCCCGCACGGCTTTCCGTTGATTACGAACATTCCGGTCAGCAGGTGAAGCTCTCCTTCAGCTGTCCTGATCCGGGCCATCTCAGCTCTTTTTTGATAAACCGTAGGAAATAACTCACTGCTGTCAAAGCCGTCTTCATCCTTAAGCTCCAGCGTCCCGCTGTCGTCGAACAGGCGCACAGATCCGCCTTCACGGCCGAATACCGTTTTGGACACGAAGTTTCCCGAGAATACAGGCTTATTATAGGTCGGCAGCACATAACGGGAGATCAGCTCCCGTTCCTCTGCATCAAACAGCAGCCCCAGCTCATACATTCCCCAGACCGCAGCGATCAGTCCCTTGGACTGAAGCAGAATGCTGTGCGGCCCGTTGAACAGCTGCAGCTGTCCGGTCTCAATAGCATAAGCAAGCGCCTCTCCGCCTTCGTCAACGGCCATCCATTCCTTCGGATAGAGCGCGAACATCCGCTGAATGACCCGGTCTTCGCCAACCCGGACGCTGCCTTCATCAATCCACAGATCAAGACAGTCAACGCACTGTACATCCAGTCCGCTATGCTGTACAAGCGCCTCAATTGTCCCCGAATCCTCCTCATGGGAGCCGTAAGCCACACAGGCAGCCGTATCCGGCTGCTCCACGGCCCAGGCCGCCGCAAGCAGCCCCTTCATAGCGGTGTTGGGGCTGGTAATGCCGGCCTGTTCACAGATCCAGGGCGTGGCTATTGAGGCTTCCACGTAACCGGTGGGCGTATCGGCATTCAGCTCCAGCAGCTTGATAGTCCCGTCATCCGCCACCGCAAAATCAAACCTGGCATACCTGCTGATCAGTCCCGGCTCAGGCAGCGGACAATCATCCAGCATCTCCCACAGCACAGGCGGAATACCCAGCAGATCATACAAGTCACGTCTGCGGTGGATGTAGCGGACTGCTTTGTCCAGCACCGCCCACAGTCCGGCGGAGGCCTTCTCCAGCTCCTGATAGGTCTCCCGGGACATCACCGCGACCGCATCCAGCCAGTACTCCTCATCTTCCAGGTCGGCCCAGGTAAACCCGAGCTCACGCAGCTGTTCTACCCGCGGAGCCCGTTCAAGGTGCGACTGGTCCCTGAATTCAAATACACTCTCTGCCCGGTTCATCCTCCGAAACCGCTCCTGCTGGAGCTTTTGCCGGCGCTGGACTTGCTGGATCCCAATCCGCTGGAGGTGCCTCCGATTCCGCCGCTCTTCGAGGAAGTCCCTCTTCTTGTAATGGAGCCGGTGGAGGAGGTTGAGGTTTTGGGCTTGGCAACCGAACCGGCCACCGGTCTGTTCTGAAAGCTGCCGCTGTTATAAGTAGGCGGCCGGTAGGTTGTCCGTGTGCCTCCATAATAGGTGGGCCGGTCATTGTACCAGCCTCTGGAGGAATAGTACGAACCGCTGTTGAACAGCATGTGGTACAGGAGCAGATCATCCCAGCCGAAGCCCGAGCTATATCCGCCGTAGTTGTTGATCACGGTTGTTCCGCCGGAGGTGCTGACACCCGTCCCCTCCTGGACGGTCTCCTCCGTGCCTTCTTCCGGATAAGGAATATTCCAGTCTACATTCTTATCAAAATAAGCTTTGACCTCTTCCGTAGACCACGATACCAGCTCCGGTTCTCCGCCCGCGCTGCCGCTGGCGCCTGCTCCCCCGGGAACAAACAAGGCATTGGCCAGCAGGGCAATGCCCAGCGAGGTCGACAAAACACGCAGCGGCTTGCCCTCTGCATTAAATAATCTGGTACCGGCCGTTTCTTTTGCGTTATCATCATTTGCCAACATGGGCCCCTCCTTTCCTGATCTTTAGCCTTCTGTACGCATCGGGACAAGCAGAAGCTCCAGCTTCCCTTCATCCACATTCAAACGCCCCTCAACCGCTTCATATTCCCGGCTGCCCACCACCACGTAATTGACATGCTCCAGGGCAGCAATCATATTCATGCTCCAGGTGCGCTCCTCGATGACCCGCAAATCTCCCTCAGGCATTTTCTCAAACAGGATGACATTCATTCCATTATCCACTATATCCTTCCTTCCTGAAAACTATTATGCTTCTGATACGCTGATTTTACCAATTCGTTTCATCACAGATGACCTGCACACCGGGGCAGGAAGAGAAATCCGGGGGCTGCTAAAAAATATTTTTTACCCAGCTGTCCATGACATGGTCGGGATGAATGCCCAGCTCATTTTGCAGCAGCGCTTTATAATTTTCATAATGGTTCTTGAATCCGATAAAATCCCCCAGATCAGCATAACACCGGAGAGTAAGCCGGCAAATATCCTCTGAATAGGCATCCGCCTCCCGCAGAGCCAGCAGACGTGTAAGCGCCTGGCGGGGACGTTCCGTGCCGAGCTCATATTCGGCTGAGCGGAGCGCCATCTGCAGATATTTGGCCTGCAGTTCCTTGCGCCTGCTCTCCGCCCAGCTGTAGTGGTGCTCCCCGAGATAATCACCGCGGTATAATGCAAGCACAGCTTCCCTGCGGCCCCAATCCTGATCATTTTCAACCGGAGTCCCGGACCATCCCTGCTCAAATTGCTCCACATCCAGCGTTACATTCTCCCTGACCAGCCGGTACCTTTCCTGCGAGAATTCCACAAGCACACCCATTTCCCGCGTCTTCAGCAGCTTGCGGATATGGTATACCGTAGTATGGAGATTGGCCAGGGCCTTCTCCGGATTGAACTCCGGCCACACCAGATCAACGATCGTATCTTTCAGGATCCACTGTCCGCGGGAATGAAGCAGCAGGGCGAATACCTCCTGTGCTTTGCTTGTTCTCCACTGTATTTTTTGTCCGGGCTCTCCGCCTTCAAGAAATTCGAGCTGCTTGAAGCAGAGAATGCCCGGCTGACGATCGGCCTCAACCACAGCAGCTGCCTGCTTGGCCTGCTCCTCACGGCTTACCAGCCGCTCCAGCGTTTTGCACAGACGCTGGGAGGTAACCGGCTTCAGCAGGTAATCCACCGCGTTCAGTTCAAAGGCATCAATGGCATATTCGGTATATGCCGTAATGTAAACCACACGGATGCTCCGGTCAAGATTTGCGATATGCTCAGCTGCCTCCAGCCCGTTCATCTCGGGCATACCGATATCCAGGAAGACAATATCGGCCTTCTCCTGCTGTAAATGCTGGAGTCCGAGTCTTGCCGAGGTATACTTGCCTGTAATCTCCAGCCGGGAGTCTTTGGTCAGCAGGCGCTCAAGGTGCTGCAGGGCGGGTTTTTCATCATCTATCAGTATCGCTTTCATGAAGCGGCTTCACCTCTTGTTCATAGTTCTGAAGATGTAGTGATCCGGGGTATTGCATAAGAGATCGTCGTCCCCATGCCCGGCGTACTTACAATGGCCAGGCCGGTGCCGTAGATTTTGAGCAGGCGTCTCTGTATATTTCTCAGGCCGATTCCGCCTTCAGGCCTGTCGTAGGCCAGCACTTCAGCAATCCGTTCCGGTGACATCCCGACCCCGTCATCCGATACTGCAACCACAAGCATTCCGGGATGCAGGCTGATGGACAGTCTGACGGTTCCTCCGGCTTCTTTTCGCATAAGTCCGTGGTTAACTGCATTCTCCACCAGCGGCTGGATGCTAAGCGGGGGAATAAGCTCTCTGATACCCTCCTGCACATGAAACTCAATATTCAGCCTGTCATCGAATCTCGCCTTTTCCAGTGCCAGATAGGATCTGACTAGCTCCAGCTCTTTATCAATCAGTATGGTCTGCCCCCGGTTCTGGAAATCAAAGCTGCTGCGCAAATACTGGCTAAGCTCCAGCAGCAGATCAGTAGCGGTGTCCGGATCATCCGGAGTGATCGAAATGATGGCATTGAGCGCATTATATAGGAAGTGCGGTTTGATCTGTGCCTGCAAAAAGGCAACTTCCGCCTCCACCGATTTACGGATCGATTTACGCATCTCCAGCAATGTGTGCACACGGGCCTTGAATTCGCGAAGCTCTACCGGCTTGGTCAGATAATCATTCGCTCCTGCTTCAAAGGCTGCCTGAATATCCTCCGGCCGGTTGCTGGATGTCAGCACGAGTATCGGCAGCTCCGACAGAATGAACCGCTCGCGGATCGCCTTGCAGAGTACCAGTCCCGGCATTCCAGGCATTACCCAATCCGTAATAATGAGATCGAGCTCCGGATAATTCAGCATTTGCTGAATCGCATCCGGGCCGTTGCTTGCCGTGATAACCGTGTGATTCTCCAGCTGCAGTGCATTGGCAAGCACCTGAAGATTGACAGGATCGTTACCGACAACCAGAATCAGGCAGCATTCGCCATCCTGGGCCGATACACCGCCCGCTCCTGATCTCTCCATAGCCGCAGCCGGTTCCCAGCCGGTAACCTCCATATAATAGGGACCGGAAAAGGCTGCCTTCTTCTGAAGGACGGGCAGTGTGAAGCGGAATTCAGTGCCTTTTCCCGGTTCAGACTGCGCTTCGATCGTCCCCCCGTTAAGCTCCACCAGCTTCTGGGTAATGCTGAGGCCAAGCCCGTTCTCCCTGTACAGCTTCTGCGCACCCGCCCCCTCCGGATCATAGGCGTCGAAGATCGTCCGCAGACGTTCCGGAGAAATACCTGCACCCGTGTCCGTTACAATGATAACAACATACTCATCTTTAACCTCTGCGGAGAGGGTTATCACACCTTGATGGGTATTATTCACAGCATTTGACAATAAATTAAATAAAATCTGGGCCAGCCGCTGTTCATCCGTCTCCACCAGCGGAAGGTGATCAGGAAAATTCAGCTCGAAGTCCAGCTTGGCCTTGCCTGAAATATGACGGGTAACCGCCATGACTGAGGAAGCCACCATCCGCAGATCCACAGCCTCCCGCCGCAAAAAGAGATCGCCGTGGTTCAGCTTGGCGAAGTCGGACATATCGTTAATCAGTGCAGACAGCCGTTTGCCTGTAGAGACAATCATGGATAACTGTCCGGTCTGCTGGGCTGTAACATGGCCTGCGGCGCCCTCAGCCATTGTCTGTGCAATGTTCACAATGCTCTGCAGCGGCTGCCGCAGCTCATGCGAGGTATCTGCCATAAAGTCATCCTTCAATCCGTCCAGCGTAAGCAGCCTGCGCGACAGCTGCTCCACTTCGAGAAACGAAGAGCTGTACTGGCGGGTCAACACCAGAGCCTGAAAGAGGCCGAACAGGATAATCTCATAGGAAACGATAACACTGCTGAATGAGAGGACAGTAAAACTCAGCAGATAATAGATAATCACTACACTGAGGCTTTCAATGCTTACCATCATCAGAAACATATTTTTGGGGTTCGACCTGGTGCCTTTGATCATGGAGTACAGCACGAAGCTTATACTTATAAGCCCCCAGGACAAGAGCAGTCCCTCCAGATAGCTGAAATAGTAGGCAGGCACAAATGTCGCGGTCAGGAGCAGAAACGCAGTGATAACCTTGGAAGCTTTGATCACTGATTCGGGCATAGGATAGTTGACCGAGTTCGCTACATACCGCAGTAAATAATAGTACACCAGTGTGGAGGAAGCCAGCTGCAGTTTAAGAACAATTTCATAAGGCAGTACCGGCAGCAACGAGGCAATAAGCTTTTCCCCGTGAGTCAGTATGTACACCAGAGCCGCTACACAAAAAAGACCCAAATACAGCGTTATACCGCGGCTCTCCCTTACCCTGGAGAACATCAGCAGAAATATGGACAGGATAAAAAATCCCAGCACTGTCGCCCCGTCTATAAAAAGCGCAAACTCACGGTGCTTGATTATGGAGGCCTGGTCACCGATTACAATCGGCTGGATAATTCCGCCTGTGTAATAGCTGTAATTTGCCACCTGGACAATAATCTCCAGCGTGTCTCCGGATGCAGACGCAAATCCCATAAAGGGAATGTTGTTCTGTCTGCTTGCGGACGGAGAAGAGGCCGGAGTGCCGCTGCTTCCGATTTCCTGTCCGTTCACGAAGATCTTGCTGGACGTCCGGATATTGCTCGTCCTCAGACCATAAATCATCTCTTCACCGGCAGGTACCCTGGCCTGCAGACGGTACGTACCGTACCCCTTGCCCTTCCCGGTGTCCGAGACATAAGCATTCCATTCTCCAGGCACCTGGGCTAAGACCGGTACGGGAGGCGGCAGCTGATCACGGCTTCCGGGGTCAAAATTGCTTGGCGTAAGCAGCGCATCCCCGTAAAATTCCCACTCCCCGTCCAGATGGACAACACCGTCATGCCGGAAGTCCCATTCCCGGAGATCCAGAACGCCCTGCTTTGCAACGGGCTGCTTGTGATTATCTGTCAGCAGCTGCTGTATGGAGAGCACCGGCAGTATCAGTACAAGCAGCAGACTGCCGAGTATGCTGAGCCAATACTTCTTCATCTCCCGCCTCCTTTGCATTAGACATTTATCGCCGCTCATTTACGGCACTCGGATGATGATATCCGGCAGAAAGCCCTCCATCCGCTTACTTTATTTAATTAACGCAAAAAAACACAAAAAAAGCCGATTCCTTATATTTTTTCGGAATCGGCTGCCATTCTTGTTAGAGGATTATATTGGAATAGAGATTTACTGGGCTTTCTGCACTGCGGCAGGCACTGCTGCCGGCGCTGTGTCAGGCAATGCGGCCGGCACAGTGTCATCCTTGGTTTTGGCCAAGAAGATATTCAGGATAATCGCTGTCAATGACCCGGATACTATCCCGTTTTGCAGCAGCATTCTGGCGAATTCAGGAAGCTGGTTAAACATCGCCGGCAGTACCGCCGAACCCAGGCCGACAGCGATACTGCAGGCGGCAATCAGCAGATTCCCGTCCTTGCGCAGATCAACCTCGGAGAGAATCGATATGCCCGAGGCGGCAACAGAGCCGAACATCACGATCATTGCACCGCCAAGCACGGCATTCGGCACCACAGTTGTCAGGGCAGCCAGCTTGGGCAGGAGACCCAGTACAACCATAATACCGCCTGCTGCAAAAATGACATTCCGTGTCTTCACACGTGTCAGCGACAGCAGCCCGACATTCTGGGAGAATGCCGTATAAGGGAAAGCATTGAACAAGCCGCCAAGCATAATAGCAAGGCCTTCGGAACGCAGGCCGTTAACAATTTGTCTCTTCTCCACCTTCTGGTCGGTAGCTTTACCGACAGCGAAGTATACACCGGTTGACTCTACCATCGAAACGATATTAACAATGATCATTGTAAAGATTGCAGTAATGCTGAACTCCGGCCAGCCGAAATAGAAAGGCTGGGCAATACTGACCCATGAGGCTGTTCCCACGGTGGAGAAATGGACGATGCCCATAGCATAGCCGATGGCAGTCCCGACAGCCAGTCCCACAAGCACCGATATCGAGCGCAGGAATCCTCTCGCCAGGCGGTTTACAGCCAGAATTACCAGCAGTGTAATCAGGGCAAGCAGCAGATTGCGGGGATGGCCGAAGTCTGCACTTCCCTCGCCGCCGGCTACATTATTCATCGCTACCGGGATCAGGGAAAGCCCGATAATGGTTACCACCGAACCGGTAACAACGGTCGGGAAGAATTTAAGCAGCTTGCCGTACAGCGGGGCCGCAAGAACAACGAACAGTCCCGATACAATAATTGCGCCGTACGCCGTGGCCAGGCCGCCGCCGGAGGCAATGGCGATGATCGGGCTGACTGCGGTAAAGGTACAGCCCAGCACAACCGGAAGCCCGCTTCCGAAGTACTTGCTGCCCATAACCTGCAGCAGTGTCGCCAGTCCGCAGGTGAACAAATCGGCAGCAATGAGATAAGCCATCTGCGTGCCGTTCAGATTCAATGCGCCACCAACGATAAGCGGCACAATTACCGCCCCCGCATACATCGCCAGCACATGCTGGAGCCCCAGGGCAAAAATCTTTTGTTTGCTTAACATCCCGCACTCTCCTTGATCATTTCTTTATATTGGACATCATTATCTATAAAATGCACTTCCCCCGGAGACATCGAGGATATGCGTGCCAGAGAGTGGACAGGAATACCTCTCTGCTCCAGCAGGCCCCGCCCTTTCTGAAAGCTCTTCTCGATAACGCAGCCCACCCCGAGCAGCTCCGCACCGGATTCCTTAACAATATCAGCCAGTCCTATGAGCGCTACGCCCGTAGCCAGAAAGTCATCTATAATCAGCACTTTGTCTTCAGGTCCGAGATACTTCTGAGAGATGCTGATCCGGTAATCCTCCCGGCGGGTAAAGGAGTGCACCGGTGCAGAGTAGACAGCCTCCGACAGGGTGACAGCCTTCTTTTTCTTGGCATAGATGAACGGTACCTTCAGGGCGATCCCCGCCGCCATGGCGAACTGGATTCCGCTTGCTTCAACCGTCAATATTTTGGTCACCGGCAGGTCCCGGAAAATTGATGCAAATTCCTGCCCGATTTGCAGGGCCAGCTCCGTATCCACCTGATGGTTCAGAAACGAGTCTACCTTAAGCACTGTATCCGACAGAATCAAACCTTCTTCTCTGATGCGTTCCTCTAATACTTTCATAATTGCAGGTAATCTCTCCTTTACTTTCTTGGATCTTTCTGTACGGTAAAACTAAAAAAGGACAGATTCACCTGAGCGTTTCTCTCAAGTGAATCTGTCCTTCTGGGTTTTTGTCCCTAAGCGGTGTAACACATCATCAGTGTCCGCATCGCTTGGACCAGCCCTTCTGCCGCAAAGCTGCAGAAACGGAACCCTAGATGCGCTATTTCACTCATAGTCGGATAGTTACAGTGGTTATCCGGTAGAAACTTATGGGCCATATCCCCAAGATTATATGAGTTGTTTATAGTTGGTTGATTAAATACCTGTATATCTTACACGCTCTGTCTGATCCTTACAAGTATATTTTTAAGGAAAATTTCCATGGCAGGTGACACTTTTTCATGAAATACATCTATTTTCATTCATAATTATGGGCAGGAATGTAATTATTGCTCTCCTCGGCCCGTTTTGCTCACGGTTTCCACTGCTCCGCATTAATGGTAGGGGAACCCAATCACGGAGGGAATGATGCAGATGGCTAAACAAAAGGACCGGATTGTCGTCATGATCCAGCGCGGCAAGCGGAAGATTGTTACACGTACACCGCTTGCAGGCATCGGGCGGCTCGTATTCGTGATCAATAATCAATACACGAATGCGGCCAATACCACGCAAATCGCCAGCGGTGCAGGACGCAGCAGTGCAGGCGGCAGCAATGCCGCCATCGCCTCGCCTTATACAAGGCAGCAGCAGAGTGTCGGAGCAGGCGGAGATGCCGCCAACTTCGGCAGCAAGGGCCGGAGCGGCCGTAAACAGCAGCCTCCCCTGCTGTCCCCTTCGTTCAAGGAGATTGTTATAGTCGTGAACAATCAGACGGTCAGGCTGGCCAGAGGCAGCACGGGCTCTTCAGCAACACAGATTGGCAGCGGAGGCGGCACCTACAGCACAGGCGGGACCAACGCGGCTATTGAGAGCACCGGCACCAGGCAGCAGCATGCGGTTGGCGGAGGAGCCGGAGGGCATGCCGTAAACAGGGCCTCAGCCAAACGGAGCCGGAGTAGACAGCGTTAATGCCGACCGTACGGGCCAGGGCCGGGCCACAGAGTCATACAGGTCCTTTTCGCCTGGTGCCCTGGCCGGCACAAAAATGTTAAAATCACCGCAACGCCTGTCCTTACGCCAGAAAAATTCGCATAAACTGCGGATTTACTGGCGTTTTTCCTTACTTTCCCCTATCGCCTGCCCTCTATTAAAAGTATACTTAGTATGCTTCTTTAAATTAACTGAACAAAGGCGGACGACCATGAATATAAAACAACAGGTTTGGTTAGCAGCATTTGTCTCTTCTCTAATGCTCAGCGGTATGGCCGCTGTATCTATTATTTATCTGCAAGGGCTCCCGCGGGTTGTGTCCCCCGTGCTGGCTGCTGCCGGCATTATGGCTGTTATTCTGCTGGCGGGGAACATTCAGCGGACCGTGGGCCGGGGGCTGGGCAGAATCGGGGTCATCACCAGAAACATTGCCCAGGGTACGGTTGATTTAACAGAAACCTCCTCTGAAGCCAATGACGAGTTCGGACAGCTGGCCTCCACCTTTCAAGGCCTCGCTGTTGACCTGCACCACAAAACCATAGAGGAGCGGAGTCTGCGTCTACGGGCGGAAGAGCAGGCCTGGATTAATACCGAGGTCTCGGAGATGGCCCTGATGCTGCAGGGCTCTGTCCATTTGCAGACTGCCTCACGCATTTTTATCAGCAGACTGGCTTCTTCCGTGGGCGGAAACTATGGTGCAATCTATATGCTGCAGGGGAATAGTCTGCATTTCACTGCCGGTTATGCCTTTGATGAAGCTGCAAGCACCCGAAATGCGTTTGAACTCGGTGCAGGTCTCGTCGGGCAGTGTGCGGTGGATAAGAAGATGCTTATACTGCATAATCTGCCGGACAATTACATTACCATCCATTCAGGTCTGGGTGAAACCCCGCCTTCCACTTTGATTCTGCTTCCCGTCCTTTATGAAAATGACGTTGTTGCCGTTGTCGAACTGGCCACCATGGGTGAACTCGGGGACAAAGAGCGGCAGCTGATTGAACGGACCGGCCAGAACATGGGTGTCCTGATCAATACTTTGGCTGATGTTGCCAGAATTGAAGAGCTGCTGGGAGAAACGCAGCTTCAGAAGGAAGAGCTTGAAGCCCAGACTGAGGAGCTCCAGGAACAGACCGAAGAGCTGGCCGCACAGACTGAAGAACTGATGGCGCAGACTGAGGAGCTCGGTATGCAGAAGGAACAGCTGCTGGCCCAAACGGAAGAACTGCGGCTCCAGAAGGAGCAGATTGAAGAGCAAATGAATCTGACCGCTGCACAAAAATCCGAAATCGAAGCACAGGCTGCCGAACTGAAGCAGCAGGCAGAGGAACTGCTCACCTCCAATCAGGATCTGAAGCTGCAGATGGAGCTGACCGCACGTCAAAAGTTGGAAATTCAGGAACAGGCAGACGAGCTGCTGGCTCAGACCGAGGAGCTGCAGGACCAGAAGGAAGAGCTGCTGGCCCAGACCGAGGAGCTGCAGGCCCAAACGGAGGAGCTGGCCTCACAAACGGAAGAGCTGGCGGCACAGACAGAAGAGCTCCAGGCTCAACGCGACGAGCTGGCCGCCTCTAACAATCAGCTGCAGCACCAGATGGAGCTGACTGCGCGCCAGAAGACGGAAATTCAGGAGCAGGCTGATAAGCTGCTCGTTCAGGCAAGCACGCTGCAGGATCAAAAAGAGGAACTGCTCGCCCAGACACAGGAGCTTCAAGCACAGACGGAAGAGCTGGCATCACAAACAGAGGAGCTCGCCTCACAGCGTGATGAATTAAGCGCCTCTAACGATCAGCTGCAGCTGCAAATGGAGCTGACTGATAAGCAGAAGGAAGAAATCAAAGCCCAGGCCGAGGAAATCTTCATGGCTGCCCAATACAAGTCGGAATTCCTTGCCAACGTGTCGCATGAGCTGCGGACACCGCTGAACAGCCTGCTGATTCTCTCGCAGATTCTGGCCGAGAACAAGGAGCAGAACCTGAACGTCAAGCAGCTTGAATATGTGCACACGATCTTCTCTGCAGGCAAGGATCTGCTGCAGCTGATCGATGAAATTCTCGATCTGGCCAAGCTGGAGGTCGGCAAAATGACCCCGGTCATGGAGCCCGTCTCCCTCCAGGATACCAGCAGCCATCTGTACCGCCATTTCGAACAGCAGGCCAAGAAGAAGAATCTGCGCCTTGATGTCCACTGTGACAGCCGGATACCCGGCCATGTGATGACTGACGGGCACCGCCTCCAGCAGATTATGAACAATCTGCTGTCTAATGCACTTAAGTTCACTCCGGAGCAGGGCTCTGTATCCCTGTTCATCCGGACCAACGGTGATGAAATTATCTTCTCCGTCAGCGATACCGGTATTGGTATCCCTGCCTCCAAGCTGGAGAGCATCTTCGAAGCCTTCCAGCAGGCAGATGGTACAACCAGCCGTAAATACGGCGGCACCGGCCTCGGCCTGACCATCTGCCGCGAGCTGGCCTCCCTTCTGGGCGGCCGAATTGAAGTCGATTCTGTGGAGGGCAAAGGCAGCACCTTCTCGCTGATTATTCCGGCGGTTGAACCGGGCAGTGAAGCCATGAAGCTGGCTGCTGCAGAGCTTGCAGCCGCACCGGCTGCGGAGTTCAGCAGCCCTGAGCCTGCAGCCCGGGAGAATCCGTCCTTCCGCGAATCCTTTATTCCCGATATT
This sequence comes from Paenibacillus sp. PK3_47, assembly GCF_023520895.1. Classification (NCBI taxonomy): domain Bacteria; kingdom Bacillati; phylum Bacillota; class Bacilli; order Caryophanales; family Paenibacillaceae; genus Paenibacillus; species Paenibacillus sp. PK3_47. Next base: position 2,505,513 of record NZ_CP026029.1, read on the forward strand.
TCCATCTCTAATCCCAAGCTGCTGCAGTTTGCGGAAATGGATGATGACCGGAACAATCTGGACAGCAGCGATACGCTGCTCCTGATCATTGAAGAGGATGCTGAATTCGCTGCGATTCTGCTGGAGCTGGCCCGCAGCAGAGGATTTAAGGCCATCGTTGCCTTCCAGGGCGACCAGGGGCTTGCACTGGCCCATGCTTACAAGCCTGCTGCGATTCTGCTGGACCTGCATCTTCCCGTTCTGGACGGCTGGGCGATTATCAGCCGCCTGAAGAGCCGTCCGGAGCTGCGTCATATTCCGGTGCATGTCATCTCCACTGCAGAAGAGAACCAGCAAAGCCTGGCTATGGGCGCCCTCTCGTTCTGGAAGAAGCCAAGTGACGAAGCCGAGCTGGAAGCCGCCTTCCTCCAGATTGAAACTTATATCCGGCGGCCGGTCAAAAGCCTCCTGATTGTCGAAGACAACCAGGTTCTGCGCAGCAGCCTTGTGGAATTCATTGCGCATCCGGATGTGCGCATTGTCGCCGTCGGAACCGGACGGGAAGCCATGGAACAGCTGTCCAGCCATCATTTTGACTGCATGGTGCTTGATCTGGGATTGTCCGATATAAGCGGCTTCGATCTGCTTGAACAGATTAAGACCAACCGTAAACTGCAGACATTGCCTGTTATTATTTATACCGGTAAAGATCTCAACAAGAGTGACGAACAGCGTCTGAAGCATTACGCCGAGAGCATTGTCATCAAGAACGTCCGTTCCATGGAACGGCTCTATGATGAAACAGCACTCTATCTGCACCGCAAGCATGCCGACCTTCCGCCGGACAAGCAGCTGCTGATCGAGAAGCTGCATAATCCGGAAGCCGCTTTTGCCGGCAAAAGCATCCTGCTTGTGGATGATGATATGCGCAATATCTTTGCGTTATCCAGCGTGCTGGAAGGCTATAATATGGATATCAGTTTTGCCCAGAACGGAAGGGAGGCGCTCGAGCATCTGGAGCAGCATCCGGAGACCGAGCTGGTGTTCATGGATATCATGATGCCGGAAATGGACGGATACGAAACGATGAAGCATATCCGGGCCAATCCCGAGTACGATCATCTTGTGATCATAGCCCTGACTGCCCGCGCCCTGGAGGAAGACCGGGTCAAATGCCTGCAGGCAGGGGCTTCTGATTATATTTCCAAACCGATCAATACCACACAACTGGTAACCGTGCTGAAGGTGTGGTTGATTCAATAACCATCCGGATGTAGACTTATCATCAGATCATTTAGCTAACCGCGGGAGGAATCATGGAATATCCTGTTAATATTCTACTTGTTGATGACCGGCCGGATGAATTCCTGAATATCCAGGCTGTGCTTACAGACACAAATTATCAGCTGGTTTACGCCTCTTCCGGTATGGATGCCTTGAAATGCCTGCTGGAGCAGGAGTTTGCCCTGATCATCATGGATGTATTAATGCCGGACATGGACGGGTTTGAAACGGCCAGACGGATTAAGATGCGCAAGAAATCGCGCAACATCCCGATTATATTCCTGACCTCTCTGACTTCCGAGCTGGAGAACTATATGATGGCCTACACAGCGGGTGCGATTGATTTTCTGACCAAGCCCTTCCATCCCCTTGTCTTAAGAAGCAAGATTGACGGCTTTGTGCGGCTCTTTCAGACGAACAAGGCGCTGCAGCTCAAAACGCAGGAGCTGGAGGCGGCCAATGTTGTGCTGACCGAGCTGAAGGAGACGGCCGAGGTCGCCCTGCAAATCAAAAGCGGCTTTCTCGCTATGATGAGCCATGAGATCCGCACTCCGCTGAACGGAATTATTGCGATGTCGGATGTACTTAGAAGCTCTGACCTTTCGGCAGACGATCTGGAAATGGCAGAGATCATTCATACCAGCGGCCATGCCCTGGTGTCCGTCATCAATCATATTCTGGATTTCACGAAGATTGAGTCAGGTAAAATGGAGCTTGATTACACACTGTTTAGCCTGCATGACTGTCTGAAGGGAACAGTAGACCTGTTCAAGGCACTGGCCAAGGAACGGGATCTTCATCTGGAGACCTATATTGACCCCGCCCTTCCCGCCCTGATGATCGGAGACCCCAACCGGCTCAGACAGGTGTTGAACAATCTGATCGGCAATGCCATCAAATTCACGTCCTCAGGCGGAGTCAAGATCCGTGCCGGACTCAGGCAGGCGATTGACGGGGTTCTGCAGGTGGAATTCATTGTTGAGGATACGGGAATCGGCATTCCGGCGGATAAAATGAAATACCTCTTCCAGCCGTTCACCCAGATCGACGCTACAATTAACCGCAAGTTCGGCGGTACAGGTCTGGGCCTGTCGATCTGCAAAATGCTGGTTGAACTAATGGGCGGCACTATCTATGCCAAGTCCGAAGTCGATCAGGGATCGGCATTTATCTTTACCATTCAGGTTACTGAGGGACAGCCCCGGTAAAATAAACAAAGCACAAAAACCGCAAATCTCCGTGCAAGGAGATTTGCGGTTTTTGTGCTGCAGCTATGCTTACTGTGGATAGCCCTCAGCAGGGGCCGGATGGGCTGCAATGTATTCAAGCGCATTGTAGACCATTTCCGCCGCTTCAGCGCGGGTCACTTCCTGTGCCGGATGGAACTTCCCGCCAGAGTCCAGACTGGCGATTCCAAACACCAGCGCCCGCTGGATGGAGCCGTCATACCCTGCGGTGAATTCGCTGCCGTCGGCCATCTCCACCGGCATAATCTTGATCATCGGGAGGTTGCTGTGCTTCTCAACCGCCAGCATCAGCTGGTGAGTGAATTCTTCGCGGGTCCAATTCTCTGCAGGATCGAGATCAGCCGGCAGGCCGAGATCGTTATTTGCTGCGATAATCAGCGCAGGTGCATACCAGGCAGCATCATTGGCATTCGCAAAATAATCCGTTGCCTTAGGCTCCTTGACGAACCGGAGCAGATCAATATTCAGGTCTAACGCATTGACGAACAGCTGGATTCCCTGTGCTGCAGTAACCGGGCCGTCCGGCAGAAACTTGCTGCCGCTGACACCCTGGACAATGCCTTTCTGCTGCAGTGCTGAAATTTTATCCTTGGCAGGTATCCCTTCCAGATCACTGAAGAATCCGGAAGCCGCAAAGCTTTGTCCCCCCAGCGTCAGGGCGAGCACAGCTGCCGCCGTTAATGTAAACCGTTTAATTACCGGGCTTCTCATAACCTGTCACCTCACAGTAAATTTGTAGGCTCTACCTCTGCTTCTTTCTTCCAGACGGACAGGATCAGGAAAGGTTGCAGGCTATATCCGGTCATTATCCAGCCGGAAAAGCTGCATGATCGTTAACAGTCTACTCAGCACCCGTCGTCTGTACCTGCGGGTTCTTCTGGTTAAGCACACTATCTTCCAGCATACCGTCAATATCTCCGTGTTCCCTGCGGATATGCTGTTCACCCCATGCACAGAGGGAATCCAGAATCGTCTGCAGTGACCGGCCGTATTCACTGAGCTCGTACTCCACCTTGGGCGGCACCTGATTATAGCTGATCCTGTTCACGATACCGTCCTGCTCAAGCTCGCGGAGCTGCTGGGTGAGCATTTTCTGCGTAATATTCGGCATATGCCGCTTCAGATCACTTGTCCGCATCCGGCCATGATTCAGATGGCAGAGGATGACACACTTCCACTTGCCCCCGATGACCTCAAGCGTTGCTTCAACCGAGATATTATATTTTTTAACCATAAAGGTTCCTCCCGAAAGTTATATTTGCATGTTCATTCCGTAGCGGTACAGGTACTTTTTAGTACCTATAGTACTTTAAAGTACGTACTACCCTTTATCGAACGGATAATCCATAATAGCATTTACCGGCCGGTGATTACCATAGTGTAGGAGTGGAAAGCATGTTTATAGCTCAAAGAAGAAGTACCCTTGCGCTGCTGGCCTTGGCAATCAGCGCCTTTGCAATAGGGACAACCGAGTTTGTCAGTGTCGGCCTGCTGCCGCTCATCGCTGATGACCTGAATATATCCGTAACTGCTGCCGGATTAACCGTAACTTTGTACGCACTGGGTGTAACCTTTGGAGCACCGGTGATTACATCCCTGACCTCAGCAGTCTCACGCAAAACACTGCTGGTCTCGCTGATGGTCCTGTTCATCGCAGGCAACGGTCTTGCCGCTGCTGCAGACAGCCTTGCCGTACTGCTGACTGCCCGGGTAATCTCGGCCCTCTCCCATGGCCTGTTCATGTCGATTGCCTCTACAATCGCCGCAGATCTGGTACCGGAAGACCGCAGAGCCGGCGCGATATCCATTATGTTCACCGGACTTACAGTAGCCACCGTAACCGGTGTGCCGCTCGGCACGTTCCTGGGACAGCAGCTGGGCTGGCGTGCCGCTTTCATTGCAATTGTCATTACCGGGATCCTTGCACTGGCTGCCAATCTGGCGCTTGTACCCTCCGCTCTCCGCAAAGGGGTAAGGACGCCGCTGGCCGAGCAGGTCAAGCTGGTGACCAATGGCCGCCTGCTGCTTGCCTTTGCCATTACGGCTCTCGGTTATGGCGGCACCTTTGTCGTCTTCACTTACTTATCGCCGCTGCTACATGAAGTCAGCGGATTCAAGGAACAGACGGTTGCCGTCATTCTCCTCCTATACGGGATAGCTATTGCTGTCGGAAATGTGATCGGCGGCAAGGCAGCCAACCGGAAACCGATGAATGCCCTGTTCTATATGTTTGCGCTGCAGACTGTTGTTCTGCTGATTCTGACCTTTACCGCTCCGTTTAAATCTGCGGCTCTGATCACTATTTTCTTTATGGGGCTGCTGGCTTTCATGAATGTCCCCGGCCTGCAGATATTCGTAGTGATGCTTGCTGAACGCTACGCTCCCAATGCCAGAGATATTGCCTCGGCAGTCAATATTGCCGCCTTTAACGCAGGCATTGCCATCGGCGCCTATCTCGGAGGAATTGTTACAGATCATCTGGGGCTGATTCATACCGCCTGGGTAGGTTCACTCATGGTTCTGGGAGCTGTTGTCCTTACAGCCTGGAGCCGTGCCCTGGAACGTAAAGAAGAGACTACCCTACAGACCGTTACCGGCTGACGTTCCCATCCGGCGGCATTCAGCCAACTTTACAAAGACACATTTAATATCATTTCAGGAGGTCATTTATTTATGACACAGCATATACAAAACAAAACTGTATTACAAAACGGTGTAAACATGCCTTGGCTTGGACTCGGTGTTTTTCAGGTCGCTGATAATGAGGAGTTAATTCATGCAGTAAAATCGGCTATTGCCCACGGCTACCGCAGCATTGATACTGCGGCTATCTATGAGAATGAACGCGGAGTCGGACAGGCGGTGGCTGAAGCGATGATTGAGAATAAGCTCACGCGCGGGGACCTGTTCATCACTTCGAAGGTTTGGAATGCCGATCTGGGGTATGAGGAGACACTGGCTGCTTTCGAAGTCAGCCTTAAGAAGCTCGGCCTTGCATATCTGGACCTGTATCTTATTCATTGGCCGGTCAACGGAAAATATAAAGAGGCCTGGAGAGCAATGGAAACCTTGTATCAGCAAGGCCGCATCAGAGCAATTGGTGTAAGTAATTTTCAGATTCATCATCTGGAGGATCTTATCGCAGACGCCGCTGTCAAGCCGATGGTGAACCAGGTGGAGATGCACCCTTACCTCTCCCAGCAGGAGCTGCGCAGCTTCTGCAAGGAACAGGGCATCCAGATTGAAGCCTGGGCACCTCTGATGCAGGGCGGGCTGCTGGATCAGCCTGTGCTGCAGGAAATTGCCGCGAAATACGGCAAATCGGTTGCCCAGACCATTCTCCGCTGGGATCTGCAGCACGGCATAGTGACGATACCCAAGTCGACCAAAGAGCAGCGGATTATCGAGAATGCTTCCCTGTTCGATTTCCGGCTGAGTGCTGAAGATATGGCCCGGATTGACAGCCTGAACCGTGACCAGCGGGTGGGGCCTGACCCGGACAACTTCGATTTCTAAGCTTCCGGTTAATTATTGGCCTCCTACCACGGCAATGAGCACGGGCAGGACAAGGAATGATGCCAGGGTCGTCCAGACAATGCAGCGCGATACCAGCGAAGGCGAGCTGCCGAACCGCTCGGCGAGCACCACGGAGTTAACGGCCACAGGCATGGAGGCAAGCACCAGCAGGACGGAGAATAAAGTTCCTGTGATATTCAGCAGGGACAATACAGCTGCGGCAAGCAGCGGAGCCAGCAGCAGGCGGACTGTGATGCCCGTCCAGAAGGCCAGCTGGACGTTGCGCTGTGTATGGGCGGCTCTGACCTTGACCATCTGTGCTCCCAGGATGGCAAGCACCACGGGTGAATAGGCGGCAGCCGCCATCGATACCCCTGATGCCAGCTCCCCGGGCATATGCAGGCCAAGGCCCCGCAGCAGGAAGGCCAGAATAGCCGCGTAGATCGACGGCAGGGAGAACACGGACTTCACGGCGCTTTTTACCGAAAACTGCGATCTGGCGGCAAAGTAAACCCCGATGGTATTTACGATTACCATTTGAGCAATGACGTAGACGGATGCCTTATCCAGGCCAAGCTGCCCAAAAGCCAGCAGCACCAGCGGAAGCCCGTAATTGACGCTGTTTGTAAATGTGGAAATCAGCGTCAAGCCCGCCGCTTCCGCAGGTGCCAGTTTCAATATTTTGCTCAGCACATTTGCCAGCCCCCACAGAAGAAACAGGTTCAGCAGTGAGAAAGCGAGCGTCTTGTACACATCATCCAGTGAAATCTCTGCCGTTGCCAGCGTGTCCAGAATAATGGCCGGACTGAGAAAATAAAGATACAGCGTAAGCAGCGGTTTGGTGTCGAGATTCTTGAACCGGCCCAGCAGCGCTCCGGCACCCACCGGAATCGACAGCGGGACAATAACCTCTACCAAGGTTGTTAACACGGTTTGAATCACAATCAGGACTCCTCTGTTCTATAGTTTCCCTTACTATAACGCCATTATGCCGGCATCGTCCAAGATGTGAGGGCAATATGCTTAATAGATAATGCCTATGCAGCCCGCAATCTGCCTCACCGCAAAAAAATCCCCATTCCCTTGGTACAAGGGGACGGGGATTTTTTTACATTTTGATCTCCAGCAGCTCGTATTTAATGACGCCCATTGGAGCATTTACGCTGATGACATCGCCGACTTTTTTGCCGATCAGCTCTTTGCCCAAGGGACTTTCGTAAGAAATCTTGTTGTCCAGCACATCGGCCTCAGCCGGGCCAACCACTCTGTATTCAATTTTTTCGGAGTACTCTACATCATTCAGGATAACCAGCATACCCACGCTTACTTTGCTCAGATCCATCTTGCTCTCGTCAACGATCTGGGCTTTGGTCAGCATTTTTTCCAGAGTCATGATGCGGGTCTCCATAAACGACTGGTCTTCCTTAGCCGAGTGGTATTCGCTGTTCTCCTTCAAATCCCCGTAGCTAATGGCCAGCTTAAGCCTGGCTGCAAGCTCCTTGCGCCCCACTTCCTTGAGCTCCCTGAGCTCTTCCTCCAGCTTGGCTAATCCTTCTTTGGTCAAAAATACTTCTTCATTGGACATGTGTTTACAACTCCTATTTTGGCCTGCTTTATTGTATTCTACCCCATATTTCCCCAACATGCGAAAAATAACTGATCCCACCACAGGGGCGGCCGATTACATTAGCAAAAACCCCGGACAAAGCCCGGGGCTTTCTGACATTCTGTTATTCCGGAAGATGCTCTTTGCAGAAATCATGCAAAACCGCTTCTTCATCCTCTTCCAGATCAAAATCAAGCAGCTTGCCGGTTGTTGTCTCCAGCAGGTCATAGGTAACGATGCTGAACTGCCCCTCCAGGACTTTGGCCACCACACGGGCCGAAACCCCGCCTTCTACGTACAGTTCATCATCTTCCGGCACATCCAGCTGAATGACATACTCGTAACGTTTACCGCTAATGATCCCGAACGGATCTCTTACATCCTCCACAGTGTAGCTTGCAAAGGTCAGCATTTACATTCCTTCTTTCCTTGTTATCCAGCCACTACGCTGTTCTTGTCGGCACTGTCCTGCCTGATCTGCTTGCTGCGCAGCTGGCCGCAGGCGGCATCGATATCGGTGCCGTGCTCCAGCCGGGTGCTGACGCTGATTCCCTGCTTCTTGAGCGTGTCAAAAAAGGCTCTGACCGTCTCGCGCTCAGGACGCTGGTATTGGCCGTGCTCATCCACCGGGTTATATGGGATAAGGTTAACGTTGGCCAGCTGACGGCGGTCTCCGATCAGTTCAGCCAGCTCCAGGGCATGCTCCTGCTGGTCGTTAATATCCTTCAGCAGAATATACTCCAGCGTGATTCTCCGGTTGGTTTTCTCCAGATAATAGTCGATGGCCGGCATCAGCTTCTCCAGAGGGATTGCACGGTTAATCTTCATGATCCGTGTCCGCAGCTCATTATTCGGGGCATGCAGGGAAATAGCCAGATTCACCCCGGCGTTTGCGTCGGCGAACTCTCTGATTTTACCGGCCAGACCGCTTGTGGAGACCGTGATGCCTTTGCCGGCAATCGCCAGACCCTTGTGATCCTTCACGGTGGCCAGGAAGTTCATCAGATGGGTAAAGTTATCGAACGGCTCACCGATACCCATAACCACAACGTGGCTTACTCTCTCTCCAAGACCGGCCTTATCCAGATGCTGCTGCACCTTCATGATCTGCTCGACGATCTCACCGCTGGTGAGGTCACGGCTCTTGGCCAGCAGCCCGCTTGCGCAGAAGCTGCAGCCGATATTGCAGCCCACCTGGGTGGTTACACAGACGGACAACCCGTATTTTTGACGCATCAGCACGGTTTCAATCAGGTTGCCGTCCTTGAGGCGGAACAGGAACTTGATCGTCCCGTCAGCCGACTCCTGCTTCACATGCTGCTCCATGGTATGAAAAATATAATGCTCCGACAGCAGCTGTACACACTCTTTGTTTACTTCAGACATCTCAGCAAAATCAGTAATCCGCTTGCGGTATATGGAATCCCAGACCTGTGCTGCGCGGGATTTTTTGTGCCCGTGTTCCTGCAGCCATGCGGTCAGCTGATCCAGCGTTAATCCATAAATGGATGGTTTGTTCATTTCTCTTCCTCTTTTCAAAACTTGAAATGCAATCTATTTGACCTTGAACGGACTATGCCAACAACATCTACTCATTGTCTCAAATTTTGTATATTAAAACAAGGGAAATACCTGTCACAGCGCTCATTTTACCAGTAATTCAGGACCGGATTTGTGCTATTGTTCATATTTGGTGCCCCAAACCAAAAAAGCGCAGTCCCTGTGACCGCGCTTCCTGTGCCAAAGCAGTTTATTTATACAGAACTTTTTCCACATTGTATTTCGCTTTAAGCTTGTTCACAATGTAGGTCTCATAAATTTCTCTGTCCACCGGATCTTCTACGACGCACACTTCAATTTTGGCGACTTCATCGCGGTGCGGCTTCATGACGGATACATTATCCTCAAAGTGCTTTTTGATTCTCGGTCTGAGCTTTCTCGCTTTGCCCACAAAGAGCAGTTCATCCTTGTCGTTATAGAACATGAAGATCCCGCCGGCTTCCCGTGTAATCAGGTGAAAGTCCGTAAATCCGTAAATATTGCTCAATACAGGATTTTCCTGCTTTGTAATGGTCACATCCGGTTTCGGGATGGTAATATTGATCATATAGCTCACTTCTTCCCTCTTGTATATAGAAATAAATAGTAACACAGTTCCGTTAGCCTGACTATTTCTATTCTTTACAGAAAGGCTGTATTTTAGAAGCGCTGTCCATTATTCTGACTGTGACTGCCGCTTCCGGATCGAAAGGATGGTCTCAGTAATCCCCTGTTCAAAAGATGTTGCCGGTATAGGACCCACCAGCGCCTCATATTTCTTTCCGCTCAGCACAAGCGGTTCCTTAGTCAAATACAGCATTTCTACAATCTCCTTCATGACCGGAACAAACAAACCCAGCAGCGTCAGTCCAAAAGCGCCAACAGGAACGACCATTCTGGACTTGCCGCTTGCCTTACGCGCAATATCTACAATCTCCCGGCCTGATATAACGCCTCCTCCCGGGATATTCCAATTCTGCCCATATGCTTTGTCCCTGGCTGCCAGCTCCACAATCATAACCGCTGCATCCGGAAGGTATACATACTCTCGCGGAACCGTCATATTGCCGATGAACATTCCCGGCTTACCCGCAGCAACCGCCTCCAGCGTTGCACCGAGATAGGAGGCTTCATTGGCTGTCGGCCCATAGTAATCCGGCAGCCGGACAATCAGCCGCTCCGCATGTTTCCAGCGCGGGCTGAACAGCATCTGTTCGAATTTAAGCTTGGTTTTACCCTTACGGGTGTGCGGGTTTTTGGGATGATCCTCTCCTGCCGGCTGCGCATCGATTCTTCTGCCGTATGGATAGATGCCGTCGACTGCGACAACTCTTGTACCCAGCCTGTCTGCAGCCTCCATCACCGACTCGCCCATAGGCAGTAATTTGGCGGTCATTTCGTGATAAGGGACAGAGGCACAGTGGAAAATTACCTCCGCACCCTGTGCTGCCTGCTGCACATCAGCCGGTTTAAAAATATCACCTGCCGCCAAGCACAGTCCAGCCGGATTACCGAGCGTTGCTGCCAACTGCTCCAGCTTGGGCATGGACCGCCCGAAGGCTACCGTTTCAACACCTCTTTTTAACAGTTCCTCAATAATGGCTCTGCCCGTTCCTCCTGTTGCGCCTAATACAACCGCTTTATTAAACATCTAATTTTCCTCCTTTAGTACTGTAGTATTGATTGGTCACTAACCTGCTCTGTGAAATAGGTTTCTATACCTTGATTCTGTTTGGTATATTCCTGTCTGGGGCTACAGCGTCTGAATTCCTTGTACTACTTGCAGATGTACGCAGTAAAGCGCAGCTCTAAAGTTATTGGTTAATCACTAACTTAAATTGATAATGACTAAGGGGATCTCCCCCTAATCATGCCCGCTGCGTCTGAGACTCAGCCGGACTTACAAATGTTTCGGCTTCAGCTCCGGCATTCCCAGCGCCATTGCAATATTGCAGAGCATACCGTTGGCCATGAAGGTGCTTACCAGCACTTCCGGGTGCTTCATTCCAGCGCCAACAAATTTCTCTTTAACCACGTCCGTTACTTCAAGCATTCCCTTCTGCATCGAGCCCAGGATAAGCTCATCACGGATTCCGAATGCCTGCACCTGCAGCAGAATCTCGTTGGGATGGGTCTCCATGAGCGCTTCATAGGAACGGATGCATTCAGCAAGAAGCTCTTCTGCCGGAGCCTCAACTCCTCTAAAGGTACGGATAATCCGCTCGAATGCCCGGTCCAGGGCTGCTATAAATAATTCCTCTTTGTTCTTAAACAGCTTAAAAATGTACGGCTGCGATATGCCGACCTTCTCAGCTACCTGAGCGGTGGTGGCCCGGTAATAGCCGTATTCGGCAAATACAATCACTGCCGCCTCCAAAATCTGCTCCCTGCGGTTTACAGACACGGACTCATCAGCTTTATTCCGGGTATTGCCGGATTGCTTATTCATTAATCATGATACCCTCCTGTTCGGCTGGAATAAGTAAATCGGTAGCGGTTCATCATCTGCTTCGATATGGGAATCTATCCGTGAAGAATTGGTTATTGATCAATCACTTTCTTGGTAATAATATAATGTCCTTCCTTTAATTTATCAACCCCCCAATTCAAAATTTTTTTAGCTGGCTGAAAACCATGCCTTTGGAGCATATATGTACTCCATGCAGTTATAATCTCTGATAGGACGTGGAAATTATGATTCAGAGATATAACTGTACGGACTACACTTATGTTAGAACCGGAGCCTACTTATGATGAAAAGGACAGACCTGAGCCTCCTGAATTGAATCAGGCTCGCCGGTAAAGGCGGCATAAGCAGATTTCTGATAAATTAGGCGGGGACTCAAATGAAGCTCCTTCAAGGTGTGGTCCTCCCAGATTGGAGTGGAAGACGGCGACATCGGCGGAATGAGCCAGTGCCATTTGCCTGAAACCTCCCGCTCCCGCTGCTTCTCCTGCTCCTGAAAACGGACGAACTGGTCGGCCGCTGTATGATGGTCCACAATGCTGACTCCCGCCCGCTTGTAGGAATGCAGCACAGCCCGGTTAAGCTCCAGCAGGGCCCTGTCTTTCCACAGCGAGGTATTAGTCGAACGGTCCAGTCCCAACAGGTCAGCCACAGCCGGGAGCCGGTTATACCGCCCTGTATCCCCAAAGTTACGTGAACCAATCTCAGTTTCCATGTACCAGCCGTTAAAAGGGGCGGCAGTGTATTCCACACCGCCGATTTCCAGCAGCATGTCCGAGACAATGGGAACGGGATACCAGCGCAGCTGCAGGTCTGCAAAACGTTCAATTTCCGGATGAGTAAGTTGAACCTCCTGAACCAGAGTTTCCGGAATAGGGAATACACAAGGCGGTTCATCGCCGATGCTGACCACGAGCGGCAGTACATCAAAATCCCCGCCGCTTCCCTGCCAGCCAAGCCTACGGCAGACGGAAGTGAAAGCATCGGAAGACGGGTCGCCCGAACGCCGATGCACACCATCCCCGGGATATCCCGCATACCGGATCAATTGATGATTCCAGATGCGGATCATCCCGTCCGGGTCTTCACCGCTATGAAAAACCGTCATGACCGGACGGATCCGGCCGTTGTTATAAGCCCGCCCGATATGCCCCATGAGCGCTTCGGCAACCTCTCCGGCGGTCCTTGCCCCGCGGGCATCGACCACCTCCAGCGTATGCCAGAACAGCCGCCCGATGCAGCGCGCATTATTCCGCCAGGCCATTTTAGCCCCGTGGGCAAGCTCTTCCCCCGTATGCCTGTATGTACTTGTCTCCGCAATTTCCCGCCGGACGGCCTGAATCCGTGCAACGGTTTCTTCCTCGGTCTTCTGAAGCTCGGCATAACACTGCCATATGAATGTTTCTGCCTGATCTTCCAATCTTTTATGCTGCAACCGGCGATCTCTCCCTTCTGTCTCGTCTGCAAGTAACACCTTTATCAATAAGCAAGAACCCAGCCAAAACTAATACTTAACTTGTATATTATAACAAAGGAAGCTATAGTACTCGCTAAAAAGCCTCTAACTAAACTAACCACGGAGAGTGAGCTATGAGTAAATTCGGTATGTATGCCAAATTCACGGCCAAGCCCGGCCAGCGCGATGAACTTGCGGAAATTCTGCTGGAGGCGGCTGCGGCTGCTGAGGCAGTGGAGGAATGTGAACTTTATATCATTAATTTCACGGATAGCGACCCTGATACGCTCTGGGTAACGGAGGTGTGGAGCCGGAAGGAAGCACATGCAGCTTCGCTTACCCGGGAAGCCACCAGGGCCGCGATCCAGCGGGCCATGCCGCTGATCGCAGGTGTCGAATCCATACCGCTGAATCCTGTCGGCGGCAAAGGGCTAAGCTTCGCTGATGCTACCCTGCTGTAGCCGCAATTCAAACAGCACACAGCGGCCTTGCAGAAGCCTGTCCGCTGTGTGCTGTTTCTGTTGGCTGCGGCGGCTGGAGAGTTATGGTCATCAGGTTACTCCATCTCGGCCAGCCTTGCCATAATTCTCCTTTTGCGGTAGAGCATCCGGGCCGCTTCCGCCACATCCTCCAGCGTCTTCCGGTTGGTATAGGCCCCGAAGAACATTCCGGCGACCGGAACCGCCTGCAGCATCTTTTTCCAGCCCCAGTTATCACGGTATACTGTAACAACTTCCTTCCAGCCCTGGATTTTCGAGACGGCTTCGTTCGTTCCGGCGGCAATATCACCGCTGCCTCCGGCCTGCAGATTCAGCTCCTTCAGAATCGCCTTCTTGCCGACAACGTCTGAAGAGGCAAACTGCATCACCTTTACCGTGAATATCCGTTCCGCTTTGTCTGTCGGATCATATCCATAGCACAGGGCTATTTCCTGAATAACCTTTAGTGAAAGGCCAAGAATAGCGGGGATATCTGCCGCCAGCGTGAACACACCGCCGAAGCCTGTAGTAGCTCCCTGTGCAGTCGCCACATTCCGGCTGCTGTGGCTCAGCTTCTGAGCCGTCTGATCCATCACCGCGAGTGAGAAAGGCCCTTTCTCCGGCCCTCCTGCAGCCACGCTGGCAGCTTCGATCAGCGAGCCTACCTTGCGTCCGGCAACCAGATAGTTGCCTCCATTCTGAATGTAGCCCCCCAGCTCGTCCAGCAGCTTGCCCAGCTTATCGTGAATGATCTTCGGCGTGATCTTGTCCAGCAGCTTGAACGGCAGGCGGGTGAGCTGATCCCAGATCATCAGCTTGTTCTGCTCCTTCTCCCAATTCGCAATCTCGGCAAGTGCGGCCTGCAGCTCCCCGGCAGTCTCCAGGTGCGGCAGTTGTTCAGGCGTTGTCATCGTATCGGCCTCCTAAAAATTATATTTTTCTCCAGCAAAATATGCTTCATCAGCATCCTTATATTCGATCCTGTTTGCTGTTAGCTTCTACGCTTGGCAAAGGGTTCGGTTCCGCATCTCTATATTTAATAACCCGAAACCCCGGGCCATGAATGCCGCCCCTAGTCTGGAAACCCTTTTTGATATGTAAAAAGGGCATTCCCGGTGTGACAACCGGAAATGCCCGCAATCAAGCTGGCTAACTCTTGTATCAGCTGTTCTGATCACCCAAAGCGGCAAGCCGTTTTTTCTCTTCGGCCAGCCGCTCTTCGGTTAATGCTACACCCTGCCGGCCGATGGAGCCCTCAGGCGCATGGCTGACCGCCTCCTCTGCATGCGTCAGGCTGTTCTCTGCCTGGGTGATCATCTTCTCAGTCGGATGACTTTGAGCCTGAGTGATGGCGTTATGCAGCTTGGTTACAGAATCATGCGCCTGGTCCACTGTGCTGTTGGTCCGCAGGCTGGATTCATAATGTCTATCCATGGTAAGCCCTCCCTTATAACACGCTGTATTCCTCTGTTAGCATGGATAAGGCGCGGGATTCTTATACCCGGATTTCTTACACCAGGATCATGGCGGTAATCGTCATCGCGGCAAGTCCGAGCAGCACCGGCTTCAGATTGCGGCGGGCCAGCTCGAACGGGCTGACTCCGCAGATGGCTGCTGCCGGAATCAGCGCCCAGGGAATCAGAGTCCCGCCGCCGACCCAAATGGCAGCGACCTGGCCAAGAGCAGTCAGTGTTGCAGCGCCGGAGTGGATGGCTGCCGCGAACAGCTGGGCAATCGATCCGGCCAGTGAAATCCCGGAGAAGCCGGAGCCGTCAAGCCCTGTAATTGCACCGATCACGGTCATCGTTACCGCCCCCACGGCACCGTTAAGCGGGACATGCTCCGCCAGGGCAACCCCAAGGTCATTTACAATGCCGTGCGAGCCGTCAGGCAGTGTGTTTCCGAACAGCACGCTAAATGCTGAATCTCCGAGATAAAAGAAGGCCGCTATCGGGATTACCGGTCCGAATACTTTGAAACCAAAGACAAAGCCGTCGATCAGATACGAAGTAATCCTCTCCAGCCCCTGATTGCGGTGGCCGAGCAGTGTAACGATGATCAGGATCAGTACGGCAGTTCCTCCTACAAGCGCCGTGGCATCGCCGCCCTGCAGATCCAGCAGGAACATGATGATAACATCCAGCAGAAACAGCAAGGGGATGGCGATAGCCAGCCCCTTTTTGAGCCGGTCGCTCATGAAGACAGGCGCCGTTTCCTCACCCGGCGGTGTAAGCGGGCCTGCCTCTCCCTTGCCGGCAATCAGCCCGTCCCGCCAGGTTCCGTTCTTCTGATCCCGGCGCATCATCCAGAAGGCAGCCACCGTGGTGACAACCCCCATGACAATCACAAGCGGTACGCTGGCTTCCATTACACTTGTCACCGGAAGCCCGGCGGCATCAGCGGTCAGCTTCGGCGCTCCCTGAATAATATAATCCCCTGAAAGGGCGATGCCGTGGCCGAACAAATTCATGGCCATGGCCGCACCAAGTGCAGGCAGGCCGACACGGACCGCCACCGGAAGCAGAACCGCACCGACCAGCGCAACTGCCGGCGAAGGCCAGAAGAAGAACGAGGTGACCATCATAATGATCCCGATGCCCCAGTAAGCCATCGCCGGTGTGCGCAGAAAGCGGGTAAGCGGGGCAACCATCGTCTCATTGATGCCTGTGATAATCAGAATCCGGCTCATCGCCACAATAATCGAAATAATCATAATTGTGCCGAGCAGTTCTGTCGTCGCGTAAATAAAAGAATTAAAGATCCCCGACACCGAGCCGCTCAGACTCTGCGTGGCAAGCAGCCCCAGGGCAAAAATCCCGGCTACACAAATCATTGTCGTATCACGCCGCCGGATCAGCAGCGCCAGTATAAACACAATAAACACCAGATATACATAGTGGATCGCACTTAAATGTATGCCCATTTGGAACGCGCCCCTTTTCTCTTCCGCAGGATGGTGCTATATGCTATGCGGAGGAATAGGCGTATGTTCGCAGGGTCAGTGCGGCTCTTCCCGGAGATAGTCCGGCTGTTTGACGGCAATAATCATAAATCTGTGCTCGGTACTCTCAAGGGCGCCCTCTTGTATCAGCATATCCTGGAGCATGCACAGCTTCTCGTAGCACTTTTCCACAGTAAAGCCGGGAAACTCCCATTCAATAATTGTGGCAAAGTACACCAAGGCCCCGATATCCCGGAATCTTAGCACCGGATAAGCCTCGTCCGCTTCAAGGACTGTAAACCCGCTGCTGCGGAGTTCAGCACAGACCGGTTCCAGGCTGAAGGCTTCATCTGCAGCAGCAGCCTCATCACCTAACAGAAACTCTGATAAGGCCCGGTTATTCTGTCCTCCAACCTGCTGGGTGATGAATACGCCCCCTGGCTGCAGAATCCTGTGCACCTCACGGACAGAAAAGGATTCATGGCGGTTAATAACCAGGCTAAAGAATCCGTCTTCAAACGGCAGGGCCTCATCGCTGAACACCTGCCTAAGCTCAATGCCGTGGGAAGGGAACCGTCCCCTGCATAACTCCACATTAGGCGGATACGCTTCTGTAGCATAGGTTCTGTTCCGTGGCGGCGACAGCGACAGAAGAAGTTCCCCTCCGCCGGTGCCCATGTCCAGCAGGTTGCCTTTGTTCTGGCCCATATATGATTTAACGGCTGCTTCGTAATCCCAGGGTAACTTCTCTTCCTCCATCCGTCCGGACAGTGAAGAGAAATCCCAGCCAGTGAAGGTCCGTCGGGCCTCCTGCAGCCATATTTGCTTCCAATTTTCAGTTTTCATAATGAACTGTACCCCTCTCGCATGCTAATGTTTGCTGTGCGGATAAGGTGCAGCTGAGCGCTTCACTGATAACATTCCCTTCCTCTAAGCCCGGTATCAATCTGTTATCAGATTAGTTCAACCGCACCGGGCAGTTACCTCGTTTAATCACCATGCCAAGCCTCTCTTCCGGGTGACAGAGCTTCCGGACACCCTGATATTTCCACCTCATATTATCATAGCCGCAGCACAAAGAGGAAGCCTGAAGGCTTCCCCTTAACAACAGCTCTTTCAAGCAGAGCTGTCCTCTATTTCGCCAGGGCGCTGGCAGCTGCATCTTCACCGCCAAGACGGCCGGAAGTGAAGGAGTAGCCGAGACCGACGCCGTTGCCGACATAAGTATCATTGTAGAGTACACCTTCTGATTCAAGGCCTACTGCGTACAATCCCTTAATTGGTACACGCTGGTCATTGAGCACCTGGAATTGGGTATTGACGAGCAGTCCGCCGACCGAACCCAGGTTATTAATCTCAGCGATAATCGCATAGTATGGACCGCTGTCTCCCATCGGAAGCAGGTAATCCTTCGTTTTGCCGAATTCCGTATCAACGCCGGTCCGGGTCGCTTCCTGATACTTGTTGAACGCTTCAGTGAATACAGCTGTATCCATACCGGCGTTTGCTGCCAGCTCCTCAATGGAATTGCCTTTAAAGCCGTCGCCATTGGCAACCATCGCTTCAAATACTTTGTCTGCATCCTTCCAAGGCGTATCCAGCTTGAACTGGTCAGCGAACACCGCATAGAACTCCGGCGGCATGCCCGGAAGCGCAGGCGCTTTTACACCGTTCATTCCTTTGGCCGTCAGGGCATCAATCTGCGCTTTAGAGACAATTACCAGATGATAAGGTCCGTTAAAAGCACTGGTGTTGGCAGCCGCTACGGCGGTCAATGTTGCCGATTCATCCCTGAAGCGCGCGCCGGAGGAGCCGACATTCATGAAGTTAGGGAGATAGGTCAGCATCAGCGGATAGCTGGCAGCGAACGGCTCATACTGGGCCTTCAGCTTTTCGGTCGCTCTGGCCAGCGTCTGGTGCAGCATTTGGCCGCCAAAATTGTCGGGCACCTTGGCCCCGGCATCCCAGGACATCTGCAGTCCTTCCCCGATATTCTGGCCAAGACCGCCGTTCACACCCTCGAATCCAAAAGCCTCTTTAACCATTTCCTTATTGGCAGCATAACCGCCTGTAGCCATGATGATGCTCTTTCCGGTAATTTCAAGTGTTGTGCCGTCAGCCTTCTCGGCAACTACACCTGTAACCGCACCATCTCTGCCGGTCATCAGCTTCTTGGCCGTCGTTTCGGTCAGGACCTCCCCGCCTGTTGCCTCCACCGAAGCGGCAAGCATAGCGCGAAGCAGATCCTGGCGGGTCTCATAAGCCGGAAGCATATGCAGCTGTTCCCCGTCAAAATTGATAAAAGTCGTCTTGTAGCCTTTTTCATCAAGCCAGTCATAGGTTGCACCCGACTCGGTTACATACTGGCGGATCGCTCCGGCGTCCACACGCCAGTGGTTGTCCACGATCCAGTCGGCGATTTCCTGCTCCACATTGACTTTGAGCCCGCTGCTGACCGCGGCCGAGGAATTGTAGAACTTGCCCGCCCAGGACAAATTGCTCGCGCCGCCGATCGTGGCTGTCTTCTCGATAAGGATGACCTTGGCCCCTTTGTCTGCAGCAGACACGGCTGCCGATACGCCGGAAGCCCCGGCACCTACGACTACGACATCTGCCGACAGCTGTTCTGTTTTGCCTTCGCCGGATTTGGCCACGGCTCTGGATTTGAAAGCTTCCACGTTGCCGCCTGCCTGTGCAAGGGCATCTTCAACCGCAGCCAGAAGCGCGCTGCTGGATTCGGAAGCGCCGCTGACGGCATCGACCGCCAGTGTCTGGCCGGCAATGATCTCTTCCTTCACTTTATTGATCGCCTCGACACCGATGCCTGCCGTCTCATTCTGGCTGAGCACCTGGATATCCGTAATGGTCTGCTTCTCATCCAGCGTTACCTCCACCTGGATTTTGCCGTCTTTACCGTCGGCCTCCGCCTTGTAGGTTCCTGCCTTAAAAGAATCCGGTATTTCTGCTGATTCCTCCGGCACCTGCGATGCTTCCGGTGAAGCGGACGGCGGTACTGAAGCTTCCTGTTCAGCTGAATTGCCGCTGCAGCCGCTAATGACAGTAAGCAGCATGATGAGACACAGTGTTACCATGAACATTTTGGATGATGATCGTTTGTGCACTTTCTTTTCCCCCTGTATCGTTGTTAGCAGTCCTTATGAAGCTCATCAGAGCCCGATGAATATGCCCAGAGTGTAAACCTTAGTGCAGGACCAAGGTCAATGAACTATATGTGAAACTTTTCTCAATCTAAGCAATCAAATAGGAATGTTGATCTCCAGATAAGTCTTGTGCTCTCCGCCCGTTCTTTCGGTAAACAAAATTTTGCCCGTGATATCCCCGGTGATGGCATAGCGGTGCTCTTCAGCATAATCCAGCATGAATTGGAACGCCCCCCGCTCAAGATACTCCTCGTCATGCGAAACAATCACTGAAGAGATGCAGGTGCCAGGCTGAACATATTCCACACTGTCATTGAGGCAGACCGCAAGCTTGTCCTGATCGGCTTCAAGCAGAGCCAGCCCCCAGCTGTAGCTCAGACCGGCGTTTCCGCAGATGTCTCCCGTATTCTCTATACGAAAAGAGTAGAAGGTAAAAGGCAGCAGCTCCATCCATTCCTGAACCGTTCTTTTGAGACAATCCTTCTGAAGAAGGGTATTCCTGTCCGTCTGCTGGATCCGGTACATCCCCGGCGCCTGCCTGATCCTGCACTTGTAAAAGGAACCGCCGATCATCCGGAGCTCCTTGTGAATCTCCTCCATCTTCTCCAGCAGCAGCGTGCTGCGCCTGATCTCCGCCTCTAACTGCAGCCGTGCGGCAGCGATTGTATCAACTACCCGCTCCGACGGTGCGTCATTTATCAGCTCGGCAACATCCTGGAGCGGAATCTGCAGACTCCGGTACCACCTGCTCGACAGCAGGTTTCTGGCATCCAGGTCGCCAAAATATCGGTAGTTATTGTGATGGTCTTTGACCGGCCTGACAATATCATGCCGCTCATATAAGCGCAGTGTATCTGCTGTGACGCCGAGAATTGACGCGAACTCCCCGATTGAATATTTCATGAAAAGCCCCCCAGCTTTGTCGAAATTTATCTTTGACTACTTCATGATAGTGTCTTTCGGTGCCAATTCTTGTGGATTTTGTCACATTTGCAGCCATCTTTTCCTGTCGCCCCCGCCGCCGGCATCGTATATACTAGAATTTACTAGAAAATCTGATCAGCGGAGGAGTGGTCATCCCTGTGAATCTGTCAGAAAAGGTAGCAAACCTCCCTTTGACTCCCGGCGTGTACCTGATGAAGGACAGTCTCGGGCATATTATCTATGTAGGTAAGGCCAAGCAGCTGAAGAAACGGGTGCAGTCCTATTTTTACAACTCCAAAGGGCACTCACCCAAGGTCAAACGGCTGGTCAGCAACATCCGGGACCTCGAATACAGGCTTACTGATACCGAATTTGAAGCGTTTATGCTGGAATGCCAGCTGATTAAAGAAATCAAGCCCATGTACAATAGAAAAATGAAAAATCCGCTCGCCTATACCTACATCTCTATCCGCAGAGAGGGGGCTTACCGCCAGCTTGAAGTCGGCTATGAGCCTGGTGCAGGGGAGAAAAGCCATCATTTCGGCCCTTACACGAGCAGAAGCACGGTGGAAAGAGCGATCCAGGGCATCAAGGAATCCCAGCGGATTCTGTGCAGCAGCCCTCATGTCAAAAACAGTTTGTGCCTGAACCATTCGCTGGGCTTGTGTATCGGCATGTGCGGGGGCGGGAAAGCGCTGGAGCAGTATAATCTGATCATCGATCAGGTCATCGCACTGTTAAACGGGAGTGATACCGGAATTTTGAACGATCTGGAGCGGCGTATGGAGGAGGCTGCGGAGCGGTTTGATTTTGAGGCAGCGGCCAAATACCGCGACTATACCGGGGCAGTGCAGGCATTGCTGCATAAGGAAAAGGTCTCCAGATTTACGGAGGAAAACCGCAACATCGCTGTGCTGGAATCGGTCAGTGAGGCTGCACTGAAGCTCATTCTGATCAAGGGCAGCCGGATCATCCATCAGGACAAGCTGGACAGCGGACATCCCGGACTGCAGCAGCTGATCACCTCAGCGGTCAGGGATCATTTCCGCCTGGCAAAAGACCAGCCCCCTGATGAGGTCAACCGCCATAAAATTGACGAAGCCCAGATCATCTACAGCTACCTCAAGCACAGCTCCGGCTGCTACATCCTTATTCCGGGAGAATGGCTGGAGCCGGGGCCGCAGGCAGATCTGGATGAGGGAGTCCGCGGACTTCTGGACAGCTGCTTTGAGCAGGCAGAATAACGGTAATTCAAAAAGAGGCTGTTCTCCGGTCAGAGTGATAATGACCTACGGAGGACAGCCTCTTCTTATGGCGACCGGCCGGGTAAGCGGCTGGCTTTAGTCAAACGGTGTTACGCCTTGTCTGCATTCAGCAAATCGCTGACACCCTGGCTGAGCGGTGTAAGCGGGCGGCCCAGCAGGTTCGTAAGGTCGCTGCTCTCCAGATCCAGAGCGCCTTCACGAATGGCCTGCTGGATCGCAACCACGATCGGCAGGGCAAAGTCCGGCACACCGGCACTGGCCATGACACTGGAATATCCGGCATCATCCACCTGCTGCACAGCAACCTCTTTGCCGAGTACTCCGCCGACAACTGCAGCCAGCTCTTCCTGGGTCAGCGCAGGTCCGGACAATTCGTAGGTCTTATTCTCATGTCCTTCACCAGTCAGAACCGCTGCCGCAGCTTCTGCATAATCACGGCGGGTTGCCCAGCCTACTCTGCCGTTCCCTGCCGAGGTTACCCATGGCGCACCGGCTGCAGCAGCCTGAATGGACCCCGCTTCATTCTCCAGATACCAGTTATTGCGCAGGAAGGTGTACGGAATCCCGGTTTCCCGGATGAAGCCTTCTGTTGTGCGGTGTACAGGGGCCAGGAACAATGGGCTCTCCTCTGCGTTGGTTGCACTGGTATAAGCAATAAAGCCTACGCCTGCACGGACAGCGGCATCGACAGCGGCCTTATGCTGGCGGATCCGTGTATCATTGTCGCCGTCCGCGGACACGATAAGCAGACGGTCCACGCCTGCGAACGCCGCATCCAGCGTCTCCGGCTGATCAAAATCGCCATGTCTTACCTCCACTCCACGGGCCCGCAGGTTTTCTGCCTTCTCCGGGTTTCTTACACTGACCACAATATTCTCCGCTGGTACGGAGGCGAGAAGTCTCTCTGCCACAATTGCACCAAAATGTCCTGTTGCTCCGGTCAATCCGATTTTCATATCCATAACCTCCGTATAAAAATATTTATTTATGCTAATGTCTTCTTCATATCCTGCCGGTTGAACATTTGTTATCCTGTAACTATTGTAGTTACATGTGCTGAAGATGTCAAATCCTAATCTTTGTCCTATGCTTTGACCGTCTGAAAATAACGGTAGATCCGCTGCAGCTTCCTGCTGTGCTTCCCCCGCGGACTTTCCATGCTTCCGAACTCAAAAAATTTCACCTTACGGATGCCTACAAAGTTGAACAGTGCCTTGCGCATCAGCATTTTATGGGCATTCCCCAGCCACAGCAGCGGATAATTAGCGGGTCCCTTCATCACGGAAACGCATACCACCGATTTTCCCTTCAGCAGTCCTTCCGGAAGCAGGCCGCCCTTGTCACGGTAGGCAAAACCGGAAGCAAACATCTGGTCTATGTAGCCCATCAGCATCGCCGGCGGCCGTCCCCACCAGATCGGATAGACAAGAACAATCTGATCCGCCCAGCTCAGCTGTTCCCTGTACTTGGCCAGCGCTGGATCACTGTGCATATCCCTCCTGCGCTTTTTTTCATTAAAAATCAGTACCGGATCGAACCCCTCCTCATACAAATCAAGCACCTGAATCGCGGAGATATGCCGGTTCTCACTGCTTCCCCGGATGACTTCCTGCAAAAAAGCATAACTTAAGCTGTGATGATTCGGATGTGTATAGATGATCAGAGTGTTCATACAGAGGATTCCCCTTTACTTGTCATTTGATAACAAAAGGGTAGCACATCCTGATTTTAGTTGTCAAAAGATAATTGTTTTTAGATAATTATTTTGCTATCGTTTCATCTGGAGGTGATTGTATGGACAACAGCGTTTTATTTCAGAAAATTGTGGCTTTTACCACCGCCGTCCATCAGATTACAAACGAGATAACCAAAGATGTGAAATCCGCAGAGCTAACCTCTGTCCAGTATAAAATAATGGAGTACATCGCTGTCAGCCAGCCTGTAACGTTAAGTGAAATCAGCGATTGTATGCATATGTCCATGCCGAATACGAGCCGGGAGATGCGCAAACTGAGTGAAAAGGGTCTTTGTGACAAAGTGACCGATCCGCTCGACCGGCGGAAACAGGGCATCACCTTATCTCCCTCCGGCCAGGCGATGATGAACGAGGCTTTCCTGACGGTTGCGGCCCGGTTCGCGGAGCGGATTTCACAGGCGAATGAAGCCGAGCGCCGGGAGATCGCACAGGCGCTGGATCTGCTGCAGAGGAAGGTGTTTTACTAGATTGGCCGTATCAGGTACAGTGAAGCGGTGTTTTCCCGAGTGACGCTTCAAGATGCTGCGCCGGTACGCAATGGGGAGGATCTGTGTGGGAGGGCATAACGCTTAGTTGTATTTACTGCAGTTAAAAGGCTGCGAAAAACCGGATTTCAAAGTTTAACTGCATTCTGTGCATGTAAAAATAGCGAATTCTCTCTTTCTGCGGAATTTGGAGACTTTTAATTGCAGAACATGCAGCTAATGCTTATACGGCACAAGATTTCGGCGTTATAGTTGTAAGAAGTACAGCTATGTGAATTGGCACCGGGATACTGTGGTTCGGTGGGACTGAGATCGCTGATTTACTCGTGCATCCGCTAGAGGGGTCCGCAAAGTCTGCCGCAGCTAGAGAGCTGCGGAGCCTAATTGGATATCCTCCACCTAATCCTGTTCATTTTGCGTGTTTAAGAGATTTAGCCGGAAATTCTCCAGCTATTGAGGCGGATACGAGCTTTTTGAGACTCATCCAGTACATTTAAGTGGAGTTTTTCCAACAAGGATTGGAATAGCGGCATTTTTCAGTGAAACAGATGGAGATTTTCCACTTGGCTTGATCTGTACATGTCTCTTAAGGCGTTTGCCGGATAGTAACGCTGTGGTCCAGGTCCAATTTGCATCATGCTATAGTGCGTTAGTTAGCCGTCTGCATTTTCATTTTTTGCCGGTGCCACCGCCTCTCTTCCGGTTCCCGCCACACGCGTTGGCAACAATTGCCACACAACCATTCTGTCTTGTCATAGTCCAATGTATAGAGACCAAATCTATCCATAAGGTGATGAATACATGACGAAAAGCAAAAATATCCTGCTCACGCTGCTGGCTCTGCCCTTATTCTGTTCAACCTCTGCGCATGCCGGTGCAGCAGCCCAGACACACAGTGCTCCGGCGGCGTCAGTATCGATTTATCTGGACGGTGCACGCCTTCAGCCTGAAGCTGCCCCGCTCAATATTAACGGCAATGTGCTGGTTCCCATGCGCAGCGTATTTGAGCAGCAGGGTGCGAGGCTGTCCTGGAACAACACATCCAAGACGGTCACCGCAACCAAGGGCGGCACCAAGCTGACCTACCGTATGGGGGAGTCCGCAGCCAAGGTAAACGGGACTACCGTGAGTCTGTCCGTGCCCGGTCAAATCTCCGGAGGATACAGCATGATTCCGCTGCGTGTGATCAGTGAAGCGCTCGGAAGCACAGTATCCTGGGAGCAGGCCACCCGTTCTGTACGGATTGCATCTGCTGTAAACTATGAAACATCCATTAAGTGGGGTGTCAATGTGCGCAGCGCTGCGGACGGAAAGAGCAGCCTTGTTCAGCCGGAAATGCTGGCTGCGGGCGCCAAGGTTCATGTCATACGCGAGGCCGGTGCGCTCTGGCTGGAAGTGCGGACAGAGGATAACCGTACCGGATACATATCAGCTAAACCGAAATATACGGACTATACCAGCTCTTCGCTGCTGGACAAGCAGGCGGATGCGCTGCTGGCATACGGCAAAACGTTTACGGGGACACCCTATGAATTCGGGGCATCACCGGATCAGACAGATACGTTCGACTGTTCTTCCTTTGTAAAACGCCTGTTTGCCGATATCTTGTCGGTAGACCTTCCCCGCGTCTCCTACGATCAGGCCAAAGAAGGGGTGAAGGTCGGGCTGAATGAGCTCCGTAAAGGCGATCTGCTGTTCTTCAGCGCACGGGGCCTGGACATAGGACATGTCGGAATCTATGCAGGCAATAATCAGATTCTGCATACCTATTCCAAAAAAGAGGGTGTCCATATCGAGCCCTTCGACGGCCAGTGGAAGGAACGGTTTGTGACCGCCCGCAGAATTTTGCAGCAGTAACATTAAGAGCCCCTTTAACAGCAGACCCCGCCACATGTCTGCTGCCCTTAAGGGGCTTTTTCTTTATATCAAAAAAGCCCCTTACAGGAGCTTTCCGGCCAGCTTCAAACTGTGGGTCACGCGGTTTCTGCCTTCTTTTTTGGAAGTATACAGGGCCTCATCGGCTTTCTTGAGCAGAGTATCGGCTGAAACACCTTCTGTACAGGTCGCAATACCGATGCTTACCGTGATATGTCCGGTATCCCAGACTGTCTGTGCTGTCACCTGCCGCAAATTTTCGGCCACCATCCCGGCTTCGGAAGCATTGATATCCGGCAGAATGACTACAAACTCTTCTCCGCCGTATCTGGCTATAATATCCTTTTCACGGGAATGGAATTTCAGCAGGCTCCCCAGCTTCTCCAGGACATGATCCCCGGTCTGATGCCCAAAGGTATCATTTACCTGTTTGAAGTGATCAATATCAATAATAAGCAGGGACAACGGCTGCTGCGTCTTTGCGGCTTGCTCCAGCTGATCATTCAGCTTCTCTTCGAAATATCTTCTGTTCTTAAGCCCCGTAAGCTTGTCTGTAGTAGACAGCTCCAGCAGAATGGCATTAAGCTCCATAAGCTCGGCCTGTTTCTGCTGAATTTCGGAGTGAATCTGGCCCAGGCTGGCCAGTGCCTGATCCTTCTGCCAAAAGGCTTCTTCAATCTGCTTCTTGGCCGAACGCAGCTCCAGCTCATAGTCCATGCGTTTGCTCATCTGTACCAGCACGCAGTCAATAACCGGTACGCCATCTGACACCAGACTGCGGCCGTTCAGAATGTACGGCACCGGTTCACCCCAGCCGTTCTTCAGGCTGATGAACAGCTCCTCTACATGCCCGTGCAGGTTGATATTGGGGTAGAAATAAGAATGGAAAACCAGCTGGTTGGCCTTGGACATTATAGATTCAATATGCTTATGCAGCAGAGCCTCCCGTGTATATCCCAAGAGATACAGGAAGGTATGATTCATATCCGTAATGATGCCCTGATGTGTGATAGACAGGTATCCGCACGGTGCATATTCCAGTCGTTCATCCATTGGTAAATAACCTCGCATTACTGCATAATCTTATGGTTTTCATAGATACTCATTAATAAGCGCAGCTGTCTCCTCCGGGTGGCTGATATGAGGGTAATGTCCCTTTGCCTGCATCAGGCGGAGCTCACTGTTCTTCAAATTTTTGTGCAAATATTCACCAACCTGCAAAGGGACAATACTGTCATCCGAGCATTGCAGAATCAGAGTGGGCACCGCGGCCTCAGCCAGCGACTTACGGTGATCCGACAAAAACGTAACCTCCGCAAATTCCCTGGTAATCACGGGGTCGGCAGCAATAAAGCTGCGCTCCAAATCCTGAGTCAGCTCCGGCAGATGCGGATTGTTCATCGCAAGCGGTGCCATAAAGCTGGCCCAGCCGCTGAAATTCATCTCCATCATCTCCAGCAGCTCGGTAATATCGCTTCGTTCAAATCCGCCGAAATACCCGTCGCTGTCATTCAGATAACGGGGTGAGGGCCCGATCATCACCATCTTGCCAAACAGCTCCGGCCGCTCTATGGAAGCCAGCATACCGATCATGGAGCTGACAGAGTGCCCTACAAAAATAATATCGGTCAGCTGCAGCAGTTCGATAACATCCAGCAAATCCTGTACATACCCGCGGAACGTACCGTACTTCTCAACACTGTATGCGCTTAAATCAGAGTTGCCGGAACCGACATAATCAAAAAGTACCAGCCGGTATTTCTGTTCAAAGTAAGGCGTTATAAATTGCCACATGCTCTGATCGCATCCAAAGCCATGGGCGAACACAATCGTCTGCGCGCCTTCTCCAATTACTTTCACTTTATTCCTTGCCCTTACATCATTCATTCCTGCTTCTCCCTTATATTGCTTACTATCAGCTTATTGTGGACGTGAACAGCAAAAATAACAAGTAAATCGTTATGCCAATCCCCCTGATCGTTCCAGTTAAAATAAGGCTTTATGGTGAATCTGCCGGCTGCATTACAGCTGCCTACAGCTTCCTGGCGAATTCATTCAGCTTCTCGGACATCTGCTGAATCTCGGCAATGAACGCTGAGATTTGCTCTGAGGATGCTGCCTGCTCTTCGACGATGGCCGCAATCCGCTCGATAGAAACCCCCATTTGCGAGGTCGCCGCCTTGAAGGAACCGAGCGTATCCTGAATGGTTTTGGTAGAATTCACAGTCTCATTCGACAGCTTGCGGATTTCCTGGGCTACGACTCCGAACCCCCTGCCTTTGTCGCCGGCATGGGCCGCTTCAATCGCCGCATTAATGCCCAGCAGGTTGGTCTGACTGGCAACATTGTTAATCAGAGACACCACTTTATCCGTCTCATTCACCTGGCTGCTGCTTCTGTGTGCAATCGCGAGCAGCTGCTGGGTAGAATCAGCCAGCTCACTCGATCCGTCCGCTATCTGCAGGAGCCGGGCGCTGGCTTGGCTGAGCGAGACGGCCAACTGATCGGATATCGCTATCAGCTCGCTCTGCCGTCTGAGCTGTACCGCAATGCCGCCGATCACCTCGCCTTCAAGGTTATGAACCGGTGTTGCCGTTCCGGTAAATTCAAAGCCATAAAATTCAGCAGGCACCTCCGCTTTCAGTGCCGTATTGCTCCTGATTGCAGCAGAGAGCGGTTCCTCCGGGTGCAGGAATTGGCCTGCCTGAATATTCAAATGAATATTGTCACCCGGCCAATAGGCGAGGAATTTCTCCAGATCGCAGACTGCGATAGATAAATCAGCGGGGACCGCTGCTTTCAGCAAAGGAATTGCAGCAATGAGCTGCTCCAGCGAATCTACTTTATACATATTTTTAAAGCCACCTTTTTTAGTAAGTCTGGTTGTTCCTATATTTCGAGGTGTTTATCGCAATTTTTAATAATCTAAATTTATATCGGTTTACAGACAGATTTATTCAAGCATCTCCCTCTTTTTGAAATCAAAAAGAGCCCCTGAGGGCTCCTGTCAAAATGAATAGCCTGCAAATTTCTCGGCATTGCCCAGGCTGGTCCAAATATCGGGACTCTCTCCGCCGATATGCCAGTAAGCAATCCCCGCCAGCTTATGCTTCGCCGCAAGGTTAAATTTGGCAGTTAAGGAACGGCCGTCTTCCAGCCAAATGGTGTGCTTCAGCGATTGTGCCGTGTAACTGAACACATATTGCCCAATGACGCTGTCCCACACCGGACGCTGCCCGTAGCGGCTTACAATCGCGTTCTGCTCTATTAATGAGAGCGGAGCTGAGGACGGAGATATCCCGTCCTGCTTCAGCGTCCAGTCATGGTTAAAGAACGGCAGGGCCAATATCACCTTTTGACTGGGAACGGCTTTGAGCAGTGTGCTTACCGCTTTCTCATCATAGGGCAGTGAAGCATTGGACCCCGGATTCCGGCTGCCGCTGTAGTGCTCATCATAGCCCATCATCACGATATAGTCGGACTGTCTGCCAAGCGCGGCATAATCAAACGCCTCCGTCCAGTCTGTCCCGAGATCGGGAGAGACATCGACCGACAGTACGGCTCCGAGGGCGTGCAGCCTGGCAGCCAGTTGTGTAACAAAGGCAGTCAGCGCGGCCCGGTCTGCGCCGCCCACATTCTCAAAATCAATATTCAAGCCATCCAGCCCGTATTTGCTGACCGCTGCCGCCAGTTGATTCACCGCAGTGTTTCTCGATGACGCGCTGGAGAGCAGCTGATGTGTAGCGGCGAGGTCGGACCGGTTGCCCATCATTGCCCAGATCTGCTTCCCCTTCTTCTCAGCCCAGTGAACGAGTGAGGCATCGGTATAATCCGTAACAGCTCCGGTCCCGCCTACGAAAAACCAGCGCGGAGATAACGTATTTACATTGGATCTTAGAATGGTACTCTCATACTGGGCTGTCGTCTGGCCGTACTGCCAGCCCAGCACAATCTGCTGATCCGGCGCCTCTGCAAGCTCTGCCGCCCACGGCTTCCGCTGCAGTACACGGTCAATCAGCACCGCTGTCTCCTGCCTCGTAATCTTATCCGACGGCCGGAAGGCCCCCATCTCATCGCCCTTCATCAAGCCAAGCCTGCTGACAGCACCCACAGCGCTGCCTGCCCAGGCGGCAACCTCAGTCTTATCCTTGAAGGCCGTTTGTGCAGCTGTGGTATTCTCCGGCTGCTTAAGTGCCCTGGCCATCCATACCGCCGCCTCCTGCCGTGTAACCGGCTGTGCCGGAGCAAAGGTCGATCCCGAGGTGCCGCTCGCCAGCTCCAGCTGGACCGCTGCCTGGATCCAGCCATAATACCATGCATTTTTTGCAACATCGGTATAAGGTGATATAGGACCAGGCACTGGCTCAAGCTTCAGCAGCCGGTCCAGCACGGTGATGAACTCGGCTCTGGTAATCGGCTTGGCTGGAGAAAAGCTTGTCTCCGAGGTACCGGTCAATATCCTTTGATTATATAAATCTATGATTTCATTCCGGGCATAGCTGGCTGCGATATCGTCAAAAGGCAGCACAGCCCCGGCAGATGCATGCTGAATATACACTCCGCCTGCACACCAGACGGCTGCCGCTGCCACTGCTATCCGGCCCCATAATTTTTTTATTCCGATTGTTCTCGGCTCCCTCTGGCTGCAATTTGCCGAAAGTATACCAAATCCGAGGTCTGTTATCACCGCTAAAATATTGGAAGAACAGATAATTGTCATTTTATTCAGCAAATACTGCAGCGCAGCAGTTTAACAAAAAATCCACGTGGTAATGAATGGTAATATAGCCAATTATCCGCTCTACAAGAACCGGATCCATAGCTTTAAGCTGATAACATTTACGGGAGGAGAGCTTCGTTATGCATATTTCAGATTCACGCGGAGTTTCCGCGCAGGCAGCCGGCCCTGATGCACTGGCCGCCCATGCGGTAGATGCCATCGAGGGATTATCGGGCATTCATCCGGGTTACCGCCGCGCCCATGCCAAGGGGATTTGCTGCCGGGCTGTCTTCCGGCCGAATGGCCTGGCTGCAGCATTCACTACGGCTCCGCATCTCCAGCTGCAGGAATCAGAGGCCATTGTCCGCTTCTCAGGCAGCTCCACTGACCCCGCGCTGGCGGATGTCCTTTCACCGGCCAAAGGAATGGCGGTACAGTTCTCTCTGCCTGACGGAGAAGTGAGCAGCCTGGTCGGGGTTACGATACCGGTCTTTTTCGCCCGTACCCCGGAATCTTTCGTGGACATTGTTCAGTCCGTTCATCAGGCGCGCAAGGGTAAGCTGGGTCCCATTGATCTGGTCAAAGAAATTACGGCGCACTTCTCCGAGAGTAAGGAAGCAATGCTTGCCGTCCGGCGGCTGAAGCCCCCGGCCAGCTATGCCGAATCTCATTATTACTGTATTCATGCTTACTTCTTCAAGGACCATGAGGGTAATAGCCGCCCGGTAAAATTTGAGTGGAAGCCGGATGCAGGCGTGCGGAGCCTGTCCGCCGGGGACGCTGCCGCACAGCCGGACAATTATCTGGAGGAGGAACTGGAGCTTCGCCTTAAAGATGAGCCGGCCGTATTCCAGCTGATCGCCGTATTCGGTGAAAAGGACGATCCAACCGACGACCCGACCCGGGCCTGGCCGGAGGACCGGCGGAGAATCGGCATCGGACGCCTGTTCATAACCGGTATCACCGGTGAACAGGAGGGTCTGGTAATGGATCCTTCCGCAATTTCTGAAGGAATGGCCTTATCGGATGATCCTATTCTTCATTTCCGGCACGCTGCCTACGCCGATTCCCACCGCAGACGCAGCAGAGAGCGCTGACAGACCAGCGGCCGACGGCCCACATGCAAAGAAGCGTCCGGACACCTGAGTGTCCGGACGCTTTCTTTTTGCACGGCAAGCTAGATCAAAGCCGGTTATTTCGGGTAATGGGTTGAAAAGAACCGTAACCTATGCCAATCAGAGAGGACGTTATGTATGCAGCATGCCATGATTATTATCAACCCTTCATCCGGCAAAGAGCAGGCCCTGGAGCATATTGCATCCGTAGAAGAAATTTTGCGGGAAAAAGGATATACGGTTACAGTCAATGAGACGGCAAAAATAGGCGATGCTACTGATTTCTGCATCACTGCGTGCGGGGAGGCTTATGATCTGGTCGTATCGATCGGCGGTGACGGAACACTCCATGAGGTCATTAACGGGCTCAGCGGCCAGACCCACCGGCCCAAGATTGGAATTATTCCGCTAGGTACGGTCAATGATTTTGCCCGCGCCCTGCAGATTCCGCTCGACCCCCTCCAGGCCATACAGACTTTAACCTCCTCCAGCGTGCAGCAGGTGGATATCGGCCGCCTGAACGACCGGATGTTCGTAAACGTGGTAGCCGCAGGTTCACTGGCTGAAGCAGTATCCGCCGTAACATCGGAGGATAAATCCAGACTGGGGGCTTTTGCCTACCTCAAGGAAGGCCTTAAGGATCTTACAGGCGCTAATACCGGACACCCTCTGGTCATCCGTCATGATGATAAGGTCTGGGAGGGCGAATCTCCGCTGTTCATTGCCGCTCTGACCAATTCTGTAGGCGGATTTCAAAGGCTTGCCCCGGAAGCCGCGGTCGATGACGGCCTGCTGCACTGCTATATCATCAAAGACCTGAACCTGTTCAAAACCCTCACCGTCAGCCTGTCTCTCCTGCTGGGCAATCTCAAAAACCACAAGGATGTCATCTACTTTACAGCCAGACAGGTCCATGTCAGCTCTGCTGATACCATTATGACCAATGTTGACGGTGAAGAAGGGCCTGCCCTTCCCATCCGGCTTAGTACTATCCCGCAATATGTGCAGGTCATCGTACCGGAGCAGGCTTAACCAGCGGATTATGGGTTCTGGAGATCTCTTAGCCTTCCCCGGGAAGGCTAAGTTGTACTATATTCACTTAATTTCCCTTCGTACACCAGCCGCAGCCGGCTGCTCTGCCGGAAGTCATCCGGTGTCACCAGTGCAGGCAGCTTATTCCACAGCTTGATCCCCGACCGGTCCAGAATTTCCGCAACAAACTGTGAGCAAAAGTATGAATTGCTGAACTCCACCGGCTCCTTGAGCGCAATGCCGATCACACCGAGAATGTTATACAGATATTTTTGGCGGCTGCGGATAAAAATGTGCAGCACCCGCTTCATTTTTTCCACTTCACGTCCGGACACTTTCAGCTCATAGAGGACACAAGTCGTATTCGGGTATTTGCTGAATGTGCCTGTCTTGATATCCTCCCGCACAAATCCGCCGTTCAGCGGGTTGTTCGCGTGCTTCCTCCCGAAGCTGTACAGCTCGGACAACTCCCGGTTAAAGGAGATCGAAGCATGATTATACGGCGCTCTTGTGTAGCCTTGAATGAGTCTCGTAAACAGCGTTCCGGTATTTGTAAGCAGGATATAAACTGAGCATTCCTCTGCCATTTCCAAAATTTCCCCTTATCAAGTTTGAAGGTTTCCTTCATAATGAAAAAGCTGTATCCTTAGATATCTTAACATAAGATCCCTTTTATGGGATCCTATCTCCTGATAAGTTGGTGATTTGCTGGTGAACAGGTCCCTGTTAACATTAGTGCTTATTTTTGCCGCCCTGTCGGTAATCCATCTCATGTATGCGCTGGTCAGCAAGCTGCAGAAGGACAAAGACTATACAGGCATCGGCTTCCGTATCAAGACGTGGTGGGGCATGCTTTTTGTTTTTTGCCTGGCCACCTTGTTCAATCCCGTCGTCTCTTTGCTGTCCTTGATGGCCCTCAGCTTCTTCTCGCTCAAGGAGTATTTCTCCATGATCCGTACGCGAAAAGCCGACCGCAGGCTGTTCCTGTGGGCCTATCTGTCGATTCCGCTGCAGTTCTACTGGATCTATATCGAGTGGTACGGCATGTTTATTGTTTTTATACCCGTCTATGTTTTTCTGCTGCTGCCGCTTCCGCGTGTGATCAACAAAGGTACGCTCGGATTTCTGCGCAGCGTCAGCTCCACCCAGTGGGGCCTTATGCTCATGGTGTTCGGGCTCAGCCACCTCGCCTATTTCCAGTTTGCCACTCCGGAGTACGGGGCGGGACTGGTGCTGTTCCTGGTCGTGCTGACACAGCTTAATGATGCAGTCCACTACCTGGCATCCATCTATTTCGGCAAAAGAAAAATCGTCCCCACAGCCAACCCCAGCCTGACCTGGGAGGGCTTTATCTGTGCTTTTATTGTAACGGCCGCGGTATCGTATCTGACTTATCCGTATCTTACGCCGCTTACGCCGCTGTTCGGCCTTCTGTCCGGAATGCTGATCAGCCTTAGCGGGTTTTTCGGCAGCCTGACCGTATCCGTACTCAAGCGGGACCTGCTGATCGGGGATGACGACAAGTTCGCCGCCCTGAGCAAAAGCTACCTGAGCCGGGTCGACAGTCTGGCCTACACCTCGCCGGTATTTTTCCACGTCATCCGTTATTTCTTTGATTTTATGTAACCTTCCATTCATGTGAGTTGTTTATAATAGACATTCCTTATTGATAAGGGTGTCTATTTTTTATGGATTATTTTTTTCAGGAAAGTGCAGGGTTTCGTAAAAAGGGTTCGTCTATTGGGGTGGGGAAGGAGGAGAGAAGTCATTGATGAAGCGAGCTTGATCGATCAAATCGTAAAGGGTGACCATGCCAGATTCCGTGAAATTATTGACACCTATGGCAGGCATATATACCAGGTGACCTACTCTGTACTTCACCAGGCGCAGGAAGCGGAGGATGCCGCACAGGAAGCCTTTCTGCAAATCTTTAAATCTCTCCCCCAGTACCGTTCGGAAGGCTTCAAAACCTGGATTACCCGCATTGCCCTGCACAAGGCTATAGATGCCAAACGAAGGCTGAACCGCAGAGCAGCGGAGGTTAACGGACCGGACGATGGAGTTCTCCACATCCCCGACCTTCAGGCCGACATTGTACATCAGCTGATGAAAAAAGAGCAGAAGGACATGCTTTTGCAGAAAATATCGTCACTTCCCCCGCAGCACCGGGACATTATCGTAGACTTTTATTTGAACGGCAAAAACTATGAACAGATTGCTGAGCACTCGCAGATTGCGGTCAAAACCGTAGAGTCGAGACTTTACCGGGCGCGGCAGTGGATCAGAACACACTGGAAGGAGACCTCGTGGCATGAATAACCGTGATCAGCAGGACTGGAAAAGATATATACAGGGAGAAATGTCTGATAAGGAGCGGGACGGCATAGATGAACTGCTTCTTGAGGATCAGGAAGCTCTGGACGCCTATCTGAGTGCCTTGGCACAATTCCCGGTGTCGTCACTGCCGGATCAGGATTCTTTTGCAGAACAGGTAATGGCACGAATTGCACCTCCGGATGCAGAGACCGTACCGCAGAAGCGCACACGCTTCCGTATACAAGGCCTGCTTCATCATAAAATGCTCCATTATACTGTCGCAGCCTCCATCACCCTGCTGTTTCTCTCCACTGGCGTATTTGACTGGCTCGCACCCGGACATTTGGAGCTGAATGCCGGAATACAGCAGCCGTACAGTGAGAAGATGGTGGAGAAAGCAACCGGATGGCTGGATGAAATGAAACCAGAGCCTTATAGAAAATAAACATGGAAGGATGGAACCAGCATGCAGCATAACCGCAGCAAAATGATGGCTTTTCTGCTAAACATGATACCGGGTTTGGGCCATTACTATTATAGAAGCCGTGTGAAGGGGTTTATTTACGGCTTTATCTTTTTCGGGCTGGCCGGATTCGGCTTTATTCTGGGGGTGGACGGGGAGGAGGATGTCGCGCTATTTTTCTTATTTATGGCTGCGGTCCTGTGGATGATCAGCATGTTTGATATGGTGATCAAGCTCCTGCGGGAACCGGATGTTCCGGCACATTATCCGCAATATCCGTATTATCCCCATTATCACAGCCAGATGCCGGGTCAGCCGGAAGGAACATTTGAGCCGCCGTTCGGCTATCCTCCGCCTGAGAGCTATGTGTATCCTGAACAAGGGCGGGGACAGGGCAGGGACAGCGAGCGGTTTTATACGATTCTCTTATCCTTCGTCCCCGGCTTGGGGCATTTGCATTTAGGCCTTTTACAGCGCGGTTTATCTTTTCTTATCGGGTTCTTCGGGCTTGCGGTCATGCTGTTCTTTGTTGCTGCCATTTCCGGCCGGGAGATCTTCCTCGTCTTCCTGCTCCTGCTGCCGGTCATGTGGCTGTACTGCATGTTCGATGCGGTCCAGCATGTGAGCCGCAAGCAGGCTGGCGAGATGCTGGAAGACAAGACGTTATTCGAACAGCTTGAGCACGGCAGAAGCACCGGCCAGAGAAGCAAGGTGTTCGCGACTCTGCTGGCAGCTTTTCCCGGAGCGGGACATATGTATCTCGGACTGCAAAAAAGAGGCCTGCAGCTTATGCTGATCTTCCTCGGAAGCATTTATATCCTGGATTTGATGAACCTCTCCTTGTTCCTGTTTCTTATTCCGGTTATATGGTTTTACAGCTTTTTTGACGGCCTGCAGCAGAGCAGCAAATACGGCAAAGAGGTGCTGTATGACAAGCCCGTGATCGAGAGCTGGACCCGGTATCAGGGCTGGGTCGGCTTTGCGCTCCTGTTCCTCGGCGTTTACTATATCCTGATCCGGCTCGTGCTCCCGGAATTCGGCGGACAATTCTATTATGTCATTCATCAGGTACAGTCTAATATGAACACGATCGTCGTTTCGCTGCTGCTGATTGGCGGGGGCATCCATTTGCTGCTGAAGTCACGGAAAAAGAATCACGACGGTGAGGCGTTTCTTAGGGACCTGGAGCGGAAAGCCGAAGCCCCGAACTTTCGTGATCCGCTCAAATAAGCAGAGACAGCAGGAGGTTTATCATCGATGTCTGAAATCTATTATTTGATTATCATTCTGTTATTAGTGGTTTACATTTTCATTTTGCAGAACAAAGTAAGCAGGCTGCAGAGTAAACTAACTCATTTCCCGGCCGCCAGCATGGACTCCAAACTGGACGATGAGGTCAGGACTATGCTTGCGCAGGGGAAATCCAACGTTGAGATCATAAAGCATGTCAGACAGGCGGCCGGGCTGGACCTTCTCCAGGCAAAGTTATACGTGGACCGCATTATGGAACGCAAAGAGTCAGGGTCTGGGGAATGAGTGCAGCGAACTTCAAGCCGGCAGCCTCTCCAGCTAAGTGGAATTTCTCCACCTAATCCTCTGGTAAATATGAGCATTGTAATTTTAGCGGGAAAAAGTCCACTTAAATGTACTGAAATAGTCGCTAAAGACCATTATCCACCCAAATAGCTGGAGAATTTCCAACTAAAGCTCATAAATGCTGAAAAAGGACCGGATTAGGTGGAGTAATTCCCACTAACCTCTTACAGCCGCTCACTGAAGCAGACCTTGCCGCATTGCAGAAGGGTACTGTAAATCAGCCAATCGAACCGCCTCATATCTACCTTTTCATGGGAATCAACAGACCCGCACCATTTGCATCCGCTGCAATTATGTACGCAGTTCCCATCAGGGAATAACAAAGCAGCACGTCCCTTATTCCGGGGACGTGCTGCTTCTTTATGGGCCTTCCCGCTTACATCGGGCTGGTGCCAGTGTCTTCTGTCGCTGCTGCATCAGGTCTTGCTCCCCGGCCGCCCTCAGGTCTGGTGCCTCCGCCGAAGCCTCCCCGGCCGCCCCCGCCCATACCTTGGGTGGCAGTGGTGACTCCGGATTCATTGAGCCAGGTAGTGATGCCTGAGATTTCGAAGGACACTACTTCCGTACCGCCGCTGTAAGCACCGTCTGCATACAGGCCGTCTACGGCTGTGCCGGTCGAAGATCCGCCAGTGGAGAGTGTGTAAGAACCGCCTTGCTTAAGATCAGGAGAGCTGATAACAATCGACCGGTAGCTCTTGGATGGCGCGAAGGTTGCAATGGTATTGCCGTCACTGTCCTTCAAATTGACCAGCTGACCGGCCTCCTGTGATTCGGTAAAGGTCATGGCGACCGAGTATTGGCTGGATGTGTCCGTTGGGGCCTGCAGCATTCCCGCACTGCCTGCTACGACCAGATAACCGCCCGTAGTCTCAAAGGTGCCGTCATAATCCAATCCGCCATTGCCGTCATTGGTGGGACCATTGGTAATTACAGTACCGCCGGACATCAGAATCGAACCGTTCGAATCGAGTCCGTCACCTGCAGCATCTACAGTCAATGTACCGCCGCTGATCGTCAGCATTCCGCTGCCGGAGCTTGCGAACTGGCCGGCTCCGCCCGTGGCCTGATCAGCATTAGTATCGCTGCCGCCTGCTACGTTGACGCCGTCATCAGATGCTACTACATGTGTCTCGCCGCCGGAGATGGTAATGTTCCCGCCTTCAATGCCCTCGTAGCTTTTCGTAATATTGATGACTCCGTCGCTGATGGCTGTCAGGCTGTCCGCATGGATGCCGTCATCACCAGCCGTAATCTGCAAATCACCGTTTGTGATGGAGACATTGCTGTTGCTGTGTACCGAATCATCGGCAGAATCAATCGTGAAGCTGCCGCCGTTAACGGTAAGATCGCCGCCGGCTTTCAGCCCTTTCGCACTGGTGGATTCTGTCTCTGTTGCAGCTGCAGCAGCAGTATCGGCCGCAGCTGCAGATCCGCTGACTGCTGCGGAATCAGCGGCTGCATCATCAGGAATCTCCGGCATATCTGCTGGCGGTTCCGGCATGTCTGCCGGTGGCGCAGGTACACCTGCCGGTGCAGCTGCTGTACCCTCCCCGGCAGGTGCAGCTCCCGGAGCCTGTCCGCGCATTCCGCCGCCCATTTTACCGCCCATACCGCCGTCCATGCCAGGACCGCCCTGGTCGCCTGTCTTCACTTCGGCATTGGCACTGCCTCCGCCGGTAATCAGGTTGTACGTACCGCCGTCGATGACCAGTGACGTTTCGCTCTGAATTCCGTCATTCGCAGCGGTAATATCAAAGGTTCCGCCGGCAATCGCAATGAAACCCTTCTCCGCATCTTCATCATTCGTCGATTTGATGCCGTCACCCTCTGCATTAATCGTAATACTGCCATCCTGTACAGCGATCAGATCCTTACCGACAATCCCGTCATCGGCAGCCTTGACTTCAATTGTGCCGGATACAATCTTCAGGTCGTCTTTACTTGTAATTCCGTCTTTATAGTTAGCGGCCACTGTAAGCTTGCCTGTACCGTTAATAGTCAGATCCGCCTTGCTGAAGATCGCCGCAATCGGCTCATCAGTCGATGCATCATCAAATACATAGTTGGCTCCGTCTGTAACAGAATTGCTTGTACCCTCCTGCAGAGTCATGATCACCTTACCGGCTTCCTTGATGTAGACCGGTGCACTGTCTTTATTGGTCAGCGCAGCACCGTTCAGCACCAGGTGAACGCTGCTTTTGTCCTGAACATCAATGATAAGCTGTCCGTCATTCAGCGTACCGCTGACAACATAGGTCCCTCCGGCCGAAATGGTTACCGCAGAGCCGGAAGCTGCCGCCCCGGAACCGCTCACGGTTGCACCGGTACCATTCAGTGTAATTGCAGTTGTGCTGTCTGCACTCCACGCTGTAGCCGTATCCTCTTCATCAAAGCTCACGAGATCGGCTGTTTTGACATAGGCCAGCTGGACATTTCCTGATGTCCCGCTCTGGGCTGCTGCCGTTACTGCTGCCGTAGTGGCAGCTGAAGCTGACTGATTTGCCGTGTTCCCTGCAGAGCATGCGGTCACCGCAGCTGCCAGCAGCAGAACCATGCCTAATTTACTTCCTAAAATTAATTTACTCATTGTAATCCATCCCTTCAGCTTTTAGTATTCTGTGGTCGTCGGGCTCATTGTCAGCGACAGATCCAGATTCCCGTTGCGGGTACGGATCGCATCCAGAAACTCCTTCTGGCTGATGTGTTCATCGAGAGTGACGCTGTAGACCAGTTCATACAGGCTGCCAAGCTCGGTCGTACGTATTTTTTTCAGCTCATAAGCGACATTGAATCTGTTAAATACTTCGGCGAAGGCTTCTTCATAGCCCAGATTTTCCGGGATGGTGACCTTCAGTGTCTTTTGCATCGTTTTTCTGACGCCAAAACCTGTGCGGTTCAGGATAAACATGATGATGCAGAGAATAATGGTGAACAGGACAGCATATCCGAATGCACCTACGCCGCAGGCAAGCCCGGAGGCCATGGTGAACAGGACAAAGGTGATATCCTTGGGATCGCCGGGCGCGCTTCTGAAGCGGATGATCGAGAACGCTCCCGCCAAGCTGAACGCTCTGGCCACGTTGCTGCCAATCAGGAGAATGATGATGGCTACAATGACCGGCAGCAGCACCATCGTTAAGGTGAAGCTTTGCGAATAACCGGCCGGGCTGGTCTTCATATAAGTCAGGCTGATCGCTGCCCCGAGCACCAGGGAGATCAGGATGGTCAGAACCGCATTTCCAAAAGTTAGCGCCGCAGTATCGGAAACGGTGGTAAAAATGGAATCAAGCATACAGTGCACTCTCGCTTTCTACTTTGCTGTTTCTCAGCATTTTTTTGTATTCATTGCCGTATTTGGAGAAGCTGGTCCGGTACATCTGGTGTTCGGAGAGCATTTTGGACAGCCAGACCGGAATGGTCTTCTCGGCTTTGACTTCCATCAGCCATTGTCCCGGCTCCATCAGCAGCTCGCCATAGGTGCCGTGCTCCATATTCAGATCACACCGCCGGCTTCTGATATTCGTATCAAAGGTGATGCGGAGATCCCGGTTATTTTTGCAGAACAGCGCCTTTCGGTCATAGGACAGATACACCATCGGCTTCAGATCGTAGCAGCTCAGGAAGTACCTGATTTCCTCAACCACCTGCTTGTTCATGTAGTCCTTGTATTCCGGCGGGATGCCGGTGCGGACAAAATCGTAAGCTTCATGCAGCTTAAGCGATGTTCTTCTTTTGTTGACGAGTCCGAAGACCTTCTTCTTGATTTCCAGGTAGACCTTCGAATCCTTATCCGGAACACCGTAGGCTCTGAGACGGAGTTTCTCTTTGTACTTGGGCTTCGACAGGCTGTTGCGGATCAGCGTATTGCTCGGTGTGTCATAGTACAGATTAGTAATGGAATAAAACTCATGCTGTTTGTTGAAATCATCCGGTTCCATATATTCAAGCAGCTCATTATAGATTTTGAGATACGACTCATTATCAAGCAGATATTTGTTCTCGTACCGGTTGAATACCTCGATCGCCATGGGGTTCAAATCCTTTCTGGTTCAGTGTTTCGTGTGCCGCACTTGGCTTATGAATGTATCTTAGCGTCCGAACCTTTAGTGAATCTTAAATGGTTTTACATGGTTCTGATTTTTTTACACGGAGTTAACAATTGGTTTGATATATAGTAGAAGGCTTATAATTTGTCCTGAAAAAAGAATTCATTAAGTTTCATTAAAGGTAATGTTGTTATAATGGCGTAAGCTTAAGAACTTACCAATCAAGCACAAGCAGGGGATGACTGACTAATGAGAATACTGATCGTAGAAGATGAGGTGCACCTGGCCGAGGCCGTGACCCAAATCCTGAAAAAGCATAACTACTCCGCAGACGCAGTCCATGACGGCAGAACAGGCCTGGATTACGCGCTGAGCGGGATCTATGATCTGCTGCTGCTCGACATCATGATGCCGGAGATGGATGGGATCAGCCTGCTGCGGACGCTGCGGACCCAAGGTATAGCGACACCCGTGATCTTCCTGACTGCAAAGGGTGAAACTGCGGATATGGTAACAGGCCTGGACTACGGGGCGGATGACTATATTGCCAAGCCCTTTTCATCAGAAGAGCTGTTGGCCAGAATGCGGGCGGTGCTGCGGCGCAAAGGCGAGGTGCTGCCGGATGATGCGCTGAAATTCGGGGATCTGGAGCTGAACACGACGAATTTGCGGCTGTCAGTGAAAGGCAAAGAAATGAAGCTTAACCTTAAGGAGAATGAGCTGCTGGAGCTGCTGATCGTACGCAAACAGTCGGTTACCTCCAAGGAGCAGATCATTGAGAAGCTGTGGGGCTTTGATTCCGAAGCCGAGCATAACAATGTCGAGGTCTATATTTCTTTTTTGCGTAAAAAGCTTACGTTCCTGGGATCAGCGGTACGCATCAGCACGATCCGTAACGTCGGCTATGTCCTAGAGGTGAATGCCTGATGTTCAAAAAGCTCAGAAACCGCTTCTTAATCGTAAACCTGGCGACCATCTCCGTAATGATGCTGGCTGCGTTTGCTACCATCTATATCATTAACTATCTGAACGTCCGCAATGATATTAATATGGACCTCCAGCGGATTACCGAAGCCTTCCAGAAGCCGGGCATCGGCGAGCACCGCGGCGGAGGAATTGACGGCGGTACCGGTGGCGCTGCTGAAGCGGGGATAGACGGCGGCATGCCGCGTCTGGATAGCGGGGCCTTCGGCAGAATGGGCGGTGGCAATCCGCCGCCGGAGCGTTCCATCTCCTTCATGATTGAAACAGATAACGAGTGGAAGCAGACCGGTACACCGGCTTCACAGTTCAGCATGGACGATGAATTTTATGCGCAGGCGCTGCAGGAAGCGGTAGACATGGACACCCCTACAGGGCGGTTCGAGCTGGACGGCAGTCTCTGGGCCTTTGAATCCAACCCGACCGCTGACGGGCACATGCTTGTCTTCCTGGACATTACCGCCCGGCAAAAGATTCTCACGAATCTGATCTATACCTTCACCCTTGTCGGCCTCGTCATGCTGGTT
Organism: Paenibacillus sp. PK3_47; assembly: GCF_023520895.1. Taxonomy (NCBI): domain Bacteria; kingdom Bacillati; phylum Bacillota; class Bacilli; order Caryophanales; family Paenibacillaceae; genus Paenibacillus; species Paenibacillus sp. PK3_47. The sequence goes on from NZ_CP026029.1 coordinate 2,548,289, forward strand.
ATTCTGTTCTTCACCAGCCGCTACTTTGCGAACCGTTCTATTAAGCCCGTACAGGAAGCCTTCGACAAGCAGAAACAGTTCATCGCCGATGCCTCCCATGAGCTGAAGACGCCGCTGGCTATCATTAATACGAATGCCGATGTGCTGCTCGCCAACGGGGAAGATACCATTCTTCAGCAGTCCAAGTGGCTGCACTATATCAAATCAGAGACCGCACGGATGGCCAAGCTGACGAATGATCTGCTCTATCTGACGGAGATGGATGATTCCCGCACCGGCATGATCCATGCGCCGTTCAACATCAGTGAAGCGGTGGAGAATATCATCCTGACGATGGAGGCCGTAATCTTCGAGAAGAATGTCGTGCTGGAATATGATATTGAGCCGGATTTGACTGTGCACGGCAACAGCGAGCAGATCAAGCAGGTCGTAATGATCCTTCTGGACAATGCGGTAAAATATACGGGTCCGAAGGGCGAGGTTACCCTCTCCTTGCGCAAACAGCATAACGATGTGCTGCTGTCCGTCACCAATACCGGCGAAGGCATTGCGCCTGAGCATCTGAACCGCATCTTCGACCGCTTCTACCGTACAGATACTTCACGGGCCCGCAAGCTAGGCGGCCACGGCCTCGGGCTGGCAATCGCCAAATCGATTGTGGAGCAGCATCACAAAGGCAAAATTTATGCCAAAAGTGTAGTCGGGGAATCCGCTACGTTTTATGTGCAGCTCGGTTAGAAAAAATCTTTGTTATATTCAGCAAAACGCCCGGTTATTTTCAGAAAACGGGCGTTTTTCGCCGTGTAAAGGGCCTCTCCCTGGTACCCTTTGCCCATTCCCGTATCAACCGGAAATTTTATTTAAAATTTAAAGCTTTCTTCGCTTTCTGCCGATAAAATAGTCAGATATGTCGACTTTGTTCGACAACTTGAGCCTGAAGTGGAGAAGTGATAAAAGCGTGAAAGCACGAAGCATTGGCACCAAGATCAGCCTGATTGTAATCGGAGTACTGTTAGTCTTTTCGGCGGCCGTAGTTTATGTGGTTATTCATGAAATGCAGGGTGGGATTAAAGCCTTTGCCCGGGAAAAAGCCAAAAGCGACCTGGAGCTGGCCGGAGGACTGCTGGATTATAAATACCCGGGGGACTGGGCTGTCAGGGACAACAGTCTGTACAAAGGCACAGCCCGGATATCCGGCAATAATGAGCTGGTCGACGAGATCGGACAGCTGACAGGAGATACGGTAACGATCTTTCAGCATGATGAACGGGTGGCTACCAATGTCATGATAGACGGGGAACGGGCAGTCGGAACCAAGGTGTCGGAGACGGTTGGGGAAGCCGTGCTGAACAAGGGGGAGCAGTATTACGGCGAGGCTAATGTGGTCGGTAAAACCTATCAGTCCGCTTACCGGCCTATCCGGAACGCCGGCGGTGACATTATCGGAATTTTCTATGTAGGTGCCCCGCAGGACATCATCGATGTCATTATCTCTTCATTTGTGAAGCAGTTCATAGGCGTAATGATTATTGCCATTGCTGCTGCAGTTGCCGTCCTGCTGTTCTATATCCGGCGGATGAGCAAGCGGCTGGGAAGCGTATCCGCGGCACTGCAGCGTGCAGGCAGCGGTGACTTCACCGTCGTAGTCAAGGACCGTGCACAGGATGAGATCGGTGACCTGGTTCACAGCTTCAACCAGATGAAAACGAGCCTGCAGGGGCTGATCCGGCACGGGATGGATAATGCAGCCAAGGTAGCTGCTTCTACAACCTCCATCATGGAGATTGCCGGGCAGACCTCGGCAGAATCGAAGCAGATCGCTGCAGCAATCGATGAGGTTGCCCGCGGCGCCGAGATCCAGACGTTCAGCACTGCAGAGAATCTGAAGGCGATGGAAGAGGTCTCCGTGGGCGTGCAGCGGATTGCTGAGAGCGCCTCAGAGATATCAGAATCCGCCCGCCATTCCAGGCAGCAGGCGGAGTCGGGCGCCCGTTATGTCAATGACACCGTTCAGCAAATGGACAATATTCATGCTTCAGCCCGGGAGGCTGATGAAATCATGCACCAGCTTGACGGACAATCACAGGAAATTGCCGGGATTCTGGAGGTGATCACCGGAATCTCCGGCCAGACCAATCTGCTGGCGTTAAATGCTTCGATTGAAGCAGCCAGAGCAGGCGAACATGGCCGCGGCTTTGCCGTAGTAGCCTCTGAGGTACGGAAGCTGGCTGAACAGTCCGGCAAATCATCAGAGCAGATCGCGGCATTGATCGGGCAGATGGAAGGCGGCATGAAGCGTTCCACGGAGGCAATCGCCCGCATGGTCGGTGAAGCCCGGAAGGGACTGGAGGTGGCCCGGGTGACCGAGAACAATTTCCGGGAGATTCTGCTGACGAGCGGTCAAATCTCTGCCCAGACGGAGGAAATGGCGGCAGCCTCGGAGCAGATGTCAGCTGGAGTCGAGCAGATCACCGCATCTGTCACCAATATCAGCGGGATTGCCCGGACTACCAGCGCCCATACCCGCCGGGTAGTCTCGGCAACTGCAGGACAGCTGAAGGGGATTGAGAGCATTAACAATTCTTCTGCAGAACTGGGGAAGGCTTCGGCAGACATGCAGCAGTCTCTTGAGAGGTTCACGGTTTAAGTCTTCTGAAATTGAAATCCGGATGCGTTCTGTATATGATATGTACATCAATACTACCGGGAGGCATCATTTATCGTGGCAGTACTCATCAATGAACAAATCAGGGCATCCGAGGTTGTCCTTACAGGCTTGAAAGGCGAAAAGCTTGGCGTCGTCTCCAGAGAGGAGGCGCTTGCCATGGCCCGTTCGGCCGGTGCCGATCTCGTGTGCACTTCGCTTATGAGCAGCCCGCCGCCCTGCAGCCTGATGGCCAAAGGCAAGGCAAAGGCGGCAGCACAGAAAGAAAATGCTGCAGCCCGGAAGGCAAGCGCAGGCAAAGCTGCGGGCGGAGGCGGCAAAGAAAAGGTCAAGGAGCTGCGCTTCACCGCGCATATTGAGGATCATGACTATGAGACCAAGCTGCGCCAGGCGGACAAGCATCTTCGTTCCGGTAAACCGGTACAGCTCGTGGTCAAAGCTTCAGGTGCGAAGGAAGCTGCGGCTTCCAAGGCAGTCATCGAGCGGCTGCTTGCCGATCTTAAGGAAGCCGGTGTGAAGGAAACCGGCATCCAGACGGGCGGCAAGGGCTCACAGGTCAAGGTGAATCCGCGGTAAACTAAAGGCAGCCTGGGAATCCAGGCTGCCTTTAATTATATCCACATTTTATGCTGAGGTAACGGTCTTAAGGCCTCTCCTCCGCATGTTATACAGCTCCGGAAGTACAACTCCCAGCAGCACCAGCACGACCCCTGCCCATTGCAGCCCGCTCACATGCTCCTTCAGCACGAATGAGGACAGCAGCACCGCTACCGGCAGCTCGGCTGCACCGAGAATTCCGGCCATGCCCCCTCCGATATGCGGGACACCGATTGCGAACAGCACCGGCGGAATGAACGCTCCGAACAGCCCCAGCAGGAAGCCGAACAGCAGCAGCTGGCCCCACAGGAGACCGTTAAACAAGAAATACGGCGGGAATAAAATGCACAGCAGCACAAATCCGCCTGTAACCATCCAGGCACTCCGGTATGCCGGATGCACTGCCGGCACAGCCTTGCCGCTGAAGATAATGAACATCGAGTAGCTGACGGCAGACAGCAGTCCCAGTGCAATGCCCAGCATATTGAACCCGGCTGCACCTTCTCCCAGCACACCTGCAGCCAGCAGGGTTCCTCCGAACAGCAGCAGCAGGGTCAGGACCGTAATTTTATCCGGACGCTGGCGTTTGCTGACGGCCTGAATCAGCACGCTGATCCAGGTGAACTGGAACAGCAGAATAATGGCCAGTGAAGCCGGAATGTAGCGCAGAGACTGGTAATACAGCAGACCGGTAACCACCGTCGGCGCTCCGGCCATCATCAGCAGAAGCCGCTGCTTCCAGGTCATCCGTGGTAATGCCTTTTTGGCTGCGGCTTTCGTGATACCTTGGCTCCGCTGTTTCCGCGTTTCTTTTACCCTGGTGTATAGAGCCAGCAGCCAGGCCAGTATACAGCCGGTCAGCAGCTGTGTACCGACCACTTCACCCAGCTGGTACCCTTCCCCGTAAGCCAGAACAACAATTGTAGATAAAATTCCATAGCTCATCGCACCGACCAGCACGGAAAGTAAGTACTTCATATCTTTCATATCTGTTTTGCCTCCTGAATACTATGAATCTGCCGTAATACGCAAAAAATCCTAACTCCGGAGACAAGCGCCAATTTTCTTGGGCTTATCATCGTAGTTAGGAAGTATAGGCTTCCTGTAGAAACCCCCGCCCTGTTGATGCCTTACGGCTGCGGGGTTATACGAGAACATTATATGATTAATTTGCATGACGACTTTTCATATATTACAGGGCAAGTGAGGCAGTGTCAATCCCCGGATATCCGCAGATCGGGTGCTGCAGCCGCCATTCCGCTTAGGAATCAGACTCTTCATCCTCGTCCCCGGCAGCAGGAGATGCCGCAGCTTCATTCCGGCTCCACTCCAGCATAGTCAGGATATCTTCATCTTCAGGGTCCATGCTGTGTGCGATCTCAAACTCTTTTACAGCTTCCTCATTGCGGTCCAGATAGTAATAGGCATAACCTACACGGAAGTGCCAAAGCGGGTTGTTTCTTTCCTTTTCATCAATCTTCATGAACCATTTAAGCGCTTCCTTATAACGTTCCAGATTATTCAGTGCTCTCCCCAAATGAACGGCCAGTTCATCGTCGATTAACGGTGTGGGCACTTCCTTGATCCGGTCTACGATTTGTTGAAATTCATCCTCTTCATGCCAAGCATTCAATTGTGCAATAAGCTCACTTCTCATTCCTGACGCCTCCCGGTTATAGGTAAAAATAGGATTAAAAGATCCCTTGTGTTTCTGAGTATCCTCATAAGAAATACTTTACCATTGTTGACGCAGGTTTTTCCAATATATCCGGAAAATCAGCTGTAACCGTATCTATCTGCTTTAAGGGCATGCTTCAAAATATGTAGTTGGATTTCCTCCACCTAATCTAATCCTTTTGCATCATTTGTGATGATTAGTTGGAAATCCTCCCTTTATTTCGGCGGTTACCTGCCCTTGGAGGCGAATCCGGTACAATTAAAGGGAGTTATTCCGGTTAGCAGTGCAATCCGGGTATTTGCCGGAGAATTAGCTGGAGGAATTCCACTTAGCGCCCGGCAAAAGACAAAGCCCCCTCTACCGAGGGAGCTTTATCGCAGCTTTTATAGGGTTACCCGTTCTTAATCGGTGCAGTAAGCACGGTCTCACCCCGCGGGGTGTCCCCGCCAGCGTCCGGCTCAAGCGTAATCATTACCGTATCGTAAGATTGCGGCTGGAACGAATAATAGAGCGCCCCGCTTCCGTCAAGCGGCACAAAGGTTCCCGCGTTCTGCGGCTTGTCCCCTTTGATCAGCCATACCTGGTAGACCTCAGTTCCTGTAGGCTCCGGCAGATTCTCCGCCTGTACTACAAGATGGCTGCTTCCGCTGCCGGCAGCAATGGTTGCCATGCCGCTTGCGGTATTCCCCTCCGCTCCCGGACTAAGCCGGGCTGACTCATTCACCTTCAGCTCATGCGCTGCCGCTGTGCCCGGGGCCGCCTGACCCTCCAGCCGCTCCACATCCTGCCGCAGCTGTCCGTTATAAATAATCAGACCCAGCACCGCAGCAGCGAGACCAAGGCTTACATACCGCCATAGGGGAATCCGCTTTGGCGGTACGCTGTTCCGGGTCTCGGTCTTCACAACCGGCCCGGCGGGAACAATCTTAGCCGGTTCCTTATCTATAGGGGGTTCTGCCGGAGGAGGCGGAGGATCCGCTTGCAGCATCCGGGACAATACACGCGCTTTCATTCCCGGAGGCGGCACGAGCCGCGGAGAACCAAGCGGAAGCAGGTCCAGCACAGCACGGTATTCGCTTACAAGCTTCCGGCAGTCCCCGCATTCCTCCGCATGATCCTCAAATTTCTCCATTTCCTCTCTGGTCAAGGCATCCAGAGCATATAGTTCTGCCAGTTCACATACAGATTCCTGCTCAAACTCTTCAGTCATGTGCATGCTCCCTCCTTCCCAGGCGGATCAGTCTTTTTCTAAGCTGTCTCATCGCCATTCTGACCCTGCTTTTCACCGTACCTGGCGGAATGGATGCAAAATCGGCTGCCTCCTGCTGTGTAAGCCCCTGATAATAAATCAGATCAAGCACCTGCTGCTGATCCCGGCTCAGCTCGCGCAGCGCTTCCCTGACCTGTTCTCCAATCATAAGCATTTCTGCCTGCTCTTCGGTTATGTCCTCAGGAACAGCGGCCATCTCCGGCACCTCTGTCTCCCCGTCCGGCTGGTCTTCTGCCGGTCTCTGCCTGTGAAGATGTTCCAGAGCGATACTGCGCGTCACTGCGAACATCCAGGCTGAGGGCTGGCTCCGGGCAGCATCTGACTGCCCTGCACTTTTCCAGATCCTCAGGAACAACTCCTGCATAACCTCCTCGGCTGCTCGCGGATCCTTCACAATCTGGCAGGCAAAGCTGTAAATAACCTGTTCATACCGGTCATATAGCTTGCCGAGGGCATCCGAGTCTTTATGCGCTATGCGTTCAATCAACTGCCCGTCGTAAGCTGCATCGTTCACTTTCAGTCCTCCCTTTTCCTCTGTCACCTCTACGCTGAGTGTTTGATTACCTTACATTTCACTGAGTATACCCCCTTTTGTTAAGAGGCTCAACTTGGATCCAAGGACAGGGACCGGATAAATTCCAGATACACTTGATTAAAAGCAGCAGGATTGTCGATATTTGCACAATGTCCGGCGCCGCTGATTTCAGCATATTGGGATTTCGGCTCCAGTCTCTGTAATCTTTGGCCGGCTGTCCGGATCAGCTCCAGATCATATGCTCCGCATACGATCAGCAGCGGATATTCTGCAGGTTCCACTGCCGGTCTGAACAGCTTGCCCATTCCCCCCATGGCCTTAAAGGATTGCCTGGTGAAGTGCCGGATACCCTCCCGGAAGGCTTCCTTTCCATTCTCCGAGTGTACTGCCGTTTCCACTACGTAACTTTTAAATTTCTCCATGGAGAAAATAATATAAATCAGTGAACGCAGCATTTCCTTCCTCTGTTTCCTGAGGATGTCCTTGTTGTCCTTATGGATGGAATATCCCCCGACGATGCAGACTGACCGGACTATGGACGGATACTGGCATGCTGCAGCCTGCGCAACGAGCGATCCGAGGGATACGCCCAGCAGATGGGCTTTAGCCACTTTATTTTCTGACAGGATGTGATGGATAATCTCCGGCATATGGCTGAAATCCAGGTTGGACTTCTCTGCCCTGGTGCTTCCGTGGCCAAGCATATCAATGGCGATCAGAAAATACTGGCTGCCTAACGCTCCGAACTGCTCCCTGAAAATATGATGGTCACTATAAGCGGCATGCAGCAGCACAATGGCCTCTCCATCCGGATTGCCGGTTGTATAATAGTACACCTCTGTCCCCTGAAAGGAATGCTTCCGTTCCGTCAGCTGTCCCATTTTATCCCCCCGTTTATGATCAGCATCTCTTTAGACCAGTCCAGTGTATGACGCAGGCTGCCGTCCTAGACTTTATAGTTCCAGCCAAGAATAATCTCCGTGCCTTCGCCCGGAGCAGAAACCACGTTAATTGTGCCGCCCATAGCCTCAACTAACCCTTTGGAAATCGCCATGCCGAGCCCCGTTCCATTTGCCGTCGAAGCCGTGTCGCCCCCGCGGTAATACCGCTCGAATAAATTGGCCGCTGTATGTTCATCCATCCCCTGTCCGTTATCCCGGAAAATAATAGCTATACCGCCGTTATCCTGCATTGCCAGCGTTACGGTTAAACGGGTGTCCGGCGAATTATGCAGCAGGGCGTTGGCAGTCAGGTTGCCGACTACCCGCTCCATCCAGGGAGGATAAATCTGCAGAATAATCTCCTTGTCCGCCGGCTGGCAGATGATCCTGTTCTCCCCGTACCCGGGATTCGCTGCCGCCTGCTCCAGCGCACCGGCCAACCAGGCATTCATCTCTACAGCTTCCAAATGCGGAGCCCGGATACCCGACTTCAACCGGTACGTCATGGCCAGATCACTGATCAGCAGATCCATATGCGCGGACTTTTCCAGCATGATGCCGGAAAATTTGCGGACTTCCTCCGCAGACCAGTCGTAGGTCTCCTCGGCAAGCAGATGGGCATATCCTTTGATGGAGGAGAGCGGTGTTTTGAGATCATGGGTAATGCCGGTAATCCATTCTTCCCGCAGCGTCTCCGTCTCCCGGCGCAGCTCCTCATCACGCCGCAGAATGCCGGAGAGCTTCTCGACCGAGAGCAGCACATCGGCAAAGGTATGATAGCGCCTTTTCCACCTGCCCGACTGCTGCCTGCTGCGCGGTCGCCCCTTGCGGTCTGCCGGCTCTGCATAAGCTCTCCGCCCGAGCGAATCGAGCCAGTCCAGCATATGCAGCATCGGGGCACCGAAGCGGTGTGCGTTCAGGAAGGCCAGCAGGGCGAACACCAGCAGAATGGCCGCAAGCATCCCTGCGATGCCGGTAAGTACAATCCTCATTTCTGCAGAGATAAAGGACTGTTCGGAGGACGTCCGGTTCGCCCCTGACGGCAGCCCTACCACCCAGGTCAGGCTTGTTGCCTCATCATAGCGGAATAACATGCGGTAACCGTATCTTTCTGTATACACAGTGCGTAATGCCAGCTCCTGCACAGTATATACTGCCGGTACTGTGTCCGGACGGTAGAGAGAGGCCAGCTCATGACCCTGCGGATCCAGCAGCTGTACATACCCCCCGAGGGCTTTAACCCGGCTCCCGGTCCCCTCAGGCAGCTTAAGCCTGCCGCCCTCATAAGAAAATGGCCCTGCGGCCGCTTCCTTCAGCAAGGGTTCAATTACCTTGGGCTCCCCGTACAGCAGCGTGTACATCCGTCCGTGCTTTTCCTGCATCCATAAATAAATTTCATAAGGAAAATCAAGCTCCATCCGCCAATAAGCCATCAGTTCACCCGGCAGATACTGCTGGGGGACATCGGCAGGAGTATTGTAGGACTGCTCCACGCTTCCGCTCTCATCCAGACTTTGCAGCCAGCCGTGATTCTGCTTAACCTGATTCAGCAGCTCCGGATCAAACCGGATGCCGTCTTCTCTCAGCTCGGACGATTCTACAAGCTGCTCCAGGCCGAATGAGGCAAAATTATCGGAAAAGTTAACCTCTGCCAGCCGTTCCAGCACCCAGAAGACCGTGACGGCTGCAATCAGCAGTACGCTGAATCCGGCAATCGCCGAGTGCAGCACGAACCTGAGCGTTAGTCGCCTTTTCATCTTCATGACTGTCTCTTGACCCTCCCGCTGCGCTGTACCAGCTTGTACCCGAGACCCCTGACATTAACCAGGTACTGCGGATTTGCAGGTTCAACCTCGATCCGTTCACGAATCCGGTGAATATGTACCATAACCGTGTTGTCGTCCCTCAGTGCCGACTCGCCCCATACCCGTTCGTACAGTTCGCTTTTGGTGAACAGCCTGTTGGGATGCTTGCAGAAAAACAGCAGCAGCTGAAACACGAGCGCCGGGCACGGTATGACTTCTCCCTCCACTCTCAGCTCACCCGCTGTCTCATCGACCTGAAACCTTCCATAGTCATAGCGGATGTTGGGCTGAACCTGGCCCTCACGGTCCTTGTCGGAAATAAGCTCTCCGCTGTCATTAGGAACCTGAACATTCGGACCTCCGGCCAGGCCCAGATAACGGCGCAGCTGTGAGCTGATCCGGGCTACCAGCTCCAGCGGGTTAAACGGTTTGGTTATATAATCATCGCCGCCGACGGCAAAGCCGGTAAGCTTGTCAAAATCAGAGACACGTGCGGACAGGAACAGCAGCGGCGCATTTGTCGTTTGCCGGAGAAAGGGACAGATTTCAATCCCGCTTCGCCCGGGAAGCATTACATCCAGCACAATCAGATCGTATACCTTGGCCTGACAGGCCTGTATAGCGGCTTCGCCTGTACCTGCCGAATCAATATTGGTGAACCCTTCCTTATGCAGCACTGTTTTTATAAGTCCGACAATGGATTCTTCATCATCGACCAGCAGAATAGCAGCATTCTTCACACCGTTTCCCCCTTAACCGGTAATCGCCATTATCATACCATGAGTTGCCCGGTCAGAACCGAAACCTTGCCTTAACAGAAGCTTAATTTGCAGCCTCTTTGTCCCGCCAAAATTAAGAAAGGGTTAAGCAGATGTTATAATCACGGAAATACTGCCCATGTACACTGAAGGAGGTGGTAGAAAGACAATAACCAGCAGGAGGAATCGTTATATGGGGAGAATTGGACAGTTAATAGCGGGAAGTACGGTCATGATACTTATATTATCTGCATGTGGAGGAGAGAAGGCATTGAATAACAACCCGGAAGCATCAGCACAGAACACACAGGCGGCTGAGAACACCGCATCACCCTCAGCCTCTGCCGTTAGTGACAGGAATGACAGTACCGTTCAGCCGGAGAATCTGGCTGAGGCCCTCTTAAAAAATAACTTCAGCGGAATCTATGCACGGTTCAGCCCTGAATTCAAACAGCAGGTCAGTGAAGCGCAGGTTGCAGAGATGGGGACTTCATTCATTGAAGGTGTACAGTCCTTTGAGCCCTCTTCGAATCTGACCCTAAACGGCACAGAGCAGCGGTCCTGGAGAAGTGATGCCGGTGACAAAGGAATCACTGCCGTCTTTGATGAGGAGGGTATAATTCTTGGCCTGCAGCTTACAGGCCTTGCTGCCTATCCCGAAACAGACGGGGCGCGGACTAAGACTGCCATTACCCTGCCGCTTAACGGAGAGTGGCTCGTATTCTGGGGCGGCAGCAATGTGCTGGACAATTACCACTATGAACACGTAAGCCAGCGGTACGCTTATGACTTTGTGCAGGCAGTAGACGGTTATTCCTATACAGGAGATCCTCTGATCAATGAGAGCTATCATGCCTTCGGCAAGGATGTCATTGCTCCCGCCGATGGAGTAGTAACGGAAGTGGTAAATGACATCCCGGATAACTCGCCGGTAGGCGTGATGAATGAGAAGGTCCCTGCAGGCAATGCCGTAGTGATTGACCATGGCGGGGAGTACAGCTTTCTGGCACATTTGAAACAGAGTTCCGTGACCGTTAAGAAAGGCGATCAGGTCAAAACCGGCGATGTCATCGGGCAGCTCGGCAACTCCGGAAATTCCAGCGAGCCGCATCTGCATTTTCAGGTATCGGACGGAGCCGACCTGTTCAGCTCCCGTTCCTTGAATATCCGGTGGAACGACAATCTGCAGCCGGTCAGAGGCCGGACCGTAACAGGGGGAGCAGCAACTCCTTAGAAGGTATACTGGTAAAGAGGTGAATAATGAAGCCTATTCAGAGGAAAATGATTCAGCTGCCTAGCGGCCGCCTGGAGTACGCCTGCTCGGGTGAAGGAGCGCCTGCCGTTATTCTGATCAACGGGGGAAGCGGTCCGATTGAAGGATGGTATAACGTGTTCCACGAACTGGCCGGGGATACCTCCGTTTTAGCCTATAACCGGTTCGGGGTTGGAAAAAGCGGCAAGCCTTCAGGGCCCCAGCACGGTCAGGCTGTCCTGGACACGCTTAGAGAGCTGCTTCAGGCAGCAGGAGTCCGTCCGCCTTATCTGCTTTCAGGCCACTCCTTGGGAGGACTGTACGCAAATCTGTTTGCCCGGAAGTATCCCGGTGAAACCGCCGGGTTAGTCCTGCTTGAAGCCAGCCACCCGCAGGACTTGCTTATCAATGACACCCAGAACGGATTCATCCGGACCCTGAACCGGCTGCTCCGGACAGTTGACCGCCTCTCCCCGCACAAAAAATGGGGCGAAGTTAACTTTGTAGAGGATACGGTCCGGCAGATCGGGGAGGCCGGCCCGTTCCCGGATATCCCGCTGGTGGTAGTCGCCGGAAGCAAAAAACCGCCGATGATGCCGGAGCAGGCCTACCGTCTAAGAACTGCCCATCAGCAGGACTTCCTGCAGCTTAGCAGCCAGAGCCGACTTATCACTGCTTCCCGCAGCGGACATTTTCCTCAGCTCTCCGAGCCTGAAATTGTTATACAGGCCGTTAAGGAGTGTCTTGCCATGGTGAGACATCACCAGAATTAGAATCTGGCCGGATCGCGGTCAATAATTACTGCAAAAAAGCCTTTGCTCCTGGAGCAAAGGCTTGAGTACCGCGTATACTGTACAATCAGCAGCGGTCCGCCCGGATAACCGGGCAGGCCGCTCTGCATTCTCTTACGCCGTACGTCTTACACGGTGGATTTTTTTGACAGGCACAGCTTTTTTCCGGGCATGAAGCTTCTTCCTTCTGATCAGCGCCAGTCTTTTTCTGGCCGCCAGCAGCGCCCTTCTTCTTTTTACATACCGGCGTTTAATCAGTTTGATGCGCTTTTTGGTACGGTATTTCGCACGCAGGGCTTTTTTGCGTCTCAGCTTCAGCTTCAGTTTTCTCCGCAGCCGCAGTTTCTTTCTTAATCTCAGCAATCTGCGCAGCCGTGAGCTGCGGTGCTTGCGTCTATGCGGCTTCACCTTCACCGGAGTGCTCTCCAGGACAGGCGGCACGATTTCCGGAGCAGCAGCTGTGAACTGGGGCAAAAGAGGCGGCGGCAGAATAACCGGTTCCTGAAACGGCGGCGGCGGGGTGTCTACATGCTGAATTTCCGGTACAGGCGGCGGCTCATACGCTTCTTCCGGCTGCACAGGGGGCGGATCAAATACGATATTGACCTGCTCCGGCTCGGAAGCCTGCTCCTGCACCACTTCCCTCGCCCATGGCGTCATCGCAAGGAATTTATAATACAGCCAGGCTGCCGGAGAATCGGAATCCCACCATTTATTGTCTCCGGCGAAATGGACGATTTTATTATCCAAATCGAGATCGGAATGAGCGAACGTGTTATAACGTAAATCCAGCTGCAGATAGTTGGAGCTGTAGATCGCGTTCAGGACATCCTGGTCAGGCATCGTGACGGTCGGGAAATGACGGAGGAAAGCCAGCATTTCTTCATACCAGGTCTGTTTGGCACGGATATTATCCAGATGAAACAGAATAACTCCTGAGTTAAAATACAGCTCCGCACTCAGCCCCAGCGAAACGAAGTACTCCATCAGATTCTGGCCCTGGTCGATGACTGCACCCAGATAGCGGTCCCCCAGATCAATGCTCCACAGTTCGTTAATATCCATATTGACCAGAATGTCGCAGTCCAGATAAATAACCTTTTCCGAGTGGATAAACAGCGGCAGCAGCAGCCGGTACATGCTCGCCATCGTCCAGAAGTTGATTTTATGCACGCCCGATGCCACTTCATACAAATCGTGGGGAACCGTAACATGATAAAAGTGGATGTTATGCCCGAATGAATCGGTCAGCTGGTTAAGCTTTAGTTTGTTCTCTTCACTGACGGAATCGTCATGTACAATGTGTACATTGATTTTATGTGCGGTATTGGCGAAGACCGAGGCCAGCACAACCCCCGCATGCTCCGTATAGCTTCCGTCCTTATCGTTGATCGTCAGAACCAACTCAATCATTCTCAAGGATCACCTACCCTTAAAATTGTACTGCTGCATAGTTACCTGATGCATTTGACTACTTTAAGTGTATGTTTACCCTGATAACTGGATTGGACTATTCCCCAGTGGGCAGACGATTTATTTTGTATCCTCTTCCGCTCCGGCACTCATTCTTGTAACAGATGCCCGGTCTCCCAGAATATGGCGGGCAGGCTGCTCCTGGATTTCCTGCTCCTGCAGCTGCACCTGGGATCCGAATATACTATCCTCTGCGTGAATTCGGGACAAGCGCACCCGGTCGGTCAGAATACTGTTGGACAATAGGCTGTCCTCAACCACACTGTCCGGGCCAATATACACATAAGGGCCGACTGTACTGTTCGTTACCCGGGCGCTCGGATCGATCTTAACGGGAGGAATCCACCGGACAGAAGGATCCATGCCGGCAGGCGCTGCCAGATTCAGCGGGTCATGCTCCATCTTGTAGCGGTTCGCGGCAAGCCAGCGTTCATGGGTCCCGATATCAAAGAAAGGCGCTGCAGCAATGCTGTAGGTAACCTGTCCGCCGTCTGAGATTAACATTTGAATCGCATCCGTCAATTCATATTCCCCGCGCGCTGATGGAGCGAGCCGCTTAATTGCCGGCCAGATGGCTGAAGTCAATGCATATACACCGACAATCGCCAGGTCTGACTTGGGCTCGCGCGGCTTCTCCTCCAGCCCTGTAATCTGCCCGCCCTCAATAGCCGCAACTCCAAACTGGCGGGGGTCCTTGACCTGCTGCAGCAGGATGGAAGCCGCAGACTTGTCTGCCTGCAGAGATTCAATCAGCGGTTCCAGCTCCCCCTCATACAGATTATCACCAAGCATCAATACGAAGGGAGAGTCTTCCATGAAATCCTCTGCGCTTTGGACAGCATGGGCCAGTCCCTTGGCTTCATTTTGCAGCAGGTAGGTTACCGAGACGTCCCACCGCTTCCCGTCCCCTATCATTTCCCGGATCTCTCCCTGCGATGGATTGACTACGATTCCAATATCACGAATTCCGGCAGCAGCAAGCTTTTTGATAATAGAGACAATGATTAATTCCCCATTAACCGGCAGCATGCACTTTGGCCTGGTGTAGGTCGAAGGCTGCAATCTCGTTCCCCTGCCGGCGCACAAGACTAATCCTTTCATAAACGTCCCTCCTGCTCTTAAAATCTTAAAGCGCTGGACACATTATCCATGTGTTCTTTTTATTTTATGCACAAGCTGTAAGGGGGCTTGGGTATATATTGGACAGCAATAACCTATTAATATATTCAGTGATAGGATTGCAGAAATCCGGAAAAAAAAACCAAATAACCCATCGACGGAGTCGGTGGGTTACGCAGCTTTCACAGAGAGCTTATGAAGGGAAAAACTTATGCTCAAACGTATCGCTGTCAACCGGCTTGGAGAACAGGTAGCCCTGGCCTGAATCACATTCCAGATCCCTCAGCAGCTTCAGCTGTTCTATAGTCTCCACGCCCTCACCCACCACTTCAAGACCGAAGCGGCGGCCCAGCATAATAATGGCCGAGATGATCTTCTTCTGCTGCTTCAGATTACGGTTAAGGAAGCTGCGGTCAATCTTCAGGCAGTCTGCCGGAAATAACTCCAGATACTGTACAGAGGTATAGCCTCTGCCGAAATCGTCGATGGAAATGCTTACCCCATAGGTCTTCACTTCCTGCAGCAGCGGCACTGCTTCTTTCATATTTCGCACCATGGCGCTCTCGGTAATCTCCAGCTCCAGAAAGGCACCGTCCAGATTATGCTGCTGCAGCGCTGCAGAGACAGCGTCAATCAGACCGGGCTGCAGCTGATGCGGGGATACATTGACTGACATGCGGAAGGGCTGCTGCTGGCGCAGGCTCCAGAATCTGGCCTGACGGCAGGCCTCCTCCAGTACCCAGCGGCCCAGATCATCAATCAGTCCGCTCTTCTCGGCCAGCTCAATGAACCGGTTAGGCATAATCCGTCCGTACTGCGGATGGTCCCAGCGCACCAAAGCTTCCATACCTTTGAGCCCTCCGCTCAGCAGATCGATCCGCGGCTGATAGAACAGCACCAGTTCGTTCCGCTCAATGGCCTGCTTCAGATCGCTCCCATGTAATTGGGGTTCTTCATCTGCGTCTTTCTTCTCCTGCTCATACAGAATAAAACGCTCCTGGGAGCCTGGAGCAACTTCATTCATCGCCTGCTCCGCCTGGGCCAGAATAGTGATCCAGGAATTTCCCAGCTCTGCAGCAATGGAAGCTCCGACACGGACGGTCAATTCGTACCTGGTTCCCTTGAGTACATACTCCCCTGTAAGAATGGTTGTCAGCAATCTGGCGATTCCACTGACCGTCTGCACTTCCGTCTCCCGGCAGACGATGATCATCCGGTTGCCGTCGGCCTTATACTTGCAGCTTGTATTGTCGAGCAGAGGAGACAACCGGCTGCCGGCTATCCGCAACAGCCCGTCTCTTGTATCCTTGCCTTCCTGGCGGACAATCTCCGCCAGCTGGTCAAAACTTAAGGAGAGAATAGAAAACGTCATAAAATTACTGCCATACGTCTCCCAAAGCTCGGGCCAGCCCATCAGCTCCGAAGGGGGCGGTTCCACCGGACAAGCTGCCATCTCCGGCAGTACTGACTGTATAAAATCATTGTTTCCAGACATCGCTTAACACCTCCATGGATTACGGAATGGCTGCGGCAGATACAGCACTTGCATGCCTTCTTCCTGCTGATGCTGCATACAGGTTCCATATGATGCTTTATGCTATAACAGGGCTGCCATGGAGGCCAGTTCAATCTTTTTATACAAAAATTTCAGGTCCAGACCGTCCGGAAGTCCCGGAATTATAAAACTTTCAAACCATTTTGGGTTTAGCTCTCACTCTGCTATGGTCTCCCACAGATCCTCAATCTCCACAGAAAGCGCTCTGGAAATGGAAGCAGCCGTAGTGTACTGCGGCTTTATAATTTTGCCGGTCCGGAGGTTGGAAATGGTAGCCAGGGAGAGACCGCTCCGCGCCGCCAGCTCTGAGGTGTTGATATCCAGCTCAGCCATAATAATACGCAAATTCCGTCCCGGGTCAGGATTGCCGGATCTTCTTCCTTTTGCCGACTCTTCTTTTAAAGTCAGGAGAACCGTTCTGCTCTCTGCCCCGTATGCTGTCCCTGTAATCGTGACTTCCTTCATTCCCGGAGCTGTCAGCCTCACCCCGCTTAGCGTAAAGGAAGGGTTGCCTGTCAGCGTCAGCTCTGCAATCTGTCCGGCAATCTTCTCTCCGGTTTCCGGTGAAAAAATGGCCCGCCATACGAAATCGCATCCCATGTCATCAATAGACAGCAGCCTGCGCATCGCCTGATTGATGTAGGTGAAAGATGCTTCGGTCTCACCCGTATCATCAAAAGCCAACAGAGCCATTGCATTCGTCGCACTGTCCATCAGAAGGCGTTCACTGCTGTGGCTCGGTGCGGTCTGGATCATATCGTTAACCAGCTGAAGCAGGATATGCACATTTACTACAGTACCCTCTTCCGTAGTATAGCCGGGTGAGAAGGTGGCAATGACCGGAACATGTCCGAGCTGCCGGTCTTTGACTGTCAGCTGATGGTGACTTACATTCCCCTCTAATGCCAGGGTGATTCCGCCATCCAGCAACTGCTGGCAACCGGGATCGATAATTTCCGGCGCATACTGTTTTACACCATCGGGAGGAAATAAGGTCTGAAACTGGAGATTCGTGTATATAATTTGCTGCGTATTCGCTTCTACTACAAACATAGGAAAAGGTACCTCTTCCACAAAATCATAAGAAGGGAATGTTTCACTTACAGGCTTGAGCATGCAGTTAACGGATATCACCTTATCGTTGAACATTACAGACATTCCATACAGCTCTGCAGTGATCTCGTCGCCCTGCCGGCTGATAAATCTCAGCTTTTCTTTCTGCATTTGGCCTGTACGGACATTTCTCATGAATTCAATCAGGGTAAGCAGATCCTGCGGAGAGACCAGCTCCGCCAGCATCCGGTTAACCAGCTGTTCATCGGGATACCCCAGCATCAGCCCGATCCGTTCGTCAGCCTTGATAATTTCTCCCGAGCTGCTGAGGACAAGCATAGCTTCCGTCTCGTCGTCCATTAAAGACTGGTACATAATACTGCGCAGCCGTTCCTTATAGAATCCCCTCTGTTTCAGCAGGAAATTGGCAAATAGAATAATTGTGATCAGCTCTACCATAAACAGAGCCATATGTAATAGGGGGATTTCAAGCTGTGAAGGTTCAGCAGAGCCGTCTGCGACAATAACCGGCTTAACGGTCAGCATGCTGACTATACGAAGTACAACAAGTCCAAGGCTTGCTATCAAAGCAGCCGCTACCCGGATGCCTGAAGTCTTCGGATGAAGGCTGTATTTATGAATAAGACGGACTACACTTAGTGCACCAAAGTATACGCCTGCGGCAATACAAGCCATCATAATCCTGTTAACTTCCAGCGTACCGCGAAACTCAAGGCTGTAGAAGCTGCCGAAATTAACTGCAAGGAAACCCAGCGTAAAAGACAGGATAACCAGCTGTTTGTACACCGGATGGTTATAGTTGCGCTTGTACAGCAGCCAGATTCCCGTATAGAACAGGATAAAGGTTAATGCCGCCACAGCAGTCATCCTGAATATGTTCATATATGATGGAGCACCGGCGAAGCCCAGCAGTTGAATGGTGAATACGGTCTGCAGACCCAGACTGACCGTAACTGCACTCAGAACAAACCATCTTTTTTTGTTGTTCCGGAGAATATGATAGTGATCCGTGAAGTCCAGCGTCATTATAAAGACAATAAAGCTGAGGATAATTCCCATGTAAAAGTGAGCACTCTGCCCTAACAGGTTGTCCATTAACATATCTCCTATCATTAGATATTCCAATCCAATTAAGGATATATATTTTTAACCTGTATGAAGAAGGTTTATATAGTAACCCATTCCTTAAAATGTATAAGACAGAGGGAGTATATTCCTTAAAATTTAAATATGCCAAGCTAAATTTTATGATTATACACAAATGCTATCGCATTTGAACGGTCGCTGACTCCTAATTTACTAAAGATGTTGGTTACATGATTCTTGACCGTATGTTCGCTGATAAACAGGGCTTTGGCAATCTCCTTGTTATTCATAGCCTCAAGCATAAGCTTGAGAATATCCTTCTCCCGCTGGGTGAACTTGCGGTCCTCGACTACCCGCTCAAAGACAAGCTCCCGGTTTTCCTGAAGCGCAGGTACTGCCTGGGGAGCTTTGACCATAATGCTGTGCTGGACCACCTCCCGCTGCAGCATGAATCTGCGGAACTGCTTACTCAGCTCGTGATCATACCGGGACAGGTCTGCATACGGGTTCGTATGATCAGTACGGGAATAGTTGAACGCAAGCGCGATTGTCTGTGCCTCCAGAGAACAGCGGGCCGGCTCCCCCGCTTTCAAGGCATCCTTAAGCAGCTGGTATTCCTCAATAATCCCGATCTCCTTATCAAAAATATCGGGCAGGAGGCCGATGAACTGATGATCAATACAGGATAAAAGACAGCTTCGTATAAGAAGACCGGCTTCCTCCTCATCCATCTTTCTCCAATTGGCGTACTCCATAATTAAGCTTCGTGCTTTATGGAGTAACTCATCCGATTCAGGGCGCTTCAGGATCATTACCGCACTCAGAAACTGGGCGATTTCATTTCTCATATCCTGCTTCTGTTCAAGATCATAAGCGGTCTGCAGGGCCAGTCCGCTGACCGCTTCAAGCATCTTGAGCATGCCCAGGTCAGGAGACTTTTGTCCTTCTCCGGCTACTTCGGCCAGCAGAACTGCATGGGTATTGGAGCCATAGCGGATGGGAACCTCCATAAACTTTTTCCCTTTGTCCACACTTACCCTGTATCCGCTTTTGTCACCGTCCGGGCCAGACCATTGGCCGGACACCTCTGCCGAGAAATAGCGCTGTACGATCTCCTCCACCCGGCTGTTCCCTTCAGCCTGCTCTACTCCCCTTGCCGCCGTATGATACTGCCCGGAGTTCGCGCTGCGGTACACAATAAGCGAGGACTGCAGGTCATCAATCGTACTCAGGCTGGTATCGACAATTCTTGACAGCAGACCGGGAATTCCCTCTGATGCCTGGGCCGCAGCCGTGAGCTCAACCAGCGGCCTGTACATATTCAGCTGCCGTTCCTGCCTGGCGTAATCCAGATGTTTTCCGGCTGCCGCCACGTATTGGCTTAGATAATATTTTTCAAATTCGGCACGCGGCCTGATTTTCATCTCCTGACTGTTACCGCTGCAGGAGATCCCGAATAATAGCCCCACATTCCTTCCTCCGGAGGCAACGGGAAAGCAATATACAGCTTCGAGCTCCGGAACTCCCCGGTTCAGAAAGTAAATGGATCTGGGGTCACGTGAAGCCTCAAGCCACTGTGAAGACGTGCTGCGCAGCACGGATTGTCCCAGGAAGCCCTCACCGGCCCAAAAGGTAGCCTGCAGCAGCTCCTCAGAAGCAGCTCCGGTAATATCAGTGATCATATATTTCCCCGGACTCTTCTCCACGGCAATTCCATAAATATCAGCCAGTTCGCTGGCGGCCAAAAATGCCCGGATTTCCTGATCAAATGCCAGGCCGGCATGTACGGATACAGGAGGCGCACCATTCAGGACGTCAACGGCAGCAGATATATTCTGTTCCTGGTAGTGGGCCTTCATGATTTGGTGAATCATGTCCCTCAGCTTGACGATACGCTCCTGTATTTCCATAATCTCAACGTATGATCTTTCAGGAGTAGATTCCAGTCTTCGCTGAACCAATTCAAGCTGCTCCGGGGCCAAAGCCGCCGCTTGCAGATTAATCAGCGGCTTTGTATGCTCCTGAACCAGAAAACCGGCCCATAAAAAATACTTAATACCGCTATTAGCCGATATCGGCGCGACAATTATTTTCATCCCGGGAATCCAGTCCTCATAAATCATAACAGCAGTCTGCTGCCTGAATCTCACAACAAGCTCCTTAAGCTCCTGTTCAATATACTGGATCGACATTGCCGAATAACGCCCCGGAATGTTGTCATGAAGCAGTACCTCACCATGCATACTTGTGATTAACAGGTTCAGTCCAGTGGAGAGAGAATAGCTGTGCAGCAGCTCCTCAAGCAATACTGCGGTCTCGGTGCCTAATGCCCGGCTCTTGATATCAGTATCATTCATGTATGATCCCCCATAATAAATTGTAGTAAGACAAATGAAGAGGAGAGACTCCCTGCATGGATGATTGCAGAAAAATGAAATATATTGATTAAGTATTTTATGTAATAACACCACCCTTTTATTTTATAGGAAAAGTCAAAAATCAGGAATCTATTCCTGTATTTTTTTAGGTAAAAAATCCGGCACTAACAGGGGTTATATATCATACTATTGCATGGCTGCCAAAGAGAAGGGAAGTTCAAAGATTTGTTTTAAACTTTTAAAAGAATCTGGGGCGGAATTTGTAAATTTGTCTATTTACAATTCGCTGAAAATAGGGTAGCAAATCTGGCGGCTGTTGGATGATGATTCACTTTTATTCAAAGACCTGCCTGCTTCTTATAATAAGCCCCTCTGTATCAGAGACGTTAAGCGGAGGACTGTATAGACTGCCCTGGACACAGATGATCCTCCCGGATCCCATGATTCTGCTCCGCTGGCCTTCTGTCTCCACGTTCAGCGCCTCAATCTTGAAATTCAGCCGGCTTCCTATTTCAATGATCGAATCGACCTTCTCCCACTGTCTGTTGTGGCCGGTATCCGGAGGAACAGCAATCTTGAGGGATTCAATGGGTAATGCGCTCAAATACCGGAGGGATGAAATTCCGTCACCGAAATAATCAACCTTCAGCCGGACACCCAGCCTGTTCAAGCGCTCCATCGCCTTATTCATTTCACTCAGGGTGCGGAATGCCTGCTTCTCAGCCACTTCCACAACAAGTATCCGGGGATCAGCGGCATGCTCTGCAATGGACTGTTCCAGGAGCCTGACGGTCCGGAGGGTAAGCTGCTCCGCAGGCACATTCAGCGCCATAAAGTATGGAACCTCATATTGTGACCAGTCCTTGATCTGCCTGCAGGTCTGATCGAACATCCACTCCAGCATCAGCGGGGCAGCTTTTGTTTCAGCGGAGAGATCGACGCCCTGATGCGGAGCAGGGACTTCCCCTCCATCGTTCTTCCAATTCAGGAAGACCTCGAATCCGACCAAGTGAGGCGATTCTGCAGAAAATATCGGCTGGTATGTCAAACTTAAAAGCTGCTCATCAAACGTTCCGTGTGAACCCTTTGCTTCAGCTTTTTCCGTGAGAGAAGCCTCCTGCCCGTAATGACCGCGTCTGATCCATAGAATAATGAAAAAAACTGCAACAAAAGCCAGCGCCACGCCATATCCGAACGTTAAGTTATCTTCCGTCTGCAGTATTACAGCCAACATTTTCATGATGGGGCAGGACTCCTTTTTGATCATTTCGCTCTTGATACTTTACATACTAAAGGCCATGGAACAATTAATACAGCAAAAAGCCTTGCAGCAAAAATTTGAGCCGTAAATCGCTAAAAGGTTAAAGTTTTAAAGCTGGCGATGGATTTGAAAAGATTAAAGAACCTGCTGCACTGTGAAGCTTCATGCCATTTCGACACCGGAGCGTCATTATTCCTAAAGTTCAGACACAATAACAGGCCGGCAGGCAGCAAAAAGAGCGCCGCACCGTAAGGTGAGCGCTCCATTTCATAATTTGGAGGTAAAAACCCGCATGATTGCTCGTAATACCACTTTGTTTAGCGAATCGGCACTTCCTTTGTCACCCTTGCAGGGAGGCGCAGATAAACAACGAATTAGTATAGCAAAATCACAGAAGCGGAGGAATACACATGGATATTCTGAAAACGAAAGAAGCCGCCGATCTGCTGTCGGTCAGCCAGACAACCATCAAACGCTGGGCCGCTATTTTCCCTGAATTCTTTCCCAAAGACCGGTTTGGCCACTACACCTTCTCGGAGCGGCAGGTCGGCCTGCTTATTCATATCAAGGACCGCATTGATAACGGGGAACAGCTGGACAGCATTAACCTTCAGCTGGCTCCGCAGGAAGAGGAGACGGCGCCAGAGCAAAGTCATCCTTCAGCAGCCATGCAGGCCGAGCCTATACAGGAGATGCACAGCCGTATGGACTACATTGAGCGCCTGCTTGAGCATAAGGCGGATGAAGTCGTCTCGGTCCAGCTGCTCCAGCAGCGCAAGGAGCTGGAGGATATGCGCCAGATGATCCAGCAGCTGGCGGTATCGCTGGAACATATTCAAAAGCCTGCCGGCAAACCGCTGCAGGCGGAAGGACTGCATCCCGCTGCTGCGGCCAAGCTGCAGACTCCGCCCAAAAAGCGCAGCCTGCTGCGCTCCCTGTTCTCACTTCTCTAAGCCTGGTGCTGTACAGCCGCGTCCTTTAAGGACGCGGCTTGTTAGCCAGCTGTTCCTGGGCCATGCGGATCATTTCCCGGACCATAGAACCGCCGATGGTTCCGCCTACATGTCCTGCCTGTTCCGTAGTCAGGCCTCCGTTATATCCCGGCTCCAAGGGGACGCCAAGCTCTTTCGCCACCTCGTATTTCACATCATCAGGATGTCCCGGATCAACGGCATATCCCTCCCGCTTCATGACCTCTGCCTTAAAGGACTGCATTCCCTGCTCTGCTCCCGGCACTGCATATCTGCGCTTTCTTCTGGCCACCAAGAACCCCTCCTCTGATATTTTCCTATAGGATGCACTTTGCAGGTTCTGTTTATCCGGTGCAGGGACTGGAGATCAGAAGACGCTACAAAAAGAGGAAGCATGCAGATGGCCACCACCGCACACTTCCTCTACTTGTATATAAATGATCTACCGCTCTGCACTCACCGTTTCCAGACCCAGCGTCTTCGTAATGGAGGCCAGTGTTTTCTTGAGCAGTTCCGGGTTAGCCTGCAAAGACACCCCGTAGGTAGGAATCATTTCCTTGATCTTGGGCTCCCATTCTTTGATGCGCTGCGGGAAGCATTTCTCCAGCACCTCCAGCATGACATGAACGGCAGTCGAGGCCCCCGGAGAAGCGCCCAGCAGAGCGGCTACCGACCCGTCGGCGGCGCTGACCACCTCGGTACCGAACTGGAGCGTTCCTCTGCCGTCCGGTGTATCCTTGATGACCTGAACCCGCTGGCCCGCCACGACGATTTTCCAGTCCTCGCTTTTGGCCTTGGGAATAAATTCGCGCAGCTCGTTCATCCGCTGCTCATTGGACAGCATCAGCTGCTGGATCAGATATTTGGTCAGGGACATTTCCTTTGCGCCTGCCGCCAGCATGGTGAACAGATTGTTCGGCTTGACGGAACCGATCAGATCCAGATTGGAGCCTGTCTTGAGGAACTTTGGCGAGAAGCCGGCGAACGGCCCGAACAGCAGTGCTTTCTGGTTGCCGATATAGCGGGTATCCAGATGGGGTACGGACATGGGCGGAGCGCCAAGCTTGGCTTTGCCGTACACCTTCGCATGATGGCGCGCGACAACCTCCGGGTTATGGCAGACCATGAACAGCCCGCTGACCGGGAATCCCCCGATATGCCTGGACTCCGGAATGCCGGTTTTCTGCAGCAGGGACAGACTTCCGCCGCCGGCACCGATAAAGACGAATTTGGCTGTATGGTATTCGACTTTGTTGCTGTTCAGATTATGCACCTTGACCTTCCACATCCCGTCACTGTCACGGGTGCGTTTGATATCCTTAATCGCATGCCTGTAGTTAATCTCTACACCGCTGCTCTGCAAATGCTCGAACAGCATGCGTGTCAGAGCGCCAAAGTTGACATCCGTTCCGGAGTCAATCCGGGTGGCAGCCACCGGCTCCTTCGCCGTGCGGCCATCCATCATCAGCGGCAGCCACTGCTTCAGCTTGGCAGGGTCATCAGAATACTCCATTCCCTGAAACAGCGGGTGATTTGATAGCGCTTTAAATCGCTTGTTCAAAAAGGAGACATTCTTCTCCCCCTCCACCCAGCTCATATGGGGAATAGGCATAATGAAATCCTGGGGCCGGCGGATCCGCTTGCGGCTGACCAGGTAGGACCAGAACTGTCTGGAGAGCTGGAACTGCTCATTAATTTTGACGGCTTTGCTGATATCAACGGACCCGTCAGGCTTCTCGGAAGTGTAATTGAGTTCACACAGGGCAGCATGCCCCGTCCCCGCATTGTTCCATTCATTTGAGCTTTCTTCCCCTGCGCTTGCCAGCTTCTCGAACACTTTGATTTCCAATTCCGGTGCCAGCTCTTTCAGCAATGCTCCCAGAGTCGCGCTCATGACTCCTGCACCTATCAAGATAATGTCTGTTTTTTTCTGTACGCTGCTCATAAAAAACCTTCCTTATCTCTCGAATATTTGCAAAAAAGAGCCGTCCGCAAAAACTAGCCGTCCGGGCTCCGCCAACATCAGCTCACAGACTATTAAAAGGTAATGTACTATTTCAGAACATTATATACAATTTAAAAGAATTTAAAAATCAAAAGTTCTCAGGGCTGCCGTGTTTCCGGTGAAGCTTAATCAAGCGGCTGCAGCCTTCAGCCGTTCAATGACCTTCCGGCCTGCCTCTTCTGTAAATGCCAGTCCCCCGTTCTGCCGGACAATCTGCCCCTCCTTGATCCGTCTGTCCAGCCAATCACTGATGAATCCCGGAGCATACCCGCCCTGGCCGAACTCGCCGCCGAAGGCGATCATCTGCGGATACACCTCAAGGTATATATCCCGGCTTGGCTGAGGGTAGGCATTGGTGTACAGCCAGAACTGCACATCATACATCAGCAGCGACAGCTCATCCGCATGGAAGGAGAAATACCCCTTCTCCTCAACAACCCTGGTGCATACCGCACGAATCCGTGATTCTAACTGTTCTGGCTGATCTGCCTTGCTGCACAGCTCTGCAAGCAGCGGAGAGAACCGTCCCTCTGTTACCTTGCGCAGATCTTCTTCTTTATCCTCTGCGGAAGTGTCGTATTCCTCCTCATCCACCAGGCCGCGGATAAAGGTCTCGAAATCAGGTGCCAGGTAGGTAATTTCGTAGTTATCCTCCTGGTCCACATGAATAACCTCCGGCTCCCCGTCCTTTCCGCAGTGGCGGTAATCCAGCATCACTACATCATGGCCGGCGGACGGGCAGTCACAGATGACTACACCGATATCCGGATACCCCCATTCCTCAATCATGAACCTGCTGCCTAATCCGCCCCCGATGGAATAGTCCTTCTCACGCCCGATCCCCATTATGGAGGTGATGGCAATATGGTCCTCCGCCCAGGAGGTTGCCTGGTCTGTAGGATAACATGTGCGGCGCGGCGCGCCTCCATTATGCTGCTTCATCAGTGCGATATAGGACTCCGGCAGCTTATAGCCGAGCTCCTCTTCTATCGAGGCTATAAGCTCATCGCTCGGCGGTTCAGAGACATAAGCCTCCAGGGCGTAGCTGCTGTCATCCCAGAAATCCGCCAGGTCCATGCCCTCAAAAGGAGGCGCCGCCGGAAGTGCATTTCTGCGCTGCCGGTCAAGTTCTCTTTTCTCCGCAGTCTGCCGCTCCTTCTCCAGCCCGCTCCGGCTCCAGTCCAGAAACCGGGCCGACTCCTTGTCATCCGGGTCCAAAGCAAGCGCTGCACTGAATACCTCCTCAGCTTCCTTATATCTTCTCAGGTAATAGTATGCGTAACCGGTGCGGTAATGCCACAGCGGATCGTTCACGCCCTGTCCGGCAATCTCCATAAACTGCTCCAGTGCTTCTTCATGGCAGTCCAGGTTGTTATAGGCTCTGCCGAGACTGCTGATGATATCGTAGGTTCTTTCCGCCGGAGGGATTTCCAGAAGTGTGTCTACTATTTTCCTGTGTTCATCAGCTTCATGCCATTCTGCCAATTGTGCCTTCAGCTTGGTATCCATTGTCCGCCGCTGCCTCCCATTGTTTAACCTATGATTCTCTTATTCTACCAGACATGGGACAGGCAAAGAAAATCAGACCCGCTAGGATTCCGGCTTTTGCTGTCGAATACTTAAACTTTAATGATATATTTGTAAAAATGCGCAAATTACACTACAGGAGGCATGGACTATTATGGCTTTTACTATCAATAATCTTAAAGATAACAGCAACGTTGTGATCAGGGAACAGCTTGGCGGATTTTCAGTTATTGAATATAAAGAAGATTTGAGCAGCACCAACATGATGGAGGCCCAGGCGAACTACTTCATGAGTAAAAGCAATATGCGCAACAAGCAGCTGATGATCGAACTGAATAACAGCGAGGTGATGCTAAGCGCCGGTGCTATGCAGTATATGGTCGGCAATATTGAAATGACCTCAGGCGTCAAAGGCGTCGGCGGGCTGATGAGAAACATCGTATCCAGCGCCGTATCCGGGACGAGCGCAATCAAGCCGCTGTACAAAGGCACAGGAACCATTCTGCTGGAGACTACCTACAAATACCTGTGGTTGATTGATGTTGATAATGACCATATTGTCATTGATGACGGCATGTTCCTGGCCTGTGAGAGCTCGCTTGAAGTGTCTGTCGCAGCACGCAAGAGCCTGTCCTCTGCCGCACTCGGCGGAGAAGGCCTGTTCAACCTGAGCGCCCGGGGCAAAGGCATTCTGGCACTGGAAGCGCCGATCCCGTCGGAGGAAGCCGTCGTCGTCGAGCTGCAGAATGATGTGCTGAAGGTGGACGGCAACTTTGCGCTGATGTGGTCCAACTCCCTGGATTTCACCGTAGAGAAATCCGGGAAGACCAAGATGGGCTCGGCCGCTTCCGGCGAGGGTCTGGTCAACGTCTACCGCGGCACCGGCATGGTATGGCTGGCACCGCTGATGCAGTACAGAAATAGCCTGTTTACACCTGCCGGCCAGTAAGGGGAGAAGCTCTTTCTGTGGGCGTTTCTATGCGCCGCATAACGTTTAGTTGTATTCCTTACAGTTAAAAGACTTCTAAACGTCGGATTAGGACAGTTAACTGTATTCTGTACAACTAAAAATGGCGGAAAGCCCTCATTTACGGAATTTAGAGATTTTTAACTGCAGAAAATACAGTTAAAGCTCTCCTGCTGTAAAAACAGCTGACTTTAGCTGCACGAAATGCAGCTAAAGTCTATTCGAAGGTCCCGCCAGGCATTCTGCAGCTCAAGCTTATTGTCCACAGCAAAACCTCCGCCCACCCGGGCGGAGGTTTTCTGGCTTCCTGCTGTTGCTCACACTCTTACTTGTACCTTGTTCCTACTTATTGGCCAGGAACGCATCAATCTGCGCCTGCAGCTCCGTCTGGATTTTATCGATACCGGCCGATTTCAGCTGCTTGTTCAGGTCTTCAAGACCTTTGTCGATGTCCTTAATAACGCCGTATTCCAGCGGAATCGCATAGCGCAGCATCACGTTGCCGACATTGGCAATTTCAGATTTTACTTTGCTGTTGTCGAACACGAACGTCTCCAGATCATAATGGTACACGCCTGCTTCCCAGCCTTTGGCGAGATCGGAAGCTTCCTGCGGGAAGGCTTCATTGTCACGGTTCAGCGGCGAGTTGAAGTTCCAGTTGGAGAAGCCTGTGTAGTTCGGGTTCTTCTCGAGCGCTTTATATTTGTCGTCGCCGACCGGCTCATAGTGCACACCGTTAATGCCGTACATCATCAGGTCATGCAGTTCCCGGTCATTTTGCATCAGGTTGATGAACATCAGGGAACGCTCCACATTTGCAGAGGTGGCATGGATCGACGTACCGTTCTGGGTAGAAATCGCGATTGATTTTTTCTTGCCCGGATTGATGTCAGCCAGTGCTACCTCGTAAGGGGAATTTTCCTGGCGCATCAAAGCCATCAGCGCACCCAGCGTTCCGTTATTGTGGGTAATCGATGCGGTTTTGCCCGCTTTAAAGTCGGCCTGATGATCGTTTTTGCTGTTCAGTACGTTCTTGGACCAGGCATTGTTATCGGCCAGATCTTTGTAATAGACCAGCAGATCTTTGAACTCCTGTGTCTCATAGACATTGAATACCTTCCCTGCCGGATCATCCAGTTTGAAGGCAAACGGAAGATCCAGATCGAACATGTTCCACTCGTTCTCCTGCTTCAGCAGTACACGGTCCAGATTGTGATATTTCCAGTCGCCGGTTTCCGGAGTGAACGGTGTAACTCCTTTTTCATTCTTGGCAACGGCCTTCAAGTATTCGGCATAAGTCTCAGGACTGTTGATTTCGGGAAGATTGTATTTCTTGCGCAGATCCTCACGGTACAAAATCAGCTTCTCAACCGTTTCCCCTCTATTCTGCGGTACCATATACAGCTTGCCGTTCACCTTGGCCTGATCCCAGCTGACTTCCGGCATGGCTGCCACAGTCTCCGGCATATATTTGTTCAGCAGCTCATCGGTCAATTCCAGGAATCCGCCCTTCAGCGCCTGATCATTGTAACCGGCCCAGTTCGCCGAATAGATCAGGTCAAAGTCCTCGTTAGCCGCCAGCTTCAGCGGATATTTCTGCGCCCAGTCGGACCAGTCCAGGAACTCGCCTTCCACTGTCGCATTGATTTTTTCCTTCAGAATCTTGTTGATCTCGGCAAACACACTGTCATAGTCAATTGGCTTGGGACCGACAAAAATCATCTTCAGATTCACTTCTTCGGAGGTATCGGCGGTGCCGTCAGTACCTGCATTGTCTGCGGGAGCTGTGGTTGCAGCGGCGTTGTCGCCCCCTGCTTCCGATGCATTATTTGTTGCCTTGGCAGGTGTATTGGCACTGTTATTGCTGCCGCATGCACTTAGAATCATTACGAAGGTTAACACGAGTGCCAGCATGACCATTCTATGTTTCTTCATCATCTCAAGCCTTCCCCCTTGTAGTATAAAATATATTTGATAAACCGGGCTGCCCCGGACTCATCCTTTCACTGCGCCAATCGTCAAGCCCTGTACAAAGTATCTCTGTACGAACGGGTAAGCCAGCAGAATCGGCCCGGTGGCTACAACGGTCATCGCCATCTTCAGGCTTTCGGTCGGAATCGCTGTGGTGACTACGGCGCCCGCGCCCATCATTGCCTTGCGCATACCGTCCATATTGCCGAGCATCTTGTACAGATAATACTGCAGCGGCATCAGCTTGTCGTCCGAGATGAACAGCAGCGCGTTATACCAGTCATTCCAGTAGGCAAGGGCCAGGAACAGTCCGATCGTAGCAAGCGCCGGTTTGGAGAGCGGCAGGACCAGACGGGCATAAATCCGGAAGTCGCCTGCGCCGTCAATTTTGGCCGATTCTACAATGGCTTCGGGAATGCTGCTCATGAACGACTTCATGACAATGATATAGAACACGTTCAGCATCAACGGAAGCACCAGGGCCAGCGGAGTATCCTTCATATCGAGATAGTTGACCATCAGCAGGTACCACGGAACCAGCCCGCCGCTGAACAAAGTCGTGAAAAAGAAGAAGAAAGAAAATCCGTTGCGCCATTTGAAATCCTTTCTGGACAGCGCATAGGCAGTCATTGAAGTAAGGAACAGCCCTAGTACGGTACCTGCTGTCGTCACCCCGATCGTCACCAGGTAGGCCTGGATCATCTGCTCGGGATATTTGAACAGAATGCTGTAGGCTTCTGTAGAGAACACCGTCGGGATAAACTGGTAGCCGTCCGTTACGATCTTGCTTTCTTCTGTAAGAGAGGACGATACGACAAGAATGAACGGAAAGATACATAGAACTGCCAGTATAATCAGCGATACATAGCCAATGCCAGAGAATATTTTACGGTCGAGCTGCTTCATCTCGTTACCTCCATTATCAGAACTGTACTGCTGGCCGTGTTAGAATAGGGCCCGGTCTTTATCATATCTGCGGACAGCGTAATTCACGCTCATGATGGTTATAAAGCCGAGTACGGACTGGAACACCCCTGCCGCGGCCGACATGCCGATATCATTTGAAGTAATCAGTGATCTGAATACATAGGTGTCGATGACGTCCGTCGAGGAGAACAGCAGGCCGTTGTTGCCGATCATGTTGTAGAACATCCCGAAGTCTCCGCGGAAAATATTCCCGACCGCCAGCAGCACCAGTATGATAATTGTCGGATACAGATTCGGGATCGTCACTTTCATAATCCGCTGAAAAATGTTGGCCCCGTCAATCTCGGCCGCTTCGTACATCTCGGTATCAATGCCCGTTATCGCAGCCAGATACATCACTGTCCCATATCCAAGGCTCTTCCAGGCCGAGACGAGGACCAGGATATACGGCCAGTAGGAAGGGGTATTATAAATATCGATAGGCTCCATTCCGAACCCTCTCAGCAGCGCATTCACCGTCCCGATATCGTAATTGAGCAGGTTATAGGCAATCGCGCCGACAACAACCCAGGAGATAAAGTAAGGAAGGAACAGCGCCGACTGTGTAAGCTTACGGAACCATTTGCCGCCGACCTCGAACAGCATGATTGCCGCAAAAATCTGCAGCGCATTGTTGACCACAATGAACGCAATGTTATACAGTGCCGTATTCCGTGTAACGCGCCAGGCATCCCCCGATTCGAAGAAAAAACGGAAATTCTCCAGCCCGTTCCAGGCACTCCCGAAGATACCGCCGGCATAATCGTACTTCTTGAAGGCAATGACAATACCCGCCATCGGGACATAGGCAAACAGGAGAAAAAAGGCAACGGCCGGTGCCAGCATCAGTAAGAGAACCTTATAATTTTTCAGATCGTTCCAAAATGTATGCCTTTTCATTTTTGCTCTCCTCTCTCTTCTCTATAGCTATCATTATAGAATCGCCTGCCCTGCAGGATAATTCAGCGGAACAACTAAACTTAATACTAATTCAACGATTTTTATATAAAAACAGGCCCCTGCCCCGATGGGACATGGACCTGCTGGCGGCCTGTTCAGATTTTGTGCCTTTTGCGGTACTCACCGGGCGACATGCCCATGTACTGCTTGAACTGGCGGTTAAAGTAAATAATATTTTTGTAGCCGGCCTGCTCGGCGATTTCATAGACCTTTTTGGTCGGATCCCCGAGCAGCTCACATACCCGCTTCATGCGCAGCTCAGCAACAAAATCACTGAAGAGACTGTTTGTTTCCACCTTGAACAAGTGGCCGAGATAATTAGGGCTGAATTCGAAATGGGCGGCCACCTCGTTTAACGTCACCTTTTGATCGAGCCGTTCTTTTACATAGCCGGTAATTTCGTCAATCAGCTTCCGCTTCTGCCTTTGCCGCTTCATATACAGCCGCTCGGACAGCTCAAAAAATCTTCTTCTCAGCCATGACAGAATATCATGCACCGTTTCGAACTGAAACAGCACGAAGGGATCATGGGCGTCCCAGTTCAGAATCTCGTATAAATGCTCGTTCATCTGCCGCAGATCGGCATGGAGCTTGGAGGTGATACGGATGATGAGATCGTACACGTCATTTTTGCGGGAAATTGCACAGTCTCCGGTGAACAGCTGCAGCAGGCAGTCATCAACAGCCGTCAGGTCATAGTCAAGCATCGCCTTCAGCATCCGGTCTACCGTCTCCTCGATATGTGAAGCCATCCGCTCCTTCGGGTGCCATTCGGAAGCATCCTTAATCAGCCTGTTCTTGCCGACAATCCACTTGATACTGAGCGCAGCCTGGGCCTGCCGGTACGATTCATGCAGCCTCACAAGCTCTGTGGTGTACATCCCGCTTCCCACCGTGACCGAAAGGGAGAACTCCTCATAGAACGCCTTGATCAACGCTTCCAGCAGGGCTGTGAAGACCTGCTCCTGAACCGCGGCAACAATTACAAAATGATAATCATATGTCATGATAACCATGCCAAGATTATGCTCTTGCACAAACGACCTGATGAACTGACTCGCACGGCTGCTCCATGCATGCCGCTCTTCCTCGCCTAAGGTTTGGATTTTCCAGGCCAGATCGTCAATCTCAATGACCGCAACCGCAGTACCGCCCTGAAGATACGGTGCCAGAAGACCCTGAATATGCGCTTCAGCCTGCCCCGGGGCAGATTCGCTGAACCAGCGCAGCAGCAGCTCCTGATTGACCAGCGTCAGTGTTTCCGACAAGGCGCTGTGCTGCCTGCGCTCCTTCTCAATCCTGTTGCAGAGCTCCTTCAGCATGTCGTCCAGCTCATCGTCATCGACAGGCTTGAGCAGGTAACCGGATGCGCTGAGCTGGATCGCCTCCTTGGCGTAGCTGAAATCCTGATGCCCGCTGATAAATACAATCTGCACCTCAGGGTACAGCTCCTTTGCCTTGCGTGCGAACTCCACTCCCGTCATAATCGGCATCCGGATATCGGAGAGAATAATGTCAATCCGGTGCTGTTCCATCAGCTTGAGCGCAGCAAAACCGCTGGTTGCCGTCCTCACGCTGCTTAAAGGGAGATGGCTGCTCCCGGCTACACGGCGTCTCAGCCATTCCAGGTCAACCGCTTCGTCATCCACCAGCAGCACATTTATCTCTATCGTCATCGTACGTTATTCCTCCCCCATAACTTCCCGGATTTCTGCATTATTGACCGGCAGGATAATCTGCACGGTTGTCCCGGCACCGAAATAGCTGCCGATATGAATCCCGAAATCACTGCCGTATCTCAGCTTGATTCTCTCCTCCACATTCCGCAGGCCATAGCTGCCCGAATTAGCCGGGTTGGAGCGCATTTTCCGCAGCGTGTCCGGGCGCATTCCGATCCCGTTATCGATGACCTTAAGCTCGATGCGGTCACCCAGCCGCTTGCCGGTAATACGGATCGCAATGCTCTCGCCGAACCAGGCGTGCTTGAATATATTTTCCACAAACGGCTGCAGAATCAGCTTGATGACCGGAACCTCCAGTATGCCAGGATCAATATCGTAATAGACCTGGACAGCGTCCGCATATTTTACCTGCTGAATTTCCAGATACATCTTGACCTGCTCCAGCTCCTTGTCCAGCGGGATGTAGACCTGCCCTTCATTCAGTGTCAGCCGGTAAAATTTCGAGAGGCCCCGCACCATCTTGGTCACCTTCTCAGCTTCCCCCAGATTGGCCAGACTGCCTATCGTCGACAAGGTGTTGTACAGAAAATGCGGACTGATCTGCGCCTGAAGGGCGTCCAGCTCGGCTTGTTTTTTCTGAATGCCCTGCACATAGACATCGCGGATCAGCTCCTGGATACTTGTGGCCATCTGATTAAACGCATTGGCAATATAGACAAATTCATCATTCCCCGCGAACCCGATCCGCTTGTATAGATTCCCTTCCTGAAAAGAGCGGGCCAAGGAGACGATGCGCTTGATTTTTTTGCCGGAAATGCGGGCGACCAGAAGGCCGATCACCGCCATCCCCAAAAAGCTGATCGCACACACCGTAGTTATGGCCTGCTGCATCCGGCTTGCGTCTTTGTTCAAATAGGCCTGCGGCACCCTCGCCTCGATCACATAACCTGTGATAGAGATATTCTCGCTGATCACCAGATAATCGCCCTGCTCTGCCTGTTCACCCCGCTTACGGGCCCCCTGTTCATACAGCGTCAAGCCGTTAGCCTGGTCAATCAGGCGGAGCTCAATACCCTGTTCTATCGGAAAGGTGGCAAAATTGCCAAACAGCTCGTCTATTCTTGCCGTAACACGAAGGTATCCGATGATGGCCGGGGCCACGCTCGAAGTCACCAGCTTGCGGACATACGAAATGTTGCCCAATTCCCGGTCTGTCCCTGTCTGCAGCCAGAAATTGTCCTTCTCATACGTCGAAAGTGCCCGGTACCACTGCGTATCGTCAATCACCTTATCAGGCAGCACATAATAATCACTCCGCCCGATAGGCTCCGTCATCTCATCGCCGGTAATTTCCAGCATCGTCTCATTAGCCGTATAGAGCGCCAGCCTCAGCCTGTTCCCGTACAGCTGCGGCGGTGCCTTCATGTAGGGGACGATATCATCCCGCATCTTCAGCATGTTCTCCAGCGGATCGCCCCGGAACTGCAGCGCATTCTGAAAGTTGCCGTTCACAAACAGCGAATTGCTCATCCGTTTGATCTCGTCAGTCTGGTATTCAATATTGTTGCGCGTCTGCTTCAGTGCCGTCCTCACATTGGTCTCCGCCATCTCCGTCCGGGATTCCACGAGCATCGTGTAGGCGATATAGCCGACCAGCATATCTGTCAGCAGAACCAGAATAAGATACGGAATCATCATCTTGTAGGTGAACGGAATATACTTTTTCCTGAACAATAACCTCTCCATGCGCAGCTCTCCTGTACAACAGATCTATGGTCATGCGATATGTTCATTCATTTTACAATGAATTGTAAGCGGTTACTATACTTTATGTATGGAAAATAAACAGACCGGCACTGCTTGCTTACCGGCAGGTTTATTAAAAAAGGCCACCCTATGGGTGACCTTGAATTCTGGAGCAAAATGCAATCACACGCGCCGCAGCCATATTCGGCTCAACAATCTGCAGTTTCCCACTGTGACTATACATATCAATCATACCCTTACCCTGCCTTCTTCCGGACCGGAATCCAGACCTCGCAGATCGCTTCTTCCTGTGTGCCATCGGCCCAAAAATACTTCTCCAGGCAAGGTCCCTCTACCTGCTCGAAGCCGGACGAGGGAAACCATTCAGAGTAAATCCTTCTCCACACACCCTTAATCTCCGGGCCTTCGAAGACAGCATAGGTCTGAGTGGGAATATAAAGGGTGGTCAGTTCCCCAACAGCTTTTGCATCTTCCGGCAGCTCTATCCCCATCAGATACCGCCTGCTCCCGTCTTCCTTAAAGTCATAGTGATAGCCGAATAGCAGTGAGCCATGCAGTCTTCCCGCTGATTCGTTAATCCGGTCATGCGTACCGTCCTTCCAGATCCTCTCCACAAACGCCGGGACTTCGGTATAGGGCTCCTTATGGATAAGGACATCCTGCCCTATTACCGTAGCCGCCTGTTCCTCCACAATGCGGTAATTCATTTCGGTCTCTCCCTTAATCTGAATTTGAAAGGAGATTCGGGAGAACGACTTCAGCTTTACGTTCGGTTTCTTCGCCATTTGCGGCGTTACTCCATGCAGGCGCTGGAACGCTCTGGTGAATGCCTCCGGCGTCTCATAACCGTATTTAAGCGCGATATCGATGACCTTGCCATCCGAGCCGGCCAGCTCCTCAGCTGCGAGCGTCAGCCGCCTGTTGCGGACATATTCAGTCACAGTAAAGCCCGTCAGCGCGTGAAATACACGCTGGAAGTGATACTTTGATGTCTGGGCTGCTGCGGCAATATCCTCAACTTCAACAGCAGAGCCCAAATGATGTTCCACGTAATCAATCGCTTGCTGAAGCAGCCTGATCGTCTCCACAGCCTCTCCTCCTTTCAATTCCATTGTAGAAAAACCGCTCCACAGCTTCCTGACCGGAAATGCTTTAATCTGTCCAGCGTGATTGCCGAAGCGCCTTATTCCCCAGTCTCGTAGAGAGATGCGTCCAGCGCCTGGATATAAGGCGTCCATTCCCCTGGCGTGTAGAGCAGCAGCCGGTGCATCGCGCGTGTACATGCCGTATAAAAGAGCTTCCGCTCGCTCTCCCGGTAATAAGCCTGCGAAGAGGCGTCGTACATCAGCACAGCATCAAATTCAACGCCTTTTGCCAGATAGGCCGGAATAACCGCAATTCCCCTCTCAAACGTCAGCGTCTCCTTGGTGATGAGCCGCAGGCCTTCACAGCCCTCGGCTGCCAGCGCTTCATAAGCTTCACGGCTTTCAGCAGCCGTCTTTGTAATGACGGCCATAGAGTCAAAGCCGTCAGCCGCAAGCTTTGCCAGGTCCTCCTTCATCCGCTGCGCCCGTTTGCCGCTGCCGCCATCCTTCCAGAGCTGTGGCTTGCCGCCGCTCCGGTTGAACGGCACAATCTCTTCTCCGGGCAGCATTGCCTTGGTAAACTCCACGATTTCATGCGTGGAACGATAGCTCCGGACAAGACGGAACAGCTGTGTCTCCGCTTCACCGTACAGCGAAATTAAAGGCGAATCCGCTCTATGCAGATCCGTTGCCTGGGGAAAGATTGCCTGGCCAAAGTCTCCGAGCACGGTCATACGGGCGCGGGGAAACAGCTGCTTAAGGAACTGGTACTGGAACGGCGAATAATCCTGGCCTTCATCAATAAAAAGATGCCGCACCTCTGTGTTCATCCGTCTGCCTTCCAGAAGCTCTTTCAGATACAGAAATGGAGTTGCATCTTCATAGAAAAGCTCAAGCAATTCCAGCTTCCCTTTCGTTTGCCGGCAGATTTCTGTCCACTGGACAGGTACTTCTGTCTCGTTTGTCATTCTCCTGTAGGCAGTCTCGTCCCCGAACAGCTGTCCATATAGGCCAACTGCATCTATGAACATGAATTTTTTCATTTCCCGCTTCAGTGGCCTGAAGTGCTCCTTCACAATCATTCGGCGCAGCAGCTCTTCTTCCTGCAAGGAGAAATCATATACTTCCTCCTCCTTCAGGTCCTTCTTAAGCAAGGCATTGTAGGCTTCGGCGTACTGCTCGTTGTCTAGGTAATCCAGTTCATCCTGAACCCACGGCTCTTCATATTCCTTACGCTCCAGTACCGCCAGCTCACGCAGCAGCCATTCCTGCAGCAGTGCTACACGGTTCTCCAGACGGATGGCACGGTCGTAGCTGTAGAACTGCGTCTTCATCTGCTCAGCTGTAATCAGCTCGCGGTCCCGGAACCGGACAGCACGGAATAACATCCCCTCTTGTTCCAGCCACTGCGCGTATTGATGAAGGGCATGCAAAAATGCCTCTGAAGCCTTATATTTGATCCCCTTGATTCGGGCTTCGTATGCCGGTGATGTTTCTGCTGTCAGTATATATTCAATCTGCCCGAACGGGTCCTCCAACGTGAGTTCCGACCCCAGCCAATGCGCGAGATATTCCTGAAAGGTGGTCTGCTGCATATTCTCTTCACCGAGCTCGGGAAGCACCGTAGAGACATAGCTGTTAAACATCGGATTCGGCGAAAATAGAACGATCTGGTCGGCTTTGAGTGTATCCCGGTGCTTATACAGCAGATACGCTACGCGCTGCAGCGCCGCAGATGTCTTACCGCTGCCGGCTGCGCCTTGAACAATAATCATGCGGCTTTTATCATCGCGGATAATGGTATTCTGCTCCCGCTGAATGGTCCCCACAATGCTCTTCATCTGCGCATCGGCTCCCTTGCCCAGCACCTGCTGCAGCAAATCGTCGCCGATGGTTAAGCTGGTGTCGAACACATTCTGCAGCTGGCCGTCCCGGATTTGATACTGCCGCTTCAGCGCCATTGTCCCCTTGATGGTTCCTCCCGGCGTTTCATAAGATGCAGGACCCGGGGAATAGTCGTAGTACATACTCGCAATCGGTGTCCGCCAGTCATACACCAGGAAATTCACTCCATCAGTATCAATAAAGGAGTTTACACCGATATACACCTGCTCGCTGAAGCCCGTGCCGTCTTCCCGGAAATCGATGCGCCCGAAATAAGGCGACGGCAGCAGGCGTGTCATGCTTTTCCAGCGCTGCATCCGTACCCGGTGGCTCCGCTCCCGCTCCGACAGCAGCTTCTCCTGCTGCTTGATGCTGTAGAAGGTATCTGCGAAATCCTCATAAGAGCTCGTATTAACCGTAACTTCCTCCCAGAACCGCTTGCGGAACTCTGTCACCTGGTCACGCAGCCCGGCAACCTCCGGCTCCCACTCGGCAATTTGTGAACGCAGCTTTTCTGTAACGGAATCCAGCCGTTCCTGCTCCTGCCGCCAGCCCTTTTCGTCGATCATCTTCCGGCCACATCCTTCATTCAAATTTGATGAAAAAGAAAGTTTGACAAACAGCTTTTCCCCATGGTAAGATTAAAGTGTAAATAAGATGTAATACTTATGACTTTTTTTATAAAAAGTCAGTTGATCCTACTATAACACAGTGCTTCATTGTACGCAATCCATACCTCTAACCCGGCAGCTTCTGCCGGGTTTTCTTGTTTTGGTGAACAGTTTGATAGGTCCGTAACGCCTTACGCTTCCAATTCCGCACCTGCCTCACGATCAACCCGTTGAACCATGCTGCAAAATTTTTGCCGGGATCGTACGAATGCAGGCTGCGGAACAGTTCCACGTACACCTCGCTCACAATATCCGCTGCGTCCTGCTGGCTCGGCGCGAGATAACGGATCAGCCTGTACGCATGATCGCGCGTCGATTCATATACAGTGTGAAATGCATCTTCATCCCCCTGGCTCATCCGGATAAGCAGCGGGGTCCAATCTGTTTCCTTCATAGGGCCGGCCTCCAATCGGGTCTTACAACGGTATATTGGCTCTCAAGGCTCAGAAAGGTTCATTTTCCGGAAAAATAATAGTTCATACATAACAAAACCACGTCCGCATAACGAGTGCTGTGGGGACGTGGCTGTTTATTATCTTTTCATCCAAAATGTATTCAGAAAGGCAGTCCTGAACCCCGACTTCGCCATATTCCCGTGGCTGGCTGAGCCGAACACCACATCCGTATACACCGACTTCACGCCAAGTTCCGCTGCATCCGCCAGCCTGTGCTCAAGCAGAGCCAGCTGACATCCCCTTCCGCGGTAAGCTTCGAAGGTATAATCGTTGGCAATATACCCTTCCTCCCCGTTCAGAAACAGCGATCCCATAGCCGCAGGCTGGCCCTTGATCCGGATCATGTAATTCAGAAAATCCTTTCTATAGAAATATTCCTTCGACCTTGCGGCCATTTCCTTACTGATCTCCATCCCGCCGCCGGATTGTCCGATCCATGCTATAAATTCCTCTGCATTCTCTTTTGTAACCCGTTCTATCTGAAACTCCGAAGTTTTTACACGCTCCCCTTGAGGATGTACATACATAAAAACAAGCTGCTCTGCAGGATAGAATCCTTTGTCACACAACGCCAGGCTTACCTCCTCCGTCATATGGTCGGGGGT
Source organism: Paenibacillus sp. PK3_47 (assembly GCF_023520895.1). Classification (NCBI taxonomy): domain Bacteria; kingdom Bacillati; phylum Bacillota; class Bacilli; order Caryophanales; family Paenibacillaceae; genus Paenibacillus; species Paenibacillus sp. PK3_47. The sequence continues at coordinate 2,588,043 of NZ_CP026029.1, forward strand.
CATATCAAAACATGGAGCAGCACCGGGATAATAACCGAGCAGTTCATCCAGTTTCCCCAGATCCTCCGGCCCGAAGCCCTTAATCCGGTTGTAATATGGCGATGCAGGGTCAGTTGGGTCACAAAGTAGCACGCATTGGCCAAGCTGCAGCACCTCAAGCTGTCTTTCCACCGGAACCAGAGAACGGCTTGCGTTCAGCCTGGTAAGCAGAATCTCCATATTTTCAATTTTCTTCAAGTATTCCGTCGGTTTTGTCTTATTCACAGCATGTTGCTCCTTAGTCAAAATAATTGCATACGCGGCCTTAAGCCCCTTTGAAGTGATTGTTCTCCCTCTATTTTACATTAAGTCAGATATTCACATTCTAATTAATTTAATTTCATAATTATTCATTGACATTCTGTCCAACCGATTATATATTTAGTGACAATGAGAATCATTATCGTAGAGAACAAAAATATTTTATATTAAGGAAGGAACCTCCCATGCACACAAAAAGAAAGCTCTCCATGAAGTCATTATTAATTCCATTTGTGCTTATTCTGGCACTGGTTGGCTGCTCTAATAATGAAGCAAGTCCAGCACCTTCCGCAGCTCCGGCGGCAACCGAAGCAGCTAGCACCGAAGCACCGGCAGCAACTGAAGCACCGGCCTCTGATGCTGTCCAGTATCCGATCACAATCAAACATGCTTTTGGTGAAACTGTCATTGAAAGCAAGCCGGAACGGGTAGCCACCATCCAGTGGGCTAACCATGACGTTGTTCTTGCGCTGGGAGTTGTACCTGTAGGTTTCTCGGCAGCGAACTATGGCGTCCAGGATGACAGCGGACTGCTTCCTTGGACAGCCGAAAAGCTGAAGGAGCTTGGCGTAACCGAACCTAATGTGTACCAGGATACAGACGGACTTGATTTTGAAGCCATTTCTGATTCCAATCCGGATGTCATTCTTGCAGCCTACTCCGGTATTACTCAAGAAGACTATGATATTCTGAGTGAAATCGCTCCGGTTGTAGCTTATCCGACAACGCCTTGGCTGACTACATGGCGTGAGCAGGTTATGCTGAATGCAACAGGCATGGGCATGGAAGCCGAAGGCGAACAGCTCATTAAAGATACCGAAGCCCTTGTTAAAGAAAAGGCAGCCCAGCATCCTGAATTTCAAGGAAAAAAAGTCGTTTGGGTGAATTTCTCCGCTACGGATATGTCCAAACTGCATCTTTATACGCCTAACGATCCGCGCGGTGAGTTCCTGATTGAGCTTGGCCTGGAATACCCTGAGAGTGTGACCAGCCAGATCACTGATCCTACCAGCTATTCTATGACCCTCAGCGCAGAGAATGCCGATATGCTCAACGATGCTGACATTATCATAGGGTATGGCGGCCAAGACTTGTATGAAGCTGTGAAGGCGGACTCCCTGCTCGGAAAAATCCCGGCCATCCAAAGAGGCTCTGTAGTCTTCATTGGTGACGGCACTCCACTGGCAGCTGCCGGCAATCCAAATCCGCTGTCGATCGCTTATACGATCGATGAATATCTTGAATTAATCTCAGGAGCTGTTGATAAGCTCAATGAATAGTTCATCTCTTCCGAACAAACGGCCAAACCTGCTTATTCCGAAGCACTTTAAGCTGGTTCTGGTTGTTTGTTTTGTAATGCTGGTCCTAAGTGTTGTTGCCTCTCTGGTCTTTGGCTCCCGGGTTGTGAGATGGAATGAACTGCTGGACGGTTTATTTCACCCAGATGTAGACTCTTACGGAGCCAACGTGGTTCGCAAAAGAATTTCCCGGACCGTTTTCAGTTTATTCTGCGGTTCGGCACTCGGGGTATCCGGCGCGCTGATGCAGGCCGTCACCCGTAACCCGATTGCCGACCCGAGTATTCTGGGAGTGAATACAGGCGCTTCCCTGTTCGTGGTCTGCGGTATTGCTTTTCTCCACATCAGCACGGCAAATCAATATATATGGCTGGCATTAGCAGGAGCTGCAGTTACTGCAGTTTTTGTGTTCGGAATCGGCTCTATGGGGCGTGGCGGAGCCACGCCCATTAAGCTTGTTTTGGCCGGTGCCGCCACTACTGCCGCCCTGTCGTCGCTGGTTACAGCCATTATGATCCCCCGCTCCTATGTTATGGACCAGTTCCGGTTCTGGCAGGTGGGAAGCGTCGGATCTGCAACCTGGAGCGGTATTTCTACGTTTATTCCGTTCCTGATTGTTGGAATACTGATAGGCCTGCTTGCAGCGCCGGCCCTCAATGCCCTGGCACTGGGAGACGATGTGGCAACCGGACTTGGCGTGAAGACAGGAACCTTACGTCTTATTGCCGCTATTGCCGGCATACTGCTCTGTGGTGCAGCGACTGCACTGGCAGGGCCAATTGGCTTTGTAGGGCTGTTGGCCACTCATGCCATCCGCCTGATTCTTGGGCCTGATCTGCGGTTTTTGATCCCGATGTCAGCGGTATCGGGCGCGGTTATCCTTACATTGTCCGATGTAATCGGCAGACTCGCCGGCAGTCCCGGAGAACTTGAAGTCGGTGTAGTTACAGCATTTATCGGGGCTCCTATTCTGATCATACTAGCTATGAGATCGAAAGTGCGTTCATTATGAAGAGTACATCATCCCTTGACTTTATTATCGCGGGCAGACGTCTCAGACGCCGCCGCTGGTTGCTTGTCACCGGCCTTCTCACGGCCCTTGCCATCATTCTCTGCTGTGCCATGCTGTTATTAGGGAATACCATTTATCCTATAAAAGATGTGATCCGGGCCCTTTCGGGTGAGCAGATTAAAGGTGTGTCCTTTGCGGTCAGCACTATACGTCTGCCAAGAATGCTGGCAGGTTTGTTTGCCGGCTTTGCCTTTGGCGTCGCCGGTCATACCTTTCAGACCATGCTGCGTAACCCTTTGGCCAACCCGAACGTAATCGGGATTACCTCCGGCTCAAGTGCGGCGGCTGTTTTTTGCATAGTCGTGCTTCATACAAGCGGAGCTGTGGTGTCTATTGCTTCCGTAGTCGCCGGTCTTGCCACAGTAATATTGATCTATGTATTATCCAGAGGCAAAACCTTCTCGATCGGCCGGCTGATCCTGGTCGGGATTGGTATACAGGCTATGCTGGATGCGGTGATCTCCTATCTCCTGCTGGTCAGCGCAGAACAGGATGTTCCTTCAGCCATCCGCTGGCTGTCAGGCAGTCTTAACGGTTCGCAGCTGAAGGAGCTGCCGCCGCTTGTGATCACAGTGATTCTTTTTGCCCCTATCCTGATCATTCTGGGTAAGCATCTTAGTATATTGGAGCTTGGAGAACAATCCGCTTCTTCGCTCGGCGTGAGTACTGACAGAACAAGAATTATCCTTATTTTCAGTTCCGTAATCATGATTGCTATTGCTACCGCTACTACAGGGCCAATAGCCTTTGTCTCTTTCCTTGCGGGACCGATCGCAAAAAGACTCGTCGGAATCGGCTTTTCCAACATTATTCCAGCCGGCCTTGTAGGCATTAACCTGGTGCTCGCGTCTGATCTGATCGGGCAGTTTGCTTTTGCATACAGATTCCCTGTGGGTGTCATTACCGGATTGCTCGGTGCGCCGTACCTGATCTTTTTGCTGATCCGAATGAATCGAAAGGGAGAATTATGATGATGAAACCGACACATGTATTTCAAGCCGAGCAGCTCGTCGCTGGCTATGAGAACAAAACCATTCTCCACGGCATTGACCTGGTCATCCCCAGCAATAAAATCAGCGTAATTATCGGAGCGAACGGCTGCGGCAAATCTACGCTTCTGAAAGCACTGGCCAGGCTGATTAAGCCTTCATCGGGAGCCATTACCCTTGACGGAAAGCCGATCCATAAGATCCCTTCCAAACAGCTGGCCCGTGTCGTCGGGCTGCTGCCGCAATCTCCGATTGTTCCGGAAGGCATTTCGGTAGCGGATCTGGTGGGACGGGGAAGATTCCCGCATCAGTCCATGTTCACCGGCTGGACCAAAAAGGACTACGAGGCTGTTGACGAGGCCATGAGCATTATGGATATTACCGAATTCGCCAATTATGATATCGACGAGCTCTCCGGCGGCCAAAGGCAGCGTGTCTGGATCGCCATGGCGCTGGCCCAGCAGACGGATATCCTGTTCCTTGATGAGCCTACGACCTTTCTGGATATCACCTATCAGGTGGAAATTCTCGATCTGCTCACCGACCTGAACCGCAAGCTTGGAACCACCATCGTCATGGTGCTCCATGATATCAACCTGTCTGCGCGTTACGCCGACCATATCTTCGCCCTTCATAAAGGCAAGCTGATCGCTGAGGGTGCCCCTTCAGAGGTAGTAACCAGTACGATGGTAAAGGATATTTTCGGGCTGGATTGTGCAGTCATTGAGGACCCTGTCTCGGGTTCCCCTCTGGTAGTGCCGAAGGGAAGGTATTATGGAAGCGGTGTGAGCGGAAGTTAATTGAAGGATGCTCCCGACATGCAAGTTAGAGGCCATTCCAAAGTCATTAAATGACTGCTTGGAATGGCCTTTTCTGTATGATCAAATGATTGTTTAGGGATGCTGGACTTAAAATATGGTACAGTTTAACAGCGCACTTCCTGCGGATGAAAATTACCGTCGAGGAGATTAGTAAGGAACAGGAAGAGGGAACTACAGACGCTGATCCGTTAGATGCCCCTTTTCCTTTCTCACGCTAACGGACCCTGTGTCCGTTATTTGCCGAAAATCGCCCCGTTTCACCCGCTAATGGACCGTAGTTCCCTTATTCTGCAAAATGTTGAATAAATGACGCTCTTTCGGATGAAATAACGGATCTAGGGTCCGTTAGAATTTTAAAACACACCTCTGGCGCAAAATAACGGATCCTTAGTCCGTTAGCGTTAGCACTGCCAAGTAATCTATGGGTTTTGTTGCGCATTAGGCAATGGGTTCGAACCGGCAATCGTTAACGTGGCGTTGTATGAAATCAAATACATATAAATAAGGCTGCCGAGACTTTCTCGACAGCCTGAAGCCCATCATACGATGGGCTTCTTTACATATGTAATCAATGTCACGAAACCATTACCCCTGAAACTCCCGTTTCGCTTCCAGCTCGGCAAGGATCTCCTTGTCTTCCGCGTTATCCCGCGTCACCTTCTGAACGCCGATGGCGCTGTAGGAGATGAGCAGAATTACGGCGATGTAATACCCTTTTACATTTAACTGAAATGGAGCATTGTAGAGTCCAATGAAGAACATCGCATACCCGATGACCAGGCCGGCAACAGCCATACCGGTGAACGCCGGAGTGTTCCGCATGCGGTGTCTGGGATTCTCCAGGCGCATCTCTCTGTCTTCCGTATTGTCCCGGACCACCTTCTGCATAAGAATACAGCTGATTGTAATCAGCACCATACAGAGCAGGTAGTATCCCTTCACATTTAATTCCCAGTTGTCGTTATACACCCCCAGACAGAACAGGAAAAGACCTGCTGCAAGTGCAAAATAGGATACTAATGTAAAAGCTGTTGTGTTACGTTTGCGGTAAACCTGATTCATCTAACGAACCCTCTCCCCCGGCAGAAATGAATGGCTTTATTCCTTCTCCACTATACCGTGGAACTCCGGTGAAATTCTACCCTGATGAGGGGTATACTGGAAAATATTTTGCATACTCTTCTGTCCCGGACTACAGTGCCGGCAGCAATAATGTTCCACGGGAAACATCTGTGAGACCGCAAACATCCCCTGTCACGCCTTCTGTACACATAGGCAATGACAGGGGCTGTACCCTTGCATACTTTTATCTGAGCTTAGTTCGTAATCTTCACATCGCTAAATACAGCCTTATTCCGTGTATCCTCTCCCGGATTGCTGAGTGCCAGGCCGATATATACCTGGCGGTTCATCGGAATCTGAATACTGCCTACCGTCTGCCAGCGCTTGCCGTCTGATGAGATGGCACCGGTAAAGTTATTTCCTTTTCTGCTCAGCTTCAGCCATTTGGGAGCAGAGGCATCTGCAGTCTGGTCAACTGTGGTGCCTGCACTCTCTGTACGGTACTGGAAGGTTGCTCCATTCTCAGGAGTAAGCATCATGTCGGCATGCTTCGCACCGTGTTCCAGCGACTCCCGGATCATAACACCGGCCTTGGCCCAACCGTCCAGCCGCTCTGTTGTCCGCAGTTGAACCACAATTTCTGCATCGCCACTCACAGGCTTATACACGTAATTCAGCTGGTCCGCTCTCCCCCAAATATCAGAAGAGTTGCTGCTCAGCGTAAACTGCTTCTTTGAAGTATTGTAGGTGGTGTTCCCCGGCATGGAGCCGATGTTTCTTGCTTTCCAGCCTGTCGGCAGCTGCGCCGGATAGTCATGTTCACCCGGAGTTGACCAGTCCGGTGTCGGCCAGGTTGTGCGTTCATCAATCTTGGCCAGCTCAGATTCCGGCCAGGTGCCGTAAGCAAAGAACGACAGACGCTGGACATCCGGATAATTCTCGCGGATTTCCTGGTAAATTTCCTGATATTCATCATCGGTCCAGTCATTGTCCAGCGTCGGTACGATTTGTACCGGTTGCCCGCTGATCCGGTCACTTGTATCCTTCAGGATGCCGTACTCCGTGCTGTAGACCCAGTCGCTGTTGAAACCCCAATCGTCAAAATAGGCCATCGGTGCAACAAAATCGATATAATCCTTAAATTCGGCTACATTCTGCCCCACTTCTATAAATTCCGGAGGCAAAATATACACGCCAAGCTGCACATCCGGTTTTGAGGACTGGGAAATATCCTCACGGATATCGCCTACGTACTGTCCGATTTGCTCGGTTCTCCACTCATTCCACTGCTGCCGCTGCGGGGAATCTGCAGCGAAATTAATACTCAGCGGTGAATACCCGAACTCTGCCTGATATTTGGCCACCGTATAATCGCTTACGTCCATGTTGTAATCGTCAAAACGGATCCAGTCCAGCACCACGCCGTCGACATCATAGTTCTCAATAACTTCCTCAATGATAGAACGCTCATACTGCTGTACTTCATGGTGAATCGGATTGACGAAATACTCACTGCCGTTAGAGCCTGTAAACGGCGCCTGTACACCGTTCACCAGTGACTGCATCTGCCATTCCTCATGCTTCAGGAAGGCCTCCTGATCATGGAACTGGGGAATCCAGGCATGAACCTTGATGCCCGCAGCATGGGCTGCCGTAATTACCTCCTGCAGGGCATCGAAATTCTCGTATCCCTGCGCAATCGGGGCAATATCACTCTGGTAGAACACCCGGCCGGAGTGAACCTCATCATCTTCATCCTGCTTTACGTTCATGCTGATAACATCGACACCGTAGCGTTCGGACATGTCGATAAAATCCTGGACATCCGCGCTGTTCCTGAATTGGTTCACCGTTCTTACAATGACTTCTGTTTCAAAAGGGGGGTTATCACCCTCTGCGGCCTCAACCGGAGCGAAGATACCCGGTACCGAGGAAACCAAAACCAGACTAAGTGCAGTAATAAACGTACTTTTCAGCGCAAATGACATATTCTCGCCTCCATATAAATAGTGTTATTCATATTTCAAACTTGAATTACTTGGTTGCGTTGATCTTTTGGACATTCTCCTGCCATTTTTCGGTTTTGAACTGAATCAGTTTCTCCAGTCCGGCTTTTTCGGCGTTCTTTTTAGCGCCTTCCAGAGCCGACAGCACCTCTTCATCTGACTTCGCCTGCACCATCTGGGCAAATGCCAGGGTATGAATATCACCGATATTCTGGGCGATAATGCCGGCTTCCGTATCCGGAAGCGGGTCAGTATTTACGAATTCGGTAATATCCAGAGAGGTTTTCCAGGTCACTGTGGATTGCGCTATCGTCTCCCACGACTTCTGGTTCTCGGAGAGCGAAGCTTCGAGACTCATTTTGGCCGTATCGATAAAGGTCGTATTACCCGCCCAGTTAAAGTCCTCGAATTTCCGCATCGTTTCCGTACGCTCGTTGGCCGCGGTCGTCTTGTATTTCTCGTTCGGTACCGGTGCACCCTCCGCATCTTCCTCATCCCAGTACAGGCCTTTCGGACCGAAGAACAGCACCTTCTGCCCCTCAGGACCTGTAATCCAGTCAAAGTAAGCGAAGATAGCCTCCGGGTCCTTAGCCTTGGTCGTAATGACATTAACATTCCAGCCCAGTGTCTCAAAGCCGCTTACAAAAATTTTGTTCTTATCCAGTCCGGCCTTATGAACCGGCCAGATAATTTCGTATCCGCTATCCGGATTGTTCGCCGTCAGCGCCCGGTGCCCCTCGGCCCCGTACGTAGTAATGTTGGATTCGACCATGACTGCTACCCGTCCGGTATTGACCTTCTCCTTGACCGCATCCTGGGTTTGCTGCAGGGCATCCTGGGTGATCAGCCGTTCGCGGAACAGCTTATTGATATACAGCATCATCTCCTCAAAGGCAGGATCATCATAAATCGGGACCAGCTTGTCACCTTCCGGATATCCAAGAAGGGAAATGAATTTGCTGGTGGCATTCTCCCTGAACCCGCCGTACATAATCTCAAGCCCTGCCCCCTTCTCCCCGACCTCCAGAGGCACTACATCCGGATACTTTTCTTGCACCTGGAGCAGATATTGGTACAGATCATCGAAGGTCTCGAGCTGCGGTCTGCCGAGCGCGTTATAAATATCTTTGTTGACCATCCAGCCGCCGTTACCGAATTGCCCTGAGGTGTACCAGTTCGGGATCTGATAGATTTTGCCGTCCTCTGAGCGGAGCAGATTCAGGGTGGACTCCTTTACATATTTCTTAAAATTCGGATATTTCTCATAGTAATCATCGAGTGCGACAAGTCTTCCGGCCTGCACGAGCCGTTCCACCGTAGATCCCCGGTCTGTGAAGATGACATCCGGCAGATCACCGCTGACGATCATGGTGTTAAGCTTCTCTGCGGCTGCCCCCCCGGACTGGATCGGTTCAACGGTCACCTTCCGGTTCTCCTGAATCCATTTGGTGGCCTCATTCTCCCCCCATGGCGCTGTAGTCAGCCAGTCGTAGTTCCCATAGAAGCTGAAGGAAGCAGGCTTAATGCCGGTGCCGTCATCTGTAACTGCCGCGTTATTCGTGCCTGACCCTCCTGCATTCTCCGGGGCGTCCGAATTCCCGCCTCCGCTGCAGGCAGTGAGAAGAAGCAGCAGGGAGACCATAAGCGGTGATGCCCATTTCATAGGATTGCGCATTCTTTTCCCTTCTTTCTACACGGTATGGAGACTGCTATTCTTTCAATGAACCGATAAGTACGCCCTTAACAAAGTATTTTTGCAGAAAAGGGTACGTTAAAATAATCGGAATCGTAGCGATCATCATCGTAGCCATGGTCAGCGACTTTGTGGTAACCGTACGGTTCCGGTTCATATGATCCAGCGCGATGGCATTGGATGAACCGATCTCGGTCATAATGTTGGAGTTCATAATTTGCCGCAGGAGGGTCTGTATAGGAAGCAGATCGTCAGTCGTAATATAGATCGCTCCTGTAAACCAGTCATTCCAGTGGCCCACTGCTGTAAATAAAGCAATTGTAGCGAGCACAGGACCTGAGACAGGAAGGACAATCCGGAAGAAAATGCCGTAATTGCTGCAGCCGTCAATTTTGGCCGACTCCTCCAGACCGTCAGGCAGAGCCGAGAAAAACGTGCGGATGACAATCATGTTGTAGACGCTGATGATGCTGGGGATGACCAGCACCCAAAAGGTGTCCAGCATACCCAGAGAGCGGATCAGCATATAACTGGGGATGAGTCCTCCGCTGAAGAACATCGTGATCATGAAGAAAACCATATATTGCTTGCGGAACAGCAGGGTCTTTTTGGCCATCCCGTAGGCTAACAGAGCTGTGAAGAAAACGGACAGCGCCGTGCCGCTCAAGGTGCGGAGAATGGTAATGAAGAAGGAATTGAGCAGACGGTGATCCTGAAATACAATATAATAGTTCTCCAGCGTATACTCTCTCGGCCACAGGGTTACACCGCCGAGCGCCGTATCGCTCCCCTCGTTGAAGGAGATGACCAGCGCGTTCCAGAACGGATAGAGCATAATAACCGACATCAGTATCAAGAGGAGATAGATCGTCCGCTGCATCATTTTGTCGCCCAGGCTTAGTCTCATTTGTTTACCCCTCCTATGGTTGTAGGTCTACCAGAGACTGACATCGGCCCGGCGGGCGATCTTGTTGGCTGTCACCAGCAGAATTACACTGATTACCGCTTTGAACAGCCCTACCGCTGTCGCATAAGAGAATCTGGCATTAAGTATCCCAACACGGTACACATAGGTGTCGATAACATCGGAGTAAGGCCGCAGGATCGGATTGGTGGCCAGCAGCAAAATGTCCTCAAAGCCTGCGCTGAGCAAATTGCCGATAGCAAGAATCATAAAGATGATGATAACAGGAGAAATACTGGGGAGTGTAATTAAGTAAATTTGTTTGAACCGGCTTGCGCCGTCTATAGAAGCAGCCTCATACATGGCCGGGTCGACACCCGCAATCGCGGCAAGATAGACAATGCTTCCAAAGCCGATCTCCTTCCACACATTGACGCTGACCAGAATGGACCAGAAGTACTCAGGTATCGCCAGAAAGTTAACCGGCTCCTGGGAGAGGTTCAGCCGTTCCAGCAAGTAGTTCACTGTTCCGTTATCTACGGACAGCAGCGAGAACACGAGTCCGGATACAATGACCCAGGACAGGAAATACGGCAGGTAGCTGACCGTCTGGACAAACCGTTTGAAGGCCATATTCCCGACTTCGTTCAGCATCAGTGCCAGAAGAATCGGAGCAGGAAAGGTAATAACCAGCTTCAGCAGACTGATCACAATGGTATTTCGCATCACATTCCAGAATTCCGGTGCTTCAAAGAACATTCTGAAATTCATGAATCCTACCCAGGGACTTTCCATCATACCGTTAAAAATATCGTACTGCTGAAAGGCCATCACCACGCCATACATCGGAATATAGCTGAATACCGCCACAAAAATAATTCCCGGCCAAACCATGGATTGTAAATCCAACTGATTGGTCAATTTTTTCCATACACTTGGTTTAACGGCCGCCTTCATCCGCTTTTCCTCCTCTGGCGCCTTCTAGTGAAATAACGGCAGATACGATTTGTTCTTCTCAATCATTTCATCCAGCAGCTGCTCCGCTACAGTAACCGAAGGCACCAGCGGATGATGGACCATCGCCTGCAGAGCAATGTCCCGGTCTCCGTGTACCGCTGCCTCGACCGTCAGGCTCTCATATTGCTTGACCGCAGCCAGCAGGCCTTTGACAGACTCCGGAATTTTGCGCAGCGGAACCGGCAGCGGCCCCTGCTTGGTCACTATACAGTTCACTTCAATCGAAGCGTCGTCCGGCAGGAAGTCAATAATCCCGTTGTTACGTACATTCAGTGTCTGGATATCGCGGGAATCATTATAGATGGAGCGCATCAACAGCACTGCCGCCTCCGAGTAGTACGCTCCGCCGCGTTGCTCCAGCTGCTTCGGCTTCTCCTTCAGCTCCTCGTCCCGGTACAGCTCGAACAGTTCCTCTTCCACCTTCTTCACCACTTCAGCACGCGAGCCGGTTGTAGCCGCTGCTTCCTTCTGTTCCTGCAGCATGTCATCCGTCATGTAGTAATAGCTCAGGTAGTAGGAGGGTATCGCTTTTAATCCGCTGAGAAACCGGTGATCCCAGGAATCAAACGGCACATTGCTAGCCTTGTAGCTCTGGGGATAGTCAATAAGCTCCTGCAGCTTGCTCTTTCCGTCAATCACGACATCTGATACCCAGTGCAGATGGTTGATGCCGACGAACTCCGAGTAGATCTTCTGGGCAGGAAGTCCGAAGAAGCCGGAGAGCCATTTTTGAAAACCGATCGGAGAATTGCACAATCCCACGCTTTTGACTGCGGAATATTTGTGAACCGCTTCAGTCACCATGCCGGCCGGATTCGTAAAATTCAGCAGCCAGGCATCCGGCGCCAGCTCTTCAATATCCCTGCAGATATCGAGAATGACCGGGATGGTCCGCAGGCCCTTCATCATTCCTCCGGGACCTGTCGTCTCCTGCCCGATCACGTTGTACCGGAGCGGGATCAGCTCATCCCATTTCCGCGCTTCCAACATGCCTACCCGGATTTGCGTGCAGACAAAGTCTGCTCCGGCAATGGCCTCCCTGCGGTTAAGCGTCTCTGTGACGGTAATCGGCAGACCGGACTTCGCAACCATCCGCTTGCTCAGTTCGGCAATCGTGTGCAGTTTCTCCCTTCCCTCTTCAATATCTACCAGCCACACTTCGCGGACAGGCAGTTCTTTATGATGAAGAATAATACCTTCCATGAGCTCAGGTGTATATGATGACCCTGCACCCACGACAACCAGCTTCAATGTTTCCTCCATGACAGACCCTTCCTTCGTCTTTTTCATTTTGGTGAGGCTAATTAATAGCCTGTTTTGTTGTGTACATTTTCCATTGATAAACGGTCAAGGATTGCTTGATTAACCTGCATTCCGCTGCTCTCCATCGCCAGCACAACTGAGCCGACAACCGGCTCGCGGGTTAAAATGGTTAAAGTGCCATTTGGAGCCGACTGCTTCACTCTCTGCTCAATGGCATGCCGGATAATCCCGGAGCGGTCTCCCTTGGTCAGCAGACTGCCTGCAAGTACAATGTCAAAGGAGTCCTTCTCCATATTCAGCTGCCGGATCGTTGCCGCCGCAGCCAGCCCCAGCTCATCCCCCTGCTTAACCAGCAGGCCGGTGGCTACCTGATCCCCTTCCTCAGCCGCCTGGAACAGCAGCTCGGCAATATGAACCGGCAACTCCCGGTAATGGTCCAGGTAATCCGCTCTCAGCTCCGCAACATCATGGTAGCCCAGCAGCCGGGTCAAGCGCTCGGTCAGCACCGTCCTCTGCTCTCTTCCTTCATCCGCCCGGAGAACACTGCGGAAGACCTCCACACTCAAATCATAGCCGCCGCCAAAATCACCAAACCGGTAGCCGAACCCGCCGCACTGGTAAGCAGCCCCCTTCCGGTTCTTGCCTGCACAATTCACGCCTGAGCCGCAAATCAGCACGATTCCATAACTTTTCTCTGTGCCTGACCGCAGTGCATTCCAGGTATCGCAGGAAATCTCTGTCCGGGGAAGCGCGAGACGGCTGATCATGGGCCGTAAAATCTGGAAATCCGTCTCTCTGTCTGCCCCTGCCAGACCAAACCAGGAGTACTCCAGCTGATCTTTGGAAAGCCCTGATGATCTAAGCGCTTCCGATACCGCCTGCCCCAGGCTTTCTTCTGCCTGCTCACGGTTCTTCTGATGATTTCCGTTCCCTCCCCGGCCAGCACCGATGATTTTGCCCTGTTCATCCGCAATCACCGCGTACGTCTTGCTGCCTCCTGCATCCACTCCCAAGAAATACTTCACAGATCAATTCACTCCTACTATTCAGGTTAATTTTACAGCTGCGGTCGATTCACGCACGAGAAGCTGGGGAGCGAGCTTCGTTATCGCGGCCGGCACCACCTCCCCATTGATTAATTTCATCAGCAGATCCACCCCAATACTGCCCATTTGCGCTTCTGGCTGCCTGACTGTCGTCAACCGCGGGTAAAACTCACCTACAAACTGCTGGTCATCAAAGCCGACTACCGAAATATCATGGGGTACCCGGATTCCCTCTTCACGGAGCGCCTGAACTACACCGAGAGCAATAAAGTCATCTCCGCAAAAAAAGGCTGTCGGCAGCTTATCTTCACGCATCCATCTCTTGGCTACTTCGTAACCCCCGCTTACCGTAAACCCGCAGGAATCTGTGCCGAAAGGAGTTAAGCCTGCTTCATCCAGTGCCTGGATGTAACCCCGTTTGCGTTCTGCAACACTCAGGAACACCGAGGGGCCGCCGATATAGGCAATCTGGCTGTGCCCAAGACCAATTAAGTGCCTGGTTGCTTCATAGCCGCCCTGGTAGTTATCGATTACGACACTGGGAATATCCTCATGCTGAAACTGGTTATCCAGCAGCACAAAAGGAATATTCTTTCTTCTCAGTTCCTCTACATATTCCTGCTCTTCAATCGGGGACAACAGGATAATCCCGTCTACTCGGTCCTTCTGGAACAGGAAGTTAGCGCCGCCGTCCTCATGCTCGGCGATGGATAAAGCCAGAAAGTAGCCCTGTTCCGCCAGCTTCCGGTTCACTACGCGGATTACGCGGTCATAGAAGGAGTCGTTGAAGTTGGTGATTGACATTCCGATAATGCCGGTCTTGCCGCGCACCAGACTCCGGGCTGCGGAATTAGGCTGATAGTTCAGCTCCTCCATCGCCTGAAGCACCTTCCGCCTGTTCGATTCGCGGACCGACGGCGAATTGTTAAGCACTCTGGATACTGTTACTACTGAAAGCCCTGATTTTTTGGCTACATCATGGATGTTCATCTAAGTTCCTCCTACACGTCCATCACCCAAAAGTTTAAACGTTTTAACTTTTGGGGTAAATAAAAAGATCCTTACATATGATGATATATCTGCGCCACGACTAATAAAATGGACAAGACATGTTAGCTATGTCTCTAACAAACAAATGAAAAAACGCGCTTAAAGTTAAAAGGTTTTTACTTTGGTTTGATAGTACCATCAACCCCAATATCCGTCAATACAAAACCTTCCATCAAATTTAATATTCTGGAAACAAACTTATCAACCTCTATTACAATCCTCTTCCGGCCTCGTGCTGCCGAACCAGACAATGTTATGGCCAAGGATAATTTCATCCAGCCAACGCTCGTACCAGTCCAGAAAGCTCTCCTCATAGACAAAGAAAAAGGGATGATCCGGATGAAAATCCGACGTATACACGACCCTTCCCTTATGCTCTCCTTTCACTACAAGATACATTTCATATTCACAGCCTTGGGTACCTATGCACAGCATACCGCCCAGTACCTTATTGCGTACCTTATCGTACTCTTCATCAGAGATATCCTCATCCCCGATCATGGGCCCGAGCAGCCCGTTCCATTCCTCCGGGGCCATCCCGGGGTGAAGAACAGCTTTGGCATGAAGTGCCTCGGGCTCGGTAAAAGATGCCGCCTTTCCAAATGAATAGATTCCATAGTAAGGTCCTGCCCCCCCGTTGCCGATTTCCGTCAGGAACTGCATATACGGCTCAGGCAGCGTAATCTGATGGCGGGTCTGCCAATCCGCGAGCTCTTGGGCTGCAAGCTTTTCCTTAACTCTGTACTGATGAGACGATGCTCCAAACACGGAGAAGCCGGCGTCTTTCTGCTTAGCCTGAATCAGTTTGCTTTTGATCCGGTCCGGCTGTGTTTCTTTGTTGCTATTCGGCATAGTGATCCCTCCTGTGGTTATAGATTGCCTTCCTTGGTTTGCCTGTCCAGCAGCTTCAGCAGATGCGGAAAACGGTGCTCTCCATGCATCTTCTGTACGTTCTCAGCGGCAGCAGCCAGACTCATACCTGCAGCGGTGATGTAGAGGGGCTTGGCACTCTTCCCCCGGTAAATCTTTTGAACAGCAGAGCCGTTATGATGGAAGGGCGTTTTGGCAACGCCGATTACGGGGATGTTCTCCGAGAAGTGAGTGTACACATAATGCCCCAGTCCCGGCTTCTGCCCATCGTTCAAATACACATAGCCGTCTACCACAATAGTATGTATGCCTTTAATATCCGTAAGCTTCAACAGCTCCAGTATGCAGGGCAGCTCGCGTTTATAGAAGGCACCCGGTTCGTACTCCTGCGGGTTTTCCGTATAATTTATAATAATATCAAGCGGACGGGCATCTTCCCAGCGTTCAAAAATAACCCCTGCCGCTCTGGCTCTATGCTCCTCATAATACACATCGATGGCGATGATCATGAACAGGTTGAACCTCCTTCTCAAGAGTGCATTCTGCGCACAGAGTGTTGGGAAACCCAGCCTTTTAAGGGTCTTGGGTTTCTTTGCTGTGTTTCCATGTCTGCGGATGCTGCATCCGTTATAGGCCTCGTCCTCTTTCGAGCGCTAACGGACACTGCGTCCGTTATTTTGCCGAAAATCGCCCCGTTGTCATCGCTAACGGACTGCAGTTCCTTTATTCCGCTAAATGATGGGAAAATAAAGCCCTTTCGGATGAAATAACGGATCTAGGGTCCGTTAGAATTCCAAAACACACCTCTAGCGTAAAATAACGGATCTGGGGTCCGTTAGCATTAGCCTTTCCAAGTCATTAATAGGTTCTGCGCACGTGATTTGATGAGTTGGGGCCAGCAATTATTAACGCGATGTCGTGTGAGATCAAAATTAGCATTCTATTTTATTACCCTGCTGGAAGAGTATACAACCGGCACCGCAAAAAACACGAAAGAACTTATAATGAGATGACATATTATTCGTGTTTAGAGCATTTCCGGCATTATAAAAGCCCATTTTTTCACATTTAGTTTACATTTCCGTTAAACTCGTCCTATAATTAGAGTATACTTAAAAATTTTAATACACAACAGGAGACATCAACTCATGCACACATCAGCGTTCAAACGTTTTACCAGCTTGTCCCTTCTTGTACTTTTAAGCGTAACCACATTCTTAGGTTCCTTCGCGATTCCGCGTGCTTACGCCGAGGATGCCCCGTCTGAAACTAACATTACGCTGCTCGGTACTTCCGACATTCACGGCCGGTTCATGCCTTGGGATTATGCCCTGGATGGTCCCAATACCACCGGAAGTTTGACCCAGCTGTATACGATTGTAAAAAAAGTGCGCGCCGAGAATCCCAACACCATCCTGCTGGATGCAGGTGACATGATTCAGGACAACTCTGCCGAGCTGTTCAATGATCAGCCTCAGTCCCCGATGATGGTGGCTATGAATGAAATGAACTACGATGCATGGGTAATGGGTAACCATGAGTTCAACTTTGGACTCGATGTACTTGAGAAGATCTCCTCCCAGTTTAAAGGCCAGCCTCTGGTAGGGAATGTGTTCAAAGAGAACGGTGAACGTTACAAGCCGGCCTATACCATTATTGAACGTGATGGAATTAAAGTTGGCGTTATCGGTATGAATACACCCATGATTACCGAATTCGAGAAAGGCACCAACCACCTGGACGGTGTTATTGTCAAAGACCCGGTAGAAGAAACCAAGAAAGCCATCGCCGAGCTGAAAGGCAAAGTCGATGTGATGGTCGGACTGATGCATATGGGCCTCGAAAATGAGAATGGCAAGCCAGGCACAGGTGTTAAAGACATTGCTAATGCCAACCCGGAGCTTGCAGCTATTTTTGCCGGTCACATGCACACCCTCGTTGAATCCGAGACTGTAAATGGCGTACTGATCTCCGAACCGAACAAATACGGAAGTCATATCTCGCGAATTGACCTGACCTTCACAAAGCAGGGAGATAAGGTTGTTTTGAAGAGTAAAGAGGCGAAGGCTTTGGCAGTCAAGAATGCTGACGGTACTTTTGAGGTCTCCGATCCCTCGCTGGAAACCACTCTGCAGCCTTTCCATGAGTTCGCGCGGGCCGATGCTAACATTGTCGTGGCACAGCTGAAAGGCACTAACCTTGTTCCGGCTGATGAAATCAAGGGAATTCCTGCGGTTCAGATTCAGGAGACTCCTCTATCTGACTTTTTCAGTGAAGTGATGCTTTATTACAGCAACGCTGATGTGGTCGCACACCAGATCGATAATGATAAGGCGAAGCTCGATGTAGGCCCTATTAAGAAAAAGGACATTGCCTTCAACTACCAGTATGCACTGGGTGAAGTAACTGTCTATGAAGTAACCGGCCGTGATCTGAAGGATTATATGGAGTGGTCTGCAGGCTACTTCAACTCTACCCGTCCAGGCGATGTCACCGTCAGCTTCGATCCGAAGCGCCGTGCATCCAAGTACAGCACCGACGATTTCTTCGGCGGCGTAACTTATGAGATTGATCTGTCCAAGCCTTACGGCAGCCGGATTACCAATCTGAAGGACAGCAGCGGCAAGGCTATCCAAATGGACGACAAGCTCAAGCTCGGTATGAATGCTTACCGGATGGAGGCGCTGATTGCCAAGGGCGGCGCGCTTGAAGGCAGAACGTTCCCACAGCTCTGGTCGTCCAAGGATGCGACAGCTTTTGGTGAAGACAAGGGTACTATCCGCAACCTGGCGATTTCCTATCTAAAAGATGTGAAGAACGGCGTCTACGAACCGGTCATCCAGCACAACTGGAAGGTAACCGGCGTGGATCTGGATGCTCCGGCACGCAAGGATGTCGTCCAGCTGATCAACGACGGGATTCTGACTGTACCAACAACGGAAGACGGCAAGTACACCAACATTGCTTCCATTAACGTGCTGGATCCGGTCACTGCGGATGAGATTGGTGATCTGTCTGTCAAGGCCAAGGTCGACGCAGCCCAGTTTGCCGGTGTCAAAACCAAGGGTGACTTTTACCAGCAGTTAAATCAGGCGAGACAGGCGGCAACTGTCCCTAAGCCTGAGCCCAAGCCTGTAACACCGGCACCCGTACAGCCAGCTCCTGCACCCTCTCCGCAACGAAGCAAGCCGGGAACAGGAACGGTTAAAGATACGAAGAATGCCCAAGCAAAGGTAACTGCCGCTTACCTGAACATCCGGAGCGGTGCTTCCTCCAAATCCCGGATCATTACTGCGGTTCCACGTGGTACAGTGCTTACTGTCCTCGGAACAGACAAATACGGTTGGGTTAAAATTTCATACAACGGCCGCACGGCTTTTGTCTACGGAAAATATGTAACCCTGCTCCCGTAACACAATTCAGGACAGTCCCTTAAAGGGGCTGTCCTTTTTTCGTTACGCTCTAGTCCAAACCTTTGATGATAACAGTTGAAATTAACCCATATTGGGCATTCTTACTAAGGGATACTCAACATCAAGGGAGGAAGCAGCAGGATGAGCGATATAGACAAGCAGAGAATTGTGGACAGTGTTCCGCAGCGGGGGTTTTTTGGACATCCCAGAGGGCTGTTTACCCTGTTCTTCACAGAGTTTTGGGAGCGGTTTTCCTATTATGGCATGAGGGCTATCCTTGTTTATTATATGTATTACGAGCTGAGTCAAGGCGGACTCGGCATGGACGAGCGCATCGCTCTCTCCATCATGTCTATCTATGGATCGCTTGTCTATATGTCCGGAATTATCGGCGGCTGGCTGGCGGACCGGATATTCGGAGCGTCAAAGGCTGTATTCTACGGCGGCATATTAATTATGCTGGGGCATATTACTCTGGCTATCCCGGGAAGCATTGCGTTATTTTTTGTTTCCATGGTTCTGATCGTACTGGGTACCGGCTTACTGAAGCCTAATGTATCCAGTATTGTAGGTGAGCTCTACAGCGAACATGATGAGCGCCGGGATGCGGGCTTCAGTATCTTTTACATGGGGATCAACCTGGGGGCATTCATCGCTCCGCTGATCGTCGGAACCGTCGGCATGGATTACAATTTCCACCTGGGCTTCAGTATTGCCGCTGTCGGCATGTTTCTGGGATTAATCATCTTTGTCTTTACCCGGAAAAATAGTCTCGGCCTCGCCGGCACACTGGTCGCAAGCCCGTTATCGCCAGCAGAGCGTAAAAAAACGTTCCTGGTCATCGGCACCGGCGCCTTGCTTCTCGCTGTTATCATTGCCATTACGGTTCCGTCAGGCCTGTTAACGTTTGAATCCTTTATCGTAATCGTGGGTATTCTGGGACTTCTGATTCCCACCCTTTATTTTATTGTTATGTACCGGAGCCTGCGGACTACAAGTGTTGAACGATCCCGGCTCATTGCTTATATTCCGCTGTTTATCGCAGCCATTATGTTCTGGGCGATCCAGGAGCAGGGGTCCACCATCCTGGCCAGTTATGCGGATAAGCGTACACAGCTTGATTTTGCCGGGATTCATATCTCGCCAGCCTGGTTCCAGTCTTTGAACCCTTTGTTTATTATTACGTTAGCGCCGCTGTTTGCCTGGTTATGGGTGAAGCTTGGTAAACGCCAGCCGACTATACCAAAGAAATTTGCCCTCGGTTTATTGTTCGCCGGATTGTCCTTCCTGGTCATTCTCCTGCCGGCTTACTTTGGCGGTGAGCGTGCCCTGGTGAATCCTTTATGGCTTGTGCTCAGCTACTTCATCGTTGTGCTTGGAGAGCTGTGCCTGTCTCCTGTAGGACTGTCTGCTACCACAAAGCTGGCGCCCGCCGCCTTCTCCGCCCAGACGATGAGCTTATGGTTCTTGTCCAATGCTGCCGCTCAGGCGATTAATGCACAGATTGCCAGATTCTATTCACCTGAGACTGAGATGCTGTACTTTGGCATAATTGGAGGAGCAGCGATTGTCCTGAGTATTCTGCTCTACGCGTTCTCCCCGAAAATTCAGGGGTACATGAAGGGGATACAATAGACTATTTTCATAAAAAAGGTGCGAAAGAACCGGTCCATAACCGGAATCTTATCGCACCTTCTATATTTTCAGCTAAATCAGCGCATCAAAATGCCCCTCCGCATTTACCGTCGCCGTCCGGGGATCGGTCAGGCCGATGTCTCTGAAGCCTCCCTTTAACTCCGTCCGCGGGAGCACAGGCTGATCCTGTACAGCAGCCGTTAAGGCATCAACGGAAGCTGTGCTCCCGATTCTCTGGGTCAGCTGGGCTTCGATCAGCCGGATTTGCCGCTGCAGCTGCTCCCGGCGGTTCACATTCTCTCCGCCCTGCCCCGCATTCACCCTTTCAAGCTCCATCATCAGCCGGTCCCGCTGCTTCTCCAGGGAACTGACATCGCTCTGTGTGCTGCCGTAAGCCGTAACGGCCTGTACCGGGCTGATGCCTGATACCGTCTGCATTCCCATACGCTGATCCTCCGATCATTTTTTCCCTATCCGGATTGCATACATCCGCAGGTTCTATCAAACCTATTACCCCTCCAGCTCCGTTTTGACAACAACCAGGCGCTAGTATATGGATAAATTTAGGTGGATGGGCTCCCGAATTAATGGTAGATTATTCTATGTTACACCTCAGAATGTGTGTTCGGGATAGTAGGACTAATACTATTATATTTGAGGAGTGTGTCTGCATGAACAAAAATGCTGTGCAAAGAACAAACGTGATAGGTGGCAGCGAAGCTGGTGTTGCTGTATCTGTCGACATGGATAAGGATGTTATTCACCAGACTAACAGCTTATTCTGGGATACTGCGGGAAATGAGATTTTAGGAGCAACATCACTGCCTTTATACGGGGCATTCGTCTCGGAAGAGCAATGCCGGCTCTTCGGTGATGTGTCAGGCACAAAGCTGCTGGAAATCGGCTGTGGAAGCGGTCATTCCCTGCAATATCTGGGTGAGCGAAAAGCGGGTGAGCTATGGGGTATGGATATCTCCGAAAACCAGATTGAGAAGACCCGGCAGCACCTGGAGGAGCACGGGCTTTCAGCACAATTATTCTGTTCTCCCATGGAAGATAAGTGCGGCATACCTGAAGATTATTTTGACTTTGTGTATTCCGTTTATGCCATAGGCTGGACCACCGACCTTGAGGGTACTTTTGAGCGGATAGCATCTTACCTAAAACTGGGCGGCGTATTTATCTTCAGCTGGTCTCACCCTATACATAAATGTGTTGCTGCAGAAAAGGATACGCTTGTGTTCAAAAAAAGCTACTTCGATGAATCCTGGTATTCGGTTGCCCTTGGCGACAGTACACTGACCTTGGCGGACCGCAAACTATCCACCTATATCAATGCTCTGGCAAAAGCGGGATTTGTCATTGAGGAACTGGTTGAAGCGTCGGATGAGGATCTGATGCAGTCGCAGGATAACGCTTTTGCCCGGAAGGCAGGAATGCTTCCGGTTACTTTTGTGATTAAGGCTCGGAAGTTGTAGGATTTCTGGACCTGACCGTTATTAAGGAAGTAAAGCACTTACTTTTTTATATGTTATGAAGAAAATAATATAAAAATTTGAAGCATATAAAAATTAGTCTTTCTTTTGCCGATATAACTATCCTTGCACAAAATACATACAACATAGGATAGGGAGCTGCAGGCATGGACATCTTAGATAGCTTATTAAAAACATTGCCGTTTTTTACCCAGACATTACGTGAAAAGGTCAACCTGCTGGTATATGACCGCACAAAAGTTCTTTACTTCGTACAGACCCGCGGCTTTAATCTGGAACAGAAGGTGAGCGATCCGCTGATCCCGGAGTTCCAGAACTTCGGAGCCCTTACTAACGGACGCGAGCCAAGCCTGGTACATATCGATGAAAAGTTATACGGATTTCCAATGGATACGATTAATATCCCCATTACCAATGACAGCAATGAAGTTGTGGCGGTTCTCTGCGCTACTTACGACCAGAGCAACCAGTATCAGCTTAACGCTGTTGTAGACGACAATCAGCACATCTCGAATGAGCTCATAGATATGGTGCAGAAGCTTTCCGTACACTCCAGAGAAGCTACAGCCGGGATCGAGGCTGCCCTGAAGGACGTTCAGGAATCCATCCGCAAAATGGAGGCAGAAATCAGCCAGATCTCCGCATCAGCGGCGGAACAAGCTTCTCTCGTGGAAGCTTTTACCCGGGTAATTGAGCGCCTTCATGTATCCAGTGAAAAAATGATGAGCGTATCAGGCAATCTGATTGAATACTCCGTGGAGTAATTCCGTCAGGTCATATAGAACAACAGATTTAGCCCCTTTCTGCCACAGCGGCAGAAGGGGCTTTTGACATAAACCGGCGCTTATACAGCTCCGGTTCAACTGGTCCAGACTAGTCGAATAGTGATGTGATACCCAGTGCAGCGAGCAAAAGCACGCCGATCCCCAGCAGGATGCCTCCTGTCAGCGAATACCGGGCTTCCCGCTGAAACGAAGCGGTACCGGGTCCTCCTGGTGCGGGCGGGCCGGGTTTGCCTACCACGCCTTCCTGACCGGTACGCTGGCCGGCACGCCGGCGCTGGTAACCGATAATAAGCAATACAATTCCGAGCAGGCATAAGAAGCTGCCGGGATAGACGAACGCCATCCACAGGTTGCCCATGATACACCTCCCTGCTTAGTTGTCTTGCTTATACTTAACCGGGTGAGCTTTCCTCTACTCATCCTTTAACCGCCGCTGATACAAAACCACAGATACAACCGTCAGTACAACCGTCCAGGCCAGAATAATCAGCAGGGGTTGTAACACATCTCCCGCCGTATAGCCAGTGCCCTGTATCCCCAATAAATTCACCAGCTGACTGCTTGGCATATAGTCCAGCACTTTGAGAACCGGATAATCCTCCTCCAGAACTGCTCCCCAAGGGGCCCCCATGAATATGAATGCCACAGGAAGTATAGCTAAGGAGGCATCCAGCACCGATTTGGAGAATAACCCGCAAATCGTTCCGGCTGCTATGTATAGAATAATTGAAAGAATAACAGCCGCCGCAAATGCCCACATACTGGCCGGCTCATAGCCGAACAGATACACGGCAATAGCCAGATCCACAGCAGATATGATAAAGACCAGGCTGCTTTTACCGATAAGTACGTCCATGGTCGTGGCCGGGGTCAACATTAATGACCGTAAAGTGTTGCGCTCCTTTTCTTCCGCAATCAGGCATGCCTGTGCCATACATGTTACCATCACAAACGATGAATTCAGCAGAAAGCCGATCGCTCCGGGCAAAGACGAGCCTCCGGCCCGAAAAAGAACTGCAAGCATGATTGGTACAATTAAAATAACAGAAATTGCATAATTTCTTGAAAACTCTTTATAATCCTTCACAAATATCGCCCGGACACGCTTTAATGAGATACTCATCATAGTAGCTCACTTCCTGTCATTTTAATAAAAATATCACCCAGACTCGGCTCTTTCGTCTCTATCCGGTCAATTAACCCTGCTTTCATCCAACCGGCAATCTGATCAGCTGTTTCCTCACCAATCGGGAGCTCGTGTGCTTCTCCATTGTTCAGGTCAATACACACTACGTTTTCCCGGTGCTGTCTTTTGAGCTCCTTGGGTGAACCGATGGCCCGGATTTGTCCCTGATACAAAATCGCTACCCGGCTGCACATCAATTCTGCCTCAGCCATATCATGCGTAGTCAGAAAAATTGTGGTCCCCTGCTCATTTAAAAAGCGTAAGCCTTTATAAATATGTGCCGAGTTTACCGGATCCAGAGCCGAGGTAGGTTCATCCAAAAATAATAATTCCGGCTCATGAATAACCGCACAGGCCAACAGGACGCGCTGGCGCATCCCTTTTGATAATAGACTGACTTTCTTTTTGCGCTCTCCGCTCAAGTTAACAAACTGCAGCACCTTATCGATTGCTGATCCCGGCAGATCATATAATTTCCGGTACAGGTTCAGATTCTCCTCAATCGATAACCTCTCATAGAGACCGCTGTTATCCGTCAGAATGCCAAAACGCATCTTTTGTACAGACTGCTGCATCATCTCCGCCGGCTGGTTAAATACATGTACCTGGCCACTTGTCGGTTTTAATTGCGCCGTTAAAATCTTGATTAATGTTGTTTTACCGGAACCGCTCGGACCCAGGAACCCGAAAATTTCACCTTTTGGAATCGAAAAGGACACATCTGCTAACGCATCTTTCGGTCCAAATTTCTTTTGAACACGTTCTACCCGGATAACGTCCATTCACACCACTTCCTTAGCGTTGATGACCTAATTATCTGGAAAATCCATGCTTACAGCCAGCAAAACCCGCTGAAAAGTAGCTTTTATCGCCTGAATGGTACCATTATCTGCTGACTGGTCCGGCATTCCGGCTGTAATTAAACGTTGAGCAGTGCTTTTAACTCCTGCAATTTGGACCGGGATAACGGAACGACGGCATCTTTATCTGTGTTTAACCGCAAGCTGTAGCTGTTCTTCGTCCATGTAATGATCTCTCTTACCTTTTGCAGATTAACGATGTAGGAGCGGTGGCATCTGAAAAATCCGAAGTTTAACAGTCTCTGTTCCAGCTCCGTCAGCGTTAAAGCACATTCGTAATTTTCACCGCCTACATGTACAAGGATCGAACCATTTACACTTTCTATAAAGTCAATTTCAGGCGGATTAAATAAAATCACTTTGTCGTTACGTTTGGTAGATATCTTCTGCAAGGTTATACTGGGCTCATCTTGTTTCTGGACTTCCTGCCTGTCCTCTTCGGAGTCCCGGATATCAAGCGGATGAAATCCGAGCTCGTTAAGCCGGTAGATGGAATCACAGGAAATAAGGGCATCCTCTAAATTCGAGGTTAGAATCAAGATCTGCTTATCGCTTGAGAGGTCATCTACAATCCGCTTAAAATGGCGGCGTTCCTGTTCCTCCAGGTAAAAATAAGGCTCTTCCAGCACAACTGCAGGCTGATACGCAAAAAAGACACGCAGCAATGTCACATACATTCTCCGGGATGGACTTAAATCCTTAATTTTTAGCTTCCGCTCTTCTTTTAATGCAAAATAATCTATTAACACATCGGTATGCTCATGCCTCTCCGTTACTTTAATTAAGAAAGAAATTAGCTCCTCCACCGTTAAACGCATATATTCGCTTTGCCCGGCCCGAAACAGATAATATTGCGCGGGATTCCCCATCTGCTCCATTAAAAGCTGCTTTCGCTTCAAATCCGTTATGATGCCAATGGATTGGCCCGGTGTACTACTGAATTCAATCTCCGGTACAAATACTTTTCCGTCATAAAATACTGGCTGAAATTGCATACCTTCCCCCCGCTTGATTCCTCTATAGGTTATATACAGAAATTATAAGGTTTGGATACCTTTTTGTCAGTTCAGGGTCCACAGCAAAAAGAACAGCCCGCGGGCTGTTCTCTTGATTGTCTGCCTCTAGAAGCATGTGAACGAGCTGATCCGGTTCAAATCAATGCCGAAATATGTCCAGAAGAAACCGGTCCATCTGAACCCTGCAATCGAATTACGCCCGACGAATACCGGGAAGAACCAGAACTGCTCGCCGTTGTTCAGCCAAACGTATGTGTTGCGGAACAGGCAGCGTCTGATCCCTCCGGGGTCGACGGCGAATGCGGAAGCCTGCATCTGCGGTACAAATTGCGGTGGAGGAGACGTTGGCGCTTGAACGCCTCCCGGTCCACCTCCCGGACTCCCCGGAAATCCTCCAGGTCCTCCGCCTGGCCCTCCTCCAGGAAACCCTGGCCCTCCCGGCACTCCGCCTGGTCCTCCCGGAATCCCCGGGAAACCTCCGCCGGGTCCCGGCGTTGGAAAAAATCCCATATGTGATCGCTCCTTTCAACTCATTAGGCATAATCATCATATGCATTCGCGGAGAAGGCGCTTGGGCGGATGCCTATATAAATTTACAGACCAGCCGAAACTATGCAGTCCCTTGATAATCTAGTTGTCTATGACAATTTCTCCTTCATTCTGCGGCTCTTCGAAGCCGTTAAGAAAAACCGTTAACAGCTCCTCTGTAATCGTAAAAGCAGCATTTGCATCAAAACGCTGGCTGCGGATCTTAAGCCGCCTGCGCAATTCAGCCGGGTTCACCTTCAAGTAAAGGAGCCGCCATTGCCCTCCGGCGTTTCCGATAAGCTGCTTATATTCATTTCTCTCTTGTCTGCTCCAAAAGCTGGAGTCCACCACAACCTGTTTGTGGTTTTGAATACAATGCACAATTTGATTACGCATTCTTATATGTGCTTCGTTCAAGAATTCCCTGTACTTGTCAACGGGGTAATCAATCCCGTACCGGCCATTAGCTGCCCATACCTCCTCATCAATGGACAGACGGATATACCCGTACTCCTCCATTTTTTGCGAAAAGGTGCTTTTTCCTGAACCGGCTATCCCGCACATTAATACAACTAAGGGCTTGTCTGGCTCACGTTCTGCATCTATCAAACGCTCCAGCTCCGACTTTTCTAACATTATGTATTCCTCCCCGTACGGCTTTTTGCACTTTATAAAAAAAGAGCCGCACGATCATCCTGTGCAGCTCTTGTCGGTCATTTAGCCTTCAAGCTCAGTATAGATTTGAAAAGTCACGCCGAATTTATCCGTAACATCGCCAAACCCGGGGCTGAAGGGTTCTTCTCTAAAAGCCATATTGACTTGACCCTCCTGCTGCAGGGCTTCAAAAATTGTTCTAGACTGCTCTACCTCGTTTGTTGTGATACAAATGGTGACCCGTTTTCCGCTTTCAAGAGGTGTTCCGGGTGGAGCATCCGACAGCATGAGCTCTGCCGCGCCAATTTTTAACTTGGCATGTGCCACCAGACTCTTCAAATCATCAGTGAACGTATCCGGCATGTCCGGCATGTCACCATAGGTCGTAATGGAGAGGACCTCTGCACCGATGGCTTGTTCATAAAACCGGATAGCTTCGTTCGTGCGCCCTTCCAGAGTGATATAGGGGGTAAGTTTTACCGTCATACATTGTTCCTCCTCAAGTTTGGATTGAACCCGATTTGTGTGATTCATAAATATGACGTTTCTGCAGCCGTAAAATCATCGGTAGCTCTTTAAATTTTATTAAGATCCAATTCAGCCGGCAATCCAAATGTAACGAATAATTCCGCATCAATGAAATGGTGGATATGAGCGATCTTGTTATGGCTAATCTCGAGAACATGAACAGCCCACGGAGCCAGCAGCCCGTCTTGCCCGCCCGGAACATACTGGGCAAATGCGGGACTATTTCCGTTTGCCCGGACCGGCAGCAGCCGGGAACCCAGGCAATGATTGCGTGTTGTATGGTAGAATGTCGAGAGATTCGGACTGCCGTGAACCCACATCGTAAATGGCGGCATCGACAGGCTGCCGTTCTCATTGAATAAAGCTAGTAGGGCATCAATATTGTACTGTTCAAAGGCTTCCACATAACGGGCAATCAGATCTTGGTCTGTTTCGGCATCTGTATGGTGCAATTGATCTGACCGAAGGTTGGACTGGCTGATTGTCGCCCTCGCCCGCTGCAAAGCGCTGTTAACCGCAGCTGTGGTCATCTCCATCGCTGCCGCGGTCTCATTGGCTGACAACCGGAAGACATCCTGCAGGATCAGGACGGCACGCTGCCGGGGCGGCAATAATTGCAGGAGTGCAATAAAGGATAACCGGATCGTCTCTCTGCTGATCAGAAGATTAGCCGGGTCGTCAACTATATCAGGAGCCGGCCATATCCAGGACTCCCGGGGCAAGTTGTCCCTGGGCTCTGTTATAACGGCAGCCGGTTCCGAGAGATCCATCGGAAGGGCCCGGCGTTTTGCACTCCTCAGCCTGTCCAGGCAGATATTGGTGGCAATCCGGTACACCCAGGCTCTGCGGGAAGAATGCTCCCTGATCTGATCCCAGCTCTGCCAGGCGCGAAGGATGGTATCCTGCACGGCATCTTCCGCTTCAAAAATGGACCCCATCATCCGGTAACAATATCCGGTTAACTCCGAACGCAGCTCCTGGAGCATGTCTATTTCTCCATGCTTTTGGCTCATTTTGCGCTTCCTCCTTTTTTGGCATGGAAAGGCCACCTTAACATAGCTGTTTATCACAATTAATAAGGGATATTATACTAAAAAATCTCACTATCTGGTACCAATCTATGTAAAGCGATATCTATAGGTAATACAAAAAACCAGCAGATCCGCTCGGGACTTGCTGGTTTTGTACAATTCAGTATTCTGCCGGGCTGGACTCAAACACTGAGTACAGGCTCCAGCACTTTATTGTGATCAGGGATGCTGTTAATGGCTGTGTTATTAATCCATGAAAGTGCGAGTGTACCCTCACCCATATGAACGCCTACGACCGGAACAAAAGTCATGATTTCTGTCCGCACAGAAGGCGACATTTCCTGGATAGCCGACTCCAGAATCAGCGCCTCTTCCCTATTGTTGGCATGCATAATGCAAATATCCTGGATTAGCCCGATATCCTTCTGGAGTGTCTCCAACAACCGTTGCTTCGTCTTCTTAAAAGTGCGGATTTTATCCACGACAACAATTTTACCCTCATCGAACTTCAGCAGCAGATGAATCCGCATCAGCTGCCCCAGCAGTAGCTGAGAACCGGAGAGCCGCCCGCTGCGGTGCAGCTGGCTCAGGCTGGCCGGGATCAGATAGAATGACATCTCTTTAATGATGTTCTCAATTCTGCTCTTGATCTCCAGCGCAGAGCAGCCTGCCTGCTGCCAGTGGATGCCGCGCAGAATCATCTCACGGATCGGGTAAGCGCCTACTTTTGAATCAATGCTGATTACGTTAACTCCAGCGATTTCTGCCCCCTGCATCGAGGTATGGTAAGTACCACTCAGCTCGGAGGAGCAGTGTATCACAATAATCTCGTCATACTCTTCTTTCAGGCGCTCATATAATTCCACGAATTCACCAATCGGCGGCTGGGAGCTGCCGACCTTATCATTCTGGCGCATTTTATCATAGAATTGATCGGCGTTGATATCGATACCTTCTTTATAACATTCATTATTAACAATCAGACGGAGCGGAACAATATAAACATGGTTATTCATGGCGAATTCAGAATCAATTGTGCTAGTGCTGTCGGTTACCCAGGCGATGGATTTCATAGTCACTACTCTCTTTCGTGAGGGATTGGCTACGATCAGAAATCAGCAGCTTTAACTATCTGTATATTCATAAATTATACAGGAAGCTAAGTATCCATATAGTGATTACGAGAGGATTCAGGCACTTTTTTTCTACTTAATTCGACATATATTCACATTATACATGATAAATATACCTATTAAAGAGCAGTCTCTGTATGGTATGTAAAGGCGGTCAGAGCTGCCGGAAGCGCAAGTCATTTTCGTTACTCCATAACGGCACACACCTGCTCTAATCCCTGTCTGTAAAAGAGTACGCCGCCTCCCTTTCAAAATTCACATAAGCACAAGCAATTCTGACACGCAGGTATCAGCAAACTTTTTTCCCGGATAGGCCGACAGTATGGTTAACTTCATTTTACTGACCTCATGTTCGATCTGCCCCATATGCTGCGAAAGCAAATAGATGCTGTTCTGGTCTGCAGCTTTCTTGGAATCAAAAGGCAGGTCTGCAAGATTAACATCTTCCGTTATCCATTCTGACTTATTATTAGTCTTCACCAGGTACGATAAGCGGATAGTTTTGATCCTTGCATTGTTCTCGTAGGTCTCCTTGCTTTTCATATAACCATTAATAATCCGTACACCCTCTACATAGGTACCTTGTTTAAACTCCAGAGTAAGGGTCTCCCCGATCCCTGTTCCTTTGGCGCCCTCAGCCCAAGCTGTGTTCAGCTTCCCGTCAAATATATTTGTAATTTTGTACTCTTTTCCCAGCTCCGTAGAGGCAGTTGCGCTCTTGAACTGATTTACCGGTATTTTAGAGGCTGTAATATGTCTGGATAATAAATACGCCTCATACTCATACTTGAACTCAAGCCGGCCAAGTTTCTTCAAATCGGCATTTTCCAGCTGGAGTTTAAGCAATCCTTTTTCGGTTTCTTTTGCGGAGGGAAGTGAGAATTGGAGAGAAGATCCGCCTTTTCTGACAATGTCGCGGTAATCCAATGTGATGTTTAGTTTGCCGGCTTTCCCATTCCCCCAATAGCCTGCCGGTGCCGCATCGTAACTGAAATGCCGGTCCCCGGACAGCAGTAACGGCTGACCAGAAATCATCCAGTCGTAAAATCCGGCGTTTACCGAATATCGTACTGTAAGCTTTTTGGTTTCTCCCTTTGCAAAATGAATGTCAGTTATGTATTCGCGGGTGACTTTCTGGACGATATATTCATCATCTATTACTTGGTTTACAGTTTTGGTTGTAAGCTTATTTTGTATGGGAAGTACTGTGGTGCCATCGGTAATCCGGAAATTATCTGCTCTGAACTCACAATTCGGTTCGCAGCCATGCTCATTCACGTAGAAATCAACAGGAAAAATATACGCCGTTGTATCAGCTCCGCCTTTATTAAGCAAAGTATACGCTGCAGTGATTTCTACCGTATCTCCCTTGATAATAAAAGACAGATTTTCCTCTTGAAGAAGAATATCTTTCTTCTGGGTGAATCTCATTCCCCCTCCTTCAACATTTGGCGATATATCCCCGGGGCCGCCGTTGGCTGTCGTATGAAGCGGCATGGCAACAAGAGCAACTATTCCGGCAATAAGCAGGACAGATAATATGCTGGTGAATTTACGGATAGCGGATCACCTCTTTAGTGGAAGTTAATAATCACGTGCGGCATCGAACCAGCCTTGAGCCATCTCCTCCGGTATGGGCCGGCCAATGTGGTGATTGGATTGACTGAGCTGCCATACGGCTTCGCCAAGGTCTTCTCTTTCGGCGGTTTCAATTCCTTTGAGGGTATTAAAGCGAACGGTAAAGGCGGTAATGGCCGCCTCAGCATCGGCCAAGCTGCGGGCCTCGGCCAAGGCTGCTAGTGCAGTGTTGTACGCTTCGTTAGCCGTCTTCGCCAGACGTTTTGGCCAGGCTGAGAAAGGGCGGCCATATTCAGCCGTCCACCACTCCGGCTTCCGCAGCTGACTCACTGAAGCATGATCTCCCCATGGGCGGGTATTGGCGCGGGTTTTCAATTGCTGTCTTAGACGTTTGCCAACGGTCTCCTCCACATTATAAGCGATGAATCTGTCGAGTAACGGCCACGTATCCAATGGAGGCAGTCTCTCCAGATCAGGCATGAAGCGCAGCTCCAGATTGGTTAAACGGGCCTGCCGGGCCAACAAGTCCAACTTACAGAAGTTCCCCCACAGACTCAGCGAGTCAAGATTCGGAAAACGGTCCAGGATGTCCAGCGAGATCGGCTGTCCTAACGGCGTGTTTTGCAGCGTCAGGCTTGTTACCTGCTGCAATTCTCCCATGTCAGGCAGCATAAAAGGAGGATCACTCCTGCGCCGGCTGGTACGCGGGGCCAGTGTCAAAGAAGACGGCAAAATGCCAGTGGCCGATAATCGTGACAGATCGCCGGACACTTTCAGATGGCAGGCCTCCTTTGGAAGCTTAAAGCTCATCCGCGCTGACGAATGGTCCAGATCCATATGCAGGCCATGAATAATGGACCTGCTGGCGTCCACCACCGTATCGGCAGACATGACCGGAGTCCATGCCATTTCTTCAATAGGACGTGTCTGTGCCCAATCCAGGAAGCCTGTGTCGCTGCCCGTATAATGCAGAAACCGCGGCCATGGCGACCCCGCCGGCGTAGCAAAGATATCGAATACGTTCCAATTGATCTGCGCGTCTGACGCTACGTGAAGGTCTGCTTTTTTGCCCAATTGCGATGGTCCGATAGACAGGCTTCCCACGCCGGGTTTCCTGACAAGAGTGTGGCTGCGGGGACCCGTCAGGTCGATGGGATAACTGCCTTCCTCGCTTACAGCAGCAGAAGGACGGGCTTGGTTATCGTTAGGCACTTCGATCATCCTTTCTTCTACTTTTAATCCGTATGCGGCACTGTCGCTGCTTATAAACTTTTCCTATTTTACTATAAAATGTGGTACCTTTTCATGGTGCTTAAAAAGAAAAAGTACCGATCTCACCTGACAAGTGCTCGGTACTCTAAAATATGCAATAAGTTTTTTCAGATATCGCAGCAGACAGACGCCTGTGTCTCCAGAACCGTGCCAATCCACTTGGCAACCTCCTGATGGGCCGGGTGTATCAGATATTCATCCATGTCCTCTAAGGAAGCAAACCTGGTGATCAGGATCACATCATATGCTGAAGGACCCGGGCGAACGTTAACTTCAGCCTGAACATCGAGAAGAACATCTATTTTTCCCCGGAGGCCCAGCAGTACGGTTTGAACTTGCTTGATATGCTCTGGGCTCCGGTCCTTCAGTTTCAATAACACATGATTTACTATCATTTTCAGTAACACCCCGCTTTTTGTCTGGTTACAGCCGTATGGCAAGCTGCTTAATCTTATCGTTACGAATCTGAAAGTGAAAGTTCAAATAAAGAGGGTCCGGGAGACCCGTTTTATCAAAGTCCCCGTCAACCTTAAAAACCACTATGGTTTCTTCCCCATGCTGTTTATCCTGCTCGGGTTCAAGCGTTATGTTAGCAGCAAAGTGGTGTTCGTTACTCCATTTTGTTATAGCAGCTTTGCCTGCCCACTCTTTGCCTTCATCGAAGACGAGAGCATCTTCCGAAAAGCAGTCGACATAAGCCTCCGGATCAGGTCTATTAGCAGCGGTGATAAAATCTTGTATAACTTGCGGAAGCAGGTTAGTCTTCATAAGATCAGCTCCTTTGCAATTTTGTTAAACGGTGCGGATGGTTCCGCCGTCAATGACATACTCACTGCCGGTAATATAAGAGGCTCTGCTTGACGCAAGGAAGGCTGCAAGCTCGGCAACTTCCTCAGGTTTGGCCGGCCGGCCGAGAGGAATACCACCCAGCTGGTCCATTAACAGCTGGCGGGCAGCGTGATAGTCCGTTCCGGATTGTTCAGCCATTCTTCCGATTAACCGTTCCGCCGATTCGGTTTCGGTAAATCCCGGCGCGAGTGTGTTGATTCTGATCCCCATAGGGCCGAATTGGGTCGCCAGGTTCTTACTATAGTTAACAAGCGCGGCTTTGGCAGCCGAATAAGGCATGGTCATGTTGCCGGGAAGCTTACGCTGAATAGAGGATATATGGACAATCACTCCGCTCTGCTGTTCCACCATGTAAGGCAAAAATCCGCGGTCGAGGCGGACGGAAGAAAACAGGTTGGCATCAAACGTCGTCTGCCAGTCTTCATCCGTTAAAGCTAAGGCTCCTGCTGTACTTGTGGAGGAACCCCCTACATTGTTAATCAAAATATCCAGACCGCCGAGTTGCTGGATCGTTTCCTGAACAAGATGATCTACGCCTTCCGGGAGGCCCACATCGGCCTGAATGAACCCTGCACCCTCCGGTAATGAATCCGGCAGTGATCTTGCCGCAGCTATAACTTCAGCTCCCGCCGCATGCAGACGCTTTACGATGGCCAGGCCGATTCCCCGCGTTCCGCCGGTTACCAGTGCCCTTTTGCCTGCAAATTCTTTGCTCATATCCAATAAGTACGGACCGTTATCCATCATTCTGCTGAATCCTCCTTAGTATGTTTTGAATACAAGGCTAGTGTAATCAACAGAACCTGACAGCTGCGTGTCCAGTTATGTAAAATATTTTCCGTGCTCACCTCAGTGCAAACAAAGAAGGCTTACTCCATTTTCTGCAAGTGGAATACGCCTTCTAAGTGTGATCAAGTTTATATAATTAAATTTTACTCTAAAGTGCGTTTTAGGAATTGTCTAGTACGTTCCTGTGTCGGATTACCAAAGATTTGTTCCGGACTTCCTTCTTCCGCAATAACTCCCTTATCCATAAAGACCACCCGGTCGGATACCTCTCTGGCAAATTCCATTTCGTGCGTAACAATCAACATCGTAAGGCCCGATCCTGCAAGCTGCTTCATGACTTTTAATACTTCCCCCACCATCTCGGGGTCAAGCGCTGAAGTCGGCTCATCAAATAACATAACATCCGGTTCCATGGATAGAGCTCTTGCAATCGCCACACGCTGCTTTTGGCCGCCGGAAAGCTGGTTTGGCTTCGCGTTGATATACTTGTCCATTCCAACTACCTCTAGGTATTTCATGGCTACTTTTTCGGCTTCTTCTTTGGAGCGTTTTAAAACTTTTATTTGTCCGACCATGCAGTTGCTAAGAACATTGTGATTGTTAAATAAGTTGAATTGCTGGAAAACCATCCCCAAATGCTTCAGATAATCCACTTTATTATGCTTTTCATCCAAAATATTTGTGCCCTGATAGATGATTTGCCCGCCTGTCGGTTTTTCCAAAAGATTAATACAACGGAGCAGAGTGGACTTACCCGATCCGGAGGAACCAATGATGGAGACAACTTCGCCTTTGTTGACTGAAAAATCAATGTCCTTTAACACCTCATGAGTACCAAAGAATTTACTTAAATGCTGAATCTCAATAATCTTTTCCACATACTCTCCTCCTTTCCGTCTATTTTTGTTTTACAATATCTCCGACCACGGTATAGTTACTGGAGCCCTCTAATTTTTTTTCGAAGTATAAAAGAATTCTGGTAATAATAAAGGTCATAACAAAATAAATCATACATGCTACGAAAAAGGATTCGAAATACCTGAAGTTATTTCCGGA
This sequence comes from Paenibacillus sp. PK3_47, assembly GCF_023520895.1. Taxonomy (NCBI): domain Bacteria; kingdom Bacillati; phylum Bacillota; class Bacilli; order Caryophanales; family Paenibacillaceae; genus Paenibacillus; species Paenibacillus sp. PK3_47. The sequence continues at coordinate 2,623,243 of NZ_CP026029.1, forward strand.
AATCGATTTGGTCACGAAATATAGCTCGGTCACTGAAATGACATTCAGTACGGAGGTATCTTTAATATTAATAACAAACTGATTTCCTGTTGCCGGAAGAATATTCCGGATCACCTGCGGCAGCACGATATTCCACATGGTTTGTACATGGTTCATGCCTATGGCATGAGCGGCTTCAAACTGTCCTTTATCGATGGAAACAACCCCACCACGGACAATTTCAGCCATGTAAGCACCAGTGTTGATCGATACCACGATGATCGCTGCCACAAACACATTCATATCCAATCCGAACGCCAGCGCAGAACCATAATAGAATACCATTGCCTGTACAATCATTGGGGTGCTGCGGAAGAATTCAATATAGATGGACAGAAGAATGTTAACCGTTTTTAAAAATACCTTTTTTGCGCCGCGTTCAGGTACGGGAATGGTCCGTATAACGCCTGATATTAATCCAATAATGGCTCCGAGAATCGTCCCTATGAGAGCAATTACAAGTGTTGCGCCAGCACCTCTGAGAAACATAGGCCAGTTCTCTGAGATGATTTTAATGACCCACTCCAGGCTCATTTTTTATCCCCCTATACGGTATAAAACCGACTGTACGAAGAACTACAGCCGGTTTCATTAGTTTTATTGTGCTGCTGGTTGGTTCTGGATAGCGGCATCCATAATGCTTGTCCGTTCATCCTCCGGAATACCGGCCAGAATCTCATTAATTTTTTCTGTTAAGTCACTGCCCTTTTTAAGACCGACAGCGATCGCTGTATCATCTTCTGAGGTTTCAAATCCGTCTTCAAATTCAACCATTACAAAGTTTTCGTTAGCTGCTGCCGCGCTTACGCCTTCAGGGCGTTCTGATACGTATCCGTCAATAATACCTGATTCAAGAGCAACCCTCATGGCCGGGAAGTTATCCATCGCTGTTTTCTTGTCTACGCCTTCGATTTGATCAATGACGGAATAGTGGAATGTATTCAACTGAGCGGTTACTTTGGCTCCTTTGAAATCCTGGATGGAAGTAGCCCCTGCATATTGGCTGCCATTTTTCACAACCATAATCAGATTTGATTTATAGTAATTTTCCGTAAAATCAATGGTTTCTTTACGTTCTGCTGTAGGTGACATCCCCGCGATAATCGCATCAATTTTACCTGATACTAATGCCGGTACAAGTCCATCCCATTCTGTTTTCACAATCACTAATTCTTTGCCCAGTCCTTCGGCCACTTTCTTGGCGATTTCGACATCATATCCGCCTGCATATTCCGCAGAACCATCTATTTTAACAGCGCCATTCGAATCATCGTTCTGTGTCCAGTTAAAAGGTGCATACCCGGCTTCAAGACCTACCTTAAATGTACTGCTCTCCGACGATCCCGAAGTAGAAGCGTTATTGGACCCGCAACCTGCCAAGAGAAGTACCGTTGACAACATTAAAGCTATAGCGATTGTAAACCTGTTTTTCTTTTTCATATTATTTTGCCCCCTGTTGATCTGTAAACTTACACAAACAAAAAAGACCTGAGATAAACTCAGGTCGCAGTATGCGCAGTCGCCTTAAAGTTCCTCTCTTTTATCCCGAATGAGATAGCACAACTCAATGAACCACAAGGTTCATCGAGACAGTTCTGCAGTTCTTAACTACAGACCCAGCATGTATTATTGAGTATAATACACACTTCGGCGACATTTCCTTCTCCTTAGCATCATTGCGTTCTCAAGCTCACTAAAGACTGTTAAATACCGCGCCTCTACCCCACCAATAAAAAGTGAGGTCTTATTCAATTATCCTTATACTTTACAGCATTTTGGCGAGAGTCGTCAACCTGGTGTTTGGTGGAATTTTTTGCCGGGGATGTGGGAGAATGAATTCCTATCTATTCATATGTGGTACAAAAAAAGGTTACCCGGCTGATGCTCTTACGAGCCCATCGGGTAACCTTTATCAGGATCGGAGATTCGATATTAATAAGGATCCGCTTCGTGGCTTTTTTTCACGGCGTCTTTTACCGCTTGATTGGCATCGACTGAACCTTCGCCATATTTTGAGATGCCCGCTTCACGGCCTGGAATATTGTTTACTGTTTTCGTTTGTTCAAATTCTTTCATTTTGCTTTCAATGCCTTCCTTCACACGCCGGCCGTAGTCTTCATCGGCCTGCGTGAAGTGTTCAATCATGGCCTCCTGAATACGTTTATCACATATTGCAAGGGCCTGCGACAGGTTTTTAATCAATTCCTCCCGTTCCCAATCCTCAAACTGGCGGTACGTCTCACCCGCTTGACCATAGTTGTTCGGACGATCGATAGGTTCACTCATCACAGCCGCATTGTATGTTGGACGGTGTGGAGGGCGCTCTGCTTTACTTGCTTCCTGAAGGCCGCCAACCATGGACGGTTCATAGTTAATATGCGGGCTTTCTCCAGATTCCTTCGGATTGCGGGTATCCATTTGGCCCCGCTGCTGGTTCGTATGCACAGGCACTTTCGGTGCATTTACAGGCAGCTGTAAATAGTTCGATCCAACGCGGTAACGCTGGGTATCGGAATAAGAAAAGGTGCGGCCCTGTAACATTTTATCATCGGAAAAGTCCATTCCATCGACAAGAACTCCCGTCCCGAAAGCGGCCTGCTCAATTTCCGCATGATAATCCACGGGATTACGATCGAGAACCATTCGACCGACGCGCTGCCAGGGAAACTTATCTTCCGGCCACAGCTTTGTATCATCAAGCGGATCAAAATCGAGTTCCGGATGGTAATCATCCTCCATAATTTGCACAAAAAGCTCCCATTCCGGATAATCGCCACGCTCAATAGCCTCATATAAATCTTGTGTTGCATGACTAACATTTTTCGCCTGTATCGTGTCAGCCTCATCTTGGGTTAAATTGCGGATTCCCTGCTTAGGCTCCCAGTGATATTTTACAAGCACCGCATCGCCTTTTTCATTTACCCATTTATAGGTGTTTACACCAGATCCCTGCATATAGCGGTAAGTCGCAGGAATCCCCCAGGGCGAGAACAAAAATGTTATCATGTGGGTAGCTTCAGGTGTACGGGAAACGAAGTCAAACATCCGCTGTGGATTAGGTACATTCGAGGCCGGATCGGCCTTAAATGCATGAATCATATCAGGGAACTTCATCGCATCGCGTATGAAAAAGATTTTCAGGTTATTACCTACTAAGTCCCAGTTCCCGTCCTCCGTATACATTTTCACAGCAAAGCCGCGTGGATCTCTTGCCGTCTCCGGCGAGTCCTTCGCCCCTGCTACGGTGGAGAATCTGACCATTAACGGTGTCCGCTTTCCAGCCCCGGAAAACACCTTAGCCCGTGTATACTTCTCAACCGGCTCATTCCCAACCTTCCCATAGGTCTCAAAGTATCCAAACGCCCCCGCACCACGGGCATGGACTACCCGTTCCGGAACTTCTTCCCTGTCAAAATGGGAAATTTTCTCGATAAAATGATAATTCTCAAGTGTAGCCGGTCCCCGGTTACCAACGGTTCTGATATTCTGATTATCCGTTACCGGATGTCCCTGCCGTGTCGTCAAGGTTTCCCGTTGTACGTCCTTTTGTTCCTTTTGTTCCTTCTGCTCCTCAGACATGAAATGCCTCCTTCAGGTTTTATTAATATCATTACCCCTTGCTGGAAGATTTATGTATGTGTGGTCCGGAACTAAATAATTTCTGATGTGTGGGTCCTTTGCTCCCCGGTACAGAGTAGCTATGATCATGGAACGCATCTCTCGCCCCAAACAACATTGAGGGGCCCACTTAAGGTTCGATTCTCACCCGTTGGGGTGATCACCGCCAGTTTATAAGGTCATCCTAATCCGGATGGTCCCGCTTTTATTTATAGGCTTATTTCTACGCAATAGGAGTACCGTTAGGTATTTCAGTATCTGGCTTTAAAAGAACAACATCTCCTTTTTCCGGGACTCCTCCCAAAACTAATACCTCCGATTTGAATCCGGCAATACGCCGAGGAGGAAAATTGACGATTCCTATAATCTGCTTTCCTACAATTTCATCAATTTTGTATCGCTTAGTTATTTGTGCACTTGAAGATTTCATCCCGATTTCCGGTCCAAAATCAATCTTAAGCTTTATCGCAGGGATCTTTGCTTCTTCAAAAAATTCCGCTTCCTTAATCGTTCCGACACGAATATCTAGTGCAACAAAATCATCGATCGTTGCCAATGTTTTGCCTCCTCCTCTAAAGTTTTTAACCGCTCATGAAAATATCTCTCACGCTTACCGGCAGAACTTATTACGTTCCGCTCGGTGTTGCATTTTACTGCGCTGGGCGGAACGGCTGCAGGAGTGGAATCCCTTCCTCAACGGATCCCTCCATCAGTTCTAAGAGCTGGGGTACGAGTTCCTGCATCCGGGGGGCGCTCAGGTGCCGATCGAGGGCATCCCTGTTTACCCAGCGCTCGTAGATGATGAATGTACCAGGCTGGCCTTCTACCTCGTGAGCCTCGTAGTCAATGTTGCCCAGATCGTTGCGCGACGGGGTGACAGCAGCAGTCATGAATGCCTTCATCTCACCTTCTCTCCCTGCCTTAGCTCTCGCCTCCCAAAGTACAGTAACGTAATGGTTCTTTGTTTCGTTCATACTAATTCCTCCTAATTTATAAATACTCCGTACTTTTTGCTTATCGTCCAAAAGAATGATTAAAGCATGCGCCCGTCATTGGTGACATAGTATGAGCTGCATCATCATGGCTATTTTTCCATTTGACAATATATTAGGGATGTATTCATTAACAGGTGCCCCGGTTAAACTGCGGTCCTTAATCGCGATTTGCAAAATGGCATCCTCTTCTTTGATAACGCCAGCCTGATCATTAGACCACCTAAAGATCCACCTACAATAATGGCGTGTTCAAACTTGTTTTGTGGCATGATTCATTCCCCCATTTTAGCTTTCTGTCCAAGAGGCTCCGAAAATGTCTATTACTGCAGTTTCATCTGGCTGCGAAGCATCCGGTCGAGGAGTCTGTCCGGGAGAACACGGACCAGTCGGGTCAGCAGTGCCGAATCGCGACCGACCGTATAACGGGTGCGTGGCTTTCTTTCGTGGATTGCGCGTGAAATCACTGCTGCCACTTTCTCAGGGCGGATACCGTCCTTTGCCCACGTTTCAGCCTGAGCCTTGACAGCGTCAAAAAGACGATCATGGCGTCGGTGCTGGTCCGGCGTCATCAACTTGGCCAGCCGCTCCGCTGTCGTAATCCCTTGCTCCGACAGGCCAGTGCTGACACCACCCGGAGTGATCATGATTACCTTGAGGCCAAACGAGGACATCTCCCTCCGGAGACTGTCACTGATTGCTTCCATGGCAAACTTTGCTGCCGAATATATTCCGAAACCAGGCATGGAGATCTTGCCGCCAAGTGAACCAATATTAACTACGCGTCCGCCGCTGTTCAGCAAGGCCGGTGTGAGCGCCTGAATAACCGCGACCTGTCCGATCACGCTGACCTCGATCTGGCGGCGAAATTCATCAAGCGGAACCATCTCAAGAGGTGCATTAACGGCGATGCCGGCATTGTTGACCACTGCCCGCAAAGGGCGACCAAGCGGATCTTGCTTCACTCTTTCGGCTAGAGCCTTTAGTGTGTCGTTATTGGTAACATCGACGATCACCGGCTCAATATTTTTGTGTTTGATTTTGTCGGCGTCTTCCTGACGACGAACCCCCGCCAAAACGTGAAATCCTTCAGCGGCCAGCTGCTCCGCGGTAGCCCTACCGATGCCGCTGGACGTACCTGTGACCATGACCAGTTCTTGAGTTTTGAATGACATAGTAACCCTCCTAGGTTTGATAAGATATGGATCACGGTATAGCACTGCTATATGGTTATTATAGCAGTGCTATACGAGGTAGTCTATAGCGGTGCTATACTTATTTTTGAAGTGTTGTTCCACGGCCTGAATATTGTATTGGCGGGCGTTGCGTGACCACCCGGCACTCACGAAGTATCAAGACCGGAGGGGATGAGTTAGCACAAATCCAAGAGAACTAATGCTCGCATCCTCCAAATATAAAAGAAAGATCGCCATCCTCCTGGAGGTCCAGGTTGGATAGGCGATCTTTCTTTTACGTCTTCTAAATCAGGGCTTTGCCTGAAGTCTCCAGGCTCTGTCATCGAATCCTCATTTTGAATCGGCGTCTGGCCTTTGGAGCAAAATGATCTGCATTACGCTTTCCCGAATGAGATCAACGACGTCGGGTTGGGGTGGGGGTGCTTTACGAATCTGGGCCGTCACATACAGCCATGAGGCCGTATTGGCGGAAGCCCAGACCAGATCTGTCGCAGTCTGGGCTGACACAGCCAGTTTGCCTTCAACGGCGACTCTCTGAATATTTTGCACTAATGCTTGGTACGAATGATCTGCCGCCTCGATATGGGCGCCCTCCAGCAACCGCCCCATCATCGCCGCATAAATCCGAGGACGGGCTGCCGCGAACCGGACATAGTGATCCCATCCTTGCCGAAGAGCCGTCTCTGGAATGGTGGATTCTACAGCAGCCATCTTGCTTTCGAATAACTGTTTGAACGCTTTCACTACGGCTGCACTCAAGAGTCCATCGGCATTTCCGAAATGGTGATAGAGCGTAGGAGCCGATACCTGCGCGATCGCAGTTACGGCCCGTGTGGAGAATTGGGCCCCACCGTCCTCTTCGAGAACCTTAAGAGCAGCTTCCAGTATTTTGTCATATGTGTTCATATCCTTATTATAGCGGTGCTATACACATATGTCTATGAAGAAGGCAGTAAGTGCTTAGCATACAACTTAATGAACAGGTTCCAGCTCTGACAGAGATAACTTCCCATCTTCCATTCGGTATATCTTGTCGCAGTAGGTGAGCAGCCGCTCATCGTGTGTGACCAAAATCGCAGCTTTGCGGCGTGTTCTCACCTCATGGGCAATCAAGGAGACAACTTCATGGGCCCTTCAAGCAACTTTATGGCCATTTCCTTATCTTCTGCATGAACTTTTCCCGACATCCGTTTCACCACAAGCAACTGATCAAGAACGTTCAGGTATGGAACTAAATTCGAGGCCTGCATGATGAAGCCAATCTCATGCAAGCGGATATCGGATAATTGTTTGTCTGAGAGCTTCGATATGTCCTTCCCGTTTAAAAGAACTTCTCCCGTAGTGACTTTAAGCAATGCACCTGCAATAGATGAAAAGGTGCTTTTGCCTGAATCTGACGGTCCCACCACTGCAACGAACTCTCCTGGCTCCACTTTTATGGACACTTGGTCTAATGCCGCAATACGATCTAATCCTTCGTTGTAATATTTGGATGCTGCTGTTATTTGCAAGCCTTCAGTCATTACTCTACCCTCCCAAGCGCCTTAAGCGGATCAGTTTTCGAAATCGTACGAACGGATACCAACGAACTAAGTAATGAGATCACCAACAAAATAAGGGAATAGATGAACACCAGCTTCGTTTCCAGCAGGAACCGCATTCCTTTGGGCATGATTGCTGCTGTCCCATATGCCAATAGGATGCCCACAACCAAGTCGACGAAGCCCCATGGATACATAGACCCATGGTATCCAAGTTCAGCGGCGATTTCATCGACCTTTTCTCGGCTCTCGAAAACCAATGCAATCGCCATCTGGCATACTTGCTCGTATCGACGGATTCCTTCTCCGTGAACGTATTAAAGAATGCTTGATTGATCAGCATAACCTGCAGGTTGCCGCCGATTACGATGGCTACCGAATTCTCATTCTTTCATTTATACCTTTGTTTGTATAGACGACAGCCGATCCGGGAATTCATCTGTCCCATGGATTCGGAAGCGTAAATTTTGTACTTGTTAATTGTTTAAAGTCACCGAGCCCATTTGACAAAGTGAAAAAACGGCATTATTATGACTGTAGTCATAAAGTGAACGCGGTCATAACAAGAGAGAAGGTAAAATCATGCTTAGGGAATCGCGAAAAAAGGAATTAAAAAAGCAAATATTTCTACAAGCTCTCCAGCTTTTTCATGAAAAAGGGTTTGAGCAGGTTACTGTTCAGGAGATTACAACCAAATGCGGCATTGGAAAGGGAACCTTTTTTAATTATTTCGCTAAGAAGGAAGACATCTTGCTTTATCTTGGAGAATCCCAGATCGATTTGTTGCAACACAGCATAGAGAAGCATCAGAATATCGACCCTCCCAAAGAACAAATTAGACGCGTGATGGATGATCTACTTCTTCATTTTTCAGCACATAGCGAACTCATGAAACTGGCTACCCTGGAGATCATTAAATCAGCTTCACTTGCCGGAAAAGAATCAAAAAGCGTTCAAAAGTTACATATTCAGCTGGCATCCATGATCGACCGTGCCAAACAAAACAATAAACTGCATAGCCGTTGGGAAACGGAGGTCATTGCCACAACGATTGTCGGTGTCTATTTCCACACGATCCTGTCATGGACCCTGATGGAAGTCCAATATACAACCATAAGCGAATCATTTAGAAAACAATTTGATGTTGTATGGGAAGGTATTGATCGTAACTAGGAGGTGGAGATAGGTGATGTCAAAGGCAATCCTAATTATAGGTGGCGGAATTGCAGGTTTATGTACCGCGATCACCTTGCAGCAAATAGGGATGAAGGTAAAAGTATACGAAAAAAATACACATCCATCTGTTGCTGGGGCAGGTATCATTATCGCTCCGAATGCTCTGCAGGCGCTCGGTCCATACCGTATATCGGACGAAATCATCCGCCAAGGTAATCCAGGCCAAGGCTTCTATATATTATCGGATCGAGGTCGGCCTATCACTCAACTTACAATACCCTCCGGCTATGGCAGCTTGTACTCCATTCATCGCAAGGACCTCCATCAAATTCTTTTATCTGCACTCCCTCCCGGCACTGTAGAATGGGGAAAACCATTTTTGCAACTTGAGCAAAAGGATCACCAGGTGCGGGTTGCCTTTAGTGACGGCAGTGAAGCGATGGGCGACTTGGTCGTCGCTGCCGATGGCATTCACTCCAACGTTCGCAAACAGATTTTTCACAAAGATACATATCGCTATGCCGGCTATACCTGCTGGCGCGGTGTTGTTTCTGGTGAAGCTCTTCCTGGTTCATCTCATCATTTTATCGAGACATGGGGAACGAAAGGTCGTTTCGGCATCGTCCCGCTGCCAAATAATAAAGTGTATTGGTACGCGCTCATCAACGCCCGCCAGGGTGACCCCCGCATTGCAAATTATACTACTAAGGACTTGCATCACCTTTTCAAAAACTATCATGATCCCATACCCAGTCTATTGTTGAAAACGACACCTCATGACATGATCCATCGCGATATCGTAGATATAGCACCTATGGAACGCTTCTGCTCAGATCGAGTTGTTTTTATCGGCGATGCTGCTCATGCGATTACTCCTAATATGGGACAGGGAGCCTGCCAGGCGATTGAGGATGCACGTACTTTGGCCGAATGCCTTAGTGTACAAAGCAATTATCAGAGAGCATTTGCAGATTATGAGAACAGACGCAGAAAGAGAATCAAACAAATATCAGATCAATCATGGAAGATCGGGAAAATGGCACAATCGGAAAGTTTCCTGTTCACCAGTGTCCGAAACCAACTAATGAAGCATGCCCCTAAATGGATCTATCGAAACCAGGCAAAGCGCTTGTACCAATTTCAGCTCTAGGAATTAAGCCTTCACACCGTTTGTAAAGCCAACATAAAGAAGAGGTGGTAGATTGATAGATATTTTAATAGTAATAACGTCTTGTCTATTTATATTCATTGGTATATTACACGTCTATTGGGGATTTGGTGGGAGTTGTGGAATAAATGCGGCTCTTCCAACTAAAGATGACAGTATATCACCAGTTTTGCGACCAGGAGTATTAGGTACACTTTTTGTCGGATTACTTTGCTTCTTTGCATCTGTACTGCTGTTAGTTCAGACTGAAGTGTTCACAGCCATCAAATCCTCCCTTCTAACAGAATGGCTTTGTATAGCTGGAGGAGTTGTTTTCTTTTTACGTGCTATTGGCGAAGGAAGATATGTGGGATTTTTTAAAAACATCAAACATACTAAATTTGCAAAACTAGATACCGCCTTCTATTCACCTCTTTGTGTATGGATTAGTCTAATTTTTGTGGTAGCCTCATTTACCTGAGACTTTGACAATCAACATATTGATGAGTTAACTGTATTTCGAACAAAAATAGTAAATCTAATAATAAAAGCAATGGAAAATGAGTTCCATTGCTTTAGCCATTCCCTCCAACCAAGTCATAAAAATTGCCGAAGGTCTGATCCTTTGACTTCTCACCCTAATTGCAGCAAAATTGTTCGCCCTATTTGTGGTACGGTTCCCCCCGATTGATCTTCACCGCGCGGTAAATCTGCTCCACCAGCACCAGCCGCATGAGCTGATGGGGCAGCGTCATTCGGCCGAAGCTCATGCGCTGCTGCGCGCGGCGCATAACCTCATCGGAGAGCCCGTGGCTCCCTCCGATGACGAAGACGACATGGCTCGTCCCGTAGGTGCCGAGCCGGTCGATTTCCGCGGCAAGCTCCTCGGAGCTCCAGAGCTTGCCGTCGATCGCGAGCGCAATGACATGCGCCTCGCTCTTGATGTGCGCGAGGATCCGTTCCCCCTCGCGCCCCTTCACCTGAACAACCTCAGCATCGCTGAGGTTGTCAGGCGCCTTCTCATCCGCCACCTCTATAACCTGGAACTTAAGGTAAGGCGTCAGCCGTTTGGCATATTCCGCGATGCCGCTTACCAAATATTTTTCCTTCAATTTGCCTACGCCGATGATCTGAATGAGCATGTTATCCTCCGTATGCCGGCCGGGAGCCAGCTGCTGTAATTGTTAATGTATGTTAAAAAGCATCCGTCTGTTGTCAGACATGCCCGTTTGTATGGTGTTATTATAACTTGAGCATCCTCAGAGCCAAAGACCTCATAGCAGAACCTGCTTCATGAGGGTTCATCCGTCCTTAGCTGGATTTCCTCCACTTAATTCTTCCGGTTCTCACCGTTTACGATGATTAGTTGGAATTCCTCCAGCTATTCAGCAGCATTTATCCCTTTATCGGCACGTTAGGCGAAATTAGATGGAGTTTATCCCATTAAAACCATTTCTCCGCTGATTATTGAAAAATTAAATGGAGAAATTCCCCTTAGCTTAATCCGCACACCTACCTCATCAAATAACACTTATTCAGACCAGCTTCATTGTCCCGTACTAATTCGTTCTAAAATAAGCAAACCCGTAAAACACAGCCACCACAACCACAGCCAGAATGATAAAAGTTATAATTCCGTTTTTAAAAGACTTTCCTGAAGCTTCTCTGTACTGTTCTTCTGCTCGGCGCTTGGCTGCTTCTTCCTCAGGACCATTCAGGTTGTTAGGTTTCATGAACATAGCACACCATCTCCTTTATGCCCATAGTTTACCATAACTTCCACGATGGTGCTGACTGGTCTGCTGCTCAGAATTCCGCTCCCACACACAAAAAGACCCTGCTCATTACAGGGTCTTCCTCACACTCCAAGGCTCAAGAGCACAACTCTAAGCTTGCTCCTCCGGCTTCTCTACAAGCGCATCCGCCCCGCCGGCAGACTCATATGCCTCTAATATGGAATCAAGCACTCCGGGAAAACGCTCATTGAGATCATCCGTGCGCAGTGACAGAATGCGTTGTGTCCCCTGCGCACGTGTATAGACAACACCCGCTTCGCGCAGCGTCCGGGCATGGTGGGACATGGTAGATTTGGCTATCGGTACATTGAAGCTATTGCAGGCCTGCTCGCCATGCTTGCGTATTTCCGACACTACATACAGACGAATCGGATCGCTAAGTGCGTAGAGCACAGAAGACAGCTGGATGTCTTTGCGGTCCGGATGATGGAGCAGCTTCATAAGTAAGACTCCTTTGAGATATAGATGGGTGCTGAATTAAATCTCCTATATAGCAGCTTAGACTGGTAAACAATCAGATTACCCCACTATGAACTGCCGGTTATCTGGGATAAATCCCTTGGCTAAGCTTTAACTGTATTTCGTGCAACTAAAAACAACTATTTTTATGCCTGAAGAGTTTTAACTGCAGTTTTTGCAGTTAAAAATCACCATACTCCGTAATAAAAGGCTTTCCGCCAATTTTAGATGTACAGAATACAGCTAAACTCCCAAATCTGGCTTTTCACCGTCTTATAACTGTAGTAAATACAACTAAACACAAAGCACATCACACTAGTTCATTCGCCGAATAGGCTGCTAGTGCTGAGTTGCATGAGGTTGGTTACTTTAAATACAATACTCAATCTCCTAATTGCATTTTACATCAGCCCATGCTATATTTCAATTGTTCGTATGTAATCGAACTATCTAACATATAGCCTAAAGGAGTGGCAACCCATGAACTCGTCACATACAGCAGAGGATAGCGCAGACAACAATTCACATAAATCAGAGGTCGGCTCTGACAGCTATTCACTTGCAGCAGAGGGCAGCGCAAACGGCAGTTTACATACATCTAATAGCCACGCACATAGCGGCTCTGACAGTAGCCATGCCGCCACTGACACAGAGCCCTCTCTTCCCAGGGAAGGGCTGCTGACTCTCCTCTTCAGCGTTGCTGTTGTACTTGTCATTATGAATACGGCCATGTTCAACCTGGCCCTGCCGGATGTGACTGAAGCCTTTGGCATTACGGCCGCATCCGCATCCTGGATTGTTACCGGATACTCCATCATGTTCTCCATTGCTTCAATAACGTACAGCCGGCTGTCTGACTTCCTGCCGATCCGCCGGCTGCTGATTATCGGCCTGCTGACGCTGGGTCTTGCGGCTGTGGTTGGTTTCTTCAGCAGCAACTTTATTTTCCTGCTGATCGTGCGGATTCTGCAGGCATCCGGAGCGGGTGCAGTCATGTCCTTGTCACTGGTCCTGTTCACCCGCTATGTTCCGCAGGCCCGCCGCGGCAAGGCGATGGCGACCATTATGTCGGCCGTATCGCTGGGGCTAGGCCTCGGACCTGTAGCCGGTGGCGCCATCGTAGAGTATCTCGGCTGGACCTGGCTGTTCGCCGTCACCGCGGCCATTCTGCTGCTGGTCCCGCTGTTCATGATCCTGCTGCCTAAGGAAGTCCCCGCCCGCGGCTCGTTCGATGTGCTGGGCGGGCTGTTCCTCGGCGTCGGCACCACCGGCCTGCTGCTCTTCCTGACCAGCGGCATGTGGGTCGCCCTGATCGCCGGAATTGCTGCGCTTGCCCTGTTCGTCGGCCGGATCCGCAGCACACCAGATCCGTTCGTGCTGCCGGCGCTATTCCGCAACCGTTCCTATCTCGTGCTCGCGCTGGTCGGCATCGCTTCCTACCTGTGCAGCTTCGCGACACTGTTCCTGCTGCCGCAGATTCTGACCCACCGCTTCGGCTTCAGTGCAAGCCATGCCGGGCTGGTCATTTTCCCCGGCTCACTGCTGGCGATCTTCGTCTCCCGCTCCGTGGGGCGGATCATCGACCGCTACGGCAATGCCGGTATTCTGCGGTTCGCACCGCTGCTGGTGCTGACTGCAACCGTGCTGTTCGCACTGCTCGCCGGCCAGTCCTGGATTGCAGTCATGCTCGTCTACATGATCATGAGCTTGGCCTTTACCGCATTGTCCAGCAGCGTGTCCAATGAAATCTCGCGGATTCTGCCTTCGTCACAGATCGGCTCCGGAATGGGGCTGTACCAGCTGCTGCAATTCTTCAGCGGAGCCTTCAGCGTGGCTATGGCTGCGAGTGCTCTGGAGTGGCAGCAGGCATTGCCGTTATCTGCGGCCTACTCCAATATTTATTGGGGTCTCTCGATTGCCGCTCTAATCGCCATTGCCTCGGCAGTGGCTTACCGCCGGAGCAGCCGGAACGGCCCGCTTGCCGAGATGGCGGATGCAGCAGACGCCTGAGTCCGGCAACGCTTCTGATCCCTTCACTGCCAGTCCCCACCCGCAACGTTTATGATCTGCTGCCAGTCTCCATCGGCAGCCCTTCTAATCCTTCTGCTGCAGTCTCCACCGGCAGCATTTCTGATCCCTCTGCTGCCATCCTCCGTACCGCAGCGTGCCTCAATCCGCTGCCAACCCCCGCGCACGCCAAAACACCCTGCAGTCCGTATTTACGGCTGCAGGGTGTTTTTTAACAAAAGTTACAGCAGTCTCTCAGACCACCAAAAACTCCGCATTCTTCTCACATTCCGCACATTTCGCCGGCGGGTCCCAGTCCGAGAATTCTGTCTCCTTCAAGTCCACAACATCAGGTGCATCCTCGTACTCGTCCACAAATTTGTCGATGGCCAGCTCAACGTGTTCCTTACATACTACATACATTCAATCAAGCATCCCTTTCTGTGCCGCTGCGGCGTATACTTCTACTACTGTTCTACCATACTTCCCCGCAAAAGGAAACCTTCCGCAGCGTAAAAATCCGGCATATTCCCCGTTATCCCTGTCACGCAAATTTCTCAATATTTTTTGCAATCAGCCGTAGCGACTCCTGCCGGAACTCTCCCAGTATATCATGCCTGCTGAAATAGAAGTCTATGGAAATATTAGATATAATCAACTGTACCAGGCTGTAATCGAAAGGAGTATCTCATGATTAATCCATCCATCACCGAAGGCGTTATCCGTACACGCACCAAGCTGCGCAGAGATCTGCTGATCTCCATTTTTGATGAATTTGACGGCGGTATTATGGGGCTAAGCCCTGCCAAACGTGCGGAGAAATACCGCAAAATGTCGCAAAGCGCCTTTTCCTTCTACCGGGGCAGCTCTTATCTGTTCTATTTTGATGCGACGAGGCAGTACTTTCCCTATCACAGCGCTCCGGACCGCCCTACCTGGATTCAGGGGGATCTGCATTTTGAGAATTTTGGCGCGTTCCGCAGTGAATCGGGCGAGATTGTATACGATGTCAATGATTTTGACGAGGGCTATGTCGGTTCTTACCTGTATGACCTGCTGCGGATGGCAGCCAGTATTGCACTTGTCGGCAGGCAGCAGGGTTACGGCGAACAGGAGCAGCTGGAGTTTATTGAGCGGTATGCGCAGGCATATGCCAGACAGATCCGCCGTTTCTGCTCAGGCAAGGATAATCCGGGCAATTTCCTGATTGATGAGAAGGCCGCCAAAGGTCCGGTCAAAAAGCTGCTCCGCAAGCTTGAGAAACGCAGACAAGGACATTTTCTCGAAAAGGTTACCGCGCAGATGCAGCCGGGCAGAGTATTCCTGGAAACGACCGAGCTGGCGATACCGGGTGCTGCCGAGCAGGAGCAGTTAGAGAAAGCGTGGAGCTTTTACACAGAAACAGTGGTTGTCCGGAAGCTGAACGAGGAGCATTACCGCATTAAAGACATTGCCGTCAAACACGGCTCAGGGACTGCCTCCATCGGTCTCGACCGTTATTATATTCTGATTGAAGGCGGAATGGAGCAGGAAGGTGCAGATGACACGGTGCTGGAGGTCAAAGAGGTACGCGTTCCCGTCCCGGCCTATTTCATGCCTTATTCGGAGTCGTTCTGGCAGTCCTTCGGGCATCAGGGCAAACGTGTAACGGTGACCCAGCAGGCGATGCACCATAAGGCTGACCCTTACCTTGGATATATGACGATGGACGGCAGGGATTTTTATGTCAGAGAGCGTTCACCTTACAAAAAAAGACTGAAGCCCCTGGACATCACCTGTGCGGAGGATATGATCCGGGTGCTCGAAGTGATGGGCAGTCTGACCGCCAAAATGCATGCCCGGGCCGACGCTGACGTGAACAAGGGAATTCTCCCCTACCACAGCGAAAAAGAAATTGCCAAAGCGATGGGGCCGGATGCTGAAGCTTTTGCCCGTTATATCGCGCATTGGGCCTACGGTTATGCCACCCAGGTGGAGCGCGATTATGCCATGTTCACCGAGTGGGTGCAGGAGCATTACGGAGACAACCGTTCGGAGCTGGCTGTTGAGTAATCTGCATCTGCTCAAAAGCCGGTTAATGATCCCATCCTCATCCTCAGCTAAGTTTGGAAGTGTAGGTGCTGTTCCAATCACCAGGTGGATTTTCTCCACTAGACATGCGGCAAAGCTAACATGAAAATTTATTTGAAATAGTTAGCTAATTATGGATAAAAAAGATGAGTTTACTCTGGTGAAAAAAGAAAAAAAGCCCTAATGTAGAGAGAGTAGGCAGGTTACCCACATCTCTCCACAAAAGGAGCTCAACCATGGGTAACATATCGCAAAATTCAGTTTTACGCAAGTACTTACAGCATTTAATGTTAAATTCTTTTCGTTGTCCGTTCGCAGATCATTATGCTAAAAAACTTACCGTCGGAGCCGCGATTACACTTTTTGTAGAAGCTCAGTTGCAGCAAAGGCGTACTCTCTCCGACATTGTGCTCAATTTGGAAACGAATGCGGAGCTTCAGGACATTACCGGACTCACGACCATTCACGAATCGACCATGAACCGTAAGCTTGACACCATCCCTCTCGCTTATCTCGAGTGGTTGTTTGCCGAACTCGTTCAGGAGTTAAAAATGCGAAAAGCGAAAGCTAAGGGCATCAAGCACTTTGGAACGTTGGCACCTGTCGATTCAACCAGCCTTTCGCTACCCAAAATACTCGGCGACTGGGCGTTTTATCAAAACAAGACCAAGGGTGTCAAAATCCATACACGGCTGCTTTCGCTGGAAGCCGGGTGCCATTTTCCGGATGAGATTGTCCTTTCCACCATCGGTGTGTCGGATCAACAAGCGGTCAAATATCTCGTTGTCCCCGGAGAAATCACCTACATTTTCGACCGTGGCTACGTGCATTACGGAAACTTCAGAGAATGGTCGGAAGGAACGGTGCTGTTTGTTGCCCGGATCCGTGCAAAAACAAAGTACACCGTGCTGACCGAACATCCCGTTTCGGGTAGCAGCCATATGACTCGGGACGCTGACGTTGAGATTTTGGATAAAAATTCGGGCCAAACGTTTTGTGTCCGCCTTGTACAATTCCAAGATAAGCATGGAAAAATCTACGAGGTCATCACCAATCGCCAGGATCTTTCAGCCAAAGACATTAGTGAAATTTATCGCTGCCGCTGGCAAATTGAGCTGTTTTTTAAATGGATTAAGCAGCATCTGGCCACCGTAACTTTCCACAATCACCACCCGCATGCAGTGTGGGTCCAATGTTATATTGGAATCATTACGGCGTTGCTATGTCAGCTCATCCATTTAGAAGTACAGCCTACCCTAAGTGTGTGGAGCATGCTGCGAAAGATGAGATACTACGCCATGAAAGACTGGGATGTATTTGTTGAAGCGCTGAATCGCGAACCGACCCGTCGTTCTAAAGGGCGGCAAAAGATTCCTAGGCCCGCAGAAACTCCAGTACAAACGAAAGAAAAACGAGCGACGGTAAAAATAATTCTGGAATAACCAATAACATATACCTTTATTTGGTAACTAAACCTACGACTTAAGGAGCCACTGTTCTTTTTTCGTTGAGTCCACAAAGCTTACTGTAAAATTATTACTTTCGGTTTGGTTTAGCTCCCATGTAAGTTTGTATGCATGTCTAGTGGATTTTCTCCACTTAATTTCACCACTTTTCATTATTTACCTCAATTAGTTGGAAATACTCCAGTTAATATAGGCTTTTTCACCTCTCTAGAGACGAATTCAGTAGTTTTAGTGGAGTTTTTCCTACTAACATCTAAATACGGAGGGTTAAGCATTAATTAAATGGAGAAATTCCAACTAGATTGCCTGGCGCATCCGATAGTTGGCAGCTTGGCATCACTTATATAAAAAGAAGCTCTTTCCGGCCCCGGCGGGCGAAAGAGCTTCTTCTTCATTCCTGGTACAGTATTATTGTCCCGCTGCTGCATTTCCGGAGTAACCCGGCCGGTCCAGCTCATACAGCTTGCGGTAGCGCGGCTCCCTGGCCAGCAGTTCGGCATGGGTGCCGCGCATTTCGATTTTTCCGTTCTCCATAAAAATAATCTCGTCCATTCTTTCGGCTCCCACCAGATGATGGGTCACCCAGACAAGCGTCTTGCCGGCCATGGCCTCGAACATGGTGGACAGCAGCTCACGCTCAGTGCGCGGATCAAGCCCTACCGTAGGCTCATCGAGCACAACAACCGGCGTATTCTGCAGCAGGATACGCGCCAGCGCCATCCGCTGGCGTTCACCGCCGGAGAAACGCTGTCCGGCTTCGCGTACCGGAGTATTGTAGCCTTCCGGCAGCGAGGAGATCAGGGTATCCAGCTTAGCCAGCTCCGCTGCCCGCTTCACGGCTTCATCCGACGCCTCCGGATCACCGAGGCGGATGTTGTTCGCTACCGTAGTGTCGAACAGGTGAGGGCTCTGGTTCAGCACGGCGATGAGCTGCGGGATCTTATCCCCGAAGGCGGAAGTATCTACGCCATTAAGCTGCGCGGATCCGCTGGACGGGGTGATTACACCTTGAATGACCTTCAGCAGTGTGGATTTACCTGCGCCGCTGCGCCCGATAATGGCAACTTTGCGTCCCTGCGGAATGTCGAGATTCAGTCCCTGGATTGACCAGTCATCTCCGGCTCCATAGCGGTAACCTGCATCTGTAATCCGGATATGCGCCTTTCCGTCTGCTTGGATACTGCTGATTGCAGCGTCCGCCTTAGCGCTTATCTCTGCCGAACTTGCAGCAGCAGCGGGCACACCACTGCCTCCCTTTTCAACGCCCTCCAGACGCTCAAGAGAATTCCTGTACTGCGGAATTTTCTCCACCGCATCCGAGACCGGCAGGAAGGCATCAGCTACCGGGAACACTACCAGCACGAACGCGGCAATCAGCGTTCCGGCGATAGCGCCGTCTGCATATTGGCCGGCCGCCCAGTAGATCATCGACAATACGGCGAGGCCGACCACGGCCTGGCCGATGAACATGCGCAGCCGCGCCCAGCGGCGCAGTGCGCCATCTGTACGGGCGACAGCCTGCTCGTCCGCTTCATAAGTGTCCACGAACTGGCTCTGCCGTCCGCTGATGACCCAGTCGCCCATGCCAAGCACGGCGTCGGTCAGCTTCTGGTAGAGCCGGTTGCGTTCCTGCTTCACCTGGCGCTGGCGCTTCTGCGTCAGCAGCAGTGAGATCAGCGGCAGCACGAACACCAGCACCAGCATGTACAGTCCCATCAGCAGTGCAAAGGCCAGGTCGAACGTGCCCAGTGTGATTACCGCCGCTCCATAGATCAGCAGCGCAATGATACCGGGAAAGACAGTCCGCAGATATACATTCTGCAGGTACTCAATGTCATCGGCCAACATGCCGAGAATATCTCCGGTACGGAACCGGGAAGCCAGAAACAGTGCCTGCGGTTCCAGAATGTTATAGAGCCTGATGCGCATTCTGGAGAGAATTCTCAGAATCGTATCATGGGAGACCAGCCGTTCCACATAGTGAATGACGGCCCGGCTTGTCCCGAAGGTGCGTACGCCGACGATCGGAACATAGATCATCAGGATATTTTCCGGCGGTGTGGATGCCTTGGAGATCAGAAAGCCTGAAGTATACATCAATGACGAAGCCGAGAATATGGTCAGCGCCCCAAGCGCGATAATCAGCAGGAACCGCCAGAAATAAGAGGAGACATAAGGAGCAAACCATCCTTCACGTTTCACTGGAATCCCTCCCATTGCACTTGAATCAGCTCATAATAAACACCTTTACGCGCTACCAGTTCTTCGTGTGTGCCGGTTTCTGCCACCTTCCCCTGCTGCATGACAACAATCCAATCCATGTCGGTCATCCAGTGGAGGCGGTGCGTTGCCAGGAAGACAAGCTTGCCTTCGAACAGCGGCAGCATCGTTTCCTTGAGCTCATACTCGGTCTCAATGTCCAGATGCGCAGTCGGTTCATCCAGCAGCATCACCGGACGGCTGCTCAGCAGTGCACGGGCCAGTGCGACCCTTTGCTCCTGTCCGCCGCTCAGTGTCCGGCCGCCTCCGCCAATCATTTCATCCAGTCCATCCGGCAGTGAGCCCGCCAGCCCGGACAACCCGGCGGCAGCGACCACGCGTGCGACCTCTTCGTCCGATGCCTCAGGATAGTAGAACCGCACATTATCTTTTAGCGTTCCGCTAAAAATATACGGACTCTGCGGGATATACGAGGTCTGTTTGCGCCACTCCTCATCGGTAAGGGCACTGAGGCGCTGCCCGTTCAGCGTCACGCTGCCCGAGCTTGGATGCAGAAAGCCGCCCAATATATCTACCAGTGTTGACTTGCCTGCCCCGCTCTCGCCGATGATTCCGATTTTGGTATGGCCCCTGAATTCCAGGCTCACCCCCTCAAGGGACGGGATTCCTTCCTCCTCATACTTCACGCCGGCCTGCTCCAGCTTAAGCACACTGTCTTGCTGCCAAGTGAACTCCGTCTTGCCGGCAGGGACGTTCCCGTTTTCTGTGAGCCCCTCCGCTCCCAGCACCTTCGCCTTCACAGCTTCACGTTCAATAATGCTTGTCATGGCTTCACCAGCCTCCTTGCCGTCCAGTGTGGCATGAAAGTCCGCCCCCACCAGCCTCACCGGCAGGAAATATTCCGGTGCCAGAATCAGAATGGTCAATCCGGTGACCAGCGTCATCTCTTCATTAACAAGCCGTAAGCCCAGGCTCACCGCCACCGAAGCCACGGACAGCATGGTGAAAAAATCCATGGCGAACGAAGAGAGAAAAGCCACTCTCAGCGTGCGCATCGTTGCCGAACGGTACCGGTCGCTGACAGCAGCAATACTCTTGCTGTGGCTGCGGCTGCGCCCGAGGAACTTCAGTGTCTCCAGTCCGCGCAGCGAATCCACAAAATGATTGGATAATGTACGGTAAGACTTCAGCTGACGGTCCATCTGCTTGCGGGCCGTCACGCCAATCAGAATCATGAATACTACAATAATCGGCATCGTCAGGGTGAGAATGACCCCGCTGGCTGTATCCTGCATATAAATGTAGACCAGCAGCAGCCAAGGGGTGATTCCCATCGCAACCATCCGTGGAATAATCAGTTCAATATAGGTACGGTATTTGGTGACTCCTTCGAGCACAAGTGTGACCAGATCTCCCGTTCCCCGGCTCCCAGCAAGCCGCGGACCCAGCTGGAACAGCTTATCCATCATTTGTCTCCGCATGCTGCTGCCGGTGGCTTCCGCGAACCGGTAAGAGACCCGGCTCATGAGCATGGCACAGGCATGGCGGACAAGAAACGCAAGAAGGAACAAGAGCGAATCAGCCCCTTGTTCCTTCAGCGGTGCTCCTGCAAACAATGCAGAGACAACCTCCGCCAGCGATTTGGCCAGCAGAAGAATGGACAGGCTTTGCACCAGGGTAAGGAAGCCCACGATCAGAAAGACCGGCTTAACTCCTGCAACCCTAAGCAAATTTTTATCCATTAATATTCAAGATGCTCCTTTTCATGAACCCGCTTGTGGAAGATGAAATAGCTCCAGATTTGATATCCGAGCACGAACGGCAGCAGCGTCAGCGCTACAATCGTCATTACTTTAAGGGAATAGTGCCCGGAAGCGGCATTCGTAATCGTCAAGCTGAACGCGGCATCGATCGAGCTGATCATCACACGCGGGAACAGTCCTACGAAGATGGACAGTACCGACAGTGCCATAACCGCCCCGGTCATTCCGAAAGCCCAGCCGTCTTTTTTCTTAGTCATGAAATAACCCGACAGAACAAAGGCAGCAATGCCCAGAATAACCAGCACCATAAGCAGTGCTCCGCGGTGCTCGAAGATATCTGTCATGTAGTAGGTCATCACAACAAAGGCAACCAGCAGCGCAGCCAGCGGGAGCAGCAGCTTCTTGGCCAGCTTGCGCGCCCGGAGCTGAAGATCGCCGGTCGTACGGAGCGTGGTGAACATCAAGCCGTGTACCAGACAGAGCATGACCACTGTAATTCCTGCTACAACTGTATACACATTTACGATATCAAAGAATCCGGCATACATTTGCATTTCGCCGTCTATCGGCAGCCCCTTGATGAAGCTCGCGAACACTACGGCCAGCAGGAACGGCGGGAGAAAGCTGCCGAAGAAAATGCAGGCATCCCAGGTTCTTTTCCAGGCCAGCGAGTCACGTTTGCCTCTGAATTCAAAGGCTACGCCGCGTGCAATCAGCGCAAGCAGTGCGAAGACAAACGGGATATAGAATCCGCTGAACAGTGTGGCATACCACTCCGGGAACGCCGCGAACATCGCACCCGCGCCAGTCAGCAGCCATACTTCATTCGCATCCCAGAACGGACCGATGGAGTTGATGAGTACCCGGCGTTCTGTGTCATTTTTGGCCAGAATCTGTGTTTCCATTCCGACACCGAAATCGAAGCCCTCCAGAAAGAAGAAGCCGATAAATAACACTGCAATCAGCACAAACCACAATTCATTAAGAGAAAGCATGCGATCCCTCCTTAGTGTACGGATCATGTGATTCACCGTGATCGTGATCCATGGCATAAGGGCCTTTTTTGATAACCTTGATGAACAATCCGATCAGTACAGCACCCAATATTGCGTAAATTGCATTAAAAGTAATTACAGAGAACAGGATCGAACCGGCCGAAACGTTAGGAGACACACTGTCTTCTGTTGTCATTAAGCCGAATACCGTCCACGGCTGGCGCCCGATCTCTGTCATAATCCAGCCTGAAGTATTGGCGATTGGCGGAAGCAGCAGCCCCCAGAGCATAAACCGCAGGAACCAGGTGTTCGGACGCTCCATCTTTTTGCGCCACATCAGATACATCGCATACAGGCCAAGCACGATCATTAGTGTACCTGCGAGCACCATAATCCGGAAGCTCCAGAACGTGGTCCGTACAGGCGGAATATAGTTACCCGGGCCATACTGTTGTTCATACTCTGCCTGCAGCGTGTTCATCCCTTTAACATCACCGGAGAATTTACTGTAGGACAGGAAGCTCAGCAGATATGGAATTTTGATCTCACCGGAATTGGATTTATTCTCAGGATCAATAAAAGCACTGACGGTCCAGGCCGCCGGGTCACCGCTATCTTCCCATAGCCCTTCGGAAGCAGCCATCTTCATCGGTTGGGTCTCTACCAGGTACTGTGCTTGAGCATGTCCGGCCACAGCCACTCCGATGGAAGATACGATCCCGACAATTGCGGCAATTTCAAAAGATTTTCTGAAAAAAGGAACGTCCTGCTTCTTGAGCATTTTGTAGGCGCTGATCCCTGTTACCAGGAAGGCGCCAGTCGCATAAGCAGCGAGCACGGTATGCGGGAATTCCACCAGCAGTTGTCCGTTCGTAATCAGCGCAAAGAAATCATTCATTTCAGCCCGACCGTTATTAATAGCAAAGCCTACCGGATGCTGCATAAAAGAGTTAGCTGCCAGAATCCAGAATGCCGACAGCATTGTTCCGAAGGCTACCAGCCAGATGGACAGCAGATGGATCTTCTTGGATACCTTATCCCAGCCGAAAATCCAGAGTCCGATAAATGTGCTCTCCAGGAAAAAGGCCAGCAGCGCTTCAATGGCCAGCGGAGCTCCAAATACATCACCCACAAAACGGGAATAATCCGACCAGTTCATTCCGAACTGGAACTCCTGCAGGATCCCTGTTACTACACCTACCGCAAAGTTAATCAGGAAAAGCTTCCCCCAGAACTGTGCCATTCTTTTGTACTCTTCATTGCCTTTTCTGACATACATTGTCTCCATGATCGCAATCAGGAGCGCCAGACCAATAGACACCGGTACAAAGAAATAATGAAAAATTGTTGTAGACGCAAATTGTATGCGCGACAGCATGACTGCATCCATTTTTTCTTCCCCTTCTTTCTCCCTATTCAATATGTCTATTCTGTCAAAAAAGCAGCGGCTGAAGTGTGATATTTATCACATAAAACATCCCGTTTTGACCTAAAAAGCAATAAATTTGTGACAAATATCACAATATAACGTAAAGAAAGCAAAAAAAATAAGACGGTTTAACCGTCTCGGATTTGTTCATCGTATTTATATAGCGTCTTGACTCATAAAGGCATTGGTCAGGTAATGGAAATACCCTTTTTCAGCGATTTAAGATCGCCGTTGGAATTGAGCAGTTGCGGCAGCATCTTCATGCTGCGGACCATTGGAGCATGACAGAGACGGCAAGAAGGTATAGTTTCAAAGGCAAAGTTATCCCTCATCCATCCGTTACATCCATCATTGGTACAGGCCCAAATTGCGGTATTTTCCTCCGGTACTTCCTCCATAGGCTTCTTCCGGTAGTTCATTGCCGTTCCTCCCTTCCTTTATGTCACCCAGATACATCTCCTGATACGTAAAAAAGCATCTGCCGATGCCCCTTCTAAGATGTGTCAAATCCTGTTGTACGGTTGCTCTTTCTGATCGGTCAGTATATTATACTGCTGATCTTATAAAAAAAGACCGTCCCAACTTTCACAAGCGGGACGGTATCTTCTATTATTACAGTTTTACAACGTTTTCGGCTTGTGGTCCACGGTTGCCTTGAACAACGTTGAATTCAACGCGTTGGCCTTCGTCCAAAGTTTTGAATCCTTCGCCAGTGATTGCGGAGAAGTGTACGAATACGTCGCTTCCGCCTTCAACTTCGATGAATCCGAATCCTTTTTCTGCGTTGAACCATTTAACTGTACCTGTTTGCATGTGTGTTACCTCCACAAATTTAAATTAATATGTTCTTTTTATCTTCAAACAAAGAAAAAATTCACACATTGAAAAAGGTTGTAATGCCATTGACAGCCCTTTTCAATACGAGAATTAGGTATCAAATGTATGATTACTAACATGTTACCACACCTGAATAACAAAGGCAAGCCAGACATCCGAAATTCTCCGGTTTTTCCGTTATTAGGTCATCTTCCCAATGTAAGGGTTATCAGGTCGTAATGGACAGGTGGTACTGACTTATACTTTATATATACCCTGTTCATTTCACGTTGAAACGGGCCGCTCCTAAAAATTTATAAGAGCGGCTGGACCGCTTCACTTCATTCTGCTGCTTCACTATTATATACCGCTGTTCCGGTTATTATTCTTCCGGCTTCTCAAGAAGTTTGACTGTAACCTGGTTCATCTCACCGTTACGGTAATACGTTATCTTTAGATCGTCTCCGATCTTGGTCTGGTCATACAAGTACTTGCGCAGCGACAGTGTAGAAGTAATCGGCTCATCATCGAACTTGATGATAACATCGTTGAGTTGCAGGCCTGCCTCTTCAGCCGGTCCCACCGCATCCAGCACGACTGCACCGTCCTGCACACTGCTTGGCAGCTTGAGCTCCTTGCGCTGATCCTCGGCCAGCGGCACGTACGGGTTATTAAGATCCACAGTGTACACGCCCAGATAGGAACGGGCAATTCTTCCGTTAGCTGCAAGCTCATCCGCAGTCTCCATCACATGGTTGGCCGGAATGGCAAAACCGAGTCCTTCAACGCCTGTATCAGAAATTTTCATAGTGTTAATGCCGATCACCTTGCCGTCCAGATCGACCAGCGCTCCGCCGCTGTTGCCCTCATTGATTGCAGCGTCAGTCTGAATGACCTCCTGCTCCCAGTCATAGACGCCGTCCTGGTTGAGGGATACCGGAATAGGCCGCTCTGTGAAGCTTACAATTCCGGAGGTCAGGGAATCGCCAAGCCCCAACGGATTGCCGATCGCAATGACAGTCTCGCCCAGGCGGACCTTGGAGGAATCGCCGATTTGGGCAACAGACGTAATTCCCTTGGCACTAATAGAGAGTACCGCAATATCGCTGACCTTATCGGCACCTACAAGCTCAGCCTTATGTGTCTGACCGTCGACGGTAACCACCTCTAGCTTGCCTGATCCTTCAATGACATGATTATTGGTAATAATGAAAGCTTTGCTGTCATCTTTTTTATAAATAACTCCCGATCCCAGTGCCGATTCATCGAGAATGTTAAGTTCCTCATTATCTTCTTTATGATTGATAATACTCACTACTGCAGGACGGGCTAGGGCCGCAGCCTGAATAATCCGGTCATACGGATCACCGCTGCTTACTGTTACCTTATCAATGACCGGGGTCTCCCGTGCCTGTTCCTGATTCAGCTGGCCTGTTACCAGACTGAACAGCAGCACCGCAACCACCGCACTGATCACTGAACTGATCACCGATACCTGCCATGTAGACAGGCCGCGCCGTGATCTGCGCACTGTCCATTTGCTGCGGCTGGTCAGAACCTTCGGCGGCTCCTGCTCCCTGCTGCTGCGCCGCGGTACTTTGGTTGAATAGAAATCATCATCAAACAATCCCACCGTTACATCCTCTCCCCTCTATTGCTGCTGCATTCAGACCTGAACGCCAAGCAACCACGCCCGAGCTTTCCTCTGTATCTCTTAGACTCCCGGAAGCTCTAAAAAGTTTCACTATATTCATTCACCACAAAATTAGGTCTTGTAAGCGCAAGGGGGCTTTGATTCTTGCAATATATGAATTAAGAATAAGCTTGTATCCGGAATATTTTGCAACTTAAAAGACTACAATAATAGAAGAGCCAATGTCTTACGCCTGAAGGCGGTTCTATATAATTGTATCACAGGCTGAGGCATCACCCGCATTTTTTCTGCCGGAATAGTGATGCGAATTTTTTACATCTCGGGCTTCGGCCGTACAGGAGGGCTTACCTTGGAATCTTTTTCGACAAGCATGGATCTCGTGCAGTTTATCAGCAAGCTTGGGGATCTGAAGGATGAACATTATCATCTGGTCCTTGTCCAAAGCGCAATGATTGAGCTGCTGATTGACAAAGGACTGATCTCACGCCAGGAGCTGGAGCACAAAATTGCTGAAGTCGACCAGCTTATGACTGGCTCACCTTATCCCATGGCGTAGGCCGGTCATAATAGGTGTCGCATAATTTGAATTCACTGTCCTTATAAAAGCAGCCCCGGTCCTCCATTGCCCCGCGTACAGACATTTTGGCCAGGTCCATCATGTTATGATCCCGGCTCAGATGGGCAAGATAGGTCCGCTTGGTCCGCCCGGTCAGAATTTCGCTGAGCGCCGCACCGGCAGCTTCATTGGAGAGATGGCCCATATCGCCGAGAATCCGCCGTTTGGTATTCCAGGGATAACGCCCCATTCTAAGCATCTCTATATCATGATTTGCCTCCAGGACCAGCACATCTGAACCCTCTATGGCCGTACGTACTTTATCGCTGACATAGCCCAGATCCGTCGCTACACACAGCTTCTCCTTACCGTCATAGAAATTATAGCCTACCGGCTCCGCGGCATCATGGGAAATCGCGAACGATTCTACACGCATACTGCCAAAATCCTTATGCTGACCGGTCTCGAGAATAATCCGGTTATGCTCCTCGATCGCTCCGATCCCTTTTTCAATCGCTCCCCAGGTGTTGAGGTTGGCATAGATCGGAAGATCGTATTTGCGCGCAAAAGCCCCGAGTCCCTTAATGTGATCAGAATGCTCATGCGTCACCAGAATGCCGTCAATATCTTTACCTGTCAGCTCCCGCATGGCCAGCAGCTCATCCATCCGCTTGGCACTGAAGCCGACATCGATCATTAGTGTTGTTTCCCCGTTACGGACTACCGTCGCGTTACCGGTAGAACCACTGGACAGTACTGTAAATGAAATCCCCATATTTCTCTCCTGCTCCTTCTACTCTGTTGTCTTGGGACTGATGATGTCCGCGCTGATGGCATCCACATAATAGGCGCTGCCGTCCTCAAGAATGAACCGCCACATCGGCGATGCCACCTGGCTCTCGGAATTGAACAATTCGCCGTAATAGCCGAGCTCAATTTCCTTGACCACCGAGTTCACCGGAAAATACTTCTCTATTAAACTGCTCAGCGCCTGCGACGCCGGCAGTACCTTCTGCACATCCTCTGTGCTGCCCATCGGTCCGATCTCTATCTGCGGCCAGCGGTAGGCTACAATTTTCTGGTCACTGTTGATCAGCTCCAGCTTTACCCTGAACAGAGACCATTTGTTATCCACAAGCGGATGCAGCACGGATTTGCCGGGCTCGCTCTCCTGCGCATCAAACCGGTAATTGGCAATATCCGGGATCTGTCCCGCCAGCGCATTGCTGAGATCGGTGAAGGAAGAATAGATCAGGCTGCTGTTGACCGGCTCCTTCAGCTCAACCGGGGGCTGGCTTTGCTCTTCTCCGGAATAGCGGTACGTAATATCAGGAAGCTGCGGTGTAGCAGCCGGAATGGGACACAGCACACGGATGTTCTTCTGATCCATGGCCGCCTGTGTCTCGGCAGACAGGGAAGTGAAGTCCAGGTTGGCGCTGGCCTGATCACGCAAATCTATCCACAGCTGATAACACAGCAGCAGATTCAGTGCCAGAAAGGCGTATATCAGCACATTTTTTGCTCTGCCCCAGTCCATACTGATCCTCCTAAAATGGAATTTTTGAACGTTTAGTAAGCAAACTATTGAACAAAGTGTATTCACAGCACCTTCTGAATTTGGTCATAAATACACAATACAGATTAATTTATATAGCCTAGTCCAGCGTAACCATACTGCCGTCACTAAACGTAACCCGCCATACCGGCTGCAGCAGCAGCTGTTCCTCTTTTACAACGGGAAGATAAGCAGGGGTCAGATCTTTAATCGGCAGATCCGGGCTCAGCCGGGCCAGCCTATTCTCCAGCTCTTCGCCGCCGGGCAGCTCGGCCAGCTGTTTGACTGCCTGATCCTCCTCGGTGTACATCAGGGAGCGTTCATAAAAAGACACTGTACCCTGCTGCAGCTCGAGATTAATTACACCATACTGCATCTGCGGCACGCTGATAATCGGATAGGAACCGTAATACTGCTGAAAAGAAACCTTGCGCTCCTGTCTGCCTTCCTCCGTTGCCGCCAGCCGGTAAGTTCCATTCCATCCCCCGTGCTGGTTGACGAAATCGACAGCTTCCAGCGCATCCTTCGCAGGTGTGCTGTCTCCGGCAGGAAGCGCGGCCGGATCGCTGTAGCTCATCCAGTTCTGCTCCTGGTCCACCTGCAGGCTCTTCTTGCTGTCCGTGTATATCTTTGAGCCATCCTTCTCCGGGATATAGCGGGTGCTTCCGGCATCGAAGAAGAGATTGCTCTGCATTTGTTCAATCGTGTACATCCCGGATGGCATCTCTACTTTGACCAGCGATACTTTGTCCTGCGGCAGATAATAATCGCCGTTCACTGCCGTGTAAGGACTCCAGTTCTTGCCGAAATCGACATGCTGCTGCACGTCCTGTACGGTCAAATCGGCCTTTGCCGCTTCATAGACAATGTCGCCCCGGGTACTGAAAAAGACGGCATGTGCTTTAGAGTCATTTTTGACATTGTAAATCCAGATTCGGTCTATACTCTCACCTTCAAACAGTGAATCCGGAGACAGCTGCATCACGCGCTGCAGCAGCGTTACCGGAATACCCGAGCCAAAGGACAGCTCAATGCCTGAATTCTCACTGCGGATCTTGTCCCAGTCAAAGTCCTGTACCGAGCGCCGCTGGAAGCTCTCAAAGCCGCGTCCCTTCAGCCGGTTCAGGATCAGATCATAGAAGGTAGTACCGGGATAAAACAGGGTGTGCCTGTCCTCACCCATATGAATGATCATTTTATCAGGATAGAGCAGATTTTCAACCTTTTCTTCCGGCCCCATATTATCTGTCTTTACGTACAGATTCTTTGACATTACAGCCGAGTCGCTGCCAGGCAGCCGGTAGATCAGGTAATAGCTCTCTATAAGACTTCCAAGAACCAGCAGGGCCAGAACCCATGATTTCACTCTTTCCTTCACAGCGCACTCCCCCTTTGCTCCTGCAAAGGCAGCGTAAATGTTACCAGAGAGCCCTCATTCAGCTCGGATTGAAGGGAAATAGACCCTCCGTGCGCCTTAACAATTTCCCGGGCAATGGAAAGTCCGAGTCCAGTTCCGCCCATATTGCGTGAACGTGCCTTATCCACCCTGTAAAAGCGTTCAAATATCCGCTCAATATCCTTTTTCGGAATCCCGATTCCGGAATCCCGTACAGAGACAGCCAGCATTCCGTCGTCGTTCTTCAGCGCCTCCAATTGGATCGTTCCGCCTTCCGGCGTATATTTCAGCGCATTGGAGACGAGATTGCCCAGCACCTGATCAATCTGATCACGGTCGAGCCAGGCTGCTGCCACCTCTTCATGCACTCTTGTGCTGATGTGAATCCGCTTCTGGCGGATCTGGAAGGAGAAACGGTCCGCAACATCCTCCAGCATCTCCGCTATATCCGTCTGCTGGATACGCAGGCTGGATTCTTTGGAATCCAGCCTCGAGAGATGCAGCAGATCAGTGACAAGACGGATCATCCGCTCCGTCTCATTGCGGATGACGCCCACAAACCTTGAAGCCAGCTGCGGATCATCGAGCGCCCCGTCGTCCAGCGCCTCCACATAGCTCTTGATCGTTGTCAGCGGAGTCCGCAGCTCATGCGAGACATTCGCAACGAACTCGCGCCGCGATTCCTCCAGATTCTCCTGTTCGGTAACATCCTGCAGTACAGCAATCGTTCCGGCGATTCCGCCGCCTTCACGCCGGTGGATCGGAGTGAAGGTCACCCGGACAATATTCGCGTCCTCTTCGCCCATTGGGGACAAATGCAGCATCGCTGACTGTGCGTTACCCTGGGCAAGTGAATCGGACTGCTCCCGGTCAAGGCCCAGCAGCTCATCAAACGGGGCACCTTCCGGCAGCGGACCTTCCGAGCGGAGCATATGGGCTGCACGGGTATTCATCAGAATAACGACACCGCTCTCGTCAGTAGCCACCACACCGTCACTCATATTGGCCAGAATGGACGCCAGCTTCTCCTTCTCCTCTTCATTCTGTGATAAGGCTTCGCGCAGCCTTCCGGTCATATAGTTAAACGCCTGGCTGAGCTGCCCGATCTCGTCATTGCCGAACACCGGCATTTTGCGGTTGAACCGGCCCTCGGCAACTGCAGTGGCATGCCGGGTCATTTCCTTGATGGGATGTGTGATCGTATGTGCAAGAATGACACACAGCACAGCGGTAAGAGCCAGAGCC
The DNA here is from genome assembly GCF_023520895.1 of Paenibacillus sp. PK3_47. Classification (NCBI taxonomy): domain Bacteria; kingdom Bacillati; phylum Bacillota; class Bacilli; order Caryophanales; family Paenibacillaceae; genus Paenibacillus; species Paenibacillus sp. PK3_47. The sequence continues at coordinate 2,654,379 of NZ_CP026029.1, forward strand.
AGCAGCAATCCGGTCAAAAACACGCTGTTAATCCGGCTCATCGTAGCATACAGATCCTTCATATCCGCCGCAATGTATATTGCACCTACCACCTTATCTCCGGAGAGCACCGGCTTGGCCACAACCTTCTTGCGTACATTGTCATCAGCAATAATGTATTCTTCATTATCGCTGATGCCCTGCAGGGCGCGGCTGACTACCGTCTGCGTGTTGCGCTGGCCCACATAGTCATTTTGGGAGGGAACAGAGGTTGTAATAATCTTGCCGCTTGCATCCAGCACCTGAATTTCAGCTCCGCTGATGTACAGGTTGTTCACCATGCCCCGCAGACTTTCCACTGCGGTCTCATCTCCGGCCGACCCTGCTTCGCTGCCCAGCTTGTCTGCAGTCAGGATCGAGAGCATTTCCGCCCGTGCCTTGAGATCCTTGGTGAAATTATCAGTCAGGGAATTCTTCATGGAGCTGACAAAATACACTCCGATCAGCTGCATGGCAATGAGGATCAGCAAAACATAAATAATGATCAGCTTGGCCTGAATCGTCCGGAAAAAGGACATTACCTTCATCACAGTCCCCCGCTTTTGGGGCTATGCATCAAATAACCGAGTCCGCGCCGGGTAAAGATATATTCCGGTTTGCTGGGGTTCTCCTCAATTTTTTCTCTCAGGCGGCGGATCGTTACATCAACGGTCCGCACATCACCAAAATATTCGAATCCCCATACGGCCTGCAGCAGATGCTCCCGGGTCATTACTTTGCCGGCATGACGGATCATATAATAGAGCAGCTCATATTCACGGTGCGTCAGATCAAGCGGCTCGCCGTCCTTATAGACCATGTACATATCGGTATCGACAAACAGTCCGAAATGATGAACCCCCTGTTTGCTCTCTGTCCGTTCACTGAGGATATCCGGCGGTGACGGCTTATGCTGGCGGCGCATCTGCGCCTTCACTCTGGCCAGCAGCTCCCGTGTACTGAAAGGCTTGGTAACATAATCATCCGCCCCCAGCTCCAGCCCCAGCACCTTGTCAATCTCCCCGTCTTTGGCTGTGAGCATAATGATCGGAAGATCCAGATGGGCAGAGCGCACCTCACGGCAGACGTCCATACCATCCTTGCCCGGAAGCATGAGATCCAGCAGCATCAGATCGGGCCGTAAGGATAAAGCCAGCTCGACAGCACTATGCCCGTCAAAGGCGCAGATTACTTCATATCCTTCTTTTTCTAAATTGAATTTCAATATATCAGCAATAGGCTGTTCATCATCTACTACCAGAATCGTCCCCATCTGCATATGCTCAGCTTCACCTTTCTAAGCGTACTTATCATTGATTCCTTTATTTTAACATACCTGTGACCCGGTGCCACATCCGTCGGAACCATATCAATATATTTCTAACTTCAATATATAAAGCCGCCCGGAAATCTCCGGACGGCTGTGCTTATAAGAGGAATTATTTCAGATATTTAAGCGGATTGACTGCTGTTCCGTTCTTGCGGATTTCAAAATGCAGATGAGTGCCTGTGGAACGTCCGGTGTTGCCCATGATTCCGATCTTCCCGCCCTGTGAGAGGCGCTGTCCGACAGATACGGAGATACTTCTTAAATGTCCGTAGTATGTTACATATCCATTCTTGTGGTCGACGATGACTACATTGCCGTAGCCGCTCTGTACACCGGCAAAGGTGACGACTCCGGCGTCAGCGGCTTTGATCGTCCGGTTGCCGGATACAAGATCGATGCCTTTGTGGGCACGCCCCCACCGCTCGCCAAAGCTGCTGGAAAGGGTGGCTCCTGATACCGGCCAGGCGAACATCCCTGTTCCCTCACCGACAACCTTGGTTCCACTGTAGACTACCTCAGGCAGCGAAGCCTTCAGTACAGTCTGTCCGAGCCATTCTTCCTTCACAACGAGGCCGTTTTCCTTCGTGACCCGATACTCCATTTCCTTCAATCCGGTCTGTCCGGGGCGTACCACCTTACGTTTGCCCGCGGCCAGCTGATCGCTTTTACGTACGATGACTTCCGGCTCTGTAACCAGCTGCTCTGTAACTTGCTCAACAGTAACTACCGTAAGATCAGGCTGCGGTACAGTCAGCTGAAGCTCATCTCCGATCTGCAGGGTCAATTCCTTGACTTCCGGATTGTTGCTGAAAATCTCCGCCTGCGTAATCTCAAAGCGCTTGGCAATGCCGGATACGGTATCGCCTTCCTGTACGACATAGACCAGCGGCTCCGCTTCACCTTCAGTCAATACTTTGACCGCTTCCTCTACAGTAAGCACCTTATTAGGGTCTGCCTTGACCGGTACTACTGTAACCTCTTCCTGAATCTCGGCCGATTCAATCTTATCCGGACCTGCAGAAGCTGCTGCAGCCGAGGTTGTTGCCGCTGTTCTCTTCAGCTGTGCTCCCTGTGAGGCCTCTACCTGAGGCGCATAATGTTTCTTCACACCTTCGAGTACCGCATTGGCTGTAGCCTGGTCTTTGACAATCCCCAGAGCCTTTCCGTCCACAGTGAGCTGGACACCCACCGCATAGGCCTTAAGCATGCCGTCCAGCTTGTCCAGTGTAGCCTCGGTATCCACCTCCGGCTTATAGGCCCGCTCCGGTTCTGTTGTTATACCGTCCGTCTGCAGGACCATTTCCGAATCCGGATATTTAAGCTGATATTCCTTGCGCTTCTCTTCAAACAGCCGTCCCAGCTCAGCCTCCTGGCTGATTCTGCCGATCTCTTCACCCTTTACGAGCACCTTGTAGTAGGTTACCGTATTAGCGGCTACATACTTCTTCTCCGCTCCGATGATAAAGGCAGTCAGCAGTACCAGACCCGCGGAAGCCAATAACCAGGAGCGCCGGATTCTCCGGGGCTTGGTTTCCTGATAAAAGACATTCGTATCTCCCGGGCCATTACTGCCCTTTTGACCTTTTGCACCGGCTTCTGCGGGTGTGGCTTCACTGCTCCGCAGCTTCCCCATCCGGCGCATGAATTTAAATCCCTTCATGAAACTCTCCCTTTCAGTCAGCCCTTACACTTTCGCTTAAGCAGCGTTCAAGCCAGTTGTTCGACCCCTTTTATATACAGTGCTGCATCTATTTGTACGTTTGCATGAGTATGAATAATCCTGCTGTAGAGGACTAAAAATCTCCATTAAAAGGTTACAAAAAATTAACCGCTTTTAGTCCTTTTTTACTGTACCATAGGCTGCAGAAAAATTTCAACTTTGTCCACAGCACAAAACCCGCGTTTTTCGCGGGTTTTGTTAGTATTTATGCACTTTAAACAGCCCTTCCGTGTCCAAAAAGTGACATTTTTTAATTAGGCAGTTCTTGCGCAAAATTTGGTGTAAGCATTTTCATCAATGTATTATATTCCTCGTCACTTACATATTTAGCAATGACCTGCTGAAGCTCCAGCACTTCATTCTCGGTCAGCCCGTCTTCCATGGCAGTGGAGATTTTTTGCATTTCCTCCTGAGGAAGCTTGGTCATCAGAATATTGAAAATATTGGCTTTCTCGTCGGTGGGCAGACTGTTCTTCAAATCACTCATATCACCGGGTGTCATTACCAGCTGCTGTTCCTGCCCACCGCTGCTTTGCTCCTCCGCAGCATCGGCCTGCCCCATGACCGCCAGAGCATCTTCAGGCACTTTTTCCTCTACGGGTGCTCCGGTATTTTCGTCCTCTTCCTCTGTGTCCGTGACAGCCGTCGGAGCAGCCTTCTGATCCTCTCCAGAAGCCGCAGTATCCTCCTTCACCTTCGTTGCCGTTCCTGTCAGGCTTTTCATGAATCCGCCGATTCCCGGTCCTGGCGTATCCAGCTTAATATCAAAGCTTGCCAGCACCGAATGAATGTAAGTATTGACCACATATGCCGTAGTCAATATGGACAGTCCGCTCGCAAGCACGGCAACCAGACATACGCCCAGCAGATACTTTGCTATCTTCATCTTTACATTTCTCCCCTCGCATTTGTTCACAGTCCATTTTCCTGAAGAATCAGTGCGCTCTTCCTATCCTTCCAGTATTGACTGGAACATGCTTGGGGAAACCTTCATCTGCAAAAATCAAAACAAAAAGGGACCCCGCAGGGCCCCTTCAAAAGCTGTAACTTAAATATAGATAGGCAGTACTTGATTCGTCTGCTCGCGGTTACGGCCGACAGAGAAGATGGCAATCGGAATGCCTGTCAGCTCGGATACGCGCTCAACATATCTGCGTGTGTTCTCAGGCAGATCTTCAAGCGTCTTCGCGCCTGTAATATCCTCACTCCAGCCTGGAAGCTCCTCATACACCGCTTCACATTCGGCCAGCATCTTAAGGCTTGCCGGATAGTGGGTAATGACTTCACCGCGGTATTTGTAGCCTGTGCAGATCTTAACTGTTTCCAGGCCGCTAAGCACATCCAGTGAGTTAAGGGAGAGACCGGTAATTCCGCTGACCCGGCGGGCATGGCGTACAACGACACTGTCAAACCAGCCTACACGGCGTGCGCGGCCGGTTACCGTACCGTACTCATGACCAGTCTCACGGATATAATCACCTGTTGCATCGTTAAGCTCTGTAGGGAAAGGACCATCGCCGACACGGGTGGTGTAAGCTTTGGCTACGCCGATAACCTGCTGAATCTTGGACGGGCCGACACCGGAACCGATGCAGACACCCCCGGCCGAAGGATTCGAAGAGGTTACATACGGATAAGTCCCCTGGTCGATATCGAGCATAACACCCTGTGCGCCTTCGAACAGCACTTTGGAATCCGCATCAATAGCATTGTTCAGAATAACAGAAGTATCTGTAACGTAAGGACGGAGCACTTCGGCGTATTCCAGATATTTTACCAGGATCTCTTCTACATCCAGCGCTTCCGCTCCGTATACCTGTGTAATGACCTGATTCTTCTCCTGCACCAGATGGCGGAGTCTCAGTTCAAATTCTTCAGCGTCCATCAGGTCGGCAATCCGGATTCCGTTGCGTGCAGCCTTATCCATGTAAGCCGGACCGATCCCTTTGCGTGTGGTACCAATCTTGTTCGGGCCTTTACGGTCTTCTTCCAGGGCATCCAGGACCATATGGTACGGCATAATGACGTGAGCGCGGTCGCTGATTACCAGGTTTTTGGTATCAAAGCCATTCTCATGAATATAATTAATTTCTTGAATCAGGGCATCCGGGTTAATAACCATTCCGTTACCGATAACACAAGTTTTCTCTTTATAAAATACACCAGATGGAATCAAGCTCAGCTTGAACTTCTTTCCGTCAATCAGAATCGTGTGACCGGCATTGTTACCCCCTTGATACCGGGCGACCACATCTGCGCTTTCTGCCAGAAAGTCCGTGATCTTCCCTTTGCCTTCGTCTCCCCACTGTGTTCCCACGACGACTACCGTTGACATGTTCATTCCTCCGTAGGTGCTAGCAAGCACCATTATTTTTCATAATATGGGCTCTGTACGATGTTCCTATGTACCCAGCCCTCCGGACACCAAAGCGGTTTAACCCGCTAAAGCACAATAACCAGTGTAACAGCGGTACTTTTTAAAGTCAAATAAAAACGAACGATTACACAATGAAATGTGCAATCGTTCGGGTATTATACAATATTGATTTATCCGGCAAAAGGTTCGGCGTGTGCCCGCTCGTAGTTAACGAACTTGTTAAAGTTTTTGAGGAACACGAGCTCCACGGTGCCAACCGGACCGTTACGCTGTTTGGCAATAATAATTTCGATGATATTCTTCTTCTCTGTATCCTGGTTATAGTAATCATCACGGTACAGAAACGCAACGATGTCGGCATCCTGCTCGATTGATCCAGATTCACGAAGGTCACTCATCATTGGGCGTTTATCCTGCCGCTGCTCTACACCGCGGCTAAGCTGGGACAGGGCAATGACCGGCACATCGAGCTCACGGGCAATCTGCTTCAGCGTACGGGAGATATCCGAGACCTCCTGCTGGCGGTTCTCACCAGGCTTGCCCCGTCCCTGAATCAGCTGCAGATAGTCAATGACAATCATGCCAAGGCCCTTTTCCTTCTTCAGCCTGCGGCATTTCGCACGGATATCGGTAACTGTAATCCCCGGAGTATCATCAATATAGATTTCCGACTCGGATAAGGCCTGGATGCCCATCGTCAGCTTGGACCAGTCATCATCTTCCTTGATCTGGCCAGTACGCATAATATTAGCATCCAGATTAGCCTCGGCGCAGATCATACGCTGTACCAGCTGCGCCGCTGACATTTCCAGACTGAAAATCGCTACGGTCTCTCTGGCGCGGACCGCCACATTCTGGGCGATATTCAGCGCGAACGCCGTCTTGCCGACAGAAGGGCGGGCGGCCACAATGATCAGGTCATTGCGTTGAAATCCGTTGGTCATATGATCGAGGTCAACGAAGCCGGTCGGAATCCCCGAGGTGTTCCCTTTATTCTGATGGAGCATCTCCACACGGTCAAATACTTCCATTACGACATCACGGATTGCAATAAAGCCGCTGCCGCTGCGCCGGTTGGAGATTTCCAGGATCCGCCGCTCGGCATCGCTCAGCATGATCCCTACATCCTCACCGCCGGTATAGCCTTCGCTGGCTATCTGCGTTGCTGTACGGATGAGCCGCCGCAGCATTGCCTTTTCTTCAATGATCTGGGCGTAGTAATCCACATTGGCTGCGGTCGGTACTGCATGTGCCAGCTTAGCCAAATAGCTGACACCGCCGATATCCTCAAGCTCTCCCTTATCCTGCAGCCGGGAGGTCAGTGTAATCAGGTCAATCGGCTGGCTCTCTTCTCCAAGCTGCACCATCGCCTCAAAGATCATCTGATGCGGTTTGTCGTAGAAGTCTTCGGTATTCACCCGCTCCATCGCGGTAATCAGCGCTTCATCGTGAATCAGAATAGCACCCAGAACGGCCTGCTCGGCCTCCAGGTTCTGCGGGGGGATCCGATCGAAAAAGAGATCTCCGCCCATTTTACTCCTCCGTTACCTGAACCGTGAACCGGGCCTTTACTTCGGTATGCAGCTTAACGCCAACCTGGAAGGTGCCTACATGACGGATTGGATCATTCAGTTCAATTTTGCGCTTGTCGATCGTAATGCCCTGGGAGGAAGCCAGGAATTCAGCGATTTGTTTGCTCGTAATGGCACCGAACAGCCGGCCGCCTTCACCAGCTTTGGCTTTCATCGTCAGCGTCAGCTCGTCCAGCTTCTTGCCCAGCAGCTGTGCTTCTTCCTTCTCCTGATCCTTGCGGCGCTGTTCTGCAGCATTCTGGTTCTCCAGCGTCTTCACATTGCCTTCTGTAGCCGGACGGACCAATCCGCGCGGGAGCAGGAAATTCGTTGCATAGCCCTCGGATACCTCTTTAACCTGGCCTTTCTTGCCTTGACCTTTAACATCTTTTATGAAAATGACCTTCATTCGAATAGCCCCTCTTTCGCTTCAATTTCAGCCAGCACTTCCAGCAGTCTGGCCTCTGCTTCCTTGCATGTTCCTTCCAGCTGGACAGCCGCATTGGATAAATGCCCGCCGCCGCCCAGCTTTTCCATAACCACCTGTACATTCATCCGTCCCAGTGAACGGGCACTGATGCCGATCAGGCCGTCAGGCCGCTCGCTGATCACGAAGGAAGCTACAACATTGGTCATTCCCAGCAGCGTATCCGCCGTCTGGGCAATCAGGAGCTGCGGAATTTTCATCCCCGGTGATGTTACAACAAGCGCTATATGGTCGTACACCATCCGCGCATGTTTGATGATTTCCGCCTTGGAGATATACTCCTGCAGATCCTCCTTCAGCATCCGCTGAATCAGAATGGTGTCTGCCCCGATCCGGCGCAGGAATCCGGCTGCTTCGAATGTCCGCGATCCTGTATGCAGCGCAAAATGCTTAGTATCGACCGTTATTCCGGCGAGCAGCATCGTTGCCTCCAGCGGGCTGAGCTTGATCTTGTCATGGATGTACTGCAGCAGCTCGGTCACCAGCTCGCAGGTGGATGAAGCGTAAGGCTCAAGGTATACCAGCACGGCATCGTTAATGAATTCTTCGCCCCGGCGGTGGTGGTCAACAACCACAATCCGGCTGGCATACTGCACGAGACGCGGCTCCATCGTCATTGATGCTTTATGTGTATCCACTACGATCAGCAGTGTATGCTCAGTCATGACCTGCAGCGCCTGCTCTGTAGTTATGAATGTTTTATACAGCTCTTCATCACGTTTGATCTGCTCCATCATTCTTGTAATGGACGGATTCGGCCCTTCCATGACAATACTTGCTTCGACATTATACATTTGTGCGGCCTTTAAAAGACCAATAGCAGCACCGACAGCGTCGATATCCGGTGTCCGGTGGCCCATTATCAGCACTCTGTCGCTCTCCTGCATAAGATCGCGCAGCGCATGGGCGATGACCCGGGCGCGTACTCTCGTCCGTTTCTCGGCAGCATTGCTCTTGCCGCCATAGAAGGACAGCCGCTGCCCCGACTTCACTGCAGCCTGGTCCCCGCCGCGGCCCAGGGCCATGTCCAGGCTGGATTGCGCAAGCGCGCCCAGTTCACTGGCGGATTCCGATCCGTAAGCAAGCCCGATGCTAAGCGTCATCGGCACCTTCAGATCAGCGGTCATTTCCCGCACCTCGTCAAGAATGACGAACCGGCTCTCCTCCAGCGCCTGCAGACTGCGGTGATTCAGCAGCATCAGATAACGTTCCGAGGATAGTCTCCGCAGATAGACATCGAACTGCCTGCTCCATTCCGTAATTTCACTGGTGACCTTGGCAATCAGCGATGTGCGCTGCTGATCATCCATGCCCTGGGCAGCTTCATCCAGATTGTCCATCATCACAATGCCGATCGCCAGCTTCTCTTCCTCGTAACGTTCACGGAGTACGACAAGTTCAGTGATATCATCGAGGTAGAGCAGCCGCTCGCTTGGAATGGCTACCACCTGATAATACCGATCATCGACAACCACTTCATGCCTGATATCCTTAAGTGCATGATGGTCTTTGGCAGCCTCCCGTTTGGCCGGGGCGCCTGCGGTCAAAGAAGGCATAATATCCGGCAGCAGGTCCTGAAGCGATTCGCCCACCAGGGATTTGCGGGAAAAAATATCCCCGGCATTGCGGTTATTCCATTCTATTTTACGGTCTTCGCTGTACAGGATAATGCCAAGCGGAAGCATGCTGACCGCTTCGCCTTCCACCCGTTTGATCCGGAAGGACAGCCCGTTGATATATTCCACCAGATTCCGGCGGAATGAAATCTCCGCCTTCAGCATGGAGAAGCACAAGGTGCCGGCCAGGAATAAACTGGTGACGCCCAGAACCCAGTTATAGATACTGACCACTATAATAAGGACCAGCAGCAGCATAAACGCCCATACGGTATGATAGCCGTGCCAGCGTCTTTGCAGAAATTTAGGCATGAGCTCTCATCCTATCGTTTCGATTTCGTCACAAGCTCCCGCAGCGGGAACGCCATGTCAATAATACCGATAATCCACAAGCCCGGCAGCATAAGAACCGGCACCGTGAGTAGTATTGCCACAATCTTGCTCCATTTGCGCTCATATACGAGGAAGAACAGGAATCCGATGGTCTGGATCATGAATCCAATGCGCAGAAGCGGCAGCAGATTGGCGGAGATCATTAACATAAAGCTGCTGTCCGAAGCGCCGAACAGCATATTGATTACGACACCGAGCAGATAATACCAGATGAAGGATCTTGAAAGTCTCCATTCCCGTGCAGGCTTTAGTCGGGGCACTGCATAGTCCATGCTGTTCAGAATGGGACGAACAATCGAATGGGTGATAACTGCCATCATAAAGGAACTCACAATCAATGTCATTGGAATAATCTGAATGGTCATGTAGCTCAGCGTGTTCACATCTTCTGATGTGAAATTCAGATCTGCCATCAGCGGATTGACGGTACCCAGATCCGAGAGCGGCGAAGTGACCATCTGCAGCATATCATTCACATAGGTGGAGAGGTCAAAATTGAACAATGCTGTCCCGAGCAGCAGCAGCAGCAAAAACTCGCCTAAAATGGTAACCATGCCTGCGAGGATCGTCGACATGGCCGAAGCCCTTTTCCTGTACCAGCGTCCCATAACAAGGGCCGGGATCAGGAAATAGACCGCTAACAAAATATAAACAGGCGTGATCAAACCGACGATGACTAGTACCGGCACAAGATGCATGATGAACTGCCGGGTACTCAGGGTAGTAAACAGCACTACGGCCGGAATAATTAAAAATAGAGTTGTAATAATGAGCAGCGGGGTTGATAAGGATAGCAGCAGCAGCAGGTAAGCAACGCTCCATGCCACAGATGTCCAGCGAAATTTCAACAGTATTCACCTCTTACGCATATGGTCTTCTAACGCAGATATGTCCTGGTACCACTCTTCGAGCTGATGGCCTTCTTGTCTGTGCTTTCTCAGCTTCTCTGTTAACAGATCATCCAGCTCACGGTAGGGGATTCCCAATCTGCGCCCCAGAATATATGAGCTCATAATCAGGCTGGCCAGACTGTCGCCCACACGGGCGGTGCTGCCTTCCCATAATGCCTTGAATAACCGCGAGATTTGATCAATCACTTCGGTCTTTAACCACTCAATTACCTTGGCGCGTTTGGCTACATCCAGATCCCTCGGCACATTGGGCACGTTTCTCTACCTCCGGCAAAAAGCATTATTCTCCATTATAGCATAAATATTTCCCAGCTACACGGGACGCCCGCGCTTCTGGAGAGGGGCGGTTATCCGGGTAAAATAAGTGACCTATTTCCAAAAAAGGCCCGCATTCCGAGAGTTGCCGGAAGTACAGGCCTTAAAGCATTCTGCTTGTGCCGCAATCAGTAAGTTATAACGATTCCTGTGACTGGCGTGAGACAACCTTTTCACAATATTCAATAATCTGGCTCCGCCGGACAATGCCGATGAACCGGTTCATATCATCGACCACCGGCACAAAATTCTGTACCTTGGCCAGGTTGATAAGGTCCTCCATGTCGGCGTCAATCGATACCGGCAGATTATTCATCCGCAGAGGCACATCCTTAAGCAGAAATTTGGAAGCATTCTCAAAAGTAACCGTTCCGCCCGAATCCTTCATGTACCAGAGCAGGTCACCTTCCGTTACAGTTCCTGCATACTCCCCGTTCCGTCCAAGAATCGGCACAGCAGTATAGCGGTGAAACTCCATCCGCTCCAGGGTCTGGCGCAGCGTCGAATCCAGCGTGACGCAGGCCACTTCCTGTTTCGGAAGCAAAAAAAACGCAATATTCATCTCTTGATCCTCCTCAAAGAGTTCCGAAGGAATTGTCTTGTCTCTTTCCCTTGGCATAGGGCCACTGTAGTCATACGCTTCAGTCAGCAATTAGTTCCACTCTATTATACCATGAAGACAGTAAGCAGCAGCCACTAACGTTGCAAATGGCTGCTGCTTTTGTGGATATTGTATAAATAAAGACGGTTTACTGTGCTTGTGCTGTAGCTTTGGGCTCCAGTGCATTTTCGGCTTTACCCGGTTCAATCAGCTGGCTTGCCGGCGTGCTGGCTTTCATCCAGTTGTCAATCATGGCCTGGGCTTCGCTAAGGTCCTCTTCATCAATGACATCATAATACACACCATCAATGCGCTTGCCTTCCCCCATGACAGTGAAGCTGGAAATATCCATGTCTTTGCCGCCCATGAATTTCTTGGCGAGATCGATAATCATGGAAGGCTCCATATCTGTCTTGAAGTTTTCGCCCATAATGTCCAGCAGCTCGGGAATTTTGCCGATTTGGCTGATCGATAACATTTTATTCGCAACAACATCAATAAATACCTGCTGGCGTTTGGTCCGGTTAAAGTCACTGTCCTCCCGGTAACGGGTATAATTGAGCGCCTCTTCACCGCTGTAATTGGATTTGCCGCCCTCAATCGTGAACTTCTCATGGTCCTTGCCCTTATTGACGATGGTCTTCTTGATCGGCAGCGGAACACCGCCAATGGCATCCACCGCGTCCTTCAGCCCCTGAAAATTAATGGTCGCATAATATTGGATATCATGGCCCAGCAGCGCCTCCATCGTATCTTTGGCCATTTGCTGGCCTCCGAACGCATAGGCATGGGTGATTTTATCCTTCTTGTTATCCTTATACCCGATAATCTCGGTGTACGTATCGCGGGGGATGGATATCAGCAGCAGTTTGTAATCCTCAGGACGGACAACAGCATAGATCATCGTATCCGAACGTGCGGTTTCATTGCCGCGCTGGTCCGTACCCAGCAGCATTAAGGAGAACGGATCACTTTTGTATACGACAGGCTCCGGCTTAACGGTATTATCTTCTCTAACCAGAGGCTGATACGATTCCTCGGCCAGCTTACTCTCGACCTGATCCGACAGAAACAGATCAAAGGCCAAAACCGCCAGCGGCTTCTGGAATATAAACCCTCCGGCCAAAATAACCACTAAGGCTATAAGGGCTATATACCTTTTTTTCATTTTTTTCTTCTTTTTCATAAATAAATTCCTTCTTTATGGTGGAATATACAGACGAATGTCTGATCTATTTATAATGCTTGCCTGTGTCATACCAAGCAGTCATGACTGAACTTCTCTCGGCTGTTATGCTCTACCCCATCCGGTCTTAGTGTTCCCCCTTTCAGGATTAAGGGTCATTCTAAAAATTAATAAACCTGGGAATTTCCTTTGACACACAAACAATATTTCTATTGTAATCACTTGGCGTGCAAAAAGAAACAACAAATAACGACAGCTTCCGGACAGCGGCGGCTTCTATTCTATAATGTATATGACGAACAAAACTTCATTTTGATGCCTGTTTTACAAAAAAATTATAGCTGTACCCGGACAGAACCCCTTTAAAAACGAAAAACTGCAAGAGCTTTCATCCCGGGGGATGCCGCTCCTGCAGTCTTCTTCATCTAATTGACTTCCTTAATCCACCACTTATGAGGGCTCACAATATTTGTGATGGAATTGACCGTGACACCCTGCAGACGCTCGCTGACAGCCGTAATGGTTGAACGCTCGGCAATAAAAATCATCGGAACCTCTTCGTTCACCAGCTTTTGCCACTCGTAGTACACCTGCTTGCGGTGCTCGAAATCATAAGATTTGTTGCTTACACCTTCACGGATCAGCTCTTCACTGCGCTCTGAGGACCAGCGGGAATAATTCCACAGATCGGTAGAGCGCCACAGGCCCGAAGGATCTGGATCACTTGCCAGTCCCCACACGCCATTAAACAGCTCAACCGTGGGATCGTCATTTTCCACTGCTTCATAGAACGTGTTCAGTTCCTTTAGTGCCCCGCCGTTAAGCCGCACATCCAGACCTACAGCCCGCCAGTTCCGGATAATGGCCTCCGTCCGCTGTTCGGCCGTCGTACTGCCGCTCATCGCATCATAGTTGATGACCAGCTTTTGCCCCTCCGGATTCTCCCGGAGGCCATCGCCGTCTGTATCCGCGTATCCGGCTTCATCAAGCAGCGCCTTAGCCTTGTCCGGACTGTAAGGATAGGTATTGATCTCGGAGTCATCGATATTGGCCCAGCTGGAGCTTGGAATCGGCGTTTCAGTCAGGGTTCCAAGCCCGTAGGAAAACTGGTCAAGAATGCCCTGCCGGTCCAGTGCATAATACATCGCCTGCCTTAACTGCTTATCCGCAAATTTGGGATTATCCATAACATTCTGCTGTGCTTCTTCATCCCAGTGCCCGAATTTGAAGCCGATATATTCATAAGACAGCTCGGGTGACTGCATAACCGTTACATGGTCAAGCTCCTTCAGCGCTGCATAAGCATCACGGGGCGCAGTAGCGATATCAATGGCCTGTTCTGCAAAAAGCCCGGTAAATTCCTTGTCATCAATAACTTTATAGACTACACCGTCCAAAAGCGCCTTCCCGCGGTAGTAATCGTCGAACCGTTTCATTTCCACCAGCTGTCCCGGCTGGATCGCCGTAATCTCAAACGGGCCGATACCAATCGGCCGCTTGCGCACCTGGTCGCTGTCCGCCATATCTTTTACGGCAATGCCACTATAATACTTCTTGTTCATTGGATAAGGCCAGAGATTGTCAATGGTGTTCACCCGTGCCGCATTTACCGTTATCCTTATAGTGTAAGGATCTATAACCTTAATACCGGAAATCTCCTCTGCCTGTCCGTTATGATACTCTTCCGCTCCCTTAATCATCTCTACACTGTAGTAGCGTGAACCTGTATAGTCTGGGCTGGCAATCGTTTCGAGCGCAAATTTCCAGTCCTCCACCGTCAGCTCGTCCCCGTTATGCCAGCGTACTCCCGGACGGATTCTGAACGTGAACACCGTATGGTCTTCTGATTCCTGCCAGGTGGCAATATTCGGGACGGTGGTCAGATCCTCTTTTACAGTGAACATGCCTTCTGTTATGAAATCGAGTACGTTGGAATCATCTTCTCCCTCAAAAAAGGCCGGCTCAAACAAGCCCTGAAACGGTGAAGTATACGCATAGGTAACTGTACCGCCCGCTACGGCTTCGTCCGCCTTTTTGGCAAATCGCATTGCATATGGATCACTGCCGGGACCTGAGGAACCGCATGCTGACAGCACTAGCGCCATGACCATAAGCAATCCGCCAAGTTTTCGTCTAACCATGTATTCTTTCCTTTCTCAAGTCAGCCAGTAAAGAGACTTCCACAGAAGCCGGCTAATTCTTAATCAGTCAATTGTAAGCGCTCTCTAATATTGATTTTACTAAATTGTTCCTCTAAAAAGTCTATTCCTATTTCAATATAAGTTATATATATCACAACCTGCATAAATTTTTAATTCATTAGTTTTAACAAACAAACTATATATAGGATATACAATAATTGCACTAATGTGAAGCTTCATAATTGTAACCTCTTTCCTGAAGTGTCAAAAGGCCTGCCCTCGCGGGCAGACCTCAGCCGGTATTTTAACCGCTACAGCTCCTCTTCCTTGTGGACAATCGTCAATCCCTCCACATGTTTTTTCCTCATCAGCTTGCGCTTTTTACGGGTATCCTTGCTCTCAAAAATAATATCAAAATCATAATCCTCAGGATAAAGCTCCTCTTTGGAAAGGTAAGGCTTCAGCCTTTTATGGTTGATACGCATTTTTTGCTGCCGGATCATCACACCGACCATTCCCCGCGTGTCCCGCTTCTCGTACACAATTCCCCGTCTGCCCAGCGAAGTGACATATACCGCATCCCCTATTTCAAAAGAATGCTGCCGGACGGCTTCAGCTTGAGAATCTGACTCCGGCTCCGGCTCCGCTTTCTGAACCTGTTCTGAACTTTCAGGTGAGTCTATACGGCCCGGCTCCTGAACGCTTCCGTAATCCGGTATCCGGCTGGTCCACAGACCGCTGTTTTCCGGCCTCTGCTGCCGGGCTGCCAACTGGCGTGAACGTTCGATAACATTCTCCGGAATACCCAGCTTCTGCGCAATCTGCAGCGCATAGCTCTCCCCTGCTTCCCCGATGGTCAGGCGGTAGAGCGGCTGCAGCGTATCCTTGTCGAACTCCATCCGTGCATTCTGGAAGCCGGGAGTTGCGGCTGCAAAGGCTTTTAGCTCGTTGAAGTGGGTAGTGACAATAACATTTGCCCCTTTACGGTTCAGCTCCTCCAGAATAGCAATGGACAGCGCGAAGCCTTCCCCCGGATCTGTGCCTGCCGCCAGCTCATCGATCAGCAGCAGCACCCCTTTATTGGCATCCCGCAGCATTCCCTCGATGCTCTTCATCTGTGCGGAAAAGGTGCTCAGCGACTGCGTCAGGCTCTGTCCGTCCCCGATGACACTGATGACATCCGTAAATACGGGGAAATCGCTGCCCTCTTCCACAGGCACCAGCAGCCCGGATTGCACCATTACAGTCAAAAGACCCAGCGTTTTCAGCACGACCGTCTTTCCGCCGGTATTCGGTCCTGTGACGATCAGCGATTTGTACTCTCTGCCAAACTCCAGACTGACCGGCACCATGCTGTTTAGCTTGGGATGTCTGCCTCCGTTCATTTTCAAATACCCGTGTTCGTTCAGGCTCACTCTCCGTGCCCCAAGCGTCCGTGCATATTTCGCTTTGGCAAAAATAAAATCATAGGTGCCCGTTACCTCAATGTTCAGCCGCAGTGCTCCCTGCTCCTGTTCCACGAGACCGCTCAGCATACTGAGAATGATGCCCTCCTCCCGCGCCTCATCCGCTGTCAGCAGCTCCAGCTCGCCTTGAAGGGCAGCTATCTCATAGGGCTCAACGAACACTGTCTGCCCGCTTGTAGACTGATCCAGGACTGTCCCTTTGATCTGCTTATGATACTCACGCTTGACGGGAATAACGTACCGACCGCCCCGCATGCTGACCAGACTCTCCTGCAGGATAGTTTGATGTCTGGACATAATGCTCTCCAGCTTCCTGTTCAGCCGGTCTTTGGCCACAGCAATACGCTTGCGCACTCTTTCGAGCCCCTTGCTCGCCTGATCTTCGATTACACCGAAGCGGATACAGCGCTCAATCTCTTCTCTTACAGCCCTAAGCTCCATCAGCGATGCTGCATAAGCGGCAATACGCGGTGCTGTATGCTCCTTGGAGGCCATGTACTTCCGCAGCTGGCCGCAGCTGTGCAGAAAGGTGGATACTGCCATCAGGTCCTGCTCGTTGTACAAGTAGCCTGTTCCAAGCAGTGACATCATCCATTCAATGCCTTCAAGCGAAGGCAGCGGCACACTTGAGCCCTTTTCCAGCAGCTCCTTGGCCTCCTCCGCTTCCTCCAGTGCCCGGTGAATGGCAGTCAGATGGGTCATCGGCGTCATTTCACTTACATATCGTCTGCCCTCATAGGATACGGCATATCCCGCCAGGTCCTCTTTGATGTCCCCGTATTCCAGTGTATTTAAGCTTTGCAGGTTCAACTTACATCCTCCTCTAATCTTCTCCTGGTTCAGCAGGCTTTTTTCCTAACGCAAAAAAGGGCAAAGAATGCCACTACGGCAGTCTTTGCCCTCATTTATATGGTGTTGTCACTCTTGTGGAAAACAGAAAAAACCGTGCTGCAAGAGCACGGTTAATCACAAAGAGAACAACAGCCGTAAAGAGGCCATTATGACGCTTCGCGTGTTCTTAACTAAATCATCCACCATCAGTAATATACCGCCTTAGAGCAAGTCCCTCGGGACACACTCAAACAGAGCACACGTATCGTAACAAACGGGCCTGCTGCAGTCATTATTCAGGTGATATGAAATTGCTTAGTTAAGAACGCTCACCAACATCAAAATTTCCCCTTTATTCATTAGGATACCTGTAATTTACTACATTTGCAGAAGAAGGTCAATTGGCGGTAAAACAATTCATAACCCAGGTAATCCTGTTTCTGCCGTCAGTAACTTGTCCATGAAGCGCGCCGAAGAAGGTTTTTTGCAGCTCGACTGCCGCTTTACCGCCGTCGGCAATCAGTCTATCATAGATTCCGCGCAGCTGATCTTCATTATCCAGCGTCAAAATAATGCTCACATTATCCGTCTTGGCACCTTTGCCATAATCATCGGAGAAATGAATCGGATTCTGGCCAAGCCACAGCTCAGCATGCAGCAGCTTGCCCTGGTGTTCATTGAGAACCTTAACTTCTCCTCCAAAAATACTCTGGTAATATTCTACGGATTCCCGTACATTTTCGATAATTACATAAGGGCCTGCGCTGATCATACTCCATCCTCCAGTTTGTTCATTAAGTACAGCCTCATTTAAGCTGTCACATTATATTATATGTAATTAGCCTTGCTTCAACCATAGCCAGACCTCTTTCAGACGCAGCAAAAAAGCAGCCGGCTGGGCCGGCTGCTTCTATAAAACGTCCTATTCCGTTGTGTAAGGCAGCAGCGCGATTTGACGCGAGCGTTTTACAGCAATGGTCAGAGCGCGTTGGTATTTTGCACTTGTACCAGTTACACGACGCGGCAGAATCTTTCCGCGTTCGCTGATGAACTTCTTAAGAAGCTCAGTGTCTTTATAGTCAATGTGAGTGATTTTGTTCACAGTGAAGTAGCACACTTTTTTGCGCTTGTTGCGTCCACCACGACGTGCAGGTCTTTTGTCGTTGTCTCCGCCTTCTCTTTGTTTGAAAGCCATGTTCGTTTCAGTCCTTCCTTATTAAAATGGCAAATCATCGTCCGATATATCGATCGGTTTTCCATCGCCGGAAAAAGGATCTTGATTATTGTTGTTACGCGAGAAATTATTGTTATTTCCGCGTCCACTGTTACCGCCACCGCCATAGGCTGGTTCTTCAGGCATGCCTGCACCACTGGATGTATTTCCGCCTTCACGGTTCTGCGAGGATTCCAGGAAACGGACATTATCAGCAATAACTTCAGTTACGTATACACGTTTGCCTTCGTTATTCTCGTAATTCCGCACTTGGATGCGTCCTTCTACGGCTGCCAGACGTCCTTTGCGCAAGTAATTGGCACAGGTCTCAGCCAGCTGTCTCCAGGTTACTACCGGGATAAAGTCCGCTTCGCGTTCACCGTTCTGGCCCGTAAAGTTACGGTCTACGGCAAGCGTAAACTGTGTTACGGCGACACCAGCGGGAGTATAACGAAGTTCCGGGTCACGGGTCAACCGACCGATCAGAATGATACGGTTCAACAAATCTAGTCCCCTCCTTTACAGCGATTCACTACAAAGCTTGTCAAGATCTTAGGCAACGTCGTTCGTAATGAGATAACGAATAACTTCGTCGGAAATCTTCATGATACGCTCAAGCTCAGTAACTACTGCAGGTTCAGCAGTAAAGTTAACCAATACAAAAACGCCATCACGGAATTTCTTGATCTCATACGCAAGACGGCGTTTACCTTGCACATCGTGCTTTGTAATTTCTCCGCCGTTGGAGATGATGCCTTGGAATTTTTCGACTGCTGCTTGAACGGCTTCTTGTTCAATGTCAGGACGAATAATGTACATGACTTCATATTTGCGCATAATTTTCACCTCCTTATGGTCTGCGGCCCCTGATCATTGCCAGGAGCAAGGAACGAGCACAAACATAGACTCGCACCAAATTAGTTTACCAAATTGTGAATCTGATTGCAAGTCAAAATAATATCCGCTGATTATTGGGAGCTAATGGGCTACATGAACCCCCCCCGCCTGGCACACAATATAACCGCATTACTACATCATCTGAGGAGGGATTTACATGGGTGAGCAGACTGAGTATGAAAAAGGCGATAAGGCGCCTAACCCCGGAGTCTATACAGAAGTAGGGGAAGCCCGCAGCTTCCATACCCAAATCAATAATCCGAAACGGATTACGATGGAAAAGGGCGATACCTTTCCGGAGACGACGAACAAAAACCGCAAGTGGAAAAAGGTTGAAAAAGCACGGGTCCATTAATTTTTATAACACATGTATAGGGCAGCACATTCCGGACCATAATAATATCAGGCAGTACAAAAGAGAGGTGTGGTTCCGTTGGACTTCGTAGTCGAACAAATCACTGGGATTTCCGAATCGGCAACTATCGTAACACGGGAAGTGTAAGGCTGTACCCTTAAAAAAGGTTATCAGCTTCAGCAAAGCCCAATCACTTTAGACGCTTTAGACAAAGATCTTCCGAACATCATTGATGTACTGCCTCTGGAGAGGGACCGCAAGGTCCCTCTTTTTGCATGTCTTGCTTCATGTAATTATGCTGAAAACAAAAAAGCCTCCGCATCTTAAGCGAAGGCTTGAATTAACGAATTATAAAATGCTGTAGTGGCGGAGAGGGTGGGATTCGAACCCACGCACGCTGTGACACGCCTAACTGATTTCGAGTCAGCCCCCTTGGGCCTCTTGGGTACCTCTCCACAGCATGATTTATCATATCATGATTTATTTACTTTGGCAAGCTTAATTATTCAGCTCTGGCTGCTGCGTGGATCTCAGCACTTTTTTCATGTTCTTTTCGAACTTTGCGCGGGGAATCAGGACACTATGCTGACAGCCCGTACATTTAATCCGGATATCCATGCCCATACGGATAATCTCCATCTCATTGGTGCCGCACGGATGCGGTTTTTTCATCAGCACAATATCCCCCAGCTGAAAAACCTTACGTTCCATCAGTTTTCCCCCTCTTCTCCCTTTTCCTCTCTGGTAACGGCGATCTGCCGTCTGGGACTGGGTTCAGCCCGGCCCTGTGTATGCTGATCTTCTGCCCCCTCTTCTGCCTCCTGCGCCAGTCTCGCCTTCTCCGCAGCCTCAGCTTCCTGTGCAGCCTGTTCACGCGCTTTCTGCTCAGCCTCAGCCGCCTCCAGCTTGGCCTGATGCTCCAGCGCCTGCTTGATATCAGCCTGAATTTGCCGTTCTGCAATATCTCTGGCA
The DNA here is from genome assembly GCF_023520895.1 of Paenibacillus sp. PK3_47. NCBI lineage: Bacteria > Bacillati > Bacillota > Bacilli > Caryophanales > Paenibacillaceae > Paenibacillus > Paenibacillus sp. PK3_47. The sequence goes on from NZ_CP026029.1 coordinate 2,674,779, forward strand.
TTAGGCTGGCAATTCGCGGCTACCCGGATGACATACTCGGAAGTGCTCATGGACTGGATTCCAAGAATATTGGGGTAAGCAAGCACACTTTCATTACGCTCTTCAATGCCTTTCAATGCCTGGCCAATCAGCGCAAGCGTTGCTTCAAGGCCCCGCTCCATCTTTACAGGAACATCCACAACCGCCAGGGCATTAGCCAGTGAATAATTGGTTACATTGATGATTGTACCGTTAGGAATGATATGGACCTCACCGGTAGTACTCAGCAGACGGGTTGTCCGCAGCCCGATCATTTCCACCGTTCCTTTAAACGTCCCTGTCTGAATCACATCACCCACCGCGAACTGATCCTCAAAAATAATAAAGAAGCCTGTAATAACATCCTTGACCAAACTTTGGGCCCCGAAACCAATGGCAAGGCCAATAACCCCTGCACCTGCAATCAGCGGTCCCAGGTCAAAGTTGAATTCCGCGAGAATAAGCATGATCATAACGAAATTACATATAACGGTCACCACATTCTTCAGCAAACCGCCAACCGTTGAGAATCTGCGGCTGTGGGCAAGCGATCTTCCCCCGGTTTCCCGTTCCATAGAACGGTCGATGACACTATAGACAAGTTTAATGATTATCCGGGTGACAAGGAAGATCACAAGAATTCGCAGACCCGAAAACAGTACATTCGCCCACATATCCGCATTGCTCGCCCAGTTCCATAACCTGTCCTTGAACCGGACCACTTCCTGCACAGCTTCATCTGTAGCTGCTGATGCCAAAATCCACTCCTTCATATGGCCCCTCCTAATCTTCAATCATAGTATATCCGCTGCCATCCTTCAGCTTGCCGAATATGCCGCGGATTTCCACATTTTGTTCCCTCACAATCTCCCGCACCTCTTCGAGTGCCTGCTGACCGAACTGGATTGACATCGCACAGCCGGCTGTTATTTCCTTGGGTGTGGGGAAAATATCAATCTCGATCTCGGCATATTCCAGCAGCATTTCGGCCCGCAGTGCCTGCTGGGTGGAATCAAACGCAATCAGAAGCTCTTCCTCCATATTACGACTCCCTCTGGGCTTATTGTCCTATCTCTTGCCCGTGTAGTATAAAAAGTCTCTTTCATCCATATACTAGGATCATTAGCTCAGTTGCCAGAGTGAAAGAAAGAGTAATACTGATGCGTACCCTATACGTTCTGTCCAGAAAGGAAGATGGTATGAATTTCTCTTCTAAAGCTGCGCCGCTGCAAGAACTGTCCTGTCTGAAAATATCGCATACCGATCCTGATATCTATTCTGCTATTACACACCGTCTGCTGTTCCACTTCTCACGGACCCGCCCGGACACCCCGATTGTGATTGTCTGTGTAGGCACTGACCGCTCTACCGGAGATTCCCTGGGGCCGCTTGTCGGCACTTCCTTAGCCCGCTTTCACAGCCCCCTGTTCCATTTGTATGGAACACTGGACGAGCCTGTGCATGCAGTTAATCTCGAAGAGACGCTTGGGGCTATTTATGCCAAATATAACGATCCTTTTATCATTGGAATCGACGCCTGCCTGGGGCATTCGACCAGTGTAGGAAGCATACAGGTTGTGGACGGACCCTTAAGACCGGGTGCCGGTGTTAACAAACAGCTGCCGCCTGTCGGTGATATTCATTTGACCGGCATTGTGAATGTCGGCGGTTTTATGGAATATTTTGTATTACAAAACACCCGGCTTAGCCTGGTAATGCGGTTGTCCGATATTATTGCGACCAGTCTTTACTCTGCCCTCAAGCAGTGGAAACTTCATGCTAAATCTGCTGCAGCGCTTGAGCAATAACCTCTTTTTCCTCCGGTGATAAAGGATACTGGGACTCTCCACCCTCGACCGGTTTGGAGTAGATATAAGAGTTTTCCCTGTTATGCAGGCTGGTGAGCACAATACCATTACGGTTATCATCAACAATAGCCAGTGAGAAGCTCAGGTCATTGCCGCGCTCTCCAAAAGCATTATAACGCTTCACGGCTACCTTCGATTTCATGCCGCGGATTTTGCCCTGTGCCGCTTCCAGCAGTGCCTGATGTTCACGCTGGCCTTCTTCCAGCATGTCGCTTTGGGTTTTCAGATCAATCAGCAGGCTCTCGAGATCTTCCACTCCAGAACCGGCCATCATGGCTTCATATCTGCGGCGCATCTTACGAAGCTTTACCGCTTGGGTGATCTGAATGATTGCCATCACAACAATAACAGCAGCAAAGGCCATGATTACCCCTGCTAATTGTTCATTAATAATCTCATTCAATTCTGACATGTATGGACCATCCTTTTTAATTATCTGCTGCGGGTACGGCCATATAATTCCACCATCGCATCCAGCATTTTTGTAATTTCTTCGTTTGTTGTGCTGGGGCCTACGCTCGCTCTGACAGCTCCGCTCTTCAGTGTATCTGCAGCCTGGTGTGCCAGCGGTGTACAATGCATACCGGCTCGAACAGCGATGTTGTAATCACGGTCCAGCCGGTACGCGATATCAGCCGAATCCTGTCCTTCAATTATGAAAGACACGATCCCGCTCCGCGGTGCACCGATATCCGGACCCAGAATTCTCATTCCGGGTATTCCGGACAGTCCCTCCATCAGCTTTTGCGTCAGCTGCCATTCCTGCTCATGAATAGTAGACAGCCCAAGAGATTTGATCTTTCTAACTCCTGCAAGCAAACCTGCGATTCCCACAGCATTCTGAGTACCTGCTTCATAGCGGTCAGGACGTACAGCAGGCTGTGCACTATTTTCCGACTGGCTGCCCGTACCTCCGAGCATTAACGGTTCGAGGTCAAGTGCCGGTGATATATATATACCCCCTGTGCCCTGGGGACCAAGCAGCCCTTTGTGGCCGGGAAAGGCAAGCAGGTCGATATTCATCTTCCCTACATCAATGTCCAGTGAGCCTGCGCTTTGGGCTGCATCTACCAGAAACACAGCTCCTTGTGATTTCACTATATCTCCGATTTCCCCTATAGGAAGGATACTGCCGAGAAGATTGGAGCTATGATTACAAATCACCATTTTTGTATTTGGCTTAAAGCTTTTTTTCAGCTGCTGAAGATTTAGCTGCCCCTGGCTGTCCACCTGCAGATAATCGATATCAATACCTATGGACTGGCGCAAATATTCCAGCGGCCTGCGCACAGAATTATGCTCTGTCATAGTCGATATCACATGATCTCCTGCTTGAAGTGTTCCCCTGATAGCCATATTTAGCCCCATCGTCGTATTATGGGTAAAAGCAATATCCTGGGGATTGGACGCACAAAAAAGCTCGGCCAGCTGGCCCCGTGCCCTTACCATCACTCTTCCCGTACCTATAGCTAATGCGTGATTTCCGCGGCCTGCATTTGCACCGGAATGCTGCATTGCATCTATCATCGCCGCAGTAACTTCAGGCGGTTTCGGCCATGAGGTAGCCGCGTGATCCAGGTACACCAGTTGCTCCATCTTTTCACCCCTCTGTTCAGTTTAAAAAACATACCCCTCCATATCCGTATTAAGGATATCTCAGGATATGTTATGGGTCACAGATATCCGCATTAGTTGCCTAACAGTTCCAGTAGTCTTTCCAGGTCTTGGGGGCTGTAATAATTGATCTCGATTTTCCCTTTTTCTTTACCCTGTTTAATTTTTACAGTGGTTTTAAACCGTTCACGCAAAGTCTCCTCAACATTGTTAATGTAAGGATCCTGCTTGACCACCTTCGCTTTAATTCCATTAATCGGCTTGCGGTCCAGGTTCTTCACGATTTCTTCCAGCTGTCTAACGTTCCACTCTTGCTCTACACATTGTTCAGCCAAATGCTTAATCGTCTCTGGATCCTTCAGCCCCACAATGGCCCGCGCATGTCCCATGGAAATTGTTCCACGTGAAACATATTCTTTTACCTCTTCAGGCAAGGTTAACAAGCGTAAAAAGTTAGCAATATGCGATCTGGATTTACCGACCTTCAGTGACAGTTCCTCTTGCGTCAGGGAGAACTGATCCATCAACCCTTGATAAGCAACAGCAATCTCCATGGCATTCAAATTTTCACGCTGTAAGTTTTCAATAAGGGCAATTTCCATTACCTGCTGATCGCTTAGACTGCGGACTACCGCCGGGATGGTCGCTTTGCCGCAATACTGGGAAGCCCTAAATCTGCGTTCACCGGCAATGATTTCATATCCCTTCAATACACTGCGGACAATAATCGGCTGAATCACACCATGCTGTCTGATGGATTCCGCCAGCTCCTGAATTGCCTCTTCATTAAAGTCTTTTCGCGGTTGGTAAGGGTTCGCACGCAACTGGCCCAAAGGAATCTCCACAACCTTATCATCTTCATTGATAGATAAGGATGGAATTAACGCATCCAGCCCCTTCCCTAAACGCTTACTCATAAGAGATCACTTCCTTTGCCAACTCTAAATATACCTCTGCTCCTTTAGAGCGGGAGTCATACGTAATGATGGATTGTCCATGCGAAGGTGCTTCACTTAACCGCACATTGCGCGGAATAATGGTTCGATATACCTTTTCTTGAAAATACTTCTTAACCTCTTCTATTACCTGTATTCCCAGATTAGTCCGGGCATCAAGCATCGTTAAGAGAACCCCTTCAATCTTCAAATGCGGATTAAGGTTCTTTTGCACAAGTCTCACAGTATTAAGCAGCTGGCTCAACCCTTCAAGTGCATAGTATTCACACTGAATAGGAATAATGACCGAATCAGCAGCAGTCAGGGAATTTATAGTAAGTATGCCGAGCGACGGAGGGCAATCGATAATGATATAGTCATAATTGCTTTTAACCGTATTCAGTGCCTTTTTCAATTTCAATTCTCTGGAGATTGTGGAGACCAGTTCGATCTCTGCTCCCGCTAATTGAATCGTTGCCGGAATAATATGGAGTCCTTCGATCTGTGTTTCCAAAATTGTATCTTTAGGTTCTGCATCATTAATTAAAATATCATACACGCAATTTGCTACATCCGCTTTGTTCACACCTACTCCGCTTGTAGTGTTGCCTTGCGGATCGATATCGACAAGCAGTACCCGTTTCCCCAAAGTAGCCATTCCGGCACCAAGGTTGACTGAAGTTGTGGTTTTACCAACCCCGCCTTTTTGATTTGCTATGGCAATAATCTTGGACACTTATTTCACCTCGAATTGTTAGGAAAAATCATCTTGTAGGTCGTGTACTATTATGGTGTGACATTGCAGGGTAGTTTTGATGTTCATTATCGATACCCCCTGGTCCAGGTCACAGAAAAGGCGGCCAATCACCTCAGGGCCGCCTTCAGCTTTGAACAATTTATCTTTTAGGAATCTGAATCACAATCTCGTAGTGGTCACCGCGGTCGTTTTCGGAGGTTTTGATTTCCATACCTGAGCCTGTAACCATATCTATGGATTGACGAATTGTATTAAGCGCGAGGCGGACATCCTTCGTATAGGATACCCGTTTGGACTTCTTATGCTGTGTAACGGTCTTGTAAAAAGCAATTCGGGCTTCAGTCTGCTTAACGTTCAACCCTTTGGATATAATCTCAGCCAACACCTTCAACTGCATTTCCACACTATCCAGTGAGAGCAGCGAGCGGGCGTGCCGTTCAGTAATCTGGCGTTCCATAAGAGCTGTTTTAACCTCTTCAGGCAGCTGCAGCAAACGAATTTTATTGGCAATGGTAGACTGGCTTTTCCCAAGACGCTGAGCCAAGCTCTCTTGAGTCAACTGATGAATATCAATCAATTTCTGATAAGCAATGGCTTCTTCAATTGACGTTAACCCTTCACGCTGCAAGTTTTCGATCAGAGCAATAGATGCGGCCTGTGAATCATTGAATTCACGGACAATAGCAGGAATAGTGTCGAGACCAAGCTTCTTGACTGCCCGCCAGCGGCGTTCACCAGCAATAATTTCATACTGTGAATCACGCAGGCGCACCACAATCGGCTGAATAACACCATGTGTCTTAATGGTCTGGCATAGCTCGTCTATCTTCTCATCATCAAATATGGTCCGTGGCTGATAAGGACTGCTAATGACCTCATGAACCGGGATTTGTTTGATTTCTTCTCCGCTGCTCCGCTCGGTAAATCCAAAAAGCTTGGTGAATTGTTCTTTCATTCCGTTCATAACCACCTAATTTCGTTATAGTACGATCCTCTTGACCTTGCTTCTGGAAAAGCTCATCGTACAGCAATAAAACAGCCTGTGAAAGCAGGCTTAGAACTCTTGATCCTGTGAATAACACCCGGTTAGAAATATTGTCATTGTTTAAAACTCTTACTATATTATTCTATCATCTTTTCTCTCATAATCCTATTCTCCATAAAGACCTATTTTTCCTGCATCCAAAAAAAGATCAAGCCCTCATCTTAAATGAGCAGCTTGATCTTGAAGTTAAGCAATATGAGGTTTGTTTCACGTGAAACAATTAAATAAGCGGAGATTTAGCCGGAATACCGGCTTTGCGCGGATACTTGGCTGGTGTTGCACCTGTCTTACGGATCATAACAATATGGCGTGATGACTCCTCGACAGGCAGACTGAAGGACTCCACCTTTTGAAGCTCAGCACGCAGCTCCTTAAGACTTCGTTTGGCTTCAGCCAATTCCTCGGAAGGATCATTACCCTTCATTGCTGCAAAGATGCCGTCCTTTTTAGTGAAAGGCAGGCAAAATTCATTCAGCAGCGATAGACGGGCTACAGCGCGGGCGGTTACGACATCATAAGCATCCCGATGGGCAAAAACCCTGGATACATCCTCTGCCCGTCCATGGATCAACTGTACATCCTTTAACCCAAGCGTATCGCAAATATGCTGTAGAAAGGAAATCCTCTTGCTGAGCGAATCAACAATCATCAGCTTCAAATGGGGAAAACAAATTTTCAGGGGGATCCCCGGAAAACCAGCTCCCGAACCGATATCTGCCAAGCTGCTCACTTCATTCATATTTATATAGAAGGAAAGTGAAAGAGAGTCATAAAAATGCTTCATATATACTTGATCACGTTCCGTGATTCCGGTCAGGTTCATTTTTTCGTTCCAGGACACCAGCTCCTGAAAATACAGCCCGAACTGTTCCAGCTGCTTCGCTGAAAGCTCGATCCCTTGTTCTTTTAATAAATCAATGAACTGTGCTGCAGTGTTGTCCATAGTTATCCTCTCGCCGCCGTTACCCGGTTATAGTGCTCCAGATATACAAGCAGAATTGAAATATCAGCCGGTGTTACACCTGCGATCCGGGAAGCCTGGCCTATAGAAATCGGAGCGATTTGGGTCAGCTTCTGCCGTGCCTCCATGGCTAATCCGTGAATCTCGTTATAGTCGATATCATCCGGAATCTTCTTCTTCTCCATCTTTTGCAGTTTCTCTACATGCTGAAGCTGCTTCTCGATATAACCGGCGTATTTGATCTGAATTTCGACCTGCTCCTTCATCTCTTCATCCAGTTCTTCCGGAGACGGTGACACTTGATCCACGAAGCTGTAAGCAACCTCAGGACGGCGCATCAGGACAAGCAGATTACTTCCATCCACGATTGGAGCCGAATCGAATCCGGCCAATGCTTCATTAACTTCATTTGGCTTAATCTTTGTTTCTTGAAGACGGGCAATTTCGCGGTCTACCCGTTCTTTTTTATCCAGGAAGGCATCATAACGCTGCTGCGGTATCAGCCCGATTTCATAACCAATAGGAGTCAGACGCAGGTCAGCATTATCATGGCGCAGCAGCAAACGGTATTCAGCGCGTGAAGTAAGCAGACGGTAGGGCTCATTGGTTCCTTTAGTCACCAGATCATCGATCAGTACACCGATATAGCCCTGGGAACGGTCCAGTACAACCGGCTCCTTATCCTGCACCTTACGTGCTGCATTAATTCCCGCCATGACCCCCTGCCCTGCGGCTTCTTCGTATCCGGAGGTTCCGTTAATCTGTCCTGCGGTGAACAGTCCAGGCAGACGCTTCGTTTCCAGGGAAGGCCACAGCTGGGTAGGCACCATCGCATCATATTCGATAGCATAACCATTACGCATCATTTCAACCTTTTCCATCCCCGGAATCGAACGGAGAACGGAAAGCTGGACATCTTCAGGCAGACTGGTGGACAGACCTTGAACGTAGTATTCCGATGTGTTTTTACCTTCAGGCTCCAGGAAAATCTGGTGTTTCGATTTATCGCTGAAACGGACCACCTTATCTTCAATAGAAGGACAATAACGCGGGCCGGTACCTTCAATGATTCCTGTAAACATCGGCGCACGGTGAAGATTATCATTAATAATCTGATGAGTGACTTCAGAAGTATAAGTCAGCCAGCAGGGAAGCTGTTCATTCTGAGAAGATTTGGTCTCAAAGGAGAAGAACTTTGGTTTGTCATCTCCTGGCTGAATTTCCGTTTTTGAGAAGTCAATTGTATCTTTATGCACACGCGGCGGGGTACCTGTCTTAAAGCGCACGAGGTCAAAACCAAGCTCACGCAGGTTCTCCGACAGACGTACGGAAGGCTGCTGATTATTTGGTCCGCTCTCATACTGCAGCTCGCCCATAATCACTTTGCCGCGCAGATAGGTGCCTGTAGTCAAAATCACCGTTTTGCTGCGGTAGACTGTTCCGGTCTTGGTAATAACGCCGGCGCAGACTCCATCCTCAACAATCAGCTCTTCGACCATTCCCTGACGCAGAGTAAGATTTGGAGTCTTCTCCATAGTTTCCTTCATGGCATGCTGATACAGGAATTTATCGGCCTGGGCACGCAGTGCATGTACTGCCGGTCCTTTGCCGGTATTAAGCATCCGCAGCTGGATGAAGGTCTTATCTATATTGCGGCCCATTTCGCCGCCCAGTGCATCAATCTCCCGTACAACATGACCCTTGGCAGGTCCGCCAATCGACGGGTTGCAGGGCATGAATGCGACCATATCCAGGTTAATGGTAATCATCAATGTATTGCAGCCCATCCGGGCCGCAGCCAGAGCAGCTTCGCAGCCGGCATGGCCGGCGCCTATGACCACAACGTCATAGCTGCCTCCTTCATAACTCATATCTTGTTACCTCCTAAAGGTGTAGAAATTTATATACAGCTCATGCCTTCAAAGGCATGTTATTTACCTAAACAGAACTGCGAGAAAATCTGGTCCAGCAGGGAATCAGCAGCGGTATCGCCAATAATCTCTCCAAGCTGTTCCCAGGCCAGCCGCACATCAATCTGAATCATATCAATCGGAACAAGCATATCTGCAGCCTCATACGCATCCTGCAGGGACTTATACGCTTTTTTGAGCAGTGCGATATGCCGGACATTGCTGACATACGTCAGATCTCCGGATTCCAGCTTGCCGCCAAAAAAGAGCTCGGAAATCGCCTCTTCCAGATGGTCAAGCCCCTTCTCTTCCAAGACAGACATCGGCACAAGGCTCGACTCGTTAAAGTACGTAAGCAGCTTGGCCTTATCCAGACGCGGCGGTAAGTCCATTTTATTCATGATGACCAATGCTTGTCTACCGTGGATTTGTTCCATTAGTGCCAATTCATCTTCATGCAGCTCTTCACTGGCATTAAGTACAAGCAGAATCAGGTCTGCATCGCTAAAAGCGGCCTTGGAGCGTTCGACTCCGATTTTCTCCACCACGTCCATCGTTTCACGAATTCCTGCAGTATCGAGGAGCTTCAGCGGGATGTTGTTAATCGTCACATATTCTTCAATGACATCGCGGGTGGTTCCGGGAATGTCTGTTACAATCGCCTTATTATCCCGTGCAAGTGCATTAAGCAGTGAAGACTTGCCGACATTGGGCCGTCCTACAATCGCTGTCGTTATTCCTTCGCGCAGAATCTTTCCTTCACTTGCCGTCTTCAGGAGCTTGTTAATGCCCTCCATAACTTCACTGCTCTTGTCTTTGATAAAATCAGCCGTCAACGATTCCACATCATGCTCCGGATAATCGATATTGACCTCAATATGCGCAAGTGTCTCAATCAGTGTATGACGAAGCTGCTGGATACGCTGGGACAAAGAGCCGCTGACCTGCTTAAGCGCAACGGAAAAAGCCCGGTCCGATTTGGAGCGGATCAGATCGATAACCGCCTCCGCCTGGGACAGATCAATCCGCCCGCCCAGAAAAGCGCGCTTGGTGAATTCACCCGGCTCTGCAAGCCGGATATCCTGCTGAAGAAGCAGGTCCATCACTCTTCTTACGGAGATAACGCCGCCATGGGCACTGATCTCCACTACATCCTCTGTCGTAAAGGAACGCGGCCCCTTCATCACAGTTACCAGCACTTCTTCCATCAGTTCCCCGTTATCCGGGTCTATGATATGACCGTAATGAACGGTATGGGATTCTACTTGGGTCAGCGGTGTACGGCTGCGGAACAGCGGCTCCACCTGGGAAATGGCCCCGGGTCCGCTAACGCGGATGATCGCAATTCCCCCCTCACCTAAGGCCGTGGATACGGCGGCAATGGTATCACTAAGCATACTATATTCACCTCTATATAATCGATACTTTCTTATATGAAGAAGAAACGGAACCCCAGCCTGAAATGGATGGATTCCGTTTCCGCCACTCTTCATCCCTTGTGTAAAAAAACAATGACCCCTTACGTTGGTCAAGGAGTCATTGCGGCATATAATACTACTTCAATGTTATAACGACACGGCGGTTCGGTTCTTCACCCTTGCTCAGGGTATTGACCTGGCGGTGATCCTGCAGTCTGGAGTGGATAATCTTCCGCTCCTGCGGGGACATGGGTTCGAGCACAACCTCTTTACGCGTCCGGATGACCCGTGCCGCGAGCCTGTCGGCCAGCTCCTCCAGTGTCTTCTTGCGGCGTTCGCGGAAATTCTCCGCGTCCAGCACCAGCCGGATAAAACTGTCTGAATAACGGTTGGCCACAATGTTGGCCAAATATTGCAAAGCATCGAGAGTTTGTCCTCTTCTGCCGATCAGCAGCCCCAGATCCGGACCGGATATCTGCAGAATGGTCGATTCCTTGGTATGAACGATTTCTACTTCCACCGTGAGCCCCATGCTCTTGGCGACATCCACAATGAATTGAACGGCCTCCTGATAGGCTTCCTCCACCGGTTGTCCGGAATCTTGGCGCGGCACGCCGCCGACAGCCTCCTGTTTGCTCTCTCTGGTTGACTGCTGAGGCAGTGACGGAGCACTCGCCGCTGACGCCGGTGCGGCTTCGGGAATCAAGGTCAATTCAACCTTGGCGCCCTTCGCACCGATCAATCCAAGGAATCCTCTTGACGGCTGTTCAAGTACGTTGACCGTTACCCGGTCCTTTTGAACTCCAAGCTGGCTTAGTCCCCGTTCTACAGCTTCTTCAATGGTTTTCCCTGTTGCGACGATTTTGCTCATTTTGACTTTTTGGCCCCCTTCTTCTTCGCCTTACCGCTGTTGCCTTTGGCAACGGGAGTAACATCCTTGCGGGCACTTGTATCCTTGGACTTCGTCAGATTCACTTCTTTGCTGCTGGCAGCGCCTGCACCGGCATTTGCAACAGCCAGCTTGGCTGTATCGTTGTTACGGTATAAGAAGTAGTTTTGAACTATGGTATAGATGTTGCTGTACACCCAGTACAGAGGCAGAGCGGCCGGGAAGTTGTACGACATGATGAAGATCAGAACCGGATACACCATCATCATGAACTGCATTGGACCCTGCTGTTGTACCGGATTCATTTTCATCATCATACGGGTTTGCAGGAAAGTAGTTGCGGCAGCGAGCAGCGGCAGGATGAACAAATGGTCAGGCTGGCCGAGCTGGAGCCACAGGAAGGAATGCTCCCGCAGATCAGGGTTATAATAAATCGAATTGTAAAGTGCGATAAAAATAGGCATTTGCACGATCAGCGGCAGACAGCCGGCCATTGGATTAACCTTATTCTCCTGGAACAGGCGCATCGTTTCCTGCTGTACCTTCTCAGGCTGATCTTTATATTTTTTCTGGATTTTCTGGAGCTCCGGTTGAATGGCCTGCATCGCACGCGAGCTTTTCACCTGTTTCATGGTAAGCGGCAGGATCAGCGTGCGGACAATAATAACCATTACTAATACGGCTAGTCCATATTGTCCATTGAACCACTTAGCGAACGTATCGAGGGAAATGGCGAAATAATAAACAACGTTACTCTGCCAGAAGCCTCCATTCTTCAAATCCTCTGTAGTGTGCGTAACCGTTGATGACGGAGCGCAACCTGACAGAACAGCAATCATCAAAACCATTAACCCGAGGAGGAGAAACTGTTTTCCTCGTTTAGTCTTCAATAGAGACACTTCAAAACCCCTCTCTTCAACATTCCATTGCACCGTAAATCATACCATAATTATGAATACAAATAAACAAGCCTCTTATGCCGTCATTACTTGCGTGAGGCCTTGAGCAGCTTGGCTTTGCGCATGACATGAAGCGCGCTTTTCTCGAGCTCGGCGTAATCCATGGCGAGGGCGCCTTTTCTAACGATAAATACCATATCCAGCCCGCCGGCAATTTCGGGTTCATGATGGCGGACAATTTCCTTGACCAGCCGTCTCATCCGGTTGCGGACAACGGCGTTTCCAACCTTCTTGCTGACCGACACACCAAGCCGGAACCGCTCCACCTCTTTTCGGTTGAACCAATACACCACAAACTGATGATTCGCAAATGACTTCCCATGGCGGTATACGCGGCTGAAGTCGGCACGGTTTCTTAATCGTAAGCTTTTGTGCACGGTAAATCTCCTATCAAAGACCGGATCCTGGGAGTCCGGAAATTTTTCTTCTAATAGTATAGTCACCGGGGATACACCATAAACAGCTTGGCCCCCCGATATAAATTCATAATTTGGTAACATTCTTATACATTAAAAAAGCCCCGCAAAGTGAAGCTATCATCCTCTGCAGAGCTTAAGTAATTTACAGAACGCTGAAAAAAGCAGCCTCTTCATCATGAACAGGGCAGTCATTTTTAAGCAATATATAAGGAAAGAAGAAATTCTGAGGGGTTAGACTTCCTTATATTTAAAAAGGACCACAGCAGTGGTCCCTAGCGGCCTAACTTACGCACTCAAAACTTTTCTGCCTTTAAGGCGGCGGGCTGCCAGCACTTTACGGCCGTTTTTTGTGCTCATTCTTTTGCGGAAACCATGTACCTTCTTGCGTTTGCTCACATTCGGTTTGAACGTCGGTCTCATGTATTGCACCTCCCTTACAGGATCTTAATTACTGCCATATTAGCAGAAACGGTCTAAGCCGCTCTTTTGAGTAGGGACAGTATCTACAAGTATCATCAATTAAATTTGGAGACATATCCTCACAGAAAACACCTTTATATATTTAAACACATAATTAGGCAGAAAGTCAACCACCACTGTGCTTCCTTCCTCCCTCTTTTTTAGAGGCTTTTATCCACAGCACCCCGGCAAAAAAAATTAATCCACAGGGCTTAACAGTTATCCACCTGTGACTATTCGCAAAAGTCGACTACTCACATATGAGCACAACCTGTGTATAAAAATATCGAACCGGTGACGGAACCTGTCGAACGATAAACAAATTATCAACAATATGTAGTGTTGTTCCTAAAAATTATACACAAGTGATTGAATTTGTGGATAAAATAGCTCGGCTCATTGAAAAACAAGGGTGATTTTGCTATGATGGTATTACTTTTGAATGTGAATAGATTTGTTTGTTCTATATATTATCAACAAGCTGTGGATAAAGTTGTGAACAATTCAAATTTATCCATATTTTTTTGTCTCTTTATATTGCATACTGGGGATAATATTCAGCAGTAACCCATTTTCTTCGACATTTCCACTTCATGGCTGATGCCACATTTGGAAGATTTAAAGGAGTGACAGTCTGTGGACAGCCATACTTCCGAATTATGGCAGCAAATTTTATCGATTATTCAAACCAAACTAAGCAAACCGAGCTTTGATACATGGTTTAAAGCTACGAAGGCGATAACCTTCAATTCTCAGGCCCTGATCATCTCGGCACCTACAACTTTTGCCGTTGAATGGCTGGAAAGTCGTTACACAAAGCTGGTAGGAGCGACCGTGTTTGAAGTCACCGGACAACAGGTTGACGTGAAGTTTGTGATTGAGGAGAACAAGCCGGCAGAGCCGGTGATCCAGCAGGCAGCTCCTTCTCCCGCGGTATCCCGCGAAGAAGCGCAGACGCATCTGCTCAATCCGAAGTACACTTTCGATACGTTCGTAATCGGTTCAGGCAACCGGTTTGCGCATGCGGCCTCACTGGCCGTGGCGGAAGCGCCCGCCAAAGCTTACAACCCTTTGTTTTTATACGGCGGGGTGGGCCTCGGCAAGACTCACTTAATGCATGCCATCGGGCATTATGTGCTGGAGCATAACCCTAACAATAAGGTTATTTATATCTCTTCCGAGAAGTTTACGAATGAATTCATCAACTCCATCCGTGATAACCGCGGGGAGAGCTTCCGGAATAAATACCGCAACGTAGACATTCTGCTCATTGACGATATTCAATTCCTGGCCGGCAAAGAATCCACGCAGGAGGAATTTTTCCATACGTTCAACGCTCTGCATGAAGAGCGCAAGCAAATTATCATCTCCAGCGACCGTCCCCCAAAGGAAATTCCCACCCTGGAAGAACGGCTGCGTTCCCGTTTTGAATGGGGACTGATCACCGATATCCAGCCGCCGGATCTGGAGACACGGATTGCAATTCTCCGTAAGAAAGCCAAGGCGGAGAACCTGGATATTCCCAATGAAGCTATGATGTACATCGCCAACCAGATCGACACGAACATCCGTGAACTGGAAGGTGCTCTTATACGGGTTGTAGCCTACTCTTCTCTGACTAACCAGGACGTGACTACGCATCTGGCAGCCGAAGCGCTGAAGGATATCATTCCATCCAGCCGGCCGAAGATGATCACGATCGGTGATATTCAGCAAAAGGTCGGTGAATACTACAACCTGCGCATGGAGGATTTCAAAGCGCGCAAGCGTACCAAAGCCGTTGCTTTTCCAAGACAGATTGCCATGTATCTATCCCGCGAGTTAACCGATTATTCCTTGCCGAAGATCGGGGAGGCATTTGGGGGAAGGGACCATACAACTGTCATACATGCCCATGAGAAGATTACACAGTCTCTAAAGGTCGATCAGGAGTTGTACAAAGTGGTAAATAATCTTGCGGAGAAAATTAAAAATCCTTCCTAAGAGGAACAAAGAGCCTATACACAATCTATACACATGTGGGTAGGCTTAATTTTATGCGGTTCTCAGGAGTTATCCACATAAACGGAGCCCCTACTACTAATACTATTAAAGATCTATAATAATTCATCTTCTAAACAGCCTGCAGGAAGAAGAATTCAAAAGCGGCAATTTCCCAATTTTTCAGCTAGGAGTGAAATCATGAAAATAAGCATTCTTAAAAATGAACTCAACGAATCCATCGGACACGTTTCCAAGGCCATTTCCAGCAGAACAACCATCCCGATTCTGACCGGTATCAAGCTGGAGGTTAATCACCAGGGCGTTACTTTGACGGCAAGCGATACCGATATTTCCATCCAGTCTTTTATACCGGCAGAGAATGACAGCCATACGATCGTCAAAGTGGAACGGCCCGGCAGCGTTGTGCTTCCCGCCAAGTTTTTCGTCGAGATCATCAAGAAGCTTCCCTCCAAAGAAATTCATATGGAAGTGAAGGAGGGCTTTCAAACCTATATCTCTTCCGGTTCCACCGAAATCCAGATCGTCGGCCTTGATCCTGAGGAATTTCCTGTGCTGCCAAGCATCGAAGAGAACGACACCATCTCGATTCCCGGCGACCTGCTGAAAAATATGATCAAACAGACTGCCTTTTCCATCTCCACCCAAGAGACAACACCGATTCTGACAGGTATTCTGTGGAATCTTCAGGATAATGAATTCAAGTTCACCGCGACTGACCGCCACCGGCTGGCAACAAGAGCCGCCCATCTGGAAGGTACGGAGAATGTTCACTTCGGAAATGTAGTTATTGCCGGTAAAACGCTGAATGAGCTCAGTAAAATCATCCCTGACCAGAATATGCTGGTTGATATTGTCGTTGCCGATAACCAGGTGCTGTTCAAAATTGACAAGGTCCTGTTCTATTCCCGCATCCTGGACGGCGTATATCCGGATACTTCTAGAATTATTCCGACCAGCTACAAAACAGAACTGACTCTTGATACAAAAAAATTAAGCGAATCGATTGACCGCGCTTATTTGCTGTCCCGTGAAGAAAAAACAAATATCGTCCGCATGCAGACGCTGGAGAACGGCGATGTTGAGATCTCTTCCAGTTCCTCGGAGCTGGGTAAAGTCCGTGAAGAGCTGGAAGTCATTGATTTCAAAGGCGAACCGCTCAAAATCTCCTTCAACTCCAAATATATGCTTGATGTGCTGAAGGTTGTAGAAAGTGAGCAGCTCGTTATCGCCTTTACGGGAATGATGAGCCCGATCATTTTGAAGCCGCTGGATGAAAGCAAGAGCCTGTACGTCATTCTGCCATACCGCACAACCAATTAACGCCGCTGTCCATGAACTTGTGGATAAGTGGTGGAAAGGATAAAAAACATGAAAAAAATACTTATCCACAGTGGATATATTAAGCTGGACCAGTTTTTGAAACTCTCCGATTGTGTATCCACAGGGGGGATGGCCAAAGCGCTGCTGCAGGAAGGGCATGTGCTTGTGAACGGGGAAAAAGAAGACCGGCGTGGAAGAAAGCTGTACCCGGGTGATACAATAGAGGTTCAGGACAACGGCGTTTTCGAAGTTGAAGGCGGCGGAATAAAAGAGTAGTCACCCAAGGAGGAAGGGCTTCGTGTTTGTTAAAAATATCGGCCTGCAGAATTACCGCAACTACGGCCTGCTGCGTCTAGAGAACCTGGGCGATGTAAACCTGATCCTCGGTCAGAATGCCCAGGGCAAAACAAACCTCATGGAGGCCCTATTTGTCCTGGCCATGACCAAAAGCCACCGTACCTCCAAGGATAAGGAGCTCATCTCATTTGATGCTCCAGGTGGTGCGGCACAGATTACAGCCGAAATAGAACGTAAATACGGGGATTTGAAGCTGGAGCTGATCCTGTCCGCCCAAGGCAAAAAAGCCAAGATTAACGGACTGGAGCAGCGCCGGCTTAGTGAGTTTGTAGGATCGCTTAATGTGGTGATGTTTGCCCCCGAAGATCTGGAAATCGTAAAAGGGACACCGGGAATCAGACGCCGGTTCCTGGATATGGAGATCGGACAGGTGCAGCCAAGCTACCTTTTTCACCTGCAGCAATACCAGAAGATACTGGTGCAAAGAGGGAATCTGCTCAAGCAGTTATGGGGGAAGGAAGCCTCGGGCAAAGAGCTGCTGGAAATTTGGGATGCCCAACTTGTTGAGCATGGTGTTAAAATCGTCAAAAAAAGGAAACAATTCATAAAGAAGCTGCAAATATGGGCCGAGACCATTCATAAGGGAATTACGAATGGCGGAGAAGAGCTCAAATTACTGTATGTCCCTTCTTTTGGAGAACGCGATACGGAAGATGAAGCTGTCTTATTAGACAATTTTATGTTAAAGTTATCACAAACGAGAGAACAGGAAATCAGGCGCGGCATGACGCTGACGGGTCCCCATAGGGATGACCTGTCCTTTTTTATCAACGGAAGAGAAGCTCAGGTCTACGGTTCCCAGGGGCAGCAGCGTACGGCGGCTTTATCACTTAAGCTGGCGGAAATCGAGCTGATCCATGAGGAGATCGGAGAGTATCCTGTGCTGCTTCTTGATGATGTTCTGTCCGAGCTTGATCCCTACCGTCAGACCCAGCTCATAGAAACTTTTCAGAGCAAGGTCCAAACCTTCATCACCGCCACCGGTGTAGAGGGACTAAGCACCGACAAGCTGAAAGGCGCAAGCCTGTATCATGTCCATGACGGAAAAGTGGAGCTATAAAGAGCGGAGGAAGTCTATGTATATACATTTGGGCGGAGAAAAGGTTATTCGGTCCTCAGAGCTGATTGCTATCTTTGATATATCGATTGAGAAATCCTCCAAAGTGTCGAAGCAGTTCATTATTCATTCCGAACAGGATAAAAGACTGGAACGAATCGGTGAAGAGGAAGCGAAATCCATAGTCGTCACCAAAAATACTGTGTACTACTCCCCCATTTCCTCCTCCACTCTCAAAAAAAGAGCCAAAATCTTGTTAGAAATATAAAGTTTTGAAGTTATAAGAGATAATCAGAAAGAAGTAGGTGAAGGCATGTCAATGAATCAACCGACATATGATGAGAGCCAGATTCAGGTACTGGAAGGGCTGGAGGCTGTTCGGAAACGTCCCGGCATGTACATCGGCTCCACCAGCTCCAAAGGTCTGCATCATTTGGTCTGGGAGGTCGTCGATAATAGTATCGATGAGGCGCTGGCAGGTTTTTGCGACCGGATTCAAGTGATTATTCATGAAGATAACAGCATTACGGTTATTGATAACGGACGGGGTATCCCTGTCGGAGAGAACGTAAAGCTGAAGAAATCGACTCTGGAAGTTGTAATGACCGTTCTGCATGCAGGCGGTAAATTCGGAGGCGGTGGATATAAAGTTTCCGGCGGTCTTCACGGTGTAGGTATATCTGTCGTGAACGCGTTGTCCGAGAAAGTGGTTGTAACGGTCAAACGTGACGGCCATGCGTACCGGCAGGAGTACAGACGCGGTGCCCCGCAGTATGATATCAAGATTATCGGCGATTCCGACGAGACAGGAACGACTACAACCTTCCTTCCCGATCCGGAGATTTTCACCGAAACAACTGTGTATGATTATACGACCCTGCTTACCCGTATCCGTGAGCTGGCATTCCTGAACAAGGGAATTGAGCTTTCACTGACGGATGAACGGACCGGGACTTCCAATACGTTCAAGTACGATGGCGGTATCGTGGAATATGTGAAATATCTCAATGAGAAAAAAGAGGCGCTGCACGAGGAACCAATTTACGTGGAAGGCTCGCGTGATATGATTGCGGTGGAAGTGGCTCTGCAATATAACGATTCATATACCGAGAATATTTATTCTTTTGCCAATAATATTAATACGCATGAAGGCGGAACACATGAATCCGGCTTTAAGAGCGCATTGACCCGGATTATTAATGATTATGCCCGCAAGACCGGCGTCATTAAGGACAGCAGCGGCAACCTCACCGGGGATGATGTCCGTGAAGGACTAACAGCGATTATTTCTGTCAAAATTCCGGAGCCGCAGTTTGAGGGACAGACCAAGACCAAACTCGGCAACAGTGAAGTCCGCGGGGTAGTCGAGTCGCTGTTCGGTGAGAAGCTTCAGGAATTCCTGGAGGAGAACCCGGCTGTTTCCCGCCGTGTACTGGATAAAGCGCTGCAGGCTTCACGTGCACGTGAAGCAGCACGCAAAGCCCGTGAGCTGACCCGCCGCAAGAGTGCGCTTGAAGTCAGCGCCCTTCCGGGCAAGTTGGCCGACTGCTCTTCCAAGGACGCTTCGATCAGTGAGCTGTATATCGTCGAAGGTGACTCTGCCGGAGGTTCTGCCAAGCAGGGCCGCGACCGCCACTTCCAGGCGATCCTGCC
Source organism: Paenibacillus sp. PK3_47 (assembly GCF_023520895.1). NCBI lineage: Bacteria > Bacillati > Bacillota > Bacilli > Caryophanales > Paenibacillaceae > Paenibacillus > Paenibacillus sp. PK3_47. The sequence continues at coordinate 2,694,422 of NZ_CP026029.1, forward strand.
GCTGCGCGGTAAGATTCTGAACGTGGAAAAAGCACGGCTTGACCGCATTTTGTCCAATGCCGAGATCCGCGCAATTATTACAGCTCTGGGAACAGGGATCAGCGATGAATTCGACCTGTCGAAGGCGCGTTATCACAAAATCGTCATTATGACAGACGCTGACGTAGACGGTGCCCACATCCGTACCTTGCTGCTGACCTTCTTCTACCGCTACATGCGGAAGATCATCGAAGCGGGCTTTATTTATATCGCCCAGCCGCCGCTCTTCAAGATTGAGCGCAACAAGGTAATCCGCTACGCACAGTCCGAGAAGGAACGTGACGAGATCATCGCCAGCTTCGGCGAGAACGTGAAGGTTAACGTACAGCGCTACAAAGGACTGGGAGAGATGAACGCGGAGCAGCTCTGGGATACAACGATGGACCCTGAGAGCCGCACCATGCTTCAGGTTACGATTGAGGACGCTATTCTGGCTGACGGTATCTTCGATACGCTTATGGGAGATAATGTGGAGCCGCGGCGTGAGTTCATACATGAACATGCCCAATCTGTGCGCAACCTTGATATTTAAATCAAGAACCTGTCACACCAGGCTGTGACGATGTTTCATACGGAACCTCCGGGTGCTATTCTCCAGATGAATAGCTGCCCGGAGGTTCTTTTATTGGGACGAAGATGCTGGTTAACGTTTAGAGAGGGACTTGCGGCGGGAGGAAGCTTTGGCGGTTGTTTTGCTTTTCTTAAGGCGTCCGTAAGCTACAGCGTAGCGGTGAATTCTGCGGTAGATCGATTTATCGGGAAACTGCTTGAACACCATAATGGCAGGAAGCGTATTGACCTCGAGCAGCCAAGGATCATGATGCTGGTCCAGCGCTACATCCAGACCAATTTCCTTGATGTCAGGATAGGCGGTTTCCAGCTGGGCGGCGATCCGTACTCCAAGGTTCTTCAGGTTTTGAACCGCTTTTGTCAGCTCATCCGGAATCATATGGCCTTTAAGCAGCGCTTTTACGGGCAGAACGCTGCCGCCGCTATGATAATTGGTGACGATTTTGAGCGGAGCGGCGACTCTTCCCACCATTCCTGTTGTCTCCCAGCCGCCTTTCAGATTTTTTTGCGTAAGTATCCTGAGGTCAAAGGGGCGGTCGTCATGACGTAGAAGATCAATACCCTGCTGGATCAGATAGACACGTCCCTGAATCCGCCGCTTAATCGCTGCATGAAGCAGTTCCGGTGAGGAGAAAGCTTCTGCATCCATATTATATCTGAGGACATACATGATCTGCTGGGAGAGGAGGGCTTCATTTCCCTCTGATTCACTATGCTCGGTACCCGGCTGCTGCTCGCTTGAACTTAAATGTACTATACGCTGTTCTGCCCGCATGACTCCGTTACCGTAGGTACCGCGGTCGGGTTTTATAAACACTGTTCCATACAGCCCGAGCAGTTCCTTCAGACTGTCCAGGCTATACTTCCGCGTTTCCGGAATGAAGACTGACAGCGGACGGTTTTGCAAAATGACTTTTGTTTTGGCCCATTTACTGGAGACCCTTTGAATCCTCATTATCTTCCTCCTTCAAAGCTGAAAATTCAGGACAAGACAACTAAATAATGTTATAATATAAGGATATGGGGTTATGACTTTTTGGACAAAAACAGGCCAGAAAGCTACTCTTCATGTCCTTACAGTCTATGTACCGAAGACATAAGCGGAAAGGGCAAATACCCCTGTCAATGCTAAAAGAAATCAAAAATAGAAGATATAAGACCATGGCGTTTAATTGTGCTACTTTTGTGAAAGTAATATAATAAAGGGTAGCGGTTTTTAACTGAAGGAGGTCCAGCAACTCATGGCTGAACAAAATAACCCGCAAATCAAAGATCGGGACATTGGTGAGGAAATGCGCGAATCCTTTATGGATTACGCGATGAGCATCATTGTCAGCCGGGCTTTGCCGGATGTGCGGGACGGACTCAAGCCTGTTCACCGACGCATTTTGTTTGCGATGTCGGAACTTGGGATGTTCTCGGATAAGCCTCACAAGAAATCAGCGAGAATCGTTGGTGAGGTTATCGGTAAGTATCACCCTCACGGGGACTCTGCTGTATATGAAACAATGGTACGGATGGCCCAGGATTTCTCCATGCGCTATATGCTCATAGACGGGCACGGTAACTTTGGATCGATTGACGGAGATATGGCTGCTGCAATGCGGTATACAGAAGCAAGGCTGTCCAAAATTGCCGGTGAGATGCTTCGGGATCTCAATAAAGAAACGGTAGATTTTGCACCCAACTACGACGGTGAAGAGAATGAGCCGGTAGTATTGCCTGCACGTTATCCTAATCTGCTCGTTAACGGGGTAGGCGGAATCGCTGTAGGGATGGCAACCAATATTCCTCCGCATAACCTGGGTGAGGTTATTGACGGTGTGCAGGCAATGATCAAGAATCCGGACATTACGCCTATGGAGCTCATGGAGTATATTCAAGGACCGGATTTCCCTACTGCAGGGTATATATTGGGCCGTGAAGGTATTCGCCAGGCCTACCGGACAGGCCGCGGATCGGTTACGATGCGCGCCAAGGCAGTCATTGAAGAGAATAACGGAAAAGCACGGATTATTGTGCACGAATTGCCTTATCAGGTCAACAAAGCCAGACTCGTAGAGAAGATTGCGGAACTGGTCCGCGAAAAACGGATCGAAGGCATTACCGATCTTCGTGACGAATCTGACCGCAATGGTATGCGGGTCGTGATCGAGATGAGACGGGATGTTAATCCGAATGTAGTCTTGAACAATCTCTACAAGCATACTGCAATGCAGTCCACCTTCGGCATTAATATGCTGGCTATCGTCGGCAAAGAGCCGAAGATTCTGAATCTTCGCGAAGTGCTGTATCACTATTTGCAGCACCAGATTGAAGTAATCCGCCGCCGGACAATCTTTGATCTCAAGAAAGCAGAGGCACGGGCGCATATCCTGGAAGGTCTGCGGATCGCGCTGGATCATCTGGACGAAGTCATTGCACTGATCAGAGCTTCCCGTACAACCGATATTGCCCGTGAAGGCTTGATTGAGACCTTCAGTCTCAGCGTTGAGCAGGCTCAGGCCATTCTCGATATGCGGATGCAGCGCCTGACCGGACTGGAACGTGAGAAGATTGAAAATGAATATAATGAGCTGATGGCCAAAATTGCCGAGTACCGCGAGATTCTGGCTAACGAGCACCTTGTGCTTGATATCATCAGCAATGAACTTCAGGAAATCCGTGACAAGTATTCGGATGACCGCCGCACTGAGATTACCATCGGTGAAGAGAGCATTCTCGATGAGGATCTGATCCCGCGTGAAGAGGTTGTAATTACTATTACCCACACCGGCTACATCAAACGCCTGCCAGTCAGCACCTACCGCAGCCAGAAGCGCGGAGGCCGGGGTGTTATCGGTATGGATACGAAGGATGAGGATTTCGTAGAGCATCTCTTCGTAAGTAATTCCCACAACTATCTGATGTTCTTTACCGATAAGGGTAAAGTATACCGGATCAAAGCTTACGAGATTCCTGAGCTGGGCCGTACGGCACGGGGAACACCGATCATCAACCTGATTCAGATTGAGCAGGGCGAGAAGATCAGTGCAGTCATCCAGGTTGAGGAGGGGGACAGTGATAAGTATCTGTTCTTTGCGACCCGTGAAGGGATAGTGAAGAAGACCCCTCTGGAAGATTACAATAACATCCGCAAAGGCGGACTTATTGCTATCAACCTGCGGGAAGAGGATTCCCTGATTGAAGTGAAGCTGACTGACGGTGAGCAGAATCTGATTATCGGTACTGCACGCGGGATGTCCATTACTTTCTCCGAGAACGATGTGCGTTCCATGGGCCGCAGCGCAACCGGGGTTAAGGGGATTACCCTTGACGACAATGACCATGTGATCGGTATGGATTGTGTCGATAAGGATCTGGAAGTGCTTATTGTAACGACTAAGGGTTACGGCAAGCGGACACCAGCGGCCGATTACCGTTCACAGACCCGTGGCGGTAAGGGCATCAAGACGATTAACCTTACGGATAAGAATGGTCCGGTAGTCGGTCTGAAGGTTGTTAAGAAGGATGAAGACCTGATGATTATCACGACAAGCGGTACCCTGATCCGTACAAGCATGGATGGTATCTCCACAATGGGCCGTTATGCGCAGGGCGTTAAGCTGATTAATATCCGTGAGGATGATGCGGTAGCGACGCTGTGCAGAGCAGACAAAGAGGAAGAGCTGCCTGAGCTTGAGGATGGCGAAGAGGTTCTAGGTGAAGCAGCAGAAGAAGCAGTAACGTCTGACCAGCCTGAATCTGATAACCAAGATGAAGAAAGCAACGAAGAATAATAGATAAGATTACAGAAAGGGCATGGGTTTCTATCAGAAACTCATGCTCTTTTTATATATGTGTAAATTTTTATGAGTAATGTCCCTGCTCTATCTAGTCGCCTGCAATTTTCCATACTATAATTAACAAATTAAATGTAATTCCTAAAAGCCAAGTGCCACAGAAATAGAGGGGCTGAGTTTATGCCGAGCATATCGGTAACAGAAGTTAAACCGGGTTCAAAGATCACTAAAGATGTTGTCACTCCCTTGGGCGGGGTATTATTTGCAAAAGGAAAAATCATACTGCCGCGCGATATTGAGATTTTGCAGGCTTTTCTGATTCAGCAGGTAGAGGTTGAAGGGGTGCAAGCTGAGAATAAATCTCCGGAGCCGGCGGCAGCTGCCAAGCAGTCATCCGTCAAAGCAGGTGCTACGATTAACCAGTCGCGGCTTGCCAAGACGAATTCCCCTCTTCATGATGAATATGAAAAAATGCTGGCGCTCATTAAAAAGAGCTATCACTCGGCCGCCGCCGCCGCGCTGCCTATTTTTGAACTGCGGAGCCAGCTGGAATCATTGATAAGTCAGCTCAAAGATTATCATGTCCTGAAGTTTGCCCCTAGGGTACTGCTTGATCAGGATTATAATTATCATAACGCAGTTCTTTCAGCTCTAACCTCTTATAAGATTGCCCAGTGGTGCGGATATCCGCAAAAGGATTGGATGCAGGCTGCCTTTGCCGGCTTGCTGCATGACATCGGTAACGTGAAGGTAGACAGCTCACTGCTGCAAAAGCCAACACCTTTGACTGCAGCGGAAGTAGAGGAAGTCCGCAGACACACTACCTACGGATACCAGCTGCTGAGGGGGGTTACAGCGATTAATGAAGGCGTAAGACTTGCGGCACTGCAGCATCATGAGAAAATTGACGGCTCCGGGTATCCCCTGCGGCTTGAGGGAAGCCAGATTCACTTTTATGCGAAGATTGTAGCAGTGGCAGATATATTCCATGCAATGACACTGGAGAAAGCCTACAGAAGAGCCCAGTCGCCTTATCTGGTTTTGGAGCAGCTTTTGGCGGAAAGCTTCGGCAAGCTGGATCCGGCCATCGTACAGACTTTCATTCAGAAGACAACGGATCTGCACAGCGGGACCAAAATAAAACTTAGCGATGGTCGTCATGGAGAGATCATTTTTACAGACCGCAGTAATCCTACACGGCCTATGGTTCAGGTAGAAGGTATGATTGTTAACCTGATGATGGAACGGAACCTGTACATTCAGGAAATCATCGCCTGAGAGGATAATCTAATTTTATTATCGAGACCGCAATAACTGAAGAATGCCTTCACGCGGAACAGAGAGTTGCGGTCTTATAGTCTATATATGAGTCTTCTAAAAAAGTACTTGCAAAGATAATTTATACGTGGTATATTCTATATCTGGCCGCGAAACATCAACGCTAAGCTAAAATAAGAAAATAAAAAAAAGCTTGCATTGATCGGTCGGATGTGATATAGTATAAGAGTTGCTGGTGACGAGATAATCGACACTAACAACGAGCTTGATCTTTGAAAACTGAACAACGAGTGAGTACCTGGAAATCACTTCGGTGAGATCCAAAAATGAGAATGCAAATTCTCGTCAGATGTTTCAAAATGAGCTATCGCTCTTTTCAATACTAATTGGAGAGTTTGATCCTGGCTCAGGACGAACGCTGGCGGCGTGCCTAATACATGCAAGTCGAGCGGAGCTAACGGTTTCCCTTGGGAAACCGTTGCTTAGCGGCGGACGGGTGAGTAACACGTAGGCAACCTGCCCCATAGCCTGGGATAACTACCGGAAACGGTAGCTAATACCGGATAATTTCTTTTTTCTCCTGAAGAAAGAATGAAAGACGGAGCGATCTGTCACTACGGGATGGGCCTGCGGCGCATTAGCTAGTTGGTGAGGTAACGGCTCACCAAGGCGACGATGCGTAGCCGACCTGAGAGGGTGAACGGCCACACTGGGACTGAGACACGGCCCAGACTCCTACGGGAGGCAGCAGTAGGGAATCTTCCGCAATGGGCGAAAGCCTGACGGAGCAACGCCGCGTGAGTGATGAAGGTTTTCGGATCGTAAAGCTCTGTTGCCAGGGAAGAACGTCCGGTAGAGTAACTGCTGCCGGAGTGACGGTACCTGAGAAGAAAGCCCCGGCTAACTACGTGCCAGCAGCCGCGGTAATACGTAGGGGGCAAGCGTTGTCCGGAATTATTGGGCGTAAAGCGCGCGCAGGCGGCGATTTAAGTCTGGTGTTTAAACCTTGGGCTCAACCTGGGGTCGCACTGGAAACTGGATCGCTTGAGTACAGAAGAGGAAAGTGGAATTCCACGTGTAGCGGTGAAATGCGTAGAGATGTGGAGGAACACCAGTGGCGAAGGCGACTTTCTGGGCTGTAACTGACGCTGAGGCGCGAAAGCGTGGGGAGCAAACAGGATTAGATACCCTGGTAGTCCACGCCGTAAACGATGAGTGCTAGGTGTTAGGGGTTTCGATACCCTTGGTGCCGAAGTTAACACAGTAAGCACTCCGCCTGGGGAGTACGGTCGCAAGACTGAAACTCAAAGGAATTGACGGGGACCCGCACAAGCAGTGGAGTATGTGGTTTAATTCGAAGCAACGCGAAGAACCTTACCAGGTCTTGACATCCCTCTGAATCCTCTAGAGATAGAGGCGGCCTTCGGGACAGAGGAGACAGGTGGTGCATGGTTGTCGTCAGCTCGTGTCGTGAGATGTTGGGTTAAGTCCCGCAACGAGCGCAACCCTTGACTTTAGTTGCCAGCAGGTTAAGCTGGGCACTCTAGAGTGACTGCCGGTGACAAACCGGAGGAAGGTGGGGATGACGTCAAATCATCATGCCCCTTATGACCTGGGCTACACACGTACTACAATGGCCGGTACAACGGGAAGCGAAGCCGCGAGGTGGAGCCAATCCCAGCAAAGCCGGTCTCAGTTCGGATTGCAGGCTGCAACTCGCCTGCATGAAGTCGGAATTGCTAGTAATCGCGGATCAGCATGCCGCGGTGAATACGTTCCCGGGTCTTGTACACACCGCCCGTCACACCACGAGAGTTTACAACACCCGAAGTCGGTGGGGTAACCCGCAAGGGAGCCAGCCGCCGAAGGTGGGGTAGATGATTGGGGTGAAGTCGTAACAAGGTAGCCGTATCGGAAGGTGCGGCTGGATCACCTCCTTTCTATGGAGAATCGTCTTCTGCAATGAAGACATTCAAATCTTAAATCTAACCGGTCGGTTAGTTACTCACTCGTTGCTCAGTTTTGAGAGTTTAAGCTCTCAACATTCTGTAACTTCTATCGACACAGCTGTGATTGACCAGAACTTACAGAAACTTGATCCTTGAAAACTGGATACCGAAACGAATTTGCGTTTTAGAACATTCCTTTAAGCTGAACTTGTGTAAACAAGTGAAGATTTAATAGCGATGCTGAAAGCGAAGGTTTTCGATTGTGAAGCGACTTTTGGCTTTGAATATTCTAGCGTACGGAGTGATCCGGACGCGCTATTCAAAACAAGATGAGCAAACAAGCGAAACACCGTAGCGTTGGTTAAGCTAATAAGAGCACACGGAGGATGCCTAGGCGCCAGGAGCCGACGAAGGACGTGGCGAACAACGAAACTGCCTCGGGGAGCTGTAAGCAAGCTTTGATCCGGGGGTGTCCGAATGGGGAAACCCGGCTGTGGTAATTCGCAGTCACTCACATCTGAATACATAGGATGTGCAGAGGCAGACCAGGGGAACTGAAACATCTAAGTACCCTGAGGAAGAGAAAACAATAGTGATTCCGTCAGTAGCGGCGAGCGAACGCGGAACAGCCTAAACCAGGGGGCTTGCCTCCTGGGGTTGTGGGACGTCTCACATGGAGTTACAAAAGAATATGGTAGGTGAAGAGGTCTGGAAAGGCCCGCGATAGAGGTAAAAGCCCTGTAACCTAAACTGTGTTCTCTCCGAGACGGATCCCGAGTAGTGCGGGGCACGTGAAACCCCGTATGAATCCAGCAGGACCATCTGCTAAGGCTAAATACTACCTGGCGACCGATAGTGAAACAGTACCGTGAGGGAAAGGTGAAAAGCACCCCGGAAGGGGAGTGAAATAGAACCTGAAACCGTGTGCTTACAAGAAGTCAGAGCCCGTTTTATGGGTGATGGCGTGCCTTTTGTAGAATGAACCGGCGAGTTACGTTTAACATGCAAGGTTAAGGTGAGAAGCCGGAGCCGCAGCGAAAGCGAGTCTGAATAGGGCGACTGAGTATGTGGACGTAGACCCGAAACCGTGTGATCTACCCCTGTCCAGGGTGAAGGTGCGGTAACACGCACTGGAGGCCCGAACCCACGTACGTTGAAAAGTGCGGGGATGAGGTGGGGGTAGCGGAGAAATTCCAATCGAACTCGGAGATAGCTGGTTCTCCCCGAAATAGCTTTAGGGCTAGCCTCGGTGAATGGAGTGGTGGAGGTAGAGCACTGATTGGGTGCGGGGCCCGCAAGGGTTACCAAGCTCAGTCAAACTCCGAATGCCATTTACTTCTTGCCGGGAGTCAGACAGTGAGTGCTAAGATCCATTGTCAAAAGGGAAACAGCCCAGACCATCAGCTAAGGTCCCCAAGTGTGTGTTAAGTGGGAAAGGATGTGGAGTTGCACAGACAACCAGGATGTTGGCTTAGAAGCAGCCACCATTGAAAGAGTGCGTAATAGCTCACTGGTCGAGTGACTCTGCGCCGAAAATGTAACGGGGCTAAACACACCACCGAAGCTATGGCTTGATGCGTATGCATCAGGGGTAGGGGAGCGTTGTGTATGCGTTGAAGGTGTACCGTAAGGAGCGCTGGAGAGTACACAAGTGAGAATGCCGGTATGAGTAACGAAAAGATCAGTGAGAATCTGATCCGCCGAAAGCCCAAGGTTTCCTGAGGAAGGCTCGTCCGCTCAGGGTAAGTCGGGACCTAAGGCGAGGCCGACAGGCGTAGTCGAAGGACAACAGTTTGAAATTACTGTACCACCGTAATCCGCTATGAGCGATGGGGTGACGCAGGAGGGTAGTGACGCGGACTGATGGATGTCCGTCTAAGCAGTGAGGCTGGTGTGTAGGCAAATCCGCACACCGTAAGGCTGGGCTGTGATGGGGAGCGAAAATTACAGTAGCGAAGGTCATGATCTCACACTGCCAAGAAAAGCCTCTAGTCAGGAGAAGGTGCCCGTACCGCAAACCGACACAGGTAGGCGAGAAGAGAATTCTAAGGCGCGCGGAAGAACTCTCGTTAAGGAACTCGGCAAAATGACCCCGTAACTTCGGGAGAAGGGGTGCCTCGGTAGGGTGAATAGCCCGAGGGGGCCGCAGTGAAAAGGCCCAAGCGACTGTTTAGCAAAAACACAGGTCTGTGCGAAGCCGCAAGGCGAAGTATACGGGCTGACGCCTGCCCGGTGCTGGAAGGTTAAGGGGAGTGGTTAGGGGTAACCCGAAGCTATGAACCGAAGCCCCAGTAAACGGCGGCCGTAACTATAACGGTCCTAAGGTAGCGAAATTCCTTGTCAGGTAAATTCTGACCCGCACGAATGGCGTAACGACTTGGGCGCTGTCTCAACGAGAGATCCGGTGAAATTTTAATACCTGTGAAGATGCAGGTTACCCGCGACAAGACGGAAAGACCCCATGGAGCTTTACTGCAGCTTGATATTGAATTTGGGTACGATCTGTACAGGATAGGTGGGAGCCGTAGAAGCAGGAGCGCAAGCTTCTGTGGAGGCGCCGTTGGGATACCACCCTGATCGTATCTAGGTTCTAACCTGGTACCCTAAGCGGGTACAGGGACCGTGTCAGGCGGGCAGTTTGACTGGGGCGGTCGCCTCCTAAAGAGTAACGGAGGCGTTCAAAGGTTCCCTCAGAATGGTTGGAAATCATTCGAAGAGTGCAAAGGCATAAGGGAGCTTGACTGCGAGACCTACAAGTCGAGCAGGGACGAAAGTCGGACTTAGTGATCCGGTGGTACCGCATGGAAGGGCCATCGCTCAACGGATAAAAGCTACCCTGGGGATAACAGGCTTATCTCCCCCAAGAGTCCACATCGACGGGGAGGTTTGGCACCTCGATGTCGGCTCATCGCATCCTGGGGCTGAAGTAGGTCCCAAGGGTTGGGCTGTTCGCCCATTAAAGCGGTACGCGAGCTGGGTTCAGAACGTCGTGAGACAGTTCGGTCCCTATCTGTCGTGGGCGCAGGAAATTTGAGAGGAGCTGTCCTTAGTACGAGAGGACCGGGATGGACGTACCGCTGGTGCACCAGTTGTTCCGCCAGGAGCATGGCTGGGTAGCTACGTACGGACGGGATAAGCGCTGAAAGCATCTAAGCGTGAAGCCCCCCTCAAGATGAGATTTCCCAACTAGTAAGACCCCTTGAAGACGACGAGGTAGATAGGTTGGAGGTGGAAGTGCAGCAATGCATGGAGCTGACCAATACTAATCGGTCGAGGGCTTATCCAAAATTAAAACGCAGATTTGTTTCGGATTCAGTTTTCAGGAATCAAGTTCCTGAAGCATTTGCACCGCAGATGCGCGTTTGGTGGCGATAGCGGAGGGGTTCCACGCGTACCCATCCCGAACACGACCGTTAAGCCCTCCAGCGCCGATGGTACTTGGACCGAAGGGTCCTGGGAGAGTAGGACGCCGCCAAGCACATCAAGCCATTGCTGATCACTCAGCAATGGCTTTTTTGTTGTGTTTAGAGACTGTTACTGAAATAACACCCGTTCAGTCCGCATAGTATGGTTTTAAAAAGTAAATAAAACGCTTACAATTGAGTGACATTTTTGTTACCGACGTTATACCGGATCAAAGTATAATAGAAAAGTGCAAATATTAAGCAGCGCCTTAATACGAATGAACTACCGGTAAATTCTAATAGAGAATTTTTTTGTGTCTTTAGATGCATGGTAGAGGTAAGGAGGTTTAAGGTATGAAGCAAGCCCGCCCCTTTTGGATATTATTCATTGTTTGTATAGTAGGTGTAATGCTGGTTGGCTGCGGAACAAAGGCGCCTTCCTGGGACAGCTTTGAGGGTGCTATGAATGAAAAAAGCTTTCCTGTCCCTAAGGAAGCCACTTCTCCGGACAGTACAACCACAAATGTGGCTATGGATTATGTGCGTTACTCTTTGCCGGGGCTTAAAGAGAAGAATGGCGTACCGGAGCCATACTTGGAAGCTATCAAGGCCTGGGGATGGGAAGAACTGAAGGAAGACGAATCAGAGAATTCCCGTGTTTTTCAAAAAGAGGGTCTGATTGTACATTTAACCGTGCATAACGATTATTTTATAGTAATGATTCCGAAGGAAAACAAGGTTTCCGTAAAAGGGCTTAAAAGTAAATAAAATAAACGCCGTCCGCTGCCGGACGGCGTTTATTTGGTTAGCGTATAATGTAGACGATTCGCAGCCATATGTATGCAGCATAAAGAGGTTACTGGGCGTAATAAGATACATCGGTCGGATTGAACTTTAACATTCCGCTTTTATCTTCCTGTTGCAATTTCATCAGCGTATACAGTCTCGGGAGCAGCAGCCAAAGATGGCAGAACACCATGGAAGAGGTGAAGGCAGGCGGAGACCAGACGACAAAAAGCGCAGTAATACAGAGCCCGATCCAGAAGTTATGAAGCTGGACTTTACGGAAAATTCCGTAGCTGATGTATTGTTCAGGCATATAGCCCAGCCAAGGAAGGCGAAGAGAAATTTTCCACCTTTTAACGATGGGATGACCCGTAATCAGCAAAACAGAACGTGAGACCACATACTGGATCCACAACAGAACGGGAGCAGCAACAGCTGCATAGAGAATACTCCACCAGGACAGGAATACAGTTTCCAGTACTATGAAGATAAGAGGGAGCGCCAAATAAATACGCAGCTTAACCGGCGTTAAGTTGATTTTTTTGATAAGCTTGTATTGATAAAATGTAGCTGCACCCTTAGTATTCGGTTCCATAAAAAAGATCTGACCTCCTTGCAAATACTCATGTTACTAATATCGGCGGACAGCAGCATTTTGTTAAACTTATTAAGGGAAGGCACCGCCGGGGGAGTACAGGAATATTATATTTTAGGCTAGGCGGATAGGAAAACACTATGAAAAGGTTTAAAATAATAGAATATGTAACATACTGTTCTTAAAAGAGTCAAGGTGGGATGATTATGGAACAGCAAACCGGACAGCCCTGCATTATTTGCGGACAGGTCAAAGAGGAAGGTATTGTGATTGTCTCCCATTTCATTTGTGAGGATTGCGAGAGTGAAATGGTGCGTACAGAAGCCGAGGATGCCAAATACCGTTTTTTTATCAGCCGGATGAAAAAGATTGAGCTGCAGAAAAATGCGTAGGCTCCACAAAAGGTGAAGATATCCATAGTGGTTAACAAGATCAGGCGGTGGTTATGTGTCGCGCGGGCTGCATAAGAAGTACTCAAGATAACGGTTCTCTGCCCTAAATGGTAGTGAGCCGTTTTGTTGTGTGAAGGATCGTTTTGAACGGAAGCATAGGCGTTGAGGCAGATTTGCGTTAAAATAGAAGGTAACCCCCAGGGAAGGAATAAACTATGGACAATTTACAGCCTGGCAGGGCACCTCTATACGAAATGCTGGAACAATATAGAGCTACAAATCATATTTCTTATCATGTACCCGGTCACAAGAATGGACAAGCTTACAGCGGGTCCCGGGGTGCCGGATATCTCGGTGAGGTCATGAAACACGACGTGACAGAAATTACAGGCACGGATGACCTTCATCATCCTGAGGGGATTATTCAGGAAGCCCAGGAGCTGGCGGCGGATTGTTTTGGGGCTGAGGAGAGCTTTTTTCTCGTGGGCGGAAGCACGGCAGGTAATCTTGCACTCCTATTGACGGTCTGCCCTGAGCCGGGAATGACACTGATTCTTCAGCGCAACGTCCACAAGTCTGTGATTCATGGGTTGATGCTGGCGGGGGCCAGGGCTGTTTTTCTGGAGCCGCTGATCGATGACGCCAGCGGTCTCGCCGTTGCTCCTGCGGCTGAAAGTGTGCGGGCGGCCCTTGCCGCCTATCCCGAAGCCGCAGCGGTGCTGGTCACCATGCCGAATTACTACGGCATGGGCAGCGACCTGGCGCCTCTGGCAGAGGCCTGCCACGACAGCGGGGTGCCCCTGCTCGTCGATGAGGCGCACGGCGCCCATTACGGGCTGCATCCGGCGCTTCCGGCAGGGGCGCTGGCCTGTGGCGCGGACGGCGTCGTGCAGTCCACGCACAAGATGCTTGCGGCGATGACCATGGGCGCCATGCTGCATGTACAGGGGCCGCGGCTCGACCGCACGCTCCTGCGGCAGCGGCTTGCCATGGTGCAGAGCTCCAGCCCATCATACCCCGTGATGGCTTCGCTCGATCTGGCCCGGCGGCTGGTGCACAGCCAGCCTGCCGGTGCCTTCACGGCGGGACTTGCCGCCGTGGACAAGCTCAGGCGCGGCCTCGCAGAGCAGCCGCGCTACGGGCTGCTGCAGCCGGCTGTGCCGCTGCAGCGTTCAGGCGGCGCTGCTGCAGCCGCCGGAGAAGGGACGCCGCCGCAGGGCACGGCGGCGTACTGCACGCAGGACCCTTTCAAAGCCGTCATTTATGACGCCGCCGGGGTCCTGACAGGCTTCGAGCTGCAGTGCAAGCTCGAGGAAAAGGGCATTGTGCCGGAGATGAGCGATCACCGGCATGTAGTGCTGGCCTTCAGCCTAGGCTCGAAGGCGGAAGAGACGGAGCGGCTGCTGGCTGCGCTGGCAGAGATTGAGGCTGAAGCGCCAGCCCGGCTGCCTGTATCAGACAAGAGTGGTGATAAGGGGCATGGGCTGCCAGAGTCGTATTCAGCCGCTGACTTTACCGGGACGGTGCCTGAACCTGCGTTATTCGATACGCCGGAGAATGGGCAGACCAGTACCGCAAATAATTCCACGTGGAACAATTTTAGCGGACACTCTGTTTCGGCACCGGTGTCTTTTTCCCTAAAACCGGTTGATCCAAGGGAAACAGAACCCATTCCACTTGAATACAGTGTAGGAAGAGTGGCAGCAGAGATGGTCATTCCATACCCTCCAGGCATTCCGCTGCTTTATCCGGGCGAAATCATTACAGAAGCTGTACAGCGCAGGCTCAGCAGCCTCAGCAAAGGCGGAGCCAAGTTTCAGGCCTGCAGCGATCCGGCCTTACAGCATGTCACAGTATACAACAATAAGAAGGGCGGAGAGGAATAAGTGGGACGCGAGGGTTTCTTCATTACTCTGGAGGGAGGCGATGGCTCAGGAAAAACAACAGTACTGGGGCGGGTAGCCGCATATCTCCAGAACCACTCCATGCCTTATCTCGTTACCCGTGAACCGGGAGGCGTTGAGATCGCCGAGAAAATCCGTTCGATTATTCTCAATCCGGCACACACAGCCATGGATGCGCGGACAGAGGCACTGCTGTATGCAGCAGCAAGAAGCCAGCATTTGGCGGAGGTAGTCGAGCCTGCACTGAAGGAAGGTCTTACTGTACTGTGTGACCGTTTTGTTGACAGCAGCCTGGTCTATCAGGGGCATGCCAGGGGACTGGGTATAGAAGAGGTCTGGAGCATTAACCGTTTTGCAATCGGCAGCCGGATGCCTGATCTTACGTTCTACCTGGATGTTGATCCTGAAGTAGGACTGTCGCGGATTGCCGCTAATGGAGAACGGGAGGTTAACCGGCTCGATCTGGAAAGCCTGGCCTTTCACCAGAAAGTCCGGGAAGGTTATCAGCTCATTGTGCAGTCAGATCCCCGGCGCATTGTAGTGCTTGATGCCAACCGTCCTGTCCATATGGTGGAGCAGGATATTGTCCGGACGCTGGAGGAACGCTTATTAAAGGGTTTTTGACTATTCTTGTCTAATATTAATAAGTGTGCTGCTGTACAATAACTAAATTGTAGGAGGGAAAACGAAGATGAATTTGATCATTGCCATTATCCAGGATAAAGACAGCAACAGGCTGTCCAGTGAACTAGTCAAAGCAAACTTTCGTGCAACCAAACTGGCAAGTACCGGCGGATTCCTGCGGGCAGGCAATACCACGTTTTTGATTGGTGTTGACGACTCCCAGGTAGAAGCTGTACTCGGCGTTATCCGCAACAGCTGCAAAGTCCGTGAACAGCTTGTTACTCCGGTTACACCGATGAGCGGTACAACGGATTCCTATTTGCCGCTTCCGGTTGAAGTGCAGGTAGGCGGAGCTACTGTATTCGTGCTTCCTGTCGACCGGTTCGAGCATTACTAAGCATCTACAGGCAATAAACAAATAAGGACGGTAGATACCTTTGAAGATAAATCCGGGCTACAGGCCCTTAAAGAGTGAACTCCCGAATGCTGACGGGGAACGCCGGCCTGTCCAGCAGAAGACATTCACGGATATCTTTCAGCAGCAGGGTGAGCAAAAAACCATAGATGAATTGAACCGCCAGATTAAGGATATCCAGCAGCAGGGCGACCGGTTAGCCAAGTCAATGACCGTCCGTGAACTGGCTATTTACCGGAATATGGTCAAGAAATTTCTGGAGGAGACTGCGCGCCGCGGGGTCATTCTGAAGGAAACGAAGGGCTGGGACCGGCGCGGCAGAGGCAAGCGTTACAAGCTGCTGGAGGAGATTGATGCTGCGCTGCTGAATCTTGCTGATGACCTGCTGGAAAGTGAACAGGGCCGTATTGATCTGCTGGGCCGGGTCGGGGAAATTCGCGGGATGCTGATTAACCTTGCTTTTTAAAAGAGTTGGAGGAATTTATGCCTTTTCATGATATATTAGGCCAGGAGGATGCCAAACGCCTGCTGCAAAATGCTCTGCGTAAGGATGCGGTCAGTCATGCCTATTTGTTCACCGGCCCCTCCGGAAGCGGGCAGATGAAAACGGCTTTGATGTTCGCCCAAGCGATATTCTGCACCAAATGCCAGGATGACGCTTGCGGCGAATGTCTCGAATGCCGGAAGGTGGAGCATGGCAATCACCCGGATCTGACACTGCTGAAGCCGGATGGGGCGAGTCTGAAGATCGACCAGATCCGTGAGCTGCAGCGCGTGTTTTCCTACCGGTCGGAAGGAACTAACCCGAAGGTCTATATTATAGAAGGAGCGGACAAAATGACGGTGCAAGCCGCCAACAGTCTGCTCAAGTTTTTGGAAGAGCCGCCCGCTCCTGCAGTGGGTATTCTGCTCTCCGAGAATATTAGTTCCCTGCTTCCGACGATACAGTCAAGAACTCAGCGCATTCCGTTCAGCCCGCTGCATCCGGAGATCATGCTTCAGGCATTATCATCGGAGGGGGTTCCGGCTCCGATGGCCCGGTGTGCGGTATCGCTGACCTCAGGACTTGACGGCTGCAGGGAACTTTTGGCACAGAATTGGTTTGCAGAAATGAGAAATCTAGTGTTACAATTAGCAAAGGAGTCTTTGGGCAAAGGCAGCACCGCGGTGGCGACCGCCGGGCAGAAGCTGTTCAAGACCGGGCTCGGTGAACATTTGGATATTCTTTTCAGCATGTTCCACCTGTGGTTCAAAGATATGCTCCACTTCCTGTACCGGAGACACGAAAGTATTGTTTTCATAGATCAGGTAGACTTTATTTCCAAGGCTGCCCGTCAGCGGAGTACGGAACAATGGGTGGCTTATATGGAATTCGCGGCGGAGAGCACACGCAAACTCCGTTCCAATGCCAACGCCCAGCTGTGTCTGGAGCAGTTCCTAATCCGACTGGAAAGTTAAAGGGTTATTATATATATCCTCCGGATCAAGCTTTGCCTGGGAGTATGGGTTTAACGTATAGGAAGGACAAGCATGGATCACCAGGGAGCGGACTTGCTTAGGGGTTCCTTTTACCGGCAAACAAGGGGGTTAATTTTTGTACAGCGTAGTAGGTGTCCGCTTCAAAAAAGCGGGTAAAATATATTATTTCGATCCGCTTGATTTTCCGATTGAACAGGATCAATGTGTCATTGTTGAGACGGCAAGAGGGGTCGAATACGGTAGAGTAGTCGTTGGCAAAAAAGAGGTGCAGGAAGCTGATGTTGTACTCCCGCTCAAAAAGGTCATGCGTATCGCCGGTGATACCGATGCACGCGTGGTCGAGGAGAACAAGAGCGCAGCGAAGGATGCTTTTACCACCTGTTTAAATAAAATCCGCGATCACGGCCTCAAAATGAAGCTGGTGGATGTGGAGTTTACATTTGACCGTAACAAAATCATTTTCTATTTCACTGCCGAGGGCCGAGTCGATTTCCGCGAATTGGTTAAGGACCTGGCAAGCATATTCCGTACCCGCATTGAACTGCGTCAGATCGGAGTCCGTGATGAAGCCAAGATGCTGGGCGGTTTAGGGCCATGCGGACGGGTGTTATGCTGTTCTTCCTGGCTTGGCGATTTTGAACCGGTATCGATTAAGATGGCCAAGGATCAGAATTTGTCGCTTAATCCAACGAAGATCTCAGGTTTGTGCGGAAGACTTATGTGCTGCCTGAAATTTGAGCATGATAATTATGAAAGTGTGAAGGAAGAAATGCCGGCGGTGGGCAAGATTGTCATCACATCAATGGGTGACGGCAAGGTTGTAGGAATTAATGCCGGAAACCGCACAGTCCATGTGCAGTTGTTCGAAGTGGGCAAAGTTAAGGAACTTCCAATGGATGATGTTGTCGTCAAGTAAACCATAAGGTTACTTTCGGGGTGGAAACTTGGAGAAGATAAATATATTTGCACACATGCAGGAGATGGAAGCGCAGATGGAAACGATGCGCGCAAGTCTCGGAGACTGGAAACAGACGGTTAAGGAACTGATGGAAGCGAATCAAAGGCTTAGCCTAGAGAATGAGCAGCTTCGCAAAATACTGAAAAGGGACGCACCTTTGGATCCTGCTGTCGATACGGCTGAGGCGGAAGCGCTTCTGGCGGCGTCAGAGGGAGCGGAAGAGGTTGTGGGAGAAGGCTATGACAATCTGGCCCGTCTGTACCATGAGGGATTCCATATCTGCAATGTCTATTTCGGGCATTTGCGTACAGAAGGTGACTGCTTGTTCTGTCTTTCTTTTCTTAATAAATAAGGATATCCAGCCGTAGGAGATTTCGCCTACGGTTTTTTTTGAATTTTATATATACTTAACAAAGTTTGTAGGAGATGACGATGACGAATTCTAAGAATGATACCTCTGTTCCTTTGCTCCCCTCGGAGCGGGTGGATGATCTGCTGACCCATGATTTGCGTATTATCCAGAGCGATGAGGTTTTTAGCTTCTCTATGGATGCGGTGCTGCTTGCCCGGTCCGCGGGAATACCGCCGCGCGGCAGAGTGCTGGACCTCTGTACTGGCAATGGGGTTATACCGATGCTGCTGACCACGCGTACCAAAGCTTCTATTGAAGGAATTGAGATTCAGCCCCGTCTGGCGGATATGGCCCGCCGCAGTGTCACCATGAACGGTCTGGAAGACCGGATCACCATTCATGAGGGGGATTTGCGCGAGCTGCATACTACGGCAGGTTATGGAGTATATGATGCCATCACTGTAAACCCGCCCTACATGCCGCTTAACGGCAGTGATCTGAAACTGAATACGCATCAGGCCATGGCCCGCCATGAAATCGGATGCACTCTTGAAGAGGTTATTCAGGCCTGTGTGCGGCTGGTCCGCACCGGCGGCAAAGTAAGCATGGTTCATAAACCTCAGCGCCTGGCCGACATCATCAGTCTTATGCGGCAGTACCGGCTTGAGCCCAAGCTTATACGCTTCGTGCATCCGCGGGCGCATCTGGAAGCCAATATGGTTCTGATTGAAGCTGCACGGGACGGGAAGCCCGAGGTGCGTTTACAACCTCCGCTTATCGTATATAATGAGGACAATCAATACTGTCCGGAGATTATGGACATTTACTACGGAAACAAAGAGGGTAACTAATGACTATATCATGCCAAAGCAGCTTTCAAAGCAGCAGTGAGGAACATAAACGGGAAGGAAGCGGCAGTCTCTATCTGGTCGCTACGCCTATCGGTAACCTGGAGGACATGACCTACCGCGCAGTGCGTACTTTACAGGAGTGCGATATCATTGCAGCGGAGGATACAAGACAGACGCGTAAATTACTCAGCCATTTCGATATCACGCCTTCCATGCTGTTCAGCTATCATGAGCATAATAAGGCAGCGAGCGGACCTGAGCTGATACGCTATATAATAGAAGGTAAAAATCTGGCCCTGGTCAGCGATGCCGGTCTGCCGGCCATTTCCGACCCTGGTGCTGATCTCGTAGCCCTGGCCGTTGAACATCATATTCCGGTCATTCCAGTACCAGGAGCCAATGCCGCTCTGTCCGCATTGATCGCTTCGGGGCTTCCGACAACCAGCTTTACCTTTGCCGGATTCCTTCCCCGGGAGCGGAAGGATATCCGTGCTGTATTATCAGGGCTTCGTTCAGTGCAGGGAACATTGCTGTTCTACGAGTCCCCGCATCGTGTGGCCAAGACATTGGTACATTTACAAGAAGCATTCGGCAACCGGCGTGTCGTCCTGGCCCGTGAACTAACCAAACGGTTCGAAGAGTTCCTCCGCGGTACTATTGAGGAGTGCATAGCCTGGCTGGAGGAGCATCCTCCGCTCGGTGAATATGTTATTGTGGTTGAAGGAGAAAGCAAAGAAGAGGCAGAGAAAGCGGAAGCTGCGTGGTGGCAGGAGCTGAGCATTGAGGAGCATGTCAGTCATTATGAAAATGGCGGAGTAGTACGTAAGGAAGCTATGAAAAAGGCTGCTGCTGACCGCGGGTTGGCCAAACGGGATATTTATAACGCATTGCTGGAGAGGGAGTAAGGGGTTAGAAAAGCTGAGGATGGTTAAAAAATAATTGTAGTTGTTACATGTATTAGATAAAAAGTACCCTTATATTGGTCATTTATGAAATTAGTACATTTATATCTATGGAAACCAAAACACTATAAGTTATTACCTGGGAACAAAGGTGCAATTTACATTTAAATCAGCACAGCGAGTGATTTGGCCAAATTAACTGTTTTATACACATTTATCCAATTTTATCAAGGCCGTTGCCGCACCAGGGTAAAGCGCATCCCGAAGGGACAGCGGTCTCAAGCTCGCCCGTCAGTCGCCAGCCAGTAACCAGTAAGGACCAAGTGCCACGGACGTGCCGACGTTAAGCGCATCCCGAAGGGACAGCGGTCTCAAGCTCGCCCGTCACTCGCCAGCCAGTAACCAGTGAGGACCAAGTGCCCCGGACGTGCCGACGTTAAGCGCATCCCGAAGGGACAGCGGTCTCAAGCTCGCCCGTCACTCGCCAGCCAGTAACCAGTGAGGACCAAGTACCCCGGACGTGCCGACGTTAAGCGCATCCCGAAGGGACAGCGGTCTCAAGCTCGCCCGTCACTCGCCAGCCAGTAACCAGCAAGCACCAAGTGCCGCGGGCGCGCCGACGTTAAGCGCATCCCGAAGGGACAGCGACCCTAAGCTCGCCCGTCACTCGCCAGTCAGTAACCAGCAAGCACCAAGTGCCGCGGGCGTGCCGACGTTAAGCGCATCCCGAAGGGACAGCGGGTTCACCGTCATTCGCCGCACGGGAGTACCTGCGCAGCCGCCATAGGCGAATTGCCTATGGCGAACCCCTGGCATGGCAAGGCCCCGAGGGCTTGCCCGAAAGAGGGCCGGTCTTGCGCCGACCGTTACTGACTTCCGCACTGCCGGACAATTCGACAAGCTTCCGGGTGTCCAGAGGGCCGGGGCCCTTGGGGCCCTCCCTGCAGGGAGGGTTTGGGAGGGTCAAAAAGAGGCAAAAAAATACCCCCCAATCAAGGGAGGCCAAGGAGATATAAAAAGGTTAGAATTAACAATTTGATTAGTTCTTATTATACCCTATTTGTTTTAGTTTGTCACAGGGGTAGGGATGGCAGAAATACATTCGTGACAAACAATTTTGCCTTTGAAATAGGTAACGTTCTCAGCATTGCCGCAGAAAATGCAGGCAGGCTCATATTTCTTAAGCATGATCCGCTCACCGTCCACGTAAATTTCGAGCGCATCCTTTTCTCCAATGCCCAGTGTACGGCGCAACTCAATCGGAATAACAACCCGTCCAAGCTCGTCTACTTTTCTTACAATTCCCGTTGATTTCATCATTGCAATCTTGCTCCTCTCAATGTTCAAAGGCCGTCATTATTCGACATTGTTCACCGTTTTATGATATTCATAATACCAACCATTCCCAAAACAGTCAACCTTTTTTGAGCCGAATTTTAGGGAATTTTTGAATAAAACTTTGATCTGCTTACGGTTAACCTGATTCCTCAAAAATCAGGAATAAATTGACTTGTCGATTACACTCCTGATAAATTGTCATCATTCGACAAAGTGCGACATTATTCTTTGTTATACTCTTTATTCCAGTTGATTTCTAATCCTATTATCAAAAAGGAGTTGACCACATGAAGCAGCTGCTGTCAGAAGAAAAGGTATTTAAAGATCCCGTTCATAATTATATTCACGTACAGGACACAATTATCTGGCGTCTGATTAATACGAAGGAATTTCAGCGTCTTCGCCGGATCCGCCAGCTTGGCACCTCTTATCTCACATTTCATGGAGCGGAACACAGCCGTTTTTCACATTCACTTGGTGTGTATGAAATTACGCGGAGAATCATATCCCAGTTTGAACGGAGCAAATACAAAGACTGGATGCCGGAGGAGAGCCTGTTAACCCTCTGTGCGGCGCTGCTTCATGATTTGGGTCATGGGCCATTTTCCCATTCTATAGAAGAAGCTTTTGAAATGAATCACGAGGACTGGACCTGCCGGATTATTCTGGAGGATACAGAGATCACTTCGATTTTGAAGGATGTGGCGGAAGATTTCCCGCAAAAGGTAGCTTCAGTCATTGCCAAAACCTATGAACATGAAATTGTTGTCAATTTGGTGTCAGGCCCTCTGGATGCGGACCGCATGGATTACCTGCTTCGTGATGCATACTATACCGGAGTCAACTACGGCACGATAGATATCGACCGGATTCTGCGTATGCTTCGGCCTTACAACGGACGGGTCGTCGTGAAGGAATCAGGTATGCATGCGATTGAAGATTATTTAATGTCACGGTATCAGATGTACTGGCAGGTGTATTTTCATCCGGTTACACGCAGCTCGGAGATTATCCTGCGGCAAATTTTCCGCAGAGCCAAGGAACTGGTGGAGTCCGGTTATACGTTCGGCTTCATGATCGATCCTTTAAGTGATTTATTTGCAGGCGATGTAACGGTTCAGCAGTATCTGCTGCTTGATGAAGCGCTGGTACAGACAGCCTTTATGCAGTGGACGCTGGAAGCGGACGAGTTGCTGAGCGACTTGTGCAGCCGTTTTATTCATCGTAAACTGTATAAATATGTAGAGGTAGAGAATCTGGATTCTGACACGATCGACGAAATCCGCCGGAGCTTTTCCGGGGCCGGCCTGCTGCCGGATTACGACCTTGAAATCGATTATCCGACAGATCTCCCTTATGACGTTTTCCGTCCGGGAGAGGGCTTTGACAGCAAGCAGATTTTGCTGCTCGACCGTCATGACCAGCTGCGGGAAATCTCCGAAGTCTCGGATATTGTGCGCTCAATCAGCGGAATTCACCGCGGCAGATATCATCTGTATTTTCCGCAGGATAAGCTGCAGAAAGCCCTCCCAGGTCTTCCGGCATCGATTGCAGAAATCTTTGAAAAATAATACAAAAAATTATGGAATTCATCATAGAAATCAGAATATGGAGGGAATACCGCTATGCGTTTGTTCGACACTCATACCCATCTGGATGCTCCGCAATTCGACGAGGACCGCGAAGAGGTAATCGCCCGGGCCTTGGAGGCAGGCGTTACCAAGATGATCAATATCGGATTTAACCGGGAAACGATTCCAAGTACTATGCAGCTCGCCGAATCGCATGATTATATTTATGCAGCCGTCGGCTGGCATCCCCAGGATGCAATTGACATGAAGGAAGGAGATCTGGAGTGGATCGCATCCTTGTGCAGCCATCCCAAAGTAGTCGCCATCGGCGAGATTGGGCTTGATTATTACTGGGACACTTCTCCCAAAGAGGTACAGCATGAGGTGTTCCGCAAGCAAATCCGGCTGGCCCGCGAGCTGAAAATGCCAATTAGTATTCATAACCGTGATGCCCATGAGGATGTGGTGCGTATTTTGCGTGAGGAAAAGGCAGACGAGATCGGCGGAGTCATGCACTCGTTCTCCGGGAGCTGGGAAACGGCCAAAATGTGTCTCGATCTCGGGTTCCATCTGTCCTTCGGAGGGCCGATAACCTTCAAGAATGCCAGGGTGCCCAAGGAGGTTCTCGCCCAGACCCCGCTGGACAGATTACTCATCGAAACGGACTCTCCATACCTTACACCGCACCCGTTCCGGGGCAAGCGAAATGAGACTGCTCATGTGAAGCTGGTAGCTGAGGCAGCCGCGGAAATAAAAGGGATTGATTTACAGGAATTAGCTGAAATTACGTATGCGAACGCACTGGAACGATTTGGGATTGTCTGAAAACGGGAGTAAAACAGGTGAAAAATAGAGTATAGCCGACCTATTAAACTTTTTTAATAAAAAAATGGCCGATTATTACAAATTTTTAATCATTTTTTTGCTTAAACGTGGTTGAACCGTCCTTTACAACATGCATCAAAACAGGATATCATCTTTTCAGTGCAGTGAGCTGTTGTTACTGTGACAGTCACTGATTCATGGATCGTCTCGCTGAGTCTCCGTACGGAGAACGGGGGAACCAATATTGCACTGCTGCATGCCAGTACATAGAGTACAACACGTAATATGCGCAGACATTATTTGATTTCTTCACGTGGTCTTTGGGGTGAATTTGAGGGCAACCGCCATGAGCGGGTGACCTGAGATAGGGCGTCTCTCTTATGCCCGAACCCGACAGCTAACCCCGTAAGCGCAAAGTAAGAGAGGCAACCTCGTGCATAACATTCCCGCGTATTCTGACATCCGGAGAAGCCACGAAAGAGTCCTCTATGAACTCTTTTTAGGCTTCTTTTGTTTTGAATAATGCGAATGAACCCGGCATACTGTTATATAACAGTGTTCTGGAGCCACTATGCCGAGCAGGCGATCCATGAGCAGGAAACGCTGAAGCAATGCGGGCGTATCCTGTTGCAATCTCAAACCTAGTTTCGTCACAAATGATGCAGTCTACATGATATACAACTTGGACGACGGGGCTATGTAAGGAGGATGGAGAGAATGGGCGTATTCCAACCAGAAGTATCCCATGATTCGCAATCATCCAGCAGGTCTTTCGCATTACGGTGGAAGCAAGTGAATCCTCGCGTACTTTCGCTTGCAGGTGTGGTATCAATCGTTATCGCGCTGCTTATTCTGCTGTACGTACACGGTCAAGGCAATAAAGTAATAAATTTAGTAATAGACGGGAAAGTGCTGACGCTGGAGACGCGTGAGGCACTGCTCAGTGATGTGCTGGCCAAAGAACAGATTACAGTCCAGCCGCATGATAAAGTATCCATAGGCCTTGGCGATGAAATACAAGACGGTGACCGTGTCGTCATTACCCGCGCGCAGGCGATTAGTCTTACTGTAGACGGGGCAACCAAAACACTGTATACCACCGAGAAATCGCTCGGGGATGCCATTACCAAGCTGGGCTACAGCCTGGAGGGCAACGACAAGATTTTCCCTTCGCTTGATACCGCAGTATCATCCGGTATGGAGGCCAAGATTGTCCGGATCACCAAGCAAAAGGTAGAACGGACGGTAAGCTTGCCTTTCCGGGTTATCAAAACCGCAGACCCTTCCCTGTACGTAGGGGACAACAGAGTTGCACAAGCAGGCAAGCCGGGTGCCATTGTCCAGCACATCGAGAAGATCTATCAAGATGGTGAGCTGGTTTCCATGAGCATGGTCGGCAAGGAAGTTGAGACGGTTACCAAAGACAAGATTATTGCCGTTGGTACGAAGCCGGTTCCTAAGCCCGTTGTAGTTGCTGCAACAACATCCAAACCAAAAACAACTTCCAAAACCACCGCAAAAGCAGCAACAACTGCAAAATCTGCAAAAGCTGCAAAAACCAGCAACGTCGTGCACAAGGCAGGCGTAGACTTCCAGTACAAAAAAATGATTAAAAACGTATCCATGACGGCATACTCATCTGAAGAGCCGGGCATTGGAACACGGACTGCTTCCGGCACACGCGTAACGGAAGGCCGTACTATTGCTGTAGATCCGAATGTAATTCCTATCGGCTGGTGGGTGTACATTGAGGGATTAGGATTCCGCCGTGCAGAGGATACCGGCGGTGCCATCAAAGGCAATAAGGTGGATGTATACTACGATTCACTGAGCCATGCCCGTAACTTTGGGCGTAAATCCCGGACTGTTTATGTGATTGGACCTGTAAAGCCGGAGCTCAATTAGCATGTTACAGTCTTTTGCAAATTAGCAGGTAATAAGCTATAGTGAGGGTAGCACTTAACGAACGGATGCTGCTCATCACTTATACATTCTTTAGCCAATAAGAAGGGGAGCGAATCCTCTTCTTTTTGTGTTGTAAGGGAAGGAGCCGGAAGATGATCAAGGAATTAATTGTGGTGGAAGGTAAAAGCGATACGGTTGCCGTCAAGCGTGCGGTAGAAGCCGATACGATAGAGACAGGCGGTTCTGCAGTGGACCGCAGGGTGATTGCCAAGATTGCGCTGGCCATGGAGCGCAGGGGAGTTATTATCCTCACGGATCCGGACCATGCCGGTGAACGCATACGCAAAATTGTGTCTTCCAAGGTGCCCGGTTGCAAGCATGCCTTTATACCGGAAAAGGATGCTACACGCAAAGGGGACATAGGGGTGGAGAATGCTTCCCCGGAGGCTATCCGGCATGCCCTTGCCCATGTGCATACCTCCTTTGAAGGGGCTCCGGCACTGATTGGCATGGATGAGCTTATTGCTGCCGGAATGATTGCCCATCATGAGGCGGCTGAACGCAGAATGGCGCTGGGTAATCTGCTTGGCATCGGATACTGCAACGGTAAACAGCTATACAAGCGGCTGGCTATGTTTGGCATCACGCGGGAGGAGTTTCAGGCTGCTCTCGCACAAATTGAACAGGGAGGCATTACCTCATGAGCGGCAATGATCATATCTCATCTCCATCAAGGACCAAAGAAATTATCCAGCGCTATGGATTCTCATTCAAAAAAAGCCTGGGCCAGAACTTTCTGATTGATCAGAACATTTTGGACAAAATCGTCGACGCGGCAGGATTAAGCAGCGAAAGCGGTGCTCTGGAGATCGGGCCGGGAATCGGTGCCCTGACTGAGCGGCTGGCAATGACCGCCGGAGCGGTGACCGCTGTGGAGATTGACCGGAGACTGATTCCAATTCTGCGGGATGTCCTCTCCTCCTATCCCCATGTAAAGATCCGGAATGATGATGTCCTCAAAGTTGACCTTAAAGAGCTGTTCGCCGAGGATTTTGCGGGAGTGAACAAAGTCAGCGTTGTCGCCAACCTGCCCTATTACGTAACCACTCCGATCCTGATGAAGCTGCTTGAGGAGAAGCTTCCGCTGGATAATATCGTGGTCATGATCCAGAAGGAGGTTGCCGAACGCATGGCAGCCTCCCCGGGAGGAAAGGAATACGGGAGCCTGAGCATTGCTGTGCAGTACTACAGTGAGCCGGAGCTGGTTACGATTGTGCCCCGTACGGTATTCATTCCGCAGCCTAACGTGGAGTCCGCTGTCATCCGTCTGAAGGTCAGAGACCGTCCGCCGGTAGAAGTGGAGAATGAGAAGCATTTCTTCGAGGTGGTGCAGGCTTCCTTCACCCAGCGGCGCAAGACGATTGCCAACAACCTTAAGGCACGTTTCTTTCCGGGAGAAGGACGGGAACGCCTGGAGGCGCTGCTGGCCGAGGCTGGCATAGAGCCTACACGCCGCGGAGAGACGCTGAGCCTTGCAGAGTACGCAAAGCTAAGTGCTGTGCTGCTGGCTGCAGGAGTCGTGTAAGAGCAGGAAATACTTTTAAAATCATGCTCTATAAGAACCAACCGTGACCTTTGCCCATACGATGGGGGTAGAGGTGGTGTTGTCATGAATTTAGGAGATCTGGTCGTTCGCAAATCTTATGGTGGAGATGTAACGTTCAGGGTTGAGAATATTGTGCAGAACAGGGCCGTCATCAAAGGCACAGAATTCCGCCTGCTGGCGGATTCCCCCCTGAATGACCTGGTACAGGTGCCGCCTACCCGTATTACACAGCGGGGGCAGCGGGCACAGATCAAGGCTGATGAATCGCTGACCCAGCTGAGAAAGGACCGGCAGGAGCAAAGCAAGCGCAGCGGAGAGACTGTTACAGGCGCCTGGAACCAGTCTCCCAAGGAGCCGGCTTATTTTGAAGTGCCGGGCAAGGTGCTGCATCTGGACGGAGATGCATTGTATTTGAACAAAAGCCTCAGCCTGTATGAGCAGCTGCGGATTCCGGCAGAGGGCCATCATGTGCATGAATCCAAAATGGCGGATACCCTATACCGGCTTTTGCCCAGAGTACGTCCCGATATTGTGGTAATCACCGGACACGACGGTGTACTAAAGCAGCCCCATGCATACGATCTGTACAGTCTGGCCAGCTATAAGAACTCGCAGAATTTTGTAGCAGCTATCCGTGCGGCAAGGGAGTATGAGCGTAATTTTGATGCGCTGACTATCGTGGCAGGCGCCTGCCAGTCCCATTTCGAGGCGCTGCTGGGTGCAGGAGCCAATTTCGCCAGCTCTCCGGGGAGGATTCTGATTCATGCACTCGATCCCGTGTATATTGCAGCGAAGGCTTCCTTCACCTCCATACGCGAGTCTGTAAGCCTCAGTGATGTGCTGAACCATACAATCAGCGGCAACCAGGGGATGGGCGGGATCGAGACCCGGGGCAGCTTCAGAATCGGAATGCCGCGGCTGCAGGACCTGTCCTCGTTAAAAGTAACACCATCAGTGGTGTAGTCTGCATTTTTTTGAATGGCCAGGAGCGGAAAAGGGAAGGATAAGCGCAAAGCTTATCCTTCCCTTTTTGCTGCTGTGTGTGAATGGAGCAGGTTAAGCTTAGGCGCGATTATTACCGCTAACAAGGAGCCTTTATCAGTATGTACCGGGATCAAAAAAATTCCGTTGACATCCATTTTGGCATCCACTATAATTATTTGTTTGGTTTGACAATGTTTGTGAAAAGTTGTATAATGGACAAGGAAAGAGGTGGTCGTCAGGCAATGGCTAATAACGCGCTGTTGGAAATTAAACGCAGTCTCGAAGCTCACGTCGGTCATAAGATCACGTTGCGGGCAAACGGGGGGCGTCGTAAAACCGTTGAACGTACCGGTGTCCTGGAAGAAACGTACCCTTCTGTATTTATTGTCAAACTGGATCAGGAGCAGCAAACCTTTAAGCGTGTCTCCTATAGCTATGCCGATATACTTACCGAATCTGTGGAAATCACAGTTTGCGAAGATGACGGGCAGATGCGGATTATGTATATTAAAGCTTAATGTTACACAATGACAGCCCTCCTTGCGGAGGGCTGTTTTTATTGCGTCCTGAATGGTGAGTGTCAGCTGGCAGCATACTAAAGGAGTCTTAACTCATCATCTACTACCATGAAGGAGGAATTGTGTAATGAGCCGCAGAAGAAGGGGTATGATGTCCGAGGAACTGAAGACAGAGCTGGCCAAGGAGCTGGGCTTCTATGAGACCGTTGAGCGCGAGGGCTGGGGAGGAATCCGGGCACAGGATGCCGGGAATATGGTTAAGCGGGCCATCCAGCTTGCCGAGCAGGCTGCCGCTGCAAGAAAACTGTAATGCTTATCAGGCCAATACAGGATTACGGACAGGGAACCGCCTCGCGGCGGGACCCTTTTTATGCATATCTGAAAGTATATATATGGCTCCCGAACTTTTGTTAATGGACTTCGTAACAAGTTTCTCATATAATATGTTAAGTTGTTTTTACGGGAAAAGCTGAAGGTGGGTGAACGCCTTGAAAATGTATGAAAAAGCGCCAGCCAAAATTAATTTGATGCTGGATGTGCTGCATAAGCGTGCAGATGGTTTTCATGAAGTGGAAATGATTATGACGATGGTGGATCTGGCGGACCGTCTGGAGCTGTCGGAGCTGAAGCGTGACTCCATTATTATATCGAGCCAGGCGGGATATATCCCGCTGGATGAGAAGAACCTGGCCTTTCAGGCGGCGAGGCTTATTAAAGACCGTTATAACGTCAAGACTGGCGTACATATCCATCTGGACAAAAGAATTCCTGTTGCTGCCGGCCTGGCCGGAGGCAGCAGCGATGCCGCGGCTACGCTGCGCGGCCTGAACCGGCTCTGGCGCCTGAATATTCCGGCGCAGGAGCTGCAGGAACTGGGCGCCGAGCTTGGCTCGGACGTCCCGTTCTGTGTCACCGGCGGGACTGCCCTGGCCACGGGCAGAGGAGAACGGCTGACCCCGATTGCGGGTCCGCCGCAGTGCTGGGTCATCCTGGCCAAGCCGCCGATCAATGTATCGACGGCTGAGGTGTACGGACGCGTACGCGCGAATAACATCGCTGTGCATCCGTCCGCATCCCGGATGCAGCAGGCCCTCGAAGCAGGCGACTTTGCTGCCGTCTGTGCAGGCCTGGGCAACGTGCTGGAGGATGTAACCCTGAAGCTGCACCCGGAGGTGCAGCAGCTGAAGGAAGCGATGGTGAAGCTCGGCGCGGACGGCGTGCTGATGTCAGGCAGCGGGCCTACAGTATTCGGGCTGGTGTCGAAGCAGTCCAAGGTAGCCAGAATTTATAACGGTCTGCGCGGCTTCTGTAAGGAAGTCTATGCCGTCCGTTCTCTGGGCTGATCACCGGAAATCGTTTCTTCTTGTATAAATCCGTACAAAAATGATATTATTTGATAATAATATTCGGTTTTGGCGAGGAGTACTTTGTGAAAAAACTAAAAAGAAGCCAACGTTTGGTAGATATGACACAATTTTTACTGGAGAAGCCGCATGATTTGCTGCCGCTGTCCACATTTGCCGACCGGTATGGAGCAGCGAAGTCATCGATTAGTGAAGACCTGGCAATTATCAAAGAGGTATTTGAAGGCGAAGGCATGGGTGAATTACAGACCCTGGCTGGTGCAGCGGGCGGTGTCCGTTACATCCCCCGGATGCCTACAGATATGGCACTGGACTTTGTGAACCGGTTATGCGGACAGCTTGAACAAAGCGACCGGATTCTGCCCGGCGGTTATTTGTATATGTCCGATCTGCTCGGCCTTCCGTCACTGATGGAGCAGGCCGGCAAAATTATCGCCACAGCCTTTTATGGTGTGGAGATCGATGTAGTCATGACAGTGGAGACCAAGGGGATTCCGCTTGCCTACGCTACAGCGGCCCAGCTCGGCCTTCCGGTAGTACTGGTAAGACGTGACCACCAGGTTACAGAAGGATCGGCAGTAAGCATCAATTATGTGTCAGGCTCGCACAAGAGCATACATACGATGTCGCTCTCCAGACGTGCGCTGCCGGAGAAGTCACGGGTCCTGATCGTGGATGACTTCATGAAGGCAGGAGGCACTGTACGCGGTATGGTTGACCTGCTGGGAGAGTTCAATGCAGAGGTGGCCGGTGTAGGAGTGCTGGTGGAGTCCGGAGCCGTAGAATCCGAGGAGCGTCTGCTCCATGATTATGTGTCACTGGTCAAGCTGATCGAGGTGGATTCCAAAGTGCGGCGGATTTCGGCGCTGCCGGGAAACTATTTCTCTTCCTAAGTTAGAGGAATTCTTCGCAGAGGCAGTGGAAGTTAATGTCGAAACCGTAGATAAGCGAACGAAACCTGTCGAAAACAATGGCTGTGCAAAAATAATCTTCTTCAGCAGTCATTATTTGGAATCAAAAAGAAGGATTTCGCCTTGCAGTGTGGAATTATACACCAAGCTCTTGAAAGGAAAAAGGTGGTGAACACACACATGCAAATTACGGATGTCAGACTCCGCCGCGTTAACTCTGAGGGGAGAATGAAGGCAATCGCATCCATTACCATCGATAACGAGTTTGTTGTTCATGACATTCGCGTCATCGACGGTAACAACGGGATGTTCGTTGCTATGCCCAGCAAGCGTACACCGGACGGTGAATTCCGCGATATCGCACACCCGATCTCTTCGGGCACACGCGAGAAGATTCAATCTGCGGTTCTGGCCGAGTATGACCGCGCTGCTACTGAGGAAGAAGAAGTCATTGAAGAGGGAGCTTAAGCACTGATGCTTACTCTGAGCTTCAACTGCCCGTTTCGGGCGGTGTAAGGCCAAGCCGTTTTTATTGGGGTTCGAAGAAAAGGGAACCATGCCTGCATGGTTCTCTTTTCTTTTTGCCCGGAATGAGATATATTCAGTAGTGAACTCAAGAAGTGGGAGGTTGGCATTCTTGAAAAGAATGGCTGTTGTACTTGCTGCAGGTCAGGGCAAGCGCATGAAATCTAAATTATACAAAGTGCTGCACCCCGTCTGCGGCAAGCCGATGGTAGGGCACGTAGTTGATACAGTAAAAGCGACCGGATGCCAGCGTACGGTTGTCGTTGTCGGACACGGCGCAGAGAAAGTCAAAGCTTATATAGGCCAGGATGCTGAATATGTTCTGCAGGAAACCCAGCTGGGAACCGGTCATGCTGTCAAGCAGGCCAAGGATCTTCTCGGCGGTGAACAAGGTACAACCATAGTCATTTGCGGGGATACACCGCTGGTTACAACCGAAACACTGGAAGGAATTATGGCGCTTCATGAGGAGAAATCTGCTGCGGCAACGATTTTGACTGCTGTGATGGAGCAGCCGGCAGGTTATGGACGGATTATCCGCGGAGAAGACGGCAGCGTGCTGAAGATTGTGGAACAGAAGGACTGCACCACTGAAGAGGCCGCTGTTAACGAGATTAATACAGGCACCTATTGTTTTGATAACGCGAAGCTGTTCGCGGCGCTGGAGAAGGTAACCAACACCAATAACCAGCAGGAATACTACTTAACCGATGTAATCGGCATACTCCGGGCACAGGGGGATATCGTTCTGGGATATCAGGCTCATGATGCTGCGGAGTCAATTGGCGTTAATGACCGTCTTGCCCTGTCGGAAGCGGAACAACTAATGCGTCAGCGGATCAACAGAAATCATATGCTGAACGGGGTAACTTTTATTGACCCGGCCTCTACTTATATCGGTGCTGACGTTATCATTGGCGCGGATACTGTTCTTTATCCGGGAGTCACACTCAAAGGCAAAACTGTCATCGGAGAAGATTGCGCAATTGGACCTGCCAGTGAAATCGAAGACTGTGTAATCATGGACGGTGCCTCAGTGAAGCACTCCGTGCTGTGTCAGGCAGAGGTTGGCGCACGGACTAGTGTCGGTCCTTTTGCTTACCTGCGTCCGGGGGCTTCCCTGGGTGAAGACGTCAAGGTCGGAGACTTCGTGGAGATCAAGAATGCCACGATCGGCAACGGCTCCAAGGTATCCCATTTGAGTTATATCGGTGATGCAGAGGTCGGAACGAATGTAAATATTGGCTGCGGTGCAATTACCGCTAACTATGACGGGTATAATAAAGCTAAGACAACGATTGAGGATGATGCCTTTATCGGCAGCAATGTTAACCTGATCGCCCCGGTTACAGTGGGCAAGGGCGCATTTGTTGTTGCAGGATCAACAATCACGCGCTCTGTTCCGGAGAATGATCTCGCCGTTGCCAGAGTCAGACAGGAGAACAAGACGGGATATGCCGAGAAAGTGCGCGCCCGTGCCAAAGCAAAGAAGGAACAGTCTGGTCAATCGTAAAAGGCCAATGCTATAGCGCCGGCCGTAAGCGGATGATGCTTGCGGGCGGCGCTGCTTGGAAGCTAAATTCCGTCACGGAGGGTTTATATTTTATGACTTATTGTGATTCCAAACTCAAAATTTTTACCTGTAACTCCAATCCTAAGCTGGCCAGTCAAATCGCCGATTATATCGGAATTCCGATGGGCGAATCACACACCACCAGCTTCAGTGACGGTGAAATCCAGGTCAAGCTCTCGGAGAGTGTCCGGGGCTGCCACGTCTACATTGTACAATCCACCTGCGGTCCGGTTAATGACAACCTGATGGAACTGCTGGTTATGGTAGACGCGCTAAAGCGTGCTTCCGCTAAGAGCATTAATGTGGTTATCCCTTATTACGGTTATGCGCGGCAGGACCGCAAGGCGCGTTCACGCGATCCGATTACGGCCAAGCTGGTAGCCAACCTGATTGAAAAAGCAGGGGCTCACCGTGTAATTACAATGGACCTTCATGCGATGCAGATCCAAGGCTTTTTCGATATTCCGGTCGATCATCTGCTCGGGGTTCCGATTCTTGCCCAGTACTTCCGCTCCAAGCAAATTGAGAATCCGGTAGTTGTATCTCCGGACCACGGCGGTGTAGTACGGGCCAGAAAGCTGGCTGATTTCCTGAATGCTCCACTGGCGATTATCGACAAACGCCGTCCGGAGCCGAACGTCAGTGAGGTTATGAACATTATCGGGAACATCGAAGGCAAAACAGCGATTCTGATCGATGACATCATCGATACAGCGGGAACAATTGTACTTGGCGCCAATGCCCTGATGGAAGGCGGCGTGAAGGAAGTCTATGCCTGCTGTACCCACCCGGTATTGTCCGGTCCTGCACATGAACGTCTGGAGAACTCTCCGATCAAAGAAATCATCGTGACGGATACTATTCCAATCCGCAGCAGCAATCCGACGTCGAAGCTTAAAGTGCTGTCCGTGGCCCCGCTTATGGGCGAAGCCATTATCCGTGTACACGAGGAGCTGTCAATCAGCAAACTGTTCGAAATCGAATAAACTGTCTATGATGTCCTAATGTGATGTTATAACAGCTTGTTTTTGTATCAAAAAGGGTTACACCTCCGGTGAACGGAAGATGTAACCCTTGTCGGCGTGATGCCGGCTGAAGCTTGGCCTCCAGCCGCTAGTACCCCGGACGGGAGACAAAAGTGAACAAACTGCGGTTATAAAGCGTGCCCTGCAGTTCAACAAAGCCTTCATCCGCCGCTGTCACTATGCCGATGGCAACGTGCTCACCTTCCCTGTAAATCTGTACAGGCACAGCGAACTGGATATGGTACTGGAAATGGCGCTGAAGTGTTAAGATGTCACCCGGATGCAGCATCGTTCATCACCTGTCTTTGGAGTATAAACCTGATAGAACCCATTGTACCAAAAACAGAACTCTTCTGCTTAAGAGAACGAAGGGAAAGGATAAGCCTCATCATGAAATGGATTGTTGGACTCGGAAATCCCGGACCGCAGTACGCCAAGACCAGGCATAACGTCGGCTTTATGGCGCTTGACGAGCTGGCGGCAAGAAACGGGATTACCTTTAACCAGAATAAATGCAAGTCGGTCATCGGTGAGGGTGTCATCGGCGGCGTCAAAACCGTACTGATCAAGCCCATGACTTATATGAACCTGTCCGGTGAAGCGGTCCGCGCATATATGGAATACTATAAAGTGAATCTTGAGGATTTGATTGTCGTTTATGATGACCTGGATACCGAGATCGGCAAGATCCGGCTGCGTTACCAGGGAAGTGCAGGCGGGCATAACGGGATCAAGTCGATCATCCAGCATACAGGCACGCAAAGCTTTAACCGTGTGCGGATGGGGATATCCCGTCCGGAGCCGGGTTTCGCCATTGTGGATTATGTACTCTCCACCTTCCCCAAGAAGGAAGGAGAACTGCTTAAATCCATGATCCTCGATACCTGTGATGCTCTGGAGTACAGCCTGCAGCATACCTTTGAGCAGACGATGGCCAAATTTAACGGCTAAGGCTTTACAGGCTAAATACGTCCGGTGCAGGGCATACTGAACGGTATATACTACCTTCAGGAGGCATATAGATGGCAATACACTATGTATGCAGGCACTGCCGGACATTTTTGGGAAGCATCAATAGAAGCAGTATAACGGAAGCGCAGCTTGGACTGCATTCCTTGACTCCTGCGGAGCGCAGAGATATCATAGCGTATGATTCAGATGGCGAGATAACGGTAAAGGTTACTTGTGACTACTGCAAGGAAGCCTTGGAGAACAACCCGGAGCTCAGCTTACTGGCCAGTCCGCTTCAGTAAGGTGGAAGCGCCTGTCTCTATCGTCATCCGCAAGCCTTGGCTTTATCGCTGAGGCTTGTTTTCGATTCTAATCATAATAGGTGGCGGTGTTCCCAGGATCACCGTCATCCTGTTTAGTAAAAGAGGTGTCTTAAGTGTTACAAGGTCTTATAGAAGCTTTTTCCAAAGATCCGGATTTTCAGTCTATCACCCGCGGGATTGCTGCAGGAATGAAGGAGCAGCTTGTATCGGGTCTGTCCGGTTCAGCAAGACAAATTATGCTGGCGGCACTGCATAACGACACGGAGCGTCCGCTGCTCATCGTGACTCATAATATGTTCTCGGCGCAGAAAATGGCCGAAGATTTGCAGGAAGCGCTTTCCCCTGACCGTGTTCTGCTGTACCCTGCCAATGAGCTGGTGGCTGCAGAGGCCGCGGTATCCAGCCCCGAGACGCTGGCCCAGCGCATTGATGTACTGACAAGATGCGCCCAGGGCTTCCGGGGAGTGGTTGTTGTCCCGTACTCCGGCGTCCGCCGGCTGCTGCCGTCGCCGCATGTAATGGCAGAGGCACAGGTTACAGTCACTCAAGACGGAACCCTGTCTCTGGATGAATTCCTGATGTCCATGATTGAGATGGGCTATGAACGGGTGGAGCGGGTGGAAAACCGCGGAGAGCTGAGTGTAAGGGGCGGTATCGTCGATTTTTATCCGATGACCTCCTCCCTTGCTTACCGTGTGGAGCTGTTCGACGATGAAGTGGATTCCATCCGGACCTTTGATCCGGCGGACCAGCGTTCCATTGATAAGGTGCGCAGTGTAAAAATCACTCCGGCCAAAGAGATTATTGCCGACCAGTCGCGTCTAGACTCCGCTGCATCGGAGGCGGCGGCCATGCTGGAGCGCCAGCTGGAGAAAATGACTGACCGCCAGGCAAAGCTGCGCTTGCGTGAGGAAATCGGGCGTGAGCTGGAAATGCTGCGGGAGGGAACCTATTTTCCGGAAAACTATAAATATATCAGTCTCTTATATCCGGAACGTTCGCACTTATATGATTACATGGCAGAGGATACGCTGCTGGTGCTGGATGAGCCGGCAAGACTGCTTGAGACAGCCAGACAGCTGGAACGGGACGAGTCGGAATGGAATCTGCATCTCCTGCAGAACGGCAAAAATCTGCCTGACCTGCATCTTTCAGTAGATAATGATGTAGTGATGTATAAGCGTCCGTTCCAGAGTCTGTTTATGTCGATCTTCCTCCGCCAGGTTCCGCATATCCAGCCGCAGAATATCCTCAGCTTTATCAGCCGGGGAATGCAGGATTTTCATGGCCAGATGAATGTGCTGAAATCGGAGATGGAGCGCTGGCATAAATCCGGTGTGCAGGTGATGATGCTTGCCGGAAGCGAGGAGCGGATCGAGCGGGTCCGCCGGGTGCTGTATGACTACGGTATTGAGGAGCCGACTATTGTTCAGGGCAATCTCGGCTCCGGCTTTGAGCTGCCTTCCATCCATCTGGCTGTGATCACGGAGGGGGAGATGTTCTCCCAGAAGCAGCGCAAGGCACGCAAGGTTTCCAAGGGAATCGACAACGCGGAGCGGATTAAAAGCTATACGGAGCTGAAAATCGGCGATTATGTCGTTCACCAGAATCACGGGATCGGCAAATATATGGGAATCGGCACACTTGAAGTTAGCGGTATTCACCGTGACTATATGCATATCCTGTATGCCGGAGGCGACAAGCTCTCTGTACCGATTGACCAGATCGATCTGATCCAGAAATATGTCGGTTCGGAAGATAAAGAACCTAAGGTGTATAAGCTTGGCGGAAACGAATGGGCGAGAGTGACCAACAAAGTCCGCTCTTCCGTCCAGGATATCGCTGATGATCTGATTAAGTTATATGCCGAACGGCAAAGCGCCCTCGGTTACGGCTTTGAGAAGGACACGGAGGAGCAGCGTGAATTTGAAGAGATGTTCCCGTATGATGAGACACGTGACCAGCTGCGTGCGATCGAGGAGATCAAGAAGGACATGGAACAGAACCGGCCGATGGACCGGCTGCTGTGCGGGGACGTAGGCTACGGCAAGACCGAAGTGGCCATCCGGGCTGCATTCAAGGCGGCTATAGAGGGCAAGCAGGTGGCTGTACTTGTTCCGACGACTATTTTGGCCCAGCAGCACTATGAGACCTTCCGTGAACGGTTCGCTAATTATCCGCTGAACATTCAGGTGCTCAGCCGTTTCCGCAGCCGCAAAGAACAGAACGAAACCATTAAAGGCGTCCGTCAGGGCACCGTTGATGTGGTGATTGGTACACACCGGCTGCTCTCACAAGACATGGTCTTCAAAGATCTTGGCCTGCTTATTGTCGATGAAGAACAGCGTTTTGGTGTGACACATAAGGAAAAGCTCAAGAAGCTGAAGACGAATGTCGATGTTCTGACACTTACAGCAACACCGATTCCGCGGACGCTGCATATGTCCATGCTCGGCGTCCGTGATTTGTCAGTTATTGAGACTCCGCCGGAGAACCGCTTTCCCGTACAGACGTATGTGGTGGAGCACAGCCAGACGCTTACACGTGAAGCGGTGGAGCGGGAGCTGGCCCGCGGAGGCCAGGTCTATTACCTCTACAACCGTGTACAGGGCATTCAGGAAATGGCTGCACAGATCTCCATGCTTGTCCCTGAGGCGAGAGTCGGCATCGGCCATGGCCAAATGTCAGAGGCGGAGCTGGAGAAGACGATCCTTGACTTCCTTGACGGTGAATATGATGTGCTTGTCAGCACAAGCATTATAGAGACCGGAGTAGATATTCCAAACGTTAATACCCTTATTGTGCATGATGCCGATAAAATGGGATTGTCCCAGCTCTATCAGCTGCGCGGACGTGTCGGCCGTTCCAACCGGATCGCCTATGCTTATTTTACCTACCAGAGGGACAAGGTGCTGACAGAGGTGGCTGAGAAGCGCCTGCAGTCAATCAAAGAGTTCACAGAGCTGGGCTCAGGCTTCAAGATCGCCATGCGCGACCTTTCCATCCGCGGAGCGGGGAATCTGCTCGGTGCCGAGCAGCACGGGTTCATTGCTTCCGTCGGCTTTGATCTGTACTCGCAAATGCTGGCCGAAGAAATCCGCAAACGCAAGGTTACTGTACTGGGTGAAGAGGATACTTCGCTGAAGCAGGGCAATACGGTGATTGATCTGTCGATTGATGCCTATCTTCCGTCCGAGTATATTTACGACAGCATCCAGAAGATTGAAATCTACAAGAAGGTTGCGGCAGTATCTGCTTTTGAGGATACGGCAGAGCTTGAGGATGAGCTGCTTGACCGTTTCGGGGAGTTGCCTGAGGCTGTAGTCAATCTGTTATCTGTTGCCCGCCTGAAAGTATACGGCAAGCTCTATGGACTGGAATCGATAGTCAGACGCGGCGATGAGGTGCTGCTGAACTTCCATGAAGGCAGCACGAACGCCTTTGATACGGCAAAACTCGCTAAAGTTGGAAATAGCTTTGAAAGACGTGTACAATTTGATAAAGATGCTAAAGCAAGCATCCGCATTAAATCTAAAGATCTCAGTGACAAGCAGCTGCTTGATCTGCTGGAGCAGTTTTTGGCTGCGGCCAGACAGTCTTTAAAATCGAAGGGAGAACTACACAATGTCATCAAATAAATCAAAGTCCTGGAAAGTGCTGCTGGTCTCGCTGGCAGCGGCAATTTCCTTTTCTATGCTTTCGGCCTGCAGCAGTAATAACAACAATACTGAAGCTGCCGAAGATAATAGCACAGCTATTGCCACCTACAAGGGAGGCACCATCACCGAGCAGGAGTTCGATGCGGATACCCGCGTAATGAAATTCCTCTCCCCGCAGCAGGCACAATACCTGGAAATTGATGCGTTCAAAGAGTCGATTCTGAAGCAGGAGGTTGCTTTTGAATATCTGGCCGGCCAGGCAACGGATGAAGCAAAGGAGCAGGCGGAGAAGGAAGCCGAAGCTCAGGTCAGCGATTTGAAGACCGGTTTTGGCGACGCTTATGAGAGCGAGCTGGAGAAGCAGAATCTGACCGAAGCCGATGTTAAAGCTTATATGGTGCGCGTGCTGACCGTCTATCAGGACATGCTGCTCAAAGTGACTGATGATGAAGTGTCCAAGGAATTTGAAGCAACCAAAGGGGACTTTACTGTAGCTACGCTGCGTCATATATTGATCGGCCTGACAGATCCCGAAGGCAAGGAGCGTGCTGATGAAGATGCGCTGAAGCTCGCCAATGAAGTTAAGGCCAAGCTGGACGGCGGAGCGGATTTTGCTGAGGTAGCCAAAGAGTACACAGAAGATACAGCCTCCAAAGAAGCGGGCGGACAGATCAAGGACAGAGAGCTGGGCGACTTTGTAGAAGAATTCAAAGCAGCTGCACAGACGCTTCCGCTGAACACCGTCAGCGAACCCATCAAAACAACCTACGGATACCACGTCCTGTTGGTGGAGTCCCGTACGGAAACAACGTTTGATAAGCTGACCGACGAGCAGAAGGAAAAAATCAAGGGATCGCTCGCTTCCCAGAGCCTTGAGTCTTTCCTGGAGAATGATCTTGAAAGCCTCGACATCAAAATCAATCTGCCTCAAAGCTCCCCTGCAGCAGAGGAATCCGGAACAGCCGGTACAGAAACAGAGCCTACCGCTGCTCCAAGCGCTGAAGCAACAGATGCACCAGCAGCAACAGATGCCCCTGCTGCAACGGAAGCAGCTGAATAATCAAATAATTACGGACAAGCCATCCTGACGCTTCGTAGCGAGGGATGGCTTTTTTGATTGATGACTGCCTTGATTTTCCGGTATTTTGTTGATGAATGGCAGATGGATGTATAAGGAACTGGGAAGCGATGAATACTATGGGCAGATATTACGATAATCACTGGGATTATCCTTCCCATAATGACAGTAGTTGGAACCATTACTTCTTAAGAAAGCGGGGCAACATGTGAAATGAAAGCTACTGGTATTGTTCGCCGTATTGACGACCTCGGCCGAGTTGTTATCCCTAAAGAAATTAGACGCACGCTGCGTATTCGTGAGGGGGACCCGCTGGAGATTTTTGTCGACCGTGACGGTGAAGTCATCTTGAAAAAGTATTCGCCGATTGGTGAGCTGGGTGACTTCGCCAAGGAGTACGCAGAATCACTGTATGAAGGCACAGGGCATATCACAATGATCACTGACAGAGACAGCTTCATTACCCTTGCCGGAGGCTCGAAAAAGGATTACCTGGAGAAACCGGTAGGCCAGCTGCTGGAGAAGGTGATGGAAGGCCGCAAGACTGTGCTGGAAACAAACAGCGGCGGCTATGACATCAGCAAGGATCATACAGAGCAGCTGTCGAGCTATGTAGCAGCTCCGATCATCTCCAGCGGTGACCCGATCGGCTGTGTAGTACTGCTTAACAAGGATGATTCGGTAAAAATGTCGCAGCTGGAAATTAAAATGGCTGAAACCGCCGCCGCCTTCCTGGGCAAGCAGATGGAGCAATAACAGCATTGGTGCCTGAAGACCCCGCTTTCCTTTAAGCTATTCAAAGGGAGAGACGGGGTTTTGTGGTTTTTAGGGTATGGGGAAAGGGGAGCATGCGTTATAATATAGAAATTCATCCTATTATAGCAGTTAAGGCTGTAGAAGCAGGTATATTATGAAATCGAGCAAGCAAGGCTCCAGATTGCTGCAGGGTGCGTTTATTCTTAGCGCAGCAGCAATTATTTCCAAGCTGATCGGCACGCTCCAGAAAATCCCGCTGCAAAATCTGGGCGGAGATGCCGTATTCGGTATTTATAACACTGTAAATCCGCTGTATACGATGCTCATAACGGTTGCGATGCTGGGCCTGCCGGCGGCAATATCGAAATTTGTAGCCGAGGCTTCGGCAGGCAGAGATGAGGAAGCGGGCCGGCGTATTCTCCGGCTGTCCGCAATGCTGACCGCCATGAGCGGTATAATCATCGGGATATTGACCTATTTCGGTGCCCCGGTGATCGCAGCATGGGTAGGCAACTCTCAGGTCATCCCGGCACTGCGCCTCAGCGCCTGGGGATTGGCCATAGTTCCGCTGATGTCGGCACTGCGCGGTTATTTCCAGGGACTGCATAACATGGTGCCTACAGCCGTGTCACAGGTTATTGAGCAGTCTGTCCGTGTCTTTGTGATGATTGCACTGCTGCTGTATATGACGGACAGAGGCGCAGATGCAGCGAGCATTGCCGCCGGTGCGATGCTCGGCTCTGCCGGAGGCGGGGCAGCGGGGCTCATTGTTATGCTGGTCTTCTTGCGGCGGCACCGTTTACGCGGAAGCTTAGAAGCCGCTCCGCAGATTCCGTCAGCTTCTGAATCGGCGGAAGTCCAGCTTGCAGCAGGCATTGCAGGACAACAAGGCGGATTCAATGTACGCAGACTGCTGGCCTACGGGCTGCCGGTTATGCTCGGGGCGCTGGCCGTGCCGCTTATCGGCCTGGTCGATGTCTTTACCGTGCCGCGCCTGCTGTCGGAAAGGGCGGGCGAAGCGGAGGCGATGGCCCAGTTCGGGATTTATAACCGGGGCCTGCCGCTGGTTCAAATCGTAACCATGCTGGCAACCTCGCTGTCCGTGGTGTTCATCCCTGCCCTTGCAGAAGCGAAATTCCGCGGGGACCACCCGCTGATCCGGACCCGCTGCAGCCTGTCGCTGCGCTGGTTCTGGCTGCTGGGCCTGGCCGCTTCCGTAG
This sequence comes from Paenibacillus sp. PK3_47, assembly GCF_023520895.1. Classification (NCBI taxonomy): domain Bacteria; kingdom Bacillati; phylum Bacillota; class Bacilli; order Caryophanales; family Paenibacillaceae; genus Paenibacillus; species Paenibacillus sp. PK3_47. The sequence goes on from NZ_CP026029.1 coordinate 2,736,834, forward strand.
GCCTGGCTGTTCTTGCAGAGCCGGTCAATGTGGCTCTGTACGGCGATGCTGCAGGCAGCAGCACGATGGCCTGGCTGGCCTTTACCGCCGCCGGCGGTACGGTCAGCATCATCTCTGCCGCGCTGCTGCAGGGGCTTGGCGCCGTGCGCGCGCCGGCGCTGCACCTGATGGCCGCCGCTGCGCTGAAGGCGGCCCTGAACCTGCTGCTCGTGCCGCAGCAGGGCATTACCGGCGCAGCCATCGCCAGCGTGGCTGCGCACCTGTTCGCAGCAGCGCTGAACGTGCTGCTGCTGCACCGGCAGGGCCATCTGCGGCTGCGCTTCGCAGATGCCCTGCTGAAGCCCGCGGCGCTGCTCGCGGGCCTGGGGCTTGGCGCCGTGCTGGTAAGCTTCGGCGCCGGCGCAGTGATGGAGGCCGCCGGGATTGGCGGCGGCCGGGCGGCAGCCCTGGTAGAGACCCTGCTGGGGGTGCTGGCGGGCTGCCTGGTTTTTGCCGCAGGGGCGATAGGCCTGCGGCTGCTCAGCGAAAGCGAACTGCGGCAGCTGCCAGGCTTCGGCCCTAAGCTTGCCGACAAGCTGAAGAAGCTGCGCCTGTTCCCTTAAGGCGAATCGCAGACTGGACTGCTGCAGCAGCGGCAGGACCGGAGACAGTATAAAGGAGTGGAATAATAAGCATGGGTGCTATATTAACTGTTGTCGGCCTCGGCTCGGGAAATCCCGACAGGCTGACGCTCGGTATCATTAAGAAGCTGAAGGGTGCATCGGCGGTGTATGTAAGGACCGCAGAACATCCGGTCATGGCAGCTTTGTCGGAACTTGGAATTGCCTCGCAATCCTTTGACAGCCTGTATGAGTCACTGTCTTCTTTCCCGGAGGTATATGAAGCGATCACCTCCAGACTGATTGAGGAGGCGGGCTCCGCGCCGGACGGTACGGAAATTGTCTATGCGGTTCCGGGTCACCCGATGGTGGCGGAATCGGCAGTTTCCCTGCTGCGGGAGCGCTGCCCCGGCACAGGGATCGAACTGCAGATTCTTGGCGGGGAGAGCTTTCTGGATGAAGCCTTTGTCCGTCTTGGCTTTGACCCGATTGAAGGCTTTCAGCTGCTTGATGCTTCCGGCATCCGCAGCTCCCAGCTTCAGCCGGAGCTGCATACGCTGATCGGACAGGTCTATGACAGCTTCACTGCTTCGGAGACCAAGCTCTGCCTGATGGAGCTGTATCCGCCTGAATATGAGGTCATTGTGGGACATGCCCTGGGGGTGGAAGGCGAAGAGAGCATCATCCGTGTCCCGCTGTATGAGCTGGACCGCCTGGAGGGTTACGGGAACCTGTCGCTCGTATATGTCCCGGCAAACCGTGCAGACAGTGCCCGCAAGCGCACCTTCGCCCGGCTGCATGAAATTGTTGATATTCTGCGCAGCCCGGAAGGCTGTCCCTGGGACCGGGAGCAGACTCATGAATCGCTGCGCAAGAACCTGATTGAAGAGACCTATGAGGTGCTGGAGACGATTGACGAGGACGATCCAGACCATATGAAGGAAGAGCTTGGCGACCTGCTGCTGCAGATTATGCTGCACTCCCAGATGGAAGAGGAGCTCGGGACATTTAACGTCTACGACGTGATTGAAGGCCTCAATGACAAGCTGATCTTCCGCCATCCGCATGTGTTCGGTGACAAGAATGCTGAGGATGCCGAGGAGGCGCTGCAGAACTGGGAAGGGATGAAAGCAGAGGAGAAGCGGCGCAAGGGCGTTAAGCCAGAAGCTGAATCTGCACTGAGCGGAGTGCCCCGCGATCTGCCGGCGCTGATGAAGGCGTACAAGCTGCAGAAAAAAGCCTCCAAGGTAGGCTTCGACTGGGATAACACCGGGGATGTGCTGGCCAAGATCCGTGAAGAGGTGGATGAGCTGCAGGAGGCCATTGAAACCGGGGCACCGGCCGAAGAGCAAATGCTGGAGCTTGGCGATCTGCTGTTCGCGGCAACGAATGCTGCCCGTTTTATTGGAGCGGACCCGGAAGAAGCACTGACACGCACCAACCGTAAATTCGTATCGCGTTTCCAATACATCGAGCAGCGTCTGCTTAGTGAAGGAAAAAGCGTGAAGACTAGCAGCCTTGAAGAGATGGAGCAGCTGTGGCAGGAGGCGAAGGCTGAGGAGCGTAAGGCCTAAACCCCAGCTCTATCTTTTCCTTCTATGATAGGAACTGGTATAGGCAGCGCAGCTTACGGCAATGCTGTGAATGGAGTATAGGCCTCTGATTTAAAACATAATGAGAGGTTTATATGGTAATAGGCACGAATGCCGCTTATTTCAGACACCGTTATTTGGGATAGAGCTGTGTTCTCCGGCTGTTCTCCTTTATTTTTTGAAAAAACGGGGAGCCATGGCAGGAATTCAAGGCGGCATCCAGAATATCATAAAGACGAAATGACGAATTGCGGCAGATCTTGGCGCAGCTTGGCGTTTCATTTATTTTTTCGTATCTATAGGAGGAACTTCAAATTATGAACAAGACAGATCTGGTCAACAACATTTCCGAAAAAAGCGGATTGGCAAAAAAAGATGTAGAAGCAGTATTGAACGGGGTTCTGGGCGAAATTACAGAAGCTCTGGCTAAAGGCGATAAAGTTCAATTGATCGGGTTCGGTACTTTTGAAACCCGCAAACGTTCCGGCCGCACCGGCCGTAACCCGCAATCGGGCACACCTATTGAGATTCCTGAATCCACTGTACCGGCCTTCAAGGCTGGCAACAAGCTTAAAGAAGCCGTTAACTAATGCGTCTGGACAAATTCCTGAAAGTGTCCCGTCTGATCAAGCGCCGCACAGTGGCCAAGGATGTGTCCGAACAGGGCCGGGTACTGATCAACGGGCGGGAATCGAAACCCAGCAGTACGGTAAAAATCGGTGATGAAATCACCGTGCAATTCGGTCAGAAACTGGTGACGGTCAAAGTGGAAAAGCTGGTTGAAACAACCCGCAAGGACGAGGCCGCCGGTATGTATACACTGCTCCGCGAAGAGCCCGTTGCCAAGAGCAACGGTCTTGACTGGTGAGAACGGATTGTCTCTGGAAAAAGAGAAGCGCAGCTCTGCTTATGCAGAGCCTGCGCTCTTTTTTATGAGGAGATACAGTCTCTCAATTTGTAGATGTTCTGTGTTCTATAACGCTCCCCTCCGCCATAGATTAGAATCAAGAAGGAGGGGTACATGCTATGATCGATCCAGCCAAGGTTACCAAACAACATGATCTGCACATGCGCAGCCGCAAACAATTGGAGCTGACAGGCGTGCAAAATGTGGAGAGCTTCGACAGTGAGGAATTTCTGCTTCGTACGGAGCTTGGTCATCTCACCATTCGCGGGAATCATTTACATATCAAAAATTTAAGTCTGGAAAATGGGCTCCTGTCTCTGGAAGGCAATGTCCATTCCCTGATTTATCTCGATCCCGGTTCACAGGCCAAAAACAAGGGAATCCTCGGCAAGCTGTTTAAATGAACCCTTCAATCCAGTGGATAACACTGCTCTACATGATGCTGGCGGGTACAGCCATGGGACTGACCTATGACGGCTACCGGGTGCTGTCGCTGAAGCTCAGCTTTCCCAAATGGCTTAACGCATTTCTTGATCTGCTGTATTGGATCTGGGCTGCACTGCTGGTCTTTCGCATGCTTTATGCCGGAAATCAGGGAGAATTGAGGTTTTATGTCTTTGTCGGACTCTTTCTGGGTGTATGGATCTATTTTTTGATCTTCAGTGTTACGGTGCAGCGTTTTGTGGTAATGTTAATTCAGTCGGTTCAGTATACGTGCAGACTGCTGTGGAGATTCATAGTGATATTGATAGGCGTGCCGTTTCTTTGGCTGTGGCGTCTTTTAAGAGGAACGCTGCTGCTGCTGGGCCGGATCCTGTTATTTATTTTGAAGATTCTCCTGCGTCTAACGAAGCCAATATGGGTACTTCCTGTAAGATGGATCTCTCCATATATGTCCCGGCTCTTATCCAGCGCATGGGCACGGAAATTCACTGCATGGATGGGAAGATGGCGGAAACGCTGACCTTGATACTGGAGGTACGCTGCATGAACAGATTTATTGCTGAAGAGAAGAAGAACAACAAAGCTTCGGCTACCGGGGCAAAAAGAAGAAAATTCATCTGGATTTCTGTAGTTGCCGTCTTTTTCAGCTGGGCCGGGTATACCTACTTTGCCCAGAGTGCAGCGATTGCAGAGAAAAGCGGACAGCTCGTGAAGAAGCAGGAAAGCAGTGAGAGCGTTACCGCTTCCCTCAACCAGCTGAAATATGAAGTATCACGTCTGAACGATGATGAGTACATCGGGCAGTTAGCCCGTAAATGGTACAATATGTATCCTCAGAACGAACTGCCGATCCGTACAGAGCAATCAGGACAATAAAGCAGGCCAAAAGGGGCTTCTGCTGTGTTGCCTTGCTTTGTTCTTTACTGTATAATCAAATCACCGCAGACTGGATGGACTTTATATTCGTCTGTATATTTTTAAGGGAGGATCATTTTATTCTATGGCAATTGAAGTGGGCACCAAGTTAGAGGGCAAGGTGACAGGCATCACGCATTTCGGAGCATTTGTGGATCTGTCAGGAGGTGTCACAGGTCTCGTTCACATTTCGGAAATCGCCGATAACTACGTCAAGGATGTTAACGATCATTTGAAGATTGGTGATGTAGTTACCGTCAAGGTGATCAATGTTGACAAGGACGGTAAGATCGGACTTTCCATCAAGCAGGCCGTTGATAAGCCGGCATCTGAAGTACGTCCCCCCAGAGCTCCAAGACCTGAACGTCCAAGCGGCGGAGACCGTTTCGGCGGCGGTGGCGGCAGTGGTGGAGGCGGCGGTGGTTACAATCGTGAACGGGGTGGGCGTCCATTCAAGCCTGCAGCCGGTAAACCTTCATTCGAGGATAAAATGTCACGCTTCCTGAAAGATAGCGAAGAACGGATGTCTTCGATCAAGAAGAACACAGAAGGAAAGCGCGGAGGCCGTGGAGCCAAACGCGTATAATTATTGCTAGCTCATCATAAATAACCGCAGGGCATCCGCCCTTGCGGTTTTTTTGTCGGTACAGAACAAATTGCCGACAGCATCCCTTGGATTCTCACAAACAACAAGGGCAATCGCTGACGAATACCGGATGTGAAAATGCGCCAGTGTGACGGAACTGTGATCTATTTATCTATCAACCTGCTGTGCCGCAAGGGTTACAGGAGTTTTCCCGGAGATTGTCGGGACAGGCTTTTTTGTCGGAAATTTTTTACAGATTGCCCTGTGATTCTGACAAACTTTCTTAAGACCCCCGCTATATAATGAGGACCATAAATTCTCAAACGGGTGGTGCAGAGGAATGAATAAAGGCAATGTGGTAAGTTTACCGGATTGGGTTAAAGCAGGAAATAAGGACAAGGTACGGAAAGAAGCGTGGAGTACACGGGTCAGAAACTGGAGTGTACAGCAGCCGTTCATACAGTTCATTACAGTGAAAAAGTGGATGCTCCTGCTGAGCCTTATGGGCTTTTTACTGGGCCGTGCCATGATTTTGGACGAGCTGACCCCCTTCGCTGCGGCTTACTTTGCCGTTATTATGTTCATGCGCAAAGATTCTGTACTTCCTGTAGCCGCAGCTGTTATTTGCGGAAGCCTGTTCACCCCGTTCCCCGGTGCTGTAGTCATTGCCTCACAGCTGGTTATTTTTTTCCTCTTATACAAAGGGCTGGAGAGCTTCCAGCGTGTAGAACTCTCCTACGCACCGCTGATGGTGTTCGTCTCTTCTTTTATGGTCGGACTGTTCCAGATTGTAATCGGTCCTTCCTTTGCCTGGTATCCGCTGATGATGTCTACACTGGATGCTCTCCTCGGTTTTGTGCTTACACTTGTATTCCTGCAGGCACTCCCCCTGTTTACCTTCAAGCAAAGAAGCCGGGCGCTGCGGAGTGAAGAGGTGCTCTGCCTGATTATTCTGCTCGCCTCCGTGATGACCGGTCTTGTAGGCTGGACAGTTAACGGACTATCTCTGGAGCATATCCTGTCCCGTTTTCTTATCCTGATCTTTGCCTTGGTCGGTGGTGCTCCGCTTGGTGCGGCCGTGGGGGTTGTTACCGGACTGATTCTCAGTCTGGCCGATATCGGCGCGTTCTATCAAATGAGCCTGCTGGCCTTTTCCGGTATGCTTGCAGGAATGATGCAGTCCGGACGAAAAGGTACAGTCTCCATTGGAATGCTGCTGGGATCATCCATACTGTCTGTCTATTTCATGGGCCCGGGCGATGTGATGTCCTCCACCTGGGAGACCTGTGCGGCGGTAATATTATTTTTGCTTACACCAAAAACAATGATTTCGGCTATTGCCAAATACGTCCCGGGAACCGCCGACCACAGCCGTTCCCAGCATGAATATGCACGAAGAGTAAGAGATATTACAGCTGAAAGGGTAACGCAGTTTTCACAGGTGTTCCAGCAGCTGTCCAGCAGCTTTGGCCAGATTCCCCGTGCTGCTGAAGCAGGCAAAAGCGACCGGGAAATGGAAGACTTCATGAGCACTGTTACAGAAGGCGCCTGCTCTGGTTGCATCCGGCGGTCGCATTGCTGGGATGCCAAGTTCTATCAAACCTACAGATATATGACGGATATGATGACCACCGTAGAAGAATGCCCGGATATCACCGCAGCCCAGCTTCCTCCGGAATGGAGCCGGATCTGCGGAAGAACGGGTGAAGTGCTGGAGGTAATGAAAGGCCAATATGAACTATACCAGCATGATATGCGCTGGAAGAAACAAATATACGACAGCCGCCAGTTTGTAGCCGAGCAGCTGTCAGGTGTATCACAGGTAATGGAGGACCTGGCGAAGGAGATCAAACGTGAGGGACAGGCCATGTACCGGCAGGAGGGCCAGATCCGTGAGGCGCTGGAGCAGCTGGGGCTGTCCATTCACAGTATTGAAATATTGAGCCTTGATCCCGGACGGGTGGAAATTGAGGTGGTGCATGCCTACACCCGCGGATTTGACGAATGCCGCAAAATGATTGCCCCGCTGCTCTCCGATATTCTGGAGGAAAACATTTCAGTGGTAAGCGAAACGGCTGTGCATCCGCGTGAGGGCCTGTCGATGGTGACCTTCGGATCAGCCAAGGCTTATGAGGTAAGCACAGGGGTGGCGGGAGCAGCCAAAGGCGGTGACATGTATTCCGGAGACAGCTTCAGTACAGTGGAGCTTGGAAACGGCACCTTTGCTGTCTCGATCAGCGATGGGATGGGCAACGGGGAGCGGGCGCGTCTGGAGAGCAGCGCTGCGCTGTCCATGCTGGAGAAGCTGCTCCAGTCCGGCATGGATGAGAAGCTTGCGGTGAAGTCCGTCAACTCCATTCTGCTGCTGCGTTCGCCTGATGAGTTTTATGCGACGGTTGATATGGCACTGATCGACCAGTATTCAGCCCAGACTACATTTATGAAAATTGCCTCTGCGCCAAGCTTTATCCGCCGCGGCAGCGAGGTGATCCCGATTACGTCCAGTAACCTGCCAATCGGTATCATCAAGGATATTGATGTCGATCTCATCAGCATGCAGCTGCGTCCGGGCGATATTCTGTTTATGATGACTGACGGTATTTACGATGCCCCCGGATATGCCGTTAATAAAGAAATATGGATGAAACGGCTGATCCAGGAGCTGGAGGGCGATGATCCGCAGGATATGGCTGACAGCCTGCTGGAAAAAGTCATCCGTTACCAGGGCAATGACATCCATGATGACATGACCATTGTCGTCAGCCGGGTGGATCACTATCATCCGCAGTGGTCCAGCCTGCATATGCCCGGGATCGGACGGATGGACCGCCCGCGCACAGTAAGCTAATCTGCCATTAAAGGGGGGTTTGATGCTGCACCGGAACCAATCTAGTCTTGTCGAAGAGGAATTTCTCCATCTAATTCTCTGATAAATAGCCGTATTAAGATGCTAGTGGGAAAAACTCCACTTATTTATACGGGATAAGTCTCTAAAAACATGTATCAGCCGAAGTAGCCGGAGGATTTCCAACTAAGCTTCATAAAACGGGAAAAATGATAGGATTAGCTGGAGGTATTCCAACTAAGTATTGTCTCCATCTATTTTGAACTGTGTTAGATCTATCAGGACAATTTATTATTAGAGATTCATTAGGATATGCGAGTCGAATCGTGAGACCTGCTATCCCTGCCCCTCCCCGTTTCAAAAGCCGCTGGCTCAGCGGATTAAAGGAACTGAATGATTTTGGATGAGAATATACGGATCGGAGAGGAATTTTGGAGCTGTAGAAGCGTTAGCGTTCGCCTTTGTCCCCGGATTTTTACCTTATAGCATAATTATTAAATCTGGGGACAACAGCGATCGGAAGCCCAAAAGTTCCTTGGAGTGACGCATTTCGCAGACTTTAATCTTTTAATTCTGTGTTTTCCGTTAAGCGGCGTTTGAAATCTCTCTACCTTGGATATGCTAGAAACAGATACAAGGCAAAGGGGAGTGTATGGCCGTGAAGCAAATCCTGCTCATTACTGACGGTTGTTCGAACGTGGGAGAAAGTCCGGTGATGGCTGCGGCACATGCCCGGCAAGAGGGGATCACCGTCAACGTAGTCGGAGTCGTTGATTATGGAACCATCGGGGAGCTGGGCAGCCGCGAGATTGCCGATATTGCCAAAGCCGGAGGCGGGCTCAGCCGGATCGTCGGTACGCCGCAGCTTGCCCAGACGATTCAAATGCTGACCCGCAAAACCGTGGTTCAGACCATTCAGCAGGCGGTTAATAAGGAGGTAAAAAAAATACTGGGTGAAGGCTCACTGGAGGAGCTTCCGCCGCTGCAGCGCTCACAGGTTGTAACAGTAGTGGATGAGCTGACAGAGACCACGCCGCTGCGGATTGCACTGCTGATTGATGCCAGTGCCAGTATGAAGCCGAAGCTTGGTGCAGTGGAAGATGCCATCCGCGATCTGGCGCTCAGCCTTGAGGCGCGCGAAGGGCAGAGCGAGATAGCCGTGTTCCATTTTCCCGGACGGCCGGGGAGTGAGGATGCCGAGCTTGATTTGGACTGGACGCATAACGTATCTGAAGTCCGCTCGCTGTTTACCAGACTGAAGATGAAGGGGGCTACCCCGACGGGCCCTGCTATTTTCAAGGTGCTCGAACATTTCCATTGTGATAAACTGGATGAATATCATGACAATCGCCATGGCGAGGATCGTAATGAAAGAGAAGGGATGATTGGTGGGTATGTTGTCTAATCCGCCCTATCCTGCAGGCACTGTGATTACCGGCAAATGGCGGGGAAACCGTTATGTCGTGGAACGGATGCTGGGAAAAGGGGCGAACGGAACTGTATATCTCGTGCAGAGAGAGGGCAGGCAGGGGCGGTATGCGCTGAAAATCGGTAACGATACGCTTGAGCTGCAATCCGAAATCAATGTGCTCACCTCTCTGCAGTCCTGCAGGAAGCGCAGCGAGCATCGTGCCCGCCGCGAATCGCCCATGTCCTCTTATTTGTTAGAGTCTGATGACTTCAAGAACGGAGATAATGTTCCCTTCTATGTAATGCGTTATGTGGAGGGCAGGCAGCTGCATCACTTTTTGGCCAAAAACGGGGCCTCCTGGCTGGGCCTGGTCGGACTCAAGCTGCTTGAGAAGCTTCAGAAAATTCACGAATGCGGTTTTGTGTTTGGCGACCTCAAGCCGGAGAATGTGATGGTCTCCAATTACGGTGAAGCTGAGCTCATTGATTATGGGGGAGCCAGTCCCATGGGGCGCAGCGTAAAGCAGTTTACCGAATGGCATGACCGCGGATTCTGGAATGCGGGAAGCCGTACGGGCGATGAGGGGTACGATCTTTTTGCTTTTGCTGTACTATGCCTCCGTCTGCTGAATGAAGAAGGGCTTAAGGCCGCTGCCCAGCAGCTGCCGCAGACAAGAAGTGCCGAGGAGCTTATGCGGCTGGCGAGAAGCCTGCCGGATAAGAAGCTGTCCTCATGGCTGTGTCTTGCTCTAAAAGGCGGGTTTGCCGGATCGGCAGAGGCCTTGCAAATCTGGAGGGAACATATTTACCGGATGCGCAAGCAGCCTAAAGACAGCATTGCTACGCCCCGCTGGCTGAAGAACACATTCGCCTTATCCTTGTTTGTACTGATCTTTACAATTTATTGGTTGTTCCGTTTTTGACATTATACATATACCTCGATGCCGGATGTGCCGGACTGAAATTACGGGATGGATCGAGTAAGAAGGGAAGCTGCGTATGGAGCAGATGAATGAAATCGTGGAATCCGTATTGGAGTCTGCAGCCGAGCATAAGCTGTTTGGCCCCTATGACACCATTGTAGTCGCAGTTTCCGGAGGACCGGACTCTGTGGCTCTTTTGCGTATTCTGCACGAGATATCCCTGACCCGGACACCTCTTAACCTGATATGTGCACATGTGAATCATGGATTCAGGGCAGAATCCCGGGAGGAAGCGGAATTCGTCCGGTCGCTTGCCGGAGAGCTGGGCATACCTTTTGAGCTGGCTGAATATGATATTCCCGCTCTGGCCAAAAACAGCGGGCTTGGTCCCGAAGGAACCGCCCGGGAGAAAAGGTACCAGTTTCTGATAGAAACCGCGAAACGCTACGGCGCCCGTTCTGTTGCGCTCGCTCATCATGCAGATGACCAGGCGGAGACTGTACTTATGCGGCTGCTGCGCGGCAGCGGCCCCTCCGGCCTTGCCGGCATGCGCTGGAAAAGAACTGAAAAAAATGTGGAACTGATCCGCCCCTTTCTGCGTATTAACAAAACAGCTCTTGTCACGCTATGCCAAACCGGGGGATTTTTCTATGTTGAGGATGCCACTAATCTGCAGACAATATATAAGCGCAATGCAGTCAGGCTGGAGGTTCTCCCCATGCTGGAACAGCACAACCCCAAGGTGAAGCAGTCACTTCTGCAGTTAGCGGAAATTGCAGGGGCTGAAGATGATTTTATGGAGGCGAGCGCAGCCAAATGCTTCGATGAACTTGTTTCGGTCGGGCAGAGTAAATACACCTTTAACAGAGCTGCATTTGCAGCCGTACCCTCCGCTTTACAACGGCGTTTGATTAAACTAATATTAAATTATCTGTCGGCGGATTCCTCATCCTTGGATTTTTCCAAGATTGAAGCGGTGCGCCGGGGGACGCTGCAGAATGATCCCACCGTATGGAGTCTTGATTTAGGCGGGGGTCTGGTCTGTGTGCGTCAATATGATACGGTTTTGTTCTCGTCCAAGCCTCAGCAGCGGAAGTTAAGCTATACATATCGGATGTCTTTGCCTAATTCCCGGCTTAAACTTAAGGAAATAGGAAAAGTAATGACGATGACGGTGCTGGAGAAAGAAAGTTTTGTGGTACAGGGGGAAGACATTGGGAAGATGTCAGCCTGGTTCGACGGCGATGAGCTTATCCTTCCGCTGACCATTCGTTCCCGATTGCCTGGAGATACCATAAGGGTTATGGGATTAAACGGAAGCAAAAAGGTAAAAGATATTTACATTGACGATAAAATACCTTCTTCCGAACGCTCAGCCATTCCCCTTGTTTGTGACGGCCTGGGCAATATCGTCTGGATTCCGGGCGTTAGACGCTCGATGCATGCTGCAGTAGGGCGGCACACGGCCTCGGTTCTTCTCTTATCTCTGGAGGAAATGGAGAACGGTGAAGAAGCGTAATGGTCGAAGTAAGTCTTTCATAGTATAACTTAGGAGGTTCGCAAGTTGCAGAATGATATTCAGGAAATCTTGATCAGCGAAGAGGAAATTCAACAAAGAATCAGGGAGCTTGGCGCCCAGCTGAGCGCAGAATATGCAGGACGCACGCCATTAGTCATTTGTGTACTAAAAGGCGCGTTTATCTTTATGGCAGATTTGGTTAAAGTGATTACAGTACCTGTTGAAATGGACTTCATGGCGGTATCCAGCTATGGCGGTACAACAAAATCATCCGGTGTAGTCAAAATCATCAAGGATCTGGATACATCGGTTGAAGGCCGAGATGTTCTGATTGTCGAGGATATTATCGACAGCGGTCTTACACTCAGCTATTTAATGGATATGCTGCAGGGCCGCAATGCTGCTTCTGTCAAAGTAGTCACTCTGTTCGACAAGCCGTCAGGCCGCGCAGTGAATCTTGAAGCCGAATATACCGGCTTTGTGATTCCGGATGCATTTCTGGTGGGCTATGGACTGGACTATGCCGAGCTGTATCGGAACCTCCCTTATGTCGGTGTGCTGAAGCCTGAAATTTATTCCAAATGAACTACTCGACAGCCTTAGATCTACGGATCAGAATCCCGGCCTCTGACAATTTGAGGACTCCGGGCAGGCTATGGTACAATAACTTGAGCGTTGTGAGAGGAGGTAGGGGATGAATCGGTTCATCCGGAATTCTGGTTTTTATTTGATTTTATTTTTAGTTGTGGTGGGCATTGTCCAGTTTGTCAGCAATGGAAATGAATCCGCCGATTTCCCTAGATACGATGAGTTAAGGCAAGAAATGAAGGACAACAATGTGAAGAGCCTGACGATTCAGTTTGAAGGTAACGCGTTTCTGGTTACAGGCGAATATAAAGAACAGCCGACTGATGCAAAGTCCAAAAACTTCTCCACATATGTTCCTCCTACAGATAATGCCGTCAATGAACTCATAGGCTTCAGTGAAGCCAACGGTGTGGAACTGACCCAGAAGAAAATGGAAGGCGACAGCATCTGGCTGACATTCCTTTCTTCCATTATTCCGCTGGTTATTATGTTCATCCTGTTCTTCTTCCTGTTTAACCAGGCGCAAGGCGGCGGCGGCAAAGTCATGAACTTCGGCAAGAGCAAGGCCCGGTTATATAATGAAGAGAAGAAGAAGATCAGCTTTGAGGATGTTGCCGGAGCTGATGAAGAGAAGCAAGAGCTGGTCGAAGTCGTGGAATTCCTGAAGGATCCGCGTAAATTCGCTGCAGTAGGCGCCCGTATTCCTAAAGGCGTACTGCTTGTAGGCCCTCCAGGTACCGGTAAAACGTTGCTGGCCCGCGCGGTAGCAGGTGAGGCCGGTGTTCCGTTCTTCAGTATCTCCGGTTCCGACTTCGTGGAAATGTTCGTCGGTGTCGGTGCTTCCCGGGTACGTGACCTGTTCGAGAACGCCAAGAAGAATGCACCATGTATCATCTTTATAGATGAGATTGATGCAGTAGGCCGTCAGCGCGGCGCCGGACTCGGCGGCGGGCATGACGAACGCGAACAGACACTCAACCAATTGCTCGTCGAGATGGACGGCTTTGGCGGTAATGAAGGCATTATTATTGTCGCGGCCACCAACCGCGCAGACATACTTGATCCGGCACTCCTCCGTCCTGGACGTTTCGACCGTCAGATTACGGTTGACCGCCCTGATGTGAAAGGCCGTGAAGCTGTACTGAAGGTTCACTCCCGCAACAAACCGCTGACCAAAGACGTTAAGCTTGACGTGATTGCCAAGCGGACTACCGGATTTACCGGTGCGGATCTGGAGAACCTGCTTAACGAAGCAGCCCTGCTCGCTGCCCGCCGTAACCGCAAGGATATCGGCATGCGCGAAGTAGATGAGGCGATCGACCGTGTAATCGTAGGTACCGAGAAGCGCAGCCGCATTATCAGTGACCGCGAGAAACGTATTGTAGCTTATCATGAAGCTGGACACACGATTGCAGGATACTTCCTGGAGCATGCGGACATGGTTCACAAGGTTACCATTATCCCGCGCGGACGTGCTGGCGGATATGTTATTATGCTTCCGAAGGAAGACCGGATGCTGGTTACTAAGCAGGAACTGCTTGATAAAGTAACAGGACTCCTCGGCGGACGTGTTGCCGAAGAAATGTTCATCGGCGAGGTTGGTACTGGAGCATACAGCGACTTCCAGCAGGCAACCGGCATCGTGCGCAGCATGATTATGGAATACGGTATGAGTGACAAGCTGGGACCAATGCAGTTCGGCACTTCCCAAGGCCAGGTCTTCCTCGGCCGTGATATCGGGCATGAGCAGAACTATAGTGATTCCATTGCTTACGAAATCGATCAGGAAATGCAACGCTTTATCCGTGAGTGCTACGAACGCTGCCGTGAGCTGCTGACGAAGTACTCCAAGGAAATGCACCTGATTGCGAATACACTCCTCGAGAAGGAAACGCTGGAACTTGATCAGATCAAAGAGCTGATCGAACAGGGTTACCTGACTGAGGACGGCAAACGTGAGGATGCTCCCGCAGTGACTCACGAATCCGGAGAACCGGTAATCGATTCTATCGGCGATGTTCGTGTCCGCATTCAGGGCAAGGATGATGTACCTCCTGCTGCTCCGGATCTGACCAAGGATATCCCGAACAATCCAAATCCGGATGATAACAACAATAATTCAGGAAATGGCAACCAAGGCGGAGGCGGCAACCTCGTCTAAATGGTCCGGTCTGAATAAATAAGAAGTTAGCTCAACCGGAGAACCCCAGGTTCTCCGGTTTTTTTTATTAGAGGCATCTTACATTACATTGTCCTTCCCCAGTTACATTGACAGGGGGTGGAACGTTGTGTACATTAGTGATTAAATATTAAATTATAGTTAAGTTTGGCAACGGCAGACGAGCAGCTGTGCAGAACAGTTATATTCAGGCATCTGGGGATGAAGTGCAGGCTTACAGGCTGTGAAGAAATAAGGGGGAGAACTAACCGTGGAAGCTCTGGCGCTAGAGCGCAAGCAGGAACAGAACCGAGAACTTCGTGTGCGCCTCGAACAGCTTAAGAAGGAGCGCAATGCAATCATTTTGGCTCATTATTATCAGCGTGATGAAATTCAGGAAGTAGCGGATTTCCGGGGGGACTCTTTTTTACTCGCTCAAAAGGCGGCAGAGACCGATGCGGAAGTAATCGTATTCTGTGGTGTTCATTTTATGGGGGAAAGCGCTAAAATTCTGGCGCCGAACAAAACCGTGCTTATTCCTGATGAGCGTGCGGGCTGTCCGATGGCTGATATGGTCAACGTAGACGGTCTGCGCAAGCTGAAGGCACAGCACCCGAATGCCAAAGTTGTAACCTATATCAACTCTTCAGCTGAAATCAAGGCAGAGACAGATATCTGCTGCACATCTGCCAATGCCGTTAAGGTAATAGAGTCGCTGGATGCCGAAGAAATCATTTGGGTACCGGATAAGAACCTGGGGCAATATGTTCAGGACCAGACAGGCAAAAAGCTGATTATCTGGGAAGGCTACTGCAACACGCATGATATGCTTACCGTCAAGGATGTAATAGAAATGAGATCGAAATATCCGGAAGCTGAATTTGTCGTTCATCCCGAATGCCGCCCGGAAGTGGTCGCTATGGGTGATTATGTGGGCAGCACCACCTCCATTATTGAGTATTGCCGGAAATCGGACCGCCGGCAGTTCATTGTCGGAACTGAGGACGGCACAGGGTATCAGCTTCGTAAGGACAGCCCTGATAAGGAGTTTCATTTTGCAACCAAATTTCTTGTCTGCCCTAATATGAAGGTTAATAATCTAAAAAAGCTGGTAAAATGCCTGGAGACGATGAAGCCGCAGATTTATGTACCGCCTGCTGTCGCCGACAAGGCCAGAACTTCCCTAGAGCGCATGCTACAAGTCCGGTAGCATGCGCTACTCTTTCGTTGAAACAGGTGAAAAGCGGTCATGATTCCTCAATATTTAGTTGATTTTGATCTACGCGAGCTTCCTGCAATAAAGACGGAGTGCCTTGTGATCGGCTCAGGTATCGCCGGAATGTTCACGGCCATCAAAGCCGGTGAAGACAGACATGTCGTCATGATTACTAAGAAATCGCTGCTGGAGAGCAACACAAGATATGCTCAGGGAGGTATTGCTGCTGTCATAGCCGAGGATGATTCCCCGGCTTACCACCGTCAGGATACGTTAATGGCCGGAGCAGGGCTGTGTTCATCAGCAGCCGTTGATGTACTGGTGAATGAGGGACCGGCTGGGGTGCGTGAACTAATCCGGTTGGGGACTATATTTGATGAGGAAGACGGAAATCTGGCCCTGACCCAGGAAGGCGCCCACAGCCACCGCCGCATTCTTCATGCGAATGGTGACGCAACAGGATATGAAATTGTACGCGCCCTGGGAGAACAGGCCCGCGAGCATGAGAACATCGAAATATGGGATGATCATTTCGTAATTGATCTGATTACCGAAGAAGGGGAATGTGTAGGCGCACTGGTCCAGCGGCCGGACGGCAGCAGGCTGTTCCTGCAGGCGGATGCAACTATACTGTGCTCTGGCGGAGCCGGTCAGTTGTACCGCTATACGACCAATCCTGAGGTTGCCACAGGGGATGGCGTGGCTATTGCCTACCGGGCCGGAGCGCATATCCGTGACATGGAGTTTATCCAGTTTCACCCTACAGCACTCAGTTACCCCGGAGCTCCAAGATTTCTGATCTCGGAGGCCGTGCGCGGAGAAGGGGCAGTTCTGCGGAATATTAACGGCGAGCGCTTTATGGAACGTTATCATGTTCTGATGGAGCTTGCGCCCCGTGATATCGTGGCCCGTGCCATTGTCAGTGAAATGGAGCTGACCAAATCTACATTTGTATATCTTGATATTACACATGAATCGGCGGATAAGGTCAAACACCGCTTTCCGACGATCTACGAGACATGCATGAGTTATGGACTGGATATTACAAGTGACTGGATTCCTGTGGCCCCAGCTGCGCATTATATGATGGGGGGAATCAAAACGGATCTGAACGGGGAGAGCAGTATCTCCCGCCTGTTCGCCTGCGGTGAGGTCTCTTCCACCGGTCTGCATGGCGCAAACCGTCTGGCAAGCAACTCATTGTCCGAAGCCATTGTATTTGGAGGGCGGATTATTGAGCGAATCCGCAGACTGGCTCCGCTGAGCAGAGAGGTAAGTCTGCCGGCTGTCAGTCATGGCCGCACGGGGTATCCGACACAGGCTATTGTGGAACGGCGGCTGAAGCTGCAGAAGATTATGGTCCGTTACGCCGGTCTGCGGCGCAATAAAGAGATGCTGAACAAAGGGCTGGAGGAGCTGAAGCGGCAGCTGCCGGTTTTTGCTTCAGCGCTGACCAGACGTGAAGAATATGAGTTTGCGAATATGCTTACCTGCTGTTTGCTAATTACCGGCTCAGCTTTGGCCCGGGAGGAAAGCCGCGGTGCGCATTACCGTGAAGACTTTCCGCAGCGTAATGATGAAGTGTGGCAGAAACATTTGCTCCAGATCCGCGATCTGGGCATAGTGGAGGAATTAAGTGATGATGTTTAACGGATATAATGAAGAGCTTGTGCAGTTAATCAAAAGCTGGCTTCAGGAGGATGTGGGATCAGGAGATATAACGACCCGCACGACGATACCGGCAGGACATGAGTCCAAAGGAATTATACATGCCAAGGAAGACGGTGTGATTTGCGGAATTCCTGTAGCGGAGCTGGTCTTTGAAATTGTCGACCCTTCGCTTGTATTTACGGCAATGGTACAGGAAGGGCAGCGCGTATCCAAAGGCACTGTCATTGCAGAAGTTGAGGGCAGCACACATGCAATTCTTACCGGGGAGCGGCTGGCGCTCAATCTGATGCAGCGTCTGTCAGGCGTAGCGTCACGTACGGCAGCTTTCGTGCAGGAGCTTGCCGGACTGCCGGCCCGTCTGGTGGATACCCGCAAAACCACACCCGGCCACCGGATGCTGGAGAAGTATGCGGTGCGTATCGGAGGCGGGGCCAATCACCGTTTTGGATTATATGATGCAGTCATGATTAAGGACAACCATATTAAAGGGGCCGGCGGGATTCTTCAGGCTGTAGGACGGGCCCGGGCGAACATTCCGCATACGATGACCATTGAAGTGGAGACGGAAAGCCTCGAGCAGGTGGAAGAAGCACTGACGGCAGGAGCCGACATTATCATGCTTGATAATATGGAACCGGAACTGATGAAGGAGGCAGTCAGAAGAATCAAGACCAAGTCCCCGCATGTCAAAACAGAGGCCTCCGGAAATGTCACTCTTGCGACTGTACGCAAAATTGCTGAATCTGGTGTGGATGTCATTTCAGTGGGCCGGCTTACCTACTCCTTCACCAGCCTGGATATCAGTCTGGACCTGAATGCGAAGAAGGAGGATTCTCTCTCATGATGCTCGCCGTTGATATCGGCAATACCAACATTGTACTCGGTGTATACAAGCAGCGTGAGCTGCTGCACCATTTCCGTCTGAATACTGCGCGCCAATCGACTGTCGATGAATACGGAGTGCTGATTTATAACTTGTTTAATATGTCAGGCCTTTCTTTAAAAGATGTGGAGGGGGTCATTATCTCCTCCGTCGTTCCTCCTCTTGTTCAGGTCATTGTGGAGATGTGTGAGAAATATATCGGCAAAGATCCGCTGCTGGTAGGTCCCGGAATCAAAACCGGGCTGAACCTGCGTTACGAAAACCCGCGTGAAGTGGGTGCTGACCGGATTGTAAATGCGGTTGCCGCTATTGAACGGTATAAATGTCCGCTGGTTGTCGTTGATTTCGGGACGGCGACTACCTTTGATTGTATTGACGCCGGTGCGAACTATCTGGGCGGGGCAATTGTACCCGGACTGGGGATTTCCACGGAGGCCTTGTATCAGCGGGCGTCCAAGCTGCCGCGGATTGAACTCGAGAAGCCTAAAAAGGTGATTGGCCGCAATACGGTGCATGCGATGCAGGCCGGAATTATTTTCGGATATGCCGGCCAGGTTGAAGGTATCGTACGGCGCATCAAGCAGGAAATGAATGCCCCAGTTCTGAAGGTGATCGCTACCGGCGGCCTAGCTCCGCTCATCGCGGGTGAAACGGATTGTATCGATGAAGTAAATCCAATGCTGACGCTTGAAGGTCTGCGTATTATTTATGACCGCAATAAATAAGATAAAGAAGCCCTGAGCGGCTATGAGACAGGAGGAGTATGTACCCGATGGAAAATAAAAAAGACCGGCTTGTCCGGGGAACTGCCCTGAACGGCAGAGTCAGGGCGTTTGCTGTCCGTACAACAGAGCTGGTGGATGAACTGCGGCGCAGACATGATACGTACCCGACGGCAACAGCCGCACTGGGTCGTACGGTTACAGCTGCGGCCATGATGGGCGCAATGCTCAAAGGCCGGGAGAAGCTGACAGTCATGGTTAAGGGAAACGGGCCGATCGGCCAGATTGTCGCAGAATCAAATGCGCTGGGAGAAGTGCGGGGGTATGTTCATAATCCGCATGTACACCTGCCCAGCAACAGTCAAGGCAAGCTGGATGTTGCGGGCGTTGTGGGAACGGAAGGTTTTATTGATGTCAGTAAGGATTTAGGGCTTAAGGAACCTTATCGGGGGAGTGTACCGATTGTATCCGGGGAGCTTGGCGATGACTTTACTTATTACTTTGCTGTTTCCGAGCAGACTCCGTCTGCGGTAGGACTCGGCGTTCTCGTGGAGACTGATAATTCCGTACGGGTTGCCGGAGGATTTATTATTCAGCTGCTCCCGGGTCTTACCGATGAAGAGATCACCGAGATTGAAAAGGCTATCGGAAGTATGCCTTCGGTCACCACCTTGCTGGATCAGGGACTGGAACCGGAGGAAATGCTGCGCTATCTTTTGCCGGATGCAGAAATTCTTGATGGCCTGGACATTCAATTTGTCTGCCAGTGCTCACGTGAGCGGGTGGAACAGACACTGGTCAGCCTGGGTGCCCATGAGCTGGAGCGTCTGATCGAAGAGGATGAACAAGCCGAGGTTGTATGCCATTTCTGCAACGAGGCATATGTATTTGATAAGGATGATATGCAGGTTATTCTTACGCAAGCGAAGTCGTAGGGCCACGGATGATAACAAGACAGGAGCGCGCACTGCGCAATGCCGTTATATTGCTGGCTGTTGCGGCTTTGGTGCTCGGGGGTCTTTTATTCTGGAGTCTGCGGGCCATGGCTATTCTTAAAGGCGGGACCGTAGAGGGCGATTCCCCGGACATTGCAACCGCAGGCGGACAGCCCGTGACTGAACGTCAGTGGATGGACGAACTCCGTAAAAAGCATGGTGATGAAGTGCTGCTGGGCATGCTTAATCATATTGTCGTCGGTATGGAAGCTAAAGCGCTCGGGATTTCCGTGACTGATGACGAGGTTGATCAGCAGCTTCAGCTCAACATGTCCGGTTATGAATCTGAAGAGCAGTATTATGCACAAATGCAGTCTGAGCTGGGGCTTAGCCGTGAGGAAGTGCGTGAAGAGACCGTCTACAGGTTAACGCTTCAGAGAGTAGCAACAGCAGGCATCATGATTAGCGAAGCGGATATTGATAATTACTTGGCGCAGAATGCTGAACGCTTCATTCCGAAAAAACAGCTGCAGCTCTCCATCATTGAGGCTGAGAACTATGAAGAAGCAGAGCAGATCATGGACCGGCTGGAGCAGGGGGAGGATTTTGCCGCTTTGGCCCGCGAGCTGTCTACGGATGAGGAAAGCGGGAAGCATGGCGGAAAGATTGGTATGCTGGAGGAGGATGACCCTTTCTGGCCGGAAGAGCTGCTGAACACAGCTGCGGGGCTAAATCCGGGAGATATAGCCGGGCCGCTGGCAACGGAGGACGGTTATGCAGTTATCAGGCTGGAGCAGGTAATTACCCCGGCAGCTCCTGCAACCGTTGATATCCGTAAGCAGGTACGTGAAGAGCTGGCACTGGAGAAGGCGGCACCGCTGCAGCAGGTCGAAAAAGAACTGCGCGAGAAATATCATACAGCGATATATATTGACAACAGCCTGCAAGATTGATAATATGAGATTAAATGTAAAACCTACCGTTTTAGTCGGAAATGACAGGCGGCAGATCGCAAAAAGCAGCGGAACAAATTTTGCACCCATATAATCATTTATCATCCCGAGGAGGTTTTTACCCATGGCTAAAGTCGTCAACAGTGTAACAGATTTGATCGGAGGCACACCGCTCGTTCGTCTTAACCGGATTGCTCCGGAAGGCTCCGCGGAAATTTATTTGAAGCTGGAATACCAGAACCCGGGCTCCAGTGTTAAAGACCGTATTGCCCTCAGCATTGTAGAAGAAGCTGAAAAGGAAGGCCTTCTGAAGCCAGGCGGAACAATTGTTGAAGCGACCAGCGGTAATACCGGTATTGGTCTTGCGCTTGTAGCAGCGGCCAAAGGGTATAAAGCGATTATTGTTATGCCGGAAACGATGAGCCTTGAGCGCCGCAACCTGCTGCGTGCTTATGGCGCAGAGCTGGTATTGACTCCGGGATCGGAAGGTATGAATGGTGCGGTTAAGAAAGCTGAGCAGATCCTGAACGAGAACCCTGAGTATTTTCTTGCCGAGCAATTTAAGAATAAAGCGAACCTCAAAATCCACCTCGAAACTACAGGTCCGGAAATTGTGGAAGCAATCGAATCTATTGGCGGACCGCTGGACGCATTTGTGGCCGGTATCGGTACAGGCGGAACGATCTCAGGGGCCGGTGAAGTCCTGAAGAGCAAGTATCCTGATGTGAAGATTTATGCTGTTGAGCCTGCTGCTTCGCCAATTCTGGCTGGAGGCAAACCAGGCCCGCACAAAATCCAAGGGATTGGCGCCAACTTTATTCCCGAGATTCTGAATCAGAACATTTATGATGAAATCATTCATGTCGAGAATGATGAAGCTTTTGAAACGGCACGCCGTGTTGCCAAAGAAGAAGGCGTATTGTCCGGTATTTCCTCCGGTGCTGCCGTATTTGCTGCACTCAAGGTAGCTAAGGAGCTGGGCGCAGGCAAAAAAGTGGTCGTCATTGTTCCAAGTAACGGTGAACGCTATTTGAGCACACCGCTCTATAACTTTGAAGCTTAATTGCTGGTAATACCAGTTTGTGAAGAGCTTTCGGATCACCTTAAATAAGGGACCCGGGGCTCTTTTTTATGTATTCTTTTATTTTTTGAAAAACTGGCGGTACAGGCTTTTCAAAGCCACCCCAATTACAGTATACTGACAGGCAATAACAACAACTATGGAACCGGAAAAGCGGAGGATGAAATTGGAGATTATAACGGCATTGCAGGACTGGGAGAATTGGGCAAAAGAGGACTACAGCCTGCTGCCCTTTATTATACAATCACCACAGGAACAAGGAGGGCTTCCCCATTCCTGGATGACAGCCTGGGAGATGGCCTCTCCTTATTCAGTAGTACTGGAAAGCGGCAAAGGCGGGCGTTATACGTATCTCGGCCTTCAGCCGGTTTCTGTATTAACCGGCAAAGGCGGCAAGGCAGAAGCAGTCACTTTTACCAGAAGGTCTTCGGACTCCTCCCTGCTGCCGGATGAAACAGTACAATTACAGGGGGAGCCCCTTAATGTGCTGGAGCAGTGGATGCAGGGCTACCGCGCCCCACGGATAGAGGGTGATGTGCCGCCGTTTACCGGAGGCTGTGCAGGATTCCTCAGCTATGATGTCGTCCGTTCCCTGGAAACCCTGCCTGTACTGGCGAAGGACGATCCGGGCTTCCCGGACTATCTCTTTATGCGGCTGGAGGAACTGTGGATTTATGACCACCAGGAGCATATCCTCTACGCCGCGGTTCATGTGCCGGTTGAACCAGGTACTGTATCAGACACCGGTAAGCTGAAGGAGCTGTATCAGGAAACGGCCGGACGGGCGGAGAAGATGCTGGAACGCTGGCAAGTTATTTGTTCAGCACCGGAAAGTGCGGAGCAGGAGAAAGCGGCCAGCGCTATTGTTGCTGCTGTTGAAGCCGGCGTACCTTTATCCGGAGTATGGCCCGGCATGACTTCAGCCTTCTCGCCGGAACAATTCCAGCAGGCTGTACTCGATGTTCAGGAATATATCCGCGGCGGTGATGTATTCCAGGTCAATCTGTCACTGCGCCAGGAGGCGCAGCTTAAATCCTCGCCGGAGGATGTTTACGAATGGCTGCGCAGGCTCAACCCCTCCCCGTACATGGGGCTGCTCCGCTCGCCCGGCTTCGCCCTCTCCAGCGCTTCGCCGGAGCTGCTCGTCAAGCTGCACGGGGAGAAGGTCAGCGCCCGCCCCATTGCCGGTACCCGGCGCCGGGGCCTGACTCCCGCGGAGGATGCCGCCATGGAGGCGGAGCTTCGCGGGAGCGAGAAGGAGATCGCCGAGCATATCATGCTTGTCGATCTGGAGCGCAACGACATCGGACGTGTCGCTGCCTACGGAACGGTCCGCGTGCCGGAGCTGCTGACCGTGGAGCGGTACTCGCATGTGATGCATCTCGTATCGCAGGTGGAGGGCACCATCGCCCCGGGCAAGGATGCGTACGATGTCATGGCCGCCCTATTTCCCGGCGGCACCATCACAGGCGCACCCAAGGTAAGGACGATGGAGATTATTGAGGAGCTGGAGCCGGTACGGCGCGGCCCTTATACCGGTTCACTCGGCTGGATTGACTACAGCGGGAATATGGAATTAAATATTATTATACGGACGCTGGCCGTGAAGGACGGAACCGGATATATCCAGACAGGAGCGGGCATTGTGATCGACTCTGATCCTTACCGCGAATATCGTGAATGCCATAACAAAGCCAAAGCGGTAGTGAAGGCGGTTCTCTGCAGTGAAATGCAGCATGAATCACGGATCGCCGGCGGCGAAGGGGGAGCACTACTATGATCATGGTCATCGATAATTATGATTCTTTTACCTATAACCTGGTGCAGTATTTGGGTGAACTGGGGGAAGAGGTCCGAGTATTCCGCAACGATGAAATTACTATACAGGAGATTGAAGCACTGGCGCCGGACCATATTCTGATCTCTCCCGGTCCTTGTACGCCCAATGAAGCGGGGATCAGCCTGGAGCTGCTCCAGCATTTTAAAGGCAGTATTCCGATCTTTGGCGTCTGCCTTGGGCATCAGGCCATCGGGCAGGCCTTTGGCGGTAACGTGATCCGGGCTGAACGTCTGATGCACGGCAAAACATCGCCGATCCACCACAACGGAACCTCTGTGTTTGAAGGCATGGAATCGCCGTTTACAGCTACCCGGTACCACTCCCTGATCGTGGAACGTGAGAGCCTGCCGGATTGCCTGGAGATCACAGCGGAGACTGCCGAAGGGGAAATTATGGCCCTGCGCCATAAAGAGTATCCGATTGAAGGCGTGCAGTTCCATCCCGAATCGATCATAACCGATCATGGACATACGATGCTGCGCAACTTTTTGAAACGGAGAGCCGGAGAAACGGCATGAAGTATGTAGGTCTGAATTATAGTATCGTTGAGGCCAAAGATGCCGTGGTTTCCGCTCTGGATCACGGCTTTTTGTACGGAATGGGATTGTTCGAGACGTTCCGTACCTATGGCGGTGCCCCTTTTCTGCTGCAGCGGCATCTAAAGAGGCTGGCTTACGGATGCGCTCAGCTGGGCATTCCTTTTGAACCTGATGAAGCCCTGCTGCTGAAGTGGATCAGGGAGGTAATGGACCGGAGCCAGCTGGAGGAGGCCTATATACGCTATACCGTTACAGCAGGTGAGGATATTCTTGGACTGCCTGCCGGAGAATATAAGCAGCCTTCACATTTGCTTTACATCAAGGAGCTGCCTTTGCACCCGGAAAGCTTATATAGCGAAGGCAAAGGGCTTCAGCTGCTGAAGCAGCGCCGCAATACACCGGAAGGACCAGTGAGGCTTAAATCTCTGCATTATATGAACAATATTCTGGCCAAGCGCGAGCTTGCCGGTTACGGCTCTGCCAAGAGTGGCGCAGAGGGCCTGATGCTGACGGAGCGGGGGGAGATCGCCGAGGGGATCGTCAGCAATGTTTTTTTTGTCAGCAAGAACAAGCTCTGCACTCCTGATATCGGGACAGGTATTCTTCCGGGAATAACCCGGGAAATAGTCATAGAGCTGGCTGCTGAAGCAGGACTGCGGGTGGAGGAAGGTTATTATACCTGGGAGCAGCTTCAATCGGCGGATGAAGTATTTCTTACCAACTCAGTACAGGAAATTGTTCCGGTTACTGCACTGTGGGATGAGAATAAAGCTGCAGGTATCAGCGGGGGACGCTGCGGCCGGTATACCGGGCAATTAATGACTTTATACAGGGAAAGGACGGTGCTGGCGAAGTGAAACCTGTTATATATAATCGAAGTTACAGCTGGCCTGGCGGAAGCCTGACCTTGGGAGACCGGACGCTGATTATGGGCATCCTGAACGTAACGCCGGATTCTTTTTCCGACGGCGGCTTGTGGAATGAACGTGATCAGGCAGTTGAGCATGCGCTGCAGATGGCTGCTGAAGGGGCCGATATTATAGACATTGGCGGGGAATCGACCCGTCCCGGTCATCAGCCGGTAAGCCTTGAAGAGGAATTGGACAGGGTAATCCCTGTGATTGAGAGTATCCGCCGGGCTGCTCCGCAGCTGGTGTTATCCATAGACACTTATAAAGCTGAGGTAGCCAGGCAGGCTCTCCGGGCAGGAGCACATATGATCAATGATATATGGGGCGGCAAAGCAGATCCGGATATGGCGGCCGTAGCTGCGGAGGCGGAATGCCCGTTTATTGTGATGCATAACCGTAAAGACCGTAATTATACGGATTTGGCTGCGGACATGAAGGCAGACTTGCTGGAGAGCATTGATATAGCATTAGCCGCTGGAGTGAAGCCGGAGAACCTTATACTCGACCCGGGCATTGGCTTTGCCAAAGATTATGCGGAGAATCTGCAGGCCATGATGTCGCTCGATCAGCTGACGGCTCTTGGGTATCCGGTACTGCTTGCCACCTCCCGCAAAAAATTTATCCGCACCGTGCTGGAGCTTCCGGCTGATGATGTTGTTGAGGGAACCGCCGCGACTGTAGCGTTCGGTATTGCCCAAGGCTGTCAGATTGTGCGTGTTCATGACGTGGCAAAGATTAAGCGGACTGTGCAGATGTGCGACGCGATGGTGTATCAGCAGATGGGGAATACGTAAGATCTATATTTTAAGAAAGTGGGCTGCATAATGGACAAAATGAAGCTGCACCGCATGGAGTATTACGGTTATCATGGTGTGTTCGAAGAGGAACGCAAGCTTGGGGCACGTTACTATATTGATCTCGAACTGGATCTGGATCTTCGGGGTGCCGGGCTTCAGGATGATCTGACCCTGACTGTTAACTATGCCGAAATCCATGCTCTGGTTAAAAATATTGTCGAAACAAAGTCCTTCAAACTGATTGAAGCTTTGGGAGAAAATATTGCATCCGCGGTACTTGCCACTTATACTGTTATCAATGCAGTAACGGTCAAAGTAACCAAGCCGCATCCGCCGTTCGACATTCATTTTCAGGGAGTGACCGTCGAGCTGCACAGATCGAGAAAGTGAGACAGGTCCATGACTATACATTCTACCTCTGAGGCTTCAGAGGCTTATATTGCTTTAGGGGCTAATTTGGGGGACCGTGAAGGAACCTTGAAGGAAGCGCTGATCAGACTGGACGATCATGAAGAAATTGAAGTGGCAGCCTGCTCAAAGGTATACGAGACTGAGCCGGTCGGCTACCTTGATCAGCCGCAGTTTTTGAACATGGCAGCCATGCTCCGCACTACACTTGTGCCGCAGGAGCTGCTTCAGGTTATGCTGGCGATTGAGACCGGGCTCGGGCGTACGAGAGATATCCGTTACGGCCCCAGAACGGTGGATTTGGATCTGCTCTGGATGGAAGGACAGGTCTTGGATACGCCGGATCTGACGCTTCCGCATCCCCGGATGATGGAGCGGGCCTTTGTGCTCATTCCGTTGAATGACATTGTTAAGCATAATGAAGGCTCTTCCGGACTTCGCCAGAGAGTTGCAGCAGCGCTGCAGGATATTGACGGAGAGGAAGGAATGCGCCTTTGGACATCAAACGTATGGGAACGCGGGTCAGAGCATTCCGGAAGCTGAAGGGTTATACCCAGCAGGAGCTGGCGGATTCTGTCGGAATTTCTCTGGCTGTACTTGGTGCAGTCGAGAGGGGAAACCGGCGGTTGGAAGATAAAATTTTAAATAAAATTGCGGATGTTCTCGGGATATCAGCCGATGAGCTGTCTAATCCCCATGACTAACTGGAAGTACACCGCAACAAAATAGGGTTAAAGGTTGTGAACGACATGCTGAAAATTGGCGGCATTGAGCTGAAAAACCAGGTAGTGCTGGCACCTATGGCGGGTGTATGTAATCCGGCGTTCCGTCTGATCGCCAAAGAATTCGGAACAGGGCTGGTCTGCGCGGAAATGGTCAGTGATAAGGCTATCCTGCATGGCAATAAGCGTACACGTGAGATGCTGTTTGTGGATGAGCGGGAGAAGCCGCTGAGTCTGCAGATTTTTGGCGGAGACCGTGCATCACTCGTTGAGGCGGCCAAGGTCGTGGATAAGGAGACCAATGCCGATATTATCGACATCAATATGGGCTGCCCTGTACCCAAAGTGACGAAATGTGATGCCGGAGCCCGCTGGCTGCTGAATCCGGATAAGATTTATGAAATGGTCTCGGCCGTAGTCGAAGCCGTTGAGAAGCCGGTAACCGTAAAAATGCGGATCGGCTGGGACAGCGAGCATATTTTTGTAGAAGAAAACGCACGTGCCGTAGAGCGCGCCGGAGGCCAGGCTGTCAGTGTGCACGGCCGTACGCGGGAGCAGCTCTACACTGGGCGTGCCGACTGGAATTATATCAAAATGGCCAAAGAGGCTGTCTCTATCCCTGTGATCGGGAACGGTGATGTTAACACGCCGGAGGACGCCCGGGCAATGCTCGACCAGACGGGTTGTGACGGTGTAATGATCGGCCGCGGCGCCCTGGGGAATCCCTGGATGCTGTACCGTACCGTTCAATATTTGAGCACCGGTGAGTTAATGCCTGAGCCGGGAGCGGAAGAGAAAATTAAGGTGGCTATTCTCCATATGGACCGTCTGATCGCCCTGAGGGGAGAAGCAGTGGCTGTGCGCGAAATGCGCAAGCATATGGCCTGGTATTTAAAAGGATTTAAATCAGCCGCACGTGTCAAGGATGTCATTATGGAAGAAACCAAACGTGACGAAATGGTGCGGATTTTGAAGGATTTTGTCGGTACCCTCAAAGATGAAGAGGAGCAGAAGAGCGCTAAAGCTTCACTTTCTGCGGTATAATCACCGGTTCTGCGCATTTTATAAGAGAACACTGAACATTATATGGGGCGTCATTGACATTTAGTAACGGTTCCAATATAATTTCTCAGTATAAAATCGCCGTTACAGCAAGAGCAATGCAGCAAGGGGGGTTCTTATCCCTCCATATTCGCATATAGTATGGTGTTTTCAATAAATGTATACGACAGGAGAATCGGTTGAGATGAGCGATAAAGAAGTCATCCTTACACCGGACG
This sequence comes from Paenibacillus sp. PK3_47, assembly GCF_023520895.1. Lineage (NCBI taxonomy): Bacteria > Bacillati > Bacillota > Bacilli > Caryophanales > Paenibacillaceae > Paenibacillus > Paenibacillus sp. PK3_47. Next base: position 2,765,278 of record NZ_CP026029.1, read on the forward strand.
GACTTAAGCGTCTGGAAGAAGAACTGGAGACCCTCAAATCCGTAAAACGCCGCGAAGTGGCAGAACGGATTAAGGTGGCGATCGGCTACGGAGATATCAGCGAGAACTCGGAATATGAAGATGCGAAGAACGAGCAGGCTTTTATTGAAGGCCGTATCATTACTTTGGAGAAGATGCTCCGCAATGCTCGTATCATTAACGCTGATGAAATTGTTACCGATGTGGTAAGTATCGGGGCTACAGTTAGCGTTGAAGATCTGGAATATGGCGATATTATGGAATACACAATCGTCGGCACCGCCGAATCCGATCCGCTTAACAATAAAATTTCCAACGAAAGCCCGGTAGGCAGAGCTATTATCGGCAAAAAAGTCGGCACTATTGTAGATGTAAGTGTTCCTGCAGGCGTTATTCAATATAAAATTCTAGATATCACAATGAAGTAAGCTGCAGGCGCACCCGCGTCTGCCGGCAGGTTATGAAAGCTTCCTTAGGGAAGCTTTTTTCAAAATTAGTAACGTATAACAACAGAAAATATGGGTGAACACATATAGCTTATATTTTGTAACGGAACGGGCTGCCTTGCTATAGCGATGGCGGAGCCGTTTCTTCTTGTGTATATGACATGAGGGTTTAGAGAGGATGAAGAACATGACTGAGGAAATGAACAACGTGGAGAGCACCGAAAGCGAGCTTAGTGAGCTTCTGCAGATCCGCCGGGCGAAATTGGACGAGCTGCGTGCGCTGGGAATCGATCCTTTTGGCAAAAAATATGAGCGTACAGCTGCTGCCGGTGATCTTCTGGCGAAGTATGACGGACAAACCAAGGAAGAGCTGGACGAGCTGAACCTCGAAGTCAGCATTGCCGGACGTATTATGGCCAAACGGGTAATGGGAAAGGCAAGCTTCGCCCACATCCAGGACCTTAGCGGAAAAATCCAGATTTATGTACGTCAGGACAGCATTCCTGAGACGCAATACGCAGCTTTTAACGTTCTTGACTTGGGGGATATCGTTGGAGTCCGCGGTAATGTGTTCAAGACCAAAACAGGCGAGACTTCTATTAAAGCGTCAAATCTTGAGGTTTTATCCAAATCCCTGCTGCCGCTGCCTGAGAAATACCATGGTCTGAAAGACGTAGAACTGCGCTACCGCCAGCGTTATGTCGATCTGATCATCAATCCGGAAGTACAGCAGACGTTCATCGCCCGTTCACGGATCATTCAGTCCATGCGCCGTTACCTGGATTCTCTCGGCTATCTCGAGGTTGAAACCCCGACGCTGCATGCTATTGCCGGCGGTGCCGCTGCGCGTCCGTTCATTACTCACCACAACACGCTGGATATGCAGCTGTATATGCGGATTGCGATTGAACTTCACCTGAAACGCCTGATTGTCGGCGGACTGGAGAAAGTATATGAGATCGGACGTGTATACCGTAACGAAGGCATTTCCACACGCCATAATCCGGAATTCACCATGATTGAGCTGTACGAAGCTTATGCGGACTACAAGGATATCATGCAGCTTACCGAAAATATGATTGCCCACATTGCCCAAGAGGTTCTGGGTTCGCAGCAGATTAACTATCAAGGTCATGAGGTCGATCTCTCACCGGGATGGCGCCGTGTATCTATGGTGGATGCGGTTAAGGAAGTAACTGGAGTAGACTTTGGAGTGCAAATGACGGATGAGGAAGCTCAACGTTTGGCCAAAGAGCACCGTGTGCCAGTTGAAAAGCATATGACCTTCGGTCACATCCTGAATGCCTTCTTCGAGCAATTTGTGGAGGAAACACTGATTCAACCTACATTTGTAATGGGTCATCCGGTTGAAATCTCTCCGCTCGCTAAGAAGAATGATCAGGATCCGCGTTTTACCGACCGCTTCGAGCTCTTTATTGTGGCCCGTGAACACGCAAATGCCTTCAGTGAGCTGAATGATCCGATTGATCAGCGCCAGCGCTTTGAAGCACAGATCCAGGAGAAAGAACAAGGTAACGATGAGGCCCATGAGATGGACGATGACTTCATCCGTGCTTTGGAATATGGAATGCCGCCTACAGGCGGACTGGGGATCGGCGTGGACCGTCTGATCATGCTGCTTACTAATGCAGCTTCCATCCGTGATGTGCTGTTATTCCCGCATATGCGCAACAAGAGCGAGTAATACCTGATATTATCTATTACAGCAGCCAGAGGACAGAAGGTAAGTGTTCATTGGCTGCTGTAATTTATAGGATTATTGAATCTATATATTTATCAAAAAAATACTTGCAAAGATAATCTGTACGTGGTATATTCTATATCTGGCCGCGAAACATCAACGCTAAGCTAAAATAAGAAATTCAAAAAAAGCTTGCATTGATCGGTCGGATATGATATAGTATAAGAGTTGCTGGTGACGAGATAATCGACACTAACAACGGGCTTGATCTTTGAAAACTGAACAACGAGTGAGTATCTGGAAATCACTTCGGTGAGATCCAAAAATGAGAATGCAAATTCTCGTCAGATGTTTCAAAATGAGCGAATCGCTCTTTTCAATACTAATTGGAGAGTTTGATCCTGGCTCAGGACGAACGCTGGCGGCGTGCCTAATACATGCAAGTCGAGCGGAGCTAACGGTTTCCCTTGGGAAATCGTTGCTTAGCGGCGGACGGGTGAGTAACACGTAGGCAACCTGCCCCATAGCCCTGGGATAACTACCGGAAACGGTAGCTAATACCGGATAATTTCTTTTTTCTCCTGAAGAAAGAATGAAAGACGGAGCAATCTGTCACTACGGGATGGGCCTGCGGCGCATTAGCTAGTTGGTGAGGTAACGGCTCACCAAGGCGACGATGCGTAGCCGACCTGAGAGGGTGAACGGCCACACTGGGACTGAGACACGGCCCAGACTCCTACGGGAGGCAGCAGTAGGGAATCTTCCGCAATGGGCGAAAGCCTGACGGAGCAACGCCGCGTGAGTGATGAAGGTTTTCGGATCGTAAAGCTCTGTTGCCAGGGAAGAACGTCCGGTAGAGTAACTGCTACCGGAGTGACGGTACCTGAGAAGAAAGCCCCGGCTAACTACGTGCCAGCAGCCGCGGTAATACGTAGGGGGCAAGCGTTGTCCGGAATTATTGGGCGTAAAGCGCGCGCAGGCGGCGATTTAAGTCTGGTGTTTAAACCTTGGGCTCAACCTGGGGTCGCACTGGAAACTGGATCGCTTGAGTACAGAAGAGGAAAGTGGAATTCCACGTGTAGCGGTGAAATGCGTAGAGATGTGGAGGAACACCAGTGGCGAAGGCGACTTTCTGGGCTGTAACTGACGCTGAGGCGCGAAAGCGTGGGGAGCAAACAGGATTAGATACCCTGGTAGTCCACGCCGTAAACGATGAGTGCTAGGTGTTAGGGGTTTCGATACCCTTGGTGCCGAAGTTAACACAGTAAGCACTCCGCCTGGGGAGTACGGTCACAAGACTGAAACTCAAAGGAATTGACGGGGACCCGCACAAGCAGTGGAGTATGTGGTTTAATTCGAAGCAACGCGAAGAACCTTACCAGGTCTTGACATCCCTCTGAATCCTCTAGAGATAGAGGCGGCCTTCGGGACAGAGGAGACAGGTGGTGCATGGTTGTCGTCAGCTCGTGTCGTGAGATGTTGGGTTAAGTCCCGCAACGAGCGCAACCCTTGACTTTAGTTGCCAGCAGGTCGAGCTGGGCACTCTAGAGTGACTGCCGGTGACAAACCGGAGGAAGGTGGGGATGACGTCAAATCATCATGCCCCTTATGACCTGGGCTACACACGTACTACAATGGCCGGTACAACGGGAAGCGAAGCCGCGAGGTGGAGCCAATCCCAGCAAAGCCGGTCTCAGTTCGGATTGCAGGCTGCAACTCGCCTGCATGAAGTCGGAATTGCTAGTAATCGCGGATCAGCATGCCGCGGTGAATACGTTCCCGGGTCTTGTACACACCGCCCGTCACACCACGAGAGTTTACAACACCCGAAGTCGGTGGGGTAACCCGCAAGGGAGCCAGCCGCCGAAGGTGGGGTAGATGATTGGGGTGAAGTCGTAACAAGGTAGCCGTATCGGAAGGTGCGGCTGGATCACCTCCTTTCTATGGAGAATCGTCTTCTGCAATGAAGACATTCAAATCTTAAATCTAACCGGTCGGTTAGTTACTCACTCGTTGCTCAGTTTTGAGAGTTTAAGCTCTCAACATTCTGTAACTTCTATCGACACAGCTGTGATCGACCAGAACTTACAGAAACTTGATCCTTGAAAACTGGATACCGAAACGAATTTGCGTTTTAGAACATTCCTTTAAGCTGAGCTTGTGTAAACAAGTGAAGATTTAATAGCGATGCTGAAAGCGAAGGTTTTCGATTGTGAAGCGACTTTTGGCTTTGAATATTCTAGTGTACGGAGTGATCCGGACGCGCTATTCAAAACAAGATGAGCGAACAAGCGAAACACCGTAGCGTTGGTTAAGCTAATAAGAGCACACGGAGGATGCCTAGGCGCCAGGAGCCGACGAAGGACGTGGCGAACAACGAAACTGCCTCGGGGAGCTGTAAGCAAGCTTTGATCCGGGGGTGTCCGAATGGGGAAACCCGGCTGTGGTAATTCGCAGTCACTCACATCTGAATACATAGGATGTGTTGAGGCAGACCAGGGGAACTGAAACATCTAAGTACCCTGAGGAAGAGAAAACAATAGTGATTCCGTCAGTAGCGGCGAGCGAACGCGGAACAGCCTAAACCAGGAGGCTTGCCTCCTGGGGTTGTGGGACGTCTCACATGGAGTTACAAAAGAATATGGTAGGTGAAGAGGTCTGGAAAGGCCCGCGATAGAGGTAAAAGCCCTGTAACCTAAACTGTGTTCTCTCCGAGACGGATCCCGAGTAGTGCGGGGCACGTGAAACCCCGTATGAATCCAGCAGGACCATCTGCTAAGGCTAAATACTACCTGGCGACCGATAGTGAATCAGTACCGTGAGGGAAAGGTGAAAAGCACCCCGGAAGGGGAGTGAAATAGAACCTGAAACCGTGTGCTTACAAGAAGTCAGAGTCCTCTATATGGATGATGGCGTGCCTTTTGTAGAATGAACCGGCGAGTTACGTTTAACATGCAAGGTTAAGGTGAGAAGCCGGAGCCGCAGCGAAAGCGAGTCTGAATAGGGCGACTGAGTATGTGGACGTAGACCCGAAACCGTGTGATCTACCCCTGTCCAGGGTGAAGGTGCGGTAACACGCACTGGAGGCCCGAACCCACGTACGTTGAAAAGTGCGGGGATGAGGTGGGGGTAGCGGAGAAATTCCAATCGAACTCGGAGATAGCTGGTTCTCCCCGAAATAGCTTTAGGGCTAGCCTCGGTGAATGGAGTGGTGGAGGTAGAGCACTGATTGGGTGCGGGGCCCGCAAGGGTTACCAAGCTCAGTCAAACTCCGAATGCCATTTACTTCTTGCCGGGAGTCAGACAGTGAGTGCTAAGATCCATTGTCAAAAGGGAAACAGCCCAGACCATCAGCTAAGGTCCCCAAGTGTGTGTTAAGTGGGAAAGGATGTGGAGTTGCACAGACAACCAGGATGTTGGCTTAGAAGCAGCCACCATTGAAAGAGTGCGTAATAGCTCACTGGTCGAGTGACTCTGCGCCGAAAATGTAACGGGGCTAAACACACCACCGAAGCTATGGCTTGATGCTTTGCATCAGGGGTAGGGGAGCGTTGTGTATGCGTTGAAGGTGTACCGTAAGGAGCGCTGGAGAGTACACAAGTGAGAATGCCGGTATGAGTAACGAAAAGATCAGTGAGAATCTGATCCGCCGAAAGCCCAAGGTTTCCTGAGGAAGGCTCGTCCGCTCAGGGTAAGTCGGGACCTAAGGCGAGGCCGACAGGCGTAGTCGAAGGACAACAGTTTGAAATTACTGTACCACCGTAATCCGCTATGAGCGATGGGGTGACGCAGGAGGGTAGTGACGCGGACTGATGGATGTCCGTCTAAGCAGTGAGGCTGGTGTGCAGGCAAATCCGCACACCGTAAGGCTGGGCTGTGATGGGGAGCGAAAATTACAGTAGCGAAGGTCATGATCTCACACTGCCAAGAAAAGCCTCTAGTCAGGAGAAGGTGCCCGTACCGCAAACCGACACAGGTAGGCGAGAAGAGAATTCTAAGGCGCGCGGAAGAACTCTCGTTAAGGAACTCGGCAAAATGACCCCGTAACTTCGGGAGAAGGGGTGCCTCGGTAGGGTGAATAGCCCGAGGGGGCCGCAGTGAAAAGGCCCAAGCGACTGTTTAGCAAAAACACAGGTCTGTGCGAAGCCGCAAGGCGAAGTATACGGGCTGACGCCTGCCCGGTGCTGGAAGGTTAAGGGGAGTGGTTAGGGGTAACCCGAAGCTATGAACCGAAGCCCCAGTAAACGGCGGCCGTAACTATAACGGTCCTAAGGTAGCGAAATTCCTTGTCAGGTAAATTCTGACCCGCACGAATGGCGTAACGACTTGGGCGCTGTCTCAACGAGAGATCCGGTGAAATTTTAATACCTGTGAAGATGCAGGTTACCCGCGACAAGACGGAAAGACCCCATGGAGCTTTACTGCAGCTTGATATTGAATTTGGGTACGATCTGTACAGGATAGGTGGGAGCCGTAGAAGCAGGAGCGCAAGCTTCTGTGGAGGCGCCGTTGGGATACCACCCTGATCGTATCTAGGTTCTAACCTGGTACCCTAAGCGGGTACAGGGACCGTGTCAGGCGGGCAGTTTGACTGGGGCGGTCGCCTCCTAAAGAGTAACGGAGGCGTTCAAAGGTTCCCTCAGAATGGTTGGAAATCATTCGAAGAGTGCAAAGGCATAAGGGAGCTTGACTGCGAGACCTACAAGTCGAGCAGGGACGAAAGTCGGACTTAGTGATCCGGTGGTACCGCATGGAAGGGCCATCGCTCAACGGATAAAAGCTACCCTGGGGATAACAGGCTTATCTCCCCCAAGAGTCCACATCGACGGGGAGGTTTGGCACCTCGATGTCGGCTCATCGCATCCTGGGGCTGAAGTAGGTCCCAAGGGTTGGGCTGTTCGCCCATTAAAGCGGTACGCGAGCTGGGTTCAGAACGTCGTGAGACAGTTCGGTCCCTATCTGTCGTGGGCGCAGGAAATTTGAGAGGAGCTGTCCTTAGTACGAGAGGACCGGGATGGACGTACCGCTGGTGCACCAGTTGTTCCGCCAGGAGCATGGCTGGGTAGCTACGTACGGACGGGATAAGCGCTGAAAGCATCTAAGCGTGAAGCCCCCCTCAAGATGAGATTTCCCAACTAGTAAGACCCCTTGAAGACGACGAGGTAGATAGGTTGGAGGTGGAAGTGCAGCAATGCATGGAGCTGACCAATACTAATCGGTCGAGGGCTTATCCAAAAAACTAACACACAAATTCGTTTCGGATTCAGTTTTCAGGCGATCAAGCCTGTACGCAACGAAATTCATTCACACAACTGTGATGAACGTAATTTCTAGCGGCAGCGTTTGTTTCACAAACGCATGTTTGGTGGCGATAGCGGAGGGGTTCCACGCGTACCCATCCCGAACACGACCGTTAAGCCCTCCAGCGCCGATGGTACTTGGACCGAAGGGTCCTGGGAGAGTAGGACGCCGCCAAGCACACAAAGCCAGCTCATAATGATGAGCTGGTTTTTTTATGTTCTTTAACTAACCTCGGAAAATTGAGGTTACTTCCCAAAGTATGCTCTAGTGGGATTTTCTCCACTTAATTTGGCGAATTTTTACTATATAGGATGATTAGTTGGAAATACTCCCTTTAATTCAGGCGATATAGGTCTTTCAGGACTAAGTTAGTACAATTAACTGGAGTTTATCCAACTAGCATTGTAATTTCGGTGTCTAAACGAAAAATAAAAGGAGAAAATCCACTTAGCTTGTTTAGAGCTAGGGACGCCGCCAAGCACACACAGCCAGCTCATAATGATGAGCTGGCTTTTTTATGTTCCTTTAACCAACCTCGAAAAATTGAGGTTACTTTACTTCCCAAAGTATGCTCTAGTGGGATTTTCTCCACTTAATTTCGCGAATTTTTACTATATAGGATGATTAGTTGGAAATACTGCCCTTAATTCAGGGGATATAGGTCTTTCAGGACTAAATTAGTACAATTAACTGGAGTTTTTCCCACTAGCATCGTAACATCGGTGTCTGAACGAAAATTAAAAGGAGAAAATCCACTTAGCTTGCTTAGAGCTTGGAGCGCCACCAGCGCACATGAAGCCACTGCTCAGTTATCAGCAATAGCATCATGTGTTTTTATTCTGTGGAGAGCGTGAAACGCACAAAAAAAACACCTGTATAGCGAATGGAGGCAAATGAAAGCTTTACAAGAACATGACCAAGGCTCGAATAAGAATCAATCTCTTCTCCAAAGATCAAAAGACTGCTTTAACCCACATTTGGTTAATCACCAGGTTCTATTCATTCAAGTGTCCATTCCATAGATCAAAAGACTGCTTTAACCCACATTTGGTTAATCACCAGGTTCTATTCATTCAAGTGTCCATTCCATACGGACTTTCGTCCAAGAATTCGCTTACTATTCCGCTGTTTTACCAATACCTTCTCTGATGATGTAATATTCTTGACAGGCCAAAAGCCCTTTGCTAAGATGGCAATAATATATTTTTGGACTAGGGTCTCAAACCGTAATTGGAGATACGAAATATGTATAACTTCGCTGTGAATTCTGTGTCTATCTGATATGGACTTAAGCCGGAGTTTCTTCATTTATAAAGTTTGCGGGCATAGAATAACAACAATCGAGGAGGAATGACCCAGGTGTGGGAAGATAAGTTTGGTAAAGAGGGACTGACTTTTGATGATGTGCTGCTGGTACCGCGTAAGTCCGAGGTGCTCCCGAAGGAAGTCGATTTGTCCACGGTTCTTAGTAACAATGTGAAGCTTAATATTCCGCTTATCAGCGCTGGAATGGACACTGTAACAGAAGCTGCAATGGCGATTGCGATTGCCCGTGAAGGTGGCATTGGCGTTATTCACAAGAATATGTCCGTAGAGCAGCAGGCTGAAGAAGTGGACCGAGTAAAACGTTCCGAAAGCGGAGTTATCACTAATCCCTTCTCCCTTACTCCCGCTCACTTGGTATCCGACGCAGAGCGCCTGATGGGTAAATTCCGCATCTCCGGTGTTCCGATTGTAGATAATGACAACAAGCTGGTTGGGATTATCACCAACCGTGATATGCGTTTTATTCACGATTACAGCGCTCCGATCAGCGAGTATATGACACACGACAATCTTGTAACAGCCCCTGTGGGAACAACACTGCAAGAGGCAGAAGTTGTCCTGCAGCGCCATAAGATCGAGAAGCTGCCATTGGTGGATGAGAACAATATTCTTAAAGGCCTTATCACCATCAAAGACATCGAGAAAGCTATCCAGTTCCCGAATGGCGCGAAGGATGCCCAAGGACGTCTGCTCGTGGGTGCCGCTATCGGGGTCTCCAAGGACGCAGGAGAACGTGCAAAGGCTCTGGTTGAGGCTGGTGTCGATATGATTGTTCTGGATTCTGCCCACGGTCATCATATCAATATTATTGAGGCTGTTCGCAATTTGCGTGCCCAGTACCCTGACCTGACCATTGTGGCCGGAAACGTAGCAACAGGCGAAGCTACACGCGAATTGATTGAAGCGGGAGCTTCCATTGTCAAGGTCGGTATCGGACCTGGTTCTATCTGTACCACCCGTGTAATTGCCGGTATCGGTGTTCCACAGATTACAGCCATTTATGACTGCGCAAGCGTAGCACGTGAATACGGTGTTCCAATTATTGCTGACGGCGGGATTAAATACTCCGGAGAGATTACCAAGGCTATTGCTGCAGGGGCATCGGCTGTCATGATGGGAAGCCTGTTTGCCGGAACTGAAGAAAGCCCAGGGGAATCGGAGCTGTACCAGGGCCGTAAGTTTAAGGTATACCGCGGCATGGGCAGTATGAGTGCCATGAAGCAAGGCAGTAAGGACCGCTACTTCCAGGATGATGACAAGAAGCTCGTTCCGGAAGGTATTGAAGGAAGAGTTGCCTTCAAAGGGCCTCTGTCGGATACAGTTCACCAGTTGATTGGCGGTCTTCGTTCAGGCATGGGATATTGCGGAACCAAGACACTTGCTGAACTGCGCAATGACACGTCCTTTATCCGTATTACCGGTGCGGGATTGCGTGAAAGTCATCCGCATGATGTGCAAATTACGAAGGAAGCACCCAACTATTCCCTATAATCCGCCACATTCGATAAATTACGGGCAGACAGGACCAATTTCGTCCTGTCTGTCTTTTTTTGCAGATACCCCTGTGTTAGAATAGAACAAGCAATGGATATGAGAATCAAAGGAGAGTAGTAATCATTGAAGTACAAGCGTAGATTTATCCGTAAACAAATTGTAATGAAGACAGCTACAGTGGCACTGTTTTTAAATATGTTAGTATCACCGGCAAGTTCTGCTGTATTGGCTAATGCCGTTCAGACACCTGCTGCTACAGAGACCGGTGCGGAGAATGCAGGCACAACTGCTCCTGCTGCTCCTGTAAAGATTCCTTCTGTGGAATCCCTGGGCCTCAATGTAAAGTCAGCGGTATTGATTGAGCCTACGACAGGTGAGGTTCTCATGTCTCTCAATGCTGATGTAGCTATGCCTCCGGCGAGTATGACCAAGATGATGACTGAATACCTGGTTACCGAAGCGGTGAATAACGGGCAGATTTCCTGGGATCAGACAGTAATTGTACAGGAGAATGCAGCCAAGCAAATCGGATCACGGATCTTTTTGGCCCAAGGCGATGAACATACAGTTAGAGAGCTATACATAGCTATGGCGGTTGGCTCGGCGAATGATGCGACAGTTGCTCTGGCAGAGCTGGTATCCGGTTCAGAGGAGCAGTTCGTGGCATTGATGAACGAGACGGCTCAGAAGATGGGAATGAAGACTGCCTATTTCATCAACTCGACCGGTCTTGACCGGGCCGATATGCCGGCCAAATTCCGTCCGGAAGTTGACCGTGAGACAGTGATGTCGGCGATGGATGCAGCTATTCTTGCCCAGCATATCGTAACTGAACATCCTGATTTTTCCGAATTTACTACTATTCAATCTTACAAATTCCGTGAGCGCGATGAGAAGCCGATGATCAACTATAACTGGATGCTTGAGGCTAACAAGGACATCGCCAATTTCAAAGCCTATGCTTATCCGGGTCTTGATGGATTGAAGACAGGTCATACTACAAATGCGGGGAACTGCTTCACCGGTACTGCTGTACGTGACGGCATGCGCCTGATTAGTGTAGTTATGGGAGCTGACTCAGAAGCACATCGTTTCACTGAAACGAAGAAAGTGCTTGATTTCGGCTTCAATAATTTTGAGATCAAACAGGTGGTAGCCCCTAAGGCAGTTATTGAAGGCAATGAAACCGTGCCGGTAGAAAAAGGCAAGAACAAGGATGTGCCGGTTGTTACTGATGCTGGGGTTACTTTTATCGTCCCTAAAGGAACAGTATCTCCACAAATCCAAACTGCTGTAACGGTTAACGATGCCTCTACTTTGGTTGCGCCTATCGCTAATGGATCACAGGTGGGCAAGGTTAGCTATACTTATCAGATTGAAGGAATGGCTCAGGCCCAGGAGCAAACCGTGAATCTGATTACAGCTGAAGAAGCAGAGAAGGCAGGCTGGTTCAAGCTGTTAATGAGAGCAATTGGCGATTTTTTCGGTGATCTGTTTACCGGCATCAAAAATTTGTTCTAAAACCGGCACCGTCCTGAACAGATGATAACCCGAGTAATCGGGTTGTATATATAACCGCTATGCGGTAAAATCATAAGTTAGATTCAGAGAGATCATTTGGGGGGCTTAGACATGGAAACTGGAACATCGCGTGTAAAAAGAGGCATGGCAGAAATGCAAAAAGGCGGCGTCATTATGGACGTCATGAATGCAGAACAGGCTAAAATTGCTGAAGCTGCGGGTGCAGTCGCAGTTATGGCTCTGGAGCGCGTGCCTTCTGACATCCGCGCAGCTGGCGGTGTAGCACGGATGGCTGATCCTACAATTGTAGAAGAGGTTCTCAAAGTAGTCAGCATTCCCGTTATGGCTAAAGCCCGTATTGGTCATTACGTAGAAGCTAAGGTTTTGGAATCTCTGGGTGTCGACTATCTCGACGAGAGTGAAGTACTGACTCCGGCCGATGAAGTTTACCATATCAATAAACGTGAGTTCACAGTTCCGTTTGTCTGCGGTGCGAAGGATCTGGGTGAAGCCCTGCGGCGTATTAATGAGGGAGCTTCCATGATCCGGACCAAGGGTGAGCCGGGAACGGGCAACATTGTTGAGGCTGTCCGTCATATGCGGTTCATTAACAGCCAAATCCGCAAAGTAACGAACATGTCCAAAGATGAGCTGTTTCATGAGGCCAAGTCGCTTGGCGTACCTTATGAACTGCTGCTCGAGGTCCATGAGCTTGGCAAGCTGCCGGTAGTCAACTTTGCTGCAGGCGGTGTAGCAACTCCTGCCGATGCCGCTTTGATGATGCATTTGGGAGCTGACGGCGTGTTTGTCGGTTCCGGTATTTTTAAATCGGACAACCCTGAGAAGTTCGCCCGTGCCATTGTTGAAGCTACAACTCACTATACAGACTACAAGCTGATTGCTGAAGTATCGAAGAATCTCGGTACTCCAATGAAGGGTATTGATATTGCCACTTTGTCTCCAGCAGAACGCATGTCGGAGCGCGGCCGTTAATAGAGAGAAGGTTGTCCGGATGAAAATAGGAGTGTTGGCGCTTCAGGGCGCCGTAACAGAGCATATTGTCAGTATAGAGAAAACCGGGGCAGAGGGCCTTCCCGTCAAGCGTGTAGAGCAGCTTGAAGAAGTGGCGGGACTGATTATTCCCGGGGGAGAAAGTACGACAATCGGCAAGCTGATGCGCAAATATGGCTTCATTGAAGCTATACGTGATTTTTCCGGCCGGGGCAAGCCTATCTTTGGTACATGTGCCGGTATGATTGTACTGGCGAGGCATATTGCCGGGGGAGAGCCGGCCCATTTGGAGCTGATGGACATTACCGTGTCCCGGAATGCCTTCGGCCGCCAGCGGGAAAGCTTTGAATGTGATCTCACCGTCAAGGGAATTCCGGAGCCGGTGCGTGCTGTTTTCATCCGGGCTCCGCTTATTAGTGAGGTTGGCCCGGATGTGGATATACTGACAGTGTATAATGATGAAATTGTAACTGCACGTCAGGGCCATCTGTTAGTCTCCTCTTTTCATCCGGAGTTAACAGAGGATTACAGATTGCATAAGTATTTTGCCGATATGGTTCAAGAGAGCCTGGCAGCCAAACACTAGAATCGTATATAAGAACATCCTGACTCTTTCAAAGCTGAAAACAGCAACTTGAAAGAGTTTAGGCTGTTTTCAGGAGGGAAACTTTGTGCTAGATGTAAAAATATTGCGCAGTGACTACGCTAAGGTTGAAGAGGCGCTGACCAAACGAGGCAAATCACTTGACCTGATTGCCGGATTCCCGCAGCTGGATACCCGCCGCCGCGAGCTGCTGCAGGAAACTGAAGGTCTCAAGAACCGCCGCAACATCGTATCAGGTGATGTTGCCAAGAAGAAGAAGAATGGTGAACCGGCAGATGATCTGATTGCCGAAATGCGTACAGTATCCGACCGGATCAAAGAACTGGATGATGAGGTCCGCGAGCTGGAAGCACAAATCGACGAGCTGACTATGAGTATTCCTAACATTCCGCATGAATCGGTGCCGGTAGGCAAATCCGAGGAAGAGAATGTTGAGGTGCGCCGCTGGTCTGAACCTGCAGAATTTGCTTTTACCCCGAAGTCACACTGGGAGCTGGCTCAGGGGCTGGACATCATTGACTTTGAAGCCGCTGCCAAGGTAACCGGCTCGAGATTTGTTTTTTACAAGGGATTGGGAGCACGTCTGGAGCGTGCCTTGATTAACTTTATGATGGATCTGCACAGCGGTGAACATAATTATGATGAAATGCTGCCTCCTTATATCGTCAATAAGGACAGCCTGTATGGAACAGGACAGCTTCCCAAGTTCGAGGAGGATCTCTTTAAGCTGCGCGATACCGAATATTACCTGATCCCGACAGCCGAGGTTCCGGTAACCAATTACTACCGTGAAGAGATTTTGACCCCGGCCGACCTGCCGAAATACCATGTCGCCTATAGTTCCTGTTTCCGTTCCGAAGCAGGCTCTGCAGGCCGTGATACCCGCGGTCTGATCCGTCAGCATCAGTTCAACAAGGTAGAGCTGGTGAAATTGACAACACCCGAGACCTCTTACGAGGAGCTTGAAAAAATGACTGCAGATGCTGAGCGTGTACTCCAGCTTCTCGGCCTTCCTTACCGTGTGCTGCAGCTGTGTACAGGAGATATGGGCTTTACCTCTGCCAAGACTTACGATCTCGAAGTATGGCTCCCTGAGAGCGGCATGTACCGTGAGATTTCTTCGTGCTCCAACACAGAGGACTTTCAAGCACGGCGGGCTAACATCCGCTACCGTAAAGAACCCAAAGCAAAGCCTGAATTTGTGCACACCCTGAACGGTTCGGCACTTGCTGTCGGACGGACAGTAGCCGCTATTCTGGAAAATTATCAGCAGGAAGACGGCAGTGTACGGATTCCGGAGGCATTGCAGCCTTACATGCGCAACGTGAAAGTGATAAATCCTAAAGTTTCTCAATAATCCCTTGCTTTTTATTATTTCGGTATGCTATAATTCCTAGTGCATGTGAAATTTTTATGCATTGGAGAGGTACCGAAGCGGTCATAACGGGGCGGTCTTGAAAACCGTTAGGGTGCAAGCCCACATGGGTTCGAATCCCATCCTCTCCGCCATTTCCTTTAACTAACTGAAATACAGATAGAGCCGTCTTCTCCGGAAGGCGGCTTTTTTATTTGTGCATCCAGGCGGCCTGCTCCAGCCGGAATAAAAACCGCCTTTTCTCGGCAACGTATAAGTGAAGGAGGATGATCATAACAATGAACCGACAACTGCAATTGGACCAGAACACCCTGGTCTCCGCCTGGCAGGGACAACTGCCTGCTCTAATGGACAGCGGGGACAGTTTTAGCGTGCAAGGGGATGCAGCAGATCAGAACAGCCTGCTGATTCACTTCAACGCAGCCGGCCACCAGGCCTATTCTCTTGATTTCCGCTGTACGTATGTAGACAGCCGTGAGGTTGCAGTCAACCTGATCGATGTGGAGCAGGGCAGCCGGCATACGGATGAACGTACTGAGGCTGTACAGCAGCTGGCGCAGCGGTATACAAGACAGATTCATGAATGCGCTCAGGCGCTGCAGAACATCACTAATCCATAGGAGGAGAACGCATATGAGCAAACCCAAAAGCATGCCTGTTCCCGGGGTTCAATCCCAGAATGAGCCTAGACAAGAACATCATTCTTCTATGCAGGAGCCGCTGTCCGGCTCCAAAAAAGTGAAGCAGGCAAACCATGTCGATCATCATAACCGTCAGGGATAATCTTTAAATTAGAAATTTAAGGTAACCAAATGTTTCTCAAATTTGCCAAATGGTTTATCATAAGGAAGGGGAAAGAATTTTTATACATGGGAGAGGAGAACATCAATGATTAAAAAATGGGGGTTATCCGCTGCTGCATTGCTGCTTACTGCTGCAGTAATCCTGCCGGGATGCGGAACCAAACAGGAGGCGCCTAAAGAGGCGTTGAAGTCAGCTGCTGCTAAGGTAACTGATATGTCTTCGTATGAAATGAAGAGTAAAGTTACCATTAACAATCTGACTATGGAAACCACAAACGACACCGAGGCAGCTGCCACAACCGGCATGGTGCTCAATATGCTGAAGGATGCTGACTTGTCGCTTGATATGGTCTATCAGGCTGAGCCGATGCAGACAGAAATGACAATGGTGCTCAATCTGAAGGGCGATTTTGCTATGTCCTTTAACATTCCAATGGTTATGACTGCAGATAAACTGTATGTCAAAGTGCCTTCTATTCCGTTCTTACCGATTCCGGAGACCGTTGTAGGCAAGTTCGTAGAACTTGACCCGAGAGAACTGGCTGCGGAACAAGGACAGGAATGGAATCCGGAGGCAGTGGATACGGAGAAGGTATCCAAGCTGTTTAATGAGGTGTCAAGCACCGTTCTGGGTGAGTATGATGAAGAGAAATATTTTAACGACGTGAAGCCTGAAGATGTTAACTTGCCGGAGGGTGTTGAAGCGAAGCAGGTTGTGCAGTTCCAGGTGACCAATGATAATGTCAAAGAGGCGCTGACGATTCTGGTAAATAATGCGCTGCCGAAGATTATCGACATTCTGGATAAGGAAGAATACCGGACAATGCTGGAGATCGATAGTGCAGACCTGGCCAAAGCAAAGGAAGAGCTTCAGTCCAGTGAAGCACGCGCAGAGTTTGATAAAGGCGTAGCTGATTTGAACAATTATCTTACGATTAATCAGTTCTATATGAACACTGCACTGAATAAGGACGATTTCCCGGTGTATCAGGATATGATTATGGACATCAAGGTAAACGATCCCGAACTGGGCGAGAATGTCGGCCTGGCTCTGACTGCTACTAATCAATACAGCAAAATTAACGAAGAGCAAACTTTTAATATCGGTATCCCGCAAGGGGACGAGGTAATCACCATCGAAGAGCTGCAGCAGCAGTTCGGCGGAATGAGCACTTATTAAGATAATTCCACGCTAAAAACCCCCGTAGAGGCTACATAAGCTTCTGCGGGGGTTTTATCATTCAGATTAAAGGTGATCCTGCATAAGGTCCTCGGCGAGTACGCCATAGGTACGGTGGTCCTGCCACTCCCCATTGATCTTTATATAACGTCGGGCAATGCCCTCTGCCTGAAAGCCGTTCTTTTCCAATACACGGCGGGAGGCATGGTTGTGCAGCAGAATACAGGCTTGTACGCGGTGAAGGGCAAGGGCCTGGAAGGCATATTTAAGAATCAGTCCGACTGCTGCGCTGGTGTATCCTTGACCCTGCTGCTCATGATCTATAAAATAGCCCATGTCCGCATACTGGCCTACGCCCCTCACAACATTAGAAAGGGTAATCTGACCGATCAGCGTGCCATCCATAAGAAATATACCGAACATATACGCCCTGTCCTCAAGAGCCTCTTCTATACGCTGACTGATGAGCTGCCGCTGGCTCTGCAGCGTAAAGTAATCCTCCTCACGGAGCGGTTCAAACGGCTGATGGTGGCTTCTGTTGCGCAGTCGCAGATGGAGCAGATCACCGGCATCTTCAAGCTGAAGTAGAGACACATAGATTCCCCGGGCATGATTATACAATTTAAAAGACATGGTATTCCTCCAGTATCCTCAGCAAATAACGGTTTATAGTTTCGATGGTCTTTGACGCAACCGGCGGAAGAAGGAGGTCAGCAGCTCTGCACATTCCTCCTGTAATATACCTTGAATTACCGTAGTACGGTGATTAAACCGCGGCTCTTCCAGGAGGTTCATCAGTGTTCCGGCACATCCGGCCTTGGGGTCCGGGGTACCATAGACGTTAAGAGGTACTCTCGACTGCACCATGGCTCCCGCGCACATTGGACAAGGTTCCAGTGTCACATAGAGCTGGCAATCCAGCAGACGCCAGGAATTCAGTGCTTTGCTGGCCTCGCGGATGGCTACCATTTCAGCATGAGCGGTAGAGTCTAGGGTTGTCTCACGCAGATTGTAGCCGCGTCCGATAATCTCGCCATTTCGCACGATGACTGCCCCGATGGGCACTTCACCCAGAGCCTCTGCCTTACGTGCTTCTGCAATAGCTTCTCTCATCCAGAATTCATGAATGCCCTGCTCCTCAGCAGACATTTCAGAGGGTCTTATATTCAAGTTCATCTTCCCTTCTTATGCAGCTCCTTGTGCAACGAACAGATATTCGATCTTAACAAATTGTGCATAAGTCTGTGGATAACAGCTTACTTATGCACAATATTGTGCACATTCTTTCTTGATAAATTGTTTATATGTGTACATCCTGTGGATAAATGCCTTTACTTTGACATTTTTCTTATCCATTGTAGATAAACTTTCTGCAAAATTCAACAAAGCTTCCCGGGAGGCTGTGTCTAAATGTCTTTTCAAATGGAAAAGCAAAAGGTATGATATTTATGAACACTCCGCTAGGATTTACCAGCGGGTAAGAGGTGAATAATCGGCTTGTCCATAAAAAATAAATTAGCGGCTATAATCTTTGGTTCAGTACTGATTATTCTGGCACTGAATCTCACACTGAATCTTTATGCTGCAAGGGATAATCTGCGCAGTGAAAGTGTAAATAATATGAAGATGACCGCCCTGCAGATTGCTGTTTCCGTCGAACAAAGCAGTTACAGCTCGAACTATGTACAGCACCAGATTGCCCAGAACCTGAGATTGGCTGCCATTATGGCCTCTGAAGAGCTTGACCCCGATATCCGGAACGTGGAGAATGAACAGCTGGTAGCTCTTGCGGACAAGCTCGGTGTGTCTAATATTTCTCTGCTGGTTAAGACTGATGATGATATCGTTGTAGCCAAATCCTCTGATCCGAGTGAGCTCGGATTGTCTACCAGGGATATGGGTTATTGGTATGTGGCTTTTCATGAATTGTTTGCGGGCCAGAAGGTAACGGTTGAACAGGGTCAGAGCTTTGAGAACTTCTGGTCCGGTCCTTTTGAATACTCTACCTCCAATCCTGAGTATATTGAGAAGTGGGGGTACTACCACGACCCCTCCACCAATTACATCATAGATCCCTATATCCGCAGCACATCTGTCAGTGATTACGTCAAAATCATGAACCCTGAGGAGATTGTACAGCGGTCCAAAGAGGTGAACCCGGGCCTTCTGGAAATCACGGGAATCAATCCGCAGACCTTCGGTTCGGAGAGCATGAAGCCTGATGGAAGTGACAGCAACTATCATAAGCTGCGCAACCGTCCGATCAAATACGGTACCTATATTTTTGGCAATGCCGAAGAGGATAAGGCTGCAGTAATGGCTGCCCTAAGCAAGAGCGAGGTGGTTACACTGGATACGGAGGCTCTCGGCAAAAGAGTGCTGAAGAGCTTTATACCGATCAGCCAGCCGGGTGCTGAAGATTATGTCATCTCTGTAGTGATGGATTACTCCGTCATCTCTTCAGTTCTGAAAGAGCAATTGTTTAATAATATTACTACCTCAGTTCTGCTGCTTATTGTTTTCTTGGTGTGCAGTTATATTCTGGCCGGGATTGTAACCCGTCCCATTCAGCATATTCTGGCTAAAGTCAATGATGTGGCCAAGGGAAAGTTTGAGCCTCCGCTGAGGGTTGACAGCCGTGATGAGCTGGGCCAGCTTGCCCACCGGATCAATGCAATGACTTCCCATCTGCTGCAGCATACGAACCGGCTGGGACAGACGCTGGAAGAGAACCGGGCGGTTAAAGAGCATCTGGAGTCAGTGATCAACGGAACCTCCGATGCTATTCATACTGTAGATATGAATGGTAAGATTACAAGTACAAACAGAGCCTTCGAGGAGCTGTATGGCTGGAGTGCTGCGGATGCGCTGGCTGCAACACCTTACCTGGTGCCGGCTACAGCGCAGAAGCAGGAGGAGACCAGGCTGGCGGAGCTGAAGGAAGGCGCAGTGCTTCCTCCGATAGAGACGGTCAGGCTGAAGCGGGACGGCTCCATTATCGAAGTCAGCGTCAGTACGTCGGTCATTCGTGATGAAGAGGGGAATCCGGTAGCTTTTGTCCATGTATCCCGGGATATGACCGAACGTAACCGGATCGAAGAGCTGCTGAGACGCTCTGAGAAGCTGACTACAGTCGGCCAGCTGGCGGCAGGGGTAGCACATGAAATCCGTAATCCGTTAACAACACTGCGGGGATTTCTGCAGCTTCAGCAGGAGAAGCAGGTTATTATTCCGCTGCATATCGAGTTAATGCTGTCCGAGCTGGAACGGATCAATATGATTGTGAGCGAGTTTCTGATTCTGGCCAAGCCGCAGGCGGTGCATTTTCAGCAAAAGGATGTCCGTCCTATTCTGAATGATGTAATTTCCCTGCTGAGCAGCCAATCGCATCTCTACGGGATTGACTTCAAGTCCAGCTTTTCAACCGAACCGGCAACGGTGCACTGTGAAGAGAACCAGCTAAAGCAGGTATTCATTAATATCGTCAAAAATGCAATCGAAGCGATGCCGGGCGGAGGAACAGTTACGCTGGAACAGCGGATGGACGGCGATTCCGTAGTAATTATGATTTCCGATGAAGGAATGGGAATTCCTGAGGATATGCTGCCCAAGCTGGGTGAACCGTTCTATACCAACAAAGAAACAGGAACAGGACTTGGGCTTATGGTCAGCCAGCGGATTATTCAGGCACATAAAGGCAGTCTCGAAGTAAGAAGTGAATTCGGCTGCGGGGCCGAGGTAATTATTACGCTGCCTGCAGCCGGGGATTCTGCTGAAGAGCAGGGTATAAATGAAGAACGGAGTGAAGACAGCAGTGAGAATCAATAAATTCATCAGTGAGACAGGATACTGTTCACGCCGTGAAGCAGATAAGCTGGTGGAGAGCGGGAGGGTTACCATCAACGGACAGCAGGCTGTGTTAGGCAGCCAGGCTGTTCCCGGTGATGACGTGCGTATTGACGGCAAAGCGCTGGAGACCGGCAGCCAGGTCGTCTATATCGCTCTTAACAAGCCGGTAGGAATCACCTCGACCACCGAGAGTCATATACAGGGGAATATTGTTGATTTTGTCGGCCATCATGAGCGGATCTTTCCGATCGGCCGACTGGATAAGGATTCTGAAGGTTTAATTCTGCTTACAAATGACGGGGACATCGTGAACAAAATTTTACGGGCGGAAGGGAAACATGAGAAGGAATATATAGTTACCGTTGACAGACCGGTTACACCTTCCTTTCTTACCGGCATGTCCAGCGGAGTGAAGATTCTGGGCGGGAAGACGCTGCCCTGCGAAGTTACACGGATGTCGGAGCGGGTCTTCCGCATTATTCTGACAGAGGGCAAAAACCGGCAGATCCGCCGGATGTGTGCTGCCTTTGGGTATGAGGTGAGAAGGCTGCAGCGTATCCGGGTCATGAATATCCGGCTTGGAGCACTGCAGACCGGACAATGGCGGGAGCTGACGAGCCAGGAGAAGCAGGAACTGGGGGCCATGCTGAATTACGAGCTGCAATAGCATAGAAATAAGGAAGAGCCGTTCCAGGATCTGTTGAAGACCTGGAACGGCTCTTTGCTTACGTATCTTAATTACCGGCGGACACGCTGGTAGTTTCGGCTGCATCCTGATACTTGCGGAGAATGGAGACTTCAACCCGGCGGTTCTTAGCGCGTCCTGCGGCTGTTTCATTGCTTGCAATCGGGTGGTATTCACCATAACCGATCGGACTGAACTTAACGGGGTTCAGGCTGGGATTAAGCAGCAGAATTTTCATGAAGTGCAGCGCACGGTCTACGCTGAGGTCCCAGTTAGAGGAGTAGCTGCTGTTAGAGATCGGAACATTATCCGTATGTCCCTGTACAAGCACCTCGTAGTCGGGAAATTGCTGCAGCATGGTTGAGATCGACTTGGCAAGCTGCCGGGAATCATCCTTCACTTGGGCCTGTCCGGAAGCGAACAGGGCATTGTCGCTGATTGTAATCATCAGCTGAGATTGGTTCAGTTTTGTGCTTAGCAGATTCGAAAGGTTATTATTTGCAATATATTGGTCGAACTGCTTCTTCAGCTTTTCCAGATCCTCCTGCTCCTGCTTCCGCAGCTTTGAAAGATCAGACTCGCCGGTGCTGGGAGCTACCACATTGTCGAGCTTATCGTTCTTGCCCTGGTCAAGCTGGCTTTCGGTTGGACTGGCCGAACGGTATTCGAGAATGCCCGAGCCGCCGTTCAGCGCATTGCTGAAGGCTTCGCTCATAGCCTCGAACTTCTTGGCGTCTGTAGCGCTCATGGCGTACATAACAAGGAAGAGTGCAACCAGCAGGGTCATCAGGTCGGAATAGGGCAGCAGCCAGGACTCATCGGCATGCTCTTCGTGCTCCTCATGTCTAGTCTTTTTGCTCACTCGATCCGCCCTCCTTGTCGCTCAGCTTGGCGCGTTCAGCTGGTGTGAGGAAAACCGACAGCTTCTGATTGATGGCGATCGTGGATACCCCGGATTGGATGGAGAGCAGGCCTTCCACCATCATCAGCCTGACTTGTATCTCCTTCTTGGAGATGCGCTTAAGCTTGTTGGACATCGGATGCCACATTACATAACCGGTGAAGATACCAAGCAGTGTAGCTATAAAGGCTCCGGCAATCGCGTGTGCGAGGACATCCATATTACTCATATCACCCAGTGCGGCAATCAGACCGATAACGGCCCCAAGCACCCCCAGTGTAGGGGCGTACATCCCTGCCTGAGAGAAAATCAGCGCACCGGCTTTATGCCTGTCCTCTGTCGCATGAATATCCTCCATTAATACATCGCGGACAAACTCCTGGTCATTGCCGTCGATAATCATCCGCATTCCGTTTCTGAGGAAGTTGTCCTCAATTTCGTCAACCTTCGATTCTAGTGCCAGCAAGCCTTCACGTCTGGTAATGGAAGCCCACTCCATGAATGTTGTGATCAGTTCTGACTTGTCGACCAGCTTTTGTTTGCCGAACAGTATTTTGAGCAGCTTGGGGAAATTTTTGACTTCGGCCATAGGAAAGGCCATGAGCACTGAAGCTGCTGTCCCGAGGAGAATGATGACATAAGCTGCCGGATTGTTCAGACTTGCCAGCGGGGCATGCTTAAGCATCATCCCCCAGACTACTGCAATAAGACCAAAAACTATACCAAGTAATGATGAAATTTCCATTATGCACCTCATCCATGAGAATTGAAAAGTGATCCGTTGTAGCCGCGTATATCATCCTTGAACAGCGGAGGGACACCCACATGTAAACAAATCACGTATATTCTTATTTATCGTCAGCATTGCCTTTTTTGTGAAGTCATTTTTTCGGCTATAATAGATAACGTAAGTTATTATTCATCTGTGAAGAAAACGGAGTGATACATGTGGGTGTTAAGCATGGCAGAGATTACAGCGAAATTTTGAGAGACTTAACGCAAGCGGTAGGGAAGATCTCAGACGGGTATGTCTTTTTTGAGATGGAACCTGAGGAGTGGCAGGCGCTCCCGCAGGAATCCAAGCTGGAAGTATGGGAAGCACTGGCTGAGGATTTATTCTTTGCGCTGGGCAATGAGCCGGTAATTGAGGTAGGCAGCGGTGTAGTGATCTATGATAAGGACACGCACCGGATTAATATTTTGCTCGGGGAACAGGACCTGGCCTCTGTGGTTCTTATCTAAAAACGGGAAGTTCCTGCTAAGCGGTTTGCCCGATGCATGCGTGCCGTGGTAAAATTAAGTTGCCGAGTACTATCCGCCGGGATTTATGAATACATTAAACCGAAAAAAGCCTTCATCCTGGCGCATCCCTTGGGCTTTACTGAAGCTGAGGGATGTTTTGTTTAGGGCTTGGGGATATGTTACGGGCTGGGCGTTACGGGCTTACTGCTAATCAAGTAAGGGAGGAAGCAAATTGCAATTTACGGAGGAAGAACTGCGTGAGCAGGTGGGCAGGCTGGAAGGCTGGAAGCTGGACCAGGATATAATGGTACGCAAATACATGTTTAATGAATATATGAAGGGTATCGCCTTTGTGGATGAGGTTGCTGCCATCTCGGAAGCTTTTGATCATCATCCGCACATTACAATCGATTACAAAACAGTGATCCTGCGTCTGTCGGCAAAAGAAGGGGACGAACTGGCCGGATTCGACTTCCGTCAAGCACATGAATTTAACGAAGCTTTTGAGAGAACGCGCTAGTACGGCTGATCGTGAACTAAAATACTATGACTATATAAAAGATGCCCGTGAGTCGGATAAGCTTACATCCTTCTCACGGGCATTTGTATTCAATTCAGATCTTATTTTTTCTCTGCCAGCCACAAGGCGACATTGGCAATTTCCTCGGGGGCGAGCTTATCTTTGAAGGATGGCATCTGTCCGCGCCCTTTGGTCACGATGCTGTAGAGTTCCTCCGCATCATGTTCTCCTCCCGCCTGCTGAAGGCTAGGGCCCATACCGCCCTGTAGCTGGTCTCCGTGGCAGGAAATACAATTAGCTTTTACAGCAGCTTCAGCGCTTGCCGCATCCAGGGTAACCTGAGGCATCGTCGGCTTGTTCTCTTCAGCTACCTCTTCTTTGCCGGGCAGTGTAAATAAAAGCACTACGGCAAAGGCACAGGCGGCAAAAAACAATCCGCTCATGATCCATTTCTGCATCTCCATCCGTCCTCTCCATGTAAGCTGCTTCCTACATTATACAAAAAGGTAAAGCGTTATCATAGAGTTTGTGTCAAAAAAACGAACGATTTTTAAAAAAGATCTACCTCAAGCTCAGGGAAGTTCTTGTTCCTTGTCATAGACCATGCAATAAAAAGGTTTGTTACCGGTAGGTGTAAGCCTTTCATAAGTATCTGTAATCGTGAATCCGCATTTCCGGTAAGTTTTGATCGCCCGCTGGTTCCAGGTCAATACCTCCAGATCAATCTCCCGCTCCGGATAGCGGGCCTCAGCCGCCTGAACTACAGCTTTTACAAAGAGGTGACCCATTCCCTGACCGCATAGATCCGGGCGCATCCCAATCCCCAGGCGGACCACACCCTCCATAGGAAACAGCTGGGCAAAACCGCACAGCACTTTCTGATCGTTAACTACAGAGACATATTGTTCACTGCGGAGGCCGGGATCACCGAACTCAATCCCCAGAGCCTCCATCTGGTCCCAGGGCATCCATTCATAAATATTGTAAGGAGGTTTATAATTCCACTCACAGATCTCCCGGGCGTGATGGACCTCCATAGGCACTACATGAAAAGTAACGGGGGAGCTGATCATAATGCAGCCGGCCTCCTTTTCTCGGGATTTAAGCCTGATATATCTAGATTATATCCAAAAACAAAGCTGTACGACGCGCTAAAAAATATTTTACGGAAATGAAAAAAATGGGAGTTACTGCTGTTTGGCGGGGAAAGAGAAGGGTAAATAATGTTATAGACAAAAAAACAGGCCCTCCCCAAGATTTCGGCAAAAATCCTGGAAAAGAGCCTGTAACCATGCAGCTTACTGCACGTCGTCATTATCTTCGGAGTCAGCAGCGACTTCCTTGTAAGCGTCTGTGCTCATGATGCGTTTGGCGCCAACGTAGCGGTTGACGTAGTAGCTTTCACTCAGCGAACTAATGGTTACACCACGCGAGGAGGAAGCATGCGCGAACTTGCCTTCTCCAACATAAATACCGACATGGGATACGCCCTTACCGCTTGTATTAAAGAATACAAGATCTCCAGGTCTCATCTCATCCTTGGCAATGGCCGTGCCCATTTGGTACTGGGAGCCGGATTGATGAGGAAGCTTGATCCCGATTTTATTAAAAACGTACATTGTAAATCCGGAGCAGTCAAAGCCGTTAGTGGATACACCGCCGGATACATATTTAGTCCCGATGGCACTGTCGATCACTTTATCCATTTTGGAATCAGCGGAAGCGCTTGCGGCTCCAAGGGTAAAGATAATGGAAAAGCTTAGTACTGCTGCTGCTAACTTCTTCTTCAAAAGTAGATACCCCTTCCAAATGCCTACGAGGTTAGCTTAAGGGTTCGGTTGAAGGTCCCCTATGACCCCTCTGTGAATAGGAGGTCAATTCACCCAAAGTTGGTTCCCCCGTTTCCCTAAACGTTAGGGAACTCGGCATGACTGTTGATTAGGATTAGCTGCCGTTCAATACATGACAAAACGATTGTAAAGACCGGATGAATAATTACAAAAATGTTACTATAACTTCACTGCGATTATTGTAGCAAAGAAGGAAGCACTTGGCAATCACTTAAAACATATTAATGCAGAATATATGCCTGGTTGAAAGCTTGACTTTGCAGAAAAGACAAGGGTTTTGAATTTTTTTACATAATGCTGTTTCAGGGCTCCTGAATGAGTGTATAGGTATAATAAGGAAATACAAAAGGAAAAACCCGGAACTGATTACGGCAATAATCAATTCACGGGTCTCTATAAGTTATATTTGTTTATTAGAGGAATAAGTATTCGGGGAGAGTTCAATCGTAAGCGACAGCCTTGTAAGCTGTTGTGCTCATTACGCGTTTGGCGCCAACGTAGCGTTTGGACCAGTACGAATTGCTCATCGATGTGATGGTTACACCGCGTGAACTGGAAGACTGTGCAAATTTATTGTTTCCGACATAAATACCGACATGGGATACGCCGCTGCCAAAGGTATTGAAGAATACCAGGTCGCCGGACCGCAGATTGCTCTTCGATACAGCTGTACCCATGCTATATTGTGCTTTGGATGTGCGGGGCAGAGTAAGCCCGATGCTCTTGAATACGTATCTGGTGAATCCGGAACAGTCAAAACCGGCGGTGCTTGTACCTCCGAATTTATATGTAGTTCCAAGGGTTTTTGTGATAACAGCATCCATCTTGGAGTCTGCAGATGCACTTCCTGCTCCTGCTCCCAGTGTGAAGGCCAACACAAGCCCTAATGCTGCTGCGGTGACTTTTTTCTTAAAGCTATGACTTTTCAAAAGATGTACTCCTTCCAAGGCCTGCGAGGTTAGCTTAAGGATTCGGTAGAAGGTTCCCCTATGATCACTCTAAAGCGAGATCAATTCACCCAAAATATGGTTCCCCCACTTCCCGGTGCTGGGAATTTGGCGTGTTATGCACCAGAATAGTGTCGTTGCGTTAAGGTCAAATGTCTAAGCTTACATAAATTCAGACGAAATAGTTTCAAAAGATTACAAAGTTGTTACTAGTGGTACAGGCATTATTGTAACAGAGGTTTTACAGTTTTGCAAATAAACTAAATCACTTTGTAACCGGCAAAAGAGTCACGCCCCTGATGCAGGGGCAGTGACTCTATGTATTATGCCAGGCAGGCAGAGAAATTATTGTGGAAATGTTTTGCTGCGCCATAGCTGATATTGAGCGGCAATATCCCACATTTTGAACAGCGTTGAGGGGAGCGGTGAACATTGGCGGATAAGGAGTGCGGGCAGGCCAGGAAGCAAAAATGCAGCGACTCCGTTCAGCAGCCAGAGAAGAAGTCCTCCTGCAATGAACACTGCTGACACGCCGATAGATGAAATCAGGACTTTGCAGAATACAAGGAGCGAGGACAGTATGCCTGTCCCTCCGGTGTATCCAAACTGCATGTACAGCAGCATTAAGCGGACCAGATACAGGTACACCAGCCAGGCAAGAACATAAGGAACCAGCTTCAGAAGCAGTTTATAGTCAAAAATTCCGCTGAGCAGCAGCGTGTATATTTTGGGAAACAGGAAGTACAGGGGCAGGGCGGCCAGTATCCATTCCGCTATGCTGAAGAGCAGCACCGGAAGCCCGTACAGCCTCATGCCCGGGAAAAAGAACAGCCCGCGTTCCCCCTTTCGCTCCTGATGAAGCTCATGCAGCAGTCCGGCGCGGATAAAAGGGGAGAGCAGCAGCCGCAGCACAGACAGTGCCAGCAGCATCCAGATCCAGCGCTGTACATCAGGATCTGCGCTAAGCGCCATCTGCCCCTCAATGTAATACAGCAGCCTGCCGGTTGAGCTTCCCCCCGCATGGGCATCAGGATAATGCAGCAGCAGCGGGACGATGGCTGACTTTACGAATTTGTACATGAAATAGCCCCAGAGCAGCCGGTAAATGAACAGCAGAATTAAGATATAGAATTGCTCTTTCATACTGTACCAGCTGCGGATTATCGATCTTTTCACCATTGTTCACCTCACCAGACAAGAGTTCCGAGCAGGGTTTCAATCAGGTTGGTTACACTAAGCGTCCAGCGGGAGAGTGTCTTCGGCTCCAGCTCGGCCAGTCTGAAATTGTTGAGATGCCTGCTTTCCAGCAGAACGGAATGCTCCGGATTAATCTCTGCCGACAGGAGAGGCGCTTTGTAGGACAGCTGAAATGTCGTTTCCTTTCTCTCACCGTTCCAGATCTGCTGTACTGTATAACCGTCTGTAAAGGTGAATTTTACAGGCACTTTTCCGTAATCTGTCCCTTTATTGCTGACCTTGACTGCAGATTTATAGCTTGAGGTTTCACCGGCAGCCTTTTTTGGGGCAGAGACTTTAATCTGATCTACTGAAAAATCCGGGGAACCGCCGCTGTATACATACTGGTCAAAATAGTCCTGCCATGACTTCTTGGTGACCTTCTCCACAATTTTTTGGAAATCTGCTGTAGACGGATGACGGAAGCGGTACTTGCGGGAGTAAGCGGACATAATAGCGTCCATAGTCTTGATTCCCACCTGCTGCTCCATGTCTTTAAGTACCAGCTTGCCGCGGATATACACATTTCTGCTGTAAGCATCCCCGGGTGTGTACTTCCACGTCTCAAGATTAAGCGGCTGTGAAGAGGTCACCAGGCTCGCCTGCAAAGGCAGGTTGGCAGATACCCCATACTCCTGCTCCATCAGCCTGTCTTCCGCATAGGAGGTGAAGCTCTCGTCCAGCCAGGCCTCCTCAAACTCGTTATTTGCCACCAGGCCATAAAAATATTGATGGCCAATTTCATGGATAACTGTACGCTCCAGTGAAAGGCCGGGTGATGCCTCAGCGGCGCCAAAGGCGGTAATGAGCGTAGGATACTCCATTCCGCCTGCACCGTTGCCCTCCTTGGGCGGGACGACAATTGACAGCGTGGAGTAAGGGTAAGGGCCATACCACTTGCTGAAGTGGGTCAGAGCCGCCTTGGCAGCCTGGAAATAACGCTCCTGCAGATCTTTATGCAGAGGGTCCAGGTAGAGCTTGATTCTTACGCCGGGCACCTCAGGGGTGGAGAAAGCCTCCTCAGCGACTACGAAGTCGGGCGAGGCTGCCCAGGCAAAGTCATGCACATCATCCGCATAGAACTGGTAAATCTTCCGGTTCTGATGGATTCTGGCGCTTTTAACGGGAAAGCCGGTGGCTCCCACAATGTAATCAGGAGGCACTGCAATTGTTACATTGAAGATGCCGAAGTCGCTGTAAAACTCGGAGGTGCCGTGATATTGGTGCAAATCCCAACCCTCTTCTTTATTTCCGCGGGTTCCCGCAGGCTCATAAACGCTCAGCTTGGGAAACCATTGTCCGGCCATGACAAAGTCATCTGAAACCCCCATACGGGCGAATATTTTGGGCAGCTTGACCTCAAACTGGAGCTTCAGGGTTACACTTTCTCCGCCGTTAACGGGCTGCGGGAGGTGTACCTTTACAAGCGTCCGGTCATTGACGTTGCCGTCGTCCGGCTGCACATATTGCAGCCGCTGCATCAGCGATATTCCTTCTGTAGTCCGCAGGTCGGTCAGCTTCATGCTGCCGAACCCGTCGGCAGGCATGGTATCCCCGCGGAGTTCCCCGCCGGATTCTTTCATGAAGGTGGTGTTGTCCGAGGCAAAGGCATTAGGATAGAGATGAAAGTAGAGCTCCTGGACCGGTGTCCGGCCGGGGTGGGTCCAGGTCACGGTCTCGGAGGCTTTCAGGGAGCCGGATTCCGGAAGCAGCTGAACATCAAGATGATACTCCACGACCCGCTTGCTGAGTGCCTGGGACACCGGAGGGGGCGTGCTTTCGGGAAGAACAGGCTGTACCGCCTTGGATTGCTGGACGGCCGGGGGGGACTTGGCCTCTTTTGGAGCAGCGGCAACTGGACTTTCAGGGCTATGCCCTGAAAGGACCCATAAGGTGACCCCCAGCAGAGTGAGGGCGGCCAGGGCCATACAAGTGATCAGGTACTTTAATGACAGTGGCTTCATACTGTAATTCCTCCCGTGACAAGCATCTACGGGATGTATATGTTTGCATTCGCCGCATTATTAGCTAAAATTAAAATATTAGCAAAAGGGAAGGATGTGCACATGTGGATAACATACAGCCGGAGGGCAAAAAGCAGATTGCCTTAAATATTGTGAATGCCAAGAGCAAACATAAAGGTTTTGGAGCAGGCTCCATCGATCTGAACAACGTATCGCCTGTAATTATTGACGGTGGGGAAGCCATTATCGATATCGGTGCAATGCATGCCAAGAGCAAGGTTGAAAAGGGGATTAAATTCTCCATGAACCGTGAGGATGTGCCGAACGGCCGGCAGGTCTGGCTGGTCTGGGTGGCGGTGGACCGTTCACCGGAGGGGCAATTCTACGGCGGGATCACCGCCTGTGAAATGTGGATTGACACTGAAGCGCGCCGCGGCTGGAAGATTCTTGCCGATCATGTCAACAAGCTTGATGGGGCCCTGAAGCGGAAGGTAATCCTTGAGGGGCTGGGGGATGCGGAGAAGGCGGCGCTGAAAGCCCTGCTGATTTCTCATAATGAGGACTGGTGGAACGCCTCGCCGGAAGCGCTGCGGGCCGCTTTGTCGGAATAAGATTCTATATTTAAAGGCATGGTCCTCCTTCGGAAGGGCCATGCCTTTTTGAACGCCTGTACAGGCTGTAATGTTATAATGTTTTGCCCGCCGCGTTCATCTTCCGCTTCAACTGGCTTACTCTGGCCTGGCTGATCCCAAGCACCTCGGCAAGCTCCTTCTGGTTGGCATAGGGATGCTCGGCAATGGCCTTTTCCAGCCGCCGGCTCATCTCTTCTGTCTTTGTTCTCCGGCCCCCAGGGTTAATCTCCACGCTGTCTTCCACAGGGGTATGCGGCTGGACTGTCTCTTCGGCAGCCCGCCAGGGGTCACCCAGCTCCTTGAGACATTCGTTGCAGATAAATTGATCCTTATAGTAAGTTACTTGGTCGAGGCTTCTGCAAAAGGTGCATTCCGTTGAGGTGTACTTTCTGAGGACAATAATCTCATCATTCAGAATGAAGAATTCAATAGGATCCCCAATGTCAATATTGCGGGTCATGCGGATTTCTACGGGAACCACAATTCTACCAAGACTGTCTAAACTCCGGATCATGCCTGTATCTTTCATCTCATGTCCCTCATTTACATCTTTATATTTTTTTGTGGATATCTACGATTATAGCAGTAAATGTAAGTTTAGAATACAGGAAAGCGCATTCATAGAAAAGGGTTTCTCGCAGCCGGGAAGCGCTTACTGAATCACTTGTAGGGGATGAAAAGCCACTGCTTCTGGAGGTTCCAGAAGCAGTGGCTTATTAGGGTTCATTACTTTTTACCCAATATTGCCGCTGCGAAACAGTAATAGTCATATTTACAAGCTTATTCCGGAGTAAACGGCTGTTCCAGCTTATCTTTGACAGAAACATAAGGGTTATTTCTGATGTAGAACCGCCAGGGAAGCCCGGCGTATTCTTCGGCATAGGGAATGTTGATACGCGGAGCCTGAACGATATCCAGAGATTCGGGGGAGTCGCCCTGCTCCAGCCAGATGGGGCCGCCATGTATGTCCAGACGGCTGCCGTTCAGGCTTTTATCGATGCGCAGTGCGCGGCACAGCTTGCCCGGGCCTCCGGAAAGGTCCGTTGGCTTCCGCAGGGCAATGTTCCTGTATGCTGCCATAAGCTTCGCATCGCCGGCTGTAACCGGCTCAACAGCACGGATCAGAACGGCATGCGGATCGCCTTCGGCTGCGGTTACCACATTGAAGCAGTGATACATTCCATATATAAGATAGACATAGACGGTGCCGCCGCTGCTAAACATCACTTCAGTTCTGGAGGTACGGCGCCCCCCGAAGGCGTGACTGCCCTTGTCCCCGGCTCCGCCGTAGCTCTCTGTCTCCACGATGCGGCAGCGTATATCTCCATCCTCCGTGCGCCGGACTAAATGCTGGCCCAGAAGAAGCGGGGCAGCCTGCAGCGCCGGAAGGCTGTAAATCTCCGGCGGCAGTAGGGAGCCTCCCGGAGCCTGTCCGCTTTGGGCGCCCGGGCTGCTGTTCATATCCATAGGTGAATGGCCCCTTTCCGCACGAAGCCGGGAAAATCACTGACTTCGCGTTTTAATGGCCCCATCGTACTCCAAGTGAGCCGGGGGCTGCAACCTTGTCAGTTCATCCACCAGCGTTTGATATCCTTCCACAGGGAATGCTCTTCTTTGCCGGGAGTTTCGCTGCCGGGACTCTCCCCGGACGGAGCTGTGGCCGGTCCTTCACCATGCTGGTCACAATATTCAGTGGGTTCCGTGCCGCTGATGAATGTTTCAAGCGTTTTATCCGGACAAGCCGCTGTGGCAAGCTTGCCGGATTGCGGATTGATGTAGACGCTGACTACGCCGTCAGGAATAGGGAATATTTTGGGCGGGACATTTTCCAGCGCCTTTTCTGTAAACTCGGCGAAAATCGGAGCCGCCCGCCGTCCATCGGTAGATGTAATTTCACGCCCCTTGTCATAACCTACCCAGACTGCGGTCGACAGCTCCGGTGTGAAGCCGACCATCCAGCCGTCTGTGTCGGTGGTACCGGTCTTGCCGGCTACAGGCCTTTTAATAATTGACGCTACACGGTTGCCTGTACCGCCGCTTTCGAACACACCTTCCATAAGCCGGGTCAGCACATAGGCTGCTGCCGGCTCGACAACCTTTTCCCCCGGGCCATCAGGCGCCTGGTATAAAAGATTGCCTTTAGAGTCTGTGATTTTCAGAATGGCTGTTACAGGCTGCTTCACTCCGCCTCCGCCAATGACCGCAAAGGCTGAGGCCATCTCCAGCGGACTGACCGGGGAGGTGCCGAGCGCCAGGGAAGGCACAGGCTGCAGCGGGCTGCCGATACCCATTTTACCTGCCATTCCGGCGACCTGGTCCGCCCCGATCTTCATAATGGTATTCACGGCATAGATATTGTCTGAAGCGGCAATGGCCTGGCGCATATTGATTTCCCCCAGATATTTGTCGCCAAAGTTCCGGGGCTGATAGGTTTTGCGGTTGTTGTCATAATGGAACAGGGTCGGCTGGCTGTTGAAAACAGACAGGCCGGTCATCGTCCGTGAAGACAGGGCTGTTAAATACATAATCGGTTTAAAAGAGGACCCGGGCTGGCGGGTTGTGGCGAGCGTATGATTAAACTGGTTGCTTCGGTAGTTCTTCCCGCCTACCATAGCCTTGATATAGCCTGTGCGGGGATCTATCGACACCAGGGCGGTTTCCAGTTCGCCGCTGCCGTCCATCCCTTTGTCGACTGCTGCTTCAGCTGCCTTTTGCATGTCGGGATCCAGCGTGGTGTACACACTTAAGCCGCCCTGTTCAAGCTCATCGCTGCTGAAATGCAGTGTATCGGTGACAACCTGGCGAACATAATCACGGAAATAAGGTGCAATTACAACAGTGTTCTTCCCGCCCTGCGGCTTAAAATGGAGCGGCTGCCCTGCCGCTGCCCGGGCTTCTGCTGCAGTAATATCGCCAACCTCAGCCATGGACGACAGGATAATAGCCTGCCGTTTCCTGGCATTGTCCGGATGCGTATACGGCGAGTAATAGGTCGGCCCTTTGGGGATTCCGGCAAGCAGGGCGCTCTCGGCAAGGTTCAGATCCGCCGCAGCTTTACCGAAATACATCCGGGCCGCAGCCTCAATCCCATAGGCACCGTGGCCGTAATATATCTCATTCAGATACATGTTCAGAATTTCATCCTTGCTGTACTTCATTTCCAGCTGCATGGTGAAGAGAGCTTCCTTAGTCTTCCGGGTCCATGTCTTCTCATGGGTCAGATAGAGGTTGCGCGCCAACTGCTGGGTTAAGGTGCTGGCGCCCTGTGAACGTTCACCTGCTTCCAGATTGGCGAGTACCGCCCGGGCCATTCCCTTGAGATCAAATCCGGTATGGCTGTAAAATTTACGGTCCTCCACAGCCAGCGTAGCCTGAATAAGCAGCGGTGAAATCTGATTCAGCTGCACAGGATCGCGGCTGCGTCCGTCTGTGGTGAAGGTAGTGAGTACGTTCCCCCGGGAGTCGAGCAGCTTTGAACGGACATCATCTCCGACGGGAGGAAGCTCTTTCTGGTATAAGTAGCCCAGCAGACCGCCGGCCGCCAGCAGCAACAGCAGTGTCAGGAAGGCCAGCAGCCGGAGCAGCCGGCGGAAGCGGTGTTTCTGGACCTTGGGGCTTTGGGAATCGCGCGGCATGTCATCAGGCTCCATTTCATGAAAGTTTATGTATTTTCATTATTGGGCAGCAAATGGACAGATATTCATACAGGGACAGACGGTGAATAAAATGTCTCCTTTTTGTGACCGTTGGCAGGTAGATATAGCAGCGGCAGAAGACGTATAACAGAGTTATGTCAGACAGACAGGGTAAATATATAACAGGAGGTGTCCTCATGAACTGGACCAGAGCATTACACCACACATCATTAACACTTCTCACAGCGGGCCTGCTGATGGGTTCCGCCTGGAGCCCGGGCGTGTCAACGGTACAGGCAGCAGCACCGGCACCGGCATGCAGCACCGGAGACCACGGACTGCTGGAGAAGCTGCAGGCCAAACATTCAGCTGCAGAAGAAACACCGCTTAGCTTCAATGATATTCAGTTCCTGAGCGCAGATACAGGACGGGCTGCAGGAAAGGGTTTTATGATCGGCACATCGGATGGCGGCTGCCATTTCCAGAAGATA
The DNA here is from genome assembly GCF_023520895.1 of Paenibacillus sp. PK3_47. NCBI lineage: Bacteria > Bacillati > Bacillota > Bacilli > Caryophanales > Paenibacillaceae > Paenibacillus > Paenibacillus sp. PK3_47. The sequence goes on from NZ_CP026029.1 coordinate 2,800,011, forward strand.
TATGAAGGCCAGTGGAATTTCCGCCAGACCTCTTTCCCGGATAACGTGCATGGCTGGGCTCTTGCTTCTGTTCAGGAGGAGAATGGGGTCTATCTTATCGGTACCACTGACGGCGGTTCTACCTGGAAGAGGATTTCGGAATCGAAGGTAGGTTTTGAACGGATCAGCTTTACAGACAGCAAGCACGGCTTCGGGTATGTCCGGGCCTTTACGTATTACACCGGGGACGGCGGCCGAAGCTGGAGCCGGATCACGACTCCGCCTAACACACGCGGCGCCGAGTTCACCAGCCGCACTCACGGGTGGGCGGTAGTGGTGGCTCCGGGTGAAGGCTACCGGGTCATGAAGACCGCAGACGGAGGCGCATCGTGGCAGCTGTCGCTGAAATCACCCTTTGCGTATGCCGAATCAGGCCGGATCTATGCCAAGGGAGACCAGGTTTATGCGCTTTTGTACGGCGGAAGCGGGATGTCCCAGACCTCCTATTCGCTGTATGCGAGCAGCAATCAGGGAAAGAGCTGGAACCGCGTAATTGCCCAGGAAACAGCAGGCGGCGGACCGGCACCGGGGAGCGGGGCTGCGCTGTATAAGAAAGGCCCTGCTTCCGGAAAGCCGGGTAATATGCAGCTGGCCGGCAGCAGTACGGCATTCCTTGCCGGATACTCCCCGGCCGGGGAAGAAGTAGCTGTAGGCCGCACAGACAACGGCGGCAAGAAGTGGAGCAATCTCCCGGCTATCTCCGGCTATGAAGGCATCATCTCTTTTCCTGACAGCAAAGCCGGCTGGATGGCAGTCAAAGACTTTAATACCTCGTCCCTGTATGCTACTGAGGATGGAGGCATGACCTGGAAGCTTAAGTTTGCTTTTAAAGGAACGGAAGAATAGGACATGATTGCCGGCATTTCAAGCGGCCCCGCCGGGGCCGTTTTTTAATGTGATAGGTGCTGCAGGGTATAAATGTAGGTTTCATGGCGGCCAAGCAGTGCCGAGTGTGATTTTAGCGGTCATTATGGTAGAATTTTATTTACTTTAACAGGCTATGCCGTGTAAATTCAGAATCACTACATAAAGCTTAGGAGGACTGCACCATGACCTTCCGCGTATCGGCGGTACAATATCATCTGCACACCATCTCTTCATTTGAGGAGTTTGCCGCACAGTGCGAGCATTATATCAGAACAGCGGAAGAGTACAGTTCGGATTTCGTGCTGTTTCCCGAATTTTTGACCACACAGCTGATGTCCATCGGGGATGAACAGGGAAAAGCACTGGGGATAGAAGATCTGCCGCAGTTCACTGAGCGCTACCGGGAGCTGTTCTCGGGCTTTGCCAAGACATACGGGATGCATATCATCGGCGGAACCCATGTTCTGCGCCGTAATGGCAAGCTGTACAATGTGGCGCATCTCTTTTACCCTGATGGAAGAATTGCCGAGCAGGCCAAGCTGCACATTACACCTGCGGAAGTGGAAGGCTGGAACATGGGTGCAGGGGAAGAACTGAACGTATTCCAGACGGATAAAGGCACTATCGCCATGCTGACCTGCTATGACATTGAGTTTCCGGAAATTGTGCGCATGGCTAGAGCGAAGGGGGCTGATGTGATATTCTGTCCATCCTGTACCGACGACCGCCACGGCTTTCACAGAGTCAGATATACTAGCCATGCCCGTACCATTGAAAATCAGATCTATGTTGTGCTTACAGGCACAGTCGGTTCTCTGCCTACCGTAGACCTTATGCGGGCGAACTTCGGCCAGGCTGCAGTGATCACGCCGAACGATATTCCTTTCCCGCCGCAGGGGCTGCTGGCTGAAGGGGAGATTAACAGCGATATGATCATTACCGCCGATCTCGATCTGGAGCTGCTGTACAGAGTCCGTGAGCACGGATCTGTGACGACCTGGCGTGACCGTAGAACCGATATATACACGGATTGGACGTAGAGGAGGAGCTTTATGTACTACAAGACCTTTTACGCCTTTGATCAAAAGACTCCGGTGCCGGCGGTGATCCGCCAGTATACGGAGGATGATTTTGCCGAGCTGATCAAGATACAATCCGAAGCTTTTCCCCCGCCCTATCCTGCAGAATTACTCTGGAACCGTGAACAGCTTCATAATCATGTGACACGGTTCCCGGAAGGGGCGCTGTGCGTGGAGGTTGGCGGTGTACTGGCCGGTTCGGTAACCGGATTTAAGATGAATTATGATCCTGAAGAAGCCGTACATCGGCATACTTGGTCTGAGGTAACCGCTGACGGTTATCTCACCACCCATCAGCCGGACGGCAATACGCTGTATATCGCCGATCTTTGCGTCCGTCCTAAGTACCGCAGTCTCGGCCTTGGCAAAGAACTGGTGCAGTCGCTCTACCATGTTGTCGTGGAACAGAAGCTGCAGCGGCTGCTGGGAGCCGGAAGAATGCCGGGTTACCATAAGCATTCGCCGCGAATGACAGCGGAGGAATATCTCGCCGGTGTAGTATCAGGTGATCTTGCGGATCCGGTAATCACATTCCTGCTGCGCTGCGGCCGGACGCCGCTGGGTGTGGCGGCTGATTATCTTGAGGATGAGGAGTCCTGTAACTTTGCTGCACTGATGGAATGGCGCAACCCGTTTCTATAGAAGCGGCAACAAAGGTATAATTGCAAAATATATTTGAACCGGAGGAATGTACCGTATGGAGTATATAAGAATCAATAATATTGCTGACCCCTTGTTCAGACAAGTGCATGAATTGCTGTCCGAAGTGTTTCCGCCGGAGGAAGTGCTGGAGTACAGCCTCTGGAAAGAGCCGCTTGAAGATCCCGGGATCCGCGTATTTGCAGCCGTTCATGAAGGCACTGTTGTCGGGACTACAGAATACCGTTATTATCCGGACTGGAATGTAGCGATGACCGACTTTACCATTATCGGGCGCGAGGGCCTCGGGATTGGCCGCTTTCTGGCCCAAAACCGCCTGAAGGACCTTCAGATGCTTGCAGCAGATAACGGCAAAGACCTGTATGGCATGTTCGCCGAAATCTACGACCCGTACCGTGTAGAGGATCATGCTTTTGGGGGCGTTAAGCCTATGGACCCGTTTGTCCGCCGCGAAGTGCTGTCGCATCTGGGATACAAACGGCTGGACTTTCCTTATGTTCATCCTTCCTGGCAGGGTGACGGTGAAGCGGTAAGCGGGCTGGATCTTTGCTTTATCCCGGGGGAAGAGGATATGGAGCAGCTGGATGCCTCTCTGGTTGCCGACTTCTTAACCCGCTACTACGCCGTGCTGGAGGACAAACCGGAGGCCTGGCTGGCCATGGTGGAGCAGCTGCGTGCAGCGGATAAGCTCACTCTGCTTCCGTTATAATTATTTTTTGCGCGTTAATTGTCATTGTATTGCTTTCTTGGAGAAGATTTAGTGTACAATGGGGAAGCGAATATGCCTGTGAAAAAAATATAAGAATGAATAAGTGAGGAACGCGAGATGTCCCAGTTACAATCCGAGAAATACGGTGTATCCGTGACACTGGAGAGTCTCCAGGACGGGCAGCGGCATATTGTAACAGCCGCCGGCGAAGCTGCTTCGAGAGGCGCACAGCTGTTCATCCGTTATGAGGAATCGGAGCAGGGACCGCGGGGGGAGAGCATCTCTGTCCGTACTACCCTGAAGATCTCAGACAGCGAACTGAAGCTGATCCGCCACGGCGGAATTGAGTCCGAGCAGTCATTTGCAGCAGGACGCCGGCTGCCGGGATTCTACCGCTCGCCGTACACACAGTTCAATCTCTCCACAGAAACCCGCAAGCTGGAAATCAAGCGTGACGGAAGGTCGCTTGACGCCCGGTGGGAGTATGATCTGTACGTGTACGAGGAGTTATCAGGACAGTTCGCGATCAGTTTGCATATACAGGAGGAACCACAATCATGACACAAAGTTTAAATCCGCTCCAGCTGGCCAACGAACGGGTGAAGGAAGCGATCGCAGATGCGGTTGTAGCCGCCGGTATCGTCGCCAGAGAGGAGCTTCCGGCCATCGTGCTGGAAGTACCGAAGGACAAAGCCCATGGAGATCTGGCTACCAACGCCGCCATGCAGCTTACCAAGATTGCCAAGCGCAATCCGCGCCAGATTGCCGAGGCGATTATCGGAAATCTGGATACCAGCCGTGCCTCCATTGAGAAGGCTGAAATTGCAGGACCGGGCTTCATCAACTTCACGCTGTCCAAAAGCTATCTGTATCCGGTCATTCCGCTCGTTGCTGAGCAGGGGGAGAACTACGGACGAGTAGCAATTGGAGAAGGACAGAAGGTAGAGATGGAGTTTGTCAGCGCCAACCCAACAGGCAGTCTGCATCTCGGCCATGCCCGCGGCGCTGCTGTGGGCGATGCGCTGTGCAATGTGCTGGATTTTGCCGGCTATCAGGTGACCCGGGAGTACTATATCAATGATGCCGGGAATCAGGTTAACAATCTGTGCAAATCGATTGAAGCCCGCTACCTGCAGGAGCTCGGCCAGCCTGCTGAAATGCCGGAGGATGGTTACCACGGCGAGGATATCAAAGGCTTTGCCAAAGAGCTGGTGGCAGAAAGAGGCGAAGAGCTGCTGTCCATGACTCCTGGTGACCGGGCTGCATTTTTCCGCACCTACGGACTGACCAAGGAGCTCGACAAAATCAAACGCGACCTCGGCAAATTCCGCGTGAACTTTGACATCTGGTTCAGCGAAACATCGCTGTACGAGAACGGCGCAGTGCTGCGTTCCCTGGATGAGCTGCGTGACCGCGGTGAGGTGTACGAGCAGGACGGGGCAACCTGGCTGAATACCACCAAATACGGTGATGACAAAGACCGCGTGCTGATCAAGAACGACGGAACTTACACTTACCTCACACCGGATATTGCTTACCACAACGACAAGTACAGCCGCGGCTACGACAAAATGATTAATATCTGGGGTGCCGACCACCACGGATATATTCCGCGGATGAAAGCGGCCATGTCGGCGCTTGGCAACGATCCCGAGAAGCTGGTTGTGCTGATTGCCCAAATGGTCAGCCTGTTCCAGAACGGCGAGAAGGTTAAGATGTCCAAGCGTACCGGGAAAGCGGTGACCATGGAAGATCTGATGGAGGAAGTGGGCATCGACGCCATCCGCTATTTCTTCACGATGCGCAGCATGGACTCCCATCTTGACTTCGACATGGATCTGGCCATTTCAACATCTAATGAAAACCCGGTATTCTATGTCCAGTATGCACACGCGCGGATCTGCAGCATTTTCCGCCAGGCGGAAGAGCAGGGCATCGTGCTGCCTGATCTGGCAGATATCGACTACTCCAAGCTGACCGCTGTCCATGAATATGATCTGATCCGCAAGATCGGGGAACTGCCTGCAGAAATTTCGGTTGCCGCCGAGAGCTATGCGCCGCACCGCCTGATCCGCTATGTATATGATCTGGCTTCCCAGTTCCACAGCTACTACAAAGCTGAGCGTGTTATTACCGAGGACAGTGCCCAGACACTGGCCCGTCTGGCCCTGCTGGGAGCTGCCCGTACGACCATTGCCAACGTATTGCGTCTGGTTGGTGTTACTGCACCGGACCGCATGTAGAACAAGAGCCGCCTCCCTCATCCGGGAGGCGGCTCTTTTGCTGCCGGCAGCGCTACGCCTTTACGGCAGCTTTGCGCCTTGCCCGGGTGCCCGCCCGGAGCAGCCGCATGGCATCGGCCGCGCCGCCGCCGAGCGAAGCGCGGCGCTGGCCCTTGCGCAGCCGCACCGGCAGTGCCGTGCGGCGCAGCAGCAGCTTCAGCTCGCGCGGCGTCAGGGACGGCCGCAATGCGAGCAGCAGTGCTGCGGCTCCCGTCACATGCGATGTTGCCATCGACGTGCCGCTCATTTCCTTGTACCCCTCCCTCAGCCAGCAAGAGGGGACACCTTCGCCCGGCCCGTAGACATCGATGTACGGGCCGCGGTTGCTGAAGGCTGCTACGCGGTGCCTTCTGTCGATCGCGCCGACGGCGATGGTCTCGGGGTAGCGGGCGGGGTAGTCACCGCCCCGTTTGCCGTCGTTGCCGGAGGAAGCAATGATGGCAATCCCGGCCCGGTAGGCCTTGATGACCACCTCATGAAGGGCCTTGCTTCTTGTTTTCATGCCGAAGCTCATATTAATAATGTCGATGTTGTTCTGCACACACCAGTCGATGCCGAGCACAATATCAGATACATAGGCAGAGCCGTTATGGTCGAATGCCTTAACCGGGTAGATCAGCGACCGCGGGGCAACGCCCATCATCCCGCGTGTTCCGCCTGCCGCAGCTAACGTTCCGGCAATATGTGTTCCGTGCCCGTTATCATCAAACGGCAGCATGCCGCGGTTCAGCAGATTTACCCCTGAAGCCAGCGAGTGCCGTAAATCAGGATGTCGGTAATCAGCACCGGTATCGATAACGCCGATCTTCACATGCACCCCGGTGGATTTTGACCAGGCCTGAGGGGCATGAATTGCCTTTACACCCCATGGCATCACGGCGGTACCGGTCATTTCACCCGCCAGGGAGTGGACCCGGATCCGCAGATCTTCCTCTATGCTTAGAGCAGATGAGTATTTAACCATCAGCTTTTCCGGACTGGCTGCAGGCACAAAGAAGGCCCGGATCAGCGGGGATACCTGAACCTGCCGCAGGCCCGGCAATTTCTTCTTCAGCGATTTCCACTGGGATAGCGCTGCAGCATAATGGCGGCCATCATTGAAGGTGACGATGCGCCGCTCTGTATGTTTGGAGGCAGCCGATATCTCATCGAGCAACATCTGCCAAAATCCGTAATAATCCATAGGTTGTGCTGTCCCCTCCTCGGTGCCGTGCTGCCATATTCTATGAAGGAAGGCATGCGTCCGAATGGGAACTTGCCCTTTTTTGCGGAAATGGGCTGCCCAACGTGTCAAAAGGCTGCGTTGTACATAAAATAAACGGAAGAGATTAAACTCTCTTTGCAACATCCCGTAAGGAGCCGATCCTTGGCGTGGATACAGTCATGCGCGGAGGAAATTCCTCCGCCTTTTTAATGCGGGTGAACAGGAGCGGCGGCCCTGAAAGTTCCGGTTCCTTCCGCCTTCTTTTGAGGAATAGCCGAAAGCTCCTACAACAACCCGGGTGTGTTTATTTGGACAAGCTCAAGCTTGTACAGGCGGGGGAAGCCGGTTCTTCCGGGGGACTTGCCTCATTTAACTTGCATTTTGCCTGCAAATAGGTTTTACTTAGTTTTGTTAATGGATATCATGATATAGAAATTAACGGTAATGTGAACAATGCGTGAGAGGAAGTGTCCTTTAGTGAGTACGCCACTCAATTTAAAGCTGGACCCTGAGAAAGTTAAAGAAATGCCTATGGTGGACCTGGCTTTCCTGGTGCTCAAAGCAGCCAACACACCTTATTATTACCGTGACCTGATGGTTGAAGTAGCCAAGCTGCGCGGTATGACCGAAGAACAAACCAACGATACGATTGCACAGTTATATACCGAGATCAACATCGACGGGCGGTTTGCCTGTGTCGGAACCAATCTGTGGGGACTTAAGCGCTGGTATCCGCTGGAACGCTCTGATGATCCGGTCGGCAATTCCAAACGTCCGCGGATTATTAACGATGAGGACGATGATCTGGAAGATGACGACTTCGCGGATGACGAAGAGAACTACGCTGCTGAGGAAGAGGATTTCGATGTCATCGATGAAGACCGTGACGACCTTTATTCCGACGACGACAGCGAAGAAGAAGTGGACGAAGATGTTGTTATCGATGATGATGACATTGACGAAGATGATGAAGACAGCGATGAGGACTCCGAAGACGGGGATGCCGACAGTGACGATGAGGATGACGAATACTAGAAACATGTGACAGGGCATAATTCGTCCCTTGACATGGGTATGATCGTCAGAGTAAACTATTGCATGGGCTTATAATGGAAGTTCATATTGTTTCTAAAATAAAAAGTGCCCCGGGTCTACGGGTGTCACTTTTTTGTTTTTTTAGATGGTTTTTTTGGTGTGATTTGATGTACGTTGCCTGTTATTTCCGGGCAGCAGCAGCAACTTTTAAGTTCCCCGTTTTGATGATGGAAAAAAGGGTTACGATAAGCAAAGCGTCGCCTGAATTTCTTGGACTTTATTTAGGAGGGTTTTACAGTGACAAAGTATATTTTTGTAACGGGTGGCGTTGTGTCTTCCCTGGGCAAGGGCATCACCGCCGCTTCGCTGGGCAGGCTGCTCAAGAACAGAGGTCTTAAGGTGACGATCCAGAAATTTGATCCTTACATTAACGTAGACCCTGGAACAATGAGTCCTTATCAGCATGGGGAAGTATTTGTAACGGATGACGGCGCGGAAACAGACCTCGATCTCGGGCACTATGAACGGTTTATTGACATCAATCTGTCCAAGAACAGCAACGTAACGACTGGCAAAATCTACTCCTCGGTAATCAGCAAAGAACGGCGCGGGGAGTATTTGGGCGGTACGGTTCAGGTTATTCCGCATATCACCAACGAGATCAAGGAACGCGTATTCCGCGCGGGCCGCGAGACCGGATCTGATGTTGTAATTACGGAAATCGGCGGAACTGTAGGCGATATCGAGAGCCTGCCGTTCATGGAAGCGATTCGTCAGATCAAGAGCGACATCGGCCGCGAGAATGTAATGTACATTCATGTTACCCTGATTCCTTACATCAAGGCTGCCGGCGAAGTAAAAACAAAGCCGACACAGCACAGCGTTAAAGAGCTCCGCAGCATCGGAATTCAGCCGAATGTGATCGTGTGCCGTACGGAGTACCCTTTGACTGATGATATGAAGGCCAAGCTGGCGTTGTTCTGCGACATTGATGCGAATGCCGTAGTGGAATGCCGCGATGCCTCCACGCTGTATGAAGTACCGCTGAACCTTCGTGACGAAGGTCTGGATGAGATTGTGGTCAACCACCTGAAGCTGACTACGCCTGCACCGGATATGCGTGAATGGGAAAGCATGCTTGACCGGATTCAGAAGCTGGAGCGTACGGTTGAGATTGCTATGGTCGGTAAATATGTAGCGCTGCATGATGCTTACCTGAGCGTGGTTGAATCGCTCTCGCATGCCGGTTTTGCAGCGAATGCGGAAGTCAAAATCCGCTGGGTTGATGCAGAAGCGGTTACGGATGAGAACGTTGACGAACTGCTCGGCGGAGTAGGCGGTATCCTGGTTCCCGGCGGTTTCGGCGACCGGGGTATCGAAGGCAAGATTTCCGCTATCCGTTATGCGCGTGAACAAAAGATCCCATTCTTCGGCATCTGCCTCGGCATGCAGGTATCCGTTATCGAATACGGACGTTCCATGCTGGGACTGGCAGGAGCGAACAGCTCCGAGATTGATCCGGCTACACCGCATCCGCTGATTGACCTGCTTCCTGAACAGAAGGATATTGAAGACATGGGCGGCACGATGCGTCTTGGCCTGTACCCTTGCAAGCTTTTGCCTGATTCACTTGCTATGTCCTGTTATGACGATGAGCTGGTCTACGAACGTCACCGTCACCGGTATGAATTTAACAATGCTTACCGTGATGAAATTGAAAAAGCCGGCCTTGTCATCTCCGGAACCTCTCCGGATGGCCGTCTGGTGGAAATTGTTGAGCTTCCGGGACATCCTTGGTTCCTTTCGGTACAGTTCCATCCGGAGTTCACTTCACGTCCAAACCGTCCGCAGCCGCTCTTCCGCGAATTTGTCAAAGCATCCCTGACACATTCCGAACAGCTGTAATTCGGTATAGAACCGGCCCGTATGGGTCTGCAGGAGCCTCCGTAAGGAGGCTTTTTTTATATAAAAATAATAAATTCCTCTTCCTTTCTGCACATCAATACATAATAATCCTGCACACTACATTCGTTATTAGATGAACTTTTCAATGAATATTCCCCTTTTTTCACCCCTCCTGAAGCAAGCCAGTATCTGGAATACATTTACGCAATTTATGCAATTAGCAGGATTTTGGCTGTTAAGCACGAATAATAGGTTTCGTATAGAATTAGTTGTTGGAAACCGTTAGCTGTGCGAGGGCGCGGTATAGACAATCTGCCTTAAACCTGGGAGGGTATGATATGGAAAAGAAGAAAGTGTTAATTGTCGACGATCAGAACGGAATCCGGATTCTCCTTATGGAAGTATTTAATAGTGAGGGGTATGCCACCTTTCAAGCAGCTAACGGTAAAATGGCACTGGAAATTGTCCACAAGGAATCCCCGGACCTGGTTCTGCTCGATATGAAGATCCCGGGAATGGACGGATTGGAAATTCTGAAGCATTTGAAAGAGATCGACCCTGCCATTAAGGTGATTATGATGACGGCCTACGGTGAACTGGATATGATCAAGGAAGCGACCAAGCTCGGGGCGCTGATGCATTTTACCAAGCCTTTTGATATCGATGAAATGCGGGTTGCCGTGAACATGCATCTACACAATAAGTCAGTGGATCAAATGAGATAGCAGGGTTACAGGGAGTTTGAGGGAGTCCTGATGTGGACAATATAAAGAGGATAAGTCCGTTTGGGATATGGGCTGGATGAATATCGTCCCACCGGGACATTTTTTTAAGTATCCTATTTAGTATTTGACACAGGATGTGCTATAATAAGCCTGTATGTGATGTCGGCTTTTTATAAGCAACCCAACATTTTAGGAGGATTGAAACCATGCCATTAGTATCTATGACTGACATGTTGAACAAAGCACTTGAAGGAAAATATGCAGTAGGCCAGTACAACATCAACAACCTGGAGTGGACTCAAGCGATTCTTGGTGCAGCAGAAGAAGAGAAGTCACCAGTAATCCTTGGCGTTTCCGAAGGCGCAGCCCGTCACATGGGCGGATTCTACACTGTTGTTAAGATGGTTGAAGGTCTTATCCATGATATGAAAATCACTGTTCCTGTTGCGATTCACCTGGATCATGGTTCCAGCTTTGACAAATGTAAAGAGGCAATTGATGCCGGATTTACATCTGTTATGATCGACGGATCCCACCACCCGATCGAAGAAAACATCGAAATGACTAAGAAAGTCGTTGAATATGCACACGCTAAAGGTGTTTCCGTAGAAGCAGAGGTTGGTACTGTCGGCGGACAGGAAGATGATGTTATCGGCGGCATTTCCTATGCTGACCTTGACGAGTGCGTACGCATTGTCAAAGAAACAGGCATCGACACCCTGGCTCCTGCACTTGGTTCCGTACACGGTCCTTACCACGGTGAGCCTAACCTCGGATTCAAAGAAATGGAAGAAATCCGCGATGCTGTTCAGCTTCCGCTCGTTCTTCACGGCGGTACAGGTATTCCATTGCATGACATCCAGAAATCCATTTCCCTGGGAACTTCCAAAATCAACGTAAACACTGAGAACCAAATCGCATTTGCTAAAGTGGTTCGTGAAGTTTTGGCTGCTAAACCGGATGCTTACGATCCGCGTACATTCATTGCACCAGGCCGTGAAGCGATCAAACAAACAGTTATCGGCAAAATCCGTGAATTCGGATCCAATAACAAAGCCTAATTTCATTTCGCCTCTGGCGGACAAGCTATCTCTGCACGGATGCCGGGATAGGCTTCTTATGTGTATTTGCGCAGTTAATGTCTCCATTGCAGGACAGGCTGTTCATGCTGTCCAGTTGAATAGCCTTATATGGAAAGTACACCGCATAGCCGGTGTCTTTCCGTTTAATAAGCGGAAACGGGCGCCGTCCTTACAGGGGCGGTGCAGCCGTTTCTTTATGTCATTACCACAAAAGACCACAGCAGGTATTGCCGGATAAGCTGCAATACACGTAGGGGGAACCAGATAAATTTATGGAAAAGTTAATGATTGGCGGCGGACGTCCGCTTGAGGGCACAGTAACGATCAGCGGAGCGAAGAATAGTGCAATTGCGCTTATTCCCGCAGCTATTTTGGCTGAATCTGAAGTTGTCCTGGATAATTTGCCGTCTCTTAGTGATGTTGCTGTATACTCCGAAATTCTGGAAGATCTTGGCGGGACCGTTTCCTGGTCAGGCAGCCAGATGAGAATTGACCCCTCCCGTATCGTATCGATCCCCATGCCTAATGGACCAGTCAAAAAACTCAGAGCTTCTTATTATATGATGGGAGCGCTTCTTGGAAGATTTAAAGAAGCGACAATAGGCCTGCCCGGCGGCTGTAATTTTGAGCCCCGTCCGATAGACCAGCATATCAAAGGTTTTGAAGCACTGGGAGCGACTGTAACAAATGATCATGGTTCTATTCACTTGTATGCTAAAGAACTGCGGGGTGCGAAGATTTACTTAGACGTATCCAGCGTTGGTGCCACTATTAATATCATGCTTGCGGCTTCACGGGCCAAAGGCTCTACAATTATCGAAAATGCGGCTAAAGAGCCTGAGATTATAGATGTAGCTACCCTATTGAACTCTATGGGCGCTGTTATTAAAGGCGCCGGCACAGAAACTATCCGGATCGAAGGTGTTACGGAAATGCACGGCTGCCGTCACTCCATCATTCCTGACCGGATCCAAGCTGGAACATATATGATTGCCGCTGCGGCTACGCGGGGCAACGTGTTAATAGATAACGTCATTCCGAAGCATTTGGAGGCTTTAACCGCCAAGCTTCTGGAGATGGGTGTGGATATTGAAGAATTGGATGAAAGTATCCGGGTGATCGGCAGAGCCAAATACGAGCATGTCGATGTCAAAGCGCTGGTGTACCCCGGTTTTGCCACTGATCTGCAATCTCCGATGACGAGCATGCTAACCCAGGCTGAAGGTGTTAGTGTACTTAGCGATTTTGTGTATAGCAACAGGTTCAAGCATGTACCTGAGCTTGTGCGTATGGGTGCTAAGATCCGTGTAGAAGGACGTTCAGCTATTATTGAAGGCAGCAGGCTGAATGCCGCGAAGGTTAAAGCTGCTGATTTACGTGCAGGTGCAGCCCTGGTCATTGCCGGTTTAACCGTCGGGGAAGGAATTACCGAGGTTACAGGCGTGGAGTTTATCGACAGAGGGTACGACAATCTCGTACCGAATCTGCGCAGCCTGGGTGCTGAAGTCTGGCGCGAGAACGAGTAGGTGGCCGATTATCCTTTTGGAAGGAGTAAAATTTGCAGATTTTATGCATATCTCCTTCCATTTTGGGTAATGCTATCCTAATGAGTGTTTTGAGAGTCTCTTTTTTTGTGCTGCAAATTTGCTAGATGAACTTATATAAAATTGAATAGGTGGTTATTACATGGATCTTCAAATTTCCGACCTGGAAGAAATGAAGCTGACCGATCTGTATAAGCTGGCCAAAAAGTACCAGATTCCTTACTACGGACAGCTGAAGAAACGGGAGCTGATCTTTGCGATTCTCCGCGCCCAGGCCGAGCAGAGCGGGCTTATGTTTATGGAGGGTGTTCTGGAGATACTGCCGGAAGGCTACGGTTTCCTGAGGCCGATCAACTATCTGCCCAGCCCGGAAGATATTTATATTTCGGCATCCCAAATCCGCAAATTTGATCTAAGAAGCGGAGATCTCGTATCCGGGAAATGCCGCACTCCCAAAGAGAATGAACGTTACTTCGGATTGCTTCAGGTGAACGCCGTTAACGGCGAGAATCCTGCCAGTGCAGCAGAGCGCCTGCATTTTCCGGCGCTGACACCTCTTTATCCGCAAGATAAGCTGCCGCTTGAAACATCCCCTACACATCTATCTACCCGAATAATGGATTTGCTCGCTCCCGTAGGACTGGGGCAGCGCGGTTTGATCGTAGCACCTCCCAAAGCAGGGAAAACGCTCCTCTTAAAAGAAATCGCCAACAGCATTTCCACTAATAATCCCGAGATTGAATTGTTCGTACTTCTGATTGATGAACGTCCTGAGGAAGTTACCGATATGCAGCGCTCTGTAAAAGGGGAAGTGGTTGCATCAACTTTTGATGAACTGCCGGAGAATCATATCAAGGTAGCGGAGCTTGTTCTGCAGCGGGCACTCCGTCTGGTGGAGCACAAAAAGGATGTTGTTATTCTGCTGGACAGCATTACCCGTCTCGCCAGAGCCTATAACCTGGTTGTGCCGCCATCTGGACGGACTCTGAGCGGAGGGATTGATCCGGCTGCGTTCCACCGGCCTAAGCGCTTCTTTGGTTCGGCGCGGAATGTGGAAGAAGGCGGAAGTCTGACGATTCTGGCGACAGCATTGATTGATACAGGTTCACGTATGGACGATATTATTTATGAAGAATTTAAAGGTACAGGAAATATGGAACTTCATTTGGACCGCAAGCTGGCAGAACGCCGGATTTTCCCGGCTATCGACATCCGCCGTTCGGGTACTCGCCGCGAAGAGGTACTGCTGAGCAAAGAAGAGCTCGACACGATTTGGGCGATCCGCAAAAATATGAACGAATCCTACGACTTTGTGGAAGGATTCCTCAAAAAGCTGCGTGACAGTAAGACAAATGCTGAATTCCTGGCATCTTTTGATGTTGCAGGAGGGAAGGACTCTTCCTCCGCAAGCGGTACAGCCAGTAATGGCGGAACCTCTAACAGCGGCTCATCTGCACGTCGTACTACGCGGCCGAAGGCTTCTTCTGTCCCTACAACCTGAGAATAGATAACAAGAGGAGAATAACATGTATTTGGTATATGCTGACGAGCAAGGAAACGTATACGATCACCCCGAGCTGTACGGATTGGCCCGCAGCGGGGATATGATCGTTGAGATGCTGGAGGAAGAACTGATTCCGCTGCCGGAAGGAGCTACGCTGGTAGGTCTGCCAAGCACACGTGCGGTAGGCATGGATCCCGAAACTGGTGAAATGACGGCGCTGCCGGAGGGGTCGCAGGCTGTCGGAGCGCTGCTGCCGCAGGGCTTTACCCGGCTCTGCCTTCCTGGCTACGTCAAGACAGACAAGTCGTACAAGCTTCCGCTCTTCGGCTATTCGGCTGTAGTGTGGAAGGACGGGGGCTTTTATGTGGCTGCTGACCCGACGGATGATCCGGAGCAGTGGAATCCCTTGAACTGTGACAGGGATGATGTAGAAGCGGGCGTAGGGGATTTGACTGCCAAATATCCGGAGAACCGTCTTTACGGGCATTTGTCCAATTGTGCGCTGGGTTATGAGTGCTTGACCTCTTCCAATACATTCCTGGGGCGCTGGGAAGGCGGAGTGCCGGTTTCGTATTCCTGTAATGCCGGATGCTTTGGCTGTATTTCCGAACAACCGGATGACAGCGGCTTTGTATCCCCGCAGACACGGATGAATTTCCGTCCTACGGTGAGCGAGATTACAGAGGTTATGCTCGAGCATCTCAAGACTCCGCAATCCATTATCAGCTTCGGTCAAGGCTGTGAGGGTGAACCTTCCACCCAGGCCAAACTGATTATTGAGTCGATCCGTGAAGTGCGTTCAATTACAGATATGGGCTATATCAATATCAATACGAACGCCGGTCTTAACGATCATATCCGCAGCATTGTGGATGCAGGGCTTGATTTGATGCGGGTCAGCACCATCAGCGCTCTCGATGATCATTATAATGCGTACTACAAGCCGCGCGGATATACTCTGGCCAATGTGGAGAAGTCTTTGAAGTATGCTGCATCGCAAGGTGTGTACACCTCGATTAACTATTTGATTTTCCCTGGTGTAACCGACCGTGAGGAAGAGATCGAAGCAATGGTTGAGTTCGTCAGACGTACGGACCTGAAGCTGATCCAGATGCGTAACCTGAACATCGACCCCGAGAGCTATCTGGAATTGATTCCTCCTGCACAAGGAGAGATCCTCGGAATGAAGACGATGCTTGAGATTTTCCGAGAAGAGCTGCCGGGTGTGGTGATTGGCTCATTTACGCATGTTCCGCCTGCAGAATTAGCCCGTGTTAAGCAGCGCCGGGTGAGCCTGTAGCCGGGCGGAGGTCCGTTAAATTTTAACATATTGCTCATTTTGTAATTCCGTGCTAATATACTGTTGTGTGTTTAATAACTCTGGGTCCGCATGAGGCCTAGGGCATGAGAGGTGAAATTCAAATGCAAGAAGCAATCCAACCGAAGTACAACATCACTAAGGTAACTTGCGCATGTGGCAACACTTTCGAATCCGGATCTGTTAAACAAGAACTGCGCGTCGAAATTTGCTCCAACTGCCATCCATTCTTCACTGGTAAGCAGAAGTTCCTGGATGCTGGTGGTCGTGTCGATAGATTTAAGAAGAAATACGGTATCTAATCAGACAAGCTCTTCTGCAGCTTAGTGATTGGATTAACCCTCCGGCTGTTTCTGCCGGAGGGTTTTTATTTTTACGGGGTTGTATAAGGTTTTGGCAAAGGACGGATGCCGTGGCTGTTCTTGGTGGGTTGATTTTTGTCGTTTACTGAGCTATACTTATCTTCGCCGTGCTAGACGGGGAGGTAGCGGTGCCCTGTAACTCGCAATCCGCTGTAGCGAGGTTGAATTCCTGTTAGAGGTGCTGTCGATGTGAGGCCTGGTTCCTACGGGCTGTGTTGACGGTTGGGTCCTCCGCAATGAGTGCTTGTGAACCTGGTCAGGTCCGGAAGGAAGCAGCCATAAGCAAGTTTGCTCTTGTGCCGGAGGGTGGCCTAGCCCGAGCAGCTTCGTAGGGTTGCCGCTTGGATCGCAGCCATCAATAACAGGTGCACGGTTTAACTTATCTATGATTAATAAGCGTCTTTGCCACAAGCAAAGATGCTTTTTGTTTTTGGTCAAAGTCTGGCTAATATAGTATAATAAATTAGCGACAAATGCCGGAAAGCGGCAGCCTAAGAGAGGGTAATGCATAGTGGAACATATCGCGCTGTACCGTGCCTGGCGGCCGCAGTCGTTTGAAGACATGGTAGGACAACAGCACATTATCCAGACACTGCAGAATGCGATTCGTGAACAGCGGGTTTCGCATGCCTACCTGTTCAGCGGTCCGCGGGGAACCGGTAAGACAAGTGCCGCCAAGGTTTTGGCCAAGGCAGTCAATTGTGAGCGGGGTCCGGGTCCGGAACCGTGTAATGAATGCCCGTCCTGTCTGCGGATTACCGCAGGGAACATCATGGACGTGCAGGAAATTGACGCCGCCTCTAACCGGGGTGTGGAAGAGATTCGCGACCTGCGGGATAAGGTGAAATACGCACCTACCGAAGTGCGCCGTAAAGTGTATATCATTGACGAAGTGCACATGCTGACTACGGAGGCGTTCAATGCGCTGCTTAAGACGCTTGAGGAGCCGCCGCCCCATGTGATGTTTATTTTGGCAACTACGGAGCCTCATAAGCTGCCGGCGACGATTATCTCGCGCTGTCAGCGCTTTGACTTCCGCAGAGTGTCCCTGGAGGAGCAGACCGGCCGTCTTACAGAGATTTGCCGGAAGGAAGGTATTACTGCGGATGCCGATGCACTGCAATATATCGCCCGTCTATCCGACGGGGGAATGCGTGACGCGCTCAGCATACTGGATCAGATCTCTTCTTTTACTGACGGGAATGTCACTTATCAGCAGGTGCTTGGCATGACGGGTGGGATTCCTTCCGAGCAGTTCGCCCGCCTGGCAACAGCTATTCTGGATAGCGATATGGGCTTGCTTCTGGAGCTTATTGAGCAGCTTATGCAGGAGGGCAAGAGCGCCGACAAATGCCTGGAGAATCTGCTGTATTATTTCCGCGATTTACTGATGATCAAGATGGTGCCTGGAGCAGATCAGTTAACGGACCGTGTGCTTAACCCGGCGGAATTCCGTGATATGGCTGCGAAGTTTACCCGGGAGCGGTTGTTTTATATTGTTGAGACCCTAAACCGCTATCTTGGTGAGATGAAATATGCGACTCATCCGCAGACACTGTTCGAAGTGGCGCTGATGAAGCTGTGCAGCCTGCAGCAGGAGAATGCTCCGGTTCAGCCTTCAGCTCATGTACCGGCAGAGGGGGGCGCTGCGGCATCATCGGGGGAACTGGAGCTTCTCAAGCGGCAGATTGCCGCATTAGAGAAGAAGCTTGAGCAGGCTATGCAGGCCGGGAATCTCGCCGGAGGCGGACGCGATCAGGCTGCTGTACAGCGCCAGGCGCCTTCGCAGAGCTCTGCTCCGCGTATCTCATCCCCGGCCAAGCTGCCTCCGCAGATGGATAAGTTCATAGCTGCGAAGAACAGTCCGGATTTTGATGCTGTCTATAAGCAGTGGAGCCTTGTTCTGCAGGGAGTGAAGGATGAGAAGGTGACGGTCCACGCCTGGTTTGTAGACGGTGAGCCTGTCTCAGTTCTGGATGACGCAGTGCTTGTTGCTTTTAAGAACACCATTCACCGTGATACTACCGAGAAGCCGGCGAACAGACAGGTGATTGAGAATGTGCTTGCTTCAAAGCTCGGCAGACCGTACCGCCTTGTTACCATGATGCTGCGCGACTGGAATGAGGCTTCACAGAAGGCCCCGGCCAAGCCGGATACAGAAGAATTGCGCCTGGAACATGAACACGAATCAGGAGAAGCGAAGACAGAACCATGGATTGACGAGGCTATCCAGCTGTTTGGGGAAGACCTTGTTGTCATAAAAGAATAACTGAAATTCAAGCCTACTTTGCGCCATATGCGCATCCCAAAGGAGAGACGACGTATGAATAATATGAACCAGATGATGAAACAGGTTAAAAAAATGCAGGAGCAAATGCTCAAAGCCCAGGAAGAACTCGGAAGCAAGACTATTGAAGGTTCATCAGGCGGCGGTGTAGTTACTGTTCAGGTTAACGGCCATAAGAAATTGCTGTCCATCCAGATCAAACCGGAAGCTGTAGATCCGGAAGATGTAGAAATGCTGCAGGATCTTGTGATTACCGCTGTTAATGATGCACTCACCAAAGCAGAGGAATTGGCCAACAACGATATGGGCAAATTCACTGGCGGAATGAAGATTCCTGGCTTATTCTAGGTCTGACTCCGTCCAGTCCAAAGGAGAATTATCATTTTGTATTATCCCGAACCGCTAGCCAAGCTGATTGATGCTTTTACGCGTTTGCCCGGGATCGGTCCGAAGTCGGCAGCAAGGCTGGCATTTCATGTGCTCAATATGAAAGAGGATGAGGTCATTGACTTTGCCAAAGCGCTGGTCAGTGTCAAACGCAATCTTCATTATTGTTCGGTTTGCTGTAATATTACCGACACCGACCCGTGCCGTATTTGCCAGGACAAAACCCGTGATTCGTCGGTGATTTGTGTAGTCCAGGAATCCAAGGATCTTGTGGCTATAGAGAGAACCAAGGAGTTCGACGGTTATTATCATGTGCTTCAGGGTGCAATCTCTCCTATGGAGGGGATAGGTCCGGACGACATCCGTCTGAAGGAGCTGTTGACCCGCCTGAGCGATGAGAAAGTAAAAGAACTGATTATGGCGACCAACCCCAATATTGAGGGTGAAGCCACTGCCATGTATATTTCCCGCCTTGTCCGCCCGTTTGAGATCAAAATCACCAGGATAGCCCATGGGCTGCCCGTTGGAGGTGATCTGGAGTATGCGGATGAGGTTACACTGTCCAAAGCTCTGGAAGGCCGCCGTGAGCTGTTTTAGGAGTTAGGAAATAGTGTGTAGAGAGAAGAGTCCGCAAGGGCTCTTTTTTTGTTGTAAGTGCTCTTAAGACACTGGAGAGTTTGGGGTAATCAAGGCGATTCGTTGTGTTCATGGTTTTGGTTCTAAGTTTGTCCCTTTCTTTATATGAATGAGAATATGCCGGAGACATGCAGTGAGGCTGTACAGGCTAAGTATTCTTAGAGGAGGGGCTAGGGTGAGCTGGTGGAACTTTATACGGCAGTATGAGGCCGGGGGACAGTCAGGGACCGTACAACGGGAGGAAGAGTGGAATGTGTTGATGGACGTCCGCAAAGCCCAGGCAGAATGGGAGCGGGCCTACCTGATGTTCGATGAGGCGTTGGGCCAGGATCAGATTGATTATGCCATATATATACTTGAAGCGGCTGAACGCAAATACCAGATACATCTCAAGCATGCCAAAAGTATAGGGCTCAACAGCAGCAAATTTTAGTTGGCAGATAAGTAAAGGGGGAACGGTATGTTCAGAATGGTCGCATTAGGTGTACTGGTTTTATCGGCATCCTTATTGTTATTAATTATCTTCCGTAAAAAAATGGGCTGGGCCTGGCTCAGTCTGTTCGGCACCCATCTTATTCTTGCCGCACTCGGCATTTACCTCGTTAATTTTTCCGGTCTCCTCACTGATGTTTATATCCCTCTTAACCCTGCAACTATAGGCGCAGTAACGGTTCTTGGCCTTCCCGGAGTATTGATGCTGCTCGGTTTGAAAATAACTTTGTTTTAGGTGTTGACTCTGGTCAGCAATCTGTGATACATTAATACACGGCCCTTTCGACAGGATATCACACGATAACTTGTTCAAAAGGAAAGCGAAAAAAGAAATTAAAAAAAACGCTTGACGGAAACATGGTCGCCATGATATATTATAAAGGTCGCTGCTGACGAGAAAAATTAAAGCAACGACGAGCTTGATCTTTGAAAACTGAACAACGAGTGAGTGAGAAGTCGCTTCGGTGATTTCGAAAAATTGATGATTTTCGCAGCGTCTCGTACGCTTTAGAAATTCATCCTGAGAATGCAAATTCTCGTCAGATGTTTCAAAATGAGCGAATCGCTCTTTTCAATACTAATTGGAGAGTTTGATCCTGGCTCAGGACGAACGCTGGCGGCGTGCCTAATACATGCAAGTCGAGCGGAGTTAATTTGAAAGCTTGCTTTCAAATTAACTTAGCGGCGGACGGGTGAGTAACACGTAGGCAACCTGCCCCATAGTCTGGGATAACTACCGGAAACGGTAGCTAATACCGGATAATTTCTTTTTTCTCCTGAAGAAAGAATGAAAGACGGAGCAATCTGTCACTACGGGATGGGCCTGCGGCGCATTAGCTAGTTGGTGAGGTAACGGCTCACCAAGGCGACGATGCGTAGCCGACCTGAGAGGGTGAACGGCCACACTGGGACTGAGACACGGCCCAGACTCCTACGGGAGGCAGCAGTAGGGAATCTTCCGCAATGGGCGAAAGCCTGACGGAGCAACGCCGCGTGAGTGATGAAGGTTTTCGGATCGTAAAGCTCTGTTGCCAGGGAAGAACGTCCGGTAGAGTAACTGCTATCGGAGTGACGGTACCTGAGAAGAAAGCCCCGGCTAACTACGTGCCAGCAGCCGCGGTAATACGTAGGGGGCAAGCGTTGTCCGGAATTATTGGGCGTAAAGCGCGCGCAGGCGGCGATTTAAGTCTGGTGTTTAAACCTTGGGCTCAACCTGGGGTCGCACTGGAAACTGGGTCGCTTGAGTACAGAAGAGGAAAGTGGAATTCCACGTGTAGCGGTGAAATGCGTAGAGATGTGGAGGAACACCAGTGGCGAAGGCGACTTTCTGGGCTGTAACTGACGCTGAGGCGCGAAAGCGTGGGGAGCAAACAGGATTAGATACCCTGGTAGTCCACGCCGTAAACGATGAGTGCTAGGTGTTAGGGGTTTCGATACCCTTGGTGCCGAAGTTAACACAGTAAGCACTCCGCCTGGGGAGTACGGTCGCAAGACTGAAACTCAAAGGAATTGACGGGGACCCGCACAAGCAGTGGAGTATGTGGTTTAATTCGAAGCAACGCGAAGAACCTTACCAGGTCTTGACATCCCTCTGAATCCTCTAGAGATAGAGGCGGCCTTCGGGACAGAGGAGACAGGTGGTGCATGGTTGTCGTCAGCTCGTGTCGTGAGATGTTGGGTTAAGTCCCGCAACGAGCGCAACCCTTGACTTTAGTTGCCAGCAGGTCGAGCTGGGCACTCTAGAGTGACTGCCGGTGACAAACCGGAGGAAGGTGGGGATGACGTCAAATCATCATGCCCCTTATGACCTGGGCTACACACGTACTACAATGGCCGGTACAACGGGAAGCGAAGCCGCGAGGTGGAGCCAATCCCAGCAAAGCCGGTCTCAGTTCGGATTGCAGGCTGCAACTCGCCTGCATGAAGTCGGAATTGCTAGTAATCGCGGATCAGCATGCCGCGGTGAATACGTTCCCGGGTCTTGTACACACCGCCCGTCACACCACGAGAGTTTACAACACCCGAAGTCGGTGGGGTAACCCGCAAGGGAGCCAGCCGCCGAAGGTGGGGTAGATGATTGGGGTGAAGTCGTAACAAGGTAGCCGTATCGGAAGGTGCGGCTGGATCACCTCCTTTCTATGGAGAATCGTTTCCTGCAACGGAAACATTCAAATCGGAAGCTAAGCTTCCATAAGCTTCAAACACTCACTCGTGTTCAGTTTTGAAAGGTCAATCCTTTCAACCGTTTGGTGGCGATAGCGGAGGGGTTCCACACGTACCCATCCCGAACACGACCGTTAAGTCCTCCAGCGCCGATGGTACTTGGACCGAAGGGTCCTGGGAGAGTAGGACGCTGCCAAGCGGACAACCATTCCTTTGGTTGGATCCATGTTATGTTATATGGGCTTTTAGCTCAGTTGGTTAGAGCGCACCTCTGATAAGGGTGAGGTCGGTGGTTCGAGTCCACCAAGGCCCACCATATAACATTCCTAATTTAATATGAGTAGTCGGGGTCCACGGAAAGTAATCGGAATAAACCTCGAAGCTACACTTCACTTTTTGGGGTGTATTTATGGGGCCATAGCTCAGCTGGGAGAGCGCCTGCCTTGCAAGCAGGAGGTCAGCGGTTCGATCCCGCTTGGCTCCACCATAATGTTTTAATTTAAGTATATGCAATACCTTGATCCTTGAAAACTGGATACCGAAACGAATTTGCGTTTTAGAACATTCCTTTAAGCTGAACTTGTGTAAACAAGTTTAAAATTAATGGCGATGCTGAAAGCGAAGGTTTTCGATTGTGAAGCGACTTTTGGCTTTGAATATTCTAGCGTACGGAGTGATCCGGACGCGCTATTCAAAACAAGATGAGCAAACAAGCGAAACACCGTAGCGTTGGTTAAGCTAATAAGAGCACACGGAGGATGCCTAGGCGCCAGGAGCCGACGAAGGACGTGGCGAACAACGAAACTGCCTCGGGGAGCTGTAAGCAAGCTTTGATCCGGGGGTGTCCGAATGGGGAAACCCGGCTGTGGTAATTCGCAGTCACTCACATCTGAATACATAGGATGTGTTGAGGCAGACCAGGGGAACTGAAACATCTAAGTACCCTGAGGAAGAGAAAACAATAGTGATTCCGTCAGTAGCGGCGAGCGAACGCGGAACAGCCTAAACCAGGGGGCTTGCCTCCTGGGGTTGTGGGACGTCTCACATGGAGTTACAAAAGAATATGGTAGGTGAAGAGGTCTGGAAAGGCCCGCGATAGAGGTAAAAGCCCTGTAACCTAAACTGTGTTCTCTCCGAGACGGATCCCGAGTAGTGCGGGGCACGTGAAACCCCGTATGAATCCAGCAGGACCATCTGCTAAGGCTAAATACTACCTGGCGACCGATAGTGAATCAGTACCGTGAGGGAAAGGTGAAAAGCACCCCGGAAGGGGAGTGAAATAGAACCTGAAACCGTGTGCTTACAAGAAGTCAGAGTCCTCTATATGGATGATGGCGTGCCTTTTGTAGAATGAACCGGCGAGTTACGTTTAACATGCAAGGTTAAGGTGAGAAGCCGGAGCCGCAGCGAAAGCGAGTCTGAATAGGGCGATTAAGTATGTGGACGTAGACCCGAAACCGTGTGATCTACCCCTGTCCAGGGTGAAGGTGCGGTAACACGCACTGGAGGCCCGAACCCACGTACGTTGAAAAGTGCGGGGATGAGGTGGGGGTAGCGGAGAAATTCCAATCGAACTCGGAGATAGCTGGTTCTCCCCGAAATAGCTTTAGGGCTAGCCTCGGTGAATGGAGTGGTGGAGGTAGAGCACTGATTGGGTGCGGGGCCCGCAAGGGTTACCAAGCTCAGTCAAACTCCGAATGCCATTTACTTCTTGCCGGGAGTCAGACAGTGAGTGCTAAGATCCATTGTCAAAAGGGAAACAGCCCAGACCATCAGCTAAGGTCCCCAAGTGTGTGTTAAGTGGGAAAGGATGTGGAGTTGCACAGACAACCAGGATGTTGGCTTAGAAGCAGCCACCATTGAAAGAGTGCGTAATAGCTCACTGGTCGAGTGACTCTGCGCCGAAAATGTAACGGGGCTAAACACACCACCGAAGCTATGGCTTGATGCGTATGCATCAGGGGTAGGGGAGCGTTGTGTATACGTTGAAGGTGTACCGTAAGGAGCGCTGGAGAGTACACAAGTGAGAATGCCGGTATGAGTAACGAAAAGATCAGTGAGAATCTGATCCGCCGAAAGCCCAAGGTTTCCTGAGGAAGGCTCGTCCGCTCAGGGTAAGTCGGGACCTAAGGCGAGGCCGACAGGCGTAGTCGAAGGACAACAGTTTGAAATTACTGTACCACCGTAATCCGCTATGAGCGATGGGGTGACGCAGGAGGGTAGTGACGCGGACTGATGGATGTCCGTCTAAGCAGTGAGGCTGGTGTGCAGGCAAATCCGCACACCGTAAGGCTGGGCTGTGATGGGGAGCGAAAATTACAGTAGCGAAGGTCATGATCTCACACTGCCAAGAAAAGCCTCTAGTCAGGAGAAGGTGCCCGTACCGCAAACCGACACAGGTAGGCGAGAAGAGAATTCTAAGGCGCGCGGAAGAACTCTCGTTAAGGAACTCGGCAAAATGACCCCGTAACTTCGGGAGAAGGGGTGCCTCGGTAGGGTGAATAGCCCGAGGGGGCCGCAGTGAAAAGGCCCAAGCGACTGTTTAGCAAAAACACAGGTCTGTGCGAAGCCGCAAGGCGAAGTATACGGGCTGACGCCTGCCCGGTGCTGGAAGGTTAAGGGGAGTGGTTAGGGGTAACCCGAAGCTATGAACCGAAGCCCCAGTAAACGGCGGCCGTAACTATAACGGTCCTAAGGTAGCGAAATTCCTTGTCAGGTAAATTCTGACCCGCACGAATGGCGTAACGACTTGGGCGCTGTCTCAACGAGAGATCCGGTGAAATTTTAATACCTGTGAAGATGCAGGTTACCCGCGACAAGACGGAAAGACCCCATGGAGCTTTACTGCAGCTTGATATTGAATTTGGGTACGATCTGTACAGGATAGGTGGGAGCCGTAGAAGCAGGAGCGCAAGCTTCTGTGGAGGCGCCGTTGGGATACCACCCTGATCGTATCTAGGTTCTAACCTGGTACCCTAAGCGGGTACAGGGACCGTGTCAGGCGGGCAGTTTGACTGGGGCGGTCGCCTCCTAAAGAGTAACGGAGGCGTTCAAAGGTTCCCTCAGAATGGTTGGAAATCATTCGAAGAGTGCAAAGGCATAAGGGAGCTTGACTGCGAGACCTACAAGTCGAGCAGGGACGAAAGTCGGACTTAGTGATCCGGTGGTACCGCATGGAAGGGCCATCGCTCAACGGATAAAAGCTACCCTGGGGATAACAGGCTTATCTCCCCCAAGAGTCCACATCGACGGGGAGGTTTGGCACCTCGATGTCGGCTCATCGCATCCTGGGGCTGAAGTAGGTCCCAAGGGTTGGGCTGTTCGCCCATTAAAGCGGTACGCGAGCTGGGTTCAGAACGTCGTGAGACAGTTCGGTCCCTATCTGTCGTGGGCGCAGGAAATTTGAGAGGAGCTGTCCTTAGTACGAGAGGACCGGGATGGACGTACCGCTGGTGCACCAGTTGTTCCGCCAGGAGCATGGCTGGGTAGCTACGTACGGACGGGATAAGCGCTGAAAGCATCTAAGCGTGAAGCCCCCCTCAAGATGAGATTTCCCAACTAGTAAGACCCCTTGAAGACGACGAGGTAGATAGGTTGGAGGTGGAAGTGCAGCAATGCATGGAGCTGACCAATACTAATCGGTCGAGGGCTTATCCAAAATTAAAACGCAGATTTGTTTCGGATTCAGTTTTCAGGCGATTAAGTCTGATATGGATATACATGGTTGCTATCTGTTTGGAGAGATACCCAAGTGGCTATAAGGGGACCCTCTGCTAAGGGGTTAGACTGCGTAAGCGGTGCGAGGGTTCGAATCCCTCTCTCTCCGCCATTATCATCCATGAAATTTGTTAGTGTGGCGGCGTAGCTCAGCTGGCTAGAGCGTACGGTTCATACCCGTGAGGTCGGGGGTTCGATC
The DNA here is from genome assembly GCF_023520895.1 of Paenibacillus sp. PK3_47. Lineage (NCBI taxonomy): Bacteria > Bacillati > Bacillota > Bacilli > Caryophanales > Paenibacillaceae > Paenibacillus > Paenibacillus sp. PK3_47. The sequence goes on from NZ_CP026029.1 coordinate 2,826,207, forward strand.
CCCTCTGCCGCTACCATACACCCGGAGGCTTAGCTCAGCTGGGAGAGCATCTGCCTTACAAGCAGAGGGTCGGGGGTTCGATCCCCTCAGCCTCCACCATTTTCACTTCAATACGGCAATACTTTTACACCGTGCCGGTGTAGCTCAATTGGTAGAGCAACTGACTTGTAATCAGTAGGTTGGGGGTTCAAGTCCTCTCGCCGGCACCATTATTTTCACAAATGCGGAACCGTGGTGTAGTTGGCCTAACATGCCTGCCTGTCACGCAGGAGATCGCGGGTTCGAATCCCGTCGGTTCCGCCATTTATTTTTTACGGCTTGTAACATGGCTCGGTAGCTCAGTCGGTAGAGCAAAGGACTGAAAATCCTTGTGTCGGGGGTTCGATTCCCTCCCGCGCCACCATATTACGGAGGCTTAGCGAAGTGGCCAAACGCATCAGACTGTAAATCTGCTCACGTACGTGTTCGGTGGTTCGAATCCATCAGCCTCCACCAGTTTTACGAGCCATTAGCTCAGTTGGTAGAGCACCTGACTTTTAATCAGGGTGTCGAAGGTTCGAGTCCTTCATGGCTCATCCCAACAGAAAGTCATCACCTCAGGGTGGTGGCTTTTTTTGTGTTTTCATTTTTAAATATTTTTCAAGTTTAAAATTTCTGCCCTCGTTTAATTATATGTTTATAATACTGAGCAGAAATGAGGGAATTAAATGACATATGATGCAATCATTGTTGGCGGGGGCTTTGCCGGCCTGCAGGCAGCGATTCAGTTAGGCCGTTATTCTGTACACCGTGTACTGGTTATAGATGCGGGAGGAGGCAGATCGAGCATATGCCACAAGTATCATAATATACTCGGTTATCCGGAGGGCGTATCCGGTGAGGAACTGCGGCAGAAGGGACGGAGACAGGCTGAAACTGCCGGTGTTGAGTTCAAGACGGATAAGATCGTCAAGGCGGCTAAACAGAATGACGGGCTGTTTCTTCTGACAGGAGAACAGGGCGAGCAATACATTTGCAGAACGCTGCTGCTGGCTACAGGTGTTATGGACCGGTTCCCTGAACTGCCGGGTCTCCTCCCTACTCTTGGCAATACAGTGTATGTGTGCCCGGATTGTGACGGCTTCGAAATTAAAGATAAGCAAACGGTGCTTATGGGCTCGGGTGATGCGGGTGCGAATATGGCCTTTATTTTACGGGAACGCACGGGGGACTTAACTTACATTAATCATGAAAAGAAGCCTCTATCTGAAGAAAACCGCCGCCGCCTTGAAGCAGAAGACATCCTTTATATAGAAGAGCCGATTAGTCACCTGGAAACGGAAAACGAAGAAAAGATTAAAAATGTAGTCCTGCAAAATGGTGTTAAGTTACCGGCAGAACGCGGATTTATTGCATTCGGCAACAATCCCGTACATTCTGAGCTGGCGGAGCAGCTGGGAGTAAGTTTGCACAAAAACAGGCATATAGAGGCTAATAGACGCTCTCTCATGACTGATGTAGAGCATGTATGGGTGGCAGGGGATGTTGCTGTTCACGCGGAGCAGGCTACGGTTGCCATGGGTGACGGTGCGATTGCCGGGATCTGGATGAACAAGGTGCTGAAGAAACTCAATCCGGTGCAGCTTCCTCCAGCCCGAAAAAGACCTTCAACAGTAAAATAAGCTGAAAGCTTTGCACCACTATGGACGATTCTCCCTACTTGCGGTGAGCCAGGCCGCATCTTGTCGGAAAATATGATAAAATAGGCAAAAAGAGCAAAAGTGGTGGAGAATGGTGACGATGGATAGTGAGGTTTTGCGTCAAAAGCTGGAGCAACTCACCGGAAAGAGAACCGGAATCAAGCAGTTAGGGAGGCAGCATTCGGCTTCCCTTTTCGCCATGGGCACTGAAGGCGGAGAGGAGTTGGTCACTCATGACGGTTATCTCTGGGTGCCCTTGTATGATAATGACGGAAGAGTAACTGCTGTATGGGTGGAGCTTGAAGGCCTCTCTACCCTTGAGGTACAGCTGGTCAACTATGCAGCGCGCAATTTCTCGGTTGCCCTCAAGGCTACCGGACTCAAGGAAGAGGGGGAAGTCGAAGCACGGCAGCTTAGTGCATGGCTTAACTCTCAACTGGAGCAGGAGAAAACTGATGCGGAAATCCCTGATGATATGTCTTTGAAGGGACGTTTGTTCGGCGAAATGATCCCCTTCCTGCTGGTTAGCGAAAATGTACATAATCCGCAGATATCCTACCGTTCGCTGATGAAGCTGCTGCGCAATTATTTTGAGAATGAAGTGATACTCATCCCTCTGCAGGAGAAAGAATGGCTAATTTTAGCCCGTAAAGAACTGCTCACCGGTGGAGATGATAAGGAAGATGAGGAAGAAAGTGCTGATGAGCTGCTTGCACAGACCTGCATGGGGCTGCATGAGTTGATTGCCAGTGAATGGGTCGGTGTGTTTCATTTGGCCGTAGCCCCGGCAATCGTTCCGGTAAAAGGACTGACGGGTTCTGTAGCACTGCTGAGAGAGACGATTGTGCTGGGACGTATTTTTCAGGTCGGAGATTATATTCATCTTCCCTGGGAACTGCACATGGAGCGTCTGGTTAACAGTATTCCTGATGGCCGGCGCAGACAGCTGCTGGGACAGATCGGAGATTATTCCTCTGTGCTCGCGGATAAGGAAATGCTGCTGACGCTGGAGACATTTTTTGAAATGGACTGCAATGTCAGTGAGACTGCAAAGAAGCTGTATATCCACCGCAACACCCTGCTCTACCGCCTGGATAAAATCAAACAGGAGACAGGCGCAGATGTACGCAGTTTTGGGGATGCGGCGATTGTGAAGTTAGCCATGTTATTGTATAAAGTGACGAAAAGAAAATAGGTTTTTTGTGAACGTTACAAATAGCCAGAAGGACCCGTCTGGGTTAAGATAAGTGTACAAGAAAGCGATTTATTTTTTATCCTAACAATAAACTCGAGGGGGAAATACAATGGCAGGCGTACGTTTAGAGCATATTTTCAAAAAATACCCGGGTTCCGATAAAGCAACAGTAATGGATATCAATCTTGATATTAAAGATAAAGAATTTCTCGTACTGGTAGGTCCTTCCGGTTGCGGTAAATCCACAACTCTCCGTATGATCGCCGGTCTGGAAGAAATCTCTGAAGGTAAAATGTACATTGGCGACCGTGTAGTTAATGACGTTGCACCTAAAGACCGCGATATCGCGATGGTATTCCAATCCTACGCCCTGTACCCGCACATGAGCGTGTACCAGAACATGGCGTTCGGTCTGAAACTGCGTAAAGTTAAGAAAGAAGAGATTGACAAGAAAGTACGCGAAGCTGCCAAGATCCTCGATATCGAGCACTTGCTTGAGCGTAAGCCTAAGGCCCTGTCCGGTGGTCAACGCCAACGTGTCGCTTTGGGACGTGCGATTGTCCGTGATCCGCAAGTCTTCCTGATGGATGAGCCTCTTTCCAACTTGGATGCTAAACTTCGTGGTCAAATGCGTGCGGAAATCACTAAGCTGGTTAAACGCCTTGAAACTACTTGTATCTACGTAACGCATGACCAAACAGAAGCTATGACGATGGGTGACCGTATCGTAGTTATGTATGATGGTATCATTCAACAAGCCGCTTCCCCTGAAGAGCTGTACAATGAGCCAACTAACCTGTTCGTAGCCGGATTTATCGGTTCCCCTACAATGAACTTTATCAATGGTACACTGTCCGAAGTTAACGGTTCCGTTCGCTTCCGCGCTGACAACCTTGATGTTGAAGTTCCAGGCGGCAAAGCTACAATCCTGCGCAACAAAGGTTACATCGGCAAAGAAGTAATCATGGGTCTGCGCCCTGAAGATATTCACGAAGAGCCAGTATTCCTGGAAGCTTCCCCGAACACCATCTTCACTTCGCTGGTTGATGTTACTGAGAACCTGGGTCACGAAATGCTCCTCTACCTGAGCGGCGTTGGTGCAGGTACTGTAATCGCCCGTGTGGACGGACGTTCCACTACACGCGAAGGCAGCAAGCCAAAATTGGCAATCGATATGAACAAAATTCATATCTTCGATAAAGAGTCCGAACTGAACGTATTGCTGGGCTAAGATAGCAGTATCTTCCCTGCTTGAGAAAGCCGCCTGAAAGGGCGGCTTTTTTTATTTTTAGAGGACGATAGTCCTTGAGGGATGCCAGGCAGGGAAACGGCAAAAGAATTGCATTCATAAGCGTTATCCATTAAGATAGCAGGAGAATTACCTGCAGATGTAAAAGGGATAATTTGCTGAATTGATGCGGGCATAGCGGACAAACCGCAGGTGACGAAAGGAAGAATAGATATGGCTAAGAAGGTAAAAGTATCGGAATTGGTACAGAATTTTCAACTTGAAGTCGTATCCGGACATGAAGGTCTGAAAAGACCGATTACAGTGGATGACCTGAACCGTCCGGGGCTGGAGATGGCCGGTTATTTTGAATATTATCCGGAGGAGCGCGTTCAGCTGCTGGGTAAGACGGAGCTTGCTTTTTTCTCCATGCTGCCTGAAGGGGAGCGTGAGAGCCGGCTTCGCGGAATCTGTAACGACAATACTCCGTGTATCGTAATTACAAGAGGATTGGATGTACCGCAGGAGCTGATCGATATTAGCAATGAAAAGGGGCTTCCGGTGCTGCGGAGCGCCATGGCGACTACGATTTTCTCCAGCAGACTGACAAGCTTCCTGGAGGGCCGCCTCGCTCCAACGGCAACGATCCATGGCGTTCTTTGTGACGTATACGGTGTAGGTATGCTGATTACAGGCAGCAGCGGGATCGGTAAGAGTGAAACTGCACTTGAACTGGTCAAACGCGGCCACCGGCTGATTGCCGATGATGCGGTAGAGATCCGCCAGACTTCAGATAATCAGCTGCATGGTACGGCGCCCGAGCTGATCCGTCACCTGCTGGAAATCCGCGGCGTCGGGATTATTAATGTAATGACCCTCTTTGGCGCAGGTGCGATCCGCAATCACAAACGGATTACGCTGGTGGTGCGTCTGGAAGCCTGGCAGCAGGATAAACAATATGACCGGCTTGGTCTGGATGAGGAAACAACACGGATCATTGATACCGATATTCCTCTCGTAACGATTCCGGTGCGTCCGGGACGAAATCTTGCCGTTATTATTGAAGTGGCAGCCATGAACTACCGCTTGAAGCAGATGGGCTTCAATGCAGCCCTGCAGTTTACCAATAAACTTACAGCCACCATTTCTGAAGATATGGATGATCTGGACTAGGAGTGTGAGACGATGTTTTATTCTTTGGCGATTGATCCGATCGTGTTCTCGATCGGTTCACTGCCGGTTCACTGGTACGGCCTGATTCTGGGATTCGGCGCACTTGCCGGACTGTTCCTCGCGATCCGCGAAGGGAAGCGGTTTAATATCCCGCAGGAATTCTTCATGGACCTGCTGCTGCTTGGTGTGCCTTCAGCCATCATCGGCGCGCGGATTTATTTTGTAGCTTTTATGTGGGATGACTATAAGGATAATTGGATCGATATCTTCAAAATCTGGAACGGCGGGATCGCCATTTACGGTGCCCTGATCGGGGCGATTATCTGCGGTATTATTTATTTCCGGCGCAAGGGATATCCGTTCTGGAGAATCGTTGATATCTGTGCACCGGGACTGCTTGCCGGACAAATGATCGGCCGCTGGGGTAACTTTATCAATCAAGAGGCTTACGGTGGTGTTGTAGCGGAATCCTTCCTGCGCGACAAGCTGCATTTGCCGGACTTTATCGTGAATCAAATGTACATAGGGGATGCGTTCCATCATCCCACTTTCCTGTATGAATCGCTTTGGAGCCTGCTGGGAATCCTGCTGCTGATGGTGCTGCGCCGTCAGAAGTTTGTACGTGCAGGTGAAATTTTCTTATCCTATTTCATTTGGTATTCGATCGGCCGCTTCTTTATCGAAGCACTGCGTACAGACAGTCTGGCCTTCAACGGAAGCAGCGGTGTAGCATCGCTGATCAACGGCATGTGGAAACCGATGGAATGGCTGGGCTTTGAACAAGGCTATCTCGACCCGGCTTACGGCAATATCCGGATCTCACAGCTGCTGGCGATTCTGATCATTGTTGTCGCAGTCGTGCTGATTATCGTCCGCCGGGTGACCGGGCAGGCGAGTGCACACTATTCGGATCCCATTGTCAGCACCAAAGGGACCACAGCAGATGCTGTAGTTCCTGATCATGCAGCTCATACAACCCAGAATGCTTCCCAGGCCAGACCGGCGGAACAAGACAAGCCTGAGGGCGGCACACCAAAGGAGTAATCTCTGCAATGATAGAATGCGTACTTTTTGATCTGGACGGTACAATTGTAAATACCAATGAGCTGATCATCAATTCATTCATGCATGCGCTGAAGGAAAACAATCTGTCTCCCCTGACAAGGGAGCAGATTATTCCCTATATGGGTACAACACTGCAGCAGCAAATGAGCGCTTTCTCCGGGATTGAGGATACAAGCGCCCTTGAGCTCTCCTACCGTGCCTACAATAATGCACATCATGATGAACTGATTGCTTCCTTTCCGAATGTGACGGAGACGATGGAGGAGCTGAGACGCCGCGGAATCCGCATGGGCATTGTGACGACGAAGATCCGTCCGACGACGCTCAGGGCGCTGGAGATGTTCGACCTGCTGAAATATATGGATACCATTGTCACCGTCAATGATGTCACGCATCCCAAGCCCCATCCGGAGCCGGTGCTGACCGCTGTCCGCAGCCTGAACGCTGATCCGGGCAGAACCCTGATGGTAGGCGACAGTGCCGTTGATATTCAATCCGCCAAGGCGGCGGGGGTGCTTGCAGCAGGAGTGGCCTGGTCACTCAAAGGTGAGGAGACGCTGCGCCAATACGATCCGGATTATATCATCCATGACATGACCGATTTATACGATATCGTAGGCAAGGGATGAAGCCATGGTGAGAAAAGTAACCCGCTATCCGGTGGAAGAGCATAACGCACTTTGGCATATCTACCGAACAGTCAGCCCGTGGAAGGGCGTGCGTAATTTTATTTTTATCCAGATTGCCCGGTACTGCCCGATCCTGCCGCTCAAGAACTGGATTTACCGCCGGCTGCTTGGGATGAAAGTGGGCAAACATACGGCGTTCGGGCTGATGGCGATGGTGGATGTGTTTTTTCCGGAGCTGATAACGGTCGGTGAAAATTCTGTGATCGGCTATAACACGACAATTCTGGCCCATGAATACCTCATCAAGGAGTATCGTCTGGGCGAGGTTATTATCGGGGAGAACGTACTGGTCGGTGCCAACAGCACCATTCTTCCGGGTGTAACCATCGGGGATGGATCGGTGATTGCAGCAGGCTCGGTCGTGCATAAGGATGTGGCGGCTGGAGCTTTTGTCGGCGGGAATCCGCTGAGGGAGCTGCGTCCGGCTTCTGAAGGTCCAATAGAAGAATAATGAACGGGTTAAGACCCTGCTGTTTCATATTGCGTGTACCGGCGCAGGAACGGCAGGGTATTTTATTTTCGGGAGTTGCAGGAAATTGAGCCAAACATTAAGAAACCTTTAAGTATCTGCAAAACCAAAGAAGCGTTATACTTGTACATAGCCGGAACATCAGATTGTGCAAGGGCGCCCGGCATAACCAAATATCAGAGTGAAAATACAGCAGGGACAGGCTTCCTGATATCTCACATCCAGACCTTCGTGCTTGGCATCCAATTGAACAGCCATCATAAGCAGAGAAGAGGAACTCTATTGTGAATGCGGCCCCTCAGGAAAGACTGCCCCAGCTGGATATTTACCGCGCTCTGGCGATTATTGGCGTACTTCATGTGCATGCTTCATCTTTTGCAGCCGGTGAGCAGGCGCTTCAGTCTCCTTACTACTACTGGCTCAACTGGATCAATATTTTTTTCAAATTCGGTACGCCGTCATTTATTTTTCTCAGCAGCTTTGTGCTGTTCTACAATTACTACGGACGTCCGGTAACGCGCAGCCTGATCGGGAATTTTTACCGCCGCAGACTGAAATATATTCTACTGCCCTATTTACTGGCATCGGTCGGGTATTATGGCCTCACCTTGTATGTGAACGGGGAGTTTATGCAGCATCCGGCAGAGAATCTGACAGGTTTTCTTAAGGCGCTGTTTACAGGTTCGGCATATGCGCATTTGTATTTTGTATTCATCAGCATCCAGTTCTATCTGCTGTTTCCGCTGCTCCTGAAGCTGCTGCAAACCTCACGGGTTTGGGTTCGCTGGACAGTTCCGCTCGGGCTTGCGCTGCAGTGGGGGTTTATCCTCTGGAACAAATATCAGCTGCATATCGTGGAAAAGGGCAGCCTGTCCATTTCATACCTGGCTTATTATATGTTGGGTGCTTATATTGCAATCCGGTTTGAGGAAGTCAAGCCGTGGCTGATGAAGCCGTGGAGGGAGCTGACGCCTTGGCTCAAACGGTTCACGCTAATGCTGGTCGTCTGCTGGCTGGGAGCGGCTTTTGCACATGTGCAGCTGTGGTATCAGGCCCGCCATTTTGGAAACTGGAAGGATTCATTGTGGTATGAGCTGCTGTGGAACCTGCATACGATGCTGTCTGCGCTGATGCTGCTGTACTTGGCATTCATGATTTACAGGAAGGTGCCGCGGGCCATAGTGGCTGCGCTGACACGGCTCGGAGAGCTGTCTTTTGCGGTCTATCTTATCCATCCGCTGCTGCTTGCTGTGTACAGAAGATTCCGCTTCAGTATACCGGTCGATTCACTGACTTATGTCCTGTTTATATATGGGGGACTGTTGGTGGCGCTGGGCGGAAGCTGGATCATTGTGCATTTTGCGTTCCGCCGGCTGCGCTGGTCGTGGATGGCTATCGGCAGTGTGCCGCGTTCGCTGGCTCCGCAGGTGCTTAACGTAAAGGGGCAGGGGATGAGCTTGCCGCAGGCCGGGGAAGAGAAGCAGGGGCAGAGCGTGTAGGGCTGCAGAACTCTTTTGACAGAGGAGATTAATTATTACGGGCATCCCAGAAGAACGGGGCTTTACAGGAGGAAAGTTATGAGTCAGAAAGAAAGAATTCCGCAGCTGGATATCTTCCGGGCGGTTGCGATTTTTGCAGTGCTGGCGATTCATGCCACTTCACGCACACTGGCGGAGACTACGGGAACATCGCTGTTTCATCCGTTTTTGTTCATCAACAAGTTCAGCCAGTTTGCGGTGCCATCGTTTGTGTTCCTGAGCGGATTCGTCCTGTTCTACAACTATATCGACCGTCCGCTGACCGGCAAAATGCTGGGCAAGTTCTATAGCCGCAGGCTGATCTATATTATTGTGCCTTATGTGGTGTTCTCCCTGCTGTATTTTGTGCTCAAAATGAATGCAGGCAATACGTGGGGCATGCCTCTTGATGAGATGGTGCGGAAAATGGGCAAATATTTGCTGACCGGAACCGCGTACACGCATTTGTACTACATCATTATTATCATCCAGTTCTATGTGCTGTTCCCGCTCTTTTTGTGGTGTCTGCAAAAGGTCCGCCGGCTTGCCGCCTGGGCGCCTGTAATCGGGCTTGCGCTGCAGTGGGGATTCGTCCTGCTGAACAAATATATGACGAACCACGGATACTGGCAGTTGTCCAAGGGCAGCCTGGCGATTACTTATTTCTCCTACTTCCTGTTAGGTGCGGCTGTGGCAGTCTATTACGGACCGCTCAAAAAATGGCTGATTCCCTCCCGGGAAGGCTGGCGCTCTGCTAAGGGAGCAAGCTGGATCGTGCTGTGGCTGCTGTGGGCAGCTGCAGGGATTGTGCACGTGGAGCTGTGGTTCAACAACTATACCAAAAAAACAGTCATCAACAGCCTCTGGTATGAAGGCTTCTCCAATCTGCACGCGCTGCTGTCCTGTCTAGTGCTGATGCAGCTGTCATTCCTGCTCTACGGAGCCGGACGCAGCCTGCTGACGAAACTGCTGGTCTCTGCCGGTGCCTGCTCATTCGGTATTTATCTGCTTCATCCGGCAATATTGTTCTACTACAGAAAGCTGCCGTTCCATGGCGGTTCCCTTGCGTACACAGCAGCAATATTCGGCGGCTGGCTGGCTGCTCTGGGGATTTCCTGGATCGTCGTTGCTTTTGTATTCCGCTATTTCAAGCTGGGCTGGGTGCTGTTTGGTTCTGCGCCGCAAAAGCCGAAGTCCAAGCTATCGGCCTAATCATAAAACGCCGGCTTCTCCACAGATGTGGGAGAAGCCGGCGTTTTTTGTTGCAGGCATGATTATAGATTTACTACATGCAGGATTATTCTATCGTTTCTGAAGCAGCCTCGATATCATTGTAAGCCCAGTGAGCTGTACTGACGTCCTTCCAGGTAGGCGTTCCGGAAATATTGGATGACGTCCAGTTAAACAGTTTGTTAAGAACGGTAACCGCTTCTGCCCGGGTGATGATCTGACCCGGACGGAAGGTGCCGTTACTGTATCCCTGCATCAGGCCTTTGGATTGTGCGGCTGCGATATCACCGGCCGCCCAGTGCCCCGCAATATCGGAGAACGATTGTGCGGTTGCAGCAGCAGGCTGATCCGCTGCGTATCTGGCGGCAATCGTGGCCATTTGCGCCCGGGTAATGCCATCATTCGGATTAAAGTTTCCGTTCTTGTCCCCGATCATCAGTCCCTGTGCAGTGATGAACCCGATCTGATTCCGGGCCCAGTGTGCAGCAGTGACATCCGGATAGGTAACAGCTTGTGACTGTGTACCACTGTCGTTCAGCAGTCTTGCCAGCATGGTTGCCATCTGCGCCCGTGTTACAGCACCTTCCGGTCTGAAGGTTCCGTCCGGGAAGCCTTGAATATATGGCGTGCGGCTGTTGACTGCCGGAGCCTCAGGAGTATTGGAGCTGCTATCGCCAAGCTGGCTGCTCAGATCCATTCCCTGCCAGCTTAACAGGGCGAAGGCTCCCCGCGGGTTAGCAGCAAACCGGATTCCTGGTGCACTGGTCCCTGTGGAGATGATCTCTCCTGAGAGCAGTTCTGAGCTGTTGTTACCCTGCTCAGCATATACAGCGAGTGACTTCAGGAAGCTGTCTCTCTGCTGAGTCTCGGCAGGCAAAGTCACTCCATTCAGCGGCAGCACAATGGAAACTTCGCTTCCGCCGGTCATATTGGTCTCTACCTCGACAGGTGTAGCTACAACCGTAGGCTGAAGCTGGGCAGAGATGTTCTGTACTGGTTCCGCCTGCAGCGCTCTTTGGCTGACGATATCGCGCTGCTGCTGATTTTTAACTGGTGTAAAGCGGAAATACAGATCATTATTCTGGGCTGCCAATGCTTCGTGAGGCACTACAGTCTCAATATAGCTTGTTGTAATGCCCAGATTAAGATCAGCCTGCTTGATGGCCTGCAGCGCTGCTGCAGGGAGTTGAACATTGAGTACATCTGCCGGGGTACCGGCATCCGGGACTGTAATCCGGAGGCTGTCTCCGCCGCTGTTCCGGATTTGGTTGACAGCTTCACTTGTTCTGTCATTTGGCAGAGTAAGCGTATCGCTGATTACACCATTCGTTACCGTTCTTGTTACATTGACAGGCAAGGTTCCGCCATTTCCAATGGACACAGTGGCTGGTATCGGTGTTGCGGTTGGTGACGCTGTAGCAACTGGAGTGCTGCCGCCGGAAGACGATCCACCAGTGCCCGGTGTCGGGTCAGTAGTTGGCACCGGTGTTGGCGATGCCGATGGTTCAGATGTTGAAGTTGGTGCAGGTGTTGAAGTTGGCGCCGGTGTTGATGTTGGAACTGGTATTTCTGTTGGAACTGGTGTCGAAGTCGAACCTGGCGTTTCAGTTGGAACTGGTGACTCCGTTGGTGTTGGTGCCTCTGTCGGTGTCGGCTGGGTAGCTTCAGGTACAACTACATTGCCTACAGAGAACAGATATCCAGCTGCTGTGACCGTAACGGTGTAGGTCTGTCCTTCGTCAAGGGCAGCCTCTACCTGATACGTTGTGCCGCCATCGGTTGTAGTCACATTAGCTGCTATGGCTCCGCCGCTAAGCGTAAAGTTGCTGGCAGTGAGACCTGGTACAGCTTGGTCTAAAGTAACTGTGAAGCCGGTTGTAGCTGGAGTGCTGATGGCTCCAGTTATGGCGACGGCTTCAGGTACGATTACATCACTTACGTTGAACCGGTACCCGGTTTTAGTAATTTCAACGGTATAAGTTTCGCCTTCAGAGAGAGCGGCTTCTACCTGGTAGGTCAGACCGCCATCTGCCGAAATGACTGAAGAAACTGCAGTTCCGCCGCTAAGCGCAAAGTCACTGGCAGTAAGGCCCGGTACAGCTTGGTCGAGCGTGACTGTGAAGCCGGTTGTACTCGGAGTGCTGATGGTTCCAGTAATGGCGACAGGCATCGGCACGGTAATATTGCCAACAGTAAAGTGGTATCCTGCTTCTGTAATCGTAACAGTGTACGTCTCACCTTCAGAGAGCACTGCTTCCACCTGGTAAGTTAAGCCTTCGTCAGCAGTGGTTACACTATCCACCGTCACTCCGCCGCTAAGGGCAAAATCGCTGGAAGTAAGCCCCGGCACGGCTTGATCCAGAGTGACTGTAAAGCCAGTTGTGCCCGGATTGCTGATGGTTCCGGCCACCTCGGTCGCCGGCGGAACTACTACATTTTCAACTACAAAACGCAGACCCGGTTCCATGATTGTAACGGTATAGGTTTCTCCGTCAGTAAGATCCGCCGATACCTGATAGCTTAAATTGCTGTCATCAAGCGGCGTGATGCTGTTCACCCTCATAGTATCGTTAAGAACAAAATACATATTAGTATATAGTAGCGCCATCCGGTCTAACGTGATCGTAAAACCGGTAGTTGATTCATTGCTGATGGTTCCGTTAATTAAAGTCTCAAAAGGGGTATTCACATTCCCAACTGTGATCCGGTAGCCTGTTTCCGTAATCGTTACTGTGTACACTGTACCGGGGGAAAGCGAAGCATTCACCATATACGTCAATCCGCCATCGGCTGTATTCACGGAAGTCACTGTAGCACCATTATTTAGCGCAAAATTGCTGGCAGTAAGCCCCGGCACGGCCTGATCCAAAGTAACTGTAAAGCCATTTGTACTTTGATTGCTGATCGTTCCAGCTACAGCTACAGGGACTGGAACCGTAACGCTCTCTACAGAGAAAAGGTAGCCTGGGTGCCTAATCATAACCGTGTACGTTTCACCCTCGGTAAGGTTAGCTTCTACCTGATAGGTAAGACCGCCATCTACAGTAGTCACGTTGCTCACCGTAGCTCCATTGCTTAGCGTAAAGTCACTTGCCGTAAGCCCAGGAAACGCCTTGTCCAAAGTGACGGTAAACCCAGTTACGCTCTCTGCACTAACAGCGCCGGTTACGATTTCTAAAGCTCGGGATGTGAGCATCAGGTTTCCTGCACCCAGAACCATGAAGTTTCCATTAATTGTTTTAATATTTTTAGCAGCAGAGTTATTCCCAATTGAGTAGGGAGCCCACTTCATTCCATCTGAAGAAATGTACCACTCTACCCCAGTCCCGCTGGCAAGGAATAAGTTATTGGCGTAAGCAGTCATGGTTGGAATAAAGTCGACTGGATCCATATTCAGTCGTGTCCAGGTTCTTCCGTCAGGCGAAGTAAGACCGTAACTTAGATTGTCATTGACTGTAATACCATAAACGTAGAATTCACCATTAGCGTATAGCATTTCATATGACTGAAACCATTCCGAACTCGGAAGTGCTGGCACCGTGGCCTTTGTCCATGTAAGGCCATCGATCGAATAGATGACTGTACTATAGGTAGTGGCTACAAATAGCCCATCTGCAAATACAACATCCTTAACAGAGTAATCAAAATTAACAGTTCTGGTGGTCCAAGTAAGGCCTAAATTCGTCGAAGAGAATACGTTATTTGTATTTTCACTTACAACTATAAGGTTTCCGTTACCGTAGGCCATACCAGTCGGGCTTATGCCAGCCAATCCTGAAGGAGTCCGTTTTTCCCAGATCCGTCCGTCTGTTGATATCATTACCGAAGATTCATCAAAGGCAATGAAATGATCTTCAGCAAAAATGACTCTTGGAACAGTTCCAGAGTTTGAGGGAAATGTGGAGGTTTGCCAGTTTTCAAAATCGTTAGAATAGGAGATGTAAGTTCTGTAATTCAATGTACCTACCCGTACATAAGTACCATTGCCATAAGCAATATCTGCTATATCAGGCAAGCTTCCTGTCCAGGACTCTCCATCCAATGTTGCTGAGATTCCGAACTCACTTACAACAACCATCCTGTCTGAGCCAATAGCGTAACCCGTGATCTCGGGGGTCGTATTAGTAGTGTTGGTCGTCCATTCAGATATACTGGTTCCCCCTGTAGACGAAGTGTACACCGTTTGACCTAAGATACGGTACTTTCCATTGTAATAAGCAAATTCAACAGGAAGAGTTGTAGTGAGGATTTTTGGCCATGTTGGCGTACTTGGATTCACGGAGCTAAGCACATGGCCTCTATGTGTTGAATTAACGCTATCTGTTATAGCAAAAAAACGGTCGTTAACAAAGGTTAAGCTACTAATCATTGCAGGACCGAGGTAATACAGACTGACTCTGGACCATGGCCCGGATGGGCTGGTGCTGACCAAAATGGTACCATCGGTAGCTGTATGGGAAATTGCATATTTCCCATTTCCATAAGTGATTCCGGTCATGCTTACCATAATTGTTTTACCCGTGCTGTCTAATAAGGGTGTTCTCGTCCAAGATTCTCCGTCTGAAGAGGTCACCATATCTCCTGAACTACCGACCGCTATAAACTGACCTTCAATAAACCGGACATCCATTAGCGGTGAAGATACTCCTGATACTCTGGGAGTCCAGCTCTTTCCGTCAGGTGAGGTCAGAATCGTCCCGTCTGCTCCTACCACTACAAATTTATTGGCTCCATAAGCGGCTCCATAAAATGTAGTTGTGTTACTGTTCTCCATTACGTCACTCCAAAGCTTACCGTCTTCGGAACGCACGATGTTACCAGTAGTTCCGGTTGCGATATAAATACCCTGTCCATAGGCTGCCGCCCTGTATGCATTACTCTGTAGTCCTGCGTTCCCCTCAAATATTAGGCCAGGATCTTCCTGAGGGGGAACCTCAACTGCACTAACAGGCTGCAAAGGCCATTGCACAGCCAGCAGCACCATGGCCAGACACAGCACTAATCCTCGTTTCAGCGATTGGTACATTCGTTCAACTCCTTCTCGGTTATATCGGGTCACCAGTAAACCCGGTTTAATATCCTAACTACCCGTAAGCAGATGAGGTTCTTACAGATTAACCGCTTTAAAACTTTAAAAGCGGATGCAAAGTTTTAAACTAAAAATTTCAAAACGGCAGATCTCTGAATTATCTTGACTTATTCGGCAGGAATCCAGTTATAATACCGAACGATTAGTATAAAACGCCGGCTTCAACCACTGAAGTGGACGAAGCCGGCGCTTTTTTTGCTGCCTAGTTACATTATTCTATTGTTCCCGAAGCAGCCTCAATATCAGTGTACGCCCAGTGACTTCTGCTGACGTCTTTCCAGGTCGGAGTTCCCGGAGTACTGGCCAAAGTCCGGCCGAACAGCTTGTTAAGCACGGTAACGGCTTCTGCCCGGGTAATAACCTGCTTCGGACGGAAGGTGCCGTCACTATAGCCTTGCATCAAACCTCTTGATTGGGCAGCTGCAATGTCATCTGCCGCCCAGTGTCCTGTGATATCCCTGAACGATTGTACAGTACTTTCAGCAGGCTGGTCAGCTGTAAATCTGGATACGATTGTGGCCATCTGTGCCCGGGTAATTCCGTCATTCGGGTTAAAGTTTCCGTTCTTGTCCCCGATCATCAGACCCCGTGCAGTGATGAATCCAATCTGATCCTGTGCCCAATGGGCTTCAGAGACATCCGGATAAATTCCTGCTTGCGACTGGTTCTCCTTATATTCCAGCAGCCTTGCCAGCATGGTTGCCATCTGGGACCGGGATACAGCGGCTTCCGGTCTGAAGGTTCCGTCCGGGAAGCCATTGATATAAGGCGCACGGTTTTGAACAGCTGGAGATTCAGGCGTAACGCTATCCCCAAGCTGGCTGCTGAGATCGATTCCCTGCCAGCTCAGCAGGGCAAAGGCTCCGAGCGGATTGGCTGTAAATCGGATAGCTGGTGTATTTGTTCCCGCGGAGATAATTTCTCCGGACATCAGCTGCGGCTTGCCGGTTCCATGTTCGGCGTAAACAGCCAGCGACTTCAAGAAGCTGTCTCTCTGCTGCGTGTCGGCTGGCAGAGTCACTCCTGTCAGCGGCATTACCATCGAGACATCGCCCTGACCTGTTATATTGGTCTCAACTTCCACAGGTGTTGCTACAACTACTGGCTGAAGCTGGGCCGAGATGGACTGTACTTGTTCATTCTGCAGCGCTCTTTGCCGTACGGTATCCCGCTTCTGCTGATCTTTCAGCGGTATGAAGCGGAAGTACAGATCATTGCTCTGTGCTGCCAGCGTATCCGGCGGCACTACAGTTTCAATGTAGCTTGTGGCAATTTCCAGATTAAGATCAGCCTGTTCAATCGTCTGCAGCGATTCAGCAGGGAGCTGGACGTTCAGTTCATCCGCCGCCTGATCCGGAGTCTCCGCAATCATAATCCGGAGGCTGTCTCCGCCGCTGTTTTTAATCCGGTTGACCGCTTCATTTGTTTGGTCCGCCGGCAGCGTAACTGTATCAATAACCACCCCGTTAGTTACAGTCCGTCTTTTAGTGACCGGCAGTGTTTCGCCATTTCCATAAGTCAGGGTGGCAGGAGCAGGAGTTGCTGCCGGTGAAGCTGTTGGTGCAGCTGTAACTGCAGGTGAACCACCGCCCGAGCCCGTTCCGCCGGAATCTGAAGGAGGAGCAGTCGTCGCCGTTGCTGTCGGTACTGGTGATTCGGATGGTACCGGTGTTGAAGTTGGTGCAGGTGTTGAAGTTGGTGCAGGTGTTGAAGTTGGTGCCGGTGTTGAAGTTGGTGCAGGTGTTGAAGTTGGTGCCGGTGTTGAAGTTGGTGCAGGTGTTGAAGTTGGTGCAGGTGTTGAAGTTGGTGCCGGTGTTGACGTAGGCACCGGTGTTGAGGTCGGTACTGGTGTTGCTGTCGGTACCGGCGACTCCGTTGGTGTTGGTGACTCTGTTGGTGCCGGTGTCGGCTGGGCAGCTTCAGGTACAACTACATTACCTATCGAAAGCAGGTAGCCAGCTCTCGTAATCGTAACCGTGTACGTCTCACCTTCAGAGAGTACCGCTTCCACCTGATAAGTTAAACCCCCATCAGTTGTGGTCACATTATCTACCGTCACTCCGCCGCTAAGCGCAAAATCGCTGGCAGTAAGCCCCGGCACCGCTTGATCCAAAGTGACTGTGAATCCTTCAGTACCCGGATTGCTGATCGTTCCGGCGACAGCGACAGGTGCTGGAACGGCAACGTTACCAACAGTAAACCGGTAACCCGCTTCAGTAATTGTAACGGTATACGTCTCACCTTCAGAGAGCACCGCTTCCACCTGGTAAGTTAAGCCTCCATCGGTTGTGGTCACATTGTCCACCGTCACTCCGCCGCTAAGCGCAAAATCACTGGCGTTAAGCCCTGGTACCGCCTGGTCCAGAGTGATGGTGAAGCCGGTTGTCCCCGGATTGCTGATCGTTCCGGCTACAGCAACTGGTGCTGGGACCGCAACATTCCCTACAGTAAACCGGTAACCCGCTTCTGTAATGGTTACAGTATACGTCTCACCTTCAGAGAGCACTGCTTCCACCTGGTAAGTTAAGCCTTCGTCAGCAGTGGTTACACTATCCACCGTCACTCCGCCGCTAAGGGCAAAATCGCTGGCAGTAAGCCCCGGCACGGCTTGATCCAGAGTGACTGTAAAGCCGGTTGTGCCCGGATTGCTGATGGTTCCGGCTACCTCGGTCGCCGGCGGAACCACTACATTTTCAACTACAAAACGCAGACCCGGTTCCATGATTGTAACGGTATAGGTTTCTCCGTCAGTAAGATCCGCCGATACCTGATAGCTTAAATTGCTGTCATCAAGCGGCGTAATACTATTCACCCTCATAGTATCGTTAAGAACAAAATACATATTATTATATAGTAGCGCCATCCGGTCCAACGTGATCGTAAAACCGGTAACCGATTCATTGCTGATGGTTCCGTTAATTAAAATCTCCCAAGGCGTAGTTACATTTCCGACTGTAAACCGGTAGCCTGGCTCTGTAATGGTTACAGTATAGGTTGTGCTAGGAGAAAGAGATGCATTAACAACGTACGTCAGGCCGTTATCAGCTGTATTTACTGAAGTCACTGAGGCCCCGCGATTAAGTGCAAAATGGCTGGCAGTAAGCCCCGGTACGGCCTTATCCAATGTAACAGTAAAGCCATTTGTACTTTGATTGCTGATTGTTCCGGCTACTGCGACAGATTCAGGTACTGTAACATCGCCTATGGAGAAGCGGTAGCCTGATTCTGTAATTGTAACTGTGTAGACCTCCCCTTCGGTGAGGGCTGCTTCAACCTGATAAGTCAGACCGCCGTCGGATGTAGTTACATTATTCACTGTTACTCCGCCGCTCAATGTAAAGTCGCTTGCAGTAAGCCCTGGAATGGCCTTGTCCAAGGTTACTGTAAAGCCCGTCGTGCTTTCAGCGCTGACCAGGCCGGTTACGTCTTCGGTCTGGCCGGACAGGAGCGCAAGTCCCCCCGCGCCCACCACTGCAATATTTCCGTTAATGTTTCTAATGTTCAGGGCAGTGGAGTTGTTCGGGATATCGTAAGACACCCAATTGATTCCGTCTGCGGAGCTAAACCAGTTTCTTCCATTAACACTGCCGAGGAAGACATTATCGGCATAAGCAATCATTCGCGGCGAGAAATCGGCCGGATTCGGAGTGAATGGGGTCCAGTTTTTTCCGTCCAAAGAAGTGAGACCATAGCCCTGAGGGCTGTCGGTTCCCACGTAAATGATGAACTTGCCGCTGCCGTATACAATTTTGCTTGGAGCATCATTTTCAGTGATTGGCATTGACGGTATGGAAACTGTCGTCCAGTTGATGCCATCCGGCGAATAAAGGACTGAAGTGGAGGTGGTTATTATAAACAGCCCTTCAACAAATTCAACATTATTATAGCGGCCGGCGCCGGATACTGCTGTGTATGACCAGGTTTTACCCAGATCGGTAGAGTAGAATACCCTGCCCGAGTAGCGGCCTACTACTACAAGCGTTCCATTGCCATAGGCCATTCCGCTCAGACCGACCTCCTCCATACTGCCGGAAGTCCGGTTCTCCCAATCCCGTCCGTCCGCCGACCCCCAGATTGAGGATTCATCGTAGGCCACAAAATCATTCCCGGCGGACATGACCCGTCGAATGGATCCATAGTTTTGCGGATAAGTGGCTGTCTCCCAATCGGCAAAGTTGCTCGACGTAGAGAAATAGATTCTATTATTTAATGTACCTGCCCGCACATAAGTGCCGTTTTTATAAGCAACATCTGTAATGTCCGGGAAGGCGGGCGTCCATGTCTCTCCATTCAGGGTCATGGAGAGCCCGTAATCGCCTGCCACGACGATCCGGTCAGGACCGACTGCGGAGGCTCTGATGAGACTGGGGAGATCATCAAGATACATCGTCCAGTTATTCAGGTTCGTATCCGGGGTTGCCGAGGTGTACATCGGGTAACCTAAAATCCGATATTTTCCGTCAAAATAGGCAAAGTCCAGCGGAATATTTCCGACGCGAAGTTTGGGCCATGCCGAAGCGCCGGGGTTTGCCGAAAGCAGCACGTACCCTCTGTGCATTCCATTGCTGCTGTTCTCTGTTACGGCGAAAAAACGGTCCCGAACAAAAGCCAAGCTCGTGATCATTGCCGGTCCGTCGGCATAAATGATATTTTTGGTCCATGGTCCGGACAAATTGGAGCTGACCAAAATGCTGCTGTCGAGTCCACTATGGGTAAGGGCATAACTTCCGTTTCCATAAGCGATTCCGGTCAAATCCAAATTATAAACGCCTGCAAAGCCATCAGACACAAACAGCCGGAACCAGGCCGTTCCGTCTCCGGAAACCAGCATAACCCCGCCATTACCGACAATGACAAACTGTTCCCCGATAAATTCCACATCATTTAAATTGCTGCTGATTGCCGAAACGTATGGAGTCCAGTTCTCCCCGTCCGGTGAACTCAGGATCGTCCCGCCGCTTCCAACCACGACAAAACGGTTGTTGCCGTAAGCGGCGCTGTTAAAAGTTTCCGTGCTGTTGATCCCGGCTACGTCGGTCCAATTCACCCCATCTTGGGACCGCACAATATTTCCGTTAGTGCCTGCCGCGATATATACGCCTTGTCCGTAAGCCGCCGCTTTGTATCCGTCGCTCTGTATTCCGGGATTCCCTTCAAAAACAATACCGGACTCCGCGGCTGGATCCGGAGCTGCACCAGCAGGCTGTATAGGCCATTGAACCAACAACAGTACAGCGGCCAGCATCACTATCATGCCTCGTTTCAGCAATCGAACCATCTGTTCATCTCCTTGTCTCGTAGAAAATGTCTGGTCGAACACCCCGACTCATACGTAAACTACCCGAAAGTAGAAGAAAGAGCTTCATATTAAGGGCTTTAAAGGTTTGAATATGGCTTTAAAAGTTTAAAATAAAAGGTTAAAAAGGCTGAAACAGGCGTAAATTCAGTCTGCAGGTAGAGGAAAACCGGGCAGTAGAGCTTAAAGGGCCGCGCTTTCCCGGCAGCCTGGAGGAGCAGAGTTAAACCCATACGCTGATGCAAAAGAAGACGATTCCGGCAGGCACTGGGAACGTCTTCTTTTTTACTGAAGCTGCCTAAGGACAAAGTGCCGTCGAACAGAATGTAGCCGCAGGACTGATTCAAGGCAATAACGGCTCGATCAATCCGAAGGATGGAATTACAAGAACGGAGGCCGACACAATAGTGATCCGGTTCTTGGAGAAAGCTGGTCGGATGTAAAGCAACGAATGATAGGCACTATGTAAACAGCGGGGCTGTCCTGCAAGTCACAAGATGACTTGAGGACAGCCCCGTTACATTTTATAGGAGGGCATTCGAGATGGCGTTAGGCATCTATTGAGATGTGTAATTCAACCTCTAACCAAGTATTTTAAACAAATTTCGTAGGATGAAACGCCTTTTTGACCTGAACTTATATGGATTAGCCTTGAAATGTTTAAAGCAAACCTTTGCTCTTCCCAAAACCGGCAGCATCATGAAATAGTAGAGCATGGAAAATCCTCCAATATACGTAGTCGTCTTTACCGCGCGGGAGGAGTCAGATCAAACAGAACGGGAGGGATAACGCAAAAATGATGGAAGCCTTGGGGGGCTGCAGCGGATGTATACAAAAACTTATCCCTGCGGAAAGCAGTATCGGATGTGTGCTGACCTGGAAATTTTGCTGCTGTAATAGCTGAAGTTTGAGAAGAATGAAATATCTATTTAAAAACCCAAATCTCTAATATCGGAGGTATACATGAGAGGAAAATCCATCTTTAAAAAGCGGGTAATGCCGCTCCTGCTCTCGGCGGGGTTGTTGCTCCAGACGGCGATTTTGCCTCCCGCGCCTGCGGCGGCGGCTACGACGAATACCAAGCTTTATACGTTTGGCAGTACAATTGGGCCGCAAAGAGGTATGCTGGATCCAAGTTTCCGAGTTCCTGTCAAGAATCCGTTTTTTACATCCAATGTAAAGGATATAAAGAGTGCGAACCGGCATGCGGCGGTGATTACCGTTACAGGTGAAGTCTATACATGGGGCGACACCCTTTATGGTGTCGGCAGCCAAAGCACCACAAACTATACACCAAAAAAACTGACTCTTCCAGCCAAAGCGGTACAGATTGAAGTAAGTTACGGCTATATACTCATCCTACTGGAGACGGGCGAGGTCTATGCTATGGGCAGAGGAAATTATGGGATCCTTGGCCAAGGCAATACAAACGGTTCTACTACTCCGATTAAGGTGCCCGGGTTAAGCGGCGTCAAGATGATAGCTTCATCGGCACTCGGACAGATTGATCCAGAGACAGCGTTCGCTGTGTTAGAGAATGGAGATGTGTATTCTTGGGGAACAGGCGGAACTTATGGAACATTAGGACAGGGAGCAACCGACACATCTCTCAGTCCTGCCAAGGTTAATGGCTTGTCCGGAGTTATCGATATATCTGCTGGAAGTGCCTCAGTCATGGCTGTCACCGCTACTGGTGCAGTTTATGCATGGGGGGCGAACTCAGCAAACACAGTAGGATTGTATTCTAGTTCAGTTAATGTAAGAAATGTAAATACTCCTACTCAAATATCTGTTCCCGATGGCGTTGTGGATGTGGAAGTGGGATATCAGTCCTCTTTGTTGAGATTAGAGAATGGAGATGTCTATGGAGTTGGCTCCAATTCTAACGGAATGCTGGGATTGGGTGCTGAAGTATCATCCGTCCTCACTCCTACCAAGATCGAAGGTTTAAGCAATATTGTTCATATGAGTCTTTCTGGTATTGGTGTCGCTGTTACACAGGGTGGAGAAGCTTATGTGTTTGGCACGGGACAGTATGGAACGTTGGGACTAGGAGACCTGGTTACCCGCTATACGCCAACCCGGCTAGAGGGATTTACCGTTACTACTGCTGATGTTACTGCAAATACCTCAGGTGATAACCTGCTGCTGGTTACTACAGATGGGGATGTTTATGCAACCGGACCTGATTACTATGGAGTAGTTACTATTTCAGGAAGCGGACAGGTTACCCCCAATCCGGATACGGTGACTACTGTTACTTACAATAACATAGATGTTCAGACAGGAGCCTACTCTACGCTACTTCTTACCGATCAGGGCAAAGTATATGGTTTCGGTCGCAATAGTGGTGCCGGCGAGTTGGGTATCGGAAGCAGTAACATTCAACCTTACCCGGTTGAGATAACGGGGGTGCCTACTATAAAAGCTATATCGCTGCGCCAAAGTTCTTCAATGGCGCTGGCGGACAACGGAGATGTATACGTCTGGGGAGGCAACGGCTATGGAATGTTGGGAATTGGAAACCAGACTAACCAGACACGACCGGTGAAGCTTTCCCTGCCAGGACCAGCTGTCTCAGTGTCTGCGGGGCGTAACCATAACGCTGTTGTACTAGAGGATGGAAGAGTTTATACAATGGGGAGGAATATGTATGGAGAGTTGGGTAACGGTACGGTTGGAGTAGACAGTAGCGTGCCTGTCCAAGTACTGGGATTACCTGTTGGTATTAAAGCGGTTCAGGCTTCAGTCGGTCTTTCCTATACACTTATTCTTATGGAGAATGGCGATGTGTACGGCATAGGAGCTAACGGGGGAGGGCAGCTTGGACAAGGCAATTATACATCAGTATCTACACCTGCCAGAATATCCGCACTTCCCGGGCCGGCACGTAAGGTTGCTACAGGCCAAGACACTAGTTATGTGGTGCTCCGGGATGGAACGGTCTATGGGTTTGGTAGTAATGCTTATGGATTGCTTGGAGCTCCAATACAGACAAGCTGGGTAAATACACCCAGACAGATACAAGGCTTAACCGGAGTAATAGATGCCGCTTCCTCATTGACGGGCCAGTCTCATGCTCTGTTCCTGACCGGCAGTGGTGAGGTCTACAGTATTGGAGGGAACTGGTTTGGACAGCTTGGGGTGGGAACAACGACAAATAGCGCTGCTCCTCTTAAAGTGACTGCCATCCAAGATGCAGTAAAGATTGCTGCTGGAGGAAGCGGGATTTATAACAACAGCTACGTTCTGACGAATTCAACTGAATCCCCGGACCTTACAGTTGTACGGGCCGATCGAGAGCGGACTGAACTTCCTTTTGTAACGGGAGGGTTTACAAACAGAATAACAACAGTATTGCCCACTGCAGGTATTAATGGTTCTAATATAACCTGGATGAGCAACTCACCGGACATGGTGGCCTCGGATGGAACTGTTCTTCGCCGTCCGGTGAACAATGATGAAATTGTGCAGATGACGGCAACCTTTACAAGCGGTTCGGAAAGCGCGACCAAGAATTTCAGCTTTCTGATCCGTAAGTACGATGTGTCCCAGCTGCCTCCGCTGCAGCTTCGGGCAGCGCCGTTGGAACAGATTAACTACACAGCCTCCTCCTGGTCAAGACTGCAAAATCAGTTGAATCAAGCCAATTACATGATCACGGTTACGGTAAATACGTATACGCAGGCTCAAGTAAATACAACAGTAACCAATTTGACTTATGCTTTAGACAATCTGGTGGTAGCTGTGCCGAATTTGACGCTGGCTCAAGGAACGCTGGATATCGCAAATAACCTTGTGCCAAGCGATTACAGCAGTGCCAGCTTTGCCGATGTCGAAGCTGCGGTAACTAGTCTGCAAAATGTCATGAGCAATCCGGCATCTTTGCAATCCCAAATCAATGCAGCAAGGGCGGAACTGCTGAGCGCAATTGAAGCCCTGGAAATTATCCCTGTGAATGATGATGAAGCTCAGGAAGGGCTGGACATTGTAGCGGATCTTTCACCTGAGGATTACAATCCGATCAGGTGGAATGCAGTAGTAGCGGCGCAAACTGCGCTCGAGTCGCTGCTGAACAATCTGGAGGCAACCCAATCGCAAATTGACGCAGCGACAGAAGCACTGAATCAGGCTGTTGCGGCCCTGACACTGAGCAATCCGCCGCAGGAGCTGCTGGATCAGATTGCGAATCTGACGCAGGGAGATTACCTGCCGGAAAGCTGGACGGCTATTGCAGCAGCACGGGATGTACTAACCGGCTTGCTGAATAGTCCGGACGCGACACAAGCACAAATTAACGCTGCTGCCGCAGCGCTGCAACAGGCACTGACCGGATTGATTCCAACCAATCCGTCACTGCCGGTCGTACCAGAGACGCTGCTGAATCAGGTATCCACTCTGACCGCAAGTGATTATAGTCCGGAAACTTGGAGCGCAGTGGAAACCGCGCAGCAGGATCTGGAAACGGCTCTTGCAGGCGGAGATTCCGCATCTGTACAGACAGCTACGGCTGCCCTGCAAACTGCACTTTCGGCACTGACTACTGCTCAAGTAGAAGAAGCTGATGCACAGGCGCAGCTGGATATCGTGGCTGGTCTGACGGCGGGCGACTATTCGCCAGCAGCTTGGGCGAATGTTGAAGCCGCGAGGGTTGTTTTGCAATCCCTGCTGGATAGTCCTAATGCGACACAATCGCAGATCAACGCAGCAACAGCGGTGCTAAATACAGCGGTTGCCGCTCTGGCGCCAAGCAATCCGCCGCAGGAACTGCTGGATGAGGTTGCTTCGCTGACACCAAGCAATTATCTCCCGGAAACATGGGCTGCTATTGCAGCCGCGCAGGAGGTGTTGACGGGACTGCTGGGCAATGAGAATGCAACACCAACACAAGTTAATACAGCTACAGCAGCCCTGCAAGCAGCATTGACGGGCCTGATTCCCGTAAATCCATCTCTTTCGGTGGAACCAGCAACCCTGCTGAATCAAGTTGGTAACCTGAATGGGAACGACTACAGCCAAGTAACATGGGATGCCGTATCAGAAGCAGGCGCGGCACTGGAGACAGCGCTGCAAGGCGGGAATACCGCAGCCATTCAAACGGCAAAAAGAGCACTTCAGACAGCTTTGTCGAACCTGACGCTTGCTCCGGTGAACGAAGAAAGTGCGCAAGCCGGATTAGATACAGTAACGAATTTGCTGGAGAGCGATTATTCGCCGTCAACGTGGGCGAACGTGGTCACAGCCAGAACGATCCTGCAGACCCTGCTGGATAACCCAGGCGCTACCCAATCCCAAATTGATGCTGCAACAATTACACTGAACACGGCAGTTGCAGCCTTGACGCTGAGCAATCCGCAGCAGGAGCTGCTGGATGAGATGAACGAACTGGTGCCGGGTAACTATCTTCCAGGCAGTTGGGCGGTAATCGAAGCGGCACGGGAGATATTGACTGGCTTGCTGGGCAACCCGGAAGCGACCCAGCCGCAAATTAATGCGGCTACAACAGCGCTGGAGGCTGCGCTGAATGGACTCATTCCAACGAACTCCTCACTGCCAGTAGACCCGGCAGCGTTGGTGAATAGAGTGAACACACTCACACCTGAAGACTATACTCCGGAAACATGGAGTCCTGTAGAAGCAGCACAGCTGGACCTGATCGCTGCGCTGCAAGGCGGAGATTCATCAATAATTCAGACAGCTAGAGAAGCGCTGCAGACTGCTTTGGCTGGCCTGACACCGGTTCCTGTAAATCCAGGGGAGGCACAGGATCAGCTGGATGCAGCAGCCGATCTAGTATCGGATAACTACTCACCAGCAGCATGGGCAACCGTTGAAGCGGCAAGAGCCACGCTGCAAGCTTTGATTAACAACGCCAACGCCACGCAGTCGCAAATTGATGCAGCGGCAGAGGTATTGAGCAACGCGATCGCAGCTCTGGCGCCAAGCAACCCGCCGCAGGATCTGCTGGATCAGATCGACGATCTGGTAGAAGGGGACTACCTGCCGGCAACTTGGGCCATTATCGAAGCGTCCCGGACCCTGCTTCAGAACCTGCTGAATGCACAGGCATCGCAGGAATTGATTGATGCTGCGGTGGATACCCTGCAGGGTGCACTGAATGGACTGGTTCCAATCAACCCATCCGTGCCGGTGGAACCGGCGGTGCTTCTGAACCAGGTGGATCGCCTCGAACCAAGCGACTATACGACGGAAACTTGGGATGCCGTACAAGAGGCAATCCAGAACCTGTCCGCAGCGCTGCAAGGCGGCAGTCCGGCAACTGTACAGACAGCCAAGAGAGCGCTGCAGACGGCACTGACCGGTCTGACGATTGCACCAGTGAATGATGAGAATGCGCAGGGGCAACTGGATGCTGTATCCGGAATGACAGCTGGCGATTATACACCAGAGAGCTGGGCACTCGTTGAAGCCGTCAGATCTCTGCTGGAAACGCTGCTGGCTAACCCGGACGCGACTCAATCTCAGATTAACGAGGTGACCTTGGCGCTGGGAATGGCCATTTCTCAGCTTACACCAGAGGAGCCGGAACAACCGGGCACACCGGCGGAGGAATTGTTGACTGAGATTGATCAGCTGACACCTGAGAACTATCTGCCGTCAGCATGGGCGGCGATTGAAGCGGCACGTGAAGTGCTTGAGAACTTACTGGCCGACACAAATGCAACCCAGGCTCAAATTGACGCTGCAGTAGCTGCTCTGCAAGAAGCGCTCACTGGATTGATTCCAACAAATCCATCGCTTCCGGTAAACCCTGAAAATCTATTGGACCAAGTGGCTGATCTGGTAGCAGGCGATTACAGTCCAGAAACATGGAGTGCTGTGCAGGAAGCAAGGGAAGCACTGGGGACTGCGCTGCAGAGCGGAGATGCATCTGCTGTAGAGACTGCTCTAGAAGCACTGCAGAATGCTCTGTCCGATCTGGCCATCGTGCCAGTGAACGGCACTAATGCACAGGAACAACTGGCAACTGTAACGGATCTGACTTACGGCGACTACACGCCGGCAACTTGGGCCAAGGTCGAAGTAGCCAGAGGTGTGCTGGAACAGCTGCTGAACAATCAGAATGCGACCCAGTCGCAGATCGATGCAGCTGTAGCAGCACTGAGCAATGCGATTGCGGCCCTGGTGGCAACGCAGCCGGAACAACCGGCGACGCCAACACCGGCACCCACTCAAAATCCGACACCAGCACCAACTCAAGATCCAGCGCCAGGCACGGGTGGCGGAGGTAATCCGGGCGGAGGCACCGGCGGTGGCGGAGGAGGCGGTGGTGGCGCAGTAATCATCACGCCATCTGCAACACCGTCACCAACACCAACGGCCACAGCGACACCAGCTCCAACACCTGCAGCAAGTGCAGGTGCATCGGCCACCCCGATGCCATCGACAGCACCTAAAGTATTCAGCGATGTGAGAACCGGCCAATGGTTCAAGCAATATGTGGACCGGGCAAGCTCCCTGGGCATCTTGGAAGGGGTAGATGGTACACGATTTGAACCAACCCGTGAGATTACGCGGGCGGAATTCTCAGCCGTTCTGGTCAGAGCACTGGGACTGGAAGCTGCATCAGGCCAAAGCGCCGGATTCCGTGATGTCGCCGGCAGCAGATGGTATGCAGATGTGATTGCAACGGCGAACCAGTTTGGACTGATTGCGGGCTACGAGGATAATACCTTCCGTCCGAACCAGCCGATTACGCGGGAAGAAGCAATGGTGATCATCTCACGGGCAATGAACTTGATCAGCCTGCAGGCCACAAGTGCCACAGGTGCTGATATTCTGAACGGCTTCAAGGATTCAGGGCTTGTAAGTAACTGGGCTCAAAGTGCCGTTGAACAGAATGTAGCCGCAGGCCTGATTCAAGGCAATAACGGTTCGATCAATCCGAAAGATCAGATTACAAGAGCGGAAGTCGCAGCGATTGTGATCCGGTTCCTGGAGAAGGCCGACCGGATATAAAGCAACGAATGATAGGCACTACTAAGTAAATAACGGGGCTGTCCTGTAAGTCACAAGATGACTGAGGACAGCCCCGTTGCATTTTATATAAGGAATTTCAAACTGTCACATCAAGAAGCTTGAGCTTTCCACTCATTGGAATCTGGTGCCTATTAGATATGTAATTCAATCTCTAACCTAGTATTTTAAACATATTTCGGACGATGAAACGCTCTGTTGATCTGATTTTATATGAATTAGCCTTGAAATGTTTAAAGCAAACCTTTGCTCTTCCAAAACCGGCAGCTTCATGGAATAGTAGAGCATGAAAAATCCTCCGGTGTACATATTCGTCTTTGCCGCAGCGGGAGGATTAGATTAAACGGAATGGGAGGGATAACGCAAAAATGATGGAAGCCTTGGGGGGCTGCAGCGGATGTATACAAAAACTTTGTCCCTGCGGAACGGTGTAACGGATGTGTGCTGACCTGGCGGTCTTGCTGCTGCAATAGCTAAAGTTTGAGAAGAATGAATCATCAGTTTCTTAAAACCCAAATCTCTAATATCGGAGGTATACATGAGAGGAAAATCCATCTTCAAAAAGCGGGTATTGCCGCTCCTGCTCTCGGCGGGATTATTGCTCCAGACGGTGATTCTGCCACCCGCTCCTGCGGCGGCGGCTACGACGAATAATCAGCTGTATGCTTTTGGTAGCGTGCCAGGTCCGCGACAAGGGCAACCGGCGCCTCTTTATACGACGCCGACTAAAATATCGTCGCTTTCGGATCTGAAAGATGCCCGTGTTGTTAGCGGCGATCGTGTTATGGTCCTAACTAATAGTGGAGAAGTATATACATGGGGCATTACCCCGTCTTACTTGGGTACGAATGCTACTGAAACAAACAAATTAATACCAAATAGGGTGCAGGGGCTTCCTTCCAAGGCGGTTGCTATTACCGCAACTCTCTATGGGGGATTCATCCTGCTTGATAATGGCGATGTATATTCTTTCGGATTGGGAGTTAACGGTGCTCTTGGCCAAGGGAATACGAATAATTATCCACTACCGACCAAAATTACAAGTTTGAGTGGAATTAAAGCAATAAAAGCCGGAACTCAATATGTACTGGCGCTTACAACCGCAGGAGAGGTGTATGCTTGGGGGACAGCCTCTAATGGCAATTTAGGCCTAGGAGAGCTTACAACTACAAACAGTCCGACAAAGATCACAGGACTGTCTAACATTGTAGATATTTCTCCTGGACTCAATCATGCACTTGCCGTCGATTCAAGCGGAAGAGTATACGGGTGGGGACTGAACAACACTTATCAATTGGGTATGGAGGATACTTCGAGAAAGACAACACCGATACTAATTCCTGAGCTGTCTGGCGTAGTGGAAGCGGATGCTGGCTCCACTCACTCCTTGGTGAGGTTGCAGAACGGGGATGTATATGCATTCGGTAGTGGACAGAACGGGCAGCTTGGTCTGGGATCGGATATTTTGTTTGCAAGAACACCAACAAAAATAGAAGGTCTCAGCAATATTAGCAGCATAAATGCTGGCGTTGTTAACTCCGTTGCTATTCGCAATGATGGAACTGCTTTTGTATTTGGAGATAATGCATATGGTGTATTGGGACAAGGCGATCAGATCAACCGGTTTCTCCCGACTCCGGTTCCGGGTCTATCTCTTGCTTCGGCAGACCCTGGTGTTTTTTCTTTAAGAACGGCGCCGTTTATAACAACTGCCGGTGAATTATATCTGGCAGGAGATAATACTTTTGGACTTATTTCTGCTGAAGCTCTCTATACCACGGTTCCCAAAACAGTAACATCGCTGACCTATAATATAATTGATATAGAGGCGGGAAGTTGGGGTGTAGTTGCACTTAATGATAGGGGTGAGGTATATGGTTTTGGCCTGAACAACTCTAATGAGTTGGGGCCATCTGTCGCTGGACAATGGGGATATCCCGCTCCAACTAAACTGCCAGTTCCAGAGGCCAAGGCTATATCGTTGTCATCTTCTACTACGCTCATTCTTACAAAAAACGGGGAAGTATATGGTCTAGGTAATAATGTTCAAGGACCTATTGGCAATGGTACGACTACAGGTACTAGTACTCCGGTCCGTGTAGCGCTTCCGGGCCCTGCTATTTATATTGCAGGAGGAGACTCAACTTCTTTTGCCATACTGGAGGATGGAAGTGTTTATGCCTGGGGCTATAATAGTAATGGACAATTAGGTAACGGCACTACGACTACTCCTCAATTACTGCCCGTTCAAGTTAACGGTCTGCCGAGCGGGGTAAAAGCTGTACAGGTTTCAGGAGGTTACCGCCACACTCTAATTGTAATGGAAAATGGCGACGTCTACGCAATGGGTTATAATTCGAACGGACAATTAGGCACAGGCAACACCACTAACAGCACTACTGCTGTTAAGGTGACAGGGCTGCCTGCGCCAGCCCGAAAAGCGGTTGCTGGACTTTATTCAAGTCTAGTTCTACTAAATAATGGAACAGTATACGGATTCGGAAGTAACTCTAACGGTGTACTTGGGCTTGGGAACGTAACACAAACTTCCACCCCGACACTTGTTCCAGGTCTTACTAACGTAATCGATGTGGAGTTGAGCTTCTATGTTTCCTCTTCAGCCGCAATTACATCTAATGGAGATGTGTATACTTTTGGGTTGAATAATTATGGACAATTGGGACTAGGAGATCTAGTTAACCGTTCTACTCCCCAAAAAGTAAATGGTTTGCAAAACGCAGTTACAGTTGACTTTGGAGGCTCATCTATCGCTTCAGGACTCTATCCTAGCGCTTATGTACTGACGAACTCTACAGCGACGCTCGATAGTCGAATCGTTCAGGCGGACAGAGACAGTACTAACTTTACTACTACTTTAATGTCCCGGGTTACCGGTAGCTTGCCGCTTCCATCAGTAGGTCCTAATGGCTCTGCTGTTACATGGTCGAGCCAGCCGAATCTGATTGCTCCAAACGGAACGGTTACGCGGCCGACCGAGCAGGATCAATTCGTAGAACTGACAGCTGTCTTTAGCAGTGGAAGCGAGACGGCGACACGGTCGTACCGCGTCCTGGTCCGCAAACAGGTTGATCCTTCTGCGCTTGTCCCGCTGCTGCAGCAGGCCAGCACGTTAAGTTCGATTGATTATACGCCTGCAACCTGGACTCCAGTGCAAAACAGCATGACGAATGCGACCTATGTGACTACAGTTTCAACCGCGACATATGTGCAGTCGGATATTATAAGCATGACGGACTCTTTCCGTACACGTCTTGCTAGCTTGTCAGTTGTCCCAGCCGACACTGCCGCAGCACAAGCACTGCTGGAGGGAACAGCCGGATATACAGCAGGCAACTATCCGCAGGCAAGTTGGGATGCTTTTGTAACCAGCCGCACTGCATTGGAAGACTACTTGAACAGCGCCAATAGCGGCATTACCCTGCTGCAATCCCAAGTCAACCAGCGGGTAACCAATTTGCGTAACGCAGCGAATACGATGCTTAGAGAGCGCGGGCAGTCGCTGCTGACGACAGTGAGCACACTGGTAGAAAGTGACTATACGGATGGATGGGCTGCATTTGCGGCAGCCAGAGACCAGTTGAGTACGGTCTTAGCTGATGCGACCAGTACACTCTCTGCCATTGATACGGCAACCAATGACCTGCAAGCAGCCATTGGCGGATTGGTCATTGCCACCGTGGATAAGACGGCAGCCAATGCACTAATTCAACGCACAAGCGCACTGACGCCAAGCGATTATACGCCGGACAGCTGGGCAGCGATGATCGGTGCCGGTAATGTTGTCGTTACGATGATGAACGATCAAGCAACCACCCAGTCCAAGCTGGACGCGGCAGTTGCTCTGTTGCAAGCTGCGGCTGATGCGCTTGTCGCAGTACCAACGAATGCAACACCTGCTGAAGAGGTGGCGGATTACGCGGGTGATCTGGTAGCCAGCGATTACAGCGGTGATAGCTTTGCCGCTGTGCAGAATGCTCTTGCTGCGCTACAGGATCTTTTGAATGATCCGGCTGCCCTGCAATCCCAAATCGATGCAGCCAGATCGGAACTGGTAAGTGCCATTAATGCCCTGGATATTGTGCCGGTTGAAGAGGCCGATGCTCAGGAAGGGCTGGATGCGGTAGCTGATCTGTCCCCTGAGGATTACAATCCGGTCTTGTGGTCGGCTGTTGCAGCGGCACAAACTGCACTTCAGGAGCTGCTGAATAACCCGAATGCGACTCAATCGCAAGTCAATGCGGCTACGGAGGCGCTGAATAATGCAATTGCGGCTCTGACACCAAGCAATCCGCCGCAGGAGCTGCTGGATCAGATTGCCGATCTGACCGCAGGAGATTACCTGCCGGCAACCTGGGCGGCGATTGAAGCGGCACGGGAAATTTTGACCGGTTTGCTGGGCAACCCGGAAGCAACCCAAGCGCAAATTAACGCTGCTACTACAGTGCTGCAGCAAGCGCTGACCGGACTGATTCCGACGAATCCGTCGCTGCCTGCAGATCCGGTGGAGCTGGTGAACCAAGTGGATGCTCTTACAGCAGACGATTACACTCCTGAAACCTGGAGTATTGTTGAAGCAGCACAGCTGGATCTGATCGCTGCGCTGCAAGGCGGAGAAGCCGCCGTGATTCAGACGGCCAGAGAAGCCTTGCAAAATGCATTGGCCAGCCTGACGCCGGTTCCTGTAAGCGCAGGAGATGCCCAGGAGCAACTGGCTGCAGCAGCCGATCTGGCACAGGAGGACTACTCACCGGCCGCATGGGCAACCGTAGAAGCCGCGAGAGCCACATTGCAAGCTTTGATTACCAATGCCAACGCCACGCAGTCGCAAATTGATGCTGCGGCAGAGGTGTTGAGCAACGCGATCGCCGCTCTGACTCCAAGCAACCCGCCGCAGGATCTGCTGGATCAGATCGACGATCTGGTAGAAGGGGACTACCTGCCTGCAACTTGGGCCATTATCGAAGCGTCCCGGACCCTGCTTCAGAACCTGCTGAATGCACAGGCATCGCAGGAATTGATCGCTGCTGCGGTGGATACGCTTCAGGGTGCACTGAACGGACTGGTTCCAATTAACCCATCCGTGCCGGTGGAGCCGGCGGTGCTTCTGAACCAGGTGGATCGCCTGGAACCAAGCGACTATACGTCGGAAACTT
The DNA here is from genome assembly GCF_023520895.1 of Paenibacillus sp. PK3_47. Lineage (NCBI taxonomy): Bacteria > Bacillati > Bacillota > Bacilli > Caryophanales > Paenibacillaceae > Paenibacillus > Paenibacillus sp. PK3_47. Next base: position 2,860,009 of record NZ_CP026029.1, read on the forward strand.
GGGATGCCGTTCAAGAAGCAAGCCAGAACCTGTCGGCTGCGCTGCAAGGCGGCAGTCCGGCAACTGTACAGACAGCCAAGAGAGCGCTGCAGACGGCACTAGCCGGCCTGACGATTGCACCAGTAAATGATGAGAATGCGCAGGGGCAACTGGATGCTGTATCCGGAATGACAGCTGGCGATTATACACCGGAGAGCTGGGCACTCGTTGAAGCCGTCAGATCTCTGCTGGAAACGCTGCTGGCTAACCCGGATGCGACTCAGTCTCAGATTAACGAGGTGACCTTGGCGCTGGGAATGGCCATTTCTCAGCTTACGCCAGAGGAGCCGGAACAACCATCATCACCGGCGGAAGAATTGTTGACTGAGATTGATCAGTTGACACCTGAGAACTATCTGCCATCTGCATGGGCGGCGATTGACGCAGCACGTGAAGTGCTGGAGAACTTACTGGCTGACACAAATGCAACCCAGGCTCAAATTGACGCAGCGGTAGCTGTGCTGCAAGAAGCACTAGCCGGACTGATTCCAACGAATCCATCACTTCCGGTAAACCCTGAAAATCTATTGGACCAAGTGGGTGACCTGGTAGCAGGCGATTACAGTCCGGAAACATGGAGTGCCGTTGAAGAAGCACGTACAGCACTGGAAACGGCGCTGCAAAGTGGAGACACGTCTGCGATTCAGACGGCCAAAGCTGCAATGCAGAATGCACTGACAGACTTGACGATCGTGCCAGTGAACGGCACTAACGCACAGGAACAACTGGCAACCGTAACGGATCTGACGTATGGTGACTACACGCCGGCAACTTGGGCCAAGGTCGAAGTAGCCAGAGGTGTGCTGGAACAGCTGCTGAACAATCAGAATGCGACCCAGTCGCAGATCGATGCAGCTGTAGCAGCACTGAGCAATGCGATTGCGGCCCTGGTGACAACGCAGCCGGAACAACCGGCGACGCCAACACCGGCGCCAACTCCAAATCCGACGCCAACACCGGGCACCGGTGGCGGAGGTAATCCGGGCGGTGGCACCGGCGGTGGCGGAGGAGGCGGTGGAGGCGCAGTAATCATCACGCCATCTGCAACACCGTCACCAACACCAACGGCCACAGCAACTCCAACACCTGCTCCGACACCGGCAGCAAGTGCAGGAGCATCGGCCACCCCGATGCCATCGACCGCACCGAAGGTGTTCAGTGATGTGAGAGGCGGCCAATGGTTCAAGCAATATGTGGACCGGGCAAGCTCCCTGGGCATCCTGGAAGGGGTAGATGGTACACGCTTTGAACCTACCCGTGAAATTACCCGGGCGGAATTCTCAGCGGTTCTGGTCAGAGCACTGGGACTGGAAGCTGCCTCAGGCCAAAGCGCCGGATTCAGCGATGTAGCCGGCAGCAGATGGTATGCGGATGTCATTGCAACCGCGAACCAGTTTGGACTGATTGCGGGCTACGAGGATAATACCTTCCGTCCGAACCAGCCGATTACGCGGGAAGAAGCAATGGTGATCATCTCACGGGCAATGAACCTGATCAGCCTGCAGGCCACAAGTGCCACAGGTGCTGATATTCTGAACGGCTTTAAGGATTCTGGGCTTGTAAGTAACTGGGCCCAAAGTGCAGTCGAACAGAATGTAGCCGCAGGACTGATTCAAGGCAATAACGGCTCCATTAATCCAAAGAATGAGATTACAAGAGCGGAAGTGGCAGCGATTGTGATCCGGTTCCTGGAGAAAGCCGGCCGGATTTAACCGAAAGGCGCAATAGTTAGCAATTATTAGCAGTTAATACAAGGGCGATTCTCCCGTTAAGGGGGGATCGCTCTTTTTTTCAATACAAAAAAGCGCCACTCCACCCGCAAAAGGATAGAGCAGACGCTATTTTTTAACAAACAATGAGTTATTCCCCCGCCTGCTCCCGCTGGAACGCGGCAATCGCTTCATATTCGCTCTCCAGGCTGCGGAAGACGTTGATGTAGATCGGCAGCAGCTGCTTGTACACTTTGGCATGGTCCTCGACCGGCTGATGCTGATAGGTAGAGCCGATCATGCCGTACACAGCGTTCAGGGAATCGATCCGGCCCAGCGCATGCAGACCAAGGACAACGGCTCCCAAACAGGAGCTCTCGAAGCTCTCGGGGATCACAACCTCCTGGTCAAAAATATCCGCCATCATCTGCCGCCACAGCCCGGAGCGGGCGAAGCCGCCGGTAGCGAGGATTTTGCTTGGACGGCCGATAATTTCCTCCATGGCAAGCAGAACAGTGTACATATTATAGATTACGCCTTCCAGCACCGAGCGGATCATATGCTCCTTGCGGTGATTCATTGTTAGGCCGAAAAAAGATCCCCGTGCATCCGGATTCCACAGCGGCGCCCGCTCTCCGGTCAGGTAAGGATGAAACAGCAGCCCGCCGCTGCCCGGCGGCACCTGCTCGGCAATGCGGGTCAGCACCTCGTAAGGATCAATCCCCAGACGCTTCGCGGTCTCCACCTCTGAAGCGGCGAATTCATCGCGTACCCAGCGGAACAGCATGCCGCCATTGTTCACCGGCCCGCCGATCACCCACAGCTTCTCGGTCAGCGCGTAACAGAAGATCCGGCCCTTCGGGTCAACAATCGGGCGGTCGACCACTGTACGGATCGCTCCGCTGGTCCCGATCGTGGCAGCGACCACGCCGGGCTCGATAGCGCCTACACCAAGATTGGAGAGCACGCCATCGCTTGCCCCGACAAAAAAAGGTGTAGTGGAGAGCAGCCCCAGCTTCTCTGACAATCCCGGCAGCAGTCCCTCCATGGCATGGGTGGTCGGTACAGGTGTAGAAAGGCGCTCACGTGAGACTCCAGCCACATTCAGCGCTTCCGGATCCCAGTCCAGCTTCTCCAGATTGAACATGCCTGTACAAGAGGCGATGGAATAGTCAATGACATACTCGCCGAACAGCTTGGCGAAGACATACTCTTTAATGGAGATAAATTTAAAAGCCTGCTTGAACAGCTCCGGCTGTTCCTCTCCAAGCCACATCAGCTTGGTGATCGGCGACATCGGGTGTACAGGCGTCCCAGTGCGCAGATAGATTTCGTGACCGCCTAATTCATTCTTCAGCCGTGCCGCACAGGCGGCGCTGCGGTTATCTGCCCAGGTGATGCAGGCCGTGAGCGGCTTGCCCTCTCTGTCCACCGCAATAACACTGTGCATGGCCGAGCTGAACGAGACGAACAGCACATTGTCCGGCTGGACCCCGCTCTCCTCCATCACAGCCGCTATAGTGTTAATGACGGCGTTCCAGATTTGGTCCGGGTCCTGCTCCGCTACGGAAGGCAAAGGCTGATGCAGCGGATAGCCTTCATTTGCCTGGGCAATGATCCTGCCGTTCTCCTCAAAGAGGACGGACTTGGTACTTGTGGTGCCGATATCAACGCCTACCATATAGTGTTTACTCAAGCTATAGCCCTTCTTTCTGCTTCCGATGCCTGAAGCGGTCCGCCCTGATCAGCAGGGCCCGCTGGCGTTAACCGGATGAATGATGATTGTTGTTGTTAGACAAATACCATATTAAATTGCAGTCGAAACAAGCCTTGCATCATACACATTGCTTCCATTATATCGGGAATTTTGAAAAAGATATAATGATATGATTTTTCTCATCAGAATAAACCTTAACCTCTGTCCGGATTTCGCGATTCCCGGGATAGCGGCTGCTGTGTTTTTTATTGAAGGAAATAAATGCTATGCTGTATCCATAGGTATGATTGACGTAAACGGACAGTTCATGATACGATACTGCCAATGCTTTACTTTGCTACCACTTTACCATAGTAAAGCGAATTACATATCATACATTTATGAGAATCTGACGAGGTGACCATGAAGATGTCCAAACCTAAAGGTTTTGAAAAGCCGGCCGGCGTGCGCGACTATCTCCCGCGTGCAGTAGCGAAGCTGCGCAAGATTGAGAACGATGTGCTGCACTGCATGAGCCGCTGGGGATACCGGCAGATGATTACTCCAACACTGGAATATTACGATACGGTGGGGGTGGCCAGCTCCACTTCCGACCAGAAGCTATATAAATTGCTTAATAACCGCGGACAGGCGCTGGTGCTGCGTTCAGAGATGACGGCTCCGGTAGCCAGAGTGGTATCTTCCCTTTTAAAAGATGAACCGCTGCCGCTGCGGCTATCCTATCACGCCAACGTGTTCCGGGCGATTGAGGAGGAAGCCGGGCGGGAAGCAGAGTTCTTCCAGACCGGTGTAGAGCTTGTCGGTGATGACTCGCCAGAGGCTGATGCTGAAGTAGTAGCCTTGGCCATTTCGTCGCTGCAGGCAGCGGGCGTCAAGTCCTTCAAAATTGCCATGGGCCATGTCGGCTTCCTCGACGGCTTGTTCCAGGAGGCTGTTCCGGGCTTGCCGGAGGCACAGGAGGAACTAAAGAGCCATCTGCTCGGCCGCGATTACGTGGCTTTCCGCGAGACGCTCCGCCGTCTGGAGCTGCCGGAAGCGCAGAAGAATGAGCTGGACGGATTGCTCCGCCTGCGCGGCGGCAAGGAAATCTGCGGACAGGCACTGGAGCTCAGCAGCCATCCGCTGGCCCGTACCTCTATTGAGCATTTGTGCAAAGTATGGGAGGTCCTCGTCGCTTACGGCGTATCCCAGCATGTGCTGATCGATTTGACGATGATCGGGGATTTCTCGTATTACACCGGGATGACTTTTGAGGGTTATGCTTCCGAGCTGGGCTTCCCGGTCTGCAGCGGCGGACGGTATGATAATCTGCTGCAGCAGTTCGGCCGTGCGGTGCCGTCCACAGGCTTTTCCCTGAAGACAAACCGTATTCTTGATGGCGTTACCGGCATGCCGGAAGAGGAAGAGCTGGCTGTTCTCGTACAGTATGATGCGCCGCGCCGTACCGAAGGGCTGACGGAAGCCGCGCGGCTGCGTTCTGAAGGCCATGTTGTTGTCACGAGGCTGGCGGCAGGACCGGAGGACCTCAAAACTGTGCAGCGTCTCGATAACGGAACCGTTGCAGCGGATGGAGAGCGGTATGGGGATATTTATACCTTTGTATCTTTTGTCAGTGAGCATGGCTAAAAAGCCGTGATCTATATAGGAAGCAAGAGGCAGTAAATAAGCTGTATATGCTGTATATATAAAAGAAAGCAGAGACGGAGGAGGTTCATTACGATGGCGCAGATTTTGAAGGTAGCGATGCCGAAGGGCCGGATTTATAATAAAGCCGCAGAGCTGTTCCGCCAGGCGGGACTGCCGATCCCGGCGGATGGCGAAGAGTCGCGCAAGCTGGTCGTTTCCCTGCCGGAGGCCGGCATGGAGTTTATACTGGCCAAACCGGTGGATGTGCCGACTTATGTGGAATACGGCGTGGCTGACATCGGAATTGTCGGCAAGGATGTTCTGCTGGAAGAGGACCGTGATGTGTACGAGCTGCTTGACCTTGGCATCGCGCGCTGCCGGATGTCGATCATCGGCCTGCCGAACTGGCAGCCGGGTATCCAGCAGCGGGTGGCGACCAAGTACCCGAACGTGGCCTCACGATACTTCCGCGAGCAGGGACAGCAGGTGGAAGTGGTCAAGCTGAACGGGTCGATTGAGCTGGCCCCGCTGATCGGGCTGGCCGACCGGATCGTTGATATGGTGGAGACCGGCCAGACGCTGAAGGACAACGGACTGGTGGAGATGAAGAGTATCTTCGAGATCACCAGCCGGCTGGTGGCGAACCGGGTAAGCTACCGGATGAAGAATGAAGAGATCCAGCAGCTGTGTGACCGCCTGCAGAATGTGATTGCAGAGCCGAAGCTGCAGACCAAGTAAACCTAAACTAACTAACAAACTGACAAACTAACTAACTAACTAACACATAAGGCGCGGGTGCTATACGTAGCGGGAATTTCTCCACCTATTTCTCTTTAAAACACGGAAACTATGAAGCTAGCGGGAAAAACTCCACTTATATCGATGAGTTTCATCAATAGTGGGGGATATGGCCCGAAATAAAGGGACAATTTCCACCTAATTCCTAAAAACGGCGATAAATATTAGATTTAGATGGAGAAAATCCAACTACTAATTCAGCATTCCTCCAGAGCGTGGTACAACATTTTGACCGGCGCCAGAAATACGTATAGACATTTACAATAGATAGCATGTAGGGAGGAACCAGCGGTGAAGATCCAGTCAAGCAGGGAATTCAAGCTGCAGCGGGAAGTGGACTATGGAACGCCGGAGCAGAACGCGGCTGTGAAGCAGATTGTAGCTGATATCAAAAAAGAAGGCGACGCCGCGCTGCTCCGCTATACGGAGCGGTTCGACGGCACGGCGCTGACACCGGCGGGTCTGCGGGTCACCGCGGAAGAGCTGCAGGCTGCATACGGCCATGTGGAGGAGTCGTTCGTTACCGCTATCCGCGCGGCGGCGGCTAATATCCGGGCGTTCCATGCCCGGCAGAAGCGCAGCTCCTGGATGGATCTGCAGCCGGACGGGACCATACTCGGACAGATTATCCGTCCGCTGAAACGCGTGGGCGTGTACGTGCCCGGCGGCAAAGCGGCTTACCCGTCCAGCGTGCTGATGAACGTCATCCCGGCCCAGATAGCCGGGGTGCCGGAGATTGTCATGGTGACGCCTCCGGCAACTGGCGGAACAGCCGGCATTGATCCTTATATTCTCGTAGCGGCCGCCGAAGCGGGTGTGAACGAGATTTACCGCGTGGGCGGTGCGCAGGCAATCGCCGCGCTGGCTTTCGGAACGGAGAGCATCGCTCCGGTAGACAAGATTTGCGGCCCGGGCAACATCTACGTGGCCCTGGCCAAACGCGAGGTATACGGTGCGGTCGATATCGACAGCATCGCCGGACCGAGCGAGATCGTGGTGCTCGCGGACGAGACTGCGGAGCCGGCCTACATTGCAGCCGATCTGCTGTCCCAGGCCGAGCATGACGAGATGGCATCGGCGATTCTGGTGACGCCGTCGCAGAGCCTGGCCGAGACGGTTGCGGCAGAAGTGGAGCGCCAGCTGCAGGAGCTGCCGCGGGAGGCGATCGCCCGCGCTTCAGTCGAAAATTACGGCGCGATCATCGTGGTCGATTCCTTGCAGGAAGGCATCGACGTCGTTAACAGCCTGGCCCCCGAGCATCTGGAGGTTGTAGCTGAGGACCCGATGGGACTGCTGGGCAGCATTGAAAATGCCGGTGCGATTTTTCTCGGGCCGTACAGCTCCGAGCCGGTCGGGGATTATTTTGCCGGACCGAACCATATTATACCGACCAACGGCACGGCGCGGTTCTCGTCGCCGGTTGACGTGGATGATTTTATCAAGAAATCAAGCCTGATTTACTACAGCAAGGAAGCGCTCCTGCGCGACGGAGCAACGATTATCGAGCTGGCGAGACGCGAAGGGCTGGAAGGCCATGCACGGGCAATAGAGATCAGACTGGAGAACGAAGCGAAGGGTGGAGACGGGAATGGAGAATAACAACAATATACCGGCAGAACGCAAGGCCGGACTCAGCCGCACAACAAACGAAACGGATATTACACTGTCCCTCGGTGTAGACGGCAGCGGGATTTCCGAGCTGGAGACAGATGTGCCTTTTCTGAATCATATGCTGGATCTGTTCACAAAACACGGCCAATTTGACCTCTCCGTACAGGCGCGGGGGGATATTGATATCGATGATCACCACACGGTGGAAGACATCGGGATCTGTCTCGGACAGGCACTGCGCGAAGCACTCGGCGACAAAAAAGGCATCAAACGTTACGCCAGCGTCTTCATTCCAATGGATGAGGCCCTGGCCCAAGTTGTGATTGATATCAGCAACCGGCCGCATTTTGAATACCGCGCACAGTATCCTTCACAGCAGGTGGGCAGCTTTTCAACTGAGCTGGTGCACGAATTCCTCTGGAAGTTTGCGCTGGAAGCCCGGATTACGCTGCATGTCATTGTACATTACGGCTCCAATACCCACCACATGATTGAGGCGGTATTCAAAGCGCTGGGCCGGGCACTGGATGAAGCGACCCAGGTGGATCCGCGCGTGAAGGGTGTGCCTTCCACGAAGGGAGTGCTGTAGGATGACCGTTGCGATCGTCGACTACGGCATGGGCAATCTGCACAGTGTCAGCAAAGCTGTGGAGCGTCTGGGCTACAAGAGTCTGGTGACCGGGGATGCCCGGGAAATTCTTGCGGCGAACAGCGTCATCCTGCCGGGTGTCGGTGCGTTCAGCGATGCGATGGAGCATTTGCGGGAGACCGGCCTGGATCTGGTAGTCAAAGAGGCCGCTGCCGGGAGCCAGCCGGTGCTCGGGATCTGCCTCGGCATGCAGCTGCTGTTCAGCAGCGGCGAGGAGCATGGTGTCCATGAAGGACTGGATATTCTGCCCGGTTCGGTAGTGCGTTTTGCCCCGAGAGACGGCTATAAAGTGCCGCATATGGGCTGGAACAAGCTGAGCTTCCGCCAGCCGGAGAGTCCGCTGCTCAAGGATCTGGAAGAAGGGCATGTCTACTTCGTTCACTCCTATCATGCGCTGGCTCGGCAGGAGAGTGATTTGCTCGCAGTCACCGACTACGGCCATCCTGTCACGGCGGTCGTCGGGCGGGAGAATGTATTCGGCATGCAGTTTCATCCGGAAAAAAGCGGAGAGCTCGGGATGAAGCTGCTGGGGAATTTTTTGAAGCTGACAGGAGAGCGGGCGTAAGCCCGCTATCACTATATTCGTAATGAAAGCGGGGAGCAGCACATGTCTTCATTCATAGTATATCCGGCGATTGATATCCGGGACGGCAAATGTGTCAGACTGCAGCAGGGGGATTACGCCCAGGAAACAATCTATAACGACAGCCCGGTGGAGGTTGCGAAGTCATGGGAAGCGCAGGGCGGCAAGTTTATTCATCTTGTGGACCTTGACGGTGCCAAGGCGGGTCACCCGGTCAATGATGCTATTATCGGCGCAATTGCAGCAAATGCGAATGTTCCGGTCCAGGTAGGCGGCGGACTGCGCAGCCTGGCGGATGTGGAGAAGCTTCTGAACCTTGGGGTCAGCCGGGTCATTATCGGTACTGCGGCGATCAATGATCATGCTTTTACAGAAGCTGTGCTGGCCAAATACGGCGATAAGGTCGCTATCGGGATTGATGCCCGTAACGGCTATGTAGCGACACACGGCTGGCTGAATACCTCCGAGGTGCGTGCAGAGGATTTGGCCAAGGAGCTGGCCGCCAAAGGCGCGGAAACCTTTATTTATACCGATATTTCCCGTGACGGCATGATGCAGGGACCGAACGTGGAAGGCATTCTGTCAATGGCGGCAGCCAGCGGCAAAAGCGTCATCGCCTCCGGCGGGGTGACAAGCCTGGATGATCTTCTGCGGCTGAATGTACATAGTGCGGATGGTATCGGCGGAGCTATTGTCGGCAAAGCGCTGTATACCGGCAATATCAATCTGTCTGAAGCTTTGCGTGCGTTGGGACAGCAGTAAGCAGCCTTTAATTCAAAGACAGCCGCCGGTTAATCTTAAGTAACGGCGGCTGTTCCGGCTAGGCGAGAGAAAGGGGTTCTATCATGTTAGCCAAACGTATCATTCCCTGTCTGGATGTGAAGGACGGGCGGGTAGTCAAGGGCGTTAATTTTGTCAATCTGCGCGATGCCGGGGACCCGGTGGAGCTGGCGGCACTGTATGACCGCGAAGGTGCGGATGAGCTGGTGTTCCTGGATATTTCCGCTTCGGTAGAAGGCCGGGCGACGATGGTTGAAGTGGTGCGCCAGACGGCAGGCGAAATTGCCATTCCGTTCACGGTAGGCGGCGGCATCTCGACTCCTGAGGATATGAAAATCATCCTGCGCGCAGGCGCGGACAAAATCGGCATCAACACGGCAGCCGTCAACAATCCGCAGCTCATTCTGGAAGGGGCGCGGCGCTTCGGCTCGCAGTGTATTGTGGTAGCGATGGATGCTAAATATAATGAAGCTTGGGGCGAATGGGAAGTGTACACGCACGGCGGGCGCAAGCCTACCGGGATCCGTGCACTGGCCTGGGCCAAGGAAGCGGAGAAGCTGGGCGCGGGCGAAATTCTGCTGACCAGCATGGATGCGGACGGCACCAAGGACGGCTTCGATCTGCAGCTCACGTCTGCGGTATGCGATATCCTTAGCATTCCGGTTATTGCCTCCGGCGGTGCCGGGAAGATTGATCATTTTTACGATGTATTTACAGCAGGCAAAGCCGATGCGGGACTGGCTGCGACTATTTTTCACTATAAAGAGATTGCCATTCAAGACTTGAAAGCCGATCTGAAGCAAAAAGGGGTAGAGATCCGATGAGCCAAGAACTAGAGAATACAGCCCTGATTCAACAAGAAATTATCGATACCATCCGCTGGAATGAATCCGGGCTGCTGCCTGCCGTTGTGCAGGATGCCAATACCCTGGAGGTGTTGATGTTCGCCTACATGAATCCGGAGTCCCTGCGCCTCTCGCTGGATAGCGGACAGACGTGGTTCTGGAGCCGTTCACGCAAAGAGCTATGGCATAAGGGCGGGACTTCAGGCAATACCCAGGCCATCACTTCGATTCATTATGACTGTGACAGCGATACGCTGCTGGTGAAGGTGGTTCCGGAAGGACCTGCCTGCCATACCGGCGAAAATACATGCTTCTTCCGCGAGCTTCCGCTGAGCAGCCCTGCCGCTGTGGAGCCGGATCACGCAGCAGCAACTTCCAACACTGCAAGGTTTGCCGTCCTGGGAGAATTGGAACGGGTCATTGCCGAGCGTGAAATCGAGCGTCCGGAAGGCGCTTATACTACTTATCTGTTTGACAAGGGTGTCGACAAAATCCTCAAAAAGGTCGGTGAAGAAGCTTCCGAGACGATCATCGCCGCCAAAAACAAGGATAATGCCGAGCTGCGTCTTGAAGTCAGCGATCTGATCTATCACCTGCTCGTCCTGCTGCAGGAGCGCAAGCTGCCGCTCGATGAAATCCTGGAAGAGCTTAGCGCACGCCACGAACGTCCGCGCCGGGACTAGAAGGGAGCCTTTCGCATGCATATCGATTATCATACCCACCATGAACGCTGCGGCCATGCGGTAGGGAAGCTGGAGGAATACGTGCAGCGCGGCATAGAGCTGGGGCTGCAGCAGCTCGGGCTGTCGGACCACCTCCCGTTGATCCATGTGGACCCGGATAGCTATTATCCCGAGATGGCCATGCCGCTGGCTGAGCTTCCGCGGTATGTCGAAGAGTGTCTTACGCTGAAGGAGCGCTACCGCGGCCAGATTGAACTGCGTGTGGGACTGGAGGCCGATTATATCGAAGGCTATGAGGAGCAAATCCGTGAGCTATTGGCGCCGTACCCCTGGGATTATCTGATCGGCTCCGTGCACTTTTTGGGAGAATGGGATATTACCGATTTCCGTCAGGTTCACGGGTGGGAAGACCGGGATGTCATGGCGGTATATCGCCAATATTATGAAGCTGTCCAGAGGTCGGCGAGATCGGGATTATATGATATTATAGGACATATGGATGTTATCAAACGGTTCGGCTATGGTCCTAAGACGCCGGAAGAGAAAGCAGAGGTCCGCGGGCTTGAGCTTGATACGCTGAAGGTGATTGCAGGGAGCGGCATCGCCATGGAGCTTAATGCCTCCGGCCTTACCAAGCCCTGCGCCGAGATGTTCCCGGCAGAGCATGTGCTTCAGCAGGCTTTTGAGCTTGGGATTCCGCTGACTTTGGGCTCCGATGCCCATGACTCGGCCAAGCTGGGAGACGGGCTCGGCGAGGCCCGCAGTCTGCTGTGGCGGACCGGTTTCCGCGAGCTTGCGGTGTTCGAGGGCCGGCGCCGTTCATCCGTTTCATTTGAACTATAAATTTTGATCCCCAGGAGGGTACTATGCATCATCATCAATTGCGTATTTTTTCCGGTTCGTCGAATCCGAAGCTGGCCGCAGATATTGCGGAGCGTCTTGGTGCACCACTCGGCCAAATTAAGCTGACCCGTTTCAAGAGCGGCGAGATTTATGTGCATTATGAAGAGAGCATCCGGAACTGCGACGTATTTTTGGTGCAATCCCTCGCTCATCCGATTAACGAGCTGTTCGTGGAGACACTTGTCATGATTGATGCAGCCAAACGCGCTTCGGCAAGAACGGTGAACATCATCGTGCCTTATTACGGATATGCCCGGCAGGAGCGCAAATCCGCGCCGCGTGAGCCGATTTCGGCCAAAATGGTAGCTGATGTGCTTACGACCGCCGGAGCTACGCGGGTTATTACCATTGATCTGCATGCCGCGGCCATTCAAGGCTTCTTCAATATTCCGGTAGATCATCTGACCGCACTGGATCTGATCAGCGGATATTTGAAGGTCAAGGGCATCTCCAATCCTGTGGTGGTCTCCCCGGATGCGGGCCGTGCCTCCATGGCCGAGAAGCTGGCCAGCCGGCTGGACTCCCCGTTTGCGATTATGATCAAGAAACGCCCGGCTCATAATGAATCGGTGATCACTCACGTGATTGGCGATGTGGAGGGGCGGACACCGATTATTATCGAGGATCTGATCGATACAGGCACGACGATTGTGAATGTGGTGGAAGGCTTGAAGGAGCGGGGGGCCCAGAACAGTATCGTTTGTGCGACTCATGGTCTTTTCTCCGACAACGCGGTTGTCCGTATGGATCATCCTAACATTGACGAGATCGTGGTTACCGATTCTATCGCCCTGCCTGACAACCATTCCAGCCGGTTCACGGTACTGTCTGTGGCGCCAATGCTGGCTGAAGCGACGCGGATTATCCTCGAAGGCGGATCTATAGATAAGCTGTTTAGAGACGCAGGAATCTGATTCCTGCGTTTTTTGCTGTAATTTGCAGCAGGGGATGACCGGATTCTGCAATCTTCAAGCTTTTTCCTCCCAAAAGGCCTGCTGCGGCTTGAGAATCTTCCGTCTACATGTGTTATACTGTGTGAAGACAGCTAGGGCCAGAAATGGAAACGGAAGAACGGTAAGGCAGGAACTTGGACTGCTGTTCATCCCGCCCTCCTGTTTTTTTCGCGTATATAAGGAAGCTTGTAAAGAGGGAGGTGTCTTGCTTCCATGATGAAAAGAATTTCAGAGAATGCGGCGGAGAACGATAATGTAATTCCCGTCACTCTGAATGCCAACTTTTTCTTTGAAAGAGCCGTTCGGTCCCTGGACCGCTTTCAATATGATAAGGCATTAAAGAATTTCCGCAAGGCCGTAGAATATGAACCGGAGAATCCGGTGAATCACTGCAACATGGCTGGTATATTGTCAGAGATGGGCAATTATGAGGCGTCTAATGAGATTCTGACCCATGTGCTGGAGGAGATTGATCCGGCGATGACGGAATGTCATTTCTATATGGCTAATAACTTCGCGAATATGGAAAGCTTTGAAGAGGCGGAGCGCGCACTGATGACGTACCTGGAAGAGGACGCAAGCGGGGAGTATCTGACAGAGTCCGAGGAGTTAATGGAGCTGCTGCAGTATGAGCTGAACCGCCCTGCTCCGCTCGTACGCATCCGCAGCCGTGAAGGGGTAGTCGAACATGACCGGGCACGCGCGATGCTGGAAGAAGGGAAGTTTCCCCAGGCGGTGAAGCTGCTGGAGGAGATTGTAGAGAGTACGCCTGATTTTCTCGCAGCACATAACAATCTGGCTCTTGCCTACTTCTATATGGGCCGGTTCGCCAAAGCGAAGGAATGCCTGTCGGAGGTGCTGGAGCAGGATCCCGGCAATCTGCATGCGCTCTGCAATATGGCAATATTTATGCAGTATGCCGGGGATAAGGAGGAGCTTGCCGCTCTGGTCCGCATGCTTGAAGCCACAGTGCCGTTCCATCAGGAGCATGTATTCAAAATGGCCACAACGATGGGCATTCTCGGCAGCCACAGAACGGCCTACGGCCATTTCCGCCGGCTGCTGAAGGATGAAGAGGTTGGCGGAGATGCCAGTCTCTATCATTACTGCGCGGCGGCTGCCAGCAACAGCGGCGAGTACAGCGAAGCGCTGCGCTGCTGGAAGCAGGCGGCCAAGCTTGACCCTGAATCGCCTGTTCCCGGCTTCTTCTTGTCCCAGCTGCAGGCCTCCCAGGCGGCAGGCAGACCGATGTCTCCTGTCAGCTATAACTATCAGCTGCCTTTTCAGGAGCAGCTCAAGCAGTGGAAGGACAATACGGAGAAATTCACGGAAGAGGTGCGGAATAACCCGCTGCTGCGTGCCTCATTCTTCTGGGCCTTGCGCTACGGGGATTCCGGTACGAAGCTGCAGGTGACAGAAGCGCTCCGCTGGATCGAAGACAAGGAAATGTCTGACGTTCTGCAGGAGCTGATTACCAAAGAGCCTGTGCAGGAGAATAAGCTGCAGGAGGCCGCATTAATCAGCCTGCAGCGGCTGATCGGAGGCTGCTATGAAGAGAAGGCCGGCGAAGACGAACAGCAGACATCCGCGGCGGGACCCAAAGGGCTGCCGGAATGGAAAGATGACTGGCAGCGGGTGATAGACCAGACTACGGCGATGATGGACCGCAGATTTGACACTGCCCAGAAAAGGGACGCAGAGCTTCTGTGGAAGCAGTTCATCAGCAGCCTCTATCCGGATGTGCCGTATTTCCGCCACACCGGCGGCTGGTGCGCCGCTCTAGAATATATAACCGCCAAAAGGCACGGCCGGCCGGTTACTTACCGCGAGGTTGCCCAGCAATACGGAGTCACGGCCTCGATGGTCAGCAGATATGCACGCCGGATCGGGGACAGCTGCGGAGTTCCGGGAACCTTCCCGGAACCGGAAAGCCTGACCTCGTCTACAGAAAATATCTGATCCGGTCTGCATTTGGTTCTAACATGAGCAAATACGTATAATTAAGGGTATAGTATAGGAATTACCTACTTGTAAGGAGGCCGCAGTAATGTACAAAACAATTGTAATCGGAACGGGTCCTGCCGGACTGACAGCCGCAATATACCTGGCACGGGCGAACCTGAACCCGCTCGTCATTGAAGGCTTGCAGCCGGGCGGGCAGCTGACAACGACGACAGAAGTGGAGAACTTTCCAGGCTTTCCTGAGGGTATCCTCGGCCCTGACCTGATGGAGAATATGCGTAAGCAGGCGCAGCGCTTTGGCGCGGAGTTCAAGAACGGCTGGGTGGAATCCGTGGATTTCTCACAGCGGCCCTTCAAAGTAACCGTGGATGGACAGGGTGTACTGGAGGCGGAGTCGGTTATTATCTCGACAGGCGCATCGGCCAGATATCTGGGCATCCCGGGCGAGCAGGAGAATGTAGGGCGGGGGGTCAGCACTTGTGCGACCTGTGACGGCTTCTTTTTCCGCGGCAAAAAGATTATCGTAGTCGGCGGAGGCGACTCCGCCATGGAGGAAGCGAGCTTCCTGACCCGCTTTGCATCCAGTGTTACGGTGGTTCACCGCCGCTCCGAGCTGCGCGCTTCGAAGATTATGCAGGACCGTGCACGCGATAACAGCAAGGTAGCGTGGGCGCTTAACCGCACACCGCTTGAAGTGACCGTAACGGATAACAAGGTACAAGGCCTGACGGTCCGCGATAACGAGACGGGTCTTGAAGAGCTGATTGAAGCGGACGGCGTGTTCGTGGCGATCGGACACACCCCGAACACGGCCTTCCTGGGCGGCCAGATTACAACGGATGCGAACGGGTACATTGTTGTTAAGCCGGGAACTACGGAAACGAACATCCCCGGAGTCTTCGCTTGCGGAGATGTGCAGGATACTCGTTACCGCCAGGCGATTTCGGCAGCCGGAACGGGCTGTATGGCGGCAATGGACGCCGAGAAGTATCTGGAAGGCACCATGGTGCATGACTGGAGCGAATCGCTGGATAAATAACATCCGGATGACCAGATGATATGAAGTTAATGAAGCTGTCTCCTCTGCTGCTGAAGCGGAAGGAGGCGGCTTTTTTGTGTTAAATCAGCGTCTTTTATCACTTAGTGACTGGAATCACAATCCCCCCTTAGGGGCTATGCTAAGCTGTTGTTGAGAAGAGTTCTCAATTAATAGAGTACCTTTTAGGAGGTAGGCACATGAGCAAAGTGCTGAAGATGGATGAGCCCATATTCGACCTGGTGGACCGGCATCCTGAAGTCATGGATATTATGGTAGAGCTCGGTTTCCGCGATATTGCAAAACCCGGAATGCTGCAGACAGCAGGCCGGTTCATGACCTTAACCAAAGGAATCAAGTTGAAACGAATGGATCTTGATACTGTCCGGCAGGCCTTTGAGGCCCATGGTTTTGAGATTTTACAATAGAAGATTAAGGAGAGGGTAAAAATGAGCGAGCTGATTAACAACCGTGAAGTGGATGTACCCGAGCAGACCCGCCGCCAGGCGATGCTTAAGGAGATTATTAAGGAACTCCATGCAGGTAAAAGTGTAGACGAGGTCAAAGCCCGTTTTGCTGAAGCGGTAGGTGATGTTACTGTAGCTGAAATTTCGGCGATGGAGCATTCCTTAATGACGGAAGAGGGGATTCCGGTCGAGGAAGTGCAGCGTCTGTGTTCTGTGCATACGGCGATTTTCAAAGGCTCGATTGAGCAGATTCACCGTTCCTCGAAGCCGGAAGAGCAGCCGGGACATCCGGTGCATACCTTCAAGCTGGAAAACCGGGAGATTGAACGTCTCGTGAACTTCCGCCTGGAGCTTCATGCAGGCAAGTTCGCGAAGAATGACAGTGAAGAGATTGTTTATAAGCTGCTGGAGGATCTCAGTCTGCTGCTGGACCTGGATAAGCACTACAGCCGCAAGGAGAATCTGCTGTTTCCGTACCTTGAGAAGTATGGGATTTATGGTCCGACCAAGGTGATGTGGGGAGTAGACGACGGCATCCGTGCCATGATAAAAGAAGCCAAAGCCGCATTAAGTCCCTACCAGGGCAATAAGGAAGAAATCGGCGGTATGCTGGCGGACATCATCCAGGAAGTCAATGAAATGATCTTTAAGGAAGAAAATATTCTGCTGCCGATGGCGCTCGATAAGCTGACTGAAGATGAGTGGGTCAAAATTGCCCGTGAGAGTGAGGAAATCGGCTTCTGCCTTGCCGCCCCTGATCAGGTGTGGATTCCGGAGCGTGCTGCCGAGCCTCAGGGCGCTGCAGAAGAAGCTTCCCCGGAGTCGCCGCAGGGCTACATCCGCTTCGAGACGGGTCTTCTGTCCGTGCATCAGCTGGAGACGATAATGAATCATCTGCCGGTCGACCTGACATTTATTGACGAGAACGACGTAGTACGTTATTTTTCGCACGGCAAGGAGCGGATCTTTGCCCGGACCAAGGCGGTCATCGGCCGTACCGTGCAGAACTGCCATCCGCCGCAAAGCGTGCATGTGGTCGAGAAGCTGCTGGAGGATTTCAAGGCAGGCCGCAAGGATGCGGAGGACTTTTGGATTAATATAAAAGATAAATTTATCTACATCCGTTATTTTGCCGTGCGGGATGCAGAGGGCCGCTATATGGGTACGCTGGAGTTCACCCAGAACATTGCGCCGATCCGGGCACTGGAAGGCCAAAAACGGATATTGTCGGAATAATGACAAGGTTTTGCTTATAGGATGTTCCTACGGATGGGTATTTTGATTGGAGTGATTGTATTTTGTGCAGCAGAATCTTTGCCAATCGGCCCTAAATCCCATGCTGCTGCACTTTGTACATTTGATTAGAGGATAATGGTGTAAAAACGCCAAAACGTGCCGATTCTGCTGTACAAACTACACTAGTTTCGATTTTTGGGCAGATTTAAGGCTCATCGGATGTATAAAGTGCAACAGAATGTCTCAAGCTCCTTATACATTGGCCGTGAACTCAATGATTCGCCTGATCATTACTTTTGACAATTCCTGCATAATTCATATAGCTGTATTTCCTGCAACTAAAGTGGCCCATTCAGGCTTTAGAATGAGTTTACCTGCACTTTCTGCAGTTAAAATCCCCTTTATTCCGCAAAAGTGTACGTTTTACCGTTTTTACCTGCACAGAATACAGCTAAACTCCCGAGCCCGTTTTTTTGCAGGCTTTTAGCTGCACCAAATACATTTAACAGCTATCCATTCCGGCAGTCAGGCAGAACGCAGTCCAGTGTTCCAGCAGCAGCTTATCATAAATTACAAACCATATAACCGGTTCTTCCGGACCCTGATTAAGACTTCTTTGCGTGATGTGCAAGGAGTCTTTTTTTAATTCAATCTTACTCTGCCATAGGAACTGGCCTGCCAGTCAGCCATTATTACCCGGGTGTGCCGCCATTCCTTGACCGCAGGGGAGGCTTCTATTATAGTGGGTACGTAGGATTAACTATTTTAGCATAGAAAAAGGTGGCTTGTTACATGTCTGAAAATATCTACGTTGGCGTGGATTTAGGCGGAACCACGATTAAGGTTGGAATCTGCAGTGCCGAAGGAAATCTGCTTCACACTTACGAAGGGCCTACGGGAACTGCGGACGGCGTTGATACCGTCATCGACAACATTGAGAAGTATGTACGCCAGATTGTGGAAGAATCCCCGTACTCCTGGGAGCAGCTGGCCGGTGTCGGCGCGGGTCTGGCCGGGTTTACGAACATTCGTGAAGGAATCATTATCCATGCGCCTAACATAGGATTTAGAGATGTGCCGATCCGCTCCATTCTGGAGGGTCGCTTGAACAAGCCTGTCAAAATAGACAATGATGCTAACGTGGCAGCGCTGGGCGAAGCATGGAGCGGCGCAGGACGCGGTATTGACAATTGCGTATGCTATACGCTGGGAACCGGCGTTGGCGGCGGCATTATCATTAACGGTAAGGTATATCAAGGGTTTGCGGGTCTGGCCGGCGAGCTGGGCCATATCTCTGTAGTGCCTGATCTTGAAGCCATCCAGTGCGGATGCGGCAAGATGGGCTGCTTGGAAACGGTTTCCTCTGCTACTGGGATTATCCGGATGGCGAACGATGCCGTTGCCCGCGGAGACCGTACTTCCCTGTCACAGGTAGAGAAGATTGCAGCCAAGGAAGTGTTCGATGCTGCCAAGGCCGGCGACGAAGTTGCCCTGCGCATTGTTAACCGTGCAGCCTTCTATCTCGGCAAATCGATGGCCTCTGTTGCTGCAGTACTGAATCCGGAAGTGTTCATCGTTGGCGGAGGCGTATCCAAAGCCGGCGACATTCTGTTTGATGAAGTCCGCCGTGTATTCGCCCAGCTGACTCCGGCACCGCTGCTGACAGGCGTAACTATCGTTCCGGCAGAGCTTGGCAATGATGCGGGTATTATTGGTGCGGCAGGTCTGCTTCTGCGTTCTTAAAAACCGGAAATTATTCATATACTAATTTATAGGGAGGGGACGCTTTTATGACCGAACCGGAGCACACTCCTTCGGCTGGTGCCACCCTGATCATTATTACGGGAATGTCGGGTGCAGGCAAGACGATTGCCGTACAGAGTCTGGAAGACCTCGGGTTCTTCTGCGTCGATAATCTGCCTCCGGTACTGATTCCGAAATTCGCGGAGCTGATTGAGCAGTCCAAAGGGAAAATCGCCAAGGTTGCTCTTGTTATTGACCTGCGCGGGCGCGAGTTTTTCACGGCATTGTCAGAATCACTGGCCTATATCAAGAACGAGTCAAGCATCGGCTGCGAAATTCTGTTCCTGGATGCAACCGACTCTGTGCTGGTGCAGCGCTATAAGGAGAGCCGGCGGCATCATCCGCTGGCCCCCAAAGGCATGCCGCTCGACGGGATCCGCCTGGAGCGCCAGATGCTGGATGAGCTGAAGAATTCCGCTACCCTGTGTCTGGACACCAGCAGCATGAAGCCGGTGCAGCTCAAGGAGAAAATCGTATCGCGGTTCTCTCATCTGGGCAAAAGCACACTCTCCGTCAATATTACTTCGTTCGGCTTTAAGTATGGCATTCCAATTGATGCAGACCTCGTGTTTGATGTCCGTTTTTTGCCCAACCCGCATTATGTGGACCAGCTGCGGCCCAAGACAGGCCAGGACAGCGATGTGTATGATTATGTAATGAAATGGCCTGAAACACAGGCGTTTCTGACCAAACTGCTGGATATGCTGCATTTCCTGATTCCGCAATACCGTAATGAGGGGAAATCCCAGGTTATTATCGGTATCGGCTGTACGGGAGGCAAACACCGTTCAGTCGCGATTTCAGAGTATTTGGGTAAAATGCTGGGGGTTAGCGAGACGGAGCTGGTGGCGGTCAGCCACCGGGATTCCGAGCGTGACCGGCATTAACGAGAGAAGGGGTCAATAGTGGCTGAAGAACAAGGACAGCGTCCGCGTATTGTCGTCATGGGCGGGGGTACCGGACTGTCTGTCATGCTTCGCGGTTTGAAGGAAAAGCCGCTTGATATTACAGCGATAGTCACTGTAGCAGATGACGGAGGGAGCTCCGGGATTCTGCGCAATGAGCTGCAGATGCCGCCTCCCGGCGACATCCGCAATGTGTTAACGGCAATGGCTGATGTAGAGCCGCTGATGGCGCAGATTATGAAATACCGTTTCAGCAGCGGAGAGGGCCTCGCCGGGCATAGCCTCGGCAATCTGATTCTGGCTGCACTTACCGATATTTCCGGCGATTTTGTCACCGGAGTACGGGAGCTCAGCCGGTTGTTCGCTGTCCGCGGCCGGGTGCTTCCGGCTGCCGGAGAAGCAGTAGTGCTGCATGCCGAGATGGCTGACGGGACTATTGTTACCGGCGAGTCCAAGATTCCGGAGGCCGGAGGCGTCATCAAGCGCGTATTTTTGGAGCCGGCGGAGGTTGAGCCGCTGCCTGAAGCGCTGGAGGCGATCCGGAATGCAGATGCCATTCTGTGCGGGCCGGGCAGCCTGTACACGAGTATTCTGCCCAATCTGCTCGTGCCGAAGCTGGCGGAGGCGGTTGTTGCTTCCAGTGCCATCAAAATATTTGTCTGCAATGTTATGACCCAGCCGGGTGAAACCGATAATTATACGGTAAGCGATCATCTTCAGGCGGTGTATGACCATGTCGGCCTGCATTTGTTCGATTATGTCATTGTTAATGACGGTGAGATACCGGAACAGGTGCAGATCAAATATGCCGAGAAGGGCGCGCGTCCGGTGCAGCTTGACCGGGAGGCCGTCGACGGTAACGGATACAAGGTGATTGCCGACAAGCTGGTATTATTTAAGACTTATTTGCGGCATGATACGGATAAGCTCAGTCATCACATTTACCAGCTGGTGAAGGACTGGATATCCAGATAACAGACGAAATCTGCTGCTCCAAGTTGTATGAACATGAAAGAGGTGAGCCCCTTGTCTTTTGCGGCCCTTACCAAAAAAGAGCTGACGATGGTGGAGAGCCAGCCCTGCTGCGAGAAGGCGGAAATGTCGGCGCTGATCCGGATGAACGGTTCCGTGCAGCTTTCAAGCAAAAAGGTTGTTCTCGACATTTCGACGGAGAACGCCGCGATTGCAAGGCGGGTATATTCTTTGCTTAAGAAATATTACCAGGTCCATATCGAGCTGCTCGTGCGTAAAAAAATGCGTTTGAAGAAGAATAACGTTTATATCGTAAGAATTCCAAACCAGGTGCAGGAGATCCTGAAGGATCTGCGGATTGTCTCCGAAGGCTTTATTTTTACCGATGGGATCGATGAGGAAATCGTCGGCAAGAACTGCTGCAAACGGGCTTATCTCCGCGGTGCCTTTATGGCGGGAGGATCCGTTAACAATCCGGAAGGCTCGTCCTATCATTTGGAAATCGCTTCCATGTATGAGGAGCACTGCAAAGCGCTTGTGGAGCTGGCTGGTGAATTTCACCTGAACGCCCGCTGTATTGAGCGCAAGAAGGGCTTCATACTGTACATCAAGGAAGGCGAGAAGATCATTGAGTTCCTCAGTCTCATCGGCGCCCATCAGGCGCTGTTCAAGTTCGAGGACGTGCGGATTATGCGCGATATGCGCAACTCGGTGAACCGGATCGTAAACTGTGAGACAGCCAACCTGAACAAGACGATCAGTGCGGCAGTGCGCCAGATTGAGAACATCAAGCTGCTGCAGCGTGAGGTGGGGCTGGAAAGTCTGCCGGATAAGCTGCGGGAGGTTGCCGAGATCAGGCTGGCACACCCCGATATCAACCTTAAGGAAGTCGGCGAGATGCTGAAAGGGAACGTCAGTAAATCCGGTGTGAACCACCGTCTGCGCAAAATTGACGAGCTGGCGGAGAAGGTTAGGGGCGGCTGATATTTTTTTTCTAGTGTGGATCAGGTTATAATGATATAATATTATAAAATTAATGTGAAATTTTTGGGCAGATCTCAAATAGGGGGTAAGCGTTTCATGACAAAGCACCCGGTAGTTGTTCGGTTGAAGACGGGGCTCCATGCTCGGCCGGCAGCATTGTTCGTGCAAGAAGCCAACAAGTTTTCGTCGGAGATTTTCGTGGAAAAAGATGATAAAAAAGTTAACGCCAAGAGCATCATGGGCATTATGAGCCTTGCGATCAGTTCCGGCACGGAGATTTATATTAGCGCGGATGGCGCCGATGCGGATCAGGCTGTAACCGCTTTGACAAGTCTTGTCAGCAAGGAAGAGCTGGAGAACCAGTAATCCGGGTTCCAGGCCTTAATTTTTGTACCATGAGCGAACGATGCTGTCATCCTGTACCAGGCTGGTCAGCATTTTAAAGAAGCCCCTTCGGGGGCTTTTTTTATTTTCTGCGATATGCAACTTTTGCCAGAGGGGCACGTCTAGAGGGTACCAACACTTTAACAAAAAATTGAAAGGGGATGGCAGGTATGAACAAATGGGGTAAAGCGGCCGGAACAGTATTGCTGGCAGGAAGTCTGATGGTAGGAGGGCTGGGGATCAGTGCGGCGATTCAAGGTCCTGAAAAGGCTTACGCTGCCGATGAGGTACAGAGGAATGTTGTGAGTGTAGTAGGTAAAGGTGAGCTCTCCATCAAGCCGGATATCGTGTATCTGTCGATCGGGGTGAGCACCTCTGCAGCAACGGCTGAAGAAGCCCAGAAGCTGAACGGGGCAAAGATTGCCAAGCTGACCACTCTGCTTAAGAATACCTGGGGCATTGCCGACAAGGATATTCAAAGCACACAGTTCTATGTACAGCCTAACTACGTTTATAACGAAAAAGAAGGCCAGCAGGTAAAGGGGTATAACGCCCAGCACACACTGCAGGTATCTTACCGGGATCTGACCAAAGTCGGACAGCTGCTGGATGCCGCTTCGGCTGCAGGAGCCAACAATATCGGCGGTGCGCGTTTTGCCATCGAGGATCCTTCCGCATTTGAAGCTCAAGTGATCGAGAAAGCCATGGCTAATGCAGATGTAAAGGCAGCAGCCATTGCCAAAGTAGCCAAACGCAGCCTGGGGCAGGTCGTTACAGTGATCCAGAGCGATGACGGCAACAACCCTGTGTACTACATGGAGAATGCCATGGCGTCGAAAGCATCAGCAGATATGGCAGCAGGCACTTCTGTTGAAGCTGGTGAAGTCAAGGTATCCACACAGCTTAGCGTAACCTATGAATTGAAATAGGCCCATCCTGATAGAGGTGCTGCTTCTGCCGTAATGGCAGGGGCGGGCCTCTATTGCTTTTTCAGCCGGGGAATGTGTGAAATCTCTCAAAATGTTTAAAGAACTGTAATAAGCCATGCTATTTTTGCAGTAAAACCTTAAGAAACTGTAAGCGCCGTTGTAACAATAGCGGATTATCTTTTTACTATAATGGGAAGAGTGAACCGGGGACAATCAGGCCTCCGGACTTGTGTGGAATTACATCAAGGCAATCAACGTGCCACGGAAGGAGAATGCATGATGAATATTATACTTAAGGATAAAGCCCTTAAATGGGGAGCGGGAATGTTGGCGGCGGGGATGCTGCTGGGCGGGGGATTGCTGCCTGCGGGAACGTCACAAGCGGCACCGGCTGCAGCTGCAGCCAAAGCAGGCCAGTCGCAGGTTATTCTGAAATGGAACGGCAGCATCACGAAGCAGACGGGTATTTTTAACGGGGGTAAAGTTTGGGTACCGGTTGCTTTCCTGCGGGACAGCCTGGGCATGCCGGTATCTTATAATAAGGCAGATATGACTTACACGATCGGCAAAGGCAACACACTGACCAAGCTGATGGTCTCGGATTACGGCATCTCTATTTCGGTGAACAATTATTTTCTCGGAGATTATGAAGCCAAAAATATAAATAACCGCATGTATGTACCGCTGGACCTGTTAACCGGTTATCTCGGCTACCACGGTGACTGGAGTCCGCCTACGGGCCGTCTGAATGTGATGAAGCAGAAGCAGAACAATATTACGATTACTACGGAGAGCTACGTCAAAGAAAGCAAGGATGCGCCGATCAGGCTGGATTATCCGGTAATCAGCGGTCTTGCGAATGCCGAAGCACAAAAAGCAATCAACGATACGCTGAAGCAGACGGTGCTTAATTACGCGGCAGATGCCGAAAAACAAATCGCTGACAGAGCGGCAGATGACCGGCCTTACGAGTTTGAGGGTGGATATGTCGTGACCTATAACCAGAATGGTGTGCTTAGTCTTATTACGCAGCAGTATGGCTACACCGGCGGAGCACACGGGATGACTTACCGCAATGCCTTCACCTTCTCGCTTAAAGACGGCAAACGCCTGCTGCTGGGAGATCTGTTCGGGGCTAACCCTAATTATAAAAAAGAGCTGAATGCCAAGCTGTCCAAGCAGCTTAAGGCGGATGGCGGCTATCTCGGCGGATTTACTGGTCTGAACACAGAGAAATATTTCTATCTGCAGGACGGCAAGGTGACGCTGTTCTTCCAGCTGTACGAATATACGGCCTACGCTGCGGGATTCCCTGAGTTTACCTTCACCTTTAAAGAATTACTGCCGGACGGGAGCAGTCCGTTTGCGGGATTGAAGTGAGACGCGGATGACATTGTGTGAAGTGACTGTGGAATGAGTTATGTGAATGGCGACGGATTACCTTGTTCATGATTTATGAATATTATATGTAAAATCCAAGGCTGTCGAGAGAGTTTTGACAGCCTTATCTAGTTGATTTTGATTTCATGCGACACTGCGTTAACAAGTGCCGGCTCCACCCCATCTCGTCGCGCGTACCAGAACCTATTAATTACTTGGCAATCCTAATGTAACGGACTACAGTTCCGTTATTTTGCGCTGGAGGTGTGCTTTGGAATCCTAACGGACCCTAGATCCCTTGTTTCATCCGGATGGGCGTTATTTATCCCTCATTTGGCGGAATAAAGGAACTACGGTCTGTTAGCGGTGGAAATGGGGCGATTATCGGCAAATAACGGAAGCAGTGTCCGTTAGCGCGGCAAAGGGGACGGGGCAAGTAACGGATGCAGCTTCCGTTCCGCATGGAGGGAAGCGCCCGGCAGCCTTATGCGCCCGCCCCGTTATCCGCCGATAATCTCCTTAATAATATGTCTATCCGTTAAATGCACACCTATCCTGCCGTTACCTGATGCTCTTGCCGTTCATAAGCTGAAGAAAGGGAGCCAGCTTAGTGAAGGGAGGGAGAGCATGATGGGATATCTGTATACAGCGGTTGGCGATTCCCTGACGACCGGTTTTGGCACGCTTCCGGGCAGCGGCTTTGTTCCGGTCTACCGCAGAATGGCGGAGACCCGGCTGCGCACTTCAATCCGGCCCGTCAACCTTGGGGTTAACGGCTTGACTACGGATGGGCTGGAGCGGCGGCTGAAAGAGGACTACAATTACCGGCTGGCGGTCCGTGATGCCGATATCATTACGCTGTCGATCGGCGGCAACGATCTCATTAGGGCAGCCAAGGCAGCCGGCGGCCGTCCGGGTGACCTGTCTCCCCGGCTGCAAAAGGCACTCCGTAACTGCAAGCAGAATTTCAGCGATATTATGGGCACCTTTATGCAGCTCAAGGCTGGAATGCCCAAACCTTATATTATCCGGATTGTAGGGCTGTATAATCCTTATCCGCAGATAGATGAGGCATCGGACTGGGTACGGCAGTTCAACCGGTATGCCGCAGGATACAGCAGCCGGATATGCGGATTTGCCTCCGTGTACAATGAATTTGCCGGCAATGAACGGGGACTGCTGTTCATCGACGGTATCCACCCGAATGGGAGAGGATACCGGGTAATAGCCGATAAGCTGGATAGCCTGGGGTATGGCGGCTTGAGATAATCGATTTGCGGGTGAAATTGTTTGTTAATAACAGCAAAAAAGGCTGCCGGACCGTTGAAGGTCCTGCAGCCTTTTGACTGTCGGATGAAATTATACGCCGGAAGGCAGTGTCTTCTCGATAACTTTATCAACAATGCCGTATTCAGCAGCGTCCGCTGCACTCATGAAGTAATCGCGGTCAGTATCCTTCTCGATCTTCTCGAGCGGCTGGCCGGTACGTTCAGACAGAATGCGGTTCAGCTTCTCACGCAGCTTGATGATGCGGCGGGCGCGGATTTCAATATCCGAAGCCTGGCCTTGAGCTCCGCCCAGAGGCTGGTGGATCATGATTTCGCTGTTAGGCAGTGCAAAACGCTTGCCTTTGGCGCCGGCGTTCAGCAGAAACGCTCCCATGGAAGCGGCCATACCCACACAGATGGTGGAGACATCCGGCTTGATGTACTGCATTGTATCAAATATAGCCATACCCGCTGTAATGGAACCGCCAGGGCTATTCACATACAGGTGAATGTCCTTCTCCGGATCCTCGGCAGCCAGGAACAGCATTTGGGCGATGATGGAATTGGCAACCACGTCATTAACCTCTGTTCCAAGGAAAATGATGCGGTCCTTCAGCAGGCGGGAATAGATGTCATAAGCGCGCTCGCCGCGGTTGCTCTGTTCTACTACCATAGGAATATAACTCACGTGGAAAACCTCCTTGAGATTGGGTTCTTCGAATGTGTTCATTTTTACTGTTACCGTATTAACCACATGATAAACAAATTCAAACAAAAAGTCAAAGAAAGTCAAACTTACTTTCAAAAAAAAGAGCCATCCATTGGCTCTTTGGTTAAATAACAGTATAGCAACTGCTAAAATATGTACAAAAATGTAATTAATGGCGCGCCCGCCAAGAATCGAACTTGGATCTCAGGCTTCGGAGGCCTACGTCATATCCATTGGACCACGGGCGCAACAGAAATTATTATAATACATTAATTGTACAATTGCAATATTCAATCCGGTTGTTAAAAAAATAACTTCGTCGCCCTGAAGGGCTCCCGGATGTATAAGATGAAATGAGGTTGAGAATTATACTCTCGGAAGACTTGCACTCCGCGTAATATTTGGGTAGAATATGGGTGGGACTTAAAAAGTTAACCCGGGACATTTTGAGACCACGAACAAGGGAATAAGAGAAAGACGAAGTTGCAGGAGTGAAAGCATGCGTAACTTATTAGAAATCCAAAAGCAGCTTCTGCCTGATCTCATGGAAACCCTTAAGAGACGGTACACGATTCTACATCAGATCATGCTGTCCGATATTATCGGGCGCAGGACGCTGGCCGCTTCGCTGGATATGACCGAGCGGGTGCTGCGTGCCGAGACGGATCTTCTGAAATCGCAAGGGCTCATTGAGATCGAGAGTATTGGCATGCGCATTAGCGATGCCGGGCGCAGCGTGCTTGACCTGCTTGAGCCGGTTGCCAAGAGCCTGTTCGGCCTGGATGATCTGGAAGAAAAGATTCGCTCCACTTATGGCCTCAGCAAAGTCATTGTCGTACCCGGCGATTGTGAATCATCGCTGTTTACGAAGCGTGAACTGGGGCGGGCGGGTGCCAGGGCTCTTCTTGGAGTGCTGCGCGGAGACGACACCGTTGCTGTTACAGGCGGCTCAACACTGGCCGAAATGGCTGACCAGCTTACACCGCCGTTATCCCTGTCCTATAAGAACGCCTGGGTAGTTCCGGCGCGCGGAGGACTGGGAGAGAGTATGGAGATTCAAGCCAACACTATAGCCTCCACTATGGCTAAGAGAATAGGCGCGAATTACCGGCTGCTGCATGTACCTGATCTGCTTAGTGAGGATGCGTACCAGTCCCTGGGACTTGACTCCAACATTGGAGAGATCGTACAGATCATCCGCAGATCACGCATTATAGTGCATGGAATCGGCGATGCCATGGAAATGACCCGCCGGCGCAAGCTGGATGAAGCCACAGTGGCGGAAATCCGGGGAGAAGGCGCGGTTGCCGAATCATTCGGCTATTATTTCAATGAAGAAGGCCAGGTTGTCCATACGATGCTGACGATGGGGCTGCGTCTGGAGGATATTATCCGTACAGAAGTCGTAATCGGAATAGCAGGGGGCAAACGCAAAGCCAAAGCCATTCATGCGATGCTGCGTTTCGGGCAGGAGAACGTTCTCGTTACCGATGAAGCTGCTGCTGTCGAAATCGGCAGGGAAATCGATGCACAAGTACAGCAAGTCCTATAGCTTTCCAGTATATGGGGAGCATTCGCAGTTATTTTGCATTATACTTAACATTGTTGTCTTGACGGGCCTCACGGCTTGTCTTGAATAAATAAAACGAAATCTAGGAGGAACTATTCAATGAGTGTAAAAGTTGGTATTAACGGATTTGGACGTATTGGACGCCTTGCATTCCGCCGTATTCAAAATGTAGAAGGTATCGAAGTGGTAGCAATCAATGACTTGACTGACGCTAAGATGCTTGCTCATTTGCTTAAATATGATACAACTCAAGGTAAATTTGACGGAGAAGTTGAAGTTCATGACGGATTCTTCAAAGTAAACGGTAAGGATGTTAAGGTTCTGGCGAACCGTAACCCTGAAGAACTGCCATGGGGCGACCTCGGCGTTGACATCGTTCTGGAGTGCACAGGTTTCTTCACAACTAAAGAAGCAGCTGAGAAGCACCTTAAAGGCGGAGCTAAAAAAGTAGTTATCTCTGCTCCAGCTACAGGTGACATGAAAACTGTCGTTTACAACGTTAACGATGACATCCTTGATGGCAGCGAAACTGTAATCTCCGGCGCATCTTGCACAACGAACTGCCTGGCTCCTATGGCAAAAGTTCTGAACGACAAGTTCGGTGTGGTTGAAGGCCTGATGACTACAATCCACGCTTACACTGGCGACCAAAACACTCTTGATGCTCCACACGCTAAAGGCGACTTCAGACGTGCCCGCGCTGCTGCTGAGAACATCATCCCTAACACTACCGGTGCTGCAAAAGCAATCGGCCTGGTTATTCCAGAACTGAAAGGCAAACTTGACGGAGCAGCACAACGCGTGCCTGTAGCTACAGGTTCCCTGACTGAGCTGGTAACTGTTCTTGAAAAAACCGTTACTGTTGAAGAAATCAACGCAGCAATGAAAGCCGCTTCCGATCCGGAAACTTACGGCTACACTGAAGATGAAATCGTATCTTCCGACATCAAAGGTATGACTTTCGGTTCCCTGTTCGATGCTACTCAAACTAAAGTCCTGACTGTTGGCGACAAACAACTGGTTAAAACAGTTGCTTGGTATGACAATGAAATGTCCTACACTGCACAACTCGTTCGTACTTTGGAGAAATTCGCTAAGCTGGCTCAATAAGACCGGTTTTATATAAGCAGCATTTATAGAGCGGAAACAGAAGTTCCTTGTTTCCGCTCTTTCTAAATGGATTCGTGATGACTGAACCAATTATGGGTGTGGAGGAAAACTAATCATGAACAAAAAAAGCGTCCGCGATGTAGAAGTAGCAGGTAAACGCGTATTCGTACGCGTCGATTTCAATGTGCCGGTGGAAGATGGTAAAATCACTGATGATACCCGTATCCGCGAAACACTGCCAACGATTAAATATTTGATCGAGAACGGTGCAAAGGTTATTCTGGCCAGCCACATGGGCCGTCCTAAAGGTCAATTCGTAGATTCCATGCGTCTAACTGTAGCTGCAGAGCGCCTGTCCGAGCTGCTCGGCAAACCGGTAGCCAAAGCTGATGAAGCCATCGGTGAAGCTGTTAAAGCGCAAATCGCTGAACTGAACGACGGTGATGTGCTTGTGCTTGAGAATGTCCGTTTCTATCCGGGCGAAGAAAAGAACGATCCTGAACTGGCTAAGCAGTTCGCTGAACTGGCTGACCTGTTCGTTAACGACGCATTCGGTGCGGCTCACCGTGCGCATGCATCGACTGAAGGGATCGCTCACTTCCTGCCGGCTGTATCCGGTCTTCTGATGGAGAAAGAACTGTCCGTACTGGGCAAAGCTCTGTCAAACCCTGAGCGTCCTTTCACTGCCATCATCGGCGGTTCCAAGGTTAAAGACAAAATCGATGTAATCGACAACCTGCTGACTCTGGCTGACAATGTTCTGATTGGCGGCGGTCTATCCTATACATTCACCAAAGCTTTGGGTCACGAAATCGGCCAATCCCTGGTGGACAATGACAAGCTCGATGTAGCTCTCGGATTTATCGAAAAAGCAAAAGCGCTCGGCAAAAACTTCCTGCTTCCGGTGGATATTGTTGTTGCTGACAAATTCGGCGCAGACGCTAACACCAAGATTGTTGATGTTAACGAAATTCCAGCTGACTGGGAAGGTCTGGACATCGGTCCTAAGACCCGTGAACTGTATGCCGATGTGATCAAGAACTCCAAGCTGGTTGTATGGAACGGACCTATGGGCGTATTTGAAATCGACATCTTCGCTGAAGGTACGAAGGCTGTAGCTCAGGCTTGCGCAACAACTGAAGGCTACACTGTAATCGGCGGCGGCGATTCCGCAGCTGCAGCAGAAAAATTCCACCTGGCTGACCAAATGGATCATATCTCCACTGGCGGCGGTGCATCCCTCGAGTTCATGGAAGGCAAAGCACTTCCTGGCGTAGAGGCACTGAACGACAAGTAAGAAGTAAAGAGGAGGCAATCCAAGATTATGAGCAGAACACCTATTATCGCCGGTAACTGGAAGATGTTCAAAACCGTACCGGAAGCAGAAAGCTTTATCGCAGAAGTCAAAGGCAAAGCGGAAGTTGAAGGTGTAGAGACTGTTGTCTGCGCACCATTCACCAACCTGCCTGCTCTGATTGCAGCGGTAAAAGGAACAAGCATCAAGATCGGTGCACAGAACCTGCACTTTGAAGATAACGGTGCCTATACAGGCGAGATCAGCGGCGTAATGCTGAAGGATCTTGGCGTTGACTATGTAATTATCGGTCACTCCGAGCGCCGTGCCTATTTTGGCGAAACGGATGAGATTGTTAACAAAAAAATGCACGCGGCATTCCGCCACGGCATTACTCCTATCGTATGTGTCGGCGAAAAGCTTGAAGAGCGCGAAGCTGACCAGACCAAGGATGTCTGCAAAGTGCAAACCGAAGCGGCTTTTGCCGGTCTGAGTGCTGAACAGGCAGCTCAGGTTGTTATCGCTTATGAGCCTATCTGGGCTATCGGTACTGGCAAATCCTCCACTTCCCAGGATGCTAACGAAGTTATTGCTTATATCCGTACGCTTGTAAAAGATCTGTACGATGAAGCAACAGCTGAAGCAGTGCGTATCCAATACGGCGGCAGCGTGAAGCCTGAGAACGTAACAGAGTACATGAGTCAAAGCGACATCGACGGCGCGCTTGTCGGCGGTGCCAGTCTGCAGCCTGCTTCCTTCGTTTCATTGGTTGAGGGGGCGAAGTAAGGATGTCAGCTCCAAAGCCTGTTGCTTTAATTATCATGGACGGTTTCGGTCTGCGGAATACGGATGAAGGCAACGCGGTTGCCCAAGCCAACAAGCCCAACTATGACCGTTACCTGAAACAATATCCGAATACTACCCTGACCGCTTGCGGCGAAGCCGTAGGTCTGCCGGAAGGACAAATGGGTAACTCTGAAGTAGGTCACCTTAACATCGGTGCAGGCCGGATCGTATACCAGGATCTGACCCGTATCGACAAGTCCATCCGTGACGGGGAGTTTTTCGAGAACGAAACGCTGGTTGCAGCTGTAAGAAGCGCCAAGTCTAGCGGCAAAAAGCTTCACCTGTATGCGCTGGTATCCGACGGAGGGGTACACAGCCATATCAGCCACCTGTTCGCCATGCTTGATCTGGCCAAGAAAGAGGATATGCATGAAGTGTATATCCATGCTTTCATGGACGGCCGTGACGTGCCTCCTGACAGCGGACAGAAGTTCGTCCAGGACCTCATTGCCAAGATCGAAGAGGTTGGCGTAGGTACAATTGCTACGGTATCCGGCCGCTATTTCGCGATGGACCGTGACAAGCGCTGGGAACGTGTAGAGAAGACTTACCGTGCGATGGTATATGGCGAAGGCCCTAAATATACGGACGCACTGCAAGCGATCACTGCATCCTACCAGAATTCCGTGTATGATGAATTTGTTGAGCCTAGTGTAATTGTGGACAGCAATGATAAGCCGGTAGCGGTAGTGGAAAGCGGCGATTCCGTCGTGTTCCTGAACTTCCGTCCTGACCGTGCGATCCAGCTGTCGCAAGTCTTCACGAACTCCGACTTCCGCGGGTTTGACCGTGGACCGCTGTTCCCGCAGGGCCTGCACTTCGTATGTCTGACGACTTTCAGTGAAACGGTACAAGGCTATGTAGCCTACTCGCCGAAGAATCTGGATAACACGCTCGGAGAAGTGCTTGTTCAGAACAACAAGAAGCAGCTGCGTATTGCGGAAACTGAAAAGTACCCGCACGTAACCTTCTTCTTCAGCGGCGGACGCGATGAGGAGCTTCCCGGCGAAACGCGTATCCTGATCAACTCTCCAAAAGTAGCAACCTATGACTTGAAGCCTGAGATGAGCGCATACGAAGTGGCGGCGGCCTGCGTAGCGGAGATCGAAGCGGACAGACAGGATGCGATTATCCTGAACTTTGCGAACCCTGATATGGTCGGACACTCCGGTATGCTGGAGCCAACCATCAAGGCTGTAGAAGTAACGGATGAGTGTGTGGGTAAAGTTGTCGATGCGGTTGTCGCCAAGGGCGGCGTTGCGATTATCATTGCCGACCATGGTAATGCTGATATGGTATTTGACGAGAACGGACGCCCGTTCACGGCCCATACCACCAACCCGGTTCCTTTCATTGTGACTACTGAAGATGTTGTACTGCGTGATTCCGGTATTCTTGCCGATGTGGCACCGACCATCCTGGATCTGATGGGACTTCCGCAGCCTGCGGAAATGACCGGACAATCCATGATTGCCAGCCGTAAATAAGCAGGAACGAACGCTTTTGAAATTCCCAAAATCAATGAATAAAAGGAGATTAAACTTACATGACTATTATTACTGATGTATATGCTCGCGAAGTCCTTGACTCCCGTGGTAACCCTACTGTAGAGGTTGACGTTTACCTGGAATCCGGCGCTAAAGGCCGCGCTATCGTTCCTTCCGGCGCTTCCACAGGCGCTCACGAAGCTGTAGAGCTTCGCGACGGTGACAAATCCCGTTACCTGGGCAAAGGCGTTCTGAAAGCTGTTGAGAACGTAAACGAAATTATCGCTCCAGAAGTAATCGGTATGGATGCTCTTGATCAAATCGGCATCGACAAGCTGATGATCACATTGGACGGAACTCCTAACAAAGGCAAACTGGGCGCTAACGCAATCCTGGCTGTATCCATGGCCGTAGCACGCGCTGCTGCAGCTGCTCTGGATGTGCCTTTGTATGTATACCTGGGCGGATTCAACGCTAAAGCACTGCCAGTACCAATGATGAACATCATCAACGGTGGTGAGCATGCTGACAACAACATCGACGTTCAAGAGTTCATGGTTCTGCCGGTTGGAGCTCCTAGCTTCAAAGAAGCTCTTCGCGTAGGCGCAGAAATCTTCCACAACCTGAAATCCGTACTGAGCTCCAAAGGCCTGAACACAGCTGTTGGAGACGAAGGCGGCTTCGCACCGAACCTTGGTTCGAACGAAGAAGCAATCACTACAATCATCGAAGCTATCGAAAAAGCAGGCTACAAACCAGGCGTTGACGTATTCCTGGGTATGGACGTAGCTTCCACTGAGTTCTACAAAGACGGTAAATACACACTGGCTGGCGAAGGCAAATCCTACACTTCCGCTGAGTATGTTGACCTTCTGGCTTCCTGGGTTGAGAAGTACCCAATCATCACCATCGAAGACGGTATGTCCGAAGACGACTGGGAAGGCTGGAAACTGCTTACCGAGAAACTGGGTGACAAAGTTCAACTGGTTGGTGACGACCTGTTCGTTACTAACACTGAACGCCTTGCAACTGGTATCGAAAAAGGTATCGGTAACTCCATCCTGGTTAAGGTTAACCAAATCGGTACATTGACTGAAACCTTCGATGCAATCGAAATGGCTAAACGCGCTGGCTACACTGCTGTTATCTCCCACCGTTCCGGTGAGTCCGAAGACAGCACAATCGCTGACATCGCTGTTGCTACCAACGCCGGCCAAATCAAAACGGGTGCTCCTTCCCGTACAGACCGTGTTGCCAAGTACAACCAATTGCTTCGCATTGAAGACGAGCTGGGCGAATTGGCTCAATACAACGGCCTGAAATCCTTCTACAACCTCAAGAGATAATCTCTTTTGAGACAGATTTATAAGAGTCTGCCGTTTTCGGCAGGCTCTTTTTTGTGAAGATATAACTTTATACAGATAGTGCCAGCTCTATGGTTGTATTCGCTTCACTGCTATGATAAAATAAGAATGCTGTTTATGATCCGTGAACTCTAAATTACCATAGATAGTGATGCTTAGGCGTAGGAGGTGGAAGTGAATGGATATCTTTTTGAAAATTGTGCTCCTGATTTTTTCCGTCGGTCTGATTGCGGTCGTTCTTCTGCAAAAAGGGAAAAGCGCAGGTCTTTCCGGTGCCATCTCCGGCGGTGCTGAGCATCTCTTCGGCAAGACAAAAGCACGTGGTATGGAACTCGTACTGCAGCGTGTAACAGTTGCACTGGCAGCCGGATTCTTCATCATGTCGATCATTGTTGCCGTTGTTGTGGACTAGTATATGTACAGTAAGCCTTTGTTCTGTTCCTTAAGGGACGGTGCGGGGGCTTTTTTGTTGCCCGAATTTATACATAGGAATAACTACCGGATCATCAGAAGAGGGATGCTATCGATTGATTTCGTGTATACTAGGGTATGAGTATATAGAGGTAAATTTTACTTGAATGAATCAGCGCGAAAAAGGACAAGACATACATATATGCCAGCGGCATTAAATGCTGCGGAGGGCCGAGGTGACTTTATTGATAACTCAGGAAATATTACTTGATTTCATGCGGGAGACCGCTTATAAACCGCTGACTTATGACGAACTGGTGAGCCATTTCGCTATCGAGGACAGCACAGACTTTACAGCTTTTGAAAATTTGCTTAAGGGGCTGGAGCAGGACGGCAGAATTGTGCTGACCCGCAACGGACGCTACGGCGTACCTGAACGTATGGACCTGCTCCGCGGACGGCTGCAGGCGCATGCCAAGGGGTTTGCTTTTCTGATTCCGGATGACCGGGACCACCCCGATGTGTACATCCACGCCAATGATCTCAAAGGTGCGATGAACGGGGATATCGTGCTTATCCGCATTACCTCCAAGAGTCCGTCCGGCGGACGTATGGAAGGTGAAGTTGTCCGGATCGTCAAAAGAGGTGTGCTGCAGACCGTAGGTGTATTTCAGAACCTGGAAACTTACGGATTTGTGCTGCCGGATGATAAGCGGATTAACCGGGATATTTTTGTGCCGAAGCAG
Source organism: Paenibacillus sp. PK3_47 (assembly GCF_023520895.1). Lineage (NCBI taxonomy): Bacteria > Bacillati > Bacillota > Bacilli > Caryophanales > Paenibacillaceae > Paenibacillus > Paenibacillus sp. PK3_47. Next base: position 2,895,768 of record NZ_CP026029.1, read on the forward strand.
TCCTTTATGGGAGCGGTTGACGGCGATAAGGTCGTAGTGCGCATTGTGAGCTATCCGGAAGGCCGTGCTGCCGCAGAGGGGGAAGTGATTGAAATCCTCGGGCACAAGGACGATCCGGGTGTGGACATTCTGTCGGTGATCCGCAAGCATCAGCTGCCGGAGGCTTTTCCGGCAGAAGTGATGAGGGAAGCGGAGCAGGCGCCGGATTCCATTACGGAAGAGGAGATCATTCAGCAGGGCCGCCGCGACCTGCGCGGACTGAACATTGTTACGATTGACGGCGCAGATGCGAAGGACCTGGATGATGCGGTCAATGTGCAGCGTCTGGAGAACGGGCACTATAAGCTGGGCGTTCACATTGCTGACGTCGGCTATTATGTCCGCGAGGGCTCTGAGCTTGATAAAGAAGCTTATGACCGCGGCTGCAGTGTCTATCTGGTGGACCGGGTAATCCCGATGCTGCCTCACCGGCTGTCGAACGGGATATGCAGTCTTAATCCGAAGGTAGACCGGCTGACGATGTCCTGCGAGATGGAATTCAATGAACAGATGAAGGTCGTCAAGCATGATGTCTTTACGAGCGTAATCCGTACCAAAGAAAGAATGACCTACTCCGATGTCCGCAAAATTGTTGAGGATGAGGATCCGGAGCTGCTGGAGCGCTATGCCCCGCTGATTGACGATTTCCGTCTGATGAAGGAGCTGGCCATGAAGCTGCGCGGTGCTCGGATGCGGCGCGGTGCGGTGGATTTTGATTTTGAAGAGAGCAAGATCATTGTTGATGAGAACGGTAAAGCAGTGGACATCGTCAAACGCGAGCGTTCGGTCGCAGAACAAATTATCGAGGAGTTCATGCTGGCAGCCAACGAGACGGTGGCCGAACATTTCCACTGGCTGAAGGTGCCGTTCCTCTACCGGATTCACGAGGATCCTGATCCGGAGAAGCTGCAGAACTTCATGGCCTTCGCGGCCAACTTTGGCTACCATGTCAAAGGCCGGGGCAATTCGGTTCATCCGCGTGCCCTGCAGGATCTGCTGGAGCAGATTGAAGGCACGAAGGAGCAGACGGTCATCAGCACGATGATGCTGCGTTCGATGAAGCAAGCGAAATACGATGCCGAGAGCACAGGCCACTTCGGTCTGGCTGCGGAATACTATTCCCACTTCACCTCGCCGATCCGCCGTTATCCCGACCTTGTCATCCACCGCGTCATGCGTGAAGTAATTGAGAACGGCGGCGCCCTTAGCGAGAAGCGTCATGAGTATCTGGCGACCCGGATGCCTGACATCGCCCAGCAGTCCTCAGAGCGTGAGCGGGTAGCCGTTGAGGCTGAGCGTGATACGGAGCAGCTGAAGAAAGCAGAGTACATGCTGGATAAAGTCGGTGAGGAATTCGACGCCATGGTCAGCAGTGTGACCAGCTTCGGGATGTTCATCGAGCTCGACAATACTGTCGAAGGCCTGATCCGGCTCAGTGCACTGACCGACGATTATTACCACTTCGACGAGGCGCATATGGCGCTCATCGGTGAGCGCACCTCCAAGGTGTTTCGCATCGGCGACGAGGTCAAGATCCGGGTAGCCAAGGTCAACATGGACGACCACACGATCGACTTCGAGCTGGTCGACATGAAGCCGCGTGCGGCAGGCGAGCACCGCAGCTATGGCGGCCGCGGCGGCCGTCCCGGAGCCGGCGGCTTCGGGAAGCCTGGCGGCAAGCCCGGCAGCGGCGGCAGAAGCCGCACTGGCGGTAAGGGCAAGGCCGGCGGCGGGAAGAACGCCGGCAAACGCAAGCCGGGCGCGGTAGCTACCGGCGCCTGGGAAGCGCAGCCGCGCAGTGACGCACCGGCAGGTGCGGGCGCACGCGGCAAGCGCGGAGGCGGCCCGGCAGAGGCCGCCCGGCGGGCATTCGACGCCCTGAACAGCGAAGCGGGCGGCGGCAGTGCACCGCGCGAGCGCAGCGGGCGCGGCGGTGGTGCCGGAGCAGGTGCCGGCGGACGCGGCATCAGCTTCGGCTTTGGCTCCGGCAAGGGCGGCTATGGCGCCCCGGCCGAGCGGGGGGTCGGCGACCTGCCGGGCGTCGACGCCAGCACGCGGTTCCGCAGCCGGGAGGATCTCGGCAGCGGCAGCGGGTATGAGAGCCGCAGCGGCGGTCCGCAAGGCAAAAGCCGCCGCAAGAAAACCAGAGGCGGCGTTTTCATCAGCCCGTCTGTAACGGCTGGTAATGCTTCAGGCAGCAACAATGCGGAGAATGCGGTCCGCCGGAAGAAAAAGAAGAAGAAATCGCAGGATTGATTAAGGAAGCTGGGCAAGACTGGCGGGAAGCTAAGGATATTCAATGATCTCAAGCTCCCGGGCCGTGCTCATTTATAGGTATAAAATTTAGCAGAGCAGCACAACCTGCATTTTTGCAGAGTGGCTGCTCTGTTTTTCATAAATAGTGTCAATCCGCTTCTTAAGGGTTAAGTAAATGTAGCCATGCGGCTTACTGACATACAGCTGACAAAATCAAATTAGCAATCTCAAAATGAGCTGAGTAGGAATGGGGAGCCGCTCCTTGCGCTACACAGTTGGCTTTTGATACAATAAAGATCTGATGTTTGACTCCGCTATGCCGGGGAAATTTGATTCAAGGAGTGACTCTCATGGGTAAAAAAGCAGACGGGAAAGTGCTCGCCCAGAACAAAAAAGCTTCCCATGATTATTTTATCGAGGACACTTATGAGGCGGGTATGGTGCTGACGGGTACTGAAATCAAGTCACTGCGTAACGGCCGCGCCAACATTGGTGATGCGTTCGCTACGATCCGCAACGGCGAGATTCATATTCACAATATGCACATCAGCCCGTTCGAGCAGGGGAACCGTGCCAACCCTACCGATCCGACGCGTACACGCAAGCTGCTGCTGCATAAGGTGCAGATTAACAAGCTGCTCGGACTGTCCAAGCAGGAAGGTTACTCGATCGTGCCGCTGAAGATTTATGTGCGCAATGGCTATGCCAAGCTGCTGATCGGTCTCGGTAAAGGGAAGAAGCAATACGACAAACGTGACTCCGCCGCCAAAAAGGACGCTCAACGCGATATCCAGCGTGCGCTGCGCGAGAAACAGAAGATCGCCAGATAAGTACCAGAATCCACCTTCAATTCCTTTAACCCACGTGTTAAAGTGTTGATAAATGTGCTATACTGTGTAAGTAAGATTTTTGCTTCGATACAGTCTCAAGTCAGAGGCTGTGGATTGGATCTCTCTTGCCGGAAGATCCGCTTGATCCGAAGCGCCCTTTTAATGAGGGGCCGTTCTTGGATTCGACGGGGGTAGTTCGAGCATGAGCAGCGAGTAGTGGGGACGCGTCCGCTTCATCAACGCTAAAGCCTATTAAACGGCAAACAACAAAACAACTACGCTTTCGCAGCCTAAGAAACTGTGTGCGTGCTTCTACCCTGCATCGCCCATGTGACAGGGATAGGGGCTAACTAGTAGTGGGATACGCCGCTTGGTCTCCGCCTGGGGTCAACGGAAGAAGATAATCAGGCTGACCCAACGTATAGCCGGTTACGGGGCGATACTCGGGTGACATCAAAACTGTGACTACACTCGTAGAAACTTATGTGCCGTTATCTTCGGACAGGGGTTCGACTCCCCTCGGCTCCATATGGAGTACAAGTAGAAGACACCTTAGGGGTGTCTTTTTTCGTTATAGGCAATTTCCTTCGAAGCCCATTTCAAATGAAAAATGTTATAATAAATATTAAAGAATGGAGCTGATGCCGATGGAATTACTCGACCCGCGTGTGGATTTTGTGTTCAAACGGATATTTGGCAGCGAGAATAATAAGGATGTGCTGCTGGCGTTTCTTAACCGCATTTTTACAGAGGCTGGCGAGCCGCCGCTGACCGAGATTATTCTAATGAATCCCTATACGGACAAAGACGATCCACTCGACAAACAATCTATCTTTGATGTTTATGCCAAGACTTCTGAAGGTAAACTAATTGATATAGAGATGCAGTTATTTAATAAATACGACATAGAGAAAAGAACACTCTTTTACTGGAGTAAACGATATGCGAGTCAACTCAGTGAGGGTGAGAAGTATCTAGAGTTGAAGAAATGCGTAACGATCAATATTTTGAATTATTTGTTCTTGAAGAATCAGCAATATCATAATGTATTTCATTTGCGGGAAGACCGGACAGGAATATCCTTAATCGACGATATTGAAGTTCATTTCCTGGAGCTGCCGAAGCTGGATGATCATAATGTTCCTTCTGAAGGCGGACTAATTAATTGGCTATTGTTTTTAAAAGGTGCTGATACATCACAATGGGAGGTGCTGAAGATGAATGAGCCAGGATTGGAAAAGGCCATGGATACTCTGCAATATCTAAGTCAGGATTCGGATGCTAGACGGTTGTATGAGGCCAGACAGAAGTATTTGCATGATGAGGCTTCTATGCTGGGAAGTGCAGAAATGGCGGGTATAAAAAAAGGTAAAATAGAAGTTGCCCAGAATTTGTTGGCTATGGGAATGGATCATGCTGCTGTCGCTAAAGCAACTGGTCTAAGTGAGGATGAAGTTCGGTCTATAAGGTTTTAATATCCCTATTCTTTCAGCTGATCATGTTGACAGGGATAGGGGCTAACTAGTAGTGGGATACGCCGCTTGGTCTCCGCCTGGGGTCAACGGAAGAAGATAATCAGGCTGACCCAACGTATAGCCGGTTACGGGGCGATACTCGGGTGACATCAAAACTGTGACTACACTCGTAGAAACTTATGTGCCGTTATCTTCGGACAGGGGGGCGGGCTCCCCTCGGCTCCATATGGAGTACAAGTAGAAGACACCTTAGGGGTGTCTTTTTCATTTTCCTGTAAAGTTCAGTTCCCTTGAAAATGCTATAATAATGACGCCGTATTTTCACTGAAGCTGGTGAACCGCCGCTGACCGAAATTATCCTGATGAACCCTTATACGGATAAAGACGATCCCCTCGACAAACAGTCCATCTTTGATGTTTACGCCAAAGCCTCTGAAGGTAAGCTAATTGATATAGAAATGCAGTTGTTTAATAAGTACGACATAGAGAAAAGGACGCTTTTTTATTGGAGTAAACGGTATGCCAGCCAACTCAGTGAAGGCGATAAATATCCAGAGTTGAAGAAATGCGTGACGATCAACATCCTAAACTATTCGTTCTTGAAGAATGAGCAATAGCGGGTACTTGAAGAAGAGGAAGCTTTTGTGGTTGGATTTTTGGAGGGATACCGATTTATAAAAGAGCTCCAAAGATTCGGTGGAGGTCAGACTCTGGTTTAGGAGAAACCATCATTTATGCTATAATAATAGTAATTATTTATCCGGAGGTGTCCAAGATGCGATGGGATGAAGTTCAGGAGCGGTTTCCGAATGAATGGGTCGTTCTTGAGGCGACTAAGGCTTATTCTAAGGAAGGCCAGCGTTATATTGAAGAAATGTCCGTAATCGACTCCTATGAGGACTCTACCAAAGCGTTGAAGCGGTATAGTGAATTGCATCAAGAAGACCCTCACAGAGAGTATTGTTTCTTTCACACCTCCCGTCCTGAGGTTGTAGCGCGAGAACGATATGTTGGTATAAGAGGGCCCAGATGAAACTAACAGAAATTTATGGACTTCCCTTCATAAGCATAACTGTTGTATTTAGAGGGAAAGAATTAAAACTGGAGAAGGTATTGCTTGACACAGGCTCTGTCAGCACACTTTTAAATGCGGATATTGTGCAGGAGATTGGTATGGTCCCCGAAGGAAATGATATAGTTGATATTATTCGTGGTGTAGGTGGTGTGGAGTATGTATACACCAAATGCTTGGACTTGATTATAGTCGATGAAGCTATACTTAAGGATTTTCAAGTGGAAATCGGGAACATGGATTATGGCATGGAAATCGACGGCGTCCTTGGGTTTAACTTCTTGAAACAAGCAAGATCCGTGATTGATACTGGAGAAATGCAATTGAAAACTAACATTTGCTAAACGACTATCCTTCACAACTCCAGCAGAGACACCTTAACCGGTGTCTTTTTTCTTTTAGAAAACCGAAGTTTATCCTCTCGAAAAAAAGAGATCATACGTTCGTAAAAAGTGTTTATTTTCATCAAATTTTGTGTATAATAAAAGCTGACTGACCAACTTATTCCAAAGGGGATGAAGAATGATGTCAATCGGTTTGAACCCGTATTTTGTCTTTAACGGAAATGCAAGAGAAGCTCTTCATTTTTATGAAAAAGTGCTGCGCGGGATCGTGGTGGGAATTATGACGTTCGGGGACTTACCGGAAAATCCGGATCATCCGCTGACCGATGAGACGAAGAACCTCATTATGCACGCGCATTTAAAAGTCGGTGACGCAGATCTCATGTTCTCTGATACTTTTCCGGGCACTTCGCATCAGGCGGACGGGGATACGGTTCAGATTGCCATCCATCCCACAGGAGATTTTTGCCGCATTGGAAGACGGTGGTCAAGCGGTTATGCCTCTGCAGAAAACGGATTGGAGTCCTTTGTACGGAATTGTTAAGGACAAGTTCGGCGTTACTTTTCAGGTGAATGTCCATGTCCCGGGGGAGGAATGAACTGTGACAATTGCTAATCAGACCATCGTTCCGCATATATGGTATGACAAAGACGCGGTGAAAGCAGCTAATTTTTACGCCTCTGTTTTCCCGGAATCCAAAGTTACGAGTGTTACTACCCTTCACGATACACCGTCAGGCGACTGTGACCAGGTTTCTTTTGAAATATGGGGACAGAAATTTATGGCCATTAGTGCAGGGCCGTATTTTAAGTTAAATCCTTCTGTATCTTTCTTCGTAAATTTTGATCCTTCACGCGATAAGGATGCAGCCGAGAAAATAGATGAGGTCTGGCACAAATTATCTGAGGGCGGCCAAGCCCTGATGCCGCTTGATAAGTATCCGTTCAGTGAGCGGTATGGCTGGATTCAGGATCAGTATGGCGTGTCCTGGCAGCTGATGCTTACGAATCCGGAGGGTGAGGAGCGGCCGGCTATCATTCCGTCTTTTTTGTTCGTAGGTGATCAATGTGGTAAGGCAGAGGAGGCTATGTCGCTCTATTTATCCGTATTTAAAAATTCGCGGCAGGGTACGGTGGCCCGTTATCCTAAAGGCTCGGAGCCTGACCAGGAAGGAACGATTATGTTCGCTGACTTCATGCTCGAGAATCAGTGGTTCACCGCCATGGACAGTGCGCATGAGCATAAATTCAGCTTCAACGGGGCGATCTCCTTTATGGTCAAATGCGATTCACAAGAGGAGATTGATCACTACTGGGACAATCTGTCTGCCGTTCCCGAGGCGGAACAGTGCGGCTGGCTGAAAGATAAGTTCGGGGTGTCCTGGCAGATCGTACCTTCTGCGCTGGATGAGCTGCTCGGAAAAGGAACACCTGAGCAGAATGAGCGTGTGACGAAGGCTTTTATGCAGATGAAGAAGTTTGACCTTGCAGCATTGCATAAAGCTTATAAGGGCGAGTGAGAGTGTAATTCTTGGGCGGGCCTCTCGGCTCTATATAGAGTGCATGCAGCAGACACCTTCAGAGGTGTCTTTTTTATTCCCACAGATGTAATTAGAAAGCAAAGTTTCGAGTAATTAACCAGCAAGGCACTCGGCGGTACTCTCAGCCAACTTTCAGTTCGAAATAAGCTTGCTTTGAGAAAAGGTCTCTATACTAATCGTATAAAACCTTTGGAAAGGAAGTGGTGTAGTATGCTGAAACGAACCTATTAATGACTTGGAAATGCTAATGCTAACGGACCCCAGATCCGTTATTTTGCGCTAGAAGTGTGTTTAGAATCCCTAACGGACCCTAGATCCGTTATTTCATCTGAAAGGGCTTAATGTACCCACCATTTAGCAAAATAAAGGAACCACGTTCCGTTAGCGATGGAAACGGGGCGATTTTCGGCAAATAACGGACGCAGTGTCCGTTAGCGTGCGAAAGAGGATGAGGCATCTAACGGATGCAGCGTCCGCAGACATGGATACACAGCAAAGAAACCCAAGACCATTGAAAGAGCTGGGTTTCTCAACTCTGAAGGCACCCTAAAGGGTGTCTTTTTTATTTAAAAACTATGTTTTAGACATTTCAGCTACTTTTAAACTGAAACACTGAAAGCGGTCTCAATTCTGCTTGTACCCCTCACTTTTGCTACAAAATCAAAAATGACAACAGAAATCAGTACCAATGATTTACAGGGAAATCGCTGGTGGACTACAATGCAGACACATCCTTGCCACAGTAAGAACGTCTATCATCGGTTTAGTCTATCCCTACAAAAGCGAGGTGAATGCAATCTGGAAAGCGCTTCATGTTCATGTCTGTAAGCGCTTTACTAAGGAGAAACCGGACAACGATCTTTTTTCGGCGGGACTGGCAGCTTCATGAATTGCTACTACGAGGAGTGAAATAAGTGAAGAGAAGGCTTAAAAGGTACATGTCTGCAGTTCTCACAGTTTCCATGGCTTTTATGCTTATGCCGCCGGTTGCTTTGGGCGCGGATGATAATGGCGGTGCGGTTTCTGCCGTATTGACACAGGTAGGACCTGTACTGGATTTTGAGAATGGCGAGCTGACAGGGACTGTTGCCGGCGCTCCGGCAGCCACCGGTCCCGGATCCGTTACGGTAGCCGTTTATGAGTCCAATCACGTTCTTCGCGTTCAGCCTCCATCTGATACGGATTCGAATGAAGCCAAACAGGCGAGTTTTTGGTGGACACTTCCTCTGGATAACGGAGATTATGATCTTAGCGGCAAAGACCAGGTTGAAGTAAGCTTTGACTGGTGGGCTGACATTACCCGTCCTGGCGCCAACTCACTGGATGTCCGTCTTAACGACGGTACGGACCAAGTCATAACGCTTCGGACCTCCGGAGGCGGAACGAGTGCAGACTCACCCGCGAATATATCTTATTACACCGGAAATATGAATGCCAGCAACGCTCCGGCAATAGGAACGGCCACTCCTGCACTGAACGGGGTGCCACGTCTGACCAAACTTTCAGCAACCATGAAGGTGGATCTGCTCCATCAAGTGGCGGCAATCAGCGTTACAGACGGCGGTTCGATGGTATACACCACGCCACAGCCCATAGCCATAGGCTCTGATCAGCTGACCAGCATAAGCATAGGCGCGAGCCGGGCAAGCGGACAAAACTGGGCAAGGTTTAATGCAGCTCCAGGCAAAGACTGGGATGAAAGTACCTATGGGATGCGCGTAGATAATATCATATTCAGGGCTGCTGCATCCGGTGGAGTAAAGCCGGTTATTAACCCGAATGAAATCATAATATCCCCAGCCTCTGCTGTGAATTTGGAATACGGCGAGGGCTCACTTGCAGACAAGCATTCCGCCACATTCAGCGCGGTGGTCATGCCTGTTAATGCGACCGACAGGACGTTTACCTGGTCTATCAGCGATGAGAAGGTTGCCGCTATAGCCGTAAACGAGGATAACAGTGTAACTGTTACTGCAATTGGTGCAGGTGATGCCACTCTTAAGGCTGTGTCCAACATGGACGGTTCCATTACGGACAGCGTTCCAATTCATGTAAAATATGTTCCGTCGATTAATGAACCTGCACCGGACTTTTCCGCTCTGTTAGCGGACGGGTACACGCAGGCGTTCGGGAGCAATTTTGCCGCTGGAGGTCCAGCTCCTTTATGGATATTTGCCGGCGGCCCGTATCATACGCTTGCGCGGGAGGATGCTCCCAAGGCCAACAATTATTTCAGATTTGACGCATCCGGTTCAGGCAACCGCGGGGGTAAGGGAGATTTACCGTATGCCGTTTCCGGCAGCAAGGTATATGTTAATTTAGATTGGAAGGTTCCTGCGGTCACCACGGTGCAAAATACGTTTAACCTGAGCTTCCAGGATGGAGCCGGTGTGCTGCTCAGTTTAAGAACAGGCACATATAACGGCGCAAGGACCATAGGTGCATTTGCCGGGAAATTACCGGGACCGACCGGACCCGATCCGGCTAATTTTTGGAGCAGTGACCGTTACCATGCGTTTACGTACAACGAGGTCAATAAATGGTATACGGTAGGCCTAGAGTTTGATTTTGATACGATGCTAGCTACCGTTTCTCTTGTTCCCAGAGATGAGACCGGAGCGGTGCCGTCGGTGCTGACGGTTCCTTTTGAAGGAAGCCAGATCAGTTCGTTCGTCCTCACAGGTGAGCGCGCAGGCGGGAACAACGTGGGTATAGTGGATAATGGCATTGATAACTTATACTTCTTTACCAAGGAGCTTTCCCCGGACACGATTGTGGAAGTGCTGCCCTATGAATTTTTACCCGGGCGTCCTGTAACAGCCGACAGCAACACCTGGCAGAGCTGGTTCAAGACCGTTTATATTGGAGAGGTAGCGGATGAGTCGGGGCTTAACCTGCCGGAAACTGTTGAGGTTAAGCTGGCGGATGGTAATACAGCTGATGTAGAGGTAACCTGGGAATTAACAGAAGCCCCATGGTCTACAGCAGACACAGAACTGGTGTATAACGGCGATAAGCAAGGCGTCTTCTCTTACGTGGGAACGCTTACGGGTATCCCTGAAGTAGCGGTCAACAGAATGGGCGTAAAGGCGAAGCTGTATATTGAGAACCGCCATAAAGACAGCATTACTTCCGAGCCGATCTCCATGGAGTGGCTGGACAGAGGGGTAGCAGCTGTTCCGGAAAAAAGCGGCGGCGGCATCCTGGTTACGTGGCGTTTGCTGTCTTCGGAGTATGACCAAGGCTTAACTTTTAACGTGTACAGAAACGGCGAGAAAATCAACACTTCACCTGTTACTGTACTGGATTATGTGGATGCAGGCGGTAAAACCGGTGACATCTACGAAGTAGAGACGGTAAACACCGGTGCTAGGAGCAAGCCTGCAGCGGCATGGGCTAATAATTACATCGATATTCCGCTGCAGCGGCCGGCAGACCGCGATAACCCGGCAGATGCTTACTCAGATTCTACTTTCGAGCGAATTACTTACACTGCTAACGATACCTCGGTAGCAGATGTTAACGGTGATGGACAATATGAGATTCTGGTGAAATGGTATCCGTCCCAGGCTCAAGATCCGGGGCTTCCAAACAGGCATACCGGCGAGACAATCTTCGATGCCTACACCCTGGAAGGCAAGCTGCTGTGGAGAATCAACCTGGGTATCAATATCGTATCCAGTGCGCATCACAGCCCGTTCAACTTCTATGATCTGGATCAGGACGGAAAAGCTGAGTTTACAGTGAAGACAGCAGACGGTACCAGGGGTTATCTTCCTAAAGCAGACGGTACAATTAATGACCTGACAGATACTCCTGCCTGGGTATTGGGCGACCCTGATGCGGTATGGGTAGGTGGCTTGCGTAATCCGGCAAAAGATAACCAGATCAACGATACGGCGCTTGGCAGAGTGGCGTCCGGTCCGGAAACCTTTACGGTATTTAACGGCGAAACCGGACAGCCTGTAGATACAGCCGATTATTTTGCACCGTACAGCATCAGCTCCAACTGGGGCGACAACAACAATAACCGCAGTGACCGTTTTAACGGGGCGGTAGCCTATATGCCGAAGAATGGCGAGTATGGTGCGGAGCCCTATCCTACGGTGATAGAGGTGCGTGCTCACTACGGCCCGCAGTATGTTGCTGCCTATCAGTATATTGAAGGTAAAATTGTGGAGATCTGGACATTTACGCTAGCTGATTGGAATGCCGGCAGCAACCAGGGTAACCATAATGTACAGGTTGCCGACGTGGATTTTGACGGATATAACGAGGTTGTGCTTGGCGGCATCACGATAGACCAGGACGGAACGATCTTGTGGAGTACCAACGGCACGCGGGGAACGGCAGCAGCAGGCCATGGCGACGCGCTGCATGTAGCCGCGATGGTACCTGGAAGCGACGAGATTTATGTATTCCAGCCGCATGAATCCGGGCCTCCGGATAATGTGACCCTGGTCCGCGGCTCCACAGGAGAACCTGTGTGGACATATGCGGCTAACTTGGGCGATGTCGGACGCGGCGTTGCGGCAAATGTAACACCATTGCCGGGCTTCGAGGTGTGGGGAATAGGAACACCTATGTACAACATTGTGAGCGGTGAAGTCATTACAACCGAGGTAGGCGGCATTGGCGTTGCTAACAAGGCCCCTGTGAACTTCATTCTGTATTGGGATGGGGATCTGCTTAGCGAATTCTTTGACGGGCCTGATAACCTGAATTCGGCAGCTGCGCCATCGATCACGAAGTTTAATTATGACACTGCAACCGGACAGAGTGAGCTTACTACGCTTCAGGCTTTGACCGGAACCTATTCCAACAACGGAACCAAAGCGAATCCAAGTCTTATCGCTGATATTTTCGGAGACTGGCGTGAGGAGGTTTTTGTCCGCACCAGTGACAATGAATCTTTAAGAATCTATACGTCGGACATCCCGACAGATAATGTAATTTATACGCTGATGCATGATCCGCAGTACCGTTTGGCGGCAAATTCGCAGAATGCTATGTACAATCAGCCGACACATCTAAGCTTCTACCTGGGTGAAGACATCCGTGGTGAAGTTCAGAATAAGCAGCTTCCGGTGCCAAACACCTACTATACTGTAGACGGCGATGATACAACGACACCAAATCCGGCACCGGTTCCGGCACCCAATCCGGTAACACCATCGATTCCGGCGCCAGGCCCCGGCAACACGACTACAGGTTCAGTTGCACCGGCAAATCCTAGCCCGGCAGCAGATACCGGTGCCTCAGTGCAGGTGCCGACTCCTGAGAAGCCGGTACTGAACAGTGCTATCGCTAATGCGGAGCAGATAAAGGCTAAGGTGGAACAAGCGCTGCAAGCGAATCCGCCGGTCAGCTTCTCCGATGTACCAGTTACGCATTGGGCTGCTAAAGCTATCGGATATGCTTCGAGGCTCGGTATTGTCGAAGGCCAGCCTAATGGGGTATTCAAGGGTTCTGATAATGTAACAAGGGCTGAATTTGCCGCGATGATTGTCCGTACATTAAGTATGGATACCTCAGGAGCGAACGGTTCCTTTTCCGACACGGATGGTCACTGGGCGGGGGCCTATATTCGTGCATTGCACCGCGCAGGTATTGTGAACGGTGCAGGCAATGGTACATTCAAGCCCAACCAGGAGATCACCCGCGCCGAGATGTCGGCAATCCTGGCCCGTGTGCTGAACATGAGCGCGGTTAACGGTTCACCGCAGTTCTCCGATATCAGCGGACATTGGGCTGCAGGCAATATTCAGCAGCTCAGCCAAGCAGGCATTGTGCAGGGTGTCAGCGACGGTAAGTTCGCACCAAACGACACTGCAACCCGCCATCAGTCCGTAACGATCATTATGCGGATGCTGAACGTTGTGTTTGATCTGGAACTTGATTTGTAGACAGTTATATTTATAATAATTAGCCTCCCGGCGTATGCCGGGAGGCTGTTTTTGAGTCACCCTCATAGGAAAGATAACCAAAAACCAAGGCGAATTAATTAACATATGTATGTCACAATAGTTATGTGATCAGGTGTAAGAATGGGCGATTGTTATAATATCAAAAAGCCTGGAAGGAGAAGATGAGAACCCTATGGTACTTATAGTTACAGTTCCTTGCGGCTTAGGAAAACAACAATTTCATATTTGATCGTTCAAGACAGTAAGCTGATTCGGGTTAGCGGAGATGGAATTGAGCAGGAGCAGGAGCTTTTTCCTGAGCTCGCACAGCAACATTTTAAAAACAGCGATATTGTCATTGATTATGTTATCTTAGGACAAGAGGGAATCGAAGAATACAGAATGGCATTGCCAGAAAGTCTTTAAATCTGGGTTCTGCTCTACACGAAAGAGGTTATCATCAAGAGAGATCAGTTACGAGACTGCATGACAGCTTCAACCAAATTAGTTCCGCTTATTTGAGGTCAGTGATGATATAAGAGATAAGGAAGTCTTAATAGAGACTAAATTCAAAGGGGATCATAATGAAAAATTTTGCTGAAGAATTGGTTTATTGGTATTTGCGATTTAATGGTTTCTTCCCATTGACAAATTTTGTGTTACATCGTCAGGGTTTATCTAATGGCCACCAGAATGCAGATGCGGATCTCTTAGCTATTCGTCCAAAATTTGTAATGGAGGATGTTGGTGGGGATCACCGTGATAATTCTCTCTTTAGACATTTTAGTACTGAAACCAATATTGGTTTGATGTGTGAAGTTAAGTCAGGCAGCACCGTTAATTTAGAAGAGGTACACCTCAAAAGAGCAGACCGTATATCATATTGTTTGAGGAGAATAGGCTTTTTTTCAGAGAGTAAAGCAAGGTATCATACGGAGTATCTTAAAACAGAAAAGGTGTCTAAGGGACAATTCCATGAGATAGGAAAGCTCTTAATTACACAAAGAGAGATAGAGATGCCTGGTTTTATATGTTTAACGATGGAGCATGTTGAATCATTTATTTTAGAGAGAATTCATCTTTATTCTCGTGAAAAATATGGGGCTAAGCTGTATTTTGATTCTGACATGGTCCAATATATGATATGGAAAAAAGGTGTATAACTTTATTGATGAACACGTTGTATCGGTGATAGGCCTATGAACTCCTAAGTCCAGAGCAGTATTCACCAGCTACGTCCATGAGGACAAAATAAAGACACCTAAGGGTGTCTTTTTTCTAGCTCTATGACCTTTCCGTTACCTTAAATCACAGAATGTGACCAAGATAAGTCTGGTTTGCTAGCTTAAGCAGTTATCTAAAGACATTCTTCAAAAAGAAACTAAATAGATTGAATCTGAAATTATCCTATAAGTAAAAAGGGGTGGAGGAGAAGTTTGGAACTGTAGGAGCAATAGCGTCCGCCTTTGTCACCGGATTTCACCCGCGAACAGCGGTATTAATCAGGAAATCTGGGGACAACAGCGGCCGGAAGTCCAAACATTCTCTGGAGTCACGTACAATTACAGATAGAAAAATCAATCATTAGCTCAATCTATATACTTTTTTCTTGTAGAACATATCACACACTTCACAGACTTAATATACTCCTCTAGCAATCATTTTGAATGTATAAGACTTCAGGCTATCATCTCCCACACTTATAATCATTACCTCAGATCACTGTGAAATGCGGAAGGTATGAGAAAATGATTGTTTCGGAACCGGGTGACGGCTGATATGCTGAGGGTGCGAAAAAAATACCAAAATTTGTGTGATTATTCCGGTTGGGCTGCTGGTCTGTGTTTCGGTTATTGGGCTGCATAAATGGGGGGGAGGGAGGATGTACCGGATTTATTTGTAAACGGTTTCAGTACAACTGCAACAATTTATAATCAGGAGGGAATAGGATGAAAAAGAATGTTGCAAAGGTAACCGGAATGGTATTAATGCTGTCTCTTGTACTGTCTCTGCTAACAGGCGGATGGGTGAACACAACGGCGAATGCGGCCGGTCTGTCGATCACAGGCAGCGGAGGCTGGAATGAAACGGCTTATGTGGAGTGGTCAGCTGTAAGTAATGCGTCGGGGTACAATGTTTATGTTAAGCCTGCAGGTGCGCCCGATTCCCAGTACCAGCAGCTTCATAATGAATTGATCCGCAAATACCCTTCCTTTTGGAGAGCGGATGCTGTAGGGCTTGCGGCGGGAAGCTATGTAATGAAAGTAGAGGCTATAGGCGGGGGAGCGGCGGCTGCGGTTACCAATACGCTTCAGGTGGCGGCACATGACCGTTCGGGATTTGCTTTTTCAGCGAACTCTCCGTTCGGGACAGGCTCGGGTGCTTATAACGATAACGGAACACTCAAAGCTGGCGCCCAAGTCCTTTATATTACTTCGCAAAATGCCAAAACGGTTACCCTGGGGGTAAAAACAAGCAGCTCCGATACGGTGCAGACAGGCGTGGGGCTTGGCGGAATTTTGAATCTTAGACAAAAAGGCTATGATACCACACCTCTGGCTATCCGGATTATCGGAAAAGTTACGGCGGCGGATCTGAGCGGACAGCTCAACAGCAGCGGATATCTCGAAGTCAAAGGTAAAAACAATTACTCCGAAATGAATCTGACCATCGAAGGGATCGGTGACGATGCCTATGCGTACGGGTGGGGGATGCTGCTCCGGTATGCCGGTAATGTAGAGGTGAGAAATCTGGGACTGATGCTTTTCCCGGATGATGGAATCTCGATGGATACGGGCAATGCGAATGTATGGGTGCATCATAATGATATTTTTTACGGATCTGCGGGAAGTGATGCGGACCAGGTGAAAGGCGACGGTTCCACAGACCTTAAGAAAGGATCTACCTATATTACGATTTCGTACAATCACTATTGGGATTCGGGAAAAGCATCTCTGGTCGGATTGAGCGAGACGGCAGATTTTTTTGCAACATTCCATCACAACTGGTTCGATCATTCGGATTCCCGCCATCCGCGCATCAGAGTCGCCTCTGTTCACATTTATAATAACTACTATGACGGAGTATCAAAATATGGCGTGGGGATGACCACCGGGGGTTCTGCTTTTGTAGAATCCAACTATTTCCGGAATGCCAAATATCCGATGCTGATTTCCCTGCAGGGCACTGATGCGCTGGGTGAAGGAACCTTTTCGGGCGAAAATGGCGGGATGATCAAAGCGTACAACAACCTCGTTGTCGGTGCAGCCAGTCTGATTTATGCCAATTCCGGTGCGGGAACAACGGCTGCTAATGCAACATCTTTTGATGCCTTCCTCGCATCTTCAAGAAGTGAAACCGTCCCAAGCTCATTCAAAGCTCTGAAAGGCGGAACGGCCTATAACAACTTTGACACGAGTACCGATACCGGAGTGAGCGCATCTGACGTTGATAATGTAAGCGCCGTGGAACAGATTGTTACGGCAGAGGCCGGACGTCTGGGCAGCGGGGACTTCGCATGGAACTTTAATGATTCGGTCGATGACACGTCGTATGATGTGAATTCCGCACTGATGTCCGCTATCCGCGGCTACACCAGTCAGCTTGTTTCAGTAGGCGGAAATTCCAGCCAGGGACCAGCACCTACTCCTACGGCAACGCCAGCACCAACATCGACACCTGCACCTACGTCTACGCCTTCACCAACAGCAACCTCTGCACCTACGTCTACACCTACATCTACGCCAGCACCAACATCGACACCTGCACCTACAGCAACGCCTGCTCCAACAGCTTCTCCGGTGCCTACAGCAACGCCAACGCCGACTACCGGAGCCTACGTGCATAACTTTACTGCATCCGGAACAGCGAGCGACTTTTTCAATATCTCGGGTAATCTCTCAGCATCAAAGGGGACTGTTGTCTACAATGGTCTGACCCTGACGCAATGCCTGAAAATTGAGAGTGCAACCAGTATTCAATTCACTGCTGCCAAAGCCTCAACGCTTACGCTGGTGTTCAGTACATCCGAAGGAACCAGAATCAAAGTGGATGGCACAAGCTACCCGATAACAAATGGCATTGCGACGATCTCCCTGGCGGCAGGCGCGCACACCATCACGAAGGACAGCACAGCGAATTTGTACTATATGGTGCTGAATTAGAGACGTTGTAGGCAGTATTAAATGGCAACTGAGAGGCCATCTATGAATAAAAGCTGTCAACGATGCGATAACAGCATTTCGTTGACAGCTTTTTTTGTTCCGGGATTTGGTGGACTTATTCCATAATGACCCGTACCGTATTTTCGGCTTTCATTTTGAGGACCGGTATCAGGTTGCCCTCAATTTCTTCACCGTTGATCACAATACGGGATACCCCTTTTTGCACACCATTCTTGTTCTCGACCTCAATGTTCAGCTGTTTGCCGCGGAATTCCCGCACCATGGAGAATTCATTCCAGCTGGAAGGAACGCAAGGGTCGATGCGCAGGCCATCGATCTGAGGCTGAACGCCCATAATGCCTTCTGCTAAAGAGACCATAACAGTTGAGGCTGTACCGGTCAGCCAGTGGACATGTGCCCGGCCTTGGTACGGACTGTCTTTGGACTCTACGAACTGGCCGTGTACATAAGGCTCAAGCTTGCGGACTTCGGCCTTGTCGTTCATGCTGGCCGGACTGCAGTTCAGGAAATACTCGAATGCACGGTCGCCGTTACCGATCATGGTCTCAGCCAGAATCAGCCAGCCCTGCGGCTGACTGAAGATGCCGGCGTTCTCCTTGGTGGAGGGATTGAAAAGTGTCATCAAAGCGACCGGCAGGCCGTATTCCCTAAATGGCGGATAGAACAGCATCGTGCCGTAATCAGTCCGCAGATTGTTATACACCTTATCCATGGCGAGTTTGGCCTGATCAGGACGGGCGGCACCGCTTAATACAGCCCAGCTCTGCGGGTTCAGCCATACCTTTGCCTCATCATTCTCCCAGGAGCCGACCGTGTAGTTGTCCTCCGTGAAGCCGCGGACGAACTGGTCGTTCTCCCAGGCGTGTGTTTGAATGTTGGCATCAAGCTCATCCAGAAGGCCCTGTGCCCATTGGACATCTTCCGGTTTGTTCTTGTTATGTGCGATTTCCATGAACAGTTTGAAGGCCATATACAGCTGGAAGGCTACGAATAGCGATTCCCCCTTAGCCCCAAGACGCAGGCAGTCATTCCAGTCTGCGTGCAGACCGACCGGCATGCCGTGGGCACCCATACGGTCCAGGCTGAACTGGAGCGCGCGGCGCAGATGCTCGTACACTGTGTCTTCGCCTTTGTCTGAATAAGGAACGACTTCATCGGTAAAGTCCCAGTTGCCGCTCTCATTCAAATATTTGATTACGGTCGGGAACAGCCATAGGGCATCATCTGCACGGTAATGGGGGTGACCTGTCTCCCGCACGTATTCCGGATCATCAGGCGTGCCTTCATGTCCTGGATTATGGTCGAACTTCACCAGCGGAAGACCGCCGCCATTGGAGACCTGGGCAGAGATCATCAGTCTCAGACGGCCGAGCGCCATCTCATGATCCAGATGAATAATTCCTTGAATATCCTGCACCGTATCCCGGTAGCCAAGCCCGTTACGGAGTCCGCAGTACTGGAAGGAAGCGGCACGGGACCAGATGAAGGTAATAAAGCACTGATAAGCATTCCAGGTGTTGATCATGCTGTTCAGGTTGTCGCTTGGCGTCTGGACCTGAAAACGGTTGAGCTTGCTGTGCCAGAATGTCTTCAGCTCTTCCAGTTCCTTATCCACCACAGATAAATCCTTGTAGTGGCTGAGAATGTCTGATGCGCCTTGCTCATCATACTGTCCAAGCAGGAAGGCGATCTCCTTCTCTTCCCCCGGCTGAAGCTCCACATTGATCTGCAGGGCACCGCAGGCGTTGGTGTTATAGTTCAGGGAGTTGCTGCACCGGCCGTTCTCTACGGAAGCGGGATTGCCGTAGCTGCGGTAGTCGCCGAGGAAAGTATCCCGGTCCCCGTCATAAGCGGTTACCTCTGCACCGGCAGCCCCAAAAAATCTCCAGCTCTGTTCCTCAGGTATATTTTCATTAATGGATTGCAGAATCATATTATTTCTGTAGTGGGTGCGTGAAATAAACAAAGTATACTGAAGGTTAACGGTATCCTGCTCATAGTTATTGTGATTGGTGAATTCAACAAATCCGAAGAGAGCCAGCTTCCGGGCCTTGGTGCCGTTATTGCGCACCTTCAGGCGCCACACCTCATAGGTCTTGTTCAGCGGCACGTAATATAAAGTCTCCGTCTGAATGTTGTCATAATCGGCAGTCATGTTCGTGTATCCGGTTCCATGATGGCATACCGACTTATACTGGCCCAGATCTTTGCCCACCGGCTGCCAGGAACCGGACCAGTAATCGCCATTTTCCAGGTCTCTTACGTAAATGTAGCGTCCCGGCTCGTCTTGGGAATTGAAATGGTAGCGGACATGCCGTCCGTTAGCTCCTGACTTCACAAAGCTGTAGCCGCCAGCGTTCCCTGAAATTATGGCGCCATATTCCGGCGAGCCCAGATAGTTGGCCCAGGGAGCCGGGGTATCGGGCTTCGTGATGAGGTATTCCTTATTTTTCTCGTCAAAATAACCGTATTGCATAACCATTCCTCCTGCATATTGGATGAGAGACAGGGCCGTAAACGCGCGTTCACAAACGGTCGAAGATTCCGGCTCACTTTTATTATAAGATAGGTTCCGGCAAATCTATAATCTATTTTTGTGAAAGTTTAACAAAGATTATCCGGGCACGAAATGGTATTGTTAATTTAACCAATATAATTATATATTTCCATAGGAGGATGAGTATGACGAACGGGGACAGCCGCCAGTTGACCGAGGGCCCTGTAATTCATAGGGAGAAGGATATTGTCTCTAAAATGATCCGTATTTACTGCACTAAGAAACACCGTAATAAAGAGTTGTGTGAGGAGTGCCGGGATCTGCAGGAGTATGCTGTAAAAAGACTCACCCTCTGTAAATTCGGCGAAGAGAAAAGCGCTTGTGCAAAGTGTCCTGTCCACTGCTACAAGCCGTTTTACCGCCAAAAGATCAAGCAGGTTATGCGGTATTCTGGCCCGTGGATGCTGCTGTACCATCCCATAGAGTCAGTCAGACATATTCCTTTGCCTGACAAGTGGAGGAGGTGAGACAACAGCTGAACAAGATCTTAAAATTAGCAGGTGCCGGATTGGAAGCTGGTGCTAATTTTGTCAGATTTGATTGAGTCGCGGCAAAGCGCTAGGTTTATATAGAACATAGTAGAGGAGGTTATTACAAATGACACAGAATATCCCGGAAAAAGTATTGAACGATGGACTGAAGGTACCCGCAATCGGCTTCGGAACGGCCTGGTATAAAGGAGCAGAAGGAGTAAAGGTGCTTACGGATGCGATTGATACCGGATATCGGTTGATTGACCTGGCCTTTAACTATGAGAATGAAGGAACTGTAGGACAAGCAGTCCGGAAAAGCCCGGTTCCAAGAGAGCAGCTGCTGATCAGCTCCAAGCTGCCGGGACGGCACCATGCCTACAAGGAAGCGCTGGAGACCATTGAAGAGTCATTATATAGAGGCGGACTGGATTATTACGATCTGTATCTGATCCACTGGCCGAACCCCAAGACGGATAAGTATGTAGAAGCCTGGCAGGCCATGATTGAAGCGAAGAAACGCGGCTATGTCCGTTCGATCGGGGTCAGCAATTTCCTGCCGGAGCATCTTGAGCGGATTATAAAAGAGACCGGCGTCACTCCGAGTATTAATCAGGTAGAGCTGCATCCGTTATTTAACCAGCAGCGTCAGCGGGAGAAGGACGCCGAACATGGTATTGTAACAGAGTCCTGGAGTCCGCTGGGCCGCGGCCACAGTATGCTGGAGAATGAGGTTATCGGCGGCATTGCCGAAGCCCACGGCAAAACACCCGGACAGACCATTCTGCGCTGGCATACCCAGCTGGGGGCCATTCCGATTCCTGCTGCGAGATCCAAGGAACATCAGGCGGAGAACCTGAATATCTTCGATTTTGAGCTGACTGAAGCGGAGATGAACGCCATCAATGCCCTCACCCAAGAGGACGGCCGGCTGTGGGATCAGGATCCGGCGACTTACGAGGAGATGTAACAGCTGGATTGGCATATTCGTGGAAGTGCCTGCCCGTTTCAACAGGGAAGCTCGCTCCAGCGAAAAAGAGGCCGGCTCAGTACGTACCGGCAGACACTTAGCTCAGCTGGAATTTCTCCATCTAAATTCATTACTTATGGCCTTTTGCGGCATGTAATTGGAAATACTCCATCTAAATCAGGACTTCTTTAGTTTTATAGAGGAATCCGGCTCATTTAAGTGGAGCTTTTCCCACTAACATCGTGATTTCGGCAAGGAATTGAAAATTAGCGGGAGAAATTCCACTTAGCATCCTCTGCACACGCCGCCGGAAAGCACAACAGCCTGCAGGGTAAGCTGATAATAGAGAAGCCTTGGAGCAAGTCTCCATATAGGTCGTTTGAACACAAAGGCACCTCTTAAGAGTGCCCGATTATAGCGAAACCCGCGCCATTTAATGGGCGCGGGTTTCGCTTTGTTTCTTTATTGCAGCTGACGTGTATCGCTGCTCTTAGGCTCTGCTGCTTTCCTCTTCGCAGCAGGCCGGCCTGCCCGCATGGACGGCAGGCCGCCGTTCATCTCCGGCAGGTGCTTCCAGTAACGCTTCGGCATCATTGAGGCGCGCTGCCGGTCATTCTTGCGCTCTTTGATTCCGATAGCATCATAGAATCCCTGCCAGAGACGGCGGTAGGCCGCCTCTCCTTCATCCGGCTCCGGTGGAATCCACTCCTGAAGCGGAATGATCGCATCCCGGCCGGGATGGTGGATAAGTGCCACCTTGTGGGTTTTGTCGTAGATCATGAAGCTCTCGCCCTGGAACCGGTCGCAGAAGTGGTCCTGGATTACGGGGAGTACGTAGCCCAGCGGTTCAATAACCGCGGCCATAACCGGACCATAGACGGTGAACCTTACGAAGCCCATATAATGGTGGCTCTCCCGGTTGAGCAGGTGTACGGCCTTAAGCAGGGCATTGACCGTGTCATCTGCCAGCATATCCATTACCTTGGGACCATGAGTAAAGCCGAGATACAGAAAGTTCAGCAGCAGCATTTCTTTGTCCGGCACACTGGACCAGAATCCCTTGCGGACCAGCTCCTCAGCCTTGGGAGAGATCTTCAGGGGAATGGAGCGCAGCACCCGGTTCGCCTTGACGCTGTCGGTATCAATCCATTTGGACTCCAGCAGCAGAGCCTGACCGTCAGCATCCGAATGGATGGCGAGCGGGGTCTGCTTCCATTGGTAGCTCTCAAATACACAGCACAGGAAGCCCTCGAAGCTTCCGTCATAAGTATAGGCCAGCGGAGTGGTTGCAAACATGACAGGCTACACTCCTATCCTGAACGCTGACGCTGCGGCTACCGGTAATGATTCCAGATCGGTGTCGCTGAAAAAGGAGAGCTGCTCCACCTCCGGCTGGCGGAACTGGGCAAGCTCGTGACCGGACATAAGTGAACGGAGCAGGGTATGCTCGCCGACCTTAAGCCCTTCAAGCGGCCTGCCCTTGCAGGTAATGAAGAACTGGGCGCGCTTGAGGACAACGCCGAGCTTCTTCAGCGCAGGATAATCCAGTGTCCCTGCCCGGCGGGCCTTAAGAATCCGCTGTGCGCTTCTTACCCCGATGCCGGGCACGCGCAGCAGCATCTCATAGGGTGCGCGGTTAACTTCCACCGGGAAATGCTCCGGGTGGTTAATGGCCCAGCTGCATTTCGGATCCAGCAGCGGATTGAAATTGGGTGCTGCTTCATCCAGCAGCTCCTTGGCTTCAAAGCCGTAGAAGCGCAGCAGCCAGTCGGCCTGATACAGCCTGTGCTCCCGCAGCAGCGGAGGCTTAGTATCGAGGGAAGGCAGCAGTGAATCCTCCACCACAGGGGTGTAGGCGGAGAAGAAAATACGTTTCAGCCCGTATTTCCGGTACAGCCCCTCGGTAAGATTCAGAATCTGGTAATCGGTATCAGGTGTTGCGCCGACAATCATCTGGGTGCTCTGCCCTGCCGGCGCGAAGCGGGGAGCATGGTTATATTTCACGAGATCCGAACGGTTCTCGGTAATCTTGTTCTTGATCAGCCCCATCGGCTTCAGGATGGACTGCTTGCTCTTATCCGGAGCCAGCCGGTCCAGGCTCTCCTGGGAAGGCAGCTCAATGTTGACGCTCATGCGGTCGGCAAGCAGGCCCAGTCTGGATAAGAGTGCATCGTCTGCGCCTGGGATGGCTTTGACATGGATATAGCCGTTGAATTTATATTCGTTACGAAGCAGCTCAAGCGCGGCAATCAGCTGCTCGGTTGTATAATCGGGATTACGCATAATGCCTGAGCTGAGGAATAAACCTTCTATATAATTGCGGCGGTAGAATTGCATGGTTACATCAGCAATCTCCTGCGGTGTGAAGGCAGCCCGCCGTACAGGATTGGATTTACGGTTGATGCAGTAGGCACAGTCATATACGCAGCCGTTGGTCATAAGCACCTTGAGCAGTGAAATACAGCGTCCGTCTGCCGCAAAGCTGTGGCAGATCCCCATGCTGGCGGCATTGCCCAGCCCTCCGGGCTGGCTCTTGCGG
Organism: Paenibacillus sp. PK3_47; assembly: GCF_023520895.1. Lineage (NCBI taxonomy): Bacteria > Bacillati > Bacillota > Bacilli > Caryophanales > Paenibacillaceae > Paenibacillus > Paenibacillus sp. PK3_47. Next base: position 2,919,951 of record NZ_CP026029.1, read on the forward strand.
CTGGAACCGCTGGAGGTGCAGGCTACGTCATATTTGGCCGAAGCAGTTAAAATCTCAAGTTTCTCCATTACATCCACAGTATAATACCCTCCTCCTATATTTAAATTATATACCGAACACATGTTCCTGTCAAAAGCCAGACAGGCTGTCGAGAGAGTCACGACAGCCTTCTTTATGTGGCTTTGATTTCACACGACACTGCGTTAACGATTGCCGGCTCCCATCCATCAAATCACGCGCACCAGAACCTATTAATGACTTGGAAAGGCTAAGGCTAACGGACCCCAGATCCGTTATTTTGCGCTAAAGGTATGTTTTGAAATATTAACGGACCCCAGATCCGTTATTTCATCCGAAAGGGCTCAATTTACTCATCATTTTGCAGCATAAAGGAACGGCGGTCCGTTAGCGATGGAAACGGAGCGATATTAGGCAAATAACGGACGCTGCGTCCGTTAGCTGCGAAAGAGGATGAGGCATATAACGGATGCCTCGTCCGCAGACATAGAAACACGGCAAAGAAACCCAAGACCATTAAAAGATCCGGGTTTCTCAACACTCTGAAGACATCCGCATGGGTGTCTTAAATTTCAGCTGCCGGTGTCATTAAATTCGCTGGGAAGGGAGCGAATAGTGTTCCCATGTAAAGTTTCCCATACAGCAGGTCCAGGCAAACAGGAACTTCCGGCTGCTTCAGTTAATCGCATGCCGCAGCTTGCCGGGATTGCGCACGAAATGCTTTATTTTAAGCATACACCCGCATCTCAATCACTTCAGCATGGGCAGAACCGTTCGTTTCCTGTACAACCAGTCTGATGGCACTTGTCTTTACAGCCTTCTCCAGGAGATGGACCCGCTTTCTCTTCCGGTTGTCTCTTTCTGCAGCGACAGGGATCCAGCCGCCTTTCTCATCCAGCATTTCAATCCGGTAGCTTCGCACCAGCTCGGGAATGACCTCAAAAGGTGTCATATGATGGTGCAGATTAATAAGGTCTTCATTGACATCATCATTAAAAATAAGTCTGATTTCCCGGATGCTCTGCTCCTCCTTCCACTCCAGTGCCAGCCATGGCTCGGCATCCTGTTCAAGCCTCCCGGACAGCCAGATATGCGGTCCTCCATAAGGTCTTGTGTACCCGTCTGTAACCTGCTCCGGCCGGTAGGCGTCTGTAGGGAATGTTGTCCGCATACAGAAGGCTTTACGGTTCAGCCGTTTCATGCTCCATTCCACCACGGGCTGGGTGCTGTCGTGATCCTCCAGATCCTTGGAGACGCTTGGTGCCGCACCGCGTTCAAAGGCCAGCAGCCCGGTCAGCGGGGTACTGGAGAGATGCAGCCGGAGGGACGGGTTGCTGCGCACAATAACAAAAGCATTCTGAGGCATCTCCGGTGTCCATTCCAGTGCCGCCGGCACCCACATCTTGTTACCTCTGCTGACAGGAACGGTAACCCGGGCTTCCAAAGCGGCAGGTACATAATTTTCCGGTCTGCCGGTACTCCAGACTTCCACCGTCATTTCCGTATTTTCCGCTGCACTCACCAGCCATTCCAGCGTACCGCAGATTTCCGGATCAGCCGGAAGCAGGACGGCAATGTCATGCTCCAGCGGATATTCCCCGTCGGCGGATTCAATGGCGATCCGGGACAGGAAAGAAGAAGCGCTGACCCGTGCCTGCCGGGCCAAATCGCCAGTATCCTCATTGGCCAGACCCAAGACAGAGGCATCCTGCTTCAGCAGTGTCTGCAGCAGTGCCGGGGTATGGTCACGCGACAGCTCAGCAGGTGAAATTCCCTTATCCGCACACAGGGCAGCGGCTGTGCCGGCGGCTTCACCGAGAATGGCACAGGTGGCCATCACTCTGGTTGTTCCAAATGCGACATGTGTAGCGCTGATATTGCGCCCCGCGAAGAGCAGATTGGACACATTCGCAGAATATAGGCTGCGGAAAGGAATATGATAATTGCCGTCCGCATGCATATGCCTGGAGCCGCTCTCCGTGGCATACATCCCCTGCGGCGGATGCAGGTCGATAGACCAGCCTCCGAAGGCGATCCGGTCATCGAACAGCTTTTGGCTGATAATATCATTCTGCGTCAAGACATATTCCCCGGTGAACCGGCGGTATTCCCGTTTGCCCGGCTGGGAGCCGACCCATTCCAGGGTCATGTTCCCGGCATCGAATTTACCGGAGTTTTTGATATAATCCCACACCCCGTAGATCACGGCCCAGAGCTCGTCGCGGATGGCTTCATTGTCATGAACGATGTCCAGCTCGCCGCCCCATTCAATCCACCAGTAATGGCAGCCGGAATCGCCGCTGCGGATCACTCTTTTCATCGGAATGGTCGTCTTCGTAATATCTTTGGCAAAAGTGGGAGGCACGAACTTCACGGGATGTCCGGCATCCTTGGTATAGAACAGCATAGTGCTGCCCAGCGTAATGTCATCCGCAGTTTCCGGCGCCCATTCCTCATTGTATTCATGGCGTGCCTCCCGGCCGATCCGGAACCCGGCTCCCGCTAGAAACCCGACGAGGCCATCTCCTGTACAGTCCAGAAACAGCGGGCTTTCGAAAATAATCCTCCGTTCGGAGCCCATCATCCAGCCGGTTACGGATTGGATCTGCCGTGCAGACTCCGTGCCAGCCGCTTCCACTTCGTGTACGTCCGTATTGAGATAGAGAGTAATGTTGGGCTCGGCAAGAACAGCTTCAAGAATGACCAGATCCCACAGATAAGGATTGCCGTCAGGATTGCGGAACTGGTTCTCCACGAACAGCTCGCCCATGATGCCTGTCTCCCGGGCATAACGGTTTGTTCCGTGCGCCGTGGCGCCGCATACCCATACCCGCACCTCACTGCTGGAATTGCCGCCCAGGACGGGACGGTTTTGGATCAGCGCGACCTTTTTGCCCAGCCGGGCCGCAGCGATAGCGGCGCACACGCCTGCCAGCCCTCCGCCGACAACTGTAATGTCACTGTGTACGTGCTCCAATTTCATAATGAATGGATACCCCTTTCAAGCGGAATAGTTAACCTTTCACTGCCGAGCTTGCGACGCCTTCGATAATATATTTCTGCCCGACCAGGAATACGAGGATCATGGGAATAATACCGGCGGTTGCCGCAGCCATCATGCCGTTGTAATCGACGTTATTTTCAAGAATGAAATTCTGCAGACCCAGCGGTACCGTGAACAAATCATGGTCAATCAGAAATACCAGCGCATTCTCGTAGTCATTCCAGTGCCAGGAGAAGTCAATGATCGCCAGGGTAGCCAGGGAAGGCTTGGCCATCGGCAGAATGATCCGCGAGAAGATCCGGAAGTGGCCCGCACCGTCGATAAAAGCAGCTTCGGATATCTCCTGGGGCACAGAGAGGAAAAACTGGCGCATCATGAACACACCGAAGATCGTGAACATCCCGGGCAGTATGAGCGCCCAATGGGTGTTGAAGATGCCGGCCCAGTCGAACATGATGAATTTGGGCACGAACAGCACCTGCGGCGGCACCATCATCATCGACAGGTACACGAGGAACATGGTATTGCGTCCTTTGAATTCAATTCTTGAAAAGCCGTAGGCGGCGAGTGCTGACAGAAGGACAGCTCCAATCGTGCTGATGACCGAGACCTTGAGCGAATTCAGATAATACTGCACAAAGCTGCCGGACCCGCTCCATACCTTCACATGATGATCCCAGTTAAAATGAGCCGGAATCCAGCGGATGGGGTATTCAAAAACTTCCGCAGGAGTCTTGAACGAAGTGCTGATCATCCAGAGGAAAGGCACGATCATCACGATGCTGAAAAACACCATGATCAGCGTAATAATGCTCTTGTATAACACGGCTTTATTCATTGTCTTTCCTCCTTTAGTAGTGAACCCAGCGCTTCTGGCCCAGCCATTGAATCACAGTAAAAATCATAATAATCAGGAACAGGGCCCAGGATACCGCGGAAGCATAACCCATTTCGTAATAGCGGAAGGCGTTCTGGTAAATGAACAGGGATAACACCGTGGTGCTGTTCCCCGGCCCGCCCTGCGTAATGGCCTGGATAATGCCGAACTGCTTGATGGACATGATCAATCCGGTAATGAGCAGCAGAAAGGTCGTCGGGCTGACCAGCGGCCACAGGATGCTGCGGACCGTCTGCCAGGTGCGGGCACCGTCAATTTTGGCGGCTTCCAGCAGTTCGCCGGATACTTCCTGCAGGGCAGCGAGGTAAATGATCATATTGTAGCCGAGCATGAACCAGATCCAGATAATGTCGATGGCATACATCGAGCTTTCCATGGTAGATAACCAGCCGGGAGGATTGGCAATGCCCAGGGACCGCAGAATACCGTTGACCGGGCCGTTGTTCGGCTGGAACAGCAGCATCCACACAAACGCTACAGCCACCCCGCTGGTGATGTAAGGCATGAAATATAACGCACGCAGCATTTTCTTGAAATACACCGAACGGTTGAGGACAACGGCGACGATGAACGCAAGCCCGATCGACACAGGCACAGAGGCCAGGAACAGCAGGGTGTTCTTGATCGCGGTATAGAAGACCTCGTCCCCGAGCATCCGCTTGATGTTGGCCAGACCGGTAAAATTCGTCTCCGGATTCATAAATTTGTAGTCTGTGAACATGAGATAGAACGAATAGACGGCCGGAATGATAAAAAATAAAATCACGCCAATCATATTTGGCCCGATAAAAAGATAGCCCAGGTACTGCTGCCGTTTCATCCAGGATGTCTTCACATAACCCCACTCCTTTTAGGTCTTTTGATATTTACACATCAAGTGTAGCAAGCGGATTGAAAGCGGTTAAGGAACAAAACCCCCGACTTCATGGCACAGAAATATACAGTTTTACGCAGGCAAAAATACGGTATTTCATAGTTTTGTTCTATCCGCTATAACAGCAAAAGCGGCAATCCGTGTAGGAATGCCGCTCTAATTAGAAAGCTATGGATCAGCTGCTGACCGTTTCCGGCTTGCCCTTGTTCATCTGCCGGAACTGGCTGGGGGTACAGGCGGTTAAACGTTTGAAGATTTTGATGAAATAATTGTCGTTCATGAAGCCGACCCGGTTGCCGACCTCATACACCGGCAGATCGGAATGAATCAGATACTGGATCGCCTGATTGACACGGACCTGGTGCAGATAGTGGATCAGGGTCTGGCCGGTTTTCTTTTTGAACAGGGTGCTGACATAATTTTCGCCCATCATCACGTATTGGGACATCGACTTCACCGTAATATCCTGCGGATAGTGATCATGGATATACTGCAGGATCTTCTGGATTTCCGGATGGGAGGTTACCTCTTCAGGAAGAAGAGGCGCCTGTGTGCCAGCGCTGCTGTCCGCAGATTTGGCAGGAACGGAAGCACCGGCATCCCTGCTGTCCTGCTGCCTCAGAAGCTCGCTGCTGATCTTGCGCAGCGTCTCCCGAAGCGAATTGACGCTCATCGACAGCTTCAGAATGTAATTGGATGCGCCATACTCCATGGCCTGCCGAACGTACTCAAAGTCGCTCATACAGGTGAGCATTACAAAGCGGGGGCTGAATCCTTCCTCCCGGGTCCTTCTGAGGAGCTCCACGCCGTCCATCCCGGGCATAATAATATCGGTAATGACCAGGTCAGGGGCGTCCTGCCGGATCATGTCCAAAGCCTCTGCGCCGTTGCCTGCCTCCCCGCTTACAGTGAAGCCGAGTTCCTCCCAGGCAATAATCTCGCGTACCGATTCACGTACGAACACTTCATCTTCAACCAGCAGAACTTTCCACATGCGTGATAACCTCCCGGATGTTCATGGTATTAAGCTGGATGCTCATTGCCGTAAGGTGTAGAGAGCAGAAAAGGAATCGTGAATGTAATTGTGACCCCTTGATCTGAAGTACGGATCTCCATATGGCCTTCTTCCCTGAACAGGAGCCGCAGCCGTTCCTGAATGTTACTAAGGCCGATGCCGGGGCGCTTGCGCACAGTTTTTGCAGCCTGCGAATGGGCCATGCCGACTCCGTTATCCTTGATCTGAACGGCCAGCCTGCCATCTCCGTCACGGTGTACCCTAATCTCAATAAGACCGTTGTCCGGGAGCGGTCCGAGGCCGTGAATAATGGCGTTCTCCACCAGCGGCTGCAGACTCAGCTTCGGAACAAGCGCATAGAGGATATCCTCATCATACGCATAGGTGACTTCAAATTTATGGCGGTACCGGACCTGCTGGATATGGACATAAGCCTGCACAAGCTCCAGTTCATCCTTTAAATAGATCAGATCTTTGTCGGTGTTGAGACTGGCTTCCAGCAGCAGGCCGAGAGACAGGGTGATGCCCGTAATATCCTCATTTTGCTCACGGATAGCGATCCACTTAATGGTGTTCAGCGTATTCAGCAGAAAATGGGGGTTGGTCTGGGCCAGCAGCATTTGAAAATGTACAGCTTCCTTCTGCCGCTCCTCTGCCTTCAGCTTCTGAATCAGGAGGTTCGTATCATCAAGCATCGTATTAAAGGTCCGGGTGAGCTCCAGAATTTCACCGCTGAATTTGTGCTCAGGCAGACGGATTTTCAGATTTTTGTGCACAGCGGCCTTCATTTTGTTCTGTAAGTGGGACAGCGGCCGGGTGATGGTTGTGGCGATAAGGAAGGTCATGATCAGAAATACAGTCATCAGCGCAAAAAAAGTAATAAAATACTGCCCCTTCAGCCCCTCCATCTCCACGAACAGCACCGAGAGGGGGATGCGGTTGACGATGTACCAGTCGAGTGATTCCACATAAATATAGTTAATTAAGGAACCTGATGCCTTATCGATAAAATACTGCTGTCCGGGCTGTTCCGCGAGTCTGGCCTTGACCTCATCCGATAAAGAACTGTCCACATCGGACTGGGAGATATTTTCCCCGGAGTGTGTAATCAGGAAATACTGCTGCTGCAGATCAGGCTGCTTGTGAAGGGAGCGCAGCCAATAAGAGTAATCAATGCTGATCCGGGCCATGCCGTAAGGCTTATTCTGGGCATCCTCCAGGTAGGCGTATAAAGAGAGCAGATAAGGGCTGGTTGATACATCTCTTAAGACATAATTATTGTCATTAGGGACCCAGTGGTAGGAGCTGCTGTTCATCTGGCTCCGGTCGAAGTCGGGATGATTCCGCAAATCCTCATAAACGAGCGAATCTCTTGGGGGATAAGAGGTGTATACGCTTTCATGTAAATCGAGAATCATAAAGTAAACTGAAGGATTGTACAGGAAAAAGCTGTTGTTCAGATTCTTGAAAATGTTCTCCATCAGCCGCTTGTTCTCCAGCTCATTGCGCAGCTCCGGATGGAGAAGCACAGACTGGACCGTGTCCTCCTGCTTCAGGAAAATCAGGGTCTTGAACGCAATGCTGATCTGGTCCTCCAGTGTCCGGTACATCTGCTCCAGCTGATAGTGGCTCTGCTGGCTGATTTTCTTCTGGACCAGCGTCTCGATACGCTGATAGTTGTATAAATTGAGGGCACAGAAGGGCAGCAGAATCAGGAATACAAAGGCTGCGAACAAACGGTATTTCAGCTTCTGGGGAACAAGAACACGCATAAGTCCGGACATAGCGATGCGACCTCCAGTACAATGCAGCTGCATCATGAAACGCACCAGCAAGTGTTGCTTAAATTATAACATATAAAAAATTCCATATCCGTGATATCTAAAATTGCATGGTTTTGTTGCAGCGGTGCTGCGGCTGCGTCTGGAAATGCATAGATTTGTTCTATTGGGAAACGTTGACATATGCAAAAGAGTGGAGGGGGACATGGTCCCACTCCACCGGTATCTGCTATAGGTCAACTTGTTGTTCAAGCATCCGCTGCAGGGTAACGACAACCTCTGCCCTTGTTGCCGGCGCCTGAGGCTGAAACAGGTTACCCCCGCGGCCGTTTACGATTCCCAGCCTGCCGAGCAATTGCACAGACCCTGCCGCCCACTCTGGAATACTGCTGTGATCCTCAAAATCGGCAGCTTTATGGGAAGCCGGCTCCTGTCCCAGCGCTCTGGCGATCATTACGGCCATCTCAGCACGGGACAGGACTGAGGCGGGCTTGAAGCTTCCGTCACTGTAGCCTTTTATTACTTTAGACTCAACGGCTGCGGATATTGCCCCCTGAGCCCATGCGCCGATCAGGCTGCGGTCTGTAAAAGCCAGCTCCGCGGAGCCTGCCTCCAAATGCAGAGCCTTCATGAGCAGAACGGCAAATTCTGCACGGGTGACCGGCTGATCGGGCCGGAACGATCCGTCAGGGTATCCGCTGATGATCCCATCGGACAGAGCGTCTGAAACGGATTGCTCGGCCCAGTGGCCGGAGAGATCGGTAAGCACAGGAACAGTTCCGGCAGGCTCAGCTGCTGTACGGTGAATGATTAGTGGATAGATCCTGCTTGCTCCGTCTGCCGTTGACACTTCAATTTCAAACACATTATCTCCTTCGCGGAGCAGCACAAGTCCGTGCTCATCAACCTGGGCATTCTTCAGCCTGATTACAGCTGTGGAATCTGCAGGAACCGCTTTGATAGCTGCCGATGAAAGTCTTGTCTCGGCACGGTAAACCCATTCCTTTTCAAGCAATATGAAAGAAAGCGGAAGGATCTGTCCGTCAGCATGCAGTTCAACCTGCTGTAGTGCGGTATTGCCAGGACTCACCAGGGCACTTCCGCTGGTTATGGAACCGGTGCTGCCGCCGTCTCCAGAGGAACGGAGCGTGTAGACGACCAGAGTTAATCCTTCATTCTCCAGATCATCCGGATTGTATGCGGTCAGCTTTACGTTATATTTCGTATCTGGCGTTAACCCGGTTAGTGTATAGGATGACTCGTCACCTGGTATATCAGCCAGTTCAGTACCATTAACATATAGGCGGTATCCTGCCACTCCCGTGTCATCCGTTGCGTAAGGCCAATTCAGCTTCAGGCTGGTGGGAGCAATATCCGTAATGTCCAGGCTGCTTCCGGCTGGCCACTGCGGCTGTGAAGCGGGTTTATCGGCTGTTGTAACCTTTACCGTTCTTTCTACCCTGTCAGCAGCATTACCGGCAGTATCAGTCACATCATAATAAATTTTATAGATTCCGGATTTGGAAGTGTCGACCGGATTGCCCGTAACAATAACGCGGGAGGCCAAATCTCCCTCGGTGGCATCCTCCGCGATTACGCCATCATCCTGATAATTGCTTCCCTGGGCGATTTGAACGACAGATTCCCCCAGCAGAGTCAGAAGCGGTTTGTCCCGGTCTATGTTAGAAACCTGAATTTGCTGAAGCTTCTCGTTGCCCGCTCCGTCCCTTATATATACTGTTATCCAGCCGTTTTCTGTAGCCTCAATAGGAACGGAAGGATCGGAAAGAATGATGCCTCCGCCTTTCGTGAAATGCGCCATATCAAACTGGCCCCAATCGTACTTTAGGCTTGCTAAGCCGCTCTGCACGTTCACCGCGGCGATGACAGAAACATTCCCGGAGGTGGGGAGAGTTGGACTTGGGATCAGCAGTATTGCCGGTTGCCCTCTTGTAATATTGTCGATTTTGAGGGTGGACACCGCTTCATTACCAGCTAAATCCTGGGCATAGACCGTATAAACTCCGTTATGCTGTGCGTTAAAGCTATAGTAGGTGGTGCCGGTCACACTGGCACGCTCCAATGCTGTCCCGCCTGAAGCAAAATAGGATACTGGCTGATCCCCGTAGGTCCATCTGGTCACGCTGATGCCGCTGTCATCCTGAATGTCAGCTGTAACGATAATATCTCTTCCGGACGGCTCGGTTGTATCCGGAGCAAGGTGAATGATAGGGGGGGTCTTGTCAGAGGTATCATCCCGCCATTGATATTCGAGCCAATTGATGCTGGCCACACCCAAGGTATCCGGTCTCTTGAGTAACAGGTATAAATCGTGGATACCGTTTGCGCCGGTGAGCGGCACGGTGATCGTTGACCAGGCAGACCACCCGCCGGTGCTTTTAACCGCCAGGGAACCGACAAGCGGACCTGTCTCGCTATCCATTCTCAGCTCCAGCGTCCCGCCTGAATTGGCGGTAGCCATGCGCAAATTAATGTCTGGAGTCCCCGGTCCAAAATCAAGCTGTTTATAAGCAGCCCAGCTGCCGTTTGAACCAGAGATATGATAGGCTCCGTTTACATCCGTAGTGGATGTTCTGCGAATTCCGCTCATCTTGCTGTACTCCTCGGCCTCGATATGGACAGCATTGGAGGTCTCCAGAGCAAACTTGGCTTCAATAGGCTGGCCTTTGGAGCCTCCGACATCTACGGTCACCTGAATGAACGGGCTGAGACGCTGAACGGTAATCCGCGGATCGGCAGACAGAACGGATCGTGCACTTTTGTCCAGCGTTAGGGTCACCGTACCCGAAGCCGGCTGATTGGGGTCAGAGACAGCCAGGAACAAATCGCTGCCAGGGTTTTCTTTGACCATAACCGCAGCTTTGCCTGAGCTTTTAATTATATCTACACTTTGCTCAGTCTGGGTCCAGAAGTTGGCACCAACCGCATGCAGTTTCTTCTCCTTAACCGCCTGTACACTGGAGTTATTGGCGAGAACGATAAAGTCAGGATTGCCTGCATAGCTGCTCACTTGGGCGGCCGTCTGGTTGGGCAGCAGCGCGTAGGCATAGGAAGCATCGGTAGGTGCTGTTCCGTGATTGAAGTAGAGATTCAGGAAACGGTTGGTATGCGTGGGATTGCCCGGTTCCAGAACGCCTGAATACTTGGAGATATCGAACCACTTGCCGCTGCGCTCCTCGCGAAGGCCTTCGATTGTAGCCACTCCAGGAAAATAATAGCCGATATCCGATCCCGGCGAGCTTCCGGCAAGGTGGGCCCACTTGACTCCGGTCATCGTTTCGGACCAGCCTGCCGTTGAAGGCTTAAGTATACCGTTAACAGTCAGAGGATTGTCCCCGGCGGTGTTAATCTTTCTGTTCTCCACAATCGTTTCGACATCATTACTTCCATAAGTGGAGGTTATACCTGTCCCGAGGGCAACCATTTCATCATCAAAGAGGAACCAGGATTTCTTGGCCTGCATAGCGGAGGTTACATCTGCACCCAGATGCTCAAACGACAGGCCGACTGTCCCGAATCCTTCGGATAAGGCAGTTCCGCCAGCCCAGGTCTGGGGGGAGAGACTTTCGGCAGTCATCGGTTTTCCGTTAACGGCGGTAGTACCCGGCATCCGGTAGGCGTTAACAGTCGGCCAATAGTTCTCTCCATACTGATTGGAATCACCATTGTACAAATAGGTCATGCCCGCACCTGTATACCATCCTTTCAGATTTTGGCCGTTCGTCGTTTCAAAGTTTGCAATGCGCTTGGAGAACATGCTAATGCCTATTCCAAAGCCCGGCCGCAGGTGAACGGCCCGGTCCATTGCTGAATATATCTTGGTCTGAACCGGCTCTTTGGCTGGACTAATATGGGGATTTGCCATAATTGCCTTCGTGCGCTGAATGAAGTCGATAGACTGATTTTCATACACACTATGAGTGGTGTCATTCTGCAGCCAGTATTTAATCATACTTTTGTAGCGCAAAGCCTCCTGCTCGGGGGCGGACTGTGCTATTTTGACAATAGCAGCAATCATCCGGTGACCGGTAGCGTGATCCTGCCGGCTGAAGACGGAAATATCCCGGCCCCGTACCATATCCATCAACGCGCCTTTATAGACAAAAGGAATAAAGGAATCGTTAACCCACCGGTACACATTCTCTGATGCCGGATCGGTTACATCCCAGGAGGTTCCGGTGACCAGATACAGGGCGGTGCTCAAGTTCTCAATCAGGCTTAGGCCATAGGAACCGTTATAAGCGAATTTTTCATGCTGAATGAAGGAACCGTCCTCGTAGAAGCCATCACCGGATGTCACATAGCCGAACACCGGACTTAACCCGTTTACGCCCTTGCGGATCAGCGTTTCATCCTGTGATAGAATTCCTCGGCCTATGGTAATAGCACAGGACCATACCCGGTTAGCACCTGTATCCTTGGGGCCCGCAGCGAAATGCTGAATGGCATTCATATAATTCTGAACTGCTGCGGAGGAAAGCTCGTCATACATCAAAACGACACTGTCATTCAAGGCGAGCGGTGCGCCGATTTCCCACTCCCACCAATTACCATAAGGGGTGACAGAGTTGTTGTAGTAGCTGCCATATAAAAACTCCAATCCTTCCAGAACACTGTCTCTTAAGCCAGGATCTCCTTGGAGGGAAGAACCGGCTGTCTGATAGGCAAGTGCCATCTCATAAAGCTTCTGATAGGAGAGGCGTATATGTGTAGGGTTGGTGGAGTTTGCGGCCAGATCGCTCCACAAATAGGTTCTTCCTGCGGGTACCTTATTCATTGATTTCCAATTATCCTGTGCCTTTGCGGTTATAGATTGAATTGCAGCGGCAATGTCGGGGTCGGAAGCATCATATAATCCTCCGGCCAGCATGTCGAACCATTTGCCTCTTGCAGTATCGTACTCAGGGTCGAGTGTGGCCGAGTAAGCAGATTTCAACGGAAGTCCGGTAATGGTAAGGGCTATGCAAACAAACAACAGCGTGAACGTGCGGATAGACCTGAAGCTTTTCATTCTAATCCCTCCCCGAATTAATGCGCTTACATTTAATTGCAGCCTGCTGCCATTCACTGTTTTGCTTCACATAGCAGGAGGAGGCTGCCTATGCATCTGGCAATCCTCCCCCTACTATTGGCTATTCCTCTATTTAGTCTGTTTCAAATAAGTGTTATGTCTGGTAACCATGGCATCGAGGGTCTGATCCAGCGACTGTGAACCCAGGAAATACTTCTCATACTCCTGCGAGCGCATATCCATAACCTCCTGCGGCAGGCTGCGGACATAGGTCGGAGTCTGATTATCAAACATGACGTACATGAGGGAATCGAGATCATACGTATCCTTCTTATCCCCCAGAAGGCTGCTCAGCGCATCATCCTGGTTGGCATCCTTGGAAGCGGGCAGTCTTCCTCCTGCGGCCATCGGGGCCATGCCGCCGTCTGAATACCACTTCAGAAACTCCCAGGCTTCCGCCTGCTTCTTGGATTTGGCGTTTATGGAGATATAGTCGCCCAGACCGCCGCGGCTTACGAACTGGTCTGCACTTTCTGCCAGCCGCGGTACCGGAGCAAAGGCGATTTTAAAATCACGCGGGAAATCAGTAAAATTATTGGAGCTGCGCAGCAGCCAGGCCCCGATATTCAGCATGGGAACGTCTCCGCTGAGGAATACCTGTTCCACCGGCATTTTGGAGGTCAGCTGTTCACCGAGCGGCGGTGTAGTTTTATCCTCCTTCATCATGGTGTCCAGTGTCTCGAGCCATTTGCGGACCAGCGGATGGTCAAGATTGGAACTGCCGTCGCTCTTGGTGTAGCCTTCCTGTGACAGCACGGAGTCAATCGGGTCTACGAACGGCTCCATATTCTGAATGAAGCTGTACTGGTTGCCTGCTTTAAGCTTTTTCGCATATTCACGCAGCTCATCCCAGGTCCAGTCCTTCGGCACCGGGAGACCCGCTGCATCCAGTGCATCCTTGTTCAATGCGATGAAGAACGGGCTTTTGGTAGTGGGCACGCCGTAGTATTTGCCGCCGATTTTCCAGCTTTCCGCATCAGCCCCCATTTTCTCGTCGATATTATAATCAGTAAATTGGCTGAGGTCGGCTGCCAGATTGGAATCAACCCGCTTGGAAGCCTGGGAAATCGTATAGTTCACAAATAAATCCACGTCCTGCCCGGTAATCATCGCCGTATCCAGCTTCAGGTTGCCGTCATCATCATTGACGAAGCGGACATATTCGACCTGGATTTCGGGGTGATCCTTGTTCCAGTTGTCGATCACCTCCTGCGGGCCTGACTCCGGCGGAACGCCGCCCCACATGGTCAGCTTAACGGGCTTTGCTGCTGCCGGCGTATCAGTGCTAGCGCTTTCATTGGTAGGTGCAGAAGAATTACTGCTGCCGTTACCAGAGCATCCTGCCAGCAGCCCCATTATAAGAACGAGCGATGTAATCCCGGCGGCCATACGTTTCATTTTCAATTGCGACAACCTCCCTTAATGAGCTTTGTTTGTCTTTGCAAATCAAGAATAGCAGATCGCCATAACCGCAAGAAAGGAACAAAATACCGGAGAATATGGAACATAACTCTGCAATTACAGCAGGTGGAATCGTCCGTTGTATTAAAACGTTCTATTGCAGATTGAATTTGTAATCCGCAGGATAAATACGCGATGTCCTATAGCAAAAATGTATGCGTATTCTTACTTATGCTATAATAGCATTTAAATAGATTTCTATTTTATTAAAGGTTCAGTCTGGAGTTACGAATAATGGGGCAGGAGTGTTGCGGGGATGAGATATAACTTTTGGCGTCCGTTGATGCTGATACTGGTTGCGTTACTCTCAAGAAGTATAGTTACTAATCTGTGCCTGATGTTCGGCATGGACGCCGATTCGGCCAGCAGCCTGGGAATGGTTGGTGCGGTCATTGGTGCGCTCATCATGTACAACCGGTTCAGAAAGCCGCGGAGATAACCCGTACAGGGTGCGTTGCGAGGCCTTAACACATGCACATTCTAATGAATCCGTTAAGGTCTTGGTTCCCGGTCAAGCGCGGGGAATTATTCAGTAAAGACGGAAACGCTCTCAACGGGGCTGACCGCAGGCTTCATTTTAATGGATCTGTACAACAATCAGTCTTTGCTTTTAGAGAGGGAATACTTGTATATTTATAATAAAGTTATTCTATTATTTGTATAGAGATGAGAATAGGAGAGAATACATTGAGCACACAACTCGGAATTCCACTAGAAGGCTTCGCAGAATTTAGCAGAGTAGTTGCCGCAGAAGGCGCTGTATTGTTACGAAATGAAGGTCAGGTGCTGCCGCTGCAAAAAGGTGATAACGTCGCGGTTTTTGGCAGAATTCAGGTGAATTACTACCGCAGCGGAACCGGTTCCGGCGGCAGCGTACATGTCTCGCATACCACCAATCTGCTGGACGGGCTCCGCAGCAAACAGGACATTACAGTCAATGAAGAACTGGCGGGCGTCTATGAGAAGTGGATTGAGAGCAATCCTTTTGACAATGGCGGAGGCGGCTGGGCAGCAGAGCCGTGGCACCAGAAGGAAATGCCTCTGACAGACGAGCTGGTATCTAAGGCAAGAAGCCAGTCGGGCAAGGCGATCGTCGTGATCGGACGCACCGCCGGGGAAGATCAGGATAACGCGGATGAGCCGGGAAGCTATCAGTTAACTGCTGACGAAAAGGCAATGCTGAAAGCGGTAACTGCACATTTTGAACAAACCGTTGTTGTGCTTAATGTGTCGAATATTATCGATATGAGCTGGGTGAATGATGAAGGCTATGCCCACCCGATTGCCGGTATTATTTACGCATGGCAGGGCGGTATGGAAGGCGGCAATGCGATTGCCGACGTACTGGCCGGTGAAGTGACACCTAGCGGTAAATTGACGGACACGATTGCCCGTTCTATTGAGGATTATCCTTCAACCCGTAATTACGGGAATGAATTCAAGAATATTTATCAGGAAGATATTTATGTGGGCTACCGTTACTTTGAGACCTTCTGTCCGGAAAAGGTTCAGTATGAATTTGGCTACGGCTTGTCCTACACCACCTTTACCGTTGAGCCGGAAGAAGCCAAGCTGTCTGTCAAAGACGGAGCAACCTATGTGTCAGTAGATATAACTGTAACTAATACAGGGACTGTTTTTGCCGGTAAAGAGGTTGTTCAGGTCTATTATGAGGCTCCGCAAGGCCAGCTGGGCCAGCCGGCCAGAGCGCTCGCTGCTTTCGGCAAGACAGGACTTCTTCAGCCGGGCCAATCCGAGCGCCTTACGGTAAGCTTCCCTGTTCATATTATGGCTTCTTATGATGATGCCGGTGTGACCGGGCATGCTTCTGCGTATGTGCTGGAAGCCGGAACTTACCGCTTCTACGCAGGCACCAGCGTCAAGTCGCTGACAGCGCTCACTGTCGATGGACAAGACGGCTATGCTGTGGAGGAGCTTCAGATTGTGCAGCAGCTGGAAGAGGCCATGGCACCGGTCGAGAGCTTCACCAGAATGATGCCGGGCGCCCGCAAAGCGGACGGATCCTATGAGCTGACTTATGTTGAGGCACCAAAGCGGAAGATCTCCATGGCGGAACGGATTGAGAAGAGGCTTCCAAAGACGCTGGAGCAGACCGGGGATCAAGGATACAAACTGAAAGATGTACATGAAGGAAAGGTCAGCATCGAGGCCTTCATCGCCCAGCTTAGCGACGAAGATCTGGCAGCGATTGTCAGAGGCGAAGGCATGAGCAGCCCGCTGGTAACACCGGGTACAGCTTCGGCCTTTGGCGGCGTGAGTGATCAGCTGTTCAGCTATGGCATTCCGGTTGCCTGTACGGCAGACGGCCCGTCTGGTATCCGCATGGACAGCGGACAAAAGGCCACCCAGGTTGCCATCGGCACCCTGCTTGCGGCTACCTGGAATGCGGACCTGGTCGAGGAGCTGTACGTGATGGAAGGCCGGGAGCTGGTAAGAAATGATGTCGATACGCTGCTCGGACCAGGTCTTAACATCCGGCGCAGTCCGCTTAACGGTCGGAACTTTGAATATTTCTCGGAAGATCCGCTGATTTCAGGGGTATTCGCTGCAGCCTGCACCCGCGGAATTCAAAAAGGCGGCTCCAATGCCACGCTGAAGCATTTTGCCTGCAACAACCAGGAGAAGTACCGCAGCAAGGTGGACGCCGTTGTCTCTGAACGCGCCCTGCGGGAGATCTACCTGAAAGGCTTTGAAATTGCAGTTAAAGAAGGCGGAGCAAATTCAATCATGACCTCCTATAATCCGGTTAACGGACACTGGGCGGCTTCCAACTATGATTTGAATACCACGATTCTCCGCGGCGAATGGGGCTTCGATGGCATTGTTATGACCGACTGGTGGGCAATCATGAACAATGTCAGCGAAGGCGGTCCGGCGAGCCGGAAATATACCAACTGGATGGTCCGTGCACAAAATGATCTGTACATGGTTGTCAGCAACTATGGCGCAGAAACCAATGTATGGGGCGACAATACGATTGAATCGCTTGCAGACGGTACGCTTACCCGCGGTGAGCTGCAGCGCAGTGCCATGAACATCTGCAGGTTCATCATGCAGGCGCCGGTGTTCTCCAGAGATCAGGTGATCGAAGAGACGATTGATACCTTCAAGGCTAATGCATCTCTGCCGCAGGAGCAGGCACAGTCAAGTGCTGAGGTTAAACCGGCTGCAGCCGGGTCCACGTTCATGAACGTGGAGCAGGCCGGTGTATACCGTGTCTTTGCGAATGTCATGTCTCCGGATACCGAGCTTGCGCAGAGCGCGTGCAATCTGACTCTGAACGGTCAGACAGTGACCACCATTCAGACGAATGGTACTGAAGGACAATGGATTAAGCTGAAGCTTGTCAAAGTGGAGCTTGAAGCAGGCCTGTACGAGCTGAAGTTTGATTACGTGAAGCCGGGCATCCAGATCGGTTCCCTGGAGTTCAAACAAGTCTAACGGACATTCAGGCCCTTTTTTGGGGCTTGTACCTCAGCTGAAGAAAATCCGATGCAAAAGACACCTTTTTGGGTGTCTTTTCGTCTAAGTGATTAACCGCCTATGCCAACACAGACTATATTCAGATGACAGGGAGAGGACTAATCATGAAAAAGCAACTTCTATTAACGTTATTGATCAGCAGTATCGTATTCGCCGGATGCGGCAGCAATGCCGGGAACAGTGCCGGGAACCAGACGGCGGCGCCGGAGCAGACGCAGCAAGTACAGGCCACCGCCAAGCAGGCACAGGAAACTGTGCCGGAAGCAACACCGGCGCCGGAAAGCACAGAAGCGCCGGCGGAAGCTTCGCCTGCAGCGGCAGATGGCGCTGCAGCTTCACAGACACAGCAGCAGTACCTGCAGAAGCTGGATGATATAGAGGCAGGGCTCAAGGATCTGCAGCCCTTGTACGATGAAGGAATTACAGCATCTATGCACGAAGCAGCGGGCGAAGAATATGAACGCTGGGATACAGCGCTGAATGATATTTACAGTGAGCTGAAGCGACAGCTGCCTGAGGACGAAATGGCGGAGCTGAAGGAAGCACAGCTGGACTGGATCGCCTACAGAGACGAGACAGCGAAGACAGCATCGTTAGCGTATGAAGGCGGCACTATGGAAGCGCTGGAATATACAGCGACTCTGGCCAGTGTTACGAAGGAAAGATGCTATGAGCTGGTTCAGCAGTATATGAAGTAATTGTGCAGTGATTTTCAGAAGATTCTCTATCCGGATTAGCCGGAACTCCAGGACGTTATAACAAAAGGACCCTTTAGAGAAGCAGCATGTTCTCTTAGGGTCCTTTTACATTTTACCGTCCCATCAGACCTTTCAGTCCTTCCATAAAAGGCTTGATCTGTTTGATCATGCCGTAGCCCATCTTCATGACCGGCATCGCCTTTTGGACTATACCGAAGAGGCGCAAGCCTCCGCCCAGTAAGCCGCCGAATCCCCCGGCTCCACCGCCTGCCAGCCCGCCCAGTGCAGCTCCGCCGCCTCCGCCGCCAAGGAGGGAACCCAAGAGCGGCATAAATGCGGATACTTCTGCTTTTTGCTGGCGGAAATGCTGACGGGAAGGAGTCCTTCCCGGTTTGCGGCTGCGCTGCGGTTTACGGGGAGCGGGCGGATGCGAGAGAATCAGGGCTTCTTTTTCCAGTCCGGTTATCCATCCGACATAGGAACGGCCGTCATGCAGCGTGATGCAGACCTTGTGGCCCTTGAGGCGTTTGGCCTGCTTGCGGACCTTTGCTGAACTCGCCATCGAAGATCACCTCATTGTTCTATTTACTTTATAGTACACAGGGAATTGCATACTGCTTGTGCTCGTGTATCGTACAGGGCAGGAATATTTCAGGCGGATGATGAATTTTATTCAATCTGCTACGGAACTTACTTCATGGGGCGTGTGTTAGGAGAAGGCTTTATAACCATTGTCTGCCCTGGAAGGGGCTCAAATTTTAGTGGGATTTTTTCCACTTAATTCTTCTGTTTTTTATGATTTATTATTGTTAGATGGAAAACCTCCCGTTAATTCTAAGCTTACAGGCACTTTTGAATGAAATCAGGCTGATTAAGCGGAGTTTTTCCCATTAATGTTGTCATACCGGTACTTATGGAGAAATTAAATGGAGAAATTCCTGTTAGAGTGATAAGTGTGTGCTCTACGCTAGCTTGGATAGTCATGTGAAACTGCATTTCAGATCAAAACTGTACCCCCATGCCTTTGTTAAGATCAGCAGTGAAAGGAGGGAGACTTCAATGTACGAATGGAATGAGCTGGTCCAGCGGATGGTGGATTGGATTGACGGGGATCTGACGTCGGCGCCGACACTGATGAGAATGTCAGAACAGCTTGGTTATTCACCCTACTACTGTACCAGACAGTTTCATGCCCTGACCGGGATGACTCTGCGGGATTATATCTGGCAGCGCCGGATCAGCCGTGCCGCTCTGGAGCTCCGTGACAGTGATACGCGCATACTGGATATTGCAGTCAAATACGGATTCTCCTCACAGGAAGCGTTCTCGCGGGCTTTTGTCAAAGCCTTCAGGGTCACGCCCGGTGCTTACCGTAAGTCACCAAGGCCCATTCCGCTGGCCATCCGTGCTGAAGTATTCTCGCCTTATCACTATCTGATCAGGGAGCGCGATAAAATGAGGGAAGTTCATCTGCAGGAAGCGGAGATCAAGCTTGAATTCATACCTGCCCATAAGTTCATTGGGATATGGGATCTGAATTCGCACAACTACGGCGGGTTCTGGAATAACGGTCATGACTGTGACGAGATTGCCGGCACGCTTGAGAGTATGTCCCATCATACGCTTGCCGGACAATTGGGGCAGACAGCCGGATGGTTTTATCAGAATGGGCAAAAGGGGTATTTATACGGCATCCCGGTACCGGCAGATTACAGCGGAGAGATTCCTGAGGGCATGGAATGCAAAGAGATCCCGGCTTCGGAATATCTGGTCTTTTTTCATCCGCCGTTTGATTATCTCAAGGATAACGGTGCCGTGATGCGGACAGTGGAGCAGGTCGCCTGGAGCTATGATCCCGGGGTGATGGGATATGCCTGGGACGAGGAGAATAAGCAGGATTACCAGCGCCATTTTCCCGAGGGCTACGGCTATGCGGTGCTGCGGCCGGTGAAGAAGCTTAGCGGGATCGCGGAGTAAGCCGGCGGTTGTGGCTGGCTTTTAAGGAATGAACACCAGGTAGTAACAGAAACCCGTCCTTTATTCTTCAGTGTACTGCTGTGGAGGACGGGTTCAATGTATGTTTAACTTTCGGTAGGGATATTCAGGATCTGAGCGGCCAACTCATCCCCTCTGCGTTCTAAATTGGTTACGGTGTGCAGTAGTCCGGCCTGCTCCTCCCGGTGTTCCCGGTTCCAAAGCTGCTTGGCTGAAGAACTTCCCTGCAGGACAGCCGGTTCAGTCATATTTCTATAAAAATGATCAAGCAGCATATAAATTTGCCGATATATACCACCCAGTTCTTCCAGTACGGGGTGGGCGGAAGGGTTTTGTACATGCTGCAGTGACGCCTGCAAGTAAGCGGCAGCACTTCTGCGTGCATCGGTCAGTGCCATCATGCAAAAGTGATTCACACCGCCTCTGCGCGCGAAGGTCTCGTCATCAGCAGATTGGTACCATTGGTGATCTAGAAGCCCCTCCCGCCAGATCCTAAAAGCTGCATACCCCAGAGTATAGCTGTTGTTCACCGGGATCTGCATGGAGTCCAGCTTAATCCGAAGTGAAGCATATAAATTGTCCAGTGCAGAGGGAGCAGGGCTTAGGTCGTTTATCCGAATTAGCTTATACGGCCATTGGTCCACATACAGATAGCCTTTACTGATGTTCATATCTTCCTGAAACTCAGGATCATTCTTAAGTTCGTTAAAGGTCTCGTCATCAAAATAGCTCCGGCATAACAGGGTGCTGCCGTTGTCCAAATATCCGGTAATAACCCCCCACTCCGGCGCAACCCTAAGATTGATAGCAATCGGCAGTCGCCCCCCGCGGATACACTCCATGATTTTCTGCTTCTCCAGTTTACGTTCTTCCGGCGTAGGATGGCCTGCAAAGCTGGCATCAATCCCGAAGGCGCTGAATGCAGGGGTGGCATAGTCATAGGCAACAAGAGCATCGGCTGAGCTGTAATCCCATACCGGATCAAAGGCAATTCTCCAGCAAGCTCCCGAAACACCCATCACCTCTTCATAATTGGTCTCCACACCCATAGAGGACAATGATGTATAAAGAGCACCTGCCCAGGAACAATCCATACCTTTGCCAAAACTTAAACTTCCGATATTTTCGACAATATAATGATTATGGAGAGCTGCGCCTGTAAATAGATGGCTCTGATCCGGATTATAATGCATCACTCCACCCTCTGCACAGCTTACGGTATAGATACCTTCTGCATTCAAATAGACGAGCAGGAGATATTCATTGCCCTGATGATCAATCCGGCCAGGGAAAAACTCCTGGCTGACCGTGAATTGCTTCCACTGAAAATATGCATAGTGCTTCATTTTACTCAGAACATCGCGGCAGGCCAGATCATTACCGTAAGCGGCATAGATAATTTCTAATTTGTTGCTGCCAGTTTGGTATCCTTTTGAATGAGTATCTATAACGAGATGCTGGTCCATTAGTACATAATTGGAGTAGATGCCCGATGGTGTCTCGTATTTGACTATGAGCAACTTAGGTCTGTCGCTGTGAAGGTTGTAAGGAAAGGTCTGATCGCTGATGGTTAAAGAGAGCTGGTTACCGGTAATAAACTGGTTTATAAAATGGGTCACATCCAGATGCTCGTTTCCATCCGTGTAGACTGCAGAGAGGACAGCGAGCTCCTGCGGCAGCAGAATACTGTCAATGGAATGACCCAGAATACTGGAGAGCAGCGGCAAAGTAGCCGTTTCAGGAAGTGATCTGCCGGTTTCCCATTTCGATACCGCCTGGGCACTGACATGTAATTGTTCAGCCAACTGTTCCTGTGACAGATGTTTTTCTTTACGCAGCATGGCGATCCTTTTACCTACATTTTCAACATTGATCATATTTTCGTCTCCTGGATTAAAATTCGACGTCGTAATTTCATTATAATTCCATATGGCTTGATGACCAGCGATTAAAAGCGGTAAAAGCATCACTATACCTCAACCGCTAGTTGAACCAGTTTTTTTATAAAACCCCTTGCCATCCTCCAAAATTCATGATATATTATTTCTTGTGCTGCAAGAGATTTAAATTTGCGGTCGTGGCGGAATTGGCAGACGCGCACGGTTCAGGTCCGTGTGGTAGCAATACCGTGGAGGTTCGAGTCCTCTCGACCGCATCCTAATGAAGAAAGCTTCCGAGTTGTCCGTAAGGGCAGCCGGAAGCTTTTTTGTTGTAATGCGGGTAAAACAAAACATGCCATTACAGATCCTGAAGGGCTCCGTTCTTGCCTTATTGAGGCATGTCGCATATAGAAAATTCATTCAAATGCTGATACATAATGCGGGTTAGCTCCGTCTTTTATACAGTAGGCTTCTTAATTAGGAATATCATACAACCTGTCCTACGTAAAATGGGGGTAATATAACATGGATTTTCAAGGTGTAATCAGCGCGCTGCTGCCTATTCTGTCTAAGGTATTGATTGTTGGGCTGGCGGTTTTAGGAGCTCTGGGTCTCTCTTATACTTTATACCGCAAGAAGGGCGGGCAAAGAAGGCTACCGCTAAAAAAGTGCATAACCGCTCTATTGCTCATCATGTGGTTCGGTATCGTAATGGTGTTGACCACCTTTAGCAGGGGCCAGAACTTTGAAGGGTGGGTTAATTTCCGGCTGTTCAGCGGTTATCTAAGTGCCTGGCATCAATGGTCGCTAAGCGAGTTTCAGCTAATTATTTTTAATATGCTGATGTTCATGCCGCTTGGATTTCTAATTCCGCTTCTTGGGATGAGAACCCGGCGTTTTACTCGTGTGCTTTTGACTTCTCTGTTTGTCACCATCGGTATTGAGCTTTTCCAAATGATTAGCCGCAGAGGCATATTTGAGCTGGACGATATCCTGCACAACACGATTGGCAGTATAGCAGGCTACCTGATGATGAACGCCATATTAGACAGTGTAAAGCAGCGAAAGCTGGCTTTTCGTTCAGCAGGGCTTGCGCTATGCATTCCGCTGGTTTTTGTTCTATTGTTCACTGGTGCAATAGCCGTTTATCAGAATAAAGAGCTTGGCAATCTGTCCATCCGTCCGGCCATTAAGCAGGATATGCGCGAAGTCGGGGTTGAACTTAAGGCCGAGCTTCCGGAAGAGGCAGAGCCGGCGTCACTTTATGTCAGCGAAAGGATCTATGATTTGGAGTATGGAAAGGAGATGGCGGCACTTGTCGAGCGGTCCTTCGATCTGCAGCGTAAGGAGGAGAACCGGATTGATGGAATGAACCGGATCTGGTCATTCGTGGACCGTGACGGGAATCCGTACACCTTCAACTATAACTTAAAGGACGGCGGGTGGCAGTTGTATATCGAGGGCGACCGGAATCTCACGATGAGTGAAGCAGAAACAGCAGAGCATAAAGAATTCTATGAAAATTGGATGCGGTCCAACGATATTCTTCCGGAGGGCGCCGTCTTCAGCATACAGAGCGGGGATACGCTGAGATGGGATATTAGCCAACCTGTGGCCGCGATTGCGGAGAACGAGAAGGATTTTGCAGAGGGGATGATTATGTTGATTCCGTCTTCTGAGGGTCAGAAGGCTCCCCTCGATTTGTTCCATGCTATGAACGAGAATAAATACGTACGTAAAGCAGAGTTAATCAGCCCGGCACAGGCTTATGAGGAAGTCCTTCAGGGGAACTTCTATATATATAACGATTTGAAGAAAGGCGATTTGCTGCGCATTGAGCAAGTTGAGCTTGAGTACACCTATGATTCAAAAGGGTATTACCAGCCGGTCTACAACTTCAGCGGAACGGTGAACGGAGAAGATTGGAATACTCAAATACCGGCCATATAGAATTCATTGGATTCTAAAGGATAAAACTGCCCTAAGCTGTCATGGTTACTCATGGCAGCTTTTTTGTTCGGAGGTGTACGACTTAGTAAGATAACAGGGCTGAAGCCGGACTTGCGCTCTGCCCTTTGCGGAACTGTGAGGGGGACATGCCGCTGAGCTTATTGAATACTCGGTTGAACTGGGAGAAGCTGTTGAATCCGCACTGCCCGGCAATCACGGTAATCTTGAGCTTGCTGTAGATCAGCATCTGCTGGGCATTGCGCACCCGGGTCATCTGAATGTAGTCGGTCAGGGTGAAGCCGGTGATTGCCTTGAACTGATGCGATAAATAATAGGAGCTGATGTAAAATTTTCTGGAGATCGAATCGAGCGTCAGCTCCCCGCTGTAATTGCTGTGGATGTAACCGGTGATTGAATAAATTTTCTGTGTAAGGCTGTCCCCGATTTCCTCCTGCACATAGCTGTTCCGGCTCCGCTGCTGGTATAAAGCGCACAAAAACTGCTGGAACAGGCTGTGAATCAGCACAGGGTTCAGCGGGGAAGCGCTGTGGGACATCGTGAAAATAGCGTTAAGAGGCTCGAACACAGTTCTGCGGGGTTCACGGGTCAGGCGGTAAATCGGCACTTCTTCTTTAAAAGAGAGGAACATTTCTTTGTAGGCGGACTCAAGGCCCGGGATGTTTTTGGGCATGGCAAAGTTAATGATCAGCCGCTTATGCGGAGGGCCCACAGGATATTGGGTTTTATGCAGCAGATGCGGACGGAGCAGCA
This sequence comes from Paenibacillus sp. PK3_47, assembly GCF_023520895.1. NCBI lineage: Bacteria > Bacillati > Bacillota > Bacilli > Caryophanales > Paenibacillaceae > Paenibacillus > Paenibacillus sp. PK3_47. The sequence continues at coordinate 2,944,892 of NZ_CP026029.1, forward strand.
CAATGTCGTACTGCCGGAGGGCATACATATTTCCCTCGATAACGTGGGTGGCCCTGGAATCCAGCAGAATATGAATTTCGTAAAAATCATGAAAATGCTGAAACTCCATATTGATGTCATGGGAGCGCTCGTCATAATCAAAATAATAAAACAGAGGATCGCCCGGAGCGTTGATGCGTACGCTATATCCTTGCTCATACAAAAGGTCGCTTTCAAGCATAACCGCACCGCCTTGTTTGTGGATTCCAACCCAATTATATGCCCCCAAAAGCAAGATTTGCAATAATCAGGGGATACAATAGCAAAAACAACGTAGTTTTTGAGCCCTGTTGTTTGTTATAGTCCAAGGTGAAAGCGGATACAGGAGGTGGAGTCGGATGTTTTGGACAGAGGAAAAGCTGGTGCGGCGTCAGGCTGAAATCGGAAAGTTCAGATACCGCAAGGTAATGGAGATTACAGAGCTGGAGTTTGCCGAGGATGAGGCTGGAGCGAATGGTGTATATCCCCGGGAGATTTCTTTCCATGATACCATCAGGCTGCAGGAGCGCTGGGCCGGACGGGATCTGTATATCTGGCTGCGGGCGGTGGTGAAGCTGCCTCCAAGCCAGAAGGGCTGCAAAATCGCCGGAATCTTTGACTTCGGCAAATCCGGAAGCTTCAATAATTCCGGGTTTGAAGCGCTGCTGTTTGTGAACGGAGAGCCCTACCAGGGCGTGGATAATAATCATAGAGAGGTTATTTTTAGCCAGGAATTAGGCGGGCAGACGGTGGAGCTGGTCTTTCGGCTGTGGTCGGGTCTGGAGGGCGGCGGGCCACCCGTTATCCAGGAGCATAAAATCAGCGAAGCCATGATCGGCTATCTGGACGAAGCCATTGATGATCTGTTCTTTATGTCCCAGGCGGCGCTTGACACCTGCCGGTATCTGGGCAGCGACCAGCCGGAGAAGCAGTGGCTCACAAAAGCGCTGAACGACGCCTTCCGCGAAATTGACTGGTCAGAGCCGGGATCGCTAGAACATAGACTCTCGCTGTACCGCGCGGGTGACAGCCTTAACCGGGCGGTTGAAGCCATGCCCAAAACCTTTGATGTTACGCTCACGGCACTCGGCCATACACATATTGATGTAGCCTGGCTGTGGCAGCTGAAGCATACACGGGAAAAGATTGCCCGTTCCTTCTCCACCGCGCTGCGGCTGATGGAAGAGTATCGGGAGTATCAGTTCATGCAGCCCCAGCCCCAGCTGTACGACTATCTGAAGAAGGACTATCCTGACCTGTACACACGGATCTCGGAGAAGATCAAGGAAGGCCGCTGGGAGGCGGAAGGCGCGATGTGGCTGGAAGCGGACTGCAATATTCCGTCAGGCGAGTCGCTGGTGCGCCAGATTCTGGCGGGCAAACGCTTTTTCCGGGAAGAGTTCGGTATCGAGAGCAAATATTTATGGCTGCCGGATGTGTTCGGGTACAGCTGGGCTTTGCCGCAGATTTTGCGCAAGTCAGGCATCGACACCTTCATGACGACCAAAATCAGCTGGAACCAGTTCAACCGGATGCCGCATGACACCTTCTGGTGGCGGGGAATGGACGGATCGGAGATCCTGACCCATTTTATTACAACCTCGGAGAAGAACGGGGCTCCTTATACGTATAACGGACGGATGACTGCAGGCCTGCTGCGGGGAATCTGGAACTCGTACCAGGACAAGGAGGTCAATGATCACCTGCTGTTTGCTTACGGCTGGGGTGACGGCGGCGGCGGACCTACACGGGAAATGCTGGAGCTGAGAAGGCGGTTTGATAAGCTTCCGGGAATGCCTGCAATCAAGACGGGCAGCGCCGGCGAGTATTTTGCGGGGCTTCAGGAGCGAATCCGGAATACAGACGGCTATGTGCATACATGGAACGGCGAGCTGTACTTTGAATACCACCGGGGCACCTATACCTCCCAAGCCCGCAATAAAAAATATAACCGGCGCCTTGAGCTCCTGCTGCGGGATGCCGAGTGGCTGCATACGCTGGCCGGTGTAAGAAAGGGAAATCTGGAAACTGCCTATCCGGCGGAGGAGCTGCGGGGCATCTGGGAGATCCTGCTGCGCAACCAGTTCCATGACATTATTCCGGGATCCTCGATCAAAGAGGTCTATGAGGACAGTGACCGGGAATACGCGGAAGGAGAAGAGCGGGCGCTGGTGCTGATTCACGGCAGCGGTCAAGCCGGGGATGATCATGTCAGCCGGAAGTATCTCACGCTGCTGAACAGCTCAGGCTGGGACCGTCCGCGTTATGTGGAGCTGCCGGCAGAAATGGCGGGCGGGGAGGCAGAGATCATCCGCGATGCAGATGGAATGCCTCTGGAGCAGCAGCGGACGGCGGACGGCGGCAGGCTGCTGTATGTCACCTCGGTGCCAGCACTTGGTACGGCGGTGCTGCAGGCCCAGGCGGAGGAGCAGGACAACACCGGAGCGGAGCACGGGGCAATGCTGGCAGATGCCGATGGCAGCAGCCTGAAGACACCTTTAATTGAGGTGACCTGGAACGAACAGGGGCATTTCACGTCCATACGCGACCGCGTTAACAGCCGCGAGCTTTTGGCGCCCGGGCAGCGCGGCAATGTGCTTCAGGTGTTTGAAGACAAGCCGCTGGACTTTGAGGCCTGGGATATAGATCTCTTTTACCAGGAGAAAATGAAGGAAATTACGCAGCTCGATGAATGCGCCCTGGTTGAAAACGGCCCGCTGCGCGCTGTTCTGCGCATGACCTGGAGCTACCACCGCACGTCGGTTACCCAGCACATCATATTTTACCGGGATACGGCCCGGATTGATTTCCGCACGGTCATGGACTGGCACGGGCATAACCAGCTGCTGAAGGTAGCCTTCCCGGTAGATATTCATGCGCTGGAAGCGACCTATGATATCCAGTTCGGCAACGTGAAGCGTCCGACGCACTGGAATACAAGCTGGGACTATGCCAGGTTTGAGACGGTGGGGCACCAGTGGGCGGATGTCAGTGAAACCGGGTATGGTGTAGCGCTGCTCAATGACTGCAAATATGGCTATGACATTAAGGACAGTGTGCTGCGGCTGACGCTGCTGAAATCGGCTGTCCATCCGGATCCGGAGCAGGATCAGGGTCTGCACAGCTTCACTTATGCGCTTTATCCGCACACCGGCGGTTTTGTCGAGGGCAGGGTGGTCCAGGAGGCCTGGGAGCTTAACAATCCGCTGCGTACGGTGGCCGGGAATCTGGGCGGAGCGCCGCTGTTCTCCATCAAGGGCAGCAATGTGCTGATCGATGCCGTAAAACGCTCGGAGGACGGCAGCCATGTCGTACTGCGCCTGCACGAATATGCCGGATCGCGTACACAAGTGCGGGTGGAGAGCGCCTATCCGCTCACAGCCTGGCAGGAATGCAATCTGATGGAAGAGCCGCAGGGAGAGTGGCGGGAGGATGACTTTGAGTTTCCGATCAAGCCTTATGAGATCAGGACATTCAGAATACAGATGGGGAAAGCATAGCCTTTAAAGGCAATCCAATATGGCTGAAGAAGGGACGGGGCGGCAAATGGACAACAGCTTGATTAACAAGGCGGAAATAACCGGGAAGCTGGATAAAGTGACGGAAAAGCTGCTGAGACTTGCGCGGCCGGACAACGAAGCGGAGATGCAAAGCCTGGGCGGGGATGCGGAACGGCGGGGCTATTTTGCCCGTGATTTCGGAATGGATGAATGGGACTGGCCGCAGGGCGTGGGGCTGTACGGGCTTCAGAAGCTTGGGCGGCTGTTCGGAGATGACCGTTACCGTGAATATGCCAAGCCGTGGATGGAGCGGCAGCTGAAGCTGGGGCTGCCCAGCCGGAACATTAATACAACAGCCCCGCTGCTGTCGTTAATGGAGCTTGCGGAGGCGGAGGAGCTGAGCCTGGACTGGGTCAACTGGCTGATGCAGGACCTGCCGCGGACGAAGGAGCAGGGCTACCAGCATGTCACCACAGGCGCTGTCAAACAGGAGCTCACGCTTCATGAGCAGGAAATCTGGATTGATACGCTGTTCATGGCAATTCTGTTCACGGCGAAGATGGGTGTAAAGTACGACAATGCCGGGTGGCGGGAAACTTCGCTGCACCAGCTGCTGCTGCACATTAAATACCTATATGACAAAAAGACGGGGCTGTTCTTCCACGGCTGGCATTTTGAGGAGCGGCATAATTTCAGCGAAGCCTTCTGGTGCCGCGGCAACGGCTGGTTCGCGCTCGGCCTGCCGGAGTACCTTGACCTGATGCGCCCGTATATTTCGGACGGCGTATTCATTTATCTCCAGCAGGTGCTGCAGGCCCAGGCTGAGGCGCTGCTGGCCTGCCAGAGCGGGGACGGGCTGTGGCATACACTGCTGGATGACCAGGACAGCTATACGGAGACGTCCGGCTCTGCGGCGATTGCTGCAGGCATTCTGCACGGTTCGCGCAAGGGGCTCCTCCCGGAAAGTTATGCAGAGCCTGCGCTCCGGGCCATCCGGGCGGTGCTGGGCAGAATAGATGATGAAGGCACAGTGCTTGGCGTATCCGGCGGCACCCCGATCGGTGTCCGGAAAGAGGACTACAAGGAAATTCTGATCGCCCCTATGGCCTATGGCCAGGCGATGGCTCTGGTAGCGCTCGGTGAAGCGCTGTATTACTGCTGAGGCTGAACACGGGAGGCTGCGGCTGTGTGCAAATCGTACAGAACATCGCGGTTGAGGTGGGTCTGATGAAATGCTGCGTAAGGCTATTTGCGATGGAATAATTATGGCCGGAATGTACTTTCAGTATAGCTGCATGCCACGGCAAAAGTATAAAAAATAATGCTTGTAGCTTTGGCACGGCTTGAAGTATACTGATCTCGGGATGGTTAAGCGCTTACTCCTGGGAGGATAAGCGAACATGGTAAATCCAATCGTAGTTGGCATTATCGGGGCTGGCCGGATCGGCCGCCTGCATGCGGATAATCTGCGTCTGATGCCGTCATTTAAGCTGAAATCTATTGCTGAGGCTATGGTCACTGAAGATTTGCTGGCCTGGGCAGAGAGCCGCGGCCTTGGTTCTATATTTGTAGACGGGGAAGAGCTGCTGCAGGACCCCGAGATTAACGCAGTGTTCATCTGCACGCCGACGGACTCGCATGCTTACTGGATTGAGCGGGCGGCCCGTGCGAAAAAGCATATTTTCTGCGAGAAGCCGATCAGCCTGTCTTCAGAGCAGACCAGCCAGGCGCTGCGTGTGGCAGAGGAGGAAGGCGTGCTGCTCCAGGTAGGCTTCAACCGCCGGATGGATCCGAGCTTCCGCAGGCTTAAGCAGCTGGTAGAAGCCGGAGAGCTGGGCAGTCCGCAGGTCGTAAAGATCACCTCCCGTGATCCTCAGCCGCCAAGTGAGGCATATGTGCTTTCTTCCGGGGGCATGTTCATGGATATGACGATTCATGATTTTGATATGGCCCGTTACCTGATGGGTGAAGAAGTGGTGGAGGTATATACCCGGGGTGCCAATCTGGTCGATCCGATGTTCGGCCGCTGCGGGGATGTGGATACAGCCGTTATTACGCTGACTTTTGAGAGCGGGGCTATCTGCGTCATTGATAACTGCCGGAAAGCTGTCTACGGCTATGACCAGCGTGTGGAGGTGTTCGGCTCCCTTGGTTCGGCCACCGCAGACAACTGCCGGGCGACCACAGTGGAGGTGTCCACCGCATCTTCGGTCACCCGCGATCAGCCGCTGCATTTCTTTCTGGAGCGGTACAACCAGGCCTTTACCGATGAGATTGCCGCTTTTGCCCGGTCGGTCAGTCTGAATGAGCCTGTGATCTGCAGCGGCCATGACGGGCAGCAGGCGGAGCGGCTTGCCGAAGCGGCCAGACAATCGCATCTGACCGGCCTTCCGGTCAAGCTGTCCAATGCTGCGAGCGGGGAAGTCGCAGCAGCACAAGCACTGTAAGCGTGTGCATAACCAGAGGACCGAGGAGGCCGATAACAATGTGCGATTTACTCATTAAGGGAGGGCAGCCCGGCAAAGACGGGCTTGTCGCGGCAGTGAGCAAGGAAAGTGCCGGATGGAAATACGTCGGCTTTGAAGTGTACCAGCTGCAGTCCGGCGGTGTGCTGAACCGCCGGGATGAAGAGAATGAAATCTGTCTGGTGCTGCTGGCCGGCAGGGCAGATGTGAGCGTGGACGGCCAGCGGTTCGAAGGCATTGGCGAGCGCATGTCCGTGTTCGAGGATATAGCCCCGTATGCGGTATATGTTCCAGCCGGGAAGGACTACGAGGTTAAAGCGTTATCCGAGCTGGAGCTTGCCGTCTGCCTTGCGCCGGGGAGCGGCAAATACGGAGCAAGGCTGATCGCTCCGTCTGATGCCGTGCCTGAAGACCGCGGCTTCGGCAGCATGTCGCGCCGGGTAGTGAACATTCTGCCTGAGCAGAGTGAAGCTGAAAGCCTGCTGGTGGTGGAGGTGCGCACAGGCGGCGGCAACTGGTCCAGTTATCCTCCGCACAAGCATGACCGGGATAACCTGCCTGCGGAGTCTTATTTGGAGGAGACGTATTACCACAGGGTAAATCCTGCTAACGGCTTTATTGTGCAGCGGGTGTACAATGACGACCGCAGTCTTGACGAGACGCTGGCCGTGCCCGACCGCAGCATTGTGCTGGTGCCTGAAGGCTATCATCCGGTATCTGCGCCCCCGGGCTATGATTCGTATTATCTTAACGTAATGGCCGGACCGGTCCGCACCTGGGTATTTCATAACGATCCGGATCACGAATGGCTGTTTGGAACACGCCCGGAGTAAGTCAGCCGGCAATAACGCAAATGCAGTGGCAGGGGGGCTTCCGGATACGGAGGCCTCTTTTGCGCAGTTGCCTGGGCAAATTGCCAGGCAGGTGTTGAGTTACCTGTGTCCGGCTGGTAGTGCGGACGGCCCGGAACTGCCTGAAACTGCCTGGAACTGCCTGGTGGCCGAGAGGGGGAGGCTTAGGCAGGCGGCTGGACTGAAGCTGTAACTGACTGAGGCTAACTGTGACTAAATGTAACTGAATGTGATGAGTGTAGTTGAATGTGACTGAGTGTAGCTGAATGTGACTGACTGCAAATGGCTGCAACTGACTGTAATTGGCTGTAACTGACTGCAACTAACTGACTGTAATTGGCTGTAACTGATTGCAACTAACTGACTGTAACTGGCTGTAAATGACTGCGGCTAGCTGTAACTGACAACTGGCTATAACTGATGTGACTAACTATAATTGACTACTAACTATAACTGACGTGACTCTGTGCTGCATAGACACTGCCGGACTAGTTCCCTATAATCGAGTTATACAACGGCAAGAACGTAAAGGCGGGCTTACAGATGATGAAACCTACCATATATGATGTGGCACGGGAGGCGGGCGTCTCTATTGCTACAGTGTCCAAAGTGCTCAACAATAACGGGAGAATCAGCGAGAAAACGCGGGAGAAGGTCCAGCGGATCATGGAGGAGCTGAATTATCAGCCAAGTCTGGTCGCTTCTGCGCTGACCAGCCGCCGGACAGGTACGATTGGCCTGATGATTCCGGATATCGCCAATCCTTTTTTTGCCGAGGCGGCCCGCGGTATAGAGGATTATGCCCAGGAACAGGGCAGCGATCTGATTGTGTGCAGTACGGACCGCAATGACGAGAAGGCGGAGCGGTATATCTCGCTGCTTCTGCGCAAACGGGTGGACGGCCTGATTATTGCTTCGCATATCGGAGAGCCGGATATGATCCGCCGCCTGCTGGCCGACAGGGTGCCGCTCGTGCTGTTTTCCGCAGATCTGCGGATGATCGAGAGCCACAGTGTCACGGTAGATGACTATAAGGGCGGATACCAGGCGACAGAATATCTGCTGTCCCTGGGGCACCGCAGGCTGGGCATCATTTCCGACAATCTGCCGGGGAGCAAGCTGCGCTCGGAGGGCTTCCTGGATGCGCTGAAGGATGCCGGAGTACCCTTCGGCAATCCGGCCAATATCACCCATACGTCGGCTACACTGGAGAACGGGCGCACAGCGGCTGCAGCTATGCTGGGCCAGGATGAGGAGCATCGGCCGACTGCGATCTTTGCCTGCAATGATCTGCTGGCAATCGGCGTGCTGAAGGAGGCACGCAGCAGAGGCCTGTCCATCCCCCGCGACCTGTCTGTCATCGGCTTCGACAATACGATGCTGGCCGAAATCTGCCACCCGGCACTGACCAGCATCGCCCAGCCCCTCCGCGAGATGACGGATCAGGCGATGGTGCTGCTGAACGAATCCATCGACAATCCGGACAGCCCCAAGCGCAAAATCATGCTGATGCCGGAGCTGGTTGTCCGCCACTCTACGGGCCCGGCACCGGATTGAAGTAATTGGCAGTGCTTTTCCTGCTGGAAGATGGAGCTTGGATGGCTTGAATAGCATGAGTAGCTTGAACAGCTTGAATGACTCGAATAGCTTGAGTAGCTCGAACAGCTTGCACAGCTCGAATAGCTCGAATAGCTCGAATAGCTCGAACAGCTCGAACAGCTCGGATAGCTTGAATAGCTGGCGCCGGATCGCTATGGCCCCTTACTTACACGAACGGGTGATCCAAATTGCGTTCTAATTAGGTTCAGCTTTGGGGATTCGTCAGAAAATAGTAATGGGGTGTGGCAAAGTCTGCATCAGCGAGAGAGCTGCAGCGCTTAATTGGATTTCCTCCACCTAATTCTGCTGTTTTTCATCATTTATGAGCTTTAGTTGGAAATTCTCCAGTTATTTGGGCGGATAAAGGCCTCGAAGGACTCATTCGGTACTTTTAAGTGGAGTTTTTCCAACAAGAATTGTAATACCGGGATTTATCGGAGGATTAGATGGAGAATTTCCACTTAGCTTAATCTATACGCGCTCCCAGAGACCATTTTCCATAACGCGGCTAATCAACAAGTCTGTATTTTCTGCAATATACGTACAGCACTTGGACTAATTTTATCTTAGCTATCAACATAACTGCACTCCATGCAACTAAAAGCCTCTATTCGCGCGCCGGGAGGCTTTTAATTGCATTTTCTGCAGTTAAAAAACGGCTTGAACGGGAAAAGGGGGCTTTGCCCCATTTTTAGCTGCACAGACTACAGTTAAAATCTCAAATCCGGCCGCTCACCTTGGTATAAGTGCAGAAAATACAATTAAACGCTGTGCATCCCCCCGCAGAGGTTGCCAGTTACTCCTAATAGGGGGCCAGTAACTCTTTGGTTGCCGGTTACTCCGTTTAGGAAGCCGGTAACTCTTATCATGCTGCTGATAACTCCTGGTAGTTTGCTAGCATCATAATTTCTGGTGATGGCCTGTTTCCCGTATAGCGGCGGGGGAACAGGCCTTTTTATGCGTGGCTGACCGTTTGTATACAGTATAAATAAAATTTTTAGTTAACGCTTTCAAAATTGTGATTGCCAAATCATAATTTCTGCACTATACTGAGAAAGAAAATTAGGTTAAGCGCTTACCCCACCCCACTGCTATTTAACAAATTAACTCTCAACACAAAGAGAATTCCACGGATTCTTTTTCGCTCAGTCTCTTCATTCGCGGCTATACTATTCCAGGTTTTTTGAGCAGCTGTTATATCAGATATTGCCCCGTAGGGCACGAGTAGTCCCGTTCACTGGAATTTATTCTCCTAATCAGGTTGAATTTGAAAACTCTGTTAATCTTTAAAAAACTCCAGATTTTTGGCGGTTGCGATGCTGATCCAGCGGATTAAGGGGAAGGAGAAGAAAACGAAAACAGCGGAATAAGGATTGCAAAAAGTGAAATAAAACGTCCCCGACCCTTAATACCTGGCTGAAGCTCCACAAACACTCATAATCGACACACTCACTGAAGCTTTGCTTAAGGAGGCTTATTATGAACGGTTTACAGTTTGATCCTGCCCGGCCCATGGATTTAATCGCCGTCGGAAGGCTCTGTATAGATTTAAATGCCAACGAAACCGGAAGACCGATGGAAGAGACGATGACGTTCACGAAATATGTCGGCGGCTCTCCTGCGAATATTGCGATTGGTGCGGCCCGGCTCGGAATGCGCACCGGGTTTATCGGCAAAATCGCCGATGACCAGATGGGCCGCTTCATCCGGACCTATCTGCAGAAGAACGGCATTGACGACAGTCAGGTAAGTATTGACCGTACCGGTGCAGTGACCGGGCTTGCTTTTACCGAAATACGGAGCCCGCAGGAATGCAGCATTCTGATGTACCGGGATAATGTGGCGGATCTGCTGCTTGATACGGAGGAGATCTCGGAAGACTACATCCGCCAGTCGAAGGCACTGCTGATCTCAGGCACGGCACTGGCCCAGAGCCCATCCCGCGAGGCGGTGTTCCTGGCGCTGGAATTTGCCCGCAAGCATAACGTTACCGTATTCTTCGATCTGGATTACCGCCCATATACCTGGAAATCGGCTGCAGAAACAGCTGTCTACTATAATCTGGCCGCAGAGAAATGCGACTGCATCATCGGAACACGCGAGGAATTTGACATGATGGAGAATCTGTACCATGCGGAGGGCGGAGATGATAAGGCAACGGCCGGCCGCTGGTTCTCGCATCAGGCGAAGCTGGTTGTGATCAAGCACGGCGGAAGCGGTTCGATCTCTTATACGGCGGATGGGCAGAGCCACCGGAGCGGTATTTTCCCGGCCAAGGTGCTGAAGACGTTCGGAGCAGGTGATTCCTATGCATCGGCTTTTATACACAGCCTTATGCAGGGCGCAACCGTAACGGAGTCCATGCGCCGCGGAAGCGCATCGGCCTCCATCGTAATTTCCCGCCACAGCTGCTCGGATGCCATGCCGACCCTGGAAGAGCTGGAGAATTTCCTGCAAGCCAACGAAGAAGTGGACTCTGCAGCGGACATTCGTGCCGCTCTGTAGCGGCAGCAGAACAGCTGCAATACATCATACATCATTAGAGCCGAAGGAGTGGTCAGGATGGAACAGCAAACGGTGCAGGTATTGAAGAATTATATCAACGGGCAATGGGAGGAGGCGGCTTCGGAGCAGACGGAAACGGTATATAACCCCGCCACAGGGAAGGAACTGGGCAGAGTGCCGCTGTCCGGCAAAGAGGATGTGGACAGGGCGGTTGCAAGCGCGAAGGCGGCTTTTGCAGACTGGTCCAAAACACCGGTACCGCGCAGAGCGCGGATCCTGTTCAAGTATCAGCAGCTGCTGGTGGAGCACTGGGATGAGCTGGCGGAGACCATTACGATGGAGAACGGCAAAAGCTTCAAGGAAGCCTACGGTGAAGTGCAGCGCGGCATCGAGTGTGTGGAGTTTGCAGCCGGTGCGCCGACGCTCATGATGGGCCGGCAGCTGCCGGATATCGCCACAGGCATGGAATCAGGCATGTACCGCTATCCGATCGGTGTGGTCGCCGGGATAACCCCGTTTAATTTCCCGATGATGGTCCCCTGCTGGATGTTCCCGCTAGCGATCGTCTGCGGCAATACCTTTGTGCTAAAGCCTTCGGAGCGGACTCCGCTGCTGGCGGCGCGCCTTGCCGAGCTGATGGAAGCGGCCGGACTGCCGAAGGGTGTGCTGAATGTGGTGAACGGTGCGCATGATGTAGTCAATGGCCTGCTGGAGCATCCCGATGTCAAAGCGGTCTCCTTCGTCGGGTCGCAGCCGGTTGCCGAGTACGTATACAAGAAGGGGACGGCCAACCTGAAGCGGGTTCAGGCGCTGGCAGGCGCGAAGAACCACTCCATTGTGCTGGCAGACGCGAATCTCGAAGCCTCGGCAGCGCAGATTGTGAGTGCAGCCTTCGGCTCTGCAGGCGAGCGCTGCATGGCCTGCTCGGTAGTTACGGTGCAGGAGGAAGCCGCAGATGAGCTGGTCTCGATCCTGCTGCGTGAATGCGACCGGATGAAGATCGGCAACGGCCTTGCGGAAGACACGTTCCTGGGACCGGTAATCCGTCAGGGCCACAAGGACAAAACCGTTGGATATATTGAGCAGGGTGTAGCCGAAGGGGCGAAGCTGCTCAGAGACGGCCGGGAGGATGCCGCGGTACGGGGAGAGGGTTATTTTATTGGACCGACGGTGTTTGACGGTGTTACGCAGGAAATGAAAATCTGGCAGGAGGAGATCTTTGCCCCCGTTTTGTCCGTGATCCGCGTTAAGGATGTGGAAGAGGCGGTGGAGATTGCCAATGCGTCACGGTTTGCTAACGGGGCCTGCATTTTTACAAATGACGGCGGCAAAGTGCGCTACTTCCGGGAGCATATCGAATCAGGCATGCTTGGCGTCAATGTCGGCGTACCTGCACCTATGGCCTTCTTCCCGTTCTCCGGCTGGAAGGATTCCTTCTATGGCGACCTTCACGCGAACGGCAGCGACGGTATCGAATTCTATACGCGCAAAAAAGTAGTCACTGCCCGCTGGCAGTAGAGATACGGGGAAGGAGGCAGTCATGTGGAAACGATCAGACTAACAACGGCGCAGGCGCTGGTGAAGTTTCTGGAGCAGCAGTATGTAGACTTCGGCGGCGGACCGGAGCGCTATGTACACGGGGTATTTACAGTGTTCGGCCATGGCAATGTGCTCGGCCTGGGGCAGGCACTGCAGGAAGCATCGGGGGCACTTACGGTCTACCAGGGAAGGAACGAACAGGGGATGGTCCATGCGGCGACTGCGTTTGCCAAGCAGAGCCGCAGACGGCGGATTATGGCCTGCACAGCTTCGGTCGGACCGGGTTCGGCCAATATGCTGACTGCTGCCGCTACGGCAACAGCGAACCAGATTCCTGTACTGCTGCTGCCGGGCGACACTTTCGCCACCCGGCAGCCTGATCCGGTGCTGCAGCAGATGGAGCATACTTACAATCTCTCGATTACCGTCAACGACGCCTTCAAGGCGGTGAGCAAATACTGGGACCGGATCTACCGGCCGGAGCAGCTGATGACAGCACTGCTGAATGCGATGCGCGTACTGACGGATCCGGCAGATACCGGTGCAGTGACCATTGCGCTGCCTCAGGATGTGCAGTCGGAAGCCTGGGACTATCCGGCCGAATTTTTCCGTAAGCGCGTTCACCGCGTAGCTCCGCGCCTTCCGCGGCCGGATGAAATTGCGGCCGCGGCGGAGCTGATTGCCGGCAAGCAGCGGCCGCTGCTGATCTGCGGCGGCGGTGTGCGCTATGCCGGTGCGGGAGCGGACCTGCGCGCTTTTGCCGAGAAGTTCGCGATCCCGTTCGGGGAGACGCAGGCCGGAAAAAGTGCAGTGGAAAGCAGCTGTGCCTTCAATCTTGGAGGCATAGGCGTAACGGGGAACGGCAGTGCCAATACGCTCGCTAAGGAAGCCGATCTGGTCATCGGAGTCGGTACGCGGTTTACTGATTTCACTACGGCCTCAAAAAGCCTGTTCGCCCATCCCGAAGTGGAATTTGTCACCCTCAATGCTTCCCCTTACCATGCTGCGAAGCTGGATGCGCTGGCGGTGGTCTGCGACGCTGCGGAAGGTCTCCGGGCGCTGTCTGCAGCTCTGGAGGAACGCGGATACCGCTCAGCTTATACTGATGAAATCGTATCGGCTCAGGATGCCTGGAATACGGAACGTCAGCGGCTGTGCGGTGTGGAATATAACATAAAGACCGAGGAGAACGGCAATGCGGCGCCGTTCGTGCCAGAGGTTGCCGGTCATCTCGATGAGAAGCTTCCAGAATATGCGGCTAAGCTGGATACCACGCTGGCCCAGACCCGTGCGCTCGGCATTATCAATGAATATATCCCGCAGGATGCCATTGTCATCGGGGCAGCGGGTTCGCTGCCGGGCGATATGCAGCGGATGTGGAAGGCGGCTGTGCCGGATACGTACCATATGGAATACGGCTTTTCCTGCATGGGATATGAAATCTCCGGTGCACTTGGCGTGAAACTGGCGGAGCCGGAGCGCGAGGTCTATGCACTGGTAGGCGACGGCAGTTATCAGATGCTGCACTCGGAGCTTGTGACCAGCCTGCAGGAGAACAGGAAGATCAACGTGATTCTGCTCGACAATGCTGGCTTCGGCTGTATCAACAACCTGCAGATGGAGCAGGGCCTGAACAGTATGGCGACTGAATTCCGCCACCGCGGCCCCGACGGGCGGATGAGCGGTGAACTGATGCGGATTGATTATGCAGCCAGTGCTGCCGGATATGGCGTGAAGACCTTCACTGCATCGACAGCTGAAGAGCTGCGCAGCGCTCTGGAGGGAGCCTTGAAGGAAGAGCATTCTACACTGATTGACGTCAAGGTGCTGCCAAAGACCATGACTCACGGCTATGGAGCCTGGTGGCATGTCGGTGTGCCGGAAGTGTCCGGCAGTGAAGCGGTGCAGGCTGCTTACGAGCAGAGAACCGGACAGCTGGAGAAGGCGCGCAGCTACTAAACGGAACGCTATGACGAAGAAGCTGCGGGTCGGGCTGCAGCGTTTGACGGGCAGGCGGGAATGCTGCAGTATTCCCGCCTGCCATATTTGTGAGAGATGGAAGGGGTAAATTCATATGTTCAAAGAGCATACGGTAAAGCTGGCGATCGCGCCCATCGCCTGGACCAATGATGATATGCCTGAACTGGGAGGCGGCAACACCTTTGAGCAATGCATCAGTGAGATGGCACTGGCCGGGTTCCAGGGAAGCGAGGTAGGCAACAAATATCCGCGGTCCCCTGAGCTTCTGCACCGGGCACTGAAGCTGCGCGGTCTGGAGATAGCCAGTGCCTGGTTCAGTGCATTTTTGACGACGCGCCCGTACGGGGAGACGGCTGCAGCCTTTTGCGCCCACCGTGATTTTTTGCATGCTATGGGGGCTAAGGTGATCGTGGTCTCTGAGCAGGGCCGGAGCATCCAGGGACAGATGGAAACCCCGCTGTTCGCCGGCAAGCCTGTATTCACGGACCCGGAATGGGCTCTGCTTGCTGAAGGCCTGGGCGGGCTCGGCCGCCTGGCGGCCGAGAAGGATATGTCGCTTGTATATCATCACCATATGGGAACCGGGGTACAGACGGCGGCTGAAATCGCCCGGCTGATGGAGCTTACCCATCCTGCTGAGGTTTCTCTGCTGTTTGATACCGGACACCTGGCCTTCTCGGGCGAAAATCCGCTGGAGGTGCTTACTGCCCATTTGCCGCGGATCAAGCATGTGCACCTCAAGGATATCCGTCCGCAGATCGTGGCGCGTGTCTCGGAGGAACAGCTCAGCTTCCTGCAGGCAGTCAAGGCAGGCGCATTCACAGTGCCCGGCGATGGGGCTATCCAGTTTGCCGAGATTTTTGCAGAGCTGGCCCGGTCCTCCTACACAGGCTGGTTTGTGGTGGAAGCCGAGCAGGACCCGGCGCTTGCTGATCCGCTTGAATATGCAATCAAGGCACGCCGGTATATCAAGGAAGTCAGCGGGTTGTAAAAGCAGCAAAGGCTTGTGCCTTGCAGCTGCCGGAATATACATGCGGGGCCGGCACAGCAGGGCTGTGTGCGCTCCGCCTTTTTACATGATGGCCGGCCATAGGTTGGATTCCCGCCAGTTCATTCGCTGTTTCAGCAACCGTCCGCCGGCGGAATCAGCAGAATGAAGTGGCGATAATCCAACCCGTAGCGAAATACTGGGAATCCGCCGCAGCCCGCTGATACACCTAACAACGGAAATCCCTGAACGGGGAAAAACGCAGTGAAAATCACTGATTTTCCCATGCCAGTTCGTTGGCCCGTTCCCTGTCCCATATGCTATAATGGCAGAAATTATTGACGCAATGCCCATTAATCCACGCTTGATCCTGTAAGCAGATGTATACTATGCGGCCGGACTGCGGCCTGTATTTTGACGGTTGTATAGAGGGGGTTGTCTATTGTTCCGTACCTGGTATCGCCGGTTGCTGCTATCCTACTTTCCAATTTTTTTGCTTACTGTAACGATTCTGATTTTTGCCTCCTTTGTGTTCATCAATGACATTTCACGTATGGAAACGAAGAAAGCGGACCGCATCTCCGCCAGCTACCTTGTAGATAATGTGGACAAAACGATCAGGGAAGTCGAGCTCGCGGTACTGGAGGCGGCCGAGCGCAGCGAAGCGTATAAGCTGTACTTCAACAACCAAAGTGAACCCGACCCGGGTGCTGTGTACGCTGTGGCCCAGAACCTGCGCAGTATGCTCCGTGAATCGTCCTACATTCAATCTATCTATCTCTATGACAAAAGGAATGAAAGCGTTTTAACAGAAACTGGATTAAAAGAGCTGTCCGGCTTTGTGGATGAAGACTGGATTCGCCGTATCAACTCCGGTTCTCTGCAGGAGGGCTGGCAGCCAGTCAGGGAGTATGACGATGAATTTATCGAGCGCACAGCTATCCGTGTGCTGACCATCAATAAAAATATGCCGCTGCCCTTCGGCTCGGAGGGTGTCCTGGTCATTAACATCAAGATGAGCGGGATTGAACAAATCGTTGACAGCATGGTCAATTCGCAGTTGTCTTTCCTGACCATTCTCGGCAGCGATGGAGAGGTTGTATACCAAGCCCATTCAGACAGTGAGGCCGCAAGGCAGGGCAAACCGCTGAACACGCTCTATCTGGACAGGCTCGGCTGGACCTTCTCCAGCGGGATTAAGGCGGGGAACCTGTTCGGCTGGGTATCGGTCATTTCCTATCTCTGGGTGGCGATTGCGCTTGGTACCGTCATCTGTGCGATTTTTTATCTGGTATATGTTACACGGCGCAACTATAAGCCTATTCAGGTCATTATGAACAGAATTGAAGGCCACCAGATCCGGAGCATGGACAACTCTACATACAGGCCGGATGAAATGAAGCTCATTGACGGTGTGCTGGAAGATTTGATTAACCATATGACCGATTATGATAAAAAAAGCAAGGAGAACCTGCTGCTGCAGCGCAGCCAGCTGTTCACCGACCTGCTTCACAGCGAGCGGCTGGAGCATGCCGCACAGCGGATGCAGGAGCTGTCACCGCTTACCGGTGCCCGTGATTCCTCACGGTTCATTGTAGTGCTCAGTGAAATTAACCGGTATGAGCAGGTTTTTCAGGACCGTTATACCCGGGGGGACCAGAACACGCTGAAGTTCGCCCTGATGAATGTCTTTCAGGAGCTTGCGCGAAGCAGCGAGCTTCAGGCCTGGGCGGAATGGATCGGTACGGACCGGGCGGCCATTTTGTTCCTGTCTGCGGACAGTGATGAAGAGATGCTGGAGAAGGTCCGCATGTTTGCTGCCGACTGCCGCTCCTGGGTAGAGCAGAATCTGCGGATTTCGCTCAGCTTCGGGATCGGGCCGGCGGCAGCCGGACCGGGCGCTATCCGGGATTCTTATGCCGCTGCGCAAAATGTGCTGCAGCATAAGCTGCTGATGCATGAGACCATCGCCCTGGCGGAAGGCGGCGAGAAACGAAAGCCGCTGCTTGAGACGTATAAGTACCTGCAGATGATCGCAGAGTTCGTCAAGCAGTTCCGGATGTCGAGCGGCCAGTGGCGCGAGCGGCTGGAGGAGATTTTTACGGCGTTCGAACGGGATTATCTGCAGGATGATGATATCCGCTCCCTCATTCAGGCCATGCTGCAGATGCTGAGCCGGGAGGTTGCCGTCATGTCGGAGCAGCTGCAGGACGAGCTGTCCGAGGAGAACGCCAGGGCCCGGCTGCAGCAGCTGGAGAAGGCGGAGTCTTTTGACGAAATGAAGGCTGTCCTCTCCGAGTATTTGACCGATCTGTTCCGCACATACGTCTCTGCCAGCGAGAACAAAAGCTACCGGGCTATGGTTACCGAAATGAAGAATTACATTGAAGAGAATTTCACCAACCCGGATCTATCGCTGAAGCACCTCAGCGACCGGTTTCAGGTGTCAGGCAAATATGCCAGCTATCTGTTCAAAATCGAATTTAACATGAAGTTCGTGGATTTTGTTACAGAGCTGCGGATGAAAGAAGCCGAGAGGCTGCTGCTCGAGACGGAAATGTCACTCCAGGATATCGCGCTTGAAGTGGGTTATGCCAATGCCATTACATTCGGAAGAGTATTCAAACGGGTTGCCGGAATTACACCGGGCGATTACCGTTCGTCCAGACGCGGCCGTACCAACATCAAGACATAGACTGGAGCACACGGGTTTCGGCTTGCGGATGAATCTGCATGGTTATTTTTTTGCTGTGATGTACAAGACCGTTTTCCGGTTCGTCAGACGCCTCCTTTGCAGGGCGCCAACACGGAAGCGGTCTTTATTTTAGAGCTGGAGGTATAAGGCCTGAAGACCTCTGACCTCCGGTACCAATTCATGCGAAAACAGTGCAGATTCCTGTAATGACGCGGGTTTTCGCACTTTGGAAAACGGTTTATTCTACGAAAACGGTTGGTCCGATAAACAGGAAGTCAGAAATTCCGGGGAGCAGGACATCCGAAACAGGTTTATTGTCAAGGTGCCGGCTTTCATGAAATACTGTGGTCATCCCGAACGGCAATCGGCCAGGCACCAGCCGGAAGGAACAGTTGATGAGAGAGCCGTACCGGGGATAGGTGGATAAGGTTGGGGGATTCATAAAGTCACCATTAAAGCCGACAAAGGCGAAGGAGATGGAACAATGACAGTGAATGTACAACAAAGAACGCTGAAGAAAGCAATGGGGATTGGATTAACCGCCGTAATGGGTGCTGCCCTGCTGGCTGGTTGCGGATCGGATTCAAATGGTAACACATCGGCAAGCGGAGGTTCCGCAGGAGAAGGAGGCAGCGGTAAGCGTGTCACCTTAAAAGTGGAGGTGTTTGACCGGGGGAACAGTCCGGCGCCTCATACGATCACCAACAACTTCCTGACTCAGTTTGTACAGGAAAATTTCGGTGATCCGAACAATATTGATGTCGAGTTTGTACCGGTTCAGCGCTCCGAGGAAGTTACGAAGCTGAACGTTCTGATGGCGAGCAAATCGGATGTACCCGATATCGTATTTACGTATGATTCCAGTGTGTTCTACCGATACGCCCAGCAGGGCGGTCTGACTGATGTCGGAGAGATCCTCGATGAACACGGGCCTAATCTGAAGAAATTCCTCGGTGAGGAGACGCTTTCCTACGGACAGATTGATGGCAAGCAGCTTTCCATTCCGGGCAAACGGGCAGTCACCGGGCGCTACAGCTCCTATATCCGTCAGGATTGGCTGGATAAGCTGGGCTTGCCTGTACCAACCACCACGGATGAGCTGTATACAACCTTGAAAGCGTTTAAGGAGAAGGACCCGGGCAATCTTGGAAGCAAAAATATCCCGATGGGTATGGCGCTCGCTCCGGCCCAGTTTGAAACCATAATTTATTCCTTCATAAAGCCGGTCAGAGGCGATCTGACCTATGGACAGCGTTATGAGCTTCCTCTGCACGAGGGCTTTAAGGATTCCATGCAATTTCTCAACAAGCTCTATAATGAAGGCCTGATCAGCAAAGATTTCAGCCTGGACGAAGATAAAACCCAGCTGGGCAAGGATCTGAATAACGGTTATATAGGTTACTGGTCAGATGATGTTGGTAACCTGGCTTATGCTGACGGAACGCTGGATGTCCTCTATGAAAATGTGGAGGGAAGCAAGATTACTGCTGTGGATGCTTATACCAATGCTAACGTTGACAACAAGCACATTAAATCCCGTTATGCCTCGAACGGCATGTACATCATGATTCCCAAGAGCAGCGAGCGGGCTGTGGAAGCTGTGAAGTATCTGGACTGGATGGCTTCGGACGACAATTTGATTACCATTTACAGCGGGGTTGAAGGCGAGAACTATGATATGGTTGACGGTATTCCGGTTGTTAAACCCGATGTGTCTAAAGAGTTTGCAGACCGGCTCTTCAACGGCGGCGACATGGCGATCATCTCCAACGGTAAAAACCTCGGAGACCAGGAGCTCAATCAGAAAGCATGGATCAGCGGTTTCCCGGAACGTCATAAGGAAATCCTTGAGCAGTCTTATGCCATCGCCAATACCGATACAGTCGGTCCGATTGTTTTTAACAATCCGATTGAAGCGGAGTCCAAGTATGGTACCACACTCAATGACAAGCTCGACGTAATTATCGTGAAGACAGCAATGGCTAAACCGGAGCAGTTCGAAGCGGTGTATGAGCAGGAAATGAAGGATTTCATGTCTCTCGGCGGAACCCAGCTTCAGGAAGAGCTGGAAGCAGCGCTGCAGGAACTGCCGGCACAATAAACAAATATAAAAGTGAGAACCGGAGGGAGCTGGCACGCCGCTTCGTCCGGTTTTTCTTCCCAAGGAGGGAACCGACTTGAGCAAAGCGAGCTATCTGAAGAGATATTGGCAACTGTACGCGCTGCTTTCGCTGCCTCTGATCTACTTTTTTATCTTCCGGTACGGTCCAATGTACGGTGTGCAGATTGCCTTCAAGGATTTCAATCTGTTTCAGGGCATCGGCGGCAGTGAATGGATCGGCTTTGATGCCTTCCGTGAAGTTTTTAACATGAGAGAGTTCTACACTGCACTGCGCAATACATTTATGCTGAACTTCCTGGATTTGCTGGTCTCCTTTCCGGCACCGATTATTCTGGCGATTATGCTGTATGAAATCAAGGGAGTCTGGTTCAAAAAAATCTCGCAGACCATTCTCTACATCCCCCATTTTATTTCCTGGGTTATCATCGGGGGGATTGTCTATCAATTGTTCGGCAACCAGTCCGGTATGGTGAACGGGGTGCTGGAAAGCCTCGGGCTGAACCCGATTCCGTTCCTGACTGAAAACAATCCGTGGCTTGTCACCTACCTGTTCACAGGGGTCTGGCAAAGTGCAGGATGGGGAACCATTCTCTATTTGGCAGCGCTTACAGGCGTGAACAGGGAGCTGTTCGAAGCGGCAGAGGTTGATGGTGCAACAAGAATGAAAAAGATCTGGTATATCACCCTTCCGAGCATCAAGCCGACGATCGTAACTCTGCTTATTCTCAATCTCGGCAAAATGGTCAGCATCGGCTTTGACCGCCCTTACATTATCGGGAATACAGCTGTACGTGAATATTCCGACGTGCTGAGTACTTTTGTCTACCGGGTCGGTCTGGAATCCGGCCAATACACACTGGCTACTGTAGTCGGTTTGTTCCAGGCTGTGGTCGGTCTGGTATTTATCCTCGGCTCCAACTATATTTCGAAAAAAATGACCGGCAACGGCATTATCTGATAAAGAGGGAAGGAGGCGGAGTACAATGAGTGAGCGTACTTCTAACCGGATATTCGATATCGTCAATATTACCTTTGTGGCCTTGTTCGTTTTGTTCTGTCTGGCTCCGTTCTTGCATGTTATTGCAGTATCGCTAAGCTCTAACCGGGCGATTACTTCCGGAGAGGTGACGATTTTCCCGATTGAAGTGAACTGGGATTCCTATGTTCAAGTGTTCTCGGACAGCGCAATGATCCGCTCTCTCGGTTATACGATTTATCTGACGGTGGCGACCACCTTGCTGAGTTTGCTGTTCACGATTGCCGCAGCCTATCCGCTGACCAAGGGCTACCTGAAAGGCCGCAAGACGTTTATGGTTATCATCATTATTACGATGTTCTTCAGCGGGGGGATTATTCCTGAGTATTTGCTGATGCGCGATTTAAGCCTGCTTGATTCGTCTTGGGCACTCATCCTGCCCGGCCTGGTCAGCCCGTTTAACCTGATCATCTTGATTTCCTTCTTTAATAATATTCCCCCAAGTCTGGAGGAATCGGCTGAAATTGACGGCAGCTCCTTCCTCCGTACACTTACTGGTATCGTCCTGCCGCTGTCCATGCCTGTGCTTGCCACGCTGGCGCTCTTCTATGCGGTAGGAAGATGGAACGGCTTCCAGGATGCCCTGATGTATATCAACAACCCGGATCTGTACCCGCTTCAGCTGAAGCTGTTCCAGATGGTCCAGAACAACATGGTCTCCGAGCTGACACAAATGGAAGGCGCAAACCGGACTCCGCTTACACCGGAGAGCCTCAAGGCGGCGACGGTAGTATTCGCTACAGTGCCGATTCTCCTGGTCTATCCATGGCTGCAGAAATATTTCGTCAGCGGTGTCATGCTGGGCGCAGTCAAGGGCTAAGCCCGGCAAGGTACATCTGCAGACAGGAGGGACTGGTATGGAGGACAAAGGGACATTCTCGTTCTCAAACTGCTGGAACATTAAGCGGCACACTGCCGGAGATGAGATGCTGAGGGAAATCCTCGGGCTCGGCTTCCGGCGGGTAGAGCTCAACTACAATGTGACTGAAGAGATGCTGGCGGCGATTGAGCCGATGATTGAGCGGGGGGAGATCGGAGTCTCCAGTGTCCATAATACCTTCCCCCATAACCCGGATCCCGATTACGGCACGGATTCCGTGCTCCTCGGGTTCGAGGACAAGGGCAAACGGCAGCGGGCGGTAGAGCTGCTGGTCCGCTCTGCCGGATACGCACAGCGTTACGGCGGTGAAGCTGTGGTTGTGCATCCGGGCGAAGTGCCGTTTCCGGGTAACGTCGCCAAAGAGCTGGAGCAAATCTATAGCGGACAGGGCAAAGAATCCGAAGCCTACCGGAGCAAATGGGCTGAGCTTATGGAACGCCGGTCGGCTTACAGCGCCGGTTATGTAAAGACCATTACCGAGAGCCTCTACGAAGTATGCGACAAGGCCGCTGCCCAAGGGCTGAACATCTCCTTCGGGATTGAGACGCGCTCCAGACCGCAGCAGATTCCCACGCTTGCGGAGGCGAAGACAATTATCGGAGCGCTGAAGGGGGCGCCTGTCGGCATCTGGTATGATACCGGCCATGCGATCATGATGGACCGGATGGGGCTGTATGACAGCGTCCGGGAAATGGAAGGGCTGATGGATGATATTGTCGGTGTACACATCCATGAGACCATCGGCCTCTCGGATCACTGGTGCCCTTATGTGAACAGCGGGGATATGAATTTTTACGATGCCTATCTGCCGATGATTGCGAGGGCGCGGGTCAAAGTGTATGAGCTGAAAGCAGCCTGCCGGCCGGAGGAAATTCATGAAAGCCACCGGCTGCTCACAGCCAAGCTTGCGGACAGGAGAAAGGCCTGATGCTGAATGCCGAAGACCGCCTGTTTGCCGTAAAGTATGCTCCGCGCCTTTTCTTTGATCTGAACGAGCCGTTCTTTCCGGTGCGTTTCGGCATCACGGTGCTGCGGGAGGATGGCGGTTCACCTTCCTTCCGGCGGCGTCTTTCCGTTAACCGGCCTGATGTGGAGGCAGTTGTAGAATATGCCATTTATTATGATTACGATATTCAGCATTTGTATGATCTGGAGCACGTATGGGTGTACATCGGCAGAAACGGCGAAGTGGCGGATGCGGAAGCAAGCTTTCACGGGAAATACCTGAAAAGCCTGCTGCACGGGTCCGCAAATCTTGAGGGCACGCGTGTCTCTCTGTATGTTCAGCCCGGCAAACATGCCCTTTCCCCGTTAGCCGAGGTTTTTGAGCTGCTGCCCGGGTTTGCCTCCTGTACGGAGGAGGGCGCCGGTGCGGACGGTCTGATCTACGGCGATTTTCTGCGCGGCATACTCACTACAGATGAGGACACGGACCGCCGGGTCCGCAGCTATCTCCAGACCTGCCGGTTCACGCCTTCCCTGTCTTATACGTTATGGGAGTATGGTGACAGGGAGGAATTGTTCGTCTCTTGGGAAGAGCTGCTTGCGGAAATTCCCGGCCGTATCCGGCGGGAGCTGGCACGGCTGTAGCGCAGCCCGACTATCACCCGGACTTGGAGCAGAATGCATATAGGAGGAATAGTAATGTACAAGCAACTGGTGGACAGCAACGACAGAGCGGTAGAGGCAGGACTGCCCCGGCAGGTGCTTGATCCGCAGAGCCGGTATTATGGAGGTACCATTGACCCGTATACGGGTGTGTCCTGGGTGAATCATACGACCGGCACGCCGACCGAGATGTGTTATTGGGGAGCTGCACTGGCGAACCCGGATTCTGCCTATTACCGTGATGAGCAGCTGCTGTCCAGGCTTCTGCTGGCGACAGAGTTCGTGCTGCGCATGCAGCATGCAGACGGCACAATCTCCCCGGGCTGGACGAATTATCACTCTCCGCCGGATACAGCTTTCGTCATTGTGGGCTATGCCCAGCTGTACCAGCTGCTGTCCCGGCAGGACTGGGCTCTGCTTCAGCCCGTGCTGGACAATATGCGGCTGTTCCTGGAACGAACGATTCCCGCGATGCTTACCGGCGGAGGGCATACCCCGAATCACCGCTGGGTTATTTGTGCGGCGCTTGGCTATCTTCATGAGCTGTTCGGCTTAGAGGAATTGTCCCTGCGGGCGGATCAATGGCTGGCGGAAGGCATGGATATTACACCGGACGGGGAATGGACGGAGCGCAGCAACGGCATTTACAGTGCAGTCAGTGATATTATGCTGATTCATGCCGCCCGTCTGCTCGGCCGCCCGCAGCTGCTGGATCCGGTGCGCCTGAACCTGCGGATGATGGTCTACCTGGTGCATCCTTCCGGCGAGGTTGTCACCGATTACTCCGGGCGGCAGGATCTGGGTGTCTATCATGATTTGTCCCCTTATTATCTGCCGTACGCCATTCTGGCCCGTCTGGATAACGACGAAATCTTCGCCGGCATGGCGGAATGGGCCGGACAGTCGCTAAGCAACCCGGGGGTCTGCTCCGTGAACGTGCTTGTACGGATGCTGCTGGAGCCGGAGCTGCAGCAGCCGCCTGCAGTGGCATCTGCACTTCCGGTAAATTATGAGACTGTTCTGAACGGTGATTTTCTGCGGAATGATTATCTGCTGGGGATGGAGGCAACTGGCCATTACGGGCGGATATCCCACAGCCGGCTGCATACGGATTTCGGGGCGCCGGTGGCCCGCTATAGGGATGGGGATACCAGCATGACGCTTATTACCGAGACGCCGTCCTTCCTGGCACTCCGCCACGGTTCTGTAAGGCTGCTGGCTGTGCAGCTGGCGTCTTACTTTAATCCGGGATATGTGCCGATGCAGGAGATGACCCGGCTGCCGGACGGTTACCGCCTGGCCGGTGAGCAGAAGAAAGGGTATTACGGGCCTGTGGAAGCTGCGCAATTGCCGAAGACCTCCGGATCCCCGGTCAGTCCCTGGTATCTGCTTCCCCACCAGAGCCGTCTGCTGACTCATGAGCAGATATTCCGTGCAGAGGCGCAGGTGCAGCGGACGGATTCAGGCTGGACGCTTCATCTGCATGCTGAGGAGCCGGCTGAAGTGATGACACAGCTGTCCTTCATTTTCGGCAAGGAGGGAAGCTTCACTTCAGGAGAGCTGCAGCCTGCCGGAGACGATTGTTACCTCTGGAGCGGCGGCAGGCTCCGCTATACCTGCGGGGAGGACTGGATTGAACTGACAGGAGGGGAGCTGGGCCATCTGGCAACCACGGTGCGCGAAGCCAGACTGCAGGATAACTGCAAGGCGGTGCTGGTCAATATGATGACCCCTTTTGACAAGACGGTCACCATCACGCTGTCGCCTTCATTGTCTAAAGGGCAGACACTCTAAACAATGAATTCATTTATGATGACTCCGCCGTTCTGAATCTAAATTATAATCCCCTTTTACCCGAAAACCGCCGGCATCTCCGATGCCGGCGGTTTTCGGCTTACTAATAATCTCTGATGCTGCTCCCTATTGGTACAGGTCAAGCGAAGTGGAATTTCTCCATTTAATTCCCGGGAAAACAACAGGATTATAAAACTAGTGGGAAAATCTCCACTTAAATGTACTAGATTAGCCTCCAAAGGCACGGTTTCATCGAAATAACGGGAGTATTTCCAACTAAATCTCATAAATAATGAAAAGTGGAAGGTTTTAATGGAGGAAATCCAACTAAGTTTTTAGCACCCTTTATGAAACAAAATGTAGTTCCATCAACGTTTAAACCAAGCTGCCGGATGATCCGGAGCGCACCAAAAAGACTGCCCGGGGAGCGGACAGCCTTGGTATGACGCACTATAACAGTTTAACGGTTGCTTCCGCTCCACTGCTGATCACCTGACAAGTATTTGGCAGTTAATACAGACAGCAGCTCGATGCCGACTTCATTCTGTCCGCCTTCAGGGATGATAAGGTCTGCATATTTTTTGGACGGCTCGATAAAAGCCTCGTGCATCGGCTTGACGGTCGTCAAATATTGCGTGTGGATCGAACGGATGGTCCGGCCGCGTTCTTCAATGTCCCGCAGCACCCGGCGCAGGATGCGCACATCCGGATCGGTATCCACGAATACCTTGATGTTCAGCTTCTCGCGAAGCTTCTCATCGGAAAGCACATGCAGCCCCTCTACAATAACGATGTGATTGGGCTTTAGCTCGACCGTTTTGTCCGTAAACCGGGCATGTACCGTAAAATCGTACACAGGTGCAAACGCAGCTTGTCCGGATTTCAGGCAATCCAGATGCTCAATCAGCAGCTCGGTGTCGAAAGCCAGCGGATGATCGTAATTAATCGCACTGCGTTCATCCATGCTCAGATAGGAGTGGTCTTTATAGTAGTTATCCTGAGATATGAACGTCACTTTGTCAGTTCCAAGACGGTCAATGACGGAGCGAGCTACCGTCGTTTTACCGGAGCCGGTCCCGCCGGCGATACCAATAATAAGCATGGTGTGTACATAAACCTCCCTAAGCAATTGCCTTTGCAATTCCAATATTGTAGCACAGCGGTTAACTTATTTCACCCCGAAAAGGCGGGAATAAACCGTGAACTTTTAAAAAAATGAGGATTGCCGGCGGAAAATGATATAATTTGCTTAATTCGAACAGTTTTAGCGGAATGCGAAAGGGGAATATTACCACGATGGACCATAAGACAACACTGCAGGAAGCCTTTAATGAAACTTCAGTTCAGCTGGCCGGACATGGCAAAAGGGATGCCGGAGTCCTAAAAAAAGCTTTTGTAGATATTGAAGACACTCTCAGCAGCGATATGTACGGAGAGGGCAAGGTAATCAGTGATTTCGAAGCGGAAATGGCGGAGGTGCTGGGCAAGGAAACAGCGGTATTTTTCCCCAGCGGTACGATGGCCCAGCAGATTGCTCTCAGGATCTGGTGTGACCGCAAAGAGCTGAAGACGGTGGCTTACCACCCTTTGAGCCATCTGGAGATTCATGAGCAGGACGGGCTTAAGGAGCTTCATCACATCCGGACTGTACTGCTTGCGGACAAGGACCGTTTAATTACACTGGATGATGTAAAAAATATGGAGACGAATATCGCCTGTCTTCTGCTGGAATTGCCGCAGCGTGAAATTGGCGGACAGCTGCCGGAATATGACGAGCTGGAGGCCATTTCCGCCTACTGCCGCAAGCAGGGAATTATCCTCCATCTGGATGGTGCCCGCCTGTTCGAGGTGCTGCCGTACTACGGAAAGACAGCAGCTGAAGTATGCAGCCTGTTCGACAGCGTGTATATCTCAGTGTACAAGGGCATTGGCGGGATTGCCGGCGCGGTTCTGGCGGGAAGCAGAGACTTTACAGCGGAATCGAAGATCTGGAAACGGCGGCATGGCGGAGATCTGATCAGCCTGTATCCGTACATTATCCCGGCCAGACACTATTTCCGGCAGAGAGTGGATAAGATGGGGCAGTATTATGAGGAAGCCATGGAGCTGGCAGTCTTGTTCAACAGCTGTGCCAAAGTATCTACACTGCCTGAGGTGCCGGTATCCAACATGTTTCATGTGCGCTTTGCCCTCCCGGCGGAGGCCGTGGAGCCGCTGCTGATCAAGCTTTATGAGGAGACCGGGGTAGGGTTGACCGGCCGGCTGAAAAATACCGGTGACCAGTCCTGCTCCTTCGAACTGAGCACAGGCGACCTGTACGGCAGCATTCCCAAAGACAAAGTGAAAGCGGCCTTTGCACTGCTGGACAAGTTGATGCAGGAAGCGCAACACTGAAATACGGCACCGTCCCTGGTATAGGACGGTGCCGTATTTTTTACATACCGGGAGGTCTTCAAACCCCCTAGGTCTGGCTCCGCAGAACCGCTTTTCTCATCGGACCCTTGACGATCAGCTTCTCGTCCGCATTCATGCTGAAGGTCCACATGGTGGCCGCGTACAGCACCGAATACAGGATCACATACAGGCCAAGCTGGAGATAGGAGCTGATGCTCACATAGGTCAGCAGGAATCCGCACACACCAGAGAGCAGTACAACCGGAATGAAAACTTTAATGATTTCCTTCCAGAAATAAGCGATGTCGAATTTCAATTTATATCTGTAATAGATATTGTTCAGGATGACATTGACGATCATCCCTGCAGCAGTTGCAATCGCACAGCCGGTAATTCCCCAGACCCGGATAAATATCAGGGTCAGGATTATTTTCAGAACGGCAATCGAGAAATAGATCAGGGCTTTCACCTTGTGCCTGTTCATGGCTTCCAGCATCGTGGCGAACAGTGACTGGACGATCGAAGTGATCTGCGGAATGATGATGATCAGGGCGATCGTGTATGCATACCGGTACCCTTCACCCAGCCAGATCAGAATAAAAACCTGTCCGAACAGCACGAACCCCGACACAATATACCCTACAATAAGCGCCTGGATTCTGCCGATCCGGACGAGCTCAATCATGAGTGTAGCCTGATTAGCGCCTTTGACAATCATCTTCGTAAGCTTGGGCAGATAAAAGCTGGACAGCACATTGGAAAAGTTCATGATGTACGTATTCAGCTGGGTGGAAATTGCATAGATCGCAATCGGCGTCGCCCCGAGGAACATACCGATGATCAGCGGATCGGCATTCGTATACAGCTGAAAGGCGATGGACGACAGTAATATGTAGGAAGAATAACTGAACACTTCCTTGAACAGCTTGGAATCGAATTTGCTGAATTTCACAACAAGCTTCATTTTATATCTGCAGACAAAGTAGTTGGCCAAGCCGATGATAATATTCAGTCCAAGGGCTACGGACACCATTCCTACCGATCTGAAGCCCATAATCAGGACCAGCACCATCATCGCCGGAGAAATAACGACCCGCAGCAGATTGATGATCTTAAGATAAACAAACCGTTCATAAGCGGTTATGATGGAACTGTAAATGTTCATCGGGAATGAAATAGCCACATTGACCGCGGCAATGATGAATATGGTCCTGAGGATGCCAAGCTCCGATTCATTCAGACTGGTAAAAATAGATTCGAAATTAAACACCAGAATCAGGCTGGCGAGCAATGAAATGAGGCCGATCCCTGAGAACAGAATCAGAAACATCCCGTTGATGTTCCGCTGGCCAGTGGTATCATTCTCGGAAATATACTTGGAATTGAACCGGACGACCGCACTGCCGAAGCCGAGGTCCAGCAGGACAATATAGGCAATAATCGAGTTTACCAGTGAAAATAGCCCGTATTCCGATTTCCCCAGGGTCGAGACGATAAACGGCGTCGAACCCAGGGAGATGATTACACCCAGAAAGACAGAGAGGTAGGTGATAATCGCAGCAAGTCTAATATTGGTTTTCAAGGGTACATCGCTTCCTCGCTACAGAAAATGTCGTGGTGGACGCTCTAAGCCGTCACGATGGATGAAGGATTGAATTCATCTTTTTTAGCCGACATGGCTGCAATGATCTGGTTATAATGCTCAGTGGAGAAATCATTATTGTATCTCGGAGCCGGAATCTTGCTCAATTCTTCAATTAATTGCGGAATATCATTGATGTCATGAGTGAATTTGATATACCCGAGATGTTTGATCCATTCGTAGCTGCCCACGACTTTATAGTTATAATTGCCGAGCGCAATGCACGGAGTGGAAGTAATAGCCGCAAAAATCATCCCGTGCAGCCGGTCTGTAATGACAAGCTCCGCCTCTTTGAACTGGTTCCACAGATCATACAGTTCCTTTTCCCGCTCCTCAACCGAGATATAGCGGATGATGCAGGTATCGGAAGACGTAATCCGGTCAAAAGCTTTGGAGACGCTGTCCTGAATAATCTGCTTCTCCGTCTCGTTGAAGATACTTTCTTTATCCGCTCTGATGCACAGGAGGGCTCCTTCGCGTTTACGGGTCGGCTCAGTAATATCCAGCGACATTACAATGTCCGGAGTCAGCAGCACATCGTTGTTTTTGAAGTTTTCTTTCATGATCTCGTACGATGTTCTTTCTCTGGCTACCAGCGTCAGGTCCTTGTGGGCACTGTAAAGGCTTTGTGTTTTCTTGAACTCCTTGCGGCCGAGCTCGGTATCTCCAAAGAAGATGGTCTGAGGGAAAAGGATGATTTTGTTGTTGGGGAATTTGGTGATGATCTTTCTGCGGACTTCTTCTTCTCTGAAATATTCAATACCGAAATTTCCGCCGCCCTGGAGGACAAAGATGTCATCCGGAGTGGAGTATTGCTCAAGGCACTTTAAATTATAAGTCAGCCTGTCAGCTACAATCTCGATCAGGGTGTAATCAGGAAAAGCCTTCTTGAGGAATTCCATCTGACCCATGGTGATTGCATGATCGCCAAGATTATCGTGTTCGGGAGAGCCGACTACAAAAATGGCTTTGGATTTGCTCTTGTACATCTCCCGGTTGACTAAAAAGCCTTTATAGTATCGGTAGACTTCATTATTGCTCACATAATTCCGGAAGGATAACGGCAGCATTTTGTGAATAATTTTGGTCATGTCAGGTTACTTCCCTTCAAACGAAGTTTTGATTGATACAGCATCCGGTAGGCTTTAGAACTTGTGAGGATCAGTAAAGAAGCTATTTTCATTTGTCTGCTGATGCTGTTGTTACGTCTGATTTCTTTTATATGTCTGCTGAAGAAGCTTCCCAGCTCTGCAAGAAACTCTTTATTGACTTGGGTTTCTCCGGCGATCATCTGGAGATTGCACAGCTCGATGCCTTCAGTTACATTCCGGGCCAGGGATTTTTCAACAGCTTCGGGATAGTCTTTATCCTTAATTGCCTCGTATAATTCCTGCCAGGCGCAGATCCGGTCATAATATTTGGCATTATTCATTTCGCCGGTGATGCTGTCGCCCCTACGCAGGTACAGATATTTGGGTGAATCGAGGGATACGACCTTGTCCGCCTGAAGGAACAGCTTGAATGTCGCAAACATGTCTTCAAAATATCTGCCGACCGGGTATCTTACCTTCTTGAAAAGCTCAGCCCGGTACAGCTTATCCCAGGCAAGATTTTTGATTTCGGTATCTTCCAGCAGCTTTTTAAAGGCTTCCTGGTTGTTATATACACGCACTTCGTGGGTAAATTCCTTATCAAGATAGACGCCGTCCTGTACCTCATAATGGCCGCACACGACAATATCTGCTTTATGGGCTGTTATCAGTCCATGCATGGACTCGTACATATCGGGTTCGATCCAGTCATCACTGTCTACAAAGCCGATGTACTTTCCTTTGGCAATCTCAATCCCGTAGTTCCGGGCATCCGACAGTCCGCCGTTTTGTTTATGGATTACCGTGACGCGCGGATCCAGTTCCTTGTAATAATCGCAAATCTCACCACACTTGTCAGGAGAGCCATCGTTTACAAGAATCAGTTCGAAGTCTCTGAAGGTCTGTGACAGGATGGAATCGACGCATTTCTTTAAATACATTTCAACTTTATAGATAGGCACGATGATGCTTATCTCCGGTTTCATGCAACAATCACTTCCTTTCAAAATAACAGTCGACTAAAATCAGAGACGGGCGCATAAATAGGAGTGTGCAGACGTATGTAGTCAACTCGGCACAATGATTTGTTATCATATTACTATCTGGGTGAAAAGATTGTATATACTACTTTAGTTTACTTATAGATACAAAAAAGGGGTGCTGCAAAAGCCGGAAAACGGCTGATTACAGCACCCCTTCTATCTTTTACAGGGCTGATTTACACGATTGCAATGTTCAGCGAGCTGGTGTGCACACTGCCTTCCGGCAGGGCAATTACTCCGGTTTTGTCCTGCAGCCGGCCGGTGAACTCCTCCCCGTCCGCGATACCCTGCCATGGCTCGATGCACACAAAAGGTGCGTTTTTAGGCTGCCAGATTCCCAGGTCAGGGAAGCCGCTGGAAGTAACCGTAACACTCCTGTCCGTAAGCTTGCTCCGGAGTGCGATGCTGCGGGATTGGACGTTCCGGAAGACCAGTGCACCTTCCAGAAACATCTCGTGCGAAAGCGGGAGAATGTTCTCGCCGCCCAGAACCGGTTCGCTTTTGCCGCTGACCACAAGTCCCGCATCGGTCAGGAACAGCCGCTCGAGCTTCTCCTGCTCTGAGAATTCCAGATAGTAATCCGTGATCGTTCCCTGTCCGTCCAGCGGGCAGTTGAAGGCCGGATGGGTGCCCAGCTGGAAGAAGATTTCCTGATCATCTGTATTCTCTACGCGGTAGCTGATTTCAAGGGTGCTGCCAGTCAGCGTGTAAGTGAGCAGCAAGTTGAACTTGTACGGATAGCTGGACAGGGTATGCTCATTCTCAGAGAGCAGGAATACAGCACGCGTGCCGTCAGCTTCTACCACTTTGAATTCGCTGCGCCGGGCAAAGCCGTGATTGCCGATTGTATAGGTATGGCCGCCGGTCCGGATCTCGCCGTCCCGGGCTGCGCCGATAATCGGGAACAGTACCGGAGAACGGCCTGTCCAGAATTCTGCATCCCCGCTCCACATGTATTCGTTGTTCGTGTCCAGTGTCTTGAAGCTGATCAGCTCCGCTCCAAGCGGGCTGATCACAGCTTCGGCGGTTTCGCTGCGTAATATGGTATTCATTTGTCAGTACCCCTTCCATCCTAACTTAAATATGATTCAGGTTTCACATCGTGGCAGCTCATATTCTACCAAACTCTTCCGCAGTGTTCTAACAGAACGTGAACATTTAACAAAAATAATTATGACAGACTGTACAATGACTCTGAAAAGGATTGGTATAACATATAAAGAAAGCAATAATCACACGATCGTCCGATGCGGAGGGGGATATGACATGCAGGTGCAGAAGGTATTGGTGAACGGCGAAAGGCTGAAGAATACGATTGAGGCTTTTGCTGACTTTGGACGTACGGAGAAGGGCGGCGTAACGAGGCTGTCCCTGTCGGAGCAGGATGTGCTGGCGCGGAATTACTTCCGTTCCTGCTGTGAGGAGCTTGGCATGTCTGTGCGGATAGACGACTTGGGGAATATGTATGGCACATATGCCGGGACGGAAGACGCACCGCCTGTCGTGATCGGCTCCCATCTGGATACTGTCAAGAAGGGCGGCAGGTTCGACGGTGTGCTTGGTGTCATTGCCGGACTTGAAGTGGTAAGGACGCTGGCGGATCACGGGATACAGCCGCGTCTCCCGGTAACCGTTATGAATTTCACCAATGAGGAGGGCGCACGCTTTGAGCCTTCCATGATGGCCTCCGGGGTGCTATCCGGCAAATTCGACAAGGAGGAGATGCTGAAGAAGAGGGACACGGAAGGCACTGCCTTCGGTGAAGCGCTGGAAGCGGGTGGTTATGCAGGTGAAGCCGGGAACCGGATCAAGGAGGCGGCGGCCTATCTGGAACTGCATATCGAGCAGGGCCCGGTGCTGGAACGGGAAAAGCTCGACATCGGGCTTGTGGACTGTGTGGTCGGCATGGCCTGCTACGAAGTCGAAGTCACGGGCGAATCGGACCATGCCGGCACGACACCGATGGATATGCGCAGGGATGCCTTGTTCGCTGCGGCTGACCTTATTACAGAGCTGCGGCGGAAGCTGGGTGTGCTTGATCCGGAACTGGTGTACACCATGGGCAGAATGAACGTGCTTCCGAACATCCATACGGTCATTCCGAACAAGGTGATCTTTACCGTCGAAGCCAGACACAAGAACATGGATATTGTCCGCGAGGTCGAAGAGATCATCAACAGTCTGCCGGAAGAGCTGCTGGAATGTACAGTTTCCAAGAGAAAGCTGTGGGGCCGTGAGACGGTATGGTTTGATGAGAGCATATGCGCCAAGGTAGAGGAAGCGGCAGTCGCTTTAGGTTATTCCCATAAAAAAATGGCCAGCGGCGCAGGGCATGATGCCCAGTTCGTGGCCGGATTTCTGCCGTCAGCGATGATCTTTGTGCCAAGTGTGAACGGTAAAAGCCACTGCGAAGAGGAGCTGACCTCATACGGCGATTGCGAAAAAGGTGTAAATGTAGTGCTGGAAACCGTATTGTCGCTTGCTCTCTAAAGCCGGGTTTAGCCGGGAGACACCAGAAATGGTGTCTTTTTTGCTGTGGTTATGGGGTGCGGTCATTAAGTGCATTGTGTAAAAACACAATCATGGCAGATAAAGTTTTTAAATTTACCCAAAATGGCAAAAGAAGCCTTATGTTATTATTCTTAACATAAGAGATGTACACAAGACGGGAGAGATGAACAATGATTATTGGAGTGCCGAAGGAAATCAAAAACAATGAGAACCGCGTGGCCATTACACCGGCCGGAGTGGTCAGCCTGACAGCAGAAGGACATAAGGTGCTGGTAGAAGCCGGAGCGGGACTCGGCAGCGGATTTCCGGACGAAGAATATGCCGCCGCCGGTGCGGAACTGGTAGAAGAGGCCTCTTCCGTATGGGCTTCCGCCGAGATGGTCATGAAGGTCAAGGAACCGCTGGAGAGCGAATACGCCTATTTCCGTCCGAATCTGATTCTCTTCACGTACCTGCATCTTGCACCGGAGCCGGCACTTGCGGCGGCACTGAAGAACAAGGGTGTCTTCGCCATCGGATACGAAACCGTTGTGGATGGACGTACACTGCCGCTGCTGACGCCGATGAGTGAAGTGGCCGGCCGGATGTCCGTCCAGCTTGGCGCGCAGTTTCTGCAAAAGAACTACGGCGGACAAGGCATTCTGCTCTCAGGTGTTCCCGGTGTCAGCAGAGGCAAGGTCAGCATTATCGGCGGCGGTGTAGTGGGCACCAATGCGGCCAAGATGGCGATCGGACTTGGAGCTGAGGTGACCATTATTGACCTGAGTGCAGACAGACTCCGCCAGCTGGACGATATCTTTGGCACACAGATCAGCACCCTGATCTCGAACCCGTACAATATCGCCAAAGCGGTAGCTGAAGCGGATCTGCTGGTCGGTGCAGTGCTGATTCCGGGCGCAAAAGCGCCGAAGCTGGTAACGGAGGAAATGGTCAAGACCATGAAGCCCGGCTCCGTCATTGTCGACGTAGCCATTGACCAGGGCGGAATTGTCGAGACAATTGACCGTGTTACCACCCATGACCAGCCGGTCTTCGAGAAGCATGGCGTGCTGCATTACTCGGTCGCCAATATGCCGGGCGCGGTTGCCAAAACTTCAACCATTGCCTTAACAAATGTCACCGTTCCTTACGCGCTGCAAATTGCGAACAAAGGGGTATTTCAGGCCATCGAGGACAACGCCGGCCTGAAGAGCGGCGTGAATGTAGCCGGCGGCAAAATCACCTGCCAGGCCGTGGCCGAAGCTCTTGGGGAAGAGTACTTCACGGTTGAGCAGGCCGTGGAGCAGGAGTTTACGCTGATCTAGTGGGTACTGCCCAAAGACAGCTGGTTAACTTACAGAGAACAGAGAAAAAGCGTGCTGCGATAGAGGGAAGAGCTGCTAAAGCACATAGATGAATAGCCAAGCAGACGGGCTGGGGCGGATAATTTAACTGCTGCAAGGGCAGTGGACAGAGAGCAGCGGGTAGAGAGTAGAGAGTAGAGAGTAGAGAGTAGAGAGTAGAGAGCAGCGGGTAGAGAGTAGAGGTCAGAGAGTAGAGAGTAGAGGGCAAAGGGCAGAGGGCAGAGGGCAAATATAGCGGGGTCCGGTGAGTAATCACCGGGCTTTTTTTATCGTGCAAATATGCTCTCTTCCCCCGCTGCGAAGGCTCACGGCTGGAGGGAGAGGTATAAGTACCTCTGAAATCAGCAGAACCAGGCAACTGGGCGAAACGAGAGGTATAAATACCTCTAAATTCAGCAGAACCGGGCAACTGGGCGAAATGAGAGGTATAAATACCTCTGAATTCAACGGAACGGGGTAAATGGGCGAAATGAGAGGTATAAATACCTCTGAATTCAGCAGAACCGGGCAACTGGGCGAAACGAGAGGTATAAATACCTCTGAATTCAGCAGAACCGGGCAACTGGGCGAAATGAGAGGTATATATACCTCTGAATTCAACGGAACGGGGTAAATGGGCGAAATGAGAGGTATAAATACCTCTGAATTCAACGGAACGGGGTAAATGGGCGAAATGAGAGGTATAAATACCTCTGAATTCAGCAGAACCGGGCAACTGGGCGAAATGAGAGGTATAAATACCTCTGAATTCAGCAGAATCGGGCAACTGGGCGAAATGAGAGGTATAAATACCTCTGAATTCAGCAGAACCGGGCAACTGGGCAAAATGAGAGGTATAAATACCTCTGAATTCAGCTAAGCGTGGCGGGCCGGATGGGCCCAGTTCATAATTGCTTTTACAGTAAAGAGATCCTAAACCATGTCAGGTTTCATCTCATATAACAGTAGCCAGCCGCGTTCAGGAGTAATATAATGTAAACTACGATACAAGATTCGGCTATTCTGCGGGTTGGGGTGGGAATAATGACAGTTTCAGAGCCAACATTTGACCGTTTTTTTGACAGCATGGAATCCCTGGCGGACACCATCAGTGAATCCTTGCAGGCCCAGGTAACCATAGAGGACAGCAACCATCATGTCATCGGCTACAGCTCCCATCAGTTTGAGAGTGACCCGGCCCGCATTTCCACGATTATCGGCAAACGTGTACCCAATACAGTAATCATTGGCCTCCGCAAAAAAGGCGTGATGCAGCAGCTGGAGAATGCCGCCCATCCTATCCGTATTCCTGCAGTAATGGAGGTTGGACTAGGGCCGAGGCTGGCGGTGTGCATCAGACATCAGCAGGAGATTCTCGGCTACATCTGGGTGGTGGACAGAGGGAATCTCACTGCCGGGCATGCGGAGAAGGTAGTGGAAAAGGCAGCAGCCATCGCCGCACGTTATCTCCTGAAGCAGCGCGGCTGGAAGCTGAAGCAGGACAAAACGCATGAGGATTTTTTCTGGAAGCTGCTGACCTCGCATTACGAAAGTGAGCTGCGCATCCGCCAGGAAGCAGAAGACTGCTCTATTGTGCTGCCGGAGAGCTATTACATAGCAGTGCTGGAGAGCAGCCGGACCGCAGATGACCGTTTCCTGCTGAAGCTCCGCCAGACGATAGATGCCAGCTCCGGCTACCGGCTGCTGCTGCTGACCGCTGAGCATAACCGGGTGATTCTCCTGTTTACATCAGTTTTTCCGGGAGAAGGGAGACAGCAGCTGTCTTCCTTTCTGCACAAGCTGGTTCAGGATATGGGAGGTGAAGGCTTCGCAGCAACTGCGGGCTGCAGTTATTTGTACAGGGAGTATACATGCGCCGCAGCGGCTTATCATGAAGCGCTGGCGATCCCGGAGCTCAAAAAGCTGCTGCCCTACCACACCCGGGAGCTGCTGCTGTATGAAGAGCTTGGGTTCTGGGCGTTTATTCCCGTCATGCTGGAGCAAAAACGCAAACAATCCCGCCGCAGTCCGCTGCTCTATCCGCTGTGGATGCATGACCGCGAACATAAAAGTGATTTGCTCAAGACCGTCGCCGTCTATCTGTCACTGAACGGCAGCCTGAAGGAATCCGCCGCCTTTCTGCACATCCACACCAACACGCTGATGTACCGGCTGAACCGGATCACCGAGATTACAGGAAAAAGCCTCAAAGAGACAGACTACCGGACTTCGGTATACCTCGATATTTTGACTGAGGAGACCGCGCAGCTGAACCGCTGGTTTCAGGGAATTCCGGAAGATACAGAGCAGATATAAGAACAGCCTTCAATCAGCCTTCAGTCAGTCCCTGATACGGGGCTGATTTTTTTTGTACATAAACCTTGCCGCTGCCCCGCACCAACCGCGGGCCCGACACGTACAATAACCTATATTTTATGGATGGATTATGAAAGGGGGAAGCGCAAGTGGGGATTGGATATGGCATACCCGCTGCTTCAGAGTTTGAGCGGAATATGCGTGAGGAAATTCTATCGACAGCCAGAGTGATGGATGCTGGCGGCACAACCTTTTCCTCGTTTAAGAACTCCCGCTGCAATCCGAAGTACTGGATCCGGACGAACAATGGAGGATTTCAGCTAAGGAATGATGTAAGACCTTCGGATGCAATCAGCGATATTTTTGAGAATGGAAGACTGTATGCCTTTGAATGTGCAATGGCCATGGTGATGATCCTTTATAAAGCAACAATTGAAGCCATCGGGGAGAACGCCTTCAACCGGCATTTTACGGATCTTTTTCTGTGGGACTGGAATTATGACAGCAATCTGAGGATGATTACAACCTTTGAAAAGTCGGATATGCAGCCGGGGGACATCGTCTATTTCAAGAATCCGGACCATGATCCGGAGAAGCCGGAGTGGCAGGGAGAGAATGCTGTAATGCTGGGGTATGGCCTGTATTACGGGCATGGGCTGGGCATCAAGGACTCCGAGCAGATGATTGCCGCACTGAATAGAAAAAGGGTGCCGGGTAGCCGGATCTCCGCCTATTTAACGGATGAAGCGCTCCACCCCGATTTTGCATACATTCAGTCACTGGCGACCCGCTCCGGCGGGCCTGGTTTGCAGAAGAGAAGTGCACAGCATGCGATTTTCTCGCGCATTGGCGTGAAATCATACATTAAATAACCGGAAGCTGCTTCAGCTGCAGACCGGACCGGAAAGGGTGATCACCTGGCAAAGGGTGGTTGCCTTTTTTGCGTAAATGCCGGGCGGGAGGTCTGGGCGGAAGGGGTTACTTTGTGCGAAGAAAGGTTGTCTTACGTCCACACCGGAAGGGGAAGAACGGAATATTACTATATTAAATCTTTTGACACCTTAGTGTGCTGCTAGATTTGAGACTGTTCATAATCTAAGTTAGAAGGAGAGTTGATGGAATGAGCTTTTTATCCACGGGTCCTATCGAAAACAGCATCTCATCAGCAACAGGCCTGAGATCGACCCAGCAGGTTACCATCAAAATTGACAACCTGAGTGATGCCGCGGAATCCACTGTTCTGATTCAGGGATATTATATGAACGGAACGCGGACGCTGTATGTCAGCCAATTTTTGAATGTGGCTCCGAATCAGGTGATTACCAGTGATTATTTTGCCGATTTTGACGCTTTTGAGTTTCTGTTCACAACTCAGGCTGTCAACCCGGCTGAAGATCCGATCCAAATTTCCTTCTGGGGGAAAGACGGCTCCGGCCAGCTCGTTTCAGCCCACCGGCTCGTTTCCTCTGAATTGCTCGGAGAGATTCCCGGCATTACCGGCCCGGCCGGGCCAACCGGCGCGACTGGAGCGCCTGGAGTCACCGGTGCAACGGGAGCCACGGGCGCAGGTGTAACCGGCGCGACTGGAGCAACCGGTGCAACGGGAGCCACGGGGGCGACGGGCTTAGGTATAACAGGTGCAACGGGAGCAACCGGTGCAGGCGTAACTGGTGCAACTGGGGCAACAGGTGCAGATGGTGTGACGGGAGCAACGGGAGCCACCGGTGCCACCGGTGCGACAGGAGCAGGCGTCACTGGTGCCACCGGAGTGACTGGTGCAACGGGAGCGACGGGCGTTGGGGTAACAGGAGCAACGGGTGCAACCGGTGCAGGCGTAACTGGTGCAACTGGGGCAACAGGTGCAGATGGTGTGACGGGAGCAACGGGAGCCACCGGTGTCACAGGGGCGACTGGAGCAGGCGTCACTGGTGCCACCGGAGTGACTGGTGCAACGGGAGCGACGGGCGTAGGTGTAACAGGGGCCACGGGGGCAACTGGCGCAGGCGTAACTGGTGCAACTGGGGCAACAGGTGCAGATGGTGTGACGGGAGCGACCGGTGCCACCGGTGCGACTGGAGCAGGTGTAACTGGTGCCACCGGAGTGACTGGTGCCACCGGAGCGACGGGCGTAGGTGTAACAGGGGCAACGGGTGCAACAGGTGTAAGCGTAACTGGTGCAACAGGAGCGACTGGTGCAGATGGCGTGACGGGAGCAACGGGAGCTACCGGTGCGACTGGAGCAGGTGTAACTGGTGCCACCGGAGTGCCTGGTGCCACCGGAGCGACGGGCGTAGGTGTAACAGGGGCAACGGGTGCAACAGGTGTAAGCGTAACTGGTGCAACAGGAGCGACTGGGGCAAATGGCGTGACGGGAGCAACGGGAGCTACCGGGGCGACTGGCGTAGGTGTAACTGGTGCCACCGGAGTGACTGGTGCAACGGGAGTGACTGGTGCAACGGGAGCGACGGGCGTAGGTGTAACAGGTGCAACGGGTGCAACTGGTGTAGGCGTAACTGGTGCAACAGGAGCGACTGGTGCAGATGGTGTGACGGGAGCAACAGGTGCCACCGGTGTAGGCGTAACAGGAGCAACAGGCGCAACAGGAGTAGGCGTAACAGGTGCAACAGGCGCAACAGGAGTGGGCGTGACAGGTGCCACCGGTGCGACCGGACCGGATTTTGCCTCTGAAGGATTCTCGGCATTCCTGCCTGCCTTGTCAGTTACAACCAGCCAACAGCTCACTGGCTGGAGTGTGGCCTCCCCGTATTATGACAGTGCTACATTTGACCAAGCTGCAGGGAATTACACTGTCCCGGCAACCGGCAGATATTCAATTGAAGCGACAATCAATTACTCGACAACAGCGGCAATTTCACTCAGCTTGGGCGCGGGGGTGGATCCGGCTTTCGTCGTGCGGAGAACTTCCCCTGTGACAACGGATTTGGTGAGCGGGTTATTCCCGCTGCTGAACGTTAACGTAGCACTTGTACTGACGCTGCGGACGATCCTGGGCAACGGGACGGTGACCATGAACGGCGAATTCGAACTAAACGCAGGCGATGTGATTGGTCTGTTCTATGCTGCCGACGGTTTAACTATTCCGATTGACCTGGGAAGCAGTTCTGCGGGTATCGTATGGTCTGTCCATAGAATCGCTTAAGTCCGGTTGCGTGTTTTTATAATAATAAACAAAGGAGCTGCGCCCTGGTCATCAGACCTCTGGGCCAGCTCCTTTGCTGCATCATTTTTTATTGCTGAAGCTCAACGAAGTCCCCGCGGAATCTTTCGTAGTCGGCAGCTCTGCATTCCAGCAGCAGCCTGGTGCCCTGCTCTTCGTAGCTGATCTTCTGCACATGCGCATGTTCGTTAAAATACGAAACAATGCTGCCGCGGTCGAATGGAACCAGAATTTCACACTGGACATAATCATTGAACACATGCTTGCGGATCAGGCCGGTCAGCTCGGCGATTCCGCTATTTTTTTTGGCCGAAAGCGTGACCGAATCTCCCTCAACAACCGGGTAGGTTTTATCAGTCAAATCAGCCTTGTTATAAGCGTATACGGTCGGAATCCCGTCTGCGCCAAGCGCCTTCAGCGTTTCAGCGGTAACAGCCATATGCTGCTCATGCTGCGGGTCGGAAATGTCGACCACATGAATAAGCAGATCGGCTTCAGTCACTTCTTCAAGTGTCGAGCGGAATGCTTTGACCAGATGATGGGGCAGCTGGCTTACAAAGCCTACAGTATCTGTTAACAGAAACGTCTTCTGATCCGGCAGCTTAATGCTGCGTACCGAAGTTTCGAGGGTGGCGAACAGCATATCCTTGGCAAAAACCTGCTTGCCGGTTCCAGGGTGATAGGTCTCTACCATAACATTCATCAGGCTGGACTTGCCGGTGTTGGTATAACCTACGAGACAGATAACAGGTACCTCGTTCTTATGCCGCTGCTTACGCTGAATCTGGCGTCTGGCAACCTGGGTCTGCAGCTCGGTCTGCAGGGCAGAGATTCGTTCCTCAATCCGTCTGCGGTCGAGCTCCAGCTTGGTTTCACCGGCGCCTCTATTCTTGAGGCCGGCTCCGCCGCCCTGTCTGCCGAGCGATTCACGGAGTCCGGTCAGCCGCGGAAGCATATACTGGAGCTGGGCTACTTCCACCTGAAGCTGGGCTTCCTTGGTTTTTGCCCGTTCTGCAAAAATGTTCAGAATCAGGATTGTCCGGTCAATCACCTGACGGTCCAGCGACGACTCCAGGTTACGGATCTGGGAGGGTGTCAGCTCATCATTAAAAATCACAATCGTATCTTCGTCTTCCAGCAGCAGGGACAATTCCTGGATTTTCCCCGTGCCGATATAGTGTGAAGGGTTGATCCGGCTGGCCTTCTGGCTTAATTCGCCGATGACCCTGATATTGCAGGCTGCTGCCAGATTGCGCAGCTCCTCCATAGAATAGGCAAAGTTCGTTTCTTTCTGCAGCTCCACGCCGACAATAATTGCTTGTTGTTGTACAGATTCCATATATTTTTCTACCTCCTGAAAGTTGGATTAGGGCATAGGGATACTTTGCAGCAGGATTCGTACATCGCAGGCTCCAGGCTCATGATCACCGGATAATGAACATGGGAATACAAAAAAACACAGGCAGGCTGCCTGTGCTTATATTAGAGGACAACAGAATAGGGGATGAACATGAAAAGCCATCTTCCCTAAGGCATTCCATAGAAGAGGAGGACAATAGACCGGTAGTAACAGCGTAAATGAAACAACAGAAAAAAGCTGCTCCTGCTGCTGCGGTAACCGGGTTCCTGTTCCTATGGATGTACATATTCCTAAAGGCGTATGCGGCGAAATCAAGTGTCCGCCGGTTAAATTGCATTTGCGGGTTGCCTTTGAAAATGGACAGACCTATCCTGAGTCCTCTGCACAGGGCAGAGCTTTAGCGCTATTCGAATCGATTAGCCGCGTAAAGTACGAATCCGGATAAAATCTATCACGAGCAACCCTCCGTTCCTAAAAGTTGAGTACAGTGTACCACATCAGTAAAATGTTGGCAACCGGTTAACCCATCCACTCCCGCCGCAGCGTGAACAGATCCTTCAGGGCATCCGTGGACAGCTCGGTAATCCAGCCCTCGGAGCTTGAAATCACATCATCGCTGAGC
Organism: Paenibacillus sp. PK3_47; assembly: GCF_023520895.1. Classification (NCBI taxonomy): domain Bacteria; kingdom Bacillati; phylum Bacillota; class Bacilli; order Caryophanales; family Paenibacillaceae; genus Paenibacillus; species Paenibacillus sp. PK3_47. Next base: position 2,987,951 of record NZ_CP026029.1, read on the forward strand.
TGCTGCTTGCTCTCCAGCATCTCGTCAATGCGTTCCTCCAGCGTCCCCAGCGAGATGAACTTGTGCACCTGCACATCCCGCGTCTGGCCCATGCGGTAAGCGCGGTCTGTGGCCTGGTTCTCCACAGCGGGATTCCACCAGCGGTCGAAATGGAAGACATGATTGGCAGCGGTCAGGTTCAGTCCGACGCCTCCCGCCTTAAGTGACAGGATGAACACATTCGGCTGACCGGAAAGGTCTGAGGCCGCCGGAGAACCGGCAGGCGGTGCCGGCGTCTGGAACTGTTCGATCATGCGGTCGCGGGCACTTTTGGAAGTGCTGCCGTTCAGGTACAGCACCGGCTCCTGCAGCTCCTGCTGGAGTACAGCCTGCAGCATCTTGCCCATGCCGACATATTGGGTAAAAATCAGGCAGCGCTCGTTCTCCTCGCGCAGCTCACGCACCATGGCGACCAGCCGCTCAAGCTTGGCGGAACGTTCAATCAGGGCAGCGGTATCCAGCGCGCCCTCCTGATCAGGATCAGACAGGGCCTCCTTGGTCAGCAGCAGCGGATGATCGCAGAGCTGCTTCAGACTGGTCAGTGCTGCCAGTATAGCCCCTTTACGTTCAATACCCTCCAGCTTCTGCATCCGTTCCAAGAGACCGTTAACGTTCTGGTCATACAAGGCGGCCTGTTCAGCCGTGAGGTGGACATAGGTTTTCATCTCGTTCTTATCCGGCAGATCCAGCTGAATCGACGGGTCCTTCTTCTTGCGGCGGAGCATGAAGGGCTTGACCAGCTTTTGCAGATCAGCAGTCTTCTCGGCATTGCGTTCCTTCTCAATCGCATTTGCGAACCGGTCCTGGAACGCCTTGGAGCTGCCCAAATAGCCGGGGTTAGTGAAATCATAGATCGACCACAGCTCGGAGAGCCTGTTCTCAATCGGCGTGCCGGTCAGGGCGATCCGGTGCAGTGCAGGGAAGCTGCGGACTGCCGCCGACTGCTTCGTTCCGGCGTTCTTGATATTCTGCGCTTCATCCAGGCAGACGGCCGCCCAGGTGAACTGCTTCAGCAGCTCCTGGTCGAGCGCGGCCGTGGCATAGGAGGTCAGGACCACATCAGCCTGTGATGCGGCGCCGTAGAAATATCCGGCATCCAGCCTGCGGCTTCCGTAGTGCAGCATCACATTCAGGGACGGAGCAAAACGCCGCAGCTCCTTCTGCCAGTTGCCGAGTACGGAGGTCGGGCAGATGATCAGCGCGGGCCAGTCCGGCGGGTCTGTCTGCCGCACTGCTGATTGGGCGCTTCCGTCCAAGGCAGCAGTGGTCTGCAGCTCCTTCAGATGAAGAAGATAGGAGATCAGCTGTACGGTTTTGCCGAGGCCCATATCGTCGGCCAGACAAGCACCGAGGCCAAATCGGCGGAGGAAGGCCAGCCAGGCGAAGCCTTCATGCTGGTAGCTTCTCAGCTCGGCATGCAATCCGGCCGGAACCTGCGGCTTCGGCCATTCGGAACGCTGGCCGAGCTGGCCGATGAGCCGGACGAGATGCTCGTTCAGCTCGACCTCCAGCCGGAAGCGGACGGCCTTTTCCTCTGCGTCCTCCGCTGCGGCTTCCGCGGCCTCCTGTTCATCGCCGCTGCCGAGCAGGTGCAGCTGCAGCACATCCTGGAAGGACAGGCCCTGCGACTTGTCCATGCCGGCCATGGCCCGCTGGATCTGGGCCAGGAGGGCCGGGTCAAGCGGGATCCACTTGCCCCTGAAGCGCACGAGCCGCTCGCCGCGCGCGACCAGCTCGGCGAACTCCGCCTCCGAGAGGTCGGCGTCGCCGATGGAGATGCGCCAGTCGAAGTCGACCAGCGCATCCAGCCCGAACAGCGATGCGCCGCCGCGGTTGCCCTCGCCGGAGCTGATCTTGGCGCGCAGGCGCGGCTTTTTGCGGCTGGCGGCTTCCCACCACGCCGGCAGCAGCACCTGCCAGCCGGCTTCCAGCAGGCGCCGGCTGTCCTGCGTCAGGAACCGCCAGGCGATGTCATCGCCGAGCGGTTCGCCCAGCACATCGTGCCCCTGGCCGATGTGCCCGGGCAGGCTGTCGCGCAGACGCGACAGCCACCCGGAGGCGCGCTCGTGGACGTGGGGCGTCCACGCTGCGGGCCACTGGCCATGCGGCTCGCCGTCCCCGGTGAGCCGCAGCGGCACAAGCGCGGATTCATCGCGCTTGTCCTGCAGGAGCAGGCGGAGCCGCCAGTGGCCGACGGCCTCGTCCGGCTCCAGCAGCTGCAGGGCGGGGCGGAACGGCGCCATGTCCGCCTTCCACCCGATGGACATCAGCCAGCTGTCATCGTCCATGCCGGCTGAGGCGGCGCTGCCGCTGCTGCTGAACAGCAGCGGATATTCGCTGCGCAGGTCTGCGGCTTCGGCCTCCGTGCCGTAATAGCGCTGGAACACCGCCGCCGAGAAGGCGGAACGCAGCCCTTTGGACAGGGCCGGACGCTGCTGCAGGCCCAGCAGCGCCGCCTGCACATTCCCGCGTCCTTCGGCCAGGAGCGCAAGTGCCTTGTCATCCCAGTTCCACTGCAGCTGGCCTTCGCGGTAGGCCTCCAGGCTGGGCGCATAATCTCTCTCCTCCAGGAGCCCGGCGATTACAGGTGCCAGCTCTGTCAGCAGGGCCGCATCCCCCTGCCAGCTCCAGCTGACATGCCGCAGCAGCTTCAGCTCAGCGAAGAACGGAATAACCTGCTCGGCAGGCAGAATGACGAGATCGACACCGTCGGCATTCTGGAGCGTCAGCTCTGTTCCATAGAAGGATTCTTCATGCCACGAAAACAGCCGTTGTTTAAGCTGGACACCGGGCACATAATCATCCCTGTCATCGATACCGTAGATCAGTGCATCGCCGTACTGGCTTAAGGCAAGCTGAACGGTGATGTTGCGCATCGCTTTGCTCATGGGATCAGCTTTCCTTTCCGCAGCTCTTCCAGCAGGGCGCGCAGCCTGCTGTATTTGGCGGTGAAGGATTCCAGAAATTCCTCCCACCGCTCCTCGCGCTTCAATTTTTTGTACAGCTTGGCCAGACGCTTGAGCAGCTTCACAGCCGCTTTGTAGCTGTGCCGGTTCTTCTCCAGCACGAACCGCTCGACGGCCTGGTGATAGAACGGCAGCAGCAGCTGCGGCGCATTCTTCTCCACCGGCTGCAGATCGCTGACCCGGAAATCGGAAGGCGCCTTGCCGGAGGACAGCTGAAAGTCCATCCATTCCTGCCATTTCTCATAGGCAAGCAGCCTGTCATCGTAAATCTCCCGGGACAAGGGCAGCATGCCGGCCAGCGTATCCCACATCATGGGCTCGGCCTCCGGCATGTGCCGTACCGTTTCATCCCAGTAGCCGGCATACTCCCGCAGATTATAGAGGCGGCTGGTCAGCAGCGGTCCGGTTTCCCTCAGCCAGGCTGCAAGCCGGGACCACTGCCCGGCTTGCTTCAGCGGAGCGAGGAAGCCCATAAGCTCGCCCGGGTATACGCCGGGCCGCTCGCCCGCCTGTCCCAGCAGCTCCAGGGCTGCCCGGTCATCCTGCAGATAGTAATGCATCCGGCTCTCTGCCAGCAGCAGGGCATGGCGGGAGCCGGCCGCGCCCAGCTCATCTTCCATCAGGCGCAGCGCCTGCAGCTCTTCTGTATAGATGGTCTGGTCCTCTGCATTCGGAACAATCCAGTTACACCAGACCAGATCATAACACAGGGAGTAATAGGGCTGTTCGCGTGAACGTTCACGCGGTTCAGTCAGCATCTCCCGCCGCAGATAGGTTAAAGTATCCTTGACCACCGGCCAGCTTTCCGGTTCTTCAGGAAGCGGCAGCGCGCGATTCACGAGGCCGGTTATGGATTCCTGCAGTTCAGCGACAGCGATGGAAGTGTAGTAACCAAGTGAGGAGTAGCCTGTATTTGAGACCGCTCCGGGAATATGGAGTGTATTAGGCTTCAGAAGACTCTCCAGTACAAAGAGATGGGCATGCAGTTCAAATAGGAGCATGGCTGCAGAAGAGAGCCGGGGCGCGTTCGCCAATATGTTCTCCAGCGCCTTGCCGGTATAAGACGGATTACGTACAGACTGGGCCAGCGGGGCTGTTGCCAGAGTCATATATTCCCGCCACTTTTCCAGATCTGTTCCCTCACGGATAAGAAGGGAGAGCTGCTGCAGCCGCTCCTTCCGCGAGCTTCCTTGAACAGCTGCTCCGGAGGCTTCTTCGGCCTTAAGCCGGCTTGCGGCCGACTTGGCGTTGGCAATCAGATGCAAAGGCCGCTCCTGGGACTCGGCATAGCCCATCAGTACGGCTGCCATGTGCTTGCAGGGCTTGGGCTCTGTACAGCTGCACTCGCTGCCGGAGAGGCTGTCCGTTTCCATGACTACACTGTAGTCCTCTTTGCCTTCAACCAGTGCCATAACGGTCTGTGCCGAGACCATCCGCAGAGCCCGGACTTTTTTCTGTTTATAATATTGAAACCCCCGTTTGAGGGTCAGATCGTCAAAAAGATAGGCCACGTCCGCAATGAGCTTGTCCCATCCGGCATCATTCATGGCATAGTTAGGCTGCATGTCAATTCTTCTCCTGTGGCAAAAATGTTCTTGAAACGGGTACTGTCCTGTAAAGGCCAGCAGGGCCGTTCATCTTGCAATTATACCATCTATGACAAGTATATCCCGCTTTCTGTGAAAAGTTAGCAGGTATGACGTGCTGCATATTGAAGTAATGAGAGACATGATACGCTAAGGACTTGCATGAAAAGAGAACTGCGGAAGGATGAAGCTGCACCCATGCTGCGATTTCAATTAAAATATCTGCTTAACAACAGACAGACCCGGCTGATCCTGTTCCTGACCGTCAGTGTGTCCCTGCTGATTACGATGATCGGCCTGTTTTCTTATAGAGAATACCGCAAAGCGCTTGATACCGAGCTGAACACGCCGAATGTCGAGCTGCTGCAGATTAATATGGATGTGCTGGGCCGGGCATTCCGGGAATCGGACGATAAAGCGGTGGATTTGTCGTTTCATCCGGCGGTCCACAAATTTATGGATGCAGATACGGCGGATAACGAAGGCATTGCTGCCGAGCCGCATAATTACCTGACTACGCTTGCTACCGAGCCGGAGGAGCGCTCCATCAGTGTCATCAAATTCCGGGACCAGTCCGTTCTCTCCAGCCGCTACGGCTACCGGGCAGACTGGGAAGAAGCGCCGGAGCATGAGTGGAGCGGGTGGATCAAGGAGCTTGAAGACAAGCCGCTTCTGATCAAAAGAAGGCAGTATGCCGGAAAAGACTCCCGGCTCAGGGGCACGGAGCTGCTCTCGCTGGCCCGGCCGATTGTCCGGGACGGTGAAGTGGCCGGTGCGGTACTGATCGACCTGGACTATGACCGGCTGTTCTCCAAAATGTACACTCATCTGTCCAGCTATCAGCTGGTGTACGATCTGGAAGGGGCGCTGATTTATCCCAAGCTCAATCTTCCTTTTCCGGAAGAGGATATGGATGAGGTGCTGACCCGGATTGATGTCAGTCCCTTTGCACACGTGGAGATCGAAGGGCAGGCATATATGGCCAACCAGACCTTTTCCAATGTTACCGGCTGGCGGATGGTCTCCCTGGTGCCGATGGAGCAGCTGCTCAAAAATGTCAAAATCGCCCGCAACATTATGCTGATGCTGTCATTGATCTCCATCGCTATCGGCTGTTCTGCCATCTATTATTACAATTTCGCCGCCTTCCGGCCGCTGAAGCGGATCAACAAGCTGCTGATTCCCGACCCGGCAAGAGCGGCACAGGGCAATCTGTACGATCTGGAGCCGGTGATCAGCAAGCTGGTCGGTGATTTCCAGAGCAAATCTCTGGTGGCAGAGTGGAGTCTGCCGGAGCTGCGCTCCAAATTCGTGAACGATCTGATTACCCGCAGCATCGGAACCCAGGAGACGCAGACCAAATGGCAGCATTACTTCAATGACTGGTCGGACGGGCCGTTTGAGTGCCTGCTGATCTCCATAGACCGCCATTCTCAGTGGACATCCGCTTATATGGAGGAAGATCAGCTGCTGCTGAAATATGCAATGAACAATATCGTATTTGAGCATTTTGAGCCGGGCTGGCGTACAGTGACGGCTTCTCCCGGAAAAGACAGCCTGTTCGTGCTGCTGCAATCCAAAACGGGCGGAGAACACGGGCTCACTGAAGATGCCGGCAGGCTGATTAGTATCTTGCAGGAAGTGCTGAAAATTTCGGTTTCCATCGGGACCGGCGAACCGGCAGCTTCGCTGGCCCAGGTTGCCCGGTCATATACAGGGGCTGAACTGGCTTTATCCTACCGTCTTTATGAAGGGTACGGACGAGTGCATGAATTTGCGTCAAAGTCTGACCCATGGGATGAAAGCGGTGCGGCCGATGATGTCTGGAAGCAGGAAGTGCTGCATGCGCTGAAATCCCCGGATGCGGATACAGCGCTGCAGTGGGTGCACAGATGGTCGGCAGATACCCGCAAGAAGGCGGTGCCGCCGCAAAAGGTTTTCCGTTCCGTAGATGATCTGCTGGAGGAAATCCTGAATATATCAGCAGCGGGCGGCCACAGGCTTCCTCCGGAGTTGGCGGATTATACACGGCACCAGGTAACGACTATGGACTTGTCAGATATTGAAGGTATGCTGTGCAGTATAGTTGTTCATATGGCGGAGGTTCTTGGTGTGCACCGGCAGTCCAAGGAGTATCTGATGACCCAGGAACTGATCAAATATATGGAAGATAATCTGCAGCATAATATCGGCCTGCAGGATATCGCAGCGCATGTGAATATGGGAGTATCATCGGTCAGCACAATTTTTAAGGAAGAGACAGGAACAACCGTCTATGATTATCTGACCAGTCTGAGAATTGATAAGGCATGTGAACTTCTGCAGGGAACCGGTCTGAAGATTGCGGAAATTGCCCAGCTCGTAGGCTACCAGAATGAGAACAGCTTTATCCGGGCCTTCCGGAAGGTGAAATCGATCACACCGGGCAGGTTCCGGGAGAGCAGCAAATATCCCAATGAGTATGCAGATCAGCCAAAACCGCGCCATTCCGGCGTTTTTGAGGACCCGGAGTAAGATTATACGATTGAACGGGACCCCCCGATAAGCTAATGTTCTACTTAAGAAAACATTCACAGCTGGTGACATCCGGCTGGCATTGAACAAAAGTTCGGGGGTGACAAATTAAACCTGAGGCCGCTTTTTATCTACATGGTTCTGACCGGCCCAAGGTTACATTTCTTAATATCAGGGAAGAGGGATGGTCTGTGAAACGGACGACAAAACTGGGAATCGGAATAGCATTTTCCCTTGCAGCATTGTTCATCGTGCTTCTATCCGGCCGTCTGACCGGCACGGATCACAGCGGAAACAGCGGAAGCGGTGATTTTCCCAAAAAGCCGGTTACCTTAATCGTGCCTTATGCTGCAGGAGGGGGAACGGATACCACGGCAAGAGCCTTGGCCAAAGCGACAGAGAAGTTTCTGGGACAGCCGATTGTTGTGGTTAACCGCACCGGCGGCGGGGGTTCCGTGGGGCTTATGGAAGGGGCGAATGCCAAAAGTGACGGATATACGGTCACGTTTCTTCCGGCGGAGCTGACGATTTTACCGCATCTGGGGCTGCTGCCGATTACCTATGAGAAGTTCAAGCCGATCGCCCAGACGAATTTTGACCCTTCTGCCATTACCGTGAGAGCTGAAGCGCCATGGCAGAACGTAAATGAGTTTCTCGACTTTGCGAAAGCGCATCCAGGGGAATTGAAAATGGGGAACGCAGGAACGGGAAGCATCTGGCACCTGGCTGCTGTAACACTTGAGCGGGAATCAGGCGTGGAGTTCGCACATATTCCTTTTGAAGGCGCCGGACCTGCTGTATCCGCACTTATGGACGGGTTCGTCGATGCAGTCCCTGTAAGCCCTGCCGAGGTGAAAAGGTATGTGGATGAAGGGAAGCTGCGGACGCTCGCGGTCAACGCGGATAAACGTTCCGAAGCGCTGCCCGGTGTACCGACGCTGGAGGAAGAGACCGGGATCCATGTGAACTTCACCAGTACATGGCGCGGCATCGCCGTACCGAAGGATACACCGGACCGGATCGCATCACTGCTGACAGAAGCATTTATCAAAGGAACCGAGGACAGATCCTTCCGCGAGTATATGCGGGTGAACGGGCTGGGGCTGCAGGTAACGGACGGCAAGGCTTTTTCAGGGCAATTGAAGGAAAGCAATGACTTGTTCTCCAAAATGATCCCCGAGCTTGGACTGAGCCGTAAGTGATCTGAAAGCGCCGTCAAAATCAAGCAAACATTCTTCTTATGAGTCCGCTGCCTGCGGTTTGGCTGCAGGAGCGTGTACACTCATAGGCCGGTTTGCTGTGCCCTCTTGCGGAAAAAAGTTCAATTTTATGCAGGAAATATTAATTTTTTTAAGAAGAAAGGCTGGAGACAACTATGAAAATTAAAAAAGCGTTAGACCGGATTCCCGGAGGGATGATGCTGGTACCACTGTTCCTGGGGGCCATCATTCACACTGCTTTTCCGACTGCAGGCGATTATTTCGGCGGTTTTACCAAAGGACTGATGACAGGAACTGTACCGATTCTCGCAGTCTGGTTCTTTTGTATGGGAGCCGCAATTGATGTGAGAGCTACAGGAGCAGTGCTGCGTAAATCGGGTACTCTGGTGCTGACCAAGATCGCCGTAGCCTGGGTAGTCGCGATGATTGCGATCCAGTTCCTGCCGGAGGGCGGAGTGCAGACCGGATTTTTTGCCGGCTTGTCGGTGCTTGCGCTGGTCTCTGCAATGGATATGACGAACGGCGGACTGTATGCTTCCATTATGCAGCAGTACGGCACCAAAGAAGAATCCGGCGCATTTGTCCTGATGTCACTGGAATCCGGACCGCTGGTGACCATGCTGATTCTCGGAAGTACCGGCGTAGCCGTGTTTGAACCGCATGTATTTGTCGGCGCTGTGCTGCCGTTCCTGATCGGTTTTATTCTGGGTAACCTCGACCACGATCTGCGGACTTACTTCGGCAAAGCTACACAGACGCTCATTCCTTTCTTCGGCTTTGCGCTGGGAAGCTCCATTGACCTTGGCGTCATTCTGGACACGGGCCTGCTGGGTATTCTGCTGGGCGTACTGGTAATTATAATCACCGGTATTCCGCTCATTCTGGCTGATAAATTCATTGGCGGAGGCAACGGAACCGCCGGAATTGCCGCCTCCAGTACCGCCGGAGCAGCTGTTGCCAACCCGATGCTGGTAGCGAACATGAAGCCTGAATTCCTGCCGGCCGCCGAGACGGCGACTGCGCTTGTAGCAGCAGCGGTTATTGTCACCTCCATTCTGGTGCCGATCATCACCGCCTACTACTCAGACTTTATGAAGAAAAAGAACCCGCCTGCAGCCGACAGCCCGTCAGATGCTGCTGCTCAGAAAGCAGCGATTTAATAACATCCTTTAACAACGCAAGTTAGTGGATTTATAAATATATATTGCTTACCCTTGCGGGACTTTCCGGATGCCTTTTACGGCTGCTCCGGAGGGTCCTTTTTTAGTGGACTGCCAGGCTTTTGTCCGGGACCATTTTCATGCGGGCTGGCGCGTCGGTGGATGAAGTGTATAAGTACCTTTGAATTGAGCAAAAGTGGCCTGATGGCGCGAATGAAAGGTAAAAGTACCTTTGAATTCGGCGAAAGCGGGCTGATGGCGCGAATGAAAGGTAAAAGTACCTTTGAATTCGGCAAAAGTGGCCTGATGGCGCGAATGAAAGGTAAAAGTACCTTTGATTTGGCCAGAAGTGGGCTAGTGGTGCGAATGAAAGGTAAAAGTACCTTTGATATCGTCGAAAGCGGGCTGATGGCTCGAATGAAAGGTAAAAGTACCTTTGATTTGGCCAGAAGTGGGCTAGTGGTGCGAATGAAAGGTAAAAGTACCTTTGAATTCGGCAAAAGTGGCCTGATGGCGCGAATGAAAGGTAAAAGTACCTTTGATTTGGCCAGAAGTGGGCTAGTGGTGCGAATGAAAGGTAAAAGTACCTTTGATATCGTCGAAAGCGGGCTGATGGCTCGAATGAAAGGTAAAAGTACCTTTGATTTGGCCAGAAGTGGGCTAGTGGTGCGAATGAAAGGTAAAAGTACCTTTGAATTCGGCAAAAGTGGCCTGTTGGCTCGAATGAAAGGTAAAAGTACCTTTGAATTCGGCAAAAGTGGCCTGATGGCGCGAATGAAAGGTAAAAGTACCTTTGATATCGCCAAGAGTGGGCTGATGGCGCGAAGGAATTGTAAAAGTACCTTTGATATCGCCAAAAGTGGGCTGGTAGCGCGAATGAAAGGTAAAAGTACCTTTGATATCGCCAAAAGCGGCCTGATGGCTCGAATGAAAGGTAAAAGTACCTTTGAATTCGGCAAAAGTGAGCTGATGGCGCGAATAAAGTGTAAAAGTACCTTTGATATCGCCGAAAGCGGGCTGTTGGCGTGAATGAAGTGTTAAAGTACCTTTGATTTGGCCAGAAGTGGGCTGGTAGCGCGAATGAAAGGTAAAAGTACCTTTGATTTCAGCAAATGTAGCCTGATGGCGCGAATGAAAGGTAAAAGTACCTTTGAATTCGGCAAAAGTGGGCTGATGGCGCGAATGAAGTGCAAAAGCACCTTTGATATCGCCAAAAGTGGGCTGATGGCGCGAATGAAAGGTAAAAGTACCTTTGAATTCGGCAAAAGTGGCCTGATGGCGCGAATGAAAGGTAAAAGTACCTTTGAATTCGGCGAAAGTGGGCTGATGGCGCGAATGAAAGGTAAAAGTACCTTTGATATCGCCAAAAGCGGGCTGATGGCGCGAATGAAAGGTAAAAGTACCTTTGATATCACGTCACTCAGCCGCGCACCCCGGCTGTCGTAATCTTGCTCTCCTATTCCAGAGTGCTGCATAAGCGATAATGAATCGTTTATACTGGCGGTAAGAGGTGATAGGCATGGAGCAGGCGTTATTTGAGCGGATTTATGAATCGGTTGTGCGGCGGGAGCCGACCTATGATGGCGTCTATTATACAGCGGTGCTGACGACACATATTGTCTGCCGCCCGTCGTGCCGGGCGCGGACGCCCAAGGCCAGTAATGTTGTATTCTACGGATCTTTGGAGGAGGCGACAGAGGCCGGATTCCGGCCCTGCAAACGGTGCCGTCCCGAGGCGGGCGGTGTGCTCCGGCCGGACGCGGTGCTGGCAGCGGAAGCAGACAGGCTGATGGAGATGCAGTTCGGGCAAAAGCTCACGCTCCAGATCCTTGCCGGACAGCTGAAGGTCAGCCCGTTCCATCTGCAGCGCACCTACAAGCGGGTCACCGGGCGGTCGCCCGCTGAGCAGATGGACCGGCTGCGTATCGAGAAAGCCTGCGCCCTTCTGGCAGATTCAGCGTTAACCGCTGCAGAAGTAGGACAAGCGGTAAGCTTCCGCGGGCCGTCCCATTTTACAGCCTGGTTTACGCGCAAAACCGGCCTCCCGCCCACAGAATACCGCATTCAAACCCAAGGAGGGACTTCTCATGAGTGAAGTTACGATATATCATCATACCCTGAACCTGGGGAACAGGGACTGGACACTCTGGGCTACAGATAAAGGCCTGATCCGCCTGTCCTTTGGGCGGGAACAGGAGCTGGCGGCATCCTGGCTGAAAAGCTATGCTCCGCTGTACCGTTATCAGGAAGCCCCCGAAGTGTTTGAACAGATTGGAATTGCCCGGGAAATGGAGAACTATTTTGCCGGAGCACGGGTTACCTTTACGGGTATTCCTCTGGATGTCTGGGGAACCCCGTTTCAGCGTGAGGTCTGGACCGGGCTGTCCACAATTCCGCATGGAGAGGTTATTACTTACCGCGAGCTTGCCGGGAGAATCGGCAGGCCGCTGGCGATGCGGGCAGTAGGGACGGCGAACGGGCAAAATCCGCTGCCGCTCATTCTGCCCTGCCACCGGGTCATCGGCACGAATGGAACATTGACGGGCTACCGCGGCGGACTCAAGCTGAAGCAGGAGCTGCTGTCATTGGAAGGGATTACTCATGTGGGGGATAAGGGACATGAACGATTTGCTTTTTGAGCTGCCGCTGCCGGAATATTTTGATTTTGGCGTGTGCCTGGAATATCTGAACCGCTCACCGCTGGAGTGTCTCTACCTGACCGATCAGGAGGGGATCACACGTTATTTCAGCCTGGAAGAGGGGCCTGTCCTAATCCGGCTTACTGTGCCTGCAGGAGACAAGCTGCGGGTAACACTGCTGCATGGGGAGCGTCCCGGACCTGACGCTGCGGCATGGCTGGCCCGCTATATCAGGGAATGGTTCGATTTGGACCGGGATCTCGCCCCCTTTTACCGGATAGCTGCTGCTGATCACCTGCTGCAGTCCTTGGCAGAGCTTCACCGCGGCCTGCGGATTGTCGGTATTCCCGACCTGTTCGAGGCGCTGTGCTGGGCCATTCTCGGCCAGCAGGTCAATCTGGCGTTTGCCTACAGGCTCAAAAAGCAGCTGACTGCCGCTTACGGTAAATCGCTGGAGTGGGAAGGGCATATCTACTATGAGTTCCCGGCTCCGAAGGCGTTCGCGGATGTGCAGCTTGAGGAGCTCTGCGCCCTGCAGCTGACCCGCAGCAAAGCGCGGACGGTGCTGGAAGTAGCTGCACTGATTGCAGGCGGACATCTCAGCCGCGAAGAGCTGCTGGCCATGCCTTCGCCGGAGGCTGCCGAGCAGCGGCTGCTTCAAATCCGCGGAATCGGCCCCTGGACCTCACAATACGTACGGATGCGCTGTCTGGACGATACTACTGCGTTCCCGGTAGGAGATGTCGGGCTGCAGAATGCGGTCAAATTCCTGACCGGCATGGACCGGAAGCCGACCGCTGCCGAGCTACTGGAGCTGGCAGAGCCTTGGCGCGGGTGGGAAGCTTACGCCACCTTCTATCTGTGGCGGGCCTTGTATTAAAAGTATATCCACGGCAGCACTATTCCGGCTTACTTCAGAAACGGTGCTGCCATCCCGAGCATCTCTTCTTTACTGAAATACTGCCCGCTCATCTCGTGCATCTCATACAGGATATTCTCCTGCCGGCCCGGAATCCCGGCTGACCATGCCAGGCTGTTGCCGCCTTTATATTTGGTGTAGACCATTTCTACGCCCTGGAAGACCAGCTTTTCTGCGGTGAATTCAACCTGTTCATCCATATAGGCCGTAACTGGTCCTTTGGTTCGTGATATGTGTACAGTAATTTCTTTATCTCCCTGCCGGTAGGCTGCTGTAAGGTTATCAATTTGATCTGACAGCTCCACCGGAAGCATGGCATAATCCTTGCCGGATTGCTCTGTCTGCTTACGCAGCTTGTCCGCTGTAGCTGCCGCTTCTTCTGGAGCAGGAGGATTCACCAGATTAACCGGCATATACCGGACTGATGCGCTGTGGAAGGAATACCCGCCGGCAAGCTGCTCTGCAATCTTCACGGATTGTCCTGACAGCTTAGACTGCAGTACAGACCAGTCGCTGTAGGTTACCGGCTTCAACCGGGTATCTGTCACACCCTCAGGATTGTGGGGGATAACATAAAAGATGGCCGCTGTACCTTCTTCCAGCAGCTTTTCCCCTAATTCCCTGCTGAAATCAAGCCGCTGTATCTCTTCCTCTTGCATTGCCGGAAACTCTGCGGCGGGCTTAACCTGATAAGTAACATCCCCGTTCTTGTTGCTCAAGCTCTGATAGTGTACTGCGGCAAAGCCGGAGGAGGCTGTCAGCAGCATTCCCGTAATAACCATAACTCCAACCTTGTACCGGTACCGCATATTCACACGCTCCTTTTGCTGTTGTTCCGCATATAGCTGTTTCATTACACGCCCGGACAAATCGACATCTCCAATATCCTTCTTAAGAAGGATTTCTTTCAATTCCTTTTCTTTGTAAGGCAGCATAATGATCCTCTCCTTTAGCATCCATATAGTATTTCCGGAATTTTTTAGCGCTCCGTTCGTACCTTTTCCGCAGACGGGTGCTGCTCTGATGCAGAATCAGGCTGATATCCTGATAGCTCATTTCCTCCACGCTGCGCAGGATTAGCAGGTTCCGTTCTTCCGCCGACAGCTTTGCCATCGCCCGCTGGACCTTTTCATCAGGGTACTTCGCCTCGATCTGCTGATCGACCGGCCTGTACTCCTTCTCATCCTGATAGAAAAGGCTCAGAGCTTTCGCCAGCTTCCGTCTGCGGAGCACATCAATACACTGATGGTAGGCTATCTTGTACATCCAGGCTGCGAACGGCACAGCAGGATTATAGGCGGCTAAGGAACGGTAGGCTTTAAGAAAAACCTCCTGGGCACTGTCCTCTGCTTCCGGATACGAACCAAGCATATGGCAGCAGTAGAGAACAATCGGTTTCTGATAGAACAGCAGGATGTCTTCGAACTTATCAATATCACCAGCCAGCACCTCGCTAATGGTCTTCTGCAGAACTGCATCCTCCAAGGCTGTTCACCTCCTTTCAATCTGTACAACGGATGGCCGTCCGGGGATGTGACATTTTTTTATTGAAAGGAAATCGGAATGTAATAGATCGGGCTGAATCCGGATTTGCCGCCGGCAGGCACTTTATTAAGTTTAAACGAAATTTAAACAGGCACTGCCCCTAATTTTAACCTGCACTTTTTACAATGGGGAAAGGTTGAGAGAAGGGGGCTGTACATGTAATGAAAACAAAGAAGAAGCCTGGCCCGGTAAAGAGGTTCATCAGGAGTATCATAGTATTATTAGGGGCAGTTGTACTTTTAACCGTATCTTTTAACAGTATAATGACCATGTATGAGCACAGGCAGTATCCGGCGTGGGGCAGGTATGTGGAAGTGAAAGGCAAGAAAATGCATATCTACACCAAAGGGACAGAGGGCAATACCATCGTGATGTTACCCGGATTGGGGACGGCGGCGCCCGTGCTCGATTTTGAACCTTTGGCAGACAGGCTGGCTGTACATAATAAGGTAGTGGTCGTGGAACCCTTCGGGTACGGCTGGAGTGATCTGACGGATGAAGAGCGGACGGTGGATCATATCGTGGAGGAGCTCAGAAGCGCGCTGCAGCAAGCGGACATTCCAGGCCCGTACACGCTGCTGCCCCATTCAGCTTCCGGCATTTACAGCCTGTATTACGCCAATAAATATCCTGACGAAATCCAGGCCGTTATCGGGATTGACATCACCCTGCCGCAGGCAGTGGAGTATTTCGGGGAAACCGTTCCGCAGATGCCAAAGTATATGAGCTGGATCGCACCCAGCGGTGCAGCAAGGCTTGCAGCGTATATCATTCCGTCAGATCTTCTGCCGGCCGCCGATAAGGGTACGTATTCTGACGAGAACCTGAAGCTGACCAAAATGATCACCGCCTGGAAGGCCTACAACAAAAGCGTGGTAAATGAAGCGGGAGAACTCCGGAATAACATTGAGGCCACCAAGGATATGGCTTTTCCGTCCGGTTTGCCTGTGATGATATTTGCTGCAGAAAGGGATAAAGCCAGCACAGACGGCAGGACCAACATTACCTTCTACGATGAACAGCTCCAGCATGTGCAGAGCCATCAGCTCATTCCGTTAAAAGGCCATCATTATCTGCATTGGACGCATTTTCAGAAAATGGCTGAGGATATAGATGCATTCCTGCAAGCAGCCCGGGCGCAAAAAGACGGCGTTTCATAATGAAACACCGTCTTCCGGTTGTCCCCACAGCAGACATTCATGCCGCTCCTTTCGCGGCACTTTAGACGATGAAATTTCGAGGCTTCTATAACAATGTCCTCACTGCGGACACTGTTATTTCAGGATAGATAATGTATTTTAGCGCGGTCTTTTCGTAAATATCTGAAAATCTACTCCGAACTTGTCGGTCACCATACCGTAGGCAGGACTGAAATAGGCCGGACCCAGCTCCGCCACTACCTCGCCGCCCTCTCTCAGGGCATTATACAGCTGCCGGGCATCTCCGGCATCCTCCACTGTCAGGCAAATGTTGATCCCGTTGCCCCGGCGCAGCGCCTGACCCTTGTCCAGATCCGCTACAAAAATAGCAGCATCCCCCACCTTCAGTACAGAATGGGCAATCTTTGCCTTCTCTTCCTCGGACAGCGGAGCATCCGGGTTCTGCGGGCCTTCACCAACAGTCTGCATAAAGAGCAGCTGGGCCCCCAAACTCTCCTGGTAAAAAGCGACTGCTTCCTTTGCTGTGCCCTCAAGCAGAATAAACGGATTTAATTGGATGTTCATGATCTGATCCACTCCTTGTGATTAAAGCGCCCGGTGCTGCTGGGCTTTAACGTAAGTGTAGATTATAATAGTGACAACTCTTGTCACTAATAATAATTTTAATGGAGTAATTTCATGTCAAAATCAAAACGTCTGCTGGATCTGATGATGACCGTTAACCGTAAGCGTAAATTCACCGTCAAGGAGCTGGCACAGGAGTTTGGCGTCTCCTCACGGACGATTCTCCGGGATCTACAGGAGCTTAGCGAGCTTGGTGTGCCGCTGTACTCCGAGGTGGGGCCGCATGGCGGATATCAGGTGCTGAACGAAAGAGTCCTGCCGCCGATTGCTTTTACGGAGGAAGAAGCGGTGGCGATTTTTTTTGCCAGCCATGCCCTGCGACACTATAAATATCTGCCCTTCAAAGCGGAATCGCAGTCCGCGCTGCACAAATTCTATCATTACATGCCCGGAGATGTCCGCGACCGGATGGATGAAATGAAGCACCGGATTGATTTTGTGATCCCTGCAAGACAGGCGGAGTTTCCGTATCTGTCCATTCTGCTGGAGGCGGCTGCAGGGCAAAAAGTGCTGCTTATTGACTATGAATCGAGCGGACACAGGTCACAGCGGCACATTCAGCCAATCGGCATTTATGCCAGTAACGGCCTGTGGTATTGTCCGGCGTACTGCTATGAACGGAAGGACATCCGCGTATTCCGCTGTGACCGGATCTATTCAGCCGGGTACGATCCTTCCGGGCTTAAGCCGCACGATCTGAGACATGTCCACCTGGGGAATAAGGACGAATACAGCGGTATTAAACAGCCGGAAGAAGCAGAACAAATCCGTATTTGTGTGGATTTGGAGCCGGAGGCCGTTCAGGCCTGCGAAGGGGAACTGTGGGCTGCGGGACTGCTGCAGACCTTTACGGACGGTTCGGGCCGGCTTGAAGGTCATGTGCCGGAAAAGGACCTGCGGTTTTTTGCCGGATTCATCCTTGGACTCGGAACAGGCGCCACCGTGCAGGAGCCGCCCGGGCTGATCGGAGAGCTGAAGAAGAGGCTGGCTGAAATCCTGAACAAATATAAGTAAATCTCCTACATTCCCCAGACCTCCGCCAAGCGGCGGATTCCCTCTTCAATTGCATCCTCGGGAATGCCGGCGAAGCCGAGAATGAATTCGGGTTCGTCATTCCCGGGATGCTCCCACCAGGTATAGGACATCGGAGTGACTCTTATGCCTTCCGCTGCTGCGGACGCCGCAAGCGCTCTTGCACTGCCGCCGCTCCGCAGCTTCAGCAGGATATGAAAGCCGGCATCCCTGCCGCTGATGACTGCCTGGTCCCCGAAATGCTGCTGAATGGCACGCAGAAGAAGGTCATGCTTGCGCTGATAGAGCAGCCGCATTTTCCGCAAATGCTTCCCGAAATGCCCCCGTTCCAGAAAATAATGCAGCGCAATCTGGTTGAGCCGGGAGGCAGAGTGCTCCAGGTACAGCTCCCGGGCCAGGCTGTGATACAGCGGCAGCAGCTCCTGCGGCAGCACCATGTAATGAATACAAAGTGCAGGCGCAAGCGACTGGGCAAAGCTGCACATATAGATGACCGGGCTGTTCTCCAGCAGCCCCTGCAGCGCAGGAATCGGGCGTCCGTGATAGCGGAATTCACCGTCGTAATCATCTTCGATAATGTAGCTGTGCGTAGAACGGGCCCAGTCCAGCAGGGCATGCCGTTTGGATATTGGCATCGTGATCCCCCGCGGGAACTGGTGGGAGCTGGAGATGTAGACCAGGTCTGCCCCGCTCTGGCGCAGCTTCTCTGCATCCAGCCCGTCCTCCTGCAGCGGAACAGGAAGGATTTCATACCCGCTGCGCCTGAAGGCTGCAGGTACGAGATGGTACCCCGGATCTTCTATAGCCAGACGGCTCCTTCTGCCCTGCAGCATCAGGCACAGAATTGAGCACAGCGTATACTGGTCTCCGCCGACCACGATCTGCTCTGCAGTACAGCGCAGCCCGCGGAACTGCCGGAGATAGGCGGCGATGCTGGCGCGCAGTGCAGGCTCACCCTGCGGATCGCCGTACTGCAGCAGATCCGGATTGCTGAGCTGCTCCTGATAGAGGCTGCGCCACATTTTGTGCGGAAACAGGGAAAAGTCATTTTTAGAGATATGAAAGTCATAGGCATATTCTGTGGAATCACGCGGGGTAATCCTGGGCGCAGCCGGCGCCGGCAGCTCTGGCGGCTTGTTGCCGCTGAACATATGCATGGGCTGTACATAGCAGCCGCTGCGCGGCCTGCTTGCAATGAAGCCCTCCGCCAGCAGCTGCTGATATGCCAGCTCGACAGGGGTGGTACTGATTCCGGCTTGTGAGGCCAGTGTGCGGATGGAAGGCAGGCGGGTGCCTGCCGGCAGCGAGCCGCTGCTGATTTCTTTTGCAAAATAATCATAGAGCTGGATGTAATATGGAGTGTCACTGTGTTCATTAAGGCCGGGCACAAGCAGCATAAGCGCCTCCAATCTGTCCTTTGGAAATAAACGTTTTTGTATATTTTAAAGTATACAGTTTTGCCATAGCATAGAGCTATAGAAAACGACAGGAGATGGAAAGATGAGCAGCTATTCAGGATTATTGACAGGGGACAAGGTGTATCTGCGCCCGCTTAACGGAGAAGACGCCGAACTGTATTACCATATGTTCTATGATGCGGAGACCCGCCGGCTGACCGGAACGCAGAAGCATATTACCAAGGAGGGGATTGTCCGGTACATTGACCGCAAGGCGGATGATGACAGCAGTGTGCTGCTGCTGATTGCGCTCCGGGAGAATGATGAGGCAATCGGTGATATTGCGATCCAGGACATGGACCGGAACAACCGCACGGCGAATATCCGGATTGCCATCGGCGACAGCCGGCACCAGGGACAAGGCTACGGCAGGGAAGCGCTGTTGCTGATGCTTGATTACGGGTTCGGGATTTTGAATCTGCACCGTATCGAACTGGAGGTGTTTTCATATAATAAGCGGGCTATGCATGTCTATGAGAGCATCGGCTTTACCCGTGAGGGTGTACGGCGGCAGGCGCTGTTTTATGACCATGCGTACCATGATGTGATTATGATGAGCATGCTGGAGAATGAGTACAGAGCGCGTTATTTTGCATAAAGGTCAAAATAGGTCAAATAAATGATAAACACTAAAATTTGTAATAAAATTAAGCCGAAATGCCGGATTTTCCCGGTTTTTCGGCTTATACCGGTTTTGTCATCCGGCAGGAAGGAATCTATAATAAAGCCATAAGGTCAAATAAAGTCAAAGTCAAATTGACCGCAAACAAAAGTCAAAATGAGAGGAGAATGGAACATGTTTGATTTGGTCCCTTTTGGAAAACGCAGAGAGGATGCTTTTGGAATGCTGGCGAAGTCTTTGAATGATGTATTCAGCGACGATTTCTTTGCCCCGATGAAAAGCACAACCTTGTCCTTCCGGACTGATATCCGCGAGAACGAACAGGCTTATCTGATCGAGGCGGAACTGCCGGGCTTCAAAAAAGAAGAAATTGACATTGATTATGCCAGCCCTTATTTGACGATCAAAGCGGTGCGCAGCGAGAACAGCAGCGAGGAGAACGAAGAGCATCAGGTGGTACGCCGGGAACGCCGGTACGGGGAATATGTGCGCCGGTTCTATGTGCAGGATATCGCCGAGGATGGCATCCGCGCTTCGCTGAAGGACGGCCTGCTCTCCCTGGAAGTCCCTAAACGGCAGAAGCCGCAGGGCAGACGCATCGAAATTCAGGACGGCGGCTCTGAGCAGGGAAATAACTGATGGGAGCGTTCCAAGCCCGTAAACCGCGGCTGAAAAAGGGAGCAGAGGCCCGGGCGGCCCGGACCGCCCGCCTTCATTAATCTTGAAGATTCGGCAGCGGATAAGCGGGCTTTTCACATAGCACTATCATAAAGGCGCATTGTAGTGGGGATTTACGCTATGGTGCGTCTTTTGCCGAGATAAGCCCTGAAAAGGAGGAGGATACCTTTGGCGGCCAAAACCTATTATGAAGCGCTCGGTGTGAGCAGGCAGGCCTCCAGGCAGGAGATCAAAAAAGCCTATCAGCAGCTCGCCAAAAAGTGGCATCCTGATGTAAACAAGGCGCCCGAGGCGGAAGCGAGATTCAAGGAAGCTGCAGAAGCCTATGAGATATTGGGCAGCGAGGAAAGGCGTAAAGCGTATGATGAAGAGCTCCGTTACGGATCCGGCGGGGCCGGTCCGGGGCGGGCTGGTGCATATCGTGAGGGGCGTGCTCCTTTTGGGGCAGGCTTTAGCAGCGGCGGCTTCTCCTTCGAAGGCTCCGGACTTCCCGAGGAGGATATCTTCGGCATGTTCTTCGGGGGCCGGGGGGCTGGCGGGCGTCCGGGATTTGATTTCTTCTCCGGGGGCAGCGCCGGCGGCGGTCACAGCATGATGCAGGCCCAGCTTGAAATTACACTGGAGCAGGCGTATAAAGGCGGGAATGTGAGAGTACAGCTGGCTGGAAGAGATGTAATGGTCAGTATTCCGGCCAAGGCTGCAGAAGGAACGGTAGTCCGCGTGTCCGCAGGCGGAGCCGGTGCAGATCCGGGCGGCGATGTGCTGATTGAGCTGCACCTCCTGCCGCATGACATTTATGAGCCCGATGGAGGAGATCTGTACGGCACAGTGGAGATTGCCCCTTGGCAGGCCGTCCTCGGCGGAGAGGCCAGGGTGCCGCTGCCGGACGGCAGCAGCGTGAAGCTGAAAATTCCGGCAGGAATGGCCGGAGGGCAGACGCTCCGCCTGCCCGGTAAAGGGCTGAAGACCCCGGCGGGCGGATATGGGGACATCCTGTTCAGGGTGGAGATCATTATTCCTTCAGAAACTACAGAAGCCGAGAAGCGGCTGTATCGTCAGCTGGCTGAAGCATCCGGCTATAAGGCCGGTGCCAGGCGCCAAGGAACTGCAGACAGACAGCGGGCTACGCGGACCGGGTAATTCTTAATATAGAAGCATCACATAATAACGGAAGGGTGATGGGAAGTATGGACTTTAATAAGCTAACACAAAAACTGCAGGAGGCGGTCGCTGCGGCACAGTCGCTGGCCGCGTCAGCCGGGCATCAGGAGATTGACCATCTTCATCTGCTGAAGGCGCTGCTTCAGCAGCAGGAGGGTCTTCTGCCGCGCCTGCTGCAGAAGATGAATATTCCTGCAGCCGGACTGCTGCAGGATACGGAGGAGCTGCTGCAGCGGAAGCCGGGCGTCAGCGGCTCGGGTGCGGGAACCATGCGGCGGTATGCTTCCGCTTCGCTGATGGCCGTGCTGGAGCAGGCCGAGCAGGAAGCCGCAATGATGCAGGATGAATTTGTTGCCGTGGAGCATGCCGTGCTCGCCATGGTTTCGGACTCTGGCAGCGCAAACCGGGAGCTGCGCGGCATCTTTACCAGCAGGGGCGTGACCCGCGAGAAGCTGCTGGCGGTACTCGCAGACATCCGCGGACATCAGCGGGTGACGAGCCGTGAGCCGGAAGCCACGTATGAAGTGCTGGAGAAATACGGGCGCGATCTGGTGGCTGAGGTACGGGCGGGCAAGATTGACCCCGTGATCGGCCGTGACGGGGAGATTCGCCGGGTCATCCGCATCCTCTCCCGCAAAACGAAAAACAACCCGGTACTGATCGGAGAGCCCGGCGTCGGGAAGACAGCAATTGTGGAAGGCCTGGCCCACCGGATTGTCCGCAAGGACGTGCCGGAGGGGCTGAAGGACAAAACAATTTTCTCGCTGGATATGAGCGCGCTGGTGGCCGGGGCAAAATACCGCGGGGAGTTCGAGGAGCGGCTGCAGGCTGTGCTGAAGGAAGTCAGTGAGAGCGACGGCCGGATTATTCTGTTCATCGATGAGCTGCATACCATTGTGGGAGCGGGCAAGACAGAGGGTGCCATGGACGCCGGGAATATGCTTAAGCCGATGCTGGCCCGCGGCGAGCTGCATTGTATCGGGGCGACAACACTGGATGAGTACCGCAAATACATTGAGAAGGACCCCGCACTGGAGCGCCGCTTCCAGCAGGTGCTGGTCAGCGAGCCGGATGTGGAGGATACGATTTCGATTCTGCGCGGACTCAAAGAACGTTTTGAGGTGCACCACGGGGTGAAAATCCATGACAGCGCACTGGTCGCCGCAGGAGTACTGTCCAACCGGTATATTACGGACCGTTTCCTGCCCGATAAGGCCATCGACTTGGTCGATGAAGCCTGCGCGATGATCCGCACGGAGATTGATTCCATGCCGGGGGAAATGGATGAGGTGACCCGCCGGCTGATGCAGATGGAGATTGAAGAGGCTGCCCTGAAAAAAGAAACCGATGAGGCCAGCAAGCGCCGCCTGGAATCTTTGCAGCGCGAGTTAGCCGACCTCAAGGAGAAGCATCTGGGCATGACCGCCCGCTGGGAGAAGGAAAAGTCGGCCATTCAAGGTATCCGCGAGCTGAAGAAGCGGCTGGAGCAGGCCCGCAAGGACCTGGTGGACGCACAGGAAGAATACGATCTTAACAAGTCAGCCGAGCTCAGCTACGGCATTATCCCCGATCTGGAGCGGCAGCTGAAGGCGGCGGAGGAAGCCGCACTGCAGGACCAGGACACGCGGCTGCTGCGCGAGGCGGTAACAGAAGAAGAGATCGCCGATATTGTGTCCCGCTGGACAGGAGTCCCTGTAAGCAGACTGGTGGAGGGCGAACGCGACAAGCTGCTGCGGCTGGAGGAGACGCTGCATGAGCGGGTAGTCGGGCAGGAGGAGGCTGTATCCCTGGTCGCCGACGCTGTGCTGCGGGCGCGGGCGGGCATCAAGGATCCGAACCGGCCGATCGGCTCGTTCCTGTTCCTCGGACCGACCGGTGTCGGCAAAACCGAGCTGGCCAAGGCGCTGGCCGTCTCGCTGTTCGACCGCGAGGACGGTATGATCCGCATCGACATGTCGGAGTACATGGAGAAGCACAGTGTATCCCGCCTGGTCGGTGCGCCTCCGGGCTATGTCGGCTATGAGGAGGGCGGCCAGCTCACTGAAGCGGTCCGCCGCCAGCCGTATACGGTCGTGCTGCTGGACGAAGTGGAAAAGGCGCATCCGGATGTCTTCAACATCCTGCTGCAGCTGCTTGATGACGGGCGGCTGACCGATTCCCAGGGCCGGATCGTCGACTTCAAGAACACGATCATTATCATGACCTCGAACATCGGCTCGCCGCATCTGATTCAAGGCACGGATGACAACGGTGAGCTTACGAAGGCCGTCAAGGACCGCGTCATGCAGGAGCTGCGCGGGCACTTCCGGCCGGAGTTCCTCAACCGGGTCGATGATATTGTGATGTTCAAGCCGCTGACGCTGGACGAGATCAGCCGGATTGTCGTGAAGCTGGCCGACGGCCTGCGCCAGCGCCTGGCCCAGCGCGGTGTCGGCCTTACCCTCAGCGAAGCTGCGGTCCGGTTCATCGGCAAGGAAGGCTTCGACCCTGTATACGGTGCCAGACCGCTGAAGCGGTTCATCCAGCGCAGCCTGGAGACCCCTGTTGCCCGGGCACTGATTGCCGGGGAAGCGGTGGAAGGCTCCGTGCTGGAGGTTGACGAAGCCGGGGGCGAGCTGAAGGTGTCCATCGCTGCGCCGCAAGCTGCTGCACTGTCAGGAACCGTGTAACAGCGGGGCAGGGGGCTCACAATTTACTGACAGCTCTGTAGTTGAAGTATCCAAAAGCGTCCGAAGCCGTTAAGGCCGGACGCTTTTTGGGTTGCAAGCAGCACCGGCCAAGCCACATCGGCCAAATTGCACCGGTTCAGGGACTGGGCGGACGCATAAGGCTGCCCGGCGCGTCCCTCCAGGCTAAAGGACGCTGCATGCATTATATGCCCCGTCCTTTTCAGGCTACATTATATGTCTCGTCCACTTTCTCACGCTAACGGACACAGCGTCCGCTATTTGCCGGAAATCGCCCCGTTTCCACTGCTAACAGACCGTAGTTCCCTTATTTCGCCAAAATGGTGGATAAACAACGCCCTTTCGGATGAAATAACGGATCTAGGGTCCGTTAGCATTTCAAAACACACCTCCAGCGTAAAATAACGGATCTGGTGTCCGTTAGCAATAGCATTGCCAAGTAACCAATACGTTTTAATATGCGTGAGGCGACAGGTTGAAGTCGGCAGTAGTTAACGCGGTGTCGTATGAAATCAAAATCACATAACAGGCTGTCGAGACTTTCTCAACAGCCTGGAAACTCCCCCTGATCTGCGCCAAATCCCCGCTCCTTACGTGAAAACTCCAGCTATCTCCGCTCACTCCACCCAAGGCACCAGCCTCGGATGCTGATCCAGGATGGATTGATACTGTTCTTTCCAGCCGTACTGGCCGTCAGGGTCAAGCTGCATGTAACGCATATATTTATCCAGCCGCAGATCGGCACGTGACCAGCCCAGATGCTTCAGCCGCAGATTGCTGAGCTGGTGGGGGAGCTCGAAGATATTCTCCGGAAGGCGTCCGCAGTGCTGGGGAAGCTCATTCCATGCATATTGGAAATCCTCCCGGTAACGCAGCAGAAACGGACGGTAGCTCTGGTGCGAGCGCCAGTACACATCCTCCCGGTAGTGCTGCTCATCCCAAAAATCATAGAGGCGGAAGCAGAATAAATCACAGCTGCCGTCCTGCAGCAGTGAATGGATATCTTCCGCGAACCGGGCCTCAAAAAGCTCATCCGCATCCAGGCTCAGAATCCATTCGGGCTTGCTCTTTACTACTTCTGCCCACTGCTGCTTACGCAGCTCGGATTCATTGCTGAACTTGGAAACCGTATTGTGCACGAGTACCAGAGGTATCCCCTGAAGCTCCTCCCGGCAGATATCTGCCGTGTTATCCGTGCTGCAATCGTCAATAATTACAGCTTCGTCGATATATTTACGGTGCTCGCGCAGCACCTGGCGCAGAAAGCGGCTGCCTTCATTTTTGACGACCATCGTCAAGGTCAGCTTGGGCCGCTTGGGACCCACTTGCACTATACTCCCTGCAGTAACTTGTGGTGCCGGAGCAGCTTCAGCGCCAGCCGGCTCCTGGCCATCCGCCGCAGTACGTTCCCCGGCATCTGCCGCAGCCAATTCTTCCCCATTTTCCACAGCCGTAGCCGTCATACGGAGATATTCATCCACCTTGCTGAGATCACTGTCCCTGTAAAGATGCAGCGCAGGATAATGGGTATCCACATACAGCGGAATGCCCAAGGCTGCGGCCCGGATGCAGAAATGGCGGTCTTCTCCCCAAAAAGACACGTTCTTGATCGCGTCATAGCTCACCCCGGCTTCAATGGCCCTGCGGCTGATTAACGTGCAGGCGCCGAGACCCCCGACTTCGTAAATTCCCGGCTGCTGCAGCCTGTACAGAAATTCATGGAATCTGCGGTTGATTTCCTCCTGGCCAAGCTTTTCGCCCGGTACAGCATCCCACTGGTTGTACTCGTCATGCATCCATACCTGCGGCTGGTGAAGGGTATCCGGCTGCCACTGTGTCCAGAAGATTTCAGAAATAATATCTTTCCGCGTTCCAATCAGATGCAGAGCAGTATCCGGGTGAAGGACCAGGTCGGAGTCGACGAGGAAGAGATAGTCGTAACCGAAGGTTTCTGCCCGGCGGATCATCAGATTTTTGAATCCGGCGACCTTCCAGACCAGGGCGGAGTTCCAGTAATGGGTGGTGTCATTGCGGACATAGGTATCGTGAAAGCCCGAAGTCTGGAGGAACACTTCCTTCCTGTTCCGGGCAAATTCCTGCAGCAGCAGGCTTGACTCTTCCTGGTCATTATCATCAATGAAATAGTAATCCAGCTCAAAGCCGCTACAGTTCAGGCGCTTCAGCGAATGCAGGAACTGGCGCAGCACCGGCGGCTTTTGATGAACCGGGCTGCCAAGCAGTACACGTGTCACGGTTCCGCTCATTCCCCGCCACTCCCGTACAGAGTCATCATGTATAGACCATCCCCTTGAATTGACAAATAAATGATATAAATTATATGTATTCAATATATTTAGAGAGGTACTGGACTAACCCTGATTTTTAAAAAAATAGCATGAATAAAGGATTTGTTATAGGTGGAGGTACTGGTGTACACTTTAGGGGTGCATCAACATGTATAGGGGGTCTCACAATGACAGAAGTATTGAACAAGGTCAAACTATCGCAATGGGATGCCCTGCTGCTGGAATCCCTGCGGAGCCGGGGCTGGTCTGATGAGCAGCTGCTGGACATCACCGGGGCAGCTGAGCTGCCGGCCGACGAAAGCGTATTTCAATTTGATTATCAGCAGCTGCAGGCCACGGCCAAAGCCCAGCCGGAGGAATACCGGCAGGCCGTAACGTCTGGCTACCAGATTAAATATAATACGCTGCGCGGCATCCGCAGCTGGATTGTTGTTGCACTCGGCATAGAGGGCCAGCTTGAGCTGGAGGCAGGAAAGGAAGCCGTAGAGGTGGCACTTACGGATGCCGAGAAGGAACGGCTGGAAGAAGTACTGTCCTTTGGCTGGCATATTGTACCTGTAGTCTCTGAAGACCGGGGCCCGGCACAATACCGGATTGAGCCTGTCCAGCGGTAACCGTGAACTCATTTTATGTATTTTACAGCGCACAGAAAGATTGCCCCGGGCCTGGGATGCCGGAGCAATCTTTTTTGCATGCATGGGGGGATTGGAATCATACAATAGATATATATGCAGCTTGTATAACAAACTACATATTAAGCATAACCTTGCGGGTCCTCAGCACTCCGTCCAAGCCGGTCGGGTCATTGCTGACCTTGCCGGCTGCGAATGCCTCCGCCCGCTCTGAAGTGCGGATCCGCAGCGGCTTGGTCTCCATATGCACCAGCTCCCACATCACACCGGCAACCGAGGCTGCAGTCTGCGGCTCCGCATTCCGCTGCAGAAATGCTGCAGTATAGGCATCGGCAACAGGCTTGTATTCATCCTCCAGTATGCCGCCGGTATCAGCTATATGATCGAGTACCGTTTTGTTAAACTCTGTGGCAACGGCACCTGGTTCCAGCAGCGTAACATCGATATTAAAGCGCGGCTTGTAATAGGTCGCCAGGCTTTCCAGCAGCCCTTCCACAGCGAACTTGCTGGCACAGTAGATCTCATTCATCGGCTGTCCCACAAGACCGCCAACACTTGAGGTTGCTATAATATGCCCGCCGCGGCTCTTGGTCAGCAGAGGCAGTGCGGCTCTGATGGTATGCATCACTCCGTACACATTGGTATCAAAGACCCGATGTATGTCACTAAAAGGTGCCTGGCCAAGTGCCCGTATGTAACCGAACCCGGCGTTGCAGAACAATACGTCCAGCTTGCCGTGCTCACGGCTGATCTGACGCATTAACTGTTCCATGCTTTCGGGCTCCGTAACCTCCAACTCCACGAACTGCAGGTTTTTTTCATCTTTGTACAAGGACTGATCGCGTTCCGGATGGCGTGTTCCGGCATAGACGGTCCATCCTTCCCGGGCGAACCGCAAAGCGGTTGCCAGGCCGATACCCGATGAAGCGCCGGTGATACATATGATTTTGCCCATAAAGATAGCACCTCCAATAGTCAGAAATATTTATTTAATTTTAAACGTTTTTTTGACACATTATAACATAGAGGCCGGTTGTTACAGGAGAAGTTGACATTATATTTTGTTTTCCGCGGTTTTAGGACGTTCTTTATTGCTATAATTGAATTTATTACGGTAGACTATATTTGAGGTTTAGTCGCAAGCGAATGGAGAGGAACAATGGAAGTATTCAAGCGTTATTACGCAAATTTAACCATCCGGCGGTTTATGATTCTGGTGTTGATCGGCCTGCTGCTCTACAGCATCAGGGATATGCTTAATTTAGTGCTTCTGACGTTTCTGATCGCTTATGTCATGAACAGCTTTCAGGTACTGCTGAGCAAGCGGATCAGCCGTTACGTCAAGGTGAACAGCAAAGTGATTATTGTCATTTTGTATCTGGCGCTAATTGCGCTAATTGTAGTTTCACTGGTCAAATACCTGCCCAAGGTCTTCGAGCAGATCAAGCAGTTAACCACGTTTCTTTCGAATTTGACCCCTGCTGACATCCCCCAGAACCAGATCACACAATATTTGTTCAGCATGCTCAAGGATTTGAATTACCAGTCTTATATGAAAAGCGGTATTGATTATGTGCTGAAAATCAGCAACTGGGGAACGACCTTCGTATTAGCTACCATCCTGAGCTTTGTCTTTATTCTCGAAAAGAACCGGATTGTCAGCTTTACTACCCGTATGCGCAACAGCAAGATTTCCTGGTTCTATGTGGAGCTGGAGTATTTCGGCCAAAAATTCATCTCCTCCTTCGGTAAAGTCATTGAGGCGCAGATTCTGATCGCCTTGTTCAATACATGCTTTACGGTTATCGGACTTTGGATTCTGGGTTTCCCTTATCTCTTCGCCCTGTCGATTATGATCTTTATGCTCAGCCTGATTCCGGTGGTCGGCTTCGTCATCTCGCTGATCCCGCTATGCATTATCGGTTACAACATCGGCGGACTTACAATGACCATTTATGTACTGGTAATGATCGCCGTCCTGCATTTCATGGAGGGATATTTCCTTAATCCGAAGCTGATGTCCTCCAAAATGAATCTCCCGATGTTCTACACCTTTATCGTGCTGCTGTTCTCCGAGCATTATATAGGAGTATGGGGACTCATTCTCGGCATTCCGATCTTTGTCTTCTTCCTGGATATTCTGGAGATTACCCGGGACACCCCGAATACCCCGGCCAGTGAGGAACAGCAGCTTATCCACAAATAAATCAACCCGCCAGCGCTTCTGTTGAAGTGCCGGCGGGTTTTTTTGCCGTATCTATGAAATTTGTTATGTAGCATTTTAACCGAAGGAGGTCTGGGCACTCCGGGTTACGACCTCCGTTAATTCAGCCTTGTAAGCCGTATACTGCCGGGCTGAAATGCTGCCGCTGGCCAATCTGGCCTCAAGCTGTGCTGTCAGCTGGGCAACCTGGAGATTAATCACGCTATCAATGTCCCCGCCTTTTTCACCGGCAATATTCTTAAGGGATTTACCGTTATACAATGCTTCGTACAATTCCTGATCAGAAGTCTGGCCCAGTGCAGTAAGCAGCTCATCCTTCTCGGCCACCCCGCTGGTAGACCATTTGGCGACCGGACTCGCGGTCACGGCAGGCTTGCCCCAGGCAGTTCCTCCAAAGGACATGGCCACAATCATAGTTCCGACAATCATTACTCGTCTGATGTTCATTATTTATTGCTCCTTCCAATTCCAGTATTCCGCTATTAAATCAAGGTCGTTATTGAAGTGTGGACACTAGCTTAAGTTCATTGTAAAGGAGGTACCTGATAGCAACCTTAAATTAACTTTAAGATAGTCTAAAGATTTACACAGCTTTGACAGCGCGTTAATATAACCGCCGTATACTTTTGGAATTGGCCGTGATTTTGCATATTTATGCAAGTTACTTCAAATTACAGATACGGGGAGTGTACACAAGTTGAGAATTTCAGCACAGAATAGTAAACGGCTGTTATCGGGACTGGTTGCAGGCAGCATGCTGCTAGGCGGTGCAGCGCCTGTCGGCTATGCCGAGGAACTGCCGGAGCAGACCCCTCAAACGTCATCAGAGCTTCTCACCTTACTGACAGAAGGAGCCCAACCGCTGGCGGAACCGGGCAAAGAATCCGTAACAGCTGCTGTATACGCGGCGCCGGCCAAACCAGGGTCACTGCTGATTACAGAGCTTGTTCCGGATACCAAAAATTTGAACAGTGCCGACGGTTATGAATTTGTTGAAGTCTACAATAACACGGACGAGCCTGTTAATTTCAAAGACTACTATTTCTTTTATAACGATGTGAATAACTGGACCTATGCAGAGGATGCTGTCATTCCGGCCCGCGGAAGCATTGTATTCTGGATTATGAACGGTTCCAATCAGGAGGCAACGGCGGCGCAGTTCAATGCCAACTTCAATCTTCAGGTTCCGCTGGAGGAAGGGGTTAACCTGTTCCGGATTAACGGCGGAGGAGGAATGGCTAACGGTTCGCCGCGCAATCTGCAGATCAAGAGCAAGGACGGAGATGCACTGATTATTTCCGTTTCCTATGCCAAGGAGCATGTTAAAGAGAATAACGGAATTGTGTACCAGTATCCGGCTTCCGGCGGTACGGCCATGACGCTGATGCCTGAATCCGGCACGATCCCGGCCACGCCGGGATCGGTAATGCCGGGACAGATTACCGCCCCGGGACCGGCAGCAGAAGAACCGGCAATCATACATACCCCGCAAGCAGCAGTTGACCCTGCAGATCTCGCCGTCAATGCCTCGGTTGCCAATCTGCAAACCGAGGGAGGAGTGCTGCCGGCTGTAGAACTGCTGTACCGCTCACCTTCACAGCTGCGGGATACCGTAATTACCATGACGCGGACAAGCGCAGGGGAGTACAGTGCAGTTATTCCGGCTGCTGCCCTTGAAGAGCCGGAGCTGAACTACAGCATCCGGGTGAAGAATGTTACCGAAACCTATTCGGTTCATGTGAATTTACCGGAATTCGATTCTCAGGCAGTGCCTCCGCTGCTGGTGACAGAACTGCTGCCGAACTCGGCGAATGTCGCGGGCACGAATACGGACGCTTTTGAATTTATCGAAATCTATAACAACACCGACCAGCCGGTTGATTTCAAGAACTATAAGATCTACTACCGCTACCCTGATAAGGGTCCTGAGGCTGATGTGAAGTGGCCTTCAACCCGGGAGAGCATTGTCATCCCGGCGCAGCAGTCGGTTGTGTTCTGGGTCATTAACAGTGCGAATGCGGCATATACCGCCGATGATTTTAACCAGGCTTTTAATACCAGCCTGGTCGAAGGCACGAATCTGTTCCTGATCAAAAGCGACGGTATGGCCAATTCCGGACGGCGCGCGGTTGTCATCAAGAGCAATACGGAAAAAGAAATTTCCTCCGCCTATTATGATGCCGATACTCTCTACAATGGCGGGTCCAAGGGCGATGAAACCAAGGAAAACAGAGCGCTTCAGTACAAGTATCCGGTGAACGGGGCAGGCAAAATGCTGAAGATCAGCTCAGGATCAGCGCTTCCATCCCCGGGAATTGCAGATGTGCAGCAGGTTCCGGCTACGCCTGTTCAAGTTGTACCGGACACTGAGGAGCCTGTAGTCACTGACCTGACCGCAGTTACTGAAATTGCGCAGTCGGAAAGCCTGGATTTGAAGGCTTTTGCTGATGATAATAGGGGGATTACATCCCTCGAGGTCAGAGTGGCTTCGGACAAGCATCCGGAATATGTCAGCCATAATCTGGCCCAGGATTACAATGACAGCCTGTACCATTTCAAGCTGCCTTCAGCGGATCTGATCGGCAGGCAGGAAATCTCTTATTATTTTGTGGCTACAGATGGAACCTATGAGGTTCAGTCTCCTGTAACCAAGGTGAAGGTTACCGGCGGTCCGGACCGGTCACCGCTTCGCCTCAATATCAAGGAAGGTGCGCTGCTGCAAGGTACGGTTACTGTAAAAGGAACCTCGGCTACGGCAGCCGCTGACGAACTTAGCTTAAGCATTGACAGCAAAAAAACAGAGGACAACTTGACCTATAACACGCTTGAGAATGATGCCTATTTTGTTTTTGACGCCAAGAATGTCAATTACTATTTCAAAAACGGCATTACCATGGGCCCCGAAGAGCTGGGTGATGAGAGTATTCTGTATACCTTTATGGACCCGATTACCTCTTATACGACGCTGACGTTCCCAATTGCGGCTTCGGCGCTTAAGGCTGGAAAGGACAACGTGATCTACATCCGTGCAGGCTCGAAGTCTTCTCCGTTTGATCCGCGCCCGGAAGAGAACAAGGATGATTTTGAGGTGAAGAATATCCGCCTGCTCCAGGCGGACGGGACGGAGATCTGGGATCCGGCCTACAGCGAGCGTGATAAAGAAATCAAGATGGGCGACACCCCTGGTAGATTTCCTTCCATCGGCTTCCAGTTTGATCTGAGCCAGGAGCTGCTCCGCTCCAAAGCCTATGAATGGAACACCACCGGGGTGCCGGACGGTCCCCATACCCTGTCCCTGAACCTCGGCAATGAGACAGTGGAGTCAGAGGTAACGGTAGACAACACGCCACCGACAATTAAGACGACAGTGGAAGAGGGGCAGAGCTACCGCGGCAGCTTCGAGATTGATGCAGACATTCAGGATGTGTATGCCGGTGTCGATCAGGTTGAGGTGAAGCTTGATGGAGCGGCAATTGAACTGCCTTATGCCACCTCATCCGGTGAATTATCCGGCGGAGACCACCGTTTGTCGATAACAGCGGCTGACAAGGCGGGCAACAAGGCTGAGAAGGTGATTACCTTCAATGTGCCGGAAGAAAATCCGCTGGCACCGCAGCTTGTGGCACCAGGCGAGGGGACGGGCGGTACAGGCGTGAACCCGAACCTTACAGTGAGGGTAGAGGACCCTACAGGCGATAAGCTGAATGTAACTTACTATCAAGGTTTCAAGTATGACGGTAACCATCCGGAGCAAGACTTCTCCGGCTTCAAGAATGCTTCTGATACAGAGCCGCCGAAACAGCCGGTTCCTGCGGGAGAAGAAGCGCTTAGCAGTGAAGAATACAGCAAGGTGAGCGCGGTGGACGGCGATTATCTGATTAACGATGCTGTAGAACAGTTCCCGTATCAGCGTTATGAAATTGATCTGGATGAGTCCGTTAAAAAAACCGACCGTGTGGATGTGGAGTGGCAGGGCGGTTCTCTCCCGGGCCGTAAGGTAAGCCTCTATGCGTGGAGTCCTAAAGGCGGGAACTGGGTACTGCTGGATCACCGGATCGCCGGGGAGGAGGACTTCCAGCTGAAAGCAACCGTGACAGCCGGAGCTTATGAGGCTGACGGCAGAATCTCAGTGATGGTGCAGGATGAGATCGCAGCAGCTGTACCTGCACCTGAGGTTCCAGCCACAGTTACAGGGGACACTTACGATTTCTCCTTTGTGTGGATGTCGGACACCCAATATTATTCGCAGAGCTATCCGCATATTTATCAGAAGAATGTGAAGTGGATTGCGGACAATAAGGACAGCCTGAATCTGAAATATGTCATTCATACCGGCGATGTCGTTGATAAGTCCTACCAGGAATATCAGTGGAAGGAAGCCGACCGGAATATGAAGGTGCTGGAGGATGCGGGTATTCCTTACGGCGTTCTTGCCGGCAATCATGATGTGGGCCATCAGACCGGGGATTATGCGAAATTCTGGGAGTATTTTGGCGACTGGAGATTCAAGAACCTGCCTACCTTCGGCGGCTCTTATGAGAACAACCGGGGGCACTATGATCTGGTATCAGCGAACGGCAATGACTTTATCATCGTTTATATGGGCTGGGGACTGGCTGACAAGGAGATTGATTGGATGAATGAGGTGGTAGCCCGTTATCCAGAGCGCAAAGCCATTCTGGCTCTTCATGAATACCTGCTGGTGTCGAACAACCGTGCACCGATTGCCGATGAAATCTTTGAGAAAGTGGTTAAGCCGAACAAGAACGTAATTGCTGCGCTGTCCGGGCATTATCATGATGCAGAGCTTAAGGTGGACCCGCTGGATGACGACGGTGACGGCGTACCTGACCGCAATGTGTATCAGATGCTGGCAGATTACCAGGGAGCTGAGGAGGGCGGCCTGGGTTACATCCGGCTGCTGCAGTTTGATACGGCCAGCAATCAGCTTCATGTAAAGACATATTCTCCATATCTTGATGATTACAATTTTTATGATCAAAATGAACATCCCGGCAAAGACGAGTTCACGCTCGATTTGAACCTGCAGCCGGTAACCAAACGTGTAGCGACAGATTACATCGGTGTGAAAGTATACAGTGATCAGGAGATTGCCGTGAAAACCGCTGTGGAAAGCGGCAGCGAAGTATCGGCAGTCTGGAATAATCTGCAGCCGGACAGCTACTACCAGTGGTATACCAAGGTAGAGGACGGCAGCACAGGCAGCGTGCTGTCCGACATCTGGGGATTCTATACCGGAAAAGCGGAAGTAACGCCGGCGCCGAGTCCGGAAGCCACACCGGCTCCGACATCTCCGGCTGGAGGATCGGGAGGAGTGCCGGCGGCAACAGCTACACCGGCTCCAACCGCCAGTCCGGCAGCTGTTAAAGGCAGCATTCAGCTGGGCAAGGGCAGTGACGGCAAATATACCGCTGATCTGGCAGCATTCCAGGCCATGATACAGGGTTCGGAAAACGGCGCTGTCACGATTATTGTAGACGGGGAAAGTAATGCACAGGAGCCTGTCCAGCTTGCATTGGACGCAGCAGGGGTGAAGCAGGCTGTAGAGAGCAACAAGGCGCTGACGATCCGCGCCTCGGGCATGGAGCTGACGCTTCCGGCAGCCTCCATGCCGGAAATACCTGCGGGCAGCGGACAGCTGCTGCTAAGCCTTGATACAGCTCTGACAAAAGCGCTGCAGCAGACGATTCAGAACAGCAGCAGAAGTCTCGCCGGTATCAGCGGGCCAAAAGCTGCCATCACACTGGAGTTCAGAACATCTGTTGGCGGCACTGAAACTGCAGTTCATCAGCTGAAGGGCGGCGTAACGGTTACCTTGAAGCTGACTGAGGAGCAGCTTGCTGCACTGGACACAGATTATGCCGGTGTTTATTATGTGGACGGTAACAGCCTGCAGTATATGGGCGGAAAGTTCGATAATAACACCGTGAGCTTTACGACGGATCACTTCTCGACGTTTGCAGTGATGGAATACCGCAAGTCGTTCAGTGATGTGAAGGGAAGCTGGGCAGAACCGTTCATCACCAAGCTCGCGGCCAAGCATATTATTACAGGTGTGGACGAGAGCCGCTACCAGCCGCAGGCCAGTGTGACCCGGGCAGATTTCGCCGTACTGGCGATTCGCGCTTTGGGGCTAACAGGAACTGCGCAGACAAGTTCTTTTGCGGATGTACCGGCTGGGGCTTACTATACTTCAGCGCTGGAGAAGGCAGCAGAGCTTGGGTTCATGGAAGGCAATGGCGGCAGGTTCCGTCCTGCAGACACAATTACGCGTGAAGAAGCAGCGCTTGTTCTAAGCAGAATGCTGCAATACAACAATAAGCTGCAGCCCGTGTCCTCTGACGCGGCCGTGAATTTCACAGATATGGCCAGCATTTCTCCATGGGCGAAGCAGGCGGTTAATGACCTGCAGTCTATGGGATTGATCAGCGGAAAAGGCGGCAACAGCTTTGATCCCCGCGGTAAAGTGACCCGGGCGGAAACAGCAAAGCTGATCTACGGATTGCTGAATAACTAAATCCGGAAAGCAAAAGCAGGCAGAGACGGCTCTGGCCTGCTTTTTGCTGTCTGCAGCCACAGGATATTTTGGTCTGGCGGCCAAACAAAGGTATACTAACAGCAATAGAACCATGCTGCGGGATCGAAATTCAGAGCAAGAGGGTGACCCTGATGGATAAAAGGATACTGGTTGTCGATGACGAACAGAGCATTTCCAGCGCAATCGCCTACGCATTACGACGCGAAGGTTATGAAGTGGATACAGCAGCCGATGGCGAAGAGGCGCTCTCGAAGGTGCAGACCTTCCGCCCCAATGTACTGGTGCTGGATGTGATGATGCCGAAGCTGAGCGGTTACGATGTCTGCCGCAAGCTTGAGGACCGTGATGATATCGGCATTATTCTGCTGACTGTCAAAAATGACATTGTGGATAAAATCGTCGGTCTGGAGCTCGGCGCAGATGATTATATGACCAAGCCGTTTGAGATCCGTGAGCTGCTGGCCAGGGTCAAGGCCCTGCTGCGCAGGCTGGAGAAGAAGTCCGGTGAAGAACGTAATGGCGTAATGGAGTACGGAGCGCTGCAGGTCCATCCCGAGCGGCGTACAGCCGAGCTTGGAGGTGCAGCTCTGGAACTGACTCCCAAGGAGTTTGATCTGCTTCTGCTCCTGCTCTCCCATCCGCAGCGGGTCTATATGCGTGAGGAGCTGCTGGAGCAGGTGTGGGAGATGGACTATGCGGGGGGCACGCGGACGGTCGACATACATATCCAGCGTCTGCGCAAAAAACTGGGTGACCCGTACCAGAATATTCTGCAGACGGTGTATGGGGTAGGTTATAAAGCTGTACCGGCGGGGAATTTATCATGAGGTTCAGCATTAAGCTGAAATTCAGCCTTTTCCTTGCGGTGCTGCTGATTCTGGCGATCAGTGTGCTGAGTTACTTCGTGCTGCGCGGTGTTGAGCGCAATGAGCGGAACCAGACAGAGCATGTATTGGCCCAGTATGTCAAAACCGTTAATTTACGGGTGAAGCAGACGTATTATACAGGGGCCCGGCTGGAGCCGCAGATGTTCATGCAGACGCGCGGCAGGGTACTTGCCTCAGAGCTGGCCGGATTTACGGGTCTTGAAGTCACGCTGTACGATGCCGAAGGGCAGCAGGTAGGTACCTCGATCCAAGGCGAGACGGTGCAGCCTGTACAGGATGTCAGCGGTGCGCTGGGCTTTGCGCTCAGCAACCAGATTGCTTACTTGAATAAGGGCGACACACTCCTATACCTCGCTCCGCTGCAGGGACCGGATGCACAGATGGGCGTGGTGCAGCTGCAGTATTCGCTGAAGGATTCACGGAGCTTCCGGCAGACGCTGTTCAATTTGTTCCTGACTACAGGGGCGGCGGTGCTGGCCCTCAGTTTCATCATAGGTTATCTGTATTTTAACCGCGCCGCCGCTGCTATCGGGCGGCTGAAAAAGGCGGCGGAATCCATCCGGCGCGCCGATTATATCTCTGCTCCGCCGCTGACCCGCAGGGATGAACTCGGCGAGCTGGGGGAAGGCATTTATTTTATGAGCAGAGAGATTGAGTCCAGCATTGCCGCCAAGGATGAGGAGCAGCGTAAGCTGCAGCTCGCTGTCACCAAGCTTCAGGCGCTGGAGCAGCAGCAGAAGCAGTATATCGGCAATATCAGCCATGAATTCAAAACACCGCTGACCTCGATTAAGGCTTATGTGGATCTGCTGGATATGTATGATGATGATCCCAAGCTGCTGCTTGATGCC
The DNA here is from genome assembly GCF_023520895.1 of Paenibacillus sp. PK3_47. Classification (NCBI taxonomy): domain Bacteria; kingdom Bacillati; phylum Bacillota; class Bacilli; order Caryophanales; family Paenibacillaceae; genus Paenibacillus; species Paenibacillus sp. PK3_47. The sequence continues at coordinate 3,025,419 of NZ_CP026029.1, forward strand.
AAGGCCAATATCGCCAAGGAGACCCAGCGGCTGTATGAAATGGTAGAGAAGGTGCTGCAGCTGACTGCGCTGGAGAAATATGATTTTGAGTCCCAGGCGGAACGGCTTGAGGCGGCGGAAGTTCTGCGGGATATTTGCGGACGGATGAATGGCAAGGCTGAGCGTTATGGGCTTCAGATTACGCTGGATACCGAGCCGGCGCATATTTGGATGGACAGGGAGAGCTTTATGCATATCTTTATCAATCTGCTCGACAATGCGATCAAATATAATGTTCCTGGCGGGAGTATTCATGTATCCTGCAGGACAAAGGAAGAGCGGGTGTGGATTACGGTTGAAGATTCAGGGATAGGCATTCCGGAAGAAGCGCGGGACAAGATCTTTGAGCCTTTCTATACCGTCAACCGCGACCGTTCCAGACAATCGGGCGGAACCGGGCTTGGACTGTCACTGGTACGCAATCTGGTAGAGAAACAGAACGGGACCATTACGCTGCTGGAAAAAGGCGGGGAAGGTTCAGCGTTTCGGCTTTCTTTTCCGGCAGTACCGTAACAGGTCTCTTGATCAAATATGCAGGCATAAGTTTACAAGCTGGAAACAGTTAGCGATCCTTTGGAAATACTCTTCGGGTAGACTTGGAGCAAGTTACAACCAGTAGGGGGAACAGCTATGGATTCTGAAATTAAGTGCAGCTGGAGCAGGATAGGGCTGATCACCTTAAGTGTGGCGGTACTGCTGACTGCGGCGGCCTGCAGTACCGGAGAAGCGGAGACCCGCCGGATCGTGGAGCAGTCGGGCACCAAAATTACCGTAATGGATAATACCAGCGAATCAGTCTATACCAAACTGCAGCTGGAAGGTATCGATAAGATTGAACATGTGCGCGGCCTGGACTGGGCTGATGAAGACAGCATTGTAGTAGATAAGGAGAACCGTGCGCTTAAGCCTGAGACCGTGGAAGGGCAGGAGCGTTACCCGCATAATCTCTACCTCCGCGATCTTCCGACAGGCGGCGAGACGCCGCTCGCGGAAGGCAGCAAAAATTATGGCGCCGCCCAGCTGTCGCCTGACAGAACGCATCTTCTGTACATGGAGATGGAGGATTTCGCCGGTTTTGGCTTTATCATGGACCTGGAGACAGGCAGGTCGGTCAAGGTGAATGACATGCCCTTTCGCAGCGAGGAAGGCAAGTGGGCCGATAACGGGCATTTTATTTTTCCCGATATGGAGGGGGCGATCCGCAAAGCTGATGTTAACGGTACCCAGGAGACGGTTGTGAAACCGGAAGGTACGTATGTTCATGAAGTCGTGCAGTCAGGGAACACAGTCTACTATGTTATGGGCGAAGATATGGGGCTGTATGCGTACAACACGGAGACACAGGAATCCAGAGAAATTCTCCAAAATGTGGCCTGGGTGATTCCGTCGCCGGACGGCAGCAGACTGGCGATTGTCAAACGGACCGAGCCGGGGGAGATGGTGCTGATGCTTACCGATACGGAAGGCAATGAACAGCAGTCCCGGCTGGCTGCCGGGCAGCAGATTTACGGCACAAGCTGGTCGCCGGACGGCAGCAAGCTGGCGTATTCACTGACCGCCGCCGATGCCGGCTCGGACCAGGACGGTGTATTCATTACCGAAGTGGAGACAGGCGAACAAACGCAGATCCTTAGTGATATTGAGGCGTCCAACCCGCTGCGCTGGAGCCCTTCCGGCAAAAAGCTGCTCGCCGCATCGGCAGTGCTTAAAGATGATGCCTATCAGGCTATTACCTATGTAATCAGATTATCGTAAGAGGGTAGACAATGAAGAGGGCAGTTCTCTACAGCTGTAAAAAAAGCTGCGGGAAACTGTCCTTTTACTTTTTGGATTTTCCAGGGAAGGGTAGAATGCAGCGGGGATGCTGCTGATTTAATGAGGATTACGAAGGCGCCGCTACCGGGCGGCAAGAAGATTTATTGCGTTTCTTTTCCTGCATGTCTGTTGATTTGTCATAAAAAGGTGCTTTAACTGGCTGAATTAAGTGCTCCAGAGCTTAAGTGGATTTCCTCCGCCTAATCCGGTTCCTTTTCATCATTTATGAGCTTTAGTTGGAAATTCTCCTGCTATTCGGGAAGATAAAGGCTTTCAGAGCCTCATCGGGTACATTTAATTGGAGTTTTTCCCGCTAGTATTGTAATAACGGAATTTACCAGAGGATTAGATGGAGAAATTCCACTTAGCTTGATCTGCTCACGCTCCCCAAGACCATTATCCATAGTTACAGCTAATCAACAGGGCGGAAAAAAACGCTCACCATCTATTTTCTTTCATCGGCCTTCCTGTAAATCAATCCTGGTACAATACAAAATTATAAATTCACACTTGACAGGTGGGATTAAAGGGGTATATGATTACAGCAATAGTTCACCGCTAATTAAATGAACAGTGAAATAATAATTTGAGCCGATTGGACCGCCAAAGGCTCCCGCATCACTACCCTATGGAGGGAGTGTGCCGGGAGCCTTTTTTGATGTATCTGAAATTTAGGGCCTGCGCAAAGTACCTGAATACGCATCAAGGCAGTGCTTCACTTTTGGGGGAGTATTGGTTGGCAGGTGGGCAGAAGGTGGGAAAGGATGACGGATAAGCAATGGGAGCAGCTGGAGGAAGCCGACTATCTGTTCCGCAGAATGGTGCGGAGATTCGTCAAGGAGCGCGACCGCGTAAGTGTGGAGGGGATAACCCTGCCCGGAATGCTGATTCTTCAAAAGATTATCCGTGACGGGGAGCAGCGGCTTGGCGATCTGGCCGAGCAGCTCGACTTCACGTCCGGTGCGATCACGGCGCTGAGCGATAAGCTGGAGGCTGGAGGATTCACGGTCCGCAGGCGCAAAGAGGATGACCGCAGGACGGTGCTGCTCGACATTACTGCCGAAGGCCGGGAAATGGTCCGGCGTAACGGCAATATCGGGGACCGATGTATTACGCTTCTGTTCGAGGGATTTACGGAGGAGGAGCTTGCAGAGCAGAGCCGCTTTTATGAGCGGATTACCCGGAATCTGGAGGGATTCTCCGATACTCTGCTTAAGCTGGCGCAGCACAATGCCGAAGCTCCGGCCCCTCCGGGTCTTGAACAGAAGCCGCGGAGATCCGCGTCAGAGAACAAATACCTTAACTACTGATAACAACGAAGAAGATTTATAAAGCGGGTTTTGTACGAAGTCGATTCAATGAAGTAATCCTAACAAAACTTAAGCAAATGCTTCCGAAGCGAGTTTTGTCGAAGCCAATTCAATGAAGTAATCCTAACAAAACTTAAGCAAATGCTTCCGAAGCGAGTTTTGTACGAAGTCGATTCAATGAAGTAATCCTAACAAAACTTTAAGGAGAGATGATCATGGGACATTCAACCATTTACCCGACTGGAGCAACTGTATTTAACCCGGCCAAGGCATGGAGCGGCTATACCGTCTATCAGGCAGGCGAAGAGGGAGTCGTGCTGATCGATATGAACGGCAAAGAGGTGCATCTGTGGAAGGGACTGCTGGGTTTCCCGGCCAAAATCCTCCCCGGAGGCTACGTGCTGGGCAGCACGGGCAGAAGAGATCCAAAGTTCGGCATCCAGGATAATGTCGATCTGGTGCAGGTGGATTGGGACGGCAATATTGTCTGGAAGTTTAACGGCTATGAGCACATTGAGGACCCCGGCTATGAACCGCTGTGGTATGCCCGCCAGCATCATGACTATCAGCGGGAAGGCAATCCGGTAGGCTACTATGCCCCTGGCCTTGAACCTAAAGTACACAGCGGCAAAACGCTGATCCTCGCCCACAAGAATCTGCATAATCATGAAATCTCCAATAAAGAGCTGCTGGATGACACGATTATCGAAGTGGACTGGGAAGGAAATATCACCTGGGAGTGGCAGGCCAGCGATCACTTTGCCGAGCTCGGGTTTGATGAAGCGGCCCGCAATGTATTGTTCCGCGATCCCAACACCCGTTCCTTCGGTCACTTGGGCGGCGGTGTAGGCGACTGGCTGCATATTAACTCGGCTTCCTATGTAGGACCGAATAAATTTTATGATAACGGAGACGAGCGTTTCCACCCGGACAACATTATCTGGGATGCCCGTGAAGCGAACATTATCGCCATCACCGACAGAGCGACGGGAGCCATTGTCTGGCGGCTTGGACCGGACTACTCCCTGCCTGAGGTGAAGCATATCGGCTGGATTATCGGCCAGCATCATGCCCATATCATTCCGAAGGGCCTGCCGGGTGAAGGCAACCTGCTCGTATTTGATAACGGCGGCTGGGGCGGTTACGGACTGCCGAACCCTGCATCCCCTTATGGCCAGAAAAATGCAGTACGCGACCACTCGCGGATTCTGGAGATCAACCCGGTAACGTTCGAGATCGAGTGGCAGTACACTTCGGCGGAAGCCGGATTCTCTGTCCCTACCGACTCCTATAAATTTTACAGTCCGTACATCAGCTCGGCCCAGCGCCTTCCGAACGGCAATACGCTGATTACAGAAGGCTCAAACGGCAGACTGTTCGAGGTTACAGCAGAGCATGAAATCGTCTGGGAGTATATCTCTCCTTACACAGACCGCAGAAATACGAATATGGTCTACCGTTCCTACCGTGTGCCTTATACGTGGGTACCGCAGATCGAGAAGCCGCAGGAAACCGCAATTGATCCGATAGATGTAACCACCTTCAGAGTACCGGGTGCCGCGCCGAAGGGCTCGGATTCTGTAGTAAGTGTAGCGACCACGCTGCCGTTTGTGGAGGGAGCCGCCTGTGTCGCTACGGCAGATGAGGGTGTCCTTCAGAACAAAGGTTAGACTATTACTCAAACAAAGAGGTGAATCGTTTTGAAAAAAACAGGAACATGGTATAGTTCAGCCTTTCTGCTCTTATCCTTATCACTTGTTGTTATTCTGTCCGGCTGCAGCTCCAAGGGAGATGCGGCGGCTTCTGAAGGAGCTGCAGGCAGCCAGCCCGCAGCCTTAAAGATTAAAATCGCCGACACCAACACCAACCCGGTTTTCCGGGTTGCGGCGGATAAGGGATTTTTCAAAAACCATGGCATTGACGCGGAAATCATCACTTTCGCATCTCCGGCAGAGGGCGTAAACGCCCTGTTTATCAAACAGGTGGATGTAGCGTACGGTGCAGATTTTCCGGTGCTGAATGCAGTGTCGAAGGGCGGATATTCCATTATTGCTTCCGCAGGCCAGGCTACAGATCAGGCCGCTGCAGCCTGGAAGCTTTACGTAAGGGATGAAATCAAGTCTGCGGCAGATCTGAAGGGCAAGAACCTCAGCTTTATCCGGGGAACCTTTATTCCGTATCTGTGGGATGAGTATCTGAAAGAGCAGGGGGTTGCACTAAGCGACGTAACTCTGACTGGTCAGGGCGGTTTTGATGAAGCCTTTATTGCGCTCAAGCAGGGTGACATTGATGCGGCCTGGGTGATCGGTTCGGCGCTCGTTGACAAGCTCGCTGCGCTGGAAGGCGTGCATGAGCTGAGCGATATGTCCAAAACCCCTGTGCGGCTCGGTATGGGAATTGTAAGCGGAGATGAATTTATTAAAGGAAATCCGGAAGGGATCGGCGCATTCCTGGCAGCGGTGGATGAAGCCTCAACTTATGCCCAGGAGCATCCTGAGGAAGTGGCAGAGCTGATGTACAGGGAAGTGAAGCAGCCGAAGGAGAATACGCTGAAGGATCTGCCTTTAAATCCATGGATCATCGGCTTCACCCCCGCAGCTTATGAAAGTCTGGCCGGCCAGAAGAAATACATGATCGAAGCGGGAATCATCGAGAAGGATTTTGATCTGGAGAGCACCATTCATCTGGAGCCGCTGAAGCAGGTGCTGCCGGATACAGTGACTTACGGTAATTAATATCAACCAACTTTTTCAGGAGGTGTCCACATGGCTTTAACTGCCAGGCAGAATGCCATCCATATCGAGCAGCTGCGCAAAAGCTACAGCGAACCTGCAGCCGGAGACGTCCATTACATTATCAAAGATGTCAATCTTGTGATTAAAGGCGGGGAGTTTTTCGTACTGCTCGGCCCGAGCGGCTGCGGAAAATCGACACTGCTGAATATGATTGCCGGGTTCGTCTCCAAATCTGGAGGCAACCTGCGGGTGGATAATGTGGAAGTGAACAAACCCGGACGGGACCGTGCCGTTGTATTCCAGCAGGCGGACTCTTCCCTGTTCCCGTGGCTGACCGTGCGTGAGAACGTGGAGTTCGGACTGCGGATGAAAAAGACGCCCAAAGGCGAGCGGCGCAGCATTTCGGACCGGTATATCGGTCTGGTCGGCTTAAAAGGCCATGAGGAGAAATACCCCAAGGAGCTGTCAGGCGGCATGAAGCAGCGTGTGCAGCTGGCGCGGGTGCTGGCGAACGATCCGGCCATTCTGCTGATGGATGAACCGTTCGGTGCGCTGGATGCAATGACCCGGCGGACGATGCAGAAGGAGCTCGTGAACATTTGGCGCGAGACGCACAAGACCGTAATTTTTGTGACCCATGATATCCAGGAGGCACTGCTGCTTGGTGAACGGATCGGCATTATGTCTGTCGGCCCATCCTCGAACATTACCGATATTTACGACAACACGCTGCCTTTTCCGCGGGATGTCGCCTCACCGGAGTTCTACTCGCTGTACAACCAAATTCAGGGCCATTTCGAAGAATAGGATAGGGTGTGAAGCATGATGAAGTGGATTGAGAAAAAATGGGTTTCCGTCACGCTGCTGTGGCTGGCCGCACTCTGCATCTGGCAGCTTGGCGCGCTGATCTACGGACCTGACGTCATTCCCGGACCCTGGGCTACGCTCCAGGGCGGACGGGAGCTGATTGCGGACGGGACGCTCATGCAGTATATCGGAATCAGCTTTTACCGTGTGCTGGTCGGGTGGGTGCTGGGCAGTCTGCTGGCCATTCCTGTAGGTCTGATTATCGGAAAGGTCCATGTGATCCGTATTTTCGCGGAGCCGTTCCTGAATTTTATCCGGTTCATTCCGCCGATCGCCTTCATCACGCTGTTCCTGGTCTGGTTCGGCATCGGGGAGCAGTCCAAAATCGCGCTGATCATGTACGCAACCTTCTTCATTGTCGTGCTGAATACGCTGACTGGCGTTATGTCTGTCGAGGAGGATAAAATCCGTTCCGCCCGCAGTATGGGGGCAAGCGAGTGGCAGATTCTGCTGCACGTCATTGTTCCGGCTACGACCCCGTATATTTTTACCGGTGTGCGTCTGGCTATGGGGACTTCCTATATGGCGATTATCGGGGCGGAAATGATTGCTTCCAACGAAGGTGTAGGCTATCTCATCTGGAATTCGCGGCTGTTTTTCCGGACGGACTGGATTTTTGTCGGGCTGTTCTGCCTGGGTTTTATGGGCTTTTTTACAGACCGGCTGTTCAATTGGTTCGGCCGCAAGGTGCTGTACCGTTACGGTGTGGTTAGTGCGGCGGCGCGGAAGCGGTAGTCTCTATAAAGAGCGGCATATTGATAAAGCAGCGGCCTGGAACAGCGGGCGGCTGCCCTGCTGCGTTGCAGCCGGGGCATAGCTGCAGCTTATGTGCGGTCTGCTGTCTTTTGGCCAAACACAGAGATTGCCGACTGAATCACAAAAGAAGCATACAGGCTGAAGATATACAAAGCTTCCAGTTTATAGGCAGGCAGCGCGGTGAGCAGCAGTCCGGCACTGTTAAACAGTGCAAGCCGTAAAGCAGTAGAGCGGCACAATTTCGCCAGAGCAAAATTCAGGACACTCACGACGAGGTTATAGAAGTAGACAAGGAGAAAGATAAGCAGAAAATCAAATCCCCAGGAAACCACAAATGAGCCCCAGTGAATGAATGAAGCGGCTATACCTGCAAAGATGAGGCTGACGACCAGTGAGATAACCGTTGTATTTAAAAAAAGCTCCCGATATGCCCTGTTCATGTTCATTATTGATCCCTCCATACTGCTGGAAACCTTTAATTCTGTACATAGTGACGCTTGAGAACCATTTAAGTTTCTAAGGATGGTGCAATTTCCCGGACGGGCTGCTGTTCATGGTATAATGGGAAGGATTCAGGCGGTACTATTGAAAGGGGCATTGCTCTATATGGAAGTAACAGCGCAGGAAGTAGCCGAATGGATGGTCAAGGAGATCCGATTCACCGGAACCCTTCACCAGACGGCCGCGATTGAATATGTGAAGGCAAACTTTGGGGAGCAGTTCGTCTTTGTGAACGAGAACGGCAACGCCTCATTATCCAAGGATGTGAAGAAAGCTTTCCGCAAGCTGCACGGCGGGAGAATTGCCTGGGACCGTGACGGATTTATGTGGGCCTGGACCTGATCCCTTTCTTTGCGGGCGGACAATATACAGTCATTATAAAGAGACCGTTGCGGTGGGCGCAACGGTCTTTTTGATATGTGCCTGCTACACAGGAACCTCCCGGGTGCTCTTCTCCATGGGGGAGCTGCAGAGCGGACAGGGCTTGGAGGACAGATGGTCCTCGGCCCCGCCGGCCTTCATCCGGGTCCAGCCCTTGCAGGCTGCGCTGGCGCAGTTCCAGACGGGAACAGTGTGGGTTCTTGTTCCGGAAGGCCTGCCCCCTGGCCGTACCGCCGCCGCCGGCCGGCTGCGGGGGCCCGACGCTGCGGAAGGAGCGGAGGCTGGTGCAGCTGAACGGAAAGCGGAGAGCATGAAGCGGGAGACTTCCGCCTTTTTGCCGCGGTGTCTTGCCGGGGAGCTGATGAACAGCTCCTCCCGGGCTCTTGTAACCGCTACGTAAGCCAGTCTGCGCTCCTCCTCCAGCGCCGCCATGGCAGCATTTGCCGCAGCCTTGTCGACTACTACGGCTCCGGACCTGGCCGGTTTCCGCTCCTTCAGCCGTTCGCTCTCCAGCGCAGAGCTGTGCGGAAGAATGCCTTCGGAGGCCCCGATCAGAAAGACTACGGGGAATTCCAGTCCCTTGGATTTATGGATGGTCATCAGGGCTACCCGGTTGCCCTGCTCCTTGAGACCGGGCTGGCGGCTCAGTTCGCTGCGCTCGGTAATATTATCGATGAACTCCAGAAAGACGGGAATGCTGCTGAACCGCTCCGCCGAAGCTTCAAGCTCGTCCAGCATTTCCTTCAGCGTCTCCCGGTGCAGGGTAGCCTGATGGCGCTCATTGGCTTCAATGAAATGATCATAAAATTTCGTGCGGATCTGGCGGATCGCCTGCAGCGGAGTTACACCGGCAAGTCCGCGGATCAGCTCCAGCCGTTCCCGCAGCTTCGCGCCCTTGAAATCCTCCATCCCCGGCAGCGAGAGCAGATGGATCAGCGGTCCCTGCTTCGGCTGGACTGCCTCCATCCGGCGGATGTGCTCCATCCCTTTCTCCCGGTTCATGTACAGCGTCGGCAGGATGTTCTCCATGGCGGCGAAATCACGCCGGTTCATCGACAGCCGCAGATGGTCCAGTACAGGTGAAATGAGCCAGTGCTCATACAGCAGCTGGCCTTCCCCGTAATCAACATAGGGAACATCCCGCAGCAGCAGGCGCTCCAGAATGGCCCGGTTGCTGCTGGATGCCCGGTACAGCAGGGCGAAGTCACGGTATTCCCTGTCTCCGCTGCTGACCTCGCTGATGATATGCTCAATAATCTGCTCGGCTTCCTCGTCTGCAGTCTGCGGGCGGAAATATCGGGGCTGGCGGCCGGTGCCCCTTGCCGCCTGCAGGGTCTTGGAGCGCCGCCGCGTGTTATGGCGGATAATCCCGTTGCCCAGACCGACAATCGCCGGTCCTGAACGGTAATTGATGTCCAGAGTGATCACCTTAGCATTCTTGTACAGCTTCTCGAACTCCAGAATGAACTCGCTGCGTGCCCCGTTAAAGGAGTAGATCGTCTGGTCATCATCGCCGACCACCATCAGATTCTGCTGCGGGTAGGCAATCATTTTGACGAGTTCATATTGCAGCGCATTCGTATCCTGGAACTCATCCACCATTACATATTGATATTTCTGCTGCAGCTCCTGCAGCAGGACAGGCTGCTGTTTAAGCATCCGGTAGGCGAACAGCAGCACATCATCAAAATCCATTTTGAAATGATCGGTTTTCCACTGCTCATAACGCAGCAGAATGGCCTTCATTTCCTGCTCGGCCGGCGTATTCTCCGGCAGTTCCTCCGGTTCACCCATATTCATTTTGCAGGAGGAGAGCAGGGCAAGCAGCGTCTCCGGGGGATAGGCGTCCTTCGGCAGGCCAAGCTCCCGCATAATCTGCTTCAGCAGAATGTGCTGGCGCCGGGTCTCAGAGAAGATATCCTGCTGCAGCCCCTGGCGGCGCAGGAAGTACAGGAAGAAGGAATGGAAGGTGCGGGCCTGCAGCCGGGCAGCATCGTCCTTGCTCACGCCCGGCAGCAGGGCGATCCGCTCGCGCATTTCCGCTGCTGCCTTGCTGGAGAAGGTCAGCAGCAGCAGCCGGCCTGGCGCAATGCCGCGCACAGACAGCAAATAACCGGTTCTGCAGATCAGCACCGAGGTTTTACCGGAGCCGGCTCCGGCCAGGGTCAGCAGCGGTCCCTGGAAATGCCGGACGGCGGCGATCTGCGGCTGGTTCAGCAGAATTCCGCCTTCCTCCAGCCTGCGGAAGTAAGCGGCATCGGCATCCTCCGGTTTTACCATTTCGCGGCTGGTCCGTGCCGACGCTACCGCGGCCTGGGGGATGCGTTCGCCGCTGGCGCCCAGCGGTATATTATGAAATAAAAGCTTGTTCATTGAATTCACCTTCGTTTATTAACATTGCAGTTATAAAGTTATAGTCAGGATTTTAGCCAATCTACACTATACCACTGTGTTTCCCTCTCTGTATAGAAACCCGGAGGCTGTTATTTTGAAAGAAATGCTGGAGAAATAAGCAAAATTTGCTGGAGGGTGAGATGAAAAATCAAATAACTGCAGAGCTCAGAATGTAGAGGGTGGGCGGGACTAAGGATGAGAGGGCTGGTGGAGTGAATGGGGACATGCGGAAACTCGATAATATGCAGGGCAGGCCGGGCCAAGGCTCCAGTGGCTGGAATCCATAGCAACTGATCGACACCCACGGCCGAGTTTACATACACTTGGTCTTTTGAGCGCCGCAGGGGCACAATGTATTAGAAACTCCGCATACACTTGGCCCTTTTGTGGCCCAACGGCACGGTATACACGGTATATAGGTTATTCCGTGCGCCCGGCGCTATTTTATCCTGCTAAGAATGTAATTGGCCTTACGCTCGAACCTGCGGGGATTCTCCTCTTTGATTTCCTCCAGCAGAAAGGCGAGGCTCCGTTGTACCTGCGGCGGCATGCCGCTGGCAATAGCGGCGTAGTCCTTGAGCCAGTGGTCTTCATTCAGTATTCTCTTGTTCAAAATAATGGCCCAGTTGCGGGCCGTTTCCAGCATATCCGGCAGCGACTCCAGCAGCTGGGTCAGATACATTTCCTGCTGGTAGCTCTCTACAAAATGCACGAGGCTGAACATAACCTCCTCCTGCTCGGTTTCGTCGTCGAACACTTTGAAAATCTGCCGGATGACGTCATCCTCCATATTACCGGCCAGACCCTCCAGTGCCTGATCAAACCGCTCGAATTCAAGCTCCGTACGCAGCAGCCGGTTCTCATACAGCTGGGCAATTCCGGGATACATGATCATTGAACCTTACCTTCCGGGTCCTGCTGCTTCTCCAGAAGATGCCGCAGTCCGGCGGCGACACCATGCTCTGCATTGCTCAGTGTAATGAAATCGGCGGTTTCCTTGAGAATCGGAGCGGCATTCTCCATCGCAATTTTATAACCGGCCATTTCAAACATCGGCAGATCGTTGTAGCTGTCGCCCATTACGGCCACCTGTTCCGGCGGGATGCCGAAATGGGCGGCAAGCATGCCGACAGCGGCGCCTTTATTAGCATCCTGATGGTTGACTTCAATATTGTTCACATGGGATGCGGTGATGATCAGGCCGGGAATGGCCGCAAACCGTGTCGAGGCTTCCTTCAGCAGCTCCCGGTTCAATGAAAAAGCCAGCGTTTTATAGATGACGTTCTCCTCTTTGCTCCAAATCTCTTCCATGCTCTCTACATAGGTAACAGCGGCCTGCTGAAACTGCTGGTCGATCATCGCCTTCAGCAGCCAGCTGACTTCTTCGGGTACCTCTTCATCGCTCAGCGAGGATAACTTCTCCAGCCTTACCCGCTTGTTAAGCTCTACATACACATTGTCTTCGGTATACACCTCGTAATACAAATCGGGTATTTCATTCATCCAGCGCAGTGCAGGAATGATGTCTTCTTTGTTCAGCGGCTTGCTCGCCGCGATAGTCCGGTCAGGCAGTGTCACTACCGCTCCGTTCAGGCTGACTACAGGGCATTCCAGGTCTGCCAGCCGCAGCTGCCGTTCAGCATCCATATATGAGCGTCCGGTGGCGATCATTACAATATGCCCCAGCTTCTGTGCCTGAACAATGGCTTCCCGGTTCTCGGGGCTAATATTGCCCTCCTCATTCAGCAGTGTTCCATCCATATCAAGTGCAATCAGCATGATGTTATACTCCTTTTTTTGCGTATTGTGGTAAAATGGTGCCCCTTCATGGGCCGTGAAATCGTTGCTTGTATCTTATCATTAATTATCTGAAAGTAAAAAATCCATTTTCAAGCAGATGTGATAAAAAGGCTGCAGCGGGGTAATAAAGGGGGCTTTCGAAAAATGATTTCACACGTGGTACAATGGGATTCAGACCAACAAGCGAACGGCCGGGTTATGCAGGCCGCGCCCTGCTGACCGGGACTGGGGTGTTTCGCCTGTCCGCAGAAAGTGCAGCTTGAGTTGTATGTAGGGGGGATAGCAATGAAATCCAGGAATTTAGCTACTATATCGCTTGCCTTTATGGCCTGCGGTTTTCTGATTACCCTGTTTTTACCGGAGAATCTGGCAGTCATTCTGCTGAGAGGAGGCTTCGAGGCGGGGCTTGTCGGCGGGATCGCCGACTGGTTTGCAGTTACCGCATTGTTCCGTCATCCGCTGGGCCTGAAGATACCGCATACTTCACTTCTGCTCAAGAACCGGGATAAGATTGTGCAGTCACTGATCTCGGCCATGGAGACTGAACTGCTGAACAAGCAGAGCATTGAGAACAAGCTGGGCAAAATCAAATTTGTCAGGCTCGGCAGCACAATGCTTACGAAGTTTCTGGCGAGAAGAAAGGTCAGAACTGAAATTTTGCAGCAGGCCCGTGCTGTAGTGCTCCGGCTTCCGGTAGAGAAGGCGGTGCCTTACCTCCAATCAGCCGCAGCGGATTACCTCCGCCAAGCTGAGCTTGGTACTGCGGCTGATACGATCCTTACCAGACTGATGAATGACGGCAAGGATGTTGCCGCACTGGATTACGCGCTTGAAGGGATTTCGGGCTGGAGCAGCCGTCCTGAAACGAAAGCCCTGCTTGGCAGGATCGCCAGTGAAAAGCTGGCGGAAGTGAAGCTCGGAGGACTCAAGGGCATGGCTTTTCAGGCTTTTGTCGGATTTGTGGATGCCGATATGCTGGGAGAAATGCTCCAGGGCATGCTGCAGTCCGGAATCCGTGATTTCCGTGAGGAGGACAGCCCGTACCGTGAGCAGGTCATCCGGGAAATCCGTGTTGCCCTGTTCCAGCTGGTGAACGATGAGTCTAAGATTGCACAGCTCAAGGAGTGGGCGCTCGGCGAGCTTCAGGGAGAAGCGGCAGGAGAGTTCGTGCAGCAGCAGCTGGAACTGCTCCGCGGCAAAGCCGTTACATTGCTGGATGAAGAAAGCGCTGCTGGGGGCCGCAGGCTGTTCTCGCTGTACGCCATGCTTGTTCGCCGCATCAGCAGGGAGCAGGAATGGATTCAGAGCTGGGAAGACCGGATCCGCGGCTCGCTCCTTTCCTTTGTCGAAGCCAATCACTACCGGATCGGAGTTCTGGTCAAAGAAAACCTTGATCAGATGGACGATGCAACCCTGGTGGACATGCTGGAGAGCAAGGTGGGCAAGGATCTGCAGTGGATTCGTGTCAACGGCGCAGTTTGCGGCTTTGTAGTAGGCCTTGTGCTTACGGTAGCCCAGCTGTTTTAAAGAACGGAAGATAAAGAGGCAGCATAACACCTCTGAAGGCAGGCTTGCCGACAGAGAATGTTATGCTGCCTTTTTCCATTGAATCTGTGGACCGCTGCGTAATGCTGACTACAGCAGATTTTTACCGTTACTGATGGTGAAGGCCTCCAGCACCGGGAGTACAAAGATTTTGCCGTCACCGAAGGAACCTTGTTCACCGGTCCGCGCGGTTCTCATGATAATGCTGATGACATCCTCCTTCTCATCATCATTGATTACGATCATCAGCATCTTTTTGGAGATTTGATTGTAGTGGTTGGTTCCCACCTGAATGCCCTTCTGTTTGCCGCGTCCCAGCAGATCCATCTTGCTGATCGAGGGAAAGCCCGCGAGCATCAATTCCGCCATAACTTCATCCGCCTTCTCGGGCCTGATGATTGCCTTAATCATTAACATCACAATGCACCCTTTCTACAGCCAAAAATGTGTTGTAGGGGTAGCCTTAATGGCGACGCTTACAATAACAATATAATATTGGCTGCCTGCCATATCCTGCGATAAGGGTCACAAATTCCATCTGACACTTTGTCGCATGGCAGAGAAGCCCTTACTGCTGACTCCCCTGCTTCTGCGGCAAAATGGAACGGTAACGTTCCTCCAGCTGCTGAGCGGTATGCTGCCACTCGAAGGTCCGCAGCGCGTCGCTGCGCCCCTGCATGCCAATCTTTGCCGCCAGCCCCTGATTGCGTGCAATCCGAAGTATCGTTCTGGCAAAAGGGGCTGCCTCACGGTAATGCTCAACCAGATAACCGTTTCGGCCCGACTCAATGATCTCGCGGATGCCTCCGTTACTTGAAGCAATGACCGGCAGCCCCGAGGCCATAGCCTCCACATTTACGAGACCAAAGGATTCATGTCTCTGGGAAGGGCAGACGAAGCAGTCGGCAGCCTGATACAGGCCGTGAATATCCTCATGGTTGATATTGCCTGTAAAAGTCGCGGATACGCCCAGTCTCCGGGCCATTAATTTCAGCCGCCGCACATATTTGGGCTTGCCGTGTCCGGCAATAATCAGATGGGCCGGCAGGCGCTTATTTAGAAGGGCTGTAGCCCGGATCAGCACTGGAACGCCTTTGCGCGGGATTAACCGGCCGACAAACAGTACGGTGAATACTGCAGGAAGCCCGTAGTGCCTGCGGAGCCGCTGCCGCTCTGCGGCTTCAAGAGGGGTGAAGCGGCTCAGGTCTGCGCCGAGCGGGACCACGCTGAGCTTCCTGCTGAGGCCGGGAAAACGGCGGCCAAGCTTATGCTGCAGCGAGCGGCTGTTGACGGCAATAATGTCAGCTCTGGCAAGACTGCGGGCAATTCTGGATTCCGCGGGCACGAATGTCAGCGAGTGAAGGAAGAGCAGCACAGGGGTCCGGGGATGCTGCCGTTTCACGGCTGCCATCAGCAGCGGACGGTTATCAATCTGGATGACATCGAAGGATTCCTTCTCCAGAAATGTAAGGACAGAAGCTTCATAACGGGCGGGGCTGCCTGAAGGCAAGCGGCAGATTCTCACCTGCTCCAGCTCGGCCGATTCAGGCAGTCCCGGTGATTTCCGGCTCAGAACAGTTACTTTGTGCCTGCGGGCCAGCTTCCTGGCAATCGCCCAGATGCAGATCTCCACCGAACCGTTGCCCGGTACCGGAAACTGCTCCGGCGCTATGATACAAATATGCATGGTGTAAGCCTCCTCAAGGCCAGCTGTCGGACATCACTCTACCTACCATATGCGGGCTGGCAGAAGGAAGATACAACGATAAGGGATTAAGCGGCAATTTGTCTGCCGGTACTTGATATCACTGCGGCAACCTTCTGCTCCAGTTCAATAATCCTCTGCTTGCAGGCGTTCATTTCACGGTATCCGGACAGGAGTGAGGACAGGGATGATGCAGTCAGAGAAGTATTTTGCTTGCGGATCGCTGTCTTGAACTCGCTGAAGTCTGCAGATATCCTTTTGTTAAGCGAAACGGCGACACTTTTCTGGGATTTGATAGAAGCCTGCGGGCTTTCAATACCGGAGAGTATTTTACGGGCGGCGGTCATTTTTTGGGTACGCGCATTCTTGGCGGCTTTCAATTGCGCTTCCTTATCACGGATATCCTGGCGGGCCAGCTGGACAAGAATCTTCATGGCATCTGCCTGGCTCTTCAGCACGGAGTTCAAGGTTTTGTCCTTCAGCCCCTTGAGCAGCGTGATCCGGCGGTTAAGTGCTGTGTATTGATCAAATAAGGGCTGATAACGCTGTTTGGTACTGTTTAGAGAAGCGGTCAGCTGGGTAACAGTAGACTGGTCAATCTCCTTTATTTTTTCTTTTACAACAAGTAATGCCTGTGTATTACTGTCATGAAGCCTGCGGATCTGTGCTTCGTGGTTGTCATAGAGTGTAGCTAGTGCGGAGAGATCACTGTACTGGCCCTTCAGCCGGGTTCTTGCGGAAGTATCGGCTGTAGCGGCAGTCAGTTCAAAAGAGGCCTGAATGGAAGGGGTAAGCACTATACCCGAGGCTGCAGCCGGACCGGCTGCAGCCAGCATTGCAAGCAGGAAGGCCAGCAGTGCCAGGGAAACTGTCTTAAGCTTGTTCATCTAATATCCTCCTTCAGAATTGTAACTCTGCAGACAACAAAAAACACCCGCAGCAAAGGCAATTAAGCCTTCATTACGGGTGCTTCCATCGTAACAGGTCACGTATTAAAAATATTAATCCACACTATAAAGCAATTGTAAATAAACGTCAATAATTACAATTTTATTTTTTTGATTTTTAACCTTGCTTCTCATTTCTTCCGCACTGCTCTTATCGTATACTGAGGTTAACAAGACAACATAGAGTCAGCACAAGAGCGGCTCATAAAAAGAAAGGAGCCTTGTTTGATGGATAACTTGGCAGGTAACGGAGGTATTCTTGATCAGGCATTCATGTTATCTCCTGTGGGAATGGCCATACTGGCCTTTGAACAGGAGAAATGGATAAAGGTCAATGCCGCTTTTTGTACAATTCTCGGCTGCAATGAATCCGAGTTTCTTGCCGGTGCTCTGTTAGGCGGTGAGAAGGCTCCGCAACAGGAGTTTGACGGGCTTTCTTTTAGAGAAATAATTAAAGGGCTTTCGCTTTCATCAGGCACACCGCAGACCCGGGAGCAGCGGTTCATCAACCCTGCAGGCCGTCCCGTATGGCTGTCTCTAACGTTTGCATGGCTTGAGGAGGGCAAGGCTACTTCACATATTATTGTATATGCACAGGACATTACCGACCGGAAAATCGCGGACCAGCTGACTGTAGACAGCCGCGATCTGTACGATTTGTTTATAAAAAATGACCAAAGCATGATCTCCTTCACCCAGCCTGACGGAACATTAAGCTTTATTTCCCCCTCTTCTTTGACACTGCTCGGCTACGAGCCGGAAGAGATAATTGGCAGGAACAGGCTGGAGTTCTATCATCCTGACGACACCCCTGAAATGGTGAAACCGGATGGTCTCTTTAAGAATGATATATATACCCGCCGTCTCCGCCATAAGGAAGGGCACTATTTATGGTTCGAAACCTCCTATCATGTCATCCGTGATACGGATAATGAAGTGACGCGCATTATGGGAATAGGCCGTAATGTGACCAGCCGCAAGCAGAGCGAAGAGGCCCTGGCCATGGCCCAGAGGATTGCCCGTATCGGCTCCTGGGTCTGGGACTTATCGAAGGACAAGCTTTCGTTTTCGGAAGAACTGCGCCGTATACTGCAGTATAGTGTTGATACGTCTGAAGTGGATTACGAGACATTTAAAAAGCTGGTTCATCCGGAAGACATCGGGGACATGTATGAGAAAGTACAGAAGGCTCTGACCAAGGGCGAATCGGGAGAATCTATCTATAGGCTGATACTTCCGGATGCCACTATAATTGCGGTGAATATCCAGTGGGACGTGGTCCTGGGGCCTTCCGGCGAGCCGGTTCAGCTGATCGGCATGATGCAGGATATCACCGAACGGCAGCAGATGGAACAGCAGCTGATCGAGAATGAGCGGAACTACCGGCTGATGTCGGAACATTCGCTTGACCTCATCTCACGTCATACCATTCAGGACAGCATCTTTGTGTACTGTTCTCCGGCCAGCCGTTTTCTGCTCGGATATGAGCCGGAGGAGATGCTCGGCACCAGCGCCTATGATTATTTGCATCCGGATGATGTGAAGAGAGTGGAAGAGCTGATGGTACAGAGTGAGAAAGACCGCTTCATCCCGGTCATTTCCTACCGTTACCGCCGCAAGGATGGAAGTTATGTCTGGTTTGAGACGAAGAGCCGGTATATTTTTGATGAGCAGGGAGAGATTGTGGAGATTATTGCTGTGGGCCGCGATATTTCGGAGCGCAAGCAGTTTGAGACGAGGCTGCAGGAGAGCGAGCAGCGGTATAAATCACTATTCGAGTACAACCCTTCGGCGGTATATTCCATGAACCTGCAGGGCGATTATTTGACGGCAAATGCCAATTTGGAGAAACTGACGGGTTACTCTCTGGAAGAACTAATAGGGATGTACTACGGGCCGATCGTACATGAGAAGGACCGTGATAGAACACAATATCATTTCACGCTGGCCAGCCAGGGCATGCCTCAGAGCTATGATCTGACGCTTATTCATAAAGACGGCCATCTTGTGGAGATCAATACAATCAATATTCCAATTATTGTGGACGATAAAGTGGTGGGGGTCTACGGTATTTCACGTGATATTACCGAGCGTATCCGGTATACGGAGCAGATTGAGAAGCTGAGCAATGATTACACGCTGATTCTGAATGCGGTCTCCGAAGGCATATTCGGCCTTGATACAGAGGGGAGAATAACCTTCATTAATCCGGCGGGCGCCCAAATGCTTGGCTTTGATTACGTTAACGTTATGGGCCATCCTTATCTGGACCGTATCCAGCAGACGGCACTGGACGGTGTCTATTACTCCTCACAGGAATCGCCGCTGATGCGTGCAGTGCGGGCCGGAGAGTCCTATCAGAGCAATGATGCTGTGCTGTGGCGTAAGGATGGTTCGAGCTTTCTGGCTAATTGTCAGGTTACACCGCTGTTTGACAAAGGTGAGCGCATTGGAGCGGTTGTAGTATTCCGTGATATTACTGATGAGAAGGAGATTATCCGGGCCAAGGAATCTGCTGAAAAAGCCGATCAGGCCAAGTCAGAGTTTCTGGCAATTATGAGCCATGAGCTGCGGACGCCGATGAACGGTATTATGGGGATGACGGATCTTCTGCTGGAGACCGAACTTGATGAGGAGCAGCTCGGATATGCAGAAATTATCAGCCAGAGCAGTGCTTCCCTGCTGCATATTCTGAATGAGATTCTGGATTTCAGCAAAATTGAAGCCGGCAAAATGACCCTCATGCATGAGCCGGTTAACATAGACTGGGTTGTAGAAAGTGTCAAAGAGCTGTTCCACCCCCAGGCTAATGAGAAGAACATTGAATTGTTCTCGGAGATCACCCCGGATGTTCCTGAACTGATTATCAGTGATGCGGCAAGATTGCGTCAGATCCTGGTTAATCTGGTCGGCAATGCGGTTAAATTCACCGATCAGGGAAGGGTGTCCATCCGGGTTGAGACTGAGTTTTGCTCCAATCATAATAAGCTGACACTGAAGTTTAATGTGCGGGATACGGGAATCGGCATTGCTTCCGAGAAACAGTCCCAATTGTTCCAGTCCTTCTCCCAGCTGCATCCGTCCATTAACCGGAAGTATGGCGGTACCGGGCTGGGATTGTCCATCTGCAAGCGGCTGGTTGAGCTTATGGGCGGTGCAATTGCTATGGACAGTATAGAGGGAGAAGGCTCCAACTTTTACTTTACCCTCCCTCTGGATATCGACTATGACCTGGATGAAGAATTGAAAAATACAGCCGGGACCGGTGCAAGACAGGGCAGTAGAGGAACAGGGGCAGCCGACAGAAATCCCTACACTGCCGAGAAGAGCGGGGAAGGCAATCTGCTGCTTCCGGAAGGCAGCTCCATGCCTGAACCGAAATACGGCCCGCTGCAGATTCTCGTTGCAGAAGATCATCCGGTCAACCAGAAACTGATTCTGACCCTTCTGCAGAAGAGGGGATATTCTGCGGATCTGGCGGAGAACGGGCAGCAGGCGCTTGATGCAGCATTGCGGAAGCCGTATGATCTGGTGTTTATGGATGTACAGATGCCTATAATGAGCGGATTAACCGCAGCAGCCAGGATAGTGGATCAGACCCGGGAAGCTGACAGGCCGTTTATTGTTGCTGTAACTGCATATACGCGGCTTGAGGACCGGGAACGCTGCAGGGCGGTAGGCATGGAGGATTTCATCAGCAAGCCGATTATCAGCTCCGAGATTGACCGGATCCTGCAGCAGATGCAGCAGAAAATATCGATATGATGCGAACAAAAACACAGCATAAGCTGAATGCCGTACCCTATACGCAGTGGGATCCGGGGGTCGAATCACCCGGATCTGCATGCGGACCGGCCACGATGGCTGCACTGATGGAGTACTGGTCCACCCGCAAGGGCCGGACCTTTATTCCCGGTGCGGGGCATTTTGAATCCAAAGCAGCGCATATCAATTACATATACAGCCATCATGGGGGAAGACCATGGGGAATGAGCGTGCGCGGCTTCAGTAAAGGGATTAAAGCTTATATCAGCTCTGCTGCTGCAGGCGGTCATTCTAACGGGAGGAGAATAACTACAGCTGTTTTTAATGATCTGGAGCGGTATAAGCAGGAGATTCATGCAGACCGGCCGGTTGCGCTCAAATTCGATAAATGGACGGCACTCCGCTGGCGGGGGCGGTATGCATACGATTACCACTGGGTGCTGGGCATCGGTTATGAGGATAATGATGACGGGCAAGAGGCGCAGCTTATTATTCATGACAACGGTGTGCGTTACCAAGGCGGCGGTTTTTCACCCGGCAGGGAGCGGAGAATCCCGTATGACAGAAACAAAGACATTATTTCTATGGTGGCTTTGAACATTGGGGAAGATGACAGATAAAGTCTGAAAATTTCAACTCTGGTAAAAAAGCAAACAGTCGCCAAAAAAAGTTTAATACAAACGTTTGCACGCACCTGAGTTTGGGGATATAATTCCTAGTAAATAGAGGATGAAGGAGTTTGGTTGCCATGTCCGTACAAAAAGAATCGAAAGAACCGATATTTTATGGCGACCCGCTGGCTACCGGCGGTATTTCCGTGTTTGCTCAGGAATTTGATGAACTGTTCAGCTATGAGGGCGATGATCTGGGAGTAAGGTATACTCCTTCCAGCTCCGTTTTTTGCCTGTGGGCACCCACCGCCCAGGAAGCAGAGGTTATGCTTTATGATTCCTGGCAGGATACAGCCGGAGTCGCTCTGCCTATGACCCGTGATGTCCGGGGGACCTGGAGACTGACGGCCGCCGGGGATCTTGAACATAAATTTTATACCTACCGTGTGCGCATTGGCGACCGGTGGAATGAAGCGGTAGACCCTTACGCACGTGCAGTCGGTGTGAACGGGGATAGAGGAGTCATTCTGGATCTCAGCAAGACGGACCCGGAACGCTGGAATGAAGATAAGCCGCCTCTGGCTGATGCTGTGGATGCCGTGATTTATGAACTGCATCTGCGAGACTTGTCGGTTCATCCTGCAAGCGGTATCAAATACAAGAGCAAATATCTGGGGCTGGCAGAAGAAGGCACGCGCGGACCTGAAGGTATTCTTACAGGCCTTGATCATATTGCGGATCTCGGAGTTACGCATGTGCAGCTGCTGCCTGTCTATGATTATGCTACAGAGAGCGTCGATGAGACGAAGCTGGATCAGCCTCACTACAATTGGGGTTACGATCCCAAAAATTATAATGCTCCTGAAGGCTCCTATGCCACTGACCCGTATAACCCTGCACTGCGTATCCGTGAGCTCAAAACCATGATCCAGAGGCTGCACGACCGCGGGCTTCGCGTCATTATGGATGTTGTATATAACCATGTGTATGACGGGTATCTCGTCAATTTCACCAAGCTGGTTCCAGGATACTACTTGCGTTACACAAGTGACGGAAAGCTGTCGAACGGCTCCGGCTGCGGGAATGATGTGGCTACCGAACGGGCGATGATGTCGCGTTTTATTGTGGAGTCGGTGCTGTATTGGGCCAAGGAATATCACCTTGACGGTTTCCGCTTTGACCTCATGGGATTAATGGATATTGATACGATGAATGAAGTCCGCCGCCGCCTGGATGAGCTGGATCCATCGATTATCACAATCGGCGAGGGCTGGAAGATAGCGACGGAGCTTCCGGCAGAACGGCTGGCTACCATGGACAACGCTTCTATGCTTCCGGGGATCGGGCATTTTAATGATAAATTCCGGGATTCGGTTAAGGGCAATATTTTTGAATTTGAGGAACCGGGATTTATCGGCGGGCTGCCTGGTCTGGAGACGGTGGTGAAGTCAGGAATAGCCGGGGGTATAAAATACAGCGGGACCTCGGGATATTTTGCTGATGAGCCGCAGCAGTGTGTGAACTATGTCGAATGCCATGATAATCATACTTTGTGGGATAAAATCGTATTGTCATCCGAAGGGGAAAGCAATGAACGCCGCAAGGCCATGCACCGCCTCGCTTCGGCTATGGTACTGACCAGCCAGGGGATTCCGTTTATCCATGCAGGGCAGGAATTTATGCGTACAAAAGACGGCACCGAGAACAGCTATAAATCCCCTATAGAGATCAACCGGATGGACTGGGAGCGGTGTGCTGAGTATGCAGAGGATGTAGCTTATATGAAAAGGCTGATAGCCCTCCGGCGCAGCCATCCGGCTTTCCGTCTGCGCAGCGCAGAGGAGATTCGTGCAGGGCTGGTATTTGAGAAGGCGCCGGCC
The DNA here is from genome assembly GCF_023520895.1 of Paenibacillus sp. PK3_47. NCBI lineage: Bacteria > Bacillati > Bacillota > Bacilli > Caryophanales > Paenibacillaceae > Paenibacillus > Paenibacillus sp. PK3_47. Next base: position 3,048,470 of record NZ_CP026029.1, read on the forward strand.
GGCACGGTCGCCTATACCCTGCGCAATCATGCGGGAGGCGATCCGGCAGAGCATCTGTATGTGCTGTATAACCCGCATGCTGCTGAGCTTACATTGAACCTGCCACAGCTGGGTGAATGGACCTTGGCGTTCGGTGAGGAGCTGGTGACCAAGCTCGAAGGAGACAAACTGACGGTTAAAGGCATTGGAATGGTCGTGCTGGCTGTAGAGTAGTGTTGTCATTTACCATGTATAGAGACGAGGCTGTCCCATAAGTAGAAATTCTACTGGTAGTGACAGGCTCATTCTCTTCTCAAAAGTCTAAAATTTAAGCAGAGCAGCGATTCTCCTCTTATTGGAGAACCGCTGCTCTGCGTTTTTAGTCATTTGCAGCTTGTGTCAACAGATTATGGGCGAACGAAAGCCCACCGGCCCCGAGCGTCACTTTTCAATGCCGCGAAGCGTCGACCCAAGTGGACACGTACATCCTACTCCAAACCAAGGGGGGCGTCCCAACAGCCGGTTCACGGCTTTTCGGGCACCCTCGTTTTTGTGCTGCAGCCCAAACAGCCTAAATTTCCAGACGCTACTTCACCTGTCGTAGTAATTATGCTACAATGCAATTACTACGACAGGTGAAGTAGTCGAAAATCTGGAACCTTAAGCCCCTGCCGCAAGTCAATTTTTTCATAAAGCCGCTCAACAAAGACTTAGCTCACATAACTTTAAGGAGGGCAACTATTGATCAGCAGTGATGTTATCCGCGGATATAACGATACGCTGATCCTCTACATGCTTCTGGATGGGGAATCCTACGGCTACGAGATATCCAAGAACATAAGGAAGCTGTCGGAGGAGAAGTACGTGATGAAAGAAACGACACTGTACTCTGCGTTCACCCGGCTGGAGAAGAACGGGTATATCGACTCTTTTTATATGGACGAAACGTTCGGGAAGAGACGGACTTACTATCGCATCACTCCGCTGGGGCTGGCTTACTACAGGGAGAAATGCGAAGAATGGAAGGTCACGCAGGAGGTCATTAACAAATTTATTAAGGAGCTGTGATGAACATGGATACGATCATGGGGTACTTGAACAATATGTTTGCCTCCCTGCCCAGGACAGAGCAGACGTATAAGCTGAAGGAGGATCTGCTCTCCGGGATGGAGGATAAGTATTATGAGCTGAAAAAGGAAGGCAGGTCAGAGAACGAAGCTGTCGGCATCGTTATTTCCGAATTCGGCAACATCGATGAACTGATTGCGGAGCTGGGACTTGAGCAAGCCCGTGAGGAAGAATTTAATCTCCCTGTGCTGTCTGATGAAGAGGTTACGGGCTACATGGCTGCCAAAAAAAGATCCGGTCTCCTGATCGGACTCGGTGTAATGTTCTGCATCGTCGGCGTGTCCCTGCTAATCCTCATTTCCACACTTGTGGAAGAGGGGGTGCTGAGCTCCTTCGTATCGTATGATGCCGGCAACATTCTGGGCCTGATCGCCCTGTTCATCCTGCTGGTTCCGGCTATCGGGATGTTCATCTACAGCGGTATGAAAATGGATAAATATAAATACCTGGAGAACGGTTTTCATCTGCCCTATCATTTAAAGACAATGGTGGGCCACAGGCAGTCTGCTTTTTCCGCCACCTACAACTTGTCGCTTATCCTGGGAGTATGCCTGTGCGTGCTGTCCCCGGTGCCTGTGTTTATTACCTCTGTCTTTGGTGATCTGGCATCAACGTATGGTGTGATCATGCTGCTGGGAATTGTCAGTGTTGCCGTGTTCCTGTTCATTTATTACGGCAGTATCCGCGACAGTTTTGCGAAGCTGCTTGAAGACTCCCGTAAAATTAAAGCGGACAAAGAAGAGGACCGGGTCATTGGAGCCGTTGCCGCATTTATCTGGCCGCTCGCAACCGTCATTTTTCTGATCAGCGGCTTTGTGTATGGACAGTGGCACATTAACTGGGTTGTATTTCCGGTCACGGCGCTTCTTTTCGGAATGTTCAGTGCCGTCTACAGTATCCTGAGGGGAAAAGAAGCTTCCTGAATATGATCATCCCCTTCAAAAAGGTGACATTGCTCATGTCGGGCTGCCGAGGATTGATGATAATATAAAGGCATTTATTTCCCATTACAATCTGTGTGACAGGCCTGTACGGCGGAGCTTTTCGCGACGGGCTGCAGGCTGTCGCTTCGCTGCTTTACAGTAGCAGATTGATAGTCGGTGACAGAAGAGTATGTTTCTTTTTGGAGCCGAATGTGGGCAAGTATGCCGCCCCGGCGTTACCGGCGGCCAATCAGAGAGACTCGGAGGATGACAGAATGGGTAAAGCAACCGGATTTTTGGAATATCAGCGGCAGACTCCTGCGGAGTGTGGCCCTTTGGAACGGATCAGAAACTGGGATGAATTTTCAGTTCCTTTGGATGAAGAGAAACTGAAGGAGCAGGGGGCGCGCTGCATGGATTGCGGAACACCGTTCTGCCATGTAGGACGCCTGCTGTCCGGGATGGCTTCCGGCTGCCCGCTGCATAATCTCATTCCCGAATGGAATGACATGGTTTACCGCGGCAACTGGAAAGTGGCCCTGAAGCGTCTGCACAAGACCAATAACTTTCCGGAGTTCACGGGACGCGTCTGTCCGTCACCTTGTGAAGGTGCCTGTACTGTCGGGCTGCACGGCAAGCCTGTAACCATTAAATCCATTGAGAAGTCGATTGTAGACAGAGGGTTTGCCGAAGGCTGGATTGTGCCGGAGCCGCCTTTGACCCGCACAGGCAAAACAGTGGCAGTCGTCGGCTCCGGCCCTGCGGGGCTGGCCTGTGCCGCCCAGCTTAACAAAGCAGGTCATAATGTCACCGTCTACGAGCGGGCGGACCGGATCGGCGGTCTGCTGACCTACGGCATACCGAATATGAAGTTGGACAAACAAACGGTGCAGCGGCGGGTAGATTTGCTGGCTGCCGAAGGCATCCGCTTCGTGACCGGCACGGAAATCGGCAGGGATATCCCGGCTGCACAGCTTCAGGAAGAGCATGATGCAGTCGTGCTCTGCGGCGGATCGACTCAGGCCCGTGACCTTCCGCTGGAAGGCCGTGAACTGCAGGGGATTCACCAGGCGATGGAATTCCTTACACTGAATACCAAGAGTCTGCTCGATTCAGGATTGGCTGACGGTGAGTACATCTCCGCAGCCGGGAAGGATGTTGTTGTCATTGGAGGGGGAGACACCGGTACCGACTGTGTAGCAACCTCCATCCGCCACGGCTGCCGGAGCGTCGTTCAGCTGGAGATTATGCCAGAGGCCCCGCTCACCCGTCAGCCGGGCAACCCTTGGCCGGAATGGCCGAAGGTGCTGAAGGTTGATTACGGGCAGCAGGAAGCAGCGGCCCTGTACAAGGAAGACCCGCGCCGCTATCTCGTTTCCACCAAACGTTTTGCCGGTGATGACGGAGGCCATGTGCAGGAGCTTCACACAGTGCGTATCGAGTGGGTACGCAATGAGCAGGGCCGGATGGTGCCTGTAGAAATTCCGGGCAGCGAAGAGGTGATCAAGGCCCAGCTGGTGCTGCTGGCCCTGGGCTTTACCGGACCGGAAGAGACTGTGCTGAACCAGCTTGGTGTAGACCGTGATGAGCGTTCCAACGCCAAGGCGGAATTCGGGCTGCAGGCCACCAATGTGAATGGCGTATTTGCCGCTGGAGACATGCGGCGCGGCCAGAGTCTAGTCGTCTGGGCAATCAATGAAGGCCGCCAGGCGGCACGTGAGGTAGATATCTTCCTGATGGGCTCCTCCAATTTGCCGTAAGCAGAAGCTGAATTCCAAAGTGTATGGATGGACGCCCTCCGGGGCGTCCCTTTGCGTTGCGGAGCAGGAATCATCTGATGATTACATGCTACAATGAGCATAGTAGAGGGATGAAGGAGTGAATTGATTATGAAACTGATGTTTATTTCCGATATACACGGGTCTCTATACTGGCTGGAGCGCGCCCTGGACAAGGCGGAAGAGGAAGCGCCGCATACGCTTGTGATCCTAGGGGACTTTCTGTACCATGGGCCGAGAAACCCGCTGCCGGACGGCTATGACCCGCAGGGCGTTGCCGCGCGGCTGAATGCTTACGGGAAATCGCTGGTTGCCGTACGCGGCAACTGTGATGCCGAGGTAGACCAGCTGCTGCTGCAGTTCCCGATGATGGGAGACTACGTGCTGATTCTTCATGAAGGCCGGAAGATTTATGCTACCCATGGTCATGGCTATAGCATTGACCAGCTGCCGCCGCTTGCCGAAGGAGACGTGTTTATTCAAGGCCATACCCATCTGCCTGTGGCTGACGTCAAGAATGGTATCACTGTGCTAAATCCCGGCTCCATTGCTTTGCCCAAAGAGAACAATCCGAACTCCTACGGGGTGCTGGACCAAGGCGTATTTACAATCAAGGACTTTGAGGGGAATACGGTAACAAGCATCAGGCTGTAAGAGCCGGCATACAAAAAGAGCTGTGCCTGAAGCACAGCTCTTAATGAATTAACCGTTATTAACTGCCCCAGCCATGGGTCAGAGGTGTTAATACGGAGTTGCTTCCGCTGATGTCTGCCGCAGGAAGAAACAGCAGGAGCGCTGCACTAACCATTAACGCGGATACAATTATACTTCTCTTCATTGATTCTCTGCACCTCACTAATACGATTTGTATAAAGTTCGATATGCCGGGGCGATGCCGAAATCCGGTATTTCTCAAATAAAGCCACACATCTGACAATACACGAATCACTTTTGATGTTGACCGCCATGTCCAGACTTTCTAATAAATAATCGAGGCCGGTGTCCAGTCTGTTTGCTCTCAGGTGGTATACGGCTAATTCGATTGAAAAATTGGCATACCTGTCATTGGTCAGCTGAAGGTTGTATCTGCCCAAGGTGCTGTGCTGCTGCCTAAATGATATATAAGAATGAAAACGCTCAAGTATGTCATCAACATTGAATCTGTAGCGGTTAGCCGCCTGTATGATTTTGAATAAAGCCGGAAAAATCTCATTCTCCCGTGATTCTACGTATTGCACATACTCTGGAAGTACGTCTGCCTGCCCGTCCATAACGCGGTACAAATAGGTATTGGCAGTGGCCCATTCCTTGAACAGATCCATAACCCGCTGTTCCTCTGCGCTGGGTCCAGCTTTGATCCAATCCATATTGGCATACAAGGACGTATAATGCAGCGCCTTGGCATAATCTCCCCGCTCATCACTCACTCCGGCCTGAATCAGGTATGCATACAAGATATAATAAATAAGCGGCCGGACCGGTTGCTTGTACGCGGCTTTCTTCAAGTATTTATACTGCAGCCGGGCTTTGGAGCCCAGCCGCTCAGCGAGCTCCTCTGTCTTATCCCAGCGGTGCAGGGAGGCGAAGACATCGGCAAGATGCTTGAGCGCATCCAGCTGATCCGCTTCGTCCAGCCGCTCCACATAGGGCTCGAACTGATTTGCGGCATGCAGATTGGCTTCCTGGTTATCACTTAGGCCAAGGATAAACAGCCGGTATTTGCAGAGGGCCAGACGCTCAGAATGCTGAAGTCTTTCGCCTTCGGCAACACTGGCATAGATTATCGCGGCTGCAGCAAGCCTGTCCTGATGGAACAGCTCCTCGGCCATATCAAACAGAAGAGGCAGATAGATCAGATTGTCCATAATATGCTGAACCACACGTTCAAGCGAACCCAGCTTGCCCAGTTCTGCACAGCGCTTCAGCAGCGGGCTGATTCTCCGCCAATCTGCAGCAGCATTAATGATGTAATTATCTATATACAGGTCATAGAAGTATCCCTCGGTTTGCCCCATTGTCTCGGTAATCCGGTCTAACTGCTGGACTGCAATGGGACGATGGCCGTTGATTACATTACTAAGTGTGCCGGAATTCATTCCGGACAGCCCGGCGAATTTGGATATTGTTAAAGCTTGGCCCTTGATGTAATCTTCAAGCTCTGCAATGATTGTAGGTGCGGATTCCAAGGCATGACCACCTTTCATGCTAAAAATACTATCAATGTAATTATATACCTTTTATTATTATTCAAAATAAATCACCGGTCAATGTTATAAATAAGACATCGGTGTGAAAAATAATCTTCCGGCCATTGCCGGCTTCTGGCAATTGAGCATACCCCCATATTATTGTATGATGGGTAAGGAGCTTTTGGGGAATCCTCCGGGTTCCAAATATAAATGTGCAGAGGTAACTGACGAATGTATCCTAAAGAGTTGAACTATAGAATGCCGGCGGAGTGGGACAAGCATGAGCGGACCTACATTTCCTGGCCGGTGCAGGCATCCATGGTATTCCCGGACAATTATGAATCCGTGAGCCGCGGATATGCCGAAATTATCTCGGCCATTGCCGAGTTCGAACCGGTGACGGTCATTGTGAATCCGGAAGAGCTGGAAACGGTCCGGCAAATGAAGCTGGGAGACAATGTGACGCTGCTGCCTGTCCGGCATAATGATGCCTGGCTGCGTGATAACGGGCCGACCTTTGTTGTTGGTGAAGGCGGCGAGCTTGCGGGTGTGAACTGGAAGTTTAACGCCTGGGGCGGCAAATATGCGCCTTGGGATCTGGATGACAATGTGGCTCCGCAGATTCTGGAACAGGCCGGCATCGGGCAATTTGACGCACCGCTGGTAATGGAAGGCGGCTCCATTCATACCGATGGAGAAGGCACGCTGATTACTACAGAGGAATGCCTGCTTCACACGAACCGCAATCCGGAGCTGAGCCGGGAAGAGATTGAAGAATATGTGCGGAAATACACAGGCGCAGAATCGATCATCTGGCTGAAGCGCGGCCTCAGCGGTGACGAAACCGACGGCCATGTTGACAATATTGCCTGTTTTGCTGCACCAGGTAAGGTTATTATACAGGTATGCGGCGATCCGCAGGACGAGAATTATGAAATTACCCGGGAAAATCTGCGTATACTTGAGAATACGGTAGATGCCAAAGGACGCAAGCTGGAGATTGTACAGATCCAGCAGCCCCCGCGTGTGGATTATGACGGCAGCCGGCTGACACTGAGTTATTTGAACTTCTATTTCGTGAACGGCGGCATCATCCTGCCGGTGTTCGGGGGTACAGCAGCGGAGACGGACAAGCTTGCCGAGCAGACACTTGCCGGCCTGTTCCCGGACCGCAGAATCCGTACCGTGAACGGCAACGGAGTGATCGCCGAAGGCGGGAACGTGCACTGCACGACCCAGCAGATGCCTGCGCGGAGAGCGTAAGAAGACGGCAATCCGGACAATTATTTGCAAGGAGGACAACCATGAGAAAAGTAACAGTAGCCGCGACACAAATGAGCTGCTCCGGCGACATTGATGAGAATATCCGCAAGGCTGAAGTCCTGGTCAGAGAAGCGGCGGCCCAGGGCGCACAAATTATTTTGCTGCAGGAGCTGTTTGAGACTCCGTATTTCTGCCAAAAAGAGAAATCCGATTATTATGCTTACGCGACCGAGCTTGAGCAGAACAAAGCGGTGAACCACTTTAAGGCCATTGCCAAGGAACTGGAAGTAGTGCTGCCGATCAGCTTTTATGAGAAAAAGAACTACGCCCGCTATAACTCGCTTGCAGTGATCGATGCAGACGGTACAGTTCTGGGCAAATACCGCAAGAGCCATATTCCGGACGGTCCGGGCTATGAAGAGAAATTCTATTTCAATCCGGGGGATACCGGATTTAAGGTATGGAATACCCGCTATGCCAAAATCGGCGTCGGCGTATGCTGGGATCAATGGTACCCTGAAGCCGCGCGGGTCATGAGCCTTATGGGTGCAGAAATTCTGTTCTACCCGACCGCGATCGGCTCCGAGCCGCAGGACGGCTCCATTGATTCCAAGGATCACTGGCAGACCTGCATGCTGGGCCATGCGGCGGCGAACCTGATTCCTGTCGTTGCCTCTAACCGGATCGGCGAAGAAAGCGACGAAGAGTCCAGCATCAACTTCTACGGCTCCTCATTTATTGCCGGACCGCAGGGCAACAAGATTGTGGAAGCCGGACGGGATGAGCAGGCGGTACTGGTCAGCGAATTTGATCTGGACGCGCTTGAGGTGGGGCGGATCGAGTGGGGAATTTTCCGCGACCGCCGGCCGGAGCTGTACAGAATGATCGCTTCGTATGACGGAGATCTGACTTTTTAATGAATAAGAATTAGTATATGGTACAGCCAAAAGGCACTGTCAGAGATCATGATCTCCTGGCGGTGCCTTTTTTTGTGTGCAGCAAATGTTACAATACATTGATAATATGTAATATAACATGACATCAATAGGAAAAGTTAATTGTCACTACTGCTTTATTCTGTTAAAATCTCTTTAAGTTATTTACAAATAAGTAGGGGGACTGGAGAATGGGATGGAATAAAAAGTGGGCTATGTCAGCTTTTGTGGCAGTTTTGACTCTGACGTTGGTGGGGTGCGGGGCAAATAATAATGCCGGAAGCGGAAGTGCCGGGGGAGAAACGATCAAATTTGCCAGCGATGCAAGCTATGCTCCGATGGAGTACATGGATACGGACAAAATCATGGGCTTTGACATTGATTTCATCAATGCCGTTATGGAAGAAGCGGGCATGGAGCATACGGTTACGAATACAGGCTGGGATACGATGCTGACAAGCGTACAGCAGGGCACGGACTATCAGGCTGGCATTTCCTCGGTATCCATCACAGAAGAGCGCAAGGAAACCTACGACTACTCAATCCCTTATTTTGAATCGACCAATATGATTATGGTGAAGGAAGGCAGCGACATTACAAGTGCGCTTGATCTGAAGGATAAGGTTGTTGCTGTACAAGGCGCTACGACTGCCGATGATCTGATGAGCGGGATTATGGGAATCGACAATACCAATCTGAGACGCTTTGACAGCAACGCGATGGCGCTAATGGAATTGAATGCCGGGGGTGCGGATGCGGTCGTTGCCGACATTGCTATCGTGAATGAATATATCAAGAACAACCCGAATGAGAAGCTGACAGGGATTATAGACAAGGAGAACTTCGGCTCTGAATACTACGGCATCCTCTACCCTAAGGGCAGTGAGCTCAAGGCCAAGCTGGATCCGGCGATCAAAACCATTATCGAGAATGGAAAATACACGGAAATCTACAAAAAGTGGTTCGGCGAGGAGCCGGATACAGCGGTACTTTTGAGTGCGGAGTAAGCAGGTTTAGGGACAATCGGGCATGCGTAATGATTGCTATTGCGCATGCTTCTTTTTTGGATACAGAAAAGAAGGGAAGAATTCTATGGATTTCAGATTCGACATCATTGCTCATTATTTGCCGGTCTTTCTGAGAGGGACACTGTTTACAATCGGGGTATCCATCGTCTCCATTCTGATCGGATCTGTTCTGGGCCTGGGGATCGGGTTCGGTAAAATGGCGCCGAAGGCCATCTTCCGCTGGCCGTTCCACACCTACATCAACTTTTTCCGGGGAACGCCGCTCTATGTGCAGATTCTGATCGTCCATTTCGGGGTGATTCCGGCGTTTTACGGAACGACTAATGTTCTGCTGACCTCGTTTGTGGCCCTATCCTTGAACTCGGCGGCTTATTCCGCAGAAATATTCCGCGCCGGTATCCAGTCCATCGACCCCGGTCAGCGGGAGGCGGCTTTATCGCTCGGGATGACCAAATGGCAGGCTATGCGCTTTATTATTTTGCCGCAGGCCATCAAACGGATGGTTCCGGCATTCGGTAATGAATTTATCGTCCTCGTCAAAGACTCCTCCCTGCTGGCGCTGGTGGCCGCACCTGAAATTATGTTCTGGAGCAACACAATGAAAGGCCAGTACTTACGGATATGGGAGCCCTATCTGACTGCGGCACTTATCTATTTCATTCTTACCTACTCACTCAGCAAGCTGCTCAATTATATTGAACGGAAGGTGTAGCCGCTATGGAGCCTATGATCTCGGTACAGCATGTACATAAATCCTTCGGAGCCCATAAGGTGCTTACAGACATCAATGTCGATATTCACAGCCGGGAGGTTGTGGTGGTGATCGGTCCGTCGGGCTCGGGCAAATCGACCTTTCTGCGCTGCCTTAATTTGCTGGAGCAGCCGCAGGAGGGGGATATTCTCATTGAAGGCATTTCCCTGATGTCCAAGAGCACAAGGATTAACGATATCCGCAAAGAGGTTGGCATGGTGTTTCAGCAGTTCAATCTGTTTCCGCACAAAAAGGTCATTGAGAATATTATGCTTGCCCCCATGCAGGTCCGGAAATGGCCTGCTGGGCAGGCACGGGAAAAGGCGCTCGGGCTGCTGCAAAAGGTTGGTTTAAGCGAAAAAGCGGAAATGTATCCGGCGTCTCTCTCAGGCGGCCAGGCCCAGCGTGTTGCGATTGCGCGTGCGCTGGCGATGGAGCCGAAGATCATGCTTTTTGACGAGCCGACCTCTGCACTTGATCCGGAGATGGTTGGCGAAGTGCTGGGCGTTATGAAGGACCTGGCGCGTGAGGGGATGACGATGGTTGTAGTCACACATGAGATGGGGTTTGCCCGTGAAGTGGGAGACCGTGTCCTGTTCATGGAGCAGGGGGCTATAGTGGAGGAGGGTACTCCCGGGCAGCTGTTCGTCAATCCTTCGCATGAACGGACTCAGGAATTTCTGTCCAAGGTTTTGTGAAAATCTGCCAAACTAGAATATTGTATTTCTATGCGTTATATTAAAAGAGCAGGTCTATGTATCGACAAATTCACAGTTAATCTGCTGAATTAAGAGAGGAGGCTCTGTAATACCTTATTTATCATCATTTGAAATGATAGAAGGAGAATACGATGAGCACATTTAAAAATTGGCTGAACACTACTAAAAGCGGATTGACCGAACAAGTTAAGAAGTTTAAGAATAAAGATTTTATGAATGCGGTGGTTGCGGGCTGTGCCCTGGTTGCTGCAGCAGACGGCAAAATTGATGATACAGAGAAGAACAAAATGGCAGGATATATGAACCTCAGCAATGAGCTTAAGGTATTCGACATGAGAGAGGTCATTGCCCAATTCAATTTCTATGTCAGCAATTTCGAGTTTTCCCCGGAGATCGGCAAGCAGGAAGCGCTTAAGGCCATCGGCAAATTCACCGGCAAGCCTGAAGTGGGACGTGTAATTGTAGGCGTCTGCTCTGCGATCGGTGCGGCTGACGGAGATTTCGACGAGCATGAGAAGGCTGTTGTACGGAATATCTGCGGTGTGCTGGGCCTGAGCCCAAGCGAGTTCAGCCTCTAATATTCCAATTATCGTTCACTGCGTTAATCAGTTGAAACGAATTCGCTTCTCTGCCGTATGAGTGATATGACATCCTGGATGTCAGTTTTTCAGGCTGTGATTCTTTTTGGAAACGGAGGTACGTAAAGTTGGCTGGAATTAATCTGGTAAAAGGACAGAAGATCGATTTAACAAAAGGAAACGCCGGACTTTCTAACGTCATTGTAGGTTTGGGCTGGGATCCTGCTGAGCCTGCCCGCGGATTCTTCGGGATGAAGAAACAGGCGAATGTGGACTGTGACGCTTCGGCGCTTCTGCTCAGTGAGAACGGCAAGCTGATCAACAAGACGAACCTGGTGTGCTTCCACAACAAACAGAACCCCAACAATTCCGTTGTTCACTCCGGTGACAACCTGACTGGTGACGGGGATGGCGATGACGAGCAGATCAAAGTCAATCTGAAGGAAATTCCTGCCGATGTGCATAAGGTTCTTGTCGTAGTGAATATCTATGATGCCGTGAACCGCAAACAGGATTTCGGAATGATCAAATCTGCGTACATCCGCATCATCAATGCAGCCGGCAACAGCGAGCTGGTCCGCTTTAACCTTACGGACAATTACACAGGTTTCACTGCGCTAATCTGCGGCGAGCTCTACCGCCATGGAGGAGAATGGAAGTTTGCCGCCGTCGGCGAAGGCTCCCATGCGGCACATATCAATCAACTGGCTGAACGATACATCTGATACTAATAAATCAAATTGAAGAAAGAAGGGCTATTACATGGCAATTAACTTATCCAAAGGGCAAAAAATCGATTTGACGAAAAGCAATCCGGGTCTGTCCAAGATTAAGGTCGGCCTCGGCTGGGATACCAACAAATACGACGGCGGCAAGGATTTTGACCTCGACGTTTCCGTATTCCTGACCAATGCAAACGGTAAAGTGGATAAAGAGAGCAACTTCATTTTCTTCAACAACAAGCAGAACGAAAACGGCTCCGTAGTGCACGCCGGTGACAACCGTACAGGTGAAGGCGACGGGGATGATGAAGTTATTGATGTGGATCTGAAGAGCATTCCTGCTGATGTAGACAAGGTTGCTTTCACGATCACGATCTATGATGCAGAATCCAGAAGCCAGAACTTCGGACAAGTATCCCGCTCTTATGTGCGTATCGTAAACGAAGTCAACAATGAAGAATTGATCCGTTTTGACCTCGGTGAAGATTTCTCTGTGGAGACTGGCGTAGTGGTTGGCGAACTGTACCGTCACGGTGCGGAGTGGAAGTTCAACGCCATCGGTGCCGGTTACAAAGACGGTCTGGCCGGTCTGACACGCGATTACGGTCTGCAATAAACGTTTTACCAAAACATTAATGAAAGCAGGTACTGCCAGTGACAATCAGTCTTTCCAAAGGACAGCGGATCGATCTCACCAAGACGAATCCCGGTCTGACGAAGGTAGTGGTGGGTCTCGGCTGGGACACGAATAAATACAGCGGCGGCAAAGAGTTTGACCTGGATGCATCGGCATTTCTGCTGCATGAGGACGGCAAAGCCAAAGGCGAAGATGATTTCGTATTCTACAATAATCCTGCAGGCGGCTCAGCCTCTGTAACCTACACGGGCGATAACCGTACAGGTGAAGGCGACGGGGATGATGAACAGATCCTTGTCGATTTCAGCAAAGTTCCAGCGCATATCCAGCGTATCGGAATCACAGTAACCATTCATGATTACGAAGCGCGCGGACAGAACTTTGGACAAGTCTCCAATGCGTTTGTACGTGTCGTAGATGCTTCCGGCGACCGCGAAGTACTGCGCTACGATCTCGGGGAGGATTTCTCCACAGAGACGGCGGTAGTCTTCTGCGAATTTTACCGTCATGGAGCGGACTGGAAATTCCAGGCGGTCGGGAGCGGCTTCGGCGGCGGCCTGAGTGCTTTGTGCAAAAACTACGGACTGGATGCGCAGTAACGATTCAGTTGACTTGCAGGCGGGATCTTCAACGATCCTGCCTTTTTATAACTCTAACAGAAGCGGGTGCCGTCCTTTACAAGGATGACGCAGCCGTTTCTTCTTGGCTCTTATCCCTTGATAAGCAAAGGTGGCGTAAGAATGAATGAAGTCGTGAAAGGCCAGAAAGTGGACCTGACCAAAGGGAACCCGGGACTTGCGTCCCTTGTGGTAGAGATCGGGTGGCAGGCCCCGCCCTCCATAGAGATTGATGCCTCTGCGTTTCTGCTGGGAGCACAGGGCAAAGTGAGCAGGGACGAAGACTTGATCTTTTATAATAATCCGTCTACACCGTACATCAGGTATAAGGATATACCGGGCGCGCCATCAGGCGGCCTGAAGCATTTTGAAATCGGGCTGGACAGAATTCCTCCGGAAACTATGAAAATTGCTTTTGCCATGACTATTTATGATGGTGAGAACCGCAATCAAATGTTCGGACAGGTAAGCGCAGCCCAGTGCCGGATTATGAATCAGGCTACAGGTGCAGAACTGCTCCGTATTAATCTTGGAAATCATTTCTCTGCGGAAACAGCTGTTGTAGTAGGAGAATTATATAGATACAGCGGTGAATGGAAATTCAGCGCGATTGCAGCCGGTTATAACGGCGGTTTGAAGGCCTTATGCGGCAGCTACGGGATTGAAGTTGAGGAGGAGCCGGCGTCTGCCCCGCCCAAGCCTGAGCCTCCAAGGCCGGCTCCGGTACCGCCTGAGCCCGTGAGGCCGCCTGAGCCTGAAGTGCGGAGTGCTCCACCGGCTCCGGAGGTTCCGCAAGTCCCAAGCGCTGAAGAGACTACTTCCGCTGCGCCTGCGAATCTCAATCTCAGAAAGATTGAGCTCAAGAAAAAAGGGGATTCCATCAACCTGAAGAAATCCTCGTCAGGTCTGGGGGAAGTGCTGATCAACCTGAACTGGAACCAGAAGCAGGGCGGAGGACTATTCAGCCGTAAAGGCGGCGTGGATCTGGATCTGGCCTGCCTGTACGAGCTGAAGAACGGCAGTAAAGGGGTTGTCCAAGCGCTGGGGAATGCGTTCGGCAGCCTTCAGCAGCCGCCTTACGTCATGCTGGACGGAGATGACCGGACCGGCTCCGTAACATCTGGCGAGAATTTGCGTATAAACGGCAGTAAGCTTGCAGAAATAGAACGAATTTTAATCTTTTCTTTTATCTATAAAGGGGTTACCAACTGGTCCGAAGCGGATGGGGTTGTCACCATTACGCAAAGCGGGGGTCCGGATATCATCGTAAATATGGATGAGCATAACAACCGCAAAGGCATGTGCGCCATTGCACTGATCCGGAATGTAGGCAACGAGACATTCAGCATTGAACGTCTTGTCCAATACTTCAGCGGCCATCAGGAAATGGATCAGGCTTATGGATGGGGGCTTCGCTGGGTAGCCGGCAGCAAATAATTGATTTTTTCCGGAGGCGCATTTTGAGATGGGTTGGTTTAGTGATTTTTTCAGAAGCATCAGTGAGAACTACGGGCATTTCTTCTCATGGAGCGATATTGTAGGCACGCTCTCTGATCCGGTGAGCTGGGGGATTATCGGCAGTCTGATTTTACTGGAGGGTCTCCTGTCTGCGGATAATGCGCTTGTGCTGGCGGTGATGGTAAGGCATCTGCCGAAAGAGCAGCAGAAGAAGGCTTTGTTTTACGGCATTCTTGGGGCGTATATCTTCCGGTTCCTGGCGATCGGGCTGGGAACGTTCTTGATTAAATTTACGCTGGTTAAGGTGCTTGGGGCTCTTTATCTCTTCTATATCGCTTATAAAGGATTATTCAAGGGTCATCCAGAAGAAGAAGGAGAGGAAAAGACAAATAAAGGCACCTCGTTCTGGAAGACGGTACTCCTGGTTGAGTTAATGGATATTGCCTTCAGCATCGACAGCGTGGTGGCTGCATTCGGCCTGAGTGACCAGGTGTGGGTCCTGTTCCTGGGCGGGATCCTCGGCGTGTTGATGATGCGCGGTGTGGCCCAGGTCTTCCTGAAGCTGATCGCCAAATTTCCGGAGCTGGAGCAGACCGCATTTATACTGATTGCGCTTATTGCCGGCAAGATGTTTGCGGGTGCCTTCGGTTATGAAATGCCGCATGTGGTGTTCTTCACGATTCTTATCGCAGTCTTTGTAGGAACCATTCTTTACAGCTCCGGCAAGAAGAAGAAGGAATTAAACGGGAAAGCGTAACGCTCCTATCTTTTATAGGGGGATAAGCCCTTTTCCGGATAAACGTATATTTACAGCATGGCCTTTTCTAGTATTTGAGAACGCCGGAAGCCGTCTCCAAGGGGGCGGCAAAGCCGGTTATACCGCTCTCTGTGCGGAAAAGGCCATTTGTTTTGCGGGATTTGTTTTGCTGGCGTGTTGCAGAACTATTAGGGGGAAGGTCTTTGAGATATTTTGATTACCTGACGAAAGAACAGGAAAATTCTTTGTTTTATGTTCCGCCGGTTGCATTTAATCATAACACGCACAAGGAACTGCTGGCTTATGCTGTCGGAGCTGCTCTGTATATGCCGGCCACCCGGTCCAGTGTTGCTGACGATATCCTCAAGCTGAGAGCTTCCGGGCTGGTAACAGTCATTATTGATCTGGAGGATGCGATTGGTGACGGGGAGGTGGACTATGCCGAGGAGTCGGTTGTAAGGCACCTTACGTCCCTCTCGGCTTATGGCAGGGATGAGGCGGATACCGGCAAAAGCCTGCCGCTGCTTTTCATTCGTGTGCGTAACCCGGAACAGCTGCGGCAGATGATTTTCCGTCTTGGCTCACTGATTACAATGTTGACCGGTTTTGTCTTCCCCAAATTTTCTGTAGCTAATGGTGTAGATTATTTTGAAGCGATTGCAGATTATAACAGCTCGCGCAGCTACGAAGCACCGGTGCTCTACGGGATGCCTATTCTGGAGAATGCCCCGATTATTTACCGGGAGAGCCGGCTGGACAGCCTGCTTGCAGTGCGGGATCTGCTGGGCAATTACCGCGATTATGTGCTGAATGTCAGAATCGGGGCAACCGATTTCTCCAGCCTGTTCGGACTCCGCCGCAGTCCCGATATCAGTATTTATGATCTTGCGCCTATCCGTGACTGTATTTCAGAAATCATCAATATATTCGGACGGGTGGAGGAGGGATACGTCATTTCGGGTCCGGTGTGGGAGTATTTCGCCAGCAAAGGGCAGGGACACCGGGTGCTGCGCCCGCAGCTGAGGCAGACTCCGTTTGAGGATACTTACGGTGAACAGGGCCGGGAGATGCGCAACAATTATATCTCCAGCGCGCTGGACGGCCTGATCCGGGAAGTCATTTTGGATAAAGAAAAAGGTATTGTCGGCAAAACGATTATCCATCCGTCCCATCTGAGGCCTGTGCAGGCGATGTATACGGTCATGCATGAGGAGTATGCGGATGCATTGAGCATTGTGGAGAGCAATGACGGCAGCCGCGGTGTTTTTAAAAGCGAGTACTTTAACAAGATGAATGAAATCAAGCCGCATTTAAACTGGGCAAAACGTATTTTATTACGATCTCAAATATACGGGGTGTTACATGAACAACAGCATTTTGTCGGATTACTGCCCGAGAACGAATACACACACGTTTAATATTGTCGAGAACCTGCAGGTTACGGTAACCGAAACTTCCAACCCCTTTCATATTCCTGTCCAGTCCTTATTCGCTATGGCTGCCCGTATCAATAAAAAACGGTCCTTTCTCTTTGTCAGCAGGGTGCTCGGCAAGCATATTCCTGTAAATCCGTATACTCCGCTGCTTGGCGGTGCTGCGCTTGCCCTGCTGCTGTATCGTGAAATGAACGGGGGGGCTGCAGATACTGATTCAATGGAAAAACTGCTTGAACAGGCAGTGGATGGCCTTATAGATCCTTCCCGTGCGGAAGAAGCTTACCGGGCATTGCTGTCAGCACGGCTGGTTCTTCCCCGGCCTGTCGTCTTTATCGGTTTCGCCGAGACAGCTACCGCGCTGGGGCACAGCATGTACAATATATTCGCTGATCATGCTTCCTACATCCATACTACGCGTGAAGATATTCCTGAGATGGAGCCGGTCGTCAGCTTTGAAGAAGAGCATTCGCATGCGGTGGATCATCTCGTGTATGCCCTGAACACCGGGATGCTGTCCGGAGAGGAACCGGTTGTACTGGTGGATGATGAGATTACGACCGGCAATACGGCAATCAATACGATCCGCGACATCCAGTCCAAGTTTCCGCGCCGGGAATATGTTGTCGCTTCTCTGCTGGACTGGCGGAGTGAACGCAATATTCAGGCATACCGGGAGCTGGAGGAGGAGCTAGGCATCCGGATTACAGCCTTGTCCCTGCTGCAGGGCAGTATTGAGGTGACAGGAACGCCGCTGCTGGATGCCGCTGCAGGGAACGGACAGCTTGCCTGCGCTTCTGAAGTTCCTGTTGTAACCACTTATGTGGCGGACGGGCTGGAGCGGCTGGAGGTAAGTTCGGCAGATTCTTATGGGGAAGTTAATCATTCTCCGTATCTGAAGCTGAGCGGCCGGTTTGGAATGGAATCGTGTGACAATCAGCTCCTGGATGAGGGTGCAGCGCGGATAGCTGCCCGGCTCTGCAAGCTGCGGGAGAGTTCAAACGCACTGGTTATGGGTGTCGGAGAGTTCATGTACCTTCCTATGCGTGTAGCGGCAGAGATGGGTGAAGGAATATCCTATCAGTCCTCGACACGCAGTCCGATTTATCCTGAGGCCAGGCCGGATTACGGTGTTCACAGTGCGGAAGCTTATCCTTCGGCCGGAGACCCGGCAATCCGGAACTATATTTATAATATTGCTCCCGGCCAGTACGGCGATATTTTCGTACTGCTTGAGCGGGATGTCCCCCGCAGCAGGATAGAGCCGATGACGGATGTTCTGAAGTCGCTGGCCGGCAACAAAGTGCATCTCATTATACTCGGTGCCCGGCAAGAAACGGAGGCGGCCTGCCCATGAAGGGAACAGATGAAGCCAACCTCGGTACAAGGATAGTGCCTCCTGCCCCGATCGGCAGCTACCCGCCTTCAGATGTCCGGTTCCTGCTCAAGGATCTCAGCGATATCCGGCTGGAGCAGGGAACGGCGGAACGGGAAAAGGCTATCCAGTCCGGGGTGAGCTATTCCGAAATGCTTCCGGTAGAATACCAGCCGACAGCGCAGTATATAGATCTGTTTCAGGAGACACTCCGGGAATCGGCTGCCAAGGTCGCTTTTGCCGTCGCGGTTGTCTCTGAAATGATCGTATCCAGACGGGGGACAGGCAATACGGTGCTTGTCTCTCTGGCCAGAGCCGGTACACCGGTCGGTGTGCTGATCAAACGTTATATCGCCTGGAGATATGGTGCAGACCTGCCGCATTACAGCATTTCTATCATCCGCGGAAAAGGGATTGACGAGAATGCGCTCCTCTACATGCTGCAGCAGCATGGCCGGGATGCTGATTTGCAGTTTATTGACGGCTGGACAGGCAAAGGTGCAATCCGCCGGGTGCTGATAGAGTCCTGTGCAGAGTTCTACACCAAATACGGGGTTGCCCTGAATGATGATCTGGCTGTACTGGCGGATCCGGGACATTGTTCCCAGACCTTCGGGACAAGGGAAGATTACCTGATTCCGAGCGCCTGCCTGAATTCTACCGTATCAGGCCTGATCAGCCGTACCGTACTGCGGGAGGATCTGATCGGTCCGGATGATTTCCATGGGGCAAAATATTACAGGGAGTGGCTGGACAGCGATCTGTCAGGTGCTTTTATTGAAGCCATTGTTCCGCATTTTGCTTCTGTGGCGGAAGAGGCGGCAGGAGCTGCCGCAGAAATGCTGAAATCTCCGCCCGAGGTTACCTGGCAGGGCATGGAGGACATCCGGAGCATTCAACAGACCTTCGGCATAGATAACCTCAATCTGGTTAAGCCGGGAGTCGGTGAAACTACACGCGTACTGCTGCGGAGAGTACCCTGGAAAATCCTCGTTGATAAGACAGACAATCCGAATCTGCGGCATATTATGCTGCTTGCCGAAGAACGCGGCGTTCCGGTGGAGGTCTATCCGGGTCTTACCTATTCATGCTGCGGTATTATAAAACCGCTGAAAGGGGGGGCCTGAGTGTGATCTATGCCAGTGATTTGGATCGTACGCTGATCTACTCCCTCGGTGCGCTTAAGGTGCCGGAGGATTCTCCGGGTCTTGTGCCCGCCGAAATTATTGACGGGAGAAATGCCTCTTATATTTCACAGGGGGCGCTGGATTTGCTGAGGGAGCTTACTGCGAGCGTTATTTTTATGCCGGTGACTACGCGTACCATCGCGGAGTACAGGCGGATCAACCTGTTCCAGGAGACGATCATTCCGGATTATGCTGTCACCAGCAATGGCGGCAATATTCTGGTCAGCGGGGATGTGGATCTGGAGTGGAGGGCGCATATCGGCAGGCTGGTGGGGCTCAACTCTGCAGAGGCCGGGGAGGTCCGTACGATGGTCCGGGCGGTCGTGCGCCCTGAATGGATTATCAGCGAACGGTATTGCGATGAACTTTTCTATACTTATATGGTTTACCGCGACTTATTGCCGCTTGATGAGATCAACCACATGGCTGAGCGCCTGAACGAAATCGGCTGGAAGGTTTCGCTGCAGGGGCGGAAGCTGTACGTGGTTCCCGAGGCGGTTAACAAAAGCGACGCCATTATCCATGTCCGCCGTACCGTGCATTCCGAGCCGATGGTTGCATCCGGTGATTCCCTGCTGGACAAGTGTCTGCTGGAGAGCGCCGACTATGCCATAGCCCCGCGTCACGGAGAAATATTTGCCGAGCAGCAGGCCTCTCAAGTAAAATTGAGTTATCCTTTTACAGAGCTGGCGGGTGTGCATGCCGGACATGAGATCATGCAGTATGTTCACAAGATTTATCACAATCTGACGACATTGGGAGTTGGACCACAATGAAAAAGGTAAATATTTATTTCAACCGCTGGTTCTCCGTGGCTTATCACTATATGAATCTTCTGCGGAACAATGAGGACGGCGTTCCGGTCCAAATCTTTGCCACCCATCCCGATATCCGGCATATGTCGCTGCAGGGCGCGGACATTGCCGGGACTGAGCCGGCGCTTAAAGGGATAGAATATGTACAGTTCTGCGTTGATTACTGCCGCCGCAATGAGATTGATATTTTTATTCCCCGGCTGCATATGATGGATATTGCGCTGCATGCCGCCATGTTCGAGGCTGTTGGCACGAAGGTGCTTGTCTGCCGTGATCTTGATCTGCTGGAAATGATTCTGGATAAGGGCAAGTTCTACCGCCGGGTCCAGGAGACCGGAATTATGGAGATTCCTGAATACCATGTTGTGAATACAGCGGAGGGGTTCAAGGAAGCTTATGAGGATCTGACAGCCAAAGGCCTTAGGGTCTGCTTTAAGCCAACTGAAACCGAGGGCGGCTTGGGCTTCCGGATCATCAACAACAGCCGCAGCCCTCTGGAGGAATTGTTCGGTTATGTAACGCAGAATATTTCATTTGATGATGCGTACCGGATTCTTGCCGGAGCCGAAACCTTCCCGGATCTTATGGTAATGGAGCTGCTTGAGGGCTATGAATACAGCATAGACTGCCTCTCGGACAGGGACGGCAATCTGCTGGCAGCGGTGCCGCGGCGCAAGGACAGCGGGCGCCTGCGGGTAATGGAGCACATTCCTGAGCTTGAGGCTATTGCAAGAAATGTAGCTGAGACTTACAAAATTCCTTATAATTTCAATATACAAATGAAGTACAGCGGCGGAGTTCCCAAGCTGCTGGAGATTAACCCCCGGATGTCCGGAGGGCTGCATGTATCTTGTCTGACAGGCATTAACTTCCCGTACCTGGCGGTCAAAAGTGCGCTTGGCGGTGAAGTTCAGCCCGTACGTTTCACCCATGATCTGCTGGCCAGCCATGTGGAGCAGCCGATGATCATGAAGGTACACGACGAATCCGTAGTTACGGACCGCGTGAATTGAGCGCCTGAGCAAGCGCACAAGAGGTGAGGATCATTTATCTGAAATCTAAAGTATTACTGTATGCAGGTGCCGGTTACGTTGCAGCTCTGCTGACGAGCAGTTTCCTGCCCGAATTTCTAACGCTGCTGCTGCCGGTTGCCGGCGCCGCTGCAGGGATTGCCAGCAGCGCACGCACCAAAGTTAACCTGCCGGCAGAGGTTCTTCCTGCCGGGCAGCAGCCGGGTAACATCTCTGCCGCAGCTCCAGTACCTGCAGTTACGGGGCCCGGAGCAGGCAGTGCGGCTTCTGCAGCCCCGGCTGCAGGTACAGTTGAACAAGCTGCCCCTGCTTCCGGAAGACGCGGGGAGGCCAGAGTCTCGGCGGAATTTGCCCCTGTGGTAGAGTACCTGGGGATTCTGGAGGATATGATTATATCCGAAGGGCAGAAGGATACGCTTGATAACGAGATTGTCGAGAAGTCACTGGCGCTTTTTGCCAGACTCCAGCATGTCATTCCGCTGCTTGAAGAGCTGGGGAACGGTGAAATCAATCATACGGTGCGCAGGCTGGTGCTGAAGGACCTCAACGCTGTTATCAATCCGTTTTTGCGGCTGGGCGGCGAGGCCAAATCGAAAAACCGGAGAATGCTGCTGAACGGTCTGAGGGATGTGGATTCTAAAATATCGGATATCGCCTCAACGATCGAGCACAAAGACCTGATGGAACTTCAGACCAAGGCGGAACTGATTCATCAACGGTACAGCAGTTCCGAATTATAGGAGGGAAACCACATGTCCACGCAGTACATTGAGCTCAAAAAAGAAGATGAGCAGAAGGTTGTCGAAGAAGCCTCACAGCTGATAGAGCAGGTTGCCAAGACGGATACCGTAGCGCTGGATTCCTTGATGGATGATATCGGCAGGCTCGGGGTGAAAACACAGGAGAAGGCAGGACAGACGCTGAAGCTGCTGGACCGCCCTGTGAATGACCTGATGTCCGGCAAACGTGTAGAAGTGCCCAATATGATCATGAAGCTGCGAAATGAATGTGAAACGCTGCAGCAGAGCAAAAATGTCAGCTTTTTCGGCAAAATGCTGCGCAAGAGCCCGCTCAAAAATTATGTCTACAAGTACCAGTCTGTACGTACAAATATTGATGCCATCGTTACCGGTCTGCGTGACGGCCGGGATACGCTCGAGGAGAGCATTGTCAATATGCGCCAGCTGAAGCGCACCTCCATGGAGGAAATCTACAACCTGCAGACCAAAATCGCCTTCGGCAACAAGCTGAAGGAACTGTTCGAAATTGAGATTGCCAAACCGGAGAATGAATTCCGCAAGGCGTATCTGGAGCGTGGTTTGCGCAAAGTGATGGTGCGGATTCAGTCCATGACGGAGATGATCCTGCTCTACAATCAGGCTATCGCTGCTACGGATATCATCAACGACAACAATGATAAATTGATCGATTCCGTTAACAACGCAATTGACAAGACCTCTAACCTGATCACCGTGTCGGCGATGATTGCCATGTCCCTTGCTGATCAGGAGAATGTGATTTCCGCTGTCGAAGCGACGAACAAAACAATCGAGGACCAGTTCAAGGAAAATGCCCGCCTGCTGCGTACTACGACTGAAAAGACGACAGAGCTTCTGTCCAAACCTTCGATGTCACTTGAAGCTGTCAATCAGGCAATCGGTGATCTGCTGAGTGCCCTGGATACTTCCGAGCAGTCCAACCGCCGGATTATTGAGAGCTGTCAGGATTACACATCCAAAATGACAACGATTAATACACAGCTGAACAACCGGCTCGGCCTGAATGAGGCTTCCCAGCCGCAGGCGTTGAAGCAGGCTGAAAGCGGATTGAGCAGCTTTTTGAACTAGAATCGCGAGATGAAATTCATAAGAATTAGAGGTCAGGCCCGCTGAATTATTCAGCGGGCCTGGCTGTGTTAATCTATTTCTATTTTATTAGAATATATTTTATTTACTAATATTTTCATATCAGCTATTATGGAAATGCCTTCCTGCATTAAAATGGGAATAAGCTGCAGCGGCAAAGATTTTATTATGGCTGTTCTATTGAGAACGGCACAGGAGGAAATGAAAAGATGGGCAGGAAGTTTCGGGGGGCATTGGCAGGTATACTGGGGGTTAGCATGCTGCTGGGATCATTAGGAGCAGCGCAAGCACAAAGCAGCGGCAGTGATTATAGTGGCCACTGGGCTCAGAAGACGATTGAAAGCTGGCTGGAAAAAGGAAATCTGAAAGGGTTTCAGGATGGGTCCGTCAAACCTAATCAGACCATTACACGAGCAGAGTTCATGACGCTGGTCAACCGGTCGTTTGGTTTCACCGCAGAGGCTGACGTGAATTTTTCGGATGTCAATTCTGCAAGCTGGTCTTACAGCGAAGTGGCCAAAGCGGTTGCCGCAGGTTACATACAAGGATACAACAATGAGATACGCCCGAATGCGCCCATCAACCGTCAGGAAGCGGCTGTTGTGGTTGGCAAGCTGCTGCAGCTTACTGAGGGTGATATCAATGATTTACAGGTTTTTAGTGATGCCGGAACCATTGCTCCATGGAGCAAGGCAAGCGTGGCGGCAGCGGTAAAAGCAGGAATTCTAAAGGGTTATCCAGACGGCACGTTTGCGCCTCAGCAGGCGCTGACACGTGCAGAGTCTTTAACATTGATTGATAGCGCAGCAGCTCAAATGGCCGTGTCTCAGCCGACAACAGCTCCGGCAGCACCTGCGTCAGCGTCACCATCAGCAAGCCCAACATCCAGTCCGGTGCCTACTGCGACGGCGGCTGCAGTTGCTGTTGGAGGCGGCGGTGGTGGAGGTACAGGTGGCGGAGGAGCGCCGGCCCCGGCGATACCCGGACCTACAGCAGCGCCTGAACCAACCCTGCCGGTAAGTGATGTTCCTTTGCTTGATGTTCATGTTAAAGCCTCGCCGTCTTATACTGTAACCAATTCCGTATATCTGGAATTCGACTATAGCCGGGTGCCTGCATCAACGCTTAGTGCCGGTAAATATGCTGCTTATTATGTAACTAGAACACCTATTACTTCTGAAGATCTTGAATGGGAGCTTAATAACAAAAGATATATAACGCTTTTACCGGCCCTTTTCTATGCATCAAAACCCTATGATAAAGTGATCGTACCTAAAAAAATTGTAGAAACAGCTGGCGATTATTATGTGACAGTCATCATTAAGGGGGACTCGCAGCCCATTGGTTACTACTCACAAAAGATAAATCTGCAGCCCTCGGATTCAGGAGTTTCCGGTGAGTTTGTGAAGCTGGAAAGCGGCGTTTCGATTAAACAAGAAAAACAAGAATTTGATACCTATAGTAATGGAGGTACGCATTATTCGGATGTTGTAGATGTTACGTACGCGAATAAACAATTAAACGGAAAGGCGGTATATTACTCAGTTTCACCAAAATATACAGCAAGTATTAATACTAACCGCACTCTGAATGAGCTGCTGTCAGCCTCTCTTTATCTGTACACAAGCCAAAAGATCCGGTATGTGGGAAGTGGGTATCCGGTATATGAGCCTATGGATGAGATTCCCTTAGCTCGTGAACGGTACCAAACTGAAAAGTTTTATAATGAACAAAATTATACTGTTATTTTTTATGATAAAGATTTGCAGGCCATCGGCTATTACGAAGGGGAGGTACAGCTCAGCGATGAATTAGCAGTCGAGGCTGCAGAGATAAGAATAGATCAGATTGGGAGCGGGCTGGCACTGAGTCAAGAGAATACTATTATGAGGGCAGCAAGGGCATTCTCCAGACTGAATGATGACCTTAAAGCCCAAATCAGCCAGTATCGTCAATCCACACTGGACAATGCGCTGGACCAGCTTGAAATGGAGCAAAGCTCTGGCCCTCTGGGGAATACCCTTCCCTTGGTATCTTCCAGAATTTTCACTTCTTACATGACCCTTAATGGAGCTATTTTAACCGCATACTCTGAAGATCTGAACACGCAGGCACAAAGTATCTCCTTCTATATTACTGAGAATCCAATTACCAATTCAGACCTCGTTGTCCCTAGCACTTACGGTAGACAGCCTTATTCTAGTTTAGTGGAACTTCCTGTCCCGGATTTACAAGGAGATTATTACGTAACAATAGTGCTCTATGATGAAAATAATCAGCCTATCCGTTATGCAACCCAACCGCAAAAATTGACTAAAGTAGTTCCGGTATGGGACAAGAATGCGGAAAAAATTGAGAATGAAATCATTTTGGAACGAGACTATAAAGATGGCAGCCGCATTGACTACGCGATTTTCCAGGATTACGTGCGGACACATCCTGAAGCAAAGTACGTTACAGCAATATCCAGGTCGGAGATCGGAGAGCGGAGCTTTACAGTTGAGCATGCATTGCAACAGACCCGGCCTTACTATCACAGCAGCAACCAGCATCTCCAATTGTCCTATCAACCTGACCTGAACTTGGCCGGTCTAACCGAAGATTACATCGTTATTTTCTACGATAAGGATTTGAAGGTTGTCAGCTACTACATCGGAAGCCTGGCTGGTTAACATTCATTAGCCATACAGCGCTCATATTGCCCTGCTTTCCGGAATAAGTTGTCACTGAGGCAACTTGGGAAGGAAGCGGGGGATGCTATGATATTGGGGTGTCTGATCATTGTGCTGATGATCGCAGCCAGCAGCGGGAAGGCTGAGGCTATTGCCAGGCTGAATGATGATGGAGATAGCTGATGCGAGCGGAGATGACATTTCTTTTTTAAAATATTGATAAAATTCATCCGCTGTGGTTCAAGTAATTTCCAGCGGTTTATTGGGTATAATAACCCAAAGGCTGTAGGCAGCCGCTATTATTGCTGAAAATACGATGCTAATGCGGAGGTTACATGGAGAACGAGGCACTGTTGCAGGTTGAGAAACTGGCACTCAAGAAACAGCGGATTTACCGGCAAAGTGTTGTCCGCTATATCGCAAGAGCAATGCTGGCCAGTATGTTTATCGGATTTGGCGTCATCGTGGCGTTCAAGACGGGGAATTTCTTCTACATGGAGCAATCTCCTATGACGTATCCAATGGCTGCGATTACGTTCGGTGCGGCTATTATCCTGATCTCCTACGGCGGAGGGGATTTGTTCACCGGGGACACCTTTTATTATTCGTACGCTTCCTTGAGAAAAAAGATGAAGTGGACTGAGGCTGTACGGATGTGGGTAGTCAGCTACATCGGCAATATCCTTGGGGCAACGGCTTTTGCGCTGCTGATTTTTCTGACGGGACTGTTCTATGATTCCAGTGTGAACGGATTTCTGCTGAATGTGGTAGCGCACAAGATGGAGGCACCGGCGATGGAGCTGTTTTTCCGGGCCATTCTTTGTAACTGGCTGGTCTGTCTTGCCTTTTTTGTTCCGATGTCGATGAAAGGCGACGGAGCCAAAATGTTTGCCATGATGCTGTTCGTATTCTGCTTTTTTATCTCCGGGTACGAGCACAGTATCGCCAATATGTGTACGTTCGCGATCGCGCTGGTACTGGATCATCCGGGAACCATCTCCTGGGGCGGGGTCGTACACAATCTGGTGCCTGTTACGATCGGCAATCTGATCGGCGGGGGCGTATTGATGGGCGTTATGTATTACTATGTGAATAAGCCTTTTCTGGATGAAGATCATTCTGACAAGCACTGATATGTAAAAAACAGGCCTGTTTTCCGCTTCAATGCGGATTAGCAGGTCTGTTTTTGTATATTTCGCAGCAGCTGCAGAATTACGCGGCCCAAGTTACATGGGCGGCATAGCATAATATAGTGGCGCTGCTTCACGCAGCGTACCCTCCAGTTGCCCGCCCTCCTTACGCCAATACTCGATGCCCCCGAGCATCTCCTTTACCTGATAGCCCTCAGCGGCAAGCCTGGCCGCGGCTTTGCTCGCGCCGTTACAGGCCGGGCCCCAGCAGTACACCACCAGTACATCTTCCGTAGAGAGCACATCTGCATTGCCGGAAATCCGCCCGGAAGGGATGGACACTGCACCAGGCAGATGGGCCTCCTCGTAAGAACGGGTATCACGGACATCGACCAGCCTGAACCCGGTGATTCCTTCGCGCAGATCATAAGCTACATCCGCTACATCTGTCTCAAAAGACGCCTTGGCTGCAAAATATTGAAAGGCATCTTCAGGTGCTGCAGCAGCGGCTGCCAATATCTGAGATCGCGGCTTCATATTCATAAATAACTCCTCCTTCAGGAATGCGGAAATGGATGATAATAGTATTGTATAATGTAATCTAAATTGGAGTTATCTATAGTATTTAATGATAACTATCGAAATTATTAATAATTCAAGGAGCCGTGCCATGGAGTTAACTTATTTGCGGACTTTCTGCGAGGTGGCAGACAGCGGAAGCTACACACGGGCAGCAGAAAAGCTTGGCTATGCCCAGTCCAGCGTCACTGCCCAGATCGCCAAGCTTGAAGAAATTTATGGTGAGGTGCTGCTCGAACGTTCAGGCAGAGGGATGACTCCAACCTTTGCGGGGAACACGCTCCTTCCTTATGCCAGGCAGATGCTCGCGCTCAGCAGGGAAGCCAAAGGAGCAGTGTCCGGCGGGGAAACAGGTGTACTTGCCATTGGCTCGATTGAGACACTGGCGGCTTACTATCTGCCTCACCGGCTGTACAGGTACAGGGAGCAATATCCCGGTATGCAGCTGCGTGTACAGCCTGGCTCAGAAGTGCAGATCATCGCTGATGTCAAAGATAAATCTGCCGATTTCGGCCTGATTTTTGATGTGCCTTATGAGTCTGAGGAGCTGGTCACCGTGCAGCTGCGCCAGGAGCAGCTGTTCCTGATCCTGCATCCGGAGGGTCCCCTTGCGCAGGAGCCGGAGATTGCACCGTCCGTGCTGGAGGGCGAACCGCTGGTACTGACAGAAGACAGCTGTACATACCGGAGAATGCTGCTGCAGGAGCTGAAGCAGGCCGGCATTATCCCCCGGATTGACATGGAGTTCGGAAACCTGGAGGGAATCAAACAGGCGGTAAGGCACCGGTGGGGAACGGCTTTTCTGCCCCGTTATGCTGTGGAGGAAGAACTGCTGAGTGGAACGTTAATCGGCAGGCCACTTGCAGGCGGGCAGGAGAAGTTTTACATTCAGCTGATTTACCGCAAGGACCGCCGGATTTCACCGGCGCTTGCCGATTTTATTGCCTGTATGGAGCGGCAGTAAGATAAAGGGAAGCCCGGGCGCATTGAAAACCTCCAGCCGTTACGGCTGGAGGTTTGTTCGTCGTTCTGAATGCTGTGTGATGGATTAACTATCCTATTGTCAGCATGGAGTTTTCCGGTTCTACCACTTGGAACCGCCGGAAGAATTTCCGCCGGATCTGCCTCCGCCGCCCCATGAAGAGCCGCCGGAGGACCGTCCGCCCCCGCCTCCGCCGCCCCATGAGGAGCCTCCGGAGGATCGTCCGCCGCCGCCAAACCCGCCGCCGAATCCGCCTGGCGGACCGGAGCGCCGGCGCGCTTCTTCTCTGCGCTGCTGCTCACGCAGCATGGCGAGCTGTGCCTGGCGCTCCTGCTCTTCCTTCTGGCGGACAAGCCGGTTCGCTTCCTCTACAAAAGAGGAGATCTGTGAAGCGTAGGAGCGGCCTAACGCTTCAAGCTCGTCGAGATTGTAAGGTCTCATAGATAAAAGCTGCTCCAGCTGTGCATATTCCGGCAGCATAGAAGCATGGAAACGGGTCCTGGAGGGAATGCGTCTGCTTTCCAGCAGCTGCTGTGCTGCCTCTGCCCGTCCTTGGCCCTCGATAAATACGCGCTTGACGGCTTCGAGCCGCTGGCCGAGCGCCTCCAGGTGCTCGCCCACTTCATTAAACTGGCGTGCCGTCTCTTCCTGCAGCGTCAGCAGCTTGTCGATCCCGCTGCGTGCATTGTCGTATTCTCCGCGCTCGTCACTGGTCCAGGTCTCCAGCTGCGGCACTTCGGCTGCGCCCTGCCGCAGACTTTCGCCTGCCTGTCTCAGCGTATCCTCCAGGCTGCTGACATACTGCTCCGCAAAACGGTTCCGCGCTTCGGCAATACCGGCCTGCAGCTCATTGCGGCGGGCGGTCAAAGCGCTCCATTTGCTGCGGATCGTCTCCAAGTCCCTCCGGTTGTTCTGACGGATCAGGGCCTGGCGCTCAGTCATTGCTATAGCTTCGGCAACCAGCGAATCCATCGTCGCGGAGATTTTACGGACTTCATCCATATCTCCGCTGCGCAGCGGTGTCTCAAGCGTATCTGCTGCGGAACGGGCCTGCTCCAACTGGTCATACGGCTTAACCTTCATATTCTGCAGGGAGTTCTGCGCAATCAGGCCGGCAATCTTCTCCCTGGCCGCAGCCAGTACGCCGGGAAACTGATTCAGTTTGGCGTCGTAAATTTCAACATCCCGCAGATCCTGTTCGATCTGCTCCTGGCGGTCCTGGGCTTCTTTGGTGATATTCTGTGCAGCAATCGGATCAAAAAGCTCCAGCTGGTCTGCTTTGGCAGTAGACTCGGCCAGTTCCATGAGATCCTCGGCAATTTCCTGAAGCTTAAAGCCAGTATCCTTAATCGCATTCTGCAGCTGTCCATCGAGTTCAGGCGCGTCCTTCTTAAGTTCGCTGATATGCTGCTTCACATTGCGGTCGGCCTCACTGACGACGGCAATTTTCTGTTCTTCCTCCTCCAGCGCCGACCGGAAGGAGTTTTCCGTTGCCTGCAGCTCTGCGCTGGCCGCTTTGAGTGCTGCCAGACGGTAGAATGGCGGCAGAACATCATGGTTTGCGGCCTGCAGTGCAGAAATTTCAACCAGCTGTGAAGACAGCCGTTTGGAGATCCCTTCGACCATCTCCCCGGTTTTGCCTTGTACAATACCTTGAAACGGCTGCAGCGATTCAAGGGCCCGGTTTGCCCTTACGAGCAGATCACCCAACTGCTCCTGCCGGGCCTTGAGCTGTTTGCGCCGGCTGAGTCCGGTGAACACGATATACAGCAGAAGTGCCAGCACAATAACTCCGGCAGCAATGCCGGCCACTGTGAACAGCGGGAAGCTTCTGCCGGCGCTGCTGTTACCCTGCGGTAATCCGCTTGTACCGGCAGCACCGCTGCCGGACCCTCCGCCGGAAGCACTCCCCAGAGAATCGAGTCCGGTAATCAGAGAGCTGACGCCTCCGGCAAAGTCGCCGTCGCGCGCATAAGGAATAAAATAAGTGTCCAGCAATCCGGTAATGGCCGCGCTTCCTGAGGCGCCTCCCTGGCTGCGGGACCAGGCATTCAGTGAGGACTGCAGCCCCGGATTATTAAAGTTCAGTTCAATCTGCTGATCGCCGGCAGAAATCAGGAGCAGAATGTCCCGGGCGGTCAATCCCCAGGATTCATATACGTTGGTGGCATAATCTGAAGCATTGTTACCTCTCAGTGAATCTACAGTCAGTACATGGAAGGTGTAACGGTCCCGCTGGACCGTTTCATTCAGGCGCGCAATTTCCTGCGCAGAGAACAATCCTGCCTGGTCTGTAACAAGTCCCTGCTGAACCGGAATCCCGGCGGCGTAGACAGCGGGCATCCAGAGCAGACTGATGAACAGGAATACCATAAAGTATTTTTTCACACGGACACGCTCCGATCTAACGAGATGTTGTTCAGTGTATGATGCTGATTATTATACTATATCATTAAACATCCCACGCTCCACGGATGCACCCTGCCGGTAATCTCCCGGCTGAATCAACAATCCATCCTTTTCATTATTCCTGTAAGACAATAAAAAAAACCGCCCCGTACCGGAAGCGGCTTAAAGATATCTATTTTATCTGGTTTGCAGGCAGAGTATATATTGCAGTCTGGACTTAATTTCTTTTTGCCATTTCAAATCTCCGACCTTTACAGCAAGATTGAGCAGATCCAGATAATCATCAACCTGCAAAGCAGTCCGTCTAGTGGCTGAGTTCATGGTTGTTCAGT
This sequence comes from Paenibacillus sp. PK3_47, assembly GCF_023520895.1. Classification (NCBI taxonomy): domain Bacteria; kingdom Bacillati; phylum Bacillota; class Bacilli; order Caryophanales; family Paenibacillaceae; genus Paenibacillus; species Paenibacillus sp. PK3_47. The sequence continues at coordinate 3,079,742 of NZ_CP026029.1, forward strand.
CTCCTTTAATTCAATATAGTAAAGTGAACTTATCGACGTTATTTTAATAATGAGAATCATTATCAACCGTTACTGTTATTATCCACATTTTCCGTCCAAAAAGCAATATAAAAATAAAGGTTCTTACTTTTTTTATTTTAATCCGGGTAAAAGCCGGGGGGAGTTGCACATTTTATCATATTCTACAGCAGAAGAAGCAGGAACCCTACCATATTTTGTCGAATACTCCTGTTATAAGTGCGCTTAGCCGATTTTTTTGAATAAAGGAGAATTGCGATGAAGCGGTGTAAAATCATGCTTCTGATTAGCATTGTGTTCATGCTTGCAGCCCCCGCTGCCGCTCACGCTGAAAGGCAAAACATAAGATACCAGGCAGAACTTGATTATCCGCCCTATAAATACATACAGAACGGATATCTGACCGGCTTTGATATTGACCTGACGAGCATGATTTTTGAAAAGCAGGATTATCTGATTCAGTACAGCACCGGCGATTGGGAGAATACGCTCGGGCTGCTGCTTGAAGGAAAGGTTGATACAATCGGCCTGATGGCGGTAACAGAGGACAGGAAAAAGAACGCGCTGTTTTCCAAGCCTGTATTCAAAACCTACATATCCGTCTATTCGAGGCAGGCGCTGAAAGAAGAAGTGAAACTAAGCACATTGCAGAAATATAAGATAGGCGTAGGCAAGGACCAATATTCCGCTTCTGTACTGAGAAACAAGGCGGGAATCTCGGAATACATAGAATATGATACTGTACCGGACGCGCTCGTGGCACTGCAGCAGGGGGAGATCGATCTGCTGTTCGAGAACCAGGGCGTTGTGGATTACCTCATCGTCGAACGGGGGCTTACAGGCAATATTGTCAATAAAATGAAAGATTTATATCCGGAGGAGGTGGCCTTCGGGGTCAGTAAATCCTCACCGGAGCTTGTTTCCTACATAAATGCACGAATTAACCGGCTGCAGCGCTCCGGCGCTTTTGAAGAGCTGTACCAGCAGTATTTTTTCTCCCATTCCGATTATTACATATCTATGGTTCAGGGCAGGGTTATATCCGGCATAGCCGTCGGCTTCTGTATCCTGTTCTTCGGAATCGTCTTCATCCGGATGTACATCAGGCGTTTGCGGCGTACCATTCACTCTGAACAGGAGTTTTTTGAGGATGTTATAGAACATACCGGGATGATTGTCTGGGCAGTTCAAGGCAACAAAAAAACGGTGCGCTTTAACCAGTATGCCGAAAAAATGACCGGGCTCAGCGAAAAAGAGGTGCTGGGCAAACCTATTGACGAGCTTCCCGGTCTTGAAGGCAGCGCGGCCTTGTTCAGGGAGCTGCTCACCCGGGCGGTGTACAAGGACTATGCGAATGATGTGGAGCTGAAGCTTCCCGATTATTCGCCTGAAGCCCGCTGTTTCGCGATCCGCACCACTCTCATTAAGGGAATGGATCAGCAGGCTGAAGATATATTCGTTCTGGTGGGACTGGACATCGATGACCGTAAGCAGAACGAACTGAAGCTTCAGCTGAGCTACGAGGAGCTGGAGGCTACTTATGAGGAGCTGACGGCAACGGAAGCAGAACTGCAGGAGCAGCTGCATAAAGTCAGTCTCAGTGAGCGCCGTTTCCGGCTGGCTTCCGAGGGCTCGGGGGCATATATGTGGGAGCGGGATTGGGTGACCGGCGAATACAAGCTGTCCGAGCGCTGGTATGAGGTGATGGGCTACACCGAAGAGGAGATCAATTCCTTTGAAGGCGGGGTGCTCAGCATCATTCATCCGGATGACCAGGATTCTGCAAACAAGGCCAGACTGGAGCATCTGAGCGGTCTGACCCCGATTTATGAGACGGAGTACCGAATGCGCACCAAAGACAATATCTATATCTGGTTCGAGGTGAGGGGCAAGGCAATCGTTGATCCCAAAGATAATATTCTATTGTTCCTGGGATCCCTTATTGATATAAGCAAGCGCAAGCAGACCGAGTTCAAGCTGAATAACAGCTATCAGGAGCTCGAGGCTACATATGAGCAGTTAACGGCAACACAGCAGGAGCTTGTAGAGCAGTACGACATGCTGCTGGAGAACCAGAAAAATATGCACCGCCTGGCGTATGTGGACTCCCTGAGCAACCTGCCCAACCGGCTCTGTCTCCTGGAGGCGATGGAGGATTATATCCGGAAGCCGGGCGGACAGGCAGCGCTGATGTTCGTGGATACGGATAATTTCAAATTTATCAATGATACGCTTGGCCATAAGTCAGGGGATATCCTGATCCGGCAGGCCAGTGAGCGGCTGCAGTCGCTTGTTCCCGAGGGAGTGATGCTCTCCCGGCTCGGCGGTGATGAATTCGTTATTTTTATTAAGGATGCCAAGCAGCGCGATAAGGTGATGGAGTTGGCGGAGGATATTATGCACGCATTCCGTAGATCCTTCCTGATCGGCGAGAGCAAGCTGTATGTTTCCACAAGTATCGGAATTTCGTTCTATCCGGAAGACGGAGAGACTGCGGAGGAAATTCTGATGAATGCCGACGTGGCGATGTACCGGGCCAAAGAGGAAGGTAAAAGCACCTATGTCGTGTATGACAAATCGATGCATACGCCATTCAATGAACGGATGACGATCGAAAAGCACCTGCGCAGTGCAATGATCAACGATGAGTTCGAGCTGCATTATCAGCCGCAGGTGGACATCCGGACCGGACGAATCTCCGGGTTCGAGGCCTTGATCCGCTGGAACAGCCCGGTCCTGGGCTTTGTATCGCCGCTGTCCTTTATCAAGGTTGCCGAGGATTCCAGGCTCATTATCTATATTGGGGAATGGGTGCTCAGAGAAGCCTGCAGCTTCATCAAAAATGTGCAGGAGCTTACGGGCACTCCTTATAAAATATCGGTCAACATTTCTGTAATCCAGCTGCTGCAGGACGATTTCGTAGAAATGGTACTGAACAGCCTGGAGGAAAGCGGGCTTCCGGCGAACAGCCTGGAGCTGGAAATTACAGAATCCATTTTTATGGAATCCTTTGAGAGTACGGTCAGTAAGCTGGAGTTCCTTAAGTCACGAGGAATCCGGATTGCGCTGGATGATTTCGGGACAGGCTATTCTTCCTTGAGTTACTTGCAGCAGCTGCCGATTTCCACACTCAAAATGGATAAAATCTTCATTGATTCTCTTGCGGACCGGGAATACAGTAAATCCTTCGTTCAGACTATCATTGCACTGGGCCATAATATGGGGCTGGATGTGGTAGCTGAGGGAGTGGAGGACAACAGTCAGCTGGCGTTTCTCTCAGAAGCAGGCTGCGACAAGGTTCAGGGGTATTTGATCAGCAAGCCGGTGCCTCAGAAGGGCGTGCACGAGCTTCTCGGACGGCAGCGGCATTATGGCGTATAACAGTACATAAAAAGCGGGCCCGGACTAATATGTCCGCGGCCCGCTTTAATTACATTACGACAATTCTGTTCTTGCCGGTATTCTTTGCTTCGTACAAAGCATCATCAGCCTGCTGAAAGATGGAGCTCTTGGTATCTCCCCTTGTAAAATCATGCATTCCGATACTTACAGTGACGGATTGGCCATCCATTTCAGCCACAGGCATCCCGGATATTCCTGTCAGGATACTCTCCATGATTTTACTTGATTCCTTCAGTGACTTTGCTGTAAGAATCACAACAAATTCCTCACCGCCATAGCGTGCGGCAAAGTCATCCGTTCCAATATTCTTCAGCATAACGCCAGCAACCTGCTTAAGCACAATATCTCCTACCCAGTGTCCGTAACGGTCATTTACTTTCTTGAAATTATCTATATCCAGCACAGCCAGCTGCATGGGAAAGGGGTTGCTCTGCTGATGCTCAATCAGCCAGCCCAGATATTCATGGAAGGTTTTGTGATTGTACAAATCCGTGAGCGGATCGATCTTCGACAGACGGTCCATGATAATATTCTGGATCCGCAGATCCTGCTCCGATTTCAGGGAATTCTCCAGTGACTGCATAAGATCCAGACCTCTCCCGATCACGAGAAACCCGGCAACAGAAGTTCCCGCGAAGATAAGAGAGATAATGATGTATTCAATCCGCAGTGAGTAATCATATGCAGAGGTATCCAGAAACAGGATTATGCTGTAGATCAGACATACCGCTGAAGAAGCCGTCATATAACTTTTTTTGAGATAAATCATGGATACAAGCAGAGGAATCAGCATAATCAACGGCTTGACATGATATTCCGGGCTAAGGTTGGTGATCATCAGGATAGCGTAGAGATGGCTTGCGACGATAATTGAAAATTCAGAGCAGGAGGGCTTCCACCTGTGGATAGCTTCTAAAGTCAATATCAGGATAAGCGCAATGGAATTCGGGATCAGCACATGGAAAATGTAATACTGCCTGCCCGTGAATTGGGCGAGGTGGCCCCACATGGAGGAGGAGACAAATAACTGAGATGCAAGGTACACAAGCAGAACCATCCAGAATGCATTGAGGAGCAATCGGTTCCAAAAAACCTCACGAGGAGTCGGTGACTGAATATGCATAAGCTGTTCCTCTTTTCCGGGGCAATACCTCTATATATTCGACAAATAGTTCTTTTTTCCTTCACAAATCACATGAGGGGTAAATGTTCGGTTTTTGCGTTTGTTATCTAAGTGTATAGCACATATATAGATTATAATATAGTAAAACACGAATTATTATAGATATTTTCATTGACACATTCGTTTGTGTCCGGTAAAATTCTTTTTGGCTGATAAATAACAGATTAACTGTTCGTATATCCTCAATGATAAGGTTTGGGGGTTTCTACAGGGAACCGTAAATTCCTGGCTACGAATAGGGTGCATTTTGCATACCTATAATAGTCCGGGATTTTTTTGTGTTGTACTTACAGAAACCTACAAATACTTGGAAACGGATATCGCCTGTTACCAGAAATAGGCCGACGTTTCTTCCCAGGAGGAACAAATGAGCAAATATGATGTGATTGTCGTGGGTGCCGGCCCGGCCGGAATATTCGCCTGTTATGAACTGACTCTTAAGGCGCCTGAGCTGAAGGTGCTGCTTGTAGATAAAGGCCATGATATTTACCGCCGCAGCTGCCCGATCCTTGAGGAGAAAATCAAGCTCTGCCCGCCTGCGGCCGGACGCAAGGAATTTGCCGGCTGCCTTCCGGCTTGCTCGATTACAGCTGGATTCGGCGGAGCGGGTGCGTACAGTGACGGCAAGTTCAACATCACGACAGAGTTCGGCGGATGGATGACGGATTATCTAGCCCCTTCCAAAGTGCAGGAACTGATTGAATATGTAGACGGCATTAACCTTGAGCACGGGGCTACTCCGAACATTACCGATCCGACCACCGAGAGTATCCGGAATATTGAGCAGCGTGGTTATGCTGCAGGCCTTAAGCTGCTGCGGGCACAGGTGCGGCATCTCGGGACGGAGCAGAATCTGGAGATTCTCAAATCCATATACGAATATCTGAAGACACGTATAGATATGCTCTTCAAAACAGAGGTGCAGGACATTGTAACCGTGAAAGAAAACGGCTCCCACCGTATCACGGGCATCACGCTCAAGAACGGGGAAGTCTTTGAGGCAGATAAAGTCATGATCGCTCCGGGGCGTGACGGCTCAGCCTGGCTGACCGAGGTGCTGAAGAAACGGCGCCTCAAGATGTATAATAACCAGGTTGATGTGGGTGTACGCGTGGAAACCTCAGACGTAGTGATGCGGGAGATCAATGAACATCTCTATGAGGGCAAGTTTATTTTTAATACCTCTGTAGGAACACGGGTCCGCACGTTCTGCAGCAATCCTTCGGGACATGTAGTCGTGGAAAATCACAGCGGCGTTATGGCGGCTAACGGACATTCCTATAAGGATCCTGCGCTTGGCTCCAAGAATACGAACTTTGCCCTGCTGGTCTCGCATACTTTCACCGAACCGTTTGACAAGCCCAACGAATATGCCAGAGAGATATGCAAGCGTGCGAACGATCTGTCGAACGGGGGCGTAATTGTACAGAAGTACGGCGATATCCTGCGTGGACGGCGTTCCACTGAAGCACGGATCAAGGAAGGGTTCCTGGAACCGACGCTGAAAGAGGCAGTTCCGGGTGATCTGGGGCTGGTTCTTCCCTACAATACGATGAAGAGTCTGATTGAAATGGTTGAGGCGCTCGAAAAGGTCACCCCCGGCATTGCTTCTGAGCACACGCTGTTCTATGGTGTGGAAGCAAAGTTCTATTCAGCCCGTCCGAAGCTTACTGAAAACCTGGAGACAGAAATCTCCGGGCTCTATTGCGGCGGAGACGGAGCGGGAATTACCCGCGGCCTGGCGCAGGCCGGAGCGGCAGGAGTCTGGATTGCCCGGGGGATGCTGGGCCGTGCCGGGTTGTAAGAGCTGCGGTTAAAATAATAAAGGCAAAAAGGTGCTGTCCTGAAGCGCATAGCTGCTGCTTCGGGGCAGTTCTTTTTATAGGGGCAATGGATAATTTTGATGACATGGAGTATTCCTTTTCAATATCCGCGCTGATATAATGTTAGAATACATAACATGAACAGAGTGGAGTGGAAGTGGACATGCAGGTTCTTCGGGGGAAGGGTATCTTGGTTGTTCTGTTGCTGCTGCTGGTTGGTCTTTACGGGTTGTGGATTGACATGTTATTTGTACACAAGCTTGTGTTTCTGCTGCTCACGGCTGCGCTGTGCTGGATAGCACTGGGTGCATACCGCAGCGCACTGCATAAAGACGAATTACTTGCGGAAGCAAGAAGCCGGGTAGAGCTGCTCGGCAATGAGATAGTAGTCACTTCCGACAGGCTGCACGGGGCGCTGGAAGAGATCAGCCGTCATACGGAGGAGCTTCAACGGACGGCGGATTATTCCCATGCTTACGAGGTGGACCTGAAGAATCGAAGCAATGAGGCCAGGGCCAATATAGAAGGCGCCTTTGCCACAATGGGCGGTGTGGCGGCTGTCACCGCACATATCACCGAGCTGACTGAAAGACTCGGGACAAACATGGAGGGTGCCCGTCAAGGAATGACTGAAATGGTCGGTTCACTCCAGAAGACGGATAATGTAATGGCAGAGCTGCAGAGCCGGAGCGGTGAGATGCAGAGCAAGTTCGCAGAGCTGAGCGGCCGTATCGCCATGGTGGAAGAGATCAACACGATGATTGTGGGGATTGTGAACGAGACCTCGCTTCTCGCGCTGAACGCTTCAATTGAGGCGGCACGGGCAGGAGAGCAGGGACGGGGCTTTGCAGTCGTTGCCGGCCGGATCAGACAGCTCGCTGATCAAAGCCGAAGCTCAGTGGAACGTTCCTCGGACGTTCTGCTTGATATCAACACCGGCGTCCGGCAGGTGCTGGAATCCGTAACCAAGGAACAGGCGGCAGTTGCCCAAGGTGTGAGTGAGGTCGCCGCAGTGAAGCTTCGTCTGGAGGATATCTCGGCAAGAGTCGAAGAAGTGGGTCAGGCAGTAGCAGAGACCGTGGCTGAAGCTTCGCGGCAGAGCGGCCTGATCGAAGAGGTAACCGGGGAACTTAGCGGTGCTGTAGGGATTGTAAATGAGACGATTGCCGGAGTCGATCTCACTTTGGAACAGGTTACGCGGCAGCGGACCCAGATCGGCCAGCTGAATGAGATCAGTGCGAGCCTGCTCACCGAATCACAGGCGCTGCAGCAGTCGGTGAACAGCATTGCCGGCCGTGAGGTTATAGAGCTTGGGCAATATGCAGCACGGCTGGAGGAAATGCAGAGTCTGCTGCAGGAGATCAGCACCAGACAGGAAATGTACTCTCCCGACACCGCAAGCCACAGCAGTGTGCTTGGTGCCTGTATCCGCAGGGTGCCTGACGTTCAGGCAATCTGGTCCAACCGCACGGATGGCACATTTGTTTTCTCCGAGCCGGCGGCCGGGCTGATGAATGCCAAACGGCGTGACTGGTGGAACGGGGCGATGAACGAAGGGCAATATGTATCACAGCCTTATGTATCGGCGATTACGAAACAATCCTGCATTACACTTTCCAGAGCCATCCGGGACGGGCGCGGGGAGATTGTTGGGGTGGTCGGCATTGATTTGGCTGTTTGATGCTAAATAGAATGAATTTTGAACCTTTTGAAGCAAAGGTCCAGTCGCAACTACAGTGAATATTTGGACTTCCGGCCGCTGTTGTCTGCAGATTTCTTGATTTTAACTGCTTTCAGCAGTGGAAATCCACAGACAGCTTATGCTTACGATGCCAGCTTTCCTTTGGAAAGCTTTCAGGCGAATGCTAACGCTCCTACAGTTCCAAAACTCCCTTCCGTCACTCCTTTTCTTTACTCGAATGTTCAAGATCAATCTATATAGCGTTTTTTATATGTAGGAAGGTAAGAAGAGCAGCAGGCGCTCCGGTGAATCCGGGGCCAGCTGCTCTTGTTTTTTTACATTCAGTGAAAAGAAGTGACCGTCAGCCCGGGCCAGACAGCCTGCCAATTTTTTGCGGCTATACGCTTTTCGTAAATATAACGGATTTGCGGGTTGGCTTTAAAATGGGGTGTAGGCCGGAGTTTCAGGTGGATTACATCGTGAACCCCGTGGGGTGCAGCGAGCAAAACCTCTCCATCACTGTCCAGCGACAGACCGAGCGCAGTGGCGGTTTCGGGAAATTTGGACATGCCGTCTGCGGCCGATGAATAAGGCGGGAGATTGTTGAGTTTGTGCATTCTGGCCTGATTTTTGACCGACCAGGGAGCGGAGGGATACAGCCTTCTCAGCCTTTCTTCATGGATCTTTTCCGTTTCTTCGCGGGCATCATCCGGGTCATAGTAGATGACATCAATATCCGGCAGGGGAGTTCTGGCTGTAAAGCCGTGCTGCACGTCCCATACCTTGGAGCGGACAAAGCCGGCACATACCCATGAATCGGGCAGCGCAAGCTCTTTTACAACAGCCAGAATGCTCATCATCCAGGCGTCTTCTTTTACAACGCGAATGATATCTTCCTCATTATGTATTTTTGGCATACAGACCTCCAGGTCACAGCGGATGATAAAGGCTTATTATAAATGGTTTTTACAGAAATAGGTACTGTGGAAAGAGTGTATAACCGATTGCTATTCCAAAAGGACAAACTTATAATGTACCGATAGATTGACCTTTGGAGGATTTACCATGCACAATAACCTATCTATACTGCTGCAGCTGTTCGAAAGGGCGGCGCTGCTGCTGATGTGCCTGTTTGTGCTGACCCGGCTGCCGCGGTTCAAGGAAATGTTCAGCAAGGGTGCATATGCCCCGCAGGAGCTTGCCATTGTAACCGTAATATTCAGTCTGTTCGCTATCTTCGGGACCTACAGCGGAATTAATGTCGAGGGGTCACTTGTCAATGTACGGATTATTGCAGTCATGGCCGGCGGGATTCTGTTCGGTCCCTGGGTCGGCTTGATTACAGGAATTATATCCGGTATTCACCGTTTTCTGATTGATATCGGCGGTGTGACCTCACTGCCCTGTCTGATTACAAGCATCATAGCAGGTATTGTCTCAGGTGTCATTTACCGACGCACTGTGGCGGAGCGGCGCTGGATGGCCGGCATTCTCGCCGGGATGGCCTGTGAAGCACTGACAATGGTTCTGATTCTGGTCATGGCTGATCCTTCATCGCTTGGTGTGGAGATCGTGTCGAAGATTGCTTTTCCGATGATTGCCGGACAGATCAGTGTCGGTCTTATTATTATGCTTGTCCAGAGCGTCGAAGGGGAGAAGGAACGCATTGCCGCGAAGCAGTCCAAGCTGGCGCTGGATATCGCCAACAAGACCCTGCCTTATTTCCGCAGCATCACTCCCCGTTCATTGCGTATGATTTGCGAAATTATTAAAGAAGATATCGGAGCGGATGCGGTCGCCATTACCGATACAGGGCACATCCGTGCGTATGTCGGCGTTGGCGAGGAATACTATGCGGAGACCGACGATATTATCAGCGAGGAGACGAAAAAAACGATCACCAGCGGTGAAATTACGATCCGTGATGATGATACGGAATATATGAACCGGGCGATCCGGTCCCTGATCATTATTCCCCTCAAGGAAAAGGGTGAGGTGACGGGAGCGCTGAAAATCTACTACACCAAAGCCCATAAAATTACCTATTCCCTGCAGGCGATGGCGGTTGGCCTGTCGCAGATGATCTCCACCCTGATGGAGGTATCGCGGGTCGAAGGTATTAAGGAAATGGCCAACAAGGCGGAGCTCAAGGCGCTGCAGACGAGCATTAATCCGCATTTTCTGTTTAATGCGCTGAATGCGATTGCCTCACTGACCCGCACCGATCCGGATAAGGCCCGGGAGCTGATCGTGAATCTGTCCGGTTATATGCGCTACAATCTGGAGCTGACCGATGAGTTCATTGACATCCGGCGAGAGCTGCAGCAGGTTCAGCAGTACGTGGAGATTGAGAAAGCACGTTTTGGCAGCCGGCTGTGCGTGGAGTATGACATTGATGAGGTGGAGGTGCGCATTCCGAGCCTGATCATTCAGCCGCTGGTGGAGAATGCGATTGTTCACGGGATTTTGAAGGAGAAGGGAACAGGTACAGTGACGCTTTCGGTAAAAGATCACGGCAATCTGGTACGGATCGGCATCACCGATACCGGAGCGGGCATCGCCCCGGAGACGATTGAGAAGGTCTACAGCGGAAGCATGCCGGATAACAAAATCGGGCTGTACAATGTGCATCAGCGGGTGAAGCTGATTTATGGCAAGGGGCTCAGTATCCACCGGCTGGATAAAGGGACGGAAATTTATTTTGATGTCATGAAGGAGAAGGTATGAGAGCCATAATTGTAGAGGATGAAGTGCTGGCCCGGCAGGAGCTGGCTTTTCTGATCGGGGTACACAGTGATATCGGCATTGCTGCAGAATTTGAGGACGGGCTGGATGCGCTGAAGTTTCTGCAGACCGAGGAGGTCGATGTGATTTTTCTGGATATTAATATTCCCTCCATTGACGGTGTGCTGTTAGCCCAGAATATCAGCAGGTTCTCGGTCAAGCCGTATATCGTGTTCATTACAGCCTATAAGGAGCATGCCGCCGATGCCTTTGAGATTGAAGCGTTCGACTATATTCTCAAGCCCTACAGTGAAGCGCGGATCAAGGCGATGCTGAACAAGCTGGAAGGGGCATTCGCGGCCCGCAGCCGTCCCCGGGAGGAAGGCCAGAGTGCGGTCAGCAACAAGGTTAATCTGTGGAAAAATGAAAAGATTATCGTCGTCGATGCCGACGAAATTTATTATGCTTCAGCCCAGGAGAAAACAACAAGCGTAATGACCAAAGGTGAAGAATACGTCATGGCCCTGAGCATCAGCGAGTTTCACAGCCGGCTGCCGCAGGACCTTTTTTTCCGCTGTCACCGTTCCTATATCGTCAACTTGTCCAAGATCAAGGAAATCATCCCCTGGTTCAACAATACGTATCTTCTGCGCCTTCGCGATCTGGACTTTGAAGTGCCTGTCAGCCGCAGCAAAGTGAAGGAATTCAGGCAGCTCATGCGCATATAAATGCATTTCATTCCTTGAACCCGGCATCTCGTTCCGGATTTCTCTCAGCAAAGCCCGGATTCGCTACAATAAAGAGGCAAAGAAAGCCCTTGCAGCGAATCCTGAGAGAAAGAGGGAATGACCCCATGACTACGACTTCGGCCGCCAGCAAACGCTGGATGATCGTACTAGGTACGGTAATTATGCAAATGGGACTTGGCACAATTTATACCTGGAGTTTATTTAATGCCCAGCTTGTCAGCAAATTCGGCTGGGAGCTCAGTGCTGTTTCGATAACGTTTTCAATCACCAGCTTTGCCCTGGCCTTCGCCACGTTGTTTGCAGGAAAGCTTCAGGACAAGATAGGCCTGCGCAAGCTGACTGCTTCTGCCGGAATTATGCTGGGACTGGGTCTGATGCTCAGTTCTCAGGCCAGCTCTCTTCCGATGTTCTATCTGCTGGCCGGCGTAGTCGTCGGTTATGCTGACGGAACGGCCTATATTACTTCCCTGTCCAATCTGATTAAGTGGTTTCCGAAGCACAAAGGACTTATCTCCGGCGTATCCGTCGGCGCTTACGGCACAGGCAGCCTGGTCTTCAAGTATATTAACGGCAGCCTGATTGAGTCTGCAGGGGTGTCGGACACCTTCCTGTACTGGGGCATGATTGTTATGGTCATGGTGGTTACCGGTTCCCTGCTGGTCAGAGAAGCTCCGGCAGCAGTGTCCGCCGGGAGTTCAGCACAAGGTGAAACACAGCCGGCACAATCTGCTGCTGCGGCCAAAACAGGCATTCCGGTGAAGGATTATACAGTAAAAGAAATGCTGCATACCAAAGAAGCGTATCTGCTGTTCGTTATTTTCTTCACAGCCTGTATGAGCGGCCTGTACCTGATCGGGATCGTCAAGGATATCGGGGTAACGCTTGCCGGTCTGGATGCAGGGACAGCAGCCAATGCTGTAGCGATGATTGCGATCTTCAACACGGCAGGCAGGCTCGTGCTTGGTGCATTATCCGACCGGATGAACCGTCTCACGCTGGTCAGCCTTACGCTGGCAGTCACTGCTGCAGCAATGCTGACGCTCAGCTTCGCGGATCTTAGCTACGGCCTGTTCTTCACCTGTGTAGCTGCGATTGCATTTTGCTTCGGAGGTAATATTACGGTCTTTCCGGCAATTGTCAGTGATTTCTTCGGACTGAAGAACCACAGCAAGAATTACGGTGTAGTCTATCAGGGCTTTGGCATCGGCGCACTGTCCGGATCCTTTATCGCCGCTTTCCTGGGCGGGTTCCAGCCGACCTTTATCGTCTTCGGCGGATTGTGTATTCTGTCCTGTATTCTCGCCATATCCCTGAAGCCGCCGGGACAAAAGCAGGCCAAAGAAAAGGAAATGAGCCTGAAGCCTTTTGGACGCATGGCTTAACCCAATATAGAAAAGTGTCGGCTTAGCAACTACAATAAAATACAGAGAGCTTGATGCAAGCACAGCAAATGGACATCGTGAAGCCCCGGGGCTTCCGGTGTCCATTTGCTTGTTTTGGTTGTTTATTATGAAGATTAACAGCCGGAGGGGGCACTTTTTTGCCATGTTGAGGTGTTATAGAGATATACAAACCGAAGAAAGGAGCTGTTGGCGACGAAACAGGAGAATTTACCTGATAAACAGCAAGTAGAAGCTGTGATTCTCAGTGTGCAAAACGGGGACACCGGGCAGTTTGCTTTTATCGCTGAAAGCTTTCAGCAGCCGGTCTACCGCTACTGCTGCCGTCTGCTCGGGAACAGGCAGGATGCCGAAGATGCAGTCCAGGACATCTTGGTCAAAGCTTACCAGTCTCTCGGGCAATATAAGCCTGATGCGGGCTTCTCGGCCTGGCTGTACAAGATTGCCTGCAACCATTGTCTCAATCTGCTGCGCAGGCGCCGGCTGCAGAGGCATGTCATGCGGATATTCCGGCCGGAGACACTGGCTGCAAGCGCTGAACAGACATTGGAAGAGCGGTTGTACAGTCCCTCTCTTGAGCTGGCGCTGGATAAGCTTACCTTGGAGGAGCGGAACATCCTTGTTCTGCGGGTATTTGAAGAGCTGACATTTCTGGAAATGAGCCAAATTCTGAACATCAGCCCCAATGCGCTGCACAAGCGGATGGAGCGGATCAAGCGGAAAGTAAGGGAGACGATTATGTCAGAGGAGGGGATATCTTGGAACGAACCGGAATCCATAATGAGTACGAAGATATAAAAGCAGCAGCACTTCCCGAGGGGCGGTTGCCTGCCATTGAAGTGACGGGGCGGGTGATGGCCCGTTTACGGGCGATGGATCATCGCCAGAACACGCGGGGGATCCGGTTTGCCGGTAAAACAGCCGCATTTTCAGGAATGATGGTTATGCTGCTGCTGGTTGCTGTAACGGCTTACGCTGCCTCGGAATATATCCAGATCCGCAATGCAGCCGGCACAGTCAAGGTGCAGCACACTGCACCGGATCCGGTGCTGCCGGGCGGAGGAGCCGAGGACAAGTATATGCATAAAGCCCTGCGTTTTGCCGAGCCGGGCCAAATGATCGCTTATTATGCCGCAGGTTCAGGAGACACGGAGGCTCCGCTGCGGTTCGCCTTTAAGGAGCAAAGGCTGACTGATTATTCTGTATTCCTGGAAGAGATTAAACGGACCGGGGCGCCTCTGCTTCCCGGAACAGCCGGGGATTACAGCTTTGAATACGGCTCTGTATATGCGCGTTATCCCAATGCAGAGGAAGTGGACAGCGCCGTGCTGTACCAGGAGACACTTGAAGAACTGAAGGGACGGGCGAAGGCGTCCGCAGACTCCGGGATGTTCATGAAGGCGGTGCCTTGGACAGAGGCAGGAGGGATTAACGCCACTTATACCAAGGACGGAGCGATGGTTGGAATCTCAGCCAGCCTGCTGAACGGCGGCTTCATGCAGGTGCTGCAGCAGCCGGACCATACCGTGACCAAGGTTAAAGTGGAAGGCAGAGAAGTCGTTTACAATCAAGTGATCCGGCCGGAAACCGGCTACCATTACCTGAACTGGTACAACGAGAAGCAGGATGCCTATTACACACTATCCACCTACGGTGACCGGGAACTGACTAAGGGTCAGCTGCTGGAGCTGGCGGGCGATCTGATCCGGGGCGGACTGTAGGCCGGGGCGCGGTGGGAAGGGAGTGGACTGTGCCTGGGTGCGGTGAGGGTGGAAAGGAACGGACAGTAGGCCGGGGTGTGGTGAGGTTGGGGAGGGAGTGGATTGTAGGCAAGGGTGCGGGACGGTGGGAGGGGAGTGGACTGTAGGCCGGGGGGCGGTGGCGGTGGGAAGGGGAGTGGACTGTAGCCGAGGTGATGTGACGGTGGGAGGGGAGTGGACTGTAGGCCGGGGTGCGGTGACGGTGGGAAGGGAGTGGACTGTAGGCCGGGGCGCGGTGAGGGTGGGAAGAGATTGGACTGAGTGCCGGATTGATGCTGCTGAGCATGGGTTCATCTCGTCTGCAGCGACCATTTATCATTTATGGCGCCCCTTGCTCTACAGCGGCTCTCTCTCTACAGCGGCTCTCTCTCTCTACAGCGGCTCTCTCTCTACAGCGGCTCTCGTTCTATAGCATCCCTCGCTCTATAGCGCCCCCTCGAGGAATGTCAGGAATGTGAGGCAGAAATGTCTTTGATTTTGAGCTTTGTGGGCAAAAGGCTGGAATGAAAGGTAGAAATGCCTTTGATTCAGAGTTTTGTGGGCAAAAGGCTGGAATGAAAGGTAGAAGTACCTTTGATTTTGAGCTTTGTTGGCAAAAGGCTGGAATGAAGGGTAGAAGTACCTTTGATTTTGAGCTTTATGGGCAAATGGCTGGAATGAAGGGTAGAAGTACCTTTGTTTTTGAGCTTTATGGGCAAAAGGCTGGAATGAGGGGCAGAAGTACCTTTGATTTTGAGCTTTGTGGGCAAAAGGCTGGAATGAAGGGTAGAAGTACCATTGGTTGGGAGCTTTGTGAGTAAAAGGATGGAATGAAGGGTAGAGTTACCTTTGGTTGCAGGTAGTATGGTACACGGCTATGGCTGGAATGAAAGGTGGATGATTGAGGGGGTTATTCAGACCATTTTATTAAGCCGGGTATGCGCAATAGTATCTATTTACCGGATATGCATGCTCATTCAAATAGTATTCAATGAAAGCTCGATTCTGTTCCATTGCATTTTGTGCTGCCTTTTAATTAGCGGTGTTGTGGAAAACTGTCTCGGTGAGCGTGTAACGGTTAAATTAAGTGGATTTTCTCCCTATAATTCTCCGGTAACTAGCGGGATTACAATACTAGTCGGAAAAACTCCACTTAAATGGACGGAATGAGTCACCAAAGGCCATTATCCGTCCGAATAGCAGGAGAATTTCCCACTAAAGCTTATACATAAGGGAAAATGATTAAATTAGGTGGAGGAAATCCAATTAAGCTCTGTAGCAAGCGCCGTAGCCCTCCCACCATTGCAGACTTCATCACCACGCCTCTATACTTGCAGAAAAACGTTATAGATCAGCTTTCTCCGGTTCTGGTGCTGAACTGAAAGAGGGATAAAAGGACAATACAGATGTCCTTTTATCCCTCTTTTAATTGTGAATAATGAATAAGTCAGTAAAGCAGCCAGTTAGCCTTCCAGCAGCAGCGCTTCCGGATCTTCCAGCAGCTCCTTGACCTTGACTAGGAAGCTCACGGCTTCCGAACCGTCAACAATCCGGTGATCGTAAGACAGCGCAATATACATCATCGGACGGTTAACAGTTGTTTCTTCGTCCAGGGCGATCGGGCGCAGCTGGATTTTGTGCATGCCGAGGATTCCGACCTGCGGTGTATTAAGGATTGGCGTAGAGAGCAGAGAGCCGAATACGCCGCCGTTAGTAATCGTGAAGGTTCCGCCCTGAAGCTCCGGCAGGCTGAGCGTATTGGCCCTCGCCTTGGAGGCCAGCTCGCCGATCCGTCGTTCAATTTCAGGGAAGCTGAGCCGGTCTGCATCGCGGACAACCGGCACAACCAGCCCTTCCTTGGCCGCAACGGCAATGCCGATGTCATAGTATTTCTTGATCAGCAGATCCTCGCCGTCGATCTCGGCGTTCAGCAGCGGATAGGCTTTGAGCGCGCCGATCACCGCCTTGGTGAAGAAGGACATGAAGCCGAGTCCGACATCGTGCTTCTCTTTGAAGCCATCCTTGCGGCGTTTGCGGATGTCGAGAATGGCCGTCATGTCCACCTCGTTGAAGGTGGTCAGCATAGCCGCGCTCTGCTGCGCTTCGACGAGGCGGCTGGCAATGGTCAGCCGTCTGCGCGACATGCGCTTGCGCTCGACGGCTTTGCCGTCCTCCTGCGGCGCTTTGCCCGCCGCAGCTGCCTTCGCCGGCTCAGGCTTCGCCTGCGGCGCCGGAGCTGCCGGCGCAGCGGCCCCCTGGCCGGCTGCGCCATGGCCGTTCACATCGGCCTGGCCAATCCGGCCGATAGGGTCGCGGGCAGAGACCTCGCCGAGGTCGATGCCCCGCTCCCGTGCAAGCTTGCGCGCCCCCGGCGTAGCCAGGGCCGCAGTGCCTGCAGCCGCGCCTTCGGGAGCGGCTGAGGGAGCAGCGGCAGGAGACGCTGCCGCTGCAGGTGCCGGTGCAGCGGCGGCCGGAGCCGCGCTGCCGGCAGATTCTGCCGCCTCGGGCTTGCTGCCCCCGGCGGCTCCGCCTTCGCCTGCGCTGATGATGCCGATGGCTTCGCCAACGGCTACATTCTCGCCGGCCTGGCGCAGGATGGAGGAGATGACGCCATCCTCCTCGGCGCTGATTTCAAGATTGACCTTGTCGGTTTCAAGCTCTGCCAGCACATCCCCCATGCCGACGGTGTCGCCTTCTTTAACCAGCCATTTGTAAATCGTTCCTTCAGAAATGGATTCGCCCAGATCGGGTACTTTGATTTCGGACACAGCTGTTACCTCCCCAAATATATTGGTTAACGCT
This sequence comes from Paenibacillus sp. PK3_47, assembly GCF_023520895.1. Classification (NCBI taxonomy): domain Bacteria; kingdom Bacillati; phylum Bacillota; class Bacilli; order Caryophanales; family Paenibacillaceae; genus Paenibacillus; species Paenibacillus sp. PK3_47. The sequence goes on from NZ_CP026029.1 coordinate 3,097,263, forward strand.
ATCGTGACACCGTCCCCCTTCAGGAGGACGGTACAGCCGCTTGTACTTGTGAATTGGACTTCAGGGCTTCTGTAACAATTCTACGCTGCTCGAAAGTATGAACGTCGGCATAACCGCTGGCCGGGCTGGAGCGTTCCGGACGGCCGATGTATTTCACCGTAACATTCTGCGGGGCGATGGCGCGCAGGCGCGGTTCGGTATAGCTCCAGCCGCCCATGTTCTTCGGCTCTTCCTGTACCCAGACAATCTCCTCCAGGGAACGGAAGGAGCTGAGGTGGGCAGCCAGCTCCCGTTCCGGGAACGGGTACAGCTGCTCCAGGCGGAGAATGTGCAGCCACGACCAGTCTTTGCCGCGTCCTGCTTCAAGCTCGGTCTGGAGATCAATCGCCACCTTGCCGCTGCATACGACCAGCCGCTTCACTTCACCCGGATTGCCGCCCAGAAGCGGATCCGGAAGTACTGCCTGGAAGCTGCCGGAGGCAAGCTCGGTTGCCGGTGAAGTGCTGCGGGTATTGCGGATCAGGCTCTTCGGCGCCATAATCACCAGCGGCCGGGCATCGGGCTCACCGCACAGGGCTGCCTGGCGGCGCAGCAGATGGAAGTACTGGGCGGCACTGGTCAAATTGGCTACCGTCCAGTTCTCCTCTGCTGACAGCTGCAGGAACCGCTCCAGCCTACCGCTGGAGTGCTCAGGGCCCTGGCCCTCGTAGCCGTGAGGCAGGAGGATGGTCAGATTGCTGCGCTGTGTCCATTTGGCACGGCCGGCAGCGATGAACTGGTCGAAAATGACCTGCGCTGCATTGGCGAAATCGCCGTACTGTGCTTCCCAGAGGACAAACGTCTCCGGAGCAAACACGTTATATCCGTACTCGTAGCCGAGGACCGAGGCTTCCGACAGCGGGCTGTTGTATACGCCGAAGGAGGCTTTGGAATCCTTGAGCTGATGCATCGGAGAGAACAAATCTCCGGTCTCGCTGTCATGCAGGACGAGATGGCGGTGTGCAAAAGTGCCGCGCTGGGAATCCTGGCCGCTGAGCCGGATCGGCGTACCGTCTTTCAGGATCGAGGAGAAAGCCAGCGCTTCCGCCAGAGCCCAGTCCACCCGTTCGCCGTCATTCAGGGCATCCTTGCGGCGCTGCAGAATCCGCTCCAGCTTCGGATAGACCTTGAATCCATCCGGCACAGACAGCAGTTCACGGTTAATCTCCTGCAGGCTGGTCAGCGGTACAGCTGTTGTGCGCTGTGCACCGGAATCCGCATCCAGCGGAACCGCAGTTTTGGATTCCCCGTTTTTGTGCTTGCCGTCCTTCATGATATCAAAAGCCTTCTGCAGAACGCTTTCCGATTCACTGAGCATTTTGCCGACATCTTCCGCTGTGAGAACCTTCTCGCGCTGCAGGCGTTCAGCGTACACTCTGTATACGGTAGGGTGATTTTTGACCTTGCTGTATACGAGCGGCTGCGTCGTTTCGGGATCATCCATCTCATTGTGGCCGTGGCGGCGGTAGCCGATCAGGTCGATCAGGAAATCCTTTTTGAACAGGTTGCGGTAGGCACAGGCAAGACGGACAGCTGCAATGCAGGCTTCGGGATCATCGGCATTCACATGGACGATCGGGATTTCATAACCTTTGGCCAGGTCGCTCGCATAATGGGTGGAGCGGGAATCTTCGCTTTCGGTCGTGAATCCGATCCGGTTATTGACGATAATATGCACCGTGCCGCCGTTCTGATAACCTTTCAGTTTGCTGATATTAAGTGTTTCTGCGACAATGCCTTCACCAGGGAAGGCGGCATCCCCGTGCATCAGCACAGCCATGGCTTTGCTTGTGTCCAGCTTAGGCAGGCCTGGTGCGCTGCGGTCCTCTTGGGCGGCACGTGTGAAGCCTTCGACTACAGGGTTAACGAACTCCAGATGGCTCGGGTTATTGGCCAGCGTGATACGGGTGCGGACCGTCTCGCCTTCGCGGACAGCGCGGTCAGCGCCAAGATGATATTTGACATCCCCGGTCCAGCCGTAGTTGATGCCCATGGAGCCCTCGGAAGGGAACAGCTCCTTGTTCGGCGAATGATGGAATTCCGAGAAAATAATATCATAAGGTTTACCTAAAATATGCGCCAGCACGTTCAGGCGTCCGCGGTGGGCCATCCCCATGAGAATGTGCTCGGCACCGTCATGTGCGGCGGCACGCACGATTTCATCCAGCATCGGCACAAGCGCGTCGTTGCCTTCTATACTGAAGCGTTTCTGGCCGACGAAGGTTTTGTGGAGGAAGGTTTCGAATTGTTCCACCTGGATCAGCCGGTTCAGCAGCTCTTTGCGCTCGGTATTGTTCAAGGGTGCCGGGGAGCTTGTGGACTCCGCCTGGCTGTTCAGCCAGCGCAGCTCCTGCTCGTCGCGTACATGCCCGAATTCATAAGCAATGGTCTGTGTGTAGGCCTGGCGCATCCGGTGAACGGCATCCCAGGCGGTATGGACATCATCAGGGGCGTTCTCCCAGATCAGTGAGGCCGGAAGGGCAATCAGGTCTTCACGGGTCAGATCATAGGTTTCGTATTCCAGCCATTTAGCCATGGGGTTCTTTTCGGCGCGTTCCAGTGGATCAATGTTGGCGGCCATATGGCCATGTATGCGAATGTTGGCGATCAGCTTGGAAGCTCTGACGGCTTTTCTGAGCCATTCTGTGTTTCCTGAAATTGCAGGCTGCGGTGCCTGCACGGTATCCGGTTCCAGTGGAGGAGGGCCGGAGATGGTAAACAGATCGCGGTAATTTTTTTCTACTGAAAAAGGATCCTTCAGAAACTGCTCATACATTTCTTGAATGTAGCCCAAATTCGGTCCGTAATACTTGCTCCAAACGGATTCATTATAGGGTTCTTTGGCTGCCATGAATACATCCTCCTAACGGATGAACCCCACTCGCGCCAATATCGTGTCGGCACTTGGTGGAGCTGCGATGTTTGCGGTTTCATTCCTCATCCTATTGTGCTACTTTCAAGGCCTGTAATCAATTCATACTTGTGTTTATTCCAATCGCAAAAAGGTATGATTCAGTCCATTATTCATACGTAACTATTATGATTCGGCACAATTCTGATTTCACGCCCGCAGACCTGGGTAATTTATTCTATAAACTGCACATTTAGAATAACTCCTTCCTCATACATAGGTGTAAGGACATAATATAATTAAACCATTCGTGAGATTTAGACAAGCTGCCTGCAAATTTAGCCAGGATTTTTCAGTTAAAATCATATAATAGTTCCATAAAACGACACACTTTTTTTGACCGTCATTATATAATGTTATTGCAGATAGCGGTTTCATGAATTTATAGCAGATCCTTTCATATGAAGGATCCAGTAAAGGGTAAACCTGCTGAAAGGCAGGGGCACAAAGTCTCGGGTCTAATGTAGCAATACTACGACGGCCGGACTGCCTGGGGACGTGAAAATCTTAGGAGGAGATTTCTTGGATAAGTCCAACCAGGGGGACAACGGAGAACTGCAGACAGCTGAGCTTGATTTGGAATGGGTCTATTTATTGATGTCGGCAAGAAATGCGGGCATCAAGGCAGATGAGATCCGCCAGTTTTTCAACGAAAAGATGCTGCAGGCGATGTAGCGGGGCAATTCTTGAGCAGACCGGTTGTACATAATGCAGGAAAAGGGCATGGCGGATGACCGCCATGCCCTTTTCTGTGCGCAGCACCAGTGCTGCTCATGAATCCTTCTGATCCAGCCGCCACTTTTGATAGTCCAGAAACTCCTTGAATTCCCGCTTGCTTATCCCTGAAGCCATAGCTTCCTGTACGAGACGGAACCATTCTCCGTCGAGAGACGATTCCTGGACATCAGCAGGCTCGCCGTAGAGCAGGACATGGATGGATACCTGAAGCGCGTCGGCGATTTTTTCAATGAATTGAATAGAGGGGTTGGATTGAATATTTCTTTCCACATTGCTTAAGTATGATTTCGCCACATCAGCTTTGTCCGCCAGCTCCGATAATGACAAGCCTTTCTCCAGACGGAGGCGGTGAATGCGACTTCCCATATTATCTGGCACGATGACTACGCCCTCCGCACTTTTTTATAACAGTATAACAAATAACCATACCCCGGACAAAGCACAAATCCATCAGAATTAACGGTTAATCCGGCAGCGTGTCACAATAGTTGACTTCGCGTATTTCCGCTTGTTCTAATCCTTTTCAGATCGTCATTGTTTTAACTCTTATTTGAGGAATGTTCTTTAAAAAGTACGATATCTTAAGAAAAAGGAAGGAAAACGGAGCAGATAGCGGCTAATTTGTTCTTTATAACGAATATCACTGTGAAATGGGATTTTAAATTTTCAGGATAGCTGGCATATACTTATGCCAAGGTTCTTAATAACGAACGATAATTGTTCGTCATAAAGACTGATCAGCACAGGGTTGATAGATGAATTTGTCTGCAGGGAGTCCTGCGGACAACCAAAGGAGAGACTCTTGTGAGGCTTTCACGAACCTCCCGTAAAAGAAACAGCCGCCGCCGGTATATCCTTCCCCAGCTTGCCGGAATTGTGGTGATCTCTGCGTATGGCATCAGTCAGATCACTGCACCGACGTACGCTCTGCTCACCAGCAGTGTTACGGAGGAATCCGGTATTGCGAGTGCCTTTGTTTTCCCGAGCACTGTGGACAGAATCGCGGATCAGGCCAGTGAAGCAATGAACCGTGCTGCCCTGCAGCGTGACGGGGTGCGTGAAGCATTGGCCGGCATGGCGGATAGCATTATGGATTCCGATACTGCAGAGACACTTGCACTGGGCATTGAAGATGCCGCCGATCAGGCACGCGGTGCTGCCGCTTCAGCAGCAGAATTGCTTGCCCGGCTTGAAAGCTACGCTTCCCGTTCGCAGCAGGAGCTGGCCTGGCAAAGGGATGAAATTAACCAGAGGCTTTCACCTTCCGGAATCAGCTTTGAACAATTAACTGCTGCGCAAAACAACGATAATACGACATTTGAGAATCTGTTGATTCAGAGCAATCTGACCATAAGCGAATTTCAGGAGATGGTGCGGAAGCTGGCCTCCATTATGCGGGTCGATGCTTACGTTCAGGCCGCATACCAGCAGGCGTTAACAGCGTCCGAACAGGCTGGCGGCTATGCAGAGGAAGCTGCAGGGCTGTATGGGCAGGCAGCGGATACCCTGCTGAAACTGAAAGCAGCCGAGGCGAAAGCAAAGCTCGAAGCTGAGGAGAAAGCGAAGCTCGAAGCCGAGGAGAAGGCGAAGCTCGAAGCTGAGGAGAAGGCGAAGCTCGAAGCTGAGGAGAAGGCGAAGCTCGAAGCCGAGGAGAAGGCGAAACTCGAAGCCGAGGAGAAGGCGAAGCTCGAAGCCGAGAAGAAAGCGAAGCTCGAAGCCGAGGAGAAAGCGAAGCTCGAAGCCGAAGAGAAAGCGAAGCTCGAAGCTGAGGAGAAGACGCAGCCGGATGTGCAGCTGCCTGCAGAGCCGGATGTACCGGCTGCGGACAATAATGCTGAAGGAATATCCGTAAAGATAGGACAACAACAAAACGTATTTTAAATAAGGAGATGCCTCAAAGTGATACTCAAATGGACCCGTAATGTGCTTATGTATGTTCTGATACTGATGTTTCTGCTTCTGCTGGTCTCAGCAGTAACCAGCCGGATCAACGGCGGAAAGCCCAAGATTCTGGGCAAAGAAATCCTGACTGTCCTGTCCGGTTCCATGGAACCCGGGATCAAGACCGGTGCAGTCATTGCGGTTAATCCGGTTAGAGGCGAGGAACAGCAGGGTGCCTTTAAACCGGGGGATGTAATTACTTACCAGGCGCTCGACGGATCAGGCAGCCTGATCACCCACCGGGTTGTAAGTGTAAGCGGAGAAGGGCCATCGCTGGCCTATATCACCAAAGGCGATAATAACGACGCACAGGACCCGGCGCCGATTCCTGCAGGAAATGTGATTGCAAGCTACGCTGATTTTACGGTTCCTTTGGTCGGTTATTTCATGAACTGGGTGAAATCGACCGCCGGCATCATCATTGTCATGATCATCCCGGGACTTTACCTGGTGATCTCGTCCATTATTACGGTCTTTAAATCGATCATGCGCATGGATGATTCTGCGGAGCCGCAAATCGTGCCCGTTGAATCTCCGCCTGTAACGAACGGTTGATGCTTCCTCTAATGCAGTTAGGGAAGATTCAATAAATATTCCATATTAATTCTCCAAAAATGGAGATCAGGAGGAGACAAATTACAATGACGAATCTCAAGAAAACAATGGCAATGGCAATGGCAACTACTGCACTGGGTGCAACTTTAATTGCCGGAGGATCCTTCGCGATCTTTACAAGCTCCGCACAAAATACAGGCAATACCTTTGCAGCGGGCACATTGAAGGTTGATATCGATAAACCGGACGGCAAGCTGGCAGTCGGCTATTTCACCATCATAAACTGGGCGCCGGGAGACTCTGAGATTCAGCCGGTTGTTGTATCCAACAAAGGTACGCTTGAGCTGCGTTATGACCTTGCCCTGGCGGTAGGCGGCGACCTTGGAACAGGTGCACACCCGCTTGTGATTTCAGCGTACGCTGATGCGGCCGGAACTGTACCGCTTCCTGTTAATGACCGTGTCCTGGCCGTTGGCGGCTCGGAAACCGTCTATGTCAAAGTGGAATTCCCGAAAGATGCCGGTAACGAATATCAGGGCAAAAAGGGAACAGCCAGCATTAAGGTAGAGGCAGAACAGACCAAAAACAATTAAATTCAGAGAAGGCAAAACAGCCATAGTCCATTTCCTTCCACACCATAAATCATTTAAAGGGGGCAGAGGCCCCCTTTTTACTAAGGAGAGCTATTAAAATGATGAAAAAGAGAAAGATGCTTATTACCGCAATTTCCTCCATTGTTCTGCTCTGCGCCGCGATCGGCGGGGGCACTTATGCCCTGTTCACCAGCTCGGCTCAAAGCACAGGCAATACTTTTGCTTCCGGAACGCTGTCCTTGAGCACCCACCGTAATGACGTGCCGGTTGAAGGCCCGATGTTCTATACCGATGATTCCGATGCCGGACGTATGGGAACCGGACTGTGGGCACCTAAAGATACCCATACCCGTGCGATGCTGATCAAGAATACCGGAACCTTGGATGCCAAATTAACCGACTTGTTGGCTATTCCGGAAGGAACGGCTGCACAGCAGGCGGATGCGCTAGCTTTTGGCGAGCAGGCGGTGGTTACTGTAGCGGCGCTGGCTGCACCGGATGGTGTAACACTGAACGCCGATGCCCTCAATGAAGTGAACGAAGCTGCGGATCGGCTGTTCAAATCATTGATCAACGGCCCGGGCTTTATGAAGGCACTAGCACGCAGCGGACAGGAAGCCTTCGCCATTGCCAGAGAAACTGTGCTCGACTGGACGTACGAGGTGGACAATAACGGACAGCCGGTCCGGGTTGGCGTGTCCGATGCCTATGTAGGTACCCTTAAGGATCTCTACAACGGCGGTGCCGGCCGTGATGCCAACCTGCCCAACCTGATCCTTCCTGCCAAAAAGACGATGCATCTTGCGTATAATGTTACCTTTGTCGATGATGCCGGCCTGGCGTTTGATAATGATACATTGCAGGGCAAATCGGTGAATTTCACCTTCAAAAGCAGCTTTGAACAGGTGAAAAATAACTAAAGGCATTCCGCATACAAAAGCGCCATCTCCGGTTATTTGAACCGGAAGATGGCGCTTTTCGTGATGAGGCGGAATCCGGCCTGTCCGCTTACGGCAGCTTCTCTCCGCGTGAGCTGATGTACAGCTCGTACCATTCCTTACGGGTAAGCTCCACCTTGTCCGCCCCGCCGCAGGCTTTAATCCGCTGCGGATTGACTGTGCCGATAACGGGCTGGATGGCCGCCGGATGAGTCATCAGCCAAGCCAATACAATGGATTCACGTGTAGTCCCCTTCTGCTCAGCCAGGAATTGAACCATCGCTGCAGTGTTCACCACACTCTCCGGCTGGCCTTCCAGCGAACGCCCGCTGAACATTCCCTGGGCCAGCGGCCCCCATGCCTGCAGCTGGATATTCTCCATACGGCAGTGTTCCACCGTTCCTTCCGGGAAGGTAATGTCCTTCCAGGGCTCACGGTTCACGCTGACCATGGCATCAAGCCAGCTGATCTTGGCCAGGCTCATATGCAGCTGATTGACAATGAAGGGTTCTTCGCAGTAGTGCTGCAGCAGCCGGATCTGGGCGGCGCTCATGTTGGAGACCCCAAAATGGCGCACCTTGCCGGAGGCTTTGAGCTGATGCAGCGCCTCGGCAATCTCTTCAGGGTCCATCAGCGGATCAGGCCGGTGCAGCAGCAGAATATCAATGTATTCTGTCCCCAGCCGTGACAAGGTACCGTCAACACTGTTGAGGATATGCTCCCTGGAGATATCAAAGGTGTTGCTGGTATCCCCCGGTTCAATCAGCTTGATGCCGCACTTGGACTGAATAATCATCTCTTCCCGCAGACCGGGGCGCTCCTTAAAGATTTGCCCGAATACCTTCTCGGCCTTACCGCGGGTGTAAATATCGGCATGGTCAAAAAAGTTGATTCCAATGGACAGTGCGGCATCCAGTGCCTCATGTCCCTGTCTGACGTTGTCAGCGGTAACCGGCTCGCGGTCCCAGCCTCCGCCCAGCCCCATGCAGCCCAGGGCAATGCGGCTGGCGGGAATTCCGCGTGTGTTGAGTGGCAGCGTTTTCAGCAATATCATCCCTCCGTGGCAAAATGATTACGGCTTTCAGGGATATTGTACACTCTTAGAAGCCGGTATGGTACTTCTTGTCACTGGAGGAGCGGTGTTTAGTGCCTTCCTTGTCCTTCTCTTCCTCCTGCTCAAGCTTCAAATCCTCCATCGGAATCGGATCGACATGCTGCTCGCTTTCATGCATATCGAACAGGCTGGGGTTCTCTGTCGGATACTGCTCGGGATGGTCCCGGTTATTATCCTGTAAATTGTTGTCCTTGAGTTTGTTGTCCTTATCGCTGTTCATGTGTATTCCTCGCTTTCATGTTGGATTGGTCTGTCTGACAGAAGTTGCGGTTTGCTCGTTAATAAACGGATTACTGACCCGCTAAACAGCAAAGAGGCCCCGAAGGGCCCCCTTACAGATCAAGCGGTGTTCCAAAGTCATTAAGTTTGCGGTCCGCAACATCCTTTAGGAGCCGTTTAAGCCAGTTCAGTTCAGTCAGGCTGTGCTCATATCTGCCGTACATTAAATGCAGTGCCGAACGGGGGACAACATACCGATGCTCCTCGTATACCTGATAAGCGTAGTTGACCTGATGTTCGATCTCACGGATCCGCTCCTCCAGCAGCTTCTCCACTTTGCTCTGATCGATATGCCTTGAGAGTGCCAGAGCCATGTAAAGCGGGTGAAAGACAGGATCAGTCTTCTTGATCTGCTGGACAATAAGCTGCTCGAACAATGCTTTTCCTTTGCCGCTGATCCGGTAAATCGTTTTGTCCGGACGGTCGCTGCTGGATATGGTCTCCGTGGCATGAATATGCCCCTCCTGTGCCAGCTTGTCGACAGCATAGTATAAAGAGCCCATCTGCAGCTTCATCATCTGATCATAGCTGCGCTCCTTCATCACCAGCATCATCTCATAGGGATGCATATCCCGCTCGAGCAGCAGGCCGAGGATTACCAGTTTCATGGACATGCCGGATTATCCTTTGACCGGCTGCGGATCTTTGGGGGCATCGGTGAGCCGGTCTTTGGGCATCAGCAGCACAAACGCAAGTCCCAGCACTGCCGGAACCAGCGCCCACAGGAAGGTCTGGGCGATGGAGTCAGACAGCGATCCGGTGATTTTCTCCAGCACCGGGGCAGGAATCTGCGCGCGGGCCTCCGGTGTCAGGGCTGCCTGCGGATTGCCGTAGGATGCTGCCTCGCCGCTTCCGCCAAAGGCGCTGCCAAGGCTGTCTGCAAAGCCGTTGCGCTGAATGATGCCGAAGATGGTAATGCCGAGCGTCATGCCCAGCGAGCGCATAAAGGTGCTTGTAGATGTAGCCGAACCACGCTTACGCATATCGAAGTGATGAATTGAAGACATGCTGAGCACAGAGAAGGAGAAGCCTACACCGAAGCCGGTCAGCGCCATATAAGCGTTGAGCGCAAAGCGGGAGGTATCAGGCGACAAGGTGCTTAGCGAGAAGACACCGGCCACAAAGCAAACCGCAGACAGCAGCATGATATTGCGGAAGCTGGTCCTGGTAGTCAGCAGCCCGCCGGTCTGGCTGCCGATGACTGTACCGATCATCATCGGCATCAAAATCAGTCCGGAGTTGGTTGCCGACCCACCGAATACCCCCTGTACGTATATGGGAATGTACACGGTTGCCACGATGAAGGTCGAACCGTAAAACAAGCCGATGATGCTGCTTGTCGCAAACAGCCGTTTGCCGAACATGGCAAAGGAAATAACAGGTTCCGCTGCTGCACGTTCAATAAAGAGGAAGGCAACCAGCAGTACCGCAAAGCCTGCGAAGAGGCCGAGAATGACTGAAGAGTTCCAGGCATACTGATTGCCGCCCAGTTCGAGTGCGAACATCAGACAGATAATAGCTCCGACAAGAGTGAAGGCTCCGCCCCAGTCAATGCGCTGCTTGGCATGGGAAACAGATTCCTTGTAAAACATGGTGATCAGAATAAAAGCAACGATCCCGATCGGCAGATTAATGTAGAAGATCCATTGCCAGCTTACATAGTCAGTAATGTAGGCACCCAGCAAAGGACCGATAACACTGGAGATGCCGAATACGGCACCGAAGAGTCCGGTCAGCTTGCCTCTTTTTTGCGGGGGATAAATATCGAACACGATGGTAAAGGCAATCGGCATCAGCGCACCGCCGCCTATCCCCTGAATGGCCCGGTAAATACTGAGCTGGGTGATGCTGGTTGCCGTCCCGCACAGGGCGGAGCCGATCAGGAACACAATAAGGCCGAAGATGAAAAACCGTTTGCGCCCGTACATGTCGGACAGCTTGCCGAAGATCGGTGTTCCCGCCATGACCATTACCATGTAAGCCGAAGTGACCCAGACAATTTTATCGAGTCCGCCAAGATCGGCAACGATGGTGCCCATAGCTGAAGCTACAATGGTATTGTCCATGGCGGACATCAGTATACCAAGCAGCAGGCCGACAACTACCAGCTTGAGATTGCTTTCTTTTGTATGCATGCGTCTCGCAGGCTCCTTTTCCATTCATTTATGAACATCCGTACTAGAGACGGTGAGCAAAAATATTATATTCAAATTTGAATAGGGGGGCAAGAATTATTTTGACTGCTGTTCTACTGCTTCTATTTTGCACATTTTATGAGGAGTCTAGACGATAGCAGGAAGGCAGAACATAAAAAAGCCCGTCCGGAGAAAATCCTGGGCTATACAGCTGGATCTCCGGCACGGGGCTCTCTGGATTCGATATATCTGATAAAAAACTCTGTCAGCTCAGGATCAAACTGGCTTCCCGCGCAGGCTCTGAGTTCAACGATGGCTTCCTCAAAAGATTTGGTCGGCTGGTAAGGCCTCTCGGTGGTCATGGCGTCAAAGGAATCTATAATGGTCAGCATCCGGCATAAGCGGGGGATTTCCTCGCCTTTGAACCCGTAAGGGTAGCCCTTGCCGTCATACCGTTCATGGTGCAGCTCGATGTAGGGCGCGAGATCCTTGAATTTTTCATTCGTAAGCGCCATTTTTTTGCCCCAGGTCACATGCCATTTGACCATTTCCCATTCTTCCGGCTCCAGCTTGTCCTTTTTGTTGAGAATGCCCCAGGGGATCTCCAGCTTGCCGATGTCATGAATAAGTGCGCCTAAGGTAAAATGTCTTTTGGCAATAGGATCGATGTCCAGCAGTTCACTGATATCCATGGCGTAGCGGAAGACGCGTTTGGAATGGCGGAAGGTCTCCATATCCTTGTACATGAACAGGTTCAGCTGCTGCTCAATGTCGCGGACATCCTGGCTGAAATCTATTTCCTGCTCCAGCGGAGAGTGCTCGCCATAAATATGAACCGTATTTTTGCCCTGGTGTTTGGAATAATAGAGCGCCTGGTCGGCATGATCCACAAGCTGGGATTTGTCATGAATATCGCTGCTGTAAGAAGCAATCCCGGCCGAGAAGGCCAGGCAGCCAAGCGGGAAAATTTCGACCCCGGAAAAAGGGCTGTTGTTCAGTTTTTTGCGCAGCTGGTCGATATATATACGCGCTTTCTGGCTGTCGTAACCCGGCATGAGCAGCGTGAATTCCTCTCCGCCGTAGCGGGCGGCAATCGTGCCTGCATTCAGTGATTCACTTTTCAGTGTCTCGCCGACAAAGGTAATCAGCTTGTCTCCCTGAAGATGACCGTAGTGGTCGTTATATTTCTTAAAGTCATCAAGGTCGATCATCGCAAGCGACAACGGGGTACCGGCGGACCTTGACTTCTGAATTTCCTGTTCCAATACTTCTTCAAAATAACTATGGTTAAACAATCCGGTCCGCTGATCCGTATTAGCCCGTTCTTCAATGCTGCGGTACATGGCGAACAGTTTCCTGAAGGATTGGGAGAGCAGCACGGCTAGGCACATAAAGAGCATCAGGCCGAGAACCTGATTGTGATAGACAAGCACAGTTAACACAAGGGAAAGCGCTAAAGAGCACAGAAAGACAAACACTGAATCCTTGATAATATCTTTGATCGTCTCGAAAAGTGTACCTCTGTACAAAATATAATAGTACAAGCCGACCAGCAGGGTATTAACAGCGAAATAAACCGTCAGCACAATAAGATACGTAAATAGCTTCGTGTTAATCAGTGCGCCTGGATTTCCTCCGAGGTACTGGAACAAAGTACTTGATACAGTAATCATAATGCAGTAGATGGAGAAATTGGTAAGGTGCTTCCACCAGGATGTATTGCGGTCAATAATAACGAAAAACAAGCAGTTGAATAATAGTACCGTAAGTGTGAAACTGGTACCGAATATAAATATACAAGCCAGATAGACTGATGAATCCATCGACAACTCATTGCCTTCCGGCGGAAGCTGTATCATGAAGAAGTTGAGAATCAGACAGGCGCCGGTCATTGCATAAACCCATACCCAACTTGTCGGTTTGTAATGGAAAAATTCAAATCCGTTTGTATAAGAAAAGAGGCCAATTCCGATCAGACATACCATCAATGCATAAATATGGCCTGAATCCAAGGATGCGGCAAATGATTTGAGTTTTGACATGAGGACCCCTCTTTATTATTCAAAATATTCCTTTGTACATAATAAAGGTTTTAGGAATAAATGAATAGCTATACTAAAAAAAAGAATAGGCGGGGGCTCCGCCTATCTTCGGTTTGAAACATTAATGTCCGCCGATCTTAAATCCTGAAGTAAGCGCGATAACTACGGAAGCAACAATGATTGCATTGATTGCCAGACGGGAGTAGCGGATGCCATCCAGTTTCTTTTTCAAGGGAATTCCTCCTTTCATTGACTTAGCGGTTTATCCCTGCACTTCGGGCTGTGATTTCAGGTCAGCTGCAGCAGGTGTCATGATATGCAGGATGTATAAAAATATCCCAAGATTCATTACCACATCACCTATGCTGATTGCCTGGGTACGAGGATAAGGGCTGGACAGGGGAATTATGTCGCCCAAAAACGACAGGCGGGTTGAAGCGTCCATAAGATAATGCTTGGTTACCGCATCACCGCTCTGCAGCATCTCGAGGTAGACCGGTTCCAGTACAGACGCCGCCTCGTAGGATACAGGCATTCTTCCCCCGTTGACAAGCATCACCAGAAAGTTGAGGAAGACGCCTGCCATCACCAGCCAGAATCCTTTGCTATGCCTGTTAAACCATAAAAAAATCAGCCCCACCACATACACAGCGATGTAGATATATCCGCTGGCTGCGGCTACAATGGACGACCGCTCTTGAATATAAAACATGAAGAACTGGAATACCAGAAGCAGCGGGAACATCCATCCTGCCTTAAGCCTGATGTTGCTGAACTGGACGAGGCCGTGTTTCAGGCCGCCTCTGAAGAAACCTACAATTAACCCGAGAATAATGCCATCGTAAACCATTAGCTTACCTGCCTCTGTTCAAAGATTAGCAAATATGTAAATTTTGGTCCGCCTGAATCATTTGATTCGCTATCTTTCGTCATAATCCCTTTTTTTCCAAATATAATTTTTTCCTTGACATACCCCATGGGGGTATATTAAGCTTGATTTGCAGCCAGGATATAAGGAGGTAAGGTTATGGCGAAAGATAAGAAGCTGTCTCCTGAATCATGCGATAGCGGCTGTCATTCACCGGGGGAACGCAAAAGTCATCATTCAGCGGAGTTCAAGGCCGGACTAAGCAGCCGTCTCAACCGGATTGAGGGACAGGTCCGCGGGATCAAGGGTATGATTGAGCGGGACACCTATTGTGACGATGTGCTCAACCAGCTCGCTGCAGTACAGGCTGCACTGAACGGTGTAGGCAAGCTGCTGCTGGAAGGCCATATGAAGAGCTGTATTATTGAGCGGATCGAAGCCGGAGAGCATGAGGTTATTGATGAGCTGCTGGTTACGGTTAACAAGCTGATGAAATAAGATACTTTTTAGGAGGGTGTATCATGTCAAATGCAACTTTAAATGTAGAAGGAATGTCTTGCGGCCACTGTGTAAGTGCTGTGGAGAAAGCGGTAAGCGGTGTTGGGGCAGCTGCCAAGGTTGATCTGTCCAGCAAGACAGTAGCCGTTGAATATGATGAGAACAAAGTCAGCCTCAGCACAATTAAAGAAGCTATTGAAGATCAAGGGTATGACGTAGTTTAAGGCATAGGCGAAAATTTCAAGGCTTGGAGCGGAGATCTGCAGGATCTCCGGGTGCCAATGCCTTTTCTTTTACAAAAGATTATACCCCGAGGGGGTATGGAGGTGTGCATCATGGAAAAAACTTCGGAATCCGCCATCCGGCAGACGACACTGCAGATTACCGGCATGACCTGCTCGGCCTGCGCGGCCCGGATTGAAAAAGGACTGTCCCGGATGGAAGGAGTCTCACGGGCGAATGTTAACCTGGCGCTTGAGCAGGCGTCGGTCGGCTATGATCCCGGCGCTACAGACGTACAGCAGATTGAAGAGAAGATCCGTTCGCTTGGTTACGATACGGTAAAGGAAGGGGCGGATTTTGACATCTCGGGCATGACCTGTGCGGCCTGTTCGGCCCGGATTGAGAAGGTACTCGGACGCATGCCCGGAATCGCGGCAGTGAATGTCAACCTTGCCTTGGAGACGGCGCATGTGGAATATAATCCGGGGACTGTGAGCACGGCTGAGATTATGGAGAAGGTAAGCAGCATCGGATATAAAGCGGCACTCAAGCAGGACCGGCAGGACACGGCTGACCAGCGGGGGCAGGAGATTATCCGCAAACGCAATAAATGGATCATCTCCGCTGTTCTGTCTTTCCCGCTGCTGTGGGCAATGGTGGGACACTTCTCTTTTACACAGTGGATCCCTGCGCCTGATTTCCTGATGAACCCCTGGTTTCAGCTGGTTCTGGCAACTCCCGTCCAGTTCATTATAGGCTGGCAGTTCTATGTAAGTGCCTATAAGGCACTGAGAAACGGCAGTGCAAATATGGATGTATTGGTGGTGCTGGGGACTTCGGCCGCTTATTTTTACAGTTTGTATCTGACGGTTGATTCGCTGGGAATGAGCGGGATGAATCATACGGTAGAGCTGTATTATGAGACGAGTGCGATTCTGATTACGCTGATTCTTGTAGGCAAATGGTTCGAGGCCTTGGCCAAAGGGCGCTCTTCGGATGCGATCAGAAGCCTGATGGGCCTGCAGGCGAAGACTGCACTGGTCATCCGTGACGGTGCCGAGATGAGTATTTCAGTGGAAGAAGTCATTCCGGGGGATATTGTCCTGGTGAAACCGGGAACGAAGATCCCCGTGGATGGAGAAGTTATAGAAGGTTTGTCATCTGTGGATGAGTCGATGCTGACAGGTGAGAGCATTCCGGTAGAAAAGAAGACCGGGGACAGTGTAATCGGGGCTACGCTGAACAAGAACGGGATGCTGAAGATCAGGGCCCGCAAGGTGGGCCGTGATACTGCCCTGGCGCAGATCATCAGGGTGGTGGAGGAAGCACAGGGGTCCAAGGCGCCCATTCAGCGGATTGCTGATGTGATCTCCGGCATTTTTGTGCCGATCGTAGTCGGCATTGCTGTGCTGACGTTCATCATATGGTATATCTGGGGGGCGCCCGGAGAGTTTGCAGATGCTCTGGAAAAAGCTATAGCCGTACTGGTTATTGCCTGCCCGTGTGCGCTGGGTCTTGCTACGCCGACTTCCATTATGGCAGGTTCAGGCCGTGCCGCAGAGTTCGGCATTCTGTTCAAGGGCGGCGAGCATCTGGAAGCCGCCCAGGGCATCCGGACAGTTGTGCTGGATAAGACAGGTACGGTTACGAGCGGCAAACCGGTGCTGACCGATATTATAACTACTACAGGCATTGCCGCGCATGGCAAAGTGCTGGCCGAGAACCGGCTGCTGGCGGTTACCGCAGCAGCGGAGAAGCTGTCCGAGCATCCGCTGGCCGATGCCATCGTGGCCGGAGCAGCAGCACGCAGCCTGGAGCTTCCGGCGGCGGAGCAGTTCCAGGCTGTGCCGGGCAGAGGAATTTCCGCGGTGGTTGACGGACAGACTGTCCTTGTAGGCACACGCCGGATGATGGAGGACAGCGGTGCCGACACCGGAGCGTGGAGCCAGCTGATGAGAAAGCTGGAGCAGGAAGGGAAGACAGCCATGCTGGTTGCCGTAGACGGAACCATCGAAGGGATTGTCGCGGTGGCTGACACGATCAAGGAAACCTCGAAGGCAGCAGTTGCCAGACTGCATGCGATGGGTATTGAAGTCGTAATGATCACGGGGGACAACAAGCTGACTGCCGAGGCCATTGCCGGGCAGGCCGGAATCCGCACAGTGCTTGCTGAAGTACTGCCTGAAGGCAAAGCAGCGGAAATCCGCAGACTGCAAGCCGGCGGCAACAAAGTGGCAATGGTCGGGGACGGCATCAATGACGCTCCGGCCCTGGCGACGGCGGATACAGGCATGGCGGTCGGAACCGGAACTGATGTGGCGATGGAGGCGGCTGATATTACGCTGATGCGCGGCGATCTGATGAGCATCCCTGATGCCATTCTGATGAGCCGCAAGACGATGGCCAATATTAAGCAGAATTTGTTCTGGGCGCTCGCTTACAATACAATTGGAATACCGATTGCGGCACTTGGCTTTCTGGCTCCATGGCTTGCAGGCGCAGCAATGGCATTCAGTTCGGTATCGGTTGTGCTGAATGCGCTCCGCCTGCAGCGGGTCAAGCTGTAAGCAGTCAGAAGCAATCTATAAGGAGTGAGTCAAAATGAGTAACGATCAGAATCAGGAATCGCCGGCAAGCCCGGTAACTGCGGAGGGCAGTGTAGCGGGTAATGACACACTCTCCCTCTTAATGAAGCATACTTCCGTCCGCCAGTTTCAGGACAAACCGGTGGGCGAAGAGCAGCTTGCCGCCATCATCGGGGCAGCACAGATGGCTTCCACCTCCAGCAATGTCCAGGCGTACAGTGTCATTGCAGTTACGGAGCCTGCGCTTAAGGCGCAGCTTTCGGGACTGTCGGGCAGCCAGGCCTATATTGAGCAGTGCCCGGTGTTCCTGGTATGGTGTGCCGATTTGTACCGGCTGCGGGAGACGGTGAAGCCTCATCTGCAGGATGCACCTTCTTATGAGGACACCATGGAGAACCTGGTTGTGGCGACTGTGGATGTCGCCCTGGCCGCGCAGAATGCGGCAGTTGCCGCCGAATCGCTGGGGCTGGGCATTGTCTATATCGGCGGAATCCGCAACAATATTGCGGAAGTGTCGGAGCTGCTCGGCTTGCCTGACCTGGTGTACCCGGTGTTCGGCATGTGCGTAGGCTATCCGGCGGGAGTTAACGGACTGCGCCCGCGTCTGCCGCTGGAAGCCGTGCTGCATCATAACGGCTACGACAAGGAGAAGACGGAGACACAGGTTGCAGCCTACGACAAGGTAAGCAGCGAGTATATGCATAAGCGGACCGGCGGCCAGAATGACACCCCTTGGTCGGTTATGATGGCCAAGCGGCTCGCTGAGCCGACTCGGCTGCATATGAAAGAGTTCCTTGAGGGTAAGGGGTTTATGCAGCGGTAACTGTGTCTGCCGGAATGCTGGCCTGGAAAGGGCAGTATGTGATGGGTAACTTATGGCAGATGGCTGATGACCACGGCAAAGGGGAAATGGTAAATGCCGTAGGCATACCGCTCATTGCACAGCTGCTATGACGGGAGCCGGGAGAGATGAAGGATTGTTGCATAGCCGCTAACTGATGGGAGAGCCCGCGATTTCATAGAGTAACTTGGAGCAAGCATGGCCTACCCGGGTAACCGGGGGCCATGCTTTTTGCGCTGCTGTGGTTGAGGGGCCTGGGAGATGGTTTGGCTAAGGGGCGGGGAGCTGCTGTCATCCTCGTAGCTTACAATAGGGTGGTGGTGAAGCGGAGGGTGGGGACCGTCGGGGTTGTTCGAAATCAACGGGAAAATTCCCGTAGAAATGATTGAGTGGTTTGTTTTGAGTGAAATCAACGGGAAAATTCCCCTAGAAACGGGCGAGTGGTTTGGTTTGAGTGAAATCAACGGGAAAAGTCCCGTAGAAATGGGCGAGTAGTTTGTTTTGAGCGAAATCAACGGGAAAATTCCCGTAGAAATGAGCGAGTGGTTTGTTTGGAGTGAAATCAACGGGAAAATTCCCGTAGAAATGGGCGAGAGGTTTGTTTTGAGTGAAATCAACGGGAAAATTCCCGTAGAAATAGGCGAGTGGTTTGTTTTGAGTGAAATCAACGGGAAAATTCCCGTAGAAATGGGCGAGTGGTTTTTTTGAGTGAAATCAACGGGAAAAGTCCCGTAGAAATGAGCTAGTGTTTTGTTTTGAGTGAAATCAACGGGAAAATTCCCGTAGAAATGAGCTAGTGTTTTGTTTTGAGTGAAATCAACGGGAAAAGTCCCGTAGAAATAGGCGAGTGGTTTGTTTGGAGTGAAATCAACGGGAAAAGTCCCGTAGATTTTATTCCGTACAGTCGCAAAGTAGCTCGGATCGCACAAGCCAAGAGTATTTAATACCCTTGAATCCGGCCGACAGCACGAAATGGGCCGAATGAAGAGCACAAATACCTCTGATTCCGGCCGACAGCGCGAAATGGGCCGAACGAAGAGCACAAATACCCTTGAATCCGGCTGACAGCACGAATTAGGCAAAATGAAGAGCACATATGCCCTTGAATGCAGCCGACAGCGAGAATTAGGCGAAATGGAGAGCACAAATACCCTTGATTCCGGCCGACAGCACGAATTAGGCAAAATGAAGAGCACATATACCCTTGAATCCAGCCGACAGCGCGAATTTGGCGAAATGGAGAGCACAAATACCCTTGAATCCGGCCGACAGCACGAATTAGGCGAAATGGAGAGCACAAATACCCTTGAATCCGGCCGACAGCACGAAATGGGCCGAATGAAGAGCACATATACCCCTGATTCCAGCCGACAGCGCGAAGTTGGCGAAATAAAGAGCACAAATACCCTTGATTCCCCACCTTACGTCGCCTCTTCCACCTCCGTCCCCGCCGTATCCCCCTCATGTCCTCCGTCCCAGCCGTATCCCCACCATGTCCTCCGGCCCCACCACCCGGCCTAACCATCCAGCCCCAACCATCCAGCCCTCCATCATGTCTTTTCTCTCAATCCTCCCCAAATGACACAGGCACTTCGTTATCGGTGGCACTCCTAACTAATGCTAGGCCGTTGTTCCTCATGTCATTGAGATATCAGGATACCTGCACGAAGGTTACCTAAATGGAGCATGTCATCGAAAGAAAGAGCGTCAGCAGAGTGTTTCAAGGCATAGTTGGGGTAGGCGGCATTAACTTCACCGCCGGTTATAAGCTCATTCACAGCAATTCCCGGCCCTGTCCAGGGCCGGGAAATCAACGATAACCGCCATGCTGCTGGAGCTAATCGAGCTCTCGGCAGGACAAGTGACAGTCTTTCAACTAACGACTATATAGATTGAACTTGAAAATATCTTATAAGGGAAGAGGGACGGAGGAGAAGGTTGGAACTGTAGAGCGATAGCGCCCGCCTGAAAGCTTCCGTAGGAAAGCTCGCTTCGAAAGCATAGGCAGCCACCGGACTTCTACCGTGACGGCAACAGCGGCCGGAAGTCCAAACATTCTCTGGAGTCAACCTAATTCCAAAATAAAAAAATCACAGGTTCAATCTATATAGCACCAAAGAGCAGATTAAGGGAAAGGAACGTGCTAATCAGAAGCCCCGTCCCCGGTTAAGACAGGGTTCTCTTCTGGCCTGTCGAAATGGAACAGGACCAGCATAATAACAGAAACGGCTGTGATCAGCGTTACCATAAAAGCCCGGGTGACCTGAAACAATCCATCGGTTAATGGGAGCAGCCCCATAAAACAAAGGATGTTCATGATCACGGCCAATCCCAGCATCACCGGAAACTGGTGGTTTTTGTTCTGTATTTTCTTTTGCAGCAGCTCCCTGAAGCCTCCAGTCAGAACAAAAGCTGTGGTGATGATCAGCGATATAAAATAATCCTGGAAACCGGAAGTGGTGATAAAGGCATCGTCAACAATGAAGGTAAAGAATCGGGACAATAAAATTCCTGAGAGGATGAGCACTGCAAAAGCAGCCATATTCTCCGCAAAATGCTCCGTATAGCTTTTGGCAGGCCTGGATAAACGGTAGCTGACCGTCACCTGCACAATGTGCACTGCAAGCAGCAGCACCATCCATTGGTAATAAAGCGCCGGCAGACTTCCGGAGAACAAATCGATGAAATAATTAACCGCCACTTTGATCATTTCAATAAGCATGCGGCGTTACTCCTCAAAAGAAAGATTGACCGGCTCGTCCAAAAGCTCCTGCGTGTAATCAAGATTTGTCGTTGGCGTATGGTCATCCACTTCCTCAAACCTTAACTCATCTACCCACACTTGCCCGCGTCCGGACAGCAAAACGCCAAAGGAGATGGATGTGCTGTTATCCGGCACGTCTAACACAATGGCGTAGTGATTCCATTCGGTATCACCGGTAACGGGGCGGTTGCTCATATTATCGAACTGCACGATATCGCCCAGGCTGTTGTCCACTCTCATCCAAAATCCGCAAAAGACGCTGACCCCTGCACTTTTCAGAAACCCTGACAGCTTGATCCGTTTACCGAGATATTTATCCGCTTTGAACTGCTGCATCATGGTGGCAAATTCATCATCCGCTTCAACCGTGACTGACTTTAAAAACCCTGAAGCTTTCCCTTTGTGAAACGTTTTGCGGTCCAGGCCGATCCCATAATTGAACGGGTGACTTCCGCTTAAGAACCATCCTTTGAGCTTTTCTTCTGTTTTCAAACCGGATTCCTCCTTTTGATGGGTAAGGCTGCCGATAATTTTCCGGTATTGTCCGGGCGGCAGGTGATAATATTTTTTGAATGCCCTTGTAAAAGCTTCTTGTGATTCAAACCGGTAATACACAGCGATATCGATAATTTTCTCCCCGGTGTACAGCAGGATGTTGGCAGCGTCAGCGATTCTCCGGTAGCGGATATATTCGGATAATGTCACGCCGACCTCTTTCTGAAAAATACGGTGGTAATGATACTTGGAAAAGCCGATGAAATTTGCGATGCCCTCCAGCGATAACTCTTCATGCAGGTTGTTTTCGATATACTGGATCGTTTTTTGGATCATGGCGTTATACTTCATGGTCTCAGCCCCTCTGTAATGAAGATTATCAGAATCCCGCCGGCTGGTTTTGATATTTATTGCTTTTATAACACAAAAAAGCTCTGTCTTCCCGCTAACCGGGAAGACAGAGCTTTATTATCTAAGAGCAGGCAGGCCTACCGGCCCTTCGCCTGCTCCTCCCGCATCCAGTCCGACAGCTGGCGGCGCATCTGCAGGAATTCGGGCGAATCCGTAATTTCCTCGCGGCGAGGCCGGGGAAACGGGACGTCAACCGTATGGAGGACGGAGCCGGGCCGCCCGGAGAATACATAGATGCGGTTCGAGAGCAGCAGGGCTTCTTCAATATTATGGGTGATGAACAGCACGGAGCGGCGGTTCGCCTCCCACAGCTCCAGCAGCCAGCGCTGCATATCGCTGCGTGTGAGCGCATCAAGCGCGCTGAACGGCTCATCCAGGAGCATGAGCTCCTGCGGTGCAAGCAGTGCGCGCAGGAACGCGGCCCGCTGCTGCATGCCGCCGGACAGCATATGCGGATAAGCCTTCTCGAAGCCGCCGAGTCCGACCTTGGCCAGCCAGTGGCGGGCGGCTTTACGGGCCCCGGCATCCGGTGCGCCCTTCAGCTCCCCGGCCAGCAGGACGTTGTCCTCAATGCTGCGCCAGGGGAATAGCGCCGGCTGCTGCGGCATGTAGCTGATCTCCCCGCGCTGGCCCGTGACGACGCGGCCGTTCATGCTGACGGTTCCGGTATCCGGCGTCTCCAGGCCGCCGATGATATGGAACAGCGTGCTTTTGCCACAGCCGGACGGTCCGACGATGGAGACGAACTCCTGCGGCTGTACGGTCAGGGATACGTTGTCCAGTACACGGGTCTCGCGCCGGCGGTGGGTAAAGGCTTTGGAGATGCCGCTGACCTCCAGGGCCGGCGGCATCCCCGGGGCAGCGGAGCGCCCCGCGCTTTTTGCGGCCGCTTCTGTTACTTGAGACATGTGGGGCCTCCTCCTTTCAGGACAGGTTTTATTTATAATATCAGGAGTTCTTGCGCGGCTTCCAGCGTACGAGCCATCTCTCCAGCAGGGCAATCAGTGCAAACAGTACAAGGCTTAAAAAGACGATAATGGCAATGGCGACAAAGACGTTATCTGTACGGTAGGCAGACTTTTGAAGCAGCATGTAATAACCGAGTCCTTTATCAGCGCCAATCCATTCGGCGACAACCGCGCCCATTACAGCATAAGTCGCTGAGATTTTGAGGCCGGAGAACACGGCAGGCAGGGAGCCGGGCAGCTCGAGCTTGCTGAAGATCTGCCACTTGTTCGCACCGGCCATCTTCATATAGTTCATCATGGTCCGGTCGCTCTGGGCAAGGCCGCTCATGGCAGCGACAGCTACAGGAAAGAAGCAGACCAGCGTGATCAGCACGATCTTCGGCAGCAGGCCGAAACCGAACCAGATCACCAGCAGCGGAGCAAGGGCGATGGACGGCACGTTCTGGCTGAGAATCAGCAGCGGATAAATCGCCCGCTTCAGCCAGGGCAGCAGATGCAGCAGCAGGGCCACAATCAGTCCGGCGCCGGTACCGACAGGAAATCCGATGAGGGTTAGACGCAGGGTAGCGGCAGTATGCGACCAGATGCCGGCGGCATTATCTGCGGAGGCGCGGAATATTGCGTCCGGACCCGGAAGCAGCCATGCTTCTATATGAAATAAGGACACGGCAAGCTGCCAGATCCCGAGAAATAAGATGACCGCCACTAAGGGCGGCCAGATTTGTCTCCAATGCGATCTCACCGGTATTTCTCCGTCAGCTTATCCATGCTGATGCCGTTTGGATTATGGGCAATTTTGATCTGCGAGATGACGCTGGGGCTGCCGGCTTCAACCAGTGCCTCGTGCATCTGCCGGACCACTTCAAGCAGCTCGGTGATTTCACCTTCCATCGTTGTTTCCAGCGGATGAACCTGGTGCTTCACGCCCGACTTTTGAATGACCTCAATAGCTTTGTCCACGTAAGGAATAGAATCCTCGCCGTTTGGTGTTTTTGGAATCACTTGAATGCTAAGCAGTGTGTTTGCCATAATAATCAGTCCTCTCAGTATAATGGTGAAGCAAATTAGTTATTAATCAGATCAGCAATGCATCATTCCGCCGGCAAAAATTCATTCGTAAACGCACTTTCTGCATCCAGCGGCTGCTCCAGCAGCTTCAGGTCATACATCCAGTCCGCGTAATTCTGCCAGACTTCCGTCTTTTGCTCTCCCCAGCGGGCGGCATCGTCCTTGTATTTCGGGCTGAGCCATTTCTGGCTGGCCAGGACAAGCTCGGGATCAAGATCAGGTACAGCTTTGGTTAGAATCGCAGCGGCTTCCTCCGGATTATCGATGGCGTACTGATACCCTTTCGACGTAGCCTGAAGGAATGCCTTTACCAGCTCCGGATTATCGGATATCACCTTCTCGCTTGTCGTCAGCACCGGTGTATAGTAGTCGAGCTGCGGCGCATAATCCTTGAGGTACAGCATGTCGAGCGGTTCGCCCCGCAGTTCAGCTTCCACCCCGGTCCAGGCGTAGAAGATCCAGGCGAAATCAATATCCCGCTTCACGGCGGTAAAATAATCGGCTTCTCCGATATTCACCAGCTTGACCTTGGTTACATCGCCGCCTTCAGGGTCCATGATCGCTTTCATGGCCGCTTCTTCGGCCGGTGAGCCCCAGCCGCCGTAAGTCTTGCCCTCAAAATCCTTAGGCGAAGTGATATTGCGGTCCTTCGGTGCCGCAAATCCCGATGTATTATGCTGGATGATGGCGGCAATCGAAACGAGCGGCACGTTCTGCAGACGGGCCAGCGTCAGCGCCTCCTGGGCGCTGATGCCGAATGCGGCTTCGCCCGAAGTAACCATAGTATCGGCACCGGCTGCTCCGGGGGATACGATCTCTACATCAAGCCCGGCTTCCTCGTAATAGCCGAGGTCTTTGGCTGCATAGAGGCCGGTATGATTCGTATTAGGTGTCCAGTCCAGTGCGACCTTGACCGGTGTCAGCGCTGCCGGTGCATCTGTCCCGGCCTCCGCTGCTTCAGGAGCAGCAGTGCTGTTCCCCGTATTGTTCGAAGCAGACGTGCTGTTGTTGCCGCCGTTAGAACCGCATCCGGCGGTAACTGCAGCCAGAATACAGATGAGGCAGAGCATCATTACTTTTTTGACTCCCATTTCGCTTGTTCTCTCCTTTTCAGCAATCCCTGGCCTTCCAGATTCAGAATAATCCATACCAAAAAGCGCCCCGGAGACCGGGACGCTATCACGCTTGCGCAAGGGCTCAGGCCGCACTAAGGCCTTAAGCACATCAATTCCTACGCTGGCATTATCCAGATCAGGTATAAGGGTCAGTATCTTACGGGATACAATCTCAGCCGGCCATCTCCAGCACCCCTGGTTCTATGAAGTTACGGGTATTGCACTATTCTTACGCTGTATTATAGACGCCTGTTCCGGAGTTGTCCAGTAGCAACGCTGTCAATCCTGGCTGTACCGGCGTTTCCGGCGCCGGCTGCGGATTCCGGTCCACAGCTCTCTCAGAGTCAGGACAAGGCTGACTGCAATGCCGGTGAAGGTGATGAAGAGGGCGATATATTCAAACACGGAGTAATCCTGAAGCTTGCTCCAGTCTATGTTTCCTTTTAAATCCTCAATGACCTGGTTCATTCCGTAAATGCCGCTGATCACTGTAAATACAGTCAGGAAGAACAGCAGGGTATCCCGGCGTTTGGCCTGATATTTGTCCTGGTACTGGAACAGGTCATTCAAGGTGGATTTTACCTCATCAAAAAGGGCATCATTGCCGTAGACCTTGCGCAGCTGGAAAAAAATCTCCCGGCCCTGCGACTGCGAAATCAGCTCCAGAAAATAAAACTTGGCTGAAAACTTGTTGATCAGGAAAATCAGTGTCTCAATCTCGTCATTATCATGGTTAATGCGCAGACGGGAGTGCATGTTGGCCAGCTTGAGCAGGACGATCTTGTGGAATAAGCTTAGCAGCAGCCCGTAATAATATTCACCGTACATCTGGTTGGCAAGCCGCGTGGCAATTTTCCCGTCCGCCCGTGACAGGCAGCAGAACGTCTGATCATTTGTTACATAGTAGGTGTCCGGCCCCCAGCGGTTATATACATGCCCCCTGCAGTATTCACTGATGTAATCCGGATCGCTTGCACTGATGTAAGGGTTGCCGTGTTTATCCATTCCGTCCAGCTGCGAGGCGCGGAAGCACAGCTCATCGGTAAGCTCATCCGCATCATCCTGCCGCTCAAAACCATAGAAGGCCTGAACAAGCATCCGCTCATCGACGAAAAAAGGAAGGGTCTCAAAATATGCGCCATGAATTTCAGAAGAATCCATAAAGTTATCCAGTCCGTCTACGAGATGCCTGAACACAAAGTCTTCGACCTGCTCGTAAAGCTTGCCGTCACAGTGAATATGGGCTGTCGAATCCCAGCTGGATACATCCTCCAGCGTACGGAAGCGGTCAGCGAACTCCATGACTGTGCTGAACGGCAGCGATTCCTCCTCCAGCCGGACACGTATGGTTAAGAAGCCGAGCTGGAAGGGACAGAGAAATATATCTGTCGAGAGCACGCGGAACGGTACAGACTCCTGGGTCATCTCTAATACACACGACAGATCGTTTACCCGGGAAAACCGGCGGAAGGAATCCGCGTCTTTTTCCCGCGGAAAGAGCACATGGGCTGCAAAGGGCAGATAGCTGCGTTCCATCATTTCATGGGAAACACAGTAGCCATCGCCGTAATAGGCATCTTCCAGCTCTTTATTATCGAGAAAAAAACGGGTATATCCATCATCCTGAAGGTGACGGATGAGCGTTGTATCTTCCCCGTCCTTGATGGAAAAAGGGAAGATGAACTGCAGCAGTGCGGTATGTAATGCCGGTTCTGAGGTTGAGGAGAATGGCCTGGACATAGCGGTTTCCAGCCTCCTTTATTCTCGTATTTTTATGAATGCATTCCATTATATTACCCCAAATTCCTTGATTCCAAGCTCTATCAGGATAACCTCATCTTTGTAAAGGCATTCACGGAAATGACCCGGATTCAAGATGAACCGGACGGGTACACTATATTAGATACAGCTTCACGACAACTTAAAGCCTGCAGATGTGGATATATTTACTTATATGCACATCATTCTGAAAGGAGAATTTCGCCAATGGATAATCAGCAGCTGGAGCAGACAATCATTAAAGTGCTGGATGACAACAAGTTCGGGTCCTTCGGCACGATCGAGGCCGGTAACAAACCAAAGGTGCGGTACATGGCGGTATTTCATGACGGACTGAGCATTTATCTGGCTACCAGCCGGAAGACGCATAAGGTGGAGGAGCTGAAGGATAATCCGAATGCTTTTCTGCTGCTTGGATATGAAGAAGGCGGCGGCAAGGATGTGCTGGAGATTGAAGCCACGGTCGCTGTCACAAAAGACGAAGGACTGCGGTCCAAAGTATGGAATGAATCACTGGAAAAGTGGTTTGCAGGGCCGGATGATCCCGATTATGTCATTCTTGAACTGACACCTTCACGTATAGAGTACTACGGCAAGGATGAGCAGAATGGGGTATGGAGCTCTCCTGCGCAGTCTAATTAACCCTGTTTTATGAAATCTGTGCCGCCCTGTAAACTGATGTTTACAGGGCGGCATTTTTACTGTCCGGAGCATAGCTGGCTGCTGGTAAATCATGCTATAATGACTAGGCCCCATTCGACAATTCAAGGCCAAGGAGGACAACTATGAACTGCAGTGAGTGTGCTGTGATTGAACCGGTGGAGGACGAAGGAACAGTTAAGTTCAGGCCCTGTCCCGCTTCGCTTGCGGAGGCTGTAAGGGCCGCAGGAATCATAATTACGGACAACAGAGGGACAGGTACAATTACATATGCATCGCGTGAAGAGCTGATGAATGTATTGAAGCTACTGGGAGAATTGGAGATGCGGCATGCTGCACCGCTTGCGGTATCCATCAGCGGCGCAGCTGACCGTGTATCCGTGGAACGCTGGTTATCCCTAGAGCAGATAAATGTCCGCTTTGCCAATGACAATCTGATCGATATTATTGCGGGCCATAATTTTTGCAGCCATATGCAGCCGATTGTTAACTTCAATGAAGAGATTGTCGGCTTTGAGCTGCTGCTGCGGCCGCTGCCGCAAGGAAGCCCGTTTAAGCCTTATGAGCTGTTTGAAGTTGCCCGTCAGACGGGATTTCATTCCTTTCTCGACCGGGCTGCGCGCATCTCGGCAATCGAGACCGGGGCGAGAATGCTGCCCAAAGGGATCAAGCGGTTCATCAATTTCCTGCCTTCATCGATTTACAACCCCAAGTACTGCCTCACGCATACTTTTGAGGCCATTGACAGGCTGGGCCAGGACCCGCAGGATTTTGTATTTGAGGTAGTGGAGACAGAGAGCATCCGTGATATCAGCCAGCTTCAGTCGATTTTTTCTGAATACCGCAGACAAGGGATGAAGGTTGCACTGGATGATGTCGGTGCAGGTTATTCCACGGTGGAGGTCATGACCAGCCTTCAGCCGGACTATGTAAAAATCGACCGTGATCTGATCAGCTTCTGTGATGAAGATGCCGCCAAACAGAAGATAATTTTTGAAATCCTGAATCGGGCCTCAAGCTTTGGAGCACATGTGCTGGCCGAAGGCATCGAACGGCGGGAGGAGTTCCTGTACTGCCGGGAGCAGGGCATCAATCTGGCGCAAGGGTATCTCTTCGGCAAGCCGGAGGACAAGCCGCCGGTTCATTTTGAATCTATCGTATAAGCACTTGCTATCTCTATATAATCCCCGGAGCGCAGACGGATACATCAGCTGCAGGCTTGCGGGGATTTTATTATTGTAAGACTATATGTAAAATATGATTAATTCTGCCGGAAGAAAGGACTTGAAGCTGTATGAGCGTTACGCTGCTGTATGTGGAGGATGACCGGGAGATCGGCAGTGCAGTATCTGCCGACCTGCGTGAACGGGAGTATGCTGTCCGCTGGCTGGAGAGCGGGGAAGGGGCGGTGGAAGCTGCCGCAGGCTGCCAGCTGGCCATTCTGGATGTTATGCTTCCGGGCCTGGACGGATTTACCGTAGGACAGCGGCTGAAGCGGGCCTATCCTGCCCTGCCCATTATGATGCTGTCCGCCCGCGCCTCTATTGACGATAAGCTCCAGGGGCTGGATTTTGCCGATGATTATTTGACCAAGCCGTTTCATCCCGATGAGCTGGCGGCAAGGATTGAGGTGCTGTTAAGACGTACGGGAGCTGCGCAGCCTTCGCCGCTGGCCATCAAGCACCTTATCGTTTATGAGGGGAACAATGTCATCAAGGAAGCGGCGACCGGCAAGGAAATCGTCCTGACCGGCAAGCAGTTCCAGATTTTCTTTTACCTGCTCCGCCATCTGGGCCAGATTCTGACCAAAGAGCAGATCTATGAAGCCGTCTGGGGCGAGAGCTATATTGAGGGTGACAAAACTCTTATGGTACATATCCGTTATTTGCGGGAAAAGCTGGAGCTTGATCCGGCGGCTCCGGAGATCATTGAGACCGTTAGAGGAATCGGCTACCGGGTGAGGGCATGAGGTGGCCGGAGCGTCTGTTCAAGCTCCGCAGCTCACTGCTCTCCCGGTATCTCATTATTATTATCTCCGCACTGCTGTTTATTCCCGTTGTTATACCGCTGACCTTGCTTGTTTATGGTCTGGCCGGCGGGCTGCTGCAAGAAGAAGCGCCGAAGAAATACGGGATATACTCCCACATCGGAGGGCTGGAGACCATGTGGCATGAGGAGGCAGAGGGGCTCCTCGGCCAACCGCCGCAAGCCATCAATGCAAGGCTGCAGGAGCTTAGCGAAGCTTATCCGGAGGCTACCCTGTTTTGGGTGGACAATCAAGGGAAGACGATGCTGAAGCTTGTACCCGAAGGACCTGAATTTACAGGTCCGGAGGAAACCTGGGAGATTCCGGCGCAGTGGAGTGCCGCGGAAGCGGTCGATTTCATGAAGATGAGCACGGAACTGGATCCGTTGGCGATCGTTGCCTTTATAGGGGACCGGGCGGAGGCACAGCAGGGCTTTATGGTCATGCAAATTCCAGCAGCCGTCAGGGATGAACAGCAGGTTCAGAGCCTGGGGCTGTGGTACAGCATCGTGCTGCTGCTGATTTTTGCCCTGTTCATTGCCATCTCCTGGCTGTTCTTTATCGGCATCCGCAGACGGCTGCTGCGGCTGCAGAAGGCGATGAGCTTTACAGGCGGAGAAGGAATCCCCGAGGCCATTATAACCGGCAAGCCGGATGAGATCGGCCGTCTTGAGGAGGCTTTTAATACAATGGTTACTGAACTTCATGCCAGCCGCGCACGGGAAGCGGAGGAAGAAGGGCTGCGCAAACGGCTCGTTGCCGATCTGTCACATGATCTGCGCACACCGCTCACCGTCATCCGCAGCCATCTTCATGTACTGGGGAAGGAAGAGCTGTCTCCGCGGGGGCAGGAGTCACTTGATTTGATGGATGAACGCATTGCTGCACTCAGCGTCCTGATCGAGAATCTCCTCTCCTATAATCTGCTCAGCAGCGGGCGGATCAGGCTGAACCCGGAGCGAAGGGATATACTGCGGCTGCTCCGCGAAAGTGCTGCGGCCTGGTATCCGCTCTGGGAGAAGGAAGGCTTTGATGTTGACATCAATCTGGAGGGGGAGCCTTTATACTGGACAGTCGATGACAGCTGGTTCCGGCGTATACTGGATAACCTGTTCCAGAACATTATGCGTCATGCCCGCAGCGGGCTGTATGTCGGTGTTTCAGCAGAGGTGCGGGAGGGGCACCGTGTTATTGTAATCTCGGATCACGGGCCGGGAATGGAGAACAGCTCTGAATTCAAAGGGGCAGGCCTAGGCCTTTCCATCGTTAACCTGCTGATTGAGCGGATGGGGCTGCAGTGGAAGACGGACAGCACAGAGCTTGGAACTTCTATCCTCATCTTTCAGCCGCAGGACAAAAATTTAAACTAAATTTAAACTTGCCCGCCCTGCTCCTTTAACCTTGAGGCGGTATGCTGATTACCGAGGTGAAGGAAATGAAGCATACCGTGATCGAGACAAAGGATTTACTTAAAGAGTACCGCGGCAGAGCTGCGGTGGAGAGGCTCAACCTGAATATAGGCAAAGGACAAATTTACGGCTTTCTGGGGCCTAACGGCGCCGGTAAGACAACGACGATCCGCATGCTGCTTGGGCTGATCAAACCGACATCCGGCCGGATTGAAATCTTCGGCCAGGAGCTCACAAAGCACAGGATGCAGATACTCCGCAAGGTGGGCTCGCTTGTAGAGTCGCCTTCGTATTACGGTCATCTAAGCGCTGTGGACAATCTGGAAGCGATCCGGCGGATTCTCGGGGTGCCAAAGCAGCGGATCCGCGAGGTGCTGGATATCGTCTCGCTGACCGGAGAGGAGAAACGCCCCGTCAAGGGCTTTTCACTCGGCATGAAGCAGCGGCTGGGCATCGCTGCGGCCCTGCTCGGAAGCCCGGAGCTGCTGATTCTCGACGAGCCGACCAACGGGCTCGATCCTTCAGGGATCCAGGAGATCCGCTCGCTGATCAAGCGGCTGCCTGAAGAACAGGGCATCACCGTTCTTGTATCCAGCCATCTCCTGAGCGAAATTGAGCAAATGGCTGACACGGTAGGCATTATCCGCCAGGGCCGGATGGTGTATCAGGATACCATTGCCAATCTGCAGCAGCAGGCCGCAGGGGATATCCGGCTCGCCGTATCCGAGCCTGAAGCTGCACTGGCGCTGGCTGAGCGCAGAGGCTGCGGAGGAGAAATGCAGGAGGGCCGGCTCGTTCTGCCCAGAATGAGTGATGCCCGCGTGGCTTTGCTGGTCAAGGAGCTGGTAGGCAACGGACATGCCATCTACCGGGTGGAGGAACACAGGCAGTCGCTGGAGCAGTTCTTCCTGCAGGTTGTCGAGGGAGGGGCATCATGATGTGGCGGGCGCTCTCGGCGGATTGGCTGAAGATCCGCGGCAAAGGGCTGTGGTTTCTGGTCTTTCTCGGCCCGCTCGGGCTGCTGGCCATGCAGGGACTCAACTTCGGACTGCGCTATGATTATCTTACAGATCAGTACCGGGGCGATCTTTGGGGTGGACTGCTGGACAATCTGGCCAGCTTTGTACCGGTGGCACTGTATCTCGGCGGTACGCTCATCTGCTCACTGATTGCGAATGTGGAGCATCAGATGAGCTCCTGGAAACAGCTGCTGGCTCTGCCGGTCTCACGGACTGCTGTGTTTATGGCCAAGCTGCTGCTATGTCTGCTGCTGGTTGCGGTGTCCTGCGCACTGCTCTCGGCCGGAACGGTGGGCCTCGGCTTTATCCTGGGCTTCGGGGCTCAGCCTGTCCCTTACAGCGATGTGCTGCGGATCAGCTTTGCATCCTTTGCGGCTGCGCTGCCGGTCATTGCCCTGCAGCTGTGGTACTGTCTGTCGAGGCGCAATCAGACACTGCCAGTTGCGCTGGGGATTACTTTGTCACTGGTGAGCCTGTTCTCGATGAGTTTATCCGAGTGGTTTCCTTTGAACTGGTCTTCCCTGGCCTGGAGTGCTCCCCGGCCCTGGCTGTTCAGTGGGGCAGGCCTGCTGCTTGGCATGATCGTGCTTCTGCCGGGAGCGGTACATTTCGCGAGAAAGGACGTGGACTAGCTATGGCAACCTTCTGGAGAATTCTTTCAGCTGAACGGCTGAAAATGTCAAAATCCTATGTCTGGGTGCTGATGGCGGGCAGTCCGGCCATCGCCCTGCTTCTTGGGGCGCTCGCGGATATGCAGGAGGAGGAGCAAGTGACATGGCAGGTGCTGCTAAGTGTAATGTCCATGGCGCATGCCATGCTGTTTCTGCCTATACTATCGGGGATATTTGCAGCCCTGGTCTGCCGGGCAGAACACAGTGACGGAGGCTGGAAGGCACTGCTGTCGCTGCCGGTAACCCGAAGCTCGGTATATCTGGCCAAATATACCCTGATTATGGGGATGCTGGCTGCTGTGCAGCTGCTGTTTCTGGCGGCACTGCTGGGCATCGGCTTCCTGCGGGAGGCGGAGGGGCCTGTGCCCTGGCCGCTGATCCTCTCCAGCGTTTTTGGCGGCTGGTTTGCCTGCCTGCCGCTGGCGGCGCTGCAGCTTGGCGTGTCCCAGGGCTGGGCCAGCTTCGGTGCACCGCTGGCGGTGAATGTCAGCCTGACGCTGCCGAATATTCTGATCGCCAATTCGGCAACTTACGGCCCTTATTATCCCTGGGTGCAGCCGCTGCTGGCCATGTCGCCATTCGGGGAAGAGCAATTCGGAGCATTTAACCTGCCGATGGAGACGCTGATGCTTGTGGTGCTCGGCAGCCTGCTGCTGTTTCTGTCTGCCGGGCTGATTTCCTTCTGGCGCAAGCCGGTCTAGCTGCCGCGGCTTGAGTGCTGTCTGCGGATTCCTCCGGCCTTTCATGGACATCGGGATAAGTTTTTTCTATAATTAATCGTAGAAGATCTTATTAAGACCGGTGACACCGGATAAGCATATGGAGGAGGCCAGGGCATGGAATCTGCAGCACTTGAAGAATGCGACAACACATGCAACGGTTCAGAGCTTGAGCCGGAAGCTGCGGCGCTCATTCTGCCTGACCGTGGAACAACGGACAAAATGGCGGAGATGTTCAAAGCGCTGGGTGACCCGACAAGGGTGCGGCTGATTTATGCATTGTCACAGAGAGAGCTGTGTGTGCATGATTTGTCTGTCATCCTCGATATGGGGCAATCGGCGGTATCCCACCAGCTCCGGTATTTGCGCAACCTGCGGATTGTGAAGCGCCGGAAGGAAGGCAAGACCGTATATTATTCACTGAATGACGCGCATGTGGAGCAGATTTTTCTGCAGACACATGAGCATATCAGGCATGAATAGATTCTCTTAACAGAAGAAACCGTCCTTGCGCTGTTCAGCGGGAGGGCGGTTTTTTGCATGCATATGGGAATCACATATTAACTCGCCTGTTTCACAGGTATGGAGGAGGCAGGTTTGCGGAAAGACAGGATCAGCCAGAAGCAATGTGCAGCCAGCACAGCCAGAATAAGCAGATCGATGAGCAGATCATACCCCGATAAGGTGCTGGAATTGGCATTGCCGACAAACTGGATGAAATTATGTATGAAGTGGAAAAAGATTAACGGAAGAATATTGTTGTTCTTGAGCATCAGGAGTACAAGTACAGCGCCGATCAGCAGGGCATAGACCACTTGCAGCACAGTTTGGGGGACGCTTTGGCCGCCGATTGCATTTAGCATATGGGTGACGGAGAAAAGAATACTGGAGGTGATGACCGCAGTTGTGACCCCTTTTGCCAGCAGCGTCTTGAAGATCAGTCCGCGGTACAGCGTTTCTTCCACAAAGCCAACAAGCAAAGTAAACGCCAGATAATACATGACTTCGGAGATGCTGATGTCCTGAAACCCTTTGAGCAGAATAATCAGCAGAATGATCAGCAGCGGCGCGTAATACTTCCGGTTCTCTGAAGGAATTGTACTCAGCGGGCGAAAGCCCAGATACCCCCATTTGCGCTTCAGCGTCATATATAGAACCAGGGCCAATGCAATCGGAATAAAGGCAAACAGGGCAGGTGAATATTCAAGCTCATTCATAGTTACATAAGCTCCGGCGGCGATCAAAGCGAATGTAAGCAGCACTTCAATAATAACGACAGTTAATACGGGACGCTTTTGTGAAAAAGATGCCTTACTTTGCGGATTCATCATGTTTCAAATCCTTCCTCTCCTTAATATCCTTCAGCCACTGCTTTTCCATTTCAAAATGCTTCAGCCCGTAAGACAGGACGGACAGACGGTAGTGATAATCTCCGGGATTCGGAAGATGCTTCAGCTCCTCCGCCACAATGCCCTGAACCGTCTCCAGCGTCCGGATTTCCTGCTCGGTCTTGAACAGATATTCTCCCAGCCGGAGCTGGCGGGTCTCCTCATCCAGATAATCATAAAAGAAAATACGGATCAGCTGCTCATTGCGTCCTCCCTGGGACGGTCCGGCCAGCCAGTCCAGAAAATGCTTCTGTCCGCTTGGCAGCAGTGTATACAGCTTCTTGTTCTTGCTGTTATCCGTTTCGGTCAGGGAGACCAGTTCCTTATCACTCAGCCGCTTTAATGCGGGATAAAGACTGCCGTAGCTGGCTGTGTAAAATGTGCCTACAGAGCTGTCGATATTCTTCTTCAGGTCGTAGCCGCTCATTGTCCCTTCCATCAGCAGGCCCAGGATGATATTTTCAAGCATTTGCACACCTCAATGTATCTATTTGATATATCAACTCGATATGTTTATAATTACATTTATTTGAATAATAGTCAAGGATTATTTTGGATAAAATAAACAAATCAAAAAAGCTGCTCCTGTCGCATTCCGGAGGAATGCTGGAACAGCTTCATCATATGGGACCGGTGTTTAATTTATACCTTCAGGTTCCCGTGCTTCAAGGAGGAGTTCTCGATCTGCAGCGTCGCATGCTGGATGCCGAACTTCTCTTCCACCAGAGTGACTGCCTGCTGGAGAACAGTCTGGTGATCCTTGTGGTCCTCAATCAGCAGATGGCCGCTCAGCGCATCCAGACCGGAAGTGATGGACCAGATATGCAGGTCATGCACATCGATTACCCCGTCAATCTGCAGAAAATCCTCCTTAACCTCGTTGATGTCCACTGAAGGCGGAGTACCCTCCATCAGAATGTGGAAAGCCTGCTTCATTACGCCCCATGCTCCTCTGAGGATCAGCAGGGCTACAATGACACTGATGATCGGATCAGCGATATACCAGGAGAACAGCTGCATAATGAGCCCGGCCAGCAGCGCGCCCACCGAGCCGAGAGCATCGCTGATGACATGCAGATAAGCGCTGCGGACATTGATGTTCTCTTTGACATTGCTCTTGCGCATCAGCGACCATGCACTGATCAGATTGGCCAGCAGGCCGACTGAAGCAATGATCATCATGGTGCCGCTGGCCACCTCCGGAGGTGCAGAGAAGCGCTGGTAGGCTTCCCACATAATAAACCCGGCAATGACGAACAGTGTCACTCCATTGAACAATGCAGCCATGATCTCGAACCGGTAGAATCCATAGGTATTTTTCCGGGAAGGGGGCTTTACGGCAAAGATCATCGCCACAAGGCTCAAAGCCAGCGAAACCGTGTCGCCAAGCATATGCCCGGAGTCTGACAGCAGGGCAAGACTGTCTGTAATCAAGCCGCCGAAGAACTCCAGCAGCATAATGCCTCCGGTGATGATAAGGGCGATGACCAGCCCTTTTTTGCTGTCAGGTGCATGGGAGTGGCTGTGGCCATGAGCATGACTGTGGGAATGGTTATGCCCGTGTCCTTGGTTATGTACATTTTGATGCGAATGGCTGTGAGGATGTTCATCCTTGTGATCGTGCCCGTGGTCATGATGGTGGTGTTTGTTCATGATAAGTACCCCTTCCGAAATACATATGAATGATTGCTCATATGTTAATAATATAACCGTAAATCATGAATTACAAGACCTTGCTTATGAAAAAAACTGGCGGTTTACAGCAAGGCCTGCCGCAGCTGTGGAATGCCTCCAAACCTTTCGGCGGCGATCACCTTATCTTTTTAAACAAATGAATGAACTATGCAGCGGTTCATTGACACTCCAAGTTTCAGG
This sequence comes from Paenibacillus sp. PK3_47, assembly GCF_023520895.1. Taxonomy (NCBI): domain Bacteria; kingdom Bacillati; phylum Bacillota; class Bacilli; order Caryophanales; family Paenibacillaceae; genus Paenibacillus; species Paenibacillus sp. PK3_47. Next base: position 3,133,929 of record NZ_CP026029.1, read on the forward strand.
GGCATATAATATGCGTAAGTAAACATATGAACAAATACTCATATATAGATTTTACCAAAGGGAGTGAGTGTTTTGAATACGGCGGAGGGACAGATAAGACGTCAGTGGGTACTTGAGGGCCTGGACTGCGCAAATTGCGCGCTGAAGATCGAGAACAAGGTGAAGAAAATTGAGGGTGTCTCCTCCTGCTCTGTGAATTTTGCCATGAAGATGATGACGCTGGAGACCGCTGCTGCTTCTGCAGATACGGTGTCGGAGGAAGCGAAACGGACCGTGACTTCGCTTGAGCCCCATGTGAAACTGAAGGAAGTGCAGTCCGGAAAGAAAAGGGTAAAGTCCCCGGTCTTAGTTCATGGAGCCCGCACTGCAGAGGGGCATGTACACAGTCACAGTCATGATTCTGCGGCAGGGCATGAACATCATCATGAAGCGGATGGCAGCCATAGTCATGATCAGGCAGAGCATGGCCATTCCCACAGCCATGAGCACGGGGAAGGCGAAACAAGGCGTATTCTGCTGCGGCTCGGCGGGAGTATTGTGCTGGCTGCTGCCGGCATGTTTTTGCCTGTCAGCGGGAGTGTGGAGCTGCTGCTGTTTCTGGCGGCTTATCTGATTGCCGGTGCGGATGTCATCCTCTCGGCAGGACGAAATATTGTCCGAGGCAGGGTGTTCGACGAGAACTTCCTGATGGCGCTGGCCACGATAGGGGCATTTGTCATCGGCGAATATCCGGAAGGCGTCGCGGTTATGCTCTTCTATCAGATCGGTGAGCTGTTCCAGGGAATGGCGGTTAACCGTTCGCGCCGTTCGATTACCGCGCTGATGGACATCCGGCCGGAATTCGCCTATCTCCAGGAAGGCGGAAATCTGAGACGTGTCTCCCCGGAGGAAGTTGCAATAGGTGACATTATCAGGGTCAAACCGGGTGAGAAGGTTCCGCTTGACGGAATCATTATTGAGGGCAGCGCCATGATGGATACCTCGGCGCTGACCGGTGAATCGGTGCCCCGTTCAGCAGGGCCGGGCAGCGAGGTGCTCAGCGGATTCATTAACCGCAACGGCGTGATTACGGTCAAGGTCACCAGGGAATTCGGAGAATCAGCAGTTTCAAAGATCCTTGAGCTGGTGCAGAATGCTTCCAATAACAAAGCAAAAACTGAAAATTTTATTACGCGATTTGCACGTTCCTATACACCGGTTGTAGTCATTACAGCGCTGCTGCTCGCTGTCGTTCCGCCGCTTGTCATCAGCGGCGCCGGCTTCCAGGACTGGATCTACCGGGCATTGGTCTTCCTTGTTATTTCCTGTCCTTGTGCGCTGGTTGTATCTATTCCGCTCGGGTTCTTTGGAGGGATTGGCGCAGCATCGCGGAGCGGAATTCTCGTCAAGGGCAGCAATTTCCTGGAGGCACTGAATGATGCGAAGATTGTCGTCTTCGACAAAACAGGGACGCTGACCAAGGGCCAGTTCAAAGTGAACGGGCTTTACCCGTCCCCGGGGATGACCGAAGCTGAGCTGCTGGAAACAGCCGCTTATGCGGAGAGCCATTCCAGCCACCCGATTGCCGAATCGGTCCGTGCGGCCTATGGCAAAGAGATTTCCGACGGGGCAGTTACCGATTATGATGAGATTTCAGGACACGGGATATCGGCAACCGTGAACGGCAGAGCTGTGCTTGCCGGAAATGCACGGCTCATGGAACGTGAGGGGATTAGAGCCGCGGCTCCGGAGCAAACCGGAACAGTCATTCATCTGGCAGTAGATAAGCTGTATGCCGGATACGTCGTCATAGCCGATGAGGTGAAGGATGATGCCCTTCAAGCGATTCGCGCGCTGGAGGCCCAGGGAGTCCGCAAGACGGTTATGCTGACAGGAGACTCTGCATCAGTCGCGGAAGCTGTCGGGCAGCAGCTGGGAATCGGGGAGGTACACGCCGGGCTTCTGCCCCAGCATAAGGTGGAGGCCATTGAACGGCTCGAGAAGGAGAAACAGCCGCGGGAGAAGATTATTTTTGTCGGTGACGGGATTAATGACACACCGGTGCTGGCCAGAGCTGATGTCGGCATAGCCATGGGCGGGCTGGGCTCGGATGCAGCAATTGAAGCTGCGGATGTGGTTTTAATGACCGATGAGCCTTCAAAGGTCGCCGCTGCCATCGGAATTGCCAGACGTACACGGCGGATTGTGTGGCAGAACATCATTTTTGCGCTGGGGGTAAAAGGAATCTTCCTGCTGCTGGGCGCCTTCGGCATCGCCACGATGTGGGAAGCGGTATTCTCGGACGTGGGGGTTACCGTACTGGCTGTGCTTAACAGTATCCGGGCGCTAAAGCCGCCTAAGATGGTATAAAACTTTAAATAATAACGTCATATGGGCAAATATGAAAAAGTAAGCCTTTTAGAACCCAATATATGGGTCTTGAGGCTTATTTTTTATTTTGTTCCTAATACAATTTGTCTGTTTCTGCCGATATAACAATAAGGATTTACAGCAATTGGAAGACTGTGATTATTACTGCTGGGAGGAACTAAAGTGGAACAGAAGGAACCCGAGGGAATGAAACGCAAAAAAATGAAAATGAATGAAAAACCGCGAAAATTGAACAAGGCAGCATCAAAACCGGACAAGCCAGCCTCCATCCAGAGAAAATGGTCGGCGGTCATACTGGCCATAGCCATTGTACCGCTGCTGGGAGCTACGGTCTTTTTTATGCAATACTTTGGCGGTGTGGTGAAGTCGGACAGTAAAGAACAGGCACAGAGCATTCTGGACATGAATACTTCAAGGCTGGGGGAATGGCTGCAGTCCAAGACAACAAGAGTACAGGGGCTTATTGCCGCACATCCGGAGTTTGACCCTTCCAGGCCGCAGACGATTTTTCCCGTGGTGAAGGTGCTGGAGGAAAGCGACAAGCAGGCGGAAGGCTACAGCGTAATTAATAAGGACGGCGTGCTGATCAACGCGATGAATCTGACCGCAGATATGGGAACGGCTGATTATTTTCTGAAGGCCAAAGAAAGCCTTGCCCCGGCTGTGGCAGACATGTCGTTTCTTGAGCCGCTGAATAAATATATCATTCCGGTAATCGTTCCTGTTGTTGATGAGGCGCAGCAGTTTTCAGGAGGGGTGGCTTTTTCAGTTACACCGGAAATTATCATTGAGATGGCGAAGAACATCCATGTTGCCGAGACCGGATACGGCTATGTGATCTCGGGAAAAGGTGAATACTATACATATACGGATACAAGCCGCATTGGAAAAAATATTGCCGACTATGCCCGGGAACCGCAGGTAAAGAAGGCTGTAGATTCCATTCTTGGACGCGAGAGCGGTACAGAAACCTATGAAGGGGAAAACGGCGAAACCATAATTACATATTTCAAAACCGTTCCGGGAACGGATTGGAAGCTGCTGATCAGTGTTCCCGAAAGCGAAATTTATGCCAAGGTCACTTCAGCGCAGCAGCTGGCCGTTATATTCGGAATTATCGTCATTCTGATTGTAGTATTGGTCTCCTTGTATCTGACACGGCGGATTGTAAAACCGATTGTAGCCGTATCCGGTGTGATGGCAAGAGTGGCTGAAGGCCGGCTGGGTGAGCGGGTAGCGGTCCATTCCAATGACGAAATCGGACAGATGAGCCGCAGCATTAATCATATGATCGAGTCGCTGGCCGGGATTGTCAGCAAGATCGACACTACGGTGGCGGAAGTAGCCGTGTCTGCCGAAGGGCTGCTGGATTATGCCAACCAGTCGTCCGGCACATCAGCTGAGATTGCTGTAGTGATCCAGGAAGTAGCAAATGGAATGGAAGAGCAGTTCAGGGGGTCAGAGCAGTCAGCACGGGCTACGGAAGAGATGGCGATCGGGCTGCAAAGGATTGCCGAATCCTCTGTAAGCGTGTCGGATCAGGCCGAGGCAGTCAGCACGGAGGTTGAGAACGGTTATCTGGAAATCCGGTCCACGCTGGAGCAAATGACAGTGATCAGTGCTGCGGCAGGCCAGACGGCAGAACTGATCGGCTCCCTCTCCCGGCAGTCCGAACAGATTGGACAAATCGTCGATGTAATTTCTGAAATCGCCAATCAGACCGGGCTGTTGTCCTTGAATGCTTCGATTGAAGCAGCCAGAGCCGGTGAGCATGGGCGGGGTTTTGGTGTCGTGGCGAATGAAGTGAAGAAGCTGGCGGAGCGGACGAATACATCTATTGTACATATTATCGATGTAATCAAACAGATTCAGGCTTCGACTGCAGATGCTGCTTTGTCGATGGAGAAGAGTATTGCCGAAATTGGTGACGGTATGGGCAGGATGAAGAATGTCGGTGCAGCCTTTGAGCATATCCGCTCCTCAATGCGCGAAGTCTCACTGCAGATCCAGGATGTGTCGGCTATCAATGAACAGATGTCTGCCGGTACAGAAGAAATTACAGCCTCAGTCTCCGATATGCTGACCATTGCCAAGACTTCAGCTGATAATGCACAGTCGGTCGCCCGCGCCTCAAGCGACCAGAAGGAGCTTATGAACAAGGTTGTAAATTCTGCGGAATCATTAAATATGATGATGTCCGAGCTGAAGCAAGAGATTGAGAACTTCCGGTAATTAAAAAGGATGGACAAGAAATCCCCCTCTGCCCATGAAGCGAAGTGAGCGAAGGGGGATTTCTGGTTTTCTAGACGGTCTCTTCCAGATTCAGACGGTTGATGCTGGACCGGATAATGCTGCAGGAAGCATTGAATTTGGCATACTCCTCTTCGCTGAGATTCAGCTCAAGCAGCTCCTGAATCCCGCTGCCGCTGATGATAGCCGGCGCCCCTGCGCATACATCATACTGTCCATATTCGCCGTTAAGGATGGCGGAGACGGCAATGATCTTATGTTCATCGTTCAGAATGGAGCGGGTGATGTAAGCCAGCGCACTGCCGATGCCGAAATGCGTAGAGCCTTTGCGTGTGAAGATCTCCCACCCGGCATCCTTCGTCTTGCGGGCCAGGTCATCCAGGTCCAGATCCTTGAAACGTTCGCGGTGCTGCTGCATAATCTGCAGCAGCGGCTTGCCGCCGATCGTTACATGCGACCAGGCGACGAACTGGGATTCGCCATGCTCGCCAAGCGCATAACCGTTTACGCTGCGGGGATCAATGGAGAATACATCCGACAAAAGCGTCTTCAGGCGGGAAGAGTCAATGGAGGTTCCGGTGCCGATGACGCGGTGGCGGGGCAGCCCGGATATTTTCCATACCATATAGGTAACAACATCGACTGGATTGGCAGCCACCACGAAGATGCCGTCAAATCCGCCGGCCATAATTTCTGTAACAATACTTTTAGTAATCACTGCAGCATCGTCCAGGACGTCCATTCTTGTCTGACCCGGCTTGGGGTTGGCGCCTGCTGTCAGAATAACGACATCCATTGCACCGCAATCCGCTGCAGTACCTGCATATACTTTGGTGCGCGTTCCGGTGAAATCCATGCAGTGCGAGAGGTCCAGCGCCTGTGCCATGGCGCGGTCATAGGTGCGGTCGACCATCATGATCTCATCACAAATAGCCTGGTTAACCATAGAATAAGCACAGCTGGAGCCTACCATGCCGGAGCCGACGATCGCCACTTTTCTCGATTTCGTTTTCAATTGCCTGATCCTCACTCTCTGAAAGTAATACCTGGTCTGCTCTTCCATGCCGAAGCCGTTCATGCAGCTGTCCGTGGAAGATCATGCTAAGTATGCATATATTTTAACTGATCTGACCGCAAGTTACCTGACATGGATATGAAATAACACGGGAGTTACATGCTTTTTCGGACACAAATATCATGTGAAGTGAGGTATTTCCGGGCGGTTTATATCTACATTGTATGCAGACCATCAAAAAGAGAGCTTACCGGCATTAAAAAAGAGCATTCACTACGCCCCGTAGGCCTGTTGAATACTCTTCCGTTTCTGGTTACCCCCGCGGATGCGCAATTGTTGGCTCGGGCGGAACCATACGGGTGTAGCGTCTGTACATAAACACTCTCCAGTGCAGAATCATGCCGAAGGCCAGAATAAAGAATAAGCCGCCGGACTGCGGAATGGAGATGTACCGGTTAATAAATTCATGCAGCAGCGTGCGGACCAGCAGCAGTCCGAGCAGAATAAAGGCAAAGCTCTTGGAGCGCCGGGCGTAGATCTGGCCGTCCCGTTGCTCGAATTTTGTGGTGCTTATCAGCGGATAGGCAAAGATGAACCAGCCGATCAGGAAAGCGGCAGCTGCCCACCATAACGGAAACCGGACTTCAGGTACAACAAACATGGCAAAGCCGGTCGACATGCCGAGGGGAGGAATCCATATTTTGCGGATCGTCACCGGGCGGTCACTTGCCTTCAGACGGATGAAAATAACCATCAGCGCCATAAACAGGGCTCCCACTGTAGAGCCTATATGCAGAAGCGAGGGGTTAATGTTGCCCATGATTCACGTTCCTCTCTGTGATTTGTATCACTTATTTCATTATTATAACAGAAAGAAGAGGGCAATACATTGAATGGAATATGGCGATTGGACCAATACAGCACCGCTTATGTAAGCCGCGTTTTTCGCACAATAAACCCGCCAGGGGATACCCTGGCGGGTTTATCAGCAAGTAAGTTTGCAGCAAATACAGATTTCGTTCTATCCATATATGCTATTACGAGCGGCTGCGTCCACCGACCGAGCGGAGGATCAGACTGACAACAAAGATCAGTACGATAGCTCCGATGAGTGAAGGGAATACGTAGAAGTCACTTACCCGAGGACCCCATTCTCCCAGCAGCATGCCGCCGAGCCAAGAACCGAGGATACCGGCGATAATGTTACCGATAATACCTCCCGGAATGTCTCTGCCCATAATCAGACCGGCCAACCAACCGATAACGCCGCCTACAATCAACATCCATAAAAAACTCATTGCAATTCAGCTCCTTTTGTGTTTGTGTATCGTTCGATGGTAACTATTAACCTCATGTTCGGCATTTAAACCATGTGTAAAATATTGCCGTAGATCTTGTAATCAGTATTTCAGTATGCCCTAAAATATGCAGTTTAACCCCGTTGAGGTGCTGGGTATATAAACATGTTATAGTAAAAATCAAGGACAGATGAAGCTCCGTCAGAGGGCTGACATGAGTGAACTTCATGCTGTTCAGGGTATATATATAGTAATAGGGAATCATAAGGAGATGAAGCTATGGAACAGCCTAATGAAGTATTATTTTATGCCGGGACTTATAATTCCAAAGAAGAAGAAGCTATTCTGCTGGGGGCCCTGAACAAGGATACAGGGGAAATGAGGATTTTGCACGGAACCAGGGGGATAGAGGGGCCATCCTATCTGGCAGTCAACAGTACAGGAGATGTGCTGTATGCAGTAAGCGAGCAGGATGAGGGTGAGGTTCATGCCTTTGCGATTGATTCCGGCAGCAAAGCGCTGACTCCGCTTGGCTCAAGACCTACAGAAGGCGGCGCTCCCTGTTATGTATCCATAAGCCCGCAAGGTGACTACATATACGTTGCCAACTACTCAGGTGCCAATGTGAACATCTTCCCTGTAAGTGATAAGGGTTCAATTGGGGAGATGTCGGCCCAGGTCCGGCATGAAGGCTCGGGAATCCGTGCAGACCGCCAGGAAGCGCCGCATCCTCATTCAGTAATTCCGGACAGTACAGGCAGGCGCGTACTGGTCTGCGATCTCGGCCTTGATCAGATCGTGATCTACCGCAATGAGGACGGTAAGCTGGTTACACACCGTGAAGTGGCACTTCCTCCGGGTTCGGGACCGCGCCATCTGGCCGTCCATCCTTCGGGACAGTGGATTTACCTGATTAACGAGCTGAACAGCTCCATCACGGTTTTTGCCAATGATGAACAGCAGGGAGATCTGAGGATTCTGCAGAATGTAAGCTCCTTGCCGGACAATTATACTGCCGGCAGTGACGACACGGCTGCAGATATCCATGTATCCCCGTGCGGACGGTTCCTGTACGTCTCCAACCGCGGGCATGACAGCATTGGATTGTTCCACATTGACGCTGAGACAGGCTTGATCGAGCCTGCTGACTGGGTGAGTGCAGGCGGGCGGACGCCGCGCAATTTTGCCATTATCGGCGGGATGCTGCTGGCCGCCAACCAGAACAGTGATAACATCGTCTCCTTCAGAATCGACAAGGAGACCGGCCGGCTGATTCCGACCGGTAATGAGCTGGCAGTTCCGTCCCCGGTCTGCCTGAAATCCCTCTAAAAATGAAGAGCCGTCCCTTCCACCGGTAATGGCGGAAGGGGCGGCTTTCGGATTTTTAAAATAAATATGAGTTCTGGTTAATGCAAGCCTTCAATGCCTACAGGAGCGCTGTAGAAGCCGATATCATCCAGCATGATTTTGTCGCCGGATTCCTGTAAATAGAATGTAACTTCAGTCAGATTATCCGGTTCAAGCGCCGGCTCTTCCTCCAGAAACAGCTCAAACGGCAGTTCATAGGTCTGGAACACCGCTTCCGATACATCGCCGTATTTGCCGTCACTCATCCGCTCCTCCAGCCATGGATTCAGAGTGAACTTAGTCTGCGGCAGCGGCATAACGTCCATAACCTCATCCAGAGGCAGGCGCGCAGTCACATTATTGCCGTCCGTAATTTCAACTTCAACATCGGGTGATAATGAACCCTCTGTTTCAGTGCTGCCCGCGTTATCCGTATCATCATCCCCGTCATCTTCCTCATTATAACCGTTATGGTTGGCCATGGAGAAGGTGAGTCCTTCAGCAGCGCTGCGGGCAATGTCCGAGGACACGTTCTCTTTGAGTCTGATCGTATATGAAGCTTCGCCGCTCTCATCCGCTGTCCGTTCCAGCAGAAGGCCGTAGGTGGCTTTGCTCTTGGACTGGCGGTCCTTGGCCGTCTCTTCGCTCCAGGTGAGACCCTCGGCTTCAGCTGTTCCGCCTGCAGCCGTGTTCTTGTTGCGGTCTTCGTCAAAGGCGGCTACCGGAATGTATCCCCCGCTCTGGAACCGGTTATAGTAAGCGGTATCCGGCAGCCAGCCGGCACCGGTGCGGTAATCGCGGAACAGCTCCTGATACTGGATTTTCCCGTGCAGGGTCGTCTCGAGAAATGCCGATACATAGACCTTGGCGATCTGCCGCTGCTCCTCTCCGTCCATAATCCCGGCACGGCTGAGGAACAGCCCGGCCGGCAGCGACTGGTCATACAGTCCCCAGTCTGTGTTGAACTGGCTGTGATTGGCATCTGCGATGTACAGCGAGCTCTTAAAAGCATTCGAGCCGCGCGTATAACTTGCGCGTATATACTGCCTGTCACCGTAGAAATCATGAACATCGCCGTCACGCGCACCCTGCAGAGTCAAATAATTCACATCAACCAGCTTGGCCGACTGCTCATCGATTAATTTATCTGTAGGCGCCAGTGCAATAACGGATTGGATCCGGAACTGCTTCGCCGCAGCCAGCGCGGGATCATTCTTGAACCAGCGGGCGGCATCCGCAGCCATGGCTACGGCCTGTCCTCCGCGGCTGTGCCCCAGCAGGGCGGTCCGGGTATAATCGACTTTACCGTAAAAAGGATTCCCGGGTTTCTCTGCATAGCCGGCAATCTGCTCGAGATGCTTGAGGATCATCCATGTGCGTGCTTTAAAATCATTATCGGGAATGCCTGACCATGCTGAATAATTCAAAAAATTCTCATCCAGAGAGACTGCAATAAAGCCCCGGCTGGCCAGCAGCTCACCCAGGTAAGCATAACCTCCGTCAGAGTAGTCCTCCATCATATGGTTGCCGTGCACCATCAGCACCAGCGGAAAGGGACCGGTGCCATCCGGCATCCATACCCGTCCATTTAGAGGCAGCGATTTGTAATCGAAGCCCCAGAACAGGGTCCGGAGCGTGGGCCACTTAGAGATATAGGCGGAAGCATCCACCGGGGAAGACTCCAGTGTGACTTCCCGTCCGTACTCGGCGCGGTGCAGATCCCGGCCGCTGCCATATGTGAAGTTATAGTATGTGTAATCCCCGGGTTCAGCAGGGTCCGCGGCGGAAATCGACCCAATATCAGCATTCGCGGACGGGGCAGTGTCCTGGACGGCCCCGCTGGAACTCCCGTAAGACAAAACCAGCGGTGACAGGACAATTGCAATTGTCAGCAGCAGTCCGGGCATTATCCGTCTGCAGCGGAGCAGGCCTGCCGCAAGTCCGGCAAACGCGCCGGCAAGTGACGCAATTCCTGCAATAACAGCGGCTGCCTCCGGTTCGAAATCGGCGAAGTACAGGATTAGCATAACCGCTCCGAATGCGCTGAGCGAGGCTCCCGCAAACAGCCGGGGGACCGGAATCCCGGCAAGTGCCAGCAGCAGGGCAGCTGCATTGCCGGCAAGGGCCAGTCCAATCGTACCAGCCCCGGCGGCAAGGATTAAATCCGCAGCGGTTCCCAGGCCGGTGGGGATGCCCAGAATGGCTGCCATAAATATGAGAACACTTACAGCCCATGGGCCTGCGAGTGCCATTCTCCAGAGCGCGGTGTCATACCGGTAGGTTTCCTTGATCCGCTTTGCAATGTTACTTCCAATACGCCTGTACAGCCGCGGCCGCTGCGGCGCAGGAGCATACTCCAAATCCATTCCCATGATTGTCGCCCCCGGCATTTAAGCAGTGATTTCTTCTGTCTTTTTTTGACCTATAAGATGTAGCAATAATATTACATTTAGAGCCCCAATAACAAGTGGGTCTTGCAGGAACAGCCGCCATCTGCTGCCGGGGGACGGGGAACTGCAGGACCTTGATTTTTTTTTGAAAAAAAGGTTTGACAGGGCATGGAGCATTCAGTATTATGTCTGTATAACCTACTAATTAGGTAGGAATAATTGTATAAGAGTTCTTACCGTACCGACGGAGGAACGCCCGGAGCAGGCTCGCAGATACGTGTCATATGACCGATTTGACCTGCCGAACCCGGGCATTCCTCCGTTCTTTTTTTGCAGCATGAACCTTCAGAGAAGTTGGCAGGCCTTAAATGTAAGAGAAAACATGGGGGAGTGATTGGTGATGAAAAAAGGGATCAAGAAGGGGCTTATCTCCGGATTTACACTACTGTTGACGGTGGGGCTCACTGCTTGCGGAAGCAATAATACTGCCAATAACAACGCAGGTTCTTCAGCGGAATCAGCGGGATCCGGGAATGCTGCTGCCACTCAGGCAGCTGCTGCAGAAGCAACCAAAGCGCCGGCTAAAGACCCGGTGGAGCTGCTGAATGTATCTTATGATCCTACGCGGGAGCTTTATGAGAGTTACAACAAGGCATTTGCCGCTTACTGGGAGCAGGAAACAGGCCAGAAGGTTACGGTCAAACAGTCGCATGGCGGATCAGGTAAACAAAGCCGTGCCGTAATTGACGGTCTGGAAGCAGATGTAGTAACACTCGCACTGGGCTACGATATAGACGCACTGCAGGAAACCGGCCTCATTAATGAAGGCTGGCAAAATAAATTTGAGCTTAACAGCTCGCCGTATACTTCGACAATCGTATTCCTTGTCCGCAAAGGCAATCCGAAAGGCATTCAGGACTGGCCGGACCTGCTTAAGGAAGGCGTAGAAGTGATTACACCTAACCCGAAAACCTCCGGTGGTGCTCGCTGGAACTATCTTGCCGCCTGGGGCTACGCCCTGGATCACAATAACAACGATGAAGCTAAAGCACAGGAATTCGTCCAGGAGCTGTTCAAGCATGTACCGGTGCTGGATACCGGGGCGCGCGGATCGACGACCACCTTTGTAGAGCGCGGAATTGGCGATGTGCTGATTGCCTGGGAGAATGAGGCGTACCTGTCCATCAAAGAGCTTGGCCCCGATAAGTTTGAAATCGTAAATCCGTCCGAGAGCATTCTGGCCGAGCCGCCGGTTGCGGTAGTCGACAAGGTGGTGGATAAAAGAGATACACGCGAGGTATCCGAAGCCTATCTCAATTACCTGTACAGTGAGGAAGGACAAAAAATAGCCGCAGAAAACTACTACCGTCCTACCTTGGAAAGTGTGAAGGAACAGTACAAGGAGCAGTTCCCGGAAATCAAGCTGTTCACGCTGGCCGAGAAATTCGGGACATGGAAAGAAACGCAGGAGAAGCATTTCAATGACGGCGGAATCTTCGACAAAATTTACGTTCCGGGCAGCTAAAGAGGCCCGGATAAAGCTGGGGCCTTCATGCCCCGGCTTTGTAATGGATTCCGGCAGGCGCAGAGGGTTCAGGAAAGTTGTCCCGTGAGGGTGCTGATCGGCCTATAAGCCGAAGGCAGGAAAGGATGAAGACGTACATGAATGTCACTACTACGGCTGTTGCGCGGCGCAAGCTGCTGCCCGGCTTCGGAATTACGATGGGCTATAGCGTACTGTATTTAAGCCTCGTCGTTCTGCTGCCGCTCTCAGCGCTGCTGTTCAATTCCACCGGGCTGACCTGGGGGAAATTCTGGGATGTAGCTACAGACCCGCGGGTGCTGGCTTCCTACCGGGTCAGTCTGACGACGGCAGCCGCTGCGGCATTAACCAATGCTTTTTTCGGCCTGCTGCTGGCCTGGGTTCTGGTGCGTTATGAGTTTCCGGGCAAAAGAATTTTCGATGCGCTGATCGATCTCCCGTTTGCGCTTCCGACAGCTGTAGCGGGTGTCTCCTTAACCGCGCTGTATTCCCAGAACGGCTGGATCGGTTCGCTGCTTGAACCCTTGGGGCTGAAGGTGGCCTTCACGCCGCTGGGCATTACGCTCGCGCTGATGTTTATCGGCATTCCCTTTGTAGTCCGTACTGTACAGCCCGTGCTGGAGGATCTCGACAGAGACATGGAGGAGGCTTCGGCTACATTGGGTGCGGGACGCTGGCGTACTTTTACGCGGATTGTCCTGCCGGAGCTGCTTCCTGCACTGCTCACCGGCTTCGCGCTGGCCTTCGCCAGAGGGATCGGGGAATACGGCTCGGTAGTCTTCATCTCCGGCAATATGCCGATGCGCACAGAAATTGCCCCGCTGCTGATCATGACCAAGCTGGAGCAGTTTGATTACGCCGGAGCAACGGCAGTAGCCCTGCTGCTGCTGCTGATTTCCTTCCTGATGCTGCTGGTCATCAACATGCTCCAGCGCTGGGCACGCAAAAGCTCGCGGTAGGCGCAGAGACTGGCGGGAAATACGGATATGCTTCCGGGATGGGGGTAACGCTCACAAAAATTAAGCGTATGCTTCCGAAGTGATTTTTGCCGAAGTGAGTCAAAGAAGCGGTTCTTGCATAAATTAGGCGTATGCTTCCGGGGCGATTTTTGTACGAAGTAAGTTCAGAAGGTAACGCTCACAAAAATTTCGGGAGGTAATCACATGGCGGGTACTGTTCCTGTCTTCGCAGCCGGGCGTAAAGCCGGCGTATCCTCTCCGGCAACGAACGAGTCACCGGCCGTTAAATGGCTGCTGATTACTGCCGCCGGGCTGGTCCTGTTGTGGCTGATTGTCCTGCCGCTGGTCGTCGTGCTGACGGAGGCGCTGAAACGTGGCCTGGACGTATACTGGGCGGCACTGACCGACCCCGACGCCGCATCGGCCTTAAGGCTGACGCTGCTCGTAGCGCTGATCACCGTTCCGCTGAATACAATATTCGGCGTGGCGGCAGCCTGGGCGGTCACCAAGTTCCGTTTTCGCGGCAAAGGATTTCTGATTACCCTGATCGATCTGCCGTTTGCCGTGTCGCCGGTCATCGGGGGGCTGATATTTATCCTCGTGTTCGGTTCGCACGGCTGGTTCGGTTCCTGGCTGAGCGATCATGACATCAAAATCGTATTTGCGCTTCCGGGGATTGTGCTGGCCACTTTGTTTGTTACCTTTCCTTTTGTAGCCCGTGAGCTCATTCCGCTGATGGAGGATCAGGGGACACAGGAAGAGGAAGCAGCGATTACACTGGGCGCGCGTGGCTGGCAGATTTTTTGGCGTGTGACCCTGCCTAATATCAAATGGGGCCTGTTATACGGGATCATTCTCTGTAATGCACGGGCGATGGGCGAGTTCGGTGCGGTGTCGGTAGTCTCGGGGCATATCCGCGGAGAGACAAACACGCTGCCGCTTCATGTCGAAATTTTATACAATGAATATCAGTTCTCGGCATCGTTCGCGGTAGCCTCACTCCTGCTGCTACTGGCGCTGGTCACGATGATCGTCAAAAGCTGGCTGCTCCGCAAAAATGATCATTGACAGCCGTTTTGGTTCCATGCTAAGTTAAAACACAGTAAACAAGTTGGTAATAACGGGATTCAAGGCGGAGAATACGCCCCTATCCGGGGAAAGGGAGGCTGGAAATGGCTAAACCACTGAAAGTGGATGAGGTATGGCTGGCGCGGATTGCAGGACTTCTGGATGACATGGAGTTCGGCTCGCTGCACATTGTGGTGCATGAAGGTCAGATTGTGCAGATGGAACGTACGGAGCGCAAACGTTTTGAGAATAGCACAGCAAATGCACGTCATAGTGGAGAGACCGGACACCGGCGTACCGATACCCGTTCTGCGGGACGCGGATAGAAGACCATTGGCCCTTATATTTTTATAAAAGCTTTATAATACAAAAAAAGAAAGGCCTTCATCGCGAAGGTCTTTCTTTTTACGTTATGGCGGCCTGGAACTGCCCAAGCTGCCTGTTTAGTAGTGCGGACGTCTGCGGGAAGAGGAGATCCCTTCGATAAGCAGAACCAGTGCGGTGACAGCGTGCATAAACCAGCCGACAAAAGGAATGAGAGCAACGACCGAGGTCACAACCCCAATGGCGTTACCGATGAACGGGCCGCGTTCTCTAAGCAGGATCACAATCGCTGCCGCATGCAGTAAAAAGGCGATTCCGAGCGGCGCCCAGCCGTAGGAAACAACAAAAGCCCCTCCGATAAACGGTATGGCCATAAAGGCCTCCAAAGTAAAGGTGCCCCACTTGAAAAGCTTGCCTAAAGAAGTCATAAATCCTTCATCCTTTCCTGTCAGTAATGGTATCAATAAAACGATCCTGTCATTTGCTGCGGTGAATGCACGGAACCTGCCGCGTTATTAGTGTATTAAACTCTTTTCTTGTTGTACGTCCCAGAGGCGGCTGACGTTTCAAAACTCCGCTAACGTCCGGGAAGCGGCTGCCCTTGTCTCCGGCAGGCGCAGTCGTATATAGTCATGTATACTGGTAACAGTATGGGCGGTGCAGCAGAAATAGTACATAAGGGGAGCTGAAGGAAATGGGCAATATTGAAATCAGGCATGAGCCTCCTGCAGTGGAGCAATATCTGGCGCTGCGGCTGGAAGCAGGACTGAGTCCGATGAGCGCTGAGGGGGCGGCGGCTGGACTTCCGCGGTCCTGTTTTGCAGTAACATTGTATGAAGGTAACGTACTGGTCGGCATGGGCCGTGTGATCGGGGACGGCGGCTGCTTTTTTCAGGTAACAGATATTGCGGTTAAGCCCTCCTGCCAGGGCCGCGGTCTGGGAAAGCTGATTATGCGTGAGATCAGATCCTATCTGGATACGGTTCCGCAGCAGACCTATGTCAGTCTGATTGCCGACGGCGAGGCGTCCAAGCTGTATGCACAGTATGGCTTTGTTCCGGTTATGCCGGAGTCGCAGGGTATGTTCCTGCGGCGTTAAGAGAGGAATGAGCATACGCTTCAATGTAATTAAGGCGGGCATTCTACAGAATAGGCAGCTTAAATCCTCCCGCCCCGTACCAGTGAGGATGATGCGGCATTTTTAGGCGGGACGGTTTCAGATAGTGACTATGGGATAAATTAGACTTAAGGCATGCAGAAAGCGAGGATATAACAGATGGATGTTGTAGTACTAGGAGCGTCAGGAAAGATTGGACGGGCTATTGTGCAGGAGGCGTTAAAAAGAAAACATGAGGTGACGGCCGCAGTACGCAATCCGCAGTCAGTGGATATGGAGCATGAGCGTCTGAAGACTGCAGCCGTTGATATATTGGATCCGGATTCGGTAGCCGCCGTTGTCCGTGGACATGGCGAGGTGATCAGCGCCTTCGGGCCGAAGCCGGGACAGGAGAATGATCTGCTCCTTGCGGCAGATTCGCTGCTTCAGGGGCTGCGTACCGCCGGTGTGGAGCGTCTGATGATTGTCGGCGGAGCCGGCAGCCTTAAGACAGAATCGGGAGAGCTTCTTATGGATACAGCCGGGTTCCCGGAGTCCATCCGTCCGCTGGCTGCCGCCCATGAGCAGGCCTATATAAAGTACAAGGAATCAGAGCTGGATTACACATACATCAGCCCTCCGGCGGTCATTTCACCGGGCAGGCGGACAGGCAATTTCCGTATCGGCCTGGACCGGCTGATTGTGGACGAGGAAGGCCAGAGCAGCATCAGCATTGAGGATTTTGCGGTAGCTGTCGTCGATGAGCTGGAGGAAGGGAATTTCAGCCGGGAGCGGTTTACGGTGGCTTATTGATTTGTTGGTGTGAGGAGGCGGGGTAGGCTGCGGCAGGCGGGGGGATGGACGGAGGTAGAGATTGGAGATTTATTTGGAATTTATTGAAGGTTGGAGCCGGTCTGGGAAGTGAAAAGTCAAAAGTCAGAATTTCTGGGCTGAATGGGCTATATCTTACGTCTCGTCGGGCCATACTCCAATCTGCAATCTGGTATTAGCTGTTCTATAGAAAGCTGTTACAGGGGCGGGCGTACAGGTCAAGCTAAGTGGAAATTCTCCATCTAATTCTTCGATAAAGACCGGTATCACAATACTTGATGGAAAAACTCCACTTAAATGTGCCGGCACAGTCTCCAAAGGCCCTTATCCGCCTAAATAACGGGAGGAATTCCAACTAAAAATCCAAAATGATGAAAAAGAACGGAATTAAATGGAGGAAATCCAACTACGTTTGTGACACTCTCTCTGATTCAGCTTTGCCACGGCAAACCTGCACTTTTTCCAATAAATGTTCTTAAAACGGGCCGGGAACTGAATCTTTTGCAGTTTTACAGCAGAATGCAGGGGAGCGGGTTTTGGTCCGAAGCGCTGTATGAAATTCAATACTGCGATTCCCCGTTGCCGTCCGGGGCAGAGGTGCTTTTATCCGAGCGGCGCCGCCTCTGAAGCAAACATGGGCACGAAGCCCTTGGGCGGCTTTTACTCAGCTGATCAGGAGACTTGAAGTTTGTCGCGCTGGTGCCATACTTCCGGCAAACGCCGGAAATTGGAGAAACTCCGCTGATATGGAACGAAAGAGGTGTTCTGTTATGGATCTGGTGACTGCGGAAGAAATGCGGCAGCTTGACCGCATGACGATTGAGCAGCTGGGCATTCCTGCGATTGCGCTGATGGAGAATGCCGGGCGGGCGATCGCCGAAGAGATTATCGCGCTGTGCAGGCGCAGGAATGCGGCCGGCGCCGAGGCTGCCGCCGGTCTTGGAACCGGCGGCCCGGGCGTTCAGCCGCCGGGCTTTACGGTCAGCGGCGACGAAGCGCTGACCCTGGACCATGCCGAAGCCGAGCATTGGCTCATCCTCGTCGGCAAAGGCAATAACGGCGGCGACGGACTGGCCGCCGCCAGACACCTGCGTGAGGCGGGCATCGCCGTCACGCTGGTGTACGCCGCCGCGCCGGAGTCGCTGGCGGGCGAAGCCGCCCTGCAGCGGGATGCCGCTGCAGCGATGGGCGTCCCCGCCGCAGTCCACGGCAGGGACGCGGTGGACTTTGCCGCCTGCAGCGGCATTGTGGATGCGCTGCTCGGCACCGGCAGCGCGGGTGCCCCGCGCGGTGCCTATGCGGAGCTGATTGCCGCAGCGAACGCCAGCGGCAAGCCCATTGTGTCCGCGGACATCCCGAGCGGGCTGGACGCGGACACGGGGGAGACGCATGAGCCGTGCATTCATGCGTCGGTGACCGTGTGCCTCGCGCTGCTTAAGCGCGGGCTGGTGCAGTATCCCGGCGCGGAAGCTGCCGGGAAGGTGGTGGTCCGCTCCATCGGCATTCCCGCTGGCTTGGCCCGGACCTCCGGCGTGCAGGCCAGCCTGCTGACGCCGGAGGTGCTGCGGACACGTCTGCAGGTCGACGTGTCGCGCCGCCGCTCGCCCGAAGGCCACAAGGGCACTTACGGGCATGTCCTGCTTGCGGCGGGCAGCATGAACATGAGCGGCGCCGGGCTGCTTGCCGCCCGGGCGTCGCTCAGGATAGGCTGCGGCCTGGCCACCTGGGCGCTGCCCGGGAAACTGCTGCCGCAGGTGATCGGAGCCGTCCCGGAGATTATGCTGGCTCCTGCCGGCCGGGCGGAAGACGGGGACTGGAATGCCGGCACGGCTGCAGAAGTGCTGAAGCTGAGTGCCGGACGGGATGTCACGGCTGTCGGGCCGGGGCTCGGCCGGTTCGAAGGTGACCGGGAATGGCTGCGCACTTTATGGGAAGGGATCGGCTCCCCGCTGGTGATTGATGCCGATGCCCTGAATATATTGGCGGATGCGGATTACGGCGCATGGGCAGAGCGCAGCCACCCGGTAATCCTGACACCGCATCCGGGAGAGATGGCCCGGCTGGCGGGCCTTACTACAGCAGAGGTTCAGCGCGACCGGATCGGCCTGGCGCTGGACTATGCCCGGAAGCATGCTGTCATTCTGGTGCTGAAGGGGGCGCATACCGTAATTGCAACACCAGAAGGACAAGCCTATGTAAACATCACAGGCCATCCGGGAATGGGGACCGGCGGGGCGGGCGATGTGCTGACAGGCATGATCTCAGGTCTGCTGGCACAGGGACTGGAAGCTGCGCAGGCAGCAGCTTTTGGCGTATATCTGCACGGACTGGCCGGTGAGCGGGCAGCCCGTAACCGTCATGATCCTTCGGCCATTATTGCCGGAGATATTATCGAAGCGCTCTGAGCGCGGCGTTTTAGAGCAGCAGCAGGCAGAGCAGCGGCACGAACAGCGAGAACACGGGGAGCAGGAAGGGATGGCGTTCACCTGCCAGCTGGGCCAGGCGGAACAGCAGCAGCACCGCGATACCGGCAATGCCGCAGGTTATTGCATCCAGCCCCTGTTCGGAGGCCAGCCACAGGCCGGCGCCGAAGCCGGCAGCGGCATACAGCACCAGAGCCGGGCCGAGGGAAGAGGAGCGGAACATGTTCAGCAGCAGGTCCGCCAGCAGCGCTGCAGGCAGTCCGTAGGCGTAAATAGCGTAAGGAACAGAGACCGGCCATCCCTCGGGGACTCCACCGGTGTGCGGAAAGAACAGCATCAGAATGGCAACCAGCATGAAGGTCAGGCCGGCAGCCGACAGCTTGGCCAGTGCGTACAGACCGGCAGAAAGACGAACGGACGGAAGTTCATATCCTTTAATTTTGTTCATCATCACTACGTCCTTTCAAGGTGGGTAAGGAAGCTGCCGGGGACAGGCATTGTCCGGCGGCTCTTTAGCTTGTAACCATGTCCCCTCCGTTAACATGAATACAAGTGCCTGTCACGTAAGTGGAGTCGGGACCGGCCAGATAGACATAGGCTCCTGCCAGCTCGTAAGGCTGCGCCGCACGCCCGAAAGGCGTATCCGTGCCGAACACACTGACCTCTGCAGCCGAAAAGCTGGAGGGGATAAGCGGTGTCCATACGGGGCCGGGCGCAACGCTGTTTACACGGATTCCGTCATCAGCCAGCGACAGGGCAAGAGAGCGTGTGAAGGTGACGATCGCCCCTTTGGTAGCGGAATAATCAATCAGCTCCTTATGGCCCTGATAAGCGGTAATTGAGGCTGTGTTGATAATGGAGGCACCCCGCTTCAAGTGGGGCAAAGCGGCCTGGGCCAGAAAAAAGAACGGGAAAATATTGGTCTGGAACGTCTGGTAGAGCTGTTCCTCTGAAATATCCAGAAGGCTCTGCTGCGGATACTGTACGGCATGATTATTCACCAGAATGTCCAGCCTGCCGAAAGTGCGCACAGTCTGCTCTACCGCCTGAAAACAGCACTGCTTGTAGCGTAAGTCCGTCTCAATTCGCAGGCAGCGGCGTCCCAGCTCTTCAATGCGCCGCTGCGTGACTTCGGCATCCGAGGCTTCATAGAGATAGGCTATGGCGACGTCGGCTCCCTCTTTGGCAAAAGCAATGGCCGCAGCCTTGCCGATTCCGCTGTCCCCTCCGGTGATCAGGGCAACCTTGCCTTTGAGCTTTCCGCTGCCGCAGTGTTCCGGATTTTCGCTGATCGGGCGGGGTGACATAAGGCTTTCAAGTCCCGGCTGACGGTCCTGATGCTGCGGGGGAAAGGCGACAGGCTGCTTGCGGCATACCGTCTTTTCCCCGTAATAGGGATAAATGGGGTTCATTACACTTATCGTCCTCCTTGTGCTCTGTCTTTCTGTATATTGGTATGCATGCGCCCAGAAAAGCGTGCGCTGCTGCAGGGGAAGGCCGGCTTGTGTTTAGAGGGTTAGGGGAGCAGCGGCAAGCCAACCGGTGCATGAATTTCGCGCCGTCCGCTTTGATCAGATACTATGCCAGGCTAACGGTCTGTAGATCCGTTATTTCTGTCATAACGCTTCTTTTTCACAGCTAAAGGACCGTAGTCCTTTATTCCTTCACAAAAAGGTGTTTTAGCAAGGAATCTTGTTCAATAAGGGAGCTGAGGTTCGTTAGCCGCTCAAACCGTTCTCTTTTGCAGACATAAGGGAATCTGAGTCCGTTAGAGACAGAGGCGTAGTTGATGGAACGAAGCAGAGTATGGGGGAGCGTCTTGTTTCAAGACCTGTTGAAGTTGTGAGGTGGCGGATGGCGCGGGCTGCGGGATAGAGAAAAAATCAGGAAGTTGGGAAGCTTATGAATTACAGGCCGATGATTGCAGAGGATTACGAAGCCGCATACCGGCTGTGGGAGAACACTCCGGGGATGGGATTAAGCGAAGCGGACTCCAAAGAGGAGATTACCCGCTATCTGGAGCGCAATCCCGGGCTTAGCCTGGTATGTGAAAATAAAGACGGTTCACTTGCCGGAACCGCTATGTGCGGCCATGACGGGCGCAGAGGGTACATGTATCATGTCGCGGTAAGCAGCGAGTGCCGCGGCATGGGGATCGGGCGGGAACTCGCAGCCCGCTGCCTGGAAGGCCTGCGGAATGCGGGAATCGTGAAGTGCCATTTGATGGTTATTGAAGACAATGGGCCGGGACGCAGCTTCTGGTCAGGCATCGGCTGGCAGGAGCGGGACGGTATTGTGCTTTTTTCACAGAACTGCTGATTTACCCGGAAACTGTTACCCGTCAATGCCGCAGATCCGCAGTTCCATCCGCTGACAAGTAATGTAATGGGTGTAGCTTCGGCTTCCGTGCAGTATAATAGTTGGGCAGTATATTGCGAAAGCTGAGAGCGGGAGATAAGATCTATGCGTTTTAAAGATGTTTTTTCAATTATAGGGCCGGCCATGGTCGGTCCTTCCAGTTCGCATACAGCAGGAGCGGCACGGATCGGCAGAGCGGCCCGCCAGGTGCTGGGCGAGCTGCCGCGTGAGGCCGAGGTTATTTTTTTCGGTTCTTTTGCCGCAACTTATCAGGGACATGGTACGGACAGGGCAATCGCCGGGGGACTGCTTGATTTTGCAACCGATGATGTACGTCTGCCGGGCTCCATAGAGCTTGCAGCTGAAGCCGGAATGGAGATTTCTTTCCGGCAGGGGGCAGGCCTGTTTCCCCATCCCAATACGGTCCGTCTGCGGCTGGTCGGCAGCAGGACAGGAACTGAGCTGACGCTGACAGGGATCTCGATCGGAGGAGGCAATATAGAGATTGTGGACATCGACGTGTTTACGGTGAAGCTCACCGGTATGTACCCGACGGTGCTGATTCAGCATATGGATTACCTGGGCGTACTCGCCAGCGTTACCGATGTGATGCGCCGGGGTGAGTTCAATATCGGGCATATGTCTTTGGACCGGAAGAACCGCAGCGGTGCTGCATTAACGGTATTGGAGCTGGATGAAAGTGCCACGGCGGAGCTGCTGCAGGAGCTGGCCGCCCTGCCGGCTGTGAAATCCGTGAAGGTGGTTGATTTGAACGAAGTTACGCAAGAAGAGAAGGGGAAGGGAAGCACGTCATGAATTTTCAAACACTAAGCCAGCTGGCGGTATTATGCGAAGAGCGCGGAATGGGAATCGGGGCGCTTATGCTGGAGGAGCAGAGTGCGGAGTCCGGCCGCTCCAAGGAACAGGAATTTGCCACGATGAGCCAATATTACGGAGTGATGAAAGAAGCGGTCCACCGCGGCATGCATGAAGATACCACTTCACGCAGCGGCCTGACCGGCCTTGATGCACAGCGGGTGGCTGCCTACAATGCGGCGGATGAGCCTTGTCTCGGCGGACCGGCCGGCAGTGCTATGGCCTATGCCTTGGCCGTATCGGAAGTGAATGCTTCCATGGGGCGCATTATTGCTACTCCGACTGCCGGCTCCTGCGGGATCATTCCCGGTGTATTCCTCAGTTGCCAGGAGCGTTTTGACTGGGATGATGATTATATGGTATCCGGATTGTTCGCGGCGGGAGCAATAGGCTATGTTATCGCCAACAATTCCTTTGTATCCGGAGCAGAGGGCGGCTGCCAGGCTGAGGTCGGATCGGCTATCGGCATGGCGGCAGGCGCTCTGACTGAGCTGCGCGGAGGAACGCCTGCGCAGGCGGTGCATGCCGTAGGTCTTGCACTGAAGAATACCCTTGGCCTGATCTGTGATCCGGTGGGCGGCCTTGTGGAAATCCCGTGCATTGTAAGGAACGGCTTCGGTGCCGTGACCGCGCTCGCCGCCGCCGATATGGCACTGGCCGGCGTGCACAGCGTTATTCCTTCGGATGAAGTGATCAAGGTGATGCTGGAGGTCGGTTCAGCCATGCCGGAGAAGCACCGGGAGACGGCCGGAGGCGGGCTCGCCCAGACTCCGACCGGCCGCCAGATCATGAAGGATTTGCGGAACCAAAAATAATCCGCCTGTTTGTTTACAGCATCCGGAAGCGTTCCAGCTGCTCCCATAAGCCCTCCTGCCGGAGGATTTCCGGCTGCTTCGGTCCCATGAGATCGAAGTGGGGGAAAGGCTTGCGGTTGTGGATGTATTGTGCGGGCAGGCCATGGGACTTGCACCAGCTTCTCAAGCGGTCCAGATCGCTGCAGCCTACCTTGGTTACTGTTGTAATTCCCGGAAACCGGGGGTCAATCCAATAATGAGTCAGGAACGCGATCTCTCCGGCAGAGACCGCCTGTTTCCACTGGTTTAATTCTTCTCTGCTGATTCCGAAGGCCATAGCTGTCTCATCCTTTGTTTGGTCAGTAAAATTTGTGATTTGCGGCATGAACATCACAGAGCGGGCTGCCCGCTCCCGAAAGGAGGGGATTGTATGAACGGCCAGCTTAGAGCAGACATCCGGCCCGGGCTTGAGGTCGATATTGTGCTGAAGCAGGATCAGGCCTCAGGCAAGCTTACACACGGCACGGTCAAGGACATTCTAACCAACTCGCCGCGTCATCCGCACGGCATCAAGGTACGGCTGACAGACGGCCAGGTTGGAAGAGTGAAGAATATTACTGTTAAATGACAGATGTCTATATTTGAATTTATCACAAGCGCTCCGGTCAGGCTGCTGTCCCTATTTGGAACAGCATGCCCGGTCTCCGGGAGCGCTTTTGGTGCTTGACCGCGGCACCCGAAATGAAAGGATTATTGGAGGGAACGGCCCATAAACTCCTCCACATCACGGTCAGCCTTGGTCTGGTTGCACAAATTGCAGGCACAGACACAGTTATCTGGCGTGGTGTGCCCTCCCTTGGCACGGGGCAGAAGGTGGTCGATGGTATCCCCGTATAATCCGCAAAAGTAACAGGTGTAATTATCCCTGGTCAGGATCATATTCCTGAAGTCTTTATTGCTGTACAGGCGGCGGATCGTGCGGCGGTTAACAACCACTGCCGCATGCTCCTTCACGAGCGTCACCGCAAGCTCAAGGTCAATCTCCTGATGCCAGCGGCGCCCTTTGTCACTGTGGCCGCGCATCAGAATCATTCCCTTGAAGGAAGGCGTAAGAGCAGAGGCATCCTGCGGATCAGGTCTGGCCCCCTGCGGGTAAGGCTTCCGGTGCTGCTCGGTGCCGCGGTGGCGGGATCTGCCCTTGGCTCCCGGAGCCGTCTGTCCGGCCTTGATGTCTTTGCTGCGCTCCGGCAAGGAGTGCAGATGGGCTTTTGGCCCTGGCTGTGCAGATACGGCCGGAGCCTGGGGGATCTGCGCCGTCTGTCTTTTCTTTTTACGCTTTGCAGGCGCAGCTTCCAGGTCCTGCACCGGCACAGCCGCTGCAGTGTCAGGTGAACGGGACAGGGCAGCTGAGCCCGCAGCCGCCTGCTGCTTCCGGCATTCCCGGCAGGCCCCCCGGCGGGACTGCCCTTTGGACCTTTTTCCGGTCCGTCTGCGGAATTCAGAGAGCGGCTTATGCCCGTGGCAGTAAGCGCATTGCTTGGTTAGTGACGGTGACGGTTTGTTTTCGGTCATAGGTATGTGTGAAGGGAAGCCTTGCGGCAGCCCCCTGTCTCCTTATTTGTTCTGGTAACATTAGTATAACGTAAAGCGCGCCGCTTCACACCGCCTGCCGAATAAGCCTGTTCCCCCTTCATGTGTGACATCTGTCTTCGCCAGGGGGAGGAAAAACCTGTAAACTCTTCTGGAGATTCTTTAATTACATGAAATGGGGGATTGTATGGCGAACAGCGGGAAAAGGCCGGGAGCTGTAATTGTTCTGTATATTTTGCATGCTTTTCTGGGAATAGGGGCGATAGGCGGAGGACTGATGCTGATTGCCGACCCCAGCGGAGAGATGATGGGCATGCCGGCCTCTGTCCTCGAGAGATCACCTTTCGGGAGCTTTATCATCCCGGGTATTCTGCTGCTGCTCATCTTCGGGCTGCTGCCGCTGCTGGTGCTCTATGGACTGGTCAAAAAGCCGCAATGGAGCTGGGCCGAAGCGCTGACCCCCTTCCGGAAGCTGCACAGCAGCTGGTCGCTTTCGCTCTACATCGGCTTCGGGCAGATCATCTGGATAATGGTGCAGACTTACATGATGAATGCGGTATCTGCGGTCCATGTGTTCTACACTGGTCTGGGGATGCTGATCCAAGCCGTGACACTGCTGCCTGCGGTTCAGAAATATTTTATGCTGGACGGCCGTAACGAAAGAAGTTAGAATGGCAGTGAACAATTAAAGGGCTTACATTTGAGTCGGGGGAGTGAACCGGATTGACTACCATATATGATATTGCCAAAAGAACCGGTTACTCGCCGACGACGGTATCCAAGGCATTCAATAACTATTCCGATGTGCGGGAAAAGACGCGGGAGGAAATTCTGCGGACTGCCCGGGAGATGGGGTATCTGCCCAATGCCCATGCCCGCACGCTGACCACCAAGAAATCCTGGACCATCGGCGTATTGTTCGTGGAAGGCACAGGGGCGGGCTTCCGTCATCCATTTTTCGGTGCGGTCATTGAGAGCTTCAAGCAGGTTGCCGTAGCCAAAGGTTACGCCCTTATGTTTATCTCAAAGGATGTCGGCGGCAAGAAAAGCGGATATCTGGAGAACTGCCGGATTCATGGAGTCGATGGAGTGGTTGTATTTCTCTCTGAGTATGATGACCCTTATTTCAAGGAACTGCTGGAGAGCAATATCCCTACAGTTATCCTGGACTATGAGACAGCCTTATCCCATACGGTCTGTTCAGATAACGCAGCGGGTGCACAGCTGGCCGTGGAATATCTGGCTTCGCTCGGACACCGGAGGATTGCCCATATCAGCGGGGGAGAAGATACCTTTCCTGGACGGCAGCGTGAGCAGGGGTACAGGACAGCGCTTGAGCTTCAGGGGCTCGAAGTGCGGGAGGATTATATTGCCCTCGGTGCTTTTTATTCGCGGGAGGCCGGCTATGGCGCTATGCAGAGTCTTCTGGCGCTGCCGGAACGTCCGACAGCCGTCTTCGCTTCGGGTGACCTGCTTGCTTTGGGTGCGGTGATGGCTGCAAAGGACCAGGGACTGTCCGTTCCAGGGGATATTTCCGTTATGGGCTACGACGACATTGAGTTAGCCGGCTATGTTACACCTGCTTTGACGACAATCCGCCAGGATACCACAATGCTTGGTACAAGGGCTGCGGAAATTCTGCTCTCTTCGATCGGCAAAAGCCGGGAAGGACATGAAGCGCTGGTGCTTCCTGTTGAAGTCGTGGTGAGGGAATCCTGTGCGCCTCCAGGCGGCAATGAAGTTTGACGCCTGGGCAATTTTTTTTCTCAACAATCGAAACCGGTTTCGATTTGCAACCAATTCTTTCAGGGAGATGAATGGAATGGCCGCAGTTACAACAGTGGTAACCGCAAGAGATACGGGAGAACGGCTGAGCGCCAGGGAAGGCATCGTATTTCAAAGGTGTGAAGCCGGACGGAAAGCGGATGTGCAGCTGGATCCGGAGCAGGCGTACCAGACAATCATCGGTTTTGGAGGCGCTTTTACAGAGGCGGCAGCCTATACGCTGTCACGGATGAGCGCCGGACAGCAGGCTGAAATCATCCGCCGATATTTTCATCCGGAAGAAGGATTGAACTACAGCATGGGGCGTGTGCATATTCACAGCTGTGACTTCGCGCTCGGCAATTATACGTATGTGCAGGATGAGGATACAGAGCTGGCCAGCTTTGATATTTCCAGAGACCATAAGTGGGTGCTGCCGATGATCAAAGAGGCCATGGCGGTAAAAGGCGGCCCCTTCACGATGCTGGCCTCCCCATGGAGCCCTCCGGCCTGGATGAAGAGTAACGGGGAGATGAACAACGGCGGTTCGCTGAGGCCGGAATATGCGAAGGTATGGGCGCGATATTATACGAAGTTCATTGAGGCTTACCGCAAGGAAGGCGTTCCGATCTGGGCAGTTTCGGTGCAGAATGAGCCGGCTGCGGTACAAACCTGGGATTCCTGCATATACAGCGCTGAGGAGGAGCGGGATTTTGTCAAAAATCATCTCGGCCCGGCCATGCACGCTGCTGGGATGGATGATGTAAACATCGTGATCTGGGATCATAACCGCGACATTATGATTGAACGGGTAACCCCGATTCTGTCTGATCCGGAAGCTGCAAAGTATGTATGGGGTACCGGGTTTCACTGGTATGGCGGGGAAGAGTTCGGCAAGGTGGCCAAGACCCATGAGCTGTTCCCCGATAAGCATCTGCTGTTCACGGAAGGCTGTCAGGAGGGCGGTGTACGGCTGGGCGAATGGTTCACCGGAGAACGTTACGGCCGCAATATGATCGGCGACCTGAACGCGTGGACGGAGGGGTATCTGGACTGGAATCTGGTACTGGATGAGACCGGTGGACCGAACCATGTCGGGAACCTCTGTGATGCGCCGGTCATTGCCGATACCGTAACGGATGAGATTCATTTCAACAGCTCTTATTACTATATCGGTCATTTCAGCAAGTTTATAGCGCCGGGTGCCGTGCGGATCGGGCTGGAGTCAGCGGCGGAAGATGTGCTGTCGACCGCGTTCCGCAACCCTGACGGAAGCATCGCTGTGGTGCTGATGAATGAAGGCGAAGTGGACCGTACCGTAACGCTCGGTCTGGGGGAGATGCTGGCTGAATGCCGGCTGCCGGCTCACTCCATCACAACACATGTAGTTAGATAAGTGAAAACCAGGCTGAATGCTTCCGAAGCCGATTTTGCACGAAGCACGAAGCATATCGCTTTGAATTAACGCTCACAAAACTTTCAGGAGGTTCTATCATGAGCAATTATTATTTTGATAACGGTACTTTTGTGATGGAGGGGTTCCACGAATCCAAACCGTTTGCCAGCTTTCTTCCCGGACTCGCGGGGCTGAAGGGCATTCCGATGTGGACGTTCTATGTGAACCGGGGACAGGGGGTGTGCAGCTTCGGGGTCCGCGACAAAAACTCACCGATCATGGAGTTCTCGCCGGCAAGTATTTCTTATAAGAATGTAGCCGCTACAGGCTTCCGGACCTTCCTGAAGCTGGGGAATACCGGGGAGATGTATGAGCCTTTTCAATCCTCGCGGCCGGATGCCGCACTCCGGCGGACGATGACGATTCATCCGAACGGCCTGACCATAGAGGAGTTGCATGAAGGGCATGGACTAAGAACGAAAGTACATTATTTCAACCTGCCGAATGATGATTATGCCGCACTGGTCCGCCGGGTTGAGATTGAGAACACAGGCACTGCAGAGCTTGAGCTGGAGCTGCTTGACGGTCTGCCGGAGATCCTTCCCTTCGGTGTGGCGAACGGCGGTTACAAGGAAATGGGCAACCTGCTGCGCAGCTGGATGGACGTCTACAATCTGGAGAACGGGATTCCCTTCTACAAGCTGCGCTCCAGTACGAACGATGACGCAGAGGTTAGTGAAATTACAAGCGGGCATTTCTATCTTTCCTTTACAGGCGAAGATGAACAGCTGTCTCCTATCGTAGATTTCGAGCTTATCTTCGGGGGGAATACCTCGCTTGCCTTTCCCGACCGCTTCGCCGAAGTGAGTCTTGCGCAGCTGCTGGAGCAGCCGCAGTATCCGGTAAACAAGGTACCCTGCGGCTTCAGCGGGCTTGCGCGGAGGCTTGCACCAGGAGAGCGGCTTACCGTAAATACGATCATCGGGCATGTCAGCGACATTGCCAGGATTAACAATAAAGCTGCTGAACTCAGCCGTGATGCCTATATTACAGCCAAAGCCAAGGAGGCGGCCAGCCTGACCGAAGCGTTGACTGCAGACATCGCTACCCGCACTTCTTCAGAGCTGTTCGATGCTTACTGCCGGCAGTCTTATCTGGACAATTTTCTGCGCGGAGGCTATCCGTTTATCTTCGATAACGGGGGAGACGGCTTTGTTGTGCATCTCTATTCCCGCAAGCACGGCGATATGGAGCGGGATTACAACTTCTTCTCGCTGGCACCGGAATATTATTCCCAGGGCAACGGAAACTTCCGCGACATGAATCAGAACCGGCGCAACGATGTGTTCTTCCACCCGCAGGTAGGCAGCTTCAACATCAGAATGTTCTACAGTCTGATCCAGGCAGACGGTTACAACCCGCTGAGCGTGCAGGGCACCAGCTTTGAGATTGTTCCGGGCAAGGAGGACAGCCTTGCTGCCTTTATTACTGAAGCTGCAGAAGATCATCAAGAGGAGCTAGGCAGGCTGTGCGCCGCCAAGTTTACGCCCGGCAGGCTGATCAATTACATTGCCGATCACAATGTGAAGCTGAATGTAGGAGAGGAACAGTTCCTCAGCGGAGTGCTGGCCCTGTCACAGCAGAATATTGAGGCATCCTTCGGTGAAGGCTTCTGGTCTGATCACTGGACATACAATCTGGATCTCGTGGAGGGCTACCTGGAGATTTTCCCGGATAAACTGCAGGAGCTGCTGTTCGGGGATCAGACTTTCACCTTCTATGACAGTCCGGCTTATGTGCTGCCGCGCAGTGAGAAGTACGTGCTCAGCAAGGGGAAGGTCCGCCAGTACGGCGCCCTGCTGGAGGATGAAGAGAAGCTGCACCGGCTGCAGCGCAAAGCGGCTGATACCCATTGGCTGCGCACAGAAGGCGGATTGGGGGAGATCTACCGCACCAGCCTGTTCGTAAAAATGGTGTCTCTGGCCCTTAACAAATTCGCCACTTTGGATCCATACGGCATGGGTGTAGAGATGGAAGGCAACAAGCCCAGCTGGAATGATGCCATGAACGGGCTGCCGGGATTATTCGGCTCCGGCATGAGCGAGACGTTCGAGCTGAAGCGGATGGTGGCCTTTTTGCTGGAAGCGCTGGAGGATAAAGACACGGCTGCCGGAAGTGCGGCTTTCCCGGTTGAGATGGCCTGGTTCCTGGAGGGTACTCTTGAGGCTGTGAATGCCGTATTGGCAGAGGAAATTTCCCAGTTCCAGTACTGGGATCAGGTGGCTTCGGCCCGTGAAGCTTACCGGGAGAGCGTACGCTTCGGAATCAGCGGGGAAGAGCGGGAGGTAGCCTTTACCTTGATCCGTGATGCGCTGGGCAAATTTATGGTGAAGCTGGATCAGGGCATCAGCAGGGCTGTTGAACTGGGCGGTGGCCTGACCCCGACTTATTTCCGCTTTGAAGCGGTGTCCTTCGAGCCGGTTACAGATGATGCAGGGAAGCCGCTCATCAGCGGCTACGGTCTTCCGAAAGCGAAAGTGCTGGAGTTCAGGGCTTATGCGCTGCCTTACTTCCTGGAGGGGCCGGCCCGCTGGCTGAAGACGCTGGAGAGCACTGATCAGGCAAGGGAAATCTATACCCGGGTGAAGTCAACAGAGCTGTTCGACCGCGTCACTTCGATGTACCGGACCTCGGTTTCGCTTGAGGAGGAGTCGCATGAAATCGGGCGGATCCGGGCGTTTACTCCCGGCTGGCAGGAACGGGAGTCCAACTTCCTTCATATGTCCTACAAGTATCTGCTGGCGCTTTTGAAATCAGGATTATATGAGGAATTCTTCAGCGAGATGCGGACCTCGCTCATTCCGTTCCTGGACCCGGCTGTATACGGACGCAGCACCTTGGAGAATTCCTCGTTTATTTCAACAGGAGGAAATCCGGACCCGCATACGCATGGCCGGGGCTTCGTAGCCAGACTCAGCGGGTCTACCGCAGAATTCCTCAGCATGTGGAAAACAATGATGGCCGGAAGCACGCTTTTCTCGGTAGAGCAGGAGGAGCTGACGCTGACGCTGTCACCAGCGCTGCCGGGCTGGCTGTTCGATGAACAGGGCACGCTGTCATTCACTTTCCTCGGGGGCACCGAAGTCACTTACCATAATCCGCGGCGTGCCGATACCTTTGGTGCTGATCCGGTGGTTATTACCCATCTGACCCTGGTCTACCGGGATGGTACTGCCGGGGAGATTGCCGGCCGTCAGCTGCGGGGGGCGGAGGCGGAAAGGCTCCGCAGGGGCGAAGTGGCCTCCATTCTTGCGGTTATGGCATAGACAGACCATCAGCTTGACAGACGGCTTAGGGGACGGCCTGTCCCCTTTCTTTTTTACAGCCGAAAAATGAGCCCCCAAATACGAAATCTGAACCCTAGCGCAAATACGCCAACCCAACTACAATAAATACATAGAGCTGAAAGCGCTTTACACATAAAAACAGATAGGTATTCTGGAGGTCCATATGATGGAGAAAAAAAGAAATGCCGATGTAAATCCGGTCCTGATACCGCCGCTTCCGCCCGTAATCGAAACCGGTAAAGTTAACAAAAGCCCGCTCTGGAAAAGGCTTCTGGCTCAGAAGCATTTGCAGACCATGGCACTGCTCGGCGTGGTGTGGATGATTATTTTCAACTACATTCCGATGTACGGGCTGATCATTTCCTTCAAGGATTACAACATCGTCAAATCGATTGCCGAAGCGCCGTGGGTCGGACTTGAGCATTTCAGAGAATTTCTGGATGACGACGATCTGCCGAATGTAATCAAGAATACGCTCGGCATCAGCCTAATCAAGCTGCTGGTCGGATTTCCGCTGCCGATCATCTTTGCACTCTTTCTTAATGAGGTCCGTTCCCTCCGCTACAAAAAGGCGATCCAGACAATCTCCTACCTGCCGCACTTTCTGTCATGGGTAGTCCTGGGCGGGATCCTGGCGACTTGGCTGGCCGATGTGGGGATTATCAACAACATTCTGCTGGCGCTCAACGTCATTGACAAGCCGATTACTTATCTGGCAGAACCCAGCTATTTCTGGACGATCATCATTACCTCCGACATCTGGAAGGAGCTCGGCTGGTCGGCCATTATCTATCTGGCGGCAATCGCCGGAGTATCGCCGGAGATGTATGAAGCGGCTACAATTGATGGAGCCGGACGTTTTCAGAAAATGTGGTATGTCACACTGCCGTCGATCCGCTCAACCATCAGCATTCTGTTTATTCTTGCAGTCAGCGGTGTGCTCAATTCCAACTTCGACCAGATCCTGGTTCTGCGGAATTCACTTAACGACAGTGCAAGTAATGTTATCGATTACTATATCTACTATACAGGGATTGTCTCCAACCGCTTCTCCTATTCTGCGGCGGTCACCTTGATAAAGGCAGTCATCGCACTGATTCTGCTGCTGATTGCCAACCAGGTATCCAAAAAAATCAACGACACGTCGCTGTTCTAGAAGAAGGAGGATCTAAATCATGTTTTCTCTCAAACGCAAAACCTTAGGCGAGGCTGTATTCGACACCGTCAACAATCTGATCATGCTGTGCATCTGCTTTATCACTCTCTACCCGATCTGGTATGTGCTGGTTAATGCCTTCAACGACGGGAACGACGCCATGCTGGGCGGAATTTACTGGTGGCCCCGGATGTTCAGTCTGGAAAACTTCGACGCGGTATTCGCCAGTCCCGGCATTATGACGGCGATGGGTATTACAGTAGCCAAGACAGTGATCGGCGTGGTCGTTCACGTGTTCTTCACGGCGATGGTAGCTTACGCGCTGTCCCGCAAAGGCCTGATCGGCGGCAAATTCTACATTCTTCTCGGTACGATTACACTGTTCTTCAACGGGGGACTGATTCCGACCTTCCTGCTGAACCGGGATCTTCACCTGCTGGATAACTTCCTGGTCTATATTATTCCTGTAATGTTCAGCTTCTTTGACCTTATTATCTTCATGACCTTCTTCCGGGAAATTCCGGATGGGCTTGAGGAAGCGGCGCGGATTGACGGTGCCAATGACTGGTCGATTCTGCTGCGGGTGGTGCTTCCGGTATCGATGCCGGTCATTGCGACCATCGCCCTGTTCCACGGGGTGTACCAGTGGAATGACTATTTTGCAGGTATCATCTACATCAACAACCCGGATCTGCAGCCGATCCAGACTTATCTGTTCCGTGTGGTGGCCCAGTCCAGCTCCAACCAGATGATGGTCGCTGTGCAGGGCAGCGCTGCTACAAGAACCGTAACTTCCCAGTCCATCAAGCTCGCAACCATGGTTGTCACCACGCTGCCGATTGTCTTTGTCTATCCGTTCCTGCAGCGCTATTTCGTTAAAGGCATGATGATCGGTTCCATCAAAGGCTGATCAGCGGCCGTATTACACCGGTAACTCCTCCGGCATCCGCATTCTGCGGACCCGGGGTTGAGCTTATAACTAAATTCATAACATTTTAGAAAAGGGGTAAATAAGCATGGGCATGAAACGCAAGCCAAAATCCATGGTGCTGCTCTTGAGCCTGATTCTGGCATTATCGGCAACAGGCTGTGGAAATGGTAACAATGCCGGTAACAATGCCAAGGAAAACACGGGGAACAGTACGAACACAGCAGCAACAGAAAAGCCTGCTGCTGAGGCGACTGCTGCACCGGTATCCGCAGATGAGCCGGGCTGGAAAAGCGATACTTCACCAATCACCTTCGACTGGTATTTGAACTTCTCCTGGTTCCCTAATAAATGGGGCGTAGACCCGACCTCGCAGTATGTAACGAAAAAGACAGGGGTTAATATCAACTTTATCGTTCCTGCGGGCAATGAGAATGAAAAGCTGAACACCATGATTGCTTCCGGCCAGCTGCCTGATTTCATTACACTGGGCTACTGGGAAGATGCCATCAAGAAAATGATTGAGGGCGAAATGGTGCTTCCGCTCAACAAGCTGGCAGATGAATATGATCCGTACTTCTACAAGGTTTCCGATAAAGATAAGCTCGGCTGGTATACTCAACCGGACGGCAATGTATACGGTTATCCGAACTCTTCCTCTTCACCTGCCGATTATGAAAAATATGGCGAAAACTATGTATCCAACCAGACCTTCGTAGTGCGCAAAGATATTTATGAAGCGATCGGCAGCCCGGATATGCGCACACCGGAAGGCTTCCTGAACGCACTGAAGATGGCACAGGAGAAATTCCCGCAGGTTAACGGCCAGCCGCTGATCCCGCTCGGCCTGCATGAATTTACTGAGAACGGCAACGACTCCCTGGAAGGCTACCTGCAGAACTTCCTGGCGATTCCTTGGGAAAAGGACGGTAAAGTGTATGAGCGCGAAACCGATCCTGAGTACATCCGCTGGATGAAGACGCTCCGCCAGGCCAACCAGGACGGACTGCTGGCTAAGGATATTTTCATCGACAAACGGGCTCAAATGGAAGAAAAAATCGCTCAAGGCCGCTACTTTGCCATGCTGTACCAGCGTACAGACTTTGCTTCCCAGCTTGGAACGATCTTCCAGAAAAATCCTGAGCAGACCTACATTGCTGTAGACGGTCCTTCCAATACTGCACTGGATCAGCCTACGCTGAACGGTCCCGGGATCTCCGGCTGGACGGTGACCCTGATCTCCAAGAATGTAAAGGATAAAGCACGCGCCATCAAATTCCTCAGCTATCTGAACAGTGAAGAAGGAAATAAAGATTTGTATCTGGGTGAAAAAGGCGTCAGCTATGATACAATTGACGGAAAAGACCAGTTCCTTCCTGAGGCATTCGAGCTGATGAACAGTGACCGTGCGGCATTCGATAAGCAATATGGCTCCTCTTTCACCTTCTGGATGATGCAGAACACGAACATCACCGATCAATGGGCGCCTAAATCGGTAGAACCGTTCAAGCAGCTGGAAGACTGGACCCGCGGTAAGGCGATCAACACCTCCGAGTTCCAGCTGATTGACCCTACCGGCAACTCGCCGGAAGGCATTATTGCTACTGAGCTGAAAAGACTCCGCGGCAAAACGATGCCGAAGCTGCTGATGGCCTCCTCCGATGCTGAATTCGACGAAATCTGGAATGATTATCTCGCGAAGAAGGAGAAAGAAGGCTTTGCCACCTTCGATGCCTACAGACAGGGCAAATATGAGGAGAACAAAAAGAAACTCGGTATGGAATAGTATCAATTAAGACCCAATGGCCCGCTGACCGCGGGCTTTTGGGTTGTTTGCTGCAAATCTAGAGATTTACATGTTCTACGCAATAACGCAGGTAACGGGAGAGTGCGTATGCATAAACGGATTAAAGAGCTTTGGAGTTCCTTCAGCTACTGGTGGGGGCGCAGATCGCTGCAGAGCAGGCTGGTTGCCGCGTATATTTTTATTATTCTGGGCCCCAGCCTGCTGGTCTCCGTGTACTCCTTCAGAACGATCAACAATACGTATGTCCGCGATGCGGTGGACAAGAATGATTACCTGCTGCAGATGGAGAAGCTGCATATCGTTAACCAGATTGAAGTGATGGAGCGGGCAGCCCAGATCGCGGATTCTGACAAGGATGTGAAAAGCTATCTGTCCAACGGAAGTGCCATGACGCTGGGGGAGCTTGTGGATTTTAATACATCTACGTTTATCAACCTGAGCCGCATCCAGCTGAACAATCCGGGCATTGAGCATCTGCGGCTGTACTCGAACAACGAGAGCATGTATGAGATCTGGCCGATTATTCTGCGTGAAGACCGGGTGTACAAGGAGCCGTGGTATCAGGAAGCGCTGAAGCTTGAAGGCCGGGAGCTGTGGGTATTCCAGAACAATGACCCGGATGTGATGCAGCGCTACGTAAACCTGATGACGGAGGGGCAGCCCAAGGTGTCGCTCCTCCGTGCCATCAGCATTCCTGCAGGGCATCATGTCGGTATGATCCAGGTTGATATGATGCTGAACAATTTTACTCCCAAAACCTACACTGAGGTACGGGACAACCAGTCCCAGATGTTCATTGCCGATTCCGGAATGCGGCTGTTTACGCGTACGGATCAATCGTTTACGGAAGAATACAAAAATTTGGAGCATGCGATTGATGAACGGCTGCAGCACTACCGGGACACCGGGCAATGGAATATCCATTACAAAGAAAACGGCAACTCTTTCCTGCTGATTCATACACCGCTGGAGCGGATTGGTGCTTCGCTGATCAATGTGGTATCCATGGAGGATGTGATGAAGCATATCTCCCAGACCCGCAATCTGCTGATTGGCGCCAATATCGGCTTTATTTTTCTGGTGACTGCCATTGCTTATGTAATGAATGCTTTTATCCTGAAAAATCTGCGTCATTTGACCGAAACGATGAAAAAGGTGCGTAAAGGTGAGACCTATACGGGAATTACGATCCGCGGCGGCGGCGAGGTCGGCGAACTGGCACATCACTTCTCCAAGCTGATGAACACGGTGAATACACTGGTCGCCCAGGCTGTACACAAGCAGGCGCTGTCCAAGGAGGCTGAGCTGCGCACGCTGCACAACCAGATCGATGCCCATTTTCTCTACAATACGCTGGAGAATATCAAAATGCTGGCAGAGATTGAGAACCAGCGGGAAATTTCGGATGCCCTGACCTCGCTTGGCGGCATGATGCGCTACAACTTCAAATGGTCAGGCGAATATGTGAAGCTGCGCGATGAAATCCGCCATATCCAGAACTATATTGAAGTCATGAACATCCGTTTCGATCATATCATTGGGCTGGAGCTGAATATCGAGAACGCCTACCTGGAACTGGA
Source organism: Paenibacillus sp. PK3_47 (assembly GCF_023520895.1). Lineage (NCBI taxonomy): Bacteria > Bacillati > Bacillota > Bacilli > Caryophanales > Paenibacillaceae > Paenibacillus > Paenibacillus sp. PK3_47. Next base: position 3,170,439 of record NZ_CP026029.1, read on the forward strand.
GGTGCTGAAAATGTCGCTGCAGCCCATCGTGGAGAACAGTGTAAAGCATGCCTGGAGCGCAGACCGTGAAGAACGGGCCGACCGGCTCATCCGGATCGATGTATATGAAGCAGAAGGGGACATCTTTATTGCGCTGCGCGACAATGGGTACGGGCTGACCCCGGAGCGTCTCAAGACACTGCATGAGGCCATCTATGCCAAAGAGGAGGAGTCTGCGGCAGAGGCTTCCGGGTCCGGTACCGGCGGCTTTAAGAGCGGCGGTATCGGCCTGAGGAATGTACATCAGCGTCTGCAGCTGTTTTACGGCGAGGCGTACGGGCTGGAAGTGCACAGTGAAGCAGGCCAATGGACAACTGTGCTGATCACGCTGCCGAAAGTTCTTTTGATGGGGGATAAACGGGCATGAAGAATCTGCTGATTGTAGACGATGAAAGAATGATCCGACAGGGGCTTAAGGCCATGATTGAGCGTGAATACCCGTCCCGGTACAATATTGCTCTGGCAAGCAACGGTGCGGAAGCCCTGGAGCTGTTCAGGCAGGAACGCAGGGATATTATTATTACGGACATCCGGATGCCGGTGATGGACGGTATGGCACTGCTGGAGAATCTTTCAAAGGAGTCGCTGCCCGGCGAGGGGCCTGCTGTGGTGATTCTGAGCGGCTTTGACGATTTTGAATATGCCAAAAATGCCATCCGCCACCGGGTGAAGGATTACCTGCTGAAGCCGATCCGCCGTGAGGAGCTGTTCGACATCCTGGAACGGATCAACGAAGAGTGGAAATCCAGAGAGAGCAGCGCCCGCAGGCTGGCTCAGGAGCAGGCCGGCTACCGCAGAGAATTGCGTGCAGCCCGGCTGGGCGGCCTGCTGATGCAGGAGGATGTCGAGCCGTCGCAGGAGCAGCTGGAAGAGCTGCACAAACTGGAACGGCCCTTTAGTGTAGGTGTACTCAATTATTATTATAACGACGGCACGCGCATGAAGCCTGGAGAGGTACAGGGTCTGATCGAAAGGCTGACCGGGCCCTTGGAACAGAAGTTTATGGAGATTTTGACGGATTGGGAAGGGAAGCTGGTGCTGGTTGCCGGCGGTAAGGAAAGCTTTCTGGAGCTTACGAAGCAGGCAGCCGCAAAGGATCTGAAGGGCCTGACCGCCGGGATCGGAAGAAGCACCGGGAATCCGGAGGATTTCCGCAGCAGCTATAAGGAAGCCTGCCGGGCGCTGCAGTATACCTTTCTGTCGCCCCAGGCAAATTTTGTGGACTATGAAAGTATCCGGGAAGGCAGGCTCAGCTTTGCTTCTCCCGAGAAGGAGCTGCATAAGCTGCTCAATATGCTGGGCACAGACCGCGAGAAGGAAATGAAGGCGCTGCTCGGCGTTATTTTTCAGACAGAGCATTTATCCGAGCTGGATTTGTCTTATCTGGAGAGTGTGGGCCGGAGCATTAATGAGCGGGTGCTTGATGAAATATTCCGTGTCCACGGGGAAGCTTCGGTAGAAGTGCTGAAATTGTACCGCACAGTCGGCAATCTGTATAATTTCCGCCATTTCCATGACTATTACCGGGCACTGGAGCATTTGCTCATCAGTGTGAACGATTATATTATAGGGTTAAGATCAGCCCATACCGAGCATGCGGACATGAGAAAAGCGCTGGACTATATCGAGGTAAATTATGCCCGTCCGCTGAATATGGCGATGGTAAGCAATCATGTCTCTCTTAACTATTCGTATTTCAGTGAGGCTTTTAAGGCATATACCGGCGAAAGCTTTGTCCTGTATCTCAAAAAGGTCCGCATCCGGCATGCCAAAACTCTGCTGGCAGAGAACCTTATCAAGCTGGGCGAAGTTTCCGAAGCCGTCGGCTTTGAGAACAGCAAACAGTTTACCCGCGTGTTCAAGGAGCTGGAGGGGATTTCTCCGGGCGAATACCGGGCGAAGCGCTTAATGGAGCAGGGATCCGGGCGGACCGGGGAGGACTCCTAGCAGCGGGGACGACGTATTTTGCTCAGGGAATGTGGTCTGTAACTATTGTGGAGGGTTTAGTATATGGAAGTATTGAAAGGGAATTTAATCACCATAGAGACGCTGGCAGCAGATTTCCTCAGGCTGGGTGTAAAGGAAGGGATGACTGTGCTGCTGCATTCCTCCTTCAAATCATTGGGGCAATTCGTAGTCGGCGGTCCCGCAGCGGTCATTCTGGCCCTGGAACAGGTGCTGGGAGAAGAGGGGACACTCGTGATGCCGACACAATCAGCGGATCTGTCCGATCCGGCGGGCTGGAGTAATCCTCCCGTGCCTGAGGAGTGGTGGCAGACGATCCGTGAGCAGACACCGGCTTATGATCCGGACATGACCCTGCTCCGGGGAATGGGCATCATTCCCGATACCTTCCGCAAGCAGAAGGGCGTCAAACGCAGCGGCCATCCGATCGACTCCTTTGCCGCCTGGGGCAGGCACCGGGATGAAATCATTGACGGCCACAGCCTGGACTATCCCTTTGGCGAAGCTTCACCGCTGGCCCGGATCTATGAACTGAACGGCAGTGTATTACTGCTGGGCGTAGATCATCTCAGCAACACATCCCTTCATCTCTCGGAGCACAGGGCGGATTATGCCGGAAAGCAGGAGATCACTTCCGGAGCGCCCATGATGGTGGACGGTGTCAGACAATGGGTGGAATTCAAAGATTACAACTGGAACTGTGATGATTTTGCCCAGCTTGCTGCGGATTTTCAGCAGAACACCGGACAAATTACATACGGCACTATAGCGGCAGCAGCTGCCCAGCTTATTCCGCAGCGGGAAATTGTCGATTATGGGACAGAGTGGCTGAAGCGGAACCGGAAGTAGTTAACGGATATTATGTTGGGGATCTATTAGGAAGGGGAGACGGGTGTGACAACAACGGTGTATCTTACACGGCACGGACAGACGGAATGGAATGTCCAGCACAGGATGCAGGGACATCAGGACTCGGCACTGACGCCTCTGGGTGTGCAGCAGGCACAGTGGCTGAACCGTGGATTGCAGGGGGAGGAGCTGGATGCCATCTACTCCAGCTCCAGTCCGCGGACGCTGAGGACGGCGGAGATTGTCCGCGGGGAACGGAACGTTCCCATAATTCCTTGCGATGAATTCAAAGAGATCTGCATGGGGGTCTGGGAAGGCTGCGATTCGGCGGAAATTGAGCAGAATGACGCGCAGCAGCATCATTATTTCTGGAAAGATCCCGGTAAGTTCCGCGTAGAGGGCAGCGAGTCCTTCGCAGAAGTCCAGGAACGGGCACTGGGCAGGCTCCGGGAAATAATAGAGCAGCACGAAGGGCAAACCGTACTCATTGTAACCCATACTGTGGTGATCAAAGTGCTTATGGCTTATTTTGAGCAGCGGGCCATGGATAAGCTGTGGGATCTGCCCTATATTTATCCGACCTGCCTGTGCAGGATTGATATTACAGACGGGGTGCCGGAGATTATACTGCATGGAGATACCAGTCATTATGAGGTCACTGAAGCCGGGATGGAGTCCTGAAAGTTTCGGTTTTTAACTTGCGGGCTAAAGAATACAATGCAGCAGACAGGCGGTGTCCGGTTAACGGGCATCGCCTGTCTGCATGATCGGAGGACGTTAAGGTCTGGATACAGAAGGCATAACCGGTCCGCTGCTCTGCAGCGTCCGGGCTTCGAGCACAGAGAGATCGCCGTCGAGCGCCTTCAGCCCGGGGAGGAGCAGTGCGAGTCCGGCGCATAACACCGGCAGCAGGCCTGCAGCCACGAACAGGGCCGGCACACCATAGAGCTCGGCCACGGCCCCGCCGGCAAATGCGCCAAAAGGCTGCAGGCTGCCGCCGATCAGAAAACGGATCGAGTTGACTCTCCCCTGCAGATTGCCGGGAACCAGCCGCCCGTGCAGGGAGGAGCTTAAGGAACCGAAGAAGGGGCCCAGCACTCCGGTTACAAACACAGCGAACAGGGCAAAGTGGAAGCTCGGGATCAGCCCCCACAGCGCTGTAGCCGTACCAATACCTGCAAGGCTGCCCAGCATAATCAGCCGCCGGCGCTTCATTTCACCGAGCAGAGAGATCACACCGAGTCCGCCTAAAGTGCCGAGTGCCGAGACAGTAGTCAGCGTGCCCATAGCCGCCGCGTCGCGGTGAAGTACCTCACGGACGTATGGCACCATCATGGTCCAGACTGCAATAGAGCTGAGGTTGCTGACCGCAGCCATGCCCATAATGGTAAGCATAGCCGGAAACTGCCTGTAGAAGGTAAAGCCTTCGGCAATTTCGCGCAAGTAAGCAGAGAGAGAGAAAGTGCCAGAGGCAGCCGCCGGCCGCGGCAGCTTAGGCAGATACAGCAGGGTCACAATGGCTGCCGTGTAGCAGATGGCATTTATGGCCAGCGCCGGCAGTGCACCGCTGGCGGCGGTCATGACGCCGGCGAGGGCCGGGCCGAGCAGGGCGGCTGCGCTCTTGCAGCCGTCGATGACGGCGAAGGCGCGCACCAGCTTGTGATTGCCGGTGATGCCGGGAATCACGGCCATTGCTGTGGGCAGGAACAGTGCCGCACAGGCTCCGCTGAGGCTGGCAGCAGCGAATAGATGCCACAGCTGCAGCTCTCCGGCGAGGCCCATGCCAAGCGGCAGGGCGATGGCGAGCAGGCGGATGGCCGCCAGGAAGGCCATGAAGCGCACACGCGGCAGCCGGTCTGACAGCGGTGAGCCGAGCAGCCGCAGCACCAGCTCCGGAATGCCGGCGCTTAGTGCCAGCGCGCCCATCGCCAGCTTGGAGCCGGTCAGCTCATAGACCAGCCACTCCATGGCCAGCAGTCCGAAGGCGTCCCCGAAAGCACTTAAAGAGATGGTGGACAGCAGTCCGTAATAACTGCGCTTTTGCATGATTTTCACTCCATTCATAGACATCTCTTCCCGGGTTGGCCCTGGATCAGGGTTAGGGAGAGAGGGGCACGGCGGATCATAAGGGACCGGAAGGGCTAAAACGAGATCAGGGACTAATGCGAGCATAGCTGGTGCAAATCAAGAGAGTTAGTGCGGCATCAGGAGGGGTGGCGTGAGATCAGGGCAGTTCATTTGAGGTCAGGCGAGCTGACCTACCCAACAGTAGAGTTACAACCAAATTGGGCAGCTCGCGCCATCACACCGTTTCACGCCATTACGCCAGCTCATGCTATCACGCTGGTTCACACCACCACACCAGCCTAAAGGTTTTCTTAGCTCTTTAGATAGGTTGCTATGCGTTCAGGCAGAACGGTCAGCGCCTCCGGGCGCAAACTGTACGAGCTGCTTTTGCCGTTGGTATGCACAATGACCAGACCTGCTGCCCGAAGCGCGATCAGATGATAATGGATGGTGCTTTTAGAAAGGCCCACGCCCTTGACGATTTCGGTGAAATTCAGCTGGCTTCCGGCAAGCAGGCGCAGAATGAACAGCCGCGTTTCATCCGACAGAGCCCGGGTAAGCCGCATCAGTGCGGGGGCAGGACGGCCCTCTTCTGGCGGAATAGCGTCGCAGGAGTAGGTAGTGAATACAAATTCCTCATACAGCGAGGAGGTCACTAAAGGACGGGAGTGATATTGCGGAATAAGAATGGCCTGCTTCAAGCCCTCCACAGGATATAACCGCATACCCTCTGTAGCCTGCTCATATACCTCCATGTCATTGCTTCCATCGAGTTGAGCCCGTCTGGAATCTGCCTCCTGCTGCAGCCCTGTCAAAATCCGGGGATCAATTCCGCTGAAATAACCGGCATTCCATTCACGGATAATTTCCGAGGCTGAGCTGCGCAGGTCGCTGAGATTTGAGGGGACAGACTGCCCGAAGCGTCCGGCAATCTCATACAGCTCCCCTGGAGACAGGGCGTCGAACCAGTTCAGGAATCCGTCCACAGAACGCTCTCCGGGACAGCTCCAGATATAAGGCGATAAGCTGAAGTCACCGGTCATCGTCATAATCTCCCGCATTTTCTGCAGCAGCCTGGGAGCGAACTGTTCCTGAACCTCCCGCACCCAGAGCTTTCCGGCGTCCATAGCGTTATGGTTTTGTTTCCACAGGAATGCGTTCAGACTGGTGATACATTCATACATTGGCGCAAAATCCACTTCAACCTTGTAACTCATCTGATTCCTCGATTCTGTTTTAGTTGGGTATCTCTAATTTGAAGTGATAGTCAAAACGGTTGTGTATTGTTATTTGTTCTATAAATGTAGAACTATTTATTGGTTTTATAATAAACGAATTAATTAGGATTGGCAATAGGAGGAAGAAAAATGTACAGGTGCCGTGGACGGATTAGGCTTGGACAGTACATAGAGTGAAGGCAGCGGTCTAAAGAACGTAAAGTGTAAAGCGTAAAGCGTGGACGGTGGGACATTTGAAGTTGGACAGTAACAGTAGAACGTAGAGTGTGGACCGAAGAATGTAGAGCGAAGACCGTGAAGTGCAAACCGTAGAATGTTGACTGTGAAGCATGGACTGCGGAACGTAGGACGTGGTGCGTGGATATAGAACGTCGAGTGCAAACTGTAGAATGTAGACCGCTGACCGTGAAGTACAAACCGTAGAATGTAGACTGTGAGTATGGATTATAGACGTGGAGCGTGGACTATAGAAACGTGGAACCTAGAGCGTAGAACATAGACCGCAGACCGCAGATCCAGCAGTGCATTTTTCTAACGGACCGAGGATCCCTTATTTACACCAAAATCGCCATGATGAACGGCTAACGGACTTCAGTTCCGTTATGTAGAGCAATTTTTCCTTAAAAGGCATGATCCTGCGGTAATAAGGGAACTACGGTCCGTTAGCTTGAAAAGAGGAGCAAACGCGAGGAAATAACGCCCCTACGGTCCGTTAGCGTATGAGCAGCAGGTTCAGGAAGTTTTTCAGCTATGTCTCCCGGGATACAGTTAGTCTCCACGGATACGGAATAATAAAAAAGCGGAGATCCCGCTGGACGCTGACCGCGTCCAGGGAATCTCCGCTATTTGGTGCTGCTGTGCAGCAGTTACAACGCTTGATGCTGATGGTTAGTTGATGAACTCCAGGAATTTCAGTGTCTTCTCCAGCATAGTTACAGCTTCCGCCCGTGTAGCATTATTCTGTGGTGCGAAGGAGCCGTCCGGTCTGCCTTGGATGATCAGTTCAGCGGCAATTTCCTGTACTGCTGCCTGTGACCAGGCCGGGATCTTCGCAGCATCGCTGAACTTGGCCAGCGCAGCCGGACCGGCAGTCAGGGTTGTGCCGGTATACTTGATGGCTTTGGACAGGATCACTGCCATCTCCTGGCGGGTGATTGGGCTGTTAGGTTTGAAGGTGCCGTCTGTATAACCTGTAATCAGGCCCGCAGCGGCTGCTGTCTGTACGGCATCAGCGTACCATGCGCTTGTGCTGACATCACTGAATGAGGTTCCGCCGCTTACTGTCGCAAGTCCCAGTGAACGTGTGATCAGTGCAGCGAACTCAGCACGGGAGACCATCTTCGATGGTGAGAACTCGGTGCTGCTCGTTCCTGTGATGATCAGTTTGGAGGCCAGAAGATCAATGGCTGCTTTTGCCCAATGTCCAGCGGTATCTCCGAATGTCTTGGAAGACTGGACAACCGTGTAATAGCTGTTGCTGTTTCTAGTGACGCTGACTTCGGTGGTTCCATCGGCCTTGGCCGTGAATACGGAAGGCACGAAGGAAATGGTGCCGGTAGCCGGATCAAAGGATACGGCTGTTGCATTCTGCGGATTCAGCACGGATGGAGCCGTGAGCGTACGCTTCACATAAGTGCTGCCGAAGTTATTCAGCGGCACACTGTTATTACCGGCTTGCGCTGTAATGCCAAATTCAATGACCGGAGCTGCCAATGTAACGGAACCGGCTTGTGCAGTCAGGGCCTGGTTCACGCTGTTGAGCGTATCCGGATCTGCCTTAAGGATTGAGACTGTAATTGTAAAATCACTTGTTCCAAGCTGTGCAGCCAGTGCAGTTCCATTTACGATACCGAGCGGAAGGGAATAAGACGCTCCATCCGTAGTGAACGTAAGAACTGTCGCAGGATTAGCTGCAGCCTGCTGGATCAGTACGCTGGCTGGAAGCACAGCCTGTGTTCCGCCTGCTGAGGAAACCAGCGGGATGACCAGTTCGCTGCTGCCCGCCGGCAGAGCGGCGAACTGTGCTGTCAGAGACTCAGCAGTAAGTGTTGTTACCTGCGGTGAAGCAGAAGGTGCAGGTGTTGCTGTTGCAGAAGGTGCAGGTGTTGATGGCGTTCCGCCATTTCCGCCTCCACCACCCGGAGGATTAGTTGGTGCCGGTGCTGCACCTTTCAGATCCGTAATCCGGCCTTCTGTACCTATATTCACCGTTCCGACTTGTCCCAGATAATCTGTAAACACTTCATAATCCGGCAGGTACAGCTCATAATAACGTCCGTCTGCCTTAGCTGCAGCCAGCGCGCGGTAGAAATCTCCGCCGCCTGCCATGAAGGAGTTCGTAGACAGGATATAGTAAGCATCCAGGTCAATCGGCACATAGCTGCCGTCAGCCTGCTTAATGTCTACTGAAACGATACGCTCTCCTTCCTCCTCCAGCAGATTCGAGGTAGGATTGATCTTTTCCGCCTGCTTCGTGGAGTCATAGGTGTATCTCATACCCGATACCTGGGCAAATCTGCCCTGATCGCCTTCCAATCCACTTACGCTGTTTTCAAGGGAAGAAATGATTTCTTTTCCCGTCACCTTCAGGGCTACCAGACTGTTGGAGAACGGCATAACCGTCAGCACTTCACCGAGTGTAATTTCGCCCTGATCGATGCCGGCGCGGATGCCGCCGCCGTTCTGGATGGAGACAAAGCCTTTAATGGCAGCCAGCTCGCCAGCAGGGAGAAGCTTGCTTACGAGTTCGGTTGCCTTGGTGTTAATACCATCGGCAATGAGATTACCCAGGTTAGTTTCTTCTTTGCGGACCACGCGGGTCATCTTGCCGTCAATCATCCGCTCATAGACCAGTGGAACCTCAGTATTGCCAACAACAGTCTGACGGATTTCCTTCAGCTGGTCGTCATATTTGACCAGCATTTGCTTCGCTGTAGCATCTTCTGCAAATTTGGTTGTATCGATCAGCTTTCCGTTGTACGTAGTGATGACACCTTCATCGTCGAAATTAACATCCAGTTCGCCGAGGTATGTGCCGTATTCACCGGTTTGTACAATCAGTGTCGGCTCGCTGTCCGCGTTAAGGATCACAGGAGCGTCCAGCTTGGTGTGGGAATGTCCGCCGACGATCACGTCAATGCCCGCAACCTCTACAGCCAGTTTTTGGTCAACGCTGTAGCCCAGATGGGACAGGGCAACAATTTTGTTAACGCCCAGTGCCTGCAGGGATTTCACAGTGTTTTCGGCACTGGTCTTGTAATTCTTAAAGCTGATGTTATCGCCAGGTGAAGAAAGGCCCACGGTATCTTCAGTGGTAAGAGCGAGAATGCCAATTTTCTCTCCGTACACTTCTTTAATGACGGATGGATAAATATGACCGTCCTCTACTGGAGTCTCCGAAGTGGAGCCGCCAACGCCGTTCACAAAAATCTCTTTCAGCTCATTATCCTTAGTCGTAAAGTCAATATTCGAGCTGATGAACGGGAAGTTCGCCTGATCGATGAAGGTTCTCAGCGCAGGCAGACCCCTATCAAACTCGTGATTACCAAAGGTCATGGCGTCATATCCGATGTAGTTCATGAATTCCAGATCGGCAAGGCCATTAAATTGGGTGAAATACAGGGTTCCGGAGAACACGTCCCCGGCATCCACCAGGATGGAATTCTCCGTACGCTCCTGCTTGATCGCAGTCATCCGTTTAACAACAGTTTCCAGATGGCTATGCGTGTCATTGGTATGCAAGATGCGCAGGGAGAAGTCCTCATCCGGTGCTGCACCTTTCAAATCCGTAATGCGGCCTTCGAGTCCAACCTTAACCGGCTTGTGTTTAGTCAGATAGGACAGAAGAACCTCAAAATCCGGAAGTCCCAGCTCGTAATAACGTCCGTCAGCCTTGGCTCCAGCAAGAGCACGGTAAAAGTCACCGCCACCAGCCATAAAGGAGTTCGTAGACAGGATGTAGTAAGCGTTCCGGTCAATTGGCGAATAAGACCCGTTTGCCTGCAGGATCTCAACAGATACGATGCGTTCGCCTGTTTGTGTTACCTTACCGGTTACGGAATCAACAATTTCCGGTTTTTTAGTAGAATCAAAGGTGTATTTCATCCCGGAAACCTGAGCAAACCGCCCTTGGTCGGAGCTTAGTCCACTAACGGCATTTTCCAGTGAGGAAATGATTTCTGCACCCGTTACTTTGAGTGCAACCAGGCTGTTGCCGAATGGAAGAGTAGTCAGAACTTCACCCATAGTGATGTCGCCCGTGTCGATGGCTGCGCGAATTCCGCCACCATTCTGAATGGCTACAACGCCTTTAATGGAAGCGAGGTCGCTTTCCGATACAAAGTTAGGCATTAACTCTCTAACCTTTTCTGCAATACTGTCGGCAATCAAGTTTCCGATCGGAGTTTCTTCCTGTCGTACAACGCGAACGGACTTACCGTCGATGATGCGGTTAGTGTAGAGATCAACTTCTGTTGAGCCTACAACTTCGCTGCGGACAGCAGCCAATTCAGCATCATATGGAGCAAGCAGCTTCTTAGCCTCAGCATCCTCTCCGAACAGGTTAACATCAAGCAGCTTACCGTTATAACTCAGAATTTCGCCGTCTTTGTCGAAGGTTACGTCGAGTTCACCCAGAAATTGGCTGTATTCGCCTGTCTGAACAATCAGAACGCTTTTACCGGTTCCTGCATTAACAACCGGAGCCGGAGGATTGTCTATTTTCGTATGCGAGTGTCCGCCGACAATAATATCAATCCCCGGAACAGCTTTGGCCAGCTCCTGGTCAACGGTGTAACCTAGGTGGGTAACCGCGATGATCTTATTGATACCTTGAGCTTCAAGCATTGCTACGGTATTCTTTGCACTTTCCACATGGTCTTTGAAGCTGATTTTGTCTCCGGGAGAAGCCAGTCCCACGGTATCCTCGGTTGTTAAGCCGAAAATGCCGATTTTCTCACCGTAGACGTCTTTGATGACAGCCGGATAAATGTTGCCGTCCTTGGCTGTACTCTTTGTGTCGTCCGTTTCAATGGTCCCGATAGAATTGTGGAACAGCTCAGCAAGCTCGCTTTTTTTCGTCGTAAAGTCAATATTCGAGCTGGCAAAAGGGAATTTTGCAGCCGTTACGAAGTTTTTCAGTACTTCCGGCTGGTCTTTGTTCAGGTCAAATTCGTGATTACCAAAGGTCATGGCGTCATAACCGATGTTATTCATGAATTCGATGTCAGCCTGCCCCTTGAATTGGGTGAAATACAGGGTTCCAGAGAAAACATCCCCGGCATCCAGCAGCACCGTGTTACCTGTCCGTTCACTGCTGATTGCGGACGTGCGCTTCGTTACATTTTCAAGATGGCTGTGTGTATCATTGGTGTGCAGTACACGCAGGTTGAAGTTGTCTGTTCCGAAGTCAATTTGCGTCAGCAGCGGATCATGGTCGCTTACGCGGCCTTCTTCCTCCTGGAAGTCGGCATTAATATGCACAATATCCAGCTTGGACCGGCTTGCCAGTCTGTTATTAACCAGCATGTGATCCAGGGTCTGAGAATTACCCTCGTAGATGTAAGAGTAACGTTCACCTAAAGGCAAAGTATCGATCAGGTTAGTCAATGCACTGCCTTTCAGGGTTTTCAGTGTGTTGGAGAACTGGAAGTCATTCAGGTCGCCAAGCACAACAATGTTAGCTTCAGGGTTTTTGGCCAGTACATCGGAAACAAAGCCGTTCACAACTGCAGCGATTTCCGCCCGCTGGGCTTCACTTCCTTTAACCGGAGGCTGCACGCTGCCGTATAGACCTGTATCTCCTGTCTTTGAATTGAAATGATTGGCAATCACCAGCACTTTCTCATTATTAAAAATAAATTCGGCCGCAAGCGGCTTACGGGAGTTGCTGAACGCAGGGTTAGCTGGATCGATCCGACCCGGGTTCATAGTGAGTCCACCAGCTTCGGTATAACCAGTAGCTGTTGTTGCATCACCTTTGGTCGCGGCCGGAGGCAGGGAGACCCGTGCGGTATTGTAAATAAATCCTGCACGGATATTGGCTCCCGGTGCGCCGCCGTCCATATTATTAACAGGTGCTATGTCGGTATAGGCGTAGGTCGGTCCGCCTTCCTGTTTGATCGCCTCAATGAGTGCGTTATAGCTCTCGCTGGCATCAACGACTCCAGTGTTGTCGGCGCCATCATTATCCTGAATTTCCAACAGGCCGACGATATCCGGAGTTTGCAGATTGCCTACAATCGCTTTGGCCACATTGGTGATTTTTGTGGAGGAGTTTTTCTTTGAGAAATTCTCCACATTAAAAGAGGCGACAGTCAATTTGTCTTCTCCTGCGATCAATGCAGTGGTTTCGCGTTCAATGGATGTTCCGGCACTTACTGCGGGCAAGTCTCCGTCCGGACGCACTTTGAAGTTGCCGTAATCATATCCTAGGATACCTGTGATATTGCCGCTGAATACTTGTCCTGTTTTGACAGGGTTGGCAGGTTTCTTGGCAATCAGAATACGCTGTGGATTATAATCAGCTCCAGTAAGAACCAGGCCGCCTGCCGGCGAGCTGACTTCTGTTGTGCTGGCGCCGTTGTTAACAGTAACCGGGATTTCGTAATCATAAGGCCCGATAATCTGCGGGTTATTAAGCTGGACACGCATACCTTCAAGACTCTCGTAGAAGTCTAGCGAATATTTTGAAGGGTCAAGCTCTTTCGTCAAACCGCCGGAAATGGCAGCCGTGGGGATTGTCCGCCCGCCTGTGCCGAGAATTGTAGCTGCCGGAAGTGCGTTTCCGGAAGAAATAATAGCAGCCTGAGATGCTGCAATTTCTGTGGTCAGGAGATCAGAAGCGTCTTCATAGCCGCTCTCTTTATATTCCTTAACAAGTCCGTCCACAAGCACGGAATCGCCAACCTTTACAGTATTACCGGGGAGATATACCATAATGGCTTCAGAAGTCCTTACATCGTTGTCGGGGGTAGCGGTTTGAATATAAAATGTGCTGCCGCTCTTATAAGTTACAATCCCCTTAACGCCTTGTACCAGCTGCCCCGCATAAGGCGAGGATTGGTATGTACCCTGGATTTGGGGAATTGAGAGTCCGCTAAGTGCTTCCTCGGTCGTATAGCTGAACTGGGAAATATCACTGTCAGCTTTTCCTTCTTCTTTGGACAAGGCTTTTATAAGAACACTGTCATCTTGTAAAAGAATCGGGGTGCTGTACAAGGTGTAATCAGCTATGGCTGTAGGGCTGCCGTTTGCATATACACTATAGTATACGCTTGCAGTTACACTGCTGGTGGACAGGGAAAGTGAAGTGCCCTTGCCTACAAGCTGCCCGCTTGCAATAGAAGCTGTAACAGCAGGAGCCTTGGCATTGTCTACAGCGGAAGTACGCGGGTCCGGTGCTTGTACAATAAAGTCAGCAGCGTTGGTATCGGTATCTAATCCGCGGTTTCCTTGTGGCAGTAGGAGAGATTCCTTACGTACGGCTGCACTGCTGTTAGTCAGAGCTTTGGTACCACCGCTTCCTGGTGGACCTTCATATTCGTTGGTTTCACCGTAGCCGACAAGATCGATCCGGTTTCCGTCTTTATCAAGCAGATCAACCTTGCCTTCCGCACCGCCCAATGTCAGTGTGCCAACCATATTCGGGGTAGGTAAATCATCGGTTCCGCCGGCTCCTGCAGATTGCTGAATCAGATAGTAGCCTTTTGCAGGAATGATCCCTGACAGTGTAGTCCCTGAATTGTTGAAAGTACTTGTCTTGGCTGCGTACCTGACCTTCCATCCAGTCAAATCGATAGCTGCATCAGTAGGATTGTAGAGCTCGATGAAATCATTTTTGTACTTGGCTCCGGAGTTTCCTCCGCCGCCATACACCTGGGAGATCACGGGAGCGCTGTTATCCTGGGCCGCAGAAGCGGTTTGCGGGGCGGGTAAGGCGATTCCGCTAACCAGCAAAAATGAGAGTGCTGCCGAGCCCCATTGCTTTCGCCTGGACGAAATGTTCATTTGTTCGAATCTTCTCCTCTCGGTTAAGAAAATATCAACCTACTGCCAGTCTAGCATTCATTTGTTAAATGATAGGTTGTCTATCATTAATATATATTAAACGGTGGTTGAATAACATAGATTTTTTGGTAGTTTTGTTTAAGTGCATAAAAATCAATGATTTATTTCTCAAAACATGCATGATAATACGTATATTCACTGAAAAACTTGATTTATATTTAATATTTATAAACTATTAAATGTTAAGTATATGTTATATCTATGTAAAAAGATCATTAAAAAATCCCCTGGCTTGCATAGGGCCAGGGGATTTAGTCTCCGAGTATCCGCACAAAATGATCTTTCGTCAACGATTAAGGTATTGCTTGCCGCCTAAATAAGGCCTTAGCGCAGCCGGTATATAAACCGACCCGTCCTCCTGCTGATGATTCTCCAGCAGCGGGATCAAAATCCGGGGAGTGGCTACCGCAGTGTTGTTCAGCGTATGGCAGTACTTCAGGCGGCCGTCTTCATCCCGGTAGCGGATGCCTGAACGCCGGGCCTGAAAGTCATGCAGATTCGAAGCCGAGTGTGTCTCGCCGTAGGCTCCTCTGCTGGGCATCCAGGTCTCAATGTCATACTGCTTATGCGTCTTCAGCGCCATATCTCCGCTGCATACGGCAACTACGCGGTAAGGCAGCTCCAGCAGCTGAAGGATGTGTTCCGCGTTGGCCAGAATCTCCTGGAGCATCCGCTCCGAGGTATCCGGGTCATTTTTACATAGTACCACCTGTTCAATCTTCGAAAATTGATGGACCCTGTACAGGCCGCGGACGTCGCGTCCTGCCGAGCCTACTTCACGGCGGAAGCAGGTCGACATTCCGGCAAGCCTCATAGGCTCACCAAGATCAACAATTTCATCACTGTATAATGATACAAGCGAAACTTCCGAGGTTCCGGCCAGCCAGCGGTTGTCTCCGCCCAGCTCATAAGTCTGATCCTTGCCGCCGGGGAAGAATCCGGTCCGTTCCAGTGCCTCCGGCCGGACAATGACCGGCACATCCATCGCGGTAAAGCCGCGCTCTGCCAGCACATCCAGTGCCAGGCGCTGCACGGCAAGGTGCAGCAGGAGGCCGTTCCCTTTAAGAACGTAACTGCGCGAACCGCCGGCTTTGACTCCGCGCGGAATGTCGATGATATCGTGGAGCTCGCCGAGTTCCACATGATCGCGCGGCGTAAAGCTGAATTCCGGCGGATTTCCATGCTGCCGCAGCTCCACGTTCTCACTGTCATCGGCGCCGATTGGCGTATCGGCCGACACCGGATTTGGCGCAAGCAGCAGCAGGTCGCTGCAGCGCTGTTCGGCTGCGGTTAGCGCAGCTTCCAACGTACCCAGCAGGCGGTTGATTTCCCGCACCTGTTCTTTCGCCCGCTCCCCCGCAGCAGTATCGCCCTGGCGCAGCCGCTGCTCTACCTCTTTGGTCAGCGCGTTCCGTTCCGCCCGGTGCTGCTCCGTCTCCCGCAGCAGGCTCCGGCGTTTGTCATCACACTCCAGCAGCTCATCCAGCGGAAAATCCACCTTTTTCCATATCACCGTATTTCTCACGAGCTCTTCATTTTCCCTGATCCAGTTCATGTCCAGCATGCCGCATTCGCTCCTTTTGTCTGAAAAAATACAAAAAACGCCCTCATCCATGGGACGAGGAGCGTCAGCTCGCGGTGCCACCCAGGTTGACCAAACTCCGGTAGGTCTTACTTGCACGGAATCTGATCCTCTTTGGTCTTCGCGGTAACGGGCGAAACCCGGTAAACTTAGGAAGCAACGGAATTGCTCCGGTCGCAGACGCCTCACGGTTGGATGCCGGTCATTGGCCTGATCGGGATGTGATATTGCCGTTTATTATAGCGCAGAGGACTGGGGTCTGCAAGGGCTTTTAGCGTTTGACAAAATTCCTTGCGCTCTGATAGGATTATTACTAATTTGAAGTAATGGGGCCGGGATAACCGGATATTTTATTATAAATTGAAGAGAAAGAAGAGGTGCGAGCATGGCGAAAATAGTTGTGATTAACGGAACACCCTCCCTGGTCTCACGGATCAATGCGGTGATTGAGTATGCAGAGGCTGATTTGCGCGGACGCGGATTTGAGGTGGAGCGGATCAATGTAGCCGAGCTCCCGGCAGAGGATCTGATTCATACCAAATTTGAAAGCGAACATATCGTCAAAGCCAATGGCCTGGTTGCTGAAGCGGATGCGGTTATCGTCGTCAGCCCGGTGTACAAAGCTTCCTATACAGGTGTGCTGAAAACCTTCCTGGATCTGATTCCGCAAAAAGGCCTGGCCGGCAAAATTGCCCTCCCGCTCTTTATGGGCGGCAGTCTGGCGCATCTGCTCTCCATCGATTATGCGCTGAAGCCGGTGCTGTCCGTGCTGGGCGCACGCCATATTCTCGGCGGTGTATATGCGGTCGATTCCCAGGCTGTGCGCAATGACCAGGGTGTCGTTGAACTGGCAGAGGAGCTCAAGCTGCGTCTGAACAGCGTGCTGGAGGAGCTGGCGGAAGAAACAGCGCATAAAGCCGGACGCAAGGCAGGAGAGTAACTGATGCCCCGGTAACTGCTTACGAGTCAAAAACAGACCCCGACCTCCACAGGCAGTGGAGATTGGGGTCTTTAGTTTGTTAACCATACCAGCCAGCTGAACCCGGGGTGAAGGTGCAGCTTGTGCCGATAACCCTAAGTGGAAATTTTCCAGCTTATTCTTAGGCAAATACGGATATTACAAATCTAGTTGGAAAAACTCCACTTCATTTTACTGAATAAGTCTCGAAAGGCCTTTATCCGCTCAAATAGCTGGAGAATTTCCAACTAAAGCTCATAAATCATGAAAAAGGATAGAAATAGGTTGAGGAAATCCAACTAGGGCCCCTGCAGCATTCGCAGCCGAAGCTAACTTTGCCACAACTCCCTAGAGTTTCCAGAGACACGATGTTAAACCGGACACTTCAATCCACATGCATGCAATAGTCCGTCACTCACCCGTCCAGTAAGGTCCCATCACAAATCGTCAAAACCGTTATCGTCGCCCACTTTACCGTAGTTCCGGGATTTTGCTTCAAAAAAGTCCGTTTTCGTCGCATTCAGCGCCTCGTCGGAGAAAGGCTTGATCCAAGGCATGCAGTTCACGTCTACGCCGCTGTAGGCTTTGTCCAGGCCCATCAGGGTCAGGCGTTTGTTGGCGATATATTTGATGTAGTCACCGAGTTCGTTCAGGTCAATGCCCCGTACATCCGTCAGCGTGTAGTGGGCCCAGTTCGTCTCCAGCTCGACAGCGCGGTCGATGGTACGGTACACATAATCCATATTTTCCGGCGTGTTCAGTTCAGGGAAGTCGATCAGCAGCTGCTTGAATACCTCGGCAAAAAAATAGCAGTGCTGATTCTCGTCACGCTGAATGTAGGAGATCATCTGGCTGGTCGCCATCATTTTCTGGTCACGGGCCAGATTGTAGAAGAAGGCAAAGGTACTGTAAAAGAAGATCCCCTCCAGAATCAGATCAGCCACCAGTGCGCGGAAAAAAGTATGCTTCGACGGCTCGTCACGGAATTCCTGATAAATGTCCGAGATGAACTGGTTGCGCTCCAGCAGCACCGGATCATGCTTCCAATATTCAAAGATCTCCTTCTGCTCACGGTCAGACACGATTGAAGAGAGGACGTAGGAATAGGACTGGTTGTGCACAACCTCCTGCTGCCCGATAATCGCCGAAATTGCCTCCAGGGAGGAGTCGGTAAAATAACGCTTCACGTCGCCGACGAACATCGTCTGCATGGAGTCCAGCACGGCCAGCAGGGCGATGTTAATCTTGAACACCCGCTGTTCCTCCGCTTCAAGCAGCGGAAACTGCTGGGCATCCTTGGACATTGGGATTTCATCGGCGATCCAGTGGTTCAGCAGCAGCACCTTGTACAGCTTGTACATATGCGGCATGCGGATGTCGTTCCAGTTCAGAATGCCCGAGCATTCCCCGTCAATGATGCGTGTCGATTTATTCGGCGCTTCCGTATTAAAAATCTTTTGCAGTTGCATTTTTGCTTCCCTCCTGATTTTGCTTGAGCTAACTGGTGAATGGCCACTTTAAAGGCCGGCGCTGAGGCACGGAAAGGAAGTTTGGAACTGGAGGAGCGTAGCGATCGCCTTTATACTCAGGTTTCAACCGTGAGAACGGTATAATTCAAGAAATCTGAGTATAACAGGCGACCGGAAGTCCAAACATTCCTTGCAGTGACGTTATAGCGCAGGTATTGAAAGTGAAAATGAAAGACTTAGCTCGCGCAAGATTCACACTCTTCTATGGTCAGCGCCCGGCTCCGCACATAATACGTCGATTTAAGCCCGCCTTTCCAGGCGTTCAGGTGCAGCTCGAGGAATTCAGTGGCTTTGATGTCGGGACGCACGTACAGGTTGAAGCTCTGGCCCTGGTCGACGTGGCGCTGGCGGGCGGAGGCCATGCGGATGGACCAGTTCTGATCAATCAGGAACGCCGTCTTGTAATACCAGATCGTCTTGTCCGACAGATCCGGTGCAGGGTTCGCGATCTTGTAGGTTGTTTTCTCCTCGTAAGAGAGCAACTCATACAGCGGATCAATGCTGGCAGTAGAGCCGGCGATGATCGATGTGGAGCCGTTCGGGGCAATCGCGAACATCCAGGCATTGCGCACGCCGTCCGCGGCCACTTCCTGCTGAAGCTGGCGCCACTGCTCTGCAGTCACGAATTTGCCCTCCTGCTCACCGCTGGTATAACCGCGTGAAGTAAAGTAAGCTCCGGACTCCCAGTCAGATCCGGCAAACTTCGGATAACGGCCCTTTTCACGGGCCAGCTCCAGGCTGGAGCGCACCAGCAGGTAGTTGATGTGCTCATACAGGTTATTGTTGTATTCTACAGCCTCCTCGGACTCCCAACGGATTCCCTCCAGTGCCAGCAGATGATGCAGGCCGAAGGTGCCGAGGCCCACTGCGCGGTATTGGCTGTTCGTGTACTGCGCCTGCAGCACTTCAATATTGTTAATGTCAATGACGTTGTCCAGCATCCGGACCTGAATCGGTATCAGTCTTTCCAGCACTCCCGCAGGAACCGCGCGGGCAAGGTGGATGGAATTCAGGTTGCAGACGACGAAATCACCGGGGATCTTGGAAATGACAATCCGGGTTTGTCCGTCTTTGGTTACCAGTTCTTCCTGCTCGACTACCGTAGCCGACTGGTTCTGCATAATTTCTGTGCACAGGTTGGAGGAGAAGACCATGCCTGCATGACGGTTCGGATTGGCCCGGTTCACGGTATCGCGGTAGAACATATACGGTGTGCCGGTCTCCAGCTGGGACTTCATAATCCGTTTCATAATGTCGATTGCCGCAACTGTGATACGGGACAGGTCCGGATTGGCGACGGCTTCAGCATATTTTTCCCGGAAGGTACCCTGGCCAAATTTTTCATCATAGAAATCCTCAAGCCCGAGCGGCCGGCCGTTCTCATCCTTCCAGCCCATCACCTTCTTAACTTCATGCGGACAGAACAGATTCCAGTGACCGCGCGCTTCAACAGCCTCCATGAACAGATCGGGCAGGCAGACGCCGTGGAAAACATCATGCGCACGCATCCGCTCGTCACCATTGTTCAGCTTCAGGTCAAGAAAGGCGAGGATGTCCTTATGGAATACGTCGAGATAGACGGCGACAGCGCCTTTGCGGGTGCCGAGCTGGTCCACGCTGACAGCGGTATTGTTCAGCTGGCGGATCCAGGGGATCACGCCGGAGCTCGTATTCTTGTGGCCGCGGATATCGGAGCCGCGGGCCCGGACCTTGCCGAGGTAGACGCCGATGCCGCCGCCCATTTTGCTGAGCCGGGCTACATCCGTGTTGGAGTCGAAAATCCCCTCCAGCGAGTCATCCACCGTATCGATGAAGCAGCTGGAGAGCTGTCCGGCCACTTTTTTACCGGCGTTGGACATGGTTGGTGTTGCGGCGGTCATGTAGATGTTGCTCATGGCCCAGTAGGCTTCCTTCACAAGCTCCATCCGTTTCTCTTCCGGCTCCTGGTGCATCAGGTACATGGCGATAACCATATAACGTTCCTGCGGCAGCTCCATGACACGGCCGTCAAAATCATGGGCCAGATAACGGTCAGACAGGGTAAGCAGGCCGATATAATCGAACAGCAGGTCACGCGTGTAATCAATGGTGCCCCCAAGCTCGGCAATTTGTTCTTTGGTGTAGTGGGTCAGCAGCTCTTCGCGGTAGATGCCTTTTTTGACAAGCTCGGCAATGAGCGGATAGAGCTCGCCGTAAGGCTCGTCCGGATAGGCCTTGTAGCGGCGGTTAACGGCAGCTTTTTTGTAGAGGGAGGTCAAAAGGGAACGTGCGGCAGCAAACTTCCAGTCCGGCTCTTCTTTGGATACGAGCTCAAGGGCGCTCATCGTGAACGCGCTGCTGATCTCTTCACCGCTGACCTCGCTGCGGCGCAGCTTGGAGTTCACACCGCGCAGGAGGCTGTCTTTGCTCAAGTGCTCCAGGCCATTCAGGATACGGTCGGCATAAACAGACAGGCGGATTTCATCAAAAGCTAACTGGCGGTTTTCGGGCTTCACTACAAGTTCTGGCATAATACATTCATCCTTTCGACTTTAGAGATAATTGTGAATATCAAAATTTGAAGTATATGGGCACAGAAAGCAGCTAAGAAAAGGGCTTAGCGTGCTTTTGTAATTACCGTTATTCAATTATGCAGAGGCTGCCCTTGCCTGTGAGGGGAGGTGCAGCCTACTTCAACTGTTCATAAGTTACAATTATCACTACAGCACCGCAGGCTGCCAATGGATGATCTCCGTACCTGCTAGACTGGCCGGAATATCAATGATACGCTGGTTGCTGCTGCCGCGGTAGGGGAGGGTGGTGTCTTTGAGCTCTTCCACAAAACGTCCGTCAATAACGACCTGGCACAAGTTCAGCAGATTCCACTCCGGCGAGCCCGGATGGGCTGTAAGCTCTTCATAGGTGTATCCCGTGTAGATCCAGACCGGGAAGTCCGGCAGTACACTTCGCAGCTCATGAATGAAGCCCGCCGCCTCTTCCGCTGAGAAAAAAGGGTCACCGCCAGCCAGCGTAAGCCCGTCCAGCAGCGGATTGGCTGCCAGCTCGGCTATAATCTCATGCTGCCGCTCCAGCGTGAAAACCTCACCGTAATTGAAATTCCAGGTTTTCGGATTAAAGCATCCCGGGCAGCGGTGGCGGCACCCGCTCAGGAAGAGGACGGCCCGCATGCCCTCGCCCTCATTGATCGATTCCGGATAGTAGCCGCATATATTCATAGATGCTTGACGCGGTCCCGTACTTCGGCCTGCTTGGCCGCGTTGAAGCGGGTCTGGTAATCGCCGGTCAAATACCCGGTCACCCGGCGCAGACGGCGGATATGGGTATCGTGCTCATGGGCGCCGCAGGAAGGGCAGTGGGTGCCGATGACCCCTTCGTAGCCGCAGCCGGAGCAGCGGTCAATCGGATGATTGATGCTGAAATAGCTGATTTGCTGTTCAAGCGCATATTTGATGATCTTAACAAAAGCCGCCGGGTTGCTGCGGGCGTTGCCGTTAAGCTCAACATAAGAGATGGCGCCGGCGTTGCAGTGCTCATGGAACGGCGCTTCAAGACTGATTTTTTTGGCTGCACCCAGCTCATAATAGACCGGAATGTGGAACGAGTTCGTATAGTACTCGCGGTCGGTTACGCCCGGGATGGAGCCCAGCACCTTGCGGTCTACTTTGGTGAATTTGCCTGACAGCCCTTCAGCAGGCGTGGCAAACAGCGTAATATTGAGATCCAGCTCTTCGCTCTTGCGGTCGCAGTACTCGCGCATGTGGCGGACAATGGCAAGCGCCTTGGCATGAACCTCTGCATCTTCGCCGTGATGTTTGCCGTACATGGCCTTCATGCATTCTGCGATGCCGATGAAGCCGATCGACAGGCTGCCGTGCTTCAGCAGATCGCCGACGCTCTCCTCAGGAGCCAGCATTTCGCCGCCTTCCCAGACCCCTTCACGCATCATGAAATCGGAAGCCTTGGCCTTCTGGGCGGCCTGGATGCGGAAGCGGTGCAGCAGTCCCTCCAGGGCGATATCCATATAGTGATTAAGGTCCTCATAGAAGCCTTTTTCGTCTGCAGTAAGGCGCCGGCCTGTAATGGTACCGTGAGCCAGACCCAGACGGACCAGATTCAGCGTGTTAAAAGAAAGGTTGCCTTTGCCGGAGCAGTGATTGCGTCCGAAGCGGTCGCCCAGCACCCGCGTGCGGCAGCCCATGGTTGCGAATTCCGTATCCGGATCAGCCGGATCGTAATACTGCAGGTTAAGCGGCGCATCCAGGTTGGCAAAGTTCGGGTACAGTCTGCGGGCGGAGCATTCGGCGGCTTTGAGGAACAGCTCATAGTTCGGATCGCCCTGCTGCTGGTTGATACCCTGCTTGCATTTGAAAATCTGGATCGGGAAGACCGGTGTTTCACCGCTGCCGAGCCCGTTCATGGTCGCCGTCAGCAGAGAGCTGATTACGAGCTGGCCTTCAGGTGAAGTACAGGTGCCGTAATTAATGCTGGTAAAAGGAATCTGTCCGCCGGAACGGCTGGACATCGTATTCAGATTATGTATCATGCTCTCAGCGGCCTGGAGCGTTTCGATCTCGGTCTCTTTTAACGCAAAACGGAAGGAACGCGGATACTGCTCCGCCAGATCGCTGCGGCTCATTGTGATTTCGCCCAGATGCTCACCGGCCTGGCCTTCTTCAAAGTACTCCAGACCTTTACGGAACAGCTTGGCAAAGGATTTGGTCACATATGGCGCCAGATCAAAATCGATCTTGTTGGCGGATACGCCGCCGTACTGCGCATTCTGCTGGGACTGGAAAATAATCGCCACCAGCGACATCGCCGTCATAATCGAGTTGGGAGGGCGGACGCTGCCGTTGCCCGTGTTGAAGCCTTCGCGGAGAAGACGTTCGAACGGAATGAAAATACAGTTCGTCGTTCCAATGGCGTATTGGTCCAAGTCATGGACGTATACTACATTGTCTTCGATCGCCTGTACCAGCTGCGGCGGCATGGTGAAGTTGCGTGCATACCATTTGGAATACTCGCTTCCGAATTTGCTCATCTTTCCGGAGAAGCTCTCCCCGTTCAAATTGGCGTTCTCGCGCAGCAGGTCAAGATCCCGGCTGTCGATAATGTCGCGTCCCAAATGTATAACTTCTTCCAAAAGAACCTCCTGTGCAGCTTGTCCACCGTTGTACCGTTTCTCCAGCAGCGTCATTATGTAGCTCTCTCCCCTCGGTATTATAATCAGGAAGTCCAACCTCCTGACATCAGTAAAAAAAGCATCTCCTGCCAAATAGGCGGGAAATGCCCGGATGCGGGTGCGGCAAGGATCCCTGTACGGATCTTGCCGGTGATGTGTAATGCAGAAGCCGATACCTGAAGGTGATAAGCTTTATTACCCTCAGGTATCGGCAGCCTCTATTCCCTGAAATAGGGCAGGCTGATCTGCTTGTGCAGGCCGCATGCGGACACCTCGCCTGTTTCCCGCAGGCACTAGATATGGTGTCGGTAAAACAGGCAGGCCTCCTGGCTTCCGCTGAATCTTCCGGCGCCTTCCCGGGGACTCTTAGGCCCCAGTGGCTGCTGCCGGAGGATGCTGCCGCGCAGGCTCCGGAAAGTCTGCGTACATCCGGTTACAGTGGCGGGACCGCAGCGGAATTTCACCGCGTTTCTCTATTAAGCTTCTGCACTCCTGTTGAGAGTGAAGCACCTGTTTTCACTATATTTTGTTGTCGTTAGTTAAAAATAACCCAATATATTGTGTTTGTAAACCACATTTTTCTAAACCCGCGCCGGGAGCGGAATCCGCCGCCTTACTCACAAGTGATCCACAGGTTAGTCCACAGGTAATCCACAATGTATCCGCAAAAATTCATATTTAAAGTCATAAATTGTCCGAAAATATGCCACAAAGACTTCATAAAAATAGTGCGCGTGACACTGTAAATGAGATAGGGGGAACAGCTATATATTGATGTGATTTGTAGGAGAGCTGATCAGTTGGTAAAATAAGAGGACAGTTAAACTGTGCAGAATGCAGTTACAAATGAACAGGAGGAATTAACGATGGCGATTGGCGAAGTTACGGTCATTCCGATTGGCACGGGCAGCACCAGCCTCAGCAGCTATGTGGCCGATATGCAGCGGGTGCTGCAGACCGTGGAGGGCATTACTTACGAGCTGACCTCTATGGGCACCATTATAGAAGGTCCGGTATCCAGAATTCTCGCTGCGGTAGAGGCGCTGCACGAGTCCCCTTTTACAGCCGGAGCGCAGCGGGTATCCACTTCACTTAAGATCGATGACCGCCGCGACAAGCCTTCCACCAGCCGCAGCAAGCTGGAAGCCGTGGAGCGCAGGCTGCAGGCGGACTAAGAGAAGGTCCGGATAAAGGGTCTTGCGTTTCCGGACGGAAGTTGTATAATGTTTTTTGTTTGACGTACAAGTCAGGCTTCAGGCTGGTGTAGCTCAGGGGTAGAGCAACGCACTCGTAATGCGTAGGCCGGGGGTTCAATTCCCTTCACCAGCATCTTTAAAAATACTATAAGGACGCGGTCTCCAGGGTTTTTAGGGACGCGTCTTTTTTCTGGATTTACCCCCATTTCTACCATTCTTCTACCCTTTATCTGAGTAAAGTGGGTATCTCGTCAATTTTCTCAACTTCTTTCCGGGTTCCTAGAATGGAATCCCCGATACCCCGGAGCACTGCTTCCTGCAAGTTGGGGAGAACATGTGAATAAGTATCCAAGGTGATATTTATTGATGAATGGCCTAATCTTTCCTGAACTATTTTCGGATGAACTCCCGCTTTAAGGAGCAAGGTTGCATGAGTGTGACGGAGATCATGGAAGCGAATTTTAGGGAATGTAGGGTATTCCTCACGTATTTTCTTGAGTATACGATAAAAGTGTCTCATCAGTAGTCGAGGACCGACTGGAGTTCCTACGCTTGTCTGAACGACGAGACCAGAATCCTTATAGAACTGGTTATTAGCAATTTCTTTAGCACGAATTTCTTTTTCTTTTATCAGTAGGCGCACCGTGTCCTCGAATAAGGCAATAGGACGTTCACTACCGTCACTTTTAGTGTCGTCCAGTGAATAACCATCCTCATCGAGCGTGTATGCTGTGCGAACGGATATTGTTTTAGTTTTCAAGTCCGTATCTTTCCAACTTGCACCGAGGATTTCGCTTTGACGCATGCCGGTTGATGTTGCAAGCTCAAACGCCAAGTAATATTGATCATTCAGGGCAGCATCCAGAAATATTCTAAGCTGGTGCTCATCCAACACTTCGAATTTCATCTTTTTTCCTTGTGGTAGCGATACCGTGGAGGCGACATTTATCGTTATTTCCCCCCAGGTAACAGCCCGATTTAGTGCATCCATGATAATGACATGTGCCTTTCTTATTGAACCAACAGCAAGTGTTTTAAAAAGCGTTTTGTGGTAAAAGTCATGAAAATCCTGTGGCTTGAGGCGCACTGTTTGTTTCTTCCCGAGAGCCGGGATAATATGTGTTCTTACGAGCCACTCATAAGACTTCCAAGTATTGTATTTTACTGAAGTGCGCTTGTCCTCCAGCCACTTCTCCATAATTTCTCCAAACGTTTTCTTAGTCGGCTCCACGTACGTTCCCTTCATAAACCCACTGAGAATATCCGGCATTGCTTTTTCAGCATCTTTCTTTTTATCGAATCCCCCATCCGGACCGGAAATCCACTTTCGTTTCCGCTTATTAGTAACTTCATCTTTGGTTTCAATAACGATATAATATTTTTTTCCTTTTTGCGCTATATGGCCACGCATGACATTCACCCCCAAGTATTCGAATTAAAAGTTAATCGCATCATCAATGGCCTCCATCGGTATGAAGAGCCGGTCTGCAGTGTGGCCGTGACGGGTCGCAATTCTTCCCATATCAATCATGACGCCACCACTATGTTCAAAGGAGACAGATATGTCGCTTGATTTCACAATGACTCCATCTCGGAGTGAATGGGGCCTGGAAGTAACACTTTTTATACCCGAGTTCATCCCAATATAAAGAGGCTTGTCCCAATCAAATCCGCCGCGCTGCTCGATAACCAGTGTATGAGGTGAGGAAAGATCATCTAGACCGTATATCCCGCGAACAATTGGTTCATTTCCCATAGGCAAGGGGGAAGTCATCTCCTCTCTGGCTGCCGCCGTATATGTAAAAGCTGCTAGGAATTCCGTCTCTTCAATTCGTCGCTGAATTTGCCTTAATCGCAGAAGAGTGAACTCAGGTGGAACCTTGAATAATTTTGAGACATACCCTGCGGCAGTTTCTTCTTCTGCAGGTAGTTTGATTCTTTCGAACATGAAGAAGGGCATGGCAGCATAAAGGCTGAAACGTTCAGCATCGGCTTCCTGTAGTTGCCGAAAAAGCTTAAGCATAAGACGTTGATCGCCGGCATGTCTTAGTACATGACCGAGTTCGTGATAGAAAGATTTTCGTTGCTCCGTCTGTTCTACTCCACTCTGAAGGAAAATGACCATTGATTGATTGTCTGAAAAAGTTATTACTTGCTCAAATACTACGTCTACTTGAAACATCTCCGAAACTCGTTCGATGGTAAGATCTTCAGGTGTCAGAATTCCATTCTCCAAATACACGTCTTGGATACTTTGTTCCAATGGAGTCTTGAAGTAATTACAAAGATTCATGTAAATCCCCTCCAACTTGCGTACATATGTTCTATTTTTGGATTAAAAGAAAAGCCATTGCTGGCTCGGTTAAATTTTTAATTGGTTTTCAACTCTTATTGTCGAATCTTCTGTCTGAATTGCACTCGTATCGTCAGTCACTATACCTATACAAACAATGAGAAAACAAAGAATTGAAATTGAAAGATATCTTACGGCTTTAATTTTTTCTTTGGTGAAAACTGCGACAATAGTCAAATACAGAGTTAATAAACACCCGAATATGCTAAGTATCAAAGCAATTAGCTTTATGTCATCCCAAAAATACATAACAACTATACCAAGGAACAGAAAGGAGATTATTGTCTTAATTTCTCTCTTAAACGCAATACCAATAAGTAAAAAAATGATAAGTATAAACAATCTGGTACCTCTCTTATAATCCCCATCGGCTGGGGGAGTGGCTTATTTATTCTGTTTGTTTGCTTCCTCAGCAGCCCTTTTTTTCATCTCGCGGTATCGTCTAACGGCTGCTTCTGCTTCTGCAATTTCGTCTTCCGTGTAGTGTTCAGGGCCTCCTAAAAAAGATAAATTAAACTCTTGTTTTGCTCTGGCCGTTGTTCTTCCTAAGAGATAATCTGTATCACATTCATACAAATCTGCAAGCTTGGAGAGTGTACCTGTGTCTGGATCGCGGTAGTCACGCTCGTAGTTCGACAGAACAGTATTAGCTATCCCTAACTTTTCAGCAACGAATAGTTGAGACCATCCTTTACGTTCTCGTTCTTGCTTCAAACGTTTCCCTAAACTCATAATTACACCGCCATAGTTTTCTTTGGCATTATAATACCAGTATTTCACTCTGCGTTAAACATATTACACGAAAAGTTGAAAAAGTTGTTGACTTTCACTTTACGTGAATATATAATTCGGATATAAAGTTTCACTTTACGTGGATTAAGGTGGTGAAAATAATTGGAGTTGTACAATAGAATTAGAGACATCAGAAAGTCTAAAGGAATCACTCAAACCCATGTTGCAAAAGAAACAGGAATGACTGTATCAAGCTACAATATGAAAGAAAATGGGAAGAGGCCGATTAGCACAACTGAATTAGAAATGATTGCAATAGCTTTGAAAGAGCCAGTTACAAATTTTTTTGATCAAAGTTTCCACGTAAAGTTGAATCATGAAGAGGGTGGTGTTCAAATTCCCCAAATTGATTAGAAATATCAGCTCCTAAATTCAACGTTAAGGAGGTGATTTAAATTGGATAATCAATTGAGCGACGCAAAGGGCGTCCGGGAAACTCACGATTGGAACGAAGCTAACACATTGTTGTGTGAAGGCTGGACGCTTCATAGCATGTGGCCAACTGAATCGAAGACGCGGTATGTACTTTTAAAATTCTAAGGAGGAGATGAGATGAACTCAGGAAACACACCCTTCTCTGAAACTGATGTAATCACTATATCCGAGCTGGCGAAACGTCTGAAAGTCAGAAGGGAGCGGGTTTACGATATTGTCGCAGAACCAGGTTGCCCCGTTTATGACATGGGTGGAGAACGTCAGAGAAGGATCATTTGGGGTGATTTCTTAGATTGGTATCGCCTTAAGTACCGAGTGGCTTCAGATAAATGAGGAAACCCGCCGAGCTGTACCGGCAACGGCGGGTGGGGGAATCGGCAAGGGGATTTGCTAACAACATCATACATCAGGCCTCTGTCCGATAGCATCCCATTAAATTGGACAAATGAGGTGAAACCAGATTGGCAATTGGACAATTCCCTGAAGCGCTTAAGGATGTCATGCAGCGCAGGGGGGACACATTAGCAAATGCTGGACGAGCCGCTCACGTTGATGGCTCTCAGATCGGGAAAATTGTTAAAGGAACCCGTAAAGCTTCCAAGCCCGTCATGAGAGCAGCGGTTGAGCATTACGATGATAGTCAACTTTTCCTAGCCGCGGCGGCAGAAGTCACCGGTGGTGCTTCTGCTCCTTGGCTGGATAATGTGGACCTACATCGAGCCAACGTACTATTCAAAACGCTGGAGGAGATGAAGGAAGTGCTGGACGCTTCCGGTCATGCCCCAATCAGCAAGACAAATGAACAGATTAATGATACCGAACGACAGCAGATCAAGCGTCTGCTCATGGAGACGGTAGAGGCAATCACAGCATTGACCCATTTGGCTGCCGTGCTATGTAGAGAATATTCCTTTAGTTGGTTGGGGACTTGGAAAGAGCACCGGGCAGAGCTGAAGGCTAAAAAATATTTGAAATGAGGGAGCGCATTGGAAAGAGAACAATTGGTTGCTGAGGCAAGGGAAGCGGGTCTGAATGCAGCTCATAACCTTCAAATGATTCGGAAAAATCCGGACATTATGCTGCCGGGAAAAATCGAGGATGCGGAGGCTCACCTTAATAACATGATCCGCTTTGCAGAAATGGAAATGAAAAATGACCGCCTGGCAGGGCAGTCACTTGGTTTCAAATCTCGGTTAGAGAATCTCTTGTTGTCTATTTTAACCCCGAAGCGTGAAAAGCGCAAGGAGGGGGCCGCTTGACAGAGCAACAGATTAGAAGTTTCGGTCAGGCCCTGGCTGAACGCTTTAAACAGATAGGGGATGAGCGGGCTACCGCAGAGAGAAGGTTCAGAGAGTCATTTTATTCCACAACATCAACTCGTTTTGAGGTTCTGGAGTTAGAGAGAAAGCGGGATACAACCAAGGCTGCTTTTGACTCCTGGAAGGAAGTCACTGATAATCTCCCATTTGAAATTCAAAGAGCTTTTACTGATCACTATCAAAAAATAAATCCTTCGGAGGCTTAATTATATGAAATCAACTGGAATTGTACGCAAAATTGACGAGCTTGGACGCATCGTGATCCCGATTGAACTGCGCAGAACGATGAATTTGGAGATTAAGGACCCTGTAGAGATCTTCGTGGACGATGACAAGGTCATCTTTCGCAAATATGCACCGGGATGTGCGATCACTGGCAATCAGGAAGACCTGGTCCCATTCGAAGGGAAGCTGTATAGCCGGGCAATTATTCAGCAAATGGCTGCAGCTGCGGGAATTAATTAGTAAAGATAAGGGCTTCGGCCCCTCTCTCCAAGCGTCGACCCTTAGAAATAACCTTTCCTCCTGGTTGGCGTTTGGAGATGCGGCTGACGCATCAAATACATATGAAAGGAGGCGGCATGTGCAAATCATTCAGAGATTGACGGTTGTGAGTAACCCGACGCGAATTTTTGAGGTCGGAACGGAAGTGGATGGCCGGGAGGTAATTGAGATCCGGCAGGTAGGCATCAATTTTGAAGAATCTGTCCATTCCGAATTTCATGTTGAAGATGAAAATGGCGAGCTGATCGCAAGCATCGAGAATGCTCCAGTTATTGTTGACTGGAAAAATATCGTTGAGCATGATCTTCCAACTGCTTTACTGCAGAAATAAAAAATGACCGCGGGCAGGCGGCCATCATTGTTCTTTGAAAACAAAATATTTTCTTGCCCTCATCTTAGCAGGTGAGGGCGCATTACACAAGAGGGAGTGGTTGGCATGGGAATGGCAACATCTTTTGACCCTAACGGGAAGCCCGTTGAAATCAGTATTTCTCCGAAAAACCCTTTTTGCCCGGCAGTAATTACTCTACGGACGGAAGGGTATTCTGTTCAGCTCCATTTACGAGATGAAATTATTGCAGAGCTGGCCTATCTGGTCAATACACACATCGATAATATTGAATACCCTCAGCCGGTACTGCCGGCAGAGAAGGAGGAGATTGCTTGAAGAGTATCGTTCTGGAGCGTTTGACGCTCCGTAATTTTAAAGGAATCAAGGAATTCAATGTTCCGGCTAATGGCCGGGACGTTGACATTTTTGGAGACAATGCCACAGGCAAGACCACGATATTCGACGGTTTCTTGTGGCTTCTGTTCGGTAAGGACAGCGAGAATCGCACAGAACAAAAATTCGAGATCAAAGAGCTGAATTTGGTCGGTATGGTTCAGCAGCACAAGCTGGAACACGAAATTGAAGGCTCGCTCCTGGTGGACGGCACCCGGCGGATATTCAGAAGGGTGTATTCCGAGAAGTGGACAAAAAAACGTGGCGCACCGGTTGAGAGCTTTGAGGGTCATACTACTACGTATTATGTCGACGGTGTCCCACTGAGCATGCGGGAATTCCAGGCTGCGGTTGATGGCATTATCAAGGAAGAATTGTTCCGGCTACTGACGAGTCCTTCATATTTCAATGAAGTATTGAAAAAGGAGGAACGGCGCAAGGTGCTGCTGGAGGTATCAGGCGATCTGACGGATGCCGAAGTCATTCATAGTAATGAGGAGCTGGCCGAGCTTCCTACAATCTTGGCGGGACGCGAATTGGATGCTCATAAGAAAATCATTGCTGCTAGAAGCACAGCCATAAACAAAGAGATTAAGGAGCTGCCGGTTCGAATTAGCGAGGTTCAGAGGCAAATGCCTGATGTAGCGAAATTGGATGAAGAGCTTCTAAAGGAGGATGTTGCGCTCTTGCGTAGCCGAATCGAGTCCCGGGAGGCAGAGGCATCTCGCATCCTCTCCGGCGGTGAGGTTGCTGTAAAGGAAAAACGGCTACGTGAGATTGAGGCAGAGCAGATCGATATCAAATCACGGCTGCAATCATCAGTGCTGAATAAGGTGGCTGAGAAGCGGAATGCGGTCAACTTGAAGCATTCGAAGCTCGACCAGTACCGCCGGAGCATTGAGGACAAGCAGCAGCGGATTAGACAGAATGAACGTCTGGCCGCTGGGCGCCGGCAGGAAGCAGACAGGCTCAGAGCAGATTTTGCTGCTCTGAAAGAAGAGATCTTTGAGCATCATCACGAAAATTGCCCGACTTGCGGACAGACTCTTCAGGAGGAGCAGATCAAGGCGGCTCATGAAAAGGCGGAGGCTGATTTTAACCTACGCTTGGCAGACCGGAAGGCGCGTATTAATGCCGATGGGAAGGCTGCCGTCGCCGAAGCTGAGAAGTTTGAGCAGGAAGCCAAGCGGCTTCAGGTAGATATTGACGAGCTTAACAACACCCTGGCTGCTCTGCAGACAGAGATCAGCGCAGCAGAAACCGAGCTTACTGAGCTGCGGGCGGGCGTCAAGGACCCAGCAGTAGATCCTGAGTATGCTGGCAAGGCTGCCGAGGCGACTCGGCTTCAGCAAGAGATTGTAGGGCTTCGACAATCGAGCCAATCGGCGGCTGCAGGCGTCCGTGAAGAGATCAGCAGGCTGCGTTTGGAAGTCGAGGATATGGAACGTGACCTGGCCAAGTTCGATGGTGTACGGCGGGCGCAACAACGTGTGGTGGAGCTGGAGCAGCAGGAGAGTAGCCTGGCCGCCGAATATGAGCGGCTGCAGCACGAGCTGTTCCTGTGCGAAGAGTTCACCCGCACCAAAGTCAATCTGCTGGATGCCAAGATCAACAGCAAGTTCAAACTGGCACGATTCCGACTCTTTGATGAACAGGTCAATGGCGGGCTGAAAGAAGTCTGCGACACGCTCTACAAGGGCGTTCCGTATGAAGGCGGGCTGAATAACGCCGCACGGATCAATGTTGGCCTGGACATCATCAATACCCTCAGCCAGCATTACGGCGTTACAGCTCCGATATTTGTTGATAACGCCGAGGCCGTGACAAAGCTGATCGACACGGAGGCTCAAGTCATCCGGCTGGTGGTCAGTGAGCAGGATAAGAAGCTGCGCATCGAGACGGCAGCTATAAAGGAGGAGATTTAAGAAATGAGTACAGGTAATCAGGTAGCGATTATTCAAAAGGACATCACTGATGATGTAAATCGAAGTCTTACACGGTTGCAAGATGACGGGTTGATCTTGCCTCCGAATTACAATGCGAGCAACGCGTTAAAAAGCGCCTTCTTCAAGCTCCAGGAGGTTCAGGATAAGAATGGCAAGCCTGCGCTGGAGGTATGCACGCGGGAATCTGTTGCAAATGCACTGCTGGATATGGTTGTGCAAGGTCTAAGCCCAGCCAAGACACAATGCTATTTCATTGTGTACGGCAGCAAGCTTCAGCTCAATCGCTCTTATTTTGGGACACAAGCTGTGCTTAAGCGTCTGTCCAACGTCAAGGATATCTGGGCAAATGTGATTTATAAGGGGGACGTTTTTGAGTATGAAGTGGCTGGCGGGCGCGAAAAATTGGTCAAGCATGAAACCAAATTTGAAAACAGGGACAATGAAATTCTAGGTGTGTATGCCGTCGTGAAGTCGGTCGATGATGAAGAAATCCTTACCGTCATGACAAAAAAGGAAGTTGACGCATCGTGGAGTCAGAGCAAAACAAGTCAATCTGTCCATAAAAAATTCCCGCAAGAAATGGCGAAGCGGACTGTCATCAACCGTGCGGCCAAGGCTTACATTAACACCAGCGACGACAGCGACCTGCTGGTCGATGCCATTAATCGCTCAACAGAAAACGAGTATGACGAGCGTATCGATGTGACGAATGAAGAAGTCAAAGCAGAAATTGCTGAGCATGCAAATAAAGAAGTGATTGATATCAAGCCGGCTGCTGCTCCACCACCTGTGAAACAACAGACGGCACCACACACAAAACAGCTTGTCGATGATCCTCCGATGGAACAAGAGCTAGATTTCTAATGATCGCCATTACCTGTCTCGGCTCCAGCAGTGCCGGCAACGCCTACCGGATTACGGACGGCCATACCGCACTCCTGTTGGAAGCCGGTTTTCCTTATAAATCGATTCAGCGAGCCTTGCAGTTCCGAATGTCGGAGATTGCCGGATGCCTTATCACACACGAGCACGGCGACCACAGCCGGGCGGCGGCGGACATCATGCGCGCCGGTATCCCCGTGTATACCAGTCGCGGGACGGCGCATGCACTTGGTTTGGCTGGACATCGCCTGCGCGCCGTGGTGGCGCTGGACCCGTTCACGCTTGGCACTTGGACAATCATGGGGTTCGGCGTAGAGCACGACGCAGCGGAGCCGCTGGGCTGGCTGCTGGCTAATCAGGAGGGCGATAAGCTTCTCTTCCTGACAGATAGCTATTACTGCCGGTACAAGTTCCAAGGACTGACCCACATTATGATTGAATGCAATTATTCCGTTGATATCGTGAATCGCAGGGTACTGGCGGGTGAGCTTCATCCAGCGCAGAAAAAGCGGCTGATCCGCTCTCATTTCAGCCTGGAGCATGTAAAGGAATTTCTGAAAGCCAATGATACCCGCCAGGTAGATGAAATTTGGTTGCTTCATTTGTCTGACGGCAATAGCGACGCCGAGCTGTTTAAACGTCAAATTCAGGAGTTGACTGGCGCTGTGGTACAGGTAGCCGACCGATGAACGGCCCGATGGGAGAACGAATCTGGATGAGCATGATCAGTGAGCGCCTGTGGGCCATGCGTCCGGTTGATGAAGAAGCCTTTAAAACAGCTGTCAGAGAGTATTACGCCATTGCGCATCCGGGGTTCAGGGTTATCCGGGCAGCTTATCCCTACATTTACATTCAAGATGAACGGGGGCTTTATCGGTGAGCGACATTCAACAGCTCGATTTGTTCAAAATAGCTAATTCAGAGCCAATTCTGAACGGCATGTACTATGAGAGATCAACCAATTGTTTCCTACGTCCAGGGGCGCCGGCATTTTGAAGTGACTTGGAGCCAGTGCTTGGGAGATAAGACGTGGAAAGAAAAAACAAAAAGGGAGCGTGCCATATGAGCAATACCACTGCAACAAACAATGGTCCAGAGATTCATTCGCAAACGGGAGAAATCACAGACTTTATGCTGGACAAGATGAAGGCCGCAACGGATCAAGGTGAAGAAGCAGTCCTACATTTCTTAGCCGCCTCAGCTTATGTAGCAGGTTTTTGCATTGCACTGGCAGCCTCCAATCCGGAAGCCGTAGGACCGTTGATGACCCGGAGCATCGATGCACTGACGAGCGGTATTCAATCGGGGCTGCAGTTTACTGCCATGCCGATTGAATTCGTCAAGATCGTACATGAGTAAATAAATGGGCTTCTGTGGGAGGGGGTAACACATGTCCGAGACAGCCAGAGAACCATCCCTTTCCGGCCTACTTAATCAGTTTGAAGCTATTGGAGGCCCGGAAGAGTTCGGCCCAGAAGGCTTCGCCATTACTGTTGCGTTATGGCGGAAATCCAGCAAATTAGGCTGGCTGCAGACCTTTCAAATGACTAATTCAGAGCTTCAGGTGCAGACGGGAATTGCTACCCGCAAAACACTGAATGTATATCGTTCCAAACTGGTAGAAGCCGGAATAATTGCATACGAACCACCTCCCCGGGGGTCTTCAAGAGGAAGCTATACCATTTATTTTCAGCTTGTTGGATCGCCGAAACCTGTAACCTCAGGTAACAGGTTGGAGGAAGTAAGGCAGGAAGTTGTAACCGTAGGGAACCACTTTGGGACCAACTTTTCAGAAGTAGAGCCTCAAGTTGTAACCTCAGGTTACCACTTACCGAAAGCTGTAACCGTAGGGAACCACTTTCGGACCACTGTATTAAAAGATACTACTACTGTTACTCCTACTACTGGCGATTCGGAATTTTCTGATGACCCTGCGATAGGGGGAATGATCGCTATTTTAAATGCTTATTGCGAATTGAATTCTAAACTTGATTTTCATGTCAGACCGCGAGAGCGCGAAGCTATGGGTAAGATGGTCGCCGGGGGGATGCCGGTACCCTTTACCATCCGAACTATGGAGAGCCTGCTTCAGGCAAAGCGCGAACGGGAAGGCGGAAATTTCAAATACCCGACCAGCTTTTTATACTACGTGGACGGGATTGAAGAAGCTTGGCAAAACTCCCAAACTACCAGCCCGCCGATGGATGGAGTCGCCCCGGGGGAAATGCCAAGTCATCAACCTAAGAAGACTAAGCAGCAGCGGGAGCTGGAAGAGCTCGATCGCATCATCGAGGAGGAGAAACGCCGTGAACAAAGCAGAGGTAGTTATGTTGGTCCGCACCATTAAAGCCAACTACCCTGGATACGACATCAGTCTTGAGAACATCGACCGGCTTTGTCGCTACTTGCATGATTTTCCTTTTGAGACTGCAGCTGAGAACATACGGCAGCATATTTTGACAGAGCGTTTCGCTCCTAATGTTGCGGAGATCCGCGGCCGGCTCGGAGAACAACTGGAGCGGGAACGGATGCGAGATCAGACAGCGGCATTATTTTTAGGGATGGACCAAGCCCAAGCGGCAGCAGTCCCACCGCCGCCAGGCTTGAAGGAGCGATTATATGCAAAACTCGGCATTCGGCGTTGAAATGCCCCACAGCCCGGAAGCAGAGGTTTCTGTTCTGGGTGCCATCTTAATTGACCAGGAAGGCGACGCATTAGAGTCAGCGTTGGAGCTGCCGGCAGAGGCCTTTTATAACCCAAGCAATCGATTTGTATTCGAAGCCGTGTTCGAACTGCATGAGGCTGGAGAACCGGTAGACGTAGTGACGATAGCTACAAGGCTGGACCTTCAGAAGCGACTCGCTGAGGTCGGAGGGGTACAGTACCTTTCCCGGATTGCTGGAGCCGTTCCTACAGCGGCTAATGTGGATCATTATGTTGGTGTCTTGAAGGATAAGCATATGCTGCGGGAGATTATTCGTTCTGGAGTCGAGCAGATACGCTTGGCTGTCGAGGGCGGTGAGGCAGCACCATCGATTGCAGCCATGCAGTTAGCAGCAGCAAAGCTTTCCGACCAGGCGGCTCCGAAACGGGAATTCAAGCGTGTTCGAGATGTGGCCATCGAGGTCTATGAGGACATGGAACATCGGGCAGTCACTAAAACGGATAGTGGCGTTACAGGTTTATCTTCCGGATTTACGGACCTGGACCGGTTAACCTCAGGATTTCAGCGGAGTGACCTGATTATAGTCGCAGCGCGGCCGTCCGTAGGGAAGACAGCTTTTGCTTTGAATATCGCTCAAAACGTAGCGGTGAGTTCAAAAGAGACTGTGGCCATCTTCAGTCTTGAGATGTCGGCTCCTCAGCTGGTGCAGCGAATGATCTGTGCTGAGGCGAATCTGGATGCCAATCATATGCGGACAGCTGATTTTGAAGAGGATGACTGGACGAAGGGAGCGGAGGCCATCGGACGTCTGGGTGAGAGTAATATCCTGATCGACGATTCTCCCACACTGACGGTCTACGAGATCCGGAATAAATGCCGCCGCCTGAAAAAGCAAGAAGGGCTTGGGTTGATCGTGATCGATTACCTGCAGCTGATTTCCGGAACAGGTAAGCGGAGCGAGAACCGGCAGCAGGAAGTCTCTGAGATCTCCCGGACCCTGAAGCAGATCGCCAGAGAGCTGGACGTTCCGGTAATTGCCCTGTCTCAGCTCAGCCGCGGTGTAGAGCAGCGGCAAGACAAGCGGCCGATGCTCAGTGATCTACGAGAATCGGGCTCCATCGAGCAGGACGCAGACATTGTTGCCTTTTTGTATCGGGATGATTATTACGACAAGGAAAGCGAAAAAAAGAACATCATCGAGATTATTATCGCCAAACAGCGGAACGGCCCACTCGGAATAGCAGAGTTGGTATTCCTGAAGCAATTTAATAAATTTGCCAACTACGAGCGTGCTCATGCGAATCCATCACCGCCGCCCGCGGGGAATGTGAAGGACATGAACAAGCGCAAATGGGCGTAAGGGAGAAGAGCTGAATGAAGCAGGGGAAGCGGCCAACCAGGAAGCAGAAAATGATGTTGGCAGGTCTTGAACGGGTAGACCCGAAAAGCTGGCTGATAGAGCGTGACACACCTGAAGAGCTGATCTTGGTTAGTCGTAAGACGGGGAAGCTCAAGAAGATCAAAAAAGGCGTTTCATGAACATGAGCGGACGCAATTACTGGCACGTATACAACTGGCTACGCCGGCATTATCTCGCAGCGGGTGCAGTGGTGGAGCGTGTGGACCTGCTGGCCGAGTTCGCGGATCTGGAGCCTGCGGAAGTTGACGAAGGCATTGCAGAATTTGAGCTTGCGATCGGCAAGCGGAAACGGGAGGCGGTACCGGATGGAACAGCCTAAGCGGAAAGTCATTGACCCTATTTACCAGCAGCGGCACTCCTTCACTGTTCGAGACGACAGTGGCCAGGTGGCCGGCATGGTATACGTGCTCGATCCCGGCATGCTACCACGCAAGCGGAAAAGGGGGCGGCGTAAGAGTGATAGAGTTTACGGTTCTAGGGGAGCCGGTCGCACAAGGTAGGCCGAAATTTAGTACTGCCGGCGGCTTTCCGCGGGCATACGACCCGGCCAAGTCCCGGGATTATAAAGACTATGTTAGGCTGGCTGCGCGTGAGTTTGCTCCGGCAGCTCTGTTGGAGGGCGCTCTGGGGATCGCGGTGATTGCATACCGATCGACTCCGAAGAGCTTTAGTAAGAAAAAGGCTGCTGCCGCAGAGCGCGGAGAGATATTGCCTGTATCCAAACCGGACGCTGACAACTACCTGAAGGGCGTCAAGGACGCACTTAAGGGAATCATCTGGAAGGACGACAGCCAGGTCGTAGATGCATTTGTTAAGAAGCGGTACAGCTCGAAGCCGCGGATTGAGATAAAAATTAAGGAACTTCAATAAACCCAGAGGGGACGGGATCGCAATGATTAGGGATTATGCGAAATTTAGCGCGACGGTAGCAAAGGGCATTAAGGTCGGAGATACGGAGGTTGAAATTAAGCTGCTGCTTCCTCTGAAGGTTATGCAGGAGAATTTCCTGTTCCTCAGCAGTAATCAAGGAGAGAAGATCAATGTCTTCATGGGAGATCCACAGGCCGCTTTTGACTTCGGCGAAGAGGATGGGGAGATCTACCGGGAAGTAACTGGCCGTCGTGTGACCACCGATGCCTCAGGGGTTGTTGTGGATGTTGAGAAGCGAGAGGGCGAAGATCCCAACCAAGGCACCTTGTTTGGTCAGGAGGGCGAAAGTAGCTCGGCTGGAGAGGGTGCAGAGACAGAAGGAAGGGCTGATACTGAACATGCTGATAGTCAGCCTGGGCAGCAGCAGGAGGGTGCAAACCCAGATACTGATCATGTGGATGGAGAACAGAACAATAGCCTGGAGCCGGAGTGGTTGAATGGCGAGGGTGCCGGCAGCGGGACGGACGGCGAAGGAGATAACCTTTCATCCGGAGACAACACTCTTACTGAAGTGTTGGGTGAAAACTCAGGTTCTGAAGGAGGCGGTGCTCCAGAAGAAGTGAGTAAGGAAGCTCTGGAAGCCTTTATTCTGACCAATCGGCCTGTTTACGATGATATCGAGATTAATGGCACGCCGATCTTGTTCCCAGAGCTGCTGCAGGAGCGGCTGGAGCTCAACAAGACCTGGAAGGAGATCGCCCAGGAGAAAGAAGTGAGCCCGTCTGTACTATCTGCTAAATGGGGCGCCTACAAAAAGCGGGTCGAAAGAAAAATGATAAAGGATGGCGGGGGAGCAGCGTAAGCTGCTCTTCTCCTTAAGGAGGAGTCCATATGAAGGAAAAGATTCAATCGGCACTGGCCAATCTGGAGCCGCAGCTGAAGCGGGCAACTAAATTAATAGAAGATGCGGAGAACGAGGGTATCTATGGTGAAACACCGGACGAGCAGTATCTCCGTTCAATGAACCACAAGATTGGAGACAAACTGGATGACGCCCGCCGGTTACTCCGTCAAGTCAATGCTCCGATTATTGAGGAAGGGGTGCTCTGGAAAAACGCTGCTGGCCGGTACGAATTGCCGAGTGGAGATTGTTTCACCTCAGGCTCTTCG
Source organism: Paenibacillus sp. PK3_47 (assembly GCF_023520895.1). Lineage (NCBI taxonomy): Bacteria > Bacillati > Bacillota > Bacilli > Caryophanales > Paenibacillaceae > Paenibacillus > Paenibacillus sp. PK3_47. Next base: position 3,210,192 of record NZ_CP026029.1, read on the forward strand.
ATAGAGTTTCTTCACACCTATTCCGACGGCGAGAAAGTCTGGGTATATTCCAGTGTCGAGCATAATGGCAAAGATTATTACATTGTAGCCAATCCTAAACTTTCAATGGGAGGACTGCGGGTGAGGGTAAAACAACTACCAATGTGGGATTGAACGGTCAACTTAAAATATCAGGCTCCATTACGTGGCACCAATGGCATGTTGAAGGAACAATAGAACGGAGGCAGTGTATTGAAAGTCCCACGTATCTTGCATTATCCCGGAAGTAAGTGGAGCATGGCTGAATGGATTATTAATCATATGCCTCCACATACAACCTATCTGGAGCCGTACTTTGGTAGTGGTGCTGTACTGTTCAACAAACAGCCTGCTACCCTGGAGACAATTAATGATATCAGCGGTGACGTGGTGAACCTTTTCCGGATTATCCGTGAACAGCCAGATGATTTGATCCGAGTGATGCAATGGACCCCATACGCTCGGGACGAATACGTGTCGGCTCATGAGCAGAGTGAGCTCCCTCTTGAACAAGCACGGCGCTTCCTGGTTCGTTGTTGGCAAAGCATCCGAGTTAAGACCGGCAGCATATCTGGCTGGCGCTGCCGAGCAACGTCAGATGATGCTTACCGGGTTCAGCAGTGGAACGATCTTCCAGGGAACATCGCCTCGGTAGCAGGGCGGCTAAAGAACGTACAGATTGAAAACCGTCCAGCCCTGCAGGTGATTGGCCGCTATAACCACCCTGATGTCCTGATATACGCCGATCCTCCATATTTACAGACAGGGCGCAACGGAGCCATCTACGAGAATGAAATGAGTGTAGAAGATCATGCGGAGCTACTGGACGGGCTGTTGGCGCATACTGGCCCGGCCATCCTAAGCGGATATGATAGCCTTCTTTATAATACAAGGCTCGCTGATTGGCGACGAGAGGAACGTCAGCAGATTATTGAAGCAGGAAAGAGCAGGACGGAAGTCTTATGGATCAATCCTGTGGCAGCCGGGCAGGTTGGGCAGCTTGTTTGGAATTTATGAAGGGAGGTACAGTCATGACAAGCAGGATGTTGACGAATCGCCAGTCCGAGACACTTGAATTGATAAAAGGTTTCATAGATCAGAATGGTTATGCTCCGTCGGTTTCTGAATTAACCAACCTTTTGGGGATAAAGTCCCGCTCCACCGCTCACTCACTTGTTAGGCAGCTTATTAGGAAAGGGTATCTTACTAAGACAGATAAAGAGGTCCGGACGCTTCGAGTAGTGAGGGAAGATTCGTTAAAGTCATATGAGGCTTTGCGTGAAGAAAACGCGCGGTTGCTGCAGCAGAATGCGGAGTTGCGGAAAAAGCTTGAGGGCTTTGAGAACCGATAATATGTAAAGACCCCCATATCCTTGGCCGGGCGGGGGTCCAATCTTGTACCTTCATTCGAATTATACCACGAGTGAGGGATTATCATGGGGAAAAGCGATAAATTAACAATACAACTGGCTTTTGACATCCTCCCGATCGACGAAAAAGAGACCCGTCGCCGGGTAGAAGAATATTTGGAGACGGTTCGTGTGTATCGTCAGATCGGATTTGTGCGGCGTCAGGCTGCACTCACGGCCAGCCCAGAGCCTCGGTACCATGGATCAACGAATGTGATTAGCCGGACGACGGAGAATATAGCGATATGGAATACAGACAGGGAGGTAGAGCTGGAGAGGCGGTCTAAGCTGTTGGATCTTGCTATGGGAAGACTAAAGAAGGCTGAGCGAGAGATTATCCAGCTAAGGTACTTGGAATATGAGGAAGAATATGATTCAATTCTTTGCGGGCAACTGGGTATGAGCGAGCGGAAGTATCGACGGGTGAAGTCAAGGGCTATATACTTACTGGCATGTGCGTTAGGAATTGAAGTTCTTATTTATGAAGAAACACCAGTTTGAATAACTGGTGTTTTTTTGTTCTTGTAGAAAATAATTCCCAATAGTAAAATATTCCTATAGTTTATTTCGTGATCTTCAGAAAGGAAGGGAATTGTGAGGAATATTGTATTTTTAGGAGGTATTCATGGAGTCGGAAAGAGTTTTTTGACTGAGGAAATTTCCACTCAACTGGGTATCAGGAGCTATTCAGCAAGCAAGTTAATATCAATGTTAAATGAAAAAGGATTCACCACAAATAAATATATCGATTCGATTGATACTAACCAAAATCAACTTATAGATTCAATAAAAATAAATACAGATGACGCTGAATCATTTTTACTAGATGGCCACTTTTGCTTACTGAATACTAATGGAGAAGTCGAAAAAATTCCCAATACTACTTTTCTAGCCATGTGTCCGAGAGCAATTGTGGTCTTGTTCGATTCAATTGACAGTATAAAGAAAAAATTAGAAACAAGAGACGCTATTAAATATGAATACGATTTTCTTGAGAAATTTCAGAGTGCTGAAATAGCTTATGCCAAGGAAATTTCAAACTTGTTAGAAGTACCATTATTGTTGTTTAATTCCTCAACTGATGATGTGTCAAATTTAAATGTTTTTTTAGAGAAGTATCTGTAACCAAATGTATTCCCATGAACCATTCAAAGGAGATGAGTTTTATGAGTAGGAATAGAGAGTATGATTTTATTAAAGTCAAAAAATTTAAAGATATTAACCTTGATGATGTCTTTTTTGACAGTCTTAAATCAGATTATCCCGGTTTTGAAGATTGGTTTTATAGGAAAAGCGAGGAAAATGCGTTTATATTTGAAAATGACGATGAGACAATAATAGCTTTTATGTATTTGAAAATTGAAGACGAGGCAGTAGTTGATGTTGAGCCTAATTTAAGAGCTGAAAGAAGACTGAAAATTGGTACTATGAAGATTAATTCACATGGGACAAGAATGGGTGAGAGATTTATTAAGAAGGCTCTTGATTACGCGATGAAGTATGACTGTAACGAGTTGTATGTTACAATTTTCGAAAAACATGCTGGATTAATAAGGATTTTTGAAAAATATGGATTTAGCCATCATGGAAATAAAGTAGGTAGTGAAGAGCGGGTTTACAGAAAAAGTTTTGGCAGTATTACTGGAGACGTATTGATAGATTATCCTCAAATAAATAAGGAGAAAAATAAGTTCATATTGGGAATATATCCAGAATTTCATACGCGTCTTTTTCCAGATTCTATTCTTAATAATGAGAGCTTTGATGTCATTGAAGATGTATCTTATACCAATAGCATACATAAGGTGTATCTTTCGGGAAATCCTGTTACTATTATGAGACCTGGTGATATAGTAGTAATATACCGTACAACTGATAGACCTGGCCAAGCTAGATTTCGTTCAGTAGCAACTTCAATTTGTGTGGTAGAAGAAGTTCGTAGAATTAGGAACTTTGGGGACGTTGGCGAATTTTTATCTTACTGCAAACCTTATAGCGTATATACAGAGGAAGAATTGTTAACTCAGTTTGAAATAAAGAAATATGTGATTAAAATGACTTATAATTTGGCTTTGACAAGAAGACTTACTAATGGACTACTGAGAGATCTTGAAATTGATTCACATTACTGGGGATTTTTCAGACTTGAAGATGCAGGGTTTGATAAAATACTTGAATATGGTGGTGCCAATGAACGTTTTGTTATCAATTAAACCTGAGTTTGTTGAAAAAATATTTAGCAATGAAAAAAAGTATGAATATAGAAAATCTATATTCAAGCAAAAAGTTAATAAGGTAATTATCTATGCTACTAGACCAGAAGGGAAAATTGTTGGGGAATTCAGAATAGATACTATCCTTCATGATAATCCGGATAGCATTTGGAATCTAACCAATAATGATTCGGGTATTACCCATGGATTTTTCAAGGAATACTTTAATAATAAGGAAAATGCCTACGCTATAAAAATTGGTGATATCGAGCGTTATGAAAAGCCAATTGATCCTAAGGAGTTTGATTTTCCTTTTACAGCTCCTCAATCATTTTTTTATGTTGATGATGACTATCGACCAATATCACAAAGAATAGAATTAGAACCAACCCTTTTCTAAAATGTATGGCCGTTTTTTGACCGACATTTGACCGCACAATGGCCGTTCATTAGGCTTTGAGCATGATATATTTGTATTGTAGAAATTAGGCGAGAGTGACACGCAGGGCTGCAGCAACGCAGCATTAACCGGGGCGTGCCTCCTCTCGCTTTTTCATTTCTAAAAAGCAAATGCGAAAAATTGACAAAAATCACCGAAATATGAGAGAGGATAGAGAAGAGTATTGTCGAATCCTTAACTAGGAAAAATATACTAGTTTATAGGAGAGAGAGCAGATGAAGGATAAGCTTAAGGGACTGCTAGTGGGACTTACAATAGGTTCTTTAGTAGCAGGTTCTACTGTGTTTGCTGGAACAAATGTAAAATTAAATGCTGTACTGGAAAATGTAAAATACATGTTTAATGGTGTAGAAAAACAAATGTCACAATCAATTATCTATAACGGACAATTGTATGTCTCGGCAAGTTCTTTTTCTAAAAATTCTGGTCAAGATTTTACCTATGATGGAAAAAACAAAACAGCTTGGGTTGGAAAGAAAGAGGGAACTTATAAATATTTGTCGGACGTATCTTATGCCAGGACGGACATAGAGGGAGTGAAGTTCCACTTTAACAAGTGGGCAAATGCTGGTGACTACATCTTGGACCCGTATAGTGGGAAATTTAAAATTGCTGATAATGAATATTTACATGGTATAGGAATTGAGAATTTGTTTTATGCGTCGAATAACGGAAAGGGGTCAATCGAATACAATATTAATGGTAAGTATAAAAAGCTTACAGGTTTTATTGGTGTTGATGATCATTCGAAGGACAGTGCCAATGCAGGGCAAATAAAAATCATCGCAGATGGTCAAGAAATTTACTCGTCACCAGAGATGTTAGGTGGAGATTTACCTAGGGAAGTCAAATTAGATATATCTGGAGCACTCAAAATAAGAATTGAGTTTTCTACAATAGGCGAAGATTATCGTAGTAGCACCCTCATTAACTTTGTTGAAGCTAAGCTTATTCAATAGCGGAGGTTCCAGATGGCAAGAAGAAAGAGTAAGGCCAAGCAGGAAGAGGAGTTTTTTCAGGGGTTGGCTGGCTTAGCAGCAATGGGATTAGCAATTGGAGGATACTATTTAACCAAAACCGTACAAGGCGCTATAGTTGGAGCGGCTGTCGGCGTGGCTGTTGTAGTTGCATTAATGATTGCAATAGGAAAGAAGCGCGCTGAACGCTTAAAGAAATCCGGTATTGCTGAGATTGATAAAATGGAAGGTGTCCAGTTTGAACAATACCTCGGTCACTTGTTCAGATCTCAGGGATACAAGGCGGAAGTTACAAAAGCTGCAGGTGATTACGGCGCTGATCTGGTCCTATCTAAAGATGGTAAGCGAGTTGTTGTCCAGGCTAAGCGGTACAGTAAGAACGTCGGCCTGAAGGCAGTGCAAGAGGTTCATGGTGCTGTTTCTCATTATGGTGCTTCTGCTGCCTGGGTTGTTACAAACAGAGATTATACTGAGCAGGCTTACAAGCTTGCAAAGTCCAATAATGTTCGCCTCATCGGTCGTGAAGAACTTATCGAAATGCTCCTGCAAATGAGAGAGAAGACGGTAGCTGCTAAAAAAGTCAATAATGCTAAAACGAGCGCTTAATTGAAATAGTGAGCAATATAAAGCATGACGTATAAATTGATGTGCTCAAGCCTGTTATTCAATATTGGTGGCGTTGACTCTTATTTCGTTAGATCATTAAAATGGTCTTGTCCTCCTTTGTAACAAAGTCCGTAAAGATTTTAAGCAAAGAGCGCAGCGCATTTGCTGCAAATGCGGAGCTGACGCCACTGATCCGGCCTTGCTCAATGTATGGCGTAACAATATACATATCACGAAGTCGCTCATTATTGGGCGGCTTTTTATATTGGAGGAATTTGATTGAAGAAGAAGCAACAGCAGCGGCGGTTAAAAGATCCACCTCAGCAACCAGCTAAGTGTAGGGGCTGTATATGGGGCCGTTGGGAAGGAACAGCACAGTTTTGTGGCAGAGTGAAGTGCCAGAAGGGAAAAACTTCCTGAGCGTCGAAATATGATGTCGAAGGGAGGGATTTGAATGTCGAATCAACTATCAATTGACGAACAAGGTAAATCCCAAGAGGCGCTTTTACACTATAAAAGAAATGCTGGAGACATACCAATTTTTAGGTCTGATGTAAAAGTGTACGACAAAAAAGGAAATTTGATGTTTGATTTTTCTGATTTAGCTACAACTATCATGTTTGAAAGTAATAAGGTGACAATTAACATCATGTGGGAAGATGCAGGTTTGGAAAGAGATAGCTTTAGGAATCAAAAACTATATGGTGTTTATTACGCGAGTTATACAAAAATGCGTTACAAAAACGGGGTGCTCACAATTCAGGGAGATAGAAAGATAGTCATGAACTATTCTAAAGAATACTGATTTTATTAAGCACCTTAACGGGTGCTTTTTTCATGCCCATAAACAACCCTCTGTAAGCCGTTCTCAGGCCATGTTCTCAGGAACGTGTGTTTGTGTGGTGATGCGTAGAAAAGGGCAGGACGGGCAGGTTCTTTTCGTCTCCTGCTGGGTTTCTAACTACCCAAAGATGAAAAACCAACTTAACTCAAATACAGTGAAAAAAAGGGGAAATTATTCCTATAGTCGAAATGTATCTGTGAGGTGATTTTATGAATACACGACAAAATGCAGAGAAAGAAATAAGCGATTTTATAAATTCTGATGAATCTGTAATCCTAATTACAGGTACCCATCAGTATCAAAAGCATATTCTTGCTTTGGAAGTAATATCTGAAGTGAAACGTCCCTCTACATTATTATTTAGAGCCAACAGTATGAAGAATTTCGGAACAATCCTGCAGGATCACGCAACTACTTATAAGACAGGATATGGCTACAAATTTGGTCCTCATAGGGTATATGTTGATTCTATAAAATCAACTTCTTGGACGAAGACGCCTTATGCTATTGATTTCTCAATCATTTATCCTATTGATTCAGTGTGCAAAAATAATGGGAAGGAAGAAATTATTCAAGATATTGTACGCCGTACTAACAATAAAGTGTTTTTGATAAGCTGGACTGATAATTATGACTACAGTTGGTTAAATGAATTTGTAGATAGAAAAGTAATTTATGATGTCGAGGCAGAAGATCCAGAGTATCATGCAAGAATGCTAAAGAGTCTAAAAAAAATTTAGGGCCGATAGGCTCTTTTTTTATTGAGGAGGACCTATGGATATCAGAATCATACCGATTGACCAGCTCAATGCAGCAGCTTACAACCCGCGGGCCGACCTTCAGCCTGGAGATCCGGAGTATGAGAAGCTACGCCGCAGCTTGGACGATTTTGGGTACGTTGACCCGATTATATGGAATGAGCAGACCGGCAACATGATCGGTGGCCATCAGCGTTATAAGGTGCTGGTAAATGAGAAAGGCTGCACGGAACTGGCCGTATCTGTAGTCAACCTGGACCCGGAACGAGAGCGGCTGCTTAATCTTGCGCTTAACAAGGTGTCCGGTCGGTGGGATGATGAGGCACTGGCACAGCTGCTGAATGAGCTGCAGAAAGGTGGGGCGGATCTGGCACTCTCCGGCTTTAATCCGGAAGAGATCGAGGAGCTGCTTGCGGATTTAGAAGATATTCCGGATATTGAAGGTGATCAGTCAGTGATTGAAGATGACTTCGATGTCCAGAACGCTCTTGATGAGATCAAGGAGCCGGAGACTCGCCGTGGAGATGTGTGGCAGCTTGGCCGGCATATCCTCATGTGTGGTGATGCTACTAGTGCTGAGGATGTTTCCAGGCTGATGGACGGGGTTAAAGCTGATCTGGTAGTGACAGACCCTCCATATAATGTAGCGGTAGAGAGCGATTCAGCTCGACTGGCCGAAGCCGGCACCAGCTCAATAATGAATGACAACATGCCCGCTGAGGAGTTCGCGGGCTTTTTGAATGCAATTTTTCAGAACTATGTGTCAGTGATGCTACCTACAGCGGCGATATATATTTTCCACCCGGCATTCTATCAGAGAGCCTTCGAGAACGCGATGAATGCTGCTGGTATTGTGCGTAGATCGCAATGTATTTGGGTGAAGAATTCTGCGAGTTTTGGATGGTCGCAATATAGATTTCAGCACGAGCCAGTGTTTTACGCTCATATTAAGGGGAAGGCGCCTGCTTGGTATGGTGATCGCTCTCAAACTACAATTTGGGATGTTTCTCGAGGTGATGTATCGAAGTATGTTCATCCAACACAGAAACCTTTAGATCTGCTGGCTATTCCGATTCTGAACAGCAGTAAGAGTGGCGATGTTGTGGTCGATTTATTCGGAGGCAGCGGGTCGACCCTTATGACCTGTGAGCAGCTTGACCGCTCCTGCAGGACAATGGAGCTTGATCCAGTATTTTGTGAGGTGATCAAATTGCGGTACCAGACGGCGACCGGTACAGAGCCGTTACTGCTTCATCGTGCTGTTCCCGTGGAAAATTAAAAGGAGGACGCACGAACGTCCTCCCATTCACCCAGGGTATCCCCCGGCTGAGACAGCGGCGCGCCACGCGTGGCATTCACAGTCATCCGCTGTCTCGTTTCCAAATATACACGGAAGCCGAGGGGAACGCAATGGGAACAAAAAATGAACTTTTATTGCAACATGAGCTTGAAGTCATGGCCGGTATCCTTGAAAGCAAGGCGCAGTACCGCAAAATTGTTAAAGCCGGAATAGCCAAGTGGGTTAAGGACTTCCAGGACGGTCGGATTGAAATTAAAACGGTGGACGACCTGAAGAAGCTGATTGAGATAGATATTGAGCTACAGAAAGACGAGTTTTAGTTAAGATTTTTTATTTTATTTACGGCTTCTATTGCCAGGAAATGCTTTCGAAGAGAACTTTGTCTTTCGCCATATGCCATGTAATAAATTAATGTAAAACAAAAGATATAAACTGCCATAGTGAAGATGGTTCCGTATCCGTCTGTTAGATTTGAGAACAAGTCTATTGCTTTAATTATTTGATTTAAAAGAACTTCATTAGAAACATTATCTTTAATAAGACTAATTATTCCTGTACTTGTTGATGCCATAGCAGCGAAGAAAGTAATAGAAGTTCCTATAATTGTTTTAAAAGCTGCATCAGTAATCTTATCAAATGTAGTAGAATCTCCTTTCATTCCTTGAAGCTCTGCTTCAACCTTGATAAGGTCTTCCTTTGAATATGAGCTATAGAGGGTGAATAGCTCCGAAACCTTCGCTCTTTTGGCTTTAAGAAGAGAAGTGTTTCTTGGAAAGCTTTTTTTTAGATCTGAATGAAATCTAAATTGATCGATACTCATAAAAATGAAAGTCATTGCTACTGAGACATAAAAGAACCATACTACTATTTTTATCACCTAATATTCGACTCCTTTTTGTCAATATCTATAATTATATCGGAGGTTATTTAGATAATCTTTACAATTGATGTGGGGGTGGTGACATGTAACATGGCTAGAGAACGTAGTCCCGAGCGGGACAAGGCAAGACTGATGTGGCTGAAGAGCGGCGGGACGATGAAGCTTAAGGGCATCGCCGCCGCTCTTTCTATTCCGGACAGCAAAGTCCGAAAATGGAAGGCAATGGACAACTGGGAAGATGAGTTCAAAGGGAACGTTCCACCTGAAAGCAAAGGGAGCGTTCCAATTGAATCGAAAGGGAGCGCTCCACATCGTGGCGCTCCCAAAGGAAACAGAAATGCTGTCGGGAATCGCGGCGGCGCTCCCCCGGGCAATCAAAACGCGAAGGGAAACAGCGGAGGGGCCGGCGGGCCGCCTGGCAACAAGAAGGCGGTCACCACGGGTGAGCACGAAACGATCTGGCTGGATACTCTGACGGAGACCGAGCAGCAGCTCATTGATCAGGTGGACACTGATCCAATTATCCAAGCGAATGAATCAATTTACCTTCTGACTATCCGAGAGCGCCGCATGATGCAGCGGATTAAAGCTTTGATGGATGGCCTGACCGAAACAGAGCGCAATGTCTTTTATGAGCTGAAGTCTATCAAAGAAGTAGCAACGATTCACGACGAGAAGACCGGCATCACGAAGAAGATTCCGCATGCTCGAAATGAGATGATGGAGTCAAAGATCGAAGAGAAGGGATTCCGAAAGCTGGACGACATTGTGAAGCTTGAGGAAGCCCTGACCCGCATCCAGGACAAGAAGATCCGGGCCATTGAGCTTAAGAATCGTCTTACCGATGACGAGAAGCGCATCCGTATTGAAACCATGGAGTATGAGCTGCAGATGCTTCGCGGTGGTGGAGGTAAGGAAGACTTTGAGGATGACGGCTTTATGGATGCACTGAAGGGCATGGTGGCGGGAGTGTGGAGCAACGATGGCGAAGCTTAAACTCAAGCCGCCGGCGTTCAAATGGTCGCCTTTCTCGGATAAGCAGCTGAGAGTACTGACCTGGTGGATGCCGGATAGCCCTCACCGCGACAAGGACGCAATCATCTGTGATGGCTCTGTCCGTGCCGGCAAGACGGTCTGCATGTCGTTCTCTTTCATTGCCTGGGCGATGGACACCTTTCGAAGTGAGCAGTTCGGTATGTCAGGCAAGACTATCGGCGCGCTTCGACGTAACGTTATCGGGCCGTTGAAACGCATGTTGGCCAGCCGCGGGTATCACGTTCACGATAACCGTTCTGAAAATGTACTGACTGTTACCCGGGGGCTTGTCAGCAACCGGTTTTTCTTGTTTGGCGGTCGAGATGAGAGCTCTCAGGATCTGATCGCGGGGATTACGCTGGCGGGCATGTTTTTTGATGAAGTGGCTTTAATGCCGAAGTCCTTTGTTGACCAGGCGACCGCACGCTGTTCTATTGATGGTGCCAAGCTCTGGTTTAACTGCAACCCTGCAGGCCCTTATCACTGGTTCAAGAAAGAATGGCTGGATCAGCTGGTGAAGAAGCACGCACTGCATCTGCACTTCACGATGGAGGATAATCTATCTCTCTCCGAGCGGGTGCGTGAGCGGTACCGGCGCATGTACAGCGGAATCTTCTATCAGCGGTACATCCTAGGGCTTTGGGTTATGGCCGAGGGAGTCATATTTTCCAAGTTCGATGATGCAGTTCATAAGAAGTCGCGGGACTGGTTTCCGGCCAAATTTGACCGCAAATTCATTTGCATTGACTATGGAGCCAACAACCCGACGGCATTCCTGAAATACGGAGTTCGTGGCAATATCTATTATGAGCTGGATGAGTATTATCACAACATCCGGCATAAAGGCGAGAAAACAAACAGTGAATATGCGGATGACCTGGAAGCCTTTCTTGACGGCGATGAGTATGCAATCTTCATCGATCCGTCAGCAAAGGCTTTTATTATTGAGCTGAAAAAGCGCGGGGTTAAAAATATTCGGGCTGCCGTGAACACGGTGCTGGACGGGATTCAAACGGTATCCAACCGGTTCCAGAACAATGAATTGTATATCTGTGCTGACAACACCAATTCCCTTCAGGAGTTGGTTTCTTACGTATGGGACGAAAAAGCCGCCGAGCGCGGCGAGGACAAGCCTATCAAGCAAAATGACCATACCTGTGACGCGCGCAGGTACGGCATTCACACAGATTATCTGCTGCAGCGTGTGAAGCAGCGGAAACAAGAGAGAGAGGAGCGGTCTGATGATAATGTGGGGTGGGTGTAATGGATGAGCGGTGAGGCACAGTGGTTCCAGATAGCAAAAGCAGAAGATCGGCATATCCCCTCCAGCGCGCAGCTACCGGATAGCTTTGAAAACCTTTATGATCAGCACGGTCTGCTGCCATTCCCTCCTGGCAACGACCCTGCTTCCTGCAAGCTGTTGGTGAAGAACAGCAACATCATTCCGCAGTGCATTGAGTCATACAAGCGGAACATCGCTGGTTACGGGATTGCCTTGGAGTATATTCCGGGGGAGAGTGACCAGACTGCACTGGAGGAGTGGAATAAAGCCGACAAGTTTCTGGAGACCTGTAACCTGGAAGATACGCCGGATGAGATTATCAGCTCTCTGATTGAGGATATCGAAAGCAGCGGGAATGCAAATGTGGAGGTCGCCTGGCCTGCCGGTAGTGAATTCCCAACATTGTATCGAATCAATCCGAAATTCGTTCGTTGCACCCGGGAAACGGATAAGGTGACAATCAAGAGGAAACGGCTGATCCGGTCAACGAAGAAGATCGAGGAGTTTTCGCAAGACATTTACGCCCGGAAGTACGCCATGAAGCGCGGGCAATCGGTAGTATGGTTCCGGCCGTTTGGAACTGAGGGTAAGGGCAATCAGATCATTCCTCTGAAGCTTGGCAATGACGGTCCCTACGGTGAGCCTCGCTGGTTCGGGAATGCGCCTGGTGTGGTAGGCAGCCGGGAGGCAGAGGAGTTGAACGTTTCCTATTTCAGTAATGGCCGTATGCTCTCCATGCTGCTGACCGTAACCAATGGCCGGTTAACCAAGCAATCCATGGAGCTGCTGCGGAATGTTAAGGGGGCGCAGTCGCAGGGAGGTATTCTCTACCTGGAAGCGATCGGGGAGGAGACAGGCGGGCCGCTGGATGAGAAAGTGGAGAAGGTAGCTATCAAGCTGGATAAGCTTAATGATCTGCTCCAGCAGGACGCTTTATTCCTGGAATACGGGAAGGACAAGAAAGCCGATATCCTCTCTGCATTCCGGCTGCCGCCGATCTTGGTTGGCCAGAGCTCCGATTATAACCGTGCTACGGCGCAGGCTGCGCTGCGGTTTGCAGAGGAGCAGGTCTTCGAGCCTTACCGCAAGTGGATTATGGACGAGATCTTCAATAAACGGCTGTTTCCGGCTATGGGTATCTTCCGGGTGAAGGCAACCTTGCGTGGGCCGCGCATCATTGACCCAGAAGACCGAAAGGCGTTACTGGACTTTATCGCAGATAAAGGGATTATGCTGGTCCGGGATTTAATCCCAATTGCAGAGGAAGTGCTGGATACTACCATTGATGAATCAAAGTACAGTGCGGAATATCTCGATACACCAATCGCACAGCTTGTGAATAGCCAGCCGGCTATAGCCGTGCCTGAACCTGACTCCGATGTGAATGAATTGCAGGATCGTGTGGCGACCATAGCCAAGCGTCTGCTGCGGCAGAGTCATGATGAGGTAGTTGGCCATGTGTAAGGATTGCTGGGAGCTAATCGTAAAAGCAGATGACACCGAGTTCCTGGATAGCCTGGAGTTAACCCATGCGGAGCGGGTCGTTCTGGAGGAGCTCTACAAGCAGGGAGAAAACAGGATAGTTGAAATTCTTGAGCTGCAGGGGAAGGCCCTGCATGATGCCATTGACGAACTGAGCGAGGAGCTGCTGATTGATATCGGGGAGCTGGGCAAGGTCTTGCTGTCGGTTCAGAGCGGAGATCTCTTCACGATCCAGTTTGAGCAGGCGGTATATGATGCCTTCACTCCCCTCTATCACTTGGCTGGCGAGTCGGAGCTGATGGTACTGAACACCGACAAGACCTGGTCCACCAAGAACAAGGCGGCTTCACGTTTTGCGAAGAACCTGCAGAAACTTGTTCCGGATATGAATGGTACCAGTGCGGATGTTATGACCCGGGCTTTTCAGAAGGCCATCAAGGAGGGGAAGACGCCCTCCGAGCGGGCGCTGTTGGTGCGTGAAATCAGTGCAGCAGCTGCAAAAGGTGATGCTGGGCCATTCAACATGGAGCGTGCCATTACAGTCTCCCGAACTATGAGCACGGCTGCTGCAAACGGCGGCAAGCTTGAGGGCTGGAAGCAGTCCGAGGTGGTCACCGGCAAAAAGTGGAGGTCTTCCAAGGGAGACCGCACTCGGAAGACACACCGAAAAGCGAACGGTCAGATACAACCGCTGGATAAGCCTTTTGAAGTCGGTAATAGTAAACTGATGTTTCCAGGAGATCCATCCGGTCGCGCTGAGGAGATTATCCGCTGTCGCTGTACGATGCAGTCGGTGATGGATTAATTAGAGATTAAATTCGGTCTTTAGGATCTCGTAAAGTTCCTTGGCTATTGCTTCATCCAACACGATATTTTGAGACGTTACACCTTTAACGGCGCGATCTTTGGAGCCTACAGTAACTATTTTAAGCAACTTTTCCCCATTTTTGATTTGAACAGAGTATTCGGCGTCTGTTTCTGTTTGAGCACTAATTTTGCTATCAACACGTGAAAGGCTTTTTAATATGGCCACTTATACCAACCCCCATCGGAATTTTCTTTATTCTACCAAATGAAGGGTAGCTGTAACACATATTTTGAGAGGAGGTGAGAACAGAATATGACCTTTAAACTGAAAGATGCTAAGATCACGCATATCTCCCTGGTAGACAAAGGAGCCAACGGAGTACCTTTTGCTATCATCAAGGCTCAAAAAGCTAATCAAGCCGGCACCATCCAGAAGCAGGTCCAGATCGCCAAGATTGACGACGACAAACGGATCGTTAAAGGCGTGGTGTATCAGCCGGATGTGGCCGATGCTCATGATGACCAAATGGATGAAGTTGAGATCGAGAAGGCGGCTCATCTGTTTATGGAGAAACAGCACACATACAACATTGATAAGCAGCATGATCTCGAAGCAGACAAAGGATTTGTCATTGAGTCGTACATTGCTCCTTGCGACATGACGCTTGGTGAGCAGCAGATCGCGAAGGGCTCCTGGGTGGCAGCCGTTAAAGTGACGGACGACGACACCTGGAATGCCATCAAGAAAGGTGAGATTACCGGTTTCTCCATGTGGGGTGTTGGTAAGCGGGAAGAGATCGAGGAGGAAGAGGAGGTATCCAAGGGGATTTTGAGCCGGATAGCCAAAGCGCTGGGCCTGATTGAGAAAGGGGCCGTCGCAGACAAATATCATAAAAACCGGAAGAACCGAGAATTTTGGGCGGCGCAGGATGCCCTCAACTCGGTTCTTTTTAATTGGGACACTTGGCAAAGTGGTCTGGAAACCGATCCGGAGACCATCCGGGAGGCCCTGCAGGACTTTGTTGATATTGCTGAGGATGTGCTGACCAAGGAAGACATCATTAAAGCCATCGGCACGCCGCCGGCGAAGATTGCCAAGGCCGGGAAGAAGATTTCAGCCAGCAATCAAAAACATATCGATGATGCCATCACTGCACTGACTGAATTGAAAAATAAGACAGCTCATTCACAAGAGGAGCCCGAGGAGGAAGAAGATTTGAAAGCTGAAGATATCGCCAAGGCCGTAACGGCCGCAATTGCTCCGATCGCCAAGCAGGTAGAAGGCCTGACGGCAGAGATCGCGGAGCTGAAGAAAGAGGAAGGCGTCGAAGGTGAAAAGCCTGCAGGTTTTACTGCTCCGGCTACGACCGCAGAAGAGACTGCAATCACTGATGCCATTGCCAAAGCCCTGGCGCCGCTGAGTCAGCAGATGCAGACGCTGGCTGCTGATGTACAGCTGGTAAAGAATAGCCGCGGTGCTTCCGCGCAAGGTGATGAAGAAGAAATCATTAAATCAGAAGGCGCCGTTAGTTTTGGACGCTTCCTGTAATCGAAGGAGGAGTGCAGATAATGAGAACAAATGGAACTATTGCTACTACAAGCATTCGTAAATCAACCATTGTTACACCGATGGACCAGAACGCATTAACCTATGAGGAAGTCGAAGCCTTCACTGACATGGCGTATGAGGCGAATGGCTTTCTGAAGGGCATCCGTCATGAGAACCGTAAGAGTGCGAAGGGCACAATTGATAAAATTGGTGTGCGGGGCCGCAATATGCGCAGCAAAAAAGAGAACATCATGGCGACCAATACACCAGGGCTGACCTTTCCGCAGATTCCATATTCTGTGGAGCCAGTAATCCTTCCTTTCGACATCACCGAAGAGTTTATCCGTCAGACGCAGCGGGTCCGTGGCCAAAACGCTGAAGAAATTATCATGCGAGCTATGGCCAACAACTATGGGGAGAACATGCAGGACATTGCCTTTAATGGTGATACCGACACAGCAAATACAGATCCAGATTACGATTTTTTGAAAATCAATGACGGCTGGTTGAAGCTGGCCAGAACAACGGGGCATTATCTGGATTGGAATACTCTTTCTGCGAAAGAGAAAACCGGGGTTTTGTTTGAGGTAGAGCGGGCGATTCCAACCCGGTATAGAGCCGGCGGCGTGTTCAAATATTTCATGCACCCCAACACCTTCAGCGAACGTCTCCAGATGCTGGCCGAGAAAGACACCAGCGCGTCTATTCAGCTGCAGATCATGGGTGGTACGAAGAAAATCAATGCCTATGATGTTGAAGAGGTCTGGAGTATGCCGGAAGGTGCGATTCTCTTCACGTATCAGCCGAACTTCGCAATGGTCCACACCTACGATATGCAAATCCGGAAGACAACCGAGGGTAAAGAGGCAATTTGGACTGATAAGCGCTTCTACGCGATTCACTCTGACTTCGACGCCATTTTTGAAGAGCCGCAAGCTCTGGCCTATGTGGAAGGGGTGGAATTCTGATGCCATACGTGACCTACAGGGGAAACAATGCATCTCTGCGGCTGTATAGTATCCGCTTCGAACCGGCTAAACCGGTGTTAGTGGAAGATTCAGATGTGCTGGAAAAACTGCATGAGCATCCTGATTTTGAGGTGAAAGCAGAGAAGATTATCCCGCTGGAAGACTTGACGGTTGCCCAATTAAAAGACAAGGCGAAGAAGGCCGGAATTGATGGTTTTGCCGACCTGAAGAAGCCGGAGCTGATCGCCGCCCTGAAGGCGCTGGAAGGCGGCGGTGTGCCGGATGCTAACAACGACACTCCTTAAGACCCGCAGCCGTGTCAGCGCCGTGCAGGAGGCTAATGAAGCGCAACTTGAGCAGTATATTGATGATGCACAGACCCGGATCGAGCTGTATCTGCCCGTACCATTCCCAATTGTGGTAGACAAGCAGCTCATGCTGGCTTGGGTGAAGCTGGCGGAGTCACTGGCCCTGCAGGACAGCGAGGAGTACCTGTCTTCCGTCGCTCGTGGCTATTCAGCGGAGAGTGACGGCGCCTGGACATACACCCGGCAGGCTGTAGAAGGAAAGACCACGGGCAATGCTGATGTAGACTCTATCCTCTTCCTATGGGTTAAGAAACAGCAGTCCGGGCCGGATGATGGAAACATCACGGCCTATTTTCTATGAATCACCGCATGAATACCCCGCTGGTGGTGTACCGGGTCGGCCGCCAGCAGGATGCGGACAACCTGTTTAGTGACAGGAGGGCGGGAAAGGTAGCGGATTTGAAGTGTTTCGTTGTTAAGACGCAGACTGATGCCAAGACAGATTCCACCCCGGTCATATACATTATCAAAAAGACAATCGGTGTACCGAAGACAGTAGACGTCCGGATCAGTGACGAAGTATTGCTGCTCGGACGCAGGTATTTGGTAATCGACTCTAACCCACGCCGTTACTGGCGTGAGCTGTTGGTAACTTGCGAGGTGAAGGGTAGTGAACATGCATGATTTTGACGGCTTAGCGAAGAAATTCAAGAAGCTAAGTGATGAAGGTGTGAATCAGATCCTCCGGAACATCGCAGAGGCCGTGGGCGAGACGCTACTGAATCTCATCATAGATGAAATCGACAAGCAGGACCTCATCGACACTGGGACCATGTGGAATTCCTTTACCCGCGGCGAGGACGGTAACGTCTGGGAATGGGATATCGACCGGAACAGCATTACGCTGGAGGTCGGGTCGAATTTAGGGACAAGCAGCAGTGATCCCGGTAGGCGCGGGTATCCAAGGCTGCTGAATGACGGGTACACCATTCATAAGGCGTATTTTGTCCCGGGCTACTGGGCTACCAATGGGACATTTGTTTACGACCCTCATGCTAAATCCGGGTTTATGGCCAAGCCGCGCTCTTTTATCGGCAGACACTACTTCGATATTGCGATTCAGCAACTGGAAGGCGGTATGAATGCACTGATTATGAAACGGTTGGAGAAGGAATTGGGGAGGATGCTGTCATGATGGATGTTGGACTGAAAGCCTGGGCAGAACTCGTGCAGCGGGTCTACCCAGAGCTTCCGATCCTTCGGAACCGTTCCCTCTGGATGGCCGGGCAGTATGAGCGGCCAAGTGTTTTTATTGAGACTGACCTAGTTTCCGACAAGGCTCACACACCGCAAGCAGACCGAATCATTGAGGATGTAGGCTTGGTCTTTCACTACGACAGCGATCGTAGCAGGGCAGAGAGTGCAGGAGAGCCAGTCCCCTTAGACATATCCCCCTTCTTCCTATATCTCCGTCAGCAGCGGTTCTGCGTAGCCTCACAACGCTTCGGTATTATGATGGTGATCGAGGCTCCACGCACGCGGGCTATGAATGACCGGATGGAAGTCACATTCAGATATTCATACCTGCTACATGTTCCGAAGCTGCTTGTGAATGGCGATGGCAGTCCAGTCGCAAAAATTAAAGATTTCTATACGATTTACGAAGGAGAGGAGCACCAGGTATGAGCAGCATCAAAAGACAGCAGCGGTCGCTGGCATCTTCATCAGATGCAAGTAAGCGCAGCAAAAGAGAATGGATTGAGGGCGCAGTAGCCTTGAAGCGAGAACGCTTTGAGTTGGCTGGCGCTCTTTTTGATTGCTGTGATGACGATGAATTGACGTTGCAGGAAGTACAGGATAAGTTGACAGCCTACTTGGGACTGTCAGAACAAGTGAAGGAGGAAAGAGTAAATGTCGATACAGCGGAGTAGACCTGGTGCTTATGTGGAGCTGCAGGCGGTGGCTGAGTCCCGTATCCTGTCAGTATCCGGTCGGGTGTTGGTTCCGTACCAAGCGGAGTGGGGAGCTCCAAATAAAGCAGTGGATATGGCCGACCAATCGGAGCGCTTTAAGGAAACAGGCCTGCAGGTGGATGAGCTGGAGCTGGCTGCTGCGAATGGGGCGACCGTGGTCGGGTATCGCGTAACCAACGGGAACGAGGTGGCAGCGTCTGCTGCGGTGGCAAGCAGCTACACAATTGAGGCGCGTTATCCCGGGACGCGTGGGAATGATTTTGAATATATGATTCGGGCCAGTTTGGTGGACTCTGAAAAGAAAGAAATCCTTATTCGGGACTCGAAGGGGATTTATGACACCGAGACATTCCTGGTAGCAGATAAAGCTGAGGCTGAAGAAACACTGAAGAAATCCAACATGGTCCGGTTTAAAGATACTGGAGCAACGGCTTGGGCGGATGTGGCGTATACGAAGCTGGCCGGCGGAGTCACCGGTACCGCTGCTATCACGGCAGCGAACTGGAGTGGCGTTTTTAACCGAATCGACGGCCTGGTGTTTGATGTAGTCTATCTACCTTCCTCCGACGCTGCGGTACAGGCAGCTGCTAAGCAGTGGCTACTGGATCGACGCAGTAAGGCCCGTAAGCTGGCGCAGCTTGTTGTTGCTGGTGCATCATCCTCAGATGGTGATATCGAGGCTCACAACGCACGGAGCCGTGCGGCGAATGCCCGCTTTATCATTAACTGCTCTTTGGCTGGTGAGCACACCAACGGTAAGATATATAGCTCCCTTCAGTGGGCAGCGTGGGTGGCCGGCCTGGTGGCGGGAACGCCTGCAAATAAGTCCTTCACTGGAGTTAAAGTACCTATGACCGAAGCGAAGGTGGATTGGAGCCACAGCGAGGTGCTGAAAGGCTTGTCCGAGGGTACGCTTATGGCCACTCGTGATGGTTACGACTACATCATCGAGTCCGCCGTAAACACTCTGGCCACTATAGGAACCGGTGAGCGGGAGGACTTCGGTAAGATTCGTGTTTCCATGACGATCGACCAAATCTTGAATGATATTTACGCTGCCGGCAAAGCGAATAAGGCGAAGCTCGATAATGATGCGGACGGCCGGGGAATGTTTATCGCAGCTGTGATCAGCTATTTGAAGGTGCGGGCGCAGCAGAAGGCCATCGGCTCCGAGTTCACCTTTGTGGAGCATCCCGAAAAAACGAGTGCTGCTGATTATGCTTACTTCTTGTTGTCCGCTAAGCCTCTGGATGCTATTGAAATCTTTAATATTGATTGGGAGGTGGCATAGTAGATGGAACGCGAACTTATTGGCCGGAACCTCTCTGTTCAGGATGATAATGGCGATGCGCTTCAGACCATTAAAGAGGTTGAGGTTCTGCTGAAGCCGGAAACTTTGGATATTATCCGTGCGAGAAAGATGTCCAAGACAAAGCAAATTGTGGGATATGAGATTACCGTAAAACTAGTGATGTCGAAACTGGAGTCCAGACTTCGGTACCGGATGCTCGATGATTTCAAAGCGGGCAAGACAATGTACCTGGACCGGATTACTGGCTCCCTTGAGGACAAGCAGACCGGAAATGTGGAAAGAGTCCTCATCAGCGGAATTCACATCCATGATGAAATGGATCTCCTTGTGGCCAAAATTGACGAGAATAACGGAATTGACATTACATTGTCCGGTACCGCGAATGATTTTGACTTTGTCGAGAAATTTCCTGATTACATGGCATAGGGACGGGCAACCGTCTCTTTTTCTTTATCTCATATAAATTACAAATTGGAGGAAAAAACAGAATGAGCGATAAATTAGAAAAATATCTATCCAAGGGCAAAGCAGATCGGAACGATGATACCATTACTGTGCCGGCAGACGGGGAAGAATGGTCTGTTCGCCGTTTGACCACCATCGAAGTGCGTCGGTCTTACGAACTGGCCTATGAGGAGAATGGTGATCCGAAGGAGTCTTACAACGAGATCGATGTGATGATTGTCAAGGCGACAGAACACGATTTCGATTGGAACAACAAGGATTTGTTGCTGGCATATAGCTGCATCAGTAAATATGAGCTGCCGCCGCGTATTCTGGACAACCCCGCAGATTACGCTGAGCTCAGTAAGGCTGTACGTAATTTCCAGGAAACGAAGGATGAGTTGTTGAAAGAAGCAAAAAACTCATCAAGCAAGACGGAGAAGCAAGCTGGGTAGCATCTTTTTGGATGAACCAGAAGCGACTGCCGGCTGAGGTCTTGCCTTATCAGGTGGATAAGCAGCGGCAGTATTTTTTCTGTCTTGCAGCCGGCATGCTCGCCGAAGAAGAAGCCAAACGCCTAGCCAACAAGAAATAGGCAGGAACGAGGTGAACAACCATAGCAGCAGCGACAACAAAAGTGACGGTCCCGTTCGAAGCACAGGACCTTATTTCCGGTGCTGTCCGGAATATACGAACAGCACTCCGCGGAGCAACAGATGATTTACTCGACTTTCGGCGTGCGGCAGCACAGATGGGGGACAACCTGGTATCTGATCTTCGGCGTTCGCGGAGCGAAGCGGATGATTTAGGGAGCCGGTTCGGCAACGCGTCAGATGAGGTACGCAGATTGGGACGTGCGAACGTTGATGATATCTTTCGTCGCGCTCGATCCGGTGCGGATGAATTACGGCGCTCAGCATCTCGCGCGGACGACGAAATCCGCGGGATGAGCGATTCACGGGTGCATATACAAGCGGACGATGGAGTCAGTCCGGTTATAGACGGGATTTCCTCAAGATTAACGACTTTGGCAGCAACAGCTGGAGCTATTCTCATTGGTGGCGGAGTCAAGGACGCTCTATTCGGAAACGTGATGGACTACTATTCCGAAGCTTCCCGTAGTGCCGCCTTATTGCCTGCAGCTGCGCGTGATCAAGGTCTTCGGACTGTGAAGGATTTAAATGTGCAGGGGATTATTCCATCTCAGACGGAAGGGGCTAGGCAATTAGCTGACCTGGCTCCACTTGTCCGTGATAAATCACAAGCTAGTGAATTTCTGAGTTCGTCATCCAAAATACAATATATTCGACCAGATGCCGGAGCGGAGGAAGTTAACCGTGCATTGGCGCAGTCAGCTGACACTTTCCGAGAAACATATACCTCCGTAGCTGACAGTATGATGTATGCCTATAAAGAGGTAGGAGATCGGCAACAAGATCTCTTCGATACATTTTGGGAATACAGCGGATATTTTAAGAATACCGGCGCGAACTCCGGGCAGATGGCCAATTTCTTAACACAAAGCGTGAAAAAAGGGGCCTTCAATTTCGATAAACCTGCGGATTTTATCAAAGAGACTTTCGGTGTGAAGGCTCTTGATGCCGGGGATATGGAGAAGTATTTCACTCTTCGCGGAGCTGGGAAGAATGATGCAGAGAAGCAAGCAGTGGCATTCACTGGTGATATAAATTCGGGTGATGAGCAGCGTGCAAAGGGGGCTTTGATGGCCCTGGTTGCTGACCTTGCCAGTCAAACACAGAGTGAATTAAAAGCTTCGCTGGTTTCACTCGGTTCAGCTACTGCAGAAGATAATGGGCTGGCCGTGCTTAAGACTTTCCAGGTTCCGTTTCAGCCCGCACCTTCAGGGATAGCTGGAACAACAGAAAGAATGGTTCAAGCTCAACAGGCAGCCAATCCCATGCAGGACATTATTCAGACACGCGCACAGATTGATCAACAGATGCAGGACTTGGGAGCTAACCTTTCGACGGCAGTCCTACCTGCACTGGAAGAATTTAATACTCTAATTACAGAAAATAAGGATGAGATACAGGAACTGGGTTCAAAAATAGTCGGCTTTATAAGTAAAGCGACAAGTCTTTATAGCGATCACTTTTCAACGATTAATAATTCTTTGCTAATCCTTGGCGGCAGCATAGCTGCTATAAAAGGGGTGAAATTTGGCAAGGGAATATTAAATGATTTAAACAAGATGACTGGAAGATGGAGAGGCAACACGACTACTTCAAATCCCATTGAAGAAGTCGCTACCCCTACCCGTCGTAGATTTACACTCCGACGTGGTACAACAGGCGGATCAAGTGGAAGTCTGGGTGGCGGTCTGAGCTCATTATCAACCATGACTGTGAATGCCAGTGTTGTTTATCTGAATGAAGCAGGCGGTATGGGAGGCTCGCTCGGTGGTCAAAGGAGTCGCACGGGAGGTAGCCTAACTTGGCGTGGGCGCACCGGTGGTGCAGGTGCCAACACACGGACAACGACAGGTGGAAGTGGTGGAGGCGCGATCAGGGCGCGGCGTGGTACACGGACTACTAATATTCCTGATGCTGATTCTATTCCGGATGTGGCTGCAAGGCGGGGAAGAGTCACTTATCAAAATACGGCTCGACTTCGGGGGACATCAGCCATCCCAGAAGTTAGCTCGGATGTTCCGGCAAGAGGAGGACTTCTAAAGGGTGTATTTAAAGGCGGTAAAAAGGCTCTTAAGGCCGCGGGTATTGCTGGTACTGTTGCATCAATTGGTTTTACGGGATACGACCTATACCAGGCGTCCAAGGATGATGGATTGCAGACCGGTATATCAAATACGGGGGGGGCAATAGCTGGAAGCTTTGCAGGGGGGGCAATCGGTGGAATAGTCGGATCATTAGCTGGTCCACTCGGTACAGCTGCAGGTGCTGCTGCCGGCGGCTGGGTCGGTGAAAAGCTCGGATCAATGGCTGACAATGCAGGTTGGACGAAGAAAGCAGTCGACGGCATTTACTCTATTGGTGATTGGATAACAGGTAGAAGCAAAGAGAAGGACGAGCCCGCCGCAGCTGCTGTCAAGGCATCGCCTGAGTCAAAAGTGACCTTTGGAAGCATGACTTCCCAGCAAGAGGAGAAGCTGAAGGCTACATTCAGTCAATTCAGCACTGATATCGCAAAGAATGGACTATTACCTGCTTTTAGTGGAGTGATTGAGAAGAGCGGGGTCCTGCAGGGCGTAGGCAAGGTGAAGACAGAACTCTCTGGCATGTGGAAAAGCAGTGAATCCACAGCTGCGCAGAGTAGTCTTACTGCTGTAGGAACTGCCGCGAAAGGAACTTCAGTTCAACCCAAAATCCTGGGAAGCACAGCTCAGACAAGTACGGATGGTATTGTGAAGGGATCGGGTGCTGCAGGAATCAGCTTACTCGGTGTTGGGACATCTGCAAGAATAGCTGCAGATGAAACCAAGCAGCAGCTGCAATCGATCCAAACGGTTACAAACCAAAGTCAAACCTGGGGTAGCAGTATTATTACCGGTTTATCTCAGGGGATGAAGAGTAAGTTTCCGGAATTAAAATCCACAGCAATGGGTGCTATGGGCATTCTTAACACCTTGACTGGAGCAGGAGCAGCGAAATCTTTTTCGACGCCTGCATCAACAAGATCCAGTGGTGGTGCTGCTTATGCAAACGGGGATATTATCACTCGTCCTCATATCGGGTTGGTCGGTGAGGCTGGCCCGGAAGCTATTATTCCTCTGTCGGCAGGGCGCCGGCAGCGGGGAGTGGAACTATGGGAGAGAGCAGGGGCAATGCTGGGCGTCCGTGCTTATGCAAACGGCGGTATTGTTGGCGCTCAGCCCTTGCGGACTCGTGCTTACCAAGCCAAAGCCTACATTGATGACAATAACGACAGAATAGGTTATGGAGCCGGTTATGCTGAAGGTATCCACAATTCTTTAGAACAGGTTAAGCGGCAGGGAGTTAAACGCTACGCTAAAGCCATGAGTAAGGCGGGCAGCCTTACAGATGCTTACAAGATCCGGGCTACAGGTCATCAATTGCGTAGGCAGACAGCAAAGATGCGGACCTTTACAAAAAGCACAAAAATACTCGGGAAAGTAGTGCGTCCGGTTGGCTATGCCATGGACGCGTGGGACATTGCCTTTGCGGGGAAGGGGAATCGTGGAAGGCAGGCTGCTAAGGTAGCCGGCGGAATCGGAGGCGGTATGGCTGGCGGTGCAGCGACGGGAGCCCTGCTTGGAACATTCCTCATGCCTGGTGTCGGTACCGCAGTTGGCGGGGCGATCGGCGGCCTGTTGGGAACGATCGGCGGCGAGAAGTTGGCCACGAAAATGTATGATGGCATTTCTGGATTCTTTGGCCGTCGTAAAAAGCGAAAGAAGAAGTATGCTGATGGTGGCTTAATCAGTTCCCCGCACATGGGCCTGGTGGGAGAAGCAGGTCCGGAGATGATCATACCCTTGTCCCGGCAACGGAGCCAGCGGGGTAAGGCTCTTTGGGAACAAGCCGGGAGTCTGCTTGGTGTGCGGCCCTATGCGAATGGTGGCGTAGTAGGCATGAGATCCGCCAGTATCCCGGTGGCCAAAACGCAGGCGCAGGCGCCTTCAGCTATCCGAGATATTGTAATTGAGAACATAAACATCGACTTTGGTGAACTGGCCAAAGGAATCACCAATTTTGCCGAATTCGCGAAGATGCTGACCAGCCCGCAGGGGAGGGCACTGTTCCGGAAGATATTTGGTGAGGAGCTGTACAAGGCTCTGGAAAGCGGGGGATAAATCTTGCTCACTATGATTCGAGACAAGAACCGGTTTACCTTTCCCATTACGCCGGCGGAGATCCAGATCACCAGCAGTAATGAAATAGATTCCTTTACGGTAATTACCGGGGAGGAGAAGACCAGTAAGAGACTCACTTCAAAGCTGAAGCGGGTCTCTTTTTCTGTTATCTTCCCACGGGCCTGGGAGGAGCTTTGGGAAACCGGAAAAGAGACGGTGGCATACCAGTCTCCAGAGCAGGCTTGGAAGCTGATGGAGGAATGGAAGGCCAAGCCAGTTGTGATCAACTTTGAGTCATTGTTCTCGCAAACAATGTGGTTTGAGAGTTTTGAGGCAACGTACAAAGATGGCCAGGCGAATCTGCATATCACTTTCAACTTCGTTGAGTTTGATCCTGTAAAAATCGTTTCTTACTCCAATACGCAGCAGATGCTAAAGCCCGGTGTGATCATCACAAAATCATCTAAGAGCCGCCCAAACACCTCGGGGAAGAAAGACAAGAAAAATGATAAAAAGAAAAGTGATAAGCAGAAGAAGGCTGAGGAGAAGGCAGCAGCCGATAATGCCAAAGGTAAATTCGATTACTTGGCTCAGAAAGAAAGGATTTTAGATAAAACGGGCGGCTAGGGAGGGGGAGACTTGGATAATTTTGCAGTTGTCTATGGGAAGGAAAGCAGCCGTATCTTACTGACAGATGCAATTGTAGAGTTGGCCTGGACTTCTGCGAGAGACGAAATCGCCCGGAGTATGACTGTACGGGTGAGAGATGCTGCTGACGTTAAGATTGCCGGTCTGCTGATGTGTTTTTCACAGCATTTAACAGGGGTTGGGGTTCTGCATCATAAAAACCAGTTCTTTTATGGCCCAATTATCAAGTATGAGCAGAATGAATTTACTCAGGAATGGGAAATCGATGCTCGGGAGATTAGCTGGTATTTGGCGAAAAACAAGGGTGTCCGCCCTTATCTTAAAGGAGAGGCCGGCGCGGAGCTGCAGCGTTATATCAAGACCACTGGTATCGACTTCCGGTGTCCCGCGTTGGGCTTCAGCCTGGATGAACGCTATGGAACCATTGCTCATTCGGAGCTCATCCTGGATGTGTTGCAAAAAGCATATGAGCGCAGCGGCTATCGGTATCACCTCGATGTCGTCCGGACAGATACGAGTTTTTATCTGCAGGTTGTAAGAGAGGGGACCAATTCTCGTGTACCAGTCTTTATCCCGGAGCAAATGGAAGCCAGCACGGAGGGCTACACAATTGAGGAAACCTATACGGTGGTTACCGCTCAAAAGTACAAG
This sequence comes from Paenibacillus sp. PK3_47, assembly GCF_023520895.1. Classification (NCBI taxonomy): domain Bacteria; kingdom Bacillati; phylum Bacillota; class Bacilli; order Caryophanales; family Paenibacillaceae; genus Paenibacillus; species Paenibacillus sp. PK3_47. Next base: position 3,236,908 of record NZ_CP026029.1, read on the forward strand.
GATGATAAATTATCATCTTCTGTCACTAAGACAGCCGCCGGCGCAGTGCAGGCGATGGGCCGGATGGAGGGAATCATTGAGGTGGAGGAAGATGAAAACCCATCTACGATCGCGACGCAGCGCCTGAAGGCTCTATCTCAAGCGAAGCAGATCAAGAAGATTACGGTAAAGCATGAAGATCACACACTGGCAGGGCTCCGAGCTGGTTGGATGGTTCTGATCAAAACGGACCATACGTCAAAATGGATTGTGGAGTCAGCCGAGAGCAGTTTTAAGAATGGGTTGTACACTGTGAAATTGGAACTGGAAAGGAGGGAGTAGCTGTGTTAAACGATGCCCTTAAGCTGTGGAAAGAAAAGACAGCCGGCCATATTGATGCCCGGGATACGGAAAGGGCCACGCTACTGAGTTGGCCAAATTCGCCGGCCATAGAAGTTGATGGTGATCAGGAACCCTACCCCGCGGATAAGCTGGTCTTTGCAGAGTACCTTCAGGAACGGCGCATCGATGCGGTTTTTGAGGTGAAGCAGCCGGAGGCTTCCACATATACAGGTGTCCTGTTCCTTCCCAGCCCTTTGAAGGCGGGTGACCGGCTTGTCGTCTCCCGGTTAACTGGACAGCGATATTACGTTCACGGAAAGGATGTGGGCGGCAGTGGCGGATGATGGTTTATTTCCTGTACTCGACCTGACAGAGCTTGATGGTATTGAGCTGATAGAGTCGGTTGTATCTGAGACCAAGTGGACATACGTCATTGATTATCGAAATCGTCGAGCCGTGTTTGATGATGCCGGGTATCCCAAAAAGACAAGTACCTATGAGGAGTACCTGATACAGACCGCGCTCAAAACTTTGAATACCGAACGATTTCGCTATGTAGTGTATGGAGAAGAAATTGGCGTTGAAAGATCTGAATGGTTCGGTTGGGAGGACGTAGAGATTAAGCGTGACATCGAAGAGGCGTTAATGGCCCATGCGGAGATCCAGAGGGCCGAAGTGAAAGCAATGCGGCGATTAGGACAGGAGATGCAACTCAACATATCTTTAACTGGCTTAGCCGGCAATGCTGAACTGGAGGAGGCGATGAGCATATGACTATTAAACTTTCGGATTTGCCTGTCCTACCGAACATGCCTATCCTTCAGGAGACACCAGAGGATATTTACCGGCGCTGGGTCAATCGAGCCATTGCATTGGCACAGGAGCGTGGGTTGGCTCCTCCGCCAATGGATGAGGGCGAGTACTTTTATGACCTGTGGTATCCCCTTGCCATCGAGATTGCAGAGCAGCAGGCATTGTGGACTTATGGTTTCCTTCAAGGCTTCCCGATTTGGGCGGATTCTGAGTATCTGGACGGTCACGGCTGGGCTGCTGGCTTAACAAGGAAAGAAGGCGAAAGCGACGATACTTTCCGGCTTCGGATGTTAGAGCGAGCCGCTACTGAAATCGGTAGCGGACGACGGAAAGATTATGAAACCTGGGCTTTGGAGATGGCCGGGGTCGGTGGGGCCATTGCCCGGGAGAAGGAAAGACACGAAAACTCTATCGATCTTTATCTTACCGACCTGGACAGGCAGCCGATCACTGAGGAATTTGCAGATTCAGTACAGTCATGGCTGTGGGAAGAGCGTCGGATTGCTGGCCATGACTTAGCTGTACATCCTGCCCCCGTCTTTATTGTTCGGCTGGAAGCGCAGCTGCAGCTGTTTGTAGGTGCTGATTTGGCTACGCTTGCGAAGACCATTCAGCAACGAGTACTGGATTATGCAAGTGGCCGTGTTAAGCTGATTTACAATTATGTAGCAGCGCTCCTCCTGCTGCCAGGCGTGGAAGACTACGACAATCTGACGCTTAATGGTGATACAGAGGATATTGAGCTGCCGCCATCGTCAGTATTACGTGTGGAGGTGATCTTATCATGATTCCACTAAAGTACCGAGAAATGTTGCCGCCATATTGGTATGAAATTGATATGGCTGACCGTCATTTTTCGGTTTTTGAGAAGGAAATGGACGACCGTCTGCAGACAATAGACGACTTGGGTAACCAGTTCATTCTCCGGAGATCAACTTGGGCGCTTTGGATATGGGAGTGGATGTACTTTTGGAAGACGCAAACCGGGACCGATGATGAGAGGCGGGAGGCGATTCGCCGGAAGCGTTGGGGTGACCGGCCGTTCCGGCTGCCAGTATTGCGGGATATAGGTAATCAGCACGGTAAGCTGCTGAACATCTCAGAGGATTTTTTGGCCAAGGAGATTCAATTTGAGTTCTCGCTTTCCCAGCCAGTTAATATGGTCGGTCTTCAGGCTGACTTTGAGTATATTCGTCCGGTACATATCCGCCGGGCAGTAATCAGTTCCTCCGTCCCTTCGCAAACGATCAATATTAAAGGTGCTGGATATTCTCATGGAATCGATTTCTCCATTTGTGGGTTTGAAGTGCCGATGGGAGGCTGAAGTTTTGGCAGATGTTATTAAGCAGTTATTACTTGAAAAATTAATCAATAATTTGAGTGGCCATATTAAAGGGGCTTGGGTGAATATCGGAGGGGTACAGACGGCCTACCCGATATACAATACGATTGTATCAGGTATGACAGTTCGGAAATACATTTATATAACAGAGACACAGGCAGTGGGGAAGCAACTTTTAGGGGCTGCTCTATTGGATGTGGACGGCAATATACTGGCAGATCAACCCCTTACCGTTATCAAAAACGATAAGGGGTTTTTGATTGCCTTTGAGTTTATATTGAGATTGGAGGCGAGTGCTGGTGGCGTATAGCAAGCAGCAATGGAAGGACGAAATCCCTGATCTGACCAAGCCAATCAAGGACGCATCCGGGAAACAGAAGGCGGACCCGCAGACCGGCCGCCCGCTTTATGAACTGGTTCAAGAGGGTACGAGAATAACTTCTGCACGTTTAAACCACATTGAAGATGGGATTGGAAGTGCTCATACTCAGCTGGCAGAGTTGGGGGAAGATATTGAGACGCATGAAGGCGATGCTATTAGACACCTTACTGCAGCAGAAAGGGCGACTTGGAATGCCAAGGAAACACCAGCAGCAGCACAGCAAAAAGCAGATGCTTCCCTTGCGTCTGCTAAGTCCTACACCGACACTCAACTGCTTACCAAGGCAGATAAGGGCAACACCTATAGTAAGACAGAGACAGATCAGCGTATTCAGGCTGTGGTCGGTGCTGCGCCGGCTGCCTTGGATACGCTGAAGGAAATCGGTGATGCGTTAAATAACGACCCGAATTTTGCAGCAACCGTAACTAATCAGCTCTCTGGTAAAGTAGACAAGGTTAATGGTAAGCAGTTATCGACAGAAGATTATACCTCTTCGGATAAAGCCAAGCTGGCTGGTCTTACAGCTGGAGCTGGCGGTTCTGGAACAGCAACAGATACGGTCATTGGTAACCGGACGATTGTGGATACAGAGGCACCGACAGGAGACGCAGGCCCCCCGACCAAACTGTGGAGCTGGCTTGCCAACATGATCAAAGCTGTAACAGGCAAATCCTCCTGGCGGACCGCTCCGGCTATCACCCTGGAGCAGACAAAGACGCACGTTGATGACAGCACCCGGCATATTACGGCCACAGAAAGAACAACTTGGAATGGTAAGTTGAATTCCAGTGCTGTAGGAAATGCTAACGGGTCGGTTCCAATTAACAATGGGACTGTAAATACCAACTTAAACGCCGATATGGTGGATGGATTTCACCTTGACCAGGACTTGCGGTCAGACAAAGATGTCCAATTTACTGGACTAAATTTAGGAGATAAATCTTTCAGCAAGTATATGGGGAAAGCGGTTTTCAACGCTACAGCAGTCAACCAGAAAATGGACCTTTATTTTACCGGAAATCTTCAGGGATATCTTGAAGTTTCCGTTACAGGATCTTGGTATAATGCGCAGCACAGTGGAATACTTACCAAGGCCTATGGAATACACCTCAGAGCCGGACAAACCGCACCAGATGGGACTCAGCACGTCAGATATTCAGAAGCTTTCGGGAATGTAGCTTCACAAATAGCCTTATCAGATGTCACCTGGGATGCTACGAATAGTCGTTGGAGAATTCAGATTGCGTTCCTTGCTCCTACGCCTAACACAGAAGAGTTCATCGTTCGTGTAAGTGGATTTACAACTAACTCTGCTAAGAGTCTTTTAGATACTATGGGACTATCATCCATCTATACAACGGACACTACCGTGCTTCCTACACCTGTTGTAATCTACCCATACGCTACAACATTTTCTAAGCAGATTGCTTCTACTGTCCCTGCAGGAACTGCTCCATTTTCCATTGTTAGTTCAACTAAAGTAGCCGGGCTGAATTCAGACCTACTGGACGGGATGGACGCGACTTCCAGTGGTATAGCATCTACAATTTCCTCTAGGGATACAAATGGGGATTCCGCATTTCGCAGGGTTGCTCTCACTGTGCCTACGGGATTATCGCCACTTACAGTATCTTCTAACACGTTAGTCTCTAACTTGAATGCTGATATGGTTGACGGTTTCCACGCTTCGGCGTCGAGCGCAGCCAATAGCATTGTAGTACAGGATACTAACCAAGCGATTAACGTCGATTCTGTTTTGATTGGTAGAAACGGACGGCTTGCATCGGCTGACGCGCTTTCTTCGATTGCTACGGGCGGAGTCCTTCAACAAACCACTGACACAAGTAACGGGTACGGGCTTTGGCAATGTGCCAACTGTTACTGGAATGGAACTAACTGGATTCAAATAAGAGGGGATAGCCCATCATACGCCCAGGGTGTAACGTTACAGAGAGGGCGTCGATTGTTCCAAGCGCCAGCCAGCGGCACAAATGGTTCTGTAATTACCATGACTGAGTACATTTTGGAAAATACAGGAGGAACAACAACACCTAGACTTATATCCACGGCAGCGCAAGGTACTTCACCTATAGCCGTTACATCAACGACGGTAGTAACAAACCTCAATTCTGACCTCTTGGACGGGCTACACGCATCTGCAAACCATGAAGGGGTAACTGTAGCTGCCAGGGATTCAGGGGGCGGGCTGAAAGCCACTTCATTCGCCGTAGTTCACGCAACTAGCACGAATGATAACGTCACCCTTGGATATCTTGAAGACCAAGCGCGCATAAGAGTGGGCGGCGTAACCCAAGCTGCAGGGAATGGTTTTGAGATTCAAGCGGTTTCCGACAAAAAGATATTCAGAGTATCGGACAATGGACAAGTGACCAATTACTCATCTTCTGTAGCTCCATTTGTAATAACTTCTACCGCATTAGTCTCTAATCTGAACGTTGATATGTTGGATGGTTTTCATTCTTCTGCCTTTGCCAGATCTCATTATGCAGACAACTTCAAAGGACCGGACGATTTACCACAAACCTACCCGGATAGAGCTACATCAACGTTCTTTGTCAATAATGTTTTGGGATGGCCTAGGGCGTATGGAACGGTGCAGACAATTAAGGGTTACACTTCCTCTGCAACTATCCAATACTTCTATCCTTACAATGCAGATGATCCAATTAAGTACCGCTACAGCTTCTATAACTCAAATAAATGGGAAGAATGGCGGGAAATTATTGACTCAAAAGCTGCTGCTAACTATGTTGTTAAAAGCGATAATGAGGTGTACAGACTCGGATCAGGACCAGCAGAAGCAAGTTATGTGAAAATCGCAGAAATGACTACTACCATAAATAGCTCTGGTAATGGACTGACGTTAACCGTGGAGGGCAATTCTTCGTTTGGAACAAACAGACCTGGATCTGATCTTTTGCAAATGAGCACAAGAGCTTCTGGGGGAAGTGCTCTTGAAATCATTCCTCTAACGATTGCACAGACTGATTCAAATAACATGGCAAACTACGGATTAGTAGTAAACGCCACAACCGGACTTACTGAATTGTGGATGGAGCGTAAAGGATATAACCATGCCACAAAGATCACCGTAGGGCAGAAGTGGAATAACATTGGTGTACTAAATGTTGGTATTTTAGCAACTCAATCCACAGCCCCTACAGGATTTACTAAAGTAAATAGAACCGTGTTTTTAAACCAGGATGTGCGAACTACAGCAAGTCCTACGTTCCAAAATATCACTTCAAGTGGACAAGCCTATTTCAACAGTAATGTGAACCTCATAAGTAACGCGCCTCTCATTTCCCTAAGCGAGCAAGACCAGGCGGCGAATGAAAAGAAATGGTGGATTGTTGCGGATGGAAAAGGGCTTGATATTCGCACGGTTACAGATGGGGACGGAACGGGATTTACTGCAATGAGCATCAAGAGAGGAACCGGGACAGCCATATCTCAGATTAATTTTCCTGCCAAACTTGTGGTTAATGCTATTGAATCGGTTGTTCCGCAAGGCACAGCGCCGTTTGCCGTGGCGAGTAACACGGTGGTAACGAACCTGAATGCCGACATGGTTGACGGTAAGCACCTTTCAGAAGTAGTGCAAGGGACTTTAGTTTATGCTGTCACCACTGGTACAGGAGCTGCGCTAGTCGCTGCGATTACGCCGGCACCGGCAGCATTAACTTCCGGCCTGCGGCTGTCTATCAAGACACATGCGGCCACAACAGGCCCGGTTACACTTAACCTTAACGGCCTGGGGGCCAAGAGCATAAAGAAGCCAAACGGCAATAACCCGACTTTGGCTCTTGGTGGTGTCTATACACTGGTATACGATGGAACGGCTTTTATCTTACAGGGTGAAGGGGGTGAGTACGGCACAGCCACAAATAATCAGGTGTTGCAGGGTTACACCATTGGGACAGAGGATGGCATTATTGCAGGCAGCATACCGTATTACTACATGAATTTTTCTCCTTCATTGATTGATCAAACAATACCAACTGGTTTCCACGAAAACTCAGTCCTGAAGGCAGCCCCGAGAACGCCAGAGAAGATTCTTGCCGGACAGACCTATATAGGATTAGCTGGAACAGCTACCAACGATGCTACCGCCACCGCTGCTGACATTTTGGTCAATAAAACAGCCTATTCCAAAGGGGTGAGGCTTACAGGAACGCTTGTGGCTACAAAGGTTGCCTCGAATGGATTCTACACTTCTGACGGTCAATGTACTGTAAGTGGATTGCCTTTCACGCCAGGGTGTGTGGTTATAAAAGTGACTGGTATAAATAACGGTAATTGGATGACCGCGATGGGATTTAGTAATGGTAGGTGGGTTTGGTCGCGGCGGGACGGTAATGGTAACATGTTTGATACGGGGCAGTTTAATGGATCGCCATTCTCGGCCGGCTTCTCAGTCACGGTGCCATTTGTAGACGGTTTTGAGACGTTGAGTTGGATAGCCTATCAGGATTCAGTGTAATTGATTATTACAATTTTAGAGAAAAGGAATGATTATAAATGCAAATCGGCATGAAAGTTTATTATGACAAAGCCACCGGTAATGTGGTCCAGCTCACCCCAGAGCAGATCGGCCGGGGAGTAGTTGAAACAACAGAGGACCAAGACTTCACGAGTTATAAGCAGCTGGCCGAACGGGTTCGGGAGACGGTCGGCGTGGTCAAGCTGGCTTTTGGTCAATACAGACGGGAGTTTGCAGAATGTGAGAGCTACCGGATTAACCCGGAGACGCAAGAGCTGGAGTTCACGTATCGGGATACTGAAACCAACATTCTGGCCGGGCGCGTGGACGCTGTAGAAGCAGGAAACGCCGAAACCGCGCAGCAGCTGGCTGATGCCTTAACACGGCTGAATGAGACAGACGCGCTGCTGATGGATACGCAGGCCGCCCTAACAGAGAGTTACGAAGAGCTGCAGGCTACAAAAGTAGAGTTGAAGGAAGCCAAGCAGGAGGCCATAGACGCTCAGCTCGGACTCGCTGAACTGTATGAGCTTGTAATGGCCGGTCAACAGCCCACAGATAAAGCACCCGTGGAGCAGCCCGCAGAGGGAGGTGAAGTAGACAATGGCTAAGGTATACGCAAACTTGGTCCGCAAGGGGCTTCTTACCTTGGATCAGGTCCACGAGACGAAACGCGCTGAAGTGGCTGAATTGTTGGAAACTAAATAGATAAACGGTAGCGCCCATCGAGGCGTTTTTATTTTGCCCCGGGTTAACTCCGGGGGCATCTTGATTTGAAAAAGGGAAGGGAGCAGGGGGATGCTCAATCATATTAAGCAATTATCAATCATCATATACACGGCTGCTATCGGCTCAGGGAGCCGCGAAGTTGCCACGGGGGGAGTCACAGCTATGGCGGGAGTTTTCGCAAGTATTGCTGGGCTGCTGGGAGGGTGGGACAAAGGGCTGCTCGTACTTATAGTCCTGATGTGCTTCGATTATGCGACTGGTGTTATGGGGGCCTTCAGGACCAAGACTGTAAGTAGTGATGTGATGTTTTGGGGCGGGGTTCGCAAGGCAGTTGTACTGTTTGTAGTAGGTCTGTGTTCTCTTATGGATGACTGGGTTCAACCCGGGGCGCCAATCTTCAGAACGGCAGCCATTTACTTTTATGCGGGGCGTGAAGGGCTTTCAGTGGTCGAGAATCTTGGAGTACTGGGCATTCCATTGCCACAGGCAATGAAAGACTTTCTTCTGCAGCTCAATGAGGATAAGAGCAAGAATAACCCGGCCAAGCCTGAGCATCCGGACAATAATAAATCTGCATGAGGAGGGAATAACTTGATTAAAAATAAATACACTATCGAACGGCGCTACATCAACAAGCGCCAAAACGTTCGGCCCGGCACCCGGTTAGCATCTGGGACGCCGGGCTTTTTAGTTGCGCATGATACAGGCAATCCCGGGGCCAGAGCGAATAATCACTTCGATTATTTTCAGACATTGGTTAACCGGTCAGCCTCAGCGCATGTCTTCATTGATGACACTAAGATTCTTGAGATCATCCCTACTGGTACTGGTCCTGATCCGGCCGAAAGGGCTTGGCATGTGCTCTACAACGTGACCACAGACAATAAAATCTATGGCGACGATGCCAATGACATTGCCCTGGGCGTTGAACTGTGTTACGGCGGCAAGATCGTATTTACTGAGGCGTACAAGCGGCTTGTGTGGTACCTGGCATTCTGCTGCGACAAATGGGGACTGAATCCGCTCACACGCATCCCGAGCCATAAACAGCTGGACCCTACCAGAAAGAGCGATATTGATCAGGCTCTGAAGACCGCTGGTAAGACATTAAAGGATCTGCTATACGATGTCGTCGCTGAGATCAAGGAGCAGCCGGAGATGATCTCGCCGCCTGCCGCCGTGCAACTGCCGGCGAATGTAGCCCAGACGCTTATTGATGACTATGTATCCCCGGCATGGTTTGCGGCTCGGAAGGTCGGAGATTCGGTGGGTACGTTGCATTTGCATAATCTGGCCAACAACCTGAGGCTGGCTGCACGCATCCCGTTACAGTCTGGAATCGTCGCCGCACCATTCACACAGCTGCCTAAGAGCAACGTTCAGGAGCTGGTCTTCAGATGGCTATCACCTGATTGGTTTGCGGCTAAACAGAAGCAAGATAAGACGGGAATGGCTTACTTCAATAACACGGCAAATCACCTGCGGTGCGCTGCGGGTATGCCATTAGAATAGGAGAGAATTTTTAAAAAAGTATTGTTATTGGGCGAAACCATATATTTCGGCTGTTTTCTGACTTGCTTGCAACTATTGGGGCGAGGAGTTAGCATTATTGCTGGTGAAATGTGAGTGGAGGTTGGACGGAAAAATAAGTTTACAACAGCGCGAGCTTTTGCCTTAGATGTCCACTGAGGGTTTCGCTTGTGCTCAGAATGTTGTATTAGGGGCTATGTTTGAGGGGAAGTTACAGCGATATACTTCAAACCAATTAATTACACAGGGAATTAAATCTTCTCCAGAAGAATAACAGCCGAAAAGAAGGCTCACCTTGCTTTCAAAAAAATTTTTTACCACTAGCCTTTGCTAGTGGTTTTTTTGCTTTTTGGTTGTGAAACTGATTTTAAGGTTACTTATAAAGGTACAAACATAATAAGTAAAGTACAAACATAATTAGGTACAAAGTAAATGAGAAAAGTAAGTGAAAAGAAATTAAAATCTTGAAATAGAACAAATGTTCGTATATAATTGAGTGAAGGATGAGATATATAATGCTTAACTCCAACATATTTTATTATTATGTTTGAATTATACATTTGAATAGAAATTTCTTCTCACATTTAAGGGAAAAATTACATATTATATAAAAAGCTTTATTTACTTTAGATATTTTATTGTGTAATATGATAAATATTGATTTGAAATGTTTCCTAACGATACGCAACTAAAATCCCCTCATAAATCACTCTAAATATTCCGAAAAAGTCTGTATAGATTATTCTTTAAGTGGAATAATTAAATTATTAGCTTTATAAAGGAGAATTATGTGTTATGTCAGCAACTAAAATTAACGATGGCAAGGTTGCTGTTGAATTGTTACTTCCTTTTCTAATTTACAAATTTATTATTGGTTCTGACCCTTCTACAGGGGAATATAATATGAGGCTGTTATGGCAAAAAGTTGGCTATCTTGCCAAGCAGGTTGGTATGCCCCTCAGTGAGTATCAATTTAAATGGTATTTAAGAGGTCCATATTCGTCTGCGTATACATCAGTTCTTTATGATATTGATCAGAACACTAATGAATTACATGAACAAGAAAAACAATTTAATTTGAATGATACTGCCCAAGCCGTTTTACTTCCTTTAAAGGAGATGGGAAATAATAAACCTTCCGACATGAGTTTGCCAATATGGTTTGAACTACTTGCTTCAATACAGTATTTAAATAAGGGTTCAAAACTTACTCCGGACGAATTGTTTATTAAACTTGAGAGATATAAACCTCAATTTAATAACAAATATCACTTCGATCTTGCGTATCAACAACTTAAGATTGGAAAATTATTGTGAAAAAAGAACTATATCCTTATAATGGGTGTAGTTCTTTTTTTTGTTGGAGAGGGGTTTGAATATGTCTACAATTTTAAGTGCAGATGAAGCATTAACAAGTTTTTTGGAATTTAAAGAAATGTTCTCAAAGCTGAAAGAAGAGAATATAAATGAGGCAACAACCCGTCTTAAAATGATTGATGAGTTCTTTATAAAGGTTTTAGGGTGGCCTAAAGAAATGATTGAGGTTGAGCTGGAAATAGGTGACACAGCTCAGGATAATAGCCATAAAAAAATTTATGCAGATTATATGGCATATAGTGATCATAATCAGTTTATTATTGAGGCTAAAAGAACCGGGAGATATTTTGAAATTCCGCAAGGAAGGACAAAAAATTACAAAAGTACAGCTAGCATTTATAACGATAAAAACAAAGAATTTATTGACCAGGCAAAAAGGTATATGTATAAATTAGGAACTCCGTATTGTGTATTAACAAATGGTTATCAATTCATAATAATTAGAAGATCATTTCCAAATATGGATAAAGATACAATCGTATTTAGAGATTTAGATGAGATTGAAAGAGATTTTGTTTTATTTTGGGCTATTTTAAATCCACATGGCGATGGACCAGGGGCTATTGATAATTACCTCAAAGCTCCACTCGAAATCAGACAGATTCCTTCTTTGAGTTTGAGACTGTACGACAAAATACGGCATGAAGATAAGTATATACTTAGACAACATCAATCTATAGTTGCGACAGAGACTTACCTAAATAGGTTTTTTGGAGATTTAACAGTAGATGCTCAGATTGATCTACTGGAGAAATGTTATTGTGATCCATTTGGAACATACAAAGATTTCGCCAGTCAATTAAAAAGGAAAATTGAGCCTCTACCTATAGCTGCAATAACGCCTATAAAAGGAAGAGACGAGCTTTTTAAAACAAAAAGTAATTTTGAAAAACAATACCTTGAAAATCTACAAAAAAATCCTGGTAGTGTTTATGTGCTTTTAGGGGAAGTTGGAGCTGGTAAGTCTACCTTTTTAAAACATTTTTATTGCTTTGAACTGCAGGATGAAGACAGAGATAATATAATTTGGATAAGATTAGACTTTTTAGATTTCAATAAACCTGTTGGTCAACTAAATAACTTCATAAGTGAACAGATTCTAAAAAGACTCGATAGTACTGAATATAATTATATGAAACTTGATGAATGGGAAACCATAAAAAGGATATATCAGAAAGAGTTCCATACATTCAAAGTAGGAATGCCTCCTTCTCTACAAAAAGACGAAGATTTTATAGAACAAAAAATTTGGGAACTATCAGTTGATTATCAAAGAGATTTGGAATTTAGATTGAAAAAAACAATAGATTATATAAGTACAGCCTTAAACAAAAGTGTATGTTTTGTATTTGATAATATTGACCAGAAAACAATTGACGAGCAAAAGGAAGTTCTGTTAATAGCACATGAAAGAGCTACCGCTTATGGAAGTACAGTTATAACTGCTATGAGGTTTCAAAGTTTTAATTTAATTAAAAATAAACCACCATACGATGCATTGCAAACTATTACTTATAGAATTCAACCTCCAAATGCAGGAAAGCTGTTGGAAAAGCGTTTAGAGGCATTAGAAGATTATCCTCAAGAACAATATGTTTATGAGTACGGTAATAAAACAGTGAAGATTCCTATCTCTAAATTTGTGAAGATATTAAAAAACACACTTGATAAAAGTCCAGAGCAGCAAGTGGAAAAGCTATTTGAAGAGCTCTCTGGTGGAAATATGCGAAGACTGCTTATTATGTTTAAAACGGCAATTCTATCAGAAAACACAAGACTTTATGAAGTTTTAGACTTCATTAACGAAATAAAAAATATTGATAATACAGCTCTTTCTTATGATCAGGTACTAGAAGGAATTGTGAGAGAAGACAATAGGTATTACTCCAGTGAGGAGTGTAATATTTTTAACTTATTTAATTATCAATCTGATGGTTTTTATTCACACTTGACTAATATATATATATTGAAATATTTAGAAGAGTGCTCTCATGCAGGAGAGCAGTATGTTGATTTAAATGACTTGTTAGAGAGGTTTTCATCAACAATTTTAGATAGACAAAAACTGGAAATTATATTAACCCCTTTACTTAACGAATACCTTATTAACTCAGATATTGGTGGAAGAGACTCATTAATAGGTACCAATGCAGTTCAAATAAGTTATACGGGACTATATTACATTAATGTTTTGCTTTCAAATTGGAAATATATATTTAATATGATGGTGGATACCTCTATTAGAGATAGAGAGCATTTCAAAAATTTAAATGAATATTTTAGAAGATTTCAAAGTTCCCGTAATAGAATCAGCAAAGATCGACTAGCCTACGGCTGTGTAACAATATTCTTAGAGTACTTAGCTCTTCAGGAAACAGAAGATCTAAAGTACTTTAAACCTAAAACAACTACGGGTAAGAGTGTGGTTGATATTATAATTAGAGAGGCAAATGCTTCCTTTCAAAATTATATGAATAATGTGAAAGTATCTAAATAAAGACCTTGAAAAAATAATGTTTAATAATTATCAACTTTAATGAATGATTTTTGAAAAAGTGCAGTGGAGCGAACATCAAATTTGGGTGTCTGTATGGTCTGGTCCTTCACGCCAGTGAATCCGTTAAACACGGATTATGGCGGCATCGTGCAGGGATATACCTAAGCCAATCGAGATCAATGATTACGAATTCAAATGCAACGCTTTGAATTCAGAGTAGGAAATAGACCGTCTACCTAAATGGTAGGCGGCTTTTTCGTCTATATCCTCAGTGTAAGATTGGCATTCACACAATGTTCTAGATAATCTAAAATAGATGTAATATTGGTGGAGGTTTTTATGGAAGGAGATGAGATACATGGCTGAGAGCCTTTCTGTTGAAGATTTTAGAATGGAAGTACAACGTCAAATAGATGAAGCTCGTAATATGGGAGTTGACTACGTGGAGATTGTTTCAGGTGAAGTGCATAGAATACTGGGTGGTTATCCCGGGCCAAATCACAGTATGCCATCATGTTGTAAGGCAATGTATGATTATAAAAAGTCTAATGATATGATTTTAGCGGCGCCATCTAAAGGTAAAGGGGCCAGCCTGAAGATTAGATATTATATCTAGGAGTGATTATATTATGGATGCATTTAAAGTTTTGAAAACAGATTCGGATTTTCTTGCTGCAGCACTAACACAATCGCGAGTCGCAATATTTGAGCTTCGCGGTGATCTGGCCGGCTGCATTGTAGACTATGGAGGTCATGTTGTTAAGTGGAGTCCAATAAGTGTTAAGGTTTCTGATGCTTACTACATAAGAGGTGAATTTGAGTTTAGAATGGTACTGGCGTGAATCATATACACAAGGTCTTAGAGAGCGATACAGACTTTCTAGCGGCAGTCTTATCTCAGGTGAAGGTATCTGTCTGGTACCGAGCAGATCCGGACCCGAACGGTCACCTGATGAATTACGGCGGCATCGTAGAGAAGTACACCCCAGAATCCGTTAAACTGTCCGGCTCCTATTTCGTCCGCAGCCGTTTTGAATTTAGAGCATAAAAAGAATACCCCGCCAAGCTTATGCTTGACGGGGTATTCTTTGTTTACATCAGCGCGCTACTTACTTCCATTTACTCTCGTCAAATTCCCAAGGGAAAAATCTGTTGATTGAAACAGCCGTTTCTTCCCAGGTGTCTTTAGAACATCTGTCTAATATTTTTTGGATTTCAGCTTTTATTAAAGAGATGTCAAAAGATTTGACAAGAAGTAAACCACGAATAGCTATTGCGGCTTCATCAGTAAAAAAGGCTTTGAGTCCATTAGCAGTTGCTAAAGTAGCATAGAACTGATCAGCACCATGCACCTTTTCTGATCCAACATCTAGAACGACTGATACGCAAAAATCTTTGTTTTCTTCAGGCATTTCATAAAAGTGAGTTTCTTTAAGGATCGGACGAATCATATCAATCTCCATTCATATCTGAATTTATTGAGAGACAAATGAAGAATCTCGCTGTGATTAGTCAGAAACAACATTAACATGATAATTCGATGTTCGATAATTATCATTGTAACCTGTCCGAGAAAACTTTTCAAAATTTGCTTGGTAATTGCCAAGCCATTTTGATCCAGTTCTCACTCTTCTCAAACCATCTTGACTATAATACCAAAAACCTCCCGACTCCATCTTTAATGTATAACCAGACCCAACAAAAATTTGTGCTGCTCCATTGACGATAGATGAAGGAACGGCACTTTCCGTGTATCCATAATTCCCGGAACTTGCTAAAGCTAGTTGGGCTAAATCATATGATGATATATAAGGGAAGGCTGCAGGATTAATATTACCTGAACTGTTCTCCTGTATGACACTGGAATTACTAGGGGCGGCAGAGACGAAGGTGCTAAACGAGCTGAATAATAAAATGAAACCAAACAACAAAGATGTAATTTTATTGACACTTCTCTTCAAAATAATCACTCCTACTTAAATTTTTCGATAAAGTTAAATATTTCCACTTGATCGATATTGACAATTTTACACAAGATGGAATGAAAAGTAAGGGGAAAAATGTAAAAAAATGAAGAAAAATAAAATTAGTACATAAGTAATGTGTTTATAGTAAAATAAGTAAAAATACCTAATTTTAATTTGAAATATATAAATTAGCAAATATTAGAGATGATACATAGTCTATTGCCTGATTTACCTTAACAAAGTTATAATGCAAACAAACGTTCTTGTTTTTGGGGCGATCACATGAGAATGAGCAAAGGCCAAATCATCGAAATCATATACGTGGACAACGCAGGCAAGATTACACAGCGAAAATTAGAAGTGAAAGGTGTTCGTGATGGACGCATCCGGGCGAACTGCCTGACCACAGATTCGCCCCGGGTATTCTTGGTAGCAAACATTCTTTCGTGGCAGCCCGTCAAGGAAGCGCGGTATGCTTGAGGATACACTTCGGAAGCTGCTGCGGATCATGGTGCAGTTCAGGTATCACTTTAAGAGAATGCCAGATATCAAAGAGTTAGGGCGATTGAGTGGGCGGCGGCCTGCAGAGATAATCAAGGGTTTTAAAGTGTTTGCCGCCGAAGAATACATAAATTGGGTCGCGGCTGAGCCCGTCGAGGCAGCCGTAATTCTAATGCAATGGGGAAGAGGACGCTTACCGATAAAACGCCGCAGCAGGGCTTACAACGGCCCGACATTGGGCATAACATAGATTATTGGCTGTATCATTAAGGAGGGTTCATTGTGACCAAACTGGACGGCAATGACCGATGGCAACAAAAGATGCTGTTGACCGAGCATGTGGAAGAGTATGGGCGGCAGCAGGGCAAAGAGGCCAAAAGTGTCGGCAGCCGGCAAATGCTTACCAATGAGGAACGTACTATGGTTCGGGACCTGATCTTACTGCCGCATATAGATACCATGGTCAGCAAGAGCATTGCAGAAATAGAGCATTCAGGCAATGTACTCAGTAGAGCTTACCTTATGACCGGCCGTTACATACAGAACAGAATCATGAAAGATACATACATGTTACAGAAGGAGCTCAGGCAGAGGAATGTGAAGATTGTCCCCGATGAGCAAGATGATTTTCTGATCTATCACAAGATATTTTTCCGGGGGTACCAGGAACGTTTCGGCCTTACCCGTGATGTAATGCGTACAGAGATCAGCCTGAGGCTGACAAATTATATAGCTGAGTTAGGTGGTATATTTAAAAACCTCTTAAAATAAAGGAAGCCCCGTCAAGTGATTATACTGGCGGGGCTTGGTTTGTTAATTACTGCTTCTTATTAGCTTTCTTCCAGCTCGAATACAACTACTTCGTGTAAAGGGACTTTGAAGTGTAGGCACGTCTTTTCTAATACTTCCATGGAAACATATTGATCCTTTCCAAGTTTCGCGAGCGTTGCAGTCGATAGTCCAAGCGCTTCACGATATTCAGTTTTGGACATTTCTCTGTCGATTAGTAATCTCCAGAGTGGCTTGTATGAGAACCCCATAAACATGTTCCTTTCTAATTGTTTATACATATAATAAAATATTATATTTAGAAATGCAAATAATTTATTTGACATTTTGTTTAATATAGTGTATATTATATTTAGGAAGTGAAACAAACCAGCTTCCGGAAAGGAGAGTGAAACATGAAGGATTGGGCAAACTTAGCAGTCTCCATTGTGAACTTGGCAACGGCGCTAGTCCTATTAAGGAAAGCGACGAAGGAGACAAAAGAAAAAGGAACCAAAAAACGCAGCCGCCACGGCAA
Organism: Paenibacillus sp. PK3_47; assembly: GCF_023520895.1. NCBI lineage: Bacteria > Bacillati > Bacillota > Bacilli > Caryophanales > Paenibacillaceae > Paenibacillus > Paenibacillus sp. PK3_47. The sequence goes on from NZ_CP026029.1 coordinate 3,254,177, forward strand.
ACGTAAGTAAGGTTCCCGGAGAGTAGGGGTCGCACCCCCTGCTCTCCACCCAATCATAACATAAACGGTTTGGACGATACAATCAGCCGGCGGGCATACGCGGGAGGAATTAAGAATGGAAAATAATTTTGTTGCTAGTCCGTACGCATACAACGATAAAAACAAGCCGATATCGTGGGGAGTATGGAATAATGAACTGAAAATTTGGATACCGCATTTGCCTTCTAAGAAGAAAGAGGCCGAGGAGCTGGCGAAGTCACTTAATAGGTTGGCTAAATAACGCGGGGCTACGGCCCTCTTGGGGGATAGATATGAAACATACTGGATGGGTCTGGACGGTCATAGCGGAGCGTAGAGCCGTAGAGCGTGGTCTGGATGAACGAAAGGCTGGAACCATGGTAGGCACTGGTTATTTGATACCAGGACACGGTGGCAGTTATTTTGCCCGACATTCTTGGGTTAGCAAAGGGTATGTATAACAGGTAAAACACTAGGGGCTACGGCCCCTATAAAGGAGGAATCGACATGTTACACACAATTACTTGGATCATTATTGGTGCCGCGTTGGTTGTCTCAGTGGCCGCACTAATTAAAGCTCGAGGGCGGCGGTAAGTCGCCCTCACACAATCGTACGGCCAACCCAGTTGTGTATGAAACAGGGCCATGGTCGCCAGTTGTTTCTTCTACCGTATCTTCTACCAATTCTTCTACCAACATGCGGAACTTTACAAAACCTTATAGAACTTTATAATGAGTAGTGTAGAGCCTGCCATAACATAAGGTACTCAATGGAACCTTATGGAATGGGACAGGGTCGCACTCGTAATGCGTAGGCCGGGGGTTCAATTCCCTTCACCAGCATCTTAAGGCAACCATATCAGGCGCGGATTTCCGGGTGTCCGGGGACCGCGCTTTTCCTTTTGCACGGGAGAAAGGATGGATGGCTTAAGGGCATGCAGGCACATTGGACTTCAGTTTACAGTTTCAGTTATGATTGGGATACCGTTAGGGTATTTCTTAATATAGCTTCTGTGCACCTTGTGTGCGCAGGGTTAATCCAGAACGGCCAGGAAGGAGCGAATGCATAGGAAATGGGCAGTCTTCTTATTGCGTGGCTTTGCATGTTATGTCTGTTTCTTACCTTTAAGGATAAGGTGAGCAGAAGAATCCTATACCCGGTGGCGCTGATCGTAGTGTTCGGTACGCTGGGATATTACACAATTTTAATGTAACTTTCAGCTAACCATCATCTTATTTTCAGGTAGAGGGTTTATATTGAATATATCAACACCCCCCAGTGTTATGTGGTACCCTTCAGGTCTTGCCGACTCCCTTGGCGAGGCCTATTTTTTTTGTCCGGCTTAAGGGACCACTGCTGCAGAAGATGCAATAGAACAGGATAGGTTCCACCGTAAGGATTAAACATGTTGGCCGCTAGAAAATAATACTCAGCAAAACCGTTTATAATGTGATGTTTTTCACAAAAGAATAAAGCGGATTGTTATATATTAAAATTGAAATAATAAAAGTTGAAGTTAATGAAGAGAAAAGAGGAGATCAATGATGAATGTTGATGGAAGTCTCCGCCGCGGTCTGCTGTTCGGAATGATTCTGAGCATTCCTTTATGGGTGTCGATGATTGGCTGGATACAACTTTTAGTATGAATCTGAGTTTGACGTCATACATTGCATTAGGGGAGTTAAGGAGTAGTTCCATTTTCCTGAAAATTAAAATAAATGAAGCAATAAAGGACGTTCCAGTATTAAACAAGGAATAGATTGACAAAATATTAGTTTTGCAGATAAACTAGGGTAGTTCGAAAGTAACAAATGTCATTGACTACATATAACAACTCCCTAATTACATATTTTGTCATGTATAAACGCAAACCGTTCGAAAGAATGGGACGCAAAGTCAGGAATCTAAAGCCCGTATACGGGCTATGATCGTCCGGCCGCCGTGAAGCTAACCCTTCGTGGCGGTCTTTTTTGTGTTGCTGGCGGTTGGAGTCACTACTGTAAGTCTTAATTTTTGTGTTTAAGAGGTGAGCGGAATGAAACATAACTCTATGATTAAAAAGTATTTTGCAGCTGGCATGTCTGCTGTGTTATTGGCAGGAGGCTGGTTTGCCTCCTTTGGAGATGCGACCGTAAAAGCAGAAAGCTCTCCGTTACCGGGGATCGCCGGGACGTACAATGTATTTATTCTTGGCGATATAACAACATACCACAGTGATTCGGAAGGCAGGATGGCGGCAGGCGGAAATGTTGCTCTAAAGGAAGGGTATTCTGTAGGCGGCAGCTTGACTGAAGCCGAACGCGGACAAGGAGATACATTGATCGTTGGAGGCAATCTGGAGTATGACAGGGGGGAGGTCAACGGGAATGTGGTATACGGGGGAACTTACCAGGGAACCGGGGGCCCGAAAGGCGGAACAGGAACGCTGCGGCAGCAAACCGGTGTAGTCTCCTTTGCCGCTGAATTTGCGTTGCTTAAGGCCAAATCGCTGGAGCTTGCCGCATTGCCGGCGAACGGTAAAACAGAAAACAATTACGGGAATTTGCTTCTGAAGGGAAGCGATTCTGAGCTGAATGTATTCAAGGTGTCTGGAAGTGAATTATCCGTGGCCAATGAAATCGTTATTAACGCTCCGGCAGGCTCTACAGCCATCATTAATATTGACGGTTCGGCAGTAACAATGAGAAACGGCAACAGGCTGGGCGAAGGTTTAACCGAATTTAGAGTGCTGTATAACTTCAGTCAGGCTGCAAAGGTGAAAATGGAGAACATAGGGGTTATGGGGACAGTTCTGGCCCCTTTTGCCGAGCTCACTTTTAACAACGGACAAATTAATGGTTCTGTAATCGGAGCTGCTTTAAGCGGGACCGGAGAATTTCATCATCGTCTGTACACAGGCGATGTTCCCGGAGTGACACCGACGCCAACGCCAACGCCAGCGCCGACGGCGACACCAGCGCCGACGGCAACACCAACGCCGACGGCGACACCAACACCGACGGCGACAGCAACACCGACGGCGACACCAACGCCGTCACCAACGCCGTCACCAACACCGACGGCAACGCCAGCGCCGACGGCGACACCAACACCGACGGCGACGGCAACGCCAGCGCCGACGGCGACACCAACGCCGTCACCAACGCCAACGCCGACGGCGACACCAACGCCGACGGCAACACCAACGCCGACGGCGACACCAACGCCGTCACCAACGCCAACGCCGACGGCGACACCAACGCCGACGGCAACACCAACGCCGACGGCGACACCAACACCGACGGCGACGCCAACGCCGACGGCGACACCAACGCCGACGGCAACACCAGCACCGTCAAGCGAGGCAACACCATCACCGCCGGAGAGCCCGGCACCAACACCGGTGCCTCCAAGCGAAACTGTCAGTCCGGCTACTCCACCACCAGTGACATTTATACCGCCTACGCCGGCGCCACCTACGGTAATCGGGACGATTGTTGACAATGGTATCAATGTACCGGCGGAGCCTGTGGTTGATGTGGCAGTAGATGAGGAAACTTTAGATGAAGTAATTATAGATGACGATCCGCTGCCGCTTGGACCGTCGGATAACAAACCTTCTGGGCAGCCGGCAGATGAAGGAGGACCGGCTGCAGAAGACAGTGCTGAGGAGCAGCTGCAGCCTGAGCCGGAGCCTGCACAGGATGAAATAACTATCGCAGATGATGAGGTTCCGCTCGGCAGTATAGATGAAGCCGGACAACTGCCGCAGACCGGGGAGTCCAGCCCGGCGCCTTATTATCTGGGAGGTCTGGCTCTCTGCGGAGCCGGTTTGCTGATTAGCAGAACGGCAAGACAGAACAGGCATAAACGCTAAGCTTGACCGGGCAGCAGAATTCACCATGATCAGATTCAATCTAACCAATATGAATCAACTGCTATATGCCGAGACCGGGCTGCTGGGAGATCAAGAAACACGCAAGCAGCCCTTTACTTCGGGCGGTCCGCTTTAGGACTGCAATGACTGCTATTTTCCGCTGACGGCACCGCCGTGCTATACTATGCTGGCATTGTGGATACAGAAGCTCTTCAATGCATACTGCCAGCAGGTATATGAATCTATTCAAAGGAAAGGTGACTGCAGTCATGTGGAGTGTATTGGTTCTTGCGATCATTGTCGTCCTCGCCGCAGGGGTGACCTATGCCGGTTTTTTCTTTTACGGATTAGCGATCAGACGGGCGCCGAAGGAGTTTCTGGCCAAAACACCGGATCTGAAAGCAGATCCTCCGGTAGCCGGGGCATCATGGGGAGAAGGGGCACAGTGGGTCTCGCAGCAAAGCTTCCGGAATATTGAGATCACGTCAGGAGACGGGCTGAAGCTCAGAGGCTACTATCTGCCCAATGAGCGGGCGCAAGGCCGTACAGCTATTGTGGCCCACGGCTATTCGGGCAAAGCTAAGGATATGGGGGCTGTCGCCAAGATTTATTACGAACAGCTGGGATATAACGTCCTTATGCCTGATGCCAGAGGGCATGGCGAAAGCGGAGGGAATTACATCGGTTTCGGGTGGCCGGAACGCAAAGATTATCTGCAGTGGATACAGTATATAATTGACGAGAGCGGAACTGGAACGCAAATTGTGCTGCACGGGATATCGATGGGCAGCGCAACGGTTCTGATGACTGCCGGTGAAAAGCTGCCGCCAGAGGTAAAGGCCGTTGTCGCAGACTGCGGCTACAGCTCGGTAAAAGCGCAGCTATCCTATCAGCTGTGGAGAATGTATCATCTGCCGAGCTTTCCCTTTGTTCACAGTGCAAGCCTGATTACAAAAGTTAAAGCAGGTTACTTCTTTGGTGAAGCGTCGGCGTTAAGACAGGTGCGTAAAGCAGAGGTACCCATTCTGTTCATACATGGGGATGCTGACAAGTTCGTGCCGTTTGCCATGATGGATGAATTATATCAGGCCTGCAGCAGCCCCAAGGAAAAGCTTGTGGTGCATGGAGCCGGTCACGGGCTGGCCTATGATACGGATAAGGAAGGTTATATAAGTAAGGTAAGGGATTTTGTTACGCGGTATGTACGTTGAGGATTGAGGCTGGGGACGTTCAGGAAACACTCCCGAAACGTAGACGCGCCCGGTATCCGCAAGCTGCGGTTACCGGGCGCTAATATGTTCCACACATGGAGGAGCTTCCTGCAACGGGGAGCATCCCTTCCATGAAGTTCTGGTATAGTTAATCCCCCGCCGTCCGTGAGCGTGACGGGTGTCGTAATTCCTTGTTATTTCCAGCAGCCGTGTGGCGAGAATAATCCTTCCAAAACGACAAAAGCCCTACCTCTCTTTTGCCCTTGCGGCTCCAATGACCGCGCCAGTGTGAATCGGAATGCTATGTTCGAATTTTATCTCATAATAAGGAAGAGTCAGGCAAGAAAACGTAAGATTTTAAGTTCAAAATGCCGATAATAATTGGGAAGCAAGCAATCGGCTTGACATCTTCTTGTTGGGGAATACATATACACATAAACAAATATTACTCTATTATAGCATTAAATATATACAAAAGCAAATGTAATATAGACAGCAGGGTCAGGCTGGAAACGGGGGAACTAATGGATATCTACGGGGCATTTTTAAAGAAACAGATCGTGAATTATTTGTTCGGCTCCGTTGTTGCTGTGCTGGCAGTGGGCAGCTTAATCCTGCTGTCCTCGCTGCAGATCAGTATGGTGGAGTACTTCAGGCTGATGATCGTATTATGCATATCTTTTGTAATCATGGCGGTTCTGGAAATCAGGATGTTCTTCAGGCACATCGAACCGATCAGAGCGGCAATGAAGCAGCAGGAGCCTACGCTTGCAGTGATGGAAAAAGCTTATCTGCGCACTCACCGGCTGCCGAGGTATGCGATCCAGCGGATTCTCGGTCCCCATTTGCTCGGCCTCTCCCTTCCGGCGGTTCTCATGACTTACTGGATGATCCGTAACGGGCTGGTCAGCATCCCCTACTTTTATCTTCTGCTGGCGGTTGCCGGTGCTGTCCTGATTGCAGGCATGCATGCCCTGATCGAATTTTTTCTGACCTGCTCGGCGATAGTTCCCCTGATTAAAGAGTTCAGAAACCGCGCTTTGGATATGTATAATGTCGATTTCTCTCTGGAAGGCCATATTTTTGTACCGATACGGCCCAAGTTCCTGGTCAGCTGCATGCTGATCGGAACATTTCCGCTTTTTCTGTTTATTATGGCGACGCAGATCCGGCTGAACAATTATAAGTACGGATCAGAAGCAGGCCTGCAGAATTATTGGGCTTGGGCCGGCTTGGTGCTGCTGATCGGCACGATCTTCTCCTCCATAGCGGCCTGGCTGTTGACCCGGAGCGTTCAGCATCCGATTAACGAGCTGTACCAGGCGATGAATAACGTGAAAGACGGGCGGCTTACCCAAATCCAGGACGAATATTCGGATGAATTCTCGAAGCTCGTTGCCGGATTCAACATGATGGTCCGGGGGCTTCAGACCCGGGAGCAGCAGAACATACAACTGCTGGACAGTTACTTTACTACGCTTGCGGTTACCCTGGATGCCCGTGATTCATATACAGCCGGACATTCTCTGCGGGTGGCGGAATACTCGGTTATTATCGGCCGGCTGGCAGGCCTGAACGGACGGGAGCTCGATGATCTGCGCAAATCGGCACTCCTGCATGATATCGGCAAAATCGGCGTGCCTGACAGCGTGCTTTTCAAAGACGGCAATCTGACCGAAGAGGAGTTTGACCAGATCAAAAGCCATCCCGTGCTGGGTGAGAATATATTGCGGCAGATTGAGCCTGTGGAGAAAATGGCGCCTTACCTGAGCGGGGTCCGCTCCCACCATGAACGTTACGACGGCAAGGGATATCCGGATGGACTGGCCGGTACGGCAATTCCTCTTCATGGCAGAATTATTGCCGTTGCAGATGCCTATGATGCCATGACCTCGGACCGCCCGTACCGCAAAGGCATGGATCATGAACGTGCGCTGCTGATTCTGGAACAGGGCAGAGGGAGCCAGTGGGACCCTGAGTTTGCCGGACTGCTGCTGGCTTACTTTGGATTCAGCCCCGAGGAAAGCGATGGGGATCAGTCCGGCAAAGCCGGATAACTAAGAATAGGGATATCTATATATTTCCTGAGGAGCGGACTTCATCCATAATTGGGGCGGAACCGCTTCTGTCCGCGTGATTAATTTGTGAATTTTTTCTCAAAAAAGGTGATTACCGCTTACATTCGTTGAAGGATTGAAGGGAGACCGTTATAATTAATAAGTCGGATTTTAATTAAAAAATAAGGGAGATTTTTATGAAACGCGCAGATATACTGCTGGTTTCCATCGTGCTGATCGCCGCACTTGCCTTTCTGGTGCCGCGGTGGTTTTCAGAGGATAAGGGCGGTCCGGGCAAGGATCTCGTGGCCAATATAACGGTGGATGGCAAGCTGTTCAAGACAGTGCAGCTGACCAAAGAAGAACAGACTGTTGAAGTACGCACAGATCATGGATATAACATATTGAAGGTGCATGATTACGGAATTGAAATGTATGACGCCGATTGCCCGGATAAAGTATGTCTTGGCTTTGGATTTGTTACTCTGCCGAAGCAGACGATTGTATGCTTGCCGCACCGGGTACTGGTAGAGATTGCAGGCGCATCCGGAGGAGATGATATAGATGCCTATGTCCAGTAGTGAATCATCTACGGCTCTCAAGAGAACGGTTATTATAGCTCTTTTTGCAGCTGTAGCAGTTGTGCTTAGTATTGTGGAGGCTCAAATTCCGCTTGCGGGTATGGGGCTGATGCCGGGAGCGAAGCTGGGCTTCGCCAATATTATGATTTTGACCTGTATTTATTTTTTGCGCGGCCGTGATGCGCTGGTGCTTGTTCTGCTCAAAACTTTGCTTACCGCATTTTTATTAGGTACCTTTTCAAGCCTGCTGTTCAGCCTGTTCGGATCTTTGTTCAGCTTTGTCGTAATGTATGTGCTTGTCCGCTTTGGAGGGAAGAAGTTCAGTGTCATTGGTATCAGTATTGCCGGAGGATTGGCACATAACACCGGACAACTGTTAGCCGCGTCCATCGTGCTGAAATCATCCAGTACGTTCTACTATTTTCCGATGCTGCTTATTACCGGTGTGGTTACAGGGATTGCGGTCGGCTTTGCGGTAAGGTATGTAATAGACTCACTCTCCAGAATATCGCTGTTTGAAGAGTTTTTGAAGACGCCGGGTCACTAACTGCGGAAGGATGACTAACATGAATGGATCGTACAAAGCGTTAGAGGCTGAGCATGAACCTGCCGTAATTACATTTGAGGGGGTATCGTTCGGATACGTCCCGGAGCAGCCGATTCTGCAGGATATTACAGTGGCTATTCCAAGGGGGCAATGGGTTAGTGTGGTCGGCCCCAACGGCTGCGGCAAATCAACGCTGGTCAAGCTGCTCAATGCGCTCCTGCCCAAAAGTGACGGTGAGATTACCGTATGCGGCCATAGACTGGAAGAGGATACAATCGGAACAATCCGGCAGTGCATAGGCATGGTGTTCCAGAACCCGGATAACCAGTTTGTCGGGGGAACTGTCGAAGAGGATATCGTTTTTGGCCTGGAAGGGCTCTGTTTACCATACCCTGAGATGGAGGAACGTCTCCGGGTCTACAGCCGCAAGCTGGGCATTGACCATCTGCTCCAGAAGCATCCCGGCGAGCTGTCCGGAGGACAGAAGCAGCGTGTAGCCATTGCCTCCATTCTTGCCATGAAGCCAGGCATCGTCATATTTGACGAGGCCTCTTCCATGTTGGATGAAGGGAGCAGGGATGAGCTGCTCGGCATCCTGCAGGATATGCGCCGGGAAGGGAATTATACGATTCTGATGATCACCCATGATGCGGATGAGATTCTGGCCTCAGACCGTGTACTGGCTCTGCACGGCGGCAGCCTGGCGGCTGATGTAACGCCGCAGGAGCTGTTCAGGAATGAAGAGCTTCTTGCGAAATGCCACCTGCGGGAGCCCTACCCTTGGCGCCTGGCCCGTGAATTGGACAGCCTGGGAATCAAGGTGGATGTGCCCGCCAGCGAAAAGGAGCTTATAGACACATTATGGCCATACAACTACAGCAAGTAAGCTATACCTATGCGGACCGGAGTCTCTGGAGGCAGACAGCGCTGCATGATATTACACTGAATATTCCACGGGGTTCAATGCTGGGGATTGCCGGGGCTACGGGCTCCGGTAAGTCTACGCTTTTGCAGCTGTTCAACGGGATACTGAAGCCGACAGCGGGCTCCGTCACTGTGCTGGATGTGACCATCCGTGCCGGGGAGAAACCGCCGAAGCTGCTGCCGCTGCGCCGCAGGGTCGGACTGGTCTTTCAATTCCCGGAGCAGCAGATGTTTGAGGACACAGTGGAGAAGGATTTATGCTTCGGGCCGCTCAACTTCGGAATGAGCCCCGAGGAAGCCAGGGAACGCGCACGCAAGGCCATGACAGACATGGGACTCGACCTTGCCCTCCTGGAACGCAATCCGTTCCGCTTAAGCGGCGGACAAATGCGCAAGGCCGCCATCGCTTCGGTGCTGGCGATGGATCCGGATGTCGTGGTGCTGGATGAGCCGACAGCGACGCTCGATCCGGTCAGCCGGGCCGAGCTGATCGGGCTGCTTACACGCCTGTGCCGCGAGCAGGGCCGTACGGTTATTATCGTCACCCACCGGATGGACGAGCTGCTGCCGTATGCTGACAGCTGGGCCCTGCTGGGTGAAGGTCAGCTGGTATTTCAGGGCAGCAGGGAAGAGCTTGCAGCAGACCCGCAGGTTCTGGAACGCTGCGGTCTGGCGGTACCGCAATCGCTCCGCTATTGGCGGGCAGTAGCCGACCATTTTGGCTTAACAGGCGATCCTTGTCTGACCGCTGAGAGCCTGGCCGCATTGATAGCTTCCCTGCAGGCGGCAGAGGGCTCTGCGGAGACGGGAGAGGGGGATGGAAATGAATGACCGCCTGCTGCTAGGCCGCAGTATTGAGACAGGCTCCTGGGTTCATAAGCTGGATGCCCGTTCCAAAATCATCGGGATGCTGCTGTACTTCGCCGTTATTCTGCTGGCTTACTCCTGGACGTCCATGGCGGTTCTCGCCGTATTCTCGGTTGCAGTTATGGCTTCCACGCGGATACCGCTTAAATATTTTGTGAAGGCAGCCAAGCCTTTAAGGTACCTGATGTTATTTATTTTCATCGTTCAGGCTATTTCCGTTAAAGAAGGCGCGGTTTACCTGTCCCTAGGTTCGTTTTCAATGCATGAAGGCGGCCTGCGTGTGGCGGCCTTTTCTGTGATCCGGATGTTTCTGCTGATCACCTTTACTGCGCTGCTTACCTTCACGACACTGCCTGCCAAGCTGAACCAGGGGCTGGAGGGGATTCTGAAGCCGTTCAAGAAGCTGGGGCTTTCGCCGGACCGGATTACGCTGATGATCAGCATTGCCCTGCGGTTCATTCCGACCATTCTGGATGAATCCCAGATTATCATGAAGGCCCAGGCTTCGCGCGGGGCTGACCTGAAGGAGCTGCCCCTGAAGGAGAAGGGACGGATGCTCGTCTCCCTGCTGATTCCGGTAATCTCCAGCGCGTTCCGCCGCGCCCAGGATCTGGTCTACTCCATGGAGGCCCGCGGTTTCCGCATGGATGCGCCGCGTACCCGGTATCACCGCCCCAAATGGAGCGGTGCGGATACTGTATTTGTCATGATGTTCGTCGTTTTGGGAGTGGCTGTAGCGTTGTTATAGCATGCAGTTCAAGCTTTCATAGTGAATTTGTACGCCGCCGGCAGGGGGAGTACAGGCTCACCACATTTTAGGGGGAAACGCAAATGGCTCGTTATTTTAATGGCAAAGAAATTGAATTGTTGGCACCGGCAGGCACGTTTGAGATTTTTGAAGCGGTGATTCAGTCGGCCTGTGATGCGGTGTATTTTGGCGGACCGGTACTCAATATGAGAATGATGCGCAAAGGCTACAACCTGTCCCGTGGGGAGATTGTCAAAGCGCTAGAAACCGCTCATAAGCTGGATAAAAAAGTCTATGTGACGGTCAACAACCTCTTCAGCGAAGAAGATGTGGAAGAGGCCAGAGAATATTTGCGTTTTCTCGACAATGCCCGACCGGATGCGCTGATTGTACAGGACATGGCTGTGCTGGAGCTGATCCGCGAAATGGAGCTCACAGTTCCTGTGCATGCCTCGGTCATGATGAATGTACATAATCTGGAGATGATTTATGCGCTGCGTGATCTGGGGGTCAGCCGTGTGGTCACCTCGCGTGAAATGGACCTGCAGACAGCCAAGCTGCTTGGACAGCGGAGCGGAATGGAACTGGAATACTTCATTCACGGCGATATGTGTTCCGTTCACGGGGCCAACTGTTACTTCAGCTCCCAGGTATTCGGCATGAGCAGCAACCGGGGGAAATGTATGAAGCCCTGCCGCTGGGATTACCGGATCAAAAAAGACGGCTATGTGTTCCCGGCGGAATATCCGCTCGCAGTGAAGGATATGTTCATGTATGAGCACCTTCCGGAGCTGATTGAATCGGGCATTACTTCTTTTAAAATTGAAGGCCGGATGCGGGACAAAGAGTTTATGGTGAGCCTGGCGAACAGCTATGGTGAGGCAATTGACCGGTATATTGAGGATCCGCTCGGCTTTGACCGTACCGTGGATTCCAAAGAGCTGTACAAGAACCGCAAACGTGACTTTTCGACCGCATATGCTTTTGGCAGACCGGGATTGTCCAACATTAACCGCCGTTATGAAGGGACCGGGAAATTTTACAGCACAGGCAAAGTATTCAGTACCCCTACTGCAGAACGGGAGTTGTCCGGGAACAGGGTGATGCAGCTGCGGGAACGTCTCTCGGAAGCGGCGTGCGGGAAGCAGGTAAGGCCTGAGCTTGCAGTGCGTGTGAATAACATGGAGCAGGCCCGGCTGGTGCTGGAGATGGGGGTAGAGAATCTGTATCTGCCTGGTGAAGTGTTTGCGCCGGACCTTCCGTTTACGAAGCAGGATATTAAGGAACTGGGTGCGTTAAAAGGGCAAACCAGGCTGTATCTCGGCATGCCGCGGATGATGACAGAGCTGCATTTTGCCCAATTTGATCACCTGCTGGGCGGGGAACGCCTGCCAATTGACGGGCTCATGATTACCAATCTTGGAGCGATCCGCCGTTTCCGCAATACGGGCTATCCGATGATCGGAGACGTTAATCTCAATGTGTATAACCATCTTTCGGCCGGGCTCTATGCCGGACTGGGACTGGATAAACTTACGGTCTCACCGGAAATGACGATGGAGCATTTTGCAGACTTTACCTCCCGCTGCGGGCTGCCGCTTGAAGTGGTTGTACACGGCACACCGGCGCTGATGTATATGGAGCATGACTTGTTCGAGAACACGGAGGTTATGGAGCCGATCGGTGAGGAAGACAATCTGTATGTCAGCAATGACGTTCTTGTGCTCAAAACAGATAAAGGTGAAAACCCGGTCTACCGTGACCAGTACGGACGCAATCATCTGCTGTTTTCCAAAGAGCTCTGCTATCTGCCGGTGCTGGAAGAGATGAAGGGACTGGGGATTGCCAGCTTCCGGATTGAAGGCGCTACGTACAGTACCAGCCAGCTGCGTGTCATCATTGAGGCTTACCGGAATGCAATTAACGGTTCTGGTGTAAAAGATGAGCTGCTCGGCGGTTTACAGCCGGTTTATGCCGGATTTACCCTGGGCTCACTGCAGTTTAATTAATATCTAAAATTTTAATTGATACCCTGAGCAGTATGTTGTTAATATTAGCAGCTTGGTAAGTTATTTTTTTCACATGGTTTGGGATTTATTCATGCGGTTAGAACAGATTCGGAAGACCGGCAGAGGAAAGAGAGGGACAACTTATGGAACAGCATTTTATCGGGAGAGAGGAAGTCGCTGCGAAGCGGAAACAGTACTTTTATCCCTGCACCGCCCACTTCTATCGTAATGCACCGCAAATGGTACGCGGCAGCATGCAGTTTATGTATGATGAGAACGGTAAAAGGTATACGGATTTCTTCGCGGGAGTCTCGGTAGTGGCCTGCGGCCACTGCAACCCGGCGATTACGGCGCGGACGATAGAGCAGCTGCAACAGCTGCAGCATACCTCGACGGTCTATCTTACCCAGCCTAATGTAGATCTTGCCGAACGGCTGGAGGAAGTGCTGCCGGGACAACTGCGGCGCAGCTTTTTTGTGAACAGCGGCTCTGAGGCCAATGAGGGAGCACTGCTGCTGGCCAGAATGCATACCGGGCGCAAAGGGTTCATCGCACTGGAAGGCGGGCTCCACGGCCGGACCAATCTTACGATGAGTGTAACCGGGCTGCAGATGTGGAGAACGGACCCATACCTCGATGAGGATGTCACTTTTATAGAGCGTCCGTATGATCCGGAGATGAGCCTTGAAGATGCTGCTGCGCGGTCTCTGGAGAGCCTGGAGCGTGTACTGGCAGAGAAAGGCGGCACCATTGCCGCTATGATCGTTGAGCCAATCCAGGGGAATGGCGGGATGGTTATGCCGGTATTCTCTTATTTCCGTGAGGTCAAAGCCCTGCTTGAGCAATACGGCGTGCTTCTGATCGACGATGAGATTCAGACCGGCTACGGGCGTACCGGCGCTATGTTCGCAATTGAGCATTTTGGCGTCGTGCCGGATATTATCAGCATGGCCAAAGCGCTGGGGAATGGCGTTCCGGTTGCCGCTTTTGCGACCACGGATGAGATTGCAGCTTCGCTGAACAGGCCGTCTGCGTCAACCTTTGGCGGCAATCCTGTATCGGCCGCTACGGCGCTGGCAGTTCTGGACTACATCCGTGATGAGCGTCTGCCGGAGCGGGCAGCAGAGCTTGGCGGCCGGCTGAAGCAGGGGCTTCAGGCGCTGCAGGAACGTTATCCGGCGCTGATCTCCGATGTGCGGGGGACAGGGTTTATGCTCGGGGCGGAGCTGTCCGCACCTGACACCGCAGCCGCTGCCGGGCTGACAGACCATGTGCTGGAGGAAATGAAGGACCGGGGGTATCTGATCGGCAAAAATGGTGTGAACCGCAATGTACTCGCCTTTCAGCCGCCGCTGGTGGTTACTGCTGAAGACATTGACGGATTAGTTAACACCCTGGATCAAGTGCTGGCCCATGTCTGAAAACACATGACTAATGCTGCAAACTCCTTTAAAATATAAGGTATTAAACGAAGCAGTGGCATATTTGCGGCATACTGAAGAAAGAGGCATATCCTTATGGTTATCTTTAATGTTTTTAAGACGGCTGCGCTTAAGCTGAAAATGTTCAGCGAACTCGTCATGTTCTCCCATACGCTGTTTTCGCTGCCGTTTGCAATCATCTCTATGGTATGGGCGGCAGGCGGCTGGCCTTCGGGGCACATGATGCTGTGGGGGCTTATAGCGCTCATAGGGGCACGCAACGGCGCCAATGCTTTTAACCGGCTGGTGGACCGTACCTTTGACCGTCTGAATCCGCGTACGGCGCACCGGCATCTGCCGCAGCGTCTGCTCGCGGAAAAAGAAGTGATCCTGTTCATTGTTATCAACTACGCGGTGTTTATTGTGGCATCCGGCATGCTGAATCTGCTCTGTCTGATCTTGTCGCCGGTAGCGATTGTTCTTATTTCTTCTTACTCTTACACTAAAAGATTCACCTTTCTCAGCCATCTGTACCTGGGCTTTGTCATTGCCTCGGCACCGATCGGCGCATGGTTTGCCGTTACGGGGAATATCGCCTTTACGCCGTTCGTGATCGGCACGGTCGTGATGCTCTGGATTGCCGGATTTGATATTATCTACGGCACCCAGGATATCGATTTCGACCGGCGGCATGGCTTGTGGTCGATTCCCAGCTTCTTCGGCCTGGAGAACGCGCTGCGGATCTCCAAAGGGCTGCATTTTATTATGATTATGCTGCTGCTGTTCCTGTACCTCTGGCGCGATCTGGGCTGGATGTACCTGGTGGGCATTGGCATCGCTACACTGCTGCTGATGACAGAGCACAAAATCATCAAGCCTTCCAACCGGAAGCTGATGAAGGTGGCTTCTTATAATTTGAACCAGGTGATTAGTATGGTGATATTGCTGTGTACGATGGTTGATTATTTTTATGTTAGCTAGGTGGGGGTCGGTTAAGGTGCTGCGCTGCGAGGAATGTTTGGACTTCCGATCGCTGTTATGTCCAGATTCCCTGATTGGAACCGCTAATCGCGGTAGAAATCCGGACATAGCATATGCTTCCGAAGCGAGCTTTCCTGCGGAAAGCTTTCAGGCGGACGCTGCCGCTTCTCCAGTTCCAAAATTCCTCTCCGCTCGCCTAACCTCGCCTGGGCTAACAACAAAAGACAACATGCCTACCCAGCAGGGGGGCGGCAAAGAGGCGCAAAAGGTTGAGCGAGCGCCTTTTTCGGCTGCATAAAAACAGGTAACCCCAAACCCCCGAACCCCCAGACCCCCCAACCCCCGAACCCCCGAACCCCAAACCCCAAACCCCAAACCCCAAACCCCATACTACTAAACACACTCACGGGCGCTTCGCTGCGTTCGGCTTATTTAGCAACAACATGGAGTTGGATGCTGGCTAGTTGGAAATTCTCCATCTAATTACGGTGTTTTTAAAGAATTTTTAGTTTTAGATGGAAATACTCCCACTATTTACTCCTAAATGTCGCTTATGTGATGAAAGTAGGTGATATAGGTGGAGGTTTTCCAACTAATGCTGTGAGATGTGTGATTCCGGTGAAATTAAGTGGAGAATTTCCATTAAGCTAGTCGAAGACAGTCTGAGTTAGGTTAGCCCAAGGGATGACAATGCGAGCAGTATAATCCAAATGTTAAGGCAATCGTAAATGTGGCAACATTAGGCGAGTAATTCATACGTGAGACAATCCAAGGTATGATGACACGAGGGATGTGATCCACAGGTACGGCGAAACAAAGGAAGATCATCCGAGTAAGGAGATGTAGTCCGAGCAAGGAGAAATAGTCCGAGCAAGGAGAGATAGTCTGCACAAGGAAGGATAAATCGGGCAAGGCATGCTGAACCCAAACAAAAAAAGCCCGCGCAGGGCTTTTTTGTTTGAAGTTATATTGGTTTTGTTTAATGAATAGTTAGAGTGTTTAAATGTTAAAATTTTATCCATTAACGGTCCCTGCCGGCGAAATAGTTGAGCAGGGTATCCAGGTCCTTATGCGCAGGATAAGCGGCAAGCTGCTGCACGATGGCTGAAGCCTGATCGAGATAATCCTGGCTGACCTGTTCAGTACGGGCCAAGGCGTCGCTGCCGGAAATAAGCCCGAGTACATACTCTACCTCTTCAGTAGAAGAGGCGGAACCAATCTTACGGATGGCGGGAGACAGCGCCGGGTCCTGCAGGGCAAAGAGCACAGGCAGGGTCACCTGACCATGGCGCAGGTCACTGCCGGCAGGCTTGCCGAGCACGTCAGCGGACTGGGTGAAGTCAAGCAGGTCGTCCTGAATCTGAAAGGACATGCCGAGCGCTTCCCCGAAACGGTAGAGAAGATCTGCGGTCTCTTCAGTGCTCTCTGAGGACAGCGCGCCTACACGAAGACAGGTGGCCATGAGCATCGCTGTTTTGTTGCGCGACTTCTCCAGGTACTGCTCCATCGTCAGATCATAATCATAGGCGTGCTCCATCTGCTGGTATTCACCCAGACACAGCTGGGCGGTAGCCACAGAGGACAAATCATGGACGTAGCGGTTTCTGTCCCCGGTATATTTGCTTAACAGCTCAATGACCCGGGCGGACATATAGTTGCCGACATGCACAGCTGACCGGACCCCGGTCTTGATATGGAGGGCGGGCCCGCCGCGACGCAGCTCGGCATTATCAATAATATCGTCATGGATTAAAGAGGCCGCGTGAATAAATTCGGCAGCAGCGGACAGCTGCAGGGCTCTGCGGCCTGCGGGCTTGGGACCGAAACGGCTGCCGACAATAACCATCAGCGGCCGGAGCCGTTTGCCGCCGGAGCCGACAAGCTCGAGAATGCTCTGCGCAAGCGCCGACTTTTTGGGAACGTCTTTATCACGGGTCACTAAGCTTTCGATTTCACGGTTGATTTCATTCAGGTCTATGTGTAAGGCTTCATGCAGCTTCATTAGGATTCCCACCTGTCAAATGGCTTTGCTTGTGCGGTTCTGCTGCCTGCGTTCCTGGAGTAGGAAGTCTTCAATGCCTGCGGCAGGATTAAAATCCGCGAAGTCTCCATTTGAACGTCTGATCTGCAATTTTTTGATAGAAGGTGCCAAATAGGCCACCAGGTCAAGCTCACGGCATTGCACCGCAAACTGCAGGTAAAAGCTGTATAGATAATCTCCATCCAAAATGCGGCGCGTAAGCTCGGGATGATGAGGGACACAATCCATATGGCGCTGTGCCGCTGCGGTAAGAATAATATAAATGCCAAACAGATGGATTTTGCGGTCATATTCCAGATCATGGCGTTCCAGTACCGGGAGCAGCTGCTCACATTCTGCCGGAGAGAGATTGAGCTGTATTCCGGCAATGGGTGACATTTCAGCCTTAAGCAGCCGGAAAGTATCTTCAATGAGTTGTCTGTGCAAGATTCTCTCCTCCTTGTCGGTTTTGCCGGAAGCAACCATAGCCCTGATTATCCCTACAAAACCAATCTTTGAATCCTTGTTAAATAAGGAGAGTAATGTGTCCTATGGACACATTACTCTTAAGAATATCCTATTCAGTTACAGCAGTGCTCCATTACTCAAACTGCTGTCATCATTTAATTAAACTTTAGAGCGGGTACTAAACAGCCCGTTCTGACATCAGTCGGTGTACAGGTACCATCGCCGGACGAGCGGAAGTCTCTTCCACTGCTTCTTGAGCCAAGGCAGTACATAGTAATCGAGGCCAAACACGCTTCCGGATCCGCCGATAGTGGCAATAGCTGCAGCAACATACCAGAGCATTTCCGTTGAAGCCATTTTACTGGACCAGATCATAACCGCCATAGCTATAGTCGCTATAGAAGCGATAGCTGTGAACAGACCTACGATGAGCATAATACCGAAGACGATTTCGGCACAAACCATGCCGATTTGGAACCATTTAGCCAGGAATGTATAAGTTCCGTCATTGTTGTAGAACATCAGATCCATGAACCAGTTCGTAATATCGTATACCCATCCAGGAACCCACAGTGCTTCCACTGCTTCCTTTGCAGTCGAAACAGCGGAAGCTGCGGACTGTGCGTCAACCGTAGTTTTGACAGCATCTACAGCAACACTGGCCGAAGATGCGGCATCTGTAGCAAACGGAGCAGCAGGGATCAGGAATATCTTATCGGGATCTTCCCATATCTTCTTAAGCTTATCGATACCTTCATACAGCCACATGCCGCCGAGCAGTACGCGGAGCGGAACGAGCCAGAAGTTCGGTGAACGCTTGGAGAAGTGGCCGCCGACGAAGCTCTTGCGGTTCTCGACATGGAAGAACTCGTGCATCATGTAAGTCCATACCTTGTTAAAACCTACCACTTGAGACAGGTAGAACATATTGATAAAATGTTTGGACAGCATCGCCATGAATCCGGTGAGCATGAACAGTTTGCCAGGAAGACCGACGTTCGCTACACCATAGCGGCTGCCGATGGATACCATCGTACCGTGGAAGCCCGGTTTGTAAGCTTTTTTGGCTGTGCCCTTGATGTCGGCTGCAATGTTGCCGGCCACGAGCGGAGCTGCCTGCTCGGCATTTTCAACCATTTGCGGTACAGGACGTGTCTCGCCTTCAGGGATGAAGAAGATGTTATCCCCTACAACGTATACGTTCTTGTGATCAACGCTTTCCAGGTTTTCATTGGTAACAATCCGTTTGCGTCCTTCTTGCTTCACATCCAGATTGCCGACGATTTCGGAACCTTCAACGCCTGCTGTCCATACGATGGTATGGGCGTCAACGACGTTCTTCTCACCGAGGGCAACGTTTCCTTCGCCTACAGCGGTGATTTTGGCGCCGGTTACGATCTCCACGTTCAGCTTGCGCAGACGCGCTTCAGCTTTCTGGATCAGCTTATCCGGCAGGATCGGCAGAATCTTCGGAGCCATATCGGCAACAATCAGCCGTACTTCGGATGGGTCGATGAAGAATTCTCTGCAGAGTTCATCGCGCTGTTCTGCCATTTCCCCGATCAGCTCGACACCTGTGAAGCCGGCGCCGATAATGACGAAGGTCAGCATGGAACGGCGTACAGCCGGATTTTTCTCCTTGGCTGCTTGAGTGTACATATCGCGGATTTGGCGTTTCAGCGCAACCGCGTCGTCATAGGACCAGAAGGAGAAGGTATTCTCTTCAGCTCCAGGAATACCGAAGAATGTCGGTTTGCTTCCTGTGCCGATGACCAGGTAATCATAAGCATAGGTAGCTTTGTCGGATTTAAGCTTCTTGTTCTTGAAATCAATATTGCTGATCTCGTCAAGGACTACATCTACTTTAAGACCTGCAAAGATTTTCTTCAGATCGATCTTAATTGAATCCTCAGGCGCGCGATTCGCAGAAACCTCATGCAGCTCAGTCAAAAGAGTGTGATAGGGATTCCGGTCGATCAGTTTGATTTCTACATCTTTGTCGTTCTTAAATTTCTTTGCCAGTTTCTTAGCCGTGAGTACGCCGCCGTAGCCGCCGCCTAAAATAACTATCTTTTTCAAGAGAAACTCACCTCGTTCGTCTGATTAGCTGCAAAAGGCATGCGGATGATTATTTCGCGCCTTCGAGTGCTTTTTCTGCCAGTGTGAAGTATTCGCCAACATGGATGGAAACGCCGGAGATTGCATCGGTTTTGCCTTCAGCATCCAGGGTTGGTGCAGCGCCTTTATTATCAAGGAAATAAGCTTCAGCCAATTCGGCTTGCTCATGCCATTCGGAAGAAGCGCCGCCGGCTTTCATGCCGTATTTGCCATCGATTGAAAATTGTTTCTTGTCATCGCCTGCAGCATTCAGACCGCTGAATTTAACGGCTACTACGTTGCCGCCTGCAACTGTTACATCAACAGTGGACTTCCAGCCGGACTCTGCATCCATTTCGCCTTCAGCATGGTAACCGCCGTCTTTGTAAGGGCCGACTTCTGCAGGGCCTGCAGCCAGTGCAGCTTGTGCAGCAGCGATGAAGTCATTAACGTGTACAGATACGCCGGAGATTGCATCAGTGTGTCCTTCAGCATCCACAGTGATTGCTGCCGGATCCTGCTTCTCGATCAGGTAGGCTTCAGCTGCAGCGGCCTGTTCGTGCCATTCCGCTTGGGCGCCGCCTTTTTCAACCAGACCGTATTTGCCGTCCTCGGATACCTTCTTCTTCAGATCGCCTGCATTGTTGACATTAAAAGCATTCCAGTCAGCTTTGGTGATCTTTCCGCCCTCTACAGTAAGCAGCGCATAAGTTTGCCAGCCTGTTTCTGCATCAGCTTCGATGGTTCCGAAGTACGTTCCGTCTTGATACGCACCCGCCTCAGTTCCTGCGTCAGCCGCCGGAGCAGTTGTTGCTTCAGGAGCAGCCGTTGCAGCCGGAGCGTTGGTTGCCGCAGTGTTAGCTGCTTCATTGTTGTTGCCACAGCCTGCGAGCAAAGTACCAAGTACCAGAGCGCTCGACAAAATTACAGAAGCTTTTTTCATTTGTGATGACCTCCAAAAAATAGTTTAAAATATATATATTAAAATGTAAAACATTTTAATAGTCGTTGGAAGTGACAAAAATCACTTATTAAATGACATATATCACTATCATCGGCAGCTTGGGCCCCTAAATTTAGCTATATCCTGACATATAATAATAAACATTATTTCAAAATTTAAACAAATTGTTTCTGCTCCGGTGGCATTCTAACACAATTAGATGAATTATCATGTGAAAATAATCACTTAAAAACTGATAAAATAATTTACATATGGAGTATATCAAATTTTAAAAGAGTTGCATACCTATTTTAAAAGACTATTATGTGACAAAATGCGACGCTGATCCGCAAAGTGTCCAGATTCATCCCAAAGCCTGAGGGGTAATTCTTCACTAGGACATGGTCCTCTAAGATACCAAGAAGAGACGCTCCAGGCGTCCTGATTTCAGGATGGCGGAAGCGTGTTTCTGCAAAAGAAATAAGCAGGCTGCAGTGAGCGGCTTGGTTCTTATTCTTTTAAAAATTGGGAAACCAAGGAGATGACATGTGATGGATAACAACGTGATCAAAGGAAAATGGATGCAGCTGAAGGGTGAGGCCAAGAAGCAGTGGGGCCAGCTTACCGACGATGATCTGGATGTAATTGACGGCGAGAAAGACAAGCTGGTAGGCAAGCTCCAGGAGCGTTACGGCCATACCAAAGATGACGCCGAAGCGGAGTACAGCAAGTGGGAGAAAACCTTCCGCAGCTGACCCGGGCCTGACGAGAAAACAAGCCTCCCAACAGGTTAATCACATATAAGGAAAGAGGCGGTGTCTAATGTACAAATCCCGTATTGTAACCGGCAGGATCATCGAAATTCACGGTGACCGGGTTCTTACACAGCAAGGAGACATGATCTGTACCTATCATTCCCGGTATTATACCCTGCCGGATACGGAAGATTGGACACAAGCCGGATGTGACCTGGAGAGAGAACCGATAATAACTTTGCAGGAAAGAAGCGCAAATCAACTCTGATTTGCGCTTCTTTCTTGCCGTATCAGAACTTACATATTTATGGAAAGGTTCTGCCGTAATCCGCAGCTGCAGGAGTATTATATTGTATCAAGTACATAGTTAGAACCGGGGCTTCATGTATTGCATTCATTATTATGGTAGTATGGATAGGAAATCGCTGCGTTACATCTGCAAGTAGGAGTGAAGCTATGGAATATTTAAAAATATTTTTTGTAAACACGGCTATTCTGATAACACTGGCCTATTTGGCTAATTTGATATATAAACACACAATTACATATGCGCCTGACCGGATCAAAAAAATAAGCTGGGTCGTCCTGGCTATTTTTGCAGGCTGGATCAGCTCTATTTTCGGTTACCGGATCGAAGAGAACGTGATATTCGATCTGCGCTTCGTACCGCTGATTATTTCCGCGCTGGCTTATCCGCAGCCTTTTATACTTATTATCATCGGTGTCGGTACGGGGCTGACCAGATTAACCTTCGGCGTCAATGAAGCTGCCGTTGCGGGAGTCCTGAATTTATCGATTCTCGGCTTTGTCTGTGCGGCTCTTAGTTTGTGGATGCAGAAGTCAAATGCCTCTGCAGGATACAAAAGGATAATGACAATACTTGTTGTATGCGTGATTAATCAGATCAACATTCTTGTTTTCGGGGTAATCCCTGCCCGTGAATACATAACGGATATTATGCCGCTTACCTTTCCGGCCGGAATTATTCTCAGCATGCTGTTTGCGCTTATCATCCGCGACTTTCAGCTGGAGCTGCTGCGTACCGGACAGATTGTGAGAGCAAATGAGCTGCTGTCCGCCCAGACGGAGCAGCTGCACAAGAACAAAATTGTGCTTGAGGAGAGAGCCAAACTGCTGTCGCAGGCTTCCCAGTACAAATCTGAGTTTCTGGCTAATATGTCACATGAGCTGAGAACACCGCTGAACAGCATTATTAATTTGTCGCAGCTTATTGAAGAGCAGGACGACTCGCAGAGCAGGGAAGAAACCAGGGAATATGCGGCAATTATCCACCGGTCGGGGCAGGATTTGCTTACGCTGATCAATGATATTCTGGATATGTCGAAGGTTGAGGCGGGAAAACTCGAGATTGTGAAAGAAGAGCTGAACGTCAGCGAAATCCCGGAATTGCTGTCACAGCAGTTCAGGGTCGCAGCCCAGCAGAAAGGGCTGGAGTTCAAAATTTCAATGCATGCTGATGTGCCTCCTGTAATCTGCTCTGATCCCCAGCGGGTACAGCAGATTCTGCGGAACCTGCTTTCCAATGCGATCAAATTCACGATGACAGGGTATGTGTCGCTGAATGTCCGGGTGTCTGAAGAGCAGGAGGGGGAGCTCCGGCGCCGCTGGATTGTTTTTGAAGTCGAGGACACCGGGATCGGAATATCCGCCGAAAAGCATGAGCTGATTTTCGGGGCCTTTCAGCAGGCGGACCGGATGATTACCCGCCAATACGGGGGCACAGGCCTGGGCCTGTCCATCAGCAATGATTTGGCGGGACTGCTTGGGGGCTATATCACACTGCAGAGCGAGGAGAATCAGGGGAGCCGGTTTGCGCTGTATTTGCCGCTGTGAAGCAGCGGCTTACAGGCGTCTATCGGCTCCAACATATTTTGTAATATTGGTGTATTGACAGGAGAATGATGCGGAGTAGAATGAAGCCAATGCCGCATCGAAGGAGTGTTAACACCCCCATGAACATCATGAGAAACGGAGCAGCCGGTACCGGCTTCAAACGTACCCGCAAATCCTCAGTACACCGCAAGAACCTGCAGATCGCTACATTCGAGGGGATTCCTTCAACAATTTTTCAGGTTTTGCTGCAAGGACAGTTTCTTACAGGATTTCTATTGTATTTAGGAGCCAGCTCCAGTCAGATCGGATTTGTGCTAGCGCTTACTACCCTGGTCAATGTAGCGCAAATCGGGGTGGCCTTCCTGATCCAGAAGCTGCCCAGCCGCAAATGGGCAATGGTGACATTTATTGGCCTGCACAGGCTTTTGTGGGGCTCTACGGGACTGGTGCCGTTTATTTTTCCCAAAGAGCATTGGGTTACCGCTTTTATAGTGTTGTATACAATTGCTTTCATTGCCAATACGGCAGGCGGCGTATTATGGAACTCTGTAATCAGTGATCTGGTTCCTGCCAGGGTAAGAGGCCGTTACTTCGGCATCCGCAATACGCTTTTGAATGCTCTCGGAAGTCTCGTGATGTACGGCGGGGGGATTGTGCTGGACCGTTTTCCGGGCGGACAGGGTTTTCTGATTCTGTATATTGTTGTCTGGATTTTTTCGGTAAGCAATATCATCGTCTTTTTCTTCTATCCGGATGTGCCTTTTGAAAAGTCGGAGGAGAAGGATTTCCTGCCGATGTTCAGAAAGCCGCTTCAGGACAGGCTGTTTATGAAATCAACGCTGTTTCTTGCAGCCTGGCTGCTGCTGCAGAATCTTACAGTGCCTTTATATTCCTATGTTATGCTGCAACTGCTTCACATTAATTATGAAACGCTGTCTCTTTTGAATGTGTCACAGACTGTTTTTATGATGGCGAGCTTTTATGTCTGGGGCAATCTTAATGCAAGGTACAGCAACAAACGCCTGCTGCTCTGGACACTGCCGATCATTGCACTTTCTTCGCTGATCTGGGGGCTGCTGTCGGTACTGCCGATGCTGCCGGTGCTGTTCGCCGCCCACATTATATTCGGGATGGGAGTAGGCGGGTTCAACCAGCTGGCTTTTAATTTCATTATCGGTGATACACCCAAAAAGGAACGGCCGATGTACATGGCGATGTATGCGGCGCTTACGGGCCTGGCTGCCTTTTTTGGTCCGGTCATCGGCGGCAAAATTTACGAATGGATCGTAAACTGGCCTCACTGGACACAGGTATACGGCATGCAGCTGATTGTCGGAATGCTGATGATCACCCTGGCGCTGCTGCTGGGCCGGCGTATTCTCAAAGACTAGACGATCATGCCGCTTTTCGCAGCATGGACGGCGATGAAATTTCGAAGAAGATTCTCAATTTGGCTTGGCTAAATTGGAGGCTTCCATAACAATGTCCTTAGTCCGGACACTGTTATTTCAGGGTAGAATGGAGGAGGAAGTAATGACCAGAATAGCGGTAGTACTCGGGGCGACAGGCCTGGTAGGGAAGGCGGTTACAGAGGATCTGCTGGGCGGGGAATGGGATGAGGTCCGGGTTCTGGTCCGCCGCCCGCTTCCTTTCAAGGATTCGAGGCTGAAGCAGATCCTGGTTGACTGGGACAAGCTTGGACAATATAAAGAGCACTTTACAGGCGCTAATGCCGTCTTTTGCTGCCTGGGGACAACCATCAAAAAGGCGGGTTCCCGGGAGCAGTTTGAGCGTGTTGATCTGGAATATCCGCTTACTGCCGCCGTTATAGCCAAGGAGTGCGGTGTGAAGCAGTTTCTGGCTGTATCCTCAATGGGGGCCAGCGCCAAATCGCGTAATTTCTACAGCCGGACCAAAGGGCGGGCTGAAGACGGGCTTATTGCGGCGGGCTTTTATGGCCTTCATCTCTTCCGCCCGTCGCTGCTGCTGGGGGAACGCGAAGAATTCCGGCTGGGTGAGCGGGCGGCCGCGGTGGTTATGGAGGCACTGGATTTTGCCATGGTCGGCAAAGCTGCGCAGTACCGCGCCATTCCCGGTTCCAAGGTGGCCAGGGCAATGGTCAATATTGCGCTGGCCAATACTGGCGGCGTACATGTCTACACCAACGAAGTCATACATGTGATCGGTAAGCGCTAACCGTCCGGAAAGTTTGCATTAACAGGACTCCAGGACGTACAATGGGACATAAATCTGACGTACATAGTGACCGTAGTGTCGTGTACTCACAGGAGGAGCAGATCATGAGCAAAAAACAGGTAGCCACTACCCAGGCGCCCGGAGCCATCGGGCCATACAGCCAGGCGATTGTCACCGGAAGCTGGGTCTATACTTCAGGCCAGCTGGGAATGAACCCGGAGACAGGCAATTTGGCAGATGGTGTGCAGGAACAGGCCCGCCAGTCGCTGGGTAACGTTAAGGCCATTCTTGAGGAAGCAGGTCTGACAATGGACCATGTGGTGAAGACGACGGTATTCCTTAAAGATATGAACGATTTTGCTGCAGTAAATGAAGTATACAGCACATTCTTCACCGAGCCGTATCCGGCCCGCAGTGCGCTGGAGGTTGCCCGTCTGCCGAAGGACGGACTTGTCGAGATTGAAGCGGTAGCGCGCAAGAAATAACAGCACTTATCTACAGCAAAAGCTGCCCCGGCCATTATAATGGCCGGGGCAGCTTTTTTAGTACGCCCAGCATGGGCGTCATCTCTAGGGTGAAAGTCCCGAGCGGGGGCTGGCAAGCGCCTACCGTTAGCCAAGGGCAAGGGTGTCTACCGCGAGGTGGAATCTGAAGGAAGCCGGAGGCAAAAGCACGACCTGAGGTACACGAATCCAATTTGAGGCGGTTGCAGCCGGATGAGTCACCTAGACATGACGAAATCCTAAGCTGCCAAGGGCTGCAATCGTAAACTTGGGCAGGTGCGGGCGGAAAGATGACGTTCTTATCTGGGGAGGCCTGTCCGGTATGCAAGGAAAAAAAACTTGTAACCGTAACCGAGAGGTTGCGCTGAACGGGCAGGAGTCAGCAGAGGCCATAGTACGTAAACTGTTGCAACAGTTTACGGAAGGGCTGAACCGAAAGGAGAGAGGAAACCGATGCGTTCGCATGAAGAGCAACGACAGCCGAATATCTCGCAAGAGAGCTGCCAGCAAAGAGAAGCGGTGAAGCCGCCAGGGTATGCTGGAGCGCCGAGTTCTTCGTCGGCACAAACCGCCCCTCCCTCTCGCAAAGCAGCGAACAACTTGCTGGAGCGAATGCTCGAAGGAGACAACCTTCGGCTCGCGTATAAACGAGTGGTACAGAACGGAGGAGCCCCCGGTGTGGACCATGTAACGGCAGCGAATCTACAAGCTTACTTGAAAACACATTGGGAACCGGTGAAAGCCGAACTTCTGGCGGGAACTTACAGACCTGCGCCAGCCAAACGGGTGGAAATCCCCAAACCCGGAGGCGGCGTACGGCTGCTGGGCATCCCGACCGTGATGGACCGTTTTCTCCAGCAGGCTCTTCTACAAGTCATGAATCCGATCTTTGACGCAGAATTCTCGTGGTACAGCTACGGCTTTCGACCCGGGAAAAGTGCACATGACGCAGTAAAACAAGCGCAAAGATATATCCAAAAGGGTCTGAGGTGGGTCGTGGACCTCGATCTTGAGAAATTCTTTGACCGGGTAAATCACGACATGCTGATGGCGAGAGTGGCGCGGAAAGTGACAGACAAAAGAGTGCTGACACTGATTCGCGCGTATCTAAACGCCGGAGTCATGGTGAATGGAAAGCTGGAGCACAGCCAGGAAGGAACGCCGCAAGGCGGTCCGCTGAGCCCGCTTTTGGCAAACATTCTGCTGGATGATCTGGATAAGGAATTGACCGTACGTGGCCTGCACTTTGTACGCTATGCGGACGACTGTAATATCTTTGTGGCGAGCAAACGAGCTGGCGAACGGGTCATGGAATCGGTTAGCGGGTTTGTAGAAGGAAAGCTAAAACTGAAAGTGAACCGGGAAAAGAGTGCAGTCGCCAGACCTTGGCACCGGAAGTTTTTAGGATTCAGTTTCCTGAGCCAGAAACAGGCAACCATTCGATTAGCACCGAAGACCATTTCGCGATTCAAGGAGAGAATCCGTGAACTGACAAACCGAACGTGGTCCATTTCCATGGAAGAACGAATTTGCCGACTAAACCGTTATCTGATGGGGTGGCTTGGCTATTTCCATCTAGCGTCGGCGAAGAAACACCTCCAAACGCTGGACCAATGGATTCGGAGAAGGCTGCGAATGTGCCTGTGGAAACAATGGAAGCGAGTGCGCACACGAATCCGCGAACTCCGGGCGCTTGGGGTGCCTGAGTGGGCCTGTTTCACGATGGCCAACTCGCGGCGAGGCGCATGGGAAATGTCCCGGAATACAAATAATGCCCTCCCGACTTCCTATTGGGAAGCGAAAGGGCTGAAAAGCTTGCTTTCACGTTACTTAGAGCTTTGTTAACCTTTTGGAACCGCCGTATGCGGACCCGCATGTACGGTGGTGTGAGAGGACGGGGGCTTGCCGCCTCCTCCTACTCGATTCATATAACTCTGCTTAATACCTGCTCCGGCTCCGCGAGGCGAACATCAGCCAGATGCTGTAAAGCAGCAGCAGTCCGGCAGCGACCGAAGCGGTTACGAACACGCTGCCGGCATCCCTGTGCTCCAGGCCGATAGCGAGGAAAGCCCAGGAGAAGACAAGCGGATAAATAAAGTCGCGGTAAGGGTAGCTGACGGCAATGGCGAGCAATGCGCCTACACAGAGCATGATAACGGCCCAGGTGGTGTCGCTGAGGCCAAAGCCATTCCAGTCATTCTTCTCCAGCACGGTGCTCACGTTCACTATAGTGGCTACGGAAATCCAGCCCAGATAGATGCTGAAGGGCAGCTTGACCAGCAGTTTTTCACCCAAAGAAGGGTTATTAATGTTACGGGTTTTGCGGTAGATGACAATAAGTGATATCAGCAGCAGGCCCATGGCGGCCACTGACAGCTCGATGTACAGATAGTGCCAGAGAAACAGCCAGCTCATATTAAATACGCAGCTAAGCACAAACCAGATGCCGAGGGATCGTACAGAATCCCTGGACCCGGTATCAGAACGCAGCTGATATACTACGAACCCTGCGAGCAGCACATAAATCAGCGACCAGATGGAGAAGGCATAGCCCGCCGGTGTGAGATACGTATAGTATTTGTCTGAAATCTCTCCGGTAGTGTTGCCGCCCAGCGGCAGCGTTACAGAAAGAACATTTACAGCGATTACGCCCAGAAAAAACAGCAGGTTCAGCCACTTATACGGATTATTGCTTCTCAATCGTCTCCACTCCCTAACTTGTTAGTTTTGTGTAAGGTAATGTCTGAGTCTACATAGAATATACCCGCTTTACCTGCAGTTAAGACCATCCGGGACAAAAAAATGACCTTTGGGTCATAAAATTTGCGGATAGCTCTCCGTACAGGCGGGGTAATATCTATTCAAAAGCAGCCGAAGGGGGAAAGAGGAATGGAAAGCAGCGAGGCAATTCGTCCCGAAAAAATGGGGCCGTTAATTATGAAGGAAACATGGAACACGCCCGGCAGTGTTGTATCCTGGGAACGGTCAGAGAATGTGTATATCGTCCGTGGGGAACGTGCAGGGATTGTTTTTTTCTTTTTAAGTGATGAAATGTTCCGGATGAAGGTGTTCCGCAGCCAAGTGCCGGATCTGACCACATCACCGGCGGTGCTGGCGGATTGCTGCATCCCGCATCTTTTCCCTGTAGAAGAGACCGGGGAGCAGCTCATTTTCACTACAAGCGCCATCCGGCTGATCATTGAACGGACAACCTTTCAGATCCGTGTGGAGAATATGGCCGGCCAAGTGATTATGCAGCAGAATCTGGTCAGCTGGAATCCGCGCGGTGCGAGCCATGCCGAGTACGATATGCAGCCGGATTCACATTTTTACGGGCTGGGGGAGAAATCAAGCTTTCTGGATAAACGCGGGGAAAAATACACGAACTGGAACACCGATGTGTTTGCGCCCCATTTGCCGGAGATTGAAGCGCTCTACGAATCGATCCCGCTGCTGATCCACATGCATGGGGACCTCACTTACGGCTTATTCTTGGACAACACGGGCCGGAGCGAATTCGACATGCGTTCCCACGGGGTGGCTTTTACCATCGGCTGCTCGACAGGCGCTTATGACATTTATTTTATTAACGGGCCGGAAATGAAGGATGTCGTCAAAAGATACACTACGCTCACCGGAAGAATTTCGCTTCCTCCCAAATGGGCAATCGGTTACCACCAGTCGCGTTACAGTTATATGAACCAGCAGGAAGTGCTGACCCTGGCCAGAACCTTCCGGGAAAAGAACATCCCCTGCGATGTGATTTATCTGGATATTCATTATATGGATGAATACCGGGTATTCACCTTTGATCCTGTAAATTTCCCTGAGCCGGATAAAATGATCAAGGAGCTCGGGGAGCTTGGCGTGCGCATTGTACCGATCGTCGATCCCGGCGTCAAAAAAGACCCTAATTACCAGGTGTATAAGGAAGGTGTGCTTGAAAAGCATTTTTGCCGCAGGCTGGAGGGAGATATCTTCTTCGGTGAAGTGTGGCCCGGTATCAGCGCATTCCCGGATTTCAGTGATGTACGCACGGCTGAGTGGTGGGGGGAGCTGCATAAATTTTATACCGACCTCGGCATTCAGGGGATCTGGAATGATATGAATGAGCCGGCGGTGTTCAATGAGAGCAAGACGATGGATCTGGATGTCATGCATTTTAACAACGGGCGTCCGGTAACGCATGAGGAATACCATAACCTGTACGGGATGATGATGTCCAAGGCGACTTATGAAGGACTGGCAGAGCATATGGCGGGTGAACGCCCCTTTGTGCTGACGAGAGCGGGCTATGCCGGAATACAGCGTTATGCCGCTGTCTGGACAGGGGATAACCGCAGCTTCTGGGAGCATATGGCGATGGCGATGCCGATGGTGCTGAATATGGGACTGTCGGGGCTGGCGTTTGCGGGACCGGATATCGGCGGCTTTGCCCACCATACCTCGGCACAGCTGCTGGTGCGCTGGACACAGATGGGTGTCTTTTTTCCATACTGCCGCAATCACTCCTCCATCGGAACACTGCGCCAGGAGCCCTGGTCATTTGGTGAAGAAGTGGAAGGAATTCTGCGCGAATTCATCGGCCTGCGCTACCGCTGGATGCCGCATTTGTACAATCTTTTCCGGGAAGCGGAGCTATCCGGGCTGCCGGTCATCCGTCCGCTGATTCTGGAGTATCCGCGCGACCCGCATGTCGTTAATCTATGTGACCAGTTTCTGCTGGGCGACAACGTCCTGATCGCTCCGGTGTACCGTCCGGACACAGACCACCGTTCTGTCTATTTGCCGGAAGGCTGCTGGCTGGATTACTGGGATGGGGAGGTTCATGAAGGCGGACGGCATATTCTCGCTGCTGCACCGCTGCATATTATGCCGATGTATGTGAAGGCAGGCAGCTTTGTAGCCGAAGGCCCGTTAAAACAATACGCGCTGGAGGAGACGGATGAGCAGGTGATTTTTCATCTGTACGGTGCGGAGGCGAAGGAAGGATTTACGGCTGCATTCTCATTGTATGAGGACGACGGCCACAGCTTCGGGTACAGAACGGGCGGGTATTCGCAGCTTGGCGTGCAGGCTGAAGGAAGTGCCGGAATGCTGCGGCTGAACTGGTCCTATGCGGCCCGGGATTTTGCGCCGGAGAGAGAAACGCTGCGGTTTGCCCTGTGTTATCCATTCTTTAAGACTGCTGCCGTCGAGGGACTTGGCGAGATAAGTCTCGAGCAGCTTAAGGAAGGGAAGAGAGGCTGGGCGCGCAACGGTAAAAGCGGAGCGATTATTATCCAGGTGGACGATGATCCGGCTGGCGGAGAGCTGAGGATTCAAGCGGTCGAATAGTCTGGTGTTGTTGGGGGTCTCAGAAGCCGTGAAGCGGCTTGTGGGGACGCCCCTTTTTGTTCGTGGATTTGGGGAGGAGCAATTGGAAAATCATACAGTGGACAGCCCGGAAGTAATGCCGAGATACCGGAAACCCTCAAATTATATATAAAATCTGCAGAAATTATGCAGAAACGTTTTTAAATATTGGCTTTTTCGTATAAGATGAAGGGATGAAGAAAAAATCTTGCGGGACCGGCAACACCTGTGCCCGATTGACAATATATTTCTTGAGGAGAAGGATAAGGTCTCTGAAATTTAACCCGACCGGCTCTTTCTCCTTGCTCAAAAGACAGGAGATCATCAATGATTAAGCATCTGTATGCAATATGGTTAGGGGACGTATTATTCTGCTTCTCAGGCGAAACTTCAGAACCGAAGGTCGACGCGTGGACTCGTGTGGTCAAACGGCTGGAATTCCGCGGGGGGGGGCGTCCTTTTGCGGGTGCTGCGCTCAGGCTGGCAGAAGTGAAATATCCGGCAGCCGCCCCCGCCGAAGGCAGACCTGCAAGGCGCGGCCTGCCGGGGCGTACGCTTGAAGGGCTTGCGCTGGCGCCGAAGGATGCCTTTGAGCTTCTGTTGGCCTGGGACGAGCAGCAGTGCCGATCCCAGGGGCTGGAGCCGGGCGGCGAGCTGCGCTACTGGGCCGCAGCCGCCAGGTTCGCCCTTGAGCTGATGGGCAC
Source organism: Paenibacillus sp. PK3_47 (assembly GCF_023520895.1). Taxonomy (NCBI): domain Bacteria; kingdom Bacillati; phylum Bacillota; class Bacilli; order Caryophanales; family Paenibacillaceae; genus Paenibacillus; species Paenibacillus sp. PK3_47. The sequence goes on from NZ_CP026029.1 coordinate 3,286,293, forward strand.
CGGAGGCATCGTGCCCGGAGCGCTTCCGCCGCGGCCTGTAGGCTCACGCCGCCGCGGCGGCGAGCAGGCGGCATTGACGGGCTGGTCTCCGGCTTTCCGGCGGGAGCCGGACAGGGAGTACTTTCTGAAGCTGGCAGCTTCAATGCCGGTGCTGGCGCTTGGGACACATGTAGCCGAAGAAGGCGATTTGTCGTCACGTGAAGAAGCGGGCGGATACGTGCTGTATTCCTTCCTGCAGGCCGTGATGACTGCCGAGATCAAAAGAATCGTCGCGGGTATCGAAAGCGAGCTGGGACCTTACAAGGCTAACTACCGCCGCGGATACTCGCCTTTGACCGATTTGTGGTGGAATAGCCTGCTGACCGGCAGCCGTGAGATCCCGGTTCAAGGCACTCCCGCTGAGGTAACGGAGCTGCTTGCGGTTGTGAACAGTACGGCAGCAAATGAAGTGCCGCATGCGGAAGCCGCAGAGGCGCGCACCGGCCAGCTTGGACTGGGCCTGCGCCTGGAGCCTCCTGAGGGTGAGAGTGAGGTGTGGAACCTGACTTTCTGGGCCGAGAGCCGGGATGAAGGGGAATTCTGGCTTCCGGCTGCAGCCATCTGGGGCAGCAGGGAGCGGGAGTTTACCCTGTGGGGGATCAAATACCGGAATATCCAGCAGCAGCTGCTGGCTGCACTGGGCAGAGCCGGCAGAATATCGCCGGACATTCAGCATGCGCTGAACATGCCGGCACCCACTGGTGCTGAACTTGCGCCGGAGCGTTTATATTACTTCCTGAAGGAAAGTGTACAGCGGCTGCGTGAACGGGGAATTACAGTACAGATGCCATCCCGCTGGAGCCGTGAAGGCCGGCGGAAGGTCGGGATGAAGATGAAGATGCAGCCGCCTCCCGGCCTTACGGAAAGTCCGGTACAGGCTGCACTTGGTCTGGAGGAGCTCATCTCTTTCCGGATTGAAGCGTCGCTCGGCGATCATTCGGTCAATGAAGAGGAATTGAATGCACTGGTGGAGGCGGGAGTGCCTTTTGTGCAGTTCAGGGGAGAATGGATAGAGGTTGACCCGAAGGAAATCCGCCAGGTGCTGAAGTATATGAAACGGCATGAAAGCGGAGAGATGACGGCGGCTGACTGGATGCGCCTTGAAGCCGAGGATGAGGAGGGCAGGCTCTGGAAGGGAATGTCCGTAACAGGCATGGAGACGTCCGGCCTGCTGTCGTCCCTGATGCGGGGCGATATTCTGCGCAATCTGCCCATGCGTACAGTTCCTCCCGGCTTGCATGGAACCTTAAGACCTTACCAGGAGCGGGGATTCCAATGGCTGGCTGCACTCAGCGGCCTCGGTTTTGGGGTCTGTCTCGCTGATGATATGGGCCTCGGTAAAACGGTACAGGTGATCACCTGCCTGCTGGACCGCGCTTTGAACGCGCCGCCGGAAGAAAAACACGATCCGGTGCTGATTCTGTGCCCTACCTCACTGCTTGGCAACTGGCAGCGGGAATTGCAGCGGTTTGCCCCTTCGCTCAGCCTGCATATTCATCATGGCGGCAGACGGGTCCGCGGCCAGGGCTTTCGTGAGCTTGCCGCAAGCCATGAAATTGTACTGACGACCTACCACCTGGCAGGCAGGGACAGCGAAGACCTGGCCGGTGTGCATTGGTCCACTGTCGTGCTGGATGAAGCGCAGTATATCAAGAATCACCGCACCAAGCAGGCGCAAAGTGTCATGAAGCTGTCTGCTCCGCACCGTATAGCAATGACCGGAACCCCGGTGGAGAACCGGCTGGGCGAGCTTTGGTCGATTTTTCATTTTTTGAATCCGGGATATCTGGGCAGCTATCATTCATTCCGCCAGCGTTATGTTTCGGGTGAGGGAGGCGACCGGCTGCGGGAGCTGCACCGTCTGGTGTCCCCGTTCCTGCTGCGGCGGCTCAAAAGCGACCCGGATATTTCCAAGGATCTGCCTGAGAAGCTGGAGCTGAAGTCCTACTGTCCGCTCACGGAGACACAGGCGGCACTCTACCAGGGTGTGGTTGATGAAATGCTCGGTGTAATCGGTGAACGTTCCGGTATTGCCCGCCGGGGGCTTGTGCTGTCATCCTTGACCAAGCTGAAGCAGATCTGCGATCATCCGCAGCTGTTCAGCAAAGAAGAAGGCCGGAGTACGCGCAGTGACCAGTCGGGCAAAATGGAAGTGATGTACGAGGTGCTGGACAGCATTTCCGAGCTTGGAGAATCCGCGCTGATCTTCACACAGTATGTGGCGATGGGCGAGCTGCTCGTGGCAAAGCTTGCCAAGCGTTACGGCAAAGCACCGTTGTTCCTGCACGGCGGAATCTCCAAGCGGGAGCGGGATGAGATGGTGCATGCATTTCAGGAAGGTGAGGGACCGGCATTCTTCGTGCTGTCTCTTAAGGCTGGCGGCGTAGGATTGAATCTCACCAAAGCCAATCATGTGATACATTATGACCGCTGGTGGAATCCGGCAGTAGAGAACCAGGCCACTGACCGGGCATTCCGGATCGGGCAGCATAAAAATGTACAGGTACACAAGCTGATCTGCCAGGGAACGCTGGAGGAGCGGATTGACGAATTGATTGAACGCAAAAAGAATCTGTCCGAGCAGGTTGTCGGTTCAGGAGAAAACTGGCTGACCGAAATGTCGAATCATGAGCTGAAGGAGCTTATTGAGCTTCAGGGACAGGACTGGATGTAGGGATAAAAGCAGGGGGACAGGGAGGATCAACAATGGACGGACAACTGAAGCTGAAACTGGAAATACTCCCTGGAGCGGTAAAAGTGACGGGAGAAGCAGGTAAGGCTGCCGCTGACCAAAAGCGGCCTGCAGGGCCTGTTCAGACACTGCAGGCTCCTTGCTGGACTGATGAGCAGAAACGTGAGGTGCTTCATTATATTGCAGAGCATCCCGGTGAGCTGTATGAGCTGCTGCAGGGCAGGTTAAGCGGCGGACTTGCCGGTTATAAGGTGCTGCCGGCGGATGAGGAATGGACGGTTTCCGGTGCTGACCATGAAGCGCCGGACTCTGGCAGGCTGCCGGAAAAGATCCGGCGGCAGCTGGCAGAGGAGCCCCTGCTTGGCTTTGCGCTCCGCGGGTTAGATAAAGAGGAGCTGCTGTCCGGTGTATTTGCGCTTTGGGCGGAAGAGGAGAACGATCCGGGTGAAGAAGTAAAACAGCCGCCGGCCGGCACTCTTGCGGCAGAGCTGGCCCGCCTGGAGCGCAAAGGTCCTGCCGTATCCACAGGGGAATGGCTGGCGGAGGCGGCTGCTGAAGGCTCGCTTCATCAGCCGGGACCCTTGTTTCATGAAATAGCCGCCAGGCCGTTTCCGGCCTCCCCGGTAATTGACACGCCGCCAGAGCGCTGGAGTGATTTGCTTCATGCCACTCCGCGTGCGGAAGAGGGGCTTGTGCTTATTATGCGCCGGGTAGCCGAAGCTGCCGCCCGGAAAGCAGCCAATCTGGATCAATAAAAGAAGGCGGTACTTACAGCTGAATGCCTGCTGTAAGTACCGCCTTTATTGATAATTATGACTCCTGAGGATTTCCGTCACCGGTGCTGCTCTCCTCGGACAGTTCCAGAATTTCCCTGCGCAGGCGGAGCATCTTCTGATCCAGCTCATCGGCAGCGCGCGCAGCTTCTCTGAGCTCTTCGGCAACATGGGCCGGAAGCTGCTTGTCGAATTTATAGTAAAGAATATGCTCCATGCTGGCCCAGAAATCCATAGCCAAGGTGCGCAGCTGAATTTCAGCCTTTACCCAGCGGGTGCCTTCCAGCAGTACCAGCGGGATGGCCACGATAACATGCAGACTCTGGTAGCCGTTCGGCTTAGGCTTGGCGATATAGTCCTTAATCTCCAGCACGCGGATATCTTCGCGGACACATAAATGATCGACAAGACGGTAAATATCCTTTACAAAAGCACACACAATCCGCATGCCTGCAACATCGTGAATGTGCTGCTCCATATTTTCCAGCGTAAACTTGTGTCCCTTGCGCTGCAGCTTCTGCAGAATGCTCTTCGGCTCTTTGATCCGGCATTTAATATGTTCAATCGGACTGAAGCCGTCGCGGACCTGCCATTCGGTTTTGATGATATCAATCTTATTCTCAAGCTCGTTGAGGGCATGGCGGTAAAGCGCCGGCAGTGCTTTGAAATCCTCTATCTGTTTGGCAAAATCCTCATTAACCTGCCACTTCTGCAGATCCTTGACATGCACCTGCAGCTGATTCAGCGTAACCTCTGTACTATCGTATTCTTCCACTGAGACTCTCCCGGGTTTCATTATTTGTACTCCCTTATTTTAACCGATGCAGCCTGTTTGAAGCAAAAAAAAGCACCCGGACTCCTGTGAAGGCTGGAGTGGCCGGGCAGCGGGACCATGCATTAAAGCGTTCCCACGAAATTTCAGGCGGAACATTCTCTCCGCAGCGGCGTATTAGCAAACATAAAGCTGGCTACAAAGGCGTACTATTTGTTGGTAGGCGAGCCTCCATCATACCCTGTATCCTGGTATCCGGTATTCTCCAGCTTTGGCAGAACGCCCAGCTCTTCAATGGTCCTGCGTGTATCGGGTGTCCCGTATTGGTGCAGATGCTGATAGAGCCTGATTGTACCGTCATCAAACTGGCGGACAGCGTCATCATGATCGGCGGATTTGTAGGGCACAAAGGCCCGGCGGAATGCGTATTCATCCTCCTGTGACAGTTCTTTCAGCAGGTCCTGAAGAACGGCAAGCTCTCCCTCGGTGAGGAGGACCTCAAATTCATTGGAGTCATTGCGCACTTCCTGAATCAGCCCGTGATTAACGGAGACGAAAAACGTTTGTTTCTGTTCTTCCGGCAAGATTGATCCCTCCATCTTTCGGTAAGGTTCGCCACGGTCATTTTTACTTATAAATACACAGTACGACAAATAATGAATCTGTCCGGGACATTTGGTATGATAGAAGCACGTTTCCGCTTTTGTACGGATCGTTATGGGGTTATTTGTTCTCACTTTGGAGAAGGAGGAACTACAATGAATTTTTTACAACGGATAAAAGACGGTGCTAACCGGGTGAGTGAAAAAGCGCAAAACTCAGTGGAGATCGGCAAGCTGAATGGGCATATTTCCGATATCGAACGTGAGATGGACATTGAATTTACGAAAATGGGAAAAATCTTTTATGAAGGGTACCGTTCAAAGGATCTTTCTCTGGCTGAAGGCCAAATGGTCGAGCTGTCGCGCAACTGCCTGAGGCTGCAGGAGCAGATCGACGAAATCCGCTTCCGGATTGCTGAACTTAAGAATGAGCGGCTCTGCGAATGCGGCAATGTGGTGGCGCTGGACGCCAACTTTTGCCCGAAATGCGGACGCAAGCTTGTTGATCCGGCACCGAGAAAAGAAGCCGCTCCAGTGGCAGTGCATCAGATCCATGAGGAAGAGGATGAAGAGGATCAATATTACGGCGAGGACGAGCTGACGGAAGAGGAGAAAGAGCTGGCCAAGAGACCTGAGCAGCGTGTGGTGTACAGCGAAGTGCTGTCGATCGATGATGAGCCGCTTGAAGGTTATACCGGAAGCCAGCAGGATACAGACCGCTCCCGGCGTGAAGCCGATCAGCTGGAACGGGAGCGGGAAAGGCAGCTTGAGCTGGACCGGCGCATCCGTGACTGGAGAGCCGGGGAGCCGGAGGAGGAAGCTGCAGCGGCGTCCGGGGAAACCGAAGGTGTCCGTGATCTGGTCAAATGCCAGATCTGCCGTGCCGACCTGCCGAAGGGCTCCATGTGGTGTCCGCGCTGCGGTTCGGAACAGATCTAATCAGGAGTTACAGTCAGCTTAGGGGGACAACATAGATGGAACAGTTGCTGCTGCATCTGCGCAATTTGGGTTTCACGGAGATGGAATCCAAAATTATGGTCGAGCTGGCCACCAAAGGCCAGGCTTCGGGCTATGAAGTGGCCAAACAGCTCGGAGTATCAAGATCCAACGTGTATGCGGCACTGCAGCGCCTGACTCAGCAAGGTTATGTAAGATGCGGCGAAGGGGACCCGGCACGCTACAGCGTGCTGGACCCGGAAGAGCTGGCGACAATGATCTCCGGCAGGGTGCAGGCTTCGCTTGCTTATATGGAGAGTGAAATGCCGCGCGGCGGTCACGTCAGCCCGTCCTTTTATAATGTGGAAGGTGAACGCAATGTTATGGAGGAGCTGGTCCGCCAGCTGAATCTTGCCGGGCAGGAAATTGTGGTGGATGTATGGCGTGAAGAGGCATCGCTGCTGCGCAGCGAGCTGGAGCAGGCCGAGCTGAGGGGCGTCAAGCTGCTGTGGGCTTTTAACGGCGGCAGTGAAGCATCGGCACCGTATCCGCTCTGGCCGCCGCTTGGCGGGCAGTCCCGCAGAGGCGGAGGGCGGAAGTTCTCTTTTGTGATCGACCGCAGCTGGTGCATGCTTGGCATGCGTTATGAAGACGGGAGTGCACAGGCTGTTGTAACCGAGCATCAGGTGATGATCGAGCTGCTCCTGAATCATTTTACACAGGAAATGGTGCTCTTCGAGCTGGAGGAGGACATGGGCTCCGAGCTTATGAGACGTTATGGGGAACGCTACAGCCGTATATTCAGTAAATATGTACCTCAAGAAATGGATGAGGGTAATGATGACCTGGAGCAGGAAGTGCAGAGGGAACCGGCAGATAAGCCGGAGGAAAACTGACTTTGCGCAGGTCGTAGGTCGGGTTGGGGAGGTGAAAGCATGGAATGTATAATTCATTTTGACGTACAGCATCCTGAAGGTCCCAAATCATTGCGCGGGCTGCTGTTTCTGGAACCCGGAAAGGTTCCGACTGAGAGTGAGCTGATCGGGATGTTCAAGGACATGAAATTCGACGTGCGCCTGGAAGACAGCGAGAAGCTGATTTTCAAGCCGGTGAATCCGGGAGCCAATTATTCGGAGATTCGTATTACCAGCTTTGACGGCGGTAAGCCGGGCAGTACCGAAGACCGTGAACTGAAGTCGATTGTCGGCAATCTGCTGCCGCAAAAACCAGCCGGTCTGTAGAATAAGGCATAGGACCAGGTTCATTTGAAGGCGGGAGGAGGAGCACAGGATGAAGCTGCTGAAACAAAAGGTGACCGATGAAGGTATTGTTCTCGGTAAAGGTGTGCTCAAGGTGGATTCTTTTCTGAATCACCAGATGGACCCGTTTCTGATGCGTGAAGTCGGACGGGAGTTTGCCTCGCGTTTTGCCGGAGAAGGCGTGACGAAGGTGCTGACCATCGAATCCTCGGGGATTGCCCCCGGTATTATGACGGCGCTTGAGCTTGAAGTTCCGCTGATTTTTGCCCGCAAACAGAAGTCGCTGACCCTGACAGAAGATATCTATGTGGAAAAGGTCTATTCTTTTACCAAGCAGGAAAGCAACGACATCACCGTCTCCAGAAAGTTCATCGCTCCGGGCGAACGTGTGCTGATTATCGATGATTTTCTGGCGAACGGGGAGGCGGCCTTCGGGCTGGCCCGGATCGTGGAGCAGGCGGGAGGCAGCGTGGCGGGCATTGGCATTGTAATCGAAAAATCCTTCCAGCCGGGCAACCGGCTGTTGAAGGAAGCGGGTTACCGTGTGGAGTCCCTTGTGCGGATCGCTTCCCTGGACGATGGTGTTGTTACCTTTGTGGAAGAGTAGGCCGGTTGAGGGCTGGATATATGGAATCCGGCTGTTGAAACTGGAGAGAGCTGGATAGCAGGTCCCCGTCTTTGTCGGGGGCCTGCTTTTTTTGGGTTAGGAGGTCCGAGGTTGAAAGGGCGTGCGCATGCTTGCAAACGAACTGCCTAATCTTATCGCCGATTGTCTAATGCACAAACTGCAGCAGAATGCCCGAACGTCAGAAATTTGGAGGTTGTGAGTGTATAAAGTGCAGCAGATGATCCGCGCTGAATAAAAAGTATCCGGAATGCGTGCGGCGTTTGCTGAGGAAACCTCAATATAGCGTAGACACACTGAGGGGCTTTAGGCGGAATAATAAGCGGCGGTATGGATGCGCGGGGAGCAAAGTTACTTTCTAGAGGCATAGTACGGCATAGAGCCATAGTGCGGCGCGTTGATCAAACTAAGTGGAATTTCTCCACCTTATTTCTGGATGGAGGCCTTTTTGAAGAGGCTAGTTGGAAAAACTCCACTTAAAATACCGGATTTCATCCTCCGGACGGTATATGAGCCATTTTAACTGGAGAAATTCCACCTAGCGTTGATAAAATACGAGAAATAGCCGAATTAAGCGGAGTTTTTCCAACTAATTATAGTTACTGGGATGATGGTGTACTCCCGGAAGTCTGTAAATTTCCCTACCTCACCAATAGACGGCTTTAGCTGCATAATCTACAACTAAGAACGCCTACAACGTGCGTTAAGGAAGCCTTAGTACAGCGGCGGCACACGGAGGGAGTTTACGCGAAATAATGAGCGGTGGTAAGATGCGCGGGAAGTAAAAGTTACTGTATAGAAACAAAGTACGGCATAGAGCCATAGTGCGGCGCGTTGATCAAACTAAGTGGAATTTCTCCACCTTATTTCTGGATGGAGACCTTTTTGAAGAGGCTAGTTGGAAAAACTCCACTTAAAATACCGGATTTCATCCTCCGGACGGTATATGAGCCATTTTAACTGGAGAAATTCCACCTAGCGTTGATAAAATACGAGAAATGGCCGAATTAAGCGGAGTTTTTCCAACTAATTATAGTTACTGGGATGATGGTGTACTCCCGGAAGTCTTTAAATTTCCCTACCTCACCAATAGACGGCTTTAGCTGCATGATCTACAGCTAGGAGCGCCTACAACATGCGTTAAGGAAGCCTCAGTACAGCGGCGGCACACGGAGGGAGTTTATGCGAAATAATGAGCGGTGGTAAGATGCGCGGGGAGTAAAAGTTACTGTATAGAAACAAAGTACGGCATAGAGCCATAGTGCGGCGCGTTGATCAAACTAAGTGGAATTTCTCCACCTTATTTCTGGATGGAGGCCTTTTTGAAGAGGCTGGTTGGAAAAACTCCACTTAAAATACCGGATTTCAACCTCCGGACGGTATATGAGCCATTTTAACTGGAGAAATTCCACCTAGCGTTGATAAAATACGAGAAATGGCCGAATTAAGCGGAGTTTTTCCAACTAATTATAGTTACTGGGATGATGGTGTACTCCCGGAAGTCTTTAAATTTCCCTACCTCACCAATAGACGGCTTTAGCTGCATGATCTACAGCTAGGAGCACCTAGCTGCTGGCGTGGCACGCCGCAGACACGCCGTCCTGCGTGCCGGCTGCCGCAAGCGGCGAGAGCACGCGCAGCGCGCCCGGCTCGCACCGCACGACCAGCGGCGCCGTGCCGAGCGCCTCGCCGTCGCCGATAGCGTGGCGCGGCGCGGCGAAGCGGACAGCCGCGCTGTGTCCGCGCAGCATCGTCACGAAGGGCAGCCCTACGTGCCTGCCCTTCAGCAGCGTCGGGAACAGCCGCAGCACCTGCGCGCGGCTGCACCCGTGGACGACGCAGACGTCGAGCAGGCCGTCACCGGCCTCCGCCTGCGGGCAGATCAGCAGTCCGCCGCCGTAGCTTGGCAGATTGCAGACCGAGACGAGCCAGGCTTGCTCAAAGGTCTGCTCCTTTCCGTCGCAGGTCACGCTCACCCGGCAGGGCTTGAAGGTCATCAGCGTATGCAGAATGCCGATGATATAGGCGAGCTGTCCGGCGCCGATGGCGTTGCACAGACGTTTGTACGGGCCGTTATTCACATTGACGGCCACCTGGGCATCAAAACCGCTGGCCACGGCGGTCAGCGTGTAGCCGCCTGAGCCGGAGAGCAGATCGGCATCCAGGCAGCGGTTTTGCAGCGCGGTGTCCAGCGCAGCCTCCGTGTTCAGCGGGATGCCGAAGCCGCGCGCCGTGTCGTTGCCGGAGCCGGCGGGGATTACCGCCAGCGGCACTCCCCTGCGCCGCAGCGCGCCCAGCACGCTGTGGATCGTGCCGTCGCCGCCGACGACGATGGCGGCGAGCCAATCCCCGCGGCGTGCGAGCGCCTGCTGGACCTGTGATTCCGCACTGCCGCTGCTGTGTGTGAACAGGGTCTCGTAGAGGACGCCCCGTGACTGAAGCATGCCCTCCACGCTCTCCCAAGTCCGCTGCCCTGCTCCGCCCCCTGACCGGGGATTTACGATCAATAAATACATTCACTTTCCTCCTGCTGATTCCTGCATGTCCTTCTTCCATTGTACGAACTGCAGCGGCAAAAGGGAATCCGAAAAAAGGCAACAGCGCCGGCGGGAGGGGGAAAGCATGAAGTATGAAGCGATCAGTTTGAACCTTGAACTACGAACCTTGATGCATAGGCCCCCACTCCTAAACTAGAATCTCTTCTTACAAAACACAGATGCCACTGGCAGGTTTAATGGCCTATCGCCTACAGGAGGTATACTGGCCTATCGCCTACAGCTGGCGCAGCTGGCTTTCGGCCAGATGGCCTGCCCAGGGCAGTTTATACCACCGGCCGCCCAGTGCATGATAGATCATCAGCAGCCAGACCGCGAAGGTGGCGAGGGAGACCAGGGCGCTGATAAAAGCGCCGATGAGCGGAAGGAAGCCGCAGAGCACATGGACGATCATAAGCGCGCCGAAAGTGATCAGGGATTGCAGGGCGTGAAACAGCACGAAGCGGCTGCGTTTTTCCAGGGCGAGGAAGACGATGCCGCCTATGAAGGGGAAGAAATAGCATATGGCAGCGGCGATATGCTCCGGAAGACCGGTGGATGATCTGAACGGGGACACAGGAAATCACACTCCTTGGTGGGGGAGCCAGCCCTTCCAAGAGCAGAAACAGGCTCATTGGAAGCGGGGCTGCACCCTCCTTCTTCCTTATGAGCCTATGTTTTGTCCGGGCAAAGTATGTGAAAGGAATAGATACTTCCCAGCAGGTTTCCCTCCTGAAGTCAATGCATCTGCCTAACTGTTCATCGCCGGAATAATATACTGCTCTACGAGCCTGCGCGGATGCTTCCACTGTCTTACCGCACTCTCAGCGGTGAAGATGACCGCCGCGTCAAGCTTCGGCAGGAGCAGGAGCTGCTGTCCGCCATGCCCGTGGGCAAGCCGGTAGGGCTGCCCGGACATCGTTCCGTTCCAGAACTGGTAGCCGTAGTCCCCGAAGGCGGGATAACCGGGCGTCTGGGCAGTGAAGGCCTCCTCCAGCCACTGCTGCGGAATAATCTGCTGTCGGCCGTATGACCCGCCCTCCAGCAGACAAATGCCGACTTTAGCTAAATCACGTGAGGTCAGGTACAGTCCGATATGGCCCATGCTGTGACCCTCGGCGTTGGGAAGCCAGGCCGCATTGCCGATCCCAAGCGGGCCGAAGAGATGCTCTCTGGCATAGGTGAAGGCATCAACGCCGGTGGTCTCGCTGAGCATGACGGAGATGAGGTGGGAATCGCTGCTGCGGTATTGAAACCGGCCGAGATGCTCGTCGTCGATCTGCAGGCTCAGCGCATAGGAAGCCCAGCGGCGGCTGCGCTGGAGATTCCGCACCAGCGGTTCTCCAAGCTTCTTGCCGGTAATCCACCGGAAGCCGGCGGTCATGGTCAGCAGATGGCGGAGTGTAATCTCTCCGAGCCGCGGGGAATGAAGGAAAGGGACATGCTTCTGCAGGACCTCTGTGACAGGAGTATGCACTTCCGGCATATGCCCTTTAACGACGGCGATTCCGGTGAGCATAGAGATAAAGCTTTTGGTGGCGGAACGGAGATCATTGAGCATTCCGGCATGAAAACCTCCATAATACCGTTCAAATATCAGTTTCCCGCGGCGGACGACAAGCATACTATGCATTTTAGAGTATCCCTTCAATACAGCCTGATGTGCCTGTTCCAGCTTTTGGCCGCAGACCCCTGCATCCTCAGGAGCAAGCAGTTCGATCACTGGTGCTGTATTGTAAGGCTTGTTGAGCAAAGACAGCTGCTGCTTCATAGCCGACCTCCTTCTTAGCGTATCAAAAGCATGTATTTGTGTGGACATCTTATACAAGTTTCTGCGGTTTACGGATATACTATTTTAACCAAAAGCCGGCTCTTTCACTTGTAGGACTTGTCATAAAATTTGAAAAAAACCATACGCATATTTTACAAGGAAAGGTGGAACTTGGACCGGAATATGATACAATATAACGATAAGGCCCGAAAGGAGTGATTCAGCAAGTGGCTCTTCGGGTAAGTAAAGTGTCAAGATGTCAGTGTGCATTGATATCTTACTCTCAGCCCAAATCACGACGAACCTGCTTCACCGGCAAGGCGGACTTTCAGAACACTGGAACCCAATATGGCGGATAATGCAAGCGACGTAGGTATAACGGTTTCTTGTCTTGCATTTCGAAGTTACGGCGGACTTTTCATCATGCATTCTCTACAACGGAGCATTCATTTTCAATGTTTTGGGAGGGAACTGATCATGGCAAGTAAAGGTCATAACGAAGTCAAGGAAAGTCTACGGGAAATGACACGCATTTTCCGGCCCAAAGATCCCAAGAAATTTGTAAAGGAGTACGTCCGGAAGTATCGGATCACAGGAGGCTATGAAGAAGAGCTGACTATGGTCGTGGAGCATGAGCTGGTAAGAATGAACTCATCGGTCTCCTGATAGAACAGCCAGGATTGTGCTGTGCTTTTGACAATGGCAATTTAATGATTATATCCATGAGGATTCTCATAAACCGTGTCCGGTCGGCGTCTGCCGCAGGAAACGGTTTTTTTTGCGCATTTTTACAGGATTGACAGGTGTTGATATATGAAAAAAGTCAAATGAATTAATAGACACAAATACTGTTGTATGCGCTTTACATGTTAGAGGGAGTAAATGTGTAATCTTTGAAAGCGTTCTTAAACCCTTTAACAACAAGCTTTTTGTTTGATAGAATAAAATTTGTGAACTTGTTGTGAACGATTGACAAAACACCCCCACCAACTTATATTAATAGTGATTGTTATAATTGACAGGAAAATCCTCTAATCTACGAAATCGGGAAAAGCGGGGTAGATCATTGATGAAAATGTGGCAGGCTGGTAAGCGGCTTCTCCCCATGACCGCAGCGCTCGGACTCATTCTCGCCGGATGCGGGCGGGAGGACTTGTCGGTACTTCGGCCGCAGGGCCCGGAAGCAGAGACTTCGTTCGGACTCATGAAGCTGGCGATCACCATCATGATCGTCGTACTGCTGATCGTCTTTGGCATTGCGGCCTATGTCCTTGTCCGTTACCGCAGAAAACCGGGGCAAAACGAAATTCCGGAGCAGGTGGAAGGCAGCTTCAAGCTGGAGGTGCTGTGGACGGTTATCCCGCTGATTCTTGTAGTAGTGTTAGCGGTGCCGACGGTAAAAGCCGTTTTTGCCGCTGGTGATGACCACTCTGGTGATGCCAACGCGGTGAAGGTCAAGGTAACCGGACATCAGTACTGGTGGGAATTCGAGTACACGGATTACGGCATAACTACAGCTCAGGATCTGGTGATTCCTGTAGGGAAAGACATCGCCTTTGAGCTGAGTACGAAGGATGTGCTGCATTCCTTCTGGGTCCCTTCCCTTTCCGGTAAAATCGATACCAATCCTGACGGGACAACGAACCGTTTCAGCTTCAGTGCGCCTAATGAAGGCGTTTACCGCGGCAAATGTGCGGAGCTGTGCGGCCCATCCCACGGGTTCATGGAATTCAAGGTGAAGTCGGTCAGTGAGGCTGCGTTTGAGGAGTGGATTGCCTCCATGAAGGCACCGGCGGTGCTTCCTGAAGATCCGGCGCTTGCCGAGAAGTTCAGATCGGCCTGCCTCACCTGCCATGCAGTGGGAGACCAGGGAATTGCCGGCGCAGGTCCCGATTTGACGGGCATCGGCTCCAGAGAGTCGGTAGCGGGAATTCTGCTGAATGATGATACACGTGAGGACGGGGCGCCTATAGAAGAGAATCTCAAAACCTGGCTTCATGATCCGGAAAGCGTCAAACCCGGGAATCTCATGCCTGATCCGAAAGAAGAGCTTGGCTTAACCGACGAGGAGATTGACGGAATAGCGGAATACCTGGCCGGTTATACCCTGAACTAAGATTTCTGCCATAAAGGGAAGCAGCATATTTGAAAAGGGGGTACGTACCTTGGCTCAAGCCGCGCAATCCTTCAATCCTGCACCGCCTCTAAGGCATGGCCATGCCGTCAAACGTCATACCGGCCTGATGGACTGGATCACCACCGTTGATCACAAAAAAATAGCGGTTCTGTATCTTTGGGCCGGCGGCTTCTTCTTTGGCATCGGCGGGCTGGAGGCTATTCTGATCCGCATCCAGCTGATCAAGCCGATGAATACCTTTCTGGATGCCCAGACCTTTAATGAACTCATTACCATGCACGGGACGACGATGATCTTCCTCGGTGTCATGCCGATCATCTTTGCGCTGATGAATGCGGTCATTCCGCTGCAGATCGGCGCGCGCGACGTTGCTTTTCCTTTTCTGAATGCGCTTGGTTTCTGGACCTTTTTGTTCGGCGGTCTTCTGCTTAACCTCAGCTGGATCATGGGCGGTGCGCCTGATGCCGGCTGGACCGCGTATACCCCGCTATCCTCTGCGGATTACAGCGCCACACACGGGGTGGACTTTTATACCATCGGCCTGCAGATTGCCGGCCTCGGTACCCTGATCGGGGGCATTAATTTTCTGGCAACCATTATCACCATGCGCGCACCGGGAATGTCCTTCATGCGGATGCCGATGTTCGCCTGGGCTACTTTTATTACCTCAGCAATCATTCTTTTCGCTTTTCCCGCAATTACTGTAGGGCTTGTACTGCTCACCTTTGACCGGATTCTGGGCGCCAACTTTTTTGATGTGGCCGGGGGCGGTAACCCTGTGCTCTGGCAGCATATTTTCTGGATCTTCGGCCATCCCGAAGTGTATATCCTGATTCTCCCGGCTTTCGGCATTATCTCTGAAGTTATTCCGACCTTCTCGCGCAAGCGCCTGTTCGGCTACAGCTCGATGGTGTTTGCCACGATTCTGATCGCCTTTCTCGGCTTCATGGTCTGGGCGCATCATATGTTCACAACCGGCCTCGGCCCGGTAGCGAACGCGCTGTTCTCGGTCTCCACCATGCTGATTGCTGTTCCGACAGGGATCAAAATCTTTAACTGGCTGTTCACGATGTGGGGCGGACAGGTACGGTTTACCTCTGCCAATCTGTTCGCGGTCGGTTTTATTCCAACCTTCACCATGGGCGGGGTAACGGGCGTTATGCTGGCTTCGGCGCCTGCCGATTTCCAGTTTCATGATACTTACTTTGTTGTCGCCCACTTCCATTACGTTATCGTCGGCGGTCTTGTGCTGGGGCTTTTCTCGGGGCTGCATTACTGGTGGCCGAAGATGTTCGGGCGGATGCTCAGCGAAACCTTGGGCAAATGGACGTTCTGGACCTTTATTATCGGCTTCCATATGACCTTCTTTGTACAGCATTTTCTCGGCCTGATGGGGATGCAGCGCCGCGTATTTACGTATCTGCCGAACCAGGATTTTGATCTCCTGAACCTGATCAGTACCATTGGGGCAGGACTCATGGGTGTAGGAATGATCATCTTCCTGCTCAATGTGTTTCTGACTTCACGTAAACCTGCGGATGCGGGGAATGATCCTTGGGAAGACGGCCGGACACTGGAGTGGACGATCCCTTCACCGCCGCCGGAGTACAATTTCAAGCAGACTCCGCTGGTACGCGGACTGGATGCCTTCTGGAAGGAAAAAACAGCCGGGCACAAGGCGATGACCCCGTCCGAGCCGGTGGGCTCGATCCATATGCCTTCGGCTACGCCGCTGCCGTTCGTGATGTCGGTCGGCATCTTCATCGCCGGTCTCGGCTTCATGTTCAGCCGTGATGAGTTTGGCAGCGCTGTGATGAGCTTTCTTTTTAACAATTATATTGTTACGGCGCTGGGGCTTCTCATTACCTTCGGATCGATGCTGCTCCGCTCGCTGTATGATGATCACGGCTGGCATATCGAGCCGGAAGAGCTGGAAGGGAGCTGAGGAACATGACAACTGCACATGCTGAGGCCGCAGACGCCAATCTTCCGCATGAGCCGGAAAAAGCGACACTGGAAGGACGCAACAAAGTTTTGGCCTTCTGGCTCTTTCTCGGCGGGGAAGCGGTGCTCTTCGGCACATTGTTCGCCACCTTCCTCGCTCTGCGCAACCAGACGAATGAAGGCCCGTCGGCCAATGAGCTGTTCCATCTGCCGCTGGTGGCGGCAGCCACCTTTCTGCTGCTTGCCAGCAGCCTGACAAGTGTGTTCGCCATCCAGGCCATGCACAGGAACCACCCGGCACAGCTGCGGAACTGGCTGGTGGTCACTGTAGTGCTCGGCGCGCTCTTCCTGGGGCTTGAAATTTACGAATTCAGCGAATATGTGCGGCATGAGGAATTCGGGATGACCACGAGTGCGTTCAGTTCGGCCTTCTATACGCTTGTCGGATTTCACGGGGCACATGTGGCGTTCGGATTTGTATGGATCGCGGTGCTGATCGGCCAGCTGTCCCGCAAGGGACTGACTGTCGTGACGGCGCCCAAGATTTATGTATCAGCCATGTACTGGCACTTTATCGACGTGGTATGGGTCTTTATCTTTACGGTAGTCTATCTGCTCGGAAAGGTGGGGTGAAGCCATGGCAGGTGAACAGCATTCCCGGGACGGTGCGGTGAAGCACCGCCACCGGCATGAAGGGCCGCAGCGGCATATTGTAGTGTTTGTTTTCTCGATTGTCCTGACGCTGATCGCTTTCGCTGTTGTAGCGGCCGGAGGCGTCAATGCTGCCTTTGCGGTCATTCTGCTGCTAGTGATGGCCGTACTGCAGGTGTTCCTGCAAATGAGCTTCTGGATGCACCTGAAGGATAAGGGGCATATGCTGCCGATTATATTTATGCTGGGCGGTTTTTTTATCGCCGGTACCTGCATCATCATGTCGTTGTATTGGGTATGGTGGGACTAAGCGGTCCGGCAAATGACCTGAATAGGCTCCGGAGTCAAGGCCTCACGTTGTGGGGCCATTTTTTGCATGAATAGAGGGGAGGTTAATGAAGTGCTGGGACTGCAATATTTCAGCTTTGCCGACAAGTGGAGTCCGCTCTTTCTGGCCGTGATGCTGCTGCTGACAGCCGGATACTTTGTGCTGATCGGTCCGCTTTCCGGCCGGTTCCCGGGTTCTGCTGAAGTACCGCTATGGCGCAGGGGGCTGTTCCTGTGCGGAATGCTGGCACTCTATCTGGCCCAGGGCGGTCCGGTCAGCCTGCTGGGGCATATCCTCTTTTCCTTCCATATGGTCAGCATGGCATTATCCTATCTCGTGGCGGTTCCGCTCATTATGCTGGGTATACCGGACTGGTGCTGGCGCGCTTTTATCAAAGTAAACCCCTTCCGCAGGCTGTCCTTCCTGGCACAGCCGGTGGTGGCAGCACTGCTGTTCAACGGTCTGTTCTCGCTCTACCATATCCCGGTGATCCATGATTATGTCATGCTTAATTTCGCGGTTCACCGGCTCTATTACGGTGTGCTGTTCCTGACCTCGGCCCTCATGTGGTGGAATCTGATCAATCCGCTTCCCGAGCAGCGCCGGCTGGGCGGGCTGGGCCAGGTAGGTTTTATTTTTCTGAACATGGTTCTCCTGACCCCGGCCTGCGGCCTGATTATTTTTGCCAGTGCTCCGCTGTATGCGACCTACAGTAACCCGGATGTCTGGGCCCGGGCGATGGGTTACTGTGTATCAGGTAATCCCGCTGCGCTGCTGCAGGCTTTTGGCGGCCCGTCGTTCTTCAGTTCGCTCTCTCCGAAGGTGGATCAGCAGGTCGGCGGAATCGCCATGAAGTTCATTCAGGAATTTATTTTTGCCTCTATGCTTGTCTTTGTGTTCTATCATTGGTATAAAAAAGAGAACGGTCAAGACCATGCGGAATCTTCCGCTTCATCCGGGGATCTGGAGGATGGGGTTTTGAACCGTGCATAACCGGTGAGCAGGTAGGAGGATAACCATGGATATTTTCACAGTGTTTCCAACGATCAGTACCTCTTTTATCGTAATCAGTGCAGTGCTGGTGGCGGTCGGCTGGGGACTCATCATCAAGGGCAAACGCGAGGCGCACAAGAAGACAATGATTGCTGCTGCGGTTGCGGCTATTCTGTTTTTTATTGTGTACGTGTCAAGAACGATCTTTGTAGGCAATACCTCCTGGGGCGGGCCGGAGCACCTGACGACTATTTACCACGTCTTTCTGATCTTCCATATTGTGCTCGCTACCGTGGCAGCTGTATTCGGCATTACGACGCTGGTTCTCGGCTTCAAAGCCAAGTATGCGAAGCACCGGAAATGGGGAAGGGTAACCTCCGTAATCTGGTTCATTACAGCGATTACAGGAGTGGCTGTCTATGTGCTGCTGTACATGCTTTACCCTGGCGGTCATACGAAGCCGGTCTGGGAAGTTATTATGGGCGGGTAGACAGGAACATCAACAGGTCTGTGCATTTGCACTCCATCAGGAGGGCGGGCGCAGGCCTGTTTTTTTGCGTGGACATGGGATTGTACCGGTACCGGTCTGAAAATTATGGAAAAAAAGTGCTTGACGATGGAAAATACAGGACATATACTGTGTATATAGATATATACAGTAAGCACAGAGATATGAACACCTCATCGTGTGCATGTGCTGTGAGATAAAGCGAGGTAGGATGAATGACAACGATCAAACATGCCTTGGTCATTGCACGCAGTGAATTACGCGGCGACAGACTGAATCTGGTATGGATACTGCTCTGGGCGATCATCTTCATGGGCGGTTATATGGGCATGATGACAGGTTCCATGCTGAACACTGTGCTGGAAGACGGTGAAGTGCGGTTAGCTGCCGACGTGATGCTCCTTACCTTCGTTCCGATGCTGGGCCTCACATTTTCCAAACGGACGATGAAGTATCTGAGCGAAGACACCTACACCCGGATACTGGCCTATATGCGCAGCCTGCCAGTTCCAATCGAAGTGGTGATGTGCAAAAGAAAGCTCCAGGCCGCCGGCTCTTTTATACTGAACGGCATTATGTTCTTCGGCCTGGTCTACGCTGTCAGTTCCAATATGCGGCAGGAGATGCCGTTCACGGATTACCTGGCGTTTACATTGACATGGGTCGGCTACGGGCTGACCGTTACGGGACTGTTTATCTTCTTCGAACTGCTGTTCAGCGGGAAGCTCTACTGCATATACATCTTCTCGATTATGGCGCTGGTTATCGGGCTGGCGGTGCTGATCACCTTTAACGGAGGCAACCTGTTCCTCTACAGTATCTCTGTATCGCAAGAGTTTGGGCTGCTGTCTCCGCTGATGTGGAGCACACTGCTGCTTGGTACGCTATCGGTACAGCTGTTCTCCAAATGGACGATTCACCGGCTGAAGAGCCGCGATCTCGTATGAGAGGGCGGGGATAAGCGATGTGGATACCGATTCAGATTAACGAGAACAGTGCCGAGCCGCTGTATCACCAGATTGAGACCCAACTGAAATCGCTGATCATCAGCGGAGTGATTACGGAAGGGACGCTGCTTCCCTCCATCCGCGAGTTTGCCGGAGAACTGAAGTGCAGCGTCATTACAGTCCGGAGGGTGTACCAGGATCTGGAGAATGAAGGGCTGCTCCGGACAAGGCAGGGCACAGGCACCTTCGTATCGCATGTAGCAGATGGAGCCATGGAGGAATACAAGCGGGATGCCGTCCGCAAGGCGCTGGAAAGCGCGGTCGATGTCGGATTGTCGGTGCAATGCAGCGAAGAGGAGTTGAATGAAATCTACCGGGAAATTGTGAAAGAGAAATATAACAAAAAGGAATGAAAGGTGGGGCCTTGGCATGGTACAGCAGGCAATTGAACTGCGGAATGTAAGCAAGAAGCGGCGCAACAAAACAATCGGGCCGCTAAATCTGAATCTTCCGCAAGGCTATATTACCGCACTGGTAGGACAGAACGGCTCCGGCAAAAGCACGCTCCTGAACATGCTGCTGCAGCTGACATTTCCGGATGAAGGCGAGATCCGCTGGTTTGAGGAGGCCCATAGAGGCGGCCTACCGCTTGAACTCCGCCAAGGCATCGCCTTCGTTCCGGAAACCTCGCAGACGGAGGAGAAGTACTGGACTGCCGGTGAAGCTGCGGCATTCCGCAGCCACTGGTACCCGGCATGGGACCACGGTTATTTTGAAGAGCTGATGGAGAAGTTCGAGGTGCCGCGGAACTCCAGGCTGGGCAAAATGTCCAAGGGCGAACGCCGCAAGTTTGAAATTGCCGCCGCGCTTGCCTCATGCCCGCGCCTGCTGCTGCTGGATGAGCCATCCTCAGGCCTCGATCCCTTTGCCTGGAAGGCGATGATCGAGACGCTGCGCACTTATATGGATAAGCATAATGCGACGGTCATCATCTCCACTCATATTGTCGAAGAGGTCCGGCGGCTGGCGGATTACATCGTTCTGATGCATCAGGGCCGGCTGCTCGGAATGGCCGAGAAGGACAGCCTGTTCGGTTCCTGGACTGAGGTATGGGTCAATTCGGCAGATGAAGAGGAGTTGAAGGAGTTGAAGGAGGAGCTGCCGTCAGCACTTCATTTTAACCTGGAAAGGCCGGGAGTAGGTTCTTTTATAGTAGAGCAATTCCATCTTCATGAGAAACGCATTCAGGATTTGGGCGTAAAGGTTATCAAGAGCCGCAGTCTGGAACTGGACGAAATCCTGGCTTTATGGTCACAAGGGCATGATCCGATACTGATTAACCAGAGGAGAGGGGACTAAAGAATGGAAGCTTTGAAGCTGGAACAGGTAGTGAAGCAGTATGGAGACAAAACAGCGGTAAACCAGATTAGCCTGAAGGTTGGAGCAGGAGAAATTTATGGTCTGCTGGGTGCCAACGGCGCCGGGAAAACGACAACAATGCGCATGGTGCTGGGCCTGATTTATCCTGATGGAGGGAAAATCCTGTATAACGGCAAGCCGTACAGCAATGAGCTGCAGCAGCTGATGGGTTATCTTCCGGAAGAACGCGGATTATACCCGAAGGTAAAGATCAGTGAACAGATTACATACTTGGGAAGGCTGCGCGGCATGTCGGCTTCTGATGCCGATAAGAGCCTGCGCTACTGGCTGGACCGCTTTGAGGTTCCGGAATATTACAACAAGAAGATTGAAGAGCTCTCCAAAGGGAACCAGCAAAAGATGGGCTTCATCGCCGCAGTCGTCCACAAGCCGCAAATTCTGATTCTCGATGAAGCGTTCAGCGGCCTGGATCCGGTAAATGTGGAGCTGCTGAAGGATACAGTCAAGGAATTACGCGACCAGGGCACGAGCATTCTGTTCTCTACCCACCGGATGGAGCATGTCGAGGAGCTATGCCGCAACATTACCATCCTGCAGAAGTCGAATACGGTCGTCCAGGGCGAGATCCGCGAGATCAAAAAAGGTTATCCGCGGGAAGAGGTGCTGCTGCGCACTGCCGGAGAAGTATCCGGCCTGGCAGGAATCCCGGGAGTCAGCGCTGTTCAGAAATCTGAACGCGGGTATCTGCTGTCGATCAGCGAGGTTGCAGCCGCGCAGCGGATTCTGCAGCATGCTGTTGTGCAGAGTGAGGTTGAGCATTTCGAAATCAAGGAACCGACGTTAAACCAAATCTTTATCAGAGCGGTGGGTGAATCCAATGAATAAGCTGGGACCAATTATCGGATTTACATTCAAGAATAAGGCGCGCACCAAGTCGTTTACAATCACAACACTGATCATTGTGCTGCTGATAACAATCGGAATGAACATCCCTTATTTTATCGACAAATTCAACGGGGATGACGGAGCGGCTGAAGCAACCCGCATCGGGGTGGTTACAGAAGCCGGAACACCGGCAACGGAGCTGCTGCTGGGCTACACTGCGCCGGAAGGCACCGAGAACAAGGTACAGCTGGAATCTTTCGCTTCTGCAGAGGATGCGGAGCTTGTCAAAGGACTGGATGAAGGTGATATTGAGGGCTATCTCACCTTCGGTACTTCATCAGGGGAAGGCGTTCCCCCGGTAACGTATCATAGCAATGACGGGGATCTGGACAGCGATGTCCAAACCTACCTGCAAACTGCACTGCAGCAGGTCAATACGCAGCTGATTGCGGAAGGCAAGCTGACGCCGGAGGAAGTATCGGCAATGTTCGCCCCGGTGATGATCGAAACGCAGCAGCTGGGCGCGGGCAGCGGAGCCGGCTCTGCCGGGGATGAATCCGCATCTCCAATCAATTATGTCATTGTCTATGTTCTGCTGATTCTCTTCTTCATGTCAATAATGCTGACCGGTAATATGATTGCCGCTGAGGTTACAGCCGAGAAGAGCTCACGAATTATGGAAATTCTGATTACCAGCGCTTCGCCGCTGAGCCAGATGTTCGGAAAAGTGCTCGGGGTATTCCTGGTCGGGCTGCTGCAGATTGCAATCATTGCCGCGAGCGTTGCAGCGAACCTGCTGCTGCCGCATAATGCGGGTATTCTGGCAGACTTCGATCTGGATCTGGGCCAGCTTAATGCAGGTATTCTTGTGTACGGCCTTATCCTTTACATTCTCGGCTTCTTCCTGTACGCCCTGATGTATGCTGCTGTAGGTTCGATTGTGAGCCGCACGGAAGAGCTTGGCCAGGCGACTATGCCTGTAATGATGCTTGGTTTTGTGAACTACTATATTCCTACATTCAGCGTTTCCGCACCTGACACCTTATTAGTTAAAATCGCCAGCTATGTTCCATTCACTTCACCGCTGAGCATGCTGCTGCGGATCGGAGTCGGCGATGTGGCGTTCTGGGAAATCGCAGTCTCGTTAATTATTCTGCTGGTTACCATCTTCGTGTTCGGCTGGCTGGCCGCCAAGATTTACCGTACCGGCGTACTCATGTACGGCAAGCGCCCGAGCATCAAGGAAATCCGCAAGGCAATGAAAGCTTACAAGTTTTAAAAAATAATCCCTAATCAGAGGAGTAGATAACAATGATGAACAAGAAAATGCAAAACAAACTGTTTCTTGCAGTCTGTGGCCTTAATATGATTACATTCAGTACTTTGATGGATACGAACGGCTCCCCTGTGCGCGATTTTATCCAGGGCATTGTGATTGGCTTGAGTGCTGCGGGGGCTGCTTATATTCTCTGGACTTCGGCAAAAGAGCGCAAGGGCAGAGCGTAGCAGTAAAATATTGGGTATAACACTTATGTAACGATAAAATATGGCTAAAGGAGACTACTTTACATGAAAAATTGGAAAAGAATGCTCTTATCCCTTACGATTTCTGCAGGACTGCTTACCTCGGCTGTTCCTGCAATGGCTGCTCCGCAGCAGCCTGGTGTTACAGTAAATAATCAGGCCATTAAGTATTCTGCAGGCGCACCAGTCCTTGATGAGGGCACAACGCTTGTCCCGCTCAAATCTACGCTGCAGGCGATGGATATCAAGCTGCAAAATGCTGCGGGTGATACGATCTACGCGGTTGTAGACGGCAAAACCATCACACTGAAAAGCAAGCTTAAAGTAATCAACGGCGTTACATATGCGCCGATCCGGGTCCTTGGAGATGCAACAGGCTATGAAGTCCGCTGGGATGCCAAAACCCGTACTGTCATTCTGCAATCCAAGACCGGAGACGGCGGCACCCAGACCTCCTCTGTAAATGCAGGCCGCGGCTTCATGTGGGAAGTCGAAGCCAACGGAAACACAGTGTACCTGGTCGGTTCGATGCATATTGCCGATGACAGCTTCTATCCGCTGCGCGATGAATATGAGGAGGCTTTCGCCGAGGCCGATTATCTGGGCGTAGAGATTGATATCAGCAAAGCTGCGGGCGAAGACCAGCAAAAGCTGATCATGGATCTGGGCATGTACCAGGACGGAACAACCCTGAAGGATCATGTGTCTGCCGAGACCTATGCGAAGCTGGGAGAGATTCTTAAAGAGGCCGGACTTGAGCCGAATGCGCTCGATGCCTTCAAGCCATGGGTGGCGGAATCCACACTCAGCAGCCTGAAAGCAGCAAAGGCCGGTTACGAGGCATCTGCCGGGATTGACCTGTATTTTATCCAGAAGGCTGTTGAACGTAAAATTCCGGTAGTAGAACTGGAGTCTTATGAATCGCAATTAAGCATGTTCAATGACTTCTCCCAGGAGCTGCAGGAGAAAAACCTAAGAGCGGCGCTGGACAACTTCGAGGTGCTGGATCAGAGCGTCGGCCTGATGGCTGAAATGTGGAAAACCGGCAATGAGGAGCAGCTGCTGGATCTGACGAACAACTTCTCCACTGACGCGGAATACGTCAAAGCAATGCTGATTGACCGCAACATCGGCATGGCAGATAAAATCGACGGCTATCTGAAAAACGGCAAAAAGGAAGAGTATTTTGTCGTGGTCGGCGCAGCCCACTATCTCGGTGAGCACGGCATCCTGAAGCTGCTGGAAGATAAGGGATACAAGGTAGTACGGAAGTAATATAGCTTAAGAAGAAGGCGGGATGCAGACCATGAATAATAAAAAGAAGCGGGATAACGCGATGACAAACGGATTGGCCATAGGCGTTGCATTGGGGATTGTGTTTGGCTCAATGTTTGACAATATAGGTCTGGGGCTGGCCATTGGTATTGCGCTGGGAGCCGGGATCGGCGCAGCTTACAAACCGGGAAAACACTAAACAACGCCAGAGGGGATTGGGATCATGCAGAGAATCAAGCTTGTGTATACACAGTTTTTGAGGGAACCTCTATGGTTTAAGATTTTTATTTCTTCCGCTCTGGCTGCTACAGTGATATTCAGCAGTTCATTTTTTCCGGAGGACAGCTACTACCAGGTCATTGCTAAACTCGCTGCAGCCGTATTTTTTATTACTTATGGTCTCAAATTCCGCAGAAATACACAAACATCCGTCATTTTTTTCGCTGTTGCTGCTCTATGTCTGTATCTGTCCTGGCATCATTTCAGCCTGATCTGAGCCGGAAATAATTTAAAGGCCGTCCTGGGAAACCAGGGCGGCCTTTTCTAGTACGCCCAGCATGGGCGTCATCTCTAGGGTGAAAGTCCCGAGCGGGGGCTGGCAAGCGCCTACCGTTAGCCAAGGGCAAGGGTGTCTACCGCGAGGTGGAATCTGAAGGAAGCCGGAGGCAAAAGCACGACCTGAGGTACACGAATCCAATTTGAGGCGGTTGCAGCCGGATGAGTCACCTAGACATGACGAAATCCTAAGCTGCCAAGGGCTGCAATCGTAAACTTGGGCAGGTGCGGGCGGAAAGATGACGTTCTTATCTGGGGAGGCCTGTCCGGTATGCAAGGAAAAAAAAACTTGTAACCGTAACCGAGAGGTTGCGCTGAACGGGCAGGAGTCAGCAGAGGCCATAGTACGTAAACTGTTGCAACAGTTTACGGAAGGGCTGAACCGAAAGGAGAGAGGAAACCGATGCGTTCGCATGAAGAGCAACGACAGCCGAATATCTCGCAAGAGAGCTGCCAGCAAAGAGAAGCGGTGAAGCCGCCAAGGCATGCTGGAGCGCCGAGTTCTTCGTCGGCACAAACCGCCCCTCCCTCTCGCAAAGCAGCGAACAACTTGCTGGAGCGAATGCTCGAAGGAGACAACCTTCGGCTCGCGTATAAACGAGTGGTACAGAACGGAGGAGCCCCCGGTGTGGACAATGTAACGGCAGCGAATCTACAAGCTTACTTGAAAACACATTGGGAACCGGTGAAAGCCGAACTTCTGGCGGGAACTTACAGACCTGCGCCAGTCAAACGGGTGGAAATCCCCAAACCCGGAGGCGGCGTACGGCTGCTGGGCATCCCGACCGTGATGGACCGTTTTCTCCAGCAGGCTCTTCTACAAGTCATGAATCCGATCTTTGACGCAGAATTCTCGTGGTACAGCTACGGCTTTCGACCCGGGAAAAGTGCACATGACGCAGTAAAACAAGCGCAAAGATATATCCAAAAGGGTCTGAGGTGGGTCGTGGACCTCGATCTTGAGAAATTCTTTGACCGGGTAAATCACGACATGCTGATGGCGAGAGTGGCGCGGAAAGTGACAGACAAAAGAGTGCTGACACTGATTCGCGCGTATCTAAACGCCGGAGTCATGGTGAATGGAAAGCTGGAGCACAGCCAGGAAGGAACGCCGCAAGGCGGTCCGCTGAGCCCGCTTTTGGCAAACATTCTGCTGGATGATCTGGATAAGGAATTGACCGTACGTGGCCTGCACTTTGTACGCTATGCGGACGACTGTAATATCTTTGTGGCGAGCAAACGAGCTGGCGAACGGGTCATGGAATCGGTTAGCGGGTTTGTAGAAGGAAAGCTAAAACTGAAAGTGAACCGGGAAAAGAGTGCAGTCGCCAGACCTTGGCACCGGAAGTTTTTAGGATTCAGTTTCCTGAGCCAGAAACAGGCAACCATTCGATTAGCACCGAAGACCATTTCGCGATTCAAGGAGAGAATCCGTGAACTGACAAACCGAACGTGGTCCATTTCCATGGAAGAACGAATTTGCCGACTAAACCGTTATCTGATGGGGTGGCTTGGCTATTTCCATCTAGCGTCGGCGAAGAAACACCTCCACACGTTGGACCAATGGATTCGGAGAAGGCTGCGAATGTGCCTGTGGAAACAATGGAAGCGAGTGCGCACACGAATCCGCGAACTCCGGGCGCTTGGGGTGCCTGAGTGGGCCTGTTTCACGATGGCCAACTCGCGGCGAGGCGCATGGGAAATGTCCCGGAATACAAATAATGCCCTCCCGACTTCCTATTGGGAAGCGAAAGGGCTGAAAAGCTTGCTTTCACGTTACTTAGAGCTTTGTTAACCTTTTGGAACCGCCGTATGCGGACCCGCATGTACGGTGGTGTGAGAGGACGGGGGCTTGCCGCCTCCTCCTACTCGATTGGAAGGCACAACATCCGCAAATCCTAATAGACATACCGGCGCTGTGCCCAGAAGCTGAACAGAAATAACAGGCATTCAGTAAGGAGTTTGGCCGGAATAAGCGGTACCCCCAGCAGTATATGCAGCAGCGAGAGGCACCCGTAATTGAGCCCAAGGACCAGAAGGACAAGGATATAATAGCGGGTCACGGATGTATGCACCGCTCCTTTGTTCTGCCGGCTGAAGACAAATCTCCGGTTCATGGCATAATTGGCGGCCGAGCTTCCGGCTCTGGCAGCTATGACAGACAGCAGCAGGCTTCCCGTTGCAGCTTGAAGCAGGAGCAGAAGAAGGAAATCGAGCACACCGGAGACGATAGAAGAGGCGCTGAATTTAACAATCGGCAAATAAATCTTGAGTGAATCGGCGACAGGACGGAAATGGGAGGATTCATTGCCATTCAGGTAAATGGTATCAATCGGCAGCTCTGTAATGCCGTAGCCGCTTGACGGTGCTTCCAGCAGCAGATTCATCTCGTATTCAAACCGCTCTCCCGGCACCTGGCACAGCCAGTCCAGCATGGTCCGCGGATACCCGCGAAGGCCTGTCTGCGTATCCCCGATGCCGATCCCGGTCGCCGCGCCGTACACCTTGCTGGTAAGCCGGTTGCCGAACCGGCTGCGCAGCGGAACTCTGCCGGTAAACTGGCGGCTGCCGAGCACCATCCGGCCTCCGGCCGATTCACTGGCCTCGGCGACGGCAACAATGTCCTTCGGAGAATGCTGTCCGTCACTGTCGGCACATACGACAGCTGCAGCCGGAAGATTATCGAGAATATATTGAAATCCGGTTTTAAGTGCCCGGCCTTTGCCGCGGTTAACGACATGTGTGAGCACGGTGCAGCCGGCCTCCTTAACAGCTTCAAAGATGCTCCTGAACCGCTCGCCGCTCCCGTCATCTACAACAACGATGGGGTCTTTGGTCATCGCACGCAGGTTTTGGATCAGCTCGACCAGACGCTGGTCCGGTTCATAGGCTGGTATAAGTACAGTCATGAGTTATCCCTCCCCGAGATAGAGAATGTCGCTTACGCCGCGTTCCTCTTGTCTGCCCTGCGGATTGTTGACAACGCGGCCCATAAAGTACATTGTGGAAGACCCGCCGCCGTCCAGGTTGTAGGCTTCTGTGGCACCAAGGCTTTTGAACAGCCCAGCGAACTCGTCCAGTGTCATGCCCCGGCTGTCGTCTGAACGTCCGTCTACAACAACGAATACGTAGTGGTTCGCCGAGATCATGCCGATGCCTGTGCGGGGATTGGCATTCGAGATGGAACGGTTACCGAAATTGGTGTCGATTTTAACATTGTTCAAGTCCTGGACGGTCTCGCCGTCCTTGATCAGCGCCGGCCCGAACGACAGGGTCTGCAGAACGCCGTCTGCCAGCAGGTTCTCGGCGGATACCTCCTTTTCGTCATAAGAGGCCATCGTGCCGTCCGCGTAGAGGGCGACCGCCTCCCTGGCAGGTTCGTTTCGGTAGAGCACCCCGTTCCGGATGATGACTCCATCGCTGCGGAAGCCGTAGTAATCGCCATTGATCGCAAAGACTGCATCATGGTCCTCAGCGATATCGGACGTGTCCCCGGTAATGTTGCGCCCGAAGGCATTGTCGGCAAAAGCCGATTGGATCAGAGAAGCATCAGACACCTGCACATCTGCGATGTAATAGGTGATCTGGTCGCTTCCGCGGCCGGTGGTGACCTGCTTAAGAGAGATGTCCATGTCATCGCTGCTGTAGTTCCAGTCATCGGATACGGCTTCCGGAGAATCCTGGCCGGCCTCATTTGAATCTGCCGCCGCCGCTGTACTGACCGCCTCTGTATTGGCTTCTGCACCGGAAACTGCCTGATCGGCAACAACGACTTCGACATGTTGAATCAGATAACGGTCGGCAAGCTGGTAGAGAATACCGCCTGTAAGCAGGGTGCTGAGCGTAATGGCAATGGTTATTTTTTTTCGTTTGGTTATATGTTGTTTTGGCATAAAGCGAATAACCGCCTTTCTTGTCCGGTAAGGATCTTGTTACACTGCCAAGCATAGGCGGCATACCTGAACACAGCCTGAGGATTCGTTGAGCGTTAGCTGAAAGTATGAATTGTGCATCCGGCTGCGCCTGGTGAAATGAAGAAGAATAGTGTACTTTAAGTAGTAAGGAGTGGTAACTGTGAAAAAAAGCATACAAACGCCCCTGCTGGTCGCGGCTTCGATCGTGCTGATCATTATCAGCAGTCTGGTCCGCCCGGATGGCTCTACGCTGCTCGGGGCGCTGCAGACGTTGATTCTCGGTTTAGGATTGCTCGGCTGCTGTACAGCGGCATGGAGATTTGTAAAAGGCGGCAAACGTAAGGGGTAACGGGGGCAAATGATTTTCAGGCGAAAAAGTTTATGCCTGTCATTCACGCGCAGAGTCTTGAAAACTACAACTAAAAGGCGTAACATCGGGGTAAGTACAACCGAATATGTAAACCGCTTAATTTCCGTTAAGGAAAGCGGGGGAACCAACAATCGGCAGCCTGGTCAAGGACCGGAGCCGGTTATGGGGTGAATCCTGGGGAAGTGCGAGAGAATGCTCGCATGGAAGACAGGTAGGGCGACTCTCACTGCCCGAATCCGGCAGCTAACCTCGTAAGCGTATGTAGAGAGGATGAGTGCTATGTGACCGCTAACCAGCCACAGAGGAGATCCTTTGTGGTTTTTTGCTGTGTTTTTATAGACCTGTATCAAATGCGGCCTAATCGAAAAGGAGATAGATAGAGATGGCGGATCAGGACGAATATGTACTCATTTGTGCACCGAACAAGGCTGGTGAGCATTTTATCAGGACACTGAAGTGTAAAGGTTACAAAATAGCGGGAATTGCGAATAATGCAGCGGAGAAAAAACGTCTGGAGGAGCTGGGCGTGGAGGTAAATCTTGTGGTGGACACCCGCCATGAGAATACATGGTTCCGGCCTGCCTTCCCGGTGGGCCAGGTCTATCTGTTCGAGAGCAGTGTGGCCTTATGCTGCCGTTATGTTCAAATGTGCCGGACCTGGACGACCAAATCCATATTCGTAATCACTTCTTCATTGAAGCCAAGACTGGTCTATAAGGGGCTCGGGGTAAGTCAGGTGATTTATTCCCACAGCGGCAATGTCGCGTATCTGGCGGAAAGCCCGGCTTCCCGGGGATAAATTGAAGACGGCACCTATTGACGGGCATAATAAAAATCCCGTATGCGAACGGCACGGAAGGCTGAGGCTTTCCGTGCCGTTCGCTATACGGGAGTGATATTGGACTATGGCAGTTTCCGGATTAACGGGCAGCCGCTTCAATGAGTTCCTTAAGTGCCGGAAGGTTGAAGCCTTTGACTGCACGGTCTTCGAATACGGTAACAGGCACGCCCATGAAGCCGAGCTTCTCGACTTCTTCCTGGTAATCGGTGCTTGTCATGACATCCCGGACTTCATACGCAATGCCCTGCTCTGACAAAAGCTGTTTTACCTGGTTGCAGTCGCTGCAGTTCGCGGTGGAGTAGACAATAACGGGCTGGCTCATTTACTCACGGCTTCCTTGATTGCATCCCGGGTAATTTTCCAGTGGGAGGTGTTCCAGC
The DNA here is from genome assembly GCF_023520895.1 of Paenibacillus sp. PK3_47. Lineage (NCBI taxonomy): Bacteria > Bacillati > Bacillota > Bacilli > Caryophanales > Paenibacillaceae > Paenibacillus > Paenibacillus sp. PK3_47. The sequence continues at coordinate 3,316,928 of NZ_CP026029.1, forward strand.
GGACTTCGCCGCCATCCAGAAGAAAAATTTGCGGGGACTCATGCTTGATGCCAAAATCCTCAGCGATTTGGTTGGACACCGGCCGGTCCTCAATGACATGAACGATGGCAGCCGGAGTGTCGGAGCCTTGTGCGTAAGCCTGGAATTCTTCATGCGCTTTGGCGCTGATCGGGCAGGTTGTGCTGTGTTTGAACAGCAGCTTTTTGCCTGGCTGACCTACATATTGGTTCAGTTCATCCAGCGTGTGGATTTGTTGAATAGACATAAGGAATCTCACCTTTCTGCGGTTGATTTTTGTTTGTTAACAATTAAGTTGTTAGCACCTGTAACTATGATTGTAACATAGTTCAAAATTAAATCAAAAAGAAGTCTTGGGCTGTTATCCAAAGGAAATTACCGTCCTGCTGTGGACATTGATAATGCTTCATAGCCATGCTAAGGTGAGAAAGAGATCGGGCATTCTATACTGGAAAAAAACTGAGGGGGTGTACTATATTAAAAAGGTCGCTTGTGTTACCGGCGCTGATCACGGTCTGGGAATGTGCCTGGCACGCTGGCTTCTGGAGAATCATTATACTGTGTTTGCCGGGCAGTACCTGCAGGATTCCCCTTCGCTTGCGGCGATGAAGACCCGGTACAGGGACAGGCTGTACCTGATTCCTCTGGACATCGGAGACCGGGAGAGCGTGAAGCAGGCTGCGCGGACCATAGCAGGGAGCACAGGACATGTCGATATTGTGATCAACAACGCGGGGATTATTCACAAAGCTGATGATGCCACGATGCTGGTGGATATGGACGATGAAGCCATGGCCCGGATATACAATGTGAATACGCTCGGCGCGCTGAGGGTCAGCAACGAACTGATGGGCCTGCTGCTGCAGGGCAAGCAGAAGCTGATTATTAACATCTCCTCCGAAGCCGGAAGTATTGGACGCAACAAACGGATTAATATGTACGGATACTGTATGTCCAAGGCGGCGCTGAATATGCAGTCCTCCCTGATGCACAATCATTTGAAGGTAATGGGGGGACAGGTCATGGTTTTTCACCCCGGCTGGATCCAGACTTACATGCATGGCGAAAAAGCCGTAGAAGCACCGATTACCCCGGAGGAGTCTGCCGGCAAAATTATGAGTCTTGTGCTGGACCATAAGAAATACATGGGTGAAGAGCCGGCTTATCTCGATCTTGACGGCAATCACTGGCCCTGGTAACAACAAATTCTGCAGGAAAAGAGGCGTTAAGGAATGTCTGACTTGAGAGCGCTTGCGATAGGGGATTATACAGAGGTGAAATATCATCCGTTTGCCGGTGTCGACCGCGAACTTGAAGCGATTTTGTCTCCTGATTTTCAGGTGGAATGCACCGAAGATTACGGGCTGCTGAATAAGGAGAAGCTTGCTGCCTGCAAGCTTATTGTTGCCTACACTGAATTCCTTGATGATCCGCTTCCGCCGGAACAGAGCGGGGCATTGCTCTCTTATGTAGCCGGAGGAGGAGGCCTGCTTGCCATACACAACGGTATCTCCCTTCAGCGGAACCAGGAGCTCGGCGGGATGCTGGGCGGTTACTTCACCCACCATCCGGCCTACACTGCGCTGCAGATGAAGATCCCGGCGCGTGAGCATCCGATTATGCAGGGCATGGAGGAGTTTGTCATTGAGGACGAGCCGTATTACTTTGATATGCAGCCGCATTTCAAGACGACAGTGCTGGCTGAATACCTTCACGACGGAGCCATGCGCCCGGCAGCCTGGTGCCATGAATTCGGACTGGGCCGGGTCGTCTATCTGATGCCGGGGCATCATCTGCCCTCCTTCTCGGTAGAGCCGTTCCGGCAAATGATCCGCAGAGGCGGTCTATGGGCTGCCGGGCTGCTGTAACAGCCATTTATTATATATATTATAAAAGAGCAGAAGACGGCATGATTACCATGCGCCTTCTGCTCTTTGTCTATCTGCTCGATCTGATGTCATATTGAAGTTTATGAATGAATTCAAAGTTAGTTATTTGGCTTTGGGGCAATATGCACCACTTCATTCCCATGCAGTGCCTCCTGCACCTCGGCCCTGAGGCTGTCAGTGAACTGGTTCCACACTTTTTTACCGACATCCAGCTTATCCCGCCCGATGGAATGCAGCGTTTCCAGCCATATGCGTTTGTCGTTGATATCGCCTAGCTCCTGCTGGATCTTTTTGTAGATTTCCTCGTGGGCATGGAATTTCTGGTTCAGGGCAAAAGAAGCGGCACTTGCGGTATACCGCAGTTCCTTGGCGGCAATCCGCAGATCATGCAGAGCTTCAAAGGATTCCTGGGATTCGCCTTCAGGGCCGTTAAACAAGGCTTTGCAGACCTTTTTCTTCTGGTCAAAGGCGACCTCGAGCTCCCGCATGACGACGTTGACGTCTCTTTTTGCGGCAAGACCTTCCAGCTCATTAACCAGAAAAGCCTCCCACTGCTCATCAAGCTCTTTGGTAAGCACTTTGGGCAGCTCGTCTGTCAGCCGCTTGCGGTACTTCTTCCGCTTCTCCTTCTGGTGATTGATGACGGCCTTCAGCAGTTCTGCGGTTTTGCTCTCGCCTGCTGATTTGGCCTGCTTGCGGCGCTCCTTGAAGGATTCAATAAGCACATCGGCATCACGGACCTTGCCCAGCCTTTTCTGTGACTGCTTAAAAGCACTGTAGATTGGCTCTGTCACCGAATGCTCGGGATCAAGAATGGACAGCAGGGTCAGCAGCTTCCGGCTGTTCACTCTGGCCTGATGGATATCCTCATCGCCAAAGCCTTTGAGTGAATCCTTGCTGTAATCGCGGAAATTAATGTACAGCTTGTTCAGCGCCTGTTCCCATTGCCTGGTCTTGCTTATTTGCTTTTCCTTTTCCTTGGCTACCTGTTCGACGGTCATGCGGCATCACTCCTAAAGGTTATGTCTGGCATGAACTGCAAGCCTTGAGTCTCATTGCTTGGGAAAATTGCTTATACCCTAAGAATAACGGTATGCGGGCGACAGAGCAAATCGGTTACAATAAGACTATTATGAGCTGGGACAGGGGGCGCTGATGACGTGATGGAAGAGGAGAACGCTGCACGGTTGAAAAATGAATCAGGGCTTATGCCATCAGCGGCGGAAGCGGGGCTTACAAGCGAAAGTATGCTTCCGCCTGTGATGGCTCTCTTTGAGCATTTGGTGGCGGGGGGAGAGGGCGCCGGGGCTGCGCGAAGTGCGGGAGATAAGGCGGATGAAGACGGCCTGGTAGAGCGTGAGGGTCGTGTGAATTGGAGTACAAGCAGCATTAAGAGTATGCCGAATGGAGATGGCGGACGGACAGCACGAGGCATGAAAGGTGAGACTGCGGGATTTGAGGATGCAGAGGATATGCTGCTTCCGTTTGCTTTTGAGGAGACGCTGTGCCGGGATGTCGGGGCCGGTCTTACTCCGCCGTCTCTGCATCTCTGGAGCCATCCCGGCGGTGTAGTGCTGGGACTGCGCGACAGCAAGCTGCCCCGTGCCGCCGAGGCCATGGCCGCCCTTGAGCGGCAGGGCATCCGCACAGCGGTACGCCATTCCGGGGGCGCTGCTGTGCCGCTGGATGCAGGGATCGTCAACGTGGCGCTGGTTCTTCCCAAGCCGCCGGGGAAGTTGGACTTTCACGATGACTTCCGGCTGCTGGCTTCGCTGATTGCCGAAGCCGTGGCGGTCAGTCATCCGCAGGCAGCTGCGCAGATCAGGGCGGGGGAAATTGCCGGTTCTTACTGCCCCGGCGATTTCGACCTCGCCATCGGCGGCCGCAAATTCTGCGGCATTGCCCAGCGGCGGCAGAACAGCGCGTACTTCGTGCACGCGTTCGTGGTGGTCTCCGGCTCGGGAGAGGAGCGCGGGGAGCTGATCCGCGGATTCTACGGGGCGGCAGCCGGAGGGGACGAATCTTTGACTTATCCGCGCGTCCGGCCGGAGAAGATCGCCGCGCTAAGCGAGCTCGGGGGGCCGGATTCGGCAGCCGTCTTCGCCGCCGGAATCCGCGAGGCGCTGATCCGGCGCGGCGTGGTGCTGAAGCCTGCAGCAGTGCTGCGGCAGGAGAGCGGTTATGATCTCCAGTACAGCAGCCCGCGTGTGCTGGATGCGGTGCAGGTGCTGCGTGAGCGCTACGCCCGGTGAACGGGCTGGCGCAGGAAAGATGCTGTGGAACAGCTGCTTGGTGCAGCTGCCGCAGCATCTTTTTTTAGCTTCGCGGAGCTTTTCCAAGCTGGGACGGACTGCACGGATGTCGGCAATTCCGGCCGGGCTACGCAACCGCCCGCAACCCGTAACCGCAACCCGCAAGCCGCAAACCGCAAACCGCAAACCGCAAACCGCAAACCGCAAACCGCAAACCGCAAACCGCAAACCGCAAACCGCAAACCGCAAACCGCAAACCGTAACCGTAACCGTAACGTAACCGTAACTGCAGACCGTAACCGCAAACCGTAACCCCAAACCGTAACCGCAAACCGTAATCGCAAACCGTAACCGCAAACCGTAACCGCAAACCGCAAGCCGCAAGCCGCAAGCCGCAAGCCGCAAGCCGCAAACCGCAAACCGAACCGTAACGTAACCGTAACCGCAAACCGTAACCGCAACCGCAAACCGTAACCGCAAACCGTAATCGCAAGCCGCGAACCGCAAACTGCAAACCGCAAACCGCAAACCGCAAACCGCAAACCGCAAACTGCTAACCTTATTACCACCAACCCAGTAACCGTCGTTAACTATTGTTATCGCTTTTCGTCTTCTACGCCCTCCTGTTCCCGCATATAGCTGCACTTCGTACAACTAAAACGTAACAATTGGCTACATGTGAGGAGATAGCTGCACTTTATACAGTTATAATGGCGGAATCTGGGCAAAACGTCGTTTTCAGCTAGTTTTAGCTGTAATAAGTGCATTTATTTCTCCATTTTTTAAGATTTGGCATGGAATAGCTGCACAAAATACACTTAACCGGGCTGGGCTGGGCTGGGCTGGGCTGGGCTGGGCTGGGCTGGGCTGGGCTGGGCTGGGCTGGGCTGGGCTGAACAATGAAAACCAGGTATAGCAGATTAGGCTGGATAAGTTTAATTGTCGTACTGGCGGTAGGCTAACCGATTGGATTGATTTAAGCTATGCTGCTCGACCATCATTCTTACAAGCCGTTTTGTGAGGATAGCGCTGACATATTGGGTTGTTGCGGCTGGAACAGCAAGTCTGTAACTACATTGGTTTATTGATTAAGGAACGACAAGATTATCTGTACAAATCAGGCCGGCGGTCCGAGAAGATGGGGATTTGCTCTCTGACGTCGCGGACCTTTTGCAGATCAATGGTTCCCGTAAGAATCTCCTCGCTTTCCCCGGCTTCACTGACGATGTCGCCCCAAGGATCAATAATCATGGAGTGGCCGGCAAAAGTGTTCGCAGGATCAGTTCCGGCACGGTTGCAGGCAACGACGTAACACTGGTTCTCGATGGCCCGGCTGATGAGCAGTGCGCGCCAGTGGGACAGGCGCGGCAGCGGCCATTCCGCAGTGACGAAAAGAACTTCGGCACCGAGTGAGGTGTGGGCGCGGACCCATTCCGGAAAACGGATATCGTAGCAAATCAGGCCGGAGCAGGGGGCACCGTCAAGCGTAAACAGCCCTTTGGATTGTCCCGGCTGTAAGTACAGATGCTCATCCATCAGCCGGAACAGGTGCAGCTTGCTGTATTCTCCGGTAAGCTCCCCGCTGCGGTTAAATACATACATGGAGTTCGTAACTCCGGCAGCCTGGCGGCTGGCCACTGACCCGGCCACAATGTTAACACCGTACTCCCGGGCCAGGCGGGAGATAAATGACTTTGTATCAGCACCCTGAGGATCAGCGATCTCTTCAAGACGGGTTAAGTCATAGCCGGTCGTCCACAGCTCAGGAAGAACGATACAATCAGGCCGTTCAGCGGCAGCTTCACGGATTTTGACCTCGGCAGATGCATAGTTCACTTCCGGTTGTCCAAATGCTATATCAAGCTGAATCAGGGATATGTTCACGATGCTAACCTCCTTCTTATTCTGAAATTATAAAGGGGATTCCCTGATAATGTAACGGAAATTTGCTATCGGCATAAAACTTGCTTAAAATAGTTGACGGGTCAACGATATGAGTGTAAACTAAGTTTTGTTAAATCATATTTTACACAATCTAATTCGGATTGGAAGTTCTCAGGGCATAAGAGAATGTTTCAAAATTCAGTTTTGCGGCGGGCAGTACAGGGCATTCTAAGGTGTAAAACTTAAGCCAATGCTTCCGAAGCGAGTTTTGTCCGAAGCAGATTCAGGGAGTAATGCTCACAAAACTTAAGCCAATGCTTCCGAAGCGAGTTTTGTCCGAAGCAGATTCGGGGAGTAATGCTCACAAAACTTAAGCCAATGCTTCCGAAGCGAGTTTTGTCCGAAGCAGATTCGGGGAGTAATGCTCACAAAACTTAAGCCAATGCTTCCGAAGCGAGTTTTGTCCGAAGCAAATTCAGGGAGTAATGCTCACAAAACTTTGAGGAGGTTAAAATTGACGGAATATCAGCCTGAGGATGAGAGCATATTTGAATTGCTCCAAGTACTGAATAAAGGGCTAAGCCCGAAGTTTGAACGCTGTGCAGGCATAAGCCCCACACGCCTCCGCCTTCTGAACGAGCTGTTCCAGGTCGAGGAGATCAGCCAGATCGCGCTGCAAAAGCAAATTGGCATCGATGCTGCAGCCGTCACCCGCCATCTGAAGGGACTGGAAGAGAGCGGCACAATTACACGGCGCAACAATCCGGCTGACAACAGAGTGACCCTGGTCTCTCTGACACCGCAGGGGCGGGACAAGATGCACTGTTACAAGGAAGAGAAGGACCGTTTCATCAGCAGTTTGTTTGCGGGATTTAGTGAACAGGAACGCAGGCTGCTAATAGATATGCTTACCCGGCTGCAGCACAATATCAAATCCCTGTAGCCTTAATTCATATAACAATAAAAGGAGACTGTTTTTCATGAGTGCAACTAAAACCAATGACTTCAACGCTATTATCACAGGCCGCCGTTCGGTGCGCCAATATGATCCGAATGTCAAAATCAGCAAAGAGGAAATGACCGAGATTCTGGCAGAAGCTACACTGGCTCCGTCTTCGGTTAACATGCAGCCTTGGCGCTTCCTCGTAATTGAGAGTCCGGAGGCGAAAGCCAAGCTTGCGACAATCGCCAAGTTCAACCAGGTACAGGTGGAGACCTCTGCGGCTATGATCGCTGTATTCGGTGATTTGAATAACTTTGATTATGCTGAAGAAATCTACAGTACGGCTGTAGAACGCGGTCTTATGCCGCAGGAAGTCAAAGAACGCCAGCTGGCCAGCTTTGCCGGACATTTTGCCAACCTGCCTAAGGAAGTAAACAGAGAAACCGTGATGATCGACGGCGGTCTGGTATCGATGCAGCTGATGCTGGTTGCCCGGGCCCACGGCTATGACACCAATGCAATCGGCGGTTTCGAGAAAGACCAGATCGCTGAATTGTTCGGAATGGACAAAGAGCGTTATATCCCGGTCATGCTGATCTCCATGGGTAAAGCGGCTGCCGAAGGCTACCAGTCCGTACGCCTGCCGGTCGACAAAATTGCAGAGTGGAAATAATATAACTAACTGGAGGGAATAACCATGTTCATTATTCATGCTGTAATGCAAGTAAATCCGGAACGCGAAGAGCTGTTCCTGGCTGAGGCTAGATCGCTGGTATCAGCGACCCATGAGGAAGAAGGCAACATCTCCTACGAGCTGTATAAGCAAGCTACCGGTGAGAATACCTATATCATGGTGGAGACTTGGCGTGATGCGGAAGCTATGGCTTTCCACAACACCAGCCCCCATTTCACAGGCTTTGCTGCCAAAGCGGGCGAATTCCTGACGGCTCCACTGGACGTTAAGGTCTACACAGCAGAACCAGTTACCAAATAATTAAGAATTCCGGAGCGCAGGGCAGCACACTGTCCGGAACGAAACATAATGCGGGGGGCGGAACTCAGGTTCTGCTCCTTTTTTGCGTACTGATTAAAGATTGGCACAGCTGCATTCTATCACTTAAAGGTTGCCGGGAATTTCCTGAACAGCTAGAATAAATGCAATATATGATCAGGAAAGCTTACAGAGAGGGTGAACCCGGCCATGAATCATTTTGAACCGTCGCACGTGCTGAATTCTTTGCCGAAGCAGTTTTTTGCAGAGCTCGTAGCCAGAGCCGGACAGGTTGCCAGGGAAGGGCATGATGTCATTAATCTGGGACAAGGCAATCCGGATATGCCCACGCCGCCCCATATTGTAGAGGCTTTGCTGAAGGGGGCGCAGAATGCTGACAATCATAGATACCCGCCATTCCGCGGTCACGGCTATTTTAAGGAAGCTGCGGCAGCTTTTTATAAAAGAGAGTATGGTGTAGAACTGGACCCCCAGCGGGAGATTGCTATTCTGTTCGGCGGAAAAACGGGGCTGGTCGAGGTGGTGCAGTGCCTGCTCAATCCGGGCGATACGGCGCTTGTCCCGGACCCGGGCTACCCGGATTACTGGTCCGGGATCGAGCTGGCACGGGCAGTCATGGAGATGATGCCGCTTACGGAGGAGCGGGGATATCTGCCGGACTACACAGCTATAAGTGCAGAAACGGCGGCCAAGGCCAAGCTGATGTTTCTAAATTATCCTAACAATCCCACAGGGGCGGTGGCAGACGGGGCGTTTTTTGCGGAGACGGTCAGGTTTGCTGCGGAGCATCATATTTGTGTAGTGCATGATTTTGCCTATGCAGCGATTGGTTATGAAGGCCGGAAGCCGGTCAGCTTCCTTCAGACTCCCGGAGCCAAGGATAACGGAATTGAAATTTATACACTCTCCAAAACCTATAACATGGCCGGGTGGCGGGTTGCTTTTGCTGCAGGGAATGCCAGTGTCATTGAGAGTCTCAACCTGCTGCAGGACCATATGTATGTCAGCCTGTTCGGTGCAGTTCAAGAAGCCGCTGCTGCCGCACTGTCCGGTCCCCAGGAATGCGTCCGGGAGAATGTCAACCGTTATGAGACCCGGCGCAACCTTCTGATTAACGGTCTGCAGGACTTGGGCTGGGAGGTCGAGGCTCCCGGAGGCTCCTTTTTTGCCTGGCTGCCTGTTCCTGACGGCTTTACTTCACAAAGCTTTGCCGATTTGCTGTTGAATCAGGCGCATGTTGTTGTCGCTCCCGGCATTGGCTTCGGGACTCACGGTGAAGGGTATGTGCGGGTAGGCCTGGTAAGCGATGAGGCCCGGCTGGCAGAAGCTGTGAAGCGGATTGCCGGTTTGCAGCTTTTTCAGCAAAAGTAGTGTAAATATGGATGAAATAGACCGATATTAAGAGAACGGCGGGGCACAACAATGAAAATAACGATACAAAAGCTCGGGCTCAGAACAGGCGAAGTGTATTTTACAGCAGAATGCGGTGAGGGCAGGGGAATCTGGGCCGGTGGTCCGGTGAAGCCCGGGGAAGAGCTTGAAGCGGAGTTTGAACTCCCGATGCTTTTTATGCGCTGGGTGGATCTGGTGCCGGTAAGCAGTAATGAATACGGCATGCGGCAGGAAGGAGCCGAAACCGTATTAACCGGTGTGCTGGAGAACATCGAGGAGGACGGTACAGGTTATCTCCGGCTGGGGCCGGAGCTGATCATGTTCGAATGTCTCGGAGAGCCGATGGCGCTGGGCGGTTATGTGGAGCTGAGAACGCCTGAGCTCGGGATTTATCCGGTACTGCTGTGATTTCAGTACAGATCCGGCTGTGAGGACTGGTAATTTATGGACCGCATAGCCACTCTGCAAGAAATGAGCTAATATAACAATAAATCATGATGTAAAGTAATTTCGTGAGGGAGCAGAAGTTCAATGAACAGCGATATTCAGCAATTCAAGACCGAATTTTTCAAGGCGCTGGCTCATCCGATGCGGATCCGCATCCTGGAGCTGCTGAGTGAAGGCGAGAAGAATGTAAACGAACTGCAGGCGATCCTCGGCTCGGAAGGCTCAGCCGTATCCCAGCAGCTTGCAGTACTCCGCGCCAAAAATGTAGTAGCCAGTGTAAAAGAAGGCACAACTGTGATCTATTCGCTGCGCGATCCCCTGATTAAGGATTTGCTGGCAGTAGCCAGACAGATCTTCGACAATCATCTTGTAAACGCGATCTCAGTTCTTGAAGGAATGCGCAGCGAGTAACCCCCGGGTAACCGGGGGATTTCCCGTTGACAAGAGCGGAAGTCAGGAGTAATGTTGCTAATATATTCAAATAATCAGATATTTAAAGAAAAGAAGGTTAGATGATGACAAGGTGGGGCCGGTTTCAAGGCTACAGCATTGCTTCTCTGCGCAAGGACATGATTTCAGGGACAATCGTCGGCGTTATTGCCATCCCGCTCGGGATGGCTTTTGCTATTGCTTCCGGCGTGAAGCCGGAATACGGGATTTATACGACCATTGTTGCCGGCATTCTGATCTCCCTGTTCGGGGGTTCCAAATTTCAGATTGGCGGACCGACAGGGGCGTTCATTCCGGTCTTATTCGCCATTGCGATGGAGTACGGGTATGAGAACCTGCTGATTGCAGGCATGATGGCCGGAGTGATTCTCGTCGTGATGGGTGCCTTGCGGCTGGGAGTGCTGATCAAATTTATTCCGAAGCCGGTAACGGTCGGTTTCACGGCGGGAATTGCCGTTATTATCTTCACCGGGCAAATTGCCAATTTTCTCGGGCTCGAGGGAATAAAGCGGCATGAGAGCTTCGTGGATAACATGAAGGAGATCGGGCTGCATATTTCGACAATGAATTTGTACAGCGTTCTGACAGCTCTAATCTGTCTGGCTGTAGTCATTCTGGGGCTCCGGTATGCACCCAAAATACCGGGATCACTGGTCGGGTTGCTCGCAGCAGCCCTGATCGCGGCGCTGTTCTTCAGCGGCAAGGTGACTACGATCGGCTCCGCTTACGGTGACATTCCGAACACGCTGCCGAGTTTTCATTTTCCTGTAATCACCTGGGAGGTGATCAGGGAGCTGATCCGTCCGGCTTTTATCATCGCTATGCTGGGAGCAATTGAGTCGCTGCTGTCTGCGGTGGTGGCAGACGGAATGTCCGGCAGCCGCCATGACAGCAACCGTGAGCTGATCGGCCAGGGCATTGCGAACATTGCCGCTCCACTGTTCGGCGGTATTCCGGCCACTGGCGCCATTGCCAGAACGGCAACCAACATCCGCAGCGGCGCTGCCTCACCGCTGTCCGGGGTCATACACGGCGTTGTAGTGTTTGTAATTCTTCTGCTGTTTGCGCCGTATGCCTCCAGCATTCCGCTGGCGGCCATGGCCCCGATCCTCATGGTGGTGGCCTGGAATATGAGTGAGCGGAGGGAGTTCCTTCACCTGCTGAAGCTGAAGACCGGGGATTCGCTGGTGCTCTTCATTACCTTTCTGCTGACCGTATTTGCCGATTTGACGCTTGCTGTAGAGGCGGGGCTGGTACTTGCCGTCATCCTGTTCGTCAAACGGATGGGGGAAGCGCACCGGGTGGCGAAGGTGCTGCCAGACCCTTTATCCGTGAAGGTCGGAGCACATATGGTCACGGAGAGCCGTGATTGTCCGCAGATCGGAATTTACAATGTGGAGGGTCCGCTGTTCTTCGGGGCAGCCTACAGATTTGAATCAACGATGCCGGAGCTGGGGCCGGACCGGGCGAAGATTATATTACTGCGCATGGGCAAGGTGCCGTTCATGGATACAACGGGCGAATCCAATCTCTCCGGGCTGGTAAAGCAGCTGCAGGAGGATGGAGGCAGGCTGCTGATTGCGGGAATTCAGCCGCAGCCGCTCGGGCTTCTGAAGAAGACCGGGCTGTATGAGTCAATAGGGGCTGCGCAGTTCTTCGACCATACCGGTGAAGCGATCACGGCAGCACTGGGGAGTATCAGCCGGGAACGGTGCAGCGGCTGCAGGCATGCCGCCTTCCGCGAATGCGGAGCGCTGGCGGGTCAGGAGGAGACGGCAGGACGCAGCGTGTTCACGGGTCTTCCAGCTGCAGCTGTGCGGAATTCTCCGTTATAATTTAAAAATTATTACATCAGCCCGGGTGCACACTGCCACCCGGGCTGTTATGTTATATTAGGTATGGACTAAGGAATACCATATTTGTACAATACCAGTAACCTGCTGCAAACTACATAACGGAATTAGCCAAGTCAAACGATAAGGAGATCCGACGTTCATGAAAGAACTGAATTACACCAAAGTGTTCCTGCTGCTGGCCGGACTGTCGCTGGCGACGCTGGCGGTCTACCGCGTGGTTTCCCAGCGGACCGATACGTTCTACGGTTTTTTGCTCTGGAATTTGTTCCTCGCCTGGGTTCCCCTGGTTTTCTCGATGGCCGCCTATTGGCTGGATCAGCGAAGAACTTCAGGGCTGCTCCTGCTTCCTCTGGGGATTGCCTGGCTGCTGTTCTTCCCGAACGCGCCGTATCTGATGACCGACCTGCTGCATCTGACCATCAGAAAAAACATTTACTTCGTGGACGGAGTGGTCCAGAGCCGGTACTGGTATGACCTGATTACCCTGCTGCTGTTCACCTGGAGCGGATGGCTGACCGGGTTCTTCTCACTTTACCAATTCCAGAGCGTCATCTTCCGTAAAAGCAATCTGCTGCTCTCCTGGGTGTTCGTGCTTGCGGCGTGTGCGCTGGGCGGTTACGGTGTTCTGCTCGGCAGGGTCTACCGGCTGAACAGCTGGGATGTGCTGACAGACCGGCACCAGCTGTACCAGCTGGTCATTGACAGCCTGAACCGGCAGTCGCTGTTCTTCAGCCTGTTTACCGCTGCGGTGCTGCTGGTCATATACGCGACCCTGTACTTCCTGATGAACGGGCTTGGCGCGGGCGGTACAGCCAGACGGAGCTACTCCAAAGGCGGGAAAAGATAATCCTCCTCTGCGGGCTGAAAGCCGAAGACCTCCAGATCGATGATTTCATTATCGTCAAAAAGCACGCCTTCGCCCAGCAGGTACAGCTTCTGCATGGCCCCGGATTCATCAATGCCCAGTGCTATTCTGCCTTGGGCATTGATAACCCTGTGCCAGGGCAGCTTGTACTTCCGGCTCATCGAGTGGAGAATCCGCACCACCTGACGTGCTGCCCGGGGACTGCCCGCAGCCCGGGCCACTCCCCCGTAGGTCATGACTTTGCCTTCGGGAATACTTCTTATAATGGCTATAACCTTTTCTGTGAATGGTGTCATTGAAAATACTCCTTCATAGGGCAGCTTGTCACACAAATTATAACAGAGGAAGTGCTCAACATGGGAACCCTGATTCCTGGAAACAACGGGCCGCAGCTTATGCTTAATGAGCCCAGAGGCCTTGGCGGCTGGCTTATTCTTACGCAGATCGGACTGTATTTTACCTTTATAAGCATGGCGGTATTGACTCTTAATTCCATCATTCCCTCTTTTCAGACGGATGTGTGGGAGGCACTTACTTCGCCAAGTTCTCCGGTTTACGATCCCATGTGGGGTCCGCTGCTGATTTTTGAAGCGGTAAGCAATATTGTGTTTATGCTGCTGTCGGCTCACTGCGCGATATCATCAGAACGGCCGGTACCTGCGCTATCTGGATTCCTTATTTCCTCCGGTCCCGGCGGGTCAGGAATACGTTCGTGAATTAGAAAACAGCTCTGACCAGGAAGCCGCAGCTGCGGCTTTTTTGCTGTTCCGGAAGTCTTGGTGATCCGGGAGTAACGGGGCTTAAATGCCAATGAATCTGCAGGAAGCAGATGAATGTAAGTAAAATTATGGCGCATAGGAGTTGCCGGCCCGGGGGATAATGGGTTCAAAAGCTGCGATGGGAGTGAGTGCTGTGCATAACACTGACGCTGCGGGGAACGGCAGTTCCAAGGTCTCCGGCCTATCTTTATCCAGGCCTCTGAATACCTCACTCGATGAGACGTTGGCTTTAGTCCGCGGGATATTCAGAAATGACGGTACGCTCAAAGTGCGTTTCATAGAGAATACCCATGATATGCGGATCCGCTGCGGGCTGATCTATGTGGAGGGAATGATTGACCAGGAGCTTGTCCAGAACGGGGTGATCGGGCCTGTAATGGCCTGGGAATTCAAGGAGGAAGAGAAGCTGGATTGTACCGTTCTGATGGAGAAAATCCGCAAGCAGATCATCACGGTCAGCGAGGTTACGCATACTTCCAGCCTGACCGAGCTTGTCACAGCAATCGTAGGAGGCCAGGCCGTATTTCTGCTGGACGGCTATGCCGGTGCACTTCAGGTAAGTGTCCAAGGCTGGGAGACCCGGGCGATAGAAGAGCCCACGACGGAAAAAACCGTACGCGGACCTCGGGAGGGCTTCAACGAATCTCTGCTGGTTAATCTGACGCTTATCCGGCGCAGAGTGCTGAACCCGGATTTGAAGTTTGTATTCAGCGAAATCGGCACCCGCTCCAAGACACAGACTTGTATCTGTTATATGGAAAGCCTCGCTTCCCCGGATATTCTTAAGGAGCTTCAGGAGCGGCTTGGCCGGGTGGACATTGACCATCTGCTTGATACAGGTTATCTGGCTGAACTGGTCCGGGATGAGCCATACTCCCCGTTCGATATGATCGGCAGTACAGAACGTCCGGATTCAGTGGTCAGCAAGTTGATGGAAGGCCGTATTGCCGTACTGATTGAAGGAACCCCGTTTGCCCTTACGCTGCCCTATGTTTTTGTAGAGAATTTTCAATCGGGTGAGGATTATTATATTAACTACTATTTCGCCTCATTTAACCGTCTTCTGCGGGTTCTCGGCGCATTGATGTCGATCAGTATCCCGGCACTCTATGTAGCGCTGGTTACCTACAGCCAGGAGATGGTTCCGACGCTGCTCCTGCTGAGCATTGCTACGGCCAGGATGTCTGTTCCGTTTCCGACAGTGGTAGAAGCGCTGCTGATGCTGACGATCTTTGAGATTCTGCGGGAGGCCGGAGCGAGAATTCCCGCTTCCATCGGGCAGGCTGTCAGCATCGTAGGTGCGCTTGTATTGGGACAGGCTGCGGTTGATGCCCGGATCGTGAGTGCGCCGATGGTCATTGTCGTAGGGCTCACCGGAATTACCACACTGCTGAATCCCCGGCTGACAGGCCCGCTGATTATAGTAAGGCTGCTGCTGCTTGTCATAACCTTCTTCCTCGGACTCTATGGCTATTTTTTTGGACTGCTGGGACTGGTTATTCATCTGATGAGCCTGCGTTCCTTTGGCGTTCCTTATATGCTTGGCGTAGGTTCCATCCGCCCGCAGGACATCAAGGATACTGCCATCCGTGCTCCCTGGTGGGATATGTATCTGCGGCCGGCAATTATTGGTGTACGCAATATGAGGCGGAAACCGGCCAGGAAGCCGGTTAAACGGCCATGAAGATATTTTCCCGAATGATGCTTCTGCTGTTCTGTGTCACGGGTCTGCCGGGCTTGTCCGGCTGCTGGAATTATACGGAGGTGGATGATATATCAATAGTATCAGGTGTAGCCATCGACAAAGATCCGGAAACCGGAAAGCCGCAGGTCACAGTAGAAATGATTGATACGAAAGGCGGATTGGAACAGAATCAGCCTAACTTCAAAATGCTGAGTCTCTCGGGGGATACCGAGTTTGAAATTGTCCGTGAAATGATTGCCATGACCGGCAAAAAGCTGTTCTGGAGCCATGCCAAAGCGATCATTTTCAGTGAAGAGGTGGCCCGTGACGGCCTGATAAGAGCAATGGACTGGTACAGCAGGGATACGGAGACGCGATCGGATGTATATATTTTTGTAGCCAGCGGGCAAACCGCACGCGGAGTGCTTAACATGAACAGTACAACCGAGGCCATTATGTCCTTTGAACTGGCGCAAATGATGCGGGATGAACAATATGTCGCAAGTGCACCTGTGGTGGAAATATGGGATTTTATCGACAAGCTGGAGACCACCGGCCATAATGCCGTGGCTCCGCTGGTCAGTATTCATGAAGAGAATGGCCAAAAAAATGAACGGGTGAGCGGCACCGCCATTTTTGTGAGGGACCGGATGGTCGGGAAATTAGACGGGGACGAAACGAAAAGCATGCTGTTCGTGAGTAATAAAGTCCGCGGTGGCGTGCTGAAGGTAGACAACAAGCAGGGTGTTCCAAGCTATTCGCTGGAGATATTATCGAACCGGACAAAGGTTCATCCCAAGCTGGCAGACGGCAAAATTGAAATTCAGATCGATACGGTAACAGAGACCGGGCTGGATGAGGTGATGACTCCCGAGGGCCTGAAGGGCAGCGAGAGCATAGAAGCTATAGAGAAACGGGCGGCAGAGGAACTGCAGGAGAATATGCTGTCTGTAATCCATAAGCTGCAGCGGGAATATCATGCGGATATTTTCGGCTTAGGCGAAGTTGTACATGAGAACCTGCCCGGAACCTGGGCCGGCATCAAGGATCATTGGGGCAGGGAATTCAGTACGCTGGATGTGAAGGTAAGCTCCAAGGTCGTGATTAAAAGTACCGCCAAAACTTCAAGAGCGATCAGGCTGGGGGACTGACATGGCGATCTATACTGTGCTTATCTATGCTTTTATTATAGTGGTCGATCCCTACGGTCTGCTGAAGCAGGGGCAAAAACGGGAATTTTACGTATGTTCCGCACTATGCCTGCTCTCCTTCGGCCTGGCCTTTTCGCTGGCGATGCATTGGGAGATCCCGAGTCCCTCCACACCTATTGTGGGCTTTATCAGAAAGCTATTTTAACCTGCAGACCAGAGAGGAGGGGCGCAGTATGGGCAAAGAGATTATTCCGGCAGGACAGTCCATCAGTATTACAGTTCTGTTTATTACCGGGACCTCACTGTTTATGGGGGTGGCCGGAGAATCCGGCAACAGTAATTGGATCGCGCTGATTTTTGCTGTTCTGCTGTCAGTCCCTCTTATGCTCATCTATGCGAGACTGCACCGGCTGTATCCCGGCAAGGATCTGTTCGATATGCTGCTTGCTGTATTTGGCGGAATTTTCGGCCGGGTGCTGTGCTGTCTGTACATCTGGTATGCTGTGCATATAGGAGCACTTGTACTGCGCAACTTCGGAGAGTTCAGCAGAACAGTGGCGCTTACCTCCACGCCGATGCTTGCCCCGATGCTGGTCATCGGCCTCCTGTGCGTCTGGGTAGTGAATGCGGGTATCGAGGTGCTTGGGCGCAGCGCCAAATTTTTGCTCCTGTTCACTCTGGCTATAACTGCAGTTATACAAATCCTTGCCGTTCCCAAATATGAATACCATCATTTGAAGCCGCTGCTGGAAAACGGATGGGGGCCTGTTCTGTCGGATACTGCCGGTATATTTACCTTTCCGTTTGCTGAAATTGTAATTTTCCTGGGGGCATTCGGCGCGCTTCCGCCAAAAGGCTCGGCCAAGCGTGTGCTCTTAAGCGGGCTTCTCATTTCCGGAGTGATCATGATTGCGATCTCCTTGCGGAATTTGCTTATGCTGGGGCCGGATATTTTATCCGGGCTGTATTTCCCCTCCTATGTTGCTGTCAGCAGAATCAATATTGGCGATTTTCTGACCAGAATAGAAGGCTCGTCAGCGATCATCTTTGTAACAGCACTGTTTGTAAAGGTAAGCGTATGTTTGTATGCAGCCAGCCGCGGAATAGCCACAGTGTTCAAGCTGAAGAGCTACCGCTCCGTCGTCCTGCAGACAGGCCTTATCATGGTTTATCTGGCGGAGTTCATCTACCAGGATATTATGCAGATGCAGTATTTTTCCTACCATATCTATAAAATCTATGCTCTTCCTTTTCAGGTAATAATCCCTGTATTGTTATGGATTGTGGCAGAGGTTATTCGCTATAATGATAGGCAGAGAGAAACGGGGAACGTCCCCGGGAGCTGAGGAGTGCTGCATATTGAATACCTATATTCTTATTTATGACGGGTTTGTACAGTTTGAGGTTGTGCTGGCGGCCTATTTCATGAAAACTAAAAGTGAAGTTTACACTCTAGGACTGGAAAAAAGGCCCTTCGATTCCTGCGAGGGATTCTCTACGAATCCTGCGAAAGTTATTGGGGAGCTGGATACGGGTGCTGTGGACGTGCTTGTTATTCCCGGAGGAGATACTGCGGAGTTGGCCAGGAATGAGAAACTGCTGGAACTGGTCCGCAGGCTGAACGCTGCCGGTACAACGATTGCCGCGATTTGCGGCGGGGTTGAGGTCTTGAAGGCTGCAGGTGTCCTGGAAGGTAAAAGATATGCTGGGAACCCCGCAGAAGCAGTATCTGCAGGCACTTCAGTACAGGATAATGCTGTCGTGGACGGGAACATTCTGACGGCTCTGCCGAACGGGTATGTCGATTTTGCGCTTGAGCTTGGCAGAATGATGAATATTTATAAAGACGGGGACGATCTGCAGGAGACCATAGATTTTTTCAAATACTTCAAGGCAGTCTAGAAACGTAGTGGGAAAAGGAGAAGCATCATGAGTGTATCAAGTATCGTAATGACCTCACACTGGGGCAGGGAAGTCAGACATAAGTACATCACCCAGGGGGCGAAGACACTGGCTGTTGTCTTTCCGGGCAAAAATTATTCCGCTGAGCGCTCGCTTCTGGATTATGCGGCCAAGCTGGCCAGGGAGTACGGCTGTGATCTTTTATTGCTGGAATACGGCTATCAGAGCGCACGCACGGATTTTAAACGGGAAGAGATCGACATTGTTGTCGGGGAATGCAAGGCGGCGATCGACTCGCTTCCTGAATATGACGGACTGCTGTTCATCAGCAAAAGTCTGGGTACAGTAATCGCCGGCAGGGTTGCCGCAGAAAATGATCTTCAGCAGAAGACCTCTCATCTGTATTTGACGCCTATAGCTGATACGCTTCCGTGGATCCGCCAGAGCCGGGGGACTATTATTTACGGAGGCAGCGATCCCTTGTTCACTGAACAGCACTCTGCCGGGATCAAAGGGTTGAAGAATCTCAGGGTCTACCGGATCGATGATGCCAATCATTTGCTTGAAGTAGGCAGCGTCAACGAGTCGCTGGCCGTGCTGCTGGTGATTATTAACTTTTACCATGAATTTTTCCGTGACGCGCTTGGCTGATTTTTATTAGAATTCTATAATCATAGTTTGCATTTCATAATTATCTGGGAGTGAACGCAATGATTCTGGAAGCTGCGATGCTGCACATAAAACCGGGCCTTACCGCCCAGTTCGAGGAGAGCTTCAGGCAGGCCTCCACGCTGATTTCATCCATAGACGGTTATCTGGGGCATGAGCTTCAGCACTGCCTTGAGGATGACCACAAATACCTGCTGCTGGTGAAATGGCGCAGCCTGGAGGATCACACCGTAGGATTCAGGGAATCCGCGCAATATCAGGAATGGAAAGCTCTTCTTCATAAGTACTACAGCCCGTTTCCGGTAGTCGAACATTTTACCAGCGTGAGTCTGGGCTAAACGGGAGGGTAAGACATGCAGGGAAAGCGGATTGGAGAAGGCCGGACTGCTGAGGTCTGGGAATATGGGGAAGGAGCCATATTAAAGCTGTACCGGGAGGACATCCCCGGGGAACATGTAGACAGGGAATATACGATTAGCAGTTATGCTTATGCACAGGGAGTACATACGCCGCGTCCGCTTGATCTAATTACAGTAGAGGGCCGGAAAGGCATAGTGTTTGAACATATTGCAGGTAAAACAATGCTGAGAATGATTGGCGAGCAGCCGTGGCAGACCGGAGATTTTGCCAGACAGCTGGCAGTTCAGCATTACAGTCTGCACAGACATGCGGGGCCGGATGGGGAAGGAAGGCAAAAGTCGCTGCTGAGACAGCAAATTATCGCTGCTCCTATGCTTACGATGGAAGAGAAGTCAGCTGTACTGGATCATCTGGTCAAGCTTCCGGAAGGGGACTGTCTATGCCATGGGGATTTTCACCCTGATAATGTGCTTGGAGATGGAGCGGGCTGGATTATTGACTGGATGACCGGGATCTCAGGCAGTCCGGCTGCAGATACGGCGCGGTCTGTTATTCTCCTCAGTATGGGAAGCATGCCTCCGGGGACACCATTTCTCACCAGACTGATTACAAGCTTTATACGGCAAAAGCTGTGCAAGGGCTACATCCGCGAGTATCTGAAGCTTTCAGGCCAATCGTATGCCGACATCACAGCCTGGGTCCTGCCCGTAGCCGCCGCCCGGCTGATCGAAGGGGTTCCGCTTGCCGAGAAGGAGCAGCTCGCCCGCGAAGTCCGCAGACGCCTGCGGTCTGCAGGGTTTCGTACATAACTGTATTTACGTTGAACCGGTAAAGGACGGTATTCAGGGCGTTTAAGCAGTAAGGCTTAAGCAGCCAGTTCATTAAGCAGCAGAGAGAGTTTATTCATTCGCCAGTAGTGTGCTTAGCGTGCTTAGCTGCTGTAGAACTTAGAGTGCTGCAGAGCTTAGTTGGATTTTCTCCATTTAAACCTGTCCTTTTTCATCACATATGATCTTTAGTTGGAAATGCTCCAGTTATTTCGGCGGATAAAGGCAATTGGAGACTAATCCAGCAGATTTAACAGGAGTTTTTCCAATAAAAACTGTAATAACGGTATTTATCAGAGAATTAGACGGAGAATTTCCACTTAGCTTGATCTGCTGCATGTTCCCTTAGACAATCTTCTCATGTAGACAACTGAATAGCTTATTCCTTAAGCCCCGTGAATCTGGGGGCTTTTTTTGTTGCTGCCGGGAGCTGCGGCCTGATTCATTCAGCAAACATTCAGCCAGGCTTCATTACCTGTTAAGGTACCGGTGCAATAATATTTTTACGGCAAGGGTTACTACCTGGGGGATGAGCACTGCCGAAATGAAAGATGGATGAGGGAGTGGGGAGAATGAGCTGGATGAAAAGGCTGGGCTCTGATGTTGTACTGTTATTGATTCTGCTGCTTGCGGCATTTCTGTACGGCTACGGAATCTGGAATGATCAATATGTGAATACGTACTATACAACCGCGGTAGGAAGCATGCTGGAGAATTTCCATAATTTCTTCTTCGCATCGCTGGATTCGGCCGGCTCGGTGACGGTAGACAAGCCGCCGGTAACGTTCTGGATTCAGAGCTTGAGCGCGTACCTGTTCGGCCTGCATGGCTGGAGCGTGATCCTGCCGCAGGTGCTTGCCGGAGCCGGCTCGGTGCTGCTCGTATATCTGCTGGTGAAGCCGGCCTTCGGCAGAACACCGGCACGGCTGGCTGCGCTAACGATGGCGCTTACTCCGGTAGCAGCAGCGGTCAGCCGTACGAACAATATCGATGCCATGCTGGTGTTCACGCTGCTGCTTGCCGCCTGGTTTCTGTTCAGGGGAACCAGAAACCATAAAACCGGCAGCCTTCTCGCCGCTTTCGGGCTGATTGGCGTAGCCTTTAACGAGAAGATGCTTCAGGCTTATATGGTTCTGCCGGCCTTTTATCTTTTCTATGTGATCGCTGCCAAAGTGAACTGGAAGAAAAAGACCGGTGTACTCGCAGCCGGCACCGCCGTAATGCTGGCAGTCTCGCTTTCCTGGGCCGTTATTGTCGACTCCATACCAGCCAGCCAACGTCCGTATATAGGCAGCAGCGGCACTAACTCTGTGCTTAACCTGGCCTTCGGCTATAACGGTGTATCCCGTTTGACCGGGGACCGCAGCACCGGCGGCGGCGGCGGAATGCCGGGCGGCGGAGCCGGAATGTTTGGCGGCGGGCAAGGGATGCCTTCATGGAATGGCGGCGGTGAAATGCCGGCCATGAACGGGACGGACGGCCGGGGCGCGACCGGTGCTGACGGCCGGGGGATGCCTCCGGGGCAGGACGGAGGATCGTCCTCCGGAACGCCCGCAGCTCCTGATGGCAGCATGCAGGAACAGCAGCCGCCAGGCAGAGCTGACGGCAGCAGCATGCAAGGCCAGGCGCCCGAAGGCAGAGCTGATGGCGGAGGCCGGCAGTTCGGCGGCTTCGGCGGCGAGGGCGGCCGCGGCATGGATGGAGGCGGAGGCGGCATGTTCAATACCGGCACGGCCGGTCCGCTGCGCCTGTTCCAGTCCGAGCTCTCCGGTCAAGCCAGCTGGCTGCTGCCGTTCGTATTGTTCGGCTGCATCGCGATTTTTGCCGGACTGCGCAGAAGGAACTTTACACAGCAGCATAAAGAAGCGTTATTCTGGCTGGCCTGGCTGGTGCCGGTTATGGGGTTCTTCAGCATCGCCGGGTTCTTCCACCAGTATTACCTGATTATGATGGCGCCGGCAGTGGCGGCATTGACCGGGGCAGGCTGGCTGAAGCTCTGGAATGAATACCGGGAGCGTTCAGGCTGGCTGTCCTGGCTGCTGCCGCCGGCAGTTCTGGCCACAGCCGCGTTTCAGTGGTACATCCTTCATCCGTATGACGATACGATTGGCAGCGGCTGGTCCACCGGTGTTCTGGCTGCGGGAGCCGCTGTGACACTGCTGCTGATTGCACTGCGGCTGCCGAAGGGACAGAAGCCGTTCACCCGCGCCGCGGCTGTTCTTGGACTGCTGGTGCTGCTGATCGGACCGCTCTACTGGTCCTTTACGCCGATTACCTACGGGCTCAACAGCATGACCCCGGCAGCGGGACCTGACAGCAATGATGGCCCCGGTGGCGGAGGCGGTAGAGACAATACCACAGGCGTTGATGAAAGTCTGCTCTCCTATCTGAAAGAGCATAATACCGGCGAAAAATACCTGTTCGCCGCTATGGATTACGGAACAGCCGGACCTTATATCATTGACGAACGCGAATCCGTCGTTATTCTAAACGGGTTCAACAGTTCAGATATGCCATATACCACAGACACGCTGCAGGCGCTTGTTGAGAGCGGGAAGGTGAAATATTTCCTCGTCACCAGCGGAGGTATGGGCGGCGGACGAGGCGGAGGCAGTTCAGAAATCGCGGAATGGATTACAGAGAACGGTACAGAGGTGCCCGCCGCAGAGTGGCAGGGAACAGAATCAGGCTTTAACGGCGGAACCTTATATGAGGTTATTCTGGACTGACAGTTACTAAGGCGGCATGACACGAAGCGCGCTCCGTAAGCCATAGGCTTTTGGCCTAAGCGCGCTTCATTATTACAATTCAAGGAGGAGCTGCTCATGAGTTCCAAAGTGCGCTATTCCATAATTATACCGATGTTCAACGAAGAGGCGGTTATCCAGGAGACCTACCGGCGGATCAAAAAAGTGATGGGGGTTACAGGCGAGGCATACGAGCTGCTCTTCGTCAATGACGGCAGCACCGACAACTGTGCACAGATGATTGAGGAGTACAGCTACTGGGATGAAAGTGTGAAGCTGATCGATCTCAGCCGTAATTTCGGGCACCAGATTGCAATTACCGCCGGCATGGATTATGCACTTGGCGATGCGGTGGTCATTATTGATGCTGATCTGCAGGACCCGCCGGAGCTGATTCTGGATATGATCACAGAGTGGAAAAAAGGCTACGAAGTCGTCTACGCCAAACGTATCAAGCGGCGCGGGGAATCCCTGTTCAAAAAATGGACAGCGAGCGCCTTCTACAGAATCCTGCGTTATTCGACAGATATCTCGATCCCGGTGGACACCGGTGATTTCCGGCTGGTGGACCGCAAGGTATGTGACGAGTTGAAGCGTCTGCCGGAAAAAAACCGTTTTGTCCGCGGACTGGTCAGCTGGGTCGGCTTCCGCCAGAAGGCGATCGAGTATGAGCGGGATGAACGGCTCGCCGGAGAGACCAAATACCCGCTGAAGCGCATGATCAAGCTGTCCCTGGACGGCATTACTTCATTTTCTTACAAGCCGCTGAAGCTGGCGGGATACCTCGGAGGTGTGCTGTCCGCATCCGGCTTTCTGTACCTTATGTATGTGCTCTACCTGGCGCTTTTTACGGACTCGGCGGTTAAAGGATGGGCGTCGATGATCGGCATTACTTTGGTATTTAACGGGTTTGTTCTCATTATGCTGGGCATTCTGGGCGAGTATGTCGGCCGGATTTATGACGAGACCAAAGGGCGTCCGCTGTATGTAGTTCAAGAGTTCTATGGCGGAAAAAAGCAGCAGGCCGTGCGTGAGCGGAAGTTAGCCCATCTGAATAAATAACAACGTGAGGGATGATCTCCCCTATCAGTGGAAGAAAAGCGGTGAAAAAGATCTGATCAGAAAAACATTGCAGAAGCTGCTCCGCAGGACCGTGGTTATGAGCCGCGTATCTGTTAAGGGGCAGCTTTTTTTGCGGGGAAGACGTCTGCGAAGATAGGAATTGCCTCGGCGATATGTTGGGCTGCTGCGGAGGTTAATGAAAGAGCCGATCGTCTGCGAAAAACCGGGTACAATGTGCTGCCACACGAGGGTGAAAGAGCCAAATATACACGAAAAACCGAGTACAATGTGCTGCCTCGAGGGCCAGCAGTTGGTCAATTTGATGCAGCTTTGGTCTACGGCCTGCGACCCGCAAAAAACTCCGGAGAACCGCCCGCCAGGCCGTTCTCCGGAGTATGTAAATTACAGATTAGGCTTTCAGCAGGTCATGATCCACATATCTTGCGCCGTTCAGTTCGCTGATAATATTAATGGCGACTTTCGCACCGTCTCCGGCTGTGATAATGGCGTGTACACTGACACCGGCAACCGTTCCTGCCGCCCAGATGCCTTCAACATTGGTTTTGCCTTCCGGAGTTACGGCTACTACGGTTTTGATTCTCGGCTCGGTGCCGTCCTTGGTTTCCACTCCGGCTTTGGCCGCCAGATCGGTCAGGACGCCTGTAGCGAGAATGACATGCTTGGCTTCATACGACGCGCCGCTTTCGGTTTCAATAACGAATCCTTCACTGCCGGAGGCCAGGTTAACCGCCTGATCGCTCACAAGCTCGGCTCCGAATTTAACAGCCTGCTTATGCCCGGTCTCCACGAGGTCAGGGCCTCCGATTTCAGAGATTCCGTAATAGTTCTCATACCAGCCTCTGCGGGTCATCCCTTTGTCGTTGTCGATCAGCAGTGTTTTTTTGCCTGCCTTGGCGGCGAACAGGGCTGCGCTTGCACCGGCCGGGCCGGCGCCGATTACGGCGATTTCATACATAGTGTTTAACCTCCTGAAAGTGAATTGGGCTCAGCCTTCTGCAATTGCTGCATACACAAAATAGCGGAGAAAGCATAGGCCTGCATATCTATTAATTATACCGCCCATTACAGTGAATTGGCTAATCCTGGAGGCAGGGGAGAACCACCATGAAGGACGTGCCTTCTCCCGGTGTACTCTCCACGCTGATATTCCCGCTATGAGCCTCGACAATGGATTTTGTTATCGAAAGGCCAAGGCCTGAGCCGCCGTATTTGCGGGTACGGGAGGAATCACTGCGGTAAAATCTGTCGAATACATGCGGCAGATGGTCTGCAGAGATTCCGGAACCGTTATCCCTTACCGTCAGCTGTGCCTCCGTTCCACTGGCATGCAAAGACAGGTGGACTGCTCCTTGCCCGGCATCCGTATGCTGTACGGCATTGCTGAACAGATTCAGAATAACCTGTTTGAGCTTGTCAGGATCATACATGCCGCTTATGCCGTAGGAAATGTCAAAGGTTACCTTCCGGTTTCCGGCCAGCATCTGCAGCTGCGGCTGCATCTCGTCAATTACTTCCCCCAGGAGCAGTGGCCTCAGCCTCAGCTGCGGCGCGCCGTCCATCCTGGCCAGCAGCAGCAGATCCTCCACCAGCTTGTTGATCCGTTTCGACTCTCCATGCATGCTGTTAAGCGCGCTGTAGAGCTGCTCTTTATTATCGGCTGCTCCGCGCAGCAGCACCTCCAGAAATCCGTGTATGGAAGTCAGCGGTGTCCGCAGCTCATGGGAAGCATCCGCGGCAAAGCGGCGCATCTGCTCTTTGGCTTCACGCTCATTATGAAAGGAGATCTCCAGCCGCTCCAGCATGCCGTTAAAAGAATGGGAGAGCATATCGATCTCCGTCTGCCCCTGGTTAACAGGAAACCGTACATCAAGCTTGCCGGCATCAATACGCTGGGCCGCTTCCCCCATATTGGAGAGCGGAACCAGCGTCTTGCGCAGCGCAGGCAGATACAGAAACAGGCCGGCCAGCAGCGCAGTGAGGGATAAGGCAGCAAATATAAGCAGCTGCCGCAGGATTACATCTTTCAGCGGCCCCGTCCCCACACTCATCTGCAGGAGCATCCGGGCTTCGCCCGGTCTTGCCAAATTCATGAATACAGCCAGATGCTGGCTGCCGTCCTCGGCATTGATAAGCTTGTAATCTCCGGTCACTTTGTCCGAGCTACGCTTCAGCAGCTCGTTATAGCTCCCGTTGTCCATTCTGGGAGCAGCGGAATCGGAGAGTGTATCCTCCTGCAAATCCTTGAAGGTACCGTCTGCGCTGTAGACGGCAATCGTTGTGTGGGCATCGAGCAGGAGCGGGCGTCTGCCTTCGCTAGTCCGCCAGTTTCCCGGACTGCCGCCCTGTGATCCCTTGCCGAAGCTGCCGGATCCCTGTTCCTCCAGCCCCAGTCCAGGGGTATCCGTACCCGGGGGCCCGGCATTGCCGGAATACAGGGCATAAAAAAACTCCCGCGGCACCGAACGCAGCTGGGTCTCCATGGACTCAGCCCGGTTGCTGTAGATAAAGTTGCGCATCAGCACATACTGCAGTACCCCGATTAACAGAAGCAGTACAGACAGGATAATCAGCGAAGTAGCGAGCAGCTGCTTGCGCAGCGAACGCGGTGCCGGAATTTTTTTGAAAAAGGAGATCATACCAGATCCACCCGGTACCCTGCCCCGCGCAGCGTGCGGATAATCCGGTGATCCTTATCGCCCAGTTTTTCGCGCAGGGAGCGGATGTAGACCTCTACAATATTCTCCTCACCGCCAAAATCATAGCCCCACACCTTGTCGAGGATCATCGGCTTGCTCAGTACCAGGCCATGATTGATCACCATGTATTGCAGCAGCTCGTACTCCGTAGGAGACAGCTCCAGCACCTCGTCCTTGTGGCGGATTTCCTTCCGTCTGCCGTCGATACGGAAAGGCCCGCAGCGCACCTCGCCGAGCAGTCCCGGAAACTGGTTGCGCAGCCGCGCCTGGATCCGGGCCAGCAGCTCTTCAAAGCTGAACGGCTTGACCATATAATCGTCAGCACCGATGGACAGCCCCTTCACCCGGTCATCAACCTCGTCCTTGGCCGTGAGCATAATAACCGCAATTTCAGTCTCCTCCGACCGGAGGTAACGGCAGAGCTCAAACCCGTCCATACCCGGCATCATTACATCCAGAATGGCGACATGGGGCTTGAAATCGGCAGCAACGGCAATAGCGCCGGCACCGTCGGGGGCAGTTCTTACTTCAAATCCTTCATTGATCAGGCCCAGTTCCAGGAACTGGAGTATATGAGGCTCGTCATCCACGAGCAGCAGGCGCACACCTTGGGCAGCTTTCATCTCTAATTTCCTCCATTTTAAATAAAGATAGCAGTATTATGACACACCAAATTGAAGATTTGCTGAAGATTACTGGTAAAGAACAAAAAACAGATTAAAAATCGCAGTTCATGGTTAATCATTAGGGTTAATTTAATTATACGGAATGTTAATGTCATTAATAAGGAATATAGTTAGAAATTAAAGTTTTTGGAACGCAATAAAGGGTTTTGACGGCGGATATAGAACATTCTACAATAAGGATATCTCCGGTTGCCGGGAGCCGTCTCGGCTGCTCCGGAAGCTTATCCCGTTTCTCGTGAATTCCCCGTTTATTACCCTTGTCTAATTTCCTATCAAGCTCATTTCTTTCATTTTTATTCTTTCTGGTTTACTTCTTTCCTGTATTTCTATTTTGGGTCCAAACCGCAATGTACATTATTCATTCAACCTAATTGATTACATGCTTTAACACCCATAAGTCAAGGAGGCTCTTCCATGAAGAAAAAAGAGATGGTAGCCATGCTATTGGCGGGAGGCCAAGGGAAAAGGTTGAAAGGATTGACCAAATCGCTCGCCAAGCCCGCAGTTTATTTTGGAGGGACGTACCGCATTATAGATTTCCCCCTGAGTAATTGCTCCAATTCAGGTATCGATACAGTTGGCGTGCTGACGCAATATGAGCCGCTTGTGCTGCATTCATACATCGGGGTAGGCAGTGACTGGGATTTGAACCGCAAGAACGGCGGAGTGTATGTGCTGCCGCCGCACGAACGGGAGAACGGAAGCAGCTGGTACCGGGGAACGGCCGATGCTATTTACCGCAATCTTAAATTTGTAGATCAATTTGATCCGGAGCATGTGCTGATCCTCTCCGGCGACCACATTTACAAGATGGACTATAACGCAATGCTCAAATACCATAAAGAAAGAAACGCCGACTGCACGATCTCGGTCATCGACGTTCCGCTCGAGGAAGCCAGCAGGTTCGGTATACTTAATACGGAAGAAGACCTGAAGATTTACGAATTTGACGAGAAACCTGCCAAACCGAAGAGTACACTGGCTTCCATGGGCGTCTATATTTTCAAGTGGGAAGTTCTGCGCAAGCATCTCCTGGAGGACGGGGAGAACGGAAAATCCACCCATGACTTCGGCAAGGACATTATTCCGATGATGCTGGAAGACGGCAACTCCCTTTATGCTTATCCGTTTGAAGGCTATTGGAGGGATGTGGGTACGGTAACCAGCCTCTGGGAGGCCAACATGGACCTGCTGAGCGATACCCCACCGCTGAACCTGAATGATCCGGACTGGCGCATCTTTACCCGCAACCCGAACCAGCCTGCGCAGTATGTGGCCCCTGAAGCGAAGGTCTCAAGCTGCATTATTAACGAAGGCTGCATCGTGAAGGGCGAAGTGAAGCATTCGGTGCTCTTTTACGGAGTAGAGGTTGGTGAAGGCAGTGTGATTACCGACTCTGTTATTATGCCCAAGGTGAAGATTGGCAAGAATGTAAGAATTCACAAAGCCATTATCAGTGAAAATACAGTCATCGAGGATTATATGGAGATCGGGGTCGAACGCGAGAATGAGGATGAAATTCTGCTCATCGACAACCGCAGCAAGAAACGTAAATCAGTTGCAGCCAAAACCATATAACCTAAAGGACGGTGACCGTGATGAAAGAGCTTCTGGGCGTAATTAACCTTGACCATGAACTGGACAAATTAAATGAATTGACATATTTCCGCTGCGGTGCAGCCGTGCCTTTTGCCAGCCGTTACCGGCTGATCGATTTCGTACTGTCGAATATGATGCGGGCGGAGCTGGAGAGCGTAGGGCTGTTCGTCCGCCGCAAATACCGTTCACTGATGGACCATCTCGGAGACGGCAAGTCCTGGGATATGAACCGCAAGCACGGGGGCCTGTTCATTTTGCCGCCTGACTGGAACGATCCGACGGATACGTCGCTTGGCGATCTGCAGCATTTTCACAACAATCTGGATTTCTTCAAGCGGGCCTCGGCCAAATACATCGTGTTCTCGGGCAGCCAGCATATCAACAGCGTTGATTTTCAGGAGGTCTTCAAGTACCATCTGAGCAAGGGAGCCGACGTAACGCTTGTCTACAAGAAGACGGATGAGCTTCAGCCGGAGCATGACCCTTGCCTGCGGGTTGAGGTGGACGAAGACAACAATGTGACGAATATCCATCATGAGAAGGATCATCCGAATGTGTACCTGGACATTTTCATTATGGAGAAAAAGCTCTTTCTGGAGCAGGTGGAGTTCTGCATTGCGCATGGCGAAAGCTATTTTTTCCGTGATGCGATCCAGAAGAACCGCCACAAGTTCAAAATTGCCGCTTATGAATATACTGGCTATCATGCTGTCATCAACTCGCTGGAGAGCTACTACAAGAACAGCCTTGCGCTGCTGAAGCAGGAGAATTATTTTGGCCTGTTCAAGGAGAACCCGGTTCAGACCAAGATCAAATATGAAGCTCCTACGCGTTATCTCGACAGTGCCGAGGTCAGCAACTCTCTGGTCGCCAACGGCTGCATCATTGCCGGAACGGTGGAGAACAGCGTGATTTTCCGGGGGGTACAGATTCGTAAAGGCGCGAAGATTGTGAACTCCGTCATCATGCAGAAGTGTATAATAGAAGAGAACGCTGTAATTGAAAATGTCATCATGGATAAAGATGTGCATCTAAGCAAAGACCGGATTCTCGTCGGGGACAGCAAACGTCCGTTTGTCATTGCCAAGAGCAGCAAAATATAAACCACTGGATCAGGTGGACTGCGCATTTTCCGGCAGCCTGTCTGGTCCAGCGCTGTTACTGAGACCCCGGCTTATCAAAAAATGCATTTGTCAGGAGGAACCCGCTGTTGTTCAACGATAAAGAAACCTTTAAACAAGTGTTCCGCGAAACACTCATCGGGAAATTGGGCAAACCGCTGGAAGAAGCTTCGAATGCTGATGTCTACAACATTTTAGGCAACATGATCCGCGAGAATGCGGGCAGGAATTGGGCTGATACCAATCAGAAGTATAAATCCGACAAGAACAAGCAGGTCTATTACTTCTCCATGGAGTTTCTGATCGGCCGGCTGCTTGGCAATAATCTGCTCAATATGGGCGTACTGGAGGTTGTGCGCCAGGGCCTGGAGGAGCTCGGATTCTGTCTGCTCGATATTGAAGAGGAGGAGGCGGATGCGGGACTCGGCAACGGCGGTCTCGGACGGCTGGCAGCCTGTTTCCTGGACTCTCTGGCTTCTCTGCAATATGCGGGCCATGGCTGCGGCATCCGTTACAAATACGGCTTGTTTGAGCAAAAGATCGTGGACGGGTATCAGGTTGAACTGCCGGATTACTGGCTGCAGAACGATAATGTATGGGAAGTACGGCGCGAAGACAAACAGGTAGAGGTACGGTTCTGGGGGCATGTGGAGACCCGCCAGGAGAACGGCGAGCTGGTCTTTGAACATAAGGACTATGAAGCGGTACGTGCGGTTCCGTACGATATTCCGGTTATTGGTGCGGACCGCAGGCATGTGAACACGCTGCGCAACTGGAGTGCCGAATCGATCACCCGGCCTTCGCGGATTTCCGGCTCTCTGGCCGGAACCGATTATCACAAGTTTCTGGATTACAAACGTTCGGTAGAATCCATCTCGGAATTCCTGTATCCGGATGATTCCCAGTATGAAGGCAAGCTGCTCCGGCTTAAACAGCAGTATTTCCTGTGCAGCGCCGGGCTGCAGAGCATTCTGCGCACCTACAGCAAGCTGGGGCTGCCGATTGAACAGCTGCCTGATAAGGTCGCGCTGCATATTAATGATACCCACCCGACACTGGTAATTCCTGAGCTGATGCGGCTGCTGATGGATGTTCACGGCCTCGGCTGGGATACGGCCTGGAGCATGACCACACGGATGGTGTCCTATACCAATCATACGATCCTTAGTGAAGCCCTGGAAAAATGGCCGCTCGGCATGGTCAGAGAGCTGCTGCCGCGCATTTTCCTGATCATCGAAGAGATCAATGCCCGCTTCTGCGGTGAACTGATGGGCAAATATCCGGGCGACCAGAACCGGATTAACCAGATGGCGATCATCCATGATGATCAGGTGCGTATGGCCCATCTGGCGATTGTGGCCAGCCATAGTGTCAACGGTGTAGCAGCACTGCACACGGAAATTCTGCAAAAGCGTGAAATGCGGCTGTTCAATGAGATGTATCCGCACCGGTTTAACAATAAGACTAACGGCATTACCCACCGCCGGTGGCTGCAGCATGCCAATCCGGAGCTTGCCGGGCTGATTAACGAATCGATCGGCACCCGCTGGGCTCATCATCCGCAGGAGATGATCGGTCTGATCAAATACTGTGAGGATTCTGCCTTCCAGGAGCAGGTGGCTGCGATCAAACGCCGCAACAAGCTGCGTCTCGCGGAATACATCAGTAAAAAGCATGGGGTTCAGGTCGATCCGGATTCCATCTTCGATGTGCAGGTCAAGCGGCTGCATGCCTACAAGCGCCAGCTGCTGAATATTCTGCATATCATGCATTTGTATAACCAGCTTAAGGATAATCCGTCTATGGATATGGTGCCGCGCACCTTTATATTTGGTGCCAAGGCGGCTCCAAGCTATCATCTGGCCAAACGGATCATCAAGCTGATCAACACGGTGGCTGACGTAGTCAACAAAGACCCGGATATCAAGGGCAAGATCCGCATCTTCTTCCTGGAGAATTACTCGGTATCCCTGGCCGAGAAGATCATTCCGGCAGCCGATGTGAGCGAACAGATCTCTACAGCAAGCAAGGAAGCCTCCGGTACGGGGAATATGAAATTTATGATGAACGGTGCGCTGACAATCGGCACCATGGACGGGGCCAATGTAGAGATGCATGAGATGGTCGGCGACAACAACATGTTCCTGTTCGGGCTGCGGGCAGAACAGGTCATGGATTATTACCAGTATGGCGGCTATCACGCCCGTGATATCTACAACGGCGACGGACGGGTGAAGGAGGTGCTGGATCAGCTGGTTACTCCGGGACCGCTCTGCTGCAACTCCCAGGAGTTCCATTCCCTTTACCAGTCACTGCTGGAGCATAATGATGAATTCTTCGTACTGAAGGATTTCGCGAGCTATGTCGAGACCCATGTGAAGATTG
Organism: Paenibacillus sp. PK3_47; assembly: GCF_023520895.1. Taxonomy (NCBI): domain Bacteria; kingdom Bacillati; phylum Bacillota; class Bacilli; order Caryophanales; family Paenibacillaceae; genus Paenibacillus; species Paenibacillus sp. PK3_47. The sequence continues at coordinate 3,349,625 of NZ_CP026029.1, forward strand.
ATCTCGCCTACCGCAATCCCAAGGAATGGCTGAAAAAGTCGATCATCAATATCGGCCACTCCGGCAAATTTTCAAGTGATAATACCATTGCCCGGTATGCTTCCGAGATCTGGAACATCCAGCCGGTGCACGTATAAGTCTATATTTAAGCCCGGGAGAGCTGTAAGGCTGCTCCGCCGCACGCCAAAAAAGCCGCCGGATCCGCAGAGTAACCTGCGGGTCCGGCGGCTTTTTGCTTACTGCCCGGCCAAGGGCTTAGATCACTTCGGCAACCATTGCGGCGAACCGTTCCAGGAACCGGCGCTCTTCATCATCGAAACGGTGCTTGAGCGGACTGTCGATATCCAGCACACCCAGCAGCCGGTCATCCTTGATCAGAGGAACGACGATTTCACTGTTGGAGGCGGCATCGCAGGCAATGTGTCCGGGGAAGGCATGGACATCATCCACAACGAGTGTACGGCGCTCAGCGGCAGACGTTCCGCATACACCGCGGCCCAGCGGAATGCGGATGCATGCCGGCAGCCCCTGGAAAGGACCAAGGACAAGTTCCTTGCCGTCAAATAAGTAGAATCCGGCCCAGTTTGTATCCGGAAGTGAGAATTTAAGCAGTGCCGAAGCATTAGCCAGATTGGCAATAGCGTTCGGTTCACCTTCCATAAGTGCCGCGAGCTGGGTTAGAACAGCCTCAAACCGCTCACTGCGTGTTCCATCGTACGGCATAGCCTGAAACATGTAACATCACCTTCCTGTACCCTAAATCGGTATGAAAATACTTCTGTAACTAACAACATAGTACAGCAAACCTCGCTGCGTCAAGCTTTACCGTTATTTTGCAGGAGCACCAATTCATATATGAACTGGAATGCCCCCATGTTTCCGGGAAGCCTCTGGAGGGTAATGCTTTTATAGCTTTTATATAACGAAGGCTATTGGCCGGAAGGAGTGGAGTATGCGCGCTGACGTACAGAACTTGTTCATAGGAATCCATATGCTTTATTTTGCACATGAGAGAGACCTGACGTTATCGGAAATGCAGCCGGAGCTTGAGAATTTGGGATACCGGGTAGCGGAACGTGAAGTGAAGCAGGAACTCGAACGGCTTGCACAGGAGAACTTCCTGTCAGCCCATGGAGATGCGTTCAGCATTACCGGCACGGGAATTGAAGAGTTCAAGGCGATTCAAGAGAAGCTCCAGGTGCTGTGCACCGAGGTGCTGAAGCCAGCCGCAGCAGCTAAGGCCTAGGGATGATGCCCGGCTTGTGCTGACGTCACTTTATGACAGCAGCTTTTGAAATAGAACAATAACCAGTGTCTGCATCCGGGAAGATCTAATCCGGTGCAGGCGTTTTTTTTATAGAGCAGAAAATGAATTGTCAGTTTTTAGTTAAGGAATAGATTACATATGATGTATACTTGTAAAGATGAAAGGGGACGAGCACGCTTGTATGTGAGCAATGGAGTGGCACCTGTATTGGGCGGACATAGAGTAGAGCTGCGCGGGATGCAGCCGCGGGATGCGGATGCGCTGTTCCCCGTTTGGACTCATCCGCGGGTTGCGCCGTGGCTGAATGCTCCGCCGCTGTCTTCTGCCGGAGATGCGCAGCAGCTCATTGGACTGCTGCTGCAAATGGCTCAGGAAGAGGAAAGCCTGCGCTGGAGCATCACCCTGCCGGGAGCCGGAGTTATCGGAAGCTGCGGCTATAACTATTGGCAGCTGGCCGGCGCCTACCGGGGGGAAATCGGCTGCGAGCTGGCGCCGGCTTACTGGGGGCAGGGATATATGACGGAAGCGCTTGAGCTTGCGCTTGGATTTGGTTTTGGGGTCATGGGGCTTAACCGGATCGAGGCATTATGCCATCCGGACAATATCCGGGCCGGGAAGCTGTTTCAGGGCCTGGGCTTCCGGCAGGAGGGGCTGCTGCGCCAGTACCGACATACCGCAGAGGGATTTCAGGATGTTGTTCTATATGCCCTGCTGCGCGGTGAGAGAGCCCAGGATAATACATAGAGAGAGGACTGGAATCATTGAAGTCACCAGGAGTAACAGAACGAAGGCTGATACTGACAGGGGTGCTGCTGGCGACCTTTCTGGCGGCTATTGAAGGGACAGTAACCGGACCTGCCGGCCCGGCAATTGTCGGAGATTTTCAGGGCATTCAATGGCTGAGCTGGATTTTTACCGCCTATCTGCTGGCTATGGCGGTGGCAACACCGATCTTCGGCAAGCTGAGTGACCTGATCGGACGCAAGCCTGTATTTATCGGCGGAGCCGTTGTCTTTCTGCTTGGTTCGCTGCTCTGCGGCGTTTCCGGGAGTATGGAACAGCTGATTATATTCCGCGGAATCCAGGGAATCGGGGCCGGGGCGCTTATTCCGATGACCTTTACCATTATCGGCGATATTTACAGCATTAAAGAACGTGCCAAGACACAGGGGCTTCTAAGCTCTGTATGGGGGATTTCCTCGCTGGTTGGCCCGCTTCTGGGCGGCTATGTTGTAGATTATTTAAGCTGGCGCTGGGTGTTTGTCTTTAATTTGCCCTTTGGCCTGCTGTCGATTTTCTTTATCATGCGTTATCTGAAAGAAGAGAAAGTAAGGCGCAAGGCCAAAATCGATGTTGCCGGAGTGCTGCTGTTCGCGGCGGGTATGGGGGCGCTGCTCTACGGGCTGACAACAGGCGGACAGAATCTGCCCTGGACTTCACCGCTGCTGCTCGGCATCCTCGGCGTATCCGTCATCCTGCTGACCGCATTTCTGTTTGTCGAGCGGCGTGCACCTGAACCCATGCTGCCGCTTACGCTGTTCTCGAACCGTAATATTGCCGTATCCACCGCAGCCAATCTGCTGGTCAGCACCTTGATCATCGGCCTGTCTACGTATGTGCCGCTGTGGGTTCAAGGTGTTTTTGGCAAAAGCGCGGCACTCTCAGGCCTGCTGCTTGCCCCAATGTCTGTAGGCTGGATGCTGGGCTCCATTGCCGGAGGCCGAATGATTCTGCGGTCCGGCTCCCGCCGTACAGGCATGCTGGGGCTGGCGCTGATTGTCGCCGGGTCCGCCGGCCTTGCCTTTATGACCGGAGATTCTTCACAGCTGCTGCTGCTGATCCTGATGCTCTTCTGCGGGGTCGGCTTCGGCTACGCTTCTACAGTGTTTACAATTATCGCCCAATCCTCTGTCCGGCATGAACAGCGGGGAGCTTCCACAGCCCTTAATACGTTTACCCGCTCGCTCGGGCAGACGGTTGGGGTCGCCGTCTTCGGCTCCTGGCTGAATCTGACCATCAGCAGACAGCTGGCTGATGAACCGGGTTCCCCGGCGGCAGGAGAGGACATCAACCAGCTGCTTAATCCCCATGGCGGCAGCACACTGTCCGGCGAAGCCTGGAACAGTCTACACAGTGCGCTTGAGGGCGGTCTTCATTCCCTTTTCGTCCTGATGGCAGTGTTCGCGGTGCTGTCACTGCTCATTTCCTGGGGGCTGCGCAAGGGTGTTCCCTCTCTGGCAGAAGAAGAACACGCGCTCAAAAAGGCCTGATATCCGGGCGGAAGGTGTACTATAACAAAATGAAAAGGCTGGCCATCCCCGAACAGGATGGCCAGCCTTTTGGCTTGAAAGTATAAAGCTTTAAGATCATACAACTCAAGTCAGGTAGTGAATAGATTCACAACAGTTAAGGGGCAGATGTTACTTCCGCGGGAGCGGTGAGAGCTTCTCGGCCTGCAGTCCCATTTTCTTCAGAAGAATAATCATCTGTTCCTTCTCTTCGTCGTTCAGACCGCTGAATGCGAGATGCAGGCGCTCTGAATACTTCGGATACATCTCACTCATCAGATTCTCGCCTTCCGCAGTCAGCTCGGCAAAAATGACACGCCGGTCATTCGCGCAAGGCTTGCGCTGCAGATAACCGCGTTCCTCCAGCTTGTCGATCACATAAGTGACATTGCCGCTCTGCAGCAGCAGCTTGGCTCCGATCTGCTGGATCGGCTGAGGACCTTTGTAGTAGAGGACCTCCATTACGGCGAAGGCTGTGGGATTAAAGCCTTCAATCTTGCTGCCGGTAACGGCATGCTCATTGATGCTCTTAAATGACTTGGCAAAAACCCGGTACAAATGAAGTGTCAGCTGAGTATCGCGTTCATAGGATTGTATCATGCTTTTCCACCCTCTATCGTTATGTGTTAATCGTACAGGTTGCCCTGTACGGTTGAGAATACAGCCGGTATCCGGTAACTTGTTTTGCTGGGAATTTCTAATATAGCTTTACAATACGTCAAACAATGATTCTGGAACATGTGATTTGTCACAATGAGCACACTTTTAATTATTAAAAATCAAACATTTTTTTGATAATTATAAAATTTGGCAGTATTCCAGCCTTTTTGGCCATCCGTCTGCAGGATGACACGGGTTTACGTCTCCGGCGCAGCTTACAGATACACCCCGGGTGCGATGATCTCAACAGCACATTCCCTTACTATAAATTACAAATAAATGTAATTACATAACGGGGAGTGGAGTGGATATGAAACAAGGGGCGGAACTGGAAGTGCAGAAAGGGAAACTGACTGCCAACAAGCCGTTTATGCTGCTCATTTCGGCCCAGCTGGTCTCGAATATCGGGGACTGGCTGTATTTTCTGGCGCTGCTGACCATGGTAGGGCTGAAATGGCAGGCGACGCCATGGGAGATTACGGCGCTGTCCTTATGCATGGCCGTGCCTATGCTGCTGGGCGGCCCGCTGGCCGGTTATTTAAGTGATGTGCTGGACCGCAAGGCCATTATGATCGGTTCGGATCTGATCCGTGCCGGCATTGTTGCCGGTCTCATCTTCGCTGGTTCATTATGGCAGGTGTACATCTTGCTGGTGGCTAAAGGCATTATGGATGTCCTGTTCTCTCCAGCCAAAAGCGGCAAGCTTAAGGAGCTGGTACCGCCTGCACAGATGGATCAGGCGATAGCGCTCAGCTCCTCAATCGAACAGATTACCAAAATCATCGGGCCGGCTCTGGGCGGACTTCTGGTGGCGGCAGTCGGGATATCGGCTTGTTATTGGATCGACTCCATCACCTATCTGATCTCCGCGCTGATCCTGCTGGCTGTCCCGCATGCCGGGAAGTACCGGACTGCCAGAGAAAGTAACGGGGAAGCCGCTAACCGCTCCAAAGGCTTTCAAACCTTCCGCAGGGAAGCGGGGGCCGGTCTGAAGTTGATCAGCGGAATGCCGGTCGTGCTCAGCGGCATGATTATGCTTGTGTCAGTGCTGATGGTACTGCAGATTGCTGATTCACAGACCGTTACGCTGTTCAGGGAGATTCCCGGGGTCAGCGAGGATCTGCTGGGCTGGTGCATGGCTGCCAGCGGCTTCGGTACGCTGCTGTCCGCCCTGTTCACAGCCCGTCTGCGCGGTGCTGTGCGTCCGCTGGTCCTGATGAGCACCGGGGCGATCCTGATGGGTGCTGTCTTCGCATCAGCAGCTGTGATAACCTCCTACGGCGATGCGGGAATCTGGATGAATATCATACTGTTCGGCACCTTTGCTCTTGCGGGAACGGGAGCGGGCCTGGTCTTTATCCCCTTCAATGCCATGCTCCAGCGCCGGACACCTGAAGCCTACACAGGACGGGTGTTCGGTACAGTGAACAGTCTCACGAGTGCTGCGGTTATTCTGGGGCCTGTCGCCGGAGGGGCAATGGTGACTTCGGCGGGGCCGGTGGCTGCTTTTATTGTCTCGGGAATGCTGGCCGCAATGCTCGGAGCGGCAATGCTGATGCTGCGCGGCAGAATCGAGGGCAGCGATGAGACGGCACTGCAGGCTGTGTCTGAACCGGTAGCCTGATCAGGTACTTCATGTATAATGGATAAAAAAGGATTGCATTGGTTGGATGTAACGCAATCCATGGGAGAGGGAATGTGGTATGGAAGAGAATGTTGTATTGGAGGTTGCCATTGAAGAAGCCGGATATGAAGCGGGGGATAAACGGATTGCCGGCATCACCTTTGAAGTGCGGCGGGGACAGCTTCTTGGATTAATCGGTCCTAACGGGGCAGGCAAAAGCACGACCATTAAAACACTGCTCGGTCTGCTGAAGCATGCGAAGGCCAAGGTAACCATCGGAGGGGAGAACAGCTCCTGCGCTTATGTTCCGGAGCAGCCTGTGTTTTATGAGGACCTGACACTGTGGGAACATCTCGACCTGGCGGCTGCAGCCTACGGGATGCCTTACGAGTCATTTCAGGCCACGGCTGAAAGACTGCTTGCACAGTTCGGCATGGCGCATGTGCGCGATGATCTGCCGGCAGGCTTCTCCAAAGGCATGAAGCAAAAAATGATGCTGATGCTCGGCTTTCTGGTTCAGCCGGACATATACATCGTGGATGAGCCGTTCATCGGGCTCGATCCGCGCGCTACGAAGGATTTCCTGCGGCTGCTGGAAGAGGAGCGCCTGCGCGGGGCAGGGGTGCTGATGTCCACGCATGTGCTGGATACCGCTGAGAAAATCTGCGACAGCTTCGTGCTGATCTCCGGCGGACGAATGTCAGCAGCAGGTTCACTTGCGGAAATCCGCACAGCTGCCGGATTGGCGGAGGGGGCGTTGTTTGATTGCTTCGACGTGCTGACATGAAGGGGCGGGACCAGACAGTTATGAAGCTGAGCTCCTCCAAGGACAGAACCGGATATATATTTCCTTCCGCCCCCGCTTTGTTCCGGCGCAGGCTTCTCTCACACCTGCGGGAACAGACGGCAATTATTCGTACGGCAGCGGACTGGACTGTCCTGCTGTACATTATTATCCCGGGAGGACTGCTGGGAGGCCGGTACTATTATGGTTTCTGGCAGGAAGAATTACCGGCCTGGAGCAGCTATCTGCCGTTTGCAGCCATCCCTCTGCTGCTTGCGCTGCTGCTGGCAAGCGGCGGGATGATGCTGTTCCAGCAGGAGGGAGATTCCCTGTTCCTCCTGCAGCGTTCCGGCTGGAACAGGAAGATCATGTTCAAAGGAGTGGTATACAGCCTTATAGTTACCGCGCTTAAAATTTCAGCGGCCTATGTCATTCTGCTGCCCTTCATGATCCGCAGCTTCGGGCTGTCTACGGCTGCGGCTGGAGCCTTACTCGCACTGACCGTTGCCTGCGGCTGCTGTGTCAAGCTGTTTGGACACCTCGTAAAGGTGCAGCACATGGGCTTCCGGCGCTGGCTGTGGCTCCTTCCGGCAGTAACGCTGCCCTGCGGAATCTATGTCTGGGCAGCTGTTTCCTGGAGCAGCCGTCCAGTGCTGATGCTGACGGCCGCCGTCCTCTTTGCCGCAGCAGCGGCAGGAGCCGCCCGTCACCGTCTGCAGCTGCGCGGGAGCTTTGCCGACGGTGTGCGGGAAGACTTACGGCAGCGGATGAAAATTGCCGGATTGCTGCTGAGCCGGGTTCTCGACAAGCCGCGTCCTACCCGGTACAAACCGCGGATCCTGCGTAAATCGCAGCCGCTGCTGTCTTCAAGAGCGCCGGAAAGCCGTTTTGCCGCAGCGGGGATCAAAGCCCTGATGCGTAATCCGGCGCATCTGAAGCTGTATCTGCAGTTTACAGGGGTGTCGCTGGCTGTAATCCTCATCCTGCCGCCGGTACTGAAATGGCTGCTGTTCCTGGTGCTTACCTGTATGATGGCGTATTGGCTGTCTTCCTTCTGGTCGGGATTCGCAGGGGATGACTACATCGGCATCCTGCCGTTCACCAAGCAGCAGAAGGCCATAGCGGGTTCGCAGGCGCTGCAGATTCTGCTGCTGCCGTATGCCTTGGTATGCGCGGCTGTGCTCTGCATCCCGGTATACGGCTGGTGGGGAGTCCTGCTCTTTATACCTGCCGGTGCTGCTGCCGGTGTGCTGATCGCCCGGATGTTTAGCGAAATCCGTTTTGCCAAATAGTACAGATTCAGCTGCCCGCTAAGCCTGGCTACGGGAGCCGTACAGCAAACAGCGTTACTTGTGCATGTTGCACAGGTAACGCTGTTTTTGGGTTGGCAGGACAGGCTTCAGGTGATGAAGCTGCCTCCCTGCATCTTATTATGGCGGGAAGCCCGGAACGTTCGGAAAGCCGAAAGCAAATCATGGACATCAAAACCTGGACACCAAAGCCCCGCCCATTTCATCAATGGGATTTTCTCCACTTAATTTTCCTTGAAATGCCTAAATGGAGGAGTTAGCCGGAAAATCTCCACCTAATATACCGGATTCCATCACAAGTACAGGATAGGGACTCATTTAGGTGGAGGAATTCCATCTAAAACGTATAAATCGTAATATACACCGAAATTAGCTGGAGAAATTCCAACTGCAATTTGTGATACCACTTACTGAAACGGAATTTGCCAAAAACACTCATCCATTTTGTTGGATCAATATCCTTAGAATAAACAGTCTACTGCTGCCCCGCCGCATGCTTGCCCGCCGTATAACCGGTGGAGAAAGCCGCGGTTATATTATATCCCCCGGTATATCCGTGAATATCAAGAATTTCGCCGCAGAAGTACAGCCCCTGCATCAGCTTTGATTCCATCGTTTTAGGCTCGATCTCTTTCAGGTTGACCCCGCCGCCGGTAACAAAGGCTTCAGCCAGGGAACGGGTGCCATGGGCCTGAACCGGCATACGCTTCAGGAGCGCAGCCAGGGATTGGAGGCTGCTCTTCGGCAGGTGATGGCCGGTAATGTCTCCGTCGAGGCCGGCTTTGGCCAGCAGAAGCGGAATCAGCCTTTCCGGCAGCAGCCCTTTAAGCGAATTGCGGATCGCCTTCTTGGGCTCCAAGGCAAGCTTGTCCGTCAGCCGGGTCTCCACCTCCTGCGGATGGTCATCCGGGAACAGGTCAATGGACAGCTCGACGTCTTCTGTTCCTGATTTGCGCTGGACCTGGCGCAAAAATTGGCTGCAGCGCAGGGCAATGGGGCCTGACAGCCCGAAATGGGTAAAGATCATATCCCCGCGGTGGGCGATAACCTTCTTGCCCTTGGCATTCCAGACCGTCAGCGTGACATCACGCAGTGACAGCCCCTGCAAATCCCCGGATTTGATCCACTCCTCACGTGAAACGATCGGTACTTCTGTAGGAAATAGCTCCGTGATCGTATGTCCCGCCGCTTCGGCCCACGGATAGCCGTCTCCGGTAGAGCCGGTCTGCGGTACCGATTTTCCCCCGGTAGCGATAACGACGGCGCCGGCAGAGAATGCCTGGCCTGATTGCAGGCGCACTCCCAGCACCGCCCCGTTGTCATACATTACCTCGCGTACCGGACTATCGGTCAGGATCTGCACCCCGAGGCTGCGGACTTTGCTGATCAGTGCCGATACGACGCTTGAAGCTTTGTCGGACACAGGGAACATCCGCCCGTTGTCTTCTTCCTTCAAGGCAATCCCCAGGTTCTCAAAGAAGCTGATAATATCCAGGTTATTAAAATGGTCAAACGCGCTGTACAGAAACCGTCCGTTGCCGGGAATGTGCGCGATCAGCTCAGCGGTTTCCTTGACATTGGTCACATTGCAGCGCCCGCCCCCGGAAATTCCCAGCTTCCGGCCAAGCTTGGCCCCTTTATCTATCAGCAGGACGGAGGCGCCGTGTTCCGCAGCGGCAACGCTGGCCATCAGTCCGGACGGTCCTCCGCCAATAACAATTACATCATATTTACTCATGTGAAAATCTGCTCCTTTATATGCTTAACCCAGTACGGATTTCAATTGCTGCTAACGGCATCATACCATTCCGGCTGCGGTGTAGCCAGTATCACGGAATCTGCAGTGATATTCGTTGTCATAACAGCCCGGCTGTGCTTTAATCAGTAGAAAGGGGATTTTGTCCAATTTGAGGAGTGATTGCAATTTTTTATGCGGTAAAGGATATTTTATTGCAAATATTGTCTGCTAGCTCCTTTCTGGTTTTGCTCATATGGTGGATGGATCAAGGGAATGTAACCCGCAGAAACCGGCATTTTCCCGAGGACCAGGGATTTCTGATCATTATCAGTGCCATGAGTATTACCTTCTGCACCATCCTGTCTACTACATTATTTGATGTAGTGTATTTGAATCTGGCAATTTTACCCGCCTGCATCGGCATATTGTACGGAAATTTACGTTCGGGACTGTGCCTGGCGGCCTTTTTTGTTCTCTGCACGGCATTGTATTCCTCACAGCTCGGAGTCAGCAGCCTGATAATTAACAGTGGGGTTCTGCTCTATCCGCTGCTGTTCGGCTTAGCCGGACCTTTTAAGAATGGCAAGATTATTGAAAAAATAGGCATGCTGTGGATCGTTCTGTTTCCGAGCATGCTGTTCATCGTGCTTGTCCCCAAAATGTACAGCAGGAACATTTATGATACTAACCCGGAGAATGCTGTTCTGGCCGCAGTATATTTGTTCGTTACTGTTATATTGGGGGCTCTTTTTGTGTACACCATCGAAACCGCTTGGGACCGGCTGCAGGTCAAGGAACAGATGAAGGGGATCTCGGAGAAGTTCAAATGGCAGTCGGAGAAGCTGCAGCAGATTACGGATGTGGTAGAGCTTAATATTATGTCGCTGAATGACAGCGGATATGTGACGGAGCTGAATGAGTTCATGCTGAAGCTGATCCGACGCCATCATCCGAATTTCTCCAGGGAAATTATTTTGTCCCAGCCTGCCTCCCAGATTTTCAAAAATAATATGGATGAGAAGACGCTCGGTAATCTGAAGGACATCATCCGCAACAGACAGCGCTCCAATGCCAAAATCAAAGTGGATGACAGCACCTATCAGATCTATATTGCTCCGCTGGAGCATGAAGCCGGAGCCCCTGGCGGAACCGTACTGATCGTTCAGGACCTGACGGAGGAGGAGAAACTCCGCAGCGAGCTGGATAATGTCGAGCGTCTCACGCTGGTAGGACAGATGGCTGCCGGCATTACCCATGAAATACGCAATCCCATGGCGGTTGTCCGCGGATTTCTGCAGCTGATGAGGGAGAAGAGCCCGGATGAGCTTAACTCCTATTATCAGATCGTAATGGATGAGCTGGACCGTGCCAACAGTATTATCAACGACTTTTTGTCGCTGGCGCAGAGCCGGATTTCTGAAACGGAACGGGTGCAGCTGCATCATGTGATAGAAGAGCTGAGCCCTTTGATCTGGGCGGATGCCAATCTCCGCGGCCAGAGCGTTGAGCTCAAGCTGAATCCGTCGCTGCCGCTGCTCCAGCTGAATGTACGGGAGATCAAGCAGCTTATACTTAATCTTGTCCGCAACGGGATGGAGGCCATGGAGCCCAAGGGAGTGCTGACGGTAGAGACCCGGATTAACGGCGACAAGGTTGATCTGCTGATCAGGGATACGGGCGGCGGAATTCCGCAGGACCAGATCGACAATCTTTTTGTGCCCTTTTTTACAACCAAAAATCAGGGTACCGGTCTTGGCCTGCCTCTGTGTCTAAGTATTGTGGAGCGGCACAAGGGCTTAATAACCGTGAATTCCGAGGAGGGCGCAGGTACAGTTTTCACCGTTTCTTTTCCGGTAGAGCTTGATGAGGCCATGCAGGACAGGCACCCAGAGGACGAGGCACAGAGAATGGAGGTATGAAGGCAGTGCTGTAAATACGGAAAAAGAGGCCTGAGCGCCTCCCTTGCTTTCGCAGAGTATGCATGTATAATAAAGTTAGTGAGTACTGCTGTAGTGTATTCTATCCAAATATTACAAAAGGCAAAGGAGAGTGCTAAGAAATGTCCATGTCATTTAGTCAATATATGAGAGATTCAATTCAGCCTATGCGTGATGATCTTACCAGCATCGGATTTAAGGAGCTGCTGACTCCGGAAGAGGTGGAAGCTGCGCTTCCTGCCGCCAAAGGCACCTCGCTGATCGTCGTAAACTCTGTTTGCGGTTGTGCTGCGGGCCAATGCCGTCCGGGTGTAGCCCAGGCGCTGCAGAACGAGATTCTGCCGGATCATCTGTTCACCGTCTTCGCCGGCCAGGAGAAGGAAGCCACTGCCAAAGCGCGTGAATATTTTGCTCCATATCCGCCGTCTTCGCCGTCGATCGCTCTGATGAAGGACGGGGAACTCGTTCATTTTATTGAACGCCACGGTGTTGAAGACCGCTCGGCTGCTGAAATCGCTGCTGAACTGAAGGAAGTATTCAACCGTCTGTGCCAGTAATAGCTGTTAGGCCCTTTGATCTCGCATCAGCCGGAAGTCCGGCTGCATGCGGGATTTTTTCGGCATTTCAGGGTATATAATTGTTGTGCAATCAATGATAAGGACCATTTTCGAGAAATGAAACGGGGTGTAGTTAATGAGCTTGCAACAGGAGATTATTGCTGATTTAGGTGTAAAGCCTTCCATCGATGTGGAAGCAGAGGTTCGCAAGCGTGTGGACTTCCTCAAGGCATATGTGCGCCAGGCGGGAGCCAAGGGACTGCTGATCGCGATCAGCGGCGGCGTCGACAGCGCGGTAGCGGCAGGCCTGTGCAAACAGGCGACCGACGAGCTGACCGCAGAACATGGTGAAGAGTATATGACACTGGGCGTATTCCAGCCCTATGGCGTGCAGGAGGACATTGAACACAGCTATGCGGTAGCGAAGGCGTTTGCGCTGACCCATACCGTCGAAACCAACATTGAAGAAGCGGTGAACGAAATTGCGCTTGAGGTTGAGCACGGCCTGAAAGCGCTGGGACAGCACCGCCATATGACTCACCAGGGCAAAGGGAATGTTAAAGCGAGAACGCGCATGGTGATGCAGTATGCACTTTCTTTTGAGAATAATCTGCTCGTGGTCGGTACGGATCATGCGTCCGAGGCCATCACCGGCTTCTACACGAAATGGGGCGACGGTGCGGTGGATATCACTCCGCTCAGCACACTTAACAAGCGCCAAGTGCGCCAGCTTGCCGCCTATATCGGCGTGCCGGCTGATATCGTCACCAAAGCGCCGACAGCAGGCCTGTGGCCGGGACAGACGGATGAAACAGAGCTTGGCATTACCTATGATGACAACAGTGATTATCTGGAAGGCAAAGAGATTAATCCGGAAGCTGCAGCCAAGCTGGAGGCTTACTACCGGAGAACTGCGCATAAGCGCAATGTAATACCGGGAATTTAACAGCAGGCAACTACATCAAACCGCCGGGAATATCTGTCTGATGGACAGGCCTCCCGGCGGTTTTGGCTGTGGGGATATATAGGGCTGCAGCAGCAGATTATTTTGCAAGAATGTGGTCAATGAACGTTCCGGTGGCGGCAATAGCCTGCTCCAGCTGGGGAGTGCTTCCGGCAAAAGGATGTACAGTACCAAAGGTATGATTGCCGCCGTCGATCTGGATCCATTCAATATCGGGACGCAGTGACGTCAATTGTGCCGATCCGCGCCGCAGGTGCTCACCGTCCTCGCTGCCCTGGATCAGAATGGCCGGGAAGCCGGCTGTCTTCATCCGTTCCAGGATATTATACCGTTCGGCTTGCCGTTTGAGATCTTCAATGATCACGGCATCGAGCGGCATCTGCTGGCCTGTCCGCCCGTTGAGCACGTAGCTGCGGCCTTGTGACCTCATCTCGTTTTTCTGGTTCTCTGTGAACAGATCCAGATCCGTTATGCCATTCCAGGAGATGACTCCGGCAATTTCGTCCGGGTGATCCAGAGCGTAGAGCAGGCAGTCCCCGCCTCCGCGGCTGTGTCCCAGCAGGAACACGGGCAGGCTGCCGAACCGGTGATGCTGGCTGAGATAAGAGAGCAGAATCTCCATATCTTTCATCTCGCGGTTATACGTGTTGCGGGCAAACTTCTCCAGCTCGGTAAAATTGTACAGATCCTGGCCGATTCCGGCATGGGAGAAATTGAAGGTGATGACTTCATACTTCCGGCTTAGCGCGTCTGCTGTGTAGGGGAACATGCCCCAGTCTTTGAACCCTTTGTATCCGTGTGCAATAATAACCAGGGCTGCGGCCTGTTCCTTGGCGGGATAATGCGAGCAGCGCAGCACAGCATCCTCGCCGGCAGGCAGTTCAAAATTACGGTTCATCGGGAGATTCCCCTCGCTTTCAGAGAATATAAGGTATATGTGAATTGTTATGGATGATCAGAGGCAAGGCTGGCAGAAAGTGTCCGGGACAGCTATAATTTATAATCATTACAATGAAAGACTGTGCCAAAGCACAAGAAGATTATACCATTAGTAAACCTATTCTGGAATAACGGTGTCTGTACGGAAGACATGGTTATGAAAGCCTCGAATTAAGCGGCATGAATGTCTAGTAAGCATAGTTTTGATGGAAGGTATAGAGCGGTCTGGCCATAAGGAGTGTGGGATGATGATTTACGGAATCGGGCATGATGTGCTGGAAATCGGGCGGATTAAGGCTCTTATGAACAGAGGTTCCGGCAAAAGCTTTCTGCGGCGCGTCCTCACTGAAGGTGAGCTTGAACTGGCAAGGCAGCGCACCGGCAATGCTGCGGAGTTCGCAGCAGGGAGATTTGCGGCAAAGGAAGCGGTCGTAAAGGCGCTCGGCTGCGGAATCGGCAGCAGGGTGGGTTTTCAGGATATAGAGATTTTGCCTGATGCTTACGGCAAGCCAGAAGCAGCCCTCTCGGAGAAAGCCTGGGAAAGGCTGGGGCTTGAGAGAAGCCGGTACATTATTCATATAACAATTACGCACAGCCGGGAGCTGGCCTCCACCTTTGCGGTAGTGGAGCAGGTAGCAGAATAATCCAGAATCAAGGAGACTAATCATGACAACGCATGAACAACAAGAGATAGGTCGTCAGGAGGCGGGGTTATTCTTCAGCCGCAATCTGCTGGAATGGTACCACAGGCAGAAACGGGATCTGCCCTGGCGGCGCCACCGGAATCCGTATTACATCTGGATTTCGGAAATTATGCTGCAGCAGACAAGAGTAGATACGGTGATCCCTTATTTCAACCGCTTCATTGAGCGCTTTCCCACGGTGGAGTCGCTGGCTGATGCACCGGAAGAGGATGTGCTTAAATGCTGGGAAGGACTGGGCTACTATTCGCGTGCCCGGAATCTGCAGCATGCGGCAAGGCAGGTAAAGGAGCTGTACGGCGGACAGGTCCCGGATGACCGGGATGCCGTCTTCGGGCTGAAGGGCGTCGGCCCCTACACGGCCGGGGCGATTCTCAGCATTGCCTTCAACCGGCCTGAGCCGGCGGTGGACGGCAATGTGATGCGGGTGCTGTCCCGCTTCTTCCTGCTGGAAGATGATATTGCCAAGGGACCCACCCGCGTGAAGATGGAGCGCCTGGCGGCAGCGCTGATCCCGGAGGGGGAAGCCTCGCATTTCAATCAGGCGCTGATGGAGCTCGGGGCGCTCGTCTGCACCCCGAAATCACCGCGCTGCCTCACCTGCCCGGTGATGGAGCACTGCGCCGCGCGCCTGGCGGGCTGCGAGACATCGCTGCCCGTCAAGACCAAGGCCAAGCCGCCGCGCCCGGAGGAGCGGCTGACGGCCCTGATTGCCGGCCGCGGGGAACACGCGGGCCGGGTGCTCATCCGGCAGCGGCCGGCCAGCGGGCTTTTGGCCCGCATGTGGGAGCTGCCGCACTGGCTGGCGCCGCCTGCGGAGGGCGGCGCACCCGGCGCGCAGCTGCCGGAGGCCGCTGCGCTGGACCGGCTGCGCCGGTCCCTGCGGCAGGCCGGGATCTTCGCCCGGCCTGAGGAGCACTGGATGGCTGCGGAGCATACATTCAGCCATATTGTGTGGACCCTGCAGGTGTACCGCTGCAGGGAGGAGGATGCTCCCGCGCTGCCGCTGGCGGCAGAAGCGCGGGCTGCCTACGCGGCCGCGGAGCAGGCCGGCGGCGCGGAATCTGCGGCGGGGGCTGCTCCCGCCGGTCTGTTCGCGTACGGCGGGGGGCCGTCCGGCAGCACACAGGCGCAGATTGAGCCGTTCGAAGACGGCGGCGCAAGTCCCGAGGATGCCGGGGCGATCCGCTGGATCAACCGCGGGGATATGGAGAACTATGCTTTTCCGAACGTGTTCCTTAAGCTGCTGAACGCTTATTTTGATGAACTGGATAATGAGAAGTAGTATATAACACACAACAAAACGGCTGTGCGTATCCCTTACAGGATGGCACAGCCGTTTCGGTTGTAGCTATGGAGATAAGATCAGTTAAGCGGCTGAGCCGCAGGAGATCTTATTTTGCGCTTTCGTAGCGTTTGCCGACTTCTTCCCAGTTCACAACATTCCAGAACGCTTTGATGTAATCAGGGCGTTTGTTCTGGTAGTTCAGGTAGTAAGCGTGCTCCCATACATCGATGCCGAGGATCGGAGTAGCGCCTTCGCTGATCGGGTTGTCCTGGTTAGGAGTGCTGGTTACAGCCAGCTTGCCGTCTTTAACAACGAGCCAAGCCCAGCCGCTGCCAAAACGGGTAGTTGCCGCAGCAGCAAAATCTTCTTTGAATTTGTCGAATCCGCCAAGCTCGCTGTCAATTGCAGCTGCCAGAGCGCCGGTTGGTGCGCCGCCGCCGTTCGGTCCGATCACTTCCCAGAACAAAGTGTGGTTAGCATGTCCGCCGCCGTTGTTGCGCACAGCAGTACGGATAGCTTCCGGTACAGCATTCAGGTCAGTAAGGAGCTCTTCAATGCTTTTGTCTTGCAGTTCGGGTGCCTTTTCCAGTGCGGCGTTCAGGTTCGTCACGTAGGTGTTGTGGTGCCTGTCATGGTGAATTTCCATCGTCAATGCGTCGATGTGCGGTTCAAGAGCGTTGTTTGGATAAGGAAGTGCCGGTAATTGAAATGCCATGGAAAAATCCCTCCTGAGTAATTTTAATATAGATAAAGAATTTTGGCGGTCTTTGCGTCAAAACCCCTTATTTCCGATGTATCTCATAGGTTATGTACCCGTTAAGATACTCTAATTAAACCGTATCTGGAACAATAATGCAACATTAAACAAACATAAGTGTTTGAAAAGTAACCCCGGCTTAAAAGCTGACGGGAAATGTAAATGGTGTGTTAAACTTATAAAAAGCTGCTGGGCGTATATATGAAAGTCTATTTTCTCCCTTTTAAAAGGAATTATACAAAGATATTCAATGTAAACGCTTCATATCAAGCGCTTTCAAAAGAAAAATGATGATATCACGAGAAAAGTATGCTTTAATAGACTTAAAAGCAGGTATTCCTCGGTTTTTGCAGATTGGAGATATTTACGGCTGGTTAACACCCGGTTAATAATCTTTGATCGGTAAGAAAAGCCCCGCATGGATGGATTCGTGATTTCTTCGATTAGCATTTACTTTTTTGATGATTCGATGATTTCCCCGAAAGACATCTGTTTTTGTGTTTTTTGCTTTTCTTATTGCTTTTTTCCTCGCCACACTGTTAAGGGAACTCCTTCTTTTTGTAAAATTCTAAGCCATAGAAAAGGGAGATTTAAAGAATGCACGTTCGTTCCTTTCAATTAAGCGACGTTACCCCTGTGACTGAACTGCTGCAAACCGCATTGTCGGAAGAATGTTTCGAGAGCACAATCGAGCCTTTCTCCAGGCAGCTTTCATGGGATTCCGATCTCATTGTAGTTGCTGAGGATGAAGGAGAGCTGGTTGGTGCGCTGATTGGTACGATCGAGAAGAATCATGGCTGTTATTTCCGCATTGCCATCCATCCGGATTACCGCCGCAGAGGAATCGGCAGAAGTCTTGTATCAGCGATGGAGAACAGGTTTCAGGCGCGCAAGGTCAGCGGCATTTATGTAGCTGTCGATGAGCATAATTCCTTCGCCCTGCCGCTCTATGAAGCAATGGGATATGACGAGAATCACATCTTCAAATCCGTACGCAAGCTCAGCATTGTCGGATAATTTACTTTCTTTCGGGTACTGCGTAAGCGGAAACATTTTCTAGATTAGAGAACTATAGCGACTTGCATAGTCTGTTCCATTATACTAAAGCATATCTTCCCGCAATCCATTGCAAATGGGCGGGAGATATGCTTTTCTATTGTTATAGTTATGTTTTACCAAATATAAGCAAGAAGGTGGCACATGGAACGGGAGCTTGAAGGAGAACTCATGCGGGGGCGCAAGCAAAGATACCGCTCCAGTACCCATAACCGCCGGGGACCCGGACTCAGAAACAAATGGGTGATGGAGCTGCGGGACTGGATTTTTACTGCCCTCATTGTTTTTGCGCTGATGTCGCTGCTTAACCTGTTTGTATTTAACGTATCAACCGTTGTCGGGAAGTCGATGCAGCCGACGCTGATTGAAGGCGAGAAGCTGATTGTCAATAAAATTGCGTTAAGCTTTGCAAACCCGGGGCGCGGGGATATTGTTGTCCTTCATGATCCGAGCACCGGTCCGGACCGCAAGGAATTTCTGGTGAAGCGGGTGATCGCCATCCCCGGAGATATTGTAGAGGTGCGGGACCACAAGCTGTATGTTAACGGCAAGTTAGCCGATGAACCGTATACGGATACAGAGATTGAAGATCCTGATTTTTCGGAGCTGACGGTGGAAGCCGGTTCCTATTTTGTGATGGGGGATAACCGCCATGCCGGGGCCAGCAAAGACAGCCGTTACTTCGGCGCTGTTCCGCAAGACCGCATCGTCGGCAAGGCTGCATATATATGGTGGCCGCTGTCCAAGCTTAATGCGTTGTGAATGATATATATATAGTGAAAAGGAGCAGGCGAAATGAACATGAACACTCAGTCACCCTACGCTCCCCCGCCTTCCAAGTGGGACAATCTCAAAGCTGAAATCAAGGCTGCGGCAGCAGAGCTGGGTATTGACGATATCGGCTTTACAACGGCAGATCCTTTTCTATATTTGAAGAACATCCTTCAGGAGCACAGGGATAACGGGTATGAATCCGGTTTTGAGGAGCCTGATCTGGAGAAAAGAACAGTTCCGGCCCTGAAGAACGGAGTGCCGCAGTCGATCATTTCCATTGCGGTAGCCTATCCGTCCAAAATGGAGAACCCGCCCAAATCCGAACCGGGTGCACGGCGCGGCATTCTGGCCAGGGCTTCGTGGGGCAGAGACTATCATCATGTGCTGCGAGAAGCACTGGCAAAGCTTGAGATTTTCATCCGTGAGCGGGTTCCGGATGCAGTGATGGAGAGTATGGTTGATACCGGCGTACTGGTGGACAGAGCGGTGGCAGAGCGTTCCGGAATCGGCTTCAGCGGCAAGAACTGCTCCATTATTTCGCCCAAATGGGGCTCCTGGATCTATCTCGGGGAGATGGTCACAAGTATCCCGTTTCCCCCGGATGCACCGGTAGAGGAGGGCTGCGGGGATTGCACCAAGTGTATTGATGCTTGTCCCACCGGAGCGCTTGTAGGTCCGGGGCAGCTTAATGCCCAGGCCTGTATCTCGTATCTGACGCAGACCAAGGGCTTTTTAAGCGATGAATATATGACCAAGATCGGCAACCGGCTGTACGGCTGTGATACGTGCCAGATTGTCTGCCCGAAGAACCGCGGGAAGAGCTGGAACCACCGTCCGGAGCTTCAGCCGGATCCGGAGGTTGTCAAACCGCTGCTGCTGCCCATCCTGGAGCTCAGCAACCGCGAGTTCAAGGAGAAATTCGGCACAAGCTCGGCAGCCTGGCGGGGCAAAAAGCCGATCCAGCGCAATGCAGTGATCGCGCTCGGCAATTTCAAGGAAGCTGCGGCAGTTCCGAAGCTGACAGAGATTGTGCTGCGGGAACCCCGTCCGGAAATGCGCGGCGCTGCAGCCTGGGCGCTCGGCCGGATCGGCGGCGCGGATGCGCTTGCGGCGCTTAAGCGTTCCTTGCAGGGAGAAGAGGATACTGAGGTAAGGGAGCTGGCACAGGCTGCGCTGGAGAAGCTGGAGAAGCTGGAGCAGCAGGGTGAGCAGGACAAGCAGAGCAAGCTGTTACAGGCGGAAGGAGACGGACAGGCGTGATGAAGAGGGCAAAGGAGTCTGACACAGCTCCCGGGACAGCTGTCTATTATACGGAGATGGAGTCTCCGATCGGTCCGCTGACACTGTGTGCAACAGAAGCCGGGCTCTGCCTGATTGAATTTGGCACCATGGTTAATACAAGAAAGCGGATCGAGAAGTGGCTGGCAGCACATATGGGACAAGCTGTGCTGATGGCGGATGACCTTAAGCTAAACATGGCGAAAACACAGCTTGAGGATTATTTTGCCGGACGGCTCAAGGACTTCGCACTGGCGCTGGACATGCGAGGGACGGCATTCCAGCTGCGGGTATGGGAGGCGCTGTGCAGTATTCCTTACGGAGCTTCGGTTTCCTACAAGGATATTGCGGTGCAAATAGGAAATCCCCAGGCCGTGCGGGCAGTGGGCGGGGCGAACAACCGTAATCCTGTGCCGGTTGTTGTCCCCTGCCACAGAGTTATTGGTGCCGGAGGGGCGATGGTGGGCTATGGCGGAGGACTGGACATCAAAACCTCCCTGCTTGAGCTCGAAGCGCTGCAGGCCGGAACTCTTCTATTTTGAACCGCGGGATTTACCAATTGCTGTCCAGTTCTTGAAATGCTATGATAGATTCGCGTGCCCCTGGCGGGCCGCAGACAACTGAGTACAGAGGTGGACATCGGATGAATATTGTATGGCCTATTATTACGCTTGTTGTAGGTCTGATCGGCGGATTCTTCATCGGGGTATATTATCTGCGCAGACAAATGACAACGATGCAGAATGATCCGGAAATGCTGCAAAAGGTTGCCAAGCAAATGGGCTACAACCTGAACAGCAAGCAAATGCAGCGTGCCCAGCAGATGATGAAGAACGGCAATCAGCAGCCTGGACGTGCACCTGCAGCGAACAGAGCCCAGGGCCGCAAAAGAAAATAACCGGGCCCGGATATAGTAAATATAAGCGGGTGCGGAAGGGGGAGGTTTCATGGGGGGCACCAAGGAATATGTAAACGGCAAGGTTTCGGCCAACAGAGAGCAGATTGAATACCATGTCCAGAAGATATTGGAGTTAATTGGTGAGGACGCGGGCCGTGAGGGGCTGCTGGAGACACCGGCACGGGTTACACGGATGTATGAAGAGATATTTGGCGGTTATTCAGTAGATCCCCGCGAGGCGCTTGGCGTAACCTTTGATGAGTCACATGAAGAGCTGGTGATTGTAAAGGATATCGTCTATTACAGCCAGTGTGAGCATCATATGGCTCCTTTCTTCGGCAAGGTTCATATCGGCTATGTCCCAAGCGGCCGCATTGCCGGACTTAGCAAGCTGGCCCGTCTTGTGGAAGCAGTCAGCCGGCGCCTGCAGGTACAGGAACGCATTACAGCGCAAATTGCCGACATTATGGCAGAGGTGCTGAGTCCGCACGGAGTGATGGTCGTCGTCGAGGGTGAACATCTGTGCATGTGCGCCCGCGGGGTGAAGAAGCCCGGCAGCAAGACTGTCACCATGGCAACCAGAGGCACCTTCCGTGAAGATGCCGCCGCACGCGCGGAGTTCCTGGCCTTGATCAAAGAATAGAAGACATGGGCTTGCCCCATTTCTGTATATGATGAAGAGCCCTTTCAGCACTGCAAAGTGACTGGAGGGGCTTTTTACTTCGTTCTTGTATATAAGTCTGATTAGAACATATCTTTTCATCCGTTAGTGTGTTCTTGCGGCGGCCGAAAGTGTTAGTTTTGTACTGGAATGCATGTCGTGCAGTAGAAGCCTTGCAAAACGGCTTCAAATTCCGTTCTTTTGCACTTCGTACAAACGATTAGATTTCATTTTTATCCAGAATTTGTGCTGAACAAGTGTAGAAAGTGTTATGGAACGGTGGCCACTCCCCCTCAGACCGCCCGGTTGCTCCTATTTCTCATGTGCCACCTGTAACTGCAACTTCTCTACCACACACACTACACACCACACTAAGTCACCTTTTAAAAGGCTGAGTTAAACTTTAGCAGGAATTCCTCCACTTAATTTACTCTAAACCCAAGAAATTGCGACGTTAGCGGGAAAATGTCCATTTAAAAATTCGAATTTCGGTATCTGAGCAGCGTTTGGGCTGAAATAGACGGAGGAATTCCATGTAAAGATCATAAATGATGAAGAATGATTAAATTAGCTGGAGAAAATCTAACTAATTGTTGGCGACCACGTCACTGTAACCTATGGATGCTATCCGTATGTCCGCTTTAGCCGAAATCAAAGATATTTCTACCTCCAGACCGTCCGTTTGCCAAAACTAGCTGGAATCAAAGGCATTATTACCTCTCAGTCCTGCCATAAGCAACATTGGAGCAAACATGAAGCGCCGTGGATATACGAAATATACTGAAATTAGACTGAACCGGCGCAGCAGAGATCAGCAGAGATCAGCACAGAGCAGCACAGATTCTGCCCCAGTTCATCCTCAATCTATCCTCGATCAATCCTCAATCTATCCTCAATCCATCCTCATCCCATCCGCATTCATCCCCAGTGCAATCCACATCCGGCGCAGAAGAACATTTTACTTTAGTTAAAAAGGCTGCCAGACCAGCCTCCGTGCCGCAGCATACCGCTCGGATACATACGGCCAGTTGACGACCTTCCACCAGTCTTTGATATAATCGGCCCGGTTATTCTGGTGCTTGAGGTAGTAGGCATGCTCCCACACATCCAGAGCCAGCAGCGGAACGACATCCCATTGCGACAGGTTCTGGTGCTTCTCAGCGGTCAGGATCTCCAGCCTGCGGCTGCGGGGGCTCCAGACCAGAATCGCCCATCCGCTGCCCTCGACTTTGTTAGCTGCCTCAGTGAACTGGGCCTTGAAGGCATCATAGCTGCCGAAGCTGTGCTCAATCCCGTCCAGCAGTGCTCCTGTAGGGCGCCCCCCGCCCTGAGGGGACATAATGTTCCAGAAGATCGTATGCAGGTAATGGCCCGCCCCGTTAAAAGCAAGCTCCCGCTCCCAATGCTTCACCAGATCAAAATCGTTGTTCTTCCGCGCCTCGGCCAGCTTAACCTCTGCTTTGTTCAGTCCGTCTACATAACTTTTGTGATGCTTATCGTGGTGGATAACCATTGTTTTCTCATCGATGTAAGGCTCAAGCGCATTATAGGCATATGGCAGCGGAGGCAGTGTATGCCCGCCGACCGGGACGGAGCCGGGCTCCCGCACTGTATCCAGCGCCTCTTCCCGGACGGTCCACTGCTCCTCAGCAGGTAAGCTGCTGTCTCTGATCGTGATGACCCGGGAATCGTTATGCTCGGTTTCAGCTTCCCGCATCAGCCCGGAAACCTGCCCGGGCGCACTGAGCGCTCCCAGCACTGCGAGGAAATATTCCGATTCCCGGATAATATGCAGCAGTACAACGCCGGCAAGCGGCTGTGAGGCTGCTTGCGCGCTGGATTCGCGGATTGCATACAGCTGGCGGATGAATTCCCGTGACTGGGCGCAGACAACCTGAAGCAGCTGTTCTGTCTCGGCGGCAAGTTCCATATGTCCGGCAAATCCCGGATCAAGTGAAGCCTCCAGCAGCCCCCTGGACGCCTGCTCTGTAGCGCCAAAGACGACTGCCCACTCATTCAGCAGCTTGACATAAGAGGGTTCAAGGTTCGGAATAATGGCCTTGATCACCTCGGTATGCTCCTTCTCCTGGGTCTTCCAGAATATGATTTCCTCCAAGATGCGCGCCGGCAGCAGCGGTCCGTATACATACAGCATAACTCGCAGTCCTCCCGTCCAATGTTTTTGACGGTTCAGTATATGAGGGGGGCCGCCGGGTTATGTAGCGTTTTAATGCTTTTCATAATGCAGCAGTGCGGGCAGATGGCCGGTGACCCGCATATACATTTGCGCAAAAAAAAAAGAGTGCAGATTATATTGAACAATCAGTCTGCACTCTTTGACACAACTCTTTCGGTTATTAGTCCGCATTTGCGGTCTGTGTATTCTCCGGGCTCTCGCTCATGGCCAGCTGTACATTGCCGAGAAAAGCGGACACCCGCCGTAAATATTCACGCGGATGTTCGCGGAACAGCAGCTCATGATGGCTGTCCTCTATGATCCATGAATCAGAATAGGGATTACTCTGGTTCGCCGCCAGCTCCTCGGCAATCGGATAAGGTGCTTTATCATCCTTCGTGCCGTGCATGAACAGGACCGGGAACGGATAATCCATAGCCTTGACCTTGGCATAAGGGATCTGGTTCAGCCCTGTGCCGTTCAGCACCGGGAAGAGCAGCTCCATGATTTCCAGGGTAGGCTGGCGGGGAAGATCTATATTTTGCTTGATATTATGATATAGGGTGTCCGGCTCCAGCAGAAAAGTGCTGTCCAGAATCATCGCATCGACATCCTTGGTCACAAGCCCTGCCTGAAGCGCGGTACCTGCGCCCATGGAGAAGCCCCAGACGACAATTTCCTTAGCGCCGCGTTCCTTGGCCAGCTGAATGGCCCCGAGAAGCTGCTGGGATTCCTTTTTGCCTCCGGTGGCGATGTCCTTGTTGCTCTGGGAGGCAAAGCCGTAGTCAAACATGACCACATTGAAATTCAGGCTGTGGGCATAATGCGCCAGATCGTACATCGGTACCCAGGCTTCTTCGCGGTTCGCGCCATATCCGTGACTGAAGACAATGGTCTTGGTGGAGCCTTCCGAAGGAATATACCAGCCCTGCATCATCCGGCTGCCGTCCGCTGCAGGAAAATTCACATCCTCATATTCCAGCCCCTTTGCCAGCGTGGGATTGGAGTAGAGCGGAGCTACCGTAGGGTTGGACAGCACCCAGGCAATATAGGCATGCAGCGCAATAAAACAGAAAACAAAAAAGAAAAAAACCGAGAGCAGCAGAGCAACGACAATATGTTTGAGGCCAATCATCCGCAGTGACAGCTTGGGGGCACTTTTCGGATGATGTTTGTCAGGCTCGTGTGAGACTGGCGGGCCAGTGCGTGTTGTAGCCAGATCCATAAGATCCACTCCCAAAATCTTGATTCATACCATTAAATACATAAATGCAAAACTGCTTCATGCTATGAACTATATCTGCCTGACGCAGCATAATACTTCATATATTTAATCGTATGGGCATGCCCTTACAAAGTCAATGAATTCGCCGCTTTTGTAATGTAACTGTAAAGTGCGGACCAGACATTTCCGGTGTATGAATGTGCTGGACATTCCTCAGGGCTTTGCACTAAGATAGAGTTGATTATGTACAATATTGTAACCGGGTTTCATTTGATGAAACAGGTGAGGGGAGATTGCAGTGGAAGATCGGAAGCTGACCGTACGTGCTGTAGAACGTGCGCTTGATATATTACTGTGCTTTACCAAGGAGGACGATCTGAGCCTGACAGAGATAGCCGCCAAGATCAGCCTGCATAAAAGTACGGTACACCGGCTGCTCACTACACTAGAGGAAAAGGGGTTCCTTGTGCGGAATGAAGCCACGGATAAATACCGGCTGGGTATCCGCATCTGGGAGCTGTCGGCGCATCTGCCGACTCTGGATGAGCCTGCAGCGCTGCTGCTTCCGGCTATGGAGCGGCTGAGAGACCGGCTCGGGGAGACGGTCAGCCTGTATCTCCGGGATGATCTGGAGCGTGTGCGCATCCAGGCTGTCCAGAGCCGGCAGGCCATCCGCCGGGTAGCGCAGATCGGCGCCAGGCTGCCGCTCTCTGTGGGCGCCTCCAGCAAGGTGCTGGCTGCCTATGCGCCGCAGGAGGTGCAGACACGGCTGCTGGCGGATCCATCCTGGCCGGAGTCCGTGGTCCGGAGCCAGTACCTGGAGCAGCTCAAGGAGGTTACGCGGCGCGGCTATGCCACCAGCTTTGAAGAACGTGAGCCGGGGGCTGCAGCCGTCGCTGTACCTATTGTCGGGCGCAGCGGCCAGGTGGTTGCTGCTCTGTCACTGTCCGGACCCGTCAGCCGTCTGTCACGGGAGACGCTGGAGGAGTATGCCGTGATTCTGGCGGAGAATGCCGCTGAAATGGGACTGATGATGGGTTAAGCAGATCCGCTTCGTTAGGTGACGGTATTATGGGTAAATAAGAATTAAAGGCTGAGTACGTCAGTTCTGGAAAAAAATGTGTAAAACTCGGCAGGTAGACGGATCAGATGATTTAAAACGCATTCTACTTCCAGCGCGTGGGGTGATTTTATGAAGG
Organism: Paenibacillus sp. PK3_47; assembly: GCF_023520895.1. Lineage (NCBI taxonomy): Bacteria > Bacillati > Bacillota > Bacilli > Caryophanales > Paenibacillaceae > Paenibacillus > Paenibacillus sp. PK3_47. The sequence goes on from NZ_CP026029.1 coordinate 3,375,706, forward strand.
CTGCGGTACCCGATTCATGGATGGACGAAATTCAACAGCTGCAAGATACATTTGGATCTGTTACAGGATTGGCTATGGTGTTAACGGACCAGGAAGGTAACCTCATTACCTGCCCGACAATTCCCGAGATTCTATATCAGGAAATCCTGGATTCATTGCCGGATATGGAACGGAAGTTTAGGCATTGTATGTGGCAGCTGGGTACAGTATCTTACCCAGTTGTCATGGACAACTGGGTTCCCGGCTTAAAATATATAGTCAGCCCGCTGGTACCCGTATATGGAAGCATGTATTGCCTGTGGTCTGGCTTCTATATGGAGCAGGATACGAAGGATATGGTACTTGCCGCCTTAACTGCAAAAATGAAAAATCATCCGGAATTTGCTCGGCTGAAATCAGAGCTGGAGGCCATGCCTGAGCTAAGCGGGGAGCGGATCGCAGAAATCAGGGGAAAGCTGGATGCTCTCAGCGGTATAATGCGTAAGCTGCTGGCAGGCTGGACTTCCCAGCCCGTGCCGGATAGAGGCGGGATGATGGCCGGCCGGCTTCTTTCCGGTCTGGAAGGGGACTCCCTGAACGTTCATGAGGTGCTGCAGCAAATGGAGGGAACCTTGTCAGGAGCGGAGCTGTATGCCGTTGCCCGGGAGGAACGCCGTAAAGAAGGAATCCGCTGGCTGAAGGAAGCTGCCCGGCTTCTGCCGCAGACGTCCTCGGTGAAGGAGCTGGCGTCCCGGCTGCTGGATGTGGTCATGGGCCTGCCCTTCTATCCGCAGTCCGTATTTGTCTTTTTTCAGAGCAGTGAAGACGGAGAGAACCATTACTTCTCCAGGGGGTGGGCAGAGGAAAACGGCATCCATTACGTAAAAGATCTGAAATCACGCTACTCACCGCAAGCCTTTATGTCCTCGGCTATTGTCAATGAGACTGTTGAGCAGGTTTTGCTTGAGTGTCCCCTGTTGTTCAGGAACCGGTTCAAAGGTCTGCTCTCCGTCGGATTCAGGAGCAGAAATGAAGCGGAGGAGTGGCAGGATTACATTGAACCGTTCACAGGGCTGGGAGCTGCAGTGTTAAGCCTGCTTGAAAGAGATGAGCTCTACCGGGAGCAGTCGGATTTGTTCCTGGATAATCTCCGCCAGTATCTGCAGAATGTGAATGCAGAGCTGCACAGCCTGTCGCTGGAAGCTGCTCATATGGCATATGATTTTGCACGCTATGTTGGAATGACTGCGGAAGAGGCTGAACAGGTGAAGAGGACAGCCCTGCTGTCTCCTTTTGAGATGGGAATCCTGAAGGAATTCGGACTTTTCCCTGATGAAGCTTCACTGTTAGGGCAAATCGACCAGTTGTCTTCTTCTTATGTGGCAACAGACAGGCGCGTATTGGCCTTGCCTGCACAAGTGCTTGTACTGGTATTGCAGCATATCGGCGGGGAAGTACAGATAAAGGAGTTCAGAGGCGCTCCGCCCAAATGGGTCGATCCTTCCAGATATCGTCCGGATTCCGCAGTAAGGAGCTTCATTGAGGGGGAACGGCTTTCCGCCTTCCAGTCCTTTTTGCAGAACGGAGGACAATCCAAGTTGTTAAAGGAAGCGGTTACAACCGGGCGGCTGCTGGATAATGCTGCACTTAAGGCCCCCAAGGAGGAGTGGGGAATCTCGCCGCGGGAAGAAGAAGTGCTTGAGCTGATCGTCAACGGGAAGACCAACAAGGAGATTGCCAATATTCTGTTTATCAGTGAGCATACTGTGAAAAACCATTTGAGCCGGATTTTCGATAAAATGAATGTGACGGACCGCTCGCAGATTATAGCTCTTGTCTACAAAAAAATTCTGTACTCTGAACGTATTGAAATTTGAGCTGAAGCCTAGCCGGAGTGAGCTAAAAAGGCAAGGAAAGGGCATCCCCGCAGCCGTCAACGGCTGATGGGGATGCCCTTTATCAGATCTATTAATGTAAGTTCCTTATTCTACCGGCAGTGCATTCTCCGAAGAAGTGGCATCAGCCAGCATCTGGCGGAGCACAGTCTGCAGAATACCGCCGTTACGGTAGTAATCAATGTCGACGGTGCTGTCAAGCCGGGCAATAACCGGGAATTCGAACTGTGTACCGTCTTCGCGGGTAGCAGTGACAGTGAGCTCCTGGCCAGGCAGGACATAGTTATCGAGTCCCGTGATATTAAATACCTCGCGTCCAGTCAGTCCCAGGCTGCTCCAGCCATGGCCTTCCTGGAATTGCAGCGGCAGAACGCCCATGCCGACGAGATTGCTGCGGTGGATCCGTTCGAAGCTTTCGGCGATAACAGCCTTGACTCCGAGCAGCAGCGTGCCCTTGGCCGCCCAGTCACGCGAGCTGCCTGTACCGTACTCCTTACCGGCAATAACAACCAGGTTCTGTCCCGCCTGCTGGTACAGCATCGAAGCGTCATAGATAGACATGACCTCTTCGCTCGGCAGGAAGGTCGTTACCCCGCCTTCTGTCCCCGGAGCTACCGCGTTACGGATCCGGATGTTGGCGAATGTACCGCGCATCATGACTTCATGGTTACCGCGGCGTGAGCCGTAGGAGTTGAAGTCTGCGCGTTCCACACCGTGGCTGCGGAGATATTCCCCGGCAGGACCCGTGGTCGTAATGTTGCCTGCAGGCGAGATGTGGTCCGTAGTTACGGAATCGCCAAGCAGCGCGAGTACGCGTGCATCACTGATATCCTTGATATCACCGACACCATCAGCCAGATTCTCGAAGAACGGCGGATTCTGGATGTAAGTGGAGTTGTCATCCCACTCATACAGCTCGCCTTCCGGTACAGGAATTGAATTCCAGCGTTCATTGGCCGTAAATACATTCTCATATTTGCGGCGGAACATTTCCGGACTCAGGGAGAGGTTAATTGCGTCACGGATTTCAGCGGACGTCGGCCAGATATCCTTCAGGAATACAGGCTCCCCTTGCGGATCATATCCCAGCGGCTCCGTCTGCAGATCAATGTTAACTGTACCAGCCAGCGCATAGGCAACGACAAGCGGCGGGGAAGCCAGGTAGTTGGCTTTGACCTGGGCATGTACACGGCCCTCAAAGTTCCGGTTGCCTGAGATTACAGCAGCTACTGTCATATCATTGTCTGCGATCGCCTGGCTGACTTCATCCGGCAGCGGGCCGGAGTTACCGATACAGGTGGCGCATCCGTAACCAGCGATATAGAAGCCAAGGGATTCCAGCGGCTTCAGCAGGTCTGCCTTCTGCAGATATTCTGTAACAACCAGCGATCCTGGTGTCAGACTGCTCTTCACATAGCCCGGTTTGGTGAGGCCGCGTTCCACGGCTTTCTTGGCCAGCAGGCCGGCTCCAAGCATAACGCTCGGGTTGGAGGTGTTCGTACAGCTTGTAATAGCCGCGATTACAACCGCTCCCGTGCTGAGCTTGCTGGAAGTGCCGTTCTTATGCTGGATTTCTACAACTTCAGCAATCTTCTCATCGCTGAGGCCGTAGCCGCCCTTGTCTACAGGCGTACGGATAATGCCTTCAAAGTTTTCTTTCATATGCGTCAGTTCTACACGGTCCTGAGGACGCTTCGGTCCGGCAAGGCTCGGCACAACAGAAGCAAGATCAAGCTCGATCACATCGCTGAACTGCGGATCAGGTGTGTCCGCTGTACGGAACATTCCCTGAGCTTTGTAATAGTCGCCAACCAGCTCTACAAGCTCATCCGGACGGCCGGTGCTGCGCAGATAGGCCAGCGTTTCGTCGTCAACAGGGAAGAAGCCGATGGTTGCCCCGTATTCCGGTGCCATATTGGCTACAGTTGCACGGTCTGCCAGACTGATGTTGGCAAGGCCCGGTCCGTAGAATTCCACGAATTTTCCGACAACGCCTTTCTTGCGCAGCATCTCAGTTACGGTCAGTGCGAGGTCGGTAGCCGTTGCACCTTCAATCAGACTGCCGGTAAGCTTGAAGCCCACCACATCCGGGGTAACAAAATACAGCGGCTGGCCCAGCATTCCGGCTTCCGCTTCGATCCCGCCCACGCCCCAGCCGACAACGCCGAGACCGTTGATCATGGTGGTGTGGGAGTCGGTTCCGACGAGGGAATCCGGATACACCACGGTTTCGCCGTCCGTGGTCTTGGTTGCCGCAACAGAAGCCAGATACTCCAGGTTAACCTGGTGCACGATGCCTGTTGCAGGCGGAACTGCACGGAAGTTATTGAAGGCTGTCTGCGCCCAGCGCAGGAAGCGGTAGCGCTCTTCGTTACGTTCAAACTCAACGTTCATGTTATATTCAAGCGCATCGGCCGTACCGAACGCATCAACCATAACAGAGTGGTCGATAACCAGGTCCACCGGCACCAGCGGGTTAATCTTCTTCGGATCTCCTCCGGCTTTCTTTACAGTATCGCGCATTGCGGCAAGATCAACAACGACTGGAACGCCGGTGAAATCCTGCAGCACGATCCGGGCCGGGATAAAAGGAATTTCTTTATTACGGTCAATACCGCCTGCCCAACCGGCCAGCTGCTTGACATGGTCTTCAGTAATCGCCCGTCCGTCATACTGGCGGACAGCCGCCTCCAGCAGTACTTTGATAGAAAACGGCAGGGAGGAGATGTTGCCTACTCCTTGTTCTTCAAGAGAATTAAGATGATAGTAGCGATAGGTTTTGCCGCCTGACTCCAGGTTACGGGCCAGGGAAAAATGGTCCTTGCTTGGCATATATGCGCCTCCTTGTTTCATCTGATGAAACTCCATTTCAAATTGCTTCTATTTTAAGTATAACGGTTACATAGAGGGGAGTAAAGTTTTTTTTGCTGTATTTTCGGCCTATATTTAGCACTTATACAAGTCTTTATAATGGTTACTCCGCATGTCCTTAATCCATTCCGGCTGTATAGCTGCAAGTTTTCCTTCATATACATAGGACAGCAGCCAATCAGGGATGAAAGGGCGGGAGCCGCAATGGAGCAGGAGTGGAAAAAAAGTCTCTACGTGTATGTGGATCAATTGAACAGGGGGCGGGTTGCACCGGGATCGGAGCCGCGTCGTACGGCTGTCAGGGATCCGCATTTTCTGCTGGAGCAGGGGGAGCGTTCCCGCCGGATCGGGCAATGGTACAGCCGGAGGGGGATCACGCCGCTGCGCGGGGAGACGGGAGTGAGAACACTGCGTACGCTCAGGCAGAATCCCGGCGAGGTCATTGCAGACGTGGCCCTGCACAGCGCATTTTATTATGAAAAAGGCGGAATGACCCACCGTGAGGATCTGATTCAGTCCGAGCGTCTGACTTTTGTGCAGGAGGCGGACGGATGGGGAATTATTCATGTGGAGCGCAGTGTGCCCGAAAGAAACTCTCTGCGCAGGACCACAGAGGCGGAGCCTGCCCTCAGGCTGTCGAAATGGGGCGAGGCACTGCCTGTGCCGCAGCCTTCGCAGCCGCTGCTTAACCGCAGAATTATCCGCGGGGCGGCAGGCTCAAGAGAGGTGCGCTACCGCCGGGAGGAAGCTGCAGCCTATGCGGACCGGTGGTGGAAGGACGGGAATCCGGAGTTTGAGATTTTTGAGGTGGATTGTACAAATTATGTATCCCAATGTCTCTTTGCAGGGGGAGCACCGATCAACTATACTGGTAAAAGAGAAACGGGTTGGTGGTATAAGGGCTACAACGGGGCCCGGGAATGGTGGAGCTACAGCTGGGCTGTATCAGACAGCCTGCAGCGGTATTTAAGCGGCTACCACAGCAGCGGACTGCGTGCGGAAGCCGTGGAGCGGCCGGAGCAGCTGATGCTGGGGGACATCATTTTTTATGACTGGGACGGCAACGGGCATTACCAGCACAGCACGATTGTCACTGCTTTTGACGCCGGCGGCATGCCGCTGGTCAACGCGCGGACGGTCAGCAGCAAACACCGCTATTGGGATTACCGCGATTCCTATGCTTGGACCGACAGGACGGCCTACCGTTTTTTTCACATTAACGACTACTTATAATTCAGAAAGAGGTTACAGCATGGGGAATGCAAAATTAACCGTAGGACTGGTGTACGGCGGCAAGTCCGGAGAGCATGAGGTATCGCTGCAGACGGCTTTTGCGGTTATGAACGCTTTTGACTACGATAAATATGAGATAATTCCGTTTTATATTTCCAAACAGGGACTGTGGAAGACAGGCAGCAGACTGACGGCTCCTTACAGCGGCATTGAACAGCTTAGACTGGACGGGGCTTCCGGTGATACCGGTACTGCGCTAAGTACAATTTTCAGCGGCCTGTCCGGCGGAGAGAAAAGCATCGACGTCATGTTCCCGCTGCTGCACGGTACCTTCGGAGAGGATGGAACGATCCAGGGGCTTTTTGAAATGGCTAATATCCCGTATATCGGTGCCGGAGTGCTGGCTTCATCGGCAGGCATGGATAAGGTGATCATGAAGAAGCTGTTCGGAGCAGCCGGACTGGAGCAGTGCAAATATTGCTACTTCAGTGCAGGCGCCTGGAAACGCAAAAGCCATGAGCTGATTTTTGGTGTGGAAGACAGACTGGGATATCCCGTGTTCGTCAAGCCGGCCAATCTGGGCTCCAGTGTAGGCATTTCCAAAGCCAGCGACAAAGAAGGTCTTATCAGGGCTGTAGAGCTTGCCTTCCGTTTTGATACCAAGGTGATTATTGAAGAATTCGTGGATGCCCGTGAAGTGGAGGTTGCGGTGCTTGGAAATGAGGAGCCTGAAGCCTCCGTTCCGGGTGAAATTGTCTCTTCCGGTGAATATTATGACTATGCTGCAAAATACACGGACGGCAAATCGCAGATGATGATCCCGGCCGCGGTAGATCCCGAGGTGGCAGACCGCCTGCGCGAAGCAGCCATTACCGCTTTCCGGGCGATTGAGGGCAGCGGGATTACCCGGGCAGACTTTTTCCTGCGGAAATCCGACGGCAAAATTCTGATTAATGAAGTGAACACGATGCCCGGCTTCACGCCTTACAGCATGTATCCGCTGCTGTGGCGCGAGACAGGCGTATCTTATCAGGTGCTGCTGGACCGTATGATCGAACTGGCGCTGGAGCGTTATGCGTTCAAGCAGGGCCTTAAGTACGACAACGAATAAAATCAGGTTAGCGGCGGGAGCATTCCGGCCGGAAAGGAGAAGATTATCGTATGGGATTTCAAACTGAATTCAATTCCGTCTGCAAGTTCAAGAATGAGCAGGAGCTGTACGAACTGCTGGAGTACGGGCGCACCAAAATGGTGAAGCAGGGCTTCCGCGTATATCCGACCGGCCAGAAGGTGATTGCCTATAATCCGGAGAACGTGGCAGTAGCAATCGTCAAGATCTCTGCTTCTATTGCGGAAATTAATTTTCAGGGCCATGAGGTTACAGCGGTGGAGATGGATCTGGTCCGCAAGCTGAATGAGGAAGAGTCCCGGGTACAGACGGCGCTTGCCTACGAGATGTTCTTCGGGGAACAGGGATGATTGTCCGCTTCGGGTATGTTGCCATGTCCACCGTCATCAAAGACTGCTCGCCATCCAAGACCATGACGATGGCGAGCTTCACCAAGCTGAATGACCGCGAAGCCGGACTTCGGAAGCTGGAATCCATAGCGAAGATGAATCTGCATAATACGCTGCGCCTGCTGAAGCATAACGTCGGATCGGATATTGAAGTTTACCGTATGACCTCGAAGCTGGTCCCGCTCGGAACGCATCCTGACCTGCAGGACTGGGATCCTTTCGCGGCACTGGCCGGGGAGTTTGCCGAGGTAGGGGATTATGTGAAGAAGCATGGGCTGCGTGTGTCCTTTCATCCCGATCATTTTACAGTGCTGAGCACACCCCGTCCCGAGGTGCTGGCAAGCTCGGTCCGCGACTTGCAGCATCATACGGACATGCTGATGGCCATGGGGCTGCCGGCCACCGCCAAGAACAATATCCATATCGGCGGAGCCTATGGGGACAAGCCCGTCGCGGCAGCCCGGTTCAAGGAGCACTTCGCCGCACTGCCCGCAGAGCTTCAGGAGCGGATTACGCTGGAGAACGATGACAAGACGTTCAACGCACTGGAGACGCTGGAGGTCAGCCGCAGTCTGGGTCTGCCCATGGTTCTGGACATTCACCATCAGTGGGTGAACAATGAAGGCGAGCTGCCCTGGGAGATCTGGCCTGAGATTCAGCAGACCTGGAAAAGTCCGCTGGCTCTGAAGGATGTACAAGCAGGGGAGCATCTGCCTCCTAAGATTCATGTGTCCAGCCCGCGCAGCCCATCCGATCCGCGCAGCCATGCTGATGGTGTGGAGCCGGCGCCTTTGCTAGCTTTTCTGAAGCGGATCGCTGCTGACACTCCCGCTGTGGATGTCATGATTGAAGCGAAGCTGAAGGACGGGGCGCTGTTTGACCTGATGGCAGCGCTGAAGGAGCTGGCGGAGGCCGGCAACGGCATTACGATCCTGGACGGAGCCAGCATTAATGTAGAGCCGTAAGGCTGCAGGACAGGCTTGAGTTTTTGGCTTGATATGTCTTTGGAAATAGGGTACGTTGAATGAAACTTATGTCGCAAAGAGGCAGTAACTGTAAAGAACAAGGCAGTGTTTCATGGAAGAGAGCGATCATGTTCAAGAAAGCGGAGTGAAGAGATGAATCCTTTAAATCCAGAAAACCGGAACGCGCGTGAACCCTATGTGGTTACGAGCAAGGGCCATACTGCGGCTGCCATCAACGCCGCTGCCAAGGCGGGGGAATGGATCAAGAGCAGACAAGGCCAAGTGAAGGAGCTCGGCAGCAAGACATCGGCACAGGATCTGGTGACGGAAGTGGACAAAGGTGTGGAGCAGATGATCCGCCGGCTGATTCTCACCCATTACCCTGACCATGCGATCCTTGGTGAAGAAGGTGTCCAGCCCGGTGCAGATGCGGTTACTGCTGCACTGGAAGAAGGGCGCGGACACGAATATTTGTGGATCGTCGACCCGATAGACGGCACCACGAATTACGTGCACGGTTTTCCGTTCTACTGTGTATCTATAGCTTTGGCTGTTAAAGGGGAACTGACAGTAGGAGTGATATATGATCCTATGCGTGACGAGATGTTCGTTGCCGAGAAAGGCAAAGGGGCATATATGCACGGTATTCCTACATCGGTATCTGCTGAAAGTGATCCGCAGAGCAGCCTGATTGCCATGGGCTTTCCGCCGGACCGTGTATTCGCCCAGCCGGCGAATATGGCCGGTCTTCAGCACATTTTGCCGCAGATCCGCGGTATCCGGGCCGGAGGCTCGGCAGCGCTGCATCTGGCCTATGTTGCTGCAGGCCGTGTGGACGGCTACTGGGAAGTCGGCCTGAGTCCTTGGGATTGTGCAGCCGGCGTGCTGCTTGTATTGGAATCAGGCGGCAAGGTAACGGATACGCAGGGCAATCCTTATGATATCGGCACCCGCCATATCGTGGCGAGCAACGGCAAAATTCACGATTTCCTGGTGTCATCGCTGAAAGAAGCGGAAGCTACCGGGATATAAGCAGTTAGGAGTTAGGAGGAGCAGAGCATGAGCGGCAATGATGACCTGGAGCGCAAGCTGAGCGAGCTTCTGGAGGATGGAGAACTCCATCAGGAGGACCGGAAGGACAAGGAACTCCGCCAGATCTCGCCCAAATACGAAATCCGGATTCAGACGACTCTTGATCCTATTGTGGAAGAAACCTTGCGTTACCGCAAAATAGCCAGCGAGCTGGATGACCGTTATGACAAGTACCTTGAACGGGCAGGGAAGCTCTCCGCCCCGCATAATAAAGAGCATAAAGCCGGAACAGACAGCAGCCAGGAGTAGCCTGGCGTCAAAGGCACAGGGAGCGGTTTCCCGGATTTCGGGAAGCCGCTCTTTTGTGCAATACAGCGTGATGGTAGAATGGAATTATATTAAATTTGGGGGGATACAATGCTAAGCACATGGAAGAAGATCGTGGCTATAGGAACAAGCGGTATGCTGCTGTTCAGTATATTTGCCGGTGCAGGCGCAGAATCAGTCAAGGCTGCGGCAGTAACACAAGGAACAGAGCCTGACGTCTTCCGGATCGTAGCGCTGGGGGATTCGATCACCGCCGGATACGAGCCGGGGATCACAGATCCGGCTGCGAAGCCTTACGGGTATGCGGAAAGACTGCTGGAGCAGGGCTGGTATCACGGAAGAAGCGCGCTTACCAACTATGGCATTCTCGGATTAACCACAGCGGGTCTGCTTAATTACACCGGAGCAATCAAAGACGGGACGTCTATCACTCCGGACGCGATCCAACCGGCGCTGCCTGATCCGCGGATCGGCCAGTTTGCCGCGATGACTGCGGCAATTAACGCTGAACTTACGGAAGCGGATCTTATCGCCATTACGATCGGCGGGAACGATGTCAGCAGCCTGTTCCTGAATGCCAAGGAGATGACCGATACCGATTTCCAGACACAGCTTGAACAGCGTCTGTCAGCTTACAATACAAATGTGAAGGCAGCACTTGAGAATATCCGTGCCGTCAATCCGCAGGCAACGATTATACTGGCTGATCAATACCAGCCGGCACCCAAAATTGCCCTTGGTGCAGCTTACACCAAGCTGATGAGTGCTGCGGGGAGGTTCACAGAGGCTGCTGACAGTGTCGCGGCAAGTGTGAATACGGCGGCTGCACCTGTCCGGGTAGCGCATGTCGCGGAACGTTTTGCCGGTGTTGAGGGTTCCCTGACCCATATCATCGGGGCCGGAAAGGCGGACTTCCATCCGACCCAGCTGGGGTATGAGAAGATTGCCCAGGTATTTGCGGAACTGCAGTGGGGAGAGTACCGTACACCGTCTGTAGCCGCAATGACTTCAGCTGCAGCGCCGATGTCCATTGTGGTGAAGGGCGTGGAGCTGAATACGCCGAACAAGCCGATTTTGAAGAACGGACAGAACTTTTTGGCGCTGCGGGATATTCTGAATGCCGTGGGTGCGAGCGGAAAGTGGGATAACAAAACCTCCAGCGCAACCATTGAGTACGGAGGCCGGACCGTTGTAATTACCATAGGCTCCAAAACCATTAAGGTTAACGGAGCAAATGTAGCCATTGATACACCTGCGTTCCTGCAAAGGGTCGGAAAAGAAGATAAAACCTATCTGCCGCTGGCCGCACTGGCTACGGGTCTTGGCTTTGATGTGAATTACAGCAGCAAACTGCGGACTGCTTTCATTAATCCATAGATCTGCATAATATAAGTGAAATCATTGTTGAAATATGTATGGCAAAGGTGGATGAATCTGTTGTCTAGTGCAAAATATAAGGCCGGTTATATTATCAGGATGGATGATATTATCAGGGAAGGCGATCCCATCCTGCGCAAAGTAACCGAGCCGGTAAAGCTGCCGCTCCAGCAGGAAGACCGTGAGGCGCTTCAGTGCATGATGCAGTTTCTGAAGAACAGCCAGGATCCTGCAATGTCTGCCAAATACAAGCTTCGCTCCGGCATTGGTCTGTCAGCCAACCAGATCGGGCTGCCGCAGCGGATGTTCGTAATGTATCTGAAGGATGAGAAGGGCAGGGTTGTTGAGCATGCCTGGGTGAATCCCAAAATCATCAGCCACTCCGTATCAATGATTTACCTGCCGGAGAGCGAGGGCTGCCTGTCTGTGGACCGTCCGGTACAAGGGTTTGTCCCAAGGTATGAGTCGGTTAAGGTAAGAGGTTATGATATTAACGGCAAGGAAGCGGTTATGAAATTCAAAGGCTACCAGTCGATCCTGATCCAGCACGAGATGGACCATCTGGACGGGATTATGTTCTACGACCGGATCAACCAGGACAATCCGTTCAAGCTGCCGCAGGACGTGGAAATCCGCAGTCTGCATGATCTGAAGAACAAATAGGGGAATGTTGTGGAAGAAGGCCGTTGTCCCGGGGGATGACGGTCTTTTTGTGGGATATACCCAAATGGTAAGTGGCATTTCTCCCACTAATTCCAGAGAAACTGCCGATATTGCAGCACTAGTGGGAAAAAGTCCATCTAAATACATCGGATTCGCCTCCAAAAGCATGTATCCGTCAAAATAACGGGAGGTTTTCCAACTAGTCATCATAAAAGATAGTAAAGTGCAGGAATAGATGGAGAAAGTCCAACTACACTTTGAAGGATGGAGCGGTTCTCTGAGTTTCCTGATATAAAATAAGCTGCTGCGGACTTTCCGCAGCAGCTTATTGTCGTTCCAGTTGGCCTGCAAATGATCACAGCAGAGCTTTTACTTCTCAGCTGCCATAGCTTGGAAAGAGGCCTCTGCCGCTTCCAGTGTGGCATCAATATCAGCATCTGTATGCGCAGTAGTCAGGAACCATGCTTCATATTTGGAAGGCGCCAGGTTGATGCCGCGGTTCAGCATATGCCGGAAAAAGCTGGCGAACAGCTCGCCGTCGGTATCCTGTGCTTCGTCATAATTTGTAATCGGGTGCGAACAAAAATGGGTGGAGAACGCACCGCGGATCCGGTTAATCGTTAACGGAATGCCATGACGGTCTGCAGACTCCTGCAGCCCTTCGGTCAGGCGGATGGCCAGCCGCTCCATTTCGTCGTATACGCCTTCGCCGCGCAGAACTTCCAGGCAGGCAATGCCTGCAGAGATCGAAGCAGGGTTGCCTGCCATTGTGCCGGCCTGATAAGCGGGACCGAGCGGTGCCACCTGCTCCATGACATGCTTGCGTCCGCCATATGCACCGATCGGCAGGCCGCCGCCGATGATTTTACCGAGCGCGGTCAGGTCAGGCATGATCGCTTCGTGATTATCAAGCCCGGCATAGGTCTGTGCAGAGCCGTAGTGGAAACGGAATGCGGTGATAACTTCGTCATAGATAACAAGGGAGCCGTTATCGTGGGCCAGCTTGCACAGGCCTTCCAGGAATCCCGGCTGCGGCATGACCATGCCGAAGTTGCCGACAATCGGCTCCACCATAACTGCGGCCACATCCCCGCCCCATTTCTCCAGCGCTTCACGCAATCCGCTGAGATCGTTGAAGGGGACAGTAATCACTTCCTGTGCGATGCTTCCGGGAACACCGGCGCTGTCCGGAATGCCGAGCGTGGAAGGGCCGGAGCCTGCTGCGACCAGCACGAGGTCGGAGTGGCCATGATAGCAGCCGGCGAACTTGATGATCTTGCTGCGTTTGGTATAAGCGCGGGCTACCCGGATCGTTGTCATGACGGCTTCTGTGCCGGAGTTGACGAACCGGACCTTGTCCATCGACGGAATGGCCTCCTTGAGCATCTTGGCCAGCTTGATTTCGAGCTGTGTAGGTGTACCATACAGAATGCCGTTCTGTGCCGCTTCTGTAATGGCTGCAGTAATCTGCGGATGGGCATGTCCGGTGATGATAGGACCGTAGGCTGCAAGATAATCTATGTACTCATTGCCGTCCTCATCCCAGAAGCGGGAGCCTCCGGCGCGCTTCATGAATACCGGCGCTCCGCCGCCGACGGCTTTGAAGGAACGGGAAGGGCTGTTGACGCCGCCGACAATATGCTGCAGGGCTTCCTCATATAATTTCTCAGATGTGCTGCGGTTCATTCATAATCATCCTTTCGCCGGCCGCATGGGAAAGGGCGAACAGGCGGCTCTCCCCCGCTGTTCGCCCGTCCTTGGGCCAAGCCTGATATTTAGTGCACTGATGTTATACAATAACCCTCGTGAATCTCCGCTGCTTATTCAGTCCCGCTGGCAGGTGACGGGCTGCTCTCAGGGCTGGCCTCAGGTGAAGGCGTCGGCTCAGGGGCAGTCAAGGTCTCCTGGACGAACTCCTTCAATGCCTCCTCACTGCGGTAGCCAATAACGGCTGAACCGCCGCGGGTTGTTTCTTCGGTGAGCAGGCTCATCGGCGGGATCTGTTCACTGCCGCCCATGGAGCTGTCATAACCAACGGTAGCCAGCTTCCACATATCATCGACCGTCAGATTGGTATCGATATAAGGAGTGACCTGGGAAAGAATGCTCGGCAGCTTGATAATCGAGGTGGTGCTGATCACCTTATCCGCCACAGCCTTCAGGAATCCCCGCTGGCGTTCTGTTCTGGTGAAATCGGAGGTGGCATCATGACGGAAGCGCACATACTGCAGCGCCATATTGCCGTCGAGATGCTGGTATCCTTTTTTGAGGTCAATGTCATATTCCGGTCCGTCGGCTTTTGTCTTATAGACCATATCCTTCTCGACTTCATAATCCACACCGCCCACGGCATCCACCAGCTTGATGAAGCCCTGGAAATCCGTATAGACATAATATTGAATCGGGATGCCGAGCAGGTCGCTTACTGTCTGCATCGCCGTATTGGGACCGTGAGTAATCGCCGTATTAATGCGTTCTTTGCCGTACTCGGGAATGTCCACATAAGTATCGCGAAGAATGGAGAAAACGTAGAACTTCTTCTTCACGGGATCAAGGGACGCAACAAGCATCGTATCCGAACGGGGAACCTCCCCTTCCTTCACTCCGCGGGCATCCACACCCATAAGCAGTATATTTACCGGCTCCGTGCCTTCCCATTCAGGCGGCTCTACGGCTTCCGCCGAAGGAGACGGGATTGCTGCGAACGGGGAATCTTCACCGGTCTTGTGGAGGTTGTCCAGCTGGTTGTAGATAGAGGTGAAGTAATACACAAGCCCGCCGATAATTAGGAGGAGTACAATAGCAAGCGTCCAGAGCAGCGGTTTCTTTTTGGATGGTCCGGCTTTTGCATGCCGTTTCTTTCTTGGAGGCATTTCGTTCTTCCTTTCGCATTCACATTCTCTACATTATAATTTCTTTTAGGAATACAAGCAATTTCGGAATATTCCGCCAAAAACTTTAGCATATGCCGACATTAATTTTAGGAGTGATTTACAAGTGAGTGAGATTACCGTTGGACAACCCGTACCGGATTTCAGCCTTCCGTCATCAACAGGCGGAGAGGTCAGCTTAAGCCAGTATCGCGGCAAAAAGGTCCTGCTTTATTTTTATCCGAAAAATATGACACCCGCCTGTACGCAGGAAGCCTGCGAGTTCCGTGATGCCGATGATCTGATTGCTGCCAAGGGCGCCGTAGTGCTGGGCATCAGCCCAGACAGCCTGGCTTCACACGCCAAATTTACCGAGAAAAACAGTCTGCCGTTCCCTCTGTTATCCGACGGGGATCACCGTGTAAGTGAAATGTTCGGGGTATGGCAGCTCAAAAAACTCTACGGTAAGGAATTTATGGGCATCGTCCGTTCCACGTTTCTTATAGATGAAGAAGGTGTCCTTACGGCGCAGTGGCGGAAAGTCCGGGTCAAAAACCATGTTGAAGCCGTTCTGGAAGAACTGGCGAAATAACCTGGTATGGTATTAATGAATTGCAGATGTCTGTTACATATTTAACAGCTTTCATAATGCGCTCTCATGATATAGTTGCCACATATTACTTCAAATTTGGAGCAAGGCATGGTGATGGCATGAAGATGCTGCAGATTGGTCTTGACGTCGGCTCAACTACCGCCAAACTGGTTGTAATGGAGCGCGGTACAATTCTTTATCAGGATTACGTAAGACACTATAGCGATATTAAAAAAGCTGCCCTGTCCCTTCTGTCAGATGTACAAGACAGATTCCCGGACAGGGGAGCTTCTTTGGCTGTAAGCGGTTCCTCGGGGCTGTCCTTGTCAAAGCTGGGCGGAGTGCCCTTTGTACAAGAAGTTATCGCCTGTACGAGAGCAATCAGCGAGCTGATTCCGCAGTGCGATACCGCCATTGAGCTGGGCGGGGAAGATGCCAAAATTATATATCTGAGCGGCGGCATCGAGCAGCGGATGAACACCGCCTGTGCGGGGGGGACCGGAGCGTTCATAGACCAGATGGCTGCGCTGCTGCAGACGGATCCCGCCGGCCTGAACGGGCTTGCCATGAAGCATGAGCGGATCTACCCGATCGCTTCACGCTGTGGTGTGTTCGCCAAAAGCGATGTGCAGCCGCTGCTGAATGAAGGCGCCAGGCGGGAAGATGTGGCGGCTTCAATCTTCCAGAGCATCGTCAACCAGACGATCAGCGGCCTGGCCTGCGGCCGTCCGATCCGCGGACGGGTGGCTTTTCTGGGCGGACCGCTGACTTTTCTGCCTGCTCTGCGTGAACGGTTTGCAGAGACGCTGGGCCTGGCGGAAGGGGAGACGCTGTTCCCGGAACGCTCGCAGTACTTTGTGGCGATCGGCTCGGCCCTGTCGCAGAGCAGCCCGCAGACGCTGCCGCTCAGCGACTGGATCGCACGGATTAAAGCCGTTGATTTTAAAGCGGACCGCGCCGAAGATGCTGAACTGCCTCCGCTGTTCCAGACACAGGAGGAACTCATACAGTTCAGGCAGCGCCACGCAAAGGCGGTTGTTGCCCGCGCCGGACTGGAAGCTTACCGCGGACCTTGTTATCTGGGCATTGATGCCGGATCAACAACCACCAAGCTGGTGATTACCGGCAGCGCGGATGAAATCCTCTATACCTTTTACGGGAGTAACAAAGGCAATCCGCTGCAGTCTGTCACTGACGCATTGAAGGAAATTTACCGGATGCTGCCGCAGGGCTGTTATATCGCCGGCTCCTGTGCAACCGGTTATGGTGAAGGGCTGGTCAAGGCCGGACTGCGTACGGACGGCGGTGAAGTGGAGACGGTAGCGCATTATAAGGCAGCGTCCAAGTTTATGCCAGAGGTGGATTTTATTCTGGACATCGGCGGCCAGGATATGAAGTGCATCAAGATCCGCGGAGGCGCAATCGACAGCCTGATGCTGAACGAAGCCTGCTCTGCGGGCTGCGGGTCCTTTCTGGAGAGCTTCGCATCTGCGCTGGAGCTCGGTATTGAGGAGTTCGCTGCATCTGCGCTGGAATCCGAGAAGCCGGTTAACCTGGGTTCACGCTGCACAGTATTTATGAACTCCAAGGTGAAGCAGGTACAAAAGGAAGGGGCCGCGCTGTCCGACCTCTCGGCAGGATTGGCTTATTCGGTCATCAAAAATGCCCTGCAGAAGGTGATCAAGATCCGCAATCCCGAGGAACTGGGCCGCAATATCATTGTGCAGGGAGGCACCTTTTACAATGAGGCCGTGCTGCGCGCCTTTGAGCTTCTGACAGGCAGAACGGTGGTAAGGCCTGACATTGCCGGAGTTATGGGCGCTTACGGCTGCGCGCTGATTGCCAGGGAGCAGGCCGGAGCCGGCAGCTTCAGCACATTGCTGGGGCCGGAAGAACTTGATACGTTTGAATACAAGGTGTCCCCGGGCCGCTGCAGCCTCTGCGCCAACAATTGTGCGCTGACCATCAGCCGTTTCCCTGATAAAAGCTTCCACGTGACCGGCAACCGGTGCGAACGCGGGGCAGGCGGCAAAAAAGAGAAAAATAAGCTGCCGAATCTCATGCAGTATAAATATGAACGCTTCTTCGATTATGAAGGCCTGCCGGAAGAACGGGCGGACCGGGGAACGGTTGGTATCCCGCGGACCATGAACATGTTCGAGAACTATCCGTTTTGGCATACTTTTTTTACTGAGCTGCGCTTCCGGACTGTATTATCCCCGAAGTCGGGCAAGAAGCTGTACGAAAGCGGGATGGACACCATCCCTTCGGAATCGATCTGTTATCCTGCGAAGATGGCGCACGGGCATGTGCAGAGCCTGATCGGCAAAAAAGTCGATTTTATTTTCTATCCGGCAGTTGTGTATGAGAAGAAGGAGGATGATGCGGCACAGAACCATTTCAACTGCCCTGTGGTCGCCTCTTACCCGGAGGTTATCCGCAATAATATGGACGGCCTTAAGGAAGACGGGGTCCCGCTGGTCAGCCCGTTCCTGACCTTCGACGACATTCCGGCGCTGACCAGGGGCCTGCAGAGAAGCTTCCCCGGCCTTCCAAAGGAAGAGATAGCTGCGGCTGTCCAGGCAGGCTTCGCCGAAGCGGACCGCGCCAAAAATGATGTGCGTACCAAGGGCGCGGAAACACTGGAATATCTGACCGCAACCGGAACAAAGGGGATTCTGCTCTGCGGTCATCCGTATCATGCTGATCCTGAGATCAACCACGGCATTGCCGATATGATTACAGGTATGGGACTCGCCGTGTTGACCGAGGACTCGGTCTGCCATCTGGACCGGAGCGAAGGCGGTGTAGCGGTGGTCAATCAATGGACCTACCATGCCCGGATGTACCGTGCCGCCCGCCTCGCAGCCGGAAGAACAGATCTGGAGCTGGTGCAGCTGACCTCCTTCGGCTGCGGCATCGATGCCATCACCTGCGATGCGGTGCAGGAAATTATGGAGCGTCACAACAAGGTGTATACGCTGATTAAGATCGATGAGATCAGCAATCTCGGAGCCGCGCGTATCCGGCTGCGCTCTCTGCAGGCGGCCATGCGTGAGCGGGAGAAAAGCGATGTGCAGCCGCGGCAGCTCTATCAGACGCAGTCCGGGGTTCCTTTTACCAAGGAAATGAAAGAGAACTACACGATTCTGGCGCCGCAGATGTCCCCGGTCCACTTCGAACTGTTCGAACGTGTCTTCCGCGATGCCGGCTACAGATTGAAGGTGCTGGAGACAACCGGCCCGCAGGAAACCGAAGAAGGCCTCAGATTCGTCAACAACGATGCCTGCTATCCGGCGATTGTAACGATCGGGCAGATTCTGTCTGCGCTTAAGAGCGGTGATTACGATCCGGACCGGACCGCTGTCATTATGTCACAGACAGGCGGGGGCTGCCGGGCGACGAATTATATTTCGCTGCTCCGCAAGGCGCTTAAGGATTCCGGGCTGGGGCAAATCCCGGTCATTTCACTGAATGCTTCAGGCATGGAGAATCAGCCGGGCTTCCGCATCAGCCTCAAGCTGGCTAACCGGCTCGTTGCCGCCGCCTGTTATGGCGATCTGATGATGCGCCTCCTGTACCGGTTCAGGCCGTATGAGATCATTCCGGGCAGTGCGGAAGCGGCATTCCGCAAAGGGATGGAGCGCTGCAAAAGCAGCCTGACGACCTTCTCGTTCCGGGAATATAAACGGCTGATCCGTGAGATTGTGGCGGAGTTCTGCCGTCTCCCGGTGAACCGGGCCGCGAAGCCGAAAGTGGGCATTGTCGGAGAGATCCTGATTAAATTCCATCCGGACGCGAACAACCGGATCATTGAAAGGATTGAAGCTGAAGGCGGCGAGGCGGTCATGCCGGACTTCCTTGATTTTATCTTTTACTGTATATACAATCCGATCTACAAAGCGGAACAGTTCGGCAAGAGCAAAAAGCTGGGGTATATTAATCCTATGCTGATCTCTTACCTGGAAATCTACCGCAAGCCGGTGAAGGCAGCGCTGGAGGAAGCGGGGCTGGCCAAGAGCCGTGAAAATATATATGGTCTGGCCGAAAAGGCCAGCCGCCTGGTATCCGTGGGCAACCAGATGGGCGAAGGCTGGTTCCTGACTGCAGAAATGATGGATTTGCTCGACAACGGGGTGGATAACATTGTGTGCATCCAGCCGTTTGCCTGTCTGCCCAATCATATTACCGGACGCGGAATGATCAAGGGACTCAAGGAACTGTATCCGGGCGCCAACATCGCAGCTATCGATTATGATGCGGGAGTAAGTGTAGTAAACCAGGCGAACCGGATCAAGCTGATGATGTCCATTGCGTCCGGCCTTGCAGCCGGAGGGAAGGGATCACCGGCTGAAGCCGGCAGCTTAGCGAAGCCTGTAATGATGGGCAGCCTCGGGAACGGGATGTAGATGCGGGTAATTCCATATATTAAGCTGTAGCCCTCTGCTAAAGGGAGCTGCAGCTTTTTTTGTCTGTATATATGAATATGAAATTGCCGGCGGGATTTTCAGAAAATTTCAGTGATTCATTGACGATAAAATACGTAAATAGTAAAATAATTCGCGTGCGAAATATTTTAAATTTTAATGAAAGGGGTAATGATGTTGGAGGATAAAGAGCAGCAGATTGACGATATAATGACCTCTTTCCGGCGCATCAACCATACCTTTCATCAGCTGATGGCAAGGGATGCTGAACATTTGGAGATTACACCTACGCAATTAATGGTGCTGCGCAAGCTATCCATGCATCCCGATATCGGTATTACCGAGCTTGCGGAGCTGCTGCATCTGGGGAACAGCGCGGCAAGCGGGGTGGTGGACCGGATGGTAAAGGCCGGACTGATTACCAGACAACGCTCGGAGAGCGATAAACGTATCTTTAATCTGGCGATGACTGACAAAGGCAGGGAAATCAGGGAACGAAGCAGGCAGGCGCTCAAGGAGCGGCTTCAGCCGCTGAAGATGATGCCTGCGGAGGATGCTGCAGAGCTGCTGAGACTGCATGGGGAAATCATGAAAATTATGGAACAAGGGAGGGATCTGAAGAAGCTATGAGTACAATAACAGCTAATACGGGTGCAGAGACCCGGCCGGTTCGCAGGGGGCCAATTATCGCCGCTTTATTGATCGGCGCATTCGTGGCGCTGTTGAATCAGACCCTGATGAATGTGGCTCTGCCTAAAATGATGGAGGATCTGGATATTCTCGCCAACACGGCGCAATGGCTGACTACCGGCTTTATGCTGGTCAACGGTGTGCTGATTCCGGTCAGCGCTTTTCTGGTAGAGAAATTTACGACGCGTCAGCTGTTCACCACCGCCATGGTGCTGTTTTCGATAGGCACTCTTGTCTGTGCCGTCGGCGCCGGCTTTGAAATGATTATGGTCGGCCGTGTAATTCAGGCGGTTGGCGCCGGAATCCTGATGCCGCTGATGAATATTGTGTTCCTGCGCATCTTCCCGATTGAAGAGCGCGGTAAAGCTATGGGTCTTATGGCGGTAGCGATGATTTTTGCCCCTGCGGTCGGTCCTACCCTGTCCGGCTGGGTGGTGCAGAACTATTCCTGGCGGGTGCTGTTCTTTATAGTGCTGCCGCTGGCCGTCTTCGCTACACTGCTCGGAATGAAGACGATGCAGAATGTCGGGCAGGTCACTTCACCGAAGCTGGACAAGCCCGGAGTTATCCTTTCAACACTTGGTTTTGGCGGGCTTCTGTACGGCTTCAGTGATGCCGGAACGGATGGCTGGGACAGCCTGGTTGTCATTCTATGCCTTGCCTTGGGTGCGGCAGCTTTGGTTCTCTTCGTATGGCGGGAGCTGACTACAGCGAATCCGCTGCTTGAATTCAGAATTTTCCGTTACAACATGTATTCGCTCACGACTGTGATTAACATTATCGTAACTATGGCAATGTACGCCGGCATGATTCTGCTGCCGATCTATCTGCAGACGATCCGCGGCTTTACTCCGATGGAATCAGGACTGATGCTGCTCCCGGGTGCGATTCTCATGGGGATCATGTCGCCGATTACCGGCATTATTTTTGATAAAATCGGGGCAAGATGGCTGTCGGTTATCGGGCTTCTGATCACGGCCATTACAACCTGGGAATTCAGCCGGATCACGGACTCCACTACGTACACACACCTGATTCTTACGTACACCGCGCGGATGTTCGGGATGTCCATGCTGATGATGCCGATAGTAACGGCCGGTCTGAACCAGCTGCCGCAGCGCCTGAGCTCGCATGGTACAGCGATGTCGAACACACTGCGTACAGTAGGCGGCGCACTTGGCATGGCGCTGTTCGTCAGTCTGATGACCAACCGGACCAAAGCGGATATTACAGCTGCTGTAGCCAGCGGTGCGGTTTCACAGACAGATCAGGCGGCTATGGCCCAGCTTACAAAGGATGCGACCATCAGCGGAATTACACATGCATTCTTTGTTGCTACCTGGGTAACCGTTGCGGCTCTGGTGCTGGCGCTGTTTATCCAAAAAACATCGCCGCAGCCGGACTTTCTGAAAACAGATGCCGCCGGGCCGGAGCAGCCGCAGCCTGTTAAGCCACACAAGGCGTAAACTCTGACTACACTTACAAAAGGACTATCTGCCTTCCTTGGGGAAGCCGGATAGTCCTTTTTGCTGTGGACGGAATTGTATTTATTCAGCCGCAGCTGAAGTCCTCCGGCGTTTCAGAGCCGGCAGGCTGCCAGAAGCGGCTAACAATAAAATTAGCCTTAAAGATATTTTGCCGCGATTTGGGCGGCAATTTCCCCCATCCGGCGGCGGATATGCTCCGGCTCCAGCACCTCAACCGCATTGCCGAAGCCGAGCAGAAAACCGTAGAGCCAGCTGTCTTCAGGATAATGCACATTAACGGTATAACCGCCAAGGCCGTCGGGCTGCAGTTCTGCGGTATCAAAGCGGTCCTCGGCCAGGTGTTTGCCCTCGGCGGAAAAATGCAGGACGGCCGGCGGGTTGTTTGAGGGGAGAGACCAGCGGTCAGTCCAGGGCAAATCTTTGACAGGCAGGTCTTGTCTGACATAGCTCCGCTCCTCCTGCACCAGATCTTTCATCCGCAGCAGCTTGAACAAGCGGAAGTCCGCCCGCTCCGTACAGAAGCCGTATAAATACCAGGCCTGGCCTTTGAGGACCAGCGTATAAGGCTCAACGGAGCGCCGGCTAACCCGGCCTTCTGCATCTACATATTCGAAGGAAACAGCAGTGCATTCCATAAGCGCTGTCTTGAGCAGAGATATACGCTCCTCCAGCGGCCCCATAAGTCCCCAAGGGGAGAGGTCAACAACCAGCTGGGTGGTTTTGCTGCGGAAAGCTGCCGTCTGGGAGGGCGGGATGACACTGCTGATCTTTTCCATAAGCATAGTGTGTTCGCTCCCGCCGTAGGAAGAAATACTCTGCAGTGCGGTGAAGATATCAGCAAGCTCCCGTTCTGTCAGGAGATTCCGATCGAGGCGGTAGCCCTCCATAAGGCCGATCCCTCCATTGGCGCCCTGGTAGGTCACTACGGGAATGCCGGCGCCATTGATGCTCTCAATATCCCGGTAGATCGTCCGGACGGATACCTCGAACATATCAGCCAGCTCCTTGGCCTGGACCAGCGGCCGGTTGATCAGCAGGATGACAATGGAGAGCAGACGGTCTATTTTCACGTGTAATTCCTTCTTTCCCGGTTCTCCGGAGGATTTCAGCGAGTAAAGATTTATATTATTTTAGCAAATGAACAGAAATAAAGCATTGCTATATGTACTTAATTTTATTAATATCTAATTAGATAGTTATAAAAATAGAATGCGGGGAATGAACAATGAGTACGAATGCAGTCCGTTTGACGGATAGGCTGCCGAAGGGGTATCCCCGGCTGTTCGCAGCCGGATTAATTAATGGAATAGGGGACAGATTCAGCAGTGTGGCCATGCTGGCGCTTGTGCTGCAGATCACCGGGTCCGGAATGGCAGTCGGTATATCGCTCGGCGTCCGGGTGCTTCCTTTTCTGTTCATGGCACCTCTGGGAGGTCTGCTGGCAGGAAGACTGCCGCGCAGAAGCATAATGATTGCTGTGGATCTCATACGTGTGCCCGTGGCTGTGTCTTTTCTCTGGATCGACGGGGAGAGCATGCTGTGGCTGCTGTATGCCGGCAGTTTTATACCGGCTGCGGGAGAGGCGGTGTATAGTCCTGTACGCAAATCCTCCATTCCGCTGCTGGCTGATTCCGGCTCTTTGCACAGAATCAACAGTCTGGAGCAGCTGATGAACGGGTGTGTTCTGATCCTTGGGGCTTTTATCGGCGGTATCGTATCGCTGTGGCTGGGCCCGGAGGCAGCCTTTATGGTGAATGCAGCCTCCTTCCTGATTGCCGCCCTGCTGCTGTGGGGAATGGCAATACCGCAGACGGCGGTAAGTGCTGCCGGCAGGATAACGCAGGAGAAGGCTGCAAATGAACCCGCTATACGGACGGGGCACCGGAAAGGGCAGCTGCAGACGCTGAAATATGCTGCCGGAGGGAGCCTGATTCTGCAGATCATCATCGGCTATGAGCTGATCGTGCCGGTTCTTAACGGCTGGGACAACGTGCTGATCAGCGTATATGCCGTTCAGGTGTTTCATGCCGGTGATTTCGGGGTCGGGGCCTTTTATGCTGCGCTTGGAATTGGGCTTAGCCTCAGCTTTTTCGCCGGGCGCCTGCTGAAGAAGCGGTTGCTCACGGCTGCGCTTGCCGGACTGATGACCGAAGGGATTCTGCTGATGGTTCTCAGCGGCAGCAGCAGCTTTGCAGCGGCATGCCTGCTCTACGTTCTATTGTCCGTATCCGGAGGCATAAGCAGTGCCTGCCTGGATACGCTGGTGATGAGGGAAGCGCCGCCGGCTCTGCAGCCGCTGATCTTCGGGTTTCTCTCGGCGGCAGGCGGCCTGCTGCTTGGCGTATCCATGCTGAGCGCCGGCTGGCTCCTTGAATATATAGACCCGAGAACCCTCGGCTTTGCGGGAGGTGCGGGGTTTGCCGGCGTATCCCTGCTGCTTGGAAGCTACTATCTGCTGCGCAGAAGCGCAGTCCGCCGTACACCGGAGAAGCTGCCGCATCATTGATATGCAGCTGCAGACACGAAAAAAGGCATGAATGCCTTACGGGAAGTAACCCGGTCCAGCATTCATGCCTTCTTTTGTAAAGTACTGATCAGCGGCCTTTGGAGGGCTCTTTGATCTTGGCCCGCTGCTTCACCGCGGATTTGCGCATCAGGCGCGAGGCGATGCTGCGGCGGTACCGGTAAATCATGAATATTGCCGCTATCGCCAAAATACCGGATACAATCCATAGGGCGTACAGCTCGAACAGGTGGAAGATGCCCATCCACTGCGGGCCGAACACCTTTCCGATCCCGAGGAACATCAAAACCCAGAGCAGCGCACCGCCATAGGCGTACATTGCAAATTTACGGAACGGCAGGGCGATAATGCCTGCAAAATAGCCGGTAAAGTGGCGCACGCCGGGAATAAAGTACCCGATGGAGATCAGAAAGCTGCCGTAACGCTCGAACCAGTGCTGGGTCTTCTCCAGCTTGGCCGGCGAGAACAGAAACCACTTGCCGTAGCGCTGGATAAAGGGCATGCCTGCTTTTAACCCGATGAAATAAGTAATGGTCATCCCGGCAGTTGTGCCTGTAAAGGCCATCACGACCAGAGTCAGAAAATCTAGCCTACCGGTATAAGAGAGGAAACCGGCAAAAGCCATGGTTGTCTCCCCCGGGAAAGGCAGGGCGATGAACTCCAGCAGCAGTCCGAAGAACAGTACACTATATCCGTAAGAGGCGAATAACTCCTGAATCCATCTCAACATTTCCATAATGAAGCTCACTCCCCAAGGGTGCTTGTCTGATTCTATTTTCCCGGAAAATTATTCTCTTAAAATGCCCCGGAAGAGCGGCATGAATGTCTATTTTGAGCCTTGTCCTCATACAATCTACCAGAAGGCCATGGAAGTTCAATAGAATGCTGGAGGTAGAGAAAATGAAGGGCAGCAAAAGTGCCGGAATCCGCCGGATAATCATCCGCGGTTTGCTTGCTATGGTAATTATGATATTGGCATTGACCCCGTGGGAGACCAGAGCATCATCGGATACATGGAAGATGAGCCCTCCTGTCCAGACGGGAAGTATGTATCCGGCACTCTATAAGAATAATCTTCCGGCCGGCATCACGCAAGATTCTTCGGTACAGGCCGGTAATAGAGGCAGATCTGCCGCTGCGGATGCCTCAGATATAAATTCAGCTGCCGGTGTGCTTATTGCGGCCGCGGGTACTAAGCCCGCTGAAGCCCCGGACAAGAAACGGAAGACTGTCTATTTGACCTTTGACGACGGGCCGAGTGCCGTAACGCCAAAGGTGCTGGAGATTCTGCGGCAGCGGGGGGTCAAGGGGACCTTTTTCGTGCTCGGCGAACAGGCCGAAAGCCGTCCGGAGCTGATTAATGCCATATGGGAGCAGGGGCATGCCATCGGCAATCATACTTATAATCATAATTACCAGAATTTATATAGTAAATTCACGGAGTTCTGGAGCCAAATCAAACGTACAGAGGAAATTGTCAGGGAAATCACCGGAGAGCGTCCGCAGCTGGTGCGTGCTCCGGGCGGAACCTACGGGCATTTTGATGAGACTTATTTTGATTTATTACAAAAGGCGGGCTATGCCGTGGTGGACTGGAACGTGGACAGCGGAGATTCCAGACGGAAAGGGGTTCCGGCAGCAGAGATTCTGCAGGCATCCGTGGAGGATACAAGCTCCTCACAGGTGGTACTGCTGCTGCATGACGGAGCGGGGCATGAAGAAAGCGCCAAAGCGCTGCCGGAAATTATCGGACGTTTTAAGGCGGCGGGGTATGCCTTTGACGTGCTGCAGCCGGACCAGAAGCCGGTACAGTTCAGAGTATCCGCCGCGGCGGCCGGAAAGAACCGTACGAAGCCTTCAGCCAGCTGGATCTCGTCCAACATTACGCCGAATGCCGCATTATTCGGGAGCGGAAAGCCACTGTATGTGGAGGTGGGCAGACAGGAAGTGAAGCTTGCCCCCGGGGAATACAGGGTTATGAATGGACAATACCTTGTCCCTCTGCGTGCAGTTATAGAACGGCTGGGGGGACAGGTAGGCTGGGATGCGGCCAGCCGGAGCAGCCGCATCGTCTGGAACGGGCTGATCATAACGGCAGATGCAGACAGGAAGCAGTTAACGCTAAGCCAGCCGGCCGGTGGAGAGAAGACTGCGCAATCAGGGGTTCAGCTGCTCGGCTCCTCCCTGTGGATACCGCTGCGGGAGCTGCTCGAAGCCACCGGACATGCTCCGGTTGAAGCAAAGGTTACAGCCCTGGAACGCAGAGTCATAACATCTTGAACCGTTTTTTTGGAAGCTGCGGGTAAACGAAGGAAAAACTTCAGGTGTTTGGGCACCCTTTTTCATGGGAAGAATAGACAATAATAGGCTCCATAAAGCTTTGCCTTCCTTATAGTTAAGACGGCAAAGGGAGCTAGTCTGGATCGAAAGAAGGGATCCCATTGTCCTCTTCATCATCAGTAAAAACGGAGCAGATTGCACCTGCACAGAGCCGGAATTCCGGCCAGCAGGCCCTGCCGGTGCCGCGAAACCGCAGTACAGCCGTACAATGGCTGCGGATGCTGGTTATAACCGCAGTTATCGGTGCTTTATATATATGGCGCGGAGGGGCTTCACTGCTGGTGCTTCTGTCAGCCAGCGGCATTCTTATGGCCTGCGGATTGATCATACAGCTGTTCGGCCCCAAACAGGTGAGAATTGTCCGGAGGATTACTCCTGTCCGTCCGTCTGCAGGGGATACGCTTACGGTTGAGGCGGAGGTCAGCTTTAGCTCGCGCATTCCGCTCCCGTGGATGATCGTTGCCGATTATTGGGGGGGCGGCTGGCATCAGGAGCTGCTCTTTCCGGGGTTCCGGCGCAAATTAGCGTATTCATACAGTATAGAGAAGGTACCCCGCGGTGTTCACCGGATTCATGGCTGCAGCGTATCCTGGGGGGACCTTCCCGGCCTGTTCACCGGCAGTTGTCCCGCAGAGGGCACGGACAGTATCAAAGTACTCCCCAGACCGCTCTATATCGGCCGGGCGGTGCCGGAGTACAGCATGCTGCCGGGTGATGCTGTGAACTTCCGCCAGGGCGGGGGCGGTTCCGGAGAAAACGCAGATATCCGGAATTATATGCCGGGAGATCCGCTTAACCGGATTCACTGGAAGAACAGTGCGCGCAGGGGGACATTGCAGAGCCGGGTACCCGAACGCGAACAGGGCCGCATGTCCTGTATCGTTCTTGCCAACAGCCCGGAGAATTACGCGGTTCCCGTGTCTGCTCTCGCTCCCCGCGGACGGCGCGGTAGTTCCCCGCCGGCATTCGAGCAGGCCGTATCTGCAGCGATGGGGCTGATGCTGGCTGCCGAGCGCTCAGGCACTTATGTGCAGCTCTTCAGCGGGGGATGGCCGGAGGGCATAGCGAGACATGAGGGACTGGGCAAGCTTCCCGGCAGAGTACAGGATATGCTTGCAGAGATTGCGCCTGACGGAACCCGCAGCTTGAGCGAACTGCTGGAGGATGCCTCAAAGAACTGGATACCCGGCATGAGCGTGGCTGTAATCACCGGACGGCTGGAGGAAGAAGCAGCCAAAACTCTGGCACGGTTTCTGGTGCAGGGTGTGAAGGTAGAGCTCTATTATGCATGGGATAATCCTGTTCCCGCGGCGGGAGGTAACAGGGAAGGGCGCCGGAGTTCCGGCACAGAGGAAAGCGGAACGGGGACGGTCAGCGCAAGTCTGGAGCGGCTCGGGGCGAGAATTTACTGCCTGAACGGCAAAATCCCTGCATACGGATACCAGGAGGTGGAGCTCCATGAGTATCCGGGAAGCCCGGGACAGCGGTAGCATGCCCGGCCAGGAAGGCAGCCTGGTCAGCCTGGGCGAAACAGCGGTACATCCGGAACAGGCGGAGAACAGCCCCACCGATAACAGGGAGGACATTCCTCTGTATTATCGGGTGCTGTTCTCTTTAGCCATTCTGGGGATATTTGTGCAATGGCTGCTCCCCCTGCACAGATCTACAGGAGCGGCGGACACCGTGGAACTGCTGGAAATACTGATGACCTCTGCGGCAGTGCTGCTGCTGAGCGGGAGCCTGCAGCGCCCCGGGCCGCTCCAGCTCGGGGTCCAGTTCAGCTTAATGCTCCTTACGTGGGTTTATGCCTGTGCCGGTTATCAGTGGACAGAGTGGCTGAAGGCCTATATATCAGGGATTCCGGAGGCTGCTTCACAGATCTTCTCGGGACAGCTGTCGGCGCTGGGCGAGGATAACAGGCTGCTTATTTTAATACTGGGCTGGGGTTTGCTGGTTTGTTCTGTACAGCAGCTTGCGCTCTATAGAGGCAGCACCGCGCTATTCATTCTGGTATCCATTGGTTATTTATTGGCGCTGGATATAGGCTTTGGCGTTAATACTGCCGCCGATGTGCTTATAGTCTTGGGACTGATTGTCTGGATGCAGGGAATGAACGGCCTGCTGCGCCTTAAGGAGCGTACCGGCAGCATCAATCTTCCGTATATCCGCTGGGGCGGCTTAGCCCTTGCCGCGGCTGCGGTTCTGACCACAGCAGCCTGGCTGGGAGGACAGCTGCACGGTGCGAACCCTGCTGTGCCGGCCAGACTGCAGCCGGTGTTTGAACAGCTGCAGTCCTGGGCAGAAGGGCAGGCTATCAGGCAGGGAGCGGAGTTCAGGAACGGTACGGGGACAACGGGATACGGCTCCGGGAATGCTGAGCTCGGGGCACCGCTGACTCCGAGCGGCAAGCCTGCATTCACGGTGACGAGCAGCCGGCCGGCTTACTGGCGGGGAGAAAGTATGGCATTGTATGACGGGCGAAAATGGAAGCACGATTATTCAGCGCCGGAACGGCTCAGTCTGACCGGATTTCCGCTGCAGCAGGCTGAGGGGGAAGCCCCTCCGGCAGATCAGGCGCTACTGGTCCAGCGGATCAAGTTCGCGGTTCCCTCTTCAGGGAGACTGCCGGTGTTCAGTGCAGGAAAGCTCCATAATATCGGACAGGTGGAGCTTACAGACGGCAGCCGGCTGGGGTATGTGCTGGCTAACCGGGAGCGGGACAGCTTTCGCCTGCCGGAGGCCTCTGGCACCGCCAGGGTTGCAGAGTACACGGTGAGCTCGGTGCTGCCTGTCCATGACCCCGCAGTGCTCCGTAAGTTAACGGGGGAGGACCCTGGAGAAGTTGCAGCGGCTTATCTGCAGCTTCCGGAGGGGCTGCCGGGAAGGATTGCCGGGCTCTCCGCAGAGCTGACGGGTTCAGCAGAGAACCGTTACGATGCGGTCACGGCCGTGCGGGATTACCTGCAGCACGGCTACTCCTATACGCTGGATACCCGGATTCCCCCGGAGGGTGCCGATTTTGCCGATGATTTTCTCTTTGTGACGAAGGAAGGCTACTGCGTGCACTTCGCCACGGCCATGACCGTCCTGCTGCGCAGCAGCGGTATTCCGGCCCGTTATGTGCAGGGCTACGGACCGGGAACCCCCCTCGCGGACGCTGTGCCGCAGCAGTTCAAGGTCACCGAGGGCGATGCCCACGCCTGGGTGGAGGCCTATTTCCCGGGCGCGGGCTGGGTTCCCTTTGACCCCACGCCCGCTGCCCTGCTGGCCGCCGCAGACCCGGCGGCCTCCGCTGCGGCTGCCTCCGCGCCGCAGCAGCCCTCCGCGTCCGCGCGCAGCGCAGCGGACGCCCTGCCCGCCCTGCCGCAGGCGGGCGGGAACCCCGCGCCGCCCGCTGCCGCGGCGGCGCTGCTGCTCGCCGCCGCCGTGCGCTGGCGGCGCAGCCTGGCCCTGCTGCCGGCGGTGCGCGCCGGCAGCTTAAGCCGCGAGCGGCAGCTGCGCGCCGCCGCGCTGGCCTGGCACGGGCTGGCGGCGCGGTACGGTCCGCCGCCGCCCGGGGTAACGGCCAGGGAGTACGCAGCCTCCCTGCAGATCCCCGACGCGGCGCTGCATGCCGCCGTCGGGCAGTTCGTACGCCAGTGGGAGACCCTGGCGTACAGCGGGGCCGCGCCGCAGGCAGCGCGCGTGCCCGCGGGTTCCCCAGGGCAGCCGTCAATTCCGGCTGCCGGGCCATCCGCGCCACCGTCCGCCGCGGATGGCAGAGACTTTATCCGGCGGTGTCTGCTGATCACCTTCCGCCTGGCGTAACCGGTCCTGCGGCTCCGGTTCCGGGGGCAAAAAGCCGCAGTGCAGCGTCTCATGCCTTTCCTTGACGATGCGAATTAACCATGAGTATAATGAATCCAATAATCAAGGGAGGCACGTAATGATAAAGCCAAATGAAATTATCGTCGTTCTCGATTTTGGAGGACAATATAACCAGTTAATCGCGCGCAGAATTCGGGACCTGGGGGTATACAGCGAGCTTCTGCCGTACAATACGCCAATTGAGAAGATTAAAGAGCTCTCGCCAAAGGGGATCGTATTCTCCGGCGGACCGAGCAGCGTTTACGTAGAGAATGCCCCGCATGTGGACCCGGCCATTTATGATCTGGGCCTGCCAATTTTCGGCATTTGCTACGGCATGCAGCTGATGGCCCATCAGCAGGGCGGCCGGGTAGAACGTGCATTGAAGCGCGAATACGGCAAGGCTGACGTGAACTTCGCACCCGGCTCTGTGCTGGCTGCAGGACTCGAGAGCAGCCAGAGCGTATGGATGAGCCACGGAGACCATGTCGTTGAGCTTCCGGCCGGATTTAAGCTTGATGCCGGTACAGAGAGCGCTCCAATTGCCGCAATGAGTCATGACGAACGGAAGCTGTTTGCGGTGCAGTTCCATCCTGAGGTCCGCCACTCCCTCAAAGGGAATGAGATGATCTCCAACTTCCTGTACGAGGTGTGCGGCTGCGAAGGCAACTGGACCATGGAATCGTTCATCGAAGATGCGGTTAAGGATATTCAGGACAAAGTCGGCGACAAGAAGGTGCTGTGCGCACTGAGCGGCGGCGTGGATTCCTCTGTTGTAGCCATGCTGATCCACCGGGCCATCGGCGACCAGCTGACCTGTATGTTCATCGACCATGGCCTGCTCCGCAAAGGCGAAGCAGAGAGCGTCATGGAGACCTTTGTCGGCAAATTCGATATCAACGTCGTGAAGATCGATGCCAGCGAACGTTTCCTCGGCAAGCTGGCCGGTGTATCCGATCCGGAACAGAAACGCAAAATCATCGGCAACGAATTCATCTACTGCTTTGACGAAGAATCGGCCAAGCTGGGAGAATTCTCGTTCCTGGCCCAAGGCACGCTGTACACGGATATCGTGGAGAGCGGAACGGCAACGGCGCAGACCATCAAGTCGCACCACAATGTCGGCGGCCTGCCAGAGGACATGAAATTCAGCCTGATCGAGCCTTTGAACACACTGTTCAAGGATGAGGTCCGCAAGCTGGGCGAAGAGCTCGGTATGCCGCACGCCATCGTCTGGCGCCAGCCGTTCCCGGGTCCGGGACTGGCCATCCGTGTATTGGGCGAAGTGACAGAGGAGAAGCTGAAGATTGTCCGTGATTCCGACTATATTCTGCGCGAGGAAATCGCCAAAGCCGGTCTCGACCGCGAAATCTGGCAGTACTTCACTGCGCTTCCTAACATGAAGAGCGTAGGTGTAATGGGGGATGAACGTACGTATTCCTACACCGTAGGTATCCGTGCCGTTACTTCCATCGACGGTATGACTGCCGACTGGGCGCGGATTCCTTGGGATGTGCTCGAGAAAATTTCCGTCCGTATCGTCAACGAAGTCGACAACGTTAACCGCATTGTGTATGACGTAACTTCCAAGCCGCCAGCGACCATCGAGTGGGAATAGCAGCAAAGCCTTAGAGTATGAATTAACCTGAAGCCGGAACGCCGAACTGCGGCGTCTCCGGTTTTTTTGCGTACGTTTCAGTAATTCTCAAACAGTCAGGGGGTGGACAAACAGGGTGAGCAGCAAAAAAACAGAGTAGAAAGACCATTGGTCTGGAAAAGTTAACCTAAGTGGAATTTCTCCCTCTAATTCACTCCGAAACACCGGTATTATAAGATTAATGGGAAAAACTCCACTTAATTGTACGGGATTAGCCTCCAAAAGCCTTTATCCGCCCGAATAACTGGAGTATTTCCAGCTAAAGATCACAAATGGTGAAAAATCATAGGATTAGGAGGAGGAAATCCGACTAAATTTTTTCGCACTCTTGCCGCACACTTTAAGGAGCATACTTTGCCCGCCCACTGTTTATAACAACCTTTCTCTACCTTTTCAGGTTAATCGACAAGCTCCGCATAACTAACAACAATTAGGGCATTTATAGAGCATTAGGCAATTCAAGGCTGAAAAAGCTGCCGAAATCCGATCGGTTTCAGCATTTTCAATCATACGGCTCCCCCGGAAATGTCCGATTTACGAACATTATTAAAATGAAGTCGAATATTGTTCGTATTTGCCATTGACAATTCATGTCATGTACAACTAAAATAAAAAAGCGTTGAGCAACATACATATTCGTATAATTCCGGGAATCGGCCCGGAAGTTTCTACAAGGTCACCGTAATGACCTGGCTACGATTAAGAAGAGTATTTTCCCGGAATCCCCCGGTTTTTGCCGGAGGACGGAGGGAGGGCTTCTCTTTTTTATTGGGCCGGTGTCTGACAAAGATGCCGGCTTTTCTGTTGCTGTGATGGCACAACAAACACCTTAGGGGGAGAACCATTTGAACCGCTTTTTCAAGTTGAAAGAAAACGGCACCACAGTACGTACAGAGATCATGGCCGGATTAACCACGTTTATGGCAATGGCATACATTCTGTCCGTAAATCCCGGCACGCTGACTGCCTTTGGCCGTATCGACATGGGCTGGTATTCAGTATTTCTGGCTACGGCGCTGGCGGCAGGTATTTTTACAATTGCCATGGGGCTGTTCATCAATTTTCCGGTAGCTCTGGCCCCAGGTATGGGTCTTAATGCATATTTCGCTTCTGTAGTACTGGCGTCGCAGACGACAGATACTCCGTTCACCTGGCAAATGGGTCTCACCGCCGTATTCATTTCCGGTCTGATCTTCATTCTGCTTACAGTCACTAGGGTGCGGCAAACCCTGCTAACCGCGATTCCGGATAACCTGAAGCATGCGATCACGGTCGGTATCGGAATGTTCATCACCATTATCGGTCTTAAGAACAGCGGACTCATGACAATCGGCGTTGAGGCCGGCAGCGACATCCCTGCGAACACGTTCACTAATGTGCTTTCTTTTGAAACAGTTATTCATATGGGCAGCCTGACAGACACCAGCGTTCAGCTTGTCATTATCGGCCTGCTGCTGATCTCCATTCTGATGGTCCTTAATGTAAAAGGTGCGATTCTGCTGGGGATTCTCGGTACTACGGTTGCTGCCATCCTGATGGGTGCAGTTGATTTCAGTTCCCTGAACAATCCGCAAACCCCTTGGGTTCCTGACTTCACCCAGCTGAACTTTATGGAATTTGACTGGGACGGCATTATGCATACCGGTATCGTGTCTGCTATCGCGACATTTACTTTCGTAGAATTGTTTGATACTTTCGGCACGCTGGTAGGTACTGCGGAACGTGCAGGGATCATGAAGAATAAAGAAGAAGGCAAAAAACGCGTCGGAAATGCAATGTTTGTAGATGCAATTGCTGTTACAGGCGGAGCGATGCTCGGTACTTCCACTACTACCGCTTATGTTGAGAGTGCTGCCGGTGTTGCAGAAGGCGGACGCACAGGTCTGACTGCTGTAACTACAGGCGTCTGCTTCCTGCTTGCCCTGTTCCTTGCCCCTGTAGTCGCGCTTATTCCAGGTTCTGCTACTGCGGCGGCACTGATTATTGTCGGCGTGCTGATGGCGCAGTCGATCCGCGAAATTGATTTTCAGGATATGGTCTATGCGATTCCGGCATTCCTGACTTTTGCGATCATGCCTTTCACTTACAATATCGCCAACGGTATTTCGTTCGGGATTGTAACGTATGTCATTCTGGCTTGTGTAGCTAATCTGGCCGGCAAAAAGAAATACGATATCCACTGGATGATGTGGGTGCTTGCAGTTCTGATCGTTCTGCGTTACGTTGTGTTCGGCAGCGAAGGTTAATTGTATAATTCATCAGAATAAATTACGAAAAGGCTCCTTCAGCGATGAAGGGGCCTTTTTTAGCGCTTGAAGTGCGGCCTGACAGTGCCGTCAGACTTTTCATCATCCAGTATTTAGATTATATTGTTGAAGAGGTGATATACATTGTCG
Organism: Paenibacillus sp. PK3_47; assembly: GCF_023520895.1. Lineage (NCBI taxonomy): Bacteria > Bacillati > Bacillota > Bacilli > Caryophanales > Paenibacillaceae > Paenibacillus > Paenibacillus sp. PK3_47. Next base: position 3,410,395 of record NZ_CP026029.1, read on the forward strand.
GGTATTGCAAAAAGAGCATACAGTTCATGCAAAGAAAACCCCTGGCCGTGGCTGTTATTCCTGCTGGGAGCAATCATCCGCTTGGCCTACATAGGCTCCATCCCCCCGGGACTGAACCAGGATGAGGCCTCCATCGGTTATGATGCCTACGCTATTCTGCATTACGGAATCGACCGCAATGGCATACATCTGCCTGTACACTTAATAGCCTGGGGGAGCGGACAGAATGCGCTTTATGCGTATCTGTCAATGCCGTTTATTCTGCTCTTTGGCCTGACACCGCTGTCCGTACGGGCATTAAGTGCCGTCATGGGACTGCTCGGCATGCTTTTCTTCTATTTAATAATGAGAAGGCTGTTCCCTTCAAAGGCAGCGGGTATCGCTGCAATGTTCTTTATCGCAATTAATCCCTGGCATATCATGATGTCGAGATGGGCGCTGGAATCGAATTTATTCCCTACACTGGTTTTGATCGCTGTCTATTTTCTGTTAAAATCCTTCCAGGAGCCAAAGTGGGTCTACGGCTTTACTGTGCTGTTGGCCCTGTCGCTGTATGCGTATGGAACTGCCTATTTTTTTGTGCCCGTGTTTGCCTTGGGGGTTGTAATTCTTCTACTGTATAGTAAAAAGCTGAAATGGAAGACGCTCCTCTGGAATTCCGGACTGCTTGTGCTGCTGGCTCTGCCGATCTTCTGGTTTGTGCTCATCAACCATTATGATCTGAAGGGGGTAAACACGCCGCTGTTCTCTATCCCTAAGCTGACCATGCCGCGGGTAGAGCAGATTTCCTCCGTATTCGGCGGGCAAATGCTGCAGACGGCTTCGGGCAACCTGAGCGCTTTTGGCAAAATCCTGCTTCACGGAGACGACGGCCTGCCGTGGAATTCCATTGCACCGTATGGCTATGCTTATCCGGTTGCGCTGCCTTTTGCCGCCGCCGGACTTGTCTTTATGATTCATTCGCTGTGGACACGCCGGGCGGGCGGCAGGCCTTATGCTGTAGTGCTGCTGTGGCTTGCTGCCGCAGTTCTTATGGCCTGCATCACAAATGTGAATATCAACCGGATCAACATTGTATTCTACCCGCTGATTATGCTGGTTGCTGCAGGCTGCATATGGCTGTACGGTAAATTGAAGGCCGCCGGCATCTTGTCGGCTGCAGCTTTTGCAGTTCTGTTCGGCTTCTTTATTACGGATTATTTCCGTGATTTTCCGGAGAAAATAGGCCCGGCTTTCTATGATTCTATCGGAGAGGCCATTCAATATGCTTCTGAACAGAGTACCGGAGACGTGTATGTCACGAACGATGTTAACATGCCTTATATCTATGTGCTGTTCTATGAAAGAATCAGTCCGCATGATTTTCTGGATTCTGTCGTTTATGCCAATCCGGGCGATGCGTTTCAGCAGGTGTCCTCCTTTGGACGGTATAAATTCGGTGCACCGGGTGCTCTAACCGCGAATTCGGCTTATATTTACCCGAACAACACACCTCTTCCCGCAGCAGTAACCGGCGGATATACCATCAGGCAGTTTGCCAATTACAGTGTGCTGCTGCAGCAAGAGAACGGGGAAGGCGGGCCTGTCCAAAAGCCTGCAGCTGCAGCGAACAGTGAGTTTATAAACGGCGGCTTTGAAATTGGCGCTTCCGGCTGGAGCTTCTCGGAAGGAACGGGAGTAGCATCTAACAATCCGGGTTCCGGAACCTACCTGGCATATCTTGATCCGGGAGCAGACAAAGTGATCACACAGCTGTTCAATGCACCGGCTGAGCCTGGAGAATACAGGCTGTCGGTCATGGTAAGTGCCGGCGGCGGAGGCGGCAGAGTGGGGCTGCGGGTGAACGGAACCGTACAGGCTGAGGCCGAGCTGTCAGCAGGAGAGCAGTACCATCCTGTTACCCTGCCGGCTGTAGCACTGCAGGAGGGAGATCAGGCGGAAATATATATTACCGGCGGAAACGGCTGGATTAACATTGACGAGGTGAGGTTGGAACGATGATCAAGAGTATACGCGCGGCCGCAATCCTTATTATGATGCTGTTGGTGTTCATGCTGCCTGTAAGCAGTATTTATGCGGAAGAAAATCTGCTGGTAAATCCGGGGTTTGAAGACGGGGAGGATGGAGCTCCCGCCGGCTGGACCAAGGATGCCTGGATACCGGGAGAGGACGCCGGCTCAATATCTGTACAGTCTGAGGAAGTCCGTTCCGGCAGTAAAGCAGCTGTAATTGAGAATATTGAGTCTAATCACCTGAAATGGATCCAGACGCTTTCTGTCGCACCTGAGACGTATTACAAAATTTCGGGTTACGTCAAAATTGTAAACGCAGCGGGAACGGGAACAGGTGCGAACATTTTTCCTGCAGGCATTGCCGGCGGTTATCCTTCGACGACAGACACGGCCGGAGACTGGCAGTACCTGGAGTTCATTGGCCAGACAGGAAAGGAGCAGACGGAGCTTAGTGTCGGCGCGGCACTTGGCGGCTATTCAAGCCTGATTCAGGGCAAGGCTTATTATGATGATTTAGCTGTGGAACAGCTGGCAGCGGCACCTGAAGGCGCGAATGTGATCTCGCTCGACAGCGGGGCGGCCGTCCAGAACGGAGCCGGTGAGACTGCGGAGACGCCGCATAAAGTATCCCCTGCAAGCCTGCTGCTGCTCTCGGCGCTGTTCAGCGTGTTTTTTGCCTGGATGTATCAAAGAGCATTCCGCAGCGAGAAGCTGCTGAAGCAGCCGGACGGTGTGTACAGCAAATGGTTGTATGGCATTTTTGCTGCTGCACTTATATTGCGGATTTGGATTGGCCTTACCGCCCAGGGATACCAGAATGATATGAACACCTTTATTGCCTGGGGGCAAAGGCTTACCGATCTGGGGCCGGGCAAGTTTTACGAGGAAGGTTATTTTGCCGATTATCCGCCTGGTTACCTGTACATATTGTATCTGCTCAGCTCTATAAAGGGGCTGTTCGGATTTGCACACGGCTCAGGTGCCGAAATGCTGCTGTTCAAGCTGCCGGCCATTTTGTCCGATCTGGTGCTTGGTTATCTGATCTACCGGATAGGGCGCAAGAAGCTTGGGGCGGGCCCGGCAATCGGCCTGATGCTGCTGTTCCTGTTCAATCCGGCGGTCCTGATGGATTCCGCAGCCTGGGGACAGGCGGATTCCTTCTTTGTGATGTTCCTGCTGCTCAGCATTGCCGGAGCAGTGGATAAAGCCTTTGTCCGTGCAGCCGTATTTTTTGCCTTGGCTACGCTGGTTAAGCCGCAGGCACTGATTTTCACGCCTGTGCTGCTGTTTGCCTTTTATCATCACCGGGCCTGGAAGCAGCTTGCGGTCGGCGCACTGTACGGACTAGGAATCTTCCTGCTGCTGGCAGCTCCGTATTTCTGGAATAACGGCGGGCTGATGGGACTTATCGATCTGTACAAAGCCACGCTGTCTTCTTATCCGTACTCTACGGTTAATGCCTTTAATCTGTATGCGCTGACTGATCCGATGTGGTCATCGCTTGATATGACCTGGCTTGGCATCCCGTACCGGATTTGGGGGTATATCGTTATCCTGGCTGCGGTTGCTGCAGCGGCCTACTATTCTTTCGGCAAAGACCGCAAGGACCTGTCCAAATCTTATTTTATCGGCATGGTGCTGATTGTCATTATGTTCGTGCTGGGGACCAAAATGCATGAACGGTACATGTTCCCTGTGCTGATTCTTGCTATCTTTGCTTATATTGAAAGCCGGGACCGCAGGTTCCTGACCCTGTTTCTCGGGTTTACGCTGACTCAGTACATCAATGTAGGATATACACTGGCCCATCTGAATGCCGGCGGCAATCCGCCTTCTGACGGGATCGTTCTGGTCACCTCGATTGCCAATCTTGCTTTGTTGTTCTATATGCTGTATACCGGATACGCTGTGTATATCCGTAGAGATAGAAAGCTGCTCCTCCCGCCGCCAACGCCGGCAGAGAAACTTCAAGCGGATATGCTGCTCGCTGAAGAGCTGCGTCCGCTTGAGACCAAGGAACCGAGATTCAGGCTGCAGCGTAAAGACTGGATCTGGATGCTCGCCATTACCGCCGTGTACGGAGCTTTGTCGCTCTTTAATCTCGGTTCGGGCAAAGCGCCTGAGACGTTATGGGAACCTGCAGCCGGCGGGGAAAGCTTTTATGTTGATCTTGGACAGAGCAGGCAGCTGGAGCGGGTGAATATATTCGGGGGTGTCGGCACCGGGAAATTTAAGCTGGAATTCAGCCAGACGCCGGATAATTGGAGCAGTGCGCTGGATGTGAATGAGGAAGTCGGCAATGTATTCATCTGGAAAAGCCAGCCGCTGAACGTAGCGGCAAGATATGTGAAGCTTACGGTGGATTCTCCGGGTTTTACCCTGAACGAGATGGCCTTCTATGAGCAGGGCGGCGGAAGAACGCCGCTTCCGGTTGCAGGTGTTACTCCGGATGCTGCGGCAGCCGCCAAAAGAGGGACCCCGGCCAACCTGTTTGACGAACAGTCCATTATTCCGGAATATTCGGGCTTTATGAACAGCACCTATTTTGATGAAATTTACCATGCACGGACAGCTTACGAATATACACATGGAATTGTGCCTTATGAGAATACCCATCCGCCGCTGGGCAAGCTGCTGATTGCTGTGGGAATGGAATTGTTCGGGGTGAACCCGTTCGGCTGGCGTATTATCGGCACTCTGTTCGGGATTGCAATGCTGCCGCTGATCTATATTATGGGACTGAGGCTCTTCAAAAAGACGGTGTACGCCGCGCTCGCAGCCGGACTGTTCGCTCTGGACTTTATGCACTTTACCCAGACGCGTATATCTACTATTGATGTGTACGGCGTATTCTTCATTATGTTAATGTTCTATTTCATGCAGCGGTATTTCACGATGAATTTCTACCGTGTTCCGCTGCGGAAGACACTGGTGCCGCTGTTCTGGTCCGGCCTGTTCTTCGGCATCGGCGTTGCCTCCAAATGGATCGTGCTGTATGGCGGAGCAGGGCTGGCTATCATGCTGGCATTGTCGCTGGTTGACCGGTACAGGGAATACAAAGCGGCAGGGCGTGTGCTTGAGGAAGGCAGGCTTGGCGACCAGGAGCTGAAAGCCGCCTGCAGGACGGCGGGAACTTCCTTCTGGAAGAACACTGTCATTACGCTTGCAAGCTGCGTCGGATTTTTTGTCATCATACCGGTTATTGTCTATGCCCTGTCCTTCATTCCTGTACTGAACGTTACGGCGGAAGGCTACACGGTTAAAGGGCTGATTGATGCCCAGAAGAACATGTACAACTATCACAGCCAGCTTGTGGCCACTCACCCGTTCGCCTCGTCATGGTGGGAATGGCCGTTCATGAAACGTCCGGTCTGGTTCTTCAGCGGCGGGGAAGGCCTGCCGGAAGGCAAAGTCAGCAGTATTGTCACCATCGGCAATCCGCTGATCTGGTGGACGGGAATCCTGGCCATGCTGGCAACGGTATGGATCACTTTGAAGCGTAAAGACAAGAGCCAGTACATGATCTGGATCGGCTTTTTCTCGCAGTATGTGCCCTGGATGCTTGTGCCGCGGGAAACGTTCCTTTACCATTACTTTGCGATGGTTCCGTTCATGATTCTTTCTATTGTCTATATCATGAAGCTCATTGACAGCAAGTTCCCTAGAGCTGCGTATATCCGTTATGCTTATGTTGGAATAGCGCTGCTGCTGTTTGTAATGTTCTATCCTGTGCTTTCCGGTATGGTGGTAGATAGAGAATATGTAAATGTAGTGCTGCGCTGGTTCCCTTCCTGGGTGTTCTAGGGGACCGGGCAGTCCATGCTAAACAAAACTTTTAGGGGGAACAAGGGTGAAAGCCAGATATAGTGTAGTTGTCCCGATGTTCAATGAGGAGGAAGTCATTCAGCATACGTATCAGCGTCTCAAGGAAGTGATGGACCGGTGCGGTGACGCCTACGAGCTGGTTTTTGTCAATGACGGAAGCCGGGACCGTACCGCGGAGATTATGCGTGATATCAGCAGCCGGGACGGGCAGGTCAAGCTGATTGATTTCTCCCGCAACTTCGGGCATCAGATCGCGATTACGGCCGGAATGGATTATGCTGAAGGCGATGCGGTCGTCGTGATTGATGCCGATCTTCAGGATCCTCCGGAAGTGATTCTGCAAATGATCGCCAAATGGAAAGAAGGCTACGACGTCGTTTACGGCAAACGGCTGAAGCGGCACGGGGAGACTATATTCAAAAAAGTTACCGCCAAGCTGTTTTACCGCCTGCTGAGCAGTATGACCAGTGTGGAAATTCCTACAGATACGGGAGACTTCCGGCTGATTGACCAGAAAGTCTGCGCGGTGCTGCGCGGGCTTAAAGAGAAGAACCGTTATGTCAGAGGTCTGGTGAGCTGGGTTGGCTTTAAGCAGACGATGGTGGAATATGTACGGGAGGAGCGTTTTGCCGGGGAGACCAAATATCCGCTAAAAAAAATGATCCGCTTTGCGCTCGACGGCATCACTTCCTTTTCGCATAAGCCATTGAAGATTGCCACTTATGTGGGCTTTTTCCTCTCCTTCTCCAGCTTCTTATATTTGTTCTTTGTAGTGTTCCAAAAGCTGTTCACCTCCTGGACCGTCCCAGGCTGGACTTCTATAGTAGGTGTCAATCTGCTGTTTAACGGAATCGTGCTGATGCTGCTCGGCGTCATCGGGGAGTATATCGGACGGATTTATGATGAATCGAAAGACAGACCGCTCTATATTGTCCGTGAAACCAGAGGGTACCGTGAAGGGGAGCCGGAGAGCATACAGCGGAGAGGCAGTGAATATGAAAGATCATAAGCTCCGCTCGGATGTTATCCAGTTTCTGAAATTCAATGCCGTAGGCCTGCTGAACACGCTTGTGGATTTTGCGGTATTCACACTATTGCATTCATTAGGTATGTTTAATACACCCGCACAGATCATTTCCTACAGCGCCGGGACAGCCAACAGCTTCATATGGAACAAGAAGGTGACGTTCCGGGATCGTAACAAGGGGAACACAGCAGGCTTTGACCGGATGCAGCTGATCAGGTTTATCATACTGAATCTTATTGTGCTGGGCATCTCGGTACTGCTTATTCATGTGCTTACGGACAGCTTTGGCATTCAGGTGCTCGCGGCAAAAGTGCTGGTTACGTTCGTCACTGTGATCATTAATTTTTTTGGCAGCCGTAAATGGGTATTCTAAAGGTATAGGTGAGAGCGGCAGGAGCTGCAGCTTCTATAACTGACAGGAGGTGATTGTCTTGCGCAAGTTTTCGTATTTGATCATTCTTGCGGGGATTCTGCTTATTCTTTATCCTACAGCAAATGAGTGGTATAACGACAGACAGCAGGAAAAACTGCTGAAAGAAGCGGAAATGGCCTACAGTGAACCCGCGCCTTCCACTACACCCGAGCCTGAGCTTACAAAAAGGTATGCGGAGGTCACTCAACTGCTTGCGGAAGAATCGGCCTCTGAAGAGGAAGTACAGCCGGTTAAGCAGGCCGAGCCAGAGGTTCAGGTCGGAGGGAAGGTCACTGCAATTATTGCAATTGATAAAATTGATCTGAAGCTGCCTGTGCTGGAAGGGGCCACGAAGGCCAATATGAAGCATGCTGCCGCGCATATGACAGAAACAGCGCCGCTCGGGGAGATTGGCAATGCGGCAATAGCCGCCCACAGATCACGAACCGCCGGAAGGCTGTTCAACAGGCTGGATGAGGTTGCGATTGGGGATATGATTTCGGTGAAGACGGCAGGTGCGGACTACCAGTACGAGGTATATGATATTTCTATTGTAGAGCCTACTGATATCTCTGTGCTGGACGGGAATAACCAAGACAAAATTCTTACCCTGATTACATGCGATCCGCTGGTGGATCCTACACACCGCCTGATCATCCATGCCAAATTATCATAAAAATTGAGCAAATATGACAAACCTATGAAAAACGTTAAAATTTTAATAAAAAAATGGTAAATCTATGGATTCGGGTATTGATAATAGAAATATATATGCTAGTATATAACTATAAAAGCTAAACACGATAACGGCAAACCTATCGAAAGGTAGGGACGCAAAGCTACAGGGCCTTCCCGTAAGGATGGCAGCCAGCTACCGAATGAAGAGGCTTTTTTTGTTTGTTCTAAGGCAGAATCTATTAATCTTTCAATAGATTTCCTGGACAGATAAAGCTTATACGATAACGGCAAACCTGTCGAAAGACAGGGACGCAAAGCTAAAGGGCCTTCCCGTAAGGATGGCAGCCAGCTACCGAAAGGAGTTTTATCAGTTGAAAAAGATTTATTTTATGCTGTTAACTTTATTTGTTGTGGTGACTTCCGTTCAGGTTAATACAGCTCAGGCAGCAAGTGTTGATTCCGGCTGGTTAAATACATCGAAATTAAATCAAGGCGTAGTGGCAGTTTCTTATGATGTTCCTAAGGACAAGCGTATCAAGGTCATGATCAGCAAGGGTGACAAGAGCTACACTTACAACCTGTATGCCTCCAAGCCTACCGAGACGTTCCCGCTTCAACAAGGTAATGGGACTTACAAGATCTCCGTACTTGAGAATACAACAGGCAACAAATACAAAGTGATCTCCAGCGAATCCGTGAATCTTAGTCTCAGCAATGCCAACTCCGTATACTTGAGTTCGGTACAGAATGTGAAATGGAACGCTTCCGATGCGGCAGTCCTCAAAGCAAAACAGCTTACACAAGGCAAGACAACTGATGAAGCTAAGGTAAAAGCAATCTATAACTATATCGTTTCTAATGTGAAATACGACTATAAACTGGCCGCTAATGTACCTGCCGACTATATTCCGAACAACAACAACACACTGACTACCCAAAAAGGAATTTGCTACGATTATGCATCCCTGTTTGCTACAATGCTGCGCAGCGAAGGAATTCCAACCAAGCTGGTCATGGGCAAGACAAGTTATGTTGCTGAGTACCATGCATGGAATGAAGTCTTTCTTAATGGCAAATGGATTACTGTAGACACTACTGTTGATGCTGGTCTGGGTAAGAACAATAAGGATGCTGGTCTTGTCAAAGTGGCAAGCAAATATGCAGCTGCTAAAGTATACTAAGGGTAGCCTTTTATATAGTTTGAATAGCGGGATGAACTGCTTAAATATTAAGCAGTTCATCTTTTTTTGATTTAGGGTTGCTTTTTTGTCGTAAGATGGGGTATTATAACTAAGCGTTGTTAAAGGCGTGCAGCTGAATACGAAATGAACTGAAAAATTCGTTTCAAAAAAAGCTTGCGTTTCTAAAACAAACGTGATATATTATAAGAGTTGCTGCTGACGATGTAATCGACAGTGACAACGAGCTTGATCTTTGAAAACTGAACAACGAGTGAGTACCTGGAAATCACTTCGGTGAGATCCAAAAATGAGAATGCAAATTCTCGTCAGATGTTTCAAAATGAGCTATCGCTCTTTTCAATACTAATTGGAGAGTTTGATCCTGGCTCAGGACGAACGCTGGCGGCGTGCCTAATACATGCAAGTCGAGCGGAGTTAATTTGAAAGCTTGCTTTCAAATTAATTTAGCGGCGGACGGGTGAGTAACACGTAGGCAACCTGCCCCATAGCCTGGGATAACTACCGGAAACGGTAGCTAATACCGGATAATTTCTTTTTTCTCCTGAAAGAAGAATGAAAGACGGAGCAATCTGTCACTACGGGATGGGCCTGCGGCGCATTAGCTAGTTGGTGAGGTAACGGCTCACCAAGGCGACGATGCGTAGCCGACCTGAGAGGGTGAACGGCCACACTGGGACTGAGACACGGCCCAGACTCCTACGGGAGGCAGCAGTAGGGAATCTTCCGCAATGGGCGAAAGCCTGACGGAGCAACGCCGCGTGAGTGATGAAGGTTTTCGGATCGTAAAGCTCTGTTGCCAGGGAAGAACGTCCGGTAGAGTAACTGCTATCGGAGTGACGGTACCTGAGAAGAAAGCCCCGGCTAACTACGTGCCAGCAGCCGCGGTAATACGTAGGGGGCAAGCGTTGTCCGGAATTATTGGGCGTAAAGCGCGCGCAGGCGGCGATTTAAGTCTGGTGTTTAAACCTTGGGCTCAACCTGGGGTCGCACTGGAAACTGGATCGCTTGAGTACAGAAGAGGAAAGTGGAATTCCACGTGTAGCGGTGAAATGCGTAGAGATGTGGAGGAACACCAGTGGCGAAGGCGACTTTCTGGGCTGTAACTGACGCTGAGGCGCGAAAGCGTGGGGAGCAAACAGGATTAGATACCCTGGTAGTCCACGCCGTAAACGATGAGTGCTAGGTGTTAGGGGTTTCGATACCCTTGGTGCCGAAGTTAACACAGTAAGCACTCCGCCTGGGGAGTACGGTCGCAAGACTGAAACTCAAAGGAATTGACGGGGACCCGCACAAGCAGTGGAGTATGTGGTTTAATTCGAAGCAACGCGAAGAACCTTACCAGGTCTTGACATCCCTCTGAATCCTCTAGAGATAGAGGCGGCCTTCGGGACAGAGGAGACAGGTGGTGCATGGTTGTCGTCAGCTCGTGTCGTGAGATGTTGGGTTAAGTCCCGCAACGAGCGCAACCCTTGACTTTAGTTGCCAGCAGGTCGTGCTGGGCACTCTAGAGTGACTGCCGGTGACAAACCGGAGGAAGGTGGGGATGACGTCAAATCATCATGCCCCTTATGACCTGGGCTACACACGTACTACAATGGCCGGTACAACGGGAAGCGAAGCCGCGAGGTGGAGCCAATCCCAGCAAAGCCGGTCTCAGTTCGGATTGCAGGCTGCAACTCGCCTGCATGAAGTCGGAATTGCTAGTAATCGCGGATCAGCATGCCGCGGTGAATACGTTCCCGGGTCTTGTACACACCGCCCGTCACACCACGAGAGTTTACAACACCCGAAGTCGGTGAGGTAACCCGCAAGGGGGCCAGCCGCCGAAGGTGGGGTAGATGATTGGGGTGAAGTCGTAACAAGGTAGCCGTATCGGAAGGTGCGGCTGGATCACCTCCTTTCTATGGAGAATCGTTTCCTGCAACGGAAACATTCAAATCTTAAATCTAACCGGTCGGTTAGTTGCTCACTCGTTGCTCAGTTTTGAGAGTTTAAGCTCTCAAAGGCATATCTTTTCCAAAACTTGCTTGTAGTCAAGAGGTTTTGAAATATGATATGATCTTCTTCCGGGGTTAAATCCGGAACACTTGATCCTTGAAAACTGGATACCGAAACGAATTTGCGTTTTAGAACATTCCTTTAAGCTGAACTTGTGTAAACAAGTGAAGATTTAATAGCGATGCTGAAAGCGAAGGTTTTCGATTGTGAAGCGACTTTTGGCTTTGAATATTCTAGCGTACGGAGTGATCCGGATGCGCTATTCAAAACAAGATGAGCGAACAAGCGAAACACCGTAGCGTTGGTTAAGCTAATAAGAGCACACGGAGGATGCCTAGGCGCCAGGAGCCGACGAAGGACGTGGCGAACAACGAAACTGCCTCGGGGAGCTGTAAGCAAGCTTTGATCCGGGGGTGTCCGAATGGGGAAACCCGGCTGTGGTAATTCGCAGTCACTCACATCTGAATACATAGGATGTGTAGAGGCAGACCAGGGGAACTGAAACATCTAAGTACCCTGAGGAAGAGAAAACAATAGTGATTCCGTCAGTAGCGGCGAGCGAACGCGGAACAGCCTAAACCAGGGGGCTTGCCTCCTGGGGTTGTGGGACGTCTCACATGGAGTTACAAAAGGTTAGGTTAGGCGAAGAGGTCTGGAAAGGCCCGCGATAGAGGTAAAAGCCCTGTAGCCAAAAGTTTAACCCCTCCGAGACGGATCCCGAGTAGTGCGGGGCACGTGAAACCCCGTATGAATCCAGCAGGACCATCTGCTAAGGCTAAATACTACCTGGCGACCGATAGTGAATCAGTACCGTGAGGGAAAGGTGAAAAGCACCCCGGAAGGGGAGTGAAATAGAACCTGAAACCGTGTGCTTACAAGAAGTCAGAGCCCTTTTTATGGGTGATGGCGTGCCTTTTGTAGAATGAACCGGCGAGTTACGTTTAACATGCAAGGTTAAGGTGAGAAGCCGGAGCCGCAGCGAAAGCGAGTCTGAATAGGGCGACTAAGTATGTGGACGTAGACCCGAAACCGTGTGATCTACCCCTGTCCAGGGTGAAGGTGCGGTAACACGCACTGGAGGCCCGAACCCACGTACGTTGAAAAGTGCGGGGATGAGGTGGGGGTAGCGGAGAAATTCCAATCGAACTCGGAGATAGCTGGTTCTCCCCGAAATAGCTTTAGGGCTAGCCTCGGTGAATGGAGTGGTGGAGGTAGAGCACTGATTGGGTGCGGGGCCCGCAAGGGTTACCAAGCTCAGTCAAACTCCGAATGCCATTTACTTCTTGCCGGGAGTCAGACAGTGAGTGCTAAGATCCATTGTCAAAAGGGAAACAGCCCAGACCATCAGCTAAGGTCCCCAAGTGTGTGTTAAGTGGGAAAGGATGTGGAGTTGCACAGACAACCAGGATGTTGGCTTAGAAGCAGCCACCATTGAAAGAGTGCGTAATAGCTCACTGGTCGAGTGACTCTGCGCCGAAAATGTAACGGGGCTAAACACACCACCGAAGCTATGGCTTGATGCGTATGCATCAGGGGTAGGGGAGCGTTGTGTATGCGTTGAAGGTGTACCGTAAGGAGCGCTGGAGAGTACACAAGTGAGAATGCCGGTATGAGTAACGAAAAGATCAGTGAGAATCTGATCCGCCGAAAGCCCAAGGTTTCCTGAGGAAGGCTCGTCCGCTCAGGGTAAGTCGGGACCTAAGGCGAGGCCGACAGGCGTAGTCGAAGGACAACAGTTTGAAATTACTGTACCACCGTAATCCGCTATGAGCGATGGGGTGACGCAGGAGGGTAGTGACGCGGACTGATGGATGTCCGTCTAAGCAGTGAGGCTGGTGTGCAGGCAAATCCGCACACCGTAAGGCTGGGCTGTGATGGGGAGCGAAAATTACAGTAGCGAAGGTCATGATCTCACACTGCCAAGAAAAGCCTCTAGCCAGGAGAAGGTGCCCGTACCGCAAACCGACACAGGTAGGCGAGAAGAGAATTCTAAGGCGCGCGGAAGAACTCTCGTTAAGGAACTCGGCAAAATGACCCCGTAACTTCGGGAGAAGGGGTGCCTCGGTAGGGTGAATAGCCCGAGGGGGCCGCAGTGAAAAGGCCCAAGCGACTGTTTAGCAAAAACACAGGTCTGTGCGAAGCCGCAAGGCGAAGTATACGGGCTGACGCCTGCCCGGTGCTGGAAGGTTAAGGGGAGTGGTTAGGGGTAACCCGAAGCTATGAACCGAAGCCCCAGTAAACGGCGGCCGTAACTATAACGGTCCTAAGGTAGCGAAATTCCTTGTCAGGTAAATTCTGACCCGCACGAATGGCGTAACGACTTGGGCGCTGTCTCAACGAGAGATCCGGTGAAATTTTAATACCTGTGAAGATGCAGGTTACCCGCGACAAGACGGAAAGACCCCATGGAGCTTTACTGCAGCTTGATATTGAATTTGGGTACGATCTGTACAGGATAGGTGGGAGCCGTAGAAGCAGGAGCGCAAGCTTCTGTGGAGGCGCCGTTGGGATACCACCCTGATCGTATCTAGGTTCTAACCTGGTACCCTAAGCGGGTACAGGGACCGTGTCAGGCGGGCAGTTTGACTGGGGCGGTCGCCTCCTAAAGAGTAACGGAGGCGTTCAAAGGTTCCCTCAGAATGGTTGGAAATCATTCGAAGAGTGCAAAGGCATAAGGGAGCTTGACTGCGAGACCTACAAGTCGAGCAGGGACGAAAGTCGGACTTAGTGATCCGGTGGTACCGCATGGAAGGGCCATCGCTCAACGGATAAAAGCTACCCTGGGGATAACAGGCTTATCTCCCCCAAGAGTCCACATCGACGGGGAGGTTTGGCACCTCGATGTCGGCTCATCGCATCCTGGGGCTGAAGTAGGTCCCAAGGGTTGGGCTGTTCGCCCATTAAAGCGGTACGCGAGCTGGGTTCAGAACGTCGTGAGACAGTTCGGTCCCTATCTGTCGTGGGCGTAGGAAATTTGAGAGGAGCTGTCCTTAGTACGAGAGGACCGGGATGGACGTACCGCTGGTGCACCAGTTGTTCCGCCAGGAGCATGGCTGGGTAGCTACGTACGGACGGGATAAGCGCTGAAAGCATCTAAGCGTGAAGCCCCCCTCAAGATGAGATTTCCCAATTAGTAAGACCCCTTGAAGACGACGAGGTAGATAGGTTGGAGGTGGAAGTGCAGTAATGCATGGAGCTGACCAATACTAATCGGTCGAGGGCTTATCCAAAAAATAATTCGCAGATTTGTTTCGGATTCAGTTTTCAGGCGATCAAGCTCTGATTCGGAAGGTTCAAGTAACCTGATGAAGAAGGTTTGGTATTTAGCATTTCGCGATGCTGAGACCTGAATTATGCATTTGCACCGCAAGTGCCCGTTTGGTGGCGATAGCGGAGGGGTTCCACGCGTACCCATCCCGAACACGACCGTTAAGCCCTCCAGCGCCGATGGTACTTGGACCGAAGGGTCCTGGGAGAGTAGGACGCCGCCAAGCACATGAAGCCATTGCTGAGTAATCAGTGGTGGCTTTTTTGTTGTTGTGTTTTTATCCAGTGTAGGATATGAAACGGACGAAACAAAAAACCACCTGCATAGCGAGTGGTGGCGACGAGAATTGTACTCGGTTTTCAAATGGCTCGTTCCGTTTTATAGTAGTCCAATGAACTCGGTTTTTCATGTTCAATGCGCTACTCGCCCCTCAGAGTGGCCTAATGAACTCGGTTTTTCGAGTACATGGGGCCCGTTACCGCTGTATGGGGGCAAAAGGGCGGGGCAGAGATAAAGATGGCACCTGAGGAACAAACGTTGTAAACTTTAGAAGCAGAAGCTGTGTATAAAAAAACGCGCAAACAGAATGAAAAACTTATGCACATGTGGATAGAAGAAATATTTTGAAATCCTCCCCAGTTTTTGTGGATAGGGGTTGGTATATGTGGATACATCAGCAGGTATGTGAATGAAAAGGCTCAGGAGGAAAAAAGTTATGGACATGCACAGTAATCTTTTGTGGATAGAGGAATTTAAGGTTCATGCCAGCGACACCGATTATCGTTCCAAAGGGAAGCTGTCATTCCTGCTCGATATTATGCAGCGAGCCGCTGACTCGGCGGTAAGCAGTCTTGGACTGGATATAGAAAAGATGCTGGAAGCAAGAATGGGCTGGATGGTCACTACGCTCAGCCTCGACGTTCACCGTCTGCCGCAGCCGAATGAGCTGCTCACCGTCCGCACATGGAGTAAAGGAAACAAAGGTGCACTCTGGCAGCGTGATTACAGAATCTTTGACAGGAGCGGAGCCGAGATTGCCTCGGCACGGTCGATTTGGGCCCTTGTGGATATCGATAAACGCAAAATATTGCGTCCCTCTGCCCTGCCGGTGGCCGTAGAGCCTTATCTCGAAGACTCTGTAGGCAGCCTGCCGGACAAAGTAAAGATACCTGATGATGCTCCAATGGCCGAAGCCTACCGTTACCAGGTGAAGTACAGCGGGTTAGACAACAACGGCCATCTTAATAACGCGCGTTATGTTGATCTCTGCTGTGATGCGCTGACACTGGAGGAGTGGGAGGAATCCGAACTTTCCGGTCTGCAGATTACTTATGCACAGGAAGCCAAGTATGGGGATGAAATCACGATTTACCGTTCTTCACGAACGGATACCGGGGTTTATGTACGGGGGCAGGATGGGGATAAAGTATTTTTTGAGGCTTGTCTTACGTTTGCAGATCCCGAATGAAAGTATAACCTTATAACATAATTTAGCGGCAGCTGCTCAGATTTAGGAGAAGCTGCCGTTTTTTATATCACTATGTCACAAACAAGGCGCCAGCGATCCGGAGTCCGTGCCTGCTTTGCAGATACGGGCTTATTTTGGCATTACAGCAGTGTTAGAGGAATGTAGATTTCACTAATGGAGTTCTCGTTATCAGGTCCCAGATACTCTGGCCCATAATACTCGAATTCATAAGGAAGAGAAAGCCGGTAATCGGTTCTGGGCAGTAATACACCGTAAATGTACTTGTATGTAGCGGAGACTTCCTGGGAACGCCCCCTATGGAGAAACTTGAGATACCTGGCTGGAGGCAATACATGCACCGGGAAAATAGAAGAGGCTTGAGAAGCCGGATTCAGCCCGCAGGCACAAATAAAAGTAGTACCGTTATCCCCATTATCTTTCGGCCAATAGCCTAACTGGTAATAATGTTCCGGAAGCCTGCGGTTAGGGATGGAGGATACATTGCTGAACAGCTTTTCCCAAGCCATTCCGATAACGGAGGTATCATTATGAACAATGGCAGACGGTCCCTGCAGGATGATCTCACCTAGTTCAACGGGCTGTGGCGGTACCTCTATGTGAACAACCCAATGATGCAAATCCTCCTCATTAAGACGATGAAGAAGGGGGAGGAGATCCATATGTTTGTTTTTGCGGATAGATGTGGGGGTGGTGAACAGCAACCTTCGAAAAGCCCGGGCAAAGGTTTCATAATCATTGAATCCAAAATCCAGCGAAATATCCTGCAATGAACGATTAGGATAGCGCAGGATGTCCAATGCTGCTTCAGTAATCTTACGCCTAGCGATATACTCTCCGGGTGTTAGTCCGGTTACCCCTTGAAACAGCCGGATAAAATGATACAGCGAATAACCGGCACTCTTGGAGAGGTGCTTGACGGATAATGGTGTGTGGAGTTTGGCTTCAATCAGATCCAGAACCTGTACAATAAGCTGCCGGTTATTCACTGTCACCCTCCTCAGGATAATCTGTTACAATTCTGTCCATTCTCCCCAGCCTGCGGCCCATGATGGAACAGTTACATGGCGCACGCGGTCTGTTGTGGGAAAATAGGCTTTGATATCAAGAACCGGTGTACCGGGATAAGCATCCAGTCCGCCAACTTCTACAATCCCCGATATTACGTCGACAGATAATATTTTTGCCACACTAAGGCCAATGGGGTTGGGACGAACGGGAGAACGGGTTGCAAATACACCTGTTTGTGGCGCATCATAAGGCGGTTCAATTTGGGTGGTCGTACGGAAATGGTTATCTGCAAAATCATGAATCCACCACAAAATCTGGCAGTGGCTGAATTCGGCCAGGCCTTTTAGAGCTGGAGCGAACTCCGGATGAATCATAACCCGCAGGTCCTGCTGATTACCGGCAACAACACCTACCGGATGAATAGTATAACTGTTTGACATAGACATTTGCTGTGACTCCTTTCGGCTAACGGATACATTTTATTGTATATTCGGGGGATGATTTCAGCCTGACGATATTTGCGGACTTTTGAATAATGGTATAATGGGTGTTGGTATGGAAAGGAGAGAATCATGAAGACACTGGTGCTTGCAGAAAAGCCCTCGGTTGCGCGTGAAATTGCACGGGTGCTGGGCTGCGGAAATAAACAAAAAAGCTATATTGAAGGTCCTAAATATGTCGTGACCTGGGCTTTGGGACATTTGGTCGGTCTGGCTGAGCCGGAGGACTATAACAATAAATATGCGTCATGGGCACTTGAGGATCTGCCGATCCTGCCCGAAAAAGCCAAGCTGAAGGTGCTGCGGGAGACTAGCGGGCAGTATAAAGCAGTACAGCACCTGATGAAACGCCAAGATATTGAGGAGCTGGTGGTGGCAACGGATGCGGCACGTGAAGGGGAGCTGCTGGCACGCTGGATTATGCATATGGCCGGCTGGAAAAAGCCGTTCCGGCGCCTGTGGATCTCCTCGCAGACGGATAAGGCGATCAAACAGGGCTTTGCTGCTCTGAAGCCTGGACGTGAATTCGACCGGCTGTATGAATCGGCCCGCTGCCGTGCCGAAGCCGATTGGATGATCGGGCTGAATGTGACCCGGGCGCTGACCTGCAAGTTCGGTGCGCCGCTGTCGGCAGGCCGTGTGCAGACACCGACGCTCGGGATGATTATGGACCGGGAGAATGAAATTACCGGCTTCCGTTCCCAGGAGTATGAGCTGCTGGCGGCAGACTTTGGCGATTTCCAGGCTGGCTGGCGCGCTCAGGGCGGGGATGGACGGATTTTTGACAAGGAGAAGACCTCAGCGCTCAAAGACAAGCTTACAGGACGTACCGGACGGATTACCAAGGTACAGAAAAGCGAAAAAAGCGAGCCGCATCCCCTGGCCTACGACCTGACAGAGCTGCAGCGGGATGCCAACCGCAAATTCGGCTTCTCGGCAAAGCAGACGTCAAGTGTGCTTCAGCGCCTGTATGAGCAGCACAAGCTGGTCACGTATCCGCGTACAGACAGCCGTTATCTGACTGCAGATATGACCGGTACGCTAAAAGAACGGCTGGACAGCGTAGCTGTCGGCCCATACGCTGCCTTGGCGCGTCCGCTGCTGCGTAAGCCTCTGCCTATCACGAAACGGATCGTGGATGACAGCAAGGTAAGCGATCACCACGCGATTATTCCGACAGAGCAGACCGTACTGCTGAACGCACTCAGTGCAGAGGAACGCAAACTGTACGATCTGATTGTGCGGCGGTTTATAAGTCTGTTCTATCCGCCTGCGCGTTATGATGCCGTGTCGGTAACCGTGAATGTGGAGGGCGAAACCTTCCAGGTAAAAGGAACTACGGTAAAAGACGCCGGCTGGCGTGAAGTATACGGCGGGGATATGAGCAGCGATGAGGATGAGGAAAACAGCACAGATGAGCCGGCAGCGGGCAGTGTGAAGCTGCCAGAGCTGCGGGAAGGTGCCGCGGTGAAGATTCAGCGCTGCATGATCCGTTCCGGACGGACACAGCCGCCGAAGCGCTATAATGAAGCTTCGCTGCTTACCCAGATGGAGAAGCACGGGCTCGGTACGCCGGCAACCCGGGCGGACATCATCGAGAAGCTGGTCAGCTCCGATACGATTGAACGCCAGGGCAATTCTCTGCATCCGACCGGCAAAGGCAAGCAGCTGATCGGGCTGGTATCGGCGCAGCTCCGCACGCCGGAACTGACGGCGCGCTGGGAATCGGAGCTGGAGAAAATTGCTCGCGGGCAGGGTAAGCCCGAGCCTTTTCTGCAGGGTATCCGCAGTATGGCGCAGGAGCTCGTATCCGGTGTGAAGAGCAGCAGCGTGGAATACAAACCGCATAACGTTTCGAACAGCCACTGTCCGGAATGCGGTACAAGACTGCTGGAGAAGAAGACCAAACGCGGCAAGCTCCTGGTCTGCCCGGCAGATGACTGCGGATACACCCGTTCAGGCGAGAAACGCCTGTCCAACCGCCGCTGTCCGCAGTGCCACAAGAAAATGGAGCTGAAAGAAGGTAAAGCCGGCCTCTATGTCCAGTGCCTGGGCTGCGGAATTACAGAGACGATGGACAAAGATCATAAGCATATCAACAAACGCGAACAGCAAAAGCTGGTTCAGCAGTACAGCAAAACTGAGAGCGTAGGCTCCAATCTGGGAGAGCTGCTCAAAGCGGCTATGGAAGCGAAGGAGAAGGGCAAGTAGGGCAGCCGGGTATTTAATTGGCTGAAGCAAAAACAAGATGTGGTTATGGCGGATCTGATATAAAAGCGAAGCATGACTGTTATTAAGGCTGCCGGATGCCCGGCAGTCTTGTTTGTAATTGTGCCGCATGCCCCGTTGGAAATGATGCCCTCCCTATTTAAGTCTGTCCAATCAAAGAAAGATATGTTTTACTAGTAGGGTCTAAGCGGCTAACGGCAGGTTAGCGGTAAAATATACGGATGGAGCGGATGATGACGTGGCTGTGATTCAGGAGCAAAAGACAGACGTTCAGGCGGCGGAAAGCGCGAGGAGCAGGGGAGACAGCCGTCTGTTTTTCCTCGTAATTGTATTTATGTTCTGGTTTTCTTCCTATATTTATGTTCCGGTGCTCTCGCCTTATGTAGAGCATCTCGGAGCTTCCTATGTAATGGTCGGTGCAGTGCTTGGCGTGTACGGGCTGATGCAGATTCTGTTCAGGCTGCCGATCGGCATCGGCTCTGATTATTTGAACCGGCGGCGGCCGTTCATTTATCTCGGGCTGATCGCGAGCGGTGCCAGCTGTCTGCTGTTCCTGGCCGGAGCCCATCCGGGCTGGGCGCTGGCCGCGCGGGCTGTATCAGGAATCGCGGCTTCCGCCTGGGTTGTGTACTCTGTGATGTTCGCAGGGTATTTTCCGAAAGAGGAAGCGGGAAAAGCGATGGGCATGCTGCAGTTCACCACTGTGATTGCCCAGTTAACCAGCATGATGATCAGCGGCTATATCGTTGAACATTTTGGCTGGAATACACCGTTTATCATCGGCGGGATTGTAGCTGCAGCGGCCATGCTGCTGGTTCTGCGGCTTCCCGAGCAAAAGCAGGAGAAACACGGAAGCTCAATCCAGCTTAAGGATCTGGCAGGCGTGATCAGGGAACCGCTGCTGGTCAAAGTGTCGCTTTTATCCGTACTGGCGCACTGCGTACTGTTCATTACAATGTTCGGATATACGCCCAATCAGGCACTGGCTATCGGAGCAAGCAAGGAAAGTCTCGGCTGGCTGACGCTGGCTTTTATGCTGCCACATGCCATCGCGACCCTCTACGGCTCACGTCTGTTCGGCAGGCTGCTGGGTGACCGGGGGACACTGCTGCTGGGTTTTGCCGGAAGCGCACTGTTCACACTGCTCATTCCTTCCATGCCGACACTTGGCGCACTATGCGCGACCCAGATCGGCAACGGCTTTATGCAGGGACTTATTTTTCCGCTGCTGCTGGGTAAATCGGTATCGGGTGTGGCTCCGTTCAAACGGGCGACGGCGATGGGATTTTATCAGGCGGTATATGCGGTCGGCATGTCCGGAGGACCTTTTATCGCGGGCTGGATGAGTAATGCTTATGGTCTGAAGGGCGGATTCTGGCTGGGCGGATTTGCGGCGCTGCTGGCTGCAGGGTTGTCCTGGATCTGGATCAGAGAAGCAAAGAGTCCGGGGAAAACAAGCAGGGCTTGAGCACCGGGGATATGGGGCCTGAAGCGGTGGTTTATTGGTTTTTTGCATAAAAGGGTAATATAATAGAAGCAGATAGTTTGCAAGGAGGAGGAGCCGGAAGGAATGGTCAAGGGTGTGTTGCTGTGGTTTGTGCTGATCAATATTATCGGTTATGTAGTGATGTCCGAGGATAAGAACAAAGCCCGCAAAAGGAAGGACCGGGTGCCGGAGAAGACGCTGTTTTTGCTGGCATTTATGGGCGGGGCGCTTGGTGTTCTGACCGCTATGTACCGCAAACGGCACAAGACGCGTCATACCTCCTTCAGACTGGGAATTCCGCTGCTGCTGCTGCTTAATATTCTGCTGTATGGTTACTTTTTAAGATAGCTTCTGCTTGTGTGATCCACATACTTGCAGCTGCAAAATACCAAAAAAGAGGTGGCGTACATGTTATTCTCTAAAATTTTGCTCGCCTATGACGGTTCCAAGGCTTCCAATAAGGCATTGGAGCGTGCCATTGAACTGGCGAAGGTAACTCCGGGATCATCCCTGCACGTCGTACACGCATTCGAATTCCCCCGTTTCTTCATTGGGGAAGCCCTCGCGCCTCTGCCGGCTTCAGTAAACAAGGATTATTACGATCTGGCAGTACAGACTACGGATGAGGTTAGAGGACGGCTTGAAGCAGAAGAACTTAATGCAACTGTAGAGCTGCTTCAGGGTTCTCCTGCGGAGGTTGTTTTGGAATATGCCAAGCAGAATGGCGCAGATGTTATTGTAATCGGCAGCCGTGGACTCGGCGGAATCCGCGAATTTGTCCTGGGCAGCGTCAGCCACAATGTGGTTCAGCACGCACGTGTTCCTGTACTTGTCATAAAATAATAGATTTGTCCCGGGAGGAGCGCTGAGGCGTTCCCCCTTTTGTTTTAGTAGGGCTCTGCCAGATTCACAGGCAGTGATGAAAGCGGATAAAGAAGTAATACAATCCGGTTAAAGCCATATTTAGGGATTAAGTCAGGCTCAAAAGCGAACATTTGAACCTGTCAATATAACAATGTTCGTGTTTAAGTTGACATGAGCTGTAGTAGATTGTTAAACTGAACCTATGAAGAGCTCGTATAAAACCGGGAATAGGGCCCGGAAGTTTCTACCCGGTAACCGTAAATTGCCGGACTACGAGGAAACAGGGAGACCATAAGCCGTCAGCTCTGCCTTTTGGCAGCAGGGGCGGCGGGCTGTGTGCTGGTCTTACGCAACTCCGCCGAGGCGGAATATGCCGGAGGGTTCAGCATCCTTCCTGATTCCTTCGTAGTCTGGGTCCACCCGCAGCACATTGCGTCTGGAATCCAGGCTTTTTTTTTCGGGATTACGGGAAACAAGAGGGTAACGGGACAAGCTTATAGTAGAAGGACAACACTTCGGAAACGGAAGGGTAGGTTGAATCATGTCTGTGCAGGTTGGGGTTATTATGGGCAGCAAGTCCGACTGGGAAACGATGGAGCATGCTTGTGCGGTGCTTGAAGAATTGGAGATTCCTTATGAGAAGAAGGTTGTCTCCGCGCACCGCACACCGGATCTGATGTTCAGCTACGCAGAGGAAGCGGCTGGCCGCGGCCTGCGTGTGATCATTGCCGGAGCAGGGGGAGCCGCGCACCTGCCGGGAATGGTGGCCGCGAAGACTCCTTTGCCGGTGATCGGCGTGCCGGTGCAGTCCAAGGCGCTGAACGGCCTGGATTCTCTGCTCTCGATCGTGCAGATGCCAGGCGGGATCCCGGTGGCAACTGTGGCCATTGGCCGCGCCGGGGCGACGAATGCGGGACTGCTGGCCGCACAGATGATCGGTGCGTTCGATCCTGAGGTGCAGAGCCGGGTGCAGCAGCGACGCGAGCGGGTGCAGCGCGAAGTGCTGGAAAGCAGCGACAGCTTATGAGGCATGAGGAGCTGAAGGCGGGGACGCAGGAGGTTCACGCGGACCTGCTGGAGCAAGAGGGAACGGGTGGCAAGGCTGGCCGGACACAGGAGCAAGAGGAAGCGGGTCGTGAGGCTGGCCGGTCACGGGAGCAAGTAGGAGCGGGTCGTGAGGCTGGCCGGGCAGAGGAGCAAGAATTGCGGGGAACAGCCGCGGCCCGGACGCTTCTGCCGGGTGCAACGATCGGCGTGCTCGGCGGCGGCCAGCTCGGCCGGATGATGGCGCTGGCCGGCAGCGCCATGGGGTACCGGTTTGTGGCGCTCGATCCGGCGGCCGACTCGCCCTGCGGGCAGGTAACGCCGCAGATCACCGCGGCGTACAACGACCGCGAAGCGGCGCGGGAGCTGGCGCGGCGCGCCGACGTCATCACGTACGAGTTCGAGAATGTGGACGCGGGCGTAGCCGCGCTGCTCTCGGAGGAGTCGTACGTGCCGCAGGGCAGCCGGCTGCTGTATACGACACAGCACCGGCTGCGTGAGAAGGCCGCCATCGAGGCAGCGGGCGTGCCTGTGGCGCCTTACCGCAAGGTCGGCAGCCTGGCAGATTTAACCGCAGCGGCTGCCGACCTGGGCCTGCCCTGTGTGCTGAAAACAGCCACAGGGGGGTATGACGGCAAGGGACAAGCCGTCATCCGTGGGCCGGAAGAGCTGGAAGCAGCCTTCCGGCAGGTATCACCAGGCGCTGCTGTGCCGGAGCTGGTGCTGGAGAAGTTCGTGAAGTTCAAGTGCGAAATCTCTGTTATCGCCGCACGCAGCGCCTCAGGGGAAGTCAAAAGCTTCCCGCCTGCCGAGAACATCCATGTAAACAACATCCTGCATTTATCGATTGTGCCTGCCCGTGTACCGGAAGAGCTTCAGCGGCGAGCATGCCAGCTGGCAGAACAGCTCGTAGCCGGCCTGGATGCAGTCGGGCTGCTGGCGGTAGAGATGTTCGTCACAGAAGACGGTGAACTGTATGTCAATGAGCTGGCGCCTCGCCCGCATAACTCGGGACATTACACGATGGATGCCTGTGTGACCTCGCAGTTCGAGCAGCATGTCCGGGCGATCTGCAATCTGCCGCTGGGCGATACTTCGCTTTTGACACCGGTGGTTATGGTGAACGTGCTCGGGCAGCATCTGGAAGGCGCCATTCAGCGGATTGGCAGAACGGACGAAGAAGCAGAACGGCTTGGCGTTGCCGCCAAGCTTCATATATACGGCAAGACAGAGAGCAAAACCGGCCGCAAAATGGGCCATATCAACCTGCTCTGCAAGGACACCGGAGATGCCTTGTCCTGGGTGGAGCAAACTAACCTTTGGAGGAACTGATTAGCTATGATCGAACGTTACAGCAGACCTGAAATGCGGGCCATTTGGACCGAAGAGAATAAATTCAATGCCTGGCTTGAAGTTGAAATCTGTGCCTGTGAGGCTTGGGCCGAGCTGGGAGTCATCCCGCACGAGGATGCAGCCAAGCTGCGTAAGGACGCCAAATTCGACATCGACCGGATTAACGAGATTGAACTGGAGACCCGTCATGACGTCATCGCCTTTACCCGTGCCGTGTCCGAGAGCCTGGGAGCAGAACGCAAATGGGTTCACTATGGATTAACCTCAACGGACGTTGTGGATACCGCGCTCGGCTACCTGCTCCGTCAGGCGAACGAAATTCTGGAGAAGGATATCATCAATTTCATTGAGATCCTCAAAGACAAGGCCATTGCCTACAAAGATACTCCGATGATGGGACGCACTCACGGCGTACATGCAGAGCCTACAACTTTCGGACTCAAAATGGCGCTGTGGTACGAGGAAATGAAACGTAATCTGGAGCGTTTCCGTCATGCGGCAAACGGCGTGCAATTCGGCAAAATTTCCGGGGCGGTCGGCACCTACGCCAACATCGACCCGTTCGTAGAAGAATTTGTCTGCAAAAAGCTGGGCACGAGCCCGGCGCCGATCTCGACCCAGACGCTGCAGCGTGACCGTCATGCCGAGTATATGGCTGCACTTGCACTGGTTGCAACATCACTCGACAAATTTGCCACCGAAATCCGCGCGCTGCAAAAGAGCGAAATCCGCGAGGTGGAAGAGGCTTTTGCCAAAGGCCAAAAAGGCTCTTCCGCGATGCCGCACAAACGCAATCCGATCGGCTGCGAGAACATTTCCGGCCTGTCCCGCGTCATCCGCGGCCACATGGTGACGGCTTACGAGAACGTGCCGCTCTGGCATGAACGCGATATTTCCCACTCCTCCGTGGAGCGGATTATCCTGCCGGATGCCACCATGCTGCTGAACTATATGCTGAACCGTTTCGGCAACATCGTGAAGAACCTGACCGTGTTCCCGGAGAATATGAAGCGCAACATGAACCGCACCTTTGGCGTTCCGTTCTCCGGCCGCATCCTGACAAAGCTGATCGACAAGGGCTTCAGCCGGGAGCAGGCGTACGACACCGTGCAGCCGCGTGCAATGCAGGCATGGGAAGAGCAAACCCAGTTCCGTGACATCGTTGAAGCAACACCTGAGATCACTGCCGTGCTCAGCCCGGAAGAGATCGAGGATGCGTTCAACCCTTCGTGGCATCTCAAGCATGTGGACACCATCTTCCGCAAACTGGAGCTAATCTAATCCCCAAAAAAAGGTAAGTTAGTGGTGAACTGAGGAGCTCGGAGAGAATACGGGTAGAAGCTCTGGATAGCTTTTTCCGAGAGGCGAAGCACAGGAAAAGTGGAATGGGCTGTTGGGTTAATTAGGAACGGAGAGAAATTTTGGAACTGTAGGAGCGGTAGCGTCCGCCTTTATGTTTGGATTTCAACCGTGCAAGGCGGCTTTAATCAGGAAATCCAAACATAACAGCGGCCGAAAGTCCAAACATTTCTTGCAGTGGTTCCGATTAATCCAGAAGCGTATTTCAATTTTGGACGATTCGAGTCGAAGGGAAAAAGCGTACCAGCGCTTCCAGCCCAAGTATATATGCAAGATCATTAGTTCAAGGGAGGAAAGGTCATGACATCACCTGCCGTATCAACGGCCGTAGAGCTCGTAAATGCACCGCTGCTCTACAAAGGAAAGGTCCGCGAATTGTACGATCTGGGGGAAGAGGTGCTGATCGTCGTCACGGACCGGATCTCCGCATTCGATTATGTGCTGGACCCGGCGGTGCCGGAGAAGGGCAATGTGCTGAACCGGCTCAGCGCCTTCTGGTTCGGTAAGACCAAGAACCTGATCGAGAACCATGTTGTCCATATCGACGTGGATAAGCTCGGAGACGTGGTCCGCGACAAAGAAGCGCTGAGAAACCGCGTCATGGTCGTCCGCAAAGCACAGCGGATTGATATCGAATGTGTCGTACGCGGCTGCATCACCGGCGGAGGCTGGCGGCAATATCAGGAGACCGGCAAAGTTAACGGGATTGAGCTTCCCGAAGGACTGCGGAAGAACGCAGTGCTGTCCCAGCCGATTTTTACACCTGCTGCTAAAAACGATGTCGGCCACGACGAGGATATCCCGTTCGAGCAGATGCAGGAGCTGATCGGTGCTGAACTTGCGCTGGAGCTGAAGGAGAAGAGCCTCAAGCTGTTTTCTTTTGCCAGAGCGTACTGTGAAGAACACGGTATCATCCTCGCGGATTGCAAGTTCGAGTTCGGTCTGCTGGACGGCAGGGTGATTTTGATTGACGAGATTTTTACACCGGATGCTTCCCGCTTCTGGGCTAAAGATAAATATGCACTTGATATTGAGATTGACAGCATGGATAAGGAGCCTGTCCGGGCATATCTGGCGGCTTCCTCCTGGGATAAGAACAGCACACCTGATCCGCTGCCGGCTGAAGTGGTAGAAGAAACTACCCGCCGTTATCTGGACATTTATCACCGGCTCACCGGTAAGGCCTTGTAACTTAATTATGCTTCAGTAAGACCGCAGCCGTGGCGTTAACTGCACTTTTTACAACTATTATGCTCTCCAGGCTTGCCGGCTGCGATTTACATGTATTTTGTACAGTTATTTCCGGTAAAAACTCCTTGAATGCGCCGATGTTCAGCATTTTAACTGCACCCAATGCAACTAAAGTGAATTTAATCCGCAAAAACAGGGTTTTAGCTGCACAGCATGCAATTATCCGAAATTCTTAAGCCCATTAAATTTTAGGAGGAACTACAAGCGTATGTTAAAAGCGACAGTCTATGTCACCATCAAGAAAAGCGTGCTCGATCCCCAAGGTGTAGCCGTACAAGGAGCTCTTCATTCCGTTGGTTTCCAGGAAGTTGAAAGTCTGCGCATCGGTAAATACATGGAGCTGACACTGGATACGGATAACCGCCAGGAGGCGGAAGGACGTCTGAAGGAAATGTGCGAAAAGCTGCTGGCCAATACGGTGATCGAGGATTACCGCTACGAATTGGAGGACTAAAAGCCATGAAATTTGCTGTACTTGTCTTTCCAGGCTCCAATTGCGACATTGACTGCTACAAGGCGGTAGAAGAAAGCTTAGGCGAACCAGTGGATTATGTATGGCATACGGCGACGGATCTGTCGGCTTATGACTGCATTCTGGTGCCGGGCGGCTTCTCGTATGGTGACTATCTGCGCTGCGGCGCGATTTCGCGGTTTGCTCCGGTTATGGCTGAGGTGGCCAAAGCGGCGGAGCAGGGTAAATTCGTGCTTGGCATCTGCAACGGGTTCCAGATCCTGACGGAAGCGGGGCTGCTGCCGGGCGCACTGCGCCGCAACATGTCGATGAAGTTCCGCTGTCATGACACGGTGCTTAAGGTCGTTAATAACACAACCCCGTTTACTATTGACTACGCGAAGGATGAGGAAATCGTCATTCCGATCGCTCACGGTGAAGGCAACTACTATTGTGATGAAGAGACTTTGGCACAGCTCAAAGCTAACAATCAGATCGTATTCACATATAAAGACAACCCTAACGGCTCGGTAGCCGATATTGCCGGGATCAGCAATGTACAGGGCAATGTCGTCGGCATGATGCCTCACCCGGAACGTGCGGTCAGCAGTCTGCTCGGTTCCGAGGACGGCAAACGGATGTTCACTTCTATTCTTACAACCTGGAGGGATCGTTATGACGCAGCAAGTATCCGCTAAGGAGCCGACCGCAGAACAGATTGCGGAGCAGAAAATCTACAGTCAATTCGGCGTGTCTGACAGCGAATATGAACTGATTACCTCCTTTATGGGCCGCAAGCCCAACTATACAGAAATCGGCGTATTCAGCGTAATGTGGTCCGAGCACTGTGCCTATAAGAATTCCAAGCCGCTGCTTGGAAGATTCCCGACAAGCGGACCGCGTGTCCTGATGGGACCGGGTGAAGGTGCAGGGATCGTAGATATCGGTGACAACCAGGCCGTTGTATTCAAAATCGAGAGTCACAACCATCCGTCAGCAGTAGAGCCTTATCAAGGTGCGGCTACAGGTGTGGGCGGGATTATCCGTGATATTTTCTCCATGGGTGCAAGACCGGTAGCGCTGCTGAACTCCCTGCGTTTCGGGAAGCTTGAGAGCGACCGGGTAAAATATTTGTTCGAGCATGTGGTGTCCGGTATTGCCGGATACGGCAACTGTATCGGGATTCCGACGGTCGGCGGCGAGATTATGTTCGACAACAGCTATGACGGCAATCCGCTGGTTAATGCGATGTGTGTCGGGCTGATCGATCATGACAAAATCCAGCGCGGTGTGGCCAAAGGCGTAGGTAATCCCGTGTTCTACGTAGGTCCTCCTACCGGACGTGACGGCATTCACGGTGCGACCTTTGCCTCTGTGGAGCTGAGTGAGGAATCGGAAGCTAAAAAGACCGCGGTACAGGTCGGTGATCCGTTCATGGAGAAGCTGGTTATGGAATCCTGCCTGGAGCTGATCGACAGCGGTATCGTGCTTGGTATTCAGGATATGGGCGCAGCGGGTCTTACCTGTTCCAGTGCCGAGATGGCCAGCAAAGCAGGTAACGGTCTGGAGCTGTATCTGGATCAGGTGCCGCAGCGTGAAGAAGGCATGACGCCTTATGAAATGATGCTGTCCGAATCCCAGGAACGGATGCTGTTCGTGGTTGAGCCTAAGGATGAGGCGCAGGCACAGGAGATTTTTGACCGTTGGGGCGTAATCTGCCGCAAAGTCGGCAAGGTAACGGATGACGGCCGCCTGAAGCTGTTCCATCACGGCGAAGTGGTCGGCGATATGCCGGTAACAGCGCTCGTCGATGAGTGCCCGATCTACAAGAAGCCGTCTACAGTTCCGGCTTATTATGAAGAGAATGCCAATGTAGATACGCTGCGTTATGAAGAAGTTACTGATCTGGGCGGTGCACTGCGTACGGTACTGGCTTCGCCTACAGTAGCAAGCAAAGCCTGGGTCTATAACCAGTATGATTATATGGTACGGACGAGCACTGCAGTGCGCCCGGGGTCAGATGCGGCAGTTGTTACCATTCAGGGCACCCGCAAGGGCCTGGCGATGACAACAGACTGCAACGGACGTTATGTCTATCTGGATCCTGAAGTCGGCGGACGGATTGCTGTCAGCGAAGCCGCCCGCAACATTGTCTGCTCCGGTGCGAAGCCGCTGGCGATTACAGACAACCTGAACTTTGGCAGCCCGGAAAAGCCGGAGATTTTCTGGCAGATGGAACGTGCTGTTGATGGTATGGCTGAAGCCTGCCGCGTACTGGATACGCCGGTTATTGGCGGAAATGTCAGCCTGTACAACGAAAACGCCGCCGGTGCCATCTATCCGACGCCTGTTGTCGGCATGGTAGGACTGGTTGAAGATACGGATCACATTACTACCCAGGCCTTCAAGCAGGAAGGCGATACTATACTGCTGCTGGGTGCAACCAAAGCAGAGCTGGGCGGAAGTGAATTCCAGTATGCTGTACACGGTGTGACGGAAGGCCGTCCGCCGGCGCTGGATCTTCCTACAGAGCAAAAGCTGCTGGATGCTGTGCTGTCTGCAATCCGCAGCGGTCTGGTCCGCTCGGCGCATGACCTCTCCGAAGGCGGCCTTGCAGCTGCGCTGGCGGAAAGCTGCATCAGCGGCGGCGTTGGTGCAAACGTGGAACTGAGTGCTAACGGACTGCGTCCGGATGTGGCGCTGTTCAGCGAGAGCCAGTCCCGTATTGTTTTGACTGCAGCCCCTGACCGTGCGGAAGAATTGAAAGCCGCGGTGGCCGCGTACGGCGTTCCGGTAGAAATCATCGGGACTGTCGGCGGAGACAGACTGCGGGTGAATTTGGACGGCCAAGCTGCCCTTGATGAATCTGTAACAGAACTCAAAACCGTTTGGGAGGATGCTATTCCATGTCTTATGAAATAAAGACCGGGAAAGAGCAGGCGGCCCCTATCCTGTGGACCGGCGACTTTTACAATGAGGGAACGGGCTCGGGAGATATTTTTGACACTTTAAAAGAAGAATGCGGCGTCTTCGGGGTCTTCGGACACCCGGAGGCGGCGTCCATGTCCTATTACGGTCTGCATGCCCTGCAGCACCGCGGGGAAGAGAGTGCGGGCATCTGTGTGGCGGACGGGCGCGACTTCAATTACCACCGCGGCATGGGTCTCGTCAAAGAAGTATTCGACAAAGATAAAATCGCCTCGCTGGTCGGCGACATGTCCATTGGGCATGTGCGCTACTCCACCAGCGGCGACAGCCGGCTGACCAATGCGCAGCCGCTGGTCTTTAAATACCGCGACGGTGATCTGGCGATCGCGACCAACGGTAACATCGTTAATGAACCGCTCATCCGCAAGCAGCTGGAAATGAGCGGCTCCATTTTCCAGACCACCAGCGACACCGAGGTATTGGCGCATCTGATTGCGCGTTCACCGAAGGATTTTGTCGAAGCGGCCAAGGATGCCCTGCGCCAGCTGGTCGGCGGATTCGCCTTCCTGCTGATGACGAACGACAAGCTGCTCGTAGCTTCTGACCCGCATGGCCTGCGTCCGCTGGTGATGGGCCGGGTAGGGGAAGCTTATGTTTTTGCTTCCGAATCCTGTGCGCTTGAAGTCATTGGTGCGACGCTGGTGCGGGATATCGAGCCGGGAGAGCTGCTGGTGCTGGATAAAGACGGTTATACCGAGGACCGGTTCACCGAGCCGAAACGGAAGGCGCTGTGCGCGATGGAGTATATTTATTTTGCCCGTCCCGACAGTGACCTGAACGGTTCGAACCTGCACTCCGCGCGCAAGCGGATGGGCAGCCGGATGGCGCTCGAATCCTTCGTGGATGCGGATATTGTGACCGGCGTGCCGGATTCCAGTATCTCTGCAGCGATCGGCTATGCCGAGCAGACCGGTATTCCTTATGAGCTTGGACTGATCAAGAACAAATACACCGGCAGGACCTTCATCCAGCCAAGCCAGGAGCTTCGCGAGCAAGGCGTTAAAATGAAGCTCAGCGCTGTGCGCCGCGTCGTTGAAGGCCAGCGTGTCGTGATGATCGACGATTCCATCGTCCGCGGCACGACATCGCGCCGGATCGTTAACCTGCTGCGCGAGGCAGGAGCGCTTGAAGTGCATGTGCGGATTACCTCGCCGCCCTTTAAGAACCCCTGCTTCTACGGCATCGATACGCCTGACCGCCGCGATCTGATCGCCTCTTACAAAACGATTGAAGAAATGTGCGAGGAGATCAACGCCGATTCCCTGGCGTTCCTGACGCCGGAGGGACTGATCCAGTCCATCGGCGGCTATAACAGCGACGATTACAAAGGCGGGCTGTGCCTGTCC
Source organism: Paenibacillus sp. PK3_47 (assembly GCF_023520895.1). Lineage (NCBI taxonomy): Bacteria > Bacillati > Bacillota > Bacilli > Caryophanales > Paenibacillaceae > Paenibacillus > Paenibacillus sp. PK3_47. The sequence goes on from NZ_CP026029.1 coordinate 3,442,185, forward strand.
TGTTTCGATAATGATTACCCTACCCAGGTGGATTTTGGCGGGGAGGAGAAGGAGGGGTGCAGCTGTTAAGCTGGACCATCCCCCCTAAGCTGCGGCTCCCATCCCCCTAAGTCCCCCTTGCAAAGGGGGATTCCGGAGGGCGCTGCCCTCCGGCCACCCGAAAGCTTGGCGGTAGGAGTTTGCTCTAAACTTGCTAAGAGGGCGTGGGTGCATGGCCCGCTTTGTCCTGGGGACACGCTTAACGGCGCTGCGCCCCCTGGCGGGCAGTATGCCGCCAGGCCTGTGTGCGCGGCTTCGCCCCGCGCCCAAAGGCAAGGGCCCGCGAATCAGTCCTGTTTGCTGCGCAAAATCGGTGATTCGCTGGCCTGGGGCGGTGCGCGGCTTCGCCCCGCGCCCAAGTGCAAGGGCCCGCGAATCAGTCCTGTTTGCTGCGCAAAATCGGAGGTTCGCTCGCACCGGCGAGGCGCTTGGCTCCGCCAAGAGCGCCGAGCTGCTGCTTCTGTGCAAGGCGCGATACTTCGGCTTGCGGCCGGGTTTGACCCGGTGGTCTGAGTCATGGAGGGGAAGTTTGGAACTGTAGGAGCGGCAGCGTTCGCCTTTATGTTTGGATTTCTACTGCGATTAGCAGTTTGAAATAGAGGAAATCCAAACATAACAGCGACCGGAAGTCCAAACATTCCCCGTAATGACGACTATGACCACCACCAAATCCCGGCCGCCCCGAACCGCGCGCTCTAAACTAATTTAAATGAGGTGTCCAAAAGTGTCGGAAGCTTATAAAAACGCCGGAGTGGATATTGCGGCTGGCAATGAAGCGGTTGAACGCATGAAGAAGCATGTAAAGCGCACTTACCGTCCAGAGGTTATGACGGAACTGGGCGGCTTCGGCGCGCTGTTTGGCCTGAATAAGGACAAATATGAAGAGCCGGTGCTGGTATCAGGGACCGACGGTGTGGGTACAAAGCTCAAAATCGCCTTTGCCGCTGACCGCCACGACACCATTGGGATTGATGCAGTAGCGATGTGTGTGAACGACATTGTGGTGCAGGGTGCTGAGCCGCTGTTCTTCCTGGACTACCTGGCCTGTGACAAAGTGGTGCCGGAGAAAATTGAAGCCATCGTAGCCGGAATCGCCGAAGGCTGTCATCAGGCAGGCTGCGCACTAATCGGCGGCGAAACGGCGGAGATGCCGGGCATGTATTCGGAAGGCGAATATGATATTGCCGGGTTCACTGTGGGCGTAGCCGACAAAGCCAAGCTCGTAACGGGTGCAAGCATTGCTCCCGGAGATGCAGTCATCGGTTTGGCCTCCAGCGGCGTGCACAGCAACGGGTTTTCACTGGTACGCAAGCTGCTGCTCGATGAGGGCGGCTACGGTCTGAACGATGTGGTTCCGGAGCTTGGGGCACCGCTGGCTGATGTACTGCTGGCACCGACGAAGATTTATGTAAAGCCGCTGCTTGCACTGCTGGAACAGCTGCCGGTTAAAGGCATGGCCCATATTACCGGGGGCGGCTTCATTGAGAATATTCCGCGCGTACTGCCGGATAACGTAGACGTTGAGATTCATTACGGCTCTTGGCCGATTCTGCCGGTCTTTGATTTGCTGCAGAAAAAAGGCAGCGTAAGCAACCGGGATATGTTCACCACTTTTAATATGGGCGTAGGCCTTGTATTGGTAGTGGCAGAAGCTGATGCTGAGCGGGCGCTTGAGCTGCTGAAAGCTGGCGGAGAAGAGGCTTATCTGATCGGGAAAGTAACGGAAGGGGAACGCAAGGTTACCTTTACGGGAGCTGAAGTGTAATGCAGAACAGCCGAATCGCTGTGTTCGCCTCCGGGCAGGGCAGCAATTTTGCGGCACTTGTGGCAGCGCAGCAGGCAGGAAAGCTTGGTGCAGGCCGGATTGAGCTGCTTGTCTCCGACAAGCCGGAAGCGCCCGTGGCGCAGCGTGCAGAGGAGGCGGGAGTGCCTGCCCTGCTGCTGCGGCCGAAGGACTTTGCCTCCCGAGAGCTGTATGAAGCGGAGATTGTAGCCGAACTGCAGCGCCGGGAGATTGGACTGGTTGTACTGGCTGGATATATGCGGCTAATCTCGCCGGTGCTGCTTGAGCCTTACACCGGGCGGATCATTAACATCCATCCGTCGCTGCTTCCTGCTTTTCCCGGGAAAGACGCAATCGGACAAGCACTGGAATACGGCGTGAAGCTTACGGGGGTCACGGTGCATTTTGTCGACGGCGGCATGGACACCGGACCGGTCATTGCCCAGCGCAGTGTTGCAGTAGAAGCCGTAGATACGGCGGAGACGCTGGCAGCGCGGATTCACCATGTGGAATACGGGCTCTACCCTGAGGTCGTTGCTGCTTTTGCCGCGGGAAAAGTGGAGCTGGATGGAAGACAAGTAAGGATCAGAGATTAGCAGCGGGATGACAACAGCGCAATGTCTAATATCTATGCAGTGAAGTGATGCTTAAACGCTACCGGGAGCAGCACGATTAATGTCTGCGCAGGACCGGAAACGCGGAAAATGCGTTTTTGCAATCATGTTGTTCGACATCCTCAGCAGCCCCGGCGGTGTTCTGATATTTTTCGGGAAATATTGCACAAGTGGGTAGGGCGGTGTCGTATGGAGGTTGAAGTGTCGAAGATACGCGGCCTCGGAGAGTTTCTGCTGAGAACTAATTCGATTTTCTCCACTTAATTTCGCCGGATTTCATGGAAAACGCGTTTTAGGTGGAAAAAGTCCAGCTATTTTAAGCATAAAGGCTAATTAACCGGCCGATCGTTGAATTTAAGTGGAGCTTTTCCACTTAATGACCACCGAACATAGAATTAACAATATTTAGTTGGAGTAATTCCACTTAACGGCGACCGAACGCAGAATGCGCAGCATCTGAGGGAAGTTTCACTACCTACCGGCGACCGAACGCAGAATGCGCAGCATCTGAGGGAAGTTTCACTACCTACCGGCGACCGAACGCAGAATGCGCAGCATCTGAGGGAAGTTTCACTACCTACCGGCGACCGATCGCAGAATACGCAGCATCTAAGGGAAGTTTCACTACCTACCGGCGACCGAACGCAGAATGCGCAGCATCTGAGGGAAGTTTCACTACCTACCGGCGACCGAACGCAGAATGCGCAGCATCTAAGGGAAGTTTCACCATCCAAAAGCAGCTTTTCCCAACCAATCATCGGTCATAGACGCTGCGGCGCCGAGGTCGAGTAAATCATCTCTATTCACCGTACAACACGCCATTTTCGCATCATTGCAGTAATATCTTAACAGTTAACAACACTAATCTAGTATCATCCGGAGGGGGACTTTTCAAGTGAGTATCAAAAGAGCGCTGGTCAGCGTATCGGATAAACAGGGCATCGTGGAGTTTTGCCGCGAGTTGTCTGCATTGGGCGTAGAAATCATCTCCACAGGAGGTACCAGCACACTTTTGGCTAAGGAAGGCGTACCGGTCATCGGCATTTCCGATGTTACCGGGTTCCCGGAAATTATGGACGGTCGTGTCAAAACGCTGCATCCGGCGGTGCACAGCGGATTGCTGGCGGTTCGTGACAATGAGGAGCACACACGCCAGATGAACGAGCTCGGCCTCGACTATATCGATCTGGTTGTGGTGAATCTGTATCCGTTCGCGGAGACGATTGCTAAGCCCGATGTATCGTATGAGGAAGCGATCGAGAACATCGATATCGGCGGGCCGACCATGCTGCGCTCAGCAGCCAAGAACCACGCGTTCGTCAGTGTGGTAGTGGATGCAGCCGACTATGCTAACGTGCTGGAAGAAGTGCGCGCAGGCGGAGATACGACGCTCGAAACCCGCAAACGTCTTGCGGCAAAAGTGTTCCGCCATACGGCGGCTTATGATGCCCTGATCTCCGATTATCTGGCGAATGTAACCGGTGAGCCATTGCCGGAGCGTTATACTGTAACTTACGAGAAAATCCAGGATCTGCGTTACGGGGAGAACCCGCACCAGAAGGCGGCATTCTACCGCAAGCCGCTGGCTGCGCAGGATACGTTGACCGCTGCTGAGCAGCTGCACGGCAAAGAGCTGTCCTACAACAACATCAATGATGCGAATGCCGCGCTGCAGATCGTCAAGGAGTTCGAAGAGCCGGCGGTCGTTGCCGTTAAGCACATGAATCCTTGCGGTGTAGGCGTTGGCGAAAGTGTATATGAGGCTTATCAAAAAGCCTATAATGCAGACCCGACCTCCATCTTCGGCGGTATTGTGGCCGCTAACCGGATCATCGACGCGGATACAGCGAATCTGCTGAAGGATATTTTCCTGGAAATCATTCTGGCTCCGGGCTTTACGGATGAAGCACTGGAAATCCTGACGAAGAAAAAGAATATCCGTCTGCTCAAAATCGGCCATCTCAGCGCTGCGGCAGCGCGTAAGAGCAGCTTTGTCGTTACCTCCATTGAAGGCGGAATGGTTGTGCAGGAGAGCGATGTGCACTCCGTAAATCCGGAGGAGCTGCAGGTTGTGACTGACCGCCAGCCTACCGAGGACGAATTGAAGCAGCTGCTGTTCGGCTGGAAGGTTGTTAAGCATGTGAAGTCAAATGCAATTGTACTGGCAGCCGATGATATGACTGTGGGCGTTGGCGCAGGCCAGATGAACCGTGTCGGTGCAGCCAAAATTGCCATTGAGCAGGCCGGAGATAAAGCGAAAGGCGCTATCCTCGCCTCCGACGCGTTCTTCCCGATGGGCGATACGCTGGAGCTCGCAGCGAAGGCGGGAATTACGGCAGTGATCCAGCCGGGAGGTTCCATCAAGGATGAGGAATCGATCAAGGTTGCCAACGAATACGGAATTGCGATGGTCTTCACCGGCGTACGCCATTTCAAACACTAGAATATTAGGAGGATTCACGTAATGGATATTTTAGTGGTCGGCGGCGGGGGCCGGGAGCATGCGATCATCTGGAAACTTTCCCAGAGCCCCAAGGCGGGTAAAATCTACTGTGCGCCCGGCAATGCCGGGATTGCACAGCTTGCCGAATGTGTGCCTATCGGCGTGTTCGAGTTCGACAAGCTGACGGCTTTTGCCAAAGAGAAAGAGGTTGGCCTTGTTGTTATCGGGCCGGATGACCCGCTGGCAGCAGGTATAGCCGATGCCTTTGAAGCGCACAATATTCCCGTGTTCGGCCCGCGCAAAAATGCCGCGGAGATCGAAGGCAGCAAAACGTTCATGAAAGACCTCCTGCATAAATACAATATTCCGACAGCCGCGTATGAGAAATTCAGCGAGTACGAAGCTGCGCTTGCCTACTTGCGTGCTCAAGGGCTGCCGATTGTGATCAAGGCCGACGGGCTGGCGGCAGGTAAAGGGGTAACGGTAGCTCATTCCCGTGAAGAAGCGGAGCAGGCACTGCGGGATATAATGGTCAATAAAGTGTTCGGGGAAGCGGGCGCTCAGGTGGTCATCGAGGAATTCCTGGCCGGCCAGGAAATGTCGATTCTCGCCTTTGTGGATGGAGAGACCGTGCGGCCGATGGCTGCTGCCCAGGATCACAAGCCGGTATTCGACGGCGACAAAGGGCCGAATACCGGCGGTATGGGCACTTATTCGCCTCTGCCGCATATCGATGAAGCTATAATCCGCGAAGCTGTGGAAAGCATCATTGAGCCGACAGCCAAAGCGATGGTGGCTGAAGGCCGTCCGTTCAGCGGGGTATTATTCGCAGGGCTGATGATCTCGCCGGACGGCAAGCCGAAGACGATTGAATTCAACGCCCGGTTCGGCGATCCGGAAACTCAAGTGGTGCTGCCGAGACTGAAGAGCGACCTGCTGGAGATTTTCCTTGCGGTAACCGAAGGCCGGCTGGCGGATGCCGAGATCGAGTGGAGCGATGAGGCGGCCGTCTGTGTGGTGCTGGCATCCGAGGGGTATCCGGGACCTTATCCTAAAGGCGTTCCTATTACAGGTCTTGAGGATAGTGCTGAGGGTTTGGTATTCCATGCGGGAACCGCGCGCGGAGCGGACGGCAGCTGGGTCACGAGCGGCGGCCGGGTGCTTGGCGTTGTAGGTCTGGGAGCCACAATTGCCGAAGCGCGTTCAGCGGCATATCATCGTGCGGAGCAGATCACTTTTCCGGGAAAACAATGCCGCAGTGATATAGCCATGAAGGCCTTGATCTGAGGATAAAGAACTGCTGCCTAGCAAATTTTTACGCTATTAGTCCTAAAAAAGGACTGACAACTGATAGAAGAAGTGCTATAATACAACACGTACGGGGGAAAATGTGCGGAAATATACAGATAAAGGGTCTTTCCTTTCATGGAAAGGCCTTTTTTAAATTAGAATTTGGCGATGCGTGTATACGGATGGCCAGCTACAGATTTAAGGAGGAATTAGTTTTGAGTAAGGTAGGAAGAAATGATCTGTGTCCATGCGGAAGCGGGAAAAAATATAAAAGATGCTGCCTTGGCAAAGAAACATCAGCGGTCGAATCCATACTCCGGCTTGTAACAACGGATGAGGCGGCGGCTGCCGCTGCTGATCTGGAGCCGGCCGTACAGGCAGTTGTGCCTGCAGTCCGTCCTGAAAGCAAGCTTACCCTTACCACACTGAAAAAAATGGTCACCCGCGAGATGAAATGGGAGCATCCGGCTCATGAGCAGCTGGCGCTGCAGCTGATTGAAAGCATGCGCAAGGAGTATGACCGCGAGCTGATTTATGAAGCGCTGGGGCTGTGGAACGGGTACTCCGGCCAGGCCAAGCCTGCAGTGAAGAAAGCGGGCTCGTTCTGCGCAGCCATTGAATATATTTTGTCCGAAGAATACGGCTTTGCCATTTCCCAGGCCGAATTGGCAACGAAATATGAAGTGACTGCTGCAACCATTTCACGCAAAGTGAAGGAAATTCTGAACTATATTGAGGAATACGGCATGAACGGGGAGTCCGATGGATTGCTGGATCTGAACGGATCAGGCAGCCCTAAGGATCAGGCCCAATCTCTTATTTTTAAAGCTATGGAAGCGACCTCCGCAAAACGCCGTGTTCAGCTTGCTGAAGCAGCGCTGGAGATTTATCCGGACAATGCCGATGCATATCTGGTTCTGGCCGAAGAATCGGAGAATGAGAATGAAGCAAGAGCCCTGCTGAAGGCGGGAATTGAAGCAGGAGCCCGTGAGCTTGGAGAACTCTTTTTCAAAGAGCACAAAGGGCATTTCTGGGGACTGCATGAGACCCGTCCGTACATCCGTGTATGTAAAGCCTATGCTGAATCCTGCTGGTTCGGCGGAAATGCCGCGGATGCCGCGCAGACACTGGAGCATATTCTGGAGCTGAATCCGGATGACAACACCGGTGCCCGCTACCTGCTCGCTGCAGTATACCTGTACAGCAATCAGCTGATTGAGGCCGATAAGCTTCTGAAGAAGTATGGCAATGATGATGCGGCTGCCGCATTTGCTTACGACCGGATTGTCCTGGAATACAAGAAGAACGGAATCACCTCGCAGCTCAAAATGCTGTACCGCGTAGCCCGCGGGGTGAACAAGCATGTGCCTGATTATCTGCTGGGCGTAAAGCGGCTGCCGAACAATCTGCCGGATTTTGTCGGCATGGGCGATTCCAATGAAGCCATCGAGTATGTAATTATGCATTCCCGTCTGTGGGCGAGCATGCCGGAGCTGCTCAAATGGATGCTGAAGCAATAGACATTATACCTGTACTGCCTGTCACAGCCGCTGAGGCTGTGATTTTTTTTGACATTTTTGAAAAAAGTTTTCACATGAAAAAGGACATAGTATTATAAAATAAGAGAGATGGGAGGGATAAAAGTGAGCGAAACAGACTGTTTGAAGAAACGGATGGAACAGGTCCGGCAGGAGCTTAATAATATGCAGTACAGATATGAATTGAGCCATCCCGCTGTGGTACATAAATCGATGCTGCTCGACGAGCTGATCAACGAATACAACAAATATTCAGGTACAGGTCCGGAAAGAGGGACGGTTCAGCGCAGCATGCCGGTTATAGAGGAACTGAGGCTTACCTATTCATTTCGTGTGCGTTTCAACTGAACCATATACGTGGTTGCGGCACAACATCCGCATCTCCTCAAGCTGCTCTCTGCCGCACCTGCTTTCTTTTTCCGACTCCGAATTTTTCTCCTGGTAATATACCTGACACTCAAAAGGCTTATAGCTTTAATTTTAACTAAAAATTGCAGGATAAACGGCATTTTCTATATGGAAATGTTTGTTTAGTCATGTCTTTTTCTGAAAATACCTGACATGGTCACAGTTCTTTCACAGCTCCAGGTAAAACGTTAAAGGGATGAAGTGTTTTTTTGCAGAAATAAGTCGAAAAAATAGAAGCTCTCCCCGTGAGAGCGCGTTGGCCAGTAATTTTTAAAAGGTGGGAAGCCTATGGCACTGAGAAAGATTAGGGAAGAGGAAAGCGGGAGCATGCAGCGGACGGAGCTTAGGGCAGTGGAGAACAGCAGGGAGCAGAAGCCATCCGGAGCAGCAGGGATAGGGAAAGTTCGGTTTAATATGGGAATCCGCGGCAAGCTGTATATGTCCGTGATTCTGTCTGTAGTTGCAATATTCGTCATCGTATCTGTAGTGATCTACAGCAATGCCAAAAGGATTATCACCGAAGACCTGAACAGCTCCCTGACTTATGAAAAAGAGAAAATAAGCGCAAAAGTTGAGCAGATGCTGCAGCCTGCTGCAGACAGTGTGGAACTGCTGAACGCCAACGCCTATGTACGGAATTTCATCTCACAGGCAGATTCAGCCGATACACTCAAAACAATGGACGGCTACAGTGAGCTTGTACGCACGCTGAACCTGATCAAGAACAACAACAAGGACCTGCTGAATGTGTATGTAGGACTGGACGGACTGAACAAGCTGATTACCCAGGATGAGTTCGAGCCGCCGGCTGATTTTAACCTCAAGGAACGCAGCTGGTATACGGTAACGGCACAGAATAAGCAGACAACGGTTACAGACCCGTATATCGATGCCGGCACAGGCAAAATGGTAGTTAGTGTTACCTCGCCAATACTTGATGATTCCGGGAAGCTGCTCGGAGTGGCAGGGGCAGATATTTCTACAGAGCAGATTACTGCGGCACTGGGTACCTTTAATTATAAGGGCAGCGGCTTTGCTGTATTGATAGACAAGAACGGAACCTTCATCTATCACCCGGAGAGCGACAATATTCTGCTGCAAAAAATGAGTGATCTCGGCGAGGACTGGAAGGCAGCCGGTGAGGTGATGCTGCAGTGGGGTTCGGATGTCATTCAGCATGATATAGGCGGGGAAGCCAGCTATGTCTCTTATGCGCCTGTAGCCGGCAATCAGTGGGCGGTAGCCCTGATCGTACCGGAAAAAGATGCCGGGAAGCAGCTTCGGACCTTTCAGCTGATTTTTGTACTCTCGACCGCCGCCTCCATACTGGTCATGGCCGTGCTGCTCTATTGGGTCTCCGGCAGTATTCTCAAGCAAATTCCTGGACTTACGGCTGCATTCCGGAGTGCAATGTCCGGCGATATGTCTGCACGTGCCGAGATCCAGGGTGCAGGCGAAATCGGACTGCTTGCGGACGGGTTCAACGCCATGATCGCTTCACAGCAGAGCCTGATCCGTGAGATTATGCAGAATTCCAAAAGCATATCAGGTGCGGTGGGGAATACGGAACGCAATATTTCCGCACTCGACGGCAGCATCTCCGAAATTTCTGCGATTACCGAGGAGCTGTCCGCCGGAATGCAGCAGACGGCCGCCTCTATGGAAGAGATGAATGCCAGCACGAATGAGATTGAGCATGCTGTCAGCGGAATTGCCCGCAAAGCCCAGGAAGGGGCGGAAGCAGCCAGGGCTATTAATGAACGTGCGAGCCGGCTCAGAGAAGGCGCGGTGACCTCACGCCAGCAGGCTGACATAGTGTACGGACAGAGTGAGGAGAAGCTGCGCAGTGCAATCGAGCAGTCGAAGTCCATTTCGCAGATCAGCGTACTGTCAGGAGCGATTCTGGACATCGCCGCCCAGACCAACCTGCTGGCGCTCAACGCATCGATAGAGGCGGCAAGAGCCGGTGAGGCGGGACGGGGCTTTGCTGTAGTGGCCGAGGAGATCCGCAAGCTGGCCGAGAGTTCGCGGGGAACGGTAACTGAAATCCAGGAGGTCACTGAAGGGATTGTCCTGGCGGTATCCGGACTGGCAGAAGGGGCAGAGCATATTCTGCAATTCATGAACCGGCAGGTGCTGAAGGATTATGATTCGATGCAGCAAACCGGATCGCAGTACAGCGAAGATGCCAGATACATTGATGAGCTGGTGACAGACTTCAGTGCGACTTCCGAGGAGCTCCTCGCCTCTATCCAGAGCATGCTTACGGCGATTGGGGAGACCAGTGCGGCAGCGAACGAAGCTGCCGAGGGAGCAGGAAGCATTGCGGCCCAGGCGGAAATGATCATCGGCAAGTCCGGAGGGATCGTGGCCGAGATGGAGGATATCAGGAACAGCTCGGCCGGACTGCTGAACAGTGTATCGAGATTTAAAGGGATAGCGTAAATAGTTATTAGCCGGCCGGTGTGCATACACCGGCCGGTTATTTATATTGTATTGCCCGGAGAGGACAATGCTTGATAAAATGTCCTTAGAAGAGTATGTTTACAAGAAGCACAAGCAAATGATCAGATAGAGACAGTGAGGCGAAGTAGTGATGAGAGAAGGCGAAACCCGGATCGTGGGAATGGAAGATATCGTGCGGGCACATCATGTGCTGCGGGAGGTTATCGTCCGTACACCGCTGCAGCTGGATGCAGTGCTGTCGGCCAGATACGGCTGTAATGTGTATTTGAAGCGTGAGGATTTGCAGATTGTCCGTTCTTTTAAAATTCGCGGCGCGTACAATATGATCCGCAGCCTGTCCGAGGAAGACAGAGCCAAGGGAATTGTCTGTGCAAGCGCGGGCAACCACGCACAGGGTGTAGCTTATTCCTGCAAGGCGCTGGGAATCAAGGGCAAGGTATATATGCCGAGCACAACCCCGAACCAGAAGATCAAGCAGGTGCGGAAGTTCGGCGGGGAATTCGTGGAGGTCATCCTGAAAGGGGATACCTTTGATGATGCTTACGAGGAAGCGCTGCAGGCTTGTATAGATCACGGCATGACGCTGATTCATCCGTTCGATGAGCCGCGCATCATCGCCGGCAACGGAACGATTGCGATGGAGGTTATGGAAAGCCTGGACAAGCCGGCGGATTTCGTATTCGTGACCATCGGCGGAGGCGGCCTGGCCGCAGGGGTGGCTACTTATGTGAAGACGGTCAGTCCGGCCACAAAGGTGATCGGCGTAGAGCCTACAGGAGCGGCTTCGATGAGCGAAGCACTGGAGCGCGGGGAAGTGGTAACCCTGCAGGAAATCAACAAGTTCGTAGACGGCGCAGCCGTGAAGCGTGTCGGCGGGTTAACCTATGATATTTGCTCCCGCCAGCTGGATGATGTCATTAAGGTGCCGGAAGGCAAGGCCTGTACAACCATCCTGGAACTTTATACCGAGAATGCGATTGTTGTGGAACCGGCAGGCTCATTGCCGATTGCGGCGCTCGAGCAGTACCGTGACCAGATCCGCGGCAAGACGGTAGTCTGCATTGTCAGCGGCGGCAACAATGATATTGACCGGATGCAGGAGATCAAGGAACGTTCTCTCATTTATGAAGGGCTCAAGCATTATTTCATGGTCAATTTTCCGCAGCGTGCCGGTGCATTGCGCGAGTTCCTGGCCGAGGTGCTGGGACCGGATGATGACATCACCCGTTTCGAATACACCAAGAAGAACGACAAAGAGAACGGACCGGCGCTTGTCGGCATCGAGCTCATGCACAAGGAGGATTATGCCCCGCTCATCGAACGGATGGAGCAGAAGGGTGTAGATTACACGGAAATCAATAAAGATGTTAACCTGTTCAATATGCTGATTTAATCTTATAAAACTGTCCTGTCTGTAATACAAAAGGCCCGTCCCATGTTAGTTGGGGCGGGCCTTTTTGGGCTGTTGCGCAGCGTCAGGAGAGGGGAACCTTCTTCTTCAGGTACTGCTCTACCTCACTGTCCAGCTTGTAGCCGTTCTGCTTCAAGATTTTCATCAGGCCTTCAAGGTTCTGCAGGAACGGGCTGTTGTCATTGTTTTTGGCGAGAATGCTGTTGTAAGCCTTCTGGGCCTCCAGATCCATCTCCAGTGTCTCGTAATGGAACAGCGGTGTGTTATTTTGCCCGTAGAAGGTATTGAGAACATAAGAGGCATACAGGCTTTTCACTGCCGTAATCCGGTTAGACTTGGGATGCTGCTGAATGAATTTTTCCTGTGACAGCGCACGGTCAGCGACATCCGTCCAGCCAATCACCAGTCCGTTATCCTTCGAGGGAGGAAGATCGGATTCGGCCGCCATAATCGTAATGTAATCCGCAATATCTTCTGTAACATACAGCTTATATTTGCGGTAGGCTGAATAGTCGATGACAGGGAAAAAGGAACCTTCAGCGGTCTCCAGCTTATATCCGTGTGCGCCGGCGCTCTGGATTAAGGCACGGAGCGCTTTGTCCCCGGTACTCTCGGCCAGCTTGGCCATGCTGACTTCCGCTTTGTATACGGCAGCGAGCTTGCGCTGAATCTGGCTGCTGTCAAATCTGCTCTCCCATGCCGGAAGCGCAGCCTTGTGCAAGTTCTCCAGCTTCAGCGTCAGCACTGTCGCCTGATAAGGAGTGAGTGCATAAATATTGCTGTTCAAATATTTAATGGCCTCCGGAAGCTTGGCTGAGGTAGCGAACAGCGGCAGGCCTGCTTTATAGACAGCGGCAGCATGGCTGGTTGCCGAAGAGGCGCCGGCGGCAGGTGCCGCTTGAACCGGTGTGCCAAGTATGCTCGTAAGTCCCAGTGCTGCCAGCAGCACACTTGTCAGCAGAGAATGTTTCTTCATGGTTGTGTTCCTCCTGTTTACTGGGAAGTAGAATGCCAGGCTGATTTATGATTTGAAATAAATAAATTTCAGGCTCAGCCCGCCGGCAATACTCAGGATCAGGCTGACCCAGGGCGACAGCGGAATGGCCGGTGAGAACGTGTCCAGGAGTGAACCGGCGAATATGGCAATGACGGCAATCCCGATATAGATGCCAAGGCTCTTGAGATTAAAGGCTTTGGGCCGGGGCGCATCATCCTCAGACAACGAAGACATCCATTTCATCAGCAGCTCTATGAAAACAATGGAGCCAATGCCTACCAGCAGCAGTGTGAACAGGCTGATTTGGCTGAACATGCCGGCCGAACCGCTGGCCCACTGCACAAGCAGCCCGCCGATTCCAAAGACGGCGAACAGGCAAGTCAGGGATGCCACAGAAATTAATGAGTAATAGTTCAGCTTGCTGCGTTCGGGACGGGCAGGCTTGCTGTTCATAATCCCGCCGAAATATTCTTCCGGGTTCTCCCCGAATACCTGCTTCGCATTTCTGCCTTTTTTCTGTTCCCTCAGCAGATGCTGTGCCGCTTCCAGCAGCAGTTCCTCCGCCCTCACCCGTTCCACTCTGCTTGCCCGCATGGCCAGAATCATATCTTCCATATAAGAGCGGTTGAACGGTGTCATCTGCTCGCGCAGGGCGTTATTTTCCTTAATCATAGCTTTGACTTTCATGGTATGGACGTAAACCTCCAGTATAGTTAATCGGGGCAGCCTTTAACCTAGAGTATACGGTTGTGCAGCGGTTATGTGCAAGGATAACCCTCTATGCCATCGGTAGGGCAGCCTCTAATTTGGCGGGCATAATTATGTGGATTCTGTGAATGGACGGCATGTACGGGTGCCGGGTGAATAATCCTTTTGGAAGAGTGAACACTGTTAATGGGCTTCACTGACATTACAAAAGGAAAGGCAGGTGGCGTTAATGGGACAGGAAAAAAGACAGGACCCGGGCAGATTTACCGGTGACGGCTTCGCGCCTGCAACGGCTTATGAAATGGGCGATTGGGGCGGTTCCGACGGATTTAGCCTGTGGGACGCTGCGGAGCAGGCAGAGAGCGGGTTTGAAGATTGGGAAGGCAGACAGGAAACCCATGACATGTTCTCTGAGAGCTACGATTGAGTGAGCTTCGGATTGCGGAGCAGACAGAGACCCCGTGGCTTGTGCGCTGACGCTGCGAAGGAGTGAACTTCGGACAGGGAAACGGACAGGGAAAACCCCTGCCTGGGTTCTCTGATAGCTAAGAGAGTGCTGCGGGTTGGCCCCTTTTGTTCCTGCGGGAGCGGAAGGGGCTTTTTCGTCACTTCACAGACTGGTCACCCGTTTCTTTGTGCCCGAGTTGACAATAATGGCGCAAGCCGTATAATAAAGATATAAATCATACTAAGTTAATCGGAATTATATAATATGGAAACAGATTTACTTTTAGAGGAGGAACGGCCATGAAACGGAATATTGTGATCCGGCATAATCAGGAGGAGCTTACAGCAAGCATTCATTACCCTGAAGGCGGCAAAGGAAGCACCGGGCGCTGCAAGGACCGGGTGCCTCTGGCAGTCATCTGCCACGGATTTGTAGGCAACCGCATCGGTGTCGACCGGATCTTCGTCAAGGCAGCCCGCGAGCTGGCCAAAGACGGATATATGGTGATCCGTTTTGATTATGCGGGATGCGGGGAGAGCAGCGGCAATTACGGCAGCGAAGACATGGAGTCCATGATTGCCCAGACCCGTACAGTGCTGGATTACGGAATCGGCTCAGCCGATGTGGATCCGCAGCGGGTGACGCTGATCGGACACAGCCTTGGCGGCGCCGTTGCGCTCCTGGCCGGAGTCCGTGACCGCAGGGTGAAGAATCTCGTGTTATGGGCCGCAGTCGGCTACCCGTTCAATGATATCGTTAAAATTGTCGGAAGGGAGTCCTACGACCGCTCCGTGAAGGACGGTTCCGCCGATCATGCCGGGTATGCGTTCACACCGGTATATTTCAATTCGCTGGCGGCTTTCCAGCCTTTTCAGGAAGCAGGCAAGTTCAGCGGAGATGTGCTGGTCATTCACGGTACATCCGATGATGTGATCCCGGTCGATTATGCCTTCCTCTATCAGAAGCTGTTCTGGACACGTCCCGAGGGGCGGTGCGACAAAGAGATTATTTTTCAGGGAGACCACACCTTCTCTTCAGGTCCTGCACAGGAGCAGGTGCTGAGCCGGACCCGGGAATGGATGAACCAGCAGGAGCATGTGCAGCAGGAGTGGCAGAACTGGATGATCTAACGGGAGGATGTAAGACATTGGGCTGTGCGGAAGGCACTGTGGTGGGTAAAGCTGTTTAGCTGGATTGTCCCCGTATGGAACCGTATGGAGTAACATTCGCTTGTACTGTCCGGTTGTAGAGTAACATTCTGCTTGGCTCTCTATTTATCGGCTAATTCCAAGGCTCAGGCTCACTATGCTCAAAGTACCGGGCAACCCTAAGTCTGAAGCGTACCGTACAGAAACCGCGCGTTGTAACGGACCCAGCATCCGTTATTGCCGCCAAAAGTCACAATTTGCTGAGCTAACAGACCCCAGGTCCGTTATTTGCGGGTTTTTGCCTCCGAGAAGCTCTACAGTGAGGAAATAAGGGACTTACGGTCCGTTAGCCTGGCTAATGTCAGATTTTCAGTGAGAATAACGGATCTACGGTCCGTTAGCAGTCGTGGCGGCGAGGTTAAAGTGTCCAAGGTGTTCAATGTGCTCAAGTGCTCAATCTGCTCAGAAAGCAAAGGTTGGCGTAGATGTTTAAAGTGATCAGCAGGTGGAGTGAATGACCTAAGTTGGCAGAGACAGGAACAGCAGGAGCCTTCAGTTCATGGGGACTCTTTTATCGGGTAACGTCCGTTTGGAGCACTCTGGACACGAGCCGCCGCCGTAAGATTGGACTCAGCAACGAACAGTAACAAACCGAAACACCGGAACACCTCGTATTCACAGTAAGCAGCTGCTCAACACACTGTCCCCTCACAAGTTATAACCCGCGTTCTAAGGCTTTTCCAAGTAACCGGCGTATGTAGATGCTGCAGATTTAAATTACTGCTCTGTCGGGGGTTGTCCTCTGCTCGCATTCACGGGGAAGAAGGGTTAAAATAAAGGGGCACACCATAAACTGGGTTATGGAGGTTGGCACCCTATGAAATTACCGGCATTTTTTATTGCACACGGCTCTCCGCTTCTGGCACTGGAGGACAACGAATATACCCGTTTCCTTGCACGTCTTGGTCAGGATCTGGGAAAGCCCCGCGGTATTGTAGTGTTCTCTGCGCACTGGGACAGCCCCGAGCAGCTGATTACCGTGGATGTCCAGCACGAGACACAGCATGATTTCTATGGATTTCCGGACGAAATGTACTCGCTAACCTATCCTGCCCCGGGCGATCCTGAGTTAAGTAACCGGGTTTCAGAGCTGTTCAAAGAGAGCAACCTGGCTCACCAGCCTGTTTTGGGGCGCGGCCTTGATCATGGAGTATGGGTTGTTCTGAAAAAAATGTTCCCGCAGGCCGATATCCCGGTAGTAGCATTATCTGTGGATTCTCTGCGTTCACCGGAGGAGCAGTATAGAATCGGACGCATGCTGGCCCCGCTGCGGGATGAAGGCGTGCTGCTGATCGGAAGCGGCGGTCTGGTTCACAACCTGCGGATGCTGAAGCAGGACGATCAACCTGAGCCGTGGGCACTTGAATTTGATGCCTGGGTATCTAAAGGAATGGAACAATGGGATCTGCCCTCCCTCTTTGCTTATGACAAACAGGCGCCGCATGTCCGCACCGCGGTACCTTCTTATGGAAGGGAGCATTTTGTGCCGCTCTTCTACATCATGGGTACCGCCGATGAAGGCCGGAGGGCGCAGCGGATGATTCAGGCGTACCAATATGGAACGCTAAGCCTGAACTGCTGGATGGTTGACTAATAACATACAAAGCAAAGGATGCAGCCTGAGGCTGTGTCTTTTTTTATTGTTTAGAGCCAAGCCGGGCGTTCGGGAAGGGCGGTGGGGCGAAATGAACGGGAAAAGTCCCGTTGAATTGGCGGAAATCCGGCGGTGGGGTGAAATGAACGGGAAAAGTCCCGTTGAATTGGCGGAAATCCGGCGGCTGGGCGAAATGAACGGGAAAAGTCCCGTTGAATTGGCGCAAATCCGGCGGTGGGGTGAAATGAACGGGAAAAGTCCCGTTGAATTGGCGGAAATCCGGCGGTGGGGCGAAATGAACGGGAAAAGTCCCGTTGAACTCGCGATACCAGGAAGCGAAAGAAGCGGAGCGGGCAGGCCCCCTTTTCCACAAAAAGACAAGCCCTCAAGACAAATTCTGCCTGCTGTGATTAAATGGAAGAAACGAGAAGCAAGCTGCGGCCGATATATATAGTATTGAAGCCGAAGGCCCACGCTGAGCTAAATCGGACTAGATGGTGCTTTTGGAGTATGGCTGAAGCAAGGTTTGAAGTGAAATTTTGTACTTTTAGGGGGATCCTAAGTTGATGATCAAGAACCGTTATACTTCCCGTCTGATATCCGGCATTATTCTGGCAGCTGTCCTGCTGAGCGCATGCGGAACGGAAAGTGCAGTGGAGGTGCCTGCTCCGACTGCAGCGCCGGCTCCTGCGCCCGAGCCCAGCCCTTCCATTCGACCGCTTGCCACTGAAGCACCCGTTGCCGGATTAACCTCCAAACTCACCGGCCTGCCTGTAGAGAGCAGTACGCTGCAGCGTCCTCTGGCCGTTATGATCAACAACGCACCAGCTGCCCGGCCGCAGTCCGGGATAAGTGAGGCGGACGTTCTGTATGAAGTGCTGGCCGAAGGAGGGATTACCCGGCTGATCGGGATTTTCCAGAGCCGTGAAGGTGTGGTCAAAATCGGCCCCATCCGCAGCATCCGGCCTTACCTGATCGACATCGGTGAAAGCTACGGGGCTGTGACTGTACATGCAGGAGGAAGCCCGGCGGCTTATGCAATTCTGCAGAGACAGAAGAAAGCGGATATGGATGAGATCGGCAATGCAGGACCCTATTTTTGGCGGGACAAAGAGCGCAAAGCGCCGCATAACCTCTACAGCAATACGGCCAAGCTAAGGGAAGGGGCCGGGAAACTGGGTTATGACGGGGAGGCGGAGACGCCGGGCTATCTTTTCAATGAACCGGATTATGTTCCGACCGAAGGTGAAGCGGCAGCGGAATTAAGCGTCAACTTTCTGCTGGATAGCTACTCGGTTGGCTATAAATACAGCCCTGAAGAGCGGACCTATCTGCGCTGGGTGAACGGCAAGCCCCATCTGGACCTCAATAATGCAAGCCCGGTGCAGGCCGCCAATATCATGGTGATCGGAGCAGATCATAAAGTGCTGGATGATGTCGGCAGGCTGCAGATTGATGTCGAATTGGGCGGACAAGCGCTGCTGTTCCAGCGGGGAGTTGTCATCAAAGGCAAATGGTCGCGCATGCCGGGCGATATGATCCGTTTTGTGAAGGAGGATGGTAAGGAAGCGCTAATGTATCCGGGGGTTTCCCATATTTTGATCGTTCCCAATGCACCTTCCTTCAGCAGTCACGTAGAGTACTCAGCCATACAAAGTTCGACGTAAAATGACGGCATTTTCCACGAAATCACAGAATTATTTTGAGAATTGTAGGGAATTGTTAATATAGTGTAAAAAAGTTCGGTTTTTTTCTTCTATCCCTATCACCAATATGATAAGATAACAAGGGTTGTCATTCATTTTCATGCTGCTTACATGATGGATGGCTTCATGTTTTCACGGCAATTTTATGTAAAGGGGTAAAACTAATGAAGTTGAAAAAAAAGGACATTTTCTTTGAGACCCTGGAAAATATGGCGGATACCATTGTCCAGGCTGCAGATTACTTCGCCCAGAACATCGCATCTCTCCAGAACAATGTCGAAAATTTCGCTGCAGTGATGAAGAAATACGAATCCCAATGCGATTCTTTCACCCACACTGTTATTAAGGAACTGAACAAAACGTTCATCACACCGCTGGAGCGCGACGACATTATGGATCTGATCACCAGCATGGATGATGTTATTGATGGTCTGGAAGCATCGGCCTCACGTTTTTATATGTATAACCTGCTCGAGCCGGATGAATATATCATACAATTCGCGGAAATTCTCCGCCAATCTGCGTACGAAATCCAGAAGGCTGTACATCTGCTGTCCCAGAAAAAATTGCTGGCCATCCGTGAATACACGATCCGCCTGAATGATCTGGAAAATCAGGGGGACGAAGTACTCCGCATCTGTACCAAGAATTTGTTCGAAACCGTTAAGGACCCGATTGAGCTGATTAAGCGCAAAGAGCTGTACGAGCGCCTTGAGACGACTACGGATAAATGTGAAGATGTAGCGAACATGCTGGAATCGATCATCATGCGCAACTCATAAGGGGCCCCAAGAATATGGATACATCATTATTAGTACTCGGTTTTGTTATATTTCTCGCACTTGCGTTCGATTTCATTAATGGTTTCCATGACACCGCCAACGCAATTGCCACTTCCGTCTCCACACGGGCATTGAAGCCGCGCACAGCTATTATTCTGGCGGCAACGATGAACTTTGTAGGGGCACTAATGTTTACAGGGGTTGCCAAAAAGATCGGCGGAAGCATTACAGATCCCACACTGCTCGATAACGGGATCGATGTGCTGATCGCTACTCTTCTGGCGGCAATTATCTGGAATCTGATCACCTGGTGGCTGGGGATTCCATCATCCTCTTCCCATGCGCTTATCGGGGCCTTGGCCGGAGCAGTGTATGTTGGAGCCGGTACAGAGCACATTAAATGGGATGGCTTCATCGAGATTGTGGAGGGGCTGATTTTCTCCCCGCTGATCGCTTTTGTTGTAGGTTATATTGTCATGCTGGTTCTCAAATGGATCTTTGCCAAACGCAGTCCGCATACAGTGAACAAAGGTTTCCGTTCCATGCAGGTCCTTACCGCTGCTTTGCAGTCCTTCACTCACGGTACCAACGATGCCCAGAAGGCGATGGGGATTATCACGTTTGCCCTCGTAACCTCAGGACGTCTCGATACCATGGAGGTTCCGCTGTGGGTTAAGATCGCTGCTGCTACCGCAATGGCGCTCGGAACATCCATCGGCGGCTGGAAGATCATCAAGACCATGGGTACGAAGATTTTCAAAATTGAGCCTATCAACGGCTTCGCAGCGGATATCTCTGCCGCATCTGTTATTTTCTCGGCCACGCTGATGCACCTGCCGGTAAGTTCTACGCATGCCATCACATCGGCCATTCTCGGTGTAGGCTCCGCCAAACGGTTCTCCGCAGTTAAATGGGGCGTTGCCGGACGGATTGTCATCACCTGGTTCATCACCATTCCGATCAGTGCAGTGCTGGCGGGACTTATCTTCAAGCTTTTCTTATAAAATGCACCGATCAAGATGTCACGGAGGCCAGGGATGGCTGCGGACATCTTTTTTTGTGTTTATATAAACTGTAGTTTCAAACCTCCCCTCCGTTACTTCCGCTTCAGTGTAGTTCTTTAATCCAGCTTATATATTTGTTTTAGGGCAGGAATGTTTAATGACAAGACTCCGGAAGGGGTCTTTTTTTGTTGATCCAATGTACTCGGTTTTCCACGTACAAATAGCTCGTTTCCGCTGTAAGCGGGCAAATAGGCAAGTGGAGAGTAATGGAGGGGCTTACCCACAGAGCAAACCGTTCATGTGAGGCTAGTAGTTTTGATTTTCCAAGTAGGGATGTCACAATAATTCACAAGATTCTGATAAAAGATATTAATCATAGAGAAAAGAAAAGGAAATATATCACTATCCGAAAAGAAAATGACATGAAGAAAATAATTTTTGCGTAGGATTATGTAGGATTTGGTAGTCTCTGCGGTAAGGTGTGTTCTAAGTGTTACGATAGCTGACAATGAGGGAGTCAGGGCGTGTTGTAACCCATAAGTCTGGCAAAGGAGGCCTGTCGTTGATCGACTTTATCCAAGTAGACAAACATTATGGACATTTTCATGTGCTGAAGAACATTGACCTGCATGTGCAAGAAGGGGAAGTGGTTGTTGTGGTCGGTCCTTCCGGCTCCGGTAAAAGCACAATGCTGCGCTGCATCAACCGGCTGGAGACGATTACGAGCGGCGGATTAACCGTTGATGGTATAACTGTAAATGAACGCAAGACAGATATCAACAAGCTGCGCAAGGAAATCGGGATGGTATTCCAGCATTTTAACCTGTATCCGCACAAAAAGGTAATCGACAACATCACGCTCGCCCCGATCAAGGTGCTTGGATTGTCCAAAGCCGAAGCAGAGCAGACAGCCATGTATTATCTCGAAAAAGTAGGGATTGCCGATAAAGCGCAGTCCTACCCTTCACAGCTCTCCGGCGGCCAGCAGCAGCGTGTAGCGATTGCCCGGGGACTCGCGATGAAGCCCAAAATCATGCTGTTCGACGAACCGACCTCGGCCCTGGACCCCGAAATGGTCGGCGAGGTGCTCGATGTAATGCGCACACTGGCTCAAGAAGGAATGACGATGGTGGTGGTGACGCATGAAATGGGTTTTGCCCGCGAGGTAGCCGACAGGGTCATCTTTATGGATCAGGGCCAGATTGTGGAGGAAGCAGCGCCGGAGCAGTTTTTTGCCAGTCCCCGTGAAGAGCGGACCCGTACTTTTCTAAGCCGTGTATTAAGTCATTAACCAAATAGACAGGAATAAGGGGAGGAAGAGAAATGAATATATCCAAACGCTTCAAACTGATGAGTGTGATGATGATTGCCGCAATGCTGGTGATTGCCGGGTGCGGTAACAACAATGCCGGAGGTAATAACACCGGAAACAGCAATGCAGGCGGTAATAACACTGCTGCCGCAGGTTCCACGGATTCCGAAGCGATCGCCAAAATCAAAGAACGCGGCAAGCTGCTCGTAGGCGTGAAATACGACACCAGACTGTTCGGGCTGAAGGATCCGGCGTCCGGTAATGTGGAGGGTTTTGACATCGATATTTCCAAAGCCATTGCCAAGCACATCCTCGGCGACGAAAATGCGATTGAGCTGAAGGAGGTTACCTCCAAAACACGGATTCCGATGCTGAACAACGGTGAGATCGATATGGTTGTGGCGACGATGACGATTACTGAAGAGCGCAAAAAGGAAGTTGACTTCTCCGATGTCTACTTCCAGGCCGGTCAATCGCTGCTGGTCAAAAAGGGCAGTCCGATCACCGGGCTTGAGGATGTAACCAAGGATACCAAAATCCTCGGCTCCAAAGGCGCCACCTCGATCAAGAACATCAAAGAAAAGGTGCCGGGTGTAACCGTCCTTGAATTCGATAACTACCAGGATGCCTTCAGCGCCCTGAAGGCTGGCCAAGGTGATGCGCTTACGACCGATGATGCCATCCTTTATGGTATGGCTTCGCAGGATGAAGGATATGAAGTAGTCGGCGAGCCTTTCACCGATGAACCTTACGGCATTGCTGTACAAAAAGGCAACACCGATGTCGTTCAGGCCATTAATGATACATTGACTGAACTAAAAGCAAACGGCGAATACGACGCCATCTACACCAAGTGGATTGGTAAAGCTCCGGCGAAGTAAGGGCAGGAGGATTGAAAGAGAGAAGAATGAAAGCCCGAAGGATAGCAGGCTTAGCGGGTTCGGGGGCTTGGCGGATTTGAAAGTGTAACGGGATTGTAGGTCCGATGGATTTGAAGACCCGGCAAGTCTCCGTACTTACAGGTATGGATGCTTTGCAGGTCTAAAGCTTGGCGGATTTGCAGGCTGTCAGGTTAAAGGTTCCAGGACCTTAAAAACAGCACATAAATCGGCCTGTAGACCAGCTGTCTATGAAGAAATGTTCATTCCAGACGTATGTTGATCGTCCTAAGTGGAATTTCTCCATCTAGGTCTTCATTCCATGCCGAAATTGCGAGGCTAGTGGGAAAAACTCCACTTAAATGCAGCACTTTTCACCCCAAACGCCAAAAAGCCGCGAAGTAACTGGAGATTTTCCAACTAACTAGCATAAAAGTGAAATACACTGGAATTAAGTGGAGGAAATCCAACTAGGACTGGGAGCAGCCAGCCGGGAAACTGGAATAACCGCGAAGCTCTTTGTTCCAGACAAATGTTGGACCTATTACCCGCCTAAGTACCATGCCATTATTCCACCTGTAGTTAAACTAATCAACAGCCTTACACAGAAACGGTACCCGTTCCGTACAGGACGGCTCTGCCGTTTCTTCTTATAAGTCCGTAAACCCTCAACTTTTTAGGCGTGCTTTTAGCAAACGTAATTATCTCTTAATAAGGTAGGTGACATCATGGATTTCTCAATCCTGACCGATTACTTCGGCATGTATATGGAAGGGTTCAAGGGAACCGTCCTGTCCAGTGTGCTGGCCCTGATCGGAAGCTTCCTGCTGGGAGCGGTAATCGCTGTTTTCCGGATCACTCCGGTTCGGGTACTCCGCTGGTTCGGGACCGGCTACGTCGAGTTCGTCCGTAATATTCCGCTTCTTCTCGTGGTCTATATCTTCTATTACGGCCCTTCCGTCATCGGCTTTACCCTTGATGGCTTCAAGGCCGGAACCATCGGCCTCGCCGTGTATACCTCCGCCTTCATCGCCGAGGCCATCCGCGCCGGAATCATGGCCGTCCCTAAGGGCCAGACCGAGGCCGCACGTTCTTCCGGACTCAGCTACATACAGACCATGCTGTACATCATCCTGCCGCAGGCGATCAAGCTGGTCATCCCGCCGCTCGGCAATCAGTTCATTAACCTGATTAAGAACTCTTCCGTGCTGACCATCGTCGCCGGTCTTGACCTGATGTATTTCGCGGATGGGATCTCAACCGAGACCTACCGCACCTTCGATACCTATATCTTCGTCGCGCTGTTCTACCTCGTACTCACCTTACCGCTCAGCTTCGGCGTGCGGATCTGGGAGCGCCGGCTGCAGCGGAAGTATTAGATAGTTACAGTTTTTTGTAGTTACAGTCTGCGAAGCAGCTGTCGGGAAGTAACTCAAGAAGTAGTCTGTTACAGTCTGCGCAGCAGCTGTCCGCTCCAGTCATAAAACAGCAGCCAGTAAAATGGCTGCTTCAGGTTCTGTCTGAGAGAGAAGGCCAAAGTATACAAGGCCTTCGATCCAAGCTGCTGTGCCGATCTTAGCTTTGCTGCTTGGCAAAGCTTTGAAAGGCTGTGGAGAGCAGCAGCAGCAAGCGCGGGCATGGTCCACAGGCGGCAGCGGTAAGCGTCCGCCTGGGAGCGCAGGCTGCCCCCGACAGCTAAGGGGGCAGCAGCATAAGGGCCAAGTGGAGGTGAACGTAACGGAGGGGAAGTTTGGAACTGTAGGAGCGTTAGCGTTCGCCTTTGTCTACGGATTTCCACCGCGGACAGCGGTATAAATCAAAGAAATCTGTAGACAACAGCGACCGGAAGTCCAAACATTCACCGCAGTTACCCTCACCGGACTTCACCCTCCATTGCCCCCAAATATAACAAAGGGGCAAAGCATCCGCTTCCCATAGCGCAAAACGCATACGCGCCCACAACCACGCCCAAGCGCGCCCCCCATCTCCATCATTTCAACACCTTTACAAGCCAAAGCCATCTAAGGAGGGACTACTATGGATTTCGCCGGAGCCTACTCGCCCGACAACCTCAAATTTCTGCTCGACGGCCTGTACATCACCCTGATCGTCGCGTTTGTCTCCATTATCCTCAGCTTCGTCATCGGCTGTATCATCGGAGTGATCCGTTACGCGGAGGTGCCGGTCCTGTCACCAGTTATGCTCGTCCTGGTCGAGCTGATCCGCAATCTGCCGCTGCTGCTGATCATCTTTTTCATCCGCTTCGCCCTGCCGGAAATCGGGATCCGGATGGGGCTGATCACCGCAGCCATCGCCGCGCTTACCATTTTCGAAGCCGCCATGATTGCAGAAATCGTACGCGGCGGATTGACCTCCATCGACAAAGGCCAGATCGAAGCCGCACGCTCCTCCGGCCTGAGCAGCTTTCAGACACTGTGGCATATCGTGCTGCCCCAAGGCCTGCGCCGCATGGTGCCGCCGCTGGTCAGCCAGTTCATTTCGCTGCTGAAGGATACCTCGCTCGCAGTCGTCATCTCCCTGCCGGAGCTGATGCATAATGCCGGCATCGTCATCGGGCACGGGTACAGCTATGCGATTCCTACACTGCTGCTCGTGGCACTGATCTATTTTGTCGTCAACTACATGTTATCAATCCTCTCGAGAAGACTGGAAAATAAGGTTGTTTAGCGAAAAAAGTGCACTTTAGCGTATCGAGGCGGCAGAGGTTATGGTAGTATAGTTGACAACATCTTGAGGCAGGAGTAGTAGCCGATGAGTCAATCTATGCTGAAAAGTAAAATGCTGCCGATAATGATCGTCGCGCTGGGCACAGCCGTGGCCGGAGAATTCAAAATCAATCCCTTCGACGGTGACATTTTCCGGATTGCGATGGGCAGCAGTGCGTTTCTGCTATTCTTGCTGTTAATGCGGCGTCTGCCTTACATCACTACGGGGGTGGCTATAGGCATTGTCGTACTGCTGTTCCGGACGGCAACGGATATGGCGTGGGGCAGCGGGCTGACCCTTGCGGAGAGCTTTGCGAGCCATTTTTCGGCAATGGTCTATTATATGGTGTTCGCAGTCCTAATGCATATTATCAAAAGCAGGATCGATACCTTCCCTCCGCTCGTTCTGGGCGGTGTTACCGCGCTGATTGATCTTCTCTCGAACGAAATGGAGCTGCTGACCCGGCTGATTGTGCTGGACTCGGCTTCTTTTCACCTGAACGACTGGGCCTATTTAATGGCAATTGCCGTGCTGCGGACTTATTTTACGACAGGGGTGTACAGCAGTATAGCCATCAGCCAGCTGCGGATTACCCAGAGAGAGCAGACCCGGCGGCTGGAGCAGATGCTGGGGTTCGGTTCAGGGCTGTACGGGGAAGTCTTTTATCTGAAGAAATCGATTGGCACGCTGGAAAATGTCACTCTGAGCAGCTATGAGCTCTACCGCACGCTGAAGGAGGATGAGGGTCAGCAGGCCCGCAGCCGTCAGGTGCTGGACATTACGCAGCAGATCCATGAAGTGAAGAAGGATTCCCAGCGGATTCTCGCGGGGCTTGTCAAGCTGGTTGACCGTGAGGTGACCGGGGATATTGAGCTGTCTGTCATTGTGCGTTTTACCGTCAAAAGCAACAGCCAGTACGCCGAGATGCTCGGCAAAAATATCAGCTTCAGCACCAGCCTCACCACCGACTACACCACGGCAAGCTACATTCCGCTGCTGACCCTGCTGGGCAATCTGACGGCCAATGCGGTCGAAGCGATTCAAGGGAAAGGCACGGTATCGATAGATGTGTATGAAAAAGAAGACCAAACCGTCTTCACCGTAACCGACAGCGGCGGCGGGATCAAGGAGCGTGACCGTGAGGTGCTGTTCGAGCCGGGGTTTACGACGAAATTTGACGACGAAGGCGTTGCTGCCACCGGTATCGGCCTGTCGCATGTGCGGGATATTGTCGGTTTGTTCGAAGGCGTAATTAACGTACATCAGGCTCCCCACACCGGAGGGGCGATGTTTCAGATCAGTTTGCCGACGGCAAAGCTGCGGAAGGGGGAATGAGGGATGCCGCTTTCTTTTTGTATCGTGGATGATGACGGGGTGGCGAGAAGGATGCTGCAGCACATCATTGAGGACAGCGGTCTGGGTACGGTTGCGGGAACCGCGGAGTGCGGGCGGGAGGGCATGCGGCTCATTTTGGAGGAGACTCCGGATATTGTGCTGATGGATCTTTTGATGCCGGACCAGGATGGGATTGAGACGATTCTCTCCCTGCAGGCCCAGGGCTGCCGCGCCAAATTCGTGATGATCTCGCAGATTGAAAACAGTGATATGGTGGGACGGGCCTACCGCAGCGGGATTGAGTTTTTTATC
This sequence comes from Paenibacillus sp. PK3_47, assembly GCF_023520895.1. Lineage (NCBI taxonomy): Bacteria > Bacillati > Bacillota > Bacilli > Caryophanales > Paenibacillaceae > Paenibacillus > Paenibacillus sp. PK3_47. The sequence goes on from NZ_CP026029.1 coordinate 3,469,188, forward strand.
CGCAAGCCGATCAACAAAATCGAAGTCGAAGCCGTCCTGCACAAAGTCAATGAGCGTTACGCGATTAACCGTTATCTGGATGAGATCAAGTCGAGCCTCAGCAAGCTGGAGGGGCTGCAGTTCGGTCTGGCGCCGGTGCAGGCTCATAAACGTTCCGTCAAGGAGCTGATCCAGCCAATTCTGATGAATATGGGAATGATCTCGGAGAGCGGGAGCCGGGACATCATCACGATGATGGAGCTCGCCATGGCCCGGGAGGACAGCGCAAGTCTTCCGCCGCTCAAGGAGTTATATGAAAGGGCTGCCGCCACCTACAAAACAGATCCCGGGGACATCGCCAAAGAGGTCAAAGCCATCGAACAGCGTCTGCGCCGGGCGCTTGCTGCCGGTCTGTGCAACCTTGCTTCCATCGGCCTGACAGATTACGGGAATCCGAAGTTTGAGTATTATGCGCCGCTTTATTTTGACTTTGAGGAGGTGCGCCTGAAGATGAAGGAGATCGGACAGGGCCGGGAATCGGGCAAAGTAAAGGTTAACATCAAAAAGTTCCTGCAGGTGCTGCACCTGGAGCTGCTGGAAGGGATGGGCCGCTGAAGCAGGATAATAGAGTGACAGAATGACAACCTCCGGAGCCGCGGGATGCGGTCTGGCGGTTATTTTTTTGCGTATGTGGAGGATTTGCGGGAGATCAGACCGCCGGCTGTTTGGGTCACAGGAGTACATGCTGTACAATAGTAGCATATAGGATGGCTGGACTATGGAAGCAGGATGACGGAGGAGTCATATATGATACGTACGTTAGCAGTAACACATGAGGGTGAGGTACTGACAGGTCTGCCGCTGCAAAATATAGCGATTGACGAGTACGCCTGGATTTGGGCGGATTTTGCGGAGCCTTCGGCGGAGGAGACACTGCTGCTCGATACCTATTTTCACTTTCATCCCCTGGCGATTGAGGACTGTATGCACACGCTGCAGCGGCCGAAGCTGGATTATTATGAGGATGTGCAGTTTTTTGTGCTGCATGCGCTTAATGAGGTGACACTGGAAGCGGAGGAGGTCGACCTGTTTCTGAGCCCCCAATTCCTCGTCTCTTATCATCATCAGCAGAAGACAGAAATGGACGAAGCCTGGACAATCGTACAGTCGGAAATTGACAGCCACAAGGACTGGTCCGGGGGCCCGATGGCAGCTGCGTATACGGTGATGGACAAGCTGGTGGACAAGTATTTCCCATGTCTGTACAACCTGGAAGATGAGCTGGCGGATCTGGAAAGCCGGGGCGAAAATGAATCGGTCGAGGAGCTGATGAGCCAGGTGTTCAACGTGCGCGGACGGCTGCTAAAGCTGCGGCGGACGATCGTCCCGATGCGTGACCTGATGTACCGGATTGTGAACTCGCAGCATGTGCAGAGCAACGGGGAAGAGCGGATCTACTTCGGTGACATCCACGACCATCTGCTGAAGCTGACGGATATGATTGAAGCGGACCGGGAAATGACGGCGGATCTGCGCGACAGCTATATTTCCCTGAACTCCAACCGGATGAACTCCATTATGAAAACACTCACGGTCATCACCACCGTCTTCATGCCGCTGACCCTGATCGCCGGGATCTACGGGATGAATTTCCGGGTCATGCCGGAGCTGGACTGGACGTATGGCTATCCCATGGTGCTGCTGGTGATGCTGCTGCTTGGCGGGGGCATGTTCCTGTGGTTCCGGCGGAGCGGCTGGTTCAAGTAAATACATAGCCTGGTTAAAAAAACGCGCCAAACGCCGCCGCTTAAGTGCGGCGGCGTTTGGCAGGCGAGGAACCGGATTTCCGGCGGCCCTTCGGCGGAGACTTGCGGCGTTTGCCGCCGGTGCCGCCGCTTGGGCGTTTTTTGCGCCGGCGTGGCTTGTAAAGTGCGGCATCTTCTTCGGCGGCGGCTTTACCGCCACCCTTTTTCTTGCCGAAGGTACCCATCACGAGCTTTACCATCGGAGCCATCTCCGAGAAGCCCTGCACCACCTTCTGTACCTTGCCCACGGAATTCATGATTCCGTCGATGCCGCCCATCCGGTCGATGAAGCCCTGGATTTTCTCCATATTGGCCAGGCTGCCGAGGTTGCCCAGACTGCCGAGCAGTCCACCTGCCTTTGCGGCATCGGCGGCTTCAGCAGCGGGGAGGGCCAGCGCTGTTTCGGCAGCTTCGGCGCCAAGCGGAGGAAGCACTTCAACAGCCGGGGCCACAGGAGCCTGGTAGTAGGGATTGATCCCCGGATATGGCGAGGAAGGATAGACTCCGCCCAATGAGCGCGTGTTACGGCGGGAATGATTATAGTAATGATTAGGCATAACATCACATTCCTTCGTTATTGGTTTGCTATACTGTATGTCATAGGCGAACATAAGGTATAGACAAACGCCCGGGTAACCGGGATAGATGCGGAAAAGGGCGGATGCCTAAACACGAACGCGGAAGTGAAGAAACCGTGTCGAAACTTGCTTTTCGGCGCTTATGTAGTACTATAATTATGGCAGCAGACCGGGGGATGCTCGAAGATACGGCTTGCTGATTACATAATAATGTGTGCGCCTGTGGTGGACAGTTGTCCGTCATTTTCACTCTTTACAGCGTGAAACCGTTAATGCTTGAAAAAACTGCTTCAGTGCAATATAGTAAAGGCAGAAAGTCACAATATTTACTACTTGTGTTCATCATTTGTATGCAGCTTATTCATGGATAACAATGCTGACCAAACTTTTAGGGGATGAGAGATAATGCAGCTTAAGAAGCTAAATGATAAAAGTATCGACCAATTGTTCGAGGCAATTTTAACGCTCAAAAATATGGAAGAATGCTATGTATTCTTTGACGATCTGTGCACCGTGAACGAGATTCAGTCGCTGTCCCAGCGTCTGGAGGTTGCACGCATGCTCGGCAAAGGTTCAACCTATAACCAGATTGAAGCAGAGACCGGGGCCAGCACGGCAACAATTTCGCGTGTCAAACGCTGCCTGAATTACGGCAACGACGGCTACAAGATGACACTTGAGCGTCTGGGACGTTAATCCATGAAGCCGGGCGTACTTATTATCAGTCACGGTTCACGCGACAAGGTGTGGGTATCCATCGTAGACGAGGCAGTAGAACATCTTGCGCTCGAGGAAGAACTGCCGGTGGCGGTGTCTTTTCTGGAGCTGGTAGAAGGCCGCCTGATTCAGGACGGTATAAATGAACTGGAACATGCAGGGGTCACAGATATTATTGTGATCCCATTGTTCGTTTCCTCAGGAAGTACGCATGTTGATGAGATAGAGTATGCACTCGGCGCCAAGCCTGCGCCTGAACGTGAGACGGACCTTGAGCCTTTCCAGGTGAAGGCCAATATTCATTACGGCTATCCGGTGGATGACGATCCGGATATTGCCGTCATGATCTGGGACAAGCTCCGTGAGCTGTCGGAGAATCCGCAGCAGGAGACCATTCTGCTTGTAGGCCACGGAAGCATCCATGACGGCTTCCGCCAGCGCTGGATACAGGGCATCTCTTCGCTTGCTGAGCGTGTGCGCTCGGTGAGCGGCGTTGCTGCCGCCGACTACGGCCTGCTGAATCCGGACAGCGTGCGCAGCAGGGTGCAGTACTGGCAGGAGCAGGGCCATACGGTATTAGTGGCACCGCTCTTTTTAAGTGAAGGATATTTCACCAAGGTAGTCATTCCGGCGCGGCTTCAAGGGCTGGAGTATGCCTATTCGGGCCGGACACTGCTGCCGCATCCTTTGCTGCCGCACTGGATCGGGGAGCAGGTAAAGGCAAAGCTTGCGGCGCTGCGGAGCGGCGAGTGAACCCGGATGAAGCGTGTGAAGAGTGTGCTCAACTATTCAATTAAGGCCATCCAGAACAGGGCATAAGCTGCTGATTATTTAGCTGACCCGGGCGCTGGCGGTGTTGATTACGGCGGCTGCCGCATATATTATATTTATACCTTCTGCGGGCGCGGCTGTCTTAAGATGGTCTTAGAGGGCAAAGATATAATAGTATAAGCCGCCGAGCATTGCTTGAGGGGTGCAGAATTGGGTATAATCAGTAAGGTTATCTATTATAAAAACAGGTGGCGTTCCGGTAATGAAAACTGCGAGATTGATTTACAATCCCACCTCTGGACGGGAAGAGATGAGGAAGCGGCTCGCCGACATTTTGGACCGGCTGGATATTGGCGGCATTGAAGCCTCCTGCCATGCAACGACAGGCGAAGGCGATGCCACTGCAGCTGCAGCGGATGCGGTTGAGCGCGGATATGATCTGATCATAGCGGCCGGGGGCGACGGCACGCTTAACGAGGTTATTAACGGTATGGCCGAGAAGCCGAACCTGCCTCCGCTAGGCGTATTGCCGCTGGGGACTACCAATGATTTTGCCCGGGCTATGGGCATTCCGAAGAACTGGGAAGATTCATGCGACCTCATTATCAAGCAGGAGTCGCGGCTGATCGACCTGGGCAAAGCCAATGACCGTTACTTCATTAATATAGCCGGCGGGGGCAGGCTGACAGAGCTGACCTACGAGGTTCCGAGCAGACTCAAGACCATGATGGGCCAGCTGGCTTATTACCTTAAAGGGATCGAGAAGATGGCCAGCCTCTCGCCTCAGGAGCTGTACATCCGGGCGAACGGCCAGGAACTGATTCATGACGAATTCATGCTGTTCCTGATCGCCAACACCAATTCCGTCGGCGGCTTCGAGAAGCTGGCCCCGGATGCCCGTATTGACGACGGATTGTTCGACGTCATCGGGGTCAAGAAATGCAACCTTGCGGAGTTCATCCGCCTGGTTACCCTGGCAATCCGCGGGGAGCATTTGCAGGATAAGAAGGTCGTCTATTTCCGTACCGACGCCATGGAGGTTACCTCCCCGGGCTATGTCCAGCTTAATCTGGACGGCGAACTCGGCGGCACGCTGCCGGGACAGTTCCAGATCCTGCCGTCGCATTTGCGGATTTTTGCGCAGAATCATTAAGACAGGCAGAAATGAACGATAGATTAGCAAGGATATAGTGCGTAATAACTAAGGCAAGGAAGAAATAAAGTGCAGGTGGCTGCAAGGCTGGCCTGCGCTTTTATTGCAAAAGCGAAGATAATGAAAGAAGTGAACTTATAGATATGAGTAAACACCGCAGTGGACGCAGTGCAAGCCGCCGCGAAGCAACGGCGCCTGTCGCCGGACTGCCAGTGAACAAGAATGACGAGGTTATGCTCGATATTATCGGCATGACCCATGAAGGCGAAGGGGTGGGCCGCGTCGAGGGCTTTACCCTTTTTGTGCCTAACGCTCTGCCCGGTGAGAAAGTCCGGGCCAAAGTGCTGAAGACCAAGAAGCAGTACGGCTATGCGAAGCTGCAGGAGCTGGTGCAAGCCAGCCCGAACCGCATCGCGCCGCCCTGCGCCATCTATGACCAATGCGGCGGCTGCCAGCTGCAGCATATGGATTACACCGCCCAGCTGGCTTGGAAACGCCAGCTGGTGGTGGACAACCTGCAGCGGATCGGGAAGCTGGGGGTTATGGAGGCAGGTGCAGGCCGGGCTGCAGCTGGGGAACTGGGCGAAGATGCTGCTGCCGGATCGGCGGCACCGGAAGAAGGCATCATCGTCCGCCCTACTCTGGGCATGGACGAGCCTTGGCGTTACCGCAACAAGGCCCAGGTGCCAATCGGCGTTACCGATGGCGGGCTCGTCGGCGGCTTCTACGCCCGCGGCAGCCACCGGATCGTCGACATGGAGACCTGCCTAATTCAGCATGAGCATAACGATGCCGTCGTTGCCGCCGTGAAGCGCATCGGCAGAGAACTCGGCATCTCCGCCTACAACGAAGAAACCGGACGCGGCCTGCTGCGCCACGTCGTCGTGAAGAAAGCCTTCCGCACCGGCCAGATGATGCTTGTCCTCGTCACTAACGGACGCGACATCCCGCATCTGGACGCCTGGCTCGGCAGCATCCGCGAAGAGCTGCCCGACGTGGCCAGCATCTGCCAGAACATCAACACGCAGAAGACCAATGTGATCTTCGGCAATGAAACCAGCGTCCTATGGGGCAGCGATGTGATTTACGATTATATCGGCGATGTGCAGTTCGCCATCTCGGCCCGCTCGTTCTATCAGGTGAATCCGGATCAGACCGAAGTATTGTATGGGAAAACTGTAGAGTACGCCGGACTGACCGGCCATGAAACGGTCATCGATGCCTATTGCGGTATCGGGACGATCTCCCTGTTCCTGGCACAGCATGCGGCTAAGGTATACGGCGTGGAGATTGTGCCGGAGGCGATTGAAGATGCCCGCGCGAATGCACGCCTTAATAATATGAACAATGTTGTTTTCGAGGTGGGAGCCTCCGAGGACGTCATCCCGAACTGGAAAGAGCAGGGCGTGACGCCGGACGTAATCGTCGTCGATCCGCCGCGTAAAGGCTGTGACCCGCGCCTGCTGGATACCATCCTGGCGATGAAGCCGGAGCGTGTGGTGTATGTGTCGTGTAATCCGTCCACACTGGCAAGAGATTTGCGGGTGCTGGAGGATGGCGGGTACAAGACCGTGGAGGTTACTCCGGTGGACATGTTCCCGCATACGGTGCATGTGGAGGCTGTTTGTTCCTTGGTTTATAAGGGTTTGTAAGAAGTGTGAGGTTAGGATTGGGGACGGAATGGGGACATGGGCCTTATTAACGTCCCTTTTTGCTGTGAAAATTTAGGCGGATCGTCAGGTACAGATGTCTATTTTTACTTTAAGCGCAATGGGCTGATCTCAAACTCCTCGAATTTGTCATAACCTCCAACTTTTTAGAAGGGTCATTCATGTTAGCAATTTCCGTAATCCACCTTTATATTTCCAAAACAGACAGATAGCGAGCATTCTCCCCAGAGGCTTTGCATTCCTCGCGGGGGTAATATTCAATGATCCACCTTTATCGATAAGTAGTGCTTATTTATGAGGTTATTCGTCAATATTTTTACGACAATTTACACCTATTCCAATTTGAACCACCAGGTAGTAATATGTTAAAGCACACATACGATATAGGGGGTTAGATGAGTGACTTCAATGCAGCAAACTATGGATACGGAGAGACTTGAGGGTTTCTCGCAAGCAATACAGGCCATTAGCGACGAGGTGAATATGGTTTGCAAGGGGTTATTCTCGGTGCGTAAAGAGGCAGGGACGGATTATGAATGGGAAGTAACAGCCTACGGAAAAAAGGTGTTTATAAGCTCGGATGAGATTTCCAGGATATTGAATATAGGTAGTAATACAAATTTAAAAGAGAAATTTAAGGAACTGGTAGCCTGGAAATTAAGGGCGGTCAACAGAGCCATTCTATAAAAAGTTTTTTCTCTTATGAATATTTGGGTAAGTACTATAAGAACTACCCTATTCATGAGAGGAGTAATGAACATGGACACAGAAACCAAAAAATCAATAGCCGTAGGTGCCGTTGCAGGTGCAGTAGTAGGTGCGGGTGTAGCTGTTCTGGTCGCTCCGCAGCAAGGTCATAAGGCACGTGCCAAATTATCCGACATGGCTGATAAGGTTAAGGAAAAAGGCTCGTTACTTAACGAAACAGGTCTTGAGCTCGCTGGAAAAGGGCAGGAAGTCGCAGGGGTCATCAAAGAGTCCCTTGGCGTTGCCAAAGAAATAAAGAACGAAGCACAGACAGTTACTCAGGATATTAAATCCGAGATCCAAAAGTTCAAGCAGTAGAACAACATTACGTGTTCTAGCATTTTAAATACATTTGTAACGAATAGCATGGAATAGAAAACCGCCTTCTTCAAGGTGGTTTTTTATTTATGCCGTTCATTTGTAAGGGGGCTAAGGGCTGAGAATGCAGAGCCTCATTCAACTGCTCGACTTGCGGATTGGTTAATATCTCGAAATACAGACAGCACAACGACACCCCCTCCGCTAAGGAAGGGGGTGTCGTTGTGCTGTCAACCTCTTTGCGTCTAATCCATTTGCTTCAAGGCTGGGTTGAGCGGAGTATGAGTTAAATAATCTGTTTACTCCCTCTCGGTAATCAAATGAAGACTCGATAGGAGCCGCTGAATCAATGCCGCTGTTTCCGCACGAGTAATCTGTTTCTTGGGTTCAAGCTTCGATCCGGTTCCTTGAACAAGTCCGCTGGCAACGGTATTAGCAATATCCTGCGCTGCCCATGAACTAATGGCCGAATGGTCTTCGAACTTAGAAAGAGACGCAAGAGATACCGCTGGTTTTGTTTGAACAATATTCATAGCGCGCGAGATTAACACAAGGGCTTCTTCGCGTGTAATTGTTTTATGCGGACCAAAGGTTCCGTCTTCGTAACCCTCGATCAGTCTATACTCCACTGCTTTCTGTACAGCGCCCATATACCAATCGTCAGATGCTACATCCTTAAATTTATCCGTCCTGCTGTCCTCGGATAGTCCGAGTCCGCGAACGAGTAGAGCTGCAAATTCAGCACGGGTAATGGAAGCGTCCGGTTGGAATTCATTAGCGTTCATACCGGTTACGACAAGACGTGAAGCCATATCCTCTACGGCTTCTTTGGCCCAATGCTCCTGCACGTCGGCAAAAGATTTTTGATTCCAAATCAAGCTGTACGAGCTGTTGGTTAAGCTGTTAATCACAGCGGCATATTTTCCATCCCGCACAGTTACGGCAGTGGGAACATGATGCACGGAACCGTCTGCATTAAGGACAACAGCCGTTGTTATTTTTGTGGGGTCCACACCTTCAGGAATTGAAATTTCACGTTTTACGTAAGAGTCAAACTTTTCAATTCTCACACTTTTGCCACTGTGGGCCGCTGTAATTGAAAAATCAAATGACTCGCCTGTTAGTGTGAATCCTTGGCGCCGGCCTGCTTGTTCAAAGAGGTTTGCTTGTTCAGCGGTGCCGGCGGCAATGGAAACGTAAATGGTGATTTCCGGCAGCGGTGTACCGCTGCCCAACTGGGCGGAAACCTTACCGATTGCAATGAGATCGGCAGGTATCTCGTAAGCAGCATCCGGCGTTTCGATGCGAAGAATCCCATTTCTGTCTTCCAATGCCTTTACGGCATCACCCGTAAGCACGGCTGAAATTTCATCCGCTTTTGAAGCTACATTAATAACCACTGTCGGTGTTTCACTTAGTTTAGCCAGATGGTTTTTCAGTTTCAGTGCATCAATTGCTGCCACAACCGTAGTGGCGCCGCCTTTCTGCACAATGGAAGCCTCAGCGATTTGTTCCTGCTGTAGTCCATTTACGAATACTGCAAATCCTTGAATGGAGGGATCAGATTGCTGAGCCGTTCCTTCAGGGGTAGCAGTAGCCGGGGTGTCGGAGGATTCGTTTGAACCGGATTCTATCCTGCGTTGAACATGAATTGTGTATTTCTTTGTTGTAATGCCGTCCGCTGCTTTAACTATGATTTCGATATCATTCATCCCATAGTTAAGATTTACGGGAACAGCGGCCCCGCTAGATACAGCCTGTCCATTAATAGTAAGAGTCGAATCAGCGTCGTAAACAGACGCTATTACCGTCGTACTGTTATAACTGGAACCTACAGACGTCTGGTAACTAAGCACGTCTGGAGCAAAACCAGGCGAAAGGACGGCATTAGCTACCGTAAGATCCTTTAGGTCTGCATTAAAACTTGGCTGCCTATTTACGGTGATGGTATAAAGGAGCTGCCCGTTATTCTGCGAAGTTACTACAACAGGAATCACGTTGGCTCCGACATTCAGACTTACCGGAACAGGCACATTGTTGCTTACCGTAATCCCATTAACGGAAACGATAGAATGCTCGTCGTAAACAACAGCGGTAACGGATATGCTGTAGACGTTGTTTGCAACCGTAGTGCTGTAGCTGGTGACCGAGCTGTCGAAAGCCGGACTTAGGTTGGCTATATCCAGACTTAAGTTATTTAGCGCCGGTAAACTATTATCCAGAAGAATGGAAGCGCTGCTGTCTGAAATGTTGCCCGCTTCGTCCCGAAGCTGGAGATAAACCGTTTTAAGGCCGTACCCCGCTTCCAGCGTCCAATCGATAACGGTGCTAATGGGCTGCCAATCATCCCGCCAGGTGATACCGTCATTGGAAAGCCGCATGAAGCCCGGGCCGCTTACCTTTAACAGCTTGAGACGCACCGCGTTCGTATTCGTAGCAGGCGCTCCGTCGTTAATGCTTAGAACAGCAGTTGGTGCCGTCTTATCGATACTAAATCGCACCGTTACTTGATTGTTTGATGCGTCGGTAACCGTTAAATGATAAATTCCCTCTGTGCTTACTACCGTACCATTGACAAACGGTTGACCGTTTAGCTCAGCCGTGCCTTCGTTAAACGTAATCGTGATATCGTTCTTGGATATTTGACCATCAGTTACTCCGGTGATAATTGGTAGCTTTGCATCAAAATTAATTGTATCGGTAAAGGACTCCATGTTGCCAGCTGCGTCGCGAACTTCCATCGTTACACTCTTGGCTCCATCCGAATTCTCAAGCATCCATGACTTGGTTGAAGCCGCGGACTCCCATGCGCTCCAAACGCCGTCACCATTGGAGAAACGAACTTGGACAGGGCCGTTGAGATCATGCGCAGTTAGGCCAAGTGTAACCTCTTGTTGATTTGTAAAGCCACCCCCGCCGTTGATGATCAACGATCCCGTCGGCTTGATGGTGTCTACCACAATGGTATCACTAGACGAGTGGATATTCCCGGCTTTGTCACGTACTTCCATATAAACCGATTTAACACCGTCACCCGCGCTTACGTTCCATGTCTTAGGTGAAGTAACCGGCTCCCACTGGCTCCACTCCCTATCTTCGTTGGCAAGGCGCATTTCCTCACCGCTATTCACGTCGGTGATGGAGAGATTGACGCTGAACGACGCTGTGAACAACGCTCCGCTTTCAATGGCGACCTCTGAGGTAGGCTCTTTCTTATCCACCGTAAAAGTAACCGACGTTTTGTTGCCGGCCGCATCGGTCACCTCCAATGTGAAGGAGCCGTCTTCACCAACGGTTGCACCCGCCGTAAAAGGCTGTCCGTTAAGTGTGGCCACCCCTTCATTGAAAGAGATGGTCAAGTCCGAGCTGCTTAACTGTCCATCGGTTACGCCGGAGATGATTGGTTTAGTCATGTCCAAGGTAATATCGCGAGTCATCGCTTCCGTATTCCCCGCTGGGTCGCGAATTTCCATATAGACGGTTTTGATTCCCTCGCCGCCTGCCAGATTCCAGCTTTGAGTAAGGGCGGGTTCCTCCCACGCGCTCCAGTCTGACCCATTGTTGCTAAAACGCGTTTGTACCGCACCGTTATTGTCCGAAGCGGTGATCTCCAGAGTAACAGCATTCTTACCTGTATGGCTCGCTCCCCCGTTGATTGTGAAGTCGCCTGCCGGCTTTGTCTTATCGATGCTGAACCGGATTGTAGTGGTATTGTTCACTTCATCGATAACCGTTAGTTCATAAGATCCTTCTGCTATTACTTGTTCGCCGCTCTGGAACGGATCCCCATTTAGAGTCGCCGTGCCTTCATTGAACGTGATCGTAAAATCAGCGTTGCTTAATTGCCCGTCGCTTATTCCCGTAACGATTGGTTTGGTTTGATCCAATTCAATCGTGTCGTTGAAGGAAGCCGTGTTTCCGGCCTGATCGCGCATTTCAACGGTAACTTCCCGAATTCCTTCCCCGTCTCTCAGAGTCCATGATTTTGTGGAGGAGAAAGGCATCCAATCTGTCCAACTGCCACCGTCGTTCATCAGACGCATGTCAACCTGACCGTTCGGATCCGAACCGGTAAGGTGCAACGTTACATCGGTGCTGCCGGTCTTTGCGGCTCCGCTGTTAATCCCAACCGAGCCTGTCGGCGGTTCGCTATCCAGTATAATGGTACCGCTATAATCAGCCGTATTGCCGGCTTCATCGCGCAGCTTCATGTAAACGGTTTTCGTGCCGTCTCCCGCCTCTAACGTCCAAGCTTTACTCGCTTTGGCTGCTTCCCAGGCACTCCATGCTGAATTGTCATTGGAGAAGGCCATGTCGGCAGCGCCTTGAGGATTCGTCACAGTCAAATTAACGTTGGTTGAGCGGGTGAAGCCATCACCGTTCTGGATACTAAAGGTTGCCGAAGGATTGGTTTTGTCGATTGTAAATACAATGGTCGTCTCATTTCCGGCTTCGTCCGTTATGATTAAGGTATGCGGACCTTCGGCTGTCACTTTATCCCCGCTCTGAAAGGATTGTCCGTCTACCGTGGCCGTTCCTTCGTTAAAGCTGATAATGAGATCCTGATTGGTCAGCTGCCCATTTGTCACACCTACAGCCACCGGTTTCTGAGTATCAAGAACAATGGTATCGTTATAAGTCTGTGTATTGCCTGCTCCGTCGCGAAGCTCCATATGGACGGTCTTATTTCCATCCGAAGCTGACAGTACCCAGGTCTTGAACGGTATGACATTTTCCCAGGAGCTCCAAGTGCCCTCATCATTGGAAAAACGCATCTGCACGGCTCCGCTTGCATCCGTGCCCTCAATACTTAAGCTGACGGAGGCAGAATTGGCGTAAGCTGCTCCTTCGTTGATAGTAATGGTTCCCGCAGGTGCTGTTGTGTCTAAGGTAATCGTATCGCTGAATGGATATATGTTACCTGCGGCATCTCGCAGCTCAGCATAGACCGTTCGCAGCCCGTCAGCGCCGTTCTCCAGCGTCCAAGCTTTGGATGCGGCAAATGGCTCCCATGTGCTCCAATTCACTCCATTACTGCTGAACCGCATAACTGCAGCTCCACCCTGCATATTTGAGAGAGTGAGATTGACGCTCTCCGTTAGGGTCTCAGCTGCCCCGTTATTAATCGCTATTTCTGCAGTGGGCGGTGTCTTATCGACAGTAAAGACAACGGTGCTTGTATTACCCGCAGGATCCGTGACAATCAGTGTATAATCGCCTTCCGTACCCACATTTGAGCCATTGTTGAATGGATGTCCATTTAGTGTGGCTGTTCCTTCATTAAAAGTGATGGTGAGTTCTTGGTTCGTAACTTGTCCGTTTGTCACCCCTGTTACTATTGGCAATGTAGTATCAAGGGAAATCGATTTGCTCAGAGCGTTAACGTTGCCCAATGCGTCTCTGAGCTCCACGGTTACTGTTTTTGTTCCGTCGCCGGAAGTAAGTGTCCATACTTTTGAACCCGTTACAGGTTCCCACGCACTCCACATCCCGGTTTCATTGGAGAAACGCATCTCCACAGGTACGTTCGCATCTGAACCGGATATATCCAACACGACATTTTGCGAACTAGTAGTCACTGCATCATAATTAATGGATAACGAGCCGTCCGGTGCTGTGGTATCCAACATAATGTTGTCAGAGTAGACCGCCGATTCCAAAAAGTCGGAGTCCCGCAGCTTCATGTAGACTGTCTTCGTGCCATCCCCCGTTGCTAAAATCCATGATTTAGACGTCGTGTAAGGCTCCCAGCTGCTCCAAGTTACGTTATCATTTGAAAATTGCATATGTAACGGCTGGTTTTCGGGATCTGATGCCGTCAAGTATAGTGTAACGTCCGGTAACTGCGTAGCTGCAGCGGAACTATTAATGTGAATAGAGCCCGCCGGTGCTTCGTTCACATTAACAACAAGAATGGTGAACGTTCTGTCAAATGTATGATTGGCTTTGTCCTTGACACGAATGCCGGCAGAATAGCTGGCTTTAGTCTCATAGTCAAATTGTCTCTTAGTTATCAATTGATTGCCTGAGATTTCAAATGCATCCGTGTCTCCGGAAATCAGTTCGAATACGGCTGTTTCATCACTGTCCGGGTCAACAGCGGTTAGTGTTCCAACTACAGTTCCAGCTGCCATGTTTTCAGCAACCGAAGTGTTAGTTAGGTTTATTTGTGTAGGAGCCGAATTGGCAGGCGGAGCCGCTTCATTCACTGTGATGGTGTACGTGGAACTCGTAGTACCGTCTTGAGCTATTACTACAATTGGAATCTCGGTAGAACCATCCGCTTCCAGCGTAACAGGGACCTGCTGCCCGTTTGGCGTGGCCGCCCCCTTCACAGTCATCGTCGCTGTTGCTTCCTGAAGAGTCGGTGTGACGGTTACGGATGTCGTACCGTAAGGAACCGAAGTGGTATAGTTCCTCGTCGCCGGGTTAAACGTTAAGCTGCCCGGTGTCACTTGAAGATTGCCCAGTAAAGCGTTCGAGCCGGCCGGCAAAGAGGGAGCTGCCGTCTTTACGGCCCCCGATGACCCGACCGCAATTGCGCGGCCTTCGATTACTTTGATACTGCTAAGGATCTGCCCCCCGCTCGCCAGTCCATTTTCCTTCTCCCAAGTAATGCCGTCCTGAGAGGAGATGATCGTCTCATTTGCCCCTGCAGCATAGAACTTACCTGCACCATACGTAACACTCCAGAGGTCTTTGCTAATATTCGACGACCGGTTTTGCCAAGTCACTCCGTCGTCAGAAGTATAAATATAGCCGCTAAATCCAACCGTAACAAACTTCCCGTTGCCGTAGGCGATACTGTTTAGCGCTTGCTGTGGTGCAGCGGACATAATCCGGTTCCATTGCACACCATCCGTTGAGGAATAAAGCACCGGCGTGTAGTCTGTGCTATCCCCGACTGCGATAAACTTGCCCTCCCCATAGGTAACTCCATAGAATCCGGCGGCGTCACCCCGCGAATAATTTCTCCAATTATGGCCATCTGAGGAAGAAATGATGGCACCGTCTGTTTCCCCTACAGCAACGTAGGCAGCATTATTTCCGTCATTCTTAATTGCGATGGAAGTAAGCCTTGCCGAGACGCCCGAAGCACGTTGCGTCCAGTTATCCCCACCAGTCGGGGATGTGAGAATCACACCATTAGCACAGACTACTACCCACTGTCCCTCCGTGTATTCTGCTGCTACTGCTTGGCAGCCTTTGGATGACAATGGTGTGGCCGCCTTACTGAATGTTGTTCCATTGTCAGAGGTGGAATAATCACCAAAAGCGGAAAAGATAAGCCACTTCCCATTGCCATAAGCAACGCCATTGAGTGCTCCCGTTAACCCTCCTGAGTTGCCATTGCTCCAAGAGGCTGTTGCCGCTTGGGCTATAGGGGCCCATTGTCCTATACCACCCGGGAATAGCAGCAGTATGCACACAAGCAGTAAACACATACCCCTTTGAATTTTAGTAAAACGACTTTTTACCATAGAACCCCCCTATAATGATTGCCTTTGGATACACTCCCCGATGTATCGATTTCGATGAACGCTAGTTCACATTTCTATCATAATTTATACATATGACATCAGTAAACAAAATTCGACAAATATCAAAACCTTAATGTAGTTCCTGGCTTTCTTTTGATGATTGGGAGGGGACAGCCTGCCGGTTTAAGCATAGTGTGTACTCTTTGCGCATTATGTCATTTTGCATATAATAATCTGGAGTAACTAATCTTTTACAATTATCAGTAGCTCTTGTTTGAACGTCTGTATTAAGGTCATATAAGTCAAAGTGGTTTTCTGTGATGCAGTCAAATTAAATTATTGTATCGGAGGGCGAATTAATAATGAAATTATTTCTGGTCAACAGCATTAGAACAAATAATTTTAATGATGAACAAATCATGGGGAAAATCCAAAATATGTGGGAAGAAGCCTACGGTAATCTGGGATATCATCAGAATAGTATCTTTGGTATTTATTATGACTATGAGAGTGACTATAAAGGTGATTATTCATTAAGCGTTGGTATTGAAGAAAGTTATGGGGAAGCTTTTGTTGAAATACCCAAAAACGGGAAATACGAAATATTTAAAGTGGATACTACTGACGAAAAAGGTGTCATTAATACTTGGAGTAAGATATGGGAACAAGAGGAAGCGGGTTTACTGGAAAGGGCTTACTCATATGATTTTGAAAAATATTCAACTAACGGGGAGATTGAAATTTACATAGCAATAAAGTAAAAAGTATTCAACATTTGTGGAGAGGGTAGCTTTACTAGAGCTCCAAATAGCACAGGATGAAAGACAAATAGACCGCAACCCTTTGCCGGGAGGGCGGTCTATTTGTCTTTATTGGTCCTTTATTGAAGACAGCCACCGGAAGACAGCCTACAGCCGCTGCACGAGCGTGGTATAGTAGGCGTTACCGTTTCGCTTATCCAGCTTTTCCGCTGTAGTAAGAGCTAATTGCTGGAAGTGTCTCGCGAGCGAATCTACCTCCCCGGACTTGTGCTCACACGGGTGTCCGGCCGGTAGCTTGACCTGGAAGCGGATGGATTCTTCTGCCAGCCGGCGGAACAGCTTGGCCGAATAGGCATTGAAGATCATCTGATCAATCGGGTTCTCATGATCGAGAGAAGAGGCGATATACTCTTCAAAAACCTCCAGCGCCTTGATAGGATCGGTCAAGGTCAGGTAACCAATATGCTCTCCCTGGTGATACAGAAAGTCGCGGTTACCTTTTACCAATTTGTAGCCTTTCTTCTGAAGCTTATCCGCTTCCTTCTGGCGGCCCAGCCGCAGGAGGGGGAACAGCACCTTGGTGATGGTCACGTGAGGGACCTCGCCGCAGCTCATTTTACCCTTGAGAATCGGCTCGGCAGCCTTCACGGCCCCTTCATCGTCTTCCCGCTTCGCCAGAAACTCGACAAGATGGTGCTGCTCACAGGCCTGACAATCGCTCATCTCATCCCGGTCCATGGATTGTACGATGTCCCATTCTGCCTGAGAAGCGTCCAGCTCCCCAAATTCCGCGAAGATGTGCGCCCGGTAGTAGTGATAGGTACGGCTGCTGTAGCCTTCGGCCGCATAGCGGGTCTTCATGTCTTCCAGGAGGTTCTCAATCTGGACGCGGTTAATTTCTGCAAAAGCGGCAATGCGGTCCAGAACCCACTTATAGGACCACAGCAGGCTGAAATCATCGAACCGGCCCGGGTTTTTATCATACTGTCCCAGCTGCCAGGAAAAGGCGACCAGCGCCTTCATCGGATAGCCATGGAAGCTGCCGGTCTCTACGATTTCGCTGCGGGCCTCATAGCCCTGATCGAGATCTCCTGCGGCATCCGCTACCCGTACCGCCTGCTCCAGCAGCGCAAGCTTAGTTTTTCCTCCTGGCGTGTCATAGGCTTCTTCCATTAAATCTTCAAAACTCATCTCGGTCAAATTCATCTATTTATCTCCTCCTGTGGAGTGAATGGCCGTCATACCCCAATCAATAAATTGAATAATGCCTTTGTTCAACAGCGCCATCTCCTGGCGGTTCATCGGATAATGTCCCATCATCAGCGCATTGCAGTACAGCATTTCGACAATGGAAGGCAGCATCGCCCGATGTGCCGGACGAAATGCCCGCTCAATGACAGGGTTGTTCAGGTTAAAGTAGAGCGTTGCGTATGCCGTCTCCTGCAGCGCAGCACCCAGGCTGCCCAGCACGGAGGACAGGGCGTCAGTGCTCACTTCTTTGGTCGCCTCGAGTACACGCCACTGGGCCGACTCCTCGGACAGCGTATAGAGCACAGGAATCTCCTCTGGCTTGAAGCGGCGCAGCTGCACCTGGCAGCGGAATTTCTGCAGCACACTGTCTGCCAGTCTTACGGATTCATAGTAGTCCAGCCGCTCTTGAGGTGTGATATCGGTAAAGGATAACGACACCTCCTCCGGCAGCAGCCGTTCAGTCTGCACGTCCGGGTCAATGAGCGGCAGGCGGGACAGCAGCTCGGCATCATAAATATACCCGCCATTCACGACCAGCATGGATTGGGCCGAAGCCACATGGGTAATCTGGCGGTATTCGTCCAGCGTCGCAGTGAAGTAAAGGGGAGGCTGCTGCTTCAGCTCGCCCAGCGGCTTCCTTCCATATGTGCTCTCAAACGGCAGCCACTCGTGAATAATGGAATAGAACGATAAATCTTCTACCGCGAGGGCCTTCATGGATAAGGCATGCAGCGAAATGATGGATTGCAGGCGATCCGGATCATATTCCGCCATCCGCATCAATTCCTGACGAATAGTGTTTCCGAGCTCTTCACGTACCTGCTCCAACTGAGTGTTCTCATAAAAATGTTCCCGGGAAGCGGTCGGCTGCAGCTCATCGGTCCAGATCATGCATTTGACGAAGAACGCCCAGTCCGGCAGGATATTGCTGGCGGCTTCGGAGACCAGCATGTGCTTCAAGTACACCCGGTGATTGCGTTTGGCATTCAGGTTCACCGCCTGCGGCAGGATGAAGGCGATGCCGCCCGTCCGGCCTGAGGAGGTGTGCAGGGGAATGAAATCGCGGAACGTCTCTCCAAGCACATGCTTGCCAAAGGCCAGTACCTCTTCACGATGCTTCCTGGCCAGCTGCGGATCTTGTACCCAAGGAGGGGATAGCGGATTAATTAAACGGGTGGAATGATCGGACACCAGCTGGATGGGATAAGGCAGCAGAGCGCCGTAATGGAACAGCCATTCCTGCAGATTGTCTTCCTCGAAGTAAGATTCAGAGCCTTTTTTGCAGCGCAAAAAAACCTTGGTTCCCGGAGCGTGTGCCCCTTCGAGCTTACGAATTGTATAGGTTCCGTCCGGCTTCCCGCGCCATTCCAGTGCAGGCCCGCCCTTGGCGGATTGGGTAACCATGACGATATCATCACTCACCATGAAGCAAGACAAAAGCCCGATGCCAAACCGCCCGATAAAGGAGGTGTTGACCTGGAGAAAGTCCTCGCCCCGCTTAGAGGATTGTCCGATCATTGCCAGGAACTCATGGATTTCCTCCTCGTTCAATCCAATCCCGTTATCTTCTACTAATAAGGTGGCTCCGGTTGAGGTCCCGCTTACCTCAACATGAATCTTGCCTTCATATCCTCCCTGGGAATAAGCCTGCCGTGCAGTAATCGCGTCTATACCATTTTGCAGCAGCTCTCTGAGGAATACCTTCGGGCTGCTGTACAAATGGTTAGACAAAATGTTGATCATACCGCTCAAATTGACCTGAAAGCGGTAGGTATCCTGGTTGTGATTCTCCATCCTTGTTCTCCTGTTCTGTAATTTTTAGCTTGTGCTTCATACCAGCAAACCGTTATGTAGGCGGATACTGCTCTATGTATTACCCAAAAGCCACTTTATAAGAAACAGATATTTCCAATCCCTGCTCTTTTTAAAATTCGGGTAACAGCACGATAGGATGATACTTCTTGTTTGTTGCCATGCCTCAGGTTGTGATTTAATCAGGAACAAGCTATGATTTATTGAAAGAAAAGCTATATAGATTGAACCCATAAATGTGATATTAGGGGAAAGTGGCGGAGGAGAAGTTTGGAACTGCAGGAGCGCTAGCGTCCGCCTTTGTCACCGGATTTCAACCGATACAAGCGGTACAAATCAAGAAATCTGGGGACAACAGCGGCCGGAAGTCCAAACATTCTCTGGAGCCACCCTAATCCCAAAATAGAAAAATCTATCCTTCAATCTATATAGAAAACCAGGAGCCCACCAATGCCACATATGATATCCGGAACCCGTATTCCGGCCGGCACGAAAATGCTGTTTTTTATTTATTCAGCTGTATTAGCTTTGATTGGTTTATTTCAAAATAAGGTGATCGCTCTTCCGGCGCATTACCTTTTTGTATTTGTGATCGGGAATATACTGCTCTGCTTCTATTTATTTTTGGCCAAGGGTGCCAAGCCGGAATATTACGTGCCCATTCATCTTTTCTTGTGGATGTTTTTGTTGTATGCCAGCCATGCCTATTTATTCTATAGCTCAGCGCTTCTTTTTATCGCAGCTGCGATTTATTATATGAGGCAAAAGGCCATTCAGCCTTGGACCAAGAGGCTATATTATGCCGTTGCGTCAGCCAGTATAGTGATGGCAGTTACTCTGCATCCGGCGTTATTATTTACGGTCTGCACCTTGTACACCATCGTGATGGTGCTGCATGCCGAGCTGAATACGATGCAAAGATTAAATGTGATTATATTAGGGTTATTACATAGTTTGGCGATTATAGCTTGTGCCTCATCTTTTCTTTTGCCTTATCAGGAAAACACCATTTTTACATTGCCGACGAGCTTTTTAATCTACGTTCTCTATGTGGTGTCCACGTCAATGCGCCGGGTGTTATTCCGCTTTTTGTATTCAGAGTCTATTATTTTCGTAGGTATGATAGTTATGTTATTCGGCTACTCCATAGCCAGCTATAACAAGGTGTACTTGGGTAGCAGCAGTCCATTTGCATTGTATGTAACAGGCAGCCTGGTGTTGTTAGTGATGGCCTTTGCAGCATGCTTCAAGATACATAAGGTACTTCATGCGAAGTATGAGGTACTCCAGAGCGGGCTCAATGACTGGTTCGTGAAAAAATGGGAGGATGCACTAAGCCAGCAGGAAAAGGAGTTGTCCTGGTCCGGGTTTGACTCCAAGCTGGCCCTTGTTTTTCCGAATGACGGCATCAAAATCATCTATAAACACAAAGTCATGTATACCAGTGGAGTCTTTGTTGAACCTGGCTTTAAGCCGGGCAAGTCTCTTTATGCCGGAGAAGTCCTGCTGATGATTCATGAAACCCATACACACCAGTCCTTTACGCCCGGGCACTACTATACGGCATTTGCTCTGGCCCGTTATATGCAGAATAAGCTTAACCAATGGGAAGAGATGCGCAGGATGAAACTGCCGGATGCTGAACACAGCGGGGATTTCAGTAAGGAGTTGAGCTTCCGTAAAGAGGTGACGTATTATTTGCACGATAATATTCTCCAAAACATTATTGCGACTAAAAATATCGTTGCCACCTTACCCACGGAACAGTCTGCACTGAAGGAGCTGGCGGTTGAAACCTTGGCAGACCTGAATACATCGATACGCTCGCAAATGCATGAGATTTATCCGTCTACACTTGCGGATCTGTCTTTTGAGCGGAATATTCATATCCTGCTGGATGAAATGCGTAAGCGGTATGGTACCATTCCACATCCCCATATTCAATATGAAATCTTCGAGCAAATGGATGAGCAGTCTGCGTATTTATTTTACCGTACGTTACAGGAACTGCTGGCGAACACCTGTAAATATGCGGAGGCGGATCATATATGGATACATCTGTATTCCGCAGAGCATTGGATGATGGAAGTGAAAGAGGATGGCAAACCCATCAAGCAGGAGGACATGGAAGTCAAGATTAAGCATTTGGGGATTTCCAGCTTGAAGCATCAGGCGGGTTCACTTGGCGGAGCTTTTGAATGGGCACAGCATGAGGATTATAAATTGTTCACATTAAAACTTCCAAGGAGAACACATGAAGGTACTATTATTTGATGATCATAAACTTTTCGCCAAAAGCCTGGAAATTGTCATGGCCAATCATGTAGATGAATTCCTGTGCTTCCAGACACCAGACAACATCACTGACATTGTGCAGCAGGAACAGCCTGACCTGGTTTTATTGGATATTCATATGGGGACGTATAGCGGACTGGATGTATGCCGGGAGGTGTTATACCATTACCCTGAGCTGAAGGTCGCTTTTCTATCCGGATACAACCTGCATGAATACCATCTGGAAGCGAAACGCATGGGGGCTAAGGGCTTTTTGGATAAAAATATGTCCGTTGAAAATCTGATTGATAACATTAAGCATATCCATCAAGGGGGCACTATCTTCATGGAGAATGATGCTGAGGATGTTATTGAGGAGTTGACCCCGCGCGAGAAGGAAATTTTGCAGTATGCCAGTAACGGGGACACGCAGCAGGTGATCGCAGATAAGCTGTTTATCAGCAGACGCACAGTGAACAATCATCTAATGTCGATTAACGATAAGCTCATGGTGAACTCCACCGTGGCGGCTATTGTGAAAGGGATTGAGCTTGGCATCATTAAGCTGTCGGGCAATCGTTGAGAAAGTCCCGGCACGCGCACCAGAACCTATTAATGACTTGGGTAGGCTAATGCTAACGGACCTCAGATCCGTTATTTTGCGCTAGAGGTGGGTTTTGGTATCCTAACGGACCCCAGATCCGTTATTTCATCCGAAGGGGCGTATTTTACCCAACATTCGGCGGAATAAAGGAACTACGGTCTGTTAGCGATGGAAACGGGGCTATATAAGGCAAATAACGGACGCAGTGTCCGTTAGCGTACGAAAGAGGACGAGACAGATAACGGGTGCAGCGTCCGCAGACATGGAAATACAGCAAAGCAACCCAAGACCCTTAAGAGATCCGGGTTTCTCAACACGCTAAAGGCATCCGTTATGGATGCCCTTTTTATAGGTATTATTGAGCCAACACTGCAGATGTCTTTTGCGAAAAAATAAAGCGCTGAACGCAGATAGCCAGGATGACGAGTAGAGCAGAGATAGCGAGCAGAATCACATTGTCTTTAACCACATCGCCGATTGCAGGATTGTCAGTCCACGCCGCCAGCAGTGCATTTCGTCCGTAGATGACCGGGTTAATGTAATACACCAGCTTTTGCAAAAACTGCGGAAACATTTCGATCGGGAACGTTAAGCCGCCCAGGAACATCTGGTACATATAAAAAGCCAAGGAGACCGGATTATAAATCGAAGCTTTTCTTAAAATTGAAGTCAGAAAGAATGTAACTGCAAAATGAAAAATCTCAATGACGGCAAGGGTAACCAGAACCGGGATGATATTTTGCACCGGGAATACAGTTCCATTATAGAAGTAAGTAAATACAACAAAAGCAAAAATGACGGTCAGCTGAAAAGCAAAGGTAGCCATAAATAGAGTGAAGGAGAAGCGGAGCTCGTTAACACCCATGAACTTGAATTTTTGCAGATTCCCGCTTTCCCTCGCCTGCACATAAAACGAACCAAACACACTGATGACCGCATTGCCTATAATAATGATGATGTACAGCGGAACGAGCAGATCGGATAAGGCTGAGCCGCTGAACTCCACATTTTGCAGCATATATCCGAATAAAATATAGAAGCCGATCGGCATCAAAAAGGCCATGAGTACAGACGATTTATCTCTAAATAACAGTTTGAAATTATATTTAGTTAAGCTGATTACCGGTTTCATTTGGTGTCTCCTTTCTCATCCAGCTCATACCCGATGATCTGCAGAAAAGCATCCTCGAACGTCCTCTTCTGCAGCTGGATATCGTAGCCTCCGCATATTTTCAAGTTATCAAATACATCCTTCTCGTTTGCTTCGTCGTATTCAATCATTAATTTATTGCTGTGCTGCTTATACGCATATTTAAGAGAGGAGAATCGGAAGCTGGAATCCACAAGACAGGTCGCTATCTTTTGATTCGCAAAAGCATTACCAATGATATCAGGAACCGTCCCTTGCAGCTTGACCTTGCCCTGTTCAAGGACGATCACATAATCGGACAAGTATTCAACTTCATCGAGAAAGTGGCTGGTGAGCAGCATACTGACGCCTTTCTCCTTGCGGATTTTGTTCAGTAAATCCCAGATCATTCTGCGGGACATCACATCCAGCCCTGTCGTCAGCTCGTCCAGAATAATCAGCTTGGGATTGCCGATGGTCGCCAGCAGCACCGCGATTTTTTGCTTTTCCCCGCCTGAGAGTTTCTCCAGGTATGAATTTTTAAAAGGTAACATTTGTACACTCTGCAGAAGCTCATCCACCGTTTCCCGGCTGTCCAGCAGTTCAATGTAGAGCTGTACAATATCCTTCACCTTGGCGTTTTTTTCGAACGTAGACGTCTGCGTCTGCACCCGGATGTATTTATAGAGCTCCTTTTTGTTAAAACCATAGGTAATGGAGCCTTCATAGTTTAAGTTTTGCATAATGGCCTGAATCAGTGTGCTTTTTCCTGCTCCGTTATGGCCC
This sequence comes from Paenibacillus sp. PK3_47, assembly GCF_023520895.1. Taxonomy (NCBI): domain Bacteria; kingdom Bacillati; phylum Bacillota; class Bacilli; order Caryophanales; family Paenibacillaceae; genus Paenibacillus; species Paenibacillus sp. PK3_47. Next base: position 3,493,024 of record NZ_CP026029.1, read on the forward strand.
ACAATCGATACAATTCGGTTGTCCTCAATAGAGAAGGAGGCTTTGGTAACCGCATTGGTATGGGCTTTATGGTAGCGTACGGATACGTCCTGCAAGTTTAAGATCATAGTAGATGTGCTCCTTTCGTTGCTTACAAGAGCTATTTTATATGAATCAGGAGCCTGGGGCATGAGTAATTTGTGCAAAGTTGGACGGCTTGGTTATTGCTGATACTTAAAGATATAGTGGATATACTCCCTTGCACTTTGATTGATGTCCTCATCGCTGGCCTGAAATGAAGCCCCGAAGACAGCAAAATAGGGGAGTGCCGCTGCGCCCACGTGTCTGGTACTGGCTTTGAAGGGTGCGGTCACTTGATCCACGGTAAAAGAAACAGGGCCTTCCGGCAGATAACTTTCCTGTTTGTCGCCGATGGTCATGGCAAGTCCCAGCCTTTTCCCTTTAAGCTTGTCACCTGTTGATCCATAAGCCCAGCCGTAAGTAAAGACATCATCAAACCACTTTTTTAATAAAGGCGGATAACTGTACCAATAAAGCGGAAACTGAAAAATAATATGGTCATAGGCTTCTAATCGCTGCTGCTCTCCGGGAACATCAATACTCCAGTCAGGATACTCTTTGTAAAGCTCATGGATGGTAATATCGTTTGGATACTGCAGCAGTTCTTCTGTCCATCGCCGGTTTACCCTTGAAACCTCCAGATTGGGGTGTGCTATAATCACCAGTGTTTTCATTACGTAATCTCCTTTAACCAGTTGATATCAACATTATGTTGCAGGCCTCAGGAAAAGAAAATACACACAATAAAGTAAGGTGGTTACTTCAAAGTGTGTACTGGACTGGTACAAAAGAGAAATGCGATAATAATGATTTAGACTGGTTTATAAGCCAGCATAGACGAGGTGTTAATAATTATGAAGCAATATCATCTGGGCATAGAGGCAACGCTAGAAATTATCGGCGGGAAATGGAAAGCGTTGATCATATGTATACTAATGTCCGGCACAAAGAGAACAAGCGAATTACAGCACCATATTCCCGGGGTTTCCCAAAAGGTTCTGATCCAGCAGCTTCGTGAGCTTGAAAGGGACGGCCTCGTAATACGGTATGTCTATCAGCAGATGCCGCCAAAAGTCGAATACAGCCTTACGGAATATGGAGTTACTGCCAATAGAATCATTGATGTCATGTGTACTTGGGGCAAAGAGAATATTCAACTAAGGCAGCAGCAAGGGGAAGAGATTGTTTTGCTGGAGGATGAGCGTAATGGTTAGGGCCTGACTAAAAGTCAGGTCCTTTTTTTATGCTATCAAGCCGGATGAGATAAAGAGTTCGGACCAATGCAGAGGGGCTATCCGCTCTTTGTAATGTTTGTGGCATGTTGGTTCCCCGTTTACCGTCCGTTTACTTCCGATTTTTATAATTGGCTTGAAAAAGCCGGGAAGTATTTTAGCGAGATAGAAAGGAAATGAATTTATGAATCAGACACGGGTAGTACAGTTTCAACACGCAACAAAAAGAGCCGGGAAAAAGACGATCGTGAATGATCTTTCGTTCGATATTCCAGCCGGAGAAGTATTTGGTTTCTTGGGTCCCAACGGAGCAGGGAAAACGACCACGATCCGCATGATGGCAGGACTGATCAAGATCAGCCAGGGAGACATTCTCATTATGGGACACAGTATTACCAAAGACTTCAACAAAGCGATCCGGAATGTAGGAGCTATTGTAGAAAATCCGGATTTGTATAAATATTTGACAGGGTATCAAAATTTAAAGCATTATGCACGGATGGTTCCCGGCGTTACCAAAACCCGCATTGAAGAAATTGTGGAACTCGTTGGGCTGAAGGACAGCATTCATGACAAAGTAAGAACCTATTCTTTAGGCATGAGGCAGCGGCTCGGTATCGCTCAAGCGCTTCTGCACCGTCCATCTCTTCTTATTCTGGATGAGCCGACGAACGGGCTGGATCCCGCCGGGATTCACGAATTGCGCAACTATTTGAAAAGACTCGCTCATGAGGAAGGCGTTGCTGTTTTTGTTTCAAGCCATTTACTTTCCGAAATGGAACTGATGTGTGACCGGGTGGGTGTTCTGCAAAAGGGAAGGCTGGTCCGTATTCAAAGCATACGGGACTTTGTCCATAGCGGAAGTTCTTATGTGTGCGTCACTATTGAACCTTCCCAAATGGAACAGGCACAAAGGCTGATAGCCACTATAAATAAGTCAGCCCTGCCGGCAAGACAACCGGGGCAGTTATTGATTTCGCTGAACAAAGATGAAATACCAGCCGTCAATAAGCTCCTTATGCAAGCAGGCATCCAAGTGTACAGCATTCAAGTGCATGAGCAGTCTTTGGAGGAGAAATTTTTAGAGATCACGGAGGGGAAACAATGAGCGGACTGGTTGCCAACGAAACTATGAAAATATACAGCCGGAAATTGACATGGATTTTTCTGCTGCTGCTTTTTGCCATCACTATAGGTTCTTCGGTCTTAGGTGAAATCAGCAACACGAATTCCCAGGATTGGCGGGCAGAAACTACTCAAGCCATCCAGAAGTATGAAGAACGTTTGAAAATTACGGAGCTATCCCCTATGTTACGTGCCGATGCAGAAAATAAGCTGAAAATTGCAAATTACCGCCTTGAAAACAACTTGCCTGAACCCTCTAATAATCCGTGGACAGCTTTGCTCACGTTCTCCGGTTTAATCGAAATGGTTGTCGTTTTCGCAATCATCATTGCTGCAGATATGGTAGCCGGGGAATATACAAACGGAACGATGAAACTTTTGCTGATCCGCCCGCACAGCCGTGCCAAAATTTTGTTTTCCAAATATATCGCTGTGACTTTGTTTGCCATCGTTATGCTGATGCTGTTGGTTATATGCGGTTATGCCGCGAACGCTTTGTTGTATGGATGGGGCAGCATCCACACGACTGATTTATTCTTGAACCAGCATGGACAAGTGGTACAACGGAATGTTCTGGTACAGATCATAACAATGTACGGGTTAAGTATTTTTCCGGTTATGGGCTATGTCACCCTCGCTTTCGCAGTATCGGCGGTTTTACGCAGTAGTGTTTTGGCGCTCGGAATATCGTTATTCATTATGATTGTGGGCAATTCCATGATTGAAGCCACAGCAACAATGGAATGGTTAAAGTACCTTCCGTTTGCCAACAGCGATATCAGCCTGTACATTTACCATCTTCCAGCAAGACCCGAAATGACGCTGAACTTTTCCATCGCCGTAATGCTTGTATACATCGCTGCGCTGACACTTCTAAGCTGGTTCGTATTCAAGAAACGCGACGTATCGATTTAGTGGTCATGTAGTACATTTCGTTAGATAATAGAAAATAGAAACCACCCTGGCGAAAAAGGAGGAAGGCAGGTTGCGTTTACAAAAAATACTCATCATTGATGACGAACCCGGCATTGTCAAGATGCTGGAAACCATCCTTCGCAAGGAAGGTTATACGGCTATCAGCAGTGCCTTTACGGGTCAGGAAGCCTTGGCCAAAATAAGCCATCATCCGTATGACTTGATTGTATTGGATGTCATGCTGCCTGATACGGACGGATTCCAATTGTGTCAAAAAATCCGCCAGTATACCGCCGTCCCTATCCTGTTTCTCACTGCCCGCTCAAGTGATTTGGATAAACTGACCGGACTTGGGATTGGAGGGGACGATTATATTACGAAGCCGTTTAATCCGTTGGAAGTTGCCGCACGGATCCATGTCCAGTTCCGAAGGTTGGAACAATATCAAGCTGCTGCCCATAACACGGAGATTTATCGCTTCGGTTCTGTTGTGATTGATAAGAAAGCTGCCCAGTTATGGGTGAATGGAGAGGAAATCGCTTGCCCGGCTAAAGAGTTTGAGCTTCTCCTATTCATGGCTGACCACCCCAATCAGGTATTTACTGCAGGACAATTGTATGAGCATGTGTGGGGTTATGACAGCATCGGAGACGAGAAGACAGTTGCCATTCATATCATGCGCCTGCGTAAAAAAATCGAGCAGGATGCCAAACAGCCCTCTCTGATCGTTACGCTAAGAGGGATTGGCTACAAGTTTGTCCCTCCCCAAAAGGGTGACTTGATATGAGAGTGAATTTTACAAATGGCAAGTTGGTGGTCCGTTTTACATTGAGCTTTATCGTACATCAGATCCTGCTGTTCTTGACCGTCTCGCTGCCGGCGGTTTTTTATATTGTTGTGCTGAAGCAACCGGAAAAGCTCTTTTTCGTGAATCTGACAACAGTGATCATTATTGCGGCTTACCTTCTGTACTGTTTGTTTTATGGCTATTATGTTGCGCGGCCGATGGCTGATATTTTAGTGAAAATCAACAAGTTATCCTGCGGGGAGTTTCTGGTTCATGACAGGAAAAAACGTCATTTCTCCTTTTCCAGCCGTCTTTACAGGGAGGTCTACGCCAATCTTGAATCTCTGTCCCTGGCCTTGCAGGAAAATGAACGGAAACGGCAGGAGTTCGAACAGTTGAGACAGGATTGGGCGGCAGGCGTCACACATGATTTGAAGACCCCGTTGTCTTATATTTCGGGTTATACGGATATGCTTTTATCAGATGAACATGAATGGAACCAAGAGGAGAAAAATGAGTTTTTGCAATTGATCCGGGATAAATCAACCTATATGGAAGAACTTATTCATGACCTTGGAATGGCCTTCCAGATGGATCAGTCCGCTGGTTTTAAGGTTTCCTCACAAAAAATTGAGCTGGTGGAGTTCATTCGCAGAACGGTTGCAGAAGCAGCCAATATGCCTCTGAATAAAGCCAATCACTTTGAAATATTGGGTGGAGAAGAACCCCTGTATGTTATGGGGGATGCCGGTTTGCTGAAAAGAGCCTTCTCAAACCTTTTTGTAAATGCAATGGTTCATAATCCGGCAGGTACATCCATCACTGTGCATATCCAGGGTAATTCTCATGTCCAGGTACAGATCACAGATAACGGACAAGGCATGGATGAACAAAGTATCGCCTGTCTATTTGACAGGTATTATCGGGGAACTTCAACGGATACCCCCGCAGGAAGCACGGGATTAGGAATGGCGATTGTACAGCAGATCATCACCGCACATCAAGGAACCATCGAGGTCAAAAGTAAAGTAGGGCAGGGTACCTCGATTACCGTTCAATTGCCTCACAGTCAACATTCAGGAACTGACTGAACGTTATAAACGGCCTGCTTCTTTTTTATACCAGTCCATGTTTATCCGGTTATTCAAAATCCACAGTTATCGTTTCAAACCGGGGTACAGTCGGCAGCGCATTCGTTACCGGCCTGAAGAATACCTCCAGATTCAGCTTACCTGGCTCAAAAATAATGATTTGTTGGGTCCCGAGGGTGTACAGATCACCATCCGTCTGCTCCCGTGGTTCTTCCCCGCTGTAGTAGGCAGCAATGGATTTCAGTTCATCCAGCGAAACTTCTTCTCCTTTGGACTTGAGTTCCTGTTTCATACTTTCAAATCTTGCAGTGTTGCCCAGGAAATAGGAGTGATTATTGAAATTACCTTTTAGCAAAAATGAGTTTACGGTTCCTATGGAGTCAGGAATATCCCAGGCGATTTTCCCGTTAAATTTGGACTGTTCTGTCCGGAGGCCACGAATACTGTTGGTTCTCCCTGCTACATTGTTTTCCAGGACTTTGCTTACCGACGGATCACTCAGGAATATCAAATGGCTAAAAGCGTACGTCCGGTCAGGCGATTTCAGATAATCAGCAACCTCATCTATCGTCTGATAATGTTCAAGCGCATACCGCAAATCCATAGGGTAAGAATATTTCGATGAGGAAGAATACATAAGCCCCGTCCCTGCATCCAGAATCGATCCGAATACCTTATCATCATTAAATCCTGAGATCGTTCCCATATATCCCAAATACCCGATCGTAACCATTGATTTGTCAGAATTCTTGTACGTTACTACAGCCTGTAGACGGGAAAGCTGGTTCTGTGTTCCGCTATACCATTCCAGAATTCTCGCTGTCATGGTTTCTTGAGTCTCCGACCTTTGACCATATACGCTAAGTGCTGAACATTGAGTTCCTCTTGCAACATCCGGGAACAGGTTGATCAGAAAAAGCTCGTCGGCAGAAAGCTTCCCGTCTCCTCTGCTATTCTGGGTCATTCCTGATAAATTGGAGGCAATGCCTTCAATTTCATCGACATAATCCGGATTCAGCTGAGGTTTGATATCATTAACTCTTGCTAAAAGGTAGTCAAGGTCTTGGCTGCTCTTGGCCGTTTCCGCTAAATAGGAATCGAGAAGGGCTTCATATTGAGGCATAGCTTGCAGAATCGCCGCACCATAGGCCTTGCCCATATCATAATGTGATGTACCCGCAGTAAAATCAAGCACCACCTCAAAGTGGCTGCCTTTATTGACCACTGAAACAGGTTCTTTGGGTACTGCAGCTTCCTTACCGGCAGTACAGCCAGCTAGATGTACAATTAGAATGATGAATGTGCTTAACTTTAAATATTTCTTCATATTCATCTCCATTCCGCCGCCAAGAGGCGAACTATACGGGGGAAGTATGCTTCTCCCGGGATTATGATATACTGGTTTAGGTGCCTAGATCATAACAGGTACTGTGAAGGTTTAATATGATGTATGTATAGTGAGGTTTTAGAAATGACAAATAACTTTTGGCGTGATTTGCCGCGCCCGTTTTTTATATTGGCGCCGATGGAAGATGTGACGGATGTTGTGTTCCGCCATGTTGTAAGTGCAGCGGCCAGACCGGATGTGTTTTTTACGGAGTTTGCGAATACAGAGAGCTATTGCCACCCGGAGGGAAACCATGCGGTGCGCGGGCGTCTGACGTTTACAGAGGATGAACAGCCGATGGTAGCGCATATCTGGGGGGACAAGCCGGAATTTTTCCGAGAGATGAGCATCGGGATGGCCAAAGAAGGCTTCAAAGGCATCGACATTAACATGGGCTGCCCTGTAGCGAATGTAGCGGAGAACGGGAAGGGAAGCGGCCTGATCTGCCGTCCGGAACTTGCCGCGGAGATCATCCAGGCTGCCAAAGCCGGCGGACTGCCTGTCAGCGTCAAAACAAGACTTGGCTTCACGGAGGTCGACGAATGGCGCGGCTGGTTAACCCATATTTTGCAGCAGGACATTGTGAATCTGTCCATTCATCTGCGCACAAGAGAAGAAATGAGCAAAGTAGCTGCCCACTGGGAACTGATTCCGGAGATCAAAAAGCTGCGTGATGAGATAGCACCAAATACACTGCTGACCATTAATGGAGATATTCTGGACCGTCAGGCTGGCCTTAAACTCGCTGAAGAGTATGGTGTGGATGGGATAATGATCGGGCGCGGGATTTTTCAGAATCCGTTTGCGTTTGAGAAAGAGCCGCAGGAGCACAGCAGCGAAGAGCTGCTGGATCTGCTGCGGCTGCATCTGGATCTTTTTGATCAATATTCAGGACTGGAGGCACGTTCGTTCCGGCCTTTGCAGCGGTTCTTCAAAATCTATGTCCGCGGTTTCCGCGGAGCAGGTGAATTAAGAAATACCTTAATGAACACCAGGTCCACAAGTGAAGTGCGTGCGCTGCTCGATGAATTTGCAAGCAAGGCGCAGGATGAGGCGGAGGAACGTGAGGATCAATCGTAAATGACGAATTTCCCGTCTTCATGCAGCTTTTGGATGGATTCCACCATATGATGAATTTGGTCGTCGGAGTGTCTTTCCCATAAACCCAATTCGGCTATGATTTTGAGTGGTGATTTAGATCTGTAGGAGCGTGTCGGGTTACCGGGGAATCTTTTGTCCGTTACGTTCGGGTCATTTTCAAACTCGCCTAAGGGTTCTACCATATAAATTCTTTCTTTGGCATCAGAAGCTGCTAATTCGGCACCCCACTTGGCAGCTTCTAACGTAGCCGTGAAATAGATGTAGTTGGATTTTTTGTTCTGGTAATTGGATAAGTATTGAGGCTCCAACAAATCTCCAAGCTTCAGCTCGGCCTTCGTACCGTGAAAAAAAGGACCTCTATCCAGCACATCGTTTTGGTTACTACTCATATGGATCCACCTCTTCTTTGCGATTGGTATACCCTAGTATAGGGTGCGAACCCGCAAAAATGTAGTCTGTAAATTCATTATGAACCGAAGTATAATTAAAGTAGAGAAGAAGATCGGATGGCGGTGGAGGGTGTCCATCGCTTTTTTTGCATTCTGTGTGCTGTCTGCTGCTGAAGATAACGTCTATTTCAGACTTAGTCTAGATGATTAGGGGAGTGTAACATGACAGGAAGAAATGACCCTTGTACCTGTGGAAGCGGAAAAAAGTATAAGCAGTGCTGTTTGCGTAAGCAATCGGAGGATCAGAGTCAACAGGTGAAGGCGCGGCACTTTTTCGACCGGAAACAGAAATTGACTACAGACCTGTATACCTTTATGGCTCAAAAACAAGGCGGAGAATGGACATTCGACCATCAAAAAATCAAACCCTTCGACTCTTCTTTAGGTTTTTTCAGAGACGGTGCCGGGGACATGCATGTGTATTTCTTTCGTGTATATGACAACGGGTTGCGCGGAATAGACTGGTTCCTGCAAGAGAGAGGCCAGAGGTACTCCGGAGAAGACCGGGAGATGCTTGAAAGATGGCGGGAAATGAAGGTGTCCTGCTATCAGCTGGTGGATCAATATGAACAAGGCGGCGTGATTGAAGACATCTGGTCCAAAGAAAGGTATCGTATGCCTTACAGTGAAACGATGCCCAAGCTTCCTCCCTGGACGGTATCGGTAGGCATGCTTGAGCCATATTTTGACGATTGGTGTATTCATGGAGTGTTTATGTGGGGCTCTCCAGATGTAGCAGCCGAAGTAATGTCCCGGGTAGAGCGTCTGCAGGAAGAACAGGCCCAGGCTTCAGGACAGAAGCTGTCTCCTTCAGACATTCTGGCCCGCAGCTATCCGGAAATACTTGTATTATGCGACAGAATAAATAAAAGCCCCAAAAATCCGGTTAGTAACCTTGCGGACATGAGAGAGAAAATTTATGTAACACGGGAGTATACTTGTAAGTCGCCTGAACTGCTCGAAAAAATGCTGCTGGGCTTGGGGAATGAATATATTCTGATGCCGGCGGCCAATCCTGAAGAAGGTACAACTGTTATCAACCGGATAAACACGCAGGATGGAATATTGGACAGCCTTCCGGCAGACCGCAGGGAACAGCTTTGCCTGGATGAGATTCATATTTTGGATAGCTTAGTCAATTTTGAAATCGGTAGACAGAGGGTAACCGTCACGGGCTGGCATAGTGAGGAGCTGGAAGCTGTACTTACGCTGTTGGAATCGGAGTGGTCTGAAGCTGCCGGTCTGACTCAGGTCCATGAAGAAAGAGAAGCGAGTCATTTTCCCATGGGGATTATGCCTAAAGAATACAACATACTAACGGACAAGAAACTCTCCGGTCAAGAGCTCAAAGCTTACGAGAGTCTTCCGGGAATGCTGCAATGGTATCACGATACACGAGAGAAGCATCCCGAAGAGGCTGCCGAAATCTTTGTGAAGAGAAGAGAATATGAGCAATATCGAATGAATCCGGAGCTATACAAACTAAAGCTCTTGCGTGTAGCACTGGGATTGCTGAAAAGCCCGTTCACCGGGTAATCATAAGATTGAGGATCGGGGGATCACATGTCCTGGAGCAAATTGAAGCAGCAGCTGGAGAGCTTTCTGAGTCCTGCACTACATGGAAGGGTGGAATACCGCGCACCAGCGTACCGCTATCTGCCTGATAAGTCAGGTACTTGTTATATCTCGGTAGATAAGAAGAACATCCTCAACATGAGCGATAAAAGTAACCGTATCCGGTGGTATCAATCCGAGCTGGAGATCAAAAATGACCCGGATATCCAGATTCCGGTCACCCTTGACGACATTGAAGCCGTCCGAAAAGAGTCCAAGGGGCCAGTCCCGGAAGACCGCCTGATCGTCATGGCCAGAGGCAGAAAAAGTACAGAACATGCCAAAGAGCTAATGTCAGCGCAGGCAGCGCTCGTCAAATCGAATTTTATGGTAGTGGCTAACAAGTTCCTGACTACTCCTATCGAGGAAAGCCTGGAGAGCAATGATATGGTACTGAATATTCTGGCTCTGGTGGACAAAAGAGTGGGAAAGAAGCGGATCTTGAATATGTCCGAGAAGATGAGGCTGAAGCATCCGATTGTGCAGTATTTTTATGAGCTGCGGCGGTGGACGGTGTGAGGCGTATTCCAATATTGAAAAAAGCTTAATTAGCTCCACCGACAGCAGCTGTCGGTGGAGCTTGTTTGTTTAAGGCGATTTATTGACACCCATAACTTCTGGAATTAATTTCAAAATGGCCAATACAATATAGTACCCTGCGGACCGTCTTATGGCGGCACACAGTAAATTATTATAGGAGGTTTTAGCTATTGAATAAAACTCTTCCAACCAGAGCCTTATCTCTTTTGGTAGTTGCAGCGGTATTTCTATCCCTTTTCTTCACGGTTTTACCGCGGGCAGACGCGGCCGCCAGAGGAGCATGGGCTCCCAATACGGCCTATGCATTAAATGATACGGTAACCTATAGTGGAAGCACTTATACCTGTCTTCAGGCGCATACATCCCTAACAGGCTGGGAGCCATCGAATGTACCTGCTTTATGGAAGAGCGGAACAACAGCCACACCGGTGCCAACACCTCAACCCACAACACCCCCGGCAACAAACGGGGTTACATTCTATGCGGATATAGACTATGGCGGAAAGGCTGTCACCCTGGGAACGGGCAACTATGTACTCTCCCAGCTGAATGCTTCCGGAATTCCGAACGACTGGATGTCCTCGCTTAAGGTTCCTGGCGGCTGGACGGTTGACGTCTATGAGAATGATAATTTTGGCGGGACCAAGTGGACCTATACGGCAAATTCATCCTGGGTCGGCGACGGTGTCAATGACAAAATGACTTCGGTTAAAATCTACATTGGTTCGCCGCCTGCTTCTGTAACCAAACCTTCCGAGGTTCCAAGCCAAATATGGACCTATGTAATGAACGTGGACAATAAATTCGGTAAAGGCGGGGATTTTGCCTTATTGCTGAGTGCGGTGATCAAGAAGGAAAGCAGCTTTGGAGCAGGTCTGCCGGGCAGCCCATCCGCCGGTGACGGATTGATGCAGGTAGAGCCTAACACACGTAATGCCTATCTCTCCCAATTCAGCGCCAAATTCGGCCGCACGTATAATCACAGCAGTGAACAGGACCAGGTCGCCTTGGGCGGGCTGATTCTGGATGAGAAGATTGCCAGGTTCGGAAACATCTATAACGGATTGCTGCACTATAACGGAGGAGACAACTGGTATCCGGGCGCGACAGACTCCTATGGCCGTCCTATTCTGGCAGACCAATATGCCAATGCCGTTTATGCTACCTATAAGGGGTATGGGGGGAAGAACTAAGCGGAGAATAGAATGAATTTGCCGGCTTATGATATACTTGGGGATGAAATTCAAGCCGATGTCATACTAAATGAAGGTTACGGTTATGCCCAAAAACGATAATATGCTGGCCATCCTATGGATGCTGAACTCCGGGAGGAAAATAACAGCCAAACAAATATCCGAGAAGCTGGAAATCAATATCCGCACGGTATACCGCTATATGGATGCGCTGTGTGCCAGTGGGGTCCCAATCATTTCTGATCCGGGTCATAATGGCGGATACAGCCTGCTGAGCCAGTTCATCAGAGCCCCTCTGCTGTTTGATATGGACGAGAAGAAGGCACTCCTGCACGCAGCCACCTTTGCCAAAGAAGCCGGGTCCCCGATGAGTGAGGCGCTGGACAATGTTGCAGCAAAGCTGAGAATGTATTCCAATCAGGAGCAGGAACATACACTCAGCCGCCATCTAGCAGGCTTTGAAGTGATTAACCGTGTGGGCCCTGCTTCGGTTCAACCGGTGCTCGCGGAATTGGAGCAGGCAGTAGCGGGAGAATTCGCTGTAGAAATAGACTACCGCACAGGACGGGAAGAACAGCCCAAGACCAGGGTGATTGACCCGTATGGCATGGTCTACTGGAACAACAAATGGTATACGGTCGGCTTTTGCCATCTGAAGAAGGAGATCCGCTGCTTCCGGGCAGACCGGATTCTGGCGATCAGGCGGACGCAAATGGGATTTAAGCGTGCTGAAGCTTTCTCGGCCCGGGAATTCTTCATGCAGAATCTGCTGCCCGATCCGGCAGGCACAGAAAAGTTGATCTCTGTCATGATCACAGGCCGGGCCGAGGCGCTGGATGACCTCTGTCTGAATTGGTATTTGGGGCATTATCTGAAGGAGCGGACATCCGGCCAAGCCGTCTTCGTCCTTGAGGAGCAAGCCATGCTGAGCTATGTCCCCGGCGTCCTCCTATCCTACGGCAAATCGGTTCAAGTCCTTGGACCGCAGAGCCTAAAAGATAAGCTGACTGCTATCGCATCAGACTTACTGGAATATTATCAGCTTTAATAGCTTCACTGACAGCGGATGTCAGTGGAGCTATTTTATTATGGGGATAGAGCTGATCACAGAGGGAGAGAGGAATTACTAATGGACAATACAGTATATTTATATGTGTTCGATACGATGGCCGACTGGGAGATCGGCTACTTAACGGCTGAACTGAACTCGGGAAGATATTACAAGCAGGGGCAGCCCGCTTCAAAGATCATTACTGTAGGCATAGACAAGACTCCTGTCACCACCATGGGGGGACTTTCAATATTGCCGGATATCACACTGGATGAATGCAGCATTACAAGCACAGATGCATTAATTCTACCCGGCGGGAATACCTGGACAGAAGCCATTCACGAGCCCATCCTTGAGCTCGCCCGGAGATGTATGCAGGAAGATATCTTAGTTGCCGCCATTTGCGGCGCTACCATGGGGCTTGCCCAGGCAGGTCTGCTGAATTCACGCCCCCATACAAGCAATGATCTGGAGTACCTCAAAATGATCTGTCATCCCTACACAGGTGAAGAGTTCTACATGAAGCAGTCGGCTGTAACGGATGGCAAACTAATCACAGCCTCTGGGATAGCGCCGCTGGAGTTCACCGTACATGTCCTGAAAGCGCTGGATGTAGTGGATTCCGACCGATTGAAGGCCTGGTATAGCCTGTACAAGACCCAGGACGCTAAGTATTTTTATGAGCTGATGGGCTAAAAAATATCTAGAAAAGACTCAAGCAAAATAATGCTTGAGCTTTTTTATTTTCTCCAAATGGATTGTAATCCTTAGTGTGATGCTTTAATATGCTAATTAAATATATCTTAAAGATACATTAAACATGAGGAGGATCCTGTGAAAAGAATCAATACCACCCATTTTGCCATTCTCGGCTTGCTGCGGATTAAGCCCATGAGTGCCTATGAGCTTGTTAAGTTCTCGAAGGAAAGCATCGGCTTGTTCTGGAACGAATCTTATGGACACATACATAAAAGCATCAAACAGCTGGAGGCAGAGGGTTCAGTGTCGGTTGTGGAAGAAGCAGAGACGGGAAGACGTAAAATCGTCTACGGCATCACCGGGCAGGGCTGTGACCAGCTGGATGCTTGGTTAGCCCAGAAGCCGGAGGAATCGGTGATGCGAAACGAGCTGCTGATGAAAATCTTTGTCTCCGAGGAACGTCATATCCCGCAGCTGGTTGCTTTTCTCGAGGAAGAATTAGAAGCAAGTAGGCAATATGCTGCGATACTTGCAGGAATTAAAGGTAGCGTTCCCGGCGGAGAAAGCAAGCAAGCCCAGCTCTGGTTGTTGACGCTCGACTACGGTGAAAGATATCTGCGGATGACCATTGAATGGTGTCAACATGCACTGGAGACGTTAAACCAACCACACAGGGGGCGTACAAATGACTAAACAACGGCTTAACCTGTTTTCCATCCTTCTGATCACGATCGTGGTGATTGCTTGTGCCCCTCTTCTGCTCTGGTTCAGAAGCAGTCCGCCCCTCGCATTACAGGTATTCGACAACGCTGTGTACAATCTGGAGATTAGTTATCAAATTACGGCATTGGCATTGGCTGTACTCGTGATTGGCATTGTATATGGGATGACAGGTAGAAGGGGACTTGCATATTTAAACCTCAAAAGACTGGATGGTACCATCCGGCCTGAACCGTGGATCGGCATCAAGCCTAAAGTAACAGAGACGTGGAAGAACTTAGGCCTAAACTTTGCGGTCGTAATTACGCTGGTAACGGCGGTCGTCATCTACTTCCAGGTTGTGCATGGCGGAAGCGTGAGCCTGGAGCTATATCCCGGGGTTATACTGATCCTTGTTTTTGCGCTTATGAATGCTTTTACAGAAGAAATCATCTTCCGGTTCTCGTTTGTTGCTGTTGTCAGCAAATATGGATTCTCCCCGTACGTAGCGCAAGGATTGGCAGCTGCGACCTTTGGCACCGTTCATTATTTTGGGAATCCAGGCGGGATCCCGGGGGTATTGATGGCTGCGTTTATCGGATGGTTCCTGGCCAAATCAATGTTAGAAACCAAAGGATTCTTCTGGGCACTGGCGATTCATTTCTTGCAGGATGTTATTATTTTTAGTGCGTTGTTTATGAAATAGGTGTTCGGAGCACGGTGGTGTGGATGGCTGGGAGTGAGCTTATATAGGGAAGGGGAGAGTCGGTAAATGAGTAGAATAGACGTACATAATTGTAATCTGAATATATGGCCTGATCTGCCTGAGGAGGTATGGGATAAAGTTGCTGATATCTACAAGCGTATGCCTGGCTGGATAGGGTATACAGATGGGATTCCATATTGGTATGGACAGGAGGATAATGATGTCTTTATTGAGGCATCTGTTGAGCCGAGCGGTTTAGCCTTTTATGCGCAGATGGATAAGAGCGAGTGGGATTTCTGGATTGGGAGGTTTAAAGCGGAAGCGACGAAGGTGTTGGGGTTTGAGGTGGGGGAGCCTGAGGATGGGTTTGTGTGATAGAGCGTTGTAGTCGCATAAGGAGAATAAAGAGTATTCTTATAATACGAGGAGGGCTTAGAGGATGTATTAGACAAAGCTATTGAAGCAAACTGGCCTTTTCGTGCCTCTGTACGTCAGCAACATTGGACCTTAAATTAGGAAAAACATACTTTTGTACGATATATTGATAACAAGTTGTATGGAAATGGATTGTACCTTTTGCCGGATTTGTTCTATCTGGTAACTGACCGGTGGAATGCCATGCTACTGAGTACGAGTTCAGGGTTTTTCGGCTTCGAAAGATACCATCATCATGCGGCCATTCTACATTGTTCACAAAAAAAGAGAGAATACTAGGTTCTCTCTCACACGATATTTATTTAATCCATTCCTAGCCCTGAAACCTGTGTTGATTAGCGATATGAGAACTTATGCTATTGAATGCTGTCTAGAAGGTGACGGCATCATTGGTATAGCCAAGTCCTTTTATTTTCCATTTACTCCCAGGGGAGTTGTCCAAAAAAATCCTCTGAGCTTTATTTAGGGTGATCATGTCCTCGATCGTTTTCAATGATCATTTTTAAGTTGTCCAGGTGTTCTTTGATCTTATGAAGGATTTCTTCGACCACTTCGTTCAATCCGATCTTGCTATCCCCCAAAAATTTGGAGATTGCATCGGTGTAGGAATTGATCACCTTTTTCTTTTTCAGAGAATAAAAATGTCCGGTCGTTCGTAATTTTTATAGGGTGAGATTATAGCTTGAATTTGAGAAACATTACCCATTTTCCTGAGCTTGTATGAGTTCTAAAAATTCTAAAACTATCGTAGATACTGCGTCTTCTAAAGGCAATCGTATATATTTACTTACTCTAAGAATGTCTTCTTTGTATAATTCAATCAGTTTTAACATTGCTTCGGGGTCTTTGTGTTTAGCACCTTCTAACAATTCTATAAATTCATCATCTGAGATAATTGGTTGATCATCTTTCTTTTCCATTTGTTCACCGCCTGTTGACTAATATGAAGTTGCCGAGATACCTCAGCCTCAGTTAGATCTTGGTAATACAGCTTCTCAATAATTAACTTTCCTTGAGGAGGTAAAGTATCAAGCAACGCTCGGGTACAAAAATCATCTTCATGTGACGCATTACTTATTTTAAAGGAAGTTACATTATCCAAAAACGAGCATTCATGATTCGTAATTTTCTTAGACCGATACTGTACTCTCCAGCCAATACGATAAATCTCACTTTTATACTGTTCGTACACAGTTATCTGATTTTTCACAGTAATGTTCACCTCTCCCTTGATGAGTTGTTTTAAATGTAGGGAAAAAATGGCATTATTTTTACAACTTAAAGAACATATGTTCTTATTTACTATACTATTTTATTTTATATTTGTGAATATAAGCTAAATCTACTTTGAGCATATATAACAATAAGTTAGGAAGAAGATTATGGCCACGGCGGAAGTAGATTTGTTAAATATAAACGTTGGTTTTCCAGTAACACTGTGCCTTAAATTAACTAGTTGCGTATATAAACACTGAGGGAAATTAGATGAAGTAATTGCCTTTATTAATGAACTATTAAAACAGAATTCTATTAAGTAAAGGGGGAAATGCGAAAAGTAATTCTATCACTTTAAAATTAATAAAACTGGTATCATCTTCTAAGTACTGAAATGAAACAATAATTATGTTCATTGGTTGTAATAGCTTATTCAAAAACTCCCTTATATGTGAGAAGCAAATAAAGTGGCCAGCTTCTTAGTCTGATCAGATATAAAAAATTAAGGGAGAGAATAGATATGGCGTACACTTATGCAAGTTATACCGCTTCAAATGGAGTAGTATTATATACACTTAAGACTTCTCCAAACAATGTTTATATAAAAAATATTGGTAGTGTACCGGTCACAGGACAAAGTACGACTGGTGTTAATGGAGGCTATTTTGACCCCAATACAGGTAACTTGCTTCAAATTGCTGTAAATAATGACGTGGCTGTAAATGGAACCGGATATGGGGGAGGATCTGCAAATCTTGGTTCAGTTCCGAGAGGAACTTTAGTATGGGATAGTACTGAAAGTCAATTCTCAGTACAGGTTAAGCAGACAAAGGATCAATTAGCTGTGGTGAAACGAACTGCTTATTGGGCACAAGGAGGTATCAGTATGTCCCTGAATAGCGATAGTACATGGGCTGCTCAAGCGGACAGTGAAAATATGCAAAACAGAACTGGATCTGTAGAGAGAACCGGACTGGTTTATAATAGTACTAATAACATCTGGTTAGTTGTAACACCAACCAAATGCACCGCAGCGGCATTTAGAACTGCCATTAAAGAAAAAGTAGGATCAGGTACTCTTGTTAACGGGATTTTCTTGGACGGTGGTAGTTCTACTCAAATAACTTCTGCTGAAAAGACATATGGAGCCTCGACTCGGCCCGTTTACCAGATGGTAGCACTGAGAAGCTAAACTTTTATCTACGCATTCTTCCTCAGCAATAAAAAACCATTCCCCGTTGTGTTCTGACGGGGAATGCTTTTATTTTTTTTGATTTATGTAAAGATTAAAATTCATGGAATAATTAATTCATACAGAGCAAGTAACTTTTTTGATTAAGGTTCGTCTATAATAAGAGAATTGTATAAGAATGGAGGAATTATAAAATGAATACAATTTGCAAATGTATTGGTGGAGCTTTGGTTATAGGTATATTAGCCGGTTGTGCTGATAATTCCACAAATATTAGACAAGAACCTGCTAATCAGCAGGTGGAAAATTCTGCGACCCAACTACCGTCGAATCAAAGTGAATTTAGGTCAGGTGTATTCATTGATTTACAAGATGTTAATGATAACTTGTTTAATGAAGAAATTAAAAACAGTTTAAGTATATTGATGGATGCTCTAGTAAACAAGAATGAGCAAGACTTCAAGAAAGCCTTTGCCGATAATCAATCTGCCGAAGCACATAACTTCATGTTTGGAAAAGATTATTCATTTGACAAGATAAATACCATCGAACAAGACTCAGCTGGAAGAACTATTGTTTCTTTGGTAGTTAAGATTAAAGATGATTCAGATATTCAAGAACACAATCTTTTCTTTTATTTTGTAAAGGATGATCAGGGGAGTTGGGGATTGAGAACTATAGATTAATTTATAACGGCAAAGTTATTAAATTGATAATTAGCAGAAATATTTAATGAGGGCTTCTGATTAACAGGAGTCTTTTTCTGTTTGTTATGTAGGAATTTCATGGAATTATACGGAGGATTGGGCTATCATTATTTTGTGCAGAGCAAGTGTTAGAGATTGAATTTGAACAACATGACGGGGGTACATATGGACAAATTAATCGAGAAAATTATAGAGTTCCGCGACGAGAGGGACTGGAAGCAATTCCATGATCCCAAGGATCTGGCGCTCTCAATCACGCTGGAGTCTAGCGAACTGCTGGAGCTTTTTCAATGGAAGAACAGCCAGCAAGCCATAGAGCAACATTATTCCGACATGCAGGACGAGATCGCTGATATTCTCATCTACACGTTAACGCTCGCTCATGATTTGCAAATCGACGTAAAGGATGCCATCCTTCAGAAAATAAACAAAAACGCGGAGAAATATCCGGTATCTAGTTCTAAGGGAAGCTCGCAAAAAAGCACACGGCAGTGAACGAATAGGGGAGAACACCATGATTATCTACGAATCGACCAAGCAGCAATTTATGAATGATGTCACCGAAGATAGTATTGCGGTTAAGATTCATAACCAGTTCGTGCTAAAAGCCGGCAGGGTTTCCATGGGCGAAATCAATGCATGGAATAATTCGATGAACTACCTATATAAAGTACTGAACACACCGACCATTCCAGATGACGTAGGAATCGCGATTGAATATAAAATTCCAGCGTCCTCGAGAAGAATAGATTTCATGATTACGGGCTTGAACGAACAGGATCAATACTCCGTCGTCATTATTGAGCTTAAGCAATGGACAGAAGTTGAAGCGGTTGAGGATGCAGATGGCCTTGTTAAAACATACTTTAACCGAACAAAGACGAGAACGCAGCATCCTTCTTATCAGGCTTGGTCTTATGCCCAGCTGATTAGCGAATATAACGAGACCGTGCAGAATGAAGCAGTGCAGCTCTATCCGTGTGCCTATTTACATAATTATGTACAGACCGATAACGATCCTCTGGTGCATCCTGTCTATAATCAATACCTGGAGGGTGCTCCTATCTTCTCAAAGGGAGATGCTCTAAAGTTAAGAGGATTTATCTCAACTTACATTAAGAAAACGGATAGAACCAAATCGCTGTACCTCATTGAACATGGCAAAATTAAACCCTCAAAGTCGCTGCAGGATTCACTTCTCAGCATGCTGCAGGGAAATCAAGAATTCATCATGATTGACGATCAGAAGGTAGTATATGAGGAAGCGTTAAGATTGGCCCAGCAAGCCCAGGCGGGAAAGAAACAAGTCTTGATTGTCGAAGGAGGCCCGGGGACAGGGAAGTCTGTTCTCGGAATTAATCTTCTGGTAGAGCTTACGGCCCGGGAACTCGTCTGCCAATATGTACCCAAGAATAGTGCACCTCGTGCCGTATATATGAAAAAGCTGCAGAAAAACGTGAAGAAGTCGGTTATTGATAACCTATTCAAGGGATCAGGCGTTTACTATGAAGCTTTGCCCAATGAATTTGATTGCTTGATTGTTGATGAGGCGCATCGCTTAAATGATAAGTCGGGTCTGTTCAAAAATAAAGGAATGAATCAAACCATGGAGATTATCCGTGCTTCCCGGTTTTCAGTGTTTTTTATCGATGAATATCAGAAGATCGCGATGCACGATGTTGGCAGCAAAGAGCAGATTAGACAATATGCGGAGCAATGTAATATTACTGCGTCTCAGGCGTGTTTTTTTTAGTATACTACTTTGCATTAGTAAACAACGGGCAGCAACCCGAGAACCACTATTTCAAGAATGTCAAAGAATATTTAAAAGGTTTTTTTTATATAACTTTATGGACAATAAAATAATTAAAGGGGTGTGAATATGTGTTAGATGAAAGGATAAAACAAGGAATATATGGTCTTTCGAAAGGGACTAGTATAAATGATATTGTTACAACATGGTTAATGATGGGTGATACAACCGAAGATAAAGTATCTATTATATCCTTAGATAATTATCACCGAAGTGCATACCCCATGGATTTGAAGGATTTAATTAATACTACTGATAGTCATTTCATATCTTACTTTGAAACCGATAAACTTTATTTTATTGATAATGATTTACTACATGAGACATATATGAATGGTGAGAAGGACACCATATTTAGGCTTGATTATTCTATAATGCTTGATACTAACTATGCTAGCTATATTCACAAATTCATAAATTTTGATTGGTCTACGCTTAATAATGAAGTGTTTTCTTCTATTGATTTACTTATTAGAAATAATTTTAATTATGATCATATTTTTTACATGATAGAGAACTATAAGAATTCTTTTGTGAATATAGAAGGAGAAAGCGCAGAGGCAATTAAGGACAAAAAGACAAAGTTATATCAAAACTTGGTTAGTCTTGAGCTCTTTAAAAGTATTAATAGAGAAAAATATATAAGTACAGGAAGGTTACATTATGATATTACAGAAAATGAAGCACAATTATTAGCGGATCAAACATTTAACGGAATCTATAATTCTGCACATGCAACCGAAATGTTGGATTATTACTTTTCTATACAGAGACAAATGGTACTCTTAATAATTGGCATAATGCAAATAAAATTTGGTCCCAAAATAACAGTGCAAAAAAAACTACAAAGGCTGTTTGAATACTGCACCAATGTTGTCGGTACTTACTTCGATAGAGAGATGGTTATTGCTCACAAGTATTTCAGTTCGCAAAATGATGTTAAAATTCTCAATAAAATTAATAAGGGAATACGGGCCGAAAAAATATTGCACCTCATTGAAAATATAGCGTGGGATTTTTCTGTTCCAAGGATTATGGAACGACAGCTCATACTTGGTGGACAGGGAAGATACTTTATTCCTTTTTTTCTTAGTAATGATCAAAATTTAAGAGAACTGTTACGACTTTTCAAAGTTAAAGGAATTATATATAGTAAATCAAATTACTTTTTCATACCTTTCAATGGAACTAATAGTCAAATGTATTTTGAGGCCCATAAGTTTAAGATTGAACCATACTTTACTGAAGAAGCACTTCTACGTAGAGCAGAAATAAAAGCTTATAACCAAGATAATCTTCCACAGGTGATTAACAGGGAGTTTGAAAAATTATTAAGCATTTTATGTATATGAAAATTCCGTTTTCAACTTAGGAATTTTGAATGGAATTATTGAGTATCACTCTCCCTTGAAACAAAGTATATATATTTATTTATAATCCATATTTAAAATAATTCACTGATAATGCAATTTGTTTAATCTAAAGTTTTTGAGAACTTGATAATCGTATTAAAGCAAAATTCACCTTGTGTACAATAAATTTATCCACTACAGCTGATACCTCACTAACTGAATATGAGGAGATTGAATGCACTACAGCATCACATGCGTATCATGACGATGAAAAGCGCCTCAACTGATTGAATTCGGTTAGGAATCCAAGGATCAGGGAGTTCCATTTAGTCGCAATGAAGCGGTTCAGGCCCAGAACCGAAAAATGGAAGAATTCATCAATTGGCTATATCAGGACAAGAGTCGACATGCAGCACCATTACGTCATTAAGTATCCGTGATCACTGTCAAGAAGGTGATGGGGATGAGCTTCAACTCATATTCTATTTTTGGACTGTCCAACGACGGTCCTTTTCTTTGGTCTACACTCCGCTTAAAGGGGTATCTTCCTCTATTGTCGAATAACCATACATATTGTAAATCTGGATCAAACGAGGTTTTGTTAGGCTGAGTAAGTTATTGTCTCTCTTCAAAAATCCTACTATAAGCCGGCGTAGTGCGAAAGGCACAAGCTCCACAGTCAAAACCGATGTTGCTTCCACACGAATCGTAGAGATGGGCGAGTATAAAAAATATTTAATTAGACCAGCTGCTTTAGGTCTGTAAGTCGTTAAGCGATTTATTGCTTCCTAATCCCAGGTCCCGGACAGGTTACGTCCAGGGATCATATAGTAATCTCCCTGCTCTGATTGCTTGTTATTGAGACGAAGAACTAGAATGGAGAAATTAAAGGTGGCCGTTCCGATTAACAATGGACGATGAGCGATAATACAAGATGTATAATCGTACATATTAAGGCTGTTGAGAGTTTTCTTAAGGGCGTCTCTAAAGTGAAATTGATATCGATGGTTTCTTTTGCGATGAAATGTCGCTTTAACATGACCCGAAGCTTCGACAAATTCAATCTGACGAGCTTGTTGTTTGCGAAGTGGAGCTCAGCAAATCCATCTCCAATGAGGTGCTGCATTTGAGAACAGAATGTCCCGAACCATTATTTTCTCAAGTGAAAATTGAATCAATCTATGACCAGCTGAGCCAAGCTAACATTACAGATTCAGGGATCCGCAAGTTTCATGTGGAAAAGATTAAAACTACCAAAACCGTTAACTAGTCTTGGAGGACAACATGCCATTACCCGAATTAATCACACAGATTTTCAAGCGTAAGCAAAAATCATACAAGATGGTCCTGATCTTATCTTTAATTGAAGAACTGAGAGCAACCCATCAGGAGAGGGTCTCGTTCGATCGCGTTAAAGATCGGTTCCTTAACTATTTCATTGCTGAACAAGAAAGAGGTAACCGAGTCGACCAGCCACCAGGACGGGAACTATGGAAAGATGCATCCAAAAGTCAGCTTAAAGATATTATTAACAGCCCTGTTAATGCGCTCTCGCAGATTTTGTTTGTGAATTCAGAGGATAACACTATAGGTTTTCATAGCCAGATTCAAAGACAGCTAGGGGAACAGGAGCTCACACAACTGGAGAGGCATGCCAATGAAGAGCTAGAATCCTATAACTCGGCCTTGCAACATTTTTCTTTACGAGGTTATCTAGAAGGGATTATGTCGGAGTATACTTCTGCCAAAAGAGAGACGTTTGCGGGGCATTCCTTAGGAACTCTGTTTCGGCAGACTCTCCCTTCTGAGCTTAGAAAGCTACCCTTCTTAGACGATCAATACAAAATTCAAGGATCGGTTGGACAAGGGAATTGGGCCACTGTTCCTTGGCTTGCAATTATGGACAAACGCATCACGGAAACGACACAACGTGGGGAATATGTTGTATATCTGTTCGCTGAGGATATGAGTGAAGTCTATCTTACGTTTAACCAAGGCGTGACGTTGCCCATTCAGGAGAGGGGACGTAGAGAGGGCTATGCTTATCTGCGCAATCGTACACAAGAAATCCGGGAACTCCTGCCCCTTACCCATATGAATAAGGATGAGGATATCCATCTAGTTAGTAGTGGTTTAGGCCAAGACTATCAGGTATCAACCGTCGCTTATATTAAGTATGAAAGAGAAGCCGTTCCGAACGACGAACAACTTATTCAAGATCTCCAGAATGTGATAGAAGATTACCGTCTATATGTGAACAACATGACCTCTACAGGTAATGAAGTTAATGAAGAGGAAGTGGAACTATTGCCACAAACACCTGAGCCACTAGAGGACAACCAGATAACAACCCTCCTCCACCAAATCCAATCCCACATCCGCCGCAAAGGCTTCTTCTTCCCGGAGCACCTCATCGAGAACTTTTACTTGTCGCTGAAGACCAAGCCGTTTGTCATCTTGGCGGGCATATCGGGCACGGGGAAGACGCGGCTGGTGAAGCTGTTTGCAGAGGCACTTGGGTCCACGGGGGATAATGGTCAGTTTACCTTGATCCCGGTGCGGCCGGATTGGAGTGATCCTGCGGATCTGCTGGGGTATAAGGATCTATCGGGCAGGTTCAAGCCGGGTCCGCTCACAGAGGTGTTGGTAGAGGCGCGGCAGCCGGAGAATGGGCATAAGCCTTATTTTATCTGCCTGGATGAGATGAACTTGGCCCGGGTGGAGCATTACTTCAGTGATCTGTTAAGTGTGCTGGAGACACAGGATTGGCAGGAGGGGAAGATTACCACGCAGGATCTCATCTCTTCTACACTGCTGGATACGCCGGAGGATCAAGTGAAGTATGGCAGCCTGGGCATCCCGGAGAATGTGTTCCTGATCGGGACGGTGAATATGGACGAGACGACGCATCCTTTTAGCAAAAAGGTACTCGACCGCGCCAACACGCTGGAGTTCAATTACATCAATCTGCAGCAGTATCCGGACATACGTGAACAGGAAGACGCGGATATTTCTGCTGATCTTGCGGAGCTGAACCATCTGTTTCTGCGCGCTGATTATTTGCAGCTGGTGGACGCTTATGATGCCAATAAACAACTCGTGGTCCGGACCACGGAAAGATTGGTTAAGATTAATAGCTTGCTGGAGGACATCCACGCACATGTGGGCTTCCGGGTCCGTGATGCGATTTGCTTCTATATGATCTATAACGAACGGTACCAGCTGATGGATGAGGATCAGGCGTTTGACTGGCAGCTGCTGCAAAAGATTTTGCCGCGTATCCAAGGCAGCCACTCCTCGGTGCGACGGGTTTTGCTGAACTTGATGAAGGTGGCAATTGGTAATGGCGGGGCCGGGATAGTAAACCTTCAAGATCATATGGAGGATGCCTCTCCGCTCTATATGAAATGGGCTGCGGGCCAGACTCCGCCAACGGCTGTACATCCGCAAAGTGCGCGTAAATTGGCTTTTATGCTTAGGAGGCTGGAGGAAGATGGATTCACCTCATACTGGCTCTCTTAATCAGGCGGTAGAATTGCTCCGTGTGGACACGGAGCTTTTTACGCTATTCATTCAAGGACGGCCTTATCATCCTACGGTAGAGACGATGCAGCTTCACCGGTCATCTAGCCAGGAGTGGGTGAATGCGCAGCTTGGGTTGGTGTGCTCCGAAAGGCTGGGGGATGTGCAGATCCAAGTCTTTTCCCCTGAAGCCTACGGGATGGTGGAGTGGCGGCCGGGAGAGGCTGCGTTTCCTTTGTTCTATGAGACCCAGTCGTATGAGCTGGTGATTCAGAAGAAGGCCTCCGTGAACCTATCTTTCCATCATGACAATGTGCTGCTGCGGCAGGCAATCAAGCCTTTGGGGGATTCTATCCTTGCGGGTGCGCTGAATTTCGGGAATGAGGTCGGCCTGACGGAATGGGAAATCCGGGGGGAGGGGCAGAGTCTGCTGCGGGTGGAGATGGAGATTTTCCCCTCGAAGATGGATTACAAGCTGGATTACCAGAACCTTCTGCATGAAGTGAATGAGCAGATTTATAATCTGGCTTTTGACTTCTTGCGCCGGACCTATCAGCTAACAGGCTTGCGGGAGACGCAGCATCAGAGCTTTACGGAGTTTTACACCATACTACAGCATGTCTTTAGACAGCTCTTGGATGCGGTTGAGCGGATTAACAAGAATCCGAATTACGCGCTGCTCCAGGACCGCCGGCTGGTGGATGCGAACCGGGTCAAAAAGGCCGGAAGAGAGAACATCCGCGAGCTCACCAAACATCCCGAACGGCTGAGAGAAGCTAGGGACCATGGATTTTTAACCATCGATGGCCGCAGCTATACCGCTACACATTTGCTGGAGACGCGCAGACGTCTTGCCTATGATACGAATGAGAACCGGTTTATCCGCTGGATGCTGGAACGTATTCATAGGAAGCTGAAGGAGCTCAAAGGCCGCTGGAAGCAGAACAACCGGACCGCAGATCCAGTACTCCTCCGAAAAATCGATACGATGCTTACCCAGCTGGAACGTGTGCTTAAAATGGATTTCCTGCGTGAGGCCGGGAAGCTCAAGGGGATGACAGTTACGCTGGTGCTGCAGATGGCGCCTGGATACCGCGAGGTCTACCGCTTTTATCTCATGCTACTAAAAGGCTTGTCTATTCAGGGTGACCTGCTCCGCTTATCCATGAAGGATGTCGCTCAGCTCTATGAGTATTGGTGCTTTCTCAAGCTGAATCAGCTGCTGGGGCAGAAGTACCGGCTGGTGAAGCAGGATGTGATTAAGGTGAACCGGAACGGGATTTTTGTGACGCTGGACCGCTCGCAGAGTGCCAAGATGGTGTACGAGAATCCGGTCAATGGAGAGCAGTTCATTCTGTATTATAATGCGATACCCAGCACGGATAAGACCCCGACGCTGAGTCAGCGTCCGGATAATGTGCTCACACTGAAGAAGAAGGATGCCGGTACGATCAAGGAGTATAAGTATGTTTTTGATGCCAAATATCGCTTGAATCCTGCTTATGAAGGTACATCTTACGGGCAAAAGTATCGCCAGCCTGGGCCGGAAGAGGACGACATCAACACGATGCACCGTTATCGGGACGCGATTGTGTATCAGGAGCAAGGCACGGGGGAGTATGAACGAAGCATGTTCGGCGCGTATGTGTTATTTCCGTACCCTGACGAGGAGCGGTATAAGACCCATCATTTCTATAAAAGCATTGCGCTGCTGAACATTGGCGCCTTTCCGTTCCTGCCGAATTCCACAAGCCTGGTGGAGCAATTCTTGGATGAGATAATTCAGGACAGTCCGGAAAAAGCTTACGAACGCTCCACACGTCCACGCGGCACGAAAGAGTATTATGCCAACCAGCTGGCGGGCAAAAACGTGCTAGTCGGCTCTGTCCGGGGACCGGAGCAGGTGGGGGTGGCGAGAGAGCATTCTTTTTACCATATGCCATTAAAGAATCTGTCAGATGTCAAAATCCTCACTCAGATCGAATACGTAGCGATGTGCCAATCCCGCAAAAAGTTCATTGATCCAGCCAAGACAGGCATTCACTGGGTAGGAAAGGTTACGGACTGGAAGGTGATACGGCGTAAGGAAATTCAAGAGATCCTTTGCCGCCCGGGGACGGAGGAAGAGCTGTACGTACGATTTACGATTGAGGAATGGAAGGGGTTAGCTGCCCCTATTGCCCTAGGTGGACAAGGGATTCTCACAGTGCTCTATACGAGCAAATACATCCTGGACCGGGCCCATGAAATCGCGGAGCTTCGTTTGGAAACGGAGAATGCACTGCGGGAATGGCGGGAGAAGCGCCGTAAGGGCAGGGTGAAGGTGAAGCTGGATCATGCGGAGTATGTGGATTTGGGGAGGGTTGTGGAGGTTGAAAATTTATAGGATGAAGAAAGTAAATGGTGATTGTCTTTAAGTTGTAAAACATTGTCATCGTGGTATAATGAACTCAGAAACAGCGTACAATGGCAAAGAGAGCCGTGCGGCTAACACGACTCTCCGCGCAATAGCCGCTTTTAAGGGCGGAGGCTTAAAAGGTTATCCATTGAAATAGGACCGCTTACCTTTCACCGGGGCGGCCTATTTCTTTTTGTGGAATGATAGAATACTTGGCAATTTGCGATAAAATAACCTCAAAAGATGTTCAGTCTGATTCGACTGTACGTCTTTTTTTATTGTCATAGTGAACGCCCAAGAAAGCACTAATGAACGGTAACGTAACTTTTTGACTAATTATTCGTCTAATAAATGTAATAAACAACCATATTTTAGGAGGACGGAGAATGAAAAAGTATTTAGTGTGTCTAATGTTACCTGTTTTTGCACTAACGATTATGGCAAATACAGCAATGGCGAGAAGTTCGAATGATATATCTATCATGGTAAACAAAGAGATCGTGAATACGGATGTTTCTCCATACAGCGAACGGGGAACCACCATAGTACCTTTAAATGTTGTTCAACAAATTCCGGGTATCAAAGTGGCCTGGAATAATTCAAATAAAACGATTACTATTGAGCGTAATGAGGAGACAATCAAACTTGTTGCAGGACAGAAGTCAGCTACTATAGGTGAAAAGAAAGTGAACTTACCTGTCGTATCACAAATCAAGAATGGACGTGTTATGGTACCCTTGCGATTTATCGCAGAAGCGGCTGATGCATATGTTGGCTGGAATCCATACGATCGATCTATATATGTTGTAAAATCATCTCCGGAGATGATAGAAAAGACGAAATCAGAAAATTTAACTGAGGCTCGTCAGGCAGCGTTCGAGCTCCCAATCGTCCGAACGCTGAAATCAATGACACAAGGCGATGGTTCAAGTACTCTATTTTACTATTTTCCGGAAGGCCGGGCCGATCAAGTATTTATGTCTATGGGTAATGGAGTGGAGTATCTTGAGGTTATAGACGGAAGGTTGGAACAGAAATGGGTAGCACGATTTGGCGATAAAGGATCTAAAGGTCCATTTTTTCTTGAGAAACTAATTGAAGAAGAGGACGGTACACAGCCTCAGGTCTCCACTAACAGAGTAATTTACTTTAAGCAAATTCTGAAAATTGGAGCTGCTGAATATGGGATTATTGATATCAACGGAAAAGTTACAAATTTAGGCCATCATGAGATGCCGGGTTTGTACGACTTCTTTGATATTCCTGAAGAGGAGGTCCAGAATAACCGCAACATCACCCCATTTTAAGGAAGTGACCCAATGGACAAACAAGCCAAAAAAACACTAATGAACACCTTCTGGACCTCGGCCGGGTGGAAGAGCAGTCCGGATGCGTTTGCCGGGGAGCGGTTCGAGTATGCCAAGAGCAAAGGGCTGATGTTCGATCCGGTCACGATGACCCATGATGAGATTATGAAGCGGCTGCGTGAGCTGCATCAAGTGATTACCAAAGAACAGGTAGCTGCCGCGTTCCTGCACAGTCTGTCGACGAAGAAGGTCCATTTGCGGAGTGCTTTGTCGAGCTGGGCGCTGACTTCCCGGTTACCTCTGCATACTTATGAGGAGCGGAGTGTCGTCCGCCCTAGTTACAGCAGCTGCGGGGATTGTAATGATCACAGGCTAATGGCAGACCGGGAATATATAGAGGAAGACTTAAATGTGCTGAACTTCGAACGGGTCAAATGGGGCGGGATCCGGCTGAACTGGCTGCTGTACTGCTGGATGGATCTCGAATTGTTCAGTAAAGAGGAAGCCTGTGAGTATACCGCCGAGGATACGGCCATCCTCACGGGAATGCTCCAGGCGGTTAAGGATTGTGGGGACTATGATAGTGCACGGATGCTGGAGAAGCGGTGGAAAGCTGTGGTTCCTTCCAGCAAGAATGAACGGGATGTGATTATGGAAATCTGGGGCTATGCCGGATTGCTGGTACCGGGTGACACCCCCCGGAAACGCACAGGCGGGAACTCTGACTTTGACGCTGTAGCGGAGTGGCAGGGAGAGGACGGCTATTCCCAGACAGCAGTAGAATTTTATTTTGGTACACAGACTCTTCCTTAAACGGGGGAGTTTTTATTATGCGAAAATAGTATTAATAAAACCTCACATCTCTGCCGAAATATAGGTATATGTACTCATGAGGTTGCTCTCGGACGCAAATAATCTACTGGGAATTATGGAGGGGCCGGTCATGTCTTCAGCCTATATTTTTTCTCTCATGTTTTTTATCGCTTTTGCCGTCTATTTCATCTTGGGGATATATACCCTTTCAATTGACGCGCACAGCAAGCTGAACCGCCTCTTTTCTGTGGCCTGCCTGTCCCTGGCGGTGTGGGCGTTTTGTTTCTCGATTGCCAATTCGGCGCAGGATTATGAGACCGCTATTTTCTGGCGAAGGTGGTCTTCTCTCGGCTATGGGACGGTATACAGCCTGCTGCTGCATTTCTTTCTGCTTGTGACAGAGCGGACGCGCATTCTGAAGAGCAAATGGATATATGTGCTGTTGTACCTTCCGGCGCTGGTGAACGTGATTGCTTTTGGTTATAGTGATACTGCGAAGGATCAGTACAGACTGGTGAATACGGCAGGGGGCTGGGTGAATGTATCGGCGAACGGCTGGGGGGATGTGTATTTTAACCTCTATTATATTCTGTTCACATCTGCGGGTCTGCTGCTGCTCTGGAATTGGGGGAAGAAGTCGATTGACCCTTCCAAGAAGAAGCAGGCTGCCCTCTTTATGTTCGCCTATACTTTGGCCATGATCATAGGGACGATAACAGATGTGGTTGTAAATACATATACATCCTATACCATTCCGCAAATGGCGCCTGTAATCGTACTCTTACCTACAACAGCTATATTTTATGCGATTAAAAGATACGGCCTCATGGGCCAAGGGAAAAAGGGGCGGGCTGAACCCGGGAAAATCCTGAGTGAAGTCAACATGGAAAGATTCATCAAAATCATGTCCTTCGTGTATATCGTCGGGGGGATGCTGCATTTTGCCTCGCAGTATTTTTTCAATCTGAAGTCTCCGCATATCAACTATGTGGTAGGGTTCACCTTTTTCTTTTTTGCTATAGGTGCAGTGTTGGCAGTGCTTAAAAATCTCCCTATCAAGGCGGATGTTAAGGAATGCGTTTTCATTCTGATTATGCTGATCTCGATCCTGCTGATCGCGGTTAACTTTATAGAATCTGCGAGTATTACCATATGGGCAACCCCGTTCATTATTGTGATGCTTTCTGTGCTGTTCAACAACCGGCTGATCATCCTCTGGATAGGACTTTCGATTCTGGCTGTGCAGGTATATATTTGGGTGAGAATCCCGCAGGCTCTGGTTCAGGTGGACGGCTCGGATTATCTGGCCAGGATCGGCATCTTAAGTATTACCCTTTGGCTGGCTTACTTTGTGAACCGGGTATATCTCCAGCGGTTGAAGGAGAATGAAGAGCAAATCCGGTTTCAAAAGATGGTGTCGCAAATCTCCGGTGACTTCGTTAAGGTTACGGAATCGGACCTGGATGACAAAATTTATGAGCTGCTGGCGCTGTGCGGAGAGCATTTTCAGGTAGACCGGGCTTTCTTCGTCAATATCACTGAACCGCAGCAAGCATATGAATGGTGCAGCGAAGGCGTCACATCCGCGGAGGATATT
Organism: Paenibacillus sp. PK3_47; assembly: GCF_023520895.1. NCBI lineage: Bacteria > Bacillati > Bacillota > Bacilli > Caryophanales > Paenibacillaceae > Paenibacillus > Paenibacillus sp. PK3_47. The sequence goes on from NZ_CP026029.1 coordinate 3,524,024, forward strand.
ATTCCTAAACTGACCGGCGATGCATTCCCATGGTGGATGAACGAGATTTCGCAGAGTGGCCTGATGAATGTAACGGACGTGGACACGCTGCCTCCGGAAGCCGAAGCCGAGAAGAAGCTGTTCAGGGCGCACCAGATGAAGTCACTGATCTCCATTACGGTTAGCAATAAAGGCAGAACGCTGGGCCATTTGTTCCTGGCGTCCGTGAAGGCAGCCAAAGCCCTAGGGGCAAATCATCTGGAGCTGCTGAGAATCCTGGCCAACCTGCTGTCCGATGCGCTGGTAAAAGTGGAAGCGGAGCGGGAAATCCGTTACATGGCATACTATGATGCGCTGACAGGAGTGCCCAATCATACTTTGTTTAAAAATCAGCTGGAGCATTCCATCCAATTCGCAGAGGGGTCCGGCAAGCATATTGGTGTTCTTTTTATCGATCTGGATGCCTTCAAAACCGTAAATGATACTATCGGACACCTGGGTGGAGATGAGATGCTGAAGCAGGTGGCAGACCGGATATCCGGATGTTTGTGCCGCGGGGATATGGTTTCGCGTTTTGGCGGGGATGAATTCCTGATCAAGCTTACAGAGATCGACCGGATCGAAGACATCCGGAAGATTGCCGGAACTATTATGAAGTCGATTGCCCAGCCGGTGATTGCCAAAGGCCAGGAGTTTATGATTACGGCCAGTGCAGGGATCGCGGTATATCCCGAGGATGGCGTAAGTACGGAAGAGCTGATCCGTAATGCCGACCTGGCGATGTATGCCTCCAAAGAAAAGGGGAAGAACCAGTACACCTTATGCTCACCAGCCATGAAACAAGCGGTCCTTACCAAAACGCAGCTCACCAACAGCCTGTTCCGGGCGCTGGAAAGAAAGGAGTTCGTACTCTCTTACCAGCCGCAGGTGAATGTTTTGACCAAAGAAATCGTAGGCCTGGAAGCGCTGATCCGCTGGAACAACCCGGAGCTCGGGATGGTATCTCCTGCTGTATTTATTCCTTTGGCTGAGCAAAACGGTCTGATCATTCCGATTGGCCAGTGGGTGCTGGAGACCGCATGCCGGCAGATGAGAGAGTGGCAGAGAATGGGGATAACCGGTGTCCGCATGGCTGTGAACCTGTCGGTCATCCAGTTCCAGGACCGCAATCTGCTGAGCATTGTGGACCAGACCCTTCACGAAACGGGCCTTACGCCGGAGTACCTGGAGCTGGAGATCACGGAAAGCACTGCGGCGGAAGGAGAGGACTATATTATCGGGGTGCTTCAGGAGCTGAAGGAGCTGGGAGTGAGCATCTCGATTGATGATTTTGGCTCCGGATACTCGTCCTTAAGCCGATTAAAAACAATGCCTGTAGACCGCATCAAAATTGACATGCAGTTTGTGCGCGGAATATCGACCGGCAACGATGATGAAGCGATAGCCAAAACGATCATTCAGCTGGCCAAAAACCTCAAGCTGAACGTGATCGCCGAAGGCGTGGAAACGGAAGAGCAGTTTGCGTTCTTTAACAAATATAAATGTGATGAGATTCAGGGGTATTATTTCTATAAGCCGATGCCTGCTGCAGAGATGGAGGCGGTTTTGCTGAATGCTGCAAGGACAGTCGGATAGTACCAAGAGATAAGGAGGAGAACTCATGATGGACAGCCCGGATGATCTCCAGCAACGGATCGAACTCAACAGGAAAAAGCTGCTGGCACTCAAGCCTGAGGAACGGTATATACGCTTCTATGAAACGGATAAGCAATACGGCTGTTTTTCTAATTTTGCCAAGTACAGGGTAGAGTTAAAAGGTAAAGTGTGGCCAACCACGGAGCATTATTTTCAGGCGCAAAAGTTTGCGGGCACAGACCATGAGGAAGAGATCCGGCTCGCCACAACGCCTATGCAGGCGGCAGAAATGGGGCGGGAACGGAGCCGGCCGCTTCGTGCGGATTGGGAAGAATGCAAGATTGAGATAATGAGGGAAGCATTGATAGCAAAGGTAGAACAGCATCCTGTGATCAAGTCGGTCCTGCTGTCGACAGGCGATTGTACGATCGTTGAACATACAGCCAATGATGCGTACTGGGGAGACGGCGGGAACGGCCAAGGCGGAAATATGCTGGGCAAGCTGCTGATGGAGATCCGTAACGGATTGGAGGAGTATGTGCCGGAGTTCTTTTTGCCGCAGTGGATCGTGTATCCCGAGATTGAGCCGTTCAGCATTGGCTGGAGAATGGGCTATGGTGAGGATTACTTGATTCACTTGTGGGAATGGAGAGAGCAGCAGTCGCCGGAGGCGCTGAGGGAGTATGATGCGTATTTCACGCCGCCGGAGGAGTGGGCTGAGGCTATGAAGTTAGTGGAGGAGTTGGAGGATGGGGCTGAAGGTGAGTAGTGACTGGATTGAATGTGGTTAGTATGATAGAAACTTGTTAAATAAGTTACAAATTATTACTTTATTAAATTATTTGTGGTATAGTAAAGGCAGAAAAAACGTACAATACAAAGAGAGCCGTGCTGCTAACACGACTCTCGGAGCAATAGCCGCTTTTAAGGGCGGCGGCTTTCGGATAAGCAGTCATGAGATAGACCGATTCCTTTGGCTAGGGCGGTCTATTTCTTTTTGAGGTAATTTAGCAGTGCAATAATGAACATGCCAAACATGAACATCAGTGACAACGCTTGATAAACCTCCATGGGCTTCACCTCCCTTCTGGGAGATTAGCCGACCGCCCTTGCAAGCCTTCCATTGCTGTTGCGATTATACCATGACGTAATACTTATGGAAAGATTATGCAGTGTTAATTTCAAAAATATTCCTTGAGGTTTCTGATAGATAATGATGTGTACTTTCCCCCATTATAACTTTTACCTTGAACCAGGTATTACTTTTAAGTGTTATGTAGATGATCCTCCTCCATGCTAGAATCAAAGCATTCCAGCAAGAACGGTTAATATAAGGAGGAAATAATCATGTGCAACAGATTTCAAATCGTAGGCAGCCTGCTCCGTCCGTCGGACTTATTAGAATATAAACACCAGATCGAACACCGGGATGATATCCAGTATCCTTTTTATCAGGAATTTCAGGGGTATGAGCAGTGTGAAGCAGACGCGATTCAGGCGGTAGTCGAGCAGGAAATTAACAACGGATTATCCGTTCTTACAGATGGGGAGTATTCTAAATCGATGTGGCATCTGGACTTTGTCTGGGGCTTCCAGGGGATTGAGCGTTATATCGCGGATCATGGATACTTCTTCAGAGATACAGACGGTACTTCGAAATACGAGACCCGGAAAGACATTGGCCTGCGCATTACAGGTGAACTGGGCGGGAAGAATCATCATTTTATCGATGTGTATAAAAAGCTTCAAGCCCATGCCGGCGAACGTGAAACGAAGCTGTGCGTACCTTCGCCATCGCATATTTTTGGAGAGCTGTCCTGGTCGGATAACATTGGTGGCACCGAAGCTGTGTATAAGGACAGACAGGAGCTGAAAGCCGGCCTGGTTAAGGCCTACAAGGATTTTGTAGCGGAATTCGCGGCTGCCGGAGGACAAATCCTGCAATTTGACGACTGCTTATGGGAGCTGTTTGCGGACGATAACCCGAACTCCCCATATACTGGCGAGAACATCAATCAAGAGGAAGTGCAGGCGCTGGCTGCAGAGTTTATTGATATTAACAATACCATTATTGATTACGGTCACAGCCTGGGCCTCAAAATGTGGACGCATAACTGCCGCGGTAACTATGACTCCCGTAATATGGGCGGCGGCTCTTATGCGAAAATTGCCAACCTGTTCCTGAAGCAGCTGAAATACGACCGTTTCTTCCTGGAATGGGATGATGAGCGTGCGGGCTCCCTTGAGGCACTGGCAGTATTCAAAGACAGACCGGAAACGGAAATCGTACTTGGCTTGCTGTCTTCCAAAACGAGTACGCTGGACGATGAAGCACGTGTAGTCAGAATGCTGGATGAAGCCTCGAAGATTATTGATAAGAACCGGTTGCTGCTGTCTCACCAATGCGGTTTTGCGTCCTGCGATGGCGGCAATGAACTGACGGAAGCTGAGCAGTGGGCGAAGATCAAACAAGGGCAGCAGATTGCCGAGCAGTATTGGGGTTAATAGTTAACTTAGTTAGAGAGGGGGAAGATCCCCCTCTAAGGCCGTTGAAAAAGTCTCGACAACCTCACGTACACCAGAACCTATTAATGACTTTGAAATGCTAATTCTAACGGACCCTAGGTCCGTTATTTTGCACTAGAGGTGTGTTTTTGAATCCTAACGGACTCTAGATCCGTTATTTCATCCGAAAGAGCTTAATTTCCTCATCATTTAGCCGAATAAAGGAACCACGGTCCGTTAGCGATTGAAACGAGGCGATTTACGGCAAATAACGGACGCAGTGTCCGTTAGCTCGCGAAAGAGGACGAGACAAATAACGGACGCAGTGTCCGTTAGTGTGCGAAAGAGGACGAGGCCTATAACGGATGCAGCGTCCGCAGACGTGGAAACACAGCAACGAAACCCAGACCATTAAAAGAGCCGGGTTTCTCAATATCTGAGAGGGGGCAGGTCCCCCTCTTTTTACTGTTCAAAAATGATTATCTATTCAGACTTCTCAAACTCATAATCCCGTTCAACCTTACAAATTCTTGTTTTATAAGTAAGATACCAGTCAGACTTCCCTTTGCTTTGCACGGCTAGATGCTGCTCGTTTTGTTTCCACTTTCGTATAGCTTCGAGAGAATCCCAGTAAGATACTGTAATCCCTAGGCCTTCTCTTGCGCTTTCTACTCCCAAAAATCCGGGCTGGAGTGAGGCGAGCTTCATCATTTGATCGGCCATCTCTGCATAGTGGTTATCCCCCTCGGTCCGTTCAGATGTGAAAATTACTGCATAATAAGGGGGTTCCGGTGTTCCGGCAATCTGACTCATGGCTTTACCTCCGTTTATGGGTTGTACTCTATCCATATTAGTATGATCGGCAGCTCTTGTCATATAAGAATTGTGCTTGTGTATTCCCCGTTTAAGTTTCATTTAAGTTCTCTGTATTATGATCAGAACAAGTCATCAAGCGATCATGAAATATAGAGGAGTGTTCATTTATGAAAAATAATAAGCTGAAAAGCATAAGCGCCATTGCATTGGCCGCATTACTTACCGTATCTGCAGCGGGATGTTCTAATACAGAGGCCGGCAGCGGAGAAACTGCTGTAGTTACTCAAACGGCCGATCAGACCATGGCTCAGACAGCCACACAGACTGCAGCTGCAAGCATGACGCCAAGTGAGACGCAAGCTGCAGAAAGCGCAGCGGCAACCACGGAAGCTTCCGCAGCTGACACGTCGGCATTGTTCAGCGACCGGGATCTGGAACAGTCAGCCGATCTGGCGGCTGCAACACCAATGAGCCTGGTAAGCAATCAGGATGTGACTCTGCGTGAAGAAGGCGTGTATGTCTTAAGCGGGGACGCAGACAATGTGACGGTAACGGTTGATGCTGCTGAGGATGCAAAGGTCCAAATCGTGCTCGACGGTGTCAGTATAACGAATGATAATGCACCTGCCATTTATGTAAAAGCAGCGGATAAAGTATTCGTGACTTCTACGGATAGTGAGAACTCTATGGAGGTGACCGGTAGCTATGTGGCAGACGGCGAGACCAATCTGGATGCGGTGATTTTCTCCAGAGCAGATCTGACCCTGAATGGAACCGGAAGCTTGGCCATCGTATCAAGTCAGGGAAACGGGATCTCTTCCAAGGATGATCTTAAAATTACCGGAGGCATATACTCTATACAATCCTCTGCGGATGCCCTGGAAGCCAACGACGCAATCCTGATCCATGATGGAACGATTACCATCGATACGGGTAAGGATGCCCTGCATAGCGAAAATGAAGAGGATACTACCCTTGGCAATATCTACATTAAAGGCGGCACATTAACGATCAACGCAGCCGATGATGCGATCACTGGCAATAACCTTGTGCAGATTGACGGCGGCACTATTAATATTGAGAGCTCGGTAGAAGGCATCGAGGCTAACAATGTTATCGTGAATGACGGCCAGATTACAGTGTATGCCAGTGATGACGGCATCAACGCCACGCCTAACGTTAATGCGAATGCAGCGATTGAAGTCAACGGCGGTACGATCAAAGTGACTATGGGCAGCGGGGATACGGATGCGTTCGATTCCAACGGTGATCTCTTTATTAATGGAGGAACTATTGATGTGGAAGCCACCTCGGCCTTTGATGCAGATGGTACTGCGGAATTGAATGGCGGCACGGTCACCGTTAATGGAGAACAAATCACCCAAATCACGCAATCGCGCGGAGGTGGAGGCGGAGGCCGCCGCTTCTAAAGACGAGGGCTAATAGAAACAGCAGTTATGAGATAGACCGCTTCCCGAAGGAGGCGGTCTATTATTTATAGTTTCTTATGCAGTTCCTTCATGCTTTGCTCAACACTCATCAGCTCCCGCTGAATGCTGTACACATGGATTCCCGATTTCATCAAGACGGCAATTAACCTCTCAAAGGCCCGGAGCGAATCCTTTGGGATTTCATGCGCAATAGAGGTTAACTCTTTATTCATATTGTTAAGGAAATGGATGCGTTCCTGATGAATATTTTCTAAACTTGAGACAGGTACTGGATTGGAGCTTTTGCGGAGAATACTCTGCCACTTTCCGGTTTTGATCTCTTCTTTAAGGTCCAATTGTCTTTGCATGACGTTAACTAAATTAAGTAAGCTTTGCTCTAACCGCTGATACTCTCTTTTGGCCAGAAGCTTCTTGAGTTTGTCGGTCACACGCGAGCTTTGTTTTAACCCGACATAAGCGCCCACCAGAGGCAGCACTACGACAAAAGCGCCTCCCGATACAAATATGGCATTCGCTGCAAACGTAAAAGCGGCTTGTCCCGCAGCGGCCAATGAGGCACGGCTCGTGGTGTCGATAACCACATTTCGCGCCGCCACCTGTAGAGGTAACTGCTCACGTACAACACGCCGCAAATTATAGAAAGAACTCACGCCTGCAGAAATCCAGGGTAACTCCAGATCCAAGAGATCCTCCGCATGGGATAACGTAGAATGAGTGGCTTCGACTACGGCTTCTCTGGTGACACCGGCACTAAAAACAGCAGGGTGATCCGGATAATGTACCGCGAGTTCATCATTTACATAGACAGGGATATCCGGGTAACGTTCCAGGTGTTCATCTACAATCGATTTGTTACCGCCGCATTTCACCTGGAACTCTTTCCCGTCTATAAGGATATCCCAACCGGCCTGATTCGAGGTTTCCGGGAACTGGACATCATACCCTGCAGCCTCCAGCTTTTGCGCGATCATCTGTTCAGCCACATATCCCTGCAGCTGGGCCATATCACCGGCAGCTGTCCCCATATCAACGGTTTCTGCAAACCGGGACAGGGAGAATAGCGAACTTAAATCCTCGCTGCGTGCAAAATCAATGCCGTCAACCACCGCAGGATTGATCATCAGAAAGTCATATAGAAAGTCTCCGGCACTGATCCCGGCGATAAGATCCGTTTGTTCCGAGGGATTCGGGTTGCCGAATAGTCCCGCGCCTTTCCTCTTTCTTTTATTGGATACTGTGCATTTCATGGCCTGCTCAAATTCACCGTTACGCCAGTGCGTCCAGAATTGTTCGTTTGGAATCATGCGATATCCCCTAAGCCATAGATTTCTTTTTGTAAACTCCGTAAGGCTTCCTGTTCCTGGCGCAGCTTGCTGTTAACGGCTGATAATTGCTGTTCGATGGTTCTTTTTTGTTCTCTTAATGCAGCTAATCTTTCAAGTATTTCTTTTTTCTCTTCCAAAAGAGTCCGTGCCTGATCACACTCATGCCTTAATGAAACAGGACGAAACGTGATCAATTCGACAGCTTGCTCCTTTCTTAGTTCCTGAAGCTGCTGCTTTATTTTCTTCATATCATTTTCAAGAGAGAGATTGGAGAACATTCCGCTAACCTTATCCATAAAGGAAAAAGCAGATTTATTTCTTGCAACAGATTCTCTCTTGATTTGCAGTTTGCCTACTAAGCTCTCTATGGTCATGTTCTTCTGCCTAAAGGAATCTGTCATCTCATAGTCACTCACCCGTTCCAGGGAACCGGCAAGCTGCTCAACAATGGTATTATAAGCACGGATATTCTCCATTAGCTGCTGGTTGTTTGCGGATATGTAATCTTCGGTTGTTTTTAAATTACGGGCTATACTTGTGTACTCTTCCTGGTGACTGGAGATCAGCTCCAGCATACCGGTCTGCTTATGATAATGCTCATTCCATTGATTAATTACCGCGTCATATCCATATACATTGGAATCGTCTAATAAGACCGGCAGCATGAGCTGAACAATCCCCATTTGCAGTAACGTCTTTTTCACCTTTTTACTTTGCGTCAGCATCATCACACCGCTTGCCCCGCCCATTAAAATCAACCCGATTGGACCTGTCAGAACGGATAGAACCGAGGTCGCTGTCATATACACTCCGAAGGGCAGAGTTAATCCGATCAGACCGGCTGTCCCGGCGATGAGAGAGGTTAAAGTGGTGTACGCTGCAAACCCGGCAATCTCAACAATAACGGTTAGCAGTACAGCGCTGCCTTGCGTCATGATGACCCGTTTGATAGTGGAATTCGTTACTGCATCGATGTTCAGCTTTTCTTTAATTTTTTGCTGCTGCTCCAAGGGAAGGGATTCAATAAACTTTTCAATCTGGTCCGTAAAATCATCCTGCTGATCCGCCGTGAGATTGTTGAGTTCCCCGCCGATGGATCCCAAAATACTCTGCATCTGGTAAAGTGCCAGCTGGCTGTCGACAGGCAAATGCGAATTACGGAGTACAAATGTGCTGTAGTTCTTATCCTTTTTGAGCTGATACGTATGCGCTTTGTGCAGAATCTCTCCGCATTTATGCTCTATTTCATAGGAAGTATTATAGTGGGAGCCGGCTAATTCAAACTCTTTGGTCATATGTAAAAATAACTGCAGCCGCAACGTATCGTCGTCAATGTGTCTTAGCTTGGCAATCTCCTGATCCAGCTGCTGCTGTGAATGATCCACCTCTTTATTAAAAAGATCTTTAGTCTTATTGGCGATCATATTAAAAATCCCGGTTTCCATAACCAGCACATAAATCAAACGCAATTGATCCCCACTTGATGCCATTAATCCTTGTGCCAGGGATTTACCTGCCATCTGAAGCCGCCCCCATGTCTATGTTGAATGATCTAATCTATGACTATTTTACTATATCTTAAACTTCCATCCCATACTCGGCAAAAATATCCCCATACTTCTTCTCAAATATCGACCACCGCCGTTCGGCCCCGTATTTTGAATACAGCTGACCCAGATAATACTGTGCGGTTTCCTTATCGCCTGAATGCAGCAAGTAACGGAAGGTCTCCTCACTGAGATGGAGGGCTGTTCTTTTCATATAATAATCTACTATTGCGCGTGCGCTGTTCATGGTTTGCATAACTGTGAGGGCCTCTTCCAAATGCAGCAGCAGCTCTGCCGTGATTTTGTCGGGATCGGTATCAGGGGTTAATGAATAGTGGTCGGGGGCGGACGGGACAATCTGCTCTATACGGACGGTGAAGTGAGCCTTGTTCTCCAAAGGCGCTGCCGTGGGCAGGGCGGATTGAAATTGTGCTAATTCGGTAGAATGAATGCTGCAGTTAATGTAGAACATGACGTGGTCCCAGGTGTTCGCTTTCAATTTTTGAAGATTGAATTTATTAATAAAATTACCTTGGGTTTTATAGAAGTTCAGATCCTTTTTGGAATAACCGTGCCCGGTAAAAAAGGGTTTGATGTCATTCTTTATGATCTGGTTGAATAAATCCTGCACAGGAATCCCTCCCCAATCAAGTTGTACACCACCCTACTATACCAATAAGTTCCTGTAGCGCCAATCTGGGTATAGATATAATAGACTTTAAGAAAGGATGCGTATGCTGTGTGAAGAAGAATGTGAAGATCCTGTTTTTTGTTTTTCTGTTTGCCGCCGTGATGGTAATGTTGTTCGGTTGGGTGATGCCCGTGGTTTTTCAAGCTTTTCTCCATAATGTATACATAAGAGGAATGGGTCTGCTGGTTATTTTCAGTATTGTGGTGCTTGCCAAACGTTTGACTTGGAATAATTACATGGTCTATGTCATTGCCGTGTTCACGCTGTTCAGTATGATGATTGATACGTCAGGCAACCCCATTTACAACAAGCCGCTGGAATGGATCGTTTCGCCTATAGGAGAACTGCAGGTGATGCGGGATATTAACAATTATGCGCCAGGCGAGTATGCCATTTCCGATAACATCGCAATTGTGAAGCCTAACGGGGAAGTTACAGGGCTCAGTACGGTATGGCTCTATCTGTACCGGTTCGTGCAATATCTGGCTCTATACTGTATGGTGGGGACCGTTCTTGGAGCGGTTATCCGCTTGCTGCCTCAGCGGGAAATACCGCCAATGCGGATGGTGGAGGAATCGCTGACACCCGAACAAGAGCAAAAGGCAGCTGCTGAAATAGAGCGTAGAGCGGCAGCCGGGAATGCCCGGCAGACCCCGCCGGAGGAGGTGCTGAACACTGTCCGCCAGATGAAAAAAGACGGCAAGCTCATTCCGGCCATCAAGCTCGTCCGCCAGCATTCGGATATGTCTCTGGGTGAGGCGAAGCATTATGTAGAGCATCTGTAAGGGGATACTGAGTACGGGCATCGGTTTTTCGAGTACAAATGGCTGCTTTCCCTCTGCAGCGTCCCAATGTACTCGGTTTTTCGAGTACAATAGCTCGTTAAGCCAGCGAAGAGGCGAGCAACCCAGCCTTTGGGCGGGCAGGTTTGATTATTTTTCCGGCCACAAGAAACTTACCAAATCCCGCCCCCATCCTTTATACTGGATAAAGCACATTTTATCTAAGGAGCCCCGATTCCATTATGAATAAAAAAGAAGTAGCGCACATACGCAAACAGTTTAAGCTGGACCATGATTTGCTAAATCTGTACGATATCCTGAACGTCTATATTATGAAGGAGACCAACGAAATCTATCATTGGGAACGCCTGCCGTTTGGTATGGTGGACAGAGAGAAGCAGGAGCTGTATATGGGGAATTTCAAAAAACTGCTGACCGGCGAGCTGGACCACAAGCTGTTCGAGCTGAAGTTCATGGAGGAAGCCGAGGAGCCGACGAAGGTAATGCTGCACCAGGGCCTGATCACCGGTGATCCGGAGGAATGGCAGGACCTGATGCTGATGCTGGTCGACAAGATGTTGGTTGATACCAAATATGAAAAAGATACGGTAGTTACCTTCGTCCGCGGACAGTATCACCGGCCGACCAAATCCCGCAATGATGAAGCGGAAGAGAGTGAGAAAAACGAGACGTTCGCCCATCCATTCATTCTGTGCAGCGTAAATTCCACGGAGCAGCAGCGGAAGAATCTCATGTTCGATTATGTGGAGCGGGAATTTAAGTATAATGTCATCGTTGATCCGATCGTGAAGCTCAGCTCGCCGGAGCAGGGATTCCTGTATCCGAGTGTGACGGACAACTATTCGGATGTGAACCGTGTGCTCTATTGTACGGGGAAATCCAATTTCCCGGACCCGCGCTTCATTGAGCAGGTCCTGAATGCGGAGACGTCTGTTACGGCGCTTGAGGAGCGGTCCTTTTTTGAGGAAATTGTAAAAGAAATCGCGGGTGAAGAGCTCGATACGTCCACGATTGCCCAGGTCTATGAGAACATTCAGCAGGTCATTGAAGGCGGCGAAGGGGAAGAAGAACCTCCTACACTGGACTATAAAGACGTAGAACGTGTCCTGATGGCAAGCGGCGTGGAGAATGTGACTGCGGAGAAGGTGGAGCGGGCGTTCGAGACGGTCATCGACGATAAATTTTATGAGATGAAGGCAAGCAGCGTAATCCCGAAATTTACGACCAAATCGATTAAGATCGAGACCAAGGTCGCCACCATCTCGATCAGTCCGCAGGATCTGAGATACGTGAAGCAGGTGAATTTCCAAGGCAAGCGCTGCATCATGATCGAGGTGGATGAGGAAGTGGCGATTGAGGGCTTTACGCTTAGTACGGAGAATTTGTAAGCCGGCCGTTCAATTAGAGAATTAATGTATCCCCCAATGCTGTCTGCGGATATTCGCAGGCAGCATTGGGGTTCTTTTTTTAGCAGCAGGTCAAATTCTCTCCAGATGGTATAAGATTCTAGCCGGAGACGGTCTGTTTTTTGCTAGAATGAATGTAACTGTGATAGGGTTTGGGAAAAGCGGGTGATGTGAGGGATTAAACTATTATGGATGATTATTTAATTGGTTTTCTGACTCAATATATTCTAAAAAGCGGTGAACAGCTGGATGCTGCTTACCTTGAAACAACAAAGGCAGATATTGCAGATGTTGTTATATATAGACGGACAGCACGCACCCTGCGCAAAGTGGGAATGATTACCTTGAAGCTGGATGGACATTTGCTGCAGGCTGAAGATGCTCCTGACCCTGTTTTGATGAAATGGAAGCCCGGTAAAAGGGCCATTCTTGAGGATGAAGTTCAGGCTTTTGAATGGATAGATGCGGGCTGGATTATGAAGGAGCTGCGCTTCCGTCAGGACGGAAAGACCGTAGAGAGCATCAGGTACCGGATGGGTTACCGTTTGTTCCAGTTTCTTCAGCAGCATGCAGATGCGGAGCAGCAGGAAGAGAGGCAGCAGTTGGAGAGGTTCCAGCTTCAAGCGCTGAATTTGCTGGATACGCCTGAATTTATAGATTACCGGGCTCAGGTTCACCTGCTTGTAGAGCGTATATCAGCGAGCAGCTTTTGGACGTTTGAAGAGCTTGAGCAGTCAGTCTGGTTCCCACGGACTTGGAGCATAACGAAGAGAATCAGTTTTTTGCATCTGAGCTTGGCATTAATACAGCTTGCAGGGCAGAAGGAGATGTTCGACTGGAAAGAGATTGGTGCCGGATATTATGGCATGATTGGCGGGTCTAAGGCTTTTGATAACCATAAGGATGAATTTATAGCTCTGCTGGAGGAATGGAGTGAGGTGCCGGCGCTGAGCCTGGGGCTCGTTAGTCTGGGGAAAATTACGCCACTCTACTTTGCCGGTAATCTGACAGGAGAATGGTCCAGTTACCGGGCGGGGCCCGTCCATGCGCTAACGGATCTTTCCATTGCCCGGGATCAGTACAGCACGGAGGCAACAACTTTGTGGCTGGTAGAGAACAGGGCAGTGTTGACGCGGATCAGTGCCGAACATCATTTTGTACAAGATACAGCTTCACTAATTGCTTGTGTGGACGGACATCTGAGAAGCTCTCATAAAAAGTTTATTCAGCAGGTGCTGAAAAGCGGCAGTATCAAGCAGGTGCTCCTGTGGAGTGACTATGATGAGGATGGTCTCCTTATAGCCGGAGAGCTGGCTGACGCTGTTATGGACTTCCCTGTTACGGTGAAATGGATTTGCCACAATCACAGCATGATCACAAGCTGGCAGGAATATCAGGAATATATGAAGGCTCTTCTGCTGACAACGAGGCTGGAACAAGAACAAATATTAGGAGGTGCCGGGGAGTGGAGAAGGTGGATCCATCTTTAATATCTATTTTTAACAGCAATGAATCTGCTCCGGAAATGCTTCAATCCATGAGGGATATCGCCTATTTGTCAGGAGTATTAAGCGATCTGGACTCCCAGAATGCATTTCAGACTCCGATCGAGATTCTGCGCTTCCTGCGGATAATTCAGATGATCAATGAAGAAGCTCTTGGGCTGGATGAGCCGATAGAGAATGCGGATACGCTTTATTACCGCTACAGGAACCGTTACAGTGACCCGGAGCCGCCAAGCCGGAAGAAGGTAGAGCAGATCATTAATGTGCTCGTAAAATATAACTGGATCTCCAAACAATCCAGGCAGCTTAAGATGCGTGATACCGGTAAAAGAATGATGGATGCGCTGATCCGCCTGGCTAATGATTCGTTGGCTTACTATATGCATGATGACATCGGACGCTCGCTGTTTCAGGCCAGAAGAGACGCAGAGCTGAGTGAAGCTTATGATGATCATGGAATATCGGGAGGTAATAAAATTGCCAGCATGATCCGTAATGTGGAAAATGCGATTCAGCTGATGAAAGAACGGGAGCTTGAGATGCTTGCTGACCGCAATGCTCTGCCGCAGCTGGAAATCATCCATCAGCTGATGCTGGAGCTTGAGCAGAAGCTGGGGGAGAGATTCCGCCAGTTCCGCACCCTGGAGGACAGCCTCGTCCTCAGCAGATTAATGCAGCAAGGAACGGGGGCGCTCGCAGAAGGGACTAACCTGAGTATCGGGATGATCCACAAATATTTGAAGTTTACAACGATGCAGCAGACGATGCTCTCCTCTGTCATCCATCCGGAGAAGGTGAGGGCATTCATTGTACAAATGTATGATCCGCCGCTTGAATCCGATGTTCCCAATGCCCATCAGCTGATGAGCTTCATGGAACAGGACCAGTATCCGGGAGAAGCGGCGGACGGGTTGTGGATGCCTGTCAAGTTCGCTGCTCCGGTATCCGCCGGAGACATCGGGGAGGCTCTGAATTATATAGAGCATTATGAGCCTGTGGTGGATGGAATCCGCGAGGAAGAGGAGGACATTCAATATACAGAAGATAAGGTGTCTATAGATCAGTTGGACGAATTGATGGGAGCTTCCCAGTGGCAGCTGACCAAAGCTATGATCCGCACTGATGCCATAGAATCTTATATGGAACAGATCGGACAGGCTCCGATTGAACAGGTCATGATTGAAGCCACCTCAGCGGAATGGGGCGATGCCGTGAATGCGTTAACTGCGCTGGCTGCATTAATTGGCAACAAGAAAATGGCTGTAGATGAGACAACGCAGGATAATAGGTCTATTCATCCTCATTATGATAAGAGCTGGGAATGGATGACGGAAGAACACCGGAATCAGATGATTCGTAAACGGGGCGAACAGCGCCCGGCAGAACCGTCCGGACCGGACGACGATGGAAGGAACGAAGACTATGACTGAATGGGGCCCGAACCCAAGTAATGTAAATCCCCTGCATGTCATGCAGTCCCTCAAAGGGATACTGAGTGAGCAGGAAGAGATAACCTTTATGAATATTTTATTCTCCTCCTCTGCGACAATCCGTGCCGGGAATTTTGGATTGTCCAGGAAAGAGATCGAGAAGCAGCTGCGCATTTCAGAGCAGGATGATAGATTCTACTCTTTTATAGAGCGGGTCAATCAGGCTGTAAGCCGCTATTTTCAAGTGATCTATGATGAACGGCGTGATCAGGTCGTGGTTATGATGCGTGTACCTGCCAGAACCGCACGCACAACGTTATCTAAAGAAAGCCTGGCTATTCTGTTATTCATGTTCTACCAGCAGGAAGTACTGCAGCATGAATTTACGCTCTTTGACCAGCTGCTGAGTGCATTCGGACACGAGACCACCAAGGCGAATCAGCGGCTGCTCCTTAATATAGATCAGTTACGGAAAATTGGTGCCCTTGAAGAGTATGAGACAAATTCACCCGAAAAGGCTTATCAGTTGACTGCTATTGGTACCCATATGTTCTCGGATTCCTTCCTGCGGCGTACTGCTGAATTCAGCCAATCGAACCAGCTCAACAAGGAAGAAGTGCTGAAGTTTTTCAGACGCTACAACCTCTACACAGAAGAGAGGGAGGAGTAAACGATGATACCCTGGAAAATGTGGTTTCACGGCATCCGGGACTATGCTCCGGCGTATATGGACCTGTCCGGCCGCGAAGAACATGTGCTTATTACAGGCCCCAATGGTGCGGGGAAATCTACCATCACTTATTGTATGGGCGCTGTGCTGTATTCTTCAAAGGTTGACCTCGACGGGCTCCGCTCCCGCAATCTGGCACCGGATGAACCTTGGATTGCACAGATCCGCTTTCTTTTCAAGAATGAGGGACGGCTGCGGATCGATGCTCCTGACTATATTGAATTCTCGCTGCACATCCTTCAGGAGCCGGGACAGCCGGTCAAAAGAGAGTATACGGTCGCTTCCGGTGACGACCCTGAACATTGGGAAACTGTAACCCGGTATACTTCCGGTGACCGCCAGTATAACTTCACTGCATATAAGAAGGATTTGCAGTACAAATACAAAATTGATCCTGACCTGTTCTACCTGATCTGGTATCAGCAGGAGGTGAATCAGTTTGCGGTAATGCATCCGGAGGAGCGGTTCAGGATCTTTGCAGAGATGCACGGTATTGATCAAATACAGCGGAACTGGGAAGAGAGCATGGAGAAGCTGAAGGATACGCAGGAAATGATGCAGAGTGCCGAAATCAATGTAGAGAACAAAAAACAGATGGTCAAAATCAAACGAAATGATCTGGAGCGGTACGAGGATAACTACAGGCGTCTGACAGAAGGCGGGAAACAATATGTCCATGCCCTTCTTCAGCTCGAAGTCTATTATAGACGGGAGCAGGAAACCTTATCAGGTCAAATTGGACAGCTGGAGCTTGAACTGGAGCAGCAGCAGGATCAGCTGAACGAATGGAAGGAGCGGGAGACAGGGCTTACGGGGCATTTGTCAAATCAGGAACAGGCAGTCACGTGGCGAAAGGAAGAACTGGAGAATTACGAACAGCAGTTACAAGATTTGAAATCAGGAATGACGCATACACAGGCGAAAATCACAGAGCTGGAGACAGAGCTGCAGCAGATCAGTAAGGACCGGGAACGTATTGCGCGTTCTGAAGCCGAGGTTACAGAGCAGCTGGCAGAAGCAATAACACAATTAGATGAGGTAAATGACGAAATAGCCAGGCTGCATGCTGAAAATAACCAGTGCGGCGTTCTCGCTGATCATCACAGAGGCATGATCTCCAGGCTGGAATTCGTAATTGAACAAGAACGGAAGCAGGAAAGTATCCATCAGGAACGTTTGCGCCAATACGTAAGCAGCCATCATGTACAGGAGGAGCTGAACCGGCTTGATCAACAGCTTCAGCGGTTCAGGGATCAGCGGCATGACTGCTTAATGCGTATTCAGGAGCGGAAAGAGGAGCTAAAGCGGCTTGAAGATAACCGCGACTGGTCCAAGAGGCAGATGGAGTCATTAGCCTTCTTTCATAACAAAGGCATTCAGGCTTATCCGCTGCGCGACCTTGTGGAATTGACAGCAGGTGCACAACTGAAAACGGAGGAGCAGTTCAATACGGTTAAATATACGGTTTTCTTCGATGGTCATCAGGCCATTCCGCCGAATGACCTCTACCATGTGCCGCTGCGTAAAGTCGTGCCCGACCGTTCTGTAACAGAGCTGCATGCCCTGCAGCTGCGGGTGAAAGAGGATCTGCCGGAAGAAGCTATCCCTCATGCGATAAAGGCGCTATGGTGGGTAGAACAGTTTTTCCAAGCCGGCAATTTGAGAATTGATCAGGGGGTACTCCATGATACGGCGGGGATTCGCGGGGGCCAGGAGCAGAGCCGTTATATTCTGAGCAGGCATGCGGTTCTTTTACACAAGGAAGAGGTACAGAAGGTGATTGGCAGTCTGACCGCAACCTTGGAAGAGCTGGATCATTCTATTCAGCAGAATACAAAGCGCCTGCAGGATCTGAGCAGTGTGATTCAGCTGGTCCGGGAAGCAGAGGCTTTCAGGACTGGAGGGCATGAACGGGCGGAGCGTGCCAGGAAGCTTGAAGAAGAGCGGAGCGGGCTAAGCAAGCAGCTTGCGAGGGCTGTTGAGCTTAGAGAAGCGGAAAGTGGTCTGATTAAGAGTCAGGTAGAACTGGAGAACCGGCAGCTTGTCCTTCAGGCAGAGGCTGAATTCTACCATAGACTTGGACAGCAGAAGGAAAAGTTCGAGATACTGGGGGCTGCGAAGCGTGAACTGCGCGGGCAGGAAATTCAGCAGGAAGAACTCCTGCAGCAGCAAGAAGCTTGCGAAGAACAGCTGGAGAAGCTTGAAAAGACGGTCCGCCAGCTGAAGCGCAATGTGCAGGAGCTTAAAGATAAGCAGGAGCATGAAGCACGCCAAATCATTCAGACTACGAATCAGCGGGATCACGCTAAAGACTCTTTTGAAACGGCTCAAGGGGAGCTGGTTGGAACAATTAGAGAGATTGAACATTTTAAGCAGACAGCTCCGGCTATATATAATGAAGTGACAACATCATGGGCTGAAACTCAGGCGGCGAGTGATGGATCTTCCGGCGGGTCCGGCGGGCGTATGTCTTTATCCAAGCTGCATACAGAGCTCGATAAGGGAAAAAGCCAATATAATAATGCACGGAGCGAATCAGGTATTGATCCGGCGGCACCGGAGAACTACAGGGTGATTGAAGAGGAGTTCCAGCGCCTTCAGGATGAGTACAAGCGGACGGAAATTTTGTTCGAACAGGACCTGGAGCGTACAGGACAACTGAAGGATCAATTGGAGACAACCATTAATATGCGGGTGCTTGAAATCCTGCAGCGCTTCAAAAGCTATATGAGCCACTTCCAGTTTGAAGGTGAAATTGACTGGGAGCATCATGAAGACCGCCGGGGACGCACCCATTTCAGTCTCTTTATCAAAGCCCGTAAAGAAGGGCACCGTGGAACGATGGAGGATGTCAGTGTCAAAGCGCGTGGGGGAAGAGTAGGCAAAGGCGTATCCGGAGGCGAGGAGTCATTAAGCTCTTTATTGTTTGCACTCGCCCTGCTGCAGAATTTACAGACTTCACCGGGCTTTATTGTGCTGGATGAGTTCGACAGTGCTCTGGATGAGCAGCGTAAGCTGAAAGTATTCGAATTATATGGACGGGAGCTGCAGCGCAAGTTAATCATCCTTACGCCAAAATCGCATGAGAACAGCTACCTGAACCGTTTTTCCAAATCATTTATCGTATATCATGATCCGACTATACCGCTTAGTAAAGTTGTAGGGTTGGTTCGTAAGGAGTGATGATATTCAGTGAACCTCTGGTGAATTAAAAGCTTCCCATTTGTTACTGACCAATTAGTATATTAATTAGTTAATATCTGTTTTTGTTTTAACAGTTTGTGGTATGCTCGACTCGGAAACAGCGTACACTGCAAAGAGAGCCGTGCGGCTAACACGACTCTCCGTTTGCAATAGCCGCTTTTAAGGGCGGCGGCTTGAAATTGGGTAACAGCAGAGAAATAGACCGTCACCTTGACCTAGGGCGGTCTATTTCTTTTTGTGGAAAGATAGAATCAACACAACCAGAGTCGCAAATGAGATCATAAGCGTCAACGCTTGATAGACCTCCATTGGCCTCACCTAAAGGCTTTCGTAGAAAGCCGCTTCGTAAACATCCGCTTTCCGGGAGATTAGCCGACCGCCCTTGTAAGCCTTCTATTGCTTCTGCGAATATAGTATGGCGGCGCTTTATTTGGAGGATTGTGTTAGTCCCGGTTATAAAAAGGCTGCACTATATTATTCCAAACGCTTATCTCTGGACGCTTGCAAACCAAGCTCCCTCATAAATTTCCCTACTGTCCGTTCGCTAATGACATAGCCCTCATCCCGTAAGAGAGAGGTGATTCTGGGGCTGCCGTAGCGGCCTTGATTGGCCTCGAAAAGATATGTGATCCGCTGAAGCAGTAACGCTTTACGCTTTGCTTGTGGGCTTGTCTCTGTACTCCTCCATTTATAAAATCCGCTCCGTGATACTCCCATAATGCTGCACATCTTCTCCACTGAAAACTTAGAGCTATGATCTTCAATGAACTGAAATCTCAGTCCTTTGGGTTGCTGAAGATGTGCACTGCTTTTTTTAGGATGGCAAGCTCCTCTTCTTTATCACGCACCTGCTTTTCCAGTTCGCGAATAAGCTTTGCGTTCTCAGACTTTTTAACATCGCGTTGCGTCTGACCGGTCATATGATGAACCTCCTATATTTGTATGGAAAAGTGTCTAGAGAGCGTGTACAGATTAAGCTAAGTGGAATTTCTCCATCTATTTCTCCGGAAAACGTCGGTATTACGATGCTAGTGGGAAAAACTCCACTTAAATACGCTGGATACGTCTCCAAAGGCAGGTATCCGTCAAAATAGCTGGAGGATTTCCATCTAAATTACATAATGAAAGAGAAATGACAGGATTAGCTGGAGGAAATCCCACTACATGGTTGTGGCGCTCCTGCTGAAGCAGCCTTTCCAACAAGCCTAACGGGTTCATTACAGGTTACTTTTGCTTGCCGAAAAACTCCGCTGCTTTTCTTAGGATAGCAAGCTCTTCCTCGGCAGCAGCAATCTGCTTGTTTTTCAGATCCAATTCTTGTTCAAGCTCCCGCTGCTGCTGTGCCAGTTGGCGTTCCTCCCCGGTAAGGTCTGCGCCGCCGGACTTCTGCTTTCTTTTACTCATATCAACAGCCTCCTCTTTATACTCATTATTCCTCATTACACCCAGCCCGTAAACTCCAAAATCGACGCCTTCGCCGACAGTGCTTCGGACTGCGCCCCTTTGCGCCATTCTTTGGGTGAGGAGCCCATCAGCTTGGAGAAGCAGCGGTTGAAGCTGGAGATGGAATGAAAACCGACCCGCTCCGAGATGGACAGAATCGAATCATCGGTGCTTTTCAGCTGCTTGCAGGCTTCTTCGATCCGGGTGCTGCTCAGGAAATCGAGGGGGGCGGTGCCCATAATTTCATGGAATTTTCTGCGGAAATGGGTGGTGCTCAGATGGCACAGCTCGGCCAGAAAGTCGATGGTAATCGGAGTCATATAGTTCTTGGTGATATATTCGAGCGCCGGGGAAATGACGAAATCGCCCCTCAGGCTCTGATCAGCCTCTTGCTCGGTCAGCGTTTCATTCGTAGAATGGATTCTAAGCAGCTCTATGTATAGAGACAGCAACAATCCGTAAGCGCTTTCCTGATAGTAAGGCTTTTGCTGCTTAAGCTCCTCTACGACTGAGGTGGCCAGAGAATAGACCTTGGGGAACTGCTCTTTGTTCAGCACACAGTTTTTGCCCTGCACTCTCCACAGGTTCGGTTCGAAGCTGCTGTAGGCGCTTTTGAAGGAATGCTGGAACAGCTCCTCCGGCGAAAAAAAGAGATAAGACCACAGACTCGCCTCATCCGGCGAACTGTACGTAGTGTGGGGGAGGTACCTGGGCAGAAAGGTCACATCGCCGGCCTGGAAACGGATGGTCTCTCCCTTAATCTCCATGCTGCCGCTGTCCGAATGACAGATGCCGATCTCCAGATGGTTGTGAAAATGCAGATGCTCCGATTTGATATCGGAAATCTTCCAGCGTTCCCCGCTTAACAGCAGGACAGGGAAATGAATCGGGAGACTGTAGTGGCGGTACTCGATGACGGGCTTCTTTTTTCTGGGCATCTTCCGCTGCTCTCCTTCCAAACCTGGATATATGATCGAAATTGCGCTGTTTAGCTGCGAATTTGCTTAGATATAGACTATTATACTGCTTACAATAGAAACTATAAAGCGTTTACAATAAAACAGACGGCTCTCAATCGCCTTTGAGGGGCGTGTGCACACAGGAGAGGGGAATTTTAGATGCTTCAACTGGATTATGACAAGGAACAGATTCTGAAAGTGATCGACAGCGTCACCAGAAAAACCTTGGCAATGGATTTAACATGGGACTGGCCGTGCGGCGTGGCTTATTACGGGGTATCGAGAGCTTACAAGGTTACAGGCAACAAGGAGTATCTCGATACGCTAATCCGCTGGGCAGATGAATATATTGAGCTGGGCCTGCCGACCTGGACGGTGAATACCTGTGCGATGGGGCACATGCTGATTACGCTCTATGAAGAGACAGGCAACCAGAAGTATTGGGATATTGTCATGAGCAAGGTGGATTATCTGCAAAATAGCGCGCTCCGCTTCGGAGACAATGTGCTGCAGCATACGGTATCTGCTAACAATGATTTTCCGGAGCAGGCATGGGCGGATACGCTGTTCATGGCAGCCTTTTTCCTGCTGCGCGTAGGCAGCAAACTGAAAGACCAGAATCTGATCAATGATGCCCTTAATAACTATTACTGGCATATCAAATATTTGCAGAACCCGAGTACCGGATTCTGGTACCACGGCTACAACAATGTGAAGCAGGATCACATGTCCGGATTCTACTGGGGCAGAGCCAATGCCTGGGGCGCGTACACCATGTCGCAGGTCAAACCGCTGCTGCATGACTGGTACCTGTATCCGCAGTGTATGGATGTGGAATGCTCGCTGCGTGACCAGCTGGCGGCACTGAAGCTGGTGCAGACGGAGAACGGCCTCTGGCGGACGGTGCTGGATGATGAGGAATCTTATGAGGAAGTATCCGCATCCGCAGGTATTGCCGCAGCCATGGTCAATAACGGCAATCCGCTGCACACCAAATATGCCCAAAAAGCGCTGAAAGGCATTCTGGATAATATCAGCGAAGACGGACGTGTACTCAATGTATCCGGGGGCACGGCTGTAATGAAGGACCGTGACGGCTACCGCAACATTCCAAAAGACTGGATTCAGGGCTGGGGACAAGGGCTGGCACTCGCCTTCCTGTCTGACATGCTTAATTAGGAGGGAACTACATTGTCCAAACAAACCAAGGGGTCCTTTACCCTTCCGGGCGAATCCGGATATGAGAAGCTGACACTGGAGCTGGCTGAACGCTGGGGCGCGGATGTCATCCGCGACAGTGACGGCACCAAGCTGTCGGACGAGATTATTAGCGCCGGGTACGGAATCTATTCTACGATCTGTATCATCAGAGATCATAATGAGTGGGCTTCACAGAACCAGGATAAGCTGCAGCAGTGCTTCCTGATTACTAACCCGAAGGTCGCTGTGCAGGACTATTTGTCCGTGTATCTGATGGAGGATTTTTTCGCTGAACAGTTCAAAGTCAATGATTCCAAAGAGGCGTTCAAATACTGGCAGGTGGTTGACCGCACGACTGGCGAGGAAGTGCCGAGAGAGCAGTGGAACTATGACCGCGAATCGGGAAATGTGGTCTTGACCGGAATTGTGCCTTGGCATAAGTACACTGTCAGCTTCATGGCTTACCGGATCTGGGAAGAGATCTCGATGTACAACCATACCACGAATAACTGGACCAAAGACCATCTGATGCAGATTGATCCGATGTATCCAGAGACCCAGGAGTACATGCTGAAATGGATGGAAGACTGGTGTACGGAGCACAAAGAAACGACCGTAGTCCGCTTTACGTCCCTGTTCTATAATTTTGCCTGGATCTGGGGCAGCAGTGAGCGCAACCGCCACCTGTTCTCGGACTGGGGTTCCTATGATTTCACGGTGAGTGCGAGAGGCCTCGATCTGTTCGCGGCGAAATACGGCTATTCACTGACAGCTGAGGATTTTGTAAAAGGCGGCAAATACCGGGTAAGCCACATTCCGGCTGAGCAGCGTAAGCTCGACTGGATGGAGTTTATCAATGATTTTGTCATCGGGTTTGGCAAACAGCTGATTGATATTGTGCATAACCACGGCAAGCTGGCGTATGTCTTCTATGATGACAGCTGGGTGGGCATGGAGCCTTACAATGACCGGTTCGAAGAGTTCGGCTTCGACGGGATGATTAAATGTGTATTCTCGGGTTACGAAGCGCGGATGTGTTCCGGTATAAAAGTGGATACGCATGAAATCCGCCTGCATCCGTATCTGTTCCCGGTTGGACTCGGCGGTGCGCCTACCTTCATGGAAGGCGGAGATCCTACGCTCGATGCCAAAAAATACTGGATCAATATCCGCCGCGCCCTCCTGCGCGAGCCGATTGACCGGATCGGTCTGGGCGGATACCTGCATCTGGTAGAAGATTATCCTGATTTCTGCGACTACATCGAGAAAATCGCGGATGAATTCAGAGAAATCAAAGAGCTGCACCATCAAGGCAAACCTTATCAGGTGAAGACCAAGGTTGCAGTTCTGCACAGCTGGGGCAAGCTGAGATCGTGGACACTGTCCGGCCATTTCCATGAGACATTCATGCATGATCTGATCCATATTAACGAAGCATTATCCGGTTCGCCGGTGGAAGTACAGTTCATCGGTTTTGAGGATATCCGTAATGGGGCTCTGAAGGATGTTGACGTTGTAATCAACGCCGGCACAGCCGGTTCCGCCTGGAGCGGCGGCAAGCACTGGAATGACAGCAAGGTTGTAGACCTGCTGACCAAATGGGTCTATGAAGGCGGTACGTTCATCGGGGTGAACCAGCCTTCCGCAATCGAAGGCTACGACAGCTTCTTCCGGATGGCCCATGTACTCGGGGTGGATGAGGATACCGGTGCGAGAGTGGTGCATGGCCGGTGGGCTTTTGAAGCCAAGGATGAGCTGGGACTGCTGCCTGAAGGGGCAAGCATTGAAGCCAAGGGCGGCATCTATCTGACCGACGGAGCGGCTGAGGTCGTGCAGCAATCGGGCGGCAGAATCACATTGTCCGTGAATGCTTTTGGCAAAGGTAAAGGGATTTACCTGCCTTCCTTCGAGTTCAACCTGGAGAATACCAGACTGCTGCTCAACCTGATCCGTTATGCGGGAGGCGAGCTGAATGACAACAAGTACATCACGGATAACCTCTATACAGAGTGTGCTTACTATCCGGAGAGCAAGATGCTGGTTGTTATCAACAACAGCTCCGAGCCGCAGAAGACTTCGGTGGAGACAGAGTACGGCCTGCAGACACTGGAGCTTGCTCCATTTGATACGGTGATTACTACGATTGGCTGATAATAATAAAAAGCTCAAGCCTGCGGCTATGCCCGGTGCTTGGGCTTTTTTATGTTGTGTATTGGGACCCCGCAATGCCCCGCTCTGTGGACATATTTTACTGCACTGCAGGCCGGGCGGGAAGTATGTTAGGATAAAGAGACATATATTTTCCCCGTCGGGATAAGAAAAGGGAGTTCTATGAGAATCATTATTTCACCTGCCAAAAAGATGAAGACAGACACAGATATTTTTACAGACCGCCAGCTGCCGCAGTTCCTGCATGAAACAGAAAGCCTGCTGGCTGCGCTAAAAAAGCTGGACTACGATGAGCTGAAATCCATCTGGAAATGCAATGATGCCATTACGGTGCAGAATATTGAACGAATCGAAAATATGGATTTAACCCGCAACTTGACGCCCGCGCTTTTCGCCTACGAAGGATTGCAGTACCAGTACATGGCGCCGGGAGTGCTGCAGGCAGAGGAGCTGGAATATCTTCAGGAGCATCTGCGGATTTTATCCGGATTCTACGGAATCCTGCGGCCGTTCGACGGAGTTGTACCCTATAGGCTGGAAATGCAGGCCAAGCTGGCCGGTCCGGACTTTAAATCGCTCTACGGATTCTGGAATAGAAGGCTGGCAGATCAGCTGTTTGCGGAGACCGATTGTATTGTGAATTTAGCTTCCAAGGAATACAGCAAGTGCATCTCTCCTTATCTGGGCGAAAATACGCGCATGGTGACTTGTGTATTCGGCCAGCTGATCGGCGGTAAAGTAGTCGAAAAAGCAACCTTCGCCAAAATGGCCCGGGGGGAAATGGTGCGCTACATGGCTGAGCATGGTATTGAAAAGGTAGAAGAGATCAAGGGATTTACCGGCTTTGATTTTGAGTATAATGAAGAGCTGTCAGATGAGGGTAATTATGTGTTTATACAGAAGATACAGGAGCGCGGAACCAGTAAGTAGAGTGATTAGTAGAGCCTGAAGAGCTGAAGGAGGAGAACTTATGATTTTCGGAAAAGATCTGATGAATAAAGAGACTCTGCTCAAAGAATTGGATGCCAAAGGATATTCGGGCAGAGCCCATACGATAGCCGTGTTGGGCCGTGATCACAAGGGATCGCCTGAATACTCCCGGCTGCTCTACTCACTGCTTGCGGGCGGCGTGTATGAAGCACAGCTTGCCTTAATCGGGGCTGCTGCCACGCAGGATGCACAGGTTATTCTATCCGCGTTACAGCACCCTAAGGCTTCTATCAAAAATCAGGCTGCCGGTCTTGCGGCCAAAGTGGCTGCGGATGAGGATATTGAACGTGAGCTTCCGAAGCTGTCACAGGATTGCCGCCGCAAATTGCTGCGTACAGTGTCTTTTATTAACCGTCAAGGGTTAGCGGAGCGAATATTGCCTGTGGTATATGCTTCATGGGGGGCGGAGGAAGCAGCCATTCTGCTTACTGCATGCTCTACAGAAACAGTCCGGATATGGCTTCAGGATATCGGCTATGCGGTAGGCAATTGGGGCAAATTAGCCAGCCGGCATCTGGATGCCGTTGCGGATTATTTCGGATCAGCGCTGGAAAGTGCGCCGCCCCGGGACAAGGGAAGGGTGTGGTGGAGGTTCTCTTCCGCTATGGAAATGCTGTGCCATCACAAGCCGGAGCTGGTTCTTGATTGTGCCGTAAACCATGGGCCTCTGGAAGGCCTGCCGCCTGCACTAAAAAAACATCTGGGCATCTTAGTCCGTCTTCAACCTGACGCAGTCTACAGCCTGCTGATCCGCAGCGAATCGCGGAACGATCTGCTGAGGTTTGGCGTACCGGATGCAATTTTGCGGAGAAATAAATATTTTACGATGGAACAATGGATTGGAATGACGAAGCTGCTTGCCGATTCCCCGGTACATGTAGCAAGAATCCTTGAGAATATAGCCCCTTCCAGACGTGCAGAGATCTTTGAGTCCGTATATGAGGAAAGTTCACGCGAAGAGCGTGTTTTTCCGGAGGTACTGCTGTACCAGCTGCCGCATGCCTTGCGTGACAGGGAGGCCGCACGGATGCTTAACCTCCGCAAAATTTATGAGTACAGGGATAAAAAGCTTAGAGTTACCGCCGGTCTTTCCATCGATAAGTCGAGGGAGCTGCTTGAACAGGCGGCAGCCGTTTCTAATGCAGATGACCGCGCCATGGCCTATGTGCAATTGATCAAGAGTACCGCGCTTTCCAGACGCGGAATGAAGGAGACGCTCCTATTCGCCGGCCGGATCAAAAACGATCAGGATCCTGTACGGGCTGCCGTCATGAGAGAGCTGTCCCACAGCCCGGCTTCCATGTATACAGATGAAGATGTGCCGGCGCTTACTGTGCTAGTTGACAGTGTAATTGAAGCGAGAGACACCTCCTATGCAACCCGGAATGCAGCGCAAGACCTGGCGTTTGTTATCCTTCGGTATCATGCGGCGAATCCCGGAAGTGAAGTCTTTAAGTTTGCGTTAGATACCATTGCCAAGCTGGCCAAGCAGTCAGGGCATCTTGCGCTGCCTTCGCTGGAGGGGAACCTTCCTTCCGGAGTTGAAGAGCATTTGTTCGAAAAGCTGTATACGCTGGCTGCGGACGCGAAGCGAAGAGAGGATTACAGCCTGGTGCTGAGTCTGGCGGGTTTTTTTGGCAAAAAAGGCGATCATATCGGGAAGCTCCAGCAGCTCCTGAGGGAAGCGGTCAAGGCCAAATCAGAATCTACCGCCATACGGGCGGCAAGATTATGGGTGACTCCGCATCAGACGCGGGATGAGAGAGTTAAGGAATTATTGGGTCTGGATAAATCTTTTATTACTATAGATAAGGTATTTGAGCATGTACACCGAAAGCGCCAGGAATGGCTGAATCCTTTCATTTCCGGGGCGGCTGTTAAAGGCAAATTTCTGTCGGGCAAGACGATTTACCTTGTGCCGGCTGCGGACGGATTTCACCGGTGGCTGCCGGGCCAGCAGGAGTCTTTCAGATCACTGCTGGACCGGGTAGCCTCGGATTCCAAGCGCAATTTGTATGAACGGATCACAGCGATCAAGACCATGGGAAGAATACCTGAACTGAGTCCGGACCTGCTGCTGAAGTATTTGGGAGATGCTGAAATTCCAGTAGTTGAGGCTGCACTTTATGCGCTGTCGTTATTAGAAGAGCCGGATAAAGCACTGCCTGTTCTGCTGGATTACCTGGACGGGGACAGAGCGCGTGTTGCGATGTATTCCATACCGAGATGCATACGCAGAGTCAATCCGGAGACATTGACGGCTATGCTGCAAGAGCTGCTGCACCGCGAGAAGCTGAAAATTACGGTCCGCAAAGAAGCCATCCGGCTGCAGGGAGCTTATAAAAGCAATGAGAGCGTTCCGCTGCTGCTGAATGAATTCAGCAAACCTAATGCGCATAAAGACGTCATTATTGCGGTTGGGCATGCAGCCAGGCAGCTTTTGGACGATGAGCGCAGCTGGGGAATTCTCAGCGCTATGGCTGCCTCGCCGCAAAGTGATATTGCGCAAAGTATTTTAATGCAGCAGTCTGCTGCGCTTCCGGAGGCATATAGATCCCGTTATCTGGACTTGATTATTGCCGTCTCCGGCCATTCCGATCCTGCTGTGGGCAGACTGGCTATAAGCAGTATGACCCGCTGGATCAACGGCAATGAAGAGACCATTGCTTCTGCCGCTGCGGAGATTATTGTGAATTTGGAAGACAGCTCCAGATGGAATAGCGCAGTAAATACACTGACCGAAACCTGCCGTGACGGCAAGGTCAACGAGACGGTTATTGGTGTATTTAGAGATTTGGTGAGTGCGGAAATAGCCGATGACTGGAATGCCGGGACCCGGAGAGACCTGCCGCACCGCCAGCGTCTGCTCAGATTTGCCGGCCAGCTCACCTTTTTGCCTAAGCCAACGCGTGTGAACCTTGTGTCTCTATATATGGGGATAACCGGCTGCCTGCAGGCGGATGAGACATTGGTGAAGACTGTAATAGATCTGTATATCGCAGCCATAGATTGGAACGATTTGGAGGGGGCCAGGGCTTACCTGGATCAAGTCGTCCAATGCACCTCCAGTCAGCCGCGGCTGCTAGAGTATGCTTATCAGCAGATTGCGCATAATCTCAGAGACAGTGAAGGGTATTGGAGTCCGGATGCAATTCTGAGAATTGTAGAACGACTAGGGTCTCAAGGCGGTAACCAATTCCAATACCTTGGGCTATCACTGCTTGAGGTGGCAGGAAGTGCTCTGTTATGGAACGGGGACAGCACCCGGCTTTTGAAGCTGTACAGAACTCATGCAAACGTTGAAATCCGGTCTGCTGCCTTAGATATTTGGACGGCGGTAGAGTAACTGAAATAGTATGCAGACCTTAGGCAGGTGTGCAGTATAAAGAGAGCCGTGCGTTAGCACGGCTCTTCGTGGCGGTGTTGGCAGCCTGGTTAATTAAAAGTAATAGTGTAAGGTATGGAAGGATGCGGTGTAGTGGACCCGGGTACACGTTCTACTACTGTGACCAGCGTGCCGGGCTCATAGTATCCCGATCCGCCAGTGTAATCAGTGCTGTTCACGAGAGCCGTACCGAGGTCAATGGTGGTATTGTTATAGCTCCAGTAGTAGTGCAGCCGAAGTGTATTGGCAACGGTTGTGGTAATCTTTACGCTTGTACCGGATGTCTTGGCATTGGGAAGAATGTAACTGTAGGAACTGTAGGCTTGTCCCGGACCGAGCGAATTGGTGTAGCTGCCCCCATAGCTTACGATAGCGGGATTAGCCGAGGCGGTCAGGCCAAACGTCAGTGACAGGCCCATGATGAAAACAAGAAATACGGTGGTCATTCTCTTCATACATTACTCATCCTCTCTTAATGAAATGTGTTCAAAGTTTATCCGAGGTAAACTAAAAACCTTCCAAAACAGGATGGATATTGCCTCAAATATATACCAGAAAATTACATATGTAAATAGAGTATTTACTTACCCTGGATCAAGGCGTATAATGCGTTCAGTTAACGGAGTAAGAAGAGGAGAATTGGAAAAATGAACAACGGTTTGGTCAACGCTATTATCGCGTATATCATGTGGGGGGTTCTCCCGCTGTATTGGAAGCTGTTCAATGATGTGCCGGCAGGCGAGATTCTGTCACACCGGGTGGTCTGGTCGTTCGTCTTCATGGGTATTCTTGTCACCGTTCAGCGCCGCTGGGGTGATATTAAACGGATTGCGGCCAATCGCTCACAGCTGCTGTCGCTGACGGCCAGCGGTCTGCTGATCGCCGTGAATTGGCTCATTTTTATCTGGGCGGTCAATAACGGGCATGTCGTCGAGACAAGCCTTGGTTATTACCTGAATCCACTGCTGAATGTGCTGCTGGCGGTTGTCTTCCTTCAGGAGAAGCCCAACCGCGGGCAATGGCTTGCGATTGCCATCGCCGGCGCAGCGGTGCTCATCATCGCGATCGACTACGGGCGTTTCCCGTGGATCGCGATCTCGCTGGCCGTATCGTTTGGCTTGTACGGCCTTGCCAAGAAGAAGACCAAGCAGGATGCCTCGGCAGGCCTGCTGTCGGAGACAGCTGTAGTTCTGCCGATCGCTCTTGGCTACTGGATCTATCTTGGGGCTGCGGGAGAGTCGACAGCTTGGGCGCTGTCTCCATCTATGTTTGTCGGGCTGCTTCTTTCCGGCGTCGTAACGGCCCTGCCGCTGCTGTTTTTTGCGCGGGCTGCAGCCCGGATGTCGCTATCCGCACTCGGATTCGTGCAGTATATCGGACCGACAATTATGCTGCTGCTGAGCATATTTGTGTTCAAGGAAACCGTCTCACCGGTCCTGCTCGCCGGCTTCGGGCTGATCTGGACAGCGCTTGTTGTATACGCTGTGTCATCGGTGCGCGGTGCGAAGCTGGCGAAGGTGAGTTAAAGGTAGAGGCATAGTGTATTGTCAAAACGGCCATTTCCAAAAGATAGGTGGGAATGGCCGTTTTTGTTCATTTTATATGGATAGTAATGTTTGAAGGAGAATTGCTTGAGTGCGTGGAGAAGAAAGGCATTGGAGCTGTTTTACGATATCAGATTTAGCTTCAATGGGAGCGGTAACACGGTATATGCGGTGATGTTTGAGCTGCGCGACAGGGTGAAGGAGGCTCACAGAAACAAGGATACTCCAGAGCTCGACAAGGTTTACGGATACGCGGTGTTTTAACCAGCAGAAGCGGAGCTTTGATTTGTGCAATGCAGCCGCAGTGGGGTTCTACGAGCATTTGGCGGAAGAGGAGGTTACGAGGAAGGCTATTCCGTACAGGGTGAGTATTTTTGAGCAGGTACAACCTTGGAGAATGGCTAGGAAGCGTGTACAGATAACCTAAGTGGAATTTCTCCATTTAATCCTCCGAAAATTGCTGTTAATAGAATGCTTGTTGGAAAAACTCCACTTAAATGTACTGAATGAGCCTTTAAATGTCTTTATCCGCCCGAATAACTGGAGAATTTCCAACTAAAGGTTATAAATGATGAAAAAGGACAGAATTAGGTGGAGAAAATCCCACTAAGCTCTGGAAGACTCACTAGAGGCGGCTTGCCGTCCGCTATATTTGCAGAAAGACATTATAATTCAGCCCATTTTTTATTATCTATTTCTAAGGAATCAAACGTCCTGCACTTTATACATCAGATTCATCCTAAATCAGCCGGAAAAAGGATTTCTGCTGCACTCTCTGCAGCAGAATTAGGTGAAAAGGACGTTTTTGGCCCATAATCAGAAAATCTGTTGTACAAAATACAGCAGAAGGCGATTTAGCCTTGATTTTCGGGTTTTCTAACTAAGCTCATTAGCTGTAACCAGCGAGTGGAACTTCGGGTGCCCACACGCCAAAAAAAGCGGACTCAGATCTAATCTGAGCCCGCTTTTTTCATACACCGCAGCTGCATTCGGCAACTGGTCATAATATACGTCATCCACCCGCTCCCGCGTGCACTAAGCAGTCTGCTTAGCCGGGACCACTGTAACCTTTTGTTTTTTAACAATGAACTTGGAGCTCAGGTATTTTGTAACAGGCTGTTCAATGAACATATGGACCAGCATGCCGCCGATGGCTGTGAGAACCCCGGTTAACAGGATCGCCGGAACGTACCCGATCGTACCATGCAGGTTCAGGACATCGAATATTTTGGTGATAAAAATGATCATCGGCAGATTGGTGATAATGATCGCATACGAAGAATCGCCCAGTTTATCCACCCATTTGTGAATAGTTACGGTACGTTTGGAATCCAGGGACAGCGCTCCGAGAATGATCAGTGCAGACGCTACAGAATACATGATGGTGGTGTTGACCGGTACATAACCGTTGATATTATTGATCCACGCCAGAGGGAACAAGCTGACGCCGGCGGCAATCATGAAGACTTCGTATTTCAGCTTAAGCTTTAGCGCAAAATGGGCGACTACACACCCTAACAGGAACTCCAGGTTAAACGGGCTGAACAGGAACTGGATTTCGTAGGGCAATGTGAGGCTTGGCGGCCAGATCCACAAATATGTAATAAGTATAGACCATCCCAGGGCGATGCGCCGGGTCAAACGCGGATTGTGCAGGAACAGGGCAAACAGGCCATAGAATAAAATAACATGGCTCAGCGACCAGGTTGCGCCTAACACAGGTTTGCTTTGCGGGTACAGTAACAGGGATTTGATAATGACACCCGGCTGTGTTTCATGTCCTCCTCCAAAGGAGGCGACAAAGAAATAGACAGGCAGACTGATCAAGGTGAAAATCCACAGGATCGGGTAGATTCTTACCGCCCTCTTTTTCAGGAACAGGCTTACCTTACCTTTGTTAATGTTCTTAAAGTAAAGAAAGTAGATCAGAAACCCGCTTAACACGAAAAAGAAATCAACGCCTCCGGTCCTCACGATCCCGCTTGGTAAAAAGGTATAATTCAGCTTTTCAGCAGCTACAGCGCCCAAATGGCCAACCAAAATCAGCACGGCAACAATGGCCTTCAAGGCCTGAATCAGTTGAAACTTGTTTGGCATCATTCATCCTCCTTGAACGGTTATCCGGGGGAGTCCCCGGTAATTTCCATACAATGTACATTATGATTTCCGGCTGTGCTCTGGTGGCCAGACTTCACTTAGTGAGAGATTTCATAGCAGCGGTACAGGAGGTGTAGGGGAAATGGTGGCGGAAGCATGATATCCATATCAATGATAACGAAAAGAGTGGAGTTTGGAACGGTACCTAAGAGGTACGCGCTGGTAGACTTAAGGATACTTCGGTATACTTTAGTGCCAACAGATGTAATCATAAATCCCTCCGCGGGCGCTCCTGTAAAATTCAGAGGCGTCTTTTATTTATGTAACCGGAAGGCTTTCAACTATTTTTCAGCTAAGGTCCTTATACTACCTCTATAACATTGCAGCAAGGGAGGTTTTCCATGGTTAGGGGAGTCCAAAGGATCTTGTATTTCATCTTAGCTTCTTTTCTGGGACTGTTCATCGCGTCTTCTTTCTTTATCAGGGCGAAATATAACTATTACGTATATGGCGATACGCCAGTGCTGGAACAGCAGCAGCCGGTTTTTTTTTTAATCATCATTGCCCTGGTGTTGTCCTTCAGCTTCATTCTGTACCGTCTCTGTCTCAAGCTTAATCCGTACAGCCGCAAAATCGTCATCCCCGTCGTGCTGCTGCTGTCCTTCGGGATGCAGATCGCCATTATATTTCTGTTCCCGCGCCTGCCGACGGATGACTCCCAGACGGTACTGTCGCTGGCGCTGGATATGCTGTATGAGCAGGATTATTCCTCTTTTGACACCGGCGGGTATCTGCATATGTTCCCGTTCAATTTCTCGGTTGTCCTGTACTTGAAGACATTATTAATGATCTTTCCGGACAACTATCTGGTGATCAAACTATTCAACATTCTGTTCACACTCGTAACTACATTAATGATTTACCTGCTGTATAAAGAGCTGGATGACAAGTCCCAAGTGAATGATTACGGGGTGCTGGTGTTTGCGGCAACATATGTCCCGTCGCTGTTCATGAGCAATTTTATATACAATGATGTGATTGCCACGTCTTTGTTGACGAGTGCCTTGTATTTTGCCGTAAGATTTATGAAAAGAAAGTCTATCAAGGATATCGTAATCGCAGCGGTTCTGCTGGCACTCGGTAACTACTTCCGCAGTATCGGGGTGATTGTCCTGATTGCTGTGGTGCTAAGTCTGCTGTTCAGCCTCCGCAATCTGGGGATCCGGAAAGCGCTGATAGCTTTGGGGATTACAGCGGTACTGTTCAATGTTCCAGGCTGGACGCAAAATGCGGTGCTGCAGGCTAAACAGATCGTGGACGAGCCGGTGAATGTAAGCTCTGCTCCTGTCTACATGTGGCTGAACATGGGTATTAACCTGGAGACGTTCGGGTTCTGGGACAACAGGGAGAGCTACAGCATCTATCAGAATGAGGCGGGGTATAACAAGGCGGGCAGCACCGTGCTGTTCAAGGAGGAAATTAGCCGCAAGCTTTCTGAGGCCGATGCCGGCGAACTGGTCAGTATGTATTACAAAAAGCTGATCTGGACCTGGACAGAAGGCACGTATCAGGTTGAACGTTATGGAATCGGTAATGACAGCTCCTCTGGCGGGAGAGGAAGAATGATAGGTGGGGTGATGGACCGCTACAGCTATACCAACGCCGCTACGGATTTGTTCCAAGGGGAATCCACCTTCAGAAGCGGACTGCTCTCTATGCTGCATGGCCTGAATATTCTGATGTATGGATGTATACTCATCCGCCTGATAAGCGGAATTAGAGGAAGAAGGGTTGAGGAGACGCCGTTAATCCTGATCATTCTGGGGTTTATCGGGTTCTATCTGCTGTGGGAAATCAAGGCAAGGTATATCTATCCGGTGTATCCGCTGCTGATCGTGTTAGCGTACATGGGCTTCAAGGATGCAGTTGATATTGTATTTAAAAAGAGGAGGGGACCCGGAAATGCGGATCGATAGGTACTCTTCTGCTCTGATCGCAGCCCTGCTTGGCTGTTCCCTGATGCTGGCCTCCTGTGATGCCATTACCGCCCAGAAGATCACCCACACAGACTCCGGTTCTTCCCGGGGAGGCGGAATGCCGGGCATGGGCGGCGGCCGCGGAATGGACGGCAGCACACCCGGCATGAATGGCGGCATGAGGAGGAACAGCATTCAGGGAACAGAAGATACAAGCAGCAGGCCTTAAGAGGAAGCGGCCGCCGCTGCGGCTGCAGCCGCTGCCGCAGCAATAGCCGTCTGCTGGGCAATGACAACATTGGTAATGCTGGTCGACAGCTTTGTAGATAATGCTCCGCTCTTGACATCCTCCACGTATTTGAAGGCAGTCAGCGAAGCGGAGAGCAGCAGCAGCTCCTGATCGAGAACCGTCCACTTTCCGAAGCCTTTTTTGCCGCGTAAAGTATCGTAAGTCGCGGAAACCGTATTGACGATTTCGTCCTTGTCTACCGGAAGCAGAGACAGTACGCCAAGGGAAGAGAGGGTGAACTGTTTATCAAGACGCATATTCCGCGCACGGAACGCCTCGCGCAGGGCAAGTACCCGTTCAGCGGAAGCCGGGGCTTCTTCTCCGAGAACCAGCACCTGTGTAAGAGACTGCACGCTGTTGCCGGAGAAAAACTCGGGTTTCAGCTCGGCATAGAGCTGTTCCATACGTTTCACACCGCTGTCTACAGCGATATCGGAAAGGCCAAGCATGGCGGCGTAGATATAATCATCGTAGCTTGTAAGAAAACGCCGTTCGGCTTTCATGCCGTTATAGAAGGCTTTGGCCCGTTCAACTGTATGCAGATATTGATCCGGTGCAGTATTCGCAGCAATTTGATAAGAGGCAACGACAGTATAATCCGAGGCCCGGAATTTAACATCCTTCATCATCTCAAAGACCGACAATGTGTTCTCAAGCAGGCTCTGCTGCCGGCCTGAAAGCGAGAGCAGGGCAGCAATACACATCCCCGAGGTTCCTCTGAACGAAGAGAACACGCCGGTGTTCTCCTTGATCAGATCAAGGGCTGAGCGGAGGGCGCCTTCATCAATTATTTTACCCTCGGCTGCATACAGGAGTGCGGCCAGACGGTTGGCCATAGCGTTCTTCCAGGGGAAGGCTTCTTTCATCTTCAGCGCATTGTCACTGAACAGGTCAATTGTTGCCGTATACGGATTATTCATCGGACACATCACCCACCTTTACAGACTATGATAGTTATATTCTACCATAAAAAACCACCCGGGGCTGCGGAGCACATCTTCCGCGGACCCGGGTGGTTTGCTGTTCTAGTTCTAGGCTTCCATCTTTTGCGCTGTATACAGACGGTAATACAGGCCGCGGCGTTCAATGAGTTCATCATGGGAGCCGCTTTCGGCAATGCCTTTGTTCGCGACATACATGATGCGGTCACAGTTTTTGACGGTGGACAGCCGGTGGGCAATAATGAACGACGTGCGTCCTTTTAGCAGTTCATTGAGTCCCTTCTGCAGCAGCCGCTCTGTCTTGGCATCAATGGAGGAGGTGGCTTCGTCCAGAATCAGAATGCGCGGATCGGCCAGCAGTGTTCTGGCGAACGAGATCAGCTGCCGCTGTCCCTGGGAGAGCTTGGAGCCGCGCTCGTTGACCTCTGTCATGTAGCCATGCTCGAATTCACGGATAAATTCATCGGCACAGACGGTTTTGGCCGCCGCAATAACTTCTTCTTCTGTAGCATCCAGCTTGCCGTAACGGATGTTATCCATAATCGTTCCGGAGAAGATAAAGCTGTCCTGCAGCATAATTCCCATCTGGCTGCGCAGTGATTTCAGCGTCACTTGAGAGATATCCTGGCCATCGATCAGAAGTTTACCGCCGGTAATGTTATAGAAGCGGGAGATCAGGTTGACGACGGTTGTTTTGCCTGCACCGGTTGGTCCAACCAGGGCGACACTTTCTCCGGCTTTGACATCGAAGGAGATATTCTCCAGAATGTTAAGGCCCGGATCATAGGCGAAGGTTACGTTGTCAAAGGTGACCCGCCCCTTGACGGGCGGAAGTGCCTTGGCATCCGGAACATCGCTGACGGTAACCGGTTCATCCAGCGTTTCAAAGATCCGCTCCAGATAAGCGACGGCATTAATGAAGCTGTTGTAAAGGTTCGATAGATTCAGAATCGGCTGCCAGAAGCGGGCTGCGTAGTTACTCATGGCGAGAATAACGCCAAAGGTTATATTCTCCGGGCTTAGCGTCAGCAGACCTACCAGGAAGATCATTGTCGTAACAATGGTATTCAGATTATCGACAGAGAACGGGATCAGCGTATTATAACGCAGCGCCTTCATCCATTCTGTACGGAAATTGCCGGCAAGGCGGGTAAAGGTTCCTGCATTATGCTGTTCCCGGGAGAACATTTGCGTAACGCCGATGCCGCTGATGCTCTCCTGCAGATAAGCGTTCAGGTTGGAGCTTTTGTTGGATACGGCCTGCCAGGCCCGGCGCTGCCGGGTTTTGATCAGCATCATGATTCCGAAGAACACAGGCAGTCCGGCAAGAATAACGAACGATAGCCTTACATCGACTGCGAACATGAAGATGGCGATAAAGATCAGATTCACTATTTCCAGGATAAAGTTGATAATACCGTTGGATAACACATCCGAGACGGAATTGACATAGTTTACGACCCGGATCAGGATCTTGCCCTGCGGGCGGTCGTCGTAATATTTGAACGGCAGATCCTGCAGATGCTTGAACAGATCGGTGCGGATATCAAGGATAATATCCTGGCCTACACTGGTCATGATCCGCGAGCGGATAGTCGCCAGATATACGCTGACCACAATGGTTGCAAGCATGAGCGCAGACCAGCCTACGAGTTCCATTTTGGCGCCTGCCGGAATGGTCACATCGACCACATGCTGCATAATCAGCGGAGCGGATAATGAGATTCCCGCCGAAAGTGCGCTCAGCGCGAATGCGAGAATCATCGGTTTTTTCTTGCGTCTGATGTAGACCATCGCCCGCCGGAAATGCTTAATATTAAACGGCGACTCCAGATTTTCATCGACGTCGAATCTATTCCTTGCCATGAGCGGCCACCTGCCTTCCAATACCCTCGTTCTGCAGCATAAATACATCGTAGTAGTAGCCCCGTTTGGCCAGGAGCTCGGCGTGGGTGCCTTCCTCGATCAGACGGCCGTTTTCCAGGATGAGAATCCGGTCGGCTTGTGCGGTTGTCGTTACCCGCTGCGCGATAATAATCTTCGTGCACGGATAGTCCAGCTCGCGCAGGCTTTTCTGGATATGCTCTTCGGTCTCAAGGTCCACGGCGGAGGTCGTATCATCCAGTATCAGAATCGGACGGCGGACCGCCATAGCCCGCGCCAGGGCAATCCGCTGCTTCTGGCCGCCTGACAATCCGACACCGCGTTCACCGACAACGGTATCGTAGCCTTCGGGCATTTTGCCAATAAAGTCATGGGCTGCAGCAAGAGCGGCATAGGATTTGACATCCTCCTCTGGCAGCTCGGGATCACCATAAGCGATGTTGCCGTCAATGGTATCTGAGAACAGCAGCACATCCTGGGTCGCCATCCCGATATTTCCGCGGAGTTCATCCAGCTCAAGCTCCCGGACATCGGTGCCGTCTACGAGGACACGTCCTTCCGATACATCATAGAAACGCGGGATCAGATTGATGATGGTTGTTTTGCCTGCGCCTGTGGAGCCCATAATGGCAACGGTTTCGCCAGGCTCGACTGTAAAGCTCACATCGTTCAGCACGGTCGCAGTATCATATTTGAAACTGACATGATCGAACTGGATGCGGCCTGCATAACGGCGTTTGTTGACCGGGTTATGCTTGTTTTCAATGGACGGGCTGGCATAGTAAATATCGACGATCTTGGACAAGCTGGCAAAAAAGCGCTGGATATCATTGATAATGATCCCGATGTTGCGCATAGGGTTCGAAATCGCCCAGATCAGGGATGAGAATGCAGCGAATTCACCAAAAGTAATCCGGCCATTGATCAGGAACAGCCCGCCGGCCAGCAGCAGAATAACGTTAAAGCCCTGGGCGAAGCTCTCCAGATACGGGAAGTAATCCAGCCAGACGAGTGCAGCCTTTTTGTTGGCCTTGGAATAGTTCACACTCTTGTCTGTAAATTTCTCAATCTCGAACTCTTCGCGGGCGAAGGCCTTGACTACACGGTTGCCTGAAATATTCTCCTGTGTTGTCGTGTTCAGCTGGGACAGACGTTCCCGCAGGTCGATATACATCGGGCGGACACGCTTGGCAAATATGTAGGCCACGATAAAAATCGGCGGAGAAAGAATCAGCATCCACAGCGTCAGCTCCACATCAATCGTAAAGAAATAAATGACGGCGGCTGCAAAAATTGTGAGCGATTCAATAATCGTCTTGAAAATCCACGCCATGGAGTGGCGCACCATATCCAGGTCACCTGTCATTTTGGTCATAAGGTCACCGGTACGGTTCTGGTCGTAATACTTTCTGTCCTGGCCCTGGATTTTGTTGTACAGATACACACGGATGTTGTACATCATGTTCTGCGAAGACCGTTCATACTGCATGGTCGTTACATAAGCAAGACCCGTGCGCAGCAGGGAAAAGCCGATCATACCCAGACAGAGCGCGATGAGCAGCCCCCGTTCATCTGTAAGATTCTGCACTGCATTGTCGCCGGCTATGAACGTATCGACAATGCGCTGGCTGATGTACGGATTCACAATCGTAAGCGCAGAGCCTACCACTGATAGGCAGAGGGCAAAAACATACCGCGTACGGTTTCCCTCCAGATTCTGCCACAGCCACTTCAGTTCAAACACATCTGATCACCTGTTTCTGTTTGTCTTTTTTGTCTGCCTAATGAATAAATCAACGTGATTATAACACAATAAACGGCTGGCATCGGCAACTGGAGAAACTTCTTTTTACAATCGCTTGAACACCCTTTTTAAGCCGCTGAAAGCCTTGCTGGCAGAGCCATGTTTTATAATAGAAGAGTTCATGGATGAACTCCATGGGAAGGATTTTTATAATTAAACTTTACCTTGCATTTTTGGGGAGAGCGCAATCAAGAATAATATGGAGAAATAATCAAGGTAATCAATAATACAGCAGACGGGAGCCGATACGGAACCGGCGGCTTTTGACGGGGGAGAAGGCTGTCACATCTGAAGCAGGAGGACAAAGAATCGCTACGCTGGGTACGCACAGGGGAACCGCAAGGTGATGATGCTGCACACGCAGCAGGGTTATGAGCTGGAGAGGTATCGCTAATTGTGCGCCGTGAGGATCGGCGGGCCAAATGTATGCGAAAAATCGAGTACAATGTGCTGCCGTGAGGATCGGCGGACCAAATGTACGCGAAAAATCGAGTATAATGTGCTGCCGTGGGGATCGGTGGGCCAAATATACGCGAAAAATCGAGTTCAATGAGCTGCCGCGAGGATCGGCGGACCAAATGTACGCGAAAAATCGAGTACAATGGGCTGCCGTGAGGATCGGCGGACCAAATGTACGCGAAAAATCGAGTACAATGAGCTGCCGTGAGGATCGGCGGACCAAATGTACGCGAAAAATCGAGTATAATGTGCTGCCGCGAGGATCGGCGGACCAAATGTACGCGAAAAATCGAGTACAATGGGCTGCCGCAACGTAAACAGTTGTTCATAGGCTACAGCCACTTTCTTTTCGGATAACGCCCCCGTTTCGGGGGCGTTGTTCAATATTACTCTCCGTAGGCATCATCCCTTAGAGATATTGCACCCTGAGCTTCTTCCACTTCCTGATCTTCGTCCGGAAGGAGGTGAAGGGGGCGACGGAGTTGATATGAATCCACCGGGCCATCGGCCAATTCTCTTTGGTGCCTGTCCATGTGTGCACGCCCTGGGTGAACAGCTCCTCATCAGTTAGTGTATCAATCCATTCCAGCCACTGCTGCTCCTGCAGCCGGAATAATTCCCGCAGCTCAGTAAGGGAATATTCAGCGTACTTCTTATAGAAGGAATCATACAGTCCGCCAAGCTGGTTCCATTTGTATTCTGGAGACGGCATATGCACGGCCCGGCCTTCCCGTTCATCTTTGTCCCAGCCCATCACGAGTGGAAGCCAGCCGAGCTGGTAGGCAAGGATTTCGGCGGGGGTTTTATCCACCTCCGGTAACCGTAAATCTTTATCGCTGTTCTCCACCCCGTCATACTCCGCATCCAGCAGTATGTACTTCGCATGGATAGTTTCTATTAAATCCGCCTTGGATACATAATCATAGCTTGCCATAAGCAGAACACCTCGCTTTTATCCTAGTTTTACCACAATAGAGTGACGGCAGTATGTCATGTTTAAAGATAAGGTACCATAAGGGGGGATATCCCTGGAAGATGGGCCAGTCATAGGCTGCAAGAACTTTTACCGTTAAACAGGTTTAATATCCGCTGGAGAAAAGAAAAAAATGTTATATAATCTTACATATAATCTAAATAAATGCGTTTAAATGCGTTGCTTTATCGCCTTTTAATAAAATATTTAAAATTTTATGTTATTTATATTGACATTGTTTTCGAAGCTCTTTATATTGGCAGTATAAGGTTTAAGCGGCCGGGCAATGTGCCCTGGCAAGTCTGACAGGTCATCCTCACAACGCTGTGGCCGGATGCACTGTTATGCTGATGTTACTGAACCTATCATAGTGTCAGTCACGATGATGTGACTGCAAATGGCAACGGGGCCGATGAACGAAATCCGCAGGTAATGCGGGTTCTGTTAGTCGGCTTCTTTTTGTCATACCCGCAGCATTGTCTGCCCATAATCAGGAGGAGGTTCCGAGATGGAAGCAAAAGGATTCCGTAAGGCCGGCCATGCCCCGAGTTTGTTGTCAGCGTTTTTGTATTTTGATGTCAGTTTTATGATTTGGGTGCTGTGCGGAGCTCTGTCGCTGTACATCACTAAGGATTTTGGCTTATCGGATACCCAGAAAGCCACGATGGTGGCGATTCCTATTCTTGGCGGCTCGGTGTTCCGGATTCCTATGGGAATATTGGCAGACCGTATCGGCTGCAAAAAGGCAGGACTGATCGGTATGTCCCTGACGCTGATTCCGCTTTTTTGGGGATGGCTTGGCGGCACCAGCCTGCTGCAGATTCATATGATCGGCTTTCTGCTGGGATTTGCGGGTGCGAGCTTTGCCGTATCCCTGTCCCTGGCCAGCCGCTGGTATCCTCCGCAATATCAGGGGCTGGCGATGGGCATTGCCGGAGCAGGGAACAGCGGGACGGCGCTGGCCACCTTTTTTGGACCGCAGATCGCTCAGGCTTACGGATGGCACAATGTGTTTGCTGTCGCGCTGATTCCCCTGATTATCGTCATGATTGTGTTTGCTGTCTTGGTCAAAGATGCCCCGAATGCCCCTGCACCCAAACCGCTGAAGGATTATCTCAGTGTCTTCAAGCATGCCGATACCTGGTGGTTCTCGATGTTCTATGCGATTACCTTTGGAGGATTCGTCGGTTTCGCTAACTATGCAAGTATTTTCTTCTATGATGTGTACGGTGACGGCACGGTAGCCGGCGGCTTGAGCAGGGTTCAAATCGGTTACCTTGTAACGATTACAGTCATTGCAGGCAGTCTTTTCCGGCCTGTAGGAGGCTGGATTGCAGATAAAATCGGCGGAATGCGCCTTCTGCTGATTTTGTACAGTGTGATTACCGTATGTGCCTTTGCCATTGCGTCTATGCCGGGTTCTTTCCTTGTTATGCTTCTGTATACCAGTGTAATGATGGCCAGTCTCGGTATGGGGAACGGTTCGGTATTTCAGATTATCCCCCAGCGGTTCTCCAGAGAAATTGGAGTGATTACCGGTATTGTCGGTGCTGCAGGAGGACTTGGGGGGTATTTGCTGCCCACCTACATTCTCGGTCCGTTAAAACAATCCACCGGCTCCCAAGCCACAGGCTTTCTGGTTGTAGGTTCCATCGTGCTGCTTACAACACTGGTTTTCTATGCAGTCACACGTTCATGGAGAAAAACCTGGGCCAAGGCGGAATCCGGGGTCAATTTCTAATCCATTAAAAAAGAAGACTT
This sequence comes from Paenibacillus sp. PK3_47, assembly GCF_023520895.1. Lineage (NCBI taxonomy): Bacteria > Bacillati > Bacillota > Bacilli > Caryophanales > Paenibacillaceae > Paenibacillus > Paenibacillus sp. PK3_47. Next base: position 3,566,925 of record NZ_CP026029.1, read on the forward strand.
CCCTGGCGGTGAATCCACATGACTATTCAAAAAGTAAAAAGCGTCTGTCCCTACTGCGGCGTCGGCTGCGGCATGATTCTGGAGGTGTCCGGTAACCGTGTGGTCAAAATCACCGGAGATAAGGAGCATCCGGCCAATTTCGGCAGATTATGCACCAAAGGAAGCAATGCAGCCGCAGCTATCACCGGACCAGGACGCTTGGAGGCTGCTTACAGACGTCAAGACCGGAAAAGTGAACCCGCCAGAGTTCCTTTAGATGAGATGATTAGTGAAACGGCCCGGCGGCTCCGGGGTATCCTTGAGGAACACGGGCCGGATGCACTGTCTTTTTATGTCTCAGGACAAATGACGCTGGAAGCCCAATACCTGATCAACAAGCTGGCCAAAGGTTACATCCGCACGAACAATATCGAATCGAATTCACGCCTGTGCATGGCAAGCGCCGGCAGCGGATATAAACTGTCGCTTGGGGCGGACGGTCCTCCGGGATCTTACCAGGATATGGACTGCACGGATTTGTTCTTTGTGACTGGTGCCAATATGGCTGATTGCCATCCGATTCTCTTCCTCCGGATGATGGACCGGGTCAAAGCCGGAGCGAAGCTGATTGTGGTTGATCCCCGCCGGACAGCTACTGCGGATAAAGCGCATCTGTACCTGCAGATCCGGCCGGGGACCGATCTGGCTCTGCTTAACGGAATGCTGCATCTGCTGATGAAGAACGGCCATACCGACCCCGCCTTTATTGAGGAGTTCACTTCCGGGTTTGAGGTTATGCCGGATTTCCTGGAGGAGTATTCCCCGGACAGAGTAGCCGGGATCACAGGGATCCCTGAGGCGGACATCCGTCAGGCAGCAGAAATGATCGGCAGGGCGGCCAACTGGATGACGCTCTGGACCATGGGTCTTAATCAGAGCACGCACGGTACCTGGCACACGAATGCCATCTGCAATCTGCACCTGGCCACAGGCGCCATATGCCGTCCGGGCAGCGGGCCCTTCTCGCTCACCGGCCAGCCCAATGCCATGGGCGGCCGGGAGATGGGGTACATGGGTCCCGGCTTGCCGGGACAGCGCTCTGTACTGGCCGAAGCCGATCGCAGATTTATGGAACGGCTGTGGGAGGTGCCCGAAGGCACCCTCCGCAGTGATACAGGCAGCGGCACTGTATCCATGTTTGAGAGCATGAGGGCCGGAGAGATCAAAGCCTGCTGGATTATCTGCACCAATCCTGTGGCTACTGTACCTAACCGCAGCAATGTGATCGCGGGACTGGAAGCTGCCGAGCTGGTCATCACCCAGGACAGCTTTATGGAGACTGAAACTAACAAATACGCGGATATTCTGCTGCCGGGGGCTTTGTGGGCAGAAGGCGAGGGCGTGATGATTAATTCGGAACGCAACTTGACCCTGCTGCAAAAAGCGGTAGAACCTCCGGGTGAAGCAGTGCCCGACTGGCAGATCATTGCCCGGGTGGCCTGTGAAATGGGGTATGCTGCGGCGTTTTCCTATGCTTCCTCGGAAGAGGTATACAAGGAAATCCAACAGGCCTGGAACCCGAAGACCGGCTATGACATCCGGGGAGCAGATTATATGCGGCTGCGTAACACCCCGGTGCAGTGGCCTTGTCCCCCGGACAGTACGGATGACCGTAATCCGATACGATACTTGGCAGAAGCGGCTGGCAGCGGCGCGGCTCTGGAGGGGTGGAACAGCGGCGTAAGCCGGATTGTTTTCCCCACAGACAGCGGCAAAGGGGTATTCTGGGCGCGCCCGTATCTGCCGCCTGCCGAAATGCCGGATCAGGAATATCCGTTTGTGCTGAACTCCGGACGATTGCAGCATCAATGGCATACTCTTACCAAGACGGGAAAGAGCGGGAAGCTGAATAAGCTTAATCCGGGTCCTTTTGTAGAGATTCATCCGGAGGATGCGGAGGTACTCGGCATTGCAGAACGTGACCCGGTTGAGATTTGTTCCAGGCGCGGGAAGGCCGTTCTGCCGGCGGTCATTACAGACCGTGTGCTTCCCGGAAACTGCTTTGCTCCCTTTCACTGGAACGATCTATATGGCAGCCATTTGGCGATCAACGCGCTCACCAATGATGCAGTCGATCCCTTGTCCCTGCAGCCTGAATTGAAATATTGTTCCGTTACACTGGCTAAGGCAGCAGAGTACCTGGCGGAGAAGCAGGAAGTGCCCGGCAGGGACGGAGCTGAACCGGAATCACTAACCTGTAAGGTTAGCAATCATACGAAGGAGGCCGTGCATATGGCACAGTTGGATATGCTGGAAGCGGTTCTGGGGTTACCATCCCGGACAGCGATAACGCTGGATACCCGCGAACAGGATTATTTGTCGGGATTCATAACCAGCCTGCGCACCGGGGAGGCTCTCAGTGATACCGGTGTTCCGGTTCTTCCGCCTTCTGCGCCGTTTGGGCCGCAGACGCGTTATTGGGTAGACGGCCTGCTGGCCGGCATGTTCTCGCGGAGTGCTCTTCAGGAAGGCGAAAGTTTACGGGAGACGAAGCTTCCAGTCACTCTGCTCTGGGCTTCACAGACCGGAAATGCAGAAGGTGCCGCCATTCATTGCGCGCAAAAGCTGCAGGCTGCCGGGTATGACGTGCGGCTGATCAACATGAATCAGTATCCTGTGGAGGAACTGGCCCGGCAGCAGCATGTACTGTTCATTGCCAGCACATTCGGAGCCGGAGACCCGCCGGATAATGGAGCGGCCTTCTATCAGTCGCTGTCCGGGGGCCTTGCTCCCCGGTTAACGAACCTGAACTATGCCGTCCTGGCGCTGGGGGATTCAAATTATGATCTGTTCTGCGGCTTCGGCAGCAATCTGGATCACCGGTTGTCTGAGCTTGGTGCGCAGCGGCTCCTGGAGTGTACCCGTTGTGATACGGATTACGAAGAGCAGGTTGAAGCATGGAGCGCTGCAGTCTCCGGAGAGCTAAGCCGGTCGGTATGCGGCCCGGAGAATTCTTTGCCTGTGCCGGCAGAAGCAGTCCTGCCGCTGCAGGCAAGCGGAGCGGGCGCGGCAGCTGTACCGGTGCAGACTCATAGTGTAGCCGTAGCCCCGAAGGAGGAGCAACGGGGATATCACCGGAACACTCCCGTGAGTTCGCGGATTCTGTTTAACCGGCGGTTAAGCGCAGCGGATTCCCTGAAGGAAACCAGACACTATTCCTTTGATCTGTCCGGCACGGGCCTGCAGTATGAAGCGGGAGATGCACTGGGGATATGGCCGTCCAATTGTCCTGAACTCGCAGCCAGCCTGTTAAATGCGCTTGATTTGGAGCCGTCTGCTAAGGTGAATGTAAAAGGACACGGGGAACTCCCGCTTGCGGAGGCGCTGATCCGTCACTTCGAAATCACCCGGATAGCTCCGGATATGCTCAGGCTGTTCCGGGACCGGTCGCAGCACGGGGTATTGGCTGAGCTTCTGGAAAGTGAGAACCGGGATAATCTCAGATCATGGCTGTGGGGGCGTCAGCTGATTGACCTGGTGCAGGAGTTTCCTGTAACGGTGAGCGCAGCCGAACTGGTCAGCCTGCTCAAACCGATGCAGCCCCGTCTCTATTCCATTTCCTCAAGTCAGAAAGCCTATCCGCAAGAGGTACAGATTACAGTATCCACGGTCCGTTACGAGTACAGAGGAAGCGAGCGCAAAGGTGTATGCTCTACATTTCTGGCCGATCTTGCCGGTGCAGATACGGAAATACCGGTTTTTATTCAAAAAAATGGCCATTTCCGCCCTCCGTCCATCTCCGGTGTACCGGCTATAATGGTCGGACCGGGCACAGGTATTGCCCCTTTCCGCAGTTTTCTCCAGGAGCGCAAGGCGAGCGGCGCGACGGGCAAAAACTGGCTGCTGTTCGGGGAACAGCGTGAGCACAGCGACTTTTATTTCCGGGATGAGCTTGAGGCCTTCCTTAGTGAAGGGGTCCTGAACCGGCTGGATACTGCCTTTTCCCGTGACCAGGCTGACAAAATCTATGTGCAGCACCGGATGATCGAGCATGGCGCGGAGCTGTGGTCCTGGCTTCAGGAAGGTGCCTGCTTCTATGTTTGCGGAGATGCCGGCCAGATGGCGAAGGAGGTAGAAGCCGCGCTTTTAACCGTTGTGCAGCAGCATGGCGGTATGAGTGCGGAAGGAGCGCGGGCTTACGTGAAAGAAATGTCATTGAACAAACGCTACTGCCGCGATATCTATTAACTAATGTTAAGGGTACGCTCTATACAAAGAAAGAGGCCTTCCAGACCGCTGGGGGTCTCTTTGGCCTGCAATCAGTCTTCACACATAAAGAAATCCGGCTTCATTAAATAGTCCAGAGAGTAGATGTCTTCACGGGCGGACAGAACTCCTTTGAACAAAGCGATAGGTGTCCGCGGCGCCTTGTTATCCGGGTCGGCGTATCCCGCATTCTCTGCGCTGCTCAACTGCACAATTACAAAAGCATCCTCCGCATCACTCATTCTATAAAGGACATTTCCGGGATGCAGGACATTCGCCAGATGATCAAGCGTGAGCAGGTGGAACATCCGGCCTTTCCATGAGGTCTGAATAATTTTGAAGGCCTGCTTGTCTACAAGGTCCACGAAACGTTTACCTGGCAGCGTCAGCTCAACCCCCTTAAGATAGCCTTGTGCATCCATGTCATTGCCAAACTCTGTATCGTAGCCGTATCCATAATCGGACCTGAAGGTGTTCGCGGCAAGCTTCATCTGATTCAGAGCTGGTGCGGGGTCTATATCTGTCACCAAAGGGATGCGGAGGTTGTCCGCACTTACATAATGAAAAATTTCATTCCTCACTGCATGGGCTTCATCATTATATTCAAACTTCGGCGGGGTCAAATAAATATATCCCATCTCTGCATGCTTTCCGTAGTAGCAGGTAATTCTCATCGGTTCAGCTCCTTTGTATGACTTGGATAATGATTGTATGAAGTTAGCCCGGCCAATAACAAGTTTTGGATTATGGAGAATGTGTGCCTGCCGGGCCGCATTGGGCCTTAGGTTTGTAATTATGATACACTAAAATCATGTGGAAAAATTAAACTGATGAATGATTAGTTTGGCTTAGAAAAAGACAGGAGGATGGGCAATGAGCTTTGTTGCTGTAAAAGGCGAATACAAACGCTATAAAATGGGCGAAAGTGTGATCACTGCCAACGACGGAATTGATTTTGAGATTAATAAAGGTGAATTTGCCGTCATTGTCGGTCCCAGCGGGGCGGGCAAATCGACAGTGCTTAATATTCTGGGCGGGATGGATTCGGCCGACGAAGGCCAGGTCATTGTGGATGGTACCGATATCGCCAAATTCAGCAGTAAGGAGCTGACGGGCTACCGGCGCAATGACGTGGGTTTTGTGTTTCAGTTCTACAATCTGGTGCCTAACCTGACCACGCTGGAGAATGTCGAGCTGGCTTCCCAGATTTCCCCGCGTGCCCTGGATGCGCGCAAGGTACTGGAGGATGTGGGACTTGGCGAGCGGCTGAATAATTTCCCGGCCCAGCTGTCAGGGGGCGAGCAGCAGCGTGTGGCTATTGCCAGGGCGCTGGCCAAGCAGCCGAAGCTGCTGCTCTGCGACGAGCCGACGGGAGCGCTTGACTACAACACCGGGAAGCAGGTGCTGAAGCTGCTGCAGGATACCTGCCGCAATACCGGGACTACGGTGATCGTCATCACGCATAACCTGGCAATTGCACCGATGGCGGACCGGGTCATTGAAATCAACAATGCCAAGGTACGGAAGATGATCGTCAATCCTTCGCCGGTATCTGTGGACGATATCGAATGGTAAGGAGAAGGAACCGATGAAGAAACGAGCACTCTGGAAGGATATTTTTCGTGAGATCAGGCATACAAAGGCCCGCTTTATTTCGATTTTTGCCATCATTATGCTGGGCGTCTGTTTTTTTGCCGGTATCAAGGCTGCCGGTCCGGATATGCTGGATACCGCCGGGACTTTCTACCGGGAGAACCGGCTGATGGATCTGAAGGTGCAGAGCACCTACGGACTGAAGCAGGATGATATTGAACTGCTGGGGACAGTGCCTGGCGTTGATGTAGTGCAGCCGGGTTACAGCGCGGATGTATTTGCCGGGGATAATGCTGCCATTCTTAAAGTGTTTTCTTATAACACGGATAAGCCGCTTAACCAATACCGTCTGATGGAAGGGCGGCTGCCGGAGCAGTCCGGAGAAATCGTGCTGGATGATGTGCTGGCCGGGGAGTATTCTCTGGAAGATGAAGTAGTTTTCAGCGGAAACGGTACGGAGGAGGAACTGTCGGAGAATTTCAGTACGCTGGAGTATACAGTAGTAGGTTTTGTACGGAGTCCGCAGTTTATTGAGAAAAACAACCGCGGAACCAGCACGATTGGCAAAGGAACCGCCGACGCGTTTGCCGCCATTCCGGAGTCGGACTTTACAATGCCGGTCTATACGGAAGCGTACCTGTCCTTCAAGGATACTGCCGGTGCGGAGGCTTATACGCCTGAGTATGAGGAGCTGATCGCGAAGCATACTGAAGCCGTAGAGCAGGCGATGGCCGGGGTTCAGGAAGCGAGGTTTGAGGAACTGCGGGCCGAAGTGGAAGGAGAACTGGCCAAAGGCCGTGCCGAGCTGGCCGCTGCCGAGCAGCAGCTGGCGGAAGCGGCACGTCAGGCGGCGGAAGGGCAGGTGCAGGCGCCGGCCGGAGACGGCGGTGCTGAAGTTCCCGGGGAGCTGATGGCTGCAAGGGAAGAGCTGGCTGAAGGTGAACGGCAGTTAGCCGCACTGGAGCCGCCGAAGATTTACGTTACCGACCGGAATGCATACCCGGGGTATGCCGAGTACAAGGACAATGCTGACCGCTTGTCGGCCATTGCCAGCGTGTTTCCGGTATTCTTTTTCCTGATTGCGGCGCTGGTCAGCTTAACGACGATGACACGGATGGTGGAAGAACACCGTCTGCAGATCGGGACCCTGAAAGCGCTCGGCTACGGCAACCGTGACATCATGGCCAAATTCATGGTTTACGGCACACTTGCCAGTCTGGCGGCTTCGGCAGTCGGGCTTGCCGTCGGTTACAGCCTGCTGCCTGCTATTATTTTTAATGCATATAGTTCACTTTATAATCTGCCTGATCTGATCAAAAGCTTCTATCTGTCCTACTCCATCATCTCGGTGGTTGTGGCCCTGGTCTGCACCACGCTGACGGCCTGGCTTGCTGCAAGGGTAGAGCTGCGCGGCAACGCTTCTGTCCTGATGCGTCCGAAAGCGCCGAAGAGCGGCCAGCGGATTCTGCTTGAACGGGTCACTTTTATCTGGCGGCGGCTGAGCTTTGTCCAGAAGGTTACGGCGCGGAATTTGTTCCGCTACAAGCAGCGGATGTTCATGACGGTATTCGGGGTAGCCGGCTGTACGGCGCTGATTCTGACCGGCTTTGGCCTCAAGGATTCGATCGGCAGCATCGCCCCGCAGCAGTTCGGTGCCATTATGAGATACGATGCGCTTGTCGCGCTTCATACGGATGCAGCAGATACTGAACAAGCGGCGTATGAACGGCTGATCAGCAGCGAGTCCGCCATTACGGGAACACTGGATGTGGCGCAGGAGACGCTGACTGCACGTGCCGGCGGTGTAAATGACCAGGATGTGAATCTGTTTATTCCGGAGTCTACAGACTCTCTCTCTGATTATGTGCAGCTGCGGAACCGGGTCAGCGGCGAAGTGCTGCAGCTTACGGACGAGGGGGCTGTCATCTCTGAGAAGCTGGCCAAACTGTACGGGCTTGAGCCGGGTGACAGCCTGAATCTGGTAGACAACAGGAACGAAACATTCAAGGTTAAAGTTACAGGGATTACGGAGAATTATGTTATGCATTATGCATACATGACTCCGGCGTATTATGCTTCTCTTTTCGGCAAAGAACCGGTGTATAATACTTCGCTGGTGAACTATAACGCGCCGGACAGCGCATGGGAAGACGAATTCGGCGAAAAGCTTACAGCTAACGGGCGTGTTGCCGCCATCAGCTTCTCCAGCAGCGTCGGGACGGCTTTTGACGAAACGATGAAAAGTATGGATGTTGTCACACTGGTGCTTATTGTGTCAGCGGCTGCACTGGCTTTTGTCGTACTGTATAATCTGACCAATATCAATGTGTCCGAACGGATCCGCGAGCTGTCGACCATTAAGGTGCTGGGCTTCTATGACAAGGAAGTGACGATGTACATTTACCGGGAAAATATCCTGCTGACCTTACTCGGCATTGCGGCCGGTTCGGGTCTCGGGATTGTACTGCACCGCTTCGTCCTGCAGACGGCTGAGCTGGATGCGACGATGTTCGCGCCGGTCATTAACTGGCCCAGTTATGTGTACGCCGCTCTTTTAACCATGGTGTTCTCAGGCATCGTTATGGCGTTCATGCATATCAAGCTCAAACGGATTCATATGATTGAAGCGTTGAAGTCGGTGGAATAGAGCTTGTAGGAATAAGATACAGACCCTTCCGGATTTCCGGAGGGGTCTTTGTCCTGCTTACGGCATTTTCATATGGAGGATCGGGAAGGGATTGCCTTGGTCGTCTTGGTCGGAGCGGTCAAACACGCGGAATCCCATATGCTCATAGAACCCCAGAGCCCGGGGATTCTGTTCATTCACATCTACGCTGTGCACGCCAAGCTCTTGCAGGACGCGGGTTACGAGCTTTTTTCCAATACCTGTTCCTGTCGCGTCAGGGCTTACGAAGAGCATTTCAATCTTGTGGTCCTGAACACCTATAAAGCCGAGCGGTTGTCTATTGTCATCCATACAGGTCAGCAGATGGCCGATCTCTTTCATTCCCTGCAAAACAAGGGGACGCAAAGCAGCGATGTCCTGTTCGGACAGAAAATGATGCGTATGGCGTACGGAAGATTCCCAGATGTCCAGCAGGCTGAAGAGGAGCTCTTCGCTTCGGGAGGGATAGAATTCGTAACTTGTCATAACAACGCTCCTCACATTTTATATAATTATAATGGTAATTAAAGGAACGCGGAGATGCAATACTTCATACGGGATGAGCGCTGGCTCTTAATAGCTTTAATGTTTAAGCGGGTTGATAGTTAATGGTGCTGTTTAGCAGATGAATATATGGTTACATTAAAAGAGTCAAATCATTTTCTGAAATGTTAATTGTCCCATAGTCATCACCCGATCGAGATTATAGAGGAGGAATGCACGATGAGCGATCAATTTACAGTACAGGATCCAACAACCCAATTTCAAAAGGCCACGCCGGAGTTTCAGCAGCAGCAGCCGGAACCCGGTCTGGAGAAGAAAATGCAGCCGAAGCCGGATGACGGCTCGCAGACTTACCGCGGTACCGGGCGCCTGACCGGACGCAAGGCGGTGGTTACCGGAGCGGACAGCGGTATCGGCCGTGCGGTGGCGATTGCTTATGCCCGGGAAGGAGCCGACGTGGTCCTGTCTTATCTGCCGGAAGAAGAAGCCGACGCGCAGGAAGTAGTGAAGATCATAGAGGAAGCCGGACGCAAGGCGGTTGCTTTGCCAGGTGATCTCAAGGACGAGCAGTACTGCGAGCAGCTGATTAATACAGCTGTAGAGCAGCTTGGCGGCATCGATATTCTCGCCAATATTGCAGGCAAACAGCAGTTTGTTGAAAATATTGCCGACCTTACAACGGAGCAGTTCGATGCTACCTTTAAGACGAATGTGTATGCGATGTTCTGGCTGTGCAAAGCGGCGATCAAGCATATGAAGCCGGGCAGCACGATCATCAATACGTCTTCGATTCAGGCGTATTCGCCTTCGCCAATCCTGCTGGACTATGCTACTACTAAGGCTTCCATTAACACCTTTAGTAAATCGCTCGCCCAGCAGGTGGGAGAGAAAGGCATCCGCGTCAATGTGGTAGCACCAGGACCGGTATGGACTCCGCTTCAGGTAAGCGGCGGCCAGCCTGAGGATGCGCTGAAGGAATTCGGGAACAGCACTCCGCTTACCCGTCCCGGCCAGCCGGTCGAAATGGCCCCGGCCTACGTATTCCTCGCCAGCCCGGAATCCAGCTATGTCAGCGGCGAGACACTGAATGCGAACGGCGGCATGCCTTCGCCGTAACTCTAACTCTATCATTGAATAAGCAAGCTGCTTCCGGCTTTTGCCGGGGCAGCTTTTTTGTGCTTGTACTGCAGCAGCTTTTTTGTGCTTGTACTGCAGCAGCTTTTTTGTGCTTGTACTGCAGCGAAGCTAACGGACCGTAGATCCCTTATTTGCTGTAAATCGTGCATTTTACCGGGCTAACGGACCGTAGATCCTTTATTTACTAAGCGGCAGCCCGTTTCAGGATAAATTCGGCTAAATAACGGAACTGAGGTCCGTTAGCTTATAAATCGGGTGCATTTTGCTGAAATAAGGCCCTCTGGGTCCGTTAGAATTATAGTAGGCTGAATGCTCAACGTGAATAGTCTGCTGACGCGCAAAAGCATATGTAAGAAACTTGAAACCAGGCCGGATACTTGACGTAAATATGGAAACTAGATGTAAGTAATGTAAAAAGGAGTGAGGTTATGAGCAAAAAGCTGCTGCTAGTTGGATCTATTGCACTATCGCTGGTCTTCATTAATGGCTGCAGTCAAGAGACCCCGGCAAATGAACCACCGCACATTAACTCAGCTGCCGGGAACGCGGTTACCGCAAATCCAGACAGCAGTTCTACAAATCAGGAGGCTGTGAATAAGGCGATAGAAGCCGCGGAGGCATATAAAAATAAAGAATACACCGTCGAAGCTGCTGGGGATGTTCTATCAGACGAGGCTATTCAAACGCGAAACGAAGAATTAAAACCCTTCTTTACAGACGACTTTTATGCAAAGGCAGTCGATACGCGCTACACAGCTTTGCCTTTAACGGCCGTTCATGAACACAAACTTTCATTACAGCCGGACAACCTTGTATTTACTCTTGTAAACGACAAGAAAGAGATTATCGAATTAAGATATAATGCAGACCTGGTGTTAACGGACCAAGAGGACAAGGAGAGCAGCAGGGTTCCCGTAGAGGGCATTTTGACTTTAAAAGAAGTAAATGGTGCATGGCTCATACAGGGCGACAGATTTGACTCGGCGGCGTTTAATCAGCTTATTAACAAGTGAAATATTATAATAACCTGGAGACCCTCAGCGTGAATTTTGGCGTTGGTTTTTTGGTGTTAAACGGTTGGAACTAATGCGGAGGTCTGCAAAAGTGACGCCAACTCACTTCACGGTGTATAATTCTGGTAGTTCCTTACCCTTTACTGCGGAGACCAAAGAACCATGAACAATAACGACTATCAGTATAGAATAGACTGTGTGCTGCAATACATAAAGGAGCATAGCGGACAAAAGCTGAACCTTACTATTCTGGCCGGGGTGTCCCATTTCTCGAAATATCATTTTTCGCGGATCTTTACAGCTCAGACCGGTGTGACTCCGGCGGTGTACGTGAACCGGATACGGCTGCAAAATGCTGTAACTTTGCTGCTGGAGACACAAAAGTCTGTTCTGGAGATCTCCCAGCTGTGCGGATACGAATCGGTCTCTACATTTAATAGTCTGTTCAAAAAGTACTACGGCACAACGCCAAGCGTATTTAGGAAGAGCAGCGGAAGAGATAGCAAGATTCGCCCGTATTCCAGCAAGAAGCCGGAAGAGAAGCCCCGCCATGAGGATTACAATGGTTCCAGGACCAATAATCTTCTGAAAAGGGCGTGGGCCAGTATGATTACCTTCCGCGAGCTTCCGGAGTACAAAGTGGCATATGTGAGGCAAGCCGGCAGTTATCTGGATACACAGGAGACATGGAGCAGGATAGGACAGTGGGCGAAGCGGCAGGGGATAACCCCTGACAATGCTTATTTTATCGGCATCTCCCGGGACGACCCGGATCTGGTGGAGGATCAAGCCTGCCGTTATGATGCATGCGTCACCTTGCCGGACGGATTTGCGCAGCAGGACTATGAAGCTAGTATTGAGTTCGCAACACTGCCCGGGGGCCCCTGCGCCGTATATTCCTTTTATGATACAACCGATAAGTTAGTTCTGGCCTATCAGCAGGTATTCAGCAATTGGCTGCCGCACAGCGGGTACGAGGCCGATGACAGGCCCTGCCTGGAGTTCTGTCTGAATGATCCTGCACAGGACAAGGAAGGCAAGTGCCGGGCGGATCTGTATATCCCGGTTAAAAGCTTGAACGGAAGGGTGAACCCATGAATACTGAAGCGCTTTTTGGACAGTTTCCCGTACTCCGGTCGGAGAAGCTCATTCTCGCCAAGATTGAAGATAAGCACCTGGATGACGTATACGCGATTTACAGCAACAAGAAGGTGTTCCAGTACTGCGGCATTCTCCCCAAAACCAATATCGCTGCGGTCAAAAGCATGATCGGACACTTTGAACGGGATTATCTCAAACGGTCGCGGGTGAAGTGGGGAATCATATCCACGGCGGAACCGGACAAGCTGCTGGGAATCATCGAAGTAATGGACTGCAACCAGAAGGTGAATATGCTCACTGTGGGCTATTTTTTGGCGGAAGCGTATTGGGGACAGGGGATTGCTGCGGAAGCGCTAAGGGTGCTGCTGGAGTATCTGTTCTCAGAGGTACAGGTCAACAGAGTCCAGGCTGAAGTGATGCCGCCCAATGAAGCGTCCAAGCAGGTGCTGCTGAAGAACGGCTTCATTAAAGAAGGCGCGTTGCGCCAAGCTGCGCTCTGGACCGGGCAGGGGATTGTAGATTTGGAGCTGTACAGTGTCCTCAAGGAAGACTACGGCGCGTGAACCTGCTACACTTATAGCAACATAAAGTACAGAAACGATGGTGGCCATGCAGATTCAAATCGGAGATCAGATTATTCAATTTCATGTTCAATACAGCAAACGCTCCAAAATTTCGCTTCATATAGAAACCAACGGCCTTATCATCGTCAAGGCTCCCAAGGGCACAGGTGAAGATGTGATAAAGGACGCAGTGGAGCGGCACGGTGAGTGGATTTTGGAGAATCAGCAGAGGCTGGCTGCAGCAAGGCAGGCCCCGAAGGTCAAGGAATATCAAGGCGAAGAACGGTATCTTTATCTCGGAAAAGAGTACCTGCTGCACGAGCTCATTGAGCCCGGCGCCCGGAATGCAGAGGAGCTGAAGCTGGAGCTCAAAAAGTTCTATTTTGCCAGCCTGAAAAAAATTGTAGCCCGGCGGATGCCTCAGTATCAGGCCCAGCTGAAAGTTAAGCCCAAAACTGTGGATATCGTAGAATCGGCAACCAAATGGGGGAGCTGCAGCGCGGACAAGAAGCTGACCTTCAATTACCGGCTGGCTATGGCTCCGCCCGAGGTTATCGATTATGTAATCATTCATGAGCTGTGCCATTTGCTGCATATGAACCATGACCGTTCCTTCTGGCGCCGTCTGGGCAGTATTATGCCGGATTACAAGGAGAAGGAGGCGTATCTGGCCCGGTTCGGACAGTTTATGACCCTTTAGTATTCAACCCCGCGGACTTTGGAGAAAATCATGGTGTCCCGCAGGTTCCCCTCGGTGTCACAGGCTTCATTACGGAGTATGCCTTCCAGTGTGAAGCCTGAACGTTCAGCCACTCTTGCGCTTGAGGTATTGCGTGAATCACAGCGGATTTCAATCCGGTTCGCCTGCAGCTCATTTATAGCATAATTCGTAATAGCTTCGACTGCCTCCGTTATATACCCTTGCCTGCTGCAGGAGGTCCGTACCCAATACCCGATTTCGAACCTGCGGCTTTGCCAGTTGATCCGGTGCAGCCCGCTGCTGCCGACGAGCTGACCGGTTTCCTTATTATACAGAAGCAGCCTGAGGTCTGAGCGCTCCAGGAACTCCAGCCGGGACCTTCTGATGCTGACTTCAGATTCTTCAAGGGTAGGCTCGTGCTGTGCCCAGGGCATCCAGGGCTTCAGCTCAGCCAGGCTCTCCAGAACCGCCTCGTTCACACCGGCCCCATCTCCCCACCTTGCCGCACGGATCAGCAGCCGGCTGCTTTCAAAGCTCTCCGGAATGGACAGCATAATCGGTTTCATACCGTGATTCCCCACAACATCATCCCCCAAATCCCTGATTTCAAAAGAACATAACATGACTTTTGTTCCATTTTCAAGTGAAAAAGCGGGAGTGGGCCTGTCTCTATATCATACAAGTATATATAAGTCAATACGCTAAAGGATACCTAAAAGCATTCTTTTGTGTCATTCACAATTAAGGTAAGGGGAGTTAAATTATATAGTAAGAAAAATGTTCTTTATTAAGAACCAGTACACAGTGAAGGCTCCGCGGTAATCAGAAACAGATCCGGGGAAGACGTTCACGCAGGTGGAGGCATGAACATGAGCGCAATCGCCGGTATCTATCATTTGCAGCACCAGCAGCTGGATCCCGAACTGGGACCCAAACTTATGCAGCAGCTTAACCGTTATCCGGCCGATGATGCCAGGGGATGGCAGAACACAGATGTTTTTCTGGGCTGCCGTTCGCAGTGGATTACTCCGCAATCCGTGAATGCAACCATGCCTTTTTATGACCGGGAACGGGGGCTAGCGATTACAGCGGATGCGATTATCGATAACCGCAGCGAACTGTTTGAACAGCTTGACGTGCCCCGGGCAGACCGCGAAGCTATTCCGGACAGTCTGCTGATCCTGCTTGCCTATGAAAAGTGGGGGAACCAGGCACCGGTTCATCTCGTCGGTGACTTTGCTTTTATGATCTGGGATGAGAAGAAGCGCGCATTGTTCGGCGCACGGGATTTCTCCGGCAACCGGACCTTGTATTTCCACAGATCGTCCCATTTGTTCGTGTTCTGTACAGTAATGCACCCCCTGCTGGCTATGCCGGGGGTTAGCCATAGATTGAATGAAGAGTGGATTTCCGAGTTTCTGGCGATCCAGGTTCGAATCGATGTTGCAGACTGCTACTCCACGGTGTATGAATCCATTGAGCAGCTGCCGCCTTCCCACTCTATTTATGTTACCGGTGAGAAGATTGTCTTTTCCCGCTACTACACCATGCAACCTCCGCCCAAGCTGAGGCTTCGCTCCAACGGTGAATATGAAGAGGCTTTCCGGGACGTCTTTGGACGAGCGGTGAAAGACAGGCTTCGTACCCATCTGTCGGCCGGGGCCAACCTAAGCGGAGGACTGGATTCCGGCTCCGTGGTCAGCTTTGCAGCAGAAGAGCTGCGCCGCAGCGGCAAACCCTTGTATACGTTCAGCTCTTATCCTGTCGACAGCTTTGTGGACTTCAATCTGGGCAGACGGGTGGCTGATGAACGTCCTTATATTCAGGAGACGATCGACCATGTGGGCAATATTCAGCCAAGCTTTCTGAATTTCCCGCAGCTCAGCCCGTACAGTGAGGTCGATGAATGGCTGGATATTATGGAGATGCCCTATAAGTTCTTTGAGAACTCTTATTGGCTCAAAGGGATCTATGAAGAGGCGCAAAAAAAGGATATCGGCGTGCTGCTCAGCGGCCAGAGAGGGAACTGGAGTATTTCCTGGGGGCCTGCACTGGATTATCAGGCCAAGCTGATCCGTGAGTTCCGCCTGATCTCCTTCTATCGTGAGAACAGGCAGTATAACGAGTCGATGGAAGCAAACCCGAAGAAGGTGCTGCAGATTGTCGGCAGAAAGGCTTTTCCATCGATTACCGGGCTGCTGTCGAGGAAGCAGGATGCTCTGCCTGAGCTGATCAATCCCGAGTTTGCCAGACGTACGGCAGTGCATGAACGGCTGAGAGAGTTCAATGTGGACCAGCAGTCTTACCAGACGGTCTACGATATCCGGCGGAAGCATTTTGAACAGCCGCATATCTGGAATGTAAATGGAACCGCAGCGACCAAGCTGTCGCTCAGATACCGCGTCTGGGACCGGGACCCGACGAACGATCTGCGCGTGATCCGGTTCTGTCTCTCCGTGCCGGAAGACCAGTTTGTGCAGAACGGTGTGGACCGTTCCCTGATCCGCAGGGCGATGAAGGGACGGCTGCCGGACCAGGTGAGACTGAACCGCAAACGGCGCGGGGTGCAGGGTGCAGACGGCATTACCCGCATGATTCCGCAGTGGAACGCCTTCCTGGGGGAGCTGCGGGAGATGATTATGGATCCTCTAGCATCCTCTTACCTGAACAAAACGGTGCTTACAGGCTGTCTGGACCGGCTGGGCAGGGAGCCTGCACCGGAGATGATCTATAATACGGATTTCCGTCTCCTTACGCGGGGTCTTGTTTTCTACCGGTTTCTGAAAAGCATGTCTTGACCTATAACTGCCTGAAAGGGGGTGAAATACATGAAAAAGGAATACAGCAAGCCTGCTTTGGAAGTGCTCGACGTAAAAATGACTATGGCTGGACCGGGATTTGCCATCGCCGACTCCTTCCAAAATGATCCGGATGAGACGGTGCACTACTCCTAAGAATATTTTGGTTCGCGCGGCCCTCATCCCCCTGTGCTTGCTGGAGGGGGATAAGGGCTATATTTATAACAGGCATGATCCGCCTATGGCGGCACGATATTGATGATTGGAGTGAACCGTATGGCGAGTACCGTACAAGGCCTGGCCTACAAAGCGTTTGGCCTGCAAATCACCAGCGAATTCCCCCTGCCGGAGCTTCCGGTCTCGGATCAGCCGGGACTCATAGGCAGCGTATCTGTCATCAGAGGAGATCTGTCGGAACGCTGGCAAGCCATACCGAAGATCACTCCGAGCGTAGGAGTTCAAGGGAACGAAGTCATGTTCGAAGCAAAGGACACGGCTGTTTTTTCTATTCGGGACGGCAACACCATTACAGTATCGCCAGCGGCAAACGCTGACGAGGATTGTGTGCGGCTGTTCATTATGGGAAGCTGCATGGGGATTCTCCTGCTGCAGAAAAAGATTCTCCCGCTTCACGGCAGTGCACTTGTGCTGGACAATAAAGCTTATGCGCTGGTTGGCCGCTCAGGGGCAGGCAAATCGACACTGGCCTCGTATTTGATGGATCAGGGGCATCTCATGATCAGCGACGATGTTATTCCCGTTATAGTGCAAAATGGAGTTCCGCTTGCAGTTCCAGGATATCCGCAGCAGAAGCTGTGGCAGCAGAGCCTGGACTATTTGGGAATGAATTCGTCCTCATACCGTCCGCTTTTTGAGCGGGAGACCAAATTTGCCGTGCCGGTGCATGACCGCTTTTATGGCGAACCGCTGCCGCTTGCCGGTGTCTTTGAGCTGGGGGTAACGGAAGACGGTCCGGTGACGGTGCAGCAGGTAACCGGAATGGAACGGTTCCATACGTTGTTCAATCACACTTACCAGAAGGCGATGATTGACCGCACAGGAATCCGCCAGTGGCATTTTAGCACGCTGGCTTCCTTTGTGAACAGACTTCCGATGTACCGGCTGACCCGTCCGCAGGAAGGCTTCAGCGCCCCGGTGCAGACTTCTTATATCTTTGATACTATTCGTGCACTAAGAGAGGAGAGATGAAGGATGAGTACAGCTCAGGTATTATCCCTTGAATCCGTTCTTGCCCAGCGGGAAGGCAATATCGCAAGCGACATGGACGGCGAAAAAGTAATGCTGAACGTAAAAAACGGCAAGTACTACAATCTTGGTGAGGTCGGCGGAGAAATTTGGTCGGCACTGGAGACCCCTTCTACGGTAAGTGAGGTTGCCGCCAAAATTCAGGAGATTTTTGAGGTTCCGGCAGAGACAGCGCAGCAGGATGTCCTGGCTTTCCTGCAAAGCCTGCTGGATGAAGATCTCGTCGCCATCAGCGGATCATGACTGCCCTGGGCCGCATCCGGCAGCTGCTGACCCGGGACAGAGCTGCGGCAATGCTGCTTCCGGAAGCGCTATGGCGGCTTTTCCTGGCAAGAATCCAGCTGCTGTTTCCGTTCAAGCGGACAGCCCCGAAGCTGGGAATCCAGTCACAGGAGACAGGGATGGTGTCCCGGGACAGCGAGGCTCTAAGGATTCAGCAAATTACGAAGGCGATCCGGATTGCAAGCCGCGTTACACCCTGGAAAAGCACCTGTATGGTCAGGGCGGTTGCAGGGCTTAAAATGCTCGAAAAACGCGGCATAGAGAGCACCCTTTATATGGGCGTTGCCAGGGACAAAAAGGGACAGATGGCTGCCCATGCCTGGCTGCGGAGCGGAGCCTATTATGTTTCCGGCGACGATACGATGAAGGGCTTTGTCGTTGTAGAGAAGTTTGCCAAAGTGTTACAAGTTGAGTAATCGAGGTGGACCCATGCAGGCGATATTACACTACGTCCGGCAGCTTCAGCATTTATCCGGAGTCAAACTATACTTAAATATGCTCGGCATGGTCGTCAGCGGTCTGCTGGAGAGCTCCGCCATTCTGCTGCTGGTTCCCATGCTGGGCATGGCCGGTATTGAGCTTGGCGGATCAGGTTCCGCCTTAAATCTTCCCATGCTCAGTTTCATATCAGAGCTGCCGCAGACGACGGCGCTGCTGCTTGTGCTTGGCGCGTACGTCCTGATTGTCCTCTGCCAGAATATGATTTCGCGTTTTGTCGCGATCCGCAATGTGGACATTCAGCAGACCTACAGCCGGCAGCTGCGATATGAAATCTACAGTGCGCTTTTGCGGGCCGAGTGGTCATTCTTTCTCAAGAAGCGCACCTCTGACCTCATTAATTTCATGACTACAGAAATGGCGCGGGTGCTTGCAGGAATCAGCTGCTTCCTGCAGTTCATCACTTCGCTGCTGTTCACGCTTGTGCAGATCGCCTTTGCCTTCTGGCTGTCTCCGTCCATGACGCTGGCGGTACTGGTGTGTGCTGTGTTTTTATCCCTCTTTTCCCGCAGATTTATCCGCAAGGCCAAGAAGCTGGGCAGCCGCAGCTCTCTGCTGGGCCAGCAGTATCTTGCCGGAATCACGGATCAGCTGAACGGAATCAAGGACATCAAGAGCAACAATCTGGAAGACTCGCGGCTGGAGTGGCTGCACGGATTCACCGGTGAGGTCAAGAATGAGCAGCTTGCGTATACGCGTCTGCGTTCCAATTCCCAGCTGGTGTACAAAATGTCCTCCACACTTCTCATCGCGCTGTTCATCTTCTTTTCGTTCTCATTCCTGAATGCGGGAGGACCTAATCTGCTGCTCGTCATTCTCGTATTTGCCAGACTGTGGCCGACCTTTTCCACGCTGCAGTCGTTAATGGAGCAGCTGGCTTCTACACTGCCGTCCTTTAAGCTGATGCGGAAGCTGCAGGAGGAATGCCTGCAGGCTGCAGAACATGGCACCGCCGGGGATGGAGGGAAGGAAGTCATCCCGATGACCCTGAAGCACAGTCTGGAAGCCCGGAACGTGAACTTCCGTTATGACGCACAGGAATCGCAGTATTCGCTGCAGGGGGTCAATGTACAGATTCCGGCTAACGGGATGACGGCAATCGTCGGGCCTTCCGGTGCCGGTAAAAGCACGCTTGTCGATCTGCTCATGGGACTGATGCAGCCGGAGTCGGGAGAAATCCTGGCTGACGGCGAACCTGTATCGGGTGACAGATTACTGTCATACCGGCGCTCGATTGGATATGTCGCGCAGGATCCGTTCCTGTATAACGCGACGATCCGCGATAATCTGACCATGATCAAGCCGGATGCTACGGAGGAAGAGCTGTGGGAGGCGCTGGAGTTCGCCTCTTCCGCGGACTTTGTCCGCAAGCTGCCGGAAGGCCTGGATACGCTGATCGGAGACCGCGGCATCCGCTTGTCCGGTGGTGAACGGCAGCGGCTCGTACTGGCCCGGGCGATCATCCGCAAGCCGTCGATCCTCGTCCTGGATGAAGCGACCAGTGCGCTGGATACCGAGAACGAGAAGCGGATCCAGGAAGCGCTGGAGCGTCTTAAGTCTTCGGTGACCGTGATCGTTATTGCCCACCGCTTGTCCACCATCCGCGGAGCGGACCAGATTCTCGTCATCGACCAGGGACGCGTCATCCAGCAGGGTGTCTACAGCGGCCTGGCGCTCGATAAAGGCGGGATGTTCAGCCGTCTGCTCAGCAGCCAGGGCGAGGCGATGTAGATAAGCGGAGTGTGTTCTTACAGAGAGCGCCTCCGATTGGGACTCCTTCAGACAGCTCAATCAACAACGTCTCTCTGGAATCAAAAGCTAGTTGGAATTCCTCCACCTAATCGTATCTTTTTTCATCATTTATTAGCTTTAGTTGGAAATTCTCCATCTATTCGGGCCAATAAAGGCCTTTGGAGACTAATCTGGTACATTTAAGTGGAGTTTTTCCCACAAGCATTGTAATAAGGTTATTTATCAGAAGATTAGGTGGAGTAATTCCACCTAAGTGAATTCTTTAATTCAGGCTCTGAGCAGTCTGCACTCCAGACACTCCAAAAACCCCGGAATCTGTTGATTCCGGGGTTTTTTCAGGTTCTACTGCACGATATCACAACAGCAGAACCATTCACTATAAGCAGCAGTTCTTCCTGCCAACGTTATTTCTCGCTGCCCGTCAGTTTCCGGTAGGTCCAAAGAAACGGGCGCAGCGGGAAATAGAGGACATGCAGCGGCTTCGGAAGCGGCAGAGTCTTCGCATCAGCTGCATAAGGATACAGGAAGCTGGCGGCATGCAAAAACCGGTGCCATGGTGTAAGAATAGCCGGCTGGTAAGATTTATAATGCCGCTCCACCTCGGGTTCCAGAGGGGGATCATTCAAATTGACCATACGTGCCACATAGAAGAGGGCCTGCTCTGCCAGGCTCTTGGCCTTTGGTTTATTCATCAGGACGGACAGTGCGGGATCGACCGGCGCTTTCAGCAGAGCGGAAGCCAGAATGAGTGTCTGGCCGCCGATGATATCATAGTTGTACCGGTGCAGCAGCGCCGTCAGGGCCGTGCAATCGGGCTTTTGCGCAAGCAGCTGCTTAATATCGAGCAGCCATCTCAGCCTTGACCAGGCATGCCTTGCCCCGTGTGCAGCCAGGAAGAGGAATAAATCCTCCCTGCCCAGAAAATACACATGCTCGCCAAGGGGGCTGCGCCGCGCCCGGCTCCATAATTCCTCAAAGTCCGGTTCTGTGGAAGGACCCGGGCCCATTCTCCAGTGCAGTTCAATTTTTATATTTTTACCGGGGTGATTGTATGTATAATGATGCTCCCGCCACTTCCAGTCGCCTAGAATGCTCTCGAAATCCTCAACTTTAACATATCCTTCGGCAGCCATCAGCATATCAGCCTCAGCCAGGCGCTCCAGCGGAACCATGAAATCAAGGTCGCGCGAGGTGCGCTGTGAAATGTCGCCGTACAAATCCTGGGCAAGCACCGGGCCTTTCAGGAACAGGGAACGGATACCCAGTCCGGCCAGCTGACTGCTGATATGGGCCATTTCGCCGCTGAGATGGAGCATTTGCACCGTATTCCGGCGGTATTCCCACTTTAACCGTTCCAGAACTGCCGCGGGAACGGCTGTAAATTCTTTTGGCGTCCGGCTAAGCTTGGGATATAAAAAAGGGTACACCCGGTGATGCAGGGACAGCCGGATGAACAGCTCCCAGTCCAGATCCTTGAACAGCTCGGGATTCCGCTCTGCGGCTTTTTCGGTGCTTTCGGTGGTAAGCAGGGTAACAAGGAGCAGCAATTCCTTGGAAAAGCTCCCCGTATCCAGGGTATGCTGATCAGTCATAGAGATTCTCCTTTTGCAATAGTGAACTGGCATGGATTGGTTGTTCGGAATAGAGAACGGTAATCTACTGTGAGCGTAACACCAGTTAGAGAAAAATGTCAATTTGTTGCGCGGCGTGTTAGAGTATAAGGGGACTACTACTTATTAAACAATTATTACAGTTCATACGCTGCCGGTTTTATTTTTCAATTTCCTCTTTGTATGCTACGATATGTACTCCCCCATAGTACGAATAAGAGGAGTGATTCTCTGTCCATGACTGCCCATTGGAAAAGAAACATTATTCTCTTCATGACCAGCCAGACGATTTCCCTGTTTGGCTCCTCGCTTGTGCAGTATGCGATTCTCTGGTATATCACCCTGAACACCCAGTCCGGTATTATGATGACGATTTCGATTCTGTGCGGATTTTTGCCGACGTTTGTGCTGTCTCCTTTCGCCGGAGTATGGGCAGACCGTTACAGCCGCAAACTGCTGATTGTGCTCTCCGATTCGATTATTGCGCTCTCAACCCTGATTCTCGCCGTGCTGTTTCTGATGGGCTACGATGATATGTGGCTGCTGTTTGTGGTTTCTGCAGTGCGTGCGCTTGGTGCGGGTGTGCAGACTCCCGCTGTAGGCGCAATGCTGCCGCAGCTGGTGCCGGAAGATCAGCTTACGCGGATCAACGGGCTTAACGGCAGTATTCAGGCGATGGTCATGCTGCTCTCCCCGATGCTCAGCGGCGCGCTGCTCTCGATGGCCAGCATTGAAGCGATATTTTTTATTGATGTCATTACGGCGGCGGTTGCCGTCTCGACGATGCTGATTTTTGTACGTGTGCCGCTGCACACCAAAGCTGCCGCCAAGCAGGCGATAAGCTATCTGCAGGATCTGAGCCTCGGATTTAACTACATTAAAGGGCACCGCTATATCCAGAATTTTTTTATTTTTTGCGCCTTTTTCTTTGTGCTGGCTGCACCGGCTGCTTTTCTGACTCCGCTGCAGGTTACAAGAACCTTCGGGGATGACATCTGGCGGCTGACTGCCATTGAAATAGCCTTTTCCATCGGCATGATGCTGGGCGGTCTGATTATGTCGGTCTGGCCGGGCTTCCGCAACCGCGTGCATACGATGACCCTATCCTCTCTGGCATTTGGGGTGTGCACCTTTGCGCTTGGGGTGATTCCGGATTTCTGGATTTATCTTGGCGTTATGGGCGTGACCGGGCTTGCCATGCCTTTCTTCAATACACCGTCCACAGTACTGCTGCAGGAAAAGGTGGAGCCGGATTATCTGGGCAGGGTGTTTGGCGTGCTCGGGATGATCTCAAGCTCCATGATGCCGCTGGGCATGCTGGTGTTCGGACCGCTGGCTGACAGCGTGCGGGTGGAATGGCTGCTGATGATTTCCGGAGTGCTGTTGTTTATTCAGGGATTTTTCCTGCTGGGCAACAAAGTGCTGATCGAAGCAGGTAAGCCTGCAGCTGCTGTTAAAACTGATCCATAGATCACTGTAAAGGAGCGGACGTTCTGCTTATGGAGGCATTGCAGGATATACCGGGTTCGGAGGACTGGGTGACGGTGGAGCCTGTGCTCAAAGGCTGGTCCAGCGATCAAAAGTATTATATTGAAGACAAGGCCGGCCGCAAACTGCTGCTGAGGCTTTCTTCAGCCCGGGCATTAGAGGGAAAACGTGCTGAATTTGAAGTTGTTAAGCTGTTTAACCAGCTGGATTTTCCGATGTCACAGGCGATAGATTGTGGCGTATGCAGTAAAGGGAAATATACCTATATGCTGCTTACCTGGGTGGAAGGACGTCCGCTCGAAGGGAAACTGGCGGACCTTGATCCGGGAGAACAGTACCGTTTGGGTGAGGAAGCCGGAAGAATGCTGAAGCAGCTGCATTCACTTCCGTGTGCCGGTACACCGGATGAATGGGAGCAGGCGATGCAGGCCAAAATTCTGAGGCGGATCCAGGAATATGAAGAGTGCCCTTACCGGGTGGAAGGGGATGGGCAGGCGATAGCTTTTGTCAAAAAGCATGTCAGTCTTATTCATCAGGTTGCAAAGGTCTATCAGCACGGGGACTTTCACATTGGCAATCTGATTCATACCCCGGAGGGCGGGATAGGCGTCATCGACTTCAACCGCTGGGATATCGGAGATTATGCCGAGGAGTTCTGCAAGCTGCAAATCTTTGACCGTGAGCGCAGCATCCCTTTTGCCCTGGGGAGATTGAAGGGGTATTTCGGCGGGGAGCCTCCTGAAGAGTTCTGGAAAAGACAGGCACTTTACGTTGCTTACGTCTCCTTGTTTTCGATTCAATGGGCCGTTCCCTTCGGGGCTGAGGACATTGAGGGTATGCAGATCCGCTGCAGGCAGGCGCTGGAGGATTACAGGAATTTCACCACATGGATTCCGCGCTGGTATGCCTGATCAATTAATTTGCGTCAAACATTGAAATGGTGGGCCCCGGTACGGTAAAATTGCAATAGATTTAACCAAGAAGGGGACTGTATTGTTTTGAATAATGAAGAATTGAACCAGGAGCTGCCCGAAAATTACGAGGAACTGAAGAAGGCGGCTGGACGCTCTGCGGATTGGAGAGCACGTCTGGCAGCTGTCGAAGAACTCGGCGCTTATAAGCATAAACAGGTTATCGATATCCTTAACCGTCTGATGACCACTGACCCGGTATATACCGTCCAAGAAGCTGCATACCAGAAGCTTGCTGCCTTTGGCGAAGATGTGAAGGTGCCGTCGAAGAACAAAGCCGAGCTGTTCAGAGGCATTCCTAAGATTGTGCTGCGCATCAAGAAGAGCCTGCCGCGGGATCACTCTTATGAAGAGTTCAAGGAAAAGCTGAAGAAGATGAGAATCGACGTCTACGATGCCTATGAAGGTGAGAAGGGCGAAGATTTCGACAAATGGCTGGAGAAGCAGTGGCAATCGGCCACTAAATAGTGAAAAGGCGGATCGGCGGGGACAAGACAGGCCCTGCATGATCCGTTTTTTACAATTAACACATAAAGGATGACATATATGAAAGCCAATATTTCTAATACGCCGCTGGCCCGGCAGTTTGATGAATTCCTGAGACTCTCTGCGGAGCTGCGTCCCGATTATATAGCGAGTCTGGGAGAAGCTGAGGGAGGCGGTACGTCTATCGGTATTCTGGTGCCGGATGCACCGGAGCTTTTGCAGGTTATTTACAGCAGAGTTTCGGGCACCAGCAGTGATGAAGAGGAGCCCAGTCTGATTGAGTTTCTGCCGGGATACCGGTTAATTCATGTTAATGAGTACACGCAGGAGATTGAAGTACTAAATGGTATCCTGAAGGAGAAAGGGCAGCAGGTAGACGGAACGATTTTGCCTATTCTCACGAACTACGGCAGTGACTTTATTTGCTACCATCGTTCAGCGGACGGGACAGAGCGGGTGTGTGATCTGCTGCATGATTACGGTGATCTGGTGGTCATGTACGATTCCCCGGAGAAGTTTCTGGAGACCTTGTGCGAATTCTACAAACAGGAAGTCTATTTCCTGGACGAAGAAGGCTTTTTGGATTGCGATTTGGTAAAAGAGGGCGAGGTAGGCGCAGCTCTGAATCCTGAAGCTGTGTATTGGTCGGAGTAGAATACAGTACCATGCAAAGAGAGCAGCCCGGACCCGGGTCTGCTCTCTTTTTACTGGTACGCCCAGCATGGGCGTCATCTCTAGGGTGAAAGTCCCGAGCGGGGGCTAGCAAGCGCCTACCGTTAGCCAAGGGCAAGGGTGTCTACCGCGAGGTGGAATCTGAAGGAAGCCGGAGGCAAAAGCACGACCTGAGGTACACGAATCCAATTTGAGGCGGTTGCAGCCGGATGAGTCACCTAGACATGACGAAATCCTAAGCTGCCAAGGGCTGCAATCGTAAACTTGGGCAGGTGCGGGCGGAAAGATGACGTTCTTATCTGGGGAGGCCTGTCCGGTATGCAAGGAAAAAAAAAACTTGTAACCGTAACCGAGAGGTTGCGCTGAACGGGCAGGAGTCAGCAGAGGCCATAGTACGTAAACTGTTGCAACAGTTTACGGAAGGGCTGAACCGAAAGGAGAGAGGAAACCGATGCGTTCGCATGAAGAGCAACGACAGCCGAATATCTCGCAAGAGAGCTGCCAGCAAAGAGAAGCGGTGAAGCCGCCAGGGCATGCTGGAGCGCCGAGTTCTTCGTCGGCACAAACCGCCCCTCCCTCTCGCAAAGCAGCGAACAACTTGCTGGAGCGAATGCTCGAAGGAGACAACCTTCGGCTCGCGTATAAACGAGTGGTACAGAACGGAGGAGCCCCCGGTGTGGACTATGTAACGGTAGCGAATCTACAAGCTTACTTGAAAACACATTGGGAACCGGTGAAAGCCGAACTTCTGGCGGGAACTTACAGACCTGCGCCAGTCAAACGGGTGGAAATCCCCAAACCCGGAGGCGGCGTACGGCTGCTGGGCATCCCGACCGTGATGGACCGTTTTCTCCAGCAGGCTCTTCTACAAGTCATGAATCCGATCTTTGACGCAGAATTCTCGTGGTACAGCTACGGCTTTCGACCCGGGAAAAGTGCACATGACGCAGTAAAACAAGCGCAAAGATATATCCAAAAGGGTCTGAGGTGGGTCGTGGACCTCGATCTTGAGAAATTCTTTGACCGGGTAAATCACGACATGCTGATGGCGAGAGTGGCGCGGAAAGTGACAGACAAAAGAGTGCTGACACTGATTCGGGCGTATCTAAACGCCGGAGTCATGGTGAATGGAAAGCTGGAGCACAGCCAGGAAGGAACGCCGCAAGGCGGTCCGCTGAGCCCGCTTTTGGCAAACATTCTGCTGGATGATCTGGATAAGGAATTGACCGTACGTGGCCTGCACTTTGTACGCTATGCGGACGACTGTAATATCTTTGTGGCGAGCAAACGAGCTGGCGAACGGGTCATGGAATCGGTTAGCGGGTTTGTAGAAGGAAAGCTAAAACTGAAAGTGAACCGGGAAAAGAGTGCAGTCGCCAGACCTTGGCACCGGAAGTTTTTAGGATTCAGTTTCCTGAGCCAGAAACAGGCAACCATTCGATTAGCACCGAAGACCATTTCGCGATTCAAGGAGAGAATCCGTGAACTGACAAACCGAACGTGGTCCATTTCCATGGAAGAACGAATTTGCCGACTAAACCGTTATCTGATGGGGTGGCTTGGCTATTTCCATCTAGCGTCGGCGAAGAAACACCTCCAAACGCTGGACCAATGGATTCGGAGAAGGCTGCGAATGTGCCTGTGGAAACAATGGAAGCGAGTGCGCACACGAATCCGCGAACTCCGGGCGCTTGGGGTGCCTGAGTGGGCCTGTTTCACGATGGCCAACTCGCGGCGAGGCGCATGGGAAATGTCCCGGAATACAAATAATGCCCTCCCGACTTCCTATTGGGAAGCGAAAGGGCTGAAAAGCTTGCTTTCACGTTACTTAGAGCTTTGTTAACCTTTTGGAACCGCCGTATGCGGACCCGCATGTACGGTGGTGTGAGAGGACGGGGGCTTGCCGCCTCCTCCTACTCGATTCTTCCCTCTATGTTATTGCTCAGCGCCGCGTTTTTCCTGTTCCCGCAGTTCCACCCGGCGGATTTTGCCGGAGGTTGTTTTGGGCAGATCGGCGATAAATTCAATCTTGCGCGGATACTTGTAAGGTGCTGTCCATTCCTTGACATGGCTCTGCAGCTCCTTAACCAGCTCAGGGGAAGCCGCGCTTCCGTCTTTCAAGACTACAAAGGCTTTGACAATAGAACCCCGGATCTCGTCAGGACTGGCTACAACTGCGCATTCCTTGACCAAAGCGTGCTTCATCAGGGCTTCTTCTACCTCGAACGGGCCAATGGTATAACCAGAGCTGATGATAATATCATCACCCCGGCCTTCAAACCAGAAATAACCGTCCTCATCCTTGCGTGCCCGGTCTCCGGTAATAAAATATTCCCCTTGCGAGCTGTTCGCCTTGCGCTCAGGATCCTTGTAATAGCTCTTGAACAGGGCCGGCATACTTAGATGCACAGCAATATCCCCTACTACACCCGGAGGTACCGGGTTTCCTTTTTCATCAATAACCTCAGCAATGCCTGGTGCAATTGATTTCCCCATGGAGCCTGCGCGGATAGGGTCATCCTTGAGTGCCGCGATAATCAGTGTGCTTTCTGTTTGCCCGTAGCCGTCGCGGATCGTCAGACCGAAGTGCTCCTGGAAAGTTCGGATGACTTCCAAATTAAGCGGCTCGCCGGCGGATACTGCACAGCGCAGCTTGGACAGGCCGTATTGCGCAAGCCCTTCCGTTTTGGCCATCAGGCGGTACTCCGTCGGTGTGCAACATAATACCTGGATCTCCTGATCCTGCAGCAGCTGCAGATACCGGTCCGGATGGAACGGGCCATTATATACGAAGCCGGTTGCTCCATTGCCAAGCACAGTCAGGAAGGGACTCCAAATCCATTTCTGCCAGCCCGGTGCCGCCGTAGCCCAGACCGTATCCGATTCACGGATCTCCAGCCACTGGGGAGAGGTGATCCGCAAATGGGCGTAACCCCATCCATGGCTGTGCACTACGGCTTTTGGATTGCCGGTCGTACCGGAGGTGTAGGCCAGGATTGCGATATCATCGCGGTGAGTCACCACGGAAGTGAAAGAGTCCGGCTGGCCTGTCATGAGGCTTTCCAGATCAGTCCAACCTGTGCTCAGTTCCTCTGCATTACCGGATACTGACAGCCGGTAATCAAGCGCAGGCAGGTCTTCATCGATCTTGTTCACTTCACCTGTCACCTCGTTCCATACGATGACAGCCCGGGCTTCGGAATGACGCAGGCGGTAGGACAAGTCCTTGGCCCGGAGCATTTCGGAAGAGGGGATTACTGCCAGCCCCAGCTTCAGGCAGGCGAGATAAATTACGTAGGCAATAATCTGCCGCGGAACCATCACTAAGACCCGGTCCCCTTGTGTAAGACCAAGACCGGCAAGTCCGCCGGCCAGCCGGTTGGCCTGTGCCAGAAGTGCCCCGTAAGTAATCTCTTCATATGCTCCATTCTGGTGCAGCAATTTAAGGGCAAGCTTATCGGAAGGATGACGCTCCATTTCCGAAGTCAGATTATAAAATTCAGGTGCAACGTACCGCTGATTGTCCAAAAGAACCTCTCCTATAGTCAGAATGGTAAAGCTAAATCCAAAGCCAAAGCTTAAAACAATACCTATAGTATAGCACGTTATCCTAGTACCAGATGCTAAATGATACCGGGGATCTCTTAAGAAATGTGGCTATTTTGTTATAATAATGAAAAAGGCGCTAGTACAGACGGGAACGTGTCCTTCTAATGGAATTGATATTTGTATCATGATTTGCCCGGGGGCAGCAGATTATTCCCGGGGCTGCTATGGTAGAAGAGCGTAATGAATACAAACGGATGATCGCAAGGTTATTTTAAAATTCGCAGAAAGCGGGCGCTATTTATGAGTCATACTACCTTTAATGAAATATTCGCAATTATGGAGGCTTCTTTTCCGGTCAGTGAAATCAGAACCTTTCAAGAGCAGAAGGCGCTGCTGGAGAATCCGGATTACCGGCTTTATACGGAGTGTGACCCTAAGGGGAAGCTGATGGGGTTCCTGGCTGCCTGGGAGTTTGCGGAGTTCCGGTTTGTTGAACACATTGCGGTGAATCCGGAAACAAGGGGAGGCGGTATCGGTAAAAAGCTGATGAGTGAATATATCGCTGCGTCAGACAAGCCAGTTCTGCTGGAGGTCGAGCCGCCGGCAGGTGAACTGGAGCAGCGGAGGATCGGCTTTTATAACCGGCTGGGCTTTCAGCTTAACAATTTTGATTATGTTCAACCCCCGCTTCGTCCAGGCCAGGCTGACCTGCCGCTGTGCATCATGACCTATCCGCAGCTGCTCAGTTTAGAGGAGTTCAACCGGTTCAGAAAGCTTTTGTACACAAAAGTATATAAGGTACCCGCAGACTACCCGCATTAAAGCTACCCTGACATTCCGCCCGTGCTCTCTTACTGAGATACGCGGGCTTTTTGAATTACTTCTTTACAATCACGATACAAGTTGGAAACAAGTTATTGGTTTAATAAATGTACAGCAAGCAGCACAACAAATGAACTACAAGGAGACGAGATTCCATGAAAAGTAAAAAGATGATCATAGGAGCAATGGTGTTCGGGATGGCAGTTACAGGGTCGGCGGGGGTATATGCAGGAACCAATATGCAAAAGATCAGTGCGTATCTGAACCACAGCATCGGCTTTAAAATAAATGGAGCAGCATATACGCCAGTGGATAACAACGGTAAGACGCTTGCGCCAATCACTTATAATGATACAACGTATCTTCCGGTCCGGGCTATGGCGGATGCGCTGAAAATACCGGTTACCTTTGATGCCGCAGCCAATCAGGTGGTGCTTGGAATATCAGCAGGAACAACGGCACCGGATGCTGGTTCAGCGATAACCCTGGCAGCTGTAAGCTACAGTGCAGCACAGAAAGAGCAGATTACCAAAGCGTTTGCCAACTATCAGGGCTTTGAAACAGCTTATGCGCCTGCACAAATGATTAAGGGCGATGCCTTTAAAAATGTTGCCGGCGGAGATGACGGCGTGAGCTTTGTGTTCAATCATATGCACGTAAGTATATCGCCAAGGGACTATTCCTACTTGTATGATGGAACTACAGTGAAGCTTTCGAATGGAGTAAGTGCCAAATGGTATACCCCTTCGGATATCCCGATGCTGACCTTCCAGCTGGATGACCGCTATGTGACCATCAGCTCGCCGGATCAGTCGCTCGGTAAAGCGAAGCTGGAGAAGGTAGCTGTAGGTGTTGCGAAATTAAGCAAGTAAACCTGAATGCCTGATGCCGTAAAAAAATAAAAGCAGCAGCCCGCACTGTGACACAGAAGGGCTGCTGCTTTTTAATGGTGTGAATGTTTCACGTGGTAAATCATTAGCGGCAGCTCTTATTTGTTGGTGCTGTGCTGCTTATTCGCTAATCTGGCCTGCGGCGAACCGTGGCCCCGGCGTTTGTTCTTTTCTGCCTTGCGCTGATTCTCCTGAAACTTCGCTACAAATTGATGAGTGTCCATTCGCGTTGGCCTCCTAAAGAGTGGTGAGCATATCCTGGTCAGAACTGCATTAATTTGCCCGTTTAGGACCCTGATGATGCATAACAAAATAGCGAGAGGGATTCCGCGGCTGTTTCAGTTCAGTCACGGATGACTTCGGCAATCGGCAAGTGAAAGAATAGGTCTCTACTCCAGATGAAATAATAAAACAAAAAAAGCTTGCATAGTTTTCTTATACATGGTATATTCTAATTCCGGCCGAGAAACATCAACGCCGAGCTCGAAAGAAAGTCGAAAAAAAGAGCTTGCGTTGATCGGTTGGATGTGATATAGTATAAGAGTTGCTGCTGACGAGGTAATCGACAGTGACGACGAGCTTGATCTTTGAAAACTGAACAACGAGTGAGTATCTGGAAATCACTTCGGTGAGATCCAAAAATGAGAATGCAAATTCTCGTCAGATGTTTCAAAATGAGCGAATCGCTCTTTTCAATACTAATTGGAGAGTTTGATCCTGGCTCAGGACGAACGCTGGCGGCGTGCCTAATACATGCAAGTCGAGCGGAGTTAATTTGAAAGCTTGCTTTCAAATTAACTTAGCGGCGGACGGGTGAGTAACACGTAGGCAACCTGCCCCATAGTCTGGGATAACTACCGGAAACGGTAGCTAATACCGGATAATTTCTTTTTTCTCCTGAAAGAAGAATGAAAGACGGAGCAATCTGTCACTACGGGATGGGCCTGCGGCGCATTAGCTAGTTGGTGAGGTAACGGCTCACCAAGGCGACGATGCGTAGCCGACCTGAGAGGGTGAACGGCCACACTGGGACTGAGACACGGCCCAGACTCCTACGGGAGGCAGCAGTAGGGAATCTTCCGCAATGGGCGAAAGCCTGACGGAGCAACGCCGCGTGAGTGATGAAGGTTTTCGGATCGTAAAGCTCTGTTGCCAGGGAAGAACGTCCGGTAGAGTAACTGCTACCGGAGTGACGGTACCTGAGAAGAAAGCCCCGGCTAACTACGTGCCAGCAGCCGCGGTAATACGTAGGGGGCAAGCGTTGTCCGGAATTATTGGGCGTAAAGCGCGCGCAGGCGGCGATTTAAGTCTGGTGTTTAAACCTTGGGCTCAACCTGGGGTCGCACTGGAAACTGGATCGCTTGAGTACAGAAGAGGAAAGTGGAATTCCACGTGTAGCGGTGAAATGCGTAGAGATGTGGAGGAACACCAGTGGCGAAGGCGACTTTCTGGGCTGTAACTGACGCTGAGGCGCGAAAGCGTGGGGAGCAAACAGGATTAGATACCCTGGTAGTCCACGCCGTAAACGATGAGTGCTAGGTGTTAGGGGTTTCGATACCCTTGGTGCCGAAGTTAACACAGTAAGCACTCCGCCTGGGGAGTACGGTCGCAAGACTGAAACTCAAAGGAATTGACGGGGACCCGCACAAGCAGTGGAGTATGTGGTTTAATTCGAAGCAACGCGAAGAACCTTACCAGGTCTTGACATCCCTCTGAATCCTCTAGAGATAGAGGCGGCCTTCGGGACAGAGGAGACAGGTGGTGCATGGTTGTCGTCAGCTCGTGTCGTGAGATGTTGGGTTAAGTCCCGCAACGAGCGCAACCCTTGACTTTAGTTGCCAGCAGGTAAGGCTGGGCACTCTAGAGTGACTGCCGGTGACAAACCGGAGGAAGGTGGGGATGACGTCAAATCATCATGCCCCTTATGACCTGGGCTACACACGTACTACAATGGCCGGTACAACGGGAAGCGAAGCCGCGAGGTGGAGCCAATCCCAGCAAAGCCGGTCTCAGTTCGGATTGCAGGCTGCAACTCGCCTGCATGAAGTCGGAATTGCTAGTAATCGCGGATCAGCATGCCGCGGTGAATACGTTCCCGGGTCTTGTACACACCGCCCGTCACACCACGAGAGTTTACAACACCCGAAGTCGGTGGGGTAACCCGCAAGGGAGCCAGCCGCCGAAGGTGGGGTAGATGATTGGGGTGAAGTCGTAACAAGGTAGCCGTATCGGAAGGTGCGGCTGGATCACCTCCTTTCTATGGAGAATCGTCTTCTGCAATGAAGACATTCAAATCTTAAATCTAACCGGTCGGTTAGTGACTCACTCGTTGGTCAGTTTTGAGAGTTTAAGCTCTCAACATTCTGTAACTTCTATCGACACAGCTGTGATCGACCAGAACTTACAGAAACTTGATCCTTGAAAACTGGATACCGAAACGAATTTGCGTTTTAGAACATCTTTTAGCTGAAACTTGTGTAAGCAAGTTGAAATAGTTATTAGTTGATGAATAGCGAAGGTTTTCGATTGTGCAGCGACTTTTGGCTTTGAATGTGTTGGCGAATAGAGCAATCTATGAGCAGCATTCAAAACAAGATGAGCAAACAAGCGAAACACCGTAGCGTTGGTTAAGCTAATAAGAGCACACGGAGGATGCCTAGGCGCCAGGAGCCGACGAAGGACGTGGCGAACAACGAAACTGCCTCGGGGAGCTGTAAGCAAGCTTTGATCCGGGGGTGTCCGAATGGGGAAACCCGGCTGTGGTAATTCGCAGTCACTCACATCTGAATACATAGGATGTGTTGAGGCAGACCAGGGGAACTGAAACATCTAAGTACCCTGAGGAAGAGAAAACAATAGTGATTCCGTCAGTAGCGGCGAGCGAACGCGGAACAGCCTAAACCAGGAGGCTTGCCTCCTGGGGTTGTGGGACGTCTCACATGGAGTTACAAAAGGTTAAATTAGGCGAAGAGGTCTGGAAAGGCCCGCGATAGAGGTAAAAGCCCTGTAGCCAAAAGTTTAACCCCTCCGAGACGGATCCCGAGTAGTGCGGGGCACGTGAAACCCCGTATGAATCCAGCAGGACCATCTGCTAAGGCTAAATACTACCTGGCGACCGATAGTGAATCAGTACCGTGAGGGAAAGGTGAAAAGCACCCCGGAAGGGGAGTGAAATAGAACCTGAAACCGTGTGCTTACAAGAAGTCAGAGTCCTCTATATGGATGATGGCGTGCCTTTTGTAGAATGAACCGGCGAGTTACGTTTAACATGCAAGGTTAAGGTGAGAAGCCGGAGCCGCAGCGAAAGCGAGTCTGAATAGGGCGATTAAGTATGTGGACGTAGACCCGAAACCGTGTGATCTACCCCTGTCCAGGGTGAAGGTGCGGTAACACGCACTGGAGGCCCGAACCCACGTACGTTGAAAAGTGCGGGGATGAGGTGGGGGTAGCGGAGAAATTCCAATCGAACTCGGAGATAGCTGGTTCTCCCCGAAATAGCTTTAGGGCTAGCCTCGGTGAATGGAGTGGTGGAGGTAGAGCACTGATTGGGTGCGGGGCCCGCAAGGGTTACCAAGCTCAGTCAAACTCCGAATGCCATTTACTTCTTGCCGGGAGTCAGACAGTGAGTGCTAAGATCCATTGTCAAAAGGGAAACAGCCCAGACCATCAGCTAAGGTCCCCAAGTGTGTGTTAAGTGGGAAAGGATGTGGAGTTGCACAGACAACCAGGATGTTGGCTTAGAAGCAGCCACCATTGAAAGAGTGCGTAATAGCTCACTGGTCGAGTGACTCTGCGCCGAAAATGTAACGGGGCTAAACACACCACCGAAGCTATGGCTTGATGCGTATGCATCAGGGGTAGGGGAGCGTTGTATGTGGGTTGAAGGTGTACCGTAAGGAGCGCTGGACAGCATACAAGTGAGAATGCCGGTATGAGTAACGAAAAGATCAGTGAGAATCTGATCCGCCGAAAGCCCAAGGTTTCCTGAGGAAGGCTCGTCCGCTCAGGGTAAGTCGGGACCTAAGGCGAGGCCGACAGGCGTAGTCGAAGGACAACAGTTTGAAATTACTGTACCACCGTAATCCGCTATGAGCGATGGGGTGACGCAGGAGGGTAGTGACGCGGACTGATGGATGTCCGTCTAAGCAGTGAGGCTGGTGTGCAGGCAAATCCGCGCACCGTTAAGGCTGGGCTGTGATGGGGAGCGAAAATTATAGTAGCGAAGGTCATGATCTCACACTGCCAAGAAAAGCCTCTAGTCAGGAGAAGGTGCCCGTACCGCAAACCGACACAGGTAGGCGAGAAGAGAATTCTAAGGCGCGCGGAAGAACTCTCGTTAAGGAACTCGGCAAAATGACCCCGTAACTTCGGGAGAAGGGGTGCCTCGGTAGGGTGAATAGCCCGAGGGGGCCGCAGTGAAAAGGCCCAAGCGACTGTTTAGCAAAAACACAGGTCTGTGCGAAGCCGCAAGGCGAAGTATACGGGCTGACGCCTGCCCGGTGCTGGAAGGTTAAGGGGAGTGGTTAGGAGCAATCCGAAGCTATGAACCGAAGCCCCAGTAAACGGCGGCCGTAACTATAACGGTCCTAAGGTAGCGAAATTCCTTGTCAGGTAAATTCTGACCCGCACGAATGGCGTAACGACTTGGGCGCTGTCTCAACGAGAGATCCGGTGAAATTTTAATACCTGTGAAGATGCAGGTTACCCGCGACAAGACGGAAAGACCCCATGGAGCTTTACTGCAGCTTGATATTGAATTTGGGTACGATCTGTACAGGATAGGTGGGAGCCGTAGAAGCAGGAGCGCAAGCTTCTGTGGAGGCGCCGTTGGGATACCACCCTGATCGTATCTAGGTTCTAACCTGGTACCCTAAGCGGGTACAGGGACCGTGTCAGGCGGGCAGTTTGACTGGGGCGGTCGCCTCCTAAAGAGTAACGGAGGCGTTCAAAGGTTCCCTCAGAATGGTTGGAAATCATTCGAAGAGTGCAAAGGCATAAGGGAGCTTGACTGCGAGACCTACAAGTCGAGCAGGGACGAAAGTCGGACTTAGTGATCCGGTGGTACCGCATGGAAGGGCCATCGCTCAACGGATAAAAGCTACCCTGGGGATAACAGGCTTATCTCCCCCAAGAGTCCACATCGACGGGGAGGTTTGGCACCTCGATGTCGGCTCATCGCATCCTGGGGCTGAAGTAGGTCCCAAGGGTTGGGCTGTTCGCCCATTAAAGCGGTACGCGAGCTGGGTTCAGAACGTCGTGAGACAGTTCGGTCCCTATCTGTCGTGGGCGCAGGAAATTTGAGAGGAGCTGTCCTTAGTACGAGAGGACCGGGATGGACGTACCGCTGGTGCACCAGTTGTTCCGCCAGGAGCATGGCTGGGTAGCTACGTACGGACGGGATAAGCGCTGAAAGCATCTAAGCGTGAAGCCCCCCTCAAGATGAGATTTCCCAATTAGTAAGACCCCTTGAAGACGACGAGGTAGATAGGTTGGAGGTGGAAGTGCAGCAATGCATGGAGCTGACCAATACTAATCGGTCGAGGGCTTATCCAAAAAATAATTCGCAAATTCGTTTCGGATTCAGTTTTCAGGCGATCAAGCCTGTACGCAACGAAATTCATTCACACAACTGTGATGAACGTAATTTCTAGCGCCAGCGTTTGTTTCACAAACGCATGTTTGGTGGCGATAGCGGAGGGGTTCCACGCGTACCCATCCCGAACACGACCGTTAAGCCCTCCAGCGCCGATGGTACTTGGACCGAAGGGTCCTGGGAGAGTAGGACGCCGCCAAGCGCAGTTTTCTACAAACTTAGTATTTTTTTTTGCCCTTATTAGTTGAATAGGTGTATGAGAACGGGCCTTTAGCTCAGCTGGTTAGAGCGCACCTCTGATAAGGGTGAGGTCAGTGGTTCGAGTCCACTAAGGCCCACCATTTTCCCTGATAGCTCAGTTGGTAGAGCACTCGACTGTTAATCGAGTTGTCACAGGTTCGAGTCCTGTTCGGGGAGCCATCTGGAGAGGTGTCCGAGTTTGGCCGAAGGAGCACGATTGGAAATCGTGTAGGCGCCACAAGCGTCTCGAGGGTTCGAATCCCTCTCTCTCCGTTGTAATACCTTCCCTGTATAGGGATGAGAACCCTCAGTGGTTCGTTGGAGCATAAACTTCGTTGCAATACCTTTGAGAAGTACATAAGCGTGGCCCGTTGGTCAAGGGGTTAAGACACCTCCCTTTCACGGAGGTAACAGGGGTTCGAATCCCCTACGGGTCATATCATGGAGGCTTAGCTCAGCTGGGAGAGCATCTGCCTTACAAGCAGAGGGTCGGGGGTTCGATCCCCTCAGCCTCCACCATTTATTTTTAACTGAATAGAGCTTTATACTGACGCGGGGTGGAGCAGCCCGGTAGCTCGTCGGGCTCATAACCCGAAGGCCGCAGGTTCAAATCCTGCCCCCGCAATTAACCTTTTATCTTGGAACCGTGGTGTAGTTGGCCTAACATGCCTGCCTGTCACGCAGGAGATCGCGGGTTCGAATCCCGTCGGTTCCGCCATTACTTCTGCTAATTATTGTTGGGGATTAGCCAAGCGGTAAGGCAACGGACTTTGACTCCGTCATGCATAGGTTCAAATCCTATATCCCCAGCCATTTTTGTGAGAGCCATTAGCTCAGTTGGTAGAGCACCTGACTTTTAATCAGGGTGTCGAAGGTTCGAGTCCTTCATGGCTCACCATTTATTTCTCTAAAGTGTGCGCGTGTGGCGGAATGGCAGACGCACCAGACTTAGGATCTGGCGTTTCACGACGTGGGGGTTCAAGTCCCTTCACGCGCACCATGTTTTTGCGGACGTGGCTCAGCGGTAGAGCATCGCCTTGCCAAGGCGAGGGTCGCGGGTTCGATTCCCGTCGTCCGCTCCATATAAATTATGCGCCCTTAGCTCAGCTGGATAGAGCGTTTGACTACGAATCAAAAGGTCAGGAGTTCGAATCTCTTAGGGCGCGCCATTTATATTTTTTTGCAATAATGAATTTCTTTTTTACGGGATGTAGCTCAGCTTGGTAGAGCACCTGGTTTGGGACCAGGGGGTCGCATGTTCAAATCGTGTCATCCCGATTTTGTATTTTTGCGGGTGTAGTTCAATGGTAGAACTTCAGCCTTCCAAGCTGATAGCGTGGGTTCGATTCCCATCACCCGCTTACTGATTTACCTAGCTTCAAAGCATTACACAGCGCTGCGGATATCCGCAGTGCTTTTTTTGTGCTGCAAAGTCCGAATCCTGTGCCAGAGCAGTGTATCTGGTAAGGAGCCTGCATAAAGACTGACAAAGTAGCTCGCATCTTCAAAATTAACAATGTGATTCAATCCACGCCCGGTCGCGCACCAGAACCTATTAATGACTTGGAAAGCTAGGGCTAACGGACCCTGGTTCCGTTAATTTGCGCTAGAGGTGTGTTTTGGAATCCTAACGGACCCTGGATCCGTTATTTCATTCGAAAGGGCATAATTTACACATCATTTAGCCGAATAAAGGAACAACGGTCCGTTAGGCATGGAAACGGGCGATATTAGGCAAATAACGGACTCAGTGTCCGTTAGCGTGCGAAAGAGGACGAGGCATATAAACGGATGCAATGTCTGAAGACATAGAAACACAGCAAAGAAACCAAAGACCATTAAAAGAGCTGGGTTTCTGGGCACTCTGAGAATATTGCAGATATCAGATGGGAAGCCTGCTTTGGTCCGAAAAGGAATTCAGAAATTGTATTCTGCACTACGGTTATCATGCGGAAATACTTGAACCCCTCTCGGCAAGGGGAGCACTGAAGCACCAGCTGGAGCGATGGATTGAACTTTATCAAAAGTAAAACCATAAGAACGCAGAAACCCCGGACCAATGATGGTCCGGGGTTATATACTTAAATAAAACTTATAATCCCTCAGGTACTGTTAATCCAAGACCTTCGGCAATGCGTGTACCGAATTCGGGATCTGCTTTGTAGAAATGGCCAATCTGGCGGAGTTTGATTTCATCGAACTCTACCGGAGCCATGGCACCGACGATATTGCGGACAAGGCGTGTACGTTCATCTTCACTCAGCAGACGATAGAGATCGCCAGGCTGTGTATAGTGGTCATTGTGATCGTAAGCAGTGCTGTCAGCATGACCGGTTACCTGGAATGGAGCCGGTTTGTGCTCAGGGGACTCTTTGGCGCCTCCGAAGCTGTTCGGCTCATAATATACCGAGGCACCGCCGTTGTTCCCATAGGCCATGGCACCGTCACGCTGATTATTATTTACCTCGGCAACCGGCCGGTTGATCGGCAGCTGGTTGTGGTTGGCACCTACCCGGTAGCGGTGGGCATCGGCATAGGCGAACAGGCGGCCCTGCAGCATTTTATCAGGTGAAGCTTCAATTCCCGGTACGAATGATCCTGGGGAGAAGGTAGCCTGCTCCACTTCTGCAAAGTAATTCTCCGGATTACGGTCCAGCACCATACGGCCGACTTCGATCAGCGGGTAATCCTTTTGCGACCATGTCTTGGTTACATCGAACGGATCAAAGCGGTAGGTGTTGGCATCCTCCAAAGGCATGATCTGCACATACAGTCTCCACGCCGGGAAATCACCCTTATCAATCGCATTGAACAAATCTTCTGTATGATAATCCGGATTTTCGCCGGCAATTTGCGCTGCCAGGTTCACGTCGAGATTCTTGACGCCCTGTTCTGTTTTGAAGTGGTATTTCACCCATACAGCAGCGCCTTCGGCATTTACCCATTTGAACGTATGGCTTCCGAAACCGTGCATATGACGCAGTGTGGCCGGAATGCCGCGGTCTGACATCAGAATGGTAACCTGGTGCAGGGACTCAGGAGACAAAGACCAGAAATCCCATACTGCGTTCGGATTTTTGAGATGTGTCTGCGGATGACGCTTTTGTGTATGAATAAAGTCCGGGAACTTGATCGCATCTCTAATGAAAAAGACAGGGGTATTATTGCCGACCAGGTCGTAATTACCTTCTTCAGTGTAAAATTTCACGGCAAAACCGCGCGGATCGCGGACCGTATCCGCTGAGCCAAGCTCACCGGCTACAGTAGAGAAACGGATGAACATTGGTGTGCGTTTGCCGACTTCGGACAAGAAGGCAGCTTTAGTATATTGGGACAAATCCTGTGTCACTTCAAAATATCCATGAGCACCTGCACCTTTGGCGTGAACAACACGCTCCGGAACACGCTCCCGGTTAAAATGTGCCAATTTCTCAAGAAGATGCACATCCTGCAGCAAAGTAGGTCCACGGGAACCTGCAGTCATTGAATTTTGATTATCGCCAACGGGTGCGCCCCAGCTTGTTGTAAGTTTGTTATTTCCTTGACTCATGAATACCTTCACCTCGTAATAGGATTTGATTTTAGATTTAGTATAAGTTTTATATTAAACATAATGATTGAAAAAAGCAATTCTTTTTTATAATAATTTTAATTAACATTATGCACCACAAATGAGAGTCATGATCGTTAGGCCTGCTTGAGCCCGAGAAAAAATTACGCAGCAGAAAAATCCCGCCCGCAGCTGCGGGCAGGAGGAGGATCTCGCTAGAAAATGAGTACGGTAAGGCTGTCAGTGTGTTAACGGAAGGATAGCCGATATGAATACCGGGAGTGACACCAGCCATTAATCAAATGACTGCTGCTGACATTAATGACCTGGTGCTGGCGCGATCAATTTCTAATATACATCCGGTTATAGTACTCATCCAGCATCCGTTTGGTGGCAAACTCCGTGCGGGTTGTTTCGATGCTCTTATGCATCATCTGCACCCACTTGTCACGGTTGTCATAATACGCCGGGAGTACCCGGCTCATCAGTGTATCATACAGTGCGTCGCTGTCATGTTTATCGAGCAGGGAAAAATCTGCAGTCTCGAAACCGCCGCCGATCTGCCAGCCGTTCTCACCGTTAATGCAGGCTTCCGGCCACCAGCCGTCAAGGATGGAGCAGTTCAACACGCCGTTCATGGCGGCTTTCATTCCTGAGGTTCCGCTGGCTTCAAGCGGCCTGCGCGGATTGTTGAGCCAGATGTCAGAGCCGCGGGTCAGCTGTGCGCCGATTGTCATATCGTAATTTTCCAGGAAAACAACGCTTTTCGGATACTTTTTCATCATGGCTACGAGGTTGCTGACGATTTTTTTGCCGGTATCATCCAGCGGGTGGGCTTTGCCTGAGAAAACAATCTGAATTTTACCGCTTTCCAGATAAGGCTCAATGACTTCCGGCTGGGAGAAAATAAGGTCGCTGCGTTTATAGGGTGCAGCACGCCGCGAAAATCCGATCAGCAGATGCTCAGGATTAAGCAGAGTGCCGGAACGTTCTTCAATAAAGGTGATCAGTTCATTCTTGATCTCCTGATGTACTGCCCACAGATCACCGCCCTGCTCAAAAGCACGGGTAATCCGTTCATCCACCCAGGTAGGCGTATGAATGGCGTTGGTGATACCGATGATCTCCGATCTGCCGGCCACTTCCTTCCACATCTTATTCGCCGTGTCTGCATGCAGCTGGGCTACAGCATTGGAGATGCGTGAGAGGCGCAGACCGGCGACGGTCATGTTGAACGGCTCACCGCCAATCCGTTCCATCTGGGCGCGGGTGAGACCATTGAATGCCCCCATATATTCCAGCCGGTCCAGCGGATGGGTCTCATTGCCTTCCTTGATCGGTGTATGTGTAGTGAACACAACCTCCTGCCGTGTAGCTTTCCAGGCTTCCTCAAAGGTGCTGCCGCCGGACATTTTTTCACGGATCAGCTCGATCGCGGCAAGTGCGGCATGGCCCTCATTGAAATGGTAGACATCAACCGGAATCTGGAGCGCACGCATAGCCTTAACGCCGCCAATGCCGAGGACAATTTCCTGGGCGATCCGCTCTTCGCCGAACCAGCCGTACAGCTGGCCTGTAATCCAGGCATCACTGTTCTCAGGAATATCCGTATCAAGCAGATACAGCGGATTGTTGCCGAACTGCTCTGTTTTCCACACCTTGCATACGACATCGGTCTTCCGGACCCTTACAGTGACCTTGACCCCGGTGTCTTCAAGAAAATCATAGGCATAATTATGGTAAGAGTCGTAAGGATTGCCGTTGTCATCAATTTTCTGATCCGTGTATCCTTGCTTCCATTTCAGCCCGATCGGGATGATTGGAGCGCCGATGTCCTTGGCCCCCTTGATGTAGTCACCGGCAAGAATGCCGAGACCACCGGCGTACATTTTGAAGTCGGAATGCAGCCCGTACTCCATGCTGAAATAAGCTACTGACGGTAAGCGGTTCTGGTTCACTTGATAAGCCTCCTAATTACATTTTGGATGGAAAATAGGAACTGCTGCCGGCTTATTCTAAGATGCAAACGTTTGCTCAAAATGGTCTGCTGGAGCCTTCTGGAAGCGATTGCACCATCATTCTAGCACATCC
The DNA here is from genome assembly GCF_023520895.1 of Paenibacillus sp. PK3_47. Taxonomy (NCBI): domain Bacteria; kingdom Bacillati; phylum Bacillota; class Bacilli; order Caryophanales; family Paenibacillaceae; genus Paenibacillus; species Paenibacillus sp. PK3_47. The sequence continues at coordinate 3,609,004 of NZ_CP026029.1, forward strand.
TTTTGCAAAAAGCATTTAAAGATTTGGCACGGATATTCGGCCGCTGGATCGGAAGAGTAATTTGAATGATTATGGATAGGTCTGTTGTCTAGGGCTGTGGTATCTTGCAATCCAGGACCCATGCTTTATTTCCTGAATTACAAGACACCTATAACAAAACATTATCCATCGACCGACAACTAACTATACAAAACTTCTTAGGGGGAACACCGCATGAGAAAAAGCTCTATCATCCTTATTAGCAGTATACTCGCCGTAACCATGACTTCCGGAGCCGCACTTGCAAAGCCAGACAACAGCAATGGAAAAAGCAACAAAGAAGAAGCTCAAGCAGCAAAACCTGATAATGGACCTGCGACTAAGAAGGCTGAAGACAATGCAAATGAAAAGTCTAAGGGCAACGCAAACAGTAAAGCAGACAAAGCAAAAGAGGATACAAAAGAAAAAGAAATAGAAAAAGAAAAAGACAAGGACAAAGACAACGGCAAAAATACAGTTACTACTGCTACCTATGCTACATACGGAAACAATGGCCATAATGGATATAAGGGGCTTTTTCGTGCGATTGAGAACGTAAAGGACAAGCCGGCCGGTGCAGTGATTGCCGAGCTTTTGCTGACTAAATATAATACTGAGCTGTCAGCTGAAGCGAAAGCAGAGCTGGAGGCCATTGTTGAGAAAGATGCTGCCTTGACAGCACTTGCTGCTATTCTGAACCAAAAGGGCAGCGTGACCGATGCGGTGTATGTACAGAAAGAAGCGATCCTGGCCGATGTTAAAAATATCGAATCTTACAAAAAGCTGGGCAAGCTCTATGATCAGGTAAACAAAAAGGGAATTAAGCTCTACGTCAATGGTGAAGAAACGAACACTGGAGTACCCCCGATCCTGACTTCCGGAAGCACCCTGGTCCCTTTTAAGGCCATTGCTGAAGCTTTAGAGGCAGCAGTAGTCTGGAATGCGCAGGAGCGTTCGGTCACCGTAACCCGCGGGGACATTACTGTGAAGCTGTTCATTGATAAGAAAACCGCCTACGTCAACGGGAAAGCTACTACTCTTCAGGCAGCTCCGGCAATCGTCAAAGGCAGTACAGTTGTACCTGCCCGCTTTGTCAGTGAAGCCCTGAAAGCGACTGTGAAGTGGGAACCAGCGTCCCAATCGGTAATCATTTACAATGAATAGAGACAGCGGCGGTCTATAATTAATAACTTTAGGGTACGGCCCCAGGCCGTATCCTTTTTTTAACGGTATATGCAGCACTCCTTCTTGAGTTCAGTCCCAAAACCCAATAAGATAGAGAATAACAGTTAGGATGGTGACAACTTTGGGGATTGTAGTAATCGGAAGCTTGAACATGGATATGGTAGTTCGTACAGAGCGTGCTCCCGGGGCAGGGGAGACGTTATTTGGTGATAGCTTTGCGCTGTCTCCCGGCGGGAAGGGCGCGAATCAGGCAGTAGCGGCAGCAAGACTGGGCGGCAAGGTCAGTATGATCGGCAGTGTCGGCAAGGATGCGTTCGGGAATGAGCTGCTTGATATTATGCGGCAGGAGGGCATCTCTACAGAGCATATTGTGCAGAGCGCCACACAGGCTACAGGGGTCGCTTCTATCGTCGTGGACGGTGAGGGAGAGAACCGGATTATCGTGGTACCAGGGGCTAATATTGAACTTGGGCCGGAAGATATCAAGCTGCTGGAGAACGTAATCAGCAGTGCCGAGATCGTTGTTATGCAGCTGGAGACAGACCTGCAGATGTGTGAAGAAGCAGCGGCTATTGCGCACCGCTACAGCATCCCGGTTATTCTGAACCCGGCGCCGGCCAGAGCGCTGAGTGACGAGATGTTACGCCATGTTACTTACCTGACTCCAAATGAAAGTGAGACCGGAGTACTGACAGGGATGGAAGTGAACAGTGTGGAAGCGGCAGAGCAGGCGGCGCAAATTCTGCTCCAGCGGGGTGTGCAGAATGTCGTGATAACACTCGGGTCCAAAGGAGCGCTGATAGTCAATGCTTCCGGAAGCACGTATGTCGCCGGATTCCCGGTGCAGGCTGTAGATACAGTGGCAGCAGGGGATTCCTTCAACGGGGCGCTCGCTTACCAGCTGACCGAAGGCAGAACCCTTCAGGAAGCCGTGCGATTCGCCAATGCCGTCGGCGCACTGGCGGTCGGCAAGCGGGGAGCGATTCCGTCTTTGCCTGCACTGCCGGAGGTTGAAAGATTCCTTAAGGCAGTTGAAAAGAATTAAGTAAGGACATAAGGAGACTGAAATCATGAGCGGTACAGTAACGGTTAAGAATGTGACCCTCGGTGAGGGGATGCCCAAGATTTGTGTACCGCTGGTCGGAGCAACATTGCCGGAGCTCGAGAGTGAGGCTGAGGCACTGAAAACACTGGCTCCGGATATGGCGGAGTGGCGCTGTGATTTGTTTGCCGGCGTTGAAGACATGGAGGCAGTGAAGGAAACACTGCACCGGATCAACACCATTCTGCCGGAGATTCCGCTGATCTTCACCTTCCGCAGCACCAGAGAAGGCGGGGACAAGGAGATTTCCAAAGAGTATTACATCCAGCTGAACAAGACGGCTGCCGAAAGCGGCCATGTTGATATTATTGATGTGGAACTGTTCAACGAGGAAGCGGATGTCCGTGAGCTGATTGCTGCTGCACATGCCAGCGGGGTATTCGTGATTCTCTCCAATCATGATTTTACGGGAACGCCGGATGAAGAGGAGATCGTATCCCGGCTGCGCAGGGCACAGGAGCTCGGCGGGGATCTGCCGAAGATTGCCGTCATGCCTAACAGTCCCGGGGATGTGCTGACACTGCTGTCGGCAACGAACCGTATGCAGGAGCAGTACGCAGACCGTCCGATCATAACAATGTCCATGGCCGGGGAAGGAGTAATCAGCCGCCTGGCCGGTGAAATATTCGGCTCTGCGCTTACCTTTGGTGCAGCTTGCAAGCCTTCGGCTCCGGGCCAGGTAGCTGCTGCCGAGCTGAGGAAGGTACTGGAACTGCTGCACCGCAGTTTATAAGACAGGCATATATAGGATGCCAGCCGCCTGGCCGGTGAAATATTCGGCTCTGCGCTTACCTTTGGTGCAGCTTACAAGCCTTCGGCTCCGGGCCAGGTAGCTGCTGCCGAGCTGAGGAAGGTCCTGGAACTGCTGCACCGCAGTTTATAAGACAGGCATTTATAGGATGCCCAAGCCGCTTAAGGTGGCGGGGGTATCCTTTTTGTGTGTAACGGGGCCGTATTTGAATCAGCGGACACTTATGCCATACAATGTAGGCAGCGGATACACATATTTAAGCTTGTCAGGCCAATATATAGAGGGGGACGCTGGATGACAGAATCCATTCTGGTTGTCGAGGATGAAGTAAAAATCGCAAGACTGCTGCAGATTGAGCTGGAATGCGAAGGGTACCGCGTGGATATAGCGGGCAGCGGGCATGAGGGGCTGGAGAGCTATCAGAACCGGCAGCCGGATCTGATCCTGCTGGATGTCATGCTTCCGGGCTTCAGCGGTATTGAGCTGCTGCGGCGTATCCGGCTGAATGATGCCCATACTCCGGTTTTGATGCTGACCGCCAAAGGCTCTGTGGAAGATAAAGTCTCCGGGCTTGATCTCGGGGCGAATGACTATATCACCAAACCCTTTCAAATCGAGGAACTGCTGGCACGTGTACGCGCCGCCCTGCGGCTTGCGTCTGCCCGCACAGCAGCAGAGACAGTTACAGACCAATGGCTGAAGGCTGAGGATCTGCAATTAAATGAGACCACCCGTGAGGTGATCCGGGCAGGCCGCAGGATTGATCTCACTCCCAGAGAGTTTGACCTGCTGGTATACCTGCTGAAGAACAAACGCCAGGTGCTGAACCGCGAGCAAATTATGACAGCGGTCTGGGGCTATGACTATTACGGGGATACGAATGTGGTGGATGTCTACATCCGGTATGTCCGTAAAAAAATCGATCAGGGCGGACAGAACGAGCTGATCCATACCGTCCGGGGGATCGGATATGTGCTGAAGGAATCCCAATGAAGCTGAGGAGCAAGATCTACCTCTATTCCAGCGTGCTGTTTGCCGTGCTTCTAGTAATAATGAACCTGGCTATATACTACATTTTCAGCACGCTGTCGGTTGATAACCAGCTGGACCGGGCCGATGCAGAGGCCGCCAAGATCGCTGCCGATATGCGGAGGGCAGGCAGTGAGGTGTCTGCACCGGAGCTGCTCCGCGCCTATGTGCCGATTGAAGGCATGCTTAGGCTGTACGCCGGGGACGGCAGCGGACCGGCACCTGTTACATCGGCAGCTGAAGGAGAGCTCAGCACGCTTAAGCCGGTATTTTATAATGAAAAGCACAGTGAAATTATCCGGGTGGATGGCCGTTCCTATGCCTTCATATCCATTCCTGTCATCTGGGTGGACGGAAGCGTAATGAACGTGCAAATGACCCAGAGCCTGGAGAGTACAATGGATACGCTTGGTGTACTGAGGCTTGTGCTTGCCGGGACGACGGTATTTGCGCTGCTGCCGCTGCTGCTCTCCAGCCGGGTGCTGTCGGGTCTCATTATGCGGCCTATTGTGCAAATGACAGCTACGATGCGGGAGATCAAGCAGAGCGGCAAATTCCGCAGGCTCACCCTGGATGAGACCTCCAAAGATGAGCTGGTGGAGATGGGGCAGACCTTTAACGAAATGATCGCTCTGCTGGAGAGTAATTATGTGAAGCAGGAGAAATTTGTGTCCGATGCTTCCCATGAGCTGCGCACACCGTTAACGGTGATCGAGAGCTATGCCAGTCTGCTTAAGCGCCGCGGACTTGCACATCCCGAATTGTTCACTGAGTCTGTGGAAGCGATCCATTCGGAAGCCATCCGGATGAAGGAGCTGACAGAGCAGCTGCTGCTGCTGGCCAAGCATCATGAGCACTGGAATCTGTCGATGAAAGTGATTGACCTGGAAGAGCTTGTCCGCGATTCAGCCAAAGTGTTCCGGAATGCCTATGGCAGAGAAGTGACAGTTAAGGTAAAAGGTGAGGTCAAGGGATACAGCGATGAAGCCAAGCTCAGGCAGCTGCTGTTCATCTTCCTGGACAATGCCCGCAAATACAGTGATGATGATATTTACGTGTCACTGGAGGCTTCCGGACAGGAGCGGCTGATCACGGTGGTAGACCGGGGCATCGGCATTCCCCGCGATGAGCTGCCCAAAATATTCGACCGCTTCTACAGAGTGGACGAATCCAGGGGACGTAAACAGGGCGGCGCCGGACTGGGCCTGTCCCTGGCAGCAGAGATTGCCGCTGCTATCGGGGCCAGGCTGTCCATGGACAGTGTGGAAGGCGCAGGAACATCTGTATCGATTACGATTGCGGCCGGAAGCGGGGAATGAAGATGAAAATAAGCAAGATTCCTAAAAAAAATGTAATTAGAGCGGCTGCAGCTCTTCTAATTGTCCTGCTGCTGGCCTTTGCAGCGCAGCGGCTGCTGCAGGGCAAAGCAGGCCAGCCCATGCCGGTTGAGCAGGCCAGACAGGTCGTGCTGGCGGAGTATCCCGGAACTATCTCAAGCCTGGAACTGCAATCCGGGAGGTACGTCGCGGAGCTGGAGCGGGATCAGGGCCTGTATGAGCTGCAGCTGGATGCCTCTTCCGGCGAAATCCTGTCTATAGTCCTGCTGCAGCCTGCTGCTTCTTCAGCGGTTACTCCTGCGCCGCAGCCGTCTTCTACGCCTTCGGCAGGAAGTACCGATCCGCCTGCCGCTTCACCGTCTCCCTCTGCGGGCCGGGCATTTTCCGAGGAGGAGGCGGTACAGCTGGCGCTGCAGGAGGTGCCGGGAGAACCGGATGATGTCGACACCGGGATTAACGCATCGGGTGCTTTTTACCTGGTGGAAATCAAAACCTTCGACGACCGCGAAGCCATCGTCCAGGTGGATGCCATATCGGGAAACATCATGTCTGTATCCTGGGAAGATCAGGATGACGGCGATGATGATAAACATTAATCCGTATTCTCATCAAATTCTAATGTTGCTGCCGCTTTTCTCTCATGTTGCCACGGTATATTAAATACATGAGAAAGACAAAGACAACAGTGACATAAGGAGGATACAGTAATGAGAAAAGGAATGAAGGTATGGGGCAGTATGGCCGCAGCGGCCATTATACTCGGAGGAGCTTACGGCATCAATGAGGTTCAGGGCGCTTCCGCAGGGACAGGAACAGGGACAGTACAGAGTCAGAGCCAAAGTAAAACACTGATTGGTGTGGAGAAGGCTGAAGCACTTGCGTTAAAGTCAGCAGAGGGCCGGGTAGAGAGCATTGATTTTAAGGAAAGAATCACCGGAGACTATTACAAGGTCGAAATCCGCCAGGCCAATAAAGAAATTGATGTGAGGGTAGATGCGTATACCGGAAAAATCTTAAGCGTACGCACAGAAACGGACGACGACGATGACGATTACAGAGAGTATGCAGCGGCAGACAGCGCCCAGGGCAGCAAGATGATCACGGCGGCAAAGGCTGCTGCAGCGGCTACAGCTTCTGTTCAAGGAAAGGTAACGGAGATCGATCTGGATGAGGACGACGGAAGATTCATCTATGAGGTAGAGGTCCGGAACGGGCGCACGAAGACCGAAGTCGGGGTGGATGCTTACACCGCCAAGGTCCTGTATACCGATGTTGATTCCGACGATGATTCCGACGACGATGACGATTGAGAGTGAAGACTTTAGTTGTGAAAATAAAAGGAGGCAGCCGGATGAATCCGGCTGCCTCTTCTTTTGTCATATTGCTGCTAAAGTCTGCAGATAACTACTCCTTACTCCCCGTATACACATGTACGGCATCTCTCAGAAACGCGGCCATGCCGGGACGCCGTTTATCATAATAGGCGGTAAAACGTTCATCGTCCACATACATTTGTGCAACAAAGGCGTGGGCTTCCTTGGTATAGCTGTCCCAGTAGAAGCTGAGCCACTGGCGGTGCAGATCCGCAGCTTTTTGGGCAAGCCCGCTTGCTGAATCGCCTTCCTCCATCGCCTGCTCCAGGGATTCGAACATATCCGCCTCCAGCTGCTGAAGGGCATTAAACTGCTCTTCGGTCATATTTTTCAGCTTGCGGTTCGACTTCTCTACGGTCTCCTCGCCATACTTCTCCCGGATCTCCTGGCCGTACTTCTGCTCGTTATCATCAATCAGCTTTTGCTTAAAGCCTGCGAATTTCTCTTCATTGCTCATAGTTAATCTTCCTTCCTTGTGTGCAAGTGTCAACTCGACGTTCGCGATAAGCTGATCCAGCTGCTGTCTCCGCTGAAGCAGGGTATGATGGTGCTCCTTAAGCGCTTGGACGCCGTCAAAAGACGGTGCAGTCACGATGTCCTTAATTCCTTCCAGGCTTAAACCCAGCTCCCGGTAAAAAAGAATCTGCTGCAGCCGGTCAACCTCTGTCTGGCCGTAGATGCGGTATCCCGATGAGTTGATTCTCGCCGGCTTGAGAAGTCCGAGCTCATCGTAATAACGCAGTGTCCGGGTGCTGATTCCTGCCAATGCCCCCAGCTTCTGCACGGTGTATTCCATAGCCGCTTAACCCTCCATTCACCTGTTCCGTCGTAAGCTTTAACCGGATCGCTGCCGCGTCCCGTCAATGTAAGCTGCTGCTTACAAATTCACTCTACACCTTTACGTAACGGCAATGTCAAAGCTTTTTTGATGTAAAAGAAAGTATGATATTGTGACGTGAAAAAGCGGCAGTCCCCATAGTATGTCCCCAAGGAAAACTGCCGCATTCTTGTGCTTACGGAAGAAGAAGGTTATTGCTGATTATTTCTTGCCGACCTGTGCCGCAAAGTATTCCTGCAGCTCCGCGACCTTCCGGGGATCAGCGAGTGCACCTTCAGCGGAGAAATAGTGCTCGGCTACGAGCTCCCAGGTCGGGACGATTTTTTGAGCGGTCATTGCTTTGATGGCGATCTTGACCGTCTTGCGTTCTCTGGCGTTGGAGAAGGTATCCTTGTAATGCTGTGCCTTCTCAAAATCCAGCTCATTAAAGATGGCCCGGAAAATTTCCGCCGTCATCTTGGCATCATCAAGCGCACGGTGCGCAGAACCGGAAGGCTCAAGACCCAGCAGGGCCATGGCTCCCTCCACGCTGATGTCATTACTGAGGCCGCGGGCGCGGAGCACTCCTTTGAGTAAGTCAAAATAGGTTGCCGCCATCCAGTAGGAGTCGTCCATTTTGTGCATGCGTGTATCCTGAATAATCCGTTTCATATCCTCGCCGCCCCAGGTCAGAAGCAGGACGCCGTCAGGACTCTGGTCAAGCCAGGCGCGGAATGCTGTAATCACCTTGGGAAAACGGGCAGCAACGTCGATATCCTCCTGGGGGATACCGGTTTTTTTCTTAATGAAGGAATTCAGGGTGGAGAAGTATATGGGTTTGATTAAGGCTGAGAACTCATCCTTAACTTGCAGCGATGCGTCTAACCGGACAGCTCCGATCTCAATGACCTCCATGGGATGCTCGCTTGCAAATTTGCGGCCGTTGAATTCGATGTCCAGAACAATATAATCCACAGGTATTGCCTCCGTTTCAGTGACTGGCGCTCTAGCATACAGTCTGTTCATGCGCCGACCCTTCTATTTTAACAAAAAAAGCATGAAAAAGGGAAAAAGGCATGGATTTGCCCCTGAAGACGGAGTGTCGCATCATAAGACTACAAGATTTGCCGGGTAATGCCGGAACAGTCCGGGTAATTAATTTGGATGTACTTATTTGGCGTATCAGGCTATGAACAAAGGAGGGGAATGCGGATGCTGCTGTACGTTACAGTTAAAAGCATGGGCAAGCGCAGACCGGTGCTGGAGCGGCGTGAACTGGTACTTGAGCCGGCACCAGGGAATTTGGAAGAGCTGATCACGGCCATTGTAGCTAAGCAGGTGAAGGAGCTTGCAGATAAGCAGGGGCGCGGGGAGCTGATCCCTTTTTTGACGGCAAATGCGGTTAACAACCAGAGAGTCACCGGTAAAATCGGCTTCGGGACGGCCTATAATGACAAGCCGCCTGAGCTGGAGAAAGCGGCGGAAGCTGCGCTGCTGGCGTTTGAGGACGGGCTGTATAAAGTGTTTTTGCGTGAAGAGGCCTGTGAGCGGCTGCAAGAGCCCTTGCTGCTGAATGAGGGAGACGAATTAGTGTTTATCCGGTTCACGATGCTGGCCGGAAGTCTATGGTAGAAGGGGAGGCTGAGTTATGGGAATCATGAGTATTGAGGAAGAAATACAGTGGTACAAGTGCCTTTAAATTTGCGAAAGGTGGGCGGGACGGCGAAATCGGAGGTATAAGTACCCTTGAATTCGCGATAAGTGGGGAGTACGGGTTCAATGAACAACTGTACACGAAAAACCGAGTACAATAGCACGCCGCGAGGGTCAACGAACTAAATGTACACGAAAAACCGAGTACAATGTGCCGCTGCGAGGGTCAACGAACCAAATGTACACGAAAAACCGAGTACAATAGCACGCCGCGAGGGTCAACGAACCAAATGTACACGAAAAACCGAGTACAATGTGCCGCTGCGAGGGTCAACGAACCAAATGTACACGAAAAACCGAGTACAATGTGCCGCCGCGAGGGTCAACGAACCAAATGTACATGAAAAACCGAGTACAATGTGCCGCTGCGAGGGTCAACGAACCAAATGTACACGAAAAACCGAGTACATTAGCAAGCCGTGAGGGTCAACGAACCAAATGTACACGAAAAACCGAGTACAATAGGACGCCGCGAGTGTTAACGAACCAAATGTACATGAAAAACCGAGTACAATAGGACGCCCCGAGGGTCAACGAACCAAATGTACACGAAAAACCGAGTACAATGTGCCGCCGCGTAAGCAAGCGAAATCATCAGCGGCTGGCTCTTCTGAAGGCATCCCATGCCATCCCGCTCACCGCTCAGTCCCGGATAACATGTCCCTGGCCCAGGGTAATGCGGATGAAGCCGGCCATGTGGCGGGACTGGTAGCGGACCGGGCGGCTGCTGCCGACCATAATAATGTTGCGGATATCTGCCGCTCCTTCCGCCGGGAGGGCAAAGGCCTCGACATAGGGAAACTGCCCGCTAACCGTAGTGTGGATGGCGTTCAGCAGGCGGTCATTGTCGCTTTTGCCCATCAGATTCATGATTACAGCGCCGCGCGGATGAAGCTTGGAGCGGGTAAGGCTGAAGAACTCGTCCGAAATCAGATGTCCCGGCGTTCCGGCAGCGGTGAAGGCATCGAGAAGAATATAGTCAAACGTCCCGTCTTGCTCACCCTCCAGCAGGCTGCGGCCGTCGCCAATCATGACATTATCCTGAGTATAGCCAAAGTGGGTCCTGCTGTAGCTTACGACCTGCGGATTCACCTCTGCAATCTTAAAACGCCTCTCTGCAAAATATCCGGCAATCGTCCCCGTCCCGTGCCCGATCACAAAAACATCCTCAAAAAAAGGCTCATTAATCTCCATCAGATGAATCATCGCCCGGGGATATTCAAAGACAATGCGCCTCGGGTTATCCAGATCCAGTGCACCCTGGATGGCCTCGCCCGAGAACTGCAGCACGCGGAATCTGCCTTTTTCCCCGTAAAGCTCAGTCGTATCGTATACTTCAATGTTATCTGCATCATTATGATCATCGTTATCACCGGATGTCTGAAACTGTGGCAAGCTGTTCCTCTCCCTACACCATTGAAATTCGTTTGTACTCGTTCGGCGTCACACCGACAACCTTTTTGAAAAGCTTGTTAAAATACGCCGGATCGGGATAGCCGACCTCGGTGCCGATTTCATGGACCTTTAGGTCAGGCGCATTCTTCAGCAGCTGCTTGGCTTTGCGGATGCGGATCTCAATCATGTAATCCGTCAGAGTCATTCCGGTCTCCTGCTTGAACAGCTTACTTAGATAGCTTGGCGTCAAAAAGACCATGCCGGCCAGCGTGTTCAGATCCGCATGCTGATTGTAATGGGCGGATACCCAGCGTTTCACCGTTTCCACCGCCTTGCCGGACATCTCCAGCCGGTGGGTGCGGATTTTAATCAGAGCCTTCGTGAGCATGGAAGTAAACTGCTCTTCAATTTCGCCAAAGCTCATGCAGTCCCGGATCTGTTCTTCCAGCTTCGGGCGGTTCTCCTGCCGTTGGGCGGCTTCGTATTCCGGCAGCTCATTGCGGACGGCTTCCTCTGCCTGCTGCAGCGAGCGGAGGATAAGCCCGGGACTGGCCTGCTGTGCCTCCAGAGACCTGAACAGCTTGTGAATCCACTCCGTAGTCCCGGTGATGCTAAGAATCTGCAGATCATGGATCAGCGGCTCCCGGATGGGGGCAAAGTGATCGGCGGCGGCTTTATCCGCAAGCTCCAGCTCCTCAATAGCAGTATAATGCAGCAGCTGCGGATTATAAATCCCGGCATCACAGGCCAGCTTGGCTTCGAGATAAGCGGTCCGCAGTCTGGCCGGCTCACTGTAGGAGCGGCTGACTCCGAAATGCAGCCGCTTCTGCGGGCAGACTGTCTTGATAAACCCGGCAGGCTCCTGCCGCTCCGCAAGGGTAAGCGGTTCTTGGGAATAACGGACCCATGCCAGCAGCCCCTTATGAACCTCAAGCAGATCAGATGAAATTCCCTGCTCTTTCCGCAGAATATCCGAATAGGCGATGGCGCCTTTCATGCTCCCTCCCTTGAGTAAAGTAACTGTGAAATAGGGCAGGGGGAGATTCAGATTATCCATCAAGACGGCTGACGGTTCATCCAGCTGCAGCAGCGGGAGCAGCATTCCGGTGCGCTGGCGTTCTTCCTTCTCCCGCTGCAGTTCCCGTTCCTTTTCCAGAGTGTAGAGAACTTCAAACAGCTGTTCCTTGTTGATCGGCTTGAGCAGGTAATCTACGGCTGAGCTGCGGATTGCCTCCCGGGCATAATCGAATTCTACGAACCCGCTCATCAGCAGCGTGCGGATTTCCGGATGGCTTACTTTCAGCAGCCGGATCAGCTCCAGACCGCCGATCTGCGGCATCCGGATATCGGTAATGACCAGATCAAGCTGAAGGGAGGGCAGCTCATCAAGCAGCTGCCTGCCGTCGGCAAAGGTCCCAACAACACAGAAGGTGCTGCTCTCCTTACTGATCATCCGGGCCAGCCCTTCACGGATCAGCACTTCATCATCTACAATCACCATTCGCAGCAATCCGGAACCCCCCTTTGATACCAAACATTATTTACGATCATGAGCCTCCGGGGAAAGGCCGCCGAGCTGCAGAATGACCCGGGTGCCTGACCCGGGCTCACTATGCACGCGCAGGCCATAGGAGCTGCCGTAGTGCATCCGGATGCGCTCGTTCACATTCCGCAGGCCGATGCCGAACTTTTCGCCATCACTTCCGCTATGCAGGCTGCCGTTCAAGGCACGGAGTGTATCTCCGTCCATGCCGATCCCGTCATCCTCTACACAGAACACTGTAAGGCCGTCCTCTTTCCAGGCAGTGATGCTCAAGGTTCCCGGCCCTTCCTTGGGCTCCAGACCGTGGAAGACGGCATTCTCCACGATCGGCTGGAAGACCAGCTTGATGACAGGCAGCGGAAGAAATTCCTCCGGCACATCGATGTTCAGCCTGAACTTCTCCGGGAAGCGGATCTGCAGCATCCCCAGATAATTCTCTACATGATCCAGCTCATCGCGGATCGTAACCATTTCATCGCTGCGGACGATGCCGTAGCGCATCTGCACACCGAGCAGATAGGTCAGCTTTGCTACACGCGGCTCGTCGCTGCCCTCTGCAAGCATGCGGATAGACTCCAGTGTGTTGTAAATGAAATGCGGGTTGATCTGGTTCTGCAATGCCCGCATATCTGCCTTTTGCTTGCGTTGTTCGGTAAGCGATACCTCCTGGAGCAGATCCTTGACCCGGATAATCATCCGGTTAAAGTGGCTGCCGATCATGCCGATTTCATCATTATATTTGGGGGACAGCCAGACATCCAGGTTGCCGTGCTGCACCTGTTTCATTAAGCGGACCAGTGACTTCAGCGGTTTGGTCAGGGCATGGGAGATAAAGGTGGCCACGATCAAGGCAAAAGCCACAATCGCCAGTGTAGTCAATATCAGCGTGTTGCGGGTTTTTTGCACCGGAGTAAGGATGCGTTCCAGCGGGATTGTGACCATGGTCGTCCAGCCTGTCTTCGGAGATACTGTATAGACTGCCAGAAATTCCTGATCCTCCAGCCCAATCCGGAAATGCCCTTCACGCCCGGAAATCTTCTGCAGCAGCAGAGAAAGGGACTCCCCCTGAGATTCCGTGTCTTCACCGCCGTAGACAAGCTGTCCCTGATCATCCACAATCATCGTGCTGCCTTGGGTGACGGCGTTGACAGGATCAGTGATCCCTTTAAAAAGCCCGATGTCGATATCAAAAATAATCATACCGATCGGCTTCAGCATGCTGACGGAGGTCACCGTGCGCAGCACGCTGAATACCTCCCGTTCATCACCGGCGTTCAGCCGGATGGTGTGGCGGCCCTGCACCACGGGGGCAACCCCGGCTTTCTCCGTCAGCTGCCGCCACTGCGCCATCCGCTCCCCCGGGAAAAGCTCATAAATGCCTGGAGCCTTGTCATAGAACACGGAGCCGTATTTGTCCACTAAGTATACAGCAGTAATCTCTTCTTTCGTATGGTTCAGATAGCTTAGGAACATGGACATGCTGGTGTTCTTTTCCCAGTCGGTATTCTCCTGTTCGAGAAAGAACTGCACGTCGGTATTATACAGGGGAAGCGTCGTGTTTCTCTTCAGATCGGCCACGTACCTGTCAATGGTATCCGATGCATTGTCCGCCATCTGTCCCGCGCTTGCCGTGGAGCTCTGGAGAACCGAATTGAAGGTGGAGCGGGAGGATAAGTAGCTGACATAGGTAATCGGCAGAGAGAGCAGAAATATAAACACGACAATCAGCTTGCGCTCCATCGGCAGGTTAGCCAGGAACAGCCACAGGCTGCGGGGAATCCTCCGGATGTATGACACCACGATTGTTGTTCCTTTCCGTACGGTTCCCCTATTTGACCGCGCCGCTCGTTACGCCCTCAAAGATATAACGCTGCAGGAAAAAGTACAGAATGACTGTAGGCAGCAGGATGAGCAGAATCGCTGCACAGATCAGGTTCCAGTCGGCGGTATTGACCCCCTGAAAACGCATGAGCACCGTTGTCACTACACCAAGACTCTGTTTCGGCATATAGAGATAAGGGATGTACATGTCATTGTAAATGCTGATCGTCTTCAAAATGACCAGTGTCGCCGTAGCCGGCGTCAGCAGCGGGAAGATGATCGAACGGTAGATTTTGAACAGGGAGGCGCCTTCCACCATGGCATTCTCATCGAGATCGAACGGGATATTTCGGATGAATTGCAGATAAAGGATGATCTGGATTACATCCGCTCCGATATACAGCACGATGGGAGCGCCGAGTGTGTTGTAAAGGCCCAGGTTTTTGATGATCCCGAAGGTCGCCACCTGTGTGGTGATGCTCGGAATGATCGTAGCCACCAGGTAAGCACCGAACACGATGGGCTTCAGCTTGAAGGAGAAACGTCCCAGTACATATGCCACCATTGTGCCAAACAGGATGTTCAGGGTCAATGTAATTATGATGATGACCAGCACATTGCCGAAGCCGCTGAGCAGGCCGCCGCGTTCAAATACGGTAACAAAGTTGTCGAAGTTAAAAAAGCTTTTGGGCAGCGCCATAGAGCTGCTGGTATTGAATTCCTCTGTAGATTTGAAGGCGTTGACTATCACTACATAAGGCGGAAACAGCACAGCGAACACGCCGATAAGCAGCGTAAAGTACTTGAATATATTTTTAGGGCTAAGTGTGAATTTGTCCATGGCTACTTATCTCCTCCCCGGCTGAGAACCAGCTGCTGCAGCAGCAGCACGATGACGACAAAGAAGAGCAGGATGATGCTCATTGCCGAGGCCAGGCCGTAGTTGTTAAAAGCAAAAGCCGTATCGACCACACGCTGCACATAAGTCTGGCTGGCACCCGCAGGTCCGCCTTTGGTCAGCACGAACGGCAGGTCGAAGACTTCGAGCGCACCGGTGACGGTCAGGAACAGGTTCAGCTGGATGACAGGTTTCATATTCGGCAGCGTAATCCTCCACAGGGTCTGGAAGGAGCCGGCGCCGTCGATTTTGGCGGCTTCATACATATCCTTCGGGATGGCCTGCAGGGAGGCGATGTAGATAACCATGTTGTAGCCCATGAACCGCCAGAAGCCGGTGGAAGCAAGCGAATAGTTAACGAGTCCTTCGGTACCGAGCCAGCTGGTCTCTGCGAGGCTGGTCAGGCCGATGCTGTTCAGGAACAGGTTCAGTGAACCGTTGGTGGTGTCAAACACATAGCCGAACATAAAGGCCACAGCAACACCGTTCATAATATAAGGAAGGAAAAGCATGATGCGGAACGCGTTTTTGCCGCGCAGCCTGCTGTTCAGCACCACGGCGAAATATATGGCGACAATGTTCTGGAGAATCCCCATCACAAAATAGGCAAAGTTATGAGTAAATACCTTGAAAATATCGGGATTGCCGAACACCTCGCGGTAATTGTCCAGTCCGACCCAGGGCTTCTCGGGGCTGTAGCCGTCCCAGTTCGTAAAGCTGTAATAGACGAGCTTGAGCGCCGGATAATACGTGAAGGTTGCCAGCAGAATCAGCGGGATCAGCAGGAAGGAGACAATGATTATAGTCTTCTGTTTGTTATAGGATAGTGTTCCGAACATCGCATAACCTTCTTTCTTCAACAAGCATGGGATTAAAGCAAAATGGATTATCCATGAAGACGATAATCCATTTTGCCGGAGTGAATTGCTTAGTTCATATCGCTGTATTGCCGAGTCCGGGATTAGTAGCCGAGATCCTTTTTGGCTTTGGCCCAGGCTTTGTTCCATTTGTCGAAGACGGTCTGCGGATCTTTGGCCAGGACGAATTCCTGCGCCATAGCCGGGAGGTCGAGCTGTGCTTTGTTGGTGATTTCAGTAACCTGCGCGTTGTCGACAGTACCTTCCTGCAGCACAACACCGGTAGCCTGGAATTCCTTAAGCTGCGGCAGGCTGGATTCTTTGCCCTTCAGCGGGGAGATAAAGCCGGCGAAATCCTCATAACCGGAATCTTCGATCATCCATTTGACGAAGGCTTTGGCTGCGTCGACATTTTTGCTGTCCTTGGCTACCGCATAAAAGAAGTCAGGGCTCAGCGGAGCAGTGATGGTGCCTGAGTTGTCATAAGGAAGCGGGAAGAAGCCTACATTGTCGGAAGTGGTGCCTGCACCGATCACCTGATTGATGACCCAGTTGCCCAGGTAGTACATGGCGAATTTGCCGGATGCGATATCTTTTTTCGATTGTTCCCAGTTGGTGGAGTTGATGTCTTTTTCGAGATAACCCTTTTCGTTCAGCTCTCTGAGCAGACTAAGCGATTTGCCGTAGCCGTTGTCCATGGTAAAAGGAGTGTCGGTATTCAGCTTTTCATTCGGAAAATCAGGGTTGCCGGCAATGATCCGGGGAACGGAATATACCCAGTCGTTCAGCGGCCATTTGTCTTTAAAGTTGGAAGCGAGCGGAACGACACCGTTGGCCTTCAGTTTTTCGCAGGCAGCCAGGAACTCATCCCAGGTCTTCGGAATTTCAGTGATGCCGGCATCGGCGAAGGCTTTTTTGTTGTAGACAATACCTGTAGTCGAGTTACCGGTTGTGATTCCATACAGCTGGCCTTCATGGGATTTGAAATCCTTGAATGTAATCTGGTCTGTCAGGCCGAGATCGTCGAGTGGGGCAAAATATTTGGGCAGATCAGAGTTGGGAATGGTAGGCACGAACATAACGTCGGGAAGCTCGCCGCTGGCCATTCTGACTTTTGCCTGCTGGTTGTAGTCGGTTTGGGAGGCTTCGAATTCAACCTTGATGTTCGGGTATTTCTCATTAAAACGCTTTACATACTCGTCATACTCTTTGCCGATCATATCGGTTCTGTTAGTCAGGAAGGTGATTTTGCCGCTGATGTCGGAACCGTCTGCCGCTGCGGGCTCAGTAGTTGCATTGGCAGATTCGCCGCCTGAATTAGCAGCTGCTTCTGTAGCAGCAGGTTCATCTGTTGCTGTCGCTGCACTGTTGCCGGAATTGTTCGAACCGCAGCCTGTTAGTGATAAAGCAAAGATCATTACAATAACAAAACATAACGAAAATAACTTATTTTTCATCCCTTCGTCCCCTTTTCGTTTTGTTGATAGCGTTTACATGGATTATTATAGCGCTTTTACTCCATGCAAGAAATGTATTCAGTTATTATTTATTGTCTTTATTTGTTTTGTTTAAAGGATTATAATTACTGTGTTGCTAACAATAAAATAACAAAATAGAATGTACTCGATGGGTATGAATACAAAACTTAAGCGTATGCTTTCGAAGCAAGTTTTGTACGAAGCTGGTAGGAGAAGCATATGCTCACAAAACTTAGGCGTATGCTTTCGAAGCTAGTTTTGTACGAAGCTGGTAGGAGAAGCATATACTCACAAAACTTTTAGGAGGACTCATGACGAAACTACATCTTGAATTGACGAATTGGGAATTTAGAGCGTGCGGCGATGAAGCCTGGCTTCCGGCAGTGGTGCCGGGGACGGTACATACGGATCTGCTCCGTAACGGACTTATCAGTGATCCTTTTAATGGAACAAACGAGCATGATCTGCAGTGGATTGACAAGAAGGACTGGGAGTACAAAACCACACTGACCCTGGATGAGAGCTGGCAGGGGCTGGCGGTTACCGAACTGAACTTTGCGGGACTGGACACTTATGCGGATGTGTATGTGAATAATGTGCATGCGCTTTCTGCGGATAATATGTTCCGGGCATGGACGGCAGATGTTAAAGGGCTGCTGGTGGCTGGGGAGAATGAGATCCGGGTAAAGTTCCGTTCTGTAGTTAAGGAGGATCTGCCGAAGCTGGAGAAGCTTGGTTATGATCTGCCTGCTCCCAATGACCAGTCGGAGCTCGGCGGCCTGCAGGAGCAGCGGATCAGTGTGTTCGCGCGCAAAGCCCCTTACCATTACGGCTGGGATTGGGGTCCGAGATTTCTGACAAGCGGGATTTGGCGGGAAGCGGTGCTGGAAGGACGGGATTCCGCTGTAATTGCCGATCTGTACATCCGTCAGAATGCTGTGACAGCAGAGGAAGCGCGGCTGACAGCAATAATTGAAGCTGATGTCCCTGCAGCTTGGGAAGGAACGCTGCGGATCACTGCGGAAGGGCAGGAATGGACGCAGAACGTTTCTTTTACAGGTGGAAAACAAACGCTGGAGCTG
Organism: Paenibacillus sp. PK3_47; assembly: GCF_023520895.1. Taxonomy (NCBI): domain Bacteria; kingdom Bacillati; phylum Bacillota; class Bacilli; order Caryophanales; family Paenibacillaceae; genus Paenibacillus; species Paenibacillus sp. PK3_47. Next base: position 3,627,403 of record NZ_CP026029.1, read on the forward strand.
GATATTACGCTGTCTAATCCGCGGCTGTGGTGGTGCAACGGGCTGGGCTCGCCGGAGCTGACTGTATTCCAGGCAGAACTGCTGGAGAACGGTGCTGTGGTTGCCGGCAAAGAGGTCACAACCGGACTGCGGGAGATCAAGCTGATCCGCAAGCCGGATGCCGAAGGCGCTTCGTTCCAGTTCGAACTGAACGGTGTTCCGGTATTCGCCAAGGGAGCAAACCATATTCCGAACGACAGTTTTATTACTGAGGTAACCGAAGACCGCTACCGGCATGAAATCGCTACAGCTGCGGAGTCGAACATGAACATGCTGCGGGTGTGGGGCGGCGGATTTTATGAGGAGGAAGCTTTTTACCGGCTGTGTGATGAATACGGTCTGCTGGTCTGGCAGGATTTCATGTTCGCGTGCAGTATGTACCCGGGAGATGAAGCATTCTTGAACAATGTCCGTGAGGAAGCGGCGTATAACGTGCGCAGATTGCGCAATCATCCGAGTATCGCGCTGTGGTGCGGCAACAATGAGATTGACTCTGCCTGGGCGAATTTCGAGGAGAATATGGGCTGGGGCTGGAAGGAAAAGATGAGTGCCGAGATCCGGGAGACGCTGTGGAGAGATTATAAGGAGATTTTCCACCGGATTCTGCCGGAGGCGGTTGCCGCCAATCATCCCGGTATGGACTACTGGGCTTCTTCACCGCTGCGCGAGCTGACGGATAATCAAGACCAGCACTCGACGCGGATTACGGGTGAAGGAGATATTCATTACTGGGGCGTGTGGCACGGGATTGAGCCTTTTGAGAACTACAATGTCAAGGTCGGCCGCTTCATGAGTGAATACGGCTTCCAGTCCTTCCCTGAGCTGAAATCGGTGCTGAGCTATGCTGTTGAAGAGGATATGGAGCTGGAGTCCAAAGTCATGCTGGCTCACCAAAAGAACGGACGCGGCAATCAGATCATTAAGGAATATATGGATATCTATCTGCCGCAGCCGAAGGATTTCAAGTCGTTCCTTTATATGAGCCAGGTGCTCCAGGCAGAGGCGATGAGAATGGCCATTGAAAGCCACAGAAGAAACAAGCCTTACTGCATGGGAACCCTGTACTGGCAGATGAATGACTGCTGGCCGGTGGCTTCCTGGGCGGGCATGGATTATTTCGGCCGCTGGAAGGCGCTGCAGTACACAGCGCGCAAGAGCTTCAAGGACATCCTGTTGTCCATTGTGCAGGATGAGGAAATATTGCAGGTGCATGCGGTGTCTGACCGCCAGACGGCTGTGGAGGCAGAGCTGGTTGTCCGGCTGCATGATTTCAGCGGCGCGGTGCTGAAAGAGTGGAAGCAGCCGGTGCAGCTGGCGGCGGATTCGGCGGCAGTGGTCTTTACCGTGCCGTCAGCGGAACTGCTTAAGGGCAGCGATCCGGCACAGGTCGTGCTGGTGGCTTCGCTGCGGGCAGACGGCTCCCTGCTGGAGAGCAAGGAGTACTACTTCGCCGCTGCGAAGGAGATCAAGCTGAGCCAGCCGGTGCTTACGGTAACTGAGGTTCCGGGAAGCGGCGGCGTAAGCTTTACGGTCAGCAGCGACGTGCTGGCCAGAGGCGTTTACCTGACGGCGGAGGAAGAGGGAATCTTCTCCGACAATTTCTTTGATCTGCTGCCGGGCGAGGCCAAGACCGTACAATTCTCGCTGCGGCGCAGCGGGGCCGGGGAGCAGGACTTCACTCCGGCAGCGCCGAAGGGGCTTGCGGTTCTGTCGATGGCTGACTTTATTTAAGTCTGGCCGGCGGATGTGAAACGGCCCGGGTGATTTAGCTGACCCGGGCTGGCTGATAGGCGAAATGAACGGGAAAAGTCCCGTTGAATTCGGCTGAGGCGGGCCAAAAGGTGGAATGAACGGGAAAAGTCCCGTTGAATTCGGCTGAGGCGGGCCAAACGGTGGAATGAACGGGAAAAGTCCCGTTGATATCAGCCGATGTGTGCGAAATGGCGGAATGAGAGGTAAAAGTACCTCTGATTTCAGCCAACGTGTGCGAAACGCTGGAATGAGAGGTAAAAGTACCTCTGAATTCGCCCAACGTGTGCGAAACGCCAGAATGAGAGGTAAAAGTACCTTTGAATTCGGCCAACGTGTGCGAAACGCCGGAATGAGAGGTAAAAGTACCTTTGATTTGAGCCAACGTGTGCGAAACCGCGGAATGAAAGGTAAAAGTACCTTTGAATTCGGCTGAGGCGGACCAAACGGTGGAATGAACGGGAAAAGTCCCGTTGATATCAGCCGATGTGTGCGAAACGCCAGAATGAAAGGTAAAAGTACCTTTGAATTCGCCTAACGTGTGCGAAACGCCGGAATGAAAGGTAAACGTACCTTTGAATTCGCCCAACGTGTGCGAAACGCCGGAATGAGAGGTAAAAGTACCTTTGAATTCGCCCAATGTGTGCGAAACGTCAAAATGAGAGGTAAAAGTACCTCTCATTTCAGCCGCCGCACGCTAAACGGCAGAATAGTAGAAAAACAGGCCCAGACTTTGGAGGAGGAGCGGACAATGGCGATTTGGATTAACGATGAAAAGGGAACCTTTCATTTGCAGAGTAAAGGTATGAGTTACATTATCGGCCTTTATAATAATTATCCTATCCATGTATATTGGGGCAAAAAGCTGCGCAATGACGGGAATCTGGAGGGTCTGCCGCATCTGGGGGCAGGCACAGGGCTGGACCGTTTGCCGCAGGAATATCCGCAGTACGGTACAGGAGATTTCCGTGTGCCGGCGTATCAGGTGAAGCTGGGGGACGGCACGCGGATTACCGAGCTGCGCTACAGCGGCTACCGGGTGCTGCCGGGCAAACCGAAGCTTGCCGGACTTCCTTCGGTATATGTGGAATCCGAGGAAGAAGCGGATACACTGGAGCTTGTGCTGCGCGACGATTATGCGTCGCTGAACGTAGTTCTGCGGTACACGGTGTACCGCGACACGGACGTCATCGCCCGTTCAGTAGAATTCACGAACGACGGCGAGGCGCCGCTGGATCTGCTGCGTGGACTGAGTGCCTCGGTCGATTTTCCGGAGGACGGGCAGTTTGATCTGCTGTATCTTTCCGGCGGATGGTCGCGGGAAGCGAATCTGACCCGCAGACGCCTGGAGCAGGGAACGACAGCGCTGCAGTCCCGCCGCGGGATGAGCAGCCATCAGCACAATCCGTTTGCCGCGCTGGTTAAGCCGGGTACGGATGAGCATCAGGGTGAAGTGTACGGCTTCTCGCTGGTTTACAGCGGAGGGTTTGCGGCTGAAGCAGAAGTGGATGCCTTTGGGCACACCCGTATCGGAATTGGCCTGAATCCGTTTGACTTCTCCTGGCGTCTGGCGGCCGGAGAGAGCTTCCAGACTCCTGAGGCTGTCATGGTCTATTCGGATGAAGGTCTCGGCGGAATGTCACGGATCTATCACCGGCTGTACCGTACACGGCTGGTGCGGGGAACCTTCCGTGATAAGGAACGTCCGATCCTCGTGAATAACTGGGAAGCGACCTATTTCAATTTTGATGCAGACAAGCTGGTGGATATTGCCGCTGAAGGCTCCAAGCTGGGGATCGAGCTGTTCGTGCTGGATGACGGCTGGTTCGGCAAACGCGATGCCGATAACTCATCACTCGGCGACTGGACCGAGGATCTGCGCAAGCTTCCGGGGGGGCTGGCTGACGTAGCCAAACGGGTCAACGACCTGGGCATGCAGTTCGGCCTGTGGGTAGAGCCGGAAATGATCTCGCCGGACAGCGATTTGTACCGTGCCCACCCGGACTGGTGTCTGCATGTACCGGGACGCCGCCGCACGGAAGCCCGCTGGCAGCTGGTGCTGGACCTTACACGCGCCGAGGTGCGGCAGTATGTCTATGATGCGCTGAGCAAAATTTTCTCCACGGTGCCGATCGCTTATGTTAAATGGGATATGAACCGTAATCTGACGGAGATCGGATCTGTTGATCTGCCGGCTGAACGCCAGGGGGAAACCGCCCACCGTTACGTGCTGGGACTCTATGAGCTGATTGAGCGTCTGACGGCAGATTTCCCGAACATCCTGTTCGAAAGCTGCTCCAGCGGCGGTGGCCGTTTCGATCCGGGTATGCTCTATTATATGCCGCAGACCTGGACCAGCGATGATACAGATGCGGCGGAGCGCCTGAAGATTCAATACGGCACCAGTCTCGTGTATCCGGTCAGCGCGATGGGAGCACATGTCTCTGCGGTACCGAATCACCAGGTTGGTCGTGTTACGCCGCTGTCCTTCCGTGGGGACGTCGCAATGTCGGGCAACTTCGGCTATGAGCTTGACCTGACCAAGTTCACGGAGGAGGAGAAGGAGCTTGTAAAAGAACAGGTCGCGAATTACAAGGAAATCCGCAGCCTGGTCCAGCAGGGCAACCTGTACCGCCTGCAGAGCCCGTTCGAGGGCAACGAAACGGCCTGGATGTTCGTCTCGGATGATCAGAGTGAAGCGCTGGTCTACTACTTCCGTGTAATGGCCGTGCCTTACCCGGCACGCCGGACATTGAAAGTGCGGGGCCTGAACCCGGACATCAACTATGTAGTGCAGGATTCCGGTGAGGTATACGGCGGCGACCGGCTGATGCAGGCGGGGCTGGCACTGCCGGACATTCAGCGTGACTATGTGAGCGGCTGCTTCCACTTGAAGGCACAGGGATAATCAAAATCAGAATCATCAGGGAATGAGAGGAGCCGGGGAGACCCGGCTCCTTTTGTATTGTGCGAAAGAGACAGGGAATAATAAGCGCCAGAAAATGCGTTTGAAATGAGCATGAGCGGGCAATAAGGGGAATGGGGAGACAGAAGTGAAGTGCGTCATAAATAGTGTAAGTGGCGGACGGAAAAGAATTCGTGGCAGGGGTTCTCTTGAAATTGCGTGTAAGTGTGGGAAAGGAAAGAAAGGCAGCTGTGCTAATAAACAGGCTTTTAAATGGCAACTGGCAGGGGGAGATGCATAATTGCTTTTAAAGTTGACGTAAGCGGGGGGCGGCCAAATGAACCTGACAAACCCGCCGAGGCCGGGATAAAACGGCAAAACTGCAACTTTTAACTCAGGGTTACAACAGTTTTCGTGACCATTTCACTAGTGTATAACAATTAATGTTCGTGTTTGGCGTCACTTTCATGTAATATTTAGCTTTTTTGTTGCCGTTAGGACTATAATTATGTATAATAGCTATTGTTATCGACGCAATTGTACGATATTCTGTTTTCAAAGGTGGTTTCATGGCAGAACTGGAAAACAGCGAACAGAAGAAGAAGATGTGCCAGATCTACAATGAGATCTCCAAGGAATTGTTTGGTTTCGGGACGACCTTGCTCCGCGTTACTGTCGATCAGCGGGTCATTACCTTTCACGCCAAGCACCGCAGGTCTCCCAGGTCAACCGCCTTGGAAGGCGAGGCACCAGAGCTTAAGCAGGAAGTGGATTTTCGGATGTCGATGCTGTTCAAGAAGAAATTCAAAGAACGGCTCGAAGCAGAGATGGGATTAACCATTGAGGTTCTGCTCCGGGATTACGACGCGCCGACCCAGTGGGCCTTTACGAATATGATATTGGCCGAAGAATGACAGCTTCAACAGGATATTTGCGGATTTTTGCTTTTGATCTATCTTAAGCGAAGACCGTCCTTCTATAACGGGTAGCTCTTTACTTTGTTTATACAAAGAAAAGTGTTCTTGTTCCTACAAGAATGCTTTTCTTTTTTTTACGAAAAAATAAGGAAACTGAACGGTTTATTACCAACTGGGGGTGCTGCTGATCCGTTTTACGCTGCCGATTGCTTCGAACAATGACTGACAGATCATACCGGATTTGCAGGATAAACACTGGATTTGTAACACCTATTACCACTACATTTGGGAGGTTTTTGACTAATGAAAAAGATTATGACCACCGGCCTTGCTCTGGCCCTCACTTCTATGCTGGCTGCCTGCGGCTCCAACAATGCGGCAACGAATAACGCCGGAACAAGCAATGCGGCTGCACCGGAAGCCAACCAATCGGGTGAGCCAACGGAACTTGTGATCTCTACCTGGGGCTTCTCGGAGGATTTTTTCAAAGCATCCGTCTACGAGCCGTTTGAGAAAGAGCACAATGTAAAAATCGTGGTGGAAATCGGCAATAACGCTGAACGCCTGAACAAAATCCGCCAGGGCAGCTCGGATGTAGATGTCGTCTACCTGTCCGATTACTATGCGCAGCAGGGAATCAATGAAGGGCTGTTCGAAAGTATCGACAACAGCAAGATTCCGAATCTGGAGAACATTTACGATATTGCGAGAGCGCCGCTCGGTGCAGAATACGGTCCTGCTTACACGATCGGACGCCTGGGCATTGCCTATAATCCGGCGCTGGTTGAAGGTGGCGTATCTTCCTGGGCTGATCTGTGGACCAAGTTCGACAAGAACCTGACCCTGCCGGCGATTACGGCAACTGCAGGCCCAATGGTTGTGGATGCGGCCTCTGCTGCAGCGGGCGATGCAACCTTCAATGAAGATACAGCATTCACGAAGCTGAAGGAACTGGACAACAATGTTGTGAAATACTACAGCCAGACCTCTGAATATGTGAATATGTTCAGCCAGGAAGAAATCGCCGGCGGTCCGATTATGGAAATGTACTTCAAGGATCTGCAGGCTGCTGTGCCCGATGCTAAATTTGTGGCACCATCCGAAGGTGCCTATGCCGTAATGAATACCATCAACGTTGTCAAAGGCAGCGACAATAAAGAACTCGCCGAGGAATTCATCAACTGGCAGCTGAGCGATGAAGTGCAGGAAGCATCCGCCAAAGCGAAGGTCGATTCCCCGGTTAGCATGAACGTCATGCTGACACCTGAAGAAGCTGTGGGTGTAACTTACGGTGCGGATGTGATCGGCCAGCTGCGCAAGCTGGATATGTCCTTCGTGAATGAGCACATCACCGAATGGACGGACCGTTTCAACCGTGAGATCGGCGGCTAAGGATGACGGCACGTAAAAAAGTTATTCTGGACGTAGATACAGGAGTGGACGATGCGCTGGCGATCATGCTGGCGGTGGCGAGCGGAGAGCTCGACATTCTCGGAATCACCACGGTTAACGGCAATGTGTCCCTGAATCAGGCCACCTTGAATACCTGTAAAATCCTTGAACTGCTCGGAGTATCCGGGCAGATTCCGGTGTTCCGCGGAGCGGACGCGCCGCTGCTTCGCAAGCCGGTCTTCGAGCACCGTGTACACGGTGCCGACGGCATCGGTGGTGCACTTCGTGATCATGCCGTCACGAAGCGGGCTGAGGCAGAAGCAGCGGAGGATTTCATCATCCGCCAGCTGTCGGCACAGCGCGGAGAAGTGACGCTGATCATGACCGCGCCGCTGACCAATCTGGCGCGTGCGCTGCACAAATGCCCGGAGCTGACGCAGTATGCTGCGGAAGTCATTGTAATGGGCGGTGTGGTGCAGGGATTCGGCAATGTTACGCCAACTGCGGAATATAACATGTACGTCGATCCGGAAGCGGCCAAGCTGGTGCTGGCTGCCGGATTCCCCAAGCTGACGCTGGTCGGGCTTGATGTTACCCGCCGTGCGCTGCTGGGCGCAGACGATATACAGAAGCTTCAGAACCCGGTGATCCGCGAATATGTGGAGCAGAGTACGGCGGATTACCGTACACGTTATTTCGAACGCAACGGTGTGCAGGCCTGTGCGCTGCATGATCCGCTGGCAGTAGGCGTGGCGCTGAACCGCTCGTTTGTTACCGTGCAGAATTACTATGTGGATGTGGAGACCCGCAGCGACCTCTGCGACGGGCAGACCGTCTGCGATTTCCAGAACCGGCTGGGCAAGCCGGCAAATACCGGTGTCTGCCTGGAGGTGGATGCGCCCGCTTTTCTGGAATGCTTCATTACCAGCTTAAATCGATTGAACCAAGAGCCGAAGAAGGACGGGAGTCATTAGAATGAACAAAAGAGCAATCTATCTGCTGCTGCCGGGGCTCCTGTTCCTGGCGGCATTCATGCTGGTGCCGATTACGCTGACTGTAGGTTCCACTTTTGTGCAGGACGGGAAGCTGACGCTGGAAGGGTATCTGCATTTTTTCCGCGACGGATACTTTAACCGCATCCTGCTCACTACGCTCCGGGTGAGTGTAGTGACTACGCTGATCTGTATGCTGCTCGGGTATCCGGCGGCTTACTATATCTCGCGGGCCAGTGCCCGCAAGAAGGGGATTCTGCTGGCGCTGTCGATCTTTCCGCTGCTGACCAGTCCCGTTGTACGTTCCTTTAGCTGGATGATTATCCTCGGCAAAAAAGGGCTGATCAACTCTTTTCTCGTCAATACCGGGCTGATCGACAAACCGCTGGACATTCTCTATACGCCTGCTGCCATGATGATCGGGCTTGTGCATCTGTTCCTGCCGCTGATCATTATTACGCTTCTCGGGGTGATGGAGAATCTGGATCATGAGCTGGTGCGGGCGGCGCGCAGTCTCGGGGCTTCCCCGTTCGCGGCGTTCCGTAAAATCACCTTTCCTCTGACGGTGCCGGGTCTTATTATCGGCGGAATTCTGGTCTTCGTCGGCAGCCTTACGGCGTATACTACGCCGGCACTGCTCGGCGGTAAGGAACGGGTGGTCTCGACCTTCCTGTACCAGAATGCGATGACGCTGAATGACTGGCAGGCAGCCTCCGTTATCGCTGTAATTATGATTGTTATTACATTTGTGGTGGTAGGGCTGATGAACGCCTGGGCCAACCGCTTAAATCCGAAGGGGTGAGAACATGAAGGAAGGGAACCGCGCGCTGTCACTGTATACGGTGCTGGTCTTTATATTTTTGCTGGGTCCGCTCGTTATCATTTCTATAACTTCCTTTGAGCCGGGCACGGTCCTGAAATTCCCCCCTGAGGGCTTTTCACTGAAGTGGTATCAGAATATCTTCGAGGTCAGTGCCTTCATGGAGACCTTCAAAACATCGATGATCATCTCGCTGCTCGGCAATCTGCTGGCACTTCTGCTGGGTGTACCGGCAGCTTATGCCCTGAGCCGTTACCGGTTCCGCGGACGCGATACGCTGAATGCGATTTTTCTGTCTCCGGTGCTGATTCCCGGCATTGTGCTGGGCTTTACGCTGCTGCGCTACCTGATTGTAGTGTACGGGCTGCCGATTGTCGCCGGTCTGCTGATCGGGCATACCGTGATAATGCTGCCTTTTATCATCCGGGTAATCGCTTCAAGTCTGGAAAATTTCGATTTTGCGGTGGAGGAAGCTGCGCAGAGTCTGGGGGCTTCCAGGCTGCAGACCTTCTTCAAAGTCGTACTGCCTAACATCCGTTCCGGAATTCTGGCAGCCATCCTGATCGCTTTCCTGGAATCGTTCAACAATGTGGATATTTCCGTGTTCATGACCGGTCCGGGGATCAGTACACTGCCCATTCAAATGCTGACCTATGTGCAAAATTACTTCGATCCCACCATTGCGGCCATTTCGGTCATTCTGATGGTGCTGACGGCGGCGCTGATGTTCGTCATTGAGCGGCTGATGGGATTCGCTTATTTTACCAAAAGATAGCCTAATAAATGATAAAGGGGGCGTCACGCAATGTCACTTTTAAGTCTTGACCAAGTATCGGTTGCGTATGACAACCGTCTGATTCTAGAGGATTTCAATCTGTCGCTGGCCAAAGGACAGCTTCTCTCGCTGCTCGGTCCCAGCGGCTGCGGCAAAACAACAACCCTGCGCCTGATCGCCGGGTTCCTGAACGCGGAATCGGGAGCCTTCATGTTCGGCGGGAAGGACTACACCAAGGTTCCGGTGGAAAAACGCAATTTCGGTTTTGTGTTCCAGAGCTATGCGCTGTTTCCGCATCTGTCGGTCTTTGACAATGTGGCGTTCGGCCTGCGTCTGCGCAAAATGAAGGAAGCCGAGGTCAAGAAACGGGTAACCCGGATGCTGGAGACCGTCAGTCTGGGCGGCTTTGAGAAAAGACTCCCGGCGGCCCTCTCCGGCGGACAGCGCCAGCGGGTGGCAATTGCCCGTGCGCTCGTCATTGAGCCGGATCTGCTGCTGTTCGATGAGCCGCTGAGCAACCTTGATGCCAACCTGCGGGTCAACATGCGTGTGGAAATCCGCCGCATCCAGCAGGAACTGGGCATCACAACCGTCTATGTCTCGCATGACCAGGAGGAGTGCTTCTCGATCTCCGATCAGGTGGCCGTTATGAATAACGGCAAAATCGAGCAGCTCGACAAGCCGTCAACGATCTTCAAATATCCGGCCAGCGAATTTGTGGCCCGGTTTATCGGGTTCGGGAACTTTATTTCTTTTGAAGGCAGAAATGATACAGGTACAGATATTGAACTCAGCCGTGGTGCGCTGAAGTTTCAGGCGGCGAAACGGCAAAGCGGTGAAGGCAATACCGGACTGCTCGGGGCCATCCGCCCGGATGATCTGCAGCTGTTCGCTGCGAGTCCAGAGCCTGGTACTGCCCGTAACATTGTGCCGGGTAAGGTGCAGATCAGCACGTATCTCGGCCGCAGCTATCAATATCAGGTGGAGACGGAGCTTGGCGTATTCACGGTCAATCAGGAGATGGAGCAGCCGTTCGTTCAAGGACAGCAGGTTACGGTGTATTTTCCAAAAGAGAAGCTGGTGCTGGTGCAGTAGCGCTTCATAAGGAGCAGACATGATGATTACAGATCAACTTATACTGAACGCTAAAGTGTACAACAGTTACTATAAAAGATTTGAGACGGCAAATGTCGCTGTTAAAGATGGACGGTTCCTCTATGTGGGTCCGCTTGGCACGGATACCTTTCATGCTGCGGAGACGATTGATGCCCAGGGGCAGTATCTGGTGCCCGGGCTGATTGATATCCACCTGCACATCGAGAGCACGATGATTACTCCGGAGACGTTCTCTTACGGTATTCTCCAGCACGGTGTAACCACGATTGTTCCCGAGCCGCATGAAATGGCCAATGTCTTCGGTGTCGAAGGCGTGCATGAAATGATCAAGGCCAGCCGGGACTGCCAGGTGGACATGTTCTACGCGATCCCGAGCTCTGTACCGGCGACACCTCTGGAGACCACAGGCGGCTCGATTGAAATTGAAGATATTGATGAGCTGATGGAAACGGAGCAGATGATCTGTCTGGGTGAAGTGATGAATTTCGTGGATGTGATCCGCGACCCTGATTGCAAAAGCAACCGCATCCTCCAGCATGTCCGCAGCCGTTATCCCGGTCTTGTCATCGAGGGGCACACGCCGAAGCTGCTGGACCTGGATCTGCACCAGCTGATTTTTGCCGGGATTGATTCCGATCATACCCACCAGAGCATTGAAGGCCTGACCGCGCGGATCGCCGCCGGGATGTTCATCGAGATTCAGGAGAAGTCCATGACCCCGGAAGTCATGGATTATCTGATCCATCATCCGGTGAGTGAGCATTTCTGCTTCGTCACCGATGATGTCATGACTGATTCGCTGGCAGCGACGGGCCATCTGGACCATCTGGTCCGCAAAGCCATCGCCATGGGCATGACGCCGGAGGCTGCAGTCTATGCGGCTACCTTCACGCCTGCGCGGCGGATGAAGATGGACGACCGCGGCGTCATCGCGCCGAACAAAACCGCCGATTATCTGCTGCTGTCCGACCTTGACAGCTTTGCCATTGAGGCGGTTTACAAGCGCGGCGCCCGGGTCTATGACCGCAGGCAGCCGCTGCCGCAGGCACAGACAGAGCCGCGGTTCCCGGCTCATTACTACAAGAGCGTGCAGCTGGCGCCGCTGGCTGCCGCCGACTTTACGGTGCCGACGGGTGTGCCTGACGGCCGCTACGGCGCCCGCGTGATGATGGTCAACAACGTGTCCACGTTCACCGAGGAGAAGCATGTGGAGGCCGAAGTGAAGGACGGCCTGCTGCAGTGGCAGGAGAGCGGCTATGGCCTGATCGCCACCTTCGAGCGTTACGGCAAGAACGGCAACCGGGCCTACGGCCTGATCGGCGGCGACACGATCAAGCGCGGCGCGGTTGCCACCACGTATTCGCATGACAACCATAACCTGCTGGTTGTCGGGCATAACGCCGAGGATATGGCGCTTGCCGCCAATACGGTCATTGCCGAGCAGGGCGGCTTCTGCGTTGTGTGTGACGGCAAGGTGCTTGCCCTGCTGGCGCTGCCGGTCGGCGGCATTCTGACCGAAGCGCCGCTCGCGGAGACGGCAGAACGGGTGCTGGGGCTGCGCACAGCGATGGAATCGCTGGGCTACAACCACTACAACCCGATCATGTCGATCAGCACGCATTCGCTGCCGGTCAGCCCGGCGCTGAAGATCACAGATCACGGATTGATCGATGTCGGTGCAGGCAAGGTCGTGCCGCTGCTGTTCCCGCTTGGAAAGGCGCAGGCATAGCCGTTAGTACACTAGTGCAGAACGATAGCTCAAAGCCAAAAGGCGGGGAATTCCAACAGGGATGACCCGTCTTTTGGCTTTAAATCATGGGTAGCAGCGTCACATAGGGTTCAAACTGTTCGTGTTCGGCTGCTGCACAGGCTCGCAAATATGGCCATTCCCACTAAATAAGTGTATTTCCTGCAGCTAAAAAGAGACGCGGACGTGTGAATTAGGCTTTAATTGTATTTCGTACACTTAAAAACAGCGGTAGGCTGATATTTCCCCGCAAAGGCGATATTTAACTGCACAAAGTGCAGCTATCCTGCGGATTACGGCGAAAACTGCTTTTTTAGTTGTACAAACTGCAGTTATTAGCTCGTACGCGGCTGGCAGCTGCCCCATTTATATGCGCCAGTTAGTTGCCTGCCTTACTCCCACCATAATCCATAGGCTGCTGCAGCTTGGCGGGTCTGCTTTTGCTGAACGGCTTAATAGATGTATTTTCTACAGTTAAAAATAGGTTTGAGCGTGTAAATTAGGCTTTAATTGTATTTCGTACACTTAAAAACAGCGGTAGGCTGATATTTCCCCGCAAAGGCGATATTTAACTGCACAAAGTGCAGCTATCTTGAAAGTACCGGCGAAATCTTCTTTTTTAGTTGTACAAAATGCAATTATAGGCGGATAGGCGGCTGGCTGCTGCCACAACTAGCGGCATAACCGGCTCCAAATGCAATAAATAGGCGAAAGCGCGGATTCATCCCGTAGAGGCTGGAACCACCGGGTTAATCCGCGGGCATTCCGCCCTACAAATCACCTTTTCCAATTGACTTGCGTATGCCCCGCCCCTATGATGATAAATAATATAAAACTAAAGTGACCGCAAGAGGAGAGAGAGCACATGGGGATGGAAATCGAACGCAAGTTTCTGCTGCCGGAGTTTCCGGAGCAGCTTATAGAAGACGGACGGCTCAAGGTACTCACCAGACACAGCATCGATCAGACGTATCTGGCCATTGAGGACGGGCAGGAGCTGAGAGTGCGCAAAATCACGGATCTCGACTCAGGCGAGATTACGTATACCCATACTTTTAAAGACGGAAAAGGCATCAGCCGCAAGGAAATCGAATATGACATCTCGGAGGGGATCTATACCCAGATGATGGATGCGGTACAGGCTGTACCTCTGGTCAAAACGCGCACAACAGCCGAATGGGACGGCACGACCGTGGAGATTGATGAATATACCCAGCTTAGCCTTACGGTGATCGAGGTAGAGTTTGAATCGCTGGAGGAAGCGGAGGCGTTCGAGGCCCCGGAATGGTTCGGGCTGGATGTCAGTGTAGAGAAGCAGTACAGTAACAAAACCGTGTGGAAGAAGCTGCAGATTAAATAAAATACGGGTTCCCGCATTTATCACAAAAGTTGACACGGAAGTAACGGACTTTAACGCTTAAACGTGTTAATATATAGGGTATTACGTTCTATACAGGATAAATAAAGAGGGGTTCAGGAGGATGAGGCAGGTATGGAGTATATAAGCACAAGAGGAAAAGTGGAAGCCAGAGGTTTTATCGATACGGTGCTGATGGGGCTTGCGGATGACGGCGGGCTGATGGTGCCATTTCAGATTCCGGTGATCCCGGCGGAGACGCTGCAGGAATGGAGAAGCCTCAGCTTCCAGGAGCTGTTCCTGGAGATTTTCTCCTACTATACGAATGATGAAATTCCTTATGAAGATCTCAAAGAAATGGTCTACACCAGCTATGGCAATTTCCGCGCGCCGGAAGTGACGCCTCTGCACAAGGTGAACGGTTCTCTGCATGTGCTTGAACTGTTCCACGGGCCTACGTTTGCCTTCAAGGATGTGGCGCTGCAGTTCATGGGCGAGCTGTATTCCTACATTGCCAAGGTGCGGGGCGAGATCATTCATATCCTCGGTGCAACCTCCGGTGATACGGGTGCGGCTGCCATCCAGGGTGTGCGCGGCAAAGAAGGCATCAAAATCTGTATTCTGCATCCGCACGGCAAGGTCAGCAAGGTGCAGGAGCTGCAAATGACCACCGTGGACGACAGCAATGTGCTGAACCTGTCCGTAGAGGGCAACTTCGACGACTGCCAAAAGGTGATCAAGGAGCTGTTCGCGGATCTCGACTTCAAGGGGCGTTACCACCTGCGTGCGATTAACTCCATTAACTTTGTACGGATTCTGGCCCAGACGGTTTATTATTTCTATGCTTATCTGCAAATTGAGGGCAGTGATGAGAAGAAGATCAATGTCAGCGTGCCTTCCGGGAACTTTGGCAATATTTTCTCGGGATTTTTGGCTCAGAAAATGGGGCTGCCGATCAACAAGCTGATCATCGCCACCAACGAAAACAACATTCTCGAACGGTTCGTGCAGACCGGTGAATACAAGCCTGGAAACTTTACAGGAACCTATAGTCCGTCAATGGATATCCAGGTGGCAAGCAATTTTGAACGTTACCTGTATTATCTGCTCGGCGAGGATGCCGTGAAGCTGTCGGAATATATGGCGGGGCTGCAATCCGAAGGTTCTATTAAGATTGAAGGTGAGCTGTTCGCTAAGGTGCAGGCTGATTTTGCAGCACTCGGCGTCAAAAACCAGCAGTGTCTCGACACCATCAGCAAATACGACAAGGAATACGGATATCTTCTTGATCCGCATACAGCCTGCGGGGTAGCGGCTTACGAAGCGTTCAGCGGCGAGGATGAAGTGACGGTCAGCTTCGCTACTGCACATCCGGCCAAATTCGACGAGGCGATTGCCTTGACCGGCATCAAGCAGGAGTTCCCGGCGCAGATTTCCGCACTGTTCTCCATGCCGCAGCATATGACGGTTGTTGAGCATGACAAGGCGCAGATTGTGCGTGAGCTTCAGGCTTTTTACGGTTAAAAAAGTCCGGGACGCCCCGAACCTCCCTCCAATAGGAAGCAGCATGGCCTCCATCTCCGGTTCAGGAGTGGGGGCTGTTTGCTTCGTGAGAAGCGGCGAAGTGCCGGTATTATGGCAGGTGCCTTTTTTCACGTACCGGATCTGGCGGAATTTGTCGGAAAATCCTTTACAAAAGTAGACATGACCACCCCAGGAATGAGAAAATAGCAGGTAGAGCCAGTAAGAACAGAAAAGGACGGGATCATCATCATGACAATTCGATTCGGGGTCGTAGGCACCAACTGGATTACAGACCGCTTCATTCAAGCGGGTCTAGAGAATGAGGAATTTATCCTGACAGCTGTGTATTCCCGTACGGAGGAGAAGGGCCAGGCTTTTGCCGCCAAGTACGCCGGAGCTGCCATCTATACCAATCTGGAGGAAATGGTGTCCAGCGGGGAAGTGGATGCGGTCTATATCGCCAGCCCCAACTCCATGCATGCCGAGCATGCATTGATCTGTATGAACCACGGGAAGCATGTCATCTGTGAGAAGCCAATGGCGTCCAACAGCAAAGAGCTGCGGGCGATGATTGAGGCTGCGCGCAGCAATGATGTGCTGCTGATGGAGGCGATGAAGTCGACCTTCATGCCGAATTTTGCCGTAATCAAAGACAATCTGTACAAGCTGGGGCAGGTCCGCCGTTATTTCGCGAGCTATTGTCAATACTCGTCGAGATATGATGCCTACCGCCAGGGTACGGTGCTGAATGCTTTTAATCCTGAATACTCTAACGGTTCCCTGATGGATCTCGGCATCTACTGTCTGTACCCGCTGGTTGCCCTGTTCGGCAAGCCGGATGCAGTCAAGGCTACGGGCATTATGCTGGCCTCCGGGGTGGATGGTGAAGGCAGTATGGTCATGAGTTATCCGGATATGGATGCCGTGGTGATGCACTCCAAGATTGCCGATTCCTATCTGCCGGCTGAGATTCAAGGGGAGAACGGAACGATGGTGATCGACAAGATCAACCAGCCTTACCAGGTCAAAATCCACTACCGCGACGGTACGGTCGAAGAGCTGACAGTGCCGCAGGTATTTGAGCCGATGTACTATGAAACGAATGAATTCATCACTTTGCTGAAGAACGGGGAACGTGAGAGCAAGATGAACAGTCATGCGAATTCCCTCGCGGTCGCAGAGGTGATGGAGGAAGCCAGAAGCCAGATCGGCCTGCGCTATACAGCGGATTTGTAGGGGGCCTTCCGCTTCAAATACCGGGCTAGCCAAAGTGAGTGAATGGATTTCGCTCATCTAATGCCGGTGTTTCCAGAATGCTGTGGATTAGCGTAACTAACTCCCACTCTAGAGCTTTCCGCCGCTTAATTGGATTTTCTCCATCTAATTCCGTCACTTTTCCTCAATTGTGATGATTAGTCGGAAATCTTCCGCCTAATCCGGGGGAAACATGTCTCTGGTGATGATTTTGGCAGATTTAAGTGGAGTTTTTCCCGCTGTTGCTGCATTTTCAAGCATTTAATGAAGAATGAACTGGAGAAATTCCACTTAGAATAAGTAGTATCATTTTTGAAATGGGGAGCAGGACTTGAAGACTTTTAAAAAGGTGTACATCGAGATTACAAGCGTCTGCAACCTGGCCTGCAGCTTCTGTCCGCCCACGGAGCGGCAGAAGAACTTCATGAAGCCGGATACCTTTAATACCATCCTTGACGAGATTAAGCCGCATACGGACCATATCTATCTTCATGTCAAAGGGGAGCCGCTGCTGCATCCGAAGATTGGTGAGCTGCTGGATGCGGCCCATGCCAAAGGCTTCAAGGTCAACATCACGACGAACGGGACGCTGATTCACAAGGCTGGCCCGAAGATTCTCGGCAAGCCGGCGCTGCGGCAGATGAATTTCTCGCTGCACAGCTTCGACGGCCATGAAGGCTCCGAGAACCGGGAGAAGTATCTGTCGCAGATTATCTCCTTTGTGAAGGAAGCCTCGGCGCAGGGCGTAATCATTTCCTTCCGGCTGTGGAATCTGACCCAGGATAACATGACCAATCTGGCCAGAAGCCGCAACCGCGAGACGCTGGGAATGATAGAAGA
Organism: Paenibacillus sp. PK3_47; assembly: GCF_023520895.1. Classification (NCBI taxonomy): domain Bacteria; kingdom Bacillati; phylum Bacillota; class Bacilli; order Caryophanales; family Paenibacillaceae; genus Paenibacillus; species Paenibacillus sp. PK3_47. The sequence goes on from NZ_CP026029.1 coordinate 3,644,830, forward strand.
GGCGTTTGGTCTCGATTTCAGGATTGAAGAAAAGGTTGTTCCGGGCAGCGGTGTCCGCATCGCGCCGCGGATCTATCTGAACCAGGACCATGAGTTCAAATGGCCGGCCTTGCATGAGCCGGAGGATGACGGCAAAGGCTTCTGCCATGCGCTGCGCAGCCAGGCTGCGGTGCTGGTGGACGGCACCGTTGTGCCCTGCTGCCTGGACGGCGAAGGTGTCATCAACCTCGGCAATCTGCACGAGAAGCCGTTCTCCGAAATCGTCGAAGGCGAGCGGGCGAACAATCTGTTCTACGGTTTCTCCCGCAGGGAAGCTGTGGAGGAGCTGTGCCGCAAATGCGGGTACAGGCAGCGGTTCGGAACATAAATCCGGCTCCAACCCATCACCTCACGCGCACCAGAACCTATTAATGACTTGGAAAGGCTAATGCTAACGGAACCCAGATCCGTTATTTTGCGCTAGAGGTGTGTTTTGGAATTCTAACGGACCCTGGATCCGTTATTTCATCCGAAAGGGCTTGATGTACCCATCATTTAGCAGCATAAAGGAACTACGGTCCGTTAGCGATGGCAACGGGGCGATTTCCGGCAAATAACGGACGCAGTGTCCGTTAGCGGTCGAAAGAGGACGAGGCATATAAACGGATGCAGCGTCCGCAGACATGAAACACAGCAAAGAAACCCAAAACATTTTTAAAGAGTTGGGTTTCTCAACACTCTGAAAGACACCCGGAAGGGTGTCTTTGTTTGTGTAAGGACTGGTTATGGCCCGTCCGGGGTCAGCATTCAAGGACCCAAGTATGTTGTGTTGCCACCGCGTCAGTCCCTGAGAATAACATCGGCCTGAATCAGCGTCTTTTCATAGCATGTGCCGGGGTTAAGGATCCGCCAGAGCATCTGGTCTACCGCCCGCATGCCGAGCAGCTCCTTGTTGACGTTAACGGTAGCCAGGAACGGCAGGGCGGGATGGGTGTTATCAAAGCCGGTGAAGGCCAGGCCTTCAGGAACAGGCATGCCCATGAATTCCAGTGTTTCCAGAGCGAACAAGGCGTAAGTATCATTGGCACAAATAAAGATCTCCGGCAGCCCCTGTTCCTTGACGGCGGCGGCGAAGGTAGCCCGGAAGTTATCGATGTCCGGTCCATTCAGCAAGGGATTCTGATGAAGGGGAATCCCGTGATCCTCCAGTGAGGAGCGGAAGATCAGGAAGCGTTCATAGAAACTCTCGGCATCCCGGATATTCCCTAAGAACTGAAAATCCCTGTAGCCCTTGCCGATGGCATAGTGCATGACCCCCTTCATGGCGGTCAGGTTATCGGTGAAAATGGAATCACACTGAAAGCTGGGATCGTAATGATCCACCATCATAACCGGTATGCCCAGGCTTCTGATTTCTGCCAGAATGGGGGTTGAGATGGAGCCGACAGTGATAACACCCATAATTGCCTCAGGGTTAACCAGCGAAAACATGGAATCACCTTTGGGCTCGGTCAGAGTCAATACGTTAATCCCCCGCTGGTCCAGCCTGGAAGAGATGCCATTGAACAACGGCCCCCAATACAAGGACTCCGGATTCTGGTAGCGGACATTCTGGAACAGGATCAGAATGGTCCCGGACCACTTACGGGCATCCAGGTCAATCAACTCTCCGGGCGTATGCACCGTGACAGAGTCCTTGAAGTAACCGAGCTGTCCCGCGGCTTTGAATATCGTATCCCGTGTCTGGGTGCTGACTCCCGGTTTGCCTGATAAAGCTCTTGAGACGGCAAATTTCGACAGTCCCGTGAAATCGGCGATTGATTGGATCGTTACTTTGCGTCGCATAAAATCATCCTACTCTAATCAGATTGTTTAGCCATTCCAGAAGATAACTATATTACAATTTTACATGAAGAGTGAGAGGGTAACACATGTTTTTTAAATTTCCCTAACCATAGGGATCAGACGGCCGGCTAACCAAACGTATTGAGGAATTAAGGGAAAATAGTTTTGTTATTTGTTATGTTTGTTATTATGAGAATAACATTATTATAAATGAAACTACAAGATTATCTAAAATCATTCACTAGAATGCACCTTTTTGCTAGGTTTATAGAGGAAAATAAGTAAAAAATGATTGACCGCTTAACTTGGCGGTGGTAATATTTGTTATGTAAATAAAAACAAAATAAATAACAAATAAAGGTGGTATGCCAAACAAAACGAAGAGAATTATGGTTTTGTTATTTTTTTAACTGTGTCTGTAAGCGCTTTATCCATGAGGGTGCAGCACCGCCTATCCAGATCCATTACAGGAGGTTATACGGATGAGAAAAATAAAGGGGTACTACGTTTTATTGTTTTGCTTTGTGTTTTTGCTTACAGCCTGCAGCGGCGGGAATAATGCCGCCAATAGTCCAAAAGCAACCGAGACGGCAGCTCCGGCAGCGACAGAAGCCGTGGCAGAGGCAACGGCCGAGCCTACTGCAGCGCCGGTTGATCTTGGGGGCCGGGTCATTAAGGTAGCCGCGTGGTGGGACCTCAAGCCAGCGGGTAATTCAGCTTCAGAAAAGGAACGGCTGGCCAAGATTGCTGAAGTAGAGAAGAAATACAACACCAAATTTGAATTTGTAAATGTTCCGTTTGAAGAGTTCATGCCTAAATTTACGGCTACGGCGCTTACGGGAGAACCTTTTGCCGATATCGTTATTATGGAGTACAACTCGGCATGGCCTGCCATCCTCAAAGGGCAGCTGCTTCCTGTAAGTGAATACACCACGGCTTCCTCTAACATCAACAATGAGGCCAACCTGTTGGTTAAAGCGCCTCAAATTGCCAATGAATACTATGCCTTCGCCGAACCGGGAACCGGGGGAGCGGGACTGCACTATAACCGTGACATATTTAAAAAGCTTGGACTTCCCGATCTGCAGGAAGTCTATGCGAGCGGACAATGGAACTGGGACAAATTCGTAGAGATTGCCAAGCAGGCTACGAAGGATACCGATAATGACGGCAAAATCGATACTTACGGCTTCTCAGGCTGGGCGATCGATCTTCTGCGTAACTTCTCAGCCGCTAACGGCGGCAAAATCGTTGACGAAGCCACCGGGACTCAAGGTCTGACTGATCCGAAGGTGATTGAGGCAGCTGAATTCATCAACCGTCTTTACAATGTTGAGAACGTAATGAAGATCAAAGGAACCGACAAAATCGGCTACGACGAATTCAATACCTTCAAGGATGGCGATGTGGCGATGTTCCCGGCTCCGGTGTGGAACCTGGGCGATCTGACCTTTGATTTCGGCGTGGTTCCATTCCCTAACGGACCGTCCGGATCTCCTGAAGTGACTTATGCCGACAACGGCAAGAATGCCTTTTTTATTCCTAAGGGTGTAAAAGATCCGCAGGCGGTCTACCAGGCATTCGAAGAAACCTATGACATTACGCAAACCGGTGATTTCCCGAGCCAGGAATGGCTGGAAAGCATCTATGCCCACGAAGAAGATGTAACCATGCTGCATGACCATATTAACAACACAGGCCAGATCCTCCTTGAAACCGCTTACCCTGATTTCCCGACCTCCGGTTTTATGAGGGATATTATTGTTGAGAATCAGTCCGTTACTGCAACTGCCGAGAAATATAAACCGGAAGCCGAAGCTTCCATTGCCAAGCTGGGCAAGTAACAGGGCGGTCCATACCGCTTATGCGACAGGGGGCGTCTTGCGGCACCCCCTGCTGCATGAATGAAAGATTTCACCACGGCATGCAGGTTATCCCTCTTACAGGGAAACTCCGCTTCTGCCGGTAAGGAGGACTTCTGGTGACCGGTAAAACAAGTCAATCCAAAAAGACCAAGAATATAATGCTTGCCGCATTAGCCTTGTTAATCATGCTTCCGGCAGGCTTGAATCTACAGGTGGATGCAAGTGCGGGGACCGGGTCAGCCGGAGACAGCGTGCAGACTGCGCCTTACGCGGAGCAAACCCCGGGCAGCTCAGACGATACCGGCGTAACAGCAGCTTTCAATGAGAATAAATATGCAGCTTACTTGTCGGAGCATAAGGATGCCGCAAGACCTGATCAGGAGATTATTGTAGAGGCGGCTGATTACAGCCTGGCTGAGGGCAGCGGTTTTGAAAAGCTGCCTGATTACGAAGGAATGGCCGGCGAATCGCTGCTTACCGGTGAGTCCGGCAAAGTGGAATGGACGGTCAGGGTGGCGGAAGCCGGCCTTTATAATCTGTCCATGCTGTATTACCCTGTTCCCGGCAAAAGCTCGGCGATCGAACGCGCTCTGTACATTGACGGACGGCTTCCTTTCCGGGAGGCTGCTTTTCTGCAGTTTGACCGGATTTGGGATAACCAGCTGGACCAGCTGGTGGCGGATAACCAGGGCAATGACCTGAGACCCAGGCAGATTGAGCAGCCGCGCTGGAGCGAGAAGGCATTTCAGGACTCTGACGGTTATGAGAATGAACCGTTTTTATTTTATTTTTCTGAAGGCACCCATACGTTAACGCTGGAAGCCTCAAGAGAACCGGTGGTCATCAGGCAGCTGAAGCTGTATAAGCAGACTGCACCGCTGCCATACGAGGAAGTGAAGAAGGGGCTGGATGCCGCAGGGGCGCAGGCTTCAGACAATCAGCTTCTGGTTGTGGAAGGCGAAGCTGCCTCAGCCAAATCGTCCCCGACCCTGTACCCGCTTAGTGAGCGGTCAAGTGCGACGGTTCATCCTTACAGCTCCTCCAAAATCAAAATCAATACCATAGGCGGATTAAATTGGCGAATTCCCGGCCAGTGGATCGAGTGGGAGATCGACGTTCCTGAGACCGGACTCTATAAAATGGCCTTTAAAACGCAGCAGAACTTCGTAAGGGGAATTTATTCGACCCGCAGACTGACCATTGACGGCACGGTTCCGTTCGCCGAAATGGCCAAGGTTCCCTTCCGATATAAAAGCGGATACCGCCTGGATGTACTGGGGGGAGATGAGCCCTATTTGTACCATCTGGAGAAGGGGAAACATGTGGTCAGGCTGGAGGTCAGCCTCGGCGAGTTCGCCCCGCTGATCCGTGAGGTGGAGGAAAGCCTGTACAACCTCAATTCCATGTACCGCAAAATTCTGATGATTACCGGCACCAAGCCGGATGAATACCGGGATTACCAGCTGGACAAGAAAGTGCCGGATATGCTGCAGGTGTTCAGTACCGAGCATGACAGGCTGAGAGGTATTGCGAAGCGGCTGGTCGAGCTGTCGGGCCAATCCAGCGACCAGGAAGCGCTGCTGAAGACGATGGCCCAGCAGCTGAGCGAGCTGATTGAAGATCCGGACACCATCCCGCGCCGGCTTACCGCCTATAAGACCAATACCGGAGGGCTCGGCACCTGGGTTCAGCAGGCCAGAGAGCAGCCGCTTGAAATCGATGCGCTGTATCTGGCTTCACCGGATAAGAAGTTCCCGAGTAAGGGAATGGGCTTCGGCTCCAAAATCAAACATGAGACAGCGACCTTTCTGGCCTCTTTCTTCACAGATTACAACCAGATTGGGAATGTCTCCGACAAGGATGACCAGAAATCCGTGACCGTCTGGATCGGCAGCGGCCGGGATCAGGCCAATACGATGAAGGCGATGATTGATGAGACCTTCACCTCGGCAACCGGCATCAATGTCAATCTGAAGCTGGTCAACATGTCCACGCTGCTGCCGGCGACACTGGCCGGTCAGGGGCCGGATGTGGCGATGCAGATCGGCACGGATCTGCCGGTCAACTTTGCAATGCGCAATGCTGCGGCGGATCTGACCCGGTTCCCCGATTTTGCCGAAGTGGAAAGCCGTTTCCGGGAAAGCGCGATGGTGCCGTTCATCTATGACGGCGGTGCGTACGCCCTGCCGGAGACGCAGACCTTCAATATGCTGTTCTACCGGAAGGACATTCTGGAGGAGCTTCAGCTCGAAGTGCCTCAGACCTGGGATGATGTATCCACTCTGCTGGCTGTGCTCAGCAAAAACCATATGCAGTTCGGTCTGCCGGTGGTTGCCCAGTCTGCCATACAAGGACAGAACATCCCGCCCAACTCGATGTATGCGGCGCTGCTGTTCCAGAACGGCGGCCAATTCTACCGCAATGGCGGCGCGGAGTCGGATTTGGACTCCCGGGTCGGCATCGAAACGTTCAAGCAGTGGACAGAGTTCTATACGGACTACAAGCTCGAACGTGAATATGACTTCGCCAACCGGTTCCGCACCGGTGAGATGCCTTTTGGCATAGCGGATTACACCCTCTATAACCAGCTGTCCGTGTTCGCTCCGGAGATCAGAGGGATGTGGGGCTTCGTGCCGATCCCGGGGACTTTGCAGGAGGACGGCACACTTGACCGCACCGTATCCAGCGGAGGCAGCGGTGTCATCATGATGGAGAAAGCGAAGGATAAGGATGCCTCGTGGGAATTTATGAAGTGGTGGACGAGTGAAGAGACGCAGACTGTATTCGGACGTGAGATGGAGGGCCTGATGGGCGCTGCCGCACGTTATCCGACAGCGAATATCAAGGCGCTGGACAGCTTGCCTTGGCCTGTTGCCGATTACGATAATTTGAAAGCACAGTTTGAGTGGGCTGAAGGGGTTCCTGAGGTGCCGGGCGGTTATTTCACAGGGCGGCATTTATTCAACGCCTTCTACAAGACGGTAGTCGGCAGTGTGGAGGCCCGAGAATCCATCATGGACTACGTCCAGTACATCCAGGACGAGATCAGTACCAAACGTAAAGAGTTTGGTCTATAGCAGCAAGGGGGAGGGTCAAGCGTGCAAAATTGGTGGAGCCTGAAGTGGCATGCCATAAGAGCCAATAAGCATTCGTATTTTTTGATGGCACCGTACATGATCTTGTTCGCCGTATTTACGGTGTTGCCTGTCCTGGTGTCGATCGTGCTCAGCTTCACATACTTCAATATGCTGGAATTTCCAAAGTTTATCGGCTGGCAGAATTATACCCGCCTGTTCCTGGAGGATGATGTCTTTCTGATTGCGCTCAAAAATACGCTGCTGTTCGCAGTGATTACCGGGCCAATTAGCTATATTGCCTGCTTCGTGTTCGCCTGGATTATCAATGAGCTTTCTCCCAAGCTCAGAGCGGTGATGACACTCGTCTTTTACGCGCCTTCCATTTCCGGAAACGTCTATTTCATCTGGCTGATGATCTTTTCCGGCGACCGCTACGGAATCATGAACGGGCTGCTGCTGAAGTTTGGCTTCATTCTGGAACCGATCCAGTGGCTGAAGACCGAAGGGTACATTATGCCGATCATCATTCTTGTTCAGTTATGGCTCAGTCTGGGAACCGGCTTCCTGGCTTTTATCGCGGGTCTGCAGACTGTAGACGGCACCCTGTATGAAGCAGGGGCAGTGGATGGAATCAAGAACCGCTGGCAGGAGCTGTGGTATATCACCCTGCCGTCCATGCGTCCGCAGCTGATGTTCGGCGCCGTGATCCAGATTACGACCGCCTTTGCTGTCGCTGATGTCTCCATTGCACTGGCCGGGTTCCCGAGTGTGAACTATGCGGCAGAGACGATCGTGACGCATCTGATTGACTTTGGGACGACGAGGTTTGAAATGGGCTTTGCCTCGGCTATTGCGACAGTCCTGTTCCTGATCATGGTGGCTTCGAATCTTATCGTTCAAAAACTGCTCAGAAAGGTGGGTGAATAGACGATGAACATCCCCTTTCAAGTAAAGACGAAACGGCGGATCGGCTATCCGATCCGGATGCCCAAAAAACGCGTCAACCGCTCAGCCTGGGGCACCTTCTCTTTATTCGCCCTGCTCACGGTTTTCGGGGCCTTCATGGTGCTGCCGCTGGTGTATGCCATTAACAATGCGTTCAAGCCGCTGGATGAGATTTTTATCTTCCCGCCGACGCTGTTTGTCCGCAATCCCACAATGAATAACTTTGTCGATCTGTTCAATCTGCTCGGCAATTCCTGGGTTCCGTTCTCGCGTTATATTTTCAATACGGTATTCATTACAGGTACGGGGATTGTAGGGCATGTAATCTTCGCCTCGGCGGCGGCTTATCCGCTGGCCAAACATCATTTTCCCGGCAAAAAAATACTGTTCACCATCGTCGTCCTGTCGCTGATGTTCACGCCGGCCGTAACCGCCATGCCGAACTATATGATTATGTCCTGGCTGGGGCTGATCGACACGTACTGGGCAGTGATTATTCCGGCATTCGCCTATTCGCTCGGCCTGTATCTGATGAAGCAGTTCATGGAACAGATCCCCGATGTGCTGCTGGAAGCTGCCAAGATCGACGGTGCCAGTGAATACCGCATCTTCTGGTCCATCGTCATGCCGAACGTCAAGCCGGCCTGGCTGACACTGATTATTCTGCTGTTCCAGATTCTGTGGGGCAGTGACGGCAATGGCTTTATTTACAGCGAGCAGTTGAAATCGCTTCACTTTGCGGCAGGCCAGGTCGTGGCCGGAGGCATTGCCCGTTCCGGTGCGGCGGCAGCGGTGGCGCTCATTCTGATGAGTGTGCCGATTACGCTGTTTGTGTTCTCACAGAGCCGGATTATAGAGACGATGGCTACATCGGGAATGAAGGACTAAGGGGGGAAGGCAATTGACTGCAAAAAATTGGCTGCTTGCAGGGACGGTGCTCTCCCTGCTGCTGAGTTACGCAGTTCCCGCACCGGCGGCTGGAGCTGTGCCCTATGAAAGTTATAACTATAACTACTGGGAAGAAGCCGTGCCTGCTCCTGCAGCATATATCCCCGACCGGACCCTTACAGGTAAGGATCTCGGTGTTGGTGATTTTCTGGACCCGGGCGATATGGTCGTTGCCGCAGACGGAAGGATCTATATTGTGGACAGCGGGAACAGCCGGATTGTCTGCCTGGACAGCAAATGGAAGGTAGACAAGGTCATTACCGGCTTCGACAACGGGGGACAGGCGGAGAGTTTTAAAAATCCGTCCGGCCTGTACGTTAATGCTGAAGGCAATCTGTTCATTGCGGATACGGATAACGGGCGTATTGTGGTGCTGTCTCCGGACGGAGAGCTGCTGCGGATGATCGAGCAGCCGGAGTCGGATATTTTACCGGCAGATTTCAAGTTTATTCCGGTGAAGGTGACGGTGGATCAGGCAGAGCGGGTCTATGTCATCGCCAAGGGAATCTTTGAAGGAATTATGCAGTTTGACGAGAGCGGGCAATTCATCGGGTATGTCGGCACGAACAAGGTCAAGCGCGACTATACCGAATATATTTGGCGGATGTTCTCCACCAAGGCGCAGAAAGCACAGATGGCGCTGTTCGTCCCTACGGAATTTTCCAATATCGATGTGGATGCGAAAGGCTTCCTGTATGCCACCAATATAGACCCGGGCTCCAAAGAGCCGATCAAGCGCCTTAATCCCTCCGGTGAGGATGTGCTGAAACGCTTCGGCTACTTCGACATTCTGGGGGATATCCGCTACCGGCTTGTTGACGGCCCCTCCAAGTTCACGGATATCAAGGTGCTCCCGAACGGGATGTACAGCGCACTGGATGCCAACCAGGGTAAGGTGTTCACCTACAACGATGAAGGTGATCTTCTGTATGTATACGGCGGCAAAGGCAATCAGACAGGCACCTTCAAAATACCGGTAGCCGTAGAGTTCTCCGGCGGCAATCAGCTGGTTCTTGACCGGGGAAAGGGCAACATTGCCGTCTTCAAGCCGACGCGGTTCGGCAGCAGTGTAAATGAAGCGGTCGGCTACCATTACAACGGCGAGGATGCACAGGCGGTTCCGCTGTGGAAGGAAGTGCTGAAGCTGAATGCCAACTATGATATTGCCTATATCGGCATAGGCAAATCGCTGCTCATGGAGAAGGACAACAAGGAAGCGATGAAATATTTCAAGCTGGGCATGGACAGGGACGGTTATTCCGTAGCCTTCAAACGGTACCGCAGGGAAGTTATGCAGGAGCATTTCGGCACTTTTCTGACTTCGGTAATGATTCTTGCGGCACTCTGGATTGCTTACAAGCTCTTCGGCTTCTGGAGAAGAAAGCGGCAGACCGAAGCACTGAAGCAGGCTCCGCACAACCTTAAGGAGGGGAACGCCCGTGAGGCAGGATTTCATTAAATTCCCGCTGCACCTCATGGTGCATCCGTTTGACAGCTTTTGGGATTTGAAATATGAGGGGAAAGGGAAGCTCCGCGTAACGCTGACCCTACTGCTGCTGGTCGTCATCTCCATGATTCTGAAGAACCAGTTCGCAGGCTTCCTGGTCAATTATAATGATCCGCGCCATTTGAACAGTATTACCCAGCTGTTTACGGTTGTTTTTCCCTTCTTTCTGTGGTGCCTGTCCAATTGGGCCATTACGACACTGATGGGCGGCGAAGGGAAATTCAAAGAAATTATGATGGCGACAGGCTATGCGCTTGTTCCGGTCGTGGTCATTTATACGCCGATGGTAATTGCAAGCCGGTTCATGGCGGAGGAAGAAACGGCCTTCTATTATCTGATGATGTCGGTGGCTTCGATCTGGTTCGTAGCGCTCCTGTTCGTCGGCATCATGACTGTCCACCAGTATACTGTGCTCAAAACGGTGGCAACGATGCTGCTGACAGTGGTTGTTATGGGAATTGTCGTGTTCCTGGGGACGCTTGTCTTAAGCATGCTCCAGCAAATTACCGAGTTCTTCATTAATATTTACCGTGAATTAATTTTCCGTACGTGAAGGAGGCCGCACCTGTGAAAAATCGTAAAATACTCGCTGCGGTGCTGGCCTGTGCCGCAGTCCTCTGTATCGTCATCGGGGCTGTCCTGTTCTTCAGCTCCCGCGGAGTCAAGGCTGTCGAGGCCTCCGCTTATACGGAAGTGACGGCTGAGCTTGAACCGGGCAGCGAGCTGGCTGCGCTGCCTGATACTTCAGGCGGTGTACCGGGAATGATGCTGGCCGCGGATGATGACAGGCTGTCTTTATACTATAATGCCGAAACCACGGAAGTAGCCGTGAAGGATAAGCGGTCAGGGCAGATCTGGTACAGCAATCCCCTGAGCCGCAATGAAGATACGCTGGCCTCGGGCTTCGAGAAGGAGCTGCTGTCCTCGCAGCTGACGGTTCTGTTCCGTGATGCTGTGGGCACATTGGAATCCTATACGAATTATGCCCAGAGCATCAGCAGCAAGCAATTCACGGCCGAGAGCCTGAAGAACGGGCTGCGCATCACCTATACCATCGGAGACACCTCTGCAGGTATCGATGCACTGCCGAAATATATCAGCCAGGCCAGACTGGAGGAAGCGGTTCTGTCCAAGCTGGATGCCGCGACAGCCAAATATGTCCATCAGCGCTACTATCCGAAGGAAGGCAGTCCTGAGGTCATGGAACGGATTGATGCCCAGGTCTCCAAGCCCCTGGTGCTCAAGAAAATGACCGCCGCCTTCACCAAGGCCGGTTATTCAGCCGAAGATCTGGCCCGGGACAATGAGGAGAACGGAATCGGGGGAGGTTCTGAATCTACCAAGCCCAACTTCGTCATTCCGCTGGAATACCGGCTGGAGAACGGATCGCTTGTAGTCAGTGTTCCTGTGAATCAGGTCAAGGAGAGCGGACAGTACCAGATCCGCAGTCTGGAGCTGCTCAATATGTTCGGCGCTGCAGACCGGGAGGCCGACGGCTACATGCTTGTCCCTGACGGCTCCGGCAGCCTGATCCGTCTGAACAACGGCAAAGTGAAGGAAGAGCAGTACGTCCAGCGCGTATATGGGCCGGACCCGAATGATAACAGCTACAGACGCGGACAGGTCAGCCAGAATGCCAGAATGCCGGTATTCGGCATGAAGGCCGGGGATGCCGCCTGGTTCGCCGTCATTGAGAAGGGCGATGCCATTGCCAGCATAGCTGCTGATATCAGCGGCAAGAAGAACTCCTACAACTTCATTCACAGCAGCTATTCCCTGCGCGGCGAGGATGAGCTGGAGCTGTACACCGGATCGACCATCCAGGAAATCCAGCTGCTGAATGAGGAGATCTACAAAGGCGATATCCAGATCCGCTACAGCTTCCTGGACGGAGACAAAGCCGGCTACTCCGGCATGGCTGAGCTGTACCGGAATATGCTGGTCTCCGAAGAGCTGCTCACGCCTTTGACGGAAGAGGAGAACATTCCGTTCTATCTGGAAATGCTGGGTGCCGTCGACAAGCAGAAGTCACTGCTCGGTGTACCTTACCGTTCTGAAATCGCCATGACCTCCTTCAGGCAGGCCGGGCTGATAGCCGGACAACTGGAGCAGGATGGCATCGGCCGCCTGATGATGAGGTATACCGGCTGGTCGTCCAAGGGCGTAAATCATGCCACGCCGGATAAGCTGAAGACGGAGGGCGTCCTCGGCAGCAGACGGGAGCTTGCCGGTCTGAAGGAGCAGCTGGCCGCGGCCGGAGGAACCCTGTTCCCGGATGTGGCCTTTCAGCAGATTTATCACAATGACAGCGGGTTTACCCCTTCCGCTGATGCCTCCAGATTCGTGACGAGAGAGGAAGCAGAACTGTATCCGTACAACCGGGCGCTGAACCGGATGGATATGACACTCGGCAGCTACTATTTACTCTCTCCCGCCAAACTGCCGTACTATGTGAATGCTTTTCTGGATAAATATGAGGTCTACGGAATGAAGGGTGTATCCCTGCGGGATCTGGGCAGTGTGCTCAGTTCGGATTTCCGGGCCAGCCGGGTAATCCAGCGTGAAACGGCGAAGGAAATTGTGGAAGAGCAGCTGGGCACCATGGATCAGCACGTGGACCAGACGATGATTTCCGGCGGGAATGCCTATGCATGGCCGTACTCCGATCATCTGGTGAATGTACCGGCCTCTTCCAGCGGATTCGCGCTTACAGATGAAGCTGTCCCGTTCTACCAGATGGTGATCCACGGCTTTATCAGTTATGCCGGAGCACCGGTTAACTTAAGTGACGAGCAGGATCTGCATAAGCAGATGCTCCAGGCTATCGAGCTCGGGGCAGCGCCCTACTTCTCCTGGTCGCATGAGCCGTCGTCGAAGCTGAAATTCACCCATTTTGACAGCATGTACGCAACCTATTATGAAGACTGGTACGATCAGGCGGTTGCCATGTACAAGGAAGTAGACAAGGTGCTCTCCCCCGTACAGCATGCGCAGATCTTGAACCATATACGCCATCAGGAAGGTGTTGTGGAGGTGCAGTACAGCAACGGTATATCAATCTATGTCAATTACACCGACAAGGATGTCTCCGTGCAGGGAACGGCTGTCGGGGCCGGACAATATGCGATAGAAGGTGAGCCGACATGAGCGGAAACAAGCTTAGCCTGCAGCAGAAGCGTTCTTTGCTGGGAATTGCTTTTATAGCGCCATGGCTGCTGGGGTTTATCTTTCTGTTCGCGACTCCGCTGATTAAGTCCATCCAGTTCAGCTTCAGCAAATTAACTGTAGACCCAACAGGCTTCACGCTGGACGGGGTAGGCTGGGCGAACTTTAACAATGCGCTGTTCGTGGATGCCACGTTTAACCGCGTATTGACCGAATCGGTCTGGGATATGGTGCTGAATGTGCCGATGATTCTGTTCTTCAGCCTTTTTTCGGCAACGCTGCTCAACCAGAAGTTCAGGGGGAGAATTATCGCCCGGGCGATTTTCTTTCTGCCGGTTATTCTGGCCTCCAATGCGATCTCGGCCGCTGAAGCCTCCGGGCTGATCAATCTGGTGGGCGATGCGACTGCAGTGAACGAAATGGGCCAGTCGGGTTCCCAGTACAATGTGATGTCAATGGTCATGATTCTGAGCGACATCGGGCTGCCGCTGTCTTTTGTAGATTACATTGTCGACGCCATCCTGCGGATCTATGAGATTATTACCAGCTCAGGGGTGCAGATCCTGATTTTCCTGGCTGCGCTGCAGTCGGTTCCCGGAGCGATGTATGAGGTGGCGAAAATTGAAGGGGCGACCGCTTATGAATCCTTTTGGAAGATTACCTTTCCGCTGGTAAGCCCGCTCATTCTGACCAATGTGATCTATACGATTATCGACTCTTTCTCCGGCAGTGCCGTGACACAGATGATCTTCACCACCGCGTTCACCACCCAGAATTTCGGGCTGAGTGCGGCGATGTCCTGGATCTATACGCTGATTATCAGCATTATCCTGGTCATTGTAGGCTATGTGCTGTCCAAGCGGGTGCATTACAACTGATTGATCACAAAGGAGGGCACCGCCATGCAGTACCAGCAGGCTGTCCGTAAAGAAGCTAAGCACTACAGAGTCCAGAAGATTAGAGGCAAAGCGGCGGATGTGCTGTATGCACTGTTCCGCTATGCGCTGGTCATCGGGATCTCCTTTATCATTATTTATCCGCTGCTGATGAAATTCTCGATTGCCTTCAAGGATAAGGCGGACATTTATAATCCGACGATATACATGATTCCGGTCCATTTCACAATGGATAATATCCGGATGGCGATGCAGATTCTGGATTACTTCCCGCTGCTCGGCAACACCCTGCTCTTCGTGGTGGTGACTACGGTGCTGACCACGGCGTCCTGCGCCCTGGCAGGCTACGGGTTTGCCCGTTTTAACTTTCCGGGAAGCAATATCCTGTTCGCGCTTGTCATTCTGACCCTGCTCGTGCCGACCAGTACGCTGATGGTTCCGATGTATCTGCATTTCAGAAGCTTCGACATTCTGGGCATTATCCACCTGCTTACAGGCAAGTCCGGACTCAATCTGCTCAACACTTATTGGCCTTCCATTATTACATCGGCAACGGCGATCGGGCTGAAGGCGGGGCTGTTCATCTATATCTTCCGCCAGTTCTTCAAAGGAATGCCGAAGGAAATTGAAGAAGCGGCGCTGATTGACGGTGCAGGGGGTATAAAAACGTTCCTGCGGATCATGCTCCCGAATGCGGTCTCGCCGATGATTACGGTCATTCTGTTCTGCTTCGTCTGGCAGTACAACGATACCTTCTTCACTTCGCTCTTTATGAGTGAACTGGCACTCATGCCTACCAAGGTCAGCTCGCTGGCTGCGCAGGCTAATGCTTTAATACCAGGCATGCTCGGGGTAGGCGGAGGAGCCGGTGTGAAGGCCGATCCCAACCATGTAGCCATGATTATCGACACCGGCATTCTGCTGGCGATTATCCCGCTCATTCTGCTGTATATGGTTGTTCAGCGGTACTTCGTGGAGAGTGTGGAGCGCAGCGGTATTATCGGCTGATTTCATTATCAATGGATTAAATGCTGGAGAGCTGCACAAAGGCCTCCGGCATTTTTATTAGGAAGGGAGCAGAATATGAAGAAGTCCGGATACTTACTAATTATTATCGTTATTCTGCTGCTTGTTGCCGTATTGGCGGATCGTCCCAAGAATGCACATGCACAAGCCGCCCGGTATCCAACGCCGATGCAGACTTATGTGGAAGCCCTGGGACCCGGCTGGAATCTGGGCAACACCTTTGAAGCCAGCGGAGAGGAGACCTCATGGGGCAATCCGCCCACCACCAGGGCATTTATCGAACAGCTTGCGGCCGAAGGCTACAAAAGCATCCGTATCCCGATTACGTGGAAGCACCGGATGGGCGATGCCCCGGATTATGCCATACAGCAGGAGTTTATGGCGAGGATTCAGGAGGTTGTTGACTGGTCGCTGGAGGCGAAGCTGCACGTGATGATTAACCTTCACCATGACTCCCACTGGATCATGAATATGGCGTCCGGGCATGACGAGGTGGTGGCGAGATTCAATGCGGCCTGGACGCAAATTGCCGGGCACTTCAAGGATTATCCGGACACGCTGATGTTCGAGAGCGTCAATGAGCCGCGTTTTTCCGATGACTGGAGCAAGGATACCCCCGAATATTTCACCATGCTGGATGAGCTGAATGTATCCTTCCACAACATCGTCCGCCACTCCGGCGGGAATAACGGTACACGTCCGCTTGTGATCTCTACGCTTACTGCCGCTCCGACCGAGGCGAGGCTTATGGAGCTGTCCAAGACGATCACGAAGCTGCAGGACGACCGGCTGATTGCTACGTTCCATTATTACGGCTATTATCCGTTCAGTGTGAATACGGGCGGGTCTACAACCTTCGATGATACAGCCAGGCAGGATCTGATCCAGGCCTTCGACCGTGCCTATAAGATCTTCACGGCCAAAGGCATTCCGGTCATTGTCGGCGAATTCGGCCTGCTCGGCTTTGATAAATCGCTTGCGACGGTGCAGCACGGGGAAATCCTGAAGTTTTTTGAATATATCATCCACTATGCCCATGAGAAAAAAATGCCGCTGCTGCTGTGGGACAACGGGCAGCATTTTGACAGACGGAGCTTCACATGGATCGACGGGGAGCTTCATCAGGTCATGGCGGAGGGCCGGAAGGGGCGTTCCTCCAATGCGGAAAGTGATACGGTTTATATCAAAAAGGGGGAGGCGCTTCAGGATACCGCGCTTGCTTTGAACTTGAACGGCAACACGTTCAGGGAACTGCTCGCCGGAGGGGAGGGGCTGGTCAAGGGGAGTGATTATGAACTGGAAGGAGAACAGTTAATTCTTAAATCCGCACTGCTGGATAAGCTGCTTACGGAAGAGTATGGGATAAATGCAGTCCTGACCGCTGTCTTCAGCGCCGGAGCTGACTGGTCCATCAAGCTTGTCCATTATGATACGCCCCGCCTGTTCAGCTCGCAGGGTCCGCAGGGGATTTATACGCTCCCGGTCCAGTTTGGCGGCGACAGCTTAGCCACACTGGAAGCTGTCTATACCGCTGGCGGCAATGCCGGACCTGACGACTGGACGCCGTACAAGGAATACATCCGCCATTTCTATCCGGACTATAAGACCGGAGAGATCAAGTTCACGGATGAATTCTGGAGCGGTGTGAAGGACGGGGAGATGCAGCTGAAAATGCATTTCCGCAGCGGTGAGGTCATTCCCTATACCATGACCAAAGAAGGCTTCTCCATTGTCGGCCTGTCGGCTGAGGATGTGGAGAAGGCGGATGCCGGACCTGCGGCAGGTGAATCGGCGGAACCGGGGGATGCTGTGAATGCTGCTGAACCGGCAGATCCGGAGAGCATGACAGTAAACGGCGCAGCTGCAGGCTCAGGCGAATCATCGGAAACCTCTTCAATGCTTTCCGGGGAGTCTGCGCAGACAGGCGGTGTTACGCCCGGACAGATCCTGCTGGCTGTTCTTCTCCCGTTAGGCTTGCTGCTGGCAGCAGGCAGTGTTATATACTGGAGGAGAACAAGGAGGTAGAACGGCCCTGATTCAAATGGGAGGCAGCGGGGCTATTGTATAGAGATATCTGCTGCCAGCAACATTGCAGGGTTCTTGGTCTATCTTCATATAGGAGGCGCACGCATGCTGAAATCATTGCAGGCTATAGAATCATACCGCGAAGGGAAGGAGCTGCCGCAAGGGGCTTATCCCTGGCTGATGTACATTGTGCAGGCCGAGCAGGCCATCGTCAATCTGGAACGCGTGGAGTCGCTGCGCGAATTGGATGACCGTAATCCGGTGCTGGATTATGTGGAACGGAGCCTGCGGCTGCTGGACAGCCTGCCGCTCTCCTACTGGATTAAAGAGCTGGCCGAAGAGACGCTGGCCTGGTCGGAGGCAGCCAAGGGCGGAACCGTCCGCCAGCGCCGGCTATGGCAGCTGGAGGGCATTAACTGCTTCGTGCATAACATCGGCTCGGCGCAGCTGTATGCCAGGCATATGGGAATAAGCTCAGGGGAGTGGCCCTGGGACGAAGGCGGGGAGCGCGGGGAACCGCCTGCAGCAGCCGGCGGCGGAACGGATGCCGAAAAGACGCTGATTGTCCACCGCCTGATTGAAACTCATGGCCTGATCGGACAGCAGATCCGCGGAGAGGTGCCGCAGGGTGTGAACAGGCAGCTCACGGCACTGGTGGAAGAAGGCAGACTGACCGCAGATGAGCTGGAGCGGCTGCTGTTTGCGCTGAACCACTGCATTATCGGGGCGGTATCCCCGGAGCTGTGGCAGAATGTACGGGTACAGGTCATGGAGCTGATCGGTGAGATTGCTTCAGGCGATCCGGCGGCTCCTGTGCCGATGGTTGAGCGGCTGCAGCGTATGCGGTCCGGCGCTACTGCCAAGGGGGAGGATTTCGCAGCGGAGTGGAGCAGGCAGCTGCAGGAGGGATTTGATCCGGCAATGCTGGAGCCGCTGGAGTCTGTCACCTTCTGGTATGCAGAGTCTGCACTCCAGACCTTTTCACTGGAGCAATTCCTCAAAGTAGTCTCTCTGGCCGCATGTTGTGATCATGTATCCAGCCTGAATCATGTCAGCTTCGAGGCTGTAATGAATTCGATCTACTACGATTACAAAGGCGCAAAGAAGATCAACGTCTACAAGAAACGGATTATTGAAAAGTATCTGTCCGGGCTGTCGTGGAAGGACATTGGCGGGGCAGACAGCCCCTCCGGAAACCCGCATCTGGCTCACCGGCTGCGCCGGCAGGCGCATTTGCCCGATACCGTTTTTTTTGACTTTGAATTCTCGCCCGCTGCGGAGAAGCTGATCGAGTTCTGTATCGAAGCGGAGAAGTCGCCGCTGTACGAACGGGCGGTGCTGCTGCTGTTCGATTTGTTCGATCTGCGGCGCGATGCCTTTGACCGTTTTCATAACGAAGACAGCTATCTGAGCCAGATGAATGACACCGCAGATTACAAGGCAGTCATTCTGGAGTATGTTACCGGCAGCATGGTGCTGGATATCGGGCCGGGCGGCGGTGTGCTGCTGGATCTGATTGAAGAACGGATGCCGGAGGTGACTCCGGTAGGCATTGATATTTCCAGCAATGTCATTGAGGCGCTGCGCCAGCGCAAGCAGCGGGAAGGCCGGCGCTGGGAGGTGCTGCAGGGCGACGCGCTGAACCTGAAGGATTTTGTGCAGACGGGGAGCGTGGATACGGTTATCTTTTCGTCAATTCTGCATGAGCTGTATTCCTATGTGCCGCTGAACGGGCAGAAATTCAATCATGACACAGTCGCTGCGGCGCTGATTAGCAGCTTTGAGGTGCTCGCGGAAGGCGGAGTGATCATCATCCGTGACGGGATTATGACGGAGCCGGAAAATGAGCTGCGGCGTGTGAAGTTTCTGGAGCCTGACGGGATGGCATGGCTTGCGCGTTATGCGGAGGATTTTGCCGGACGGCCGATCCGGTATGAAGTCACCGGTGAACAGGAGGTGCTGATGCCTGTAAATGACGCAATGGAGTTCCTCTATACCTATACTTGGGGAGAAGAGGCTTACGTACATGAGGTTCAGGAGCAGTTCGGCTATTTCACACCTGCACAGTATGCAGCGTTTATTGAGCAGCATCTGGGTGAGCGGGCGAAGATTGAGGTGTTCCGGCACTACCTGCAGGAGGGATATACAGAGGCACTCCGGGACCGGATCGTGATGATGGATGAAAAGGGTGCGGAAGTGCCTTTGCCGGACAGTACATGCTTTATTGTGATCCGCAAAGGGTAGCGCAGGGGATGCTTCTTTCGGCGGTAACGTTAGCGGTAGCTTTAGCGAAAATGTTGGCATTAGAAGCAGCGCTCCACAGGTAATTGGATTTTCTCCACCTAAATCCGGTGTTTTTCATCCTTTACGATAGTTAGCTGGAAAAACTCCACCTGTTAAGGAGCAGGTCCGCCTAAAAGTACGAATTCGGCTCAATTAACTGGAGTTTTTCCCGCGAATATTATAATTCCCGCATGTGATCGAAGATTAGATGGAGAAAATCCTGCTAGTTGCTTCGTACCATACGTATCATACCTGCCATATATCAGCCTGAAGCTCACCGCTGCCTAGAACGGGACGCTTCAGGCTTGTTTGGTGTCGGCAACCAAGTGTACATAGTATGCAGCATTCTATCCGTTCAGTTCATCATCCACTGCGGTGGTTCCGCGGCATAATTCCGGGAAGGAACGGGCAACCACAATCGAATCCTCATACCCGAGGCTGCCGGAATGGGACACAAGAATCGGATATTCCTGATCTTTGTCTCCGTAGCCCCGCATATCCCAGATATAATGGTTGCCGCTCCCGTCCATGGCAAAAGGTACCGCACCGGGCATATACTCGGGGAACTCATAAGCCAACAGCATGGAACGCAGCTCTCCCGCGCTGAAGAATTGGAAGTACCGGCCGCCGTTCCCGAACTCGCCGCCATCTGAATACCGCAGAAAGTCCAGGTAGCTTGGCGGCAGGCCTTTTTGCGGTATGGACCACAAGCCGGGGTCAAACGGGGTGTACTGTGCATGCAGCGGGTGGGCTGCCGGGAAGGGATTGCGCTGCCGTCCGGTAATCTCCTGCTTTTCCGCCTCTGACAGCGGGAGATGCCAGCTCTCTGTGAAACATTGCAGCTCTTGCGCCGGAAGGCCCGGCTGCTTCTGATAGCAGGTGCTGAATACGTTGTTCCAATTCATGGAAGTGTCCTCCTTGCCGGTCTACCGGATCCTATGAGAATACGTTAAGATTAATAGAAGCATGAATGCCAATGCAAATGCCGCTCCGGCGGATCAGGCGGATTGGTGATTATAAGGGCTGGAGGCAGACTGAAGTGAAGGAGAACCATTACAAAATACTCGTTGTTGAAGATGATGCCGATATTAACCGGCTGCTGTGCCGTATGCTTGCGGCGGAAGGGTTAGCTGCTGTGCCGGCCTTTTCGGGCAGCGAGGCTGAACTCAGGCTGTCGCTTGAAGCTTATCAGCTGGTGCTGCTGGATCTGATGCTGCCGGGCATGGCCGGTGAGACGCTGATTGCACGCATCCGTGAGCATTCCACCGTTCCTATCATTGTTATCTCTGCAAAAAGCACGCTCCAGGATAAAGTAAGCCTGCTGCGTCTCGGAGCAGATGACTATATTACGAAGCCGTTCGACCAGGAGGAGGTGATGGCCAGAGTGGAGGCACAGCTCCGCCGCCAGCAGTATGCGCCTGTGCCGGATCTGAATGAGGAGACCGCCAGACTGCGCAATCTGGTGATGGATAAAAGCCGCAGGGAAGTTACGCTGAATGATGAACCGCTGGCTCTGACGAAATATGAATTTGAGATTCTGGCGCTGCTGCTGTCAAAGCCTGACCATATCTTTTCCAAAAGCGAGCTGTACCGGAATATCTGGCAGGGCACTTATCTCGGGGATGACAACACCATCAATGTACATATCAGCAATCTGCGGGCCAAATTCGCTGCGGTAACGGAAGAGGAGTACATCCGCACCGTCTGGGGAATCGGATTCAAGATTGTGTAGGTCCGGATTTCTTTATGGTTTCTTAAGATTTAGCTTAAAGCTTATTAAAATTGCCCCGGGTACAATGGGATTATCAAACGGCAAGGGAGTCTTAACGATGATGCATTGTATACTGGAGATTGATTCGCTTGGCAAAACATATAAGGATGTACACGCGCTTCAGGACATCTCGCTGAAGATTGCAGCAGGCGATATTGCAGCAGTCATCGGCAAAAATGGTGCAGGTAAAACGACCCTGTTCAAATGTGTGACCGAGCAGGTCTTTCCGACTTCAGGCAGGATTACGCTCTACGGAAAAAAGGATGCCGCCGGTATAAGGGAACAGCGCCGCAAAATCGGGGCCATGATTGAAGAACCTGCTTTTTTTCCGGATTTCACAGCGAGGCAGAATTTGGAGTATTTCCGCCAGCAGCGGGGCATTGCCGGCCGGGAAGCTGTGGAGCAGGCGCTTAAGGATGTTAACCTGCTGGATACAGGAAGGAAGAAATTCAAAGCCTTCTCGCTGGGAATGAAGCAGCGTCTGGGGCTGGCGCTGGCCCTGATGTCGCATCCGGCCCTGCTGATTCTGGATGAGCCGACCAACGGGCTCGATCCGGAGGGGAAGGCGGAGATCCGCGAGCTCTTGAAGACCCTGAATACGGCGCGGAAGGTGACTATCCTCATTTCAAGTCATGTGCTGTCTGAGCTGCAGAGTGTGGCTACCCGTTATATTTTTATGGACCGCGGACGGATCGTGGAGCAGCTGACGGCAGAGGAGCTGCTGAACAAGACCCGCAAAGCCGTTGAGCTGGTTGTGGATGACAGCGGCAAAGCGGCGACGGTTCTGGAGCGGCTTTTCCCGGAAATCCCCTTCCGGATTCTCCCGGGTAACCGGATCCGGCTGTCGGGCGGTACGGACAAGACGGAAGCGTTGAACCGGGCGCTGTACAGCAGCGGAGTCGGCGTGCATTCCATTGCGGTCACGGGAGAGGACTTGGAGGAATATTATCTGGGTCTGCTGGGAGGTGAACGGCATGCTTAATCTGATGAAGAGTGAGCAGTACCGTTTTGTCCGGACGCTGAGTTATTATTTCACCGGTTTGCTCTACATTCTTCTAATGGCCGGTGCAGCAGTCGTCCTCTACGTCTTCCAGCAGTCGGATCCCGGGTTCCGTTACGGCAATGAGCGTTTCTTCTATTGGAATGTTCTGGAGATGCTGCCGGTGGTATTTGTGCTGCTTTTTACCTTTCCGGTAATTCTAATGGGCGACCATAAGCAGATCCTTAAGAATACAGCGGCATACGGCTACAGCAGACCGTACATTTATATAGCCAAACTGCTGGTAATCCTGGCCGGGTTCCTGTTGTTTGCACTTGTCTTGACGGGCGTGTCGGTTCTGCTTGGAGCAAATCTGCTGGTCCGCAGCCATGAGCACGCGCTTGCGGAATACAGCAGTGCCCTGCTGAACGCGCTGCCTGTAATGATTGCCGGGCTTACCACCTACTATGGTCTGGCAGCGGTCATGAAGAAGAATACGCAGATTATCATTGCTTATGTGCTGATCTATTTCCTGCCCCATTACATTCTGAGTGCCCTTCAGGGCAGATTTTCCTGGGCGGCCTGGCTCTACAGCCATACTCCTGCCTATTATTTGTTCAACCTGTATGGCGATATATCTTATGCTGCCTGGGAACCTTGGGCGTCCGGAGCAATATATACGCTGGTCTTTGGCTGGCTGGGACTCTATCTGTTCAAAAAAGAAGAATTCTGATTACAGCTGCAATCAAGCCGGTCCGGGGAGGGGGAGAAGCATGTATCCGGTTATTTCAATCATTGCCGTTCTGGCAGCCGTCCTTCTGCTGATGGCCTACCTGCTGCAGCGGCACAGCATTATTAAGGTCAAAGAGCAGCTATCGGATACAGACTCTCTCCCTGTACAGCATCTTCATATCAAGCTGCCGCTGCCCGGTCGCGAAATGGAAGGGCTGGTGGTCGGCATTAACGGGCAGCTGGAGGAGCGGAGGAAGGAGCAGGTGCTGCATGAGGCAAGAGAGCATGCCATCAAGGAGGAGATTACGAATCTCTCTCACGATCTGCGCACTCCGCTTACTTCGCTGCAGGGTTACGCCAGTCTGCTGAAGGACCCGGCGGTTCCGGCAGCGGAGCGGCAGGAGTATCTGGACATTATTCTGCATAAGCTGGGGGTTATGAACAATATCGTAGAGTCCTTTTATGAGCTGTCCAGCATGGATTCCGGAGATTACCCCTTGAACCGGCAGCCGATATACCTGTACAGTCTGCTGAGTGAAGTAATTCTCGCGTTCCATAGTGATCTGGTGCAGAAGAATATTGAAGTTACGCTGCATCTGGAGGAGACAGTGAAGGCCATTTTGCTGGATGAAAAAGCCATGATCCGCATCTTCTCCAATATGCTGCAGAACGTGCTCCGTTACGGAAAAAGCAGGCTTGCCATTTCTTTATTTACGGAAGACGGCAGAGTGAAAATCGTATTTATGAACGATACGGATCAGATCAGGGGGCAGGATGTGCCCAGGCTGTTCGAACGGACGTATACAAGTGATCCTTCGCGCTCAAACGGCCAGCTGGGGCTGGGCCTCTCCATTGTGAAACAGCTGGTGGAGAAGCAGGGCGGCAGCCTTGAGGCTGGACTAATTGACGGAGAGTTCCGGCTGGTTTTTGTCTTCGGGGAATGACAGAAGGGGGCCGCAAGCATGCTTCTTAGTGCCGGGAAACCCAGGTTTTTTAATGGCCTTGGGTTTCATTAATGTTTCAGTCCGCGCAAGATTTGGGCATCAATCGGCGGGTGGCCGGCATTGGCTGGCATGGGCTGGCATGGGCGTATCGCTGCTGTGTGGCGCATCCCCCATTGCTAACGGACGCAGCTTCCGTTATTTGCCCAATATCGCCCGGTTTCCACCGCTAACGGACCTTAGTTCCTTTATGCTGCTAAAAGATGGGTAAAGGAAGCACTTTCGGGTGAAATAACGGATTCGGGGTCCGTTAGGATTCAAAAACACACCTCCAGCGCAAAATAACGGATCCGGGGTTCGTTAGCCTTAGCATTTCCAGGTGGTTAATAGGCTCTGGTGCGCGTGAGGTGATGGGGTGGAGCCGGCAACCGTTAAGACGGTTCGTGTGAAATCAAATGACATAAAGAAGGCCGCCGGGATTTTCCCGGCAGCCTCAAGCCGCACTTGTGCGGCTTCTTTTTCGTTAACATCTATATCGCTCCGGTTACTGCTGAGTGATTACCAGTGAACTGATTTTACCGCCATTCACCTTGAATTCATGTCTGAACTGCAGCGGGGAAGGCACACGGTTCCGGTTAAATTCACCTTCCATCTCAGCTGTGACTATGGTATTCCCGCCGGCTTCACCGACTTCCATAATCGTATAACGGACCTTGGCAGAGAAAATCTCCGCCTCGCCCCAGGCCTTGATATCTTCACTGCCCTGGATGGTCTTGCCGTTATCCCTGACAGTTGCGCCTGAAGCGAACAAGTCAATAAAAGCCTCGGGCTGATACTGGTTAATCGTATTGAAATACTCCTGTACTTCACTCGGCATGGTAACATGTTGACTCATGAATATCTGCCTCCTGTAAGTAGATTGGTAGAATGAAACAGAGCCATCCTTACAGGTAACTTAAACGTATCCGGGAATCCGTAAGCAGACAAGTGAACCGGAGGAGAACGATGAAGGCCGGTCCGGCGTGCCCTGAAGCCCCTCTTTTCAAGGATACAGCTGCCCTTGGCCGGCTCCCTGAACTGCGCCTTTTCGGAACTCCGAAGGGGAGCATTTCATCGCTTTGCGGAACACTTTAATAAAATAACTGACATTATCAAAACCGACCTCAAGCGCGATGTCGGAGATTTTGCGTTCACTCTGCTGCAGCAGATCTGCCGCCTGGCGGATCCGGTAAGAGTTGATATAATCCACCGGCGTTTTGCGGGTCATTGTTTTGAAGAAGCGGCAGAACTGCCCTTCACTCATAGGGATCAGCTCGGACAAATCACGGGTGCGGATCGGTTCGCGGTAATTGTCCTGAATGTAGAGAATGACCTTCTTCAGCCGGTTGATTTTTGTAGAGTCTGCGCCCTCGGACTGGGTATGATTGACCGCACGTCCCGGGGCGGCAATCATGGAGAGCATAATCAGCAAAGTTCCTTTCATAAAGGACTCGAATCCGGGCATTTTATGATCATAGGCCTGCATCATGCGCTCCAGATGGCCCAGCAGCTCCTTTTGCCAGGGAATGTCCGGTGTGATATGCCTCGGAAAGCTCTGCCGTTTCTCCTGAAGCGGGAGAATGACAGTCTGCTGGATGGTGTCATATTGGGCGCTGGCGAGCAGGTCGGGGTGGAATACAAGCGCACAGAATCTGCACGGACTTTCCTTCAGCACATAGGCGGCGTGGATATCACCGGATTCTATGAACACGGCTTCCCCCGTCTTTAGCGGAAAATAGTCGGTATCCACCTGGAAAGTGATCTCCCCTTCAAGCAGCATAAAAAACTCGGCCTCCTCATGCCAGTGCGTATCAAGCACATGCGTACCGGCCGGAAGCTCGATTTCATAGGCGGCCAGCGGAAACATTACATCGCCATGGACGCGGTCTTCTTTCAGCAAACGCTGGGATGTGCGGTCCATAATGCCACTCCTTTCGTAAAAACGTCAAAATAGTGTTATAAATAAGCTATATTTTATTAGTTTTGTTCAATTATTATCGTTATAATGCAACTATAAACACCAAATTGAAGGGTGGCAAGCTCACACATGAAATTTACAGACGGTCTCTGGCTGGTTCGTGACGGAATCACGATTAACGGCGCAGTTCAAAACTATGTAGTGGAAAAAACCAACGAAGGCTTAACAGCAATTGCCCAAACTACACCAATTACCGGACGTGCAGCAACACTGAACTCCACGCTCCTTACAGTTAAATTCCATTCTCCGCTTCCAGGCGTGGTAGGCGTGAAGATTATCCATAATGATGGCGTTGTAGACCGCGGTCCTGCTTTTGAATTGACCAAGGGAACAGGCGACCATGTACAGATTGAAGAAAATGAAGCACAGACTGTACTGATCAGCGGCGGACTCCGCGTTGTCATCAACAAAGGCACTCACTGGTCCGTGGACTTCTACCGCGGCGACGAGCGCATTACAGGCAGCGGTTTCAAATCCATGGCTTACATCACCGATCAGGCCGGCAACACGTTCATGCGTGAAGAGCTGGATATCGGCGTAGGCGAATTCGTTTACGGTCTGGGCGAGCGCTTCACTTCTTTTGTGAAGAATGGACAGGTTGTAGATATCTGGAACAAAGACGGCGGCACAAGCTCCGAGCAGGCTTACAAGAACATTCCGTTCTATGTAACAAGCAAAGGCTACGGCGTATTTGTTAACCATCCTGAGCTGGTATCGTATGAGATCGCTTCGGAAAAAGTGAAAAAAGCCCAATTCAGCGTAGCTGGAGAAAGCCTTGAATACTTCGTGATCGAAGGACCTTCCATTAAAGAGGTTATCAGCAAATATACTTCCCTTACCGGTAAGCCTGCACTTCCGCCGGCATGGACTTTCGGCTTGTGGCTGACAACTTCATTCACAACGGACTATGATGAAGCAACCGTGAATTCCTTCGTAGAAGGCATGGCAGAACGTGATCTGCCGCTGCATGTATTCCACTTTGACTGCTTCTGGATGCGTGAATACCAATGGACGGATTTCCAATGGGACCCGCGCGTATTCCCGGACCCTGTCGGCATGCTGAAACGCCTGAAGGAAAAAGGCCTGAAAATTTGCGTATGGATCAACTCCTATATCGGACAACGTTCACCGCTGTTTGAAGAAGGCAAAAAGAACGGCTATCTGATCAAAAAACCGAGCGGCGACGTATACCAGACTGACCTGTGGCAAGCGGGCATGGGGCTCGTGGACTTCACTAACCCTGCAGCTTGCGAATGGTATGCCGGTTACCTGCGTGACCTGGTAGACATGGGCGTGGACAGCTTCAAAACCGACTTCGGCGAGCGCATTCCTACCGATGTTGTATACTTTGACGGCTCTGACCCGCAGAAGATGCACAACTACTACACGCAAATGTACAACAAGGTTGTCTTCGACGTCCTGGAAGAGAAGCTTGGCAAAAATGAAGCAGCGGTATTCGCGCGTTCGGCTACAGCCGGCGGGCAGCAGTTCCCGGTTCACTGGGGCGGCGACTGCTACGCAGACTACGAGTCGATGGCAGAAAGCCTTCGCGGCGGCCTGTCCCTCGGTCTGTCCGGCTTCGGGTTCTGGAGCCATGATATCGGCGGCTTTGAGAACACGGCTCCGGCGCATGTCTTCAAACGCTGGCTGGCCTTCGGCCTGCTCTCCAGCCACAGCCGTCTGCACGGCAGCACCTCGTACCGTGTGCCTTGGGCATACGACGATGAAGCGGTTGATGTTACCCGTTTCTTCACCAAGCTTAAATGCAGCCTGATGCCTTACCTGTACGATGTGGCAGGACAAGCGCATGAACAGGGCTGGGCTTCGATGCGGGCCATGGTTATGGAATTCCCTGAAGATCCTACCTGTGAAGTGCTTGACCGCCAGTACATGCTCGGTGACAAGCTGCTTGTAGCTCCGATCTTCCAGGAGAATGGCGAAGTGAAGTACTATCTGCCGGCTGGACGCTGGACTCACCTGCTTAACGGTGAGACTGTTGTAGGCGGATCATGGCGCAAAGAAAAGCATGACTTCTTCAGCCTCCCGCTGTTCGTACGCCAGAACTCCCTGCTTGCACTGGGCAGCGAGGACACCCGTCCGGATTATGATTTTGCAGACGGCGTGAAATTCGGCCTGTACTCCCTGGAAGACGGTGCTGTAACTACAGCGACTGTCCGCGACATTAACGGTGCACCGGAGCTGAATGTGAAGGCAGAACGCCAAGGCAGCACTGTAACTGTAACTGCAGAAGGCAGCGGCAAAGCATTCACACTGGCTGTGAAAGACCTCGGCGCTATCGCATCTGTAGAAGGTGCAGAGCAAGCGGATGAGACTACTGTGAGCGTGCCTGCAGGAGCGAAATCTGTCTCCTTCACCATCACATTGAAATAAGTTATACGGTCTGTACTCAAGCTCTCTGATGGCAGGGGACGTCTCGTCCCCTGTTTATTAGAGAGTTTTTTGGATGTCATGAGATGAAGTTATGTTTCTATGAAACTGCGATGATTATGGGGGAATGGATATGACAGAGATTAAGGAAAACAATGGAGTGCTCAGCCAACCTGAGTATACTTCAGCTACGGCACTCTCCGCGGCTGCGAACTATATCATGAATGCTGCGGAGCCCTTTACCCATACCTACCGGACTTTTATCCGGGTGCGGGAAACGGGTGATCTCAAGCTGAAGTTCTGGCACAGCAATAACGTGGATTCCACCTGGGATAAAGGCCAGGAAGCCTCCGGCAGCGAACCGGGAGGGGAATGGAGCATTGAGGCCGCTTATTTTGCGGACGGAGGCCTGGAGCCGGACAGCACGGTTGTGCCGGGTTCGCAGGTTCCGGTTACGTTTGCTGGAGCGGTCTCGCGGGCGGTTGTTCCGGGGGAATATTTTTGGAGCGATGAGGCCAGCCTGCAGCTGCCCGAGGCCCATTATCTGGCCTTCACCTGGAGTATCAAGACAGCGGCTCCGGGCAAGTCTTTCCCGTACAATGTAGAGGGAATGCTGGTGAGCGGGTATGATGCTGCGGGCAGCCTGGCGGACAGCGTTACAGCTGTAGGGTTTACAGAATCGGACAAGCTGCTGGTACTGCCAAGCTACATCGGCTACAAGAAACAGGTGAAGAAGAAGCTGGTGTTCCTGGGCGATTCCATTACACAAGGGGTCCGGACAGAAAAAGATGGCTACACCTACTGGGCGGCGCGGATTGCTGAAGGTCTGGGGACGGATTATGGCCTATGGAACATTGGTTCAGGCTGGGGCAGAGCCTACGATGTGGCCGAGGGCGGCCCTTGGCTGGAGAAGGCCAAACAGGCTGACGAATTGCTGATGGTGCTCGGCGTCAACGATCTCGACATCGGAGAGCGCTCGGCGGAAGAGCTGCTTGGTGACCTGGCGCATATTATTGCGGAGGTCAGAGCCGCGAATCCGGCTGTGGAGATTATCCTCAGCACCGTGCCGCCGTTCAACTTTGAAGGAGACCGGGAGGCGGCCTGGCGCAAGGTGAATGCAACAATTCTGACGAATCCTCCGGCGGGAGTGAACCGTGTATTTGACATTGCTGCGGTGCTGTCCGTACCGGCTCCGGCGGAGCACAGAATCAGACCGGAGTACATGAGCAACGAATTCGACCCGCATCCGAACGGTAACGCCGGTAAAGCGGTCGCTGATGCGTTTCTGGCTTGGTATTGAGACGTGAGTAGAGAGTAGCTGCACGTTCGGGCTGAGCTTGGGGAGATGGAGTGGGATGGCCACGGGCGGCAGTAACTTGGTGGAGATGCAGACGCTGGCGGAATGAACGGGAAAAGTACCTTTGATTCCGGCGTACGTGGGCAAATGTGCCAAATGAGAGGTAAAAGTACCTTTGATTCCGGCGTACGTGGGCAAATGTGCCAAATGAGAGGTAAAAGTACCTTTGATTCCGGCCTACGTAGGCAAATGTGCGAAATGAGAGGTAAAAGTACCTTTGATTTCGGCGTACGTGGGCAAATGTGCCAAATGGGAGGTAAAAGTACCTTTGATTCCGGCCTACATGGGCAAATGTGCCAAATGAGAGGTAAAAGTACCTTTGATTCCGGCCTACGTAGGCAAATGTGCCAAATGAGAGGTAAAAGTACCTTTGATTCCGGCCTACGTAGGCAAATGCGCCAAATGAGAGGTAAAAGTACCTTTGAATTCGGCCTACGTAGGCAAATGTGCGAAATGAGAGGTAAAAGTACCTTTGATTCCGGCCTACGTAGGCAAATGTGCGAAATGAGAGGTAAAAGTACCTTTGATTCCGGCCTACGTAGGCAAATGTGCGAAATGAGAGGTAAAAGTCCCTTTGATTCCGGCCTACGTAGGCAAATGTGCCAAATGAGAGGTAAAAGTACCTTTGAATTCGGCCTACGTAGGCAAATGTGCGAAATGAGAGGTAAAGGTACCTTTGATTTCGGCGTACGTGGGCAAATGCGCCAAATGAGAGGTGAAAGTACCTTTGATTCCGGCCTACATGGGCAAATGTGCCAAATGAGAGGTAAAAGTACCTTTGATTCCGGCCTACGTAGGCAAATGTGCGAAATGAACGGGAAAAGTCCCGTTGAATTGTGCCGACGCGGGCGATTTGGCGAAATGAACGGGAAAAGTCCCGTTGAATTGGGCCGACGCGGGTGATTTGATGAAATGAACGGGAAAAGTCCCGTTGAATTGTGCCGACGCGGGCGATTTGGTGAAATGAACGGGAAAAGTCCCGTTGAACTGGACCGACATGGGCGAATTGGCGAAATGAGAGGTATACAACAAAGTTCCACACGTCACGCCCGTCCGAGAGGTGGAGCATCAGCAGCCCGGCAGCTTCAACGCACCAGCGTGAAGCCTGCCGGGCTTTTCTGTGAAATGGAACTTTGGAGTGTGGAACAGCAGCAGGATTCCCTGTATGATTATGGAAAAGTGTATCGTCGGTTTAAGGGAGGGAGTGACCGATTGAGGACCCGAAGAATTATCATTATCGCATGCTCGGCAGCCATTATTCTCTACTTCTCTTTTTGTGTGTGGATCGCCCGTGATACCCGTCTAATTCTGCGGACTGCGATGGATACCCGGGCGGATTACTCCAGGTACATGACCGATAATGTGTATGATTCCATTAATCCTGTTCAAAGACAAATGAGAGCTTCGGACTACACTTACCAGCCTGAACATAGTTCAATCGGCATTCCCTTGCCGCTGCATCTGTTCCTGTATGCCAAAGTGTACGTTACACATCAATATGACCCGGCAGACTGGGGATTCCGCGAACAGGTTACTTTGACACTAAAGCTTAAAAAAGGAAGGTGGATTGCGGCCCAAGCATCCATTCAACCGTAACACCAAAAAGGCGCTGCTGCTTGCATAACTGCAAGCGGCAGCGCCTTTTATGTCGCGGCATCTATGAATTCATCTGCACAGGCTGCAGCAGGCTCTATGAATTCACCCGCTCCCGGTATTCCTTCGGTGAGCTCCCTACCTGCTTCTTGAATACCTTGCTGAAGTATTTCACATCATGGAAGCCGACCATCTCCGAGATCTGCGCCAGCTTCAGATGAGGATTCTGCAGCAGCAGCTTGGCTTTTTCGATCCGGACGGTGCCGATGTAATCTGTAAAATTAATGCCGTACTCCTGCTTGAATTTGCGCGAGACGTACTCACGGCTGACATAGAATTTGCCCGCGACCTCCTGAAGAGACAGATCGGACTGGTAATTCTGGTCGATATATTTCACGATGTCGGTAATCGGATTGCGTTCCTTCACTGCTCTGGCATCCAGCTCCTGCACCAGTCGCTGCATCAGCGCAAAGGACCAGTCCCGCCAGGCGAACAAAGAGAAGGAGTAGCCGTTGGCATAAGGGGCCGGATTCGCGCTGTCTGCCCGTTCAAGCTCAGCCAGTGCGGCATCTGCCTGGCCCCCCAAGGCTTCACGGACCAGCCGGGCACGGAAGGTCAGCACGTCGGCTTTCCAGGTGCTCAGCATCTCCGGGGTGACCACACCTCCGCGGCTGAGCTCCTGGGTCCAGTACTGGGCGGCATCCGCCAGCACCTCATTGTTGCCGCTGATTACAGCTACCTTCCAATCCTCTTGGACATCTGCGAAGGTCAGCGGCTGACTTCCTTTCTTATCAGCGGCAGCCGCCTGTCCGGTATGCTCTCCCGAACAAGAGGAGAAATGGCAGTAATCCTCATGGCTTAAAAGATTGCGCCGCTGCAAGGCCTCTGCGGCTTCTGTACGCTGGGCAGACAGCTGCCGGGGCAGGCTGGCCACCCCGCTGATCCCGAAATGCATCCGGAACTGCAGCGTAAGGTAGATGCCCTGATTGATCCGGCTGATCAGCCCGGTAACGGACTCCAGGGTATCCCACAGCAGGATGGCAATCTCGGGAGGGCCGCCCCAATACCGGAAGGAGATGCCTTGGCGCTGAGGCTGCAAAAATTCATTGCAGATATTTACAATGGCATAATACAGCAGCTCATTGTCTCCGCCGAACCGTTTAAGCAGGGGATTATTCCCGGTATCGGTCTGCACGAGGATCAGCCGGCAGGAGCCCGCCTCCTCAGGGATGACACCTTCGCTTCTCAGCCTGCGCAGCGAGGCCTCCGAATTGACAGGATCATCGATCAGGGCCGAGAGCAGCTTCTCCCCGTAAATCGGCTTGATTTCATTCAGCCGGATGCTTTCCCTTTGCCGCTGGGTGCGCTCGGCCTCTTCAGACCGCCAGGCGGCAACGGCTTTGGATACCGCATGATTGATCGCATCGGCTTCAATCGGCTTGAGGATATAATCAATGCCGCCGTTGCGGACAGCATGGCGTACAAAATCAAAATCATTATGACCGCTGACCACAATGAATTTGGTGTTGCCGGCAAATTCATTGACCCAGGTCATCAGCTCGACCCCGCTGCCGGAGTCCATCATCATATCCATGATCACCAGCGCCGGCTTATGCTCACGGATCAGCTCTATGGCCTCATTGCCGCCGCCGGCTTCCAGGATCTCACCGATCTGATGGGCGTCCCAGTCGACCAGCAGCCGGACCGCTTTTCTGACTCTTGCTTCGTCATCTACTATAAGGGCCTTCATAACCGTTCACTCTCCGTTAAAATATCAATTTCCAGTCTGACGATAACCCCGCCAGCTTCCAGATTGTCTACCGTAAGCACGGCATCATCCCCGCAGACCAGCCGCAGCCTGGCCAGGACATTTCCCAGCCCGATACCGGCTCCGGGAGCGTCACGTCTGATATCGCTGTCCTTCAATGCAGAGACATCCAGCTGGGAAGGCTGCTGCAGCTCCTGCCGCAGCGTCTCCAGTCTGGCTGGAGGGATGGTGTTTCCGTTATTTTGAATGCTGATTTCCATCCGCCCTGAGTTCAGCCTTACCGCCGTGATCTCAACAAACCCGTCACTGCGCGACAGATTAAAGCCGTGTTTGAAGTAGTTTTCGACAATCGGCTGCAGGATCATCTTTGGCATGAGTGCGGTAAGGAGTGATTCTTCCATATCGTAGCGGAAACTGAACTTGTTTTCAAAACGCTCCTTTTGCAGCTCAATATATGCTTTGACATGGTCCAGCTCGTTCTGGATCGTAACGACCTTTTCGTCGTTGTGCATGCTGTACCGCATCATTTTGGCCAGTGCCGAGAGCAGCCCGTAGATTTGCGGAACCTTCAGTTCCAGCGCAAGCGTACCGATAATCTGAAGGGTGTTGTTCAGAAAATGCGGGTTGATCTGTGACTGCAGCGCTCTGAGCTCATTGGTTTTGTTGGACAGCTCCAGCCTGTATTCCCGCAAAATCAGATTGTTGATCGTATCCATCATCCGGCGGAAATGTTCTGTCAGCACACCGACCTCATCATTGCCCGCAGGGCGGATGTCGATATCCAGATTACCGGTCTGCACCTGATTCATATATCGGGTTAACTGCTTGATTGGTGCAGTAATCCGGAAAGAAATAAAGATAGTCAGGGCAATAATCATGATCATCAGCAGGAGCAGCAGCGCGATATTTATCGTTGCCGCCTCTTTGGCTTCACGGAACAGGTAGGAGACCGGAATTTGCTTCACTAGGGTCCAGTCGAGGGCCTCACTGTCTATTTTCTGATAGATAAATACAGATCCGCCTTCCTCAAAATATCCTTGGGAGCTGCCTGCCGCCAAAATTTGCTTATCATACCAGCCGGCGTTCAGCTTATTGCCCAGCTCTGCTGCATCGTGACTGTAAACCTGTGCACCGCTGCCGTCGATGAGATAGATCTTCTCCTGATTCTGCTCATACAGCTGGGCTGTAATATCAGTGAGCGCTGCCAGTCTGACATCAATGGATAAATATCCGAGCGGTTCATTGGTAGGAACCCGTTCAATCCGTCTGTGCAGGGTAAAAACCGGCTCCGGGACGATCTGCGAATTGGGCGCACTCACCCCGTAGCTGTTGCTCATATGTGTGCTTTGTACAGAGACCGGAGACGCCCCTGTGATCAGAGAATCAATAAAAGGGGAAACACCCTGCCAGCGCCTTGGCGTCGTGCCTTGCGTAAGCAGGGTCGATTTGCTGTCTTTAACACCATACAGATAGACCTGGAAGATATCCGGCATAGAGGCCGAGATGTAATTAAGTGAGGAGTACGTCAGGATATCGGCAGACAGATCATCATACCCGGCTTCAAGCTGGCGGTAAAAATCCGTATCCGAATAGACCATCAGGGACAGCCGGTTGACCTCCTGTATGAGGCTGGAGATATTTTTGGAGCCCTGAAAGAGCAGGTTCTTATTCTCATCTACAGCCCGGGTCCTTAGGGACTCCGTAGTATAAGAATAGTTGATTAACATAGTTGCCATAATACAAATTAATGTCGGCAGGAGTAAAAAAAGGATCAGTTTGGTGCGGATATTGTTCCATTTCATCATTTCGTGTCACATCCGATCAATATTTTACACCTGAAAGATCACTTGCGTAGGTGTAAGAGGTCCGCAAAAAAAGTGATAATATCCTTAGATGATAAACAAGTAAGTGAGTAAAAGAAAGGGGGGGACGGGTAAAATGCGCGGCTCGAAAACGTCCCAGATCGGTCAGCAGCTCTTTTTTGTTGGCCCGGCAGTATTGTTTTTCACAATAGTCATGATTATTCCGTTTGTCATGGGGATGTACTATTCCTTCACAGACTGGAACGGCGTATCCGGGAATGTATCCTGGGTGGGCATCGACAATTTTAAAACAATCTTTACCAATGATCCGGATTTCTGGTCATCCTTCTGGTTTACAGTGCGTTTCACTGTACTCGGGGTTGTATTGACCAACGTAGTAGGATTTTTCCTGGCCTATTTTTTAACCAAAGCATTAAAAACACGCAATATGCTCCGCACCATCTTCTTTATGCCTAACGTAATCGGGGGCTTGTTGCTTGGTTTTATATGGCAGTTTATCTTCATCAAAGGTTTCGCCACGATGGGCGATATCACGGGCTGGTCCTTCTTCAACCTTCCGTGGCTCGGCGATGCGACAACCGGCTTCTGGGCCATTGTTATGGTATTTGTCTGGCAGTCTTCCGGTTATCTGATGGTAATCTACATCGCTTCCCTGAATAACGTCTCCAAGGAAGTGCTGGAAGCGGCAGAAATTGACGGGGCCTCCCGCATGCAGGTGCTTCGCAGCATTATCTTACCGCTGATTATGCCGGCGGTTACTGTAGGCCTGTTCCTTGCCATCTCCTGGTCTTTCAAAATGTTCGACCTCAACCTTTCCCTGACGAAAGGCGGACCGTTCAAATCGACCGAGTCTGTGGCCATGAACATTTACAATGAAGCGTTCCTGAACAACCGGTACGGTCTGGGTACGGCAAAAGCGCTGCTGTTCTTCCTCATCGTCGCCGTCATCACTGTGATTCAGGTCCGGATTACCAAGAGCAAGGAGGTTGAAGCGTAATGAAGGCAGAAGGCAAAAGCAGATGGAATTTCGGCCTGGAAATCATTATGATTCTTCTTGCCCTGCTGTTCCTGTCACCATTCTATTTCCTGATCGTCAACTCGCTGAAATCGTTTGGTGAAATTCTTAGCAATGCGGCGGCCTGGCCGACCGAATTCGTCTGGTCCAACTACACGCAGGCCTGGAAGCTGGCCCGTTTCTCGGAAGCTTTCCGGAACTCGATTATCATTACAGTGATCTGTGTGATCCTGATCGCCCTGTTTGCCGCAATGGCGGCCTACCGGATGGTCCGTGCAGATTCGAAGTTCAACCGTTTCCTGCTGCTGCTGTTCGTAGCGGCAATGGTCGTGCCGTTCCAGACGATCATGATTCCGATCCTGCAAGTGGTTAACTTCCTCGGAGTCAACAACTCGATTGCCGGCCTGGTAATGGCCCAATTAGGGCTCAGTATTCCAATGGCGATCTTCCTGTTCCACGGGTTCATCAAATCGGTACCGCTGGAAATTGAGGAAGCGGCAACGGTAGACGGCTGTAATCCGCTGACTGTGTTCTTCCGGATTGTGCTTCCGCTCCTGAAGCCGATGCTCATGACGATTATCGTCCTGAATGCACTCGGGATATGGAACGACTACCTGCTTCCGTCCCTGATTCTTCAGGCACCGGAGCTGCGGACCATTCCGCTGGCCACCTTCTCGTTCTTCGGGCAGTATACGAAGCAATGGGACATGGCACTTCCGGCGCTGACGCTCGGGGTTGCTCCAATCGTTGTTTTCTACCTGTTCATGCAGCGTTACATTGTTGAGGGAATAGCGGCAGGCTCGGTGAAGGGTTAACCTTCCCGGGCTTCCCGTTCCACATAGTATTGGCAGTTAAATTTATTTTAGGGGGAAATTAGAGATGATGAAAAAACGTTCTGCACTGATGATGTCCAGCGTGATGCTGATGTCTGTAGTACTGGCGGCTTGCGGCGGTAACAATAATTCCGCTTCTAATAATGCACAAAATGGAAGCGCTGGCAACGGTGCATCCGGTGAAACCAAAACGGTTAAGATCTTCCAGTTCAAAACTGAAATCGTGGAAGGCCTGAATGAGCTGAAGGTTGAGTTTGAAAAAGAGTATCCTAACATCAAGCTGGACATCCAGACTGTCGGCGGCGGTGCAGACTATGCTGCGGCACTGAAGACAAAATTTGCTTCCGGCGATGCTCCTGACATTTTCTCCAACGGCGGTTATGCTGAAATGGATCTGTGGGGCGACAAGCTCGAGGACCTGTCCGATCAGCCATGGGTGAAGGATCTGATTCCTTTGGCAGCTGAGCCAATGACCAAAGACGGTAAAACATACGGTATGCCGATGAACCTTGAAGGTATCGGTTATGTATACAACAAAGACCTGTTCGAAAAAGCAGGCATCACTGAAACACCAAAAACGATCTCCGAGCTTGAAGAAGCCGCTAAAAAATTGCAGGCGATCGATGTCATTCCTTTCGGTAACGCGTATCAGGAGTGGTGGCTGCTGGGTAACCAAGGGATTAGCGTAGCTTTTGCACAACAAGATAATGTAGATGAGTTCATCAGCGGCCTGAACGCCGGTACTTCCACAATCGTGGGCAACCAGGTATTTAAGGATTGGAGCAACCTGCTGAACCTGACTGTAAAATACGGTCAAAAGAATCCTTTGACTACTGACGCCAACACTCACCTGGCTATGTTCGCTAACGGCGAAACTGCCATGATGCAGGAAGGTAACTGGGCACAAACCCTGGTTGACAACATCACTCCTGACATGAACATCGGTATGTTCCCTATGCCAATCAATGATGATGCCGAGAAGAACGACAAGATGACTGTAGGTATTCCTGCTAACCTTGTTGTGAACAAAGAATCGGCTTCCAAAGAAGAAGCGAAGACATTCCTGAACTGGCTTGTAACTTCCGATATGGGTAAACAATATATCACTGAAAAATGGAAGTTCATCCCTGCGCTGTCCACTATTGAGGCTAACCCTGAAGATATCGGTGCCCTTGGTTCTGATGTATGGAACTATGTACAAGAAGGTAAAGTATATGGTCTGCAATCCTCCAAGTTCCCTGATGGTGTAACGCAGGAATTCGCAAGTGTAATTCAACAGCTGATTGCCGGCAAGGTAGATCAAGCAGGCTGGGAAACAGCTATGCAAGCGGCTTGGGACAAGCTGAAGAAGTAATAAAAGATTCTCAAACATAGAGCCTGCAAAGGGCCGTAAACTAACGTAGCTGGAAATGGATTTGCCAGGACGCTCCCGTTCATACTCATTGTTGAAATGAGGCGGGGGCGTCTTTTTAAATTGCGGGAAGCATGCTGTAATGCGGTATACTTTTATCAAAATATTCTACAGTGCATAGCGGGAGATGGCGGCATCACAGGGTCTCCGGCGCATGGTAAGGAGAGGGAGCGATGAAGCTGGAGAGTTATACAAATGTACAGATCGGCGTCGATTATTATCCGGAGCATTGGGATGAATCGTTATGGGAAAAGGATGTTGAACTAATGCGGGAAACCGGGGTAAAGGTGGTGCGGGTAGCCGAGTTCGCCTGGAGCAGGCTGGAGCCTGTGGAAGGCACCTTTGATTTTGCCTGGCTGGACCGGGCGATGGAGCTGTTCCGGGAAAAGGGTCTGCAGGTGGTCATCGGAACCCCGACGACAACTCCGCCGCGCTGGCTGACAACCGCGTATCCGGATGTACTGCCTGTGTTCAAAGACGGGCAGACGTATCATCCGGGCGTGCGCGGACACCGCTGCTTTAACAGTGCATCCCTGCGCAAGTACGGCAGCCGGATTGTAGAGAAGCTGGCGGCCCACTACAGCGGGCATCCTGCTGTGATCGGCTGGCAGACAGATAATGAATTTGGCATGATCGACTGCCACTGCGATTCCTGTAACGCGGCTTTCCGGAGCTGGGTGAAGGACAAATACGGCACGGTAGCGCGGGTGAACGAGGAGTGGGGAACAGTAGTCTGGAGCGGTGAATACAGCGATTGGGAAGAGCTTACGGTTCCGTATGGCGGTTCGCCGTTCCAGAATCCGTCGCTGCTGCTGGATTTCCAGCGTTTCCAGTGGGATGCTGTGGTCGATTTCCAGAAGACGCAAATTGATCTGCTGCGGGCACTGTGTCCGGATCATTTCATTACCCATAACTTTCACAGCTATCCGCAGCGGCTGGATATGTATGCCGTCGGGGCAGATCTGGATGTGGCTGCATTCGACTATTATCCGAACACTTCACCGGACAAGCAGGCCACTACACCGTACAGCGGTGCGTTGTCGCTGGATGTTACGCGCGGCATCAGACGGCAAAACTTCTGGATCATGGAGCAGCTTAGCGGTTCACCGGGCTGCTGGATGCCGATGTGGCGCACGCCGTATCCCGGCTTTATCCGTGCATATGCCTGGCAGGCTATCGCGAGAGGAGCGGACACGGTGGTTCATTTCCGCTGGAGAAGCGCGGCCGCGGGAGCGGAGCAGTACTGGCATGGTCTGATCGATCACAGCAACGTTCCCGGCCGCAGGTTCGCCGAATTCAGCCAGCTGTGTGCTGAAGTGAACTTGCTGAGTGAGAAGCTGCTGGGAACCGTGCTGAAGCATGAGGTGGCGATTCTTCATTCCCATGAGCAGAAGGCAGCGCTTGATATCCAGCCGCAGGCCGAGGGGCTGGACTATTACGAGAATATCAAGCAGTACCACCGCGCCCTGACGAAGCTGGGCATCGGCTGCGATGTCATCCGGCTGGGCCAGCCGCTGGACGGATACAAGGTAGTCATTGCGCCGAGCCTGTATCTGCTGGATGAGCAGACGGCTGCTCAGCTTGAGGCTTTTGCGATTACAGGCGGAACATTGATCCTGAGCAACCGCAGCGGTGTGAAGAACATGAACAATATTTGCGTAATGCAGCCTCTTCCTGGGATGCTGAGCCGTGCGGCGGGCGTGTGGGTCAAGGAGTATGATCCGGTTGGCGGAGATATCCATGCCCTGGTGGATTCACAGGGGGATACCTTCCAGTGCAGCCAGTGGTGCGACCTGCTGTCGCCGGTCACTGCAGAGCCTATCGCCTGGTATGGAGATGATTTCTATACCGGCATCCCGGCCGTTACCGTCAACAGCTTCGGCAAAGGCGCTGTCTATTACTTCGGCACCCATGCCGACGAGCGCTTCTGGAACGGCCTGCTGGTTGAAGTGGCGGACAAGCAGGGGCTGCAGCGTTTTGCCGGACTGCCGGAGGGTGTGCAGGCTACGGTCCGCACCGGCGATAACGGCAGCTTCCTGTTCCTGCTCAACCTGAACCGGTCGCCGCAAACGGTGCCGCTTGCGGGCAGCTACCGCAGCGCGCTGGATGCAGACGGTCCGGTCCGCGAGGGTAAGCTGATGATGGAGGCTTACGGCGTGGAGATTCTGGAGCTGTAGCAGACTAGCCCGTCAGCAGGATGCTGAGGTCCTCCGGTAAGGGGTGGACCTTAGCGTTTAATTGTATTTGATGCAGCTATATGACTGCAAAATGGAGCTGTAAGAGGTGCAGCAGGTCTTCAGGATGTTTAGGTCCTCCGTTATAGGGAGGGCCTAACGTTTAATTGTATTTCCTGCAGTTATATGACTGCGAAACAGCAGATTTGGCAGAATAACTGTATTCTGTGCAGCTACAAATTGCGTAATCCACATTAATGCTGAGATTAGAGGGTTTTAACTGCACGAAGTGCAGCTAAAGCTCTTTCAGTCTAAATATAGGCCATTTTAGTTGTATGAAATACAGCTAAAGTGTGGAGGCAGCTATCAGTGGAGGCAACCAGTGTTGTGATGAGTTCGTGAGCATGTGGTTGAGCGTGGATGAAATGTGTTAGCCGGGACATCAGGTTTGCAGAGTAAATAGTGTAGTGGTGGGGAGTGGTGCAGGGTGCTGAGCGTGAATAGGAGTGTGTAGCTGGGCGCCGGGTTTGCAGAGTAAATAGTGTTGTGTTGGTGCGTGAGCATGCGGTTGAGCGTGATGGAACGTGTGGCTGGGACGTCAGGTTTGATGAGTAAACAGTGTTGTGTCAGGGGTTTGCGGCACTCCAAGCGAGGAGAGATGTGAGCGGAGAGAAATTTTGGAACTGTAGGAGCGTTAGCGTCCGCCTTTGTCTTCAGATGATTACCGCAAAGCGTCCAATCCCGATCA
The DNA here is from genome assembly GCF_023520895.1 of Paenibacillus sp. PK3_47. Classification (NCBI taxonomy): domain Bacteria; kingdom Bacillati; phylum Bacillota; class Bacilli; order Caryophanales; family Paenibacillaceae; genus Paenibacillus; species Paenibacillus sp. PK3_47. Next base: position 3,685,941 of record NZ_CP026029.1, read on the forward strand.
TCTGAAGACAACAGCGGCCGGAAGTCCAAACATTTCTCGCAGCGGCACCAATATCCGAGCCTTGCCTCCCCCTGCATTCCAAGCACTGCGGAGCTTTATGCAGTGCAGGGGTTTGCGGCATTCCTAGTAAGGAGAGGTGTGAGCGGAGAGAAATTTTGGAACTGTAGGAGCGTTAGCGTCCGCCTTTGTCTTCAGATGATTACCGCAAAGCATCCAATCCCGATCATCTGAAGACAACAGCGTCCGGAAGTCCAAACATTTCTCGCAGCGGCACCAGCCTCCAAGCCTTGCTTCCTCCCGCATTCTAAGCACTGCGGAGCTTTATGCAGTGCAGGGGTTTGCGGCACTCCAAGCAAGGAGAGATGTGAGCGGAGAGGAAATTTAGGAACTGTAGGAGCGTTAGCGTCCGCCTTTGTCTTCAGATGATTACCGCAAAGCGTCCAATCCCGATCATCTGAAGACAACAGCGTCCGGAAGTCCAAACATATCTCGCAGCGGCACCAGCCCCCAAGCCTTGCCTCCTCCTGCATTCTAAGCCCCGCGGAGCTTTATGCAGTGCAGGGGTTTGCGGCATTCCCAGTAAGGAGAGGTGTGAGCGGAGAGAAATTTTGGAACTGTAGGAGCGTTAGCGTCCGCCTTTGTCTTCAGATGATTACCGCAAAGCGTCCAATCCCGATCATCTGAAGACAACAGCGGCCGGAAGTCCAAACATTTCTCGCAGCGGCACCAATCTCGGAACCAGCGCCATGCCTCTTCCCCTCACCAATAACCGACGCCCCTTAGTGCAGCCTTCTAAATTGCTCCGGCGTAACCCCAGACTGCCTGCGGAAGGTGGCGACGAAGTGACTGACATCGCGGAAGCCGACATGTCTGGAGATCTCTTTTACCGTAAGATCCGGATAGCCTAACAGCAGCTCCTTGCTTTTGCGGATCCGCAGCCGGACGAAATAAGCGTAAGGCGAGAGCCCGAAGGTCTGCAGGAACAGGCTGTTCAGATATCGCCCTGACACATCCAGCTGTGAAGCGAGGTCGGACAGTCCGATTTCAGGATCGCCGTAACGGCTTTCCATCCACTTCAGCAGCGGCTGCAGCTTGTCCACGTTGCGGGAGATTGAAGTGTTGTTATGAAGATGCCCGTACTTGTTCAGGGTGAGCAGAAAACGGTAAGCATCCGCGGACACCCCCAGATTGAACATATCTGCGGCGCTGTCATGGCGGTCCAGCATTTCCTTCAGCATGCCGGTCAGCGGGGCCTCGCTCTCCCAGCGGTAGAAGGCATCAGTATGCATGTCCAGAGATTCCAGGATGTGCCCGGCGGAACTGCCGGCGAAGGTAAGATAGTAGGTTCGCCAGGTGCCGGCAGTAAGGGCTTCATACCTGTGCGGGGTACCGGGCAGCAGCAGCATACCGCTCCCTTCAGGCAGCGTCAGCCTTTTATCTTCGATATGTATAACGCCTTCGCCCTGAGCCGTCTGCAGCCAGTGGTAGACATGATAGCCGTCAGGCCGTGATACCTTTTCCTGATCCGGATTATAACCCATGCTTTCCAGTGTGACAGGCAGCTGCTGGCCGCTTACGTGACCAAATACAATTCTGCGGGTGGCAGATTCAATCAACCGGATCATCTCCTTGGAATACTTCCATATTATTATATACATTAGATAAAATATTATATTTATACTGGGAACCTAAAAGATTAAACTTAGAATATAATTATACTATAAAGGAAGTGCAGCGTGTGATTAACGATAAATTGCCGAAGATTTGGTACGGCGGAGACTACAACCCCGAGCAATGGGACGCTCCGGTCTGGGCCGAAGATGAGCGGATGTTCAAGCTGGCCGGGATTGACGTAGCAACAATTAATGTATTTTCCTGGGCACTGATTCAGCCTTCTGAAGATACCTATGATTTCTCCGGACTGGATGAATTGATGGACCGCTTATATAAGAATGGAACTTATGTCTGTCTGGCAACAGGAACCGGAGCACATCCGGCATGGATGGCGCACCGTTATCCGGAGGTAACCCGGGTCGATGTACAAGGCCGCAAACGCAAATTCGGCGGGCGCCACAACTCCAATCCAAACAGTCCGGTATACCGTAAATATGCGGCAAGACTTGCAGGCAAGCTGGCTGAGCGATACAAGGATCATCCGGCACTGGTTGCCTGGCATATCTCCAATGAATACGGCGGCTATGATTACTCCGAGCAGTCTGCCGCAGCTTTCCGCGTGTGGCTGAAAGAGCGCTACGGTTCGCTGGATGCGCTGAACAAAGCCTGGAATACACGCTTCTGGGGCCATACCTTTTATGACTGGGAAGAAATCGTGGTTCCGAATGAGCTGAGTGAAGAATGGAACGGCAACCGCACCAACTTCCAGGGGATTTCGCTGGACTACCGCAGATTCATGTCTCACAGCCTGCTGGAATGCTACAAGATTGAGAAAGAAGCGATCCGGGAACACAGCACCGACATTCCGGTGACGACCAACCTGATGGGCTTCTATCCGGAGCTGGATTATTTCGAGTGGGCCAAGCATATGGACATTATCTCCTGGGATAACTATCCGGCCCTTGATACTCCGGTCAGCTTCACGGCAATGACGCATGATCTGATGCGCGGTCTTAAGAACGGACAGCCGTTCATGCTGATGGAACAAACGCCAAGTCAGCAGAACTGGATGCCTTACAACTCGCTGAAACGTCCCGGAGTGATGCGTCTGTGGAGTTATCAGGCAGTGGCCCGCGGAGCTGACACGGTGCTGTTCTTCCAGCTGCGCCGCTCCATTGGTGCCTGCGAGAAATACCACGGAGCAGTAATTGAGCATGTAGGCCATGAGCATACCCGTGTATTCCGCGAATGTGCGGAGCTCGGGCGGGAGCTTGAGCTGCTTGGCGATGAACTGCTGGATGCACGCAGCGCGGCACAGATCGGCATCATCTATGACTGGGAGAACCGCTGGGCGCTTGACCTGTCGAGCGGCCCGACCGTAGCCCTGGATTACGTCAAAGAGGTTCATAAATATTATGATGCGCTTTACCAGCAGAAAATCGAAGCTGACATCATTGGCGTGGAAGAGAATCTGTCCAAATACAAGGTTGTCATTGCACCGGTAATGTATATGATTAAGCCGGGTTTTGCGGAAAAGGTAGAAGCTTTCGTGAAAGCAGGCGGAACATTCGTCACCACCTTCTTCAGCGGGATCGTCAATGAGAATGATCTTGTTACAGTGGGAGGTTATCCGGGAGAACTGCGCAAGGTACTGGGGATTTGGGCAGAAGAGATCGATGCGCTGCTGCCGGATATGAGCAATGAGATTGTAATGAAGGGCGAATGGGGTGCGTTGAAAGGCTCCTACAAATGTAACCTGCTCTGTGATTTGATTCATTCTGAAGGCGCGGAAGTGCTGGCGCAGTACGGCTCTGACTTCTATAAAGGCATGCCGGTCCTGACTGCGAACAGCTTTGGCGAAGGGAAGGCTTATTATGTGGCTTCCAGTCCGGAAGAGGGCTTCCTGAAGGGCTTCCTCACGAACCTGTGCGAAGACAACGGGATTAAGCCGCTTGTAAGCGCACCGGAAGGCCTTGAGTCCGTGCAGCGTGTAAAAGACGGCGTATCGTATCTGTTCCTCTTGAATCATCAGGCAGATGAAGTCAGCGCAGACATCGGCGGAGTTGAACGCAGGGATCTGCTGACCGGCCAGACATTCAGCAGCACAGTGGTTGTACCGGGCCGAGGCGTAATGATTTTGTCCGACAAAAAATAACTGTTCAGCATATTAAAGCGGCGATGCTTCCTTTACAGGAAGGTCGCCGCTTTTTTACAATCTTACTGGGTAAACGAACCGAAATCCGTGATTTTCAAATCATATTTAAAAGTGATTTTGGAACGGCTGAAGATGTCGTCCCACTGGTCTTTAACCTTCTTCCATACCGCCGGATGCTGGATGCCCAGTGCCTCTCCGAAGCCGGAGACATCTGTTTTATATTCGTTCTGGAGCTTCTGAATCAGCTGGTCCATCATCTGCTTAAGCCTGTCTTCAAAGATACCGCCGACTTTTTCCGCATAGGCACTCGAGGTGGCGTATTCGGTGGTATTCCAGGTTTCAATCAGCCGCCCCTCGGTTTGAACCGCAACCTCAAATGAAATCTCGTCCCCGTCTACCTTTGATTTGATCTTGCTCTTCATTGATTTCATTTCATAAGTCATGGGATGGTTGTCCCAGTCATAAGCCTTTATTGCGCCGCTGCTGCCTTTATTGGCCAGCCAGGACAGGCACTGCGTATCCTCCTGGTCCAGATCTCCAACCCAATGTCCGGTATCTCCTTTAACGATTGCTGCACCGGCAAACTCCATACTGCCTTTTGCCATGACCAGGTTCTGCAGGACATAACTTCTTTTCGAATGCATCAGCCCGTCCAACTCGGATAAAATGACTGGTTGCATCACCTTGCTTGTCCTGTATTGATTGCGGATCATTTCCTTGATATGAAAGGTGGGAATCTCCTCCGGCTGTTTGGACACAAGCGTATCCATTGCCCGTCCCTGGCTGATAAAAACCATTGTACTTGGCCGGATATCGTTGTCACGGAGTACAAAATCCATGACCTCATCCATTTTTTGCCGCTTAAGCAGTTCCTTTGAAACTACAATAATCTTGAGGTGATGCCCGATAATCGGGCGTTCGTTACGGATAGAGAAATTACGGAAAATCTCGAATACGGAATCCCCGGTTCCCGACAAATTAATATAGGCTTTGCCTTGGCTGCTGCTCTGCTTGTCTGGTCCGCCCGTCGATTTGGTCGGTACAATCTGGATGGTGGCCGTAATTTTGTTCTGTTTGGAATAGGTGCTTCCTCTTTCCTCCAGCAGTTGTTCTGTAGGAGTCAGCTCGCCTACGTCAAGTGCAAGACCGGCATAGAGGGCAAGATCCTCGATCTCTTTACTGCTCCAGCAGCCGGTTTGCGTACCCGTTAACAGGAGTAGGCAAAGGCAGAGGGGGATTATGCGTTTATACATGCTGCTTCAATCCTTTCCTGCGGATGAGCCAAATAACTGAAAGCAGCAGCGGCAGCAGAATGAACAGTACAATTCCCATTTTGCCGATCGCATCACCGAGAGTGAACAGGTCATGTACAGACTTGGGGACCATCGCCGAAATATAAATGACCGGAACAAGCGCGAAAATAACCGGATGAATAGGCAGACGGAAAATCTGGGAGACGCCTAAAGAGGCGTGAAAGAAGAAGCTGCTGAAATTACAGAACATCTGCATGAGCCAGATTACCATGAGCGGAAACTCCATACGTTCGAAGAACAGCCCCGTAACTTCAAAGCTGCGGATCAAATCAATGGTGGGCCATGTACTGGTAATTGCCGAATCAATAGAAATGCCCCCGATCACCATCACCACTGTTATAAAATACAGGCATACCGGAATGCCGATTCCGGTAAGCATTGCTTTTAGCGCCTGCCGGGGGTCCTGCATGAATGCTACGAGTATCATAACCACTTCACAGCCGGTGTAGACAAGGACAGTTGATTTCAGGCCGCTGATCACAGGAAGAATACCGCTGCCCATCACCGGGCGCAGATTATTAATATCAAAAAGCCTGAAGCTGAACGCGAACGAGATAAGCAGGATCATAATACTGATGGGGAACACGATTTGAAAGACTCTGGCCATGGAATTGATCCCCCCGTACACGAGATAAATCCCCAGCCAGATAAAAGGCAGGACAATAGCCCAGATCGGTGTGCCCTCCAGCAGAAAAAACAGCGTAACCTCAGCAAGTGTTCGAATCTCAAAGCCGGCAACAACCAGAAAGTAGACAACCAGCAGCAGACACAGCAATGCACCAGGAACCCTGCCCACAATTTTCGCAGCATACTGAAACACCGTTTTTCCGGGAAACTGCTGGCTGATCTTGACCATCAGCGCAACGACCAGCAGAACAATGACTCCGCCAAGCAGTACGGACAGCCAGGAGTCCGGAGTTTTGACGCTCTGGCTTACATTTCTCGGCAGCGTAAGTATGCCTGCGCCAAGCACGGCATTGTTCAGGAATACCGCAGCCTGAGAAGCTGTAATTTTATCATCTGTACGGGTAAACATGGCAGGGCTCCTTTTATAAATATGGATTAGTTTCTCCGTTTGCTTTTTTGAGGTTTCATCATGGCAGGCCGGTTTTTCATCAGGGAAAGCGGAACGCGGATGAATATATCTTTCCAGTCCTTTACACGAAATGGTGAGACCGGTGTCAGGTACGGCACACCAAAGCTTTTCAGCCTGGTAAGGTGGCTGCAGATGAGCAGGAAGAACAGAATTGTTCCGAACATGCCGAGACATGCTGCAAACAGCATACCTACAAAACGGAGAATACGAAGGGTGATCCCGGCGCTGTACATCGGGATGGAAAACGATGAAATGGCAGTAACCGCTACAACAATAACCAGAAACGGACTGACAATCCCGGCCTGAACCGCAGCATCGCCGATAATCAGACCGCCGACGATACCCATCGCCGGGCCGATCGGCTTAGGAAGCCGGATGCCCGCCTCCCGCAGAATCTCAATAGATACTTCCAGAATCAGCACCTCAATCAGGGAGGGGAAGGGTACCCCCTGCCGGGTCTTGATAATCGAGATGGCCAGCTCGGTAGGAATGAGCCCGGGATGAAAGGAAATAAAGGAAATATACAGCGCAGGTGCCATCAGTGCCAGAAAGGCAGCTGAGAAACGCAGATTTCTGAGGAGTGAGCCCGGCAGCCAGCGTTCGTAATAGTCCTCGGGAGACTGCAGCAGCATGCTGAATGTAACCGGGACAATGAGGGCGAACGGCGATCCGTCCAGCAGAATGGCGATCCGTCCTTCGAGCAGGGCGTTGATGACCCTGTCAGGACGCTCGGTATTCTGTGTCTGCTGGAACGGGCTTAAATAGTTATCTTCAATCAGCTGTTCAATATATCCCGATTCTGCAAGAAAATCGATATCGATTTTGGATATCCGGGTCTCTACTTCCTTCAGCAGCTCCGGATTCACAATATCTTTTATAAAAGCGACTACCAGATCCTTTTCGATTACCGTGCCGGAACGGTACGAGCGCATTTCCAGCTTGTCGCTGAATCCCTGGCGGCGCAGCATGGCGGTGTTCTCACTCAATACCTCCGTAAAGCCTACCCTCGGACCGCGCAGCAGGGCCTCCGAGACGGGCTCTCCGATAGGACGGTTGGCACCGCCCGGAAGTTCGATCAGCAATCCTTTTGGCAATCCTTCAATCAGCAGTGCAGCATGTCCGAACAGGATAGACTTGTTAAAGTTATTTAAATCGGCGGTCTCGGTAAGATTGCTGAAGGGCAGCCGCTCCGCGATTCCTGCAGCAGTTAAAGACCCGAAGTCAGCTTCATTGATCAGGAACTGCATCACCTGCAGGTTAAGCTGCCTGTCATTCTGCATGCCATCCACATAGATCAGGACTCCTTGTCTCTGCAGCTTTGTGAAAGTGAACTTCCTGAAGCTGAAATCACTGTTCCCGCCGATCACCGACTGGATTGCTTCCAGATCAGTGTCAATATTCCCGCTGAAATCTGCTGCGGCAGAAGACGTCTGCCGGCTTTCAGGCTGTGGCTGAGGTTTGCGGTTAGACTTGTCTTCTCCGGGCGAGGCTTGTCCCCCGCTGCCTACATAGGAATAGAGGGTTTTGTATGAAGCCAATGCCAGCAAGGGAACCAGCAGAGCCGCTCCAGCCTGAGCCCAAACCGCCCAGCCGGGGATGTAGGATATGAATGTTGAGAGCAATAGAATCAACCCCAGCTTTCAAAGTGGACTGCTGCCATAACAGCTGCGTAAATGAAGTTTTCCAAGGATTGCTTAGCTTTAGTCATTTTTTGCGAAAAAAAATGAAAAAAACGGATGCCCCTGATTTATAAGGAGTGCATCCGTTTTCCGCGGAGAATTGGAAAGGGCAAATGGTATATAATCATCATATAGAGAAATACAGAGCTTCCCGTTCAGAAAAGAGGCATCCTATGAAAACCTTACTCGTAACAGGCTACCGTGCGCATGAGCTCGGGATTTTTGACAGCAAGCACCAAGGGATTCCTTATATTAAAAAAGCACTCAAACACCGGCTGCTTCCTCTCGTGGAGGAGGGGCTGGAGTGGGTGATTACCCCGGGCCAGTACGGAGTCGATCTTTGGGCATGCGAAGTGGTGCTTGAGCTGAAAATGCAGTATCCCGCCCTTAAGCTCGGCATTATTACGGCCCACGCGGCACCGGAGGAGAAGTGGAAGGAGGAGAAGCAGAATGAATACCGGCGTATCGTGGCCGGGGCGGATTATTACGGTGCGGTCAGCAATGCGCCGTATGACGGAAGCTGGCAGTTCCGGGCCAGGGACGATCTGCTGTTCCGCAAGAGTGACGGTATTCTGCTCTTCTATGATGAGGATGCTGCTGAGGGCAGCCCGAAGTTCATTAAGGAACGGGCACAAAAGCTGCATGCTGAGGGCGATTACGAGCTCTATCTGATGCATGCCGAGGAGATTCAGAATATAGCCGATGAAGAAAATATGCGTGATTATGAATGAGGAGGGTTCCAGGTTGGGACAGGCGGATACGCTGGATTACCATGAGGATATTTGTTATGTAATTCTGCTGGACAAGACGGAGAATGACCGCAGGGATATGGAGATCATCCGGCAGCATGTACGGCATCTGCAGGAGCTGGAGCGTAGCGGCCAGCTTGTCTTATGCGGGCCGTTCAGCGATTACCCGGGCGGGATGGTTATTGTGCGCGCGGCTTCACGCGAGGAAGCGGAGGAGATTGCCCGGCGTGATCCTTATGTGACTTCTGGAATCCGCAGCTATGAAGTGCGCACCTGGGGCCTGTCGCATGCAGGCAACAGGCATATGGGCATAGCTGCGGACTGACAGGAGCAGGGTTCAGATAAAGCTGCGGAGGGAAGGTGCCTTCCGGACCTTGTAATTCTGTTCATAAGCGTAGGCCAGCCTGATCAGCTGCGGCTCGCAGTAAGCCCGGGCTGAGAAGGCTACGCCAAAGGGTGCGCCTGCCGAAGTATAACCGGAAGGTACGACGATTGAAGGGTAACCGGCGCGTGAGGTGATCCGTGAACCAAAATCGGCGGGGAACAGCAGCGCGTCAAGCTGATGCTCCTTCATGGTGGCGTCGATCCCCTCTTCCTTGCAGAGCTGAAGATCGGTTATGCGGTCACGGAGGTACTGTGGTTCCGTTAGCGTGCCGGAGGTAGTATATTCAGCAGAGATCAGCGTCGCCTGCCCGTAACGCAGCGTTTCTACAGGATGGGCATGGTTAAAATCGATAATATCCTTCAGCGTGCGCATCGGTGCTCCCGGACCAAGCTGCGCCAGATAAGCGTTGAGCGAAGTCTTGAATTCATTGAGCACAACGGAGGAGTATTTGATTTCACGCGCTGTCCTGATATCGGCAGGGTCAATGATGACTGCCCCCAGCTCGCGCATTTTGTCTACGGAAGCGTTGAACAGCGCCAGCTGCTCATCCGTCAGCTCCTCGAAATAGTAATCCCGCGGAATGCCGATTCTTGCGCCCTTTAGACCGTCTTCATCCAGAAAAACAGTATAGTCTTCATGGACCTTCCCCGGATTGCTGCCCATCGCAGCATCTTTGCTGTCCTGCCCCAGCATGGCATTCAGCAGCAGCACGGCATCGCGCACGGTTCTTGCCATCGGTCCGGCCGTATCCTGGGTATTGGACAGCGGAAGAATACCGGAGCGGCTGATTAATCCTACTGTGGGCTTGATTCCGATGATGGAGCCCAGGTTGCCGGGATTGAGAATGGAGCCGGAGGTTTCCGTTCCTACCGAGACGGTGCAGAAATTGCAGGCTACCGCTACCGCAGATCCGGCGCTCGAGCCGCCTGTCGGTGTGGAGATATTATACGGGTTCAGCACCTGCCCCCCGCGTGAGCTGTAGCCTGTCGGCATCCCGTTTGTCATAAAATTGGCGAACTCCGTCATGTTGGCTTTGCCCATAATGATCGCCCCGGCCTCCCGCAGCTTTGTTACCAGAAACGCATCTTCACCCGCAAAAGAATCCGCAAGAGCCAATGACCCTGCGCTTGTATGCATTTTGTCCCCTGTATTGATATTATCTTTCAGCAGCACCGGAATTCCGTGCATCGGCCCCCTCGGGCCATGAAGCGAGCGTTCAGCATCGAGAGCTTCAGCGATGAACAGCGCATCCGGGTTGATCTCCAGCACCGAGTTAATCGTCAAGCCGTTTTTGTCATGATCGGCAATGCGTTCATAATACTTGAGCACCAGTTGTCTGGAAGTAATCTCTCCTGCAGCAAGTGCAGCCTGAATCTCCGGAATAGTAGCCTCTACAATTTCAAAAGCCATGCGCGCCCACGCTTCTTCCCATATAGAATAGTTTTTCTTCCTCTATCTAACCACAATTTCCCTGGTGTTAATAGGAGTCTTTTTCAGCTTGGCAGCGCTTGCCGCGGACAGGCCAATACATATTTTGTTAGAAAGCTTCCTCCATTGGTTAAATACTTCACATAACTTGCTTGGCAGTTCATGGAAGCCTGCCATATTACACTAGGAGGGAATACCATTTTGAAAAAACTAACAACAGTATTACTAGGATCTATGCTAACCATCGGACTCACGGCTTGCGGTAACAATGAGGCAGTGCAGGATAATGCTGCAGCTAACAACACGTCTGCGGCGGTTACAGCTACCGCTTCACCTGCAGCTGAAGCTTCTGCTGCACCGGACGCCGGACAGGCTGCACAATCAGGGCCTATTACTGTAGAAGAATTGATTCAGAAATCAACAGAAGCCAGCGACCAGCTGACCAGCTTTGCTATGGATTCTAATATTGTTCAAAATATTACCATTAAGCAGGGAGAGGAATCCCAAAATCAGGATGTAGAAATGAAAATGAAGTCCGAATTTATCAAAGAGCCGCTGCAAATGCATCAGACGGTCCAGACGAATATGGCGGGCCAGCAGCAGGATGTTGAGCAGTACATTACAGCAGACGGGATCTACAGCTATACCAATGGACGTTGGGTCAAGCTGCCGGCGGAGATGACGGAGCAGATTACGGCCTCCATTCAGCAGCAGGCTGATCCGGAGAAGCAGCTGGAGCAGTTCAATACCCTTACTGAGTATACAAAAGTTACTGAAGAGGGCGATGACTATTTATTAACTGCCGAAGTCTCCGGTGACAGCGTCAAGGAGCTGGCCCAGACCTATATGAATCAGGCGGCCGGTGGAGACAACCAGATGGGCGCACTGATGGAGCAAATGAATATCCAGAGCATGACTATCATGTCCGCAGTAAATAAGGAAACTTTTTTGCCGACCCAGACCAAGGTATCTATGGCGATGGACATGACTGCTGAAGGACAGAGCGTCGAGATGCAAATGAATATGGACGCCGCCATCAGCCGCCACAATGAGATTACCGAAATCAAGGTGCCGGAGGAAGCGCTCAGTGCAGAGGAAGTAACGATGCCGGCGGCGCAGTAACATATAAGCTTATGTGAAATGCAAAAAGCCTGTATCCCGCATAATCTGCGGTGTACAGGCTTTTTAGTGTGTTGCTTGGGGATTGCATTCCACATTTAGCTGAAGGGCGGGTAAAAGTACCTCTCATTTAGTAAAAAGGCGAGCTGTGAGCGAAATCAAAGGTAAAAGTACCGCTCATTTGGCGAAAAAGCGAGCTGTGTGCGAAATCAAGGGTAAAAGTACCTCTCATTTGGCGAAAAGGCAGGCAGTGTGCGAAATCAAAGGTAAAAGTACCTCTCATATGGCGAAAAAGCGAGCTGTGTGCGAAATCAAAGGTAAAAGTACCTCTTATTTGGTGAAAAGGTGGCAGTGTGCGAAATCAAAGGTAAAAGTACCTCTCATTTGGCGAAAAGGCGGGATGTGTGCGAAATCAAAGGTAAAAGTACCTCTCAGTTGGTGAAAAAGCGAGCTGTGTGCGAAATCAAAGGTAAAAGTACCTCTCATTTAGCCGAAAGGCGTACTGTGTGCGAAATCAAGGGTAAAAGTACCTCTCATTTGGCGAAAAGGCAGGCAGTGTTCGAAATCAAAGGTAAAAGTACCTCTCATATGGCGAAAAAGCGAGCTGTGTGCGAAATCAAAGGTAAAAGTACCTCTCATTTCGCTAGAAAGCGGACTGTATGCGAAATCAAAGGTAAAAGTACCTCTCCAGCGCCACACAGCCCTTCACTCATTTCTCATATCCACCGCGCAGCCCAAAATCAACGGGAAAACTCCCGTACATTCCACCAAATCCACCGCGCAGCCCGAAATCAACGGGAAAATTCCCGTATATTCGGCCAGACCACACGCGCAGCCCGAAATCAACGGGAAAACTCCCGTACATTCCGCCAAATCACCCGCGCAGTCCGAAATCAACGGGAAAATTCCCGTATATTCCACCAAATCCACCGCGCAGCCCGAAATCAACGGGAAAATTCCCGTATATTCGGCCAGACCGCACGCACAGGCCGGAATCAACGGGAAAACTCCCGTACATTCCGCCAAATCACCCGCGCAGGCCCAAATCAACTGGAAAATTCCCGTATATACCGCCAAACCGCTCGCGCAGCCAGGGCACAAAAGCCCCTTACTCCTGCACCAGCGAAAATCCCTCTTCCGCCAGATACTCTTCCGCTTCCCCGACGGTCTCGAAGGCCATCTCCAGCTGAATGCCGGCGTAGAGGTACCACAGATCCTCCTCAAATCTGAGACTCAGCTGATTTCCTTCCGGGTTAGCCCAAATTGTCTCGGCGGCCGGAGCAGCTTTTTTCTTTCTTTTACTTGGAGCGGGGGCTTCAGGAATGTATGCGGATAATGAGGCGATTGATGCATCCAGCAGCTCACGCAGCTCAGCCTCAGAGTAATCGCGGATGTTGACCAGCCCTTTATTGTCTGTCTCATAGCCCCGAAGCAGCCCGGCATATACAAATCCGTTGCCGTTCGGATGGAGATGGGAAGCGACGGTCTTTTTCTCATGCCGACTGCCTTCAAAATGATAGTTCACCCGGCCAAGGGACACGTCTTTGCGTTCCAGTTGGGGGTAGGAATCGAGAATCGCCATTTTTTGTTCAAAAGTCAGCATATACAGCCTCCGGTTCACGGTTTCATATAGTAGTTGATTAACGTGCAAGTGATTATACCATGCCAGGGTAAAAGTAAACCACTTCCGCTTCCCGCATAGAAGCGGTGTTACAGCGCATGCGGAAGTGTCAGGATAAAAGTACAGCCCGGTTCCGGTCTGCTATCAAGCGCAAGGCTTCCGCCCATCGCTTCAGCCAGCAGCCGGCTGAAGGTCAGGCCAAGTCCCAGTCCGCGCAGCGTGCTCTGCTTGTCGCTGCCGCGGAAGAAGGCTTCGAATACCTTTTCGCAGTTCTCCGGCGTAATGCCCGGCCCGTTATCAGTGACAGTGATCACTGCGTTTCCGTGCGGAGCCTCAGTAAGGCTGACCGTCAGCTGGAGCGGGGTTCCGGGAACCGCGGCCTGCAGGCTGTTGTTCAGCAGATTCACAATAATCTGCTGGATGCGCAGCGGGTCTCCCCGAAGCAGCAGAGGTTTGCCGGGCAGATGAAGCAGAGGGTCAAGGACCTCCCCGTTTTGGGTCAGCTTCCACTGATACACGATTTCTTCCAGCAGCGGTACGGCATCCAGCTTGTCGTGGCGGACTGCGACGATTCCCGCAGTCAATGCATTATAGTCCAGCAGATCGGCGACCATATGCTGAAGCCGTCCGGCTTCCAGCAGGGCGATATCGAGAAATTCAGCGGCTTCGTCACCTTCGACGACGCCCTCACGGACCGCATGAACCAGTCCCTTGATGGAAGTGACCGGTGTTTTCAGTTCATGGGAGACCCCTGCAAGCATGACTGCCCGGGACTGTTCGAACTGCTGCAGCTTACCCGCCATCTCCTGAAAGGAGATCAGCAGCTCGTGAATTTCCCGCTCCTTGGCATTCGTATCCAGAACGATGTTATATTGCCCGCTGCTGATCTGGGCAGCGGCAGCGGCTACCTTCTGAACCGGCTTGGCAAGCTTGACCGACAGGAGATAGATCGTCAGCCAGCTCAGGACGATCAGGGAGATGATGATGATGGAGAAAAAAGTGATCTCCTCTTGCGGAATATGCTGCAGGGAGCGTTTGGACTGGAGCACAATGACTTGTCCGAGCGCTTCCCCGTCTCCCTGAATGGCAGCCGACGCCGCCTTGAATTCCGGGCTGCGCGCATCGGTAAGGCTGTCGTTAAGCTTATGCCGCATCTCCTCATCGGTTAGCTTTGGCTCCGAGAATAGCAGCTCGCCCTCAGGCCCGGTAATGATAACGCACATTTCTACCGTAACTTTAAAGAAACGCTTGCGGTCTTCGACCAGCTTCTGCAGCCCCGGGCTGATTTTGACAATGCCGTCTGGGCTGACGCTGCGGTCGGCAATTTCCTGGGCCAGCAGGGCGGTGGTCTGCATCCGGTTATTCATCGCTTCCTGCTGTATCCACCAGAACGTAAGCAGTGCGGTGACCAGCAGCCCGACACTGATGATCAGCAGGTAGCGGACTGTCCAGTACGAGAGAATGGAGGTGCGCTGTTTGTTTCCGGGAAGCTTTAAGTGACCCATAGCTGATACCCCGTTCCTCTCAGCGTACGGATTTCGCCTTCCCCGGCAGGCCAGTGGGAGAGCGCCTGACGCAGTCTTTTAATCGACAGATCCACGGCCCGGTCACTTCCCTCGTAATCCATTTCCCACACATATTCAAGCAACTGCTCTCTTGTACAAATCTGATTAGGACGTTCGGCGAGGAATAACATTACCGACATATCCCGCGGGCTGAGGTTGACCTCTGCGCCGTTAAGGAAAACAGCATGTGCTGAAAAATCTATAAACAGGCTGCCATAATGACGCTTGCGGCTGCCATCCGACCACTGGGAAGGGCGGCGGAGCACCGCATTTACGCGGGCCACTACTTCCTCAGGAATAAAAGGCTTGGACATATAATCGTCAGCACCGCCGTCCAGTCCGGCCAGACGGTCTTTAATGCCGTCCCTTGCTGTCAGCATAATTACAGGACAGCTGCTCTTCTCACGGATCAGCCCAAGCAGCTCAAAGCCGTCCATGTTCGGCAGCATAATATCAAGCAGGACCAGAGAAGGCGGAGCTTCTTCGAAGGCGGCCAGCGCACTTTGTCCGTCGGCGGCACGGGTAATGTGATAGCCTGCTTTTTTCAGATAGACGCTCAGCACCCGGGCAATCGCTTCCTCATCCTCTACAATTAAAATGGTTTTCATTAGATTTAAGCCTCCTCCGGGCCAGTGAAAATTACGACAATTTTACCACATTGTGTGCCTGCTTGCTTTGACTTATTCCCGACATATTGCCCTGTTAGAATAAGGGACAAGCCGATAGGGGCACTAAGATAAACAAATGGAGGGAACAAGGATGAAGAAAAAAACATGGGCCTGGGTTGGCGCCGGAGTCGTTATCGCAGGGGCAATCACAGCATTCATTTTACTCAACAACAGCTTGGGCAATAACGTTGAAATCGAGTCCGTTATCCCAGCCGAGACGCAAGCAGGCAATTCATCAGGGACGGCAGCCGCAAATGCTGCGGAGACAGCGGGCGCTGCAGTCACGGCAGAGCAGTTGAATGGTGCATGGACCATCGCCGATACCTCGAAGGTATACTGGTCGGTAACGACGTCCCGTGAAACGGTCAATTTTGTCAATGAAGAGGTTGCGGGGACCTGGAATGTGAATCTGGCGGATCCGGCTGCGATGACGGGTGAAGGAACGCTGGAGATGAGTGCCCTGGATTCCGGCAACGGCCAGCGGGACGAACATGTCAAAGGTGCGGACTATTTGAACATTGCGGAGTTCCCGCAGTCTACATTTGTAGTGAGCTCCTTCTCGGAGCTGCCGGCGGAGTGGACGGAAGGCACAGCGGTACCTGTAGAAATGCAGGGTACACTGACGGTAAAAGGTGTGGAAAAGGACGTTACTTTCCAGTCTCAAGCAGTGTACAGCGGCGGACAGCTGCTGCTCTCGGGAACAACAACTGTAACGTTCGAGGATTTCGGCTTAGCGAATCCGCATTCGATCGTGCTGGAAACCGAGAACAATCTTGAAGTGCGCCTGGAGCTTGCACTGAACAAATAAGCCTGTGTGTAACCTTCGACAAATTCACATAAAGATGGGGACGTCTCACAGCCGGACAATGGCTGAATGGGACGTCCCCTTTGTATACCCTCTGGGCTATGTCTTAATCCTCATCTGTGTCTGCTTCTTCATTACCTGCTGCAGTCCCGCTGTCTGCATCCTTATCAGGGGGGATATTCTTCTTCGGCACACCGTCTAGACCGTATTCCCAATCATATGCATCAAAAATTTTGCGGGCGACCGGTGCAGCACTGTTTGAGCCGAATCCCCCTTCGGGAATGACTACCGCTACGGCCAGCTTTGGATTCTCACGCGGGGCGAAGGCGATAAATACGCCGTTGTCAGCCAGATAATTAGTGCGTTTAACTGTATATTGCTGCTGCGAAGTCCCTGTCTTGCGGGCAAAGTCATAAGGAAAGTCTTCAAAAGCACTGACGGATGTATTCATCCCCTTGATGACCTCCCGCCAGTGGGCCTTGTCAAATTTCACTTCGTTCAGCACTTCCCGCCCGAAGGTTTTGACGGTATTGCCCGCCTGGTCTGTAATTTTGCTGACCAGCTGCGGTTTGATCCGGACGCCCTGATTAGCCAGTGTAGAGGCATATTGGGCGAGCTGCAGCACTGTATACCGGCCCTGCTGTCCGAAGGAAGCATAGACCAGCGCGGATTGGGCGCTTCCGGACTTGGCTTCAGCAAAGTAATTGATCAGGCCTTTGTGTTCGCCAGGCAGGCCGCTGCCCGGGGCCGCACCCAGCCCGAACTCCTTCATATATTTATCCCATACATCGACGCCTTTGGAACCGTATTTCTCGTAGAGTTTATTCCCAATCATATCGATCATAAAGACGTTGGAGGATTTCTCGATTGCTTTGGCTGGAGAACTGAAGAACCCGTAGGCATGGCTTCCGGAGTTGCGGACAGTGGTTTCGTATCCTTCCTTACCAAAGGTGGTGCTGCCTGTATCCGTATAAGGGGTATGCGTTGTGATAAAACCTTCATTCAGCCCGATCAGCACGGTCAGCGGCTTGATTACAGAACCTAAAAAGACCGTAGATTCAAAGTTATGGCCGGACCGTCCGGAGGCAATTGGCGTAATAGTACCGTTTTTATTGTTGATTTCCAGATTATTTTCTTTCCATACCTCGTCCGGCATCACGCCGGAAGTCCACAGGTTGGTATCGTAATCCTCCATGCTGGCCATCGCCACAATATTCCCTGTATCGACTTCCATGGCGACTGCGTAGCCGGTAAGGGCGTCAGGATGAACCTTCCCCTGCACCGGATTGCTGTGAACCCATTTGATCTGATCAAGGATGGCCTGCTCTGTTTTCAGCTGAATATTTTTGTTGATGGTCGTCCACAGGTTGTTGCCTTTCACCGGAGGTACCACTTCTTCGATGCCTTCGGACATGTTCTTGGCATTCACGCCAACCGTCAGGTATCCGTTGCGGCCGCGCAGCTCTCTCTGGTATTGCAGCTCCAGCCCGTCAAAGCCGACAAATTCATCGTCTCTGTAAGCCAGCCCCGGGTCTCCATCCCTCTTCATTGCAGCGAGGATATTCATATAAATGTTGAGGCTTCCTGACTTTTTGAAAGGCTTGATATACCCGATGGTCTGCGTTGCTACAGTGTCAGGATCATAATGCCGCTCGTCCTCCTCAATGACCGTGAGATTGGGATACTTGTCCTTGTGTTCCATGAAGTAAGCGACTTCTTCCTTCGTAAGCCCGCGTTTGATCGGCCGGAGCATGAAGCCCGAATAGACTCTGGAATCCAGATCCATCGCTTTCAGTATGGCCTCTTTGGTCATGGCCTCTTCCGGTGGCACCTGTGCACCATATTTAGCGAAATCAGCTGCCAGGCTCTCGGCAAGAGTCTCTGCTTTGGCGACCGCTTCGGGGGTGCGTGAGGTGATTTTGGTCTCCTTGTCGGTCGAGGTTGCCAGGAAATCACTGGTTAATGAAAAATATAACGTCTGCACTGAAGTGGAATAGGCCAGCTTTTCTCCTGCTGCGGCAAATATCGTTCCCCTGATGGAGGCCAGCGGCACGTTTTTGGTATCCCGGCTGGTCTCTACCTCGGAGAGCGTGGGTCCCTCCACGAACTGAAGAATGGCAAGACGGACAATAATAATGCAGAATATAATAAATGTGCTGAAGAAAAATATATTAATGCGCAGACTAAGGGACTGGGTCGGTTTGGGTTCATCGTGGAAAGAATCCGGCTTGAAAATAGATTTCACATACAGCCTCCCCTGGAGAATCCATCTCTCCTGCAGAAAAGATGAATTCTAGAATGCGAATCACTTATTACCATATTGTACCACAATATTACATCTTGCTTGTATGCACGAAATAGATGATTCGTAAGAAAAAATAGGAGGAATAGCATGATTGAAGTAGCGGCTGCGATTATACATAATAAAGAAGGGCGGATACTTATTGCCAAAAGAAGGCAGGGCAAGTCACAGGCGGGACTGTGGGAATTTCCCGGCGGCAAGCTGGAGGCTGGTGAGGATGTCCAATCCTGTCTGTGCAGGGAGCTGATGGAAGAGATGGCCATCGGGATACAGCCTGTGGAGGATTACGGTGTGCATGAGCATGATTATGGAGATGTTCAGATCCGGCTCCGGGCCTGGAGATCGGAGTATGTACACGGGGAGATCCGGCTGACTGATCATGATGCCTACAGATGGGTACTGCCCGGTGAGCTTGCGGAGTTTACTTTTGCGGCGGCAGATATCCCGTTTGTGGAAAAGCTGCTGGGCGAGTCCCGGGATGAATAATCCTGCCCATATTGAATATTTTGAGAATGGAAGTGATCTGTTTTGCCGCAATATCATAAGCTTGTACGCGACTGCATCCCGGATATCATAGCTCCCCAGGGAAAAAAATGTACTACAAAAATATTGGAACAAGAAGAATACATAGAGCAGCTGCGTGCCAAATTGCGTGAGGAAACTGCGGAATACCTCGAAGCCGGGAACGACAAGGATGCTGCGGAGGAGCTGGCGGATCTGCTGGAGGTAGTCTCGGCGCTGGCAGAAATTCATGGCTTGGATGACAGGGCTCTGGAAACTATCCGTGCACAAAAGGCAGAGCGGCGGGGAGGATTCAAGCGGCGTATTCTGCTGCTGCAGGTGGAGGATGAGACTTCATGTTCAAAAGAAGACTGACAATGTCCTTGAGTATTATTGCGGCAATGATTCCATTCATTTTGTACCTGTTTTTGTATCCGCGGATGCCGGTATTTGTACCTATTCATTATAACGGGGATGTAGCAGACCGGTTCGTGAACAAAAGCAGCGTTGAAGTCCTGCTGCTCAGTCTGCTCGGCTGGTTCGGCTTTATTGTGATCAGGCTGCTGCGGTTTGCCCTGACCAGAATGTTCTTCCGGAGCTATATTGAAAATCTTGCGGTGCTGCACCGTATCTGGAATGCGGCCGCGCTGCTCGTAACGCTGGGATTTGCTTCAATCAGCGTCTGCGCGCTGTTCGAAATGGTATAACCTATTATTGTGGTAATTGTTGTATACGCCTATCACATTTTGATAGAATTATAAGGACTATGTACGATACCAAGGAGGGCAAGTTAATGTCAGACGACAACGCTTACAAGGTAAAATGGGGAATTCTCAGCACTGGCTGGATTGCCCATCAGTTTGCAACAGACCTGGCTCATGCCAGTAACGGTGTAGCTTATGCCGTAGGGTCGCGGACCCAGGAGAGTGCGGATGAGTTCGCCCGCAATCACGGTATTCCTGTTGCGCATGCCACCTACGAAGATCTGGTGAATGATCCGGAGGTAGACGCGGTCTACATTGGAACTCCGCATCCTTTCCATAAAGAGAATGCGCTGCTCGCGCTGCGTGCCGGCAAGGCGGTATTATGCGAGAAGCCGTTCACCGTGAACAGCGGTGAGCTGGAGGAGCTTGTGTCTTACGCCCGTGAACACAAGCTGTTCCTGATGGAGGCCATGTGGAGCCGCTATATTCCGGCCAACGTCAAGGTTAGAGAGTGGATCGCTGACGGACGGATCGGCGATGTCCGGCTGGTCAAAGCGGATCTTGGCTTCCGCGCCGGCTGGAATCCGGAGAGCCGTCTGCTGAATCCGGCGCTGGGCGGCGGAGCGCTGCTGGATGTCGGCATCTATCCGGTATCCTTTGCGTCGATGGTTCTCGGACCGCACCCGGAGAACGTATCGAGCACTGTCCATATCGGCGAGACAGGTGTGGATGAGCATTTCTCACTGCTGCTGTCTTATGAAGGCGGCAAATCAGCTTCCCTGAACGGCGGCATCCGCCTGAACCTGCTGGAGGAAGCCCATGTATTCGGGACAGAGGGCCATATTGTTGTCAAAGGCACGCTGGTCAATCCGAAGTCGGCTGAGCTGTACATCGGAGGAGAGCTTGCGGAGACGTTTGAGGATGACCGTGCTTCGATCGGATATTCTTTTGAAGCCGAGGAAGTCGGACGCTGCCTTCAGGCCGGGCTTACCGAAAGTCCGGTGATGACGCTGGATGAATCTGTAGCGATCCTTAAGCTGCTGGATCAGATCCGCAGGCAGTGGGGACTTGTCTATCCGGGCGAACAGGCATAATAAGCTGCAAAGTGTTGCGATCATGCTCGTGCAGCAGCCTCCGCACCCTGCGGCAGACTGTTCTTGAGAGACAAGGAGGAGCACAATGTTAGGAACTGCCGATCGTTATCAGGGATGTTTGCAGGGACTGGCAACCGGGGACGCACTCGGGACTGCAGTGGAGTTCAAGCCCCCGGGTACCTTCACACCACTTACGGATATGACGGGCGGCGGCGTATTTGGACTGCAGCCCGGACAATGGACAGATGATACCTCCATGGCACTCTGTCTGGCGGAAAGCCTGCTGGCGAAGCAGGGCTTCGATCCCGCCGACCAGATGCGGCGGTATGTGAAATGGTTCCGGAAGGGTCATTTGAGCAGCACCGGAGTATGCTTCGACATCGGCAATGCTACTCAGGCGGCACTGCTGCAATTCGAGGCCGGCGGCGAAGCCTTCAGCGGCTCAGCGGATCCTCTGGCAGCCGGGAACGGCTCCATTATGCGCCTTGCTCCTGTAGTCATGTATTATGCGGAAGACCCGCCCGCTGCCATAGAATTTGCAGCACACAGCTCGAGGACCACCCATGGTGCTGCTGAATGTGTAGGAGCCTGCCGCCTGATGGCCGCCTACATTCTTGCAGGGCTTCACGGCTGGAGCAAGGAAGAAATGCTCGCCCCGGAAGCCTTCAGCGACTGGATAACTGAGAATCAGCTGACCCCGCATATTCTTAATATCAGGAACGGCTCTTATAAGCTGAAGGAGCCGCCGGAAATCCAGGGCTCGGGTTATGTGGTGGAGTCGCTGGAAGCGGCGCTGTGGGCTTTTCACCAATCATCAAGCTTCGCCGAGGGAGCACTGCTCGCCGTCAATCTGGGTAATGATGCCGACACCACTGGTGCGGTCTACGGCCAGATTGCCGGAGCTTACTACGGGCTAAGCGGCATCCCGGAGGAATGGGCAAGCAAGCTTGCCATGCGCCTTCTGATCGGCGACTTTGCCGGGCGGCTGTATACAGAGCGGGCTAGAAGGTAAGGGGAACGATGCAGCAGATGAAGAAGGCTCCGCGGATGCGGGGCTTTCTTGCTGCATGGGGTTGCAATAAAAGTTCCGATTACAAAGGAGGACCGGACCATGAGTGACACTTCATACAATCTGCAGTTTGACAAGTTATGCAGCATGCTGCAGCTTGGAGATATCGTTGGCGTTCCTGAGGTTATTACGGGCGGGCTCTTGCACAGAATGTACATGATAGTAACGACTCAGGGCAAATATGCAGTCAAGGCATTGAATCCTCAAATTATGATCAGGCCAACAGCCATGCAAAACTTCATAGATTCAGAACGGATTGCTGAAATTGCATCCCGGCATGTTCCTGCGCTCCCAGCGCAACGGTTCCAGGGTACTGCCGTGCACAACATAGATGGTCAGCATTATCTTGTGTTTGAATGGACTGAAGGAAGAAGCCTGAGGCCTGACGAAATTACCGCGGCTCATTGTTACATAATAGGCGGGGTTCTAGCGGATCTTCATAAAGTTGATTTTTCAGAATTAAACATCACTAACAATGGTGGGGCTCACATACAGCTAACGGATTGGAACCATTATTTGCATCTGGGGCAGAAAAATAATGCGCAGTGGATGAACCTGCTGTCTGAAAATATCCAACTTCTTTACAGCTGGAACGCACAGGCGAATAACGCAGCAGAACGGCTCGCTTCAGGTAGGGTTATAAGCCACTGGGACTTGGATGCTAAAAACGTAATGTGGAATGACGGAACCCCCCTTTTTATTGATTGGGAAGCTTCCGGTTACATTCATCCGATGCAAAACCTGATTGAAACGGCTCTGTACTGGTCAGAGGATGGAACCGGGAATATCAATAAAGAAAGATTTCAGGCTTTTATAGCCGGTTATGCAAGGAATTACGGAACCCTGCAGGCAGATTGGAAAACAGTTCTGGAGAACGGGTTTTCAGGCAAATTAGGATGGCTGGAGTACAGCCTGAAGCGTTCCCTGGGGATTGAATGTACAGACGAAAAAGAACAGCAGACGGGGACGGAACAGGTTGGAGGAACATTACATGCCCTCAATCGTTACGGGGACACAATCGCTGAGATCGAAAATTGGCTTAACAACGAAATTTGATCAATATGCAAACAGGTAGCTTTTCATAATAGCACACATTCCCTTAAATGAGTATATACAGCGGCAGATATTCGCGGAACCCTTGTTTTATACTATATTTAATTCTATCCTGCGGGCTTTGGCGGCTTGCAGCCTCTCCCTGATAATGTAAAAAAGAAAGGCAGCGATAGAATGACTTGGGGTTCCGTACTGATACTGATTCTGAATGCAGCTTATTGCCTCATTATGCCATGTTTTCTGTTCCATGCTTATAAACAATATAAATTTAAAAAAGCCGGGAAAAATCAGATACAAGTATACGACCCGGCTCTGTTCATTCCTCATAGCGGTCTGCTTGTTACGGCGTTTCTCTATCTGATAACAGTTACGGTGCTGTGGATGCTGTATATCTTTGGAGTGAGTGACCTGCTCATAAGCCACTGGTTCTATTATGTATATTTAGCGGCCCTTCCTGCCGTAATCAATCATGACAGAGTGCTGATGCATATCGGAAAGCAAGGCATTGTCCTGAACAAGGAGCTCATACCCTGGGATGAAATTACCCGCTGTGAATTTAAGGGGCTCAACCCTGCTACGAACCGGTGGAAGCTGGAAATTCAGGCTGGAGACAGAGGGTTATGCGGGATCATATCCTCCGGTTCATTTGCCGAGCTTGATCATTTGCTGGAAAAAAATAAATGTGCGTCCACGATCACTGTGCCGGAGTTGTTTTCAACTTAACAGGAACCAGGGCTGCCGGATAACCGGCAGCCTTTTTGTTATGGCATTAGTGAGCGGAAGGGCATGAAATGCACGAAATAAAACCACCGCGCCGCAGCCAATGTACACAGTTTTTCACGTACAATAGGCTCATTTCTCTCCGCCGCAGCCCAATGTACACGGTTTTTCACGTACAATAGGCTCATTTCTCTCCGCCGCAGCCCAATGTACTCGGTTTTTCATGTACAATAGGCTCATTTCTCTCCGCCGCAGCCCAATGTACACGGTTTTTCACGTACAATAGGCTCATTTCTCTCCGCCGCAGCCCAATGTACTCGGTTTTTCGTGTACAATAGGCTGCTTCTGCTGTAAGCCAGCAAAAGGGCTGGAGGAGAGGTATACCAGCACAAGACCGAACTGTGAATAAGCGGATTGCAAAAGAATACAGATTTTCATTTTGCAGCAACGATAGCAAATAGAAGTATCTCATTTCACAAGCGGATGCCCTTAGGTTTACGCTGAACGAATGTACGGTAATCCTTCACGGAGCGGATAATCCGGTGATGGAACAGCAGTTCTTTATCGCTGATAATCCAGGTGTGGTTGGATGTATTTTTTGGGCGGGCTTCCACTACATCGCTCCCCTTATCAATCATCTTCCATTACAATATGTAGGAGGAAACAAGAGTAACGGCGTATCTCTTCTGAAATAACAATGCCGTTGGAAGCTCCGCCAGAGAGCAGAATGCAAGTTTAATACATCATCAAGCCCTATGCTGCTCCATCCACGCCGCCGCCCAGTCTACAAGCGGTCTTTGCTCCAGCAGACGGATTTCGGCATTGCCGATGACGTGCACAGGGAGATTGATCTGGCGTTCGTATGCTTCTCCTAATCTGACAAAATCGCTGTCATCCACAGCCTGGGTAGAGTATGTCACCCATTGGCGTTTGCCGTCTACCAGCATGGCGCTGCTCTCGTTCATCAGGTGTTTGCCCGGGAAGCTGGCTCTGGTCTCAGCCAAATGAAGGGATGTATTCTTGTCATGACCGACGCCGATCAGGAGCACATGGCCGTTCAGCTGATACAGCTTATCCAGGGGCGATCCCGCTCCAAAAATATTGCTTAAATCATGATTTTCCGTCAAATACACCGCATGCTTACCCACTGCCGCTACGGAACGTGCCGGGTGATCCGAACGTTCTGCACCAGGCCATTTGCAGAACAGCTCCGCTGCGATGCCCATGCCGATGGCCGGAGTTACCTTTTTGTCATAGGCCGGCCAATGCTCCCGGATCACAGGCCACCATTCAGCAGGCTCTTCCCAGTGCACACCTGTTTGCGGATCGAGATTCTTCCAGGTTTGCGAGGGCATCATTATAGTTCCTCCGGTACCAACGATCTCAAGAAGCGCACGGATTAACGTTTCGGCCCCGCCCACGACAAACCCCAGCCGGCTCAGTGAGGTGTGTACGAACAGCGTCTGTCCTTCCTGCAGACCGCAGTGTTTGAACTGCCGGATCAGCTCTTCTTTTGTGAATATGGTTCTGTTCTCTTGACGCTTAGACATACAAACTCCACCTTTCATGTCCAGTCAAAATAAAAAGACAACGCCGCAATAATCTGCGGGGTTGTCTCCGGAACTGCCGGAAAAGCATTGCCCTTCATTTCAATAACTGACCAGATTATATCATGTATATTTACAAAAATGGAATAAGGAGGTTTGCGCATGGGACTGACGATTACAAACGAAACGAAGCTGCCTATCGAGGAACGGATGGATCAGTTATACATTGGTGTCGGGAACTTGTTTAGCCGCTCCGTGGTTGAAATAACGACAGTTACCTGTGAGGACCTCGGTTATGCAACCCCTAATTTTACAACGGCCGGAGTCTATCACCTCCATGGTCATGCCATTGTAGATCATGTACCGCTGCCCTGGTCTCTGATTCTGAAGATTATTCAGCAGGACAGCGGTGAGAAAGAGAACCCTCAGCATCATAATTACTGGAGGCGGGAGGCGCTTGTGCTTCAATCCGGGATTCTGAAAGAACTGCCTGAATCCGTCCGGGCGCCTGAATGTTATCTGGTACAAGAACAGCCGGATGGAACGATATGGCTGTGGATGGAGCGGGTGGAGGGGGAGGTCCCGGCTTCACTTGAACAGTTTGAAAGCATTGCCTTTCGGCTAGGCTGTTTTAATGGTGCATATCTGACAGGAAAAGAACTGCCCCGTGCAGAATGGATCTGCCAAAGCTGGCTAAAGTCCTGGACGGCGGCGAGCAGGAAGTATGCGCCGAGTACAGAATCCTATACGAGCCGTCTGCACACAAAGCATGAGCTTGACATCTGGGCATGGTATAAGGATTTTGACCGCCAAATCGGCGGTTACCTGAATGCGCTGGAGCGGCTGCCGCGTGTGCTGGCCCATCAGGATCTGAGTCAGATGAACATGCTGCTTGCCCGTGAAGACTTTCTTGATGCCCCGCTCATGCTGATCGACTGGCAGTTTATGAGTATTTCCGGTATTGGTGAAGACTTGGGCAAGCTGTACGGGGTGAACATGAGCCTGGGAATTATCCCCGAGAATGAATACGAAGTTTTTCGTGAAGCGTTATTCACTTCATACATGCAAGGTCTCAGGTCTGCGGGGTGGAGGGGGCTGGAGGTTCAGGCAAGGTACGGGTTTTGCGTGAGCACTGCCTTAAGGAGTGTCTGGGAGGTACCGCAGTTTTTTGCGGCCGCTGGGCAGCTGGAGCATGATCCGCATAACACCGGGCTTGAGGAGCGCTACACACGTCTAACGAAGATTATACAGGTACACCGGCAGATGGCCGGGGAAGCAGACAGAATACAAAGATATCATTGAGCTGGAGGGCGAACAGTATCATTACTACACTCTTACTAAAAGCAGCCGGGATAACCTGCAGTGAAAGACTATGCTGATATCACAGCATCTGGAGCGCTATAGCGGGGCTATACTTTCACTTCCTGTGGATAGATCCCTCCTCAAAAAAGATCTGCTGATCCGTGAATTCCTGATGGCGGAGAACGGCGGTCTGAAAATGTATTACGCACCGCATAACGAATATATCAACAGCACCGCGAAGGTAATGATCATTGGCCTGACGCCAGGGTGGACACAGATGAAAACTGCCATGGAAGCGGCCAGAGCGGGCCTTGCGGCTGAGCTTTCCGGCGAAGAGATATGCAAAAGAGCCAAAGAGGCGGCGAGCTTTGCCGGCCCGATGCGAAGCAATCTGATCCAGATGCTGGATCTGCTGAAGCTGCCGCAGGCGCTGGATATTCCGGATTCGGCCGGATTGTTTCAGGAACAGCGGAGTCTGCTGCATACGACCTCTGTGCTGCGGTACCCGGTATTTGTGGAGCAGCGGAATTACAGCGGCACGTCTCCGGGACTGCTGAACAGTCCTTTTTTAAAAGAAAAAGCGCTGCGGTCAGCAGCAGAAGAGCTTACGCTGTTACCCGGGGCACTGGTTATTCCTCTCGGAACCGTGGTGGAGAGCGTACTGCAGCAGCTTGTACAAGCGGGGGAGCTTGATCCCGGGCGTTGCCTGTGGGGATTTCCGCATCCTTCCGGCGCCAACGGGCACAGACACCGGCAGTTTGCTTCCCGGAGGGAGCAGATGGGGGCAAGGATGAGTCGTTTTTTCACTAACAAATGAGCAGCGAGTGTAAGTATACCTAACAATAAAATGCTTGATTCTTGTTTTGCGTCACTTTATATAACATTTTAATATTGACAACTCTCTGTATTTATCTATAATGATGTATAAGTAATAGGAGATAGCACAGTTTTTAGTTATTATGTAGTTTTTGCTGACATTACAATGAGCTATAAAGGTGTGACTGCGATGATCGCTTCCGCCGGACAATGGAAACAGGATATTCTTCGAGTGTACAACGAGATCAACAAGAAGCTGTTCAACGCCGGCGTCAAGCAGCAGAAGGTCGATTTTGTAGGGAACAAGATCATTATCCTATCCGTCAACAGCCGGGTCCCCGTACTGAAAGTGCTCGACACCCATCATGCTTCTGCCGGGCGTGAAATTAATCTGGTGCTGCATGAGGTGTTCAAGAAGGAGATCAGGCAGGCTTTTATGGATGAATTTCAAGTGAATATCAAAGCCGTTCTTAAAGATTATGATGTGGAGACCGAGTATTCCGGTACGATCATAATTTTGGAGAAGGATTTGGAGCAGTACCTGAACGTTACGCTGGAACTCTGAAGAGAGCCGGCCTGCCGTCAGTTTTAAGATTCGAGCCCCGGTGGGCTCTGTCTAAAGCTGGCGGCTTTTTGCATATGTGGAGATTTTCATTAGGGAGGATGATTGAGATGAACACAAAGATTGAGATTGCCGGAGTAAGCAAGTGGTTCCGCCGGGACGGTCAGGAAATTATCGCCATGCAGGAGACCAATCTTTCGATCGAAGAAGGCAGGTTCGTCAGCATTATCGGCCCCAGCGGCTGCGGGAAATCTACGCTTTTTAATATCATTGCAGGCCTCATGCCTCCATCTACGGGCCGTGTGCTGGCTGACGGGGAAGATATTATCGGCAAAACCGGACATGTAGGCTATATGCTGCAAAAGGACATGCTGCTGCCTTGGCGGACGATCCTCGACAACATCATTCTGGGGATGGAAATCCGCGGTGTACCGCGGAAGGAAGCCGTGGCCCGTGCGCAGCCGCTCATGGACCGTTACGGGCTGAAAGGCTTCGGCGGGCATTATCCCGCCGAGCTGTCCGGCGGCATGCGGCAGCGGGCGGCGCTGCTCCGGACACTGCTGTATGACCGGGATATTATTTTGCTGGACGAGCCCTTCGGTGCGCTTGATGCCCAGACCCGGCTGACGATGCAGAACTGGCTGCTGGAAATCTGGGAGGATTTCCGCAAGACGGTGCTCTTCGTTACTCACGATATTGATGAAGCGATCTACCTGTCGGATGACATTTATGTGTTCTCCGGACGTCCGGGAAGAATTATTTCCAAGATCTCCGTAGACATGCCGCGTCCGAGACATATGGAAGATACCGTATCTGCTTCCTTCATGGAGCTTAAGGCCCATTTGCTGGACCTGCTCTCCGGCAGCGGCAGTGAACCGGCTGCCCATATCTCCTGATTCACAGGTTTGGCAGGCCGTATAGCCGCAGCGTGCAGGATTTAAACACGTCAGGGGATTTCAACTCACATTACTTAAGGGGGAGAACGTCAATGGAGAGTGTGCAAAAGAAGGGTTATGTCATTCACAAGCTGGAAGCTGCGGGGCCGGCCATCGCCAGGCCCGAGAAAAAGCAGGCAGAGCCGTTCATCCAGGATGAAGAGGCGGCAGCGCGCCGGACTAAACGGGTAATCACCGCCGGACGGCTGACGGTAGCGCTGCTGATTGTGGTCTGCTGGGAGCTGTTTACAAGGATCGGCTGGATGGATGCCTACTACTGGAGCAGTCCGGTGCGTATCCTCAGCACGACCTGGACACAGATTACAGAGGGTACGCTGCTTGAAGATATCGCCTACACGTCCAGCTCTACGATTCTTGGTTTTGTGGGCGGCACACTGATCGGATCACTGCTGGGCCTCTCCTTTTGGTGGTCGCGGAAATTTGCCGGTATCAGCGAGCCGTTCCTGATCCTGCTGAACGCTATGCCGAAGCTGGCGCTTGCACCGGTATTGGTTATTCTGCTTGGTATCGGATTTTTCTCGAAGGTCGCGCTGGCTTTTGCCATGACGGTAGTAGTCGCAGCCTTGTCGGCGCACAGCGGCGTGCAGAGTGTGGACAAGGATATGGAGAAGCTGATGTACTCCCTGGGCGCCAAAAGGCATCAGGTGTTCACCAAGGTAGTTATCCCGTGGGCCATGCCGTGGATGATCAGCAGTCTGCGGATTAACATTGCCCTGTCGCTGGCCGGAGCCATTGTCGGAGAGTTCATCGCTTCAAGCCACGGAATCGGGCGGATGGTCATTTATGCCGGGACGATTCTGGATATCAATCTGGTCTGGGTAGGGGTTGTTGTCTTGTCGGTACTGTCCATGGTGATGTACATGGGGGTTGTGCTGCTGGAGAAATGGCTGTCCAAGGGTTACGGAATGAAGAAAGCTTAGCAGAGATCATCTAAATTATTGAACAAAAGGGGAGAATGGAATGAAAAAAACAAATAAGTTCAAGCTGTCCGCCGTCCTGCCGCTTGTCTCCGCTGTGATCCTGCTGTCCGGCTGTGGTGCCAAAGGGGCAACAGATGCTGATGCCGCCGCTGCCGGCAAAGAAGGGCTGAAGAAGCTCGTCATCGCCGAGCCGCTCCACTACACCGGCTATCTGCCGCTGTATGTAGCCCAGCGGGAGGGTTATTTTGCAGAGGAAGGGCTTGAGGTTCAGATGCTGCAGGCTGCGGGCGGCGCGCATGTCACTTCAGTGGTCAGCGGGGATGCCTGGGGCGTAATCGGCGGCCCGGAGTCAAACGCCTTGGCGAATATCGGAAACTCCGATCCGATTATTTCGGTCAGCAATGTCGTCAACCGTGCGAATGTCTATCTGATGGCCAAGAAGGGGACGGCACCTGCGGGAGACTCCAATGAGGAATTAAAAGCTTTTATGGAGGGCAAAAAAGTAAATGCCGGACGCCACGGCGGAACACCGAATTTGCTGACCCAGTATCTGCTGCTGGAGCTTGGCCTTGATCCGCAAAAGGATGTACGGCTGCTGGAGCCGGCAGACGGTTCGACGGTTGTAGCGATGGTGCAGCAGGGCGCAGCGGATATTGCTAACGGGGCTGAGCCGCAGATCAGTGACGGGATGGAAAAGGGCGTGTGGGACGAGCCGTTTTATAAGTTTCATGACATGGGCGACTATGCGTATTCGGTCCTGAGTGTAAAGAAATCGACGATTGAGAAGGACCCGGAAACGGTGCAGAAGGCAGTAAACGCGGTCGTCAAAGCCCTGAAGGCGATCCGGGAGGATGAAGCGATGGCGATGGAGGTGCTGAAGGCGGAGTTCCCGACTCTTTCGGATACGGCGGCGCAGGCGGCGCTTGACCGGGCGTTCGAGGATCAGCTGTGGAGCCCGGACGGAATCATCTCGGAAGAAGCGCTGGGCAAGGATATGAATGTGATGATCAAGACGGGGATTTTTAAAGGTGAATATACCTATGACGGGCTTGTGGATATGCAATTCGTTAACAAGACAGCCGGAAACTAAGCTTTTTATAAAATAAAGAGGTGACGATATGGAATTGACTGCAGATCTGATTATGCCGGAAAGAACAGCACTTATTATTGTAGATGTACAAAATGATTACTGCCACCCGGAAGGCGCGCTTGCCTCAGCAGGAAATGACGTAACCGCCGTAAAAGAAATGATGCCGCGGCTCCACGGGCTGATTGCGGCAGCGAGAGCACACAGTGTCCCCATTATATACATTCAGACCTTTCATGAGAGAGCTACGGATTCGCAGGTGTGGGTCTCGCGTTCCGGACGCGGTTCGCTTGGGGTGTGCCGCAGGGGAAGCTGGGGAGCGGAGTTTTTTGAAGTGGCGCCGCTGCCGGATGAAATCGTGGTCAACAAACACCGCTACAGCGCGTTCATTAATACCCGGCTCGACTCTGTCCTCCGGACACTGCGGGTCGAAACGCTGATTATGACCGGGGTAAGCACCAATGTATGTGTGGAATCGACGGCCCGGGACGGTTTTATGCGGGATTATCACATCGTGCTGGCTGAGGATGCCTGCGCATCCTATTCCCGGGCGGCACATGAGATGACGGTGGAGAACATGAAGGGATATTTCGGTGTAGTCTCCAAGGCGGCTGAAGTGGAGGAGAACTGGAGCATCTGGAGCCAGTCTGCGCTGCAAAATATTTTATGAATGCCCCGGGTGCGGGGGCGTCTCAGCAGGTAAACCTGTCAGCTGTTAAGGTAGTCATCTGTCTCGGCGCCTTCCTGTCCAATCTGTCTGCCGGCATGTTCAATATCGCGCTGGTTGATATTTCAGCGGATTTGCATATTCCGGTAGCTTCGGCCCAATGGGTAGTCAGCATCTACCTGCTGGTGATCTCCGTGCTGCTGCCTGTAATGGGCAGGCTCGGAGATATGCTCGGGCGGCGGAAGGTGCACAACTTTGGTTTGTTCGCCTTTGCATTGGGTGCGCTGGGCTGTGCGCTTGCGCCAAATGCTGCGCTGCTGCTGGGCTTCAGGGTCATTCAGGGAGCCGGTGCCTCGATGTACCAGGCCACGAATATGGCACTGATCGTCTCGGTATTTCCGGGGGAGCAGAGGGGCCGGGCGCTCGGGCTGATGAGCACTTTTGTAGCCGCAGGCTCCATGGCCGGACCGGCACTCGGCGGGTTCCTCATCCAGTGGCTGTCCTGGGAGAGCAACTTCTGGCTGCTGGCTGCAGTGGCCGGAGCTGTGGGGTTGCTCGCGCATCTGCTGATTCCACAGGACACGGAGACAGCAGGCGGAAAGCTGGATCTCGGCCGGACAGCCTGGTTCGCCGTGGCCTTGTCTACGCTGATGATCGCCGTTGATCTTGGCGGCCGGACTTCTTTCCTGTCCCTGCCGGTGCTGCTGCTGTTCACGGCTTCGGCAGGAACGGCTGCTGCTTATGCAGCCCATGCCCGTGCTTCGGGCCGCAGGGGAAGGTCCGCTGCTGTAGCGGCGGGTCCAGAGCCGGCGGATGCCGGGACAGGGTGGAGTAAGGACAATAAGACTTCCGCTGTGTCTGAACGGGGAATGTTCGCGGACAGTAATTTTGTCATGGGAATTGCCATTACGGTGATTACGTATATGGCTGCTTTTGCAGCACAGCTGGCTCTGCCTGCGGTTCTGCGGCTCTCCGGTGCAGAGCCTGCATGGATCGGCCTGATCATGATCGGTTATCCGCTGGCGCTCGTGGTGACGGCGCCGCTATGCGGAGGGATTGCCGACCGCAGAGGCCCGTCCGGCATTCTGGCGGCAGGCCTGCTGCTTATGAGTGCCACGCTGCTGGCACTGGGGTTCGCCGCCCCGGCGCTTGGTGCAGGAGCGATGTTCCTGCCGGTGCTGCTGCTCGGCTGCGCGATGGGCATGATCACCTCGCCCAACACCAGCATTGTCATGGGCCTGGCCGCGAAGTCCAGGCTCGGCATGGTCAGCAGCCTGCTGGCCTTATCCCGCAACATCGGGATGATGTTCGGCACGGCGGCAGGCGGCCTGGTCATTGGCGGCGGGGCCGCAGGACAGGGCGGGATGCACAGGGCTGTGTTCCTGGCCTGCGCGGCAGGCGTGGCAGCGGCCTGTGTCTGGCTGCTGTATTCCTTCCGCCGCAGCGGCAAACGGGAGGGCGCGGGGCTGCGCGGGTCAGCGCGCTGATAGACGTGTAAGGGGCGCGGCTGTACGGGAGCAGTGTGGTGATAAGTGTGGGTGCCAGAGGTGCGCATACTGTACAGGTGTGGGTGCCAGAGATGCGACTTCTGTACGGGACAAATGGTGATAGGTGTGCTAAAAGACACGGCTGTGCAGGTTGGCGTGCTGATTGGGCAATGCTGATCAAGAGGATTTGTGTTATAGACGGGATTAAAGGTATTATTGTTTGAGACTTTGATCGGTTTCGTATGCTGCTTGCTGTAACGGGAAACTCCGCCTATGAGGGCGGAGTTTTTTTGGCTTTCTATCTCGGGTTTAGGGATAAAAAGAAACACTCTAAAGCTTCCTGCTATAAATGAGGAACGGCGTTCTATTGTACTCTATACAGGGCTGTTGATTAGCTGTCATATGGAAAATGGTTGTAGGGAGCGTATACAGATAAAACCTAAGAGGAATTTTTCCATCTAATCCTCCGAAAAATGGCGGTTTTACAATGCTTGTTGGAAAAACTCCACTTAAATGTATTGAGTGAGTCTTTAAAGGCCTTTATCCGTTTGAATAGCTGGAGAATTTCCAACTAAAAGTTATAAATGATGAAAAAGGACAGGATTAGGGGGAGGAAATCCAACTAAAGTCTCCGGCTGTTTTATAAGGATTCTGTTGCACAAAGTGTAATCCCGGCACAAACTACTTAGCTTGCGGGGGACAAACACTACGGTTTGCTCCTTCAACGTACTCTGCATCAGCATTCTATTTTGAACTAACGGCGGAACATCTCTTGAGAGTAACTAGTGTGAAGTAAATGACGTTTAATTGTATTTCCTGCAATTAAAAGACTGTGAAAAACGGAATTTGGAACTTTAACTGTATTCTGTACAGGTAAAAGTGGCGATAATGCTCCTTGGGGGGATATGGCGGTTTTTAATTGCAGAAAGTGCATCTAAGGCCCTTACGGCCCGGAAATAGCCGGCTTTAGCTGCAGGAAATACAACTAAAGCGCCGGTGGGGAACTAGCATCTATAATATGTACATCAGGCAAGGAGCCGGGGGAACAATAGAACGCCGGTTCAACAATCCATTATTTGGACAATAATTCATCCGCAGCAACCGGGAACAACGTCTTCACAATGCTCAGTACCGCTTTGGCGTAATCTTGTATTTCCTGTTGGGCATCGTGTTCCAGCCGTTGGTTCAGGAAGTGGGCGGCAGATTGCAGGGATGCCGTCCAGTACCAGCGGACATACAGGCCGTAGGCCGGCAGGAATAGTCTGGCCTGCTCTGCGCAGATACCGTCAGAGAGGGCGGACTCATATTTTTTCATGCCTAATTCGGTGTAGTCCATCAGCTCCTTCGTATACTTCTCCCCAAGCTCCCAGGCAACAACGCCGCCGCTGCCCTGCTTGGAATTCTCAGGTGCACTCCGCCACTGATCTCCTGAAGGAACATAAAAAGCAGGCTCCTCCGTAATATATCTCCTGCTGGACTCATTCCACGCTTCAAGGCTGTCACCTGTTCCTTCGTAATGGGCTGCTCCGACAACATATTTCCACCACTGTCTGGCGACCATAAGCGGAGCATAGATTTCAAGCTGAATTACCGCATGTCTGAAAGGCGAGGTATGCCCTTCACGGGCCAAAAACTGAATCAGCCGCATGTCCTTTTCGCTCAGCGTTTCCGATTGTTTGGCATAAGAGACCCGGGCCGCATTTACCACGGTCAGATCACTGCCCATGTGGTCCACCAGCCGTACGTACCCTTTATCCAGAACGTTAATTAACATACTAACAACCTCCAATGGACTATTCTTTTGTCTAAGCTGAATATGAACTTCTAACTTCTTCTTTATGTACTTTTCAGCTGGCTGATGTACTGAGCATACTTATTTGCTCATCGGCACGCATTTTCAGCGGAAGGTTATCGGTTTAAGCACCCTTGTGTCCGTTATCCGCTTTCGGCAGCACTCTCCATACACAAATCATAGCTTATTTATTTATGTAATGCATGGTATAATTTTCCTGTGTGTTTGCTGAACACTTCATTGATGCGGATAAGTGGCTGGAGGGGATTTATGGTACGGCTCAGGCAGCTGGCAGTGGCTTTTTTATTGAACGATCGGATGGAGATGCTGTTTCTGCAAAAGAAAGCTGAAAGCGCATTCCTTCCCGGATATCTCGTTCCCGTTGGAGGGCACATGGAGGAGGGTGAATTTAATGATCCGCTGCGTGCCTGCATTAGGGAGATTAAAGAGGAAACGGGGCTTCCAGAGCAGGCGGTCCACAACTTGTCCCTCAGGTACATAGTTCACAGGATCAGGAGTAACCGGGAAATCCGGATCCAGTATGTCTATACCGGTCATGTGCCGCCAGAGAGCGTTCCTGCAGGGAGTGACGAAGGACAGTTGCTGTGGGTGGACCGTAACAGGCTGGACAGCCGGCAGATTACTGCCTCCACGAAGGCAATCATTGATCATTATTTTGCAAAGGGAATACATAACAAGCAAATTTATACCGGTACACTATACGCGCAGAAGGGACAGGCTGTTATGGGCTGGAGTGTGCTGGAGGATTGGGAGGCGTAACAGAGTGACAGAAGACACGGTTTCAATTTTGGGTGTGCCGTTCTCCAAGCTGACGCTTGAGGAGACGACGCTGTATCTGGCAGAGCAGATCCGCAAGGAGCGTTCCGGTCTGTTCCATTTAATTACGGCTAATCCGGAGATTACGCTGGCCAGCCAGACTGATGAGCTGCTGCGGGAAATTATTCATTCTGCGGACCTGGTGGTTCCTGATGGCATCGGGATTGTGCTTGCGGCCAAAAGACAAGGCGATCCCATCCCTGAACGTGTAACCGGATATGATCTTTTGCTGCGGCTGCTGGAAAAGGGGAATGAGCAGGGGTGGAGCTTTGATTTTCTGGGAACGGATGAGCAGACGAGCATGCAGGCTGTGGAGAAAATCTCTTACAAGTATCCCCAGGTGAAGATTGCCGGGAGGCATCACGGTTTTTTTGATGCGGAGGAGGAGCTGCAGATTATAACTGAAATTCAGCGCTGCGGGCCGGATGTGCTGATTCTCGCTATGGGAGCGCCGTATTCGGATAAATGGCTGAATAGGCATAAAGCGGAGCTGGCCGGGGTGAAGCTTGTTTTTGGCGTCGGAGGCAGCCTGGATGTGATCTCGGGAAAAGTGAAGCCTGCACCGGCAGTCTGGAAAAAGCTGAATCTGGAGTGGGCGCATCGCCTGCTGTTCGCTCCCGTGGCCAAGGGCCAGAAATCCCGCTGGCGCAGACAGGCTGCGCTGCCCAAATTTGTCTACCGGACGATGATCCGCAGATGACAGACAGCTGCAAATTGACCGGTCTGCTAAAAGACACGGTATACTGCTTCGTGTCCCCTGATGCCCAAGTGTTAAGCGTCGAGAGCAGTCCAATATCGGCAGGCAGCCGGGCTGTTGAGCTGTCGAGGCACCGGCTGAAGCTCGGGGTGAGCTCCGGGGAAAATGAGGCTTCCACTGGTGCGTCTGATTCAGAAATTTCGCTGATTACCAAACTGGCCAATTATAATGAACGTTCTGCCCTGTCCCGTTTATATGCACAAGGAGCAAAGGTTCCCTTCAGCTTGTCGAATCAGCCGCAATGTGAAGGGCGCAGCCTGCTCTGTATTCAAGATGTGGATGATCAGACAGATTACAGCAGACTGGATATTGCCGCGCTTGAGGCTAAAGAAATGCAGGCACTCGCCTATATTCACAGTAAGAACCTGGGCTGCAGGGAGGAAGTCCCCTGGCTGCCGGTGGTTGACGAGGATCAGATTGCTGTGGCGGTCGGGCACTGGTGGAAACCTGCGTGGAAAGCGGCGAAGAGCCATCCGGATTTTGCCGGGACATTCGGTGCAGAACGGCTTGCTGAAATTGAAAGTGTGGCGGAGGGGATCGTCAGTGCAATGGTTCCGGTCATTGAGGATACCGCCACCTATACGATGATCCACAATGACTTGAATCCGGGCAACGTGCTGGTGCATAACAACGAGGAGGTCTACTTCATTGACTGGGAGGAAGCCTGTTACGGCTCGCTGTTCCTGGATATTCCTATGCGCTGCAGCAGCGTGCGGCAAGCATTTGCCTACAAGAAATACTTGAACAATTACGGATTAGAGATTCCGGATGCGAAGTTTGCGGAGCTTTTTGCCGTCGCCTCCCGGTATCTGGGCCTGCGGTATATGTGCTGGAATCTTGGAGTATGGGAGCATAACGAGCGGGCTAAAGCTGATTTGTGCAAATATATGGATATGGTTACCCGGCCTTTATTCAGCTAAAAAAACAGACCTTGCCGGCCTGAGCCCGCGAAGGTCTGTTGTCGTATTTTATTAAATTACATAAGGTGTTGCTTCGATCGTTTCTGCTTTGGCTACAGCAGCTTCCAGCGTCATCCCGGTGAAATTCTGCGCATGGAGGAACCGTCCGCTTTTCTTGTCATCTACAAAGGCCCCGACAGCAATGCCGGGAATAACGCTCTCTACGGGGCTTGTGGCATTCGGGCCGCCGAGATCGGTTCTGCACCAGCCCGGATCAGTCAGACTGATAATAACATCGGTTCCGTCCAGACGTGAGGCCAGATCCTTGGTGAATTTATCAAGCGCTGCTTTGCTGGCGGCATAACCGGCCTGTTCGGGTTCATTTTTGATGCCGCTGGTGGTATTGATGACCCGCCCGAAGCCGCGCTCCAGCATTTTGGGAATTAAGCGGTTGCATATTGTTGCAACAGAAATGAAATTAATCCGGAAGCTCTGCTCAAAATCTTCTGCCGGCGTATTCCAGTAATCTGTCCGGTAAGCAATTTGTACGGCGGCATTGTTAAATACAATGTCTACTGCCACACCTTTAGCTTCGATTTCATCCAGCATGGCAGCCACTTCATCGTGATTCGCAAGTTCGGCATGCACACAGCAGGCTTCAACGCCGAGCGCTTTGACCTCCTGCTCCACCTTGGCTGTATGTGCCAGGTCTCTGCTGTGCAGAATCAGATTGCAGCCCTGCTGTGCCATGAATATCGCGGTCTGGTAACCGACGCCCCGGCTTGCTCCTGTAATCAATGCCCATCTGCCTTGTATGTTTACCATGAATATCGCTCCTTGTCTGAGAATGGACAATAATACTCCACAGCAAGTCTAGCATAAATCCGCTTACAATTATATCTGATCTTCGGCTGAATCCGCGGCTGCTGTTCTGGGTAAGTATAGGTAAAGGAAACCAGGAGGGGATAGAAGTGGCCAATCCGATTAAGGAATTCAAGAACAGCATTGACGGCCTGAAACAGTCGCTGGACGGGGTGAAGCAGTCCGTGGACCGGCTGAAGGAGCCTGTGGATGAAGTGAAGACCAATATCCAGGAAACACTGGATGAGGCCAAAAGCCGTTCGGAAGGCGTCAAATCCGGGGTGAAGCGCGTGAAAGCATCCGTGCAGGAGACCAAGACGGTATTGGGCGAGGTGAAGGAGACGGTATCAGGCGCAGCCGGAGCAATCTATACCCAGGAGCGTTACCAGCGCCTCAAGAGCCGCAAGAGAAGGCAGGGCATTGCCGGAGCAATCCGGCACTGACAATAGTGTGCATACAGCCCGGAATGTCATATACGAAATGAACAAAGACGCAAGGAGGAGAACGATGCCATCGTCCAGCCTTGCGTCTTTGTTGTGCGGTAGGATCGGTTAAGGTGCGGTCAAGCTCAGGCTTGCTGCGGAATCAACCATAAGTACAGGAACATACTCCGTACCAAGGTTCGTCTCCATGACATCATAATTACTCTGGAATTGGCCGCTGATAACGGCAGAGCCTGTGGTATCGCCGACATTGCCCTGAAGAATTATATATCTGTCTCCGGTGACGGCCACAATTCTTCCATAGTTATCATAGAAGATTTCGGCGTTCAGCGAGATGTTCTCGTAAGGATAGAGCTCGAGATCACCGGCACTGATGAGCCTGTATTCCTGATGAATTTCAGCAAACTGGTACATCCCGTCCACCTGACGGTATATTGCGGTTTGTCCGTCCACGCCATCCCCGATATCCGCATTCAAAACGGTAACCGACAGATCCTCCTGCACCAGCTCATAGCTGTCCCCGGCAAAAGAAAACAGCGGCGTTATCCCCTCAGGCCTGATGGTGTAAGCGGCAAAATCTGTCCGCCCGTCATCACGGCTGCCTTCACTTACAACAACCGGAACCCCGGCCAGGGCGGATAATCTGGTGTCAAAATCAAGACTCCGGAGGTTTTCATAACCGGGTACAATATCGCCAGTCAAGGTGGAGACAACACCCTCCCCCGTCATGTCCGCATAGTGTAACCTTCCGCTGCGGTCTGTTCCGGCTGCAGCTACCCGTACACCGTATTGTCCGGTAACGGAGGCCACTTGTGCATAGCTGTCCGGTTCTTTACCGCCCGGCAGCAGCCGCACCGGTTCGGCTATGTTCCAGGCCAGCTGGGCAGCGGCTATGTTCTCCGTGGTGTCTATTATAGAAGCGAGTTCACCATAGAGCTGAATGGCTGCTGCATACTGGCCGCTGCGCACCATTTTTCCGCCGGATCTAATGAGCTTGGCTGTGGTGTTGTCAATCACCGTCAGCGTCTGGGAAGCCGTAAGTCCTGCCGAAGCTGCGTATTCCCGGTAGGCTGTGACATGGCCTGTGAAAGCGGCCATATTATCGTTATCCACATCCTTGGTAAGGATAAGTGTGGCACTCTCCTCTGCCTGCTTCTGAATCCAGGGAGCCTCATAGCTGTGGCTGCTGTACGCCTCCTGCATGGACAGGGCGCTGCCGAGCAGACCGGTAAAGTTCCCTGCTCCCGTCAAAGCCTTGAGCCCCGCTATATCATGAGCCCGGAAAGCATCTGCCAGCAATTTCTCCTTGGCTTCATTTCCTCCATAATAAGCACCCGGAATCAGCAGCAGATTCCACTTAAAGCTGTCAGGGCTGCCGGAACTGTCTTCCGTACTGCCGCTGTTCTGACTGTCTGTCATCTCACCCAGAAACTGCGTCTTAAACTGCTGAAATCCGGCTGTCATCTGTTCGGAAATCCCTGAATCGGCTGACAGCTGGCGGTAATAGGCCTCATGAGGTCCGCCTGCCTTCATATATTCGGCTTTGAGGCTGAGCAGGGAGGCGTAGCTCTCCATGAATCCGCTAAAATCCCTGGTGACCAGCTGGTCTGTCACCTTCAGCACAAGAGTGCGCAGCCCGCTGCGGATGGCGCTGATCGGTGCAAGCTCCGCGAGCCGGGCATCCACCAGCTCTTCTTTGTACAGGATGGCAGAGTTCGAGTCCGCCTGGCGGAACTGATTCTCTGCAGCGATCAGGTCTCCGGCCGCGTACAGCCGCTCGGCTTCCTGAACCATTGTGATCTTATCGTCAATCCGGAATGCTTTCCGGCCCAGAAGGACAACCATGAAGATACACAAAATAATCATAATATTGCGCAGGGTTATCGCCTGTTTGAACGTCATATAATAGTAGCCCCTTTTTTAAAAAATATAAGAAGGTATAACTTGGTGTCATACTTCATTCTTATATTCCCTGCAGAACCGGCTCCGCTCCTGATCATAGGGCAGGCCGTTTCTTTGTGTGCAGGCATTCCTATTTCATCGGGCGCTGTCCTGAACATCAGGATCCCAGCGGTATTTGGCTTCACGGACCTCTGCGAGCTTAAGGTCGAGGCCGTTCCACGGTTCATAAGGATTTGCTGAAATCAGCCTGGATAAGCGCAGGAAACGGTCCTTGGGCAGCTCATCTATGTATCTTCCGATCATGCCGGAGTACAGCAAAGCGTAGCGTTTCATGCGGACGGCCGCGCCGGCAACACCTGTCAGGATAGCAATCCCGTCCTTCATTTCAAGGATTTGCGTCTCGTAGGCTTTCACATAACGCAGCGTCCGGTCCTTGATGAGATCGGGCCGGACCTTGGCAATTTCGCCGATATATTCAGCCAGCAGCGGTTCGAAATCCTTCAGCAGCAGCTGCTCAAGTTCCAGGTTCATGTCCTTGCGGAGCTGAAAGCCGTGCAGAAGGGCAACGCGCTGGCGGGCAATCCGGTCACCGCGCAGCAGGACGGAGATTTCGCGCAGCTTCTCATAAGCAAGCACATCATTCTCGCGGAGTACGGAGACCGCCTCCTGGCGGTTGATCTCCAGGCCTTCTTTGATCGTATCTATATTCCGGCCGAGCAGTTCGTTCAGTGCATACAGATTTTCGTTCTGTCTTACTCTGCGCTGCGTATAGTAGAGCAGTCCGGCCAGTATGATGCCTCCGGCTGCGCACAGCATCATTTCCTGCAGGCTCTGGCCGAAATAGACGGAGATCAGGGTGAGCAGGAGGACCAGCAGGAGCCGGGTATGCATCTTGCGGCCGGCCAGGCGGGCAGCCTGCTTCTCAACCCCGGTCAGTGCAGCGCGGCCACATTTGCCGCAGC
The DNA here is from genome assembly GCF_023520895.1 of Paenibacillus sp. PK3_47. Classification (NCBI taxonomy): domain Bacteria; kingdom Bacillati; phylum Bacillota; class Bacilli; order Caryophanales; family Paenibacillaceae; genus Paenibacillus; species Paenibacillus sp. PK3_47. The sequence goes on from NZ_CP026029.1 coordinate 3,727,378, forward strand.
GCTCTTCGCCAAGCGCGGTATAGCGTCCGCAGTGCCGGCAGATGCGCAGTTTATCGTAAGCGTAGCGGGGGGCCTTGAAGGGGCGGAACGTTACGGGTCGCTTCTTATTCACGGGCACGGTCGCCTCCGTTCAGCGCGGCCAGAAGCCTCTCGTCAATGTCATCACGGCCCAGCGGCTTGCGCCTGCGCGCGGCATATAGAGAGATCTGAATTACGGCATAAAGAAACGTAATTCCGAGAATGACGTATGAAATCATGGAACTCTTCCTTTCTTCCTGGAAGCACGGCGGTCCGGACATGTAACGGAAAAGACAATCCTGCATGTACGGTGCCGGTTCTGCGGTCCTAAAGTTGAAGTTTACAAGGTTTAATTATATCATAATGGCATGCTATTTACAGAATTTAGCTAGAACGACGAACAGTCTGCCAACCGAATTTAACACAAGAGGAGCCATCTTTATGCTTCGTACAAGAACACTCAAGCAATTCATGCAGGTTATCCTTACGCCGCTGCTCGCCCTGTGCCTTACTGCAGCACCGTTTGCGGCCGGCCGGGCAAGCGCTGCTGCACAGGCGCCGTCCCAGATTGACGCCGTGCTGCTGATCGATGTCAGCAACTCGATGAATACGAGCGACAAGAACAAAATCGCCAATGAGGCGATGAAGATGTTCATAGATATGCTGTCCACACAAGGTGACAAGGTCGGAATCGTAGCCTACACCGACAAGGTGCAGCGGGAAAAAGCCCTGCTGCAGATCAATTCTGCAACTGACAAGGAAGATCTCAAGGAATTCATCGACGGCCTGAACCGCGGAGCGTATACCGATATCGCCGTAGGGATGGAAGAAGCCGTCAAGGTGCTGGAGAACGGCAGCGACCCGGATCATGAGCCGATGATCGTCATGCTCGCTGACGGCAATAACGATCTTGATGAATCGACCGGACGGACACAAAGCCAGTCGGATCAGGAGCTGGATGCTGCGGTGGAGACCGCCAAGCAGAAGGGTTATCCGGTATATACAATCGGCCTGAACGCCGACGGCAAGCTGAACAAGGAAATTCTGGCCGGGCTGTCGGATGAGACAGGGGGCAAGGCCTTCACGACGGATTCCGCCGATGATCTGCCGCAGATTCTCAGCGAAATTTTTGCCAGCCATCTGAAGCTCAAGGTGGTACCTGTACAGTCGATTACAGCGGACGGCAGCTTCCAGGAGGTGACGGTGAACGTCCCTAACGAAAGTGTGCTGGAAGCGAATATTTCTATTATGTCATCACAGCCCGTCACTGCCAAGCTGACCGATCCGTCCGGCAAGGAGGTCCAGATTCCTTCAGATGAAGTCCTGTTGTCGAAATCGGCAACTTACAGTCTGATCAAGCTGCTCTCTCCCCAGGAGGGAGACTGGAAGCTGCAGGTAAAGGGCGTGCCGAAGGATAAGATCGATATCAATCTCGTGTTCAACTATGATCTTGAGCTTCAAATCGATGCAGTGTCATCTACTGCCTTCAAGAAGGGCGACAAAATTGATATCTCATCACACCTCTACAGCAACGGCACTCAGGTAACACTCAGTAACTTGTATCAAGATATGAAGGCAGTGCTGCTTGCCACGGATGTGGACACCGGAACAGTAGAGGAGATTCCGCTGGATAATTCCGGCGCTGTGTTCAAAGGAACCTTTGAGATCAAGGACAGCCATGATTACGAGCTGAAGGTCCGTGCGGAGGAGAGCAGCTTCTACCGGGAAAGTGATGTCCTGAAGATTAGCGCCAAGACAGGAGCTGCGGCTACAAGCGGAGCCGGAACCGGCGGCAATACAGGTGAAGAGCTCGCTGCGGACAGCGGCTCCTCCAAGACACTGTACTTTGTTATAGGCGGCCTTATACTGCTGATTGCGGCGGCTGTGGCACTTTGGATGCTGCGCAAGAAGTCCACCCGAGGTTTTGTGGGCCAAATGGTAGTGGAAGTGGTGGATGGAAATACCGGAGAGAAGACTTATCCGCAGTATAAGAAGCTGTCGGCCTTCCGCGGTAAATTCACCCTTCACCAGCTGCTGCAGCTTGCACCGGAGCTGAAGGAGAGTGAGAAGCTTGTCTTCACTCCGGGCAAGAATGACCGGCTGCTGCTGAAAGGCGGAGAAGGGCTTTCTGTAGAAAGATCAGGGCGTGCTGCCGATATCTCGCGCGGCCTTGAACTGAAGAGCGGCGACCGGATTTCCGTCAATCTGCAGACTGTAGACAAGACGATTCAACTGGAATATTTGATATAGGACAGCAGGATTCATACTGAACGCTGTCAATAATGCTTAGGGGGAGAACCTATGAAACCGGTAGTAAGAGAACATATTCAGCAGCTAGACGTATCGCTGGGCGGGGGCATTGTCAGCGACAAGATCAGGGTCGATACGATCGATAACCCGATCCTGATTATCGGCCTTGGCGGAACGGGGATCGATGCCCTGCTGCGCCTGAAATACCAGATTAACCGGCGCTTCAAGCTGCCGGAGGATCCGCTGTCCAAGAAAAAACGCGACAAGCCGGACAATGTGGAGTTTCTTGCTTTTGAGACCAATGAACAGGACCGCGGCAAGAAATACAAAGGGATCGGCCTGGATCCGCAAAATGAATTCGTGCTGCTGGCCAACGCCGAAATCGGCGGCCTTCTGCAGAACCGCAGCATTCTCGATCCGTATATTACGGAATGGCTGTCTCCGGAGCTGAGCATCACAGACGGCATGAACGGGGCTGCCGGTGTACGCCAGGCCGGACGGCTGCTGCTGTTCACGAAGATTAACCAGGTCGTCGGCGCCATCGACAAGAAAATCAAGACCCTGTCCGTCGGCACCAGCAAGAAGCTGATGGTATTCCTGCTTACCGGCCTGTCCGGCGGTACGGGCAGCGGCGCTTTTCTGGATATTGCCTACATCGTGCGCGGAATCATTGAGCGGGACTATGGGGCAGCCGGCATCGACCGGGTGAATACACTCGGTTATCTTTTCACACCGGACGTGAATCTGTCCAACAAGAGCCTCAGTGAGCACACGCGTGAGTATATCCGCAAAAACGGTTATGCTGCGCTCAAAGAGCTGGATTACTGGATGAATGTGGACAGCCGGGGTGAGCGTTTCCGCCAGCAGTACGGCAATATTCTGACGGTGAATTCTCCGCTTCCGCCGTTCAACCTGTGCCATCTGATCTCTGCGACCAATACGGAAGGCAAGCTGCTGGAGAACGCCTATGATTACTGCATGAATGTAACGGCAGAGAACATCACGAACTTTATGGCCAGCGAGGAAAAGGCATCCGGCGAAGAATTTGCGATCCATGACTATATCAGTAACATCCGCACGAATATCGCCCAGATGAACAAAACCTATCCTGCCAATTATGAATACAACATCATCGGTGCTTCGTCCGCGGTGCTGCCGATTGAAGAAATGACGACTTATCTGGCCTACCGCCTGTTCGACAAAATGGACAAGATGTTCCAGCAGGCGCCGGGGCAGGAGGATGTGGAGAAGCTGGCGCGCAAGCTAGGCATCGATCTTGACTCCATGATCAAAACCTTTGAATCCCGCGTCCCCGAGCCGCTGCCGGGTTACCAGAACAGCGAACGGCTCAGCCATGCCAATGTCATCAAAAACCAGGTCGTCGATATGGACACAGAGCTGGAGCAAAGCTTTCTGGCCCGGGCGCGTGAAGAGTATATCAAGGCCAAAAAACAGCTGCCGGGCGAAATCACCGGACGCTTCGGCGAGGAGCTGGAGCGGATCTTCCTGCATCCGGAGCAGGGGCCATTCTATGTCTCGCGTCTGCTGTACACCGAGAAGGGCTTCTGTATACTGAAGCTGATCCAGTCTTATATTGAAGCGCTGCGCGAGAGCCTGCTGCGTCTGCCGCGTGACATTGAGACCGCACAGGACAGTGCCGAGGAGAAGCTGGGCGATGCGCGGAGTGCTTTTGTCTCCAAGGAGAAGAAGAAGAACGCTTATATTGAAGCCAAAATCAATGAGTACTGGCTTCATGCCGATGTTGAACGCACAGAGCAGATGATTGAATTCTATGAAGATCTGTTTGAGCTGCTGAATGAGGAGAACAGCCGGATCTACGGCGTATTTACGGAGATTCTCAGCGCACTGAGCTCGATCTTTGAGAAAAACGGCGACATTCTGATTCACGGTGAAGAGCAGGCTGATCATAAAGGGAACAAAACTTACTACTGGAACATCGTCAATGTCCCTGATATTTCGGCGACGATTTCCAAGGTGATGGACCAGAAGGACGGCGACGATCTGATCCGTGACTTTACGCGGGAAATGCTGAAGCATTCCGGACGCTGGGTCAAAGAGCAGGAGATTGACATCGTCCGTTCGATTTCCGAGTTCCTGAGCGACAAGTTCGGCGATCTCATCACCCGTTCCATGGAGGATTTCCTGGTGATGAAATACGGCCGCGAGGAGCCGCTGGACAAATTCGTCGAGCGCATCATCGCCGGCAGACTGGATGAGGACGCTGTGCCGATTTTCCATCTCAGCAACAGCTCCGGCAGCCTGCATTTCCCTTCCTGGGGTTTTGTCTCTGTACCGGTCAAAGCGCCGGGCATTCTGAAGGGAATCCGCAATTACCAGAACAATGCGCTGGGCAAATCCCAGTTCACCGTCAAGGAAAGTGAAGTCAAAAACCGGATTTTCTGGCTGAATACCCGCAACGGGGTGCCGCTGTTCGTGTATACACCGCTGCGTGTATACGAGGAGAACTATGAGCGGACCATTCTCGACAAGGAGGGCATCGGCCGCCATCTGGTGATGACCGACAAGAATAACTGGACGTACCTGCCGTCTCCGATCCCAGAGAGATCATGGGGGGATACTTACGTCAATGAGCGTGTCCGTGAATATAACGCCAGAGTACGCAGTGATTTTGCAAGAGCGCTGGATAGCGGCGTCATTATCGAAAAAGGTCTGGATGAGAATACGAGCAGCCGTTACTCGGTGGTCTTCACCAAACCGTTTGACATCGACAAGCTTCTGAGCGGGTATGATCTGCAGCTTGGCGCGTCGCGTCCTAATCTCGGCGAGGTGAAAAAAGCAGCCGATGAACTGAAGGCGCTGCGCGAGAACGGGCTGGAGCGCGAAGCGGTTAAAGATATTTTTGGAAGTATCAATAATGAACTGGCTAAGGAAAATCTGATCCGCTCGCCGCAGCTGATTACCCGTGTACGGGAGGAACTGGCCAAGTATGATGCACTGGCTGCGAAGGCGGCTGAGCTAGAAGCGCTGCTCCACCAGTACATTGATGAAGACAAGTGGCTGGACCAGTTCATCGAGGCACTCTATACCGATACCATTGTCAAAAAGGGCGCGCTGTACGTCTATGACCGTGATGAGGAAGAGGATGCGTGGGAGCCGTTCGCCAATCTGATGAAGGAACGCAGCTATGTAGAGTATGCCGTATACCGCCATTTCCGCAGCCTGGATGACAAAAGCCGCAGTGTGCTGCTGCGCAAGGCAGCCAGACGCGCCGGGGAAATGACCGCTTCCGAGGATGTTACACCGCTGCTGTATAAGCTGGAAGGACTCTATGTCTCCTTCCTGGAAGCGCGCGACAGTCTGGAATACGAGCGGGTGGAGCATGCCGACGGTGATGAAATGTACAGCTTCTACAAGAGCATCACCGGCAAGCTGGCCAGTATCCGCAGAAAGCTGAAATAATCACATGATCAAATCACAAGTAATCCAATATGCCGTTCAATACGCGGCAGAGGAAGAGGCCCAGCGCAGCAAGGGGGATGGACGCAGCAGCATCCATTACCCTGCCCTGTTTCTGTTCCTTGGCGACAAGGTGTCTCCGGCCATCGGTCCGGTACTGGAGCGATGTGAGCGGAAATGGGATAATGCCGGTGGTGTGATGGCGCTGCATGCGGCTTCGCACAGCACGAACAGCAAGAGCGGCAGCGGTATGCCGGAGGAACGCGGTGACCGTGGACGGGAACGGGTGATGTCCATGGCTTTGCCGGACACGGCGGGGCGTGATCCCCGGACAGTCCGCCAGGATGTCTTCCGCGAGTTCAGCGAGGACAGCCGTTACCTGGCCGGAATGAACCGGAGCCTGCGTCAGCTCAGCAACAGCATAGCGGAGTACGGGCGTCAGTATTCATCCTTTGACGTGATCCATCTCTCCATCATTACGCGGGTCGATGACCCGCTTAATGTGCTGCTGCCGCAGATTACGCTGCTGGCCCGCGCCGTGCTCGGCCAATCCTTCAAATCGGTGCAGACCGATCTGTACGCACTGATCAATGAACGGGAGCAGGGGGAGAACTTCGGTTATTCCAGCTCGGTTGGATTGGCTTTTCTGCGTGAGCTTGATGGCCTGCAGGGAGCAGATTACACCTTCAGCGCACCGCTGCTGGTTACGGAGGACGGGTTGTCCATTCCGGTAGCGCATGGTCCGGCTTCCTTATTCGATCTCGTCTATCTGCTCTCGGATAAGAATGAACGGGGCATGATGTCTGTGCACGGTATGGAGGATAACTATGAGATTATCGCCCATATCAGCCTGCTTAAGAACCGTGTCCGTTCTACGTCAGATCCTGTTACCGGACACGGCGGCTACAACAACATGACCTTCAAAAGCGGGATCCGCGGCAGCACCGGCAGGCAGGGCTATGCATCCGCCGGTTTCTCGGCTGTGCGCAGGCCGAACAAGCAGATTGCCATGGCCGTACTGTATCACGCGCTCCGCTATCTTGCCACAGAGCTGCGCGGGAATGATAAATGGACGCTGCGTGAGCGGCAGGCGATGCTCGGCCTGACTCCGGAAGCGCTGCGCGAACGGGCTGCAGGCCTGCTGCCGGATGAGGAGGCTATTCAGGAAATGACGGGCCTGATGAGCCATGGCCGCCCGTCCTGGCAGGAGCTGAAGCAGCTGTCGCTGCGCGATGCGGAGACGCTGCTCTTCGGCGACGGGGGAGAGGCCTATTTCCGGAGCAATTTTGCCGGAGTGGCCGCGGGCAGGGCTGCGGGCATCGATCCGGCCCGTGAATGGGCGTCAGTGCTTGCGGCTGAGGCCCAGGCTGCTGTGCCGGTGACGTTCTACCAGCTGGCAGAGTGGACTGCCGAGCAGGGCGCAGGCAGTGTGCTGAATGCGCTGCGCCAGCATATGGGCGGCCTGCGCTCGGCCATTGCCTCCGCGCAGGAGGAGCTGGACCGGCTCTACGCGGAGAGCGTGGAGCGCCAGCCGTTCCAGCGCGTTCCGCTGCTGGACAAACGGACAGTGCGCAACTTCATTCATTATTTATTTGCGAGCATTTACGGCCGCAAATACGAATTGCTCCGGCTGCAGAGTGAGCTGGATCTCTGCCGCCGCTATGATGCTGCGCTGGAACAGCTGCATGTACAGAGCAAGGCCCAGGTGCAGACGATGGATGCTCTGGAAGAAGAGCTGCGGGAGCTGGCCTTTGCCAGCATCGGCCGGAGCAATGAGACGATTGATCAGAACATCATGGAGTATTACCGCACGGTGACGGAAGAAGTCATGCGGGATATTGAGACACGGCGCGGCCCTGGCATCCTGTGGAGCGAGCGTTACATGGGCAGCCTCCCGGCGCTGCTGCGGCGCGGCGGCGAAGCCGTCATAGAGCGGCTGATAGAAGTATGCCGCCGCGAGCTGCTGACGGCAGAGCCGTTCGCACTGCCGTTCGAGGAAGAGCTGCTGCGCCGCGCCAATGTCGCGGCCGCTTACGAGAACCGCGAGATTGTCTCCAGGGAAGAGCTGTTCAAGCGGCTCTACCGCAGTCTGGAAGAAGAGGCGGGCATCAACGTCCGCCTGTTCGAATACACGCAGGAGCACCGCCATGAAGAGAGATATTTCTTCGGCGACAGCACCTCTGAATTTCTGCGCTATGCCAATCATGCAGACGAGACCACCCGGATCTACCGGCTCGGCTTCGTGCACGAGCAGCGCAGAAGCGGTGTCGAGAAGCTGAACCTGATGGGCGGCTTCCATCTGGAGGATCTGCTCTACTACCGCAACGGCAAGGTCTACTATGAGACTTATGCCGGCAACGGATACCGCCTGCATGGCGTGGATGAGGAGCAGCTGCCTGAGCTGAGGTGATGCGGGCATTCTGTTGCATTTTATACAGCAGAATCCGGCAGATTCAGTGATTATGGGGAGGATGTCCGGATTCTGCTGCAGATAATGCAATAGAATTGAAATGTGTGTAGGATAAGGTTCAAACTACTGCACAATATGCAGCAGCCCTGTTGATTAACTGTATTACGGAATTATGGAAAATTGTCTTAGGGAGTTAGGGAGTTAGGGAGTTAGGGAGCATGAACAGATCAAGCTAAGTGGAAATTCTCCATCTAATTCTCCGATAAATAACGGTAATCCAATACTTGTTGGAAAAACTCCACTTAAATGTACCGGAAGAATCGCCAAAGGCCCTTATCCGCTCGAATAGCTGGAGAATTTCCAACTAAAACTCTTAAATGAGGAAAAAGTGTAGAATTAGGTGGAGGAAATCCAACTAAGCCCTGTAGCACTCTCCCTATTGCAGAGTTTAGCACACCATATAATTACAGAAAGATGCTTAAATCAGCCCATTAGACACCTTTTTAATACCTTTTTTTGGCGGATCAACACACTTGCACAATATGCAGCAGATGACTGTGAGTGGGGCGGGCGCTGCAGATGCCAGGAGTGTGAAGCGGGGCTCCGCCGTGTATAACACGGTGAAAATATGTATTTAATTATAGTTCCTCCCGGAAAGGACGGATGTATTATGCAGCGAAAAATCAACTGGCTTCTGCTCTGCTTCAGCCTGCTGGGCGGCGGGATTGCCTTTGTGCTCGGCGAACTGCTGCTGGGCAGCAGGCCTTATGATCTGCCGTCAATTGTGCTTGTGGGCATTTATTTTGCCATCGTTGCGCTTGGAGTGGGACTGGGCTGTCTGCTGGCGGAGATGATCTCCCCGAGACTGAACGGCCAATCGTGGAAGCAGCGGTACCTGGGGTTGTCCTGGAAGCTGCTGCCGCTGACCCTGGTGATGCTGTTCGCTGTCGGTACGCTGATGGAGTTTGTGTATGAGCTGAACTTCGGCGGTGTGAAGCCGGTCAAGGACGTGGTTATGGTCATTGATGACTCCGGCAGCATGCTGCAGAGCGATCCTGGCAACAGCCGGTATGCGGCAGCCAAGTCGCTCGTCCAGCAGATGGACGAGGACAACCAGGTAGCCGTAGTTACTTTCAGCAATGATGCTGCGGTTGTCCAGCCGCTTACCTCCCTGTCGAACACAGAGAACCGTGAGCAGGTATCCGCTGTTATTGACGGCCTGCAGACGACTGAAGGCGGTACGAATATCAGCGGTGCGCTTACAGAAGCGATGAATGTTATGAGCAGTGATAACAGAACGAGCCGAGGTTCAATGGTTATCCTGCTGTCGGACGGCTTCAGCCAGCTGGATACCTCGCGGGAATTATCGGAGTATGTGAACCGCGGTATTCAGGTCAATACGATCGGCCTGGCTCTGGATGACCCTTCCGGGTCAGTACTGTTGCAGGATATCGCCAGAGTGACCGGCGGGCAGTATTATGATGTTACGGATGCCAACCTGCTAGGCGATGTGTTTAAGCAAATTTATGACCGTCTGGGGGACCGCACACTGCTCACAGAACGCACCGATGCGACAGCAGACAGTCCTTATTATGCTATAGTCCGTATTTTGGCGCTGATGCTGATCGGTGCTGCGCTTGGCCTGGGCCTGGGCATCATCTTCGATAACCGCCATCTTGCCAAAAGCTTCGGCATCGGCGGCATAGTCTCCGGCCTGCTGGCAGGACTCATTCTTGAATTCGGACTGAACGGCCATTCCTTCTGGGATGCCATGGACCGCCTGCTGGCTCTCCTGGTATTGGCTGCAGTCATTGCCTTGTTTACCTTTGTCATCCCCGTAGGGGAAGGACGCCTCTCCCGCAGGGGCCGCAGAAACGAGTCAACAGCTGCACCCTCCTCTGACGGATTCCATTCGCCGCGCAGAAACCGGGGCAGCAAGGGATTTTAATCTTAATAGTACGCTTGCGCTCAAGGATGAGATCATGGTCAGCAGGCGTAGGCTTACAATAAAACTGTGCAGGAACACCTGAGAGGAAATTGAACAAGAACGTGAAAGGAGCAGGTTGTCATGAGGTACGCCCAGCAGCCTTCCGCCGCTTCCGCAATTACGGAGGTGGTGTCCCGGGTGGAGGACCGGCTCTGTACGCTGCGCTGGCGCTGGCCGGACGGCGTACAGGCGGTATACATCCATAAAGCCCCGGCAGAGACGCAGGATCACGGAGGGGCACCTCCCCAGGGACTAAAGCTGTACACCCGGGAGGAATACAAAGCGAATAACGGGTACCGCGACCGGCTGGATGATATCGGGCTGGTGGCGTATACAGTCTATGCCCGGACCAGCGAAGACGGTGACACGGTTCTGGTGCACCAGACGGACGGCGCCAACCGTACGGTTGTCAGTGCAGGCAAGGCGCGGATTTACTATTCCATCGTGCAGAAAAAGGCGCTGTTCGGCAAGCAGAAGACTGTACATATGACGATTACAGCCGAAGTGCCGGTACCGAAAGAAGTGCTCTGCTATGTCAAAAAACGCGGCGGCCATCCGTCAGCCAAAGACGACGGTGTGCTGTTCCCGTTCGTTCAGGACTTCCCCGCCGGACGGTGTGCGCTTCCGCCGATTGAGATCGGCAAAGAGGACTTTGTGCGGATTTTTTTCACCGATGGGCCAAAGTACGGGTTGTATTATGAGCTTGTGCCGGAGTAACGGGGGGCAGGGAAGCAGGGAAGCAGGGAAGCAGGGAAGCAGCTATGATGCCAGATTAACGTTATTGTTTATGCAAATCTGATTACTGGAACAGTAGGTATAGCAGGCTGCATGTGATTGCTGGAACTTAACTAATGTGCTGAACCAGACGTGACTGCTATATCGAACATAACGTGCCGAACCGAGCGTGACTCTGGACCAGCCAACTGTTTAATTGCATTTGATACAGCTATATCCGGGCTTTTAGACCATTTATGATGTTTAGTTGTACTTTGTACATCTGTATCCTGCATAATAGCCCTGATTAAGCCAATAGCCGGTATATAGCTGCACTAAATGCAGTTAAAGAGCTGGAGGCAGGCTGGAGCATGAATATAGCTGTATAAAGTACAGTTATATCGAAATTCCGGGATAAGAATGGGCCCGATTTTATACAATGGCCTTATTACTAATTTGTCAGGTTAAACATATGCTTCCGAAGCCGGCCCCAACAGGATCTACCGGGCAGCGGGGCCCCACAACACTTCCAGGAGGATGAGAAATGTCTTTTTTCAGCCGTTTTATGAAGAAGAACCAGCCGCAGCCGCGGCCGCTTTTTTACGATATTGTCTGTCCCTTCTGCTTCACCAAGTTCCAGCCGGATGAAGTGGTCTTCCGGGCCATGCACAGCCGTGAGGATGATGAAAATTATGCCTTGGCCGAAGATGACCTGCTGAACAAATACCGCGAGCGGTTCGGTCTCGATACGGTGGATGATCTGGAAGCGATTCTGAATCCCGCCGATATTCCCGAGGAATACCACCACTACACGGATAATGTGCTTACAGGTCTTACAGACCGCTATGGCGTGATGACGCGCAGACGGCTCTGTCCGGCTTGCCACAATGAGCTTCCGGTGACCGCCGGCAAGGTGCCAAGCAACATTATCTCGATTATCGGCGCTTCCCAGGTCGGGAAGTCGGTGTACATGACCTCGCTGATTCATACGCTGCAGCATACGACGGCAGGGCATTTTGACGCCGCCTGTATGCCGCTGAATGCCGAGATCAGCCGCAAGTTCCGCACCCTGTACGAAGAACCGCTGTTCGAACGCGGCGATCTGCTGGCCTCCACCCAGAAGGAGAAGATGCAGGAGCCGTTTATTTTCCAGTTTGTGTTCAAAGATGAAAGCAAACCGCCGCTGACGCTGGTGTTCTTCGACGTAGCAGGTGAGGGAATGGTTGATCAGGACTACCTCGGTCTGCACGGCCAGCATATCAAAAACTCTGCAGGGATTCTGTTCATGGTCGATCCGCTGCAGATCCGTTCGATCCGCGAGAAAATCCGCATCAACTACGGCGACCGGCCGGGGGAGTGGGTATCGCAGTATGATGAGCCGCGCGATGTGGTGCTGACCATGTTCGGCGACTTTATCGCCTACCAGGAAAAGAGCAAAACGGATATCCCGACAGCGGTCGTGCTCGCCAAAAGCGACATGCTGCATTCGCTGAAGGACGAAGACGGCGATTATATCAAGGCGAACAGCAATGTTTTTAATAACTATGTGCACCGCAAAACGCTGAATCTGGACGAATTCCACAACATTGACGGAGAAATCCGCCGCTTTATCGAAAAGGTGGACCGCCCGTTCAAGGATACGATGGATGTATATTTTGCCAATACAGGTTATTTCGCCGTGTCCGCACTGGGCAGCAATCCGGTCAATCAAAAGGTGGAGGGTGTGGTCAGCCCGATCCGCGTGGACGAGCCTTTTATCTGGCTGCTGCATAAGCTGAACTATATTGAGGGGAGCGACGGGCCGTGAACAGATTTACAGGGTCCGTAATCACCCAGCAGATGTACACCCGCGAACGGCGGGGGGTTTACCGGGCAACAGAAGGATTTGATACGGTAGCGAAGTCGGAGAGTCTGGACAATAATTTTGTCAAAAAAATTCTGCATCCCTTCTGTCTTTACGATGCGCCGGCAGAGCTTGCGGCACGCGGCGAGAAGAATGAGGAGCTGTATCCGGCTGCGCTGCACCTGTTCCACACGGAAGCCAATGACACCGTCATCGGCCAGAGCCGCTATCTGGCGGCGGATTTTACCGGACAGCGGAGCGCTTTTTTCGCCCATAACTTTGTAGTGCCGCCCATCCGTTCAGAGGAGATTGTGGAGGATTACGGGAAGTGGCTGCATGCCGATTTTGCCGGAAGCTATGACGGAGAGCCTGGCGGGACTTTGCCGGAGCTTGGAGACATTCCTGTGCGCCGGGGTGAAGGCAGAGCTGATCCGCTGAGTGTGCTGAAGTCGCTCGGATTCGGGGAAGAAACGTTCAAAGCGGTGCTGCAGGCGGTCATGACCTCGGTGGCGGGCAAGAAAAAAATATATGTGGCTCTCGACGTTCCTGTCATGGAGCTGTCACAGCGTGCAGTGGAACTGACGGAAGTAATCTACAGTGTGCTGCCCTATGATTTCCGCCGCAGGCTGGGTGTAATCACCTACGCCAATGAGCCGAAAAGCCGCAAATATATTCATCTTACCTTTGTTGAGAAGGGTTCCCTGCGCCAAGGCGACCGGAGTATCGAGAGAGACTTCACCTTTGATATGGCTTCAGGCCGGATTTTGAACGCGGACTTTGGCGGGCAGAGTCAGCCTTTTGCCGAACTTGCCTGGAAGACGCTGGAGCGTAAGGGGAGCCTGGAGGACTTTGCGAGATTTGCTGATTCACTGCTGCCCGGAGAGAGCACGGAACGTAAGCTGTCGCTTGCGCTCTATAATGAGCTGGCGGTATTTTATGAAATTGAACAGGGAGATGAAAACCTCTATACCGGGAACAAACAGGCTGTTCTGAGCGGGCTGCTGTCCTATCTTAAGCCGGAGGGGGCGCTGGTGTCGCGTGTGCGGCTGAACGATATGTTCCTGGAGCGGTTTGACCGCGAGTATGACCTGATCCGCAGCAAAGGCATTCCGCAGCCGGAGATTATGGAGAGCTTCAAGGAATATTTTGTGCTGAAGGGCCATAATTACCGGGTCAAAATCGTCGAATACTTCATCAACGGGATGCTGAACTGCAGCTCTGCCGGCCGTGAGGATGCACTCGCTTCAGCTTACAATATTATTGAGAGTGATGATGAACTGAGCAGCGCATTCTTCAAAAGAGTGCTGGCCCAGCCTGTCTTCCGCAGCAAGCTGCTTGAACCGTATTTGGAGACGAGGCTGGCTTCAGCGGCCAGAACATCCGATATTCTGCGGTTTGTCACCCACTGGGGACGGTTTCTGCCTGAGGCGCTGCAGCTGTCTTTTGTGCGTGATGCGGTCAAGGATTATCTGCTGGAGAAGCTGCAGCGGGATAAGGACCCTGTGGGTGCAGTTGCTGCCATAGACGAAGCAGTGGACAAGGCGGAAAAAGAACGGCGCAGAGGCGGCGGGACACATCCCGAGGCGCTGGCGCTGCTGCAGGAGCTTAAGGTTGCTGCGGAACGTTTTCTGCTGAACCGGGTATCTCTGGATGAGCTGACCCAGGAGCAGCTGCTCGATATTTCGTTCCTGCAGTACCGGGACATCACCGACTGGCAGCCGCCGCTAGACTCCATCAGCAGGCAAAAAGCTAATGCGCTCCGTGCCGCTTACCGCTGGTTCGGGGAGGAGAATCCGGATGAGAAGATTTTTGCCGGACTTACGCCCAAAGAGCTCGATGATGTACAGCTGCTGGGACGGCGCTGGCTGAAGGAAACGCTGTATATCGAGCCGTTCGAACGGCTTCCGCTGGCGTTTTATCACAGTGCTGACCGCGAGGGCGGTCCGCTTGATTATGAGGCGCTGATGGATCTGGTGGTCCGCAAAGCGGGGAACAGCAAGGAGACGGTCTACCGCTTCTTCGCCTGGTCACAAGACAGCCGCCTGTTCACGGTGTCGAACAAGAAGCTGCATCCGGCGTACCGCAAGGCGGTGCTCAAGTATTTCCTGAACAAAGACCGCGATGCATTCAAAAGCCGCGAATTCCGCAAAAACTACATGTCATCCGCAGGGCCTGCCCTGCAAAATGTATACAACGAGGCCCGCTCCAAGCTGGCTTCGCCGCTGGCGCGGTGGATCAGCCGCAGCCGATTTCAGCTCCTGATCTCCGGCTCCATCCTGGGGATCGTGCTGATCGGCATCATTGTGGCGGTCAGCCTGCTGCGCCCGGACAGCAAGGAGGCCGCTCTGCCGGCGGCCAGTCCGTCGCCGTCCGCTGCGGCCGCGTTTGCCCCCGCTGCCGTGTATCTCGGCAGCGAAGGGGCGGAGGGGACCGGCAGCCGGCTGGTGTTCTCCTTTGCCGACGCTGAGGAATGCACCGCCTTTAACCCGGCGGTGATTAGTGTAACGGCCTCCGGCGGGGACGCGGTGGCCTACGATGTTACGGCGATTGAACGGGGCGGCTGTCCCGTTCAATCGCCGGAGGCTGGAGCCGCCGGGGATGACGGCGGCGGAAACGCGGCTGCGGCGGATGCAGCCGGGGAAGAGAGCGGCGCGGCGGAGAACGCGCCTGCCGAGGGCGAGGGCGGCGCAGCGGAGGACGCGCCTGCCGAGGGCGATAGCGGCGCGGCGGAGAACGCGGCCGCTGAAGGTGATGGCGGCGCGGGGGAGAACGCGGCCGCTGAGGGTGATGGCGGCGCGGCAGAGAACGCGCCTGCCGCCAACACAGGCACGGCTCCGTACACCGTCAACGCGCTGCTTGAAGCGGGAGCCAGCGTTGCGGTAGGTGATATGATCACCGCCGGAAAGTACTCGCTGATGCTCGAAGCAAGTCCTGGCAGTACGCCGCCGTCAGCTACTCCGTCAGCTGCTGATACGGATGCTGATACAGGCAGCCCTGAGCCTTCCGCTGAAGCAAGTGCGGATGCGGAAGCTGAGTAACAGCATGAGCCGCTACCTCATATGCGGATTATGCTGCGAATGTGACAGAGCTGAATGTTTCTCATAGTAAAACCAGACAAAGCAGCGTTTCCCGTAATTCGGGGAAACGCTGCTTTACTTTTATGGACATTCCCTGCGCTAACGGACCCAGGATCCGTTATTTATTGATTTTGGCACGCTTATTATTTCTAACGGACCGAGGTTCCGTTATTCGCACCAAAATGACCTCATCTGCACACTTTTACTGAAAATAAGGCCCACTGAGTCCGTTAGATTCTGTGAGCGCCTGAAATCGCGGAAATAACGCCCCCTGTGTCCGTTACGCTCGGTCAGTCGCTCAGGATTCCGGTAAAATAGGTACCCTTAAACCCTATAAAACTGCTGACGCCCATTTCCATTAGCACAAGCCGCTATCATCCTCACAACAACTATCCCCGCCGCCGGACTATTTTCTTCAATAAAAGCGGAGAACGGCTGACTAACTAACATTTGGAATCTCTCAAATCCTGTTGGCATTCGCAGGTAACAGTCACTAACTCCTGACCGGGTACCGTTTTCCATTCAGCTTTTCTATGGACATACCGGAGATTACTAGATATGATTATGAAAATAATTAAAATTTAATAAGCACTAGGAAAAGGTGCGGTTCTACGCGTAGAATCCGCTTAAAAGGGAAGTCCGGTGCAAATCCGGTGCGGACCCGCCACTGTAAATGCGAAGCAACTCTCGGAGTGCCACTGTCCTGTGATCAAGGGTGGGAAGGCAGAGGGAAGCGATGAAGCATAAGCCAGGAGACCTGCCTTTTTCCGGAACGTTTCTATTCTTCGTGGGGTGAGAATGCGGAACATATGCAGATGAAATGAACTGTCGGTGTGGCTTTGGCACCGTTATGCTCGCTGTGTATTTTCCCTGGCCGCCCTTCGTGGGGCGGCTTATTAGCGTGTCAGAATGTGTAAACTTTTGGGCCCTCCCGCAAAGAACTTGATAACACATTGAAGCAAGGCCCCACTCAGTTTGTGGGGATATTTAGTGCGGACAGGCGGGTTGCGTTCATCCGGCTGATTTATGCTCCTGGAGAAAGAGTGCTGAATCAGGCAGGTAATGTGAAGCGAGTATCGGCAGATGCTTTTTTGTAGTGTCTGCTGCAAGACTAATATTATTATAGGAAAGAGGTTAATGATGAAGACGATTCTTTCTGCCAAGTCCTTTGTGCTTGGTCTGGCATTATTGCTGGTTATTTCAACGTTGGGTTCGGCTTTTGTTCCGGCAGGACAGGCTTTTGCTGCTGAGACAGCCCTAGCGGCAGCAGACACTGGTGCGACAGATGTATCTGCAGCCGACGCTCCCCAAATCACTGTATCCGAAGCTATAGAAGACACCGTCAAGCTTATCCTAAACAGCGGTGTGAAGTCCGACTGGGAGGCGATCGGGATAACCCGGGCCGGATACCAGGTGCCGGGGAGCTATCTCCAAGTGTTGGAGAACACAGTACAGACTGAAGGCAGACTTAGCAAAGTTACCGATTATGCCCGGACCGTACTTGCCATAACAGCTCTTGGCGGTGATGCGGCGAATTTCGCCGGCAGCGGTTCTGCAGCAGGGTACAACCTGTTGGAGAAGCTGTATAACAGCGACAAAATGAGCAGTGAGACGGTGAACGGACCCGTGTATGCACTGCTTGCGCTTGATTCCGGCAGCTATACTATTCCGGACGGTGCCAAGTGGACACGCACAGCGCTGGTAGACGAGATTCTGAAACAACAAAAAGATGATGGCGGTTTTGCCCTGTTCGGCTCGGCCGGAGATCCTGATATAACGGCGATGACCCTGACAGCGTTGGCGCCGTACCAAGATAAGCCTGAAGTGAAGACAGCCGGTGAAAAAGCTGTACAATGGCTATCCTCCCGTCAAGATGCCAACGGTGGCTACGGCGGCAGCAGTGAAAGTGTTGCCCAGGCTATTATCGCGCTCACTTCCAACGGAATTGATCCAACAGGGGAACGTTTTACTAAGAATGGAACCGACCTTGTAGGAAGATTAATGAGCTTCTTCGTGCAAGGCGGCGGTTTTTCACATACCCCAGGTGCTGCTGCTAATTCACAGGCAACCGAGCAGGGCCTGCAGGCCCTCGTTGCCTACAATCTGCTCGGCGGCAGCGGCAAGCTGTATGACTTCCCTAAGCCTGCGCAGCCTGAAGAACCCTCTGCCGTTAATGTGGCGCTGTCTGTTGAAGGACCGCAGGGAACAGTGGCAGAAGGCAAACTAACGGCCCTCAATGCTCTGGATGCGCTGAAACAGCTCACGGCGGCCCGCAATATTCCGCTTGATATTACTGTATATCCGTTTGGCAGTATGGTTGATGGAATTAACGGGATTAAGGGCGGCACTTACGGCGGCGGCTACTGGACTTTTCTTGTCCATCGAGGCGGGGAATGGGTGTATCCTGAATTAGGGATGGATTCCTATCCGCTTAAGGAAGCGGACCGTATTCTGATCTATTTTGGCGGAATGAATACCCCGGTGGTAGATTCAGTCACCATCAGCAGCCCGCAGCCTGAGCCAGACGAGAAATTTACAGTTGCAGTAACACAAAAACATTGGGTAACCGATGATGTGACATATGCTACTAGTACGGTTACATCCCCGGCAGCAGGCGTTCAAGTCACTGCAGGCGGCATCAGCGTAACTACAAATGATCAAGGCGTTGCTGTTTTTGAATCAGGTCTGCCGGCAGGAGATTACGAATTGGCCGTCACTGCTTATGCGGAAGGCAAAACTCCGGCAATTGTTAAACATAAGCAAGCATTGAAGGTAGGTGTAGCAGTTCACCTGTCTGTTGAAGGACCGCAGGGAACAGTGGCAGAAGGCAAGCTAACGGCCATCAATGCTCTGGATGCGCTGAAACAGCTCACGGCGGCCCGCAATATCCCGCTCGATATTACTGTATATCCGTTTGGCAGTATGGTTGACGGAATTAACGGGATTAAGGGCGGCACTTACGGCGGCGGCTATTGGACTTTTCTTGTCCATCGAGGCGGAGAATGGATGTATCCTGAATTAGGGATGGATTCCTATCCGCTTAAGGAAGCGGACCGTATTCTGATCTATTTTGGCGGAATGAATACCCCGGTGGTAGATTCAGTCACCATCAGCAGCCCGCAGCCTGAGCCAGGCGAGAAATTTACAGTTGCAGTTACACAAAAACGTTGGGTATCCGATGATGTAACATTTGTTACTAGTGCGGTCACATCACCTGCAGCAGGCGTTCAAGTTTCTGCAGGCAACCTCAGCGTAACTACCAATGATCAGGGCGTTGCTGTTTTTGAATCAGGCCTGCCGGCAGGTACCCACCAGCTTGCGGTAACCGGTTATGTTCCTGACAGTACACCGAGCGTAGTACGTTACGCACAGCAATTGGTTGTTTCCTCTCCGTCAGTAACCCCGGTGCAGGCTTCGGCAACGATTTCGGTTATCGGAGACAGCAGTAAGGGAACGATTCTGCCGAGTACAAATGTCGTCCTGAATCCGGGAGAAACGGCATACAGCCTGCTTGTCCGTCAGCTGGGCAGCAAAGTTGTTGCTTCGGGAAGCGGAGATGGCCTGTATGTACGTTCAATTGACGGCCTGGGCGAGTTTGACCGCGGGCCGCAGAGCGGATGGATGTACCTGGTCAACGGCACAGATCCAAAATCCAGCGCCGGAAGCTACAAGCTTCAGAACGGTGATGTGCTCACATGGCGTTATACGACAAATCTGGGGACAGATGTGGGCGCGGCACCTGCAGGCAATACGGGCAGCGGCTCCGGCAGCACAGCAAGTACTGTGAGCATCACTTCCGGGAATACCCTGCCGCTCCAGCAGGTGGGACAGACAACCTCTGTAACCAATGCCGGTAATCCGATGACTGCTGCAGCCGCAGCGGCGCTCCGCCAGAAGCTGGCGGGCAATCAGGTAGCTATGGAGCAGGAGGTAACCCCGGCAGCTGCTTCTGTACTGAAGGATAACGGCAGTGAAGTGCAGCTTCAGCTGCCTGCCGGATCTGTATCCGGTACAGTCAAGATCCGGGTGCAGGAGATGAAGTCAGAACGTTCCGAACTGGTATCGGGATTGTATGAATTTACTCCAGACGGAACCAAGTTCCTGAAGGAGGCAGAACTGTCGGTAACGATTCCGGTTACGGCGCTCCATCCGGCCAACCTGGCTTTGGCCTGGCTGGATGAAACCAGCGGACAGTGGATTCCGGTTCCTTCCGTACTGGATGTCTCAACAGGCTTCATTACCGGCAAAATTAGCCACTTTACCAAATACGCCGTAGTGGACCGCAGCAAATTCGAGCCGGAGCAGGAGAAGCTCAAGAGCGATATCGCAGCCACTGCCAAAGCGGTTACCGCGCTTGGCGAAATCAGTGACTGGCAGGCTGTCGGGCTTGCACGTACAGGAAATGCTGTACCTGCGGACTATCTGAACGGAGTAGCAGAGCAGCTTGATGCAAGCCAGGGCGAGTTCCGCAAGGTTACGGATTACGAGCGTCTGGTGCTGGCTGTAGCTGCAGCAGGCGGGGATCCGCGTTCGATCGGCGGGTACAACCTGATTGAGAAAATCTATAATAACAAGGCTATGGTGAACCAGGGCAGCAACGGACTTATTTTTGCCCTGATTGCACTCGACAGCGGGGCATACAATGTGCCTGCTGATGCGCAGTGGACCAGAGAACGCCTGATCAAGACGCTGCTGGACATGCAGAGCACAAGCGGCGGCTTCCCGCTGACAACAGGCGGAACCGATGATGTGGATATCACTGCAATGGCAGTGACCGCGCTGTCGTCGCATATGGGGCAGGCGGAAGTAAAGGCTGCTGCAGACAAAGCCATCACCTGGCTGTCACAGCAGCAGCTTGAGAACGGCGGCTTCAAGCTGGCCGGAGCAGAGAGCAGCGAGAGTACCGCCCAAGTCATTATTGCCCTTAGCGCAGCGGGAACCGGTCCTAACGACTTGCGGTTTGTAAAGGCAAAGGGCGGACTGCTAAGTCACCTGGCCTCATTCAGACAAGCTGACGGCAGCTATGTTCATGTATCCGGCGAAGCCGTCAACGGCCTGGCTACCGAGCAGGCACTGCTGGCACTAGCCGCTTATGACCGCTTCCTGAGCGGTGAGCCCAAGCTGTTCAGCATCGCACCGGCAGCTTCAGGCAATGTAATCTTTACCGATGAGCGTCTCATTTCTTCCTGGGCGCTGGATTCTGTCCGCAAGGCGTATGATACCGGCCTGATGAAGGGCGTCAGCACGGACAGCCTGGTCTTTGCACCGAAGAAGAATATTACCCGGGCTGAATTCGCTGCCCTGCTGCTGCGCCTGACAGACAATTCCCCGTCTTCGGCATCAGCAGCTCCGGTCTTTGGCGACGTGAAGGCTGACGCGTGGTATTATGGAGCTGTGCTTAAGGCAAAAGAGCTGGGAATCATCAGCGGTGTAACCGGGAACAGCTTCAATCCGGACGGTGTAATTACCCGCCAGGATATGGCGGTGATGATCTCCAGAGCGTTCAAGCTGGAGACTGGAACTGCTGCCGCAGGAGCTGCGAAGTTTACCGATGACAAGCGGATCAGCAGCTATGCACGGAATGCCGTTTATGCGGTGAATGAGTCAGGTTATATGACCGGCTCAGGCGGAGCATTTGATCCTTCGGCGCATGTTACAAGAGAAATGGCTGCGGTTGTAGCCGTCAGATTGCCATAGCAGTCAGCTGCAGTAAAATCATAGAGACGGGAACAGAACGGGGAGCAGATTCAGGCCTCGTTCTTTCCCTTTTTTCGGAGGTGCAGATAATAATGTCCAAACAAATGAAACGCCGGCTGGTCTATCCGCTGTTTCTGCTGCTTGCCGCCCTGCTTGTTGCAGGCTGTGCTTCCGGCGGACGGGAATCAGCAGACGAAGGCCGGAACAATACGGTAAGTAATGAGAAGTCTGCCACGCAAAGCCCGCAGCCGGAAGCCGCTGCTACAGGCTCACCGGCTGGCAGCGAAACTGCAGCCGCCTCCACTGCAGAGCCCGCGGCTCCAGATAATGCAGCAGCATCTGCTGCACCGGGCACACCGGCGCCCGAAGCAAGCGCAGCACCGGCTGCAACAGCCGCCCCAGCAGGCAGCGCAGCTCCGGCAGCGGCTTCGCCGGATGCAGCGAACCCCGTGGCAAAGACTGCTGCGCCTGCAGTGTCCGCGCCGGCCAAGCCGGACAGCGGCAAAAGCCCGGCAGTGGCTCCCAAGCCTGCCGCCACGGCCAAGCCAGCGGCTACTGTTAATCCAGCCGCTATCACGAAACCTGCCGCCACGGCCAAGCCTGCCGCTGCCGCCAAGCCGCCGGCGGCAACTGCAGCTCCAACGCAGCCGGCAGCAGCTGCAAAGCCGGCTGAGCAGGCCAGCACCGTTACACTCTCCATTACCGGAGATGAGGAGCACGGGACAATTTTGGCAGCGGCAGCGTATGAGCTGGAGGAAGGCGATACCGTGCTTGAACTCCTGAAGCGCATTACCCGCAAGAACAAAATTCAGATGGAATACAAGGGTGCCAAAAGCTTTGCCTATGTCGAAGGGATTGATAACCTGTACGAGTTTGACCGCGGCGCGGAAAGCGGCTGGATGTACAGTGTCAACGGCGAGTTTCCGGGCAAAGGCGCAGGGACCTATACCCTGAATCCCGGAGATACTATTGAATGGTTGTATACGCTGGATCTGGGCAAGGATCTGGGAGCGAAAGCTCCATGAACAGCGGCTTCCGCTCCATGCATCCAGCTGTAGCCCTGCTGTATTACGCCGGTCTGCTGCTGTTTGCTGCCCTGCTGTTTCACCCGCTGTTTCTGCTTACAGAGCTTCTGGCTCTGCTTGGCCTGCTGGCTTTGCAGGGGCAGGGGCGGAAGCTGCTGCGCAGCCTGCCCTTCTACCTGCTGATGGCAGGCTCGGTGGCTGTCCTGAATCCCCTGTTCTCACACAGGGGCTCGCATATTCTGTTTTATTTTATGGATCAGCCGGTTACGCTTGAGGCCGTGCTCTACGGACTGATGATGATGATCGTGCTGCTGACGATATTTATCCTGTTTATCTCGTACAATCATACAGTTACGACCGATAAATTCATGTACCTGTTCGCGGCGGCGGCCCCCAAAACAGCGCTTTTGACCCTGATGACGCTCCGCTTCGTCCCGCTGTTCCAGCGGAGGCTGAAGCAGATTACCCTGATCCAGAAGATGAGGGGAATCGATGTCAGCAAGGGCAAGCTGCGCAAAAGGCTCAGTGACGGCATGACCCTTCTCAAGGTGCTGCTGACATGGTCGCTTGAGGAGGCGCTGCAGAGTGCTGATTCCATGAAGTCGCGCGGGTACGGTGTCCGCAAGCGAAGTGTATACGGAATCTACAAGCTGGACAGAGAGGATAAAATTACACTGGTGCTGCTGGGTGCAAGCGGACTGGTTCCGCTGCTCTGCTGGCTGCAGGGCTACGGAGTGCTTGAGATATATCCGCACATGAAGCCCATGGTATTCGGCTGGGGCGAAGCTGTAATGTATGCAGGCTTTTGCCTGTTTGTGCTGACACCGCTGGGTCTGGAAGGAAAGGAGAAGTGGTTATGGAGATCATCACGGCGGAACGTTTATCCTTCCGTTATCCCGATGAAGCCAGAGACTCGATTCATGAGCTTTCGTTCACGGTAGAGGAGGGGGAGTTCGTAGTGCTGTGCGGTCCTTCCGGCGGCGGCAAAACTACGCTTCTGCGTCATCTGAAACGGGAGCTCACCCCGATTGGTACCGGCAGCGGAAGTGTCCGTTATAGAGGCCGGCTGCTGGCAGACCTGTCTGCCGAGACAGCTGCAGGCGAGATAGGTATTGTCTTTCAAAATCCGGATGCACAGATTGTGATGGACACAGTGTGGCATGAACTGGCTTTTTCCATGGAAAATCTGGGGTATTCCCCTTCGGTCATGCGGAGCAGGCTGGCGGAGATTGCCGGGCTGTTCGGACTGGAGCCGCTGCTGTATAAATCCGTCCATGAGCTTTCCGGCGGACAAAAGCAGCTGCTCAACCTGGCCTCCGTCCTGCTGCTTCAGCCGAAGCTGCTGCTCTTGGACGAGCCGACCTCACAGCTGGACCCTGTCGCTGCCCGCGAGTTCATCCAGACGCTGCACCGGCTGAATGAGGAACTGTCGATGACGGTCATTATCAGCGAGCACAGGCTGGAAGAGGTGCTGCCGCTGGCTGACCGGGTGCTGCTGCTTCAGGATGGTGTTCTGCAGGCTAATGGCAGTCCCCGGCAGTTCGTACGTGAATCGGATCATGCACAGAAGCTTGATCATCACGCTTATCTGCCTACAGCCTCGCGTTTGTTTCTCGCTCTGGCTCCTGAAGCGGCTGCTGTACCGCTTGAGAGTATTCCGCTTACTGTGCGGCAAGGCAAACGCTGGCTGGAATCCTTGGACACAGCTAAACCCCCTAAGACTCCAGAGGCTGCTGTTAAGGAGACAGCGGAGGATCAGCCATCCGGCAAGTCTCTGTTAAGCTGCCGGGAAGTTACCTTCCGCTACGAGAAGGACGGTCCGGAGGTGCTGAAAAAGCTGACGCTATCGCTTCAGCAGGGGGAGCTGCTGGCTGTCATGGGCGGAAATGGGGCCGGGAAATCCACTCTGCTGCATGTGCTGAGCGGACTGGCCAAGCCGCAGCGCGGCAAAGTTGAGCTGGCCAAGGGAGTTGCCGCAGGCTTCCTGGCCCAGAATCCGCTGCTCTATTTCAGCTATGACACAGCGGCCGAGGAGCTGCGGCATATGGCTGACATTTCCGGCCTGTCTCCTGAAGAAGCGAAAAAGGAAACCGACCGGCTGCTGGAGGTATTCCAGCTCCAGAGCGTGCTTGAAAGTCATCCGCATGATCTTAGCGGCGGGCAGCAGCAGAAGCTCGCGCTGGCCATGGTGATGCTGCTTAAACCAGATATTCTGCTGCTGGATGAGCCGACCAAGGGACTTGATCCCGTGGCAAAGGAGCGGTTCGCTGCCCTATTGGACCATTTGCTGAAGCAGGGAATGAGCATCATGATGGTGACACATGATGTGGAATTTGCGGCAAGGCATGCGTCCCGCTGTGCGCTGCTGTTCGATGGAAGCATTACGTCAGAGGGGGCTCCGGCAGACTTTTTCAGCAGCAACTATTTCTATACAACGGTGGTTAACCGCATGGTACGGGAGCGGCTGCCGCAGGCATTGACCATTGAGGATGTGATACAAGCATGGCCCGATTCCGTTTCCCGCTGTTAATTGCCCTGGGATTGTTTATAGCCGGTCTTGCGCTTACAGCGGCGCTGAAGGACAGGCATTATATGCTGCTCAGCCTGGTGCTGCTCGCCGTGGCTCTGCTGCCGCTGTTCATGCGCCTGGAGCGCAGGCCTCTGGAGTCCCGGGAGCTGGTGCTGCTGGCTGTGCTGTCAGCTGTCGCTGCGGTGAGCCGGATTCCCTTTGCCGCGTTACCCAGCGTCAAGCCTGTGTCGGCCATTGTGATGCTGTCGGCCTACGTGTTTGGAGCAGAGGCCGGCTTTATTATTGGAGCAGTGGCCGCGCTTGTCTCCAATATATACTTCGGGCAGGGGCCCTGGACACCGTGGCAGATGTTCGCCTGGGGAATGGTCGGACTGACAACCGGCTGGCTGCGGAATACCCGACTGCTGAAAAGCCGGATAGGGCTGCTTGTCTTTGGCTTTGTCTGGGGTTTCCTGTTCGGCTGGATTATGAATATCTGGTACCTGATCAGCCTTCCGGATGCCTTCAGCTGGGAGCTGGCAGCCGCTGCATATGCCTCCAGCTTTTATTTTGACCTGGCGCATGCCCTGTCTAATGTATTCTTCCTCGCCATTCTGGCCGGGGGCTGGACCAAGGTGCTGGAACGCTTCCGCAAGAAATACGGTTTGCTGCAGGAGTAATTAGGGTGTTATAAAGGCCGGAGCCCATGTAGATTGAGTTTGCACTCTACCGGACTCCGGCCTTTTGCTCGGCGGATAGTTTAACTGTATTCCGTGCAGCTAAAGACAATTGTTTTGGATGGCGGGAGGGGCATAGTTGCAGTTTCTGCAGTTATAAATCCCCGTAAGCCGGAAAAAGGGCCTTTACGTAGTTATTAAATGTACTGAATACAGTTAAACTTCCAAAACGGGCGATTTGCCGTCTTTTAACTGCAGGAAATACAATTAACCGCCAGGGGCTTCCCATCAGCCAGATTAGGTAGGAGCTGCTGTACAAAGTGCAATAGTCACTCATACCGCTCTATTGCGGCAGCTCTCAAATGGTGAAATTCCGCAGAAGATGCTCCATTTGGCTTTGCCAAATTCGCGGCTTGCATATGTAAACTAAGACTATCAGCCGCTCATTTTCATATTTCGACAAAATTCATGTTTTATATCATCAATTCGACTTTTTTCGCCGATATAAGATGTAAATAATAGACTCCTAGAAGGCGGGAACTCGATATGCGGCATCTGAAAGTAAAATATAAAGTGGCATTGCTCGCGGCGATTGCGGTGATTCTGATCATTGGTTTGGGTGCAGTAAGCATCACTACGATTGGAACGATGGCAGACCGCTCCCAGGAGACCTACAGCGGGAATCTGCAGCCGGTGTACCTGGTCACCGAAATCCGCGCGAATAACCGGACCATTGAGTCCTATCTTCTTGAACAGATGGTTAACAAGGATAGCGCCAGAAACGGGGAGCTTACGGCTGGTATTGAGGAGAACATTGAAAGAAACAACGGGCTGATGGAACAGTTGAAATCGGTCCGCTTCAGCAGCAGCGAAATCGAAAATTTAATTAACGAGTACATATCACTGCTGTCTGATTACCGGACACAGCGGAATAATATCATTCAGCTGGCTGCTAACAATCTTAATGCGGAAGCTTATCAGGTCTTCAGCGGCAGTACTTTTAGTGCATTAAGGGATAAAATGACAGCTTTGCTGGATGACGCTACCGGCCTGCTGGTACAGGATGCCGGAGAACGTAATGAGCTCACTGCGGAAAGCGCCAAAAACTCCACGAATGTAAGCACGGCTCTGATTACTGCGGCGTGGGTGCTGTGTATTGCAATCAGTATTATGATTACCCGGCTGATTACGAAACCGCTCAAAGAACTGCAGGGCACGATGCAGCGGGCAGAGCAGGGGGATCTGACCGTGAAGGCTTCGTACAATTCAAGGGATGAGATTGGTCAGATTAACCAGTCCTTCAACCTGATGCTGGACAGCTTAAAAGGAATGATGCAGGGAGTTTCGGAAAGCGCGGAAATGCTGTCAGCCTCCTCACAGGAAATGAGTGCCAGTGCAGAGCAGACCTCGCTGGCTTCACGCATGATTGCTGAAACTGCCGGGGGGATCGCTTCCGGGTTCGAAGCCCAGGTGGACAGCATCGCCCGCACCTCACAGTCCGCCCAGACCATGGCAGGGGATATTGCCGCCGTAGAACGGAGCGGCAATGAGATGTCAGAGCTAATGAGCAGAGCCGCACTTTCGGCAGATCTGGGGGCTGAAGCGGTAGGCAAGATTATGGACCAAATGAAGGAGATCGACACCAGCGTAACTGCCAGTCAGGCCATTGTCAGCCATCTGGATAACCTGTCGGAGGAAATCAATACGATTATCACCACCATCAATGAGATATCTGCCCAGACGAACCTGCTCTCGCTGAATGCCTCTATTGAAGCGGCCAGAGCCGGGGAATACGGTCGGGGGTTCGCTGTGGTTGCCGGTGAAATCCGCAAGCTGGCGGAGGCTACAGGAAGAAGTTCGCTGCAGATCACGGACATTATCGCCGATATCCAGCAGCAGACAGGCAGTGCTGTGAAATCCATGGCTTTGGGAGTGGAGCTGGTGTCTCATGGTGTGGCACAGAGCGAGCTGGTCTCACAGGCGTTTGCGGAAATCGATGACTCCATCAGGAGTGCTGTAGAGCAGACTGAAGAGATGAGAGCGGCCATAGGACATGTTTTAGAAGAGTCTAAGGCTGTATCAGAGGCGATGGAGCAGGCAAACGGGGTTACGCGTAAAGGAGCAGGCGATATTCAGGAGACGAGCGCAGCCAGCGAGGAACAGCTGGCTGCAATGGGCGAAATGTCAATGTCAGCACAATATCTGGCGACATTAGCCGAGGATTTGCAGAAGGAGCTGGCAAAGTTCAGACTGTGAGGAAGCGGGATAAGATTATAGCTGACAGGCCCGGGAACGATATGTTCCCGGGCCTGTTTTTTTCATACCCACAAAAAAAGACCCGCTCCGGTATTGAAACCGGAAACGGACCTTAACAATGAATACATATTTGCCTGTCTTAAGCGTACCAGCCCCATACGAAAATGAAGAGCGTTCCGAAAATGGTAACCAGACCTACAAACAAGGCATAAGCGATATTGATATACAGCTCTTTTTTGGTATCGGCAGATTCTCCGATGTGCATGAATACGAAGAGCTGCAAAGAAGCCTGAATAATCGCAGTGACCAGCAGAACAACCATATTGGCACTCTGGGACAGATCTCCGTAGATAACAACCAGCGCAGCAGCGGAAAGGACCAGAGAGGCCAGATAACCCATCACATGGCGAATTGGAAACAGTTGCTTCATCATGTTACATCAGTCCTTTCAGGTAGACGAAGCTGAAGATAAAGATCCAGACAACGTCCAGGAAGTGCCAGAACAATGAAAAGATAAATGTTTTATTAGCATTGGCCGGAGTAATACCCTGGCGCCACAGCTGAATCATGATTACTACGCCCCACAGGAAGCCGAAGCTGACGTGGGCACCGTGCGTTCCCAGCAGTACAAAGAGACTGGACAGGAAACCGCTGGTTTGCAGTGTTGCACCTTCATGAACGTAAGTCAGAAATTCTTCAATTTCAATCCCGATAAAGCCGAGACCCATCAGCAGCGTGATCCCCATAAAGAACATCATCGCTTTTTTGTAGCCCAGGCGCATGGCATGGACGGCAAGGCCGATCGTGAACGAGCTTGTCAGGAGCAGAAAGGTTGAAATCAGTACAGGACCGATTTCGAAGATTTCAGCACCGCTGGGGCCGCTGGCAAAGCGGTCAACCATGACAAAGTAAACCGTGAACAATGTGGCGAAGAGCGGAATTTCAGCTCCGAGAAACACCCAAAAGCCGAAGATCTTATTACTGTTCTCTTCTGTCGAGTATTCAAGCGGCTTGGACGCATCTATTTTCATACAGTCTCACCCCGCAGTTTCTTTTCTGTAGCTTCGACTTCTTTAGCCGAAACGTAGAAGCCCTCATCCCGGTCAAAGGACATCGCTCCCAGCATTATGAGTACGCCAATTCCCGCCACAACAGCCGGAATCCACATGCTGAATACGAGGAAGAAGCCAAGGAAGAAGAAGATAACTCCCAGAATGAACGGTTTCCCTGTATTGTTAGGCAAGTGAATCTTGGTGATTTTGTCTTCATAAAGCGGTACGTTCTTCTGCTTGGATTCCCAGAAAGGATCAAGCGATTTAACTTTAGGCACAATGGCAAAGTTGTAAGCCGGAATTGGACTTGGTGTAGCCCACTCCAGTGTACGTGCATCCCAAGGATCGCCTGTTGTATCTCTTGGCATGTAACGTGTACTCCAGTAGATGTTGTAAACCAGAATAACAAATCCGATGGCCAGACCCAGTGCACCGACGAAGGACAGCATATTCAGCGGACCGAAGCCGGTCTCTTCCGAATAAGTGTACATCCGGCGCGTCATACCCATCAGTCCCAGGAAGAACATCGGGAAGAAGGTTACGTTAAAGGAAATAATGATCCACCAGAAAGCGTGTTTGCCAAGACGTTCGTTCAGACGGAAGCCGAATACTTTAGGGAACCAGTAGTGGAAGCCCGCGATAACGGCGAATACTGCGCCCGGAATCAGAACATAGTGGAAATGCGCTACAAGGAACATGGTGTTGTGGTACTGGTAATCCGCACTGGCCATCGCCAGCATGACGCCGGTAACACCGCCGATGGTAAAGATCGGAATAAAGGCCAGCGTATAAAGCATTGGTGTTGTAAAGGTAATCCGCCCTTTTCGGAGGGTGAACAGCCAGTTGAATATTTTAACCCCTGTAGGCACGGCTATCGCCATTGTAGTAATGGAGAAGAAGCTGTTGACCATAACGCCTTGACCCATAGTGTAGAAATGGTGAGCCCATACCAGGAAGGACAGGAGGGAGATAATCACCATACTGAAGACCATGGATTTGTAACCGTACAGGTTCTTTTTGGAGAAGGTCGCGATAATTTCACTGTAAATACCGAATGCCGGCAGAATAACGATGTATACCTCCGGATGGCCCCATACCCAGAACAGGTTCGCCCAGAGCATATCCATCCCGCCGTTGGCCATCGTGAAGAATTGAGAGCCGAACAGCCGGTCGAACATCATCAGGGCAAGTGCTACGGTAAGCACAGGGAATGCAAATACGATAATGATGTTAGTGATCAGCACGGACCATGTGAACATTGGCATTTTCATCAGGGTCATGCCTGGTGCACGCATTTTGAGGATGGTAACGATGAAGTTAACCCCTGTAATAAGCGTACCGATACCGGAAATCTGCAGTGCCAGAGAGTAGTAGTTGTTACCTACAGTCGGACTGAATTCAATGCTTGCCAGCGGGAAGTAAGCGGACCAGCCTGCATCCGGCGATCCCCCGACAACGAAGGAAATGTTCAGCAGCATCGCTCCCATGAAGAAGAGCCAGAAGCTGACGGCGTTGAGGCGCGGGAAGGCAACGTCTCTTGCACCGATTTGCAGCGGAATGATTACGTTCATGAGACCGATGATAAACGGCATCGCCATGAAGAGGATCATAATCAGACCGTGGGTCGTAAATACCTCATTATAGTGCTGCGCATCCAGAAACTTCATTTCCGGTGCAGCTGTCTGCAGACGCATCATCAGGGCGTCCACACCGCCGCGGAACAGCATCAGCAGGGCGGCGAGGATGTACATAATCCCGATTTTCTTGTGGTCCACAGTCGTGAGCCATTCGCGCCAGAGGTAGCCCCATTTTTTAAAATAGGTCAGCCCAACGAGAATCCCGATGGTGGCGAGAGCGATACTGATCATGGCCCCATAAATCAGGGGTTCGCCGTGAACCTTAAATTTTTCTAAATCCATTAGGATGGCTCCTTTCAGGTTGGTACAATTGCTTCATACTATTTAAGAGCTAGTTGCTCTCGTGAGTGTGTTCTTCAACGTCTGAGCTTGGAAGCGGCTGCTCCACTTCAGGATGCGGCTCACCGTCAAATTCGGTTTGACTGGAAGGCTCCGGTGAAGGATGAATATCCTTGTTGTCGATATGTTCCGGATTTCCGTTTTCCATCTGGTCCTCAGAGCCGTGTCCGCTCATATGATCGCCATGGTCTCCAGGAGGAGGGCTGAACGTCAGATGGGTGGATGAATAGGTTTTGCGTCCAAGATGTTCGGCAGCCAGCAGACCCTTGAATTCATCCTCTGTAAGCTCAGGTGCGGTTTCTTTAACTTCATTGACCCAGTCAGTGTATTCCTGATCGGTCATAACAAGCGTTTCGAATTCCATATGGGCAAAGCCCTTACCGCTGAAGTTCGAGTTCTTACCGATAAAAGAGCCTACGGTATCTGCAGAGAGGTGCAGCGTTGTAAGCATGTCGCTCATGGCGTACTTTTGTCCGGCAAGCTGCGGAACCCAGAAGCTGGTGATTGTACCGAAAGAGTACAATCTGAATTCAACTGCACGGTGAACCGGAATGTTGACGTAGTTCACAGTTTCGATGCCTTCCTCAGGATAGCTGAAGTGCCATTTCCAGTTGGAAGAGGAAGCATAAATGACCAGAGGCTTCTGATCCTTATACTCATCAGCCACATTCTCGACAGCATGGGTGGACTTGACAGTCACAACGGACAAGAAGGCTACGATAATAATCGGGATGATGATCCAGATCGCCTCGAGTAACTTATTGCCCTCCTCATGTTCCGGAATGTAACCCTCATTGCTTTTCTTCGCACGATATTTCACCAGCACGAAGATATATAAGATGTAGACAACTGCGAGAACGAAGGCCATCGTTATAATGGAGAGGATGATGGTGTCAGATAACGTTCTTGCAGCAGGCCCCTTCGGATTCAGCACGGTTAAGGAGCTGCATCCCGGCAGGAGAAGGATAAGGCTGAGAAACAAAGCGTATAACGGTCCCTTTTTTTTCATATAGAACTCCTTCCTTCAATACTTCTTTTCATTAGCCGTACATTAGCCATGAAACAATAACCTGTATCTATAATAAGAACTACATACCCATTTTTCAAAATACATTAATTACCATATAAGCTAGATAAGTCCTTAATAATGTCGATTAAGTTAAATATGTGTGAGAAATTTGTTACAAATATTGTTAGGTATGATAAAGATCACTGTAGTGGCGCGCTTTAAGCTTATTTTAAGGTAGTTCAAAATTTGTTCACATATTAAATAAAGTTCCTTTTTTCGTCACATTTATAGTGCGTAAAAAACGTTGATTTTAACCGTCTTTTGCTTGATACGACAGTATTCGACGAATTCTGCATTTGGAACAATAATCATTGAATTTGTGTCATTTATCACTGTCAAAGGGTAACAACATTTTATTGTGGCGGTTACAATCTCTCAAATTTCCATTCCGTTAACTATGATAGAGTTATATTCAAATATACATAGATAGGAGATTAATGCTCGTGATTAAAAAAGTAATGCTGCTGTTCCTGTCCTTATTTCTTTGTACCGGCATTCTTCAGTCTGCGGCAAGTGCTGCAGGTGCAAACCCCGTTTCGAAGCTCGGAGTCAATGACAAACTGAGCGATATAGAACCAGTGTTTTCCGCTGGCCGTTATTATGTTCCGCTGCGCCAGCTCGCAAATGAACTGAACTGGACCCTGACCGGACTTAAGGAAGGAATTGCGGTTGCAGGGAACGGAAGAACACTCCGCCTGCTTCAGGGAGAAGGGGGCGCAGTGCTTCAGGATGGCACAGCTGTAGAGATGAACACCTTCCTGGAGAAGGGATCGCTGATGGTTCCGCTGCAGCTCAGCAGCCATCTTGGTTATATAATAACCTACCAGCCTGATAAATATTTGCTCAGGGTGCGCAATGCCTCGGCGAAGCTTGATGATACGGCATTTGCGGCCAAGTATCAGCAGGAACTAAAGCCCCGGGCTGCTGCTGAGCCGGCTCAGGAAGCAAAACCGGGCACGCCCGGGCAGACTGTCTATATGACCTTTGACGACGGGCCCTCGGCAACGACAGGGCAGCTGCTGGATATTCTCGGCCAATATAAAGTGAAGGCGACCTTTTTCATGCTTGGACAGAATATGAACCGTTACCCTTCCGCTGTGAAGCAAACCGTGAAGCTTGGGCAAGGATTAGGGCTGCACGGGATGACCCACCGCAAGGAGAAATTCTATGCTTCCCCGGCCGCAGCACTTGCGGAAATGGCGGATGCCAATGCTGCACTGAACAGAATTGCCGGTGCGGGCACAACGCTGATTCGTCCGCCTTATGGGAGCAAACCTTATTTCACGAAGTCCTTCAGGGACAAGGTGCTGAACCAGGGTTATCATCTATGGGACTGGAATGTGGACTCGGAAGACTGGAAATACAAGGAGAACAGTGACAAAATCTACACTTCTGTGATGGAGCAGGTCCACAAACTGAAGAAGTCCAAGACAAGTCCGGTAATTTTGATGCATGATCAAAAGGCCACGCTGAAGGTGCTGCCGCGCCTGCTCGAAACGCTGAAGAAGGAAGGCTATGACTTCCAGCTGATTACGAAAGATCTGCAGCCGGTGAATTTCTGGAAGGATACCCGCTGATCTCTGGCTTTTTCGTGATAAAGCAATTATACGTAAGATACGAGAACGGTCCCTTAGGGGCCGTTTCAGGCCGTTGAGAAAGTCTCGACAACCTTATTTATGCGATCTTGATTCACGACACCGCATTAACAATTGCCGGCTTCAATTCATCAACTGACGCGCACCAGAACATAGTAATGACTTGGAAATGCTGAAAAGCTAATGCTAACGGACCCTAGATCCTTTATCTTGCGCCAGAGGTGTTGTTTTGGGATTCTAACGGACCCTGGATCCGTTATTTCATCGAAACGGGGAAATTTATGGCAAATAACGGACGAAGTGTCCGTTAGCGTGCGAAAGGGGACGAGGCATATAACAGAGACAGCGTCCTCAGATATGGAAACGCAGCAAAGGAACCCAAGACCATTAAAAGGGTTTCTCAATACTTTGGAACGGTCCCTTAGGGACCGTTTTTTTGCTGTCAAGGTTGACAGCTGTTTCTAACTGTATTAATAATAGTAATACAGTTAATACACCTAGAGAGGTTTACCTACACAGCATGATGAATGGAGGACGGTTATGTTCGAATTGGATGTTCGCAGCCGCAAGCCGATTTACGAGCAGTTGACCGACAAGGTCAAGGAAATGATTATGCACGGCATCCTGCGGACGGATGAACAGCTTCCGTCGGTAAGAGCCTTGTCCTCACAGCTGACAGTCAACCCCAACACGATCCAAAAGGCTTACCGGGAGCTGGAACGGGAGGGGTATATTTACTCTTTGCCGGGAAAAGGAAGCTTTA
The DNA here is from genome assembly GCF_023520895.1 of Paenibacillus sp. PK3_47. Classification (NCBI taxonomy): domain Bacteria; kingdom Bacillati; phylum Bacillota; class Bacilli; order Caryophanales; family Paenibacillaceae; genus Paenibacillus; species Paenibacillus sp. PK3_47. The sequence continues at coordinate 3,761,734 of NZ_CP026029.1, forward strand.
TTGCACCAATGCACCAGGAACAGAATGAAGGCAAGAAGGCGGAGCTCCGCACTGAACTGCTCCGGCTCATGGCCGAAGCCGTCTACCTCGGCTTTACCGAGGGGGAAATCGGGGCGCTGTACCGCCAGGTGCTTGAGGAGAGAGAGGAGAAGAACCATGATTGAGATCCGCGGAGTCAGCAAAATTTTTCAGGGGGAGAAAGCTGTTGACAGCATCTCGCTGAGTGTACATAAGGGAGCGATTTATGGACTGCTCGGTTCGAACGGGGCAGGGAAAACCACACTGCTGAAGACGCTGGCCGGCATCTACCGGCCCGAGGAAGGGACGGTCAGCGTCGGCGGACAGCCGGTATTCGATAATCCCGAAGCGAAAAGAAATGTTATTTTTATGCCGGACAGTCCGTATTTCTTCCCGCAGTCGAATTTGAAAAGTATGGCTGCCTTTTATCAATCTATATATCCCGGCTGGAGCACGAAGCGTTTTGAGGAGCTGGCTTCTGTCTTTCGTCTGGATCAGCGCAGGAAGCTGAGCAGGTTCTCTAAGGGGATGCAGCGGCAGGCGGCATTCTGGCTCGCGCTGAGCTGCACCCCGGAAGTGCTGGTCATGGACGAGCCGATCGACGGTCTGGATCCGGTCATGCGGCGGCAGATCAAGAATCTCCTGTTCCAGGAAGTGGCCGAGCGGGATCTTACCGTATTGATCTCTTCGCATAATCTGCGGGAAATTGAGGATTTATGCGATCATATCGGCATTATGCATGCCGGCAGAATGCTGGTGGAGAAGGATCTGGATGATCTCAAGGCGGACACGCACAAGATCCAGGTCGCCTTCCGCGATGAGCGGCATGCAGCGGCTCTGGGCGCCAAGCTGCAAATTCTCCATCAGGAGCAGCGGGGAAGCGTCAATCTTTATATTGTCAAAGGGGACCGTGAGCGGATTTCCAAGGCTTTTCATGTATATGAGCCGTATGTGTTCGATCTGCTTCCGCTGACGCTGGAAGAAATCTTTATCTATGAAATGGGGGATGCCGGTTATGACGTTCAGCCGATTCTTCTTTAACAGCAGCATTATCCGCCAGAATCTGCGGCAGCACGGCTGGATCGGAATTATTTATACGCTGGGTCTTTTATTTGCATTACCGCTGCAGATGTTCATGAGCAATGATCCGTATGCCAAGCCGCAGAAAGTAATGAGCCTGTTCTTCGTCGGCGGCGAAATTCAGATGATGTTCGCGGTTACGGTACCCATAGCTGCCGGTCTGTTCCTGTTCCGCTATCTGCAGGCCAAAATGCCCTCCGACTTCTATCACAGCCTTCCGCTGCGCCGGGAGCATCTGCTGGTATCGCATATCGTAAGCGGACTTATCCTGCTGATGGTGCCTGTCCTGCTTACTGCTGCGGTGGCAGGGGTTGTCAGACCCCTGGACGGTAATATGTTTATTTATTCCGGATGGGCAGTGTGGAACTGGGCCCTGACAGTCATCATCTATACGCTGTTTCTGTTCATGTTCAGCCTGTTTATCGGCATCTGCACCGGGCAAAGCATCCTTCAGGGAATGGTCATTTTTATTCTGCTGCTGCTTCCGGTGATGATGATCAAGCTGCTCAACCGGCATTTGGGCATGTACCTGTACGGATATCCCGAATGGTACGGAACCATGGCTAATGTAGAGGTATGGTCTCCCATCCTGCAAATGGTTTATGTGAAAACAAATCCTGTTCAGGCAATGCATTTGTGGCTGTATGCGATACTATCCGTCTTGTTAGCAGGATTGTCTGTAGTGCTGTACCGCAAGCGCCATAGTGAAAAAGCAGGACAGGCAATAGCCTTCACTTATTTCAATCCGCTGTTCAAAGCCGGATTTATGCTGTGCACTATGCTGATTTCCGGTACCTATTTCGGTGAACTCAAGCAGCAGCAGCTGGGCTGGATCCTAAGCGGTTATATTGCCGGAGCGCTGCTCGGCTATATTGCCGCGGAGATGATTATCCGCAAAACCTGGCATATTCTGAGCCGCAGAGTGCCGGTGGAATTTGCTGTATACGCAGGGCTGCTGGGCCTGCTGCTCTATGTTCCCGTCACCAGCATGACGGGGTATGAGGGCCGGGTGCCGGACGGAGAGAAGGTCCAGGCGGTATACGCCGGCGGCAACTACCGGATGTTCACCGAGGACATGAATGTATACGGCACTCCCCAAGCCATGTATCACGAAGAAGCTTTTACAGGGGATAGAAATTACATCGAGGCAGTCCGCAATCTGCACCAGGCCCTGGTAACGGTGCGGCCGGAAGGTCCTTCTTACACCACTTCCGAATTCCGATCCTTCCGCCAGATGGATTTTGTATACGAGCTTGACAATGGGCGGAAAGTTCACCGTGCTTATATGGTTCCTGAGCAGGGCTTTGAGCCGGAGCTGCGGGCAGTCATGGAAAGCGAGGGGTACAAGCGCAAGGAGTATATGCTGTCCCGCCTTGAAGCGGATATCGAGACGATCCGCCTGAGTTATTTTAATAAAGCAGTCGCTATTTCAGAGCCGCAGGAAGTCAAGGAGCTCACGGAGATCCTTCAGCGGGAATATCTGAATATGACCTACGATGATCAGACCAGCAGCCGGACTTCTTTTGCCTTCCTGCAGATCATGGGCAAGCCGCATGCTGACGGATATCAGATGTCTTACGGTTACGATTGGAAACCGTCGTTCCAAGAGCTGGGGGCATGGCTCACTGAGAAGGGTTATGCTGACAGAGTCCGGATCAAAGCCTCCGATGTCACTTCTGCCGAGATCATCAGAAATAACTATTCACAGCGGATTCCCGCTGAGGAAAGGTATAATGTTGAGGCACAAATGAAGCTGGCCCGCAGTGAGGAAGCTTCTGCTGTAATTACAGATGCCGGGATTATCTCTGAAATTCTGGAGAACCAGCGCAGCTATGCAGATCAGAAGGGCCAATATCTGGTGAAAATCATTTATAAGCAGGAGAAGAGAACCGATTATATATCCCTTCATGAGCAGGACATGTCGCCTGCCTTTAAAGCGCTGCTGCCGTAACGGACGGTTGACAGGAACTGGATATGTGGATTATGCTTTTGGAAATTATACAACAGTACAGTAAGGAGGTCAGGACAAATGAACGGATATGAGAATAAGCTGCAGCCGGGTAACTCCAATATTTTTAATAACGTCAATAACCCTCATTCTCATTCGTTCATTTGCCCGCCTGCTTATATTGCTCAGCCTAGGCAGCGGCAGGTCTAAGCCGGACTTCTTTTGCTGTACACCGGTGTTAGAGCAGCCGTATGTTCTGCTGATAGGCATAGCGGGGCCATGGACGATGACGTCCATGGCCTTTTTGCATACTTGAAGATCTGAAGGGAGAGAAGAGAATGACCGAAATAGAACAATCCATCCTGGGCGAGCTGCGCCGAATAGAGTCAGAAGATAATGTCCGTATTCTGTATGCCTGCGAGTCCGGCAGCCGGGCCTGGGGATTTCCGTCAAGGGATAGCGATTATGATGTGCGGTTTATCTATTTGCGGCGACCGGAGGACTATCTCTCGATTTTTGAACAGCGGGATGTCATTGAACGCCCAATCAGCGATTTGCTGGATATTAACGGCTGGGATCTGAAGAAGGCTCTCTTGCTGTTCCGCAAATCCAATCCGCCGCTGCTGGAGTGGCTGCAGTCCCCGATCAAGTATGAAGAAAATTATAAGGTGGCTGAGCAAGTCCGCAGTCTTTCACCGCTTAGCTTCTCGCCCAAGTCCTGTATTTACCACTATCTGAATATGGCCAGGGGCAATTACCGGGAGTATCTTCAGGGCAGTGAAGTCAAAATCAAAAAATATTTCTATGTGCTTCGGCCGCTGCTGGCCTGTGCCTGGATTGAGAAATACGGTGAGGTTCCTCCCCTGGATTTTACAGTGCTGGTCAATGATCTGATTCCGGAAGGCAGCGAACTGAGTGACACTATACAAAAACTGCTCCTCCGCAAAATGTCCGGTGATGAGCTGAATCTGGAGCCCCGGCTGGATGACATTAACGATTATCTGGAACGGCAGATCTCTCATTTTGAAGCAGCGGCTCCCCGTTTAGATTCGGGTAATGGTATAGCAGATGACACGCTGGATGAGCTGTTCCGCAGTGCGCTGCTTGAGGTATGGGGGCAGGAGAGCCGCTGGACTGCAGCGAGGCCCGATCAATGACAGGAATAAGGAGTGATGCAGACGATGCATTTAATTATAAAAGCGGCAGGGGAAGGGGCGGGAATGCTCTCCCACCTGCTGGCCAAAAACCCGAATAATCTCTACGACCGGAACGATAAGGAAGCCAGGGTACGGATTGTGTTCACTTCTTCTTCCGAAGAGGAAGCGGAGGCTGTCATTTACGTTACGCCTGATCCTGTGGAACTGGTAAAAGGGGCTTCTGCAGCCCACAGTGATATTACGCAGTATATCAACGACCGTGAATTTGTAACGAGCAGCCTGTTCTGTTCTTATATCCGCGCCGCGCTCGGGACTGCCCTTAACGGCAAGCCTAAAGAAGCTGTTTTACCCTGGGTTGAGTATCCCTTGACGCTTACGCTGTCGTTCGGGCCGGTAGCCTCCAATTTGCCTGACCACACGCTGGAGGAACTGTTCTCGGCACTGGGTTACAAGGTACAGGTGGAACGCGGAAATGCGGAATATTCCTTTGACCTGAAAAACCGCAGCTCCGTCCGTTATCTGAAGCTTACGGGGAAGCAGACACTGCAGACTGCACTCAGACAGCTGTTTGTGCTGATTCCGGCGCTGGATGATTATAAGCACTACTATATCAGCGGGGAAGAAGTGGACAAGATCAGACGGTATAGCGAAGGCTGGCTGGAAGAACATCCGCTGCGCGGGCTGATTCTTAAGCGTTCACTGCGTTTCGCCGATGCGATCAAGCAGTATGAAAGTCAGGCGGGCAGAGGGGCTGCCCGGAAAATTACAGAAGCGGGACCTGTTCCGGAGGCTGAAGGATTAACGGAGGATTCAGGCGGAGCACCTGCGGAACCTGCCTTCCAGGGGGATAAACCGCCGGTACCCGAGCCTCCCAAGGTCCGCTTGAATGATCTGCGTTATGCAGCTATTGCTGATGCGGTAGAGAGTCTTGATGCCAGGGGGAGTGTTGTTGATTTCGGCTCCGGCGAAGGCAAGCTGTCTGCCATCCTGGGCAGTGTGCCGGGTGTGCGGGAGATTAAAGCGGTGGAGCCTTCCGCGGTGTCACAGCTGCGTGCCTTGGAGCGTTTTGCCAAGCTGGAAGGCAAGCCGGGTGTAATTGTGCCTGAGCCGGTCACGGGCTCGCTGTTCTATTTCGATGAGTCTCTGCGCAGCAAGGATATAATAATTCTCTGCGAGGTTATTGAGCATATTGACGAGCATAGACTCGGCAGAGTGATGAATACTATTTTGGCACAGTACGCCCCAAGGACTTTAATTGTCACCACACCAAACAAGGAGTATAACGCGGTGTATGAGATGGACAGGGAGGAGATGCGCCACGGGGATCACCGTTTTGAGTGGACCCGGGAGGCTTTTGCCGCGTGGTGCGCAGGCTGGACAACGGAATTTGATTATTCGGCAGAAATAAGGGGCATCGGCGAAAGTTCGGAAGAGTTCGGCTGCCCGACCCAGATGGCCATATTTACAAAGGAGGCAGCATCCCATGACTGAAAGACAGCAAGGGCAGCGGGTGATCCCTTTTCCGCATGGAGGGATTATTGTACTGGTGGGCCCTTCCAACAGCGGTAAAACGACACTTCTCCGCCGGCTGGTGGAAGAGGGAACGCTGCTGCAGACGGAAATCGTCTCCTCTGATGACTACCGGACGCTGGTAGGGGATATTGATTACGTCGAATGGAAAGGCCGGCCCCGTGAGGAAGCGGATATTGTCTATAATGACTACCAGAAGCTGTCGAAACTGGCCTTTGAGGCAATGAATACGATAGTCGGCATGCGCTGCAGGCTGGGCAGACTGACTGTGGTTGATGCCACCCATCTGCTGCCTGAATACCGTGCCAAATACATTGAGCTGGCCGCAAAGCATGATCTGCCGTGTGCCGCCTGGGTCCTCGATGTGCCGGAGCAGATCCTGCTTGAGCGGGATAAAGGGCGTGAGCAGCCGCGCGGCAGACAGCGGGTGAAAGCGCAGTATGCCCAGTTCAGGCGTTCGCTGCGCGGTATGCGCGAGGAAGGCTTTGAATTCACTTATTTTCTGAAAGCAGAAGAGGATGTCCGGTTTATCCGAAAAGAGAACCCGCTGCTGCTGGATATCGGCGCCGGATTTGATGTCATTGGCGATATTCACGGCTGTTATGATGAAATGCTGGAGCTGCTCGGACAGCTTGGTTATACGCCTGATGATGAGGGTTTGTTCAGACATCCCGACGGAAGAACGCTGATCTCTGCCGGGGATGTAATGAGCCGCGGACCGAAATCACTGGAGACGCTGAGCTTCTGGAAGCAGCATTGCGATGCCGGAGCCGCGCGGATGATCGACAGCAACCATGGCTGGAAAATTGCCCGCTATCTTGATGGCCGCAGCGTTACGCTCAGTCACGGAGACGAGAAGTTTGCTGCGGAACTTGCGCAGTATGCCCGGGATAACGGTGACGGGGCTGCGGATGCATTTAAAAAAGAAATGAAGCAGTTTCTGCTCTCTGCGCCAAGTCATCTGGTTCTGTGCAGTAACGGCGTGCGCAGGGTTGTTGTTGCCCATGCCGGCATCCGTGATGAATATATCGGCAAACAGTCCAGGCGGATTTCGGATTTCTGCCGCTACGGTGACACGGAGGGGACAGACGGCAGCGGGAAGCCTGTGCGCAAGGAATGGTATGTCGAGCATGATTCCGGGGAGCTGATTGTCTGGGGCCATGATCCAAGACCATATCCTGCTGTGGTTAAGAATACGATTAACATTGATCAGGGGGCTGTCTTCGGAGGGGCATTGACTGCATACCGTTATCCGGAAGGGCAGTTTGTCAGTGTCAAGGCACAGCAGGACTATGCCGGAGATCCGGACAGCCCGCTGATCCGCTGGGAGCGCGGCCGGTTCGCCCCGCCTAACTTGCGGAAATTCGTGGAGGGCTATTCCGTCATGACGGAAGCTTATGGTGAACTCTCTGTCCGCGGAGAATTCGTGAAAGCGGCTATAGACACGGTGTCACATTTTACAGTTCCGCTTGAGGAATTGGTCTACATTCCGCCGACGATGAGTCCGCCGGCTGTTTCTGCAGATGAGGCTTATCTGGAGCATCCGCGCGAGGCTTTTGACTATTTCCGCGCCCAAGGCGTGCAGAAGATGATTGCTGAGAAAAAGCATATGGGCAGCCGGGCGGTGCTGCTGCTGTTCCGCGATGCCGGGGCTGCGGTATCCTATGTCGGACGCCCTACCCTGGGCACGATTTATACCCGGACAGGCCGCTCTTTCTTTGACAGCGCCACAGAAGCCGAGGTGCTCTCCAGGCTGAATGCCGATCTGCATGCTGCTGGTTATTTTGTCAAACACAGCACGGACCTGCTGCTGCTCGATGCCGAGATCATCCCGTGGAACCTGAAGGCGCGGGAGCTGATCGCGACCCAGTATGCCCATGTCGCGGAAGCTGCCCAGATGGACCGGGAGCATCTGTTGGAGAAGCTGAAGGAAGCGGAGCAGGCTGGCCGGGATGTATCCGGCTGGGTGCAGGAGATGGAAGAAAAGCTGAAGAATGCGCGGGTCTTCCGTGAGGCTTTTCAGAAATACTGCTGGGATGTCAGCGGACTGGAAGGGGTCAGGATTGCCCCGTTCCACACGCTTGCACACAGCGGGCAGAGTTATTTTGACCACAGCCATCTGTGGCATATGGAGCATAACCGCGAGCTGGCCGGCGTTTCGCCGCTGTTCATGGAGACGGAATACCGCATTATCAGCAGTGAAGCTGATGAGGCGGAGGTTATCCGCTGGTGGGAAGAAATGACTGAAGACGGCCATGAAGGGATCGTCATCAAGCCTGAGGTGTTCATCACCCGTAACGGCAAATCCATGATTCAGCCTGCAGTCAAAGTCCGGGGCCGCAAATATCTGCACATTATCTATGGCATGGATTACCTGCAGCCGGAACATCTGGCCAGGCTCAAGCAGCGCAAAACCGGTAAAAAAGAACGCCATGCCCTCATGGAATGTGCGCTCAGCGCCGAATCGGTGGAACGCTTCATCCGCAAGGAGCCGGTGGAGCGGGTGCATGAGTGTGTCCTTGCCGCCCTGGCGCTGGAGTCTGATCCGGTAGATCCGCGGCTGTAGAACAAAAGAGGTGAGAGTAATGTTGAATCACAAGGCTGAAGTATCTCTCAGCAAATATATGACCAAGCTCCTCCGGCATACCCCGGAGGAAGCCGGGCTGATGCTTGACCCCGAAGACGGCTCCTGCCTGCTGGAAGATCTGCTGGCTGTAATAACAGCTGATCCCAAGTGGTCAGAAATTTCGGAGGCGGATATCCGCCAGGTGGCCGCAAACAGCGAGAAGCAGCGTTTTGCCCTTGAAGGGGACAGGATCAAAGCCAGATATGGGCACAGCCATACCAAGGTGGCATACAGTCCCGGCACGCCGCCGCCGGTGCTGTACCATGGCACTTATGAAGAGGCTTTATCCCTCGTTCTGAAGGACGGTCTGAAACCGATGGGCAGGCAGTATGTCCATTTATCGGAGGGTCTTCATTTTGCCAGCCTGGCCGGACGGCGCAGAGGCAGGCTGGTGCTGCTGGCGGTAGATACGATTAAAGCTGCGGAGTCTGGTGTAACCTTCTATTATGCAGGCAACGAGGTGTGGCTGGCAGGGCCGGTTCCGCCTGAATGTATCACCCTGCACGAAGAAAATTAATCCGCGGGAGCCGGGAGGGGAACAGGATGAATGAGGTACGGGATCATCTGGATCACGGACTGCAGATTGTTTTTATCGGGTTCAATCCCAGCATCCGCTCGGGGGAGCTGGGCCATCATTATGCCAATCCGCGCAATAACTTCTGGCGGATTCTGGAGCGGTCCGGCCTGACAGACCGCCTGTATACAGCCGCCGAAGACGGCGAACTGCTGAAGCTGGGCTACGGCTTCACGAATATTGTAGCCCGGCCGACGGTAGGGGCGGAGGATATCACCCGTGAGGAATATACGGAAGGGCGGGAGCAGCTGCGCGCCAAGCTGGCACTTTACCGCCCGCAGATTGCCTGCTTTGTCGGCAAAGGCGTCTACACAGAATTCAGCCGCCGGAGCAAGGCCGGATGGGGCTTTCAGGAGAGTGTACCGGTTGTTGACGGTGTACGCGAGTTTGTGGCCCCGTCCTCCAGCGGGCTGGTCCGCATGCCGCTGGAGGAGATCGTGGATATTTACCGGCAGCTGTATTTGTTCACGCAGGAGGGGAGTTAGGGGGGCGCCATCTGTAAGTGGAATTTCTCCATTTAATTCTCCGATAAATACCGGTATTACAAAACTTGCTGGAAAAACTCCACTTAAATCTACCGGATGAGTCACTAACAGCCATTATCCACCTGAATAGCAGGAGAATTTCCAACTAAAGCTCATAAATAAGGAAAAAGGACCGAATTAGGTGGAGGAATTCCAACTGAGCTTTGTAGCGTTCCCGCTATAGCAGACTTTGCCGCACTCTAGTAATTACATCAGCACTTAGAACACCTGCCGCTTACCCTTTTCCGGGGATCGGCAGACTTGCACTGATTGTGCCGGAGACCCGATCTCAGAGCGGCTAACAGCGGCGTGGTTTCATCTCCAAAAAGAAATACCCCGCCCTTCATAAAGGGCGGGGTATTGTTCTGGTACGCCCAGCATGGGCGTCATCTCTAGGGTGAAAGTCCCGAGCGGGGGCTGGCAAGCGCCTACCGTTAGCCAAGGGCAAGGGTGTCTACCGCGAGGTGGAATCTGAAGGAAGCCGGAGGCAAAAGCACGACCTGAGGTACACGAATCCAATTTGAGGCGGTTGCAGCCGGATGAGTCACCTAGACATGACGAAATCCTAAGCTGCCAAGGGCTGCAATCGTAAACTTGGGCAGGTGCGGGCGGAAAGATGACGTTCTTATCTGGGGAGGCCTGTCCGGTATGCAAGGAAAAAAAACTTGTAACCGTAACCGAGAGGTTGCGCTGAACGGGCAGGAGTCAGCAGAGGCCATAGTACGTAAACTGTTGCAACAGTTTACGGAAGGGCTGAACCGAAAGGAGAGAGGAAACCGATGCGTTCGCATGAAGAGCAACGACAGCCGAATATCTCGCAAGAGAGCTGCCAGCAAAGAGAAGCGGTGAAGCCGCCAGGGTATGCTGGAGCGCCGAGTTCTTCGTCGGCACAAACCGCCCCTCCCTCTCGCAAAGCAGCGAACAACTTGCTGGAGCGAATGCTCGAAGGAGACAACCTTCGGCTCGCGTATAAACGAGTGGTACAGAACGGAGGAGCCCCCGGTGTGGACCATGTAACGGTAGCGAATCTACAAGCTTACTTGAAAACACATTGGGAACCGGTGAAAGCCGAACTTCTGGCGGGAACTTACAGACCTGCGCCAGTCAAACGGGTGGAAATCCCCAAACCCGGAGGCGGCGTACGGCTGCTGGGCATCCCGACCGTGATGGACCGTTTTCTCCAGCAGGCTCTTCTACAAGTCATGAATCCGATCTTTGACGCAGAATTCTCGTGGTACAGCTACGGCTTTCGACCCGGGAAAAGTGCACATGACGCAGTAAAACAAGCGCAAAGATATATCCAAAAGGGTCTGAGGTGGGTCGTGGACCTCGATCTTGAGAAATTCTTTGACCGGGTAAATCACGACATGCTGATGGCGAGAGTGGCGCGGAAAGTGACAGACAAAAGAGTGCTGACACTGATTCGCGCGTATCTAAACGCCGGAGTCATGGTGAATGGAAAGCTGGAGCACAGCCAGGAAGGAACGCCGCAAGGCGGTCCGCTGAGCCCGCTTTTGGCAAACATTCTACTGGATGATCTGGATAAGGAATTGACCGTACGTGGCCTGCACTTTGTGCGCTATGCGGACGACTGTAATATCTTTGTGGCGAGCAAACGAGCTGGCGAACGGGTCATGGAATCGGTTAGCGGGTTTGTAGAAGGAAAGCTAAAACTGAAAGTGAACCGGGAAAAGAGTGCAGTCGCCAGACCTTGGCACCGGAAGTTTTTAGGATTCAGTTTCCTGAGCCAGAAACAGGCAACCATTCGATTAGCACCGAAGACCATTTCGCGATTCAAGGAGAGAATCCGTGAACTGACAAACCGAACGTGGTCCATTTCCATGGAAGAACGAATTTGCCGACTAAACCGTTATCTGATGGGGTGGCTTGGCTATTTCCATCTAGCGTCGGCGAAGAAACACCTCCAAACGCTGGACCAATGGATTCGGAGAAGGCTGCGAATGTGCCTGTGGAAACAATGGAAGCGAGTGCGCACACGAATCCGCGAACTCCGGGCGCTTGGGGTGCCTGAGTGGGCCTGTTTCACGATGGCCAACTCGCGGCGAGGCGCATGGGAAATGTCCCGGAATACAAATAATGCCCTCCCGACTTCCTATTGGGAAGCGAAAGGGCTGAAAAGCTTGCTTTCACGTTACTTAGAGCTTTGTTAACCTTTTGGAACCGCCGTATGCGGACCCGCATGTACGGTGGTGTGAGAGGACGGGGGCTTGCAGCCTCCTCCTACTCGATCTTATCAGGTCTCAATCAGCAGCAGAATAATCGAAGACAGCGACAGGCACACGCTAGCCAGGTAGAGCACGGCAACAACCTGCTTCTGGTTGAGTCCGGCTTTGAGCAGGCGGTAATGCACCTGTGTGGCATCGGCCTGGTAGATAGACTTGCCTTGAAGAAATCTTTTGACAACAACAAAGATGTTATCGAAGATCGGTACACCAAGCGCCAGAATCGGGATGAACAGCGACAGCACGGTTGCCTGCTTGAACGCCCCGTCGAGGGCGATTACCGCCAGGATAAAGCCGAGAAAGGTTGCGCCGGCGTCGCCCATGAATATTTTGGCCGGAGCTTTATTGTACCGCAGATAGGCAAGCGTCACGCCGACAAGAGAGATTGCCATGATGGCTGACATGGACTGTCCTTTGGCCAAAGCGACAATGAACAGGGTAACGGCTGAAATTGCGGTAAGCCCCCCGGCCAGCCCGTCCATGCCGTCGGAGAAGTTAATCACGGTTGTGACGCCGAAGATCCAGATAATCGTCAGCAGGAACTGCAGAATGACCGGCAGGGACACATAATCCCCGGAAAAGGGATTGATGAAGCCTGTAAACGCATTGCCGGACAGAAAGACGAGGATCGCAGCGGTAATCTGCACAATGAATTTCGGCAGCGCCGGGAAATCCTTGCCTTTGGTTTTGTACCAGTCATCGATTGTACCTATAGTGAGCAGAAGCACGCCTCCGATGAACAGGGCCAGCGTCTCCAGCGAGAAATCACGGGCAAACAGCAGATATGTAATGAAAAATCCGAGAAAGATGGCGTAGCTGGCTGTCAGCGGGATGGGATTCCTATGTATTTTGCGCTCGACATCCTGGCGGGGCTTGTCCACAAAATCAAGCCGGAAAGCGAGCCTGCCAAGTGGAGGAATCAGCAAATAGACGATTATAAACGACACCAGAAACGATAAAACGTATAAAATGACAATCACCACCGTTGATTATTTTGAGCAAACCTGTCTAAATTATAACGCAGAAGGATACCTATTGTCGACGAGACGCAAAATGGAGGGAATTATGAAATACGAGGTTATTTTGTTTGATGCGGACGATACGCTGTTTGATTACGGTATGGCTGAAGGGCAGGCTTTTTACAATGTATTTGCCCATTTCGGGCTGCCTACGGGGGCTGAGGAGTACGGGGCGAGCTACAAGGAGATTAATCAGGCTTTGTGGAGTGACCTGGAGCAGGGAAAAATTACTTCCGCCGCGCTGCGGGTGGAGCGGTTTAACCGTCTGTTCGCACGCCACCAGCTGGAGTACAGCCCTGAGGAATTCAGCGAAGCTTACTTGCGTTTTTTGGGAGAAGGGACGTATCTGATTCAAGGGGCGGCAGAGCTGTGCGGGCAGCTTACCGGCTGCAGGCTGGCGATCATTACGAACGGGATCAAGGATGTGCAGCTGTCCAGAATCCAGGGCTCGCCGCTCTGTAACACTTTTGAACAGATTATTATTTCCGAGGAAGCGGGCAGCCAGAAGCCGGAGGCTAAGATTTTTGAGTATGCGTTCCGGAAGCTGGGGATTGAGGATAAGAGCAAGGTGCTGATCGTCGGCGACTCGCTGACCTCGGATATCCGGGGCGGGATCAACTTCGGCATAGATACGTGCTGGTTCAACCCGCTGGGTAAAAAGAATGAATCCGGGCTCCAACCGACCTATGAAATCCGTGAATTGTCTGCGCTGCTGGAGATTGTCCGTTAAAAGCATTCCCGGTGCAGCCATGTCCATTATGTGTGATTTTGGCAATTTGCGAGTTGAACACCTCACTCCGTGTTAAATATATTAAGACGCTGTGTTCATGTTAACAACATCATAATATACGGGAGAGGATTACGATGAACAAAAAATGGCTTATTGCCGCCATAGCGGCAGGCATGACTGTAACCGGCTCGGCCGGTGTGTATGCGGGTGCGAAGCTGGATGAGATCAAGGCGTATTTGAACCGCAGCATCGGCGTGGTGGTGGATGGAAATCCCTACTGGCTGAGGGACGGTAACGGTAAAACCTTATCTCCAATCACTTACCAGGGCCTGACGTATCTGCCGGTGCGCTCCATCGCGGATGCCCTGGATGTGCCTATCACCTATGATGCTGCAAATTATAAGGTGCGGATTGGTACTGGGGCTGATTCGGTATCCACACCGGGTGATTCGGGCAGTAATACAGGCGGTAATTCAAGTACCCCTGCTCCCGTGGAAACGACAATACGGCCGGTAAATTTGCCTAAGGACTTCCCGATTCCGGCAGATGCGGTGATTGCGACTACGCTGGATACAGATGCTAACGGTGTGAAAAAAGCGGCTTTCTCCTATTCTACCCAGGAATCGCTGGAAACGATGGGGTTTGTGTACAATGAGTATGCGAGGATTAAACGGCTGGATAATGCATCCCAGGCCGTCAGCTCTACAACTGTAAAAATCAGCGGCAGACTTGGCGGCACCAGTCCGGTGTCCATAACAGGCAAGCCTTCAACGGCCCGGCCGGGCTTCAACATCTTCACAGTAACCTGGTCGGAGAGCTAAAGAACCCTCTGTATGCCAAAAGACTCCAGGCGCTTCCATATGCGCCTGGAGTCTTTTAGGTTCTTGCCGGTGCTGATTATTGCCGGGTATCCAGCGGCTTGAGGTGAGCTTCAATCTGTGCGCGCTTTGATTCGAGGAACGGCGGCAGGGCAAGCGATTCGCCGAGATGCGCAAGCGGTTCGTCTGTAGCAAAGCCCGGCCCGTCAGTAGCCAGCTCGAACAAAATGCCGTTCGGCTCACGGAAATAGAGGGAACGGAAGTAGAACCGGTCAACGAACCCGGAGTTCGGCAGCTGTGCGGAGCGGATGTGCTCGACCCACTGCTTCAGCTCCTCTTCGTTATCCACCCGGAAGGCTACATGATGGACGCCGCCGCGTCCAAGGCGCTGCCCCGGGAGATCTGTGCGCTCTTCCAGATGCACCTCCGCACCGGAACCGCCTTCTCCGGTTTCAAATACGATGACATCCGGCTGACCGGGGGTCAGGGAAGGATAGGTGCTCTTGCGGCTGAAGCCGAGGACCTTCTCCAGCACCAGCGCGGTGTGCTCTGACGCTTCAACAGTCAGATGCGCGGGACCGAGGCCGGTAATGCCGTATTCCTGCGGAACCGGGCTTTTGGCCCAGGGACGGCCTGCGGCCACGCCCTCATTGTGCTCGTCTGATACGAGAATGAACCGCTGCCCTTCATGGTCGCGGAATGCCAGGGTAAGACGCCCGCCGCGGCTTACAATTTCATCGTGCTCAACGCTCAGGCTGCTGAACCGCTGTTTCCAGTAATCCAGTGATTTGTCATCCGGAACGCGCAGGGAGAGTGCGGAAATGCTGTTGTTGCCGTCACGGTTGCGCCCTGCATTCGGAAGCTCGAAGAAGGTCAGCTCAGTCCCCGGATTGCCAACCTCATCACCGTAGAATAAATGGTAGACCGAGATATCGTCCTGGTTGACTGTTTTTTTAATCAGGCGCAGGCCGAGCACTTCGGTATAGAATCTGAAATTTTCCGGCGCCTTGGCGGTAATTGCGGATACGTGGTGAAGCCCTTTTAATGTTAAACTCATGGTAGGTTCCTCCTGGAAATGTGGGTTTGTGTTACAAATCATGTATGTTGAAGAGGGATACGGTAAATATAATTCATGAGTAAATTTAAGTTACTATAATTTTAATAGTGAAGTGCGTATTTTGCAAGCAGGGATTTAATTATTATGGATGGGGGACAAAACTGTGATACATACTGCAGAAAGTTTAAAGGAGCAGCTGGCGGAAATGGGAATTGACCCGCGGGGGACGTTACTGGTCCATTCCTCTTTAAAAAGCATCGGCGAAGTGCAGGGCGGTGCGGATACGGTGCTGGATGTGCTGGCGGACTATATGAAGGACGGACTGCTGGTGCTGCCCACGCATACCTGGTCCTATATTAACGCTGAGAACCCGCGGTTTTCCGTATTGGAGTCGCCTTCCTGTGTCGGCATCCTGCCGGAGCTGTTCCGCAGGCGTGAAGGGGTGATCCGCTCCTGGCATCCGACCCATTCCGTGGCCGCTCTGGGCACAGATGCCGGGGACTTTACCGCCGGAGATGAACGCTGGGACACACCCTGTGCACGGGGATCAGTGTATGGAAAGCTGCTTGACCGCAAAGCGGACATTATGCTGCTCGGTGTGGATCTGCGGCGCAATACCTTTATTCACGGCATAGAAGAATGGGTGGATATTCCCGGCAGAATGACGGATGATCATGAACAGCTCTACACCGTGACTCCAGCAGGAGAGGAAATTTCCGTGCCTTCGCGGAGGCATTGCGGGCTGTCATGGTCGCAGCATTTTTGGAAGGTGGAACAGGTGCTTGAGGACGGGGGGGCCTTGAGAAGAGGAAGCTTCGGAGATGCGGCTGTGATGATCTGCGGCACTGGGGAAACGACGGAGATCATAAGCAGGATGCTGGCGGATAACCCGGATCTGTTCTCGGATAACGAACCGCTGACAGGCGAAGCTGTACCTGAGCCGCTGCCGCCGACATCGCGGGAGAAGCCGGAGTATGGCCGGTAAGGACGGGTTTTGGCGGGAAAAGTGATGTAGGTACTGGAAATTTAAGGTTGACACTGTCTGGAAAGACATGGTAAGCTGGCAACAAATTTAAGGACCGGATTAGGTCAAGGGGGTGCAGGAGCAATGATGACGCTAAATCGCTATGAACAGAATCAGTATCCGGACCGGAGCAGTGAGATACTTTCTGCCGATTTGCCGAGATTTGCTGCCTGTGAAGACGAGACTAATAGGATACGCAGCTCCCCCTTGCCCCAGGGTGTTCAGGTATAACCTGCACCTGGAGTTTCAGGTATTGGGAATGAAGGCTGCGTACACCGCAGCTTTTTTGTTTGGTCTTTTGGACCGGGGAAGAAGGCTGGGGGCGCAGCCTTTTTTTATTGTCTTTGCATTGGGCTGAAGTGTGCTGATGCGGCGGCGGGAGAGCGGAAATGAGAGGTGAAAATACCTTTGAATTCGGCAGAAGTGGCGGAAACGCGAGAATGAGAGGTAAAAGTACCTTTGATTTCGGCAGAAGTGACGGAAATGCGTAAATGAGAGGTAAAAGTATCTTTGAATCCGGCAGAAGTGGCGGTAACGCGGGAATGAGAGGTAAAAGTACCTTTGATTTCGGCAGAAGTGGCTGGAATGCGTAAATGAGAGGTAAAAGTACCTTTGATTTCGGCAGAATTGGCTGGAATGCGTAAATGAGAGGTAAAAGTACCTTTGATTTCGGCAGAAGTGGCGGAAACACGGGAATGAGAGGTAAAAGTACCTTTGATTTCGGCAGAAGTGGCGGAAACGCGTAATTGAGAGGTAAAAGTACCTTTGAATCCGGAAGAAGTGGCGGTAACGCGTAAATGAGAGGTAAAAGTACCTTTGATTTCGGCAGAAGTGACGGTAACGCGTAAATGAGAGGTAAAAGTACCTATGAATTCGGCAGAAGTGGCGGAAATGGGGGAATGAGAGGTAAAAGTACCTTTGATTTCGGCAGAAGTGGCGGAAATGGGGGAATGAGAGGTAAAAATACCTTTGAATTCGGCAGAAGTGGCGGAAACGCGTAAATGAGAGGTAAAAGTACCTTTGAATCCGGCAGAAGTGGCGGTAACGCGTAAATGAGAGGTAAAAGTACCTTTGATTTCGGTAGAAGCAGCTGAAGAGCAGATGAAATTAAACGGGAGGAGAGAGAATCATGAAGACAAATTTCAGCAGATATGAGCTGTGGAGCGCGCAAAATGGGAGAGTCGAGCGGGATGAACGGAATGAGCGGGATGAGCGTAATCTAACCCCCGGGACCGATATATCCATTCGGTTTGAGCAATATCCCATCAGTGGGCAATATTTCGGGGATAAGCTGAATATCCCTAACGAGCACGACACATGTATATCCGGCCGTCTTCATGATCCTCCTCCCCCTTCCGTAAGACGGAGGGATAGGCGTCTCATGGACTGCAGCGCATTTGCGCTGCAGCAGGAGCACCTGAGCTTAAGCACATCCATGCTATAGCAGCAGGTGCCCCGGGAATCGGGCTGCCGGATCACGTGTACTCTCTGCTTGCCGCTGTACAGGCGCGGACAGGGGGCAGACGTGACCCGGCAGCTTTTTATTTTTCATAACAGAAACAGGAGGAGAAACCTAATGAATCGTAACAGCAAATTTCACGGAGCCAATCATTATGAGCTGGAGCTTCCACACGGGGCGCTGCATGTGTTCGCGAATGAGGAGATTTATGAGTCTTTTGAAGACAAAGTGTTTGAAATGGCCGATAATAATTTGCGCATTCCCCGTAACAAATATATGGGCTACACACCGGATGCGCATGTCGGCGTAGGAACCTGCATCGGGACCACGGCTGTGTGGAACATGAAGGACGGAATGGTCTCCCCATCGATCGTCGGTGTCGATATCGGCTGCGGGATGCGGGTGCACACGACACCGCTGCACAAGTCGGATCTGCAGGATAAATCAGTCCGCCGTAAGCTGATCGAAGCAATCGAAAAATATGTGCCGACGAACGAGCGGATCAATACCAATTATGCGGACATCGATATCATGGAGGTTGTGCGCGGCGGGCTGAACGGGCTGCCGGAGAAATACATTCCTTCGCCGCAGTGGATCACGCATGTCGAGGAGAGCAATTTCCGCTATGACCATGCCGCGCTCGAAGCACTGCCGCCCAAAATTCGCAAAAATGCCCACGGACAGCTCGGAACACTTGGCAGCGGTAATCACTTCTGCGAGATACAGTACCTGGAGATTGCTGAGGAACAACGTGAGCTTGCCGCACGCTGGGGATTGTTCGACGGCGGGGTTGTCGTGATGATCCACTCGGGTTCTCGGGCCTGGGGGGCGATGGTCGGCCGGGAACACACGAAGGTCATTAAGGAAGCAATGCATCTCTGGGGTGTAAGCAATCCGGATCCTAACCTGAATTACGCGCCGATCGCCAGCCGTGAAGGGCAGACTTACTTGAATCTGATGTATTCCGCACTTAATTTCGCCGTGACTAACCGGCACATGATTGCGTTCGGGGTGCAGGAAGCTTTCCGTGAGCTGTACGGGCCGCAGTTTGAAATGCCGGTGCTGTATGACCTGATGCATAACTATGCGTTAAAAGAATTCCACCGCGGCCAGCCGATGCTGGTGCACCGTAAGGGAGCTACGCGGGCGCTGCCGCCGGGGCATTTTCTCAATACACCGGTGTATAAGGAAACAGGCCATCCGGCGCTGATCCCCGGCTCCATGGGAACCTCCTCATACATCATGCTGGGCCGCGAGCAGGGGATGAAGAACTTTTATTCCATCTGCCACGGCGCCGGACGGCTGCGTTCCCGGAGAGCTACACGGCTTGCAGTAACAGTGGATGAATTCAGCCAGTCGCTGCGCGTAGGCACGGACGATGAGATCATCGTCAACCACCGCTCCCTGGAGACGATTCTGGATGAATGTCCGCAGGCGTATAAGGACGTGGATCAGATTATCGACAGCATCACTGGAGCGGGGCTTGCCGATGTGGTGGCCAAATGCAAACCGATGGCAGTGATCAAAGGAATTTAACTTTATTAATCTAGGATTTCCCAGTTATAATAGATTCGGGTAATTAGCCAATCTGTCTGTGAAGCGAGGATTTCTGAATGATCCCGCAGTGCCATCCATCCTATGGAAGGGTATGCTGCAGCAGATCCGGCATTTATCCGCCAATTCGGGGTTCGAATCCCCATCGCCTGTGACGCGACTCTGGTAGAAAAATGCGCAATAGCAAACTGTAAAGACCTTGGCGGAGATTCCGGCCTGGCCTCCGGCCGGGCACCGGAGGTGCTGCCTTGCAGCCGGGCGGATACCGGAGAATAAGAGAGCGTACGGAGCGCAAAACATGTTCGGGTGTACCTGGAACAGGCTGCAGTTTAACCTGAACCGGCCATCCTGGAATGTCCGGCTGCTCCTGCGTACCCCTTCTCCTTAAGACCGGCTCCGCAATACTGCCGGAGGAATCTCTGCTGCCGGGGTTGACCATCAGAAGAACTGCCTGCAGTCATACAATCAGGGCGGGTTCAGGAGGATAGTATGTTCAATAAAATAACGGTGGCTGCCGATGAACGCGGGCTTTTGTTCAAACGGGGCAGCTATGATAAATATTTGGTGCCGGGTACATACTGGTTGAACCGTTTTGCAGAACAAGAGGTGCACAAATTCCACTTAAGCGAGCCTTTTGTTGTACCGGGAAAGGTGCTGGCGGTATTTTTGCAGGATGAGGAACTGGTGCGTGACCTGGAGATTGTGAATGTGGCAGATCATGAAGTTGTACTGCATTACGTGGACGGCAGGTTTAGCAGTCTTCTTCCTCCCGGGCAGCATGCGTTCTGGAATAAACTGAGCAAACATTCCTTTCTGCGGATCGACAGCCGCCAGCCGGAAATTGCCCCGGAGATCGATCGGTCGGTCTTGGCGCGTATTCCCTATTACACACAGAGCTTTGAGGTTGCCGCCCATGAGACAGGTATCCTCTATTACAATAATGTACTGCAGCGCGAGCTGCCTCCCGGCAAATATGATTTCTGGAAAGGTCCGGTCAAAGTGGTTGTGAAGACGGTGGATCTGCGGCAGCAGCAGATAGATATGACAGGCCAGGAAATGCTTACAGAGGATAAAGTCAGCCTGAGACTAAATTTCGTCTGCCGGTACTCTATTGTTGACCCGCAGCGGGTACTTGGTATCAAATCCGTTGAGGATCACATTTATATCAGTCTGCAGCTGGTACTCAGGGAGTATGTCGGCAGCCTGAAGCTGGATGATCTGCTGCGGATGAAGCAGGAGGTCGGGGCTTTTGTGCTCTCCAGGCTGCAGGAGCAGAGCGATGCTTACGGTGTACAGTTCCACTCCGCCGGGGTGAAGGATATTATTCTTCCAGGAGAGATCAAGGATATCCTCAATACCGTACTGCTGGCCGAGAAAAAGGCGCAGGCGAACCTGATCACCCGGCGTGAAGAAACCGCGTCTACCCGCAGCCTGCTGAACACGGCGAAGCTGATGGACGAGAACAAAACGCTGTACCGCCTGAAAGAGCTGGAGTTTCTGGAGAAAATCAGCGAGCGGATCGGCAGTGTCTCTCTGACCGGCGGCGGTACGCTTGCAGAACGGCTTGGTCAGCTGCTGATCCCTGACGGGGGCGGCAAGCAGTAGCCTTCTGAATCCGCCAACCTGCCAGGCGGAGTTTTCCGCAGGCAGGTTAATTTTTTGCCGTGATACCGGGCATTGTAAACTCTTCTTGGACACAATCTGGCTACTCCCTATCAATGTATGGTATATTAATCTCACAAAAAACAAAGTAAGGAGATTGGAAATGGAAAAAACACTGGTCTTTGGACACAAAAATCCGGATACGGATACCATTTGTTCAGCAATTGCTTATGCCGCACTGAAGAAGGAACTGGGCTGGGATGCCGAGCCTGTCCGTCTGGGAGAAGTTAACGGTGAGACACAGTATGCCCTCGACCAATTCGGAGTTTCTGCACCCCGTCTGGTAGAAAATGTTGCAGGCGAAGCGGCACAGGTTATTCTGGTTGACCACAACGAGCGCCAGCAAAGCGCAAACGATATCGATCAGGTGCGTGTTGTTGAAGTAATCGACCACCACCGGATTGCCAACTTTGAAACTGCACATCCGCTGTACTACCGTGCCGAGCCGGTGGGCTGCACAGCGACAATCCTGAACAAGCTGTACAAAGAAAACGGAGTAACGATTCCCAAGGAAATCGCCGGCCTGATGCTGTCCGCTATCATTTCCGACTCCCTGCTGTTCAAATCCCCTACCTGCACAGAGCAGGATGTGGCGGCTGCACATGAGCTGGCTGAAATCGCCGGTGTGAATGCAGAAGAGTACGGCCTGTCCATGCTCAAAGCCGGTGCAGACCTGAGCGACAAGAGCATTGCCCAGCTGATCTCCCTGGATGCCAAGGAATTCACTATGGGTGCCTACAAGGTAGAAATTGCCCAGGTTAATGCTGTGGATGTCAATGATGTCCTCTCCAAGCAGGCGGAGATTGAAACTGCGCTGAACGTGATTATTAATGAAAAAGAACTGGATCTTTTCCTGTTCGTAGTAACAGATATCCTGAACAACGATTCCGTAGGTCTGGCGCTGGGCCGCATTGCCGGTGCAGTAGAGACGGCTTACAATGTGAAGCTGGAAGACAACAAAGCCCTTCTCAGAGGCGTTGTATCCCGCAAATCACAAATCGTACCTGTGCTTACCGAGACGATTTCCAAGCTGTAACTCCGGCTTGACGGCCGTAAATTCAGCAGAGTTA
Source organism: Paenibacillus sp. PK3_47 (assembly GCF_023520895.1). NCBI lineage: Bacteria > Bacillati > Bacillota > Bacilli > Caryophanales > Paenibacillaceae > Paenibacillus > Paenibacillus sp. PK3_47. The sequence goes on from NZ_CP026029.1 coordinate 3,783,827, forward strand.
GAAGTAACTCATATCAAAAGTGCAGCCCAAGAGCCGGCTGTGCCTTCCTTAACCGGAATGGTGCAGCCGGCTTTTTTGTGAGCCTGTATTTTTTTGATGGACAGCAACTTATTTCCAGCAGGGGAGTATAATCAGCATATGATCAGAGCGGGGGAAGCAGAATGGGCAAATTAAGAAAGACAGTTTTGGGAGCTGTATGCCTGATGACTTTGTCCGGAGGGACCGTGCTGTATGCGGCTTCAGGCAAATCGGAAATTGCGCTTTATTTGAACAATGTGCTGCAAAAACAAACAGGGCTGTTGTCCGAAGGGGTTCCATACCTGCCGGTCAAGCAGTTAGCCGGGGATCTGCATGCGCTGCTGTCGCTGGACGAATCAGGGCAGACCGTCCGTCTCTACAAGCCCAATGTGAATTTAGTACTGATTGATAATAAAGGGAAGATCTTTGGCAAGGTGCGGAGCGGAATCGACACAACCTTTTCGGTTCTGGTACAGGTGGATCACTTGAAAACAGATATTTCAGATATGAAAATACTGCTCATCGACCCGGCGGGCACTGTGAAGACGATTGATAATCAGCCGATCAAAGAGAAGAGTGAAAGCTTCTGGTTCAAATCAGTAGAATTCTCCGACAGCTTTAACGCCAAAGGGGCTTATACCATTCAGGTGTATATGAAGGCATCCGCCGCGAAGGAATGGTCGGTTGTCTCCGAAATGGAAATTACCACAATATAAGAAGTTACTGTTCCCGGAGCGGATGCTTGAGGCGGCCGGCACAAACAGGCCGGTGCTTTGTGTCCGGCTTTTTGGTTTTCCTGTACTTTCTGCTACACTAGGGGTAATGACACCAACAGGGAGGGGTTACAGTGATTCAAATCTATCCGGCGGAAGCCGCTCACCGTTTTGACCACGGCTGGCTGAAAGGCAGCCATGTCTTCTCGTTTGGTGAATATTATGACCCCGGGAATACTGCATTTGGGCCTATGCGTGTCTGTAACGACGACACCATCGCTCCGGGCAAAGGCTTTGGCGCCCACCCGCACAGCGATATGGAGATTGTCTCCATCGTGCTCTCCGGCAGGCTGCGCCATGAGGATAATCTGGGCAATGTGGCGGAGACAACCTTCGGCGGGATTCAGAGAATGTCTGCAGGAACAGGAGCTATTCATACCGAACATAATCCGTCCGATACGGAACCTGTACGGCTGCTGCAGCTGTGGTTTATGCCGCTGGCCCGCGGAACGGTTCCGTCTTATGCTACGGGACGTTTTGATCCCGCGAAGCTGGAGGGGGAGCTGCTGCCCGTAGTGTCCGTGGCACGTTCGGAGAGCGTCGTGGATATCGCTCAGGATATGACTATCTATCTAGGCCGTGCCGCGGCCGGGCAGGAGCTGTCTTTCAGCCAGGAGCCTGGACGGCGCGTGTTCATATATGGTATTGAGGGCAAGCTCAGCCTGCAGGGTGAGCAGCTTCTGAATCCGGGGGATTCTGCACGGATTGAAGGCATCAGTGAACTGGCGCTGGCGGCTGAAGAGGATGCCTTTGTCATGGTCATTGATTTGCCTTGAATAGAGGAGGGACAGGTAATGGCACAGGAGGAGAGAGTGCTGGTCAAGCATTCCGTAACAGGACGTATGCTGGTCAACAGCACGGACGGATTTGCTTATACTTTTGATCCGCAGGGTGAACTTACATTCCTAACGATCAATGGAGTGCCTGAGGACCAGGGGACAGCAGTGGTGGCGCTGAAGTCCGAGCTGAATGTGTTCCGTTTTGAGGAGCCCGCAGGCGGGCCGGTAATCAAGCACTGGTATTATGTAGGTGACAATCCGGTAACCTATGACGCGGCTTCCGGAAGCCTGACGATAGCGGTGCAGTCAGAGATCGAATACCGTCCGGATCAATACTGGGAATAAGGCAGTACAGCCGGATAACAGCATATTTTCTGATCTAACCCGGGATAATAACATTCCGGGTTAGATATGTGTGCGATACAGATGATTTCTATTTGAGTGTTCGTGAGGAAAGGACAAATGACATTGACATTCTGTCCCGGGTGTTCTAGTTTTGTTATGAAACATTACATGCTGTTCAAGAATGAAGACAGGAGAAATGAATACAATGGAATTGTTTGCAGCAATGGAGCGGGATGATTACGAAGAGCTGTTGTTTTGTCAGGATAGAGCATCTGGCCTGAAGGCCATTATCGCGATTCATGACACGACCCTGGGGCCAGCTCTGGGCGGAACCAGAATGTGGACTTATGCTTCCGAAGAAGAAGCCATTGTGGATGCGCTTCGTCTGGCCAAAGGGATGACTTACAAGAATGCGGTGGCCGGACTAAATCTGGGCGGCGGTAAGACGGTCATTATCGGCAATCCCAAAAAAGACAAAAATGAAGCAATGTTCCGCGCCTTTGGCAGATACATACAAGGACTAAACGGCCGCTATATTACAGCCGAAGATGTAGGAACTACAGAAGAAGACATGGATATCATCCATCAGGAAACCGATTATGTGACCGGAATTTCGGCAACGTACGGTTCCTCCGGCAATCCTTCACCGGCTACTGCCTTCGGGGTATACCAGGGGATGAAGGCGGCTGCCAAGGCTGCCTTTGGCACGGATTCGCTGGCAGGCAGGACAGTGGCTGTCCAGGGTGTAGGGAATGTCTCCTTTACGCTGTGCAAATATCTTCACGAAGAAGGTGCCCGGCTGATTGTAACAGATATCAATAAGGATGCCGTGGGACGCGCAGTGGAAGCCTACGGCGCCAAAGCTGTAGATCCTTCCGATATCCTTAGTGTGGACTGTGATATATATGCGCCGTGCGCACTCGGAGCCACGCTGAACGATGATTCCCTGCCGCTGCTTAAGGCAAAGGTTGTAGCCGGTGCGGCCAACAATCAGCTGAAGGAGCCGCGTCACGGCAACATCCTCCATGAGATGGGGATTGTCTACGCTCCGGATTATGTAATTAATGCCGGCGGTGTAATCAACATTGCCGATGAGCTGAACGGCTACAACAAAGAACGTGCCTTCAAGCAGATCGCCAAGATTTATGACAGCATTACCCGTGTGCTGGAGATTTCGCAGGCTAAGGGAATCCCGGCCTATGCTGCGGCAGACCGGCTGGCAGAGGAGCGGATTGCCCTGCTGCGCAGCAGCCGCAGCACCTTTCTGCAGAACGGACGGCATGCGCTCAGCAGAAGATAATTGGACTCATAAGCACAGTGCTGTATAGTAACACTGTGCTCCGGCCCGGCGTTCCCACTGGCATCAGCAGCGGGAACGCCTCTTTTTTTGTACATAATCTGTCCTTCAGACAGTGAGGAATGTCGCGGTGCATCTGGCAGTTAATCAGGAGAATAGAAGGAGTGTTACAGTTTTTTCTAATTAGGAGAGGTGGAAGTCCATGTCCGCTATTAACATGAACACCGCATTTGCTTATGAGAGCAGGGAGTCTTATTTTGACGGCAAGCTGATAGAGTATATCGGCTGGTGTCTGGCAGGCTGGCTCGTGACGGTATGCACCCTCGGGATCTGCTATCCATGGTCTGTAGTCATGATCTACCGCTGGAAAGTGGAGCATATGGTGGTGGAGGGCCGGCGGCTGCGGTTTGAGGGTACGGCTGTCAGCCTGTTCGGACAGTGGGTTAAATGGTTTGTGCTGTCCATCATTACGCTCGGCATTTACAGCTTCTGGGTGAAAATCAAGCTGGAGGAGTGGAAGGCCAAGAACACCTTTTTTCAATAAAAGTAAGTTCGCTTACGGCAAAAAGCCCCTTTCCTTTGACAGCGGACAGGGGCTCTTCACTTTGTATTAAGGTGTAAGTATACAGCTTATTGCACCTTTTCCGGCTCCGGATAGGTGACACCAAGCGTATCTACGGTGACTTTGGTCATCACCGGCGGTTCTTCCGGACGGTCGTTGCTGTCCCGCGGCAGGCTTACAATAGCCTGTACGACATCCATGCCTTCCGTTACTTTGCCGAATGAAGCATAGCTTCCGTCCAGGCTCGGGTAATCAGCTGCCATGATGAAGAACTGGGAGCCCCCGGAGTTCATGTCCTGGGATCTTGCCATAGACAGCACTCCCTCGGTGTGCAGCAGATTGTTGGTGAACCCGTTGCCGGAGAACTCACCGGCAATGCTGTAGTCCGGACCGCCCATGCCTGTGCCGTCAGGGTCACCGCCCTGGATCATAAAGCCGGGAATGACCCGGTGGAAGATCGTTCCGTCATAAAAACCCTTTTGGATCAGGGAAATGAAGTTATTGACGGTGTTGGGCGCCACTTCAGGGTAGAGCTCAGCCTTGATGATTCCGCCGTTGTCCATTTCAATGGTTACCACCGGGTGGCTGGCCGTTTCCGACGGTACGCCTTCGGCAGCACCGGCTGCATTATTCTGCGGGGCAGCACTGGCTTCAGCATTCACTGCATTGCTGTTACCCGCTGCTTCATTATTGGCCGCCGGCTTGTTGCCGCAGCCTGCCACGATGACCAGCAGCACGGTCAACAGCAGCAGTGTGAACGGATTTCTTCTGGTAAGCTTCACGTTCTCAATCTCTCCTTTTATCCTTGTGTAATCTAAGCAGATATACTTCATCATACCCTCTTTGTCCGGGTTCTTGCAAAGCCCATAAGCGCACCCGGGATTGGCACATCACTCAAAGAGGGGTAGAATGGTAAGAAGCTTCCAGAAAAAAACAGAGAAGGCGGTGCATACAATGAAATTTTCTTGGAAGCGGAACCTGATCGTGCTTTGGGTAGGGGTTTTCTTTTGCAGTACGGCATATTCGATCTCGATTCCGTTCATGTCCATCTTTTTGAGTGACCAGCTTGGGGTTACAAATCATCTGGAAATCTGGTCAGGTGTCAGCTTTGGGATTACTTTTTTGGCCAGTGCGCTGATTTCGCCGTACTGGGGATCGCTGGCTGACAAATACGGCCGCAAGCCGATGCTGATCCGCTCGGGATTCAGCCTGGCCGCTTTATATCTGATTAATTTTTTTGTGACTGATCCTTATGTTTTTGTGATCGTACGTATATTCCAAGGACTCCTGGCAGGGTTCGTTCCGGCCGCAATAGCGATGGTGGCTACGAATACGCCGGAGGAAAAAACAGGTTATGCACTAAGCATCATGTCTACAGCAGGAGCTACCGGAAGCATTATCGGACCGCTGATCGGCGGAGTCGTCAGCTATTATTCCAGCAACCGCAGTGCATTTTTGTTCTCGGCGGCAATCGTGCTGGTCTCCGCGCTGATCGCCACGTTCTTTGCCAGGGAGGAGAATGTGAACCGCTCCGCACCCAGATCCAGGGTCAGGGATGATATCCGGGAGGCCAGAACTAACCGTGCCTTTATGACACTGCTGTTCCTTGCCGGTATCTCTACCTTCTCGGTGATGATTCTGGAGCCGCTGCTGCCGATCTATTTGCTCGATATGGGCGTCTCCAAGAGCGATGCTTCTCTAAGCTCGGGCATTGTGTTCTCAGCAGTAGGCATTGCTACCGTCATTATGGCCCCGCAGTGGGGGAAAATAGGCACCCGCAAAGGCTTTGGGCTGGTGCTGTTCATCGGACTGATCGGCGGGGGGATCGGAAACATCCTGCAGTATTTTGTGTCCGGCTATGTGGAGTTCGCTGTGCTGCGTTTTGCCTACGGCCTGTTCTACGCCGGAGTTCTCCCGTCGGTGAATGCGATGATTGTCCAGACCATTGACCCCGGCTTCCGCGGACGTGCCTTTGGACTTAACCAGTCTGCTTCACAGCTGGCGACAATGGCCGGGCCGATTATCGGCGGGCTGCTGGGCGGCTTCCTGCCGATCCGCTGGGTGTTCGTGATTAACGGGCTGATGCTGCTGCTGGCCGCAGTGCTGGTCAAACTTTACAAGCTGGAGTCGAAGGTCAGCGTGGCCCGTCACTCCGGCGAACCTGCGGTATTGCCCAAATAGGAGTGGAGCAGCAGCCTGACGTTATATATTGTTAGATGACTTAAAAGCGCCGCCGGCATCTGCCAGCGGCGCTTTTCTGTTCCTGAAACGGGCTATCTGTCTTCCTCACCGGTAGAGCCGTTCAAGAGATCGGTCCCCGGCATGACATCCACAGGCGGCGCTGCCGGATCAACGGCAGTGCCCTGCTGAATCTCGTCCGCATCAGGAACATCCTCAAGCGGCTGCTCTTCTTCTTCGTCCGGCAGCTCATCATCCTCAGCGTAGTCGATCACGCCGCCGGTCAGTCCGGCTGCGCCTGCAGTAAAAATCGCATCGGATTCCAGCAGCTCGTCCCGTTCAGGTGCCGGAGAAGCAATTATGCCTCCGTCCCGGTCTGCTCTCCGGCCAAGGCCTTCTTCAGGTGCATTAAGACCGATATCCGCAGCCAGAATGTTGTCACCTACGAGAGCCGGGTCCGATCCGGAATCGACGGTTCCGTCAAAATCTACCGGAGTTTCCCCGACAGGAGTATGGCTGGCCAAGGCGGATTCCAGGGGGCGGTTCCCTGTGCCGTCCGTGAGGTCACTGGGCCCTTGCTCGGTTATCGTGCCGAGCGGCCGCAGCTCTTCTAAAGGGATGTCCTGCTCAGGAGATACGCCGCCCATCTTGTTGTAGCGTTCATATGCAAAGTCGGCTTCAGTTTTGTTGAATTCATTACCCATAGCCGTTCACTCCTTCTATTCTGAGTCTGCTCCCGGTTTAGGAACAGCGTGATTGATTGCTGCCTGCTGGTCATCGTCCGGCAGGGCGTCCGGAAATGATCCTTCCTGAAACAGGCCGAATTCTTCATCGATATCCCGCTCGGTAACCATTCCCTCTTCATCAGGGACTTTGCCGGTATCCGGTTTCCCGTGTTTATTCATCGCCAGTCCTCCTCTGTGTATAGTAATTCTATACCCGTTTAACGGTCTGCGAATCGCGGGTAAGATTTGGATAGAAGCTTACCATAATATATTCAGTTTTTTACGTCTTTAACCAATTTACGGACATAAAGGCTCTGTCCTCGATCTTTTTTGCAAATTTAGGCAGGGGACGGCGCGAAGGATGTCGAAATATAAGAAGCACATAAACTGTATGAATCCCACTAAAGATTTATTGAGGTGTCCAAATGAAGCTGTTATCACCAAAGAGCATAGCTGCGATCCTGATGCTGCTGCTGCTCTCAGCCATAGTACCCCTCGGTATTGCCATGGAATGGAAAGGCCAGGCAGGTACTGTCGTTAAGGGGTGGGAGCAGGCTTGGGACGAATCAGAATTACATAATGTTACCGGAGCTGCTGCAATTCCGGATCAAAACTGGATTCATATAACAAGCGGCACAGCGATGCCGCTGCCTCCCGGAGAGACGGAAGCGGCCTGGCTGCGCTTTGATTTGCCGGAGACCCAGGGCGATTCGGCACTGCTGATTGATAAAATCTACGGCAACCATATAAAGGCATACAGGAATAACACCCTCATTTTTGACTCTGAGGCTATGGTCGGTTTTAGCGGCAGCAAGGTGCTTATTCCTTTGACGGGTGAAGAAGAAGGCCGTCTGTATTTATGGAGCACCGGCAACGGCCGGGAGCTTGGAATAGAAGGAGAGGTCAGGCTGGGCGGGTACAACAAGCTGCTCGCCTTTTACGTAAAACAGGACCTGGTCGATCTGGTGATCGGCGCCGCGCTTGTCTTTATGAGCGCTGCGCTGCTGATGTGCCTCTTTTTCCTCAGAGTGGAATTTTTCTCAGGCGGCTTCTGGCTTGTGCTGGTTATCTTGTCTTTCGGTGTCCTGATGATTACCTACTCGCCGTTTCTGCCGCTGATTACGCACAAGCAGGACCGGATCATCGAGGTTTGCTTTGATCTTGCCCTGTTTACGCTGCTGCCGGCATTTACGTCTTATTTTGAACGGATGTTCCTGAACGGACGGAGTCGCCTGCTGATCCGTTTCCGCAATTTTCAGCTTGCCTATTCTCTTTTCTGCCTGTGCCTGATGATTGCGAATGCCCTGCTGTCCTACCGTCTGGATACGCTGTACCGGATGCTTACTGTTAATGTTCTGGGCATCATGATGCTGCTGCAATTCATTTTATTGCTGAGCCTGGCGGTCAAGTATGCCTATAAAGGCAGCCGGGATGCCGTAATCTTCTCTTTAGGATTTGGCGTGTTTGCTGTTGTGGCGCTGACCGAACTGCTGCTGTTTTTTGCATCTGGAGAGCGGTATCAGCTGTACTGGTGGAAGTGGGGAGTGGTTGTATTTATTATTTCCCTGATCGTCATCCTGGGCAGAAGATTTGCCCGAAACTACGAGCGGACCGTGGAATATTCCCGGGAGCTGGAAAAGTTCAACACGGATCTGCAGCGTTCCGAGAAAATGGAAATTATCAGCGAGCTCGCAGCCTCAGTAGCGCATGAGGTGCGCAATCCGCTGCAGGTTACCCGGGGCTTTCTGCAGATTCTGGGTGAACGTTCCGCTTCAAAGGAGCAGGAATACCTGAAGATGGCCATCGATGAGCTGGACCGCGCTTCGTCTATCATTACAGATTTCCTGACTTTCGCCAAACCGGGGCTGGATACGGTAGATGTGTTTGAGGCGGGTACCGAACTGAAACATGTAGCCGGTATTCTGGTTCCGCTGGCCAATCTTCAGGGAGGCACCATTGATCTTCATCTGCAGAACGGCCTGACTGTGCTGGGCAATCCCTCCAAATTCAAACAGGCTTTTATCAATCTGATCAAGAACAGTATCGAGTCGCTTGAGGATAACGGACGGATTACAGTAACTGCCTGGAAATCAGGAGAAGATATAATAATCAGTGTGAAGGATAACGGGGAAGGCATGAAGGCCAGTGAACTGGCCCGGCTGGGGGAGCCGTATTACTCCAACAAAACCAAGGGAACCGGGTTGGGGCTTATGGTGACCTTCCGGATCATTGAGGCGATGGACGGCACCATTAAGTTTCAAAGCACCAAAGGTGAAGGGACAGAAGTAACCGTTAAATTGCCAGGCGCCGGAAGAAAATAGAAAATAATTGGTTTGTCTTGCTATTTATGAAGGGATAGGCAAAGGTCAGGGCGAAATAATAACAGCAACAGAACTTTGCTTCTGAAACTTTCTCCTGAGGTGCTTGCATGCGCTTGATTTTCAGAACTTTACAGAAAGCGGCATTGGTTTTCCTGCTGTTTATGACCTGCGGACTGCTGCCGGTATCGGCGCAAAGCGAATATGCCTCAAGCGAAGTTTCCAGCTGGCAGATCAAGTGGGCGGATGAGGCCGGAGATCACGGAGCTGAAGCTCCTGCTGCTGTTCAGGAAGGGTGGATTACTGCCGGAGGAGAACAGGGGTCACCTGAACTTCCTAAGGGAGTCTCTGCTGCCTGGACCCGGATTCCTTTGCCGGAGTTCAACTATGCGTCACCTTCGGTTTATATTGAAAAGCTGTATGCACTGCAGGTAAAAGTGTACGTAGAGCAGCGTCTTATATATGAAGATAACCGCGATTATATCAAAGATAATTATTCCCTCCTGATTCCGCTCAGCACCGGGGACAGCGGCCGGAACTTATACATCTGGACAGAGACGCTGCAGGACCGGATCGGCATCAAGGATCACGTGATCATCGGCGAGCATAGTGAACTGGTCAAGGATTATATCGGCAATGGTCTGATTGACATCATTTTGGGCGGCGCCTTTTTGTTTGTGGCTGCAGTGTTGTTTGTATGCGCCTTTTACCTCAGCAAGGAGTATTTTCCCATTGCGGTGTCCCTGTCTATAGTTATCGCCTCCACAGGTACGCTTTCTATTACTTATTCTCCTTTTATCTATACCTTCTATAGCCATTTGGGTCCGGTCAGTATTGTTTTTCTGGATCTGGCTCTTTTGTCGCTCCTTCCTGCATTGACGTTCTTGTTCGAAAAAATCTTCGGCAGCGGAAAATTTGCTATTATCCGGCGCTTCCGCAAATTCCAGACCGGCTATTCCCTGTTCTGTGCGGGATGTCTGATTATCAATCTGCTGTCAGGCAACCATTTTGTGGAGCTGTATTATTTTGTCTCAACCACGGTTGTCGGAATTATTCTCATTCTGCAGTTCATACTGCTTATTGCCTGTGTCATCATTTACTCCCTCAAAGGAAACAGGGATGCGATTATTTTTGCTGTGGGCTTCGGGACGGCTGCCTTTACAGGCGTATTGGAGCTGATCTGGTATTATTTCCGGAACGGCAACTATGATCTCTTTTATTGGAAATGGGCGCTGGTGGTGTTCATTCTTTCGCTAATCATTATTCTGGGCCGCAGACTGGCTATGAATCACCAGCAGGTGGTGAAATATTCCCGGGAGCTGGAGCTGTTCAACAATGAACTGCAGCGCTCCGAAAAGATGGAGATTATCAGCGAGCTGGCAGCATCGGTGGCGCATGAGGTGCGTAACCCGCTTCAGGTTACCCGAGGGTTTCTGCAGCTGCTCAGCGAGAAGTCGACCGGGGATGCGCAGAGCTACCTGTTCATGGCGCTTAGTGAACTCGACCGGGCGTCGGATATCATTACGGATTTTCTGACCTTTGCCAAGCCGGAATTTGAACAGGTGGTCCTCTTGAACGTGCAGGATGAATTCAGGCATATCGAGGGTATTCTGCGGCCGCTTTGTCATATGAATGGCGGAAAAATGGTGCTCGATATGGGTGGCCAGCTGTGGGTGAGGGGCAATTCCTCCAAATTTAAGCAGGCGTTCATCAATATTATCAAGAACAGCATTGAATCGCTTGGGGATGAGGGTTATATCCATATGAGCGGATATGTGCGGGGGGATAAAGTATACATTCATATTAAGGATAACGGCGAAGGTATGGACCAAGGAGTGCTGAACCGGCTGGGCGAGCCGTATTTCTCGAACAAAACCAAGGGAACGGGCCTCGGCCTGATGGTGACCTTCCGCATCATTGAGGCGATGCAGGGGGAGATCAGGTTTGTCAGCAAAAAAGGGGCCGGAACCGAATCCATCATCATTCTGCCGCTGGCAGATGCTCAGGATGATTCCAACCCCTTATGAAGTCTAAGCTTGGTGAATTACCATGAACCCATCGGCTTAACGTCAGCTTTGAGCACATCTGAAGAAGGACTCGGAGGAATGACCAGGTAGAACTCGTTGGAGCCTTCTTCTACAGTTTTTAGCGTGATGTTGTCAGGAAGCTGGATGCCTAGGGCTTCGAACAGGGCTGCTTTGGGATCTGCAAGGAGCTTCTGCTTGAAACTTGGGTCTTCCCATGCTTTTTGAATCACTTGATTCTTAAGAATTGCTTCTGACATCACAATCATCCTCCCAAATGGTTAATTTTACCTACCAAGCATATCATAGTCTTTTATATAATTCTATTACTATTTTTTGGATTATGTAAGTGTCTGTGCTGGTCATAGATTACTATGTCTCGATAGCCAGTAACCGAGTCCTCCCCCCTGTAAAAGCTGCTTCTCCGCCTCAATGGCTGAGGCGATATGCTCCAGATTCTTGACCAGTACTAGGTGAAAAGACAGCAGATGAGGAATGTTCAGGCTGTAGCCTTCAAGCCTCTTATGATTATCTGCGGCAGTTCCCGCATAAGCAGCGAGGCCGCTTGAGGTGAAGATGAAATCTTTAACCTTGCCTTGTGTAAGGAAATCCTCAGCCTCAAGGGAGGAGCGGACCAGCGCGAGGAGACAGTTATAGCTTCCGTCGCTCAAATCCTGCTCCCAATCTTCATAATCATCAACCATTTGCAGTGTTATCAGCACTTCATGGAGCATAGATTCACATTCTGCGATCAGCGGGATGCGGTCTGTAAGCAGCAGTACAGCGGTACTGCACAGCTTAAGGGGGCTGGCTTTGTGGGCGATCCGGATACGGTCCTGCACAAAATAATTTCGGGTCTTTTCGCTGGTGACACTGTCGGCCCATTCCGAAATATAGCGGTTGAAATAGGACCAGAAGGGCGATTCCGGAGGAAACAGCGGGCGGTAAATATTGAGAAACTCCACATACAGCAGATTGGCCAGCGGCAGCTTTCCGGAAGCCGGGGACTCCCTATCGTCCATCAGATCATCCTGAAGGAAGAAATAGAGCATAAGCAGGATATTGCCGGCCGACATCGTACGTGCTGCTTCGGGAGTAATTCCATATTCGTCCCGCAGCCAGAAGGGGAGCAGATAACAGATATAGTTCTTGTTGCTCCCTGCCTTAAATACGTTAAATTGGTCAAGATAGGCCAAGCCCTGCGCAGCAAGCGGCTCCGGGAATCCGGAAATGATGCTGCTGCTTTTGTTGAATACAGCTTGCAGATCTTCTTCGTAATGATGAAGCCAATCCATAGGCTTCGCTCCTGTCCTCAGTTTATTTTGTCAGGAAAAAAGTGGTTATTCGTCATGATTATAGTCCTAAGGACAGGGGATTTCAATCGGAAATGTTGGGGTGAATGGGACTTGGAATGGTACACTTTGGGACAAATGCTGATGAAGATCCGGATCGGGCAGAAAGCCGCCACTGCGGACGGCCGGACCGTAATGCGTACAGCAGACGGACTGTTCTGGACAGGCGGAAGAGAGCACGGCCGGGCGGTCGAGATCAAAGACTATTTGTTCTCGGATATCTGGAGAATCTACGAGGATGAAGAAAGCCTGCAGGAAAGTGCAGGAAGGGAAGAGCGGGAGCGGCGGGAACGAGAAATGATTGAGAACCAGTATGAGGAGCTGCGCGGGGAATGGCTTGCTGCCGCCGGCGGCCAGCCGGAGGAGTAACCATCACAGCAAATCCCGGCCAGCCGGGACGCTGGAGCGTCCGGCCTGACCGGGATTCCGCATGAATGTCTAATAAGCGTGTACAGTTAGGCTAAGTGGAATTTCTCCATCTGATTCTCCGGCAAATAACGGTATTATGATGCTGGTGGGAAAAACTCCACTTAAATGCACTGGAAAAGTCTAAAAAGGCATGAATCCGTCGAATTAGCTGGAGATTTTCCAACTACATTCCATAAAAAAAGAAAATGGAGAGAATTAGGTGGAGTAAATCCCAGAAGATATAGTAAAGTCAGCACTAATAGATTTCGCTTATATAATAGAGCGGAGGTTTCAGTAACTCTAGTAATCAGCCAGCTGCCGTATCCGAAAGACGCTGAGCCAGAGCGGCGTACTCGCCGCGCAGGCGGAGCAGCTTGGAGACGCTTTTCTCCAGGCCCCCCGGACGGTTGCGCTGTATCCACAGCTGCCGGTAATGATGAAGTAAAAGGTCAAGATCCTTGATCTGCCGGGTAACCTGCTCAGGTCTGATGCCGCTCTGATCAGCTGCAAGCTGGTGTTTGAGCCGGCAGAGCCGGACAGCATGCTGCACAAAATGTATGCCGTTAGCCAGCTCCCGGCCTACAAGTGCGGCATCCTCACATTCCAGCGCGAGATCCGGCAGTCTGGCTTCTATACCGCTGATATACTGTTCCAGCTGGTCCAGCTGTTCTGCAGACAGCTTGCCGGAAAGCTGTACACTGCCGAGATTACTGCGCAGCAGCATGGACATTTCTGTATCATTTGCCCGCACACGGGATTCAAATTTATAGTAGTTCCCCAGATCAAGCAGCAGCTGTCCGATCTTCTCTGAACGGTCTTGAAAAACCGATTTGTTGAGATAGCCTGCGATATCGGCTTCAAGATTGTGCTCCACATTCCAGGCCAGCGCGGCGCCGTATACGAATCCCGGATAGCTTACCGGCAGATGCTGCCAATGGCCGAAATCGCCCCAGTCGGTAATCAGATATCCGATAGCCCCGTAGTTTTTGCCGTGGACAGCTGCATTCCGCAGATTGCCCAGCATATTGTCGCTGCGTCCTGTTAGCGAGTTCCAGGAGCTGGTGCCGGGGCAGACATAGAACGGTATGCCGGCTTCCCGGAATTTCTGCATATCTTCTTCAAAAGGATGCTCCGCGCCGTAGCCCCATTCCATGGCAATAATGTTTTTGGGCAGCTGCGGGATCAGCTCGGGATACTGAATGATAATATCGCCCCAGAACTGCATCGTTTTGCCGCGCCGGGACACAAGCTCCTGTATTTTGAGCAGGAAGGATAAATACACCTGGCCTTTTCCTGACGCATCGGCCTGTGCCTTGCTCTTGCCGAGACCCACCTCATAGGTTTCATCACAGCCGGTATTGAACTGGCTGGAGGTGAAATAGGGCAGCAGATCATCATACATAGTGCCAAGGAGAGTAAGTACTTCAGGATCTTCAGTATGGAAGGTTCCGGGCTCCATGAACAGGCCGTCCGGATACATATCGCTGTCATACATATATTCCGGCATCTTGAATCCTTCAGGAATTTCAGCCAGGTGGTTGAATTCCGGCCGGGTCAGCCAGCCTTCCATATGTCCAAAGCTGTTCTGGTTCGGAACCAGCTCAATCCCGCGCTCCCGGCAGTATTCATCCAGCAGCAGAATTTCTTCACCGGTTATAGGGGTTTCAAGCTCCCATACAGCCGGGAAGGATTCGTAGGCAAAAGGTGAACCTTCAATATATAGCTGCAATTGGTTCAGCTTCAAATCTTCCATCAGATCTACAATCCGGTAAAGGGTTTCGGTCTTGGGAATTTTATTGCGGCTGATATCGATCATCAGCCCCCTGGCGGCAAAATCCGGTTCGTCATAAATATGCAGGTACGGGATTTTTCTGCCACACTGCCCCAGAATCTGCTTCAGCGTGGTTACTGCGTAATTAGCCGCTGCCTGTGAGCCGTAAGTTATGAATATTCCGCCTGCGTCCACCCGGATTTCATAGGCCTGGGAAGGCAGTGCAAGGTTATAGCTGAAGCTGCAGGCGGATACAGTATTCGGACGTGTGCCGACAGACAGGGGCAGACTCAGCTGAAGGGCTTGCAATATGACAGCCTTGAGCCTGCGGGCGGCGTATAATATCCCGCGGTCCTCTTCAGCGGCCAGAATAATGCTGCCGTTCACAGGGATTGTAAATATTCCTCCGGAAGCTGTAAGCCTGCGCGGATAGGGGAGAAGCTGCAGTAGGCCTTTTTCAGTCATAGCGTGGACACCTCTTGTTCATGTAGAATATGTTCATCTATAAACAACCTTATCACTCTTAAAAAAAGGAAGGAATGCAAAATATGCTCAAGCAGATGGATTATATGATCAGCCCGTATCCTATCCGGATCATTGATCCCAAGGTGGAATCCTCCAGGCTCAGATTACAATCGATCCGTGTAGGGCAGGCCGGGCATCTTCCGGGAAGAACACTATACCGCTCCGGAGCTGTCTTTGAGCACTGGGCGATGGTCTATATCGCCTCCGGCAGCGGAACCTTGACGGAGAACGGAGGGAAGGAGCAGCAGGTAGGGGGAGGAAGCCTGTTTTTTTTCCGTCCGGGATACAGCTACTGCTTTGGTCCGCCTCCTGAAGGGAGCTGGGACGAGTATTATATCGACTTCACCGGAACAAGAGTAACTGAGTGGGTGGAAGCGGGGATGGTTACGGGCGGCACTGTGTATCAGATTGGACAGCCGCCGGGACTTTTGTCCTCCTTCGAAGAGGTTCTCCGGCTCATGGACAGCGGAATTCCGGCAGCTGCTGACCGTGCCGCGTTAATTCTCGAAAATATGCTGCTGGAGTGTACATTGGCCGCTGCCGCCCCCAGCCACTCCAGGGAATCCGATTTGATGCAGACAGTCCGCGATGATCTGGGCACCTGTGTCTACGGGGAAGTTACACTGGCGGAGATTGCTGCACGGCATCATATGTCAATGTCGACACTCCGCCGTATTGTCCGCCGCAGCAGCGGCTTCCCGCTGCATGAATATATTCACCGGATCAAAATGGCTGAAGCCAAGCACCTGCTGCTGAATACCAGCCTGCAGATTAAGGAAATAGCCGGGCTCCTCCATTACAGCGATGCTTTTTATTTCTCAAGGCTATACAAAAAATATATGGGGATTTCTCCCCAATACTCCCGGAACCATATTTTATAAATCGACATTATTCTACTTTTGGCTGTATTCCTTGTCGGAATATGTAGTCTTATGTTGACATGCGCGAATTTTGGATGCTATGATCTAGATAATATTAGCAGTTTTTTATGGGAATTCAGCATTAGTTTCATAACTATGTTATGCCGGAGATGAAGCCATGAGGGAATTTTACTGCATTACTTGCCGCAGTCTCCATAAAGTGGATGTACATAATAACCGCACCGTACGCATCATGTCCACCGGGTATCATATCGTTGGCGAACAGCGCTACCAGATTTGCATTTGTAATCCCCAGAAGCTGCATACAGCGTTGTCAGCGGAAGCGGAACGATCAGCGGAATAAATGATGCTCATATTTAAATAAAAGCAACCTGTGCGCACTGCGTACAGGTTACTTTGGCTGCAGTTATAAAACCTGAAAATAATGGATACGCTACCATTGGTAAGGTGAGGATATATTTTCCTGGTAATTTTGAAATTACAGAAAAATAACTTGTTATTTATTAATGTGAAAACGCTGTCAGTGGAAATCGAAACTTGTTATTGTGATTTTTCTCATGTATGATGCTTTTATCAAAGCTTAGCTAGCTCGAATTTTCCAAAGCTGGAGAATAGGGTGGTGGGATGAAAATTAAATCAACCGCTGAAGACAAACTGATAGCTTTTTACAGATACTTTTCTTTGTCCCTCACATCTCTGATGTATCTCCTGGATACCACGGGGCCTTCCGTAATATACAAATCCCTATTAATTCTAATACTATTCTTATTTGCCCAAATATTTATGATCTATTACCGGAGGCTTCGCAACAGACCCCAGGCACTTATGCTGGTTGTAAGTGCAGAGATGGCGGGTATTCTGGCACTGACGCTCTTAACCGGCGGTTATGACAGTTCGTTTAAGCTGTATGTGCTTAACCCTGTTCTCATTGCGGCCGGATCTTTATCCATCTATTTCGGGTGGAGTTTACTGTTTAGCTATATCGGCCTGATCGCTGTATTTTGTTACTTTTTCTTGAATTCTTCCGGAAAAACTTTTGCAGAAGCTGTACTCGAGAACGGCAACCTGTTTCTAGCCATGGTACTTACGGTTATAGTTATGCAGATGGTTAACAGGATCAAGCGGCAGCGGGAAGAAGCAAACGCGCGGACCAACGAAACCATGGAGCACATCAAATCGCTCTATCATATCGTGGAAAATTCCAGCCAGCATGACTTTATGAACATTGGCCAAGTGATCACGGATTATGTTGTGAAGCTTACCAAGCTTGATAAGGCCTTGTTCTGGTTTGCCAAGAAGAGCGGCGAGCCGGCTCCGCAGAGCCGTCAGACCGGATGGCAGCATGAAGAGGAGCATTTTCTCTTCGAGGAGCTGGAGAAGCATGAGCATGAATGGAGACTGCAGCGCGAACCGGTATTCAAAAGTTTTCCCGGACTCGGAGACTTTTTGCTGATGCCGGTGAGAATGAGCACCCGTTTTGTCGGCATGATCGGCGTGAAGCTGGAATCGTCTGAAGGGCTTGAAGGCCGCAGATGGTATATCCAGCAGCTGATGTTTTTGTCTGAGCTTAGCGCAATCATTCTCGAGCGCCATGAATTGGGTGTCATTGAGAACCGGCTGATCATCACGAATGAGCAGAACCGGATAGCTGATGAAATGCATGACAGCGTCTCGCAGAGCCTTTTCGGCATTGTGTATGCTACCCACTCTTTGAAGCAGACATGGCGCAAGATGTCTGAGTCAGAGCTGGAGGAACAGATTGAGCTTATTCATGATTCAGCGACCAAGGTAGCCAAAGAGCTGAGGATTACGATCTACAGTCTCAGCTCCAAGAAGAGCGGCGGCCCGACATGGCTGGGCATGGTAAGGTCACATCTGAAGAGCCTTTCCCGGCTCAACGATGTGGAGATCGAACTCAAAATAACGGGCGACGATTTTAGCCTCCCGTACCCCTATCACAAAGCGCTGTTCCGGATCATTTCCGAGGCAACAGGCAATGCCATCCGTCACGGTGCGGCCCGCCGGGTAGATGTTGAACTGTCGCTCAAGCCGAAATGGATCAGGCTGTCGATCATTGATGACGGCACAGGCTTCAATACGGATTTACTCTG
Organism: Paenibacillus sp. PK3_47; assembly: GCF_023520895.1. NCBI lineage: Bacteria > Bacillati > Bacillota > Bacilli > Caryophanales > Paenibacillaceae > Paenibacillus > Paenibacillus sp. PK3_47. The sequence continues at coordinate 3,801,894 of NZ_CP026029.1, forward strand.
GAGAGATACTGAGGATAACAGCAGCGGATTGGGCATGAGGAATATGCAATATCTGGCACAATCTCTCGGCGGCGATTTCCAGCTGACGAGCAGTGAGAATGCAGGTACAAGAATTTTAATTTCGATACCTGTCGGTGTGGCTGAATTAAAAAATGCATAAACTTTAGGCAGGAGGTCGTTCAAGTGAATATCGTCATTGTTGATGATCACCCTTTGGTGAGAAGAGGTTTGGCAGCGGTCATTTCCATGCAGCCCAATCTGCATTTTGCAGGCGAGGCAACGAATGGCCAAGAAGCTCTTCTCGTAATCGAGGAGACGAAGCCTGATCTTGTGCTGATTGATCTGAAGCTTGCCGATGAATCGGGCCTCGATGTCATCAAGGCTGCGCGTGCCCGCGGGCTGTCCAGCAAGTTCATTTTGCTGACATCATCAGCGAGCAGAGAGGATTTTTTGAAGGCGGAAGAAGTGCTTGTAGACGGTTATGTGCTGAAAGAGGCCTTGCCCGAAGAGCTGCTGTTCGCTATCCAACTGGTACATAAAGGCAGAAAATATTACGACCCCGGTTTGATGGAAGACAAGATGCGGATGAGCGGCAGCAGTCCGACAGACGAATTGACCCCGAAGGAAAAGGAAGTATTGATCGAGCTTGGCCAGGGCGCCTGCAACAGGGAAATTGCTTCACGGCTGTTCATCAGTGAATTCACGGTCAAGAAGCATGTCAGCCAGATTCTGGCGAAGCTGCAGGTTGCCGACCGTACACAGGCTGCGCTGTATGCCAATGCGGTTGGACTGACCAAATATGAAATGTCCTATGATTAAATAGTAAGGACCTGGAATACAGAACACGGACATGTAATGTCCATCAGGCTGTCGAGAACATCTCGGCAGCTTTTTTTATGTGATTTTGGTTTCATACGGAACCGCGTTAACTATTGCCGCTCCAGCACATCGCCTCATGCGCACCAGAACCTATAGATTACTTGACAGTGCTAATGCTTACGGACCCCAGGTCCGTTACTTTGCGCTGGTGGCGTGTTTTGGAATCCTAACGGACCCCAGGTCCGTTATTTCATCTGAAAGGGCGTAATTTATCCACCATTTGGCGGAATAAGGGAACGACGGTCCGTTAGCGGTGGAAACAGGGAGAATTCCGGCAAATAACGGACGCAGTGTCCGTTAGCGTGAGAAAGGGACGGAGCATATAGCGGAGGCAGAGTCAGGTCAGTACGGAGGGGGGGCGCCAGGCAGTCTTATGCGCCTGCCCACACACTGCAAGGCGCAGCTTGGACCCGTGCAAAATAAGTCATATTTGCTGACCAACCCCGGTACCCCCGCCGACGGATGCGCGTTTCTCAACACTCTGACGGACATATAATGTCCGTGTTTTTTTGTGCTCTTTGGCGGCATGAAGGGACACATAGAGGTACAAAGGCTCCCCGCAGTGGGAGCTTTTTTATCTGTGTTCAGCGTTTATTTTACAGATCCGGCTGTTAAAAAGAATGTGTTTGGGGACGGGATAACGTCAGGCGTAGGGTTGGCTGTCATTAGCTGTAAGTCATTCCCAACCATATGGTACTAAAGTATACCATTGAGACCCACCTAGGAACCAAAGAGACTCACACGAAAGTGAAGATTAAAGTGATGCTATGACCCATGTGGCAAGTCGTTCGGATTGATAGAATTAAAGCAAGATATCTGAAATTTTCATATCACTTTCAGAATGCACCAAATGCGGAAGGAGGGTTACTGTGGAAAAGACGATTTTAGATTACATTAACCTGATTAAGAAGAGGTTATGGTTAATCACGGTATTTGTATTAATCTCCTGCGCTACGACCTACTACGTCAGCAAGAACTTCGTCGTACCCGTCTACTCCGCTTCCGGACAACTGCTGGTCAACAACACCGCAAATGTACCCGAGAGCAATAATCTCAACAATCTGAACTTCAGCCTGAACCTCATCGAGAGCTACAAGGAAATCATGAAGTCCCCCACGATTATGAAGAGTGTAGTAGAGGATCACCCCGAGTTCAACCTGACGGAAGAACAGCTGGCCGGGAAGCTGCAAATCCGATCTTCGGAGAGAAGCTCGGTCATCAACATCACTGTTGAGGATGAAAATTACGCCAAGGCAGCCGGCATTGTAAACGCGGTTTCACAGTCGTTCATTCGCAGCCTGCCAACGCTGATGCAGCTCGACAATGTGACTTTCCTGACTCCAGCAGATCCGGCTGACACGCCTGCACCGACGAACGGCGGGTTCGCCATGAACCTGATCATCAGCTTTGTCGTAGCGCTGATGGCTGCGGTTGGAATCATCCTGCTGATGGAGACGCTGAACAGCACACTCCGCAGCGAGAAGGAAGCGGAATTCGATCTTGGCCTGCCGGTCATTGCGAGCATTCCTACCATCCGCAAACGTGATTTGGGCAAAGCGGCAAATGCCAACGCAAGAGTAGGGGAGGGCGCTTATGTTACGGCTGAATAAAAGTTTGATTGCGGACTACAATCCATCCTCACACATTTCCGAATCGTTCCGCTCGCTTCGTACCTACATCCGCCAGCTCGGTCTGCTGAAAGGGAACGGCGGACAGGTGCTGCTCTTCACATCTGCTGAAGGCGGAGAAGGCAAAACGACCATCCTGTCGAACCTCGCCGTTTCATTTGTCCAGGACGGCAAAAAGGTAGCGGTAGTCGACTGCAACCTGCGGCATCCCGGACTGCACACGGTGTTCGAGGTGGAAGGAAGCTATGGCCTGGCAGCTTATCTTAGCGGCCAGGAAGAAGCGAAGGATATCGCTGTTTACGGAAACCTTGCCAACCTGGCAGTTATTCCTGCGGGGATAACCAAGGTCAGCCCGCCGGATCTTCTGGGCAGCGACAGAATGACGGCGCTGCTGGAGGAACTGAAGAATAACTTCGATCTCATCCTGCTTGACTCGCCTCCGGCAGTAGAGTTCAGTGATGCACGGATTCTGGCCTCGCTGACAGATGGAGTGATCCTGGTTGCAAGGCACGGAAAGTCAAAGCGTGAAGCTCTCCGCAAGCTTAAGGTGCTTATGGAGCAGAGCGGATCAAAAATTCTCGGAATTGCCATGAATCAGACCAAATAAAGCTATCGCAGCAAGCTCACAAAAAATTATTTTTAGGAGGTAAGTGCGATGATGAAAAAGGTAAAGAAAGTAATTATCCCTGCAGCTGGGCTAGGTACGCGCTTCCTTCCTGCTACGAAAGCCATGCCGAAAGAAATGCTTCCGATCATCAACAAGCCGACCATCCAATACATCGTTGAAGAAGCCATTGCTTCCGGTATTGAGGACATCATCATTGTTACCGGTAAAGGCAAACGGGCAATCGAGGACCACTTCGACAATGCATTCGAGCTGGAATCCCGTCTGCTGGAAGACGGAAAGCTGGAGCTGCTGAAAGAAGTTCAACGTTCCTCTAAAGTAGAAATACACTATATCCGCCAAAAGGAACCAAAAGGTTTGGGACATGCGGTATGGTGCGCGAGACGTTTTATCGGAGACGAGCCTTTCGGCGTTATGCTCGGGGATGACATTGTAACCGGCAATACGCCTTGCCTGAAGCAGCTGATCGACCAGTATGAGGAGACGCAAAACTCGGTAATCGGTGTACAGGAAATTCCTGATGAATTCACAAACCGTTACGGTATTATCGAGCCTGACCTGCAGGACGGCCGCCTCTACCGTGTAAATAACTTTGTCGAAAAACCACCGCTCGGAACAGCGCCTTCCAATCTTGCAATTATGGGCCGGTATGTCTTCACTCCGAAGATCTTCAAGTATCTGGACCTGCAGGAAAAGGGTGCCGGCGGCGAGATCCAGCTGACGGATGCCATTCAGAAGCTGAACCAGAGCGAACGGGTATATGCCTACAACTTTGACGGCACGAGATATGATGTCGGTGAACGTCTGGGCTACATTTTAACAACACTGGAATTTGCGCTGGAGAGTGAAGATCTCCGTTATCCGGTAATGGATGCTATGGCGGAATGGCTCAGCAAAGCCGGACAAACCACACTCAGCTGATCCGGAGCTTGAGTGAAAACAAACTTTTTTAGGAGGAATGAGAAGAGATGAGCATGCAAAAACTGCCGGAAGACTATGATGCCGTCCTGCCGAAACTTTACATGCTGCATGCCAAAGAAGGAAGTAAAGGAATGGAATCCTATCTGGTAATGAAGCGGATTATAGACATTTTTTTCTCCGCTCTGGGCCTTCTCGTACTGCTGCCGCTGTTCGTAGTTGTGGCTATCCTGATTAAGCTGGAGGATCCGAAAGGCAAAGTCTTCTTTAAGCAGAACCGGGTCGGCAAGGACGAAAAGCTGTTCCCGATGTACAAATTCAGATCCATGGTCTCCAATGCCGAGGAGCTGAAGGCGAATCTGATGGCGTATAACGAAGTCAGCGGCGCAATGTTCAAAATCAAAAATGATCCCCGCATCACGCGGATCGGCAAATTCATCCGCAAGACCAGTATCGATGAACTGCCTCAGCTCTGGAACGTGCTGATGGGCCAAATGAGTCTCGTAGGCCCCCGTCCTCCGCTCGTTGAAGAGGTGGCGCAGTATACGGAATATGACAAGCAGCGGCTCCTGGTTACACCGGGCTGCACCGGATACTGGCAGGTTAATGCCAGAAACAGCGTCGGCTTCGACGAAATGGTACAGCTGGATCTGACCTACATCCATATGCGGAGCACCATGCTGGACCTGAAGATCATCGCCAAAACCGGCCTGATGCTGCTGGGTTCAAAAGATGCTTATTAAAATTATGGGAATTGGGTGATTGCCGATGCTTCACAACGGAGACGTCCCTAAGGTTTCCATTATCATCTGCACCTATAACAGGTCGGCGCTGCTGGTCAAAACACTGCAGTCGCTGCTGCTCTTGGAGAACCTGCATCAGGCTGAAGTCATCGTGGTGGATAATCAGTCTACGGATGACTCGGCTTTTGCGATCAAGAGCTTTATTGAGGCCCATGGTGCAGACATGGATATCCGTTACCTTCTGGAGCCGGTACAGGGATTGTCGGCAGCCCGGAACACAGGGATTCTGGCTTCGAAGTCGCCGCTCATCGCTTTTCTTGATGATGATGCGATACCTTGCCGGACCTGGATTACAACGATCGTAAACACGTTTGAAGAACGTCCTGAGGTCAAGGCCATGGGCGGGAAGATCGCTCCGATCTTTGAAAGTAAGCGCCCGGAATGGCTGATCAAGCCGTTCGAGCTGCCTTACACTATTGTGGATCTGGGCAACCGGATCAAAGAGTATCCGAAACGGCTGCATCCCTGCGGAGCCAATATGGCCATGCGCAAGCTCGTTTTTGATATCAGCCTGTTTCCCCTGGATCTCGGGAGAAAGGGAGACTCGCTTTTATCCGGTGAAGAGACCTGGTTGTTCGACCAGATCCAAAGGCAAGGCCATTCCATTCTGTACCATCCGGAGATGGCGGTCGACCATTTCGTGCCGGCAGGCCGGCTGACCGAAGACTGGATCATGAAAAGGTATTACAGCCAAGGCATATCCAACGCCATGAAAAGCGAAGGGATGAAGGGCAATCTGCTGCTGCTGGGCAAGACGGCCGCCAAAGTAATATACATTATGGCGGATTCGGTTACGGCCAGAAGCCAGGGCAGAAAGCTTCTGAACAGATGCAGGCTGGAGAGCATTAGAGGAACTCTTCATATGCTTTGGAACAGAAAGAGGCAATCTGCAGCGGGGTGAGGGAAGACAATGACTAATTTTGAGTGGGGCTCCAAATTTAACGTTTTGCCATACGGATTGCTCTACCTCGTGTCGGCTCTCTTCCTCGGAGCAGCGGTCATATACCAGCCGGCAATTGCGGTAGCTGCTGTACTCCTGATTATTTTGCTGGTTGTCGCCATCTCCCGTCCGGAGCGTATCAGCTACTTCGTGTTATTGACGACTTCCATCTCGATTAACTTTCTGTACAGCGGCAGCATGTTCGGGATCGAGATCCTGTCCCTTTACAAGCTGATGATCCTGATGCTGCTGGTACCCTGCATTCTGGTGAACGGACTGAAGTTTAAGCTGAGTCCTCCCATATGGGCCATGGCGGCGCTCTTCTTCATCACCTTTGCTTTCTCAAGCTGGCTGCCGGAGATGAACGCCTCCATTGCAGTGAAGGCTTTTATAGGACTGTCGCTGCCTTTCGTGTTCCTCCTGATTAACTGGAAAAAAGAGGTCGCGGAGAAGCAAATCCGCATTCTTGCGCTGCTGCCGCTGGTCAGTATGCTGGTTGGAGTAGTGCTGCATGTGGCTAACTTCCACTCCATTCTGACGATCGAATTCACGGGCGCTGTACGGGTGCAGGGAGCCAACATTCCGCCGCATCTGGCTATGCTGGCTTTCATGGGAGTAGCCATTTCATTTATCGAGATCAAGCGCAGTCCGCAGCATACCCGGTTTTTTTACATCATGCTGGCCTTGAACTTTCTGATTCTGGTCGCAACGGGGACACGGGGACCGCTACTCGCACTAGTATTGATGGTTATCTACTACTTTTTCGATATTTCACGACAGTACTTAAAAGGAAAATCGCAGTATCTGATTCCGCTGCTGTGTTCGCTGGTCCTGATTGTGGCAGCTGTGTTCCTGCAGCTCGACAATCTTAAGAAACGGTCCTTTGAGCGGACGACAGCAGAGGGAATTGACCTGTCGGGCAGAACGGAGGCCTGGGAATTTTTCCTGGATAAAGCAGCCGGCTCACCTTGGTCCGGCAGAGGGCTCGGATCAGCCACTGTAGCGAATGACGGAACACTCTACAAAGGATTTGTGGTTCCGCATAACGAGTACATCCGGTTTTACTTCGATGGAGGGTATATCGGCGCCATACTGCTGTTACTTTCCCTATTGGCTGTGTTTATTCTGGTTTACAGAGCTTTGGCACCGCCGGTCAAACCTTATTACCTGCTCTTTATTGCAGCGTTTCTGATTTATTCTTTCTCTGACAACACGCTGTCGACGGTCCAATTTATTATTCCGTTCTGTTGGTACCTGAACTGCCTGTATCGATCTTCACAGCCAACCGATTCCCCACAAAAAGAAGTGATACGATGAATCAAGTGAACATGTTCGATGTCAATTTCGATAATTATGATTTCATGGATCTGCTTGAATATATCGACAAAACCATCAGGGAGAGGAACCAGTCCTATATCCTGACCTGCAATGTCGATCATGTCATCAAGCTGCGCAAGGACAAAGAGTTTCAAACCGTATATTCGGAAGCAGGCGCCGTAGTAGCGGATGGTATGCCGCTGATCTGGGCTTCAAAGATGCTTGGCAAGCCGCTCAAACAAAAGGTATCCGGCGCGGATCTTTTTCACCGCCTGGGCGATGCCTTCGAGGAAAGGAAGTACCGGCTGTTCTTCCTGGGCTCTGCGGAGGGTGTGCCTGAGAAGGCGACCCAGAATCTTAAAGCGTCTTATCCCGGCATGAACATCGTCGGCTGTTATTCTCCTTCCTATGGCTTCGAGCACAATGAGGAAGAGAATAAACGGATCATTGAGATGCTGAATGAGAGCCGGCCGGATATCGTGTTCGTGGGCGTGGGAGCGCCCAAGCAGGAAAAATGGATTTACCGTCACTACAATTCATACCGGGCACCGATTTCGATTGGTGTCGGCGCAACCTTTGACTTTCTCTCGGGCTCTGTCAAACGGGCACCTGATTTCATGCAGAAAACAGGGCTTGAATGGTTCTGGCGGCTCAGCCAGGAACCGGGCCGGCTGTGGAAAAGATACCTTGTCGATGATGCCCAGTTTCTGGTGCTGCTGCTCAAGGAGCTCCGAAAACGGGAGAAGGTCAAGGGAGGAAGCCTTGAATAAACGTACTTTGCAGTAACCGGGGGAGGATCACCGTGATGACGAGGCCTTCCTTGTCCGTAATACGTAATGCTGATGGCCCTGAGGCGGAGGTGGGAAGATGAAGATGATGAGCCAGAATGACAGCGGCCTGACGCTGCCATCCCTCACAACCGTGAGATCAGGGATGATGATGATGTTACTGTGTGCTGCTGCCCTGGGGCTTCCGCTGATGATCGGCTTTGCCAGCGCCCATCTCAGTGCCTCGAACAGCCTGCAGGGTGTAATTCTGGCAGGCGTGCTGTTCCCGGCCCTTGTGCTGGCACTGCTGAAACCCAAACAGCTGGTAGCCTATACTCTGCTGATCTGGGCAGTGGCTCCGGAGCTTCGCCGCATTGCCGACTGGTCGGAAGGGGTATATCACTCCGTATCGCTGCTCAGTCTTGCGCCGCTGCTGACCGGTGCTACGCTGGCGATTCCGGTGCTGAAGGAGATCCACAAAATCAAGAAATCCTACACCCGGATTATCATGCTGTTCGCGGTGGCTCTGGCCTACGGTACGCTGATCGGTTTGGCAAAGAACGGCGTAGGCTCCGTGTACGATCTGGCGAACTACATCGTTCCGCTTCTGCTGCTTCCATTCTTTGCGGTGATCCGGTTCAAGCCGAAGGATATTGACCGCCTGCTGTACTCCTTTGCCAATATCGCCGTACTCGTAGCCATCTACGGAATTATCCAGTATCTGACCGTTCCGCCATGGGATGCTTTCTGGATGAGAAATGCAGATATGATCTCCATCGGAACGCCTTATCCTCTGGAAGTCCGGGTCTTCTCCACACTGAACTCTCCGGGTCCGGCAGCGACCTTTCTCGTATTTGCACTGGTGCCGATGATTCTGGAGAAAAGATGGCAGGGAACGCTGCGCTGGCTCGGTGTCCTGCTTGTCGTGATCTGTCTGCTTACCACGCTGGTGCGTTCCGCCTGGCTGGTTATGCTGGTCATGCTGCTGGTATACATCGCTTCCTCTCCCTCCAAGGGAAAATGGAAGTCACTGCTTCAGCTTGTGTTTGTAGCAGCCGCGCTGTTCCTGATTGTACCCAAGCTGCCGGGGGCGGAGGGGATCGTTGCACGGATGGAGACACTGACCTCCGTCCAGGAAGACCACTCCTATAACGAACGGCTCAGCTTATGGCAGAACATGCTGCCGATGGTAGCGTCCAATCCGGTCGGAGAGGGCATCGGAAGCGTAGGGCGGGGGACGAAGCTTGGCAACGGCGGTGAGCTTGGAGAATACGGCAACATGGATAATGGCATCATCGCGCTGCTGCTTACCTTCGGGGTACTCGGCGCTGCGTTCTTCTTCTCGGCACTGGGTGTAGTCATTAAGCAAATCATCGCGCGGGTAACCCGCAAAAATGTATTTCAGCCTTATGTCCGGCTGTCGCTGGCGGCATGGATGGGGGCAGTCATCAGTCTCGTGTCAGACAATGGCTTCCCGGGCCTGAAAGGTTACCTCGTATGGATGCTGATCGGCCTCGGCCTCGGCGCAAAAGAGATTATTGATAGCAGAAAGAAGGGAACACCGCATGCAGCAGTTGAACGCGAAGTCACCTCCCATTAGCTCGTTCTGGTCTACGCTCAAACGGTTTACAAAGAGCAAGGACAACAGCTCAGCCGCCGTGAAAACCATGTTCGTGAGCGTGCTGATCCTGCTGGTCAATATGCTGACCGGCGTGCTGACCGCCCGGTATCTCGGGCCGACAGGACGCGGTGAACAGACAGCTATGGTGAACTGGTCACAGTTTCTGGCGTTCAGTATGAGCTTTGGTATTCCTTCGGCGCTGATCTACAATGCCAAGAAGAATCCGGCTGAGGCCGGGGTACTGTACCGGGTGGCGCTGATGATCGGCCTGTGCTTCGGCCTCATAGCCATGACGCTCGGGATCCTGATTCTTCCCCAGTGGCTGAGCGCCTTCAGCCCCGAGGTAGTCACCTTTGCCCAGTGGTCAATGATTCTGTGTCCGCTGATCGTGGTCTCGCAGATCAACAATGCGGCCTTTCAGTTCAGAGGCGATTACAGAACCTTCAATCTGCAGCGGTATCTCACACCTACGCTGACACTGGTGGGCATCGGGCTGCTGATTCTGACAGGAACGCTCACTCCATATACTACGGCGCTGGCATACCTTGTACCTTCGGTGCCGCTGTTCATCGGAATGACGATCTGGCTGCTCCGGACCTACCGGGTGAAGATGAAGGATGCTTACCTGAATTTCAAAAGATTGTTCACCTACGGACTCGGCTCGTACGGAAATGATCTGCTCGGCCAGTTCTCCACCTATATCGACCAGATCATCATCGCCGGCCTGCTTCGTCCGGCAGATCTCGGGCTCTATGCAGTAGCGGTGAGCCTGTCGCGGATGGTTAACTTCTTCTCGAACTCGATCACAGTGGTCCTCTTCCCGAAGGCTTCCGAGCTGTCGAAGGACGAAGCGGTCAGCCTTACCTTTAAGGCGTTCCGGATCAGCACAACCTGCACCATGCTTGGCGCGGTGTTCCTGATGCTGGTAGCTCCTTTAGTCATTCCGCTGCTGTACGGCAAGGAGTTCAATACCGCGCTAACGGTATTCCGGCTGCTGCTGCTGGAAGTGACAATCAGCGGGGGGACACTGATTCTGGCCCAGGTATTCATGGCACTCGGCAAACCGAAGTTCGTCTCGATCCTTCAGCTGGTCGGTCTGATCCTGGTGGTCCCGCTACTGTTCGTACTGGTTCCGAAGTTCGGATTGTTCGGAGCAGGCATGGCAATGCTCTCATCAGCAGCACTGCGATTCCTGTTCATTATCCTTAATATCAAGTACAACCTGAAAGTAAAACTGCCCCGCCTGATTATCAACAGTCAGGACATAGCATGGATGAAGACGACGATGAATTCTTATATCCGCAAAAAACCTGCGGATACGCAGAGCTAGCGAGCGAGGTACTACGTGAGCAGCTCTACTGCTAAATAAAATTGGACGATGTTAGCTGAAAGTAGAGAAAATTTGGAGCTGTAGAAGCGTTAGCGTTCGCCTTTGTCTTCCGATTTCAACCGCAGACTGCGGTTTAATCAGAGAAATCGGAAGACAACAGCGATCGGAAGCCCAAATGTTTCTCGGATTGAAGCACACATCGGACTGCACAAGGAGGAAACCTTCATGGAATCAGTGACAAGCGTGCTTGGCGGCCCGGGCAGCTATCCGATCTCGGCTGTGATCATTGCCCAGGATGACGAAGTTCGTATATCCAAGGCAATTCAATCCTGCAGGCTCTTCGCCGATGAGGTTGTAGTAATCGACGGAGGCAGCAAGGACGGGACGGTGCAGCTTGCGGAAAGCCTGAATTGCCGGGTATACGTCAACCCATGGCCCGGATACGCAAAGCAAAGAGAATTCGGAGTGGAACGCGCCGTCCATGATTGGGTCTTCCTGATTGATACGGATGAAGTGGTCAGCGAAGAGCTGGCCCGGGATATTCTTGAGCGCAAGCCGGCGCTGACCGACAGGGCAGTAGCTTACTCGCTTTACCGGATCGGTGATTTTCTCGGGAGATGGCTGGATAAGGGCGAATACCTCGTGCGGCTGTATAACCGCAAGGAGTACAGCATCCGCGACTCCCTCGTGCATGAAATACCTGAGGTTGCGGAAGACAAGACGGTCCGGCTGAACGGGACGCTCTGGCACCAGGGCTTCCGCAGCATCAATGACCATGTGGCCCGCTTTAATAAATACACCGATCTGGAAGCCCAGACCGCTTATGCCAGCGGCAAGCCGTTCAAGCTCAGAAACCTGCTGCTGCGGCCGCCGGCGCGTTTTGTACAGAAATATTTTGTGCACGGCCTGTTCAAGAAAGGCATCTCGGGATTTGCGGTATCCGTATTCTGGGTGATGTATGAATTCATGGTCGGCTTCAAGCATTATGAATTGAACAGCTCCGGCAAGCTGGCCCAGCATAACGCCAAGGGTCAGGGGCAAACCGGTAAAGAAAATAACAAGGGGGAGAGAAGTTATGCCGTACAGTGACGGATTGAACATTATGACGACCGGCCTCAGCTGGCCGTCGCTGCAGCCCGGCGGGCTCAATACGTATTTCAAATCCGTATCCGAGCAGCTCTCCCTGCGCAACCAGGTGCATGCGCTGATCTGCAGTCAGGAGACGCCGGATACACCGAAAGAACTGATTATCCACAACGCCGGTGACCCGAAGGAATCGATCTTTAAGCGCAGGGATGCCTTCCAGCGCAAGGCAGCGGATCTGATGGGCAGCGGCAGCGGACGGATTGATATTCTGTACACCCACTTTGCACCGTATGGCGTCGGGCCGGCGATTGAAGCGAAGAAGCGGGGAATTCCGGTGATCATGACCTTTCATGGTCCCTGGAATGAGGAGATGAAGATCGAAGGCCAGGGCATCAAGCACCGGGTCAAGACAACGATCGCCAAATCGATTGAACGCAAAGCCTACAAGCTGGCGGACAAATTCATTGTCCTCAGCGAGTTCTTCCGCGATATGCTCCATGATCTGCACGGTGTACCGCTGCACAAGATCATCGTGATTCCGGGAGCAGCCAATGTGGAGCGGTTTACACCGGCCAGCAACCGGCTGGCGATCCGCCGGACGCTGAATCTGCCGGAAGGGGCAACTACAGTGCTGACTGTACGGCGGCTTATGAACCGCATGGGCCTGCTGCAGCTGCTGGAAGCCTGGAAGCAGGTAAGCGAGCGGTTCCCGAACGCGATTCTGCTCATAGGCGGCAAAGGCCCGCTGCGCGGTGAGCTTGAAACCCGGATTGCCGACTACGGTCTCACAGGCAAGGTAAGGCTGCTCGGTTATATTCCGGACCACCAGCTCGCTTCCTATTATCAGGCGGCTGATATGTTCGTAGTTCCGTCACAGGCGCTGGAGGGCTTTGGACTGATTACGGTCGAAGCGCTGGCTACCGGACTTCCGGTAATGGCTACCCCGGTCGGCGGGAACAAGGAGATTCTGCAGAAGTTCCGCCCGGAGCTGCTGTTCAAAGGTTCCACCAGTGAGGATATGGCCGAAGGCATGATTCATATGCTTAGCAACCGCAAGCTGCTGCCCGGCCGGGACGAGTGCAGAAATCATGTGCTTGAGAAATACACCTGGCAGCATGTGGGCGATCAAGTGGAATCCGTGTTCCTCGAAACCTTGGGAAAGGGTGTGGCCGCAGGATGCTAAAAGTCGCTTATATCGATCACACCGCCAAGTGGAGCGGCGGAGAGGTGGCGCTGTTCAACATCCTCACGAATATCGGCGAGCACATTCAGCCGCTGGTCATTCTGGCAGAGGAAGGCGCACTTGCTGACCGCCTGCGGGAAAGAGGCATTGACGTCCGCATCATCCCGCTCGACGAGAGCATCCGCAGCCGCGGACGGAATGCCGTCAACCTCGGCGCACCGGCTGCAGCAGTCAAGCTGCTGGCCTACGGGCGCAAGCTGGCTCCGCTGCTGAAGCAGGAAAAGGTGGATTGTGTGCACACCAATTCCCTGAAATCCGCTTTTTACGGCGCGGTTGCCGCCAAAAAAGCAGGTGTGCCGCTGATCTGGCACATCCGGGATCATATCGGTGCCCCGTATCTTAAGCCGGTGGTTGCCAAAGTGATCCGGCTGCTGTCCCGCCTGCTGCCGAACGGCGTCATTGCCAATTCGCACTCTACACTGAACGCCCTGGAGCTGCCGCGTACCAAGAAAACGCTGGTCGTCTACTCCGCCTTTGCCAAAGCGATCGGTGAAGGCCTGGCGAAACGGGAATCGCAGAAGGACTTCAACGTCCTGCTGGTGGGTCGGCTGGCACACTGGAAAGGCCAGCATGTCGTGCTGGAAGCAGCCAAAGCCTTCAAGAATGACCCGCGGGTGAAATTCTGGCTGGCCGGTGACGCCCTGTTCGGTGAAGAGGAATACAAACAAGAGTTAATTCAGACAATGCAGCAGAATGAGCTTACCAATGTCAGTCTGCTGGGTCATGTGGATGATATACAAGGACTAATGAGTAACGCCGATTTGCTGATACACACTTCGATTACACCCGAGCCGTTCGGCCAGGTTATCGTCGAAGGCATGGCGGCTGGACTTCCGGTAATTGCCTCCAATGAAGGCGGACCGGTGGAGATTGTGGTTCCCGGTGTAACGGGGCTGCTGATCCAGCCTGGAGACCCTGTCGTACTTGCAGATTCCATCACCTGGATGCTGAACCATCCCGAAGAGCGAAGACGGATGGCAGACAGTGGAATGAAACGGGTGAAAGAGCATTTTGTCATCGAGAACACGGTCAAGGACATCGTCGACTACTACAAAGGTTTGCTCGCGGCTACCTGAGTGTTCTGCGGACAACATGTAATGCTCGAACCGGGACCGTTACATCCATATGTTCACTGTTAGATGATGCTGCTCCATAAAACTTTGAGGATGATTCACATGAAAATAGCGATAGCGCACGATTACTTAATCCAAATGGGCGGGGCGGAACGGGTGGTGGAGGTATTCCACCATATGTATCCGGATGCTCCGATCTTCACAACGGTTTTTAACGGAAGCCAGTTGACCGACAACCTCAAAGATGCGGATATCCGGGCCTCCTGGCTGCAAAAAATTCCGGGAGTGAAGGCCAATTTTAAAGGGGTGCTGCCGCTTTATCCCATGGCCATCCGTGATCTGGACTTTCGCGGGTATGATATCGTCCTGAGTTCCAGCAGTGCTTTTATGAAAAGCATACAAGTGCCCGAATCCACATTTCATCTGTGCTACTGTCATACGCCCATGCGGTTTGCCTGGGATTATGACACTTACATGGAGCGGCAGTCCAACTCCGGATTATTCAAAAGACTGCTCAAGGTATACATGCAGCGCCTGAAAACCTGGGATCAGCGGACATCAAAAAATGTGAACCAGTTCGTAGCCAACTCTTCCGTTGTAAAAACCCGGATTCAGAACTACTACCACCGGGATGCCGATGTGATATTCCCACCGATCAACACCGCACGCTTCAGCAGCTCCAGCTCCATCGGAGATTACTACCTGATCGTTTCCCGGCTCGTGTCCTACAAGCGGATCGATCTTGCGGTCGAAGCGTTCAACCGGAACGGACTCAAGCTGTACATTGTCGGTGACGGGCCGGACCGCAAACGTCTGGAAGGCATGGCTAAGGGGAATGTTTCCTTCCTGGGCCGTCTGCAGGATGAAGAGGTTACAGGCCTGATGTCCAAGTGCCGGGCGTTTATTTTTCCGGGAGAAGAGGATTTCGGTATTACACCGCTGGAGGCGAATGCTGCAGGCAGACCGGTCATTGCTTATCAGGCCGGAGGAGCGCTGGATACAATTGTCCCTTATGTCAACGGCGTATTTTTCCGCAGACAGGAAGTTGATGATTTGCTGAAGGCCATCTACGAAGTGGAATCCTATGCATGGGATGTTGGCCAGATCATGGGCCATGCGCGCAAATTCGATGAACAGGCGTTTATGGTTCAGTTCAAGCAGTATGTAGAACAGGCCTACGTCAATTTTCTTAAAGGAGGATGATTGTATGAAGCTCACAGTAATCGGTACCGGCTATGTCGGTCTTGTATCTGGCGTATGCTTTACACTTAACGGAAATCATGTCATCTGCGTGGATAAGGATGAGGAGAAAATCAGCAAACTGAACCGGATGGAATCTCCTATCTACGAACCGGGCATTGAGGCGCTCATCGAAATGAATCTCCGCGAGGGCAGATTGTCCTTCTCTTCGGATCTTCAGGAATCGGTCCGCCGTTCAGATATTATTATTCTCGCTGTAGGCACACCTTCTCTGCCGGGCGGAGAAGCGGATCTCCGGTATATCGAAGGTGCAGCCACCGAAATCGCCCAGGCGATGGAAGGCTACAAAATCATTATGACCAAGTCCACCGTACCGGTCGGCACGAACGAGAAAATCCGGAATATCATCGCCTCGCATACGAATCATCCGTTTGATATCGTATCCGCCCCCGAATTTTTGCGCGAAGGCTCCGCCATCCGCGATACCCTTCATCCCGACCGGATCGTCATCGGACTCGATAATCCGCAGCTTGAACCAACCATGCGCCAGCTTCATCAGGGCTTCACGGAGAATGTTTTTGTTACGGATATCCGCAGTGCGGAGATGATCAAATACGCGTCTAACGCTTTCCTGGCGACAAAGATCTCCTTCATCAACGAGATCGCCAACATTTGTGAAAAAGTAGGAGCTGATGTTACCGAGGTCGCGGAAGGCATGGGGATGGACCGTAGAATCGGTTCTTCATTCCTGCAGGCCGGTATCGGTTACGGAGGCTCCTGTTTCCCGAAAGATACCAATGCGCTGATTCAGATTGCCGGCAACGTGGACTATGAGTTCAAGCTGCTGAAATCCGTAGTCGAAGTAAATAAAGACCAGCGCTTCATGATTATCTCCAAGCTGCATGAATCCCTCGGCAGCCTCCGCGGTGCGGTGATCGGAATCTGGGGTCTGGCCTTCAAGCCGAACACCGATGATGTCCGGGAAGCACCGGCCCGCGAAATTGTCGAGGCATTGGTCGCCGAAGGCGCTGTTGTAAAACTGTATGATCCGATTGCCGCTGATAACTTCAGATCGCAGTATGATCATCCGCAGCTCCGCTGGTGCAGCCTGCCGGAAGAGGCGGCTGAAGGCAGTGACGCCATCTGCCTTCTGACCGACTGGAGCCTGTTCAAGGAAATTGACCTCCACAGGCTGGCAGACGGTATGCGCCGCCAGGTGCTGATCGACGGCCGCAACGTCTATTCCAAGGAGCAGATCGAAGGCACGGGCCTGGAGTATCACTCCGTGGGACGCCCGCAAATGGGCGGCCTCAGCGGCTATTCGCCTAGTGTGGCCGGCGCGGTCTAAGAGATCTTGATCTTGCTGCCGCACAACCAAGCGGCAATAGCCGGATCTTTAGCAGGGAGCTCTACCTGCGTCTAATGCTAAAAGCTAACCTGTTGTACAGGAACGGAGAGGAATTTTGGAACTGTAGGAGCGGAAGCGTCCGCCTGAAAGCTTTCCGCAGGAAAGCTCGCTTCGGAAGCATATGCTTTGTCTCCGGATTTCCACCGCGAAGAGCGGTATGAATCAGAGAAATCTGCAGACAACAGCGGCCGGAAGTCCAAACATTCATCGCAGTGACTTCCATAACAGCTGTCCAAAGACGGCGAAGCTTAACACGTTAAGCATTCCTGTAAATTAGCGGTTTCGGCAAGCGAAGCTCGCAATAACAATCCGATATTTCAGCGACAACATATATATTTAGGGAGGGTTCACTATGAAACTGGTACTTCTATCAGGCGGTTCCGGCAAGCGTCTCTGGCCATTGTCCAACGATTCACGTTCAAAACAATTTCTGAAAGTACTGCAAAGCCCGGCAGGTGAGCCGGAATCCATGGTGCAGCGGGTATGGAGACAGCTGCAGGAAGCAGGGATAGCGGATTCCTCCTATCTGGCAACAGGACGCAGCCAGGTCGAGTCCATCCAGAGCCAGATCGGAAGCAGCGTGCCGATTATCGTTGAACCGGAACGGCGCGATACCTTCCCGGCGATTGCATTGACAGCAGCCTATCTGTATTCAATGGAAGGAGTATCACCAAGCGAAACCGTGGCAATTTTGCCCGTGGATCCTTATGTGGAGGCTTCCTTTTTCGATACAGTAGTGCAGCTTGAGGCAACTATGCAGGAGAGCGGCGCGAATCTGGCACTGATGGGCGTGGTTCCCGAGCATGCGTCGGAGAAATACGGATACATCATTCCAACCAGCAAGGAAGCAGGCGCAGGCGGTTATCTGCAGGTCAGCCACTTCCAGGAGAAGCCTGACCGCGTGCAGGCCGAAGAACTGATCAGCAAGGGAGCTTTGTGGAACTGCGGCGTGTTCGCTTTCCGTCTGGGGTATCTGCTTGATATTCTGCAGCGCAAAGGCTTGCCGCTGAATTATGAGGAGCTGCAGAAGCAGTATAAACTGCTGGCATCCATCAGCTTTGATTACGAAGTGGTTGAAAAAGAAGAGAAAATCGTGGTTCAGCCGTACTCCGGTTTCTGGAAGGATCTTGGAACCTGGAACACGCTGACTGAGGAAATGAGCAGCAACCATGTAGGCAAGGGCGTGGTCACAGCGGATTCCGAAGGCACCTGCCTGATTAACGAGCTGGATATTCCGATCACTGTAATCGGGGCAAAGGACTTGATTATCGCTGCCAGCCCGGACGGCATACTGGTTACCCACAAAGCCGAAAGCCCGCGGATCAAGGAAGTGCTGAAATCCCATGAACAAAGACCGATGTACGAAGAGCGCCGCTGGGGCCACTACAAGGTTATTGATCATGTGAAGTACGATGAGGGCAACGAAGTGCTGACCAAACGTATCTTTATAGAAGCAGGCAAAAACATCAGCTATCAGCTGCACCACAAACGCAGTGAAATTTGGACCTTTGTGAGCGGGGAAGCAAGCATCATCATTAATGAGAAAATGCATAAGGTGAAAGCCGGGGATGTTGTACGCATTCCGGAAGGCACGAAGCATGCCATTCTTGCGCTGACCGATGTGGAGTTTATCGAAGTGCAGACCGGCTCGGAATTGGTCGAAGAAGATAATATCCGCATTACGCTGGATTGGGAGGATATTGAGCTGCAGCAGTTCATTTCCTAGGTATAGCAGGCACTTTTATAGGTCCAATAGAACTATTACCCAATTTAGCGGCTTCCAAAACAGGTATTAGGAACCAATTATTAAAGCTTTTTAATTTTTCTATAAACAAAAACTGAATAGCTCCGATAATTATGGTAAGAAGGAAATAACCTTCCAAAATACGACAAAGGCAAACCTGCTGAAAGGCAGGGACGCAAAGCTATAGGGCCTTGAAACAGTGGCAGCCAGCTACCGAAAGGAAGATATTTTTGAAAACTTACCGTAAATCTCGTGTCCTCGGCGCTATTCTGTCGCTTGCTATGGTGTTCTCCGCTATCCCTATGTGGGTGGCTCCCTCGACGGTTCAAGCTGCTTCAAGTGTGACAGCACCTGTTAATCCGGATGCTTCCGCTGCAGCAGTCAAACTGCTGGATAAATTGTATTCCATTACCGGAAAAGGCATTATCGCCGGACAGCATAACTACTTCGAGAGCCCGGACGAACTTAGCAACAATCTCAAAGGAACAAGCGGACAGCATGCAGCCCTTCACGGATACGAGCTCGGGGCGATCAGCGGCCAATCGGAGAGCGGAGTTGCCGCTCAGCGTAAAAATATTGTATGGAGTGCCACGAACTGGCACAAAGCCGGCGGTATTGTGGCGATGACCTTTCACCAGAATCTCCCGGGAACCAAATACGAGTGGTCCAATGTTCAGAAGAATATCACTCAGGCAGAATTCAATAAATATGTGACACCTGGTACTACACAATACAATGCTCTGATTGCCGATCTTGACAAAGTGGCGGTTTCGCTCAAAAGCTTGCGTGATGCAGGTGTTCCGATTCTCTGGAGACCTTACCATGAGATGAACGGCGGCTGGTTCTGGTGGGGCCAAAAGAGCAATTTCGCAGAACTGTGGAATATTATGTATGACCGTTTCGTTAACGTTCATAAATTAAACAACCTGCTGTGGGTATGGAATCCGAATGCACCTAATGCCTGGTCTACGGCTTATCCGCTGACCTATCCGGGTGCAGATAAAGTGGATGTGCTTGCAGTAGATATATATGAAAATGACTTTCAGGATAAATATTACACCGGTCTGCTCAACCTTGCTGCCGGCAAACCTATAGCCATCGGTGAGAATGGCGAAATGCCGAGCACTGCAAAACTGCAGAATTCGCAGCAGAATTATGTTTTTATGATGAACTGGGGCAAAATGCTCTATGAAAATAACAGCACGGCTACAATTAAAAGCTTTATGAATGACAGCTACACAGTGACTCTTGATAAGTTCAAAGCTTGGACGGGTGCAGCACCAACGGCTACACCGACACCAACACCAACAGCTACACCGACGCCTAAGCCTACGGCAACACCAGTACCAACAGCAACACCAGTACCAGTACCAACAGCAACACCTAAGCCGACAGCTACAACAGCACCGGCGGCTGCACCTGAATTCCAATTGCCTGCAGTTAATGGCCTTACCGGTGAATATTTCAACAATATGAACCTGACTGGTGAACCGGCCCTGGTACGCAATGATTCGCAGATCAATTTCAGCTGGCGCCAAGGCTCACCGGATGCAAAAGTTAATGTGGACAAATTTTCGGTCCGCTGGACAGGACAAATCAAGCCTGCTTACAGCGAAACTTATCAAATCTCCACGAATTCGGATGACGGTATCCGCGTTTGGGTTAACGGAACATCTGTCATCGACAGCTGGGTGAAGCAGAGCGGTACGGAACGTACAGGAAGCATTGCGCTGCAGGCCGGACAACTGTATGACATTAAAGTGGAATACTATGAGAATGGCGGAGATGCAAGTGCCCGCCTGATGTGGCAGAGCCCTAGCCAAGCCAAGGCTACGGTTGCCTCCGGCGTATTGTTTACAGGAACTGCGGCAAACTTTGCTCCGGCCAAACCGGCAGCAGATCTGTCGGCACCTGCAGCAGCAGCACCGGCACCGGCTCCAACAGCTACAGCAGCACCGACAGCAGTACCAACAGCTACAGCAGCACCGACGCCTAAGGCAACTGCAACACCGGCACCAACAGCAGTACCAACAGCTACACCAGTACCAACAGCAGCACCTGTACTCCAATTGCCTGCAGTTAATGGCCTTACCGGTGAATATTTCAACAATATGAACCTGACTGGTGAACCCGTCCTGGTACGCAATGATTCGCAGATCAATTTCAGCTGGCGCCAAGGCTCACCGGATGCAAAAGTTAATGTCGACAAATTTTCGGTCCGCTGGACAGGACAAATCAAGCCTGCTTACAGCGAAACATATCAAATCTCCACGAATTCGGATGACGGTATCCGCGTTTGGGTTAACGGAACATCTGTCATCGACAGCTGGGTGAAGCAGAGCGGTACGGAACGTACAGGAAGCATTGCGCTGCAGGCCGGACAACTGTATGACATTAAAGTGGAATACTATGAAAACGGCGGAGATGCAAGTGCACGCCTGATGTGGCAGAGCCCTAGCCAAGCCAAGTCTACAGTTCCTTCAGATGCATTGTTTACGGGCGCTGCGGCAAACTCTGCTATCCAAGCACCGGCAGTACCAACAGCAACACCAACAGCAACAGTAGCACCAACAGCCGCACCAACACCGGTGCCAACAGCTGCGCCGGCACCGGCGCCAGCGCCAACACCGGAACCAACAACGGAACCAACACCAACAACTGTGCCAACGTCAGCACCGGCACCAGCTGCAAACGGGCTCCAGGCAGAATACTTCAATAATAAAGATTTGTCCGGTACTCCGGCTGTTATACGCACTGACGCGGTTCTGGATTTTAACTGGCGTCAAGGCTCACCGGACGAGGCAATCGGTATTGATAATTTCTCCGTACGCTGGAGCGGCAAGATCCAGCCTTTGTACAGCGAAACCTATCAGATTTACACTACATCTGATGATGGTATCCGCGTATGGGTAGATGGAAATCTTGTGATTGACAGCTGGGTGAA
The DNA here is from genome assembly GCF_023520895.1 of Paenibacillus sp. PK3_47. Taxonomy (NCBI): domain Bacteria; kingdom Bacillati; phylum Bacillota; class Bacilli; order Caryophanales; family Paenibacillaceae; genus Paenibacillus; species Paenibacillus sp. PK3_47. The sequence goes on from NZ_CP026029.1 coordinate 3,823,420, forward strand.
ACAGAGCGGAACCGAACGTATGGGAAGCATAAGCCTGCAAGCAGGACAACTATATGATATTAAAGTGGAATATTACGAGAATGCAGGCGATGCCAGGGCACGCCTGATGTGGGAAAGTCCTAGCCAAGTCAAAGGAACTGTTCCGGCAAGTGCATTGTTTCTTCCTTCCGCTTCCTAATTTAAGCTACGGGTTCACCGCTGTATTCATCTCAAGGCGCTGATGTCGGTTAAGCTGTTACAATTATATATCCTGACAAGTTCACTCTTAGCGGCCCTGCTTACCAGCAGGGCCACTAGGCTATAGTCATCAGTTGACGACGTAGTGTTTTACGACATCGTACGCCCCTGTGACGCAAGTGCACTGGAGAGAGGAGATTACATTGAACACTTACCGAAAGTACCGGATGTTTACATTCCTTCCTATCCTATTTATTTTTTCACTGCTGCCCTGGGGTGAGGCGCGAAGCCTTCCTCTATCCCAGCCTATTGTTACGTCGCCGGTTGTAAATACACCTGTTAACCCGTCTGCATCCAAGGAGGCTGCGGAGCTGCTCACTTATCTGACAGAGCTCAGCGGCAAAGGGATTATTTCAGGTCAGCATGACTATCTGGAAAGTCCTGACGAGTTCAACAACAAGCTGAAGAATCAGACCGGTAAATACGCTGTCCTGCATGGTTATGAGCTCGGGGCCATTATGAACCAGTCCGATAAGACTGTGGACCGCCAGCGCCAGGCCGTCGTCGACAGTGCCATCAGGTGGCATAAAGGCGGAGGCATTGTAGCGATAACATTTCATCAGAATCTGCCCGGAACCTCGCGGGAATGGGAAAATGTGCATATGACCTTAAGCCAGGAGAAATTTGATGCCTATGTGACTCCGGGAACTCCGCAGTATAAGAAACTGATCGCTGAGCTGGATGAAATAGCTGTCTATTTGGGACAGCTGCGCGATGCAGAGGTGCCGGTCCTGTGGCGCCCTTATCATGAAATGAACGGAGGCTGGTTCTGGTGGGGACAGAAGGACAACTTCACCAAGCTCTGGGATATCATGTACAACCGCCTGGCCGGCAAGCATAAGCTGAATAATCTGCTGTGGGTGTGGAATGCGAATGCTCCTAATGAATGGTCGGATGCTTACGAGCCTTACTATCCGGGAGCCAATAAAGTCGATATTCTCGCCGCAGATATTTATAACAATGACTACAAGCAATCCTATTATGAGAAGCTGGTGAAGCTCGCAGACGGCAAGCCCATCGGAATCGGAGAAAGCGGAGAGCTGCCAGACCCTGTAATATTGTCTCAAACCCAGAGTAAATGGGTATATACGATGACATGGGGGAAAATGCTGACAGAGAACAATAAACCTGAGAAAATCAAAAGCTTTATGGGCAACAAATATACTGTCTCGCGGGATAATTATATAGCTGCAATGAAATCCAGACCGAATAATGCAGTGACACCCGGGCCGCGTAACGGATTACAGGGACAATATTTCAATAATACAGATCTTTCAGGCAAACCTGTGCTCGTTCGCACGGATGACAAGATTGACTTTAATTGGCATGACGATTCACCGGCATCCGGAATTAATAAGGACTCTTTCTCAGTACGCTGGACTGGTAAAATCAAACCGGTGTACAGTGAAAAATACACCTTTACGGCTTATTCCGATGACGGGGTGCGTGTGTGGATCGGCGGCAAGCTGATTATCGACAGCTGGAAAAAGCAGAGCAGCGCCAGCAGTGAGGGCAGTATAGAGCTGTCTGCGGGAACCTCATATGATATCAAAATCGAATATTTTGAGAACCGCGGTCATGCCAGCTCAAGTTTATTATGGAAAAGTAAGCACCAGAAGCAGACGGTCGTTCCGAGGAATGCATTGACCCATCCTTAAAGCTATGAACCAGAACAAATGTTAAAGCAGGCACCCCAGAAGAAAGCGAGGACACGGGAATGAGGACTAGAAGTAAGAAAAAACCAGGCAAACCCCTAACGCTTATACTAAAATTCGCAGCTTTGATCATCTTGTTTCTTGTGTCTGTGTCTGTCTTTGGAGATGACAGGACAAACAGGGGTGAAGCGGAGGTCGATATGACCGAATTGTCGGCATCGAGTAACACGGGACCGGAAATTCCCGAGGGAACTGTGCTTTGGCAATTAGGGCAGAATGACGGCTCCGCACAAGAATTTACTGCAGCAGGTTCCTCCGGTGCCTTGGAGGTTTTTAATGTTGCCTCTTCCAAGGCTACAGCAGCTTCGCTGCAAAAAGTCCCTTCCGGCCTCAAGGGCGACAGTAATCCTGAATTTAGCATTCAATACGAACTGGATAAGATCCCGGCTAACGGGGTCTTATTTCGCGTGAGCATCCTCGATGCCTACAAATCAGTGCCGCAAATGAGTGTGTTCTCCAACAGGCAGCTGTCAGGAATTATCCAGATTGCCGGTGTTTCCGGAACGGACAGCGAATACAGCTTCCGCAAATCCTATGAATTGTACATTCCGAAGGAACAGCTGGTCACCGGGACCAATGAACTGAAGCTGCAGGCAGCCCGGGGGATGTATTCCTCCAATCTGGAGGATAAATACAACTGGTGGACCTGGGATTCCCTGAGTCTGGAGTCGCTGAAGTCTCCCGTTAATGAGCCCATTCACGGAAGCTACACGCTGACAGGCACTATGGTGAACAACAAGCAGTTTTATTTTGATGAAGGTGCGGTAACCCATTTGCCCTATGTCATGAAATGGCTGGGTGTGGCTTACAGCGGCAACATTATGCGCACCAGCTGCGCCAGTGACGTCGGCCGTTCCTGTTCTAACATGCTGGATTACTATAAGGTGCTTAAGGATTACAACATGCAGGGAGTTGCCATGTATTTGCACAGCGGCAATATCGTGCTTGATGCGGACGGCTCACTTCCGGAGGATGCGGAAAAGAAGCTGACCGATTACTTTAATCAATACAGCCCGTATTTCCAGTACTATGAGGTCGACAATGAGCCGGGGTTGTTTAACCGTTCCAAGGCAGTGAATCTGGCCATTGCTGACTGGCTGAATGAAAAGGGCAAAACCATCGCTCCGCACCTGCAGACGGTGGCGCCTGGCTGGGCTTATTGGCCGAGCTACAATACGGACTCCTGCGGCAACCAAAAGAAGGGTGCAGCAGTACAGCAGTGCGGTGATCCGGACGGCTGGGAGCGGGATCCAGAGCAGCGTAATGAGCTGGAGGAAGTCACCGATCTGACCAATGGCCATTCTTACGGTGCTTCTTACGTTCACAGTGACGGAGGCAGCTTTACCGAGAATCTCAAAACCTTCGGCGGAGCCGCTGACGGGCTCGAGAAAAAAATGCTGACCACCGAATTCGGAACCTCGGATACTCATGTGGATGCCAAAGAATACGGGGCTGCCGAGCGTACCGCAGCATCCTTTGACCGGATTATGCGCGCTCACATCGGTTATGCGGATATGTTCGTGCAGCATGCGGCATTTTTCAAGGATTTCAGTCTCTTTAAATACGGGTTTAACCTGGAGGAGCATGATCCGGCTAAAACCGAAATTTACTACACCAAGGAAGCAGAGGATTCCCGGGTCAGCATTATGAGAAGGCTTAGTCTGGCTTATGCTACACACGGGGCTCCGTTAGGCTATCAGATCACGAACAAAGATGCATTAGCTGACAAGCTTGTCTACGTCCGGGCAGTGGATACGTCCACACTTGAGCCTTTGGCGGGAAGCGGAGCGACTTCGAACAAGGTATTGGTCAACTTCGTTAATTTTGAAGATACAGAACAGACCGTCACCGTTAAGGTGAGCATGCCGGAGAAGACAGTATATGAGGGAGAGCGCTTCGGCAACGGGGATACTTATGAAGAGGCGCGCAGCTATGTGACAGGCTTAAGTGCTTCGCCTACGCTGGAGTTTACCGAAACCCTGGCTCCCGGAGAAGCAGTACAGTATATTCTTGAACCCTCTCTTGAAGTGGCGGATGCCGCACCGCAGAATTTCAAAGCCGCTGCAGTAAAAGGATTGTCCGTTAAATTGAACTGGCTGGAGGCCCCTGGAGCAAGCTATGAAGTGCTCCGGGCCGACGGCTCCGGCGGAGATTTGAAAGTGGTTGCGTCCGATGTCCGGACTACGGAATACACCGACAAGAAGCTGCAGGAAGGCACACTGTACACTTATGCAGTCAGAGTTAAAGGATCTCAAGCCATGTCGGATAAGGTACAGATTACAGCCACAGGGCTGGTGCCGCTCAACCGTTCGGAATGGAAGGTATCCTCAAATATTAGTGCAGATGTTTCTTACCCCGGAGGTGCGATTGACGGAGACAGGCGGACACGCTGGTCAACCGGTAAGCATCAGGCATCCGGAGAGTACTTCCAGATTGATCTGGGCGCAGCCCATACCGTAGAAGCCGTTGAGCTTGACTACACATTATCCGACTATGATTATCCGCGGGGGTATCAGCTTTATATTTCGGATGATGCAAAGAATTGGCGTATGATTGCATCCGGAAAAGGCCAGCGGGAGAAAACTAAAATCGCATTTTCTCCAGTAAAAACACGGTATATTAAGATTCTCCAGACCGGGTCTGGGGGGAATTACTGGTCGATTCAAGAGCTGCAGGTATATTCCAGGGAATAAAGAGAGTTACAACGGCAGGGCAGCGTCATCTTCATGAAGAAGATCGGGGACTGCCCTATTTGCACGAGCTCCGTTCTGCGGGGCTTTTTGCCGTACATAATTATGGGAAATGATATGCATGAAGTCATTCAGTTTGAGCACCATATATGAAGATATAGCGTCAATAACTATGTGAACTTTTATGCCGCTGTTCGGTGAGTTATGTCAATATAGTGCTGTTTGGCTAAATGTGACACAAATAACAGGAAGAGTACAAAGGTTATGCTAGAATTTGCAACAACCCTATAGTAAAAGACATTGCAAAAAGTATAATCTTATGTTATATTGTATATAGATTTAGAACAAGTCTAAATACAATGACAAATATAGACTATGGAGGTTATTTAAAATGAGTACTCAAATTAAAAATCAGACTGAACTGTATGCTGCCTTGAACCGCCAGACTGCCAACTGGACCCTGCTCGGAGTGAAGTTACATCATTACCACTGGTATGTCAGCGGTTCGCATTTTTTCACGCTGCATGCCAAATTTGAAGAACTCTACAATGAAGCTGCAGGCTATGTCGATGAGCTGGCTGAACGACTGCTTGCAATCGGCGGACAACCTGCCTCCACTATGACCCAATACTTAGCCCTTTCCAGCCTGAAGGAAGCTGCAGGCGGAGAAAGCGCCAAAGAAATGGTTACCCAGCTGATCAATGATTTTGCTACGATTGCTGAAGAACTGAAAGATTCAATCTCCGCTGCAGAAGAGCTGAGCGATCAGCCTACTGCTGATCTCCTGATCGGCATCAGAAGCAGTGTGGAGAAAACCTCCTGGATGCTGAATGCCTATCTGGCTTAATACGTCAGAAGCAAAAGGAAGAGAGCCAATGCGCACCCGCATAGGCTCTCTTCCTTTTATTTTGCCGGCCTGAATCACTTAATGAATACTCCGCCGAACGGCAGGGCCTCACGCAAAAAACGTTTGATGATCCCGTCCTCATTATTATCACGTTCAAAGCGTCTGCTCTGGCGTCCCGCCTGAAACAGCACCGGACCGTGACCGGTCATCTTCCAATGGTAACTCATATGCTGGCTGGCCAAATGATTGCCGTAGACAGTGAGTTCCAGTTTGGCATTTTCGGGATAGGCAACGATGCTTCCTGCGTCCACGTAGAGCGGCTGGGTCGGGTGAAGCTCAGCTTCGCATACCGTTCCTTCGGTAAGAATGCCTATGCTGCCAAATCCGCTGAACTTTACCTTTATTACATCACGCGTAATCAGCATGTTCTTCATGCTCAAAACCCTTGTCTCCATGGAAATTCCTTTGGTGTAGAAGAACAAGTGCCTGAAGTCGTACAGCAGATCACTTTTACCGTCAAGCTGCAGCGTCTTCACACGGTATCCGGGAGGAAGTGCAGCGACGAACCGGCAGGGGCCGGACATATCGGAGCGGATCATCTTGCGCTTGCGGTACATTCCCTTAACATCCATAAGCCGGTCCGCACGGCCGGATGACGGGCCCTGGTAAGCTATAATCTGCTGCGGGTGCAGCACATGAACCTCTTCATTCTCTCCGACTGTAAAAGCAACAGCTTGTCCGCTGCCGCTGTCGCCTTCATCCTGGACATCAACGTTCATAATTCACTTCCTTTACACAATAACTGCTTCTGCCGGGCAGCTGTAGTTTAATGCAGCCTGTCTCCTTTTCTGGACCTCTGGCGCATTCCAAACCGGAGCAGCCGCACCAGAATGAAATAGCCGAGCAGCAGACCGACGCCTGTAAGCAGCGTGATCTTAATCCGGTTATAGTAGTTCTCCCGTTCTGTACGGTCATTCCTCAGCTCTTCAACGACTAAGCCCAATTGGCGGTTCTGTTCCTGAAGCGCAACATTCTGGGCGCGGTAATCCTCTATATCCTGCAGCGTCTGGCCTAACTGGTCCTGTGTCTCCCCCAGCCGGTCTTTAGTCTGCTGAAGCTCATCCATCGTCTGCTGATAGCTTTCCTGCAATTGATTAACTTCACCGGGCAGCTCCGAGAAATTCTGTAAGCCTTTATATAAATCACTGAAATAATTGGCTTCTGCGGCTGGAGCCGGAAGGCTGGCCGATACCGTAACCAGCAGCAGAGCCGAACCGAGCAGCTTGATGAACATGCCTTTTGATTTGTGTATCAATATAATCACCACCTGAAAATTGGCTTATCTTACCCTTATTTTAGCATAGCCGGACAACCTCCGACAGCTTGCGGCAAAGTCTGGCAGCATTTGGCGTAAGGTGGAATCCTATCTATTTAATCGTATACTTGCTTAGGATTTTTTACCCTGCCCCCGGGGGCGGTAACCATAACAGTAATACAGTCCCAAGGACAAGCCGGTTTCGTTTTGCTACCGCGGAGGGTTAAATTATCGTATACTTTGAACGGAAGGGGGCTGAATCAATGAATAAATGGCTGAAAACCATACTGTTTTTGGCTGGCTCTGCGCTGTTAACCCGGTTTATCCCGTTCTCATCCTTGTTCCGCAATCTCGATACCATGATTCATGAATTTGGTCATGCGCTGGTCACCCTGCTGCTGTCAGGCCGTGTACTGCGGATTGAACTGTATGCCGATCACAGCGGTGTAACCTACTCGGCGATAGGTGCCGGGGTCAAGGCAATGGCTGTATCACTGGCCGGATATCCGCTGGCTTCGTTATTTTCCCTCCTGCTGTTCTACCTGTACAGAAAAGAACAGCACCGCTGGGGCCTGATGCTGGCCAGTACGGTTGCGCTGATCATGCTTCTGCTGTATGTACGGGGCAGCTTCGGAATGCTCTGGCTAAGCGGATTTATACTGCTGAATATAGCCGTAATGATGCTCTTGCCCAAATTCAGCAAATATTATTATTTATTTTTGGCCTTTCTGACATTGGAGGAATCTGTTGCAGGTACGCTTGTTCTGGTAACAGCATCCATATTTTCGCCTTCCGGTGCAGGGGATGCGGCTAATTTAGCCAGAATGACTCCACTGCCTGCCATTTTGTGGGCACTCCTTTTCATGCTTTTTTCCCTGCTCTGCGCAAAATGGGCGCTGGGGCTCTTTTTTCAGAAGGAAAGCTTGCGGAGTAAGGCGGGGAGCCGCTAAGACCCGATAGATTTTCGGCACATTTAGACAAAAAGCCGCAGTTTTATAAAGAGGCAACCTACATTTTAGTAGTGTGTCTCTTTTTTTGTCGATATTATAGGACCGAACATACATTCCATGACAAGGAGTTGTCCGCCATTATTGGTACATTAATAGAAGAAGTATAAAGAAAGAGGTGGAAGTCATGCAGGCAAGTATTCAGCCCGTAGTTACATGGAGTCAAAACCGGATTTTTGCAGGCACTGTCCAAAATTTAGAGCTGCTTGTGGAATGGAGCGGAAGCTCCGGCAATCAGGATTTTCGCAAAAAAAGCCGTAAGGTGGCGGCACGGGAAATCGAGCTGAGAATTTGGCTTGAATCACATATGACACTGAGCGGCTGCCATGGCTGCAATGCGGAGCGAGGCGAAGGAGGATCCTTTCTGTTTAAGCTTGGAAAAATCCATTCCGGAAGCCGCAAATACATTGGTCTTGCGTTCACCACAGCAGCAATGCCGGCCGGAGTTCATGAAGCCATCTGGATGCAGTGGCAGTATAAGCAGCCGCCGGCGGAGCGGATCCGTGAGCTGCCTTTGAACAAGCTGAGTCTGGAATATACACATCATACGGATATTCTAAACGCGGCGACTTGTTTCCACGTAGAAAAGCATATGGAGCTTCTCAAAGCGGCCGAAGCCATGGAAGCGCTAGCGGTACTGCGGTCCCGGGAACCTGATCAGAAGGTATACGAGAAGCTGCGCAGGCAAGCGGACAAGGTGCTGCTGCTGGCTGCACGCTCAGGAGATCTGCAATTGGTCAAAGAAGCTGAAATGTTGTATAAGCAGTTGAGTGTTTAAAATTTGATATATGAATGACCGATTGGTCATACCTTAAACGTCGGATAATACCGATATACATACATAATAGAAGCAGTCATCAGAGACAAAGAAAATTTAAGGAAAAATATTACTATAATTGCGCAGATAAATAGTACAATGAATCTATTGCCTATTGTTAACATGGTTAATTTAGCCCTTGTTAGCAGGTATGCATTTACTTCGTAAACATAAAAAATGGGTCTACTTTACCATGAATCAAGGGGAACTGAAAATGACAGACCGATTGATCCGGCTAATGCGTATCATTACGCTAGTTCAAGCCAAACCGGGAATTTTGGCACGAGAGCTTGCGGAGCGCTGCGGCAACAGTGAGAGAACGATTTACCGGGATATGGATGCGCTTAGTGCCATGCATATTCCAATTACCCACCTGGGGCATGGCAAGGGATATGCTTTTATCGGGAATTTTGCATTGTACCCTTTAGATTTGTCGGAAGAGGAAGCGGCCGCATTTTCGCAGCTCGGCAGCATCATGAGAGACATCAAACCATTACTGCCTCCTGAATTTGAAGACGCCTATGAAAAAATAATGGCAGCTGAATACAAGCAAACGGCGGAAAGGGAAGAAAAGATGGAGAGTGTAAAAACGGAGGCCTGGCGGCTCTGGACAGAGAGGAGCAATGCCCGGACTGAGCCGTCGCCTTTTCTGACAGGAATTCTGTCAGCCATGATGAAGCAGAGGAGCATCCTTGCGGATTATTATGAGAATAATTATGAGGAAAAAGAGCTCCGGATTGACCCGTATTGCCTTGTTCCGCTGGAAAACCGTTACTATCTTATCGGGTTCTGCCACCGGTTCGGGCTGATCCGGGCTTTTCATATCAGCGGATTTGCAGGTGTCGAGACGCTTAACCACCGCTTTTCCAAGGAGCTGTTTGACCTGCAGGCTTTTATGAAGCAGAAGTGGTCGCTGGATCAGGACAGTCTGCAGGTGGAGTTCAAAGTCCGGCTTTCCGAGCGGATGATGGAGTGGATCAGAGATGATGAAATGATGTTCAAGCCGGTAAAGATTGACCGGGAACGCTGCTGCCTTCATTTCAAGGTTGCTGTCGAACAGGATATCGGTTTTGTCCGCTGGATTATGGGCTTTGAAGAGGAAGCGGAGCTGCTGGAGCCGTTTTATTACCGGGACATGCTGAGGGAGCAGCTGGATAAGTGGCTGATGCTCTATAAATAACGTGGAATTATAACGATTATAGAAGTACTCCGGATAATCCCTTCAGGTGAAGCTGCGCATGAAGGGATTCTATGTGTTGCAGAATCGTTGAATGATTGTGAATAATTATATACTATTCATAACTGATTATATTCAAGCATAACGAAACGTATAGAAAACAAATACTGCTTATGCTAGAATTACATCAAAATATACAAAGATACATAAGCGGGAGGAATAAAAATGTACAAGAAATTAATGGCGGTAGTCGTCGCCGTACTGCTTGCTGCTGGGCTATCCGCTGTTCCGGAGAAGCAGGCTGGAGCGGCCAAGAAAACGGAAATTATCGTGTCAGCGGCGGCAAGCCTGCAGGACAGCCTTGATAAGATAGCCCTTCAGTATGAGAAACAGCATCCGGAGATTGATCTGGTCTTTAACTATGGCGCTTCCGGTACACTGCAGAAGCAGATTGAACAGGGGGCACCGGCTGATTTATTCTTCTCTGCAGGCGATAAGCAGATGGCAGCGCTGGTGGATAAGGGTCTCATTTCCACACGTACAGGACTGCTGAAGAATCAGCTGGTACTGGTGGTGCCTGCAGGCTCCAAAGCCGAGTTCACAACCATCACACAGCTTACGGATAAAGCCTTTAAGAAGATTGCAGTAGGCCAGCCGGAATCGGTGCCGGCAGGACAATATGCGCAGCAGGCGCTGACGGCCAAAAAACTGTGGGAGCCGCTGCAGAGCAAGCTTGTCTTTGCCAAGGATGTACGGCAGGTGCTCTCTTATGTAGAAACAGGAAATGTGGATGCCGGATTTGTCTACAAAACCGATGCTTTGACTTCCAAGAAAGTAAAGATCGCTCTTACAGTAGGGGCGCATGTTCATAAGGCAATAAACTATCCAGTAGGCCTTGTGAAGGGTTCTGGGCATCAGGCAGAGGCCAAGGCTTTCTACAATTACGTTCAGACGAAAGCGGCGGGTGAGGTTTTTACCGCATACGGCTTTCAGCTGGCAAAATAATCATGCGATTAGCGTGCAAGCGGGGTGGAAGCTGATGGGGATCAATTGGAGTGATTTTTTCGCCCCGGTCTGGCTTTCGGTCAAAATTGCTGTAATTACCAGTATCCTCGTGTTCATCCTGGCGACCTTCGCGGCAAAGCTGATGGCAGGACGGAAGTTTCCGGGCTACAGCCTGGTTGAAACGGTCATGCTGCTGCCGCTGGTCCTGCCTCCGACGGTAGTCGGATTCGTGCTTCTGGTCATCCTGGGCCGGAGGAGCTGGATCGGGAGGCTGTATGAGCAGTTAACGGAGCAGACGATTCTGTTTACCTGGGGAGCGGCAGTGATTGCTGCAGTGGTTGTCGCCTTTCCGCTCGTCTACCGGACGGTGAAGGCGGGATTTGAAGGTGTGGAAAAGGATCTGGAGGATGCCGCACGTGCGCAGGGGGCAAGCGAGCTTCAGGTACTGAGGTTTGTGACGCTTCCGCTGGCCGGCCGTTCACTGGCTGCAGGGTATGTACTCGGGTTCGCCCGCGGGCTCGGGGAGTTCGGGGCGACAATCATGGTGGCCGGCAATATACCGGGCCGCACCCAGACGGTACCAACCGCTATATATGTAGCTGTCGATGGCGGAGACATGACGATGGCCTGGATGTGGGTCTGCTCCATTATCGCGATATCAGCGGTTATGCTGATGTTCGTCAACAAGCGTTCAAGATAAAGAATAGACATACATAAACCTCCGGGTCTGCCAGGCTTCACGGCAGATCCGGAGGTTTGTTGTTTGTCCCGTATTAAGTTTCGAAGATTACTCTTCCCGTATCTGTAAGGTCATAGCCGTGAATGGAGCTCAGCTCATTCTTGAAGGCCGGGGAGCGCAGGATGTCAATGACGCTGTTGACCCACGGATCATGCTCCGGCTTCTTGATCATCACCAGATCATAGCGCTCCTTAATAAGCGGAATGAAATCGACGCCGTCGATGATTCTGGAGGCTTTCTCGGTGCCGATGCCGACATCGGCTTCACCGCGCGCGACTACGCCGGCTACGGCGAGGTGGCTGTTCTCTTCGCGGCTGTAGCCGCTGATGCCGGCAGAGCGGATGCCATGGAGGCGAAGCTGCTCGTCCAGGAGCACACGGGCCCCCGACCCGAGCTCGCGGTTAATAAGGGTAAGGCCCTTCTGCTGCAGATCCCGCCAGCCGGTGATGCCTTTGGGATTGCCTTTTTGAACATATAAGCCGGCACTGCGGGCCAGCATGTGCACCACAATGTAAGAGAAGCCGACGAGCAGCTTGCGGATGTACGGCAGGTTATACTCTCCGGTATCGCCATCCAGCAGATGCGTGCTGACAATGTCGGATTCACCGTGATACATGGCAATCAGGCTGTCCAGGCTGCCGGCATAGGAGCGGAGCGGCCTTGCCGACGGCAGGCTGCGCTCCAGATGGGTGGCCAGAATGTCCAGCGACATGTCCTGGCCGGTGATGACGATGTTGAAGCCGGCGGACTTGGCGGCTGGCGCCGGCTGCTGTGACAGGTGAAGCGGCGTGGAGAAGGTGGCCGGCGGAAGCGTAAAGGGAGCGTGGGGCGGAGCAGAGGATGCAGCTCCTGATCCGGCTGCAGGAGCAGATGCTGCACCGCTGCGTGAATTCTGCTTATAGGCCTCCAGATCGGAGAAATCCACACGCATCTGCTTTCCGACACGGTAGGAGGGCAGTTCGCCCTTTTTAATCAAATCGTATACTTTGAGCTTCGATATCTTCAAGAGCCGGGCAATTTCCTCGGTGGTGTAGGAAGTGTTCTCGTGCTCAGGCATAATTATAGCCTCCTAAAGGATGCACTGCGGCAGTGCCCTGAGTAAATCCTCATCATAGCTCAAGACTACCTTATTTTGAGGTGCTGCGCAATGAACAGCCTTAGGGGGCGGATGTAGCGATCAAAAGGCCAGATGTCTGTCTTTATTCACCTGCTGCCTGTCGGATAGACCGATCAGCTCGGACACGGTAACGAACTTAAACCCCTTTTTTTTCAGCTCCGGCAGAATAATTTTAAGTGCCTCTTTGGTCTGCGACTGTCCGTGGACATAGTCATGGAACAGCACGATATCACCGTTTCTGGCATTGCGGATCACTTTACTGGATATATTCCATACACCCGGGCGGTTCCAGTCGCGGGTATCCTGATGCCAGGACCACAGCACCGGACGCAGCCCCATGCTGTTGGAGACATCCACCAGCGTCTGATCATACATTCCGCCGGGCGGTCTGAACAGGCTGCTGTGCCTGCCGGACACCTTGAATATTTCCTGTTCAGTCAGTTCAAGCTCCTTCTGGATTTGCTGCTGGGATACAGGAGCTTTGAAGTACACATGATTATAGGTATGATTCGCCAGCTCATGGCCTTCGGTAATGACCCGTCTGGCGACATCAGGGTAAGCGGCAATCTTTTTACCGATGGCAAAGAAGGTGCATTTGGCATTGTGTTCCTGCAGCACATCCAGAATCTCTCCGGTTTCATCGGGGTCAGGCCCATCGTCGAAGGTGAGGGCAATCACCTTTTGATTTGTATGCACCTCCCAGATCATCTCGCCCCGCTGTTCGTAATAATCACGGTTTTTGACATTCGGGCTGCTCATGGCTGTACCTGCCGTGCCAAGAACAAGTGCGGTGGAGATCAGCAGCAGGGCTGTATTTCTGCAGCTTGCTTTCATGGGTTCACTATCCTTCCAGGCGTGTCCCGCAGCAGTTCAAGGGACGGGGGTGTTTTTGTATAGAATGCGCCTTATTCCTGATGAAATATTCAATGCGGCATACAAACCGTAAAGTTTCTATTTTAGAGTGAAAGTTATGCTGAAAATGACTTATAATGTAGTACTAAATACAGAATTAGGGATAGGGGGAGCGGATATGACATTAATTGAAAAAAGAGAGCACCGGCAATATCCGGAGATTACCCGCCTGGAGACCTCGAGAGCCGCTTATGAACGCGATTATTCGCGTCTGATCCATTCGCCGACTTTCCGCCGGCTGCAGGGCAAATCACAGGTGTTCGGCGCCGGGACCGGCGACTACTACCGGACGCGACTGACCCATTCACTGGAGGTAGCGCAAATTGCCCGGGAGGCAGCCAAAAGCCTGCTGCGCTCTTACCCTGAAGTGGAGACCGGGCAGGCTGAGAATCCCGGCCTTGTCATTGATCCGGAAGTGGTGGAATGTGCAGCCATCGCCCATGATTTCGGACATCCGCCTTTTGGCCACAAGGGCGAAGAAGTACTGGACAGCATTCTGGAGCAGCTGATCGCGAAGAAGACCGATGATGAGGTGCTCAAATCCGGTGCCGGTACGGTACAGAAGCAGACGATTCATGAAAATATGAAGCGCAAATACGAGCATTTTGAAGGCAATGCCCATAATTTCCGGCTGATTATGTTTCTCGAAAAACGGGAGAACATCGACGGCTTGAACCTGTCAGATGCCGTGCTCCTGGGCATTAACAAATATCCTTTTCCGGGAACGGTACTGAAGAAGGGCCTGTATCTCCATGAATGGGATTATATTTCGGAGATCCGGCGGGAGTGGGGAGTGCCGGAAGGCAAGAAAACGCTGGAAGCCCAGCTGATGGACCTCTGTGATGACATTGCCTATTCTGCGCATGATCTGGAGGACGGCATTAAAGCAGGCAAAATTGAAGTGCATGAGCATTTCATGCATGATTCCTACATCCGGAAGCTGATTGTCGAGAAAATCACCACGCTGGAGGATTTCTTCTGGAAAGGCTGGGAGGAGGGGCAGATCAGCATCAAGGTAGAGGAAGTGCTGAGTTCATTCCTCAGAGTGTGGATGGAGAAAATGCCCACCTGCGAAAATGACTATTCCCGGACCCGGCGGGAAGTAAAGGCGTATTGGGTCAGCACCTTTGTCGCCAGCCTTGGTGTTATTCCGGACGGAGACTGGAAGAAGGTTACGTTCATTAAAGAGGGCAGGGAGGATGAGGACATGCTGCGGACAGTCAGTGTGCTCAAAAGCTTTGCCTGGGTGACGATGATCCGCGACCTGCGTGTGCAGCGCCTCCAAAAACGCAGCGAGTGGATTCTGCGCAGGCTGTGGGCAGCCTTCAATGATCCCGAGACGTCAAAGGCAATCATTCCAAGTGACTGGCTGCAGCGTTTTGAAAAGGATCAGCGGAGCAGCCGGCCCATCTGGACATGGGAGCATATGGTGATTGATTACATCGCGGGCATGACAGATGCTTTTGCCGAGAAGATATATAACGAGCTGTATGGGCTTAAGGTCGGTTCAATCTATGACCTCGATTAGACTTATTGCTTAATTTCTGGATAAGCTGCACATGCTAAAGCGCCGCAAGACAGACCCTGACGGGTCCGTTTTGCGGTTTTTTATGGTCTTTGCTTTTGAATTATGGTCTTGATTTTTGATTTCTGGTCTTGTATTGTTGTAATTTGTTATTATTTTGTTATTATAAAATCCACGGTTTTTTTAATTATGATATTTGCTGCTTAGAGTCATTAGTTATAATTAAACCTTTGAAATATGCGGGTTTATTCAGGATAATAGCCTTTGTTTGGAATACGGTTAATTGGTCTTTGTTTAAATTTAATAGAGATTTTAGTATTTTGTTATTGTTAATTTGTTATTACAATGCTAATATTACCAATGAGTTATTATATATTTCTGTAAGGCGGAGAGGAAAAGCGGTATACACGTTACGTTTATCTTGTAAGCCTTTACACAGGAGGAGGAAAAGGTAGTGAAGAGGTTTAGAAAAAGTTTTCTGCTGTTTCTTACGGCCGTTATGATGCTGTCGATGGCTGTACCTGCACTGGGTGCAGGCGGCAGCGAGAACCTTGGTACACACTGGGCCAAAGACAGTATCGGTACATGGCAGGGGAACGGAGTGATCCGCGGCTATCCTGACGGAACGTTCAGACCGGATAACCTTGTTACCAGGGCTGAGCTGGTCAGCATCATCAACAAGCTGTTCGGATTCAGTGCGCCCGCGGAGTATACATTCTCGGATGTGCCGGCAGGAGCATGGTATGCCACAGACCTGGCGGTAGCAAAGCAGGCAGGATATTATAAGGGGTTTCCGGACAACAAAGCGAAAGCGGATACAAAGATAAGCCGCCAGGATACGGCGACACTGCTCGCCTCGGTTTTTGCCCTACAGCCGGGCAATCATCCTGCCGCTGAATTTACAGACCACAGCAATATCAGCGCTTATGCCGCAGAGGCGGTCCAGGCGCTTCAGGGAATCCTTAACGGTTATCCTGACGGAAGCTTCCGTCCGGACCGCCCCATCACCAGGGCAGAGGCGGTTAGCATTGTGGACCGGCTGGTCAGCCGGTATTACAACACCGCTGGAACCTTTGAGGGCGGCAGCATTCAGGGGAATGTTCTGATTAACCGCAGCGGAGTGGTGTTCAAAGACAGCGGTGTATCCGGGAATTTATATTTAACTCCCGGCATCGGCAGCGGTGAAGCCGTTTTGGAGAAGGTGACTGTTCAAGGAGCGGTATACATTGCCGGAGGCGGTGAGAATTCAATTCATATCAGCGATTCCCGCCTGGCATCGGCGGTAGTGAAGCGTATGGACGGCAAGGTCCGTATTGCGGCGGAAGGGGACACATCGGTCGGCCAGCTTACTGTTGAAAGCGCCTCTGTTTTGGAAATCGGCCCCGGGGCGGTCATTACTGAGGCGGTCATCGGCAGCGGTGCAGCCGGTACCTCCATTACAGGCAAAGGCACGATTACCAGTCTTATCGTCCGTGCTTCTTCAGTAAGCCTTAACGGCCAAACCTTGACAGAAGGAAGCTACTCTGTGAGCAACGGGGCTACTGCACCGGCTGCAGCAGCTGCCGGAAGCCCCGCAGGTTCCGGCAGTTCAGGGAATTCTGGCGGCGGTGGCGGTAATGGTGGAGGAGGCTCTGCGGCAACGACCATTCATATTGCGGACCCTGGGGCAACAGCTGCTACGAAATCCCTGTTCGCTTATCTGGATGAGATGAGCGGCAAGCAGATCATGTTCGGGCATCAGCATGATACGACTGTATCTTTTGCCGGCAAGGATACCGCCGGTAACGTGATTTCAGATGTGTACAGCGCAACGGGCGATTATCCTGCCGTCTTTGGCTGGGATACGCTCAGCTTGGACGGTTATGAGAATCCTCCGGGTGTAAGCGGGAATTATGAAGCAAGCAGGCTCGGCCTGACTGCAGCGATGAAGCACGCGCATAAGCTGGGCGGCATCGTTACCCTAAGCACACATCCATACAATTTTGTGACTGGAGGAAACTTCAATGATACAGGCAATTCCAAAGGTGCAACCTCGTCGGTAGTGGCGCGTATTCTGCCCGGAGGCGACAGGAACAGCGCATTCAACCTCTATCTCGACCGTATTGCCGATTTTGCGAACAATCTGAAGGACGATGAGGGCGATCTGATTCCGGTTCTGTTCCGGCCGTTCCATGAGCAGAACGGCGGCTGGTTCTGGTGGGGGGCTGCAACGACCACCAAAAGTGAATACGCCGAACTGTACCGTTACACCGTAGAATATCTGCGCGACATTAAGGGCGTTCATAACTTCCTGTATGTCTTTTCTCCAAACGGCCCGTTCAACGGGAATGAGGATGAATATTTAACCACCTATCCGGGTGATCAGTATGTGGATATTCTCGGTATGGACCAGTACGACAACAAGGATAATGCAGGTTCGGAGGCATTCCTGGGCGGTCTTGTAAAGGATCTGCGCATGATCTCCAGTCTGGCCCGGGAGAAGAACAAAATCGTTACCCTGTCAGAATACGGCTACAGCGCTTCGGGAATGAAGACAGCCGGCAACAATGAGCTGGAATGGTTCACCAAGATCCTGAATGCCATCAAGGCAGACCCGGATGCGGCACGGATCTCCTACATGCTGACCTGGGCCAACTTCGGCGAAGGCAACAATCTGTATGTTCCATACAAGAATGTGCCGAACAAAGCCGATCATGAGCTGCTTCCGGACTTTATAAAATACTATGAAGACCCGTATACGGCGTTTGCCGGGGAAGTGAAGGCTGACAATAAATACGGGCGTGTTGTAAATACGGCGGCAAAGGAGCCGTTCCTGCACATTGTGACTCCGAACAATATCGGTACAGTAACGGAATCGACTTCGGTTATCCGTGCGAAAGCCGCCAATATGCAGTCTGTCAAAGTCACTTATTCAGTGGGTGCAGCAGGCGCTGAAACCGAAATGACACTGGGAGCTGACGGCTATTATACTGCTGCCTGGCAGCCTGATTCCACCCTCAACGGCAGTTCTGCCGACATTACGGTAAAAGCTTACGGGACAGGTGATGTTTTACTTACGCAAACCATCTCGGTATTTGTGAAGATCAGTGAGGTTCCGCTGACACGGATCACATTTGATAGCCTGGCGGATCTGCAGCTGGTGCAGAACAACGGCACCTGGTCGGGTCTGGCCGGCAACGGAGAAACCATCAAGACCGGTTTCCAGCATGCATTTATGGATGGGGACGGAAAGCTGAAGATTGATATCACTGAAGGACTGTCCGCAGAGGACACGTGGCAGGAATTGAAGCTGCAGCTTACACCGGCAGCGCTGGATGGAGTGGATCTCGCCAAAGCCGGACGTGTGAATTTCAGTGCACTCATACCTGAATCCGCGCAAAATGCCTCCGGAAACGCAGCGGTGCGCGGTGTTATCCAGCTGCCGGAGGACTGGAACACGAAATACGGGATGGATTCCAGCTATAAGGCATTGTCCGACCTGCCAAAAATTACGGTGGCCGGCGTATCCTACTATAAATTTGATGTCTCCATAGATCTGGATAATGCAGGGAAAACAGCGGCTGCGACAGGCCTGGCCATTTCCATTGTCGGCAGCGGACTTGTCTCAGAAGGCATTCTGCCAATTTATGTGGATGATGTGGGGCTCTTCAATATCTACTCAGCACCGGTATCCGACAAAGCGCTGGTCGATGATTTTGAAGCCTATGGTTCCAGCGACGATGCGCTTGCCGCCAAATATCCCAAAGCGGGCGGTGATGATATCGGAGTCTCCCTGAGCGCAGACCGCAAGCACTCGGGCAATTTTGGAATGAAGCTGCGCTACAGCATCAACAGTGCAGGATATGCCGGGGCCGGCAAAAGCCTGGGGGCGCTGGATTGGTCGGAATATAATGCGCTCAGTATGTGGATTGCTTCCGAAGGCAGCGCTTCCTACGCTGAAACAGGCGAGCCCCTGAAGCTGGTGGTCCAGCTGGTCATTGACGGCGGTTATTTCGAAGCTTATCCGGTCATTGCTCCAGGAACAAACGGGCAGGTGGTTATAAGTCTTAAAGATCTTGCCGGAATGAGCTGGGGCAAGGGCGGCGCGCTCACCGGGGAAAGGCTGAAGCAGGTGCAGAGCTTCAATCTGTATGTGAACTCGATGGATGGCGGCGCGCATGAAGGCGTACTGTATTTTGATGATATCAAGGCCATTTATGATCCGGCTCTTCCTGATCTGTCCGGTGAGAACGGCGGACAGCCGGAAGCCCATGCGCCGGGAATCCTGTATCAGTTCACAAGTGCCGGAGACATTGCTGGCTGGACAGCTGCTAACGGCAGCAGCGCCAATGCCGGAACTCCGGTATTTGCTGAAGAGGAGCAGGCGGTCAGTGTGGCTTTTGCTCTGGTAAACACCGGGCAGAACGATGACGGCAGTTTCAAGCAATCCTTTGAGCTTGCGGTGGACCCGGCGAAGCTGAATATTACCGGACTGGATACCCTTACTGCAAAAGTGAAGCTGTCCGGCGGCAGCGCCAAAGCGCGTCTGTTCATCAAGACCGGGGCAGGCTGGACCTGGACGGACAGCGGAACTCCGGTCACGGTGGATGCCAGCGGCTACACGGCCTTGTCGATTTCTTTGCCGGATGCTGCAAAAGCGGACGGTGCAGATCTGTCTGCGGTAAAAACCATCGGGGTGAAGATAGAGGACATCTCAAATGACGGCGGAACCTCCAATCTGTATCTGAAGGAAGTAACTCTGGCTGCTGCAGTGCAGTAAGATCATTTTGGGTCTTAAAAACGGTGAGGTAATAGCGGATTAACTGCGTCATAGAACAAAAGATTAAGGCAGTGATTCTCCTGTTAGGAGGGTCGCTGCCTTTTGTTATAATTTAAAGGAAACCGTTAAATATCTTAAAAATCTCATATGCTTTTACCGAAGTACAGAGTATAATCTACTTTTCGCTCATTTATGAAAATGATTGAACGGCAAAAATGAAGGGATCTTCCGGCTGGTCGGCTCGATCCGCAGCATTTCCGAGCAGACACATCTTCTGGCCATCAATGCTGCGATTGAAGCGGCCAGGGCAGGCGATGCCGGACGCGGATTTGCGGTAATGGCACAGGAAGTGCGCAAGCTGTCTGAAGAAGTGCAGCAGACCGTATCCGAAATTACAGCTATTAATGAAGGCATTCAGGCTGACTCGAGGGAAATGGTCCAGCAGCTGCGGGAAGGTGTTCTGATTACAGGGGAAGGCAGCCGGCAGATTGCAGAGACAGGCGGGGCGCTTGGGGAGATTAACCGTTCTGTAGATGTGATGGCCGGTACCATAGAGGAGATCAGCGGTGATCTGCAGCAGGTGACCGGAGCGAGTGAGACGATGAGTGAGTTCAGCCAGCTGCAGGCACTCTTGGACGAGCTTGAAGAATCTGTAACAAGATTTCAGGTATAACCATACAGAACTATAACAGCAAACAGCCTCCATGCGCACTTGTCGGAATGCAGGAAAGAGTGCACTGGAGGCTGTTTTATTGTCTTTCATGTTTAATATTGGCGGCTGTAGTCAACCTTATTACGGTTAGGCTCGCCGTCCGCCAGGTAAGATTTCAGATTCTCTGTAAAAATTTCGACGATACGGTCAGCATAGCGGTCTGTCGATCCGGCGCAATGGGGAGTGATAATTACCTTCTCCATGTCCCAAAGCGGGTGGTCCTCAGGAAGCGGCTCCTTCTCAAAAACATCCAGACCGGCACCAGCCAGCCTGCCGCTGTTCAGGGCATCCATCAGGTCCCCGGTATTCGTTGTGGCGCCGCGCCCGATATTGATATAATAAGCCCCTTGCCGGAAAGCTGAGAACATATCAGCATCGAACAGCATGCGGGTCTCATCGGTCAGCGGCAGTGTGTTAATGACAAAGTCACCGTTGCTTACAGCGCCGGACAGCTTGTCGGTCGTGTATACTTCGTCAAAATTGTCATCCGCTTTGCCTGAACGGCTGATTCCAATGGTCTTCATCCGGAACGCCTTGGCAATTCTGGCTGTTTCACTGCCGATGGCACCAGTTCCTGCAATGACAGCCGTCTTGCCGGTCAATTCGCTTTCGCTGCCGTCCGAATGCCAGCGGCGGTTCAGCTGATTGCGCATGGCCGTATGCAGATTCCGGGTAAACATCAGCATAAATCCGAGTATAACGGCAGTAATCGGTTCGGCATGCACGCCGCTCGCATTGGTAAGCAGGATGCCTCGCTCTTCAAGACGCTCAAGCGGCAGCTTCTCTACACCGGCGGACCAGGTCTGCACCCAGCGCAGCGGCGAATCCTGGCGCAGCAGTGTATCGCTGATGCCCTTGGCCCAGCCGATTACAATTTCGGCATCTGCAAGCAGTGCAAGATCCGGGTTCTTGGCATCCCCAAGTGTTATGGTATAATCTGGGGCGGCGGCACGAATAAGGTCCTGCTGTTCGGATGTTAAAGGCTGCAGACAAACAATAGATTTAGTCATGATGGTACCCTCCCGTTATACGATTCTGTAGAAATGACTGATTAAGTTATAGGACAAGGATAACAAATCTGATGCGAAAGGTGAAATATAATGAACAATACTGATGCTGCCCGTAAAAGTGAGCGCCTGTTCGTTGCTATAAGATTACCCCGAATACAGCGGGAACTACTGGAAAATGCCGCTTCCCGAGTATCAAGTGACATGAAATTTGCAAAATGGACACATTCTGAGGATTATCATATTACTGTGCAATTTCTGGGAGACACCCCCGTGGGAGATATTCCCGGGCTTCTTGATGCATTGAAGGGAATTTCCGGAAAACAGTCTCCTTTTCATTTGAATCTGGACCACTTTGGGACTTTTGGACCTGCAAGCGCTCCCCGGGTACTGTGGGCGGGAGTTTCCGGCGAGCTGGACAAGCTGAAGGAGCTGCAAAAGAACGTGGTTTCCGCCACCGGTCCGCTGGGATTCATTGCCGAAACCAGAGAGTACAACCCGCATATTACATTAGCCCGGAAATACCGGGATCAGGAGCCTTTTGCGGCACAGCGGCTGCAGGAATATGATGCTCTGGTAACTAAAACGGGGAACGAATGTTCGTCAAAGGGGTGGACGGTGGATGCATTTGTGGTGTATGCTACTAAAATGCATGCCATTCCTATGTATGAAGTGATCGAAAAAGTAACTTTTTTTAATAAATAAATCGACAGGTAAGTTTTCAAAGCTTCCAATTTCGGTTACATACAATAGGAATGTGCCGTCAAATAGGAGGTAAAAAATGGTAATTTTTAGACAAAACCGCTGTATCGCGCTGCTGGTCAGCGTAATTCTAGTGTGTTTCTCTGCTATAAGCCTGATGAATACTGAAGGAGCTGCGGAGGGAGAGCATTCCATCCCATTGGATAAATTAAGCGGGAACGGCCACGCATCAGCGGCACCAGCCCTGCTAAAGACAGCACCAGTCTCCAAGACGACAGACAGTACCAAGCTGAAGCCCCTGCTCTATACTGCAGCTGCCGATCCGGGGCTTGCCTTTAAAGGCGAGCAGACTCTGGAGTTGATTAGTCTGGACAAGCTGAAGAGTCAAATTCCGGCTAAAAAAACAGAAGCACCCAAGATCAAAGCTGCTGTGGTGCAGAAACCGCCGGTAGTTGTCCAGCAGGCAAAGGGACAGGCGGCAAACCAGGGGAGTCAGACCGTAAAACAGGCAAAGGCGGAATCTAAGCAACAACCCCCCACAACATTGTTCTTCTCTCGGACAGAGCTATTAAGCCAGGAGCAGCAAGCTGAAGCAACCTGGAGCTACGCCGTATCCGAAGAAGACCTGCTACTGCTGCAAAAAATCGTTATGGCAGAAGCAGAGGGCGAACCGTACCAGGGCAAAGTGGCAGTTGCCAACGTTGTTCTGAACCGGCTGCGGTCAGCCAATTTTCCCGACACAATCTATGAGGTAATCTATCAGAAAAGCCAGTTCAGTCCTGTGGCCAATGGGCGTCTTAAGCGTGTAACGCCCAATGAGGACAGCATCAAAGCGGTAAATGCCGCGCTATCGGGGATAAAAGAAGTCACGGATGATACGTATTTCTTCCTGTCACTAAAGCTTGCGCAGGATCTGACAGTCCATCATTCCCGCACTTTAGCCAAAACGATCGGCAATCATACATTCTATAAATAATCAGCCTTCTAACAGGACCTCAAGCTATCTGCATGCAGAGTAATTTGCACTATAGGATATTGATCCTTTCTTAAGCGTTTCTTTTACCCCTGAAAGACAGGGATTGATACTACGGCGCGCTGGCTGAGGGCGACCGTAATACAAAAGAACCTTCATTCCACGCTCTGCGGATTGAAGGTTCTTTTGCGTCTGTATTTACGGTCAGCTGATCGGCCGGCATGCTGCTTAAGGGGTAACATAGACGGCCTCTTCAGTACGTGCTGCCTGAGTCCTTGATCCCCACGGCTCCACCGGGCCGGCAGCCGGTTTGCCGAGCAGCTGCAGCACGGTCTGGGCGCAGTTCTGCGGCTGCTGCCGTTCAGGGGCGATACGCCGCATGCGCAGCTCCTCAAGGCCGTTATACTCGCGGAGCAGCAGCGAAAACCATTTATCCACTACCTGCGCATCCAGTACTTCGGCCAGCCCCAGCTCTACGAAATACTGGGCGTTTTTCTCCTCCTGGCCGGGAATCGCACTGTAGAACAGCATCGGAATGCCTTTGGTCTGTCCCTCTGTGCAGGTCATACCGCCGGGTTTGGTGATCAGCAGATCGGAGGCGTCCATAAGCTTGTTGATTTCACTGCTGTATCCCAGAATGCGCACATTGGGATGGTTCAGCAGGGGATCAGAGCCCATTTTGGAGACAAGCTTGTCATTGCTGCCCATGCAAAAGATCAGTTGAATATCGTCCATTCTCGCAGTGAGCGAGTCCATGACGTCTTTACCGAACATCAGGCCCCAGCCTCCGCCCATTATGAGCACTGTAGGAATATCAGCCAGCCCCAGCTCCTTACGCAGCTGGGCTTTGTTATACTTCTCCCAGAACTTGGGGTGTACCGGTATTCCGGTGACGGTCACCAGTTCAGGACTGACGCCTCTTCCGGTCAGAATGGATTTTACGCGGGAAGTGGACACCAGATAGCGGTCGGCTTCAGGATTAACCCAGCTGGCATGCGCATCATAATCGGTAATCAGCGTGTACAGCGGGACATCCAGGCCCTGGCGCTTCAGCCGGGATATAACGGCTGCCGGGATCGGATGGGTGCAAATAATCAAATCAGGCTTGAGCTGTTCAATGACTTGTGAAGCATGTGTATAAAAAATCCGGTGCAGCGCCATTTTGGTCAGCCGGTTCAGTGATTTGTTATATTGTGTTTTATACATCATGCCGACCAGCTTGGGCTGGCTGCTGACTGTTTTGCGGTAAGCGGAAAGAATCCAAGGCGCGACCGTAGGATTCAGGAATTTGCCCAGCTCAATGACCCGGCACTGGACGTCCGGGTGAAGCAGCTTAATTCCTTCTGCCAGAGCATAGGCTGCTCCTGTATGGCCCGTGCCGAAGCCTTCCGAAAACAGCAGTACTCTTTTCTTTCGCATAAGTTCACCTGCTACTTTCCACCAAGGGTAGGGAATCATCTCTTCTATTATACAAGGGAATAGAAATATTTTCTTTACATTATACAAATAAGACGTAAATAGAAAGTTAAAACCCTGCAAAATAAAAAATTTAGAACAATTCAAGTATTGCAAAGGGGAAGGTAAAGTGGTAAAGTAAGTCGTGACTAAATGACCAAATTAGTAAAGTGGTCATAAAGGGCTGGCAGCGATATTTTTGCAGGGAAAGGGCGTGTGTGAGTGGCTGTGGTAGATCGAAGGCAGCAGGTGCTTCAGGCGGCGACGAAATGTTTTTCATTGTTCGGATATAAGGCAACTACGATGGAACAGGTAGCGAAGATTGCGAATGTCGGAAAAGGAACGATTTACACCTTCTTCACCAATAAGGAGCAGCTGTTCAATGAGATTCTGAGAGATGTCATTATCGAAATGAAGAGAATCGCCGGGCAGGAAATCAGACGGGATAAAGCCTTTTTTGATAATCTGCACAGGGTTCTGGATGCTCTGCTGGAATTTCGCAGCGAACATGAGCTGTTCATCAAGCTGTCCCAGGAAAGCCGTGATTTCGGAACACCGCAGGCCGGCGAAGGGCTAGACAAGATTGAGAGCGTCGTGCTGGAATATCTGGAACGGGAGGTGGAACACGCGATTCATCAAGGGGAGATCAAGGAGTGCGACCCCAAAATTGTATCGGTGGTAATGTTCAGGCTGTATATTGTTTTGACGGCCGAGCTGAACAAGGTGCATGTACCGCTAAGCAAGGAACAGATCAAGCAGTATTTTCATCTGTTTCTGGCTGAAGGTCTGGCCCGGCAGAGCCTGGTTCAGCAGCAGCAGCGTTAGGCGTCAAGGGAAGGGCCGCTTTTTTTTTGCTTAAAATTGACCGGATGGGGAAAATGGTCATCTGGTGTTACTGCAATGTTTCTGCAAAACCAACAGAATTAATAGCTTTATAGAGAGCATATGATTATAAGGAGAGAACCAGAATGAAATCTTTATCTGTGTTTATGAAGGACCTTGGCGCAGCGCTCAAAAATCCTAAGGTGCTGATTCCGATGCTCGTCGTCCTTTTTATTCCGGTAATGTACAGCGGGCTGTTCCTGAAGGCGTTCTGGGATCCGTACGGCAAAATGAATGAGCTTCCGGTGGCTGTAGTTAATGAAGATAAGGGCGCAGCGTATGAGGGAACGCAGCTCACGGCAGGCAACGACCTGATAGAGGAGCTTAAAAAGACCGACGGATTCAGATGGAATTTCGTGTCCCGTTCCCAGGCGGAAGCGGGCCTTAATGACAATACTTATTATATGGCCATCATTGTTCCGGAAGATTTCTCCGCGAATGCAACCACACTGCTGGATGCAGAGCCGCAGCCGGCCAAGATTATATATGAGCCGAATGAGGGGTATAACTTTTTGGCGGGACAAATCGGCGGTACTGCGGTAAAGGATATCAAAACCAAGGTTTCTGCCAAAATTACAGAAGCTTATACGGAATCCGTGTTTGACAAGATCACGGATATCTCCGGCGGCCTTGGTGAAGCCGGAGACGGCGCAGCGCAGCTTGCCGACGGGGCCGGCAAGCTGGATGACGGGGCACTGAAGCTGAAGGACAATCTGCTTGTGCTGACCGAAGGCACAGGCAAGCTGCTGGAGGGGGCGGCGCCGCTTACCCAAGGCGTTACGGATTTGAACAGCGGTGCTGCAGCGCTTGAGAGCGGCAGCAGCACCCTGGCGGGCGGACTTGCACAGCTGTCCGCCGCACATAAGCAGCTGCAGGATGGCGTATCCCAGAGTGCAGCCGGCAGCAAGCAGCTGAGTGACGGCCTTGCGAAGACAGCCGCCGGTGCGGCTGCACTGCAGACCGGCACGAAGTCGGCAGTAGACGGCACCGCCAAGCTGCAGGCCGGCACGAAGTCGGCAGTAGAAGGCAGCGCGCAGCTTGCGGCCGGATTGTCCTCTTCCGCTGAAGGCAGCGCCAAGCTGGAAGAAGGCTTGAAGGCTTCCGTGGAAGGAAGCGCAAAGGTAGCAGCCGGCACCAGAGCGGTGGCTGACGGGCTGCAGCAGCTGGCCCAGGGCAATCCGCAGCTTGCGGCAAGCCCTGAGGTGCAGAAGCTGCTGGCGGCAAGCGCAGCAGCCGCTGAAGGCAGCGCGCAGCTGGAGCAGAGCCAGCAGCAGCTTGCGGAAGGCGCGTCTGCGCTGCACAGCGGCCAGGAGCAGCTCGCGCAGGGCGCGGAACAGCTGCACAGCGGAGCGCAGCAGCTGGACGCGGGTGTGTCCCGGCTGCATGACGGCGCGCAGCAGCTGCACACGGGCGCAAGCCAGCTGCTGGAAGGCCAGCAGCAGCTTGTGGCGGGCGCAGCCCGCCTGGAGAGCGGCGGCGGTACGCTCGCCGCAGGCATGCAGCAGTTCGGCGCGAAGCTTGCCGAAGCAGCCGCAGGGGGCGCCAAGCTGGCTGACGGCGGCAAAGCGCTGAAAGCCGGCACAGCCAAGCTGCTGGATGGCGCAGACCAGCTCAGCAGCGGCCTGAGCTCGGTAGCGGACGGCTCGCAGCAGCTGAGCGATGGTGCAGGCCAGCTGAAGGACGGCCTGGATGAACTGAAATCCGGATCAAACGAGCTGGCCTCCAAGCTGGGGGAAGCGGCTGCCCAGACAAGTGAAGTGAACAAGTCCGATGCACTGGTAGCAATGTTTGCCCAGCCGGTGGAGATTGAGGAGCATAAGGTCAGTGAAGTGCCGAACTACGGCTCGGGCTTTGCGCCGTATTTCCTGTCGCTTGGATTGTTCGTAGGGGCGCTGATCTGCACACTGGTTGTCCCGATGCGTGAATCCGGGGTGGCCGGCGCCAGCCGGTTCAACCGGTTTGTCAGCCGTACGCTAACCTTCTCGATGATGAGTGTGCTGCAGTCCCTGCTGGCGGCTATGGTCGTGCTGTACGGCTTAGGGCTGCATGTACAGAATGTCGCGTTGTTCTACGCCTTTACTTTCATTACAAGCATTGCTTTCATGTGGATGATCCAGGCTATTGTAACCTGGCTTGACCAGCCTGGCCGTTTCGTGGTCATTGTCGTTCTGATCTTCCAGCTGACAACCAGCGCAGGAACCTTCCCGCTGGAGCTGATTCCGGACTGGATGAAATTCTTCAATCCGCTGCTTCCGATGACATACAGCGTCAGCGGATTCAAAGCTGTAATTTCCAGCGGGGACTACAGTGCCATGTGGAGTGATGCAGGTCTGCTGGCAGTCTACGGCATTGTATTCCTGGCCTTCACATTCACCTATTTCATGTCCCGTAATCAGGACCGTGAAGCGGCAGTAAAAAGTGAACAAGTTTTGACTGTATAAAAGGATAATAAGGATAGTAAATAATTAGAAAAAAGAACGCCCTCCCGGGGGCGTTCTTTGTTTGTAGGGGTTTTAAAATACAATGTTATTCTCACATGTTATGGAAAGAAAACGCTTGAAGCGTTTTCAATGAATAAGGACTTATTCGTATTTTATGTATATTTATGCATAAGAAAGTTTTTTTACGCTTCTATTCGCTAAAGCTGTGTCGCAAAAACATTTGTTAATCAAACTCATAAAAAAGTTTAAATTGCGCTCATGTAAGGTCGGTGATAAAATAATATAACCAATCTGCCTTGAATAATTATTAAGATTTTCTTCTGAAATATTTTCCTGGATTAATGTCTACTTTATAATAGAAAGGTTGCGTAAGATGAGACACACTGAACTGCCCGGCAAACAGGGCCTATATGATCCCCAGTTCGAAAAGGATGCTTGCGGAATGGGATTTGTTGCCCATATTAAAGGCAAACCCTCTCATGAGATTGTAAGCAATGCATTAACCATGCTCTTTAACATGGAGCACCGGGGAGGACAGGGAAGCGAGCCGAACTCCGGCGACGGAGCCGGCATCATGCTGCAGATTCCGCACCGCTTCTTTGCCGGAGAAGCCAGCAAGCTTGGCTTTGAACTGCCGGAACAGGGCCGTTATGGCGTGGGTATGATCTTTTTGTCTCATAATGAGGAGATCCGCGCCCGCCATGAGGCGCTGCTGAGCGATATTATTGCCGAGGAAGGCCAGGTGGTGCTCGGGTACCGCGATGTGCCGACCTATGATGAAATGCTGGGCAAGACAGCCAAGGCTGCTAAGCCTTATGTCCGCCAGGTATTTATCGGCCGTGCAGAAGGTATCGCTGATGAGCTGGCCTTTGAACGCAAGCTGTTTGTGATCCGCAAGCGCGCTGAACTCGCTATCCGCTACGGCGGAGTCGAGGAAGCGGAATCCTTCTATATGCCAAGCATGTCCTGCCGCAAGATCGTGTACAAAGGCATGCTGACTACTGAGCAGGTAGGACAGTTTTATCTGGACCTGCAGGATGAAAATCTGGAATCGGCGATTGCGCTTGTGCATTCCCGTTTCAGCACCAATACGTTCCCGAGCTGGGAGCGTGCCCACCCGTACCGCTTCATGATCCACAACGGCGAGATCAACACGCTGCGGGGGAATGTGAACTGGATGCATGCCCGCCAGTCGCTGTTCAAGAGCCAGGTATTCGGGGCAGACCTTGACAAGATCAAGCCGGTCGTGAATCCGGACGGCTCCGACACCGCCATGTTCGACAACACCTTTGAGTTCCTGTACCTCAGCGGTCGTTCCCTGCCGCATGTGGCGATGATGATGGTTCCTGAGCCTTGGAGCAACCATGAATCGATGTCCGATGACAAGAAGGCATTCTATGAATACCACAGCACGCTGATGGAACCGTGGGACGGACCTGCTGCGATGGGCTTCACTGACGGTGTGCAAATCGGTGCAATGCTTGACCGTAACGGTCTGCGCCCTGCACGTTATTATGTAACCAAAGACGATATGATCATTCTGTCCTCTGAAGCGGGAGTTCTGGATATCCCGGCAGAGAACGTACTCTATAAAGACCGCCTGAGACCGGGCCGTATGCTGCTGGTGGATACCGAGCAGGGCCGGATTATCTCCGACGAGGAAGTTAAAGCCTCCATTGCTGCGGAGCAGCCTTACCGCCAGTGGCTAGATGAGCATCTGATCGGTCTGGACCAGCTTCCGGATGCACCGGAGCTGCCGAATCCGAAGCATGACAATGTGCAGCAGCTGCAGCAGTCTTTCGGCTATACCTTTGAGGATCTGCGCAAGGTGCTGGAGCCAATGGCTTCCACCGGTGCCGAAGCTGTCGGCTCCATGGGCTATGATGCTCCGCTGGCCGTGCTCTCGGACCGCCCGCAGCGCCTGTACAATTATTTTAAACAAATGTTCGCCCAGGTAACCAACCCGCCGATTGACGCCATCCGTGAAGAGCTGGTGACATCCACGGCAACGACAATCGGACCTGAACGCAATCTGCTGAAGCCGGAACCGGAGAGCTGCCGCCAGATTTCGCTGGATTCGCCGATTCTCTCCAATGAGGACTTTGCGAAGATCCGCCACGTCCGCCGTGCAGGCTTCAAATCGATGTCTATTCCGATCCTGTTCCCGGCTGAGCTTGGGGCAGAAGGACTGCGCATTGCGCTGGAGCGCATGAATGAAGCGGCTGACCGCGTAATGGCCAAAGGCCATAATATTCTTATTCTGTCCGACCGCGGCGTTGACCGCGAGAATGCCGCAATCCCGGCACTTCTGGCTGTATCCAGCCTGCATCACCATCTGATCCGCCAGGGAACCCGGACCAAAGTCAGCATCCTGCTGGAATCCGGCGAACCGCGTGAAGTACATCATTATGCGCTTCTGCTGGGTTACGGTGTAAGTGCGGTCAATCCGTACCTGGCGTTTGAAAGTCTGGATGACATGATCGGCCAGGGCCTGCTGCGCGGAATCTCGCATGAGAAGGCTGTGAAGAACTACATTAAGGCTGCGACGAAGAGCGTAGTTAAAATCCTGTCCAAGATGGGGATTTCCACCATCCAATCCTACCGTGGAGCACAGATTTTTGAAGCTGTAGGGCTTAACTCGGAATTCGTGGACCGTTACTTCACCTGGACGCCTTCCCGCATCGGCGGTATCGGCCTGGAGGAAGTGGCAGCCGAAACCCTGATCCATCATAACCGTGCCTTCACTGACAAGGACGGCAATGACAAGGTGCTGGATTCCGGCGGTGATTACCAGTGGCGCAGCGACGGGGAGGACCACCTGTTCAACCCGCAGACGATTCATCTGCTTCAGCACGCTGTGCGCAGCGGGGACTACACGCTTTACAAGAAATATGCTGCCTTGGTTCAAGGCGAAACCAAGAACCACCTGACACTGCGCTCCATGCTGCAGTTCAAACCCGCAGGTGCACCTGTGCCGCTTGAAGAAGTAGAACCGGCAGAATCGATTATGACCCGCTTCAAGACCGGAGCAATGTCCTTCGGCTCCATCAGTAAGGAAGCGCATGAGACGCTGGCTATTGCCATGAACCGTATCGGCGGCAAGAGCAATACCGGTGAAGGCGGGGAAGATCCGGCCCGCTTCACTCCTGATAGTAACGGCGATTCCCGCCGCAGTGCGATCAAGCAGGTGGCATCGGGACGTTTCGGGGTAACCTCGAACTACCTGGTGAACGCTGACGAGATCCAGATCAAGATGGCGCAGGGGGCTAAGCCGGGTGAAGGCGGACAGCTTCCGGGCCGCAAGGTGTACCCTTGGGTAGCTGAAGTCCGCGGATCCACCGCAGGCGTAGGCCTGATCTCGCCGCCGCCGCATCATGATATTTATTCCATCGAGGATTTGGCAGAGCTGATCTATGATCTGAAGAATGCCAATCCGCGTGCCAATATTAACGTTAAGCTTGTATCCGAAGTCGGTGTAGGAACGATTGCTGCCGGTGTAGCCAAAGGCCGTGCCGATATTATCCTGGTCAGCGGTTATGACGGAGGTACAGGAGCTTCTCCGATGAACTCCATCCGCCACGCCGGTCTGCCTTGGGAGCTTGGTCTTGCCGAGACCCATCAGACGCTGATGCTGAACAACCTGCGCGACCGCGTAGTGCTGGAAACGGACGGCAAAATGCTCAGCGGACGCGATCTAGCGGTAGCTGTTCTGCTGGGTGCTGAAGAATACGGCTTCTCAACAGCTCCGCTGGTGGCTGTAGGCTGTATTATGATGCGGGTATGTCAAATGGATACCTGTCCGGTAGGTGTAGCAACACAGAATCCAGACCTGCGCAAGAACTTTACCGGTGATCCGCAGCATGTCGTGAATTTCATGACCTTTGTTGCCCAGGATCTGCGCGAAATCATGGCTGAGCTTGGCTTCCGTACCGTTGAAGAGATGGTAGGGCGCACAGACTGCCTCGATGCGACACAGGCCTCCACACACTGGAAGAAGAAGGGCGTTGATCTGAGCAGTCTGCTGCATACTCCGCAGATGCCGGAGGGAAGCACCCGCTTCAACAGCAAGCGCCAGAACCATGGCCTGGAAGAAACCCTGGATATGTCGAAGCTGCTGGACCTGGCTGCACCTGCACTTGAATCCGGTACTCCTGTAGAGGCTTCACTGCCAATTACGAACGTGAACCGTGCAGTAGGAACCATCCTGGGCAGTGAACTGACGCGCAAATACGGCGCGGCAGGCCTGCCGGATGACACAATCCGCCTGCATTTCACAGGCTCAGCCGGACAAAGTCTCGGTGCATTCATGCCGAAGGGCATCACGATCTCCGTTGATGGGGATACCAATGACTATCTCGGTAAAGGGCTGTCCGGAGGCAAGCTGATTGTTAAGCCGTCACCGAAGGCTACCTTTGCTGCTGAAGACAATATCATTACCGGAAACACGGCACTCTACGGGGCGACTGGCGGTCAGGCTTACATCAACGGCATCGCCGGTGAACGTTTTGCCGTCCGTAACTCCGGCGCCAATGTAGTCGTAGAAGGCGTGGGCGACCACGGCTGCGAGTACATGACCGGCGGACGTGTTGTAGTGCTTGGCGGGACAGGACGCAACTTCGCGGCAGGGATGTCGGGCGGTATCGCATATGTGTACGATCCTGACAACACCTTCGTGAAACGCTGCAACCTGGAGATGGTGCTTCTGGAGCGTGTGGAAGAGCCGGAAGAGGTTGCCGAGCTGCACGGACTGATTACCCGTCACACAGAGCTTACGGACAGCGCTGCAGGAAGACGTATTCTGGATAGCTGGGAAGAGTCTCTGCCGAAGTTTGCCCGTGTCATTCCGAAGGATTACAAACGGATGATGGAGCAAATCCGCAAAGTAGAGCAGACCGGCCTGACTGGAGAAGCAGCCCTTATGGCCGCTTTTGAAGCCAATATGCGTGAACTTGCCCGCGTCGGCGGCTAGCATCATTAACTGAAATTCAGGACTGTGCCTTTCTTAAGGGAAAGGTGCAGTCCTTTTTACTGGTATTGAATGAGCTTGAACGAACAATCCCAAATAGAGGAGCCTTTAGTTCAATCAATACAACCTAATAGCCTTCAGCTTTTCAGAAAAAAGGGAACTTGTGGTAAACTAAGGGCGGATGAGTTATACCACTTGAACGAAAGGAAGTGAAAGTATGCCGAATACGGCAGAAGTGGTGAAGCCGGTAGCGAGCCTGATGAACGTCACCAAAAAAATCGGCTCCAAAACACTGGTGAGCAATCTGACCCTCGATATCCCGCCAGGGCAGATTTTCGGATTCCTGGGACCGAACGGGGCCGGCAAAACAACCACCATCCGCATGATGGTAGGGTTAATTTCGATCAG
The DNA here is from genome assembly GCF_023520895.1 of Paenibacillus sp. PK3_47. Lineage (NCBI taxonomy): Bacteria > Bacillati > Bacillota > Bacilli > Caryophanales > Paenibacillaceae > Paenibacillus > Paenibacillus sp. PK3_47. Next base: position 3,856,828 of record NZ_CP026029.1, read on the forward strand.
CCAGGGTGATATTCTGATTTGCGGACGCAGCATCAAGGATCACTTTGAGGAGGCGATCGCGAATGTCGGAGCAATTGTCGAGAACCCGGAGATGTATAAGTTCCTGACCGGATATCAGAATTTGCGCCAATATGCGCGGATGGTGAAGGGGGTGGACAAGCAGCGTATCAACGAAGTGATAGAGCTTGTCGGACTCGGCCAAAGAATTCATGACAAGGTAAAAACCTATTCGCTCGGGATGCGCCAGCGGCTGGGGGTAGCCCAGGCACTGCTGCACCGGCCCAAGCTGCTTATTCTCGATGAGCCGACGAACGGGCTGGATCCGCAGGGAATCCGCGAGCTGCGTGATTATCTGCGCCGTCTGTGCCAGGAGGAGGGAACGACGGTGTTCGTCTCCAGCCACTTGCTGTCTGAGATGGAGCTGATGTGTGACAGTGTAGCGATCATCCAGAACGGACGGCTTGTCGATGTGAAGCAGCTTAAGTCAGTGGGCGATATGGTGCTGCAGAATCCGGAGACCTGGTTCGAGGTTGATAACCCGGAGGCTGCGCTAAAGGTGTTCGGCCGGGGTTCGTTGGTGAACGGAGGTATTGTTATTGAGGCGGTACGCGAGGAAGTGGCAGAACTGAATGCGCGCCTGGTGGCAGGCGGGATCAAGGTATACAGCATCAAAGCACTGTCACGTTCACTGGAGGATCAATTCTTGGAAATTACGGGAGGTGAAGGCATTGGGTGAGTTTGCAGCTCTCATACATAATGAGAATATCAAGATTTACAGCCGTGTCCGCACATGGGTGATGCTGTTTATTCTTGCAGTAATGAGTATGCTGTTCCCTGTGCTGATGTATTTCACCAGCGGAAGTCCGGAGTCGATGATGGGCCTTTGGGATACTTTCCAGACGACGGTCAGTATTGCCTTTTTCCTGAATACGATCTTTACTGTTGTCGTTGCTTCTGACTCTGTTGCGAGTGAGTTTTCCTGGGGAACAATCAAGCTGCTGCTGATCCGCCCATGGAGCCGTACCAAGATTCTGGTCTCCAAATATATTTCCCTTGTGCTCTTTAGTCTGCTCAGTACGGCTGTGCTGATTGCTTTTGCCTATGGTTCATCCCTGATGTTCTCTTCTTCGGCTGAAGCAGGAATGTCCACCATGAGAGACATGAGTCCGGCGGAATATTCCTTCCTGGATCTGTTCTGCCGTTATGTGGAGATGTTCCTGACGGCTGCGCTTGCCTTCATGGTTTCCAGCGTCTTCCGGGCAAGCGGCCTGGCGATCGGATTGTCGTTGTTTATTATGTTCACCAAAAATATTTTCCTGATGATCTTCAGTCCCGAGCGTTATGAATGGGCCAAATATCTGATCTTTACCCACATGGATTTACGGGGATATATGGTCTCCAGCGTCGGACCGGGCGGTGTAACCCTATGGTTCTCTGTAGCGGTTCTGGCTGTTTATTATGTCCTGTTTCTGCTGGTCTCCTGGTACGTATTCCGTAAAAGAGATGTGGCGGCTTAATCTATACGTAAAAACAGCACACAAGCAAGCTTAAGCGGGCATAGGCCCGCCTAGCCTGCTTCCAGTGTGCTTTTTTGTGCTTTGGAGCGGCGTTTGCCGTCTTTATCCTTCTTCACATTTTGCGTAGGTCCGCCGGCTTTTTCTGCGGCAGGCAGCTCGGCCATGGCAACGGAGCAGTTCAGGACGCTGCCTTCTACAATATTCAGGATGCCTGCCATAATATCCCCGTGCAGCTGTCCGGTATCTGTAATTGTGAGCTTATGATCGGCAGTGACGCTGCCGAACACTTTGCCTGCGATAACAATATCATGCGCTTTGATGCTGGAATGTACCGTTCCCTGCTCCCCGACGGTTACTGTTCCCCGGCACTGGATTTCACCGCTGAAATCGCCGTCGATCCGCAGGTTGGTGTCACACTGCACTTTACCTTCCAGACTGTCCCCGTAGCCGATCAGCGAGTCTGTTGACTTGTACGAAGCCTGTGCCCTCTGTTTCCACATATTTATCCCTCCTGAAATTCGCTCCCCTGAGCTTACGGTTCCACATAATTCAAAGGATTTACGGCCTTATTCTGCTTCACTACCTGAAAATGAAGATGCGGTCCGGTACTGCGTCCGGTATTGCCGAGCGTACCGATCTTCTCGCCTTTGCTTACCTTGTCTCCGGCTGATACCGTCATGCTGTTCAAATGCATGTACCAGGTTTCCAGACCGTTTGAATGCTCGATGATGATGTATTTGCCTCTGGCTCCCATCTGATCGGAGGCGGTAACCGTTCCTCCCATGGCCGCATATATGGGATCCCCGATACTGCCGGCAATATCAATGCCGGAATGATAGGCTGAGGTACCTTTAAAGGGATCTGAGCGGTAGCCGAAGCTTGAAGTGATGGTCTTGGACTGTGTAGGCCAGATTACAGCCGGTGCCAGCCGTCTTTGTTCAGCAAGGGCCTGCTTGGCTTGAAGCTGCTCCTCAGCCCGACCAGCCTGCTCAGCCCGTGTGATCGTTGTGGCTATGCTGCTCATCATCTCATCAAGCATACTGCGGATCTCCTCGAAATCATCTCTGGTTTCCCGGAGCAGCGCCAGATGATCCTCCGGATAGACGGCGATATATTCGCCGCCGACCTGGGACGCGGCAATACTGCCCGTCACCGCTGCAGTTGTCCCGGATAACGGAGCTGGTGCTGTTTTTAATGAGGTCTGCTTATTCGCTCCTGACCCGGAGGAGGCTTCCGTCTCCTTGTCAATCAGCGACTGCAGCTGCTGTTCCAGCTCATTGACGCTTTTCAGCTTGTCTTTGATGCTCTCCGCCTCCTCCGACAGCTCGGTCACCTGGCCGCGGAGCTGCTGCAGTGCCTGATCCTTATCCTGGGCCTTCATCTCCATGCGGAGATTGGTTAATGAGAGTGCTGCTGCTTCAGCTTCCAGCTCGGCAATGGAGCGGGAGGCATGAAAGTGCATGGAAGTGACCAGACTGGAGATGGACAGGGCGGCAGCGGCCGGGAGGACCAGGGCTAGCGGTTTGGACAGCTGAAGCTGTCTGACCGGCCGTCCGGCTTCACGGACGACAAGCAGCGTGATCCGGTTATGATCTGGCTGACTTTTCATAGCTTCTCCTTCCTGCGGCTTGCAGCCGCCTTGTGTTAGTAGCGTCCGGCATTGTCTAAAAGCAGGCTCATCCGAATGGTCCTATTACTCTATGTATTCCTCGTCCCTGGCTAACATGACAACGTTTGATTGAATAAATAAGGAGAGTTACGGCAAGACCTGTACTAGAAAGCGTGCGGTCCGGTGTATTTCCGGTGTCCGGCCAAGCGCTTTTATATTATTTTCAGGAGGGACAAGCTTGACGATATTCGCAATTATTCTTTGTCTTTTTATTCTGCAGATCGCCATCATTTTACTGCTGGAGTTCAAACGTCCGCAAAGAGCGCTGGCCTGGCTGTTCCTGTCCTTTTGCTTTCCTCCTGCAGGGCTGCTGTTCTATTTTTTTATGGGGAGGGATTATTGGCAGCGCACCCGTATCGGCAAACGGTGTACTCCGCTTCTAAGCGGAATCCGCAATCATCTGGCCGGAAAAATTCATATTATCGGCAGTGCCGGGGATAGCGGAAATCCTGAGCTTGAATATCATAAAGGGCTGTTTAAGCTGTTTTCGGGGCTGGCAGAAATTCCGGTTACAGGCCGCAACAGCTGCAGAGTGCTCTGGAGCGGGCGGGAGGCCTTTGAGGATATGCTGGCACTCATGGAAGAGGCGCGGGAGCACATCCATTTGGAGTTTTATATTTTCCGGGATGATGATATCGGGGAAAGGTTCCGGGAAGTTATGATCCGCAAGGCACGCCAGGGAGTAAAGGTGCGTATGCTGTGTGATGGTCTGGGCAGCCATGGCCTTAGTCCGGCGTTCATCCGTACTCTGAAGAAGGCTGGCGTAGAGGTCCATATTTTCCTGCCGCCGCTAACCTCGCTGCTGGAACGCCGCTTTAACTACAGGAATCACCGCAAAATTATGGTTGTAGATGGTCTGGTCGGTTTTACCGGAGGGATGAATGTAGGCGATGATTATATGGGCAAAGATCCAAAGCGGGGCTACTGGCGCGATACCCATCTTCGTCTGGAAGGGGATGCCGTGTATCATCTTCAGTATATTTTTCTCAAAGACTGGCGGCTGGCAGCCGGTGATATCCTGAGCCACCCGCGGTTCTTTCCTGTCCACAGCTGCTCCGGCAGGGAGGCCGTGCTGATTGTTCCCAGCGGTCCGGATGGCGACGTAGACGCTTCCCAGGAGTTGTATTTTGCCGCCCTGTGTTCAGCAAGACACCGCATCTGGATTACCTCTCCGTATTTCATACCCGATCCGCCGATATGCCGCGCCCTTAAAAATGCTGCGCTCAGCGGAGTCGATATCCGAATCATCATTCCGGCTGTTCCGGACAACAAGCTGGTGTATCAGGCTTCATTATCCTATCTGGAGAACCTGCAGGATGCCGGCGTGAAGTTTTACCGGTACACCAAGGGCTTTATGCATTCCAAAATGATCCTTGTGGACAGCGTGCTGGCTACGGTCGGAAGTGCAAACCTCGATATGCGCAGCTTTTATTCCAACTTCGAGCTGACAGCGGTGCTGTTCAGTCCGGAGCGGATAAGCTCGCTTGCTGCGGGCTTTGAAAAGGATCTTCATCATAGTGAGTATATAGACCCGGAAAATTTCATGAAAAGGAGCAAAAATGTCAAGCTGATTCAAGGGCTGTGTCAGCTGTTTTCACCGCTTTTATGACGGAAAAATCGGCAAAAACACAATTTTTCTAACCCAAGAGTATCTTGAGTTCCTTATTTAGGCTTCTTTTATGATATAATGTAGGTATAAGAAGAAATATATGAGGGCATCTCAGCCAATGATGCTTTCGGTTATTTTTGATTCTATCTTTACTTTTATAGGGGGAGTTCTATGACTGTAAGCGGGGAAGTCTTTACAAGTGAGGAGCAGAAGAAGCTGCAGAAAGCAGGATCAGCGAAGATAGCGAGACTGCGGCTGGCCCAGCGGATCGTTATGATGGTACTGGGTGCCACAATGATGTCTGTTGCGCTGGAGATTTTTCTTGTTCCCAATGAGCTGATTGACGGCGGCATAACCGGTATATCCATTATGCTATCACATATTTTTCACATTCCTCTCGGCATTCTGCTGACCCTGCTCAACCTTCCGTTTCTGATCATCGGTTATAAGCAGATCGGCAAAACCTTTGCCTTATCCACTTTATTTGCCGTAGTCATCATGTCTATCGGCACCCAGCTGCTCCATCCTGTGCATCCCATCACGGTAGAACCGCTGCTCGCCGCTGTATTCGGCGGTGTCATTCTCGGCGTCGGGGTCGGGCTCGTGGTAAGATACGGGGGATCGCTTGACGGTACGGAGATTGTCGCCATTCTGGTGGCCAAGAAGCTGCCGTTCTCTGTCGGTGAAGTAGTCATGTTCTTCAACTTCTTTATTTTGTCCGGAGCAGGATTTGTATTCGGATGGAACAATGCCATGTTCTCCCTGATTGCGTATTACATCGCTTTTAAAATGATTGATATCACGCTTGAAGGACTGGATCAGTCCAAATCGGTATGGATTATCAGCGACAAATTCCGCGATATCGGCGAGGCGCTTACAGAGCGACTGGGACGCGGCGTTACTTATCTTGATGGGGAAGGCGGATTTTCCGGCGACAACAAGAAGGTAATATTCGTAGTTATTACTCGGCTTGAAGAAGCCAAGCTGAAGTCTATTGTTGAGGACTGGGACTCAGACGCTTTTATCGCCATTGGCAATATTCATGATGTCAAAGGCGGCCGGTTCAAGAAAAAATCAATCCACTAGTGCCAGTTCCGGTGGAACGGACTGCACGGTCCTGAAGGAAGGTATATTTACGAAAGTCCGAGCATACCGTCCGGTGCCGTCTTGCAGCACCGAATTATCCTATATAATGCCTTCCGTCCATTTGCTGGACGCCTGATAAGCCCGCAGCCTACATAGGCAGTTGCGGGCTTATTGCTGTATTACGGAAGATTGGCGACGATATTCTCGACCGGCTGGGGCGGAAGCTTGGCAATCAGATCGCCCATCACGTTCAGACGTTCTTCAATATTCAGCAGTGTATAATCTGCAGGAGAGACATTGCGCTCCACCTCCTCCCACAAGAGGGGAGTGGATACCGTTGCGAGCGGACGAGCACGCGGCGTATAAGGGGCAGCCAGGGTTTTGCCGGCGTAATGCTGCAGATAATCAAAATAAATTTTGTCGCCGCGGTGTTTTTTCAGCCGTTCCAGCGTAAAAAGATCGGGACGTTTCTCGGTGACGAACCGGCCGACCAAATGCCCGATTTTGCGCAGCTCGTCAAAGGTGATTCCCTGCCTGATGGGAACGATAATCTGGACACCGGTCGCCCCGGATGTTTTTGGCACAGACTGCAGCCCCAGTGATCTGAGCACTTCCCCGACAATGGAGGCTGCTTCCATAATCCGCGGTTCAATCTCAAGGGAAGGATCAAGATCGATCATCCATTCACAGGGAAGCACGCTTCCGGCATAATGCAGAGAAGGATGGAACTCCAGTGCAGCCAAATTTCCGAGCCAGATGAGTTCGGGCAGCCCCTGCAGCATAATATAGGTAATATTCTCATGAACAGCTGTCTTTACAAATTCGGGCAGCGGATGCGGTGCGTTTTTCTGATAAAAAGACATGCCTGATACCCCATGGGGATAGCGGATCACTGTCAGCAGCCGGTCCCGGCAGTAACGCAGCAGGAAGGGGGAAAGCGCGGCCAGCTTCTGCAGATATATTTTTTTGGTAATGCCTGCTTCGGGCCATAGGGGCTTATCGGGATTCGTAATGGCAAGCTCTTGCCCGTCTACCGTAATGGAACCTTTAATGGTTGCCGGCATAATGAACCCTCCCTTCTTAGTTGTCGGATATTTTTGCGGCGAATCCTTATGCCTTTTGATCCAGACGGCAGGAGAGCGGCGGCAGCTCAACGAGTGCCTGGATCACAGGCTGGCGCATCGTCCCCGAAGGATTCCATTCCAGAAAGTGAAGCTTGAACACAAGCTCGGGCTGAATCCAGACGGCATCCTTGCTGCGGCCCGGTACGGCAGTAAAAGGCATCTGCGGAACCTTAAGCATTTCTGCCCGGGCAGTCAGATTCCGCCAGTCTGCAGCTGTCATTTTGCCGGCGCCGGCATGTCCGATATAATGCAGTCTGCCCCCGTCGTCATACAGTCCAAAGAGCAGCGCATTCACAATCCCGTCCCGGTAGGTGACTCCTCCCGCTACGGCGGTCACATCGGAGATAACCTTGCGTTTCAGCCAGCGTTTATCTTTGCCCCCGGCTGTGTATGTGCTGGTAATGTCCTTGCAGACAATTCCCTCCAGGCCGCCGTTCCGTGCAGCGGTGAACAGCTCTTCGGGATTAGCGTAACTCGGTACATTCTGCACATGGGGATGCGGCAGCAGCATCTCGTTCAGGAACTGCTGCCGCCGCGACAAGGGCTGGTCCAGCAGCCACAGACCGTTGCAGTACAGCATATCAAAAATCATATAGAGCACCGGAACCTGCGGCATAGCCGCTTTGATCGCCGCCCCGTTCTTCAGGCTGTCCCGGCGCATCACCTCGTGAAATGAAGGCTTACCGCCGCTGAGCGCAATGACCTCACCGTCCAGAATGAAAGAGTCTGCCCGGCAGTAATCACCGGGCACCGTAAGCTCGGGATACTGCAGCGTCCGGCGGTTGCCGCGGCGGTTAATCAGCTCAAGGCTGCTGCCGTCATAATAAGAAAGCATCCGGACACCGTCCCATTTGATCTGGGCGATCCACTCGCTGCCGGAAGGAAGACAGGAAGCCAGGACTGGTTCAAAGGGAACGACAGGCTGCAGCTTCACTTATACCGCCTCCTTACAGGTTTTATATTGAAAGTCTTAGCCTAGGACACCGTTTCCTTGCTCTTGGCGCTGCGCCGTTTCGGTTTCGGGGCAATGACCGGAATGGGGCCTGTTGCTTCATCAAGCACCGCTGTTCCCGCAGGGGCGGCGGTTTTTTTGGTCCGGGTTGTCTTTTTCTTGGCCGCAGGCGCAGCCGGATTAGCAGTGGTACCGGGCAGCGGAGTGCCTGGATCCGTAGGAATATGCTGGACAGCCTGGATGCTGGCCTGCAGAGCAGCCATCAGATCAATTACATTGTTTTCCTGGCGGGCAGGGGCAATGTGGAATTCCTCTCCGGCAATTTTGTGTGAGATCAGATCCAGCATCCTCTGGCGGTAGTCGTCAGTGTATTTGGCCGGCTCGAACGGTGTGGACAGCTGGGAGATCAGCAGTTTGGCCATCTCCAGCTCCTTATCGCTGACGATGCCTGCTTCCGGCAGACCGGGAACCTGTGAGACGGGACGAACCTCATCGGGATAAAAAATCGTCTCAATCGCCAGACAATCCTCTAATACACGTATTGCAGCGAGGCTGCTTTTGGAGCGGATGGAGATTTTGGCAATACCGATCTTGCCCGTCTGCCGCATCGCCTCCATCAGGAGCCGGTAAGCATTGGTGCCCGCCTGGTCAGGGGACAAATAATAGGTTTTTTGAAAATAAATCGGGTCAATTTCGGTCAAATCCACAAAATCCAGAATCGTAATGTTCTTGCTGCTCTGTTCAGTGAGCTGGTCAATTTCCTCTTTGTCGAACAGGACAAACTTCCCTTTCTCATACTCATAGCCCTTGCCGATTTCTTCCCAGGTGACTTCTTTTTCACATACGGGACACTTGCGGACATACGACAGCGGACTGCCGCATTCCTTATGGATGTAACGCAGTGAAATGTCTTTGTCTTCTGTGGCGGAGAACATTTTGACGGGTACGTGGACGAGTCCGAAGCTGATGGCGCCTTTCCAGACGGTATGCATGAATATCGCCTCCTGATAATAAGTGCTTTGGCTTAGTATGAGGAAGCGGAGCTTTTTCTAGCCGGGTGCATTTTTTGCGAAGGTTGGGAAAAAATATAGCCGTGACAGGCAAGCTGCGTTATTTTATGCAGGGGAAGGTGCAGTGATGGGAAAAGGACCGTCTGAATGGAGCGGCATACTGTCTGCGCAGGATATCCCTGCAGAAGCTGTGAACTGGTATAACATCATCTCTTCTCCGGAGGAAAGTGAGCCGGATAGGGATTCCGGGCATTTGGATGCCGATGCAACCATTGGCGAGCTCCCCGAGGAGGAAGAGCAGGAGACAGACAGGCCTCATACAAACTAACTTAAAGGAGCCGGTAAAATGGACGTGAAACGCGCAAAGGATATCTATGCCTCCAAGGAAATGATCGCTGTACATCTCGATGGTGAACCGGTCTGGATAGAGCATGTGGATGCGGACAACGGGATGGCAACTGTGCAGGTAGGCTCCCGCCCGACCAATGTGCACACTGTAGGTGTAGAGCGGCTGGAGGAGCAGAAGAGCTAGCCGGATGCAGCAAAAGATGACCGATCCCCTGTCAGCTGGCAGGGGCGGTTGATAACAGATACATACTTACATAGAGTAACCGCTGGATAAATGGCGGCATAGAAGCCTTAAGGAGCAGTTTTGCGAAATGAACGGGAAAAGTCCCGTTGAATTCGGTCTAAGGGGGCATATCAGCGAAATGAGCGGGAAAAGTCCCGTTGAATTCGGTTTGAGGGATCGGAAGCGTGAAATGGGCGGGAAAAGTCCCGTTGAATTCGGCCTGAAGGAGCGGGATGGCGAAATGAACGGGAAAAGTCCCGTTGATCCGAGCAAACTGTAAAGGGATGTTGTGACAAGTGTAAGTCTCCACGGCACATTGTGTTAGAATTTTGCATACAGTTGGTTCGTTACCTTCGCAGTGGCACATTGTGTGCAATTTTTCGCATTCACATAGCTCTTTCTCCTTCGGATGAACCTTCGTCTACGTCTTGCACCAGCTCGAAGCCAAGAAAGGCTGATTTCAGCGGATTGCCATCTTTACTCTCTAATACGGACACAATACCTTACACAAGGGTTGACGGTGTCAGCTGTAAAATCCTATATTGGGTTTGTGAAAATTAGGGAAAAGAGCTGATGTGGTGCGTCCCCTTATACTTGGTGTGTGTTCGGCGCTGTTTTTTGCGGTAACGTTTGTACTTAACCGGCGGATGGAGCTGTCGGGAGGAAGCTGGGCCTGGAGCGCCTCGCTCCGGTACTTGTTCACGCTGCCGTTTCTGCTGGCGATTGTGGCTGGCCGGGGCAGGCTGAAGCCGCTGCTGGCTGCAATGAAGAACCGTCCCGCGGCCTGGATTTTGTGGGGAACTGTAGGTTTCGGCTTGTTCTATGCCCCGATCTGCTTCGCTGCAGCTTATGCCCCGGGCTGGCTGACTGCCGGCACGTGGCAGATTACGATCATATCCGGATCACTGCTTGCCCCGCTGTTCGGGGAATGGATAAGCAGTCCTTCCGGTCCGGTCTACAGACGCGGGCGTATTCCGCTGCGCGGTCTCGGGCTGTCGCTGATTATTTTGACCGGTGTGGCTCTGCTTCAGGCAGAACATGCGAAGGAGCTGTCTGCTTCACAAGTTTTGCTCGGTATTGTTCCGGTACTTATTGCTTCCTTCGCGTATCCGCTCGGTAACCGCAAAATGATGGAGTTATGCGGCGGCCGGCTGGATGTGTTCCAGCGTATTCTCGGGATGACTATGGCCAGTCTGCCGTTCTGGCTGCTGCTTGGGCTGTACGGCCTGGCGGACAGCGGCTTGCCGTCTCCCTCCCAGATGGGGCAGTCATTAATTGTGGCTCTGTCATCCGGCATTATCGCCACTGTGCTGTTCTTCCGCGCGACAGAGATGGTGAGGGACAACATGAGCGGGCTTGCCGCCGTAGAGGCTACCCAGTCGCTGGAAGTGCTGTTTGCCTTATCGGGAGAAATGCTGATTTTGTCTACGCCTATGCCCTCGCTGCTCTCCTGGTCGGGAATAGCTGTAATTATCACCGGGATGGCGCTGCACAGCCTGTTCTCCCCGCGGACGGGAAGTGAATCTCAAGTGACGGCAGGCGGGCCAAAAGAGGCTTTACCGCTTTCAGCGGACAGGAACGGATAGAGCAGGCTGTTGCGGTAAAAGTACCATACCGATATAATTAAAAGTAGTGTAACCGGGAAGGCATTTTTATAAAGGTGGTAGTTGCAGTTTGGAGAATAATGTCGAAACGGTGTTTACATACCGTTCTTACAGCCTGCAGGATACGGAACAGCTGGCTGCTGCTGTCGCTGCCGCATCTGCGCCCGGCATGGTGATCGGCCTGAACGGTGATCTGGGTGCGGGCAAAACGGCGTTCTCGCAATGCTACGCCCGTCATTTGGGCGTAGAGGGGATCGTGAACAGTCCTACTTTTACAATTATCAAGGAATATCAGGGCCGTCTGCCGCTCTATCATATGGATGTGTACCGGATATCTGCTATGGAAGCGGACGAGCTGGGGCTGGAAGAGTATTTTTACGGGCAGGGCGTCTGTCTGGTGGAATGGAGCAGTATTATTACAGAGCTGATGCCGCCGGGGCATCTGAATATATACATGAAAACGGCCGGGCCGGAGGAACGGCTTATTACAGTGACCGGAACCGGGGAGCCTTACGGTGAGGTCTGCCGGGCGCTTAGCCAGAAGTGGGGTAAAGATAAATGAGTAATCAAAATAATGAGCCGCGCAAGCGGCTTTTGGCGCTGGATACATCGACGGCCGTTCTTGGAGTTGCCGTTCTGGAGGACGGTAATCTTCTGCACGAGATTAATGCATCGGGAGAGCGGAACCACTCGGTTCATCTGCTCCCAATTATTCAGCAGGCGCTGCAGGCTTCTGGAACAACCTCCGGTATGCTTAGCGGAATTACTGTCGGCATCGGCCCCGGTTCTTATACGGGAACGCGGATTGCGGTTACAGCGGCCAAAACCTTGGCCTGGGCATGGAAAGTGCCTGTAGCAGGCGTATCCAGTCTGCATGCGCTGGCTTGGGGCGGTTATAATGCTGCTGCCCGGCAAGCGGTGGAAGCTGCGGATGGGGCAGCCGGGATAAGCGGGAGCGGTCCGGACTGGGTCATTCCGCTGCTTGATGCCCGCCGTGGACAGGCCTACACGGCGCTGTTCACTGTAGAGGGCGATCAGGCGCCGCGCCGTCTTGAGCCTGATGCCATCCGTCTGATGGCTGACTGGGTGGTGGATCTGGAAGCCCGGCTGCAGCAGGCTGAAGAAGAAGGCGTGAAGCCTGGCACGATCTGGTTTGTTGGAGAGACTTCTGTACACGGAAGCAGTGAGAGGCTTGCTCCGCTGGCAGAACATGTCTCTGTACGGGCAGTGCCTTATGAACTGGAGGGCCGCTGGGCAGGCTTCCTCGCCGGAGAGCGGCTGCTTACCGAAAGTGACGACCTGCACGGGCTAATCCCCAATTATACCCAACTATCCGAAGCCGAAGCCAATCTGCGCCGTAGCAGTGAAGGGGGCGGGACAAAACTATGACGGATTCAGAGCCGAACAAAGACCTGGGAGCGGAGCTTGTGTTCCGCCTGATGAAGCTTGAAGATATTCCCGATATCCTTGTCATTGAGCGCGAAGCTTTTACCATGCCGTGGACGGAAGAAGCGTTCCGCAATGAGCTGACGCATAATCATTTTGCCAAATATATGGTGATGGAGCTGCACGGGCATATCATCGGATACGCCGGAATGTGGGCCATTGTAGACGAGGCTCATGTAACAAATATTGCTGTTCTTGAAGCTTACCGGGGACGCAAATGGGGCGACCGGCTGCTGGAAGAGCTGATGAGGACGGCCGGATTTTTGGGCATGAAGTCCATTACGCTGGAGGTACGGGTCTCGAATGAGGTGGCCCAGAATTTATATCGCAAAAAAGGTTTCCGGCCTGCCGGCACCCGCAAAGGCTATTACTCGGACAACCGTGAGGATGCGCTGATCATGTGGGCGGATTTGCCGGATTACGGGGAGCAGGGCCTGATGGAAGGAAGCGTGGACTAACAATGAAGACAGAGACGGGCGCTGACAAGCCTGTGCTTATATTAGCTATAGAAACCAGCTGTGACGAAACATCTGTAGCGGTGATCAAAGACGGGAGCGAAGTGCTCTCGAATATTATTTCAAGCCAGATCGAAACACACCGCGCCTTTGGCGGGGTAGTCCCCGAGGTGGCCTCCCGCAAGCATGTGGAAGTGATAACCCTGGTCGTTGAAGAAGCGCTGGCCGCAGCGAAGGTGGATCCGCAGGAGCTGGCGGCAGTAGCAGTTACCCAGGGGCCCGGACTGGTCGGAGCGCTGCTGGTCGGCGTTGTAGCAGCCAAAAGCCTGGCTCTCGCCTGGGACAAGCCGCTGATCGGCACCCATCATATTGCCGGGCATATTTATGCCAACCGGCTGGTCAAAGAGCTGCAGTATCCGAACATGACGCTGGTGGTGTCCGGCGGACACACAGAGCTTGTCCATATGGAGCGTGAAGGGGAATTCCGGATTATCGGACGCACCCGTGATGACGCCGTTGGTGAAGCTTATGATAAAGTGGCACGGGCTCTTGGCTTTCCCTATCCCGGTGGTCCCCATGTGGACCGTCTGGCCCGCGAGGCGGCTGAAGCAGTGCCTTTGCCGCGTGTCTGGCTGGAGCCGGATTCCTATGACTTCAGCTTCAGCGGTCTGAAGTCCGCCGTGCTGAATGTAGTTAACCAGAGCAAGATGAAGGGCCTTACGCCGGATATTGCCGGAATTGCCCGCGGCTTTCAGGAGTCGGTTGTCGAGGTGCTTGTGGAGAAGGCCGTCCGCGCAGTAAAGGCGAATAAAGCTAAGCAGCTGCTCCTCTGCGGCGGGGTTGCAGCGAATAAAGGATTACGCGAAGCGCTGGTCTCCCGCTGCGAGTTGGAAGGGATCGAACTGATTGTTCCGCCGCCGGTATATTGTACTGACAATGCGGCAATGATTGGCGCCGCAGCCTATGTAAAATGGCGGCATGACGGTGACATTCCGCTGGATATGGCGGCAGATCCGGGACTTTCGCTGGAGAAATGGTCAGTATCCGCCTATTGACAGCATTTGGAGTCTAAGGGTATAATCAGCTCTAATTACAACATAACAAACGCGATGAATGGAACCAGTAAGGTAACTCCGGGATGAAGAGAACTGCGGGTTGGTGCGACGCAGCCGAAGGAGCCCTGAACTCATCCGGGAGCGGAACGGTGGAAGCAGGAGGCTCTGTGCGCAGGAGCTGAAGGTGCAGAAGATGTGCCTGACCTTTCGTACACCGTTACGGTTTGCCTCCGTGAGAAGGCGGCGATGCAGGAAGGCGGAGAATGATCCGGTAGTTCTTGCAGAGCATAGAGTGGATATCTTAGAGAAGGCTGAAAGAAAGCCGGACCGGGATATCAACAAGAGTGGTACCGCGAAGGTGAACAGCCTGTCGTCTCTTGAATGAGACGGCAGGCTTTTTTGTATTGAATTATAGAATACACGCGATGAACGGGAGCAGTAGACGGGAAAGGTAATCAGAGAGCTGCGGAATTGGTGCGACGCAGTTTACCCACCCCATTGAATCTCGCCCGGGAGCGGAGCGGCGGAAAGATCCAGGTACGCCGCAACGGATGTCCCCGTTACCGGACCTTCATGTGCATGCATATCATCCTTAAGGGAGGATAAGCACGCCGTGGGAAGAGCTGGACGCAGCTTTGGGTTAGCCTGTGAAGTAAAGGAGCCTGTGCGTCAAGAAGAGTGGTACCGCGGAGGGGTGACCCGCCGTCTCTTTATAGAGACGGCGGGTTTTTGTGTTGCTGCCGGCAGCAGTCAGGGAGGGACAAAGGCTTGAGCCGTAAGTCGACGTGCGGCTTAGTCACAGGAAGCATCACCAGAACCTGAAATGAACATAAACAACAATATTCCAGGAGGGAATTCCATGATTATTCCGGTAAAGAAACGCATTCAGATTTTTGATACTACGCTGCGTGACGGGGAGCAGGCTCCCGGGGCAAGTCTGACCCCTGAGCAAAAAATCATTTTGGCGCACAAGCTTGCCGGGCTGGGGGTTGATGTGCTGGAGCCGGGGTTCCCGGTGTCGAGTCCGGGTGATTTTGCTGCGGTGGAGGCCATCTCCCGTAATGTGCAGGGCGTGGAAATTTGCGGTTTTGCCCGTGCAGTCAAGGGGGACATTGATGCGGCTGTGCGTGCGACCCGTGACGCTGAACGCCGGCGGATCCATCTGTTCATTTCCTCCTCTGACATCCACCTGCGCCATCAGCTCCGTAAAAGCAGACCGGAGGTCGTTGCCGCTGCCCGTGAGATGACAGCCTATGCCCGCCAATTCTGCGATATTGTGGAGTTCACCGCGATGGATGCCGCCCGAACCGGCATTGATGATCTGATCGAGATGGTAGAGGCGGTCATTGAGGAAGGGGCGACGATCATCAACCTGCCGGATACGGTCGGTTATGCGCTGCCCCAGGAATACGGCGAGATGTTCCGGCGGGTACGGCTGGGAGCCAGAGGCGGGGATAAGGTCAGCTACAGCGCCCACTGCCATAATGATCTTGGGCTTGCCGTTGCGAACAGTCTGGCTGCCATTGAAGGCGGGGCTACCCAAATTGAAGTAACCGTTAACGGGGTGGGTGAACGTACAGGGAACTGTGCATTGGAGGAACTGGTCATGGCTCTGGAAACCCGTGGTGATGTTCTGGGTGCCGAAACGGGGATCGTACTGGAGAAGCTGTATGATACGTCGCGGATGATTAGCGGAGCAATGCATTTTCCGGTCGCCTATAACAAACCCGTCGTCGGCAGAAATGCCTTTCAGCATGAATCCGGGATTCATCAGGACGGCTTGCTGAAGGACCGCAGCACCTATGAGATCATGGACCCTGAACGGCTGGGCATCCCGCGCAGCATGATTATTCTGGGCAAGCACTCGGGCCGGCATGCACTGAAGGACCGGGCGGCGAAGTATGGAATTCACCTGGATGCGAAGGAGCTGGATGCGCTCTACGAATCCTTCAAGGAAACTGCTGACCGGCAAAAGGCAGTCAGCGACGACGAATTGCTGCGGATGGTCAGCAGCACCACCGGACAGCAGGCTCAGGTCTATGAGCTCGGCGAGGTTCAGGTGCTGGCCGGCAGTGCGCCGCGCCGCGTAGCTGCAGTAACTGTGCGGCACCTCAGAAGCGGTACAGAAACCTCGCATACCAGCACCGGCAACGGACCGCTCGAGGCGATCATTGCCGCAATCGGTCAGGGCATCACAGAGGAAATCGAGTTTTCCGGCCTGGAGCTGCATTCACTGGGCAGCGGCGAACACGCCCAGGCGGAAGCTGCAGTTATGGTAGAGTGGGAAGGCACTAAATTCCGGGGCACGGCGATTCATCAGGATATTGTAATGGCGGCAGGGAATGCCTATATTGCAGCCTGTAATTCGGCACTGCTCTCTGCGCAGGAAGTAACGGCAGCAGCGGCTGGTGTTAAGAGCGCTGAATAAGAACAGCGGAGAGACCTCAGCCGGTGCAGTTGCATACGGCTGAGGTCCTTTTTGATGCGCCGGAGGCAATCATGCTTTTGCTGTTATTTGATAGCGAAAAAGATAGAAAAATGACGAATGCGTCTTTTGTCAAGATGTGGACAAAGTTATCCACATATTCTCTCTGTATTGTGTAAAAACCGTGTAAAATCAGCAATTACGCCTGTTTTTTTTACGGCAAAACTGCGGATATATATAAGCTGTTTAATTTGTGGAAATTGTGGATAATGTGGATAATTCGGTGGATAAAAAGTTCTTGACAAATAAAATAGCGATTTAAAGCCTAAAAAAAGGCCCCGGGGGCCTTTTTAGGTTGTGAGTTATACACGGAAACTGTGGATGAGCTTGTGTATAACTGTTTATGAACAATTTGAAAACTCTTAAAAAATATTTAATTAACGCATTTACATTATTCGTCAGCAAGTTTTTCCCATTCGTTAAATAATTCTCCAAGAGCAGTCTTTTTGGTTTTCAGGTCATTTTCATGCTCCTGCAAAGCGACATAATCCTGGTATACCTCCGGTTTGGTCATCTCAGTTTCGACAGCGGCAATCTCTTCTTCCAGGCGTGAGATGTTCTCTTCCAGCTCGGTAATCCGCCGCTGGCGGCTGCGCTCCTCGCGTTTGGCCTGCTTGTCTGCTTCATAGGAAGAGGCTGTGCCTTTCTCTGCAGCAGGAAGCTCGGCAGCGGCAGTTCTGGCTGCTTTGGCGGAAGCCAGCTCCGCTTCTTCCAGGGCGATGGCTTCGAGCTCTTTTTTCTTATTAATATAGTCATCGTAGTTGCCAAGATATTGGTCAATACCTGAGGGATGAAGCTCCAGCACGCGTTCGGCCATTTTGTTAAGAAAGTAACGGTCATGAGATATGAAGAGCAGGGTGCCTTCAAAATCGATCAATGCCGCTTCCAGTACCTCGCGGCTGACCAGATCCAGGTGGTTGGTGGGCTCATCGAGAATGAGCATGTTGGCGCCGCGCAGCATTAGCTTGGACAGGGCTACACGTGCCTTTTCGCCGCCGCTCAGGGAAGCGACCTTCTTCAGGACATCTTCTCCGCTGAACAGGAAGTTGCCGAGAATGGTGCGGATACGCGCTTCTTCCAGCATCGGATATTCACTCCAGAGCTCTTCCAGCACGGTGTTCTTCGGATTAAGCCTGGTCTGCTCCTGATCGTAGTAGGCAATCTTTACTTTGGCTCCCCAGTTAACGGTGCCAGCCGATGGCTCGCGTGTGCCTGTCAGGCACTGCAGCAGGGTAGATTTGCCGATTCCGTTCGGTCCGATAAGCGCTGCTGTCTCGCCCCGGCGCAGCTCAAAGCCGGCGTTCCGGAAGAGCGGAGCCGCATCTTCGCTAAAGGCCACGGCCACATCACGGACCTGAAGCACCTCTTTACCGGACATGAAATCGGGCTCAAAGGAGAAGCTGGCCTTTTTGAGGTCACCAAGCGGCTTGTCGATACGGTCCATTTTTTCCAGCGCTTTACGCCGGCTTTGCGCACGTTTGGTGGTGGAGGCACGCACGATGTTGCGCTGTACGAAATCCTCCATGCGTGAAATCTCTTCCTGCTGCTTCTCATACTGCTTCATGCGGATTTCGTATTCCGCTGCCTTCAGTTCCATGTAACGGCTGTAATTCCCCGTGTAACGCCGGGACTGATGCCGTTCAATCTCGACGATGGTTGTCACCAGGCGGTCAAGAAAATACCGGTCATGGGAGACAACCAGGATGCCGCCCGCGTAGCTGCGCAGGTAATCCTCCAGCCAGGTCAGCGTTTCGATATCTAGATGGTTGGTTGGCTCATCCAGCATGAGCAGGTCCGGAGCCTGAAGCAGAATGCGGGCCAGGGCCAGACGTGTCTTCTGCCCTCCGCTGAGCGTAGCGATGGGCGTATCCGGTGCGAACTCGCCGAAGCCCATGCCGTGCAGTACACTGCGTATCCGTGTGTTCATTTCATAGCCGCCATGGTCCTTGAACCAGTCCGAGCGTTTGGCATAACGGTCCAGAAGATCCTCATAGCGCTTGGGATCGTCCGCCAGCTTGGGGTCGGCGATATCGGCTTCCATCTGCCGCAGCTCCGCTTCCGCTTCAATCAACGGGGCGAAGACGGCCAGCATTTCCTCCTGAATCGTCTTGTCGGACTGCAGGCCGCTGTTCTGGGCCAGATAGCCGATGGTTGTTTCTTTGGATTTATGAATTTGCCCGCTGTCAAAAGACATCTCGCCTGCGAGGATCTGCAGGAAGGTGGATTTACCGGCACCGTTGACGCCGACCAGACCGACCCGTTCTTTTTCATTCACCTGCAGGCTTATGCCGTCCAGCACGCTCTGAATACCATATGATTTTGTAATACCTGTCGCTTGAAGAAGCATACCGATGAAACCTCCGCCCTTGCATATTTCGCCGTGACGCTCTCCGCCCGGCTGTAATTTTCTTATATTATAGTTTACATGAAAAGCGTTTGCGGCGCGAGGGGGCCGGGATTTTGCCGGTTTATCCAGGCCAGCGGGAATACAGATGCAAATTTGGAGACTGCTTTTGGTATATGTGTATACGATATTGAATAATTGCTTCGCCTAACAAGCACACTCTTACAACCTTGGCGAATTGGAGAGAAGAGTGGTAAACTGAGTTTACAAACTATGATAAGCTAGGTACATGATAAAGAGGAGGCGGCTGCCTATGACAGGCCCGGGTGTCCCGCTCGCCGAGTGGAAGCGGGAACTTCGCGCGGAAAGAGCGGCCGTCCGTGACAAGCTGACTGTGGAGCAGAGGTCCTCCTGGTCTTCCCGAATCTGCAGTCTCGCATGGCAGTGGTTCCGCGGAGAAGGGGCGTCTGCCATGCTCGCATACGTCCCTTTTCGTTCGGAAGTGGATACCCGTCTGCTTATCGAGGAGTGCTGGGCCGGCGGTAATATGGTGCTGCTTCCGCGGGTGATCCGCTCCGGCGGGATGATGAGCCTGCATGCAGTGAGCTCCTGGGAGGAGCTTGCACCCGGTGCTTACGGGATCCTGGAGCCGGCCGCCGCCAGTACCGGGCATACAGAGCAGGACCTGATGCCGGAGGTTGTTTTTGTGCCGGGTTTGGCTTTTGACATCAAAGGCGGGCGGCTGGGTTATGGTGCGGGCTACTATGACCGGATGAGGGCTGCCTGGGAAGGCCGGTATCCGCTCAAGCCGCCGCTGTGGGTGGGACTTGCTTACGGCGTCCAGCTGCTGACGGAAGTGCCTATGGATGACCATGATGCCTATATGGACATGCTGATTACGGAGGATGGGATCATTCATTGCCGGAAGGAGAAGTAACATGGAGTTAACTCATTTTAATGAGCAGGGGCGGGCCCGCATGGTGGATGTCAGTGACAAGGAGATCACCAAACGGTCCGCTTCGGCACGAAGCAAGGTGAAGATGGAGCAGCAGACGCTTGCTGCGATTAAGGCGGGCAAGATCGGCAAGGGTGATGTGCTTGCTGTGGCTCAGGTTGCCGGAATTATGGCTGCCAAAAAAACCTCAGACTATATTCCGATGTGCCATCCGCTTCCGCTGACCGGAATTGATATCAGCTTCTCGGATAACAGCAAAGATGAACTTTATATAGAAGCAACTGTCAAAACAACCGGGAAAACCGGTGTGGAGATGGAGGCGCTGACTGCTGTTTCAGTGGCGGCGTTGACTGTGTACGACATGTGCAAGGCACTGCAAAAGGATATGATAATCGGCCCAACCTTGCTTTCGTCCAAAAGCGGCGGCAAAAATGGGGATTACGTACTGGAAGAATAGCAGGAGGGCTGCAGTAAACGGCTGCCCGTACATATTATATAGAGAGGGAGGGACAACCTATGGCGTGGAAAACAGCAATCCTGACGGCCAGTGATAAGGGGGCCAGAGGCGAACGGGAAGACACGAGCGCCCAGGTTATTCGGGAGCTGGTGGAAGAAGAGCTTGGCGGAGAGATTATCGAGTACCGGATCGTTCCGGATGAGCAGGATGAAATTATTGCTGCTTTGATTGAATTGACGGATTATTTTCAGGCTGACCTCGTGCTGACTACGGGAGGAACGGATCTGGCAATCCGCGATGTTACACCTGAAGCTACAAGACGTGTGATCGAGAGGGAGGTACCCGGTCTCTCTGAAGCGATGCGGAGCACAGTGATGCAGAAGAACCGGGCAGCTATGCTGTTCCGCGGAATATGCGGGATCCGCGGCAGAACGCTGATTGTCAATTTGCCGGGTACACCCAAGGGTGTGCATGAAAATTTGGCGGCAATTATGGATCAGCTGCCTGAAGCTTTGTTAATGGTAACCGGCCAGTACCGCCAATAGACGGCCCGGCCTCACCCGGTTGCAAGAAAACGTCCTGGAAAGCCGATGGATGTGTGACATAAGTTATGGTATTATTAAGATATTGTTAACGATATCATGAACGGATCTAATCGGTGAGGAGGAATAACATGAGTGGTATTGGTGCTCCCGGGATTATATTACTGGTTATCTTAGCATTGTTGCTCTTCGGGCCGAGCAAGCTGCCTGAGCTTGGCAGGGCGGTAGGACGTACTTTCCGTGAATTCAAGGACGGTGCCCGTGAAATTATCAGTGAACCTGAACCGGCTAAGAAAAGCGAGTCTTCCGTGCCGTCTCAGGCCCCGCAGACGGTCGCTGCTGAACTCCCGCAGAACAGACGCCTGCCGGAATAATACGATCCACACACAGGGGCGTTAGTCTCAGTTCTGCTTCAGACTGGGATGACGCTCTTTTTTTACGTATCAGGAAGTATATATCCATACATATGTCCTTTAGGTGGTGTCTGTCATGTCTCTGGAAGCGGAAGAAATGTCTGTGGTTGAGCATCTTACCGAACTGCGCAGACGGATCATTTATGTGCTGGCTGTTTTTGTGGCGGGGCTGGCAGGAGGATTGTTCGCGGCAAGGCCGGTATACCAGTATCTGATCCACGCTGACCATGCGCAGGGGTTCGTTCTGCATGCTTTTTCCTTTTGGGACGGAATCGGCATGTACATGAAAATTGCTATGGCGGTGTCCCTGGCGGTGTCTCTGCCTTTTATCGTCTACCAGTTATGGGCATTTATCAGCCCCGGCCTGCATCCGGCAGAGCGGAGTGCTGCCTTGCGCTATGTTCCTTATGTGTTTATTTTGTTTATTGCCGGGATTGCATTTGCCTATTACATTGTGTTTCCGATGGCACTTTCGTTCACGATCGCTGTAAATCACAGCATGGGCCTGGAGGAGACGTACGGGATTGCCCAGTATTTCAGCTTCATGTTCACTCTGGTCATTCCGCTGGCCCTGCTGTTCGAGCTGCCGCTGATCGTCATGTTCCTGACCAAGCTGAGAATCCTTAACCCGCTGCGCTTGCGCCGGATGCGCCGCTATGCCTACTTCGCGCTGGTCTTTATCGCCGTAGTGATCACACCGCCCGATTTTATCTCGGATTTTCTGGTGACGATTCCCTTGCTGATCCTGTATGAATTCAGCGTGTTTCTGTCTGCTTTCGTCTACCGCAAGCAGCTTGCGGGGGATGCCGAGCGGGAGGCGCGTTATGTTAGCAAAGAGGGGTAAGGACTGGGATTCCAGGTGGCCGGAGTTGCGGATGCAGCTCCCGCTTGTTCCGCCGGCTGACTGGGGCTGAGTGGGCGGAATGAGCGGGGATTTTCCCGTTCATGTGTGGAAAAGGTTTGGATTGGCTGGAATGAACGGGAATTTTCCCGCTAATAGGGGCAAAAGTTCTGGTTTGGTTGGAATCAACGGGAATTTTCCCGTTCATAGGGGCAAAAATTCTGGATTGGCCGGAA
Organism: Paenibacillus sp. PK3_47; assembly: GCF_023520895.1. NCBI lineage: Bacteria > Bacillati > Bacillota > Bacilli > Caryophanales > Paenibacillaceae > Paenibacillus > Paenibacillus sp. PK3_47. The sequence continues at coordinate 3,879,199 of NZ_CP026029.1, forward strand.
TCAACGGGAATTTTCCCGTTCATAGGGGCAAAAGTTCTGGATTGGCTGGAATCAACGGGAATAATCCCGTTCATAGGGGCAAAAATTCTGGATTGGCCGGAATCAACGGGAATTTTCCCGTTCATAGGGGCAAAAATTCTGGATTGGCCGGAATCAACGGGAATTTTCCCGCTGATAGGGGCAAAATTTCTGGATTGGCTGGAATGAACGGGAATTTTCCCGCTAATAGGGGCAAAGCCATAGAGCGATAGCCCACATCCGCCGAAATGAAAGGTATTTATACCTCTGATTCCTACAAATAGCCCGCATCCGCCCAAATGAAAGGTACTTATACCTCTGATTCCGCCAAATAGCCCGTATCCGCCGAAATGAAAGGTATTTATACCTCTGATTCCGTCAGTTAGCCCACATCCGCCGAAATGAAAGGTATTTATACCTCTGATTCCGTCAGTTAATCCACATCCGCCGAAATGAAAGGTACTTATACCTCTGATTCCGCCAGTTAGCCCACATCCGCCCAAATTGAAAGGTACTTATACCTCTGATTCCGCCAAATAGCCCGCATTTCCGAATCCAACCGACTCCTGCTGAATTGCGCCAAACGATCCGCACCAACTGAACCCAACGCTGCATTTCCCGCCATTTCCCTTAAAACAATTTCTTTTTTTCGTCAGGCTTATTCTACTTTGTTCATTGTTCATTCCACCTGCGTCCTTCACCATATCCCTCATTTTTCAAAGTTTTATTGATAAACTCACTCTATTTCTTTAATGAGTTCCTTGCCAGCCTTGCTGCGCCCCCCTAATCAGGCATATTTTATGCCCTGGTGGATAGAATGTATGAGAGTGTGTAAGGGACAACCCGTACAGGCCGAATTTTTACCAAAAATGAATACGATTTTACGCAAAAGGACTTGAAATCCGTCTTCAAGTTGGGTATCATAAAAATTGTTGTTAGCACTAAAGGAGGTTGAGTGCTAACGGTCCTGAGAAATACAGAAACGGCCGGTGTTTTACCGCGTGCGGGACGATATTTCTCACCTGCCGCAGATTCTTTTACCGGAGTCCCGGCATCCCAAACTATGTGTTTAAGCTAAATAACATAATTTCAAAGGAGGCTATTTTTCATGATCAAACCACTAGGTGAACGCGTATTGGTAGAACCAAGCGAGCAAGAGGAAACTACTTCTTTCGGAATCGTACTTCCGGACTCTTCCAAAGAGAAGCCGCAAGAAGGCAAAATTATCGCTGTGGGCAGCGGTGCATTGAAAGACGGAGTGCGCGTGCCTCTGGAAGTTAAAGAAGGCGACCGCGTAATTTTCTCCAAATATGCCGGCACTGAAATCAAATACGAAGGCAAAGAATATTTGATTATGAAAGAAAGCGACATTCACGCGATTCTTGACTAAGAGAACGCTCATAAGTTACATCCCAATTTACTTACAACGGGCATAGCGGCTTAAATAGCAGGCTGTGTCCGGAGAATAGCATGGAATACACACACCAAACTTTAGGAGGTTAATTACACAATGGCAAAAGAAATTAAGTTCAGTGAAGACGCACGCCGCTCGATGCTCCGCGGGGTTGATGCTTTGGCAAACGCAGTTAAGGTAACACTGGGACCTAAAGGCCGCAACGTGGTACTGGAGAAGAAATTCGGCAGCCCGCTCATCACTAACGACGGTGTTACAATCGCCAAAGAAATCGAACTTGAAGATGCATTCGAGAACATGGGTGCACAGCTCGTTAAAGAAGTTGCTACCAAAACTAACGATGTAGCCGGTGACGGTACTACTACTGCAACAGTTCTGGCTCAAGCGATGATCCGCGAAGGTCTGAAGAACGTAACTGCAGGTGCTAACCCGATGGTTATCCGCAAAGGGATCGACAAAGCGGTTAAGGCTGCTGTAGTAGAACTGCAAAACATCGCTAAACCAATCGAGGATTCCCAAGCGATCGCCCAAGTAGCCGCTATCTCTGCTGCTGACGACGAAGTGGGCCAACTGATTGCTGAAGCTATGGAAAAAGTGGGCAAAGACGGCGTTATCACCGTTGAAGAATCCCGCGGCTTCCTGACTGAGCTTGAAGTGGTAGAAGGTATGCAATTCGACCGCGGCTACATTTCCCCGTACATGATTACTGATACGGACAAAATGGAGGCTGTACTCGACAACCCGTACATCCTGATCACTGACAAAAAAATCAGCAGCACCCAAGAAATCCTTCCGCTGCTTGAGAAGATCGTTCAACAAGCACGTCCGCTTGTAATCATTGCTGAAGATATCGAAGGCGAAGCCCAAGCCATGCTGATCGTGAACAAGCTGCGCGGAACCTTCAACGCTGTTGCTGTTAAAGCTCCTGGCTTCGGCGACCGCCGTGAAGCAATGCTGCAGGATATCGCTGCCCTGACAGGCGGCCAAGTGATCACTGAGAAGCTGGGCCTTGACCTGAAGAGCACTTCCATTGAGCAGCTGGGTAACGCACGTCAAGTGCGCGTAACCAAAGAGAACACTACAATTGTTGACGGCAGCGGCGACAAAGCGGACATCAATGCACGCGTTAGCCAAATCCGTTCCCAACTGGAAGAAACCACTTCCGAATTCGACAAAGAAAAACTGCAGGAGCGTCTGGCTAAACTTGCCGGCGGCGTAGCCGTTGTCAAAGTAGGCGCTGCAACTGAAACTGAACTGAAAGAGCGCAAACTGCGCATCGAAGACGCCCTGAACGCAACCCGCGCTGCGGTTGAAGAAGGTATCGTATCCGGTGGGGGTACAGCTCTTGTGAACGTATATAACGCTGTAGCCGCTGTAGAAGTATCCGGCGACGAAAAAACCGGTGTGAACATCGTACTGCGTGCTCTGGAAGAGCCGATCCGTACAATCGCTGCTAACGCCGGCGAAGAAGGTTCCGTTATCGTGGACCGTCTGAAAAAAGAATCCGTTGGCATTGGTTACAACGCTGCAACCGGCGAATGGGTGAACATGTTCGAAGCAGGGATCGTTGACCCTGCCAAGGTAACCCGCTCCGCGCTGCAAAATGCTGCATCCGTAGCCGCTATGTTCCTGACCACTGAAGCTGTTATCGCTGACAAGCCTGAGCCTGAAAAAGGCGGCGGCATGCCGGATATGGGCGGAATGGGCGGAATGGGTGGCATGATGTAAGGGAATCCCCCTCATCCTGGCTTTAAATTCAAATAATTAATCAAAAAGGATCAATAAAACGGTATCTCCGTTTTGTTGATCCTTTTTTAATCCGGAAGGTATTCCTTGCTGGAGAAGGAGATAGAGCTTTCTATACATGAAACAGCGGTTGATAATCACAAGCTGCATATGTATGGTTTACCACCTGCGTGCTAGTCTAGCATAGCTCCACGGTTCAGTACGTCAGCGGCTTTAAGTAAATGGGCTTGAATTAACTGGCTGGCCAGCCTGCTGTCTTGGGCGGATATGGCCTCATATATGGAGTGATGCTCTTGTAGAAGCAGTGCGGCAGAAGACTTGTCTTCAAAAAACCACAGCTGGCGGGTCTTTCCCATCGTTTCGGTTAGTTTAGAGGCAAGGGAGCCCATCAATGTATTAAGCAGTTCATTATGGGAGGCGGCAGCTATAGCAAGATGAAATTCAATATCCGCATGTTCACTCATCTGCGTATTGTTCATGGCCAGGGCATGCTCCATTTGTTCAATAATCACCTTTAACCTCTCAAGATCCTTCTCATTCCGCCGCTCGGCAGCGAAAGCAGCACTGCCGCTTTCAAGCCAAATACGAACCTCCAAGATTTCTTTAACATTTTCCGAATGTTTGAACGGATCATGCGAGTTGCCCGGAGAGGGAGGCAGTACTTTATTCACAAAAGTACCTCCGCCATGTTTAACATCGATCCAGCCCGTCGCCTTTAGTGCACTTAATGCCTCACGAATGGTGGAACGGCCCACTCCAAAAGAGAGACTGAGGTCTACTACGGACGGCAGCTTTTGACCGGGCTGCAAGCGGCCTTCCTCAATCTGGGTAAGAATGGCTCTGCGCACAAGCTCATGTCCCTTTTCAGTTTCTACCTTTATCGGATCCATAATAAATATAACCTCCCGAAGATATAACTATTGACTATAATGTACAACTTTAATACATTATTATCAATAAAAAGTCATCAGATGACCTGCTCACTTTTGCAATGGAGGGATGAATCATGTTGATTGAAACAGCGGTCAGACAATTGCGTGAAAGTGTAGGGGAGCAATTTTTCCGGACAGATCAGGAGGCTTTAATTGCGCATTCCTATGATGGAACGCCTATGCTGCAGGCTTTGCCTGATGGTGTTATTTACCCGGGATCAACAGAGCAGGTTTCAGAAATTATGCAAATAGCCAGCAGCCATCGTATTCCGGTTATAACAAGAGGCTCAGGCTCCAATCTTTGCGGAGGTACAGTACCGTTGCAAGGAGGTATTGTGATGGTTATGCACCGCATGAATAAGATTATTGAGGTTGATATGGAAAACTTAACGGCAGCAGTCCAGCCCGGTGTAATTACAGGACAATTCATTACACATGTTGAAGAACTGGGGTTATTCTATCCGCCAGATCCAAGCAGCATGAAGATCTCTACCATTGGCGGCAATATTGCTGAATGCTCTGGGGGGCTTAGAGGCTTAAAGTACGGAACTACGAAGGATTATGTTCTTGGCTTAACTGCTGTGCTGGCCGATGGCTCCGTCCTCCGCACCGGCGGAAAATTGACCAAGGATGTCGCCGGGTATGACTTGACGAAACTGTTAGTGGGCTCGGAAGGAACCCTTGCCATTATTACAGAAGCGGTTCTCAAGCTTATTCCTCAGCCAAAGACAAAAAAAACGATGGTTGCGATGTATAAGGATATTTACGGCGCAGCGCGTACAGTATCGAAAATTATTAAAAATCAGATTATTCCCGCGACCTTAGAAATATTGGATAATCCGACCATCCGGGTGGTTGATGATTTCGCAAAAATCGGCTTGCCCCTGGATATGGCCGCGATCCTTATTATTGAGCAGGATGGTGAGCCGGAAGTGGTTGAACGTGATATTGAACAAATTCAGCTTATATGCAGGGAAGAACAAGCGGACCGGATTGAAGTAGCGGCTGACCGTAAAGAAGCGGAAAAACTGCTGACTGCCAGACGCAGCGCATTTACCGCGCTCGCTCGCTTACGCCCGACGACGATCCTTGAGGATGCTACCGTACCCCGTTCCAAAATTGCCGATATGATCTTGCGGACAAATGCAATCGCCAAAAAATACAATGTGAATATAGCGACCTTTGGTCATGCAGGTGATGGAAATCTGCATCCGACGGCAACGACTGACGCGCGTGACCATGAAGAAGTGCATCGGGTGGAGGCGGCATTTGCAGAAATTTTTGCAGCGGCTATCGAACTCGGCGGGACCATAACCGGCGAGCATGGAGTGGGTGTTGTGAAAGCGCCTTATTTGGAGTGGAAGGTTGGAGAAGCCGGCGTGGAAGTGATGAGAGGAATCAAAAGTGCTTTCGACCCGTTGAATATTTTGAATCCGGATAAAATGTTTGCGAAGGAAACGAAGAAGAGGGTGGTGATGCAACGTGGATAGAACTACAGGAAAGCCGGTCATCGAGCATACTGATCCTCTGGCCCGGACCTTATTAGAGAAGCTTGATTATGATCAGCTAACCAATTGCATGCGCTGCGGCTTCTGCCTGCCTGCGTGCCCGACATTCAGTGAAACAGGGGTGGAGCCTGCCTCTCCGCGTGGACGTATTGCACTGATGAAAGCTGCTGTGGATGGGCTAATGGTGCCTGATCAGCAATTCCAGGATCAAATGAACTTGTGTCTGGGCTGCCGTGCCTGTGAACCGGCTTGTCCGGCAGATGTGAAATATGGTCAATTAATTGAACAGACGAAGGAGGCGATGGAGGAGCATGCCACTCATTCTTTACCTGTTAAAGCTATCCGCAGGATGGTATTCAAACATATATTTCCGAAGCACGGACGCCTGAAGCTGCTTGGAGGGGCACTATCACTTTATCAAAAATCCGCCGTGAAAAAGGCAGTACAGTCCACAGGAGTCATGAAGCTGCTTCCAAAGCAGTTATCGGAGATCGAAGCTATTTTACCGGCCGCCAGCTCTAAGGGGGTTGTGGAGCGTCTGGGTACATTTTTTCCGGCAAAAGGTGAACCGCTCGCCAGAGTTGCGCTGTTCCGCGGTTGTATCATGGATATTATATTTGCTGATACGAATGTGAACACAGTGGAGCTGCTGTCTGCTGCGGGCTTTGAGGTATATATTCCTGAAGGTCAGGTATGCTGTGGTGCACTATATGCCCATAGTGGAGAAATGGGCGATGCCAGAAAGCTGGCTGCCGTGAATATCGATACATTCAAACAGCTCAATGTCGATTACATTGTGTCCAATGCAGGCGGCTGTGGGGCGCTGCTCGTTGAATATGACCATCTAATGCAGGAGGATTTCAAGTACCGTGACTCAGCTAAATGGTTTGCTTCAAGAGTGATTGATGTCAGCACATTGGTAGTAGAGAAGGGGCGTATCCCGAATTTTGCGCAACCTGAAAGCTCTGTGCAAGCCGGCAAAATTAAAGTGACGTACCAGGATTCCTGTCATCTGCGCAATGTAATGAAAGGCTCGGACGCCCCGCGTATATTGATGAAGCAGATAGCTAATGCTGAATTTGTAGAAATGTCCGAAGCTGACCGCTGCTGCGGCTCTGCCGGTATATATAATATTGTACAGCCTGAGATGGCAGGTTTTATCCTTGAACATAAAATGGAGCATGCGAACAAGACACAGGCGAGCTATATGTTAACGAGTAATCCAGGCTGTCTGCTTCAAATGAAGGCCGGTATTGGAAAGCATCCGCCGGATCATCCGATGCGGGCAATGCACATTGTCGATTTTTTGCATGAACGGATGGCTGGTTCAGAGTGATAATAGGAATTATGTGTGCCAATATGGTTTTGCTATTGAAATAGGCCGCCTGTATTGTTTATGATAATATCTATGTTATTCATTAAATCTTGAGTAGGTAGATTATGAATTTAAATGACAATATATTAATCAAGATTCGTGAAATGAGGGAAAGCTTTACACCGGTTGAACGGTTGGTCGGGGATTATATTCTGGAAAACAAGGAAGAGATTCCCCATTTATCCATTAAGGAATTGGCCCAATCGAGCAAAACAAGTGATGCCTCGGTCCTGCGGTTCTGTAAAACAATGGGCTACAGCGGATACCGTAATTTTATTGTGAGTATATCAGCTTCTTTGGGTTCCCGTGATGAGGATTCAAAGGCCCAATATACAGATATCCAGCCGGGCGATGATCTCTCGACCATTATTTCAAATATTTCACTCAATAACATGAAATCTATTGAGGACACACTTAGTGTTGTTGACCGGAAAGAGATTGCAAGAGCGGTAGAAGTGCTGTGCCATAGCAAAAGAATTGTTTTCTTTGGCATAGGGGCCTCAGGAATCGTTTGTATGGACGGGGAACAGAAATTCTCACGCATTAACAAGATGTGTCATGCTTATACGGATGGCCATAGCCAGCTCACTGCAGCAACCTTACTCGGAAAAGATGATGTTGCCATTTTTATTTCTAACTCTGGCGCAACCAGTGACATTATTGACGCCCTGATCATTGCCCAGAAGAATAAAGCGACATGTATTGCGATTACTCGGTACAATAAAAGTGAGCTTGCAGTGCGGGCGGATATTGTTCTTAGCATATCTACACCTGAAATAACGATCCGCAGCGGTGCCATGGGCTCGCGTATTGCTATGCTGACGATCATCGACATCTTGTTTGCCGGGGTTGCAAGTGCAGAATACGAGCAGGTAAAAACCTCTTTAACCAATACTCATAATATTTTAAAGAAAAAACTCAGATATTAAGTTCTGATATTAGGTTCTGATAATCGAATGGATTTGGAGGGCGCATTGATCGATCATCGATCAGTGCTTTTTTTATTTCCCTTAGACATGTCAGATTATCTACATCATAAAATGTTTGATTTTGGCGAATCTAAAGATTCGTTTTTCAAGAATACTGCAGAAGGAGTGATAAAAACGTTTGACAAAGGTGGAAATTGCTTATTGTAAGCGCTTTATAAATGTGGTATAACTGATTATACGAAATAACTGAAATAAAAATTCGGAATAATATTCATAAATAAAATTTTATTTCAAAATCTATTGACGCCTTTAGGATTATATATTAGTATGAAAATTAATAAATGTATGATATTCTAACATCTTATGTTAGATATACGTAATTTTCATTTAATAAGAAGGAGGATGAATATGAATGATTACCTTGCGGGATTAACAACAGAAGCCGTGAATCCGGACACCCTGATGATTGATGAATGTACCACTGAACAAATGGTCCAGTTAATGAATCAGCAGGATGCTCTGGTCTCCGCAGCCATCGCTAACGAAATCCCGCAGATTGCAAGGGCGGTAGATGTTCTGCACCACAGGCTGTCTGCTGGCGGGAGAATGTTTTACATAGGAGCCGGGACATCCGGAAGATTGGGTGTTTTGGACGCTTCCGAATGTCCTCCTACCTTTGGTACAGATCCTTCCATGGTACAAGGATATATCGCTGGGGGTGATATTGCTTTACGGAGTGCGGTTGAAGGCTGTGAAGACGATGAGGAGGAAGGGATCGCATTAGTCGAAAGCATCGGGGTGACAGACCAGGATGTACTTATCGGCATTTCGGCAAGCGGCAGTGCCAAGTTTGTGATTGCAGCTTTAGCGAAGGCGAAGGAGCTTGGGGCAGCCACCATCGGTGTGTGCAACAACAAAGGCTCAAAGTTTGAACCCATTGTAGATATTTGTATTTCACCTGTTGTAGGACCTGAGGTCATTAGCGGCTCGACCCGGTTAAAGGCAGGAACGGCTCAAAAGCTGGTGCTTAATATGCTGACAACATGTACCATGGTCAAGTTAGGGAAAACATATAACAACTTAATGGTCGATTTAAAAGCCAGCAATTTCAAGCTGATAGACCGCTCCCTCCGCATTATTATGAATACGACGGGTGTAGACACCCAAGCCGCCTCAGAGACACTTGAAAAAGCAGGAATGAATTGTAAGCTGGCAATCATGATGATTAAAACGGGGTTAGACGCAAAGGCGGCAGAAGAAGCGCTTGAAGCAAATGGAGGACGCCTGAAACAAGCGATTCTATCATTGAATTAAGGCGCAGGAATTGGAATTACCGGATGGATGCTATTGAAAATTGAGGAGGCTGCTATCAATGAAAAAAAGAAATGTATTAACGCTACTTTTGTCAGCAATCATGATGATGTCGCTGTTATCCGCCTGTGGAGGGAACGCAAATAACACTGCGGATTCTGCAAATTCCGGAAACACAGACAACAGCAGCAGCGGTGCGGGAAAAGATACGATAACCGCATTATTACCTCCGGTATCGGCTAATTACCAGGCCCGTTTTGCTGATATGGAAAAAGAATTTAATACACTGCATCCTAATTTGACGCTGAAAATCGAACCGGCGAGCTGGGAAGATATGACACAAAAGCTTGATACACAAGTAAATGCAGGCTCCCCTCCGGATATTGCCTGGATCGGTGCATCCGGACTTTCGAAATATGCAGCACTAAATGTATTAATTGATCTGAACACAGTCCTGACCGACGAAATTAAGGCGGATTATGACGAAGTTCCAATGAAATATTTTCAATTGGGTGACGCCCAGTACGGTCTGCCTGCGTATATGGAAATCCACACGATCGGCGGTAATAAACAATTCCTCGAAGAAGCCGGAATTGACTGGAAGAGTATTCAGCAAAACGGCTGGACCTATGATGAGTTCCGGGAAGCTATTTCAAAAGGCGTAGTAAAAAATGATAAAGGTGAAACCAGCCGTTACGGTTTTGTATTCGCGACATCCGGTGTAGCTTCTAAAGACTACCTGGCTATTCTTGCCAAAACTGCGGGTCTGCCGGATTACTTCGATAATGACCTCAAATACACGTATACAAGCAAAAAATTCCTGGGTCTGCTGACAGCGATCCGTGAGATGATCGACGATGGTTCTATGCCTAAAGAGTTAAGCTCCATCGATGCCGGCAAACGCTGGAATATGTTCCTGACCGGCCAAACGATGATCACTGGTAAAGGCTTGTCGGCATTTGAAAACTCCGCCCGTCTGAACAATGAGAAAATTAAAGCGAACGATGGATCAGCTGTTGCCGATTCTATCGAAGTGGATTACATTTCACTTCCGGTTCCAACCTTTAACGGTGCCGATTATATCCCTACTTCCATAGTGGATGGTTATATCGCACTCCGCGGTAAAAAAGAGCCTTCAGAAGAACATATCAAAAATATTGCCCTGGCGATGAACTTCCTGTCTTCCGGTTCGATTGCTGCCAACTATAGTAATGAGCTGTTCTTAACACCAATTACTGAATCTGCACGTAATGCAGAAGTGCTTGAACAGTTCCCGCGTAACGAAGACAACGTTGCTGCAGGTGAAGCTATGATGGCCAAAGCGCTCCCGGCCCGTACAGATATTCCTACGGAGCAGGCTGCTGAAGCGCTCAAAATTGAAACAGAAGTGATTATTCCTAAACTGCAGGCATTGCTTGCCGATGAGATTACCCCACAAGAGATGTATGATGCAGTTAAAGCAGCTGCCGTCAAATCCTTCGGTGAAGATGGTGTGGTTGCTGACTAGATTGCCATATAGACTGGCATGTAAAGTGAAAGCTGTACGAAGCTTAAACGTACAGCTTTCCTTCTGAATTTAGGCAAGCCGAAGGTACTTTTTTTGAAGAAGAGAGGTGCGGCCCAATGAATCAAATGTTGACCAAAAGAAAAAAGTTGAAGCTCGAAAGTGACTCTGGCTGGGGATACGCGTTTATCGCAGTAGCACTTATTGCGTTTTCTTTATTTACTGCCTATCCGGTAATCAATGCATTTATAATCAGCCTGCAGGAATATCGTCCACTAGGGTCCACTTATGTCGGCCTGGAGAACTTCGTCAACTCCTTTTCAGATGAACTGTTCTGGAAAGCCCTAAAGAATACATTAGTCTATACGCTGTTAACCGTTCCATTTAATATTTTTCTGTCCTTCCTTGTTGCCATTCTGATTATGCCTTTTAAGAAAAAAACACAAACTATATTTAAAGCGGTATATTATTTGCCGGCTGTAGCTTCAGGTGTATCTCTTGCTGTCGTATGGCTGTGGATCTTTGATCCGTTAAAATCAGGTATTGCCAATCAAGTGGTTGGATTTTTTGGAATCAGCAATCAGAACTGGCTTGGTTCCAGTGCAACGGCCATGTTTTCACTTGTATTAATGTCCTGGCTGTCAAGTCATGGTACAGCGATCATTATCTATCTGGCTGCATTGCTCAGTATTGATAACAGTTATTATGAAGCAGCTGACATTGACGGAGCGACTTTTTTGCAAAAGCTGCGGTTTATTGTCATCCCTTTCCTTAAGCCAACAACGCTATTCCTGCTGGTTACAGGGGTCATTGGTTCCTTCCAGGTTTTCCAGAACGCTTATTTAATGACAGGCGGCGGACCAGACCATGCCACAACCATGGTGGGATTGTTAATCTTTAACAATGCGTTCACATATTTCGAGTTTGGTGAGGCAGCGGCTCAATCCTTGCTTCTGGCAGCGGTTATTGCATTGATCTCATTCCTTCAATTTAAGTTTTTAGGTAAAGACATAGAATACTAGGAAAGGGGCAGAAACCTATGGGGTTGTTCAACAATAATATAAAAAGCAAAGGGTCTCTGTTCGCCCGTAATGGTCTGATCATTACATGCCTTCTCCTGTTTGCCGCAGCGACCATTTTCCCGATATACTTTATGATCATTTCCTCGTTCGGTGATCCGGTAGAAGCGGGCGCAATGAGCTATTCGATTCTCCCGCCGAAGATTTCCTTTGAGTCTTATAAATTCTTTTTTAACTTCAGCGCCCATTCCTGGGATTGGTTAAAAAATTCATTTATCGTAGCAGCCTGTATTACGGTATCAAACGTATTTTTCGCCACCCTTGCAGGGTACGCTTTTGCAAAAATGAAATTTAGAGGAAAAGGTATTCTGTTCGCTATTCTGCTGGGGTCCATGATGATCCCTACTCAAGTAACCCAGGTTCCGCTGTATATATTGATCGTAAATATTTTTGAATTGCAAAATACGTATACAGCGCTGATTATGCCAAGCATAGTCACGGTGTATAACATTTTTCTGGTCAAGCAGTTCATGTCTTCCATTCCGGTTGAAATTATTGAAGCTGCGAAAATCGAAGGCTGCTCCCAGCCTAAAATCTTTTGGTATATCATTATGCCACTGTCCAAAACGGTTATGGCAGTGCTGGCGATCCTGACGTTTATGGCAGCATGGAATGACTTCTTCTGGCCGTTCCTGGTTACCAACACAATGGATATGCAGACGATTCAGGTGGGGCTCAAAAACTTCCGTTTTGCAAATACAACTTACTTTGCACCTATGATGGCCGGGGCAACCATTTCTGCAGTTCCGATGTTTATTTTGTTCTTCAGCTTACAAAAGTATTTCCTTGAAGGAGTAGCCGTCGGAGCAGTGAAAGGGTAATGGGCAGCCTATCTGAAGTCAATGTTACCTGTCTGGTTGGCTTGATGTCCGGCACATCGGTAGACGGTATTGATGCAGCAGTAATTAAACTTTCTTCTACGCCGGAAAAAGAGTACGGGATAGAGACGGAAATACTGGCGTTTGAGAATACTCCGTTTCCGGTGAATGTCAGAAGTTCGATATTCGAGCTGTTTGATCCATCCAAGGCTACGGTGGATAAAGTAGGCGCAATGAACATGTGGCTGGGGGAATTATACGCCCGGGCTGCAATGTCGGTGATTCGTAAATGCGGACTTGCGCCCTCCCAAATATTTGCGATAGGCTCGCATGGTCAAACGATCTATCATGCACCGGAAGAGAAGATTATGGACGGTTATAACCTGCACTGTACGGTGCAGATCGGGGAAGGTGCAGTTATAGCGAACCGAACGGGCATTCCCTGCATATCAGATTTTCGGGTTGCTGACATGGCCATGGGTGGACAGGGGGCGCCACTCGTGCCTTTTACTGAATATTTATTGTTTAACCATCCGGAGAAAACATCACTTCTGCAGAATATTGGAGGAATAGGGAATGTGACTGTTCTTCCTGCAAATGCTTCTCCCGAAGAGGTGTATGCTTACGATACAGGGCCCGGAAATATGATTATTGATGGTCTTGTATCCCGTTTATTTTCGCCAATGACGATGGATGCTGGGGGTGAAATTGCTGCGGGCGGTGAGGTTATTGATCAGCTTTTGAAATGGATGCAGCAGGATGAATATTATGCACTGCCTTTACCGAAATCGACGGGCAGAGAACGGTTTGGACAACAATATGTTGCACAAATACTTCAGTTGATGGAGGAGCATCACTGGAAAGCTGAAGATGTTATTGCCACAGCTACACGCTTGACAGCATGGAGTATTGCTGACAGCTATGAACGGTATATTGCGCCCCGTCATCAGGCTCAGCAATTGCTGATTGGCGGCGGGGGGAGTTATAACCAGACGTTAATGCGTGATTTGCAGCAGTTATTTACACCCTTTGGAGTGCAGGTGCTGACACAGGAGGATATTGGCGGTAATAGCGATGCCAAGGAAGCTATCGCGTTTGCTGTGCTGGCTTATCATACGATGAAACGTCTGCCGAATAATATTCCGCAAGTAACCGGAGCTTCCCGGCCGGCAGTAATGGGCAAAATTTCTTGGCCCCATCCGGAACACAGGAGGTTTGAATGATGCAAATCAGACCCTTCTCCATTGAAGATCTTTCTGCAGTGGTAGCGCTCTGGAACCGGGAGGCTACCAAATATGACTACAAGCCGTTTACCGAGCGGGATTTTCAGGACACATTCATTAATCATTCCTATTTCGATGCGGAGTGTATGTGGGTAGGCTGTAATGAACAAGGGATTGCCGGTTTTGCGGCCGGCTGCAGCGGGGATGATCTTCCGCTCGGCGATGTGGCCGGCTATATTACGACCGTTATTATGGATCCGGGTGCCGCTTCTTTAGAACTGTATGATGCCTTTTTGCTGCGTATGGAAACAAGGTTCCGGCAGCTTGGGAAAAGTCAGGCGGAGGTGTTGTTCTTTAACCCTGTTAAGCTGAAATGGAATATTCCCGGCGCACCGCAGCATGAACACAATAATGCTCCGGGCATTAGTAAAGACCAGCCATTATATGAGGCTTTAATCGCCAGAGGGTATGCAGACCGGGCGACACAATGCGGCATGTATTTGAAGCTGGGCAACTTTAGTGTTCCTGAAGATATTGCCAGCAAAGAAGATAAAGCCAACAGTAAAGGCTATCAGGTTACTCATTATGCTCCTGCTGTTCATAAAGGGCTTGAATCCATGCTTGCTGCCCTGCAGAATCCGCAGTGGGAGACGGATGTAGCAGCGTACGTGAAGGATGGCGAGCCTCTAGTGGTGGCTGTTCATGACAGTAAGGTTGTTGGTTTTGCAGGTCCAATTATGGTAGAACCGGACGGCCGGGCATTTTTTTGCGGGATCGGGGTACGCCCGGAGTATGAGGGTTATGGTCTCGGCAGTGTACTGTTTTTCCGGATGGTCGAAGCTTTTCAGAATGCGGGCTGTCAATATATCTCTTTATTCACTGGCAGCAATAACCCTGCTCTTCGAATCTATCAAAAAGCAGGATTTCATGTTGAAAAACAATTTTCAATATTGCGGAGGGAGCTGTAAGGATGAGCGGAAAGTTGACAGTCTTAGCTATTGGAGCGCATGTTGGGGATGTGGAATTGGCGTCCGGCGGTGTACTGGCCAGCCATAGCTTAAAAGGAGACCGTATTGTAACACTGGCTTTAACTCCAGGTGAAAGAGGCGTACCGGCCGGGCAGGATATGAAAGAGTACCGTCAGCAAAAAATCAAAGAGGCGGGAGTATTCGCTGATATGCTGGGCGGTGAGGCCGTTGTTTTTGATTATTGTGACGGAGAGCTGCCTGACAATCAGCAGATTCGGATGGAAGTCTGCGATGTTATCCGCCGCGTAAAGCCGGACATTATCATAACCCATTGGAAAAACAGCATGCATAAGGATCATGCACTGACCCATTACATCGTGAACGATGCAAGGTTTTTTGCAAGCCTGTCTTCTTTTGAGCGTGAGCTTCCTGCTCATTTTGCAGCAAAACTGTATTATTCGGAAAACTGGGAAGATGCTGTGGACTATGTCCCTTACGTTTACGTGGATTTTGATCAGGCGGCTTATGATTTATGGATTGAGGCGTTAGGCCAGCATTGGTTTGTGACGAACAGCAAATCTTTTAAATATATGGAATACTATAAAGCGTTGGCCGTTGTCCGGGGCTGTGAAGCAAGAAAAACCTATGCCGAAGCCTTCATGGTCCCTGCCGAGACGATGAAGATCAGACAATCGGGTCTTGCGTGATATGGTGTTGAGCGGAATTGACTCTATCGCCAAGTATCTTCATCTATTTAAAGGTAAACGTGTGGGGTTAATTACAGCGCCGACAGGGCTTACCAAAGATTTCAGATCAACCATTACGATATTACACGAGAATTGCAATCTTACGGCCATGTTCTCGCCTGAACACGGTGTCCGCGGAGATTTGGATGCAGGGGCGTTAGTGGAGACGTATACGGACCCCTTTACCAATGTTCCGGTCTACAGCCTGTATCGCAAAGATTCCAAACGTTTAACAAAGGAAATGCTGGAGAAGGTAGATATCCTTGTGTATGATATCCAGGATGTTGGTGTAAGGTATTATACCTTCATTTATACGATGCTGTACGCCCTTGAGGATTGTGCTGCGGCAGGTGTAGAATTTGTTGTTCTCGACCGGGTAAATCCGCTTAATGGGGTGAATGTGGAAGGGAATATCTTACAGCCCGGCTTCAAATCCTTTGTCGGGAATTATGAGCTGGCTGTCCGGTACGGCCTGACCGCAGGTGAAGTGGCTGTAATGGCAAATGATCAAATGAACTGGAAGGCATCGCTTCATGTCGTGCGTCTGGAAGGCTGGGAACGGAGCATGTCTTTCCCGGATACAGCCTTGACCTGGGTTCATCCTTCACTGGGAATCCCCCGGTATGAAACAGCGTTATTATATACAGGCACCTGTTTATTTGAAGGAACCAACTGCTCGGAAGGAAGGGGCACAACATTCCCCTTTGAAATGATTGGGGCTCCCTTTATTGAGGCGCAGCAGCTGGCAGACGAGATGAATGCCCGTCGGCTTCCAGGTGTATATTTCCGTCCGGTTCATTTCAAACCAACGTCATCCAAGCATTCAGGAGAGCTGTGCGGCGGCGTTCAACTATATATTACAGACCGCCAGGTGATAAAGCCGTTAGAGGTTGGCGTAACCTTATTATTTACGATAAGGGACTTATTTGAGCGATTTGCATTTCTGCCTCCTGTGAAGGAGGGCTCACGTCCTTTTATTGATTTGCTGGGCGGAAGCAGCATCTACCGTACGAAGGATATTCAGGCTAAGCAGCTGTCCGAACAGTTTGCAGAGGAAAGCAGGCAATTTGCAGAAATGAAACAGCAGTATCATTTATATCACTAGCGGATGGTGAGCAGCGGATGAAAACGATAGAACAAATGAGCTTGCGTGAGAAAATCGGGCAAATGTTCGTAACAGGCTTTCCCTCAACGGAGATATCCCCTGAGCTGAAGGAAGTCATTGAGCAGTACAAGATCGGGAATATTATTTTATTCTCACATAATATCAGCAATAAATATCAATTAGGCAGGCTTGTAGCAGAGCTGCAGCAATGGTTTACCACACATACAGGCATTCCGGGCTTTATTACGATTGACCAGGAAGGCGGCCGGGTAACCCGGATGCCCAAGGACGCGACGAATGTAGCCGGAGCCATGGCGATTGCCTCTTCAGGACGCCCTGAAAATGCTTATGCCGCAGGGAGAATAACGGCCCGGGAGCTAAAAGCATTAGGCATTAATTTCAATCTTGCGCCCGTGATGGATGTTACCAGTAATGCGCTCAATCCGGTGATCAATGTACGCTCTTACGGGGATTCGGTTGAGACAGTATCACAGTACGGGATTCAAATGATGAAGGGCTTGCTCGATGGTGGTGTTATGTCCTCGCTGAAGCATTTTCCCGGTCATGGGGATACTGATGTCGATTCACACATTGGCTTGCCTGTAATTAATAAAACGGTGGAGGAGCTAGAGCAGCTTGAACTGCTGCCATTTAAGGCTGCCATCGGGCAGGGGGCCCAGGCCATCATGAGCGCACATATTTTATTCCCGCAAATCGAAGGGTCCGGCGTACCGGGAACGATGTCTTATACCATTATTACAGAGCTGCTTAAAGAGAAATTGGGATTTCAGGGGCTTGTTGTATCCGATTGTCTGGAAATGGATGCGATTAAACGCTATTACGGGACGGCAAAAGGTGCATTGGAAGCCATTAAAGCAGGGATTGATCTGGTGTTCATCAGTCACACGCCTGCAACGGTTAAAGAAGCGGTGCATTTAATAGAAGAAGCTGTAGCAGCCGGTGATTTGGATGAAGCGGTTATTGATGCAGCCGTTGCCAAAATTTTAGCCTATAAAGCACGCTATGCGGATATTGGGGAACCGGATTACGGGATCGTTGGCTGCGGGGTTCACCGCAGGGCGAACGAGCTGATGCGTACGGAAACGATCTGCCTGATAAAAGGTGAGATCGAGCCCGTTCAGGCAGGTGACGGGCAGGTCTTGTTTATGGGCTCCTATGCCTACCGGACCGACCTGGCCTCCAGCAGTATGAATCAGGAGCTTAGCTTCTCCCGGTATATGGGTGAGCATTTCGCTGCAGCGTATGAGCTGATAAGCATTGATCCGGACGAGGAGCAGATTAACACAGTGCTGCAAAAGGCTGAAGGGTACAAGCATGTTGTAATCGGGCTGTTTAATGCGCGTGAAAATACAGGCCAGCTGGCGCTTGTGCAGAAGCTTTTGGCAGCAAACTGTAAAGTAACGGCAATTACACTGGGCCGGCCTTATGATTTGGCTTTAATCGAAGGCGGGTTTTGCGGCATTGCAGCCTTTGAATATACTCTGGATGCGTTCAAATCCCTTATTCCAATCCTGAATGGTGAGGTCACGCCAGCTGCCAGTATTACGATTCAGCTATAGGGGGACATAAGTATGGCATTTATTGTCGGCATTGACGGGGGCGGCACTAAGACAGCTGTCATTGTTACTCATGATGATCAGGAGGAGCCTCTACTAACCTTTACTGTAGGGCCTATTAATTATAACGGCGGTGATGCCGAAGCTATTGCTGCCGCTTTTGGGGAGATTTTTAATCAGACAAAGTCCTGCTGCACAAGCCTTGCGGAAGTTATTCATGTATGTATAGGAGCGGCAGGTGTAAGCAATCCGGCAGTAACCCGGTTTTTGGAGAAGCAGGTGAGAGATAACGGGTATAGGGGGCCTTTAACAATTACCGGTGATCAGGAAACCGCACTATATGGAGCCCAGAATGCGATGCAGGGCATTATCCTCATTGCCGGTACAGGCTCCATTTGCTTCGGGGTTAATGATAAGAGAGAGCGGCACCGCACAGGAGGGTTTGGCCATCTGATTGATGATGAGGGAAGCGGCTACTACATCGGGCGTGAGCTCTTGTCCGTGCTGGTTCAAGCAGAGGACGGAAGAATAGCGGATACTATTATTCCGGCACTGGTATATGAGCAGCTTGGACTTGGTACGGTGCAAGAGGTGATAGGTTTTGTCTACGACAAAAACACAACGAAAAAAGATATTGCAGCGCTCGCCCCGGTGATGACGGCAGCATGCGGGCTCGGGGACGCCCAGGCGCTAAAACTGGCGGAGCAGTGTGCGGCCGGTCTGTTTGAGCTTGTGGTGCCTGTTATTGAACGGCTGAAATTATATGAAAGCAAGGTTGCAACTGCCGGAAGTGTGCTGCAAAAATCCCGTTTTATAAGAGAAGCATTAGAGAGGAAGCTTGCCCGCAGCTACCCGCAGACCAAGCTGATTATGCCTGTTCATAATGCAGCCTATGGTGCTGTACTGCTCGGAAAATCAAAAATGAGTAATGGGTAATCCTATGAATAAGGTAACAAAAGAAGGGTGTGCCACAAGTCCGTCAGTTTTGGACTTGCGGCACACCCTTTTAAAATTTGTCGGTTAAATAAAACACGGCCTGCTGTTTCGGGAAGAGGGCCTGCAGGATATCAGCATGTTCAACAGGGTCTTTAGCTTCAGCTGCGCCTTCCGCAGAATAGCCGAAGATAATATAAGAGATTAGATTCCGCTCATCTACTTCTATGGATATCCGGGACCCGGCCTGACTACTCTCGGAAACGGAAAGCCGCTTCTGACAATAGTCGAGGCAGATCCTGTCCTCCCCGCATTGCAGCGCTATGTACAAATCCTGGTCTGCCATCAAGTCATTGCCGTTCAGGCGATGCTCCAGTTCAGGCTGAAGCTTGCGGAAGGTAGAATACAGGTTGATCATTTTCCACATCGCCATATGGATGGGAACGGGCTCTGCCTGAAGCTGCTGATAATAGGCATATAGCTTGTGATCCTCAGGAAGCATCGCCAATATTTGCTTGGCATTCGGCCGAAGACGGCATAATTCATGAAATAAGTATTGGGCACCGTCTGCTGCCTCATCAAGATATATGAATTCGTTGATAAATACCTGTTCGGTATCCTTTTTTTCTATAATGCCATAAGCGACAATTTTATGATGATGCTGAAGCAGCAGACAGTCCGCCTTGTTCCATTCCGGCCACCGGATCAGATCTTTCCAGTAGGTTTCATTACGGACTACGGTATAGGTACGGTTCTGATTGAATTGTTCATAAATACCACGGATATCATCAAGATAACGGGGCTCAAAAGGTATAATTTTATAACCGTCCGGCTGCCCGCCCCACGCCTGATTCTCAACTGCGTAAGCAGTCTCGGGAATCAGTCTCCAGCCGGCCTTCTCATAAAATGCATGCTTGCTGGCCAGAAGTACGCTTATATCATAATCGGCTTCTCTCATGTAGTCTGTTTGTGCAGCAAGAATTTTGTGTGTCAGTCCCATGCCGCGATAATGGGGATCTGCAGCGACGCTGCCCATGGCACCCGTGTGCAAGACCGCTTGGCCGACTCTGATTGAGAGGGGAAAGATTTGAACATTGGCAGCAACCTTGCCGCCGACCGTCGCAAACCATGTGGTATCGGGGTCATATGAGGTGTCGAGGTCTAATCTTTCCTGGAAATACCCCCGGCCTACGGAAAAACATTCATCTAAAATATCGTAAATCTTTTCAAGCTGTTCTCTGCTCGGTCTGTTTGTCACGCTGATATTTTGTTCTGGTGTTGTCGTCATCTATTCTTTCCTCCTGGGTCGCCATGTTAAAAACGGATTTAATTAGACTGCTCAAACGGGTCAACCAAGCTGAAAAATATTATCATAGTTAGATCTTAATATTGAAAATAATTTTCGTCAACAAATCATCGTAAGTCCAATCAAAATGATTATAAAATGAATAAATTATTATAAAAGGTTTTAGCATACAAGCTTACAGCAGCTTTTGTCGCAAAAGCGGACAGGCAGACAGGGGGGATTACTGATGGATTTGGATGCATTGACTGGCCTGTTTAGTAACAATAACGGTTCAGTCGTGCTAAATGTCCTTTTATCTACTGCATTAATCTGGTGTATCCGGCAGATCGCCAATAAAGAGAAGGTTATTCAGAATTACCAGAAACGCGATGAGGAGAACGAAAAGCAGCTTAATCAGTACAACCGTTCACTGGTCAAGCTGTTAATTGAGAGAGAAGTTCAGGAACGGAAGAGCGCTAGCGATAAATCCAATGGTGAGGAGGTCGTCAACAAGTGAAGCTCCTCGATATTTTCAAATGGAATGAGATCCAGCCCAGCCGTGTCAAAGGGGAAATTGAGAAACTGGGCAAAATTCAGAAGGCGTATGAGTCAAAAGATATCGAAAGCCTGATCGACCTGCACCATTCAGGACTCGGCAAGAGAGGAGATGATCTGCATGGAAATTATTGATATGACACTGGTCGCGCTTGAGGCGGCGGCAGTGGTTATTTTTGCTGCTTATGTTATCCGGTACCGGAAATATTTTATCGGGCATGGGCCAGAACGCACCTATAACCTTTATCTTCGCAGCGTTTGGGTAACCTACAGTGCTGTGGTGCTGCTTTGCCTTAATCTGTTATGGGGCAGGCTGAATATTGTTTTTGGCTATAATATGGACAGCCTGTCCAATACGCTGCGGGAATTTGTGATGATTCTGACGCTGGTTATTCTGGTCTACGCCGGATTGACCCACAAAGATATATGGGACAGCAGCCGGCATAAGGATGACCGGTAAGCGAAAGGTCTGATGCATAATCACTCCAAAGTGATCATATGCCTAGAGCGTGTGATTTTTTGCGAGGGAGGAATAGCGTTGGATACATTTCAGGAACCGTCTGCATGAGCTGAATGCGGGGAAACTGGAGCCTTTGGCGGATGCAATTATTGATGAGAATGTGTTTTTCTTAAAAATTATGGCGGATCACGCAAAATTCATCGGGCACCTGCTGGACCCGTCTGAGCGGAAGCTGGTGGAGCAGGCGCGGGAATTCAGCAATGATTTTGATACGCTGATGTTCCAGGCCATTGATCTCAGTCATATGCGTCCGCAATCCCAGACTTTTCCGCTGCTGAGCCAGTTTGTAGACGAGAATAGAGTCTCTGTAAAATCGCTGCGCGACTTCAAAAAGACGGCAAGAGATCTGATCGAAGAATGCCGGATCAAAAGCATCATTCATCCGCTGCTGGCGGATCATGTGTTCCGGGAAGCAGAGCGGTTCTTATACATTCTGGATATGTTTGACCGGTCCCTGTCCGGAGAGAAGGTAAATAAGCGGGAGATTCTTCTTTGAACAGCTGTTAGGCGCATATTAAAAAAAGGACACCCGCTAGAGATAGCTCCGGCTGATGTCCTTTTGCTGCTGTCATTAACCGTTCGGAAAGGCTCCGGCCGCAGGCTGTATATCCGGCGGTTGGCATCCACCTTGGCTTTGACGAGGCCGGCCTCACTCCGAACACGCAAATGCTTGGATGCCTGAGGCTGGCGCAGCGGCAGTTGTCCGGCAATCTCCCCTACAGTGGGCGGATATTCCTGTATAGGAATATTTAAAACGGAATTGAATGCCGCTTCTATATTTGGCGGCAGAGGTGTTGAGCGCAATATGCTGCCCATTTACTTACAGCTGTACGGCAGCCATGCGCTGCAAATGTCTGCGGAAAGCCGCCATGACCCAGAGATGGACTTTAGCCTGTGTATACTTATAAAGAGTCCATGGAAGAGAAGGCAAATAATCATGGATGGCGATAATACACTCCCGGGTTCCGGGAATCTGCAGAAATTCCAATCTCCCGTCATTGGGACTTGTTTTGGTCAGAAGGCCTCCGCAAATGCGGTACGCAGTACGTGCAGCACTGCTCTGCCCGGACAGAAGGATTAATTCCAGAATCGGCCGGCGGATGACGCGGGGGCGCACCTGATATACATGGCAGCTTCCGTGATCTACGCATATCACCCATTTCAAAAGCTTCTCCAGCCACTCCAGGTAATAACGGGCAGCCCAATCCGCATCTTTGCCTTCGGGCAGCTGTACACGCTGAACAGAGCGTACGCCTGAGAGAGACTTCTCCTGTGACCGGAAAGGCGGGGGAGTAGGAACCAGCTTATTACCGGAGTCCGGGACAGCAGGTTTTTCCGCTGTAAGCGCCGCCTGGACTGCCTCCGCAAAAGCCGTTGGTTCATGGCTGCTGAGTGGCCCATTCCCAGAATTGGACAGGCTTTCGGTGACCGGGGAGGTCTTGTTTTGGGTTACGGTATAAATCGTCGTGACAGGTATGCCATAAGAGCCAAGAATCCGCTCCGCTTCAGGACGGCTGCGCACATGGCGGGACTGCTGGTCCCGCGGCAGACCTGCTTCCATATATCCGCTTATATAAATAATCTCCTTGATTCCGTTCCTGCAGGCGGCACGGGCGAAATTGTCTGCCAGAATGACCTCCATATCTTCAGGACTGGCCTGGGTCAGCCTGGCCGATGATACGACAGAATGAGTCAGGTACACGGCATAATCTGCACCTTGCATAGCTTCCTCCATAGAGATCCTGGAGAAGGGATCACAGGAGCGCCATACTGCATGGCTGCCGCCGTTCCCGCTGTCTGCCAAACCGGATAAAGCGATGACATGATACTGAGCAGTCAGCTGAGCCAGCAGATGATGCCCGGTACCGCTGTTGGCCCCAGCTAGGATGACGGTCATCCGCGCTCTGGCGGATGCAGCTGTTGTTGGTCTGGTTGTGTTCATGCAAGTTCCTGCTTTCCTGATCGTGGAATGAAATTATGCGGTATGCTGCCTCTGGATATTGAACAGTACAATCTCCACCTGAAACACTCCGCTGTCATAGGTAATATCCAGCAGACCGCCGTATTCCTCTACAGCCCTGCGGATGTTCTGCAGTCCGATGCCATGTGCCCCTGTGTCCGGCTTGCTAGAACGGAGTTCTCCGTACAGGCCGGTGCGGATATCATGATCATATGGATTCCGGATCCGCAAAAACAGGCTGTCGTTCAGATAATGCATATGGATCGCGGCATACCGTTCAAGACCGGCCTTCTCCGGAATAGACTTTACGGCTTCAATGGCATTGTCCAGGGCATTGCCGAGGATGACGCTCATAACAGTGGTATCCAGCAGCAGATCCGGTGGAATATTCACCTCCAGCCGGAAGGGAATATTGCTGTTGCCGGCAACCTGCTCTTTGTAATTAATCATGGAATCAATGACGAGGTTTCCGGTGGAGCAGCTGCCGGCAGACGTATCGTTTGCTCCAAGTAAACGGTCCAGCTCATGGATGGACTTGTCCTCATCACCGGCAGCCAGCCGGGCACGCAGACCGAGCAGGATATTTTTGAAATCATGCTTGAATTTGAAGGCTTCCTCCTGCATATTACGGGTCATCAAGTACTGATTGGCATAATAAGTGTTCTGCTGTTCCAGCAGCTTTCGCCGGGCCTGTTCGGTCTGTACACACATTATCCGGTCGCTAAGCACAAAAATCAAAAGGTTGATGGCAAGCAGCAGAACCGGAACTACGGGAAATAACTGCGGATAGCTTTGAAAAAACAGATTGTCCGACAAGCGGACCAGAGCAGCAATGCTCAGCAGAGGGCTGAGAAATAACAGGCACCAGTACCAGCCTGCCAAATCGCCCCGGCCGTTGCTTTTCACAACCTTTAGCAGGACAAAAACAAACAATAAAATAAGAAGCTTGGACAGGAGCAGACTGATAAGATACCCGGTATCCGTATATGATAAAGGGATGACAGCATCGCTAAGAAAGATTAGTGCAGTGACGAAAAGCGAGCTGTATAATCTCCACAGCAGGCTGCCTTGATAAAAGAAAGTTACCCCCATAATAAGTCCGGTATTTGCTGCAAGCAAGAAGAGGCCTGGAAGCTGAATATGATGCAGGGCCATATGGCAGGCAGTATAAAGTCCATAGAGCGACAGCACAATCCATCTGTTGCCAATACGGCAGCGGAAGCAGCCGCTGAAGAAATAGTGAAGTATTACAGGAATGAGAGGGAATGCAGTGAAGTACACGATCTCATCCCGCAGAGCTGTAGTCAAATGAGCGCCCCCCTGAAGCTGAGATAAGCTTTGCGAACCGTCAAGCTGTTCTTTTCACTCACCGGCAGCTCACTGCCGTTAAGTAGTATAATCCTTTTGGCGCTGATTTCTTTAACATAATACAAGTTCACGATATAAGACTGATGAATCCGGGTAAAATAGCTTGCCGGCAGCTTCCCGGCTTCTTCCTTAAGAACCCCGTAGTACTGCAGTTCTCCTTCTTTGGTGACAAGCGTAATTCTCCGGATGCGGCTCTCCAAATAGACAATCTCCCGGAAGGGTATCATCAGCTCCTTACCCTTTTGCTGCACTGGCAGGAAGTTCAGCTTGCCGTTCTGGCGTGTGCGGACCGCTTTTTGCAGCGCCGGTATCAGCTTTTTCATAAAAACCTCCTGGTTCACCGGCTTCTTAATAAAGCCCGACGGACGGACGTCGAACAGCTGCAGATGGTACTGCTCATGACTGGAGATATACATCAGCTGCACAAAATCATTTTCATCATCACCCCGAAGCATCTGACCGGCTGTTATGCCATCCATTCCTTCCATCTCAATATCCATATAGACTAAGTCAAATATACAGCCGTGCTGAAGAGCCTCAGCGAAGCTCTCTCCGGAGTAAAACAGGGAAACTTCCAGGGTCTCCTCACAATAATGCTGCCCACTCAGAATTAAATTCTCAATCAGTCCCGCCGCCTGCGGATCATCATCACATACGGCAATATGAATCATCCTGTCACTCCGTTCACTATGTATCAATTTGTTACCTGTATATTCAGTATACATTTTCAGGAAAATACAGGCCAGGCAGGGCTTATTTTGCCGCAAAAACGACAATAACTTCCTCGAATTTAACAAGACCCAAGGCGGGAGAAGTCCTGCATGGTAAGGTTACCCTGTCCAAATACAGTTTTAAAGGAGTGTTGTCATTGAATACGCCCGTGCTTGAAGCCATAGCTCTAACTAAAGTGTACAGGTCCGCATTTGCGCTCCGTGAATTTAACATGAGGATTGAGGAGGGGGATATTTACGGGTTCGTCGGCGAGAATGGGGCCGGTAAAAGTACTTTGATGAAAATTATCGGCGGGCTTGTACATCCGGAAAGCGGAGAATTGCGTTTATTCGGACAGCAGGGGAAGCAGGGGCTCATGGAAGCCCGTAAAAGGATTGGATTTCTCATTGAAAGGCCGTCGCTTTACCCGCATATGAATGCTGAAGAGAATTTGAAATTCTACTGCCATATCTTCGGCATCCGGGACCCGGAAAGAATCGGCGAGGTTCTCCACGCTGTGGGTTTAACAGAAGCCGCGAGCAAAAAGACTTCGCAATATTCGCTCGGTATGCGCCAGCGTCTTGGACTTGCCATTGCCCTGCTTGCCAGGCCGGGATTTCTTGTGCTGGATGAACCCGTCAACGGGCTGGACCCGGCAGGCATTCTGGAGATGCGGAGGATTCTGGAGCGCCTGGCGCGTGAGCAGGGGGTAACGGTTCTGGTTTCCAGCCATATTCTTGGTGAGCTGCAGCTGCTGGCTACCAAATACGGGTTCATCCATCAAGGCCGGCTCATTCGGGAAATAAGCGCCGGTGAACTGCTGCAAACAGCCCGTTCGGTAATCACGCTCTCTACGCCTGATCCGGCAGCCGCTGCGGAGAAGCTGAGGCAGCATCTGCAGCTGCATAACATCTCGGTGAGCGACGCCGGAATCATCGAAATTCCAAAAGAAGATATGGATTTGGAGCGGTTGATGTCTGTGCTGCTGCAACAGGGTATCCGGGTAGACGGGTTCAACCTGTCCGCACCCAATCTGGAGAACTATTATATGGATTTGATTGGAGGCGGAAACAAGTGAGAGGATTTATAAAAGCTGAACTGTTTTATCTGAAAAAAGATTTGGCGTTCAAAAGCATCAATGCTGTTTTTGTGCTGGCCTGTGCTCTGCTGATGGTGATCTTCGGGAATAAGGGCGGGTATGGACTGACCAGTCCGCTGGAGCCTTTGCGTATCGCTGTTTCGTTTTCCCTGTTTCTTTACTTTATTATGCCGATGCATGCCTGCTTTTTTGCCACGGAAGGTTTTGAGCACGGGTCCATACAGAATATTATTGCTTCAGGCCAGCGCCGCTCAGGTTATTTTCTGGGTAAATTTGTGCTGGAGGTCCTGGCGATTTTATGGTGGCTGGTGTTGTTTTTCGGGATCTTTTATATTTTTTACATAACCGCAGCACTGGTAACCGGATCGCATATAGGGAATGGAAGCACGAAAGAAGACTTCATAAAAGCAGGCACAGCTATTGGGTTAAATTTGCTATATTTATCTGCATACGCTGCTGTAATTATGATGCTGGGGATAATGATCCGTAAAGCGGCCCCGGCCGTGGTTGCCGCCTTTTTCTTTATTTTCGGAAATATGCTGCTTACGGGTTATCTTAACGAATCTTCTTCAGCCTTTCTGCGGACAGTATCGGACTACTCGCTGATGACTCAGATTATGAAGTTTTCCGGAATGTATGTGTTGAATTCACAGCAGATTGGTCTGAGCGGACCGGACGACTATGCTCAGGTGGTGCTTATTCCCCTGGTGGTTATAGCCGTGTGCCTGAGCGCAGCAGTGATTTTTTTGGAGAAAAAAGATATTCATATATAATGGAACATAGGGACTTATGCGTTAGGGTCATTGGAGACAATTGTGGAGGAGGAGGCGGCAATGAACAAAATCGGGAATGTGAGAGAGCTGGCCACCTTCGCCGGAGGCTGCTTCTGGTGCATGGTCAAGCCGTTTGACGAGCTGCCGGGGATTGTGTCTGTAGTTTCGGGTTATACGGGCGGACACACGGTGAATCCGACTTATGAGGAAGTAGGGACGGAAACGACGGGGCATGTGGAGGCGGTACAGATTACCTTTGAGCCGGAGCTGTTTCCGTATGAGCGGCTGCTGGAAATCTATTGGCAGCTCATTGATCCTACTGATCAGGGCGGCCAGTTCATGGACCGGGGCTACTCTTACCGGACGGTGATATTTGTCCATAATGAGGAGCAGCGCAAGAAGGCAGAAGCCTCGAAGGAGGCTCTGAAGGCTAGCAAGCGGTTCAAGGGACAGATTGTAACGGAGATTGTTCCGGCGGGGACGTTCTATCCTGCGGAAGCTGTACATCAGGACTACTATAAGACCCATCCGATGAATTATAAAATGTACATGAAGGGCTCAGGACGCGATGAGTTTCTCGAGCAGCACTGGAACAGCCGGGAGGACCGGAAGCGGCTGCGGAGCAGGCTGACTGAGCTGCAGTACGAGGTTACTCAGAACAAGGCGATGGAGCCTCCGTACAAGAACGAATTCTGGGAACAGACCCAAGAGGGGCTGTATGTGGATGTGCTGAGCGGTGATCCGCTGTTCAGTTCTGCGGACAAGTTTGACTCCGGCACCGGCTGGCCGGGGTTTACCAGGCCTGTTGCCGGCGGGCTGATCCGCAAGGAAGCGGATTTCAGCAGCGGCACGGTGCGGACGGTAATCCGCAGCAGGCTGAGCGGGGCTTATCTCGGCTATCTGACCTATGACGGCCCGGAGCCTGCGAAGCAGCATTACGTGATCAACTCCGCGGCGCTGCGTTTCATTCCGAAGGAGGAGCTGGAGACGGAAGGGTACGGCAGGTACCTGGCAGGACCAGAGGTGAAGCTATAAGTGTATTACGTACACTTATTTTGCCTGTAGAATGGAGCAAATTATCCATAACTGCACCTTGTACACTTATTTTGATGCGATTTAGTGATTACGGCCAGAAACAATAAAATTAATTGCAGTGAATACAGCTATTTACCGAAAAGCACTTGATAACCCTGAAATACTTGCACATAGTACACTTATTCTACAATGACGGCTGGCCTGATACAGAACAGGGGAGGTATGGGTAATGTACATCAGAGTTCTGAACCCTGACGATGCAAAAATATACCGGGAGATTCGCCTGCAGTCGCTGCTTGCGCATCCGGAGGCTTTTCTAAGCTCGTATGAGGCGGAGAAGGATCTGCCGGTTGAAGCTACCCGCAGCAGACTGGAGCAGACCGACGGACAGTTCACGCTGGGCGGTTTTAGTGAGAAGCATGAGCTTACGGGGATCGTTACGTTTGTGCGGGAGAGCAGGGACAAGATCCGTCATAAAGGAAATGTGTACGCCATGTACATAAGCCCCGCAGCACGGAAGCAGAAGCTGGGATATTTGCTGATGCTGGAGCTGATCGAAAAGTCACGCCGGCTGCCGGGGATGGAAATCATCAATCTGACCGTTTTCTCGGACAACCTGCCGGCTATAAAGCTGTATACTTCCCTGGGCTTTGTGCGCTACGGTACCGAGCGGAATGCCGTGAAGCTCAGCGGGAAGTATCTGGATGAGGATCTGATGTCGCTGACATTAACCCCTGCTCTGGACTAAAATAAGTGAGCTGCACATAATATAAACAGCTGTGTGCATAAGAAGATTTGTCTGTAAAGGGGGTGACAATATGGAGTCTGCGCTGCTTGGCAGCTTTTTGTCTGCAATGGCAACGGTTCTTGGTGCCGTTCCGATCCTGTTCGTGAAGGAAATGTCGGAACGGTGGAAGGATGTGCTGGTTGCTTTTACCGCAGGAATCATGGTCTCGGCCTCAACCTTTGGCCTGATGCCCCAGGCTATTGAGGAATCCGGCATTATCGGCCTGACGCTCGGTTTAATCACCGGAGTTCTGCTGCTGGATCTGATTGAGAAGAATATCCCGCATATCGATGTCGAGAACAAGCCCGGCTTCACCAATATGGATTCCAAAGCACTGCTGGTCATGATTGCACTGTTCATTCACAATATCCCTGAAGGGCTCAGCACGGGCTTCAGTTATGCCAGCGAGGAGGCCAGCCTCGGGCCTATGGTGGCAATCGCCATCGGGGCACAAAATATGCCGGAAGGACTTATTCTGGCTGTCTTTATGATGAATTCCCGGATCGGCCGGGCCAAAGCGCTCGCGATTACGGCACTCACCGGACTTATGGAGATGGTGTCGGCGGTCATCGGTTATTTTACAGCCAGCTTTTTGGATAATGTTGTCGGGTATGGACTGGCTTTTGCCGCAGGAGCAATGCTCTTCATTGTTTACAAGGAGCTGATTCCGGAGAGCCACGGGCACGGGTACGAGCGGCCATCCACTTATTCCTTTATTTTCGGGCTGCTCGCTATGGTCTACATTACGCAATTTTTTGGATAAGGTCTGCTACGGTTTGTCCTGATCCGCTAAAATTACGGTTTTCGCAAAGGTAAGGAGTGACGGCACGATGGACAGACTTACACTTCAAGCTTCATTATCTTTTGTACTACTAATAGCAGCTTATCTGTGCTTGTATTATGTGATTGGCAAACGCACGAGATTCTCCCGCTACAGCATCACCGTTTTATTCGTGGCCAGCGGAACTCCGCTGGCAATCATGCTGGCACTGGACAGCCAAAGAGAGCAGATGGACGCCAATATAGGTCTGGGAATGTCTTTTCTCCTGACCTGGGCCATCACCGGACTCATCTTTCTGCTGTCCCTGATCTTGGGATTTATCCGGTTGAAACGCAGATGACGATAGGATAGCTGCACAAAAAAGGCTGTACCTGCTGCTGAATTGCGGCGGGTACAGCCTTTTGAATGCTTGTAAGATTCCAAGGCGATAGGTTGTTCAGATCCGTTTATCTGTGAGCCGTATAACGGTTCGGTCTGCTTATGGCCTGCACAGCCTCCCGCTCCTGCGGGGTGAGCGGAGAGGCTGCCGCAGCGGCAATGTTGCTTCTCAGCTGCTCAAGGCTGCTGGCCCCCGGAATAATTGTAGCTACAGCAGGATGCGAGAGCGGATACTGCAGCGCCGTCTGGGTCAGGGTTCGCGTTCCGGAAGCGCCCGCTTGTGCGGTCAGCTCTTCATGCAGCTTGCGCAGCTCCTGCGGCGTATGATCCAAATAACCCTGCTCTGCTTTGGCAGCACCCCGTTCGGTCAAAACTCCGCGGGCAAGCGGTCCGCGGGCGATAACGCTGATCCCGTTCTTTTCCAGCAGGGGGAGAACTTCCTCTTCAGGCCGTCTGTCGAGAATGCTGTACTGGCTCATTACGCTCACAATGCCGGAACGGCTGACATATTCCCTGATCACATTGGGGCGGATGGAGGAAATGCCATAATAACGGATCCAGCCTTCCTGCTTCAATTCCTCAAAGGCTTCGATGGTCTCGTCAATCGGATCGTCTAGCGTTCCGCCATGCAGCTGATACAGATCGATGTAATCGGTCTGCAGCCGGCGCAGGCTTTCTTTTACCGCTGTCTTAATGTATGCCTTGGAGGGATCCCAGCTCCAGCCTTCCTGGCCGGGGATTCTGCGGTTGCCGACCTTCGTAGCCAGAACTACATCCGTGCGGCGGTGGCGCAGTGCCTGTCCGACAATTTCCTCATTGCGCCCGTCATCGTACAGATCGGCAGTATCCAGAAAATTAATGCCCTGGTCGAGCGCTTCATGAATGATAGGTATGGCTGCTTTTTCGTCCGTCCCCAGGGACATGCACCCCAGACCCATGCTGCTTACAACTAAATCGGACTTGCCCAAACGATTTTTATTCATCGCTATTCCTTTCTGTGCTGTTTTTTGTATTGATTATACCACCGATGGCAAAAAGACGGTAAATGCCCGCACCCGCATTAGCCGGAAGGGCAATGTACCGTCTTGATTTCAAGCTGGGACGGGATTATCCCCGCAAAATTGTTTCGATCTGCTCCAGCTCTTCCGCACTGAGCTCGGGAGCGTTCAGGGATGCAACGGCATCTTCGATCTGACTCACCTTACTAGCGCCGATCAGCGCAGAAGTTACTTTACCGCCGCGGAGTACCCAGGAGAGGGCGAGCTGCGACATTTTTTGGCCGCGGGCGGCAGCGATGTCGTTCAGCTTGCGGACTTTGCCGATCACCTCTTCGGTAATTTCCTTCTCCGAGAGGAATACGCTTGGTCCGGCAGCGCGGGAATCCGGTGTAATTCCATTCAGATAGCGGTCGGTGAGAATGCCTTTGTACAGCGGCGAGAATGCAATGGTGCCAATGCCTTCCTCAGCAAGCACATCCTGCAGCCCGTCTTCGATCCAGCGCGACATCATGGAATAGCTTGGCTGATGAATCAGGCAAGGCGTGCCCAGCTGGCGCAGAATTTGCGCAGCAGCCCGGGTCTGCTCTGCACTGTAATTGGAAATACCGACATACAGCGCTTTGCCCTGGCGTACGATCAGATCCAGCGCGGCCATGGTTTCTTCCAGCGGGGTGTCAGGGTCCGGACGGTGATGGTAGAAAATATCCACGTAATCCAGGTCCATCCGTTTGAGGCTTTGATCGATGCTGGCAATCAGATTTTTCTTGGAGCCCCACTCCCCGTACGGTCCGGGCCACATATAATATCCGGCTTTGGTGGAGATGATCATTTCATCACGGTAGGCGGCAAAGTCCTTTTTAAGAATTTGTCCGAAGGTTTCCTCGGCAGAGCCTGCAGGCGGACCGTAGTTATTGGCGAGGTCAAAATGGGTAATTCCCAGGTCAAAAGCCCGGCGTACCATGGCACGTCCGTTCTCAAAAACATCAATGCCGCCAAAGTTATGCCAGAGTCCGAGGGAGATGGCCGGCAGGCGCAGGCCGCTCCGCCCTGAGCGGTTATATTTCATATTGTCATAGCGTTCAGGATTAGCGTTATACATGAATATCCTCCTTATAGTTTGGTTCCAGTCAAGCTCTATTGTAGCGAATGAGGGGAGCCAGGCGTATGTCAGCAAGGAAGAACTTTATAGAACAATGTCGTTATCCGCATGCCGGCTGCGGTAGTCTTTGGGGGATGAGCCCTTGACCTTCTTGAACATCCGCGAAAAGAGCAGCGGGTCCTGATAGCCGACCGAACGTGAGATTTCACCAATGGTACAGCGGGTCTCCGTCAGCAGCTCACAGGCCTTGGCCATCCGGAAGTTAAGCAGATACTGCTGCGGCGGCATCCCGATGCTGCGCTTGAACAGGGCGGACAGGTATTTGCGGTCCAGCTTCAGCGAGGCTGACATCATCTCTACCGTGACGTTCTCGCAATAATGGGCATGCAGATAGTGGAGGCACTGCTCGACATATATACTTTTTTGGCGCGGAAGCGGGAGGACATCCCCGGCTGCCGGAACGGTGCGCAGCAGAAGCGCAAGAAATTCATACATAATGGCTTTGAGCGGCAGGTCCAGGCAATGGGCCGAATCCATGGCATCCGCTGCATCTGTCAGGCGGTCATAAAGAGCGGGCATAAAGTGCTCGTCCATCGGAAAGACGGGATGCTCCGGCGACAGCGAAGTGCGCTTTAGAACATGTCCGATTTCTTCCCCGGTAAACGCAACCCACGAATAGCTCCACGGATCCGCAATATCTGCGGCGTAATGGGTCACAACATGCGGATAGGTCAGGAAAGCCTGGCCTCCCTGAAGAATATGTGTCTCTTCCCCGACAACCACCTTGCCGGTTCCGGAGTGGATGAAATGGATCTTGTACAGGTCACGCACACCGGGACCGACGGAATGTCCGGGAGCACACTGCTCCCGCCCCCAGTAATGAAGATGCAGACCGGCACTGCCCGGCAGCGGGCGCTCGGAATTATATTTGAATATGGCCATGCCTCAGCCTCTTTTCTGTATAAAGGTTGTCCAGGACAAAGTTACGGATACGTTTCCATTATACATTAGATTTGAATGAGGGGGGCAAGTGAAGGGATCCAGTATAGGTGGGCATCTGCGCCAGTCAATGGTTTGGGAGTAACTTTTAAGAGTAACTAATGTAGGGGAAAGATGATGAATAACTGCATTTCCTGCAACTAAAAGCCTGCGAAAAACCTGATTTCGAGGTTTAACTGTATTCTGTACAGCTAAAAATGGCAGAACGCCTCCTTTGGCTGAATTCCGGGTTTTTTAGCTGCAGAATATGCAATTAAACCTCCTGTGGTACCAGTAAAGCTCGGTTTTAGCTGTATGAAATGCAATTAAGAAGGGATGGTTTGTTACAAACAGCCCATTTCGGGCACGGGGCAGCTCATCGTCACCATGGAAAAAGAGAATCAATAATTCTGCCACCATAAATGATCATTAACGGTCCGATTACAAATCCAACCGCTCCGGATGCCCGTATTATATTTCTTGTTCTTGGTCGCTCCTTTAATCATTATTAACCGTCAGTAATTAAAACACCTCCAAGAATGACCCGCCGCAAGGGGTTCACTTTGAAGGTGTTTTGGTGCAGGCACGGGCAAAATATAGGCTAAGCCTCCATTTTAAGCATCACCAGCTCATCCACCGGTTCACCGTTTACCAGATGCTCCTCCACAATGCGCGGCACATCGTCAGTGGTTACATTGTAATACCAGATGCCGTCGGGATAGACGATGACAAAAGGACCGTTGCCGCACAGCCCCAGACAGCTGGTTTTGTTGATTTTGACCGTTTTGTTGATGCCCTGCTCCACCAGCTGCTCCTTGAATGCCTGCATGACCTCCTCGACCTCCTGATTGTTGCAGTGCTCGCTGCAGCAGAACAGCAGATGCTTTTTCAACACCTTCAGCCTCATGTTCATGATTACGCCCCCTTGCTCAAAATGGATGAATGATTAGCACCGTTCTTATGAGGAGTATAGTCTCTTTTGGCAGAGCTGTAAGGAGGTTAGAGCCAATGTTCCTAAAGGCTTAACAAACAGGCTGGGACTGTGAATTCTATGTCAGTATACGTAACTTGCGATTGATTTATATGAAGAAAATGTGTCAATTCCCTTATTTACCAGCTGTTTTTCTGTTTCAGAAATTTAATTGTGGACCCGGCATTGAAATTGAAAAAATACAGTTTAACCGGTACAGGAGTGGTTAATTAAGAGCTATGGAAGACCCAAGAAGCAACACAAATTAATCAAATTACAAACTGGAGGGAATCGTTATGAATAAGAAAATTGTAGGTGTGTTTTATACAGAACACGAGGCTTCTAGTGCAATTGAAGACTTGAAAAACCACGGATTTTTGACAGAGGATATCTCCGTCATTGCCAGAAACAAACGTGATGTGGAAGCAATCAGCGATGAGACAGGAACTAAAGCGCCGGAAGGCATGGCTTCAGGAGCAGCAACAGGCGGTATTCTCGGCGGATTGACCGGACTGCTTGCAGGTATCGGTGCCCTGGCTATTCCGGGAATCGGGCCGATTATCGCTGCAGGGCCTATTGCGGCTACCCTGACGGGAGCAGCTGTCGGCGCCGGTACAGGCGGACTGGTCGGCGGACTGATCGGTCTCGGCATCCCTGAAGATGAAGCGCAAACTTATGATAACTATGTAGATGAAGGCCGTATTCTGGTTATGGTTGATGCGGACAGCTCACAGGTTAACGATGTGTACACAGTATTCCGCAACCACAACTCTGCCAACGCTGACCGGTATGTCGATGAAGATGTGACGGCTGGCCGCGATTCAGTAAGAGATACGGTGGATGCAGCGTTTAACGGTTCTGGTCTTGAAGGCCGTACCGATACTGGTCTGGATACCATGAATTCGGCTCCGGTGAACGGTCTTTCGCAAGCTGACGCACTGGATGGTGTGGACAGACCCGGGATGACAGGCGATGTCTATTCCGGTTCCCGGCAAGGTATTGATACGCCGCTGCCGGAAACGGGTGCCCTGAACCTGAATAATGAGGATGAGGCCCGCAAGCTGCGTCTGCGTGAGGAACAGCTGGATGTATCCAAGAACAGGGTACAGGCCGGTGAAGTTGAAATCCGCAAGGAAGTTATTGAGGAGCAAAAAACGATCAATGTTCCGGTCTCCCATGAAGAGATTGTCATTGAGCGCCGTGCCGTCAATAATGATTCTTCTGCCACTCCAATCGGAGCGGATGAAACTATCCGCATTCCCGTGAGTGAAGAACAGGTTGAAGTGCATAAAAACACGGTAGTAACCGGAGAAGTGGACGTTCACAAACGCGAGGTTCAGGAAACCGAGCAGGTTAGAGATACTGTGAGACGCGAGGAAGCGCGTGTGGACAAGTCTGGTGACGTAAGAGTTAACACCAGCAATGATCTGCAGCGGGACCACAGCCGTACCCGATAAGTACGGCTCTAGCGTCCCCTGAATAAGCGGTTAATTGTATAAAAAGGATCTCCCGGGCCAAGCGGCCTGGGGGTCCTTTTTTTGGCGTATCCGCAAGTCGGAAGGGCCGCTGCTTATTTCTGCGGGAGAATCTCCAGGTTTACTTTTGAAGCCTCAGGGTCCACCGGTTTGGGTCTAAACATCAGCTGTTTCAGCGCACCTGCATTAACCAGCACGGTCCCTGCAATGATGGTGAACACGCCAACAATCGTTAAAGGGGTCACTGCTTCGCCGTAGAACAGGAACCCCATACCCACGGCAATCGGCGGTGAAATATAGAGCCAGGTAGAAGGGAAGACAGGATTGGTTTTGGCAACAAGCCAGTAGAACAAGGTGTGGCCGACCATGGAGCCGATCACTGTCAGGTACAGGATGGAGCCGGCTGTTTTGAAGGACAGAAGAAATTCAGGGTGAACTTGTTCAGTAAAAATCGACAGGATGAACAGGAGCGCACCCCCATACATCATTTGTGCCGCATTCAGGGCAACGGGCGAGACTTGTGAGAAGGCATCAGTCACTTTTTTGGAATAAATCGCTCCTGCAGCGTAGCAGCATTCTCCGATCAGCACTACGGCACAGCCTATGATCCACAGTGGAGAGACCTCAATCGCCAGGTTCGGCAGGACGAGCAGCAGCACACCTGTAAAGCCGATTATGCAGCCCATTATGGAGTAGGAGGGAGCTTTTTGCCGGAGCAGAGCGGTCTGCAGCAGAAGGATCATCAAGGGGCCGGTAGCCGACAGCACGGCAGCAAGCCCGGAAGACACATATTGCTCAGCCCAGTATAGTGCAGAAAATGTCCCGAACGTCAGCGCTGCCCCGGTGAACAGCATTTCCCGCCGCAGCAGCAGGGAGAAGCTTGCTTTGCCTTTAAGAACCATCCAGAAGAACAGAACCGCCCCCGCCAAGAAAAACCGCAATCCCGCTGAGAAAAAGGGCGGCGCCCCTGCATCCACACCGATTTTGATGGCCAGGAAGGTAGTGCCGAAGATCAGACAGACGAGAGAATAAGCTAACATTATCATTTCAAGTTCCCCTTTGCAAAGTTAATGTGTCAGCCGGTTGAAGACTTTGATTCATCATAAGCCGCCGGGAACAGAACAGATAAGAGATAACAGAACA
The DNA here is from genome assembly GCF_023520895.1 of Paenibacillus sp. PK3_47. Taxonomy (NCBI): domain Bacteria; kingdom Bacillati; phylum Bacillota; class Bacilli; order Caryophanales; family Paenibacillaceae; genus Paenibacillus; species Paenibacillus sp. PK3_47. Next base: position 3,916,300 of record NZ_CP026029.1, read on the forward strand.
GATGGCGGCGGATATGCGGTACAATACGGTAAAGAGTGAGGAGGAGGGAGCGGGGGAATATGAAAAAAGCGGCAGGAACAGAACAGGTCAGCCCGCTATTCCGTCAGGTATATGAGTTCGTGCTGAACCGGATGGAGCGGGGGGAATGGAAGGCGCATGACAAACTGCCATCCATCCGCCTGCTGGCGGAAGAGCTGAAGGTGCACCGGCTGACCGTGTTCAAGGCTTACCGGGAGCTGAGTGATCACGGCAAGGTATATGTCAAAGATAAATCGGGTTACTATGTCTCTGCGGGCAGCAGACCGGCTGCAGCGGTGGAAGCGGGAGCGGAGGTACCGTCCTATTCGCTTACCAATCCCTTGTCAGATATTCAGCGGACACCGGTGAAATACCAGTTCTCCCAGGCGCTGATTGATCCCAATCTGCTGCCGAATCTTTTTCTGTCGGATTATGTGAAAAAAGTATTCGATCTCTACCCGAAAGTCATGGGCACCTATTCTTCTGTACAGGGGGATGAGGAGCTGCGGGAAACGCTGAGCCGTCATTTTCATGAGCAGCACCGGCTGCAGCTGTCGCCGCAGGAGCTGATCATCACCTCGGGTGCGCAGCAGGCAATCAACCTGATCGCGGGGATCATGCTGGGGCCGATGGATTATGTGCTTGTGGAGCGGCCGACGTACAGTGTGGCGATGGATATTTTCCGGCGGGCCGGGGCCAGGCTGGTTTCCGTGGAGATCACTCCTGACGGCTACGATCTTACGGAAGTGGAGGAGCTGATGCGTAAGTTTAAGCCGCGCATGTTCTACATGAACCCGACGCACCACAATCCTACAGGGTATACGGTTCCGGTGCGGCAGCGTAAACTTCTGGTCGAACTTGCCGAGCGTTACCGCTGTCTGCTGGTGGAAGATGACCCCTTCCGGGATATGTATTTCGGGGAGAAGCCGCCGCCGCCTTTTTTTGCCTATGACACGGAGGGCTGGGTGATTTATATCAGCAGTTTCAGCAAATATGTGGCTCCTGGTCTCAGAATCTGTGCGGTGGCCTGCAGGTATCCGTTCATGGAAAGGCTGATTACCGCCAAATCCCTGTCCGATAACGGGACGCCGCTGCTGAACCAGAAGATCTTTCTGCATTATTACACTTCACCGCGGCTGCAGCAGCATATCGGCAAGCTGCGCATTGCGCTGCAGGTGCACAAGGAGATTGCCGAGGAGGAGCTGGCAGCTGCCGGGTGGGAGTGGACCGCGCCGCAGGGCGGACTGAATCTGTGGGTGAAGCTTCCGGAGTCTATTGCGGTGGCAGAGCTTTTTGCCCGCTGTATGGCGGAGTCCATCTCCTTCGTGCCCGGCGAGATCTGCGATCCGCTCGGGGAGATGACAAACCGGCTGCGGCTCAGCTACTCCTTCGCCAGCGAGGAGAAGCTGCGCGAAGGCTTGCGGCGCCTGACCGCGATTGCGGGGGAGCTGGCGCGGGGGTGAGGTGAGGGGGAGTGGAGGCGTGCGGCGTCTGGCGCAATTGCGTGGGAGCTGTGCGGTGGTGTAAGTGAGGGAGTGTGAAGGCGTGCGGCGTCTGGTTGAAATCGCGGGGGAGTTGGCGCTGGATTATGGCGTGCGTCCTTCGCCTTTTAACCGTGTCCCCGCCCTGCGATCGGGTTAACTCTAAGAAGTTCTAACCGTAAATTCTCACTTAGCCACCATCAACCTCGTTTTATTTGTGTCCCCGCCCTGCGATTGGGTTAACTCCAAGAAGTTCTAACCGTAAATTCTCACTTAGCCACCGTCAACCTCGTTTTATCCGTGTCCCCGCCCTGCGATTGGGTTAACTCCAAGAAGTTCTAACCAGTAAATTGTCACTTAGTCATCGTCAACCTCGTTTATTCGCGTTCCCCCTGCGATTGGGTTAACTCTAAGGAGTGCTAACCAGTAAATTCTCACTTAGCCACCCGCCAACCTCGTTTTATCCGTGTCCCCGCCCTGCGATGGGGTTAACTCCAAGAAGATCTAACCAGTAAATTCTCACTTAGCCACCATCAACCTCGTTTTATCCGCGTCTCTGTCCTGCGATTGGGTTAACTCCAAGAAGATCTAACCAGTAAATTCTCACTTAGCCACCATCAACCTCGTTTTATTTGTGTCCCCGCCCTGCGATTGGGTTAACTCCAAGAAGATCTAACCAGTAAATTCTCACTTAGCCACCATCAACCTCGTTTTATCCGCGTCTCTGTCCTGCGATTGGGTTAACTCCAAGAAGATCTAACCAGTAAATTCCCACTTAGCCACCATTAACCTCGTTTTATTTGTGTCCCCGCCCTGCGATGGGGTTAACTCTAAGGAGTTCTAACCAGTAAATTCTCTTAGCTACCATCAACCTCGTTTTATCCGCATCTCCGCCCTGTGATTGGGTTAACTCCAGTAACCTTCCAGTATTTATTGAAATTAGTGGCATATATACCTTTGATTCGGCAGGAAGTGGGCTGTGGAGCTAAATGAAGGGTATAAATACCTTTGGTTTGGAAGAAAGTGGGCTGTGGAGCTAAATGGAGGGTATAAGTACCTTTGATTTGAGTGAAAGTGGGCTGTGGAGCTAAATGGAGGGTATAAGTACCTTTGATTTGAGTGAAAGTGGGCTGTGGAGCTAAATGAAGGGTATAAATACCTTTGAATTGGAAGAAAGTGGGTTGTTGAGCTAAATGGAGGGTATAAGTACCTTTGATTTGAGTGAAAGTGGGCTGTGGAGCTAAATGGAGGGTATAAGTACCTTTGATTTGAGTGAAAGTGGGCTGTGGAGCTAAATGAAGGGTATAAATACCTTTGACTCGGCAGAAAGTGGGCTGAAGCTCGAAATGAACGGGAAAAATCCCGTTGAATTGGCTGAAACGAGGCCGAAGCTCGAAATGAACGGGAAAAGTCCCGTTGAATTGGCTGAAACGAGGCTGAAGCTCGAAATGAACGGGAAAAGTCCCGTTGAATTGGCTGAAACGAGGCCGGAGCTCGAAATGAACGGGAAAAATCCCGTTGAATTGGCTGAAACGAGGCCGAAGCTCGAAATGAACGGGAAAAGTCCCGTTGAATTGGCTGAAACGAGGCCGGAGCTCGAAATGAACGGGAAAACTCCCGTTGAATTAGCCGAAACGAGACTGGAACTCAAAATGAGCGTAGAAGCGGGGGTAGAGGTAGGCACCCCACCCCGGAAATCGCTAAAGCAGGTCTGAAGCACAGAACGGGAACTGTAGTAGCCAGGACCTCACCGTTAAAATATACATCCGCCGCTGCAGCATTACATTTAGAGTAATAGAGTAACTAATATTAAAAACAGCGGCCTGCCCGGTTATGCGGACAGGTCGCTGTTATTGTTAGACTCTGACAAGGCTATGCTCTGTCAGCCAATCCCATATTCCATTCACACTTTCTTCCGGCGTTTGCTCAGCCGTGCGGAGTGTCAAATCCGGGCTGAGAGGCGCTTCGTATGGATCGGAAATGCCGGTGAAAGCAGGGATTTCGCCACGGCGGGCCTTGGCATATAATCCTTTGACATCACGGGCTTCACAGATTTCCAAGGGACAGTTCACATAGACTTCTGCAAAACCGGGTAACGCCTGGCGGGCATACTCGCGCATATCCCTGTAGGGGCTAATAACAGAGACTACTGTAATGATGCCATGTCGGTTCAGCATTCCGGCAAGGTATACAGCCCTATGGATATTCTCCAGCCGGTCTTCCCGGCTGAAGCCGAGGCCTTTTCCCAGAACGCGCCGCAGTTCATCTCCGTCAAGCCACTCGGCAGCGAGCCCGTGCGCAATCAGCTTATCCATCAGCAGCGAAGCGATGGTTGACTTCCCGGAACCGGACAAGCCTGTGAGCCAAATCGTCATGCTGCTGCCCGCAATAATCTCCGCATCCGCACGATCCGCTTTAGTCCCGTCATCCATCAGACTCTCCGCATCCGCACGATCCGCTTTAGTCCCTTCATCCGCCAGACTCTCCGCATCCGCACAATCCGCTTTAGTCCCATGATCCGCCACACTCCCCGCATCCGCGCGAGCCACCTCGGTTCCATCGCAACCTGTGCTCATCGCGTCACCCCCTGTACTTGTACTCCATAAGGTATCCGCTCCAGCAGGCCCGGGCCGTAAATCTGCTCCAGCTGCAGTTCGGGCATATGGATATATCCGATATAGCAGTCACAGACCTTCATGCGGCAGCTTCGCTCGGCAGCGAGGCCTTCAAGACCGTCACGGTAAAGATTGCCGATGACACCTCTGTCTTTGTAGCAGCGTTTTACTGTACCTGCCCCCTGCACGTAGAATACATTTTGGCCGGCGTTGCAGCGTTTGCCCAGGCTGTCATAGTCGGCGGCGTTGATATGAAAATGCGGATCTATTTTGCGCAAAAATGCCAGATCCTCCGGTGTATAATAATCCGGTTTATCCTTGTAGGCATTTACCCACAAATAGACCTCATCAGGCAGGGAGGCCCGCAGCGAAGCGATGGCCGGAAAAGCACTGCGAACCCCCACGCTGCCCACACTAAGCGGAATGCCCTGCCGGTAGACACTCATGCACTGGTCCAGAAATTTCTCCTCACTGACCTGCCCCGGGTGATAAGTAGCCCAGAAGGCGGCGGTGGCAGGATTCAGCTCCCGCAAAAAAGCAAGGCTGGCCGACAGGTTGGTCTGAATAGCCACTTTGTCTACATGGGGGAGATGGGAGAGGGTGATCAGCGCTTCCTTATACCAGCGGTGAATCAGCCCTTCGCCGTAGGGATTGAAGAAAACCGACAGCCGGTGGCCCGCTGCACCCTGCTCCGCAGCCCACCGGACAAAGGTTTCGACGCCTTCGCGGTCCTTGACCAGTGTCACCGCGCTGTCTCTGGTTTTGCCAAAAGGACAGTAAGGACAATCATAGTTGCAGGAGGTCAGGGAACCCCGGTAGTAGAGGACGGCCTTCATGGCAGAATAAATCCTTCCATGCGCTCCCTGATGTCGCCCGAGATGAACCAGTCTCCGATGGAGTCCGAGTAGCCCAACCCCTCAGAGGTTAAGCGCAGGACTTCATCCTGATCCTCGCCCAAGCCGCCAGGGCCCTCATAATAAATCTCACCGAGGCCGCTCTCAAGCAGCAGTGTAAGCTCGGGATAATCATCCCACAGCGAAGCAGAGAAGCGCCCGCTGTAGTCGGCCAGCCTCAGTCCCTCGCTGTGCAGGATTGCCTTCAGGATGAACCTGCGTTTCTGCTCCGCAAGGCTCAGCACAATGCCGTAATCGGCGGTGTCATAACGCTCCGCTGACACATAATCGGCAATGATGCTCTCCGTTGCCTTGCGGCTGACCCCGTACCGGGAGGCGTAATGCACCTCCCGGGTATAAGAGCGGGCTCCGCAGCCGAGGCCGACCATCCCTTCCTCCTGGCAGCTGTAGCCGAGGATGTCTTTGCCGGTACCGGCGTCCTCCTTGGCGAAACGGCGCATCGAATATTGCCGGTAGCCGTGCTCTGCGAGATCCCGGCAGGCGGCAGTATAGCATTCGTGCCGCAAATCCTGCTGGTACAGCAGATCCCCAGGCTTCACAATCGTATGCTCGCGGGTGTAGAGCGGATAAATAAAGATCTCCTGGGGATCATGCAGCAGTGCCTGCTTAAGCGAGTACAGCCAGGAATCGACGGTCTGGCCCGGTAATCCGTAGATCAGGTCCAGATTCAGGATAGGGAACTGGTACTGTGCCAGCAGCTCCAGTGCCTGGTATACAACCTCTGGATTTTGCGGACGGTAGATCGCGGCCGACTCGGCTGCCACAAAGCTCTGAATGCCCATGCTGACCCGGTCGACAGTGTTCTCTTTGAGGATGGACAGCTTCTCCTCTGTAATCGTCTCCGGCGAGGTTTCTACCGAAATCGATGCGCGCGAAGTGTCCAGCCCCATAATTTCCCGGGCAATCCGGAACAGCCGGCTTAGCTGCGGTGCAGCGAGCAGGGTCGGTGTACCGCCGCCGACTGCAAAGCGGGCAAAAGGCTTATGGCCGGTAAAAGCCGACCACTGCCGGGCCTGCCGCTCCAGTGCATCGACATAACGTTCATGAACATCTGCGCGTTTGTCCGGCAGCGTGAACAGGTTGCAGAAGCCGCAGCGCGCGCCGCAGAACGGAATATGCATATAGAGAAAAAAGGTCTCCGCAGGCTCATCCAGCCACAGCCGTTCTAATGACACCGGCGGCTGGAATTCACGGTAAGCCGTTTTATGCGGATAAGAATAGAGATAATTGCGGTAAGGCTGAGCGGTAATCTGCTCTTTCCACTGCCTGACCTCCTCCGAAGAAAGAGTCGGTCTTACGTCGTTGTTGGTAGATTGCTGCTGGAAGTTGCCGATAGACGTCATACGTTTCTCCTTTCATCCGGATGAATTAGATATGCCAAGCTAAGCTACAGTATAAATTCCCGGTAAGGGACATTCCATACCGTCTCATGCGCCAGGCGGTGTCCCTCATAGCCGTCTTCCCCGTAGGCGGTACCATGGTCCGAAAAAGCCAGACAAAAGACCGGATTCCCCCGCTCCCGGAAACGTGCGAACAGCCGTCCCAGCTCACCGTCGGCATAACGCAGCGCAGCCCGCTGGCTGTCCACGGAATCCTTGCGGGCACCGGGCAGGAACATATGGTTAGGCCCATGAATAGCCGACACATTCAGAAACAGAAACAGCCGCTGATCGAGCGGCGTATTGCCCAGCACCTTCAAGGCATGATTGACCTGATGCTCCGTGGAGCGCGGATTGGTGACGCCAAAGGTCATCCGCCAGTAGCTTTGCTGGAAATAGCCAGGGAGGATCCGTGCAAGCGGAACCTTTTTGGTGAAAAAAATAACGCCGCCGATGCACACCGTACGGTATCCCTCGCCGGCAAGCCCGGAGACAAGGTCCGGCGTGTCGAACAGCCAGGTATGCGGATGTGTCTTCATGCCGGTGTTTTTGGAATGAAACAGACGCACATGTGAAGCTTTGTCCGTATTGGCCGGAGTCGGCAGGAATCCGCCGAAGAAGGCATGGTGTGCGGCGTAGGTGAAGCTGCCGGGGGTATGCCTTTTCTCCCAGGAGCCGGTTCCGCACAGATTGGGGCAGTTGGCTTCCTCCAGAACAGCGGCATCATAGCGCAGCGTATCCAGTGTAATCATCAGAATATCGTGGGTACCGACAATCGTATTCATATCTGTCATAAGCGTGATCAGTGACCTTTCATAAAATTCAGCTGCTTCATTTCCCATTCATAGGTACCGCAGCCTTCATATTCAACACCGTACAGCAGGTCGCCAAAAGGATTCACGTCAGCCACATAGGTGCGACGTGAATTACCTGAGGAGATTAGAACATCAATTCCGGCGACGTCCGAACGGGGAAAAGCGGCGAGTGCCTGCACGGCAGTATGCTGCACCCTTTCCTGTTCTTCAGCGGTGAGTCCGGCCTCGACCGGAGACATCCGCCTGCTGCGCAGATGCAGGTTCGTAATGGGCGTCCTGCTCACCCGGGCAACCGAATGGCAGGCTTCGTCCCCGACAACCAGCTGGCGGATGTCGAATGAGACTCCGGCCGCCCCGGCCTTGGGAATCCACTGCTCGGCATAAGCACCATGGCTGTAGAGCCAGTCGATGATTTCGGACAAGACTGAGGAGTCATTATAGCGGCGCAGCTTCCCTGAATTATAGTATATGGGCGGACGGGTGATGAACTGCTCGGTCCCGATGGTGGTGACGGCCAGTTCGGCACCCGTGGCCGGATGGATCTGATAGGCGATCACGCCGGAAGCGGCAGAGCCGCAAGCCAGCTTGATGAATACCCGGTGCATCCGCTCCTTAAGCATCATCTCCCGGAGGGATTCATAATTCTCCGGCGGATGACTGCAGCCAAGCGGCCGGGGAACAGGAACACCGGCCGCTGCCAGAATCTGCTGCGTCCGGCGTTTGTCGGTCATCGCGGCAATATCGCCGGGATGGTTCTGCCACCGGGAAGCCGGCAGCAGCTCACCAGCCTCCCGCTGAACTCTGGCCAGCAGCCGGCAGTAGCCGCGGAACCACTGGGACGGATGGTGCAGCACACCGGGCATATCCTTCAGCCGCCCGGCCGCTTGGACACTCAGCCGGTAGGGATCGCGCTGTTGCCCGTACGGGTGAAGCGAGTCATCCTGCTCCCCGGCATCCGGTGCCCCCAGGGCAATAAGCGCCTGCTCCATGTCGAAGCTGCCGCCGGGTGATTCCAGCCGCAGGAGCGGCGGAGCAGCTGCGGAATGATCTTGGAGTTCGGCCAGCCGGCCAGCCGGCAGCTGCCGCTCCAGCAGTCCGGCAAGCGTTGCTCCCCGCAGCAGGTCCATGTACGGTATAAGCAGGGCGGGCGGCATCCCCAGCCGGCTCCGCGCCTGCTGGATACCGCCCGAACGCTTGTCGCCGGGACTGCAGAGCAGAATCAGGGGCCGGGCTCCCTGAATCATTCGGTGATGGAAGGATAACGCCAGTCTTCGTCGTCATCGCTTTGCTGCTGGTCGCTGACATCAACCGGCAGGCCGCTGGCCTTCCAGCGGGAGATCATGGTATCCGACATATAGTGATAGCTCAGATTCAGCGCCTGCAGGCCTTTGATCCGCTCACTGGCCAGCAGCGCTTCCGCACCCTCGTCACTGAGCGTTCCAAGCGAAAGATCCAGCGTATGCAGCTGGTCGAGAATCGGCGCATCAGCAAGTGCTTTTGCAATCTCATCCTGAATCTCGCTGTTTTTCAGGCCCAGATAGGTCAGCTTCGGGAACTTCTCCGGCTGGATCAGCGGCAGCAGATCTTCAAGGCTTCCGTCAAACCCATAGTTATCGACACCCAGGTACAGCTCCAGCTTGCGCAGATTCGGCAAATGTCCTGCCGCGATCTCTGACAGTACTTTTTTGCTGAGCCCGCCCGTGATGATAATCAGTTCCTCCAGCTTGTCATGCTGCAGGTTGCTGAGGCTGAGGTCTGTGCCGCCTTGAATGGTTAGTGACTGCAGTTCAGGATAAGCAGCGAGCAGAGGGGAGAGGTCAGATTGCGTAATCCAGGAAATCTCACATTCCTCATAGCCCATTTCCCCGATAAACAGCTTGCGCAGAGCCGGAAAGCTTCCGCTGTGCTTCACAAGAGCTTCCACAACTTCCTCCGAGCTGTTCTCGTAGGCCTGTCCCCAATCGCCAATGATGAGGCTGTTCAGCTGCGCAGCTTCCGGGCTTGCGCTGAGGCGTTCAATCTCCGTATCCATCCGCTGTCCGTCTTCATATTCATCGTATCCGATAGCAAGCTTTACTTCCGTCATCAGTATTCCCTCCCGGAAAATTATGGCTTCAATGTCACCCTAACATCTGCGGCGGTGGGAGTCAAATGGCTGTAAAAAATGATGGCGGAAGCGGAATTGAAGCCTGTTATACATATCAGCTGCCGAACTGAAGTGTGCGTCCGGTTTCCACCAGTGTTTTGATGTTGCTTAGAATATGCCACCAGGCGCTGTTGCTTGGGCCATGGGAGGGATCGTCCGGGTGCCATTCATCGTGAATCAGTGTCAGCCTGGTGCATCCGCCTTCCTGCTTCAGCAGCCAGGAGATGCGGGATTCATAATCGGCGCCGTCCTTGAGATAGGAGGGACCCACCCTGTGCGTGAAGCGGAGCGTCTGTCCGGGGATGTACTCCAGCAGTGTGCCGTGCACATGAATGGTCTCCTCGCCGTCCGCTCCCGGACCCGCGTATTCCAGCCGTTCCCCCACAATGAAACTGGAACGGATTACGCTGCCATAATAGATCTGCCTGACTTTGTCAGGGGAGACCAGAGCATCCCATACCTGCTCCGGTGTACCGCCAATGTAAAATTCATATTTCAGCTCATTCATCAATATCTCCTCCTGTCCTTGGTACGTTCACTATACAAAAAAATCACTGACAGCTGCGGTCAGTGATTTACATGAATTTTAAATTTCAGCCTGTTACCGGGATGTTTCATCTCTATAGTAACCGGCAAGCTCGGCAGCTATAGCCGAGAGCTTCTGCCGCAAGCTGGCCGGCTCCACAATGGTTAAGGCTTTGCCGTAAGGGAGCAGGAAATACGGCGCGAAGCTGTACAGAGAGGCTTCGTCCAGCAGGAAGAGGGCCTGCCCCGGTGCACGCTCCTTCAAGGTATGCCCGAAGAGCCAGTGGCTGCACAGGTCATTTAAGACGGCCTCAGCGGATTGAATCACTACAGTGACCAGCTGTTTATCCTGACCCTGGCCGGGCAGCAGGCTGCCCAGCAGAAATTCCCGTGCAGAGAATCCGGCCGGACGAATGAAGCGGGACTCTGTCCGCTCCACGCCGGCGATCCGGTCTACCCGGAAGCTGCGGATTTCACCTCGCTGGTGGCAGAAGCCGGTCATGTACCACTGGCCTTTCCACAGCACCAGACCGTAAGGATCAATGGAACGCCGGGAAGGCACTCCGCCATTTCCCTTGCGGTATTCCATCCGCAGGGTAAGGCTGTCCGCCGTACATGCTTCAAGTTCAGCGAGGATCTCCGTTACTGGTGCGGCAGGTGAATGCAGCATCTCCATGCCGCTCTCATGCCGCTCCATCCGGGCGAGCTGCGAATCATTGCTGTAGCGTTTGAGCTTGGCAATGGCCCTCTCCAGCGCCTGCTCATAGGGATATCCGCTGCCTTTGGCGAAGGCGGCAGCCTGCACAAGCGCCCGCTGTTCACCGGCATCGAAGAACAGGGGGGCCTCGGTATAGTGCTCCGGCAGCTGAAAGCCTCCGCCCGGACCCGAATCGGCATAGACGGGTACTCCGCTTGCGCAGAGTGCATCGATATAGCGGTAGATGGAGCGGACGCTCAGCTCCAGCTCCTCCGCCAGCTCTGCAGCCGTGCGTTTCCGCTGTGTCAGCATCCGCAGAATGGATAACATATGGTCAGCTTTGGACATATATGCGGTATCCTCCGTTTCTTTTGGTCATGCTGCACCGGCAGGAATTACCGGGTTTGAACTACCAGAGCGTTGCTGATGAGCCGGCCGGGGGTGGTCAGATATTTGCCGTTGTAATACAGGCCGCTGGAGGCCCCGCCATCCAGGTTCATTGCCTGATAGGCTCCGGCCTGCTTCATGATTTCGGCCAGCTGGCGGATGGTTGCCCCGCCAGAGGTCAGCAGAATCAGTTTATGGTCGCGTGTAATCCCGAGTGCGCTGCGGGCCCCGCCGCCAGTCTGAATCTTTGGATCCTTGAAGCCCTCAGCGGTCACATTCAGTGCTACAGCGCCATTCACCAGCAGCCGGGGGCCGGCCTGAAGCGCTCCTTCAACAGTGCCTGCCTTAAAGCGGGCCATGAACTCATTTCCCGGAATCAGCTCTGTTAACAGATTGCGGTCATAGGCGAATACGGTCCGCCGGTCTCCCGGACTGTTCTTGAGCATGGTTCCGCCGCTGACCAGATATCCGTAGGGGGCTTTGTATGCTCCGTCGGTATAGGCATCGAAAAAGGTTCCGTTGATCGCAACGGCTGCATTGCTGCGTTTGGCGATGCTGCCGAGCGCTTCTGTCTTCCCGGCCTGGTTACCGGCCAGAACGACGTCCAGCTTGACCGAGGGATGGAGGAGCGACACGGTTACGGTCTGCACTTTGAACGATTTGGAGCCGACCTTGTAGGTGCGCGAAGCGCTGGATACAGCTGGCCCCCCGGAGCCTGGGAGCACACCGCTGAGTACAGGGAGAGTGATAGAGTCTTCACCGGCAGTAAGTGTAATTGAACCGGCAGTCTTGTTCCACTGGATGGATACGCCAAGGGTTGAACTGATCAGGGACAGCGGGACATACATAATTCCGCCTGCAGTGAACGGCCGCCCGTCTAAAGTGCGGGATTTGCCGTTCACGGCTGCGGACGCCTGTCCGGCAGTCAGCAGAATGGAGGAGCTTCCCTTTGTAATTTCAATAGATCCGGATGATTTGAGGACGGAAGTCATCCCGGAGAAATCATTTAATGCGCGCAGCGGAATGAAGGACCGGTTATCCTTATCCACATAAACGGCGAGTTTGGGCGCTGCCAAGGCAGCTGCCGTGGTGGACACGGCTGGCAGAACACAGAACGGCAGCAGGACTGCAAGAAGGACGGCTAACAGTTTTTTCAGCATGTTACAATAAATCTCCTTTGGTTCATGGCAATTTTGATTCTCATTTAGGGGATGAAGAATATGGAACGGGCCCCAGAAAGAAGAACCGGGTCTTATTATCATATAACAGCGCAATTTTCGTCAATCGCTTAATCCGGCCCCGGCACCGGGCAGCAGCTTAGATGCTTTTGGGCATGCAAGCCCCTGGCCATTCGATTATAATAAAATTATGGATTTCAATATGACAAAGGCGGTACTACAATGACGGTTATAGGCTTGATTCGGCACGGCAGCACAGCATGGAATAAGGAAGGCCGGATTCAGGGCCATACGGATAATCCGCTGGATGAGGAAGGGCTGCTCCAGGCAGCGGCAATTGCGGAGCGGCTTAGCGGAGAAGAATGGGATTATATTTATTCCAGTGACCTGCTGCGGGCAAGGCAGACGGCGGAAGTGATAGCTGCAAAGCTGGGAATTCCGGTGGCCGGGCTCCTTCAGGGAATCCGGGAGATGGACGGGGGACAACTTGAAGGTACGACAGAACAGGAACGGGTGGCCCGGTGGGGCAAAGACTGGAGAAGCATGGAGCTGGGACTGGAGAGCAGCGAGTCCGGGAAGCTGCGGGGAGCACGGACGATCGAAGAGATTGCTCTTCGTCATCCCGGGAAGCGGGTCCTGATCGTCAGTCACGGGGCGATTCTGCGGAGCAGCCTGTCGGGACTGGTTCCGGGGCTGGATGTAAGCCAGCTGCTCAAGAACACCTCCATCACCCGGATTGTTAAAGACAAGGATACTTGGACCTGTGAACTGTACAATTGTGTACAGCATATGGACAGCTGAACCAGGCCCGCCGTATGGCGGGTTTTTTAATTCGTACAAGTGTCTGATTCCACCCTTCAGGCCTGTAACCCAAAAGATTCCATCGCGGAAAGCACACTCTCAACCGATAATGAAGATATAGCCTGATTTGCGTTTCTGGCATCTGGCAATGCCAGTTGTTCAGATTATGTTTAGGATTAACCTGTAAGCTGTGCCTTGGACGCATGAGTCTTATTTTTTTCCACTTAAAAGGGAGTGTGCAGCATGGAGGAATCACGGAATTATATATTGGCTGTGTGCTCTTTTGCAGTAGCAGCATTAACTGTCTATGGCATTCTCCGGTTGACCCGTTATTTTGCCGGCAAAGATCAAAAAGCCCGTGCGGTTTGTACGAGCCTCGTTATATTGATGGCCAGCGGCGGAATGTATGGAATGCATCTGTTCGGCAAGAGCTCATTATCCGGACTGCGGCAGGCCGGGGGAAGTCTCTTTATCTCTCTGGCTCTGTATGCGCTGACTTTACTTGCGCTGCTGTATCTGTTCACCTGGGGCCGGCAGATCCTGGCGGAAAGAGAACAGCTGAAGGAGCTGGCTTACAGAGACAGCCTGACCGGCTTGCTGAACAAGAACGGCTTGGACCACTTTTGGCAGCATTGCAAACCTAATGAGCAGGTCGCGCTGTTCTATCTCGATCTTAACCGCTTCAAGTCGATTAATGACAATCTGGGTCATCATACAGGTGATTTGCTGCTCCAGGCTGTCGGCGGCCGCCTGAGGCAGTTCTCCTGCAAGGGCAAGCGCCATATCTTCCGCATCGGCGGCGATGAGTTTGTAATGATCGCCAAACGCTGCAGCAGTAAAGAGGCTGAAAAGCTTGCCCTGCAGATTCTGGAGAATACTACCCGGAACTACAGTCTGGACCGGCATGAGTTGTTTGTATCGGCCAGTATCGGCATTACGACCAGCCAAGGCAGACTCGATCCGGCCCGCCTGCTGAAGGAGGCTGACTCAGCCATGTACAGTGCCAAGCAGCTGGGCAGCGGGCGCTACGCTGTCTACAAGCAGGGTAACACTGTGAATTCTGTAAAATGGGTCGGAAGTTCAAGAACCAATTAGGGTGCGGGCCGCATGGCCTGCACCCTAATTTCCGTTATCCCTTTTTAGCGGCAAGCAGCCCGGCCAGCACGTCGGGATGGTCCGTTATAATTCCCGACACCTGCATATCGATCAGGGCCTGCATCTGTGCCGGATCATTGACGGTCCAAGGATGATAAGCGATGCCGTTCTGCGCTGCTTCGCTGACGAACCCGGGACGCACTGTAGGAAGGTAAGCATGCAGCGCGTCGGCCGTCAGGCTTTTGGCATAATCCCACGGGCGGTACAGGCCATCCCCATACAGGATTCCTGTGCGGATTTCCGGTGCCAGCGTTTTGCAGTGGGCAAGCGAGTAATGGTTGAAGCTTGACAGGATTACACGGTCACTCATGCCGTATTTACGCACGGCTGCAATAACCTTTTCCTCCATGCCAGGGTACATAAAGACACCGTTCTTCAGTTCGATATTAAGCACGGTATCGCGGTCTTTTAACAGATCGAGCAATTCCTCCAGCGTCGGGAAGGGCTCAACTTTGAATTCCGGGCCAAACCAGGAGCCGGCATCAAGCTGCCGTACCTCAGCAAGCGTCTGATCCTTAAGATATCCTTTACCGTTGGAAGTCCGGTCGACTTTCTCATCATGGATGAGTACCAGTCCTCCGTCACGGGTCATTTGTACATCCGTTTCAATGCCTGTTGCGCCCAGCTCAAGACTTTTGCGGAATGCTGCCATCGTATTCTCCGGGCAGACTGCAGATGCGCCGCGGTGTGCAAAGTTAATAATGCTGTTCATGTAAGTAAATCCCTCCGCTTTGTTATTTGCTTACGCCTGCCGGAACAGGCTGTCTAGTTCATATTCCACATCCATCCTGGAAACCCTGTCCAGCCGATAGTCTTCTCCAAAATTTCATCATCCGGAGTTAACCAATAGGGAGATATCGGGGAAGCCCGACGCTGACCTCCCCAATAGGCTTAAGCAGAGACAATTCCGCGTATAGCTTCATGTACCTGCCGGGCTGCAAGGTATGCCCGGGAATAATCCTCATCCGATTTTTTGGCCGGCTGGCGGCCGGGCAAGAACGGGATGGCCAGAACCGGCGTATCGGTGCTGCTGAGGTATATTTTGAGCGTAAGTTCATTAATTTCCTCCTCTGCTTCACGGCTTCCGTCCGGCCTGTCCCAAAGCTCCTCCCGCAGCCTGACAGGCCCGCGTTTGACCGGACTGCTGGTAATGAGACTTGTTTTGCCGACCTTGCTCAGTGTGAGAGCGTTCTCAATAATTTCGGCGCCCAGGATCGAATCAAAAGTGTACAGCTTAGCCGCCCCTTGCTGTTCTTTGTCCGGATGATACATGCCGATAGCCAGCTGTTTGCCTGTGTCATCCAGAGCGATAATATGGGAATTGTCAGGGGTAATGAACTGTTTGGAAAATGCAACGTCCAAGGCTGCCAAGGTGCAGGACAGCTGTTTCAAACCCGACGGGGGACAGGACAGCCTGAACCGCAGCACAACCGCTGCCAGCAGCAGGGCAACCCCCAGTGCCGCGAACAGATACACGAGTATAAGCATGATACCATCTCCTTAAAGTTTTTGTGAGCTTAAACATCAAAGAATTACATCGGACAAAAACTCGCTTCGGAAGCATAAGCTTAGTTTTTGTGAGCTTAACCTTCATGAATTGCATCGGACAAAAACTCGCTCCGGAAGCATAGGCTTAAGCTTCTATTCATAGATATGCCTGGCAGGCGTGATTCAATGCATAGCCGCTTGGCGTGGGGAACGTATATGATTTGTCTATTCCGGAAGGTAGGAACAAACAGAGAATACGGGAGGACACAGGGATGATTATTGATACGCTTGCCCATATGCTGGAGAACGAAGCTGCTTACGGGGCGGAAATTCAGAAGGGGCTGCAGTTTCTGCGGGATACGGATTTTTCCAAGCAGGCTGCAGGCCGACATGATGTGAACGAAGATATGTTCTATTTTATCAACGAATATGAAACAAAGGATGCAGGCGGCTGCTTCTGGGAAGCGCACCGAGTGAATCTTGACCTGCATTATATTCTTGAAGGCACAGAACGGATCGGTTACGCCGCCATTGAGCAGCTTACAGTGAGGGATGAATACAGTGCGGAGAAGGACGCGGTATTCTTTACCGGGCCGGTGGAGTCAGCAGTGACTGCAGGTCCGGGGGCACTTGTTGTCTGTTATCCGCAGGATGGTCATATGACAGGGATTGAAGCTGGTAGCAGACAGGCAGTGCGCAAGGTTGTGCTGAAAATCAGAATTGCCGGTTAAGCTCCACGATAGCCCAAACGACAGACCGCAGCTGTTTAACCAGCGTTGATAAACAATATGCCCAATTAAAAAGGAGCCCCGGGGGCTCCTTGCTTCATTTATTCAGCGGGAAGGCAAAGATCTAACCGTTTGTCTTTCTACAATGGAATGAGGAACAGTCATGCTGCTTACGTCCTCCTCGGTTTCAATCATCGTGATCAGCTTCCCGGATGCAATCATGCCGATATCATGCAGCGGCTGGCGTACTGTTGTGAGCGGAGGGTTGACCATTTGGGCGAGCTGAAGATCGTCATAGCCCATAATCGAAAAATCTTCCGGCACATTCAGGCCGTGCTTGGCTGCGACGGACAGCGCACCGATAGCCATTTCATCACTGGCGGCAAATACGGCGGTAGCACCTGTTGTCCGGAGCAGAAGCTCCTCCATAGCCGTGCATCCGCTGCTGAACGAAAAGTCGCCATATACAATATTACCGTTGTCAAAGGAAATTCCATGGTCTTCCAAAGCCTTCCGGTAACCCGCAATTCTGGGCGTGCCGGCGTTGGGGTCACCTTCAGTTCCGCTGATCATGGCAATGTTCCGGTGCCCCTTGGCAATCAAATAGCTGATGGCGTCATAGACAGCCTGATAATCATCGACCTTCACATAAGGCACCTTGGCAAAATCCGTCTTCGAGGAGACAAGCACCACCGGGATCCCCATGCTCTCCAGCACTTCATAATATTCCTTCTTGAGTACTTCACTGGAAAAAATAATCCCGTCAACCTGCTTCTCACGGAGCAGCTGCAGATACTTCAGGGTGCGGCTCCCTTTCTTGTCGGTGTTGCAGACGACTACACTGTAGTTGCGGTCATGGGCAAATTCATCTATTCCCTGCAGCAGCGCAGAGGAGAAGGAACTGGACACATCGGGGAACAAGACGCCGATGGTCTGTGTGCGTTTATTGATCAGACCGCGGGCAATTGCATTTGGCTGATAACCAAGCTCTTTGATACTCTGATTGACTTTTTGTCTGGTTTTATCCGAGTACCCGCCGAGATTGTTGAGCACCCGGGAGACAGTGGCAATGGACACATTGGCTTTCTGGGCGACATCCTTAATCGTAGGATTCATGGATCAATTCCTTAATTTGACTCGGGGCTGCACGTTTACTGATCCCCTTTAAGCCAAAATAATTGATGTTTCGTAAACGCTTACTTGAAAATATAAATGTAACATATAATTTTGTCAACGTCAAAACTCCGGGGAGAATTTTTTACCTGAAAAAATCAGTAACCAGTATTAGAGAGGCTTCAGTTATGCATCAGCTTCCAGCCGTCCAGCAGGGCTCTGTGCCCAAATTAATCCCTTCATTGACAAACAAAAATGCAGGCTCTACAGTTGGAGTAAACGTTTACTTTTTAGGAGCTGCGCTATGAGCATATATCTGGAAATTCCTGATGTGGACAAGCATTTTCCCTTCCGCAGTCTGATCTGCGGCGGTGATGAGCTGTGTTATCCGCACTGGCATAAAGAAATAGAGATCATCTATGTAACCAAAGGAAGCCTGAACCTGGGGATTAATGATACACCCATCCGCATGGAGCAGGGGGAGGTTCAATTCATCAGCGGCGGTGATGTGCACTATTTCCTGGCTTCTCCCGAGAGCGAACGGGTTGTGATCCAGTTTGACCTCAGCCTGTTTCAGGAGCTGGCTGCACTTAGCGGAAATGAATCCCCGCTGCGCGATATTTTTACGGGAATGGAGCATTCCAGCTCAAGCTGGCCGGAGGAGGCTGCTTCCAAGGTCATCGGGCTGATTGAGAGTATTTATGAGGAGGATACGCAGCGGCGCGAAGGGTATGCCTATTTGATCAAAGCACGGCTGCTTGAGCTGCTGACCGTTATTATGCGTGAAGTGCCCAGGAATAGCTCAGGGAAGCAGCCCAAGTTCTCGGAGGATACGCTGCTGCAGTCCCGTGAAACGCTGGAGCGGCTGGAACGCATTTTTATGTATGTCGAGCAGCATTACCGGGAGGCAATTACGCTTGGCGAGGTTGCGCGTTACATGGGCTTCAGCCCGCATTATTTCGCCAAGCTGTTCAAGAAGAATACGGGCATGACCTTTGTGGCTTTTCTTAATGAGTACCGGCTGAACAAAGCAAAATGGATTCTGCTGAATGAGGACCTGCCGATGTCTGAGGTGGCTGAAGCGGCCGGGTTTGGGAGCGTGAAGACCTTTCATCATTTTTTTAAAGAAGCGACAGGGATATCCCCGCTCAAATACCACAAGACAATATTCGGGAATAATAGGACAAGAATGAAGGAAGAAAGCCCTTCACCGGATTTGTATGATAAAGATACATCAGCTGCGCATTAACGGAGGGGCTTACGGGGAAGCTTTTGAGAATTCCGGCTCACTCTACATTTCTGCTTTATTAGCCGATATAGATAGCAGCGGGAGTTTTTCCGTGTGGAGTGGACTGTTAATGATCTGCTAAAAAAACGGAAGCTTCGCTGCCGAAGCGTCCGGAGCGTTATATATAAGATTAGGAGCGTGCCCAAATTGATCAGAGTAACTGTATGGAATGAATACCGTCATGAGCTTAAGGAAGAAAGAATCCGCCAGGTGTACCCGCAAGGCATTCACGGCCAATTGGCCTCATTCCTGGAGGAAGCGGGGTTTGACACTGCAACGGCAACACTGGACGAGCCGGAGCACGGCTTGACGGAAGAAGTGCTGGAGAACACGGATGTGCTGGTATGGTGGGGCCATATCGCCCATCAGGAAGTAAGCGATGAGGTCGTGAACCGCGTATATAACCGTGTGCTGAAGGGAATGGGGCTGCTTGTCCTGCATTCCGGGCATATGTCCAAAATCTTCATGAAGCTGATGGGCACCAGCTGCGACCTGAAATGGCGTGAAGCGGAAGAGAAGGAGCGCCTCTGGGTCATGGACCCGAGCCATCCGATTGCCGAGGGCATCGGCGAATATATCGATCTGGAGCAGGAAGAAATGTATGGGGCACACTTTGATGTGCCGGCACCGGAGAGCCTTGTATTTGTGGGCTGGTTCGAAGGCGGCAACGTTTTCCCGAGCGGATCGACCTACCGCCGGGGCAGCGGCAAAATCTTTTATTTTCAGCCAGGACATGAATCTTACCCGACCTACTACAACAAGGATATTCAAAAGGTTATCATTAACGGCGTGAACTGGTGCGCTCCGACCAAACGGGATTACCCTGTATACGGTCATTCAGCAGCATTGGAGCCGATCAGACAGAAGGTTGGCGTCTAGATCAGGCCCGGCACGACAAAAGCCTCAGTCTCTACACAGTGGAGCTTGAGGCTCAGGCTGTCGAGAAAGTCTCGGCAGCCTTTTTTATGTAACTTTGATTTCACACGGCACCGCGTTAAGAATTGCCGGCTCCAACTCACCAACTCACGCGCACCAGAACCTATTATGATTTGGAAGTGCTAAAATGCTAATGCTAACGGACCCCAGATCCGTTATTTTGAGCTAGAGATGTATTTTGGTATCCTAACGGTCCCCAGATCCGTTATTTCATCCGAAAGGGCTTAATTTGCCCATCATTTAGCAAAATAGAGGAACTACGGTCCGTTAGGGATGGAATCGGGGCGATTTTCGGTAAATAACGGACGCAGTGTCCGTTAGCGTGCGAAAGAATACGAGGCCTCTAACGGATGCAGCGTCCGCAGACATGGAAACATTGCAAAGAAACCCAGTACCATTAAAAGACCCGGGTTTCTCAACACTCTGAGCCTCAGCCTCTAACATAATAGGGACTGAGGCTTTTTTTGCCTTACAAGTCTTCCGACGGCTGGAAATGTTTATAATAAATCACTGTGGCATCCATATTGCCATTGGCGGAGAGGCAGAATCCGGGAATTTTGCCCGCCTCAATATATCCCCGTGACTGGTAAAGCAGGTTGGATGGATCACCTTCACGGGTATCCAAGACAATCAGCGTTCTGCTAAGCTCGGCTGCCGCCTTTTCTGCGGTTTCGATAAGCAGTCCCGCGATACCTTTGCGGCGGTGCTGCGGATGAACCATCAGCTTGGCAAGCTCTGCGCGGTGCGGCGCGTTCGGTTTGAGCACCAGATGCAGCTGTACCGTACCTGCGAGAGTCTCTCCGGCAAAAGCCCCCCAAAGCAGAACTCCCGGGCCGTGAACTCCTTGCCAGTAAGCCGATGCGTCATCCGCGGCAAGCGGGGGAAGGAAACCGATGGAGGCACCGTCCTGCACAACATCGATCAGCAGTGTACTCAGCTCATGCGCTACAGCAGGCTGAAGGGATTCCAGTAATTGAACAGTAATAACTTCGTTCATGCGGATGAGGCCTCCTTTAAAGAAAGATAATTAATAATTTTAAGTATTATACTTGAGTTTGAAAGGTGTGCAAACTAAATTCGCTGCCTTACGCAAATCCTGATGTGCCTCCACTAAGGCGAACGAGCCAAATGTATGCGAAAAACCGGGTACAATGTGGTGCTAACGGTACGAACGAGCCGAATATACGCGAAAAACCGGGTACAATGTGCCGCTGACAGGACGAACGAGTTGAATATACGTGAAAAACCGGATACAATGTGCTGCTGTGGAGGTATAAGCTGCCGGTCTAATACTGCCGCATCTGGTGGATAAAGAAACTTCGCCCGCTGGCAACAGGGGCATCTAGCGTTAAATTTCCTGCCCATCCAGCACCCTGGGCAGCAGGGTCAGCAGCCGCTCGCGGGTCAAGGCATCGCTAAGGTTCCACTTGCTGCCCTCCAGCAGATAGGCATGTCCTTGGCGGACGGCCGGAAGGCGCTGCCACAGCGGGCTCCGGATCAGCCGCTCCATGGCTGCCCGTGAATCTTCCCGCTCCGGGATGAGCATGAAGATGCGGTCTCCTGCGTAAGCCTCCAGCCGCAGCGGGTCTACCTCGCCGAAACCGAGCCCGGCGTCCAGCATATCTCTGATCTCAGCAGTAGGCTGCAAGCCGCCGGAGGCATACAGTGCCGCCGACAATCCGGACATTCCCATGGCATACAGATGTTCACCATGGTCGAAGAACAGTGCGGAGGCAGTCTCGCCGGACTGCAGAGTACCCTCATCATAAAGCTGCTGCCACATGGCCGCGTTCTTAGCCGCGTAGGCGGCAAGCCAGGCTTCAGCTTCCCGCTCTTTGCCCAGCCAGCTCCCCAGCGTGCGCATACGGCTGTCCAGCGGAGCGAAGGAATCAAAGGTGACGGTAGGCGCGATTTCTGCAACCCGTTGATACTTCTGTTCGTCTGCACTCGCCAGGATAATAAGATCGGGATGCAGGGAGGCCGTAAGCCGGGGCTCCAGCGGAAACCCGACGTTGGCCAGTTTGCGGAGCCGGTGCTTGTAGACGCTGTTGCGCGTAAACTCCTCATCTCCTCCGACCGGCTTCACGCCGAGCGCCAGCAGATCGCCCATCGTCTCCCCGTGATAGACGATGCGTCTGGGCCGCTCGGGAATGTCCACCGTATGTCCGGTCCAATCCTTGACCGTGAGCTTTCCGCGCTGCATTTGCGCATAGTGGCCGGGCGTGACTCCGGTCTTCTGGCGGAATCTGCGGCTGAAGTAATACTCGTCAGAGAAGCCGGACAGCCGGGCAATTTCCCGCAGCGGTTCCGCCGACTCCAGGAGGTACTGCTTCGAAATGCTGATCCGCAGCTCGGTCAGATAATCAAGCGGCTTCCTGCCGGTAAGCTTTTGAAAGAGCGGCGTATACTGCCAGAGCGAGATTCCGGCCAGCTCAGCCAGCTGCTTCACAGTAATGCTCTCCATGTAATGCTCCTGCATGAACTTGATCGTACCTTCTACAGATTGTGCAGGACTCGGCGCATCACTTGAGGGATAATTATGCTCGAACAGCAGAAGCAGAAGCTCCTGGAACTTCAGCTGCTGCCTGTACAGCTGCACATCGCTGCTGCTGCCGCTGCTGTCCGGAAGCTCTTCCGCCAGACGGATGACGCGGGTGAACGGATGAACGATGAATTCACGCCTGCCCGGCAGAAGCTCCTGCACATACGGGACAAGCTGGCCGGCATCATGATAGGCAGTGAAGATAATCTTGTAATAATACAGCGTCATTTCAGGATGATCGGTACTATAGGAAGTTCCCGGAGGCAGGAGATAGCATTTGTCCGCAGCCAGTGGAACAGAATCTTCATCAATATGCAGCTGACCGCTGCCGCCGGTAAAAATAAGCAGGGTCTGTCCGTGTGTCATCTGCGGCATGGAGCAAGAACCGGCAGGCTGGATCATCAGCCCGGCACTCTCCAGCCGGAACAGCAGGGAGCGGAGAGGAACAGGCGGCAAGGTTGTTGGTAACAATTGCAAACCTCCCTTGAAGAGTGAGAATGATTATCAATAAGAGAATTGTATATAAAATAAAGAAGCTTATCAACAGGCGTTGATAAGCTTCTTTGCGTCCAGCAGAGCCAATGTCCCGTTTGAAACTGACATCAATAGCCGGAGAGCATTAATTATTGTGCATTCATCAGCCGCGGAAGCTCCTGCAGCAGCCATTCCCTGGTCGTAGCATCAGAGGATGTCTTCATAATGTCCTGCGTGTAGACATAACCGTTTTTGACTGCAGGCAGGCTCTTCCAGATTTCGCTCTGCAGCATGGATTCTGTGGATTGCTTGGCTTCATCGGCTACCGGAGTCAGAACAAATATCCGGTCACCCGCGTACTGCTCAAGGACTTCCAGCGAAATTTCCTCAAAGCCTGTGCCTTCGTCCAGCAGCTTTTGCACAGGAGGTGTTGCCTTAAAGCCGTTCTCGCCGTACAGCACCTGTGAAAGTCCGGTTGCCGCCATAATGAACAGCCGGTCTCCAGGATAGTAAGTGAAGACAGAAGCGGTCTCGCCCGGCTTCATTCCTGCAGCTTTCAGCTGCTCCCACATGGCCGCTTCATCTGCTTTATACCGTGCCAGCCAGGCTGCGGCTTCTTCCGTTTTGCCCAGTATTCCGCCGATTTCCGTCATCCGCTCCTCCAGCGGGGCAAAAGTGTTAAAAATCACTGTAGGCGCGATTTTGGATAAAGCCTCGAAATCGGACTCCTCTGTTCCGGCATAGATAATGAGATCAGGCTGAAGCTCAAGCGTTTTTTCAAGATTAATAGGAAAACCTACATCTTCAACCCCCTGCAGCTGCTCCTCAAAAACCTGGCCTTCACCCATAGACAAAGGATATCCGGCTGCCTTGACTCCCAGTGCCACCAGATCCCCGTAGGTTTCCCCGGAATACACAATACGCTGAGGATGGACCGGAATCTCTACAGTGTGGCCTTTGTAATCTGTGTAAGAGCGTGCAGCGGATTCAGCCTCAGCCTCTGCGCCATTGTCTGTGCCTTCCGTAGAAGGCGCCGCACCCGCCGCTGTATTGCCCCCGGCATTAACCGCCCCCGCATTGCCTGCAGCTGGCTCCTCTGTATTACCGCATGCGAGCAGCAGCACACTCATCAAAAAGAGTATACCCAGCATCGAAAAAGCTTGTCTTGCCTTGTTCATATAACGTGCCTCCCCAATATAACGATTACCTTCGTTGATAATCATTCTCATTTAATTGGAATCTATCATAATTCATCGCTCATTGATACTCAATGGACAAAACTTAAGACAAGAATTGTTTTTGTGCAAAAGCGGCGTTCGGCATGAACAGGAATTTATTTGCGGAAAAATGATAATAACATATTGATAATAACAAGGAAAAGTGATAAGGTGTTGTTAATAACAAAATGTTAATATCAAAAAAATAAAACAACGGGAGGTTTTGTCCATGTTCGGTTTCAGATTCGTGAAGTTCCAGCCCAGTGATTATGTCCTCAAAGTGAGAAACGGCAAGGTTGTCCGTGAAGGTGTCGGCCTTTCTTTCTACTATTACGCGCCTACTACTTCGGTAATTGTTGTTCCGGTATCCTCGATTGATGTTCCTTTCATGTTCGAGGAGATCACGAATGATTATCAGACGGTAACGGTGCAGGGCCAGCTGACCTACAGGATCGTCGATTACCGCAAAACGACGCAAATCCTCAACTACACCTACAATTTGAAAAAGAATACCTATCTTTCCGACGATCCGGGCAAGCTGGCCCAGCGGGTCATTAATATTGCAAAGGTGCTGACCAAAAAACAGCTGGAGCAGCTGCCGCTCCGCGAAGCCATCCAGTCGAGTGAACGTCTGGCCAAGGTTATTACCCAGGAAATCGGCAGAGCGGAGGAGATTGAGAAGCTTGGGATCGAGCTGATGGGCTTGTCAATTCTGGCTATCGTTCCGAATAAGGAAACGCTGCGCGCTCTGGAAGCACAGGCCAGGGAAGAGATTCTCCGCAGCGCCGACGATGCGCTCTATGCGCGCCGGAATGCATCCATCGAGCAGGAGCGCCGAGTGAAAGAGAATGAGCTGAGTACGGAAATCGCTGTGGAGACGAAAAAGAAGCAGATCCGCGAGACCCAGCTCGATGCCGAACGGTCAGTGAAGCAGAGGCAGAATGCTATGAAGGAGGAGCAGCTCACCTTCGATACGGCGCTTGAGGAGAAGAAGCAGGAGCTCATTGAGCTGACAGTGGCGAACCAGAAAGCCGAAGCCGATGCCAAAGCCTACGAGCTGTCGGCAGTCATGAATTCGCTGCAGGGGGTCTCGCCGAATGTGCTGCAGGCACTGACGAATGTCGGCATGAAGCCGGATAAGCTGATTGCGATTGCCTTTCAGGAGCTGGCGGAGAATGCCGGGAAGATTGGCCAGCTGAATATTACACCGGACCTGCTGCAGGGGATTATGAATGGTGCACAGGGAAGTAGCACCGGAGCAGCGAGAGGAGCAGGAGGACGATGAGCAGCCGGATATCGGAGAATAAAATTGTGCTGATCAAGCGCAAGACCCGGCTTGAAGAGCTGGTCGTCCGCTACAATACGATCCAGCAGGCACAGTTCTATATTGAGCGGCTGGGTGCCGATTTCAGCGATTATGTCAGCGAGGATTACACTTACCGCAAAGCCGTGGAGACAGCGGTGATCGAGCTGGGGGCACTGGGCAGGGTGCAGCTGCTGGAACGCCAGCATGTGCCGAATTTCATCTTTGGGGATGAGGATACAGTAGTCGTGCTGGGGCAGGACGGTCTTGTGGCCAACACGCTCAAGTATTTGCGGGAGCAGCCGCTGATCGGGGTCAATCCGGATCCGCAGCGCTGGGACGGGGTGCTGCTGCCGTTCACTGTCCGTGATCTGCGCCAGCTTCTGCCTGAGGTGTTCCGCGGACAGCGTAAGGTACGCGAGGTGACGCTGGCCAAGGCAGAGCTGAACGACGGACAGAGCCTGTACGGCGTCAACGATCTGTTCATCGGCCGCAGAACCCATGTATCCGCACGTTACCAGCTGGAGCTTGCCGGAGTCAGCGAACAGCAGTCTTCGAGCGGGATTATTATTTCCACCGGAATGGGTTCTACGGGCTGGTTCAAAAGCGTCCTCGCCGGAGCAGCGGGTATTGTCCGCAGTGCGGCCGGTATGCAGGGGGCCGGCACAGAGGCGGATTCCCGCGGCCTTGCTGAAGGGGGAATGAACACGCCGCTCGCCTGGGATCACCCGGAGCTGTATTTCACGGTGAGGGAGCCTTTTCCAAGCCGCACAACTTCCGCAGGGGTGGTGTTTGGCCGGATCAGCGGAAGCCATCCGCTGCAGATTACCTCGCAGATGCCGGAGGACGGGGTTATTTTCAGCGACGGTGTTGAAAGTGATTTTCTGGAGTTCAACTCCGGTGTCAAGGCAACGATCGGCCTTGCGGAACGGAAGGGAAGGCTGGTTGAATAAGTGATGAAGACTGAAAAACTGCAAAAAGACTGTTACCGGGCAGAAATGAAAAATCACATTTCTGCGGTAACAGCCTTATTTTTACTCTGCTGGAGAAAGCCTGTTATTGAAAGCTGCGGCCCTGGTTCACTGGGGAACCAAACGCAGAGCCGGTAGAGGAACCAAAGGATTGGCCTGCCGGGAAGGTTCTGTTTATGGATGGTGTGTTGAAGGAAGTGTTGAAGGACGGGTTAAAGGCAGGGTTGAAGCTTTGCGCTCCGGTATTGTAGCCAGCCGTCACCGAGCTTTGCTCAATTTGTCTCAGAGACTGGGTAACCTGCTGCAGCTGCTGAATAGCAGTGTGATGTCCTTGCAGGGCACTTTGAATGATTTGAGTGGCTTTATGTTCACGCTGCGCCAGCTCTTCCAGTCTGACAGCATTTTGCTGCTCCTGCTGAAGCATTTGCTGATAAGCCTGGCTTGCCTGCTGGGTTTGGTTTACCAGCTGTTGGATGATCTGCTCACATTGGTTGATCTGACTGGAGATGTTAGAGTTCAAAGGGTTGTGCCTCCTTGGCAGGTTTATTTTGTAATCCGAAGTTTATTATCTCTGGTGCCCGTGCGGAATATTCATTAATACTGTCCCGGGCGGAGTATTTTCCTGCATGTTACAAGGGCTGAAATATGATGGACCAGCCCTATAGAATAGGTACAGGCTGCCCTGCAACTAATGCCGCTGAACTACGTCTATGTAGAAAAGAAGTTCCAGAATCACCCATAACCTGGAGGTGGGGCAACATGAATCTGCATGAGACGAATGGCCTGGTCAAGGCCTGGATGCCGCGGGGCATCAAGCTGGTACTTGTGTTTCTGGTTATGTTCACGGCCTGTTATGCAGGGAATGCGTCGGCAGCAGGATCAGCTTCTGCGGATCTGATTGTCGTGAACAAAAAGAGCAACAAGCTCGGCTATTTCACTAACGGCAAGCTGGAAAAGATATTTCCGGTGGCCACCGGCAAGACCCGGAGTCTGACGCCTGAAGGTACCTTCAAAATCGTAGTCAAGATCAAAAACAGACCGTACTACAAAGAGAAAATACCCGGCGGCGATCCTGCCAATCCGCTCGGTGACCGGTGGCTGGGACTTGAGGTGAACGGCACCATGGGGACCACCTACGCCATTCACGGCAATAATAATGAATCTTCTATCGGCAAATATGTCAGCGCAGGCTGCATCCGGATGCACAATGATGATATTCATTGGTTATATCCGCGGATCGCCAAGAATACCAAAGTCGTTATTACGTCCTCCAATTTGGATATGGAGAGCATTGCAGGCAAAGCCGGGTATAAACTCGGTAAAACCATGTTCGCCGGAACCTTTATTATTGACGGCAATCCGGTGAAGCTTAAGGACTCCCTGCTGCTGGAGAACTCGCGTGTGTTCATTCCGCTGCGGGAATCGGTGGCTGTCCTTGGAGGAACCCTGAAGCAGGAACCCGGTACCGGAGCGCTGATCATCACCATCGGAAATCATTCGGTCACCCATAAGCCGCAGACGGATCAGGCTGCAGTTAACGGGAAAAGTGTTACCATACCGGCTTCGCGGAATGTTGACAACAAGCTGATGATTCCGCTGTCCAGCCTGCCGGGATTGTTCGGGCTTCAATTCACTTATGATGCGCAGACTAAAACGGTGACATTCTTATAAAATCTGAAGGCCTGCTTCAAATTTTAAGCTGTATTGGCCGCCACGCAGGAATCATTATAATTATTCTTTACCTTGTTTGCAGGCTGGTATTTATTTATACTGTAAGCATCAATCAAAACGGACAATTACGGAGGGCGCCCGACCAATGAATAACTAACACGTTTCCTGATGAAGACCAATGAACTTGTGATGTGCATGTGTGCACAGTCCACGGGACACCCGCCCAGGGTGTACGGTCAGGGATACGTGTGTTTGTCGGGACCCTTATGAGCAATACAAGAGCAGTTTTGTACGGGCGGCTTGACTTAGCGTGTATTTGATTATATGCTGCGCTGCCCGGAGGCTGGTTTGTTATTGTCTCAGGTCCTCATACGTTACCTGTAAACCGCAGCCCGCTGGCTGCGGTTTTTCTGATGGGTTTGTGCATCGCCCAAGGAAACGGAGGAATCAATATGACCCTTATTAAAGTGAAAGATATAAAAAAAGAATGGAACGGCACCCCTTTGTTTGAAGGCGTGTCCTTTGAAATCGCTGCAGGAGAACGGCTGCTGTTATTCGGGCGCAATGGAATCGGCAAAACAACGCTGCTGCAGGGACTGCTTGGCCGGCTGGCCTTTGAAGAAGGCAGTGTCAGCAGCACCCAGCCGCCGGAAGAGTGGGGGGTGCTGGATCAGCAGCTGAACATTCCGCCGGAAGTCACCGTGCTTAAGTTCGTCTATTCCGGCTTGGCAGAAGTGGCCGAGCTGGGGCACCGAATGGAGCAGCTGGCGCACATATTGGAGGAGAGTGACGGTGCTGATGCAGCTGCAGTTGCTGAATACGGGGAAGTCTATGAGCACTATCTGCAGCTGGACGGTTACAGCTGGGAAGCCAGAGTTGAGAAAAGCCTGCGTCAGCTGAAGCTTGGGCCTGAGCTGTGGAATCAGCCATACCGCCTGCTGAGCGGCGGACAGAAGACAAGAGTACAGCTCGCGGCGCTGCTTGCCCGGCAGCCCAAGCTGCTTCTGCTGGATGAACCGACGAACCATTTGGATGAAGTAACGATGGAGTGGCTGGAAGAATGGGTGCGGAGTTACCCCGGTACCGTGTTCTACGTCTCGCATGACCGCACCTTTATTGACCGTACGGCAACTGCGGTGCTGGAGCTGGGCCCGGCGGGCTGCCGCCGTTATCCCGGAGCGTATACGCAGTACAGGGAGCAGAAGGAAGTGGAGGCGCGGACATTGGAGGGGCAATACCGGAAACAGGAGCTGGAGAAAGAAAAGCTGCTGGAGAGCATCCGGAGGTATGCCGAATGGTTCCGGCAGGCGCACCGTGCAGCGGGGCAGAATGATTTCCGGCGCTCCCAGGCGAAGAAGAATGTGTCCCGCCTCCACGCCAAGGAATCCGCGCTCGCCCGCATGGAGCAGAACCGTGTAGAGCGGCCGAAGAACGCGCCGAAGCTGAATATGAAGCTGGATAGCGGAGCTTTTGAAGGCGATGCCCTGCTGAAGCTGGAGGATGTCACCCTGGCCTACGGCGGCGGTCCGGCGCTGCTGGAACATTTCAATCTTTCTTTACGGCGGGGAGACCGGCTTGCTGTTCTGGGGCCGAACGGTGCGGGGAAATCGTCACTGCTGAAGCTGATTGCAGGAATCACGAAGCCTGCCGGAGGAGAAATACGTGTTCATCCGTGTACCCGGATCGGATATTTCGCACAGGAGCTGGACCATCTGAATCCGGAATTGACCATCCTGGACAGCCTGCTTGAGCTGCCGGGAATGACGCAGAGTGAGGCACGCACGATTCTGGGGTGCTTTTTATTTTCACGGGAGGATGTATTCAAGATGATCGGTGATCTCAGCCTGGGCGAGAAATGCCGGGTGGCTTTTCTGAAATTGTATTTTGGTAAAAGCAATCTTCTGGTCCTTGATGAACCGACCAACTATCTGGATATTGATACGCGTGAACGGGTGGAAGAAGCACTCGCGGCTTATCCCGGCGGGCTGGTCATTGTCTCGCATGACCGGTATCTGCATGCCAAGGTGGCGAACCGTCTGGTCCGTCTGGATCACGGGTGCAAGCCGCAATTCTTTCCGGGAACCTATGAGGAGTACACTTCCAAACAGCGGGACCGGGTGCTTACACCTGAAGAACAAGCCCGGGAAGGAGAGCTCCAGCTGCTGAGCATGCGCCTCGCTGATCTTATGCGCAGCAGGCTTGCTGAGACCGAAGAAGAAAACCGGGAGCTGATGCGGGAAATCGTACGTTTGCGGGATGAATTCAAGTGACGGAGGCCTCTTTTTACTTTATAATTTAAAGTATTAATTATAAAGTAAGTTTCGGGGAGCTGTTTATGAGCAGAGAAGCAATAACGCTAAATTCATTGACCAGCGTCACAGACGGTGGACATATCCTGTATTTGTTCGAGGATATCAACCGTTATGTTGATAATGCTCTATCCTATATTACTGCGGGGCTTGATCAAGGCCATCATATACTGCTGATTGAGCGGGAAGATGTGTATCATGAGATCTTGAACAAGCTCAGCGGCAGCGTTCCTTCGGGCCAGCTTCCATCTCTTCATTATGCAAATAACATAGAGTACTATGGCTCCCGTGGCGACTTCGACTTCCAGCACATTCTTAGCCACTTTGAAGAGATTATGGGGGAAGTTCAGGCACAGAATTTGCCTATCCGCACCTGGGCCAACGTAATGACCTGGGGCGACCATAACGAAAGACATATACATGGCAATCTGAAGGCGTACGAGCGGCAGACCACCTGTGTTGTCCGGGACTTCGGAATGGTTTCTGTCTGCGCCTATAATGCGGCAGAGATCTCTTCGTCCTTACAGAATGAATTGATGAAAGAACATGAATATGTCATGACGGACATGGAGTTTTTTCAATCACCTCTCTACCGGTACCACAACAAGGAAGAAATTATTTTTCCGTCTTTATCAGTGCAAAGACAGCTGCTTAACGAACAGAAGCATCTTTTGATTGAGAAGGAAGCCGTGGAGATGGCCAACCAGGCCAAAAATGAATTCATCGCGACAATGAATCATGAGATTAGAACACCGATGAACGGTGTGCTGGCCATGGCCGATCTGTTGGCTGCAACCGGGCTTGATCACAAGCAGAAGCAGTATGTCACCACCATTCAAAAAAGCGGAAAGTCACTGTTGCGGATCGTGAACGATATTTTGGATTACAGTAAGCTGGAATCAGGTTTCGGATTGTTGAATGAAGCCTTTAATGTCCGGGATTCCATAGATGAGACGCTGGATCTCCTGAATACATCTATAAGTAACAAAAGGCTTATGGTAAACGTCTCGGTGGAGAGCGAGGTTCCGCAGATTATAGTGGGTGATGACGGGCGGTTGAGGCAGGTGCTGCTTAATCTGCTGGGGAACGCGGTCAAGTTCACGGAGGAAGGCAGTATTTCCATTGCAGTGCAGCTACTTTCATCCGATCCTGCTACAGCCCGGCTTCAATTCACTATAGAGGATACCGGTATTGGAATCCCTGCGGAGAAGCGCAAGCAGCTGTTTCTGCCTTTCTACCGGGTCGATAACGGCATAACCAGGCGGACAGAAGGTACCGGTCTGGGGCTGGCGATCAGCAAGCGGATCATCGGGTTGATGAACGGGGAAATTAATGTGGAAGATGCGGACAAGTGTTCAGCAGGTACGGTCATCCGGTTCACAGCCACCTTCGATAATTATTAACTAAAAAGCGGCAGTCCGGACGTTGTAATATAGTCCGCGGCTGCCGCTTTTTTATAGATGCTTCCAGCACAGCGGAATTTTTATTTTCTGCAAATAAATAAGACATAAGATGACATATTTAAGATTTATAATAGGGGTAACTTATTGAAGGGAGCAAAATCATGATACGAAAAATTATTTTGGACTTGGCCGTTACGCTGGATGGTTTTATTGAAGGGAAAAACGGGGAAATTGACTGGTGCATCATGGATCCTGAGATGGAATTCGATGCATTTTTGAACCAAATCGATACTATTTTGTATGGAAGAAAAAGCTATGATCTATGGAGTCAATACGCTCAGGAAACTGAACATACCGAGGCTGATAAAGAACTTTGGGAATCGGTTCACAGCAAAGAAAAATACGTGTTTTCAAGGACGCAAAAAGGGACGGATGATAACGTAATTTTCTTGAACGGCAGTATACTGGAAGAAGTAAACCAGTTAAAGAGTAAACCCGGCAAAGACATGTGGCTGTATGGCGGAGCGAATCTTACGACAACCTTTGTTAATCTGGGACTGGTCGATGAGTTCAGATTGTCTGTTCATCCGGTAATTTTGGGAGAAGGCAAACCGCTGTTTATTGATATTACACAGAGAGTGAACTTAAAGCTGGTCCGTGCCAAAACATACTCTTCCGGCGTTGTACAGCTGATCTACCATTTGAATGGGGAGAGTCCAAGAGGGGATATTTGAATAGCAGATAGAGGATAGCGGTAAACGTGCATTATGGACCAGGCTGGCACGGTGGAGCATATTCCTGTATTTTCCCCCGGGGACTTCATTAATAATATAAAGGGCTGATATAATCTATCCATGGATTTACAATGTGGAAAAGAGGATCAGCAATGCATCTGGAATTAGACGCAAGTCAATATAAAGTCATCTGCGGCGGAGTCACGCTTGAGCTGCTGCCCAAGGAATTTGCCCTCCTTCAGTTTCTGTATCTCAACAGGGGGCGCACATTCAGCCGGGAGCAGCTCCTTGATAAAGTGTGGCCCATGGAATACCCGGTAGAACGCACAGTGGACGACCATATTTACCGGCTGCGCAAAAAGCTGCGCGGCATCGGCGGACTGAGTATCACAACCGTCCGCGGCTTTGGCTATAGTCTGAGCCTGACAGGTCCAGCTGCAGGGCTGGCGGTGACTCCGGCGGCGAAGGACCCTGAACTGCGGGAGACAATGAATGACGTGTTCTCCAAGTTCCATGTCTACGGGCAGGGCAGATCTATGGTCACCCTGGCGAGCCAGCAGGATATTCTCGGCTACGGGATGGACCCGCTGTACTCCATGGTGGTTCATTTTGTCCAGGGGGATTTGGAGTGGCTGATCCATACGGAAGAGCTTCCGCTCCAGGACCGGCTGTTTTATCTGCTCGTGTTCTATATTTTTACCGGCGATCCCAGGGAGAGGCTGAGCTTTTGCGAGCAGGTCATCGAGCGGCAGGTGATGCATCCGGAACACCAGCTGGAGGTGGAAATCCTCACTATGCTGGATTTGTTCACGATGGCAGGAGAGCCTGAAAGGGCACTGGAACGTCTGACAAAGTCTCATCAAGTCATTGCAGAACTCGGCTATGATAACTTTATTCCGGTCACGCTGATTACGGAGCTGTTTACACATCTGGTTGCGGGTACCGGAAATGAGGAGCTTGCGCGGATGGATCAAGCGGTCGGGGAGGTTTTGCAGCAAAAACCCTTCTTGCGGGAAATCGGCAGCTACAAAATTGTACAAGGGCTTTGGCATGTACGGAACTCGCAGTGGCGCCAGGCGGAAACGCTGCTGGATGAAGGCCTTCAGGTGCTGGAGATGTCCGGGTTCGTTCCATTGCAGCTTTACGGGCTGTACCGGATTACTCACTTTTTCCGGATGTTCCCGGCTACCGCAGCCATGCAGCGTAAGTACGGGAGCAGATTCAGGGCTGCGCTGGAGGATTCCGGGCTGATCCGGCTGGAGCAGCCTTTGGAGGAACTTTTGCAGAAGCTGCTGCAGCCCCTCTGATAATTCTCTGACAATTCTCCTTTACAGTAAGGTCATACAAGAATTGATTCTTAATGTGACCTGGAGGAATGTCAGATGGAAGCAACATCCAAGCAGAGCACAAGCCTGCTGCATAACAAAACATACATGCGCGTGTACAGCGCCTACGCCACAGCAACCTTTGGCGACTGGTTCGATACGCTGGCCATCCAGGTGATGGT
The DNA here is from genome assembly GCF_023520895.1 of Paenibacillus sp. PK3_47. NCBI lineage: Bacteria > Bacillati > Bacillota > Bacilli > Caryophanales > Paenibacillaceae > Paenibacillus > Paenibacillus sp. PK3_47. The sequence continues at coordinate 3,950,095 of NZ_CP026029.1, forward strand.
GGGCTACCGCTGGCAGGCCGGACCTTTGGCGCTGGCGCTGATTCCGGTCGCCATTGCGCTGCCGAGCATTCTGCTCGGCTCCGTAGCAGGCGTAGCCGCTGACCGGCTCAACAAGCTGAAGCTGATGCGAATCTGCGATCTGCTGACTGCGGTTCTGACCGTCCTGGTGTTATTCGCGCCAAGCATGGTATGGCTGCTGCCTGTTCTCGCACTGCGTTCCGCTATTTCAACAGTGAATGTGCCTGCGCAGCAGTCCCTGACCCGCAGCATTGTCAGAGAGGACCAGCTGCTGCAGGCTTCTTCGCTTAACGGAATCGTGAACCAGGGCTCCAAAATTGCCGGCCCGCTGCTGGGCGGAGTCGCTCTGTCGCTGCTTACCCCGCAGTGGTGCATTTTATTGAATGCGGTGCTGCGTGTGGGCTCCTATCTGCTGCTGCTCTCCGTAAAAAACATCCACACAGAGGAACAGCCTCTGCTGCCGGAGACTCCTTCCGAAAAGATTCCGCTCCGCATGCTGTGGAAAGAAGGCTGGAGCTTCATGCTCCGCAGCCGGGTGCTGCTGAATACGATGCTGTTCGGGTTTGCCGGATCGCTCGTCATCCAGGTCATCGATTTTCAGTTTACGAGCCTGTTCCGTGCCTATTCACCGACCAATGAGTCACTGCTGGGCTGGATGATTGCCGCATCCGGAGCGGGTGCCGTGCTGGTCATTCTTCTTCTGAGTAAAATAGGGCAGAAGCTGGCGTACGGCTGGCGGATTGGCGGGGGGTATACTCTGATCGGCCTTTCCGTGGCCGGCCTTGGGCTGCTTCAGCCCGGTTCCCCCGAGCTCTGGGTGCTGCTGCTCGGATTCCTGCTGGGGACCGGGAACGGGATGGTGATTGTAGCTTTTAACTACTGCCTGCAAAAAGAAACCCCTCCGCATATGACCGGCCGCATCTTCGGGATCCAGAATACCGTGCTCAGCGCGGTGATGATCGCTGCCCCGCTGCTTGGCGGGCTGCTGGTTGAGCTTGCCGGAGCGGGGCGTATCTTCATCAATTTTGGTATCCTGCAGATGATTCTTGGCCTGGCTGGCCTGCTGTTCGGGCGGCTGCTCTGGCCGGTACAGCCTGCTGCAGCAGAGGATGCCGCTGTGCACCCGGCTCAGGGCAGGGCGGAGCAGCAGGGTTAAGCTGTAATTGTAATGGGGTGAGCCTCTGTGCGGTTTGGTAATTGTAATTGTATCTGCCTGCAGAGGCTGCCACCGCGGAATAAGTGTATTTCCTGCAGTTAAATGACTGCGAAAAACCAGGTTTTGGAGTTTAACTGCATTCTGTACAACTAAAAACGGCGTAATTTCCCCTTATGCGGAAAGTGAGCAGTTTTAACTGCAGAGAATGCAATTAAAGTTCGTTCTGCGCACAAATAAATCATTTTAGTTGTATGAAATACATTTAAAGCAGAGGTGCCGGCCTTTGTTATGGCGGAGGGATATCATTCCGGCTACACTGGTGCGAATGATTGGAGGGAATGCAGATGACAACTTACATTTACATGGTGCGGCACAGCGAGTCGGACAAGTCGGATGGGACAGAATGGCAGCGCGGATTGACGCCCCGGGGGAAGCAGGATGCGCACAAAGTGGCTGAGCGGCTGCGGAATGAAGGCATTACTGCGCTGTATAGCAGCCCTTATGCACGTGCGGTCGATACCATCAGCGTATTGGCAGCAGAGCTGGGCCGGGAAATACATACCCTGGAGGATCTTAAGGAGCGGGACTGGCACGGCTCTGACCGGCAGCTGACAGACGAGGAGGTTGATTTGTACCTGGAGCGGATGTTTGCGGAGCCGGATTTTGCCCTCCCTGGAGGTGAATCCAATGCAGCCTGCCAGGCAAGGGCGGTGGCGGCGCTGAAGAATATTCTGCATAACCATCAGGGGGAGCGGATTGTAATCGGCACGCACGGTATGGTGATGGCGCTGATGATGGGCTATTACGCCGATGAATACGGGCCGGAATTTCTGGACAGTCTCACCAAACCGGATATTTACAAAATGCAATTTGAAGGCGGGACGCTGGCTGGCGTGGAGAGGCTGACGGTATGAGTGGACCTGGAGTGGACCTGCCCTGCTATAATCCGTAAAAACACAGTGTATTTGCCGTCAGCAAATCCGCCGCCTGAGCGGGGGAATAACCGTGCAGCGAGCCCCACACAGCGGCCACCTCATGAATCATAGCCGGATGCGTGGATTTTCCGGTGAAAGGACCTTCGAACGGCCAGGGCCCGTCCGTTTCGGCCATGACCAGCTGCGGCGGATACATGCGCGCCAGCTCCTGGATCTCCGGCTCGTAGACAATATCCGGAGTGAAGGAGATATAATAGCCGCGTTCAATCATGAGCTCTACAGCTTTCCGGGGACCCTTGAACCAGTGAAAATGCGCCTTGGTTATGCCATGCTTCTCCAGCAGGGCACAGGCTGTCAGCGCATCTTCATAGACGGCATGCAGTACAGCCGGCTTGTTCAGCCGGGCTGCAGCCTCAAGCAGGATATCAAGCAGCCGGATGTAAGGCTCCATGTCAAAGTCTTCACCCCGGGCCAGGGCTTCAGCCCTGCTGTAATACGGCAGGCCGACCTCGCCTACAGCAACCATCTCTTCACCATGCTGATTTATCCACTCCAGCAGCGCAGCAAGCTCAGTTCCGGACGGCAGCGGCTGCTCGGGATGAAAGCCGTAGGCCGGCTTCACAAGCTGCGGATGCAGCGCGGCGATTTGCCGAGTACGCCGGCAGGATTCCAGGTTCATCGAGACGGCAATGAGCTTATCGATTCCTTGACCCGGCAGCACCTGCAGCATGGAATCCAGTGCTTCAGGAGATTGTCCCTCAAGATATTGTTCCAGATGAATATGGGCATCAATCATCGGTTAGATAGACTCCTTTTTTTGGAGAGGAGGTTCCTGCTGCTCCACAAATTCCATCAGGGTATCATGGGCCTCAAAGGTAATGGTATCCAGTACCATTCCGCCTTTCCCCGCTTTATAATCCAGCATCAGAGTTCCCATACTCTCCAGCATCCCCACGGTGACATTGGTTTCGGCCTTCAGCCTGCCGTTCTCCACCCGGTAATAAGTCACTGCACCAATTCCGGCCTTGTCTCCGAAATACTTCAGTCCGCCATCTTCTGCACGGTCCGGCAGCCTCATGGTTACCTTCGACGGTGAAGAGCCAGCGAGTTCAAGCTTCAGCAGCACATCCTTCCGGTCCAGGGAGATGACAGAGGATACGGCAGCCGCCGCTGCTTCTTCTGCAGGAGGAACGTCAAGCTCCTTCCATTGCTCAGGTTTAACCACATGAACCTCCTGGGCCATCATTCCGGTTCCATGCCCCATATAGAGAACGACCGTTGCTTCCGGTTTACCGTCACTGTCTATGTCAGCGTAATATAACTCTGGAGGACGCGTAGTATCCCGGGGAGCTTTCCAGTCGAAGCTGTGCTTCTTGCCGTTCACTTCAAGAATAAAACCCTTATAGGTATCCCCGTCTTTGAGCGCAGCATACAGTTTGACACTGCTGTTGGTTGAAGCTACGGCCAGCGGCTCTTCGGGAACCCGTACGGACGTGCTGAGACTGCCGGACACAACGGTTACTCTGCGGCCGGACGCGTCGAGCTCAACTTCGGCTCCGGTAAGAAGGGGGAGCGTGTCTGCGGGAACATAGTTATGTCCTGCCTTAAGGAGAACAGGAGCCTCCAGCTTCTCTTCGTAACCGCCTTCGGTCTGTGTATACTGGATCTGCATGGAAGAACTGCCGGGCGAAAGAGTAGTGACGGAGTAGCTGGTTGTGATCATCAGCTTTTTGCGGAGATTGTCCCATTTCAGTTCAGCAGGATAATATTCAAGCAGAGTTCTGGCAGGCACATACAAAATCCCTGCAGATTCAAAAGGCTCAAGATTGGCGAGGGCAGGCTGTCCGTCCACAATAAGTGAGAGCTTGGGTGCTGCATGTGCAGTATTGCTATATGTAGCCGCCAGACCGCCGAGAAGAGCGAGGGCGACCGAGGAAGCGGCAATTATTTTTTTCATAGGATAACCTCCGGAGTCTAATAATTCCAAAACCTATTCTATTATAGAATAAAATAGCCGTGTCCGGGTCACGATCTGTTAACAAAGCTGCAACAAGCCTGTTACGATTGCAAAAAAAGAATAAAACAATGACCCGCCGGAGAAGAACTATTGAAAGTTCCTTCCAGCGGGTCAGATGGGAGTACAGGCAGATTTTCATTTAGACAGTACGTTTCATAGCAGATGCGGGCATTACAGGGCGTACGGCCGCTGCAGTATCTTTTTTGTGGAACAGTCTGCGCAGGTAAGGCATAACCCAATAATCGAATCCGATCTTGCCGGCATTAGCTGCCGATACAATGATGATCACTTCCATGAGCAGCAGCTGCACATTGGTGCTGACTGTACCCGAGAGCAGGTAAGCGGCATTCATCACGAGGCCCATCAGCGCTGCAAAAGTAGTGAAGGTACCGAGAATCAGGCCCAGTCCGACGAGAACCTCACCCACCGGAACAAGGAAATTAAAGAAGTTCACACCGGGAAGTGCCGCATGCTCGAGGAAGCTGCCCCACCAGGCCTGCACGGTCGCGCCTTCTCCGGCACTTTTGGCGATGGCCCCTTGGAGGAAACCCGAGGCATCGAATCCGCCGGTCAGCTTGTGCCATCCGGCTTCAAGCCACTGGTAACCAACATATATACGCACTAGCGTAAGCAACAGCATAGCCACTTTATTATTACGGAACCAATGATTAAACATATTCTCCACTCCTGATTTTGTATTTTAGGCATTTGCACCGGATGTATTTCCATCGTTCCGGTTAACTTATACAGGCCTAAGATTTATTTTTTGTAAGTGTTAGTGGATGATCATCTCTTGTCTTTATATTAAGTGATTTTTTTCACAATAGGTGTGATAAAAGTCACAAATTCAAAAATAATTTTTATATCAAACTAAATTTTTAAATATTATTCATGGTCATGTGCCTGGAACTGGTATTGTGCTCTTAATTTTGGGATCAGATAGAGGGTTGACAGGAATTTTGTGTAAATCTAACATTGAACTATGAATGAAAATAATATATTAGCGGCAATCAGCCGCATTCACCGGCATGGTAACCGATTTATTGAACGTGAACTCAAAAAACATAATCTGCAGGGCATTGCCCCTTCCCATGGTGATATTCTGTACCAGCTGTTTGCCCGGGAGAATATGACGATGAATCAGCTGTCTGCTGCGATTGATAAAGACAAGTCTACGATTACGGCTCTGGTGGATAAACTGGTGCGATTGGAGTATGTAAAAAGGGAGCAGGATGAGAAAGACGGCCGGATTTTCCGGCTGTCGCTTACAGAGAAGGGCAGGGAGCTTCAGCCTGTTTTTGAAGACGTGTCGGAAGCGCTGCTGGAAGCCGTCTATGAGCGGTTTGATCCGGAAGAGAAGCAGCAGCTGATTCATTTGCTCGGCAAAATTAATCTGTGAAGCGCGGCAGTGTGGCGCGGAGGCGGTACAGGGGAGAACTGTACCGCCAGGCTGTCGAGAAAGTGCCGAAAGCCTTCTTAAGGTGGCGTTAATCATTGCCGGCTCAACCCCATCCCTTACCCGCACCAGAACCTATTAATTCCTTGGAAATGCTGAAATGCTAATGCTAACGGACCCCAGATCCGTTATTTTGCGCTAGAGGTGTGTTTTGAAATCCTAACAGACCCTGGATCCGTTATTTCATCCGAAAGGGCTTCATTTACCTATCATTTAGCAGCATAAAGGAACGACGGTCCGTTAGCGATAGAAACGGAGCGATATTAGGCAAATAACGGACGCTGGGTCCGTTAGCGTGCGAAAAAGGATGAGGCAGCTGGGTCCGTTAGCGTGCGAAAGAGGATGAGGCAGTTAACGGATGCCGCATCCGCAGACATGGAAATACGGCAAAGAAACCCAAGACCATTAAAAGAGCTGGGTTTCTCACCACACTGGCGGGTCAGGAGAGACCTGTACCGCTTTGTTTTTTTAGAGGAGTCTTATTACCAAGCGGGTTATAAAAAACGAAAGATTTTTACCAATAACCTTGCAGTTTCATGGTTTTTTATTCATAATGCAATGCCGCTGACATCCTATAATTTGACATATCCCTCTAGAATGTCTAAGGGAGGTAATGTCATGAAGGAGCTTACGGCCATTCACCGGCAGATCGAACGTGAACGGGCCAAACTAAATCAAATGGAGCAGCAGTACGGGTTAAATCATGCAAGCGTAATCAGACAATCCGTGAAGCTGGATGAGCTGATTAATACATATAACAGGCTGGACATGAGCACCAAGGACCGCCAGTAGCGCCTTATCAGATGACTTTGAGAAATGCATAAATACATAAGCGTATATTCTATCTTTCCTCATACAAACCTCACATAGCCCCGCACAGTTTCTGCATTATTTTTTCGCCTGAGCACGTACCTGACATGGGCAGCGGCTCAGGCCTTCCTCTTTTCACAAGCACAATTTACACCTGCCCGGATGCTGATCCTCCCCCCTATTTCATCGACTTTTTCGCGATTTTCACCCCTCCCTGTAATGAAACCGACGAAACAGCGTATTAGCTGTAGTAACTAACTTACTTGGCCAAGTAAAGAGTGTGGAAAGGAGAACTGAAAGGTGCAGGAGCGCGCATGGATACAACCTTTGTTACTGGAGAGCGAACAGGATTTTGCAGATACAGACGAACTGTTCACAACGGTATTTGATACTTACTATAAAAGGATTTTTAACTATATTGCCTACCGGGTCAGCTGCCGCTATATGGCGGAGGATTTGACGAGTCTGGTGTTTGAAAAGACATTGTCCAGGCTGCCGGGCTATTCCCGGAAAAAGGCGCCGTTTGAGGTGTGGCTGTTCGCCATCGCGAGGAATGTAGTGAATGATTATTACAGAAGCCTGAAGCGTCAGAAGTTTTTCTCGCTGGAGTCTATCCGGGAGCTGGTCTCAGGCAAAAAGGCTCCTGAAGAGCAGCTGCTGGAGGAAGAGCGGAGCGGGAGGCTGAAGCATGCACTGGACACACTTGGTGTGAAGGAGCGGAATATCGTAGCGCTTAAATTCGGAGCCGGTCTGAAAAACAAAGAGATTGCCCTGGTCACAGGGATGTCCGAGAGCAATGTGGGCGTCACCCTCTACCGCAGCATGAAAAAATTAAAATCTGAAATCGGGAGTGTGGATGAACTGTGAATCCTAAAGAGAAAAATACAATACAAAACTTCGCACATGATATCGACAACAGCCGCTACACAGACGTTACCGGAAACAGGAAGAAGTCTCCGGAGTACGAGGAGCTGCTGAAGCTGGGACAAGCACTGGCGGAGCATGATTTCAGCCGGGATTCCAGCCGCTCCACCGTGTTGGTTAAGGCTCGAAACGGCTTTTCGCGTGATCACGCTAACCGGGGAATGCAACTGACCCGGAGATTGAAACGACCGGCCATGATCCTGGCTTCGCTGCTGATTGCAGGCATAGTCAGTGCCGGCTTCGTTAAGCCGTCCTTTGCCCAGGAGATGCTGCAGAAGATTAATCTCGGCCATATTATCGCCAGTGTAATGGATTACACCCGTAATGCTCCGGAGTTTCCGGAGGAGCTGAGGGGGAAGATTTTTGACCGGTACGGCAACCCGGTGGAATCCTACCTGACTCCGGCCGGTGCGCTCTTCACAGCTTCAGGTGAACCGATCGCAAATATAACATGGGACAACCAAATTATTACCAAGAAGGAACAGGAGGCGCTGGACAAGGAGCTGGAAGCAAAAAAGTTCAATGTAAAGTCCCTTGCAGAGATGAAGCAGTATGCATTATTTGATGTGAAGCTTCCCCAGTACCTGCCGGAAGGCTTCGTCTTTGACCGTGGAGAGTTCTATAAGGGCGAAGAGGGTGTGAACGGAAACTATCTCAATTTGTACTTCAGCAGTGAGAAAAAGGGCAAGAGAATTAGCATATTCCTGGCTTACGCCAATGAGGACAATGCCTATGAGATGTCGACCAGCGGGAAAATGGAGCAGGTGAAGGTGAACGGCACCGATGCGGTGATGATGAATGAGCGGAGCTTGGATTGGGAAGCAGACGGCGTCCTCTACGGGCTTAGCACCCGCGGATTGGACCGTGACGAGGTTCTACGGATTGCTGAGTCAATCCGCTGAGCAGAGAATATCTAACCGCCGATAGTATAGCGGAGGATGAGCCCGGGGAATCCCGGGCTTTTTGACGTAAGCATGAGTCTCATCAGGAACTTATAAACCGCAGGCAGCGCTGCAGGCAGCGTCTGGTGTATTTAAAGGACAGGAATAGAATGAATGCAAGCATCATGCCTGCCGGAAGGCTGGCAATACGCGGCAGCGGATAGCCCGGTGAGATGTTCATGGCAATGCCGTTCCAGCCGAAAGTTCCGAGCACAGCCGCAATCAGGGAAATACAGGCACAAACGATACTGCCCGCCGTCCACACGCTTAGAATAGGGATACCGAAGAGGAGGATCAAGCCTTTGCCGATGAATTTTAGCACAGCTGTACCCATATGGCTCTGGCTGTTCATAGCGCTGGTCCTTCCGGCTCTAACGTGAAAATTGCCGCTCCAACTTTGGCGTTACCGTCCACCTTCAGGCTGGCGCTGTAACGGATCTCCTGAATCTCACAGCCGGGTCCGATCACGATGTCCTTCCCGCTGACCAGCCGGGCTGCCGTGTGCTCCAGATCAACCATGTCTCCATGAATATAGCGGCAGTTTAATTTCCGCAGAGGCCCCATCAGGGCATTAAATATCCGGGAAGCGCGCTTTACGGTAAGGGTTCCATTGGACTGCAGCTGATCTGCTGTGCAGGAGGAACTCAGACGGATTTCGAGCGATTCGGCTGAGAAAAGACTGTGTACCCGTACGGCACCCTCCGCGAAAAAGGTCAGGGTATGAATAGCTTCTGCAGCGGACAAATATCCGGCGGACTTGATGTGCTCTGCCTGAAGGCTGCGGACGCGCAGGCTTCCCAGATTCTCGGTTCTTGCGGCAGTGCAGCGGCCTGCGATACGGCATTCGCCCGACACCTTGAGCTCAGCAGCCGTTACATTTCCCCGGGCATTCAAATGGCCTATAACATGTACAGCAGAAGCAGTGATGTCATCCCGGCGGAGCAGTGAGCCTCTTACTTTGAGCGGAGGCTGTTCTGCGGTCAGCTTAGAGACAGGGAAAGGTTTATTCATAAGCACGCACCTTCATTTGATTATTTTTGTTATTAAAATATATATTTATAATAATATATGTTGGTTGAAATAAAAAGCTGCTGCACAAAAAAACACCGCCCCGTTTCCGGGACAGTGCAGATGAATGTGTTATTCGGTTAGATCGTCCATCATTGTATGTATCTGCTGCAGCGTTGCGGCGATGGACTCCAGCTCTGCGGCTTCAAAACCGCTGAAGAGCTGCAGAATCCGCTGATCACCTTCACTGGTGAGCTTTATCCGGACGACTCTGCGGTCTTCCTTGTTGCGGACCCGTTCAATAAGGCCGGCGTTCTCCAGCTTATCACACATCGAAGACGCGGCTCCGGGTGTAATGATGAACCGTTCCGAGATATCTGTAATCTTCAGGGTTCCGGTAAGCCGCAGCTGGAACAGCAGCATAATCTGGTTATTGCTCAGCGACTCCTTTTTGGTGATCCGCTCCATAAAAGCCTGGGATTTCTGCTGAACACCTGCCATTGTGTCCATCACTCTATCAATAGCCTGGGACTTCTTGTCATCTATGCTCATAGGTTGGCTCCAATTTGTTATAGTTTCTAAAATATATAGAAGCTATAACTTTCTTGTCAAGCGCAGTCCGTGAGTTTCCATATTGTCCTCATCAGCGGAGACCGATATCGTGGAAGCGGTTGGCGATAGGTTCGCGCAGCAGCCCGCGGATGGCCCGGACCGCAGCAGTCTCCGCTTCCCCGGCAGCCCGGAATAATCCGGTTAAATCGTCCACAGGCGTGGAAGGGAGCGGATTTTGCATGAATTTAGTTTCCAGTATCTTTTCATATATTAAAGAGAGGCGGCTGTACTGTGCGGCAACCTCCTGTAAGGAGGGCCAGTAAGACACGGCGTGCTGCGTATAGGCTGCGGCATCCTTTTTGGCAGAAGCATAGACCAGGAAGGTTTCATAAGCTCCATCAGCATGAAAGCGGCCGGATTGCAGTGCCTCCAGTATAGCGTCATAAGCAGCGAGCCCGCAGGCATAATCCTCTTCGGGAAGCATAACATCGGGAGTTTCTGCCCTAAAGACAGCCTGTATGCAGGATTCTTTGATGATCTGCAGGAGATCTGTCTCTATCTGTGTTTCGTAGATCTGGTAGTAGGCGTAAGGCGAGACGTTCAGGCCGAACCCGGCAAAAGGCAGCTCCTGCGCAGATTCCGTAAGGCCGTCCAAATAGTAAAACACCTGACTTTGTTCGTTATATCCGTTCACGATGACAAAACCGTCTTTCCAGACGACGGCTCCTGTTCCGCTGTCAATGGCACGTTTAATATCCAGCACAGCCTGCTCCTGGTACAGGGGAAAGGTCGGGGTGAAATGAAAGCCGCCCCACTGTGAAGTAGTAATGCCGATGAGATCGCAGGCGACAAAATGTTCAGCCATCCAGTTATAGGCTGTGGCCGAGTCCGGATGAAGCTCTCTGTGAACAGAGAACCGGAAGCAGGCGCCTGTCATGCCGGCCAGCATATATTTTGGCAGCGTAAACCAGCCTTTGCTTTCCAGAACGCCATAAAGCGCATCGGTAAACGAGCGGGATTCCCGGCGCAACCGGAGCGGATGAAGCAACGTTTTATTCATGAATGAATTCCTGCTTTCTGCATGTCGTGACTCAGCCTTCTGCCGTAAGCTATCTTGCTGTATGTGCTCCCCATCTGGGTACGAGGGTGCGTTTGCGGTCAGGGTAACGTTCGGAGATCAGGCGGCATAAAGCCATTGCCCGTTCTTCCAAAGCCTGCGCCTGAACCAGCGCGGTACATAAGGAAGTAAGCTTGGACTCCTCAGGCTGTCTGTTTCCATAAAGAGATGGGAGCACAGCCGTTATTTCTCCGCTCATTCGATCCGAAAGCTCCTGATACAGCTGCTGGACTTCAGCCAGTCCGGGGAGCAGCGTCTTTACCTCCTGCAGGTAATCACTGATCTCCCTGCGCGAATGCATGTAAGTATCCAAAGAATAGCCGGCGCCCCAAGGCTCATACTCTCTTTTGACCAGAGCATCATGTAAATAACGGTAGGCAAGCCGGCCGGAGGCGATGTCCTTGTCGGGGAGTGTTTTATAAGGAGTGTTCCAGTCCTGCAGCGCCAGCCTCAGCGATTCCAGTACGGCATCTGCCGGAGGAATATTCACCTGCTTCCCGAAGATCCGGCAGTACCAGTAGGGGGTAATGTTCATTCCGAAATTGTCATACAGGAGCATTTGAGGCGCATGGTTGCGGCCGTCCTGCATATAAAAGACCTCGGCTTCATCATCATAGCCGTAAATAACGCCAAACTCGGGAATCCAGTAAATCACGCCAAGACCGGAATCTATGCTCTGCTTCGTCCAGAGAATGGCATCCTGCTGATAGCTTCCGGAGGAAGCGTGTCTTGAGCGGCCGCCGTCGTATACGGTATGGATGCCCAGATTATCTATCGCGGGTGAATGCTCCGTCCCCCATTGGCCGTAGGCTGTGACAGAGAAAGGGAGGAGTCTGCGGTGCACCGAAAATTTGAAGGCCATGCCGCTGAGACCTGAGAGCATAAATTTCGGGCCCTCAAAACGGTCAGCCGCAGTCAGTATGGCATAAGCGGCATCCGTGAACGATTTGGATTCCCGGGTCATCCGGATGTGGTTAAGAATCATAGTGGCTCAGCCTCCGGGTTCAGCAAATGCAGCAGAGCGCTGCACTTATCTGTGATTTTCTGTTTCAGCCATGCCGGGCCCAGAAGCTCCAGCCACTCTGCTGTAAGCAGATGCCGGACAAACTGTTCTTGATCATAAAACTCCGCTTCATAAATATCCCCAGTGGTGTGACGGACCGGAAATCCGTACCAGTGCGTTGTCTCCGGAGAAATACCGAGGCGTAGTTGGGCGTGAAAAGGCTTCAGCCTGCGTTCAGTCCCCTGCCTTTGCGCGCGCCTGTCATCGTCTGCAAAATGCTGTGTTGTCAGCTGCAAATCGAGGATCGAGGACAGGCGGAAGTATTCGGGATGGTTGCGGCCGGTTACCCTTGCAATAACATGGTCATCCTCATAATGATTTTCCAGTTTAAGCGGGCAAATCTCCAGTTCACCTTCTCTGCCGTCATAGGTGATTTTGACAATGAACCGGTGTTTCACGGCATATTGAAGCAGTTCAAAATACTGCAGTACTTGCGCATTTACCGCGAATATCGGCAGCCTGGCTTCCTCCGCCGGCTCCTCCTGATCGGTAATCCGGTTCAGCAGATTCCCGATCCGCCTCACTTCAGGAGCATTCTCGTAATTATAATGGCTGTAGCGGTAGGCCAGATATTGCAGAATCCGTTTCTCCTGATCCGTCAGATACAGGTAAGGAAGCGTGAAGCTGTCATCTTCATAGCAGTATCCGCGCTGCCTGGCCACATATTGCAGCGGGGCGCGCAGTGACGATGCCATATATTCGATATCCCGCTGCGCCTGGCGTTTGGAGATTTCGAACTGCTCGGCGAGACGGCTGCTGTTCGGGTACCGCCCCGCCCTGACCTGCTGGTCGAACCATTGTATACGGTGCGTATGACTCAAGGATAATGCTCCTTTGCATGATGGGTACGGAATCAGAACCGATGTTTCTTATAGTATAGGCAGGCTGCCGGAATGTAACAAGGATGGAGGTCTCACTCTACGGACATCCATCCCTGTTATGTTGGGCTATGCTTAGCTTAGGCTGTACCTGATGATTAGTCTGATATCGCGTCTACTTTAATCTGCGGCGCTTTGCTGCACCGTTTGCATACCTTTATTCCGGTACCATCGCTTTTTACTTTTGGATAGAGCAGCTTGATGCGTGTGCTTTGACAGATCGGGCATGTCCCGCGGCCCCGGGATTGCAGGCTCCAGAGGACGCGTCCGCGTTTTGTTTTGGGCATTAGTGTGAACCTCGTTTCAGTGATTTGAGTGTTACTCCTGGAGTATAAAGCCCGTGGTACGACATAAAATGTCGCTCTGAAATTAAAAGGTGAAAATTGGGGGGGGATTTTGCGGACGGGAGAAATATTGACTATGGTATAATGTGGAAATGTTGAAATTAAAAGCTGTGTAGTTAAAATGTAAAGTGAAGAAGATGTAAGGTAATGGCTGGAAAGTTAGTAGCTGTGAAGTTAAGGCTGTATGGCTCAAGCTGTGAAGTAGAAGATGTGAAGTTAAGGCTGTGAAGTTAAGGCTGTGAAGTAAAAGCTGTGAAGCTCAAGCTGTGAAGTTAAAGCTGTAAAGTTAAAAGCTGTAAAGCTCAAAACTAAATAGGAAGTTTTAATTTACAAAGTTGAAATCTAAAAAAACTAAAAATCAATTTTAAAGATCTAAAGATCAAATCTAAAGATTAAGTCTAAAGATTAAGTCTAAAGATCAAATCTAAAAGAGTTCAAAATAAGTTATGCCGCAATTCAAATGGATCTGCTGTGGGAGGGGAAAGCTATTTATACCATTTTGGAGAGCCTGCCGGCCAGACGTACCGGACTTTAATAGAGGTTGGGCTGGAGGTCTGCGATACATTTATTCTGGTGAAACGTGATCAGATGGAACTGGGGTCCGAGGGTCTTGAACTTCTGGAACGTCTGCAGCCTTATCGCTTGGAAACTAAAAAGGAAGATCATTGGCCGGGACAAATGTTATTGGGACACTACGCTGATGTCCATTTTTTCCGATGCTCACCGGAAGTTGCTGATATCCTTCTGGAATATACCGACAGGCTATACGGCTGGGTACAGCCGAGATTGCCGGATGATCTCTGTTTTTTGAGAGAGGGGAAACCTTGGCTCATCAATACCGCACATGAGCATTCAAGCGGCCTAGATACAGAGGCCGAGGAAGAACTGACCCGTCTGGAAAAGAGCGGCCTGCTGATCCGCGATCTGTCCCAGTTCAACTGGTCTTGGTCGGCGCATACATAGACCGGAAGGTAAGCTGGTGTTGAGCGCAGGCCCGGAGAGTAGATTAACGGGAAAAGTCCCGTTGATTGCGCAGGTTTCTGGCCGATGGGGACGATTAACGGGAAAAGTCCCGTAGATTGCGAAGATTTCGGACCGATGGGGGAGATTAACGGGAAAAGTCCCGTTGATTATGCACATTCCGGCCTGAGGGGATAGATTAACGGGAAAAGTCCCGTTGATTTCACACAGCCGCTCCTTAATTCTGCCTCAATTGGCTGAATGGCGGAAATGAAGAGCAGAAATACCCTTGATTCCGCCTCAATTGGCTGAAGGGCAGAAATGAAGGGCACAAATACCTTGATCCCACCGTAATCAGCTGAACGGTGGAAATGAAGAGTACAAGTACCCCTGATTACGCCCCGAACGGCTAAACCTCCGAAATGAAAGGTAGAAATACCTTTGATTCCGCCATAAATGGCTAAATCGCTGAAATGAAGAGCACAAATACCCTTGATTCCCCTGATTAAGCAAGCTGACCGATATTTCTTAGCCCCACCAACCCACCAACCCCACCATTCTTTAGCACACCCCAGCCCCTGCGATAAACCTTCCAGCTTGTCATGCCCGTCTGCATAATGCGGCCAAGTCCCACATAGACATGTACTAATCAACGCATTCAAAACAGGTTAAGGGGATGATGTCATGCGCCGGTTAACATGGGTACTCGCGGTCATTATGAGCGTGGCCCTGGTGCTCGCGGGTTGCGGTAAGAAGGATGCCACTTCCGTGGTGAGGGATTTAAATGATGTGTCTGACAAGCTGGAGAGCAAGCAGGGGGCCTATCAGGGATCGGGCACGATGACCCTGTATACCGGTGAGCAGCCGCAGGATTACAAGGTGGAGGTCTGGTACAAGAATCCTTCCTACTACCGGATCAGCCTGTCCAATGTTCAAAAGGATGTAACGCAAATCGTGCTGCGCAACGATGAGGGCGTATTCGTGCTGACCCCAAGCCTTGGCAAAAGCTTCCGTTTCCAAAGCGACTGGCCGGACAATCAGGGTCAGGTGTATTTGTACCAGACGCTGGTCCGCGGGATTGTCTCCGACAACAACCGCCAGTTCACGGAAGAAGGGAACAATTATGTATTTGAGGTAGCGGCGAACTACCAGAGCAGCGCACTGGTACGCCAAAAGATATGGCTGGACAAAAAAACCTATGAACCCAAACAGGTTCAGGTTTCCGATTCCGAGGCCAAGGTAGTGGTCGATGTCAAGTTTGACAGCTTCAAGTTCGATCCGCAATTCACGAAGGAATCTTTTGATATGCAAAAGAATATGACCTCCGGAGCCCCTTCCGAAAGCACGATAGCCGAGGTCGATGAGAACGGCAACCCGGTAACGGCAGCGGAGAACGGTGAAGAGGCCGAGCAGCCGGTTGCAGCAGAGCTTGGCAGCTTCGGTATTATTGAACCGGGTTACATCCCGGCCGGTGTGGAATTCAAAGACAGCCATCAGATTGAGAACAGCAAGGACCATGCCGTGCTCATCCGTTACGATGGCGTGTATCAATACACGATTATGGAAGCCCGTCCGCTGGACCGAGCCGTATCGCTCGTACCGCAGACTGTGGTGGATCTCGGGTTCACAATCGGGGCCCTGAGCGGGGATGAACAGCAGACATTAACCTGGATGAGCGACGGTGTAGAGTTCCGGATTACAAGTTCGAATCTTCCGGTGAGCGAAATGATGCAAATTGCCGCTTCTATGGAGGCACAATCGGGTAAGTAATATCCGTAGCGGATACTGTGTATGTGGGAAGTATTTCCTCTACAGCTGTATCCGCTTTTTGTTAATTTCTTCCGCAAGCGATTTCCTTTGAAGATTCGGCCTTAAGATCGCTGCACTTACATTGACAGCCGCCTTCCATTAGCATTACCATTGGCAGTAAGACTTCAAGTCCTATGCGGTTTCCGCCGGGACGTTTTACTACAATGTAAGAAGGTGACTTTGAAGTGCAAGCAAGCTATCGACCTACAGTAGCCGAAATAAATCTGGATGATTTGCGTGCCAATTATGAGGCTTTTCGTGCGGTTCTGCCCGCAGAAACCAAATTTATGGGATGCGTCAAAGGAAATGCGTACGGCCATGGAGCAGTGGAAGTGACACGGGAGCTCGAACGGCTGGGAGCGGATTATGTTAGCGTTGCCTTTTTGGATGAGGCATTGGAGCTGCGTCAGGCGGGAATACTACTTCCTATCCTGGTGCTTGGCTACACCTCTCCTGAAGGAATAGCCGTTGCCTGGAAGAACAATATAACCGTGACGCTTTTCACACCGGAAGTACTGGAGGCGATAAGAGAGCTTCCCATAGATCCGGAGCACCGGCTGAAGGTGCATATCAAGATTGACAGCGGGATGGGACGGCTGGGACTTTTGCCGGCTGACGCGCCCGATTTCATCGCTGAAGTGCATTCTGTAGCGCAAGCGGAGCTGGAGGGTATGTTTACCCATTTTGCCAAAGCAGACGAAGCAGACAAAAACTATACACTGGTGCAGTACCGGCGGTTTATGAGCGTGGCGGAAACGCTTCGGGACAGAGACATTACCATCCCGATCATACATACGGGCAATAGCGCTACGGCCATTGATACACCTCTTCTATCCAGTAACATGGTGCGTGTAGGCATAAGCCTGTACGGATTCTACCCCTCAACCGAGGTGAACCGTACACTGGTGGCTTTACACCCGGTAATGACGCTGAAGACGCAGGCTGTTTATGTCAAAACCCTGCCGCCCGATTGGGGCATCAGCTACGGCACCCGTTACTTCACAGACAGCAAAGAGCGGATTGCGACGCTGCCTGTGGGGTACGCAGACGGATATTCCCGCATGCTGACAGGCAAAGCGGAGGTGCTAATACGCGGACGCCGCGTTCCGATCGTCGGAACCATCTGCATGGACCAGTGTATGGTAACGCTCAAATCTTTCGCTGAAGAAGCGGAACAAATCAAAGCTGGCGAAGAGGTTGTTCTCATCGGCCGACAGGCTGGCGTGACCATCACGGCAGATGAACTGGCTCTCCATCTTGGAACGATTCACTACGAGGTAATCTGTATGCTGGCCCACCGGGTACCCCGGGTATATATACGCGAAGGTACCCCTCCTAACCTGGTGAACCCCCTGCTGCAGACCTGATGTTCTGACCTTTAGATATACAGGAGTTACGTACAAGGAAGCAATTTGTAGAGACAGGTGTGACTTATGCTCTATACGAACCGCCATTTCTAGTTTATAATGGGATGCAGCATACTTGATATACTGGCGGCATATATTCCTTGTATAAAATTCCTTGTATATTGTAACACTGGAACACAAGGGCAGAAGGTTTGTGGGGGTGGAAGAGAAGTTGGCCAATTTGCAGAACACCAAAAGAATAATGATCAGTTTGCCCGATCATCTCTTGCAGGAAGTAGATGGAATCGCTCAATTGGAGAACTCCAACCGGAGTGAATTGATTAGGCAGGCCATGAAGCTGTATTTAAGCGAACGGAGGAAACGTATGATCCGGGAGTCGATGCAGCGGGGATACATGGAGATGGCCAAAATCAATTTGACCATGGCATGCGAGGCTTTTCTCGCTGAGGAAGATGCAGACAGTACTCTTGGCCGCTTAGTAAGCGGGGTGTAGATATTGATTGTTAAACGCGGCGACGTTTTTTTTGCCGACCTTTCACCTGTGGTAGGTTCAGAGCAAGGCGGGGTAAGGCCGGTACTGGTCATACAGAACGACATCGGCAATCGCTTCAGCCCGACGGTTATTGTGGCAGCCATTACTGCCCAGATCCAGAAGGCCAAATTGCCGACGCATGTGGAGATTGATGCGGCATCCCACGGCTTTGACCGGGATTCAGTCATTCTCCTGGAGCAGGTTCGGACAATTGACAAACAACGCTTAACCGATAAGATCACCCATCTTGACGATGATACAATGAAAAAGGTGGATGAATCGCTGCAAATCAGTCTCGGCCTGATTGATTTTTAAGGATGGCCGGATGCAAATTATCAAATGTATGTGTAGTGGAAGACACACCGGGACAAATCCCGGTGTGTCTTTTTGGATTTTGCCCTCAGCTCTTCACTTCAATATATAATCATGTTACAATTGGACCGGTTGGTCGGTCTAAAGGGGGTATTCGTAATTAAAGGACGTTCGGACGGAGAAGAAACGAAAAAGCGGATTGTACAAAAGGCGGTCCAGCTGTTTGTGCAGAAGGGCTATGGAGCCGTAACGATGAATGAAGTCTGTGCAGCTGCAAATGTCAGCAAAGGCAGTCTGTATCATCATTTTCCGAGCAAGGATGAGCTGTTTCTGCATGTGGCTGAACAGGATACGGAGCAGTGGCTGGCCGAATGGGACAGCAAGAAGAGCGGAATTAACGGCACAGAAGCACGGCTGTATGCGCTTGGCGAGCATTATGCGAATGACTTCCAAAACCCGCTGATCCGGGCGATTGAGGACTATGCCAGAATCCGGAGCCACTCCGATGAGATTAATCAGCGCCTGTCGCAAATTTATGAATCCGCCTCAAGAGCCTGCCGCGAGCTGCTGCAGGAAGGGATGGATTCGGGATTTCTCGTTCAGGGTGATCTGGAGAAGTACGTAGTTATTGTAAGCGGGCTGCTGGAGGGAATCTGCAGAGTCAGCGAGATTACTGCCCTTGCCAAAGCGCCTGAGGATATCATGAAGTATTACCGGGAAGCTATACATCTCCTGCTGCAGGGAATGCGTACCCGATCGGGCGGCTGATAAGCGGCTCTATCGAATAAGAAGGTTGCCAAAGAGGAAAGTTTAAAATTTGCAGCACAGGGCTGCAAAGCTTTTTTTGCCGCTAATTAGACCGGATGGTCGGTCTTTAAAGCTGATGTATGCTGATGCCGCAGGTGCGGATACTGAATTTCAAGCGGATGTGAACACCGGCACAGACAGCCGGGTACAGAAATATGGAGGGAAACACAATGACGTTACTGTTAAGAAACCGGGGCGCGATGCTGCTCTTAATGATGAATATTTTTCTGGCGTTTACAGGGATCGGCCTCGTGGTCCCGATTATGCCTACTTATATGAATGAGCTGCATATCGGCGGCAGTGTGGTCGGATTGCTGGTAGCCGCCTTTTCGTTGACACAGCTGCTGGTCTCACCGTTTGCCGGAAGATTATCTGACAAGATGGGCCGTAAAAAAATTATTGTCGGCGGTCTGATTGTTTTCGCGTTCTCGGAGCTGCTGTTCGGCCTGGCGAGCGCACCCTGGGTGCTGTTCGTATCCAGAATGCTCGGCGGTGTCGGTGCAGCCATGATCATGCCTGCAGTTATGGCTTATGTGGCAGACACCACATCCTCGGAGGAACGGGCCAAAGGCATGGGATTTATTAATGCGGCGATTACTACCGGCTTTATTATCGGTCCGGGGATCGGCGGCTATCTGGCCGAGCTTGGCATCCGGGTTCCATTCTTCGTCGCTGCGGGTGCCGCCGCGATCGTTGCTGTCATTACACTAATCGTCCTGCCGGAATCGCGTTCAGCGGAGCTTCGTGAGGAAGCGAAAACCATGAAAGGGAATAAAGATAGTCTCATTCTCCAGCTCGGACGCTCATACCGCGAGCCTTACTTTTTCGGACTTATTATTGTATTCGTGCTGTCCTTCGGGCTGGCGAACTATGAAACGGTATTCGGATTGTTTGTGGATCACAAGTTCGGGTTCACACCGAAGGATATTGCCTTTGTTCTGACCTTCGGCTCCATCGCCGGGGCTGTCATTCAGGTGACGGCATTCAGCTGGATTTTGAACCGTTTTGGCGAAAACCGGGTGATCTCGGTGACCCTGCTCAGTTCGGGTGTATTCATTCTGCTGACGCTCTTGGTACATGGATACTGGGCGATCGTTACGGTGACGTTCATCGTGTTCCTTTCCATGGACATTCTGCGTCCTGCAGTCGGCACACAGCTCTCCCGGCTGGCGGACGAATCGCAGCAGGGATTTGTGATGGGAATGAACTCGGCCTATACGAGCCTTGGCAACATCGCCGGTCCGATCGTGGCCGGATTCCTGTTCGACCTCGACATTAATCTGCCGTATGGAGCCGCGTCGCTTGTGCTGGTGCTGTGCTTCGTGCTCTCGCTGAGCTTCGGCAAGCGGATGAAGCGCGGTCTTGGCGCTCAGTAATATTTTTGGCTTATGACGTATATTGATGATAGCAGCGGTGCTCTCTGTGGGAGGCCGCTGTTTTTTTGCTTCAATCCGCTAAACTTTGGAAGAAGGACAGATTGTGATACTATTTGAGGTATGGTCTTCAGAAAATGAGCAGAACGTGTACGGAAAGAGGGATATCCATTGTCAGCAGAACATATAAATGCCGGTACGATACCGGAAGAGGAAGCAAAGCGTAAGGAACAGGAAACAATCAATGCAGCGATTGCCAAAGAGCTGGGCATCAGCCTGAAGCAGGTGCGGACGACTGTCGGCCTGCTGGATGAGGGGAACACGATTCCTTTTATTGCCCGGTACCGCAAGGAAATGACCGGGGAGCTTGATGAGAATGCACTGCGTGATATTGAGGAGCGGCTGGGTTATCTTCGTAATCTGGGCGACCGCAAGAAAGATGTCATCCGCAGCATTGAAGAGCAGGGCAAGCTGACTCCGGAGCTGCAGGAGCAGATTCTGAAGGCTGTGAAGCTGCAGGAAGTGGAGGACTTGTACCGTCCGTTCCGGCAAAAGCGCAAGACGCGGGCAAGTGCCGCCAAGGAGAAAGGGCTGGAGCCGCTCGCTGAATGGGTGCTGGAGCAGCGCCGCCAGGGCGCTCCGCTTGAGGAAGCCGCCAAATATATCGATGCCGAAAAAGGCGTGGAAAGTGCCGAGCAGGCGCTGCAGGGTGCAATGGACATTATCGCCGAGAATATCGCCGACGACCCTGCGATCCGCTCCTGGGTCCGCCAGTATACTGCAAGCCAGGGGATATTGGTCTCTGAGGCCAAGGATGCGGAGCAGGAGAGCGTGTACGAGAATTACTACAGCTACCGCGAGCCGGTTCACAAAATGCCGCCGCACCGGATTCTCGCGATCAACCGCGGGGAGCGGGAGAATGTACTGAAAGTCGGGATCGAGGTGGTTACCGACAAGATCCATGCTTTTATTGCCCGGAAGCTGATCAAAGGGCCGTCCCCGGTCAAGGAGCTGCTGGAAGCGGTGACCGAGGATGCCTACAAGCGGCTGATTGCTCCGTCCGTGGAGCGCGAGGTGCGCGGGGAAATGACGGAGAAGGGGGAGACCCAGGCGATTTCCATTTTCTCGGGAAATCTGCGCAGCCTGCTGCTGCAGCCGCCGGTTAAGGGCCGTAACGTGCTCGGCGTAGACCCGGCCTACCGCACCGGCTGCAAGCTGGCCGTAGTGGATGATACCGGCAAGCTGCTGGAGGTAGCGGTCACTTACCCGACGCCGCCGAACAACAAGAAGAAGGAGGCGGCGGTGAAGTTCAAGGAGCTGATTGCCAAATACGGCATCAAGCTCATCGTAATCGGCAACGGCACCGGCTCACGGGAGACGGAGCAGTTCACCGCCGAGGTCATCGCCGAGATCGGTGATCCGGAGCTGGCGTACCTGATTGTCAATGAAGCAGGAGCCAGCGTCTATTCCGCCTCCAAGCTGGCGCAGGAGGAGTTCCCGGACCTTGATGTGGCCGAGCGCAGCGCCGCATCGATTGCCCGCCGCGTGCAGGACCCGCTGGCGGAGCTGGTGAAGATCGACCCGAAGGCGATCGGTGTCGGGCAGTATCAGCACGATGTCTCGCAGAAGCATCTGGAGGAGAGCCTCAAGGCCGTCGTGGAATCGGCCGTTAACCATGTCGGCGTCGACGTGAACACGGCGTCACCGTCGCTGCTCTCGTATGTCGCGGGCGTCAACGCGACGATCGCGAAGAACATCGTGAAGTTCCGCGAGGAGAACGGCAAGTTCACGACCCGCAAGGCACTGCAGAAGGTGCCGCGCCTCGGCGCGAAGTCCTATGAGCAGTGCATCGGCTTCATGCGTATTCCCGGAGGGGAGAATACGCTTGACCGGACGCCGATCCATCCGGAGTCCTATCCGGTCGTCGACCGCCTGTTCCGTGAGCTGGGCCTGGATGTGGCCAAGCTCGGCAGCAAGGAGGTCGCAGCACAGCTCGCTGCGCAGGATGCGGAAGAGCTGGCCGTGAAGCTGAATGTCGGCGTGCCTACGCTGCGCGACATTCTGGAGAGCCTGCAGCGCCCGGGCCGCGATCCGCGCGAGGAGCTGCCGCTGCCGATCTTCCGCACCGATGTGCTGAAGATCGAGGACCTGGTTCCCGGCATGGAGATGCAGGGAACCGTCCGCAACGTCATCGACTTCGGCGCCTTCGTCGATATCGGCATCAAGAATGACGGGCTGGTGCATATCTCCCAGCTCAGCGGCAGCTTCGTGAAGCATCCGATGGACGTCGTCTCCGTCGGTGACAACGTCACGGTCTGGGTCATGGGTGTTGATCTCAAGAAGGGCCGGGTCAGCCTGACCATGCGCCCGCCGCGCAGTGATGCGGGAAGCGCGAAGTAAGGAAAGGGTATAGTCCAAAGGGCAAGCTCGTAAGGTATACGCTCCTAAGCGCCTGAACAGCTGAAGTTCTAAGCGCCAAAACGCCGAAATGCCGAACGCTGAAACACCGAACGCCAAAACGCCGAAAGCTGAAACGCCGAACGCCTCATGGTAAACTGTCCTGTAACCTGTAATCAGAGCGTTGGCCTGAAGCAGCCATCCAGCCTAACGGACCGAGGTTCCCTTATTTTCGCCAAAAGTAAGCTTTTCAGCAGCTAACGGACACCAGATCCCTTATTCAGGGGAATTCCCTCTGAAAAAGCCTGTCTGAGAGGAAATAACGCCCCTACGGTCCGTTAGCCTGGTGAACTGTGTAAAATAGGCAAAATAACGCCCCTACGGTCCGTTAGCCTGGTGAACTGTGTAAAATAGGCAAAATAACGCCCCTACGGTCCGTTAGCCTGGTGAACTGTGCAAAATAGGCAAAATAACGCCTCTACGGTCCGTTAGCCCGGCGAAAGGTGCATATTGGGGAATACAAAATAACGCCCCTACGGTCCGTTAGCCCGGCGAAAGGTGCATAATGGGGAATACAATATAACGCCCCTACGGTCCGTTAGCGGTGGCAGACGGATTGTGTGGCAGCATAGCTGTTCTGTTCCCGGCGTATATCACGTCGGGCATCAGGTTTCGCCCCAGTCACATGGTTTTAACGTTCTGCCGTACAAAGTACAGCTGCTTTAGTGCTTCGTCCTTTACGCAGATATCGGCTGCGTCATGTGAAATAGAGCATGCACCAAAACGCAGGCTGGTTTAATCCGGTTACGCAGGTGTATACGCAGTGACAGCTTATGCGTTATAGCATCAATGGTTTGTAAATAGGGCTGTGCCATTCCTTAAACCAAAAGGATGGCACAGCTTTTTTGCATGAAAAAAAGCTGCTTAAACGATTATAATCTCTTATAAGTTCCGCGGGTGCTGCCCATGCTGTAAGGGAATCAGCCGTTTTTGCATGCCCGACCAGCCGCAAGTTTTGTTGGTCAACTGCACAATGCATTTCGTCCGTTCATCAATATTTTTACGGGCGCTTACAGTTTATACTGAAAGCGTGTTCAACAAAGCAAACAAACATTAGTAAGTAGGGGGCATACAAAATGGAAGGGTTAACAATTGGCTGGTATGGTGCCTTGGCTGGTCTGGCAATTGCCATTATTCTGATACTAAGAAAGCTCAATCCGGTATATGCACTGTTCTTGGGAGCGATCGCCGGATCGCTGATCGGGGGAGCTAATCTTGAGCAGACTGTAAGCGTTCTCGTTGGCGGTACACAAAGTGTAATCGGAACCGTTCTGCGTGTACTTGCCGCAGGTGTGCTGGCCGGGGTAATGATGGAGTCGGGTGCGGCTGAAACCATTGCCCAGGCTATCGTCAAAAAATTCGGCGGCAGCAAAGCCATCCTCGCACTGGCGCTGGCCACGATGATCATTACTACAGTGGGTGTATTTATCCCGGTAGCGGTACTGATTGTGGCTCCAATTGCTTTGTCGGTAGGTAACAAGATGGGTATTTCAAAGGTAGCGCTGCTGCTGGCACTGTCCGGCGGTGGTAAAGCGGGTAACATTATTTCTCCCAATCCCAATACGATTGCGGCGGCCCGCGGTTTTGATCTCGACCTCAGCAATGTCATGCTCGCAGGATTAATTCCGGCAATATGCGGTCTGATTGTAACAGTCATTGTTGCTTCTCTGCTGAAGAAAAAAGGCGTGATGGTCACGGATGAAGAGGCTGCGAACGGTGATGTGGATACATCCAAATATCCGCCGCTCGGCAAAGCCATTGTTGCACCGCTTGTGGCGATTATTCTGCTGATGATCAATCCGATCGGCTCGCTGTCAGGCATTGAAGCGCTGTCGAATTTCAAAGTGGATGCGCTTTACATCCTGCCAATCGCCGGGATTATCGGAATGCTGGCCATGGGTCAGGGGAACAAAATTCTGCAGTACACTTCCTCCGGTCTGAATAAAATGACAGCAACCGTACTGATTCTGATCGGTGCAGGCGGTATTGCCGGTCTGATCTCCGCATCGGATCTGTCCACACAGGTTGTTCAATTGATCGAAACCGCAGGCATTTCAGGTACCTTCCTGGCACCGATTTCCGGTATTCTGATGGCTGCGGCGACAGCTTCAACTTCGACAGGTGTAATTCTGGCTACAGGTTCATTTGGACAAGCCATTCTCGATATGGGTACAGCTCCGCTGGCGGCAGCCGTTATGGTGCACACCGGGGCGACGGTCATCGACTCGCTTCCGCAGGGGAACTACTTCCATGTAACAGCGGACAGTATGAAAATGACAATCAAACAGCGGATGGGGCTGGTGCCTTATGAAGCGATTGTCGGCGGAACGATGACGATTGTGGCTACGCTGATTTACGGATTTTTGTTCTAAAATCTAACATGGGGTGAGGAAATGAGTCAGAAAACCTTTGTATTGGCACCGGATTCTTTTAAAGAGAGCATGACGGCTAAGGAAGTTTGTATTGCAATGGAGCAGGGGCTGCGGAAAGTCTATCCGGATGCTGAATATATACACGTTCCGATGGCGGACGGGGGAGAAGGCACGGTGCAGTCGCTGGTCGATGCATCCGGCGGACAAATCTATACCAAACAAGTCATGGGACCGCTTGGACAGCCTGTTACAGCACAATACGGAATTCTCGGCGACGGCGTTACAGCAGCGATTGAGATGGCTTCGGCGAGCGGCATACAGCTGGTGGACAAGGCGGACCGGAACCCGCTGATTACGACCACCTACGGAACAGGTGAGCTGATTAAGGAGTGTCTGGACCGCGGCATCCGCAGCATCATTATCGGGATCGGCGGCAGTGCAACCAATGACGGAGGCACCGGAATGGCTGAAGCGCTGGGCGCTAAATTCCTGGATGAAGCAGGGGAACAGCTCCCGAGAGGGGGAGGCAGTCTGGACAGGCTGGCCCGCATTGATATCTCCGCCCTGGATGAGCGGCTGCAGCAGGTGCAGCTGATTGTCGCCTGTGATGTTACGAACCCGCTGTGCGGCGAACGGGGTGCATCTGTAGTATTCGGTCCGCAAAAAGGCGCGACTCCGGAACGGGTTAAGCAGCTTGACGCGAACCTTGCCCATTATGCGGATATCGTACAGCAGCAGCTTGGCAAGGACGTCCGTGATCTGCCGGGTGCCGGAGCAGCCGGGGGACTGGGCGCAGGGCTGATGATCTTTACTCAGGCTGCGCTGCAGCGGGGTATCGAGATCGTGATCGAGTACACCGGACTTACAGCTAAGATTAAGGATGCCGACATGGTGTTCACCGGTGAGGGAGGCATTGATTTCCAGACCAAATTTGGTAAAACACCATACGGAGTAGCTCGCACCGCCAAAGCAAGCGGCAAAAAGGTCATTGCCCTGGCCGGTTATATCGGCGAAGGCATTGATACACTGTATGCGGAAGGGATCGATGCCGTCTTCGGTATCGTACCGGGTTCTGCTGAGCTGGACAAGCTGTTGAAAGAAGGCCCTGCGAATGTGGAGCGGACCTGTGAAAATATCGCGAGAGTATTAAAGCTGAGCGAATAAGTAAGCGTACGAACGGGTATAGGATGCGCAAAAAAAGGAAGGCTGTCCCCAAGCAGATTTATGAACTGCACCCCGTCAAGTAGACAGCGTAAATAATAAAAGAGTTTTAAGCGGCCTTGGTCCTGAATTCTATAGGACTGAGGCCGTTTAGTTTTGCCTGTAACCGTTCATTATTGTAAAAGTGAATGTAGTTCTCGACATCCTTTTGGAGGTCTTCAAAAGTCCGGTAGGTATGTAGGTAGTACTTCTCACATTTTAGAGTCCCCCAGAAAGATTCCATCGGTCCATTATCAATACAGCAGCCTACACGGGACATACTTTGCTTCATTTCAGCTTTATCTACCATTTCCTTGAACTTCAAGGAAGTATACTGAAACCCGCGGTCGCTATGGAGCAGGGGATGACTTTGGGGGGCAGCTTGTACCGCTAGCTCAAACGTCTCAAAGACCAGTGCGTTGTTATTAGAATGCCCTAGCACATAAGAAATAATGGACTTGTCGTGCAGGTCTAATATAGCGCTCAAATAAGCCTTCTTTCCGCTCCCATATTTGAATTCGGTGACATCTGTGACCCATTTTTGGTTCGGCGCTTCAGCATGGAACTCACGGTTCAGCAAATTCTCTGCAACCTGCTGAGGGGTAGAACCCGCGTACGTCTTTCGCTTTCTGCGAATGACCGACTGAATGCCCTGGAGCTTCATGAGACGGTATACTCGTTTCGCATTAATCGGTTGGTTCATCTGCCTTCGTAAATGAAGTGCCAGTCGGCGGTATCCATAGATCCGTTCTACTTGTTCATACAAGAGAAGCATCTCCTGCATTAGCTTCTCATTGTCTCTCTCTTGGCGACTCGGTGTGCGGCTTAGCCACTTGTAATAACTTGACCGTGCAATGCCTGCAAGCTCGCACAGTAGCTGAATGGAGCCGTATCCCTCTTGTTGAACGGCCTGAACAGCCAGATAGATGTTCTCTTGCCGAACGGAACTTAAAGTCGCCTCCTTTCGATTTCGTCTAACTTTTTTAACAAAGCGTTCTCCGCACGGAGCCGCTCATTCTCGTACTCCAGCTTCTTCATGGCAAGCTTGTAGCGATCCGCCTCCGTTAGCTCTTCCGGCGCCTTGGTGCGTCCTCTACCATCCCTTAAAGCGTCATCTCCGCCGCTCTGGTACTTCTTCACCCAACTGTAGACTTGCGGGTAAGACACCTTAAATTGACTTGCCGTCTTTGTGTAATCGAGTTGATGTGCAAGGCAGTACTGCACAATGTCGATCCGCTCCTGCCATGTCGTCAAACGCCCCTTGGTCATCGCTTTCGTTCCTCCCGAATTTGCGGTTAAGCTTTTGCTATGACCATTATACTTCTTAATCCAGTTCGCGAGTTGGGTTTGACTTGCAATTTGATATTTGTAAATGACTTGGGTTTGAGACAAGCCTCCTTCGAGAACATCCTTCACGGCCTTTCGTTTAAGTTCTGCGGAATAGGTCCGGTTATGGGTACGGGTTTCCAACCCTGGGTAGCCGTACGCCTTGTACCGCCGTCTCCATTCTTGGATGGAACTCTTCGACACACCAAACTTACCGACTGCCGCATTTAATCCGATAACTCCCTCTTTAATTTCCTGAAGAATCGCTAATTTCTCAGCTGCTGCAATGTTTTTTCGCTCCATAAAAATGCTCCCCATACAGTAACAGGTTTTTATTATTTCACCTGTCTACTATATGGGGAGCATATCATTTATCTGCGGGAGGGGCAGCCTTTTTTCGTATATCTTACTTATACAACGCCAGCAGACTGTAGGTAAGCTCGTAGAGCTCCAGCAGATTCCGCGGATCTTTGCCGGTGAGGGTATGGATTCTTTTGAGCCGGTACTGGAGTGTATTGCGGTGAATGTTCAGGGCATCCGAGGTATGCGAGACGCTGCAGTTATGGTTAATGAACACTCTGAGCGTCTCCAGCAGATCGGCGGTATCCTCCAGCTTCACGGCAGCATTCTGGTCCTTGGTCAGATCCGCCTGGCTCAGTTTTACGAGAAATTCGTTCTCTGCAAAATAAATGGTCTGCACCGGCGGCCTCAGCGCCAGCAGAATCCCCATGGCGGATTTGGCCTGACGGTAGCTTTCCGCAATGCTTGCCTCATGTTTGCCTGCGGCGACCCGTACATCCGGCTGGTGCTGCAGAATCTGCTGGATGAGCGGCCCGCAGTCGTCCGGATTTTGCACAACCAGGAGCCACGTGTTATCCTCCAGCCGGAAGGAGGGGTACTGCAGCAGAATTTTGGCCTGAGCCTCTGCCGGTGTGAAATTCCTGAGGTACAGAATGGTTGTCTTCAGAGCCAGGTCAATGTGATAAGCGGCTGCTTCCTTCTTCAGCTTCTGCGTATAGGCCCCGTGATGATCCAGCAGCATTTCCAGGAACGCCTTTTTGCGGTTCACTTCACTTGCGATATCCTCCAGAGTATTCCTCTGTTCAATGAGCAGGGAGACAGTCGTTCTTACAATATTGCAAAAAGGGCGCACTTCATCCGGATTACCGGAAATTCCGATGACGCCCACACGGGTATCGCCTATGACAATCGGTTCGTTGGTGCCTTTCTTTTCATAACGCCCGTCCTTCCAGACCTCAACCATTTTACCGATGGACAGCGCCTTGACCGCCCCCTGGTGTATGGTGCCGACCCGCTCTTTGGTCCCGCTGCCTATAATGATGCCTTTTTCATTCATAATATTGATATTGTACGGAATATCCATCATCATTTTATCTACAATTTCCTGTGCCTGTCTTTCGGAAAGCTGAAACAACGCTGATAATCCTCCTTTTCCAAGCCGGTAGTGCCGCAGCAACAACATTTGGAGTTCTCCTGTGCATTTGAACAAATTATAATGGAAATTTAATTAAAATAAAATGTCACCTTTTTCGGTTTAGTTACGTCTAACAATTACCGGAAATATACCAAGGAGGGATTCTATGTACACTGTAAAAGGATTTATACATTTGGCACTGGCCGCTGCAATACTGCTGCTCCCGGCCTGCAGTTCAGCACAGGATGCAGCACCTGATGCTACAGCGGCACCTGCCGGAGCCACAGATATGCCGCAAACCGCTCCGCCAGCAAGCCCGGAAGTTAGCGCTCCCCGGGAGAGCCAGCCGCCGGCAGCCGCTGAACCCACTGCACAGGCTGAGCCGGATGCACCTGAAGAGCCCGTCGAAGGGCAGCCGCCAACAGCGCTGGAATCTGCATCGACCGTGCTGAACGCACTGGCGAACAGCAATATGGACACACTGTCGTCCTGGGTCCATCCGGACAAGGGCGTACGTTTTTCACCGTATGCCTATGTTGATCCGCAAAAGGATCTCGTATTCACCAGGGAGGAGATCCAGGGATTGATGAAGGACAATACGAAGCGGGTATGGCGGGAGTATGCCGGCTCGGGTGATCTGATTGAGCTGACCTTTGCGGAATATTTCAAAAAGTTTGTCTATGACGCCGACTTTGCAGGCCAGGCTGAGGTTGCTCTTAACAAAGGGCTGGGACAGGGGACGACCGTGAACAATATTAATGAAGTGTATCCTGTGGAGACCCATGACTTCGTAGAGTATCATATTGCCGGGATTGATCCGGCAGTGGAGGGCATGGACTGGCGCAGCCTGCGGCTTGTATTCGAGAAAATCGGCCAGGATCACGCCCTTGTAGGCATTGTTCACGATCAGTGGACGCCATAACGGACGTAAAGAAACGAAGGGAAGACAGAAGCCCCGATGTTCCGAGGAGCTTTTGTCTTTCTTTATTATTTTAGAAGGAAAATTATGTATGTTTGTTGAATATAGATCATGTATACATTTGTGTACAAAATATTTATTAGGAGGTGTACCATGGAGGACTTTCGCAAAAAGAACTTCCGGGGTGCAAAAATTGAAGACATGATTCTGGAGCTGGAGAAGCTAAGCTCATTATGTGAAGAAAAAGCAAACAGTAGTGACCAGTTGGAACGGCAGCGTTTCTATGAAGGTATGGCTACCGCCTATACAACGATTACAGTAAAGCTGAAAGGCGATTTTGATTATATCGAGCCGAAGGTCATAGATGAGCTTTACAGCTCTGTAGAAAAGGTTTCCCCGGATCATGCAAGCTCAGCACAGCATCTTGAATCCTGTTCATTTTGCCGCAAAAGTAAAGAAGAAGTTGGAGCATTAGCTATGGGACCAGGAGTATCTATATGCAGCGAATGCTTGGAGTTTGGTGCAGAGGTCATTAAAGTACATTCCACTATATAGATTAACAACAAGACCGCCCCCCAATGATAAAGGTGCGGTCTTGTTTGTGGTTCATCCGGTTTTTGTGTCCGGCTGATTATTGAAGCTTAATGGAAGCATTTGAAGAAGCAGCTTCAGTCAAAGACTGCGCGGTTGCAGTATATCCGTCAGGCAGATAGGTCACTGCGGTAGCGTCAGAAATGACCTGCGGATACATCATGCCCGGATCAGGTTTTGTTACACTGAAGTAGATAACTGCCGTTTTGTCCTTGCCGAATTCAATCCGGTCGATAGACAGGCCATAACCCGGGTTAGGCAGGTTGCTGACAGTCAGCGTAGCTTTGTTAACGCCGTCTGCAGCTTTTTCCAGCTTCACGGCAGCTTCATAATGATAGCCTGTCTCAGTGTTGTTATTGTCGTCTTCTGGGGTAATCACCCTCTTGGCAAAATCAGCTGCATCATAGATCCATACGGCGGCTTCAGCACGGGTAACCGCTTCTGTCGGGCGGAATTTTCCGTCCTTTTCCAGCGTTACAATCCGGGTGTTGAACAGGATCTGCAGGCTGTTCATTTCGTCATTGGACATTTTGTCGCCGTCCGTAACGTTAGCATACATCAGGGTTACCGGGAAATTCCCCTTGCTCTGAAGGGCCTGGGTCAGCAGATGTGCGAACTGGGCACGGGTCATCGTTCCGTTCGGATCAACGGTTTTGTCCAGGGACAGGCCGCTTTCTTTTGCAGTCACAAACGCTTTGGCATACCAGGCATTATCTTTCACTTTGTCAAAATAATCACTCGCCTTGCCGCCGGAGCCTTCCGGGGAAAGCTTCAGCCCGCTGACGATAAACTGGACGCCCTGGGCAAAGGTTACCTTGGATTTCGGTGCGAATTTGTCGCTGGTTACTCCATTTACGATACCGTCTTTATGAAGCGAGTTGATCTTCGATTCTGCTGCATGGCCTTTCATATCCGAGAATGCAGAAGCCGATACTCCAAAAGACAGGCTTGCCGCCAGAATGCCGCACGCTAGGGTCATTTTTTTCGCGCTCATCTGGATGGTTAGTTTCTTCTTCATTGTGCCTCACCTCTTGTACTCTTAGATGGAGCTAAGCGGCAAAATGTTGCAGGCATCTCCAAAATAAAATGATATTGCTCACTTTATCCGCGGAGCAGCGATTCAGCGCCGTCTACAAAAATCTCTGTGCCCGTCACATGGAAGGACTCGTCAGAGGCGAGGAACAGCACCAGATTGGCTACCTGCTCCGGCTTGCCCGGCGCTCTCTCCAGCGGATGGCTGACCTCCGGAAGCTCCACGGGAATTCTTATTTCCTCAACTTCTTCACTCTCAAATGTATTATTGCCAATATTCGTATCAATAGCACCCGGACATACAGCATTTACACGGATGGCATACCGGGCCAGTTCCAGTGCAGCCATTTTCATAAAAGCGACCTGCCCTGCTTTGGAAGAGGAATAAGCCGCTGCGCCAAAGTTGGCGAATGTCCGGTTGCCGTTGATGGAGCTGGTGATGATGATGCTGCCGCCCTGTTCCTTCATAAAAGGAATACTGTATTTGACCGTTGCGAACGTGCTGCGCAGATTGGTGTCCAGCGTCTGGTCCCAGTCCTCAATTTCCAGCGTCTCAATGGGAGCGATCGCCCCGTTAATTCCGGCATTGGCAAAAATAACATCGATCCGTCCAGCCTCATTACCGACCTGCGCGATGGCTTGTTCCACCTGCTCCGCACGGGAGACGTCACACTCAATAACGGCAGCTGCTCCGCCGATCGATTCAATTTCCTGCTTGGTCTGGGCTGCTTCCTCCGGTGTGCGGTCGATCAGATATACCTTGGCCCCATGCTGGGCAAAACGGATGGCTGTCGCCTTGCCGATCCCCGAAGCTCCTCCGGTTACTACTGCAATTTTGTCTTTCAAACGCTGTTCTGCCATGATGAATTCCTCCTTGGGATTAGAGTTCTCTTTTCTGGCTGCTGTGTCAGTAACTACATACCCGCTGGGTCAGGGGTGAACCATAAGGCGCTGTAGCTTTCTCCAATTGAACAAAAGCGCTGTTTCGCAGTAAACTTAGGGATGATAGCGCTATGATCATACATTCAGCCCATGACAGGAGAACAACCATGATACAGCAGGAGATGCAGCGGATTAATGTCGGGATTTTTGCCCACGTAGATGCCGGAAAGACGACTACGACGGAGCATATATTATATGAGAGCGGACGTATCCGCGAAGTTGGCAGTGTGGACAGCGGGACGGCTGTGACGGATTCCATGGAGGTGGAGCGGCAGCGGGGAATATCGGTCCGGGCAGCCTTGGCTTCTTTTGCCTGGAAAGGCGTGCAGATCAATCTGGTGGATACGCCGGGCCACGTCGATTTTCTGTCCGAGGTGGAGCGTTCGCTGCGCGTGATGGACTGCGCGGTGCTGATCCTGTCCGCCGTTGAAGGCGTGCAGGCACAGAGCGAGATGATCTGGAATGCGCTGCGCAAGCTGGGTATTCCGACGATTGTTTTTGTGAACAAAATGGACCGCGTCGGAGCGGACCCGGAAGCCGTGCTGGCCCAGGCGCGCACTTATCTGTCCGGGGACATTATTCCGGTGCAGCAGCCGTTGGGCAGGGAGCAGGACTATACCGGTGCTGCAGATTTGTGGAGCGAGGAAGCGGCGCCGGAAGCACGGACAGAGCTGCTGGAGGCGCTGGCCGAGAGGGATGAGGAGCTGCTGGATGTATACATGTCAGGCCGTCCGCCGGAACCTGCGGTATGGAAACCATATCTGAAGGAGCGGTCAGCCCGCGGGCAAATGTTCCCGATGGTCTACGGCGCAGCTGCCAGGGGTCTTGGGATCACGGAGCTGCTGGACGCCATGACCGACTACTTCCCCCGGGCCGGAGGAGATGCGGAGCAGCCGGTCTCAGGCATTGTCTACAACATTCAGCGTGACAAAAATATGGGCCGCATGGCCTTTGTCCGCCTCTACGAAGGGAGAATCCGCAACCGTGATACAGTAACGAACTACTCCCAGGATGTGCAGGTCAAAGTGACGCAGATCCGTAAAGTGGAAGGCGGACGTACGGAGGATGTCGGCGAGCTTACTGCCGGAGATATCGCTGTCGTGTATGGCCTGTCCGGCGTGCGGATCGGCGATGTGCTGGGCCGGCCCGATGCCGTGCCGCAGGAAGCGAAGCTGGCCGTGCCGCTGCTGACCGTGCGCGTGTTCTGGGATGCGGACACCGACGACCACCAGGTGATCGGTGCGCTGCAGGAGCTGGCGGACGAAGATCCGCAGCTGGGGGCGGAGTGGCTGCCGGAGGAGCGCGAGCTGCACATCAAGGTGATGGGCCCGATCCAGCTGGAGGTGCTGGACAGCGTGCTGCAGAGCCGCTACGGCCTGAAGGTTACCTTCGGCCAGCCGTCGGTGATCTATAAGGAAACGCCGCGCACTGCGGGCGAAGGCTACATCGCCTACCTGATGCCGAAGCCGTGCTGGGCGATTCTGCGGTTCAGGATTGAACCGGGGCCGCCGGACAGCGGCCTGGTCTATGAATCGGTCGTGCGCAGCTCCGATCTGCTGCCGCAGTACCAGAACGAGACGGCCCGCCGCGTACCGGAAGCGCTGCAGCAGGGACTTTACGGCTGGGAGGTCACCGACCTGAAGGTGACTTTGGTGGAGGGGAACCATCATGTGTGGCATACCCATCCGCTGGATTTTGCCGTCGCTACGCCGATGGGCATCATGGACGGGCTGAGCCGGACCGGCACCAAGCTGCTGGAGCCGGTCCTGGCTGTGCGCATCGTCGTGCCCGAGGAGAACGGCGGCCGCGTGATGAACGACCTCGTGCAGATGCGCGGCAGCTTCGAGCCGCCGGCGCTGCAGGGCGGGCGGATGATCATCGAGGGAAGGCTGCCGCTGGCTACCTCACTCGATTATCCGGTGACGCTGAGCTCCTATACGAAGGGGCGGAGCACGTTCACTTCCTTTTTTGCCGGCTACGAGGAATGCCCGCCGGACGTTACCGCCGAGCGCACGCGCCGGGGCGTGAACCCGCTGGATCAGGCGAAGTATATTTTGAGTGTGCGGAAGGCTTTGCAGGGGTGAGCGTGATGGGCGCAGTGCTGAGCGTGAAGGGGCACGGTGCCGAGCGTGAAGGGGCACGGTGCTGAGCGTGAAGGGGCACCGTACTGAGCATGAAGAGGCACGGTGCTGAGCGTGAAGGGGCACCGTACTGAGCATGAAGGGGCGCCGTGCTGAGCGTGAAGGGGCGCCGTGCTGAGCGTGAAGGGGCACCGTACTGAGCATGAAGGGGCACGGTGCCGAGCGTTTAGTTGTATTTTGTGCATTTATATCGCCGGAAAATAGCATGTTCTTTGAGTTAGTTGTAGTTCATACACTTATAATCAGCGGAAATCCGGGATTCACACAAATGATGCCTTTTTAAATGTACAGAATGCAATTAAGCTGCTGCCGGCGCCAAATTAGCGGAGTTTAGCTGTAGAAAGTGCAGTTAGCGCCAGGGGACAAACTAAGGATCAAAACTCCCAGCCACTTCCAGACGCTTCCAGCGCCAAAGATTTCTCTAACCAATGAGGAGATTGAAGCAGAGCTGGAGAACGAAATAGGGCTGAAGCCGGACGGGGGAGCAAGTTAAAGTAGGGGGAGACGCACAATAGGCTCACATGGTCATTACTATCACACCGGATGAGGAGGCAGCACAGTGGGAACAATCCTGTATTTGATCCGTCATGCGGAATCTGTATATGTAGAGGGGAAAGAGCGGTCGCGGGGATTGTCCCGGCAGGGGCAGAATGACGCGCTTAGGATTAAACACGTCATGCAGGATGCTCCAATCGACATTTTTGTTTCCAGCCCTTATGAAAGGGCTACCGCAACGATCAAGCCTCTGGCTGATGAAAGGCATAAGGAAATTGTAACGATAGAGGATTTAAGAGAAAGAGCAATTGGAGATATTAAAGATATAAGCTTCCGGGAAGCCAAGCAGCGGGTATATGAGGACTTTCATTTTGCTTTTGCAGACGGGGAATCAAGTGCTGAGGCGCAGGACAGAGGTATCCAGGAACTTTTGGGGCTGCTGCAAGAACATGAAGGAAAGTCCCTCGCGATTGGTACGCATGGCGACATTATGACGCTGCTCATGAATTACTTTGATCCGCAGTATGATTTTGTGTTCTGGCAGTCCACATCAATGCCCGATATTTATAGACTGGAGTTTGATGGCGGGCGGTTATGTTCAGTGACGAGGTTGTGGGACACGGATAGATAAAGGAGGAGAACGTATTTTGGCAGCAATGAATCCTGAACCGGTTGTGAGGGCAGAGATGCTGATCCGCAAGCCGGTTGAAGAGGTGTTTGAAGCTTTTATTGACCCGGCCATTACTACGAAATTCTGGTTCACGAAGAGCAGCGGAAAACTGGCAGCGGGGAAGCACGTCCGGTGGGAGTGGGAAATGTATGGGGCTGCTGATAATATTTTTGTAGAACAAATAGAACCAAATAAGCGAATTGTCATCCTATCCTCGGACGGCACAAAAGTTGAGTGGATGTTTACGTCACGGAGTGCCGCTGAAACCTTTGTTACGATTACTAACTCGGGATTCACAGGCAGTAATGATGACATTGTCAATCTGGCGATCGATTCCATGGGGGGATATACCATGGTGTTGTGCGGATTAAAGGCGCTGCTTGAGCATAACATCATGCTTAATCTGGTAGCTGACAAGGCTCCCGATGCGCATGTCAGCTGATACGCAGACTAATCCGCAAATATTCAGCAGAAAGTGGAACACAGGGACTTTATCCCCCGCCATTCCCCTCACGCAAACTATACCACTCATTCGCTTCCTGCAGCACTTCAGTTCCGCCGGCCGCCATGAACTCCTTGACGAAATCACCGAATGCCTCTAACGGCTGATCGCCAGTAATGAAGGCGATATAGGCTTTATTCCTCAGCTTTATCAGCTCTGGCCCCTTCTGGATCAAGGAGGGCGTCGCCACTTCCATCGCGTTGTAGATCCCGTATTGATCAAGACCCAGAGTCGAAGCCCATTGTTCTCTCCGTTCTGTGGGCATCAGCGGCACAGTCATACCCAGGCCGGCCCCGATCTTGTTCTGGTAGCTGAAGATTTTGTCGTAGGGGGGCAGAACAATGACATCCTCCTTAGAGGCTTCCGCCCAGGTCCAGTGCGTACCCTGTATCCCGTATTTCACTGCAGCAGCTTCATCCGGGTCGGGATTTGCGCTGACGTAGTCGAGGATCTGAAGAATTGCGGCAAGCTTTCCCGGTTCTTTGGCGGCATCTGCCCCGATGGCCGTGAAGCTCATGAGCATGTCGTAGGCTTTGGACCCCCGCTTGCCCTCCGGCCCGGTAAAAGGGGGACCGAACACAATACGGGCCTCGGGGTTTTTGGCGTTTAATTCCTTCATGTTAAAGGTAGCCTCTACTGGAGACTCTGTGCTGTTCATATGCTCATCCCAATTCCAGGTCAGGTAGTCGCCGTCCTGAATCCAGTGATAATAATTGCCCATGGAGGTCATGCCGATCCTCCCGCTGATAAAAGCATGGGAGAGATGCTTGTAGCCGCCCTTATTCTCCCCGGTAATGAATTCCGGATCAATGACTCCGTCACGGTACCATTTACGGAGATATTGTAGGGCCTCCTTCAATTCCGGCTCTAATGCGCCGATCACCAGCTTCTGCTCTTTCACCCCGAAGTAAAGCTGGTCCGCAAAAACAACCTGCCCGAATGCCCCGAAAAGTACATTCATCCCTTCTCTGGATAAGCCATAGGTATCCTTGATACCGTTGCCGTCCGGGTCATCATTGGTGAAGGCATAGATCACCTTTTCAAAGTCAGCCAGTGTCTCAGGCACAGCCAGTCCAAGCTTGTCCAGCCAGTCCTGTCTATAGACTACAGGAATGCGGTAAATGTTCGTAGGATTGACGACAGGAATGCCGTAATATTTTCCGCCGATTTTGCCGTAATCCTGATAAGCAGGGGCGTGCTCTCTGATAGCTTTCATAATATTAGGCGCGTATTCGTTCAGCAGCTCTTCAGGAATTTCGGCCAGCAGGCCCTGCTGCTGATATTTCAGCAGATCCTGTGTCTGCCTGATTCTGAAGAGGTCAGGGACAGCGCCCTGTGCCAGCTTCATGTCCAGCAGCGACTCGTATTTATTGTTCGCCAGATTCCATACATCCAGGTCTACGTTGAACTTCTCCTCCACGTACCGCACCATCTCTGCATTCTCCGCCACAGGCAGATTCTGATGCATTGTCCAGGAAATCTGGTACCGGGGTGTCCCGGAAGCCGGTTCCTCCGGCGCATTTTCTGCAGCAGACCGGCTGCCGGACTTAAGCTCACAGCCGCTGATCAGGAGTGACAGCAGCACTGTAGACAGCACCGCTGCAGACAGCGGGAAGGTGCGTAATCTGTTCATTTTCATACCGGAACCATCCTTAATTATGATAGGGCACTTTCCTGCCTGCCGAAGCCGCTATACCTGCTTAATCATACTCCGCAAGTAATTCCCCGGTGTGCACCCGTACATTTCCTTGAATTTTTTAATGAAATAAGCCGCAGTCCCGTACCCGACCATCCCGGCAATTTGTTCGACCGTCATGTTGTTGTTCTCAATCAGTACTTTGGCCTGTTCCATCCGCCGGCAGGTGACATAATCGGTGTAGGTGACTCCCAGCTCCTCCTTGAAAAGCTTGCTTAAATACTTGGGACTGATAAATACCTGTGAAGAAACCGCTTCCAGAGACAAATCACCGGACAGATGATTTTCTATATATTGTTTGGCCAGCTCAATCGTCGAGAGGGCTCTTTCGCTGTTGCGCTTCTCCGTCTCTGTAATAAAACAGGTTACCGATTCCACCAGCCAGTCCCGGAAAGCGCCGATATTGCAGATCTCAAGATACTGGTGATACAGATCGAGATGCCCTTTGGCAGGAGGCTTATAACGTACATTTTTTAAATAATCCGAGTAGACAAATACGGTGTTCGCCAGAATGAAATGGCAGTAATCCGCAGGGTATTTACCCTCCCGCATGGCAGCTGCCAACTGCTCGACAGCCGTAACCGTCTCCTGGAGCTGACGGGCATGCAGCTTGTCCTTGAACTTTGTAAGCAGGGACTGCGGCAGCTCCTCAAGGCTGTTCTCACGTTCCAGCAGACTGCGGTCGTTCAGAACCGGACATTCCGGCAGGAAATAAGCATATTTCATTAAAGCTTCGGCCTCTGTATAACTAACGCGGAGCTCAGTCATCTCCTGCACCCGGGAACCCCATGAGAGCTGGATATCCAGCTGGAACTGCTGCCTGCCCTCCGATAAGATCAGAGCGGACAGCTCTTCCAAAAGCCCGCCGATATCGTTATTAGTGCATAAAATGACCACGATCTTCTTGTCCGGCAGCTCTTCGGCAATCAGGCGGCTGTCCGGCAGGCGGACTGTTTCCAGCTGATGAATCATCCGGTGCATGACTTCCTGCATATGGCTTGAGCTTAGTCCGGCAAAGGCTTCCCCCGTGTTCAGCAGAAGGCAGCTGTAAGAATTGTAAGTTTGGGAGAACCCTATAAACCGCAGCTCTTCAGCTAATTCTTCACGGGTATAGCGGCTCTGGAGCAGGTTAAGGACAAGATTGCGCTTAATCACCGGGCTGTTGGCCTGAAGTGTCTCTTCCAGATTGATGACTTTATCATTCAGCCTGATGAAGGCGGTATCAATCAGCCGGTATTCGTTAGCTGCCGGGTCAAGGGTGTGTCCGGTGAGATCCCTGATTTTCCCGGCCAGCCGTTTGATCGGCTTGTAGCTGGCTTTTGCCCATATGCCTGATAACACAAGACCGAGCAGGACCGCAAAAAGGCAGATCCCGAGGATCAGCTTCTGTACCACAACCGATTGTTCGTAGAAAAAGCTGGCGGGCATTGCGCTGTAGATTTTCCAGCCGGTGGACGGAAGGGTATGGTAGGACACTACATAAGAGGTGTAGCCCATCTTCTCGTTAAAGCTCCCGGACGAAGTATCCGAACCCAGCACTTCAGTGATGCTGGATGCATATAAATCCGGCATTCTGAAGTTTCCGCCTTCCGGGCCTTTGATCAAATTGCCTGAAGGATCCAGAATAAATGTGCTCCCGGATTGTGTCGGCAGCATATTTTCAATAACCCCGCGAATCGCGCTTTCCTTTACATCTATTGCAACGATCAGATCACTGTCTTGTCCGGCAGACTGAAAAGGATAGCTGTGTGCATAAGTAATCAGTGCATTGGCATTTCCGCCCGGTACACTGGAGTAGATATCTTCAGGAATGACCCGGGTTTTGGTCCAAAGGTAGTTCAGCTGATTGCTGCGCATTCCGTCCATCCAGTCTGCAAAGTAGCCCGCTTGTTCCCCTTGATCAGCCTTGAACCTCAGCCCGTAGAGTGATGACAGCATAATGTTGTGCCCGGGTGCATACAGGTGTACAGCCTGTACAAGGTCCGAGTGGCTGGCAGCCTCCGATTTCAGCGCCTCCTGAAGCTCCATCATGCTGGCGGTATTGGAAAGCAGAGAGGGGTCGGCAAATAAACGGAGATTCCCGTTTTTGTCGAGCGAAAGGTCCAGATAGATCTGCTGAACGCTCTGAAGGATGGAAGTTTCAATTGTACGTGCGGTATTCTCAAGAATCAGCTGATTTTTATTCCGGAGCTCTTCCTTGTAATGCTCCGAGAAATAGATATAGAACACAGAGCAGACCATGAGAATAATGACGAGTACTATGGATACATATGAAATGGCCAGGCTGGCAAATGCTGAGTTCCATTTTTTCAAGGCATACTCTCCTCCCCCGCCGCGATTATACAGCATACACTGACACTTTAATTCATTAAGTATGTTAAGTGAATGTTAAATTACGAATTTGTTTAAAAATGATCCGAAATTACTACAAAGGAGAAATTGTCTTATTGAAGAAAAACGCGGCGTGATGCTACATTGAGACCGAATCGAAACCAAATTTATCATGATGGGAGCATTGACGTTGAAAACAAAATCCGCGAAAAAATGGTTATCTGCAGCTGCAGGGATAGTGCTTGTCTCGAATACGGTTGTTCTGTATCCTGCAACGGCAGCACCGTCTGCACCGCCATCTGTAACAGGAACTGAGCTGCCGGAAGCTCCGGCATGGGGGCATTTTGTTGATACTTACAAGAATAACAGCTCCGTGAACAGTGCCGTCTATTCCAATCCGACCATCGGCATCTTGTCCGGCTTTCTGGAGCTGTGGAAGCCCGGCTCTTCCTGGGATAACGGAACCAAGCTGAACAGCAGTGTGCTGGATTACAACATTCAATATGTAGTGGACCTGGCCAAAACCCGGACACCGGAAGATGAGATCATGGCCTATTATGTTGACCGGAGAAACCAGTCTTACGGGGCTACGGAAGGTCTTGGCTCACTGGCGGATGTGTACCGCTCCCTGTCAGGAACCTACACAACGATTAACAGCATTCCTGAGGATGCCACCTCTGTGAAATACAATGACGGTAATGGTGAAAATAAAGCCGGTGACTCGAACTCCGAGCTCGGCAGCATGGTGGATCTGATCGGAAAGCTGCGCGGCAACTATGCCTCCACTACACCCGCCAAGAACTTCTACAGCTATATGCGCCCCTTCCGCTGGGCAGATCCTTCGGTTATAGTCCCTACGCTCCGGCCTGCAATGAGCACCACTCCGGCTACGGACGGCGGATTCCCGAGCGGTCATACCAATGCTTCATATCTGGCCTCACTGGCCTTGGCCTATGCTGTACCGGAACGCTTCCAGGAGCAGCTGACCCGGGCTTCAGAGATGGGGAACAGCCGGATTGTAGCCGGGATGCATTCCCCTTTTGATGTCATGGGCGGGCGTGTTATGGCGACAGCCCTGGCGGCGGCAGCTCTGGCTGACCCGGATAATGCCGGGCTTAAGCAGGCGGCTTATGACGAAGCGCATGAGATTCTGTTGAAGCAGACCGGTACAGCAGAAGACCGTTTCGGCGATTACCAGAAAAATAAAGCGGAATATATGGAACGGCTCACCTACGGCTTTCCGCAGATTCATTCCACAACCAAGCCTATGATTGTTCCTAAAGGCGCTGAGGTGTTGCTGGAAACCCGCCTGCCTTATTTGAGCGGAGAAGAGCGCCGCGCGGTGCTGGCTACTACAGGCCTGCCTTCCGGCTATCCGGTGCTGGATGATCCGGAAGGCTGGGGACGCCTGAATCTGTTTGCCGCTGCTGACGGCTATGGAGCATTTAACAGCGATGTGACAGTGACGATGGATGCCGCGAAAGGCGGTTTCCACGCAGCGGACCGCTGGCGCAATGACATCTCCGGCACAGGCAAGTTGACCAAAGAGGGAAGCGGTACCCTGAGCCTGACGGGAAACAATACGTACACTGGCGGCACGCTGGTTAACAGAGGTACCCTCGAAGCTGTTTCAGCTGGAGCCTTCGGCACCGGGGATGTCGCGGTTACAAACGGCGCTGTCACTGAGAATGTATACGGAAAAGTGACGATTGGCGGAAAGCTGACTGCAGCTGCTGATAGTATTCTTGAGCTTAATCTGACAGGTGCGGATGATATCCTTGAAGTTAAAGGTGCTGTAAATGCGGGCGGCAAGCTGCAGGTGAACTTCACCAATAATTATGTACCCGGCAGCGGCGTAATAACACTTATTACCCATGGCGATAATCAGCGGAGCGGTGAATTCACTTCCGTCGAGGTTGAGGGGCTGCCAGGCAACTATAATGCCCAGGTCATCTATCAGGGCAATCAGATTGCCCTTGCAATTAGTGATACAGCAAATAGCGGTAATAACGGGAACGGCGGTAGTAATCCAGGCAGCACCCCTGGTTCTGCAGGCGGAACAACAGCGGGCAGCACGGCTCCAGTGACTCCGGAAGCTACAGCA
The DNA here is from genome assembly GCF_023520895.1 of Paenibacillus sp. PK3_47. Lineage (NCBI taxonomy): Bacteria > Bacillati > Bacillota > Bacilli > Caryophanales > Paenibacillaceae > Paenibacillus > Paenibacillus sp. PK3_47. The sequence goes on from NZ_CP026029.1 coordinate 3,992,687, forward strand.
GCGCCGACTCCGGCTCCTCAAGCTCCGGCAGCATCAATCAGTCCGTTCAAATCCGGCGTAGTCAGCCGGGAAACCGTTCTGAAGGCGGTCAGTGATTCTATCGCAGCTACTCAGAGCGAGAACAGAACGTTCAATGATACAGCAAGCCATTGGGGGGCAAGTGCGATCACAGCAGCAGTGAAGCTGCGCATTGTCGACGGTTATGGGGATGGTTCCTTCCGTCCCAACGCACCGGTAACCAGAGCTGAATTTGCGGCCATGATTGCCCGGGCCTTTGGACTCGGCTCAAGCACTGCTCCGGTTACGTTCCAGGATACCGTATCTACCTGGGCGGCTGGTTACATCGGCACGCTCGCAGAAAAGGGGATTGTAACCGGATATGAGGACGGCAGCTTCAAACCGGATGCAAGAATCACCCGTGCCGAGATGGTGACTATCATCTCGCGTGTGCTGGATCTCCAGGTGCTTGCGGCCGGTACACAGGCTGATTTTGCCGATGTAAGAAATGATCACTGGGCTGCGGATGTAATCCGCCAGGCATCGTCGGCTAATCTGGTTCAAGGGATATCATCCTCTGCATTTGCTCCTGCGAGTCATACTACCCGCGCCGAAGCCGTGACCATCATTATCCGTGCTTTGGCGAGCGACAGCTCGGTCAAGGCATTGATTGAAGGACTGTAACATTCAATAAAAAAGGCGAAAGATCCGTAATTCTGCGGATTTTTCGCCTTTTATTCTATTCACTGTACGGTTTCCCGCCCTTCCTCCGCGCCCGGAACCGGCGCACCTTCATCAGGTTGCCGCACAGCTTGTCGTCGCAATAGCGCTTGGAGCGGTTGCGGGTATCGTCGTAATAGACCCAGAGACAGTCCGGGTTGTCGCAGATCCGGAAGCGCGAGTGTTCCTTCTCCAGCAGCGCAGCGGCATAAGAGGCTGCGATTTCGGCCATTACCTGCGCCCATCCGGCGCCAAGCGGCTGCAGGACAAGCTCTGCTTCCCCGCCGGCCTTCCATGTGACCTGTCTTAAGGCAGGCCCTTTTTGCATATATCTGTTCAGCTGCAGCAGCAGCGGTTGCTCCGGTTCATGTCCTTGCACCAGCAGCTGCACAGAGTCCCAGAGCAAGCTGCGGAGCTGCTGCAGCTGCCCAAGCTCCTCCGGACTTGGCGGCGTATCCGCCTGCAGGGCATGCTGGTCCAGCCACTTGGCCAGCCATTCCGCATCCTCAAGCCTGTCCTTGTCCTTGCTCCGGTCGCCAGTCCGCCAATCCCGCCAGTAGCTGTTAATGAAATCTTCCCACAACACGGTCCATCCATCCTTTCGGGCATACACCTTCTCCTTGATTGTAACAGTTAAAAAATAGTTACGCTAGTTACTTGCTGATCACTTTCAAATATGCTACATTTTTATTGTAACTATTATTACGGAATTTAACTCGTTACGAGGAGGCAGGGAAATGCAGAATAAGATCAGCGAGGTATTGCTCGAGAATTGGGATTATGCTATGGATGTGGAGGACTGGTCTCCGCCGCTGGGTGCGGCACTGGAGGGAGTAGACAGTGCGCAGGCGGTCTGGAGACCGGAAGGGGCAGCCGGCAATTCGATTTGGGAGACAGTGAACCACCTGACCTACTACAAGGAACGTCTGCTGCGCAAGCTTAAGGGCCTGCCGAAGCTGCCGGATCTGGAGAACAATGACGCTACGTTTACGGTAACGGAGAGCGGGGAGGAAGCCTGGGCGGCGGCGATAGCCAAGCTGAAATCGGTCCATGCCTCCCTGCGGGAAGTGATTGAAGCGCTTGAGGAAGGTGCCTACGACTGGGGCGGCTCCGGACATGCTCCGGGCGAAGAAGTGATGAGCCTGATCCTGCATGATGCCTACCACACCGGACAGATCGTACTGATCCGTAAGCTGCAGGGCTCGTGGCCGTCGAACCGGAGTTTTAACTAGGGGCTGCCAAGCTTTAACCGGGCCCTCATTTTTCACGGACAAAAGTTAATTTATGACTATTGCACAAGCCGTACTATCACTGCCCTTGTTCGCCGGGGGAGGAGGGAGTGCGGCTGTATGCTGTTTCAACAGGGAAAAGCGGGGGTTATTGAATGCTATACTACTTAAGCGTTGAGAGGAGAGATTGACAATGGAACCGAACTACAAGGACAGAAGTGTTGAAGTGGAACGCACGGAGGTGCATAAGAAATCGGATTCCAGCCTTGTCGCATCAACCTTTATCAAATACGCGGCGTATATCATTATTATCTTCGGAATTCTCTTTTTCCTGGTGAGATATGTCTTCCCGATGTTCTAAAACAAGGCGGCATTAAAATACCTGCACACAGCACAAAAGCCACGCTGTCCTTTCTAGGGCAATGTGGCTTTTGCATGTTATACATATGTTTCTTCCTATACTTCTCTGTGGAGAAAATCACGGGATTCGGCGGAATTGCGGTAAAAAAACCAGCATTCGTTCAGGAGCTTGATCTGACGGCGGTCTTTTTTGTAATAAGCCTTCATGAGCTGATTGCAGAGCCACTGCGGCAAGGGTACCCCTCCTCTGGCATGCTTCCTATGTACCCACAGCATATGGGCAAAAGCGCTCAAAGGTGCCGGAACAATACACAATCTAACCTGAAATAACGGTGTCCGAATGGAGGACATTGTTATGGAAGCCTCGAATTTGGCGAAGTCAAATTGAGGGCCTTCTTGCAATTCCATCGTCTCAAGTTCCGCGAAAGGAGCGGCATGAATGTCTAAAGCCGTTATCCCTTAATCCCCAAATCTTCCTCTATAAAAAGCTTACCGTACGTTCTCTTCTTCCTCTTCGTACCATTGCTCCAGCTGGGCCTGCAGTGCGCGGATTTCCGTCAGAAGCGAGATCAGCGGATAGTTCTGCTCCTGGATGGAAGCAAAGGCGCTTTCCAGCCGGTTAATGTAGCCAAGCCCCGATTCCAGGACATGCTCCTCGCGGAGCAGCTCCAGGGAATCACATTCCGCAATGGCGAGCGGCAGATCCGGTACATTCTCGGCAGTCAGCTTGTCAATCTCCTTGTTAAGGCGAAGATTGAGCGCACTCAGCTGGTACGCATACTCCTCCGGCATTTCCACAAACTGCAGCTTCTGGTTTTGCTGCAAAATCACATACCGCATGGTCGGCATAAGTCAGTTCCCCCTCCGTACTTGTCTTCCTTCTTGACAGTGTAGCCTATGCGCAAGTTACAATTCAAGTAGAGATCTTTTTTCTATAGAAAGGAATTGGGTAGAACATCATGACCAGTATGGGCAACGAAGAGCTGCAGGCATGGATTGAACAGGTGTCACTGGAGAGCTTTGGCGTGCCGTTCCGGCATAAGGCCAGCTTTAACAGCCGGCTTACGACGACGGGCGGACGTTACTTTGTTAAAAGCCATAATATAGAGATCAACCCGCAGCAGCTGGCGATGTTCGGGCGGGAGGAGACCGAGAAGATCATTAAGCATGAGCTGTGCCACTACCATCTGCATCTCGCCAAGCGGGGGTATATGCACCGTGATGCTGACTTCAAGCAGCTGCTGGCCCAGGTGGGCGGAAGCCGGTTCTGCCAGACGCTGCCCGGAGCCAAGGCACGCAGAACACTGCCGTACCGTTATAAGCTGGTATGTAAGGACTGCGGGATGGAGTATCCGCGCAAACGCAGACCCGATCCTTCGCGTTACCGCTGCGGCAGATGCTCCGGCAAGCTGAAGCTGGCTGCTTTTGAAGAGGGGAAGGGTACTGCCGAGTGAGGCTTATTTAATCACCAGACCGAGCATTCCCACAAAAGTAGCAGCCTGTCCGGCAGAAATCATGCAGCCCGGGAGGTCCTGAATATCCACCTTTAAGCTGCTGAATTCACAGTCGCTGAGGTCGATGCCATTCAGCTTGCAGCCTTCCAGCATTGCCCCGTCGATATTGCACGCTGAGAACAACACCCCGTCCAGGCTGGCCTGATAATAGTCGGAGCTGGCAAGCAAGCTGTGCTTAAAAGCCACCTGCTTAAGATTTCCGAACCGGAAGCTGGCGAGCTCCCCGACACAATCTGTGATCCGCACATTTTTAAACCGTCCCCGTGTGAAATCCGTCCCGATCAGCTTGCAGTGCCTGAACTCCGTCCGGTGAATGAAGGCCTCACTGAAATCCATATTCGAGAGATCGCAGTTTTCAAAAATCACATCCGTAAGCTCAATGGCACGCAGGCTGGATTCGGTAAACGTAACATTTTTAAACATAACCTTCTCAAACGATACTCTTTCAGCCTCCTGGTATTCGATCAGACAGTCGCTGATGAGGCAGCTGCTGATTTCATCCTTGGACGCCAGGGAACCGATCTGCAGGGCGGCAAGCGGAGTCAGCTCGTTCATTTTGGGCGGGTCTATTTTATTCTTCATCTAATACCTCCGGAGCGGAAATGATCAGTCCTGGACCTTTTGGATTTTCGCCGGGTTATTGATTTTGTATGCTACAGGGTGCTTGGTCAGCTTCTTTTTAATGATTTTGGCCTCAAAAGTCAGCCGGTCGCCCACCTCAAGCTCCTGTTTTTTTAGCGTTGCACTGTAGCTGGACCAGACCTCACCTACGGTGATTTCGGGATCGGCGTCCGTAATTGCTGCGGCTTCATACACCACAATCTCATCATCGTTATCCGAAAAATGGTTGGGTACCGTGGTAAATTCTTTTACTGTAGCGGTCATTTTGACTTTGCCTTCCGGCAGCTCGAATTTCGGGGTTTTGGCTTTGGTTGCTTTCGGCTTCGCCGGCTCCTTGACGCTGACTTCCTGTACAGGGCTCTCAATATCCTGCGCAGCTTCCGGGGCGGCAGACTCCTGTGCTTCCTGCGGATCTTCGGCTGCTTCTTTTACAGTATCATCTTCCGGGACCTCTGTCCCTTGAGCAGCGGTATTCTTCACAGCGTAACCGGAAGCCTGCATTTCCTTCAAATAAGAAGGGTGGATGCAGTGCTTCTGGCCGTTATCCAGCCCGATCACTGCCGTCATATCATCGGCGTATCCCAGAATGCTGCAGGGGATGTTCATGCCGTTGCCTTTATAATAAAAGGTCTTGCTCCGGGTAGCCTTCTCTGACAGCAGGCCCCACTCCTTGCAGCGCTCGATCATCTCATCCTCACTGTCGAAGGCCGTATAATACTGTGGTTCAATGGCAAAAGGGTATTCCACTTCGGTTCCGCCTCTCTTGTTCATCTTAAGTTACGCAGTATCAACAGTTTAGCATAAAAGCTTTTATTTCTTTATCCTGCCCGCTACTTCAGCTGTCCCAATCCCAGGTTCACCCGGTAATTACCGAATTTCAGCAGCTCATCGAGAAAAGCGTTCAGCTCTTCCTGGTCCGCAGCCCTGACGCGCATCCAGTAACAGCCTTCTCCGCTAACCCGGTGCAGCTCGGCTACACTGTTATGGTGCAGTGCGAACTTTTGGAACAGGGCATGGGCGCTTCCGGAACTCAAAAACACAGTGATAAAGGCATGGATGCTCTGCCCGATTTTGAGCGGATTCCAGCGGATCGTGTAGCCTTCGATAATTTCCAGCTCCCGCATTCTGCGGATCCTTGCACCGACTGCCTGTCCGGTCATATGTACATGTTCGCCAATTTCCTTATGGCTTAACGTAGAGTCTTCTATAAGATACTGGAGGATGCGGTAATCCGTATCGTCAATGAAGGGGGTCGTCATCATCGTTCATTCCTTTCCGGGTGAAAACAGAACCGTCACATCTCTTTCACGGCACAATGTATCCTGCGCGCAGTTCTCTCTATAATGAATTGTAGCAGAAGACAGCTTAAAGGAAGAGGTGTTCATGATGAAAATACAATTGATCCGCAACGCGTCCCTGTGGCTGGAATACGGCGGTGTGACATTTCTGATCGATCCGATGTTCAGCGGACAGGGAGTGAATCCGCCGATTGTAAATACGGCTAACGGGCGGAGGAATCCGCTGGTTCCCCTGCCGGAACCGGCCGGCCGGTGGCTGGCGCCGGATGCTGTGGTGTTGACACATCTGCATCAGGATCACTGGGACCAGGCTGCCGCTGAGCTGCTGCCGCAGGATCTCCCCTTACTATGCCAGGAAGGGGATCAAAATCATATTGCGGGCCAAGGATTTCAGAATATTACTGAAGTTAAGGATGGCGCGGCATTAACGTTCCGGGGCGTAACCCTGACGCGGACCGGCGGCCGGCACGGGTCTGGAGAAATCGGGGAGCTGATGGGCAAAGTGTCCGGTTTTGTGTTCCGTGCCGAAGGCGAGCCGGTATTGTATTTGGCCGGGGACACCATCTGGTGCGGGGAGGTCCGAGAGGCCTTGGATGAGCATCAGCCGGACATTGTTATTGTAAATGCCGGGGGGGCGGAGTTCCTGACCGGGGGTCCTATTACCATGAACGAGCAGGATGTTGTTGATGTTTGCCGTTATGCCCCTGAGGCTTCCGTCATCGCCGTACACATGGAGGCCATTAACCATTGTCTGGTCACACGTGGGCAGCTTAAAGCCCGGCTGGAGCGGGAAGGGCTGGGTAGCCGCGTGGCCCTGCCGCTGGACGGGGAATGGCTGGAATTACTGTAAACACACATTGAGGAATGCCGGTTCCGGCTGCCGGATGTAACCGATCACAAAAATATATTCCGGCAGCTTGACGGAACTCTAAATTCATGATAAATTATTTCTTGTTCACGTCAATGTTCCCTGATAGCTCAGTTGGTAGAGCACTCGACTGTTAATCGAGTTGTCACAGGTTCGAGTCCTGTTCGGGGAGCCATTTTCTTGGAGAGATACCCAAGTGGCTATAAGGGGACCCTCTGCTAAGGGGTTAGACTGCGTAAGCGGTGCGAGGGTTCGAATCCCTCTCTCTCCGTTTGAAATTACTTCGTTGATTGGGATGAGAACCCTAAGTGGTTCGTTGGAGCATAAGCTTCGGTAGCGATACATCGCAATCTCTCGCATAGCGAGAGTATCCCTCTCTCTCCGTTCCGAATAAAGTTTAGAATGCGAAGAGCTCCTTTCGGGGCTCTTTTTTTATGTGTTTAGCCAGTGGGGTACGTGAAAAGATGGCAGACGACAACGATAGTCCCAATCGCGCGGAGTAGTGGGCAAATCGCTCAGGTGCGCCTTAAGAGGGCGACGTCCAAATGAAGGGGGGGGGCACCTGCCCCGGAAACTACTGTAAACGCAGTAGTTCTCTCCTCAGAGGTGGTCTGATGTACTCGGTTTTTCGAGTACAATAGGCGCGTTTGCCCGCGCGGAGGCTCAATGTACTCGGTTTTTCGAGTACAAAGGGCCCGTTTGCCTGCGCGGAGTCTCAATGTACTCGGTTTTTCGAGTACAAAGGGCCCGTTTTCCGTCACTCGACAGGCAGTCTGCCGATGCACCCCGTTAAGACTTTAATAAATTGAAGGGATGATGCTGTAAAGAGACAAATGTTATATTAATTACGCGAAAATAAAGTATTGTATTAGAAAAGGAAAGAAATTCAAAAACATCTGATCTCGCAAAACCTCCGGTTTCCTCCGTTTATCTTCGAATTCATCCAATAAAACCTTAAACACTATCACATACATATCATATCACGTAACATTACCTAACCCATAATTTCGAAAATTATATTAAAACCCCTAAATCTTAGTGACGGAAATAAGGCCCTGTGTTAATATAAATAACATCTTAAGGGTAAAACCAGAATGTAAGGCAGAGAAAGGGGACTTTAAAATTTTATGGAAAAAAGGGGATGGCGATGGAGTACTTCATTCAGCAGTTAATTAACGGAATTTCCGTAGGCAGCATTTATGCTCTGATCGCCCTTGGTTACACCATGGTTTATGGAATTATCAAGCTGATCAATTTTGCGCATGGCGATGTGTTCATGGTCGGATCATTCATCGGGCTGTACAGCGCCAGATACTTGGCGAATGCAGGATTGCCGCCGGTTGTCGTGCTGCTGTTGTCGCTGGTGATTTCCATGACGGTCAGTGCGCTGCTTGGCATCTCGATTGAACGACTGGCTTACAAGCCGCTGCGCAAAGCATCACGTATCGCCGTATTGATTACTGCAATAGGGGTATCTTTTCTGCTGGAATACACAGGCGTGGCCATTGTCGGACCACAGGCCAAAGGTTTTCCGGAGATTCTTAATAAGCAGCAGTACAACTTGTTCGGAACTTCGATTCAGGTCGATTCCAATCAGATTATGATTCTGGGTACCACTGTAGTTCTGATGATTATTCTGCAGTACATAGTCCACCGCACCAAGATCGGTAAAGCGATGCGCGCCGTATCCTATGATATGGAAGCAGCGCGTCTGATGGGAGTTAACGTGGACCGCACCATCTCGGCGACATTTGCCATCGGTTCTGCGCTGGCAGCAGCGGCAGGTGTGATTTTCGGGATGACCTACAATTCTGTAGATCCGATGATGGGCGTGCTTCCAGGACTCAAAGCCTTCGTGGCGGCGGTGCTTGGCGGAATCGGAAGTATCCCGGGGGCGCTGGTCGGCGGATTGCTGCTCGGTACGGTGGAAACTGAAGTTTCCTCACTCGGCTATTCTTCATGGCGTGACGGAGTGGCTTTTGCCGTGCTGATCCTGATTCTTATCTTCAAACCATCCGGACTGTTCGGTAAAAATGTCCGCGAGAAAGTGTAGGTGGGGGCAGCTATGAAGAAGCTGAACAAGTCGTTTTGGATCGGCATTGTACTTGCTCTGGTGTTGTACGGCATTATTCAAGTTCTTCTAACAACGGGAATCTTTGATGATGTTATGCAGTCTACCCTGTTTTTGATTTGTATCAATATTATGCTGGCGGTCTCACTGAATCTGATTAACGGGATCACCGGGCAATTCTCGATCGGGCATGCCGGATTTATGTCTGTAGGCGCTTATGTCTCGGCCATTCTGACCTTGAATTTTGATGTTCCGTTCATTCTGGCGCTGATCATTGCGGGGGTTGTGGCTGCGTGCTTCGGGATTTTGATCGGGATTCCGACGCTGAGGCTGAATGGTGACTATCTGGCGATTGCTACACTCGGCTTCGGTGAAATTATCCGTATCGTCATGCTGAATACAGAGTATGTCGGCGGCGCTTCCGGGCTGAGCGGCATTCCTAACAAAACAACCTGGACGATCGTGTTCCTGTTTACGCTGGTGACGATTGTGGTCATTACGAACTTTATCCGCTCGACGCATGGCCGGGCCTGCATTGCCATCCGTGAGAACGAGATTGCAGCAGAAGCCATGGGGATCAACACCACTCTGTACAAAGTTATTGCCTTTTCACTCGGGGCTTTGTTTGCCGGCATGGCCGGGGGATTGTCTGCCCACACCTTCTATGTCATTAATCCCGGCAGCTTTAACTTCCTGAAGTCCTTCGAAATTCTGGTTATGGTGGTCCTCGGGGGATTGGGAAGTACTGCGGGTGCTGTAGTGGGAGCTATCGTCCTGACGGTATTGTTTACTGTGCTGCAGGATTACCCTGAAATGCGGATGATTCTATACTCTGTAATCCTCATTTTGATGATGATTTTCCGTCCGAAGGGACTGCTCGGAACCGGGATCTCATTCAAGAAATTTGCCAAAAAGGGGGCGCAATCCGATGGCAGCATCAGCAAAGGCAGTGCTTCTTGATGTCAAGCAGGCCAGCCGGTCCTTTGGCGGACTCAAGGCGCTTAGTGAAGTATCTCTGCATATTGACAAAGGCGAGCTCATTGGCCTGATCGGACCGAACGGTGCCGGCAAAACTACTTTGTTCAACCTGCTGACCGGTGTGTATCCTCCTTCAAGCGGGACCATCATGCTGAACAATCAGTCCGTTGGTGGACTTAAGCCCTTCCGGATTAACCGGATGGGGGCGGCGCGGACGTTCCAGAATATCCGGCTGTTCACAGCCATGAGCGTGCTGGATAACGTCAAAATTGCCTATCACCAGCATGCTAAGCATTCGATACTTTCATCCATGGTCCGGCTCCCGAAGCATTTCAGCGGGGAGGACGAAATCACCTCCAAGGCGATGGATATTCTCAAAATCTTTAATTTGGCTGACCAGGCAGATGAGCTGGCCGGCAACATGAGCTACGGCAACCAGCGGCGTCTGGAGATTGCCCGGGCGCTTGCGGCAGGACCCAAGCTGCTGCTGCTGGATGAACCGGCGGCGGGGATGAATCCGAATGAAACGCGTGATCTGATGAATCTCATATCCTGGATCCGCCAGGAGTTTGATCTGACTATTCTGCTTATCGAGCATGACATGTCACTTGTTATGGGGGTATGCGACCGGATTTATGTTCTGGACCGCGGGATGCTGATCGCTGACGGCACGCCTGTTGAAATACGGAATAACCCCAAGGTCATCGAAGCATATCTGGGACAGGAGGCGTAGCGCCTATGCTATCAGTAGAAGGAATTAACGTATATTACGGGGCGATCCACGCCCTGAAGGATTTGAGCATTCATGTCAATGAAGGCGAAATCGTTACTCTGATCGGAGCGAACGGCGCCGGCAAGTCAACGCTGCTCAAGACATTATCGGGGCTGCTCAAGCCGAAGACGGGTGCTATTCAATTTTTGGGCAAACCGATTACGAATCAAAGCGTGCAGGCGATTGTAAAAGAGGGCCTTATTCATTGTCCCGAAGGCCGGCGCGTGTTCGCCAATATGTCGGTAGAGGAGAACCTTGAGCTGGGGGCGTATCTGCAGAATTCCGGCAGTCTCGCTGCTGATTTTGAGAAGATCTACACTACCTTCCCGCGTCTCTTGGAACGGAAAAAACAGCTGGCCGGAACCTTGTCCGGCGGTGAACAGCAGATGCTGGCCATGGGCCGGGCCATGATGGGCCACCCTAAGCTGCTGCTGCTGGATGAGCCGTCCATGGGCCTTGCGCCGCTGCTGGTACAGGATATTTTCCGGATCATCCAGGAGGTTAATGCTGCCGGAACAACGGTGCTGCTTGTCGAGCAGAATGCCCATCAGGCACTGAAGATTGCCCACCGTGCCTATGTGCTGGAGACAGGCAGAGTGGTTCTTGAAGGAGACGCCCAGGAGCTGGCTGACTCTGAAGATATCAAGGTCGCTTACCTAGGCGGTCATTAAACAGGTCTTTTTAGCGCCACTTACATTGCGGCATCACTGAAATACCATATAAACATATTATTTTTAGGAGGCTGGAAGAGGATGAAGAAAATCGGGGCCATTATTTTGACTACGGTGCTTGCTGCGTCAATGCTGGCAGGCTGTGGTAACAACACAGAGAGCAACACTGCTGCGAGCGGCGGCAACGCTGCCGGAGACACCATCAAGATTGGTGCAAATCTTGAGCTTACAGGCGGTCAGGCATCTTTCGGCGACTCCGCGCTTAAGGGAGCTCAACTTGCAGTCAAAGAAATCAATGATGCAGGCGGTTTGCTGGGCGGCAAGAAGCTGGAGCTGATTGAAGCGGACAATGCTTCCAAATCTGAAGAAGCGACCCGTGCAGCCCAAAAGCTGATCACAACCAACAAGGTTGTGGCGATCATCGGTTCTACTACATCCACGAATACGCTCGGTATTGTACCGGTTGCGCAGGAAAAGGGGATTCCGCTGATCAGCTCCTCGGCAACCAACCCTAAAGTGACCGTTGACGAGCGTTCAGGCGAATTAAATGAATGGGTATTCCGCGCTTCCTTTATCGATCCTTTCCAAGGCGAGGTAATGGCCAATTTTGCCAAAGATACGCTGGGTGCCAAGACCGCAGTAATCTATACCGATACGTCCAGTGACTACTCCAAAGGCCTGCAAACCTTTTTCAAAGAAACCTTCACCAAGAACGGCGGAACCATCCTGAGCGAAGAGTCTTATCAGCAAAAGGATTCCGACTTCAAAGCCGTATTGACACGGATCAAGGAAGCTAATCCTGATGTCATCTACCTGCCTGGTTATTATGAAGAGGTAGGTAAAATTCTGAAGCAAGCCAGGGAAATGGGCATTACGGTTCCATTTATGGGCGGCGACGGCTGGGATTCCCCGCAGCTGGCTGAAATTGCCGGCGCTGCAGCGCTCGACAATACGTACATGTCCAACCACTATTCACCTGAAGACAGCGCGCCTGAAGTGAAGACCTTTGTAGATGCGTTCAAAGCTGCCAACGGAGACGTTGTACCGGACGGTATGGCTGCACTCGGTTATGATGCCGTGAAGCTGCTGGCAGATGCCATCACACGTGCGGATTCCACAGAGCCGGCCAAATTGAAGGATGCACTGGCTTCCACGAAGGACCTGCAGCTTGCTACAGGTAAAATTACGATGAATGAAACGCATGACCCTGTAAAATCAGCGGCTGTGCTGAAATTCGTAGACGGCAAACAAGCCTTCGAAACAAAAGTTAATCCATAAGCGAAGTTTTGGCATACTATAATGCGTGGCAAGATGTAAGGACCGCGATCATGAATTGTTTATAAAAGGGGGCTTCTATGCTCCCTTTGTTCCTTGACTGTGACAAGAAAGGCTCCCTGCGGGCCTTTCTTTTGTCATATCACTCACTAATTTGAGGAGGGAGAGCCAAATGATTATCGGCATACCTAAAGAAATCAAAAACAACGAGAACCGGGTGGCGGTCACACCTGCTGGGGTTGAAGTATTTTGCAGAGCAGGGCATACAGTAGTGATAGAGCAGTCTGCCGGTGCAGGCAGCGGTTTTGGTGACGGCGAGTACCTGGACAGGGGTGCACAAATTGCGGATACGGCAGCTGATGTATGGGAAAAGGCAGAAATGATTATGAAGGTGAAAGAGCCGCTGCCGGAAGAATACGGTTATTTTCGCAAAGGGCTTATTCTGTTCACATATCTGCACCTCGCCCCTGAAGCTGCATTAACAAAGGCGCTTGCAGATACCGGGGTTATTGCGGTCGGCTATGAAACGATCCAACTTGAGGACGGCTCGCTGCCGCTGCTGATTCCAATGAGTGAGGTCGCAGGCCGTATGGCTGTGCAGATCGGTGCCGGTCTGCTGGAGAAGTCCCGCGGCGGCAAAGGTGTTCTGCTTGGCGGTGTTCCGGGAGTACAGCCGGGTGAGGTGGTTATTGTGGGCGGCGGCATCGTCGGCATGAACGCGGCAAAAATTGCCCTGGGGATGGGGGCCAGAGTGACTGTTCTGGATTTGAATGCGAACCGGCTTCGTGAGCTGGATGATTTGTTCGGCGGACGCCTGGTCACCATCATGTCGGATACTTATCAGATCGAACAAGCGGTTCGCAAAGCGGATCTGCTGATCGGAGCGGTGCTCATCCCGGGTGCCCGTGCGCCGAAGCTGGTGAAGGAGTATATGGTGCAGCAGATGGCTGAAGGCTCTGTTATTGTGGACGTGGCCATTGATCAGGGCGGTTCTATCGAGACGATTGACCGGATTACTACACATGAGAATCCGGCCTATGTGAAGCATGGTGTCGTCCATTATGCGGTCGCCAATATGCCCGGTGCTGTTCCCCGCACATCAACACTTGCGCTTACCAATGTGACAATGCCTTATGCGCTGTTAATGGCGAACCGGGGGATTCACGAAGCGGCGTTAAATAATGCGGCTCTGGCCAAGGGAGTGAATGTGGCTGGCGGCTATGTGACGAATAAGGCGGTGGCACAAAGTCTCGGGTACGAGGCTGCTGACGCTCTTCAGAGCTTGAAAGCCTATGAAGGATAGAAGGATTTCCGGTACGGATTTTATCCTCAGCTGGAGGGCGGAAGGGTAGCGGGGGACGGCTTATTTGTTGGTATGCCGCTCCCCGGAATATTTTTTTGAAAAATGCTTGTCAAATATTCCGAGGCTATGATATACTCATTTTTGTTGTGACAAAGAAATAAATTAACAGCATGGCCCGTTGGTCAAGGGGTTAAGACACCTCCCTTTCACGGAGGTAACAGGGGTTCGAATCCCCTACGGGTCATATATGCGGTAGTGGTGGAATGGCAGACACGCTATCTTGAGGGGGTAGTGGGTGTATACCCGTGGAGGTTCGAGTCCTCTCTACCGCATACTAACTACAGAGCGGCAAATCCTTGAATGACTAAGGATTTGCCGCTCTTTTTATTTTTTTTAAGTACCTGCTGCTGGCTCCAGCCCGATTTTTCATTGAAATTCTGACAATAATAACGCTTCTTTGGTATAATTTCTCTTAAGGTTATAAGGTGCTTTTAATAAGAATAGTACATCGACGAGGGATGATCATGTATAAATTATTAATTGTTGATGATGAGCTGCTTATGAGAGTTGGAATTCGTTCTATGATTGATTGGGAAGAACATGGATTCCGGGTTGTCGGAGAAGCCGGGAATGGAAAGGAAGGCCTGGAATTAGCGCTGGCAACCTCACCTGACCTAATTATTACTGACATCAAGATGCCGGTGATGGATGGACTGCAATTGATCCGCGAAATTTCCGGGGAATTAAAGGCCTGCAAATATGTTATTCTAAGCAATTTCGATGAACTGAATTATGTGAAAGAAGCACTGAAGTTAGGCGCGACAGATTACCTGATTAAGAGCGAGATTGCACCCGGATCCTTAATAGAATTGCTTACGGCTATTCGAAGCAAGCTGCAGGCTGAGTTCAGCAGCCAGGGCAATATTCAACGCATGCCATACAATGTCACAAGGAGTCTGGGCCATCTCAAGGAGGATCTTTTCAAGGACCTTATTAATGGATTTATAAGTGAACAGGATGCGGATACAAGAGCGAATGAGCTGGATATAAAGGTTAAATCAGACCATCTGGCTGTCCTCATATTCAAAGTGAACGATTTCGATGTAGTCAAAAAGAAGTATATAGAAAAGGATGAGAAGCTGCTCAGGTTTTCCATTCTGAATATTGTAGAAGAAGTTGTCCCTTCCAAATGGAGCAGAGAAATTATTATTGGGAATTCATCGGAATATTTGGTCTTTGTGAATACTTTAGCCGGCAGCAGTTCTCAGCGCAGCGAGATTGAAAAGCTGTGCAGGAAGATTATTGCCTCCATAAAAGATTTTATGAACCTCGATTTAAGCGCCGGCGTCAGCACTGTTGTTCCAGGCTTCAAATATATAAAAGCAGCGTACGAGGAAGCTGAACTTGCCTTAAGTAACCGGTTCTTCGACAGCACCCGTAATATTTTGTTTTATGAGGATATGGCTAAACTGCCTCTTCGTGCAGCGATTACACCATTGCTCAGCGCGGAGGAAGAACATGATTTTGTAACCGTCTGGGAAAGTAAGGATGAGGCCAAGGCTGCGGAATTGTTAGCCGGAATCCGTACTGAACTAGCTGCACTGCAGGCGGATGAGTCCAGTATTCGTGAGAAGTATATATTGCTTATGGAAAAATTGCACTCCCATTTTCCTGCGGCTGCCAAACGGCAGCGCCCTTCTCATGTGGAAAGGTCACCTTATGAAACTATATTAAAAGGCGAGAACTGGGAGGGGATACATCAGAGTGTGCTGGATTATATTTGTTATTGTTTTGAAGTTGAATCCAGCATTATACGTGAGCGTTCGTATACAGAAATGGCGGTTGAGATCATAAACAAATATTATGGTGAGGATATTTCTTTACAAAGCGTGGCGGGTCAAATCAATGTTAATCCTTCGTATCTGAGCCGTATATTCAAACAGGAGCGGGGAGAGAATTTCATTTCTTATTTAACCCGCGTCCGGATTGAAAGAGCAAAGGCTTACTTACGCGGAGGCAAGCTGAAAGTTTATGAAATCGCTGACAAGGTTGGTTATCACAATCACACCTATTTTAGTAAAATATTCAAGAAAATTGTAGGGATGTCTCCTGAGGAGTATAGGGAATAAAAGTTCTGCTATTATGTATACCGGAGAGGTGCACCATGCGGGGAAGGCATCCTGTTCGTATAAAGACGAAAATTATGGTTATTTGCCTGACGGTAATTATCCTTCCTGTATTTGTGATGACCATAAATTCCTACCGGTCTTCTGAAGAATTGCTGGAGCATAACTACAGGGGGCTCATGAAGGATTTAGCCAAGCAAACCAATATACGCATTGACGAGTTTTTGAAAGAAATTGAGAAGATCTCTTTATTGGCCAGTAACGGGCTCAGCAGTACTTTATCCGCCACCTTGGAGGGCAGTTATCCTATTCAGGATTATCTGCGGATTGGAGGGGTGCAAAACGAGAATGCTGCCTACAATAATCTAATGAACTACATCATGATGAAAGACCGTGTCTTCTCCATATACCTGTATAACTTGAACGGCGGCGCCGACCTGTTTGTCAGTCCCAATCAACCGATCAACTACGAATATAAAGCCGCGAATGAGCTGTGGTTCAAAAAATTCATGCATACAAAGGATAGAACCATTACATTAACAACCCGTATTGATGAGCAGCTAAAAAATAAAATACTCGCTGTCTCACACGCAAGAAAAATATACGATGTGACAACCGGACGGCTCCTGGGCGTAATTGTTGTCAGCATTGATATCAAGTTTATTGAGATTGTAAACAGCAACCTGCAGGAGGCGCTCCGCTCCAGGTTTATGATTGTCGACGCTGAGGATAAAATTGTCTATAACGTGGATGACCGTTTGATCGGCACATTGTTCAGAGATAATGTCCGTCCGGATGAAACTAAGAACATTGTGGTCACTAACCCGTTAAGCCAGCAGGAATGGACCACCTATTTGTATATGCCGATGGATCAATTGACTGACGAGGGCGAGCTGTTGGGCCGTAATCTGATTACGCTGGCCCTTGTGATGTCCCTTTTTGCGATTATTATCTCGATCTTTCTGTCCAATGTAATTACCCGCCCCATCAAGAAGCTGATGAATAATATCAGATTGGTCGAAAAAGGGCTATTCGAAAAGGTGCAGCCTGTTGGCTCGAAAGATGAATTCGGGCACTTGTCTAACCGGTTCATTAAGATGTCCTATGAATTAAAGCAGCTTATTGAGCGGATGCAGAAGGAGGAGAGCGAGAAGGCGGCTGCAGAGATAAGGGCACTGCATTCCCAGATCAATCCTCATTTTTTGTATAATACATTAGGTTCTGTGAAGTGGATGGCTTCTATGCAAAAAGCGGACAAAATTGTGGACATGACCGAAGCGCTAATTTCGATGCTCCGTTATGCCTCAAGATTTGACGGGACCCTGGTGACGATCCGTGAAGAATTGGACAACATCGTCAATTACGTTACCATTCAGAACGTCAGATACTATAATTCTATTCAGACCCGGTATGATATTGAGGCCGCATTGCTGGATAACCGCATACCTAAAATGATATTGCAGCCCATTATCGAAAATGCGATTTTTCATGGCTTTGCGGAGCTTGAAGAAGAGGGGATAATTACAATCCGGATTCAATCCAAAGGCAGTGATATTGTTATTGAAATCTGTGATAACGGCATTGGCATGGATGAAGAAGCCATCCGGGTTATGACCGGGAATTGGGCGGATTCCGAAGGCGGGACCAAAGGGATCGGGCTGCAGAATGTCCAGCGGCGGATCCAACTTCATTTCGGCCCTTCCTATGGAATCAGGGTGGACAGCAGTGCAGGTGAAGGCACCACATTTACTATTTTGTTACCGGGTATTGTTGAGAATATAAAATAACTAGAGGAGCAGTTCTCCCATAGACGGAGAACTGCTCCTCTAATGTTAGAGCCGTAGAAAATGATGCTTCGATAGTCATCCGGGCGCTTACCCTTTGACACTGCCAAGTACCAGGCCTTTAGTAAAATACTTTTGCAGGAACGGATATACCAGCAAAATAGGAATGGCACCCAAAAACATCTGTGCAGCCCGTCCGGTTCTTGCGTTCATCATAGACAACAACTGGGTATAGTCGGTTCCCGATTTAAGCATGATCTGTTCAAAGCTCTGCAGTAATGTTTGCAGATAGCTTTGAAGCGGATAGTTGGCAGGATTATTCATATAAATGATTCCGTCGAACCATGAGTTCCAGTGACCGACGATACTGAACAAGCCTACAGTTGCAAGGGCCGGCTTCAAGAGGGGGAGAAGGATCCGGGTCAGAATTTGCACGGGCCCTGCTCCGTCAATAATTGCAGATTCTTCGATTTCCTCCGGTAAACCGCGGATGAAATTCATAAGAATAATCATGCTGAATACAGGAAGTGCGCCAGGCAGAATCAGTGACCAGATCGAGTTAATCAGCCCTGTCTTTACCACTACAAGATAAGTCGGAATTAATCCGCCGTTAAACAGGATCGTCACGATAAAGAAACCCATGTAGAGATTGCGGCCCATCAGCTTTTGCCTGGACTTGGAAAGCGGGTAGGCGGTAAGCACCATTAGAATAAGATTGATAAGGGTACCTATAATGACCCGTTTCAGCGACACCCACAGAGAGGTAAAGAAAGCGCCTCCGGTCAATGCAAATTCATAGGCTTTGGTTGTGAAGTCCACGGGCCAGAATGCCACGTTGCCGGCCGAGACGGCAGCGCTGCTGCTGAAAGATACGGCTAACAAATTGATAAAAGGCAGAATGCAAAGTAATGAAGTTATGATTAAAATCGTGTAATTCAGGATATGGAACAGGCGTCTTCCCAGGCTTTTGTCTTGGATCATAAGGGGCCTCCTTAAAAAATGCGGTAGTTGGCTACTTTGTAGGCCAGAATATAGGACACTCCCACGAGAATACACGATATTACTGACTTGAACAGGCCTACGGCTGCGCTGATGGAATACTGTGCCTGTTGAATTCCAAGACGGTAGACATAGGTATCAATGATATCTCCGGTCTGATAGACGACTGGTGAATACAGGTTGAAGATTTGGTCGAATCCTGCATTGAGCACACTGCCAAGCGATAAAACAGACATCAGGACAATGGTTGGCATAAGCAGCGGCAAGGTGATATAGAGCGTCTGTTTCCATCTTTTGGCCCCATCAATGACCGCGGCTTCATACAGACCCGGGTCGATGCTGGTTAAAGCAGCGAGGTATACGACTGTACCGAAGCCGAAGCCCTTCCAGATATCACTGACAATCATAGTCCATGGAAAAATAGAAGGGCTGCCCAGGAAGGCGACAGGCTTTAATCCAAAGATGCTTAAGAAGTTATTGATAATGCCGTCTGCACTAAGGATATCCAGCAGAATGCCCGCCATGATTACCCATGACAGGAAGTTCGGGATGTAGACAAGGGTCTGAAAGGTACGTTTAATACCGCTTCTGGCAACCTCATTCAGCATCAGGGCGAACATTACCGGTATGATGATACCGCCAATGATTTTAAAAGCAGACATGTAAAGAGTATTCCAGATGGTCCGTACAAAGTTAGGCTGATTAAAGACATGATGGAAATTGTCCCAGCCTACCCAGGGTGAATTGAAGCCCAGGCCGGGATTATATTTCTGGAATGCTATAACGAGTCCATAGAAGGGAACATAGCTAAAGATGAAGACCAGCACAAGGCTTGGAATCAGCATTAAATGGTACGGGCTTTGCTGTTTTAATTTCTTTATCATTTACAGCTCCTCCATTTCAGTGTTAAGTTAGGCGCATCAAGCACAGGGGCGAGATGACTCGTCCCCTGTGTACTGGAGAAATTTATTTCCCGTATGCTGCGTTAACTGCCTCAGTGGCTGCATCTCCACCCGCTGTCCGCCAGTTCTGGACAATGGTATCGAAGTAGTCGATGCTCTCGGAGCCCATTATAATTTTGGTGAATCCTTCGGTTAAAATGTCATCCAGAGTGGTTCCATAGCTTGCGAGGGCTTCCGGACTGGCTCCCCATAGCGCTGTCTTGATGTAATTTCCGCTATCAAGTATCTTTTTGGCCTGGCTGTAGGCGGCCTTTGGAGCGCCCTGCTGCAGATAGTCACCTACTGCACCTGGTGTGGCGTTGGTTATGAATTCGACACTGTTATTATATTTCTGCCACATCCCCGAGGTCGTTAAACCGCTGGTGTCTTTAGACTCCAGGGCGGCCGATACAGCCTCGAACTGCTCGTAATCCGAGTTTGGGTTAAGGACGCGGAAGGCGCCTACCACGTGTGCCACATCGTTATCCAGCAGGGCAGACAGGGTTTCGTTGGATTCCTTGCCAACGCCTTCGTCAACAATATAGGCATAGTCGTTAAGGAGTTTAATGGCAGCCTCCGGATGCTTAAATCCTTTTTTGATCACAATGTAGTTGCCGTTGGCGAAGAAAACAGATTGTTTCGCTTCCTTGCCATCAGTTGTCGGGATCAGATAAGGATAAAAAATAGCTTCCTTGCCCAGATTGGATATGGTATCTACACCGGGATTATATCCCCACCATTGATAGTAAGGCTGAATTCCCACCTTGCCTGCAACAATATCAGCATTCATGGCACTGAAATCTTTAATTGCGAATTCCGGATCTAGAATCCCTGCTTTGTACCATTCTGCCCATTCCGTAAGCGCAGCCTTCATTTCCGGCTGAGTGGAGCCGTACACAATCTTGCCGTCCGCATCTTCAATCCACATATCCGGATGAGCGTTCCATGCAACTGCGAGCAAGTTAAGGTAATCCAGAGTCTGATCGACAGCTATGCCGTAACCGCCGTGTTTTTCCATGAATTTAAGGGCTGTGTCTTTGATATCTGCAACGGATACAGGGTCTTTGATTCCAAGTTCTTCTTTCCAATCATTACGGATCCATACAAAATCCGGCTGGTCGATTAATCCCCAGTGCAGCTGCGGAATACCATAGAGCTTCCCGTCTTTTTTGCCCGACTCATAGCTGTCAGCATCGGCCTCCATATAACCCTTAAGGCGTTCTGATGCATAACCGTCAAATACCTCTGTAAGATCCATAATCATATCGGCTTCCATCAGCTGCTGCAGTTGGGAAGCATTTACCCTGAATACATCGGGAAGATCATTTGAAGAAATAGCCAGATTAAGCTTGGTGTCATATTCATCACTGACCCAGTCTGTGACAACATCAATGTTATATTTTTCTTTATAGCGTTTGATCCAGACATTGTTAGTGATGTCATCACCCGGCGGATATTTTGCGGAGGAGTATTCGGAAGTTACGGTGTGAATCGTTACGGGTTCTTTAAATGCACTGAACGCCGGATCAGAAGGATCGACTTCATTAGCACTTGTCCCGTTACCGCCGGGAAGCTCACCCGCTGAGGCGTTGCCTTCATTGCTGTTACCGCTGCATGCTGCCAGCAGTAAGATCATGCATAGTGTAAGCATTACATTCACAGTTTTTTTGAACATGCTTCTACCCCCGTTAATCTCATAGTTATGGGACCGCTTGCATAACTAATTCTAATCGAGAGGGAAGCGGAGTGTAATAAATAATATTTACAGGATTGCGCTACTTTTTTGACTTGCTAAAATAGAATAGGATACAGTTGCACTTATTTTACTTTATTCTTTTCATTTCTTGTTTTTTAAATCACCTGTTCAGAGCACCGGCGTATTTGGGATATAATTGACGGATACATTCGGGACAAATATCATGAGTGAACTGCAGAGAAAGCTGCTGCTTCAAAAAGCGTTCAATCGTAATCCATTCCTCCTTGCTGTTACGGATGGATTTGCAGGAAGCGCAGATCGGTACAAGGGGCTCGGATTTATGGCGTAAGCGCAGAGCACGGCTGCCGTGAATGGAGTGAAGCTGATGATGATTAAGTACCGGTCCTGCATGCTGCAGGCACAGAACGGTTAGCCGTTCCGCAGCGGAATCTCCGGTGATTAAAGGGAAGGACTCCGCACGGAACATCCTTGGGATTTTACCGGGGGGCTGCAGTATGATTTCCAGGCTAACGGTCAGGCGTTCACCCTGAAGTATTTCCTGTAAAGCGTCACCCAGCGTAATTAACTGCACAGGGTTAACTGCAAGATCTTCAAACAGACTTAGATAATGATTGCCGGTCCGGTCAAGGGCGGAATACAGCTCACAACACCGGCAGCATTCCTTCCAGCTGTCGCTGACGAACAGGATGGAGCCGCAGCTGTCAATAACCAGCGCATTGTGCGGCAGCGCATTTAGAGCGTGAACAAGGGAAGAAGATATGCTTAACGGCAAAAGTTATCGCTCCTCAGATGATGCAGAATAATTGCTAGGACGGGGGCAGGTTCAGCAACTCCGCAATCTGGCGGCGGTACCGTTCTGCCCTGCGGGTGCCATGAATCAGATTGGACAGGCGATAAGGCGGGATTCCGTGTAATTCGCAGAACTTTTTCTGGTCCAGCTGCATTTCCGTCAGACGCTGTTTGATTGCCCAGCCATAGGGTGTAACAGGACGTTTACTGTTCATCAGGCTTCACCTCTTATCGACCATCCAGCCGTTATGATATAATGGACAGGAATAATAATAGTTAATTATATACTTTTTTACGTCATTTTACAATAAAAAATACGTTTTTAAGTCATATCAATGAATGTGGAAGGCGGTTGTCACATGCAGTCCATTTATGAGCGGATTGAATATATGATCAAACAAAAGGGGATAACCAAAAAATCCTTTTGCGAGCAGCTGAATATCAGCACAGGCAACATGGGGGACTGGAAGCGGGGCAAATCGACTCCGGGGACGCATAAGCTGATTGAGATCGGCGCTTTTTTTCATGTCAGTCTGGATTGGCTGATTCTGGGCAAAACGGCTGCCGAAACGGTGCGTGAAAACGGGGAAGGGTATTCGTCTGCCCAAATACGGCAACTGAATTGCCAAATTGGAGAACTGGAGCCGCAGGAGAAGGCATTCATTGAAGAGTATATGGAATTCCTGCAGTACCGTAAGCAGAAAAATAAGGACGAAAATTCCTGAGTACATACCTTTACTTTTAGGAGCAATACGTTTATAATATTGAATGTTGACCTCAGACGTTGTTGTAATGGTTAACACACCGCGCGGTAGTGGTGGAATGGCAGACACGCTATCTTGAGGGGGTAGTGGGTGTATACCCGTGGAGGTTCGAGTCCTCTCTACCGCATACTAAGAAACCTGAAGTTCCTTAACGGAATTTCAGGTTTTTTTGTTTTGTATATTGTCCGCTAAATTAATATGGATATCAAAAAAAGACACTCTTCGCACTTGGCATCAGGCCGGGAGTGAAGAGTATCTTTTTGAACGTAATAGCAGAAATAGATTTAGTCCAGAAGCTTGCTGATATCGGCCTCAATCTGATCCGGTGTAGTCTGCGGAGCGAACCGCTTGAGCACACGGCCTTCCTGGTCAACCAGGAATTTGGTGAAATTCCATTTGACACTCTTTGAACCGAGTACGCCCGGAGCTTCCTTGGATAAATATTTGAAGAGGGGATGGGCTTCGTCACCCTTAACGTCAACTTTTTCATACATCGGAAAGGTTACCCCGTAGTTAATCTCGCAAAACTCTGCTATATCATCGCTGTCACCCGGCTCCTGTCCGGCAAACTGGTTGCTCGGAAAGCCCAGCACCTCAAAGCCGCGGTCTTTGAATTTATCGTACACTTCCTGGAGACCCTTTAATTGAGGGGTGAACCCACATTTGCTGGCTGTATTCACGACGAGCAGCACTTTGCCTTTGTACTTGGACAGCGACTCCTCATTACCCCGCAGGGTGGTGGCTTCAAAATCATAAACGCTCATGAATCATGCCTCCCGGTCCTTTGATTTATAACAATTTAATTGTACACCATTTATAGCAGGATGCAAACGTCAAGGATGTGACAGCTGCCTGTCTGTTCGTTTCAAAAAATATGAATGGTTTAAAGTTAGGGTGTGAAGGTATAACTTAAATTTGAAAAAGGAGAGGATTAGGATGAAAGCATTGTATACAGCATCAGCGACGGTTCACGGCGGACGGGAAGGCTCGGTGGAATCCTCGGATGGAGTTCTGAAGCATGACCTGAAAATGCCGAAGGAGCTTGGCGGTCCGGGAGGACAGGGTACAAATCCTGAGCAGCTGTTCGCAGCAGGATATGGAGCCTGCTATGAAAGTGCCCTGGCGAATATTGCCCGCAAAGAAGGCGTAAAGCTGCAGGATGTGGAGGTAGTCTCCAACGTATCCATCGGAAAAGATGACAGCGACGGCGGCTTCAGACTGGCGGTGCGGCTCGATGTGAAGCTGCCGGGCATTGAACGCGCGCAGGCTCAGGAGCTGGCTGAAAAAGCGCATGCTTTTTGCCCATACTCCAAGGCGACCCGCGGCAATATTGATGTAGAGTTAAATGTCATATAATAGCGTTATAAATGCCTGATTGCGGGAATAATGGCTAAATAGAGACAGGAACACCAGGATGGGCAATAAATAGCGGCCGGGAGCGTGCGCGTTGGTTGACATCACCCCCAAAATTCTTTAATATGTCTAAGTATCTGTTAAAGTCGCGTGTGCTCTAAACTTTCCAAAAATTTAAATAATGGGTGATGAAGATGTCTTATAGACCGAAAATTACGAGTGTGACCAAAGCCAGCAGCAACGATAAAGACGGATTGTACGAATTCATTATTAAGACTGCTGACGGAACGCAGTGCCGCGCGTTCTACAATCGGTTTCCGGAATGGAAAATGACAAACATCAGCCGACTGCTTAAGGCGCCGTGTCCGGTTTGCCGCAAGGATTTCATCTGCAAATGTATGGAAAACTTCACTGCCGAGTTCGAAGATCAGATGATCGGCGACCAGTGGATCGATAAGGCGATTGCTGAATAACTTCATGAACGGACGATAATGCGCGGGAGCAATCCCGCGTTTTTGCTATATTTACGGGAATAATATGTTATGGATGGAAAATAGAAAGGGGAAGAGCGGATGGAGGACCAGAAGCTGCATACAAAAGAACATTCAGTAGTGCTGATCGATGGTGTCTGTCATCTGTGCCAGGGGCTTGTCCGGTTTATTATTCCGCGTGATCCAAAAGCCAGATTAAGGTTTGCACCCCTGCAAAGCGAAACCGGGCTCCGGCTGCAGCAGTCATACGGGCTTGATTCCGGGCAGCTTAGCACAGTGGTGCTGCTGGAGAACGGTACTGTCTATACGGAGTCAGCTGCAGTACTACGGATTGCCCGCCGACTGCGTTTTCCCTGGCCGCTCGCATATCTGTTTATTCTTGTACCGGGGCCGCTTAGAGATGCCGTATACCGTTATGTAGCGAAGAACCGGTACCGCTGGTTCGGGCGGGATGAACAGTGCCTAATGCCGACACCGGATATCCGGCGCAGATTTCTGTAGGGTGCGTGCGCAGCAGATGCCTTTGAACACAAAAGCAGCGGGAGTGGTTGGCTCCCGCTGCTTTTTTTTGCCGGAAACAGTGGTTAAGAAACGGGCTTACTGCTTCAATGTTTCAGTGCCCAGATTATAGGTCTGCACAAGCTTCCACTTGCCGTCTGCTGATTTCTTAACGGTAGAAACGGTATAGGAACGGGTATCCTGAAACTGCGGGCCTTGTAGTTTCTTGGTGGTTTGCACCGCATAGATAGCGGCTTCAGTGCCTGTGTAATCAATGATTCTGGAAGATTCAATGGCAGCCTCCAAATCATAGACACGGAAAACCTGGGCGAGAATCTGTCTGGTCTGCTCCAGTGCAGGCGAGGACTCATCAATGGTGCTTATGGCTCCTTCCAGATCTTCTTGGTTAGAGTAATCGATATTGGCCTGGAGAACTGCTTTGATGGCATCTTCATCCGCTTGTGGAACGGATTCTGCTGCGGTCATCTCTTCCTCCGGCAGGTAATATTGAATGGCCTGTACTTGAAGGCTGCTGATTGTCCAATCTGCGCTGGTGCTGCTTCTGGTCAGCGAATAGATGTATTCCGCTTTGCTGTCCGGCATGAAGGAACCGCTGATGATGTCCGTAGTTTCGATCGTGCGTACGGTGGCTTCCTTATCTGTCGCATCAAGGACATCCAGCTGAAGAATGGATGTGGCCGTATCGTATTTCTTCGCCTGTTCTTTCAGTGACGGCTCAATCTGTATAAGCGGCGACCGCGGATCGATCAGGCTCATGAAGCCTTCTGTATCCTCGCCATTGGAGTAATCAATATATTTCTCAAACAGTGCATTGATGCCTTCCATATCTACAGTTTGTTTTTGAACACTTGTGATTTGGACTGTCTTTGCTTTGGCATCCCAGCTGACAGCATTGCCTGTCGCTTCACTCACAAAACGCAGCGGAACATAAGTAACATTGCTGATCATCTTAGGAGCGGCAGCCAGCTGCTTCACCGTTCCATTAATAGTCGCTTTTTTGCTGCCGATCTGGAGCTTGATTGTGAGACCTTCTTTGGCGGCTGTGATGGAACTTGTCTTCGCGTCCCAAGTCAGATCCAGGCCAAGCTTCTCAAAAACAGGCCGCATAGGAACGAGGATGGAATTGTTCTCCTGCAGTGGAGCGCTGTTCGTCAGGTTGAGCTTCTGCTGGTCGATGAATACCGTAACAGGCTGCTCTGCAGCGGCAGCCGTCAGGCTGATGGTACCGGACAAAGCAAGGACGGCTAAGAAACCGGGAATGACTTTCATGGCGGATTATCTCCTTTAGTATATGTACTTGGTCGCATCGGCAGATGGACTTAACCATTATAAAAGCTAAGGAAGGATCGGGAAATATCCTGTATGGGATATGTAAATGCGTTGTTTACGTAATAAATATCAGGGTGAGTGATAAATTAGTTATTGATACGGGCACTTATATATGCTACTATAGCTGTAAATTATAGGAATTGTGACGGAAGCACCGTTCATTGACCGTATTTCACGGTTTTTGACGGTGCTTTTTTGCTGTCTGCAGTTCTGAATATGAAGCTGAAGGGAGTGGATGGTATGGCGGCAAGGATCGTGCTTGCAGTGCGGGAGAGTCAATATATAGGACCCTTACTGCATTACGTGCATCACAGCAATTATGGGGCACTGCTGCGGGTGACGGCTTTTAGCCGGCTGGATACGTTCATGGAATTTATGAAAGGCGAAGAAGTGCCGGATGCGGTTGTAGGCGATCCCGCTTTCATAGAGGCATGGCTGCTGGAAGGGAAGAATGCAGCTCCGTGGGCGCTCCTGAATGAAGACGGGAAATATTCAGGCAGAATTACCGGCAGCCTGGCCGGAGGTACAGTGATTGACAAATATCAGGCGCTGCCGTCACTTCTGGAGTCGATCCTTCAGCTGTGTGATGTGAAACGGAGTAAGACCTCTATCGCAGCCAAGGAAGCGACGCTACTGCTGGGAGTGGTCTCTGCGAACGGCAGCAGCGGTAAAACAACAGTCGCGCTTAATCTGGCTAAACAGCTGGGGGGCATGGGTTTATCTGTGTTTTATCTCAACCTGGAAAGTGTGGACAGCAGCGGGCTGTACCTGAGGCTGCCGTCCGGTGGTGCCCATGGACTGGAGCGCTTGCTGTACGAACTCAAAGCTCAAAGGGAGGAGGAGGGGAAAGACAATGCGCAGAAGCTGCAGCCGGGGAGGTATTGTGTCCGGAACGACAGTGTTCGCAGCGATGTATTCAGGCCGGTAGAGAACCTGAAGGAAATGCTGCAGATGACCCAGCAGGATGCAGCGGATTTGCTGGAGCTGCTGGGCAATGATGAACGCTATGATGCTGTCATCGTGGATACAGGCAGTCTTGAAGAAGAGCGGGCAAAGGCCGTGCTGCAGCACTGCGGCATGGTGTTATGGGTGCTGAGAAATGATGAGACAAGCATGGTTAAGACATCCAGGTGGCTTGAATACTTTGGCAGTCCGCATTCCGGGCTTCAGGAGGATATAGGGGGCAAGAGCCGGTTTGTGCTTAATTTTGCAGAGGAGCCGGCTATGAATCATAAGCCTGTTCCCCAAGGAATACGCCTGGATGGAATGCTTCCTTTTATCCCTTCCTGGGGACTCCACCATGGGGAGCTTTGCCTGAACTCACCGCAATTTCTGGAAGGTATACAGCAGCTCTGCAGGGGAATTATTGAGCCGGCCCTGCCGCGGGTATTTACCGGCAGCCTGTATGAATGAGGAGATGTTCAGGAAGCTGCGCAGTGAGATCCGGGCCGGACTGGATGTAACTTCCGCAGTCGGGAACCGGGAGCTTGCTTCCTATATTGAACGCGTGATTCTGGAAATGGACAGTCTGCGGTATTTGACGGCCCAGGAGAAGCACGCACTGATCAAAAAGCTGTTCGATTCCTTCCGGGGGCTGGACGTGCTGCAGCCGCTGGTGGATAACCCGAACATCACAGAGATTATGATCAACAGCCATGAGGAGATTTTTGTGGAAGAAGACGGGGCGATCCGCCGTCTTCCGCTGGCCTTTGAGTCCCGAAGCAGGCTGGAGGATATCATTCAGACGGTGGTGTCCGGGGTGAACCGGGTGGTGAATGATTCCACGCCGATTGTGGATGCGCGGCTCAGGGACGGCTCACGTGTCAATATTGTGCTCCCGCCGGTTGCGCTTAAGGGACCGGCGATGACAATCCGCAAATTTCCGGAGACGCCGATGACCATGAGCGAGCTGGTGAGGCGGGAGGCTATAAGCGGGGAGGCGGCTGAGCTGCTGAAGATTCTGGTGGCCGCCAAGTATAACATTTTTATCAGCGGAGGTACCGGTTCAGGCAAGACTACCTTCCTCAATGCCCTGTCGCAGTTTATTCCGCCGCAGGAACGGGTGATTACAGTAGAGGATTCAGCGGAGCTGCAGATCGTCACCGTGCCGAATCTGGTCTCGCTGGAGACCAGAAATGCGAACACGGAAGGCCGGGGCGAGATCAGCATCCGTGATCTGATCCGGTCATCGCTGCGGATGCGCCCGAACCGGATTGTGGTCGGTGAGGTCCGGGGAGCGGAATGTCTGGACATGCTCCAGGCGATGAATACAGGCCATGACGGTTCGCTTAGTTCAGGCCATTCAAACAGCGCACAGGATATGCTCAGCCGCCTGGAGACGATGGTGCTCAGCGCAGCCGAGCTGCCGGTAGCAGTGGTCCGCCAGCAGATCGGCTCAGCGATAGACATCTTCGTGCATTTGTCCCGGCTGAGGGACCGTTCACGCCGGGTGATGGAGATCAGCGAGGTTGCCGGGCTGCGGGACGGGGAGGTTGTACTGAATCCTTTATATGAGTTCCGGGAAACGGGAGAGTACGAAGGAAAGGTGCAGGGGGGACTTGTTCCGTGCGGAAATCCTCTGCTGCACAGCGGGAAGCTGAAGATGGCCGGATTAACGGACTATCCGCTGGCCTGCTACAGCGGCAGACCCGGGCAGAAGGAGGCGGTGTTCTGATTCAGCTGTTGAAGAAAGCCGGGATGCGAAAGAAGTTACCGGCAGACAAAAGACGGTCAGAAGGAGAGGCGGGATATTCAGGCCAGGCACAGCTGCCGGACTATACGGTGTACTTACTGGCGCCACTATCCAAAATGCTGGCCAGGCTGGCAGGCGGGGCAGTACTGCTGGGAATCGGATATCTTTTTTATCATAATCTGCTGCTGTCCCTGCTGCTTGTACCAGGGGGAGCTTATGCCCCGCGGCTGCTTCGTGACTATCTGCTGCAGCGCCGCCGCTCTGCGCTCAACCTTCAGTTCAAGCAGACCTTGTTCTCCCTGTCTTCCTCGCTGTCCGCCGGAAGATCAGTGGAGAATGCGTTCCGCGAGGCAGTAGAGGATCTGCGGATGCTCGACCCGGAGGGCGGGAGCGATATGATCTTTGAGCTGAATATCATCTGTGCGCGCATGGAATACGGCCAGCCGGTGGAGGAAGCGCTGCATGATTTCAGCAGGCGGGCAGGCATGGAGGATGTGGAGCGGTTCGCGGATGTGTTCTCGGTCTGCAAACGGACAGGGGGTGACCTTGTAGAAGTGGTGCGGCGCACCTCTGCTGTTATTGGCGAGAAGCTAGACATCCAGCAGGATATTGCCGTCAGCATCGCCCAGAAGAAATTTGAGGCCAAGGCGTTGCTTGTGTCCCCGCTGGGAATGGTGCTGTTCATGAGTCTGGCGGCAGGGGACTACATGGCGCCAATGTATACCGGCGCTGGAATGGTAATTTCCACTCTGGCACTGGCGGGATTGTTTCTCTGTTATCTCTGGACTGTGAAGATTATGGACATTCCGCTGTAAAGGAGGTGAGAAGGTGCGGTGGTTATGCATATCCGTGCTCGTGGCATGTACATCCTGCTGGGTGCTGCTATATTTCAAAAGCGGCAGCCGTTATGCAGGTCTGCGGCGGCTGCCAATGGAAGGGCTGCGGCTGCGCAGACTTGGTGAACCCTTCTTACTGGCCATCGAGAAAGGGAAGCTCAGCGTTTATATCCCCGCCGTCATGTTCAGGATTCAGCGGTCGCTGCAGCACAGGTACGGGATGCGGCATAGTGCAGAACGGACGCTGCTGTTCATAGGGGAGCTGTTCAGCTACAGCTGGCTGTCCGCAGCCGGCGGAAGCGTGCTGACACTGCTCAGCGGGGAGAGGGCCGGTGTTTTCCTGGGCGGATTTATGGCTGCGGTGCTTCCGGTTGCGCTCGTGAGAGACCTGCATCAAAAAGTGAAGCTGCGGGAGCAGAGCATTCTGCTGGAGCTCCCGGAGCTGCTGAACAGCATTGTCCTGCTCGTAGGCGCCGGTGAGAATGTGCAGCGGGCGATTATCCGCTGTATTGACAGCCGCAAGGGAGATTTCAGCCATCCGCTGTACAAAGAGCTGTCCCTGATGACGGGGGAATGGGACAGCGGTTACTCATTCCAGCAGGCATTCGAGAATTTCAGCAAGCGCTGTGCAGTGCAGGAGGTGTCGCTGTTTACGACTACGGTGCTGCTTAATTACCGCAGGGGAGGAAATGATTTTGTCTTGTCGCTGCGGGATCTTTCGCGGATGCTCTGGGAGAAGCGGAAGGCGATCAGCCGTACACGCGGAGAGCAGGCTTCATCCAAATTAGTGTTTCCGATGGTGGTAATCTTTTTAATTGTAATCGTTCTGGTTGGGTCACCGGCGTTGATGATGCTGAAAATGTAGGAGGAGGAAGAACATGATAACAGTGCTGACTGAAGGCGCAAAGAGCTTGTGGAAGGAAGAAGAGGGCCTGGGTACGCTGGAGATGATCATGATTATTGCGGTGCTGATTGCTGTGGTGCTGCTGTTTAAAGACAAGATTCAGGATGTGGTTGAAGCGCTGATCAAAACAGCCGGTGAAAAAAGCCAGGAAGTATTTGAGTGATAAGACTCGGGGACGACGAAGGCAGCTTTACTGTAGAAGCATCCATGCTGCTGCCCGTCATTGTGGGGATTACGATGCTACTGCTCTTTTTCTGCCTCTACAGTTATCAGAAGTCCATGCTGCTGCAGATCGCTTCAGTATCAACGGAGCGGGCCGCGTTCAACTGGGACAACAGCCGTAAATCAGCAGATGGTTCCTTTGCTGCAGGTGAATATGACTCACTGTATTGGCGGATCGGGGAGGACAACCTGCTGTCTTCCTTATTTGGGGGAGGCACAGGGGCCGGTGCCGTCACATTAGAACTTCCTGGGGAAGCTAAAGCCGGGGGAGCACTGCCTGTAATAAAGCTGCAGCAGTCTGCCGCGGTTGTTCCGGCTAACCTGACGGGGGAGATGCAGTATGCTTATGCACTTGCCGGACGGAAAGTAAGCGCCGAACTTAAGCATGTTCTCAATCTTCCGGTGCTGGATGGTCTGTTGGAGGATGGGGCCGATCCGAAAGTCACAGCCCGCTCTGTGGTGACTGAACCAGCCGAGTTCATAAGAACGGTGGACCTGATGCGTTATTACGGAGCCAAGTTCAAGGAAGCCGGGAACAGCAAATCCGGTACAGCCATGGATAAGCAAGACGCGTCCGCCATGATGTCTAAGCTGCGTTGAATCCTATGAAGATACGGTTAAGTCCGGGGAAGGGAGGTGCATATGAGGAAGAGTAGGGCTGGCGTTAATTCCTATAGATGGAAGCTGCAGATACTGAGGCGGAACGCTGGAACGGAAGGATCCGTCTCCATATTTCTGATTATGGTCCTGGCATTTGTATTTCTGTTTACCTCCGTACTGATTGATTATGCGCGGATTGCTGCAGCAAATGTGCAGGAGGAACGTCTGGCAAGAGCCGCAGTCCGCTCGGTAATGTCTTCTTATGATGTAGAGCTGCGCGAGAATTACGGTCTGTTCGCTTTTGGAGGTAAAGACGGCACCCAGCTGTTGTCGGTAGTGCTGAACGATAATTTCTATGAGAGCGGGCGGGGGGATGCCTTCAATCTATTACCGCTAAAGCTGGATTCCTCTGCCTTGAACCTCAGCAGGCCGCTTGGGAGTTACGAGGTTTTCCGCAGGGGGATTATGGAGGAGATGAAGTATAAGGCGCCTATTGATTTTGCGCTGGAGCTGGCCGGCAAGTTTAAGCCGTTGTCTGCGGCAATGGGGGAAGCCTCACGTTCGACCAAAGTGCTGGGCAAGCTGCAGCCCTTGTATGACGAACGGGAAGCAGCGCTTGATCAGATGATGCAGAAGCGGAAGGAAGCGGCGGAGAGCGGCAGGGAACTGCAGAAGCTGATTATGAATCCTCCGGGAAATTTAATAGCTTCAACTGCGCTGGGCGGCATTTCCTCTGCTGCTGATATTGCAGCAATGTACAGCGACTATGTCGGGAAATATTATGCCGATCTGTACCGGGACAAGAAGAAGGAATATGCAAGATATACTACTGAAATCAACCGTTATCTCAATCAGACGGGAGAACTGATTCCCAAGATTCCCAGGGCATTGTCTGAATTCCTTGCGAAGCATGCGAAGCTTATGGCGGAAGCCGGATCAGCGCTGCGGAAGGCAGCAGAACTGAATGAGCAGATGGGAACCATTCTGGAGCAGTCCCGGAGTAGCGGGGCTGAGAATGCACAGTATGCGGCCCAAGATTGGGATATCCCGGGAAGCGGTGGAGAGCTTAGTGCAGAGGCGCTTAGAAGGCTGCGTGAACAGGAAGAAGCCTTGATTATTGGAGCAGCGGAATTCAGTACCATGGAGAGTAATATTTCTGCACAGGAGTTATCTTTCCGCTCAGTGGAGCCTGCAGTGTCGGGATTGCCGGGCGTGCTGAATCAGGCGGGAGGACTGAATGCAGATACAACCCTTCTGAACACCTCGGTTCTGACAGCTTCACAGGCGGTAAACGGCTATCTGCTTAATTACGGGAATGGCGGCGGCATGACTTCTGCCCAGACCGCGCAGATTGAAAATCACCGTACTTCGGATGCAGAGCGCAAGGGGATGGAACAGCAGGCCAAAACCAGGCTGGGGGATGCCATGAGGCTGCTGGACCAGCTTCGTACACTGGGGAACAGCGCCTCCGCGGCCACGGAACGCTATGGGCTGCTCCGCCAATACAGCAGTGAAATCAGCAGCTTCAATAACGGAATGGATGACGGGATGCCTGTTAATGGAGGGAGTACAACAGATCCCTATAGTGCCGGAAGCTTATCGATGGATAAGGTCGATGGATTATACAGGGCAATCGGCAGCATTCTGGAGGGAGCGAGGGACAGGCTGTATCAGACCGAATATTCGGCACAATATTTTCCGCATTTTGAGGTTTCGCAGCTGACTCCGCTGGTAACCGGCCCGGTTAGTGATTATGCCGAAGCTCTTGCAGCCTCGCTTGATCCGCATGCCCAGGAGCTCGAATATGTCCTGTACGGTTTTCATAACTCTGGAGGAAATTTGGCTGCGGCATATGGCGAGATCTTTGCGCTGAGGCTGGCTGTCCGCACCATGGAGGGGCTGACCGAGAGCGCCCGCTACAGCAATCCGCTGGCGGTTCTGGCAGCTGCACTGCTGTACGGTGTCCGGAATGCTGTTCAGGATATGCTGCAACTATGTAAAACAGGAGAGATTCCGCTATCCAAATATCTGGATGTGAATTTGAGCTACCGTGATTATCTGCGGCTCTTCATGCTGCTGCATGGAGCAGGGGAGGGGCAGCTGTCCCGCATGCTAGCCTTGATCCGGCTCAACACAGGAATTAATCCGCTGGAGAAGTATACCTATGCCTCATCCGAAATCCGGATGGGCTTGCGGCTCTGGTTTCTGCCGGGAGTAGTCAAGCTGCTGGATTATACTGCCGGTCTCCCCGGCGATGTACAGGATAAGGTGTATTACAGAACGGTGAAAGCAGATTATTCCTATTAGCGGAGGTGGGAGATGAAGCGCTGTGCTGACATGCCAAGAGGCCATAGGGAAGAAGGCAGCATGGTTGTAGAGGCGGCTATGGTTCTCCCGGTGTATCTGCTGTTTGTCCTGTTTCTGATCTTTATGGTCCAGATGACCTTGTACTCAACAGCCTTGCAGAGCACCGCTTCTGACACGGTAAAGGTCATCTCGGCCCATATGTATCCTGCGGCTTTGGCTGCACAGCAGTGGGGTGGGGGCAGTATGGCGGAGGCGCCACCAGGCGGTAATGGGGCCGGGACCGGAACGGCTAAGGAGGGCGGGGCTAATCATAGCCCGGATACGCCTTCAGGGATCTGGACTATTCCGAGGCTGTCGCTGGAGGAGTGGAGCACCAGCTATGTGAAGGATCTTCCGGAGCCTGTCGGGGAATGGGTCAAAGCAGCGGAGCAGAAGGGAGAAGGGCCGCTGCAAAAGCTTCAGGCCGGGACATCAGAGGCTGTGCTGGATCTTGCCCTTAAACCTCTTATGAGGCCTTACCTGTCCTCAGACTGGCTTGATTTTGAGCGTATCCATGTCTCCAATGTGACAATACCTGAAATGAAGAAAGGGACCAGGCCGTATTTTGGAATCGTAGTCAGCTACGAGCTGCCGATGAAGGTTCCCTTTCTGAATCAGGCTATTGTACTGGAGGCTGCTGCAGTAGAACGGTTATGGATTGGGGATACCGGTGAAGAAGGGAAGGATAACGCTGATGGAGGTGAGGCGGAACAGAGCTCTATCATCATCCTGGAAAAGCCTGATCCCGGGGTGGCCAACCGGCAGGGAAAGGTAAGGATCAAGGTTCCGCCGAATGCATCTGCGAATCTGGCGGTCTTCTACAAAACAGGACAGAGTACAGCTAAATACTTGGGCTGGAAGCAGGCGGATGGCAGCGGTTATATTGAGTGGGAATGGAAGATCGGCGTAAATACCACGCCCGGATCATGGCCTCTGGTTATTCAGCTTGCGGATGGAACTACGCTGGAAGCTACGTTTACGGTAGTAAAACGATGATGAGGAAGAGGCGGTACGTATGGCGGATTGGGCCTTTTGGGGATGTTCGCTATTCCTGTTGATGGCTTTGATTACAGATACCCGGCGGATGAAGATACCGAACATGATCACACTTCCGGCACTGGTTTCAGGAATACTTGTACAGATAATGATCAAGGGGCTGGACGGGCTGATATTTGCTGCCTGCGGAGCAGGGACGGGCTTCATATTATTGTTGATTATGTATGTGATAGGAGCAGTCGGCGCGGGAGATGTTAAGCTGTTCGCCGGAATCGGAGCCTGGATGGGGTTCATATTCACTTTGCAGGCCATTATGTATTCTATACTGTTCGGTGCAGTGATCGGTTGGATCATTGTGCTTGGCAAAGGGGAAGCCGGAAACAGACTGCGAAGTATCGCCGGCAGGACCGGAGGATTTCTGCTGCTCCGCAAGTTCAGTCTGCAGAAGGGGAATAGCGGGACCGGCCTCCTTAGGTTTCCTTTTATGCTGGCTGTTGTGCCCGGATTTATCTGTACATATTTATATTTGTAGATGGGGAGGGAAGCAATGGTGTTCGGACTGAGCCGTGATTTTATCCAGCAGGACGGCATTTCCATGCTGCTGGGCAAACCGGATGGCCTGCCGGCAGAGGAGCTTAATATGGTGCAGGCCCGCATGCTGATGAACAGCGGCATTCCGTATCATGTACGGCTGCTGCTCAGGGAAATAGATCTGGATGTGACGCTGGAGTATGCTGTGTCCCGCCGCAGGATGCTCAGCCATCTTCTGAAAAGTGAAAGGCTGACGATGAATGATTTCTTCGGCCTGCTGCTGCAGATTGTTCAGGGGATGGAAGAAGGCAGGCTGTATATGCTGCGTCCGGAGCGGTATGCGCTGCATGAGGATTATATTTTTGTTGAAGGGCCGCTCAGCAGCTGCAAGGTGTATCTGACCTACATTCCGCTGGATTCCGTACCGTCTGAATCAGCAGCCGGGGCAAACATGCGGTTTCTGATTATGGTGCTTATGGCCTCGGTAACAGAGCTTTCCGGCAACGGGATACAGCGGCTGCTGCAATACTGCGGTAAGGAGGATTTTACTCCGGGAGGATTAAAGGAGCTGCTCTCTGAACTGTTGACCGGAGGAGACGGCATCAGAAGAAGTATGGGATCCGGCGATTCCCGCATGGCTGCACCGTTGATTCAAGCAGCACCTCCGGGCACGGGGACAACAGTGCAAGACCAGGACAGCCCAAGGCTGGTACCGGGACCGCAGGCTCCGCCCCGGGAGCCGCTGCACCGGGAAATCCTCCAGAATGAAATCCCGTGGACAAGGTCCTACCCGAAGCTGAGGCTAAGGGATGAAGAAGCCCAAAAGGAGCAGAGCAGCACGGCTGATGCAGATGAAGCTGATTCACCGTCTTCTGCCTATCGAACTTATGTAATGCTGGGAGGTGTTCTGGCAGATGCCTTGCTCTGGAAGTTTCTTTATCTGGATCGTCCGACAACGTTATGGCTGGCAGTCTGTGCGGCAGTGACCTTGATACTGGCAGTGCTGTGCTTGCTGATCTGGACCGGAAAAATAACTACCGGAAGGGATGGTGAGGAGGAAGAGGCGGATATGGAGGCGGCTATACAGGAGAAGAGAGTAAAACCGCGCCGTGAGCTGGAATGGGACTTTGGAAAACATGCAATCCAACCGGTCCGGCCGTCTGCAGCGCAAAAAACAGATCAAGTTCCGTCAGCGCCTGCAGTACCGGGGTTCAGCAATAACCGGGAGCAGCGCTTTCCGGGAGAGAATGGACAAGAGCTGCGTCATACTAACCAGCCGCTGGCTGATGCGGCAACAACGCTGCTCCCCCGCGAGGATACATCCGGAATAGAACGGGACGGCCGGCAGGCAGCACGAACAGCGCCGTATCTTGAAAGATGCCAGGATGACGGAAGCGGTGCAGCTGAGAAAATAGAACTGAACCGTCCCAGCTTCATTATCGGCCGCTCCCCGGAGGTTGCCCAGTATGTAGAGCCGTCTGAAGGAGCATCCAGAGTACATGCGGAAATTTCCAAAAGCCATGTCGGTTATATTCTGAAAGATCTGGATTCGAGAAACGGTACCCTGTATGAGGGGGAAGCGATGGTTCCCTACAAGGAATATCCGCTTACTGAAGGGGCTGTATTCACGATTGTAAAAGGGTGTTATACCTTCCGCTCCGCCTGAAGGAGAACGAATGACGGATTGATACAGGCCGCCTGCTCACTCTGATTTCAGCTGTTCCAGAGCAGGCTGCAAAGTCGGGTAAGTGAAGGTAAAGCCTTCATTTACTGCTTTGGACGGAAGGACACGCTGGCCCTGCAGCAAAATCTCGGACAGCTCTCCTACTGCCGCTTTCAGCAGAACTCCCGGAAGCGGGAACCAGTGCGGCCGATGGTATACTTTGCCGATCATCCTGCCGAACTGTTCATTGGTAACGGGATTTGGAGCTGTTGCATTGACCGGGCCTTCGACAGCCGGATTCTGCACACAGAAATCAATCAGCCGGACAATGTCGGACAGGTGAATCCATGACAGCCACTGCTTGCCGCTCCCGATTTTGCCGCCGACTCCGAGGGAATATGGCAGCTTCATCTTAGGAAAAGCACCGCTGTCATTTCCCAGAACCACGCCGGTACGCAGCTTGACCAGTCTTACATTGCGGTATGACTCATCAGCAGTCGATTCCCATACTTTAACCACTTCTGACGGGAAATCAACGACCCTGGCAGGTGAGGCTTCGTCAAAGGTATCCTTCAACGAAGTGCCGTAAATCGCAACAGCGGAGGCCTGAATGATCACAGCAGGCTTATGGTGCAGGTCATCTGCCAGCTTAGCGGCAGCAGCGACGGTTTGGAGCCGGGATTCCATAATTGCCTTCTTGCCTGCGGAAGTCCAGCGCTGGCTCAGCGAGGCTCCGGCGAGGTTGACCAGTGCATCCGCACCTTCAGCTGCTGCGGGATTGGCAGCCAGATTGTCCCAGGTAAAGTAAGAGAGTCCGGGATGATCCTGCTTGTCTTCGGGAATTTTGCGGCCGACGACGATGATCTGGTGGCCGGCAGCCAGCCAGTATTCTGTAAGCTCACGGCCGATAAAGCCGCTGCCGCCGCAGATAATATATTTCATAAAGCCACTCCTGTCGGTTCAGGCGATTATTTGATTAAATGACGATATGGTGAGTAGTCGATGCCGTTTTTCTCCAGAAAAGAAACAAGAAACCGGTTATCGCGGCGCGGGGTTGCTACAATATAGCCCTCGATGCAGTGCTCGCGTGTCACCGCTGATGCGTTGCTTTCCACGGCGATTTTGCCGATCTCGGCCGCAATGGAATGCTTGGCAATATCACGAAAAGGGCCGGGGACAGGCTGTACAAGCTGGTCCAGAAAAGCTTTGGATTCATCAGTCCATAAGGGCCGGCTGCGTTCCACCCAGTAGTTTTGCCAATCCAGCTTGGATTTCCCGTCAGCCTTGGGCAGAACCTTGAGGAACTTGCGGAACATAAAAAAGCCGCCGATGCACATGCAGCCAAGCAGCAAAAAAGTCCAGAATGCGATGGTGTTCATGAACCAGCTGCTAGGTCCTGCCGATAACAGGCTAAACTCTGATCTAAAAAACATGCATTACACCGCCTTTGACAATGATGATTGTCACATACTTTCTGTTCATCTAAAGTATATCCGATTTGCAGCCTTTTGCGAAGCCGGAGGGTATATCCTCGGCTTGCCTAGATTTATTTTCCCGATCACGGTAGAATAGTGGTTAATTCGTGAATGAAAAGAGGGAAAAGCATGCTGAAAATAGGTTCACATGTGTCTTGCGCGGACAAGGGTCTTCTAAGCGCGGCCAATGAAGCAAATGAGTATGGTTCCAGCTCATTTATGATATATACAGGAGCACCTCAGAATACACGCCGCAAGCCGATTGAATCGATGTTCCCCGAAGAAGGGAAACTGGCGATGAAGACGAACGGAGTGGAGGAAATTGTTGTACATGCTCCGTACATTATCAATCTGGGTTCTTATAAGGACAACACTTATCAATTGGCGGTTGATTTTCTCCAGGAGGAAATCCGCCGTACCCACGCGCTGGGAGTTAAGCATATTGTGCTTCATCCGGGTGCATATACAGATAAGGATGCGGAATACGGTATCCAGCGGATTGCCGACGGATTAAATGAAGTGCTTGGCGGCACAAATGAGACGGAGGTACACATCGCACTGGAAACTATGGCCGGCAAAGGTACCGAAATCGGCCGCAGCTTTGAGGAGATTGCTTCGATCATTGATAAGGTTGTACATAATGAGCGCTTATCCATTTGTCTGGATACCTGCCACATTCATGATGCCGGATATGATATCGTTGGCGATCTGGACGGCGTGCTGCGCAAGTTCGATGAGGTCATCGGCCTGAAGCGTCTGGGTGTTATACACATCAATGACAGCAAAAACCCGCGCGGCGCAGGCAAAGACCGTCATACTCCCATCGGGACTGGCTGGATCGGGTTCGATACAATCAACAAAGTGGTCCATCATGAGCTGCTTGCAGACCTGCCGTTTATTCTGGAGACACCTTGGATCGGCAAGGATGCAAAGAAGGTGCGCCCGATGTATGAAGTGGAGATCGCACTGCTGCGCGGTAATGTAGCTGAACGGTTCGGTGCAGAATTCCTTAATGATGTAGAGGAGCTTCATACCTTCTTTGCCAAGCAGGATATCGCAGATTCCCGCAAGTATGTTCTTGATGTATGGGAGCTGCTGAAGAATGATGCCAAAGCCAAAAAAGCAGACCCGCGTGAACCGATGGAACGTCTCTACGACAGTGTTCTTGAAGCCAATTTGTTCCCGCAGCTTAGCGAAGAAGCCGTAAATCAGCGTCTGATCGCCATGCTGGCAGGCAAAGAGGCACTCGTTAAAGCCTAGGCTACACTACAGATTGCGCAAGCAGATGAGAGGATGGACGAAGGAAAATGGAAGTACATGTGAAAAGAGATCATTCATCAGGCGGTCAATACCCGAACCGGGCACGGATGCTCATTTCTTGTCCGGATGGACCGGGCATTGTCGCAGCTGTTTCAGATTTTCTGTATCAGCACGGCGCCAACATTGTGCAATCGGATCAATATACAATGGACCCCGAGGGCGGCATGTTTTTTATGAGAGTGGAGTTTGACCTGCCGAAGCTGGATGAGCGGCTGGAGGAGGTTCGCACTGTTTTCGGCGGAGTAGCCGAGCGGTTTAAGATGGACTGGCAAATCTTCAATGTGAGCCATAAGAAGAGACTGGCGATATTTGTTTCCAAGGAGGACCATTGCCTTGTCGAGCTGCTCTGGCAGTGGCAGGCGGGCGATCTGGATGCGGATATTGCGCTCGTAGTCAGCAACCATACGGATATGCAGGCCTATGTCGAGTCCTTCGGCATTCCGTTCCATCATATTCCGGTCACTGCCGATACCAAGCCGGAAGCCGAAAAACGCCAGCTTGAAGTCATCGGTGACGATATCGATGTCATTATTCTGGCGCGGTACATGCAGATTATCTCACCGTCGTTCATTGAGCACTACCGTCACCGGATTATCAACATTCACCACTCATTCCTTCCAGCCTTTGTCGGCGGTAAGCCTTATGCCCAGGCCTATCAGCGCGGGGTGAAGATTATCGGCGCAACTGCCCATTATGTTACTGAAGAGCTGGATGGAGGCCCTATTATTGAGCAGGACGTGCAGCGGGTCAGCCACAGCGATGATGTGAACGAACTGAAGCGCATCGGACGTACCAT
This sequence comes from Paenibacillus sp. PK3_47, assembly GCF_023520895.1. Classification (NCBI taxonomy): domain Bacteria; kingdom Bacillati; phylum Bacillota; class Bacilli; order Caryophanales; family Paenibacillaceae; genus Paenibacillus; species Paenibacillus sp. PK3_47. The sequence continues at coordinate 4,033,557 of NZ_CP026029.1, forward strand.
TGAGCGGGTTGTACTCGCCCGTGCAGTGAAATGGCATATCGAGGACAGAATTCTCGTACACCATAACAAAACAGTAGTTTTTAATTAATATCCTTCCTGTGGAGGCCGGCAGCTTTTTCCCTTTAATGGAGCATGCCTGCCGGTTTCTGCCGGAAACCTTCTTCCGCCGGGAGTCCCGTTCCCGCAGTAACCTCAAGATGTATCCCTCACTTTCCAATTCCATATTTTTGTTTAATCAGGTGAAAAAGCATTTTACCAGCATTTTGGCTACGTCTGCCAAAGTGCATTTTGTCATGCGCAAAACACCTTATTTAAAGGAGGTAAAAAGCTTGGCTTCACAAAGGGGAAATCTGCTTAAGCGCAATTATATCTTCGCTTTTCTTATTTTGCTAACCGGCTTCGGCGGACTGCTGGGCTATGATCTGTATTTCAAACCGTATGTCCTGTCACAGACTGTGGTCAAAATCAAAGCAGCTGACGGAAGCTTTCTGCCCAAAAATTATGAACTTAAGCCGGGTGACCTTTATCTGGATTCGGTTCAGACAAAGGATGTGCCCTCAGGCGTAATTACAGCCATAAGCCAGGTCGAGCGCAAAATTACGAATGTTAATCTGATGGACGGCAGTATTTTGACAGAATCGCTGGTGGATGTCAGTGACCTGGAGCCTCAGCAGGATGAGGGGATTTTTCCGATACCCAAAGAAGCAATCTACGCTATTAACGGTTCACTCCGCAGCCGGGATAAGGTGGATATTTATCTGGTGGAAGGTGAAGAGCAGAATGACGGCAGAACAAGCGGCAAATTTGCAGCTGAACCTGGCGTTGATGGCAGTGGTGCCGGTGCAACTGTTTCTTCTCCGGCAGACACTGCGCCTGATGAAATCCAGCCAGCCGGGCCTGCCCGCAAAGTATTTCTGACCGGCGTTACCGTAAATTATGTGCGGACAGAAGACAACAATGATGTGCTGGATTCCGAGCATGGCAATACCAATAACCGGTTCACTTCCACAGGCAAGGTTGCGGCTCCTGAACTGAAGCTGAAGAAAAGCGAAGGAGAGCTGCTGGGCGAGGTTCTGGAGCAGGGCAAAAAGCTGTGGATCGTACGGGTGGAATAGAGAGGAGGGATAACGCCAATGAAGATTTTCAGCCTTGGAATGGACCAACTGACAATCAATGAGATTAAGCTGGCCGGATATACAGTGGTTACACAGAATGTTTTGCCGGAACCCGGGCATGCCGATGGCCATATACTGATGGTTACGAGCGAGCAGGTACCTGTTATCACCCTGAACGAGCTCAGGCACACGTACCCGGACTCCATAATCCTGTATATCTATCTGCAAAAAGGAGTGCGCGGCTATCAGGCTGTACATATGCTGTGTGAGAACCTGGGAATATATTTTATCCCGCCCCGTTCAACGTCTTCGGCAATCATAGAGAAACTGCGCTATGTTCTGGAGGAAGAATATGAGGAGCGCAGCAATGTCGTCGGCTTTTTCGGCTCAGGCCCGGGCATCGGCTGCACCAGTGTAGCCAAGCTGTTCGCACGGAGAATCGCGGCTGCAGGACTGCGGGTGATCGTTCTGGGACTGGATTTGTATGATCCCGGCTGCGACCGCAAAACAACCGTAAGTCTGGACACGCTGCGGCCGCGCTTAACCGGAAAAATGCTTCATCCCGGGGATTTCGCAAGCTTTCTCCAGCAGGAAGGTTACTTCTATCTGCCGGGAAATTACGATTACCTGAGTGTTCAGGATTATCAGGAGGAGGAAATCGAATATCTGCTTGCCGAGGCCGGGAAAAATAGCGATGTCGTTATTGCGGATTTCGGTTCGATCCCGGAGAGTGCCGCCTGGTATGTGGGGATGCAAAAGTCAGCCCTCCGCATGATCGTGACTCATCCAAGGCATGAATACCGGCTTCAGGCGCTGCTGGAGCTTGCCGGTCATATGGATCTGCATCCTCCGGACTTTCAGTGGATCATTAACCGCAGCAATGCGGAGGAAATGACTTCTCCCAAAAATCTGGCGCTGCGCTTCGGAAGCGAGATTCTGCTGGAGCTCCCTTACTATCAGCCTTTTCAGGAGAGCCTGCCGCTCGGCAAAAAGGAACTGCACAGTGTAGATGACAAGGTTCACGCACTATTGGTGTCACTCGGTATCGTACAGGAAATCCGCAAGAGGGGGATCTTTCAATGACGCTGATCGATTGCCGCCGGCCTTTTTCGCTCAAAGAGAGTATCCTGCGCACCAGCAAGCCGGGAAAGGAAGATTTCTATGCCTTTTTGCAAAAAATGAAAAGCGATATGAATGCCGGACTGGAGCGTGAAGAAGAAAGCTACTTCGGGCTGAATGCCAAAGCATTGGTTGGCGATCCGCAGGCAGTAAGCTTTTTTATGAACGAAATCGAGAAATATTTGCGCAAAACACCCTTCACCGGCAAGGTGCCGGAGGCCTACCGGACAGCTGCAGAGGCCCTTTTTCACGAATGGAAAGGATTTGGACCGGCTTACCGCTGGTTCACCGACCGTGCGTACAGCGAGTCTACGGGGCTGCAAATGATCGGCAAACAGATTTTTTATAACCACCGCGGCAAATTTGTCGCCTATCCTTATGAGATGCCCTCGCTGGACCGGGTCGAGCAGCTGAAACGCTCCCTCCTCAAAAGCGATCCCAACAAAAAGCTGAACAAGGACAATCCTTCCGTAGAGTTCAAAATGGATGATCCGCTGTGGCCCGGCCGCTTTATCCGGCTTGCAATCTGGGTGTCGCCGCGGGTGTGGGACGGCTTTACCACGATATCCATGCGGCGGCAGGTGGTGGAGTTTCTGGATCTGGAGGATCAGGCCGGTACGGAGTGTATCCCTGCTGAAGCGATTGAGCTGATCCGCGCCCTCGCAGGCACGTTCCGCAATACGATCATTGCCGGGGCAGTGGGCTCTGGCAAAACCACCTTTGCCAACACGATTGTAGGCGAGCAGCTGCTTGGTTCGTCCTCCTGCATGGGTGTAGTGATGATTGAGAAGCATCCGGAGTCGATTTTGCCGTACCAGATCAAGGGGCACAGGATCATACCGATTCAGGCCGCGAATGAAGAGCTGATGGAGGTAGGCGTGGAATCGCTGCGTCATGACCCGAACATTCTCTACATGACAGAGATGAGATACAACGAATGGGAATTTTATCTCTGGAGCGGAGAGAAGGGCTATGACGGGATTACCGGCACCTTTCACACTGTTGATTCAGAGGATATTCCATACCAGGGCGCTTTTGCGGTATCTACCCGGATCGGCGGCAGTCTTAAAGGGCATCTAATCTCTGCGCTGAAGTCATGCGAGCTGGTATTTATTCTGGAAAGTGTGGCTGACGGCAAAAAACGGCTGGCACGGATTTCCGAGGTTTTTTATGAAGAAAGCAGCAATTCGGTATTCGCCAATGATCTGATGCGCTGGGAGAATGAACAGTCTTCGTGGAGTTATAACGACAAGCTGACACCGGCACTGATGACAAAAATGCGCAAGAAAAATGCCCCGGCGGCGCGTACCCTCCTGCAGGAGCTCGGTCATCTGGCTGCACTGAAACCGATGGCAGAGCCGCTGAAGGAAAGCCTGAAGTCGAAAATTGTACTGAACGAATGAGGAGGCGGGAGGTTTGGAGCTAGTCTTTTATATCATCCGCCTTGGCCTTCATTTATTGGTTGTGCTGGGACTCTGGCTGATGACAAAACCGCTGATCGAGACGCATCTCCGGCATTTGGGGCAAAAGATTGATTTTCGGATGAAGCTCAGAAAAAGTATTGTCGGCCAGCGGGTCAGTAGGATCCAAAAAAAGATGTGGCTGTACCGGCATCTGGATGACCTGCTTTATTTTGCACAACGGAACTATGAGCCCGGAATCAGTGTCATGCGCTTTGCAATGCGATCAGGATTTCTGTTGCTGGCAGTATTCCTCTCCAGTCTGCTGACACTGAAAGAGCTGCCGGGGCAGCTGAGCTTTGAAAATCCTTTTCTGGAGGGGATCAGCTTTAGCGGGCGGGAGAATGTAGAGGGGGCCTGGCGGCTTCCGCTGTTTCTGGCGGTGATCGCGGCAAGCATTCCTTATCTGCGGATGAGATACGTCTACGCACAGCGCAAGGTACGCGGGAGCTATGACCTGCTTGATGTAATCAAAATCGCGGCCAAATTCACACATCTGTCGGTGGATGCTGTTTTGTCCAGAACGACAGACTTCCTGACAGAAGATAATGTGCTGAAAGCTCCCCTCAGACTGCTCGGCGCGGCGTTTGCCAATTACAGCAATGAAATGGAACTGAATGAGGAGGCGGAAAGATTTACGGCGGCGATCGGAACTACCTTTGCGGTGGAATTTGTAGCGGATTTGCTGTACTGCGAGAAGGAAGGCACCAGATATCTCAAAAGCTCTCTGCTGACACTGAACCGCTCCATGGAGCAGCAGCGCGAGACGATTATGACGGTAAAAGCGGGCAGCAGGGATGCGATCAGCCTTGGCCTGTATGGGAATTTAGTCGTATTAGTCTCCTCTGTCGGGACATTTATGTTCATGCTGAAGCCGGATGTCTATTTTAAACTGCAGTTTGAGACCCCTGTCGGATTGGCTTTTTTCATGGTAATTATATTCGGGCTATTTGTTTCTTTTATAATCAGTACGATTCTGGCCAGGCCCAAACTGGACTACCACTAAGGTGATGACTATGGAGAGAGTATTGCTGCTGATTGCAGTAGCTGGAGTTGTGTATCTTTCGTTATTGGTTTTTGTGAGCACCAGCAGCAGGCAGGAACGTTATTTCGCCAGGCTCGGGGTAAAATGGCGTCAGCTCGGCGAGCGTGTCCAGAATGAGCGGCTGCAGCAGCTTTTAAATCAAAGCGGTCTTTCGGTAGCAGCAGGCAAAATCACCTTGTTCCGCTACTCGGCTGCAGGGATTTATCTGGCGGTTCAGGTCACCGGTAATTTTATCCGGGCGGCACCTTTTTCCATTTTTGATCTCCTGATTACCGTGCTGATTCTCTTGCTGACAAGCCCGCAGCGTTATCTTCCCTTTGGCTGGCTGCTGGCCTGGCTGCATCAAAAGACGCTGATCCAAAAAGACGGCGAGCTGATCTCCTTTATCCGTCTCTATGAGAATAACCGGCTGCGTAAGCGGGGATATGTTCAATTCGGTGCCTTTTGTGCCGGGACAGCCAGCCATTTTCAGTATATCCGTCAGGATCTGTATGAGCTGTCCGAGCGGGCTGTTGATGAGGGGACGGAGCGGGCGATTGAATGGTTTTGCGGTAAGTTTCCGGCGGGACATGCTTTTATTAACGACATCCGTTCAATTCTGCTGGCAACCGAAGGGATGGATGATGATACCGAAGCGGCGAATTATTTGCGTGAGCAGGGGAAGATCATCACCAAGATATCCAGCGATCAATATTTAAAAAAATGGTCCTTCATCGGTGACATATCGACCATTATCAACGTCATTCCGTCCATCGCAACCTTCCTGATGATTGTCTCGCTGGCAATGCAGTACATCATGCTGATCAAAGGGAACTTTAACGGGGTGGGGATGTTTCAGTGAAACTTTTTATATATTCAAACATCCATTAAAAATATAGAATTAAAAGGGAGATATTGACAATGAAAAAAGACGCTATTTCTACAGGCCTGTTTATCGCTATCGGCTTTCTCTGTGTAGCTATTGTAATTGCTATTCTCGTTCCTGTCGTCCGTGATGTAATCAACGATGCAGATGATAACAGACCTCTGATCCCCAGTGTAAGTGAGGCACGGTTATTAGCACCGGTGGATGTTGAGGGCGTTCATGCTCCTTTTAACTCTTTGGTGTAAGCCGGTATGAAAAAAGACTCCATCTCAGTCGCCATGTTTCTGGCCATCGGCTTTGTCATTGCCGGGATATTTATCGCCTCAGCAACGGACATGATCGGCAGCAGCCAGGATGACATCATCACACATACCAAGCAAGTTGAGCAGTACTAAAAGGGGGCGGCGGCCATGAAGGAAACCGTCCTCCGGGCATTATTTATGTGGCTTGTCCTGTTCATTCTCCTGCAGCCTATTTTTACTTACATAGATTATTTACTGGACTTGCAGGTCAAAGCCAACACGTCATATATCACGCAAAAAGCGGCAACAGAGGGGATGGTTACGGCATCCATGAGGGATGAGGTCGTTGCAAATTTGCAGGCTGTCGGGTTTCCCGAAGCTTCCATTCAAATTACAAGCAGTACGTCAGCAATAGTGGAGCGTAAAGAGCGGCTTGATGTGTATATCACCGCGCCGAGACTTAACCTGTTCCCGTACAACTTTTCCGGCATGTCTGGGCCTGCGCATTATTACGGACACGGCTCCATTATGAGCGAATATCTCGACTGACTGAGGGATGAAGCAAATCTATGGATTATATTATTAAGCTGGCTTTTGTGCTGCTGATCTTTATATATTCCTGGTTTTTTCAGATCCAGAATCAGGAATGGGATGTGCAGCGCAGCATGCTGAAGGATGCCAATAACCTGGCGGTCCATGACGCCTCGCAGGAGCTTAACGAAACCGCACGGGCTGAGGGACGTCTGGTTATTGATCCCGTTGAAGCTTATGCCGCTTTCCGGCAGTCGCTTCAGCATAATCTGGGACTGGATGACAGCCTCTCCCCTCTTGCGGGGAGCAGGCTCCAGGCACAGGTGAGGATTGTTAAATTCGATATTGTCGATGAGTCCGAGGGGGTTTCTTTTCCACTTTTGTATGAAGACAGCACTTATGGCATCACCAAATACATACAGGGTCCATCCGTGATCGCCGTCATTGAGACGCAGCACCCGCTGCTCATCTCCAGAACTAAAGTGCAGGAAGCCATCCGGGTGCCGGCCGTCCAGGAGTATAAGATGAACAATTAATTTTTTTATAAAGGGAGAGCTGCAGATGATGAAGAGAATGGGAAAGACAGTACTAGCGACTGCGATGTTGTTCGGGGGAGTGTTGGGGCAGGTAGGGGCAGCGGAAAATGGGAGTCCGGCAGCGAATAAGCCCGCAGCTACAGCAAAGCCTTCAGCTACAGCAAAGCCTACGGCGGCGCCTGTGATGACGGATAATTTGGCAAAGTACGGACTGAAGAAGGAAATAGATCTGCCTGTGACGTTAACCTCGGAGGGATTCAGTTATACGCTTCATAAAATTATGATTTATGATTTTAAGTCAGCGGAGGTAAAGAAGCTGCAGGGGTTGTATGGGTTTCAGGATTCTACTGGAATTATTGATAGACCAAAGTATTTTATATGGACGAAAGTAACTTTGGAGAATAAAACTAAGAAAACTATGCATGGAGGTGGTGGTGATCTTCAAGGTCTTGTACGGTTAAATTTTAAAATAGGGCAAATTTTAGATGCAATGTGGCCGGAAAAGCTAGCCTCAAAAACTAACAGTAAAGAAGCCCTTTGGACCTATACACTTAAACCAGGCGAAAAATTAACATCTTATGTTGCATACGCTTATGATAGTGAATTTGATTATTTTGTTGCCCGTATGTTTTACGGGAAAGACTTCGTTGAAAAGTACGTGGTTTCTGAATGAATAAAATAATCACCTGTATAATCATAATTACGTTGGTTGCTGCCTCTTTATTTGGAGATAAAGAAGCAGTAGCCGCAGAAGTTAAGACGGCTACTATTTCCATACCTGCAAATACAGGATTGATTGGAGATGATAATGCCGCCAAATCATACAGCCTAGATCTACCAAATGGAGTAGATGCTGCTTCAATCAACACAGGGAGTTTCAAATATAGCGGAAATAATCAAGTGAATGGCAGTATTAAACTTGAAAATGGAAAAATAAATATAAAACTTAACGGCATTACAAATACTAAATTAATATCTAATGTTAAAGGGTTTCAAGCATCATACGAATCATATTTCTATACTAATCCTAGTAACTCTATTTGGAGATATTCTGATGGAAGGCGTTGGCAGATTAATGAGTATGATGAAGCAATAAATGGGAGTAAAACATATGATAAGCCTGCGGAGGATGATTATACACCTTCAGCATATCCACCCAGAACCGTTGTGTCAGCTGGGCCTCCTCAAGATACGTCTTATCTTAAATGGTACGATGGATCACAAAATAATGTTATAGATTCAAAATATATTAACACAAGCACTATTATCCCGCATTTTTATTCAAACAAGTCTTCAACTTATATTAAGGAATTTCCTAAATTTAAAAATGGCAGAATAATTGTAAATTATGCTATTCCTTTTTATGTGAACTCAAATGGAGAAACAGTGAAGCAGCCTTATACAAACCAAGCTGCGGACGCATCACACCCTCTTATAGGACATGCCGAAGGAAGAAAATATGAGGTCATAGCTTATTACTACTACACAGCCGATGCCAAAGTCCCAACCTACAGCTACAGCGGCAGCGTATCCTTTAGCTACACGCCAGTAACCGAACCTACCCTGGACGGCAGCGTGAGCATCCTCAAGCCTTCCCCGAATCCCGCCAAGTTTGAGGGGAAGGACACTCCTGTAAGCCTGAAGGTGAAAGGTGAACTTCTGGCTTACAATAATTCCTCTAACATCGAAGAATGGGTGTTTTATGCGAAGGAGACCGGAGCGGGTGACGCGAAGCAAAAGAAGGATTACAGCAAGGTGCTCACCAGCTCGCAAACCTTTGATAACTTTGTCATTCCTGCAAGTAAGGGCAAGAATGTGGAACAAGAGTACACGCTTACCGTCACGGTGCGGTTTGCAAAACCGGTGGTCACCGGAAATGGTTCAGTTTCCTCCTTGTCCAAGACGATGAAAGCGACTGTTGGAGTTTCGGATAATCCTGTTCCGACTGCGCCGCCGGCAGCTAGTAATAAGCCGCCCGTTGCTATCCTTGATGTTTCGGAGGAAGTAAAGGCTGGGGAGGAATTTTTGGTGTACGGTAAGGGATCTTACGATCCGGACGGAAAGATTGTGGATTATCAGTATAGTACACCCGGAGCGATGGAGCCGGTTAGTGGAGAGTTCGGTTTTACATGGTATCCGCTCAGTGCACTGGGGCAGCATTCAGTGAGGCTGACGGTAACGGACAATGGCGGATTGAGCGGATCAACCAGTGCTAAAGTAAATGTTATCCAGCCGACCCCTGTTGCCGCTATTTCCGTAAAAGGTACCAAAAAGCAAAACCGGAAGGTTACTCTGCTTAGCAGCAGCCGGAGTCCGGAGCATTATCCGATTGATGAGACGAAGACGCAGTGGACGATTTCTCCGGTCTCCGGCGGAACAGCCGCAGATATTAAATATCTGGGATCACTCTCTGGAATGAACTCCAAAGATGTGCTGTTCAAGAAACCGGGGACCTACAAGGCTACCCTCACTGTAACCAACACTGCCGGCTTTAGTGACTCCGCGAGTACAACCTTTGAGATTGTGCCGGATGAAGCGCCGGTTGTATATATTTCTGTGCCCAATAAGATCTACCGCGATCCCGGTCAAGGAAATATGGCCAGTGCTGCGCTGACAGATATGTCATTTTCCCCGGATTATGACTTCCTGGACCGGCGTATCTGGGAATACCGGTATGACTCCAATAACGACGGTAATTTCACCGGCGAAGCCTGGGTGATTTTCAGCAATGAGAACAAAAGCGCATTTAATCTGCAGCTGGGAAAAGTCGGGAGGTATGAAATCAGACTTACTGTGATCGAAGAGTTTGATCAGCCGACAATACCGGAACTGGTGACTGAAGCCGACCGGAAATCGGCCGATTCGTACAGCAGTCAACCAGAGCAGCCACTAAATGAACGTGTGATTGAAGTGTATAACCGTGCGCCGGAAGTAGACTGGTCATGGTAGAAGAGGGGAAGGTAACCTGCATGAAAAGCGGGATGAAGCGGTTCATTGTAATAGTTCTTATCACTGCACTCCTTCCCTGGCTGCCTTGGGTGGGATCCGAGACGGAACGTGCGGCGGCGGCGGGAGAACTTCTGGAGTTTAACGATGTTCATATTCCGGCAGTCCAGTTAAATGCAACACGGCCCCGGTCATACGAAGGCGACGTTAACTGGTATGAGGGGTCGATGAAAATCGATTTGCCTGCAGTAGACCTGACAGGTATGACTTACAATAAGGTGACCGGGGAACTGCATATTAACATGAGCAATCTTTATACCCCAACTTCATGGATCGCCATGCGGGAGCCCCTGCCTTTTTATCCTAAGAGCCCAGACAGGGGCTCCAGGTGGACACATGGCTATATTACCGGATATGCCGGAAAGCTTGTGATTACCTTTACGGATGGGACTCAAGAACAAATAGGAAGTGTGGGAGGCGGATCGTTCATCGACAGTGGAAACAATCCTACCTATTTTGATTCCACACGGTTTGCTCCCACAGTTTTTATTCCAAAACGGGTATATTTCGCTCCCCCACACGATGATCAGTATTACACTGACTATGTGTATCTAACGCCTGCTTTTTCGACATATTTGACTGTAGGTAAGACACCTAAATCCATTCAATTTTTACAGTCATTTTCGGACGAATATTGGACAGGAGATGTATGGCAGAACTCAGGCTCTTACCAATGGCACCATGCATACACCGTTAATGATGAGCGGGTATGGCCCTTATCTACGAATAAGAAGCCCAATCTTACCCTGACCTCGCATGCCGGACAAAATATAATTAATGATGCAGGCTTGAGTACTTTTAACGTGGAAGGGTACGTACAGGATCCGGATAACGATACAGTGGATGTCATTGCTGAAATCCCGAATGTATTTTACAAAAAAATTACTTTGGCTAATACGGGTTCGCCCAAAAATTTCTCAATTCCCATTGATGTCTTGTCAGAAGGAATACCGCCAGGACAATATACGGTTACCGTTAAGGTTGTTGATCCATTTAGTATGAAGGCAGAGGCAACCACATCCTTTTCCGTGACGAACCGGCTGAGGAATAAGGCCTTTTTCTTAATTAATACACCGATAGATATTGGCACATCCTATGCCGATTATGAAAATGATCCGAAGTCTGCGGACCGCTACCGTTACGATCAAGATCCGGGCATCTTCGATAATGTCATGGGGCTGATTCCCGATTCCGGGCTGTGGCGCAGCAGCAAGTATACATCCTTTCCGTACTCCGGAGCTTATACAGCTGTCCATCAGGCGAGGGATAATCCGGATTACGATGACCGGTTCGATCATTACCGCCTGTGGAGCCGGGATAACCTGTCCAGTATGACTTTTATGGTCCACCGGAAGCCGGTTGCTCTCTTTACAGCCAAACTGGTTAATGACAGACTGCAGCTTACGGACAGCTCCTATGATCTGGATCATGCGTCCAGCCCCACAAAGGGGCTGGTAACCTGGCAGTGGCAGTACCGTATAAGCGGGGCAGAAACATGGATTGAAGGGCAACCCCCTGCGCAGCTGCCTACGAATGACGCGTATGAAATCCGCCTGCGGGTAAGAGACATGGATGGTCCGTCCGGATTAGGAGTATGGTCTGATTGGCTTCAGCAAACAGTAGGCAGTCCAAGCAATCTTCCGCCGGTTGCCTTGTTTACGGTGGATCACAACACTGTATCGTATCGTAAATCGACCGTTATCACGGACAGATCATACGATCCGGATAATGATCCGCTTGATATCTACAGCTGGGCTGTCATAAAAGACGGCTGGAATACCGTTTGGTCCAGCTATGGAGGTGCAGCCGTACCGCCTAATATTGCCGCCTTTGGGGTGGGCAGCTACCAAATCAACCTGCAGGTTCATGATAACCGGGGCTTGTGGTCGGGTATCTACACGCAATATGTGCAGGTTATGAACCAGCCTCCGGTTGCGAATTTTACAATGCCGAATGAGGTGTACCGTGACACCCTTGTAACGATGAACAATATGACTCCTGATCCGGATGAAGACGGGGATAATCTGACATACTCCTGGAACAGCCGGCTGAATACAGGGCCCTACTACTGGACAGGCGGTAACCGGAACCAGACTGTAAAAATCAAAGATTTGCTGGCACAAAGCGGAATAACGGATAAAGCGGCTATATCGGATGGCTGGGAAATGCGCCTGACCGCGTCTGACGGGAAGCTCAGTTCAAATGCAACACAGATGTTCTCTGTCAAAAACCATATCCCGGCAGCTGCCATATCCGGTGATGCTGCAGCCTATCAATATGATACCAGGACCTTCAGGTCTGCAGATTATGATGAGGATACATCCGATCAATCCAGCCTGAAGTATTACTGGAGAGTAACGGATAGCCGCAGTGGGATCTCTTTGTACCAGACCAAGGACGTGGATATCACTTTTGAAGAATCCGGTGTCTATACGCTGGAACATTGGGCAGTGGATCAAATCGGAGATAAATCGAACATTGCGGCGTTAAAAGTGAACGTTACCCAAAATCTCGCACCATCTATAACACTGACCTCTCCCAAGGGGACAGCAGCAGCGCCTGCGGTCATTGATGCAGAACAGCAGGGAGATCCGCTTATACAGTGGACCTACAATGATCCCGAGAAAGATCCGCAGGAAAAATACCGTTTAGAGTTTTATGACAAGGACGGCCTGTTGGCGAAAGCAGTAGAAAATACCGATCCAGACGGATTGCTCCGGCAGTATCAGCTCCCTAATTTTACGTTTGAACGGTTCAAGTATTATACGGTTTACGGCCGGGCCTATTCCAAACTGTCCTGGTCGGAAATCTCGAATGAGCGGACGTTCATCATCGACAATCCGCCGCAGCCGGGATTTAGCTTAGTGACAGACACGGGCCGCAATGCTGCCCAGGTGCCGGTTTACCGTACAGATACTCTGAACATCAAAGGAACGGGGACGGACGAGGATATCGTGAACGGAGACTCCATTACCTACAAGTACTATCTGAAGCCGGCAGGTGGTACAGAAGGGTTGGCCAGCTCGCAGAGTGACTTCACCAAGCAATTCAGCACCAACGGAATCTTTACACTGCGGCAGGTAGTGACAGACTCGCTTGGCCTGTCCCGGGAGCTCACACGCACGATTACCGTTGCCAACCGTATTCCGGCAGTTAACGTTACCTATCCAGCCAGCAGCAGCTCCGCCAGCCCAACGGTGGTCAGCACACTTACGCCTGTGATGAAGTGGGATTATCAGGATGAGGACGGGGATTTGCAGCAGCGGTTCAAGGTGAGAATCATTAACCTGGTGACAGGAGCGGTTACGGTTCAATCCGGAGAACAGTTATCCGGCGCCAGCCAGTGGCAGGTACCTGCTAATACTTTAGCCGAAAACGAGAAATATGCAGTTGAGGTGGAAGCCTACGACGGCTACAGCTGGAGCAGCGTCTCTCCGCGCAAATATTTCATGGTCAATCTGCTCAGTGTCAAAGGCGGAGTGCAGCATACCGTCGAATGGAATAAAAACCGGCAGGCCTATAATCTCGCCAAAAGCGGAAATGCAGAGAGTCCCCGGGGAATTCATGTGTTCTGGGCGGGGGAGAAGTTTGTGCTGCAGGCGGATGCCACAGGGCTGCCGGATACCATTGAAGTGACGATGGGCGGAGGATACAAGACTGAACTTAGTCCAACCGACAGCAATAGAACCTTATGGACAGGGGAGCTGTACGATCCTGCTTTTGAGAAGCTGCCGGATGGTCCGGTTACCTTTACATTTACAGCGAGGAATGCGTACAACACGAAGACAGATAACGTTACGGTATCCATTATGGGGGATTGGAGCGAATATTATCAGCATCACCGGATAAAATAAAAAGCTGCAGCTGCTGAAATGAAGCGGTACGGAGTAATAGGGTAGGGCAAATTCATAAAAGGTATGCTTAGGCTAACCGAACGGGCTGAGGGCGGATCGTTAGACGATTCCCTCGGTCCGTTCTTCGGTTACTCTCATGATTCGCGCAGCCAGCGCTGCAGTGGTTCCGGACGATCCTTTATGTATGACAGAAGCTGCGTAGGCCGGTCTTTGCACTCTTTGCAAATAATAGGACAGCTTGCCGCTAAAAATTTTATGGGCACACAGTGATGCTGCGAAATCTTCCGGCGTAACGAAGCAGGAGGGCTTAGCCACTGGCCGTAATGCGGTCTCTTCAAATAAGGAAGCTACAAAATGGGAGCAGAAGTAAGCATCCGCCCGGTCGAATTTGACATTCAGCAGCACTCCGATCAGGCCGAGCAGATGATATTTGTAGCGGTCCTGATGCTGCATCATGCTCATCACGTGGTTGTGCATCGTCTCATATTCTTCATCAGTTACTCTGAGCTGATAGATGGCACAGTCCGCATTGTTATAAAAAGGATGGATGAAGTTCTCGCGGATCAGTCCGGCATTAAAAGGATTGTGCACATTTTTACGCCCAAAGCTGTAGACTTCCTGAAGCTCACTGTCAAAGGCAATCGAAGCATGATTCAGCTCAGCTTTTGTGAACCACTTGATTAATCCGCTAAAGGCGGTACCCGTTCCGGTCAGCACAATAAAAATATCTCTTTTTGAAGTCATGTTCTGAATCCCTTCTTTGTTAATATTCGGTGACAATGCCGAATGAAGTACCTCCATCTTACTGTATAATCCAGCTTTGTAAAACAAACTTTAGTCTTAAACCCGACCTGGACTAAAGGCTAAGTCGGAGCAGGCAGCCTGCCTCCATAAGATAGCATGTTTACGCCAAAGCTTCTTCTAAAAAGAATTGGTAAAGCTTCTGCATTAGTGTTACAATAATAGTCAAAATGACATTCTTGATTTCAGAGGAGGATTAATTTTAATGACTGAGCAGGAAAAAGCACAAGCGATCCACAAAGATGAGAATTCCACGGTGGACAACCTGGCGATTACTACGATCCGTACACTGGCTATCGATGCGATTGAAAAAGCAAATTCCGGACACCCTGGTATGCCGATGGGTTCAGCTCCAATGGGCTATCAATTGTTCGCCAAAACAATGAATCATAACCCGGATCACCCGACTTGGGTCAACCGTGACCGTTTTGTGCTGTCTGCAGGACATGGTTCCATGCTGCTGTACAGCTTGCTGCACCTTAGCGGATATGATCTGCCAATGGAAGAATTGAAGCAGTTCCGTCAATGGGGAAGCCTGACTCCGGGTCACCCTGAGTTCGGACACACTGCCGGTGTTGATGCGACTACCGGTCCGCTTGGACAAGGTATCGGTATGGCTGTAGGTATGGCCATGGCTGAAGCCCAGCTGGCAGCAACCTACAATAAAGAAGGACATAATGTCATTGACCACTATACGTATGCTATTTGCGGCGACGGCGATCTGATGGAAGGTATTTCTTCGGAATCCGCTTCCCTGGCCGGACACCTCAAGCTAGGCAAATTGATTGTAATGTACGATTCCAACGATATCTCTCTCGACGGCAAGCTGAACCTTGCTTTCTCCGAGAATGTTGCACAGCGTTTTGAAGCTTACGGCTGGCAGGTACTGCGCGTTGAGGACGGTAATGATCTTCCGGCTCTGGGCCAGGCGATTGCAGATGCACAAGCTGACAGCAGCAAGCCTACCCTGATCGAAGTGAAAACTGTCATCGGATACGGCAGCCCGAACAAACAAGGTAAAGGCGGCCACGGCGGTACTCACGGTTCCCCGCTGGGTGCTGACGAAGCGAAGCTGACCAAGGACTTCTACAAATGGGTATACGAAGAAGACTTCTATGTACCTGATGAAGTGCGTGCACGTTTTGCAGAAGTGAAGGAAAAAGGTATTGCCGCCAACAAAGCATGGGACGAGAAATTTGCAGCTTACAAACAGGCTTATCCTGAGCTTGCAGCACAGTTCGAAACAGCAATCAGCGGCGAGCTTCCAGAGGGCTGGGATGCACAGCTTCCGTTCTTTACAGCTGAAGACAAAGCCGTATCGACCCGCGTGGCTTCCGGTAATGCGCTGAACGGTCTTGCAGCAGGCATTCCGCAGCTCGTAGGCGGTTCTGCTGACCTTGAGAGCTCTACAATGACTCACCTGAAAGGCTTGACCCAATTCACCTCCGAATCCTACGACGGCCGCAACATCTACTTCGGCGTACGTGAATTCGGTATGGCTGCAGCCATGAACGGTATCGCCCTGCACAGCGGTCTAAAAGTATTCGGCGGAACCTTCTTCGTATTCACCGACTACCTGCGTCCGGCTGTACGTCTGGCTTCGATCATGAAGCTGCCTGTAACTTATGTGCTGACTCATGACAGTATTGCTGTCGGTGAAGACGGTCCTACGCATGAGCCGATTGAACAACTGGCTTCCCTGCGCATTATTCCAGGTCTTACTGTGATTCGTCCGGCTGATGCCAACGAAACTTCCGCTGCCTGGGCTTACGCTGTAGAGAACACTTCCAATCCGGTGGCACTGGTGCTTACCCGCCAAAACCTGCCGATTCTTGCAGGCACTGTAGACGGCGTGCGCGAGAACATCAAACGCGGCGGTTATGTTGTATCCGACGCCAAGAACGGCACACCACAAGCACAAATCATTGCTACAGGTTCCGAAGTACAGCTGGCAGTAAAAGCTCAAGCGGCGCTGCTTGAAGAGGGCATCGATGTGCGTGTCATCAGCCTGCCGAGCTGGGATCTGTTCGAGAAACAGGATAAGGCTTACCGCGATTCCGTTATCCTGCCTGAAGTCAAAGCCCGTCTGGCTGTGGAAATGGCCCAAACCTTCGGTTGGGAACGTTACACAGGCGATCAAGGCGATATTCTCGGCATTACGACCTTCGGCGCTTCCGCACCTGGGGATATCGTAATGAAAGAATACGGCTTTACTGTAGAAAATGTAGTCAGCCGCGTTAAAGCGCTGCTATAATACAGTAGTAGTTAAAGACAAGGGGGAGAATAAGCACATGAGTCAGTTCACCAACGCGACAATTCAAAAGGCAGCCAATATTTATTACGACGGTAAAGTTACCAGCCGTACAGTTAATTTGCAGGACGGAACCAAGGTGACGCTCGGCATCATGCTGCCCGGCAAATATGAATTTGGTACAGATGGACCGGAAACTATGGAAATTCTGTCCGGCGATCTGAAGGTACTGCTTCCCGGCACAGACATTTGGAAAGAAATCAAAGGCGCCGAAACGTTCCACGTTCCCGGCAACTCCAAGTTTGCTCTGGAAGTATTCGCATTAACTGATTACTGCTGTTCTTACCCGGTTTTGTAATGCAGAAATAGAAAGATAAAATGCCCCGGACGGCTTCGACTGCCCGGGGCGTTTTTTTTGAGCTCAACAGCTTATTATTGACGGTAGAGCGACATTCTCATATACTTCCAACTAGTTACTAGAGAAGATAGAATTCTCAACTAGAATAAGCGGGAGGCAGGAGAATGGGACGATCATGGATTTACAAAAAAGTACATAAGATTCTGCTGAGTTTGCTGAGCGGTGTGCTGCTGGCAGTTCTGCTTACATCGGCAGGAACTGCTCAGGCAGCAGCCAACATTGTGAATCCTGGCCAGGTATATTCCTATACCATTATGCAGAGAGATATTGAAAGGCTAGTGAAAGAATACCCGGACCTTGTGTCTATGGAATCACTGGGGCAGAGCCCCTATGGCCGGCAGCTGTGGGCAGTAAAGCTGGGGAGAGGAGAATCCGTGCTGTTTCTTAACGGTTCCCATCATGCCAGAGAGTGGATGACGAGCACCGTGCTGATGAAAATGATTGATACATACGCCCAGGCCTACACGGGCAATACAACAATTGCCGGTTATAATGTACGCCAGCTTCTGGATGAAGTCAGCATCTGGCTGGTTCCGATGGTTAATCCCGACGGGGTGACTTTATCCCAGCAGGGCACGGCAGGACTAACGGCAGAACTGGCCCGGACGCTGCGCCGTTATAATGGCAACAGTACGAATTTTACCCGCTGGAAGGCTAATATGCAGGGCATTGACCTTAACCGGCAGTATCCGGCAAAGTGGGACACGATTAAAAATGCGGGCGCCTATCCCTGGTATCAAAACTATAAAGGCCAGAGACCCGCACAAGCGCCGGAAGTGCAGCTCATGATGGATTTTACACGCAAAGTAGATCCTGAGGTGACGTTATCCTATCATAGCTCCGGTGAAATTATCTTCTGGCATTTTAATACACTCCGCACGAACCTGTCCCGTGATCAGGCGATGGCCCGCGAGCTTAGCCGTCTTACCGGATATTCGCTTGTGGCCCCGGAGAAAAATCCTTCGGGAGGCGGGTACAAGGACTGGTTCATTCAGGAGTTCGGACGTCCCGGGTTTACGGTTGAAATCGCTCCCTATGCAGGAGAAAGCAATGTGCCGCTAAAGCAGTTCGGGCGGGTCTGGAATGATAACAAAAATGTCGGGCTCTATTCAGCCGCACAGTCTTATTCGCTATGGCTGGCAAAGCAGCAGGTCCAGTATCTCCAGCAGTCTATGGATTTGTTAGCCGGCACAGAACTGTATGCCAAAATCGGAAGCACAAACGGCGGTGTTCCTGCAGGGCCGCAAAGCCTTCAGGTTATTGCCAGGAAGGGTGACTGGTATCAGGTGCAGGCGGACGAAGGCCTGGGCTGGATACACCCGTCACCGGGGAAGCTGGCGGCAGTTGAAGGAATTACAGCATCTGCCGAATTAAAAGAAAAAGTACCGGTATTTAAATATCCTGATGCGTTCGCCCCCAAAGTAACTTTCCTGGAACCGCAAACGGTGCAGGTAACAGGCCGGTGGGGGAACTGGCTGCTGGCCTCTACCGGAAGCGGAAGCTGGTGGATCGACGGAAGAACGGCAGAGCTCAAATGGCCTGTAGAAGAAGCTCAGGAACCTGCGGTAAATGAAGCGGAGGGTTCTCTGCTTCCGGAGGCAGAGAGTGTGGTTATGCCATAATCTGTTTGCTTTCATTCAGGGAAAATAAGCTCGTATTCATAAAAGGCATCACCGCTGGCAGAGTCAGTAATCTCACGGGTCTGTACAAACCCGAGTTTCTTGTAAAAGTATTGATTTCTGGCTGCCCAGGAGGGGGTGTCCAGCCCCCACTTCCTTGCGGTAGGGTAGCCCGTGAACAGAAAGCGGAAGACTTCCTGGCCATACCCGCGGTTCTGAAAAAGCGGATCAATAAATATCCGGCCAACATAACCTTCTCTCTTGTCGGCGGACAGAAAGACAATCACACCCCCGATAAGGATGCCGTCAGCCATTAGCTTATAATAATGGCTTTTTTGCATCATCTCAGTCTGCCAGTCAATGGAATCATAACCCGGAGGGCCATTTTCTGCCTTGTTTTGCAATTGCCGTGCATCCTCGTCGAATGTTTTTTTCTTGGTTCGGATACGTAGTCCTGCTTTGGCAAAATCGATTCGGGCAATCAAAGGGTAGCTTATAAAAAAAGGCGCAGCTGAAGGTTCAGCTGCGCCTGCCATCAATAATGAATTTGTCCTGTCTAATCCTGCTTGGAATGCTCCCCGATCTTCCGCCCGATCCATTCTTCATACGATTTGATGACTGCCGACAGATCCTCTTCGCCGTAGCCCTTGTTAAAGCCTGCCTGGAACATGCTCTTGGCTGCCCCAAGCATAGGAGAAGGGACGCCGGTTGCATCGCTGAGCGAGGAGGCCAGCTTGAGATCCTTCAGCATCAGCGCCAGGGAGAACTGGTTGCTGAAATCATTATCGATAATCTTTTGTCCCTTAAGCTCGGCTTGCTTGCTGCCTGCCGATCCGTTCTTCACCAGCTCCAGGAATTTGTCTGCGGGAACCCCTGACTTCACGGCGATGGAGAAGCCTTCCGCGAGTGCCACATTATGAATGCCGACCATGGCGTTGTGGGCAAGCTTGGCTACGGCACCGCTGCCGTTATCGCCCATATGCAGCAGGAGTCTGCCCATGGAGTCAAAAATATCACGGTGCTGCTCAATAACCTCTGCGCTGCCGCCGACCATAAATACCAGCGTGCCTTCGATAGCTGCAGGCTTGCTGCCTGTTACCGGCGCATCCAGGAAGCTTCCGCCCCGTTCTTCCACAGCTGCGGCGATTTCCTTCGCAAGGCCGGGAGAAATGGTGCTTGAATCCACAACGGTTGTTCCCGGTTTGAGCACGGCCAGAATTCCGGAGCCGCCGTAGAATACCTCACGGATGGAATCGTCGTTGCTGATCATGGTAATAATAACATCCTTGCCTTCAGCCGCCGCCTGCACAGTGTCAGCGGTCTTTGCGCCTTCCTGCTTAAGCGGTTCGGCCTTAGCCGCCGTGCGGTTGTATACCGTAACCTCAAAGCCGCTGCGCAGCAGGTTGGACGCCATTGGCGCTCCCATCGTACCCAGTCCGATAAAGCCGATTTGTTTCATTTCTTTTCCACCTTTGCCCTAGAGATCATAGTACTGAAGCTGACTTTGTCTACATTCTATCAGAAGGTTCCGGCAGGTTCCACAGAACAGTATTTCATTTTCGCAGGGTAAACGCTTCCATGAAACTTCCGAAAACAGGGTCCCCCAGGCCGGGATGTGCCCTAAGACCTTGCCAGTCAAGGAAAATTAAAGTATCCTATTATAAAGTTGTAACAAACGGTGTCAAATCTAAAGAGATACTCAGGAGGTAACCATTACCGATGTCCAAGAAGATTAATTTTGACTACAGCAAAGCTCTGTCGTTCTTCAGCCAGCATGAAATTGACTACTTTGCCGCTCCGATCAAACTGGCCCATGAGCAGCTGCACAACAAGACTGGAGCAGGATCCGACTATCTTGGCTGGATTGATCTCCCTACATCCTATGACAAGGAAGAGTTCGCCCGCATTCAGGAAGCTGCCAAGAAGATCCAGAATGATTCCGATGTGCTGATCGTTATCGGTATCGGCGGTTCTTATCTGGGAGCGCGCGCAGCGATTGAAGCTCTTACGCATTCCTTCTACAATAACCTGCCTAAGGATCAGCGCAAGACTCCGGAAGTTTATTTCGCAGGGAACAACATCAGCTCTACATACATCACGCATCTTCTGGATCTCGTGGAAGGCAAAGACTTCTCCGTGAACGTCATTTCCAAATCCGGAACAACTACTGAGCCGGCAATTGCTTTCCGTATCTTCCGCGCTGCACTGGAGAAGAAATACGGCAAGGAAGAAGCACGCAAGCGGATTTACGCTACAACCGACAAAGAAAAAGGCGCCCTCAAGAAGCTGGCTACGGAAGAAGGTTATGAATCCTTCATCATTCCGGATGATGTCGGCGGACGTTACTCCGTGCTGACACCTGTAGGCCTTCTGCCGATCGCTGTTGCCGGAATCAACATTGAAGAAATGATGCAGGGTGCGGCAGCTGCAGCCGACGAGTTCAACAATCCGGATGTAGCGACCAACCAAAGCTATCAATATGCCGCAGTGCGCAATGCATTGTACCGCAAAGGCAAGACTACGGAAATCCTCGTGAACTATGAGCCTTCCCTGCACTTTGTATCCGAATGGTGGAAACAGCTGTACGGCGAAAGTGAAGGCAAGGATTTCAAAGGAATCTATCCTTCCTCCGTTGATTTCTCGACAGACCTGCACTCCATGGGACAATTCATCCAGGAGGGTAACCGTAACATTTTTGAAACGGTCATCCAGGTTGAAGAGGTACGGCACCACATTACACTGGAGAGCGATGCGGACGATCTGGACGGCTTGAACTTCCTTGCTGGCCAAACTGTTGACTTTGTGAACAAAAAGGCTTTCCAGGGTACGCTGCTGGCACACACGGACGGCCAAGTACCGAACCTGGTAGTTACCATTCCGGATCAGACGCCATATACCTTCGGTTATCTGGTGTACTTCTTTGAAAAAGCCTGCGGTATCAGCGGATACCTGCTGGGCGTTAACCCGTTCGACCAGCCGGGCGTAGAAGCATACAAGAAGAACATGTTCGCGCTGCTGGGCAAACCGGGCTACGAGAAAGAAAAAGCCGAACTGGAATCCAGACTTACAGAATAGGCAGCTTTTTTAACCGCCGCAGATCATTCATAATCATCGAAGCAACCAGGGAGCAGTCCATAGGTATCAATTACCGGGGCTGCTCCTACTATATATCAAGTAATCATACGTAGATTAAGGACTGGAATAATCATGCTGGAACAATATCGGACGGTGCGCGCTTCCGGTTCACAGGAAGTCGTCATCCGCAAATCACGCTTTATCGGTCATGTGATGCCGGTGGAGAATGAAGAGGAAGCCATACAATTTATCGAGAGCATCAAGAAGCAGCATTGGAATGCCACCCATAACTGCTCTGCTTATACAATTGGCGAGAGAGACGAGATTCAGAGGCAGTCGGATGACGGAGAACCGAGTGGAACGGCAGGTAAACCAATTTTGGAGGTAATCCGCAACCAACAGGTTAAAAATGTCGCAATTGTTGTTACCCGTTATTTCGGAGGCATTATGCTGGGGGCAGGCGGGCTGATCCGGGCTTATACAGATGGCGCAGTATTAGCACTGGAAGCCGGAGAAGTGATCACCCGTGTGCTGAGAAGGGAAGTATTCGTAGAAATCGAATATACCTGGCTGGGCAAGGTGGAGAATGAGCTTAGGAACAGAGGCTTCAAGACAGGTGAAACTTCGTTCACAGATAAGGTCACACTGACATGTCTTCCCCGAAATGATGAAGGCGACGCATTTATGGCATGGATAACGGATCTTACCGAGGGCCAGGCCTCGGTGACAGAAGGGCGGCGGCTTTACTACAACGAAGGGGAATAGATATGGCAAGAAGAGCAGTGGAGCGGGAGTTGTCGAGGGAAAGAATATTGGAGGCGGCCAGGCATCTGTTTATAACCAAGGGGTACCGGGCCATCTCAATGCGCAGTATCGGCCAGCATCTGGGTTACAGCCACGGCTCCCTCTATTATCATTTTAAAGAAAAAGCAGAGTTATTCTATGCCATTGTGGTGGAAGATTTCAACCATGTGGCGACGCTGCTGAACCAGGTAATGAATAACCCGCCTGAACAGGGAATGACCCGTGTAGAACAGCTTGTGATGGAATTTATCCGTTTTGGACTGGATCATCCGTACCAGTACGAGATCATGTTCATGATCCGCGATGAAGAGCTGCTGGCTTATTGCAGAGCGGAACAGGGACGATGTTTTGAGTTATTCGCAAGTATAGTCCGCCGCCACATGAAGGAAGAAGGTTACGTGTCAGAGGATTGGCAGAGCGTGCCGCTGACTCTTTTCTTATCCGCACACGGATTTATTTCTTATTATATTCAGGACAAGGTCTCATTCGATGATGTGAAGCAGGCTGCGTTAACACATATCAAAGTATTAAGCCGCAGTTTATAATCTGCTGTTTTTTTAACACCTCACACTTTAGAGCGTTGCATTGGTATAACTTTGCATGGTGAAAGTGTTATAGGAGCTATCTATTCTTCAGGAGGCGGCTGCGCTGTGAATTGGCGGAGCCGCCATTATGCTGGACAACTGACAATCCCTTATCCCTCGACAATTTTCAGATAACACTGGCGCCGCCGCGGTCCGTCAAATTCGCAGAAATAAATACCCTGCCAGCGCCCGAGCAGCAGTTCCCCTCCGTTAATGATAATGCTCTGTGAAGGGCCTGCGGTAATGGACTTCAGATGGGAGGCAGTGTTGCCTTCGCCGTGGCGGTATTTCGGATGTTCCCAAGGGTATACCTCATCCAGCCGCATGAGCACATCATGTTTGACGTCCGGGTCGGCATTTTCGTTAATGGCAATTCCTGCGGTAGTATGCGGACAGTAGACAACCAGAATACCATTTTGTACACCGCTTTTTTTGACAAAAGATACAACCTCACGAGTAATATCCCGCAGTTCGTCCCGTTTGCTGGTGCTGATCTCCATCGTATGAAGCATTGTCAGATCCCCTTTCTGTGGTCAAACGCAATAATAATATATTTTACCCAAAAAGTCTGTGAAAGTAATTGACGGCCCCAAAGGCATTTGATAAAGTAGTGATAATATTAAACCAAGTATATTAATAGGAATAATTACAACCGTAAAGGCAAGTAAACCGACCGGTAAGCCGGAGGTGGGAGGGCATAAACATTTGAATTCGCTGCTTAGACACAAGGGCTGGACCTGGGGATTCCGCACAACGATACTGCTTTATTTTGTGGTGCTGATCGTTCTCCCGATACTGGGCGTTTATTACAATTCATTTTCATTAGGCTTCGGCAATTTTGCCGAGAGCATCAGCGATCCGATTGCCTGGAAGTCGGTGCTGCTGACCCTTAAACTGGCTGTTATAGCGACTGTAATTAATGTGCTGCTCGGCACAATGATTGCCTGGGTGCTTATAAGATACCAGTTTCCCGGCAAGGCCGTACTGAACAGTCTGGTAGATCTGCCCTTTGCACTGCCGACGGCGGTCGGAGGCCTGATGATTCTGCTGCTGCTCGGTCCGGGAAGCCTGATTGGCGGAATGGCGGAGAAGCTGGGGTTTGAAATTGTGTTTCATCAGCCGGCTATTGTTATTGCTATGGTGTTCGTTACGTTTCCTTTTGTAATCCGTGCGGTGCAGCCGCTGCTGGAAGAGCTGGATCCTTCCGAAGAAGAAGCGGCGTATACGATGGGAGCGAAGCGGAGCACGGTATTCCGGCAGGTTATTCTGCCCTCTATGGCTCCGGGAATGATCAGCGGCGGTATGCTGGCCTTTTCGCGGGCGCTGGCCGAATTTGGGGCGGTAGTGCTGGTAGCAGGCAATATTCCGGGACGTACGCTTGTCTCTTCGGTGTTTATTTTTGGAGAGGTGGAAAGTGACAATCCGGTGGGGGCTGCGGCGGTCTCCATCATTCTGCTGACCTTGTCCTTTGTAATTCTATGGCTGATTAATATGCTGCAGATGCGGGGGAGAAGAGCATGAGAAGATTATGGATTGTCCTCACCTACCTTGTATTCTTTCTGCTGATTGCTGCCCCTCTGGGGAGAATGACGATTGGTGCCTTCAGTGAAGGCTTAGGCGGCTTCTGGGCTGCCCTGTCAAGGCCTGAGGCGCTTCATGCGCTGATGATGACCGGTTTTGTGGTAGTGGTAGTTACGCTGCTGAACACGCTGTTCGGCATTATGATGGCCCTGTACCTTGTCCGTGCGGACTGGCTCAGCAAGCGGGTCAGAGGGTTTTTGAACAGTATTGTCGATTTGCCTTACGCTGTATCGCCGGTTATCGGCGGTCTGATGATTGTCCTGCTGCTGGGTCCGGATAGTGCAGCCGGCGCGCTTTTTGAACAAATCGGAGTGAAGATTGTGTATGCTTTTCCGGGAATGGTGATTGCTACGCTCTTCGTTACGTTCCCACTAATGGTGCGTGAGGTCATGCCGGTGCTTCAGGAGATCGGTTCACAGCAGGAAGAGGCGGCTTCTACGCTTGGAGCCTATGGCTGGACAACGTTCTGGAAGGTCACCTGGCCTTCAATCCGCTGGGCTGTAATCTATGGCGTTATCCTGACGGTAGCCCGCTCGCTGGGTGAATTCGGGGCTGTGCTGGTCGTTTCCGGCAATATTATGAACAAGACTCAGACGGCAACCACGCTGGTCTACCAGGATGTCGAGAATTTCAATGTAACGGCTGCGGGCGGGATCGCTCTGGTGCTTGCCGCATTCTCCGCAGGTCTGCTGCTGCTTATGGAATGGAGTAAGAGGAGAAAGGAAGTGCATTAATATGCATGTGGAAGTGCGGGGCCTGGATAAGCATTTTGGAGATTTTCATGCGGTTAAGGACGTCAACTTCGGTATTACCAAAGGCCATCTGATCGGACTGCTCGGTCCAAGCGGCGGCGGCAAAACCTCGATTCTGCGGATGCTGGCGGGTCTGGAGAACCCGGACAGCGGGGAGATTATTTTTCACGGCAAAACCGTAAATAATCTTCCGCCGCAGGAGCGCGAGATCGGGTTCGTGTTCCAGAACTATGCCCTGTTCAAGCATATGACTGTGTATGACAACATTGCCTTTGGTCTTAAGGTGAAAAAAGCGAACAAAAACGTGATCCGTGACCGTGTTATGGAACTGGTGGAGCTGACCGGCCTGAAAGGCTTCGAGAAACGTTATCCGCACCAGCTCTCCGGCGGGCAGCGGCAGCGGGTGGCTTTTGCCCGGGCGCTTGCGCCTGAGCCGCAATTGCTGCTGCTGGATGAACCGTTTGCCGCAATTGATGCCAAGATCCGTCAGGAGCTGCGCTCCTGGCTGCGCGAGCTGATCGAACGTGTGGGGATCACCTCCATTTTTGTTACGCATGACCAGGATGAAGCGATTGAAGTGGCGGATGAGATTATGATCATTAACCAGGGGCGTCTGGAGCAGAAAGGGACACCTTGGGATATTTATAAAGAGCCTAAGACACCGTTTGTAGCAACTTTTATTGGAGAATCAACGCTGATCGAAAGTGCTTCGGAGCTGAAGGGGTTCAAGAATGCAGGCGGAGGCAAGCCGACCAAAGCGCTGATCCGTCCGGAGTATATCGAGGTAGGCCACCGGCATGAATTCAAAATGGCTTCCGCAACGGAGCAAGGCATCGTAAAGCATCTGCATTTCCGCGGCAGCGAATGGCTGGTTGAGGTGGAAGTGAACGGACACAAGCTGGTCACCTACCGCTCACTGGAGAAGGAGACGCTGCAGCCTGGCCAGGAGATTGCGGTGCTGGTCCACCGTGCGTATCTGTTCAATGACGAGCGGAGCTGGATACAGGAGAACGGACTGAAGGAAGATCCGATGCCTGTATTTATTTAATAAAAGGAGTGTCGCCGGTATGATGCTTTTCAAAAGGAGCAGACAACTGCACGGATGGCTGGCTGCCGTAATGCTGGCAATACTACTTACACTCACCGGCTGCAGCAGCGGACAGGAAGATGCAGCAGAGGATGCTGGCGCTAAGCCACAAGGGGACCTTACACTGGTCGTAGGCGCCTACAGTGTGGTGAAGGATGCGATGGGTGAGATCCTGCCGCTGTTCGCGGAGAAATGGGAAGCGGAGACGGGGCAGCATATCGTATTCCAGGAGTCCTATGAAGCTTCGGGAACACAGGCCCGGGCGATTGTCGGCGGGTTCGAGGCGGATGTGACGCTGCTGGCACTGGAAGGGGATATCGATAAGCTGGTGAAGGCCGGCCTTGTAGAGAAAAACTGGAAGGAACGCGGCGAGAACGGAATGGTTACCCGCTCGGTTGTGGCACTCGGTACACGGGAGGGCAACCCGAAGGGGATAGAGAGCTTCGCCGATCTGGCCAAACCGGGTGTGAAAGTGCTGTATCCCAACCCAAAGACCTCCGGGGGAGCACAGTGGGACATCAACGCGATCTATGGGGCCGGTCTGAAGCAGTCAGAGAAGCAGACGGGAAGTAAGGATCCTGCTGCTGCCAAAGCCTTTTTGGAGAGCGTACACGCCAACATCGAGTCTCTGGACAAAAGCGGACGTGCTTCCATGGCTGCCTTTGAATACGGGGTGGGTGATGTGATCGTCACTTATGAGAATGAGCTGCTGGCGCGGATTGCCCAGGGGGTAAAATATGAAGTCGTAATCCCCGACGATACGATTCTGATCGAGAATCCCGCCGCCGTGCTGGACAAATATGTGGATGAGCGCGGTACCCGCCAGGCGGCGGAAGCGCTGGTTGATTATCTGGCCACTCCGGAAGCCCAGGAGGTCTTCGCCAAATACGGCTTCCGTCCGGTGAACGAGCAGGTGTACGCGAAGAATGCGGACCGTTACCCGGTACCGGCCGGACTGTTCGACATTCAGTATCTGGGCGGCTGGGATGAAGTGCGGGCGACGCTGTACTCCAAGCGGGGAGTATGGTATCAGGTGCTTGCGGGAATCTGAGGCTGGCGCTGGGCTGGATTTGGACCTGGGGCTGAACTCGAAGCAGAACCTATGCCTGAACCTGGAGCTGAGGATGAACCTGAACTGGAAGCACGCTGAGGCCGAAGCTGAAGCTGAAGCCTTAACCTGGAGCTGGGGCTGAACCTGAATTGGGAGCAGAAACGCTCTAACCACCGTCCGCAGGATAAGTAACTGGACATAGAAGACCATTTCTCCGTATGGAGGGATGGTCTTCTTTTTTTCGGGGGCGGGCACTGATATGAATCAGGACCACCCTCTGGGCGAGTGGTTTGCTTATGGGGGAGAACTCCTGTTGAACGGGGGGCATAATTTTGCTCTAGTTGCGGCTCAATAGATCCTCGTACTCCCGTACAACCCGCTTGTCCATAGCCGGGTCATGAGCAAATGTACACGAAAAACCGAGTACATTGGGCCACTGCGAGGGGAAAACAGCTCATTGTACACGAAAAACCGAGTACATTGGGCCACTGCGAGGGGAATGCAGCTCATTGTACACGAAAAACCGAGTACATTGGGCCACTGCGAAGGGAAAGCAGCTCATTGTACGCGAAAAACCGAGTACATTGGGCCACTGCGAGGGGAAAGCAGATCATTGTACGCGAAAAACCGAGTACATTGGGCCACTGCGAAGGGAAAGCAGCCCATTGTACGCGAAAAACCGAGTACATTGGGCCACTGCGAAGGAAAAGCAGATCATTGTACGCGAAAAACCGAGTACATTGGGCCACTGCGAAGGGAAAACAGCTCATTGTACACGAAAAACCGAGTACATTGGGCCACTGTGAAGGAAAAGCAGCTCATTGTACACGAAAAACCGAGTACATTAGGCCACTGCGAAGGAAAAGCAGCTCATTGTACGCGAAAAACCGAGTACATCTGGATATGCCAAGGTAATTAAATTACTGGGCTTACAGTATTTTTGAGGAGTTTGTCGTTTATATCAAGGATCATCTTATAATTGAATGACTGGCACATAAATAAATAACTCCCGGAATGTATTCTATTGTGCTGCAGCTGGCAAATTTATTGGCCCGGCTTGTATAATTGAGAAATATTCATTCACCCAGAACAAAAGAGACGGATTCCCGGCTGACCTTCTTCAAGGCAGAACAGGGAACGAAAAGGAGAGTAATCATGGATACATTGGTGTTCTTAGGTACAGGCGACGCGATGGGCGTTCCGAGAGTGTACTGTTCTTGCGATACCTGCATGGAGGCGAGAGAGGGCGGAGTCAATGCCCGTTTCCGCTCATCCGTGCTTATAGATAACGGCAGCGGTTTTTTGGCGATCGATTGCGGTCCGGACTGGCGGCGGCAGATGGAGATGCTCGGACACCGCGGGATGCAGAGGCTGCTCGTGACACATGCCCATTTTGACCATATCGGAGGGCTGCCGGAGTGGGCGGATGCCTGCCGCTGGATGGGGCACAAAGGGGAGCTGTACACACCTGCCGAGGTCATCCCAATCATACTTAGGCAGTACCCTTGGCTGGGAAGCCATATTAATATGATTCCCTGTGATGACGGGATGGAGCTGGACGGCTGGCGTATCGATACCTGGAAAGTGAACCATGGCAAGAACGGATACTCCTATGCATTCCGCTTTGAAAAAGCAGGCTTCAAATGGGTCTACTGTCCGGATTCGATCTCGCTTACGCCTGCAGAAACCAATCCGATGCATGGAGCCGATCTGCTGGTGCTGGGAACCAGTTTTTATTATGAGGCGGCAGAGCTGTCCACCCGTTCGGTGTACGATATGACGGAAGCCGCAGAGCTGCTGGAGACTGTGAAGCCGCACCGTGCGGTATACACGCATATGTCCCATGATGTGGATCTGAGAAAAGACTACATTTTGCCGGAGCGTGTTACGCTGGCCGTTACAGGGATGAGGGTACCGCTGGTTAAAGAGTAAGCATCATTGGAATGAAAAGCCCTGGGGTGGACACTGCCGCAGACGCTACTGTGGGTACGGATGCAGAGCTGCTGCAAATGCCACTGCAGACGCTGCCCAGACGATGCAACAGATGATGCCGCCGACAATTACCGCTGACGCTGCTGCAGATGATGCCGCAAACTTGTGTAGACGATGTTGAGATGTTGCCGCAAACGCCCCCCAGACGCCCCGCAAACGCCGCCGCAGAATCTAACGGACCGTACGGGCGTTATTTTCAATAAAAGGGGCATTTCCCGGGGCTAACGGACCGGCCTTCCCTTATTCCCTCAGCAGCAGGGCTTTCCCGGACGAAATCCTACGAATAAGGGATCTGTTGTCCGTTAGCCGATGAAACTGTTGGTTTTGGCAGAAATAAGGGATCGTCGGTCCGTTAGAAGAGGTATACCTGCTCCGGGCCAATGCTCCCTCTGAACACATAGTCCAAAAGGAGGCTATCCACCCTATGAGTAAAACCGTTCATCCGATCATGCTCGATTTTCCTGAAAGTCTGGAAACCGGACGTCTGCTGATGCGTGCGGCGTTGTGGGGAGACGGGGCTGCAATGAATGAAGCAATCGCCGAAAGTCTTAGTGAACTGCAGCCGTGGATGATTTTTGCGCAAAAGATGCCGGCACCCGAGGAATCCGAGCAATTTGTAAGGGAAGCACGGCTGAATTACCTCAAACGTTCCTCCCTGCATATGAACATTTATGATAAAGCAAGCGGGAGGTTCATCGGCTGCAGCGGCTTACATCATGTGGATTGGGACAGCCGCAATTTTGAGATCGGATACTGGATCAGAAGTTCTTGCACAGGCAAAGGTTATATGACCGAGGCGGTTAACGGGATTACCGATTTCGCAATTCATGAGCTTAAGGCGAACCGGATCGAGATCCGCTGCAGCACCCGCAATACCCGAAGCGCCGCAGTTGCCGAGCGTGCAGGGTTCATACTGGACGGCGTACTGCGCAGAGGTATGAAAGGCTTCGACGGGGAAATGCATGACTGCAGGGTGTATGCGAAGGTGCGCGGGGCAGAATTTTAGGAGCAGGGGGAGCAAGATCATTTAATCCGGTTGGTTGAAAATGAACAGAAATGAAATGATCAACTATGTCAGATGCTCCATTAAAAGTCCTGCATGCTAAAGGAAGGCAGCCCATCCCAACGTGATCGGCTGCCTTTGTTCAAGGGGGAAGAATATGAAAAGTGTTCTTTTAAGAAGCGTAATGGTTGCGGTATTAGTATCCTTAGCAGGTTGTCAGCAAAAT
This sequence comes from Paenibacillus sp. PK3_47, assembly GCF_023520895.1. Lineage (NCBI taxonomy): Bacteria > Bacillati > Bacillota > Bacilli > Caryophanales > Paenibacillaceae > Paenibacillus > Paenibacillus sp. PK3_47. The sequence goes on from NZ_CP026029.1 coordinate 4,064,574, forward strand.
ACAACGCAATCAGAAAAGCGAATTTTCAAAGCAGAAACGGAAGGTTTTGCAGAGCCGGAATCATCGGATTGGGTCAAATATATAACACCCCTGAGAGAGTACATGTATTATAGAACACAAGCGGTGGTTAACAAGGATACAACTATTTTGTGGGGGAGATACCCGGATCTGAAAGATAATATTAACCTTAAACAAGGAGTCAATGCCGAGGGGAACGAGGTTGAATCCTTAAATCAGAGTTTTGACTTAATAGATGCCAATTATAATATTGAAAGCTACGAACGAATTAAAGTAAAAAGGATAAACGATAGTGAAGCTGCAGTTCTTATGCATGGAAGTATAATTTATTTGGGCAATGACTTTGATGAGACCGGAGGGGAATATGTAATAGAAGTCTTCCTGGAACACCGGGACAACCATTGGACGGTCGTAAAAACAGACGAATACACTTTACCGGAATACAAAGAATGGATGAATGGCCAGGAATAGATGTATTCAATGAACTAAAAGAATACTGGAACTTTAATTAACAAAAAAGAGCAAAGGAGGGAACCACTGCATGGCAACCGTATTCGATGCCCATCTGCATATCATTGACCCGCGGTTTCCATTAATAGAGAACCAGGGGTTTTTGCCTGAGCCGTTTACCTGTGAAGATTATTTAGATAGAGTCCAGCCGTTAAAAGTTACAGGAGGCGCCGTTGTATCAGGATCATTTCAAGGTTACGATCAGACCTACTTAACCGATTCCCTGCAAAAGCTCGGCGGGAATTTTGTCGGGGTCACCCAATTGCCTCATGATACATCAGATGAAGAGATTTTAAGGCTGCATGACTGCGGCGTGAAAGCTATCCGCTTTAATGTCCGGCGGGGAGGCTCGGAAGACATCTCACGGTTGGACTACTTCGCCAGGAGAGTTCATGAGCTGGCAGGATGGCATGCGGAATTATATATCGACTCTGCAGCTTTGCCCGAAATTGCCGACACATTAGTTAACCTTCCTGCTGTATCAATAGATCATTTGGGACTATCCCAAGAGGGGCTCCCTAAACTTCTGTCTCTAGTCGATAAAGGAGTGAGAGTCAAAGCAACCGGATTTGGCAGGGTAGAGCTTGATCCGGCACAGGCTATCCGTTCCATTTATTCGGTGAATCCGGATGCCCTGATGTTTGGGACGGACCTGCCGTCAACGAGAGCAAAGAGACCTTACGATCATTCCGATCTAGAGCTGATTTACAATACGCTTGAGGAGGATCAGGCGGAGAAGGTTGTATATAAGAATGCAATGAAATGGTATTTGAATATGTAAAAAAGGTGCCCGTCTCCCGGTTCAGCGAACCGGATGACAGGCACCTTCTTTCTCTTCACACTTAAGCTTAGACAGTCTTAAGGATGAACTTATCGATGACATGCTTCACGCCGTCTTCATTGTTGCTGAGGGTGATGAAATCAGCAATTTCTTTCAGTGCCGGAATGGCATTGGCCATAGCTACACCAAGACCTGCAGCTTCAAGCATTTCATGGTCATTCCAGGAATCGCCTACGGCAATGGTCTCGGACAGCTCACAGCCGAAGTGCTTCGCAAGGAACTCAAGGGCCAGGCCTTTGGTGCCTTCATGATGCATAATTTCCAGGAAATAAGGCTTGGACTTCGTAATGTGGACCGAATCGCCGAGCAGCTCGCGCAGAATAGGAGCCAGCTCATCCAGGAAATCAGGGTCGTCAACGATGAGCATTTTTGGTGTTTTTTGCGGAACCAGCTTCTCCCAGTCGGGTTCAACGAAATACTGCGTTTTGTTCAGGGCGGAGTAGTCGATCAGCTTCTGGTTTTCTTCACGGGCATACAGCTTGTCGTCGATGTAAGTCTGCAGGTGCAGGTTATGCTCGACACAATAACTGAACAGTTTGCGTACCGCGTCCTGCGGTACATAACGCTCATAGAGCACCTTTTCATCGAGCAGATTCTTAACCAGTGCGCCCTGATAAGTGATGATCGGCACGTTCAATCCGGTCTGGCGGGCAATGGCCTGTGCAGAAGCATAGGCGCGGCCGGTTGCGAGGGTTACAACTACGCCTGCGGCAACAGCCTGCTCCAGCGCGGATTGGGTGGCAGGGGTAACTTCCTTGTCATCATTAATGAGGGTGTCGTCGATATCGATGGCGATCAATTTGTACATGTGTTTCTCTCCTTTTTTGGAAGCATACGTTTTTTCTCTAATTAATCTTTGCCGCAAAAAAAATCCCTACCCGGAAGGCTTCGGGGCAGGCTGGGGACTCAGCTCGGCGATCAGCATGGCCGCTAAGATACAGATACAGCCCAGTGCTGCGGACAGGCCGAGTGTTTCACCGCCGAAGATGAGGCCGGTAAAGGCGGCGAATACAGGCTCCATCGCATAAATAATAGCTACCCGTGACGGTGTGGTGTACTTCTGGCAGGCTGTCTGGATCCAGAATGCGAAAGCGCTGGTCGGGCCGATGGAGACAAGCAGCGCCCACAGGACATCCGGCTCGGCAATTAATTCCCCGCTGCGGGACAGCGGACCCGGTCCGTCAATCAGCAGTGAGGCTGCAATGCTCAGCAGCCCGACAAAAGCGAGCTGAAGCGTAACCAGCGGCAGCGCCGGATAACGCGGGGCATACACGCCTGTGTAGGCAACCTGCAGCGCAAAAGCAGCGGCACAGAGCAGCACCAGGCCATCGCCGGTATTCAAGGACAGACCCGGACCCGTGAACGTCAGCAGGTACAGTCCTGCTACCGCGATAGCTGCACTGATCCAGGTGTAGCGCGAAATGGCATGCTTCAGCAGCACCAGTGACAGAAACGGGACAATAACCACGGACAGGCCGGTAATAAACCCTGTATTGGAAGTGGTCGTGTACAGCAGGCCCATTGTCTGGAGGGCATAGCCCATAAACAGAAAAAGGCCCAGCAGCAGAGAGTGCAGGAGCATTCTCCAGCTTAATTTTTTCCATTCATGGCGGTAAAAAAGGGCGGTAATCAGCGCCAGCAGCACTGCGGCACCGGTAAAGCGGATGCTGTTAAAGGCGAGTGGCGGAAGTACCCTGACTGCATGCTGCACAATCAGAAAGGTACAGCCCCACATCATCGCTACCAGGAGCAGACTGAGATCGGCGATTCGGGAGCGATTCACAGGGGTCATCCTTTCAGAAAATAAAGAAAACGTTCAAGTTGTCCAAATTGTATCCTAAAACAGGGGGCACGACAAGCTGTTACGAGGCAAAACCCCGGCAATAAAGCGAAAAAAAGCCCAAAACCGGCACCAAATACTGGACAAAAAAGGCTGCTCTTGGTATACTTCGGGAACCGCACACTTGTTCCTATTTTGACAGCTGAGAAAGGGGCGGCTTTACCATGATGGGCAAATCCCATTTTGTGATCAGTACCGGGGTTACCCTATCGGCCATGAGCCTGCTGGGCTACGAGATTACGATCCCGGCTATAGCTGTAGCCGCGGTCAGTTCTCTGCTGCCCGACATTGATGAGCCGAATTCGCTGCTGGTGCGCACAGCCCTGCCCGAATCGCTGCTGCGCCTGCTGCAGGTGGCTCTAATCGGCGCAGGTATTTATCTGTATTTCGCCGGAATCGCAGAACCGCCATGGAACATCGCCCTGGCACTGCTGGTCGGCAGCGTGTCTTTCCTGCCGGGAAGAAGGCTGCGGCATCTCTTCATGCTGCTGATTGCCCTGGCCTTGTTCGCCTTCGCAGAGGCGTACGATCCCTGGAACTACATTGCGGCCTGCATGCTGGTTGTAGCCAGCGTAGTCCCGCACCGCGGGCTGACGCACACGCTGTACGCGGTGGCGGGATGGGGAGCGCTGCTCTACTTTGTCTCCCTGGAGATGGAGAGCGGCGACAGCCTGTGGATTGCCGGCGGCGTATCCTATGCGCTGCATCTGCTGGCTGATTCGCTGACCCAGCGCGGAATTACACCGCTGCCGCCGCTGCCGTTCAAGATCCGGATGAAGCTGATGAGCACCGGCTCCAAGAAGGGCAGCGCCGTGGAGAATGTATTCATGCTGCTGACGCTGGCACTGGTTGTATACGTATTTATTCTTCGTCCTCAGACCATGTAACATGGGCAGCAAAAGAGCCTCACTACCGTTTGCGCAGGCTGCGCGAACGTATAGTGAGGCTCTTTTTAACAGAAGGCTGCTGTAAATCTACTCTTCCAGGAAGATCAGACCGATAAAGTCCTCCGGCTCAATCCGTCCGAAGTAATGACCAAGATCCAGCTCCGCCAGCGCCTGACGGACCTCTACCATCTCGTAACGTTTACCTCGCAGCGCATTCTCGACATCGGCCACATCGCCTACACCGAAGAAATCGCCGTAGATTTTGATATCCTTAATGTAGGAATCCTCAATATCCATGCGGATATCGACCAGACCGGCCGGGAATTTGCGGGTGTGCTTCACATTGCTCTTCGGAGACAGGCCATAGTTCCAGTCCCAGTTCTGATAATGCTCCTTGGAGATTGCATTGATCCGCACCCAGTCGTCCATGGTCAGCTTATATTGGGGAACCTCGGAAGGCTCCATCCCGAAGATGGAACGCAGCAGTCCGTCGCGGAACTCTTCAATCGTCATGTCGGTACCCAGCAGGTCTTTGATATTGGCGACGCGGCTGCGGACGGATTTGGTGCTCTTGGATTTAAATTTCTCCGGATTCACGTTCAGGGAAGCCTGCACATCGTCGAGGTTCAGGTCGAACATCAGGGTGCCGTGGCTGAACATGCGTCCGCGTGTGGAGAACTGGGCGTTTCCGGAGATTTTTTGCTCACCGACCTGCAGATCATTCCGTCCGCTAAGCTCGGCGTTCACACCCATGCTCCGCAAATAGTCGATAACCGGCTGGGTAAATTTGAGGAAGTTATGGAACGACTGGCCGTCATCCTTGGTGATGAAGCTGAAGTTAAGATTGCCGAGATCGTGATAGACGGCACCCCCGCCGGACAAGCGGCGCACCACCTGAATGTTGTTGTCTTTTACATACTCCTGGTTGATCTCTTCAATTGTATTCTGGTGCTTGCCGATGATAATGGACGGGCTGTTGATATAAAAGAGCAGGTAGCTCTCGTCCATGGGCAGGTTTTTGAGCGCAAATTCCTCAATGGCCAGATTGACCGAGGCATCTGTAATCCCTGTGTTATCGATAAACAGCATACTGAATTCCTCCGCTTAAGCATGATTAAGTACTGAATATATTTTAAACTAAAAGCTTACTTTTCACAAAATAGAAAGCTTCATAGCCGCACGCGGCGGATGGAGGGTTATGCAGACGTTGACCCGTTCAGGCAAAAGGGCAATAATGGGGGAACCACAGCCGGCCGAAAATGGCGGGGTTGTGGTTCTTTTGTTACGGTCAAGATTATGCCATGATAGCTATGGGGGCGAACGAAACCATGTTCAAGGATTTCAGACTCATTGCCGGACGTCCGGTATATATACAGGTCAAAGATTATATGAAGCATCTAATCATCAAAGGCGCCCTCCAGGGCGGCCAGAAGCTGCCGTCTACCCGGGAGCTCAGCACGCTGCTTGCAGTCAGCCGCAATTCGGTCATTGCCGCTTACGCGGGTCTGGAGGATGACGGCTTTGCTTATACGGTCCAGGGACAGGGCAGTTATGTGTCATCTGCAGCCGTATCAGACAGCGCGGAGGCTTCCGCCTGGACTGTTGACTGGAAAGAGCGTTTGAACCCCCGGGCGCTGCTGGCCGAAGAGCTGGATATCATGAAACGCGGAATCCGCGCGGAGAAGGGTACAATTTCTTTTACCAGCATTGCACCTGATGAAAGCCTGTTTGACCTCGATAATGTAAAAAGAGCTTTTCTGGAACGCATGTCCGTCGAAGGCAATGTTCTGCTGAACTACGGCTATGCCAAAGGGTATAAGCCTTTAATAGACTATTTGAAGCAATATATGGAGCACAAGGGCGTTAACCTGCGGGGCAAGGATATGCTGATCACCAATGGTTTTACCGAAGGCTTCGATCTCGTCCTGTCAGCGCTGGGCCAGAAGCATGGATCTATACTCTGCGAGAACCCGACCCATCACACGGCAATCAAAAATATGCGGCTGAACGGTTTTGACATCACGGGTGTGGCCATGGAGCGTGACGGCATTCATCTCGGAGAACTGAAGCGGGCGCTTGAGGAGCAGGAATACGACTGTGCCTACTTCGTCCCTTCCTATCACAATCCTACCGGTATCGTCATGTCCCCTGAGAAAAGGCAGGGCGTAATGAAGCTGATGGCCGACTATAAGGTGCCGGTGATTGAGGACGGTTTTAACGAGGAGCTGCGGTATTCGGGGTCACATGTAGCTCCGCTGACCGCGGCGGCGGGCGGCGGCAACAGTGTCGTGTATCTCGGGAGCTTTTCCAAAGTGCTGTTTCCGGGGCTGCGGGTCGGCTGGGTGCTGGGAGATGAGGAGCTGATCTATTACCTGGAAAGTGTCAAAAGAGCACGCAGCATTCACACCTCGACTCTGGACCAGTCCATTCTGTATCAATATCTGCTGGGCGGCAATCTGGAGAAATATTTGAAACGGGCCAGAACAGAGTACAAACGCAAATACGAGCTGACTCTTACATGCTGCAGGGAATACCTTCCGTACACCTCGTTGTCAGGGGATGGGGGGCTGCATCTGTTTGTAACCTTTGAAGAGAGCTTCAGCACAAGAGAGCTGCTGGCAGCCTGCCGGGAGCAGGGGGTTATTTTTACAGCGGGAGACATCTTCCATACGGACGGAACAGGGCAAAACACGCTGCGGCTGGGATTCTCCAGGGTAGCTGACGGCGATATACTCAAGGGCATTGAAATCATCGGCAGGGCAGCACGGCAACTAATGGGATAGGGGAGCATGGATATGATAAAAGTGGGCGTAATTATGGGCGGGGTATCCTCCGAATCCGAGGTTTCCATGAACACCGGCAGAGAGATGCTGAAGCATCTGGACCGGAGCAAATATGAGGCAGTTCCGGTTGTTATCACTGAACGGGGACAGTTAATTGACGGGGTTAAGGGGATAGATTTTGCGCTGCTGGCGCTTCATGGGACTTATGGAGAGGACGGAACAGTGCAGGGGACACTGGAGACACTGGGTATTCCTTATTCCGGAAGCGGCGTACTGTCGAGCAGCCTGTGCATGGATAAAAATCTGTCCAAAACCATTCTCCGCAGCAAAGGTGTGCTAACTCCCGATTGGCTGTGCTGGGACAGCATGGAAGAGGTTGTGCCGGAAGCTGTGGAGCGTCTCGGTTACCCGGTCATGGTTAAGCCGAATTCCGGCGGGTCCAGCATCGGCATGACCAAAGTGAACCATTCAGGGGAGCTGCTGGCTGCGGTGGAGAAAGCTTTTGCCGCTGACCGCTCGATTCTGGTCGAGGCCTTCACGGAAGGACAGGAGATTACATGCGCTATTCTCGGCGGAGAAATGCTGCCTGTGATCGGCATTCAATCGCTTGGAGCGGACTGGTTCGACTACAGCGCCAAGTATGAGCAGGGCGGTGCTGATGAGCGTGTGATCCAATTGTCACTGGGGACCCATGAACGGGTGCGTACGGCGGCTATTTCTTGTTATAAGGCGCTGAAATGCTCGGTCTATGCCCGGGTGGATATGCTGCTGGCCAAAGGCGTTCCTTATGTGCTGGAGGTGAACACGCTGCCGGGGATGACCGAAACCAGCCTGCTGCCCAAAAGCGCACTGGCCGCCGGCTGCACTTTCAGCGGACTGCTGGATGCTATAATATCCAAATCCATGGAGGAATGGCGGGTAAAGCAGGGACAGACGGAGGTGGAGAGCCATGCTTAACCGGAACCGGGTCCTGGACCCGCAGGAGTGGATTGCAGAGCGTGTGCGGGAGATTGCGCCTTCGGGCATCCGCGCTTTTTTTGACCTCGCTGCCGGTAACAACGAAATTATATCACTTGGCGTCGGAGAACCGGATTTCGCTACGCCTGAGCATGTAAGGGCAGCCTGTATCCGTGCGCTGGAACGGGGAGAAACGACGTACACTCCAAACGCCGGACTGCCTGAGCTCAGGGAGGAGATATCCCTTTATTTGCGGAATGGCTTTGGACTGGAGTATCATCCTGCGGATGAAGTGATTGTAACTGTAGGCAGCAGTGAAGCGCTGGATCTGGCCCTTCGCGCTTTTACCGCACCGGGCGATGAAATCATCATTCCTTCGCCGAGCTACATCGCCTATTCGCCGATTGCCCATTTGAACGGAGGTTCACTGGTTGAGGTCGAAACGCGGGCGGACCAGGGCTTCAAGCTGACGGCTGAAGCGCTGGAAAAGGTGATTACACCGCGCTCCAAGCTGCTGATGCTTAATTTCCCGAGCAATCCCACCGGGGCGGTAATGTCTTATGAAGACTGGCTGCCGGTCGCAGAGCTTGTGAAGCGGCATAATCTGCTCGTGCTCTCGGATGAAATCTATGCCGAGCTGACCTATGACAGCAGGCATGCCAGCATTGCCGCGCTTCCCGGCATGAAGGAGCGGACCATTGTCATCAGCGGCTTCTCCAAAGCCTTTGCCATGACCGGCTGGCGGGTCGGTTATGCCTGCGGCAGCAGCGGGCTGCTGGCGGCCATGCTGAAGATTCACCAGTACACTGCAATGTGCGCACCGGTGCTGGGGCAGATTGCCGCCATTGAGTCCCTCCGCAGCGGGCTTCACGATAAGGACAGGATGAAGGAGTGCTTCAGACGGCGCAGAACCCTGTTTGTGGAGGGACTTAGAACAATCGGGCTGGACTGCCATGAGCCGCAGGGGGCTTTTTATGCCTTCCCGTCGATTGCCCGGACGGGGCTGAAGTCCGAGGAATTCGCCCTGCGGCTGCTGAAGGAAGCAGGCGTTGCCGCCGTTCCCGGGCAAGTGTTCGGAACCGGCGGGGAGGGGCATATCCGCTGTTCCTATGCAACATCGGAGGCCAGGCTGAACGAAGCGCTGGAGCGGATGGAAGGGTTCATGAGGAAGGAGAGAGCCTTGGGAAAGAAGCAGAGATATGCAGTGAAGTAACCTATGCAGTGAAGTAAATATCCGGCCGGGAGAGTGTAGCGGCTGGATTCCCATTCACGCAGCAATGCCCCTTCTTCATTCCCATGAAAAAGGGGCTTTTTGCTGTGAGCTTAAGATTATTCTTGTATAATGATTGCAGAGCTGAAGCCCAAATGATTAATGGAGACAGGCTCAGGTGTTAACTGTATTTCGTGCAGCTATAATAAACTATTTTTGTACCTCAGGAGCTTTAATTGTATTCTCTGCAGTTAAAAATCGCCATATTCCATATAAGAAGGATTCTGGCCGTTTTTAGTTGTACAGATTACATTTAAACTTCCGAATCGTCTCTTTTGTAGTCTTTTAACTGCAGGAAATACAACTAACTGTTATGCATACCACTGGTTTCAATAGATGGATGGAGCGAACCTTCAGTAATGTTCGCTTTTGGGAATAAGGGGTGATAACTAATGACAATGGCAATTCTGCTGTTTATCGTGGCCGGTCTCGCCGAGATCGGCGGCGGATATCTGGTCTGGCTCTGGCTGCGGGAATCGCGGCCGCTCTGGTACGGCCTGATCGGGTCGCTGATCCTGATTTCGTATGGCATCATTCCTACTCTGCAAAAGTTTCCTTCCTTCGGCCGGGTATACGCTGCCTATGGCGGTGTGTTCATCGTGCTGGCTGTACTGTGGGGCTGGCTGGTGGACAAAAAAACACCGGATCTGTATGACTGGATCGGGGCAGGCATCTGTATCATCGGCGTGTCGGTCATTCTATGGGCACCCAGGCACTAGCCAAAGTACATAATTTGCAGAGAACATCAAAAAGGCAGCTCCGGGCCGGTAAGACCCTGGAACTGCCTTTTGTGTCTGAGCGTTAAATTTTGAACTGTCGCACTGCTTCCTGCAGCTTGACCGCCTGCTCATGAAGGTGCTGGGCCGTCACAGCATGGCCTTCAAGCTCTTCCTGCTGGCGTGAAGAGTTCCCGGCAAGCGTATCAGCACTGGCCCGGGACATCGCCGTAATCTGCGAGGTCTCTTCCACCGAGGCGCTGACTTCCTCCGTTCCGGCCGAAATTTGCTGGGTGGCAGCGGATACGGACTGGACACTCTGGTTAATGCTCTGAATCAGAATCAGCAGCTGATTGAAGGCATTGCCGGCTTCGGCAACCTTGCCTACGCCAGAGGCAACCTCCTGGTTAACAAGATTCATCTCGGCTACGGAGTGGTTCATATCCTCCTGCAGGCTCAGCAGGAATTCACGGATCTGTTCGTTGGATTCCTTGGACTGCTCGGACAGCTTGCGGACTTCTCCGGCCACCACGGCAAACCCGCGGCCGTGTTCCCCGGCACGTGCAGCTTCTATGGACGCATTCAGCGAGAGCATTTGAATTTGCTTCGTAATTTCGGTGATTCCCTGAACCACCCCGCCGATCATCTGCGAGCGTTCATTCATCAGCCGGAACTGCTCCAGCGACTTCACCGACGCCTGTTCAACCTGGCGCATCTGCTGTACAGCAGTCTGGGCAATCTCATTGCCGCCTATAGCTTCCGCAGAGGCTTCACTGATCTGTTCGGTGACTTCACCGGCCGCGGAGGCGATGTGCTGGATGCCGATATTAATCTCATCCATGGCTCTGGAGTTCTCCATCGTGACGCTGGCAATGGTTGTGCTGCCTTTGCTGATTTCGTTAACGGACACGGCAGAGCGGGCGGCCATGTCATTAAGCACTTCCAAGCGTGTCTTCATATCGTTGGCGTCCTGTACTACATTGCTGGAAGTATCCAGGACCTGGCCGATCATGTCCTTGAGCTTATGGCTCATGCTTCTGAAGCTTTCGGACAGCTGGCTGACTTCATCATTGCCCTTAATCACAAGCTCCTGGGTGAAGTCGCCGCCGGCCATTTTGTTGCTGTAGGCTGCGAGCCGGGAGAGCGGGCGGGTGATTCTTTTGCTCATGAAGTATGCAGCAGTAACCCCTAGGATAAGAGCCAGCAGGGTAATCCATACACTGGTCCAGATCACACTGTTGATTTTTTCATCTACGAAGGCTACATCCGAGCTGACACCGATCACCATCGTGCTTCCGGGAACGCCTTTATACGCTGTTTTATGTATACCGTGACTGTCACTATAGATTTCACTAAGACCCGTTTTACCTTTGGAGGCCTGCTCCATAGCCGGTGTTACTGCAATGTTCTCATCCGCCTGCAGTGTTGAAGCTTTGTCCGCGGTGATAACCGTGGCTTTTCCTTCCTTCAGATTAGCGAGAAAAATGGTCTCGACCCCATGCTGCTTTACTTTTTCCTGTAAATAAAACTGTACGTTTGTTGTCGCCTGTGCACCTTTATTGAGCGCCTGCTGGGCGTGGGTGGAATTCAGGCCTTTGTATACATCCTCGGATGCAACGCCCAGCAGCTTGTCGATTTGCGGAAGTACATAGCTGTTGATCGTATTCATGGATATAAAATAAAAGCTGATACTTAAGACTAACGACGTTAGCAATAGAACGACAAACAACAACATAGTGAACTTACGGCTGATGGAATTCTTAAAGCGTAACATATCATTCTCTCCTTTTTCTGATAGATACATCTGTTTTCTTATGTTCTGCAAGCAGGCCTTGGAAGGTAATATATTCCATATGTATAGGTCATATATCATGCCTGGAAGGTTATTGATAACTATTCTATAGAATTAACCCCTGGTTGAATAGTGAAAAGTTTGGATTTAGGCTTATATTTTCTGAAAAATCTGAATAATTATCGAATCATTTATGAATTTTCCGAAAAACAGTGAATTTAGTCCTACTTTTGCGAAAATAAGTTTTCATAGCATGTTAGCTTACAATGTGATAGAGTAGTAATGTTTTGTTCAAAGCAAAACACCGCGGTTCGTAACCATCCCGCGTAAACAAAACTAGGAGGAAATACAGAAGTCATGTTTAATTTGTTGTGGAGTATTTTGTTCGTTATTGTGAACTTTGCTTTTTTTCTGCTCTGTTTCCGTCTGTTCGGTAAAAAGGGCTTGTACGCCTGGGTCGGCATCGCCACGGTGATCGCCAACATCCAGGTGGCCAAAACGATTGCCATGCCGTTCGATATTGTGATGACGCTGGGCAATACGATGTATGTCACTTTGTATCTGACCAGTGATTTGCTGAATGAGAAATACGGCCGGAGGGAAGCGAGAAATGCGGTATGGTTCGGGTTCTTCACTTTGCTGATGACAACCGTGCTGATGCAGATGGTGCTCGTATTCAAGCCGGAGGGAGACCCAGTCTTCCAGACTTCTCTGGAAACGATCTTTGGTCTGATGCCGCGTCTTGCGCTGGGCAGTCTTGCCGCTTATTTTGTCAGCCAGTTCCTTGATGTCCATCTCTATGCCTGGATCCGCAAGTTCTACGGCTCATCGCGCCAATTGTGGATTCGTTCGAACGGAAGTACGATGATCAGTTCTTTTGTAGATACGCTGATTTTTTGTACGATTGCTTTTGCCGGCAGATTCGAGTTCGAGATTTGGGTAGAAATACTGCTGACTACGTATGTCGCAAAATTCCTGCTGACAGGCGCAGGTACGCCGGTTCTGTATCTTGCCCGTTCCTTCAAGTTCGCCGAAGATGAGCAGCCGGTCCGCAAGGATTGAGAATAAGGTTGTATATAGAAAAGCAGCAGATCCAACCGGTAGCGGTGTGATCTGCTGCTTTTTTGTGTGAGTGGGCTTGCACCGCTCGGGTATAGCAGGCATCCCTTACAAATGAAGTATGGTCAGCTCTTTCGGGAAAGAGGTTAAGGTCTGCGGACCCTCCGGAGTGACGAGCACATCATCTTCGATCCGTACGCCGGCCAGATTCGGAACATAGATGCCCGGCTCAACCGTAAATACGTTCCCGTTCTCAATAATATCCTCATTCAGGCCATGAAGGGAAGGATATTCATGGGTGTCCATTCCCAGGCCGTGGCCTACACGGTGCATGAAATACTCACCGTATCCGGCAGCTTCGATGACTTCGCGGGCTGCGCGGTCAACGGAGCCGAATGTAGCGCCCGCTCTGGAAGCGGCGAGGCCGGCTGCATTGGCGGCCAGCACAGTGTTGTAGATTTCGGTCAGCTTGCTGTCAGCTTCTTCAACAGCAAAGGTGCGGGTAATATCCGATGCATAACCAGCGGCATACACGCCGAGGTCGAACATCAGGAAATCACCCGGCTGGATGACCCTGCTGCCCGGTACGCCGTGCGGGAGCGCCGTGTTCGGGCCGGAGAGCACCATAGTGTCGAAGGAGGGGCCGGAGGCGCCTACCTTTTTCATCAGATACTCCAGCTCGGCAACCAGCTCGATCTCGGTCACCCCTGCCTTAACATGCTTAAGCCCCTGGCGGAGAACCTCCTCCACCAGCTCGGCCGCATGCTTCATCCGGCTGACTTCCTCCGGTGTCTTGATGGCGCGCATGGACCGCAGCATAGGGCCGATGTCGCTGAAGCTTGCGGCATTCACAGCTTCGGAGAGCCTCTCGAAGCGGCTTACAGTGAAGTGCTCCTTTTCAATGCCGACTTTATCCGGGCGTGTCCCGCCAAACCGGGACTTCAGCAGCTCGTACGGATTATCCGTATCGCTATGCGTCAGAATGGTTGTGACCTTAGATGCGGCATGCGCGGCTTCGGCATCCAGTGCCGGAACGATCAGAACGGGCTCCTCCCCGCGGATCAGCAGCAGGCCGAGAAACCGCTCATGCGGATTGCTGGCAAAGCCGGTCAGATAGTAGACATGCTTGGGATCGGTGACGAGCAGCGCCTGGAGTCCGGCGCCGGACATTTGCTGCTCCAGGCTGTTCAGAGCATGATTCATTAGTAATTGTTCCCCTTTCGTCTTCACGCTGGAAAAAAGCAATATTCTAATTATAGATCATAACCCTGCGGGGCGCACGCCAAGGCTTAATATCGCATAACAAGGGTTTAACCTGTGGGACCAGCGGGTAATAGTTGCCAAATTATAAGCAGCCGGGTAACTTGCTCCATTTAGTATACGCAACCCATAGTTTGTCTAATGGCCCGAGGTAGTATATGCAACTATAGTTAGGGTTAACGGATCGAGGTTGGATATGCAATTAGTTAGGGTTAACGGATCGAGGTTGGATATGCAATTATAGTTAGGGTTAACGGATCGAGGTTGGATATGCAATTATAGTTAGGGTTAACGGACACAAGTTGAAAGACCTGACCCGTATTTTGGCTAACGGACCGAGGATCCCTTATTTATCCATATAACGGGAAACGGCAGGGCTAACGGACCCCAGGGGCCTTATTTGCTGACATTAGCCCCAAATCTGCTGTAAGTATAGGCAATAAGGGAACTAGGGTCCGTTAGCCCGCCAAAAATGCTGAATATCCAAAAATAACGGAACTACGGTCCGTTAGAGTTATGGGCAAGCGGCGAACGTATCGCCGTCCTGAAGTATTCCCGACAAGATCATGTATTATCTGCTCCAAAACCCAGTGAAGAAGGTGATAACTATGATCCGTGATAGAAAATATACCCGTTCAGCACTATTCCGCTGGACCTCCCTGATCCTGCTGGCCGGAGCATTAACCGCCTGCTCTGAGACAGGCGGGGTGGATGGTCAGCTGGAAAGCGAAGGGCCGCGGTTGGGAGCAGAAACACCTGCTGGCAGCAGGCCGTCTGCTGTACCGGCTCCTGCAGAGAACAGCATGAATATGAATACAGAGCAGCCGGCTGAAGAAGCTGAAGCGCCGCCTTCATCAGAGCAGGCAAAATCCGCGGAGTCCTTTCCCTACACAGCCGAGACGCTGGTGAGCGGGCTGAATGTTCCGTGGGAGATAGCTTTTGCGCCGGATGGGCGGATATTTATTACCGAACGGCCCGGAACGCTGCGCGTCATTGAGAACGGCAAGCTGAGAGAAGCGCCGCTGCTGGAGCTGTATGCACCGTTTGTCAGCACGGGCGAGGGCGGACTGCTCGGGTTAGCGCTGGATCCGGCGTTTGCCGATAACGGATATGCCTATGTCTATCACTCTTACCGCGAGGGGGACGGTATACAAAACCGGGTGCTGCGGATCATTATAGACAGCAGTGCGGCGGAAATCGACAAGGTGCTGCTGGACGGCATACCGGGGGACACCAACCATAACGGAGGACGGATCAAATTCGGTCCGGACGGATATCTGTATGTTACAACCGGGGAACGTTATGAGCCGGAGCTGGCGCAGGATAAGGAGAGCCTAGGCGGTAAAATATTGCGGATTGCCCCGGACGGCTCCATCCCGGAGGATAACCCGTGGCCGGATTCACCTGTGTACAGCTGGGGTCACCGCAATGCGCAGGGACTCTCCTGGCAGCCTGGTACAGGCGTGCTGTACAGTTCTGAGCATGGCCAGTCCAGCCATGACGAGATCAACATTATTGAGCCCGGAGCCAATTACGGCTGGCCGCTCATTGAAGGCGGTCAAGCCGGCGAGGAAGGCGGCATCAGCCTGAAGAGCCCGCTGCTGCACAGCGGAGACGAGACCTGGGCGCCGTCAGGAACGGCCTTCATTACGCAGGGTCCCTGGAAAGGTGAACTGCTGGTTGCCAGTCTGGCAGGAGAGCAGCTGCTGTGGGTCTCACCTTCCGGCAGCAATGGTGAACCTGCTGCTACCGCCTTATTCGAAGAGGAATGGGGCAGGCTGCGCAATGTTGCCGAAGGACCGGACGGCACCCTGTATGTACTGACGAACAACCGGGATGGCCGGGGTGATCCGGGGGAAGGGGATGACCGGCTGATTGCACTGAGGCCGGATTGAAAATAACAGCCCAGAAACGGACGAAAGGCTGTTCCGCGAGTAGACACATTCTACAAGCGGAACAGCCTTATTGGTCTTTACAGCGCAGCTTCAAGAACGGAATTACAGCGATCCCGCCAGTTCGTCAATAAGCGCCTGCGGGCTGCCTTCGTACAGTCCGCCGTGATAACAGAGGACGGTCTGAATCTGCCGGCCTTCAAGCTTGCGCAGACTGCGGAGTGCCAGCGGCATATCGGGTGTCGCTGATTCCGCAGGTCCGGCGAGCTGGCCGTCTACTACACGCAGTTCGTCAGCAGCGAGCAGCAGCTTTTGCTCCGGCACGTAGAGACAGATGTGCCCCGGAGTATGGCCGGGCGTGTGGATGATCTCGATTCCGCCGCCCCAGGGGAGCTGCTCTCTATCCTGCAGCTCCGTCATGTCCAGCTCTTTCAGCTCATCCAGAAACCGGCTGAACTGTTCCTGAAAGGCTTCCGGCATTTGCGATACCCGCTGCGGGTTCATCTTGATCATCGGTGCGCTTGCAGTGCCAGCCGGCAGATCCTCCGGGTGGACAAACAGCCGGACACCGGGCAGCTCACGGGCCAGTACGGCCAGATTACCGATATGATCGATATCCTGATGGGTGATGATAATCCGTTTGATATCAGAGAGCTGCTCGCCTGCATCACGGATTGCCTGGACGAGAGCTTCGTACTGTCCGAACATGCCGGTGTCGATCAGAGTCAGACCATCCGCATCCTTAAGCAGCACCGGGAAAATCTCAGTCGGGCCGAATACCGGGGAGAGCATAGGTACGGTCAGAACGATAACTTTTGGTGACTTATTCAGCATTTATTTCCGGGAATCTCCTCCCGGTTCACCTCCTGCTTTTCTTAACTCCTGATATGATGTAACATAATTCTAAAACATCTGTCTAAAAATGGCCAGGCCAGGGCTTAGGCCGGCAGATCCGTGCAGGAAAGGGGATTCGCCATGAAAGGGAAGACCGTGCTTGTCACCGGAGGCAACTCCGGAATGGGACTGGCGACGACGATTGAAATGGCCCGCAGAGGGGCACAGGTCATCATGGCCTGCCGCAGCCGGCAGCGCGGGGAAGAAGCGCTCGCTGAAGCTAAGCGGCAAAGCGGGTCTCCTGATATTGCGCTGATGCTCTGCGATCTGGCTTCCTTTGACAGCATCCGCAGCTTTGCGGAGGAATTTAGCTCTAAGTATCCTGTGCTCGATGTGCTGATTAATAACGCCGGCGTTGTCACGATCCGCAGGGAGCTTACCTCTGACGGATACGAGATGGATTTCGGCGTAAATCATCTGGGACATTTTCTGCTCAGCAATCTGCTGCTGGATTCCTTGAAATCAGCTGAACAGGGACGGATTGTAGTGGTTGCTTCCGGTGCCTACAAGATCGGAAAGCTGCATCTGGATGACCATACGCTGTCCCGGGGCTTCAATCCGGCCAAGGCTTATGCCCGGTCCAAGCTGGCCAATATCCTGTTCACCAGGGAGCTGGCCGCCCGGCTGCAGCATACCGCAGTCACAGTGAATGCTGTTCATCCGGGGGCGGTGGGGACAAGCATTGGCGTCAACCGGGAGACAGGCTTTGGCCGTCCGCTGCTGAAGCTGCTGTCGTATTTCTTCCTCACGCCTGAACAGGGTGCGGATACGGCCATCTACCTGGCAACTGCTCCTGAGCTGTGCGGTGTGACAGGCCAATATTATTACCGCCGTGCCATCCAGGAGCTGTCGCCAAGAGCTGCGGACAGTGCAGCAGCTGCGCGCCTGTGGGAATGGAGCCTGGAGCAGACAGGGCTTAAATAAAGAGGTACAGCTGCATGGCAACAATATTAGGAGGAATGGAAAGCATGGCTTGGCAAAATTACAGCATTGAAGATGCATCGATTGAGGATTTGGGAGCTATTGTAGATATTTATAACTCGACGGTAGCCGGGCGGGTCGTTACGGCCGACCTGGAGCCGGTGACCGTGGAGGACCGGCTGAAATGGTTCCATGAGCATAACAGCCATCATCGCCCGCTGTGGGTACTGAGACAGGACGGGGAGATTGCTGCCTGGTTCAGCTTCCAGTCCTTCTATGGCCGTCCGGCCTATAACGGCACTGCCGAGATCAGCGTATATGTAAACGAGAAATTCCGCGGTACGGGTGCCGGAAGCCTCCTGCTGACCAAAGCGCTGGAGGAATGTCCGCGCCTTGGCCTCCAGAACCTGGTCGGCTTTGTATTCGGCCATAACGGCCCAAGCCTTGCCCTGCTGCGCAAATTTGGCTTTGAGCAGTGGGGGCTGCTGCCCGGTGTTGCCGAGCTGGACGGCATTCTGCGGGATCTGGTCATTATCGGCCGCAAGCTGTAAACTGTAAATTGTAAGTTGTAAATTGCAGGGTAAGCTGGAGGTATACCGGCAGGGGCTACTGCGAAGGAGATTGTTCGCTTTGGCAGCTGTCCGCACTGATCCATGCTTCCGACCACTGCTCCAGATCGCGGATGACCGGTTCCAGGGCACGGCCTTTATCTGTCAGGGAATATTGTATTCTTACAGGTGTCTCGGGAAATACCTCGCGCAGGACAATGCCTTCCTGTTCCAGCTCCTTGAGCCGTTCCGACAGGAGCCTGCCGCTGACCGGCAGTGACGCTTCAATCGTGCTGAAGCGCTGGGGGCCCTGGAGCAGCTGGAAGATGATTAAGCCCGTCCAGCGTCTGCCGATAATATCCATGCTTTTTTGTAACCGTGGACACAAATCTGTAGATTTCATAAGGCTCACCTCTTACTGTACATTATAAACGTAAAGCACCATAGCTAAAACAAATTTGAACGACAGGCAATACCTGAAAGGATGATTTTGATGGCCAAGAAAAAGAAAGTAACCCATTCCCCGCGGCCTGCCGCGGGCGATGCGCCTGCTACACTGAAGGATCTGCTGAGCAGTGATGTCCTGGATAAGCTGAAGGCACAGTCCGATGCGCTTAAGGCAGAGGAAAATGACAAGAAAGAGGCGGCCCGCAAAGCGGCGGAGGATCAGCGCAAGGCCGAGCAGAAACGGCTGGAGAACGATTTCGCCCACCTGCTGGAGAACAGCAATCAGGACTGGCACAAATTCAAATAAACCGATGGTATACAGGAAGAGGGCGCCAAGTGTGGTGCCCTTTTTATAATGTCTTCCAATATTAGGGTTGACAATGTGCAGCTGAGGCCTTTATTATTGGGTTTATCATTTAGAGAAGGGAGGCCGATGGGTCATGATTGGAACTATGTTACTTGGAATGTCGTCCTGTCATATTACAACCGCATATGTACGATCTGATCTCATCGCCTTCGTCCGGAAGACATGATGGGCTGCGGTTCATTTGTCACATGTATCTGCATGGGCGTGCTTTGAATTGCTCATGTCCTTTATAATCACTACCAGCATACCGGGAGCCGCAGATCAGAACGCTGATCTGCGGCTCTTTTTGCGTACCCGATAACGATAACGAACATTACTAATGCAACCCGAGAGGAATTGAAAATAATTTATGAATACCAATCAAATGCACAGCGGAACAGATATTTATCTCCCCCGCTACAAACATGAGGTGGCCCTTCCAGGCGGTGACCTGAACGTCTATGCCAGCGAGCAATTATTCGGCTCACTGGATTATAAAGTCCTGGAGATGGCGAACAACAACCTGCAAATTCCGAATATTGAATATATGAGCTATACGCCGGACGTGCATGTAGGCGTCGGAACCTGCATCGGCACAACGGCGGTGTGGGATGCTGCAGACGGTTATGTGTCCCCTTCGATTGTAGGCAGCGACATCGGCTGCGGCATGCGCGTGCATCTTACCAGCCTGCACAAAGACGATCTGCGCGAGGTGAAGCTGCGCCGGAAGCTGGTCCGCGCGATTGAAAAATACCTGCCGATGGAGGCCCAGCAGCGCGGCCATTACAGTGACATCCGGCTGGAGCACATTGTCCGCAAGGGGCTGAACGGGCTGCCGAACAAATATGTGCCGGACAGCTACACGCCGAAGAAATCAAGCAGCCTGTCACATGTGGAGATCAGCAGACTTGCATTTGATGAAGAGATTCTGAACGAGCTTCCCGATATGGCCTGGCACCGGGGACACCGCCAGCTTGGTACGCTCGGCGGCGGCAACCACTTTGTGGAGATTCAGTCCATCGAAATTGCCGAAGAGCAGCGGGAAACGGCTGAAGCCTGGGGCCTTAAAGACGGGCAGATTGCCGTGATGATCCATTCCGGCTCCCGGGCCTGGGGAGGGCTGATTAACCAGTTCTGCTCCCCGGCCTTCGCCAAGGCCATGGGCCAGCTCGGGCTCGGCAGTGCCGATCCGCGCCTGATCTTTGCCCCGCTGGCTCATCCGGCGGCACAGCGGTATGTTAATCTGATGTATTCTGCCCTGAATTACGCTGTCGTGAACCGGCATCTGATCGCATACGGTGTACGGGAAGGCTTCCGCGATGTGTTTGGCCCGAAATGCGAAATGAACACATTGTACGATCTTATGCATAACTATGCCTGGAAAGAGGACACCGCCTCCGGAACCAAGTTTGTCCACCGCAAAGGGGCAACACGCGCCCTGCCGGCAGGACATCCGGACAATCCCAAGCCTTATGCGGCAACCGGACATCCGGCGCTGATTCCCGGTTCGATGGGGACCTCCTCCTATATCATGGTCGGGCAGCCCGCCGGGGAAGAGAACTACTATTCAATCTGCCACGGCGCAGGACGCATCCGTTCCCGCACTGCAACCAAACGTCTGGTGTCCGTGAAGGAATTCTCCCGTTCCCTTAAGGTCGGTGAGGAGGATGAGATTGTCGTGAACCAGCATTCCCTGGAATCTATCCTTGACGAATCTCCCCAGGCTTATAAGAATGTAGATGAGATCATAGAAAGCGTTACGGGTGCAGGCCTGGCGGCCGTTGTCGCCAAGTGCAGACCGCTCGCCGCGATAAAGGGGACGAAATAATGGAGCAGGAGTGCAGAAACCAGGCTGTAATCTATCAGTACAATGAAAGCACTAACGGATTGATCAAAGGCTATGATGCCTATGCCCGGCTCGTTGACGGCATCCTTGATGCCCTGTATAGGCGTTATGGCGTCCGCTACGAGCTGTATGCCAGCGATGACCCGAACAGCGAATACTGGAAGCTGCTCCAGACCGATGTGCAGTCCGGCAGCCCTGAGGTAGAGCATGTAGCGCGGATTTTTGACCGGCTGGAGGACCGGACCTTCATTTACGATGATGAGAAGGAGCAGCCCGAGTACAATATCCATTTATCCATCCGGAATAACGTCCTGGCATATCCGGCTATGGGGGTGGCGTTCGCACGGGTGCCGGTGTTCCAGGAGAACGGGATCAACTTTCAGGATTTTGTTTTTGCCGCCTCTGATGAGCAGCTGCAGCAGTTTCTTGGCAATGTGCGCAAGCGGGAGCGCCAGCAGAATATCGACAAGGTTACCGTATTTACGGACCGCCGCAACGGGATCCACCGCGAAGATGAGCCGATTACCCGCTCCATTAGCCGGGAAGAGGTGGTGCTGGATGCTGTAATCAAAAAGGAGATCTACCGCTCGCTGGACCAGTTTTTTGACGCGGACCGCAGCTTTTATATTAAATACGAGATCCCCTACAAACGGGGCATTCTGCTCTACGGCCACCCGGGCAACGGTAAAACCACGCTCGTCAAATCGATTGCCGGCAGTGTGCCGGGACCTGTGATCTACTGGCAGATTACCGAGTATACAAGCAGCGAGTCCGTTAATGAGGTGTTCGAGGCCGCTTCCCGGCTGGCGCCGATGGTGCTGGTGATTGAGGATATCGATTCCATGCCGCAGGAGGTCAGATCCTTTTTCCTCAATACGCTTGACGGGGCAACCTCCAAGGAAGGGATTTTTCTGATCGGTACAACCAATTATCCGGATAAAATAGATCCCGGTCTCATGAACCGTGCCGGGCGCTTCGACCGTGCCTATGAGATTAAGATGCCAAACGAGGAGCTGCGGCTGGAGTATTTGCGGCTGCGCGGCTTCTCGGCCTTCGCAGGTGAGGAAGGCGTGGCGACCGCTGCGCGCCTGACAGCGGATTTCTCGCTGACCCAGCTCGGCGAGCTGTATGTCAGTGCGGCGCTGGAGTGGCATGAGAACGGCAGAGCCGATGTAGAAGCGCTTGTCCGCGGCATGCGCGGTGAGCTGGACAAAGGGCGCAAACGGGAATGGATGAAGGACAGCTCTTCTACAATCGGGTTTTATTAGGACGCCCGTTATAAGCTTACAGCCATGTCAGCTGCTGGACATTCAGCGGATGGCATGGCTGTTTTATTTTACATAAACTTTAGAAAATTCTGTAACCTTCCGGCAGCTGCTGCGTGGTTAGAGTAAGGGGGGAGGGAATGAAGCCGAATTCGCTGGATGATCATTACCAGAGCTATGTTCACGACATTTACCGTTATTTATATGCCCTCAGCCGCGATCATCATCTTGCCGAAGACCTGATGCAGGAGACCTTCTACCGTGCATATCTGTACCTTGAGGATTGCCGGGAAGACAGGATCAAGCCCTGGCTGTTCCGGGTTGCCTATAACGCTTTTATTGATTACACACGGAAGGCAAGCCGCAGCATTACTACAGAAGCGGGGTTCTTCAATACCCTGCCCCACCCGGAGACGACTGAATCTGTATATATGAGACGGGAACGGATGGAGGCGCTGGCTGCATCTGTCGGTGAGCTGCCGGAGGCCCAGCGGCATGCGCTGCTGCTGCATGATTTTCACGGGATGTCTTATAAGGACGCAGCGGCAATTATGGACGTGAGCCTGCCAAAATATAAAATACTGGTCTTCCGGGCGAGACAGCGGCTGCGGGAAGAGGAGCGGAGGAGGAATGGGCATGAGTGAGGAATTTAAGGAAAAGCTGCGCAAATACGGACAGGGTAGCCTGCCGGAGGATGAGCGGGAAGAAGTCGAACAGGAGCTGGAGAAGCTGGAGGCTTACCAGCTTTACTTAGACGAGCTTGTAGAGCAGGAGGATCAGCAGACTTCACAGCGTATTGCTGAAAAACCGGCTCTGATGGAGAAGAAGGAAAAACGGATTATCCGCCGGGGCAAATGGAAAGCCCGCTTTTCGAATACAATGACAGTGCTGTCAGCCTTTCTGGCTCTTACAGTTATTAGTTCAATCATCACAGCCGTTTACTACTCGACCGGAGACCGGGGGTCACGATATGGGGAGGTTCTGTCTTCGGCCATTGCCGTGTCCCGTCCTAACACAATTGTACATCTGAACTCCGATGCCAAGATCTTCTTCAAAAATGAGTATTCCGGCAGGCTCTTGAAGCAGGTCGGCAGTGAAGAAGTGGATGCGGGCAGCTACTCCACCGAGCTTCTGTTCGGGCTTGGAGGTGTAGGCCATTATAATTGGACGGATGAGCGGACCTCCATGCAGCAATATTTTTTCTATCCGCAGGACGGACAGTCCCCAGGCGTGGATGACAGCCAGGAATGGAAACGGCTGGATAAGCTCCCGGAAGGCACAGTGGCTGAAGCTTTTTTATCCCTGGACCGGCTGTATGGTACAGATGAACTCCTGAAAAAGCTGGAGCCGCTGAATCTGCTGCCCGTGTGGTTTGCTGTGGATGACGGAGAGCACACCAATGAGTTTACAGTAACTTCTCCGCTGGGTTTTCCATACCGGACGATCTGGCTTGCGGAGGAGATGACGGTTCAGCAGGTTTCTACCGAAAAAACCGGCTGGTTCAGCAGCGTTACTTCAAAATCTTCGATCTCTCCTTCGGTTGAAGAATACGGCAGCGGCAAAGTGCGGGAGGAGAATTTCCTCCGGAAGCTGAGGTTGATGCAGGAGTATAAGATGATTTCTTCAAATGCGGCCCCTTTTATAAAAGTGGATCAATCGTTAGATTACGTGGAGGAGCATGGTATTCAACTGTACGGAGCTGTTATTACGGGACCGGTTAAGGAGCTGCTGAAGCTGAAGGAAACGCCATGGATCAGCAATATCCGAATCGGGGAAGTGCGGCTGTGGAATTGGAGAGGGTAAATCTTTTCAGGCCAAAAAAGACCGCTATCCCTTACCGGATAACGGTCTTAATATTAGTTGCGGATCAGATAATCAAATGCGCCCAGGGCCGCAGTGGCACCCGATCCCATGGAAATGATAATTTGCTTGTACGGGCTGTTCGTGCAGTCACCTGCAGCGAACACTCCAGGAAGGTTTGTAGCACCGTGTTTGTCGACAACAATCTCACCCATGCGGGTGCGTTCAACCGTGTCGCCTAACCAGTCAGTGTTCGGCACAAGTCCGATTTGGACAAATACGCCTTCCAGTTCAACATGCTGAACGGTTCCTGTATCGCGTTCAATGTAGGAGATACCGTTGACTTTGTCCGTACCGGTGATTTCCTTGGTTTGAACATTCTTGTGAACAGTTACGTTAGGCAGGCTGTACAGGCGTTTTTGCAGCACGGCATCAGCCTTCAGCTCCGGCATGAATTCAAGCACGGTAACATGCTTTACAATACCAGCAAGATCAATCGCCGCTTCAATACCGGAATTACCGCCACCGATAACAGCTACATGCTTGCCTGCAAATAAAGGACCATCGCAATGAGGGCAGTAAGCTACACCTTTGTTCTTGAACTCGGCTTCGCCGGGAACACCCACATTACGCCAGCGGGCACCTGTGGAGAGGATCACCGTCTTGCTCTTCAGCACAGCACCGTTCTCCAGTTCCACTTCAATGAGGTCTTTCTTCTGCAGCTGCTTGGCAACCTGCAGTTTCATGACATCAATGCCGTATTCTTTGACATGCTCTTCCAGGCTGGCTACGAGCTTAGGACCTTCAGTATATTTCACGCTGATAAAGTTCTCAATACCAACGGTATCCATAACCTGGCCGCCGAAACGTTCAGCAACGATCCCTGTGCGGATGCCTTTGCGTGCCGCATAAATCGCTGCACTGGCACCAGCCGGGCCGCCTCCGACAACAAGCACATCATAAGGCTCCTTGTCGGCAAAAGCAGAAGCATCCGGAGCCGGACCGAGCTTGGAGAGAATTTCTTCAAGGGACATACGGCCGCTGCCAAAGGATTCACCGTTCAGGAACACCGTAGGCACAGCCATGATATTCTTGCTTTCGACTTCTTCCTTGAAAGCTGCACCGTCAATCATGGTATGGGTGATACCAGGATTAAGGATACTCATCAGATTCAGCGCCTGCACAACGTCAGGACAGTTGTGGCAGCTCAGACTGATATAAGAATCAAAGTGATATTCACCGCTGATGCTCTTGATCTGGTCAATGACATCCTGCTCCACCTTCGGTGCTCTTCCGCTGACCTGCAGCAGAACGAGCACGAGGGAAGTGAATTCGTGGCCCAGAGGAATGCCGGCAAAAGTTACTCCGGTATCCTCGTTCACACGGTTCACGCTGAAGCTTGGCGTTTTGGGCAGCTGTGTTTTTTCAACTTTAATTCTGGAGGACATAGTAGCCAATTCATCCACCAAGGACAGCATATCGGCAGATACCTCATCTGTCCCCGCGCTGACTTTAAGCAGCACGTCACCTTCCATAAGCTGAAGGTATTGGTTTAATTGTGATTTTATATCTGCATCCAGTATCATCGTCGGTTAACCTCTTAGATCTTTCCTACAAGATCAAGGCTTGGCTTAAGTGTTTCGGAACCTTCCTGCCATTTAGCCGGGCAAACTTCACCTGGGTTGTTGCGCACATATTGTGCCGCTTTGATCTTGTTAACGAGTGTGCTTGCATCACGGCCGATACCGCCGGCATTGATTTCAACAGTCTGGATCACGCCGTCCGGATCGATGATGAATGTACCGCGGTCTGCAAGACCGTCTTCTTCAATCAGTACATCGAAGTTACGGGAGATTGTGTGGGAAGGATCGCCGATCATGATGTAAGTAATTTTGCCGATAGCTTCCGAGCTGTCATGCCATGCTTTATGTGTAAAGTGGGTATCTGTGGAAACAGAATACACCTCAACTCCGAGTCCTTTAAGAGTCTCGTATTGGTTCTGAAGATCTTCAAGCTCTGTAGGGCAAACGAATGTGAAGTCTGCAGGATAGAAACATACTACGCTCCACTTTCCTTTGAAATCAGCTTCAGATACATCGATGAACTTACCATTTTGATATGCGGATGCTTTGAACGGCAGTACTTCTTTTCCAATTAGAGACATAATTATTTCCTCCTAGAATGTGGTTTTGTAATTGTAATAGAATTATATAATATTGCCTTGCGACAATTAATTATAATAATTCTAATTAGATATTGATTATTATTATCAGCTACTTTTGGGCTTTTGTCAAGAAGAGTCCACCCCTGAAAGTGTTAAGACTTTATGACATTGTCAGTCCCGGTTATCGTTTACTGATTGCCCTAAAAATATTCTATATGATCGGCCTGCCAGAGTCCAATTCAGCCATTAGAAATCAGGGGACGAAAGAGGACGCTTACTTGCTTCCGCCCCTTCTAAAATCGTACAATTAGCTGAAAATTACTAATGTCCATAGCTGCTTGTGTTCTTTCTCAAATAGATTAACCAGAATAGGAGCTGAAGCTTTATGAAGATCGGCGTAGTATCAGATACACATATGTCCGGCAGTGCCAAATCCCTGCCAAAGGCGCTTGTTGAGGAATTCCGGAACGTAGACCTGATTCTGCATCTGGGCGACTGGGTTGCCATGGAGATTTGTGAAATGCTGTCACAGCTGGCCCCTGTAGAGGGAATTGCCGGAAATAATGACGGGGCCGAAATCATCCGGCGCTTCGGTGAGCGCAAGCTGCTCACACTGGAGGGAGTGCGCATCGGGATGATCCATGGGCATGCCCCGTATTCGCGCAAAGGAACGGACGGCAACGCACTGCTCGCTTTTGAGGGCGAGGAAGTGGACTGCATCCTGTTCGGCCATTCGCATCAGCCGCTGATGCGCAGGGAGAACGGCATCCTGCTGTTCAATCCCGGCTCGCCCACCGACAAGCGGCGGGAGAAGCAGTATTCCTTCGGGCTGCTGGAGATCGAGGACGGAAAGGTCAGCGGCCGGCATGTCTTTTACGATTCCAAGGAGTAAGCAGATCTCCGCGAATGTATGTACAAATTATGGGTGATTCTCTCCATGGTCAGGAAGCGGCTGTTGATCTAGACTAATGGTAATATAGCCGAGGCTGAAAGGCGGAGAAGAAATGTCATACTATCGTTTGGAACGGGCAACGCTTCAGGATCTAGAGCTGATTGCCCCTTTATTTGATGAATACCGGGTGTTTTACGGTCAAGAGCCGGATTTGGAGGCTGCAGATCAGTTTTTGCGGGACCGGCTTGCTTCAGGAGAGTCTGCTGTGTTTATGGCGGTGACGGGCGAAGGAGAAGGAAGGCGTGCCGGAGGTTTTGCCCAGCTGTACCCGTCCTTCTCCTCGGTAACGGTTCAGCGGCTCTGGATATTGAATGATCTTTATGTATGCTCCGGAGAACGCCGGCAGGGATTGGGCAGATTGCTGCTGGAAGGTGCCGGGGAATTTGCAAGGTTCACCGGGGCCAAAGGAGTGACGCTGACTACAGCGGCCGGCAATACGGAAGCACAGCGCCTGTATGAATCGCAAGGATACGTCCGTGACGATACCTTTTATACGTATGATTTATTTTTTGGACAGTAAGCAGAGTTAGGAGTGTTGAAGTGGATACAAGCGGTAAGCTGGCGATATTTTTTGATCTGGATGATACGTTATACGATCACCTGGTGCCTTTCCGGGAAGCGGTGCACGAAGTGCTGGCGCTGGACGGGAGTACGCTGAATTATGCGGATTTATTCTATACGGTCAGGCATCACAGCGATTTGCTGTGGCCGAAATATTTGAACGGGGAGCTTGAGCTGGAGGAGACACGGGTGCTGCGGCTGGAGCGGGCTTTTGCCGAATATGGAATTCCCCTCAGCCGTGAGCAGGCCTCCCGGGTGCAGGCTGCCTATATTGGAAGGCAGTATACAATAGAAATGATTGAGGGTGTAGAGGAGCAGCTCCGGCGTTTTATCTCGCTTGGCCACAAGGTCGGCATCATTACCAACGGGCCAAAGGACCATCAGATGAACAAGCTGCGCGGGCTCGGCATTGACAAGCTGATTCCCGGGGAGATGATTTTTATCTCTGATGCGGTCGGTTTGGCGAAGCCGGATCCGGCTATTTTTGCCCATGTCAACAAGGTGACAGGCACGTTGCCGGAGCATTCGCTCTATATCGGCGATACCTGGGATAATGATGTGGTTGGTGCTCTTTCAGCAGGATGGAAGGTATGCTGGTATAATCCCCGCGGCAGAGAGCCGGGGAAGGATCATGTTCCGGACTATACTTTTGCAAATTACAAGGAATTCAGCGGGCTTCCTCTTATTTAGGAAGGTATTATCATAGTATAAAATAAAAGCGGCGGAGCTCAGGCCCTGCCGCTTTTATGTGTAACAACAGACTATTCAGCAAAGGAATAGGTAGGGTCAGTCAGCTGAAGTCTCTCTTTAATGCCGGAGGTGGCATGGATTTTGTTGTCATCGGTGATGAAGAAGGCTTCCACCTGCTCAGGCAGGGACTCCAGATACTTCATGCCTTCCTCAACTCCCATCAGGAAGACGCCTGTGGAGAGCGCATCCGCATCTGTAGCGTTCGGGCTCATGATCGTAAGGCTCTTCAGCCCGTTCTGGGAAGGAAAGCCGGTACGCGGATCAAGAATATGGTGGTACCGGACGCCATCCTGCATGAAGTAACGTTCATACACGCCGGAAGCATCAATGACTTCATCCGTAATCTTGATCGTACCGAGCTGGGTGCCCCGGTTCTTGTCAGGGTCCTGCAGGCCGATGTTCCAGGGGGATCCGTTCGGTTTATTGCCGAGCGCTATGATGCTGCTGCCGCCGAGGTTAATCATTGCGCTGTCCAGGCCCTGCTCCTTCAGGTAATCGGCAATCCGGTCAGCAGCGTAGCCTTTGCCGATCCCGCCCATGTCGAGTATCATGCCTTCTTTGGCCAGCTTTACGGACTTGGCGGCATCGTCAATAATGATATCCTTATAATTCGTCAGGCTCTTGGCTGCGTCGATGGCTCCCTGATCCGGAACCTGCTCACCGCCATTGCCAATGTTCCACAGATCGACCAGCGGTCCGATCGTCGGTTCATACAGCCCGTTCATATCCTCCGCATATTTGATCGACAGCTTGATGATATCAAGCGTTTCGTCCGAGACAACCACAGCCTCTTTGCCGGCTGCCTGGTTCACTGCGTAAATCTCGCCGTTTTCTTTGGTGCGGCTGAATTGAACGTCCATACGTTCCAGCATAGCCTGAATGTCATCCATATTCTTTTGCTCGGCGTTGTTGCCGAATACCTTGATAGTGACGACCGTATCATAAATGTAGAAGGTCTGTTCCAGGGATTTCGTTCCGTCTGTCTCCGATACTTTTGCTCCGCCGGGAGTCTCAGTGGTTGTGGTGCCTGCTTCTCCGCTGCCGCTGCTGGTCAGCTTCCAGACGCCGGCGACTGCCAGAGCAATTACGATGATAACAGCGGCCAGAATGAGCAGCATTTTTTTGTTTTTGAACATGTTCCACCATCCATAAAGTAGTTTCTTGTAATCACATACTCCCTATCATACCCCAGATAGAATGGCAATGGATACTAATTGTTATACGATTTGGTTACACCTCAGCACAAAAACCCCAGACCCGCTGTGGGCGGAGTCTGAGGTCATTGGATATATGTTTTTCTGCTGTGTGCCTGCTCTATTCCGGAACGCCTTGAGTCATTCCGTGAACATAGGTCTGCCAAGGCGTATCGAGGGCTCCTTGTCCCGGGTTATAAGTGAAAGAATATTCCACTGTATCTCCCTGCTGCAGGTTATTGACGGCATACGTGAAATTGCCGCTTCCCGAAGGAGTCATAGCGACGTTAAGCTGACCGCCGCCATTGATCTTGTAGTGCAGATCAGCGAAGGTTGCTCCGTTAACGTAGAACAGCAGATTGTTGCCGGTTTTCTTCAGGCCGCGCACGTTATCCCCGATGACTACGGTGACAGGCGGAGGCTGGATGACTGTAATTGTGCTGACGGCTGTCTTGCCGCCGTCAGCCGTCGTTGCCGTCACAGTAACTGTTCC
Source organism: Paenibacillus sp. PK3_47 (assembly GCF_023520895.1). Lineage (NCBI taxonomy): Bacteria > Bacillati > Bacillota > Bacilli > Caryophanales > Paenibacillaceae > Paenibacillus > Paenibacillus sp. PK3_47. The sequence goes on from NZ_CP026029.1 coordinate 4,094,579, forward strand.
CGTTGACAGGCCGGTTACACTGCCGTTAGAGCTGACAGAAGCAACACCGGAGTTGGACACGGACCAGCTGACCTGCTTGTTGGTGGCATTGGCGGGCGCTACGCTGGCGGTTAACTGAATGCTTTTGCCCACCTCGACCTGGGAAGCGGATGGAGAGACGGTGACGCTGCTAACCGCAACGTTTCCCGGATTGCCGGGATTTTCGCCGCCGCCGCTGCCCTCCTTATACACACGCACATAATCCACCTGCATAGTAGCCGGAATGTCGGAAGGGGCCGGGGTGAGGCCGCCGTCGAAATGGCCGCCGACAGCAAGGTTCATAATCAGGTAGAACGGCTGGTCAAACGGAGCATTCGGATTGTTAGGCGCGGCCACGGAATACCATTGCTCACGGCTGACTTTAAAGAAAAATTTGCCGTCAACATACCATTTGATATTGTCATCTTCCCAGATCATGGAGTACACGTGGTAATCGTTCGCGAATGTCTGGCCTTGCGGGAAGTGATACTCGCCGGCGATGTAGCGGTTCACCGGCCATTGGCCGCCGAAGTGGACGGCGCCGCTGGTTGTGCCGGGGAGCCGGCCTTTGGCCTCCATAATGTCGATTTCACCGGATGCGGCCCATGCGCCATAGACGGAATCTTCCGGCAGCATCCACAGGGCCGGCCAGATGCCGTTACCTGTAGGCAGCTTGGCGCGGATGTCCACCCGTCCATATTGGAGAGACATGTGATCCTTGGTATTGATTTTGCCGGAGGAATACTCTGCGTACCGGTTCGGGTCCTGCGGGAACGAGCGGTGATCGTTCAAAGCCCGGATGTTCAGCTTCCCGTCGGTTACAAATACATTCTGCGTGCTGTTCGTATAATGCTGCAGCTCCGCATTGCCCCAGCCCCAGCTGTTCGGGTCATTGCTGATATAATAGCCGGTTTCATAATTCCATTTGCTTGTATCAAGCGCGGTGCCGCTGAATTCATCCTGCCAGATGAGATTCATGCCTGAGATAGCTGGGTCAGCAGGTGTTCCAATTGTAATATCCTCCTGGTCGGATTCATCAGGACGCGGGGCATTAGGATTGCCGATAAAGGTGTAATTAACATAATTGCTGCCGACATTTCCGCCTGCCTGCCCGTTCAGCGGGTAGCCGATGCGGATTTCCATATTCTCCTGGATCGGCTGGAACCACAGTCCGTAGATGTAATCGGACCAGTAGCCCCACTGGTTGGCCGCGGACATATTGTTATAGCCGTTGCCGGAGTAGAGGAAGCCGCTCTGGGCGGAATTGCTCAGATCCACCCACTGGCCGTTCTTTTTAATCTGATACACAAACTTGCCAAGTTCGCTGCCGATCGCTGCGCTTCCGTCAATCTTGGGCAGCGGGAAGCCGATTGCGCCGCTGTTGTCCGCGGTGTAGGTGGTGTTGCTGTCATAAGCTGAGAGGACATATGAATTCCGCACAGGCTGATTAAAAGTGATGGTATAGATCAGGCTGGCGGAGGAGGTTTTGGATTCCAGCTTCACGTTGATGGACTCAGTAACGGTAAACCAGTAACCTCCGCCGCCTTCCGTGAACTGGCCGAAATTGCTGTCGTAGATCCAGCCGCTGGCCGCATTGTTGTCGATGTCGATCCATTGGCTGCTGTTGACCGGTTTGACGTAGACTTTCAAATCATGGGCCACAGCATCATAAATCAGGGCCGGATCGTTGTTGAAAATGGGGTAAGTAAAGCCTGCGCCGCCGGTAAAACCGGCTGTAAGCTGCGGCCCTTGCGTGGGTGTCATGGAGGTGATGGAGGCTGTGTTGACGTTCTGGAACACGAGGCTGTAATCCAGTGTTACACCGCTGTTCGCTTTGGAGTAGAGCCGGATGTCAGTGGTAGCGGAGAGCGTGAACCAGTAGCCGTTCGCACCGCCGTCACTCCAATGTCCCCAGTTCTGGTTATAGACATAGCCGCCGGCACTGTCAATGTCTACCCAGTTGCCATTCTTCTTCACCTGGACGCCGACGTCACCGGAAACATCATTCCAAGACGCGGCTCCCCCGTTAAAAACAGGCATAACAAAACCGTAGCTTGCCTGCCCCACCCCGGATTTGGTGATCACCGGACCGTCAGCTGCCGAGAAATAAGCCATTGAAGTAACGGTGGTACCTGCCGCCTGAGCCGTGGATGCAGGCAGCAGGCCGATCCCGGCCAGCAGCGCTACCGCGAGAAACAGACTCCATACCTTACGCCCAAATTCCATCTCCGCTTTGTGAAATCGCTTCATACTTGCCCTCCTTATAAAATAGTGTGGCACATAAGAAACCGCTTACAATGAAGTACAACTCTATTCTAGCGAATGGAAGAAAAGGGTGAAAGGTACAGTATTTTGTATAATGGTTCAATATTTTGGTTTTCATTTCAAATGGGATGCATGATTGCGGGATTCACCCTCCCGGACCTCTTTGTGGCGCATCATCTGCCTGTATTCTGTAGGCTGCATGCCCATAACTTCGCGGAAAGCGCGCGTGAAGCTTTTGTAGCTTTCATATCCGACCATGGCGGTTACTTCGACTACTTTGTATTCGGTGTCGGCCAGCAGCCGCCGGGCTTTGTCCAGCCGTACATCGCGCAGGTACTCGGCAAAGCCTTTGCCGACATTTTTTTTGAACAGGTTAGAGAAATACGCATAGTTCAGCGATACATGGTTGGAGACCATGGCGAGATCGAGCGGCTTATGGTAATTTTCGTGAATGTAACGAATGGCTTCGTTCAGGTCCTGCGAATTACGGTAGCTGCATTTGAACTCGTAGTAGAACTGGTTCAGACGCAGCAGCTGATGCTGCAGAGCCTGGATATAGTCGCGTATGCCCGGATAATCAAACAAATTGCGCAGTGATTCAATATCCAGCGCCTCTTCGCCCATGTAGGGGGAGATCACACGCTCGTATTCTTCCAGCATCTGCACTATGGCGCCGCACAGCCGCTCGGTATAACGGATAGAGTAACGCTGCAGAACGTCCTTATGAAAAAGCTCAGAAATGCCCTCTATGATTATGCCGCTGTTGCTGGTCCCGATCTGCCGGAACAATGCGTACAGCTCCTCATGGGGAAGCTGCCACTGCTGCTCCAGCCCTTCGATATGCATCGGCAGAACACAGCGGATGTCCGGAAAAAGATAGCTGCTCTTGTACAGCTCCTGTGCCTCCATATAGGCGTGGGGCAGTGCTTTCAGCCCCTGCTGCGGACCGGTCAGGACGGCTGTGGCAGGAATTTGCCCGGCCTTGAGCGCAGCGGGCAAAGCCTCCGGATCAGCGCCGGCCGGAACGGCGAGAATCAGGTGGGGACGGGACTGGAGGCGGAGACATTCCTGTCTGCCGAATATCCGGTAAGCGATGGATTCCATCGTGTGGGCGCTGCTGGCGCCGGGCAGGTTAATCCGCCGTTCCTCGCGCAGCAGGCACAGCCGGTAGCTGCTCCACAGCTCTGTGTTCCGGTGCTCGGTTTCGCCGAGCCATACCTCATCACCGGCAGCACCCTGCATATACATGGACAGCTCCTTGCGGTCCGTCTCTCTGGCGAGCAGGGATAACTGCTCAATATTGTGCGACAGCGCCTGCCGCGTCCTGATTTCCTGCCAGACATGCTCAACCGAGGTCTGCAGATCCTCACGCTTTACGGGCTTGAGCAAGTAGCCTTTGGCTCCCAGCTCAATGGCCTTCTGGGCATAAGCGAAATCCCCATATCCGCTTATAATGAGGTAATCCACAGTGAGCTGCTCTTCCCGGGTCCGGGCCATCAGGGTCAGGCCGTCCATATCCGGCATCCGGATATCAGTTATGACAAGCTGGATGCTGTGTTCGCGCAGCAGCTGCAGAGCCTCCACGCCGTTAGCCGCGGAATAAATATGCTCCGGCTGGAGCGGAAATTGGCGCAGCATGGCCTGCAGGCCGTCGCGGATGTTCTTTTGGTCGTCTACGATCAGCAGGCTGATCATGACTTACCACCCCCCAAGATTGTTTTGTTCCCATGGCAAATGTATGGTTACACAGGTAAAAGCGCCCTGTACGCTGTGAATGGTAAGCCCGCTGCCCAATCCGTAATGGAGCCGGAGCCGCTTATGGACATTTTCCAGGCCAAGCCCGTTCCTGCCCGCAGTAATCATCTTGTCGGATTCATCCGCCAGCGCCTCCTGCAGGCTGTGCAATACCGCGGGTTCAATGCCGGCTCCATCATCGCGGATGGTAATCATCAGGCTGCCGTGCTCAACCGCCACCGAAATTTGAATATGGACACTGCCGCCTGGAGGGGCCCCGTGATGTACGGCATTCTCCACAACCGGCTGCATGCACATTTTGGGAATGGGATAACGCAGAACCTCCGGCGGAAGATCCGCCGTAAGTTCACAGTCTGTGCCTTCCATAAAGTTAATGAACCCGATATAGCTCCGGATGTTATCCAGCTCCTCGCCGAGATCAACGGTATCGCTGCGCCACTGCATGCTGTACCGCAGCAGCGATCCGAGTGACACCAGTGCACCGGCAATGGCCGGCTGCTGCTGAACCTCCGCGCGCATCCGGATGGACTCCAGAGCGTTGTACAGAAAGTGGGAATTGATCTGTGAATGCAGGGAGTGCAGCTGCGCGTTTTTGGCAATGAGCTGCTTATCCACGACCTGGGTCATCAGGCGCTGGATTTCATCGAGCATATTATTGTAGCTGACGGCTACATAGTCAATTTCATCGCCGGGTTCATTTTCGCCGAGGCCCGTATCAATTTTCGCGTCCAGTTGTCCTCTGCGCACCTTGCGCATGGAGACCAGCACCATCTCCAGACGGCGGAAGATCCGCCGGGTCATATGCGACATGAGCAGCAGCATCATCAGCAGGACGCAGGAGGTAACGGTGATAACAATCAGGTACCAGCTGCGCGGCCCCTTCATCAGATCCTGGCGGGAGGTAATATCTACGATATAGGCATCCAGCGGAGCGATATAACGGTACAATGCGTAGTAGGTCTGATCGCCGGCCTCGATTTTGACGGGACTGTTCGGATGCAGTACCTCTAGCCGGCTGTGAACGCGGCTCAGGATCGTATCCAGCCCGTCCCCGGCATTCACGGCAAAGCCATGTGCGGCATTGTATACACTGCGGGAAGGATCGGTTCCGTCCATCACGACCGAGAAGAAGTCCTGCTCATGATCCTCCAGCAGATTGCTGAAAAAGACGCTGTGCCGCGCCCGGATCTCCATAATGGTCGGAAGCTTCTGCTGCTGCCCCTGAAGCCGGACCAGCCGGTAATAGGACAAAGTCTGCTCACCATCCTGAAGAGCAAATAACGAAAAGGCGGCGCCGCCTTCGTCACGCAGTGCCCTCCAGTAATCCTGCGGCCAAAACCGGCTGTAATGGTAGATCTCCGGCCAGATTTCATGCAGATTGGGATTATCGACATAAAAGCTCAGCTCGCTGATCATTTCATGGCTTTCTATAATGTTATGCATCTGCTCATACTGGTTCTGCCTGAATTTGACGAGCCGCAGGCCGTCTGACACCATATTGGAGTGGATAAAATCCACGAAGGCCTTCTGGGTCAAAGCTGTAGAGGAAGCGTTCTCAAGAATGTTCATCCGGCTGCGCAGCTGCTCGTCAAGGCGCGAGACATGGCTGCCGGCAGCGGCCATGGCATCCTTGTACAGCTGGGCTTCCTGCGTTCGGATGAAGAGGAAGGATACGACAATGGCAGGGATGGCGATCATCAGGCTGAAGGCCAGAAACAGCTTTTGCGATATACGCGAATTGCGGTAAACCTTCCGTATCCTGGTCAGCACATAGTTCATTACGCTACCCTCCCCACCCTGTAATATACCATATATTTCAAACCGGCAGGCAGGTAATCAGGCGGCAGGCCCGATCTGCTGAAATCTCTGCAAAAGCAGGGAATACCGGCCGCCGTCAAGGCAGCCGGCAATGGTTGTGCCAGTAGCGTGGTTACTCCGCCATTTTTGCTTTCCGCACATCCAGCTCAGCCTGTCGGAATTCCATCACCTGCTGGAAGCCGTAGCTGTCGCGGCGGTCGAGGAAGCTCTCAAAGATTTTGTCAAAGGCGGCTTCGTCCTTGGCCGTAACCAGCTCCGGCAGCACTTCTTCCCAGTTCTGCGAGATCCGCGCCCACGCCACAGCCGCCTCGGAATCGCCGAGCGGGTCCAGACCCTTGTAAATCCCGCTGTCAATATCCGCTTGAGCATTAGCGAAATCTTCCATTTGTTTGATAACCGGCGCTTTCTCCGGTCTCCACTGGTTGACGATAACCGGGTTGCGCATCATCCAGTACGTATCCAGGATGCCGTATTCCTTCTCCAGTCTCTCAATATCGGTACCCAGCATATCTGCGAATTCAGCCTTCAGCTGAGGCTTGCCGTCTGCCATCTCCCAGGTTTCGCCTTCCTTGCCGAGGAACAGATCGCGCTGTCCTTCTTCGCTGGCGAGGTAGGTCAGGAAGCGGATGGCCCGTTCCGGATTTTTGGTTGATTTGCTGATCATCGTTACCATCCAGCCGTCCATGTTGCCGGGGAACAGCTTCGCGCTGTCGCCTTTGCTGTTCTGGGGTCCGTCAACGGCGATATAGTAGGAATCAGGGTTGGCGCCAGATGCCAGCATCGGATTCACGGCCGTCATGCCGGTCCATTCGCGGACCATCATGAAATACCGGGCGTTATTGGTTTTCTCCTCCACCTGAGTATCGGAATCCACCAGGAAGTCGACATTAATCAGGCCGCGCTCATAAGCGGTGCGGAAGGTTTTGAGCCAGGTGAGATAATCCGGATCGGTCACGCGGTCATATACCTTGCCGTCTTTCTCATGCGGTACAGCCAGCAGGTTCTGCAGGTATTCAGTCATCCCGTACGGTACATTGCCCTGGGCGAAGAAGGGACTGATAGGCTGGCCTTTGTATTCAGGATATTTATCCTTCAGCAGCTGCAGGGCCCCGAGGAAGCCCTCCGGAGTGCTGAGATCCGGGCTGCCCATTTCCTCATACAGGTCCTTGCGGACAAGGAAAGTCTGGTTAGCCGCCGTCATCCCAGTCTCATGCATCAGGTTCGGGCTGTAGGAATCGTTCGGAACACCATAGGTATTGCCGTTCTCCTGCCGGTACCATTTGAGCGTGCCGTCGCCCGCCACTTTATAGAAGTAAGGATCATACTGGTCGGCCAGTTCGTTCAAGGCATAGACATGGTCGCCTTCCCACAGCTTTTTGACAGCGGTTTCCCACGAGCCCATCGTAATAAGGTCCGGCAGCTGGCCGGAGGTCATCATCAGCGTAATATGCTCGTTCGCCTCACCGGACGGAACCTCGAGCTTGACGTTCACGCCTGTTTTCTCCGTAATATACTTGGAATTGAGGCTTTCACCCCAGGAGTGGGCATACCAGTTGGCCCCGACGAACCAGGTCAGATCAACCGGGCTCGTATCCAGCGCCCATGCCGGCTCTTCAGGATTGAGTGCGGCTTCCTTCGGCGGCTCTTGAGCAGCCTCTGTCGGCTGTGCGCTCGGCGGGCTTGCGTTATTCCCCGGATTACCGTTACCGCTGCATGCGGCCAGGGCCACTGACAGAACCAGGAGCAGCAGAAGGGTCATGCTTTTTTTGACAGGTTGACGTTTCATGACTTGATCATCCTTTCTTGTGTGCTTGCAAATGAAATTGCTCTCAACCCTTAATGGCACCGATCATGACGCCCTTGACCAGATAACGCTGGATAAAAGGATACACCACCAGAATCGGCAGTGTCGCCACCATCATGGAGGCGAACTTGATCGAATTGCCGGGAAGCCTTGCGCCAAACTGCGCCATCGCCTGCTGCTGCATGAAGGACATGGAGTTTTCCGCGATAATTTTGTACAGCATGGTCTGCAGGGGCAGAATGTCCTGGGAGCGGATATAAATGACGCCCTGGTAATAATCGTTCCAGTGATACACGGCTGAAAACAGCGAAATCGTAGCTATAACAGCCATACTGTTAGGCAGTACAATCCGGAACAGCACCCCGTAATCCGATGCGCCGTCGACCTTGGCCGATTCCTCCAGACTGTCGGGGATGGTGCGGAAGAAGCTCATGAAGATCACCATATTAAAAAAGCTGTACATGCCGGGAATGACGAATACCCAAAAGTTATCATACAGCCCCAGCTTGGTCATCAGAATAAATGTCGGGATCAGCCCGCCTGAGAAGAGCATTGTGATCAGGGCTATTTTCATATATACCTTGCGTCCGATCAGTGTGGTTTTGCTGAGGCCGTAAGCGACTATAGCGGTAAACAGCACATGCGCCGCTGAACCGATCACCGTCCGCAGGGTGGTAATGTAGAACCCGTTCATCAGTGATTTGTCGTTAAAAACAACGCTGTAGCTGTCCATAGACATCTGCTGCGGAAACCAGTTTACCGTGCCCAGTACCGCCTGCTCCGGCGCGTTCAGCGAGTTGATCAGCACAAACCAGATCGGGTACAGCGTGATGAAGCATACCGCCAGCATCAGCAGAGTATTGCAGACCTCGAACACTCCAATGCCCCGCAGCCTTCGTCGTTGTTCCATCCGTTTCCTCCTCCTTTAAAAGATGCTGTCGCCGGTCAGTTTTTTGGATGTGTAGTTTGCCATGAGCAGCAGCCCCAGCGCTACAATCGAGCGGGCGAACAGGACCGCCGTTGAGAAGGAATGCCGTCCGGACACAAGCCCCATGTTGTAAATGTACAAATCGAGGCTTTCCGCCATCTTCATGTTCATGTTGTTTTTCAGCATAAAGATCTGCTCAAAGTTACTGCCCAGCATGCCGCTGACCGCAAGAATAAACAGGATGGCAATCGTGGGCCGGATACTCTGCACGGTAATATGCCACATGCGCTGCCAGCGCCCGGCTCCGTCCAGTTCTGCCGCTTCATACAGCCCCGGGTCAATGCCGGAAATCGCCGCGATATAGATGATGGCGCTCCAGCCTGTTTCCTTCAGCGTATCGGTAAAATAGGTGATCCACCAAAAGTATTTGGGGTCGCTGATAAACAGAATTTCCCGGTCCTGCAGCCCCAAAGTCATCATCAGCTGGTTGATTACACCGCCTTCGCCGAGCCAGTTAAGCGCAATCCCGCCAAAAATCGTCCAGGCGATAAAATGCGGCAGATAGGAGATCGTCTGAACCGTACGCTTGAAGCGGAGGCTGCGGATTTCATTAAGCAGCAGGGCGAACAGAATTGGAATGGGAAAGCCCAGCAGCAGCTTGATACTGCTCATCCCGAGTGTATTGCGGATGGAACGCCAGAACCGGTCGTCTGTAACAAAATCCTGAAAGTGCTTCAGACCGACGAACGGTGACTGCAGCACGGGCTTGGCGATACTGTAGTCCATAAAGCCGATAATGAGCCACAGCATCGGGAGATAACAAAAGATACACATCCAGATGATGCCGGGGATGACCATGCTCTGCAGCTGCCACTGCCTGAGAAGCGCTTTCATTTGTTCCGTTCTGAATTGGAACATGTGTGTTGCCCCCTTTCCATTTCATCGTAAGAAAAAAGGCTTCGGAAAAAAAGAGGCATGATTTTTGACGCTATCCCATTTTTTTGGATTCATTTGACCATGGGCTGAAAAGCATTATGCTGTGATTAAATGGAAAGGAGTGTGTCAGGGATGAGCAAGCTTGTATGGGAGCAGGATTTCGTGAACGGCGGGGGAGATCTGGGACTCTGGAATATCCGCAAAGGCAATGATCTGCTTGATCATAATGGCCGGCCCGTATATCCCGGCTGGGGGAACGGGGAGCAGCAGTTCTATACGGATAAGGAACATAACCTGTATTTCGACGGTCACGGCTTAAATCTGCGCGCCTGCCGTGAAACCGTGGTGCAGGACGGGCGGAGCTTTGCTTACACTTCGGCCCGCCTCGACACCAGGAATCATTTCTCGTTCTGCTACGGAAGGCTTGAGGTGCGTGCCAAACTCCCTGCAGGGCAGGGCCTGTGGCCCGCCGTCTGGCTGATGCCGCAGGATCAGGCCTACGGGCCTTGGCCGGCCTCGGGGGAGATCGACATGCTGGAAGCCAAAGGCCGGCTGCCCCGCAGAATCGCCGGAACACTGCACTACGGCAAGGATTTTGACAGCAAGGTAGTGGAAGAATTCACCCATGAGCTTGAGGAAGGAACCATTAACGAATTCCGTGAGTATGCCCTGGAATGGGAGCCGGGCTCTATCCGCTGGCTGGTAGACGGATACTGCTTCGCCGAACGCCGGCTGGAGAAGGGCGTCATGCCCTTTGACCAGCCCTTTTATGTGATCCTCAATCTTGCCGTCGGAGGATGGTATGACCATACGGAAATCGATGATTCTGCGCTGCCCGGAGTCATGACGGTATCGGATATCCGGCTGTACCGGTGAAGAAGTCAGTCAGCCGCCGGTAGGGCCGGAGGTGCCTGCCGATGCCGCGGACTGAAAGGACCGTAGGCCGAGCAGGCCGACAATCAGCGCCAGCAGGGTTAGGCCTGCCGCGAGCAGATACAGATTGACGATGCCGATTTGTTCAGCAAGTCCGGCCATGACCAGCAGTGAGATGCAGAACACGAGATGGAGCAGGGAGGCCTGGGCGGACAGCACCTTGGGCAGCATATCTTTGGTTACGCTGCGCTGAATCAGGGTGCGCCGGTTAATGATCGACAGCTCGGCGAACGGCCCCATCAGCAGCACAAGGATGAGTGCCAGGAAGGGCTGGGTGTTAAGCGCGTAAAGGGCGGTCAGAATGCCGTAACCGGCCATCCCGGTCAGCATGGCCGCCAGGTAGCGGCTTCCGATGGTCCGTACCAGGGCGAGCACCAGCAGTCCGCCGCTGACCGTCCCGGCAAAGTAAGCGGCATTAATAAAGCCCCACCATTCCTCGCCCTGTCCAAGCGCAGCCTGGACAAAGGCGAGTGTGAAAGCGCCGACCCATACCGACCCGCCGAGCATGTCGATCATGTCCATGAACGTAAGCAGCCGCAGGCGCGGCATCCGCCAGATCATCGTCCAGCCTTCGGTCAGGGTGTGCCAATTGGAAGGTGCCGGATTTGCCTGTTCTTGCGGCTGTGCTTCTGTCTGCTGCCGGAGGGCATGATCCTCCGGATCTGCCGGTTCCCTGACGCCCAGCGTAAAAGCCGCGGCCAGCCCGTAAATGACGGCTGTCAGCAGCAGGGTGGGACCCGCGCCCATTACAGCGACAACCATACCGCTCAGTCCCCAGCCCGCAAACTGGACGACCTGATCGCTGACGCTGATCAGGCCGTTGGCCTTGAGCAGACCCTGCTCCTGCGTGACAAGCCGCGGAATGAGCGCATTGCGCGCAGGAACCGTCCATCCGTCGAGAAAGGACATGATGAACACGAGCGTAAAAACAATAACAAGCGAAGCATCGCTTCCGTTAAGCTGGAGGTATATTGCAAGAGCTGTAAACAGCAGGAACTGGCCCGTCTGCGACAAGAGCAGCAGGAAAGTCAGCTTATAGCGGTTGATCAGCAGCGGGGCGATCAGGCCGCTCAGCATCTGCGCGCCGCTGCGCATCAGCGGCATCAGCGCTGCCGATACAAGCGAATCGGTCCGGTCCAGCACCAGCACCGTAAGGGCCATTATATAGAGGACATCCGCTGCATTCGCCGCAGTCTGGGTGGTCCACAGATAGTAGAAGGGCCGGGTTAATATTGAGGATTTCATAGGTGTTGTAATCTCCGTTTCCTGGGGCGTAAGGCGAAATATGTACATCCAATAAGAATAAGGGATGTTGGCAGGTTTTACAATTGGCGGATTCCTTATCCCTAATAGTCTATGAAAACGCATCTAATTTTCCGGGTAGCCGCCGGAGGGAAACTTAGATAGAATGACGGCAGAGGGAACCGAATAAGGAGGCTTATCATGTCTGAAACAAGCAACTATCCATTCCGCAATACTTCTCTTCCGCTGGAAGAACGGGTGAACGATCTGGTCTCCCGCTTCACACTGGAGGAAAAGGTAGGACTAATGATCCAATACCAGACGGCAGTAGACCGCCTTGGTGTGAAAGCGTATAAACATGGTACAGAAGCTGCACACGGGATGGCCTGGCTGGGTGAAGCTACGGGATATCCGCAGCCGATCGGTCTGGGATGCACCTGGGATACCGAACTTTTGCGGCGAATTGGTAGCGCTATCGGAGACGAAGCGAGAGGATTCTATAAACGCAATCCGGAGATTAATGGACTGACTTTGTGGGCGCCAACCGTCGATATGGAGCGCGATCCGCGCTGGGGACGGACCGAGGAAGCCTACGGTGAAGACCCTGTTCTTGCCGGCAAACTGGCGGCATCGTTAGTTCAGGGTATCCAGGGTGACCATCCGAAGTATTTGAAAGCGGTTGCCACGCTGAAGCATTTTATTGCAAACAATAATGAGGTCGGCCGCGGCGATCAGTCGGTCAGCATTGACCCGCGCAATATGCGCGAATACTACCTGAAGGCCTTTGAAATTCCGTTCAAAGAAGGCGGCGCCCAGTCCATGATGACGGCATACAATGCCGTTAACGGCGTGCCGGCCAACCTGATGCCGGAAGTCAATGAGATCGTCAAGCAGGAGTGGGGAATGGACGGCTTTGTGGTCAGCGATGCTTTTGACGTATCGGGTACGGTACGCGATCACGGCTATCTGGAGACACACAAGGAAGCTGTTGCCCGCTCGGTAAAAGAAGGCGGTATCGACAGCATTACAGACGACGGGGAGCTGATCAAACAGGCGCTGCGCGAAGCGCTTGACGAAGGGCTGCTGGCAGAAAGTGACCTGGATGCCGCGCTGCAGAATACATTCCGCGTACGCTTCCGTCTCGGCGAATTCGATCCGGAGGAAGATAACCCTTATGCGGCTATCGACGAGTCGGCGATCCTGGCTCCTGAGCATACCAAGCTTGCGCGTGAAGCGGCAGGCAAGTCGGTCGTGCTCTTGAAGAACAAAGGCGGCATGCTGCCGCTGCAGGCAGAGAAGCTGAACAAGGTAGCGGTAATCGGGCCGCTTGGCGGCACCGTGTACCGTGACTGGTACAGCGGTTCCATGCCGTATACAATCTCACCGCTGCAGGGAATTCAGGAAAAGCTGGAGCAGCACGGCGGACAAGCAACCTTCACCGGCGGTACAGACCGCATCAAGCTGAAGGCGAAGCGCAGCGGACGTTACGTACAGGTGCAAGAGGGCGAAGACGCTGCTCTTGCGGCAACCGGCGAAGCTGCAGATCAGGCAGCAGTATTTGAAGTGACCGATTGGGGCTGGGACAGCCATACCCTGATCTCGGAGCAGAACGGCCGTTACCTGACGACAGATGACCGGATTGTGAAGGCATCTGCCGATCAGATCTGGGAATGGTTCACGAAGGAAGTATTCCTTGTGCGTCCTGCGGAAGAAGGAACAGGTAATGTATCGTTCTCAACCTGGAACGACATCCCGGTAACGGTGAAGGCTGAAACCGGCGAACTGCTGGTCGGCAGCGGAAGTGCAGCAGAAACCGCCAACGAGATCAATGTGGCCGGTGCTGCATCTGTAGAAAGCGGCGAAGAAGAGAAGATTACCGCCGATGTCTTTGAAGTAGAGACCGTAACGGACAAATTCCAGGCTGCGAAGGAAGCGGCCGGAGCTGCGGAGCTGGCCGTTGTATTTGTCGGCAACCATCCGCTGATTAACGGCAAGGAGACGGTTGACCGTCCGGACATCACACTGCCGGAATCACAGGAGCAGCTGATCAAGGAAGTGCTGTCTGTGAACCCGAACACGATCGTAGTCGTGGTCGGCAGCTACCCTTATGCCTTGAACTGGGCAGAAGAAAATGTGCCGGCTATCGTATACACTACGCATGTCGGACAGGAGCTTGGACACGCAGTAGCGGATGTTCTTTTCGGCGATGTGAATCCGGCAGGACGCCTCAATATGACCTGGTATAAATCCGTTGACCAGCTGCCTGAATTTATGGATTATGACGTCATTAAGGGCGGCAGAACGTACCGTTATTTCGAAGGCGAAGCGCTGTATCCGTTCGGGCACGGCTTGTCTTACAGCACGTTCCGTTATGACGGGCTGAGCATGAACCGCGGGCAGGTTGTGGCCGGTGAGGACCGTGAAATCAGTCTGACGGTTACCGTGACCAATACCGGTGAGCTTGCCGGTGAAGAAGTGGTGCAGCTGTACGGGCATGCGGAGCAGTCCCGTGTGAAACGGCCGCTGAAGCAGCTGCTGGCTTTCCGGCGGGTACTGCTGCAGCCGGGCGAAACAGCCGAGGTAAGCTTTACGCTGCCGCTGTCCGAGCTGGCAATCTGGGATGTGACGCGTGAGCGCTTCTGCATCGAGAACGGCACGTTTACTTTTATGGCCGGTCCTTCATCGGCCAGCCTGCCGGTGAGCGCAGGGCTTGAGGTGCAGGGCGAAACGATCCCGCCGCGCGACCTCGCGCAGCCTGTCAAGGCGATGAACTATGACGCTTATGAAGGCGTGCTGATCGGCGAATGCCATGAAGGCGGCAGTGCCGTCCAGGTGAAGGAGCAGAGCGGCTGGATCGCCTTTGCAGACTGCGATTTCGGCGCAGGGGCAGGCACGGTGAAGCTCCGTGCAGCCAGCACTGCAGCGGCATCGGCTGAAATCCGGCTGCAAAGCCCGGACGGTCCGGTAGCGGGCAGCCTTGAGCTTGCAGCAGGCGGCGCACAGGAATGGCGCGATTATACCGCTACACTTAGCGGCGTCAGCGGACGCCAGGATGTGTACATCGTCCTGAACGGCCCGGCATCGCTGAGCACGGTTCAATTTGGATAAACAAAGAGCATGAAGAACCAGGTCCGGCCTCCTTTTAGGAGGTGCGGGCCTGGCTTTTTTTTGTGTGATGTGCGTTGCAGATATGTGAGGCATGAAGCAGACGTTCCATAATCTGTGAAATAAGATGTATAAGAAAAGAGCACTACTGTAGATTAAATAGGGGGCATGAGAAGGCAGCAGGCCCCTTGACTGCGCCCTTAGGGAACGCATTAAGATGCATTTAGAGGTGAGAACAGTGGGGTACACAATCGGACAGTTTGCCGGATTGCATCAAGTATCCAAAAAAACACTAAGATACTACAAGGACATCGGACTTTTGGAGCCGGCGGGTATTGACCCTGATAATGGTTATGCCTTCTATGAAGAAGTACAGCGTGAACGCATGGAGCAGATTCAGTACCTCCGGAGACTCCGCTTTTCGCTTGAGGAAATCCGTATGCTTCTGGACGTACAGCCTGAGTTGTGGAACGGTCCCGTTCAAGCACGTCTGGCAGTGATTCGATCGGAAGGATACCTCCTGTCCGTCATCGAGCAGGAGCTTCTGGCGCTCCAAAAAAGAATCTGCAGCGGAAATAATCTTTTTAAACCGGCAGGAATTTTGACAGAATATACCGTGGACACTTTTGAAATCAGCAACCCGCTCTACGTTGTCGGCTGTGCTGCTCGCGTACCCTACAACCGGTACGAGGAGAAGCAGCGAATCATCGGGCAGGTGATCAGCCGTTTTTTCGGCAACGATGAGCCCGAAAGAATTCCCTATCAAGCAGTGCCTGCCAAGTATTTTGGAATGGTATGTGAATGCGAAAAGGAAATGAGCGAGGGCACCTACCTGATGGGAATGCTGGTTACCAGCCTGAATGAAATTCCTGAAGGCCTGCGCAGCTTCACTCTTCCGGCCGGAAGGTATGCGCGGGTTGCCTTCCGGGCGAATGACCGGGAGACACTCACCAACTCAGCATTGGAGGGGGCGTATGACCATCTATACAACAAATGGCTGCCGGAATCGGAATATACCATTTCAGATATGCTGGCAGCAGAGATTTATGCAGATGAGCGTATGGAAGTTCCGGTTCATCCTGAAATGGAGCTTTGGCAGCTGGTAATGCGCAAATGAGAGGATGGTCTTTATGATTTCAGATCAATACTATTTCAAAAGTGAACGCCTGCTGTACCGCCCCTTTCAGATGGAAGATCTGCAAACGTATGTAGACATGTGCAATGAAGAATCACGCAGGCGATGGTTTTATTTTCAGGAGCCCGACTGTTTACTGACAGATTTTTGGGCAAAAGAATTTGAAAATAATATAGCAAACTGGTCAAAAAAGGTGGATCTGCTGCATTCCTGTGCAGGCTATGACTTGGCTGTTGTCCTTAAAGAGACAGGGGATTTGATTGGAAATGTGGGATTAACCAAATTTCATGGACCGGCGGATGAACTGAAGGATATAGAAATCGGGTATCAAATCGGAGAAGCTTATCAAGGTAAAGGATACGGGACTGAGGCAGCGAAAGCTGCGGTCAAATGGGGTTTTACAGAATTGCGCAAGATTGGGGCTGAACTCAAAATTGTAGGGAAAGCGGAGCATGACAACTGGCCCTCACGCCGGGTGCTTGAAAAAGCCGGGTTTATTTTTGTTACGGCTGAACAGTATGTGAGCATCTATGAAATCATAAAATCATGAAGATAGGATAGCCTGCCTGAAATCTGGGAGGCTATCTTCCTGCTTTGGCTATAACTAATATCTATAACCCGCTATATCTCATTGGTAGAACGTGATAACAGGCCCTGTATGTTATATTATTTTTAAATATATGACACGAGGAGAACACCTACCTATGAGCACTCACACAGAACCCAAGCAACGGACCGTTACCCCATTCCGCTACGATATTGTCGGCAGCTTTCTTCGCCCGCAGGCGCTTAAGGATGCCAGACTGAAATTCAAGAACGGTGAGCTTTCTGCGGAGCAGCTGAAGGAAGCTGAGAACGCTGAGATCATTAAGCTTGTGCAAAAACAAAAAGAAGTAGGCCTTCAAGCGGTAACTGACGGTGAATTCCGCCGTTCCTGGTGGCATCTGGACTTCTTCTGGGGTTTTGACGGTATTGAGCAGACAATTATCGATCAGGGCTACCAGTTCAACGGTGCGCAGTCAAGACCGGAAACGGCCCGTCTGAGCGGCAAAGTAAGCTACAGCGGTCATCCTTTTGTTGCGCACTATACTTTCCTGAAAGGAATTGCCGGCGATGACGTGGTTGCCCGTCAATCCGTTCCTGCGGCTGCACAGCTGCTGTTCGAGCTCGACCGGTCCGAAAATAAAGAAAGCACAAACGCGATCTATCCAAACCGGGATGAGCTGCTGGCGGATGTTGCCAAGGCATACAAGGCTGCTGTTCTTGATCTGTATGAAGCAGGCTGCCGCAGCATCCAGTTCGATGATTGCACATGGGGCGCACTTTGTGACGAACAGTTCATTGCCATTATGGAGCAGGTTGGTGTGAACGTAGCCGACTATGCGAACGAGCTGGCAAAATTGAACGCTGAGGTTGTCTCCGGCCTGCCGGAGGATCTCGTGGTAACGACACATGTATGCCGCGGCAACTATGTATCGACTTATGCCGGTGTAGGCGGAGGCTATGAGCCTGTTGTGCAGACACTTCTCGGCATTGATAACTACTCCGGCTACTACCTGGAGTTCGATACCGAACGGGCCGGCGATTTTAAGCCGCTCCGTTTCCTGAAGGACAATCAGCAGGTGGTGCTTGGCCTGTTCTCCTCCAAGTTCGGTGAGCTGGAGAACAAGGAAGATATTCTGAAGCGGATCGAAGAAGCGAAGCAATACGTCGATCTGGACCGGATCTGCCTGAGCCCGCAATGCGGCTTTGCATCCACTGAAGAGGGCAACCACCTGACCGAAGAGCAGCAGTGGAACAAGCTGGCTTATATTAAGGAAATTGCTGAAGAGCTCTGGAAGTAACAGAGTAATTGTAAAAGCCGTACGGATGATTATCCGTACGGCTTTTGGTTTCTGTACTATTGTGGATTTCATCCGCCGGAAAATTCACTCTTGATCCGGCTGACGCTTGGCCGATGCTTGTTTCTATTGCCGGCACACTTTCTGCCAAGCTCAACAAAGCTCTAACGGACCGTAGTTCCGCTAAATGCGCCATACAGCGCCTTTTGCCATGCTAACGGACCGTAGTTCCGTTATTACCTTACATCGGTGGCTAAATCGGCCAAATGACATCAAATAACGCCACCTGGGTCCGTTAGCGCGCCAAAGCACACTATTCCGTGCAAATAACGGAACCTCGGTCCGTTAGGGTGGGAAGCTTGTCATGACCGGGCATCATGAAACAGATGTCATTCGGGGCAGTACGATACAATAGTGCCGTTAGGTTCTAACGGACCGTAGTTCCGCTAAATGCGCCATACAGCGCCTTTTGCCAGGCTAACGGACCGTAGTTCCGTTATTAACTTACATCGGTGGCTAAATCGGCCAAATGACCGCAAATAACGCCTCCTGGGTCCGTTAGCACGCCAAAACACACTATTCCGTGCAAATAACGGAACCTCGGTCCGTTAGGGTGGGGAGCTTGAATATAATCGAGTAGCATGTTACGTATGTCATCAGGATCGGCAGCGTATATGTAAAGAGTACCATGCCCGACCGCTACACGCTATTAACCATATGGCCGGTGGTTTGCTAACGGACCGTAGTTCCGCTAAATGCGCCATACAGCGCCTTTTGCCAGGCTAACGGACCGTAGTTCCGTTATTACCTTACATCGGTGGCTAAATCGGCCAAATGACCACAAATAACGCCTCCTGGGTCCGTTAGCACGTCAAAACACATTATTCCGCACCAATAACGGAACCTCGGTCCGTTAGGTTGGGGAGCTTGTCATGACCGAACAGGAGGTTACGTGTGCCATCAGCATAAGTGGGACAATAGCGTCCGTTAGCGGCCAAACAGGTTGCTTTCAGCAGCAATAACGCCTCCCTCAGTCCATTACATTTTCGCTAGATTTGGATCACCCAACAGTGGCCCACAGGTTACATAAAACTCCGCATATTATCTGCAGATTAGTCCCGACTTAACGAAAATTAGCCCTTTTACTCCAACTCCCGGACCGTCTCCCCTTCAACCAGAACAGGCTGGTAGTAGGTGGTATCCTTCAGATCCTTTTTCCCCTGCAGCTTCTTGATAATCCAGTCTGCGGCGTCGCGGCCCATTTGCTCCTGTGGGTGGGTTAGTGTGGTCAGCTTGATGTTCGCATTTTTGGCGATATAGGAGTTGTCCTGTCCGATAATGGACAGATCGTCCGGTACGGAGAGCTCCAGCTGTCTGCACACATTTACGGCTTCAAGCCCGACTTCATCGTTATAGCAGACAATGGCGGTGAGCGTGTCCCGGTTGTCGGTCAGATATTTTTTCAGGCTGATGGACAGGTCCTGCTTCGTCTCGGTATCAAAAGACAGCACCTGCTCCGGATGGAACCGCAGTTTGGCTTCCCCCAGTGCTTTGATGTAGCCCTTCATGCGGTATTTGCCCTGCAGATCATCCATTTTGGCGATAATTCCGATTTCGGTATGACCTTTAGAAATTAACTCCCGGGTCGCCAGATAGCTGGACTGGACATCATCGAGACAGAAGAAGGGGACCTCCAGCTCTTCATAATAAGCATTGATCATTGTAAAAGGAACATCCTGCTCCTTGAACGACAGGTAATAAGCAATGTTGGCGTTGTAGAGGTTGCTTTTGGTCGGCTCCACAATCAGACCGTCCACGCCGTAGGAGAGCATCATCTCCAGAGCCTTCTTTTCCTGGGCCACATCATTGTTGGTACTGGCGAGTAATAAGGAATAATTGTCCTCATTCAGCCGGCTTTCGATCCCGCGGATAATGGAGGGGAAAATGTAATCTGAGATGTACGTTGTGATCACGCCGATCGTCCGGTTGTTGCTGTTCCCGCCCGCTTTGGCGCGGTATTGGTTGCTTACGTAGGTGCCTGAGCCTTTTTCGCTTCGGAGAAAGCCCTCGTTGGACAGCTCCAAAATCGCTTTGCGGACGGTCTGCCGGCTAACCTTATATTTGTCCTGCAGTGCCAATTCCGTAGGGATTTGTTCGCCCACGCTGTAAGCCCCCGACAGAATGCCGCTTTTGAGATCCTCGAGGATAACCTGGTATTTGGGTTTCATCTATATTCACTTCTTTCGTAGTTGTCCTGATACTAACCTGCTGAAAAACAAAAGTTGTATGTACAAATTCCATATGAGTATGAACCCTATTATTATCCATCGCTCCGCAGATTACAAGGGAGGTGCAAATTTTCTTTACCCTATGCTTGTAAATACATTTATGTATTTGTATTGACAAATGTACGAACAAAAAATATACTAGGGCTGTTAATAAGGGAAAGCGCCTTCTTATATAATTTTATGTGAAAACAGTTGCCACAGAGGGGAGTAACGTGAGCATGGATCAGAACATCAAGCAGGCGATTACCAAGGGAGAAACTGCACTTGGGATCGAATTTGGATCCACACGTATCAAAGCGGTGCTGATCGACCGCCGTTTCGAAACTATTGCATCCGGAAGCTATGAATGGGAGAATCTGCTGGCAGACGGATACTGGACGTACAACCTGACGGATATTATCACGGGTCTGCAGACGGCCTACAGTGAGCTTAAGCTGGAAGTTGAACAGAAATACGGAGTGAAGCTGCAGACGGTCGGATCTATCGGATTTTCAGCAATGATGCACGGATATATGGCGTTTGACAGTGCGGGAGAGCTGCTGGTTCCTTTCCGGACCTGGCGCAATGCTACAACCGGTGCTGCGGCCAAAGCCTTGACGGACTTATTTCAATTTAATATCCCCGAACGCTGGAGCATCGCCCATCTGTATCAGGCCATTCTTAACGAAGAGCAGCATGTGCCTCAGGTTGATTATGTTACGACCCTTGCCGGATATATCCACTGGCTGCTGACCGGCAGCAAGGCGCTGGGAATCGGAGACGCTTCGGGCATGTTCCCGATTGATGAAGCCGCGCAGGATTACAATGCTTCGATGATACAGCAGTTTGATGAACTCGTTGCAGCCAAAGGTTATCCCTGGAAGCTGAACGATATTCTGCCGAAGGTCTGCAACGCAGGCGAACATGCCGGGGCATTGACCGCAGCAGGCGCCGCGATTCTCGACCCGTCGGGAGATTTGCAGGCAGGCATTCCGCTGTGTCCTCCTGAAGGAGACGCCGGAACCGGGATGGTTGCCACCAACAGTGTGCGTAAACGGACGGGGAACATTTCTGTGGGTACCTCGGTATTTGCCATGATCGTTCTGGAAAAAGACCTCTCCACCGTCTACCCGGAAATCGATATGGTGACTACGCCTGACGGCAGCCCGGTCGGAATGGTCCATGCCAACAACTGCTCAAGCGACATTAACGCCTGGCTGAGCTTGTTCCGTGAGTTCTATGAAGCCATGGGACAGAAGGCGGATGCCGGCCAATTGTTCAGTGTCATGTTCAACAAAGCACTGGAAGCTGACCCTGATGGCGGAGGATTGCTCAGTTACGGATATTTTTCGGGCGAAAATATTACCGGAATCGAGAAGGGGCGGCCGCTGTTCGTCCGTTCGCCGGAGAGCCGGTTCAATCTGGCTAACTTTATGCGGACCCATCTGTTTACCGCTTTTGCAGCATTAAGAGTGGGCATGGATATTTTGACGCAAAAAGAAAATGTGAATATCGACAGCATCCTGGCTCACGGCGGTCTGTTCAAGACTCCGGTTGTCGGCCAAAAAATGGTTGCCGCTGCCCTTAACGTGCCGGTTTCTGTAATGTCGACTGCCGGAGAAGGCGGGGCATGGGGGATGGCGCTTCTGGCTGCCTACCTGACAGACAAAGAGGAGCAGGAGCAACTGGATGACTACCTTGCGAACAAGGTGTTCAAGAATGCTGAAGGACAAGAGATCAAACCGGATGCTTCCGATGTTCAAGGCTTCGGGCTGTTCATGGAACGGTATATGAAGGGGCTGGCCATCGAGCAGGCTGCAGTAGATCATCTGGTAGAGAACTGGAGGGAATAGCATGTTAGAAAGACTGAAAGAAGAGGTCTATGAGGCCAATCTGGACCTGCCGAAGCATGGGCTTGTGAAATATACCTGGGGCAATGTCAGCGCGGTGGACCGCGAGAGCGGCCTGTTCGTCATCAAACCGAGCGGAGTCAGCTATGACAAAATGAAGCCGGGCGACATGGTCGTAGTCGATTTTGACGGCAATGTGGTAGAGGGCGAGCTCAGACCTTCCTCGGATACACCGACTCACGCGGTGCTGTATAAGCATTACACGCAAATCGGCGGCATCGTGCATACGCACTCGACCTGGGCGACCATTTGGGCGCAGGCCGGACTTGATGTGCCTGTTATGGGGACTACGCATGCTGATACGTTCTATGGTTCTGTACCGTGTGCCCGGTTCCTGACCCAGGGAGAGATTGACCGCGGCTATGAGGCGGAGACGGGACGGGTGATTATTGAGACTTTTGAACAGCGCGGGCTGGATGTGATGGCCGTACCCGGTGTTCTGCTAAAAGGTCATGCGCCGTTTACTTGGGGAAAAGATGCCCATTCCGCAGTTATGAACGCCGTTGTGCTGGAGGAAGTCTCCAAGATGAATCTGTTCGCGCGCGAGCTGAATCATTTTGCCGAAGAGCTGCCGCAGCGGATTCTGGATAAGCACTATCTGCGCAAGCACGGGAAAGATGCATATTACGGGCAAAAATAATTTGGTTGTATGACTTGAATACTGAGTACACAGAGACGAAAGCAATGGAGGGGAAGTTTGGAACTGTAGGAGCGGTAGCGTCCGGCTGAAAGCTTTCCGCAGGAAAGCTCGCTTCGAAAGCATATGCTGGTTGGATTTCTACCGCAATCAGCGAATAGAATCAGGAAATCCAAACATAACAGCGGCCGGAAGTCCAAACATTCCACGCAATTGCGTTTTTCGCCAGGAGGGTATTATCTGAATTCAAGTCTATACAACTTACCAAACCAAAGAAAAGAGGATGAACATCATGTCAACAGCAATTGCCAAGGAATTCTGGTTCGTCGTAGGTTCGCAGCATCTTTACGGGGAAGAGGCGCTGGGGGAAGTTAAAGCCCATGCCCAGGAAATGACCGATGCCCTCAACAAAAGCGGCGTGCTGCCTTATCCGCTAGTATTGCAGGATTTGGCTGTCAGTGCGGACAAAATCACTTCGATTATGAAAGAAGTCAACTACCGTGATGAGGTCGCCGGCGTAATCACCTGGATGCATACCTTCTCCCCGGCCAAAATGTGGATCCGCGGCACCAAGCTGCTGCAGAAGCCTCTGCTGCATCTGGCGACCCAATACAATGAGAGCATTCCTTGGGCAACGATTGACATGGACTTCATGAACCTGAATCAGGCTGCCCATGGCGACCGTGAATATGGTTTCATCAATGCCCGTCTCAAAAAGCAAAATAAAGTCGTTGTCGGCTACTGGGAGCGCCCTGAAGTACAGAAGCAAATTGCTGAGTGGATGGACGTAGCGGTTGCTTATAACGAAAGCTTCAATATCAAAGTTGCCCGCTTTGGCGATAACATGCGGAACGTCGGCGTTACAGAAGGCGATAAGGTCGAAGCCCAAATTCAATTCGGCTGGACCGTTGATTACTTCGGTATCGGCGACCTTGTGGAAGTTGTGAATGCAGTTACAGCAGAAGAGATTGATGCGCTGTTTGCGGAATACGCCGAGCTTTATGACTTCGATTACGGTAATTACAGCAAGGAAGATTGGGAAGCCAGCGTCAAAGTACAGGCCAGCTATGAAATTGCCCTGAAACGTTTCCTGGATAACGGTGGCTACAATGCCTTCACTTCCAACTTCGAAGATCTGCACGGCATGAAGCAGCTTCCGGGTCTTGCGGTACAGCGTCTGATGGCACAAGGCTACGGCTTTGCCGGCGAAGGGGACTGGAAGACTGCAGCACTCGACCGCCTGCTGAAAGTAATGAGCCACAACCAGAACACCGGATTTATGGAAGATTACACCTACGAGATGGCTGCCGGCCAGGAAGCTATTCTCCAGTCGCATATGCTTGAGGTAGATCCGAGTCTGGCAGGCAATAAACCAAAGGTTCTAGTATCCCCGCTCGGCATTGGCGACCGCGAAGATCCGGCCCGTCTCGTATTCGACGGCAAAGCAGGAGAAGGTGTGGTTGTATCGATGGCCGACTTCGGCACCCACTACAAGCTGCTGATCAATGAAGTGGAAGCCTTCGAACCGGAGGTAGCCGCTCCTAATCTGCCGGTAGCCCGCGTATTGTGGAAAGTGAAGCCTAACTTCCAGGATGGGGTTAAGGCCTGGATTGAGAACGGCGGAGGCCACCATACCGTAGTTTCCTTGAACCTGACGACAGACCAGATTGTAGCTTACGCAAAACTGGTAAATCTGGAGTATGTAATCATTAAGTAGTTATTTGAGTATTTATCGGGTAAGCAATTATTAGTATATTTAAAGAGCGAGCAGGCAATTGGCTGTTCGCTCTTTTTGTGCTGATTGGGAGCTGTTGCAGCGTTTGAATGGTGCTGTAAGTGCTGATTTGGCAATGTTTCTGTCACCTTAGTTGGATTTCCTCCAGCTAATCTTATACATTCTCGCCATTTATGAGCTTTAGTTGGAAATGCTCCAGTTATTCGGGCGGATAATGGCCTTTGGAGCCAGATCCAGCCTATTTAAGTGGAGTTTTTCCCATTAGTGTAGTGAAAGAAGTATATTTGGGGGGATTAGATGGAGAATTTCCACTTAGGATGCTCTGAACACCCGCCTGTAACTAACAAACTTAGCAAACATAACGCGGCTAACCCAATGATCGCACTTTGTACAACAGTTTGCTTCATCATCGGAGAAAAATCTCTTTCTAATGTACTTCGTGCAGCAGAATTCGCTCTTATGGAGTAAAAAAGCATCCGCTGCCGGACGCTTAATCTAGAGCGTCCAGTCAGCGGATGCCGACAAAAGATAGGATAGTTTCTTTACATTACTTCTGGCTCGCCAGCAGGAAGTTGTAGAGCAGGACTGCAGCCTCGGCGCGGTCTGCCTGTGTCTTCGGCCCGTAGCTTCCGTTCACGGCTGTGTCCAGGATTCCCGCCTGCTTCAGTGCTTCCACAGGCTGCTGTGCATAGGCGGCGATGTCATCCTGGTCCGCGAAGGAGGAGACAGCTGCTGCATTTTGCTGCAGTGTATAGCCGCTGGCGGTGATGGCACGGTGAAGAAGAACGGCCATATCCTGGCGGGTCAGAAGATCATGGGTGCCGAAGGTGACACTGTTCCGGCCCTGTACAATGCCGAGCTTCTCGGCTGACGCCACGGCGCTGTAATACCAGGAGCCTTTCTTGACGTCAGTAAATCTGCTTACTGCATCAGGATCGGCAAGATCCAGGAATTTCACCAGCATTTGTGTAAATTCGGCTCTGGTTAATTTCCCGTCCGGATCATATTGTCCGGCACCTTTGCCGACAACAACACCCCGGGCGGCAATGGCACGGATGGCGTCACCTTTTGCCGCCGGCAGAGCTTGAATATCAATGAAGTTCACGCTTGCATGAACCACAGCATATTTGCTGAAATGCTCCGGCTGGAACACCAGCTGTCCTGCCTGTGCATCATACAAGCCGTTCATGGCAATTTCCAGTCCGTTGTCCACATTGTAGGCTACAACCTGGCTGGCTTGTTCGCCGGCTTGCAGCTTGTACGGGAGCTTCACCGTCACCGGCAGTCCTGACCATCTTACAGCAGCGTTGTCTACTGTCAGATTCAGATCATAGACAGGAGTGCTTCCCAGCACGGCACGGATTCCGGCGGACAGCCCTTCAGCGGTAGTAACGGCCACACCGACAGACAGCTTCTGCGCGCCTTTGCCGAACAGCTCCTTCAGCAGCGACTGATCCAGTTCAACCGTGGTGCCAAGCACCTCCAGCGACACGGACTGGACAGCTGCGGCATCCAAAGTCCGGATCCAGTCCCCGGACAGCTCTACAGCAACGTTTTGGCGGCCGGCCGGTACATCGACCGGAATGGTGATTTTACCGTCCGACACCTTGCTGGCAGCCGCATTTAGAGCTTCCTGCGTCAGAGGAACTGTTACTGCAGCCGCATTGGAACCGGAAATGACTCCGGCAGTGCCTGTCCCGGAACCTGGCAGCGAAGAACCGGGCTGCGTTCCGGGATTTGTACCAGGATTAGTTCCCGGATTCGTGCCAGGGTCTGTTCCAGGATCCGGCGTATCTCCGCCGTCACGCACTTCAACCGGATACTTCGCTGCAATTCTGCCATCAATGGACTGTACGCTGATCTCGGTCTGGCCTGCTTTTACCGCCGTTACATCGAATTCAGTCCTTCCGGTTTCCGCAGAGTAAGTGACATTGCTGACGGTAGCAATGCTTTCGTCAGCAGAAGCAACCTGGAGTTTTTTGAAGGATGCGTTATCCGGTTTAACCACTGCAGTTACCTTGTCCGTCTGGCCAACCGACAGCTTTCCATCAGTGCTGCCTGACAGCTGAATGCTTTCGGAGAAGGTTTGATGCTGCACATTGGACAGCAAAGCCGTCAAATAAGTCAGCGGCGAATTGTAATTCAGCGCCTGCTCATTGCTCTCCCAGTCTACGGTAGCCTGGTTGTAGGCTTTGGCAGAGAAGTTGAACTTGCCGTTATTGTTCGGGCCTCCAGGCATATAACCGTTAGGCATCTCTGTAATAAAGTCTCGCATGTAAATCTCATGGTGGGTAATGCGCACGCGGTTTTCGCCATGTCCCGTAATAAAGCTCAGCTGCATCGGGTTAATGCCGAGCAGGTAGTTCAGGTTGCCGCTTGCCACCTGGATGCTGCGTTCGTCATATTCGCCGATAATACGGCTGCCGATATCGAGACTGACCGGTACACTCGCCACGTTGGAATTGGCGCCCCAGTAGAATCCTTTGTCAGTAGAGTTGCGCCATACCGCCCCCTCAGTGGCTGTTTCAATGACTTTGTTTTGCCATTCCTTATATTTAGGCACAAACCATGCCTTAACCTCTTCACTCGGAGCAGCGCTGCTCAGATAGTGATAGAAGGCGATCAGCTCCATACTTCCGATCCCGTGGGAGAAATCAGCCGTTTCGAATTTGGATTCAAAGGACTCGTAATTCGCTGTTACAAAATCATTATACTGTGCCCCGCCTGTAGCTCTGTACAAGGCTGCCGCCGCATAGAAACGGTCATTCAGATCCTCGTTGTCATTGTAAGGGCCGTCCGGCTGGGCGATGAATTCAGGATGTGCCGCCAGATAGTCCCAGCCTCTGACTGCAGAAGCAAGCAGGGTATCCGCATAATCCGCCAGTCCAGGCACATCTTTGAATACATTATAGGCATGTGCCAGTGCACCGACCGTGGTAGCGGTTTGTGAAGTCGGAATCACGCTTGTCTCTCCCGTGCCGTCCATGATGAAGCGTTTAGGCTGAGGCTCGCGGATGACGTAGGCGTAGAATCCGCCAGTCGCCTCGTCCTGCATCTTCAGGAAGAAATCGGTTTCAACCTTGATTTCGTCGATCAGATCGGGAATGCCGTTGCCGCTCTCCGGAATATTCAGCTGACCGTCGGAGAACTCTTGCGGGAAAGTCTCATAAGCCCAGAGCAAATCCGATACGGCCGTTGCCGCAGCGGTTACATATTTACCGGTATCTCCGGCATCCCACCAGCCGCCGGAAACATCCTTCGTCCGCGCGGGATCAGACTGGAAAGGGAGATCGGCGTCAATTTTATGAAGCCCTGTACGGGCAAATTCTCCGGCGTGCTCAGGGAGCAGATCGTCGTTGGCTCTCTGATAATAGAAGAACCTTTGAACGTCTGTCAGCAGGCTGTCATAGACATCCGCTCCGATTTCAAACGGCACGGAAGGCTCATCTACTCCGTCAACAGTAATATAATATTCACCGTTTTCGTTCAGTGCGGAGAAGTCGGCCTTCAGCACCTTTTCGCCGGACAGCTCATCATAAGCGGCCACAAGCGAGAGCGTGCCGGAATAAGCGATACTGCCATCCGAAGTACGCTTAACCTGGAAAGGAGTGCCGGCAACAGCGGACAGCTCGTTGTAATAACCGCTCACATGGGCATATTTCTCGCCGTAGTTCAGATATCCGACCTGATTGACTTTGACCGGAGCGTAGCTTCTTTCCGTATCCGGCGAGGTGACTTTGATGTTGCTGATCCAGAACGTGATAGGCGTATCGTTACCGGAAATTTTCAGTAATTGTATTTTACTTTCATCAAACAGCGGGTCACTGGCGAAAATATCCTTTAGTGGAATCGATACATGCTGCCACTCGGTCGTTACTTCCGTGTAAGCGCCAACATTAACTTGTGCATCAATATTGGTTTCTTCCGGAACATCTTTGTCTGTGAAAAAGCCGCCGTTACCGTCGGGTCTTTCATGAACAACGTCGCGGAATCCGATTTGAAAATTCTCTCCGCCCTGTGCACCGAGTACGTCAAATTCCAGCGTTCCGCCTTCATAGGCACTGAAATCAAAAGACTGCCAGCCATTGACAACCAGTTGATCCGCCCACCAGCCGCTGGTGGTTATTTTGCGGGCCTGCTTCTCCTGATACACTTCCTCAGTCACTGTTGTGCCGAAACCCCAGCCGTTATCCTTGATTTCGATATCCCGGAGCTTGTTCCAGTGTTCCCCTCCCGGAGGAAGGTAATTGACTTCAGAAATCTGTTCGGCCGAAGCCAGTGATGCCGGTACTGCCATCGAAAAAGCGGTTGCAAAACTTAAAAGAACTACAGATGCTTTTTTGGTACGAGTAATTTTCTTTGTCCGCAAAATTGTAACCCCTTTCATCGTTTTGTATAATGCTACCAAGTTCATTCTGGAAAAAATACATCCAAAATTAGCTATCTTTTCATATGATTTTTTTACCTTTTGACCGGAATGAAATGGAAAGAGACTTTTTTCACAGATAGATACTCACACCGCAGGTAATATGTTAGAATATCTGAACAGCATTACAGCTTCACTAATTACATAATTCACAGGCTATGATTGCTATGGATCACACTATAGCAGGAGCAGCTTCTGGAGAGACTGCGGATTTTTCGCGGCGCCGAAGGGTTCACAATCTCAGGCAAAAGGACAGAAGAGTACAGAATAAAGATTTGTCATGCTGATCACAGTCAGCGGGGCAGGTTTATTATTTTGTATTCTTTGGTACCGGGAGATTGGATGATATCCAATCTCTTTTTTTTATGTTTTTTAGGCAGTGTACTTATTAAGGGGGAACTTAAGCATGGCACAGACAGAGTTAAAAAGAGAGCTGGCTAACCGGCATGTCCAGCTGATTGCAATCGGCGGCACCATCGGTACGGGATTATTCCTGGGATCGGGAAAAGCGATTCAGCAGGCCGGACCCTCCATCATGTTCACGTATCTGATCGTGGGGATCGCCGTATTTTTTGTAATGAGGGCACTGGGTGAGCTTCTGCTCTCCAAAGCGGGCTATCAGTCCTTTACGGATATCGCCGAGGATTATCTCGGTCCCCGGGCTGCGTTCATTACCGGCTGGACGTACTGGTTCTGCTGGATTATGACGGCGATGGCCGATGTGATTGCGGTTGGCGTGTATGTGCAGTACTGGTTTGATATTCCGCATTGGGTACCGGCCGTGATCTGCCTGATTATTTTACTCGGGCTTAATCTACTGACCGTCAAAAATTTCGGGGAGCTTGAATTCTGGTTTGCGCTGATCAAGGTGGTCACGATTCTTGCGCTGATCGGCATAGGGGTTGTTTTGCTGATTATAGGGTTCAAGACAGATGCAGGCTCGGTGACGGTCCGCAATTTATGGGAGCATGGAGGGATTTTCCCGAACGGTGTGACAGGCTTTTTATTTTCCTTCCAGATGGTCGTATTCGCTTATGTCGGGGTGGAGTTAGTTGGGGTATCGGCAGCTGAAACTGCAGACCCGGAGAAAAATATCCCTTCGGCGATCAACAAAATTCCGTTGCGGATTCTGTTCTTCTACGTCGGCGCGCTGTTCGTCCTGCTGTGCATTAATCCGTGGACCCAGCTCAGTCCGGCCGAAAGCCCGTTTGTACGGACCTTCAGTCTGGTAGGGATTCCGCTTGCTGCGGGGATTATTAACTTTGTCGTCTTGACCTCGGCGGCTTCGGCCTGCAACAGCGGAATGTTCTCGACGAGCCGGATACTGTATAATCTGAGCCGGAAGGATCAGGCGTCTGCACATTTTGCCAAGCTGAATAAAAACCATGTACCCGGCAACTCGCTGTTCATCTCTACGCTGGTTATTTCCGCCGGTGCGCTTTTGAGCAAGCTTATTCCGGAGCAGGCTTTTGGCATCGTAACCACCATCAGTGCAATTTGCTTCATATGGGTGTGGGGCGTCGTCCTCGTGTGCCATATCAAATATAAGAAAACCCGCCCGGATTTGCAGGCCAAATCCAAGTTCAAGGCACCTTTTACACCTGCAGTAAATTATATCGTACTTGCACTGTTCGCAGCGATTCTCGTAATTATGCTGATTGCTGAAGATACGCGTCCGGCGTTGTTGTTTACCCCGTTATGGTTTATCCTTTTATTTGTCCTGTATCCTCTGAATAAAAAGAAAAAGGACAGCGACAATAAAATTAACCATACCGAATCTTCCTTCCGTTAGGGACAGGACAACAAGCAGCAGGAGGGACAGTAGAATGGCTAAAACAATCGTAGAGAAGTTAAACCTGCATAAATTCAATAAGGCTGCTGTATTGTACACGCCCGAGGGTGAGGATAGTTTAGCGGAATTGACGGACTATGACACCGGGTTAACGGATGGTCCTTATGATCTCATTTTTGCGTATGTGCTTACTATGGAATCGCTCCAGGAGCTTGTGCAGACAGTGATTGAGCAGGGCTATCTTAATAAGGGAGGCTATTTGTACGCGGCTTATCCCAAAAAGGGCAACAAGGTGTATCCCGGCTATATTCACAGGGACAGCCTGTTTGCCGGAGTAGGAGCAGGTGAGGACGGCTATATCGGAACAAGCAGCCTGAAGTTTGCCCGGATGGTCGGCCTGAACGATGTGTTTACCGTTGTCGGATTCAAAGAGGAAGCCCGGAAGAACACTGCTGCATCATCCAGGCCAAGCCAGCGTGTAGATGATTATACGGCGAAGATCCCTGATGTAGAAAATGATCTGCAGGACAGCCCGGAGGCACTGGCCCTGTACCAGTCGCTTACTCCCGGCTATAAGAAGGACTGGGCCCGTTACGTGTACAGCGCCGTGCAGGAGGAAACCAGGGAGAAGCGGCGGGCAGAGATGAAGAGCATTCTGGGTCAAGGCTACAAAACCATGAATATCTATAGAAGAGAAAATCCTTAAGGTCCGGGAGAATCCTCCGCTGGGAAGGAGCAGCGGGCCGCTGTCACAAGTGCCCGCTGCAGTCTCCGGCAGCAGGAATGCTCAAGGTAACCTTTGCACCGCCTGAGGGTCCCGCATTCTCCAAGGTCAGCGTTCCGCCATGGTGCTGTGCAGCGGATTCGGCAATATACAGGCCCATTCCGTGATGGCTGCCGGAGCTCCGGCTCTGGTCACCCATGTAGAACTGGACTGCAGCTTCTTTCAGCTCGGCAGGAGAGAAGCCGCGGCCCGTATCCGTAACTGTGAAATGAACATAGTCTGCATCCCTCCGTATAAGTAAGGTTACGCTTCCCTGCGGGGGCGTATGCTCTACACCATTTGCCAATATATTTATAATTCCCCGCTGCAGCAGCTCCTTGTCCATCCGTATCCATTCCGGAATATCTTCATCTCCGCGGACCCCGGTACTCAGCTCTTTGCCGGTGGAAAGCGCCCTCAGCTGATGCTCCAATTCTCCTGCGAAATTTTTAAGGTTAACCGGCGATTGCTGCCGCACTGCGGATGACTGCAGGCTGGACAGATCAATAACCTCCTGTACGAAGGCTTCGATATCCTCTGCGCTTTTGAGAATGAACCCGTTATACTCCCGCTGGGTCTCATCCTGGCTTGTCTCCTGCAGCAGCTCTGCATTCCCTCTGATGATCGTAAGCGGAGTTTTGATATCATGGGCCAATGCAGAAATCTGCTCTCTGCGGGAGCGTTCCAGCTCCCACTGCTGCTTCAGCGAAGTCTGCAGGGCATCCTTCATCTGTTCCAGCGAGGCCAGCACATCATCGATCTCCCGGATACCGCTTGGTTCAACGGTGAACTCGAGATTTTCCCGCCGGATATTCCCGGTAGCCTCCTGGAGACCGGCCAGTTTCCCGGTGAGTTTACGGCCGAACCGGGCAGCAAGCAGCGCTGCCTGAAGCAGAATGCCAATAATGAAGAGCAGCACGCCCAGCAGCTGCGGATTCGGCAGAATGCTGCGCAGCAGGGGGGAGGCATATTGCGGCGTTAAGGTATACCGGAAGATCCAGAGCTCCTCTCCGTGCTGAGCGGCGGTATAGAAGTCAGAGTCCCGGTTCTTTCCCTGCGCTATAAGCTCCCGGGCATGAAGGGCCTCGGCCGTGGACAGATTGCCGTAGAGCAGTCTGCCGTCCTGGCTGAACACGGCATTATCCGGCAGTTTTGGAATGCTGTCCGGTGTAATTGGGCTGCCGGAGGCAAGTTTGTCCTTAAAGGCTTCAATCTCATTCTCCGCATAGTTGGCAGGCAGTACAATATTGGCCGAAAAAGCCAGCGTAAACAAACCCAGGAATGCTACCACCAGCACAATCGTACCCATGCTCAGGAACAGGAGATATTGCAGGAAAAAGGTGCGCAGACGTACAGTTTTGCTTTGTTTTACAGCTTCCACTTGTATCCAATCCCCCAGATCGTCTCAATAGCTTCTATGTCCCATTTGTTCAGCTTGGCGCGGATGTTTTTGATATGCTCTGTAATAGCGCTGGCGTCACTGTCCCCCTCCAGTCCAAAGACCCTTTCATAAATCTGCTCCTTGGAAAACACCTGCCCCCGGCTGCGCGCCAGAAACTCACAAATTTCATATTCGCTTTTGGTCAGCGGTATTTTGTTGTCATGGACATGGAGCTCTTTGCCCGAAAGGTTGAAGACCACATTGTCCAGGTACAGGACATTCCGCCGTTCCCTTGCTTCACGTCTGAGATGGGCGCCGATCCGGGCCCGCAGGGCACCGATGCCGAACGGCTTTAGAATATAATCGTCTGCGCCCAGTCCCAGGCCGTACATAAGATCGCTCTCCAGCGTTTTGGCCGTCAAAAAAAGAATCGGGCAATCCACCGAAGCGCGGATCTCCCGGCACAGTGTAAAGCCGTCGATGACCGGCATCATGACATCGAGCAGAATAAGGTCATAGCTGCCTAGATCCATCTGCTGTACTTTGGCTGAATCCGCCAGCGTTGTCACCAGATGCCGGTCTGTGCTGAGCGCATTCCGGATCAGCGACAGAATCGCGGGTTCATCGTCGACCACCAGTATTTTTGCCATATGCATTCCCTCTATTATAAGTAGTCTTTCTAATTATCGGCAGATCCGCCTTCCCAGCGCAGAAACCAGAAGCAGGAGAGGACCGCAGCCAGAAGCGTTCCTGCTGCACAAGCTGCAATTCCTGCATCCAGTCCTGATACTGAAGAGGATAGTGTAACACCTGAAGTATAAACAGACCAGAGTGAAGAAAAACGGGCCCCCCAGGCAAAAGGCACGAACGGCCAGATTCCATCGCCCAGTCCGGTAAGCAGCAGAGCTGCAACAAGGCTCCCCACGATCCCTGTCCCGATGGAGAGTCCCTTTCCATAACGCAGGCTGAGAAAACTGTGCAGCAAATAGAGAAATATACTGCTTCCGGACAAAATCAGCGCACTGTTCCCATAGAACAGCAGACCGGGGCCGTCCTGGCGCAGCACTTGATGAAAGCCCGCTCCAAACAGGAGGCAGGCCAGCAGGAGGCTGCCAAGGCCGAACAGCAGCAGGAGCAGCAGCTTGCTTATATAAACGGCAAGTTTGCGGCCGGGCAGCGCCAGCATTCCCTGGAACCTCCCGGCTGATGCCTCCTGCTCAGCAGCCATAGCGCAGGCCAGTCCAATCAGTGTAGGGAGAGCGCAGGCCAGCACCTGTAAAAAGGCAAGAATCTTGCTGCTGGAACTCCATGGGGAGTAGGAATAATACGCCAGGAATAATCCCGCTGCAGTGAGCGGGGCCAGCAGGTGGATCAGCAGAAACGGAGTGCGCCTGGTCTTAAGCAGGTCAGCGCTTAGAAGCTTCGTTATAGAGGCCATGTTACTTCGCCTCCTGCCTGCGGAACTTGTGCGCCGTAAGGAAGAACAGCAATCCGAACCATGCCAGGGAAACCAGGACATCCGCAAGAATGTTCCCCGTATCCCGCAGCGGACTGTCCGCCGGTACGGGCAGTCCGTTCGGCAGGATGAAGAGCACCGGGCACATCAGCCGGAACGTAAGGGTATAAGGCATGAAATCCCACAGTCCGCCAATATCGAAGGTAACGACACCCAGAACATTGCCGAACATATTAAGCAGTACAGCAGCGAAAAGTCCGAAGCGTGAAGCCAGGAACAGGCATAACGGAATCTGCCACAGAAACGTGATGAAGATCAGGAGGCTGCCGGCCATACTGTTCTGAAGCGGAATGGTGCCGCCGAACAGCATCCCTCCGGCGGTAATGCCCAGGAAGAATACCGATAGGATGCATAGGAGCCATCCGGCGCACGCGGCGGTTTTGCCGGCCCAGATCATCCGCAGATCCACCGGCAGCGCCAGTATTCCGCGGTACTTCATCCGGGCATCCTTTTGTACAGCCAGGGAACAGGCCAGCGTCAGCGCCCCGGGGAGCAGCATGGTATACCACCAGTTATAAGCCCCGCTCTGAAAAAAACGTCCGCCCATAAGAAAGGCGCAGAGAAGCAGGGTGAACACCGGTGCAAGCCAAAGCATAACAGGAATGAACGTACGCCTCCAGGTTAAACGTTCAGCCCTTATGTAGTTAAGCATGCCCGTCACCCGCCCTCCGGTTCCCGGCAGCGACCTGCATGAACAATGCCTCAAGTTCTTCGCCGTGCGGAACTTCTCCCTGATAGCCCAAAGCCCCGCCGGCAATAATGCCGATCTGGTCCACTACCTGCTCGACTTCAGAGAGAATGTGACTCGACAGAATTACAGTAATGCCCTGCCGGGGGAACGAACGGATCAGCTCCCGCAGCTCCTGAATGCCAATGGGGTCGAGCCCGTTAGTCGGTTCGTCCAGAATCAGCAGCTTCGGATGGTTCAGCAGTGCAATGGCAATGCCCAGCCGCTGCTTCATGCCCATGGAGAACTGTCCGGCGCGTTTTTTGCCGGTATGCGCCAGATCAACGATAGCGAGCGTTTCATCGATCCGTGACTCCGGCAATCCGAGCGCCAGGGTACGCACCTTGAGATTCTCTCTGGCTGTCAGATTCTCATACAGCGGCGGCGACTCAATGAGGGTGCCAATTCCGCCCAGGTCCTTCCGGGTCCAGGCATGGCCGTCAAAGAGGATGCTCCCGGAGCCGGGGCGCAGCATGCCGCAGACCATTTTAAGGGTTGTTGATTTGCCTGCGCCGTTCGGGCCGAGCAGGCCGTACACCGAGTTCCGGGGAACGGCTAGCGATACCTTGTCCACGGCCGGCTGTTGTTTGAAGCTTTTACAGAGGTCTTTCGTTTCCAAAATTAAATCCTGCATATTTTATCATCCTTTCCTATCCACATTCATAGTGTAAGGAACGATTCTAAGGATTTTATAAGGAAAGCTCAGGCTGCGGCAAAATAGGCCCGGGGACATTTTCAGCTATGCGGACATGTTACTATAATAACAGGCTATTAGCCGTCAAAGTCGCACAAATACAGGGGGCAACGCAAGGTTGCGCCTTGATGCACCTACAATTAGCTTTACTGCAGCCGCATATTCCGTTAATACTGTAATCGTCAGAAAGGCGTTGAGACACATGATTTTTAGTGAACGGCTGAAAAAGGAAAGAGAGAAGAAAGGCTGGTCCCAGGCGGAGCTCGCGGAAAAAATTCACGTCAGCCGGCAGTCTGTCTCCAAATGGGAGACCGGCAAAAACTATCCGAGTATCGAGGTCATCATTGATCTGAGCGACCTATTCGGGGTGACGATCGACGAACTGCTGAGGAGTGATGCAGAGTTGAAGGAGAAGGTTATACAGGACAGCAGGCAGCTGGCACATCCAAAATGGAAGATGCTGTTTGACAGTGTGTTTTTATTAGGCGTTTTTTTGCTGGTCATCAAGATTGTGATCATCGCTCTGAATTATTTTGCCGGGACAAATATTCTCATACTCGAAGGACTGCCGAAGGCGGTGGCCAACTTTCTGCCGCTCGTTCTGATGGTAGTGGGCGGAGTGGGGAGTGACCAGCTGAAGGATAAGTATGTGACCTCGTAGCTCTAATTTTTCAATGATTGACACCGGCCTGCACCTATGATAATTTCGGAGTAAGAAAACAAAGGCAATGTAACCTTAGGGTTCAACCTCGCTGAAAAGTGGGTTGGGCCCTTTTTGCATTTTCCCATTCAAAAGGAGGATTCTTGATGTTGAGAACAGAATTGCTGCTGCAGCGGCTGAAGGAAATTGGCGGGTCGCTTGAGCGCAAAGGCGGAGCCCTGTTATTGTTAGGCGTGGGTTCGGTAGGCGTTGAGCTTAACCGTATGGATGAGTATTCGGATTTGGATTTTTTTGTGATCGTGAAGCCCGGACTCAAAGACAGATACATTGACCGCCTGGATTGGCTCGAAGATGTTCACCCTTTGGCTTATGCGTTTAAAAATTCAGATGTTGGCTGCAAGATTTTGTTCGGGGACGGGGTTTACGGGGAATATGCGGTGTTTGAGGAAAAAGAACTGGCGGATGCTTCGTACACTGAAGGCCGGGTGGTCTGGAAGGATCCTTTGTATAAACATCCGGGAATTGAGAAACCGGCCAAGCCGGTTCAGAGCAAGAGAAATGACTCCCTCGATTATCCCCTGAATGAGGCTTTGACTAATTTGTATGTGGGGCTAGGCAGATATGCCCGGGGAGAATGTCTGTCTGCGGCACGGTTCGTTCAAAGCTATGCGGTGGACAGTATTCTGTCTGTGCTGCACCTGCTGGAGCCGGAGGTGGATTATTATCCTGACCCTTTTGGCAATGAGAGACGGCTGGAGAAGAGATTCCCGTATTTTGCCGAGAAAATAGGACAGATGATCCAGGGCTACGACCGGGTGCCGGAATCCGCACTCTGCATATTGAACTTCCTGGAAGGAGTGTATCCCGTCAATCCTGTGTTAAGCGAGGAAATACGGCGTTTGGCTAAGGAGATTAGGAGCGGACAGTATATGTAGAGAGCAATTATACGTACTGGTATTGCCCGGAAAATTTCGATGAAATTACTGATTTTACTAAAGAAAACTGGTTAAACTACAGATGTGCCGTCATGAAAAGAGTAGGTGATAAGGTGGAGATACGCTTTAAACTGGAAACCTTCGAGCATTATGAATATGACGGAAGGGAAACCAGGGCATTAATCATTGAAGAGACAGAGGATGAGGATTACATCCGCAATATAGTACCCGTCATCCAAGAGGTTATCCGGCAGCACAGTATCGGACTCACCAATTCTTAAAAAATATAGCAGGCAGAGCGGCAGTCCAGGGCAATTTCTCCCCTCCCCGGCTGCCGCTTTTATATTAGACTGGTGCGCACACGGACTTCATGTAGAGGATGTAACCCATACTTGGAGGCTAACGGACCGAGGTTCCCTTATTTGCAAAATAACCGGGGATCGGCCAGGCTAACGGACACCAGGGGCGTTATTCCCTCGGATTGTCCCCAAATCTGCTGCAAATAGTAAAAATAACGCCCCTACGGTCCGTTAGCCTGCCGAAAAAGCTAAATATCGGGAAATAACGGATGTACGGTCCGTTAGCGTCACAGGTGGGAGCAGGCTGGCTACGGGAAAAATGGTTTGTACACACATCCAGACGAGTGAATTAAATGAAATTTAAATTAAAGCATTGTTTTCTTCCTCAGAACATGTTAAATTGTTAATTGACTGATTGACCAAAAATAAAATTTAGTCATTCATCCACCGATCCGGAGATTATAAAGGAAGGGAGTCTTGACATGGCTATCGACCGTAAAGCGCTGATTCTGCAGGCGGCAACGAAGTCTTTTGTGCAGTTCGGCTATAAAGCGACAACGATGGAGCAGGTATCCAAAATTGCGAATGTCGGAAAAGGGACGATTTATACCTTTTTTAAAACCAAAGATGAGCTGTTCGCAGAAATTCTGGACAAGGCCTCCCAGGAGCTGATTTCGGTAATGAACCGGGTGGCAGCGGAAAATAACAAGTTTATTGACAAGCTGTTCAATTTGCTCGATTCGATCTTAGAATTCCGTTCCGATCATGAATTATTCGTCAAGCTGGCGCAGGAGGTACGCGATATCGGTACGGTTCAGGCGATGGAAGGTGTGAAGCAGATGGAGGCTTATGCACTGGATTTTCTGAGACAGCAGATTGATCTGGCCATCGAACAGAAAGAAGTGAAGTCTTGTGATTCCAGCGTAGCGGCATTTATGATCCTCAGGCTGTATCTGGCGCTCACCACAGAATGGAACAGGGCGCATGAACCGCTGAATGAGACGCTCATTAAGGAGCATATGATGCTGTTCATCTCTAACGGGATTTTGAAGTAGCAGTGATAGTCCTCGCCTACAGGGAAGGGGCTATTTTTTTCGGACGAAATGATGTTTGTTGAAAGTTTTCATTACATTTACAAGGGAAGATTGGAGGAATAGCTGTGAAAGCTTTACATGTGTTTTGGAAGGATCTGCAGATCCTGGTGAAGAAGCCGATGCTTCTGCTCACTTTACTTGGCGTGGCAATACTGCCGACGCTCTACAGCAGCTTTCTGGTGGAGGGGTCCTGGGATCCTTACGGCAATACCTCGAAGCTTCCGGTCGCAGTAGTCAACCTGGATACAGGGGCGCAGTATGAGGGCAAGTCCATGGAGGTCGGTAAAGATTTTGTGGATGAGCTGAAAACGAACAGTGATTTTAACTGGAAATTTGTTGATGCAGCCGAGGCCGAAGACGGCATGGCGCACAACCGCTATTATATGACCATTACGATTCCGGCTGATTTCTCAGCCAATGCTACGACTTTGACGCAGGAGCATCCGGTGCAGTCGGAGATTGTGTTTGAACCGAACAGCGATTACAACTTTGTCGCCGGCCAGATCGGCAGCAGCGCGATGAAGGAGCTGAAATCCAAGCTCTCTGCACAGATTACGGAAGCTTATACCCGCAGTATGTACGAACAGGTAGATACGATTTCTGCCGGACTGGGTGACGCAGGCAGCGGGGCAAGTGAGCTGCAGGAAGGTGCGGGGAAATTAACGGACGGCTTGTCGACGCTGAAGACTAATCTTAGCAAGCTGGCCAGCGGAACGACTGAGCTGAAAAGCGGCTTGAAGCTGGTGTTTGATGGAGCGCACAGTCTGAGTGACGGTACAGGAACCCTTACACAGGGGACAGCAGACCTGGCCAGCGGCCTCGGCGAACTGAATAAGGCGGAACAGCAGCTGCAGCAAGGTGCGAAGAAGTCGCAGAGCGGCGCCGTCCAATTGCAGCAGGGGCTGGAATCCTCTGCTGCAGGCAGCAGCGAGCTTAAGGACGGCTTGACCGCTTCCGAAGCGGCGAGCAGCCAGCTGGCAGCCGGAGCGGAGCAAGTGGCAGGCGGGCTGGAACAGCTGCTTGCCGCATCCCCTGAGCTGCAGGAGAATGAGCAGCTCAAGCAGCTGCTTGCCGCAAGCAAGCAGGTGGCGGAAGGCAGCAAGCAGCTGCACACCGGCCAGGAGCAGCTGCTTGCAGGCAGCACCAAGCTCGCAGACGGCGAGCAGCAGCTGTATCAGGGCGCTTCGCAGCTGGCAGACGGCGGATCACAGCTTACCGCAGGGCTGAGCACCTTCGGCGAGAAGCTGAATGAAGCAACGGCAGGCAGCAGCAAGCTGGCCACAGGCGCAGCAGCCTTGAACAAAGGCGCTGCCCAGCTGGAGCAGGGCCTGACCAAGCTGGCCGGCGGTGTAGACGGCTTGTCGGACGGCGCCGGCCAGCTGACAAGCGGAGCCGTCCAGCTGAAGGATGGCGCCGGCAAGCTTGCCGACGGCAGCAGTGAACTGGCTCAGAAATTGAACGATGCCGCAGCCGAAACCTCGGATGTGAATTCCAGTGACGATACCGTAACGATGTTCGCGGAACCGGTGAAGCTGGTAGAGAAGACGGATTACAAGCTGGATCATTACGGTCTCGGGATTGCACCTTATTTCCTGTCACTGGCTTTGTTTATGGGCGCGCTGGTGTTCACCACAGTCTTTTCCTTACGCGAATCGAATGTGCCCGGAGCAACGCCAATGGGTAAATTCGCCAGCCGTACGCTGATTTTTGTGCTGGTCAGTGTGATCCAGTCCCTTCTGGCTGACGTGGTGTTATTGAATGTATTGAAGCTTGAGGTGCACAGCGTACCGCTGTTTTATCTCTTCACCCTTATTGTCAGCTTCACCTTTACAATGATTGTCCAGGCACTGGTTACCTGGTTCGATAATCCGGGGCGCTTCCTGGCGATCGTGCTGATGATCTTCCAGTTAACCTCAAGTGCGGGAACCTTCCCGCTGGAGCTGCTGCCGCAGTGGATGCAGAAGATCAATCCTTGGCTTCCGATGACCCACGGCATTGTCGGCTACAAAGCGATTATCGCCAGCGGCGATTATACAGTACTGAGAGAACAGATGGTCTATCTGCTAAGCTATGCCGTCGTCTTCCTCTTCCTGACCTTCCTGTACTTCCTGCGCCAGCAAATGAGACGCAAGGATGTACCCGCAGCCGGACAACCGGCGTAACCGGCATGGCAAAAACTCCCGCCTCCCTATAAGGGTCAGGCGGGAGTTTTTTTGTTTGCAGCTGAGGGGAGGGGATTACGGGGAGTTAGTCCAGCATAAATTCCCTATATTTGTTCTTGCGTGGATTCAGTACAAAGAGAATACCGCTTGCGTAGCCTGAGACGGCATTGAAATTCCGCTTAAGCGTAGCTTTGACTGCCAGATAGGACAATGTCCACAGCAGGGCGGCATAATTTGTCACCGGGGCTTTACGCAGATTTAGCAGATAATAATGGTTAACTGCGGTGGCCCTGGCGACCCGGCCCGCCTTATCACGGGAGCTCGGGGATTCGTGATGGGTAATTTTCAGATCGGGGTTGATTACGAGCTTGCCATATTTGCTGGCGAGATGGCACATATAAATATCATCAGCTACGGCATAACTTGTCATCCACGGATAAGGCTTCATATCCTTCAAAGACGTCCGCCGGAACGACATATTGCAGCCATGGAAAAAATCTGTCTCAAAGGTGTCCTGCGTCTTCTCCCAGAGCATGAGAGAGCCTGCCAGTGTACTGGCCGACAGTCTGCCGGGCGAGGAGGACATCTGGCAGGTGAGCATACCGAGCAGTTTGCCGGATCTGCTGCTGGAGAGGCCTTTGGCAATGCCGCCTACGCCGACAATCGTGGGGTCTGATTCGTATGTATCCAGCATCCGGCGGATGTACAGCGGATCATCCAGCTCCGCGTCGTCATCAAAGCTCAGCAGGATTTCTCCGTCGATCAGTCCGAGCGCTTCGTAACGGGAGAGCCATACGCCCGGCTGCTTCTTGCGGTAATAACGCAGCTCCGCATTAGGCATCTGTGCAAGCACTTTGCGGAAATAGTCGAGAGTGGCCTCATCAATATCGCCATCATCGACAATCAGCAGCTCAATCGAGACGTCTTCCAGCTCTGTCTGCCTGCCGATGGATTCGATACACAAGGTGAGGTCTTTGATCCTGTTGCGTGTAGGGATGACTATAGATACATCATGCATGCGCTGGCTCCTTTCGGGACGCCTAAACCGTCCGCTAGCATTTATACAAGCTTCCGAAAAGCACGTGTTGCTCTAATTTTACCCTGCCACCCGGAATGTCGTATATACCACTTTCGTTTACTTTTATAGCGCAGCTTGTCATTTTAAGTTTTTAACTATATAATTGTAAGTGACGTATGAATAGTTAATGTCCTGGTCTATACAGGATATAACTTTAGGAGGAATTTAATGTGAGAATTGATATATGGTCTGATTACGCCTGCCCGTTCTGTTATATCGGCAAAAGACGGCTTGAGCATGCGCTGAGCCAATTCGAGGCCCGTGATCAGGTAGAGGTGGTCTTCCGCAGCTTCCAGCTGGATCCGAACGCCCGTGTGGATTTGACGAGAGATATTCATGATCAGCTGGCGGTCAAATACGGCATGACCCGTGAGAAAGCCAAGGAAATGAACAACCAGCTGGCTGAACAGGCCAGAGGCGTCGGCCTTGAGTTTAATTTTGATACGGTGGTGCATACGAATACGTTTGACAGCCACCGCCTGAGCCATTTCGCTGCATCCAAAGGAAAAGCCAAAGAGATGACCGAACGCCTGCTGCAGGCCTATTTCACTGATACGGTGAACATTGGTGACCGCGAAGTACTTGCCGGGCTCGCCGCAGAGGTAGGATTGGACGCGGCCGAAACAGCAGCCGTACTAGACAGCGATGCTTATGGTGACGAAGTGAACAACGACATCGCCGCAGCGCAGCAGCTGAACATCACCGGCGTGCCGTTCTTTGTGTTCAACAACAAATATGCGGTGTCCGGCGCACAGCCGGGTCCGGTATTTACCGAGGTGCTGGATACCGTGTGGGCTGAAGAGCAGAACACGCCTGCGCTGCAGGTCATCGGCAAACCACAGTCCCAGGCGCCTGATGCCGAAGGCTGCGACGACGGTTCCTGCAATATTTAATTTGTGTCCCCGGCCCTGTTGATTTTCTGTGATGATATGGAAAATGGCCTCAGGGAGTGTGTACAGCTCAAGCTAAGTGGAAATTCTCCATCTATCTCACTGATAAACGCCGGTTTCCCGATACTTGTTGGAAAAACTCCACTTAAATGTACCGGACAAGCCTCTAAAATCCTCTATCCGCCGTATTAGCTGGAGAATTTCCAACTAAAGGTCATAAATGACCAAAAAGTACCGAATTTGATGGAGGAAATCCAACTAAACTCTGCAGCGAGCACTCGAACTGGAGCAGACTGATTCTGGCGGATTACCAGACTGTAGAAAACTCTAAAAAGTACCCATACCACAAGCTCCATGTACAGCAAAAACCCTCCCTTTGAGCAATCAAAAGGGAGGGTTTTTGCTATATCTATCTGAAAGAAGTCACCAGCCCGGACAGCAGCGTCCGCACATCGTACTGGTACTGCTTGATCGGCTCTACCGGACGGTTGATGCCAAGCAGGGTATAGACGGCGATTCTGGCCGCTCTGACCGAATATTCCTCGGTGAAGACGACGTCGTCAGGAATTTCGCAGAACTGGCTGATGAACGCGAGGTTCGTGGAGCCTTCCGGTACAACCTTCGGCCGGTCGCTGCTGAGCCGCGGCATGAACTGGGAGGTGATGTACGGCATCATGCAGGGGATACAGTTGGCCGTAGCCATGATCTCCTCCTTATGCGCTTCAAAATGCAGATGGCCGATCAGCTCCTCCATAATTTCCTCACCGGTACAGTCGCACATTCTTTTGTGGACATAATTCCCAATCTTGTCCGGATACAGGCCATAACCCCAGAACACCTTGACATGCTCAGGCTGACCCCGGAAATGCGGCTGGAATGCCAGGACTACAGACATGAACCAGCTGGAATCCTTGAAGGTGACCAGTGCGCCGGTACCGGCCCGGTTGCGGGTGAATTTCTCCATCAGATCAAAGAAGACGGAATCCTTGAACGTAACGGTGAACGACTCCCATTTGGATTCATCTACGTAGTCGGCAAAAGGAGACGGATTGCCGAGTCCCGGCTTTTTGGCCGCAATGTTCTCCCACAGCTTCCACGAGCTGCCTTTGCCGTTCAGACGCGGGGCTGAGGTCATCGAGCCGAGGCTTGAGCCTTCGGTCATCGAGCCGTTTGTGACAATGACGAGATCGCCCTCTTTTACCTCGATAACATCTTCAATACCCTGGCGCGATACATTCATCCCGGTCACGGTAATGCCGTCGCCTTCTGCAAACTGCAGATCCGTTACCGTACATTTCAGGGAGAAGTCTACACCAAAAGGGGCCAAATACTGCTGCAGCGGCAAAATAATCGAGTCATACTGGTTGTAAGGCGTCCGCGTCACCCCTTCAAGGGTCTGAATACGCGGGAACTCATGCATGAAGCGCAGCATATACCGTTTGAATTCCACCGCACTGTGCCAGGGTTGGAAGGCGAATGTTGTGGCCCACATATACCAGAAATTTGTGGTGAAAAAATGCGGTCCGAACCAGTCGTTAATCCGCGCTTTGCCCATCGCCTCTTCCGGTGTGATCAGCAGCTTGCCCAGCGCCAGCCGGTCCCCCATATCAAAGCCCATCGACAGCACATCCTCAACCTCACCTTTACTGTTCACCAGTCTGGCATTGGAGTGGGTAGGGTTGGCGTCGTCAAATTCG
This sequence comes from Paenibacillus sp. PK3_47, assembly GCF_023520895.1. Lineage (NCBI taxonomy): Bacteria > Bacillati > Bacillota > Bacilli > Caryophanales > Paenibacillaceae > Paenibacillus > Paenibacillus sp. PK3_47. The sequence continues at coordinate 4,139,023 of NZ_CP026029.1, forward strand.
GTGATTTCCTCGCGGACCGATTTACCCGGATGGTCGATCGAAGGAATGGTGCTGAGCAGCTCCCACAAGTTCTCATACGCTTCATCGTTCAGCATCCGTCCGCCGCGGATCACATATCCGTGCTCTTCGCTGCCTGCGCCGTCATTGCTGCCGCCGAGAATGTGCATTTCTTCAATAATATGAATGTTCTTGCCCGGAAAATCACAATCCCTGACCAGATAAGCCGCACCCGCAAGGGATGCAATTCCCCCGCCCACAAAATACACCTGCCGGTTACCATACTCTTTTTTCACTGAGCTCGCCTCCATAGGGTTCCTGATTGCTGGTACTGACCCTAAATGTAAACCAAGGCTTCTGCTGCAGGTATCATCAAAAGTGCCGGAGTGTACGGATTCTGGTCACTTGGTGCAAAGTGTATAGATTTATGACAAAAAAAGCCGCACCCCTAACGGAGCGACGGCTTCTGATCGTATTTCTGCAGCGCCTTGAGAAAATTGCCCTCAATCAGCACACTGAGCTGCTCAATCATATACTTGGGCTGGTCCTTCATGCCGTCACGCATCCACTGGATAATGAGGCCGGTGAAGGCGAGGGTGTAGAAGTTGGCAATGAAGCTTTTGTCTTCTGAAGAGACCTCGAGTCCCTCTGCCAGCTCATGGATGACGCCCATAACCAGGTCATGGGTCACCTCGTACAGATAGGCATCCAGATGGGTCCGGCCCAGCGAGTCCAGCGTGTTGTAGCAGAAGGCCCTGTTATTTTCGATATAGCAAAAGATTCTGTAAAAGCCGTCCGTCCAGGTACTGTAGCTGCGGTATCCCGCAAGGCTCTCGACAGCCTCTGTCTTATAAATCCAGCCCAGCAGGTCAAAAATATCCTGAAAATGATAATAAAAGGTCTGGCGGTTCACCCCGCAATGGCTGACCAGATGCCTGACAGAGATTTTATTCAGCGGGGTATGCTCCATCAGCTGCTTGAGCGAATGGGCGAGCGCTTTTTTGGTGAGGAGGGCAGTGGACATGGGATGATCACCTCATCTAAGGAATAGCCTTAGTTTTTCCGCAAATGCAGGACCAGCAGCAGGACACCTTCGACGACCAGACCGAGGGCGAATCCGCCCAGCAGCATCATGGCAAAAGACAAAAAGCCCGCAAGATCCTCCCACCCGGACATATCTTTATATGCAGAGCTGTAGAGCAGAGCCAGGCCAACCATTATCCCCAGCGTTGTAAACCACCAGATCAGCCGGGCACCCAGCCAGCCCAAAAGATGCAGGATACCGGACACGGCAAAGGCAAGAATGGCAAACCGCAGCGCAATCAGCGTATCAAAATTCTCATCCAGTAAAAAAATACGGTGCATAATCAGCAGCAGCCACAGGATAAAGCCGTAAGCGGCCATCCAGTAAAGCCAGCGGGTGCTTTTGGCAGGCGGCAAAAAGTTCATGGTCCGGTTCACTCCAATCAGCGGTTAGATTTTTTCCAGTTCCTCCGCGCTTTGCAGCAGAAACTTCAGCAGATCCGGGAGGTCTTCCATTTGCTCTTCATTGATCTGTCTGTTGAACTGCAGTTCAATAATGTTACTGTACACGCTGTCTTCAGCGCCGTAGATAAAGCTTAAGGTCTGGACTGGCGTCAGGTCGGACCCCCAAATGGCAGACAGAACATTCTTCACAGCCTTACACTGCTCTGAGGGTTCGGTGATATCCAGATAGAAACGCAGCAGCAGACTGCAGCCCGGGTTACTGCCCGGTGTTTCCAGGATTTCGTCACCGAGATCCTTCACCGAGGAGCGCAGCACAAGCTCAGAGGTGACTTTTGCCGCACCGTACAGCTGAAACGAAAGGCCGAATTCACGGGACATCAGCGCCAGATCCAGCCTGTCGTACCGGTCGGTAACGGTGAGCAGGCCATCCAGGTTATCATAGTCGTAAATCTGGTTCTCGAGCGAAACTTTAATATTCTCAAAAACAGTAGGGTGGAACAAATCGGCACCTTCTCGCAGATTCTTATATTTTTTCTACATTGTATCATGATCAGCGTGTGATCTCATGTTCTCATGTATATGCAAAAAGGGCCGCTCATACAGCAGACAGGCTGTAGGGCGACCCTTGGAGCTGCAGCAAAGGCTGCGGCGAGTGGATTAGTTGGCCGGGGCAGGTGCAGTGTATTTCAGGAATGTCTTCGGCACCGGACTCTCAAAGGTCAGCAGCTCCCCGCTGGTTGGATGCACAAAGGAAAGCAGCCGTGCATGCAGTCCCAGCCGGCCCACGGCCTTCGTCTCCGCACCGTATTTCTTGTCCCCGGCGATGGGGTGGCCGATATCTGCCATATGCACGCGGATCTGGTTTTTGCGTCCGGTCTCCAGCTTCACCTCAAGCAGGGAGAAATGGCGGTTTGCCTGAATCAGCTTATAGTGGGTCACGGCATGCAGCCCGTCGCCTTCATGGTGGCTGGAGTACATCTTCAGCGTAGAGGTTTCCTTCAGCCAGGAGCTGATGGTGCCTTCCGGTTTTTTGACTGCGCCTTCCACAAGGGCTACGTAAGAGCGCTCCTTGACGGTATCCTTCCACGAATTCTGCAGCGCCTGCTGGATCCGTTCGCTTTTGGCAAACATCATCACACCGGAGGTATCGCGGTCCAGCCGGTGTACCACATATACGCGGTTACGCGGATTGGCTAGACGGACATGCTCCATGAGCTGGCGGTAAGCCGTCAGCTCATTGTCTTCTCCGGTAGCGATGGACAGCAGTCCCGCATCCTTCTGAATAACAATGATATCATCGTCTTCATGGACGATCGTGAGTCCGGTCAGTTCTTTGGCCGGTGCCGGCTTTTCCTGATCAATGGCTACAACCTGTCCCGGCTGGAGCGGGAAATTATGCTTGGTGACAGATTGGCCGTTCACCGAGACTTGTCCGCGGGAGAGCAGCGATTTGACTGCATTGCGTCCACGGTTCGTAATATGCTCCAGCAGGAAGGGCAGAAGCTCTGCCGGTTCTTTTACCGTATAGGTTTTAACAGGTGCCGGTGTCTTCATGGATGCTCCCGGTTTACCGTTTGCTGTATGGGTATGGTTTCTTGAACTCCGCTGATGCTGGGATTTGGGGCCTTGTCCCGGTTTGGCACCGCGCCCCGCAGCTGCTTTCGGATTTCTTCTGGTATTCATGCGGCATTCTCCGTCCTCTTAATAGGATACTCCTCAATATACCACGGGCAGTAAAGAAACGCTACGGATGGGACTTATACATACAGCAGCACTCCAATAATCAGCTGTTTTTATGTAATTTTCGTGAAAAAGACCTGCCGGCTTTCGGATTCCCGAGGTTGCCCAATGCCCCGTTGCCCGGTAAACTAAAGAGAGAAAGTTCTAAGGAGTTATGAATGTTATGAGTATGCAAGCACCTACTATGGAACAGGCGCAGGCTGAACTGCAAAAATATTATGGTTATCCCGATTTCAGGGAGGGCCAAAAGAAGATTGTCCGGAATCTGCTGGAAGGTCAGGATACGCTGGGCATCCTGCCTACCGGAGGCGGAAAGTCGATCTGTTATCAGGTGCCGGCGCTGCTGATGCCCGGACTGACCCTGGTCATTTCACCGCTGATCTCATTAATGAAGGATCAGGTGGATGCACTGACAACCGCAGGCATTCCGGCTGCCTATATCAACAGCACCTTAAGCGGCAAGGAAGTCAACGAACGGATCCGCGCCGCCCGCCGCGGGGAGCTGAAGCTGCTGTATGTCGCACCGGAGCGCCTGGAGCTGGACTGGTTCCGTCTGGAGATGGCCGGGCTGTCCATTTCCTGCGTAGCTGTGGATGAGGCGCACTGTGTATCACAATGGGGACATGATTTCCGGACCAGCTACCTTGCGGTTGCCCCTTTTGTGGCCGAGCTGCCGCAGCGGCCGATTCTGGCGGCATTTACGGCAACGGCGACGCCGGAGGTTATGGAGGATATGGTCCGGCTGCTGAGGCTGCGCGAGCCGGGCGTTTTTATGACCGGCCTTGGACGGGACAACCTGGCGATGTCGGTGCTGCGCGGGGAGAACAAACGCGAATTCGTGCTGGATTACACTGCTTCGCATTCCCATCAGCCGGGCATCGTGTATGCGGCTACCCGTAAGGATGTCGATGATCTGTACCAGAGACTGCAGGCTACAGGAATTGCCGCCGGGCGTTACCATGCCGGGATGAATGATCAGGAGCGTGCAGAAAGCCAGGAGGGCTTCCTATATGACGACATCCGGGTAATGGTGGCAACGAATGCCTTCGGGATGGGAATCGACAAATCTAATGTACGCTACGTAATCCATTACAATATGCCGAAGAATATGGAGGCGTATGTTCAGGAAGCAGGACGTGCCGGACGGGACGGTGAGCCAAGCGAGTGTATCCTGCTGTTCAGCGCGCAGGATATCATGACCCAGAAGTTCCTGATCGAGCAGAATCCCCAGGACCCGGAACGCAAAGCGAATGAATACCGCAAGCTGCAGCAGATGATCGACTACTGCTACACCACCCGCTGCCTGCGCAGCGCGCAGCTGGATTATTTCGGGGAAGCGCATGAGGACAAGCTCTGCGGCATCTGCAGCTCCTGCACGGATGAGCGCGAGCTGGTTGACATGACGGTGGACGCGCAGAAGATCTTCTCCTGCATTCACCGGATGCGTGAGCGTTTCGGTGTGGCGCTGGTCGCCTCCGTGCTCAAGGGCTCGCGCAACCAGAAGGTGCTGCAGTACGGCTTTGAGCAGCTGCCGACCCATGGCGCGATGTCCGGCAGGACGGAGAAGGAGATTACCGAGAGCATCAATGTGCTGATCTCGGAAGGGTATCTGGCTTTGTCTGAAGGCCAGTATCCGGTAGTGCGGCTGCAGCCGCTGGCAGCCGAGGTGCTGCGCGGACAGCGCGAGGTGCATCAGCGCGTGGCCCGGCCGCTGCGCACGAGCGGGGCCTCCGGCTCGCGTGACCGCAGACGCGGATACGACACTTCGCCGTCAGCTGTCAACGAGACGGTCTTCGAGCAGCTGCGCCTGATCCGCCGCGAGCTGGCGGGGCGTGAGCATGTGCCGTCCTATATTATTTTTAATGATGCGACCCTGCGTGAGATGAGCGTGGTTTGCCCGCAGACGGAAGCGGAAATGCTGAGGGTGAAGGGTGTCGGGGAAGTGAAATACCGGAAGTACGGCAGGCCCTTCCTGGAGTTTTTTCAAAATGAAATGTAAAGAAGGTTATAAGGCATGAGAATCGTCCTGGCTACATTAAACGCCAAGTATATCCACACATCGCTGGCTATCCGCCTGCTGAAGGCTTACAGCGAGCATGAGTTCAAGGATATCCTTCTGGCGGAGTACACTATCAAAGATCCCGTGATGAATATCGTGTCAGATCTGTTCCAGAAGAAGCCGGATGTAATCGGATTCTCCTGTTATATATGGAATATAGAGGAAACCATCAAGGTCATTGGCATCCTCAAGCAGGTAATGCCGGAGGTTACCATCGTGCTTGGCGGGCCGGAGGTTTCTTATGAGCCGCTCTATTGGATGAAGCGGGAGGCAGGCATTGATTTTATTGTCAACGGCGACGGGGAGGAGACTTTCCACCATCTGCTGCAGGAACTGCGGGATGACCGCAAGTTCCACTTTGTCTACGGTGCCGCTTACCGCAAGGGCGAGGAGCTGATCGTCAATCCGCCGCGTCCCAAAAGCGACCTCAACACGCTGCCCACACCGCACCGGTTCGCCGAAGACTTGCCGGATCTCAGCAAGCGGATTGTTTATTTTGAGACAAGCCGGGGCTGTCCGTTCAACTGCCAGTTCTGCCTGTCCAGCATCGAGGTGGGCGTGAGGTATTACGATATTGAGCGGGTGAAGTCCGATCTGCTCTATTTGATTAATAACGGGGCCAAGGTAATCAAATTCCTCGACCGGACCTTTAATATCAACCGTAATTACGCGATGGAGATGTTCCAGTTTCTGATCGACAACCATCAGGGCTGTGTCTTCCAGTTCGAAATTACGGCGGATATCATGCGGCCTGAGGTGCTTGATTTTCTGGCAGAGAATGCCCCTCCGGGTATCTTCCGGTTCGAGATCGGAGTCCAGTCAACCAATGACGAGACGAATGAGCTGGTCAAGCGCCGCCAGAATTTCAAGAAGCTGTCCCGTACAGTGATGAAAATCAAAGCGAGCGGCAATATCGATCAGCATCTGGATCTTATAGCCGGCCTGCCGCAGGAGGATTATGCCACCTTCCGCAAAACGTTCAACGACGTCTTTGTTATGGAGCCGGAGGAGCTGCAGCTCGGATTCCTCAAAATGCTGCGCGGTACCGGACTGCGTGCCCAGGCGGCCAAATATGACTATACTTACATGGAGCATGCGCCTTATGAAATACTGAGCAGCCATGTCATGCCGTTCCCGGATATTATCCGGCTGAAGCGGCTGGAGGATGTGCTGGAGAAGTACTGGAACAGCCACCGGCTGGATCATTCGGTCAAATACCTGATCCGGCATGTGTTCGAGTCGCCGTTTGACTTCTTCCAGGAGTTCGGCGATTACTGGGAGGCGCGGGGCTGGCAGAAGATCGGCCATCAGCTGGAGGATCTCTTTATCCGGCTGCAGTCCTTCCTGGTGGACCGGGGAACGCACTCCATGGACATCATTACCGGACTGATGAAGCTCGACTACTTCCTTGGACATAAGTACAAGCCGCGCAAAATCTGGTGGGACTCTGTACTCGATAAGAGCGACTGGTCCATATACTTCAAGGAAATCGCCGCCCATCCGGAACGTATTACCGGAAATGCTGGGCAGGCCGCGTTCAGCGAGCGTGAGCTGCAAAAGTTAACCGTGCTGGAAGTGCTGCCGTTCCGGCTTGAGCCGGTGCTGGAGTCGGTCAGCGGACTGCGTGCTGAAGCGGCAGCAATGATTGAGCCGGGGGCAGCAACTGCTGGAACCGGGGCTGCGCAGGACGCCGGGTTGAATGAGGCGGAAGCGGGTGCGGCGGATGCCGGATTGAATGCGGCCGGAGCAGCTGCAGTTGCAGAAGCCGGGGTGGCGGATGCCGCCGGACTGCCGGCAGAAGGCAGCCATCAGGCAGGCCTGACTGCTGCTGCAGAAGCGGCAGCCGTTGCCGTGGCACCGGCCGGAACGGAAGGAAGCACACTGCTGATCGTAATGTACCAGCAGGATGACAGCCAGCGGGCGCAGTATTATACTTTGCCGCTATAGGCACGGATTATTGGGGACTGCATGCAGTCCTGTTGATAGCGGGGATGCAGGGCATTGTTTCACGGAGCGTGTACAAGTTAGGCTTAGCAGGTAAGGAGTAAGGAGTAAGGAGTAAGTAGTAAGTAGTAAGCAGGTAAGCAGGTAAGCGGATAAGCAGTAAGCAGGGTAAGTGGTAAGTGGAATTTCTCCATCTAATTCTCCGGTTAATGCCAATATTTCAATCCTAGTTGGAAAAACTCCACTTAAATGTACCGGATGAGTCTCCAAAGGCATATTTCCCCTGAAATAGCTGGAGAAATTCCAACTAAAGCTCATAAATGAGGTAAAAGGACAGAATTAGGTGGAGGAAATCCAATTAAGCTCAGCAGCACACCCGTCTCGCTGAAGCAGATTTCGCATAATCCTTGAAATTCCAGAGACAGATGTAGTTAATCAACAGACTGGACTACGCACAGCTTATATAAAGGCACTGTTTCACGGAGCGTGTACAAGTCAGGCTTAGCAGGTAAGCAGTAAGCAGTAAGCAGTAAGCAGTAAGCAGAAAGCATTAAGCAGTAAGCAGAAAGCATTAAGCAGTAAGCAGTAAGTGGATAGGCGGATAAGCAGGTAAGCAGGCTAAATGGTAAGTGGAATTTCTCCATCTAATTCTCCGGTTAATGCCAATATTTCAATCCTAGTTGGAAAAACTCCACTTAAATGTACCGGATGAGTCTCCAAAGGCATATTTCCCCTGAAATAGCTGGAGAAATTCCAACTAAAGCTCATAAATGAGGTAAAAGGACAGAATTAGGTGGAGGAAATCCAATTAAGCTCAGCAGCACGCCCGTCTCGATGAAGCAGATTTCGTAAAATCCTTGCAATTCCAGAGACAGATGTAGTTAATCAACAGACCTGGACTGCGCACAGCTTATCTAAAACAAGCTCTCTTGTTATTCAACAAGGGAGCTTGTTTTTATTAGTGCAAAAGTGCAGTCTTACAGTCCGGCAGCAATTTACACATGCTTCCGGGCAAACCAATAAGGCCTTCCGGACAGTCAGCGTATGACTGTCCGGAAGGCCTTCTAATATAAGCTTTAATTTGCCGCAGGCTGCACAAAAAGGGATTCTGCAGGGAGGTGGCGTACCAGCCAATCCAGTATATCGGCTGTGACCTCGCTGCGGTTGACCTCGTTAAGCATCTCATGTCTGCCGTCCGGGTACAGTTTGCATTCCACGTCCGTTAATCCGCGTTCCCTGTACATCTGTGCCAGCCGCAATACCCCTTGGCCGTTCATGCCTACAGGATCTTTGGCGCCTGAGAACAGGTATACCGGCTTATCCCTGCATAAGGTAAGCAGGGTCTCCTGGCAGTGCAGCTCCCGCAGCAGATGGAAAAAATCGCGGAAGAACCGGGTAGTGCAGATTGCGCCGCAGTATGGGTCCGCAATAAAACGGTCCACTTCCTCCGGGTCGCTGCTCAGCCAGTCAAAGGCTGTCCGTATCGGCGAGAAGGCACGGTTATAAGGACCAAATACAATACCGTTAAGCAGCACGCTCCGGTGGCGCTCGCCCTGTATTCTAAGCTGCATGGCAGCCAGCGATTCCCCGAATCCCACCAGCGGACGGGGGCCGTTGGTACCGCTGAGAATGAAACCGGCGTAGACCTCATGCCCGTCCTCGCACATCAGCTTCTGGGCCAGAAACGAGCCCATGCTGTGGGCAAGCAGGAAGATCGGCACGCCCTCATGCCGGGAACGGGCAATTCCGGCAAGCTGCAGCATATCCCGGCGCATCCAGTAGAAGCCGTCTTCGCCGGCATCGCCGAGCAGGTTCACCTTGCCTGCGGTTTTGCCGTGGCCGCGGTGGTCATTGGCATACACTGCATAACCCGCTCTGGTCAGGTCTTCGGCAAAACGCGTATAACGCGCAGCTGTTTCGCACATGCCGTGAGCAATCTGCACAATCCCCCGGACCGGAGCTTCTATATCCGGCAGCCACTCATACACATGGATACTGACACCGAGCGGATCGGTCATCCTAAAGCTGTTCTCCTTCATCGCCCGTCCTCCCGAAAGCTTGATTTAGATTCTTTATGATATTACTTTTTGGAGGTTTTGATACAGTACTGAATTAAGGCAAATAAGAACGGAGCACGGTGGAGTGCCCTTCAATGGCGTATTCTCCAAGGCTGGAAGGAAGCAGGTAGCATTCACCTGCGGCATAAGGCTGGGAACCGCCTTCCCAAGTGAGATGTCCGCTGCCTTCGCAGACCACGAGAATCGTGAAGCTGTCCGGAGTTGTGGAGAGCTTCCATTCACCGTTCACAACGCCTTTTTCCACGATAAAATACGGGGAGGAGGCGATTTGCAGCCATTGTCCCGGAACCGCGCCGTCTGTTTTCATGGAAGTGGCTCCCGCGCCTTCATAGGCGGTAACATTCAAGGAGTCCTCGATATGCAGCTCGCGGGGTTTGCCGTCCAGGCCGGGACGGTCATAGTCATAAATACGGTATGTAGTATCTGAATTCTGCTGGATTTCCGCAACCACAACGCCTGCACAAAGTGCATGGACGGTACCTGCAGGGATGTAGAAGGAATCGCCGGCAGATACGGTTACTTCCTGCATGCTGTCCATTACCGTACCGTTCTCCAGCGCTTCGCGCAGGCTCTCGCGGGTTACGCCGTCCTTCAGGCCGTAGATGATTTTGGCGCCTGGTTTGGCATCCAGCACGTACCACATTTCTGTTTTGCCCAGCTCGCCCTCCGGAAGCCCTTCATAATCGTCGGTCGGATGCACCTGAACGGACAGATTGTCATTGCAGTCCAGCAGCTTGATCAGGAGCGGGAATCTTCCGCCTGCTTCGGAAATTCCTTTACTGCCGAACCACTCAAGGCCGAACTGCTCGCGGATCTGATCCAGGCCTTGTCCGGCCAGTTCGCCGTTCACTACGGAGGAGGTGCCGTTCGGATGATCGGCAATCATCCAGCCTTCTCCGATATGGCCCTCAGGCAGATCCAGGCCGAATTTCTCCAGTGCGCGGCCGCCCCATACACGTTCTTTAAACTCCGGTTGAAATTTCAAAGGATATGGCTTAGTCATCATTGCTACTTCCTTCCCGATTATAAAGTATGGTCCTTCCAGCTTACCCGCCGTTTGGCGCGGCGTCTTTTTTCTTCTCGACAGCAATCACATACGGGGCTGAGGCCCGCTGCAGCTGGCGGTACACAATGCTTTGGGCATCCTGCTGGGCAAGCCCTGCCGCCCAAGATTCCACGGCGGCAGCTTCGCGGTCGCCGCCGTCGTGGCCCGGGTACAGCACCGCCGTGACGATGCCGCCAGGGCGGAGCAGGGTTAACGCTGCCGCAAGCGCGGCAAGCGTGCTCTCCGGCTCGGTGATGATGGTCTTGTCGGCATCGCCTGATGGCAGATAGCCGAGATTGAACATCACCGCCGAGACCGTTCCGCGCCAACCGGGCGGAACGGCTTCCGCCATTGCAGCGTGGCTCCGCTGCAGCAGCGTCACGGGAGACAGCGCCGCCGGCGCTTCCTCCCGGGCCAGCCGCAGGCGCTCTTCCGCAAGCTCCAGCGCCGCAGGCTGAATGTCAAAGCCGTACACCCCGCCTCGCGGCCCCGCCGCCTTGGCGAGGAACAGCGTATCGGCACCGGTTCCCACGGTGGCGTCGATTGCCAGGCCTCCGGCGCTCAGCCGCTCGGCCGTCAATTTATGGGCAAAGCTGAGGACGGACATGAAGCCCATCAGCCTTTCCTCCAGTATTTACCCTGCCAGGTGTCGCGTGCAACGAGCTCATCGTCAATCGCGTTCAGCACTTCCCATTTCTTGAGGCTCCACATCGGCCCGATGAGGAGATCACGGGGCGCGTCGCCGGTAAGGCGGTGGACAATCATTTCCGGCGGCAGAATTTCCAGTGAATCGGCAATCAGCTTGACGTATTCATCCTGCTCCAGAAAACGCAGCAGACCGGCTTCATACTGCTTGACCATCGGCGTTTTGCGCATGAGGTGCAGAAGGTGGATCTTGATGCCCTGCACATCCATTTTGGATACGGCCGAGACGGTTTCCAGCATCATCTCATGTGTCTCCTGCGGAAGCCCGTGAATGATATGGGTGCAGACGCGGATACCGTGGCGGCGCAGCTTCTCGACGGCTTCGATATAGCACTCTGTGTCATGCGCCCGGTTAATCAGCCTGGAAGTGGACTCATGGATTGTCTGCAGCCCCATCTCTACCCACAGGTAGGTGCGCTGGTTAAGCTCTGCAAGATATTCGACCACATCATCCGGCAGGCAGTCGGGGCGGGTGGCAATGGATAAGCCGACAACCCCCGGCTGCTGAAGGATCACTTCATAATATTCTCTAAGCTCCTCAACTGGGGCATAGGTATTGGTGTAAGCCTGGAAGTAGCCGATGTACTTGGCGTTCGGCCATTTCTTGTGCTGTCTGTCGCGTATGTTGTTGAATTGTGTGACGAGGTCGTCGCGGCGGCTTCCGGCGAAATCGCCGGAGCCTCTGGCGCTGCAGAAGGTGCAGCCTCCCTTGGCAATAGAACCGTCCCGGTTCGGACAGGTAAATCCGGCATCGAGCATGACCTTGAACACCTTGGTGTCCATTTGCTCGCGCATTTCGTAATTCCAGGTATGAAAACGTTTATCCCCCCACAGCTGTGGAGGACTGGTGTGTAACAGACTCATCTGGTGCAGCTCCTTTACGGTGAATATACGCCTAAGCGGTATTTCAGCCTTATATTAATCGAAGTAACGGTTACCTCAGGCAGAGTGAGGGTGAGCCGCTCTGTTTGGCGGGTTAAATTTATAAATTTTCCCTGAAACATCCTCTTGTACAGTTAATCCTCCGGAAGCTCCGGGTAAAAATGTATTGACGGATTTAACCGAACCCATCCATTGTACCAAAAAACAACGTTCAACGTAACAGGTGCACCCGTTAAAACCTTTTAAAAATAGGCCGCGGGAAGGGGGTTTTGACTTGAAAATACTTACACATTATGTTATATTTAAATTGTGAAAAATCAATAAATCAACCCTATTCTTAACCACATTGAATTCATACTATTGTGTCGCCAAGTCCATACTAAACCCAAGAGGTGATGACAATGAATTCTCAGACATTATATGCAGAAGGAAAAGGTTCTATCGAAGTTCAGCTGACTCCTGATGAGGCACTTGCACTGACAGGCGTAGAGTTTAACGGCAACCATAAGATCAAGACAGAAGCGCAGCGCAAGATCCGCAATGCGTTCGAGAAAAAATTTGATTTTAATGCAGCAGAGCGGTAAACTATGAACTGTTGAACAAGTGGACCCCAATTCCAAATACAACATAAAGGGAATTCTCCGGCGGCGGTGAACTGCTGCAGGGGGATTCCCTTTTCCTATTATTTACCATCCCTACTCAGAAAAGTACGGTTATTATCGCGAAATCCCTTTACATTTAGGGATAAGTTCGGCACAATATTTCAGTAACAGTTACGTATAAGAGACAAGCGGAGGATAACCTATGCGTTTACGCGGAAGAAAAGGAATACGGGAAAGCCTGGAGGAGCAAACCGACATGGTGATCCTCGACCCACGCAGCCTCAAGGGGCGGTGGTCGGAAGTGTTCGGCAATGACCATCCGATTCATGTGGAATTCGGAATGGGCAAAGGACAGTTCATCAGCCAAATGAGCTTCAAATATCCTGATATTAATTTTATCGGTGTTGATATGTACGATGAATTGATCCGCCGTGCAGCAGAGAAGGCGAGAGCAGTCTGGGAGCCGGCGGGGCATGACACGCCGCCTAACCTCAGAGTTGCGCTGGCGAATATTAACTATGCGGAGGAAGTGTTTGCACCGGGCGAACTGGAGCGCATTTATCTGAACTTCAGCGATCCCTGGCCCAAAGCTAAGCATGCGCGCCGCCGTCTGACCCATCCGCGTTTTCTGGACAAGTACCGCGGATTGCTCAGCCCGCTTGGGGAGATTCATCTGAAGACCGATTCACGGAGCCTGTTTGAATTTTCGCTCAATGCCTTCGCCGATTACGGCCTGCAGATGAAGAACATCTCGCTGGATCTGCATCCGGACGGCGTGGTTAACGAAGAGCATGTCATGACAGAGTATGAGACGAAGTTCTTCGGGCGCGGCGTTAATATCCAGCGCTGCGAGGTTATTGTCGGTGAAGAGGCTCTGGCACAATACCAGGCTTCCCGCATGGACAAGTACCGGATGTAATGAGGTAAATGCAGCAACAGTCATTATGACAAAAAAAGCAGTGCGGGGTTTCCCTGCACTGCTTTTTTGACGTGTGCGCCCGGCATGGGCGATAACTTGGTGGTGAAAGTCCACTACAGGCTTGGCAGTAGGAACTGTTAGCCAAAGGCAAGGGTGTCCGCTGCGAGGCGGAATCTGAAGGAAGCCGGAGGCAAACCCTCGGTCTGACGAACAGAAATCACATACAAGGCATACTGGGGCGGACGAGCTTGCACGCCAAAGCAAAGTCCAATACTGCCCGAATCCCAGCATGTAAATGTGACAGATAGATGAGGGGAAGGTTATCGCTCTTACCCGGGGAGGTCTCACAGACGTCCGGTAGGAAAAAAAATCCGAAAGACGGAGTAAAGCTTGCTGTGAGAAGTCAGCAGAGGCCATAGTACCGGGAAGTTTTTTTTTCGGGAAGGGCCGAACAATCGTAAGTCTCGAGTACAGACTGGAAGGAGAGTCGGCACGATGAAAGCAGAATACCGAAAGGGCTACCGGCAAAGGGATAGCGTGGAACGCGAAGAGTATGCGGGAGCGCGGAGTGCTGGCATTCGGGAACGTAGAGAAAGAGGCGGTGCAACGGACTTGCTTGAGCAGATTCTGGACAGAGACAATCTGAACAAAGCCTACAAGCAGGTCAAACGCAACCATGGAGCGCCTGGAATCGACGGAATGACCGTCGAAGAGGCGCTGCCCTGGCTGCAGGAACATAAGGACGAGCTTTTGCAAAGCATTCAGGAAGGCCGATACAAGCCTAGCCCGGTACGGCGCAAAGAAATTCCCAAACCAGATGGAAGCGGAGTGCGAAAGCTTGGCATCCCTACGGTCATTGACCGGGTGATTCAACAAGCGATCTCCCAGCAGCTACAGCCCTTGTTTGAACTGCTCTTCGCAGACGGAAGCTACGGCTACCGCAGATGACATTGTAGTGCTAGCCAAAAGCAAACGGGCGGCCATACGGCTTCTGGAATCCTGCCGGAAATACCTGGAGAACAAACTAAGACTCCAGATGAACACGCAGAAGAGTAAGGTCGTGAGCGTAGTAGCCCGGAAGCATTTCAAGTTTCTTGGTTTTGCCCTGGGTAAGAACGGAAATGGAGTACATATCCGCGCCCATGGTCAATCCCTCGCCAAAGCGAAGAAGAAGCTGAAAGAATTAACGAGCCGCAGTCAGGGCAGGAATGTTCGTCAAGTGATGGAGAAAGTGAAAATCTACATTCGCGGCTGGTTGGGCTACTTCTACGTAGCCGATATAAAGCGAATCTTGCAAAGCTGGAACGAATGGCTGCGTAGAAGGCTGCGAATGTATATCTGGAAACAGTGGAAGGAGCCGAAAACAAAGGTACAGAACCTACGGAAACTAGGAATACCGGAGTGGCAGGCCTACCAATGGGGGAACTCCCGCCTGGGTTACTGGCGAGTAGCCGGAAGCCCGGTGCTGTCCCGTTCGATAACAAATAAAAAGCTCGTACAGGCAGGGTATTATGACTTCCCCGCACAGTACGAGCATTTACGTAAATTGCACTTATGCGGTTGAACCGCCGTATACCGAACGGTACGTACGGTGGTGTGAGAGGTCGGCTACTCAGTTAATGGGTAGTCTCCTACTCGATTATTTGGGCTCCTGCTTCTGCAGGAGAATTCTGTTCACGCTGTTCTGTGAATAGTCATTCCAGCATATCAATAATGCTCTGGGCGCTCTGCAGCGGATGATACCGGGCAATTTCCTCCAGATGGCGCTTGCGCTTGGCCTGCATGTCCCCGTAGTTGTGCAGCAGCCGGTTCATCCATTTGTCGACGACTTCCAGCGAGGAGATAAGCTCTCCCAGTCCTGCGGCTGTAAAATACCGGCAGTTTTCCTCCTCCTGCCCGGGCAGAGGATGGTGAAAGAGCATCGGAATGCCTTTGGCCAGTCCTTCGCTGCAGGTCATGCCGCCGGGCTTCGTAACAAGCAGATCGGAAATCTCCATCAGCCTGTCAATCTCACGGGTGAAGCCGATCAGCGAAATGTGCGGATGGCTGTAGCGGGGGTCCTCCTGCATCTCGCGGAGCAGCCGGTCATTTTTGCCGAGGCAGAATACGATCTGCACCTGCTCCCGCCAGCCGGCCAGTGCTTCGTTAATGACTTCATCATTCATCATGCCCCAGCCCCCGCCCATCACAAGGACCGTAGGGAGATCCTTGAGGCTGAACTGCTCCAGAATCTCTTCCTTGCCGGGATGCTCCCAGAAGTTCGGGTGGACCGGCATCCCTGTAACCTTTATTTTGGCTGCAGCGACGCTCCGGCGGCGCAGCTTTGCGGCGACCTCCTGTGTGGATACCAGATAACGGTCCACCTGGGGGCTGATCCAGGTGGCATGGGCGTCATAGTCGGTAATTACAGTCACAAGCGGTGCTTTGAAGGAGGTGTCCAGCCTTTTCAGGCGGGATACCACCGCGCTTGGTATAAAGTGGGTGCAAACGATGATATCCGGCCGCAGCTGCCTCACAATATTTTGCGTCCGTGTATAAAATAAGCGGTGCAGGGCAAGTGTGGTAAGACGGTTAAAAGATTTCTGGTGACGGTACACATAGCCCATAATCCGGGGCTGGGTCGTTACCGTTTTGCGGTAAGCCGATACAATGATAGGGGCCATCTTGGGATTCAAAAAGTTTCCGAGCTCCAGCACCTTGGTCTGTACCCGGGGCGACAGCCTGCGCAAGCTGCTGGACAGCGCGTAAGCTGCCTGCGTATGCCCTGCGCCAAACCCTTCTGACAGCAGCAATATTCTCTTTTTGCGCAATGTTTGATTCACCTGTTCCCGAATGTTTTGGCCGCACGGGCCTCTAAGGCAGGCATCATGCCCATAAGCCGACTGTGCCTAATGCAACACCGGTGCCGATTAAAGCGCCTGCGATGACATCTGACGGATAATGCAGCCCGAGATAGATCCGGGAGAAGCCGACGATGCAGGCCAGCGGCAGCAGAATAACGGTCAGGGCAGGATAAGCCACCATATAAGGAACCGTAGAGGCGAAAATAGCAGTGGTATGGCCCGAAGGAAAAGAGTGATCCTTGAGCGGATTGTGAAACGTGTTCGTTCCCGGCAGTGCCAGATAAGGCCTCATGCGCGGGTACAGCCTTTTGGCTATGGCTACAGGCACATGGCTGACGGCCAGGGCGATCATCGCCTGCAGGCCTGTTGTCTTCAAAGGCTGGGGCGCAAAAGCCCAGATCAGCACGTTGATACTGATGGCAGCTGTAGCTCCGCCCAGATGGGTGAAGTAGAACAGCCAGAAGTTCAAAAACCGGTTATGCAGCCGTCCGTTAATTAACTGAAAAAGGCGCCGCTCCCAGAGAAGCAGTTTCATGATTATATGTCGCATATCTTCTCCCTCCGTTAGTCCGGCTGAGGATAATAATTGTTGCTTCAGCAGTTCCGGTATATGCCCATAAGCTGTCTTTATCATACGTTTTTAAGGCCGTCCATTTCAAGGAAAAGCTCGGCTGAATGCCGGAAACACCATTTTTGACTTAACATGCCCTTACACCTTACAATGATTCAAGCAGGCGGAACACGTTTAAAAGGTAACAGAGAAATGAAGGAATCGCAAAGCCGGTTACCATCGTACAATATCTTTTAAACGGGATATATATAAATTGAAGCCTGCAACTAAAAGGGGAAACTCTTGGGTCTATGGTAAGGCATGCAACAAAAGGGTCGCAAGGCACGTTTGTAGCCACAGAGAGAGAAAAGCAGAATACCAAGAGTGGAAAAGGGGGCATCAAAAGGTCATGACAGACGCACTGTTTGTTACGCTCCAAGTGATCTTGGCGGCAATCGCAGTCTACCAGTTCGCATTTTCGCTGTTCGGACTGCGGAGGAAAAAGAAAAAAGCTCAGTTTGCACCGGAAAAGTCATTTGCAGTACTTGTCGCCGCGCATAATGAGGAAGAAGTTGTCGGCGCATTAATGGAGAACCTGAAAAAGCTTAATTATCCCCGGGAACTGTACGATGTATTTGTCATTTGTGATAACTGCACGGACAGGACGGCTGAGATCGTACGCGAGCACGGAATGAATGCATGTGTGCGCACCAATGCCAATCTGCGGGGGAAAGGCTATGCAATTGAATGGATGCTGAAGGAACTGTGGGCGATGCCGCGGCAGTATGATGCGGTTGTTATGTTCGATGCCGACAACCTGGCGCATACCGAATTCCTGATGGAGATGAACAATGATCTCTGCTCAGGCGGACGGGTCATCCAAGGGTATATTGATACCAAAAATCCGGAGGATTCCTGGATTACCGCCGCTTACGGCGTATCGTACTGGTACATCAACCGCCTGTGGCAGCTGTCCCGTCATAACCTGAATATGGCGAACTTCCTTGGCGGAACCGGAATGTGCTTTGAGACCAACCTGCTTAAAGAGATGGGCTGGGGAGCTACAAGCCTTGTTGAGGATTTGGAGTTCACCATGCGCAGCGCCTCCAAGGGCGTATATCCGAGATTCAACTATGATGCCAAAGTGTATGATGAGAAGCCGCTGACCTTCAAGGCTTCTTCCAGACAGCGACTGCGCTGGATGCAGGGGCACTTTACAGTAGCCCGCCGTTATTTCTTCCCTCTGCTGTGGCAGGGGATCAAAGAACGCAGCCTGACCAAGTTTGATCTGGCGCTTTACGGTGCGAATGTATATATTGTACTGCTGACGTTCCTGATGACCGCAGTGATGTTTATAGACAACACGGTGTTTGACGGACCGCATATTGCCAACATCTACGGATACCTTCCAATGTGGCTCAGCTTCTTTGCAGTGGGGGCCAATGTCCTGACCTTCCTGCTGTCTATGGCGCTGGAGAAGGTGAAGTTCAAGAAGGTATATCTGTACCTGCTGGTCTTCCCGATCTATCTGCTGTCCTGGTATCCCATTACGTTCTATGCGTTCTTCACACAGAACAACAAGCAGTGGAGCCATACCAAGCATACGCGTGTCGTAAGGCTGGAAGAAGTGCAGAGCAAACAGGTATAATCTGATCCGGTGATACTTTTGAAAAATATACGCTGAATGTATTGACACTCCTTGCGGAGTAGTGTATATTATTCAAGTATGCAAAACATAGGGATTGCAAGCAGAAGCACCGGCTTCTCACCTGACTGGCATTCGGCCAGCTGGTTTTGATCTCAATGCTTTATGAATGTATTTGTTCATGAACGTTGATCAAACACGGGGTGTCGGGAGTTTAACCGGCACCCCTTTTTTATGGAGAACCGTAATAAATCGCTTAACAAGATCCGGAGGTGGAGAGTTATCAGTAAGGAACATATGATCAATGATGAAATTCGGGCTAAAGAGGTCCGTTTGGTTGGAGCGGAAGGCGAACAAATCGGAATTAAGCCGATCCGCGAGGCGTTGCAGATGGCGATTGATCTGAATTTGGATTTAGTCAACGTAGCTCCGCAGGCGAAACCGCCGGTATGCCGCATCATGGATTACGGCAAGTTCCGTTATGAAATGCAGAAGAAAGAGAAGGAAGCGCGCAAGAACCAGAAGATCGTTGATCTTAAGGAAGTCTGGTTCCGTGCCAACATTGAAGAACATGATTACCAGACCAAGTTCCGCAATGTTGTCAAATTCCTGGGCGAAGGCGATAAAGTGAAGTGCTCGGTCCGTTTCCGCGGACGTGAGATTACCCACGCTAATATCGGCCAGAAAATCCTGGAACGCGTGAAGAACGAAGTGGCTGATATATCTGTTGTTGAGCGCCAGCCTAAGCTGGAAGGCCGCAGCATGATTATGATTTTGGCTCCTAAAGCCCAATAAATTTGGAGTCACTTGCTCAGCAATTTGGCGCCGCATAATATTCAAGGAGGAAACACCATGCCTAAAATGAAAACACACAGCAGCCTGAAAGGCCGCTTTAAGATCACTGGATCCGGTAAAGTTCTGCGTTACAAAGCCCACAAGAACCACTTGCTGTCCCACAAGTCCAAACGCGCTAAGCGCGTACTGAACGGCAATCCGGTTATGGCTGCCGGTGACGTAAGACGTTTGAAACAAGGACTTGCTAACTTGAAATAGTTTGATTACACATTTTTGGGAGGTTTATTAATATGGCAAGAGTTAAAGGCGGCTTTGTAGTACGTCGCAGACATAAAAAAGTATTGAAACTGGCAAGAGGTTACTTCGGTTCCAAGCACCGCATTTTCAAAACAGCTAAAGAGCAAGTGATGAAATCGATGGTTTACGCATACCGTGACCGTCGTCAGACTAAACGTAACTTCCGCAGACTGTGGATCGTTCGTATCAATGCTGCAGCTCGCTTGAATGGCCTGTCCTACAGCAAACTTGTACACGGCCTGAAACTGGCTGGCGTAGAAGTGAACCGCAAAATGCTGGCTGACCTGGCAGTAAATGATCTTAACGCATTCAACTCCCTGGCTGTTGTAGCCAAAGAGAAGATCAACGCGTAAGAACGGTAATAAACCGAAAAGCACCGCCTGCGGATTTCCGCGTGACGGTGCTTTTTTGCGCGCTGCACTGTAGAAGGACTGCTGCCGGACTGTTGCGGCTGTTTTATTCCCAGTACTTGGTGGTACTCAATTGGGAGGCGAGCTTTTTGCTGCTTGCCCGGCGGATTTTGCGGAGCTCGGAGCGTTCTTCGGCAGAAGCGCTGATCAGCTTCTCTTCGTCCGTTTCAGGGATGATCGCCGGAACGGGAGCCGGAGTGCCGTTATCCTCGACCGCGACAAAGGTCAGAAATGAAGTGGCGGCAACCGCGCGCTCACCTGTGTAGAGATTTTCGGAAATGACCTTGACGAACACTTCAATACTTGTGCGGCCGGTCCAGGACACGAAGGACTCGAAGCAGACGGAGTCTGTAGGCCGGATCGGCAGCAGAAAGTCCACGGAATCCGTTGAGGCGGTAACTACATTTTTGCGGCAGTGGCGCATGGCGGAGATGGAGGCGACCTCATCGATGGTGCTCATCAGCTTGCCGCCGAATAAAGTTTTGTGGTTGTTGACGTCATTGGGAAAGACGCGTCCGGTTTTGAATACCCGTGATTCACGGCTGTATTTGAAGGCGAGTGCGCCCTGCGGCTGGTTTTGTTCATCCATGGTTTTCAAGACTCCCTTTTCATGCAATATATAAGCATACATGATAATAGAAAATGAAACTCTGTGCAATAATAGTAGTGCTTCGACACGGAGCAGCGGAGATATTTCGAGTTTTTCTAACGCGCACCGGACATCGACGTGACAAGTCATGTCAGAGAAAGCGTTTTCTTGTAGAAAAATGCAAATAATTATTGACCTGAGGTCATTTATAGACTGGATTTTAAGGGTTTTAACAGGTATAATTTGATCTAATGGTATGTCCAAGCAGAAGACAGAAGACATCCAATTTTTAAGGGGGATCACACTCGATGAAAAAGGTTTTGAAATCTTCACTCGTTATGTTGACGGCTTGCACAGTAATTCTGGCAGGATGCGGAAACAACAACAGCGCGAACTCAGGAAATGCGGCTAACGGAGAAGCTAACACCAATGCTGGAACGGCAACTAATGCACCGGCAGAAGCTCCTAAATCCGATCTGAAATTCGGCCTTGTTACAGACGTCGGCGGTGTTAACGATAAATCGTTTAACCAATCCGCTTGGGAAGCTCTTGAAGCTCTGAACAAAGAATCCGGAGTTGAAATTAAATACCTGCAAAGTAATTCCAGTGCTGACTACGAGCCGAACCTTAACCAGTTTGTTAAAGGCGGTTATGCTCTGACTTGGGGTATCGGTTTTGACCTTGGAGATGCTTTGCTGAAGGTTGCGAACGAAAATCCGGATGCCAACCTGGCAATCATCGACAGCGTAGTGGACGCTCCTAACGTTGAGTCCGTTACTTTTGCTGAGAACGAAGGATCCTTCCTGGTGGGTGTAGTTGCAGGTATGACTACCAAAACTGACAAAGTTGCGTTCATCGGCGGTATGGAAAGCCCTGTTATCAAACGTTTCGAAGTGGGCTTCAAAGCCGGCGTAGAAGCGGTTAACCCTGATGCAACAGTAACAATCACTTATGCCGGTGCCTATGACAAGCCTGATACCGGTAAATCCCTTGCTGCTACACTGTACAACGACGGCAACGACATCATCTTCCCGGCTGCAGGCGCAACTGGTAACGGTGTATTTAACGAAGCTAAATCCCGCAACGATGCAGGCGGCGACAAAGTATGGGTTATCGGCGTAGACAAAGACCAATCCCTGGAATTTGGCGATGATGTAACCCTGACTTCCATGATCAAACGCGTTGACGAAGCGGTTAAGAGAGTTTCCCAGCAAGTGGTTGACGGAACTTTCGCAGGCGGTACTACAACTGTACTGACGCTGAAAGACAACGGTGTAGGCCTTCCTGAGACATCCAAGGCTAACGTTTCCGAAGAGATCCTGGCTAAAGTTGAAGAGTACAAGCAACAAATCATCGACGGAACGATCACTGTTCCAAGCGAGTAATACTTGTCTGAATTCTTCATGCGCTACCATATATAACTAAGGAAACAAGGCCGGTTCTCAAGCTGGCCTTGTTCCCTGTCAACACAACGGTTTATGTCAGACACAGGCCAGCCGCCCCTCCGGGGCGGTTAACCTTGTCTCTAAAGTAATTATATATTCTGTGATGAGGGTGATTCCATGAGTGCTGCGGCTCCTGTCGTAGAGTTGAAGCAAATCACAAAACGCTTTCCCGGTATTATCGCGAACGACTCCATTAGTCTGACGCTGAACAAAGGGGAGATTCATGCACTGCTTGGTGAGAACGGGGCAGGCAAATCAACCTTGATGAATATCGTATTCGGACTATACCAGCCCGATGAAGGCAGCATCGAAATCGACGGGAAACCGGTTATTATCGATAGCCCTAATAAAGCTATTGAGCTTGGTATTGGTATGGTTCACCAGCATTTCAAGCTCGTAGATCCTTTTACGGTAACCGAGAATATTGTTCTTGGGATGGAGCCTAAGAAGGGACTTAAAATCGACTATAAATCTGCAGCGGAAGAGGTTCGTAAGCTATCAGAGCAGTATGGCCTTCAAGTGGATCCGAATGCCAGGATTCATGATATTTCGGTCGGCATGCAGCAACGGGTAGAAATTATGAAAACCCTGTACCGCGGGGCGGATATTCTTATATTCGACGAGCCTACCGCTGTATTAACGCCGCAGGAAATTACTGAATTGATGGCGATTATGAAGCGGCTCGTTGCCGAAGGCAAGTCCATTATTTTGATCACGCACAAACTTAAAGAAATCATGCATATCTCTGACCGTGTAACCATTATCCGCCGGGGAAAGGTCATCGATACGGTTAATACTTCCGAGACGAACCCGAATGAGCTGGCCGAGAAGATGGTTGGACGCGGAGTTACCTTCAAGGTGGACAAGCAGGCTCCGCATGTCGGATCAAGCGTGCTCAAACTGACCAATGTCAGCAGCAAGAGCAAGGATGGTGTGCCTGTCCTGAACGGTCTCAGCTTTGATGTGAAGGCTGGCGAAATTCTCGGAATCGCAGGCGTTGACGGCAATGGACAAAGTGAGCTGATTCAGGCGATTACAGGCCTGCGCAAGATTGATTCAGGCTCCATTACCGTGTCGGGCAAGGAAATTGCCAACCTTTCTCCGCGCAAAATTTCCGAGATGAATGTGTCCCATATTCCGGAGGACCGCCACAAACACGGGCTGGTGCTGGATTTCAGCGTGAGCGAGAATATGGTGCTCGAAACCTACTATAAGAGCCCTTATAATCAAAATGGGTTTCTGAAGATGGATGTCATCGACCGTCATGCCGAGGATTTGATCAAGCAGTTTGATGTACGTACACCTTCGATTGAGACCAAAGCCCGCTCCTTATCAGGGGGGAATCAGCAAAAAGCGATTATTGCGCGGGAAATAGACAAAAATCCGACATTGCTTATTGCCGCACAGCCTACACGCGGTCTTGATGTCGGTGCCATTGAATTTGTACAAAAGCAGCTGATTGCCCAGCGTGACCAAGGGAAAGCCGTATTGCTGATTTCCTTTGAGCTGGATGAAATCATGAATGTATCCGACAGAATTGCTGTTATTTATGAAGGTCAAATTGTCGGTGAAGTGTTCCCGCAGGATACAAATGACCAGGAATTGGGTCTGATGATGGCGGGCAGCCTGAAGCGGGGAGGAAATGCAGGTGCATAGATTGAAAAAAATCTTCGCAACAGACAGCTACATTGTACCTCTGGTTGCGATTGTAATGGGCTTCCTGGTCGGAGCCGTTGTCATGCTGATTGGCGGATACGACCCGATAGCTGCATACTCCGCGCTGTTCAAGCGTGTATTCGGGAGTCCATATGACTTCGGTGAAGCTGTCCGTGAAATGACGCCGCTGATGTTCACTGGTCTTGCTGTAGCCTTTGCTTTCCGCTCAGGGATGTTTAACATCGGTGCGGACGGCCAGGTGCTGATCGGCATGACTGCTGCCACATTGGTCGGTATCAAGCTGTCCGGGCTTCCGGCATTCCTGCTGGTTCCGCTTGCGGTGATCGCTGCAGGGCTGGCCGGGGGGATGTGGGCCGGTATTGCCGGTTACCTCAAGGCTAAGCGCGGAATCAATGAAGTTATTACTACGATCATGCTGAACTGGATTGCGCTCTATCTGTCGAATTATATTATCAGAAACTTCCTGCTCCTCCAAGGGCAGAACCGTTCGCAGGACATACCGGCTTCGCTGTCCATGCCTTTCCTGAATGATATTTTCGATAATGCCCGTATACACTGGGGGACGGCGATTGCGCTTTGTGCAGCACTGTTCTTCTATGTCTACCTGTGGAAAACCAAACAGGGGTACGAGATGCGTGCTGTCGGCCTGAATCCGAATGCCGCTGAATATGCCGGGATGAATGTCGGCCGTAATGTTGTCAAAGCCATGTTCATCAGTGGTGCTTTTGCCGGTCTGGCAGGAGCAGGCGAAGTGCTGGGCGTATTCCACTACCAGTCTATATTTGCCGCATCACCTGGTTACGGCTTTAACGGTATTGCCGTAGCTTTGCTTGGTCTGACTCATCCGCTGGGGGTTATCCTGGCAGCCATTCTGTATGGTATGCTGACTTACGGTGCTGCAGGTATGAGCTTTGGCGCAGACGTTCCGCCGGAGCTGATCCGGATCGTAATCGGTTCAATTATATTCTTTATTGCGGCACAAGGAATTGTCCGCTGGGTGCTTAAACCGTTCTACCTTAAGCGCAAGAAAGAGAAGGTGTTATAGATGGATCTGCAGACGTTAGGACAGTTGCTCAATACAACGCTTGTTTTTTCCACGGCGCTCATTTTCGCTGCACTTGGCGGCATCTTCTCTGAACGCTCCGGCGTTGTCAACATCGGTCTTGAAGGTTTGATGATGTTTGGTGCTTTTGCTGCTGCAGTGGGCGGTTATTATGCCCAGGATGCAGGAATGGGTGCGTGGGCTCCCTGGGTGGGTGTACTCTGTGCCATGGCTGTCGGAGTGATCGGCTCACTGATTCATGCCGTCGCCTCGATTACCTTCAAAGCGGATCAGACCATCAGCGGTACGGTCATCAACTTCCTGGCGGCAGGAAGCACGCTGTATATGGTTAAGCTGTTTTTTGAAGGGGCAGGCGAGACTCCGCTGATTGAGGGGTTCAGAAAGGTATCCATTCCGTGGCTTTCTGACATTCCGGTTATCGGCAACGGGATTTTTAATTCCTATCCGACTACTTACCTGGCGATTATTCTCGTCATTGTTATTTATTTTGTGCTTTTCAAGACACCGTTCGGTCTCCGTTTGCGTGCTGTCGGAGAACATCCGAGTGCTGCGGACACCTTGGGTGTCAACGTCAAACGGATGAGATACATCGGCGTTATGCTGAGCGGTCTGCTGGCGGGTATCGGCGGAGCGACCATCACTTTGACAACAACAGGTACTTTTGCCCACAATACGATTTCCGGCCAAGGGTTTATTGCGATTGCCGCAATGATCTTCGGGAAGTGGAATCCGGTGGGCGCCTTCGGAGCAGCTGTATTCTTCGGGTTCTCCCAGGCAATCCGCAACTATGTGCAGCTGTTTGAATGGTCGAGAAGTATTCCGCAGGAATTTATCTTCATGATTCCTTACGTCCTCACCATCATCGTTTTGGTCAGTGCTGTCGGCCGGTCTTCGGCTCCAAAAGCATTGGGGGAACCGTACGACCCCAGCAAGCGCTAAAGCATACAGATTGTACTATACACGTAATCCAAAGACGCATTTCCGGCAAGTCCGGAGATGCGTTTTTTTTTTGCTGCATTAACCCGGAGGCAGTCCTGGTGAGGGCATGTGTACAGGCGAGTAGAGGGAGTGATGAATACACTGTCTTGAAACTTGAGCGAATGACTTTAGGAGGGATATTATGACACAGCCGGTAACGAAGAAGCAGGTCATGAAGCTGGTGGGCAAAAATATTGTGGCAGTGAAGAAGGACGGTACCAAGGTAACAGGCAAGCTGATCCGCATCTCCGGAAATCAGCTGATTATGCAGCGGGTCAATGGTAAAAAAGTGCAAACTAAAGCTTTAATTCCGCTGGTGCTGTTTGACCTTTTGGCAGTGGGTACGGCTCCTTATGCCTATGGTCCGAAATACGGTCCCGGATATGGTGGATATGGCGGCCCTGTATCTCCTTACGGCTACGGATACGGTCCTTATGGTCCTGGCGGTTACGGGGGCAAGCCATATCCTCCCATCGGCTTTTTTTAAGCCCGGAAATGGATTGGGTCCTTATTTGAACTGTTTCTCGAATTCATAACAATAGTTTTGCGGCTGATACCGGGTTACGCTGTAACCTAATTTTTGATAAAAAGAAATGCCGGCCGTATTCCCTGCGTCCACGGATACCTTAGCCCTTTGGCATCCGCGTGATAATGCAAACCGCTCCGCACGGTCCATCAGCATGTTGCCCCAGTGCCTGCGGCGTGCTGCAGGGGCTACGGCCAGCATGTCAATGTAGAGCAAATCACCATGCAGCATAAAGTGGACAAACCCCAGCGGATCGCTCTCATAGTCTGGACAGGCTACCAGGGTTACCCCCTGCCCCAAGCGGCGCGGCAGGTCTTTTCTGACCTGGTTAATTACAGGCTGCGGAAGATGTGATAATGGTACAAGCTGTTTTTCAATTAAATCCAGAATGACGCTGTCGTCCTGCTTGGGTCTGCGATAACGTATCATGGAGCGCCCCCCCTTTCCACATATTGTCGTACATCATATGCCTTCCGGGGTGTGGGCGTTACGGAAAGAACATGACAACAATTTGTGTCAATTCTGAAAATATGGGTATTGACTATCCGTGTGAGGAATCATATAATGTGTCTAAACATTTTATCGAACATACATGCATCGGCAATGATGAGGACGAAGTTTTAAGGGCTCTTTTGCTCAGAGAGTGAGAGGATATGCTGCAACCTCCACCGAAATCCCTTATATACGAGCTCACCTCGGAGCTGTTTCCCTGAAAGGTCCACCGGCAGAAGTGGTGGAATTATTAGGGGGAATCGTATAGTCCGCGTTACGGACTTCAGGTACAGAGATTAGGGCCCTGCCTACATCGATGGATCTTTGTTACCTGATAAGGCGTTGCATCGCGAGATGTAATGCAAACATGGGTGGTACCACGGAAGATCAACCTTTCGTCCCTCACGCGCTTTTATTTGGCGCGTGGGAGGCGGAAGGTTTTTTTGTTGACACAGAAGTTCTGGATCCATTATCCAGACTGGTGAACAATTCTTCCGGTTGAGTTAACCGGCCCTTATTGCCAATAACCAAGACGGTCTGTCATTTGCATAAGCGTGTTAAATATCGAGGGGAGGAATACTGATGAGTGCGCAATTACCGGAAGTGCGGTCTACAGAGCAGTTACGTGAGAAATGGAAGAATCCGGAGGTCATCACTGGTTCCGAAATCCTGCTGCGCAGTCTGGTTCTGGAGGATGTAGACACTGTCTTCGGATACCCCGGCGGAGCCGTACTGTACATCTATGATGCGCTTCACGGATTTGAGGATTTCAAGCATATTCTTACGCGTCATGAACAAGGCGCCATTCACGCCGCTGACGGTTATGCCAGAGCAAGCGGCAAACCCGGTGTATGTATCGCTACCTCGGGACCGGGAGCAACCAATCTCGTAACCGGCATAGCGACAGCCTTTATGGATTCAGTGCCGCTCGTGGTAATCACCGGTAATGTATTCTCCAGCCTGATCGGCACAGATGCTTTTCAGGAAGCGGACATTACGGGCATCACGATGCCGATTACGAAGCACAGTTACCTGGTACGCGATGTAGAAGACCTTCCGCGGATTATTCATGAAGCGTTCCATATTGCGAACACTGGCCGCAAAGGTCCGGTACTGATTGACATCCCTAAGGATGTATCGGCAGCGAAGACCCTGTTCACGCCGGTGCAGCAGCAGGGAGTGAACCTCCGCGGTTACAACCCGCGCACTGTACCGAACAAGCTTCAGCTGGATAAGCTGGTGCGCGCCATATCTGCCGCAGAACGTCCGATTATTATTGCAGGCGGCGGCGTGATCTACTCCGGTGCACATGAAGCGATGTACGAATTCGCGAAGAAGACAGAAATTCCGATTACGACTACACTGCTTGGACTCGGCGGTTTCCCGAGCGGAGATGACCTGTGGATGGGCATGCCGGGTATGCATGGTACCTACACTGCGAATAATGCGATTCAGCAATGTGACCTGCTCATTAATATCGGTGCCCGGTTTGATGACCGTGTAACAGGCAAGCTGGACGGCTTCGCACCAAAGGCCAAGATTGTGCATATCGACATTGATCCGGCGGAAATCGGCAAGAATGTAACCCCTGATATTCCAATCGTCGGCGATGTGAAGACAGTGCTGGAAATGCTGATTCCTGATGTAAGCCGTGCAGCTAATGCGGATGCATGGAGAACGCAGATTGCCCAGTGGAAGCTGGATAAGCCGCTTCGCTACAACGATTCGGATACAGAGCTCAAGCCGCAGTGGGTCATCGAAATGATCAATGAAACCACTAAGGGTGAGGCTATCGTTACTACAGACGTAGGACAGCACCAGATGTGGGCTGCACAGTATTACAAATTCAATCATCCGCGCTCATGGATTACTTCCGGCGGTCTGGGGACGATGGGCTTCGGATTCCCGTCAGCCATCGGTGCGCAAATGGCGCAGCCGGAACGGCTGGTAGTATCGATCAATGGCGACGGCGGAATGCAGATGTGTTCGCAGGAGCTGGCCATCTGTGCCATCAATAATATACCGGTCAAAATCGTAGTCATTAACAATCAGGTCCTTGGAATGGTCCGGCAGTGGCAGAATCTCATTTATGAGAAACGCTACAGCTATACCGACCTCGCCGGCAGCCCGGATTTTGTAAAGCTGGCTGAAGCTTACGGTGTAAAGGGACTGCGGGCAACGAACAAGGAAGAGGCTGGCGCAGTGTGGAAGGAAGCTCTGGAAACGCCTGGACCCGTTCTGGTAGAATTCGTTGTTCCAAAAGACGAAAATGTCTACCCGATGGTAACTCAAGGGTCAACCATCGATCAAATGCTGATGGGGGATGAATGACAGTGATGAAACATACGCTTGCTGTACTTGTAAATGACCAGCCGGGTGTGCTGCAGCGGGTATCAGGTTTGTTTGGCCGCCGGGGCTTTAATATTGAGAGTATCACCGTCGGCCAGTCCGAAGAGGTGGGCTTGTCACGGATGGTCATCGTAACCCTTGGAGACCAGCATACCCTTGAACAGATTGAGAAACAGCTTTATAAGCTGATCGATGTGATCAAGGTTGTCGATCTGGGCTCCAAACCGATGGTTGCCCGTGAGCTTGCGCTGATTAAAGTCAAGGCGGAGCCGTCCGAACGTCCCGAAATTATGGGCGTAGTCGAAACCTTCCGTGCTTCCGTTGTCGATATCGGCACGAACAGCCTCTTGGTACAGGTAGTGGGAGACACGCAGAAGATTGACGCGATGATCGAACTGCTGAAGCCATACGGTATCAAAGAGCTGTCCCGCACGGGAGTAACGGCGATGATCCGCGGCAATGCCTGATAAGTATAATTTACGGCTTTAACGGATTACTGCTTGTTTGCATTAATTTGATAATAACACGATGAATTCCCTGCTAAAGAGCGGGGACTTGAAGAGAAGCCGACAGCAGGCTGCTCTGCTCAGGCTCTCTTGAAGTACCCGCTCTTTACGATGGGTCCCAAATTAAAGGAGGATATTGACAATGGCAGTGACAACGTACTATGAACAGGATGCAGAACTGAGTGTATTAAAAGGGAAGACAATTGCGGTAATCGGGTACGGCAGCCAAGGGCATGCCCAGGCTCAGAACCTGCGTGACAGCGGTCTTCAGGTTGTCATCGGCCTGCGCGAAGGCAAATCCTTCGAAACCGCCAAAAATGACGGCTTTGAAGTATTGTCGGTAGCAGAAGCAGTATCCCGTGCAGATGTAGTGCAAATTCTTATGCCGGACGAAACACAGGCTTCCGTATATAAAAATGATATCGAACCGAACCTCAAAAACGGTGCGGCTCTGATGTTCTCCCACGGCTTCAACGTACATTTCGGACAAATCGTTGCTCCTAAGGATGCGGATGTACTCCTGGTAGCTCCTAAATCCCCGGGCCACATGGTCCGCCGTACTTATGTTGAAGGCTTCGGTGTTCCAGGCCTGATCGCTATCGAGCAGGATGCAACCGGAAACGCTAAGGCAATCGGACTTGCTTATGCCAAAGGTATCGGCTGTACCCGTGCCGGAGTCATCGAAACCTCCTTCCGTGAAGAGACCGAAACCGATCTGTTCGGTGAGCAGGCTGTACTGTGCGGCGGTGTATCCGCACTGATCAAAGCAGGCTTCGAAACACTGACCGAAGCCGGATATGCTCCTGAAATGGCATACTTCGAATGTCTGCATGAGCTGAAGCTGATCGTTGACCTCGTGTATGAAGGCGGACTTGCTACTATGCGCGACTCCATCTCCAACACTGCTGAATACGGCGACTATGTAACCGGACCGCGTATCGTTACAGACGAAACCAAAAAAGCAATGAAAGCCGTGCTGACGGATATTCAACAAGGTAAATTTGCCCGCGACTTTATCCTTGAGAACCAGTCCGGCCGTGCATTCCTGACCGCTACCCGGCGTAATGAGGCCGCTCATCCGGTTGAAGTAGTAGGCAGCCAATTGCGTGAAATGATGCACTGGATTAAGAAATAGGATCATATACTTAAAATTATACCCACTATAGTATACCCTCAGATGCGGCCGTGATTTTGCGGGCCGCATTTGAGGGTTTAAGCACAATGATCAGGAGGTGCTCAGCATGCGGAAAATTTATGTGTTCGACACGACACTGCGTGACGGGGAGCAGTCGCCGGGTGTGAACCTCAACACAAGAGAAAAAGTGGAAATCGCCCACCAGCTCGAAAAGCTGGGCATTGACCGGATGGAAGCGGGATTTCCCGCCGCTTCACCGGGAGATCTGGCCTCGGTAAATGCGGTGGCAAGAGCGGTGAAGAACGTTACCCTGATCGGGCTCTCGAGATCCAGAGAGAGTGATATTGATGCGGTCAAAGAAGCGCTTAAGGGTGCACAGGATCCATGCATTCATCTGTTCCTGGCTACATCACCTATACACCGGCAGCATAAGCTGCGCATGGATAAAGCTCAGGTACTGGAAACTGCGCAGTCCGCTATCCGCTATGCGAAGAAGTACTTCCCCAAGCTGGAGTTTTCTCTGGAGGATGCGGGCCGTACCGAGCGCGATTTCATGGCTGAAATGGTAGCGATGGCGATTCGCGAAGGTGCAAATGTGGTGAACATACCCGATACGGTCGGCTATTTGAATCCTTCCGAATACGGGGCCATCTTCAAATTCCTGAAGGAAAATGTGCCGGATATCGAACGTGTTCAGCTCAGCGCCCATTGTCATAATGACCTGGGAATGGCTACGGCTAACACACTGGCGGCCATCCAAAACGGTGCGGATCAGATCGAAGGTACGATTAATGGTATCGGCGAACGCGCGGGGAATACAGCGATTGAAGAGGTTGCGCTGGCACTGGAGACACGGAGTGAATTTTTTAATGCCAAAACTTCACTGGTGCTGTCCGAAATCTCCCGTACCAGCCGGCTGGTCAGCAAGCTTACCGGTATGGTTGTTCCCGGCAACAAAGCGATTGTCGGCGCTAACGCCTTTGCTCATGAATCGGGAATTCACCAGGACGGCATGCTGAAGGAGAAGACGACCTACGAGATCATGACGCCAGAGACTATCGGTCTTAAGGAGAGCAAGCTGGTGCTCGGCAAACACTCCGGGCGCCATGCCTTCCGTGATAAGCTGAGTGATTTGGGCTATGAGGTTTCCGAAGAAGAGCTGAACGCGGCTTTTGGCAGATTCAAAGAGCTGGCGGATAAAAAGAAGGAAGTATCGGACGAAGACATTCTGGCACTGCTGGATGAAAGACTTCTCGATACACCGGAAGTTTACAGCCTGCAGACGATCTATGTTACTTACGGTAATGAGGCTACACCAACAGCGAAGGTTATTCTTGACGGCCAGGATCCGGAGCCGATTGTAGCTGTGGCTGAGGGCAACGGTTCTGTCGATGCGATTTACAACGCGATTGATCAGGCTACCGGAGAGGAAGTAACGCTCGGAGACTATTCGATCAAGGCAGTCAGCCGGGGCAAGGATGCCCAAGGTGAGGTCCACGTGGTCCTGTCACAGGGTGAAGTTGCGGCACAAGGGCGCGGACTCAGCACCGATATCCTGGAAGCCAGTGCACGGGCTTATCTGGATGCGCTGAACAAGCTGATCGAGAAGCGCAAAACGTATACCAAGCGTGATCATGCGCAGCTGTAGCACCTATTCATAAACCTATACTTAGTTTGAAGAGAGCCATCTGGTTAAGCAGGTATTCCTGATAACCGGATGGCTTTTTTTACATGTTCAGACGGCTGTTCAGAAATTGTTCATATGGGGGGATTACAGTTGCGGTACGGAATCATTCATTAGAGAAAGAGAGGTTAGTAAACTTATGAAGAGAAAGGCTTTAGGTGCATGGATGACCCTGGTGCTGCTGCTGACACAGTTTGCCAACGGGTTCGGCTTTGCTTCACAGGCCCATGCGGAAGGGACGGCTATTCAGGAAAATATCGTCACAAGTGTAACCATGGCAGTATACGAGAACGGCACGCAGGTCACGGATAGTGTGTATAAGCTTGACTCTGAAGTTCAAGTAAGCCTGAGTTTCAAGCTTCCTGAGCTTCCTGATCAGGGCGGGCAAAAGTACCGCGGAGGGGATACCTTTACATATGCGCTTCCTCAGCAGCTGGCCATCGATCAAACCTATTCCGGAAATCTGGTCTACGACGGTGTGGATTCGGGAAGCATCGGGACCTTCAAGGTAAGCACCGACAATAAAGTCGTGCTCACGTTTTCCAGCGAAATCGAAGGTTTATTCGATGTAGGCGGTACTTTTAATGTGAAATCGAAGCTGAGCTCCACCAGAATGACCGGCACTACCACACAGGAGCTTTACTTTCCGGTAGCGGGCAATGACTCCAATACGATTGTTATACAGGTCCATCCCAAGGGCGGAACCAGTCTGAAGAAGGAAGGGGCACCCCAGCCGCAAAAATATAATCCGTCGGGTATCGGCTGGACGCTGGATGTGAATACCTCACTGGACAACATCAAGGGTGCGGTGATTACGGATAACATTCCGGCAGGACTGGAACTGGATCCAGGTTCAATTGAGGTTTATCAGCTTGAAGTAGATATTCAGGGAAATGTGTCCGAGAAAACGAAGCTGGGTTCCGGTCAATATGATACGTCAGACAGCAGCGGAAGACTGCTGAACCTGAAGTTCGGAAGTTCCATCAACGAGGCTTACCGGATTAAATTTTCCACCAAAATTACGGATGCCTCTGTATCCCGGTTCACTAATACGGCTTCACTTACGGGAGAGGGAGTGTCCCGTGAGGCCTCCAAGGCTGTAGACATTGTACGCGGAAAGCCTTTGGAGAAAATTGCAGGCAGCTTTGATGCTGCGACGGAAACGATTCCTTGGGAAATCAGATTTAACTATAACGAACAGACGATTGCCTCAGAGGATGCTGTCCTGCTGGATTATTTTAATAAGTCACAGGTACTGGTGGAGGAGTCTGTGATTGTATACAAAATCAAGCTGGATCAGGACGGGAAGGCAAGCGAAGACGGTACTCTGGCTAAGGGAGCAGACTATACGGTTGTGCCGCTGACTGACAAGGCTGACAAGAACGGCTTTAAGCTGCAATTTAACCATACCATTCATTCACCGTATAAAATTGTCTACAAAACAAAGGTGGCAGACCGTGTATATAAACAGGAAACCATTAAAAATGTGGTTACCTATGTCACTTATTCGGATGATGCTTCCCGCGAGCTGAACCAGCGGATCGTGGAGAAGAAGGCTGGAGATATTGACTACCTGAACAAGACTGTAAAATGGACCATCAGCGTGAACAAAGATGCTAAAGAGATGAAGGAGCTAATCCTGACCGATACGTTTGACCATGCAGGATTAAAGCTAATCGGGCTGCCGGTTATTACTTCTACTCCAAGCATAGATAGTGCAGATTATACGATTACCCCGAATGGAAGCACTTATGGCAAAAATGACGGTTTCACGGTCAAATTTACTAAGCCGGTCAGCCAGCCGTTCACAGTAACTTACACTACTAATTTTGACTATTATAAATTGCAGAATGCATCTAACTTCAAGAATACAGCACTGCTTAACTGGAAAGATTCCAGCGGAAAAGCGCATGAAATCAGCGGCTCTGCCACCTTTAATCCGCGTAATGAAGTGAAAAACAACGGTTTGAAGACAGGCACCTATGATGCTGTGACAAAACAAATTACCTGGGCTGTGGGGGCGAACTACAACAAACGGATTTTGGCGCCGGGTGCTACACTTGTGGATACCCTTCCTGCCGGCCAGGAAATTGGCAGTGTAACAGCAGCAGTCTATCAGCTTCAGTATGAGGCAAACGGCGATCCCAAGCAGGGGGTGCAAATAGACGCGTCCAAGTACAAAGTAACGGTAACGGACAAAAAGCAGCTGGAAGTGAAATTCATTGACCAGGTTGATTATGCCTTCTATGTTGTGTTCACCACGGAGTTTACA
Source organism: Paenibacillus sp. PK3_47 (assembly GCF_023520895.1). Taxonomy (NCBI): domain Bacteria; kingdom Bacillati; phylum Bacillota; class Bacilli; order Caryophanales; family Paenibacillaceae; genus Paenibacillus; species Paenibacillus sp. PK3_47. Next base: position 4,173,738 of record NZ_CP026029.1, read on the forward strand.
GGCGGGGACATCAATCAGGCAAGTGTTACCAATACAGCGGTGTTGAATGACAAGGACGGCAAGCCGGTATCGGAACCTTTGACAGGAACAGTAACCATACCAAGAGGCGGCGAATATGTCACCAAAGGTGTGAAGCAGGATAAGGATGACCAGACGCTTCTGAACTGGAGTGCAGTAATCAATGCCAACCAGTCTAATGTTAAAAATGTAAAAATCACAGACACTCCGAGTGCGAATCAGGTGCTGCTGCCATCCAGCTTCCAGCTTTTCAAGACGGCGGTGGCCTCAAATGGTACAGTAACCAAAACTGCAGATAAGCTGATCCTGGACACGGACTACACGCTGGCCTTCAAGACGGGGGCTGACAGCAAGGAAAGCTTTGAACTGACCTTCTTGAACCCGATTGATGAGCCCTATATCCTGGAATATCAGGCTGTTGTGACAGATGTCGGCAATGTGCAGCTGACCAATGCCATCTCGTTCAGCGGAGACAGTGTGCAGAAGATTGAGAAGCCTTATTCCACCAAAAACGATGTCTTCATCGTGGAAACCTCGGGGACGGGAAGCGGTGTTAAAGGGTCGCTGGAAGTAACCAAAACCAACGAAGCCGGGACCGAACAATTGCCTGGCGCCGAATTTGCGCTGTTCCGGATTGTCGGCACGCAGCAGACTGACAAAAAAGTGGAAACCGCCGATCAGAACGGCAAATTAAAGTTCACGAATCTGAAGGCCGGCAAGTATGTATTAAAGGAAACCAAGGCTCCTGCCGGGTATGCCCTGGACGGGAAAGAGCATAAAGTGACAATCAATTCTTCAACACCGGTAGAAATAACAATTAAGAATGATTTTCACGGTTCCCTCAAGCTGATCAAAACAGCTTTGGGTGATGCAGGCCATAAGCTTGAAGGAGCAGAGTTCGAGCTCTATGACGCAAAAGGGGTTAAGGTGAATTCCGGAGTGACCGATGCAAACGGTGAGCTGAAGTTCACCAAGTTAAAGGGTGGAACCTATACACTGAAAGAAAAGACCGCTCCTGAAGGTTACATCCTGGATACCCAGTCCGTCCCTGTAATCATCGATCCCTCACAGGAGAAAGTAGTAACTGTTGCCAATGCTCCAGTGCCTGTAGAGGTTCTGGGTTCGCTTAGAGTAACTAAAGTAGCACAGGAGAATCCGGACAAGAAGCTGGAAGGCGCAGAGTTTGGATTGTATGATTCCGGCAGTAAACTGGTTAAAAGCGGTAAAACGGATGTTAACGGGCTACTTGAATTCAATGGACTGAAGCTGGGGGCTTACGTGCTGAAGGAAATTAAGGCTCCGGCAGGGTATGTCCTGGACACTACAGAACATCCTGTAACGATTGGTTCAGCAGCTCAGACGGTGCTGGCGCCTATTACAAACCAAAAGACGCCAACGCCGACACCAGTGCCGACAGCGACGCCAACACCGACACCAGTGCCGACAGCAACGCCAACGCCGACACCAGTGCCGACAGCAACGCCAACGCCGACACCAGTGCCGACAGCGACACCAGTGCCGACAGCGACGCCAACGCCGACACCAGTGCCGACAGCAACGCCAACGCCTGCGCCGACAACAGATCCAACATCTGTGCCGACAACGGAGCCGGGAGGAACAGTGACACCGTCACCAACTCCTGGAACACCGGGAGTTATTGTTACAGAAGCGCCAGCAACGCCATCTGCTTCTCCAGCAGCTTCTGCAACGCCTTCACCAGTACCGGCAGTAACGCCAACAGTAACGCCGGCAGTAACGCCGTCAGTAACACCGGGGCAGCCTGCGGCAAGCAGTACTCCGCCGGCTCCGCAAGCCACAGAGGCAACTACCATTGTTGATATGCCGGTGGAAGGTGAAATTCCTTTAGGCGGTATTCCATCGGTAGGTGATGAGCCCAAGAATGGCACAGTTACGGTTACGCCGGACGGAAAATGGATATATACACCGGATCCCGGATATAAAGGCAAAGATAAGTTCACGATCATTGTTACCGATGAGGACGGCAATGAAGAAGAACTCATCATTGAGATCGGTGTCGACGATGTGCCGCTGGGTACAGTTACCGATTCTAATGATCCGGGGGGCAGACCCGGTAAGCCTGCCCAGCTCCCGCAGACCGGAGAGAACAGCCCGCTTCCGCTCTATATGACAGGCGGAATATTAATTGTACTGGGCGCGGTATTAGCCAGAAGATTCAAGACACATACTAAATAAGCCAGCTCAGCCTTGCCTACAGTAAGGCCGCAGGAACACAGCAAAACACCCGGCAGCGGTTTTCAGCTCCGGGTGTTTTGCTGTTCTCATTTATCGGCAGCAGCTGTATGTAAAAGACTCCGGCATGGGAAGGTTACACGCTGAGATTTTGATGTTTCCATTCATTGTACCAGTTAATGATATGGGGGGGCGGCTCAATGCCCAGTTCCCTGACCAGCATGCCGTAGAGGGTATTGTACTGCTCCTCCACGGCTGTCCGCTCACCCATGCTGTCATAAATTTTCATAAGGCCCAAATGAGCCTGTTCGAAATATGGCTGAAGCTGGACAATACGCTGGTAGGTGGTGACAGCTTCCGGAATTCTGCCGGTCCCGATATAGAATTCAGCCATTAAGGCGGCGTGGTGCAGCCAGATGGTCCGCAGGCGCTGACGCTCACCTTCCGCCCATATATAGGTATAATCGCCCAGATAATCACCGGAATAGAGATCGAACAGGCGCTGATGTTCCATATAATTCTTATCGCTAATTGCAGGAAGGGACTGGATGCCGTTTTCCCATTCTGCAATGTCGATCTGCAGGCCTCCCGTTTCCAGTATGTAGCCTTCGCTGGCACTGTTAATTTGCAGCGGGATTCCAGCCTGCTTCAGGCACTGCCGTACCTGATAGATCGTGGTGTACATCAGAGTAGAGGCTTTCTTGTAATTAAATTCAGGCCAAAGCCATTCAATCAGATAATCCTTACTGGTGTAACGGTCACGGTTATGCACCAGATAAGCGAACAGTTCCTGGGCCTTTAATGTCCGCCAGCGGATATTCTGCAGCGGCTGGCCCCCGCGCTCAAATCTGATGGACTGCAGGCAGCGGAGCATTAATTGTCCGCCAGGCTTCTCCTGCGGGGCCTGTGCTTTAGCGAATTCCAGACGCTGAACTGTCTTCTGCAGACGGCCAGGATGTATCGGCTTTAGTACATAATCAAGTGCATTCAGCTCAAAAGCATCGACTGCATAGTCATTATAGGCGGTTACGAACACGATGCTTGCCCCGGGACAGAGATTCTGCATCTGCTCAGCCACCTGCATGCCGTTCATTTCCGGCATCTCAATATCAAGAAAAATTACATCAGGGTCCAGACCGGGTGCAGCCTGAAGAGCTTCTGCGGAATCTGTGAAGGTCCCGGCAACCTTGACGGTTTTAAGTTCTTCCAGCATCAGCTGCAGCTTCATAAGCGCCAGCCGTTCATCGTCCACCAGCAGGGCTTGAATCATAACTTAGCTCACCACTTTTCAAGTTTTCTTTGGTTCGAAGGGAATCAGAAATTGGACGGAAGTCCCCTCGTGAACAGTACTTTGGATCGTCAGGCCGCTGCCGTACAGACGCATAAGCCGTTTGTGGGTGTTCAGAATCCCGATCCCCCGCTCCGGGTCCGGAGATCCGGCAAGCAGTTCCGGCAAAAGCTCTCCGCTTATCCCTTTTCCGTTATCAGAAATGATAATTTGAGTTCCCTCTTTCTGCTGCCTGACGGAGATTTCAACATGGCCGCCTTTGGCCCGGTTCATAATGCCGTGGCGGACCGCATTCTCCACGAGCGGCTGAATGGTCAGCGGAGGAAGCATCACATGACCAACGTGTTCCAGCGACCAGATGATTTCAAGACGCTCTTCGAAGCGCTCTTTTTCAATATACAGATACGCCCTGACCAGCTCCAGTTCACGTTCAAGGGGCACCAGAGGCTCGGCATTTAGAAAGTTGAAGCTTAACCGCAGGTAGGAGCTGAAGGCATCAATCAGGCCGCTCATTCTTGCGGTATCAAAAGAGGCCAGGGCAGAGATGGAGTTCAACGTATTGAACAAGAAATGCGGCTGGATCTGTGCCTGCAGATAAGCGGCCTCCAGGCGGAGCTGCCGGGTGACGGATTGCTTCATGTCTGTTAAAGAGCGCGCCCGCATCCGCAATTCCATAGCGTTCACCGGCTTAGTCACATAGTCATTGGCTTCTGAGAGAAAGCCGGCATAAATATCATCCGGCTGGTTACGGGCTGTGAGAAGCAGCACCGGGAGCTCTGTGACCGTGAACCGTTCGCGGATCCGCCGGGTAAGCTCATAGCCCGACATAACCGGCATCATAACATCCGAAATAACCAGATCCCAAGAGTCCGCATCCAGAAGCTGCAGCGCTTCATATCCGCCGGACACCGCTGTAATCTCGAAGTGATCTGCGGATAGAAGGCTGTGCAGCACTTTCAGGTTCACAGGATCATCATCCACGGCGAGAACTTTGGGCTTCAATGAGGAAGCCGGTTGGAATGCAGATTCATCCCGGTTCCGCTCATAGGAGTCCAAAGCCGGAACCGGAACCGCGGAAGCCTGGGTTACAGATTCTTCAGCCGCAGCTGTCTGTCCCTTAGCCAGCTGCAGCGTAAAGGTGAATATGGAACCTTGGCCCGGACTGGAAGACACGCTTAAGCTTCCGCCGTGCAGGTGTACGAGCCCTTTGCTGATACTGAGGCCGAGGCCGATGCCCCCTCCCATGGCAGTCATGCCGGAATCGCCCTGCTCATAAGGCTCAAACACCCGGATCTGTGTTTCTTTGTCCATACCGATTCCGGTATCCATAATATGTATCCGGGCAGTCTGCCGCTGAACCTCTGCATATACACTGACAGTACCCTTTTCTGTATATTTAACGGCATTCTGCAGCAGATTGAACAGAATTTGAATCACTCTTTGTTCATCACCGGTTACCTCAGGAAAGTTATCCGGTATATCCATCCTGAGCTCAATATCTTTGCCGCCAGTCATAAAGCGCAGCATATCCAGTACTCCGGAAGCCAGGGATTGTATACGCAGACTGGTCATTTTCAATTGGATATTGCTCTCACGCAGCTGTGATAAATCCAGCAGATCATTCAGCAGCAGGGACATCCGGCGTCCTACAGTGATGAGCAGCCGCAGGTCCTCGGCATTTTTGGCCTGTAAATTGTCTTTTTCGCTGGTTAGTACAGCTTCTGCAATATTCATAATGCCGTGCAGCGGATTCTTAAGCTCATGTGAGGTGTTGGCCAGAAAATCATCCTTTTGTTTAATACTGCGCTGGAGACTTTCAGCCAGCCGGGCCGTCTGCTCTGCATTCCAGAAATAACGCCTGAACCAGTAAGTGGCAAAGCCCAAAAAAGCTATGATCAGATCTAAAGGATAGAAGCTGAATCCTGCAGTGCTGTTATTTTTGATGACTCCCCAGGAGATGCTGCTGAAAATACTGGTGATTGCCAGGAGCAAAAAGATGGTGCCGTCCTCATAGCTCATAAAGGATTTATAGATGATAACGAAGATACCGAGAGCTACTGCGATCAGCAGAATACCGTACAGATGGCTCAGTAGTGCAAAGACGGCGCTGCTGCTGGGGACTGCAAGCAGTGAACCGGCGAATATTGCAGACATCAAGTTGAGAATCCGCAGCCATTTGAAGCGTACCCGCGGGTAAAGCAGGGATCTGGCAAGATGCAGCATGAAGAAAAAGGTGCCGATATAAGCCAGACGCAGGAGTTTTAGCGACCAGCCGTTGTCGAGCGGCAGCCAGACCATCAGCAGTCTGTCGTCATCCGATAAAATGCTGAGTATAGCACAGAGCACCATCAGAGTGAAATACAGCAGTGCCTTTTGCCGCGGGCTGATCAGGTACAAAATGATGGCATATGCAGCGTGGAGCACCAGCACAATGCAGACTATAAGCTGCATCCCGGTGGAGAAGAGGCGCTCCTTATGTATCGCCTGCGCGCTTCCGAACAAAACCGGTCTTAGAATGCCTCCCGAGCCGGTGTCAAAATCGGCAATCAGAAGAACAAGCTCGGCCTCCCCTTTATCTGCGGTGAAGGATACCGAATAAGGCACAGCCCTCGCTGTGTAGCCTTGCGGCGTTTCGGCAGGGTTCCCCGAACGGCCCTTTTCCAGGCCGTTAACATACAGGATGGAGGAAGAATTGATCCTGGGCATGATGATGCCGAAGGACTCATTCGGCTGGTCTGTCAGAATCCGCAGACGGTAGGTAGCATAGCTGTAAGATTTGCTGTCTTGCTGCTGTGCTTCGTTCCAGCTGCCCGGCACGTTGATATAGCTGCCGTTTGCTGCCGGAGAGAGATCGTCAAGGGAAGAACCGTCTGGAGCAAGCAGAGTACCGGGATGAAATTCCCATTGACCCTTTAAGGTGTAGATTCTATTCTCTGAGAACGGGCTGCCGCGTAAATCCAATACGCCTTGCGAGGCTTGAAGCGGAATCGGGAGCGGATGGATGTGGAACCACAGCATACGGAGACCTGTTAGGCCTACTAGAAAGAGTATGATTAATCCAATAAGTTTTTTTTTAGTCATAATGATCAATTAGTTCGACAGCGACTGATGGTTTACCTCCAAAACTGGAGTATTCTTATGGTTAGACTGCATAAAAGCGATATAAAATCAGGAAATCAAAAATAATTAAAAATGTTTGCAGGGGATGCCGGACTGCCGGCGTCTAACCTTATGAAGTGAAGGAGGGGAGTACAGTTTGGAAGAGACGGAATGGATTTCTGCCGTGCTGAGCGGTCAGCACCAGGCTTTCGGGCATCTGGTTGACCGGTATCAGGGCATGGTGTACAGAGTATGCATCAAAATTACGGGAGAAGCCGAGTCGGCCAAGGATATGACCCAGGAAGTCTTTATCAAAGCTTACAAGGCACTCCCCTCCTTCAGAGGGCAATCCTCATTCTCCACCTGGCTCTACCGTATTGCTTACAGGACATGTCTGGACTGGAAACGGGCGAACGACAGGGAATGGCGGCACCGCAGTACAGCGGACTACACGGAGAATGATCTGGTAACCACGCTTACCCCGGAGCAGGAAGCGCTGCGTAAGGAAGCGACACAGGAGTTGGGCGATAATCTGAACAGTCTCACGGAACCGTACCGGTCGGTCGTGCAGCTGTATTATTTTCAGCGCCAGTCCTACCAGGAAATTGCCGAACAAAAAGGAATATCAGTCAAGACAGTCGAATCGCAGCTCTACAGAGCCAGACAGATGATGCGCAAAAGCGGGGAGGAATGGCGATGAACTGTGCAACAGTAAAGGAATGGATGCCGCATTATATTGATGGACTGCTGTCTCCTGACATGGAGTTTAATATCCGTCTGCACATCGAAGCTTGTCCTGATTGCGCATTATGGCTGGAAGAAGCGAGAGAGCTCGCACAGCTGTGGAATGACATGGAGAGTGGACAAGAACCTATAGAGATGTGCGAAATACCGGATATTTCCGTACATGTGATGTCTCAAATTGAACAGCTCGAAGCCGGGCGCAGAGAGCGGGCCGTTCCGGAGACAGCGGCAAGACGCCGCACCGCTCCGCGAACTTCTTGGATGCATTACGGCCTTGCGGTTTGCCTGACTTTCATCCTGCTGCAGCTGGGGGTCTTTGAGAATCTGGCCTACGGCATCAGCGAAATCAACGGACAGATGTCGACCTCCGTCTCCGGATGGTTTGGTCCGCAGGGGGAGCAATAAATAGAAGTCAATTTTAAAGGAGGGTATTTGATGATTAAGAAGAAACGCTGGCTTACTTTTTTCCTGGCGATGGTTCCGGGGCTTGGACATTTATATTTGGGATTCAAAAAACTGGGGTTACAGTATATGATTGGAGCATCAGTGTTCATTATATTGATTCCTTCCATGGCCAACGTCTTCTCGTTCGCATTGGCAGCACTCTGGTTCTATCAATTATTCGATGCACTGCAAAAGGCGGCGTGGATGAAGATGGCTTTTGCGGAGCATGAGCGGATGATGTACCATCCTGACAGCTTTGGAGCACCTTGGACGATGGGGCTGCCGCCGGCGCCGGAGTATATGCAGGAGGATATCAACCCGGTCTGGATAGGAATCGGCAGTGTTGCAGTAGGCTTCATGCTGCTCTTGATCACTGTATTTCCGGGACTCTGGCGTCTGCTCACCGATATGAATATCGGGGCGATTCTGCTGGCGCTAGGACTGATCGGATACGGCTTCAGAATGCTGAAGAACAATTCAAAAGTATAGCGGAATGGGGAAGTGAATGATGGGGAGATGGAAGATCGGCAGCTTTACTGCAGCGATAGGCTGCATCGTACTCGGGGTAGTTATAGTCCTGGCCCAGTATGATGTCGTTACTTATGATGCTCTGGGCTATGTTTGGCCTGCGCTGCTCATTTTGTTCGGTCTCGAAATGCTGCTCAGGCTGTTCATCAAGTCGGAAGTCAAAAGCCGTGTCAGCGGCTGGGCAATTGTGCTGATTATCGTGCTGGTTGCTGCCAGCGGAGCCCAGACGGTAGTTTCGGGGGGAGCGCTCGGCAGTATTTTCGGCAAGACACATCTTGTTCCGGTTGAAGCTGCTGTGGAAGTAAAGCCGGAGATCAAGAATGTCAAGGTGTCTTTGCCTAACGGAAAAATCAGAGTTGAAGGAACCGAAGGTGCTGTGCTTGAATATCAGGGGGAGCTGGAGCTTCCCGGCAGCACGGAGAGCGATGCAGTACAGGCGCTGGAACAAAAGTGGAAGGTGTCGGCAGATGGCGATACGCTGCTGCTTGAGCTGAACGGCGAGTCCCAATGGTGGGAGAATATTCACATTGGGATCAATATGAAAGATCCGTATTTAAACCTTAGCATCCCGCGCAATCTGGCAGTAGAAATTGACACGGGGAACGGTTCGGTGGAAGCCTCTTCCCTGGATGCAGGGATTGAGATTGATACAAGCAACGGTACGATGGATATCCATGATATTGCCGGCGGTGTAGATGCGCATACCAGCAACGGTACACTGGCTGTACGGAATGTGCAGGGGGAAGTAGAGCTGGTCAGCTCTAACGGTGCTATGACACTGGAGAATATCGACGGACCGCTGGAGGCCAAGAGCAGCAACGGCAAAATTACAGTGAACTCGCCGGTTACAGGTGAATGGGATGTTAAATCCAGTAATGGCAAGATTACGGTCAGCCTGCCGGCAGCGACAGATGCCACAATCACTGCCGAGACCAGCAACGGCTCGCTGAAGGGCAATGTAGCCTGGAACCGTGACGGCGATAACGACGGAACCGCGGTGCTCGGCAGCGGAACTCATGATGTATCTTTATCTACCAGCAATGGTGCTGTAACAGTGGATACAGCCGAATAAGGAAAGGAGCTGTCCCCGGCAGTGCTTCAGCCGGGTGAACAGCTCCTTTTGTTGTATAGTGAACTTTAGCCGGGTCTCCAGAGCTTACCAGGCGTAAGCTTTAGGTGCAGCACCGCCGGGGCCGGGAAAGATTTCATCCAGACGGGCCAGCACCGACTCGTCCAGAACTACGTCAAGGCAGCGCAGCGCGCTTTCGAACTGCTCCAGTGTACGCGGCCCGATAATCGGCGCAGTGACAGCCGGATTCGCAATCAGCCAGGCAAGAGCGATATTATCCTGCGGCTCACCGAGCTCACGGCTTAGATCAGCAAAGGCCTCAAGCTGGCTCTTGTACTGCTCAACACGCTCAGCGTTGCCGCCGCTGCGGCTGCCTTCGATTTTTTTAAGCGCATTGCGGCCAAGCAGTCCGCCGTCGAGCGGGCTCCAGGGAATGACGCCGAGGCCGAGATTCTGCGAAGCAGGAAGCACTTCCAGCTCCGGCAGCCGGCAGGTCAGGCTGTATTTATGCTGCTCGGATACAAGACCCAGGAATCCGCGGGCTTTCGCTTCCTGCTGGGCCACGGCAATATCCCAGCCGGCGAAGTTGCTGGAGCCGACATAACCGATCTTGCCCTGATTCACAGCAAGCTCGAATGCGCCCCACAGCTCGTCCCAGGATACGCTGCGGTCAATATGGTGCATCTGGTACAGCTCGATGTGATCCGTTTGCAGGCGCTGCAGCGAGCCTTCAAGATGGCGGCGGATAATGTAGGAGGAGAGACCGCCTTCATCATTGGGACCATCGAGTTTATCGCTCATGGCGCCGTAGACTTTGGTCGCAAGCACGACCTTTTCCCGGCGGCCCCCGCCCTGCTTGAACCAGCGGCCGATAATTGTCTCCGTCAGCCCTGAGTTTTCGCCCCACCCGTAAACGTTAGCGGTGTCAAAAAAATTAACTCCGGCATCCAGGGCCGCATCCATAATGCGGAAGGCCTCTTTTTCATCGGTAATCGGTCCAAAATTCATCGTTCCCAGACACAGCCGGCTCACCTTAAGTCCGGACTTTCCAAGCTTCGTGTATTGCACTTTACACTCACTCCTTCTCTGGATTCAAGTAGCGGATAAATAATACGATTACATGTTAATTGTAAACAACTGAATAATGAAGAGCAAATGACGGCACTGATGCCGGTATTCTGCTTATAGGCTCTATCTATGAACGTAATAGAATCTATATCTTTGTCCTTTGCACCCCGGTATGATACAACAATATACAGAAGAACTATGTCTGCGAGCAGCAGAACTATCTAAGGAGTGACTGGAATGAGCGAGGTTAAGAAGATTGCAGTAATCGCCGGAGACGGAATCGGACCTGAAGTTGTAGCAGAAGCGGAAAAAGTACTGAGAAAAGCGGAAGAGCTGTTCGGATACACTTTTGAAACAGAACATGCACTGTTCGGCGGAATCGCAATCGACGAGCGCGGTACACCGCTGCCTGAGGATACGCTGGAGATCTGCCGCAGTGCGGATGCGGTTCTGCTGGGAGCCGTCGGCGGTCCGAAGTGGGACAACAACCCGAAGGAGCTGAGACCGGAGACAGGGCTGCTGGGGATCCGCAAAGCACTGGGGCTGTTCTCCAATCTGCGTCCGGCTGTAGTGTTTGACTGCCTGAAGGATGCCTCCACGCTGAAACCGGAAGTGCTGGAAGGCACTGACCTTATGGTAGTACGGGAATTGACAGGCGGTATTTATTTCGGAGACAAGCTGCGCCGCCAAGGTGAGCAGGGAGAAGAAGCAGTCGACACCTGCGTATACAATGTAACTGAAGTTGAGCGTATTGTACGCCAGGCTTTTGAAATTGCCGGCAAACGCCGCAACAAGCTGGCCAGCGTTGACAAAGCCAATGTTCTGGAAACTTCCCGCCTGTGGCGTGAGGTAGTGAACAGAATTGCTCCGGAATATCCGCAGGTAGAGCTGGAGCATGTGCTGGTCGATAACTGCGCCATGCAGCTGCTGCGCCGTCCTTCCAGCTTTGATGTTATTGTTACCGAGAACATGTTCGGTGATATCCTGAGTGATGAAGCGGCTATGCTGACTGGCTCCATCGGGATGCTGGCATCCGCTTCGCTTGGCGAAGGCAGCTACGGCCTGTACGAGCCGGTGCACGGTTCTGCACCTGATATTGCCGGACAGGGCCTGGCCAATCCTATTGCTACGATCCTCTCCCTTGCGCTGATGTTCCGCATGACCTTCGGATACGAGGATGCTGCAGCTGCAATTGAGGCTGCTGTGGCTGAAGTACTGGATGCCGGTCACCGCACCAGCGATATTGCTGTTGATAAGAGCAAAGCGATCAGCACGACTGAAATGGGCGATCTGATTGTAGCAGCGATCCGCAAAGCGTAATTTGTACGACAACCGTCCTCCTTTGACGCAATATTGACTTTGATTTTGTACGATGATACCATTTGGTCTATAGCAGCAAGAAAGTAACCAAGCCATCCTATTATGTACAGGCATATTGCGGCGGTTTCCGGCTGAAGTTGTTATGAAAGCTGTTTTTCGTACATATTCAAAGGAGGATTTAAGCAATGGCAGAACGCCTGGTAGGTAAACAAGCTCCTGATTTTATTATGGAAACAGTGTCCGGCGACGGCAAGGAATTCGGCAGGGCAAGCCTGACGGATTACCGCGGTAAATGGCTTGTATTATTCTTTTATCCGCTTGATTTCACATTTGTATGCCCTACGGAAATTACGGCTTTGAGCGAGGCTGCGGCTGATTTTGCGGCACTCGACACTGAAATACTCGGGGTGAGCGTGGATTCAGTCCACAGCCACAAGGCATGGATTAATACACCGCGGGATATGAACGGTCTTGGCCGGATCAACTTTCCTTTAGCTTCGGATATCACCAAGAAAGCGGCTGGTGATTACGGCGTGCTGATTGAAGAAGAGGGCGTAGCGCTGCGCGGGTTGTTCATTATCGATCCCGACGGCGAATTGAAGTATGAAGTTGTCAATCATAACGATGTAGGCCGCAGCGTAGAAGAAACGCTTCGTGTGCTGCAAGCCCTGCAATCGGGCGGACTGTGCGCAATGAACTGGAAACCGGGTGACAAGAACCTGTAAGCCCCTGTCCATCACAGAGCACAATGATCTTTGATATATCTATGAGGGCCTCCTTGCGGGTGGATTTTCCGGCAAGGGGGTTTTTTGCTCCAAGCTGCCCATTCGCTGAAGAAATGCCGTTTGAAAATGGGCGCTGAGGTTAATATATAGCCTGTAGGAGAGGAATCTATTACAGCATGCCGTAATAGAATAATACACAACTAACGTAAATTACCAAGGAGGGTGAACAAGAATGAGCTTTTGCTGTGGAGCGAGTATGGTTGGAACCAAGGGAACCCTAAAGCATTATCGCACGCAAGTCCATAATGTTCCCCTGCTTTTTTGTCCGGTATGCCACCGGGTAGAGGTCCATTACAAGGTTGAAAACGAATATGAGATCCTCGCGGAATATGCTCACGGCGACGGGGTGGCCGATGTGGATTTTCAGGACTATGTGATGGAAGACGAGGAAGCGATTTTTGAGAATGTCATTAACATGGAGAGTGAAGACCCTCTCGCCATTGTCCGCAGCCAGATCGACATGGCCCTTGACCTGCTGGCCATAGCCAAGCAGATTGAGGATACGAAATGGGAACGGGAGCTGAAGAAGCGCCTGGCTGTGATGAGCCAGCGCCGCCACCGTTTGCAGCAGAAAGCCTAGCGGCATCTTAGATCAGCAGAGCTGTCCATAGTTCCCGGAACACTGCCCAAGGAGCCCCCGCAATTGCGGGGGCTCCTTTTTCGGGTCCCGACACAAGAGAGCACAGGATTACACTTGACAACAAAAATTACTGTGTCTTAAGAATCATTTTAATAATTTTTTTGCCATTCGACAGATTCTCTGATTGCGTTGTCTTCTTCGCTTGGATATGATTGGAATATAGTTGAAACGGTTGGATAATATAATACGATTTCCGAATGTTCTGGCGGCTTCGTCATATACTCAAATACATAGTAAATTGATGTCGCTTATGCTCTTCGTCAAAAGCAGTAAAAGGGGGAACTTCGTATCGTGATAAGCCAATATCAGGAAAGCCTGCTGTTGCCGGCAAGAACGTTTCAATCCGCCTCCATGGACACAACATATGAGGATGTACTGGAACATATTGACAGCGGTATATTGCTTTTTGATGAAGAGGGAGTTCTTACTTTTGTAAATAAGCAGATGTATGGCATGCTGGAACTTGGCCGCCATTCTCTGCTGGGATGCACGGTGGCTCACTTGCTGTCACATATTCAGCTTAACCGATTCAAGCGGAAGCAGGTGCTGCGCAGCTACCGTGAGTTGGTCCAGAAGGGAAAGTCCAGCTATGAATTTGTAGATGAATACGGCCGGTATTGGCGTGTTTCCTTAAGCTGCGGGGAGCAGATGAAGGGAAACTATCTGGTTACTCTCAAAGAGATCTCCGATTATAAGCTGATTGAGCAGACGGCTTATCAGAATGACAGTCTGGCCATGCTCGGCAAGCTGTCCGCTTCCATCGCTCACGAGATTCGTAATCCGCTCACTGCAATCCGCGGTTTTATCCAGCTGCTGAATCCCCATCTGCATCAGCTCGGCAAGGAAGAGTACGGCAAGATTATACTGGCTGAAATAGACCGTGCCAATGACATTATTCATGAATTTCTGACTTCCTCCAAACCTTCGGTTCCCCAGGTCGGCATGATTCCGGTTTCGGCTCTGCTTAAGGAAGTTGTCCTGCTTACAGAGAGCGAGGCCCTGATGAAGGGCTGCCAAATTAATCTTCATCCGCTTCAAGGGGATATGATTATTTCAGGCGACATCAAGCAGATGAAACAGGTCGTCCTGAATATGATAAGAAATGCGATGGAAGCGATTACAGAGAGGTCCGACGATTTGACCGGCCGAATTGAGGTGGGGGCGCGCAGGGAAGGCGCAGAGGTCCGCATCTTTATATCTGACAACGGCAAAGGAATGGATATTTGCACACTGGACAGGTTGTTCAATCCCTTCTTTACCACCAAGGAGAACGGCACAGGTCTTGGACTCTCTGTCAGCGACCGGATCATCAAGAATCATGGCGGCTGCATCTCGGTCAGCAGCAGAGTAAATGAGGGGACACGCTTTGTCATCTCCCTGCCGCTGATCCAGTAGCTGCGCAAGAATTCGAAATGTTCAATCATTATGGTATATAATCAAGAATACAAAGAGGCTGATTCCTGCAGGGCACCTATCTTGTGCAGGGAATCAGCCTTATCTGTGTTGTTATACAGAAAAGCCGGAGGTGCATGGAGTGAATATAGAGTGGAGCAGCGGCAGCCCGGCTGCCGGTTTGACAGGCGATGCCTTATGTATTATTGTTTCCGAAAAAGAATTGGAGGACGGCAGTCTCCCGGATAGCTTGAAGAAGCAGATAGAGCCCCTGAAGCATAGCGGGCTTTTTGCAGGCAAGCTGAATCAGATATATACACTGCCTGGCGGGAGCCTGTCCCGGATTCCGGTATGGATTGTTGCCGGAAGCGGCAGCGGTGCTGTGGGCAGTGAAGAGCTTAGAGTACTTGCAGCTCAAGTGGCCCGGACTGCACTGCGGCTGAAAGCCGCCAGGCTGGTGCTGCAGGTGCCGGATCAATTACTGGCCGCAGATGAAGGGACGGCTGCCCAGGCGCTCGCAGAAGGGCTGGTGCTGGGCGCTTACCGCCGCAAGCAGTATAAGCTGGAGCAGCCTTCTTCTCCAGAGATGGCTTCGGTTGTGTTCCTCACGGAGACCCAGGCTGAAGCTGCAGTGGAGACGGCCTGGTCCCGGGGGATCAAGCGGGGCATTGCCTTTGGTGAGGCCACGAACCTGGCGCGGGAATTAACCAATCTGCCCGGCAATCTGCTTACTCCCTCTGAGCTGGCCAAAGCGGCCATAGAGGTTGCTGAACGTCACGGGATGCCTGCCGAAGTACTGGACGAACGTGAGATTGAGCTCAAGGGAATGGGCGGCCTGCTGGCGGTCGGCAAGGGCAGCATCCATCCGCCGCGGATGATCGTTATCCGCTATCAGGGAGCCCAGGAATGGGAGAAGGTTACCGGGATTATCGGTAAAGGGATTACTTTTGACACCGGCGGCATTTCTCTCAAACGAGCGCCCGGCATGGAGGACATGATCAGTGATATGGGCGGTGCGGCGGCTGTGCTCGGCGTTATGGAGGCGCTGGGCAGATTGCGTCCGGAGATTAATGTGGTGATGGTGATCCCTTCAGCAGAGAATATGCCCTCAGCGAATGCTTTCAAGCCGGGTGATGTTGTTACTTCACTGAGCGGCCGAACGATTGAAATACTGAATACAGATGCTGAAGGAAGAGTTGTTCTTGGAGATGCGCTCACCTATGCCGGAGAATGGGGGGCAGAGCGGCTGATTGATGTAGCTACGCTTACAGGTGCTGTAGTGTCCATTCTGGGGGATGCGGCAACGGGGGCGGTAACAAATGACGAGCCGTTCATGCAGGAGCTTATGGCGGCTTCTGAATTGTCAGGTGAGAAAATTTGGCAGCTTCCGGTTTTCCCTGAATACCGCGAGATGCTGAAAAGCGAGGTTGCTGATATCCGCAATGCAGCGGGAAGATTTGCCGGGGCTACAACCGCCGGATTATTTATCGGTGAGTTCGCCGAAGGCAGGCCTTGGATTCATCTGGACATTGCCGGAACGGCGTTTCTTTCCAAGGAGCGCGGTGTGAACCCGCGGGGAGCATCCGGTGTCATGGTCCGCACATTGCTTGAATATTTGCTGCGTATTCCTGATCATAAATGAGCACAAACCAAAAAAAGTAAGTCCCCGTTACCGGGAACTTACTTTTTTTGTTGCTATTTCATTTGGTAACCTATCCAGGGTACGGTCTAGTACGTTCCGCCGGATTTTTTGGACTTCGTGAAGGACTGGATGCCATTCATGAGCTTGTCACGCGTATTTTTGTTTTTCAGTAAATAGGCTGCTCCCAGTGCTACCGTCGTAAATAACGTTTTTTTAGTATTCATTGTTATTCCTCCTTGGGTATTTTGTCTGGCTGCAGTTGCTTATAACAAACATACCCGGTTGTCAAGAGTTCTAAACCAAAAATTTATGAGTTGCTTTGCCCAAAATATGGTTAAACCTTGCTGTCCGCGGATCCTCTGCATGAGGAAAACGGAGAATCCATCGACGCAGCAGCACAGGTTTTGCTTTTGTCACAGCCTGCACAGGCGCCCTCCTTGCCCTTCTGGACATGACGGTAAATCATCCAGCCGGAATACCCGAACACTGCCGAGACAATCAGAATATTTATGATCATTTCCGGGCCTCGCTTTCTTGTGAAAGTTAAAAATCGGGGAATACAGTAGTACTACGACCACCCAAGCAGACGTCCGCCCTGAAAAATAACCAGTGAGACGATGTAAGCCAGCGCCAGGGAATATCCCATGGAGAAGAAGGTCCATTTCCAGGAATCTGTTTCCTTCCGGATTACGCCCACGGTAGCCAGACATGGGATATACAGCAGGATAAAAGCCATGAAGCTGATTGAGCTGAGCGGCGTAAAAACTTGTGAAATTTGGCTCTCCAGTCCGGCGGCATCCGGGGCATGATAAATGATGTTCATGGTTGATACAACGACCTCCTTGGCTAGGAAGCCCGGAACCAGCGTCGAGCCGGCCTGCCAGGTTCCAAAGCCGAGCGGGGCCAGAAGGGGGGCGATCAGCCCGCCAAATTTGGCGAGGAAGCTGTGGTCCATCTCTACATTTAATCCCGAGGGGCCGGCGTAAGACATCAGCCAGATGATGACAGAACCGGCAAGAATAATAGTTCCTGCCTTGCGCAGGAAGCCTTTGCCTTTCTCCCAGGTACTGCGTCCAAGGGTCTTGAACTGCGGCATCCGGTAAGGCGGAAGCTCAATAATAAAGACTGAGGAATCGTTCTTGAACAGATATCTGGAGAACAATTTACACAGAATAAGTGCGAACACGACCCCCATAACATACATCGCCAGCACTGCTGCGGCCTGCCGGGCCGGAAAGAACACGGCCGCAAACAGCAGATATACCGGCAGACGTGCGGAACAGGACATCAGCGGCATCAAGAGCGTCGTCAGCATCCGGTCTTTGGGCTGTTCGATGCTGCGGGCAGCCATAATTGCCGGAACATTACAGCCAAAGCCTATAATAAATGGAATAAACGCTTTGCCGTTCAATCCCATGCGCTCCATGGTGCTGTCCATCAGCAGGCAGACACGCGCCATATAACCGGAATCCTCCAGAAAGGAAATCATCAGGAATAAAATAAAGATCTGGGGTACGAAAACCAGGACGCCGCCCACACCGCCGATAATCCCGTCTATAATCAGGGCGTGAGTGAAACCGGAGGCCCCGATACTCTGCAGCAGCGAGTTCGCGCCTTCGCTGACCGGCCCTGAAATCCAGCCGTCAAGAATATCCGATAAAGGTCCGCCTATCCAGTCAAAAGTTGTTTTGAACATGGCGTACATAAAGACAATAAAGAGAGGCAGTCCCAAAAATCTGTGGGTCAAAATGGAATCGAGCCGTTCCGTCAGATTATGCGGCTTCTGCGCGGTGGTATCCATGGCAGCCTGGCATAAGCTGCGGATGTAATCCATCCGTACCGAACGAATCCATTGCGGAAGGGTAAGGGCAAGCTTTGTGAGCTGCAGCTCACGTTGACAGTCTTCACATATGGCCATCAGGCTGCTGGTATCCATCATCTTCTTCAGGAGTTCGAGAATAACCGGGTTCTGCTCCATCAATTGCAGGGCTACCCAGCGGCGGTTGGGCAATCCGGAGATTTGCTGCAGCTCCTTCTCTATAGAGGCTATGGCTGCTTCAGCCCGGACACCGTAGTCCAGTTTAAAGCTCACCGCCGGGATTGCCGACGATTTCTCCAGCATGCTGAGGACCTGTCCGCTGCCTTTGCCGGTTCGCGCGATCAGCGGCAGTACTGGAACACCAAGACGCGACTGCAGGATTTCGGGATTTACCTGTATGCCGCGCGCTTTGGCGACGTCGATCATATTGAGTCCGAGCACCGCAGGTTTGCCGTATTCCAGCAATTGCAGGGTCAGCAGCAGATTCCGCTCCAGCTGGGAAGCATCGACAATGTTGATCAGAGCTTCGGGTGATTCTTCAATCAGGTATTGGGCGGCAACTCTTTCGTCACGGGAGAGGGGATGAAGGGAGTAGATGCCGGGCAGATCGATCAGCTTGCCTGCACCATTCTTGAGGCTGCCGACTTTTTTCTCCACCGTTACGCCAGCCCAGTTGCCGACATATTCATAAGACGAGGTAAGTGTATTGAAAAGAGAGGTTTTACCGGTATTGGGATTACCCAGGAGGGCTATGGAGCTCATGATACCTTCACCTCGATCCGGGAAGCTTCCTTCCGCCGGATGGCGAACAGCTGGCCGTTGCATTCCAGGGTTACAGGCCCCCAGAAAGGTCCCTTTCCCTTCAATGTGATGATCACACCTTCAGACACCCCGAGATCCGCAAGACGGCGCTGCAGTATGGGGTTCATGCCTTCAATTTTATCAATGGAACCCGTTGAGCCAGGCTGTAGGCGCAGTAAGGAGCAGGATGCAGAAGCCATTATTTATCCCTCCAAAAGAGACTGATAATCAATCTCACTGATTTTCTTGTAATGTAGCATTTCTGTAAAAAATTAACCGTGATCTATATCATTGTCCCTGGGTTGCGAAACAGTTATGGAAGATATCTGAAATTATCTTTACAACATATTCTTCACTAAAGTATGATTGTACGATAGTGATCGCATAGTAGGTCCATACTGGTGGTTATAATGAAGGAAATGCTGAAGGGAGAGCATATTGTGAAGAGTAATCAGAGTAAAATTGTGGATTGCACCATCCGTGACGGAGGACTGGTGAACAACTGGGATTTCAGTGTTGAATTTGTCCAGAATTTATATGCCGGACTGAATGAAGCCGGTGTTGATTATATGGAAATCGGATATAAGAATTCTCCCAAGCTCCTTAAAGGAGCAGAAGGCGCAGGTCCTTGGCGCTTCCTGGATGATGATTTCCTGCGCAAGGTGATCCCGCAGAAGGGAAATACCAAGCTCTCGGCCCTGGTGGATATCGGCCGCGTGGATGTGAATGATATTCTGCCGCGCAGCGAAAGCATGCTCGACCTGATCCGCGTAGCCTGCTACAGCAAAGATGTGGACAAGGCTCTTGAACTGGTGCAGACTTTCCATGACCTGGGCTATGAGACTACCATCAATATTATGGCCTTGTCGAATGTAATGGAGAATGAGCTGCTTGAAGCTTTTGAACAAATCCGGGAAAGCGTTGTTGATGTGGTATATATCGTTGACTCGTACGGCAGCCTGGATCATAACGACATTCATTACCTGGTGGAGAAATTCAAAACTCATCTGCCAAACAAACGCCTGGGTGTACATACCCACAATAATCTTCAGCTGGCATTCTCCAACACGCTTGTGGCCTCCGAAAAAGGAGTAGAGCTGCTCGATGCCTCCTGTTACGGAATGGGACGGGCGGCAGGCAACTGTCCAACCGAGCTGCTGGTGACCCATTTGAAGAATACCAAATATAATCTGCGTCCGGTTCTTGATATTGTTGAGCGTCTGATGATTCCCCTGCGTGAAAAGGAAGAGTGGGGTTACATCATTCCGTACATGATTACCGGAACCCTTGATGAGCATCCCCGTTCGGCAATGGCCCTGCGTTCTTCAGAAGACAAAGACAAGGCAGTTGATTTCTACGATAAGCTTACTACACCTGAAGTTACTTTCGGAGATAAATAGCCTGCTCCAAGCAGAAGCACTGACCTCTAACCACGGGGGAAGTGCTTTTTTTTCTGCTTTAGGGGATGCTGCCTGGTAAAGATACAGGATTATAAGCGAGCAATGTAACTTTACAGAGCTGTCAGACCGATATTTATACATAGGACCTAATAGATGCTTTTATTTAATCATAGATAACATTTTCAGACGCGAGGGAATTATGAGACAAGAAGAAAGAAAGACCATACATGCGGCAGTATGGGGAGCCGCGCTGTTCCTTCTGATCCAGCTTTTCCGGACACCGCTTGGTCATATTGAAGACAGGAATGTATTATCCGCGCTTTATCTTATTATCGGCTGCTGCAACATTGCTTTCGGTTTCGCTATTTTCGCCCAGGGCTGGCTGTTTTTCTCCGATAAATTGTCCAAGGCCAGGCTGTATACCTCAGCGGTGTTTTTGGGTGTTTGCATCTTTGACTTTCTGCACACGATAAGCTTTGCGGGTATCCCGGTGATATCTGCCCATATCAATTCCGAACAATCCTTGTGGATGCTTACCATCTCGCGCCTTGCCAGTGCATTTGGCATTCTGTATATCTTCAGCAGAGAGGACCGGCCGGTATCTGTCAAAAGCAAGAAGAAAGTGTTTGGGGTCTCTCTTTTATTAATTGCGTTATGCCTGGAAATATTAATCTTCAGCCACTTCCTTGTTCCTGCACAGCCGGGGGATGCCTGGCCGGGTGCAGTGAAGCATCTGGTCGATATGGCAGTGCTGTTTATGTATCTCCTTGCTGTCGGGATCATCGTCTATCCCGGTAAAGTAGAGAAATCAGCCTCGCTGCTGATTATTATCCGTGCCCTCATTTTTTTCGCCCTGGGCCAGCTGTTTTTTATGAACCTGTTCAGCGTCGGAGAGATGGATTATCTCTTTGGAATGCTCAGCAGCGCACTGGCCTATTACCTCTTGCTTACGGGGATTTACCGTTTGACCATCGAAGAGCCTTTCCATGAGAACCAGCAGGCGGAAGCGCGGATTAATTATTTGGCATACAACGATGAATTAACCGGACTTCCGAACAGACGCCGGCTGATGCAGCGCATGGCAGAAGTCATTGCTGCAGGTGAGAAGGACAAAAGCCGGGGCTTTTCGGCACTGGTAATTATGAATATCAATCATTTTAAGAATATTAATGATTCCCTTGGCCACTATGCAGGTGATATGCTGCTGCAGCTGGTTTCACAGCGGATTAATGATGAGGTAAAGCCAGGCGAAGAGCTGTACAGCATGGGCGCCGATGAGTTTGCCTTTCTGATGACAGACCGGACAGGAGTGGAGGGCTGCCTGGTTCGCGCCTCTGAGCTGCTCAAGCTGTTCGAAACACCGGTAATTCTGGAATCGGGAGAATACCATATCTCCCTCAGCATGGGGATGAGCATCCACCCCGGAGACGGGGATACCGCAGAGCAGCTGATCCAGAATGCCGATACAGCCGTTCATAATGCAAAGGATCACAATGTTGAGATCCGCCGCTACATACCGGCTATGCAAATGAAGGCCAAAGAAAGGCTGAAGCTCGAGAATGATCTGCGCAGAGCACTTGAACGCGAAGAACTCTACCTTGTGTATCAGCCGCAGGTGAAGCTGGAGACGGAAGAGATTGTCGGAATGGAGGCACTGCTGCGCTGGAATCATCCCAAACGGGGGCTGGTCTCTCCGGAGGATTTCATTCCTATTGCTGAAGAGAGCGGACTGATTGTACCGATCGGCGAATGGGTGTTAAGAACGGCATGTCTTCAGAACAAGGATTGGCAAAAGGCCGGTTACCAGCCGATTTGCGTCTCCATCAACTTGTCCATGCGGCAGTTCCTGCAGCCGAACCTGGCCGGGAAGATCGGCACCATTCTTGCCGAAATCGGGCTGGACCCTTGTTATGTCGATCTGGAAATCACGGAGAGCATGACACTGGATCAGGAGACTACCTTCGATCAGCTGAACCGCTTGAAACGCCTGGGCGTATGTATCAGCATTGATGATTTCGGGACAGGCTACAGTTCGCTGCATTATTTGAAGCATATGCCGATTGACCGGCTGAAGATCGACCGTTCCTTTGTCTCTGAAGTCATGGAAGACAGCAACAACGCGGCAATCGTCTCCACAATCACCTCCATGGCTCATCACCTGAAGCTTAAGGTAACTGCAGAAGGGGTCGAGAACAAGGAGCAGCTGCAGTTCCTGCGCCAGCAGCATTGCCATGAGGCTCAAGGGTACCTGTTCAGCAAGCCGATCAGTGCGCCGGAATTTGAGCGTGTTTTTCTTAAGCCGATGGTTGGACTCACCTCTTAAGCGGGTTTCAGGAAATAGGCTTGCAATTTGTCCGCTCAAATGATACAATACTTTTTGTATTCACACACGTTGCATTTTATGATGCATCCATATTGCGGGTGTAGTTCAATGGTAGAACTTCAGCCTTCCAAGCTGATAGCGTGGGTTCGATTCCCATCACCCGCTCCATACTTAAACTTCGAAATCCTTGTGCTGCAAGGGTTTTTTTATTGCGTTTGAACACTATGTGCATCTGTTTCTGCTCTTTAAAGGATCGTAGGGGCGTTATTCTTGCTCTTAACAGCCTTCTATCTGGCTAACGGACCGTAGTTCTCTTATTTCCTCATAACAGTTATTTTCAGCGTGAATTTCCCTGAATAACGGAACGTGTTTCTGCTAGCTGCACATAATACAAGTTTTAGGCTAAAAGAATACACGATGCTGACAGCCGGCCTGTCTTGCCGCATTCCCCGCAAAAAAGCCAGCTCCCGGAATACCCGGGACCTGGCTTTTTAAGTCTGCCGCTGCTTATTTTACACCGTCTTCAGGAACTCAACGATCGTAAGCAGGCCTTTATCAAAGTTCTCGAGATTGAAATGCTCGTCCGGCGCATGCAGGTTCTCGTCATCGAGACCGAAGCCCATCAGGACCACCGGTGCCTCAAGAATGCGGGAGAAGCTCTCCATGATCGGAATCGACCCGCCGTCTTTGGTGAAGAGGGCACGGGTGCCGTAGACTTTGCCGTAAGCGTCAGCTGCGGTCTGCAGGATCGGGTGGGACGGATCGATGTTGAACGCCCG
This sequence comes from Paenibacillus sp. PK3_47, assembly GCF_023520895.1. Classification (NCBI taxonomy): domain Bacteria; kingdom Bacillati; phylum Bacillota; class Bacilli; order Caryophanales; family Paenibacillaceae; genus Paenibacillus; species Paenibacillus sp. PK3_47. The sequence continues at coordinate 4,197,108 of NZ_CP026029.1, forward strand.
GGCTTTTTCCATCTGCTTCACATGGACCTTCGCTCCGCTCTGGATATTGGCCTTCAGGTGAGCTTCCACGGCATCCAGAATGTGCTGCGGATCCTGGTCGCCGACAAGGCGGCAGGTGATCTTCGCTTGTGCTTCCTTCGGGATAACGGTCTTGCTGCCTTCGCCCTGGAATCCGCCGTAGACACCGTTAAGCTCAAGCGTCGGACGTGCACCGACACGCTCCACAAAGGTATAGCCTTCTTCGCCGTACAGCGCTTCAAGCCCCAGGCCTTCCCTGATCTTGTCTTCATTGACACCCTGCTTGGCGAATTCCTCGCGCAGCAGAGGGGACAGCTCAGGTACACCCTGGTAGAAGCCTTCCACCGCAATACGGCCTTTGTCGTCATGAAGCGAGCTGAGCAGGGAGACAAGCGCATGCAGTGCATTGGGTACTCCGCCGCCGTACGAACCGGAGTGCAGATCCGTCTGGGCGGTGTTCACGGTAACTTCCATGGAGCAGAGTCCGCGGAGTCCCGTGCAGATTGCCGGACGGCCGCGTTCCAGAAGGGAGGTGTCGGAGACAAGTACGGCGTCTGCGGCCAGCTTGTCTTTGCTGGCTTCGAGGAATGCCGGCAGATTAACGCTGCCGATTTCTTCTTCACCTTCAATGCACAGCTTGATGTTGACCGGCAGGGTGCCTTCCTGCTTGATAATCGCTTCAATGGCTTTGATATGCATGAAGACCTGGCCCTTATCGTCGGTCGCTCCGCGCGCATACAGCTTGCCGTCACGGATTTCCGGCTCGAACGGCGGGGTGGTCCATAAATTCAGCGGATCTACCGGCTGCACATCATAGTGCCCGTATACAAGGATCGTCGGCTTGCCTGGTGCGTGAAGATAATCTGCGTATATGACAGGATGGCCGGCGGTCGGGTAGATTTCAATGTTCTCCAGCCCGGCGCGTTTCAGCGTGTCCATCAGCCAGTGCGCGGCAGCATTGACATCCTCTTTGTGCGCGGACAGGGCGGAAATGCTGGGGATGGCCAGCCATTCTTTGAGTTCGGCGAGCTGAGCTTCACGCTCAGTCTTAAAATAAGCTTCGTAAGACATAGTAAATATGTACCTCCTTGGAGTTTCACTGCACAGCAACGGATGTTAGCCTGCAGGCTGGGTCTGAGAATGACGGAGCAGCAGCACCATCTTATCCTGGCAGGGTAATGCATTCATTATACTGGAGAACACCCCGGGGATCAAAAGCGGATGCTATATCCTTCCGGAAGGCGTAAGAGTGAAAAGCACCATTCCGGTTATTGCTTACGCTTGGCAGCCATGATAGACTTATTGGGTTTAACGGCATGGATGCGCTGTTGACAGCACGTTAAGCCGGTTAACAATTGAATCATCAGTACCGCCGAGGCGGAGCGATTGGAGCGAATAAGAGTGTCAACGAACAGAGATTCAAGTAAAAATGCAGAAACAGTTCTTCCTAATGAAGAGAACCCTGCTTATATCTATACTTATGCCTGCTCGGACGATGAAGCATCCCTGTGCGCCATGGAGCTGCGCTGCCTGTTCAGCCGGGAGATTCCGCCGGTTAATTTTGGCAGTAACGTTGCCGTGGAGGCCAGCCGCAGCCCTTTTATCAAAGAGCGGATTGATGTTATGTACAGCGGAGACAGCCTGGAGGAAATTTATAAGCAGACAGAACAGGTGGAGCTTGGGGGCAGGACGTTCAAGGTCATTTTTGTGAAAATGAATGATTTGGCCCCTGAGAATAAAATAGAGTATGATGAACGCAGAAACATTGAGCGGGAAATCGGCCTGCGCATTGAGGGAGAAGCGGATGTGAATCATCCGGAGCTGGTCTACGGGATTGTAACGATGGGCGGCCGCTGGTACTTCGGAACTTACCACAAGAACAAGGCAACCTGGTTCCGGCAGATGAAAAAACCGCGCAGCTACTCCATTGCACTCAGCACACGCGTGGCCCGGGCGGCAGTCAATATGGCTGTACCTGATCCGCATGGCGTCAGAGCCATTGATCCCTGCTGCGGCATCGGCACCGTAATGGTTGAAGCACTGTCCATGGGCATCAATATTGTCGGGCGCGACATCAATCCATTTATTGCTGCGGGGGCGCGGACCAACATTGCCCATTTCGGCTTTGAGAGCGAGGTCACACTCGGGGATATTGCGGACATTGAAGAGCACTATGATGCGGCAGTCGTGGACATGCCCTACAATCTGTACTCCAGCATCACGCCGGAAGAGCAGTTTGCCATTCTTGTAAATGCGCGCAGGATTGCTGACCGGGTGGTTATAGTCGCCATTGAAGCGATGGATGAGATGATCCATGCTGCCGGTTTCGAAATTGTGGACCGCTGTGTGGCCAAAAAAGGCGCATTCTCCCGTCATTTGATGCTGTGCCTGTAAACCCGTGAAGATGTGGAAACTCTAGAGGAGGCGGTTAGCTGTGGAAGCAAAGTGGTTAACATGGGCCAAAGAGATTCAGGCCATTGCCCAGACGGGCCTTACATACGCCAAGGATGTATACGACATTGAACGTTATGAAGCACTGCGCAATCTCAGTGTGGATATGATGGAGAATCATACGTTTGAGAGCAGGGAACGGATCGCGCTGTCTTTTGCCAGTGATGAGGGATACTGCACGCCAAAAGTTGATATACGCGGAGTTGTGTTTCAGGACGGGAAGATTCTGCTGGTCCGTGAAAAGCTGGACGGCTGCTGGGCGCTGCCGGGAGGCTGGGGAGATATCGGCCTGTCCCCGAAAGAGGTGGCAGTCAAGGAAATCGCCGAAGAATCCGGCTTTCAGACGGAAGCGGTCCGCCTGCTGGCCGTACTGGATAAGAAATTTCACAATCATCCGCCGGAGCCTTACCATGTATACAAAATGTTTATCCAGTGCCGGATTACCGGCGGTGAAGCAATGGATGGCCTGGAGACGAGTGAGGTAGCCTTTTTTGCCGAGGATGAACTGCCTGAATTGTCACAGGAACGGAATACAGAAGCGCAGATCCGTACCATGTTCAATTTTCTCAAAAATCCGGAAAATCCGGTTATATTGGACTAATGAATTGCATATACTGTATAACGAATATTTAAATAAGTTTTAAATGAGTAAAAAACTGGTTAATTATAATTATGAAAGCCTTTGCAAGGGTAAACCGCTAAGCCTTTGTATCTAAAAAATTTTAAAAAACGCAGCTTTTTGGGTCAAGCGGTCTACATTTTTTCCTCTACTGTGTCGATAAGAAATCTAGGAGGGGATCGCATGGAACAAGAAGAATTAAGACTTCCGCTGAAACAAGAGAATGTAACGCGTCCTGCAGAAGGCAATATTGCCAATGGGCTGGTATGGGGCGTTCTGATCAGCATTCCTTTGTGGATCTCGGTGTTTGGCTGGATCATGGGCATTTGGCGCTAAGCTTAATCCGGGAGAGCTGCAACTTACACTAATGACTACTATACAATGAAGGCTGTCTCTTCGTAATGAAGAAACAGCCTTTTTGAATTGTTATAACGGTTGGTTACTGACGCTCATTAATATGCACAACCCGGAAGGTCTCGCACACCACTTTCATTGCAGGGTCGAAGGGCCTTCCCAAGCTTTCACATTCCCTTTTAAAATACACTTCATGCTCATGGCGCCACGATTCCAGGGAACGGTCATCCTCACCTTCGGAATAGGCAAATTCTGCAGTCACCTCATCAAAAGGCACAATCTCAACGTTTACCGTCTCCATGATCGCCCGAGGCTCGCCTTGTCCGTCCAGCAGAACGCAATGTCCTCCTTCAAAAGGCAGCCGCTGCCCGCGTACTTCATACAGCGCATAATTTGAAGCGGTGCCTGTTTTGATTCCTTTCAGTACCAGCTCAAGCAGTTCATCCGCCAGCCGGGGATTATCGCCGAACGCCCAGGCGCTGTCGTATAAATCCGCCGCACCGGGATGCTCCTCCACATAAGCCTTCCAATATTCTGTAACCGCCGCGCTCTCTGTCATTTCATTCACCAGTGCCTCTCTTATGGATTAAAGTTCTACTCTTAGCAGGATTGTTTATTCATTCTCAGCATCGCTCATCCAGCCAGCATACAATTCATCCAGCTTCTCCTGTGCCGCATTCCGTGAGAGCTGAAGCTCGGCGAGCTTTGCTGCATCACTGGCGATGGCGGGGTCCAGCATTTCGGCATCAATTCCGCTTAACTGTGTTTCAGCCGCTGCGATTTCCTGCTCCCAGGCGACCGCTTTGGTGTACGGCTTACGGGAGGAGGAGCTCCGCCTGGAATCACTCTCCTGCTGCTTGTTGGAGGATGAAGCGGAATGAACTGCAAATGCTGTATGGGCTGCAGCCTTAAGTGAAGCTTCCGGCTGAGCCGGTGCTGTGATCCGTATGCCGCTGCTACCGGCAGGTGTCCCTGCAGCTGTTTTTTCTGCCTGTTTTTCCTTGTAATATTCGTAGTTTCCGGAAAAAGCCGAGAACTGCCCGCCCTCGATCGCCCACACCTTGCCGAAGCAGCGGTTGATGAAATAACGGTCATGGGATACCGCCAGCACCGTGCCGGGGAATTCCTCCAACGCTTCTTCCAGTGCTTCGCGGGAATCGATATCCAGGTGGTTCGTCGGTTCATCGAGAATGAGCAGGTTCGGACGGCGGTGCATCAGCACCGCAAAGCGCAGCCGTGTCCATTCTCCGCCGGACAGGTTAGCGATCGTTTTGAACACATCGCTGCCATAGAACAGGAAGCGGGCCAGCTGTCCGCGGGCTTCGCCTTCTTCCATGCCGGCCTCTTCGCGGAAATAGCGCAGCACTGACAGCTTCCCGTCTTCCGGCACGGCTTCCTGCGCCAGATAACCGACGGCTGCCCTTGATCCGAGGGTAATGCTGCCGCTGTCCGGTGTCTCCTGGCCGAGGATCATCCGCAGCAGCGTGCTTTTGCCGGCTCCGTTGCCGCCGATCAGGGCGGTTGTTTCGCCGTACCGCAGAATATCACTCGCTTCACTGAACAATGTACGTCCGCTGTAAGACTTGCTGATCCGGTCCAGAATCACGGCCTGATTGCCGGTCCGGTCCTCCTGCTGCAGCTGAAGGTCCATTGCTTTACGCTCCAGAATGGGGCGTTTGATCTTCACCATACGGTCCAGCGCTTTCTGCATCGAAGCGGCCCGGCGGTGGAAGGACGGGTTAGGCGGATTGGAGCGGTTGCCCCACTCGATCAGCCGTTTGATGCTTTCCTGCATCTGTTTGATTTTTTTCTGCTGCTCCTGGTAGTCGGCAAATTGTTGAAGCAGCCTGGCTTCCTTCTCGGCCTGGTATCCGCTGTAGTTGGTATGGTACGTAAAGGCTTCTCCGTCCTCAATTTCAACGACCTTTTTCACCACCGCATCCAGGAAATAGCGATCATGGGAAATCGCCAGCACCGTGCCGTCATAGGACTGGAGGAACTGCTCCAGCCATTCGATGGCTTCCATATCGAGATGGTTGGTCGGCTCATCGAGCAGCAGGATATCAGGGCGGCAGAGCAGCAGCCCTGCCAGGCCGACCTTGGTTTTCTCACCGCCGGAGAGCGAAGCAAACTGCCGGTCATACTGCGCCGGAGGGATGCCCAGCCCGGAAGCTACACGCTGGATAGTGGCTTCAATCTCGTAGCCGCCGGCAGCTTCAAATTTATCCTGCAGGCTTCCGTATTCCTGCAGCAGCCTGTTCCAGGCCTGTTCGCTGGAGGCTGCATTCAGGCCGGCCATTTCCTGCTCCAGCTCACGCAGGCGTGCCTGCCACTGCAGAGGCTCCGCGAAGCTGCGCTGGAGTACGGAATAGACCGTTTCCTCGGCATCAGCCTCCTGGATCTGGGAGAGCACCCCGGCGGTGCTGCCGCGGCGGATCGAGATTTGTCCCTGATCGGGACGTTCCTGGCCGCTCAGCAGGGTGAACAGGGTGGTTTTGCCGCAGCCGTTGCGGCCGATCAGGCCGATTTTTTCGCCCTGGCGGATATCAAAGGTAATGTCGCTCAGCACAAGCTGGGCACCGTGGTATTTCTGGACATTTTGGCATGAGATAATCATAGGTATTCTCCTTTATAAGAATGCCCTGCCGCCGGTTTCAGGCCGTATCGTATACCTGTTAATGAATACAAAAAAACCGCAGGGAAATATCCCCGCGGCCTGATGATTCTAAGAGTTTTACGTCCGTTGAAGTGTAGGCAGGAAAGGCATTTCACAATTGTGTAGTGTTATTAAGTTCTTGTAAATGGACAGACTTCTCCCGTTGTCGGCAAATACATGAACGATGCCAGACATGATATTAATCAGCCGGCTGTTAACACTGTTGGTCACATTGTGATCCATTCCTATACACCTCCTTCACACAAATTTACAAACAGTTTAACTAATTTCCGCCAAATAAGCAATAGGCAAAATGGCGGGCAGACGCCAGCATAAATCCGTATTCTCCCAATAGGATGTTATATGGCGTGGGTCGCTGTGCCAAATGGACGAAGGAAAAGAGGGGTAACAGTGGCGATTTTTAACGGATTGCTCGGCAATGCCACCCAGGTGGATCTTGCAGAGGTGCAGCGGGAATATGCGCGGATTCTGGCTTCAGGCGAGAAGATTGAACGGGCCTACAGGCTGATCAGGGATATGTTCATTTTTACTGACAAGCGGCTGGTTCTGGTCGATAAGCAGGGTGTAACAGGCAAAAAAACACAATACCATTCGATTCCGTACAAAAGCATTTCGCATTACTCCGTGGAGACGGCGGGACATTTTGACCTGGATGCCGAGCTGTGCCTGTATGTGTCCGGAAGCAGCCTGCCGCTCAAAAAGACCTTTAATAAATCGGTAAATATCTATGAGGTGCAGAGCGTGCTGTCACAGTACATATTGAAGTAGCGCTCATCCGGGTCGTCAGCAGGCTAGAGCGTATAAGGAAGCAGAAATCCCCCGTAAGCAAAAGCGGCCAGAATGACCAGTGCAGGATGCAGCTTCAGCCATTTCATTGCTCCGAAGGCTGCCGCGGCAATAAACAGTGTCTGCCAGATTCCGATTGACTCCGCCGGAGTCATAGCCATCCTGACCGTGAGTGCAGCCATCATAATGGCGATTACCGGCTGGACCAGCAGGGTCATCCCTTTGACGACAGGAGACTGCCTGTATTTCTGCATGACATTCAGCAGGATGATCAGCGCAGCGGCAGAGGGCAGGACAGTAGCGGTCAGAGCGGCGGCAAAGCCGGCCCAGCCGTAGACATCGTAGCCGACATAAGCGGCGATTTTGGTCGCAATCGGTCCGGGCAGGGCATTGCCGAGCGCCAGCATGTTGGAAAACTCCTCGTCATTCAGCCAGCCGTAATGGGGGACGATCTCTTCGTACATGAGCGGGATCGAGGAAGGGCCGCCGCCGTAACCGAGCAGGTTAGCCATGAAAAAGCCAAAAATCAGCTGCAGCCATTCCATCAGGCAGTCCCCCCTTTATTTTTCTTCGCAAGTATCCGGTAATGTACCGTCCCGTATCCCAGAAACAGCACAATTACAACCGCAGGATGCAGGTGAAGCACCTCAAGCAGCACCAGTGCCAGCAGCAGAAAGGCTGTCCCGGCCAGCTTTCCCAGCCCTTTAAAAGCTTTTTGCGCGAATTCATAACCCATCATCCCCAGCATGACCGCAATCACAGGGGAGACAGCGAATATCATTCCCGCCACGGCCTTGGACCCGCTCAAATAATCTACTGCCGACAGCAGCAGGATCATGGCCATGCAGCTTGGCAGGATATGGGCGAGTATGGACAGGATGGCGCCTTTTACTCCTTTAAGCCTGTAGCCGAGGTAAGCGGCCATTTTGGTGGCGATCGGTCCCGGCAGGGCATTGGCGATGGCAAGCGTCTCCGCAAACTCATCATCGGTCAGCCAGGCATAACGGGTCACCGCATCATGGCGGATCAGCGGAATGACAGAGGGACCTCCGCCGTAGCCGAGAATCCCCGATCTGCCCATGGCTGCTGCTATTTGTATGTATGGATTATCCGTGTTTCGCACCGCGACCCCTCCAGTTGTTTTAGAGCTCATTTTATACAATTCGTATGAACGCAACTATGGGATTGACCTGCTGCTGTCCGAAATTTGTGCACCGCTCACAAAAAACAGTGCCGTTCATTTTCGTTTCTGCCGAACCGGTTGACACCGGTTTTTGCTGTGCTGTTAAATGACACTAACTTGCAGCAGGGAATGGAGGCGTAGGGTGTGACAAAGGGAGCGGTGATGGGTGCGGAAGCAAGAGCGCCGGGCAGTGAATCGATGGCAAGGTCATGACAAAGGGAACGGTGATCGGCACAGGATGAGTGGTGGTCAGCGGTGAAAGGAGGCGCGGGTGATGGGTGCGTAAACAAGAGCGCTGGGCAGTGAATCGATGGCAAGGTAATGACAAAGGGAACGGTGATCGGCACAGGATGAGTGGTGGTCAGCAGTGAAAGGAGGCGCGGGTGATGGGTGCGCAAACAAGAGCGCTGGGCAGTGAATCGATGGCAAGGTAATGACAAAGGGAACGTGATCAGCACAGGATGAGTGGTGGTCAGCAGTGAAAGGAGGCGCGGATATGAGAAGAGGACCGGTGATGGGTGCGGAAACAATGGTGGTGAGCCCGCACTATCTGGCGTCGGCTGCCGGGGCGCGCATCCTGGAGCGCGGGGGAATGCCTTTGACGCGGCAGTCGCGGTCAGCGCAGCGCTTGCTGTGGTGTATCCGCACATGACAGGACTGGGCGGCGATGCCTTTTGGCTGGCCTACAGCCCGGGCGAAGGGCGCGTTAGGGCCTACAACGGCAGCGGACGGTCCGGCTACGCCGTCCGCCGGGACTGCTATGCCGGGGAAAGTGCCATTCCCCGGCGGGGGATCCGCAGCGCCATTACGGTGCCCGGAATGGCGGACAGCTGGGCGGCCGTGCTGCAGGGCAGAGGCCGCCTGTCTCTGGCGGAGGTGCTGGAGCCGGCCATCGGCTACGCATCCGCGGGGTTTCCGCTGTCGCCGGACCAGCACGGCAACAGCATCCTGGCGGGAGCCGCGCTGACGCAGGAAGCGGCGGCGATTTACCTGCCGGGCGACGCGGTTCCCGCGGCCGGGGGCAGGTTTGTGCAGCGGCAGCTGGCGGCCACGCTGCGGACGCTGGCTGCAGGAGGCCGGGAGGCCTTTTACAAAGGCGGAATCGCGAAAGAGATCAGCCGCTATATGCAGGCCTCCGGCGGGTACCTCACCCTGGATGATTTTGCGGATCATCAGGGGGAATGGGTAGATCCGGTTTCGACGGAATACCATGGTCATACGGTCTACCAGGCACCTCCCAACTCGCAGGGATTCACGGCGCTGATGGTGCTGAACATGCTGGAGCACTATGATTTTGGCCTAATCGAACATGGCTCCTACGAGTATTATCATCTGCTGGCAGAAGCGCTGAAGCTAAGTTTCCGTGACCGAGATGCTTTCCTCACCGATCCAACCTTCAGTCCTGTTCCGCTGGAACGGCTGCTGGACAGGGGGTATGCGGCTGAGCTGGCATCTTCGATTTCATTCCAAAAGGCGGTAGTGCTGGATAGCGAGCCAGTAGGAAGAGACACCGCTTATGCGGCGGTGGTAGACGGTGAAGGGAATGCTGTGTCCTTCATTCAGAGTCTGTATTTTGAATTCGGATCGGGCGCAGTGGCCGGAGATACCGGAATATTGCTGCAAAACAGAGGGTCGTTTTTCTCCCTCGACCCCCGGCATGTCAATACGCTGGAGCCCCATAAGCGAACATTCCATACCCTTATGCCGGCGATGGTCTGCAGGGACGGCAAGCCTGTCTATCTCTATGGCACTCAGGGTGGAGAGGGGCAGCCGCAGACGCAAAGTCTGCTGCTTACCAGGATGCTGCATTACGGAATGAATCCGCAGGCTGCAGTGGATGCACCGCGGTTTGTTTGGGGCAGAACCTGGGGAGAACCAACCCGGGAGCTGAAGGTCGAGAAGCGTGTGGCACAGCCAGTGCTCGATCAATTGGCGGAAGCCGGACATCTGGTACGTCCGGTGGAAGACTATGACGGCATTATGGGGCATGCCCACGCCATCGCGATCGATGACAACGGCTACCGCAGCGGGGGCACGGATCCGCGCTGTGACGGTGCCGCCATCGGCTGGTAAGCAGATAAGATGAAATCTAATACAGCTTCCTGGAGTAACCGGGAGAAGGAGGGAAGAGATGGTTCTCAATAATTCATTCGGCGCCTTTATTGCTCCCGAGCTTACAGTGCCCTTCTGTGTAGAGGGTGTTTTATCCGGCAGGAGCTTTGCGGTCAAGGATGTGTTCGCAGTAGCCGGGCACCGCTCTTCCGCTGGCAACCCGGACTGGCTAAGCAGCCATGAGCCGTCAGCGGAACATTCGGCAGCGGTGCACAGGCTCCTTCACGCCGGGGCTGACCTGCGCGGAGCCGCACATACGGACGAGCTCATGTATAGCTTGGGCGGGGAAAATTACCATTACGGCACACCGGTTAACCCGCGTGCTGCGGGCAGGATTCCCGGTGGCTCTTCCAGCGGTTCAGCCGTGGCGGTAGCCTCTGGCAGTGTGGATTTTGCCCTCGGCACGGATACTGGTGGTTCAGTCCGTGTTCCTTCAGCCTACTGCGGGATATACGGGTTTCGTCCGACGCATGGGGCCGTGGATATGAGCGGGGTTATTCCGCTCGCCCTGAGTTTTGATACAGTCGGCTGGATGGCTGACAGTGCAGAGCTGCTGCTGCGGGTTGGGGAAGTTCTGCTTAAGGGAGCTTTCGGCCGTAATTCTGTTGCGGTACCTGTCCAACCGACTAATTTAGCAGCTAATTATAGCGCCGTTCAAACGTCTCTTACGGGAACTGAAAAAGATACCTCCCGAATGATAAGCCAAGGTGAAATCCGGCAGAAGCGGGCGGGATGGGGCTCAGCCCAAGGCATCGCACATCAAAATAACGGGATGGCGAGGCTTTTTACCGCAACTGATTGCTGGACTTTGGCCGGACCGGAAAGTGCGGCATACTTGAAAGGAGGCCTGTCACGGCTGCAGGCGGGTGCAGAGAGGATTGTGGAGACCGTGATCTCAGCGGAAGGCTTGAAAAGCTGGATGGATGCTTTCCGGGAGCTTCAGGGCGCAGAAATCTGGGCGACGCACGGTGCCTGGATTGAGAATCGGCAGCCGGTCTTCGGGCCTGACATTGCTGCCCGTTTTGCCTGGGCGGCGGGTCTGGCGGGCGGGGATCACAGGCACGCGCAGTCTCTGCGTGAGGAAGTGGCGGCGAGACTCACGCATCTGCTAGGCGAAGACGGCTGCCTGGTCATCCCTACTGTTCCGGGCCCTGCGCCGCTGCGCGGCGGCGACCTCAAGCAGCTGGAGCTGAACCGCAGCGGGGCAATGATGCTCAGCTGCATTGCCGGACTGGCCGGATTGCCGCAGGTAACGCTGCCTGTAACAGGCCCCGGCGGCCTGCCTTTGGGCCTATCCGTAATCGGCGGGCATGGGCAGGATCACCGGCTGCTCTCCTGGGTAAGCCACATTTGGCAACCGGCATCCGGCTGACAGACTCTTGGCTCTGCTCTGCAGTACCAGTGGAGTTCGGAAGTTTTATACAGGTTTAGAAAGCTAGGGCTGTTTTGAGTGTGTGGAGGAGTGCAGCCGCTGCCGGACTCGCTGAAATGAACGGTAAAAGTCTCGTTGAATTCGGCGAAACCGGGTGGCGGGCTGAAATGAACGGTAAAAGTCCCGTTGAATTCGCCGAAACCGGGTGGCGGACTGAAATGAACGGTAAAAGTCCCGTTGAACTCGGCGAAACCGGGTGGCGGGCCGGAATGAACGGTAAAAGTCCCGTTGAATTCGGCGAAACCGGGTGGCGGGCTGAAATGAACGGTAAAAGTCCCGTTGAATCCGGCGAAACCGGGTGGCGGGCCGGAATGAACGGTAAAAGTTCTTTGGCTATATTGAGCTTAAGTTAGTTTGTGGTTAGTTAGAACAGCGCCCCTGTAGAGGAAATCCGTACCTGGTAATGAGGTCGAAGTGGTTGTGGCGAATAATTTCAAATGTGGATAAAAACGCGGCACTTCCAAACTCCCAATGATCCCAACAGTTGCACGCGAAGGCCGGAATTAAAGGTATAAGTACCTCTGATTTCAGCGATTTGCCTGCGAAGGCCGGAATCAAAGGTATAAGTACCTCTGATTTCAGCGATTTGCCTGCGAAGGCCGGAATCAAAGGTATAAGTACCTCTGATTCCGGCGATTTACCTGCGAAAGCCGAAATCAAAGGTATAAGTACCTCTGATTCCGGCGATTTGCCTGTGAAGGCCGAAATCAAAGGTATACGTACCTCTGATTCCAGCGATTTGCCTACGAAGGCCGGAATCAAAGGTATAAGTACCTCTGATTCCAACGATTTGCCTGCGAAAGCCAAAATCAAAGGTATAAGTACCTCTGATTCCAGCGATTTGCCTGCGAAGGCCGAAATCAAAGGTATAAGTACCTCTGATTCCGGCGATTTGCCTGCGAAGGCCGGAATCAAAGGTATAAGTACCTCTGATTCCAGGGATTTGCCTACGAAGGCCGGTATCAAAGGTATAAGTACCTCTGATTTCAGCGATTTGCCTGCGAAAGCCGAAATCAAGGGTATAAGTACCTCTGATTCCAGCGATTTACGCGCATAAGCTGGAATCAAAGGTATAAGTACCTCTGATTCCAGCGATTTGCCTGCGAAGGCCGAAATCAAAGGTATAAGTACCTCTGATTCCAGCGATTTACGCGCATAAGCCGAAATCATAGGTACAAGTACCTTTGATTCTTGTAACTCCTAAGCGGTCCTCAAGCGGTATCAAGAATCCACTCTATCCGCCTTCCGGGAGTCGCTCGTGGATACAGGCATCCGCTCCAGCGGCCCGGCCCCCCAACTCTCAATCCCCTCTCCCCAAAGCTAAAAAGCTACTGCCCCATAAACCACTCAAAGCCCTCAAAAGCTCAAAAGCTCAAAAGCTCAAAAGCTCAAAAGCTCAAAAGCTCAAAAGCCCTCAAAGCCCTCAAAAGCCCTCAAAAGCCTTCAAAAGGCACCCAAAAGGTACTCGAAAACTCAAAAAACACTCAAAAAACACTCAAAAAACACTCCCGCTAACCACCCATCCAGCCGTATTGCTAAAAATCATCGCAAGAAAGCTGCACAAATCAGAAGTAATGCTCCACAAACACTATGTAGGTATTATGTCAATAAAAATAACACAAACAAAGAATATTTTTACTTTTCTCTTTTCATAACCGTTCATTTTATCTATAATGTTACATAAAGTAACATATGAAGCGAATAAGTGGTAAGCGAATTTAAAGGAGGAGGGGTGGCATGCATCTTACCGTGGAAGAAGCGTTGTCCATTTATCCTTTATCTGAAGCCCGGCTTATCGCCGGCTCCAGGGGGAAGAACCGGATTGTCAAGTCGATTAATGTGATGGATGCGCCTGATATCTCCGACTGGATCAAAGAAGGGGAGATGCTGCTCACGACAGCCTATTTGATCAAGGACAACCTTGAGGATGCCTCGGCCCTGCTGCAGACGCTCCACCGGCGGGGTTCTGCCGGACTCGGGATCAAGCTGGGAAGGTTCTGGGATGCTGTTCCGGAACAGCTGGTTGCTGAAGCGGAGCTGCTGGATTTTCCGTTAATCGAGCTGCCGTTCCAGTTTACCTTCTCTGATCAGATGAATGGCTTGTTCCGTGCAGAGCTTTCGCGCAGCACTAGCGTGCTGCAGGGCATCATGGAGAAGCAGCGCAAGCTGATGCGCTATGCGCTCCGTTCCGGGCACAGCCGTCCGCTGTTCGAGTCCGTGTCTGAGGTGATCGGATACCCTCTTGCAGTAGTCAGCAGCCGCGGCGAGACTGTCTACAATAATTCCGGATATACCAGTGCAGAGCTGATTGAAGGGTGGCCTTGGCAGAACCGCAATCAGCGCCTTCGCATCGGCGGCAAAAGTGGACTGCGCATACCGCTGCTGCAGGGATCCAAGTGCTCAGGCTATCTTTTATACTGTTGTATCGATCCGCTGCTGCTGCCCGTGGAAGAGAGTTTATTTGTACAGGGAGCGGAGCTGATCTCTTATCATATCCATGCCGGGCTGGAAGATTATTTCGAGCATGAGGGGCACCGGGAGTTCAGCGGGCTGATCCGCCGCTGCCTGGGCGGAGGGCTGTCCTGCAGTGAGCTGGCGCAGGCGGCAGAGAGGCTGGAGCTCCCGCTGCTGCAGGCGCCGTTCCAGCTGCTGCTGACAGATACAGTCGGTGCCGGGGAAGCCCGGCAGGGAGAGCTGCTGCGTCTCAAAGAAGAGCTGATCGGGCATCCGCTGCTGGACGGGCTGAATGCCGTGCATGTCCTGATGGATGAAGGTCTGCTGTCGCTTTATCCCGCAGGTCCGCACACCCCGGAACAGTTCCGGGCTCTGATAAACGATTGTTTTCAAAAGCTCAAGTTTGATAAAGGGTATTTTCCAAGAGCGGCCATCAGCTGTACGAAGGTGAAACCTGAAGGGCTGAAAGAGGCTTTTGCCGAGGTCAAGGAATGCATGGGAATGATGCAGCAGTGGGGTGCACACGGAAATGTGGTGCATTACCGCCAGCTTGAGCTCAATCTTCTGCTGGGGCAGATTCCGGCGGAGATGATGGAGAAGTACTGTAACGGCAGCCTGCGGGGGCTGCTGAGCCGGGAACCGGAGTATGTCAAGGAAATGCTGCACACGCTGGAGGTCTATCTCGATAATGACGGGCATGTGAACGAAACGGCCAAAAAACTGTTCATTCACCGCAATACTGCGACTTACCGGATTGAGAAGCTGAGTGAACTGCTGGATATCGACTTCAAAAAAATCAATGATTTGATGAGGCTGAAGCTGGTGTTTACTTTCCGGAAAATGCTGGAGCGCGAATAGAGTTTAACCTGCGGAAGAGGAGGGGGCTTCATGAGTATCCATGAGATTGTACAGCACATTTACAGACACGATGCTCCCGCCGTACTTGCGACTCTGATTGAAGTGGAGGGACATTCTTACCGTAAACCCGGAGCAGCCATGCTGTTCCATGAAGGCGGGACGATCGGCAGCCTTAGCCCGGGTTGTCTGGAAAGCGATTTGGAGCTGCGGACAGAAGCTGTATGGGAAAAGGGGATTCCCGAACGTGTTGAATATAACATGCTGTCACCGGATGATTTCTCCTGGGGGGAGGCTGTCGGCTGCGGCGGCAGGATCACCGTGGTGCTTGAACCGGTGCGTGGAGAACTGCGCCGTGTAGTTATAGAGAGTTACAGACGAATGGAGTCGGGAGAAAATCTCATGCTGCTGCGTGAACCGGCCGCTCCCGGATACCGCTACAGTATGCAGGTTTACACAGGTAAGCATCAGCCTCCGGTCCGCCAAAAGAATACGGGGCCGCAGCAGTTGAGCTTATGCCCTGTACCTGCCTCTGCACCGGTTCTCACATTTGCAGAGTCCCCGGTTCCCTTTTATACACTGCTCCAGCCGAAGCCGCGGCTGGTGATCTTCGGCGGCGGCCAGGACTCCCTGCCGGTCGCTGATCTGGCAGGGAGGAGCGGCTTCCGGATCGCTGTCGCCGACTGGCGGGAAGGCAGCCTCCGGCATGCCTTTCCGGGTGCGGAGCGTGTGATTTGTCCGCCGGATGAAGCCGTGTCCCGTCTTAGAATCGGTCCGCAGGACTATGTACTGATCTGCAGTCATCAGACCGGGAGGGACCGGAGATTTCTGGAGTGCCTGCTTCCTGCGGCTCCGCGTTACATCGGTATCCTCGGGTCCAGGGCGCGGGTAGGCCTTTTGCTGGATGGTATTGAACCCCCTGCCTCAATGCATGCCCCGGTAGGCCTGGCCATAGGTGCCGAAGGCCCGGAAGAGATTGCCGTCAGTATTGTCGCAGAGATGATCCAAATCAGAAGGGCGGCCATGCGTATGCTGCCAAAAGGAGTGGAGAGCGATGAAAGTAGCCGGTATTTATCTGGCGGCAGGCCAGAGCAGACGGATGGGAGCTTCCAAAATGTCACTGAAGCTGTCGCAGGAGGTTACCCTGGGGAGCGCCGCGCTCAGTGAGCTGGACCGCTGCGGCCTTTCGCCGCTGGTGGTTGTCGTCCGCGCCGATGATAATCTGGAATGGCTGCCGCCTGCTGCAGAGCAGGGTGACAGGCGGACAGAGACCTGTCTGACCGCACATCTGGGCCTGTCCTTTTCCCTGCGCTGCGGGTTAAATGCCATTATGCCCGGACAGCCGGATGCCGCTGTTGTGGCACTGGCGGATCAGCCGTTTATTACTGCGGCTCTTGTGAACCGGCTGATTGAGACATTTGAGCGTAATCCGGAGCTGGATTATGTGGCCAGCGCGAATGATGGGCTGGCGATGCCGCCGGCGCTTTTTTCCAGAAGGATGTTTACAGTGCTTCAAGGTCTGGATGGTGATAAGGGGGCTGCAGCCATTCTGCGTTCACCGGATTACAAAGGGGAGATTCTGCAGGCAGAGTCCTCCCGTTACTTCATGGATGCTGACACACAGGCTGAGTTCGGAGAGATCCGTAAAGAATGGAGCATGCGGGGCAACAGCTGATATTATTTAAATTTTTTAAGGATCAACGTCATGTAATATCACATATTTTAGAGAGAATCCTCCTCCCACCGTGCGCTAAGCACAAAAACAGCTCTGTATCTTATCAAAAGGCACAAACGTATGTTAACTAAATTTACGTCATGACCCCGGCTAAGTATAGTAGAGATACATTGATGGCTGTAGCCATTATGAGAGATTTCCTGGAGGAGGAGAAATATGAAAAAAAGGGGTCAGGGATTTACTTTCAGTCTGATGTTAGTGCTTATGCTCGCGGTCGTGCTGGCAGGCTGCGGCAGCAGCAACAATGCTGCTTCCGGGACAAATGCACGTAACAGCGGAGCGGAGGCGACGGCAGCAGCCAATGCGGGGACAGAGAGCGGAGCCGCAGAAACAGCAGAGCCTGCTGCAGAGAAGCCGACGGTTGCATTTGTGTACATCGGGCCTCCGGGTGACGGGGGATATACTTATCAGCATGATCAAGGCCGTCTTTATATGGAGAAAGAACTCGGCATTAAAGCGGATTTCGTAGAAAATGTTCCGGAAAGCGCCGATGCTGAACGCGTCATTACAGAACTTGCACAGAACCATGACATCGTATTTACTACAAGCTTCGGATATATGGATTTCACGCTGAATGTTGCGGGCAAATTCCCCAATGTGAAATTCCTCCACGCCTCCGGTTACAAGACTGCTGAGAACATGGGGACTTATTTCGGCAAAAACTATCAGGCCAGCTATCTGTCCGGTATTGCGGCAGGTAAAATGACGAAGAAAAATCATCTGGGGTATGTAGGGGCCTTCCCGATCAGTGAAGTCATCTATAACCTGAATGCTTTTACTCTGGGAGCGCAAAGCGTCAACCCGGATATTAAAGTAGATGTTGTCTGGGCGAATACCTGGTATGATCCGGCCACTGAACGCCAGGCGGCAATCAGCCTGCTGGATAAGGGGGCCGATGTGCTGCTGGCTTATCAGGATTCACCGGCTACACTGACAGCAGCAGCAGAGCGCGGTGCTTTTGCAGGGGGAAATAACTCCGATATGAGCAAGTTCGCACCGGACAATTACCTGACCAACCCTGTATGGAACTGGGGCCCTTATTACGTGAAGGCTGTTCAATCAGTTATGGACGGCACGTGGAAGAGCGAGCAGTACTCCGGGGATATGGCTGACGGCATGGTGGAGCTTGCGCCATTCGGCAGTAAAGTTCCGGATGAGGTAAAACAGCTGGTTGAAGAGGCCAAAGCGAAAATCATCAGCGGCGAGCTTGAGGTGTTCACAGGTCCGATCGCAGATAACCAGGGCAGCGAGAAAGTGGCGGAAGGCCAGACGCTGACCCTTGAGGAAATCCTGTCGATGGATTGGCTTGCCGAAGGGGTAGTGGGCACAATCCCGCAATAAACGGTGTGATTTCAATTGCATACGCAAGGCCTTTATGGGTGGGGCGGGTTCCGGCGAAGCGGAACCTTCCCCACCCGTACTACAACTATAAGGAAAGGAGCGGCTCGCAATGCAGCATCATTCGGTTGAAATGCGCGGGATTGTGAAGAGGTTCGGTACGGTGACGGCGAGTGACCAGGTTGATTTTTCGGCAAATGCGGGTGAAATCCATGCGCTGCTGGGCGAAAACGGGGCAGGGAAGAGCACAGTCATGAGCATGCTGTCAGGCGTGTACAGGGCGGATGAAGGAGAAATCCTGATTCACGGGCAGCCGGTCAAAATCCGCTCGCCCAAAGATGCGGCACTCCTGGGCGTAGGCATGGTGTTTCAGAACTTCAGGCTGGTGCAGAGCCTCACGGCAGCGGAGAATATCGTGCTTGGCGAAAAGTCGTCTTTCTGGCGGGGAAGCAGGTGGATGAAAAACAAGCATGAAGAGATTGCAGAGCTTGCAGAGCGCTTCGGGCTGACCTTTGCGGTGGACCGTCCGATCTGGCAGCTGTCCGTCGGAGAGCAGCAGCGTGTCGAAATCGTCAAGACGCTGTACCGCGGCGCTGACATCATCATTCTTGATGAGCCGACTTCTGTGCTTACACCGGGTGAAGCAGAGCAGCTGTTCCAGACGCTGAAGGTCATGAAGCAGGCGGGCAAGACGGTCATTATGACCACGCACAAAATGAAAGAAGTAATGGCTTCTTCCGACCGCATTTCTGTCATGCGCAAGGGGAGGATGATTGCAACGCTTGCCACAGCGGAAACGGATGAAATGGAGCTGGCCCGCCTGATGGTGGGCAAAGAGGTGGCGATTACCCGCCAGGAGCGGGATGCTGTGCAGGGTAAACCGCTGCTGATTGTCAGCGATTTGGATGTCACGGCAGACCACGGACGCAAGGCGCTGGACCGGTTATCCCTGAAGGTGCATGAAGGGGAGATTGTCGGTGTCGCAGGGGTTGCCGGCAATGGCCAGAAGGAGCTGGCGGAAGTGCTGACAGGGCTGCGTGCCTGGAAAAGCGGCGAGATTATTTTTGACGGCACTCCGGTTAAAACAGCATCGGTACGGGGAGCCATTGATTCGGGCATCTCCCATGTACCGGAGAACCGGATGAAGAGCGGCCTGGCCGGCCGGCTCGGTTCGGTGGATAATCTGCTGTTCAAATCGTACCGGAGCAGCGAGCATTCCAATTTAGGTATTCTGAAGGCGGCAAAAAACCGGTCCTGGTCACAGGAGCTTGTCCGGCGCTTTAATGTCAAAACGCCCGAGCTGGATACTCCGGTGCAGCAGCTGTCAGGCGGGAACCAGCAGAAGCTGCTGTTCGCCCGTGAAGTCAGCCAGAAGCCGAAGCTGATGGTTGCAGTGCATCCGACGCAGGGCCTTGATGTCGGTGCGGCGGCGGGGGTTCATGAATTGCTGATGGAGCTGCGCGCCTCAGGCAGCGGTGTGCTGCTGATCTCGGAGGATCTGGATGAGCTGCTGCAGTTGTCCGACCGGATTCTGGTCATATATAACGGCTCGATTATTGGAGAAAGCGACCATGAACATGCGGACAGGGAGAGCATCGGTCTTAGGATGGCCGGGGTCAGGGAAAGAGAGGGAAATGCGGTATGAATATGAAAAACGGAAGCCAGGCCGCAGTGCTAGAACCCTCCCCGGTAAAATCCGGCAAAAGATTCTCCATGCGTCTCGAATACGATGCAAGCCGCACCCGCTCCCCGTGGTGGTCGCCGTTCCTGTCCGTCGTTCTTGCCCTGCTGCTGTGCGCGGTATTTATAGCTGCCAACGGCATGAGTCCGGTTACGGTATATGAAAAAATGTTCCGCGGGGCCTTCGGCACCTCCTATGGTATTACTGAAACCATGGTCAAAGCGATTCCTTTGCTGCTCTGCGGACTGGGAATTGCTGTAGCCTACCGGATTTCTGTCTGGAATATCGGAGCAGAAGGCCAGTTGACGGTCGGGGCGATGGCTGCTACGGCAGTTACGATTTATTTTCCCGGTCTGCCGGCGTTCTGGTCCATCTCACTGATGCTGCTGTTCGGAACTGCCGCCGGAGCGTTGTGGGGACTGATGACTGCGATTCCGCGGACACACTTTGGAGTCAATGAACTGATTACTTCCCTGATGCTGAACTATGTGGCACTGCTGGCGCTCGATTATGTAGTGTTCGGCCCCTGGAAAGACCCGGCCGGGTTTAACTTTCCCGGTTCACCGATGTTCACGGCTGCCCAGTCGCTGCCGGTGCTGGGGTCCACGAGGCTGCATATCGGACTTATTTTTGGTCTTATTGCCGTAGTGATCTATTATCTGATGATCAAATTTACCCGCTGGGGTTATGAGCTGCGCCTGATCGGCGCCAATCCTACAGCCGCCCGTTACGCGGGCATCCCTATTAAACGCCATATCATTATCGTGATGCTGATCAGCGGCGGCCTGGCAGGCATTGCCGGTATGGCCGAGGTATCGGGGGTTACGCACAAGCTGATGCAGGGAATCTCGCCGGGGTACGGGTATACGGCCATCATTGTCGCCTGGCTCGCCAAACTGAATCCGCTGGGCCTTATCGTCACCTCCGTCCTGTTCGGCGGCCTGATTGTCGGCGGCTACAGTGTGCAGACGATCGGACTGCCTTCGTCCATCTCGGAGATGCTGCAGGGTTCGATCCTGTTCTTCCTGATTGCCGGCGATATGATTCACCGTTTCCGCATCCGGCGGAGCGTATAGCAGCTTCTTGTTATAAGAAGGGAGTAAACTCATGGATTTCACTACACAGTTATTAATCGCTGCCATATCTGCCGGAACACCGCTGCTGCTCGCTACCCTGGGAGGCATTCTGACGGAACGTGCGGGAATAATCCAGCTGGGCGCGGAGGGGCTGATGCTGATGGGGGCGGTCACAACCTGTATCGTCTACATCCGCAGCGGCAATCTGATGCTGGCCCTGCTCGCTGCTGTGGCTGTCACTGCTGTGCTCGGCATGGTGCATTCCTTCCTCTGCGTGACGCTTAGGGCGAACCAGACGATGTCCGGTCTGGCGATGACGCTGTTCGGCAGCGGACTCAGCGCCTATCTCGGCAAATCCATCAGCGGACTGCCGCTGCCGGGATTTCTGCCGAGGCTGGATCTTGGATTGATCAAGTCCATCCCGGTGATAGGTGATATCTTCGGCAGGCTTGATGTTCTGACCTGGTTCAGCCTGCTGCTGGTTCTTGCGCTGCATCTGCTGATTCATTACACCTCCTGGGGGCTGCATCTGCGGGCGGTGGGCGACAGCCCGGCTACTGCAGATGTAATGGGGATCCGCGTACAGCTGATCCGTTACAGCTACATTACCGCCGGGGCCATGCTGATCGGCCTTGCCGGCGCCGATATGGTCCTGGCCTATGCGCCGACCTGGAATGAAGGGCTGACTGCCGGCCGCGGCTGGATTGCTGTGGGACTTGTCATTTTTGCCAGATGGAATCCGCTTCGCGCCCTCTTTTGCGCTTATTTCTTCGGTGCGCTTGATTCGCTCGGATTCCGCATTCAGCTGCTCGGCAGCAGTATACCGTCATATTTCCTGAAGATGATCCCTTACATTGTCACGATCCTGGTGCTCATGTACCTGGGTTACCGCAACCGCAACAAGCCGTCAGGCACGCCGGAATCACTGGGCACACCTTATATCCGGGAGCAGAGATTCTGATAAGGCTGGCAGAATAAATTACAGGCAGACTGATGCCGGTCCTGAAGGGGGCGAAGACATGGAGTCACTGCAGATTAATAAGCTGTCTGCGCCGCGGGTGCACCGTCCCCGCAGCCTGCAGGAGGCCTGGGAGTTGAAAAGCGAACTAGGAGACAAGGCTGTGTATGTATCCGGCGGTACGCTGCTGAGGACACAGTGGGAAGCGGGGACTGTGCCTTTTCCCCGGCAGATGATTGACCTGCGGAATATAAGGGGCATGGATGAGCTGGCAGCGGCAGCGGATTACCTGACGCTGGGGTCGCTTGTTACTCTGGCGGTATGCCGCAGGAGCGGGCAATTGCTGGAGACTGCCCCGGCTGTGCAGGAAGCCGCACGCAATATTGCTGCACCGTCCGTGCGTAATCTGGCCACACTGGGCGGAAATATCGCTTCCGGCTATGGAGATATTCTGCCTGCACTGCTGGTCCATGATGCTGAAATCGCCGTATTTAACGGCAGGTTTCTTGCAGTGCAGTTAGTGGAGCATTGGCTGGGCAGCCGCTGGAGCGCAGTGGAGCCGTCCGCCGATATTCTGGCCGGCGTCCGTCTCCCGGCAGCTGCCGGAGGGCAGGATGGCGGTGGACCCGGCAGAATCAGTGTCTTCCGCAAGGCGGGACGGCGTGAAGCCTTCACCGCTTCGCTTGTTACCGTTGCGCTTGCGGCAACGGTGGATGACGCCAGCCGGAGCCTGCGCGATGTGCGCATTGCGGCCGGCGGAGGTTCGGGAAGGCCTCAGCGCCTGAAGGAAGCTGAAAGGCTGCTGGAAGGCGCGGTCTGTGAAGACAGACTGCTGGCCGGATTGTATCAGGCCGTGGAGGAAGGCTTCTCAACCTACAATGATCCCTTTGCAACAGTGGCGTATAAGAAGAAAACGGCAGGCAATCTCATAGTCTCCGAGCTGTGGAAGGCGTTGAACACGTAACAAACATCCATTTAACTATAACAAATTGTGTTGACGGGGGTGGAGGACAATGCTGCTGAACAAGGAATCCAGCGGGAGCCGCTGGCGCACAAGGCCGGACGGTCAGGGGAAAGTATCCGGCAAGCTGCAGTATCTAACCGACATGAGCGCTGAGGGGATGCTGACCGGACGCGTGCTGCGCAGTCATCAGGCCCATGCCCGCATCCTGTCCATCCGCACGGGAAAAGCGCAGGAGGTCCCCGGGGTGCATGCGGTTATTACGCATGAGGATGTTCCCGGCCTGAACGGCTTCGGCATTGCCCTGCCGCATCAGCCGGTCTTTTGCAGCGACCGTGTCCGCTACACCGGTGATGCCATTGCTGCGGTTGCGGCAGACAGCGATGAGATCGCCGAATATGCCTTATCGCTGATCGAAGTTGATTATGAGCTGCTGCCGCTGCTGGAGGATGCAGAAGAGGCCATGCAGCCCGAAGCCATCCTGCTGCATGAAGAAGGCAATGTGCTGCATCGCACGGAATACCGCAAGGGCGATCCGGAAGCGGCTTTTGCGGGCTGTGCATATGTCGTGGAGGAGACCTACTGGACACCGCGTCAAATGCATACGTATATGGAGACCGAAGGAGGGCTCTTTATCCCGGAATCTAACGGGCGGCTCACCGTATACTCGGCAACCCAGCACGGTCTGATGGACCGCAAGCAGCTGTCGCGTATTCTGGCCATTCCCGAGGCTGATATCCGGGTCATCTCCAGTCCCATTGGCGGCTCCTTCGGCGGCAAGGATGAGCTGAATGTCCAGCCGTACGGAGCACTGCTGGCACTGCGGACCCGGCGTCCGGTACGGCTGCACAATTCACGTGCCGAATCTGTCCGCGCCGGCCTGAAGCGGCATCCGATGAAGATCTCCATGAAGACCGGCTGCAACAGTGAAGGAATTATTACCGCCCACAAGGTTCGGATCATTTCCGATACCGGAGCATATGCGACACTGGGCGCAGAGGTACTGAATTTTGCCACAGAGCATGTAGTGGGGCCCTATCAGATCGGGCATGTGGAGGTCGAGGGGTTTGCTGTGTATACCAACAACGGCGTATCCGGTGAATTCCGCGGGTTTGGCGGCAATCAGGCGATTTTTGCCCTGGAGGGCCAGGTTGACCGGCTGGCAGAGCAGCTGCAGCTGGATCCCTGGGAGCTGCGCCGCCGCAATATGCGGCGTTACGGCGATCCGGGGCCGCTGGGGCAGGAAATTGCCCAGACCCACGGTGCCATGCAGGTGTGGGAAGCGCTGGCTGCCTCGCCGCTGATGAAGGAAGCCGCAGGCCTTAGGGCTGATGCGGGAGAAGAGACTGCTGGGGCAGAGGCTTGCGGTGTTCCTGCCGCAAAGCCGGCTGAACCCTGGATCGTCACCGGCACCGGTGCGGCCATGGCTATGCATGGCGCAGGCCTCGGGTACGGAATACCCGATCCGGCCGGCGGGCGGCTGGTGCTGGCGCTGGACGGCAGGATCGAAGCTGTTTTCGGCTACGAAGAATTCGGGCAGGGCCTGATCGCCACGCTGGAGCAGATGCTGATTGAGCAGTTCGGGTTTGCCGCTTCTGATCTGCGGATAATTATCGGCGATACGGATGTGGTGCCTGACAGCGGATCGAGTACGGCCTCACGTTCCACGAGCATGATGTGGATGGCGCTCCGGCGGCTGCATCCCGGGTTCACGGCGCAGCTGCTGGAGGCTGCAGCTGCAGCTTCAGGCATACCGGCGGAGGGGCTAAAGCTTGGACCCGGGGGCATCTGGCCGGAAGAGGGTGGGATGCTGCTGTCCTATAAGGAGCTGGCACAAGGAATGGCTGAGCCGATGGTCTGCGAGACCGTCTTTAATTATCCGACCACTTCGCTGGAGAGAGTCGGGGCGCACTTCCTGTATACCTACTCTGCGATTGCCGTCAAAGTGGAAATCAATCTGCTGACCGGGCGGGTCCGGGTAACCGACCAGTATCATGCGGTAGCAGCCGGACCTGTCGCCAATCCTCAAGGGTATCTGGGACAGATCGAGGGCGGCAGCAGCATGGCTGTCGGTTTTACGCTATCTGAAGATGCAGTAATGGCAGGCGGCAGTTATGTTACGAAGAATATGGATACCTATCTGGTACCTACGATTGCTGATATGAACGGCAGCATCCAGGTGCAGGCTATCGAAGATTTGCCGGATCATGATACGTTCGGCCCCCGCGGCATCGGGGAGGTCGGATCGGTTAATCTGGCCCCTGCCGTCGCATCCGCCGTATTCCAGGCGGTACGAAAGCGGGTCAACCGGCTGCCGATTGAACCCGAATGGCTGCAGGATACACCTTTTATTCCGCAAAAGGCGGTGAAGACCTATGTCAGATAACTATGAGCCTGGCATGAACGATACATTAACGGAAACAGCAGCAGCGGTTGATACCGGGACTGCGTTCCGGCTGAACTGCACGGTTAACGGCCGTCCGGTATCGGCCGAAGTTGCACCGGCACGCCGCCTGCTGAACATCTTGCGGGAGGACCTGGAGCTGACCGGAACGAAGCGTTCCTGCGAGATCGGCCGCTGCGGCGCCTGCATGGTGCTGATTGACGGCAAGCCGGTCAATTCCTGTCTGACGATGGCGTACCAATGCAGCGATGCGCAGATTACAACAATAGAAGGCCTGAGTGAAGCAGGACTGCATCCGGTGCAGCAGGCTTTTCTGGAAGAAGGCGGGTTTCAGTGCGGTTACTGTACACCGGGAATGGTGATTTCGGTTGTCGGACTGCTGGATGAGAATCCGCGGCCCTCTCAGGAGGATATAGAAGAAGCTCTATCAGGCAATATCTGCCGCTGTACCGGCTACGGCGGGATTCTGCGGGCAGTGAACAAAGCAATAGAAGGCGGGGTGCAGGGATGACAGGGCAGAAAGAGCTTTTAACGCTGGATGAGATTAACCGGATGAATAAGACGGAGTTTGTTGCTGCACTGGGCGGTATCTTTGAACACTCCCCCTGGGTTGCCGAGGGAGCCTACGGGCAGATTCCCTTTCATTCTGTGGAACAGCTTCACGGGGCGATGCTTGAAACCGCCAGAGAGGCTGGAGAGGAGCAGATTGCCGGGCTGCTGAGAGCCCACCCTGATCTGGCGACAAGGCTTAAAGTAACTCCGCTGTCGGCGGCAGAGCAGCAGGGAGCGGGCCTGGACCGGCTGACCCCCGAGGAATTCCGGCAGTTGACGGATTTGAATGCAGCGTACACGGAGAAATTCCGGTTTCCGTTCATTCTGGCTGTACGCGGCAAAAACAAGGATGACATTATCGCGGCGATCACGGAACGGGTTCAGCGTCCGCATCAAGAGGAATGGGAGCAGGCGCTTGCTGAAATCGGCAAAATCACCTTCTTCCGGCTGAACGATCTGGTTACCGGACCGCGGGAGGCTTCTGTATGAGCGGCCGGGTGACCACTCATGTGCTGGATCTGTCGCAGGGCACACCCGCTGCCGGAATTGCGCTCCAGCTGTGGAGGCTCGAGGATTCAGGCGGCAGGCAGCTGCTGCGGGAGGCCTTAACGAACAGCGACGGACGGCTGGATGCCCCGCTGCTGGAAGGTACGGAGCTTGATCCAGGCTGCTATGAGCTGCTATTTATGGCCGGGCAATATTTCCGTAAGGGCAGTTCAGGGTATAGCGGAAACGGAGAAACGGCAGGCGGCCACGACAGCTTTTTTCTCGAAGAAATACCGGTCCGGTTCAACATAGCTGATTCTTCAGTCCACTATCATGTTCCGCTGCTGGTTGCGCCTGGGGGATACAGTACGTACCGGGGAAGCTGATGGACGGCCGGGCCGGATGAGACAGGATAACAGATAAGAATGACGGGATTTGATTTGCTGGGATGAGATGACCGGAGGTGAGGGCTTCATGAAAGAGTCCTATGAGCTTGTGATCAGGAATGGCGATGTAGTGCTGCCCGGTGAAGTGCTTAAGCTGGATATCGGGATAAAGGGCGGGAAGATTGCCGCCCTGGGTGAAGATCTATCTGTCAGCGGGGATACCAGGGTCATTGATGCACAAGGTCAATATGTGCTTCCCGGCATGGTCGATATGCATGTACACTTTAATGAACCTGCACTGGGCCACTGGGAAGGGTTCCGCAGCGGTTCGGCTGCACTTGCGGCAGGCGGCTGCACCTGCTACGCCGATATGCCGCTGAACGGCAATCCGCCTACCGTCAACAAGGCTGCGCTGCAGCTCAAGGCGGAGGCCGCTGCCGGAAATTCTGCGGTTGATTATGTGCTGTGGGGCGGGCTTGTTCCCGGCAATCTGGAGGATCTGGAGGAGCTGGCAGCCGCCGGAGTTACCGGCTTCAAGGCTTTTATCTCCAACCCCGGAGGCGAAGGGGAAGGCCGGTTCCGGGAAGTGGACGATGACACGCTGTATCAGGGCATGAAGAGAATCGCCGCCCTGGGCGGGATTCTGGCCCTGCATGCGGAGAGTGAGGAAATGACATCAGCGCTCGCCGCTGATGCTGTGCGCAGCGGGAAGACCGGGGCGCACGACTTCGCCGCCAGCCGGCCGCCCGAGGCCGAATTGGAAGCTGTAGCCCGGGCGCTGCTGTACAGTGAGCGGACCGGCTGCCGGCTGCATTTTGTCCATATCAGTACTGCGGCGGCAATCGAGATGATTCACGCAGCGAGGCTGCGCGGTCTGGATGTGACTGCAGAGACGTGTCCGCATTATCTGGTGCTGGAGGAGAAGGACATGGAGGCACTCGGGCCGGTGGCCAAATGCGCACCTCCGCTGCGCAGCAGCGAAGAACGGGAGAAGCTGTGGAAGGTCCTGGCTGAAGGCAAAATTGACCTTATTGCGTCCGATCATTCCCCTTGTCCCACGGAGCTGAAGACTGCGACGGGCCTGACGTTTTTTGAAGCCTGGGGCGGAATTTCCGGAGCCCAGAGCAGTCTGGAGCTGATGTTCCATGAAGGTGTACAGGTGCGCGGATTGCCGGTTACACAGATTTCGGCGCTGCTGTCGGAGCGGCCTGCACGCCGTTTCGGGCTGGAGCAGCGCAAGGGCTCCATCAGGCAGGGGCTGGATGCCGATCTGGTGCTGCTTGATCCCCAGGCTTCCTACACGCTTGCGGCAGAAGATTTGTTCTACCGTCATCAGCACAGCCCTTATACAGGTATGAACTTATCCTGTAAGGTCACTGCAACAATCTGCCGCGGCACGGTTGTGTACACCGCCGAAGCCGGTGTGATTGCCGCAGGCGGCGGGGAATGGCTGCGCAGTTCCGAAGGGCAGCCGGTCTTATGAATGCGCGGAGTGCAGAAGCGCCGGCACCCGGGATGATGGAACTACTGGAGGCGCTGTCGGCATTCAGCGCTCCCGGACCGGGAATTACCCGGCTGCTGTATACGCCGGAGTGGTGCTCCGCGCAGCATTTCCTCCGCCAAAGGATGGCGGAAGCGGGGCTGGAAGTCACAACAGACCGGGTGGGCAACGTTTTTGGAAGGCTTAGCGGTTCTGACCCGGAAGGCAAAGTGATTCTGACCGGTTCGCATATCGATACGGTGCGCAGCGGCGGCAAATATGACGGGGCTTACGGAGTGGCGGCTGCCGTGACGGCACTGAAGGTTCTGCGTGAGCGTTACGGCCAGCCCCTGCGGAGCCTTGCGGCTGTATCCTTCTGCGAGGAAGAGGGCAGCCGTTTCCCGCTGACCTTCTGGGGCTCGGGCCATGTTACCGGTCTCTATGACGGCAGTGAGGCGCAGGCTTGTGCCGATACCGATGGAGTAACCATACAAACGGCAATGGCGGCATGCGGGCTGGGCGGCGGGCCTGATGTAAGCACTGCTCTCCGGGAGGACATCGGAGGTTATGTGGAGCTGCATATTGAACAGGGGATTGTCCTGGAGCAGTCCGGACAGCAGATCGGGGTTGTGCAGGCTATAGCGGGTCAGAGACGCATGACCGTGAAGGTCGGCGGCACTGCCAATCATGCCGGGACAACGCCGATGCCGCTGCGCCGGGACGCGCTTGCCGGTGCCGCAGAAATGCTGGTTGAACTGGAGCGCTCGGCTGTCCTTGCAGGAGATCCGCTTGTAGCTACATCGGGCAGGCTGGAGACCTTCCCCGGAACGCCGAATGTCATTCCGGGCGAAGTCCGCTTTACGCTGGATATCCGCCACAGTGAGGCGGAAACGCTGGACAGCTTTTGCGCCGGAGTATGCAGGGCATTTAAAAGTATCGCTGATAAGCGCGGACTGGCACTTGAAATGGCGACTTCGTTATCGACTGCTCCCGCACCGATGGATCTGGAAATGTGCAGGACGCTGGAGCACATCTGCCGGAAGCAAGGCCGGAGTTACCGCACGATGATCAGCGGTGCGGGCCATGATGCCCAGCTGTTCGTGCCCCGCTGCCCGACTGCGATGATATTTGTGCCCAGCCGGGCCGGAATCAGCCATTCCCCGGAGGAGTTCAGCTCTCCGGAAGAGCTGGCGGCCGGGCTGGAAGTGTTAATAGCTATGTTATATGAAATGGCCTATAAAGAGAGCTGAACAAGCCTGAGGGAGAGATCATCATGAAGCGGTACGAAGATTTGGCGCCGTCCTTGCGGTGTATTATGACCCCGGGACCGGTGGAGGTCGATCCGCGAGTGCTGCGGGCGATGTCGTTTCCGGTGCTGGGCCAGTTCGATCCTGAATTCACCGATATTATGAATGAAACAATGGAGATGCTGCGCCAGCTGTTCAATACACGGAACAAGTGGGCTTACCCCGTCAACGGCACCTCCCGCTCCGGAATTGAAGCGGTTATGGTCAGCCTGATTGCTCCGGGGGACCGGGTGCTGATTCCGGTATTTGGCCGTTTCGGCCACCTGCTGCATGAGATTGCCGAACGCTGCGGAGCAGAGGTGTTCACGGTCGAGACTTCCTGGGGCAGTGTTTTCGCTCCGCAGGAAGTAATATCTGCTATCGAAAAATTCAAACCTGATGTAGTGGCTGTCGTACACGGTGAAACCTCGACCGGACGTGTTCAGCCGCTTGCAGAGATCGGGCAGGCCTGCCGCAGGCATGACGCCCTGCTGATTGTCGATGCCGTGGCAACGATCGGCGGTGTGCCGGTCGAGACGGATGCCTGGATGCTGGATGCCGTGGTCGGCGGTACCCAAAAATGCCTGTCCGTCCCCTCCGGTATGGCACCGGTCACGTATAATGATCGCGCCGAAGCGAAGCTGCTGAAACGCAAGCAGATCGAACGCGGATTGCGGGCGGCAGATGTCCGGAGGAGTGAACTGCCTGTTGTGCGCAGCAACTATCTCGATCTTGGCATGCTGCAGGACTACTGGGGTCCGCAGCGGCTCAATCACCATACCGAGATGACCTCCATGCTGTATGCGCTGCGGGAAGGGCTGCGGCTGGTGCTGGAGGAGGGGCTTGAGGCCCGCCATGCCAGACATATTCTCCATGAGCAGGCGCTGGTAGCGGGACTGGCAGCAATGGGGCTGCAGCTGTATGGAGATCCGGATTGCAAATTGACTGTAGTCACTTGTGTGATCATCCCTGAAGGAGTGGACGGGGAATCGGTGCAGAGCATGCTGCTCGGCCGCTTCGGGATTGAAATCGCCAGCTCCTTTGGGCCGCTCAAGGGACAGATCTGGCGCATCGGCACAATGGGATTCAGCTGCCGCGGGAATAATGTGCTACGCCTGCTCGGTGCACTGGAGGCTGTGCTTTTGCGGCATGGTTATGATCTTCCCTGCGGGCTTGGCGTACAGGCGGCACTTGACGTATATGAGGCAAAAGTAAGATAATCGGTGGAATACGTCAGCCGGTACATCTGCTGATAAGTTGTCCGGAGCAGCCGGACGGCATTGCATTACCTGCGAAACGGCTATCGTCCTGTAAGGGCGGTGAGGCCGTTTTTCTTGAATCCAGAAGCAGGATCTCGGAGGGGGAGTGGAAGTCATGACTTTTAAAAGAAAACCATTGGCGGATTGTGTGCCCGAGCTTGTTGCTACCGCACGGGGGGATCGGCCGGCATCGCTTGTGATCACAGGGGGAAAGCTGGTCAACGTTATTTCGGGCGAAATTCTGGAGGGGATGTCAGTCGCCGTGCAGGGCGGGCGTATCGCCTATGTCGGCAAAGATGTCTCCCATACCATTGGCGAGAGCACACAAATTGTTGATGCGGCAGGCAGATACATCGCTCCGGGATTGCTTGACGGGCACTGCCATATTGAGAGCACACAGCTCACTGTGACTGAATTTGCCCGTGCGGTGCTGCCGCTGGGAACAACCGGCGGCTTCTTCGATGCGCATGAAATCGCCAATGTATTCGGGCTGAAGGGCATCCGGCTGATGCTGGATGAGATGCGCGGCACGCCACTAGCTGCTTATATGCAGGTGGCTTCCTGTGTTCCGTCGGCAGGGCCGGAGTTCGAGACAACCGGCGCTTCCATCGGTCCTGAGGAAGTCGCAGAGGCTTATACGTGGGGAGAAGACGTTATTGCTCTTGGAGAAGTGATGAACTTTCCCGGAGTGGTCTACGGCGACGACAAAATGCTTGGAGAAATCCAGGCCACACTGCGTGCAGGCAGACATGTAGATGGTCATTTCACCTGGCCGGCCAGTGACTGGAGGCTTCCCGTCTATGCGGCCGCAGGCGTTACCGGGGACCACGAATGTGTAACCGCCGAGGATGTCATTGAACGCGTCCGTCTGGGCATGTATGCCAAAATGCGCCGCGGCTCCGCCTGGCATGATGTCGCCAAGACCATCACGGCGCATACAGAGCACGGGCTGGATACGCGGCGGATGATGCTGGTGACCGATGACCGCAGCTCGGAATCGCTGCGCGATGAAGGGCATATGGACTTTGTGGTCCGCCATGCGATCTCCCAGGGCGTGAAGCCGGTTACGGCCTTCCAGATGGCGACGATCAACACCGCCGAGCGCTTCGGGGTTGCCCGTGATATCGGTGCCATTATTCCCGGCTCGTGTGCCGATATCATTTTGCTGGACGGAAATCTGGCAGATGTAAATGTGGTGATGACCATTGCCGCAGGTGTGGTGGTAGCCGAGAACGGGATCATGACCGCAGAGCTTCCGGCTTATAAATATCCCGATGAAGTGCTCGCTTCTGTACACTTGCCGCAGATGCCGGTTGCGGAAGACTTTGTAATCCATGCTCCGGTCCAGTCAGGCAGCCTTTCTACCCGGGTGATTAAGGTGATCGAGAACCATGTGGAGACGGCGGAGCTGATTCTGCAGCTTCCTGTGGCTGACGGCAGGCTGCAGGTCGGGAACGGCCTCTGCAAAATTGCCGTATTGGAACGCCATAAGGGAACGGGCAATAAATCGGTAGGTGTGGTTGAAGGGATCGGCTTTCATGAGCCGGCTGCCATAGCGATGACTGTTGCCCATGACAGCCACAATGTGCTGATCATCGGCAACGACGACGAGCTTATGGCCAAAGCGGCCACTGCAGTAGCCGAGGCGCAAGGCGGAGTCGCCGTAATCACCGCTGACAGCAGGGTGCTGTTCCCGCTTGCGATTGCCGGCCTGATGTCTGCTGAGCCTTTTGAAATAGCTGCCGCCCAGTCTGCTGCCATCAGCAAGGCGCTGTATGATGCAGGCTGCACGCTGAATTACGCATTTATGACGCTGTCCCTGCTCGCGCTCGCGGTGATCCCGACGCTGCGGATTTCCGATAAAGGGCTGGTGCGGATTTCTCCGGAAGAGGGGATTCAGCTTGTTCCGCTGTTTTGCTAGATTAAGGTTGTTTGAATAGACAATTATTCCTATAACAGGGTGTATCTCAACGATTTGGTTGAGTGCATCCTGTTTTTGTTGTGTAAAAGAGATATATTTAACCAATTCATCACATTTTGAATCAAAATCTAATAAAATTTTAATGAAAAACGTTAACAAATGACTCATAATAGTCGATAATAATTTTAAATTAGTTCATTCCACTGGCAAGCCGACAATTAGCTGACAAGTAAACGGAAGACCAAATATGAGGAACGGGGTGTAAGTGATGATCAGATTAGACACGAAGGACATCGTGAATATCACCAAAAAACAAATTGCCGCTATTTTTAAAATGGAGCCGGTCGAGCTGAGATTTGTTAACGATTTTCAGGGTGAGCAGTATCTCCTGACAAATGACAAGCTGCATCTCAGCAACAAGCAGTACTGGGCAAAGGTAATGGATTGTGTCTTTGACAATCATGTCAGACCGGTCCTGATGTGCGAGGTGCTCTACTTCCTGCGCAATGAATTTTTGGAGAGCGACATTAAGCTGTGCTTCTCTTATGATTTTGCAGAAGGAGCTAACGGAGCCGCTACGGCAACCGCTGAAGTCAGCTTCAATGATTCCCCGGACCTTGCGCCTGAAGAAATTGAAGAGCTGATTGATTTTGCATTGGCCCTGCAGGACAAGCAATGGTTCGAGGAACTGACCTCCAAATACAAACAATTGACCGCGTAAATTTCAGATACAGTAACAGCAACCGTAGGAATGTAATAAGCCGCTCTGTCCGCAGAATAATCTGTGTGCAGGCGGCTTTTTTGGTTTAGTTAACCCAGCCTGCCGCATGTTTGCACACG
This sequence comes from Paenibacillus sp. PK3_47, assembly GCF_023520895.1. Classification (NCBI taxonomy): domain Bacteria; kingdom Bacillati; phylum Bacillota; class Bacilli; order Caryophanales; family Paenibacillaceae; genus Paenibacillus; species Paenibacillus sp. PK3_47. Next base: position 4,230,412 of record NZ_CP026029.1, read on the forward strand.
GTCTGTGCGAGGAACTCTATCCATTGTTCACCGTCGTTTAAGCAGGGGATAGCGGTGAATTGCTCCGGCTGCCCTCCGCCGGCTGCGAATTGCTCCCGGCCCTCCACGGCCAGCTCATGCAGTGTCTCCAGGCAGTCTGTTACAAGTCCCGGTGAAAAAATTGCCGGCCTGCAGATCCCGCGTCCGCTGAGCTCCTGCAGCACTTCAGCCGTGGAAGGGCCAAGCCATTCCTCACGGCCAAAGCGGGACTGGAAGGAAGTCTGCCAGCTTCCTGATTCCCAGTTCATGGCTTCCGCGAGCAGGCGTGCCGTCTCCTTGCACTGTCCGGGATAGGGGTCGCCGGTCGCAGCATATCTGCTGGGGATTCCGTGAAAGGTCAGTAGGAAGTAATCCGGACTTGAACCGGTAAGCGCCAGCTGATCCAGCAGATGCTGCTTCATGGCGGCGATATACCCCGGTTCGTTATAGTAGGCATCTATAAAACGCAGTGCAGGAACATGCCGTTTGGATACCGGTCCGTTAGCACTGCGCCGTCCAAGCGCGGCAAAGCTTGCAGCATCATAGACAGAAGCGGTTGTAGTCGAAGAGTATTGCGGAAACAGCGGAAGAATGATGATTCTGCTGGCTCCCGAGGCTTCCAGCCTGGCCACCGCCTGTTCCATACCCGGTTCACTGTAGGCCAGGCCAAGCTCTACCTGAAAACGGCTGCCGAGCTGCTGCTGCAGACTTTTACGCTGGGCAAGGGAATGAACCAGCAGCGGAGAACCTTCCTTCAGCCATATTTCGGAGTAGAGCCTGGCCGAACGGCCGGGGCGCACACGCAGAATAATTCCTCTCAGCAGCGGCTGCCACAGCAGTGGCGGGTAATCGATGATCCGGCGGTCTGAGAGGAATTTTTTGAGATAAGGACGTACTGCCTTGGGACTGGGAGCTTCAGGTGTTCCGATTTGTGCAAGAATAACTCCGATAGGGGGCTGACTCATCGTAAGGAAAGCTCCTTTACATAACATGACATCGCTCTAAAATATCATATGATCCGCAGAAAACGCAGTGTGTGACATCACACTTTTGTCTTAACAGGCAGTATACGGGAGGATTTGAAAGGAAAAATAAATGTGTTTTTAGCGTTATTTGGTAATAGTGATTTTTTTAATACGGTGTGTGATTTTGTATACAGAGAAGACAAGCTTCAGTTTGATACCATCAATCCAGAAATTGCCGCCGGGCAGTTTTTATAGAATTATGTGAATTTATTCACCCTTTATGTGAAATGTTTCACCTTATTCATCTACATAATGAACAGACATCCGGGATAGGCCTGCAGATACGGGAAAGGGGGGATGGCCTCTTATGAAGAGCCGCGGTGCTCTTTGTAAGAAGGGAGAAGTAACGGCCAAGGGAAAGACCGTTGTGAAGAGCTACATACTACTGGGGATATGGTAAAGGAGAATACGCATTGAAAAAACTAATTTCTTTGACTGTCAGCGCAGCAATATTGCTTGCACCTTTTGCTTACAGCATTAATGCACCGGCTTTGAATCTGCAGGTGGATGCCGTGTCAGCAGCTTCGGAAGAAACACCGGCAGCTACGGCTAAGCCTGCTGCCAAACCTAAAGCTACGCCAAAAGCGACAGCTAAACCAAAGGCAACAGCTAAACCAAAGGCAACACCAAAGCCCAAAGCGACACCAAAGCCGACAGCCAAACCTGCTGCTACCCCAAAGGCAACAGCGAAGCCGGCAGCAACGCCAAAAGCGACAGTGAAGCCTGCAGCAACAGCGAAGCCTGCAGCAACGGCTAAGCCGGCAACAGCAGCACCAGCTGCAACGGCGAAACCTGCAGCTACAGCTGAGCCCGTTGCAACTGCGGAGCCTGTAACGGTTGAACAGAACGTGTATCAAGACGGAGTATACTCAGCTTACGGTGACGCTTATTCCAAAGGTACCGAAGGCGCTAAAATAACGATCGAGGACGGAAAAATCACGGATATCGAGCTGATGAGAACCAGTCCGAAGCTGATCGACCGCAATGCCCGCGAGAATTACAGCGGCGTGTGGGATGCTTACAGACTGATGAAAGACAGACTCCTGGGCAAAACGAGAGACGGTGCAGCCGCAGTAGATGCCGTATCCGGTGCCACCCGTACCAGCAACGGCTGGAAGCTGTCGGTTGACAGAGCGTTTGAAAGAGCGCTGACTGAGAAGCCGGAAGACGCCACTTACTTTGAAGGCGATCACATGGGGATTGATCCGGAAGGCAAATATGCCGTATTCGCAAGCTATGATGCCAATGAGCTTACAGCTGTAAAGCTGTATCCGCTGACGGCTAACGGCGATATTGTCGATGAGAAGGCTTTTACACCTGAACAGGCGGCAGCTGTAGCAGCCATTACTCCTGCACTGCTGGCTGATGGTTCTAATGCTAAGCCTGTAGCCGGTTACGAAGCAGACACCAAATATGCTGTGAACGCATTCTGGGATGCCGAGCAGAACGCGACTATCGATAATGCTCCTACTTACATCGACGGGTACTATTCTTCCTACGGCACTGCAAGAAGTGTAGGCGTAGAGAAGGCCGATATCCTTATCCGCAACGGCAAGCTGGTAGATGTGAAGCTGTACAGACTGGGCAACAACCTGCTGGACAGAGGTGCTACAGCTTATGCCGACGTAGTCAAAGCCAACGCTCCGATGACAGCGAAGTTCCTGGCTAACGGTTCTTATTTTGCTGACTATGATGATAAAGTAGACGGTATTTCCGGTGCTACCGAAAGCAGCCACGGCTGGAATCAGGCGGTGGAAAGAGCATTCGAGAAAGCGCTGGTAGAACCGGCTGAAGGACAATACTTTGACGGCAAATTCGCCGGTGTAGATAACCAGTCCAAGGTAATGCTGCTGGTTGATGTTGAAGCAGATGAAGTAACAGGGATCAAGCTCAGCCTGTTCGGAACAGACGGCAAGCTGATTGCTGATGACAAACGGACAGCCGACCAAAAGGCGCTGGCTGAACAGCTGACAGCCGGTCTGCTTGATCAGGGTGTGGAGCTGGCTGACATTGCCGGCCAGGAAGCCCTGTCGGCAGCTGCGAGAGCGGCACTGGAAGACGCTTTGACCAATGCTTCCAAAGTACAAGGGGAGTATAAAGACGGAACTTTCACCGCTTTCGGTGATGCTTATGATAAAGGTACGAACAGAGCGGACGTTACGCTGCGTAACGGCAAGATTGTGAATATTGCCCTGTTCCGCGTGGGGATGAATCTTGTAGATCTTGGTAAAGCCGCTTATGCGGAGGTTCAAAAAGCGATTCCGCAGCTGACTGCGGACTTCATGGCTGCCGGCACAAGAGAAGCTGCACAGGAAGTGGATGCGGTGTCCGGTGCAACAAGCAGCAGTGTCGCGTTGAAAGCGGCTGTGGACAGAGCTTACGGCAAAGCCGAGGTTGCAGAGGGCAACAAAGCCGCCTTCTTCGACGGAATTTTCATCGGTGCCAGCGCTGACAAATCTGTCAATGTAATGGTCACAGTCAAGAACCACATTCCGGTAAAAATGATCGTGTATTATCTCGACACAGCCGGCAAAGTAAAAGCAAACACTAAGCTGACTCCGGCCGAGCTTGCTGTGAAAAGTGAGATTGAAACAACTTCATCCGGCTATGGCCTGCACAAGTACGGTTACCGCGCTGCGGCATTCGGAAGCAATGATGAAGAAAAGGCGCTCTCCGCCAAAGTTGTGGAAGCTATCAAATCTGCTTTGGAAGCAGCAGGTCAATAATATCTTTGTAAGTAACAAAGAGGTTGTCCCCAGCCATGCCAATGGTGAGGGATGACCTCTTTTTATGCCCGGGACATAATATTGAATCGCAATCGTATAGTAATTTAGAGGGATTTCGGAGGTGAATGTCTAAAGTTTAATATATACAGCAGGTGAATGCCTGCTAGTAATGGGAGGCTCCAACATGACACTTATTAAACAGCTATCTCCGCAGGATGAGTTTACCGGGTTCTATCTCTTACGCGAACTTGCGGTTAAACAGACTAACGGTACTCCTCCAAAGGATTATTTTGATATTGTACTCGGCGACTCAAGCGGCCAAATTTCGGCCAAGTATTGGGACGTCAGCGTGACGGATAAAGAAACCTTTTTCCCCATGGCATTGGTAAAAGTGCGCGGGATGGCTCACACCTACCGTGAGAAGCTTCAAGTGAAAGTCACCAAAATCAGACTGGCGAATGAGGCGGACGGCGTGTCCTTGACTGATTTCATCCGTTCTGCGCCCATCCGGCCGGTGGATCTTGTCTATACAATCAAAAATGCTATGGCGAGCATTGCAGATCCGGAAATCTCCACGATCGTCTCTTTCTGCGTCGGCAAAGTGGAGGAGAAGCTGTCCCATTATCCGGCGGCCAAAACCCATCATCATGCTTATTTTGCCGGACTTGCCTATCATATGGTGCGGATGCTGGAAATCGGTGAGTTTCTCTGCAGGCAGCGTCCGTTCCTGAATCCCGATCTTATGAAAGCCGGCATTATTCTGCATGATATTGCGAAGCCGGAGGAGATGATTTCACAGTTCGGGATCGTGTCGGATTACAGCATTAAGGGCAAGCTGATCGGCCATATTTCAATGGCATCGAATTGGATTACAGAGGCAGCCATCCGCTCCGGAATTGATCTCGAATCCGAGAAAGTGCTCGCGCTGCAGCATCTTGTATTGTCACATCACAATCTTGGGGAGTGGGGCAGCCCTGTCCAGCCGCAGACGGCGGAAGCTGTGGCTCTGCATCATATAGACACGATGGACGCCAAGCTGCAAATGGTTGAGGATGCGCTGGATACAACGCCGGAGACTGAGGAATGGACGCCGTTCATCCGGGGGCTGGAGAATAAGGCGGTGTACCGGACGAAGCTGTAGGGTAAAATAAATAAGCAGGTCTTCCCGTAACGGATGAAGACCTGCTTTTTGTTGTGGTGGTTAAGCTCGCGTGCGGTGGATTGAATTTGCCTGGATGCGGCGAATCATTCAAATCAACGGTATTTATACCTTTGATTCTGCCAAAATGCGGCAAATGAGCGAAATCAACGGTATTTATACCCTTGAATTCGCCCAAATACAGCGAACCGCCCAAATCAACGGTATTTATACCCTTGAATTCGCCCAAATGCGGCAAACCATCCAAATCAACGGTATTTATACCTTTGATTCTGCCCAAATGCGGCAAACCATCCAAATCAACGGTATTTATACCTTTGATTCTGCTCAAATGTGGCAAACCACCCAAATCAACGGTACTTATACCTTTGATTTCGCTCAAATGCGGCAAACCGTCCAAATCAACGGTATTTATACCTTTGATTTCGCTCAAATGCGGCAAACCATCCAAATCTGGACGTCCGTCAAGAAAGTAGACATGACTTAATAAGAATTAAGCTGTCTCTTGCTTAAATTTCGCTGCAAATTGAACCGGTGAAAGATAGCCCAGCGCACCATGGATTCGTTTGCGGTTATAAAAAAACTCGATGTACTGGTAGATCGCTTCATAGGCTTGTTTCTTTGTTTTGAATCGGGTGCAGTACACAAACTCTTTCTTAAGTAAGCTGTGGAAAGATTCAATGCAGGCATTGTCGTAACAGTTGCCTTTACGGCTCATACTGGCCTTCATCTGGTACTTTTTAAACGCTCACGGTAATCCTTAGAGGCATATTGTGAGCCGCGATCTGAATGGTGGGTAAGGCCTTTCTTTGGGCGTTTTTGCTTGTGAGCGTCGTCCAGGGCGTCTAGCACAAGGTCAGTAGTCATCCGGTCGCCCAGCCGCCAGCCTACGATTTCCCGGGTGCATAGGTCCAGCACACTGGCCAGGTACATCCGTCCTTCAAGGCAAGGGATGTAGGTGATGTCCGCAACCCAAATCTTATTGGGTTTTTCCGTTTTAAATTGCTGATTCAGCAGGTTCGGTGCAATCGGTAAATCGTGATTGGAGTCGGTCGTATTCACACGAAACTTCTTGGCAACACAGGAGCGCAGGCCCAGTTCTCTCATGTATTTTCCAACGGTGCGTTCGCTGACCCTATGCCCTTCACGCTGCAGGAGAATGGTGATTTTCGGGCTTCCATAGCGGCCATGGGTATCGTGAAAATGATAAGTAATCCGCTGACATAACAACACTTTTCGGTTGGCTTGCGGACCTGGCTTGGCCGTTCTCCATTTGTAATAACCGCTCCGTGACACTTGAAGTACGCCGCACATCCTCTCCACACAGAACCGGGAGCGATGATCCTCGATGAACTGGAATCTCAGTTCTTTGGGTTGCTGAAGATGTGCATAGCTTTTTTTAAGATTTCCATCTCTTCTGCCATTCTAGCAATGGTTTGATCTTTCTCCTCCAGTTGCCGTTTGAGCTCATTCGTTTGCTCAGGGCTGGACACGGGCTCATTCTGGAACTGCCGATATTTCCCTAACCATTGATGTATGGTTTTTGCAGGAATATCTAGCTCCTGGGCTAATTCCACCACCGTCTTGGTCTGCTCCTGGATATACTTTACCGTCTGTCGTTTAAATTCTTCGTTGTAGCTTCTTCGTGTTCCACTCATGTGGACACCTCCTCGTTAATTGTATTTTCTCTCATTCTCTTAACGAGTGTCCACTACCTTATACTAACAGCATCAACGGTATTTATACCTTTGATTCTGGATAAATGCGGCAAACCATCCAAATCAACGGTATTTATACCTTTGATTCTGTCCAAATGCGGCAAACCATCCAAATCAACGGTATTTATACCTTTGATTCTGCCCAAATGCGGCCAGATACCGCAACCAATCACCAGCTCTAACTCTGGCTAATTCAGAAATACTGCCCCATACTCCCCCCGGGTGCTGCAGAAGTCCGTTTCTTCGCGGGCTTCTTTGCCGCCTTTTTGGGCTGGGCTTTGAAAGGAGTGTAGCCGCCGGCATACAGCGTTCCGGCTGTGTAACCCTGGCTTCCGGCCAGCAGGAGAGGGTCATGATGCTGCTCCTTTTCCATGAGCTTCAGCAGAATACCGGCAGATGCCCTGGCATCGTCAAGCGCATCGTGATGCTTCAGGGTGATGCCGAAGTGCTGCGAGACTACGTTCAGTTTATGGGAGGGCAGGTCCTGGAGTATCTTTTTGCTCAGCAGGTAACTGCACATATATTGAAAAGCGGGATAGCTGTTCCCGGATGCATCCAGACAGTAACGCAGCACGCTCATATCGAAGGCAGCATTATGTGCAACGACGATCTCGTCCTGCAGCAGCGGCACCAGCGTTGGCCACAATTCGCCGAATGTAGGCTGGCCCTGAACCATCGACGGGGTGATCCCGTGAATGGCGATATTCATGCCGTCAAAACGCTGCCGCGGATCAATCAGCCACACATGCTCGGCGGTGATCACTCCGTCTCTTATTTGTACAAGACCGAGAGAGCAGGCGCTGGAGCGGCTGGAGTTGGCTGTCTCAAAGTCTATTGCCGTAAAATTCATTGTAAAGCCCCTTATCTATCAAGTATCTCTTTCATCTTATAGGAGTCTAGCGGCAATTACAATCGAACCATTTTACAAAGTCTTGTTAATATGTTATTTCTTAATCTGTGAAGAGCCAGAACTAGACTGTGAAAATAAGGAGATGAATCTGTGCAGCTGCTTAAGGGTCAGAAAGTGGATATTACGAAGGGGAATAACATCAGTGACATCACGTTTTCCTTCGGCTGGACAACAACAAATGCCCAAATGGGAATAGATGCTGCTGCTTTTCTATTGTCGGAGCGGGGCATTTGTGAGCGGGACGAGGACTTTATTTTTTACGGCAACCCGGTATCACAGGACGGAGCTGTCACACATGCAGCCGCAGCACAGGGAGATAAGGAGAGTCTCACGGTATTCCTGTCCCGTCTTCCGCAGCAGATTGCCCGGATTGCCCTGACACTGACGATTTATGAAGGGGAGCAGCTGAATCACCGCATGAAGGATGTAAGCGGCCCCTATGTAAGGCTTCAAAACCGGCAGGGCGGCGAAGAGCTGTACCGCTTCGATTATGGTTCTGATTTAACAGAGGAGACAGCAATAGTAGTCGGGGAATTGTACCGTCATAACGGGGAATGGAAATTCAGCGCAGTAGGCAGCGGCTTTAACGGCGGACTGGCGGCACTGTGCGTGCATTACGGGCTGGAAGTGGAAGGGACAGGCTCTGCCGAGGTCGCTGCGGCTGCAGAAGCTGCTGTGCCGGCGGAACCGCAGCAAGCTGCGGCAACAGATCTGCCAGCCGTGCCGCCTGTTGAGGCAGAACCTGCGAAGAATGTTCTATCCTCGATTGATCTGCGCAAAAGAATAGTCCAGTTCACCCTCGAAAAGAAGCAATTGACCGGTGTGAGGGCCAGAGTCGGGATTGTGCTGGATATCAGCGGCTCGATGAGAAACTTGTATGCTGCCGGTGTCGTGCAGGAAGTTGTGGAGCGGATTCTGGCCGTGGCCGCCAAGTTTGACGATAACGGCTCACTGGATGTATGGGTGTATGATAATGAATTCAGCCGGCTCCCTTCGGTTACGGAACGTGATTTTGGGCAGTATGTCAAAACGCAAATTTTAAATAACCGCAGCATTCATAAATTTGGCCGGAATAATGAACCTCCTGTAATGGAGGATGTAATCCGCAAATATACCAAGGAAGATCAGGAAGATACTCCTGTATTTATTATCTTTATTAATGACGGCGGCGTGCTGAAATTAACCCGAAAAGTGATTATGAAAGCCGCTGTTCAGCCGATCTTCTGGCAGTTCGTCGGGATTGGATATTCGGATTTTGAAGTACTTGAAGGGCTGGACAACATGAGCGGGAGGATCGTGGATAATGCGGACTTTGTACATCTGGACCGGATCGAGCAGGTGAGCGACGAGGAGCTGTATGACAAGCTGCTGAATGAGTTCCCGCACTGGCTGAAGGCCGCCAAGGAGAAGGGGATTATCCGTGCATAAAAAAGACTACCGCTCCCTTACCGGTGCGGTAGTCTTTTCAGTATACAAGCTTATTTCTTTGAATCGCTGTCCTTCCGGCTGCGGAGCCGCTCCAGCTCGGCCTCTACCGCGCTGTTGAACACCGGGTCGGCTGCTGCCCCGGAATAATGGGCGGATTGCTCAGCCTGTGCTTCAAGCTCATTGATCTTGTCTTCCATCCGTTCGAACCCGCGGGCTGCCGCGCCGGCGTTGATCACCTGTCCAGGGTAGCCGGTATAAGCAGTTGGATTGTTCTGTGCAGCACGTCTGGTTACTTCTGCCGCTTTGCGGGCACGCTCGGTCAGTTCAGCTCTCTTAGCTTTCAGGCGTGTGTGCTCTTCTTTGGCGTTTTCCAGACTGACTTCCAGTGCAGCCAGGGCATTGCGGGTTTCTTCCAGACGTGCTGTACTTTCCTGTTCGCTCTCGGCATAACGCAATTTGGTGAGCAGTGCAGTTCTTGCAGCCGCCTCATTTCCCTCGGCCATGGCCTTGACTGCATCAGCTTCGCTGCGCTCCGCCAGAACTTTGTATTCCGCAATGCGGCGCTCCAGTACACTTACTGTGGCTTTAAGTTCGCGCTGTTTGCTTTCGGCGCTGCCGATTTTATCATCCAGGTCCCGCAAATATTGTCCGGTCAACAGTACCGGGTCTTCCAGTTTGTTCAAACCTTCGTGGAGTGCTGCCTTAGTAAGGGTCGTAATTCTTTGGAATATGCTGTTCATGTTCATTTCTCCTTTGATTGTAATTTAGGGATTCAGTATTAGTAATAGTCGTAGTGATCGTTGAAGCTGCTAAAAGTCTCTTTCGGAACCAGAATGCTGGCTACGATGTAGATTAGGGCAACAGTACCAAAGCTGAAGAATGCGGCCACAACAGCGATCAGCCGGATCAGCGTCGTATCAACATTCAAGTACTGGGCCAAACCTCCGCACAAGCCGGTAACCTTTTTGTCTCTTTCGGAACGGAATAGTTTTTTCATAATTATAAATCTTCCTCTCTTGTAATGGGTAAGCCCGAAGGCTGTTCGTCTTAGCCGTTATTTATGTCTTAATTGTAAAGGGATATGGGGCATGGCAAAACGGCCTGAGGACTGTTTTTGAATCCAGACCTAAGGCGGGGACGGTTCCCGCAGGAAGACGGGGGAATGTGCAGCTCTCTTTTAACATAAGGCAGCAGTTCATTGAATCCCGGCTTAACACTGGCGCACTATACTGTATCTATCTATTTCCTCCAATAGCCTGCAAGATTGATGAACATCCGGAGTATACAATGAAGATAAGGGAGGACCTTTCGTGGGAATTCATAAATATTTTCGCTCATTAAATGAACTGGAGCGGATTATCCGCTGCCCGGGTAAATTCAAATTCGAGGAGCACAGCGTCGCGGCCCATTCCTGGAAGGTTGTACAATATGCCAAGACGCTGGCCGATATCGAGGAAAAGCATGGTGCGGTGATCGACTGGAAGAAGCTGTACGAGATTACGAGCAGCCATGATTACGGGGAGATTTTTATCGGAGACATTAAAACCCCGGTGAAGCATTCCTCGCTGCAGCTGCGCTCGCTGATTCAGCAGGTTGAGGAGGGAATGGTCCACAACTTCATCGAAGAGCATATCCCGGAGGAGTTCAAGGCGATTTTCTTCCAGCAGCTGCGTGAAGGCAAAGATGAGTCGGTGGAGGGCCTGATCCTGGAGGTTGCCGACAAAATGGACCAGGTGTATGAGGCTTTTGCTGAAATGCAAAGGGGAAACACGGAGAAGGAATTTGTGGTCATGTACCGCAATGCGCTGATCAAGATCAAGAACATTGACCTGAAGTGTGTGGACTATTTCCTGGCAGAGATTCTGCCGGACATGGTAAATGAGGAGACTTTGTCTCCGGTGGATATCAGAAGGATTACGGAAGAGGCACTGGCTCTGTAGTGAGCGGGTGCTCTTTTTTTTGTGGGGGGAATTAACGTTGATTCTGTCATATAGAAAATGATGTATAATTCACTTGGGAGATGATCAGCAATTATGTACAATAAAAGTGCTTTTGCAAATTCTATAGACCCATATCTCAGCTACACCCAAATGCCCTGGGGCAGGTTGTTTTATGGAACAGCTTGGCATCAAATTGATCAGTTTCTGACCGGCGGGAAGCAAAAAATACTGGATATCGGCTGCGGCTTTGGCATCTCAAGCAATGAATATAATAGAAAAGGACATGACGTTACCGGCGTTGAACCGGCACAGGAAATGCTGGACATTGCGGTAAAAGACGGGCAGAGCGTGCGCTACATCAATGATACTTTGAGCAGGCTGCTGGTGGTCTGGGGATGTACGGCTGGATCTTTTGCCACAACATTCTGGAGTACAGTGAAGATCCGGTAACCTTTCTTAATCTTCTGGCAGGCTGTCAGCAAGAAGGCGGCTATCTCTCATTGATTGCACATAATCCGGCAGCGAAAGTGATGAAAAAGGCCATCCTCGGCAAAGACCCTGAAAGTGCGCTTGCCAGCCTCGGCAGCAGCAGGGATTACAGCTCGGTTATTGGAACGGATATTATCATCTACACGTATGAGCAGCTAACAGGATGGCTTCATCAGGCAGGCTATGAAATGGCCGGGTATTACGGGATACATAATGTCTACGGTTATATAACGGACAATGAACTCAAGCAGTCGGAAGAATGGCACCATAAAGCGGCGGCAATGGAGCTTGCGCTTGGCAGTGTCAGCCCGTACAGAGACATAGCCCAATTCACACATATTATAGCTAAAAAAGTACAAGACAGGGCGGAGGCGTAACAGGTGGGTAAAGGAAGTATCATTCTGCTGAACGGAGTTTCAAGCTCCGGCAAAAGCACGCTGGCCAAGGCGCTGATTAAAAGGCTGCCGGATTATTTTCACTACAGTATCGATGATTTTGACCTGGTGATCGAGCGGATGGAAGACCGGGATCACGGCCGGTTAATTCCTGTGCCGACAGAGTATTTTTATCACCGGACGATTGCCATGTTTGCGGACAAGGGTGTTAACCTGATTGCGGATCATGTCATCCATGACCCTTTCACCAGAACAGACTGGTTAGAGAGCCTTGCCGGATACGATGTGCTGCGGGTGGGCGTCCATTGTCCGCCGGAGGAGCTTGAACGCAGGGAGCGCGAACGGGGAGACCGGAGAATCGGGCAGGCGCTGGAGCAGCTGGATTTTGTACATAAGGACGAAGTGTATGATTTAGAGGTGGACACCTGTGTAAATAGTCTGGAGGAATGTGTAAACAAAATCCTGGGAAGGGTTTCATAACACGGGGGATACATTTTGAAGCGAAATTGAGTGAGCGGGGATTCGAAAAAAACTGTCTCACAGGCGCTTAACACCTGCGGGACAGTCCCTCATGGTAAGCTTATGTATTGGCAAAATGAAACCTGCGGCAATACTCTTCCAATTTGGCAAAGGATAAAGAATAGAAAGTCAGGTGCTGATCGCCGCTGACGCCGGTACTCTTGACGGAGCAGGGCCAGGCTGCAAACCGTGCACATAATTTCTCCAGCTGCTGCTGGCTTGCGGGTACCCAGAACTGCACCCTGCTTACCCCGGGATTGCCTGCCTTCATTTCAGCGAGAAGACCATTGAGCATGCGCATGAACAGCGGTGTGCTGCGGTATTCTTCCTGTATGTAAGCTATCTCTACGTGACAAACATGCCTGTCCTCGTAATCATGGGCTCCGGTACCGTAGACAAATCCGGCTGCACCGACGATACCATAAGGCTCGTCCTCGAACATCAGAAGCGCTCTGCCCATGGTGATCGGACTGCTGAAGAAGCTCAGCTTGGCTGCAAAAGAATAAGGCAGATTCAAGCTTGCATGATGCGTAATCAAATACTGGATGTAGGCTGTAGTATCCATCTCCAGATTACAGGGGCGGATAAAAAACGGCATTATTTAACCAGTACTCTGAGCGAATCATTAACTCTGACAATTTTTCCGAAGCCGCTGCCTTTTTTGATTTCTTTTACACTTGGTGGAATGGGTACCATGTCTGTGTCCTCCTTTTTCCATTAATTTCTTCGTTATTTCAAATTTAATCTATCAAATTTTTGAAGTCTTGTCCATAAGGAATCCAGGTCCGAGCAAAATATAATTTCCTCCCCAATCTCGCCTTGTCTGGTATAGCTCGAAGTGTTAAATTTGGCATACAAATTGCAGACATACACATTATCAGCGAAGGCGGCCATACGGATCTCCTGAACTTCCGGATGTGCTGCGCGAATGGCCTCAACCAGATACTTCAGCCCCTTCAAAAAGAGCCTCGTCCCGCGGACCGCCTGGTCAAACACGGTAAAATCAACAAGCACGGTCCCTTTATCCAAAAAGTTATGCTCGGGAGTTCCGTGATAATAGGCGCCTGCTGCCAGCACATCACCCTCGTCATTGGTAATCTGAAGCAGATGACCCTCCGTAATATAGTTGTATAGAAGCGTCACCATATCCATGGTCATATAGGAAAGATGCAGATCATGTCTGCGTTCAATCAGGAAAGAACTAACCTTCGCATAATCCTCGTCGGTGGTGCAGCGCGCACAGGTGGTGGTCATGACCGTATCCCCTTTATATTCATATTTAGTTTATGTTTGTTGACCAAATGTCTGCCCAAGCGAAATCCATGCTGCTTCTCCCATAAACCGCTGTATATCCCATCCAGGCGCAGCAGCTCGGCATGTGTTCCCGACTCGGCGATCCGTCCTTCATGGAACACATAAATCCTGTCTGCATTCACGGTGGAGGCGAGCCGGTGAGTAACCGAGATAATCGTCATCTGTCCGCGCAGACCCAGCAGCAGCCGGCTGATGTCTGCTTCGGTAGCGGCATCCAGCGCAGAAGTGATTTCATCCAGCAGCAGCACCTGCGGACTTCTCAGTAAAGCTCTTGCCAGCGCCAGCCGCTGGCGCTGGCCGCCGGACAGGGGGCCGCCTTCACCGGGCAGCAGGGTGTCGTACCCTTCGGGCAAAGCCATGATCGTCTCATGAATCCGGGCAGCACGGGCGGCCTCATGCATGATTTCCTCGGATACGGCGCTGTGGTCCAGCAGCAGATTCTCGCGGATGCTGGCCTGGAAGAGGAATGTATCCTGGGTTACGAGTGTCAATTCCTTACGCAGTGAAGCTTCGCTGACTTCACGAAGATCTGTTCCGCCAATCCGGACTGTGCCTGTCTGCGGATCATGGAAGCGGGCCAGCAGCCGAAGCGCCGTGGTCTTGCCTGAGCCGCTTAGTCCTACCAGGGCGACGTAGCTGCCGGAAGGAACGGACAGGCTGACTTCCTGCAATATCGCCGGGCCTTCCCCATATCCAAACGTTACCCCGTCCATCTCCACCGTCAACCCTGCAGAAGGCAACACAACCGGGCGAACGGCCTCCGGCACCTCCGGCTTGAGATTCATAATATCTCTGATCCGGGTGAAGCTGACCGTAGAATCAATCAGGTTAGGAATCAGAAATGATAGATTATTTGCGGCTTGGCCTACACTCATAAACAGGGTAAAGAAGGCCATGAAACCCCCGATGGTCATGTCGCCCCGGAAGATGAAATATCCCCCTAAGCTGATCATGATACCGTTCAGCAGAAGCAAGGATGCCTGCGGCAGCCGCTCCATAAGCGAATTTATTCTATGTAATCCCGTTCCGGTCCGGAACAGTTCACCGATATACAGGTCTGCTCTTGTGCCTATCCTGTCCTGCTGGTGGAGACTGCGGATCGTCCGCTGGCCCCTGACCGCTTCATCTATGATATTGGAGAAGCGTTCCTGTGCTTCCTTATAGCTCCGGTTGGCCTTTTCGGCTTGTCCCAGCAGCAGTCTGGGTGCAATGAACATGAGCGATGCTCCGGCCAATACGGCAAGTGTAAGCTTCCATTCAATAGAGAAAAGAAGCACGAGGCCTAGAAGCGTGCTGCCGGTTTCGCGCAGCAGCAGAGGACAGGAGACACGGATCACCTGTTCCATCGACGACATGTCCCCGATAAAACGGCTGATTAAATCACCAGTACGGTAGCGCTCATAGAAGGGGGAGGATTGCCGCTGCAGCTGACCGAATAATTCAGCCCGCATCTGCCGGATCACACCGCCCGCCAGTCTGCTGAGTGAATAATCCCCGGCCTGAGCCGCCGCAAGATTCAGCAGGCCGCCTGCAAGCAGGACCATAAGGATCACAATGAAGGACTGCAAATCTTTCGGGACAAAGGCGTCATCCACAAGGTACTGCAAGCTCAGCGGAGCAGCCGCTGCATAAATAATTTCGATAACACTGCTGATCAGAAATACGGCAAATAACAGACGATGCCCGGCAAATCCCCGGATAATCGTCTTGACAAAAATGAGCATCTAACCCCTCCCATGCCCAATATCGTACAGGATATCCCGGGGACTGTAAACGGTCGGGAGGCATTGTTCACAAAGAGAGTTATCCGGGATATAACTGGTTAACCCAAACCGCAATATTCACAAGAAAAAGCCCAATATAAACAAAGTTCTTTGCAGAACTCTGTCCTATAATGAACTTGCTGTTATACATATCACCTATATAAAGGAGTTTGTATTCCATGAAAGACTATAAGGCGCCGGATCGTACGCTGAAGCTGTTCAGCAGCGGTCAAACGGTATTCATTTATGCGGCAGAGAACGAGAACAATGCGGTACAGATTGCAGCGGATAACTTGGTGCGGGATATTGGGCGGGTAAGCGGGGGGAAGGCTGTTCTTTCGCAGGAGCTGGAGAAATGCAGTGTCGTTATCGGAACGTTAGGGACAGATGCACAGCTTGCGGTGACGTTAAAAGATAAAAAAGTATCCTTAGAGAAGCTTAAGCTGGAGGACGGTACTTGCCGCTGGGAAGCCTATCTTCAGGAAGTGGCAGACGGCGTGCTGTATATTATCGGGACCGACAGACGTGGTACGGTCTACGGAATTTATGACCTCTGTGAGGAGATGGGGATATCGCCTTGGCATTTCTGGGGGGATGTGCCTGTCAAAGCCAAAAGCGTGGTTGAGCTTGCCCTTCCTTACAGCAAGGCGGACTGGCCGTCTGTGAAGTACCGGGGGATTTTTATTAATGATGAAGAAGAGCTGCACGACTGGGCGAAGCTCCATACGCCGGATGACACCATCGGACCCGATACCTACAAGCATATATTTGAGCTGCTGCTGCGCCTGAAAGCGAATTATATTTGGCCGGCGATGCATGTGAACTATTTTAACGGAAATCCGGAAAACGGGGCGCTGGCCGAGCAGATGGGGATCGTCGTCGGAACCTCGCACTGTGATATGCTGCTGCGCAGCAACCAGAATGAATGGGAGCCGTGGATTAGGAGCAAGGGGTACACGGATGCCGTCTATGACTATTCCATTGAGGGCAGAAACCGCGAGATTCTGCAGGAATATTGGCGGGAAAGCGTGGAGCTGAACCGGAATTACGAAGTCAGCTTTACAATGGGCATGCGCGGTATCCACGATTCCGGGTTCCATACCCGCTCGATAGATGAAGACGCTTCCTTGAACGAGGAAGAGAAGATGCAGGCCAAAGTCCGTCTCCTTGGTCAGGTCATCAAAGATCAGAGACAGATCCTGATAGAGGTGCTGGGCGAAGAAAAGGGGCGTGAGGCTCTACAAACCTTTGTGCCTTACAAAGAGGTGCTGACACTGTACGACCGCGGGCTTGAGCTGCCGGATGATCTGACGCTGATCTGGGCGAATGACAATTTTGGCCATGTGCGGCGTTATCCTACTCAAGCTGAGCGCGCGCGCAGCGGGGGGAACGGACTGTATTATCATGCTTCTTACTGGGCGCATCCCGGTACGGCGATGAGTTATCTTTTTATTAATTCCACGCCGCTCGCCCACATGGGCAATGAACTGAAGAAGTCCTATGAATCCGGTATTCAAAAAACATGGGTGCTGAATATAGGCGGACTGAAGCCTGTGGAGCAGGATATGGAGTATTTCCTCCGCTATGGCTGGGAAGCCGGCAAGGAAACAGGCTGGACCAAGAATACACTTGCGTTCAATGAGCATTGGATCAACTCCAACTTCTCCGGCAGCCATGGAGCGGAAGCCGCGCAGCTGTATGAGATTTTTGCCCAGGTGACCAATGTACGCAAAATCGAGCATATGAACTCCAAAGTGTTCCCGCAAAATGTATACGGAGATGAGGCCGGGCGCAGACTGATGCTGCTCGAGGATATTTTCCGGCGCGGTAATGCCATTCTGAAAAGTCTGCCGGCAGAAGAGCAGGCCGCATTCTTCCAGCTGTTCCTGATGAAGATCCACGCGTCCTACTACACTAATCATGAGTACTATTATGCTGACCGCAGTGTGCTGTCCTATGAACGCGGCAATATGCAGGCGGCCGACAGCTATGTGGAATATGCCAAAGCCATGCTGGACAACAAGCGGAGCATGCTGCATTTCTACAACAAGAAGATGAGCGGGGGAAAATGGGACGGAATTCTCACACCCGAGAGCTTTCCGCCGCCGCCGACAGCGATGTATCCGGTCAGAATGCCTGCGCTGAGCATTGCCGGGAGCGGCATTAAGGTGAGTCTTTGGAATGAGGGGGAAACACTTAGCTTTCCGGCGTATGGTCAAAGCCAAAAGTGGCTCGAAATCGGCAATCAGGGGGCTGGCAGTGTTCCGGTTACTCTAGAGATCGGGGAGGGGTCAGAGTGGCTGAACCTGTCGGAAACAGAAGTGACTGTGCAGACGGAAAAAAGAATTCTGGTCACCGTAACCGCTCCTCTGGCGCATGCGGGCAGTCAGGGACTGATTACTGTCCATAACCGGTTAGACGGAAGCAAGACTCCGGTAAAAGTGCAGGTGGAGGCAGCCGGACCGCTTCCGGAAGGCTTTATTGGTTATGTCGAAGGTGACGGGTATGTGTCCATGCCTGCTGCCGGAGATGATGGAAGCTTCCGCAGCGTGAACAGGGATGCGTCTTCCGGCAGTGCCGGGTGGATCACGGTTCCGGGAATCGGAAGGCATGAAGGGCCGGCCGTTATGGCCTGGAATCCGGAGCTGCGTCCGCTGGGCGGGGAGCTTATGGATCATCCATGTCTGGAGTACAGCTTTTATGTACACGGGGACGGGACGCCTTTGCTGGAGATCTACCGGTTCCTTACGCTGAACTCTACGGGCAGAATCCGTTTTGGAATAGGTGTCGACAGTGAAGAACCGGTGATGGTGGAGTCCGTTACCCGGGATGAGCTGCTGGGGAACTGGCAGGAAGCGGTGTTCAACAACGGGGAAAAAATGACGCTTGCGCTCCCGTTCCTGTCCGCAGGCAGCCATATCCTGAAGCTGTACATGGTCGATCAATATGTGACTATCAGCAAGCTGGTGCTGTATACGAAGGAGCGGAAGGGTTCCAATCTGGGGCCTGTGACCAGCTGGCATACGGATACTCCGGCTGCTGAATACGGGTTGGAGAGTCCGTCTGCCGATTGGGAGGCTATTGAAGAGCTGAGCAAGGCATTTTATCTGACGGCAGCTGAAGAGGTTCCGCCGCTTAATCTGCTGTATACGGGCAAAGCATTTTTTGAGAGCCGGAATAATGTATTTCTGAAATGCCATCAATTGCCGCAGGAGACCCTGGGGGAAAAACGGTATGCGGGCTTGTATGATAATGTCAGCGGCGTGAAGGACCTGCTGGGTGAATTTGGTTCCGGTGTGTTCAAGGAAGTGGGCGGCGTGGTGGCCATCGAGGCTGAATATGCGCTGGAGAATTCGGAGAATGCATACCTTACGCCAAGCACAGATGGTTCCGGATTGTCATGGAGCCATTTAGAGGCGGAGACGAACGGCAGAACCGGTCTGGCTATGCATGTTGAGGGGCGGGGGCTTTTGTGGCAGGAACCGGAGGCAGCACCCGGAATGCATTATCGGATGAATATTCAGACTCCGGGCAAGTATCTGGTCTGGATGCTGATCAGGCATTACACCAATAAATCCGACTCCTGCAACCTGGCGGTGGACGGCAAGGTGATCCCGCTGTCCGAACAGTTCGGACGGGGGGAGCTGCATACCTACAACACTTCCTACGTGTATTACTGGAGTGTTATCGCTGAGATTGAACTGTCTGCGGGTGAGCATACGTTCTCCATCCTGGCCAGAAAGTCCGAGTTCAGAGTGGACCGGATTTATCTGACCACCGGTGATGAGCTTCCGCCTGTGGATGCAGCGTGGAAGGATTCGGCCAGGGGCGGGGAGTAGGGAACTAATTTTAAAAATCATAGGCCGTTAGGCAAGATAAATTTAACTAGAATTATTCTTTAACTGATCGTTTTCCAAACGAAGGAAAAAACGATCAATAATGGTCTGACTATCGAGTACAATGTTTTGAATAAACGCAGCAACTTTCTTGTGGATCTCTGAGACGTTATGGAAAAACACGTTGTCTTAATAACATCCGAATTCAACCATGAAGGGACTAAGCGAACTCGCGCTTAATATATTCGCCAATGAGATAGAGCGCTCAGCTATATTTACTTTCAAAGCCTACTTCGTGTGGAACCGAGGATACGATCGTCGCTTGTAGTTTGTACTCTTTATCCGTAGCAGGTGATCCAGCAAAGAGATCCGGTATCATTGGCTAAAGCCAGAGGAGTAAAGACAGCTGATGTTTTATGGGAAGCGCGAAAGAAAAGTTCAGAGTTAATCGTAGTAAGAGCGCATATGCAGGAATATATCAATACATCAATGTATAAATGCAGAGTGTTGAGATAATTGAATCGTTCACTGCCTTAGTTGAACCTTACTCTATAGATGAGATGTTTTGTGAATTCACCGGATCGATGCATTTGTCTGCAAACAGTGCTTACGATTTAGATGAAACAAATACAGACCAAAATTTATAGTGAAACAGGCATCTATGCTCGTGCTGGAATTGGAGAGAGTACAAAAATAATACATCGTCAAAAAACGTAATTGCTTACATAAACATCGTTAATGGACGATGTATTTTATTTGAAAACAGAAAATAGAATTTACTTAGCAAAATTAATGTTTATGGTTGCATCATTTGCTGTTTTATCCCACGTAACACTTGCACCCAATGCCTCAGAAATAAATCGTAAATTCACATAGAATATATTGCTTGTCGGTTCAAGTGATGGTGCTTGGTTAAGAACCACCTTCTCCCCGTTTAAAAATGCATCATAAGAATTATTGGTTAAGACTATAAGTTTGTTATCTTTTGAAGCCGTCACTGTTTTTGTACTGTTATCCCATTCAATTGCCATACCATACTTTTCAAATATTGGACGCATGGGGACAAGCGTAGTTCCAAGATAAGTGACATTCGCATAAATATCTAACTTTTCTCCATTGATGTAAATGTTCGGATTGCTTCGTGAAGCAAAGACGCTTGTCCCCCCCATCATTAATGTTATAACAGTAGCGAACGCAAATGCTTTACTTAAAGCCTTCATATGCTTCCTCCTAAAAATTGAGTGGACAATAGATGTTTAGATCTATTGTCCACTATTTTAATTGTATATGTCACTATTTACAACAATTGTAATTACATTATTTCCACTTACAGTCACATTTGAATGATCGTTTAGTGGTCCCGATAAGACGCTGCTAGAAATAGGTGTTCCATCTACTTTAATATTTGAAAATGTCGTTTTGTTCTTTCCTGTGTCATTTAATGACCAAACTGTTGACAGCAGTTTCCATCTACTTATTGAAGCGATATTCCAGCTTGCATTTGATTCCATTATCGTAATATTCGGTGTGTCTTTAAGTGTATAGCCACCAAGTGTCGGGCAAATCGATGTCCCGTCAATTTTAATTCTTACTTTTCCGTTGTAATTGTACCAAAAATACATTAAAGGAGCTGTACCAGGCTTGTATCCATTTTTAGATTGCACTTCTTTATAATTTGGATCAAATGTCGCACTTTGATATTGATCCCAACCAGTATTTGTCTCGCTAACGTATGGTCTATTCTTTTTCTTAAGAATAATTACTGGCTTCCACCCGTAAGATGTAGAACTCGGGCCTAAATTATTATATAGTTCTACTCCCATGTCCGCTGCCCAAGAACCAATACCATCAGCAACAGTAGTGGTATATTCAAATCCGCCATAATTGAAAGCAATGTGGTTCGGTCTGTCCAGACTCACTATACTACTGTCTGCTAACGGTAGTTGCATAAGTGCCATAAGATAGCTACCAGTAGCATTAACATTCATTCGGCCACCTACACCATCTCCAATAAAGCCTGCCCTAAGTGCAACATCGCCACTTTTGGCTTGATCAAACTCTTCAACATTACTAGTCAGAAAACTTTCTACATTGCTATCTTTTTTATCGACCACCAAAAGTTGGGGTTCAGCACTTGCGGATTCTTCATAAAAATAAGTGTAGTTTTCATCAAAAGTAATGTAATCATAAGTAGTTGGGTCAGAACTTTTTGCAAATGCTGTATTGCTTATGGCTTTACTATTTCTTTCTTCTCTAACAGCGTTTTGTGCAATTTGCAGTATTGTCGATAGTTGATTGTCTGCAACTTTTTGAGTCTCTTGATGCACTACCTTGATTTCTTCTAACTCAAGGTTTGAAAGTGTTAGTTCACCTTCTTCAGCATTTACAGATAAAGGGGATAAAGCAAAGCTTGAAACGAGAAACAGTGATAATATTTTTTTACTGTAATTCATATAATTACCTCCTTGTTGGAAAAAAGTAATTATATGGTTAATATAGAGAAGAAAATAGTATTTTTGTTATTGTTAGTATTTGTTAATATGACTATAATATTTCGTTTCTATCGATACTATTTAAATCTTGAAATATTATATAACAACTGCTACGCAGTTTATAAGTAGATTCTTTAGACGAACAAACGGAGAAGTCAATACTACATATCTTTGACAGATTACATCAACAAGGAATGACACTAATTATTGTTACTCATGACAATGCCTTCTCAAGTCATTGTCAACATGTGTACGAACTGACTTATAAAGCTCTACATTATAAAAACTAAAAGAATAAGTGTTACTTCATCCAAAATAAAATTTATATACCATATTTGATGTATTACTTTGGGCAGCGATTCTTCAAATGAGAAACGCTGCTTTTTTGCTGTTAATGCTTAGCCGCCTCCTTCAGCTTCATATCCCTGAATTTCTTGGGCGTAAAGCCCGTAACTTTACGGAATTCCGTGATGAAGTTGGTATAGTTCTGGAATCCGGACTGGAAGCAGGCTTCGGTGACGTTTTTGCCTTCGGCCAGCAGGATGCGGGAGAGGGAGATGCGTTTCAGCAGAATGTAGCGGAAGATCGTCGTGCCGGTCTCTGCTTTGAAAATATGACAGAGATGGTATTTGTTCAGGGCCAATGCAGCCGCAATCTGGTCGAGGGTCAGCGCTTCGAGAATATGCTCATCCACATAAGTGATAATCTCCCTGACGTTAGGCGGATAATGGGCGGCGGCGCTGTCCCTCAGGTCCTCCTGCTGGAACAGAGTGTTCACCATCACGAGAATCTGCAGCAGACGGGAGTGGATCAGCAGATCATTGCCGAACCCGCCGGAATCGCGCGCCTCATGCATCTCCTTTACCAGCCTCGTGAACAGCATGACCTGCTCCGGTTCCAGCCGGATGGCATTTCTCGTCCCGATCTCCCGTCTGACAAAGCAGGTGGTCAAATCGGTCTGTTCCGTTGAATACTGGTGGAGAAAGGTGGGAGGGATGTGGATATATATTCTTTTATAATATTCGTTCGTTAAAAGTACGGCCTTGTGCATCTCGAGATCATTGCAGATCATCAAGGTGCCGGGCTGGATCGGGTAACAGGAGTCGTGCACGTAAAAGTTAAGGTCACCTTCCAGCAAAAGATACAGCTCATAATGCTCATGAATATGAAAATCGCGGTTAAAGGGCTTCCGGGTAACCAGTGTTTCAAAATCCAATTCGCCTGAGACCAAAATGTCCATATCAAAGTACCCCTGTTATAAAATATCGATGCGGCTATACATACAACCATAATAACTTTTGGCGGCCTAATTATCAAAAAAAGCCTTTCCCCGCAACCGGTACGGCGCTGAGAAAGGCTTCAAGGTCACACAAGGTGCAGAGCAGTCTGCAGATGCAGACCTGAATCAGGCTTCCGCTACCGGGAACTGGAAATACTCCTTGGCATTGCGGTAGCAGATGTCCTGAACGATGCCTCCCAGGAACTCAAGGTCCCCCGGAGCTTCGCCGCTCACCACCCAGCCTCCGATCAGATTGCAGAGAATCCGGCGGAAATACTCATGGCGCGTATAGGACAGGAAGGATCTGGAGTCGGTCAGCATACCCACAAAGCAGCTCAGCAGTCCCAGGTTCGACAAGGAGGTCATTTGCTTGATCATGCCGTCCTTCTGGTCGTTGTACCACCATCCGGAGCCGAACTGGATTTTTCCTTTAATTCCGCTTCCCTGAAAAGAGCCGGCCATCGCCGCCAGCACATCATTATGTCCTGCGTTCAGATTGTACAGAATCGTTCTAGGAAGCTCATTCGTCCGGTCCAGCCCGTCCAGCAATTTGTACAGGCTATCAGCGAAGCTGCCGTCTCCGATCGTGTCAAAGCCCGTATCCGGACCCAGCGCGCTGAACATGCGCGTATTGGGATTGCGGATTGCTCCAATATGCAGCTGCATAGCCCAGCCGTGGGCGGCATATTTGCGGCCCATGGCCAGGAATAACGCAGTAGTGTACTGGTCGCTTTCCAGCCGGGTTAAGGCTTCGCCCTTCAGGCGTTTGCTGAAGATGGTCTCCAGGACGGACGCCGTTGCTTCCGCAAAGGGAAGATGCGAGAACGCATGGTCAGAGATTTTGCAGCCATGGGCGTCAAAGTATTCAATCCGTTCCAGCAAAGCACGTTCCATAGCGGCATAAGAAGTGATCTCATAGCCAACCGCCTGCTCCAGGCTGTGGACATAATCCGCGAAGGTGTCCAGATCGATCTGCAGGGCTTTGTCCGGCCGGAAGGTCGGTGTGACCCCGGTTTTGAACGCCTGCTGTCCGGCAATCTGCCCATGATAGCGGAGGTCGTCGATGGGATCATCGGTCGTGCAGATCCACTGCACATTGGAGCGGGTAATCAGCCCCTGGGCTGAGAAGCTGTCCGTGGCAATAAGTGCATTACAATGATCGTAAATGCGCTGCCAGTTCTGCGGGGTAAGCGGCTCCTCTACGCCGAAGTAGGCCTTCAGCTCCAGTGCAGACCAATGGTACAGCGGATTGCCGACCGTAAAGGGCAGCACCCCGCTCCACTTGGCAAACTTTTCGGCATCAGATGCATCGCCGGTAATATATTTTTCTTCCACACCGAACGTTCTGAGCGCGCGTCATTTATAATGATCTCCGCCCAGCCAGACCTCTGTAATACTGCCAAAGCGTTTGTTCTCTGCAATGGCTTTCGGGTCCAGATGGCAATGGTAGTCGATAATGGGGAGGTGTTTGGCATACTCATGGTACAGTATCCGGGCTTCCTCAGACTGCAGCAGAAAATCCTCTTGAATGAGTCCCTTCATCTCTCATGCTCCCTTACCTTTTATTTCAGATACTTCTCCAGTGTGCTTCTTACCGCTCCGGGACCGGCCAGCATTTCCAGGAACATGCCTTCGATCTTGCCGCCGAGGCCGATCCCGTACAAATGAACACCAAAAAGCTGCTCATCCTCCAGAATCGCCCGGATGTTCGCGCTCTTGTCCCCGAGAGACACGCCCTGCAAATGACCCTGCAGCGATTCCAGCAGCGGATCTGGACTGAGTGTAAAAGCTTCGCCTTCGTCATTTACGCCAAGCAGGTAGCGGCACCAGGTGGCGATAGCCAGCGGAACCGCGGTCAGTGAAGCCGGATCAAGGTCTTCTCTGCGGACATAGGATTTGATGGTTTCGCCGAAGCGGATGCCTACCTTTTGGGAGGTATCTGTAGCAATGCGCTGCGGGGTATCCGGAATAAACGGGTTGGCAAAACGCTCGGTCAGTACTTCATCGAGGAACTGCTTCGGACTTAAGATGCCCGGGTCCACGACAACCGGCAGACCTTCCCTGTAACCGATAATTTCAACGAATTTGCGCAGTGTATCATCCTTCATCTCATCGGCAATCAGAGTGTAACCGAGCAGGCATCCCGATACGGCAAGGGCTGTATGTAATGGATTCAGACAGGTGGTCACCTTCATGGTTTCCACCTTATTTACCGTATCACGGTCGGTAAAAATAATACCCGCTTCCTCAAGGGCCGGGCGGCCGTTCGTGAACTTGTCTTCAATGACCAGGTATTCGCTGATCTCTGCGTTGACGAAAGGCGCAGTATATGTGTTCTTGGAGGTCACGATAATGTCCATTTCACCGATACCCTGTTCCAGCAGCGCAGCCTGAACCGTCTCTGACGGGCGGGGTGTAATTTTGTCGATCATGGACAGAGGGAAGGTGATCAGCTGCTCATTCTCCAGATAGCTGACAAAGCCGTCTTCCACCAGTCCTTTGGCTGCCCATTCCTTGGCGATGGTGACCATGCCGTTCTTCAGCTTATCGCCGTTGTGGGAGCAGTTGTCCATGCTGACAAAGGTCATCGGATAGGCCCCCTTCAGATACCTCTTGTATGCAAGAGAAGAGACAATGCTCATGGCATGCAACGGCTGTTCCGGACCGCCTTCAATGTCCTTCTTAACAATGCCCAGATATTGCCCGTCAGGGCCTGTCAGCGAGTACCCTTTCTCTGTGATCGTAAAGCTGGCCATCTGCAGACTGGGATTTTCGAAGATCTCTTTCAGCCGGCGGTCATCTTCTTCACGGTTCTTATCCGCTGCAATGCCTTCGGTGATGCTGCTGATGATTTTCTTCTGGAAACCGCCCTTCGCGTTCATCAGCACGAGCAGGGTCAGGTTGTCATAAGGTTTATAGACCTTATCGATCATCTCAAAATCAAAGGTCTCTGCAGCGATGATGCCGGTATCCGCCCTGCCGTTATCCAGCAGCTTCTGGTGGGCATTCGCAACGAATCCGCGGAAAATATTGCCTGCGCCGAAATGTATCCATTCCGGGCGCAGCTCAGTATTCTTGGCTACCTGTTCAAGATTGAATTGCGGAAGCTCAACTCCCGCGGCAGTCCAGGCTTCTTGTTCTTCCCGGATGCTGTCTCTGGTGAGGCGCAGCATTTATTGGGCCTCCTTAACATTCTCCAGACTGTCCCAGACGCCGAGCAGATACATGATGCCCATCGCTCTGTCGTACAGGCCATACCCCGGACGGCAGTTCTTTTCTTCGCCCCACAGATGGCGGCCGTGGTCCGGACGGACGTAACCGGTATAACCGCTCTCATGATAGGCTTTGACCACTTCAGGCACATCGACGCTGCCGTCGCGGCCGCGGTGGGATACCTCAATAAAGTCCCCGTTATCGAATACCTTCACATTGCGGATATGGGCAAAATAAATGCGGTCATGGAACTCGCGGATCATGGCCGGCAGATCGTTCTGCGGGTTGGTACCGAGCGAGCCGGTACAGAAGGTCAGGCCGTTATACGGGCTTGGAACCATATCCAGGAACCGGCGGATAGTGTCGCGGCTGCGGATAATGCGCGGCAGGCCAAAGATCGGCCAGGCCGGATCGTCAGGGTGGATGGCCATTTTGATGTCCATCTCTTCACATACCGGAATAATCCGCTCCAGGAAGTACTTGAGGTTGTCGAACAGGATATCTTCAGTCACACCCGCATAAGCGGCGAACAGCTCATCAAGCCTGGCCAGACGCTCCGGCTCCCAGCCCGGCATGGTGAACTCTCCGGCGCCTTTCAGAATCCGGTCGACCATTTCGCGCGGGTTATCGGTAATGGCAGCCTTTTCATAAAAGAGTGCGTTCGATCCGTCCGGCAGCTCCTTGTACAGCTCAGTGCGCGTCCAGTCAAAGACAGGCATGAAATTATAGCAGATCACCTTAACGCCGACCTTGGCCAGCTTGCGGATCGTATCTATATAAATATCGATATATTTATCACGGGACGGCAGGCCGATTTTGATATCATCATGAACGTTGACGCTTTCAACTACAGCAGTGCTGAACCCCTTGCTGGTGATCTGATCCGCCACTTCCTGGATCCGTTCCATTTCCCACACTTCTCCGGCCACCTTCTCGTGCAGGGACCAGACAATACCCATTACGCCCGGAATTTGCCGGACATGGTCAAGTGTAATATTGTCGTTGCCTTCGCCATACCATCTCCACGTCATGTTCATTGATAAAAGACCTCCTGTGAGCTTCGATTGAGTAATCTTGTATACAAGATTTTCTTGATCATAAAATAAGCATGGTGCTTTGTCAACATAATTAAATCAAGGCACTCAGCGGGGGGACGGCGCATATATTCTGTTTTTTTATGGATAATTTTATTTGTGATAAATTTTATGTATACTAGTTGTATCTGTTATTAATTGTGGAAAGCAGGAGAAGCAATGTCGATCAAAGCTGAAATTCTGAGTACGCTAAAACATGAGATCCTCACCCTGAACCTGAAGCCCGGCACCATCCTGAGTGAGACTTCACTTTCCGAGCAGTATCAGATTTCCCGGACACCGCTGCGCGATGTGCTCAAACAGCTTGCGCTGGAATCCTATACCGACATTTATCCGAAAAAAGGGAACATTGTCTCTTTTATCGATCTGGAGTCTGTTGAACAAATAACGTATCTGCGCAGCACACTGGAGAAGGAGATCCTCAAGGATTTGTCTGCCACCCTTACGTTGACCGGAGTGCATGAGCTTAGGGATATTCTGGAGAAGCAGAAGGAAACCATTGCGGGGGAGAGTGATATGGACGCTTTTCTCGCGTTGGACGACTCTTTCCACCGGGCCTTGTACAGGCTTGCCGGACGCGAATTTTTATGGAATCTGATCCAGCAGTCGAATGTGCACTATCTCAGGTACCGCCGGCTGCACATGCTGGAGAAGCAAAAGCTTGAGGGAATCTGGAAGGAGCACCAATCCATACTGGAGCTGCTGGTACACAAGGATACGGAGCGGATCGGCCCCCTGATTCATCATCATCTCCGTGAGGATATCCATTCGCTGGATTTTCAGCACAATTACTCGGAGTATCTTAAAAGATAGGCCGGCATACGATGCATACTGCAGGTTTTTACACAGAGCAGCTGCTCTTCCGTCAAGCGGAGGGCGGCTGCTTTTTTGTGGAGCGCGTATGGATGAAGCTGAGTGGAATTTCTCCCTCTAATTCTCTGAAAAATACTGGTATTACAATACTTGTTGGAAAAACTCCGCTTATATGAATTAAATGACTCCCTTACTGCTTTTATCCGCCTGATTAGCTGGAGAAATTCCGACTAATGCTCATAAATGGTGAAAAAGGAGAGAAGTAGGTGGAGGAAATCCCGCTAAGCTCTACAAGCGCTCTCACTAAGATTGCACAATGTGTAATCAACTGCGGAGTTGACACAGGTACAAGCGACAGCTATATTATTTTAATAGTAATTATTACGATTAAACTTCGGGAAGCGAACAAAGGAGCTTGTACCTATGAATAAAAATCACACCAGCCAGCGTCTGCCGCGCGCCAAAGGGATCGATATGGGGACTTACTATACGTCCAAGGAATGCGCCCGCAAAGTAAAACATCTCGTCCTGCCGGACAAAAACCGTAAAATTGTAGAGGAGTTTATCACGATCCTCGGGATGCGGGACGAGTTCGAAGCGCATGGAGTGCCGATTCCCAACAAGGTGGTCATGTACGGCCCGCCGGGGACGGGGAAGACACTGACGGCATTTCACATGGCCCGGATGCTGGACCTGCCGCTTATCCTGGTCCGTCTGGATGCGGTTATTCACAGCCATTTGGGGGAGACGGGAAGCAATATCCGCAAAATTTTTGAGTATGCCAAAGCTGTGCCCTGTGTGCTGTTCCTGGATGAGTTCGATGCCATTGCCAGAACCCGGGAGAGCAGCGACGAGGTCAAGGAGATTGCCAGGGCGGTGAACAGCCTGCTGCAGTGTCTTGATGATTTCGGGGACAGCAGCATTTTTGTCGCGGCGACCAATCTGGAGAATGAGCTGGACCGGGCGATCTGGAGAAGATTTGATACGAAAATGACCTACTCGCTTCCTGACGAAGCCAGCAGACGGCATTATATCGAACTGTTGATCGGCGGATTTGCTGAGGAAAAAGGACTGTCCGAAGAAGCCTGCGGGCGGCTGGCCGGCTGCAGCTTTGCCGACATCGAACAAATTATTCTCAAGGCGAAACGAAAGGCGATCATTGAGCGCTGTCCGCTTAAGCATGAGCATATTGCGCTGTCGTATGAAGAATATCATCCCTCTGCCGTGTTATGATGCTACCGCCCCAGGCGCTGAAGCTCCCTCCCCGTACACCGGCGGACCTCTGAAACGCGTTTCTGATGCAGCTCTAAGCCAAATTTAATGTTATGACTTCTGAGGCTCTGTACCCAGAAGAGACCATCCCGTAATTTGCAGTCTGTTAAGATCTTGGCCAAGCCCTTGGCTAAGGTCTTTTTGGCATGATTAACCATGCCGGTGAGTGGGCTCAGAAGGCGACTTTGGTCCTGAAAATATGGGGGGATATCCAGAAAATATGTTGAAAATTGTGGAAAAATCTTTATTAAAATAATTCTAAAGTATCATGATTCGTTCACATTATTACGGTTTAATATACAGATATGAAAATTATAAACTTCCAGTATTTCTCAGGATGTACGGCCTAATTGTCCGTCTCCGGCTGGATACATAAGCAATAGAAGCGGACTCTCCCGCCACTATCTGTACCTGATACCTAAGGAGGACCCCGTGAGACTATTATTAATCGCAGGCGGATACGGAACCGTCGCACGCCAGTACATAGACAGCATGACCGAAGTGATAAATGATACGGAGCTTACGCTTGAAGAGGCCGTCCGGTATATCGCGGATACGGCTCCGGAGCCGGACAGCATCGTGATTACAGATGAAGCATTAAGCCTGCATCCAGACAGGGACAGACGTAATCT
Source organism: Paenibacillus sp. PK3_47 (assembly GCF_023520895.1). NCBI lineage: Bacteria > Bacillati > Bacillota > Bacilli > Caryophanales > Paenibacillaceae > Paenibacillus > Paenibacillus sp. PK3_47. The sequence continues at coordinate 4,260,447 of NZ_CP026029.1, forward strand.
GGAAGCCCTGCTGAATAGTCCTTCTGCCCCCCAGAAGGTTCCGGTAATTCTGATTACCACGGACAGCTGGAAAAGCAAAGAATGGGAGAGTGTAAGTTCCAGGCACCCCCGTTTTGAAATGATGTTCAGTGAATACATAAGAGTAACACCAGAGCTGTTCGTGCAGTCTATCAGCCGGGCGAGAGCTGCTCCCGGTCTCCATACCCAGAAAAGCACACGTGCGGCTGATGGCGGGCCGCAGGCTGAACGGGATAAGGGAAGCAGACGGGACATTGAACCTGCACGCAAATCGTTTCTTGACCGTTTCCGCCCCAAGCCCAAAGAGCGGACTGAAGCGGAACCGACAGACGCCCTGACACGGGAGCTGGAACGGATCAGCCGGGGGATCAGCAGGGTTGTAGCGGTGACGGGGCACAGGGGCAGCGGGGTGACAAGCACCGCCGTCAATCTGGCCAGTGAAGCAGGACGCAGGGGCCTAAGCGCGCTGATTGTCGATCTGGATATTGATTACCGGAGCACGAATATGTATTTTGGCGGATTCCATGAACGGACCAAACGGGATGAAGAGATCAATGCTTCCCTGATCCGCACGCTGGCGCGTCCCCAGGACTATGCGGCTACGGCTTATCCGATCCGGGATAACGTCTGGCTGACAGGACTCGGATATGATTTTGACGACCCGAGGCTGATCGGGCAGTTTGTAACGGAAGCGCGGCTGACAGGACTATTGTCCCTGCTCCGGAACCGGTTCAACCTGATCGTGCTTGATCTTCCGCTGGATCTCCTGCGGGAGTACCAGGAAATTATGATACATATCGACAGCTTTGGGCTTTGCGTACCCAATGACCTGTATTCCGTATTAAGCACACTTAGGAATGTGGAGAACAGTCTGCCCAAGGAGCAGGCGGTCTACCTCAATGCAAAATCCAAGCTTGTAGTCACCAAATATAATGACAGATCCCGGTTCCAGGGAGAGAATTTCACACCGGAAGCCGTCAGCCGCGTGCTGACCTCGGGACTTATGGAAGGCTTCACCTATGAAATGAAAGTGGCGGGACATGTTCCTTACAGCAGCGACTTCGACTCGCAGATTGAGTCTGACGTGCCGCTTGTACACAGCAGTACCCACTACGAACGCGCATACGGAAACATACTTCTCAGATTACTGGAGGGAACGGGATAAATGGATTTGAGCAGTCTTAAAAATGCGGCTCCGAACAGACAGCTGTTCAAGCGGGGGGCGGCTCTGCTCTTCAGCATCCTCATTATTGTGGCTTCATATCTCTTCATCACCAAGGCAAGCCAGGATGCGAACGATGTCGTGGAAGTGCTGCGGGTCAAGCCTAATGAAGGCATTCCCGCCTTTGTCGCGGTCAATGACAAGCTGATTGAGAGATACGACATCATTAAGAAGGAATACACCGAGGATATGGTGCTTGCAGAGGATATGGAAGAGGTGGAAGGAAAGCTGACTGCCAACTTCCTGAGAAAGAACAGCGTGCTGTTCAAGGATCAGCTGATTGATGAGAAGCCGCAGAAGAACGAGTGGCTGTATCAGGTGGAAGAGAAGAATGAAGTGCTGACCCTGCCTTACAATTTCCTTGAGGTTGGTGGCGATATCCTGATGCCTGGGGACAGAGTCCGCATCCGGGTGACTTATGAGGTGGATCAGGCAGTCACAAACGGCGGTAATCCGAATGCGGTGTATTCGCAGTCGCCGAACAAGGTCAAGAAGACGGAAATTCTGTTTGACAGCATCATTGTCAAAGACATGCTGAATGCAAACAGCCATTCCATTTACGAAGTATATAAAGAGGTCCAGAAGCTGGAGGAGAATAAGAAGCAGGAAGTGATGAAGAGCAAGGACTTCCTGAAGAATATTCAGCCGCGGGCGCTGCTGCTGGAGGGAACTACGGAGCAGATCAATAATTTTGCCAGATTCAAGGGCCTCGACGGCAACTCATTCCTGATTACGATTCTAAGCCGGAAGGACAGCAATGTGATTGTAGACCAGCTGCCCACCTTGGAGAAAGAGGTGGAATCATGGATCGGAAGCGACGAATAGGCCTGGACAGCATTTTTCAAAAGATATCATCCAAGGATCTGGTCGGTGCAGAGCTTCAGGATACCAGTCTGATCTACAGTGTAGTCGGCTTTATTCCGGCGACTGATTTTACCGATAACGCGCTGCTGATCAGCAATCTGGCCTACCTGATTTCACAAAAGGGCCTCAATACATGCGTGGTCGATCTGAAGGTGTTCTACCCCAGCCTGTATCAGCATTTCGATGCAGCTCCGCCCAAAAAAGGCAGCGGCCTGATCAAAGTGCTGAAGAGCGACAAGGTGGATTTCCGGGAAGAGCTTACCAAGACGAAATACGAGCGGCTGTATCTGCTGTCTCCAAGCCCCCAGGATTTGATGGAGGAATATTTCGACTTCGAGTTCAGCCATCTGGAGCGCGTCATTGATACATTGAAGAATATGTTCGATATCGTGCTGATTGATATCCCGAACAACCCGCCGCTGGAGTTCTGCCTGGGAGCGATGAAATACTGCCATATCGGGTATTTCACAGCTGCCGAACGGATGGAAGCCGCCGTCAACATGGTGAAGCTGCTCGATTTTGCCCAGTCTGTCGGGATCAGCACCGCCAAATTTATGAGCGTTATTATGATGAACCTGCAGAATATCGAATTTGATTACAAGGTCATGCGAGAGACGGGCTTCCATATTGCCGCCGCCCTGCCGCTTGTAAAAGATGCCGTGACCTGCGCCCATGAAGGCAAGCTGTATATCAAGGACAGCCCGATCGTAAACAAATACTTCAAGAAGGATATTCAGAAACTGGCCGACCGCTTGGCGGACCAATAAAGGGAGAGAGAGCCTTGCTGACACGCGGAAAAATCAGCGACATGCAGCAAAAGGTGCTGCATCAGGTCCACCACCCCAAAGAAAACCTGGAGGAGCTGGCCAGCAAATATACGACCATCAGCTTCGAGGAAGCCCTTGAGCTGTGCCAAAAATATATCACCAAAATTACAACCCATGCCTACCGGCGCGAGACCGACCCGGCCCGCAAACGGGAGATGACCAAGGCGTACATTAATGAATTTGTGGATTCACAGATGCCTTCGGTTGAAGGCTATCATGATCTGCCGCAGCTGAAGAGCGCGTTGATCAATGAAATTACACATTACGGCCCGATCACCGAGGCGATGGAAAATCCGCTCATTGATGAAATCCGCGCCAACGGCCCCGATCAGATTTTCGTCGAAAGCGGAGGGAAATCGATTCCGTGGGATCAGCATTTTACCGACCGTGAGCATATGGAGCGGATCATCGCCAAGCTGATCGGTGTCTCCAAAATGCGGCTGATTCCGAAGATTCCGATGGTTAACGCCAGAACGATTGAAGGCTACCGCGTAAATGCGACGCATGCGGAGATATCGCCCTACGGGCAGCCGGCTTTTGTCATCCGCAAATTCAGCAAAAAAAGCATCAACCCCAAGATGCTCGTCGAGAACGAATCGTTCTCCTCCAACATGTACAAGCTGCTGTCGCTCATTCCCAAATCCGATCTGTCGTGGATTACGGTAGGGCCGACCGGGAGCGGGAAGACAACGCTGAACGAGATTCTGGTCAAGGAAATTAATCCGATGCAGCGCATCATCACGATTGAGAATCCTTCAGAGATGAGGCTGATCCAGCGGGAACAAGGCAGTGAACACGGGCGTGTGCTGAACGATGTGCTGCAGTATGAGTCGGTGCCGGAGGATGACGATGCAAGTCCCGCAACGATGGAGAATCTGCTCATCAATGCGATGCGTCAGTCCCCGCATTGGATCGGTCCGGGGGAGCTGAGAACACCGGGTGAATTCGCAACAGCACTGCGGGCGGCCCAGACCGGGCATTACTTTTTCTCGACACTGCACGCTGAGGGGGATAAAGAGGCGATTTACCGTTTCCTGACCGCTTACCTTATGGCCTCCAATGAACCGGCCGAGCTTGCGCTCCGCAACATCTGCAGTGCCGTGAAGTTTGTTATTTTCCAGGAAAAGCTTGCTGACGGCACCCGTAAAGTGACTTCAATCTCGGAAATTCTCGGCTCGGACGGCCTGAATCCATTGATCAACCAGATTTACCGTTACGAATACGACGATGTCATTGAAGAATGGGATGGAACCCGGAAGATCATCCGGATCGCCGGGCGTCACCGCCGGGTCGGTAAGCTGTCCGAAAAGGTGCAGCAGCAGATGATCAAGGCCGGAATCAAGCGCAGCCGCTTCGAGCTGTTTACGCAGGACCCTGCCGGTGATGAGACGGAGGTGTACCAGTTCCATGAATACGCCTTTAGTCACTAGCCTCATGCTTGGCCTGGCCGGATTTATCCTGTTCAATGCCATCTTCGGGGTCAAATTCTTTCAGGGGCTTGGCGGCTATCTGCTGGAGCAGGTGGACATCCTCGCGGAGCATCTGGGCCGTTATAATACCAAACGTTATGTCGACCGCGTGAAGCGGGAGCGTATTGTAAGGCGCAAGGAAAATGTGTATGCCAAATACAACCGGATGGTTGAAGGGCTGATTCTTGATTTCAACATGCCGTTCACCCTGGAGAGTTTTACCTCGATGCTGTGCATCTGTTTTGCCATCGTGGCGCTGCTGGTCATTCTGTTCATGAAAAGCGTGACGCTGTCGGTGCTGATCACCATCTCGATTTTTATCGGCCTGCTGACTTTTTTCGTAATGCAGTCCAGAGCCATCCAGGCTGAACGGCTGGAAAACATTATGGATGCCGAGGATGTGATCTGTCCGCTGGCCCGTGAAGGTGTGCTGGTGGCCATCAAGAAGGTGATGGACAACGATGAATATATCAACCCGGCCCTGCGGCCATACTTCCAGCAATTCATCGATAACTGTGAGAATAACGGCTATTCCTTCAAGCAGGCGATCCAGCTGCTGAACCGGCAGCTCGGACCCAAGTTCGACAGTTTCGCCAAAAAAGCGATTATTTTCGAATATAACGAGCGCAAAGGGATGGCGGACATTTTTCTTGATATTGTCGATGAGAATGCGGTGCTGCGGGAGATCAACCTGAAGAAGGAAACGATTTTCCGCAAGATGAACCGGAACTTCCTCATGAAGACGGCTGTCATTGTCCTGTTCTTCCTGTACGCCCTGACGGTCGAGGACTTCCGCATGTTCATGCTCTATACCGATGCCGGCAAAATGATCAACACAGTCATGATCAGTGTCGTCTGCCTGAGCTTCGCCAGAAGCCAGGTGCTTCAGGGCAATATGGGCGGCGGAGGCGATAAGAAATGATTCTGCTTGCCAAGCTGGCCACGATGCTGTCCATTCTGTACCTGGTCAAAACGTTGCTATATCCAATGATGCGGTCTGTCAGCCGGAATCAGAAAAAGCGGGCCCGCCAGTACGTCAAGCAGCGGAAGAACGAGAAGTTCAAGCAGAAGCTGAGGCGCTACAAGCTGCGGCTTGCGCAAAGGTACGGCGGGGCACTGCTCAGCAGCACGGAGAAACTGAGATTCAAAAAGATGATCAGCCGGCTGGATCTCGGCAAAAGTCCCGAGGAAATCCGGATCGAGCAGATTCTGTATCTGCTGGGCGCAGTCCTGTTTACACTGCTGATGATAAAGGTCAATACGATCATCGGTTATCTGTCTGCAGTCCTGATCATTCTCGGCTGGCTGTATCCGGTCTCGGAGCTGGAGAAATTGATCGAACGCAAGAACAAGAATATCGCGCTTGATTTTCCGTCATTCTACAGCATGGTGTATTACCAGTACATCAAATCGGTTAACATCCATCTGGCTGATGTGCTGAGGGACTATATTCCGAATGCCAACCCCGATATCGGTGAGGAATTGGGTGTCATGCTCGACAACACGGAATACGGTGAGGAGTTTGCGCTGAAGCAGCTGAAGAAGCGAGTGCCGCTGCATTATGTCATCAAGTTCTGCGACATTATGGAGACGCGCCTGAAGGGGTACGACAACATTTCCCAGATGGCATACCTCAAGAATGAGCTGGACAGCTTCCGCGTGCGGGCACTGGAGGAAGAGCTGGAGAAGAGGGAGCGCAGCGGTGCCCGGATTCAGCTGGCGCTGATCGTGGTGCTGGCGGCATATATCCTGATTTATTATCTGTTTACAATTCTGGATTCGATCAAAATGTTTCAATAGTGGCTCAGTGGTGGCTCATTTGCGGAGGAGGAGAAAAGGAATGAAGGGATGGTTGAAGATGAATAACGGATTGGAAAAAGATGAAGCAGCAGGTGCGAAGCTTTCGGCAGCAGGACGTCTGCGCCGGATGCTGGCTGATGAGCGCGGTGCGGTAGGGGTGAAGGAGATCGCCATTACGGTGGCTGCCATTGTCATTATAGGCGCGGTGGTTTCACTGGTAACCGGCTCTTTGCTGGGGGACTGGATTGATGAGATATGGACCCTGTTTATGAATCAGATTGAAAAAATGACGTCCTGACCGGGAGGTTAATGTATGCGCGGTGTTGCGAAGGCGGTGCTCGGCGTTATTTTATCATCGGTCGCGATTCTGCTGCTGCTGAATTTAGCCTTTTTCTTCCCGTGGTATTTGACGCTGATCACCGAAACGTATAACGTCTCCCAGATTGTAGCGGGGGACAATTATATGAAGGAAACCTATTACGAAGATGCACTGGAGCGGCTGCAGGAGCGTCCGATTTTCCGGGATAAAGAGGACAAGATTGAAATCCTGGTTACGAATGCGGACGGCCGCAGCGCCATCGGTGACGATGATGAGACCATCTACTATGACAGTGCTGAAATTGACAAGCCTTACCTGCAAAGAGGGGAAGAGCTCGAAGTGGAGATCAGGGCAGTGTACCCTTTTACCGTTACGTTATGGGGGGAGAAGCTGGAACGCGAGCTGCCTGTTTCGTTCAGCATGTCGACTACAGGCCTGAAGCATTACAAGGACCTGGACTACTACACCGACTGACAGGAAGGGATTCTTTTGTGAGAAATATAGCACTTGCCATTCTGGCCGTTGTCATGGCTTCCATTGTCATTCAACCGCTTGTGGAGCTGGCCAATCTGTTCAGGGAGAAGGTAACTGTGAGTTCAGCGGTATCCAATGCCCTGCGCGCTGCCAGGGACCGGAGTCTGGAATATGAGCTGCTCCGGGGCCTGGACGCGAGGGTGGACGCAGAGGTCTTTAAGGACTATTTTGCCGATGCGTTCGAGGATACGCTGAATCTTACCCAATCGGGTAATTCCGGTGATACCGTAACGTTCAGCTCCAATGACGGGAAATTCAATGATTTTACGGTGAGCTTCGGGTTTGCGGAGAATACGGATCTGAACGGGCGGGTGGTCACACAGGTGGATGTTGAGGCAAGAGCGGATTACAAATTCAAGACGAAGGCCCTGCAGCTGGCAGAGCAAGCGGGAAGCTCCGGGGAGGTTGAACTCATCAGCGGGCGGACTTATGTGCTCTCTGTCAGAAACTAAAGAGAAGGGAGGGGCTTAAGTGGAGTATATAATGGTTACTTTGCAGACCGAAGGCGGCCGTCAGGCTGATCTGAAGATTCCGGCATTTGTCCCGGTAAGCGATCTGCTGGATATGCTGGCCGAAGCGCTTCATCTGGACAAGGGGCCGGAGACCCGCCTGCAGGCTGAGCCTCTCGGCAGAATTCTGCAGAGCGCCAAAACACTGGAAGAGCAAGGGGTGTGCCACGGCGCACTGCTGACAGTCATTTAAGAAGGAAAAGGAGTGATACCATGAACGGAAATCTGCAAAGCGGAGGCCTGATCCACCGGAACGGGGATTCGCTGCTCGTCACCGACATCAAGGGATACTCCGGCACTTATCTCATACATAACGATACCAGCTTCGACATCTTTACAGACAGCCTGATGTGGTTCATGAACACCGGGGAACAGGGGATTCTGTACAGCGACCAGCGCAGGGGCAACCGGCTGTTCCTGTCCGCGCCGGCCCTGCGGGAAGACAAGCTGGTGCTTGACAAGCCTTGCGGACAGCCGGTTCTCCGCGGAGAGAGGGTCTATTATATGGACGAACAGGACGGCAGCCTGCATTGCTGCACTGCTGAAGGCCGGCATGACCGCCGGCTGACTGAAGAGAAGGTGGCCGGCTTTCTCCTGCTGGAGGACGAAACCGTAATATACGCCTGCAGCCAGGGTATCCGGATGACCGGAGCGAACGGGCGGAAGGCGGAGACCCTTACCCCAGGATCTGCAGGAAGGATGATCCGGATAGGCGGCCGGCTGGCTTACGCCGACCGCAGCAGGGATCTGGAGCTTACGCTGCTTGATCTTGGCAGCGGGGAATCGTCTGTTGTGGAAGGCATCGCAGCGTCTTCGGTCAATACGGACGGACGTTATCTGTACTGCGCCAACCGGCGCAACGGCAGCAGCCTGTACCGCGTCGATCCCCGGACGGGGAGCAGTATCCGCATCAGCGGAGAGAGCGCCGATTATCTGCACGTACTGGACGGCGAAATCTACTTCAGCCACAGCCGGGAATGGTACCGGCTGCCGCTGGCGGGCGGCGAAGCGGAGAAGCTTCCGCTGCCGGGAGGAATGAACAATGAACACTGAATTCAGCAGGCAGCCGAGGTTCCTGCCGGATATTCCGCGCGGTGAGGTAGAAGTGCCGAATCCGCCGATGCTTCAGGAGAAACCTGAAATTTCCTGGTATGGTATTCTGCTCCCGCCGATTGTCATGCTGGTCATTACCGTCCTGATCGCCATGACCTCCCAGTCGCTTTTCCTGCTGATCTCGGTGGCAACAACCGTGATGACGCTGATCGGATCACTGGGCGGAGCCGTGACGCAGATCCGCAAGTATAAGCTGAAGAAGCGGGAGCGTGAGAGTAAATATCTCCAGTTCATCGCAGATACACGCAGTGAGCTGTCGGTAGCGAGAGAGCAGCAGACGGCCGCGATGAACGAGATGTTCCCCGAGCCGGAGCAATGTGTCCGCAGGATCATGGAAACAGACAACCGGCTGTGGGAGAAGACACCGGTCCATAACGATTTTCTGACGGTACGACTCGGTCTCGGCAGTGCTCCGCTGGCGATGGAGATCCGGTACACGAAGCAGGCCATCGTCATGGAAAGCGATCCGCTGCTGATGGAACCGCAGCGGCTGGCGATGGACTACACCAAGGTGTCAGGTGTGCCGATCACCGTCAATCTGCTGGAGCAGGAAATTGTCGGTCTTGCCGGAGATGCTGCAAAGACCGCAGAGATGCTGAAATCGATGCTGCTTCAGGTCGTAACCCATCAGGGCTACGATGATGTCCGCATCGTGGTTCTGACGGATGATGCCGGATTTGAACGCTGGAGCTGGCTGAAGTTCCTCCCGCATCTGTGGGATGACAGCATGAACGTCCGTTTCCTGCTGTGCGGCAGAGCACTGGCCCATCAGGTGCTCTCCGAGATGAACAGCGTGTTCAAGGACCGGGAAATGCGCACGACAGGCGGTGGTGCGCTGCCGCATTATCTGTTCGTGGTTGAGGACGCCTCTCTGCTGGAGAATGAGCTGATCAGCAAGTATCTGTATAACGGCAATGCCAAGCTGGGCGTATCCGCGGTGTTTGTCGCTCCCAATGCCGCCTATCTGCCGATGAACTGCAAAACGGTTATTTCCCTCCAGGGCAATAACGGAGAGACGGCTAACCGGACTACCGGAGAGAAAACGGCATTCACACCGGACCGGGCAGATCTCAAAGATTTGGAGCTCGCCGCCAGAAAGCTGGCTCCGCTGCGCATCAAGCAGGGGAATGGCGGCTTCGCGCTTCCAACTTCCATCTCCTTGATGGAGATGCTGGAAGCAGAGAAGGTTACCGATACGGATGTGCTGCTGAACTGGACCCGGAACAAGACGTATATGGGCATGAGCGTACCGATTGGTTCACGTGCAGGCGGGGAACCGCTGTATCTCGATATGCACGAGACCGGGTACGGTCCCCACGGACTGGTAGCCGGAACGACGGGATCAGGTAAAAGTGAGCTGCTGCAGAGCATCATCGTCTCCCAGGCTGTACACTACCATCCGCATGATATCGCTTTTGTGCTGATTGATTACAAGGGGGGCGGCATGGCGGATGCCTTCAAGGGAATGCCCCATCTGGTCGGAACCATCACGAACCTGGACGGCAATCAGACCACCCGGGCACTGCTCTCGATCAAAAGTGAGCTGATGCGCAGACAGCGTGTCTTCTCGGAGCACGGTGTTAACAGCATCGATAAATATCAGAAGCTGTATTACAGCCGGCCGGACCGTCAGGGCATGCCGGCCATTCCCCACCTGATCATGATTGCCGATGAATTCGCCGAGCTGAAGCAGGATCAGCCGGACTTCATGAAGGAGCTGGTCAGTACAGCACGGGTCGGACGGAGTCTTGGCGTCCATCTGATCCTGGCCACCCAGAAGCCGGCCGGGGTCGTGGACGACCAGATCTGGAGTAACTCCAAATTCAAAATCTGCCTCAAGGTGCAGGATGAAGCAGACAGCCGGGATGTCATCAAACGCCCGGATGCGGCGATGATCAAGGAGCCGGGGCGTGCGTATATCCAGGTGGGGAACGACGAGATCTTTGAGCTGTTCCAGTCCGCCTTCTCGGGAGCAGATTACGATCCCAAAGGCGAGCTGCAGAAGCTGGAGAACCAGACAAAGCGTATTTACAAATTGTCTGTTACCGGGCGGAGCGAGCAGATTTACCCGCAAGAGGAAGAGAAGATTGCCCGTCATGAGATGCCTTCCCAGCTGCAGGCGATGGTGGAGCATATTACCCTGACTGCGGAGCGCTTCGGCATTGAACCGGTCAAAGGACCGTGGCTTCCGCCGCTTCCCGAAACCGTATATCTGGAGGATATCTTTACCGGCGGTTACAGTGAAGGCATTTGGCCGAAGCGTGAAGCGCTGCTCAGCATCCCCGCGGGTCTGCTGGATGATCCCAGAGGACAGAAGCAGGAGGCGCTGGAGTTTGATTTTGCCGGAGAAGGCAATCTGTTCATCTACGGCGCTCCGGGCACAGGCAAAACCGTCCTGCTGCGGACGATATGTCTCTCATCTGCGCTGCTGTACTCCCCGGAGGATGTTCATATTTACATCATGGATTTTGGCGGCAGCTCACTGAAGTCGCTGGAACGCCTGCCGCATGTCGGCGGTGTCATGACGCTTGAGCAGGAAGAGAAGATCGACCAGTTCATGCGGTTCGTGTTCCGGATCATGGAGGAGCGCAGAGAGCTGTTCGAGGAGGCAGGCAGCGAAGGCTTCGCAGACTACCGCAAGAGCGGACGGCAGCTGCCTGCGGTTCTGCTGATGATCGACAATTACTTCGCGCTGTCGGAGACCTATGAAGACATTGACACCCAGATGGTTGTACTGGCCCGTGAAGGATTCAAATACGGCATTTATCTCATAGCAACGGCGACGAACAGTGCGCTGGTCCGTTATAAATTCTCGGTCAATTTCAAAATGGCTGCCAGCCTGCAAATGACCGAGAAAAGCGAATACGACGGAATTGTCGGCCGGACCGAAGGGCTGGAGCCGGGGAAAGCGGCCGGCCGGGGACTGGTGCGCGGCAAGCCTCCGCTGGAGTTTCAGACTGCGCTGCCTGAGTACAGGGAGCTGCGCAGCGAAGCGATTATCGAGCGGCTGAGTCAGAGCGGCGGAGCCCGGGCGGTGCCGATTCCGGTTATGCCGGCGGCAATCGATCTGGCCGCCCTGGCTGAGGAAGAAGGCAGATTGGCCATTGGGCTTTCCAGCAACGATCTGCAGCCTGTCTTTATCGACCTGCAGTCGACTCCGGTCCTTATGGTTGCCGGAGATGCGATGTCCGGCAAGAGTACGCTGCTGGTCTCCTGGATTACGCTGCTTGGTGAGAGGCAGAAGGATCTTGAAGTGTATGCGCTGGATTCTTCGGGGATGGGCCTTTATGAACTGATGAACCGGCCTTATGTGAAGGATCTGTCCGGCGTGGAGGACATGTTCGAGTTCGTGGAAGAGTTCAAGGAGAAGCTGGAAGCGCGGCGCTCCGAGCTGCTGGCCTGCCGGATGTCCGGAGGCGATCCGGCGCGGCTGGCTGCCGGCTGGAACCCTATCGTGTTCGTCATCGACAAGGTGAGCGAATTCACCGGAAATGATATGTTCGCACTGCATGAGCTGCTTGAACGGATCATCCGGCAGGAGCGGAACCTCAAGATTTCGGTCATCGCCGCAGATAATACGGCTGATCTGGCTTCCAATTGGGACAGCCTCGGCAAGGTTATCCGTGAGGAGCAGACCGGGATTCTTCTGGGACGGATCAAGGAACAGAATCTGTATTCGGTATCCTATCCTTACGGTTCACAGGAACGGAACATGCAGCAGGGAGACGGTTACCTGATTCTTAAGAACAAATACACCGGACTGCGCTGTGCCGTTCTGAAGAAATCAGCTGCAAGCCCGCAGCTCGTAAGTTAAATTCTGTAGCAGAGGTGAGAGCATGTCGACCAGCCCATCCGAAATCAGAAGAGACGCCGCACGCATCAACGGTCTGACCGGAGATGTGCAGCGGATTTCAAGAGAAGTGCAGGTCCAGTACCATCTGGCCGGTGAATACTGGTCAGGCACGGCATCCAAATCGCTGCAGAGCCAGTACCAGACACTGGACAGCGAGATGAAAGCACTGCTGCGCAGTCTGAAGCAGCTGGAGAGCGGCGTACAGCGGGTCGCTTCCGAGGTGCAGCGGGCTGAGCAGGAACGCGCCGAAAAGCGGCGGCAGGCAGAGAGGCTTGCTGCCGAGAAAGAGCGTGAACGCAGGGAAAGGGAAAGGCAGCAGCAGGAACGGGCAAGAAACAGCCGTTAACAGTTCTTCATCCCGGGTTACCCTGAATATGTCATGCACTTGAAGGGAGGTGAATAAAATGGCAGGTAACAATTTAACTTTTAGTCCGGATCAGGCCCTGAGCGTTGCTAAGTCGATCAACAGTAAAGCCAACAACGCCCAGACCCTGATCAATCAGCTGCAAAAGGAAATTCATTCCGTAAGCGGCTGGTGGCAAGGTGAGTCCCAGACCGCCTTTGTGCAACAGTTCGACGGACTTATGCCTAGCTTCAAAGAGATGGTAACTTGTGTAGAGAATATCAGCAAGAACCTTACTCAAATCGCTAACATCAAACAGCAGGCTGAGCAGGAGATGGCCAGCAAGCTGCGCGGAAGATAATAGACATCTCTGTCAGGCATGGCAAGCAGGCCGGATGCTCCGGTCTTGCTGCCCTGCCATGCTTTATATTAACAGGATTCTGTACATAGGATCTGGAGGGAACGAAACGTGAAGTTGACCGATAAGGAATATCTGGTACTGGCCTCGCTCGCGGATACTGATCAAGGTGTCGTGCAGACAGGCTCAACGATCCGCGGAATGCTCCAGGATTGCAGCGGCGCAGGAGAGCCTCATAGCTTAACACAGGAAATACCGGCAGACAGCCTGCTGCTTGAGCTGAAGCTTGCAGCCCGCTGGATTGCGCCGGATGCGGCAGGCTATGCCTTTACTAACGAAAATGATGATAGATGGATTATCTTTGCATATAAACCGGATGCTCTGCAGGAGCATCTGAAGACGCTGCTCTCCGGAGAGAACCCGCTGATGAAGCAGGCAGCCCAGTTTTTGCGCGCGAATCATGGCAGCAGAGACTGCTTCGTCACCGGCTTTGGCCTGGGCGGCGCTCTGGCGCTGTATGCAGCGGGATTTGCCGAAGACATTCAGGGCGTGGTCTTTGACGCACCGGGCATCGGGCAATTACCGGAGGCGCAGGGCTCCGGCCAGTCAAGGATTACCAACATCCTTGCATATAATAGTCTGATTTCAACGCTCGGCAGCCATAGCGAAAAGCTGCAGTTTGCCGGTCCTGCGGGCGGTGACACCGCTGTAGAGCTGCTCAGTCAGGCCGACCGGCATAGATATGTAACCGGCGCCGGCGGAAGTATTGTTACAGGTGAACCTGGCGAAGCCTTCGGACTTCTTTCGAAGCTTAGCATTCTGTTCGAAGAGGGCGGCAGAATTGATGAGGTTGCAGCGGTCTTTCTCCGGGCAGCCGGTCTGGAGGACAGCGGAGCTAGCGAGCTGATCCATGCGGTGCTGCCGCTGAGTGAACGGATCGAGCCAAGCGGCATCCGGGATGCACTGGCGGAAATTACCGCACAGTATGACCGTCATGCGGGGACGGTCTGGCGGAAATGGAAGACGGAGATGACCGGACAAGCGCGAAAGCTGGGGCAGGAAGAACTTTCGGCAGTGTTCGCGGAGAAGAGCGAAGCCGCGATGCTGAGTGCGTCCGCACTGCTCGAAGAGCTGTACCGCATCACGGAAGCTTTCCTGTGTGTGCTGATCCTGTACGGGCCGGAGGAAAGCCGGCTGGCGGATCAGCTGGACGAACTGCTGGACAGCCTTACCGGACCAATGACCGACCGTCTGGAACAGCTGTCCCGGCAAATGGCCTCTGAGCTGGACGGTCTGATGGAGCTGTCGCTAAGCACAGCATTTGTGTGGCCGGAAATGCATTTCGATATTAAAGACTAGGGTCTGTGAAGGCTAATTTGGACATGACGTTAGGAGAGTGGGCGTGCTTGAACAATTTGATGAGAAAGGCGGTGCTGATTCCTATGGCGTTTTTAACACTGCTCAGCCTGTTTGGCTGCGGTAAACCGCGGGATGAACGGGCGGCAGATGAGATTTTGAAATCCATGCAGGCGAAATATGGCGAGGAATTTGTACTTAACGGGATTGGCGGCAGCTGGGGGACGATGAACAATAATACGCTGAAGGCAATTGTGCACCCCAAGGATGATCCGACACTGAAAGTGCCGGTGGAGATTATGAAGGATTTCAGCAAAATATACGACAAGTATCTGAACCAGCGTGTTGCCCGTAACGAGGAGCCGAAAATTCAGGAGCTTGCGAGAGCCTACTGGCCGGACGCAGAGGTTGTGATTGCAAATGATACAAGACTGACTTATCCCGAAGATAATGATACATCAATGTCATACACGGAGTTTCTGAAACGTTATCCGATGAACACCCAACTGATTTCTATCTACTTAAAGGGTGATGACTATATCGACGGAGAAGGCACTATGGACCAGCAGGGAGAAGCCGGCAAATATCTGGAGTTTGGACAGAAGCTGGCTGACCAGCAGTATGTCAGCAGCATGGTGACATGGACGTATCTTACCAATGACGCTTACGGACGTCTGGACCTTGCCAAAGCGTCGGATGACTCTGTTGATAAATATTTCAGCGATGAGGAGGAGGAACAGGGCAAACTGAATATTTTGACGATGGCCGGATTCTCGTTGAGCTTGGAAGGGAAGATTGAGGAGTCCCGCAGCGAGATCGAAGAAAGTTTTGATAACTGGAAGGAAAAAAGGCTGGAAAGCCTGGAGCAAAGAGGTGAGTCCTGATGGGAGATAACCAGCTCACCGAAGTTGAACTTAAAAAAATTTCACAGCTGGTGTATCTTGACATTGTTGACAGCGAGGGCGTCAATACGAAGATCCAGCAGATTTACATGCGTCAGGGCAAAAAAATCACCGTCGAGCAGGTCATTGATTATTACACGACAGGTGAAGGTCTCAAAGAACTGGAGGCACGGTATCCAAACACGCTGAACGGCAGCAAAGAATCCGAACAGTGGGTTGATATGCTTAAATCGATGGATACCGCCAAGTATCAGGATTGGGAAATCTCGAATGTCGTATCTAAGAACAAGCAGAATGAGTCAGGGTTCGTAGCCTTTACCGTAGATACGAAAAATGGGGCAAAAGTTGCGGCGTTCCGCGGCAGTGAGCCCATTGATGATCCCTATTTCCGGAATGACTGGAAAAATAACGGCACGACGGCCTATGAACTTGAATCGGTCCAGCAGCAGGATGCAAGGGAATACATGAGGCGCTTCGGGCAAGGGAGTAACGATGACTTGTATCTTACCGGCCATTCTCTCGGCGGAAATCTGACGCTTTATTCTTCTTTTGTACTTACCGATGAGCAGCGGAGCAGGCTTGTCAGCGCAAGCACCTTCAACGCGCCTGGCTTCAACAAAGCCTTGCTGGATAAATATCAGAGCCAGATTGACGAGATGAACGAGAAGGGGCAGATCAGGGAATTCCGCAACAAGCATGATCTGGTCCCGGCACTCTTCACGAATCCTTCTGATGGAATTTATATTGACACTAAATCTGAAGAGGTAACGGGGTTCTCCCATCATTCCCTGTTCTCATTTGTTCAGGATGACGAGTCCACCTTTCACCGGTCGGAATCCCAGATGCGGGCCGTCATTCCGAACATTGTGCATCATGTTACGGTCGGCCTGGAGGTAGTGCCGAACTTCCTCAAAGAAGCGCTGGTCCGGGAGGTGTTCAAAATCTGGGACGGCGACATTGAGATTCAGCATATTCTTTTTGCCGCTGCGGCGGTGGCTGCCATCTTCATAGCCGGTCCGATTACGATACTTGTTGGCGCATTAAAAGTAGTTGTGGCGCTGTACGTTATCGGGTTCATCATTGATAAGGTAATCCCATGGATCAAGGAAGGCATTGCCAACATTGCGGAGATGGTGGAGACGTTCTTTGACGAAGCTGTCGAGTACATTACCAATCTCGTATTCCAGGCTGTGGATGCCGCCAAGCTGATCGGGAGCAAGGTCGCGCAGTTTACGCAGCAGGTGAAAAGTGCTGTAACGCAGTTCTTCAAGGATCTGAAGGACGGCTTCAACCGCTTTGTAGCAGATACGATCAAATTCGTAGAAGCCCAGAAGGAACGTTTCATCAAAATGAAGGACCAGGCAGTCAAAAAGCTGGGCGATATTTTTAACTCCGTCAAGTCAGCAATCACCCGCAAAAAGGATGAAATTGTATCCGGTGTCCGTTCGTTTAAGGACAAGCTGATCGGTGAGATCAAGTCAAAGATCAAGACGGTGGCCAAATTTGCGGTCTCGGCCGCAAGCGCGGCACGAACCGCTCAAATTAAGGCCAGTCTAAGCCGGATTGAAGCGCTGCACCGCACCCTGAAACAGAAGGAAGAGCAAATCTCGGAAGCGGTATCCCGTATTCTGAATGTCGCATCCGATGTCTACTCCAGCGTATCCGGCGCGTATCCGGAAAGCTATGTGCGCTCTCAGCTGAGAGAGCTGCAGAGGGTCTGCGATGAAGTCAGAGCCAAAGAGCGCCGTGTGTCGGAGACGCTGAAGCAGCAGTCGGAGGCGGTGAAGTATTCCGTGAATACGTACCGCAGCACCGAGGCCAGACTGGCCGCGATGGCCCGCAGTTAATCTATTTATCTTGTATCCAAATTAAAGGAGGCCCAATATTATGAAACGTTTATCCAGCCTGTTTGCTGTTTTTTTGATTATTGCCCTGTTTTCTTCCTCATTCCAGGCGACGGCCGCCAGCCTGCCGCTTAGAGTCGTGGTAGATGGACAAAAGGTTAATTTTCCTGACGCCCAGCCTTATATTGATGCCCAGCAGCGTGTCCAGCTCCCGGTACGTTTTGTTACAGAAGCACTGGGAGCAAAGGTACTTTGGGACGGTCCCGCTAAAAAGGCAACGATTATCCTGAACGGCAAGACGATGGTCGTCTTTATCGGCAAAACCAGCTACACCGTGGACGGAAAAACGAAGCAGATGGATACCGCTGCAGTCTTCAAGCAGTCCAGAACTTTTGTGCCGCTGCGTTTTCTATACGAAGGTCTGGGTCTCAATGTCAATTGGGATGATTCCGTAAAAACGGTTTACATCACGACCGGAGGAAGCGGATCAGCGCCTGCTGCGCCATCCACAGGGGCACAGACGGCTGACGTCCACGGCTTCAAGGTGAATTATGCGAAGAAGGGGCCGAGCCTGGACCCTGTATACATCACTAAGTCCGGGATGACCGTCTACGAGAATGAAGACTGGGTGTCCGGACAGTATCTTTTCCAGCTAACGATTGTGTTCGGTGACACCGGTTCTGACCCTGTACAGGGTGCAAAGGATGCGGAAAGCATTTTGCGTCAGAAAGTTGAAGGCAGTGTAGTCGATGCCGTGATGAATTATGCCCGGACCAAAACGAAACGAAGCGATATTCTGCCTGATAAAACATTCACTGCCGAGAAATACACGATTGTCGTCGGTTCCCAGGAATATGACGATGTAGCGATTAACATTGCGCCAAGATAAAACACATGGATAAGGGGAATGAGGACGATCGTGAAAAGCAAGCTGATTAAAGGTACCCTACGGTTCGTACTACCGTTGGCGGCAGCAGGGATGCTGCTGTCCGATCTGTTCGTTCCGGTAAATGCGGTCACGGCCGGCACCCCGGATGATTTTCCGCAGACGCCGGCGGAAGCACGGATATACATTAATAGAGATATGAAAGAATTTTACGGAAAGTTTGACTACTACCCGCCGGCTACTTCCAAGGGGAATCTCCGGGAGGATCTGCTCCAGAAGTCCATAGACTCCAAGGATTACACCTTTGACATGGTGTACGGATCGAGCCACGGAGAGCGGCTGATTCACAAAAATAACATGTACCCGTTCTCGGGATATAATCTGAGAGGGGATTCTGTATCGGCCAAAGGGGTCCCATGGTATGCGGGCTGGAGCGGCAGCAAGATTCAGGATTTCGATATGGTAAAATCGCCATGGGAGGATCCGCGGACCGGGGTCAAAAACAATCTGTTCAACCGGTATTCCGATCCCTCGAACAAGTACCTCGCAAGCTCAAACGGCAACTTCGAGCAGGCGATCCTGACGGGGCTTAACCTGGAATACGGCGGCAAGAAATACAGCCAGTTCATGTACAATAATATGAATGCCGGATACAAAGACCGTGTTGTATATGATTTCAACGCCACCCCTTCCAAGGGCGGAAAATGGGTGGATTATGTCCAGATCATCCAGCCGCCAACCTTCCTGTCCTGGGGCTCGGGCCGGATCTATATCGATCATCCTGACGGAAACCTGACCTACCTCGGGATACCGATTGCCCCGTTCGTCCTGCAGGCGGACGATCTGTCCGCTGTCTTTGAGAACTTCCCTTCCGGAGCGGTAGCCGGGGATTCTGTAACCGTCGGCGTCCGGATTAACTCTACATTCGACGGTGACCGGACAACAGACTTTAACTGGGAGATCAAAGACGGCAGCGGCAAATCCGTACAGGCCAACTTTAAAGGGCATGAACCTAAACGCTCAGGTCCGATTACGGTTCCGGGCAACAGCGAACGCATGCTGTACGCCTCCTTCATCATGCCGGAAACCAGCGTCAGCGTGAAGCTGCAGGTGAACTACGGCAAGTCACCGGAAGAAGTGATCTATACCAACAATACAGCCAGTTCTACGCTGAAGCTCGTGCAGCCTCTGCCTGCGGCCAAGCGGAAATTCGAATTGGATTATAATGTACTGTCGAGAACGATTTCCTTCCCTCTGGCAAATGGACAGGCAATCAATGCTGTATTGAGTCTTCCGGGAAGTTCACGTTGGAATAGAAATGCCACGGGTGCACTGAATGTTATTAACGGTACTCCCGGTCTGCTCCGGAATTTCCAGGTGAATAATAATCCGGCAGTGAACGATGCCGCAACCACCGTTACCCGCAAACCGGTTATCGCTGCAAAGCTGCAGCGGACAGATTTCGGGGACAATCCGCTGGGCGGAGCTTGGCTCAACCCGGGCAATGCCTACACGCCGCTCTCGAAGACAGGAACTGTCAGCTTTAACGGAGAGGTGAACAGGAGCTATATCCGCACGTATGAGACCTGCAAAACGGTGACCGGTGCGGACGGTAAAACTGAAAGAGAATGCGAGACCCGTGAAGAGCAGGGCAGCACCACCGCTCCGTTCAGTCCGGGGCAGGATTCCATAACTGCTAACGTTAAGGTTTACAACGGGCGTAAAGATGTCCCTGCTCAGGAATACTCGGATAAAATTGAAAATAATGCCGCTAATTCCTTGAGCAAGAGACTGCTCTGGACCACGGAGCCCTACAAAATCAACACCATCCGCTGGATGGCGTATGCGGATGAGGCGGGCAAAC
The DNA here is from genome assembly GCF_023520895.1 of Paenibacillus sp. PK3_47. Lineage (NCBI taxonomy): Bacteria > Bacillati > Bacillota > Bacilli > Caryophanales > Paenibacillaceae > Paenibacillus > Paenibacillus sp. PK3_47. Next base: position 4,280,528 of record NZ_CP026029.1, read on the forward strand.
TTAGTAACTGGACCCCTGTAAACGGCCAGTATGAGCGGACCTTTACACAGCAGGGTATCGGCAATCTGGCCTGGGAGACCGGACAGACGATGGCGAATGCCTACAGCCAGGGCAGGGAAGCGGCCAGAAGAATGACCAACAACAAAGCGGACTATGACAGGGCTGTATTCGCTACGGACCGCGAGCTTCAGCAGTTCGATTATCCAGTCAAGTCGGGGTATTACTTCAACCCTGCAGGCGTATATAACTTTACACTGGAAACGGTCACGTACAAGCCTACGGGTGATGATACAAAGGATCATAAAGATCTGGTGAATGCCGTCATCGACTCGTTCCGTTATGAAAGTGACCTGATCTATATCAACAACAATAAGGTCTCGGTTAATCTCCTGAACGAGCCGCTTGCACGGACGGGTAATACCATTATCCGCAAGCCAGCCGCTTTGAGTGTAAAGAATGCCAAAGGCGTCAATGCGCTTCCGCTCCTCTCGGTGGAGGACCGGTCTACAGACAGCTCCCGCTATTCCAAGGACGTGGAGGAAATCTACCACTCCCAGGATCAGAATAATCCGGACGCGACGCATATCTTCTGGAAAAATATCCTGGAAGGATATTCACAGTCCAGTACCAAGGGAAGCAGCGATGTGTTCAAGTACCGGGAGTTCGTTAAAGACGGTCAGCGTATGTATAAAATTACGGAGAAAACCACTGTCAGCATCGCTGTGAACCCGGGAAACACCCCGATTTACACAGATGCCCGCATGCCTGACGGCAATTATTATGTGAAAGCCTGGATCGCGGATGTTGAGCTGTCTTCCAGCACAAATGCCTACCGTACACTTGGCAAGCTGGTAGGAGTCAAGCCGCTGGATGAAATCCGGGTAAGTGTCAAAGGCTCCATGTATGACGATTTGAATAACTAATTATACTGTTTCATTTTGAAGACAGCCTGTAAAAGCGGACTCCCGTTGATGCAGGCTGTCTTTAGTGTATCAATGTCCAGATCATGCTAATCAGGTGACTTGAAAGTCAAGGTTTGCTGCAGCCGTTACCGCTACAATAGAGTCCATGGAAGCAAAACGATTATGGACAGGAGTGCACCCTTGATGCAGTATACCAATCCCGTAATACCCGGTTTTCATCCGGACCCCAGCATCTGCCGGGTAGGTGACGACTATTATCTTGTGACAAGTACTTTTGAATATTTCCCGGGAGTCCCCGTATTTCACAGTAAGGACCTCGTCCATTGGCAGCAGATCGGCCATTGCCTGACAACGCCTGAACAGCTGCCGCTGGGCAACGCCTGGAGCTCGGGCGGCATTTTTGCACCGACTATCCGTTATCATGACGGCTGGTTCTATATGGTCACTACGAATGTAAGCGGTAACGGCAACTTTTATGTGAAAACACAGCATCCGGAAGGGCCGTGGTCGGACCCTATTTTCGTTAAGCAGGATGGCATTGACCCCTCCCTGTTATTTGATGATGACGGCCGCGTATACTTTCAGTCTTCACGTACCGGAGAGGAAGGACACTGCATCTACCAGTGCGAAATTGATATCGAAACCGGGGAGATGCTGACAGAGAGCAGATACATCTGGAGAGGAACAGGAGGCGCACATCCGGAAGCCCCGCATTTGTACAAGATTAACGGACACTATTATCTGATGATTGCCGAAGGCGGAACGGAATACGGGCATATGGAGACCATCGCCCGGAGCAGCCAGCCCTACGGCCCGTACGAATCATGTCCGCATAATCCTATTCTCACCAACCGCAGCATGGACAGCAGCATCCAGGCCACAGGACATGCCGATCTGATTGAAGCCCATGACGGCAGCTGGTGGGCGGTATTCTTGGGCATAAGGCCTGTCGCTTATCCAAAGGGCCATCATCTGGGGCGTGAGGTCTACCTGGCGCCTGTGACCTGGACAGCAGACGGCTGGCCGGTGATTGGAAATGACACGCATATTGAACCGCTCATGGAGGCGCCGCAGCTGCCGCAGGTCACCTGGCCGGAGCGTCACGTCAGGGATGATTTCGATGAGCCCCGTCTTGGCCTGGACTGGACCTTTCTAAGAAACCCGGCGGAAGGCAGCTGGTCACTGCTGGAGCGCCCGGGGAATCTGGTGCTGCATGGACATGAGGCTGCGCTTAGTAACGAGAAGACCGCTCCTGCGTTTGTGGGCCGCCGGCTCAGCCATTTTGCCTGCCGGATAGAGACGGAGATCGACTATGAACCGCTGAACAGCGGCGATGAAGCAGGGCTGACCGTCTATATGAATGAGCGGCATCATTATGATTTGGGGCTGACAACCCTTGAAGGACGAAGAGTAGCCGTGTTCCGCAAAACAGTCGGTTCGCTCAGCGTGGAGCATACTGCAGAATGTCCCGAAGGACCTGTGGTGCTGAAAATCCAGGCATTTCCGAAGAAATTTACAGCCTCCATTCACACGGCACAGTCTGGTGAAATAGAGCTGGGGTGGGGCGAAACGCATCTGCTGAGTACCGAGGTCGCAGGCGGTTTTACGGGAGTATTCGCTGCCATGTATGCCGTCTCGGAAACGGGGCAGGGCGCTCCGGCAGCCTTTGACTGGTTTGATTATGAACCTGCGGAGTAAGTTCAGGGAATAGAAGGAAGAGGGAGCAGCCGGCCGCTTGGGCCGGCTGCTTTTTTTATGGTTGAATGCGTGAAACCCGCGAAATAAAAAACCACCCCACGCCTTTCCCTCCGGAGTGGCTCAATGTACTCGGTTTTTCGAGTACAATGGACGCCTTCCCCATCGGAGTGGCTCAATGTACTCGGTTTTTCGAGTACAATGGACGCCTTCCCCTCCGGAGTGGCTCAATGTACTCGGTTTTTCGAGTACATGGACGCCTTCCCCTCCGGAGTGGCTCAATGTACTCGGTTTTTTGAGTACAATGGACGCCTTCCCCTTCGGAGTGGCTCGATGTACTCGGTTTTTCGAGTACAATGGACGCCTTCCCCTCCGGAGTGGCTCAATGTACTCGGTTTTTCGAGTACAATGGACGCCTTCCCCTTCGGAGTGGCTCAATGGGTAAGCCTGATTTTGTAGCCAGTGTATCAACCTATTTCTGATTCCGGAAAGCCTTTGGCGACAGGCCGTAGGTTTTTTTGAATTGGCGGGTAAGGTAGTTGCTGTCATTGAATCCGCACATGTAGGAGATTTCCGTTATCGAATGCCTGGTCTCCTTGAGCAGTGTGCAGGCCTGTTCCAGTCGGAGGCGCTGAATATAGGTCATCGGGGTGGTCTGATAATAGGCCCGGAAGATCCGGTTCAAATGCCTGACCGAAATATCCGATTTGGCTGCAATTTCCTCCAGCGTAATCTGCTCGCGGTAATGATCCTCGATGTAGGAGATGGCGTTCGCCAGGTGCATAAGGCTGTTATCGACGCCTTTTTCCTGATCCTCATAGTGCCTGGACAGATACACCACCAGCTCCATGAACCTGGAAGCGAGCAAGGTCTGATAGCCCTGCAGTTTCCCCTCATACTCCTTGATCATCGAGGCAACTACTGAAGCGACATGCTCCAGGCTGGCGATCGGCAGGTTCAGCTTGGCTTTATAAGTCGTAATACTCCGGTAAAAAGGTTCCAGCACAAACAGCGCCTGATACCCGTTCAAGCTTCTCAGGTCCGGTCCGGCCAGCTTCAGCATATCGGCTTTGTACATAATATTGCAGATTTTGAAATCGTACGGGGCTTTATAGGCATGCGGCGTACCGCCGTTGATGACAAACACATTGCCTTTTTTGATAAAAGACTCCTCGTTGTTGACCAGATGCGTGGCATGCCCGTTCAGCACAATGACCAGCTCGGAGAAATCCGCATGCATATGGAGGTCCATATCTTCATCATGGCCGCCGTACTGGATAAAGAAAGGGAACGCTTCATCGGTCGTAAACCACCTCAAGTACATGTTGCTCAAGAAATTCCCTCCTAAAGATCCGGATGATGTCTATATAATGCTATTTTATGACTTGAAAATCAAGGAATAGCGCCAGGCGTAAGGGTAAAATGTGGTTGTAACCGCATTCAACAAAGATTGTCTGTCAGACCAGATCTTAAGGGGGACTAACCAAATGAAGGACAAACTACCAAAAAAAATGGGAGTGGCGCTGCTGGCAGGCTTACTGCTTGTGTCGGCAGGCTGCAGCAACTCAGGTGATAGCTCGTCGGCTAATAGTAACAGTACGGAAGGAAACAGCGGAAGCGATACAGAACCGATAACCTTTACGTTTTTTGGGGCGGATGCGAGTCCGAACTGGAACAAAATGCAGGATGATGTGGGGAAAGAAATCACGGCCAGAACCGGGGTTACGTTAAATGCAGAATTTGATGTCGGCGGAGGTGGCGGGCAGGAGAAAATTGCAATGATGGCGGCCAGCGGAGATTATCCTGATATCATTTTCGCCAAGGGAGAGATCGGCAAACTGGTGGACGCGGAAGCGCTCATTGACCTGACTGACCTGATTGATAAGCACGCGCCTAACATCAAAAAAGTAATGGGCGACAATATGAACCGGATGAAGTACAGTCTGGATAACCAGGCGATTTACTCCATTCCGACCAATGTGGGCGTGGATGAACAGAAATTTGACGCGACCAACGGGTTTCAAATTCAGCACCGCGTATTGAAAGAGCTGGGGTACCCGGAAGTAAGAACGGTCAAGGATTTTGAAAATGTGCTCAAAGAGTATTATGCCAAGAATCCGACGACAGACGGCCAGCCGACAATCCCGTTTACCGTAAACGCTGACGGCTGGAAGAGCATGATCACAGTAACCAACCAGGGAGACATCACTACAGGCGGGGCCAATGACGGCGAGTACTATGTGGACCCTGAAACGTATGAAACCAAGCTTCACTACAAGAAGCCTGAAGAGAAGGAGTATTTCCGCTGGCTGAACCATATGTACAATGAAGGTCTGCTCGACAAGGATGCTTTTGTGCAAAAGGACGACCAGTACAAAGCCAAAATCTCCAGCGGACGCGTACTTGGACTCACTTCGGTAGAATGGGAGTACCAGGATGCGGAGAATGCCCTGAAGACTGCCGGCAAAGACGAATATACGTATGCCCACTTCCCGGTTACACTGTCTGAAGAGTATAAGGATCATGCCATGCAGGCTGTCGGAGTAGACGGGTACGGCATCAGCATCAGCACTTCCTGCAAAGATCCGGTCCGCGCAATCAAATTCCTGGACTGGATGTCCTCGGAAGAAGGCCAGGTGCTGAGAAACTGGGGCATTGAAGGCAAACAATACAATGTGGAAAATGGCAAGCGCGTCATCCCTGCTGAAATTCTCGATCAAAAGGTCAATGATAACGCGAACTTTACCAAGCAGACCGGGATTGGCTTATACTCCATTCTGGGCGTCCGCTATGGTGACGGTGTGAAGGATTCCACGGACAATTACTATACAACAAACTTCCCGGAACAGATCCTCGCCGAATACTCGGAAGCAGAGAAGGAATCCTTGGCTGCGTACAACGCAAAAACCTGGAAGGACCTGTTCCCGCAGGAAGATGAGTTCCCGGTAAAAGAGTGGGGCGCGCTGTACAACATGCCAGTTCCTACGGACGGAAGCTACCAGGTTATTTATCAAAAAACACAGGATATCATCCAGAAACGGATTCCTGAAGCCATTCTCACCAGCAAAGATAACTTCGATAAGGTCTATGACGACTTTATTGCGGAGCTGAACAAGGCCGGCGCTGAGGAGATGGAAGCAGAATATACCGAGCTGGTTAAAGCCAGAGTCGCGCTGTTTACCGGCAAGGATGTTCAATAGCAAATAATATAGGCCGTGATTCTCCAGCTGGAGAGCCGCGGCTTTTTGTTTGTACATGAAGCTATTGCTGAAGCATTACCCCTTCGGAATACTCCGGTAACGGGAGGGGGAGAAGCCGGACATTTTTTTGAACAGTCTGGAAAAATAATAGGGATCGCTGATCCCGACGGCGGAGCTGACTTCCTTGATGCTAAGCTCGGTGAGGTCCAGCAGCTGGCCGGCACGCTGGATCTTCAGCCGCAGAAAATACTCAATGGGAGGAACTCCTGTTTCCAGATTGAACAAGTGGATCAGATGCTGCCGGGACAGCCCGACATGCCTGGCAAGCTCCGTAAGCCGGATGGATTCGCCCATGTGCTGGTTCATGTATTGGATAGCCTGCTCCAGATAGTTCTCCCTTTTTTTCTCCTGGGCGGACTTATTGCTGTTGATTCCGATGCCGGAGAGCAGCTGTCTTGCGGTCTGGGCCACGTGAACATGGGTGGTCAGCGCATAGGTACGCTCGGCAAGCAGCTCGTAGGCGGGGTGAAACCATTCGATGAACCGGGCGATGCCGCTGGGAGAGAGCGCAAGCGGGGCTGACGAGAGGCCGAACATGCTGACAAGCCGTGCCGCGTGCTCTCCTTTGAAATGAAACCAGTAAATGCTCCAGGGATTGTCCGCCATGGCACCGTACCGGTGGCTTATCTCCGGAGGAATTACAATCATATCCCCTTCACGGAGCACCATCCGTTCCCCCTGATTAAGCTCTACATAGCCCTCTCCAGTCTCGCAAAAAATTAGAATATGCCCGGGGCTCCCCTCCGAGCGTTCCCGGAAGTGATATTCCGCCTTCGGGAAATAGCCGATATCCGTAATGTACAAAGAAGAAGTTAGTCCTTCCTGCTCCAGCTCCTTTACCCAGTAATCCGGAAGTACGTACAGCTTCTCTTTGGTGAAGCCTTCAGGTTTCCTTATATTCCCGCCTATCATTGCAGAGCCTCCTCATGATGCATTCAGAATATTAATATAATCCATCACTTCCCGCATTTCGTCAATTGGAACCGCCTCCGCCGGAAGTTAAAGTATAACTATCAAGGCAAGGGAGGCTATGGATAAGATGAATCCACACACATTAAATCAACAGCCGGGAGATCAGGCTGCGGCAGCCGGCAAAGTGCAGGTATGGGAGACGAGCGTGCTGATTCCCACGTATGAGGCGGGGGCACCGGACCCCAATCCGATGTTTTTAGAAAAAAGAGTCTATCAGGGAAGCACCGGCCGGGTCTACCCCCATCCCGTTATTGAGTCCATCTCGGATGTAAAGGCCGATAAAAATTATAAGCTTGTCATTCTGGAAAATGATTATGTACGGATCGAAATCATGCCGGAAATCGGCGGAAGAATCTACCGGGCGCTGGACAAAACGAACAACTACGATTTTGTCTACTATAACCGGGTTATCAAGCCGGCGCTGGTGGGTCTGGCAGGACCGTGGATTTCCGGCGGGATTGAGTTCAACTGGCCGCAGCATCACCGTCCCAACACCTTTGGACCGGTCGAATACCGGTATGAACAGTCTGAGGATGGAAGTGCTACGGTGTGGGTCAGCGAAATTGACCGGATGTACGGCACCAAGGTGACCGCAGGCTTCAAATTGTATCCCGGCAAAGCCTATCTGGAGATTAACGCCCAACTGTATAACCGGACAGCGGAGCCGCAGACATTCCTGTGGTGGGCGAATCCTGCGGTAGCCGTCAATGACCATACGCAATCCGTATTTCCTCCTGATGTAACGGCTGTGTTCGACCATGGCAAACGTGATGTATCACGGTTTCCTATCGCTACCGGAACGTATTACAAACAGGATTATTCGGAAGGCGTAGATATTTCCCGCTACAAGAACATCCCGGTTCCAACCTCTTATATGGCTTACAAATCAGACTATAATTTCGTCGGCGGGTACGACCACAGCGTTCAGGCGGGACTGCTGCATGTAGCCAATCACCATATCTCGCCGGGCAAAAAGCAGTGGACCTGGGGGAACGGGGAGTTCGGACAGGCCTGGGACCGGCAGTTAACGGATGAAGACGGCCCGTATATTGAGCTGATGACCGGTGTGTACACCGACAATCAGCCTGACTTCACCTGGCTGCAGCCTTACGAGGAGAAGACGTTTACGCAATATTTCATGCCTTATAAGAACATCGGTGTGGTCAAAAATGCTTCCATCGAAGCTGCCGTTAACCTCGAGGTGGATGCCGGAGCACATGAAGCTGTCATTCAGGTGTACGCCACGTCGCTGCTGGAGCAGGCTACGGTGGAGCTGAAGGGAGCAGGCCGTACCTATGTGTCCAAAATAGTGCAGTTATCCCCTGTCGACGCATTCAAAGCCGTGGTTTCGCTGGATGCAGGCGAGCAGGAGCATGATCTGAAGCTGACCGTCCGCGCTGCAGACGGCAGGCTGCTGGTTGCCTATCAGCCGAAACGCCCGGAAATAGAACAGATTCCGGATGCAGCCGAGCCGCTCGCGGAGCCGCAAGAGCTGCGTTCGACGGAGGAGCTGTATCTGGCGGGTCTGCATCTGGAGCAGTACCGGCATGCCACCTTTGCCCCGGAGGATTATTATCTGGAAGGGCTGCGCCGGGACCGGGGCGATATCCGTCTCAACGTGGCTTATGGAACGCTGCTGCTGCGCCGGGGCTTGTACAAGGAGAGCGAACTCTATTTCCGCGCTGCCATTAAACGTCTGACCTGGAGAAACCCGAATCCGTATGACAGTGAAGCTTATTACCAGCTGGGGGTGGCGCTGCTGGGACAGCACCGACTGGAAGAAGCTTTTACGGCTTTTCACAAAGCGGTATGGTCTGCTGAATGGCAGGATGCGGGTTACTTCTCGCTTGCGCAAATTTCCAGCCGTAAGGGGGAGTATGCGGAAGCATTGGATTTGGCGGAACGCTCAATCGTACGCAATTCGCGCAATTATAAGGCCCGCAACTTGAAAACGGCAATGCTGCGTAAGCTCGGCCAATATGATCAGGCACTGGCGTTTGCGAAAGAGACAGCGGGACTTGATGTTGCGGACTTCGGCGCTTATAACGAGCAGGCACTGGTGCTTGCCGCAATGGGTCAGGCAGCTGCTGTGGAAGGAATTCTCGCAGAGCTCAATCTGCTGATGCGCGGGGATGCGCACAATTATCTGAATCTGATCGCGGATTACATGGCCTGCGGACTGCTGGATGAGGCGATAGAGATTGGCTTAAAGGCTGTTCCGGCCGGAGGCTCCGCGTATCCGATGCTGCATTATGCCCTGGGTGAGCTGTATGCACGTACCGGCCAGGCTGAACGGGCTGATGAACAGCGCCGTGCCGGACAGTCTGCTGATCCAACCTATTGCTTCCCCAATACGCTGTTTGAGCTGGAGCTGCTGGAAGCTGCGGTTCAGGCGAGACCGGAAGATGACAAAGCACATTACTATCTTGGCAATTTCTATTATGATAAAAAACGTCCGGAGGACGCGGTCGCCAGCTGGGAACGTTCACGTGAGCTAAAGGACGATTTTGCGACGGTTCACCGCAACCTCGGGCTTGCTTATTTTAATAAACAGAATGACCCGCAGGCGGCAATGGCTTCATTGGAGAAGGCTTATGCCTGCTCACCGGAGGATGTCCGTATTCTGTTTGAACTGGATCAGCTCCGCAAAAGACAAGCCTGGTCCTCCCAGGAACGCCTCGATATTCTGGAAGACAAGCGCAGCCAGGTTGAGCAGCGGGATGATCTTTTTGTGGAATATGTTACGCTGCTGAACAATCTGGGACGCTATGAGGAAGCTCTTGAAGCCTTAAGCTCGCGCAATTTCCATCCTTGGGAAGGCGGGGAAGGCAAAGTCACCGGACAATACAAATTCTCCCACACCGAGCTGGGCAAGCAGCATCTTGCTGCCGGACGCTACGGGGAAGCTGTGGATCACTTCCGGCAGGCGCTCGTCTACCCGCTGAATCTGGGTGAAGGCAAGCTGGAAGGCGCCCAGGAAAATAATATCTACTATTATATGGGCGAAGCGTATGAAGGACTTAAGCAGGAGCAGGAGGCTGCAGAATGCTACAAGGCTGCTTCCCAGGGTCTGACCGAACCGACAAGCGCGATGTACTATAATGACCAGCCGCCGGAAATGATTTTCTACCAGGGCCTGGCCTGGCTCAAGCTGCAGGATAAAAGGCAAGCCGGACGCCGGTTCAACAAACTGATTGATTATGCGGAAAAGCATATTTTTGATGAGATTAAGCTGGATTACTTTGCCGTGTCGCTTCCGGACTTCCTCGTATTTGAAGATGATCTGAACCGCCGGAATGTGATTCACTGCCGGTATATGCGCGGACTGGGGCTGCTTGGACTGGGCCGTACCGGGGAAGCGGCTGCAGAGCTGGAAATCGCGCTGAAGATGGAGCCGAACCATCAGGGGGCGATGATTCACCGCCGGATGTGCGGAACAGATGTGAAGTAATGGTGTGCAGAATTTACAACCTACAGACGGAAGGATGCGGATCATTTGAGTATAGAAGAAGGACGTTATACTGCAAAATTGGAGGCGGGCTGGAATTTCCAGCCCGATCCTGACAACCTGGGCGAACAGGAGGAGTGGCAGACCGGAGGATTGCCGTCTCCGGTAACGGTTACCGTTCCCCATACCTGGAATGTGCAGGAGGGACTAGAGGAATACCGCGGGGCAGGCTGGTATGAACAGCTGCTGGATATACCGCAGGAGTGGGTAGGCTCACGGTTCAAGCTTGCTTTTGAAGGTGTCTACCGGGATACGGATATCTGGGTAAATGGTGTCAAGGCCGGCAGCCACTACAATTCGGGCTATACTCCGTTTGAAGTGGATATCACTCCGCATATTCAGCTGGCTGCCGTTAACCGGCTGGTGATCCGGGCAGATAACAGCTACAGTGATACGGCGCTGCCTGTAGCGAACAGCTTTGACTGGGCAGATGACGGGGGACTGATCCGGCCGGTAACGCTTGTTGTTACGGGAAGCACAGCTGTAGAATATATCAGGGTGGAGCCCAAGGTCACCTTCGCTGAAGATGGAGGGCAAGCAGGCGGTAAGCTTTCAGCACACATCAAGCTTTGTGTACCGGCGGCCGGTCCTGTCAATGCAGGCATTGCTGTGTACCGTAATGATGCCCTGGTCTGGCAGGGAACTGAAGAAATACCGGGCGGTGCCTTATCCTGGAGTTTTGCAGAAATCGGGCTGCCTGAGGTCGATTTATGGCATTTTGACCATCCGCATTTATATAAGCTTGAGGTTGTGCTGCGTTCGGGGGACCGGGTTCAGGACCGGGTAATCCGCTCTTTCGGCTTCCGAGAGATTACAGTGAAGGGCCATGAGCTGTGGCTGAACCGGGAACCGGTCCGGCTGATGGGCGTGGAGTGGATGCCTGGCTCTCATCCGGAGGTAGGGATGGCGGAGCGGCTGGAGGATCTGACAACGATGCTGGTCAGGCTCAAGGAAGCCAACTGCGTGTTCACCCGCTTCCACTGGCAGCAGGGCAATGAGCTGTTGGACTGGTGTGATGCGAACGGCCTCCTGGTACAGGAGGAAATCCCGCATTGGCAGCAGCCGGCGGAGCCGGGGAAGGACACTTTCCTGCAGGCTATGACTCAGGCAAAGGAAATGATTCAGGACCATTCCCATCATCCGTGTATTTTTGCCTGGGGCATGGGCAATGAGCTGGACGGGCAATCCCCGGTAACCATGCAGTATATGAACGAGTTGAAGGAAGAGATTCTGCAGCTTGATCCCTCACGGCTTGTGAACTATGTAAGTAATACGCTGCAGCTTCAGCCTGCAACCGATGCTACAGGTGCCGGGGACCTGCTGATGTGGAATGACTACATCGGTACATGGCACGGTGATCTTGATGAGGAAGAGGTTATCGGGCAGATTATCGCCGACCATCCGGGCAAGCCGCTCGTTGTCGCTGAATACGGACTTTGTGAACCTGCTTTTGAAGGCGGAGACGCCAGAAGAATAGAGATTCTCAGAGAGAAAACTGAAATTTACCGCCGTTATCCGCAATTTGCAGCTTTGATCCACTTCAGCCTGAATGATTACCGCACGCAGATGGGAGAAGAAGGAGCCGGAAGGCTGAAACAGAGAGTTCATGGCTCCCTGGATATTTACAACCAGGCGAAGCCATCCTATGCCGCACTGCGTGAAATCTCCTCGCCGCTCCTGCTGGCAGAAGCACCGGTATGGACGGACGGCAGGCTGGAGGTCACGCTGAAATGCCGGGACGATATCCCGAGCTACACGGTAAAAGGGTACACGCTCTCCGTTGCTTTGGCAGACGGTGCTGTAATCAATCAGGAGATTCCGGACCTTGCTCCGGGAGCTGTGCGGACGGTGGCTGTTGAGCTGCCGGCGGGTGGTGCTGAAGGTGTTAGTGGTGTTGTAGCTGGTGGTGTTGGCGCTGGTGTTGGTGCTGCTGGTGCTGGTGTTGGTGCTGGTGGTGCTGGTGGTGCTGGTGCTGGTGCTGGTGCTGGTGCTGGTGCTGGTGCTGGTGGTGTTGGTGTTGGTGGTGTTGGTGGTGTTGTTGGTGGTGCTGTTGGTGCTGGTGCTGGTGGTGCTAGTGGTGCTGGTGCTGATGGTGATGGTGCTGGTGGTGGTGGTGCTAGTGGTGCTGGTGCTGATGGTGATGGTGCTGGTGGTGGTGGTGCTAGTGGTGCTAGTGGTGCTGGTGCTGGCGCTGCTGTTGGTGCTGATAATGCTGGTACTCCTGTTACTGTCAACCGTACTCCTGTACTGTCCATCAGCCGGCCTACCGGATTTAGTGTGCTGGAGTTGGAGCTGGGCTAGAGGTTTGTGACGATGATTATATTGCGATAGAGTAACTGTTGATTGCAGCAGGATGTGACACATCGTAGTTTATATTTAGTTTGCAGGCACATGAGTAAGGTTAACTTGCTCATGTGTCTTTTCATTTTTAACTAACTAAGATTGGTTGTGGGAGCGTGCGTGTACAGTATGAGATTTGTAGCAAGGGGGCGGCGGGGGATGAGAAGAGGTAGTATGGCGCTATAAGCGTTGTGGAATGGGCAGTGAGCGGGATTAACGGGAAAAGTCCCGTTGAATTCGAGAAAACCAGACGTGGTGGGGAGATCAACGGGAAAAGTCCCGTTGAATTAGAGAAAATCAGACGTGATGGGGAGATCAACGGGAAAAATCCCGTTGAATTCGAGAAAACCAGACGTGGTGGAGAGATCAACGGGAAAAATCCCGTTGAATTCATGAAAATCAGACGTGAAAGGGAGATTAACGGGAAAAGTCCCGTTGAATTCGAGAAAATCAGACGTGATGGGGAGATCAACGGGAAAAGTCCCGTTGAATTCGAGAAAATCAGACGTGATGGGGAGATCAACGGGAAAAGTCCCGTTGAATTCGAGAAAACCAGACGTGGTGGGGAGATCAACGGGAAAAGTCCCGTTGAATTCATTAGGATGGGCCGCAACAGCGAAATCAGAGGCAGAAATACCTCTGATTCCGGGAAAACCGGCCGCGACGGCAGAATCAGAGGCAGAAATACCTCTGATTCCGGGAAAACCGGCCGCAACAGCGAAATCAGAGGCAGAAATACCTCTGATTCCGGAAAAACCGGCCGCGACGGCAGAATCAGAGGCAGAAGTACCTCTGATTCCGGGAAAACCGGCCGCAGCAGCGAAATCAGAGGCAGAAGTACCTCTGATTCCGAGAAAACCGGCCGCAGCAGCGAAATCAGAGGCAGAAATACCTCTGATTCCGTGGAAACCGGCTGCCCCGAAAATAGGCGGCCACAAAGATTGTGATTAAAGCAATCACATATGGAATGGCTGCTGCCCCCGGTTGGGGTCATTCCAGGATGAAGCTTTCTGTGCACAATAAGCGGTCAAAGTAACCTTGAATCTGTGCCGCCTAAATCTCATCCTCCAGTACAACAGTGCGCCCCGATGCGGCCGCTTCGTCGATGGCAAACGCCAGCCTGACATTCGTTAAGGCATCTGCCAAAGAATAAGTTGAAATTCCCGTACGGAGAAAAGCGGACATGTTCAGCAGGGCTTGTCCCATCCCGATCTCTTCATCTGACAAAGGGGCAGAAGGAAACGGATTACGGAAAAGACACTCCTCTCCGGCACGTAACTCATGCAAGGAGAGGCTGTCCAGGCTGCCTTCTTGCCCGCCTTGAATCCGCCTAATATCCAAGTATTCCGTCTCAGCTGTTCCCAAGCGGCGGGTAATCTCATGATCACGGATCTCTCCGTGTGAGCCTCGGATCAGCACACGGTTACTGCGCAGCGGCGAGAAGTATTGGGAGCGGGTAAAGTCCAGTACGGCGCTTTGCCCGGACGGAAATACCATAATTGCGATGTCCTGCTGCTCTGTCTTCAAGACATCCCCGGCTTCCCGGCCTCTATAGGGAAAGTCCATGATGGGCAGCTCTACCCGGCGGGCGGTAATTTCACAGGCAGTTCCAGACACCGACAGCCATTTGCGGATCAGGCTGATTCCGTGATAGCCATGGGCAACAGAGACTTGAACATGTCCCACCTGACCAAGCTTCCCGGTCTGAAGATAAGCGCTTCTTGCCTGATGATGGGGCAGCAGCGGGTACTGCTCCGCGATCTGGATCAGGTGAGCACCCGCGATACTGGAGCGGAGCGATTCATATTCAGCAGGGCTTGCGGCGGCAGGCGTTTCGGCCAGCACAGGGATTTGCAGAGCTGCCAGCTCTGCCAGCAGAGGCGCAGCGGCAGCTTTGGACACTGCCAGGACCACAAAATCACTGTCAGCCGCAAGGCGTTCTGCCGAACTGTATACAGTCAGATTCCATTTGCGGATTACATCCTCGTATTTCGCACGGTTGCGGATCAAAGCTCCGCTCACCTGAAACTGCTGCGGAACCAGCTGGGCCAGCTTCAGATACATTTCCGCACGCCAGCCGCTGCCGATAATTCCAAAACGAACAGGTCTGTTCATCATGACAACTCCCCCGAATAATGGATTGGTATAGTTATTTAATATGACTATTGTATATGAAAATATTGTATCAGAAAGAAAGAGATCAATTATTGCCCGGAAAATAAAGGTTAACTACACATACCTCATATGATTTTGCCGCGGGTTGTGCTACGCTTAGGACTGCTGCTGATATTAATATTAATGTGAAATCTTAGCTGGAGTTGTTTTGACGTAAAGGTTAATAATGTCAAGCCACTGTGTTTTGTGTTATCATTACAACAAGTCCATATACCTACACAACATGTGCAATATGTTACTCTACAGAAATTAAGTGTTAATTAGCAGAGAAGCCCGTTGCATGCGGGGCTTCTCTGTTTATGTTGTTAGCGTTTACATAGTTAATAGGGGGACATGCAATGAAGAAAATACCGATGATGCTGCAGCTGGCGCTGATTCTATTCTGTATTATGGCTATTCCGACAGCCATTCTGACATGGTACAGCGGGGAACAGATTATAGAGAATTCAGAGTCAGCCATCGGGGAATCTGCGCTTGCCGGGCTGAATGCCAACCGCAAGCTCAATGAGAACGCACTTGCCAATCTGGCACAGGACACGTCGCGTCTGGCTGCCACCAATGCTTTTGAACCGATCCGCAGCCTGGAGACATATGACGAAGTGAATGCTAACTATAACAATGTCAGCCGGGCCAAGTCCGTGATGAATGAACTGATAAACCTGAACCGCCGTGTGGACGGTGTGTATTCCTCATACTTTTATCTGAGTGATTCAGATTATGTAATCTCTACTGACAGCGCTACCACAAAGCTGGAACGGTATGAACCGATCGGGTGGGCAACGAAGGCGCTGGAGAACCAGCGGGGAATCAGCGGTGTATGGGTACCCCGCAAGCTGGACTCGGGTGTTAACGTCATATCTTATGTCTACCCGCTCAACCGTCTGTCCTCCACTACGAGCGGAATTATCGTCGTCAATATGGAGGAGAGCCAGATCGGCAAATATCTGCATACGACAGAGTCCACCGGCACGAACTCCCTGCTTCTGGATTCGGGCGGCAAAGTGATTTCGTACAGTGACAAGTCACTGCTGCTCACCGACGGCTTTGAGCTGCCGTTCCTCCGGGAAATACTGAATCAGGAGGCAAGTGAAGGTTATACATTCCGTGAGCTGGACGGCGATCGCATGGTGTATGCCTGGAGCCGCTCGGCGTTATCGGGATGGTGGAATGTGAGCTGGAGCTCAATGGATGAGCTGATGACCAAATCACGGGAAATGCAGGGGAATATTATTTTGCTGACCGGGGCTATTATTGTACTTGGAACGGTACTGGCTGTGATTCTGGCAACCTGGCTGTCAAGACCGCTCAGACAATTAGTCCGGACCATACGTTCGAAGAACGATCTCGGTGTAGTGGGCAGGAATGAGCTTGCTTTTCTCGATATGGCGTTCAAACGGATGCAGGAGGAAGAGGAAGGGCTGTTCCGGCTGCTGCAGGAGCGCGAGGAGGACACCCGGAGCTTTGCTGTCCACCGGCTGCTGCGCGGAGAGATTCCGCCGCGGATTCATGAGGTTTTTCCGGAAGCCTGCTACAGGGTTGCTGTGGTTTCCATCGACAGGTACCGGGTGTATGTCGGGAACACCAATGTGGAGACACGCAGCTACCACCGGTACCTGCTGAATACAAAGTATGAAAGTCTGTTTCCGGAGGGGATAGAAGCTCACTCTGTCTATCATAACGACGGCTGTATAGTCATCGTGATGAATTTTGCGCCAGGTGAGGACGAGCGGAACTGTGAACGGATCCATCTGGCGCTGGAGAACATCCGTGACGAGTCGTTTGAACTGCTTACGCATTCGGTTACGATCGGAGTAAGTGAGGTGGCGGATGCGCCGGAGCTTGTAGCAGAGCGGCTGTTCGAAGCGATGGAATTAATTAAGCAGCGGATGATCAAGGGTGCCGGAAGCATTATGTACTGGCAGGAGGAAGAGGAGCAGAACCGCAAATATATCGATTCCGAAAACAGCGAGCGGCGGATTCTCAATTTCCTGGATGCCGGCGATCTGGACGGTATTTATAAGGAGCTGCAGAACATCCGCTGTCAGATCCGCGCAGAAGAGAATATATCCTACGACAATATTATGTTCATCTATCACCAGCTGATGGGGGCGACGATCAAGCATCTGCGTGAGAATCACATCAGCACCGGAAGAATGATTATGGGCAAGGGGGACATCTACAGCGTGCTGGCGGCGATGGATACCCTGGATGAGCTGGAGGAGTATCTGCATGAAATGTACCGGGAAATTGTCCAGAACCTTGAACGCAGCACGAGTGAAACCAATCACGGGGAACGGGTCATTCAATATCTCAAAGATAATTACCGTGAAGAAATTGTATTAAAAGATATGAGCACCGAATTCGGCATCAGCTACTCTTATATGCGCAAGATCGTATACGAGCTGACCGGAAAAAGTATGATCGATTATCTGAATCAGCTGCGGATCGACAAAGCCAAGGAGCTGCTGCTGGATACCGATCTGACGATCAAGCAGATTGCCGAAGAGGTCGGCTACTACAATGTACAGAGCTTCAACCGGTTTTTCCGCAAATATGAGGGGATGCCCCCAAGCAGTTATAAAACGGCCAAGAGCAAGAGCTCCTAGGAGACGGCTCATGGCCGTTTTTCTGCAGTATATAGTGTTAATGAAAACGTTTTAGACTATTAAAAATGATCATCACCCTGCCTGAAAGCCCTTTAAAACCGCGATTCTGTCAGTTTTGATGGAGAGCAGCATTACTCATGGTTTTCAAAACAGGCCAATGGCGATAGCATAGAAATCGAGCCGGTGATGAGTGCCGGCAAAGAGATAAATTGCTGCAGGAGGTGAGATTATGAAAGTTGCAAACGCTTCAAAAACAAATCAAAATGCTCTGCTGAGAAGAAATGAGGGGCTCGCGTACTATTTAAAGCGGGACTGGCAGCTGTACCTGCTGGTACTGATTCCGCTGGCTTTTGTAATCGTATTCAAATACTTCCCGATGGCCGGTCTTGTAATCGCTTTTAAAGATTATAAGATAGCAAGAGGCTTCTGGGGCAGTGAATGGGTCGGTTTTGAAATCTTCCAGGAGATCTTCTCCAAGCCTGAATTCGGACGGGCTGTCCGCAACACGCTGCTGCTCAACATTCTTGATCTCATATTCAGCTTCACGATGCCGATCGTGCTGGCGCTGATGCTGAATGAAGTCAAAAGTGTAAGGTTCAAACGTGTTAACCAGACCCTGCTGTATCTGCCGCACTTTCTGTCCTGGGTTATTATCGGGGCCATTGCGTATCAGCTGCTTAGCGAAGGCGGGGGTGTCGTCAACAATTTAATTGAACTGATGGGCGGTAACCGGATCCCGTTCCTGCAGGAGGACACGAACTGGCTGATCAGTTATCTGGCGATTGGTGTCTGGCAGAGTATGGGCTGGGGAACGATCATTTACCTGGCGGCCATCAGCGGCATTAACCCGGAAATGTATGAAGCGGCAACGGTGGATGGGGCCGGACGCTGGAGAAAAGTGTGGAATATTACACTTCCATCAATCCGTGCAACCATTGTTACCTTGCTGATCATGAATCTGGGTAAAGTCATGGACGGCTCGTTCGAGCGGATCTGGTCCCTGCAAAATAAAGCGACTACAGAGTTCACAACAACTATACCGGTTCTGGTGTACCGTTGGGGGATTGAATCCGGTAACTTCAGCCGGGCGACAGCGGTGGGTCTGTTCCAGTCCGTTATCGGTATCATTCTGGTCATAACGGCTGACCGCATTGCCAAGAAACTCGGCGAAGACGGAATACTCTAGAAAGGAGAGAACCCAATGAGCGCATCAACCAACACTGCCGCACCAGGTAAAGGGCGTATAGATATCTGGGATTTGCTGATCAAAATTGCCCTGATTATAGCTTCACTAGTATGTTTATTGCCGTTCCTCCATGTGGTGTCCAAATCCCTGAGCTCTGACTCCTTTGTCATAGCCAATAAGGTCTTTCTCTGGCCGCAGGGCTTTACCATTGAAGCGTACAAGAAGATTTTTGCGGATGCCAGCATCCTCCGTTCCCTGTACATCTCAGTCATTGTAACTGTATTGTTCACGATTCTGGGAATGATTCTGACCATCTGTGCCGCTTATCCGCTGTCCAGAGCCCAGTTCAAGGGCCGCAGAGTCATCACCTTCATCTTCCTGTTCACCATGTACTTTAGCGGAGGGATTATCCCGGATTACATGAACATTAACAATCTGGGATTGATGGATACCATCTGGTCGCTGATTCTGCCGCTCTCCTTCAGTGCCTTCAACCTGCTGATTATGAAGACTTCTCTGACGAGCAGCATTCCGGTCAGCCTGGAAGAATCCGCACGGATTGACGGCGCCGGGCACTTCCGGATTCTCTGGAGTATCGTCATTCCGCTGTCTAAACCGATTATCGCTACTTTGTCACTCTTCTATGCGGTTGGACGCTGGAACGCTTACCAGGATGCCCTGTTCTACATCAAACATGAAACGGAACTGCGGCCATTGCAGCTGAAACTGTACTATCTGGTTATTCAGGCCAGTGAAAGCTTCCAGCTGGAAGCGACCACGGTGCAGTTAAGTAACCCTGAAGTGCTTAAAGCATCTGTAGTTGTATTTGCAACCCTGCCTATTCTCTGCGTGTATCCATTTGTTCAGAAATTCTTTGTCCAAGGCGTTATGCTGGGGGCCGTTAAAGAATAGCCGCAGGTTACGCAGCAGCAGCAATGCAGTCCAAAAAAAATCAAATTGGGGGATTTATGATGAACAAAAAAGGTTTTGTATCCTTAATGATGGCATCTGCCATGACGGCCGGCCTGCTGGCCGGATGTTCCGGAAATAATAATGAGAGTGCCGGAAGTAACACGGCGCCAGCCAATAACCTGGCTGAAGGCGAATTTGCAGATTATTCACAAGGGTTCAAGGAAAGAGTTACGATTGATATTCCGGTCTATGAACGCGCTTTCGAGGGCTGGAATGTAACGGACAACTACTATACGCGCTGGGTTCAGTCGGAGTTCGGTGACAAGTACAATATCGAAGTCAACTATGTGCCGATTACCCGCAGCAGTGAAGTAACGGATTATGAGCAGCTGCTGGCGTCGCACAAGGCACCGGATATTATTTTCCACTATGACATGCCTCAAGCGCTTACGTATTACGGTGAAGATGTGATGCAGCCGCTTAACTATGAAGAAATAGAAAATTATGCCCCAACTTACTGGGGAAATATGGGTGAAACCATCCAGCAGTATGGTACAGTGGACGACCAGAACATTTTCTTCTTTGCCGCACGTCCTGAAGCGGATAACTTCGTCAACATCATCCGTAAGGACTGGGTGGAGAAGGTTGGCATGAAGGTAGAAGATCTGACTTCTCTGGAGAAATATAATGAGATGCTGGTGAAATGGAAGGAAGCAGGCCTCGGGGTAACCGGCGGCAATCTGCTTGCGAACAACTTCAACTTCAACTACGCCTTCCGTGAATGGCCGGTTGACGAGAACTACCGTGCCCTGTATTCTGATCTCAGCGTGGCTGACCTGCCGTCCGCAGATACAGAACGCTTCCTGCGCAATCTGAACTATCAGTACAATAACGGTCTCGTAGACAAAGAGTTCTATCTGCGCACAGATGAAAACAAAATCAAATCCGAGTTCGTAGCCGGAAAGACTGGTAACTTCGGATTCTATATGACCAACAATACGGACGTCTTTGCCGCTACACTGGCTAACAATCCGGATGCTGAGTTTGCAGTAATGCCTCCATATGCCCTCGTTCCGGAAGGGAACAAGCCGCAGCAGCGTGCTTACTGGCCGTTCGGCTTCATCATGGGAATTAACTATGAAACTACGGATCAAGAGCGCGCTGCAGTATGGATGTACCTGGAGTGGCTGAGCCAGCCGGAGAACCTGTTCAAGTTCCAGAACGGTGTTGAAGGCGAAAACTACACGCTGGATGCAGACGGTATTGCTGTGAAGAACGCGGATTACACTGGCGAAGCTGTTCTGGCACAAAACAACAATAAAGACTACTGGGCCCTCGTAACTGAAATTGCCCAATATCCGGATGCTGAAACCACGCTGAAAGCGAACAAACGCAACTGGTCACCGGCAGGATATGAGGATCTTGTAGATCAGATGATACAGTATTACAACGAAACTGCAGAATTCCGTACGCCGGACGCCATGTTCACTGTCGTGCTGGAGAAGGTCAACGAGTACAAGACAGATTTGAACTCCCTGTTCCAGGAACTGTATGTGAAGACTGTATTGGCACCGGAAGCTGAATTTGACGCAACTTATGCAGAAGCGAAGGAAACTTACCTGAACGCAGGATACCAGGAAATCCTCGACGAGAAGCAGGCAGCCATCGACGCAGGCAGCTTCCGTTAATCCGAAACAGCACTTAGCATAACTGAATAACTGTATGAATGAACTATCCCCGGGGGGGCTGTTCCACAGAAGTAGTGGAAGCCTGCCGGGGATTTGTGCTGTATATGTTATATAATCATATTATATGGAAGGAAGTGATCTTATCGTTATTGTTCTGGCGGTACTTGCCGCTGCACTTATTGTCCAAACCGTCTATTTGCTGAACTATAAGAGCCAGATTAAGCATATCAGCAGTCAGTTATCTTTTATAATGAAGCATAATTCTTTAAAGTTCATCGAAACCCAGCTGAAGCCGAAGGAAATCGACAGTCTGATCCATGAGTGCAATGAACTGTTAAACCGCCAGCGGGCAGTGGATCAGCAGTTCATCCGCAAAAATGAAGAGATCAACGCTACCATTACCAGCCTCTCTCATGACATCAGGACGCCCCTTACCTCTCTGGACGGGTATCTGCAATTGGCGCTGCGCGCAGAGATTCTGCAGGATAAGAACCAGTATGTAACACTGGCCAAGTCGAGAATACAGCAGATTATCAAGCTGGTGGACGGGCTGTTCTTGTACACTAAGCTGCAGAACCCCGGGTTTGTCCTGGAGCTGAAGTCTCTTGATGTTATGGAGGTACTGAAGCAGAACCTGTTCCGCTTCATTGATGATTTTTCCCGTACCGGGTATGAACCTGAGCTGTGGCTTCCGGAGTCATCCGTTCCGGTTGAAGGCGATATCCATGCTGTAGAACGGGTGTTTACCAATATTATCGGCAACTATTTCAGACATGGGGAAGGGCCGTTAACCGTTGCTCATGAAGAGAGCCAGGATACTTTTTGTATACGCTTCACCAATCCGCTCAAAGCAGGCAGCAGGGTAGATATCGAACAGGTCTTTACCCGTTTTTATAAAGAAGATCCGGCACGTACAGCACATTCTTCCGGACTTGGGCTCTCGATTGTAAAAGCGCTGATGGACAAGATGAACGGGCATACAGAGGCGGAGTGTACAGGTGGTACTTTTAGTGTCAGTACAGTCTTCAGGAAAAGGGTGAAGGAGGATGCGAATGTCCGGTTACACGAACGGCAGGAGAATTCTGATCGTTGAGGATGATGAACATATTAACGGGATTATCCGTGACGGGCTTACATCCGCAGGATTTCTGTGCACACAGGCTTATTCGGGCAGTGAGGGGAGATTGAGCCTGGGCGAGCAGGAGCATCACCTTGTAGTACTGGATCTGATGCTGCCGGGGTTATCCGGTGAACAATTTATGCACTATCTGAGGAAAGAGCTGATGTCCCGGATTCCGGTCATTATCCTTTCGGCCAAGGACGGACTGGACGATAAGCTGAACCTGTTCACATTGGGAGCAGACGATTATGTGACGAAGCCTTTTGAGCTGGAGGAGCTGATCGCCCGCATTCATGTCCATATTCAGAGAAATGCAGGTTACGAGCCGCCCAAGACCTTCAGGCATAAAAATCTGCTGCTCGACAGCACTGACTACAGCGTCAAAGTTCACGAAACAGCGCTTAATCTGACCCGGCAGGAATACAGAATCGTTGAGCTGCTGCTGAAGAACCCGGCCCGGGTGTTCACCAAGCAGGACCTCTATGAGCTGGCATGGGAGGAGCCGTATATGGGTGAGGACAAAACAATTACAGTGCACATCAGCAATATCCGCAGCAAAATCAAACTGTACGACTGCGAATCCTACATAGATACGATCTGGGGCATCGGCTTCAGGCTGAGCAAATGAACCCTTTGACATTTCTTAACCTTTTGTTGGCGATATTTTAGTGTTCATCCTGTTAACTTAGGTGTAAGGAGGTGCAGGGTATGACAGATTGTATAATTGAACTTAACGGGCTTACCAAGAGGTATAAGTCAAAAGCTGCTGTACTGAACGCTGATCTCAAAATATACAGGGGCGAAATCGTCGGCATCATCGGGAAAAACGGGGCGGGTAAGTCGACGCTGCTCAAAATGATCGGCGGGCTCATCTTTCCGACATCGGGGGAGCTGCATTTTTTTAACCGGGCTGCCGCCGGGGACCAGTCTTTTTTTGAACGGATGGGTGTGCTGATTGAGAATGCCGGACTGTACCCCAATTACTCAGGTTATGAGAATTTGCATTTGCTTTCCATGGCTTATGGACTTAAAAACAAGAACACCAGGATCAATGAACTGCTGCAGCTGGTTGGACTGGACAGTACCAATACGGCTAAGGTGAAAGGCTACTCCATGGGGATGAAGCAGCGGCTGGGGATCGCGGCGGCCCTGCTCGGAAGTCCCGATGTCCTGATCCTGGATGAACCGATTAACGGTCTCGATCCGCAGGGAATCGTAGAGATCAGAGGGCTGATTCTGGAGCTGAACAGAGCCGGCTTAACGATCATCATTTCCAGCCATATTCTTGAGGAATTATCCAAAATTGCCACCAAGTACGCGATCATCCATCAGGGTGAAATTGTCGAGGTCATCTCCAGGGAAGACCTGCAGCTGAGGTGTGAGGAACGTATTGAAATCGGGGTGGTTGCCAGGGAGGCCATTCCGGTACTGGAGCGGGAACTGGAGATTATGAAGTATAAGGTGGCTGACAGTCAGACACTGTACGTCTATGATACTCATGTGCAAATCCGGCAGATTACGAAGGCGCTGATAGAACATGGAGTGATGGTCGATCACATTGCCAAGCACAAGCAGAGCCTGGAGCAATATTTTCTGGAACGGACGGAAAGCGCGGGTGAACGCCATGATTAATATTTGGAAAATGGACTTTTACCGCTTCCGGCGCAATAAAATCATGTATTTACTGCTGCTGGTGTTCTGTGCGTTTCAACTCTTCGGCATTTTTATGATGAGCCAGTATCCGTCAACAAGCGGTGTGCCGCTCAGCAGCATGAATGAAAGTGAATTTATCCAATATACGATCTCTCAGCCGCCCTCCTGGATGCTGATCTACATTGCAGTCTTCAGCATTTACTTCTATATGAGTGAATATAACGCCGGCTTCCATAAAAATTATATCTCGATGAGACGGGCAAGAATCTACTCCGTCTTATCCAAAGTACTGATCCTCGCAGTGTTTGTGGCGCTGCTGTTCCTCACAATGCTGATTACCGACTGGATCGGAAGAGGACTGTTTTTTGATAATACGGGTATCGGTGACCTTACGTATTTCCTGAAGCTGCTGATTGGCCAATTTCTGCTGCACTGGGCGTTCTCGATTCTTATACTCTGCATCACAATGATCGTGAAGAACATTCTCGTCAGTCTCACTGCCGGATTTATTCTGGCGCTAAATGTAATTGGAATGCTGCTGGCCATGCTGGAAACGCTGGTTGACGGCGTTCATCTGAGCCAGTATCTGCTTGTTAACACGATCGTGCGGGTTAAAGATTTCAATGATACCGGGGATATACTGCATACGGCCTGTGTAGCGGGTGCGGTTATATTAATCTTCGGTTATGCTGCCGTGCGTTATAAGGTGAAGGAGGATTTGAATTAGGGGTACCCGGCTGCACAGCCCGTACCTATTTCCCCCGTACAGGCACTTCTGGGCATTAACCCACATACAATAAAAGGACCATGAACCCGTAGTTATCAACTACAGATCGGTTTCATTGTACATGTGCGGGAGGTGTCGCCAAGTTGCCTGGAATAATTAGCACCATAGCACTGCTGATCAAAGAACTGACGCTGCTGGTATCGTACGTAAGAAACAACGCTTTTCCCCAGCCACTATCAGAGCAGGATGAAAGCAAATACTTAGGGATGATGGCCGAGGGGGACGCTAAGGCACGAAATTTGCTCATTGAGCATAATCTGCGGCTTGTTGCCCATATAGTCAAAAAATTCGACAACACCGGCGAAGACATGGAGGATTTGATCTCCATCGGCACGATTGGATTGATCAAGGCGATTGAAAGTTACCGCCCGAACAAGGGCACGAAGCTCGCCACTTTCGCAGCCAGATGTATAGAGAATGAGATATTGATGCACCTCCGCTCGCTGAAAAAAACCCGTAAAGACGTATCTCTCCACGATCCGATTGGGACAGACAAGGAAGGTAATGAAATCACGCTGATTGACATCCTCGGGTCGGAGACGGACGATGTGATTAAAGAAGTGGATCTGAAGATTGAGAAGAGCAAGATTTACCGGAATCTTGATATATTGGATGACCGGGAGAAGGAAGTTGTGGTCGGGCGATTTGGGCTCGATACAGGCGGGGAAGAGCGGACACAGCGGGAGATTGCGAAGGAGCTGGGGATTTCGCGGAGTTATGTTTCAAGGATAGAGAAGAGGGCGCTGATGAAGCTTTATCATGAGTTTTATAAGGCGAAGCGGTGAGAGGATTGGGTCTGTCTTTTGACAGACTCTTTTTTTTGTCGAAATTTGGACAAGTAGTTCAAAAGAATTATGTAAAAAGTAGGATTCCCATGTAAAACATTTGAAATTCGATGTTATAATTTGGATGACTATAATACTGTTATTACATTATCTGGAGGGTTAAAGGTGGTTCGGAGTTTTGGAAGTACAGTTAATAAAATGATTAAAGAAACTATAAAAGCAGCGTGCAGCCGAAAGATTGACAAATGCTGCTATTCGAGAGCAGGAAAGACATTTAAGACTGCAGCGGCAATATGAGCGTGCCATGAAATAGTCTGACATGAACAAAAAGCGCTATACATAGAAGGACGTAAATAAAGAATAAATGATTATAATGCAGAGGTTCTTTAACTGCTAAATGAATTTAAATTCATTATAGGTGAAACGTTCCTTATATCATTATACAAAAATGGTCAAATGTTTCTATTTTATAGAAATTTAGATTAAGCTATTTCTTGAGAATCCTTTACCAGTTAGAGAAAGTCTTTTGCAAGAGTTGATATGGAAGCATCTTTGTCTAAGATCTATTGGCGAAATACACAATATATTTAATAAAAAGGAGAACTAATAACATGAGTGCGAATCCATTATCGAAAAATGAAAAATTAACATTATGGGTATCTTTAATTGCTTTATTTTTTTCAGTTGCTTCTGGTCTATTCTCCACTTATTATACAATTCGAAAAGATCATAAGGATGATTTAGAGGTTGTTGACATTGTATTCACTGAATCATCTAATGATAAAACTGTACTTTATAAGGATTTGAACATTGGAAAAGTAGGATCAGCACTGATCCCTTTAAATTATAATATTTTAGTTTCTAATAACTCAAAAAGAACAGTTTCAATTATTGATCACAAACTAACTCAGACAATTAACGGAAAGATGTTTTACTACAGCAATATTGTAAATAAAGTGACCATAAATAACAAAGATATTGATTACCCAGTAGCAATAGAAGCAGGAGAAAGTATAAAACTTGTTTTTAGTATTAATATTTTATTGAAGCCAGTTGTAGATGATCTTATTCAGAAAAAATATAAATATGATACAAAAATTCCATTCAGTGATCTTCATAGATATTTACTCAGCAATGGATATGATCTTTATGGGAATAAGTTGAAAGCAATTTTTTTTGAAGACAATACTTATATGACCGAAACCGAAGATTATAAAACGCCTACTTATAAAATTACATTTACTACTTCGACAGGAAGCAAATTTACTCAAAGTATCAGCGAAAAAGATCTGCCTGAAAATTTTTAGGCGTGCATTAGGCTGACTTTTTATCTACAAGATCCGTAGAAAGTCTAGGTTCAGTATATAGATTCTGTTGAAGCTGGGAGCGGTTGTATATATCTTACATTTATCTTATGTTTCAAAATAGGTGTAATACGTTTTTAAGAAAAATATTAAAATGTTGGTAGTATTTTGGTTTGAAATGATGAAAAATGGAATTAACAAATAAGGAAGAGGTGCAGTTTATGGAAAAATTAGATCTTACTTATTACTCAGCTAGCTTTCCATCTACTCCTGAGAATGAAATATTCCGAGAGAATATTGTAAGGTATATTGCGGATAGTTTCTCACCAAGTAAGAGAGTTATCCTAGTTGAGGATGGCCAATTTACAGGTAAAACAACTCTCCTTTCCCAATTTACGCGTACATTTTCTGAACGTAGCATATCGTTTTTTATTGGAGAGGACTACTGGACTTCAAACTTACACCGCTTTTTGAGTGATATGTGCGAGCAACTTAAACACATCTGTACTGATGCTAAAACTCGAAAAGCGCTTAATGAATTAGACGTCTCAATAAAAAATGAAAATGAATTAATTCATTTGTTTAGTCATTTAAATTCTCTGCTGCTTCGGCAAGTTAAGTCGGGAACTGGTCCTTATTACTTTGTAATTGACGGATTAGATAGAATTACCGAAGAGTCATCTGATAATCTTCTTAAATACATACCAACTGGAGCTCCTGAGGGGATTTTCATTTTACTAAGTTCCCGGAAAGGGAAAAAATATAATTACTCGCAACATTCCATGACTATCCCTAAGTTTTCTTTGTTAGAAACTGAAAGATATCTTAGTGATTGTTTAGATGAAAAACAAATAAAAGATATCTTTAAAAAGTCTGAAGGTTCACCTGGGTATTTACAGGAATTAAGAAGGCAAATAATAACAGGTAAAGATTTAGGGGAACTACTTAACAATCCACCACAAGAAATAGTACATCTTTTGGACAAGCAATGGTTAGAATTTGATCAAACAAATAATACTTTAGTTAAGATGGTAGCCTTCCTTGTTTTCTCTCCTTCTGAACTTAGTATTGGTAGTCTTGGTCGACTAATGGATAAAGATGATGAGGAAGTGTTAATGCTTATTGGAAATATCCCTTTTTTGAAGTTTGATCGTGAAAAGAATAAAGTCGAGGTTTTGTATGCATATAAAGCATTCCTTATGAATAAACTAGTAGATAAAAAGCCCTTAGTGGATCAACAATTAATTAGCTTTTTTGAAAATAATCCTACTGAGGAAAATTTGTTTGTATTTTTACCACAGCTTTATCAACAAAACGGGAAGTTCAGTGCCTTAAGTCAGCTTATTAATGAGGAATCACTCGTGCGGATGTTAGGTACGCATGGGCAAGTTTCTATAGTTAGAAGAAATTTGAAACTTCTAGCTGAAATGTCTTACAACGAGAAGGAGTGGCAAAAGTTAGCGTGGGCTACATTGATGCAATCAGTTTTCACAAAAATTGTAACTTCTCCTCCTGCAATAGAAGAAGAGATTAATGCAATGTTAGCATTAGGGTTACATGAGTCTGCAATTCCATTGGCTTTAAATTGTATCCTCCCGGAAGATCGCTTAAAACTTCTATCAAACATTTGTAATCACCTAAAGGAAAGGGGGGAGAATATTTCAGGAAATCTACTAAGAATTTTAGAGGATTCTGTGTATCTTATTGATAATACTATCGAACTGACAGAGCATATAATCGATAAATTACTTGATATTTCCGCCGAGATATTCCCTTTTCACCCCAATTTAGCGCTCAAACTTGTAAAAAGAATTGCTGAAGAAAAAGGTGAAGATCATAAAGATAAGTTAATGGACATTCTCATCATGCGACTTTTAATGAAGCTGGAAGCTGATTCAAGTTCAATTGAGGAAATACAAAATCAGTTAGGACAAGAATCTCTTAACGAGTTTACTAGAGCGGCATCTAGTGCAATTGCATCAAATAGTGTTGATTCAATAATTGAAACTGTGAACAGCATATCTGATATCTCAGCAAAGTTGTTTCTACTCCAAACATGGTGCAATACAAATAGAGAAGACCCCTCTTGTATTGAAGTGGTTAGTTTCGCCATGGACATAATGACAGAGAGTAACAGTTACTCTCCAACATTAGTGCATCTAAGAGAATTTGCTGCTCCACTATTAAACTCAGAGGATCTGACAAAAACTGCTGGGTTGGTTCACAAAATTGATCTCTTAAAAGAGACAATTATTAAAAATCCGCTTGAAGAATATGCTCGTCTTGAAGTAACTCTTGGTGAGATTGAAACTCGTTGGTCAAGTGATGAAGCTACAAAGAGACTTTATACACTTATTTTCTTCCTTGAAGATATTGAGGAGCTCGATTCTAGATGCCAGGTTTTAATTCGTATACTATTGGCATTAGGGAAAATCCTACCGAATGATAAACAACTTGAAGCTGAATTGAAAGAAAATTTCAAATTCGATTTCTTAAAGTTGTTGAGCTCATCTGCTAACCATTATCTGATCTCAAAAAGAATAGTTCCAGTCTTGACAGAATACGATCATTTTCTCGCAGAAGAATTTGTTGAACATATTAACACGTCAAGAAGACGTGATATAGCATATTCTATATTGGCTCGTGTCTACGTAAGTACAAAGGAGACAGACGCTGATATCGATTTTGTTAAAAGAATCGTATCTAAAATATCTTATAGCCATTTTCAAGACTGGGTTTTCGTTAAAATTCTTGGAGATATTTCTAAAAATACTTCGGTGATAAATCAAAAAGCAAAATATGAGCTAAAACAAAGAGCGTACAAAATTAAAGGATCAATTGGAAAATCATATGCATTATCATACTTATTGGAGTTGTTTAAAGAACAAGATTTAAAGCTTTTAGAGGCGATTGTAGTAAATCTTAAAGAAACACTGAATAAAATTGATTCTATTGAACAAAAAATGCAAACTGGTTACCGAATTACTAGAATAATTGCTCGTCACGATACAAAGTTAGCTACCGATGTATTTACACTAACTAATGGAAATAAAACTAACCAAGCATTTGTCGACAAAAGAATAAATGAATTATATGTAGAGACATGTAATCTTTTAATTAATACTGTTCCAGAGATAACAAAAAGTTCTAACTACTTGGAAAAAGTGTATGCTATACAAAAAATGATTCAAAAAGTACCATCAATATATACTCAGATAACATTATTTAATTCTTTGGCAATTAAATGTTTTAATTCTGGAAAAATCAATATATTGAGTGAAATTGCAAAGATTGGGCTGAAGTTAATTGAAAATTCCCCAGATGAAGAGACCTATAATAATTGCCTTTCTGAATTTTCTACAACTTTATTTTTTTACGAACGTGAAATTTTGTTTGAAAGAATTGAATCGTTGCCAGAAGAATTAAGAAACGAGGCCTTTTACAAGATTATAAAAGTAATTTTTTCTAAGCGTCTTCCAGATGAATCTATTGATTTAAAATCTCTTTATGCAAAAATAGACTATAAGGAAGCGATTCAAGTATGTGATTTGTTAGAAAAAATCAGCGAAGATGCGACTATTGCTAGCGTAATATCATGTCTTTGTAATTTGATTACTGAACCATACGGTATCAATAAATTGAGAGGTACATTTTCAAGCGAAAAACAATTATTGAATATTGCTGAAAGATTATCAAGGATAATTCAAGAAAAATTGCCTGAATCAAATAACATACAACATGAAGGGTATAAGCTTTTAGCATTAGCCCAGTTAACTAAGTTGAAACATGCATGTGTTCATACTCGAGCAAATTCTAAATGGGAAAAAATTGTTCCTAGTATGGAAAGTATCAGGAGTAAGGCTCTTTCTATCGAAAACGAGGCTGATCGTCCTTACGTGCTCGGATTTCTTGCAAGTACGTACTTTAAAGTTAACCGAGACTATGCTTCAATTTTTTCTCATGATGCAGAGCAATCGTTAAATGATATTTCAAACTACGTAGATAGGATTGAAAGATATGAATCCGTTGCTGAGACGCTTCACGAAATTGATCATAGTGCTGCGGCAAGAGATCTTCTGGAAAAAGCAATGGATTTTGCTAGAAATTATTCTTATGAAGAAAGGGACCAAATGTTGGGCAGAATCATTGAAGTGGCACATAATGTAGAACCTAACCTGGCTACTAACCTTGCAAGCAAAGTTGATAACCCATTTGAGTTAACCCAACTCAATGAAAACATTAAAGTATTAACGTTACATTCAAGCCCACAAAAAATATCAAATTTAAAACATGATGAAATCAAGGATGTACTTGAGAACGTATTCCATAGGTTATTAAGATCAATAAGGTCAGGTAAAGGTACCACACAATCCAGTGAGGTGGTAGGCTCTTATGTTCTTAAATCATTAGGACAGGACTATGAAACGGTAAAATTAGCAACAGAATGGTATGTTGAGAATACTATCGCTTCAATAAATAGCCACGCAAAGTTTTCCAGGCTGGATGATCTCTTTAACGGGTTGATGCAAATGTTGCATTTAATAAATACACTTGGTGATTTTCTAATTACAAATGAAGCAGCAATCTCAAGTAATGATGCAATCTCAATCTATAAAATCTTGAGCCCAGTTGATACACATACCTTTCATGTTGATGAGCAAGATAGGGCTTTAGGTTTTATTAATGAATGGATTGCTGAAAATGCTAAAGATCAATTGAAAATCTTTGACCCTTATTTTACTGAAGAGTATATTTATTTGCTTAAGAGTGTTCCTTCGAGTTGCAGAGTTCAGATATTAACCTCAACCAAAACAGCTGACATTGAAATGATTGATTATGAGGATCTTTACAAAAGAGGGTGGTCAAGGGTTTGTGATCACCGGCCACCTGAAACCCACTTTTACATTTATTATACAAACAGTGGCAAAACACCATTACATGACCGATTTATCTTAACAGAAAATGGCGGGTTATCACTCGGTACATCATTGAATGGTTTTGGGAGTAAAACGTCAACGATACAAATCATTGATGTCGAGAGAAAACAAAAAATTGAATATGAGATTATTTTTCCGCTTGTTACAATGCCTCCACAAATGTATGAGAATCAGCGATTGAATCAAAAAATATTCACACTAAAGATTTAAAAATTCAATTTTTGGAGAAACTCAGTATTGTTTATTTAATAAGACAACAACACGTAATACCGAAGTAAGTAAGTTAATGGAGAAATAATTGAAGGAAATAGAAATATATCTAATTTCCCGAGCTTGAACTGAATCAGAATGTCTAGGCAAGCTCTTATTTTTATCAGACAGTTATAATTTCCGCGAGAACCCAATATGACATCGTATCGTGTCCATAATCTCAAAAAGTTCGACAATACAGGGGAAGACATGGAGGACCTGATCTCCATCGGCACCATTGGACTGATTAAGGCAATTGAGAGCTACCGTCCGAATAAGGGAACGAAACTCGCAACGTTCGCGGCCCGATGTATTGAAAACGAAATCCTGATGCATCTTCGCTCGCTGAAAAAGACCCGTAAAGACGTATCTCTCCACGATCCGATCGGGACAGACAAGGAAGGTAATGAAATTACGCTGATTGATATCCTCGGTTCCGAAACGGACGATGTGATTAAAGAAGTGGATCTGAAGATTGAGAAGAGCAAGATATACCGCAATCTTGATATATTGGATGACCGGGAGAAGGAAGTTGTGGTCGGGCGGTTTGGGCTCGATACAGGAGGGGAAGAGCGGACGCAGCGGGAGATTGCGAAGGAGCTGGGGATCTCGCGGAGTTATGTATCAAGGATAGAGAAGAGGGCGCTGATGAAGCTTTATCATGAGTTTTATAAGGTCAAGCGGTGAGGTAGGACATTTGCCTGTAGGAATGAGACATTAAAGGTCTCAGTCTTACAGGTTATTTATTTTAGAAAACTCAATGATTAGATGCTATACACCTGGCTTTAAGCTGATATAAATTGTGCTTTGCTGTGGTATACTCGAACTATAAGCGGAAATGAGGTGTTTCTATATTGATGAATATTACGCAGGACCTTGCCAAATTGATCCGGCTAACAGGCGACCGTGCCAAATTGGATGCTAAAGCAAATGGAACATATATAGTATATAAGACAAATGAGGGGCAGATTGTTAGAGAATATAGTACGGGTAAAATCGAGAAAATGAATGAACGGGATTTCATCCATGAATGAGACAAAGGCAACGATGTTTGTATTTGCAGAATAAAACACAACAGTAAACCAACTCAATCGGGAACGATAGAAATTGGTTTATTTTTTTGACATCGCATCATGTCCACAACCTCAAAAAATCGACAACACCGGTCAAGCGGTGAGTTGAAAATAATTTAATAGTTTGCTTCAACATATTGATACAAACGAGCAGCTTATCTCCGGATAAGTTGCTTTTTGGCATATGTTCGTTTCTTACTTAAAAAAATTGTTAGTTAAAGTGTCCTTGGGGATTTTACTTTTTTTATTAATAAGTCTAACTTTTTCCTTGCGTATCCGTGAAAAATAAACCTATATTTAACAGTTATATCACACCTATAATGGAAGAAAACACTAGTTTTGTCTAACATGTTTAGTGAAGGTAATTATTTGTTTATTAATATCAGGATTTGAAGAAAGGAGGGATAATTTAGCTTTTTTTGTATTAGTAACACCAAAAACAAAATATTACATATTAGGAGGAATGTTCGGTATGCAGCAAAAGAAGCCCCTTTCTTTTTTGCTAGCATTAATTTTGTTGATCCAGCTTTTTTCCGGATCTGTCTTTGCATCTGACAATCGCTCGTTTGAATCCTATCCATCCTTAGCCAACAATGATCTGCAGGAGAGATCTAGTAACGAAGCCGGCAGCTCCTCTTTGTCCCCTGATACTTCATCAGCAGATTCTAATCCAGAGTCGATAAACACAAATGACCCAGCTTCAGTTTCCGAATCGGTCTATTACAAAACACCGGTTCCCGGTAAACCATCACCCTCGCTTGAATTAATTGAAAAACGTACCTCTAACACTAAAACCTATCAGCTCTCCGAAGACACCTATGAGACCCTCATCAGCACCGAAGCTCTCCACTATCAGGATCGCAGCGGAGAATGGCAGGATATTTCCCTTCTACTTACCGATGAGGCAGATATCGTTGATCTGCTGGAAGAGCCATTATCCAAAGACACACTTCCTGAGCTCCAACTGCAGGCAGGAGATTCTGCAGCTAGAATGCAACTGAATACAAGCATTGCCAAACTGCCTGAAGATGCCTACCGGGCCTTACAGGTTCCCTTTGACATTAAAATCAATAAACAATTTACAAAAGGGTACTCCGTAGGCAAGGGGGAGGATCGTCTATCCTTTGTACCGATAAGTGCTAATGCATCCAAAGCCGAAGCATTGACGAGTGAAGATGGAAGCTCTGTCATCCGCTACGTATCTGCTTGGGAGTCTACTTATGTCGACCTGCAGTTGATTCCAGACGGCATTAAAGAGACGATCGTCCTGACTTCTCCGTCGGCGCCTTCCTCTTTTAGCTATGAGGTTACCTCAGGTCTTGGACAAGATCTGGTGCTTGGTGACCTTCAAATTGAGCCGGCATGGCTAATCGATGAAGCAGGGACCTACCGTGATGTTCCGCAGACCGTTCGGACAGAAGGCGGTAAAACCTATCTGGATCTTACTCCAGACCTTGCCGGTTTGACTTACCCGGTTCGTATCGACCCGACCGTTGTACTGCGTTCTACCAATAATCAGACCAAAGACACGACGATTAATGCCCATGAACCGGACCGGAACTATGGTGATGCTGCCCGGCTGTATACCGGCAAGGATACAAACGGCAACCAATTCCGCACTCTGCTTCAATTTGATCTGAGCCAGATTCCGGAGGGGGAATACCGCGTTATTGATGCCTATCTCACCATGAATCAAACCGCAGAGAATCAATATGATTCCAACACGGAAGTCAATCTGCAGCGTATTACGAGTCCATGGGAAGAAACCTCAGTGACCTGGAACTCGCAGCCTGGTTATTCGGCAAATGTAGAAGGAGAGCCGTATGCCCATTCACTCGTCGTTGGAGAAGGAGCTCAAGTTTTTTACATTAAGGAGCTTGCGGAAGAATGGCTCAATGGCCTTTATCCGAACTATGGTTTGGAACTCCATGCAGATCAAATTGCTGCGCCGAATGTAAAAAAATATGTGTCTTCCGATACGAGTGCTCAGTCGCTGCACCCTGCATTAACCCTGAAATATACGCTGCCCAATCAGACCTGGAGCGGCACGACATCCAGCGCAGATTCACTGACTTCCTTTAATCAGAAAAAGATTGATTATACCTCTGACGGATACAAGTGGATGCTGGTTCGTGACGGCGGAGACTTCCGTCTGGATGGGATGAAGCCGGAGGAAAATACCTGGTTCCATACGAATGCCCAAGAGTTGAATGCAGCAAACGGTTCCATGATGATTGACCAGGATGATTACCTGCACTTGGCTTATAAATCGGCAGATGGAGCAATTGAATATGTTCGTGGTACCTATAATGCCGTTACCCACCGCTGGAATCTTGGAACACCCGTTGTCGTGGACGTGGATTCTTCCGTAAATTATCCGGACCTCGTCGCACATCGCTCTGTTACAGGCGGTGGATGGAACGTTCATATTGTGAGTTCCAAGCACAACACTTCAACAAATGGTGCGCTGTATCACCGGATCGATATTTCATCTGCCGGAGCCTTGGGGACGCCTAGTGCAGCGACTGTGCTGGATAGCGGTATGCTCGGAGTGCCGACATGGCCTTCTATTGACTTCCAGCATACTCCTGCCTCTGTAAGCAACGGTAAAGCTGTCAAGGACGGAGCACCGCATTTATATGTTGCTTGGAATACAGGCGCAGCAGGTGACGGACTTGGCATCCGCTATAAACAGGCTTCTTACAGCGGTGGAAGCTGGAGCTGGCATGCCGAGCAGGCAGTGGATGAAAACCAATATACGCTCACAGAAAAAGACTGGTTCCTTAGCGTATACGATGGCAGCCGTTCTGTAGTGTTTGGGGCGCTCCGCAATATCGCGGACCACCAGAATCTGCTTGGTTACACCATGCAGGCTTCCACAAGAGTCATTAATTTCTTTGAAGGCGGAAGACAGGTCATTTATGGATCCGGAAGCTATGATGCTCAGGGGAATTTGTACTTTACCGGCCGTGCGGGAAGTAACGGAGATTTTGTTTTTCATAAATGGAACCGTGCGTCTGGATCGTTATCTTTGCCTGAATTTGCCGTGCCGCGTAGCGGAACAGCATTTGCGACGATGAAGCGCGGAGACAGCTATGGCAAGATCGAGCTCGCTACCACCAATCAGTCTGGTGAAGACCCGAATCTGTACGATATTGAACATAAAATTAGCCTGGATACCATTGAACGGCAATTTACTCAGTATTCGTATGATACCGCCTCCAGACTTAAATATATTTTGCTCCACAGCGGGGATGGCATTGATTTTACTTATGATGCCGCTGGTAATCTAATCAAACGTCGATTGGATGAGCAGCCCGACACTAACGGAACGAATCTGTTAATCAACGGTGGATTCGAGATTACAGAACAGACCCCAGGGACATCACCGGAGGAAACTGATCCGAACTACGGATGGAAGACGTATGCTGAGCCAGCAAGTAGTGCGGACTTCCAGCATGTAGACTCACCTGTGAGCCGGGGGAATAAAGCTTATAAACTGCAGATCAGTCAGCTGCCGGAATACAAGAGTGATTTTGTGTATCAAACAATCGGTGTTAACGATAATCAGCCGTTCCGCTTGAGTGGAAAAATTTTTAAAGAGGCACTACACCAAGCTTCAGCAGTGCTGGCGGTCGAATTTTTAACAGAAGACCTCGCGATACTTGGCAGCTACGAACAGGAGTCGGCAGGTACATCTTCTTCCTATGAAACATTGCAGAAACAGGGGCGGATTCCTAAAGGTACTGTATACGCTAAAGTGTATGTGAAGGTTAAAGCGCTTGGAGCAAATGCTTCCGGTACCATTTATGCAGATCAGATCAAACTGGAGTATGTAGATGGTAATCTGCTGAACAATCCTGGTTTAGAACGGACGAAAGATAATACTATTGTAGAATGGGGATCATCGATCGGAAGAGGAATTACGGCAACGATTACAGCTGATTCAGATGCTTATGAAGGCAGCAAAGCACTGAAAATAGCCGCTACCGGCATTCCGACTGCAGCGTATGCGTATATCAACCAAACAAAAGGTATCGGAGCAGGAGAAGCCTATTCCTTAAGTGCAGCCTTTAAGGCTACAGAACTGACCAATGCTAGAGGCGTAATGGTTGTTCAAATTATGGATCAAAATGGCGGCCAGCTGGAATGGAAAGAAGTCACGGGAGATACAGTAGGTGACTACCAAACGATAACCCTAAATGGAACTGCTCCAGCAGGAGCGGTTGAATATTTATTTTGGAATTAAAGGTGCCGGAGGCGGGGGTCAAGGGACTGTATTCTGGGATCAAACTCGTCTTGAAATCAAACAGCCTTAAATTAATTCATTCGATAAGCGGGGGGAAGCTCGTTGAGTATTTTTAACCTAAAACATTCACGAATTAAGCAAGTTCTGACTGTTGCACTCTCCATCTCATTGCTGGTGCCTTCGGTTTCACCTACATCTCCTAAGAAGGTCTTTGCAGACACCGCCAATAACTCGGCAGTCTTGACCAATGTAGACACCACAAAGGCATTATATGACTTATATGCCAACACACCACAGAACGGTATTACCGGAGGAGAAGAGATTTCCAGTTTGACTGGGGCGTTGACCCTTACAGCAACAGATCTTGTTTTTCCGGGCAGAAATGGACTGGATGTGTCGCTTACCCGGATATACAGTACACGGGACAGCAACCTAACGAACCCAAAAGCCGTCACCACAAATACAGCTAATCCTTATCTCTATACCAATGATTCGACTTCAGACAAGTATACCCACAATGAGAAGCGCTACAACCTGGGGGCAGGCTGGTCGTTTGCCTTCCCCTCAGTCGAACTGCGTGGAAGCGAACCCTTCCTGCATTTTGCGGATGGCAGTGTATATCGTATTACCGGTACCGGTACAACGCGGACGATCGAAGGTTATCCACTTCAAGATTTGAGCTTTGTCACCACCTCCGACACGATTGGAAATACATCAGCAACGTATAAGTTAGTGGATACGCTAAATACGGCAACGTATTTTGATTCTACCGGTAAATGGATTGGTACCCGTGATGCCTATAATAATGAAATTACGGTTGCCTACGCCTCTAAACCCATATTTGGTGGGACTAGCGCTTCCGTGATTACTACGATTACAAGTACCGGGAACCGGGTAATCAGCTTTGACTACTCCGATGCCAATACGGTTGCGGTTACGTATCCTATCGACGGTACGAAAACCGGTAAATTGGTCTATAAAAAATCAGCTATTTCAGGTCAGACCAATGAAATGCAGCTATCTTCCGTCGATTCCTTTATCTACATGGACAGCGCGAACAGTGCCAACAATCAAAAGCTGACCACTTCCTACACGTATAGTACAAAAAACGCAGCTTTTGATTATGAAACGGCGGATACAACGAAACCTAACGGCGCCATTTCCTATCAGCTCCTGACCAAGGTGACGTATCCTACCGGGGCTTCAAGCAACTATTCGCATGAAACGACTCCTCAGAAGAAGTTTCTTGGACTAAAAGGCTATCTGGAATTCTTCCGGGTCTCTGAACGATATGATGCTTTAAAGTCAATCTCGGGTACCGCTCAAAAATCTAATTATACGAAGTATACGTATGATGCCGGAAAGAACTATTCGGGATACGGAACCACCGGAGAGAGTAATCCGGATAACTTGTCTGCGGGTTTCAGTGTAACGAACAGCATGCGTACGTTTACCGACCCTGATACGGCTGCGCCTTCTCAGGATCGTCTGGTGGAGAAGCTGACCTATAACAATAAGCAGCTGCTCACTACTTATACAGCGGAAAAGGAAGGCGAATATAAAGAAACGACCACTTACGCCTACGATCCGCAGCGGGAGCTGCCGACCGCGATCCGCCAAAGCTTTTACAGCATTGATGGATCCGAACAATCTTCGTATACAGAGGATCTGTACACCTACGACGCGTACGGCAATGTACTCACATATACGGATCCTAAAAATTACCGTTCGACCTACACGTACCATGGCACATACCGCAGTATTCCGGTTACCCAGGAAACAACATTTGGTTTAGAAAGCGGTAGTCCGGTTACCGAAAAAATCATTCAGACTGTATCTCCGTCCAAACCTGAAGTCAGCAAGGCTGAGCAGAAATATAAGCTGAAGCCGACCGATACTGCAGAACAGACCGATACAACCGAATATACGTATGATACTTACGGAAATGTTCAAACCGTGAAACTGCAGCTCGAGAATGGTAAGAGCCAGCTGACTACGTACACCTACGATAGTAACAGCCTGTTTCCGGTCAGTGTAAAGCAGAATGTAACCAAAAATGGTACAACCCGGACCCTGGAAGAGAAGTATGAATATACCTCTGGAACGGGATGGGAAAAGGGATATCTCGATCCGAACGCGGTTAAAGCCGGCACTACAGCAGCAGCTAGCCGGAAATACGAAACAGAATATGATTTGATTGGCCGCGTCACCAAAATCAAATCTTCCATGGCCACTGGTGAGACTGCAAAGCCGGAACGCACCTTTAGCTATACGTATGATACGGCAGCTCAGACCTACACCGTTCAAGGTGTCGATGAAGAAGGCAACAAAACGATTAGCCTATATGATGGTCTTGGCCGGATTCGTGAGGTAAAAGCACCGGCAGCCAACACGGTAATGGATAGCAGCACAGCCTCCCACTCGCCAGTAACAAAGCAGTCGTATACGTATAATGGGCTGAGCGAAGTCATAAATGTGAGGGATGCTCTAAACCGGGTAACCACATACGAATACGATAACGTTGGACGTATAAAAACGAGCCGGTCACCTATGAATGTCGAGTATGGCGCTTCGTATAATGATATGCTGCGGACGGTTACCACAACGACACCGATTACTTTGACAGGCAGTGCCAAGTTTGAGTCCACCAGTGATGAGCTTGGGCGGATGGTGAGCACGAAGCAGCTGAACAGCGACCCGACCAAAAGTGATATTCTTTCCCGTTCAATGGCTTATGAAGTGGGGCAAGATCCGTTTAAAGCTCAAACCACGGACGGAAAAGGAAACTTGACCACGTTCCAGGGGAACGGCCTGGGTCTGGTGAGCGATCTGACACAAACCATTAATGGATTGGAACAGACCACCTCATACGGGTACAACAAGCTTCGGCAGCTAACCAGTAAGTCCATTGGAGGACAGATTCAGACCTCCTACGATTATGATGAGCTAGGTCAGCGCATCTCTAAAACAGATGCAGTAGAAGGGACCGAAACTTATGGTTATGATGATAATGGCAACCTGACCGAAGGAACGGACCGCCTGGGTAACCCTGCACTGCATGCTTATGATGAGCGTAATCAGTTGGTGTCGTGGAATTATGGCGATGCTGGAAGTGCGGTGACGGCAAGCTTTACGTATTATAAAAATGGTCTGCGTAAATCAATGACCGATGAGACCGGAACCACCCAATACCAGTACAATCGGGATTCGACGCTTCGTAAAGTGACGTATCCGGATGGCAAAACGGTCAGCTACGAATATCACGAGACCGGCACACGCAAAAGTATGACCGATCCATTCGGCGCGATTACCCTGTACAAATATGACGACGATGATCGTTTAACCAAAGTCTCTCTGAAGGAAAACAGCAGCGCAGCTGAAGCAACTCAAGCAGAGTACAGCTACCTGGCTGGAGGACTGCTTGATAAAATCACCTATGGGAACGGGCTCATCACACAGTATCTTTATGAGGATGGCTTTGGTCGACTAACCGGACTCAAGCACTTGAAGGGCTCAACGGTACTCAACGAGTACAGCTACACCTACGACAATAATGGAAATATCACACAGCGCTCCTCTGGTGGCAAGACAGTAACCTTCGGTTATGACGAACTGGATCGGATTATATCAAGTACAGAGGCCAATGAACAATACAGCTATGATCAAAAAGGAAACCGATTAACGCTGCTATCCTCAGCACCGGATATCAGTACCGATACCGTCGAATATACGTACGATAAGGCAAATCAATTAAAGAAAGTCGTTC
Source organism: Paenibacillus sp. PK3_47 (assembly GCF_023520895.1). Classification (NCBI taxonomy): domain Bacteria; kingdom Bacillati; phylum Bacillota; class Bacilli; order Caryophanales; family Paenibacillaceae; genus Paenibacillus; species Paenibacillus sp. PK3_47. Next base: position 4,321,716 of record NZ_CP026029.1, read on the forward strand.
GCAACAATAAGGTAACAAATTACAAGTATGACGGGGACGGACTGCTGCGCCAAAAGGATAATATCCGCCTGTATTATGACGGGGAGAATATTATCGCGGAAGGTGAAGTATCCGGAAGTGCGGTGAATTTTAAGGCCCGCTATGTTCGGGGTTATCAGCTGATTGATATGAAGAACAAGTGGGGAACCGTAGGGTATTATCTACTGAACGGACACGGCGATGTCGTGAACCTGTACAGACAAGATCAGACGCTGCTGAACACGTACGATTATGATATCTGGGGTAATCCCACGGTCACTGAAGAAGCGGACCAGTATCCTAACCCTTTCCGGTATTCGGGAGAGTATTGGGACGATAACACCGACTTGCAAAATTTACGTGCACGGTGGTACGATCCAAGTATCGGACGGTTTATTACCGAAGATACATGGGAAGGACGGATCAACCATCCGGATAGTCAGAACCCGTATATCTATGTTGTTAATAACCCGCTAATCTATGTGGATCCAAGCGGCAACTGGTGTGAGGCCACAGTCAACGGTAAATTTTACTCCCACTCAGGTACTTGCAGCAATCCGGACAATGAAATTCCAGATTACCAGCATCATGCGCGGCAAGCAGTCCGTGACTTTGGGGACTATATGCCGGGAGTTAGCCAGCTGGTTAACGGATACGAGGCATTATCTGGTGAAAATTTGGACGGTGAAAAGCTGTCTAACGAAGAGCGGGCTGAATCTGCTACATCGGTTGCACTAAGCGGGGCGGGGAAAGCTGCTTCTGGTGTGTTAAAAATCACAAGCAAAAACGCTGCTACTGCTGCTCATAGTGCTTCTCAGTATGACAAATTGAATACACACTACAAGCAAGCGGAGAAATACGGAAAATCTACTGTAAAAGAGCTGCAGAATGGGCGAACAAGATACTATGGAGAAGTAACACCTGCTTCAAAGCAGGGAGAAATGGCAGGACGAAGAGTAGTGAGGGAATGGGATCCTGCAACAGGAAATAAACGAACATGGCATGAAACTGTTGACCACTCCGGTAATATTAGACAAGTAAGGCCGGATACAAAGGTAACGAATGGACAGAAGGTCCACTACCGATTTGATAGTAATGGTAACTATATAGGGAATTGGTGATTTTATGGAACAACCTACTATTCAATTAATACTAAATAAATTTGAACAAGTGCTGAATTGTCAATTGAAGAGAGAGGAAGTAGCTGATTGGGCATCTCAATTTGTATTTAATGATGACTTTGAATTCCGCGATGAAAGATTATGGGATTTACTAACTATAGCTTCTGGTATAGATTTAAAAGATTCACCTGATGAATATCTCCATGAAGAAGAAGATATAAGAAACTGGATAAAAAAATTTCAACATAACTAATTCACTAACCTTGAAGGGCTGATGCCTTTCAAGGTTTTATCATTTTGTAGATAATAACCACATAGGCTTTGATTTTTGAAGATGCCACATAGTAATCATTCAAACAAATGTAATAGGTGGATTGAAAAAACTTATTCTTCGGGAATTTAGAGAATGAGGAGATTTAACGGACCTCTAGGAGCAGATATTGGACAAGACAACCTTAACAAAGCTTACAAGAAGGACCTTTCAAGCTAGTAGAGTACACGTACGATAAGGCAAATCAATTAAAGAAAGTCGTTCGCAAAGGTAAGGAAAAAAATTACAAGTATGACGGGGACGGACTGCTGCGCCAAAAGGATAATATCCGCCTGTATTATGACGGGGAGAATATTATCGCGGAAGGTGAAGTATCCGGAAGTGCGGTGAATTTTAAGGCCCGCTATGTTCGGGGTTATCAGCTGATTGATATGAAGAACAAGTGGGGAACCGTAGGGTATTATCTACTGAACGGACACGGCGATGTCGTGAACCTGTACAGACAAGATCAGACGCTGCTGAACACGTACGATTATGATATCTGGGGTAATCCCACGGTCACCGAAGAAGCGGATCAGTATCCTAACCCTTTCCGCTATTCAGGAGAGTATTGGGACGATAACACCGACTTGCAAAATTTACGTGCACGGTGGTACGATCCAAGTATCGGACGGTTTATCACCGAAGATACATGGGAAGGACGGATCAACCATCCGGATAGTCAGAACCCGTATATCTATGTTATTAATAACCCGCTAATTTACGTGGATCCAAGCGGCAACTGGTGTGAGGCTACAGTCAACGGTAAGTTTTACTCTCACTCAGGTACATGTAGCAATCCAGACAATGAGATTCCAGATTACCAGCATCATGCGCGGCAAGCAGTTCGTGACATTGGGGACTATATGCCGGGAGTTAGCCAGCTGGTTAATGGATACAAGGCATTATCCGGTGAAAATCTGGATGGTGAAAAGCTGTCTAACGAAGAGCGGACTGAATCTGCTACATCGGTAGCATTAAGCGGAGCGGGGAAAGCTGGTTCTGGATTTTTGAAGTTTGTTAAGGGGACGGGTACAGCTACTGGCAGATCAAAAAATAAACTTAAACCTGATCCTGAAGCTACAGGAGACCATTCTGTACCCAATAGAGACCCGAAAACCGGGGAAGTAAAAAATCATGAAACATTTAAGCAGCAAACCAATCCGAAAAATCCCAATCCATGGGAAACTGAAAAACGTTATGATGGTACTGGTGATGGTCATTTTAATAAAGCTACAAAACAAGATGTTCCAAATCCACATGTACACGACCCTTCTACTCCAGGTGGGGTTAGACCACCTGAGCCTTGGGAGATACCGTAAAGAGGTGTAGGAATGAATATTTTGAAATGGTTGGAAAATTGGTACTTGGAAAATTGTGATGGAGATTGGGAGCATAGCAAGAGTGTTAGCATTGTGACACTTGATAATCCTGGTTGGGCTGTTGATATTTTTTTAGAGGGAACATGGTTAGAGGATAAGGATTTTCAAATCCTAGATATTGAACGTACTAATGCTGATTGGATTTATTGCAGTGTTAGCGATAATATCTTTAAAGGAAGAGGTGGAAGTAACAACTTGGAGGAATTACTGATTATTTTCCAGGAGTGGTGTACAAAGTATAAAATATAATGTCTATTTTGATTTAATTCAAAGGATAATCTGTTTGTTTGAACGAACCTTGATTGGCTCAATGCCTTCAAGGTTTTCTTTTGTGGGGCTACCCAGTGCCGAATGAACCCATCATTCAACCAATAACACATATCAGTAAGTTTTACTCCCACTCGGGTACATGCAGCAATCCGGACAATGAAATTCCCGATTACCAGCATCATTCGCGGCAAGCAGTCCGTGACTTTGGGGACTATATGCCTGGAGTTAGCCAGCTGGTTAATGGATGCGAGGCATTATCCGGTGAAAATCTGGATGGAGAAAAGCTGTCTAACGAAGAGCGGACTGAATCTGCTACATCGGTAGCATTAAGCGGAGCGGGGAAAGCTGCTTCTGGTGTTATGAAGTTTGCTAAGGGCTCTTAGAAACTTGGTATGGAAGTTACAGAAGAGCATATTAAAGAAGCGATGAAGAACGCTCCCTTACAAACTCAACAAAGGGCAGTATCACTGCCTGCGATAAATCGTTATACCCAACGTTTATCAGATGGGGAGGCTCCGCCTCCAATCAAAGTTGATAATAACATTATTGTGGATGGTAATCATCGTTATATTTCAGGTAGAGTATCCGGAGTGGATATACCTACTACTCCTTACCCAGGTGGTAAACCAGACAGTGTTGTTAAGTGAGGAAATGTAAAAATTGACCCATTTGATTGGGGGAACAATTAATAAAGAGGTGAAACAACATTATTATAATAAATCGAATTGCACAAGAACCAATACTTCTTCATATTGATTCACTTGAAAAATCAAAACTAGACAAGTTGAATTTGCATCGAGCAATTTTGAATCGAGAAAATTTATGTGACTCCAGTCTGGTAGAAACAAATTTACGTGGCGCCGAGATTAATGAGGCGAATTTAATAGGAACGAACTTATCAGGCACATTATTAATGGTAGCGTTGCTTAAAAACTCTAATTTAGAGTCTTCAAATCTAACTGAAGCAAAACTTTCGGGGGCTGATTTTAGCAATGCTAACTTGAGTAAGGCTGTTCTAGTTGGAGCTGATGTGTGGAATGCTAACTTTAAAAATGCAAATTTAATGGGAGCTAATATGTTGTGTGAAAGGATACAAGATATTATGATCGAAGGTGCTTTATTTGACGAAAATACGATCTGGCCGCCATTGTTCAACCCGTTGGAGTATGGAGCTATCAAGATTTGAATCTCCAATGGTTTAATTAACGTTGTTCATTTGTCCGTAGATATAAAGATGCTAATTTGTTGGAAATGGTTAAGATGGAAACCCAATGTTGCAGATAGAGGCTGAGAGGCTTCATATGTAGGAGGAAGGTTTCACCATGGTAACAATGATGCAATAATGTATTATTCATTAATGTAGAATTGAACATTCAACTGCTTGAACCTTGAGGGCAATACTTCAGGGTTCTTTTCTTTGATTGGGAAGGTCAAAATGCTCAAAGTCTTTGGAAACCGGGAAAATTTTGAACAGACATCAGAGACCACAACCTTGGAAAGAATAGGAGATGACTATTTGTATTTATCAGAGTTTGATTTAGATTTACCGTATGTTGCCGATTCTGAAAAGATTAATTCGATAATGAACGAAAAGAACTGTGATTATCATGAAGCGACTAAATTTGACTATGAGTTGAATTGGAGGGAGAAACGACGTTCTTTTCGAATGGAAACGCGTTGTGTAACTGCAATGTTTGAGCGTTTATTGGGAAAGGTTCTTGGCGTCTTCCTTGTTAATCGAAGTGTAAGTGCGCTCTCCGTTATCTTTAACCTTGAGCTGCATCCGTGTTCATGTAGTTGATTACCCACATATGTCCGTCTAAATCCTCGAAGGCCCAATGATACATGAATCCGTAATCCTCAGGTTCTTCGTACGATTTCCCGCCCAAGGAGACGGCAGTATTCACGATTTCATCCACCTTTTCTCGGCTCTCGAAGGCCAATGCGATCGTCATTTGAGCATATTTTTGCGTATCAACGTTCTCCTTCTGCGTGAGCGACTTTAAAAGTTCTTTGGTGAACAGCATGACCTGCAGGCTATCCCCGATCACGATGGCTGCCGACTCCTCATTCTGGGGGAATTGCGGATTAAGCCCGAATCCGAGACCGGTGAAGAACACTTTCGATTGTTCTACGTTGTTTACAGGCAGGTTAATGCTCGTGAATGTGGACGTTAATGCCATTTTTAAACACCTCACCGTCAAATTGGTTTGTTGTTTTTGATTGTAATTCCCTGACGACAACAAATGGAACAAGCAGATGCAAACCCAGTATATCAACGAACTTCTCAACATACCAGAGTTACATAGCTGCCGGATTTGTCTGTCGGTGCAGCGTGTAATCGCAAAGTACCGATGGGACGCAAACCATACGCCATCGTTCAGTCTTCAAACATTAATTCATATTTCACCTCTGAATGAATTTCCAGTAAAAAAAGCCATCCCTTTTGCGATGGCCCAGAGTGTTGAGAAAACCGGCTCTTTTTATGGTCTTGGGTTTCTTTTCAATGTTTCTATGTCTGCGGACGCTGCATCTGTTACATGTGTCGTCCTCATCGCACGCTAACGGACTCTGCGTCCGTTATCTGCCGAATATCTACCCGTTTCCATCGCTAACGGACCGTAATTCCTTTATTCTGCTAAATGATGGGGATATGAAGTCCTATCGGGTGAATTAACGGATCTAGGGTCCGTTAGGATTCCAAAATATACCTCTAGCGTAAAATAACGGAACTGGAGTCCGTTAGTCTTAGCATTTCCAAGTAATTCATAGATTCTGGTGAGCGTGAGTTGATGGGTTGGAGCCGGCAATCGTTAACGCAGTGTCGCATGAAATCAAAATAACATAAAGAAGGCTGTCGAGAAAGTCTCGACAGCCTGAGCATCCCTTCCGGGATGGCCCTTCCTGTAACATTCTTTTAATTCGCAGTCTCCAGTAATCTGGCAACAATGGTTGCAAATTCTGCTCTGGTAATATCTTTTTCAGGCTTAAATGTGCTGTCTTCGTATCCTGTAATAATATTATTGGATGCGAGGGCATCAATAGAGTCATAATACCATGCATTTCTATTAACATCTGTGAATGATGTGTTTCCGTTACCTGTCAGCTTAAAGGCTCTGGTGATCAGTGCCGCTAATTCACTGCGGCTGATCTTCTCATTGGGGCGGAAGCTTCCATCGCTGTATCCGTTCATGAGGCCTGATCCGGCAGCTGCACCGATAAACTTATTCGCCCAGTGAGTTGAAGCTACATCTGTAAAGTTACTATCTTGTCCTTCAAGACCCAGGTGTGTTGCAATGACCTTAATGGCTTCAGCGCGGGTCAAACCTGAATTCGGACGGAAGGTCCCGTCGGAATAACCTGTTAGTAATCCCTCGGCAATAAGCACATCAATGCTTGCTTTCGCCCAGTGATTTAGGGTGTCTGTAAAACTGGCGACTTCCGGCTTAGGTGTTGGTGATGTTGTTTCTGCTGGTGCCGGTGTTGCTGCAGGAGCCGGTGTTGGTGTAGGTGTTGCTGCTGCCGGAGGTGTCACTGCACCTCCTCCAGTATCCGGATTGGTTGGTCCACTACCTGTGTCTGGATCAGGATTAGTAGGATTAGTAGGATTAGTAGGACTAGTAACGTATTGAAGTGCCGGTGCAAATGCTGTAAGCAGTCTGGCTTGACTTTGCTGCTCAAGCGCATAACCCATACCTAAAATTTCCGCATCATCCCATGCTCTGCCCACAAGCTGCATAGAGACAGAATAGCCGCTGTCGTTCGTTCCCACAGGAACTACTACCGTTGGGAGACCAACATTGGACGTTAATACGCCCGTGCCACGGTCGGAACTTAATTGGGAGGCTGCTGCGTCGTTGTTATATACGTCGCTGATAAAACCTGCATATACAACAGCATCAACGCCATTTTCGTCCATCCAGCCTTTAATAATTTCCTTATAGTCTGTTCTATACTTGATGTAATCTTGTACAGCCTGTTCTGTCATACGCGTTGGCTGACTATATCCTCTTTGATTATAGATAAGCACCTTATCTGAAGCCAGTACACTTGCCCCATCAAGGTAAGGGAAGTCTTTATGAAGCTCAATGTAGCGCGCCCAGCCTTCGGTAGATCCATTAATGCCTGAAGGACGGCTGGGAGCTGACGGTAATGCTGACATCTCCACCATAGTCGCACCCGCTGCCTGAAGCTCTGAGAATTTATCCATTACTGCTTGTCCGGTATCATCATCAGCAAAACTAGAGACAAAGGATGCAGGAATATATCCGATTTTCTTTCCTTGTAATGCATTGGCATCCAGAGATTCCTTCCAGTCAGCCGGACGTTTATGGTCTGCATCTGCGGTCACTGTGAAAATATCCTGCGGATCCGTGCCCGTTGTAGCATTCAGCATAATGGCCAGGTCAGTTACCGTTTTCGCAATGGGGCCGGCATAATCCTGTCCCCAAGTGAGCGGCAGTACACCTGTAGTGCTTGCCATGCCGTCTGTGCCGCGGAAGCTTTTTAAGCTGGCGCCTGTCGTAGGTGCATAGAGAGAGACCCCTGTTTGCGAGCCCATTGCTGCTGCTGCAAAATCAGCGGCAACAGATACTGCCGATCCGCCGCTTGAGCCAAAAGATGTTTTGGATGGATATAGTGCATTCCATGTCTGCATCCAGCCGCTCTCACTAAAGCTTCCGCTGTTCGCGAACTCGGAAGTATTTACTTTACCAATAATTACAGCTCCGGCTTCCCGCAGCTTATTCACCTGGAATGCGTCGGTCTCAGGCTGCCAGCCTTCAAGGGCTTTGGTGCCGCCTGTAGTCGGCATATCCTTTGTATCATAGATATCTTTTATCGCAACTGGAATACCGAGCAGATCGCCTGTTGCACCTTGTGCACGGGCATCGTCCGCAGCTTTTGCTTGGGCCAGCGCAGTTTCGGATACATGCAGGAAGGCATGGAATCCAAATTGGCCTTCATCGTATACCTCGATTCTATCTAAATAGGCTTGAGTAATTTGTACAGAAGTAGTTTTACCGCTAATCATATCCTGCTGCATGTCTGCAATGGATTTATTCGTAACATCGTACGGGGATGAAGTTACGAATGCTTTGGCTGCAGGTGCATCCGGAATAACCAGAGTATCTCCAGTATCTAGACCCTCTATGGCAGATATATCCCAGTTACTGATAGAACGGATTTGTGCGTTTGTTAATCCACTTACATCCAGCTGACTATTCAGCCCATTCAGCATAGTAACCAGATTGTTCAGCCCATCTTCACCAGCTTCTCCAACTTGTACATAATGTACCAGGGATTTTGATTCACCCGGCTCCATATTTAATGTGTTAATGAACCCGTAGAAATTCGCCTCATTTCCGGTCCTGGCTAATGGTGTGGTGAATGGATTCTGCTGCTGGTTGCCAAGCCCGGTTAATCCATTATTAAAGGGTTTCGGAGAGCCGACTGCAACACCCAGCGGCTTATTGTTTCTGGCAGTGCTGTCTACAACAATCCAGGAATCATCGGTAGTCACCTCTAAATCCTCCGAGTAGGTTGCCTTGACTACTGAAGCATTCGCCGCTGTACCATATCCTAAAGAGCCGCCGAAAGATACATCTACCTTTACAGCCATATCATTTTTGTTAGTAAAAGTATCAAAGAATCTCGTGCGGTTATGAACAGTATCCACATACACCTCGCGGGTTACCGTTACATTTCCCAGATTTACAGACTGAGCCGAAGTAAACTTATTAACACCATCGTATTGCAAGTTGAACCCGCGCATCATCTGGCCATTCATCAGTGAGGCTGAAGGGGAGGATACTTTGACAAAAATATTACCGAAGCCCTGGACTTGCGTAGTGCCCACTGTACGTAAGCTTCCTGTATCTAAGCTGGGCGCAAAAACATCGTGTATTTCCCATACGGTGCCGCTTTCGGAAGTCACCCGGGTTAAAGCATCCGCGGTTTGAAAAGGAATGACTCCTGAGGCCATAACAGATAACGCAATCGAAGTGGCTATCACTTGCTTTTTACTCTTACGTAGACGTTTGAACTTACTCATGTCAGCAATCTCCTTTTCCTATATGTATGTTATTTAGTATGTTAGGAAATATAACACTAGTAATCTATTCAGTCAATGAATAATATAAAATTAATATATTTCAGGCTTTTAAAAAGAAAGAAACACTCTATTTATTATAATTTATAGTATATATATAAATATAAATTATTTTTATTTACATTCAATGTTAGATGTTTTGGGGGGTGGAGGGGTGGATTATAGTAGTCTCCCAAATCAAGGGCAGACAGGGCTAGAGATGGGGATGGGCATTCTCCTGGACAACCGGCAAAAATCATGGGAAGATAACAAGGTTCTCATTGCCAAGGGGTACAACATGGCGGACTATAGTAATAACTTGCCTAACGGACCTGATACGATTTATCAAATCGGTTCGCTCACTAAAGCGTTTACTGCTGCAGCTATTTTACAGCTTGGGGAGAGCGGGAAGCTGAGTATTGACGACCCCGTAGTGACATATATTAAGGATTATCCTAATCCTAAAGTTACACTCTATCACTTGTTAACCCACACGTCCGGGATCCCCAATTACACTAATTTTCCGGGTTTTCAAAATTCAATAAACATAAAAACAAGTGTTGACGAGCTAATTGCCAAATTCAAAGATAAGCCTGCCTGATCTCCATCGGCACGATGCAGATAAAAGAGGGATAAAGTATTACTTAAATGAATTACCTGAATGGACGCAAGAAATCAATCGGAAACTACAAATTAAATATAAAACACATAAATAAACCAATTCGAATCGGAATCGATCGTAATTGGTTTATTTTTGATATGGGTAACTCAGTGCATGTAACGCGTTTATTGCTGCTCGGCAAATCTCCACCAGGCAAATGTTCCGGCTATTCCGGCTATCCCCGTATACGCAAGAATGATTATACTGCTCAGCGTTAAAGAACCGGTGCTTTGAAATATCGACGGGATGGTCCAGGGGAAATAGGATGCAAATCCAAAGGAGCCGAGCACATTGGAAAGAATGACGATGATCAGGATGAGCCCCAGGGGGGCCAGGTAGCCCTTGGTCACATTAGCCAAAAGAATGCTTGGTGCGGTCACAAAAATATACAATAGCGAGGTAATTAGGAACTTAAAGAACAAGCTCCAAATGAAAGCAGCGGACCCGCCTTCTACGCCCAAGATGGCTCCTGCGGCAAAACCTACGGCAAACATATAAATGGAAAGTAACAGGCACCATGCTAAAATGACAAGGAATTTGGACAGTACAATTTTCGATCTGGAAACAGGCTTTGCAAGCAAATCTTTAATTGTCTTATCCGAAAACTCCCGTCCAAATACCCATGCCGCAACAAAGGTGTATCCGATAAGTCCCAGCGGGGCAAGCGTATCCAGCAATCCGTTTAAATACATTTCCCAGTTGACACCGCCGGCATCACTGGATAATACATTTCCGACGCCCATCATAATGGGCCCGAAACCTAAAACTAGAAACATGATCCAGAACACATTGGAGCGGATAATCTTGCGAATCTCACAATGTAACACAGATAGAATATTCATTATATAATCCCCCTGTTGACCCCGATGGTGCGGAGAAAATATCCTTCCAAATCCTCCGTAATCACCCGAAGTGATGTTGGCGGCTGATTGGATTGAACCAGCAGTTCGGCCAGCCGTTCAGGATGATCCGCTGCGTGCTCGTCCGTTAGTTTGATATAGCCGTCCAGGGTCTCCTCAAATGCATAGCCATGCTCTTCAAGCACCTTCTTTAAGGTATATTTATCGCGGCCGTTCACCACTAAGTTTTTCTGTAACGATTGCTCCAGCTTGTCCATTGCGACTTCTTTAACAAGATGGCCGCCATGAATAATCCCAATACGTGTGGACACTTTCGAAAGCTCCTCTAACAGATGGCTGGAGATAAAAACAGTTACACCGAAATTATTTGCCAGGTTATATAACATATTCCGTATCTCCGCCACGCCTGCGGGATCAAGGCCATTGATCGGCTCATCCAAGATTAGAATTTCCGGATTATGAATCATCGCTTTCGCAAGCCCCAGGCGCTGCTTGTTTCCCAAAGAGAGATGTTTTGCTTTTTTCTTTTTGTGCGGCTCAAGCCCCAGCTTATAGATCACCTGATGTACGGCGTCTTTATCAGGCACCCCTTGCATGCGCCGTGCGATGTCAAGATTCTCAGTTACGGTCAGATCAGGATAAAAAGTAGCCTCCTCCAAATATCCGACGTTGCTCCATAATTTATGGTTTCCGGCATCGACCTGTTCACCTAACATATAGAGTTTGCCGGAGGTAGGCTTAAGCATCGCCAGGAGCATTTTGATGGTCGTTGTCTTCCCGGCGCCATTCAGTCCCAAAAACCCGAATATCTCTCCTCGGCTGACCTCCAGTGAAAGATTGTTTAATATGGTATAGTCACCAAACCTTTTGTGCACTCCGTCAATTTGTATAGCGGGCGTGCTGCCGATTCTTTTCTTTGATAAAATTTGCATAGCTTTTAACTCCTCCATAAAGAGAGAGCTTATTCAGGGTTCTAGGTGTGACACTCCTGAACAAGCTCATTCAGAAATCTTTCAATGAATCTACCGGATGATGTCCGGGCAATCCCTAATCCCTAAGCGGGGCGGGGTGCGGCTGGACCAAGCCCGATTGAACATAGCCAATTCAGCGCTACCTCATGCAGCACGTTGATGTTATCTATCTGACAGTGTTCTAATCCGCCAAGCCGTCTGTCTTCTATCGCGTAGAATGTCTTGTTTTTCGAACCGGCCTGCTCGTAATTCTTCAAGGCTTGTGTCAGCGGATTGGGCTGAACCAATATCTCTTCCGCACCGTGCATTACAAGTAAAGGACATTCAATCTGGTGGAGTACGCCCTCAAGATCATAGGCAAAACGCGGATTCCCCGCAAAATCCTCCAGGCTTTCTGCCCCCAGAATTCTCATACCGTGTGCGGCCAGACTTGGCGGCATCCATGTAAGCATGGCTTCCCAGTCGAAGGCATGCGTACCGCCGTCGGAGATGACGGCAGCCATCCTGTGATCGAACGAAGCGAATCGCAGTGAGTCGTAAGCCGCAAAACTCTCTCCGTGCACGATGATCTTATCAGGATCGACTTCCGGCCGTGTTAGCAGAAAGTCGATGGCCCGGGAATGAAAAGCCTCGCTGTCCGCCCGTCTCCCCTTACCCTTTTCGTACATCGAGAGACCGGTGCCGGGCTGGTCATAGACCAGAAAATTATATCCGCACGAAATGAAGGCAGGACCCAGCCAGAAATAATTCTCAATGGACCACTCGTCACCACCGTTAAGAGCAAATACGGTCGGCTTTGGACCTTTGATCCAGGAAGGGGAGAAGAAGTATCCCTCCAGCTTGACATCCTCGTAATCGACCTCAATCTTCTCCGGCCGGACATCGAAGTACTTTCCGGCGGCTTCGAAGAGTTCATTCACCTTTTTGAAGATCCGGATTTTCTCGGTGTCATCATCCATCACCGCATACTCTGCGATTCTGTAGTAATTGCAGGCACGAATGTAGCAGTTCCGTGCGGTATACCAGTTTCCAACCGCTTCGGCCTCCTTGCCGTGTCTTTCCAATGCCTGAGCGGTGATGAGCCATTCCCTGTGCCATGTAGCCTTGTCATCGGGGTCAATTTTTTTGCAGGCCTCGTAGATTTCGGTGACGTCCGTAGCACCGAGGCTGGCCATACCCAAAGCTTTGGTAACCTGGTATGACATCATGTAGTTATTGGGCCAACGGCTGAACTCAATGGACATTTCAACATCCTCCTTGTCAAGTTCCAGTGATTGTAGTTTCCTGCTACAAGTTATTTTTACATCCAAAGATAAAGCTTCTTTAAAAGAAAAATAAATGTTTATAAAGAGAATATAAAAAACTGTAAACTGCCAAGCATAAACGGCTTCGCCGTCCTTTATAAGGACGGTATCGTTTCAGCGAGAAATATAAGGCTGATTTGTGGCGTGAAACATATAAATCCTTATATTTTAAAAAACATAAAAAGGCTGCTACCTGGGTTCACACCCGGCAGCAGCCTTCAGCCTTGTTGTTGAAGAAGGAGTGAAAAAATAGTTCAGCGATGTACCGCCAGGGGAAGGCTGAATCGGATCCCCAAACCGCCATATTCGGAGGGGTAGGCAACAATTTCGCCCCCGTGATGTTCAATAATGGATTTACAGCTTGCAAGCCCCAGCCCCAGCCCGCCCTTTTGGATTTGCCGCGATTTATCCACCGTGAAAAATTTGAGGAACAGAGAAGAAAGATCCTTATCCGGTACTCCAATTCCATTATCCTCGATTTGGAAATAGGCATAATGTTCCCGCAGATATCCGGTCATATATATTTTCAGCTTATCCTTCCCTCCGTATCTGACAGCATTGCTGAAGAGGTTGCCGAACACCCGGCGGATCATCGGTTCATTGACCATCAGCAATATATTGTCCGTGAATGAATGGCGGCAAGTCAGTTCGTTGTCAAGTCCCGCCAGTTCGTACTCATATTCAAAAGCAATGTTTTCAAATAATTCTGATGCTTTAACAGGTTTAGCTACCATGGATTCAAGCTCCAGTTTTTCTTTGGTGAAGCTGGAGAAATCATTGATAAGTTCGACCATATATTCTGACTTCTTTTGAATCAATTCATAATATTCCTGTTTTTCAGTTTCGGGTAAGTCCTTGTGTGTAGCCAGCAGTTCAGTGAAACCGTTAATCGATGTCAGGGGTGTTTTTAAATCGTGTGCGATAGCCGCAATCATATCGGTCTGCTCTCTGTGGGCAAGTTGAAGCCTGTGCTCCATCTTGTTGAAGTGCTTATAAAGTTCTCCGATCTCATCATTACTCCGCAAAGCCAGCGGAGGCATGGGACGGACAACATTTACTTCTCCCAGCCGGGTATTCAGACGCCGAATGGGCTTCTCTATGCAAAAATAAATATAGATAATCAGAATCATAAATATAAATAAAGCAATGGCAAATATGGGCAGGAGCAATGCTATATATCGTGAGTCCAACAATGTACTTTGTATAGGGGAATATACTGCAAAGACAAACTTCAGGTACAGTCCAATGGAAAACATAAGAATTATAAGCATCAGCAGGAATAAGAGGGGAAGTTTTATTTTCAGTTTCATACTATTGCTCTCTTTCCGTATATTTATAGCCTATGCCCCAAATGGTTTTAATAAAGTTATGTTCTGGACCCAGTTTCTTGCGGATATTTTTGATATGCACCGTTACGGTATTTATTTCTCCGTATTCGTCTCCCCAGACGTTTTCGTAGATCTGCTCTCGGGTCAATACCTGATTGGGGTGGCGCATAAGTATGGACAAAATTTGAAATTCTTTCGTTGATAAATCGAGCTTCCGGCTGTGCAGAAAGGCTTCAAATGTTTTATCGTTCAAAAGGAGTGGAACATCCGCCTTGTCGTTACTGGGATTAAGTTCATCCCATTCTTTAAACAGCCTGTCCACTTTTCTGAAGTGGGCCTTTATCCTGGAGGCAAGCTCCTGAATACTGAAAGGTTTGGTCATGTAATCGTCTGCCCCTATTTCGAGACCGACGATTTTATCAATATCCTTATCACGAGCGCTTAGAAACAGAATCGGAACATTGTAAGATTGCCGGATTCTTCTGCAGACATCATGTCCATCCATATCAGGCATCACTATATCCAGAACGATGAAATCAATTTGATTATCTTCCACTGCAGATAAAGCTTCTTTTCCGGAACATGCCGAAATGACTGCAAATTGCTCGTATCTTAGAGTTTTTGTGATGAGTTTAACGATTTCTTCATCGTCGTCTACAACTAATATCGTTTTTGGCATCTTTATACCACCCAACCTCTTTAAATGAACTGCATTTATACAGGCAGATCTGATATAAATCATAATTCCTGAATCTTGCTGATGCAATCTTCCACTTCATTAATAGCGTCAAGGTAAGCAAGTCCATGTGAACAACTTATACTCGTTTTTCATATAAAACGTTTAAATGGGAAGAGGCAGAACAGGAAAGGGAGATTGTCATCGCTGAGGAAAGATCCTAAAATTAGTAAAGAACGGGTAACAAAATCAAAATTAGCGGGTTGCAAATGTAAAGAGGATTCAATGATAATAATGTATCAATCTTTTCTTACATACGGGGGATGAGTATGAATATGCTAAGCAAGCCCATAAAAAAGCTGGTCCTGGCTTTCGCAGTCTGTTTAGTATTTTTCGTTATAATCTGGAGTCTTGTGATGGACAGGCGGACTTCTCCCGGGGATTTATCTGTTACTCAGAAGAACGAACCGGCCTTCAGCAGTTACTCCCCGCCTGTAGAGCTTTCCATGGTGAGAGAATTTAGTGATGATGACGATCTGTTCGATTTCTTACCCGGGGAAACGCTGGAGGACAACCGCTGGACCCGGCTGTATGAAGAGGAGCTGGGCATCAAGATTACCTACGACTGGATTGCTGACGGTGAGGTCTATTATAAAAAATTTGGAATGGCGCTGGCTTCGGGACGTATTCCGGACGTGGTGAAGGTGAATGCGCAGCAGCTAAGACAGCTCAGCAATGCCGGTCTGATTCAGGATTTGAGTGAAGTCTATGAGCAGAATGCCTCTTCGTTTACAAGAGAGACGCTTGGGGAAGAGGGATCAGGTCCTTTTGAGGCGGCGACCATCGACGGCAAGCTGATGGGGATTCCGCAGACGGCTTCATCCATCGAGGGCGCCCAATATTTGTGGATCCGCACCGATTGGCTGGAACGGCTGGGTCTTGAGCCGCCGAGTACGATGGATGAACTGCTTCAATTATCGAAAGCGTTTACAGAGGGTGATCCTGACGGTAACGGGATGGACGATACATATGGACTGGCTGCTACCAGTTATTTGTGGGACCCGGTGGCCGGCCTTGCAAACTTTATGGCGGGCTACGGGGCGTACCCCAGCCTTTGGCTGAAAGATCCGGGCGGCCGGCTGGTGTATGGGGGCGTACAGCCGCAGGTCAAAACAGCACTTGCCTCACTTCAAAAGTTGTATGCCGGCGGTCAAATGGACCCTGAGTTTTCACTTCAGGATGGAGCCAAGGTCAAAAAGATCGTAGGTGCCGGAAAAATTGGTATTGTGTATGGAGAGCAGTGGGCTTCATTCTGGCTTCAATTAAGCCGGGAGCAGAATCCGCAGGCGCAGTGGCGTGCTTATCCCATCGTATCGGCTGCCGGAAGCAAAGCGAAGGTTCCTCTTCCTTTTGCGACTAACCAATTCTTTGCTGTGAAAAAGGAATATGAGCATCCGGAAGCACTGGTCAAAATGTTCAACCTGTATCTGAAAACAAACTGGGGCGAGGCAGCCGATTATAAAACATACTACAGCAATCCGTATGCGGTTTGGGGATTATCCCCCGTAACGCCTGCTCCCGGCCGCAAAAATCTCAATGCCTTTTACCAGCTGGAGCATGGCCGCCGGACGGGTGATTATTCGGGACTGTCGGATGAAGCGGAGTCCATAAAACGGATGATCGATATTTACCAGCGCGGAGGCGAGGATAAAGAAAGCGGCTGGGGATGGGAAAGGATTTATGGTCAGGAGGGTGTGTTTTCGGTGCTTGATCAATATATCCAAAACGATCAGCTGCTGTATGAGAGCTTTGTCGGCAGTCCGACGGAAACGATGCTTGAGAAGAACAGCCTTCTGATCAATATGCAGCTGGATACGTACATGGACATTATTTTAGGAAGCCCTCTGGATGAATTTGACCGGTTTACAGAGGAGTGGGAGCGGTTCGGAGGTACTGCATTGACCACAGAGGTCAACCGCTGGTATGAAGGACAATCCAGAAAGTCTGAGTGATATAACTTACAACATCGGAGGCTTGTACTATTGAATGCACCTATCCGTTCCTTCCGGACGACAATTTTGGCCAGAATGGTCATGATGTATCTGATCATTATTTTACCGGTGCTGCTTCTGGGCGTCTATTTATATAACTGGAGCTACAATAACGCCAGCCGTGATTTATCTACGGCGACTATGGCCCAGCTGACGGATTATCTGGGTGATTTGACCCGTGAGCTGGATTGGATCGAGATGCAGCAGTTCGACATTCTTGAGGATAACCACCTGAACCGTCTTGCGGTTACCTGGGATATGATGAGCAGCGTGGAGAGACGCACAAGCCTAAACGAATTATTTCAGCGTTTGGCCACTATTAAGACAAGCAGTGATTATATCAAGGATATCCGGATTCATGTCCGCAAGATCGATAAAACGCTGTCTGTCCAAAGTGCGATTCAGAGTTTTGACACACGAAGCTATACCTTTTTCCGTTCCATTCCCCACAAGTCGGATAAAAAGCTGATCAGCTATAATGGTCTTCTTCATATGATTGCTATTAAACAAAGCGGAGTAAAGGGCGATGAGCCGCTGTTTATCGTACAGGTTGAGCTGGATAACCGGAAGCTGCGAAGCTCACTGGGCCAGGTTAACCTCTATCCGGAGAGCCGTTCCTTTCTGCTTGCGGAGGCTTCAACGTTCGCGCTGGGAAATGATGAGGAGACGGATGACATTCTTAAGAACAATATGACTGCGCTGCGGAAGGTTCAGGGAAGGTGGGCGCGCTTCAAGGTGGATGGCCGGGAATATCATATTGACAAGGCGTTCTCGGAACCGCTTGATCTGTCAGTGGCTAACTTTCTGCCTATGGAGGAAGTACGGCGGCCGCTGGCCAAATTCAAAATGTGGGCATGGCTGTTTGCCCTGGCTTCCCTGTGCGCCGTTTCCTTCTACGCATTTATGACATACAGAATGGTGCACAGGCCCCTGCTCCAGCTGGTTAAGGGTTTCCGGCGTATGGAGGACGGGACGCTTGATATCCAAATCGAACACAAGCATTCTGACGAATTCGGGTATTTGTACCAGCGCTTCAACCAAATGATAGCCAAGCTGCAAATATTGATTGATCAGGATTTCAAACAAAAGCTGATGATGCAGAAGGCAGAGCTTAAACAGCTGCAGTCGCAGATCAATCCTCATTTTTTGTACAACAGCTTTTTTATCCTGAATTCCCTGTCCAAAACGGGGGATGTGGAACGCATTGGGCAATTTACAGGTATGCTTGGTGAATATTTCCGCTTTATTACCCGCAACGGGGAGGACTACGTGAAGCTGTCTGAGGAAATCCGGCATTCCCGGATGTATACCGAAATCCAGAAGCTTCGCTTTTCCAGGCGTATTCAAGTCCAGTTTGACGAGATGCCGGAAGAGATGGGGGAGATCCGTGTTCCCAGGCTGATTACCCAGCCGCTGATTGAGAACGCCTATGAACACAGTCTTGAAAAAATGCCTGAGGAGGGCATGCTGCGGGTATCCTTTGAATCCTCTTCCAGTGAGGCCCGCATTATTATAGAAGATAACGGTAACGACCTGGACGATGCAGGGATAAAACTGCTTCAGGAAAAACTGCTGTACCCGCTGAAATTCCCGGAGATGACAGGGATGATGAATATTCACCGCAGAATCAGCCTTATTCATGGAGAAGGCAGCGGACTGGAGATTTCACGAAGCGGGCTGGGGGGACTTAAAGTGATCATACGGATTTGCATAAAGGGGGAAGAGGACGATGTATAGACTGCTCGTGGTGGATGACGAAGAGATTATTACAGACACCCTGCATGAAGTACTGACTCAATTTATGCCGGAGAAGCTGGATGTCTGCAAGGCGTATTCTTCCAGGGAAGCCTTGGTCTGGATGGAACGGACACGGATTGATATGGTGTTGACCGATATCCGGATGCCCGGCATGAGCGGCCTGGAGCTGTCGGAGAACATCAGGAACCTCTGGCCGAGGTGCAAAATTATTTTTTTGACCGGGTACAGCGAATTTGACTATGCCTATCAAGCCATTCAGATGACCGGAATGCGTTATGTCCTCAAAACAGAAGGATACGACAAAGTGGTGTCGACCGTTGAGGAGACGCTGCGGGAGATTGAGCAGAGCAGGAGAGTGGAAGCGCTTATCGCCCAGTCCACTGAACATATGCTTGCCTTGGAGTTAACGGCTCAGGGAGGATATTTCAGGCATCTTCTTCAGGACAGCCGGATGTTTGGAAAAGATACCGGGATGCTGGAGCAGGACTTCAGTGTTCTGAATATCGGGCTTGATCCCCGTGCGCCTGTGACCCTGATTCTGGGCCGTCCAGAGTATCAAGGGGAAGCAAGCTATACCGAATCGAGCCGAAAACTCACAACGGCCCGCCTGATCTGGGATTCTTATCTGGCAGGGAAAACACAGCATGTTGGAATAGAGGATAAATACGGGGGCCTGCTGTGGTTCCTTCAGCCGGCTTCAGCTGAATTGAAGGATTCAGAGCACCAGCTGAAGCGTTATCTGGAAGGGACACTGGAGCTTATCCAGGAAGCCTGCCTGGAGGAGCTTCAGCTGCCGCTCGCTTTTACTGCCGGTGTTCCCTGCTCCTGGGATGCTGTATCCGCACAATACGAACGGCTTCGTCAAGTGCAGCAGATCAGAGCCGTAAGCGGGTCTTCTGTCGTCTGGAGCGGACAGTCCGGGACAGGGGAGACGAGGGAGGAACTGCGGATCAGCTCCCGTACAGACATTATAGCTGCCCATCTAGAAGCAGGCCGCAAGGAGAAATTACATGAATCTTTGAATGATACCATTTGTTATATTCTGCAGGGTCATTGGGATGTCAACCAGGTGACGGAAGCTTATTATACGCTGGCACTTGTATTTCTGTCCTGTATCAACCGCTGGGGCTTACAGAAAGAACAATTAGGGGACTATAGCAAATTAATGAGGTTGGATGAGCATGCTTCCATTGCAGCTTCCTTTCAGTACTTGTCGGGTGCTGCCGCTGCTATCCTCGACGCCAGACAGTCTGATGAGCATAATCAGGCTTCAAATGCCATTGAACGGATCTGCCATTATATCGACAATAACCTTGGCGAGGACCTGTCTCTTGTCCGTCTGGCTGAACTGAATCACTTTAATCCGACCTATCTGTCCCGTTTTTTCAAGCAGGAACAAGGCATTAACCTGTCTGATTACATTGACGAGTGCCGGGTGCGCCGCGCAATGGAGATGCTAAAAGCGGAGGGGGTCAAAATCAGGGAAGTAGCGGCGGCGGTCGGTTATGAAGCAGCCCACTCCTTTACCCGTTTCTTCAAGAAAGTAACAGGCATGACACCTCAGGAGTACCGTGACACGTTCACGAATTATTAATCACAGAATCCGGCAGCGGCGACATGACTTAAAGGTCATGAATCGCCGCTGTTTCATGTGTGTATCTATGCAGTTATCAATGTCTGCTTGCGGTATTCATTGGCGCTTGTTCCGGTGTACTCCTTGAACTTCTTGTAGAACCAGTCGGTTTCCGAGTATCCGACTTCCCTGGAGATTTCATAGATCCGCATTTCAGTGTTTTCCAGCAAATGTTTGGCCTTCTCCATACGCTGCTGGAGGAGGTATTCATTGAAGGAGATCTGCTCTTCACTTTTGAATTTTTGCCCCAGATAGGCACAGTTGAAGTGCAGGGCTTCAGAGATCTTTTTCAGCGAGATATTCTGGTGCAGCTCCTCCTGGACATATTTTTTAACCATATCAATAATAGAGTTTTGACAATGGGGCTGCGGAGCCTTTACGGCGTCTTTGAGCGGTGCATCAAGATTACGCCTGAGCTTAGAGAGACTGTCCAGCAGTTCGGATGACTGTACAGGATCCGCTAAGTAATCGTTTACCTGATAGTGCAGAGCCTGACGGGCCAGATTGAAATCCTGTCCTCCGCCAATCAAAATGATCGGGATGCGGCTTTTTTGGCGAATAAGTCCGCATAACTGCAGACCGAAGGATTGTAAGCGCTTTATATTTACTAAAACAAGAATATGGGCAGGATTGTCAACATGGTACAGTGCGTCAGTAATATTATCCGCAGTAGTGTGAATGCAAAAACCGGCCTGATTCCAGTCCAGCATATGCAGCAAGGCTTCCGATGAATCTGAATTAGGATCCACAAGCAGTATCTTATACAAGATGCTTTCCCCGCTTTCATCAAAAAATAGTCATCCGCAGTGACTGATGTTCATAAATCCTGACTACGCTCTTATTATGGTTCAACCTGAAGGGGAGTGACAATGTGCAACTTTTTATTAACCGTGCATTTGTTTACCTGTTCAACAAAGTGCATTTTTACGCGGCAATGATCTATAAATGAACAGGTTCACCCCTGAAAATCAGCAGGTTGTCGATCAATTTTGTAAGCGCTACACTTTTGATTGTTACCCAATCACAGAAGGGGAGGTCCCAAAAATGTTATACAAAAAGCTCTGTACAACGCTTCTCAGTTTGACAATGGTATTCACGCTTGCGGCCTGCAGCAGCGGTAATTCGGGAAGCGGCGGTAATGCCCAGGGCAACACTGCCACTCCGGCGCCGGCTGAAGCAGCAGAAAACAGCGGCAACGGAAACAACGGGAACACAGCTGGGAACAATGCCGCTGCGGAGGAGGATGTTGAAGCTACGCCTGAGATGGATTTTGATATGGGAGGCAGGA
The DNA here is from genome assembly GCF_023520895.1 of Paenibacillus sp. PK3_47. Lineage (NCBI taxonomy): Bacteria > Bacillati > Bacillota > Bacilli > Caryophanales > Paenibacillaceae > Paenibacillus > Paenibacillus sp. PK3_47. The sequence continues at coordinate 4,343,435 of NZ_CP026029.1, forward strand.
CCATCAAGATTGTAGCCTGGTGGGATATGACGATCCCGGAGGATAATCCGGATAATATCCAGAGAAAAAAGAATCTGGATGAACTGATGAAAAAGCATAACTTCAAGGTTGAATATGTGAATATTGATTTCGGTGAGTACCAGGCGAAGGTAACTGCTTCCCTGCTGGCCGGGGAACCGATCGGAGATATTGTCCGTCTCGGGAAATCCTACATGATCCCGGCGCTCGTTAAACAGGATTTGCTCTGGCCGGTCGATGAATATACGAAGAATGCCCGGGTGTTCAATCAGAAAACGACTAATGAATACATGCAGTATAACGGCAGGGGCTATGCTTTCACCGAGAACCAGGCTAATCTGGTTCAGGGCATTTTCTACAACAAAACGCTGATGAACAAGCTGGGAATGAAACCGCTCCAGGAGTATGTCGATGAAGATACCTGGAACTGGGATACATTCATTCAGGTAGCCAAGGATGCCAACAAGGATACGAACAATGACGGCAAGCTGGATACTTGGGGACTCGCTAACAACGGTCTGATGGACCAGGCGCTTTATTCGAACGAAGCCACACTGACAAGCGGCGACAAGCAGACACTGGATGATCCGAAAACGCTTGAATCCTTTGGCCTGGTATCCCGCCTGGCTACAGAGAAGGTGTCCCGTCCGACTGAAGGCGGAGACTGGACCGAGCCTGCCCAATTCTTCCGCCAAGGCAACACATTGATGTATGCCGGTGCGCTGTATGAATTGAACGGCTTCAAGACCGATATGCAGGATTATGAGCTCAGCTTCGTTCCGTTCCCGAAAGGTCCGAGTGCAACTACCTATCACTCTGCCGAAGCGCTCTATCAGGCACTGACGATTCCGAAGGCCGTGGAGAATCCGGAACAGCTGATGTACATCTGGGAGAAGATTAATGATATCGACTCCATCTATGATTATCCTGACCAGGGTTCGTATGAGTCCGTCTTCACCACCGAGGAAGATATTGAAAACGCCAAAATGGTCGCTCCGAACATGGTGGTTCTTGACCATAATACGTTCCCGAATCTGCCGTACTACGACATTATCGGTGAACTGACCTCAGGCAATTCGGTATCGACTGTTGTCGAGAAATATAAGGCGAAGGTGCAGGCAGCCATTGACGAAGTTTATAAAAAATAACCGTTAACCATGATGTCCCCATGTAGAAGAAGCATTCTATAATGGGGACTCATTATTAAACTGCAATCTCTGGTGCTGGAGGGGAGAAGCGTTGAACATCAGAAAGAGGAAGTATGGCATAGGCATTGTTGTTGTAATCATTGCCTGCGTTCTTATTGCGGTCGCCGCCAGTGCGGGTGATGCCCCGCAGAAGCGGATCTACGCAATGAACGACTTTGTCCCGGTTACGGATAATACCGCCGGGGACGGCTATGGGGAATACAGGCAGGCCCATTCAGCGAGCGGGCGGCCGGACAAAATTATACGTATTGAAGGCGAACGTTATAGCCGTCTAGACGGTGAAGACTTTGAGGTCGTCAGCGGCTATGAGGGGCTTGAAGGACAGGCGGTAATTACACCGGACACGGGCAGCATCACTTGGAAGGCCGAGATTGCGGAAGCGGGGCTGTACAATGCACGGATTCACTACTTCCCGGTCGAAGGCAAGAGCTCTTCGATTGAAAGATCGCTGGCAATTAACGGGAAGATTCCCTTTGCGGAATCCGGGAATTTGATTCTTTACCGCTTATGGGGAAGCCGTGAGGCTGAAGTAGGGCGGGATGACCGCGGGAATGATCTGCGTCCTTCTCAGATTGAGAAGCCGCAGTGGCAGCTGTCCCCCTTCACTGATAGCGACGGTTATTATGAGGAGCCTTATCAGTTTTATTTCGGGCAAGGTGAACAAGAGATCACGCTCGCCGCGGTCAGAGAGCCGCTGGCCATTGATTATATTGAGCTGTATCAGGATGGGGGCGTCAAGCCTTATGCTGAGCTGGCAGGCACGTATGAGTCCCTTGGACTCAAACCGGCGGAAGGCCATTATGTAGTCGTTCAGGCAGAAGACGCTGCGCTGAAATCTTCCCCGACCTTGTACCCGCTTTCTGACAGGTCCAGTCCGTCAGTTGAGCCTTACGACGTCTCCAAAATCCGTATTAATACGATTGGCGGACTGAACTGGAAGCTTCCGGGGCAGTGGATCGAATGGGAAATTGATGTACCGGAAGAGGGATTGTACCAGATTGCGCTCAAAGTCAAGCAGGATCAGCTGCGGGGCGTGTTTGCTACAAGGAGCCTGACGATTGACGGTGTAATTCCGTTTGAGGAAATGAAGCGGATCCAGTTTGCCTTTAATATGGACTGGAAAATGGATGTGCTGGGCGGAGAGGAGCCTTATCTGTTCCATCTGACCGAGGGCAAGCACAAGCTCCGCATGACGGTGACGCTGGGTGATCTGGCCCCGCTTCTGCAGACGATCGAGTCCAGCGTGCTTCAATTGAATGAAATGTACCGGAAAATCATGATCATCACGTCGAATACACCGGATGCGTACCGCGATTATCAGCTGGTAAAGCGGATACCGGACATGGTTGAGGTGTTCAAGACCCAGGCCGAAACTATTCGCAGTGTCGCTGAGTACTTGGAGAAATCTACCGGAGAACGGAGCGACAAGGTAGCTGTGCTGTATACGCTGGTCCATCAGCTGGAGGAAATGATCAAGGACCCGGAGACAGTTCCGCGGCGTCTGACCTCCTTCAAGACGAATGTAGGCGGACTCGGAACCTGGATTCTTACGGTCCGCGAGCAGCCGCTTACGCTGGATTATCTGGTAGTGTCTTCACCGGGCCATACGCTGCCCAAGGCGCAATCGCCGGCCCTGGCCAAAATCAAGCATGAGGTCGGTGCCTTGTTCTCCTCCTATACAGAGGACTATGACAGCATCGGCAACACCACGGAGAATCAGAAATCCGTAACCGTCTGGATTACGACCGGACGGGATCAGGCCCAGGTACTCAAAAGTATGATTGACGAAACTTTTACGCCGGATACGGATATATCCGTCCATCTCCGGCTCGTGCCCGCGAACATTCTGCTGCCTGCGACCCTGTCCGGTGAAGGACCGGATGTCGCGATGCAGATTGGCGAGGATATTCCCGTCAATTACGCGATGCGTGACTCTGCCGCCGATCTGACCCAATTCTCAGATTTCGGGGAGATTTCTTCCAGATTCAGGGACAGTGCGCTGGAACCTTATAAATACAATGGCGGTATATATGCGCTGCCGGAGCAGCAGACGTTCCCGATGCTGTTCTACCGCAAGGATATATTGCAGGAGCTTGGCCTGACGCCTCCGGAGACCTGGCAGGATGTCTATAACATGATTTCGGTGCTGCAGAAGCACAACATGGAATTCTATCTTCCTATCGAGAATCCGACGAACAATGCGACGATTGTGCCGAATGCGACCTTCTCCATGCTGCTCTATCAGCATGACGGATCGTTCTACCGTGAAGAAGGCCAGAAGAGCGGACTGGATTCTGATATTTCCATGGAAGCGTTCAAGAAGTGGACGCAATTCTACACGAATTACAAATTCCCGCTTCAGGCGGACTTTCCGAACCGGTTCCGGACCGGCGAAATGCCGATTGGGATCGCAGATTATACCATTTACAACAATCTGAAGGTTATGGCACCGGAAATCAAGGGACTGTGGGATTTCACTCTGGTTCCGGGGACGGAGCTTCCGGACCATTCGGTCAATCATAAGGTAGCCAGCCATACGACCGGCGTTCTGATGCTGGAGAACGCGGATGACAAGGATTCCGCCTGGGAATTCATGAAGTGGTGGACGGACAGCAGCACCCAGATTATGTACGGCCGCCAGATGGAGGGCCTGCTCGGTGAATCGGCCAGATATCCGACGGCCAATATCGAAGCCCTGGAGCAGCTGCCATGGCCAGTCAAGGATTATAACAATCTGGAGAGCCAGTGGCAATGGGTTGAAGGCATTCCCCAGATTCCGGGCGGTTACTTCACAGGCCGGCATCTTGATAACGCTTTCCGCAAGGTGGTCAACGGCAATGAGAATCCCCGGGAAGCCCTGTCGGATTATATTCTGTATATCAATGATGAAATAGCGATCAAGCGCAAAGAGTTCAATTTGCCGTATTCGTTTGGGGGGTAGGAAGATGCAAGTGGAAGCCGCCGATCGGTCAGTACCGGTTCACAGCCCTGCAGCGAAGGAACCGGTATGGGCCCGAAACTGGAGGGAAATCAAGAAGAGCAAGCACCATTATATCCTGATGGCTCCGTACATGATCCTTTTTTTCATGTTCACCGTCATTCCGGTAGTCTTTTCCATGATACTTAGCTTCTTCTACTTTAACATGCTGGAGTTTCCGAGATTTGTCGGTCTGCAGAATTATTCCAGGCTGCTGCTCGGTGACGATGTATTTATGATTGCACTTAAGAATACGCTGATGTTCGCGGTAATTACCGGTCCGGTCAGCTATATCGCCTGTTTTCTGTTTGCCTGGATCATCAATGAACTGTCACCCAAAATACGCGCATTTATGACGCTGGTATTCTACGCGCCGTCCATTGCCGGAAATGTGTATTTCATTTGGCTGATCTTCTTCTCCGGTGATGCCTACGGCTATCTGAACGGTTTCCTGATGAAAACAGGATTCATTCTTGAACCGGTTCAGTGGCTGACCAATGAACAATACATTCTGACCATCATCATTATTGTACAGCTCTGGCTGAGTCTCGGCACCAGCTTTCTGGCCTTTATCGCGGGACTGCAGACGGTCGACCACACCCTGATCGAAGCCGGATCCATTGACGGTATAAAAAACCGCTGGCAGGAGCTGTGGTTCATCACGCTTCCTTCCATGCGGCCGCAGCTGATGTTCGGCGCTGTCATGCAGATTACGAGCTCTTTTGCCGTGGCTGATGTTGCCATTGCACTTGCAGGGTTTCCGAGTGTCAACTATGCGGCCCATACGATTGTGACCCATTTGATGGACTACGGTACGATCCGCTTTGAGATGGGTTATGCTTCGGCTATCGCGACGGTACTCTTTGGTCTGATGCTTGGGGCAAACCTGCTTATACAGAAACTGCTCAGAAAGGTGGGGGAGTGAATTGAGCGTCAAAACGATACGGTTATTCTCCGGAACGAAGAAGCTCAACCGTTCATTTACCGTCAGCTTTCTGCTCTTCCTGCTGCTGGCTGCCTTTGGCTGCTTCATGGCACTGCCCTTGATCTATGCCGTCAATAATGCGTTTAAGCCGCTGGATGAGCTGTTTATCTTCCCGCCGCGTTTTCTCGTTAACAATCCGACGATGGATAACTTTTTTGACCTGTTCTCGTTGATGGGGAATTCCTGGGTTCCACTGTCCAGGTACATCATGAATACGCTGATCATTACGGTCGTGGGTACCGCCGGACATATTCTGCTCGCTTCGGCGGCCGCCTACCCGCTGGCCAAATACCGGTTCCCGGGCTCCAGGGTGCTGTTCACCATCGTGGTCCTGTCGCTGATGTTCTCCGCCCAGGTCACCGCGATTCCGAACTATATGGTGATGTCCTGGCTTGGATGGATCAACACCCATGCTTCAATCATTGTACCGTCCCTCTCGTTCTCGCTTGGACTATTTCTGATGAAGCAGTTCATGGAACAGATTCCGGATGCCCTGCTGGAGGCTGCCAAGATCGACGGAGCCAGCGAATACCGCATCTTCTGGACCATTGTGATGCCGAATGTAAAGCCGGCCTGGCTGACGCTGATGATCCTGCAGTTTCCGATGCTGTGGGGAAGCGACGGGGGCAACTTTATTTACAGTGAGAATCTCAAGACACTTCACTATGCGCTTGGCCAGATTGTGCAAGGCGGAATAGCCAGAGCCGGTGTCGGGGCGGCTGTGGCGCTGCTGCTCATGGTGGTTCCCATTACGCTCTTCATAATCTCCCAGAGCAGCGTCATTCAGACGATGGCGACGTCCGGGATGAAGGAGTAGAAAGGATGCGTACGCGATGAAGAATGTTGCTAACCGGGCAAGGGCGTACATCCTGGTGGCTGTGTGTGTGCTGCTCGGCGTTATGTCGGGAGCAGCACCCGCTATGGCTGACGGGAGCAGCTCTTCCTATAACTACTCTTACTGGGGGGAGCCGGTAGCTTCGCCGGCAGCCTACCAGGCAACGGAACTGTGGACCGGAGACAGCCTCGGCACGGGACCTTTGAAGGATCCCTCCGATATGCATGTGACCCCGGACGGAGATATTTATGTGCTGGACACCGGTAATAACCGGATAGTGATACTGGATAGCCAGTTCAAGCTGAACCGGATCATTGATTCCTTCAAGCAGGACGGGGCGGTACAGACCTTCCAGAATCCGCTTGGACTGTTCGTCACAGAGAATAAGGATTTATATATTGCCGATACCGGAAACAGGCGGGTGGTGCAGCTTGATTCCGGCGACAAGGTTGTGAAGGTGATTGACAGTCCGCAGTCTGAGCAGCTGCCGGAGAATTTCACTTTTCAGCCTGTCAGGCTTGTTGTGGATAAAGCGCAGCGCCTGTATGTCATGGCTACCGGTGTCTATGACGGATTCATGGAGTTTAATTCCGGGGGGGACTTCACCTCCTTTATTGGCGCTAACAAAGTCACGATTGATCCGGTCGAATATTTCTGGAAACGTATATCCACGCAAGCGCAGCGGAGCCAGATGGTCATGTACACACCGACCGAGTTCACCAATCTGGACATCAATGAAGAAGGCTTTATTTATGCGACCAACGGTCAGCGCAATAATAATGTGAAGAAGCTTAATGCGCAGGGCAGCGATATTCTGCGGCGGCTGGGCTACTGGGAACCGGAAGGGGACATCTACGCCACGGTTACAACCGGCTATACCCGATTAGCCGACATTGATATCGGCGACAGCGAAATGTACTCGATTCTGGATGCCAACCACGGCCGGGTGTTCACTTACAACGGCGACGGCTATCTTTTGTATGTATTCGGCGGTATGGGCAACCAGCTGGGCTACTTTAATACTCCTGCGGCCCTGGAGCGGATCGGCGATGATTTTATCGTGCTGGATAAGGCGCTTGGCGAGATCACCGTATTCCGGAGTACGGAGTACGGACGGACGCTGAATCAGGCGGTCCGCAGCTACTACAACGGTGACGAGGAGCAGGCGCTGCAGCTGTTCCGGCAGACGATCAACATGAACGCCAATCTGGATTTTGCTTATTCCGGTATCGGCAAGGCCATTCTGCGTCAGGGCGATTACGCTGAAGCGATGAAATATTTTAAACAGAGCATGGATAAGACCAATTATTCGAAGGCCTATTTGCTGCACCGCAAACAGGTGCTGCGTGCCCATTTTACAGAAATTGTGGCTGCTGTCTTCCTCCTTGTCCTTGCCGTCTTTGCCTGGATTAAGTTTAGAAAAATGAAGGTGAGAAAGAAGGTGGTCCCGCGTGAACAAAGAGCTGGTTAAATACCCTTTTGGGCTGATGGCGCACCCCTTTAACGGGTTCTGGGACCTGAAATACGACCGCAGCCGCAGAACGAATCTTGTAATCTCTTTTATCATCCTTGGCTTGATGGTACTGACCAATGTGCTGAGTACCCAATACAGCGGTTTCCTCGTGTCGATGTACAATCCAAATTACATGAACAGTCTTCTGGAAGTGCTGTATGTACTTATCCCGGTATTGTTCTGGACCGTGGCGAATTGGTCGATTACGACTTTGATGGACGGGGAAGGCAAATTTGTTGAAATATTTACGTCCACCTGCTTTGCGATGCTTCCGCTGGTAATCATCAATCTTCCGTGGATTTGGCTCAGCAATTATATCTCTCTTCAGGAGGCCTCTTTCTATTATTTCTCGGGAAGCCTGGCCACCATCTGGTTTTTATTTCTGCTGTTTGTCGGAAATATGACGGTGCAGCAGTTCACGCCGGGCAAGACCATAGTGACCATCCTGTTGACGGTTGCGGCTATGGCGTTTATGGCCTTTCTGTGTCTGCTGTTCTTCAGCCTGGTGCAGCAAATTATCAATTTCTTCATGACCATATATCAAGAGCTCGTTCTGAGAAGCTAGGAAAGGAGGCATATCCATGTGTAAGGCGAGAAAAGCTCTGCTCCTTAGTCTGGTGATGCTGGGCAGTCTGCTTGCCGGCTGTTCCGGTCCGGGCCAGGAGGTGAAGACAGCCAGCAGTCCGGCTGCAGCCGTATTTGAACAGAGCAGGCCTTTGAATGCTGCATTCTCGGATTCCCGTTTGGCAGGGATGAAGGGGGTGGCAGAGAACGGACAAATGCGTTTGTTCATTAATGAAGAAACAGGCGAAATTGCCGTGCTTCATACCGAAAGCAACCAGCTCTGGTTCAGTAACCCGCCGGAGCGGGATCAGGATACCCTGGCGGCAGGAGTCAACAAAGGCCTGCTGTCTTCCCAGCTCCAGCTGGATTTCTACAACAGCTTTGGTCAGATGAACTCCATCAATACGTTTACGGACAGCATCGCGTACAAGCAAATCAGCTCAGAGACCATCCCGGACGGAGTGCGTGTGTCCTATCAATTCGGAACGGTTCAGGCCTCCGCAGAAGATCTTCCCGCCATGCTGAGCCAGGAACGCTATGAGGAATTGACGGGGAAAATGGATAAGACAGGTAAACGTGCGGTCGCTATTGCTTATAAGGAGGAAACGGAGAAATCAGCCTATGTCCGCAATGACAGCGCGCTGCAGGGGCTGCAGCTGGAACGGGCACTGAAGGCTTTTGAAGCGATCGGGTACACGGAAGAGGATTTGCAGAAGGATGCAGCCGAATTCAATCTGGAGGAGGCCGGGGAGGAGCCGCGTATCTTTCAGGCAGCTATCGAATATACGCTGGATGGAGACAGCCTGATCGCCAGGGTTCCAGTAGAAAGAATTTATTATCCGGCTGAATATCCTGTGAATTCGGTCTCCCTGCTAAGCTTCTTCGGAGCCGCGGGCCAGGAAGAGAAAGGCTCCATCCTGGTACCGGACGGCTCCGGCGCCCTGATTCATTTCAACAATGGTAAAACGAGATATTCTGCTTACCAGCAGACTGTATACGGCACGGATCAAACGATGGATACGGCTGATGTGGTCTCAAGGGAAGAAGCAGTCCGCCTGCCGGTCTTTGGCATGCTCAAGGAACAAAAAGCGTTCCTGGGCATTATTGAAGAGGGCGCCCCGGTTGCGACAATCAATGCAGATGTAGCAGGCAGATTGAACAGCTATAACTATGCGTATCCGAGCTTTTATGTGGTGAACAAGGGCAGTGTAACGCTGGATGCTAACGGTCAGCAGCGTTCACTGCCAAGATTTCAGGAGAATCCGATGAAATCGGACTTTCAGGTGAGGTATGTCTTTCTCTCAGGAGAAAACGCTACCTACCAGGGCATGGCCAAATACTACCAGCAATATCTGCTCGGCAAAGACGGACTTCCGCAGCCGGCTGCAGAGACGGATGATCTGCCGTTCTATCTCCAGCTTGACGGCAGCATCACGAAGAAGAAGCATGTTATCGGCATTCCGTACAATGCGCTTGAGCCGCTGACCACCTTCGGCCAGGCGCAGATGATTCTCGATAAGGTTCAGGCCCAGGGGATCCATAATATCAAGCTGAAATACACAGGCTGGTTCAACGGGGGGATGAATCATGGAGTTCCGGACCGTATCCGCGTTGATGGCGCTGTGGGAGGCAAGAAAGGCCTGAAGGAGCTCGCCCAGTATACCGGACGGCAGGGCATCTCGCTGTTTCCGGATATGTCCATCCTCACAGCTCTGTCCGACGATGGTTTCAGTGTGACGAAGGATGCGGCGCGTACACTCCGGGACATCCCGGCGACGCTCTATCCAGTCAACCCGGTAATCAACCGGCGGGACAGGGACAGGACTCCCACTTATGTTGTGGCTCCCCGTCTGGTAGGAGGAGTTGTGGAAGAGATGCTTGAAGGGTTCGGAAAGTTAAATACCGGAGGCATTTCCCTGCGTGATCTGGCAGACAGGCTGAACAGCGATTACCGCAAGCATGAGCAGATGGACCGTACGGAATCGCAGGAAATCTCGGTCAAGGCATTAGCCGGTATTGCCGGAAAGGGCTTGGAGGTTATGGCCAGCGGCGGTAACGATTACGCGCTTCCTTATGTTACGGATCTGACCGAAGCTCCGCTGTCCAGCAGCGGGTTCAAGATTGAGGATGAATCCATTCCCTTCTATCCGATGGTTGTGCATGGCCATATCAGCTATACGGGTAAACCGTATAATCTGTCCACTTATACGAATCCCAAGCAGTATATCCTGAAATGTCTGGAATACGGATCGGGTGTTTTCTTCGAGTGGATTGCGCAGCCCAACTATAAGGTTAAGGATACGGAATATACCGACCTGTATGCAGTGAACTACGAGCTGTGGATGAACGAAGCCGCGGAGATTTACGGCGAGGTGAACTCGGTGCTGCGTAATGTACAGGGCCAAAGCATCGCTTCCCATGAGAAATTGGGCGAAGGTGTCTTCAAAACGATCTACGGGAATGGAGTTTATGTCATTGTGAATTATAACGGTACGCAGGTCACCGCTGAGGGCAAAGTCATCGAAGCGGAAAGCTACACGACAGGAGGAGGACACACATGAAACTGACGGCCCCGCTCCGTTCGTCCCGGAGAACGTATTCGCAGCGTAAGGCAGTGTACGGCTTCCTCTATGTGCTGCCCTGGCTGCTGGGATTCCTGTTCTTCTTCCTCGTGCCGCTGATTGCGTCCTTCCGCTTCAGTCTGAGCAATATTGAAGCCAATGCGAACGGAATTATTGTTAACTATGCCGGCTTCAAAAATTATGTAGAAGCTCTGACCGTCAACACCAGCTTTAACCGGACGCTGACAGAATCCATTGTAACCATGGTTGTTAACGTTCCGCTGATCGTCATCTTCAGCTTGTTCCTTGCCGTGCTGCTTAACCAGAAGTTTCTGGGGAGAACGGCGGCAAGGGCCGTGTTCTTCCTGCCGGTTATTCTTGCCTCCGGTGTAATCATGAATCTGGAGAGCACCAGTCTGGTGCAGGCGGTGAATGACAGCAACGCCGGCGGCAAGGCTGTCAGCGGATTAGGCAGCTTCGAGCTGGCCCGGATGATGATACAAGCCGGCATAAGCGAGACTATTGTTGATTACCTGACCGGAGCGGTTGACCGTATCTATCAGATTGTCAGCCAGTCGGGCGTTCAGCTGTTAATCTTCCTTGCCGGGATACAGACTATCCCGCCGCAATTGTACGAAGCCTCCAAGATGGAGGGGGCAACGGGATACGAAGCGTTCTGGAAAATCACCTTTCCTATGGTCAGCCCGCTTATTCTGGTCAATGTCGTATACACCATTATCGATTCTTTCTCTACGAACGACATGACCGATCTGATCCGCTCAACCGGGTTTGAAGCATTCAATTTCGGACTGAGCTCGGCCATGGCCTGGATTTACTTTTTAGCCGTATCCCTGATTCTTTTAATAAGCACGTACCTGATTTCAAAGAAAGTATTCTACCAAAACTAGAAGAGGGTGAAAGTATTGCAGGCTTCAAAGTTTCTTGCGATAGAGTGGTGGAAACGATGGCTGTGGTCGTTCGTCCGGATGGTTTTGGTTGCTGGACTCGCTTTTGTAATTCTGTTTCCCATTTTGCAGAAGATCTCTACTTCCATCAAGGATAAAACGGATTTATATTCGCCGATTGTAATATGGGTCCCGGAGCACTTTTCGCTAGACAACTTCAGACAGGTCATTACCATCATGGACTACTGGCCGACACTCGGGAACACGTTCCTGCTGTCAGCCCTGACCACAATTCTGACTGCCATTTCCTGTGCGCTGGCCGGATATGGATTTTCCAGACTCAAATTTAAGGGAAGCAATCTGCTGTTCATGGGCGTGATGCTGACGATTCTGGTCCCGCCGACCACCATCCTCATTCCGGTCTATCTGAACTTGAAGGATTTCACACTGATGGGGCTGATCCCGCTGCTTACCGGAGGCAAGTCCCTGAACCTGCTGAACACCTACTGGCCGTTCATTCTGACTTCGCTGACGGCTAACTCGATGAAGGCCGGTCTGTACATCTTTATATTCCGGCAGTTTTTCCGGGGCATACCGATGGAGGTGGAAGAGGCAGCTTATATCGACGGAGCGGGGATCGGCAAAACCTTTTTACGGATTATTCTGCCCAATACAATTCCGGCGATCATGACGGTTCTGCTCTTCTCCTTCGTGTGGCAATGGAACGACAGCTTTTATACGACGACTTATTTGACGACCAGCAAGGTCATGTCGATTCAACTTGCTTCCCTGCCTTACAATCTGGGGATTATGCTCTCGGACGGCGCGAATTCAAAAGTGGACCCGTTCTATCAAAGCATGGTGCAGGATACGGGGATTCTGCTGGCCATTCTGCCGCTCATTATCATTTATATCTTTGTACAGCGGTATTTTGTCGAGAGTATCGAACGTACCGGGATTGTAGGTTAGCATGATGCAGACAAACTTCAAACTTCCGGAGCCCTTCCGGAGGCAGGTCAGGGAGCCGCTGCTGCTTGAGTGCACAGCAGATCTGGATCCGGAGGGTTGCTTTGGTGAACAATGGATCGCTGTTTCCGGTGAAAAGCTGATCGTATGGCATACGGATGAGGCGCCAAGGATACATCTGCCTCTTGCTGAAATCACAGATGCACGGGCGGTTTCTGCAGTAGGCGGAGGAGCACTGCATATTGACACAGACTTTGGACCGGTTGTTGCGGTCCGTTATACCGCGGCATTGACCCCGCTGTTTGATTATGCCGCTAAATTGATCAAAGCCGCAGCGCAGGGCGAAGAACTGCCCGTTCTCTCCGAACGGGATCTTCCCCGGAGCTGCCCGCACTGCGGAAATCCGCTCGATGAAGGCATGCAGATCTGCGCCCAGTGCATGAACAAGGGCAAGCTGGTGATCCGGATGCTAGGCTATGCGAAGCCCTATAAGCTTCAAATGATGGTTGCCGGAGTGCTGCTTATCCTGACAACACTGGTGGAGCTGATTCCTCCTTATTTGACGAAGATCATGATCGACGATGTGCTGGGGGCTGCCGGGAAGGGCACCAGGCTGCTCGCTGTAATCGGCGGACTGGGGCTGACTATCCTCGTAATGGCGGCAATGCAGGCTGTCCGGGGGTTGATCGGCATCTGGGTAGGCTCCAAGCTGATGGGTGATTTCCGCAAGGATATTTTCAGTGCGCTTATGAAGCTGTCACTTGCTTTCTTTGACCGGAGGCAGACGACCCAGTTCATCGGCCGGGTGAATAATGATGCGGAAGCGATGCGGCAGTTTCTGACTGACGGCGTCATTTATGTGATCGGGCAGCTGCTGCGCTTTGTGGCCGTGCTGCTCATTTTATTCAGTCTTGACTGGAAGCTGACGTTGTTTGCATTGATTCCTGTTCCGTTCATGGTCCTGCTGTCCATGAAGATCTGGCCCAAAATCGGACGGCTCGCTTATCAGCAGTGGAGATCCATTTTGCGGCTGAACATGCTGGTCGGCGACTCCCTTCAAGGCATCCGTGTCGTTAAGGCGTTTGGCCGTGAGCGGACCGAAATGTCCCGCTATGAGCGGACCAATACGGAAGTGGTGCACAACAATCTGAGGATGGAGGGGATGTGGCAGTTCATATTCCCCATATTCAGCCTGGTGACCGGAGCGGGAACACTCCTCATCTGGTATCATGGCGGAAACAAAGTTCTGGAAGGGACACTGCAATTAGGAACACTGATGGCACTGCTGTCCTATCTGGGCATGCTGTTCGGTCCTCTGGGATGGATTCAGCAGATGATCAATTGGACCAGTACGGCCATGGCAGCCGCCTACCGGGTATTTGAGGTGCTGGATACTGTGCCTGAAGTCATGGACGTTCACGATCCCGTACCGATTGGTACGATCAAAGGGGATGTGGCGTTTACCAAAGTAACCTACGGCTATGAGAAGCATAACCCCGTACTGAAGGAAATCGATCTGCAGGTAAAAAGCGGTGAAATGATTGGTCTTGTAGGTCATTCCGGAGCGGGGAAATCCACCTTTATTAACCTCCTGTGCCGGTTCTACGATACGGACGAAGGCTCCATTTCTATTGACGGCATTCCGATCCGCAGTATCAGCCAGACCGATCTGCGCAAGCAAATCGGCGTTGTGCTGCAGGAGACCTTTCTCTTCGAAGGCTCCATCGCCGAGAACATTGCTTATGCCAAGCCGGAAGCTACACCGGAAGACATTATGCGGGCGGCCAAAATTGCCAATGCGCATGATTTCATAGTCCGTATGCCTGACGGCTATGACACACAGGTTGGCGAGCGTGGACACAAGCTGTCCGGGGGAGAAAAGCAGCGGGTCGCCATTGCCCGGGCGGTCATTCATGATCCGCGCATCCTCATTCTGGATGAAGCAACGGCTTCAGTCGATACCGAAACCGAGCGTCAGATTCAAGAGGCGATTGCCCGCCTGGTTCAGGGAAGAACGACGTTTGCCATTGCCCACCGCTTGTCGACGCTCCGTAATGCCGACCGGCTGGTCGTGCTGGACAAAGGGCGCATCACTGAGGTAGGCACACATGAAGAGCTGTTGAATATTCCCGGAGGAATCTACCGTAAACTGGTTGATGCGCAGCAGGAGCTGTCCAAAATCAAGGGGGTGGAGGTCTGATGAAGGATCCTTATGAAATCCGTATCCTTCCCCCCGCAGCTGTAAGCCTGGAGCGTGGAGCGGGCGGCGTGCTTGGAGGAAGAATCGAAAGTGTCCATTATGAAGAGCTGACGGTTTACCGGACTTTTCCGTTCCGGTTTGACGAAGAGTACATCTCTGTCCGCAATGCCAAGGGAGAAGAGCTTGGCATTATCCGGGAGCTGGCCGGGTTAGATCAGGACAGCAGGGAGGAGCTGCGGAGGGAGCTGCAATTCCGCTACTTTTTGCCGCGGGTGAGCCGGATTGTCAGTATCAGGTTAAAATCGGATCTCTGGCTGTGGGAACTTCAGACCCATTTGGGTCCAACCCGGCTGGCGATGAGGAATCTCCAGGATTATGTACAGCTGCAAAGCGGGGGGCGCGTCATTTTGTCAGATATCAGCGGCAAGCGCTGCCAAATCACCGACTGGCGGAGTCTGGACGGCCACAGCCGCAAATTGCTGGAAGATACGTTATGAATGGCTGTACCTTTCTCACTTGCAGGTGCTAATTCTATAAATTATAGGGTGAGATCTAAAGCTTGTTAGGTTGTACGATCAATCAGGGTCCGTTACAGTTTAGAAGAGAAGTCTGCTTCGCGGAAAGAATCGATGATGAAAGGGGTTAACAAGCTATGAACCATCTTCAGAGCAACGAACTACCTAAATTATACGAGGCATTTCAGTCTGATTTCCGGATCGGTGCAGCTGTGAATCCGCATACCCTGACGGTACAGCGGGAGCTTTTAGTCCGGCACTTCAACAGTGTCACCGCTGAAAATGAGATGAAGTTCGAACGGCTGCATCCTGATGAAAACCAATATACCTTTACGGAAGCCGACCGCTTAATGGCGTTTGCCGAAGACAACGGCATTGCAGTCAGAGGCCATACGCTTGTCTGGCATAACCAGACTCCAGCCTGGGTGTTCGGGAATGCGGACCGTGAAACGCTGCTGGGGCGGATGAATTCGCATATTGATACCGTAGTATCCCGCTATAAAGGCCGTATCTACGCATGGGATGTCGTCAACGAAGCGATCTCCGACCAAAAGGGCGAATGGCTGCGCCCCTCCAAATGGCTCGATATCGCCGGAGAGGATTTTATTTTGAAAGCGTTTGAATATGCGCATGCCGCCGATCCGGATGCCCAGCTTTTTTACAATGATTATAACGAATCCGATCCGGAGAAAAGGGAGAAGATTTACCGTCTCGTGCAGTCGCTCCAGGAGCAGGGCGCGCCGATTCACGGCATCGGGCTGCAAGCTCACTGGAATCTGGTGCATCCTCCGCTGGATGACATTCGTGCGGCAATTGAACGGTATGCAAGTCTCGGCATGAAGCTGCATATTACGGAGCTGGATCTCTCTGTATTCCAGTTCGAGGACCGCCGGACCGGTCTGACGGCTCCCGAGGAAGGAATGCTGGAGCAGCAGGCCGAGCGCTACCGGCAAATTTTCAGGCTGTTTAAGGAATACAAGCAGCACATTGACTGCGTCACGTTCTGGGGGGCAGCGGATGACTATACATGGCTTGACAACTTCCCGGTACGCGGACGGAAAAACTGGCCGTTCCTTTTTAATGACAAACATGAGCCCAAGCAGGCATACTGGGACATTCTTGAATTGGCGGGAGAATAACATGAATACGATTACCATTCATAATCCGGTCATTTGGGGTGATGTTCCCGATCCAAGCGTCATCCGGGTGGGCGATAGCTATTACATGATCAGTACAAGCATGCACTCGATGCCCGGGTGTCCGGTCATGAAATCGAAAAACCTGATGAACTGGGAAATGGTGAGCTATGTGTTTGACAGCTTCGAAGACAACGATGCCCATAAGCTGCTGAACGGCAAGGCTATTTACAGTAGCGGATCGTGGGCGACCAGCCTGCGTTATCACGAAGGCGTTTATTATGTCTGCTTCTCCAGCAATGACATGCAGCAGTTTTATGTATACCAGACGGGGGATATCGAGAACGGCCCCTGGGAGCGGTTTGTGATTCCGGGCCTGCACCATGATCCCAGCCTGCTTTTTGATGAAGGGCGGGTGTTCGTCATTCACGGCAACGGCAGCATCCGGATTACTGAACTGACGGCGGATGCCCGCGCCCATAAAGAGGGAGGCCTTGATGAGCTGCTCTTTGAGACGGAAACCGAGGGTATCGGCCTGCGCTGTGAGGGCTGTCATGCTTACCGGATGAACGGCTATTATTATCTGTTCTTTATAGAATGGCCGAGTAGCGGCAACCGGCGGCGCAGGCAAATTGTCTACCGCTCGGCTGAACTGCTGGGTCCCTACGAGCGGCGGATTGTGCTGGACGACGATATGGGGTATCAGAATAATGGCATTGCTCAGGGCGGTATTGTCGATTCAGCGGCTGGAGACTGGTTCGCTGTGCTGTTCCAGGACCATGGCGCTGTCGGCCGGATTCCGTGTATCGTTCCGGTGCACTGGGAGGAGGAATGGCCGGTATTCGGTGTGGATGGCAAGGTTCCGGAACAATTTGAGGCGGCTCTGCCGGCGGAAGATGTCCAGCCGCTGGTAATCAGCGACGGCTTTGAATATGACGGAAACAGGCTGGCTTTGAACTGGCAGTGGAATCATGTGCCGGACCCTGACCTTTGGTCTGTCACCGAACAGCCGGGAAGGCTGCGCCTGCGGACAGGAGCCCTGTCGCAGAGTGTGGAGTATGCCCGCAATACGCTGACACAGCGCACGGAAGGACCCTCATGCAGCGCTTCGGTGCTGCTGGACCTGTCGGGGCTCCGTCCGGGCGACCGTTCGGGTATGGTTGCCCTGCAGCATCATTTTGGCGCAGTCGGTATCTGGATGGATGATAGCGGAGCGCGCTTCGTGGTCATGAGCGTGAACGGAGAAGGCGGTCAGGAGATGCCTGTTGAACGTACGCCTTATGAGCACAGCATAATTCACCTGAAGATGGAGTTTGATTTTGCCGGGAGCCGTGACATCGCGGGCTTTCTCTATTCCGCTGACGGGGAGAACTGGCATACCATCGGCCGTCCGCTGCAGATGAAATATACACTCGATCATTTCATGGGCTACCGGATCGGCCTGTATTGCTATGCCACCATCAAAAATGGCGGATATGCTGACTTTGACGATTTTCGCTACAGCAAGACCTTTTAAGACCTTTTAAGGATATTCAGCTTTGACCAGGACGTCTGTTATTCATAGTTCACTTGCGCTGCAAGGCTGGTAAAAAGGCGATTCTTCCGGTAGCGGAGAATCGCTTTTTTTGAACAAAAAGCTATAACTCCTCAGGTCATTTCAGGACCATCAACAGGTTGTGGCCTTCCGGGCATGAAGGTAAAGTTATTCCTGTGTCCAAAGGATTTCCCGGAAGAAGCTGCACATGTGAATGCGGTTACAAAATGATGAAGGAAAGGCGGTGGCGCCTGTGCTGACGGAGAAGCAGCCGGAAGACAGTGAAATCATATTGCAGGCATCCGGGATCAAGCGTGTATTTGGCAGGGGAGGAACCGCGGTGACAGCCTTGTCGGATATCCATCTGTCCGTTCCCCGGGGGGCTGTTGTCGCGCTGAAAGGAAGGTCGGGCTCGGGGAAAACCACACTGCTTAATATTCTCAGTACACTGGACGATCCGACGGAGGGCTCGGTGCACTTCGAAGGAAAAGAGATCACCGGATTATCCGCCAGAGCGCGCAACGAGCTGAGGCGCAGGGATATCGGGCTGGTTTTTCAGGCCTACGGACTGGTTCCCCTGATGACCGCGCTTGAGAACGTCGAGTTTGGCTTACGGATTGCCGGCTCCTCCAAGGCCGGCCGTGAAGAGGCGGAATGGGCGCTGGAACGGGTGGGAATGAAGGAGCGGATGAAGCACCGTCCGCCGGAATTGTCGGGAGGAGAGCAGCAGCGGGTTGCCGTTGCAAGGGCCATCGTGCACAAGCCCAAGCTGCTGATTGCAGACGAGCCGACCGCCGAGCTTGACAGCCGTATGGGGCTGCAGGTCATCAGGCTGTTCAGGGAGCTGGTCAACGGCTCCGGAATGACCATTCTGCTGACTACACACGATCCGGACATTATGGAGCTGGTAGACCATGTCATTGCATTGGAGGATGGAAAAATTGTCTCACAAACAATTAAGGGTTCTCCCGTTACGTAGGATACGGCTGCGTATTGCCGGAACTTCTCTGCTGCTGCTGCTGGCTTTGTCCGGGCTTGCAGGCTGTTCACTGCTTCCCGCTGAACAGGAGCTGCAGCCGCCGCTCGTGCAGCCGGTGCAGCAGGAGTATGACATGGAAGAGGTGGTTACCGGGGATATCCAGACCTTCCTGAAGGGAACAGCCACCTTTGCTTCCGGTCATGTGGAGGCTTTATCGTTCAAGGAGTCGGGAGGTGTTCTTAAGGGAATCCCCGTAGAACTGGGCCAGAGCGTGAAGGCAGGCGAGCTTCTGGCCGAACTGGAGACAGGGGATCTTGAACTGCAGATTTCTCTGCAGCGGCTCAATGTGGAACGCGCGCAGCTGCTGTATAAGCAGGCCAAGGCGTCAGGGGCAGCTGCGACTGATCTGCGCCTGCGGCAAATTGATTATGAGCGGGAGACGATTTCACTCGGCCATATGGAGAACAAGCTGGCCAAAGCGCGCTTATATTCGCCGATTGACGGCACTGTAACGTACATTCAGACGTTGAACACCGGCGACTATATCAATGCCTACCAGTCTGTCGTAACCGTCTCCGATCCTTCCAGTCTTCAGCTCACCTATGTGGCAGGCGATGCGGGCGATTTGCTGCCGGTGGAGACCGGCATGCCGGTAAGCCTGAAATACAAAGGCAAGGACTACAGCGGCAAAGTTCTGCAATCGCCTGCAAGCGCTCCGGCGACGGGGAATCAGGAGACAGTCGACCGCAATGCGGTGACGCTGATCGTCGATATGGATAACAAACCGGGAGATATCCAGGTGGGAGACGTCGCCGAGCTGACCATTGAACTTCAGAAGCGGGAAAACGTTCTGATCCTTCCGCGCGCGGCAATCCGCGCCTATATGGGCCGTTACTATGTACAGGTGCTCGACGGAGAACGGCGCAAGGAGCTGGACATAGAGGTGGGGCTTATGACTCCGACAGAGGCTGAAATCGCGAAGGGACTCCAGAAGGGCCAGAAAGTCATTTTGAACAATTAAGGAATGGCTGCCGGCTTCTTTATCCAAAGGTGCAAAAATTGAGGTGAATGCATGGCTTTATGGACAATAATTCTCCGCAAAATGGCGGCAAACAAGTGGCTGCAGTTAAATCTGCTGTTGGGGCTGACGGTCTGTGTGGCACTGTTCAGCTCCATGCCGTTATATTCGGGCGCCATTCTGCAGCGGACGCTGCAGAAGGAGCTTCAGCAGTTGCAGGGGCAAAAAAACGTATATCCGGGATTCATCCGGATCGCCACGTCCAATTCTGCGGAAACAATGGATGAAAAAACAGCCGAAGCCATTAAAAAGGCCGATCAGTTCGTGCAATCCATACCGGGCCGGGCAGGGCTGCCGGCGCTGTCCTTTTACCAGCAGCGGTTCACCCAGAAGTTCAAGGTGTACGGCTCTGATGCTTCCGAAATGGAGCAAAGGACCCAAAAGTCTGCCGGAGCGGTAAAAGCCTTGTCAGATATGGAGCAGCGGGTGCGCTTGCTGGCAGGCCGTATGCCGGTGGACCGCACAGATGGGGTCATGGAGGCTCTGGTGACGGACAGCTTCCTTCTGAAGGTCAAACGCGACCTCGGCCAGGAACTTACTGCCGAAGTATCAGAGCAGACCAGGCTCCGCATTATTCCAGTAGGCATTATGGCAGCCGATCCGGCAGCCGATCCCTACCTGTCTTATACAGCCGAAACCGACAGTGACGGGTTTATCATTCCTTTCGGGCAGTTTGAACGGGAATTTACCGCCGGCGGCAAAGCCAGAGTGTCGGATCTGGAATGGAGGTATGCTTTGGATTACAGGGCGCTCAAGGTTGAACAGATAGATCAGTTTGTGCAGGCGGATAAAGATATCCGCCGGTATTTCAAAGGCCGGATCGGCGCGGCCGAGATCAATGTTCCGGCGAACGAAACGATCCTGTCGTACCAGGGAAAAGCAGAGAAGCTGGATGTAATGCTTCTTTCACTTTACTCCCCGGTCATGATCATGCTTGCGTTCTATCTGTACATGACTGCCAATCTCATTATCGAACGGCAAAAAAATGATATTGCGGTACTCCGCAGCCGCGGGGCAAGCCGGTGGCAGATTATGACGGCTTATCTGCTGGAGAATCTGCTTCTGGGCTTCTTTGCGTTAACAGCCGGACCATTTATCGGTGTTCAATTCACCAAGGCACTGGGTGCGGCGAACGGGTTTCTGGAATTTGTGAACCGGTCTCCTCTGGAGGTCGCATTGTCCGGTGAAGCCTACCGGATTGCAGCAGCTGCGGTGGGTGCCGCTATTCTGCTCATTCTGATCCCCGCCTTTCTTGCAACACGTATCAGCATCGTCAGCCAGAAACGCGAGTCCGCGCGGCTGGGCAAACTGACATTCTGGCACAAGACCGGTCTGGATATCATATTAATCGGCATTGCTGTATATCTGCTGCGGGGGTTCAATAACCGGCAGGAGGATCTGCGTAAGCTGGCGCTGGATTCAAGCGCATTTCAGGTTGATCCGCTTCTGTTTCTCATGCCGGCTTTGTTTACGCTGGGCGCCGGGCTGCTGGTGCTTCGTCTCTATCCGTGGTTTATCCGGTTAGTCTTCTGGCTGGGCCGCCGCTTCTGGTCACCGGCGCTGTATCATACGCTGATTCAGATCAGCCGGTCGTCCGGACAATATTTGACGCTGATGCTGTTCCTGATCATGACAGTCGCCACCGGCCTGTTCAGTGCAGGGGCGGCCCGTACAATCAATGACAATATGGAGAGCCAGATCCGTTATTCTGCAGGCGCCGATTTTACACTGCAGACGCGCTGGGAAAGCGATGCGCCGGTTGCAGTCTCTGAAGCTTCTGCTGCCCGGGAGGCGGCAGCCCCCGGGGATAGCGGCAGTACAAAGAAGCGCGTGCAATATACGGAGCCGCCCTTCCCGCCTTACCGGGAACTGGCGGGTGTAGAAGCGGCTGCTAAGGTCTTCCGCAAAGAGAACGCCCGGTTTACCGCAGGCCAGAAGGGTGTGTCAGGAAAAACGGCATTGTACGGGATCGATACCCTGGATTTCGGCCGGACTGCCTGGATGAAGCCGGGACTCCTCGACTATCACATCAACAGCTATCTGAACCTGATGGCATCGGATTCCAATGCCGTGCTGGTCTCCCGTTCCCTCGCTGAAGCTGCCAAGATAAAGCCTGGTGACAGTGTCTCTGTATCATGGGACGGCCTGGATCAGGTGCCGTTTACCGTCTATGGCATTATCGACTATTGGCCGGGATGGAGTCCGCTGCCCGCCGGTGGAGAAGCCGGGGCTGACCCGGATGCAGGCCAGCCGAAGCTGATTGTCGGTCATCTAAGCTCTATCCAGAACCGGCTAGCCGTAGAGCCTTACGAGACCTGGCTGAAGCTGGACAGTCCCGAGGCGGGCAAAGGGGTGTATCAGGAGCTGACGGCAATGAAGCTGCCTGTCACCCGTTACCGCGACGCTACACAGGAGCTGGTGTTGTCGCAGAATGATTCGTTCCGCCTCGCCATCAACGGGATTATGACGCTCGGCTTTGTCATTTCCATTATGATCAGCTTCTTCGGATTTTTAGTGTTCTGGATTTTGACCTTGTCCGGAAGAACACTGCAGTACGGAGTGCTGCGGGCGATGGGCATCTCCTTTCCGCAGCTCATTGGCATGCTGATCAGCGAACAGCTCTTAACCTCCGGGGCTGCTGTACTCATCGGCGCCGGCATCGGCAGTATGAGCAGCAGGCTGTTTGTGCCCCTGTTCCAGATGTCGTTTGCCGCCAGCGAACAAATGCCGCCGTTTGAACTGGTAAGCCGTCTCAGCGACTACCTCCAGCTGTATGGCATTCTCGGGACGATGCTGATAGCCTGCATGCTGATTCTCGGCCATCGGCTGTCAAAAATCCGGATTGCCCAAGCGCTGAAGCTCGGGGAGGAATAATGATGATTCATTGTGAAGGACTGGTCAAAATTTATAAATCCTCGGATCTAGAGGTCGTTGCCCTGCAGGGATTGGACCTTCAGGTGAAGGCTGGAGAACTGATGGCGATTATCGGCAATTCCGGGAGCGGAAAGTCGACACTGCTCAACATGCTGGGCGGACTCGATAAGCCTTCGGCAGGAAAACTGCTGGTTGACGGGAAGGATCTGCTTGGATTCTCGGAGAAGGATCTTGTCCGGTACAAACGGGAGACCGTCGGGTTTGTCTGGCAGAATAATGCGCGCAATCTGCTTCCCTTTTTGACGGCCATTGAGAATGTGGAGCTGCCGATTCTGCTGCGCGGCAAGCGGCGGCGGGCGAAGGCCGAAGCTTTGCTTGAAGCAGTCGGGCTGAAAGACCGCATGAAGAATTCGCTCAGCCAGCTTTCCGGAGGTGAGCAGCAGCGGGTCGCCATTGCCATTGCTCTTGCCAATGATCCGCGGCTGCTGCTGGCCGACGAGCCTACCGGCTCGCTGGATACCCGAACCTCCGAGCAGGTTCTGGATTTATTCCGGTCCCTGAACCAATCCATGGGAATTACTGTTGTCATAGTAACCCATGATCCGCTGCTGGCCCGCAAGGTGAACCGGGTGGTGCAGATCCGTGACGGCATGACCTCCGCCGAGATGATCCGGCGCATCTCTTATGCTGAGGAACTGGCGAGGATGGAAGCGGAGGGGCTGCTTCAGGAGCAGGAGAGTCATATTGAATATGCTGTTGTCGACAAAGCCGGACGGCTGCAGATTCCTGCGGAATTGCTGGAAGCTGAGGGATTCAAAGGAAGCAACAAGGTGCGTGTGGAGCTGGAGAACGGGCGGATTGTCCTCTTGCCGCCGCAAAGGAAGGGTTGAGAGGTTTACTTTAATTAATGGAGGATTGGGGACGTGATCATACAAAAGAAGCCTCGAACACCAATTATTCTTGGCGCATTCACGCTCTTGTTAATCATAGCGGGGGTTACTGCGGTACTCGCTGCCGGAAAGACAAAGGAAAGCCGGAATCCTCCGGAAGCGGCTTCACCCCCGGGCATTACCGCGCAAGAAGCTGCAAGCAGCCAGGCGGTCCGCGATTTTGAAGACGGAACATTGCAGGGCTGGCATCCGCGGGGCGGAGGCGAGAAGCTGACAGTTACCGCTGAAGCCGCACATGAGAGCAGATACGGTCTGCATGTTGCCGGAAGGACGTCAGGCCGGGACGGTCCGCAGCTGGATATTACTCCGCTGCTCAAGAAGGGAGAGCTCTATACGCTGACCGCCTGGGTCAAGCTGCCTGCCGGAACCCCGGAAGCGCCGGTTGCCATCACGGTCCAGCGGACGACGAACGGCAGCGAAAGCTCCGAGTTCATTACTTCCGGAACGGTCAATGACAGCGGGTGGACCATGCTTTCAGGAAGATACGAAGCACTGCATTCGTTTGAGCAGCTGAAGCTCACGCTTACGTCCGGCAGCAATCCTGCACTGGAGTTCTATGCCGATGATATAACGGTCGGACAAAAGCCGGCTGCGGAATTAAAGGCTGAGCCACAGCCTGGACCCGCTTCGGTGCAGCAGAATATTCCGGCGCTCAAGGAACTCTTTGCCGGTGATTTCAAGCTGGGTACCTCCCTGCTGGCCGAAGAAATTCTGAACCCGGACGGTCCGGATGCAGGGCTGCTTAAGAAGCATTTCAACAGCTTGACCCCCGGCAATGAGCTGAAATGGGATGCAACCGAACCCCTGGAGAACAGCTTTAACTTCTCCCGGGCAGACCGGATTGCCGATTTTGCCGCCGATAACGGAATTGCCTTGCGGGGACACACGCTGGTATGGCATAGTCAGACCCCTGACTGGGTATTCCATGACGAACAAGGTAACCTCGTCGGCAAAGAAGTGCTGTTTGCACGGATGAAAAATCATATCGATACCGTCGTCGGCCGGTATAAAGGCAAAATTTATGCCTGGGACGTCGTTAATGAAGTGATTGAGCCGGGTGATAACCAGCCCGGCGGGCTCCGCAACAGCCTGTGGTATCAGATTGCCGGAGAAGAGTATATCGAAAAGGCGTTCGAATATGCTCATGCCGCTGATCCGGACGCCAAGCTGTACATCAACGACTACAACACGCATATTCCCGATAAACGTCAATATCTGGTTGAACTGATTCAGCGGCTGAAGGCCAAAGGGGTGCCTGTAGAGGGCATCGGCCACCAGAACCATATCAGCCTTACTTATCCGTCTGCCGCAGAACTTGACTCTATGATTACTGCCTTCGGGGATCTGGGCATTGAGCAGCAGATCACAGAGATGGATATGAGTGTCTATTCGAACGATTCACAGAGCTACGAAAGCTTCTCCGAGGAAATGCAAATTGCACAGGCGCACAGGTACCGGGAAATCTTTGATGTCTTTATGAAGCACAGGGAAAAGTTAACCGCAGTTATTTTCTGGGGCAAAGACGACAGGAACACCTGGCTCCGCTCTTTTCCGGTAAAACGAAACAACTGGCCGCTGCTCTTTGATGAACAGCTGCAGGCCAAATATGCATACTGGGCCCTGGTTGACCCGGACAAAGTCCCGGGAGCGGATTACGGCCCGATCCATACCACTCATGATACTCAAGGAGGAACATTTATGAACACTTTGAACAAAGAAGAGAACGGGATCATTAAGGCCATCGGCAAAGAGCCCGGCAAAGGCAACCCGCTCGTCTCTTATAAATTTGGAGCCGACCCGTATGCGCTGGTGTATAAGGACAGGGTCTACTTGTATATGACCAATGACGTTCTGGAGTATGACGATGCAGGGCAGGTTAAGGATAACACCTACGGCAACATCAACAAGATCACGGTAATATCGTCAGATGACCTATTGAATTGGACCGATCATGGCGAAATTGCCGCTGCCCGCTCTGAAGGCGCAGCCAAGTGGGCCACCCAATCCTGGGCTCCGGCAGCCGCCCATAAGGTGATTGACGGCAAAGACAAGTTTTTTCTGTACTTTGCCAATAATGCCAGCGGGATCGGCGTGCTGACCAGCGACAGCCCGGAAGGGCCGTGGGTGGACCCGCTGGGTGAAGCACTGATCCTGCGCTCGGTGCCGGGCGTTGAAGATGTGACCTGGCTGTTTGATCCGGCGGTACTGGTGGACGATGACGGCAGGGCGTATATTTACTTCGGCGGCGGCGTTCCGGAAGGCAAGCCGGAGTGGCCGAATACCGCCCGGGTAATGGAACTGGGCCCGGATATGATCAGCGTAGTGGGCGAAGCCAAGCCTATTCCGGCTCCCTTTATGTTTGAAGACGCGGGCATCAATAAATATGGCGGCCGGTATTATTTTACGTACTGCTCCAATTTCTTCAGCGGTGAACGTCCGGAAGGCAGCCCGCCTGCCGGTGAAATTGCCTATATGACCAGTGACCATCCGATGGGGCCCTGGACATACCGCGGCACCATTCTCAAGAATCCCGGCCATTTCTTTGGCGTCGGCGGCAACAATCATCATTCGATGTTTGCGTTCCATGACAAATGGTACATCGCCTATCATGCCCAGACCTTGTCCAAAGAGCTGGGGGTTCCCAAAGGCTACCGCTCCACTCATTTGAACGAAGTGCTATTCAGTGATGCGGACGGCACTATCCAAGAGATAGAGGCCAACTATGAAGGCGTAGGCGCAATTCAATCCTTTAATCCGTATAAGTCTGTACCGGCGGCAACATCTGCCTGGAGTGCAGGTATAGCGGTAGAGCCCCCGGCATTGTCCAGCGGTGAAGCAGTGAATGAACGTGTGGTAACCGCATTGACAGACGGAAGCTGGGCCGCAATAGCCGGTGTCGATTTCGGGCACCCGGGCGCCTCGGAGGTCAGGGTGTCCGTCGCCGGCGGTGATCAGCCGTCCATCATTGAACTGCGGCTGGACCAGCCGGACGGGGAACTCATCGGCACAGTGAATGTAGCTGCCGGATCAGGAGAGAAGGCAGCCGAATTGTCGGCGAAGGTCTCAGGAGCGGAGGGGACACACGATTTGTATTTGGTATTCCGCGGAGAAGGCGGGAAGCAGCTGCTGCAGTTATACCGGTGGCAATTTTCTAAATAACGAGTTTGAAATGCGCAAGACCCCGGGAAGGAACCCGGGGTCTTGCGCATTTTCAATCCTTGAAAGGCAGGATTACGATTGTTTCATATGCGGTTTCTTTTGCGTCAACCTTGAGGTAACCCCCGTATTTACCCGCGATTTTCTGGATGTTGGTCAATCCGAAACCATGGAATTCAGGATTTTTATTGAAAAACTTATAGGTATGGCTAACAGACGACTGGCGCGAATTGAGCACCTGGATGAACAGGCTGGAGCGGTCTGTAGCTGCAAATATTTTGATGAACGGATTGTGGCTCGAAGGCACTTCCTGGACGGCCTCAAGGGCATTATCTATGATATTGCCTATGACGATGCATAAATCGTAGACATCAATATTGATGTCTGCATTCACGACTCTGATATCATGCTCAAAAATAATCCCGTTATCGGAAGCTGTATGCATCGCATGGCTCACTAAAGCATCAATAACCAGATTCCCTGTAGCTACCATGGGATAGGACCCGTTCATCTCGTTAAGCGTCTGGCGGACATGCCGGTCGGCTTCATCCAGCTTGTCAACATGAATACAGTGCTGAATATAACGTAAATGCTTGTTGGTATCATGAATAATTTGTTTGATCCGTTTGAAGGAATGGGAAGTCTGCTCATACCGGTTCTCCTGATAGTACATTTGCTTTTGTAAAAGCCGGTTCTCTTCGGTTAAACGGAATTTTTCTATCATGCGCTCGAGCAGAAAAAATATAAGAATATTGATCCCTAAAATACCTGTAACAGAGAGGATGTAGAACAGATTTTTATCACAATAAAAAAATAGGGTGTGCAAGACTAACAGGCTGATTAAAATCACCGCAATAAGAATCAGATAGTAGGGCTTTCCGATATCATAGTTATTTTCGCGTTTGACGGCTTTAAGAATCAGGATAAATAACAGCATAATAAAAATGGAAATGAACGAAATGAACAGCCGGTTTTCCCATTGGGAGAGCTCATTTGTTCCTTGCATCGTTCTGAAGAAGGAGATCGAATAATAAGAGACAGATTCGGCAATAAATCCCAGGATAAGATAAAGGACCGAGAAAAATAACCGGATCCTGAAACTGGCAATAAACAAAAATGAAATCAATAGTGTGAAAATAACAGAGATTCCGCCGGTAATGATTGCCGGAAAAAAGGATATGGTGGAGATAAAAGAAATACAACCGGACAATACATAGATGAACAGCTTATTACTTCCGGAATTCCGTGCCGGTAAAAAAAATACAGAGAAGTAACGGTGCGTCAGCATCAATTGAAGAAGCGTTATTCCGACCAGTGCTGCACTGTGCAAGTTGACTTTCCTCTTTCTTTAAACTGGGCAATCACATGGCGCGCATATGCGTCTTTAATATTCTTGGATTGTGTGCGGCCTATAGGAAATTGCTCATGATTAGTCATGATGACAGTATCTGCACTAAATCTGAATACATGCTCCAGATTGATGATTACCGAGCGGTAGATCTGCATAAAAGGATGCCCTAAACGGTTCAGGTAATCGGCCAGTGTTCCCGAGCAGATATACTGTTCCTTGGTTGTTATCACCTTTATTCTGTTCTGGCTTAACGCATGCTTGATTTTTACAACGGAAATGACATCTGAGGTGCGGATCACGATCTGCTCCTGGTCAATTTTTAGAACTACATAAGACTGTGCTGACGTTTCGATATAATGAAAAACCTTCATTAATATATTCTCAAATTGCGGATAGGCCAAGGGTTTGATCATATAATGGAAGGTCTGCACGTCAAAGCTTTCAATCATGTACTCCGGATAGCTGCTCATAAAAATAATTTGCAGTTCACGGTCAGGCAGAGCACGGATTCTCTGTGCAGTCTCAATGCCGTTGATTCCATTCATTTCAATATCCAGCAGCAGGACATGGAAAACGTGGGCGCCTTCCTGCTCATAAAATGCCATTAAATCTTCCCCGGAGGAAAAATACCTGATATCAAACACGAAATTGGTATGGATGGACAAATCCGAGAAGTATTGTCGTAACTGCTGGTGAATCTCTAAGTCGTTATCGCAGACTGCCAGGCGAAACACAGTGCATTACTCCCCTCTCTCAAACCTCTGTTATTCGTAATTATAATATATATTCTTTAAATATATTAGCGGTAAAAGATAAAATTGAGATAAAAATCCTGTTTTTCACATAAAATACACACCCCCAAAAAGCACTAATCATTAGATAAACCTCACATAAACCTCACAAAAACCGTTGTTCAGCACTGAAATCCTGCATTTGGCATTAAAAGCAATCCATAGTAGATAATTCGTCCTATAATAAGGAACGAGGAGGGCGAGATGATAGAACAATGGATCAATAAATTGGCCTTACAGGCTGAGGCAAGCGGGGATGTTGACCCTAAAGATTTGCCAATATTCCGCTACGGACTGCAAATGATGGTTGAAATCGGCATTATTTTTATGACTATGTTACTTGTATCCCTGGCATTCGACAAAATAATAGAAACAGCAGTCTGGTTATTCACGATTATTATTTTTAGAAGCATCGGCGAAGGATATCATGCTAAAACATTCAAAAGCTGTTATTTCATATCAGTCAGCATTTATCTGTTAACCATTGCTTCACTGGAGCTTATTCCTTCTGTATGGTTCGCGCAGATTACGCTGGGCTGTCTCGTTCTGGTCATTATATTGTTTGCAATCACCAGTTCCCTGACCCTTAAGCATCAAAGCAAAGAAACCATAGATAACAGAATCTTTCACAAGACCAGGATTTTGCTCAGCTTTTGTTTTTACTTCTTTGTAATATACCGGTTAAGCCAAGATACTGTCAGTGCCAGTGTGCTCGCAGCCATGCTTGGATTCCTCGTTACCCAGCTGTCCCATTTCATAAAAATTAAGGAGTGGAAGAAATGAAAACAACAAAATTTTCTATGAAGGCTCTAAGCAAAGTTGCAGGATTATTCGCATTAACAGGTGCTAATCTCTTATGCTGGTGGATTGCCCATGAACCCGAGATGCCGGAAGAAGTGAAAAAAATGCGGAAGATTTAAAATACGCTTCAAAGCTGCTGCAGAAAAGAGGAGCGCATGATCAAGCTGGCTGACACTTCAACCAACTACATATACACCACCCGTATTCCAATTGATTTAGATAAAGAAATATTCCTTAAGCTTACCAAGTCTGTAAGTCAATATAAAAGAAAGCGTATCTTCTCTTATCTGAAGTATGATGATGCATTACGATCGCTGTTCGGCGAGCTGCTGGTGCGTTACATGCTGGCTGCAGAACATTCAGAAGATCCCAGGAAGTTCATCATTAGCGTCGGGCCCTACGGCAAGCCCTACATCAGGAACTGGAACGGTTCACTGCACTTTAATCTGGCCCACTCCGGGAACTGGGTAGCCAGCGCGGCTTCCTATAGGCCGATCGGTATTGATATTGAACAGGTTTCTGACATTGAAATGGATGTAGCGGAGCATTACTTCAGCCCTGAAGAGAACAGCGTACTCGCTTTGCTGTCAGGGAAATCCAGACAAAAGCATTTTTTTCTGTTATGGACAGCAAAAGAAAGCTACATCAAAGCTGACGGACGGGGCCTTGCTATTCCTTTATCGTCGTTTACAGTGTCCCTTTCGTCGCAGTCGGTCTTTTTTAATCAGGAGCCTGCAGAACGGCGCTTTCTAAAACATTATTATCCCGATACTGACTATGTGCTGGCGGTTTGTGCGGAATCTTCTGCCTTTCCTAATACCATCAAGTTTGTTGATTTCACTACGATCATGCATATGTTTCTGGGAGATTAGATTAGAAGGGGAGGAGCGGCAATGCCGGAGAGTACAGGCATCAAATTATTCACTTTGCCTTGTGCAGGCAGTTCTGCTGCAATGTTGTACCGTTCATGGATGGGGGCAATCGATTCGGTGGAGGTTATTCCGCTGGAGCTTCCCGGGAGGGGCAGGAGATTTAATGAGGACCTGTTATCCAGTATCCCGCAAATGGTGGACGATCTTGAAAGACAAATACAAGCATATTTGCGGCCAGGGGAGGAATATGTGCTGTTTGGCCACAGCATGGGGAGTCTGCTGGCTTATGAGCTTGGGCTTAGGCTGTCAGTTCAGCAGCTGTACAGGCTGTCCCATGTTTTTGTGTCCGCAATGAATCCGCCGCATATACGCAGAGCGGAACCTCTGCACCTGAAATCTGAAGATGAATTGATAGAAGAAATTATGGTGATGGGCGGGACTCCGGAAAGCTTTTTTACGGAAAATGAAACCCGCTCTTTATTTCTTCCTATTTTTTATGCCGATTTTCATGCTGTCGAAACATACACAGTGAACTTTCCGGTCCGTAAGCTGCCTTGCAGCATTACGGTGCTGACAGGACAGCAAGATGTATTGACATCTTCGGACATGAAGGAATGGGAGAGATATACAGAAGTATTGATGAGCTGTGTTTTCTTTCAGGGAGGGCATTTTTATCTGACGGATGAAGAACAGGCTGTTCACCGGCTGATTACAGATACTCTGAGCAGGGACAGACAATTAACCAATTCCGACATGACCTATTAAGGGGGATCCGGACGAAGATGGAAACGTCCAGAATGTCAACATTAACCGAAGTACTGTCATCATTCACAGCAGAAGATCCAGCAGGCATTACCTTTATCGACGGCGATCAAAAAGAAGAGACGATGACCTATGCAGAATTGTACTCCAAGGCTGGAAATGTCCTTGCCCGTCTGCAGGGAATCGGGATGAAGCCAAGGGATGAACTGGTCATTCAGCTCCGCGACAACCGCAGTATCCTGATCGTGTTCTGGGCTTGTCTGCTGGGGCGTATGATTCCGGTGCCGCTGAGTGTAGGCGATAATGACGAGCATAAGCTTAAACTGTTTAAAGTATGGGGCATCCTGAACCGTCCCTTCCTGGCTGCGGACAGCGGTGTCCTGGACAAGCTGATGGCTTTTGGCGAAAAAAGGCAGGAAGAGAATACCGCAGACGAAATGGCGGGAAGGGTGCTGCTGTCTGAAGAGCTCCTGAACGAAGAGGTGCTGCAGGGAAGGATTGAAGCCGCAACACCGGACGACATTGCTTTTATCCAGTTTTCTTCCGGTTCTACAGGCGAGCCTAAGGGTGTGGTGCTTACCCATGAGAATGTAATGACCAATGTGCGAGCTATTGCCAGCGGCGGTAAGTGGGAGACTGAGGAAAGAATTTTGTGCTGGATGCCGCTGACCCATGATATGGGGCTGATCGGGTGCCACCTGTCCCCTCTGGTCAAACGGATGCACCAGTTCCATATGCCTACGGCCCTGTTTATCCGCAGACCTTCCTTATGGATGAAAAAAGCCTCTCAGCATAAGGTTGCAATACTGCAGTCGCCCAATTTTGGATATAAGTTTTTTCTGAATTACTTTAAGCCGGCTATGGCGGAGGATTGGGACCTGTCAACGGTACGGCAGATGATGAACGGTGCAGAGCCTATTTCTTATTCCGTATGCGAGATGTTTCTGGATGCGGTGGAACCCTACGGGTTCAGGCGCACTGCCATGTTTCCGGTATACGGACTCGCCGAGGCGACTGTGGGAGTCAGTTTTTCGGAGCCTGGAGAGAGCATCGTTCCGCTGTATTTTAACCGGAGCCGTCTGAATATCGGGGAGCCTGTAGAAGAGCTGGAGCAGGGTCATGCTGACGGAATCTGTTTTGTGGACGTCGGACATCCCATCGATGATTGCCTTCTGCGTATTTGTGATGATCTGGATGCCGAGGTTCAGGAAGGTGTAATCGGGCATATCCAGATCAGCGGTAAAAATGTCATGTCCGGCTACTATAATAATCCCCAGGCGACCCAGCGTGCCAAAACAGCAGACGGATGGATCAAAACAGGGGATCTGGGGCTCATCTATCACGGCAAGCTGATTGTAACAGGAAGAAGCAAGGATATTATTTTCAGCAATGGACTTAACTATTACCCTCATGATATTGAACGGGTTGCCGAGGAAGTTGACGGGATCGAGATGGGCAAAGTAGCTGCATGCAGTGCGTATAACAACGATAAAAAGCGTGAAGAGCTGCTGCTGTTCGTCTTGTTCAAGAGAAAAAATGAAGAATTCACTGAAGTTGCCCGTTCAGCCCGGCTGCACATTCTGGAACAGATGAATCTGACTGTTGACGAAGTGATTCCGGTGCGCAGTCTTCCCAAGACGACCAGCGGCAAAATTCAAAGATACAAGCTGGGGCAATCTTACAGCTCAGGAGAATTTGATGCCATCAAAGCGGAACTGGAAACGGCAGGCAGTCTGGAAGCCATGGCAGGTCTCCCTGGAGAATACAACGTAACGGAACAGATGCTGCTGACGATTTGCCGGGAAGTGCTCCAGCATGACAACATTGGCGTGGATGATCTCTTTTTCGAGGCAGGTATTGATTCCCTGAAGATCAAACAGTTCGTTGCAAAAGCCGAAGATTTTGTTCCGGGCGGTCTTCATGCGACAGATTTATTCACCTATCCTTCGGTCTCTCAGCTCGCCAGAGCCATAGACAGCATGCGGTTTGCCGAATTCTCTGCGCTTGTCATGCCTCAGTCCTGGCTCGCGGATGCCGGCGCGTACCAGTTTGAGAGAGAAGCCGTCCAGTTCACAATAGAGGGAAATTCCCTGCTGAAGCTTTCGGAGTATTCCATACGGAACCGCATAGAAGCTTCATCGGTCATTATGGCCGGGCTTGCTTTTCTGTTATCGAAAGTAACAGGTTCACAGGAGATTGTAATACCGGCAATGCTTCATTCGGAGGACTATATTGAGAATGTCCGGATCCGCCCTGCAGAAGCGGAAAGCCTGGAAGCCCTCTACCGTATGATTCAGGAGAAAACCTCACGTAAATCAGAAGTGCCTGTACAGGCACTGGAGCATATCTCTTCCCATGGACATCCCGGTAAGGCCGTTCCCGTTGTATGCAGAGCAGAATATGCGGCACGTAACGCCAGATATCTGGAACGGCAGGATTTGCTGTTTATCCTGAATGAGAAAATGACGGGGATCACTGTGAACTGCCAATTTAACCGGATAAAGCTAAGAAGCGATAAAATACGCGAATTGGCCCACAATTTTAACAAGTGGATCAGCTTGGCCGTTATAGAGCAATCTTCTGTGAACGGGGCTGTTGTCCAATGAACACCTTCGCCTGTTTATTTCCCGGGCAGGGATCGCAGTACAGCGGAATGGGGCAGCATTGCTATGAACGCTATGCTTCGGTCCGCAGGCTTTATCAATTGGCCGATGAAATATTAGGCTTCAAGCTTGCACAGCTGTGCTTTAAGGGAGAGATCGTGGAGCTGACCCGCACCTCCAATACACAGCCGGCTCTGCTCATAACCAGCCTGGCGATGTTTACAGTGTTCATAGAAGAGCATAACCGGCTTCCTGACTATGCTGCAGGGCACAGTCTCGGCGAGTTCTCGGCATTGACTGCTGCAGGCGTTCTTACGCTGGAAGATGCCCTGCGGCTGGTCCGCAGAAGAGGTCTGATTATGGAAGAAGGAACGACAGCCCCGGGAGCGATGTACGCGGTCAGCGGAATGACAAGAGCGCAGATCGAGCGTTTGCTCGCTGAGCTGCCAGGGAGCTCCGGAGTGAAGGGAGTGGATATTTCCAATGATAATTCCCCGGAGCAGGTTGTCTTGTCAGGCTATGCTGATGCGGCAGCAGAGGCGGCCGCCCTGCTTGAAGATGCCGGAGCCAGGACAGTCATGCTAAATGTAAGTGCACCGTTTCACAGCCGGATTATGGAGAATGCAGCTGCACAGTTCATAGAAGAAGCGCGGCAATATACGTATAACCGGCCAGCTTTTCCTGTGATAAGTAATGTAACGGCAATGCCTTATGCAGAAGGGGACGATGTTGCGGAGCTGCTGGCTTTACAAATGGCCAGACCGGTCCGCTGGCGGGAATCCATGCAGTATCTGCACAGTAAAGGTGTACA
Organism: Paenibacillus sp. PK3_47; assembly: GCF_023520895.1. Lineage (NCBI taxonomy): Bacteria > Bacillati > Bacillota > Bacilli > Caryophanales > Paenibacillaceae > Paenibacillus > Paenibacillus sp. PK3_47. The sequence continues at coordinate 4,378,380 of NZ_CP026029.1, forward strand.
GGGAATGGTTGAGATGGGTCCGAAGATGGTATTAACCGGACTTGCCCTGAAAAATAATCCATCTGTTCATGCGTTTGCGCTGGACCGGGAGGCAGACCGTCAAGGCTTCAGCGATTGGCTGGGACAGCCGGACAAACCTGGTATGGCGAATGCCTGGGTTGCCGGTTTTGTGACATGCTGTCTGACGGAAGCGGTCTGTACGCAAAATCATAACCGCAACGAGGAGGAATACCGGACTGGTGTTCTTGCCCCATATCATCAGCTGATGGAAATCGTGAACTCGTATGACCAGGGAAAAGCTTCAGGTGACCCTGCTGATGCCTCTGAAGCGCTCCGGCTGTTAAAACAGATTCTACATGCCAAAAAAGTCCCGGAATACGAGCAGTCCATCAGTATCTGTGCCGTATTGGAGACCTCCCAAAAAGAAGTTCCCATATAAATGACGGTTCATATCCTTGGCAGTTTAACTCATTTTAATAGATTTAGAGGGATGTGGAGAAATGGACGACTTGTTCTCAAATTTTATATACGAGGAACTGGGAGACAACGCGGATTATACAGCGGGGGATCGGCCGGAGATCAGCAAACGGGACATTGCTATTATCGGGATGGCGGTCAAGCTTCCGGGAGCCGAAAATCTGGACGCGTTCTGGCAGCTGTGTGCGGAAGGACGGGACTGCATCGGAGCCTTTCCGGAATCGCGGAAAAAAGATACTGACGCCTATCTTGATTATATGGGCATTTCACCGCACCCGTATCTGGACGGAGCTTATCTGGATAATATATCGGGCTTTGATTACTCCTTTTTCAACCTTTCGCCCAAAGAAGCCAGCCTGATGAATCCCTGCCAGCGGCTGTTTCTCGAAAAATCATGGGAAGCAATTGAGAATGCCGGGTACGGCGGAGACCGGATATCCGGCTCCCGGACAGGAGTATATGTCGGGTACATTGGCGACATGGAGGGTTACCGGTACAGATCCATGGTCCAGGATGCGGAGAAGGGCCTGAATCCGATTGCTGTTCCCGGAAATCTGGCTTCTATTATTCCCGGCCGGATCTCTTATCTTCTGGACTTGCGCGGCCCGAGTATGCTGGTGGATACTGCCTGCTCCTCCTCGCTGGTGGCCGTTCATCTGGCCTGTGAAAGCATCCGCAGCGGGAAGTGCGATATGGCGCTGGCCGGAGGGATCAAATTGTACATTTTACCGTTAAATGAAGGGGTACGCATCGGAATAGAATCTTCGGATGGCCGCACCCGTTCATTTGACGACCAGTCGGACGGTACAGGGATTGGCGAAGGGGCGGGCGTAGTTCTTCTGAAGCCGCTGTACCGCGCACTTGAGGACGGGGACAACATTCATGCCGTTATCAAGGGAAGTGCCGTCAATCAGGACGGAAAATCCGCCGGCATTACTGCACCGAGAACGACAGCGCAAACAGAGCTGCTCATTGATGCATGGATGGATGCGGGGATCGATCCGGGCCGCATCGCTTATCTGGAGGCCCATGGAACAGGGACCCGGCTCGGAGATCCGGTTGAAATTGAGGGTATTACTCAAGCGTTCAACAAGTATACGCAGCGTAAGCAATTCTGTGCAATCGGCTCTGTGAAGTCCAATCTGGGACATCTGTATGAAGCGGCAGGAATCATCGGATTGATTAAATCTGCTCTTGCCATGAAACATCGTCAGCTGCCCCCCAGTATTCATTTCACCCGCCCTAACCGTGAAATCCGTTTTGAACAGTCACCGGTATTTCTGAACAACAGGCTGCGGGAATGGCCTGATGAGCACTATCCGCGGTTGTCCGGAGTCAGTTCTTTCGGATTCAACGGTACAAATTGCCATGTAGTGCTTGAAGAAGCACCGGCAGCCCAACCCGGGGAGCCTTCAAACGATGCACTGAATCTGCTGGCCCTTTCTGCCAAAAGCATGTCTTCGCTCAGAAGGCTGGCTGGACGTTACCTTTCTTTCCTGGCCACACATCCTATGGCAGATCTGCGGGATCTCTGTTACACGGCCAATACAGGACGCGGGCACTATGCCTGCCGGCTGATTTTGATGGCCGAAAGCCTTCCGGAAGTATCTGACAAGCTGGAGAAACTGACACACAGCAGCGATTGGAGCGGACTGGGCCCAGGCATCTTTTTCAGCGGACAGGATAATGACAACCCGGATAACAGCACAAGTCCGGGGCAGGACCTGTACTCCAAAAAGCTGCAGCACATTTGTGAATCCTATATCCGGGGCATCGAGGTTAATTGGGATCTGCTCTACCGCCAGGAGTCAAGAAAAAGAGTGGAGCTGCCCGCCTATCCGTTTGATCCCCGGACTTGCTGGCCGGAGTTTACAGGAAGTAACCTAGAAGGCCGTTCTCTTGGGCAGGGGACTGACGGGCGGCAGATCGTGTTAACCGGCAGGCCGGAAGGGGAGACGTATTCCCGGATGGAAGAGACAGTCGGAAAAATCTGGGGAGAGACGCTCGGATATAAGGAATTAAATATTCACCACAGCCTGTTTTCTCTAGGGGCGGATTCAATTGCTATTCTCCGGCTGGCCAACCGGATGAGTGAGGAGCTGCGCATAGAGCTGCCCTTCGCGCAGTTGATTGCCAATCCTACCATCGCACATTGTTCGGCACAGATGGAGGCCTTTCCTCCTCCGGGGAATGGATTGATAAACGGTGAACCAAGCGGGTTTGCCTCCATTCCTCATGTGGAAGACAAAGCCTGGTATGCGGCTTCGGCGGCTCAGGAGCGGATGTACGCCCTTAGTCAGCTTGTAGAGGGGAGCACGGTGTATCATGTGACAGGCGCGGTAGATTTTTCAGTAAGCCTGGACATGGACAAGCTGAACGCTGTCTTCCGGGAACTGATTGAACGGCATGAAATTCTCAGAACTTCTTTCCGGGTGGTTCACGGAAAGCCGGTTCAATATGTCCACGAGCCTGGCACCCTGGCCTTTGCACTGGAAGAGTATCCAGTCATTCAGGAACATGAAATAACGGCGGTCGCTGAACGATTTGTAAGACCTTTTGAACTGGGGAAGGCGCCGCTGTTCAGGGTGGCGGCTGTACATTTTCCGGAGGACCGTACCGTGCTGATCGTAGACATGCACCATATTATTACGGATGGCACCTCAATGGAGACCCTGACCAGGGAAATCGGCCTGCTCTATGCGGGGAACAGGCTGAAACCCCTGAAGCATCAGTATAAGGATTACTCCAGCTGGCAGCAGAACAACAGGAACACTGCCGGTTACAGGGGGCAAGAGAAGTATTGGCTGCAGGAGTTCGCTGAAATGCCGCAGGTACTGGAGCTCAATCCGGATGTCAAAAGGCCGGCTGTCCAAAGCTTTCAGGGAGCGGAAATTACCTTCACTTTTGACCGGGAGCTTACGGAACAGATCAAGAATCTGGCCCGCCGCCTGGATTGCACAGTGTTCATGATTTTACTGGCTACGCTTAATGTTCTGCTCGCTAAGCAAAGCGGTCAGAGCGAAATCGTTATCGGATGTCCCGTCTCCGGCCGTGAGCATCCGGATCTGGCGGGAATGCTCGGTCTGATGGTTAACACCATTGCCATCAAGAACATCATCGGAAGGGACGACAGCTTTGCCAGCCTGGCCGAAAAAACACGCATCAAAACACTGCAGGCCTACAGCAATCAGGCGTATCAGTTCGATGATCTGGTCGACAAGGTCATGGTACATAGAAATCCGGGTGCGTCCCCGGTTTTCACAGTTATGTTCGTGCTGCAAAACATGCCTGTCATTCAGCTAGGGAATGTTCAGTCCCGGCCGTTCAAGCTGAACAAAACCTCAGAAATGTTCGATCTGTCCTTTGTTGCGGCAGAAGCCGATAATGAAATCTGCTTCAGTCTGACCTATGCAACCAGTTTGTTCACCCGGCCGGCAATCGGTAAGATGGCGGACAGATACCGGAAGATGGTGGAGCAGATGATAGCTGGACCGGAGATTCTTTTGGAGCATATTGAGTTTATGTCGGCCGAAGAGGCAGACCGCTATAACCGGAATTCCGCCGGCGCTGATGTGATTGAGGCCGATTTTGCATTCTAAGAGGTGAAATTCGGAGGGGTGACAAGCATGAGTACCAGCTTAATCAAGGTTTCAGAAGCCTATTGGGTAGACACCGTACAGGCTAAATACGAACGGCTGCAGCTGGGAATTCCCGCTGCAGGCACTGCAGCTTCCCCCGGGCACTGGGGGTTTGAACTGGACCCGGAGCTGCACCAGCAGTTGTACCGGTTAAGCGGGGGCAATGATTTCATGATTTATATTGTGCTCCTGACAGTATACAAGATCGTTCTGGAACGAATCTGCGGAACAAGCGAATTTGCGGTCGGAGTTCCGCCTTACTTCAAGGACAGCAGTGAACACCATGCCAATCCCTACCTGCTGAGCCTGAATGATCAGGACCATAACCGTTTACCGGTCAAACAGGCACTTTCCGCACAGCGCGCAAGCCTGAATGAGCTCTACCGGCATCAATTTTATCCTGGAGACCGGCTATATGGAATTCACGGTGTACCGAACAGGGTCAATGCCTTTATCGGCATGCGCAATATACATCAAACTCATGTGCTTCAGGGGCTGTTACAGCTTCAATATAATGAGCTGATGCTGATTGCGGAACAACAGGAAGACAGAATTACAGTGGAATTCTACAGCCGTTCGCCTATGCCGGCAGAAGAATGCAGCCTGTGGTCCGGCAGTTTCCGTAACGTTCTGGCTGCCCTGCTGTCTGATCTGGAGCAGCCGGTTGAAAACCTGGAGCTGGTGGATGAACAGCAGAAGCAGCAGCTTTTGAAGGATTTTAACGGGAACGGAGTTCAGTATCCGGTGGACAGGGCTGTACATCAGATGTTTGAGGAACAGGTGAATGAAAGGCCGGATCAGCTGGCAATATGGAGCGAAGCTGCAGCGGTAACGTACCGGGAACTGAACAGACGGGCCAACAGACTGGCCTGGCTGCTCCGGCGCGAGGGGATAGTACCTGAAGCCCCGGTTGCTGTAGTAAGCAGCAGTTCGGCAGACATGATCGCCGGCATACTTGCGGTCCTGAAGGCGGGAGCAACTTACATCCCAATAGATCCTGAATATCCGTCCGAGCGGATCGCTTATATTATACGGGACAGCGGAGCCGGAATAGCGCTCGTGGATGAGCAGGGTGCAGACCTGGTCAAGGCACTGCCGGTTGCTGCACTCAGTCTGGATGCATACGTAACGCCTGGTATCCCGGAAGAAAATCTTAATCTGGATGTTCCTTCAGAACGGCTTGCTTACATTATTTATACCTCAGGCACGACGGGCAATCCAAAGGGGGTCGCTGTTGAGCACCGTTCATTGGTTCATTTATGCTGCTGGCATAACGCATACTACCATGTCGATTCCACTGATTTAGCTGCCAAGTATGCAGGAACCGGGTTCGATGCCAGCGTGTGGGAGATTTTCCCTGTCCTGCTTGCGGGGGCTACCCTGCATATTGTTCCGGCTGAATTGCGGCTGGATGCAAAAAAGCTGAACGAACATTATGAGAGCTGCGGGATTACTATAGGTTTTCTGCCCACAAGTATTTTTGAACGGTTCATTCAATATGAAAACCGGTCGCTGAAGCGCCTGCTGACAGGAGCGGAGAAGCTCAAAGTCGTACGTGAGCAGACTTATGAGCTTTATAACAACTATGGTCCCACGGAATATACGGTTGTGACAACCAGCTTCAGGATCGACAGGGAGTACGCCAATATTCCGATTGGCAAACCGGTGGGCAATACCCGGGTCTATATCCTGAATCAGGGCAACCGTCTTCAGCCTGTCGGTGTTGCCGGAGAGCTGTGTATATCGGGGGACGGCCTGGCGCGGGGTTACCTTCATAATGAGGAGCTGACGAACGCCAAGTTTACAGAGAATCCGTATGCGCCGGGTGAACGGATGTACCGGACAGGGGATTTGGCCCGCTGGCGGCCGGACGGAAATATTGAATATCTGGGCCGTATAGACCAGCAGGTGAAGATCCGGGGGTTCCGGGTCGAGCTTGGCGAGATCGAAAGCCGGATGCTGGGAATCGGCGGTATACGTGAAGCTGCAGTAAAGGATTGGGACCGGGACGGCACGACGATGCTGTGCGGTTACTACGTGTCTGATACAGAAAGGAGTCCAGCAAGCTTGCGCGAGGCGCTGCAGCGGACACTGCCGGATTATATGGTTCCAGCCTGCTTTATACGGCTCGGGGAGCTGAAGGTTACGGCCAACGGCAAAATTGACCGCAGGGCGCTGCCTGAGCCGGAAGGCGATGTTCTGACAGGGACAAGCTACACTGCACCGCGCTGCGAAACAGAACGGATAATGGCCGGGATCTGGGCAGAGGTGCTCGGCATGAGCGGGGAGCCGGGAATCCACGATGACTTTTTCGGTCTGGGCGGACATTCACTGAAGGTTACGGCACTGATTACGCGGATTCACGAGCGGCTGGATGCGGTGGTAAGCGTAAAGGATGTGTTCACTGCACCAACAATAGCCCAGCTTTCGGAGCTGGTCAGACAATCGGAGCCGGGAACGTACGGGGAGATCCGTAAGTTAGAGGAGCAGGAGTTCTACGAGGCCTCCTCGGCCCAGAAGCGGATGTTCGTTCTGCACCAGCTGAACCCTGACAGTCTGGCTTACCATGTGCCGGGTGCATTCCTGATCCGGGGCAGACTGGACGAAGCCCGGTTAAGCCGTGCGCTGCTTCAGCTGATCCGCAGGCATGAGGCGCTGAGAACCCGGTTTGCAGAGGTTGGGGGAAGGGTTGTCCAGAAGATTGTCCCTATGGAAGAAGTCAGCTTTACTGCAGAGCGCTTTGCTGCAGCCAGCAGCAATGAAGCGCAGGCATGGATGGCTGATTACCTCCAGCCTTTTGAGCTGCACAGCGGCCTTCCCATCCGGGCAGCCGTGATCACGCTGGAACAGGACAAAAACATTTTGCTGCTGGATATTCACCATATTGCTGTGGATGGAGCATCGGCAGGGATCCTTATCCGGGAGTTAAGTGAATTATATTCCGGCCGGGTGTTCCCGCCGCTGAAGGTGCAGTACAAAGACTACTCTCAGTGGCAATTGAATCGCCATAATGCAGCTGCGGAGAAACAGGAAGAATACTGGCTTTCCGAACTGCAGGGTGAACTGCCGCTGCTGAATATGCCTGCTGATTTTCCTAGGCCGAGGGAAAAGGATTTCCGGGGCGGGCTGGTTACTACGACTTTGGATGCCGAGCAGACGGCAAAAATGAAGCGGGTCTGCCGCGAGACGGGAAGCACATTGTTCATGTTCCTGCTGTCGGCCATCAATATTGTGCTCCACAAGTCAAGCGGCCAGGAGGACATTATTGTGGGAACTCCGGCTGCAGGCAGAAATCATCGGGATACGGAATCTTTGATTGGTGTATTCGTCAATACGCTGCCTATCCGTTCTCATGTCAACGGTTCGCTGACCTTTGAGCAGTTGCTTGGAGCTGTCAGACGTAAATCCCTTGAAGCGCTGGAGAACCAGGATTATCCATTCGAGAATCTGGTGGAAAAGCTGCAAACCGGCCGGGATTTGGGCAGAAATCCGCTGTTTGATGTCATGTTTGTCCTGCAGGAAAATGAAGCAGGGCAATGGAAAGCCCAGGACCTGATCATTCAGCCGTTCGACTGGCCGCTGCATACCGAGAAATTTGATCTTACCTGGGAAGCGGCAGAAACAGGGAGCGGACTGGAAATCAGGCTCAGCTACGCGGCAAGCCTCTTTGAAGCAAGCAGTGCTAAGACCCTTTTAGACCGGCTGGCCAGGGTGATTAATGCCGTTACTTCCAATAGAGACGTTCCAGTCGGTCAGATCGAGATAATGGGCGAGGAAGAAAAGAAGCGGATTCTGTACGAATTTAACCCTACACCTGCAGTCGGACTCCGGAAGCAGACGCTGATGGATCTATTTCAGACACAGGCCAAACGTACTCCCGGACGCACGGCCCTTGTATATAATGAACGGATAATGACCTATGGGGAGCTGGACCGCAGAGCGAATGCCCTGGCAAGAACACTGAGATCCAAAGCGGTCCTGCCGGACGATCTGGTAGCTGTCAGAATGAACCGTTCCCCGGAGCTGATCATTGCTTTGTTCGCTATCTGGAAGGCCGGCGCAGCCTATCTTCCCGTTGACCCGGCATTTCCGGAGGAGAGAACCCGTTATATTCTGCAAAACAGCGGAACCCGGTTAATCCTTACGGATGATCCGGTTCCCTGGGAGAATGTTGAAGCTGTACAGGTGCGCGACCGGGAACCGGAGAGCAAGGATACAGAGCCGCTGGAAGCAATGGCCGGCCCGGACAATCTGGCCTATGTTATCTATACATCAGGAACAACAGGCAACCCTAAAGGGGTAGCAGTGCAGCATAAAGGAATTATGAACACGCTGCTCGATCTCCAGTCAAGCTATCCGCTGAATGCTGAAGGGAAGTATCTTTTGAAGACGAACTATACCTTCGATGTTTCAGTGTGCGAATTATTCGGCTGGTTCTTTGAGGGAGGACAGTTGGTCATTTTACCGCAGGGTGCTGAAAGGGAGCCGGATATCATCCTTGCAGCCATTGCGCAGCACAAAATTACGCATATTAACTTCACTTCTTCCATGTTCAATATGCTGCTCTCAGGCATGGATAAAGCTTCGGCGGAAGCCCTCGGCAGCCTGCAATATATTCTTACGGCAGGAGAAGCATTGACCTTTGAACATCACGAGATCACACAATTTCTTTTGCAACGCTGTGCCATAGAAAATTTATACGGACCGACGGAAGCCTCCATTTATGCTACCGGTTATTCTGTCAAGCCCGGGGATATCGGCAGCCGGATTCCCATCGGAAGACCGCTCGCCAATACCAGGATGTACATTGTCGACGGCAGCGGCATGCTGACTCCTGTTGGCGTGGAAGGGGAGCTCTGCATTGCCGGTGCCGGACTGGCACTGGGCTATTACCGCAATGAAGAGCTGACGGCCCAGAAGTTCACCGCCGATCCTTTTGCCGACGGAGAACGCATGTACCGGACTGGCGATGTGGCACGGTGGTTGCCGGACGGGAACATTGAATACCTGGGAAGAATCGACCATCAGGTCAAAATAAGAGGCTACCGGATTGAACTTGGAGATGTCGAGAATACGCTGATGAAGCTGGAAGGCATTCAAAAAGTGCTTGTCGTGGACAAGGAGCTGGCCGGAGGCCGTGGACTGGTAGCGTACTATGTCTCATCTGCCGCCTATACAGTCGCGGAGCTGCGGAGCGAGCTGGGCAGAAGACTTCCGGAATATATGATCCCTGCTTATTTTATTGCCCTGGAACAGTTCCCGCTGAACTCCAGCGGAAAAATTGACCGCAAGGCGCTGCCGGAAGTAACCGGAGATATGGAGAGCGGCGAAGGATACGAAGCACCGGAGAGCAGGGAAGAAGTGCTTCTGGTCCGGATCTGGAGCACTGTGCTGGGCATCAAAAAGATCGGAGTCCTCGATGATTTCTTCAATCTGGGAGGGGATTCAATCAAGGCCATGCAGGTGGTCTCCAAGATCAGGGAGCACGGCTATTATGCGGAAGTGAAGGATGTTTTCCGTTCGCTGACCATCCGGGAGCTGGGATGTTCAATGAAACAGGCAGTTCCTGAAAACCTCGGGAAGACGGGGCAAGATCCGGAGACAGGCGAAGCAGAGCTGACGCCGATCCAGCGCTGGTTCTTCAGCTCACAGTTTACCGGACAGCATCACTGGAACCAGGCGGTTATGCTGCACCGGCCCGAAGGTTTTGCAGCTTCAGTCCTGGACAGAGCGCTGTGCCAGCTGGTCCGGCATCATGACTCACTACGACTGTCCTTCAAGCAAACGGAAGGAGGCGGGATTATCCAGCAGTACCGGGAGGCGGACGGTGACCTGTTCGAGCTGAGGGAATTTGATCTGCGCGGCCTGCTTCCTGAAGCGATTAATGAATTCGTGAGAAAGGCTGCGGATAACATCCAGAGCAGTATGGATCTGGAACGGGGACCGCTATTCAAGCTGGGGCTGTTCCGCAGTGATGACGGGGATCATTTATTGATGGCTGTTCATCATCTGGCAATAGACGGAGTATCCTGGCGGATTCTGTTTGAGGACTTGGCAGAGGCTTACAGGCAGGCGGAGAAGGGGGCGGGTATCAAGCTTCCCCTCAAGACATTATCCTACCGGCAGTGGTCCTCCATGCTGACGGAGTATGCCGGCAGCAGTCTTATTGATAAGGAAATCCCCTATTGGCAGAATGTTGAGAACAGTAAAGTCTGTGACCTGCCGAAAGATTATGCTTCCGGTACTGTATTTACACGACAGTCTGCGCGGAAGGTCGCCGGCTGGCTGAGCGAAGCGGAGACGGATGCTCTTTTGAAACAGGCAAACGCCGCATACCGTACCGAGATCAATGATCTGCTGCTAACTGCACTTGTAAAATCAATTGCCAGGTTCTCAGGTGACGAGGCGGTACTGATCCATCTGGAAGGCCACGGGCGGGAAGAAATTGCAGAGGGGTTGGATATCACCCGCACGGTAGGCTGGTTTACCTCCATGTTCCCGGTGGTGTTTCATTATGATTCCGGTGCAGGCTGGCCTGAATGGATCAGCTATATCAAAGACCATCTCCGGCAAATCCCCGGCAAGGGTACCGGTTACGGGATGCTGAAATACCTGCGCCGCTGGAAGCCGGGGGAAGAGATGGATTTCCGGCTGCGCCCGGAGATTGGCTTCAACTATCTGGGGCAATTTGATGCGGATCTGGACACCGGAGTATTTAAATTATCGCCTTTTGACCCTGGAGAGGCAATGGGGCCGGATAGTGAGCTGCAGCATGCGCTTGAGTTCACTGGCCTGATTAGAGATAAACGTCTGTGCATGGAGCTAACCTACAGTGCCCGACAGTACAGTGAATCTTCAGCTGCTGGTCTGCTCACAGACTATATGGAACAGCTGAAGCTGGCCATCGCCCATTGTACGGAGGTCAAGTCACCGGTGCGGACGATCTCGGACCTGACCCGTGAACAGATCACTGCTGAACAGGTACGTGCTTTGCCCCATGCGGATGAAGTCCAATACATCTACCCGCTGGCACCTGCGCAAAAGGGAATTCTTTTCCATTCGCTTATGAACGGTTTATCCGACGATTATTATGAACTCTTCCGGATCGAAATGACCGGGAGACTGGATCGGAAACGGCTGGAGTATGCACTGCAGGAGGTAATCAGCCGCCATGAGATGCTGAGAGCCAATATCGATATTCAGAGCTTCCAAGATCCGATGCTCCTGGTATACAAGCATAAAAAGACCGAAATCGTCTATCTGGATGCCAGGAATTGTGCTGACAGTACCGCATGCATCCAGGAGCAAATGGGCACGGACCGTAACCGGGGCTTCCGGCTGGACAAGGATATGCTGATCCGCCTGAATATAGTACAAACGGCAGATGAGCAGTATACGCTAATTTTCAGCTATCACCACATCATTATGGATGGCTGGAGCATGGGGATTGTCCTGAAGGACCTGTTCCAATTATATAACCGCAGCCCGGAAGGTCTGGCGATTGAAGGTCATCCATCCTCTATACTATCTGACTATACCGAATGGATGAAGCGGAGGAATGATTCAGCAGCCGAGGCTTACTGGAAAGAATATCTGGCAGGCTTCAGAGAGCCTTCCATGCTGCCGTCACGACAGTCTTCAAATCACGGGACGCAGGCTGTGCATACCCTTTCCATAGCCCATGACAAGATCGAAAAGCTGGAACGGATGGCGGTTAGCAGCAAAGTAACCTTAAATACTATCATTCAGGCGGTCTGGTCTTTGCAACTGCAGTACTATAGTGGACAATCCGAGTCAGTGTTTGGTTACGTAGTATCGGGAAGAAATCCTCAAATCAGGGGGATAGAACAGGCGGTCGGGTTGTTCATCAATACGCTGCCGCTCCGTGTCTCCAGTCAGGGAGTCTGCACATTTGAGGAATTCATCCGGCAGATTCACGGCAATACACTGGAGAGCAGAAATCACGATTCTTATTCCCTGGCTGATATTCAGGCTCGGAGTGAACCGAGGGAGAAGCTTTTCAACCATATCATGGTGTTTGAGAACTTCCCGATCGCCGCGGAACAGATCAATGCTGATATAAAAGAGTCGGGACTGTCGGTTCAATCCTTTGAAGCCGTAGAGCAGACGCATTATCCCCTGGCGATTATTGTCAGCCGGAATGAAGGGCTGCTGTTCAGATTTATGTTCAATTCCCCGGATATCTCAGACTATGATGCCGAAAGGATCGTGCAGCATTTCACGGAGGCTCTGGAGAAATTGGCAAGCAGAGGGCAGGAGGCGTGTGATCTCGCTCTTTTCAGTGATCAGGAGAATCAAATGAATTCCGGATTTCAAGTGAAATTTAATTTCTAACGGATGGCTGGGTGATAAGGATGAACAGGGTATGTGAGTGCAGAAATGAATGGTCGGGCGGAACACAGGCAATAACCATCCCGGAGCATCAAAAGCAAAAACCTGCTTGCAGCAGCAGGATTGTTAAACAGGATACCTTCCAAAAGCTGAATTATCTGGGCAACAGCGACACTTTGGCTATATTCATGATACTGCTGGCCAACCTTCAGGTTTGTCTTTCCAAGGCGGCCCATCAGGAGCAGGTCATCATTGATATCCCACTGCTGCCGCTCCGGGAAGGAAGCCATGCTGCAAGCCCTGTGCTTGCCTTTCAGCACGAAGTTGCTGAAGGTACTGTGTTCAAGGAGCTGCTGATTCAGACCAGCCGGAAGCTGCAGGAATGTTACTCACAGATGGGGGAAGGCTTGAGGCATGCGCGGAAGATTGAAGAACCCGCTTCGTTCCGGTTGATGATGCCTGAGCTCCACGGCCGGAATGAATGCCTGGAATTATGTGAAGCTCATGGATTTGCCGGAATAAATCTGTCGCTTTCCGCCTCTGAAGGCCATCTGGCTATAGAAGCTTACTATAATCCTTCCTTGTATGAAGAAAAGGCGGTCCTCAGAGTTACCGCACTGTTTGAGACCATCCTTGAACAGGTGCTTAATAATACGCTGGCTCCGCTGGACGGGCTCCATATGCTTGATGAGCACCAGGCGGCTGAGCTGATGGACCAGTTAACCGGACCCCGTAGGGCCTATCCCCGTGAGAAGAACATCTGTACATTATTTGAAGAACAAGCGGTGCTTACACCTGACCAGCCGGCGGTGATCTTCGGCGAACAACGCTTAACGTACAGCGAGCTTAACAACAAAGCGAACACGCTGGGAAAACTGCTGCAGGATAAAGGGGTAGGTCAGGATACCGTTGTCGGACTCCTGATGGACCGTTCTGTGGAAATGGTGGTAGGGATGCTGGGCATTCTAAAAGCTGGCGGCGCTTATATGCCTTTTGATCCGGAGTATCCGGATGAACGTATCGCTTATATGGCCGCTGACAGCGGAACTCCGCTTATTGTTACCCGACGGGGAATGCGGAAGCCTGGCAAGCTTGACGCCGAATGGCTGGAAATTGACTGCGGGTCCCTGGAGGAATCAGATGATGATCCGGTTCTGTACCATCCGGACAGTCTGCTCTACGTTATTTACACCTCCGGAACTACAGGCAATCCCAAAGGGGTCATGTTTACGAACCGCGGCCTGGTCAACCTGATTTCCTATCAGAACAGTGTACTGGGCATTCCGCTGGACACCAGAGTTCTCCAGTTTGCCACCATTGCCTTTGATGTCGCTTCACAGGAAATATGGTCGACTCTGCTTGCAGGCGGAGAACTTCATCTGATTCCGGACGCTACACGCAAAAACCTGCATACACTGCTGCCGTTTATGGAGAACTCGGGGATAAAAACGGTTTTCCTCCCGACCTCATTCTTCAAGCTGCTTGCCGCCGAGCATGAGTACCTGTCCAGGCTGGCCCGCTGTGTTAATGATATTGTCGTCGCCGGCGAGCAATTGACGCTGGACCCAGCCATGCTGAAGATGCTGGGCAGAGAAGGCACACGCCTGCACAACCATTACGGACCTACTGAAACCCACGTGGTTACAGCAATAACGTTACAGGAGGATTGCGGCGCAGTTCCGCCGATAGGATTTCCTATAGCCAACGCCGATATCCGCATCCTGGATGATCATAATCATGCCGTTCCGGTAGGCGCAGTAGGCGAGATATGTATCGGCGGGGATTGCCTGGCGAGAGGATACCTGAATAATCCGGAGCTGACCGGCGCCAAGTTTATCAGTCATCCGTTTATCGATGGCCAAAAAATGTACCGGACCGGAGACTTGGGCCGCTGGCTTCCCGATGGTTCCATTGAATGTCTGGGGCGCATAGATCATCAGGTGAAAATCAGAGGATTCCGTGTCGAGCCCGGTGAGGTTGAAGCCCGTCTCCAGCAAATGCAGGAGCTCCAAAGTGCAGTGGTGTTAAAAAAAGAAAGCGGCGGCCAGGTCTACCTCTGCGCATACGTTGTGCCGGCTGCCGAGCTGTCGGTCGCAGAGCTCCGGGCGAAGCTGTTAAAGAGCCTGCCTGAATATATGATTCCGTCTTATTTTGTCCCTCTGGAGCGGATGCCGCTGACAACGAACGGTAAGGTCGACCGCCGGGCGCTGCCGGAACCCGATTTGAATAGAACGGCGGGGACTGCACATGTGGAGCCCCGCAGTGAAATGGAAGCGCTGCTGGCAGAGATCTGGTGCGGAGTGCTGAACTGCAGGAGCATCGGGGTTTATGATGACTTTTTCGAACAGGGCGGTCACTCGCTTAAGGCAATTACTCTGGTTACACGCATACGCCAGCGGCTGCAGGCTGAGGTATCTGTCGCAGAAATATTTGCTTGCCGGACGATTGCGAAACTTGCCGGATTGCTATCCTCCACTCATGTCAGAGCTGAGAATGAGGCGATTCCGCAAGTGCCCGATAGTGAATACTATGAAGTCTCTTCTGCACAAAAAAGAATGTACATGCTGCAGCAAATGGATCAGGGGGCAGCCTATCACATTCCGGGTGCCATTGAGATTACAGGTAATTTGGACATCGGCCGGCTCGAAGCCGCCATCCGCCAATTAATCGGGCGGCATGAGCCTCTCCGGACCGTATTTCATTCCGCCGGCGGGAAGATTGTTCAGCGTATATTACCGATGAATGAAGTTCGCTTTTCTCTGGAGCTGTGCGCTGCAGAATCTGAAGAAGAAGCCAGAGTACAGCTGGACTGCTTTATCCGTCCTTTTGACCTGCATGCTGATCTTCCGCTCAGGGCGATATTGAGCCGGCTTGATGCAGAGCGGCATCTGCTGCTTCTGGACCTGCATCATATTATTGCCGATGGTGTAACAGCAGTAATATTAAGTAAAGAGCTGGCTGCCTTCTATGCCGGAGAGCAGCCGGAACCGCTGAGTATCCAGTATAAGGACTATGCCGCATGGCAGACGGGAAGACAAAACACTGGGCTGCTCGGACAACAGAAGGACTATTGGCTTAACAGGCTGTCCGGTGAACTGCCTGTACTGGAGCTGCCCTGCGATTATCCGCGCCCGGCGGAGAAGGATTATCTGGGAGATCAGCTTGTAATGGAATGGGATAAGGAGACGGCTAAGCAGTTATCAGGTATGGCCATGGAGAACGGAAGTACGATGTATATGGTGCTGCTGGCCTGTCTCAATATTCTATTGACACGGTGGAGCGGCCAGGAAGAGCTCATTATAGGAACTCCGATTGCGGGAAGAAATCATCCGGAACTTGAACCGCTGGCCGGAATATTTGTTAATACGCTTGCCATCCGCAGTACGGTGGATCATCATTCCACGTTCAGACAGCATCTGGAACAGGTGAAAGAAACAGTTCTGGAGGCATTCCAAAATCAGGAGTATCCGTTCGAAAGCCTGACCGAGAGCTTGAAGGTTGTCAGAAGCCTGAACCGCAATCCGCTGTTTGATATTATGCTCACCATGGAGAATACGGACTTCAGCAAATACAGCTGTGACGGGACTGATTTTCAGCTGTATGACATGCCTTACCGCAAAGAAAAGTTTGATATGACCTGGAGCGCCTCAGAACAGGATGACAGGCTGCGGTTAACCATCAGTTATGCCACCGCTCTCTTTGACCGGAACACCATTGAGCGGATGGGCGTCTGCTTCAGCCGTATCCTTGGAGAGGTGGTCCGGAATGCCGATATCCCGGTCGGGGAAATTGAGCTCATCTCTGAAACAGACAGGGAGATGGTGCTTGAGCTGTTCAACCCCGGACCTCTCGACTATCCGAAGGATCAGACCATCAGTGACCTGATTGAGCTGCAGACGGCTTATACACCGGACAACACGGCAATATCCGATAATGGAAGCCGCTGGACTTACCGGCAGCTGAATGCACGGGCGAACGCTCTGGCCAGGACGCTGCAGCGGTGCGGGGTCCGGGAGGAGTCGTTTGTTGCCATTCTCAGCGGAAGCTCAGCCGAGATGATCGTAGCCATCCTTGCAGTGCTGAAAGCGGGAGGTACTTATATCCCTATTGATCCGCAATATCCCGATGAACGGATAGGTTATATCCTGCTGGAAAGCGGAGCAGGCCTGCTCCTGACGGATGAGAAAAACTCGGAGCGGATGAAGGGGCAAGCTCTCCGGACCATAGGCTTGCATGATCCGGCTGCTTATGACAGTGAAGACGGAAACTTGAATCTGCGGATTCCGCAGAAACAACTGGCGTATGTCATCTATACATCGGGGACTACAGGCAATCCGAAAGGCGTTGCGATTGAGCATGGTTCGCTTGTGAATTTCTGCTGCTGGCACAACCGGCATTTCGGTGTGGATGGCTCGGATATTTTCGCCAAATATGCAGGAGTGGGCTTTGATGCAAGCGCCTGGGAGATTTTCCCCTGTCTCCTTGCCGGAGCTGCTTTGCAGATCGTTCCTGAAGATTTGCGTCCGGATGCCGAGAAACTGAATGCCTTTTATGATCAGCACGGCATTACGATCGGGTTCCTGCCAATCAGTATGTTTGAACGTTTCATTCAATATGAGAACCGTTCGCTAAGACGCCTGCTGACCGGGGCGGAGAAGCTCAAATTTGTACGTGAGCAGACCTATGAGCTTCATAACAACTACGGTCCTACGGAATGTACGATTCTGACCACGAGCTTTAAGATCGACGGGGAGTACCCTAATATTCCGATTGGCAAGCCGGTGGGCAATACCCGGGTGTATATCCTGAATCAGAGCAACCGTCTTCAGCCTGTCGGGGTCGGGGGAGAGCTGTGCGTCTCCGGTGACGGTCTGGCCCGGGAGTATCTTCATAATGACGAATTAACGAATGCCAAGTTCACAGAGAATCCCTACGAGCCGGGCGGACGGATGTACCGGACAGGTGATTTGGCCCGCTGGCGGCCGGACGGGAATATCGAGTTCCTGGGCCGCATAGACCAGCAGGTGAAGATCCGGGGCTTCCGGGTGGAGCTTGAAGAGATTGAAAGCCGGATGCTGGGAATCCCCGGTATACGGGAAGCGGCAGTGAAGGATTGGGAGCGGGACGGCAGCAGGATGCTGTGCGGCTACTACGTGTCTGATACAGAAATTGCGGCAGCCAGCCTGCGTGAGGCACTTCAGCGGACACTGCCGGATTATATGGTTCCGGCCTGCTACATGCGGCTCGGGGAGCTGAAGGTTACAGCTAACGGCAAAATGGACCGTAAAGCGCTGCCGGAGCCGGAAGGCGATATCCGTACAGGCAGAAGCTATACCGCTCCGCGCAGCAGAACAGAGCAGAGACTGGCCGGGATCTGGGCAGAAGTGCTCGGTATGCGCGGAAATCCGGGAATCCACGATGACTTCTTCGAGCTGGGCGGACATTCATTGAAGGTAACAGCACTAATAACCCGGATTCACGAACAGCTGGGTGCCGTGGTGGGTGTAAAAGATGTGTTCACTGCACCGACAATTGCACAGCTGTCTGAGCGGATCAGCCTGGCGGAGGCCGGAGATTACGGTGAGATCAGCAGGGTGGAGGAACAGCAATTCTATGAAGCTTCCTCGGCCCAGAAGCGGATGTTCGTACTGCAGCAGCTGGATCCGGGGAGCACTGCTTACAACATTCCGTGGGTCATATCTATCGATGGCAGTCTGAACCTTCCCCGTATGGAAGCAGCCTTGCTGAAGCTGATTGAAAGACATGAAGCGCTGCGGACCCTATACGACATGGATCAGGAGCGTGTGATCCAGCGGGTTCTGCCTCCGGTGCAGCTGAATTTCCGGCTTGAATTGTTCACAGCCGCCAGCGGGCAGGAGATGGAGACGATTGCCGGGCAGTTTGTCCGCCCCTTTGATATCCGGCGTTCCATTCCCGTCCGTGCCGGGGTGATCAGCCTTTCGGAGAGCCGGCATATCTGGCTGCTGGATCTTCATCACATCGCTGCCGATGGCACCACCATGGGGATTTTGATGCGGGAGTTCAGCGCTCTGTACTCAGGAAAGGAGCTTGCTCCTCTGAAGCTGCAGTATAAAGATTATTCTTCCTGGCAGCTGAAAGGGCAGGACAGCGTGGAAATGAAGAAGCATGAGGAGTATTGGCTGCAGGAATTCAGCGGCGAGATTCCTGTATTGCAGCTTCCGCTGGATTATCCGCGGCCGCAGCACAAGGATTTCCGCGGGCGGCATGTCCGCACAGTGCTTGGGGCAGAAAGGGTAGTGCAGTTAAATCAGCTGGCCCGGGAGAATGACAGCACCCTGTTTATGGTACTTATGGCCGGAGTCAAGATCATGCTGTCCAAGTATACGGGACAGGAAGACATTATTGTCGGCAGCCCGATTGCCGGGAGGACGCATAAAGATCTGGAGCCGGTCGCGGGTATGTTCGTTAACACCCTGTCGTTTCGCAGCAGGGTCAGCGGCAGTCTCAGCTTCAAACAATACTTGGAGGTAATCCGGACCAAGGCTCTGGATGCTTATGAGCATCAGGACTACCCGTTTGAAGACATCGTGGAGAAGCTTGGCGTAACAAGAAGCCTCAACCGGAATCCGCTGTTCGATGTCATGTTCGTGCTGCAGAATACAGCCTTTGAAGAGCTGCAGACAGACGGGCTGGCTTTCCGGCAGCTCGTTCCGGACGCCAATGTGGAGAAGTTCGACCTGACTATTAACACTGCCCTTCAGGATGAACAGCTTGTGCTCGACATCAGCTATGCGGAAAGCTTGTTCGACCATAGGACAATTGAACGGATGGCCGGGCATCTGGAGTATATCCTTCAGCAGATTACAGAACGCCCGGATGCACGGATGGATGAACTGCAGCTGATCACTGAAGCCGAGATTGCTGCAAATCTTGAGGGTTATAACGAGACTGCTTGTTCATATCCAACGGACAGAACCCTTCATCAGAGCTTTGAGGAGCAGGTGCACCGCACTCCGGACCGGATAGCGGTGGTGGCCGGAGGGGATAGGCTCACTTACCGGGAGCTGAACCGAAGGGCAAATATTATTGCTGCTGAACTTGTACGCAAAGGAGTTGCCTGCGGAGATATGGTGGCTGTCAGGATAGGGCGGTCAGCCGATCTTGTGGCAGGGATCCTTGCAGTCTTGAAGTCCGGAGCCGGTTATATCCCGGTTGAAACTGAATATCCGGCAGAGCGCCTGAATTATATTCTTGGCAACAGCAGATGTCCGCTGCTGTTAACGGATGGGACGGACGATCTGGAGCTGATTCACAATACGGAAGTTATGCATTTATCAGATGTACAGACAGGAACGGATAACGCTGAGGTGAATCTTCCTGATCCCGCCGTCCTCCCTTCTGATGTGGCCTACATTATATATACTTCGGGTTCAACGGGTGTGCCAAAGGGAGTCGTAATCAGCCATCAGGCCGCCTTAAATACCTGCCTTGATATCAATGCCAAATTTGCAGTGGACGCTGCAGACAGCATTCTGTCAGTGGCCTCCATCGGTTTTGATTTATCGGTATACGATCTTTTCGGGGCTTTGATTTCCGGAGCCCAAGTGGTGATCGCCCGTGATCCTAAAAACATTCAAGAGATTGCGGAGCTGCTGGCCAAAGAGCAGATTACGATATGGAATTCGGCGCCGCCGTTTATGGAGATGGTACTGGGAAGCCTGCCGGTCACCCAGAATTATCCGTCGTTGCGGATCGTTATGCTCAGCGGGGACTGGATTTCGCTGAATTTGCCGGCACGGATTAAAGAATACTTTCCGGAATCACGCCTGATCAGTCTCGGCGGGGCAACGGAAGGCTCCATCTGGTCCATTTACTATCCGGTCGGTGAAGTAAAAGCCGCATGGAAATCCATTCCGTATGGTTACCCGCTCGGCAACCAGCAAATGTTCATTATGAATGAACAGCTGCATCTCCAGCCGGCAGGTATTACAGGAGAAATCGTGATCTGCGGCATGGGGGTAGCCGAAGGTTATGCTAATGATCCGGAACGGACAGCCGCAAGTTTTGTTGTGCATCCCCGGTTCGGCAGGCTGTATCGTACAGGCGACCTGGGTGTTCTCAGAAATGAAGGATACATCGAGTTTCTCGGCAGAAAAGATCACCAGGTTAAAATCAGGGGCTACCGTGTGGAATTGGGCGAAATAGAAAGTGTAATGCGGGGAATGGAAGGCATTCAGGAAGTCATCGTTATGGACAAAAGCCTGGAGGGTGTCAAAGTGTTATGCGCCTATTATCTTTCGGATACTGCCTATCCGGCAGCGGTATTCAGGGAGAAAATGAAGGCAAGCCTTCCGGAATATATGGTTCCTTCTTATTTTATCCGGCTGGATACGCTCCCGCTCACTGATAACGGCAAGCTTGACCGGAAGGCACTGCCTGAGCCGGACGGTCAGCCGGTGCTTGATCATCCGTACGTTTCCCCGCGTAATGAGCTGGAAAGTCAGCTTGTGTCCATTTGGACAGAGGTGCTGGGCGCTGAGAGGGTAGGCATTTATGATAACTTTTTCGATCTGGGAGGGCACTCCCTAAAGGCAACTTCCCTGATTGCCAGAATCAGACAGCACTGCGGGGTAGACGTTCCCCTGAGAGAGCTTTTTGCAGCCGGGACCGTCGAAAGACTGGCTGAATATATGATGAAGCAGGAGCATCACGGATACGAAGAGATTGTCAAAGCGGAGACGAGAGACGGCTATGAAGCATCCTCCGCCCAGAAGAGGATTTATTGGCAGCAGCAGATGATGGGGGCGGGTCTTGCCTACCATATTCCGGGTGCGTTTGAGATGAAGGGCGGATTGGATGTCTGCAAGGCGGAGCAGAGTCTTAAGTCCCTGATTGAAAGACATGAAGCGCTCAGAACTGTGTTCAGGATCAAAGAGGGAGAGGTGCTTCAAATCATCCTTCCAGCGGATGAAGCTCAGTTCCGGCTTGAATATACTGAAGCGCAGGACGAAAGCGAAGCTGCGGCATGGATGGACAATTTTATCCGGCCGTTTGATCTGGATAGGGAAATCTTAATACGGGCTGCAGTCATCCGTCTGGAGGAGAAACGGCATTATCTGCTGCTGGATCTGCATCATCTCATCGCTGACGGGGCTTCGGTTGCCAATTTAATCAGTGAGTTCTGCATGCTTTATTCAGGAGCTGCTGCCGGACCTCCAAGGCTCCAGTACAAGGATTACTCCGAGTGGCAGCGCAAACGGCGGATGAGCAAGGAAATGGAGGCACATCAAGCCTACTGGCTGTCGGAATTCAGCGGCCAGGTCCCGGTATTGCATCTCCCTGCAGACCATCCGCGTCCCCAAGAAAAGGACGGCTTCGGCCAGCATGTAAGTCTGGCTCTGAATCCCCCGGATGCGCAGGGACTGCGGCTCCTCGCAGCCCGTAACGGCTGTACTCTGTATATGGTGCTTCTTGCCGGTATTCAAGCACTGCTCTGGCAATACAGCGGGCAGGAGGAAATTATCGTGGGAAGTCCGGTTTCCGGAAGATCACACCGCAGTACTGAAGAGATAATCGGTGTCTTCATTAATACAATCGCTATAAAAGGCAGATTGGACGGTCAGCAATCCTTTACGCAGCATCTGACCTCCCTCCGGACCAAAACGCTGAATGCTTTTGAGCATCAGGATTTTCCTTTTGAAAAGGTGGTTGAGCTGGTGAATCCCGTTACACAGCCCGGCCGGAATCCTTTATTTGATGTAATGTTCATTCTGCAGAATAAGGAAAAGGCCGATTTCACAATCGACGGGCTGAATGTTAGACGGATTCCAATACCGTTTGCCACAGAAAAAATGGACATGACCTTTACAGCGGAAGACAACGGGGAGACGCTTGAACTGGATCTGAATTATGCTTCAAGCCTTTATGAGCGCCGCACTATGGAGACCATGCTTCATCATTTATCCGTCATTTTAACGCAAGCGGTGGAGGCGCCGGACATTCTGCTGGACGATCTGCTGCCGCCTGAATTGGGAATAAAAGGTTCGATTATAGAATTTAAAGAAGAATTCCATTTTTAGGCGGAGTACAGGCTGCATGCCGAATAAACCACTTCGGCATGCATATCTTTCAAGGAGGGATTTACTTGAGTATTCACTTTGAAGGCGGCGGGGCAGATCTTTCACTCAGGGCAGACCGGGAGTATTGGACCAGTAAGATACATGAGGAAATGAGCAGCAGCACCCCTTTATTTTTCAGAAAGCTGGACCCTGACAATGCCGTTAAAGAAGCGGATGCATGCCGGAACCGCCTGATGTTCACCTGGTCTGAAGCCACATCGGATCGCGTGATGAAGCTCTGCGGCAGCTCGCTGCCCAACACCTTTGCCTTTTTCTATTCGGTTGTCTCCATGCTGCTGTTCAAATACTCGAATGATCCGTTAGTTACGGTGGAGGCACCTGTCCTTGCTGCCGGTGGCCTCAAGCCTTCGGCCGTTGGCAAACTCCCGCTCATTCTGCGCACCTCCGGACAGTACTCCTTCAAAGACTGGCTGAATAAAGCGCAGAAGGTTATTAAGGAAGCTTATCAGCACTCTGCACTGCCGCTTCATTACATATATAGTCTCGCGGGTTCCGTCGATCCGGAGTTTTCGCTCCGCAACATGCTGCTGATGGTTGAAGGAATGCATGATATTACAGATCTTCAGCATTATGAGAATGAGATCATTCTGATCCTGCACACAGGAAAAGGGAGCATCGGGCTGGAGGTCTTATATGACCCCGCCTGTTTTTCCGGGTCGCACATTCAAGGCTGCTGCATGCAGCTTGAACAGCTGATACAGGATGCGCTCTCCCGGCCTGAGACGGATGTCTCTGAGCTATCTATACTGCCGGAAGCAGAGCGGCGCAAGCTCATTAAGGAATTCAACGGGACCGGCTGCAGCATTGACCGGCCTATGACGATACATGAATGCTTTGAGGAGCAGGCGGTGCGGACACCAGATCAGATTGCCCTGATCTTTGGGGATGAACGGCTGACTTATCAGGAAGTTAATGAACGCTCCGGCAGGCTGGCCAAGTGGCTCCGGATGAAGGGGGTCGGGCCGGATACCGTTGTGGGACTGCTGGCCGAGCGTTCGGCGGAAATGATCATCGGACTGCTGGCCATTCTGAAAGCGGGGGGAGCTTATCTGCCCATTGATCCGGACTATCCTGCGGAGCGGATCCGGTACATGCTTGAGCACAGCCGGACACAGCTGCTGCTGACGCACCGGGCCGGAGATTTCACTACTGGCCATCCTTGTGAACAGCTCCGGATCACCGACCTGCTTGAACTCCCGGAGAGCGGCGGGTATGAAGCTGCATCTGCAGAAGGAGGCCATCTTGCTTACGTTATCTATACCTCCGGGTCTACCGGTCAACCCAAAGGGGTCATGATCGAGCACAGGCAGGTTGTTAATTTTGCTGCCGGCATGGCGTCGCGGCTTGAGCTGGAGCGGTACTCCTCATTTCTATGTGTAACCACAGTCTCTTTCGATATCTTTGTGCTGGAGGCGATCGTTCCGCTGCTGTATGGAATGCAGGTCGTGCTTTCGGTCAAGGGAGAGGATATCGACGGCCGGAAACTGGCGCAGACGATGACAGCGAACAGCGTGGATATTATGCAGACGACGCCGTCCCGTCTTCAGCTTCTTTTGAATGATGAAGCTTTTCGTACGGCTGCACGGCAGCTGAAGGTCATTTTATGCGGCGGGGAAGCATTGCCTGTGCAGATCGTCAGCAGACTCGCCGGGTTCCGGCAAATCCGGTTGTTCAATATGTACGGTCCGACAGAAACCACTGTATGGTCATTGGTTGCGGAAGTCGATATAAACGGTCCCATCCGGATCGGGCGGCCCATTCAGAATACTGAGGTCTTTATTTTGGATGAAAATGGGGCTCTGCTGCCGATTGGTGCAGTGGGCGAGCTGTGCATTGGCGGTCAGGGGTTAGCCAGAGGCTATCTGTTCAATGAGCCGGAAACCGGAAGCCGGTTTGTGCCCAGCCCCTTTGGGGAACGTGAAAAATTATACAAAACAGGAGATATGGCCCGCTGGCACCATGACGGTACCCTTGAATTCTGCGGCAGAAAAGATAACCAGCTGAAAATCAGGGGATACCGGATCGAGCCGGGTGAAATCGAAGAACGTCTGCTTAAACTTGCCGGAATCACCGAGGTCAAGGTGGTGGATAAGGATGTTGCAGGCAACAAATTTTTGTGTGCATATTACGTGGCAGACCGCTCCTATACGCCGCAGACGCTGCGAAATGAAATGAAGAGCGTGTTGCCGGATTATATGGTTCCGGCCCATTTCATCCGGCTGGATTGTATGCCTTACACAGACAACGGCAAAACGAACCTGCGTATTCTGAAAGAACTGCCGTTCGAAGAACGCAGGGAGTGGGAGGCGCCGGACGGTGCGGATGAGGCGTTCCTGCTGGATGAGCTGAGAAACGCCCTGAATTTGTCCGAAATCGGGGTCACCGACCCGATCTTTGAGTTCGGAGCCAATTCGCTTAATATTATGCGGTTCGTCCAGCGGATCCAGAGCAGCTACGAGATTCAATATGAAGACATCGTCCAGTCACCAACCATACGGGAAATTGCTGCGAAAGCCGTTCCCCGGAAGAGAGGCATTGCAGAAGTAATGGCGTCTTATAACCGTACCGGTCCGGAGCAGATACCTGAGGAAATTCATTCCGGACTTTCCCGGTACCGGGCGGATTATCTTGAGACCTACAAAGATATTTCTGCAGTAGACATTACCGGGCACAACAATATTTTGCTTACCGGTTCGACCGGCTATCTGGGCATCCATCTGCTGAGGGGACTTTTAGACGGTACTTCCTCAACCCTTACGCTGATTATCAGAGGGGCAGATGTCCTGGAGGCTGAGAATAGATTAAGCCGCTGTTATTTCTATTACTTTAGAAAGCCGCTGGAGCCCTTGTTCAGCCGTCTTAAGATCATCGCCGGGGACCTTACGGAGGACAATTTTGGAATGGAGCGGGAGGCTTACCGGCAGTTGGCTGAGAGTATCTCTTGTGTCATTAATTCGGCAGCGGATGTAAGTCACTACGGCCTGTACGAAACCTTCCGCAAAGCGAATGTTCAATCTGTAGCCCATCTTATTGAGTTCTGTTTGTCGGGCAGCAAAAAGGATTTGTACCATATCTCCACAACAAGTGTCGGCAACGGCTATCTGGAGGATAAGCAATATCAGCTGGTTACCGAAGAACAGGCATGTATAGGGCAGCAGGCCGAAAATTATTACGTCGCTTCCAAAGCGGAAGCGGAAAAACTGGTGTTACAGGCACGCGGACAGGGCATCAACACAACAATTTTCCGGGTAGGGAATCTGGTGTTCCAGTCTGCAACGGGAAGATGCCAGGAGAATGTAACCTCCAACGCGTTTTATCAAAGATTGCGGTCTTTTCTGGAGCTGGGCAGAATGCCTGACATTCGGGGGATGGACATGGAGCTATCCTATGTCGACAAGGTTAGTGAAGCGATTATGCGGCTGCTGTTCAGGCCAGCCCTGCACAACGAGATTTTTCACATCTGTAATCCGCACCTGCTGCCTTACAGCCAGTTTGCCGGGCTTGCCGCTGAAAACGGGTATGAGCTGCAAATGCTTGAGCCGGCAAAGTTTGCTGATTTTCTTGTAAACCATTATGAGGAAGCCAGATACCGCGAAGCCGTTGATGTGCTGCTGGTACATTTCAATCTGCTGGCCAGGCAGAAGAGCACACAGGTGGTTCTGTCATCAGAAAAGACGGTCTACATCCTCGAACGGCTGGGATTCTTGTGGGAGCCGGCCAATCCGGAGCATATCCGGTTAATGCTTGAATTTGGCAGCGGGATCGGGTTCTTTCGTTCACCGGAGCTGATCAGCGGATAAGCCGGCATGGCGGGAAAATTGAAGGAGGATGGCATGATTGATGTATTGCTGAAGGTGTTGAATCTCCAGGCCGCATCCGCGAAAAACAAGCCGGACAGGGTAATCCGCGAGCTGGCCCTGCAGCCGGGGGAATCTGTTGCGGACATCGGTGCAGGGGGAGGATATTATGCGCTCCGGTTCGCCAGGGAAGTAGGACATACCGGTGCAGTAACCGCCGTTGATATTGAGCAGGAGTATCTGGAATTTATAGCCAAATCCGCACGCAAGCGGGGGCTGCGTAATCTCGGTACACAGCTTGCCCGGGGCGGAGGCCTGGAGCTTCCGGACCAGTCCTTCAACTTGATCTTTCTGAGAAATGTGTTTCATGATTTCAGAGACCCGCAGCGTTATTTTTCAAAGCTCAAGAAATCCCTGAAGCCTGGAGGCAGAGTTGCAGTCATTGATTTCAAGTATAAGCCGTTTACTAAAGAAGGCATGTTCGGGCATTACTCGGACGAAACCAGAATTGTACATGTGATGAAGTCATGCGGTTTTACGCACAGCAGAACATTTGATTTTTTGCCCAGCCAATCTTTCAATATCTTTTTGAATGATTCACAACAAAAACCGGGGGGAACAAATGATGTTTACTAAAATCAGCAATTTTATTACAAAAAGCAGGTGGCTCATCCTGGTGTTCTGGATAGGCATAGCAGTCGTAATGAGCAGTATCTCCCCTAATCTGTCCGAGGAAGCGACAAAGAGCCAGCAGACGGCCAACAGCCAGTCAAATGAAGAGGCGCAGAAGGCAGCCCGCCTGATGTCCGGGGAATTTCCCGAATATAACCAGAACGTTACCAATTCTGTAACCATCGCCCTTCACAGAGAAGGGGGACTGCAGGAAGAGGACAAGAAGTATGCCCGGGAGCTGGAGCAATATTTAAACAGCAAGCGTGAAGAGCTCAAGCTTACGGCCGTTTCTTCGCCCTTCACGAATGAAGCCTTGTCCTTAACCCAGGTAAGTAAAGATCAGGAAGCTGCCGTCATCCAGCTAAATATTGATATAACCGATGCCAAGCAAGACAATGCCAAGTGGCTTGAGGAAAGCAATGAAATCATGCCAAAACTGAGAGATTATCTCTCGGCTGACAGCGGACAGCGGGGTTCGGCACCGGCAGTGCCCGGGGAGCTGGATGTTCATCTGACCAACGGAAATGCCATGCTTCAGGAGATTATGGCGACACAGTCCAAAAGCCTGGCGCTGATGCTCATGCTGACACTTGTGCTGGTGCTGGTCGTCCTCCTTATCATTTACCGCTCTCCGGTTGCGGCGCTGCTGCCGATTCTCGGTGTAGTGTTTGCACTAATTATTTCCCAGAGCCTTATTGCTTTTGCCGCCAAAGCGGGCCTGACCGTTACACCCAGCATACTGGAATTTTTGATCGTCATTCTGTTCGGCGCCGGCACAGATTATTGCATGCTGATTGTCTCCCGGTTCAAAGAGGGGCTCTTAAAGGGAATGGATGCCAAAGAGGCGCTCCGAATCGCGATCCCGACCGCAGGAGAGGCCATTATATCCAGCGGCTTTGCTGTAATTGTTGCCTTTGCCATCATGGGATTTGCCAACAGCTTTGCTTTCAAGGCTCTCGGGCCCGGTGTGGCGATTGCCGTATTCGTCGAACTGCTTGTGGTAATGACCCTGATTCCCGCTATTCTCTCGCTGCTTGGTGAAAAAGTATTCTGGCCTTTCCTGCCTTCGAAG
Source organism: Paenibacillus sp. PK3_47 (assembly GCF_023520895.1). Classification (NCBI taxonomy): domain Bacteria; kingdom Bacillati; phylum Bacillota; class Bacilli; order Caryophanales; family Paenibacillaceae; genus Paenibacillus; species Paenibacillus sp. PK3_47. The sequence goes on from NZ_CP026029.1 coordinate 4,406,509, forward strand.
AAGCTTGCCAAGCAGCATCAGACAGGGGTCAGCCGTTCGAAAGAAGGGATATGGGACCGGATTTCCGGGTCTGTCGTCAAGAAGCCGAACAGATATATTGCTGTAATTCTGATTATCATGCTTCCGTTCATCCTGCTGCTGACCCGTTTTGAGTATGATAACGACGAGCTGGCTGCCCAGCTGCCGCATAATACGGAGTCCTACCGCGGGATTCAAATCATCGCTGACCATTTCGGCAAAGGTGAAGGACAGCAGAATGCTGCCACTGTCATCCTTAAATCAGATCAGGATCTCTGGAGCGCCGGCAATCTCTCGCTCATTGAAGACCTGGCCGGCAATCTTTCCGGGGCTGAAGGAGTCAAGCAGGTCATTACTGCCACACGTCCGACCGGAGAGGTTTTGACACCTGCCCTGATTGGCAGCCTGTCCGGACAACCAGCAGAAGGACAGGGGGGAGATACGGCCCAGGCAGACGGCAAAGAGAGTATTTTCAAACTCCAGACGGATTTCCTTGCCCAGGCCCCGGCCATTAAGGATTTTATGAAAGGCTATATTTCCTCCGGCGGCAACAGCATTATTCTGAATGTTGTTCTCGAGGAAGGACCGTATACAAGCGGATCGATGGATGCTATTTCCGAAATCCGCAGCATTCTCGGAAGCTCGCTGGAGAGTACCGGATTAAGCGGTGCGACCGCATATGTCGGGGGGCCGACCGCGACCATCAAGGATTTTCTGGATACGCAGCGAAGTGATTTTACCTTCATCATTCTGATTATCGTCGGAGCTATCTATGTCATTCTGGCCGTCCTGCTGCGGAGCCTCATAGCCCCGCTTTATATGATCGCTACCATTATTTTAAGCTTTGCCACATCGATCGGAATTGCCTATGCAACTTTCCGCTATTTGTTTGGCTATGACGGCCTGGTGTCGACCGTTCCGATCTACGGGTTCGTCATACTGGTTGCACTGGGAGTGGATTATAACATCTTCCTGATGTCAAAAATCAAAGAGGAGCATCAAAACGGTAAAACCACCGTTGAAGCCATCCGCAGCGGCCTGTCCACCACAGGCGTTATCATTACTTCCTGCGGAATTATCATGGCCGGAACCTTTGCCGCGTTCCTCATCTCTCCTATGCGCGCCTTTTTGGAATTGGGGTTTGCCATTGTGGTCGGACTGCTGCTCGACACCTTTGTCATACGTACCCTGCTGGTTCCGGCTATCGCGGTGAAGTTTGGTGAAATGAACTGGTGGCCCAGAAAAACAGCGAAAGTGATTGCGCAGCCAAAGCCCAAAGCCAAGCATGTCCAATGAGGAGGAAGTACAATGAATGCTTCTGTTCTGAAGAACAAAAATTTTCTGTTTCTTATTCTGGCCAAACTCATCTCCAGCATCGGAACCTTTGTTCAGAGCACTGCCTTTGCCCTGTACGTCATTGACCAGACGCATTCCAGCCTGCTTTTTGCTTCTGTACTTATGGCTACGCTGATTCCAAGAGGACTCCTGAGCCCGGTATGCGGCGTCATCATTGACTGGATGAACAGAAAGAGACTGCTCATTACGCTGGATATTATTAGCGGCGCCATTCTGGTCGCTGTGGTGGTGATTCTGAACGGCGGGGATATCGGGCTGCCGCTTATTTATTGTATTGCAGTACTGCTCGGGATTGTCTCCGCTTTTGATGAGCCGATTGTAATGACCGTTATTCCTTCCATTGTGGATAAAGAAGGGCTGGAATCCGCCAATGCCCTGAACATGGTTACCTTGTCGCTTGGGAATATCCTGGGTCCAATTCTCGGCGTTCTGCTCTATGGCATGTTTGGCATTCATGTGATCCTGCTGGTGAACGGGGCGAGCTTTCTGCTCGCCGCTCTGCTGCAAAGCTTCATGAATATCCCTGTGGAGAATACATCCGATGAGAAACGGTCATTCGGCAAGTTCCGCAGCGATTTTGTGGAGGGACTGCGGTATTTATGGGGCAACAGCCGCATGAAAACGATCATTATCTGTATTATCATCCAAAATTGTTTTTTCAACGGCGCGACCCAGGTCGGGATTCCGTTTGTGGCCAGAGAGCAGCTTAAAGTATCCAACGCACAGTTTTCTCTTATCGAGATTTGCGTTATTGTCGGCGTGGTTCTGGGCATTGCCTTTTCGGGTGTCATTAAAAAGAACAAGACAACAGACCAATTGTTCGTGAGGATGCTGAGCTATATTGGAGTCGCCTTCCTGTGCATCGGACTGGTCGTCTTCGGCTGGATTTCCAGCAGCCAAATCAACTTTTATCTGATTCTTTGCTTCTACCTGATCTTGGGGATTACCTCCATTAACGTATCGGTCTCCTTTCAGGCGGAGCTGCAGCGGGAAGTGGATAATAAGCTGCTGGGGAGAATCTCTTCTGTCGTATTGGCACTGATTATGGCTTCTGTACCTGTCGGTCAGGGACTCTACGGCTGGATGTTTGAAACCTTCCCTTCCGAGGTTCCTTTCCTGATATCCGCTTTTGTCATTCTGCTTATTGCGGCATCCTATCGTACCCGTGTCAAGAAGGGCACAACCATTCAAAGGGGGACTATTCATGAAACTTCACTTTAAGGAGTCCGGCAATCGACATGCGGAGACGGTTGTTTTTATTCACGCCTGTGCGGTAGGCAGCTGGACATGGTATGCCCAGCTGGATGCGTTCAAGGATTATCACTGCATCACGGTGGATCTGCCCGAGCACGGAAGGGATCACCATGATCAGAAGTTTACCATCGCGGCAGCCGCCGAAGGAGTTGCAGAGATCATCAGGCTTCATGCAAACGGAGGCAAGGCCTGTCTGATTGGGCATGAGGTCGGGTCCAAAATCGCCCTGGAAGTGATGAAAAGAAATGAAAAGCTGGTCAGCCGGGCAGTCATCTCCAGTGTAGTGCTGCGCAATGGTGCGGAAGCCAAGATGCACAAAGTTCTGCCCCGCAGTGTGATCGTTGGGGTGTTTCTGCTCAAAAAGCTGGCACTTAAAACTAAAGGCTTCCAGCGGATCTCGGCCAGGGCTTACGGGGTAATGGAACCGGAGTATGCGGAGGTTTTCGTGGAAGAGGCCAAGAATCACTCCGCGGACTGGCTGGTCCGCATTATACAGGAAGGTTATCTGACACCAGTGAATTTGAACGGACTGGAGAAGAACCAGACGCCGACGTTAATTCTGGTAGGGGAGAAGGAACCTGAACAAATCCGGGGTTCGGCCGATGACCTCTACCAGCTGCTGCCTAACCGGGTGAAGACGGTCATTAAAGATGGCCTGCATTCCCACCCGAGACTGCAGCGCGCCCAGTTTAACCAGGCTGTACTGGAGTGGCTGCATGCTGAACAACGTGATCATACATTGAGAATCATTTAGGACAGAATGCAGCCCCGGTTTCCCGCTGCATGGCAAAGCGCAGGCAGCAGGCAAGACCCCCCGTCCCTTGGAGCGGGGGTTTATTGTATTTTAACCGAACGATCCAAACCATCAGACCTCTTTAACGAGGGGCAGCAAAAGTTCGGGGAACCGCCGAAAAAATACGTACAGTAAGTCCGCCTGTGAACCCTTCCAGCGCAGCAGTCAAATCTTCGTGATTCAGAAAAGCAAGCGCCTTACTGTCCGTATCTACAGCAGGCTTCCATTCCCCGTTAACATTCTGGTTGACGATATGTATCCGGCACGCCTCACCCGAATAATCCGTACCTTCCAAGGTGTAAGCTGCCCTGATATTGACTAGCTGATTATCTGTATGATCCTGCACATCTTCTGCGCCGGGTACAATATGGCCCTTAAAAAAGGGGCTGTCGCTGGTCCCCGTGAAAAAAATGGCCGTCTGCCTGTGCGGACCTTCCTCTTTCCGGATCTCCTGTCCTGTTATTTGGACATCTATAGTTAAAATTTCCATTTCCTTTTTGCCAAGCAAAAACTGCTGTATCGATACCATGGCACTTTCTCTCTGTTTACCGGAAAAGGAATGACCCATTTCCTGAACCAGCAGAAGCTGGCATTGACCTGGTGCGTAGGATTCGTGAGCTTTAACAGAATACCTGTAATCTACGACCTGATCATCTGTGCCGTGTATCAGCAGCACGGGGCCTGTGTAGGGAGTGATCTCTTCAAACGGGTTCATGCCAACAACAGTCTCATGGAACCTTTTGCCGATCTGCATGTGTCCGCAGTCGATGACCGCCGGGACGTTATTAACGTCATATGAGGAGCCGCCCAATGCACCCTTGCGGGCATCATCCGGGATGCAGAGCGCGGGGTAGAGGAGAATTAATGCTTCAACTTCACTTGGGCGCTGTGCTGCAGTCAAGGCCGCAACAAATCCGCCTTGGCTGAAGCCCATCAGCGTCACTTGGTCTGCATCAACGTTAGATGAAGTTTTAACATAATCCATGACAGCCTTTAAATCCCCGCATTCCGATTGCACCGTCATAGCAGTTGTGGCCCCGTCACTTTTACCTTCCCCATGTGCACTTCCGCCGCAGAAATCAAAACAATACGCCGCATAACCCCAGGAGGCAAAGAGCCGGCAATCTGCAAAAACGTCCTTGGAATTCCCGCCAAATCCATGGCTGACAATGATGGCCGGAAGGCGATCGCCTTCCGGTACAAACGCTGTCCCGTGAATCGTCAGCCCGTCTCTTTTACAGCTGAAATCACGTTCAATAATGTTTGTATGCACGTAATCACAGTCCTTTCAATTTTATTAATGCGCTTTCATTATAGCGTAATCAGCGGTATAACAAAAAATATTCATATCGCCAACACCAGCTTATTCATGTATTATCGTTTCTGTCAGAACAGACATCCATCCTATTATTCTCAGCATAGAGAGGAAGATCACAATGTTCCGGACACTGAATCTCCGGCAATCTCCGTTTTTAACCTGGCAGTCCATACGTGTGAAGATGATGCTTGGTTTATTCCTGACCGTTATTCCGCTCATTGCGTTCCTGATCTATTCCAATGTGTATGCCATACATACGGTGCGGACCCAGGTGGCGGAATCGAGCAAGGATCTGCTGTCGTTATACCGGAGCCAGGTGGATGCCCGGCTGCAGGAGGCGGATAACTATCTGAACGGCTTGATGCTTGAGCCGGAGCTTTCGGATTTTGACTTTTACACCGAACCGGATGAGCGCCTCTTCGTAAAACAGCGGATCAATAACAATCTGTCCAATTCGATTTTACGCTACTCGGTACTGGACGGGCTATTTGTGTATCTGCCTTCGGACGATGCGTTTTTGTACTCCTTCCAGACGAGATCCACTTACTCCGACAGGGTATACCTGAAAGACTACATTGTCAGTGATGTAAGCAAAAGCGAAAGCCTGCAGCGTCGGCATATGAAGAGCTGGTATGTTCAGCGGAGCGGCGATCAGACTTACCTGATGCGCTTCTTTGTGATGCCCAATAGCGCTGTGGCAGGCGCATGGATCAATATGAATTCCTTTAAAACTCCGCTGGAGCTTTTGGGGATCGGTGAGAAAGGGGCGGCGCTCCTTGTAGATGACCGGGGGAATGCGCTGGTTAATCAGAGTTTTATCCGCGACACAGGCGTTCAGATCAAGCTGGATGAAGCATCCTACTATCTGACAGGGGAGCAGGACCGCTATCTGACAGTCGGCGAACGTTCCCGCGAAGGGGAGTTCAGCCTGTATGCTTTTATTCCGGAGGAAAAAATACTGCAGCAGCTGCCGACGCTCCGGGCCATCTCCTTTATCCTTCCTTTTGCCTCCATTCTCATTCTGCTGCTGGGCCTGGTGCTCCTGCGCAAAACGCTGCTGATTCCTCTGAACCGTCTGTTAAAGGCAATGAACCGGATTCAGCAGGGGAATCTGGATACGCAGATCAAGCAGTTTCCAACCTCCATTGAGTTCCGGACGGTCAACGACACGTTCAACACTATGATGGACCAGATCAAACATTTGCGGATTAACGTCTATGAAGAGCAGCTGAACAAGCAGAAGGCCGAGCTTCAGCATCTGCAGCTGCAGATTAAGCCCCATTTTTATATCAACACATTGAATCTGCTGCATACACTCGCCAAGACTAAGGAATTGAAGCTGCTGGAAGAGCTGTCGCTGTATCTGATCCGTTATTTCCGCTACATGTTCCAGAGTAATTTAAGCTTTGTCACCCTGAGAGATGAGCTTCAGCATGTCCGGAACTATTTACGGATTCAGGAGCTTCGTTTTCCCGGCCAGCTGATCCACGAGATCAAGGCCCCTGACTTTTTGCTGAATACGCCGGTACCTCCGCTCGTCATTCAGACTTTTGTGGAAAATGCAGTCAAACACGCCATTACGCTGGATGATCCGGTGTACCTGTACATTGATCTGGAAATGAAGGAAGAGCCGCAGACGGGAATCCTGATTCAAATAAGGGATACCGGTCCGGGATTTCCGGACAATATTCTGTCGCTGATTGAAGCGGAGGAACGGATTGTCGATGAGGAAGGCGAGCATATCGGCATCCGGAATCTCAGACAAAGGCTGCGCCTCCTGTACCATGGGCGGGGTGAAGTTACGCTGCGTAACGCTGAACCGCATGGAGCCGAAATCGAAATCACACTGCCGTTTGAACCGGAGAACCGGACAAATTACACCCCGGGAGGGACTGCTTCATGTTAACAATGCTGATAGTAGACGACGAGAAGCTGTTTGCGGATTCGCTGAGAAAAGAAGTGGAATGGGCCTCCCTGGGAATCAGCTCTGTCCATACAGCCTACAACTCCCGTCAGGCCAAAGATATTTATGAACGCGAGCAGGTTGATTTTATGCTGTGCGACATCGAAATGCCGCAGGGGAGCGGGCTTGAGCTGCTGGCCTGGGTCAGGGAGCATTATCCGCGCACCGAATCCGTATTCATGACCTGCCATGCCGATTTCAGGTATGCACAGCGGGCGGTGCAGCTTGGGAGCTTTGATTATTTATTGAAACCGGTTGCTGCAGAAGAGCTGTGTCAGGTTGTCGGCAGAGTCGTGGAAAAGATTAAGAAAGACAAGGAAACGAAGCAGTACAGCCGGTTCGGCGAGTTCTGGGCGCGGCACCAGCCGCTCTTGGCTGAACGCTTCTGGCTGGATATTATCAATCATATGATCCCGTCCCATCCGGAGCTGATCCGCAAAGAGGCAGAGGAACGCAATATTCCGTTTGATACCGGGATGAAGCTTCTGCCTGTACTCATCTCTATCCAGCGCTACACCAAGTCCTTCAAGCCGCGTGACGAAAAAATTATTGAATATGCGCTGATCAACTCCGGGGCAGAGCTGCTGGGCATTCAGGGCAGCGGCCTGTTATTCGGGCTGCCGGAGCGTAAACTGCTGGCACTGATACCGGCGGAGCAGGATGCGCCCGAAATCCAGGAGGGGCTGCTGGAACGCGGGCAGGCCTTTATTGACACGGCAAGCTCCTATTTTTATTGCGATACGGCGGTATATATCGGTAACGAGGTGCTCAGCCATGAATTGACGGATATGGTCAGCCGGCTGGCCGAGTGGGATAAAAACAATGTAGCCCACAGCAATAAAGTGCTGCTGTGGAGGAATAAGCCATACGGCCAGCAGGCGGTTGCCCTGCCGGACATGAATATCTGGTCTGTTCTGCTGAAGGAGGGACAGGGGGATCAGGTAGCCGCTGAGGCAGAGATGTTCCTCCGCAGTCTAAGCGATTCGGAAACGCTGGATGCCGACAGCTTATACCGTTTTCATCATAACTTTTTGCAGATGGTCTATTATGTGCTGAAGCTGAACGGGATTGAAGCGCAGCTTCTGTTCGATGATGCCACCTCTTCCGCGCTGTTCCGGCGCGCCGTCCGTTCCTTGACGGATATGATCGACTGGATGAAGCATACCCTCTCGAAAGCGATGGATTATGCAGGAACGGTCCAAGAGTCCCAGCCGATTCTAAAAGATGCGGAGAACTTCATCCTCCAGGCGCTGGAAACCGGGGACTTGACCCGCGAGGCTGTAGCCCACCACGTCTTTCTGAACCCGGATTATCTGGACAGGCTGTTCAAGAAGGAGACCGGACATTCCATTACCGAATTCATCGTATCCCGGCGCATGCTGCTGGCCCAGGATTTGCTTGCGAAGACGGATCTGCCGGTCGGAACGATTGCTTCCCGGACGGGCTACACCAATCTGGCCCATTTTTCCCGCAGATTCAAGCAGGTGGTCGGGATGAATCCGAAGGACTACCGGAGTAACCATAAACAGTAGACGGGGAAAGGTCGATATTATGCAACTGTGAGGTCGAAATCAGAGTAGTGAGGGAATACCTCCCGCTGTAACATTATAAACAGATTCGATACCAATTCGATTCCAAACAAAGCGATACAGGGGGATGAAGAATGAAAAGAAAGCTTAGCTGGTTGAGTCTCTTGATGATACTCATGCTTGCAGTAACGGCCTGTTCAGGAAACTCCGGCGGAAATAGTGCTTCCGGGGGGAATACAGAGTCCGGCAGCGCAAACTCATCAGGCAGTCAGGAAGAGCCTTATGAAGTTGTATACGCTTATCCTGCTTTTTCTAATGTACCTGCAGACATCCAAGAGGTGCAGGAAGCCATCAACAAGATTTCAGTGGACAAAATCAATGTTAAAGTCAAGCTGCTGCCGATCAGCAACAGCGCTTTTACGAATCAGATTAACCTGATGTTATCAAGCGGAGAAAAGCTGGACATGTTCGCCATGCTCAGCAGCTACAGCAATCAGGTAGCCAAAGGCGCATTGTATCCGATTGGTGACATCATGGAGGAGAATGCGCAGGGAACCATCGATGCGCTTGGCATTGACTACTATAACGCAACCAAGGTGGGCGGTGTCAGCTACGGCGTGCCGAGCCTCCGCGACCTGGCCCAGGATTTTGGTATCGTGGTCCGCAAGGATGTAGTGGACAAATATAATATCAACCTGGATGAGGTCAAAACCTTTGATGACTTTGAACTGATCTTCAAAGCGGTTAAAGAGAATGAGCCGGGAATGGCCGGCGCTACCAACCTGACCAACGGTTCGATTCTCAGTACTTACGGCATCCAGGATCCGCTCGGAAATAATCTGGGTGTTCTGCTGAACCACGGCCTTGACGATCTGAAGGTGGTCAACCTGTTCGCTTCCGAAGAGTACAAACAGATTGTAACCAAGATCCGCGAATGGTATCTGGCTGGCTATCTGGTGAAAGACGCTGCAACCAGCCCGGAATTAAATAATGTGATGGTGAAATCCGGTAAGGCGGCAAGCTGGTTATCCGCCATGAAACCGGGATTTGAGACACAGGAAAGCCGCAACGTAGGGGTGGAAATGACTGCGGCCCGCACCCAGACGCCAGTGGCCATGACGGACACGGTTACGAACGTTGCCATTGGTGTTGCCGCCACTTCGGAACAGCCGGAAAAGGCGCTGCAGTTCCTGAACCTGATGTATACCGACAAGGACATCGTAAATTTGATTGACTGGGGCATTGAAGGCAAGCACTACGTGAAGGTGGAAGGATCGGATAGTGTTATCAAATATCCGGATGGTGTTACAGGCGACAATGTCGGATACAAGAGTGACGGCTGGATGCACGGCAATCAGTTCCTCTCCTACGTCTTCGAGGGGGATGACCCTGACGTGTATGTGAAGATGAACGAGTTCAACCAGTCCGCCTCCAAATCCAAGGCGCTCGGTTTTACCTTTAACGGCGACTCTGTAAAGGCAGAAATTGCCGCCTGCAATGCGGTGCTTGACCAATACCGCAGAGCGATTGAGAGCGGTGTGCTTGAACTGGATAAAGCGCTTCCGGAATTCCTGAAGAAGCTCGATGACGCGGGCATCAATACGATTATCACAGAAAAGCAGAAACAGCTGGATGAATGGGCTGCCGGCAATGCAGCGAAATAAGGGGTTCTTGCGGTCCAATCAGCGGAATGCTGGTTGGATCGTATTTTTAACAAAGCCATTTTGCCAAGGGAAAGGAAGTGCAGTTCTATGAAGCAGCTGAGCTTCAGCCAAAGAAACAAAAAGTTTAAATATGCCCCCCTGTACTTGCTGATGATTCCGGGACTTGCCTACCTGCTGATCAATAACTATCTGCCGATGCTGGGGATATTCATAGCTTTCAAAAATATTAACTTCACCAAAGGCATCTTCGGCAGCGAATGGATCGGCTTTCAGAATTTCAAATATCTGTTCCAGACCAGTGACGCCTACATCATTACCCGGAATACGATTTTATACAATGCGGTGTTCATCGTGCTGGGGACGATTTTTGCCATTGCTTTTGCCATTCTGCTCAATGAAATCAAGAAAAAGGTCTGGTCCCGTTTTTATCAGAGTGTAATTGTACTGCCGCATCTGATCTCCTTCGTCGTTGTCGGTTATTTGGCTTACGCCGGACTCAGCCTGGAGACGGGATTCATGAACAAGACGGTTCTGCCTATTCTCGGGCTTGATCCGGTTTCCTGGTATACCGAGTCCAAGTATTGGCCGTTTATTCTGACGGTTATTCATCTCTGGAAGTCGATCGGCTTTAACTGCATTATTTTTCTTGCTTCCATTATAAGCATCGATACCGAATATTATGAAGCTGCTACGCTGGACGGAGCTTCCAAATGGGCACAAATCCGCTCCATTACGCTTCCGCTGATTACGCCGGTCATCGTCATGCTGACGCTCCTGGGTATCGGGCGGATCTTCTATTCCGATTTCGGCTTGTTCTATCAGGTCCCGATGAATGCCGGCGTCATTTCGGATACGACCAACGTTATTGATACCTATGTCTATAAAGGATTAATGGTATCCGGGGACATGGGCATGGCATCGGCTGCCGGTGTATATCAATCCATCGTCGGATTCATTCTCGTGCTCGGGGCCAATCTGGTCGTACGCAAGGTAAGCAAAGAGAATGCTTTATTCTAAAAGAAACGGGGTGACCTGATTGTGTTGAATGAAAGTAAAGCCATGCGGTGGATCTCCAATATGGTGCTGGGGCTGTTCTCCGCGGCCTGCCTCATCCCTTTTGCCCTGCTTATTATTGCATCGTTCAGCAGCGAAGAGAGCATTGTCCGGCAGGGGTACACATTTTTTCCGGAGGAGTTCAGCTTAAAGGCCTATGAGTATCTCTGGCAGCATCAGCTGGAGCTGGGCCGGGCCTACGGAATTACTATACTGATTACGGTAATCGGGACTGCCGTAAGCCTGGCGATCACCTCAATGCTGGCTTATCCGCTGTCCCGCAGAGATATGCCGCTGAACAGAGTCTGGACGTTTATCGTCTTTTTTACCATGCTCTTTAACGGCGGCCTCGTTCCGACTTATCTGGTGTATACGCAAATATTTGATATCAAAAATACGCTTTTCGGATTGCTGCTGCCCGGCCTGCTCATGAACGGGTTCAATATCCTGCTGGTACGTACATTCTTCCTTACCTCTATTCCGCCGGCTTTAATTGATGCAGCGAGTATAGACGGAGCGGGGGAGATCAAAATCTTTTACCGGATTATCCTGCCTTTGTCCATGCCGATTATGGCGACAATCGGACTGTTTCAGGCCATCGCTTACTGGAATGACTGGTTCAACGGCCTGATCTATATTACCGATACCAGGATGTTCGGCATCCAGACGATTCTCACCAAGATGGTGATGGACATCCAGTTCCTGACTAGCAACAGCAACGCCGCAGGCGTGAACGCCGGAGCGGCAATAGCGGAGCTGCCGAGCACTTCCGTCCGGATGGCCATTGCAGCAATCGGCGTTCTGCCTATTCTGATCGCCTATCCTTTTTTCCAGAAGTACTTTGTAAAAGGCATCACCATTGGCGCTGTAAAATAAAAAGCGGTAAGGAGCATGGACAATGAAATTCAACAATCCGGTTGTCAGCGGAGCTTATCCGGACCCGAGCATTTGCCGGGTGGATGACGACTATTATCTCGTTCACAGCTCGTTTGGCTATTTTCCGGGGCTGCCCATCTTTCACAGCCGGGATCTGGTGAACTGGAAGCAGATCGGCTACGGATTAACGAGAGAAAGTCAGGTTCCCTTATTCAGCAGCGGCGGAGGCAGTGAACCTTTATTCAGCTTCATGGGCATTTATGCTCCGACAATCCGCTATTTTAATGGAAGGTTTTATATTGTGACCACCAATACGGCTCACGGGCGCAATTTCATTATCCAGGCGGAAAAGCCGGAAGGACCCTGGTCAGAGCCGCTGTATCTGGACCAATGGGGAGGAATCGATCCGTCGCTTTTCTTTGACGAAGACGGCAAAGTATATATTACAGGCACGGGAGGTCACCAAGATGCCGTGCCGGGTATTTACCAGGCGGAAATCAATCTGACTACCGGAGAAATTCTGACCGAACGCAGGCTGATCTGGGAAGGAACAGGCGGCAGCTTTCCGGAAGGACCGCATCTGTACCATATTCATAACCGCTATTATCTCGTCATTGCGGAAGGCGGGACTGAATATGGGCATATGATAACGGCGGCCAGAAGCGACAGACCTTACGGGCCTTTTGAAGCGTGTCCCCATAACCCTGTTCTGTCTCATAGAAGCACCGGTCATCCGGTGCAGGCAACAGGCCATCCGGATTTTGTAGAGGCGCATGACGGCAGCTGGTGGACCGTACTGCTCGGTATCCGGCCTGTCGGGTATCCTTTCCACCATCACTTGGGCAGAGAAACTTATCTGGCTCCGGTAACCTGGACGGCGGAGGGCTGGCCGCTGATTGGAAATGACGGCAGGGTGAATCTGGAGATGGAGGGACCGGGATTTTTCAAAGGCTATGACCTCTCGTTATCGCGCTTTGGCCGGGATGACTTCGACAGCAGCGTGCCGGGCCTCCAGTGGAACTTTTATAAGAACCCGCGTGAACAGAGCTGGTCGCTTGCTGAACGGCCTGGCTGCCTAACACTGTACGGAACAGAGTATACGCTGGACGATTCGCAGCAGCTCGCGTTTGCCGGCCGCAGGCAGCAGGATTTCGATTGTTCTGTCTCGGCATTAATGATATTTGCTCCTGAACATGAGGGTGAAGAAGCCGGATTAACTGTTTATATGAATGAGAAGTCTCATTATGAAATTGGAGTGAGAAAACATAACGGCCTTAGGAGGCTCTTCCTGCGCCGGCGTATTGGTTCCCTGTGGAAAGTGGAATGGGAGGAGGAGCTGGAGGCAAGTGAAGTGGTTTTGAATATCCGGGCCGATTCATTATGTTACAGCTTCAGTTACGCCTTGCCCGGACAGGAGCAGATCCGCATCGGCAGAGGCGAATGCTCTTACCTGGCTACTGAGGTTGCCGGCGGATTTACCGGCGTATACTTCGCCATGTATGCAACGGGAAACGGCAGGCCCAGCCAGTCTCCGGCCCATTTTGATTATTTTGAATACCAGGGTAATTAATCTGAGAAGAGAGCTTCTTATCATAGAACACTTCAAAAGCAGCTTGCCAACAGGGAAGCTGCTTTTTGTGCGATAATTCGTACGCTTAAAATGATGATGAGGAGATTTGCTCTCGGTGATTCAGATGCGGAACCGGCATTTCTTGGTTTTATTACTTTAAGATAAGTTTTTTTCTAACAAGATCAGCACTTGTTCTTCCATCACACGAGGAGGATAGGGCATTCCATTCGTAAACCACCATTCTACTAACCCTACGTATGCAGGTGCAAAAAAATGTACCAAAACTTCCTCGTTTAATCCGCTTTCTTTCCCCTCAATCATATCCCACCCATCGCGGATGTCCTTTATAACAAACTCTAGGAATTGATTACGAAAATATGGAGCTCCTTTACTGGCCAACATAGCCGAAAAGAATGCATATTTGCTTTCAAAGTATTCAAACCAGGTTAAATGAACTTTGGCCGTATCAGATTCAGCGTAGCAAATGTCCCAAAGCTCCTTTAAATGTTCTCCAATGAGCTTATCCAATAAGTCGTATTTATCCTTGTAATGATGATAAATCGTTTTTCGGTCAACGTTTGCCCGGTCAGATATTTCCTGCATCGTAATATGATCAAATTCTTTTTCAAGCATCAATTCAATGACGGCTTTTTTAATCGCTTCTTGTGACTTTAATATTCGACGATCCACTTTAGACATATGAAATCCACCAGCTTTCGCATAGATAATCCCCAATATCATGATTTCTGTTACATATTCCACGAATGATCCCCATCTGGTTATTGCGGTAATACTGTATCTCATATAATAATACACATGTGAGGATTATTCCATCCGGGTGGAACAATTATTTTATTCTAATGAACAGTTTATTCGACTGAATTAGGAGTAGTCGGTATCCTCCCGTTACTTGCTGACTATTGTCATATTTCAGTGGCTAAAGCGGGACAGCTATCATTCCCTCAAACCAATTTCTAATAACTTTGGAGGTTCATATGCAAAAAGTAATCTTAAACAACGGTGTAGAAATGCCGATCCTAGGCTTTGGCGTTTTTCAAATTGAAGATCCCGGGCAATGCGAACAGGCTGTCTACAATGCCATTATGGCAGGCTACCGCTTGATTGATACCGCGGCTACTTATTTAAATGAAGAAGCGGTGGGAAACGCCATTAAACGAAGCGGTGTCCCAAGAGAAGAACTATTCATTACGACAAAACTTTGGGTGCAGGATGCTGGATATGAGAATACTAAGATAGCATTCGCAAAATCTCTGGAAAAACTGCAATTGGATTATTTAGATTTATATTTAATCCATCAGCCATTTGGTGATGTGTACGGTTCTTGGCGTGCTATGGAGGAGTTGTACCGTGAGGGTAAGATCAGAGCAATCGGTGTTAGCAACTTCTATCCCGACAGGATGGTGGACTTAATTCTTCATAACGAAGTTGCTCCCGCAGTAAACCAGGTCGAAACTCATCCATTCCATCAGCAAACCGGGAGCCAAAAAGTCATGAAAGCGTACAACGTTCAGATTGAGTCATGGGGACCTTTTGCGGAAGGAAAAAACAATCTGTTCCAAAACAAAATTTTGGTATCCATAGCTGAAAGGCACAATAAATCAGTCGCTCAGGTGGTTTTACGCTGGTTTATACAAAGAGGGATTGTTGTAATTCCAAAATCTGTTCGTAAGGAAAGAATGATCGAAAACTTTAATATCTTCGACTTTGAATTAAGCAAAGAAGATATGGATCAGATTGCTGCGTTAGATACAGGCAAGAGTTTGTTCTTTTCTCATACCGACCCTGAAATCGTTAAATGGATGGGGAATTATAAGATTGGTGATGGAATCTAGAACAGGTTTGGGAGGGTTCAACAGGTTAAATACAGAAAATCAATAAAAATTTAAAGGAGAGACTTATATGGAATATGTAACCTTAAATAATGGAGTGGAAATGCCAATTATCGGTTTTGGCGTGTATCAAATCACGGACATGGCAGAATGTGAACGAATCGTCGGAGAGGCAATTACAGCAGGTTATCGTTCTTTTGATACTTCAGCTGCTTACTTTAATGAAGAAGCTGTTGGACGAGCTATCGCTAAAAGTGATGTGCCTCGTGAAGAGTTTTTTATCACCACAAAATTATGGATTCAAGATGCAAGCTACGAAGCTGCGAAGGGTGCTTACCAAGCTTCTTTGGATAGATTGGGTTTGGACTTTTTAGACCTTTACTTAATTCACCAACCCTTTGGTGACTATTATGGTGCATGGCGTGCTATGGAAGAATTATATGAAGACAAAAAAGTTCGCGCGATTGGCGTCAGTAACTTTGACGATGCTCGCTTAGCTGACTTGATTATCCATAATAAAGTCGCTCCGGTTTTGAATCAAGTGGAAACTCACCCATTCTTTCAACAAAAAACTGCCATTGAAACCATGAAAAAATACGGTGTTCAAATTGAATCATGGGGGCCATTCGCCCAAGGCGGTAATAATATTTTCTTGAATCCGGCATTATTAGAAATTGCAGAAGCTCATGGAAAATCAGTAGGTCAAGTTGTATTACGCTGGCATATTCAACGAGGGGTCGTGGTGATTCCGAAATCAACGAATCCAAATCGTATGAAACAAAACCTCGATGTTTTTGATTTTGAATTAACAAAAGAGGATATGGGGAAAATTGCTGAGTTAGATTTAGGACACAGTGAATTAATCGACTATTTACAAGCTGCATCAGCAGAAATGCTAAACAGCTTAAAAGTACATGAATAAGCGAACACTAAAAGCTGAGAATTTTCTCAGCTTTTTTGCTGCAATTGGGCGCTTTTCTTGCTATGAAATTTGAATATAAGGGATTGCCAGGGGGAAACAAAGTGCCATTTTGCATGCTTTTGAAGAAATAGGCCGCAGTCAGACCGCGTATAACGTATACAAACAGTTCGGAAATCAGAGGAATACCCTATCCGCCTTTAAGCATGCCGAAGAACAGCGGGGAATATTAGCCGATCTGGGAGTCTCCAAAGAGTGGTATGCCGGCAGCGCAGATCTATCCAGGCACTATCACAGGCAGATAGAATTGTACTTAATTTAGATGATTTCACTCCAGAAAAAATAACTGAGATCACCGACGGGATTCTAAGGAAAGCTAACCCGAACGGAGATTTAAAGAACTTGCAAGAATTATTAATTATAGTTAACGGAAAAATCACAAGGATATATGGGGGATAGATAGCATGGATTTGCAATTATTTATACAATCTGATGTGAGTAACAAATCATTGGCAGAAGCTATTGAAAACATAATAATCAGCATTCTGGATGAAAAGGTGTCGGTTCATAATGATGAAGAAGAATCCGTTATCGGAACTGATTATTTCTCATTAGCTCTTGAACTTGAGGATATTTCAGACATAGAATTTGTTAGAACCCATTATGACATAGATGTTAACCGCTGCATTAGGGTCCAGCTGTTTGGTAACACCTTTTATCAAGGACTGGAGTCTTTGTTTGCATTCATGGGGAAAATTATAAAACAATGTGCCGGGAATCTGTTGTTATTAGAAAATGGTTCCGATCAGCTGCTCAGGAAAGAAAATGGTCAGTTAATTGTTAATCATGATCTGGACCAATATCAGAAAAAGTATTTAACCTCAAGTCTGCTTGGTTTACTTGATCATTCTTATGCAGAAGGGGAATTGAAAAAATAGGGGGTTACCAGGTTCTTGTCCAAAAAAACGGATGAGAACCTGGTTTGTTTTTAATAATCTAATTACTTATTTTGAAATATCAATAAATCCTTCGCCGAACACATCGCGCACATCATGAATGGTGACAAAAGCGTTTTTGTCCGCAGCCCGGACGATCTTCTTGAGCATGGACACTTCCTGCTTGCTGATGACGATGTAGAGGACTTCTTTTTCATGACCGGTATAATAGCCGTATCCCCGCAGCACCGTTACCCCGCGGTCCATAATCTCCGTGACCTGTTCAGCAATGCGGTCGTAGTTCGCCGAGATGATGGTCACCGCTTTTTTAGGATTAACCCCCTCGATAATGAACTCCATGGCTTTTGTACCGATATAGAGGATGACGAATGTAAACATCATTTTTTCAACCCCGATCACGAAGACGGACAGGGCGGCAACGATGAGATCGAAGAACAGCAGGGCGTAGCTTATATTCCAGTCCCAGTATTTATTGGCAAGACGGGCCAGAATGGTTGTACCGGCAGTGGTGCCCCCGACCCGGATAATTAATCCGATCCCTACTCCGGCAAAAAGACCTGCGAAGATAGCGTTAATCACAGGTTCATCCGAGGCAATCCGCCAATGTTCAGTCAAGTGCAGGAACAGGGAGTTGAAGGCAACAGTGATGATCGTATAGACGGTCGTTTTTTTGTCCAGCAGCTTGAAGCCGATGATCAGCAAAATACCGTTCAGAACCATGCCGACCAGCGCCGGTGACCATTTCAGCAAATAATACAGAATAATCGATACCCCGGTTACCCCGCCTTCACCAAAATCATTGGGAATCACAAATAAATTGACGGCAAGCGCAAAAATAAATGCCCCTACGAGCAGCATGCCCATATCGTATAGTCTTTTTTTCATCCTAATCCTCCGTAATTTGAATTCACTCACACAAAAAAAAGCGACTAAAGGGAAAAATCATCCTTTAATCGCTTTGTGGCAAACGTTAGATTGCACAGCTCTTTTGATATAGGTATCATAACAAGCCTTGCAGGGGATGTAAATCTTTTTAAACAGGAAATCCGCGCACCCATGTAGAATGAAAACGGTAGATCCAAATGGCAAGGATATGTCCCGGATAAAATGGAGGCTATTATGTTTCAAGTAACGGAAGCGACAGGGTGCCCTTTTGGCAAAGAATATTTATTGAAGGAAGAGCGCAAGTTCGATATCCGCGATTATGGGGCGGGTGTGGGGAATTCTCCTGCAGAGAATACAAAGGCTATTAATGACGCCATTAAGGCGGCAGCTGCAGAAGCCGGAACGGTGGTTATCCCTGAAGGGAATTACAGAGTCTATACAATTCGTCTGCTAAGCGGCGTTAATTTGTATTTGTCCGCAGGCAGTGTACTGTCCGCAGCCCGAACAGATATCCGCCAATCCTATGTGCAGCAGACCGGAGAAGGCGGTAACTACGAAGAGCCTGAGGTGAATTTATATGCCGGACTGCAGGATCACGGGCACACTTATTTTGCGAACAGCCTGATTTATGGTGCGGATATCCGGGATGTGATGATTTACGGGCCCGGGCTGCTGGACGGAAGCTCTATGGATGATCAGGGGGAACTGGAGCAGGTTCTGCTCGGAGGGGACCCGGAGGAGCCGGTCCGCCGGAATGAGCCGGGTCACCGGGGAGAATGGTTTGGCAATAAGGCGGTTGCGCTGGTGCGGTGCGAGAATGTGGCGTTGTGCGGTTTTTCAATTCTGGCCGGCGGCCATTTTGCCATCATCACGACCTGTGTGAAGAACTTGTATGTGGAACGTATCCTGGTCGATACGAACCGCGATGCATTGGATGTGGACTGCTGCGAGAATGTGACGATTGTTCATTCCACCTTTAATTCATTGACCGATGATGCCATTGTGTTAAAAGCCTCCTACGGCGGCGGAATATTCATGCCCCTGCGCAATGTGCTGATTGAGGACTGCCTGGTATGCGGCTACGACGTAGGCTCCGTATTTGCGAAAACGTATACAACAGACAAGCTGATCGCCACCGACCGCTGCGGCCCGACGGCCCGTGTCAAGCTGGGTACGGAATCTACCTGCGGGTATGATTGTGTTACAGTCCGCCGGGTGGAGTTCAAAAGGTCCAGAGGGTTTGCCCTTGAGGCGGTGGACGGGGCGGATTTGAGCAATATTATTTTTGAAGATTCTACAATGGAAGACGTAAGCAGTTCTCCAATCTTCATCAAGGCGGGCGACCGTGGGCGCTTCCCTGTGACAGGGAACAGTACGGAGGAAGAGCTGTTTGCGGCCGGAGATGGTGCGCCAAATGTAAGGCTCGATCAGCCTCACTGGATGCTGCCGGCCAAGGAGCCTTATCAGGTATATCCGGCCCGGCGTTATCTGCCGTCTTATAACAGAACCCGCAAAGTTTCTGCGGACGGTTCGGCCCAGTTTTACATTGTCGATCCCGAGCAGCCCTGCAGATTGAATCCGGCGAACTATCATGCAGAAGACGGGAAATGGTTTGCGGTCAGGTACGATGAGCTCCAGCGGAAATATGTACCCGACTACGGAAAAGAGTTACAGGGAAGTGAGCTTCCCCTGTACGCCAATGCGAACGGGAGCGCTCAGATCGCCAGTGTCCGTGATATTGTGATCCGGAACATTACAGCCAGAAATGTGGATCCCCGCTATCCCGTTGAGCTAATGGGACTGACAGGCAGCCGGATCCGGAATATATCCATCAGCAATGTTACCATAGAGTACCGCGGCGGTCTGAGCCTGGAGCATGCGGTGGAGCAGCGGCAGCTGAATACCAGCTGGGAATATACCCAGTATGGCCGGGCGAAACGCAGCGTGCAGCCGCTGCCGTGGCTTGTGAATACATTTTTTCTGAAAAATGAAGGGCTGCTCCCCCGCGCCGAATGGGATCCTCAGGCAGGGACGTGGAAGGATGCGCCGTTCAACGTACCCGAGCTGCCGGAGGTGTATCCTGAGCCCAGCAACTGGGGCATTCTGCCGGCTTACGGCCTGTATGCAAGACATGTGGATAACCTGCATCTGGACGGAATTGAGCTGCGTTATCTCACCGAGGATACCCGGTATCCCATTGTGCTCGACGATATTGTACACGGCTCTCTCCGCAATATCCGTGCTGACCATGCACAAGGGGTGGAGGAAGTCGTCATAGTACGCAACCTGTTCAAACGTCCGGCAGGCCTGGAATATGTTCCGGGTTATCCTTATCATCCGACAGGTGTTGAAGATGTGGCAATAGATGGGACGCTGTCTGTCAAAGTTGCAGAAGTTGCAGCGCCTGCCCCGGGTACTCCGAAAGACACTTTGTACAGCCATGAGACTGCAGCGATTCCCGGTAACGGATACCATTATCCGGTCCGGACCGCAGACTATCCTGTGCCGCAGACGGTATTCCGGCCGTTCTTCGCCTCCGTTCCGGAGCAGAACGTCAAGGCGGGTGAGACCCTTTCCTTTGGTGTGCTGGCCAGACAACCTGCTTTTGAAGCTTCCGCCCGGGAGACGGACGGCAGAATTTATAATGAAACGGTGTCAGATAAAGATCCGTCTGTACGCGGAATTGCAGAGCCTATGACTTTAACGGCAGGTAAGCTGCCTGAGGGAGCGGTTTTCGAAGCTTCCGCTTTTGTTCCGGGCCGGGCCTGTATGTTCAGCTGGACTCCTCCTGCCGGTGCGGTCCGCGAGGAGCCTTATATCATAGAATTTATTGCTGATGACGGAATCCTCCCGGTCACCCTGGAAGTCAGCATCAAGGTGTCAGAATGAAACGTATGGAGAGCTACAGGAGTATGACAGATCCCAAGCGGCTGATTGTAATGGTCATCGGCAATATATTTTTAGGAATGGGCATCAGTATTTTCAAGCTGTCCGGTATGGGCAATGACCCCTTCAGCGGCATGGTCATGGCGCTTGCAGACCTTAGCGGCATCACTTATGCGATTTTTTTGATTTTACTGAACCTCGTATTGTTTGTCATTGAATTTGTTACGGGACCGAGATTTATAGGACCCGGTACTTTCGTTAATGCCATTCTTCTGGGTTACATCGTTACATTCTTTCATAATACCTGGCTGGAGCTGCTGGGAGAACCGCAGCTGTTCTGGCAGCAGGTTGTTACCGTGGCGGTTGGCGTCGTAGTGTGCAGCTTCGGGGTATCGATGTATCAGTCATCGGATGTGGGCGTAGCGCCGTATGACAGCCTGTCTCTGATTATGAAAAACAGGCTCCCGAACATCTCTTATTTCTGGCACCGGATGTTTACGGATGCGCTTTGCGCATTAATCTGCTTCCTGGCAGGGGGAATTATAGGGCTTGGTACGCTGGTGTCCGCTTTCGGCCTGGGACCGATCATTCATTTTTTCAACGTGAATTTTACGAATAAGCTTCTGGCCCCAAAGGCGGCAAACGGGAGGACGACACGGTTCCGTTAATTTAGTACGGATAAGAGCCGGAATTGGCCGTGTACGGGCTGAAAGTCGAAATCAAAGGTAAAAGTACCTCTGAATTGGCCGTGTACGGGCTGAAAGTCGAAATCAAAGGTAAAAGTACCTCTGAATTGGCCGTGTACGGGCTGAAAGTCGAAATCAAAGGTAAAAGAACCTCTGAATTGGCCGTGTACGGGCTAAAAGTCGAAATCAAAGGTAAAAGTACCTTTGAATTGGCCGTGTACGGGCTGAAAGTCGAAATCAAAGGTAAAAGTACCTTTGATTCTTTCCTGCATGAGGCAAGCCGTGCCCTACTACAAGCCTATAGTGTCTAAATTTATGAGCCGGGCCGGCAAGCAGGGCACATAGCAGATGCTTTTCCTTTCCAATGGGGGAAGCCAAACCACAAGGTACCAAGGACGCAGCCATACAGCTGTGCACCAGGTGCCTTGTTTTATTTTTGCATTATTTCCCTTTTTAAGAGCTGGAGATTCATTTTGTGCTATTGATTAATCATATTTTCCTAACCGGGGACTGCGAAACTCCTCTACAATGAAAATAATATGTTATCAGGAGGTATACGAAGCGTGAATACTGGAACGGTCAGAAGCAAAAGCTTGTTTGATAAAGAATGGGGCTTTTACAAAGGAGATATCCGGATCCCCTATGCAGTGAAAGCTGGAATGACAGGCGGTATTACCGATATAAGCACTCATAAGGAAGGGGAGTGGCTGGATATCGCGTTCAATGATAAAGGGATGGGGGAGCAGCAGCTGGAATGGTCCTCTGTCAGCCTGCCGCATGACTGGTGTGTGGAGCAGCAGTATGTTCAGGATGAACATCTGGGTGCCAGAGATGGCAGCCATGGTTATTTACCAGGCGGGACAGGCTTTTACCGGAAGGTGTTTGAACTGCCGTCAGAAGCAGCCGGAAGCAAATGGCTCATCCGTTTTGACGGAGTTTCCGGCACCAGCACGGTATGGGTTAACGGGCATCTGATCGGCTCTCATCACGGGGGATATATCGGATTCAGCTATGATCTGTCGGATGTGCTCCGCTACGGGGATGAAGGCAGGAATGTCATTGTCGTCAAGGTGGATGCAACGGAATGTGAAGGCTGGTGGTATGAGGGCTGCGGTATTTACCGGCATGTCTGGCTGGAAAATATGGATCTCCTGCATGTAGCGGAATATGGCACTTACGTAACGACACCTGAAGTTGCCAAAGAGCAGGCTACAGTTAACATCCGTACCCGTGTCCGCAATAATTATACGGAGGGGCGTCAGATATCTCTGCAGACGGTGATTTATGACGGTTCCGGAGTTCAGGTCGGCAGCCAGTCAGCGGATCTCTATGCAGATTGGTATACGGAAACAGAGCTGGAGCAGAGCTTCAAGGTGCAGCAGCCTATGCTATGGGGGCCTGATTCCCCTTATTTATACAAGGCGGAATCGGTCATCGTGTATAATGGTCAAGAGCTGGACCGGTATGAGACGGTGTTCGGCATCCGCAGCATCATTTTCGATGCGGAGCAGGGGTTCTTCCTGAACGGTGAGCCGCTGCTGATCAAAGGAACCTGTAATCATCAGGATTTTGCCGGTGTTGGCGTGGCGCTTCCTGATAGCCTTATTGAATATAAGCTCAAACTGCTGCAGGAGATGGGCTCCAATGCCTACCGCAGCGCACATCATCCGCCTACCCCCGAACTGCTGGATATCTGCGACCGGATCGGAATGCTGGTCATGGATGAGAACCGTAAGCTGGACAGCAGTCCGAATGGCTTAAGCCAGCTGGAGCGGCTGCTCTACCGTGACCGCAACCATCCGTGCGTAATCATCTGGAGCCTTGAGAATGAAGAGGTTCTGGAAGGCACCGTGACAGGCGCCCGGATTCTGAAGACGCTGGCGGATACGGCGCGCCGTATCGATCCGACACGCCCAACCTGCGCTGCAATGAACCACGGCTGGAATGAGAACGGATATAATGATGCGGTTGAGATCACCGGCTATAATTACGGGCACCGCGATCATCTGGATATCCGCGATCATGAGCAGTATCCCGGACGTCTGATGATCGGCAGCGAATGTGCAAGTTATACAGCGACCAGGGGAATTTATGAAGATGACCCGGCCAGAGGCTACTGCTCCGAATATGGTACGAATATTCCATCATGGGGCTGTACTCCGCAGCAGGCCTGGAAAGACCTGGTGAATAACCGCTTCCTGACGGGTGTCTTCATGTGGACAGGATTTGATTACCGCGGAGAACCGACTCCGTATCTGTGGCCGTGTATAAATTCTCATTTCGGTCTGATGGATACTTGCGGATTCCCGAAAGACAGCTATTATTATATGCAGGCCGTGTGGAAGGAAGAGCCGATGGTTCATGTGCTGCCGCACTGGAATTGGCCGGGTTCAGAGGGTAAACTTGTTGAGGTGCGTGTATTCTCCAATACCGATACGGTGGAGCTGTATCTGAACGGCCGGAGTCTGGGGGAACAGCAGGTTGACAGAACGGGATATTTGTCCTGGAATGTCACCTACGAGCCCGGAGAACTGCAGGCTGTCGGAAAGCGCGGCGGCCAGCCAATCGCCCGCAAGTCTGTAATTACAGCGGGACAGCCGTATCAGATCGTCCTTTTCCCTGACCGGCTGAAGGCCAGGGCGGATGGAGCGGATACCATTCCGGTACGTGTTGCTGTCCAGGACAAGGAAGGGAATATCGTACCGGCTGCCGATAACGACATCCGCTTTGAGGTTTCCGGAGCAGGTTCCTTATTGGGTGTAGGAAACGGCAACCCAAGCAGCCATGAGCCGGACAAGTCTTCACGGCGGCGTGCATTTAACGGCTGGTGCCTGGCTTTGGTTCAGGCCTCCTGCAATTCCGGTTCCATTAAAGTGCGTGCTGTATCGGACGGGCTTGCTTCTGCGGAGCTGATTTTGCAGGCAGCAGACGGAGAGTTAATGCACAATTAACGAATTTATATAGAGGATGGCTTTAGACAATGCCCAGGCTTAAGAAATATGTACCTTTCACTTACAAAATGATGGTTCCATACCTGCTTCTGGTCTTGCTGACAGATGTGTTCATTGGTTATATCTCTTATTCGATGCTGACAGATTCGAGGACAGAGATGGCAGAGTCCACGATCCGGACAGGGATGGAGCAGGCCAGGGACAACATCCGGTATCAGATGGATGAAATCCAGCGGATGTCCGATAATTTGTTCGGAAGCCAGCATTTCCAGCGGGCCATTGAGCTGAAAGGGACGCCGTTTGAGAATTACCTGACGATGATTGATGATATTCTTCCCCAGCTCACTGCACCGCTGCAGCTGTTCGGGAATAAGATCCGCTTCATGCTGTTTACTCCGAACAATATTCACAATGTGGTCTCCGGAGATAATCTGGATGAGCCGATCGTGGACAGCGACTATTACATTCTTCCTCTTGAGGAGATAACCGGTACGGAGTGGTTTCAGTCTCTCAAGGACTCCAAACGGGATAACATATGGCTGCAGATTGATACGGACCAGAAACTCGGCAATATCTCTCATGCCCGGAGGCTGATCAGCTTCAGTGATAACAAAACGCTGGCCGGTTTCATCCGCATTACCGTTCCGCTTGAGGATTTGTTCGGCGGATTTGATACCTTCCCTGTAGAGGAAGGAATTACGGTGCGTTTGATTGACCGGACAACCGGCGACGTTATGTTTCAGCGCGGGACAGCCGAATATGACGCTGAGCGTGAGGATTTTCTGAACCTGCATGAACAGATTCCGGGCAGCGAGTTATTCATTGAAACACTGGTTCCGGAAAAATACCTGACCCAGGATGCAGGCAGACTGCGCAAGGTGATTATAGCAGCCTGTACGCTAAGTTTTCTGGTCATGACCATGATCGGATTTGTAGTGGCGCGTATTTCCGGGCGTAAGATGAGCCGCATTGTCGGTCTGATGCGCTCCTTCCAGGAAGGGAATTTCCAGAAACGGATCCGCTTCTCAGGCAATGATGAATTTGTACAGATTGCCGATTCCTTTAACGATATGGCCGCCAATATTCAGGGGCTGATAGACAGAGTCTATGTGCAGGAGATTCAGAAAAAGCAGGCTGAACTAGAAGCCCTGCAGGCCCAGATTAATCCGCACTTCCTGTACAATACCCTATCGTCGATAAGCAGTCTGGCGAATCTGGGGGAAATCGACAAGGTTACGGAGATGGTAGAGGGATTGTCGCATTTCTACCGGCTGACGCTGAACCAGGGCAATGTGTACATTGAGCTGGAGAAGGAAATGGAGCAGGTAAAGACCTATCTTGAAATCCAGCGGGTCAAATATGCGGATGCCTTCACTTTGTATGTCGATGTTGAAGAGGACATTATGCATATGCAGGTCATTAAGCTGGTGCTGCAGCCTTTTGTGGAAAATGTATTCAAGCATGCCTGGTTCGGAAAATCGATTTCGATCCGCCTGACCGGCCGGAGAGTCGGCGATAATATTGAGCTGAAGGTGATTGACAACGGCCTGGGCATGCGTCCCGAAGATATCCGTAAAATGATGGAAGGTCCCAATCATTCAGGCGGTTACGGGGTGAAAAATGTCAATGAACGGATTAAGCTCAGGTACGGAGACAACTATGGTGTGACCATTGCAAGCATTTACGGGGCCGGAACAACCGTTCAGCTCCTGCTTCCCGCCGGGCATACGGTGAATACAGGAACTGAGAGCAGTCCCGGTGATGAATGACGTGGTTGCACAACAGGCACAGGAGGAATTTATGGTGAGGACTATCAATGTATTGCTGGTTGACGATGAGGCTGTGGATCTGGAGTGGATGCGGCGCAGAGTGTTGTCCAGCGGACTTGATATTGCAGTAGTTGGCACAGCCAATAACGGTTTCGATGCGCTTGAACTTGTAGAGCGCGAACGTATAGACATTATTCTGTCGGATATACGGATGCCGATTATGACCGGTACGGAGTTTGCCCGCAGGGCGAAAAAGATCAATCCCAAAATCAAAATTGTATTCATCAGCGGCCACGAGGATTTCAGCTATGCCAAGGAAGCCATTCAGATCAGTGCCTCCGGTTATTTGCTGAAGCCTGTGAAGGATAAGGACCTGTATGAGATGCTGCAGACTTTATGCTCAGCCATAGAACAGGAGCGGGAACGGAACCGTTCCCTGGATGAGGCCATGTCGCTTTTTAACAAAGAGCTGATTTTACGCTGGTTCGAAGAGAACTCCCCTGAACCTGCCGCGCCCCAATTGATGAATGCCCTGAGTCCATTGTTAATAAAAGGGGCAACGGCAGCCATTATTGAAATAGATGATCTGGAATGGAAAATGCAGGATTTGCCCGAAGATGATGCACGCCTGCTGATCCGGCAGGCCGTCCAATTCGTTAAATCCCTGCTCGAAGAGACCAAAATCGGAACGATGATTACCGCTTCCCATCACCGGTTTATCTTTTTATGCAGCCGTCCCCAGGAAGAATTCCTGCAAGTCATGGAGGGGGTTATCCAGAGGGCTGCAGAGTCTTCTCTTTGCACAGTCACCATTGGCGCCGGCCATTATGCCCGGACAGAAGGGGAACTGCATGCCTCCTATAAGCAGGCACAGGCTGCACTCAGTGCAAAATGGCTGCTGGGTAAAAACAGGCTGATCCGTGATAACATGGAGCCTTTGCCGCCAGGCACACAGGGAACCGGCATCGACCAGACGCTGGAGCAGCTGCTTGAAGCCATTATCCAGTATGATCTCGTGGCCATCGATGACCATCTGCTCCAGCTGATGCGGAATACCGGCAAAAAAGATGTCTATGACCTGATTATCCGTATCACCTCCAAACTGCATGCCGATCTGCAGCAGCAGCATGAGAATCTGTATGAACTGCTTCAGTGGGAAACCCATCAGCCGGAGATTCTGTTCCAGTTCGAGACGATACATGACATTTTGTCCTGGATGAGACGGAGATTCTTTGAACTGTCGGAGCTGTTATATGTAAAACGGCAGCGGCAGAAGCGCAAGCTGATTGATGAGATCACCAACTATGTAGAAGAGAATCTGGAGTCGAAGATTACTTTAAAAGAAGCGGCCGTCCACTTTAACTTCACTCCGAATTACTTGGGTTACCTGTTTAAGGAAGGTTACGGCATCCCTTTTAATGACTATGTGAAGGAACGCAAGATGAACCGGGTATTCGAGCTGCTGCAGGACCCGACGCTGATGATCTATGAAATTGCGGAGCGGATGGGCTATAAGAATCTCATCTATTTTAACAGGCAGTTCAAGCAGATTACCGGCATGACCCCGGGAGAGTACCGCAAAAAGCATAAAATATAGCGATATAAAATGAACTTGAAAATATCCTATAAGGAAATAGGGCGGAGGAGAAGTTTGGAACTGTAGGAGCGATAGCGTCCGCCTTTGTCTGCGGATTTCAACCGCGTAGAGCGGTATAAATCAAAGAAATCTGCAGACAACAGCGGCTGGAAGTCCAAACATTCTCTGGAGTCACGACCATTCAAAATAGAAAAAATAGAATTAGAGCGCTGCCCAGGCTAACAGACCTGAAGGCAGCGTTTTTTATTTTGTATACATTTTTAACGATTATCGTTGGAAAAGTATTAGTATTTGTTGGCGCGCTCAATCCACAAGAGAGAATTGCTTTTTTATAATAAATACATAGAGATATTGAGTAGTGGGAAGGGGATTGGAGATGAAAGTGAAAGAATATGGATTCTGGCATAAAGTGAAAAAGAATAGAACCTTGCTGCTTATGCTGACTCCGGCAGTTTTGTTCTTCCTGTTGTTCGCCTATGTGCCTATGGCCGGGATCGTACTTGCATTCAAGCAGTACAACTATAGCGGGGGGATCTTTAACAGTCCGTGGAACGGGCTGGATAACTTCCGGTTTTTCTTCGGTTCAGGCGACGCCTGGCGGGTAACCCGGAATACAGCGCTGTATAATATAGCCTTTATTGTCGTTAATAATGTGCTGCAGATCTTTGCGGGCATTCTACTCTTTGAGGTTGCGGGAAAATGGTTCCGGAAGATTACGCAGACGATTCTGTTCCTGCCGTACTTCATTTCCTGGGTAGTCGTTGGAGCGATCGCGTACAACCTGTTTAACTTTGATGTCGGTACCCTGAACGTATTGCTGAAGGGACTGGGAATGCAGCCGATTGATATTTACAATACCGCATCCTACTGGCCGGTTATTCTCGTAGTGGTATCCGCCTGGAAAGCACTGGGTTATGGTACGATCATGTATCTTGCGGCAATTACCAGTATCGATACGGAGATGTATGAAGCAGCGCAGATTGACGGCGCAAACATCTTCCAGCGCATTATGAAAATTACCGTTCCGAATCTGATTCCTACCGTAATTATTCTGGTCCTGCTGGCTATAGGCAATATCTTCCGCGGAGACTTCGGCATGTTCTATAACATGGTCGGCAACAACGGCCTGCTGTTCTCTTCTACGGATGTTATCGATACCTTCGTCTTCCGCTCCCTGACCACTTCCAATGAGATCGGAATGTCTGCGGCAGCCGGATTCTATCAGTCACTGCTGGGCTTTGCAACCATTATGCTTGCCAACTATGCCGTGCGCAAATACGATAAAGACCGTGCTCTATTCTAAACAAAGGAGGCAGCTTAATGAGTTCTGCTACTGTTAACGGTGACGTTAAAAAGGTGCGCAAGCGTGCCAATATCGACCAAATCATCCTGTCTCTTATAGGATATGTTACACTTACAATTCTTGCAGTGTTTTGTATCGTGCCTTTTCTGCTTGTTATATCTGCTTCACTGAGTGAAGAGAGCTCGATCATCCAGAACGGCTTCCAGATCATTCCGTCTACCTTCTCCACAGAAGCTTACAGGCTGCTGTTCGAGTTTCCGGCTGATATGCTCCGGGCGTATGGCGTAACGATTACCGTTACTGTAATTGGTACTGCAGTCGGATTATTTCTGACTTCCATGACAGCCTATGTGCTGTCCCGGAGAGATTTTGAATGGCGCAGCGGCTTTTCGTTCTTCTTCTTCTTTACTACCCTGTTCAGCGGCGGACTTGTGCCTTCATACCTGCTTATCATTAACTTTCTGCACCTTAAGGACACACTGTTAGTGCTGATCCTGCCGATGCTGATGAATGTATTCTATATCATCGTTATGAAGTCTTTCATGAGCAGCATCCCGGATGCCATCACGGAATCCGCAAAGATTGACGGAGCAGGCGATTTCCGGATCTTCCTGCAGCTGATCATTCCTTTGTCCAAGCCTGCACTCGCTACTATCGGCCTGTTCATTGCCCTGGCTTACTGGAATGACTGGTATAACGCGCTGCTCTACATTTCCAAATCCGAACTCATGCCGCTGCAGTATTATCTGTACAAGATGCTGGGCAATATGGATGGAATGCGTAAAGCAATGATGGCTTCAGGAGCCGTTGTGAACACGGATTTGCCGACTGAGAGCCTCAAGATGGCGATGACCATTGTCGCAACAGGCCCGATCCTGCTGGCTTATCCGTTCATTCAGAAATATTTTGTACAAGGTCTCACTATCGGTGCTGTCAAAGGATAATCCCGGTTTATCCGGTTATCAATATATCACTTTTATTAACTACTTCATTAGGGGGAAATACCTGTCATGATGAACAAGAAAAAGAAACTCACTGTCACACTGGCAACAATGATGACGTTCGGGACCATCCTTAGTGCATGCGGAGGCGGCAATAATGCCGCCAACACTGCCGGGGAAGCAGCAAACAGCGGGGCGAATGCAGCAAATTCGGCGGCCAATTCCGGCGCCCCTGATACGTCCAAAGAGGTTAAGCTCAAAATGATTCTGGTCGGCGGTGAGCCCGGCGACTACGATCAGGTCTTTGGAGAGCTGAACACAAAGCTGAAAGAGAAGATCAACGCAACAGTTGAAACCGAATTCCTGGACTGGTCGGACTGGACCCAGAAGTATCCGCTTAAATTTGCCGCCAATGAGGATTTCGACCTTGTGTATACGGCTAACTGGGCTTTCTATAACGACCAGGCGCTTAAAGGCGGATTTATGGAACTGACAGAAGACATGCTCTCCAAGTATATGCCGCAAACCTGGGCATCCATGCCGAAAGTAAACTGGGAGCAGGCCAAAGTTGACGGCAAGATCTATATGGTTCCGAACAACAATGTTGAAGTTACAGATAAAGTCGTATTGTACCGTGAAGATCTGCGCAAAAAATACAATCTTCCGGAAATCAACAGTCCTGAAACCTACGCCGATTATTTGAAAACGGTTGCTAAAGAAGAACAGGGCGTAACGGCATTCGGGGCAAAACCTGCGGATGGCTGGAAGTTCCATGAGCTGGACCAGACTTTACTGGAGCAGAACAACGATTTCAATCTGGTAGATGCCAACCTGCTGCCGCTGGCTTACAAGCTGGATGATGCTACAGGCCAAATCTTTAACATCTATGACACACCGGAATTTACTGAACTGCTTAAGTACTACAAAGATCTGGCCGACAACGGCGCATGGTCGAAGAACGTAGTCAGCAACAAAAATGATGTGTGGCAGGATATCAAAGCAGGCAAGACTTCCTCGTATGCACATAACCTGGGAACCGTTGCGGCGAACCTGACCGAAATGCGCCGGGATAAACCCGAAGTGGAGCTGGGAATTGCTGATCTGACACCGGACAATAAGAAAATTGCTGCGATCGCCACACAGAACGGGATGTCCATCCATGCAACCTCGGAGAATCCGGAACGTGCCCTGATGCTGATCGACCTGCTGCAAAATGACAAGGAGATCCACGACCTCACCATGTACGGAATTTCCGGAACCCATTACATTCCGGAAGGCGATGACAAGTTCAGTGCAGGACCGGCAGCTGCCAACTACACAGGCTTCTCGAACTGGGGCTGGAATTCCCCGCTGAACCGTCAAGACGCAGCTTATCCTAAGGAAGCTGACGACATGTTCAATGTATGGCAGGAAAATGTCTACCACTTCCCGCTTGAAACCTTTGTATTTGATACAGCAAAAGTGAAAAATGAAGTAGCGAATATCGGTAACGTTATGCTGCGTTATGCCATTCCGCTGGAATACGGCTTGATCGATGACCTTGAAAAAGGCCAGGCAGATCTGATCAAACAGCTGAAATCAGCCGGCATTGACAAGGTACAGGCAGAAATGCAAGCTCAGGTTGACGCTTTCCTGGCTGCTCAAAAACAATAGACCAGCGCTTCAGGGCTGCGCCAAAGTACGGCTTTGGCGCAGCCTTTTATATAAAGACAGGTTAGTGCTGCAGATCCAATACTACACAACACAATATCCCGGGAGGTTGTAATGTGAAAAACAGAAAAAGAATTCTGGCCTTCATTCTCTTCATTGCAATGGTTCTGTCTACAGTATCTACCGGAGCACCTGCACAAGCAGCGCCATCCAATGCTCCAGGAACATTTTCCAAAGGCGCAGATATCAGCTGGCTGCCGCAATTAGAGGCGCTCGGATATAAATTTTATAATGATAACAAGGAAGAAGAAGATCTTCTGCAAATCCTGAAAGATCATGGAATCGATTCCATCCGGATCAGAGCATGGGTTAATCCTTCGGACCATCCTTCCAACGGCCACAACAGCACAGAAGAGGTAGTTGCATTGGCCTCGCGTGTAAGCGCTCTCGGGTTTCGGGTGATGATCGATTTCCACTACAGCGACAGCTGGGCTGACCCCGGCAAACAGGTTACGCCTGCAGCATGGGCTGGTGCGGATCTGGAGCAGTTAAAGGTGCATGTGTCGGAATATACAACCGATGTTATGAAAGCGCTAAAAGAAGCGGACGTGACCCCGGAGTGGGTCCAAATCGGCAATGAAATCAACAATGGCATGCTGCATCCGCTGGGAAGCTACAGCAATATTACGAACCTCGTGCAGCTGCTTCAGGCCGGTTCAAGTGCCGCCAAATCTGTTTTTCCGGATATCAAGGTGATTATTCACAGAGCAAACGGTGCAGAAGAGGGTGTGGATTCCTTCTATGCCGGTCTCGTAGAAGCAGGCTTGAAAGACAGTGACTACGATATCATAGGGTTGTCTTACTATCCTGACGCTATCTATACCTCCTCCATTGACGAACTCAGCGCGAATATGAATAAGCTTGAACAAAATTACGGCAAGGAAGTTATGATTGTTGAAGTGGGCGGCAACGTGTCTGAAGATGTGGACAGTGTCCATAACATGCTTGTAGCTGTCCAGAATAAACTGCATGCCGTTCCAAATAACAGAGGCACCGGTATATTCTACTGGGAACCGACGGGGATTATGTTTGACTATCCGTTATCCGCATGGAACAAGGACGGTTCGCCAACCATTGCGATGGATGCCTTTATTGACGGCGCTGCCGAAATCAACCGTTATCCGGTGCAATCGGTAACACTTGACCAGCCTGAGGCTGCTGTTGAAGTGGGCGGAAACAGCAAATTGACGGCAATCATCACGCCTGAGAATGCAACCTTCAAAGGTGTGAAATTTACAAGCTCCAACCCTGACGTTGTGAAAGTGGATCTTTACAACGGGACGATTTCCGGGCTGTCGCTTGGAACGGCTACCGTAACAGCGGTTACTTATGACGGCGGATTTACAGCAACCAGCGAAGTTACTGTTATTCCCAGCACAAGCCTGATCCAGAATCCCGGTTTTGAGGATGGGCTTAACTCCTGGTCTCTTACAGGGGATGAAGATGTGGTGACGATCGAAGATGATGTGTATACAGGTTCGTCGGCATTGCACTACTACAGCCCGGCACCTGCCGAATTCACGGTTTCGCAGACACTTACGGGACTGGACAACGGAACCTACACCTTATCCGCCTGGGTTTCCGGCGGCGGCGGTGAAGAGGTATCCGAGATCTTTGCGGGTGATGCAGCGCAGAGCTTTACCAATACCGGCTGGAGAGAATGGACGAATCCTGCGATAGAAGAGATTGAAGTCACAGACGGGACATTAACCGTAGGGGCCCGCTATAAGCTGTCCGACGGGGAATGGGGAAATCTTGACCACTTTGAGCTGAAAAAGAAAGATAATACCCACTATGTGCCTGTAATTAATCCAAGCTTTGAAATTGTTAAGGAAGACGGGACTCCTGAAGGCTGGACCCTTCCGGATGCCACGCCGTTAACAGAAGGCACCGGCCATACCGGAGCGAAGTCGCTTGGATTCTGGAAAGAAACCGCCTTTACGTTTGAAGCTTTTCAGGAGCTTACCGGTTTGACGAATGGAACCTACACACTATCCGCCTGGTCACAGGGCGCCGGAAATGAATTGAGAAATGAGCTGTATGCGGTTACCGGCGATCAGGCGCCTTTAACAGCCAGCTTTGCGAATAAGGGCTGGAACAAGTGGAACCAGGCCGTTATTGAAAATATTAAGGTGACTGACGGAACACTGAAAATCGGGGTTTCACTGGATGCCAACGCCGATAACTGGGGTTCTTATGACGATTTCGTTCTGATCAGAACGAGCGAAGACCCAGTGACAGAGGTTCCTCCAACCGGCGAAGAACCTGAGACACCGGCTCCT
The DNA here is from genome assembly GCF_023520895.1 of Paenibacillus sp. PK3_47. NCBI lineage: Bacteria > Bacillati > Bacillota > Bacilli > Caryophanales > Paenibacillaceae > Paenibacillus > Paenibacillus sp. PK3_47. The sequence continues at coordinate 4,440,638 of NZ_CP026029.1, forward strand.
CCGACTGGCGAAGAGCCAGAAACACCGGCTCCTCCAACGGGTGGAGAGCCAGAGAATCCTGCACCTCCAGCCAGTGGTGGAGATACAGGGACGGTGGCCCCTCCAGCTGCCGGAAGCACCGGTAATTCAACTTCCGGAAGCGTCACAGCGGGAAGCAGTACCCCAGCTGCAGAGCCTGCCGGTTCCATGAATGACGGTACGATGGTTTACAGCCTTCTGGTCAAAACGGCAGCAGATACGGCGACCGGTCTGCCGGCTGCCAAACTGGATGCCGGCGTGATCAACGCCTTGATTCAAAAAGTAAAAGAATCTGAAGCCGCCGGACAAAAAGCGGCTGTTGAAATCAAGCTGGAAGCTGCAGCAGATGTACAGTCTGTCCAGCTGTCCGTTCCGAAGGACGCACTTAAACTGCTGACAGATACCACAAAAGCGGATCTGAAGGTGGACGCGGGCATTGCGGCAATTACTTTTGACCACAAATCAACATCAGTAATAGGCAGTGCGTCAGCAGACAGCATTATAAGTATTACCAAGCTTGCTGCATCCGGTTTTCCGGAGAATATCCGGAACATCATTGGTGACAGAGCTGTATATGACTTCTCTGTACAAGCGGGTGACGCTGAAATTACAGCGTTCAACGGCGGTAAAGTAGAAATCAGCATACCTTATGCTCCCCGGACAGGTGAACAGACAAACGCTATTGTCGGCTACCACATTGACAACGCAGGCATCCTTAAGCCTGTCAGAGGAGGCTATGATGCATCTGCAGGAGAGGTCAACCTTCAGACCACCCATTTATCCCATTATGCGGTCGGGTATAATGCAGTGGAATTCAAGGATGTAAGCTCCGGTCACTGGTATAACGATGCAGTTAGTTATATGGCGGCAAGAGGAATGGTGAACGGCACAGGCGGCAGCTTATTTGCCCCCGGGAACAAGGTCACCCGTGCAGATTTCCTCATGATGATTATGAATGCCTATGGAATTGCAGCAGACCCTTCAGCAACTGTTAATTTCGCGGATGCAGGCAACAAGTATTATTCCGGCTATCTGGCTGCTGCGCGGAATTTAGGATTGGTTTCCGGGATGGGAGATAATCAGTTTAAGCCGGAAGCTGCCATCAGCCGGCAGGACATGTCCGTTATTTTCTACAACATTCTGAAGCATCTGGGCGAGCTGCCAAGCGGCAATAACGGCATAAGCTATGACGGCTTTGCCGATACAGCGGCTGTATCCGGCTATGCTGTGGATGCCATGAAGGCGCTGGTGGAAGCCGGATTCATTGCAGGAGATCACAATAAGCTGGCTCCAGGGGATGTTGCAACCCGGGCGCAAGCCGCACAGCTTCTATACAACGCTATTCAATAATCTTGAAGTCAGAGCCCAGCGCCGGAGGATATCCGGTGCTGGGCTTAACCCGGTTGAAGAGGGCCAAAGCCTGAATAGAGAAGGAGATTATTGACTTTCATTCGACATATCATGCATTGTAGTATTGAATCCTGCCGGAATGGTCTGGCAGGAAAGAGCTGTATGAGCCGGAGGATGAACAATGAATAACAACAGGCGGCGGCCGTTCGGGGGTACCTTCAACTTCAGCACCAAGCTGATTATTGCCTTATCGGCTGCCAATATTCTGATTTCCAGCATTACAGGCATCATTACGTACCGCATCCATCTGTCTCTGTTCAATGATGAGGTCAGCCGCCAATATTATATGACTACAGAGCAGATTCTTGCCCAATTGGACTCCAGAGTCAACGATATGTACCGGGTCACCGATTACATCACCTTGAATCCGTCCGTCAGCCAGGCGGTTATGGAGCAGAGCGAGAGGTCCGATTCCTATGAGCGGATGAAGCTTGAACAGATGTTGGATAAGGAGATTTATCAGGTCCGTCTGGATGCGCCGGAAATTATGGGGATACGCATTTATGATTTAAAGGGCAATATTCTCAACCTGGGGTCTTTTTCAGGCCGGTTCAACAATTTCACCAGTTCTTTTCTGGAGGACATGCTGGCGAGACTGGAACCGACCGGCGGGGAGTATGTATGGAGCCGGACTGTTGAAAGCGATTTCCTTCAGGGGACCACCACCAATGTGCTGTTAGCCGGCAGGCTTATGCGGACCATTGAACTGGAAACCTACGGAGTGATGCTGATTTTATTCAACAATTCGCTGTTTGAATCGCATATGAAGGATCTGCGCATTCATGAGAATACCGAAGCTTATTTATTTGATGGAGAAGACCGGCTTGTCTATTCGCTGAATGGCTCGAATGATCCCCAGGCGCCTCTTCTTGCTGATATGCCGCCGGCAGGAAGTATTGTGCGCAAAGAGCACGGCGTGTCCTACATGTATACGAGACAGGAGTCAGAAAAAGTAGGCTTTACGCTGGTGAGCAGAGTATCGATGGAACAAATTCAAAGTGAAAGCAGAGTGATCCTGCAGGTGGCCGTTGCATCGGCACTGGCGAGTCTTGTCAGCCTCAGTATCATAATTACAGTGATCAGCCGGATGCTTCTGCGGCCGTTAGGCAGCCTTGTCCGGGGAATGAGGCATGTGCGTGAAGGCAAATTTGACACCCGGGTTGTCATCAGGAGCAGGGACGAGCTTGGTTTTCTCGGTGAGAGCTTTAACAATATGACCGCACATATCGAAAATTTGATCTATGAAATGTATGAACGCAAAATCAATGAAAAAGAAGCGGAGCTGAAGGCCATCCAGGCCCAGCTTAATCCTCATTTTCTGTATAACACACTCGGTATGTTCTTCTGGAAGTTCTATATGCTTGGGGATGAACGGTCGGCCCGTCTGATCAACAGCCTGTCGGAAATGCTGCAGTATACGCTGGAGCCTGTCGGGCAAATGACTACATTACGGGATGAGATCAAGCAGATGAACAACTATCTGGAGATCCAGAAGGAGCGTTACCCGGATTCGCTTACCGCTGAAATTGCCATTCCGGAAGAAATCATGGATTGCCGCGTATTCAGGCTGCTAATTCAGCCGATTGTGGAAAATGCCTTCATTCATGCCTTTCATAATAAAAAGACAGACCGCCGCCTGCGGATTACCGGCTCTGTTCAGCCCGAAGGAGACGGTGCTGATCACGTACTGGTCCTGGAGATCAGCGATAACGGCTGCGGAATGACGCAGGAGAAGATTGACCGGATTCTGAATCCGTCACCGGAGCCTGTACCCGATAAACGGAACCGTATAGGAACCGAAAGCGTCATCCGGCGGATTGAGCTGGCTTATGGCGCCCCGTATGGAGTCGAAATACAGTCGGTACCCGGCGAAGGAACAATGGTGCGTATGAAACTGCCGTACCGGCTGCTTGGAGGTGAAGAGGCTTGATCGGTAAACTGCTTGTTGTAGACGATGAAATCTGGTTCCGTGAGGGCCTGGTGCAGTTAATCACCAGCAACCAGCTGGGGTGGGAAGTAGTCGGCGAAGCTTCTGACGGGGAGGAGGCGATGCAGGCGGTAGCGCTGTACAAGCCGGACCTCGTCATCACAGATATCAATATGCCGGTAATGGACGGGCTGCAGTTCATGGAATGGCTGTCCCGCTGCCATCCGGATATCAAAGTCATTATTCTGACGGGATACCGTGACTTTGAATATGCACAGCGCGCGCTGCGGTATGGGGCGGTAGAGTTTTTGCTCAAGCCCTTCTCGCTGGATGAGGCTTACCGCGTCTTCCGCACAGCCTATGAGGAGCTGAGGCTGAAGCAGCTGGAGCTGCGGGTCGCCATCCAGGAGCAGCAGACCGGGCTGTTCCGGGCTGCACTGTTCGGGCTGCCCTGTGAGCGTACACTCAGAGAGCGCTGGGAAGAGCATTGGCGGGAAGCTGACTTCTGTATTCTCGAGGTTCAAAGCTATGAGCTGCCGGGCAAAAGGTATTCTTCAGGCGATATTGATCTGCTTCATTATGCGGTAACGAATATTATACAGGAGCTGCTGCAGAGACATGCTGTAGAAGGCCTTTATGTTCCCTTGCGCAAGGAGGCTTTTGCTTTTCTGTTAAAGCCCGGCTGCGAAGGGGAGAAGTACGGCACAGCTGTGCAGGAGGCTCTGCAGCGCTTCATGGATCTGACAACCAGCTGGCTCAAGGTGGGGGTGGTCAGACAGTTTGCCGATCTGGCGGACCAATACGGGATGCTGTCCGCACAAGGCAGCGGCAGGGTGGAGGACCTGGCAGCAGTGGACGGGTTTGCCCTGCTGAAGGAGGAGCTGCTGTCTCTGCTTGTCACCAGTGATCTGCCTGCGGCAGAGCGCAGGCTGGAGGATTATGTGAACCAGGCAGCCCTCGCCGGACTGCAGGTCTGCAAGACCAGAGTCTATACGCTGATTACTGTTTTTTCAAGTATTCTGCATACGGACTTCAAGCATCTCCAGGCGGCCGCGGCTGACGAGGAGCTGAACCCCGCCCGTATTCTCCAGTTTCAATCGGTGGAGAAGCTGGTATCCTGGGCCAAGGAGAAATGCACAGAGTTTATAGATATTTTTGATGACTGGCTGAACAGGCAGCAGGATAATACCGTGCTTCAGGCCAAACAGTACATTAGCAGTCATTACCGGGAAGACTGTTCACTGCAGACCGTCGCTGCGCATGTGCATGTTACGCCGAATTATCTCAGCAACCTGTTCAAGAAAGAGACCGGAGTAGGCCTTACCCATTACGTCGCCCAGCTGCGGATCGAGGAAGCCAAGACCCTGCTGCAGCGCAGCCGTCTGCGGATGACGGAGATTGCCGAGCGGGTCGGATTTGATAATTCCAGCTATTTTACAGTGGTATTCAAGCAGATGACCGGAGAATCGCCGCGTGAGTTCCGGAAGCGGACCGAGTAGTCTCCGTACTATCCCATAACGTTATCCTGCAGCCACCCGGCCTTATATGGCGGGTGGCTGCTTTGTGTAGAAATTCAAAAAAACATCGTAGGATTTTAAATGTTCCTGCTGCGCGCGGCCGTTACAATCAATGTATAACCACTAAACAAAGAGCAGCACGATGGGAGAGGAGTACGTGATGGAAATTATGAATGCAGCCCCGGCTGCAGACGCGGCCGGTCCTGAAGCAAAGGGAAGATTCAGCGGACCGAAATGGAAACGCTTCAAAACAAATTTGCCCCTGCTGCTGATGTTCACACCGGTCATTTTGTTTTATCTGATCTTCCGGTATGCACCGATTGGCGGGCTGGTCATTGCCTTTAAGGATTACAATTTTTATGACGGGGTGTTCAACAGCCCCTGGGTCGGTTTTCATTACTTTGAAGTGCTGTTCCAGGATCCCCGGACCCTGGAAATTATCCGCAACACCCTGGTGCTAAGCCTGCTGAGTCTCGCTGTCGGTTTTCCGATTCCGATTATTCTGGCCATCATGCTCAATGAAGTGCGCAGCATGGCCTTCAAACGGACTGTCCAGACCATTGTGTATATGCCTCACTTCTTGTCATGGGTTATCATTGCCATGCTGGTAAGCACAGCGTTTGCCATGGAGAACGGGCTGGTTAACCGGGTTGTCGAACAAATCACCGGTAATACTTATCCGTTTATGTACGAGAAGTTCTCCTGGGTCTCCATCTTTATCGGCTCAGGAATCTGGAAAGACATGGGCTTCAATGCCATTATCTTTCTGGCTGCCCTCTCCGCCATTGATCCCAGCCTGTATGAGGCCGCGGCCATGGATGGAGGCGGGAAAATGCGGCAGATCTGGCACATTACCCTTCCCGGTATCCGTCCCACCATTATCCTGCTGCTGATTTTATCGATGGGCCGCGTAATGGAGGTAGGCTTTGATCAGGTATTCATGCTCCAGAATGCGAACGTGAACCAGATTGCCGATGTCATCAGCACCTACATTTACCGGATCGGTCTGCAGGGTGCACAGTTCAGTCTGACGACAGCAATGGGATTGTTCGAATCATTAGTGGCGTTTATCCTGGTGTTCACGGCCAATACGATCGCCCGCAAATTTGACCAAGGTCTATGGTAAGGAGGAAGCCCGATGCGGGACAGCAGAAGTGAGAAGCTTTTCTATTTGCTGAACTATGTATTATTGACCATTATAGCCCTAAGCTGCATCCTTCCGCTGCTGAATGTAATAGCTTTATCGCTGAGCGGAGCGGATGCGGTGGCAAGCGGGAGAGTAACGCTATGGCCGGTGGAGACCAGCCTGGCATCTTTTAAAAGCCTGTTTACGGGCACTCCGATCATGCGTTCCTTCTGGAACAGTGTGCAGATTACTTTGATCGGGACGGGGCTGAGCATGCTGGTTACCATCATGGCTGCTTATCCGCTCTCGAGAAGACAGTTTTACAGCCGCCGCTTTTTTACACTGGCCATGGTATTCACGATGATCTTTAACGGCGGGCTTATTCCCAGCTACCTGGTGGTGCAGAATCTCGGCCTGGTGAACAGCTATGCGGCATTGTGGCTGCCGGGCCTGGTCAGTACCTATAATATGCTGCTGATGCGTTCCGCTTTTGAACAGCTGCCCGGCGAGGTGGACGAAGCGGCCAAAATTGACGGCTGCGGGGAAACGGGCATTCTGCTGCGGATTGTGCTGCCGCTGTCGAAGCCGATGCTGGCTACACTGGCGCTCTTTTACGGAGTCGGTTACTGGAATGCCTTCATGAGCGTCATGATCTATATCAACGATACCGCCAAGTACAACATGACCGTGCTGGTGCAGAATATGATCAAGTCCACCAGTATGATCCAGGATTTCGCCGATCCGACCATGCTGGCCACGATGACACCGGAAGGGATACGTTCCGCCGCCGTCATTGTCATGATTGTCCCGATCCTGGCGGTATATCCGCTGCTGCAAAAGTATTTCGTAAAGGGTGTTATGCTAGGCTCTATTAAAGGTTAACGGGCCGAACGTTCTCCATATTTATAATACAAGAAAGCGGGGTTTCATCATGAGTTTATTCAATAAACTGCCTAAGTTAATGTTAATTGCTGGTTTAGGAAGCGGCTTGCTGGCGGGATGTTCGAACGACAAGGAGCCGGCTGCAGGAAGCTCAGGCAATACAGGAGAGAAGGAACGGGGAAGCATTTCCTCCACCATCTATGACCGGGGATCGGTTCCGAACGGGATGGGGACGATCGAAGACAATATGTGGACCAAATGGATCAATGAAAACGGCCCGGCCAATCTGAAATTTGTCGCTATTCCGCGCTGGGAATCACAGTCCAAATTGAATGTCCTCCTGGCTTCGGGCAGCGCGCCGGACCTGATCTTTGAATTCGGCACCAGCATCCGCAACCAGATGTTTGACCAGAAACAGCTCATGCCGCTGGATGATCTTATCGAGCAGCATAGTGTAGAGTATAAGGCACTGCTCGGGAAGTATCCCCAGCTTAAGCAGGCAGGCATCAAATCGGACGGCAAGCTGTACGAATTTGGCCGCATGAATGAGGTGTATCCGCTTGTGAGCGTATTCATCCGGGAGGATTGGCTGGATAAGCTGGGACTTCAGGTTCCGACAAATGAGGAGGAATTTCTGGCTGTCGCCAAGGCCTTCACAGAGCAGGATCCGGACGGCAACGGGGTAGATGATACTTACGGAATCGGCGGTTTTGAGTTCGGGGATAATGCCGGCTTGTTCAGATACATTTTTAATGCCAACTGGGTCAATCTCGGGGAGAACGGTGAAATTGAGGTCGGTCCGGAACGACTGCAGAAAGAAGCGGAGTTTAAACGCGCACTCTATGAAGCAGGGGTTGTGGACAAGGACTTCCTGAGCGATAAAGACGGGTCCAAATCGAAGCAGGACTTCCTGAACGGTAAAATCGGGATCTATGCTTTTATGACCAATGATTACATGGGCTTTGCTTCCCGCGAACTGGATACGCTGATGACCAATGTGCCGGATGCCAAGCTGAAAATTATGCCGCTTCCCAAGACTTCCGCAGGACAATTCACTACGGTCTGGAACAATCCCGTGCAAATGACCGCAGTCGTAAATGCCCGGGCCAAAAACCCGGAAGCCATCATGGAATATATTGATTTCCTTGTGAAACCGGAGACCGGGCGCACCTTCCGCTACGGTATCGAAGGCGAGCACTATAAACTGGAAGCAGACGGTAAACCGGTCATTCTTGATCAGGAGAAATACAAAAATGAAGTAAGCTGGGCCAGCGATTTCGGGATGGTATACAGCCGCCTGGAGGAAGGGAAGTACGGATACGCCGAAACCCAGTTCGATGAAGCGATTCCTGCCCAGAAGGAAGCTTTGCGGCTGTTCCGGGAAGCGATGGAGACGTATATGACCGACCTGCCGGTGGGCGAAGGGTTGACCCACTCCGAGCATATGCCGCAGCTGCCGAAGGAGCTGCAGGTGAAATTCAGCAATGTAACAGCTGCTGTGCATGATATCTACACAAGAGCCATTATCAGCGGCAGCAAATATACCATTGAACAAGCGGCGGATGACGCGCAGAAGCAATGGGAAACCGGCGGCAGTGCGGAAATTGTAGACTGGTATAAACAGTGGTGGGACAAGGAAAAGGACAATGTCCTGATCTGGAGCGACTTCTACGAAATCTATGAGCAGCAGCAGGAAGCTTTTAAAGCTGAATAATTGAAGTAATGGAGTGACCGTCACGGGATAGCTGTGGCGGTTATTCCCTTTTTGTGCGTCTATATGCGCGGAACAAAAAAACCACCCGCTATGCGGGTGGGGAACAGGGGGACTGGGGGGAAACAATAGATCCATCCCTCAGAAATTTTTTACGCAGTAGCCCAATGTACTCGGTTTTTCGAGTATAATAGGCTACTTTCTCTTTGCGATGGTCCAATGTACTCGGTTTTTCGAGTATATTGGGCTGCTTTTGTTTCGCAGTGACCCAATGTACTCGGTTTTTCGAGTATAATGGGCTACTTTTGTTTCGCGGTGACCCAATGTACTCGGTTTTTCGAGTATAATGGGCTACTTTTGTTTCGCAGTGACCCAATGTACTCGGTTTTTCGAGTATAATGGGCTACTTTCTTTTTGCGGTGGTCCAATGTACTCGGTTTTTCGAGTATAATGGGCTGCTTTTGTTTCGCAGTGACCCAATGTACTCGGTTTTTCGAGTATAATGGGCTACTTTTGTTTCGCGGTGACCCAATGTACTCGGTTTTTCGAGTATAATGGGCTACTTTTGTTTCGCAGTGACCCAATGTACTCGGTTTTTCGAGTATATTGTGCTACTTTCCCTTCGCGGTGCCCCAATGTACTCGGTTTTTCGAGTATAATGGGGTACTTTTGTTTCGCGGCGGTCCAATGGACTCGGTTTTTCGAGTATATTGGGCTGCTTTCTCTTTGCGGTGGTCCAATGTACTCGGTTTTTCGAGTATAATAGGCTACTTTCCCTTTGCGGTGGTCCAATGTACTCGGTTTTTCGCATACAATAGGCTGCTTAAGCCGGGCTGGCCTTTTCAGGTGCAGATCGGCAGCAGGAGGGTGTTCTACAGGAACAAACTCCCCGTTAGTCGGGTGATTCTGGTTACGTCTGCTTCTGCTGCCCGCTTTTCCGGTAATCACTCGGACTGGTCCCCATAATTTTGCGGAATCCCTGGCGAAAATGTGTAGGATCACGGTATCCGGTGCTTTTGGCGATCATTTCGATTTGTCGTCGTTCAGCAGCAGCCGGCAGGCCAGTTCGGTCCGTTTGTGCTGCAGATAGCCGGAAAAGCCTATGCCGGTCAACTGCTGAAACCGCCGGATGCAATGTCTGCGGCTTAAGCCGGCTTCCACCGCGAGCTGTATCAGGGTTAAGGGGCAGGATAGAGAGCATGCTTGTCTCACTCATATCCCAGTCCTTTCTCTTCAAACTCCCGGTACAGCTGCTCGAAGAAATCCCTGAACCGCATCGCTTTGTCCGAAAAGGGATTATACCTGCCCGGTTTTCCGTTAAAAACCGATCATAAATCACTGCTGCTATAAGCAGACAACCAATTTTTAAGTGTGCCAATAAACTCCGGAAGAACGCACAGGTTGTAAACGATAAGGCCGGGAAAGGGCAAATCAGCGTAGAGGTTGATCTTTCAAATATCCGGGTTGAGAATACCGTGGCTCCGGTCTGCTTGCCTTCGCCAGCAGCGAGCTGCTTAATGCAATCAAGGTAATATTTATCAATTTGGCGGGGACCGCTACGAGTCATGATTGAAGCAGGGAGGAGCAGTTCCATCAGTTATACGGCCATTAGTTGATTATAAATAACAAATAGTTCATTACGTGTACACAACAAAAAATGAACCTGCTCCGATCCCAGCGGTCGGAACAGGTTCATTTTTGTATCCGCTTAGCGGCCTTTGGTATCCTTATTCTCGTCATGATCCGGCGCAATGCCCGGAGCGGTGACTTCCGGTTTATCTCCCGCCATAGCGCCGACGATTTCCTCCAGCTTGCCTGTTGCCCCTTTATCGCCGGGCAGGCTTGTATCAGGTTCAGGTATCCGGTGAGCACCCGGGCTGCGCCCGTCAAGCGGAGCTTCCTTGTTGTCCTTCATCGTAACAGTCTCCTTTCTGTGTACAGCATCAGAGTTAGAGTGCGTCAAAAACGCCGTTATATGTAACGATAACCGAAGGCGGGCTTCCTGAACCATATAGGCCGTTATTGCCATCAGGCGGGAGGCTTTTGGGCAATCAGTTTTGTCATGGCATGCTGATGGGGGATACCTGTTGATTTGCAGCTGAAAATAACCTCCGGACTGTCGGTGATCACCCAGTCATGATAATGCGTGAGCAGTTCGCCTGAATACCACTTATAAGCATTGGGCTCTTTTTCAGGCGGCGGTGCAATAAAAGGTTTATGTACAAACACATTAAAGACATGCAACCCGTGCTCATTTGTATGCTGTTTATAGTTCTCAAAAATTTCTGTGCGGAATTCCGGCTTGATGTAGTTGAGAACACCGCTCGAGAAGATAATGTCATAATGAGTGTCCAGCCGGTAATCTAATATGTCCGCTTTGAAAACATTGAGGCGCACACCGGCTTGCTCAGCCAGTCTCCTGGTCTTCTCAATCCCGGCGTCCGTTACATCAAATGCGCTGACCTCGTATCCGTTCCGGGCAAAAAACACGGCGTCTTTCCCCTCACCGCAGCCGATATCGAGCAATCTCAAATGTCTTGCAGGGGGCATAAGCTGCAGCACCTGGTAGCAAACTTTATTGGGCTCAGTTCCCCAGTAATAATCTTTAGTTTTATAGGTTTCCTCATAAATGGTGATTGGCTTATCCTGCGATATATACCCAAGCAGCTTATCAATACTTACTCCCAGAATTCTGGACAGCTCCGGCAGCAGCGAAATATCCGGCATGGATTGGGCATTTTCCCACTTGGATACGGCTTGAAATGATAACCCCAGCTTCTGGGCAAGCTCTTCCTGGGTAAGTCCTTTCAGTTTACGGTATATGCTTATATTTCTGGCCAATTGTTCCCTCATGATTAAGAACCACGCTCCTTTACGTAGCCTCATTCTATTGGAATGATCTGGAATGGACAATAACTTCTTATTTGAGTTTTTGGAATATTCAACCGGCAGTTGAATGGAGCAAAGTAAGCATCATAATATGACCTGTGACGTCCAAGCGGGGTTTCCATTTGCCAAAATTGTGATAAATAATATAGACTTATTCCTGTCGACTCTTGAGTGATGGAGATAAACTAATATCGAAACGGGGAAGCTGGATGAATGTAAAAAGACAACACAAATCAAATAAGCTAAGAATCTTCTCAAAAGCATTATTGATTACCATAGGGGCATTTATAGCTGCGTATGGCCTGGAGGCTGTATTAATTCCCAACAACGTTTCGGACGGCGGCGTGACAGGTCTAAGTATCGTCGGTTCAGAGCTGTTTGGATTACCGTTAGGTCTGCTGATTGGTGTAATCAACATTCCGTTTGTGTGGCTGGGGTATAAGCAGATCGGTAAAAGCTTTGCGCTTTATTCCATTCTCGGCATCGCCTCCCTGGCGGTCGGTACGGTTCTGATGCATCATGTGCCCACGATTATTGAAGGGGATACCTTGCTCGTTACGGTCGTCGGCGGGATTATCATCGGTTTTGGTATGGGTCTGGCCCTGCGTAACGGCGGAGCGCTGGACGGGATCGATATGCTGGCAGTGCTGCTGTCACGAAAATTGCCTTTTGGGACAAGTGACCTGATTCTGTTTCTGAATTCATTTGTCTTCATTATTGTATCCACCGTATTTGGCTTACAAGGAGCTATCCTGTCGGCACTCGCTTATTTCATTGCTTCGAAAGTCATACATATTGTGGAGGAAGGCCTCAGCGGCTCCAAGACCTTCAAGATTATCACCAACCAGCCTGAAATTATGGTAGAAACGATCCGGGACCGGTTAGGCCGCGGTTCTACGTATACCGATGCTTACGGAGGATACTCCAATGAGCAGTACAAGGAAATCACCTGTGTAATCAACCGTCTGGAAGACAGTAAGATCAAGGAAATCATCCACGAAATTGACCCGAACGCTTTTGTTGTAGTGTATGATGTAGCCGAGGTTAAGGGCGGAAACTTTAAGAAGAAAAATATACATTAATGACATCTGAAGTCATGCGAACGCAACGGTTCGTATGACTTTTTTCTTATCGGCAAAAGCTGTGTAAAGCGTCAAATTATTTACCTGTTTATTGAAGGAAATTGTATAGACTTGGATATTTGTTTATTATATGATTCTCTTGGATCGATGGACCTATTAATGTAAGACTATCTAGTCTGTCGCAATCACAGGGGGGGACGTATGGGGAAGAAGATTTGGAGTTTTGTACTATGGATAATAGTCCTGGTAAATCTGATTTTTGGGAGCCAAGGGGTAGCCTTTGCAGCTTCAGCACAGACAACTGGCAATATGAGCGATGTTCATAGCAGTTGGGCCAGCAGCCAGATTTCGAAATGGCTGGATAGAGGTCTGATCTCGGGATATGCCGATCATACCTTCAAACCGGATGCACAAATTTCAAGGGCTGAGTTTGCTTCGATTGTCAATAAAGTATTTGGTTTTAAGGATCAGGCACAGACCGGCTTTAGAGATGTGAGTCCGGATAAATGGTATTATTCCGCAATCGGACAAGCGAAGTCAGCCGGGTATATTTCCGGATTTGAGGATAATACATTCCGGCCCGAGGCAGCTGTAAGCAGGCAGGAAGCAGCCAAGATGCTGTACATGCTCCTGCAGCTCAACGGTTCTGCCAATGATTCCGCAATCCAGAAATTTAAAGATTATAGCGCAGTGCCGGCGTGGAGCAAAATGTACTTCAATGAAATCGTCAATCAAGGATACATAAATGGTTACCCGGATCAGACATTAAGACCCCTCCAGAAGATTACGAGAGCGGAAGCTGTTGTAATTCTAGATAAAGTTATGGGTACTCTTGTGATGGACAAGGGGATCTTTGAAGGGGGCGGCCTGACAGCGATACCGGGAAATGTAACGGTTAACACTCCGGATGTCACTTTGAAGAACATCACCATTAACGGGGATTTATTATTAACAGCAGGTATTGGGTCAGGTGAGATCACTCTCGATCAAGTGACAGTGACGGGAAGAACGCTTGTAGCAGGCGGCGGGGAGAATAGTGTTCATCTGCTGAACTCCCGGTTAAATGAAGTGCTTGTTAATAAGCAGCCCGGGAGAGTCCGTATAGCAGCTGAAGGCAGCACGCAGATTCATAGAACCATTGTAAAAACAGGAGTTAAGCTGGAGGCAGCCAATAAAGAGGCGGGGTTTGACTCTATTGAGCTTGCACTTACTAATGCAGATGAACCGGTTGATCTGAGCGGTACCTTTAACAATATAACGCTTAAGAACAAAGCAACCGTTCATGTTCTTGGGAAGTCGGAGATTGGTGCGCTGGAGGTATCCGCAGAGGCAGGGGCCAGCACCATAAATGTAGCAGATGGCAGTGTACTGAAACAATTAACTTTGAATGCGGCTGCCGAAGTTAAAGGCAAAGGCACCGTTTCAAAGGCAATCATTAATACAGGCGGTTCAAAATTCGAACAAGAAATTAAAGATTATGCTTTAGCCAAAGGTGTATCAGTAGTTGTAAACGGCAAAGTACTTACTGGTGAACAGGAAACGACAAAGCAGCTTGACCCGAATATACTGCTGCCAGGCGCTCCTGCCGGAGGCGGAAGCGGCGGAGGCGGCGGAGGTGGAGGCGGAGGTTCAAACCCGGGTCCCGTTCCCCAGCCTGAAACGTCGGAGCTTCCGGATGTTCAAGGAGTATTCATGGTCGAAGATCAGCTGTACGCCCGGTTTGATGAACCTGGCAATTACAGCGGTGTGCAGTGGAATTTGATCAATCCGGACACTGAAACAGAATACGAGACAGCATATCAGAATGCAGAGGGGCCTGTTGGAGTTTATGCTGTAAAAGGAGGCGCTCTTCCTCCGGCTGAGTATATTGCCGTCATCTCGAATGCAGCATACTATGACTTTTTGCCGGCTCTATTGCTCAGCAATTCGGTGATCAACGGTACCTATTATCCTGCTGTTTATTACACAGGCGTGCTTGATATCTCCCTCCAAATGAATCAGAACGGGATCCTCGTGAACCCGGACCTGGCTACTGCTGCGGGCACTCCTTTGGCAGACGGTGATCTGATTTCTGTATTCTACGGGGATTACCTTGCTCTGAAGGCAAAGTGGAATGGTTCAGGCAAGAAGTGGGTTTACCAGGGGCTTGTGAATATTTTACCGGCTCCGGAGAATGTTTCAGCAACACCTGCCTCCAAGTCGGATATTAACCTTAAGTGGGATGCGGTGCCTGGGGCGGAGTACTATAATATCTTTACAAGCAGCACAGTGGAAGGGATTTACAGCCCTATTAAAGATAGCTCAGGAACCAATATTAAAGTAACAGGAACCTCCTATACAGATGGTGGGCAAGCGCCGAATACAACTGTTTATTATAAAGTGACAGCGGCAGCTAACAGTACCGGATCAGCGCTCAGTAAACAGGTATCAGCTACTACATTTGCCAATGAGCATATGCAGTTGGATTTGGATGTTACAGACAGCGTGCAAGATCCAAGCAAACCTGTTATCTATGCAACAGACAAACAAAATAAAAAGCTCGCTGCGATTAACTACGAGACCCGGGAGACAGCTTATGTTTCGTTTGATCTGCCGCCGGAAAGTCTAACGTATGCCGATGGCAAGCTGTATGTATCGCTCCTGAAAGCGGAGCATTCGCCTTATATTTTTGATGAACAGCAAAAAGGCGCTGTCGCAGTTGTAGATGCTGCAACGCTTACTATTGATCATATTTATGATATCGATCAGGATCCTTACAGTATCGCAGCAGACCGCCAGGGCTATGTGTATATTTCATCCGGTTCGGGTCAATGGACAAAGATCCGGTCTTATTCCAGAGAGACGTTTGCACCTGCCGGATCTTACACAATCGGCCATGCCACTCATATTCTGATGCATCCGGCAATGGATAAGCTGTATACCGTTAATACATTGTCAATTCCTAGGGATATTGCGACTTTTGCTATTGAAAACGGGCAGTTTACAAGCAACTACGATTCCCCTTATCACGGGGATTACCCGCTGGCGACCAATATTCATTTATCGCCTGACGGGAAGTATCTTTTCAATGGCGCAGGAACTGTATTTGAAACCACGGGCGACAGATTTGATGATATGAGCTTCGTGTATGAAATGGATGAAAGCTATGTTGCTATGACGTTTGATTTGCAGCATGGCAGGTTCTTCACGCTTAACGGGAAATCCGTCAGCTCTTATGACTACAGTAATTTCAGTAAAGTTGGAACCATGACGGTAGATGGAATCGGCCGACAGATTTACAATGGAACCAGCCAGCTGCTAGCATTGACCCGCATAGGGGATAGCACGGTTCTGGAATTTGTGGATAAGCCGCTTGCAGAGGAAGTGCCGCCGGTGGACGGCCCGGGAATCTACTTGGGCGGAACGGTTGTAGATGCTGTATATGACTCTGCCAACAACAAGGTGTATGCTGTGGATCAGGCGTTCAAAAACTTAGTGGTAGTTGATACGGCAAGCCAGTCTGTTACTCAAAAAATCACCCTGCCGTATAAACCGGCCGGATTAACGTTATCAGAAGACGGAAGCAAGCTGTATATTGTTAATAAGGATGCCAGCTATCTTGTTACAGAGGTAAGCTTGAGTGATTATCAGATTACACGGAATATGACGTATGCTAATTGGGCAGATTCCCGTGACTTTTCTGACCGCCATATTTACAGCAAGTCAGGCCGTCTGTACGTTGTATTGGGTGACAGTTCTCCAACGCTGCTGGTTTTTGATGAAGCGACCTTCCAGCCAAGCTCCGGCAACAGGGAAATCAGCGGCATAGGAGAGATGGTATTCACCGGTGACAGCAGCAGCTTCTATTACTGGAGTCAATCCGGATGGGACGCCGGTTATGCCGGTTCAGATGTCTACAACTACTCCATCCATGAGGATGGAAGCTTAACACAATCTGATATGTCCAACCTGGGTTATCCGGAGTTTGACAGAGATCCGCTGGATACACCGGCTTTATTGGCGGAAAGTCTGGGGATGATTATCGTGAAGAACAAAGCATTCAACAAAGGTAACCTGCAGGAAATCATCGGGACGTTCCCGGAACCGATCTATGCAGTGAATGTAATGAACAATACGGCCTTGGGCAAAAAAGGGATATATGACCTTAAGACCTTCCAGAAGATCGGGACCGTCGATTTAAGAGGTGCGAAGCATATTTTCTACGACGATAGAGGAACTCTTTATTATGTCCTGGACAACGCTTTATTCATCAATTAAAGCAGTATAACCAAAAGCACCCCCCGCATGCCATTGGCATCAGGAGGTGCTTTTTATAGTCTTTTACAGATAACATAATAAAGACTGCTCGATCCAATACATAAATTGTGTGGACGGATTCTGCTCCTCGTAGGCTTTCATTCTCAGATACATACCGATTCCATCCGAAACATCATGCCATAAGTCGGTAAATACAAAATCATAATTACCAGCAGGCATCCGCTCCTGCGCATATTCAAAGGCATCTGCTTTGATGACCGTTATTTTGTGGCCGTGTGCGAACTGCGGCATTATATGTTTGCTGAACAGCTGTATAACATCCTCGTTGCTTTCAACAATGGTAACCTCGGCAACCTCAGCCTTTTCAGAGACCATATAAGCGTAATAGCCAAGCCCCAGCCCATAAACGAGCACCTTACCGGATGCTTTGGCAACAGCTTCTTTCATCGTTTCGACTTCATTCGGTGTGATGGTCATCCAGATTCTGCCGTTCTCCAAAACCGCCGGAAACCGGAACTCTGTCTCAAAAAAGCCGATCTGCGGGATGTGTCTTCCTTCTGGCGTGGTGATCATGTCATTACAGACAAAGGCTTCGTAAGGCTTGTAGCTTTCATATTTCAGTTCACTGCTGCCGGCTTTGATCTCCGGGATTTTAATGTTTGTATAATACGGGTTGCTGTAATATTTGTTCACGTCCAGCATATGCAGCATTTGTTGAAAATAGTTGGCGTAAAGCTCTGCATCTGCAGGGTTATCCGTAATGTCCAGTCCCAGTGCCGCCGCAAAAGTTACACTAAAAGCATACTCGGGTGTCACACCATACCTGACGATTTCCTCAATATCTTCTCTGCTTATGAAGTCAGGTGCATGATTCAAATAATGGCTTAATAAAGCGAGTATCTTGCTGTCTTCTTCGTATATCTTGTCTTGCTGCTGTTCCATAGTTTCACCTTTTTATCTATATAATTTTGCTGCGCTTATGAATTGCTTCCGTGCCGGCGTCCAGTGCAGCCCTGTAATACCGGCATTTATGCTCAATCACTTCCATCGTCCGCTGCAATTCCTCCATCTGTGCCTCCACAGACGCCTTCCGCTCCAGGAACATGTCATATCTCTGCTGCAGTGTGGAGTCCCCCTCGGAGCACCATTCAATGAAATGTTTGATTTCCTTGATCGGCATCCCGGATTGTTTCAGACATTCAATGATTTTCAGGGAGTCAAGATCGGATTGTTTGAATACCCGCTTTCCGCCGGGAGTTCTTTCTATATAAGGCAGCAGCCCTTCCTTATCGTAGTAACGCAATGTATGGGGTGTCACGTTAAACAGCTTTGCCGCTTCATTTATGGAATAGGTTGTCATTAACTTCTCCTCCGCCGCTCTTTCCTGTCAGGTTATTTTCAACTTCATTCTACATGGCGTTAGTTTTGTACCAGCCAGCACTTGACTTAGAGTTAACTTTAAGTAATAACATAGGTTTTGTAAAGCCGGTCATTTAACTATTCATTACAATTCAGGAGGTATACATCTATGATTCAAGTTCAAGCACGCGCCACATTCAGTCAGGAAGGTCCGTTCAAACTGACAACGATCGAACGCCGCGATCTCCAGCCGCATGATGTGCTGATTGAAATTAAATTCGCCGGGATCTGCCACTCTGATATTCATACTGCACACGGGGAGTGGGGACCTGTCCAATATCCGCTTGTTCCCGGACATGAGATTGCCGGATTTGTCAGCCAGGTAGGTTCAGAGGTTACCAAATATGCCGTTGGCGACCGGGTAGGGGTGGGCTGCATGGTCGACTCCTGCCGCGAATGCGACAGCTGCCGTAAGGGAGAGGAGCAGTACTGCCATAAAGGGAATACCGGAACCTACGGTTCGATCGACAGATACGGCCACTTTACCCAAGGCGGATATTCCACTCATATCGTCGTAACCGAAGATTTCGTAGTCCGGATTCCTGACAGTATTCCGCTGGACAAGGCTGCACCGCTGCTGTGTGCCGGAATTACAACGTACTCGCCGCTGAACCATTGGGGAGCAGGTCCTGGTAAAAAAGTAGCCGTAGTAGGGCTTGGCGGACTTGGGCACATGGCTGTAAAAATTGCTCATGCGATGGGAGCAGAGGTTACTGTACTATCCCAGACCCTGAAGAAGAAAGAGGATGGACTTCAGCTTGGTGCGGATGCCTATTATGCTACAAGCGATCCGGAAACCTTTAAGCAGCTTGCGGGTTCCTTCGATCTTATCGTAAACACGGTAAGCGCACAGATTGATATCAATGCCTATCTCTCACTCCTCGCGCTTGACGGAACATTGGTCAACGTCGGTGCACCTGCTGATCCGCTGGCGGTGAATGTATTCTCGCTGCTCGGCCAGCGCCGCTCGTTTGCCGGCTCGATGATCGGCGGCATCCGCGAAACGCAGGAAATGCTCGATTTCTGCGCGGAACACAATATCGCTTCTGAAATTGAAGTCATTTCTGCCAATCAGATTGATGAAGCCTGGGAGCGGGTGCTCGCCTCAGACGTCCGTTACCGGTTCGTCATTGATATCAGTACGATGGAGCAGGAGTAACCGTTTTCTTTTCCTGGTATAGCGCACTAAATTATCTATAGTTTCTTATCATATGTTATAATGGACTTCTTACTGCAAATTAAGAAGAATAGAGGTCGCCAGAGGATGAAATGTAAAATTAACCGTAATGCAGCTAAAGTTCTAAAAGATATGCTGAACACTCCGGAAGCGGAAGGCAAGAAAATCCGCGTAATCATTACCCAGAACCACGGAAACCACGGTCATTATGATGTGACTCTGGATACGCCGACAGAACATGATGAAATTGTCGCTACAGACAAGGACATCGAGGTACTGCTCGATACACGCGAGCCGCTGCTGGACGGCGTATGGATTCAGTATTTCTACGTGCCTCAGGAAGGCTTCTTCATCACGAATCCTTCTACCGGATTTCTTGAGAAGTAAGCAGCTGCATAATATGTAAAAGAGTTCAGCCTGTAATGGGCTGGACTCTTTTTTTTGTAATCCGAAAAGCCGGAGTCATCGCCAATTGCTCTCTATTTCCGGTATAGCGCTTTCAAATTCTTTAATAACCTACATATGAAGCTTAAAAAACTGCATTTATTACCCGGTGCAGGTATTGATAAGCTTAGTTGGGAGACGGCCTCTCGTAATGATTGCAATGCTTCTTAATCAATGTATGTACTGAAGGCGTTAGCTTAGGAGGAGAGCGGGCGTGAAAAAGCAGCTGAGGCGTAATTTATCGTTACTGTTATGTATGTGTATGGCATTATCATCTCTTTTTACGGGATCAGCAAGGAAGGCAAGTGCGGCGGCGGAGGAGATTTTTCCGGCTGCAGAGGATGTCTTTGTATCCAACTTCAGCGGGCAGGGAAACAGCCTGGGAACGAGTCTGAATATAGCCAAGCTGATCTTTGGCAAATCGCGGCACGCATATCTGAAGTTTGATTTATCTTCAATTGATACCAGCAAATATGATATTGAAGAGATGAGCATGACGCTCAGCTTCAGGAAATCCCATTCGCCTAACGAGCTCATATTTACGGAATCTGAATCTGTCCTGCGGGATACCGGCGCCGAATGGACGGTAACCAATGTTACTTACAATAACCGCCCTCTTGAAATGCCCGGTTCCCCGGTCGTAACCCGGCAAGTGCTCTCCGGCGGCGAAGAGAATCTTAACGTTGACCTTTCCCCGATTTTCCGCAATGCACTCCGTAATGGGAGGAAAACGGTGACTCTTCACCTTACGACAGCGAAAGTGGAAGACAGCACGGTAAGCGCCAGCGAATTATATTCCTCCAGAAATACTTCCGGCCACCGGGGCCCATCCTTGACGGTTACACTCGGAGATCCGGCTGTCAACGACGGAGCAGACAGAACTTTGCTTCATGCGCTGATCGCCAAGGCCAACCAATTATTTGAAACCGATTACACGGAAGGAAGCTGGGCAGTGCTTCTATCAGCACTCCGGACTGCCAAGGAATTGAGTATGAATCCGGCAGCACAGTCTGAGATTGATCAAGCCGCCTTAACACTGCAGACTGCAATGAACAGCCTTGCGGAGGCGGAGCTCCCGTCCAGAATTGCCGGTCCTGACATGGGTAACTATTATAACAACAGCAGCACCGCTGCCCTGATTATGAAAATGAAAAACGGATCGGGCCAATATGTTAAGGTGGACCCGGTTACTGAAAAGCTGTCGCTTACGGCAAGCGCTGCCGAGGCATCTGCGTTCGCACTGTATGTGCTGGATTATTTTGCAGCTGCAGGTCATCAAGAACCGGAGGCGGGAGCGACCAGAACGGCTTATTCTATTAAATCGCTGGATAATAATAAATATCTGACGATTCAGAATTATTTTACGGCAGAAGAATTTCTGGCCAATACGCACCGCTATTTCAATATCTTAAACGGTGCACCAAGTGGCACCAGCACGGAGAGAACTTTCGAGATCAAGGCATCGGCGGAGGTCCCCGGCTGGAACGAGCGGTTCTATGTCGACCATTATTTGAATTCAGGATACTATCAGATCTGGTCACACTTATCCACGATGAGAGATGACAGCAACTTTAGCCGATATCATGTGAGGATGACCGGCGACTCGATGCAGAGCAGCGGAATCGCTTCGGAGAACAGCGCATACAAATTTTATTTCGAAGCCATCACAGGCAGGGATGAGCTGGAAATCAGCCAGGAGATTTCGGGAGATGATGCAAGGCTGTTCTGGAAAGCCGTGAACGGGGATACCAATCCGGCAAATTACAAGGTCAACGGCACGGCAGCTCAGGCAGTCTATTCCGAAGGCATGATGCAGCTGTTCATTCCCGGTTTAAAGTCCGGAATCCATAAATATACGCTGGAATATAACGGCGGCGGTTACCATACTTCGGCGGAGGTGAAGGTCCGGATCTTTAACCATCCCGGAATTTTGCTGACGATGGATGACCTGGAGAGAATGAAGAGCCGGGTGCAGGCCAAGCAGGAGCCTTGGTATTCAGATTACATGCGGATGCTTAACACCGTTTCCTATAATGTAGCTGATTCTGACTACCAGAACACCGTATTCCCAAATGTCGGTCGCGGCGGAGCCCCCTCGGATTCAGGCAATATCGGCTATTTTGAAAAAGGGGGCAATGCCGCCTAATTTCATGCTCTGCAGTGGGTGATTACCAGGGATAATCAATACGCTGCAAAG
The DNA here is from genome assembly GCF_023520895.1 of Paenibacillus sp. PK3_47. NCBI lineage: Bacteria > Bacillati > Bacillota > Bacilli > Caryophanales > Paenibacillaceae > Paenibacillus > Paenibacillus sp. PK3_47. The sequence goes on from NZ_CP026029.1 coordinate 4,462,694, forward strand.
TCTGCAGGCATTCTTGCGGAATGGGCAAAGACACTCAAAGTGATAGACGGCCGGGACAGAATCCTGGGAGCGGGCATTAACGCGTATAAATATGCCAGTGCGGCAGAGATTCTCCGTTATTATGGCGGCGGCTACAGCGGCTACAGTGAGGCGGACTTCACAGCATTACAGGATATGATGCTTAATGTGGTATACCCGGTGATTCAGGATGCCGCCGTGCCAATGCTCGCAAACGGTAACTGGGACGCTGCTGCCATGATATTTATAACAGCAGTCAGTTCTATGATGTGTCCTCCGAGCATTGGGCAGCAAAAGATATTGCCTTTACGTCATCACGCAGGTTGCTCGAGGGGACAGGCGAAGGTATGTTCAACCCCGGGGCATCCATGACGCGGGCGATGTTCACCCGGATACTTGCCAACCTGGAGGGGATAGATCACACCAGCGATAAGAAGTCACTGTATTCGGACGTGCCGGATGGACAGTGGTATACCGCAGCGGTGAATTGGGCAGGCGCTAGCGGAATTATTAACGGAACGGGGCAGGGAAGGTTCGCTCCGGATGAGCGGATTACGCGTGAGCAAATGGCGGTTATGCTGTACAATTACGCGGTAAGCAAAGGCTATAAGCTGCCGGGAATAACAGTTGTCTCTTTTGCCGATAACGGAGATATCAGTCCATGGGCCAGAGAAGCTGCAGCAAGAATAACGGCGGCAGGCACTCTGACCGGCAAGCCGGGCGGCTATTTTGATCCGCGAAGTTACGCCACCCGCGCAGAGGCTGCGGCATTGTTCGCAAGATTCATCCGCGCGGCAAGTTCAAGCTAATATAATGGATCAGCCATAATCAATTTAATTGATTATGGCCTGAGACTTGGAATCTTGTTAAGGATGGTTCAGGCTGTCGGGAAATGTATCGACAGCCTTATTTTTGTGATTTAGTTTTCATATGGCACTGTGCTAACTATTGCCGACTTCAGCCTATCGCCTCACGCACACCACTTGGTATTACTGATGCTAACGGACGTCAGATCCGTTATTTTGCACTGGAGGTGTGTTTTGAAATCCTAACGGACCCTAGGTCCGTTATTTTATCCGAATGGGCATCATTTCTCCAACATTTGGCTGAATAAGGGAACTACGGTCTGTTAGCGGGGGAAGCGGGGCGATTTCCGGCAAATAACGGATGCTGAGTCCGTTAGGGAGAGGATGGAAAGGGGGATATAATTAAAAGGAAAATCTGCAGGCGGGCAGCGGCCGGAAGTCCAAACATTCTCTGCAGCCACGACAATTTCAATAGAAAATTATTAGTTCAATCTATATAGGACCTCTCAATTGACAGCCCCCCAACCTGTACCTATAATGTAATTCATGATATGAAAGCTGTTTCATTCAAGGACAGATGAATCGGTACATCAGATGGAACCCCTTTAACCAAGCGGGGTTTCATTTTGTTTTTTAACGCATTTTCAATCCAAAGGAGAAGCCATGGACACATTATGCAGAATACTGGTGGTGGATGATGAAATGCTGGTGCGGCAGGGCATTATCCATCTGCTGGACTGGGAAGGGGAAGGCTTTCATATTGCCGGTGAGGCAACGAACGGCCGGGAAGCTTTTGAACTGATTGAGTCACAGCGGCCCCATATCATTCTTACGGATATTGTCATGCCCGTAATGGACGGGGAGGAGCTCATCCGGCTTGTAAAGAGCATGTATCCGGAGATTGAAGTCATCGTGCTCAGCAGCTTCAGTGAATTTGAATATGTGCGGGCGACCTTCCAGAGCGGAGTGGCCGATTATATCCTGAAGCCGAGGCTTGAGGCGGCGTCGCTGCTGTCAGTGCTGAAAAAGACGGCGCAGCGGATTCCCGGGCTGCAGCATTTTGACTGGAGAAGCGGCAAGCGGCAGTCTGCGGATTATATCCTGGATAAGCTGATCTCCGGTTATCCGGTAGAATACGACAAGGCCGTGCTGGAGGAACTGTTTCCGTTCCCGGGCTTCGCCCTGCTGGTTGCCGAGACAGGTGAAGATCCGGGGGGCATCAGCCGCAAAGAAGAGTGGCTGGAGAACAGCATCCACTCCCTGATGCAGAGCAGCGGCAGCCGGTTCGCCATTCGCCTGCTCTCACCGTTGGACGGGCATGTCCGGCTGCTGTTCAATCTCGCGGAAGACGGGCGGGAGGCATTGATTTCGCTGGCAGACCAGGTATTCTCAGCCGGAATCCGGGCCCATATGTTCCAGAGCCTTGCGCTCAGCAGGAACTTCACGGATCTGAGTGACCTGCATACCGTCTATTCCGAGGATCTGATGAGACTGCTGGACCGCCGGTTTTTCCTGCCGGAGCGCTGTCTGCTGGCGGATAGCGGTGAAGATGGGCGGCCCGGGCCGGCTTTTGACCAGGAGGCTTTCGGGGCGGAGCTGAACCGGCAGGAATTTGATCTCGCTTTTGGCCGCTTAAGCGCTTATGTCGCATCCATGTCCGGCCGCCGGGATACCGGAGTATCCGGGTTCAAATCGTTCCTGTGCCACAGCATGTTCCAGATCATCGGCATGCTGCTGCATTACCATTATGAAGCCCGTTCCCTGGATGACAGCAAGTATGAATACTTCCGTTCCATTCATGAGGCCCGCCATATCGGCGAGACGGAGGCGCGGCTTGAGCAGTTTTTACAGGATGCTACGGAATGTGTCATGAAGAACCGGGGAGGCACGCCTGCCCTAACCAAAATCCTGCAGTATATCGACGAGCATTATTCCCGCCAGCTGACGCTGACCGAGGTCGCCAAGGAGTTTCATTTTAATCCGTCCTATCTGTCCAACTATTTTGCCCTGCATAACAAAGAGGGCTTTAACGAATATTTAAACCGGGTACGGATCAACAAGGCCTGTCTGCTGCTAAAAGAAAACCCGGGTCTGTCGATTTCCGAGATCGGCAGCCAGGTCGGATACTCGGACCACAGCTATTTCACCAGAGTGTTCCGCAAGCTGATGGCAATCTCGCCCAGCCAGTACCGGAAAGGATAATTCAGCGGGAAGGGGTCCGAAATGGGACTGATGGAGAAATGGCTTGGAAAGCTTAGAGACCAGAGCCTGTTCAGCAAAATTTTTGTAGTCATGGTGATCAGCATTGTGCTCGTGACCGTTCTGATTACCGGGGTAACCGTTCAGCTGTCACAGCAGCTGTTCGTACAGACCTTCAGCATCACCAACTCCAAGATTATTGACCAGATCAAGAGCGGATTGGATAATTCACATTACACAGCCGTCAATACCGCAATTAATGTCGGGCAGAGCGGGGTGATCCGCAGCTTTATGACGGAGAAGGACGGCAGCTCTCTGGCCAATTTCAAGCGGTATTACAGCATGCGTGACCAGATGGACCGCATTCAATCCGGTATCGGTGCGGCTAATGTCGGCCTGTCCATACTGGGGGGGAACGGAAGAAGCTATACCAGTGATGTGACCTACTGGTCCGGTTCCTCCGAGCAGCTGAAGAACAATCCGATTACAGCGGCTGCCCAGGAACAGGGAGGCAGGCTTTTTTACAGCTTTATGGATGCAGGCCCTTTGAATTCCGGGAACCGTTATCTGGTTGCGGCCAAGGCGCTGACTGCTCCGGGGCTGGCTGAGCCGTACGGTACGCTGTACATGTTCACGCGCGAAAGTGATTTCCGCAAGAACTATACCAGCTTTACCAGCCGGGGCAACGATGTCATGTTTCTGGATACGGCCGGACGGATCGTGTCGAGCAACCGGACAGAGCAGACCGGAAGTCTCTCTCCTGACCTGCTGGCAAGCGCGAAACATATCGCCCTGGGCAATCTCGCCAGTGAAGAGCTGACCATTGCCGGACGGGATGTCATTGTGCTGGCTGATTATCTGCCTTCATACAACTTTTATATCGTGAACCTGATTGACAAGGACAGGACGATCGGCACACTGCTGGATAAAAAGGCGCTTGTCCTCATCGGCGCCGCGATCGCTGCAGTAGCGGTACTGGTGGTCTATTTTCTGACGAAACGGCTGACGAAATCGCTGCGCACACTGGTCAAAAAAATGTCCAATGTGACCAAAAAGAACTTCCATAACTATATGTCAGTCACCGGTACCTATGAGACAAGGCAGCTGAGCACGGCATACAATTACATGTTAAAAGAGCTGAATGACTATGTCGCCCAGCTGGTAGAGACGCAGAAGGAGCAGCGCAACGCTGAACTGGCTGCGCTGCAGCAGCAGATCAACCCGCACTTTTTGTACAATACACTGGCATCGGTTAATATTCTGGTGCAGCGGGGCAGCAAAGAGCAGGCAACAGAGACCATTCATGCGCTTATCTCCCTGCTGCAGAACACCATCAGCAATGTGAAAGAGACGATTACGGTGGAAGAGGAACTGGTTAACCTGAAGCATTACATATTTATCAATCAGGTCAGGAACGGCAACCGTGTTAAGGTGGAGACCTTTGTATCACCGGACTGCATGAAGGACAAAGTGCCGAAGCTGATCCTTCAGCCCTTTATCGAGAATGCCTTCTTCCACGCCTTTAATATCAAAACCTCAGGCTACATCTATGTCACCATCATGAAGGACAGGGATACGCTGCACTGCGAGGTGGTGGATACGGGGGATGGTATGGACCTGGACAGCAAGCAAGACATCCCCGATTCCACAAGCAGCAGACAGCTGTTCAGCGGGATCGGAATCCGCAATGTCCATGACCGGCTGATGCTACTGTACGGCGAGCCGTACGGGGTGTCCATCTCCAGTACACCGGGGCAGGGCACGAAGGTTTCTATTAAAATTCCTTGCTGAATATGCATTGAACTGCTGCTTTTGCAGCATAATATACGAGCTACGCCGCAAGCCGGCGCCGCCCAGCGGTGCCGGCTTCTTGCATCTTTAGCGGGTGCGGCTAACCTAAAAAAAGTCCAAAAGGAGAAAATAAATGCTAATTTAGAGTCAGTGGAAGCGGATACACTAGACAATAATATCACTATTTTAACTAAAATCATTTCTAACGAGATCGGCGGCCGGGATGATATTCTTTACAAGAAAGCACTTTCAAATATGCGTTAGGGGGATATACAACACATGAAGAAAAAAGCTACTGCACTTCTGCTCGCCGGATTTTTGATGCTGACAGCATGCTCCAGCAATGCCAATACGAATAACCAGGCGGATACCGGAAGCGAAGGAAATGCAGCCGGATCCCAGAAAATCACAGTTTGGGCTTGGGACAAAAACTTTAATATCGCAGCAATGAACCTCGCTAAGGACGCTTACGTGGCAGACCATCCGGATGCCCAAATCGAAGTTGTTGAATATGCACAGGATGACATCATCCAAAAGATGAATACAGGGCTTAACTCGGGAACAGCTTCGGGCCTGCCGAACATTGTGCTGATCGAAGATTACCGTGCCCAAAGCTTCCTGCAAACGTATCCGGATTCTTTCCAGGAGCTGGGAGATGCGATCAACGCGTCTGACTTTGCGGACTATAAGCTTGGACCCACCAGCTTTGACGGCAAGCAGTATGGCGTACCGTTCGACTCCGGTGTAGTAGGCCTGTATGTGCGTACAGATTATCTGCAGGAAGCCGGCTACACGGTTGACGATCTGCAGGACATCGACTGGCAGCAGTACATTGAGATCGGCAAAGCTGTCAAAGCCAAAACCGGCAAAGACATGCTGACCCAGGATCCTAACGATCTGGGGCTGATCCGGATGATGATCCAATCCGCAGGCTCCTGGTATCTGAAGGAAGACGGCACGACACCTGACTTGAAGGATAACGCAGTACTGAAGGAAGCGTTCGAAAGCTACAAAGAGCTGATGAATGCCAACATTGTTAAAATCAACTCCGACTGGAGCTCGTTCCTTGCAGGCTTCAACAGCGGCGACGTAGCCTCGATCCCTACAGGGAACTGGATCACACCTTCGGTAAAATCGGCTGCTGACCAGTCCGGCAAATGGGCGGTTGTACCGTTCCCGAAACTCAAAAATGCGGCAAACTCTGTACATGCCTCGAACCTCGGCGGCAGCTCCTGGTATGTGCTGAACAACGAAGGCAAAGAAGCAGCTGTTGAGTTCCTTGGCGCCACACTCGGCTCCGATGTGGATCTGTACCAGAAGCTTGTAACGGATGTAGGGGTTATTGGTACCTACAAACCGGCTGCTGAAGGCGAAGCTTACGGCGCTGCTGATGAATTCTTCGGCGGGCAAAAGGTTATCGCTGACTTTGCAAAATGGACAGCTGAAATTCCTAACGTAAACTACGGTCTGCACACTTACGCCATTGAGGACATTCTGAAAGTGGAAATGCAGAACTACCTGAACGGTACAGCAGTGGACAAAGCGCTCAGTGATGCACAGTCCCAGGCCGAGTCCCAAATCCAGTAAAAGCGTTTGTAACAACTGTTGACCGCTGTCCCCCTCCTTCCGGCCATTTGCGGTATGGCGGGGGCGGCGGCTTCTCCTTTTAACCGATTCACGCCTGTATAGAGAAAGGAATGAGAGCTGTGAACCATACAATGCGTAACCGCGCCAAGCTTACCGGCTGGCTGTTTATTGCCGCGGCCGTACTCATGATTTGTTTGTTTTATTTCTATCCGATGATTCAGGCTCTGCTGCTTTCATTCAAGACAGGCGCAGGGGCCAACCTTCAGTTTGACGGATTGAGCAACTATAAACGGCTGTTCAGCGATAAAACCTTTTTTACCGCCGTCAAGAACACCTTCCTGTTCCTGATTGTGCAGGTGCCGGTCATGATTGTCCTGGCGATGATTATTTCCGTGCTTTTGAATGACAGCAAGCTGCGCTTCAAAGGTTTTTTCCGTACTGCAATCTTTTTGCCCTGCGTAACCTCACTTGTAGCCTACTCGGTTGTTTTCAAATATTTGTTCGGCAATGACGGACTGGTCAATCTGGCTTTAATGAACATGCACATCCTGTCTGAACCGATCCAGTGGATTTCCCATCCCGTCTGGGCAAAGGTTACGATTATTATCGCCATTACCTGGCGCTGGACAGGATACAATATGATTTTCTTCCTCTCCTCACTGCAAAACATCGACAATTCGATTTATGAAGCTGCGAAGATCGACGGTGCATCGGGACCTAGACAATTTTTCTCGATTACTGTACCGCTGCTCAAGCCGATCATTCTGTTTACGTCGATTACTTCGACGATTGGAACCCTGCAGCTGTTCGATGAAATTATGAATATAACCAAGGGAGGTCCCGGTAACGCGACGCTCTCCATTTCACAATATATTTACAATCTTTCGTTCAAGTACACACCTGACTTCGGTTATGCGGCAACAGTGTCCTATTCCATCGTAGTCATGATTATTATTCTGTCTTTCCTTCAAATCAAATTGGCAGGTGATGATAAATAATGAAAACATTCCGCCGTTCCTTTATCTACATCTTCCTATCCGTTGTTGCGTTAATTTCGATCTTTCCGTTCATCTGGATGATTATCAGTGCTACGAACCTTTCCGTAGACGTTACCCAGGGAAGAATGCTTCCCGGTACCCATCTGTTCGATAACATCAGAAAATTGACGGAACAAATCAATCTGGTGCAGGCCCTCTGGAACACGCTGAAAATTGCTTTGACGACAACAGTGCTGGCTCTGGTGATTGCTTCACTCGCCGGTTACGGATTCGAAATTTACCGCAGTAAAGCGAAGGATATTGTCTTCAATCTGCTGCTGCTGTCGATGATGATTCCTTTTGCCGCGCTGATGGTTCCGCTTTACCAGATGTTCTCGAAGCTGTCGGCTACAGCCCCGCTTATTGGGGTTAACACGATGGCTGCGGTCATTCTGCCGACCTTTACAACGGCGTTTCTGATTTTCTTCTTCCGTCAGAGCTCCAAGATGTTCCCGAAAGAGCTGCTGGAAGCCGGACGGATGGACGGATTGTCAGAGCTGGGATTGTTTTTCCGGATTTATATGCCGACGATGAAAACAACCTATTCCGCTGCCGCTATTATTACCTTCATGTCCAGCTGGAATAACTACCTCTGGCCGCTGATTGTACTGCAGACCCCGGAGAAACGGACGATTCCTTTGCTGATCTCGAACCTTGGCTCCAGTTACACCCCGGATTTCGGTGTTATTATGGCTGCGGTTGTTATTTCCACACTGCCTACGGCGCTCGTCTTCTTCCTGATGCAGAAGCAGTTTGTCGCCGGTATGGTGGGTTCGGTAAAATAATATGGATTAAAAAAGATGAACTTAAGAGTGAAGGAAACGACATTCTTAAGTTCGTTGTCTAAGGAGGAAATCAAATTGGCAGTTAACCCAAACTTGAGCTGGCTGGAAGACCCGAAAACCTTCAAGGTGAACCGGCTTGAGGCCCATTCAGACCACCGCTATTATACGAATATGGCTGAAGCAGAGGCCGGAGCGCCGATGGATCTGCGCTTCAGCCTGAACGGAAGCTGGAAATTCAACTATGCACCGAATCCGGCAAGCCGTGTGGAAGCTTTTTATAAGGAAGAGTTCAGTTGCACCGGCTGGGACAATATTCAGGTTCCCGGACATATCCAGCTGCAGGGCTACGGCCGGCCGCAGTATGTCAATACGATGTATCCGTGGGACGGGCTTATTGATCTCCGTCCGCCGCATATCTCCCCGGAGCATAATCCGGTCGGCAGCTATGTGAAGGAATTCCGCCTGCCGGAGAATATGGAGAACGGCCCGCTGTTCATCTCCTTCCAAGGGGTGGAATCAGCGTTCTATGTATGGCTTAACGGTGAATTTGTCGGGTATGCCGAGGACAGCTTCACGCCTTCGGAATTTGATCTGACCCCGTTCATGAGAGCAGGCCGCAACAAGCTGGCCGTCGAGGTCTATCAGCGCAGTACCGGCGGCTGGCTGGAGGATCAGGATTTCTGGCGGTTCTCGGGTATTTTCCGCGAGGTGTATCTGTACACTGTTCCGAAATACCATATCCGTGATCTTGAGGTGCGGTCGGAGCTGGATGACACCTATACGCAAGGTACCTTGACGGCGGTTATGCAGCTGCTGGAGACACCGGCCGAAGCCGTCCGTGCGAAGCTCGAGCTGAAGGATAAAGATGGAGAAGTTCAGCTAAGTGCGGAAGGGACGTTTAGCGGCAGGGAGCTGACTTTGTCTGCGGCGGCTGCGGATGTCCATACATGGAGTGCTGAAGACCCGTACCTGTACACACTTTGTATCTCTCTTCTGGATGAGCAGGGACATACTGTTGAAGCTGTTGTGCAGAAGACAGGCTTCCGCCGGTTCGAACTGAAGAACAAGCTGATGTGCATCAACGGCAAGCGGATTGTGTTCAAAGGCGTCAACCGGCATGAATTCAACTGCCGGACTGGCCGGAATATCACCCGCGAGGATATGCTGTGGGATATCCGTACCCTGAAGAGAAGTAATATTAATGCAGTGCGGACTTCCCATTATCCTAACCAGACGTTATGGTATGAGCTGTGCGATGAATACGGCATTTATGTTATCGATGAGATGAACCTGGAAACCCATGGCTCCTGGCAGAAGATGGGGGCGGTGGAGCCTTCGTGGAATATTCCGGGCAATGATCCGGACTGGCGCGATATCGTTCTGGACCGTGCCGTCTCTATGGTGGAGCGGGATAAGAATCATCCATCCATTCTGATCTGGTCCTGCGGTAACGAGTCGTATGCAGGGCAGGTCATTCTCGATGCGGCGAACTGGTTCCGCAGCCGGGACAACAGCCGTCTCGTTCACTACGAAGGCGTGTTCTATGACCGTAACTACAATGATACAAGCGATATGGAGAGCCGGATGTATGCCAAGCCGGCGGATATCGAGGAGTATCTGAACAGCAATCCGGACAAACCGTATCTCAGCTGTGAATACATGCATGCGATGGGCAACTCAGTCGGCGGCATGCACAAGTACACGGAGCTAGAGAATAAGTATCCGATGTACCAGGGCGGCTTCATCTGGGATTATATCGATCAGTCGATCCTGAAGAAGGACCGGTACGGAAATGAGTATTTTGCTTACGGCGGCGACTTCGGGGACCGTCCGACAGATTACAGCTTCTGCGGCAACGGCATCGTGTTCGCCGACCGGCAGTGGACGCCCAAGATGCAGGAGGTCAAGTTCCTGTACCAGAATTACAAGCTGGAGCCAAGCCGGACCGGCATCCGCCTGATTAATGAAAGTTTGTTCGCGGGAACAGAGCATCTGATCCTCGAATACCGCCTGTACTGTGAAGGCGAACTGCTAGGCAGCTGGACAGCAGATGTCAGCGCCGCGCCGCAAAGTGAAATTCTGGTGCCGGTTGAGCTGCCGCACACGGAAGAGACACCGGGCGAATACAGCATCCAGGCTTCCCTACTGCTGAAGGAAGACGAGCTGTGGGCTGAGGCCGGATATGAAATCGCCTTTGGTGAACATGTATTCGTAGTAGAGGCTAATACTGATGTGGAGCCGGCTGCCGGCGGGCTTAAGGTAGTCGAGGGAGATGTACAGATCGGCGTGATCGGAGAAGGCTTTACGGTGCTGTTCTCCAAGCAGGTCGGATCGCTTGTGTCCCTGAACTATCACGGCCATGAGATGATTGAGACGCCTCCGGCTCCGCTGTTCTGGCGGGCGGCCACTGACAATGACAAAGGCACCCAGCTCGGGTATCACGGCGGCTGTTGGTATGCGGCAAGCCTGGCGCGCAAATGCGTAGAGGTCAGCCTTGATAAGCAGGAAGGTGCAGTAACAGTAAGCTTCGACTACCGGTTCAGCATTCATGAAGGGCTGGCGGTCCGGACTGCATATACCGTCTACGGAGACGGTAAGGTTAAGGTTCATAACCGCTATACCGGTGCTGCCGGACTTCCGGATGTGCCGATTGTAGCTATGTCCTTCAAGATGTCGGCTGATTACGGCCAGTCTGAATGGTATGCGAAGGGGCCTGAAGAGAATTACACCGACCGTGCCTTTGGCGCCAGACTCGGAGTATTCAGCCGCAAGGTGCAGGAGCTGCCGGCCCGTTACCTGGTACCGCAGGAATCAGGCAACCGCACCGGCGTACGCAGCGTGAAGATTACGGATAATGCCGGTATCGGCCTGCAGATCTCCGCTCCGGCAAGCGCACCCGTGGAGTGTAACTTGTCTCCTTATACTGCATTCGAGCTGGAGCATGCCGCTCATCCGTTTGAACTTCCGCCGGTTCACTACACCGTAGTAACGGTAGCCGGACGGCAAATGGGCGTTGGCGGAGACGACAGCTGGGGCGCACCGGTCCACAATGAATACAGAATCCCTGCCGATCAGACACTGGAGTATGAGTTCTACCTTTCCCGTGTGGGAACGGGAGAGTAAAGACAATGAGCCGGCCCGATCTGATGAAAATCAGATCCGGGCCGGTTTTGATGTTGTGTGTGAGGCTAGGATGCACACTAGACTGGGGATAAGTGGAGTTGCCGCCGGTTGGCTGGCACGGAATGAACGGGAAAAATCCCGTTGATTTCGCGGAAATTAGGCGGATGGCCGGAATGAACGGGAAAAATCCCGTTGAATTCACGGAGATCAGGCGGATGGCCAAAATGAACGGGAAAAATCCCGTTGAATTCGTGGAAAGTAGCTGGATGGCCGGAATGAATGCTGTAATGTTGCTACAACTACTGTGGTGGTCAACGAGCCTATTGTATGCGAAAAACCGAGTACAATTGGGTACGTCCAGGGGCAACGGGCCAATTGTATGCGAAAAACCGAGTACAATGTGCTACGTCCAGGGGCAAGGGGCCAATTGTATACGAAAAACCAAGTATAATTGGCTACGTCCAGGGCAACGGGCCAATTGTATGCGAAAAACCGAGTACAATCGGCTACGTCCAGGGGCAACGGGCCAATTGTATGCGAAAACCAAACACAAAAAAACAAAGCTGCAGCCCCGCCACCCGGGGAATTGCAGCTTTGTTTTTTATTTTCTCATGAATACTCTTATATTCCTAATTCACCGTTTCTCCAACCTTCTTGGACGTGAATGCTCTGCGGAGCAGCTTGGCAATTTCCATCAGAATAACGGCACCGAGTGCCAGGCCGGCTGCAGTCAGCCATTGTGACATTCCGAACGAATCCGGAATCGAGAAGATGTCTCTGATTCCCGGCAGAACGGCAATGCCATAGAAGGCGAAGCAGACAAGCACGGCTCCAATAACATATTTGTTGCTGAAAAAGCCGGCTTCAACCGAGGTCTGGCTGTTCGAGCGGGCGGCAAAGGTCTGCAGCGTACGCGACAGAATGAGCGTTGTGAACGCCATTGCTACGCCCATTTCATCCGAATGCTGAAGGCCGAGGTACAGGGAGATGATAACGGCTGCACCGATCAGCACACCGCGTGTAATAATCGCCTGCATCATGCCTCCGGCAAAAATACCTTCCTTCAGCTCCCGCGGTTTTCTGCTCATTACATTCGGTTCGGGCTTCTCCATACCGAGCGCAATCGCAGGCAAGGAGTCATTCGCCAGGTTGATGAACAGCAGCTGAATGGCTGTGAATGGATTGATCCAGTCAAAAACAAGAGCAAAGAGGATGGCGATAATCGCCCCCAGGTTCCCTGAGAACAAGTAAGCAATCGCCTTTTTGATGTTGTCGAACACCGTCCGGCCCACAGATACAGCATTGACAATAGAGACAAAGTTATCATCGGTCAAAATCATCGCAGCCGCATCCTTGGCTACATCGGTACCGCTGCCCATGGCCACTCCGATATCGGCCTGCTTCAGGGCAGGGGCGTCATTGACACCGTCACCGGTCATGGCGGTGATTTTACCTTTACGCTGCCATGCGCGGACAATTCTGATTTTGTTCTCCGGGGAGACCCGGGCGTACACGCCGATTTGCTCCAGCTTCTGATCCAGTTCCTGGTCGGACATGGCATCAAGCTCCTGGCCGGTTACGGCAATTTCCTTGTCGGTCATCAGGCCGATATCCCGTCCGATAGCTTGTGCCGTAGTCTTGTGGTCTCCGGTGATCATGATGGTCCGGATACCGGCTTTTTTGGATTCGGCAATCGCGCCGTAGACAGCATCCCGCGGCGGATCAATCATCGCAGTTAAGCCTACAAGGACCAGATTCTTTTCATCCTCCAGCCGGATTTCTGTGACTGTATTTGGCACATATTTGTAGGCATAAGCCAGAACGCGCAGCGCTCTTTTGGAGAAATCCTCATTGGCCTTCACGAAACGCTCCAGAATCTCCGGAGTCATCGGAACTTCCTGCTCGCCGATCAGCACATGTGTACACAGCGCGAAGAGTACATCCGGACCGCCTTTGGTGATCATTGCTTTTTTGCCGCCAAAGGTGTGCAGGGTAGTCATCAGCTTGCGGTCTGAGTCAAAAGGCAGCTCAGCCTCGCGGGGGAAGTTGTCGCGTATTTCCCGGTAATCCTTATTCACGCTGTTGCTGAAGGAAATAAGGGCTACTTCTGTCGGATCACCCAGCTCCTTGCCGTCCTCGTTAATATGGGAGTCGTTACAGAGTACGGCAATATGCAGCAGGCGCCGGGCTTCTTCCGACCATTCCTCCGGCTCCTGCTTGAACTGATCCTGCGGGCCTTCCGGTAAAAAGTAATCCACAACCGTCATTTTATTCTGGGTCAGGGTACCGGTTTTGTCCGTACAGATTACACTTGTTGACCCGAGGGCCTCGACGGCCGGAAGCTTGCGGATAATCGCATGCTGCTTAGCCATCTTGTTGGTTCCTACAGACAATACAATCGTGACGATGGAGGACAGGGCCTCGGGAATTGCAGCCACCGCTACAGCGACTGCGAACATCAGCGCATTGAAGATGGCTTCCGTAGTATCGACCGTATCATCCGACAGCCACACGCGGCCTGCCTGAATGGCAAAGATCACAACGGACAGCAGCAGAATGGCTATCCCGAGCTGCTTGCTGAAGGTTTCGAGCTTGCGCTGCAGCGGCGTCTGCTTGGCTTCGGCGCTCTCGAGGAGCTCGGCTATTTTTCCGATTTCGGTAGTCAGCGCGGTTCCCGTTACCACAAAGGTTCCGCGGCCGTATACCACAAGCGATCCGCTAAAAGCCATATTCCGGCGGTCACCGAGCGGCGCTTCATTAGGAATGGTATCCGCATGCTTCTCGACAGCCTCGGATTCCCCTGTCAGCATACCTTCATTAATTTTGAGGCTCCCGGATTCAATGACACGGCCGTCGGCGGGCACATAATCACCGGCCTCCAGCATGACGATATCACCGCGGACCAGCTCCCTGGCAGGGACTTTTTTCAGCGCCCCGTCACGCAGCACTTTGGCCTCGGGGGCCGACATTTGCTGCAGGGCAGCAAGTGAACTTTCCGCTTTACGGGTCTGGACGACGCTGATGACTGCATTGAGGATGAGCACAAGGAAAATAATCAGCGACTCCATAACATGTCCCATGAAAATCTGGACAATGGCTGCTATAAGCAGCACCACTACCATAGGATCCTTGAAATTTTCAAGGAAAAGCTTCCAGATGGGATCCCGGTTCTTTCCTTTTAATTCATTGTAACCGTCCCGTTCCAGCCGCCGTTGAACTTCTGCAGACGTAAGGCCGCTAGCTGTACTCTCCAGTTCCTGCAAACTCTCTGATACACCATTACGGTAATACTCCACTAATGATAGCTCCTCTCCGCTGTGCTTTGTCTTTTTTTGGGGGTCTCATAAGCTTCGATTTACTGCACTAATACCCGATAAATGCATGGTTTACGCAAGCTGATGGCCCAGTTCATCAAATCGTTATGCTTTTCAACCTTTCTTACAACTTACGGTTTCAAGCCAGGGCAGGTTTCAATTGAAAATATAGTTAATACATTTGTTAATGTTGTGTTTGATGATAACAGCGGGTTTTATTCTGCAAAGCAGGTTTTTCCGCAATATAGCATTGACTGACTCTGTGTCCTCTGACTATAATGTTTTTGTAAATATAAATATATTAACAGTAATATTAACTAAACAACATATCCCGCAAGGAGGGCTTAGCTTGTCCCATTCTCAACCAACTTACTCCGGTTATCTTTTGGTTCATTTTATCGGTGAACAACCTGACGGTGAGCAGGTCTATTTCTCCTACAGTGAAGACGGCCTGCACTATAAGGATTTGAACGCGGGTCTGCCTGTTTTGCGCTCAGAGCTTGGGGAAAAGGGAGCCAGAGATCCGTTCATCGTCCGCTCCCCTAAGGAAGGCAAGTTCTACCTGATCGCCACGGATTTGCGCATTGCCAGCGGCAAGGGCTGGGCGGCGGCGGTCGAGGCCGGAAGCCGTGATATTATCGTCTGGGAATCCGCTGATCTGGTGAACTGGTCCGGGCCATGGGCGGTTACAGTAGGCGTGGAAGGTGCCGGATGCGTCTGGGCTCCAGAAGCTATCTATGATGAGGCTGCGGATGAATTCCTGGTGTTCTGGGCTTCCGCTACACAGGAGCCGCATGAAAGTGAACGGAAGCATAAAATCTACAGTGCACGCACGAGGGATTTCCGGGAATTCACAGCAGCGGAGAAGTATATCGAGCGGGACAACCATATTATTGATACAACGATTATTGCCGATGGCGGCTATTACTACCGTTACTCCAAGGATGAGACGACCAAGAATATCCGGGTGGAAAAGGGATCATCGCTGGATAAAGCTGCGTTCAGCTTTGTGGATGCACCGGTGCTGGAGGGCCTTATGGGGGTGGAAGGACCGGAGATTTTTAAGCTGAATGACCGCGAAGAGTGGTGCCTGATTGTAGATCGCTATGCGGAAGGGAAGGGGTATCTCCCTCTGCTGACCACTGATCTTGCGGGCGGAGACTTCCGCGTGCTTGGTGATGATGAGTTTGATCTGGGAAGGAACAGGAAACGCCATGGCGGCGTTCTGCCGGTTACTTTTGAGGAGTCGGCCCGGCTGCTGGCAGCCTTCGGAGACGGGCATCAGGTGCTGCCCGGACAGTTCGCTGATCCGGATCTGGCCAAATTCGATGGGCGTTATTATCTCTACCCTACGACAGACGGCTTTACAGGCTGGTCCGGAACACAGTTTCATGTCTTCTCGTCGGAAGATATGAAGCTGTGGCAGGATGAGGGTGTCATTCTTGATCTGGCCACAGAGGATGTGCCGTGGGCTGTCGGCAGTGCCTGGGCGCCATGCATCGCCAGCAAGGACGGCCGCTACTACTATTATTTCTGCGGCAAAAAGCCTGACGGTGAAAGTGCCATCGGCGTGGCGGTTGCTGATGCTCCTGCAGGCCCGTTCCGCGCACAGCCGGAGCCGCTCATTACAATGGAACAAATCAAGCGCCTGGGGCTGGTCATGGGACAAGCCATTGACCCTTCCATCTACATAGAGGATGACGGTACAGCTTACATGCTGTTCGGGAACAGCCACGGGGCCATCGTACAGCTCGGCAGTGATATGGTATCCGTTGTAGAGGACACAATGAAGAACCTTGACGGATTGTACGACTTCCGGGAAGCCGTTACCGTGCTCAAACGGGACGGGCTCTACCACTTCACCTGGTCCTGTGATGACACGGGGAGTGAAGATTACCATGTAAACTACGGGACGTCAGAGCAGCTGTACGGTCCGGTAAACTATCATTATACGGTTCTTGGCAAAAATAAGGACAAGGACATGCTCGGCACCGCCCATCATTCTATCCTGCGTGACCCGGATACCGGGCAATACTGGATTGCTTATCACCGCTTTGTAACACCGTTAACCCGGTTTAACGATTACAAAGGAATTCACCGCGAGACCTGCATTGATCCGCTTCAGTTCGGCGAGGACGGGCTGATGCTGCCGGTGAAGCTCTGAACCTGCGTTTTCAATAGGGGGTTGAAGCGGATAACTGCATTTCATGCAACTAAAAGTAAGGATTAAGGCAGAGTTTTTGTTATAGTTGCACCTCGTACACTTAAAAATGGCCTTTATCCCCCCAGAGAGAAGATTTGCTTAGAATAGTTGTATGAAGTGCAGCTATAGGCTGAATGTGTTCCTTAAAGGGAATTTTAGCTGCACATAATACATTTAGAGCACTGACCATAAGAAACTATCATTTCTAACGAAGCAATTAGTCAGGAGGTTTGAACTCATATGAACGAAACGATTACCAATCCTGTAGTCCTCCAGCGGGCAGATCCGCACATTTACCGGCACAGTGACGGTTATTACTACTTTACGGCCTCGGTTCCCGAGTATGACCGGATTGAGCTCCGCAGAGCAGAGACCATCGGCGGGCTGGCCGCCAGCGAGCCTGTTGTGATCTGGAAGAAGCACCTGAAGGGAATTATGAGCGGCTATGTATGGGCACCGGAAATTCACTATATCGCCGGCAGATGGTATGTGTATTTCTCGGCAGGCAGTGACGATGAGCCTTTTGCACAGCGCCTGTATGTGCTGGAGAACGAATCAGCGAATCCGCTGGAAGGAAACTGGGAAGAGAAGGGCAGGATTTACACGGCCTGGGATACCTTCTCGCTGGACGCTACCACCTTCGAACATAACGGAGTGCAGTATCTCGTGTGGGCGCAGACAGATCCGTCGATTCAGGGGAATTCAAGCCTGTTTATCTCGAAGATGGCCAATCCGTGGACACTGGAGGGCGGGCAGACCGTACTGACCCGGCCGGAATACGACTGGGAAATCATCGGATACCGCGTGAACGAAGGGGCTGCGGTGCTGAAAAAGAACGGCAGCATTTTCTTGACGTACTCCGCCAGTGCCACCAATCACCATTACTGCATGGGAATGCTGACAGCGCGGGAGGACAGCGACTTACTGGATGCAGCTTCCTGGACCAAGTCTCCGGTTCCTGTCTTTACGTCAAGTGAAGAGAACGGCCAGTATGGTCCGGGACATAACAGCTTTACGGTATCCGCAGACGGACAGCAGCACCTGCTTGTCTATCACGCCAGAAACTACAAGGAGATCACTGGAGATCCCTTGTTTGATCCGAACCGCCATACCCGTGTCCAGCCAGTGGAGTGGGATGAAGTCGGACGGCTGGTCTTAGGCGTGCCGGTTCCGGATGGACAGGATGTAAGTATTTAAAAAGATGCAGGAAGACCCGTCACATGACGGGTCTCAGAGTGTTGAGAAACCCAGCTCTTGTAGTGGTCTTGGGTTTCTTTGCTGTGTTTCCATGTGTACGGACGTTGCATCTGTTAGATGCCTCGGCCTCTTTCGCAACGCTAACGGACACTGGGTCCGTTATTTGCCGGAAATAGCTCCGTTTCCATCGCTAAACGGACCGTGGTTCCTTTATTCTGCTAAATGAGGGGTGATTTAAGCTCTTTCGGATGAAATAACGGAACTAGGGTCCGTTAGGATGCCAAAACACACCTCTAGCGCAAAATAACGGATCTAGGGTCAGTTAGCATTAGCGTTTCCAAGTCATTAATATGTTCTGGTGTACGTTGTAAATTAAAGAAGCGGCAGCCTGCATGGCAAATGCAAGCTAAATGCCGCTTCTTTTTTTGCAGAATTCGCAAAATAATTGAACAAATCGAAAGATATTATAATAGTAAAAAAATTTAAATATCTGTTATCATTTAAAAGTGGAACAAAAACCTTATTTTTACTATCTATATATGAAAGCGTTTAAATTATGTGTACCGGTAAAAAGTGAGCCGGCAGAAATAAGGGGGAGCAGCATGAACAAATACGGTTATAAAAAGACCATATTCAACCACCTCGTTTTATCCTATACCATTCTTTCTGTTGTGCTGATCGGTACGATGGGCGGCTATTGGTACACCCAGGCTAACCGGATGATGGATCAGGAGATTGCCAAGGACAACGTTACCCGTCTGAATGCGGTCCAGTCTTTTATCGAGCAGACACTGCTGAAGAAATATGAAGATAATCTGCAGAATAAGGCCTTGTCGATCAATTTTATCCAGAGCAACGGGAACCTGAGTGTCCTGCTGTACGGAGGCTGGAAAGGAAATCTGAGCAGGGCTGCTGCTTTCAATGATGATCTAGAGTTTTTTAAAGTTGAAAATGCAGGGGTTACCAATGTGTCAGTCTATTTCCCAGGTAATGATTATGTGGTGGATGCCGACCAGTTTTATATGAACACTGCACATTCACTGGAGTCGGATTTTTATTACGAAATCAGCAGGATGCCCTTGAAGAAATGGATGTCCCGGACCAACGCGAACGGTGAGCAGGTCATCAGCTACATTATTAAGCTTCCCTATCAGATTCCGAGCGTGAAGGCAGCAGGCTATTTTATCGTTGATGTGGGTGTGAATTATCTGCAGACCGTTGTGGCTCCCATGCTCAGTTCCCGGGATGACAAGCTTCTGGTACTGGACGGGGAGGGGCAGGCGCTATTTGCTATAGGCAGCGGAAGCAGCAGGATTGATCAGGTACTGCAGGAAGTCCTTGGTTCAGATTCTTTTCAGGAAAGAAGGATGAAGGAGGACGGAGTACCGGGAGTCGTATCCCGGCTTCCGGCTGCTCATTCGGCGCATGAATGGACTTATGCCATGTACCGGCCGACCCATACGCTTGAACTTTTTACCGAGCATTTGAAAACAGGGCTTTATACCGCTTCTGCCATCATTATTTTATTCGGTCTGATCATCTCTTTCCTCTTCTCGAAGCAGCTTTATGTTCCAATCAAACAGCTGATGGCCAAAATTGGGAGCTTCCAGCCGGCGCAGCTTCATGTATCCCGTGAAAATGAGTATGTCATTATCGGCGATACCTTCTCCTTAATGAATGACAAAATTGTTGATCTCAAATGCCAGGCAAGAAAAAATGAACTGGTTAATCTGCTGCTGGGGGTCAGCCAAAGTGAAGAGCATCAGGAAATGCTCAAGCTGCCTGATACAGCCTTCTGTGCCGTATACCTTCAATTAAACGAGGGAGAGACGGAGGGGCTTAGAGCAAGGTACGAGCTGCATAATACCCTCCCGGGGGAGTTCGTTTCTTTGAATGCCAAGGAGGCAGTTATTCTATATTATATCGGAAGAGATGAAGGGCATGACCCGTCCTTTCTGGTCAAAGAACTGCAGGGGCTGCAGCGGATATCAGGCGAAGGCGTGAAATTTCAGTCGGCAGTCGGCAGGACGGTACAGACCAGCGAAGAGATTCAGGAGTCTTACCAAAGTGCGCAGCAGGCCGGCCGTTATCATTTTATGTATGGCAGACATGCGGTGATTGCCTATGAAACCATTCAGTCACTGAATGCGGAGCCGATCTTTTTTAATTTTGAGCATTACCGCAATGCGCTGAAAGCCGGCGATCTGAAGGGCGTAGATGATTTTCTGGATACCTTCGTAACCGCCCTGCATAAGGAGGGCATACAGATTGATGCGGCCGAGCTGGCAGTGCTGCAGCTGATCGCCCAGCTGTACCAGTGTGTGATTGAGCTGAAGCTCCAGCATCTGCTGCCGCACTCCGATCTGTTTGATGAGCTGAAAAAAGAGACGCTTCACGAAACGA
Source organism: Paenibacillus sp. PK3_47 (assembly GCF_023520895.1). Lineage (NCBI taxonomy): Bacteria > Bacillati > Bacillota > Bacilli > Caryophanales > Paenibacillaceae > Paenibacillus > Paenibacillus sp. PK3_47. The sequence goes on from NZ_CP026029.1 coordinate 4,483,157, forward strand.
TGGAGAGCATCCGGAAGCTGTCCTCAGAAATTACCGAGCGGATGAATGCCGAAGGCAACCATGCCCATGCCGAGGTGATCCGCACTTTAAAAGCCTTTATAACGGATCACCTGCATGAGGACCTGTCCCTGCAGATTTTGTCCAAGGAAGTCTCGCTGGCGCCTGCTTATATCTCTACAATATTTAGTGAGGTTACCAAAAGCTCATTCACCGAATATGTTACCAGGCTGCGTCTGGAAAAGGCTGCCGAGCTGCTGATTGCCGATCCGCGGCTGTCCATAGCGGCGATTGCCGAGCAGGTCGGCTACCGGAACCCGCAGTATTTTCATAGTAAATTCAAAGCGCGGTTCGGTGTCACACCCGTCCAATACCGCAAATCGCATAAGGATCATTCAGACTGGATTACTTTAGAGAACTAATGGCTTACATACTGGATCTGGCCCCGCTGTTCATACGGCACGGGCTTTTTTTATGGCTGAAAAGTGGATAACAACTGAAATAATTGGACTTTTAAAGAAGCGAAAACGAAAGAAAGTATAACAATTTGAATGAAGTTGAACTGGAAAAAGCGTTTCCATAAACCTACACTTACATTTGTGAGCGGCACTGAAAAAATTCATGTATTTGTTTACGCGGAAAGGAGCAACTGTGATGGCCTCAACAACGGTAGTCACACCGGATGGCAAACTCCACCAGACTGAGAAAAAATCATCCAAGCTGGCGGCATTATGGAGGGAATACAAAAAGTGCAGGTATTTGTTTCTGCTGCTTGCACCGGTACTGATCTGGTACGCCGTATTTGCCTATTCGCCCTTGTACGGAATACAGCTGGCATTTAAGGATTTCCGGATTATGGACGGCATCTGGGGAAGTCCCTGGGTGGGACTCAAGCATTTTAAGTTTCTGTTTCTGCAATCGCCCGACTTCTTCAAAATCCTGGGCAATACAGTAATCATCAGCATGTACCACATTGTGTTCGGTTTTCCCGCTCCCATTATACTTGCGCTTCTCATTAATGAAATCCGGTCGTCCAAGTTTAAAAAGGTAGCGCAATCGCTGACGTATTTGCCCCATTTTTTCTCCTGGGTCATTCTGGGCGGGATTCTGATCACGCTGCTTTCCCCGTCTACCGGGGTGGTGAACTACCTGATTACTTTGGTGGGACTGGAGCCGGTCTATTTTCTCGGAGATCCGAATTATTTCAGATTCACACTGGTAACCTCGGCAATCTGGAAAGAGGTGGGCTGGGGGACGATCATCTATCTGGCTGCTCTGACTAGTGTATCCCCTGATTTATATGAAGCTGCAGTTATGGACGGGGCCAACCGGTGGAAGCAGACGCTGAAAATCACCCTGCCGTCCATACTGCCGGTTATCGTGCTCATGCTGATTTTGCGTATGGGGGGAATCCTGGACGCGGGCTTTGACCAGATTCTGAACCTGTACTCACCGGCCACCTATGAAGTGGCGGATATTCTGGACACCTATGTCTACCGGGTAGGCTTGCAGAACTTCCAGTTCAGTTTGACTACCGCCGTAGGGCTGTTTAAGAATGTGGTCGCTTTTGTACTGGTGCTGTTCACCAATTATATTTCGAAGAAGCTGGGACAGGACGGATTATTCTGATTTGGAAAGGAGCAGTAAGCTGTGAAATTAGGCAAAGGGGATATGATTTTTCAGATTTTTCTGATTACCTTTATGGTGATTCTGTGCATTATCATGCTGTATCCGTTCGTTCATATGTTATCGGTCTCCTTCAGCACACCTGCCGAGTCCTTAAGATTAGGAATTCATTTGTATCCGAAGGAGTTTTCCCTGTATGCCTGGGAGCGGGTGCTCGGAAAAGACGATATCTGGACCGGCTTCGGCAATACCGTCTTCAGAACCGTTGTCGGTACGGTATGCTCTGTTGTATTTATGTCGATGGGGGCCTATCCGCTTTCGAGAAAATATCTGCCGCACCGCAATGTGTTTACGCTGCTGATCGTGTTCACGATGTTTTTCGGGGGCGGGCTCATTCCCACCTATTTTTTGATCAAAAATCTCGGGCTGCTGGATACGCGGGCGGTATATATTTTGCCGGGACTGGTCAGCACCTTCTCCATGCTCATTCTGCGTAATTTCTTTCAGGCGATCCCGGATGAGCTGGAGGACTCGGCCAAAATTGACGGAGCGAATGACCTGCGTATTCTGTTCCAGATTGTGATGCCGCTGTCGCTCCCGGTTCTGGCTACGCTGTCTTTGTGGTCAGCGGTGGGGCACTGGAATGCCTGGTTTGACGCCGTCTTGTATATCCAGGACCCTGACAAGCAAGTCCTGACCACCTTTTTGCGCAGAGTTGTCATTACAGGTGAAGACCTATCCATGTATGCTTCCAATACGACCAACACCGCTCTCGGGTATCAGGAGCCGATTAAGGCAGCTACGCTGATGTTCACGGCTTTGCCGATCATCGTTCTCTATCCGTTCCTGCAAAAGTATTTTGTGAAAGGCACGATGGTAGGATCGCTTAAGGGTTAACAGGGTTTATGCAATCTGCTATCCAGGCAGTATTGTTTAAATATCAAGCACCAGAGGCATAAAAAGGGAGGATATCAGACAAATGAACAAAAAGTCATGGTTAACCGGGATGGCCGCATTGCTGCTGGGCACATCTCTGATTGGAAGCGGATGCAGTAACAACGGGAACAATGCTTCCCCGTCCAGTGCGCCGGCCGAGCCGGAAGCAGAAGCGCCGATTGAAATCATATGGGCCAACAACTGGAATGCTCCGGAAGGCGACGACAGCTATGTGCAGCAATTTCTGGAGCAGAAATTCAATGTCAAAATCAGTAATGTCAAATTTGAAACGGGAACCTGGAAAGAACAGCTCGGGGTTATGCTTGCTTCCGGCAACATTCCCGATGTGCTGGCGGTCGATGGAACAGTGGGGGATATGGTGCAGTGGGCGGATCAGGGTGTAATTGCCAGCATACCGGTAGAGGAGATCAAACAATATATGCCCGCCTATGTGGCGGATGTCGAAAGCATTGATCCCAATGCCTGGGACGCGGGCAGCTATAACGGCAAGAACTGGGGAGTTCCCAAGGTCTGGTCCAATGGAAGCACAGGCTTTATGCCCGCCTACAACGGACAATGGCTGAAAGCAATCGGGTATAACGGGGCTCCTAAAGATCTGAACGAGCTTGAGGATGTATTAACCAAGTTTACCACCGGCGATCCGGACGGCAACGGCAAAAAGGACACCTTCGGCATGACGGGCCGCGGCAAGGATGCCCAGACACAGATGTTTAACTCCGTTTTCGCCGCCTTCGGGGTGAATCCGTTCCAGTTCAAGCTGGGCAAGGACGGCAAAGTGGAATACGGCGCGATTACGGAAGAGGCGAGACAAGGACTGAAGCTTCTCAGCAAATGGTTCGAAGCCGGAATTATCGATCCCGAGTTCGTCACCGATGACAACGGCTCCATACAGAACAAGTTCATCAGCCTGCGGACAGGGATGTTCGATACCGGCATGTGGCATCATCTGTATAAAGACGGATATTTCGGCCAGGTATCCGCCGACAAGGGAATTGAACTGGTGCCGGGGACTCCGCTCACCGGGCCGGACGGCAAAAAATATGCCCTGTCTAACGGCGCATTGCAGCCGCCTATCTTTTTCGGAGCCCAGCTGGAGAAGGATGATCAGAAAAGACAAAAGATACTGGAAATTCTCGAATATGTCGCAACAGACAAGGAGGGTTATCTGACCACAGTGTTCGGCAAGGAGGGGGTAACCTATAATCTGGACGGCGATCTGGCGGTTATGGTTGAGGAACCTGAGGAGACCCTGGCTGCTTTGGGTGTAGGCTTCTATAACCCGCTTGGCGGCAAGGTGGAAGCTATGACAAAGTATCATTTTTCAGCCGAAAAAATCGCTTTCCGTGACCAATATACCAAAATTGAGGGCCTGACTGTGCTTACAGATCTGATGCAATCGACGGTAATGACCACCAAAGCACAGTATGAGACCATCCTGAACACGCTTCAGACCCAATATTATATCAAGGCCATCACCGGAGAAGCTGACACGGATAAGGCTTTTGATGACTTTAAAGCCCAGTGGCTGAAATCCGGCGGACAAGCGGAGCTTGATGAAGCCCAGAAGATTTATGAAGAACGCAGCAAGTAACAAGCAGTCATGAATTTGCAAACCGGCTGTGGGGACATGGAGACATGCCCGAACACAGCCGGTTTCCTTATGGCGGGAGGAGCGGGGAGATGTGTTAACCGAAAACTGGATTCAGTTGTACCCGGCACCGGAAGGGGCCGTACACAACTCCGATTTCTCAGTCCGGGTCCGAATTCCCGGAGGGAAATGGAAGTCCTTGTTCAGCTACAACGTAAAGGTGGATATGCACAATGTACGCAATGCATCCATGGTCATGTTCGACTGCTCCGGGACGGTTGAAATCGAAGTGGAGCATGCACAGGAGGTCATCCGCGAAGCTGTAATCCGTCCGCAATCAGCAGGTTTGTCCGGCACAATTAACGGGCGCCGCCTTTCGTTTGCGATAGACGGGCCAAGACTGCTGTCGGTTGAGATCAATGGCGACCGGTTTCATAATCTGCATATTTTTGCAAATCCGCCGGAGGATCCGCTGCCTGAAGCCGGCAGAGGTGAGGTCATCCTTCTGGAGCCGGGATTACATCACACCGCAGACATTCAGAAGCAGCTGGAACACAGCCCAAATACGGCTGTCAGGAAGAGCATTATCTTTGGGCCCGGTATTCACCAGCTGGATGAGCCGCTGCTTCAGCTCCCATCTTGCACTTCAGTATTCATCCCGGGAGGCGCTGTAGTGTATGGGGGATTGGTATGCAGCGGGGTGCACGATGTGACGGTGACAGGCAGAGGCATATTATATATGTCCGATTTTGCGAAGACAACCTATTACCGGGGATTTGAGATCAAGTATTCCCGTAATATCCGCGTCGACGGGATCACTGTAATCGATCCCCCGCACTATACGGTGCTTCTCGGACAGTCGGAGCAGATCCGCATCAGCAATCTGAAATCATTCAGCACACGCGGATGGTGCGACGGAATCGATATGATGGCCTGCCGGGATGTCACGGTAGAAGGTGGCTTTCTCCGTACATCGGATGACTGCATTGCCGTGTACGCATCGCGTGGGGAATTTCAGGGGGACACCCGGGATGTAAAGGTCAGCAGCTGCGTCCTGTGGGCGGATGTTGCCCATCCGGTGAATATCGGCACACACGGAAATCATGAAGGAGAAGGCGATGTAATCGGGAATATCAGCTTTTCGGATATCGACATTCTGGAGCACCATGAACCGCAGCCTGACTACTGGGGGTGTCTGGCGATTAACGGCGGCGATAACAATACCATCCGTAATGTAAGCTTTGAAGATATCCGGATCGAATCGTTTGAGCTCGGTGAATTGTTCAATCTCCGGGTCCTGCAGAATGAGAAATATAATCCGGCTCCGGGGAAGAGAATCGAAGGGGTCCGCTTTAAGAACATCCGCTTTGAAGGAACCTGCCTGAATCCTTCGCATATTGAAGGCTATGATGAGACGAGAGCGGTGGAGGATGTTACATTCGAGAATGTAACGGTTAACGGCAGTCCGTTTCAACTTAAGGAGCCTTACATCATTATTGGCGATCATGCCCGCAGGATCAGAGTTCTTTGATCCATGCCGGAACAGCCCGGTCTTCATGAAGACCGGGCTGTTCCGTATACGCAGTTATATTCCTTAAGGAGCAGCTTCGGTATAGGTTACATCTGCATTGAACGTGGTACCGGATGCCGCCTGCGCATACAGCAGGTAATTGGAGTGGCGCAAATACCGGGTCTGATCAGCCCACATCTGATAAGAAGACAGCTGCGGATCAGCCAGGCCGGCTGTGCGACGGAAGGTGGCATCACTGTTGAAGCCTGCCGTGTTGTCCTTCAGGTCCAGCCATACTTCCCCGTTTGAACGGACCCGCAGATAGCGGTCCGGATAATTGACAGACTGAAACGACAAGCCGCCGGCATCAGCCAGACCGGGGACCATTCTGAATTGGGCATCCTGAACGGGGGAGATCATCCCGGCATCGAGCCGGGCGCGATAGCTGCTGTGCCGGATGTAACGGTCCGGAAAGTTAAAAGATTGCAGACGCACATTCACGGATACCGGTTCCAGCCGCCACTGCTGGTGATTGCCAAGCGTGTATCTCCATTGATCGATTAGGGCTCCCTCTGCGGCGGATGCGCTGATGACATCGGCCGGCTTGTTGGAATGAACAGGAGTAATCCGGTAATACCCCCTGCCGGCAGGAATAAAGGCGAATTTCTGATGGTCTTTGCCGTTGGCTGTGTACAGCTGGAATTTGGCGCCATGCTCCAGAGAACCGCTGGCTACTTCCAGTGACAGCCCGCTCTGCATATTGGTTATGCTGTACTGGCCGCCGCCGAGATGGGTTACATTCCACTGCTGGCTGACAGCTCCCGTATAGGTTGATTTCCGAACCGGTGAGTTGTTTGCCGTACCGTTTGCTTCCATAGCTTTACCGTCAAGACGTACGCTGAACCGGTAAATACCATCCGGGACATTACCGTCCGGAAGAGCAGCTGACCCGCCGGAGCCGGCTGGCCGGGTGTAGAGCAGTGTTCCAAAGCCGAGCTGGTCAAAGGTCGAGGGATACTGCGGATTGGCCCCGCCTTCCGGTCTGGAGAGTGCAGCGCGGGCAGCGATATTCGGTACTGGCAGCCCCTGTCTGTTGGCATAATGGTTATAGATCATCTCCCAGACGGGACGGTACTCATTGCGGCTGGCACTGCTCACAGCAGTATGGGTCTGGACTGCACCATTTGTGCCGGTGCCCCATTCATAAGCTGCAAACGGCACGTTACCGCCATTATTGTATTTGGCCACATATTCGGCAGCTCGCAGGAAGCGGTTATTCGCCCATCCATATAAATCATCTCCCTGATGCCAGGCCATTTCGGCGATGGTGGCCATTAAACCGACGCCAAGCTGGGTGTGCGCCTGGTCGCGTCCCGCTTCCTGCCACTGGGCTAAACCGTCCGGATGCAGAAACGGAATCGCGTTATAGATGGAGCCGTTACCGGCACCGTTCTTGTAATACTCTATGCCGGTCTCGTAGATATCCCGGCGGTCGCAGAAGATTCCAATGGCGACAGCCGCGGCCATATTGGCCAGGTCCCAGTTGGCCCAGTAGTTCTGGATATAGGCGTCATTATGATCCTGCCCGTATTCATTGCCGATCAGGAAGCGTTCGTTAAGAGGCTTGTAAAAGACATTGATCAGCATCTCCTGCATTTGCGTTACATTAAAGCCAGGGTAATCCCGCATGAGTTCTGCCGCATTGGCCAGCTCGTAACCATACAGGCCGGAAGCCAGGTAACGGTCGGCATTGCCGGAGACTGCAGTAAGCGTGGACGACCAGGCATTTAGAATATCCCGGGCAGTGTCACCATTAGCCGTACTGCCGCTGATTTTCCACCGCAGGGCATTCTGGTAAGCACGGGCAACATCGTTGTACAGCAGCGCTACGTTATCCCCGGTGCCGCCGCGGATAATAGTAGAGGTGGCCCGCGGAGTCCAGCCGGCTTGGGAGAGCGGACTGGCTATCAGCTGGTTCCAGCCGTCCAGATAAGGCTGGGTACCGGCATTCACCATTTGTTTCATGCGGTCGAAGTCTGCCTGCGAATGCAGCAGGCCGGGATGGGAGAAAGGGGCGGCAGAAGCCGCTTCCGCTTTCGTTACGGCAGGAAGTCCGCTTATGCCGGCCACCAGCGCCAGGATAATCATGATTAATGATAATTTTTTCATTCCTTCAGCTCCTTCTTCGTAAGTGGCAGCCGCTTGGCTGCCTGTAAGCATTACTAGCGCACAGCAGCAATACGTTTTGCTAATCACCTCCAACATTTTTGAAATCGCTTCCGGAAAAACTGTAGCGTATTTATGACAAGGATTAAATTCCAATTATTTTCGAAAAGATGCAATTATTACTTGTACTGGACAACGTCCTTCCATTCGAATGATTTTGCAAAAAAGTCAAAGATATTGCAATAGATAATGCAAAGGGATTTTGCTATGATGGGCCGTGTTTCAGCGGGGAAAATCCATTCATGAATAAGGAGGTTGGAAATGAGTATCCGGAAGTCTCTGTTATCGAAAGCGTGTGCAGTTATGCTCTCAGTCGTACTGTTAGCTGTAACCTTGCTCGGGGAGGCGGTCTTGCCTGAGGCACAGGCGGACGGCAGCGTTCCTGAACCCGCCGGTCTTGTTGTTATGGAAGAAAGGATCAGCAACGGGTTTACACACCCCGGGGTGGGCTTGACCAAGCCGATACTGGAAAATATGCGTGAGCAGGTGCTTGCCCACAAGGAGCCTTGGTATTCGTATTATACGGCTATGACGAAGTCCGCTTATGCTTCCACTGCCTTTGCTTCCAGCAATCAGACCGATACGTCCGACCCTACGAAACCGCGCAGTCTGGACTTCAACAGCCAAAGCTATAATTCCAGGTTTATAGCCGATAGTTTGAGAGCGCATACACAGGCGCTGATGTATTATATCACCGGGGATGAAGTGTATCGTTCTAATGCGATGCGCCTGATCCGGATCTGGTCGCGTCTTGATCCTGCACAGTACGCCTATTTCACCGATGCGCATATCCATACCGGGATTCCGCTGCACCGGATGGTTACGGCTGCGGAGATCCTGCGGTACAGCCATTCCGAGGGTCTTGATCCCGCTCTCCTGTGGACGGATAAGGATACGGCTGATTTTACGGAAAATTTGATTAATCCGGTTATCGATACCTTCCAGCATTCCAACGGATACTTTATGAACCAGCATCTGTATCCGCTGCTCGGGGCGATGTCAGGCTATATTTTTACAGAGAATAAGGAACGTTACAAAGAAGGCGTTGAATGGTTTACCGTCAATGCGAGTGCAGCCGACCAAGGCCAGAACGGTTCGATTAAACAGCTGTTCCGGCTCGTGACGGAGGATGCTGTGAACGGGGAGAAGCTGGACACGCCTAGGGTACAGCATGTGGAAATGGGCCGGGACCAGGCCCACGGTGCAGGCGATCTCACCAATGTGGAAATTCTGGGCCGGCTTCTGGATGCACAGGGCACAAAGGTGAACCCGGAGGAGGGAACGTTGTCCACTGCAGAAAATGCGGTAACTGCTTACGAATTTCTGGGCAACCGGATCTTGGAGGCAGCCGATTATTTTGCCCGATATATGCTGGGCTATGATACGCCATGGACTCCCGTTGTGGCGCGCTATGATGCAGAAGGGAATCCTGTCATTTATAAAGTGCTCTCCGGTGCATACCGGGGACGAATCGGCGGCAATGTATACGGCCAGTATTATTATTATAAATACAACATGGGGCTTGATATCGAAAAAGAAGCACCGTATTACGCGGAAATGTTCGACAGGCGCACACCGTATTATTGGGAATCTCCGGATGGAGGGGCTGATTACTGGCTCTACATTCCGAAGGAAGCTGAGGGTGAAGGATCTTCCACACTGCCAAAGGTTTCGCCCAGCGCAGACTGGACGGAAATTGAGCAACGGGCCACCAGTCTGGACGGGCGGGCTGAGGTTCTGCAGGAAGGGGACACCTCGTTTGTGCAGATCAAAGCTGCAGAAGCAGGCAGCCGGATTTCCGTAGTCGCTTCCGGCACCAGCTTGAAAACAGCTGCGCTCAGAATCCGGACGGAGGGTACGGCGAAGCTTGAGCTTAACGGATGGTCCGATGCAGAAATTGTGCTGCCTGATACTAAGGGCCAGTGGAAGTATGTAACCTTTACAATGAACCAATACCGCGGTTTGGGGGATCTGATCTATTTCAAGGTCAGCGGGGACGGAACTCTGGTTGATATCGATCATCTGCTGCTCGCCCCGGCGGCCCGGTTAACCCCGCCTGTCTTCACATCCGGAGCGGACAACCTCAAGCTTTTCGCCTATACCGGTTCTGAAGCCACCCTGCACGCTGACTTTTCGGCACAGGATGCTGAGGCGAACGATCATGTAACTTATCAGATTGACCGTAAGCCGGACGGAGCTGTTTTTAATGAAAGCACCGGGTCTTTCTCCTGGAAACCAGAACAGCCAGGCGTGTATTCCATGGTTGTAAGCGCGGCGGATGAAGCCTCCGTGACGGCAAAGGCCGTAACTATAACTGTGGGTTCGAACCGTCAGGAAGCGGTTGCGGCGGCCATTGCCCCGTATATTCCTGGAACAGGCTACATCTCTTCAACCCTGGAAGAATACGAGACGGTGCTCGGTGAAGTGACAGACGCGCTGCCGTCCGCTTCAGATGAGATGTTTTACGGGAAGCTGGCTGAATTGAACGATGCCGCTCAAGGCCTCCAGGAGCTTACGCCTTTAATGGAGGACGGAAGCATGCGGTATTTTGACATTGTGGCGTCTTCCACCTTTGGCATACAAATCGGCAATCTGGTTGATAACGCGCCGGACAGCTTTGCCGGCTATTATCTGGCGGACAATCTCAGTTATATTTTGGATTTTGGAGTCAGTTTCAAAGTATCTGCTGCTGCCGTTGATCTTCAGGTCAGAACGGGATTCCCTGAACGGATTGGCGGAGCTGCGGTCTACGGGTCCGATGACAAGGAGAACTGGACCCGGCTGACGCCGGGACTCACAACTGCAGTTGATGAGCTGCAGACTTTGGAAGTCGCTGCTGAGCACCAGGGGAAGCAGTTCAGGTTCCTGAAGCTGCAGATGATTGAGCCGTCCAGCACGATGTTTGAGTTGTCCGAGCTGCGTATTTACGGCCTGCGCCACGAATCCCATCACAAGCTGCAATCGGTATCCCTGAGCTCACCCCAGAGCATACAGAACAGGGTGAACGCCGGCAACAGGGTGGACCTCGCCTTTCAGTCAACCGAGCAGATTGGAGAAGTGGAGGCTGTTATTCAAGGGAGGAAGGCTTCGCTTCACACTACAGACAATATCAACTGGACGGCCTCAGTGCTAATGGAGGATGCTATGCCGACAGGCAGGATTAAATTTCGGGTCAGCTATGCGACCGCCGAAGGGGTGCCGGCTGCTCCGGCCATGTTCACAACGGATAATTCGCTGCTCTACTATGTCAATAAATCCAAATTTATAGACACCGCCAAGCTGGCCCAGGTAACAGCCTCCAGCGCTCAATACGGCAGCGGCGGCCTGTCTGCAGATAAGGTCGGCTACCTGCTGTTCGATGGCAGCGCTGAAACCTTCGGCGACCTGGCTAACGGCAGCGGAGCCTACTATACAATAGACTTCGGACCGGATGCGTCAGTGCGCCTCAGCGATGTCATTCTGCTGCCCAGAACCGGCTATGCGGGGCGGTTGAACGGCTTGGTTGTTCAAGGCTCCGGCGATCAGCTGAACTGGAGGGATCTGACTCCCCCTGTGTCGGGGGCGGCTGATTATACCTGGACCTTTATCAGCGAAGAACAGATCAAGGACAGCAGTGCTTACAGATATTTGAGAATTTACAACCCTGCTGCCTGGAGCGGAAATGCAGCTGAAGTGGAGATCTACGGCGAATATAATATTCCGGCGGCAGCTTTGCAATCAAAGGTGAAAGAGCCTGAAGGTTACACCCGGCTCAGCTACTATCATTACAGGGGGGAGACGGAGCGGATTCTGCAGGCCGCCGGCGCGCAGGGCGCTGATATGCTGGCTCTGCTGAATGAGCTGTTTCAGGCCGAGCAGCTGCTGGTTCCGGTCACAGAGCTGCCTTCCCGGAAAATAGCAGTTACCGAATCCATGGTTAAGGCCTCCCATATTTCCTGGGACGGAAAATGGAGTGAAGCTGCCAACGGCTGGAAGGCCTTTGACGGTGATACAGCTACTTACACGGATACCAAATCCAATCCGGGCTGGATCCGCGTGGATCTGGGAGCCGGTGGTGAACAGGCGCTGGCCAGCTTCAAATTTCACCCGAGAGCGACGCAGGCTCATACGGGCCGGGTGAATGGAGCCATTCTGCAAGGCTCTGCTGACGGAGAAGCGTATACAGATTTATATACCATAAGCGGAGTGAGCGCTGCGCAGTGGTACACCGTACCCGTAACTGGCGAACAGGCTTACCGTTATCTGCGTTATTACTCACCCGGCGGAAATGCCAACGTGGCGGAGCTGGAGTTCTTCCGGAAGACCGCCGACAAAACGTTGCTGGTGTATTTACTGGAGCGGGTATCAGAAATTGACCCTGATGCTTACACCAGTGAAAGTACCGTTACCCTTCTTCAGGCAATGGACCAGGCGAAGGAAGTGCTTGGCTCCGCTGACGGCACGCAGCAGGCTGTTGATACAGCCGCTGACAGTCTGCTTGCAGCTGTGGATCAGCTGGAGGTTAAAGCGGTTATCATTAGTCTGAATAAGGCAGAAATAATCACAGAGGCCGGAACACCGCCGCAGCTGCCATCCGTAGTGGAGGCCGTATACAGTGACCAGACAGTTAAGTCCCTGCCCGTTGTCTGGAAGGATATTGATGATACCCATTACAGCATCCCCGGCAGCTTCACTGTGACTGGCGCAGTATATGAGACGGCTTTGCCCGCTGTCGCCCATGTCACCGTGATTGACGAAGGTGCGCCGGCACCGCCGGGCCGGCTGCAGGCGGATGCCATTACCTCAAGCTCTCTGCAGCTGGGGTGGAGAGCTTCAACGGATAATGTACGGGTAGCAGGCTACGATGTACTGATGAACGGGGATGTTCATGGAACGGTAACTGGCAGTACCTATGTGTATGATTTTACCCGTCTGGAACCGGATACCTCCTATACCTTCCGGGTAATCGCCTTTGATGAATCAGGCAACCGGACGCCGAGCGAGGAGTATACGGTCAAGACCTTAAAAGAAGAACAACTGCCGCCGGTAAAGCCACCTGCCCAGCCAACCGGCGGGATTACAGCAGGAGGGGATGTGTCCCCTTCCACGGCTGAAAAGAACGGAATAAGCATCAACGGCAGTATCATTAAGGTGGTGCCTGCACCGGATCAGGATGCAGTGCAGATTTTGCTGAGCGGTGAGACGCTTAACGAAGCCATTGAACGTGCCGTACAGAATCAGGAGGAAAAGCTGGTGATTCAGATACTGAAGGATGCCGGACTTACCTCGGTTATGCTGGAGCTTCCAGGCAGCGCCTGGCTGAAGGCGGAGCAGGCGGGGATCAGGCTGCTGTCCATAGAATCCGGAATGGCATCTTTGACTTTTCCCCTGAATGCGGCCGGCAGCCTGAAGGATACCGACAAGCTGATGGTGAAGATCACAAAGGAGGGTCTTCCGGGAATACCGGCATCCCTGTCCATTCTGCTTAAGGATAAGCCAGTATACGAGTTCGGATTATCCGTTAACGGACAATCCGTAAACAGCTTTGCCAACAACAGGATTGTGCATGTAGAGATTCCGTATTTGCTGCAGGCTGGGGAATCGGAGTATGAGCTGGTCAGTGCATCTCTTAAGGATGACGGAAGTCTGGAAGTGATCCGGAATTCCAGATATAACAGCACAGCAGGCATATTTGCCTTCGGCGCGAGGAACTTCAGCAGGTATGCAGTCATATCTAATCCTTCTGTCTATACGGACATGGATAATTATCCATGGGCTAAGGATAGTGTTGCAGCCTTGTCGGCCCGCAGGATTGTGGAGGGGACCGGGAACAATGCTTATGCACCGGGGCGTGCGGTATCCCGGGCTGAGTTCCTGAAAATGATGATGGAAGCTCTGGAACTGGTGCAGAGCGGTAGAATGTCTTCCTTCAGTGATGTGAAAGAGGGACAGTGGTATACCGGCGCAGTAGCATCGGCTGAAGCTCTGGGCATTATAACCGGATACGCAGACGGAACGTTTGGCGGCAGCCGCAGCATTACCCGGGAGGAAATGGCGGTCATGGCCCTCCGCATGCTGAAAGCAGCGGGAATGGGGCTGAAGAAGGAAAACAGCGCGGTTCAGTTCAGGGATACAATGCAGATCTCCGGCTACGCCCTGGAGGCTGTTCATACCCTGGCTGAAGCCGGATACATCAAAGGCAGGGAGTCAGACCATTTTGCTCCCAAGTCCCAGGTGACACGGGCAGAAGCAGCAGTTGTTGCAGCCAGAATTATGGGATTCATCTGATAAACATAACCGAAGCAGCAGGAAAGGAAAGAACCATGAATCGTATACAATTTTATCCGGCTCCCCCGCACATTCCATTAAAGGAGGATTATGAGGTCCGGATCAGGCCTGCCGGAGGAACCTGGCATGTCCTTCCGGTCTTTGAGGTCAATGTGGATATGCATCAGGTAAGACAGGCTTCGATGGCCTGTTTCGATATGGAAGGTGAGGTGGAAGTGGAAATTTCCTGCCTGTATAGCGTGATCGGGAGCTGTGAGATCCGTCCGCGTTCCGCCGGGATAAGTCCTGCCGCCGGTCAGAATACCCTCACCTTTATGCTGGATAAGCCTTGTAAGCTATCTGTGGAAATCAACGGGGACCGCTTCCGGAATCTGCATTTGTTTGCGTCTCCCTTTGAGGAGCATCCTCCCACACCTGATGATCCGGACGTTATGCTGGTAAAGCGCGGTATTCACCGGACAGATGATTTATTGAAGCAATTGTCAGAGCCGCTGGACGGGACGGGGCAACTGCCGGCTGTGATTTATTTTGCGGAAGGCACTCATTTTATAGAGGAAACGGTGCTTACTCTGCCTTCCGGCATCACGGCATATCTGGCGGGCGGAGCGGCGCTAATAGGCTCACTGGTCTGCGATAAGGTGCAGGATGTTGTGATCCGCGGGCGCGGGATGATTTACCTGGCGATGTTCCACCGGTATACTGCTTTCCGCGGAATCAGGATTACCTTCTCGGAGCGTATCCGGATCGAAGGCATCATGGTGATTGATCCTCCGCATTACAGCGTTTTTCTGGGACAGTCACAGAAGGTTGAAATTGAAAATTTCAAATCCTTCAGTTCACGCGGCTGGTCTGACGGCATTGATATGATGTCCTGCAGACAGATTCATCTCCGGGATCTGTTTATGCGGAACTCTGATGACTGCATTGCGGTCTATGGTTCGCGCTGGAATTATTACGGCGATACCCAAGACGTGACAGTCCGGGATTCCGTGCTATGGGCGGATGTGGCGCATGCCGTGATGATCGGGATTCATGGGGATCACGGGAGAGGCGGGGATATTGTCGAGGATTTAAGGTTCGAAAATATCGACATCCTTGAACATCATGAGCCCCAGCCCAACTATTGGGGAGCGGTGGCGATTAATGCCGGGGATGGTAATACCGTGAAAAATGTTGTGTTCAGCCAGATCCAGGTTGATGACTTTGAGCTGGGACAGCTGTTTGATATCCGTGTGGTCCACAATAAAGATTATAATCCCCTCCCCGGAAACCGGATTGAGAACGTGAGGTTTGAACAGATCGAGTACAACGGTGTGAATGCCAATCCTTCGAGAATCCACGGGTATGACCGGGAGAGAGCAGTGGAGGGGATTACCTTCAAGCATATGTATATCAATGGCAGACTGCTCACCTCCATTGAGGACAGCGGTTTTGAGGTCAATGCTTTTGCTAAAGGGATCAAGTTTATGGAATAAAATAATTACAGAAAAAGCCCCCGGCCCAATGGCCGGGGGCTTCCTTGTACATGTTTACCGCAAAGAACTATTGCAGATTGATGATATTGCTGATAATTACAGCAGCTTGCGCGCGGTTAGCGATCCCTTTTGGTGCGAAGGTGTCGGCTGTCATGCCTTTTACAATGCCTTCCTGGGTAAGCAGCGCTACCGCGTCTTTACCATAGGAAGCAATGCTTGTTTTGTCTTTGAAGCCGGCAAGTGCAGCATCGGCATCAGTAACCGATTTGCCCTTGAACTTGGTCAGAGCATTGGCTGCGATGATGGCCATCTCTTCACGGGTGATCGAGCGGTTAGGCTCGAATTTGCCGCCCCCAACACCGTTAACCAGGCCGTTCTCGACGCCGGCTGCAACATAGCTGTAAGACCAGTGCGCAGCAGGAACGTCGCTGAAGTTAGCCGAAGCATTCGCAAACGGCAGTTCAAACGCACGGACGATCATAGTAATGAACTCGGCGCGGGTTACTTCCTTGAGCGGTGCAAAGGAATTGCCGCCAACGCCGTTAATGATACCTTTAGCGGTCAGTTCTTGAATAGCATCAGCTGCCCAAGCTACTCTTCCAAGATCCGTAAAGTTCACAGCCGGAGCAGGAGCCGTTGTTGGAGCCGGTGTTGCGGTTGGAGCAGGAGTAGCTGTTGGAGCCGGTGTTGCAGTTGGAGATGCGATTGGAGTGCTTCCGCCGGTACCACCTGAAGGTGATGTCGGATATGGTTCAAGCACGCCGTTATCCATTCCGTCTGCTGCTGTAGCAGCTGGGGCAGATGCATAAATCGCATTCGCCAGCAGTCTGAACTGATTCTGCGGATGATATTTGTTGAGCAGATCATTTGCGAACAAGGTTACATGGAGATTATCTGTCTGATAATCAAGTGCCAGGACATGGCCCTTGGCTGCATCGCTGTTCGGCCACCAGCCGGCTTTGAAAAAGTCATCGCCTGTACCGTATTTTGCCAGCACCTCAGCGCCTGCAGGAACACCTGTAATATAAGCAGCAGATACAGTATAAAGATATTCATTCTCTGCATAAGGAGCGGTAATTACATTGTCTTGAGAAACCGTTGCTTTGAACAAGCCTTCATGTGCCGTGGCATTGCCATCCTTGTTCACCGGGTTGGAATACTCCAGACCTGGCAGGATATTCAGTCTCTTGACACTGTTCAGAATTGTACGGCCATACCCGATGAACGGTTTGCCGCTGGCAATCAGGTTGGTGCCAGAATTGACCAGCACGTCTGCCGCCGCTGTATCAGAAGTTACTTTGAATCCAAGATCAGCCAGAATGAATGAAGGTGCTCCGCCAATGGATACATTTGCTGGCTTCAGCAGTTTACCTGTTTTATCGGCTGTGTCATAGAACGGTACGATGTCCAGCAGATACTTGGAAGCAACAGTTCTCAGATTGGATCTGGAAACCAGGAAGCTGCCCTTTTCATAGCCCGGTCCATCATTTGCAAGCAGGGTAACTGCTTTTTTGCTGGCTAGCAGCTCGTTAACTGCTTTGATCGCATCGTTATTACTGTTGCGGATCACATAGTTCTGCGAGAAAGCAGCCTGATCCAGATTCGTTGACGGAATGACTATGCTGCTTACCTGCCGTGTACTATTGGAGAATACTTCTTCGTTATTCTTAGTGCGGATGATATACCGGTCAAATCCGCGCATGTCGGCAAAATTCTGTACTGTATCAGAATACATTGCATCGAAATCGGATACATCCAGTCCATTATACAGAACTAGGTTGGCAAAACCGCGTTTAGCCTGTTTCATATTCACTACATAGGTCCCGGATGGATAAGTGACTCCATCTACAGTTACATCAGCAGTTGTCTGCTCGACCTTCACTCCGTTGCGGAGCAGGTATTGCACCATTTTGTAGGTCTCCAGTTCATTCTTTTGCAGACTTTTAGCTACTGGAAGCACATAATAATCTGGAAAGAAGTTTGCTGTTTCTTTCTCACGTTGACGTCCAATGGAATCGTATTGGGCATTAACCAGGAATTCATCAACTGTTCGATGATCTTCATTGTTAATTCCGCGTTTGAAAATTTCCAGTTGGTTCAGGAACAGCTTTTCTTTGTTGTCCTGGACATATTTGGTTGCAGCCAGTGTTGCATAATAGAATGCATCCAGCGAATCTTCATTCAGCTCAGGTACTTCAATGGTGTGTCCCAGGGCGCCCTGGTGCATTGCATAGACTGCAGTGTAAGCTGGGGAAGCATCATCCCAGCCGGTAGCATTGCCGTAAGGATCATCATAATTAGGGTCTTTTGCCAATTTTTCAGCTTCCAGATAAGGAATGTGGTACTCGGTATATTTGGTGTTAGCGATACCGGCATTACCCATAGCTTTAGCCTGGTCTATCATATTTTGAATAACGAGATCATATTCGATGTTCGGGTCATGCGGCGGTGTACAAGGCTCAATCAGGAAGCCCTTCACGAAACCGTGCATATCCAGGAAGCTCAGCGGAGTCCACTTGGCGATTTGGGCTGTAGTAGCAATTGTCTCAGGCTGTGTCTGATAAGAGTTATCACGGTTCGGGTCAAGCAGTGTAGAAGTTGCACGTGTATTGAGTGCCCGGCCATCCGGATTCTCCACATAATTCAGCAGGAAAATCACATTGTCCAGCGCCTTGTCGATATCCAGTGTAACCGGAACAACTTGGCCGTTCTTATCTGTCGTATCGTAGCTGACGATTTTCTCGGTCATCAAGGTTTCCAGGAAATTGATAATAACGTCTACACCGTTGGCCTCATCCGCATGGATGTTGTTCAGCCAGATCGGCACTTTATAATCCTGGAGCTGGCCGCTGGTGATCATTTCCTGAAGTTTCGCAGGATCATTGTTCATGAGCGGCAGCGTTTGATTCAAATATTGGTCTACGGACGCTTTGTCCTTGGCGACGATGGAGAAGTGGATCGCCCGTCCCTGTGTGGACGTTCCAATCTGCTGGTATTCCACATAACGGCCATATTCGTTTTTGGCAGTGATTTTGTCAATCGCCGGTTTGATCTCATCATATGTATGATAGCTATCATACGGAGCCAGCTTGATTTGCTGCTTTACCAGTTGATCACCGTTAGGAGCACTGGCTGTCAGGTTGTATATCCCTGCAAGCTTCACATACTCTGCGCGGACGCCGCTTACGGACAAGTTGCCGCCAAAAGGCATATCGAAGTATACTTCAGCAGTCACCGTAGAAGCAGAGACAGGCTTGTAGCTTACTTTTACAAAAGGATCACCCGTATAAGCTCTGACTTTAGAATCGTTGTCCCATTTCTTCCACTCCGCCAGCGGCTTCATTTCTTCCGCAGTGCGGCCGAAATTCCACGTAAGCTGATCTGCTGTCACACCCTCAGGAAGGGTCAGTGGAATAGATTTTGTAGTGATCTCGGTCATCGAGACCTGGTAGACTTCTTCCGTTACTGCAGGTGCTGCTGCCTGCACGGCCTCCGTAGCAGATCCGGACGAAGCACCGGATTCAATAGCCTGTGGTGCGGTTTGAACCTGAGGCTGTGCCTCAGCGACAACTTCACCGGCATAGGCTGCCGGAAGAACGCCGGATAACGTCAATGTTAACGCGATTAATAAGGATAATAGTTTCTTAGACATCATTTGCCTCCCAGTATCTCTCTAATTGTATGTGTGGCGGTACAAAGGACTGCTTCTGTTCTTGCAGGTTTATGCATCCCTCCTGGTAGATTCGCACGATAATGGTGCCATGACTGTGTCATAATCACATTACGTGTAACGAATTAATATACAATAAACACTTTTATTATGCATTTGAGATAATATAATATAACATTTTATTTAAAAGTGGAAGCTTTTTAATAGATTAGTTCTAAAAATAAATTTCCCTGCTGCTAACTTCCGTGCTTCTCTCCTCCGCTGGGCCCAAAAAATATGAAAGAACAGGTAGGCCGATATCCTCATTGCAATTTCTTTTGCTTCCCGGAACATTACTATAGGTTTATTTTCTGGAAAAAAAATAAAGAAATGCCACCGGTCTGCCGTAATAGAGCTTAGAATACTCTCTGCCGGACAAAGGCTGATCCTGGATCGGCGGGTCTGTGTTTTCAGGAGAGGACAATGGAGGTGGTTTCAATGTCGCTCGCAGAATATGATTTTTTTATTGGAAGAAGGCTGGAGAGAAATATATACGGCAATAACGGGATCCTGTTGATCTCGAAGGACACGGTTCTGCTCCAGAGCCACATCGACAAGCTGGCGAATTTTAAGATCAGGATTGGAAGTATAGAGGCCGCTGTCGCAGATTCTCCGGAGGGGTATCCGGAAGCTGAAGCCATGGACCTGAGAGCAGTACTCCGTCCCTCAAGCATTGAATCCCGGAAAAAGGTAAAGCGGGCTGAAATGCATCTGCATGAAATCGACAGGCTGGTCCGCAGCAATGACATTGTGCCGATTGATGACGTAGAAGAAAAAATCCTTCCTTTTATAAAGGAAACTGCCAAAAAATATAATTTATTTCAAGTCTTCGCTGACCTTAAGGAACAGGGAGATTTCCGTTATAAACAGAGTATCGGTGTAGCCGTTATTGCCACGGCCCTTGGCAGGCGGCTCAATCTCGATGATGAGGAGATGGGCCTCCTGGCGACGGCTGCGTGTGTCTATGATATTGGCTCCGTGAAGCTTCCGTCTTCCCTGATGGACAAACAGGGCCGGTTTGATAAGCATGAGTATGAAATCATGAAGCAGCATACCGTTCTGGGCTATGATCTGCTGATGAATTCCGGGGTTGATCCCCGGGTCGCCTTAGTTGCCCTGCAGCATCATGAGAGGGAAGACGGCAGCGGGTATCCGTACGGAATCAAAGGGGACCAAATGGACCGGCTGAGCAAAATTGTCACTTTGGCAGACATTTATATGGCCATGATCTCTGACCGGCCGCACAGGCCTGCGCTTTCTTTTTTTGAAGTGATTAATGAAATTCATCAAGGGATTATACATAACCGTTTTGACTCATACATTGGTATGACGTTTCTGGATTCCCTGCTGGCAAGCCAGGTAGGCTGCGAGGTGCATTTGTCAGACGGGCGGACAGGCAGGATTCTGCTGACGAATGTCAACTACCCCACAAGGCCGCTCATCGCTGTAGACCAGAAGGAATTCATTGATTTAAGCAAAATCAGTGATCTTCATATTGTGGATGTTATGGGATAAGCAGATAACCGGACGCAAACAAAGCGGAAGCCGTGTGGAACGGCTTCCGCTTTGTCTGTTGTGCCTGCTCAAAATTACTGATACTGACAGCTGAAATTCGTGAATTCTGCTGCAGAGCCTTCGCCGGAGGCATACAAGCCGATCAGGACACCGGTGAATCCGCCCGCTACCTCTGACGAGAGATATCTGCTTTGCGCAGATCCGAGCAATGTTTCGCCTTCCTCTGTCTGCACATAGAAGTGATAGTGGGTAGGCGTAGATTTGATGACCAATACAGCATGGTTGCCGGAACGCGACTCTACGGAGTTTTCGACAGATTTAATGTCTCCGATGTTCAACCGCTCGATGACCTCATATCCCTCTGCGCGGCTGCGCAGGGCGAGATCATAGTGATGATTCTCATCCATGTAGATGGTGATGCCGGCTTCGCCGCCGGTTAAGTTTACCTCGCAGGAGATGACGGCATCAAAATCCCTCTGGCGGATGCCGATAAACGTCGGTGATCTTGGAACATCCAGCGTGATTTCAGTCCCTTTGAGTGTGGCTTTACCGGATTCCAGCTGATAATTTTCTCTGGACGGATGACGCAGATAACACCAGTCGAGATTCCAGTCGGTGTTCCCGAAGGTATACAGCTTTTTCTCCTGCTGGACGACGGTGTCCGGGATGCGGTCTGTCTCAAAGCTCATAAGCGTCGTGCCGTTATGCCCTGCGGTAAACCAGCCGTCCCCGCCAAAAGTCACCGGAGCCAGGAAAACCTCGCGTCCCAGATGGTGATACGTAAGCCATTGTCCGGTCTGCCGGAAGCCGAGGTGCAGAATCCACCAGTTTCCGTCGCCGTCTTGAACGAGATCGCCATGGCCGACACCCTGCAGCTCGTAACCGCCCAAATTACGGTTGGTCAGAACTGGATTGTGCGGATAAGCCTCGAACGGGCCGGAAGGGGAGTCTCCCCGGGCATAAGTGATCATATGGCCGTATTCGGTTCCGCCTTCTGCTGCCATCAGGTAATAACGGCCTTTGATTTTATACAGGTGAGGGCTTTCCAGATAACGGCCGCCGGTTCCCTTCCAGATCGAGCGGCTTGGCGTCAGCTTGCGGCCGGTCTCGATGTCGATCTCGCACTGGATCACACCGCCGACTCCAAAATCATCCGTTCCGTTGCTCATGAAAATCGTTTTTCCGTCTTCAAAATACAAGTCCGGATCGATTCCGCCCTGATCGACAAAGATCGGTTCAGACCATTCGCCGTAAATATCATCTGTCCAGACATAAAAATTCTGGTGTGTAGTATCATTCGTGGTCACCATGTAGAACCGGCCGTTATTGTGGCGCAGGGTAGGTGCGAACACACCTCCGGAGCTGCTCACGGTTTCCAGTTGAATTTGGCTTGGGCGGGTAAGGCTGTGGCTGATCTGGGTCCAGTTAATCAGATCCTTGCTCTCAAAAATCGGCACCCCGGGGAAAAACTGAAAGGAGCTGCACACCAGATAATACGTATCCCCGACTTTACACACACTCGGATCCGGATAAAAACCCTTGACGACCGGATTATTGAATTTCATTTTCTCCACCTCGATTATAAATTCACATATATAAGAATCCATGTAGCCTAACCTCTAACAAAATTAAACATCAATGAGAATATACTTTCAATAGTATTGGGGTTGAAGCTTTAGGCTATTTTTATTAAATTAATATATATATGAATTCATGAGGAACGGGCAGGTGACGGTGAGGATGATAAAAGCAAACGGGAATCGGGAATTTATGGCGCTGTATGAAGCGCTGGCAAGCGAAGTCAGATGGAAAATTATGAACCTGATTGCCGGCAATGAAATGAATGTAAAGGATATTGCGGATCGGCTTGAGCTCAGCCCTTCTATCGTCACTATGCATATCAAAAAGCTGGAGCAAGCCGGATTAACCGGGAGCCGCCGGGTCCGTTTGGGCGGGGGAACACATAAAATGTGCTTTCTCAAGCAGAAGAATATCGAGATCGAGCTGCCATCCGCCAGCCGGACAACGAGAATCAGGGAGCAGACCATTTCGGTCGGCCACTACACCGCTTTTGAAGTTCATCCCACCTGCGGACTTGGTACAAGGGAAAAGGAAATCGGAGTCTGGGATGATCCGCGCTACTTTCTGGATCCCGAGCGGGTCCACGCCGCCATTTTGTGGTTCGGGAGAGGATACGTTGAGTACAAAACCCCTAATTATCTGCTCCCTGACCAAGTCCCCGAGGCTGTTGAGATTTCGGTAGAGCTTGCCTCGGAAGCGCCGGGGCTGGGCGACGACTGGCCGTCAGACATCCAGTTTACGTTCAACGGTGTTCAGCTGGGAACCTGGACAAGCCCGGCGGATTTCGGAAGGGCAGCAAGGGGAATCTATACGCCAGAGTGGTGGCACCGGAATGTGAATCAGTATGGTCTGCTGAAAACCATCCGCATCGACAGTAAAGGTACGTTTATAGACGGGGAGCGGATGTCGGGAGTTACCGTTCATGATGTCAAGCTGCGGGAACAATTCTGGACACTGCGGTTCGCGGTAGATGAGAATTCCGTTAACGTAGGCGGATTAACGCTTTACGGGGCAGGATTCGGCAATCATGACCAGGATATAGTAATCCGTGTGCATCTCGGCAATGCATAATCATAGCTTGCCGGAAATTTGCTGCATGGACAAAGGCGGCTCATCTGCGGATACGCTGCTTTTTTGTTGTGCGGCGGCGTCCGGAACGATTAAAATAGAAAGAGAATAAGTACAGTTGCCCCTAACAGAACGGAGTGATTACATGACCGGGCGTCTGCCGTGCAGGACTTCAGGCTGCCAAGCCACTATTCTGCCTGCCACTGCTGCCAAAACCGGCGGAATCTGCATGCCTTGCCACCAAAGGAAGCTGGCGCTGGAGGAACAGCGGTATATTGAACAGAACCGTAAAGAGGTGGATTTATATGCAGGGATAAGTGATCCCGTGCAGATTCTGATCATCATGCATCAGCCGCGTAAATACAATCCGCTTGAACAGATACTGCCTTACCGTCAAACCGCCCGGGAGCTGTATCATCAGCTGACAGACCGTCAGCAGGAGCAAATGGAGAACTATGCCCTCACCCTGGTGGAAGAAGCGGATTTTGACCGGGCGGAGACCATTCTGCTGTCGCTTGCCTGTTATACAGATGCGCCTGTAGAACGGGGCCTCAAGGCTTTCTTCCGTGCCGGAATATATTATCCCGGTATTCTGTACAGGCAGGCGGGTCCGGTGATCCGCGACCGGCTGATTCAGCTAATAGAGCATGATGCCGGCAACCGGAATCATCTGCTGCTGGCCCTGGCCTGGATTGGTGATGAAGAGGTGGTCAAGCTGTTCAAAAGCTGGCGGCAGCAGCCGCCGGATTGGGCGGACGGAATGTATCAGCCTCCGGAGAACTATGCCCGTGAAGCAGGCTGGGAGCTTGATGCTGCGGGCGGGAAGAAACTGCTGTTTCATCCGGAAAGCTATTCTTTTATAGCGGACAGGGAGCATACTGGTGAACCGGAAGTGCATCCCGCTGTATCCGTCCTTCACAGCAGCAATGAAGTCTGCCCGTGGTGCAGCGGCCGGCTGACCGTGCTGCTGGATTACAATCTTCAGGATCCGCTGCTGCAATTTATGAAGCTGTCCGGCCGGAGGCTGAGAATTGCAGCCTGTATGCAGTGTAACTGCTACGGCACGGTGTATATGAAGGTGGATCTGGACGGCGGGTATGTATGGAGTGAATATAATACCGTTCCGGATTATCTGCCCCATTATGAAGAGGGAGAAGGCCGGGAACAATTAGAGTGGAATACCCTGACATTATCGGACCGGCCGACGGGTACTTATGAAAATTCCCACTGGACACTGGAGACCCCTGCGTCTCAGATCGGCGGACACCCGGCCTGGATTCAGGATGCGGATTATCCGGAGTGTCCCTGCTGCCTGGAGACAATGAAATTCATTGCCCAGATCGATATGGAGCAGGCTGACGACAGTGAAGGGATTTACTATGCTTTTTTATGCGGGACATGCCTGATTGCAGCGGTGAATTACCAGCAGACGTAAAGGGATTCTATATATTTATAGAAGCAAAGGAAGTGTGAATGATGAATGCAGAAACGGTTATGCAGGAGCTTGAAGGCCTCAGCAAAGAACGCACCAAGAAAATGTACTGTTCAAACGGTGCACACGAACCACTTTTCGGAGTGGCCACCGGAGCCATGAAACCGATCTTCCGGAAAACGAAAATCAACCAGCCGCTGGCAGAAGAACTCTACGCGACCGGGAATTATGATGCCATGTATTTTGCCGGAATTATTGCCGATCCCAATGCCATGACTGAGGCGGATTATGAACGGTGGATGGACGGGGCTTATTTCTATATGCTGTCCGATTATGTAGTGGCTGTTACCCTTGCGGAAGCGGATATTGCCCAGCAGGTTGCCGACAAATGGATTGCGAGCGGAGAAGAGCTGCGGATGTCGGCAGGCTGGAGCTGTTACTGCTGGCTGCTCGGCAGCCGTAAGGATCAGGAGTTCTCCGGGGACAAATTAGCCGGGATGCTGGAACTGGTGCGGAACACTATTCATGATGCGCCGGAACGCGCCCGATATTCGATGAACAATTTCCTGTACACCGTTGCGGTTTCCTACGTGCCGCTGCATGACAAAGCGTGCGAGACTGCGGAGGCTGTAGGTCCGGTAGAAGTAGACAAGGATAAGCCCAAAAGCAAGCAAATTCATGCCTATGCGAATATTCAAAAGGCAATCGAAAAAGGGCAAATCGGTTTCAAGCGCAAGCATGTGAGATGCTGATGCGGGGATTTGGAAATAGTAAATGCCGCCTTTGGCATTTTTGATGCGTTTTACGGTAAGGGGTGCTTCAAGCGGCTGTTGTGCGGCTGCCGGAGCATCCCTTTTTTGATGATTCATCTTCTATAGCCCTGCTGTGATTAGCCGTGATATTTGAAAATGGACTTAGGAAACGTGTGCAGATTAGGCTAAGCGGAATTTCTCCATCTAATCCTCCGATTACTACCGGTATAACCATTCTTATTGGAAAAACTCCACTTCATTGTACTGGATGAGTCTCTAAAGACCTTTATGCGCCCGAATAGCAGGAGAATTTCCTACTAAAGCTCATAAATGATGTAAAAGGACCGGATTAGCCGGAGGATTTCCACCTAATGCCCAAGCACGCTGCCTCTCATTAGAACCATAGCCAGCTGCAGTTCATAAAGTATACAAAAGGCAAATTATGGGTAATGAAAAAGTGAGGGTACATTGATACTGGGAGGCGATCATCATGAAAACATTCGGAAGAGGCATGTTATATTCAATTATTGCGATAGTGATCCTGCTCGCTATTTCATTTGTTATAGGTGAGACTATAACGTTGCCTTGGTATGTATTTATTCCGCTGGTGGTGTTAGTGTGGGGCCTGGCTTTTTACCAATCGAGTAAAGAACGGGAGCAGGGACGGTAACGATTAAATAGAAATAAGTTAATCACGAAATACACGACAAGGGGCTGATGACAAGGTCAGCTCCTTGTTTTGCTGTAATAAATACTTCTGAACTGGTTGGGACTCAGCTGTTCATGCTTTTTAAAGACCGTGCTGAAATAGTTGGGATCTTCAAATCCGGACAACAGCGCCACTTCCTTAATCGGCATGAGGGGGTTATGCAGCAGCAGCTCCTTGCTCTTCTTGATCCGGACGGAGTGGATGTATTGAAAGATCCGGATATTCGTTGTCTTTTTAAAAACCGTACATAAATGCTGCGGCGTAATTCCGGCTACTTCGGCCATTTCATCCAGAGTCAGCGGCTTGTCTGCATTCTGGTCGATATAATCGAACAAGGGCTGAAGCCTCAGGTTGAGATTGGAAGCACTGCTGTGCGGATGGATAGAGGCATACTGGACCATATCAATCAGCAGCGAATACACCAGACTGGACCATTCCAGGCTTTTCAGGGCGTAACGGGACTGGCCGATGTCCATGATGCTCTGGATTTTTGCCGTGAAAAGCTCCGGTCTCGATACATACAAAGCGCCTGAAGCTGTAATTCCGGCCGTCCGGTTCAGGAAGCTGTCCACCTGATGCCCGTCAAAGACAAGCCAATTCACGATCCAGGAGGGGCTGACCGCGTAATACTCATGGGGAGCTCCTTTGTGGAGAAGCATGGCAGCACCTTCCTTGACCCGGCAGGATTTCCCTCCGGTGATTAACTCTCCTTCGCCTTCCACGCATTGAATCCATTGATACAGATATCCTTCGGGCCGGACGATATGCTCCTGGTTCCAGTGAAGTCCCGCATCCACAACATAATAGGGGAGCTCCTTGTCCGATTCTGTGATGAGAGGCAGCAGCCGTTTATACATAAAATCACCTTAATATTTTAATGTGTATATTAATATCCTTAGATTGTTCACAGCAGATATGGAATTTACAATATAAATATAACAAAGTCCATAACCCGCTTACAAACGAAAAAAAGGATGGTACATGACCATGAGCCGACTTGAGACGAAGTTAATGAATGGCTGGGAATTCACCCTGCAGCAGCCTGAAGACCCGAATTTCGAACCCGTTACACTCCCGCATGACTGGGCCATTACCGCCCCGGTATCAAAAAACATGAAGCAGGCCATGGCCCAAGGGTTCAGGGACCGCTGGGGGATTGGCTGGTACAGAAGTCATCTGGAAATGAAGCAGATCAGGGAAGGTTATGTGTACAAGCTGCAATTCGGCGGAATCTATGAAAATAGTACAATCTGGGTCAACGGCAAAGAAGCCGGCGGGCAGAAATACGGTTATACGAGCTTTGAGCTGGACATAACGGACTTCCTTCAGGAAGGCGATAATCTCATTCTGGTTAAGGTGGACAACACTGCTGTACCGGCGGACCGGTGGTATTCGGGGGCAGGAATCTACCGGGAAGTGAAGCTGCTGGAGCTGAATCAGAACCATCTTGAGCCGGCCAATATTCAGGTAACAACGGAAATCATCGAGGGTACGGGTGCGGGTATTGTTACCGTTAAGACCGGTGTAACTTCTCTGGTCCGGGCAGTGCTCTCCGATAGAGAGGCGTATGTAACAGGAGAATCGGATATGGGAATGATCCGGCTGGAGATTCCGCGAGCCAGGCTGTGGAGTCCGGATGAACCGGATCTATACCGCCTGGAGCTGTCGCTTGTTGTGAAAGGTCAGGTAACGGACCAATACAGCCTCAATGTAGGCATCCGGGATATCCGGATGATTCCGGACAAAGGAATGTATATCAACGGCAAATTGACCAAGGTAAAGGGACTCTGTGTGCATCAGGATGCAGGCTGTCTGGGAACGGCGGTCACTACGGAAATTTGGAAAGACAGGCTAATCGCGTTCAAAAAAATAGGGTGCAACGCCATCCGTACCGCACATCATATTTTTGCGGAAGAAATTCTTGATCTGTGCGATGAGCTGGGGCTGCTGGTGTATGAAGAGCCTTTTGACAAGTGGACGGGAGGGGCATACGGAAGATACTTCGGGACCGAGTGGCGGCGTGACCTGGAAGGTATGGTGAAGCGGGACCGGAACCATCCTTGTATTTTCATGTGGGGCGTCGGCAATGAGGTGGAGCATCAGGGACAGGCATCTATGCTGAACATTCTGAAGATGCTTAAGGAGCATTTGCTGACCCTTGATGATACCCGGCCGGTGTCGTACGCGATGAATCCGCATTTTAAATACGAGAGCAATGTCGATCTGTCTACTATAGAAGATATCCAGCAGTTTGTGTATGAAGCGGATGACACGGAAATCTACGATGTGGCCGAAAGAGTGGAGCGGATCCGCCGGATCGGAGAGATCGTTGATGTGATTTGCTGTAACTATCAGGAGCAGTGGTACCCTGAGATTCATAAAGCGGTTCCGGATAAGCTGATTCTGGGGACTGAAACGTATCAATTTTTCCGCGGACATTCCTTTCAGATGCAAAACTTCAGTGAAGAGGTGCCCTGGATGGATGTGGAGAAGCAAGATTATGTGATCGGCGGCATGCTGTGGACCGGTATTGATTACCTGGGCGAATCTATGGGTTATCCGGCCAAGGGCTGGGCAGGTTCCCTGTTCTGGACGAATCATGAGCGCAAACCGCTGTCCTATCTGTACGAGAGCTACTGGTCGGAAAAACCGATGGTCTATTTGTCTGTAATGGATTATTCGCTTCAGGATGAAGGTGTAAAAGAGCATTGGGATACGCCAAGGTATGCTGCCCACTGGAACTTTCCGCAGTTCAATAAAACGGTCATTCCGTACATGATTGCCACCAACTGCGAAGAGGTCACGCTGGATCTGAACGGCAAAACTTTCAATGTAAATAAGCCGTCTGCCTATCCTAACCGGATGATTACCGGCTATCTGCCTTATCAGCCAGGTACAATTACAGTAAAAGGGTACATAGGCGGCGAAGAGGTAAGCCAGTATCTTCTGCAGACAGCGGGCCCGGCAGTCAGGCTTGGCTTTGAGCAGGAAGAGATGAAGCTGAGAGCGGACAGTGTGGTTCAGAAGCTTTTTACCGTTCGGGCAAAAGATGCTGAAGGCGTGCCTGTATTCCGTGACAGTTCAAAAGTGAGTTTTGAGGTGGAAGGACCTGCGGAGATTATTGCTGTAGACAACGGCGACCTCAGCTCAAGCGAAGCTTATGACCGCAGCTGGATGCATATGTATCATGGACGTGTCAGTACGGTGATCCGGCTAACCGGTGACAAAGGACGCGTGGTGCTGTCGGCTTATGCTGAAGGCATGTATCCGGCCAAGCTTGTAATTACAGTGGTCTAGGGTAGTCCGGTTAAGACAGAAAGGGGGCTGCGGACCCGCGGTCTTCTTTCTTTAATAAGGCAGCTGGAAGCTGGCAAAAATTAAGTGTTGAATCATACGGTTTATAAGAGGTATACTATGAATCCGGTCGCGGGTGATAAACAACTTTGCTGGCTGGTTAAAATAAAGGTTGCATGTTATGTTGAATGTGTGGTATATTCTTATTCCGGTCGTTTTTATGATTGTCTTGATTGGCCGGTTGAAGAGAAGCTTAAATGATTCTGAAAAATAAAGCTTGCATTAATCTTCGAAAGATGATATATTATAAAAGTTGCTGCTGACGAGGTGATCGACAGTGACGATGAGCTTGATCTTTGAAAACTGAACAACGAGTGAGTACCTGGAAATCACTTCGGTGAATTCCAAAAATTAATGATTTTCACAGCGTCTCGTACGCTTTGGAAATTCATCCTGAGAATGCAAATTCTCGTCAGATGTTTCAAAATGAGCTATCGCTCTTTCTATACTGTATCCTCTTCATCCGCTCAGCTGAGCTGGACCGAAGAGGATACAGGCGACGCTTGCTTCGCAAGCGTCCTAATTGGAGAGTTTGATCCTGGCTCAGGACGAACGCTGGCGGCGTGCCTAATACATGCAAGTCGAGCGGAGCTAACGGTTTCCCTTGGGAAACCGTTGCTTAGCGGCGGACGGGTGAGTAACACGTAGGCAACCTGCCCCATAGCCTGGGATAACTACCGGAAACGGTAGCTAATACCGGATAATTTCTTTTTTCTCCTGAAAGAAGAATGAAAGACGGAGCAATCTGTCACTATGGGATGGGCCTGCGGCGCATTAGCTAGTTGGTGAGGTAACGGCTCACCAAGGCGACGATGCGTAGCCGACCTGAGAGGGTGAACGGCCACACTGGGACTGAGACACGGCCCAGACTCCTACGGGAGGCAGCAGTAGGGAATCTTCCGCAATGGGCGAAAGCCTGACGGAGCAACGCCGCGTGAGTGATGAAGGTTTTCGGATCGTAAAGCTCTGTTGCCAGGGAAGAACGTCCGGTAGAGTAACTGCTGCCGGAGTGACGGTACCTGAGAAGAAAGCCCCGGCTAACTACGTGCCAGCAGCCGCGGTAATACGTAGGGGGCAAGCGTTGTCCGGAATTATTGGGCGTAAAGCGCGCGCAGGCGGCGATTTAAGTCTGGTGTTTAAACCTTGGGCTCAACCTGGGGTCGCACTGGAAACTGGATCGCTTGAGTACAGAAGAGGAAAGTGGAATTCCACGTGTAGCGGTGAAATGCGTAGAGATGTGGAGGAACACCAGTGGCGAAGGCGACTTTCTGGGCTGTAACTGACGCTGAGGCGCGAAAGCGTGGGGAGCAAACAGGATTAGATACCCTGGTAGTCCACGCCGTAAACGATGAGTGCTAGGTGTTAGGGGTTTCGATACCCTTGGTGCCGAAGTTAACACAGTAAGCACTCCGCCTGGGGAGTACGGTCGCAAGACTGAAACTCAAAGGAATTGACGGGGACCCGCACAAGCAGTGGAGTATGTGGTTTAATTCGAAGCAACGCGAAGAACCTTACCAGGTCTTGACATCCCTCTGAATCCTCTAGAGATAGAGGCGGCCTTCGGGACAGAGGAGACAGGTGGTGCATGGTTGTCGTCAGCTCGTGTCGTGAGATGTTGGGTTAAGTCCCGCAACGAGCGCAACCCTTGACTTTAGTTGCCAGCAGGTCGAGCTGGGCACTCTAGAGTGACTGCCGGTGACAAACCGGAGGAAGGTGGGGATGACGTCAAATCATCATGCCCCTTATGACCTGGGCTACACACGTACTACAATGGCCGGTACAACGGGAAGCGAAGCCGCGAGGTGGAGCCAATCCCAGCAAAGCCGGTCTCAGTTCGGATTGCAGGCTGCAACTCGCCTGCATGAAGTCGGAATTGCTAGTAATCGCGGATCAGCATGCCGCGGTGAATACGTTCCCGGGTCTTGTACACACCGCCCGTCACACCACGAGAGTTTACAACACCCGAAGTCGGTGGGGTAACCCGCAAGGGAGCCAGCCGCCGAAGGTGGGGTAGATGATTGGGGTGAAGTCGTAACAAGGTAGCCGTATCGGAAGGTGCGGCTGGATCACCTCCTTTCTATGGAGAATCGTCTTCTGCAATGAAGACATTCAAATCTTAAATCTAACCGGTCGGTTAGTTGCTCACTCGTTGCTCAGTTTTGAGAGTTTAAGCTCTCAAAATTCTGTAACTTCTATCGACACAGCTGTGATCGACCAGAACTTACAGAAACTTGATCCTTGAAAACTGGATACCGAAACGAATTTGCGTTTTAGAACATTCCTTTAAGCTGAACTTGTGTAAACAAGTGAAGATTTAATAGCGATGCTGAAAGCGAAGGTTTTCGATTGTGAAGCGACTTTTGGCTTTGAATATTCTAGCGTACGGAGTGATCCGGACGGGCTATTCAAAACAAGATGAGCAAACAAGCGAAACACCGTAGCGTTGGTTAAGCTAATAAGAGCACACGGAGGATGCCTAGGCGCCAGGAGCTGACGAAGGACGTGGCGAACAACGAAACTGCCTCGGGGAGCTGTAAGCAAGCTTTGATCCGGGGGTGTCCGAATGGGGAAACCCGGCTGTGGTAATTCGCAGTCACTCACATCTGAATACATAGGATGTGCAGAGGCAGACCAGGGGAACTGAAACATCTAAGTACCCTGAGGAAGAGAAAACAATAGTGATTCCGTCAGTAGCGGCGAGCGAACGCGGAACAGCCTAAACCAGGGGGCTTGCCTCCTGGGGTTGTGGGACGTCTCACATGGAGTTACAAAAGGTTAGGTTAGGCGAAGAGGTCTGGAAAGGCCCGCGATAGAGGTAAAAGCCCTGTAGCCAAAAGTTTAACCCCTCCGAGACGGATCCCGAGTAGTGCGGGGCACGTGAAACCCCGTATGAATCCAGCAGGACCATCTGCTAAGGCTAAATACTACCTGGCGACCGATAGTGAATCAGTACCGTGAGGGAAAGGTGAAAAGCACCCCGGAAGGGGAGTGAAATAGAACCTGAAACCGTGTGCTTACAAGAAGTCAGAGCCCGTTTTATGGGTGATGGCGTGCCTTTTGTAGAATGAACCGGCGAGTTACGTTTAACATGCAAGGTTAAGGTGAGAAGCCGGAGCCGCAGCGAAAGCGAGTCTGAATAGGGCGACTAAGTATGTGGACGTAGACCCGAAACCGTGTGATCTACCCCTGTCCAGGGTGAAGGTGCGGTAACACGCACTGGAGGCCCGAACCCACGTACGTTGAAAAGTGCGGGGATGAGGTGGGGGTAGCGGAGAAATTCCAATCGAACTCGGAGATAGCTGGTTCTCCCCGAAATAGCTTTAGGGCTAGCCTCGGTGAATGGAGTGGTGGAGGTAGAGCACTGATTGGGTGCGGGGCCCGCAAGGGTTACCAAGCTCAGTCAAACTCCGAATGCCATTTACTTCTTGCCGGGAGTCAGACAGTGAGTGCTAAGATCCATTGTCAAAAGGGAAACAGCCCAGACCATCAGCTAAGGTCCCCAAGTGTGTGTTAAGTGGGAAAGGATGTGGAGTTGCACAGACAACCAGGATGTTGGCTTAGAAGCAGCCACCATTGAAAGAGTGCGTAATAGCTCACTGGTCGAGTGACTCTGCGCCGAAAATGTAACGGGGCTAAACACACCACCGAAGCTATGGCTTGATGCGTATGCATCAGGGGTAGGGGAGCGTTGTGTATACGTTGAAGGTGTACCGTAAGGAGCGCTGGAGAGTACACAAGTGAGAATGCCGGTATGAGTAACGAAAAGATCAGTGAGAATCTGATCCGCCGAAAGCCCAAGGTTTCCTGAGGAAGGCTCGTCCGCTCAGGGTAAGTCGGGACCTAAGGCGAGGCCGACAGGCGTAGTCGAAGGACAACAGTTTGAAATTACTGTACCACCGTAATCCGCTATGAGCGATGGGGTGACGCAGGAGGGTAGTGACGCGGACTGATGGATGTCCGTCTAAGCAGTGAGGCTGGTGTGCAGGCAAATCCGCACACCGTAAGGCTGGGCTGTGATGGGGAGCGAAAATTACAGTAGCGAAGGTCATGATCTCACACTGCCAAGAAAAGCCTCTAGTCAGGAGAAGGTGCCCGTACCGCAAACCGACACAGGTAGGCGAGAAGAGAATTCTAAGGCGCGCGGAAGAACTCTCGTTAAGGAACTCGGCAAAATGACCCCGTAACTTCGGGAGAAGGGGTGCCTCGGTAGGGTGAATAGCCCGAGGGGGCCGCAGTGAAAAGGCCCAAGCGACTGTTTAGCAAAAACACAGGTCTGTGCGAAGCCGCAAGGCGAAGTATACGGGCTGACGCCTGCCCGGTGCTGGAAGGTTAAGGGGAGTGGTTAGGGGTAACCCGAAGCTATGAACCGAAGCCCCAGTAAACGGCGGCCGTAACTATAACGGTCCTAAGGTAGCGAAATTCCTTGTCAGGTAAATTCTGACCCGCACGAATGGCGTAACGACTTGGGCGCTGTCTCAACGAGAGATCCGGTGAAATTTTAATACCTGTGAAGATGCAGGTTACCCGCGACAAGACGGAAAGACCCCATGGAGCTTTACTGCAGCTTGATATTGAATTTGGGTACGATCTGTACAGGATAGGTGGGAGCCGTAGAAGCAGGAGCGCAAGCTTCTGTGGAGGCGCCGTTGGGATACCACCCTGATCGTATCTAGGTTCTAACCTGGTACCCTAAGCGGGTACAGGGACCGTGTCAGGCGGGCAGTTTGACTGGGGCGGTCGCCTCCTAAAGAGTAACGGAGGCGTTCAAAGGTTCCCTCAGAATGGTTGGAAATCATTCGAAGAGTGCAAAGGCATAAGGGAGCTTGACTGCGAGACCTACAAGTCGAGCAGGGACGAAAGTCGGACTTAGTGATCCGGTGGTACCGCATGGAAGGGCCATCGCTCAACGGATAAAAGCTACCCTGGGGATAACAGGCTTATCTCCCCCAAGAGTCCACATCGACGGGGAGGTTTGGCACCTCGATGTCGGCTCATCGCATCCTGGGGCTGAAGTAGGTCCCAAGGGTTGGGCTGTTCGCCCATTAAAGCGGTACGCGAGCTGGGTTCAGAACGTCGTGAGACAGTTCGGTCCCTATCTGTCGTGGGCGCAGGAAATTTGAGAGGAGCTGTCCTTAGTACGAGAGGACCGGGATGGACGTACCGCTGGTGCACCAGTTGTTCCGCCAGGAGCATGGCTGGGTAGCTACGTACGGACGGGATAAGCGCTGAAAGCATCTAAGCGTGAAGCCCCCCTCAAGATGAGATTTCCCAACTAGTAAGACCCCTTGAAGACGACGAGGTAGATAGGTTGGAGGTGGAAGTGCAGCAATGCATGGAGCT
Source organism: Paenibacillus sp. PK3_47 (assembly GCF_023520895.1). Classification (NCBI taxonomy): domain Bacteria; kingdom Bacillati; phylum Bacillota; class Bacilli; order Caryophanales; family Paenibacillaceae; genus Paenibacillus; species Paenibacillus sp. PK3_47. The sequence goes on from NZ_CP026029.1 coordinate 4,518,263, forward strand.
GACCAATACTAATCGGTCGAGGGCTTATCCAAAAAACTAACACACAAATTCGTTTCGGATTCAGTTTTCAGGAATCAAGTTCCTGAAGCATTTGCACCGCAGATGCGCGTTTGGTGGCGATAGCGGAGGGGTTCCACGCGTACCCATCCCGAACACGACCGTTAAGCCCTCCAGCGCCGATGGTACTTGGACCGAAGGGTCCTGGGAGAGTAGGACGCCGCCAAGCACACAAAGCCACTGCTGAGTAATCAGCAGTGGCTTTTTTGTTGTGTGTAGAAGCTAGCCATAAAGTATAACGTGCTAAAGCGGGGGCAATGAGCAGATGTATGCAAAACTCGAACATAATATGCTACCGGAAGTGGCAAAGAGCAAATGTATGCGAAAAATCGAATACAATGTGCTATGGAGACGGAGGCGTTAAACAAGCCTAATGTTTGTAAAAGGCAGCACTGAGAGCAAACGTTTCTACATTAGCGCAAACTCCTGTCCAGCCGGCTGTTAACTATCAAAACTCCTATATTAATCAATCGAAGTGGATTTTCTCCCTCTAATTACCAATCAAATCACAATATTCTAAGGTTAGTAGGAAAAACTCCAATTAATTATGCCGGATACGGCATCAGAGGCAGATATATGCTGAATTAGATGGAACATTTCCAGCTAACTGTCTTAAATGATCGGAAATACAGATATTAGCTGGAGAAATTCCAACTAACCTGCGATGTACTCAACTCAAAGCACAAAAAAAGCATCCCCTTAGGAGATGCTTTTTTTGATAGCAATGTACGAGAAGTTACGGGCGAAAAACCAAACCAATACCGTTATACTTTGAATTTATTGATCTGCTCCTGCAATTCTTCTGCCATCCTGGAGAGAGCACCTGCTGACGATGCAATCTCTTCCATGGAAGCCAGCTGCTCCTCAGTTGCAGCAGATACATTGTGTACGCCTCCGGATGCTTCTTCAGCAATGGTGGAGATTTCCTCCACATAATGGACCACTTCATCCGTGCTGGCAGACATTTGTTCCGACCCGGCAGATACTTCCTGAATTTCGCCAGCGACCTTATTTACGGCATCTGAGATTTGTTCAAACGCCTGCCCTGCAGCAGTAACCATCTCAATGCCGGCTTCGGTTTCACTGCTGTTCACTTTTACAGCCTGTACCGCATGATCGGTGTCATTCTGAATCAGCTGCACGAGTTCTGTAATTTTCTGTGCAGATTCTGCGGATACCTCCGCCAGTTTACGTACTTCTCCGGCAACAACCGCGAAACCCCGGCCGTGCTCACCCGCACGTGCAGCTTCGATTGCCGCATTTAAGGCAAGCAGATTGGTCTGGCGGGCGATATTATTAATAACTTCGGTAATACTGCCAATCTCTGCAGAACGTTCTCCCAGCCCCGTAACCAGCTCTGTCAGGGAAGCTATGGACGTACGGACTGAGCTCATTTGTTCCACGGCCTGACGGATAATCTGATTCCCTTCAGCCGATTGATTCGCGGCATCTACAGCAGATACTGATACACTTTGGGCGAGCTGTGCGATTTGCTCAGATCCCAAGGCCATTTCGTTCATGGCCTGTGAGGAACGCTTCACAATGTTCACTTGCTCCGTTGTACCTACAGCGAGCTGCTCTACGGTTTCAGAGATTTGCTCGGAGGCTCTCGTATTCTGCTCTGCACTTGCGAGCAGTTCTTCCGAAGAGGCGGCTACATGTTCGGAAGTCATGGACACAGACTGGATCATCGCACGCAGGTTACCTGTCATCGTATTAAAGGAAGCAGCCAGTGTGCCGAGTTCATCTTTGTTTTTTAGCGTAATGCTTTCCCCGGCCAGATCACCGTTCGCAATAAGTACCGCTGCAGCATTCATCTTCTTAATAGGTCTTGAGATCATACTTGAAATAAAGAAGGCAATGAATAAGGCGATCAGGAAGGCGATAATCGTTACCGCCAAAATGATAATAAATGCGTGGTTTGCTTCTGACAAGGAATCCTGTGTCACCTGCCCCGATAATTCATTGCTCATCGTAATCAGCTGGGCGATAGTATCGTTTGCTGTAAACCATAGCGGATAAGCCTCTGTATGGAGCTTGCTGGCTTCCTCAAAATTATTATCCTGGCCCTGTTGGATAAACGCAGGCATTTTTGCTAAATACGCCTCATAGTTGGTGCCGAAAGTATTGTACAATACCATGGCTTCGGGACTATCCTCAATCAGCGGAATCAGTTTTTTGCGTTCATCCTCAATTTTGACCTGGAGCTGCAGCAATGCATCATACATCTTCGCCGTCTCATTCTCATCTGCCTCAACAATAATGGCAAGGGACAGACGTTCCACATCCGAGATATCCCCGTTCATCATTCCAAGCAGACTGACGCTCGGCATCCATTTATGATCGATAGATTCAGAAGTATCAGCCATTTCATGAATCTGGGTTAAAGCATAAGTACTTACAAAGGCCAGCAGTGCAGCCACTAACAAAAAACCGGTCAATAATTTCATGCGAATCGTCAGCTTCAATTTTTCTAAAATGTTATTCCATTTGTTTTTCAAAATCTTCTCTCCTCAGCTTGGTGAATAAATGTATGTATGTAATGTATATCGACATTTTTATAACTGAATTGTAGATAAGAAAATTTTATCTTCTTAAATTTAACTGAAGAGCGGCGCAAAAGGCCGGCAGCTAATCAGAAGATAGTCCATCAACTCAAGTGTTTTGTCAATTTGCGGATACTTCTGTCCAAGGTAAAGTAAGGAGGAGAATCAGCACGTAAATGAGTGAAGGAGAACCTGATGAAGAACTACCGGATTGAAGTAAGCGGCGATACCAAATCTATTTTTGCAGAGCATGGCAGGTGCGGGAATCGTACAAGCGGACGAAGCTGCAGCATTATTTGTTCACCGGGTTCAGGAGCAGTTCGCGCTGACCAAAACAATTCTTCCGTATAGCTGCGGGATATGAATGTCAGCATTGCTCTTCCCGGTGAGACGATCACCATCCCGGCTGAAGGAGCGTCATGAAGAACTGCTGCCGGACAAGGGGATGCACCTCTATGTGTCGCCGATCCGCAAAGGCACTGTCGTTAACAGCAATACCACAATGGCAGGGTGGAACGAGACGTCCGCCGAACAGATTGCAGATATTACTTCCGTCCGCGCAGTTCCGGTATATGAAATCGTGATCAGGGCGGATTAGAACCAGCTGTGTTCAAGGGTATATTTTTCAAAAAATCACACTGATCAAAAAGCGACTTGTCTGCGGATAAGTTGCTTTTTGCCGTTCCCGTGGGCGACAGGTTTCAGTGATTAAAAAATTGGGTATATAAGCTATATTTTCGAATTATAAACGAGAGCAAGAGTAGAGTCGGAAAGTGAGGCGCGTCATGGATTTTCCAGTCAATATCCTGCTCGTAGACGATCACCCGGAGAACCTGATGGCCATAGAGGCAATCCTCAGCGGAGAACCTTACCGGCTGGTCCGGGCGTATTCCGGGATTGAGGCTTTGCGCTGCTTATTGGAAGAAGAGTTTGCCGTCATTGTTATGGCGGTGCAAATGCCCGGAATGGACGGGCTGGAGACAGCGAGAATTATCCGGACCCGGGAGAAGTCCAAATATGTGCCCATCATCTTTGTGACATCCGCCAGCGATACGATGGAGCAGATCTTTTCCGGCTATTCCGTCGGTGCGATGGATTATATGACAAAGCCGTTCGTCCCGCCTATTTTTAAATCCAAAATCGAGGGATATGTCAGTCTGTATGAAGCCAATAATATCCTTCAGATCCAAAGCGAAATGCTGAAGAAGCAGACGAGGCAGCTGGAAAAAACAAATCAGGCGCTCAGCCGGGCCAAAGAAGCAGCGGAGGTTGCCTCGCGTGTAAAATCGGAATTCCTGGCCATGATGAGCCACGAAATCCGGACTCCCCTGAATGGGATCATAGGGATGTCCGACCTGCTCCTGACCTCCGGTTTGCCTGATGAATACGCTGACATGGCAGAGATCATTCACACAAGCGGCAATGCCCTGCTCTCTATCATCAACCATATTCTGGACTTTTCCAAGATCGAATCCGGAAAAATGGAACTCGAGGAGGTGCCGTTCTCGCTCCAGCAATGCCTGGCCGAAACCGTCAATTTGTTTACAGCCAGAATCAGGGGACAGAACCTGGAAATAGCGGTACTTATGGATCCTTCGCTGCCGCCTTATTTACTGGGGGATGTGAACCGTCTGGGCCAGGTACTGAATAATCTGGTGGGCAATGCGGTAAAGTTCACACATGAGGGCAGTGTATACATAATGGTTAACAAGCTGGCGGAGACAGCGAATACGCTGACGCTTGAATTTACGGTTAAAGATACCGGCATCGGAATCCCTCCGGACAAAATACCGGAGCTGTTCCAGCCCTTCTCCCAGCTGGATGCTTCAACCACACGCAAGTTCGGGGGAACGGGCCTCGGATTATCGATCAGCAAATCCCTGGTTGAACTGATGGGCGGAACGATCCGGGCAGAGCCTTCGGAAGAACCCGGCGCAACGTTCATTTTTACAATTGAAGCCAAGCTGTTCCAGGGTCAGGACTCCTTCGTCCGGAATGATCAGGAGCCGCCGGAAACGGAGAGCAGGAGCGGAAGCTACGGGGCAGTCCCGATGCGGATGCTGGTTGCAGAAGAGGACAGCGTGAGCCGGAAGCTGATGAAGCAGCTGCTGGAAACATTGGGCACGGCTGCCGATCTGGCGGAGAATTGTGCAGAGCTGATGGCAGCCGTAGAGGTTGATGCTTACGATATGCTTTTTCTTGATCTCCGTATTCCCCTCCGTGAGGGCTGGGAGATTGTCCGGAAGATCAGAAAGAAGCACAGGAACAAGCATCCTGTGATCATCGGGATGACGCCGAATGTATCCCGGGAAATGATGCAGCAGTGCTTGTCCTCAGGCATGGATGATTTTATCGTAAAGCCGGTCCGGAGGGAAGACATCATACAGGTCATACAAAAATATGCGATGGAACAGGGGCAAAGGTAAGTTATGAGCGATCAAAACAATATCAGCGAAATAAACGGGGATCAAATCAATGTCGGTGAACTGCTCAACGCCTTAATGTCGATGAAGAAAGGGAATTTTTCTTACAGAATGCCCTATGACCGCACAGGGATAGCCGGCAAAGTAGCGGATACCTTTAATGAAATTATGGATATTCAGGAAAGCCTGGTGTCTGAGGTCGAGACGGTAGCCAGGGTTGTCGGAAAAGAAGGCAATCTTTCCAGAAGATTTACACATAAAAACCTGGGCGGGGCATGGGAGACCATCACCGATTCGCTCAACGGACTGGTTATCGACCTCATCCAGCCGACCAGTGAAATGGTTAGGGTAATTAACGCCGTAGCCAAAGGGGATCTGTCCCAGAAGGTCGAGCTGGAGATCGAAGGACGGCCGCTGACAGGCGAATTCCAGAGAACGGCAAGCAACATTAACATGATGGTGAACCAGCTCAGCACTTTTGCCTCAGAGGTTACGCGGGTGGCGCGTGAGGTAGGTACGGAAGGGATACTTGGCGGCCAGGCGGATGTCAAAGGCGTATCGGGAACCTGGAAGGATCTTACGGACAGCGTGAATTATATGGCGACCAATCTCACGGATCAGGTACGCAATATCGCAGCGGTAACCACTGCTGTTGCCAAAGGCGATTTGTCGAAGCAAATCACGGTAAATGCACGGGGGGAGATCCTTGAACTCAAGAATACGATCAACACGATGGTAGATCAGCTCTCCATGTTCTCCTCTGAAGTTACCCGGGTAGCGCGTGAGGTTGGTACGGAGGGCAAGCTGGGCGGCCAGGCGGAGGTTAAGGATGTATCCGGTACTTGGCGGGATTTAACCGAAAGTGTAAATTACATGGCGTCCAACCTGACCAATCAGGTACGAAATATCGCCGTTGTTACAACTGCAGTGGCCAACGGCGACCTGTCGAAGAAGATTACAGCTGATGTGCAGGGCGAAATTCTCGAACTTAAGAACACCATCAATACCATGGTGGATCAGTTGTCGACCTTTGCTTCCGAGGTAACCCGGATGGCCCGCGAGGTAGGGACAGAAGGCATACTCGGCGGCCAGGCCGATGTCAAAGGGGTATCGGGAACCTGGCGCGATTTGACCGAAAGCGTAAATTATATGGCGTCCAACTTAACCAACCAGGTGCGCAACATCGCTGAAGTCACCACTGCGGTTGCCAAGGGAGACCTGTCCAAGACCATTACTGTCGATGCAAAGGGCGAGATCCTGCAGCTGAAAAGCACCATTAACATCATGGTGGATCAGCTCAGCAACTTCGCTTCTGAGGTTACGCGGGTGGCGCGTGAGGTATCCACAGAAGGGATTCTTGGCGGTCAGGCGGATGTTAAAGGGGTGTCCGGCACCTGGAAGGATCTTACGGACAGCGTTAACTTTATGGCCGGTACACTTACCGATCAGGTGCGCAATATCGCCGAGGTCACGACTGCGGTTGCCAAAGGCGACTTGTCCAAACAGATCACGGTGAATGCGAAGGGCGAAATCCTGGAGCTTAAGAATACTATTAACACGATGGTCGACCAGCTCTCCACCTTCGCGTCCGAGGTTACGCGGGTGGCGCGCGAGGTTGGAACCGAAGGGATGCTCGGCGGACAGGCTCAAGTTAAAGGCGTTGCAGGCACCTGGCGTGATTTGACAGAGAGCGTGAATTATATGGCTTCGAATCTCACCAACCAGGTGCGCAACATCGCAGTCGTGACTACCGCAGTCGCTAACGGCGATCTGTCCAAAAAAATTACGGCGGATGTACAAGGCGAAATCCTGGAGCTCAAAAATACTATTAATACGATGGTGGACCAGCTGTCCATGTTCTCTTCCGAGGTTACGCGGGTGGCGCGCGAGGTAGGGACGGACGGGAAGCTGGGCGGACAGGCCCAGGTACGCGGAGTCGGGGGTACCTGGAAGGATTTGACCGAAAGCGTTAATAATATGGCCCGCAATCTGACCGACCAGGTCCGCAACATTGCCGATGTTACAACAGCGGTAGCCAAAGGGGATCTGTCCAAGAAAATCACCGTTGACGTCAAAGGCGAAATTCTTGAACTGAAGAATACCATCAACACGATGGTCGACCAGCTGTCCACCTTCGCTTCTGAAGTAACACGCGTAGCGCGTGAGGTCGGCACAGACGGTAAGCTCGGCGCGCAGGCGGAAGTGAAGGATGTCTCCGGGACGTGGAAGGATTTAACGGATACCGTAAATTACATGGCCAGCAATCTGACCATCCAAATGCGCAATATTGCCGGGGTTACAACAGCGGTAGCGAACGGGGACCTGTCCAAGAAAATTACTGTAGACGTTAAAGGCGAATTGCTTGAGCTGAAAAATACGATCAACACGATGGTGGATCAGCTCAATTCGTTTGCTTCTGAGGTTACACGTGTGGCGCGTGAAGTCGGCACAGACGGCAAGCTGGGCGGACAAGCCCAGGTACGCGGAGTCGGAGGAATATGGAAGGACCTGACGGACAACGTTAACATCATGGCGACCAATCTGACGGATCAGGTACGCGGAATCGCCAAAGTCGTGACCGCGGTAGCGAACGGTAATCTGAAGCAGAAATTAACGGTGGAGGCCAAGGGTGAAATCGCCGAGCTGACGGACACCATCAACAATATGATCGAGACGCTGGCCACCTTCGCCGATCAGGTCACCACGGTGGCCCGTGAGGTAGGGGCTGAAGGAAAACTGGGCGGGCAGGCGAATGTGCCTGGTGCAGCGGGAACCTGGCGCGATCTTACCGACAATGTTAACTACATGGCGAGTACGCTGACGACACAGGTGCGTGCCATCACGAACGTGGCAACAGCGGTGACCAATGGTGATTTGTCACGGGCGATTGATGTTTCCGCCTCCGGGGAAGTCGCGACACTGAAAGACAACATCAATGAAATGATCCGGAACCTGAAGGAAACGACGCGCATCAATACGGAGCAGGACTGGCTCAAGACCAATCTGGCCAAATTCTCGCGGATGCTTCAGGGACAAAGAGATTTGTATGCGGTCAGCCGCATGATTCTGTCCGAGCTGGCTCCGCTTGTGTCCATGCAGCATGGCGTCTTCTATATTAATGAACCGGTCAACGGTGAACCGGTGCTGAAGCTGTTTGCCAGCTATGCGTACCAGAACCGCAAGCATCTGGCGAACGAATTCCGGGCCGGGCAGGGGCTGGTGGGCCAGTGTCTGATCGAGAAACAGCGGATTCTGCTTACCAACGTACCGGGTGATTATGTTGTCATCTCCTCTGCTTTGGGAGAAGCTACACCGCTTAACATCATTTTGCTGCCGATCATTTTCGAGGATCAGGTGCTGGCGATTCTGGAACTGGCGACCTTCCGGCCATACAGTGACATTGACATCGCCTTCCTGGATCAGCTTACGGAATCGATCGGGATTGTAATTAACACCATGCAGGCCAACCAGCGGACAGAAGAGCTGCTGATCCAGTCGCAGTCGCTCACCGAAGAGCTGCAGAAGCAGCAGATGGAGCTGCGGAATACGAATGATGAGCTTGAGGATAAAGCCAAGCTGCTTGTGCTGCAGAAGGCGGAAGTGGAGAGCAAGAACCATGAGGTGGAAGTGGCCAAGCAGTACCTGGAGGAGAAAGCGGAACAGCTTGCCCTCACCTCCAAGTACAAATCTGAATTTCTGGCCAATATGTCGCATGAGCTCCGCACTCCGCTGAACTCGCTGCTGCTTCTGGCAGAACAGCTTGCCGAGAATCCGGATGACAATCTTCACGAGATGCAGGTGAAGTTTGCGAAGACCATTCAGGAGTCGGGACTCGAGCTGCTCAACCTTATTAACGACATTCTGGATCTGTCCAAAATCGAATCCGGTACCATTTCCCCGGATTACAATGAAGTATCCCTGAAGGAACTGACTGGCGGGCTTGACCGTACCTTCCGCCACATGGTGGATGCCAAAAAGCTGGATTACCGCATCCAGGTTGATCCCGGTGTTCCGGATAAGATCATAACGGACTTCAAACGGCTGCAGCAAATATTGAAAAACCTGCTGTCCAACGCCTTCAAGTTTACTGAACAAGGACAGATTATGCTCCAAATCCGGAAGGCGGGCGAGGGCTGGCATCCGGAAAATGAATCGCTGAACCGTGCCAAAACGGTCATTTGCTTCTCAGTCAGCGACACAGGCATCGGCATCCCTAATGAAAAACAGCAGATCATCTTCGAAGCCTTCCAGCAGGCGGACGGCAGCACGAACCGGGAATATGGCGGAACAGGCCTGGGGCTTGCCATATCCCGCGAGATTGCCGAGATGCTGGGCGGAGAAATTACCCTGTACAGTGAAGTGAACAAGGGCAGCGTATTTAATCTGTACCTTCCGACTGAAGCAGAATTCACTGAGAACGAGACGAGAAGTCTGCATGTTCCGGAGGTTATCGATATCACCCCGCCCAAGCGCAGAAGTATTCTGACCAAGCCGGCGGAAACAACCATGATTGACGACCGGGATAACATTAATCCGGGTGACCGCGTATTTCTGATTATTGAGGATGACCAGAAATTTAATGAGATTATCATGGATCTTCTTCATAAAAAAGGGATCAAAGCCGTTATTACACCTACCGGTTGGGACGTTCTGGAACTCGTTCATAAATACAAGCCGATTGCCATTACGCTGGATCTGCATCTTGGGGAGGATACCGACGGCTGGCTGGTACTGGGGCAGCTGAAGAATGATATTCATGTCCGGCATATTCCGGTCTGTGTCATGACTGTCGACGAGGATGAGGTGCTCCTGCTGCAAAAAGGGGTGTACGACTATTTCCGCAAACCGGTGACGAATGAAGAGCTGGAGAATGCGCTGGACCGCCTGAACCAGTTTGCGGACAAGAAGACCCGGAGTCTGCTGGTAGCCATTCCAGATGAGACAGAACGCAAACAGATTACCGGCCTGCTAAGCAGCCAGGATATCAAAATAACGGCCGTGGATACGGGGCGCAAAGCGCTGAACCAGATCAGCAGCAAAGATTTTGATTGTGTAATATTGGACAACAGTCTGCCGGATATGAATCTCTTCCGGTTCGTCCGGGACATGCACAAGAAAGCCGGCAATAAAAGGGTTCCGGTTGTAGTCCGCTTAAGCAGCAAACTGACGCCTTCAGAGGCGGAAGAGTGGGATGAACTGGCCAAAATGGCGGTGCTGAAAGAGGTCAAGTCCAATCTGCAGGTGGTGGATGAAACGACGCTCTTCCTGCATTTCGAGGCGGAGAATCTGCCGTCCGATTCCAGGGACAAGCTGGTCAAATTATATAATTCGGACGAAATGATCGAGTACAAAAAAGTGCTCGTTGTAGATGATGATATCCGGAACATTTTTGCGCTCACGTCGATTTTGGAGCGGCACCATATGAAGGTGATCCCCGCGGAGAACGGCCAGGATGCAATTGACCTTCTGGAACAGACAGCGGATATTGAGATCGTCCTCATGGATATCATGATGCCGGGAATGGACGGTTATGAAACGACCCGTGCGATCCGCCGGAAGCCTGAATTCAGTGACCTGCCTATTATTGCCCTGACGGCAAAGGCTATGAAAGGCGACCGGGAGCTGTGCCTTGAGGCAGGCTGCTCGGATTACATTACCAAACCGGTCAACAGCCTGCAGCTGTTATCCATGATGAGAACCTGGCTGGACAAATAAGCTGTGTACAGAGCAGCCCTTAATATGGGCAGGAAAATAAACAAGCGGCTCATCCATTGGATGGGCCGCTGTTTGCGTCAATAGACCGCTTTTTCATCACTGCAGTCCCGTATAATAAGCGTAAATCTGCTCCACCGGCTTAAAATACAGATAGCCGTCCTCCCAGGGCTGAAAATGCAGGTCCATTCTGGAGTCACTCCAAGGCACTGGGGTCCCTTTGCTGGACAGGCGTCCGGGAACTACCGGCTCCTCGGTGACGCCCGGAAATTCCTGATAGCCGAACAGCAGATTCTCATGCATGGCGATAATGTCGTATTTGCCTCCATGGAAGGCCCGTTCTTCCTGCAGCTGGTAATGATAGTAGATATAACTGGCTGCCATCTCCCGTTTCAGGAAGGCCACACGCCCGCCGCGCCGTTCCACAGGGTCTTTACGCAGCCAGTGTTCCACATTGGCCGGCTCATTGAAATGAAAGACGTCGATCATCGAAATCCATTTTCTCGCCGCTTGCTCACCCGGCCAGTCTATGAGATAAGGGGCGGCAGCGCCGGCCACGGCTTCAGGCTCAAGCTCCCTGTCCACACATTCATAATATAAAAAGACATTATCCCGCCAGGAAAAAGCGGCAGCCGTCATCAATGCGCCTTCCTTGACCAGCTGCTGTGCTGTCCTGTCTTCCTTCAAGACCTGAAGACCGGCCCCGTCCTGCCCTGTTTTCCAGATCCCCCGGTAAATCCTGCGTGTAATCATAACTCTGTCCTGATCTCCCCTCTTCATCCAACGGATGTGACCCTATCCAATATCCCTTCACTTTATAGTAGCATATTTAATGGTTTCTCCGATCATGAATTGATCCGCAGAGCTGGCACCGGCAGGCAAGTTTTAATCATAATAAATCGCGTCATACGGAAATTCAAGCTTCTTCAGCCGGTACTCCTTCGGGGTCATGGACATATATTCACGGAACACCTTGCCGAAGTAGCTGGGGCTGTCAAAGCCGCATTGCCTGCCGATTTCCTGGATGGAAAGATCGGTGGTGCGCAGCAGCGACACAGCAACTTCCACCCGCCGTTCCCGCAGATAAGCCAGGGGGGAGGTCTGCTCGGACCTCTGGAAAAGCCGGCACAGATGATGTTTGTTCACCCCGCAGTGTCCGGCAATCATATCGAGAGTGAGCGGATCCGCGTAATGCTCCTTCAGGTACTTTTTGGCCCTGAGGATAATGGAGCTGGTAGCCGCACTGATGTCTTTGGTGATCTCCCGGCTCGTCCGGACCAGGGACAGCATCCAGCTGTAGACCTGGGCGGACAGCAGATATTTGTCGGTTACTTTCTCTTCGGCAATGGTTCTCAGCAGCTCCCGCAAGCCGGTAATCACCGGAGAATCCGCTTCTCTATGAATGACATGGCCTTCCTGTGCAATGATCATCTCCCAGATCCGGTTTGCTTCATCCCCTCTTAAATTAAGCCAGAGAATTTCCCAGGGCTGATTCTGATCAGTGTAGTAATAGCGGTGATTGCTTGGAACCCGGACCAGAAATCCGGAACCTTTGGTCAACGGAATCAGCTGCTGGTCCACCTCAATCCAGCCTTGTCCGCTGAGCGTATACTGAAAAATGACATGCCCGGCGTCCGGCCGTTCATTGCCGCCGAAGCTGTAATCGGAGGTTCTGATCTTCTGCCATCCGATCGAGCTTAACATCAAGATTGATGTATCGTCATTATGAAAAGCATATGATGAAGAGTCAGCCATTGTATATTCTCCTTATAGTGAAAGTCAATTTTGTTATATTATAAGGCACAACTTTTAGATTGTCCCCCCTTCGCTCCACAGGTAAGATCGGATTAGATAAAGGAGTGATGCATGATGTTAAATGACGAGCAGCTTATCAGGCTGCTTCCGGGTGAGTACTGGTGGGGCGGACGTACCGCTGACGGTGGAAGCATGCCTTACGGAGCGGAATTATTCCGGGTGGACCTGGATGAGAATCATAACGGAAACCAGGCCAGTCCGTTCCTGCTCTCAAGTAAAGGAAGATATGTCTGGAGTGAAGAGCCTTTTGAATTTCGGTTTGAGGGCGGTAATCTGACAGTGACAGGAAAGGGGGCACTGGTTCTCGAAGAAGGGCATGCTACGTTAAAAGAAGCATACCTGCATGCCTCGCGGACCTTTTTCCCGCCGGCTCCCGGTATTCCGGAGGAGCTGCTGTTCACTGCTCCGCAGTATAATCTGTGGATTGAACTGCTCTATGAACCGACCCAGGAGAAGGTGCTGCAGTATGCCCGCAAGGTCCTGGAGCAGGGAATGCCTCCGGGCGTCATCATGATTGATGATAACTGGCATGAGCCTTACGGTACATGGACCTTTCATTCCGGCAGGTTCCCTGATCCGGGCCGGATGGTTCAGGAGCTTCATGCCATGGGCTTTAAGGTGATGCTGTGGTTATGCCCGTTCATCAGTCCGGATTCGCTTACGTTCCGCCAGCTTGAACCTGCAGGGATTTTGCTGAAGGACCGTGAGGGCAAGACTGCCCTGCGCAAATGGTGGAACGGCTACAGCGCTGTACTGGATTGCACCCATCCCGGAGCGGTCAAGTGGATTCATGACCGGCTGGATGCACTGCAGAACGAATACGGAATTGACGGCTTCAAGCTGGATGCCGGCGATGCCGAGTTCTATGAGGCCGATGATCAGGCCTTTGTACCGTCTACCCGCAGCGGACACAGTGAAGCCTGGGCCAGAGTCGGCCTGAATTACAGGCTGAATGAATACCGGGCCTGCTGGAAGCTGGCCGGACAGCCGCTCGTGCAGCGGCTGAAGGATAAGCGGCATCAGTGGAAGGAGGACGGGCTGGGGGCCCTGATCCCTGACGGGCTGGCCCAAGGCCTGCTGGGTTATGCCTACACCTGTCCGGACATGATTGGCGGAGGGGAATACGGCAGCATGACATCAGCCCGGATGGATCCGGAATTATTCGTACGGTCTGCCCAGTGCTCCGCACTGTTCCCGATGATGCAGTTCTCGGCAGCCCCGTGGCGGCTGCTGGATGACACGCACCTTGGCTACTGCGTTGAGGCTGCCCGGCTGCATACACAGTTCGGCAGCGAAATTCTGGAGCTGGCCCGGCATGCCTCTGTCACCGGTGAACCGGTCATGCGTCACATGGCCTATGAGTTCCCGGGCCAGGGCCTGGAGACGGTTAAGGACCAGTTCATGCTGGGCAGCGCCATCCTGGTTGCTCCGGTGGTCGAGAAGGGCGGAAGATCGCGCCGCGTTATTTTCCCTGAAGGAAGCTGGACCGGAGATGACGGGAGCCTGGTGGAAGGCCCGGCAGTGCTTGAAATTGAAGTGCCGCTCAGCCGGCTGCCGTATTACCGGAAGGGCTGAAGCTGCCAGAGTTCGTGTAAAAACAGGATAAGTCAGGTCAGGGAGATAGAATTACGCCGATTCCGGTTAATAAAAGGTATGCGTTTGGATAACCTATTTCTAACACGGAAGAAACGAGGCGATAAGCATGTCAACTTTGAACAACAGCCACCAGGAGGCTGTCGAGACGGTCCGCAAGCTGATCAAGGGTATTGATACGGCGATGTTCACCACGATTTCACCGGAAGGACTGGTGTCCCGCCCGATGAAGACGCAGGAGGTAGAATTTGACGGGGACCTGTGGTTTCTGACGAAGAAGGATACCAGCAAGTTTGATGAGATCCTGCACGATCCGCGGGTGAACGTCGTGTATGCCGATAAATCGTATGTCTCCATCCGCGGAGTGGCGAGAATCGTTGAGGATGCAGCGAAGAAGAAGGAATACTGGAATGCGGGATATGAAGCTTTTCTGAAGACCAGCTATGACGATCCTGAAGTCATCCTGATTCAGGTTCATGCCGAAGCTGCGGAATACTGGAAGAGCGGCAACCTGGCCGAGAAGGCAACCTATATGTTCAAACGGATTACCAATCAGGATACCGAACAGTCGAATCTCAACCAGACGGTAGAATTAGAATAGAGTAATTAAAGGGCCGTCCCCAAGCTGAAGTTCAGCCGGGGACGGCCCTAATCTCTATATTTTGAACTGGTTCATGATCTTCTGGAGCTCGTCGGCAAGACTGGCTAATGCCTGGGCCGAGGAGGCAATCTCCTGCATGGATGCCAGCTGCTCTTCAGTTGCCGCAGAAATATTCTGGGAGATGGACGCAGAATCTCTGGCTACATCTCTTACCTGACCAATGGACGTATTTACATTGGCTGCACCGCCGGCGAGCTTGCCCAGTGCTTCGGAGATGTCTTCAATCTGGGCAACGAAGCGGCTTACCGCCTGGTCGATCTTCTGGAATGAGCTTCCGGCATGGTTCACTACGGTCAGACCGGCCTGCACTTCCTGTGCAGCCTTGTCCATGGTGTGCAAAGTTAATGCCGTATCCTGCTGGATCAGATGAATGAGCTCGGTCACCTGCCCGGTCGACCTGTTGGACTGCTCAGCCAATTTTCTGACTTCACCGGCGACTACGGCAAAGCCCCGGCCGTGTTCCCCGGCTCTGGCTGCTTCAATGGAGGCATTCAGCGCGAGCAGATTAGTCTGGGCGGAAATGCCCGAGATGACATTTAAGATCTGCTCAATTTCACTGGAACGCTCGTTCAGACTGTTCACCGCTTCGAACAGTCCGCTCACATTTGTGGAGATCGAATTCATTTGCAAGGTAACTTCTGAGATTGCATGATTTCCTTCCACAGACATCTGCGAAGCATGCAGTGCATCCTGCTTCATCTGTTCGGTATTTTCGGCAATTGTCCGGGTATAGCCGGCCATATCCGAAATGGCTGCCGAGCTGTCTTCAACGATATCCACCTGTTTCTCGGTGCCAGTTGCCAGCTCCTGCACCGTCTCCGCAATATGTCCGCTTGCGTGGCTGTTCTGTTCTGCGCTTGCACTCAGCTCTTCAGAGGTCGAGGCCACAAAATGTGAGGATTCCTGGACGGTACCGAAGATAGACTGCAGCTTTCCGGTCATCTTATTGAAGGAGGCTGTCAGCTCACCGATTTCATCTTTTGATACATAGTTGCCCTTGACCGTAAAGTCGCCGTTTTCGGCTTCGGCCAGAAGACGTCTGACTTCTTTCACCGGTCTGACAATCATCCGCGAGATCAGGACACCAAGCAGAACAAGAATCAGCAGGGCAGCCAGACAAACAGCGGAGGCAATGAGCAAGATCCGCTTGACGCTGTTCTGGTTCTCAGTGTTTATAGCATCAGCGCCATCCAGCTTTGAACGCTGCAGTTCTTTTAACGTATCGTTGACCAGCTTGCGCTTGGCCTCCACATCCTGTGTGTAGAGGGCGTAGGCCTCAGCATTTCTATTTTGCACAGCCAAGTCCAGGACTTGATCTCTGGAGGCTTTCAAAGACTCGGCATGCTCGTGATACCGGGCGATTAACTGCCGTTCTTCCTCTCTGAGATGGGTGGCTTCAATCTCCTTGATCATCCCGTCAATTTCTTCCCAGGCGGAAGTGATTTCCCCAGTCAGCTCCTCTGTACGGGCGGCATCTGTAGTGGTAATCACTTCAAGCGTGTAGGCATCGCTCGCTCTGACATTGACCCGGATTTGCATGATCGTATTGAGCGGGATCAAATTTTCATCATGCATAACCGTGGATTCATCCGCCGTTTTATTGGTGTATACCAGTCCCAGAGCCCCAATCGCAAACAGGGCAGCTGCGCTTACTATAATCAGAATGGCAAGCTTTTTGGCAATGCTGAGGTTTCTTAACAGTTTCATCCGGTTGTCCCCTTTATTTCTCTGTAATTTTTACTAATTTTTATATCGTCAGACATGAGCGGTTAGTTAAGGGGAATACAGAGGGAAAAAACGGGATTTATTTGCTGGGAGATGGAAAAGAAAAAGCAGCAGCCTCCCGGTCAGGGGAGAACTGCTGCTCAGAGTGTTGAGAAACCCGGCTCTTTTAAGGGTCTTGGGTTTCTTTGCTGTGTTTCCATGTCTGCGGACGCTGCATCCGTTAGATGCCTCGTCCTCTTTCGCACCCTAACGGACACTGCATCCATATTTGCCTCGTCCTCTTTCGCACGCTAACGGTCACTGCGTCCGTTATTTGCCGAAAATCGCTCCGTTTCCATCGCTAGCGGATCGTGGTTCCTTTATTCTGCTAAATAGTGGATACATTAAGCCCTTGCGGATGAAATAACGGATCTAGGGTCCGTTAGGATTCCAAAACGCATCTCTAGCGCAAAATAACGGATCTGGAGTCCGTTAGCATTAGCATTCGCCAAGTCATTAATAGGTTCTGGGGCGCGTGAGGTGATGGGTGGAGCCGGTAATTGTTAACATGGTGTCGCATGAAATCAAATCACCTACATAGGGTTGTCGAGACTTTCTCAACGGACAAAGCAGCAGCCTCCCGGTCAGGGGAGAGCTGCTGCTCAGTGCTTGCTATGGGAAATCAGGAGCTGTTTCCAGTGCAGAACATTCTGCCGGGGAACAGCTCTTTTTGCTGCGTTTACGGGAATTAACGCTGTACGGCTTTCAGACGATAGGTGCAGCTGACGAAATCGCCGCGCAGGTCAGAGACCACAAGTCCGATACGCATCAGGCGGTCGCCGCCGTAAGGCGTGCCGTCAAAGGCTGTCTGGAACGGAGCGGAGCTGTCTGCTGAGGATGTATCCGTTCCTCCGTGGCTGTCCGTGCTATCGGCTGCTCCGGTTTCAATCACGTAATCCAGCTCTGGATTCAGTCCCTTGAGCGTAAGCCGTGAGATCGGCGCGTTAGGTGTGGCGAGTACGCGGAAATAAGCGACAAAAGCTTCCGTTTTGTCTTCACTGACGAACATCCAGGCGGTGTCCCCGCTGCCTTCAAAAGGACTGAGCAGACGGTACATATCGCCCTGCTGCACCAGTGTGCGGATTTCCTTGTACTGGGCAATCTGTTTGGCAGCCAGGTTTTTCTCAGCCTCGGTGAAGGTTCTGAGATCCAGTTCATAGCCGAAGTTGCCGCTCATGGCCACATCGCCGCGGATGGCCAGCGAAGTGGTCCGTTCCACCTGATGGTTCGGCACTGCCGATACGTGTGCACCCATGCTGCTCGCCGGGTATACGATGCTAGTACCGTATTGAATGGACAGACGTTCGATAGCGTCGGTATCATCGCTGGTCCAGGTCTGCGGCATGTAGAACAGCATACCCGGATCGAAACGGCCGCCGCCGCCGGAGCAGCTCTCGAACAGGATGTCAGGGAACTGCGAAGTCAGGCGTTCCATCAGATTATACAGGCCGAGCATATAACGGTGGGCCGTTTCCTGCTGGCGCTCAGGGCCTGCTGCGGCGGAGGCGATCTCCGTCATGTTGCGGTTCATGTCCCACTTGACATAAGTGATAGGTGCGCTGGCGAACACAGCGCTCAAAGTCTCATACAGATAGTCGCAGACTTCCGGGCGGGAAAGGTCGAGAATCAGCTGGTTGCGCGCCTCGGTACGGCGGCGCCCTTCAGCGTGCAGGCACCAGTCCGGATGCTTGCGGTACAGATCGCTGTCGGGAGAGACCATCTCCGGCTCAACCCACAGGCCAAACTGGAGGCCTTCATTGTTTACACGGTTAGCGAGATCAGCTAAGCCGCCAGGCAGCTTGCGGCGGTCTTCGAACCAGTCGCCGAGTGAGCTGTTGTCCTTGTCGCGCTTGCCGAACCAGCCGTCATCAAGGACGAACAGCTCGATGCCGAGCGGGCCGGCTTCTTTGGCGATTGCGGCGATTTTGTCGGCGTCAAAGTCAAAATAAGTCGCTTCCCAGTTATTAACGAGAATCGGACGGGCTTTATCACGGTGGACACCGCGGCACAGACGGGTCCGGTACAGGCGGTGATAGGTGCGGGACATGCCGCCGAGTCCTTCACCGGAGTAGACCAGCACAGCTTCCGGAGTCTGGAAGGATTGGCCCGGCTCCAGCAGCCAAGAGAAGTCGAACGGGTTGATCCCGATCGTTACGCGGGTCTGGCCGAACTGTTCAACCTCAGCCGCTGCAGCAAAGCTGCCGCTGTATACTAGGCTGAAGCCGTATACATCGCCGTGGTCTTCATCCGCACCGGGGCGCAGCAGCGCGAGGAACGGATTGGCCTGGTGGCTGCTTGAGCCGCGGCGGCTTTCCAGCGACAGTGCTGCACCTGGAACCAAAGGCCGGCGCTGCATATGGCGCTCTCTTACCCAAGCTCCGCTCAGATGCAGCGTATCATAATCAGAGTCGGCAAAATCAACCGACGCGCTCAGCGCCTGCTCAAGCCGCAGCGGTGCTGTGCCGTTATGTTCGAACCGTACAGAACGGGCGATCGCGCTGTGGCCTGCGAACACGGTATACAGAAGCCTAACGGTAAGGCCGGCATAGTCATCCCTCAGGATAAGCTCCAGTGTCTTCGCCTCGTCCTCAGTCTCTGCATAAACTGCCGGAAGTCCTTCCAGCGCAGGCTTGCCCGGAATAATGGTGTAGCCTGTGTACTTCAGCTCAGTAATCCGGCTGCCGTCAGCAAGTTTGGCCTGGTAAGCAGGCCGGCGGAAATCGCCGCTGCCGTACTGCGGATATTCCTGGGGCAGGGCGTCCGGGGAAAAGACAGGCTTCTCCGGCCGCGGGGTCGGGGAGAAGGAAGAGCGTTCACGCAGCACCAGCGCATCAGCCAGGCTGCTGTCATGGCGGAGCTGTGCACCCCAGTATACATGGGAAGGATAGCCTTCGGTTAATTGGATAATATAGCTGGTATCTTTGGATTGAAGATGGAACAGGCCAAGACTGTCGTCTACAAAAATATTCATATCAGTAACGCTCCTTTTAGTGTAATGAGGTTCACTAGAATTCAGGGGTCCAGGGCTGTGTGACATCGCTGATGGGTTAATCAGCAGCACCGCCGCAGCTGTCCCGGACAATCAGCTTCGTGCCGATGATCGTATGCGACGGCGCTTCACGCCCTTCAAACCGTTCGGCCAGAAGCTGGACGGCAGCTTTGCCCATCTGTTCCGGGTAAGCGCGTACAGTGGTCAGCGGAGGCTGGACATAAGCGGCCATCTCAATATCATCGAAGCCGACAACCGCCATCTCCTCCGGTACCTGTACGCCGTGATCATGCAGGGCACGCAGGGCGCCGACCGCCAGCGGATCACTGGCTGCAAAGCAGGCCGTCGGCCGTTTGCCGCCTGCCAGCAGCTCATCCATCATCCGGTAGCCGTCAGCACTGCTCCAGCTGCCCGTGCGGATCAGCCCGGCATCATAACACCCTTTCTCCGTCAGAATCCGCTTAAAATGATGTGCGCGCCGCTCGCCTTCCCCCCCGCCGCCGATAAAGGCAATGTCACGGTGGCCAAGTGCTAGCAGATGCCCGAGTGCCTGGTTGACCGCCTGGCGGAAGTGGGTACGTACCGAGTCATAATCAGGGCGTTCCAGGTACTGGTCGACAAGCACAATTGTATTCGGATCGGAATGAAGCCCTTCCAGATCCTGAAGGTCAAAGCCGCCTACGACGATAAGGCCATCGCCGGGCCGCAGGGCCGGATGAGAGGTGCGCCCGCGCAGCGTCTGGCCGAGCACAATGCCCAGCTCTTCACAGCGAAGCTCTACCCCCCGGCGGATCGATCCGTAATAGGGATCGTCCCGTTCCTCTTCAGGCGAACACCAGAGCAGGAGCGAGACGGTTTTGCCGCCCAGCTTCGTATCCCGCTTCATCTGCTTGAGCCGGGCCGGCTTGTAGCCAAGCTGTCCGGCGACGGCAAAAATACGGGTCCGTGTATCGTCACTGACAGACAGGGAAAGGTCATTATTGAGCACTCTTGATACAGTAGCGGCAGATACGCCAGCCTCGCGGGCGATGTCTTTAATCGTTGCCAAGCTGCTCACGCCTTTTTTAGTTAATAAATTTACTAAATCACAGCTACAATATTATCACCGGGCTTTCATTCTTTCAAGTGTACTTTTTTTGGCCCCTGAGCGCGGCTGCTGCAGCTTCTTCTAAATCGGGAAGGATTGTGTTACCATGTTGAATACTCATTGTCCTGACGGAGGTAACCCGCTTGAAAATTATTGTATACATCCGGAAATGGTTCGGCCGGCTCCGGTTCAAAAGCAAGGTCATTGCCATATTTCTTCCCCTGCTGATTTTTTCTCTGCTTATTCTGGGCGCATTGTCCAGCCATTTATTCAGCCGTTCGCTGATTGACCGGACTACACGCAATGTTGCCGATGAATCCCAGCTTATTCTTTCCCGAACGGATTATATTCTCCGCAGTGCAGAAACGGCGGCCAATATTATGGTCACCAACATTAACCGTCTGTACGAAACTTATCCGGCTGTCCAGACCGCAGCGGTTACGCTGGAGCAGATACGTTTTTCCAATCTGATGCAGAGCCGGCTCTCCACCGATCTGTCCATCTTCAGGGAAGTGGATGCGGCGGTGTTCGTCGGTAACGACGGTACTGTGTATCCTTCCTACACATCGGGCCGGGATGAGGGAGGCATTGCTGCCAGCGGCATGCTGGAGCAGGTGAAGGAGGCTGACAGCTATGGAACGTCACACTGGTTCGATATGCAGCAGCGGGATTACATGACGCCTGACCCGGCATCTCCTGTACTTACCCTGGGGAAAATAGTCATCAATATTGATACCGGCGAGACGCTCGGCACACTGTTCCTGATTATAAAAGAGGAGCAGCTGTCCGCATTCTTACAGTCCAGCGATCCGGCAGCACCCAAGAGTTACTATTTCATGGATAAACAGCTGCGCATCGTGGCTGCGGCAGACAAAAACAGCCTGCTGACACAGATAGAGCCCTCAATGGCAGCAGAGATCGGAAAGAATCACGCGTCAACACGTGCCGCCAGCTTCTCTTATAGAGAGGACGGCAATCTGGTAACGGTCAGCCATTACGGCCGGATGGACTGGGAGCTGATCAATGTGGTTTCCCTCCAGCTGCTGACGGCCGATGTCCGGCAGAATGTGAGGCTGACGGCGCTGGTAGGAGCGCTGTGCCTGATTTTTTCCCTGTTCGGTGCCAGCCTCCTGTCCCGGATGGTGGCAGGTCCCCTGGAACGGCTGACCAGAGCGATGCGCCAGGTCGTCAGCGGAGATCTGGAACCGGTGGTGGAAGCGAAGACCGAAGACGAAATCGGGACGATCGCGGAAGCGTTCAACTTTATGGTCGGACGTGTACGGGAGCTGCTTCATAAAGTGACACAGGAACAGAACCGCAAACGGGAGTACGAGCTTGCACTGATCAGCGCGCAGATCAAGCCGCATTTTTTATATAACACGCTGGATACGATCTATGTACTGAATGAGCTTGACCGCAACGAAGAGGCGCGGGACACGACCAAGGCGCTGGCGGATTTTTACCGGATGGTGCTGAACAAAGGAAGAGAGCTTATCATTCTGGAAAAGGAAGCGGAGATCACCGACGATTATCTGGCCATCATGCAGATCCGTTATCCGGATGTATTCCGCTACGAGATTGATATTCCGGCTGAGCTGTCAGGAACGCCGGTTCCGAAGCTGTCGCTGCAGCCGCTGGTCGAGAACGCTATTTATCACGGACTTAAGAAAAAGGGCAGCAAAGGCTTCATCCGTATCCAGGCGTTTGCTGTGGACGGTAAGGTATTCGTACAGGTGATTGACAATGGTGTCGGCATGGAGGAGGAGCGGATCGAATCCATTATGTCGGGCTATTCGCCGGAGGAGGAAACACGCTCTATCGGTACATACAGTGTGCAGCAGCGGCTGAGCCTGTATTTTGGAGAGGAATATGGCCTGACTGTGCAGAGCGCGCTGGGTGAGGGGACTACGGTGGAGCTGTCGCTGCCTATGCTTGGAAATGAAAAGAGGGATGAACAGGATGTACAAGGTGATGATCGTTGATGATGAGCCGCTGTTCCGTGATTTTTTGCGGCTGAAAATGGACTGGAAGCGGCACGGCTTCGAGGTATGCTGCGAAGCGAGAAACGGACAGGAGGCGCTGCTTGAGGCGGAGAAGCATCAGCCGCATCTGGCGCTGGTTGATATTAACATGCCGTTTATGAACGGCATTGAGCTTGCGGTCAAGCTGAAGGACCGTTTTAAACGGATGGTCATTGTATTTATTTCAGGACACAATGAATTTGAATATTTGCAGAAGGCTGTGCGGACAGGGGTGCAGGATTATCTGCTCAAGCCGTTTAACGAAGCGGAGATGCTGGAAATGCTCGCCCGGATCGCACCCAAGCTGCCGCAATTATCCCGTGAGCAGGAAGCCGGACCGGAAGCAGAAGCTGAGAGCGGCGGGCGAGAAGGTGTGCCGTCCGGACAGGAAGCGCCGGAAATCAGCGCCGCCCGCGACGCGATTGTGCTTGGCCTGCGCATGAAAGATGCCGAGGTTCTGGAGGAGGTCCGCAAGGCGGTCCGCCAGCTTCGCGCCTGCAGGTGGGGAGATGAATATGCGGATGCGATGATGATGGGGCTGGTCTCGCTTGTATTGACCTTTGCAGGAGAGCGGGGCTTCTCCTACAACCGGGTATGGGACAGCGAGGCGGACAAATCGCCATTTGAGAGGCTGAAAGCCTGCGGCTCCTGGGACGAAGCGGAGGAGTGGCTGATTGCGTTGTACCGCAGAGTGATTCAGCTGACGGAAGATGTGAAGCCTACGAAGGCCTCCCAATTGTTCGCATCGGCGATCAGCTACATCGAGCAGCACTACGCTGACGCAGATCTTTCAGCCGAGCAGGTCGCCGGCGGCGTCTATGTAGACCCCAGTTACCTGCGCCGGGTATTCCGCAAGGAGTCGGGCTATTCCATTGTCGACCATATCACACACATCCGCATGAAAAAGGCACGCACCCTCCTGCTGGAAGGCAACCGCAAACTTGCCGACATCTCCGAGAGCGTCGGATACGCCGACCCCAACTATTTCAGCAAAAGCTTCAAAAAACGCTTCGGTGTCACCCCGACCGAGTATGAGAAGCTGGTTAAAAAGTGAATTTGTTGGCTGGGGGCGGGGAGAGAAGGTAGTGGAGTGAAGGCAAAGTGGCTAGTGGGAAGAGTAGAGTGGTTGAGTAAATAGTGAAGTGGCTGGTGGGAAGAGAAGAATAATTGAGTAAAGGTGAAATGGCTGGTGGGAAGGGAAGAGTAGTTGAGTAAAGTGTGGATTGGCTAGTGGGAAGAGTAGAGTGGTGAGTAAATAGTGAAGTGGCTGGTGGGAAGAGAAGAGTAGTTGAGTAAAGGTGAAATGGCTGGTGGGAAGGGAAGAGTAGTTGAGTAAAGTGTGGATTGGCTGGTGGGAAGGGGAGAGTAATTGAGTAAAGAGTGACGTGGCTGGTGGGAAGAGTAGAGTGGTTGAGTATAGAATGAAGTGGCTGGTGGGAAGAGAAGGTAGTAGAGTAAAGATTGAGGTGACTGGTGGGAAGGGAAGAGTAGTTGAGTAAAGTGTGACGTGGCTGGTGGGAAGGGGAGAGTAATTGAGTAAGGTGTGAAGTGGATGGTGGGAAGGGAAGAGTAATTGAGTAAAGTGTGAAGTGGCTGGTGGGAAGGGAAGAGTAGTTGAGTAAAGTGTGAAGTGGATGGTGGGAAGGGAAGAGTAGTTGAGTAAAGTGTGAAGTGGCTGGTGGGAAGGGAAGAGTAGTTGAGTAAAGTGTGAAGTGGATGGTGGGAAGGGAAGAGTAGTTGAGTAAAGTGTGAAGTGGCTGGCAGGTTGAGCTATAGTGGACAATGGTGTTCTTGTATACGAAGGATGGTTAGCGTTAGCGTCGGTGTCAGGATGAAAGGTATAAATACCTTTGAATTCACAGGAAATGGCCCATTTGGCGGAATGAAGGGTAAAAATACCTTTGAATCCTATGGAGACGGCCAATGTGGCAGAATGAAGGGTATAGATACCTTTGTTTCCGCAGAAATTTTCCAATGCGGCAAAATAAAAGGTATAAATACCTTCGAAATCCGCCGACCCGCCCGGTGGCCCCAAATCAGCGGGAAAAATCCCGCTGAATTCGCCAAACCCGTCCGGCGGAGCCAAATCAGCGGGAAAAATCCCGCTGAATCCGCCAAACCCGTCCGGCGGAGCCAAATCAACGGGAAAAATCCCGCTGAATTCGCCGAACCCGTCCGGCGGCCCCAAATCAGCGGGAAAACTCCCGCTGAATTCGCCGAACCCGTCCGGCGGCCCCAAATCAACGGGAAAACTCCCGCTGAATTCGCCGAACCCGTCCGGCGGCCCCAAATCAACGGGAAAACTCCCGCTGAATTCGCCGAACCCGTCCGGCGGCCCCAAATCAGCGGGAAAACTCCCGCTGAATTCGCCGAACCCGCCCGGCGGCCCCAAATCAACGGGAAAAATCCCGTTGATATCGCCGAACCCGCCCGGCGGTCCCAAATCAGCGGGAAAACTCCCGCTGAATTCGCCGAATCCGTCTGGCGGCCCCAAATCAACGGGAAAACTCCCGTTGATATCGCCGAACCCGCCCGGCGGCCCCGCACAATCCATACAATCACCCCTAAGGGTGATTTTTTTGTCCCGTTTTTTACGGGTAATGCCCGTTTTATGCCTTAAGATTACCCGCAGTCTGAGGCTATAATGTGAATGTAGCAAGGACATCATAGCTAAAAGACATAAACTTCCATAGGGGGATACAACAATGAAAACTGAGCACAAACGTTTAAGTGCACTCATGATAACGCTTTCCATGACACTGGTCCTGTCTGCCTGCGGCAGCAACGCGGCCTCCGAAGAGACACCGGCTGCCAATACCGCAGCTGAAGGCGGCGCGGTCAAGCTGAAGGTTTACGCGCAGCATTTTGACGAAGATACAAAAGGTCCCTTCGACTATGCCGTAGCAGAGCTGAAAAAGGAAATGCCGGAGGTCGAGATTGAGCTTGATCCTGCGGTACAGGATGGCAACCAGAAACTCAAAACTTATGCCGCTACAGGAAATATGCCGGATATTTACTTCACGGACTGGGCGACACTGCAGACTTTTGCCAAATCAAAAAATGTAGAGGTTCTGGACGATTATGAAGCTACTGCGGAATATAAGGCGAATCTCAACCCTGGAGTAGAATCGCGTCTCGTTGCTCCGGACGGACATGTCTATGCTTATCCCGATACAGGCATTGAGTTCCAGCTGATCTATTACAACAAGACGATTTTTGATGAAGTTGGCATTGCCACACCGATCAAAACCATTGATGAACTGGCAGCTGCAGCCGGCAAATTGAAGGAAGCGGGCTATGTGCCGATGTCGATCTTTGCAAAAGAAAAATGGATCACCGCCGCGTTCTATAACGGTCTGGTAACCCGTGAAGAGGCTGCAGGCTTTGGCGCTTTGGAGCAGCAGGGGCTGACAGAGCTGCCGCAGGCATTCGTAACTGCCGCAGAGCAGATGGAGAAGCTTCAGCAAGCCGGACTGTTTGACGCCAACGCGACGAACACGAACTATGACCAGGCTTCCTCGCAGTTCTATCAGGGCAAATCGGCCATGTTCGTGAACGGCCAATGGGAAATCTACAGCTCTGCTGAAAAGCTGGGCGACCAGGTAGACTGGATGTACTGGCCTGCCAAGGATGAAGCCACCTATGAAGCGTCCAAATATTACATTGACGGTGCCGGTTCTCCTCAGGGTTATGCCGTATCCCCGGCCAGCAAGAACAAGGAAACTGCAGTAGAGGTAGCGGCATTCCTTGCGGCAAAATCAGCCGAATACAAATATACGCAGCTGGGCAGCCCGATTGTTTCGCCAAAAACAGACAAGCCGATCGCTTCCGATGTCCCGGTAATGATGCAGCGTATTGCGGACGAGCTTCTGCCGAATGCGAAAGAATACGCGAAGCTGCTGAGCAACACTCAAATTCAGAATGCCATCAATGACAACACCCAAAACATACTGGTAGACGGTTTTACTACAGAAGACTTTGTGGCTAACCTGAACCGTACACTTGGCAAGGAAAATAAGTAAACCTGTAACTGTCCTGACCTCGTGGCTCCCGCCCCGGGGTCCGGCTGTTGCGGACATAAGGAGGGAAAGAACCGCATGAATAAATACCTGGGAAATAAGTCAGCGCTGGCGCTGTTCCTGCTCCCTGCCCTGTTGTTGTACAGTGTGATCCTGATTTATCCGGTGCTGCAGACCGTGGTGCGCAGCTTTTATGACTGGGACGGGCTGAGCACAGCAACCTTTATCGGTCTGGACAACTTCCGGGAGCTGTTCTCCGATCCGCTGCTCTCCACTTCGTTTAAGAACGGGGCAATATTCGCTCTCGTGCTGGCTGTATTCCAGATCGGTCTGGGTACCATCCTGGCGCTGGTCTGCGCCAATCCGAAAACCCGCGGACGCAAGCTGCTGAAAACAGCTTATTTTATCCCGGTTGTACTCTCGGTTACCGTTGTCTGCCAGCTGTGGATCGCCATGTACGACCCGACAAACGGATTAATTAACAAGCTGTTCGATGTGCTGGGTATTCCCTATCAGCAGAACTGGCTGAGCTCGCCGACACAGTCGATTATCGCGATCGCTTTTGTTAACGCCTGGCAGTTCATGGGCTATCAGTTCTCTCTGCTGTATGCGGGAGTCAAGGCAGTGCCCGAGGATTACTTTGAAGCTGCGACTATTGACGGCTGCGGCAAATGGCGCGCACACTGGCATGTCACACTGCCGCTGATGCGGGAAACGTTCAAATTCTGTTTTACCATCGCCATCACTTCAGGTATTGGTGCATTTGTACAAATGCTGATCATGACCAACGGCGGACCGGGCACGACCAACTACACTATGACCTTCATGATTTACCGGTATGCCTTTATGGAGAGCAATTACGGATATGCCTGTGCAGTATCGGTTCTGCTCGTCTTGATCTCGCTTGTAGCGACCGTTGTCATCAATAAGGTATTTGACCGCGGACAGCACGCCTAATGGAAAGGAGAACAACATGAACACCAAAGCATTCCGGTCCTTCGGCAGTTTTCTGCTGCAAATTCCGCTGTGGCTGTATTTTATCGTATCAATTTATCCGCTTTTCTGGATGATTTCCTATTCCCTGAAAAATAATGACGAAATCTTTGTCACCAACCCGTTCGGCCTGCCGACACACTTCCGTTTTGAGAATTATGTCAATGCCTGGACACAGTTTAATATTCCAAAATACTTTATGAACAGCTTCATTGTATCTATTATTTCCACGCTGTTCATCCTGCTGCTGGCGCTTATGTTCGCTTTTGCCGTAGCCCGGATGCAGTGGAAATTCCGCTCGGCGGTCAGAACGTATATGATTGTCGGCATGTTCATGCCGCTGCAGGTTATCATGATTCCGCTGGCCATTCTGGTGCGCGATTTTCATCTGACCAACACTTATGGGGCACTCATCATTCCCTACATAGCTATCGGACTTCCGTTCTCGACAATGGTGTTCTATGGCTTCCTGGTGAGTATTCCCCGGGAAATCGAAGAGGCGGCCTGCATAGACGGGGCCAGCATCTACCGGTTGTTCGCACAGGTGATCCTGCCGCTGGCGCTCCCGGCGATCGCAACTATCGCTATCTTCCAATTCCTTAACAACTGGAACGAGTTCACCCTGGCGTACATTCTGATCTCAGACGAGAATATGAAAACACTGCCGCTGGGACTGCTCTTCTTCCAGGGTTCTTACAGTACGGACTGGGGAGCGATGGGGGCAGTAATGACAATTGCGTCCATTCCAATGGTGCTTGTCTATCTGCTGCTCAGTGAACAAGTAGAACGTGCAATGACTGTGGGTTCTGCGGTAAAAGGTTAAGGTACGCAGCTGAGCACACATTGTGCCGGCACACCTAAAGCCCGGACTTTCGAGATGATTCATCTTGAAGTCCGGGCTTTTTTTACACACACTTCCTGAATTATAATGTGGACAGGATTCCTTATGCCGGAAACCTGGTACGCCATATATAATAGAAGCAATTTTTTCGGGCGTCATTTGCGCTGCCGATACAACGTTTCATTACAGGCCAAGCCAGAGGCATAGGGAGCTGAAATTGAAAAATCACTGTACAGAGGGGAAGATGTGAATGAACCAGGAAGTCACCGGTTTTATTGCAGCATTGCAGGAGCCATGGCAAGCAGAAATCTCCGCCAGTCTTCGTGAGGTGGTACACCAGGCCATACCGGCTGTGCAGGAACGGATTCAATATAAAAAGCCCCATTTTTTAAAAAACGGGAAGTATGCCGCAGTCATTTCGGTATCCAAAGACGCAGTAAGCTTTACGATCTTTAATGCTGCCGCGTTAGAGCTTCCTGAAGATTTGTTCAGCGGTCCGCCCGAAAGAAAAACACAGAAGCTGCGTAAAGGGGATACCGTTCATGCAGAACAGCTGACGGCCTGGGTCAGTGAGGCTTCAGCCTCACTGTAGCCGGTAATATTTTCAGGGAGGAGCAGATTCATTAACCAGCTGATATCGTTAGAGGATATTGGCTGTTTTTTTGTTTTAATAATGAGTTCATTGATCCGCAGCAATCTCCCGGGTTCCGAGGTGTTGCACAGGCCGGTTGTCATGCGGGAAAATGTCTCCGAACGCGCTAATCTGTGCTTCTGACCACTGCACCGGATTTTCCAGAACGATCCATTGGACCCCTTCGGTGCACGGAGGCGTGGTAAGTGAGCCCTGGTAGCGGAAGGAATGAAGATCTGCCGGAAGCAGCTTGTTTATATCGAAGGTACCCTCGACAGCAGTCTCCTGTTCGCTCTCTTTCGAAGGCAGCACGGACCACAGCTTGTTCAGTTCGCTATTGTCTGCGCCTTTGGTGATGAGAACCCCCACTACAGCAAGCACCCCGTCGTCACTTTTGTGGACCAGATGAAGCTCCATGGCAGCATGCTTGCCGTCCACCTCATGCTCACTGGGCAGGTGAAAATGGAACTGCTGCAGCACATAAGCCGTGCCTTCCAGTATGATTGTGTTGTCCTGATTCTGAAGGTTTACCTGGATGGTATGCCCGTTGTTCAAAATGGATACCGGGGACGGCGAATACTTCACCTGTACCGGGGAGAGCGCCTCGTCTTCCTTCACTTGGGTCTGAACAATATTGACCGGAGACTGCGAGGTACCCGTACTGCATGCCGTGAACAGCTCATCCAGCTCAGCCCAGTGTTCCGGGGAAGTATCGCCTTCATAGGACCAATGGGCCTGATGTGCGCTAACCGGTGCTGCGGGTGCTTTGACTGCTTCGTCGGCATTGTTGTTCTGTGCATTATTCCCGCACCCGGCCATTACAGTAAGAGCGAGCAGGGGGACCAGGATCCGGCTTGCTTGTTTGCTGCTGGTCATACATCATCCTTCTTTCAATTATATAGTGGGACTTCAATATGTATATTGTAAATATTGGAACATAATACCACAAGTGAAAATAGACACAAACTTCCGGGTGGTGCTTTCTGTGCATTTTTTCAGACAGGACAGGCAAGTTTTGCGGGTGAACCTTCCGAGCATGGGTTGGCGTGTCCAAGAGGCAGCAGCCTGCTGCGGTTCCTGTAAAGGTGAGGGATAAGGTACTGACGGTGCGTAGATCTGACTATACTTACATGGGTTCAGCCTCCCTCTGGAGGCTTTTTTGGCACATCAGACAGCATTACATAATGACAACCGCAGGGCCTGAAATGAACAGTCATATGCCGCAAAGCCCACAGCCGCAAGGGTTTCTTACTGGTACTAAGATGACTATAGACGGCAATTGAACAGCTGCACTATATTGGTGGCAGAGCAAGCAGCTGCTGCCTGATGTAATGCAAAGAGCAACCGCAACGATGCCGGGTGTGAAATGAATACGCTTACTGTTTTGAAATGATGAGGTACGATCCCAATCCAAGGAGGCTGTATCTAATGACATCTATTGTAAAATCCAGATCTGCGCTGGTGTGGTTTCTATGCTCGGCCCTGCTTCTTTCATTAGGAATAGGCGGGGGCGGCGTAAAAGCCGAGGGAGCGGTGGCCAAAGCAGGATTCCATCCCGTGAAGGCCAAAAAAATGGTCAAGC
Organism: Paenibacillus sp. PK3_47; assembly: GCF_023520895.1. Classification (NCBI taxonomy): domain Bacteria; kingdom Bacillati; phylum Bacillota; class Bacilli; order Caryophanales; family Paenibacillaceae; genus Paenibacillus; species Paenibacillus sp. PK3_47. The sequence continues at coordinate 4,548,997 of NZ_CP026029.1, forward strand.
TGATGGGCAGGGGAACCAACCTCGGCAATACGTTTGAAGGAAACTGGAACAGCCAGAGCTTCGGGGATGTGAAGGCGGCGGTTGACGCTTTTATCGCGGCGGGTTATACCAACATCCGGATTCCGGTGAACTGGGGCGGGCGGGGCAGCAAGTATCCGTCAACGGCCGATGAGAGCGGTAATTTCTCTGCCAGCGATCCGAATGTCGCTACAGTGAAGCAGCTGGTGGATTATGTGCTGAAGGATGTGAACGCAGAGCGTAAAAAAGATGGCCAAAAGCCGGTGATCCTCATCCTCAACACGCATCATGAAGAGTGGGCTATGAACGCTGTGCAGGGTGAGCCTGCTTTTGAGACTAACATGCAGCGGCTGGAGACGATCTGGACCGGGATTGCCGATCTGTTCAAGGATGCGCCGGAGACGCTGGTGTTCGAGCTGTTCAATGAACCGCATCTGAGCATGAATACCGGAGCCGCAGCCAAAGCAAGTGTGATCGAACTCAACAAACGTGCATATGCGGCAATCCGCAGCTTCACCGTGGACGGCAGGCAGCCGCATGCGTACCGCAATCTGATTTTTGGCGGATACAACTATAACAGCGGCTGGGGATTGTATGATACGTACCGTAATCCGCTGGACCTGCCGGGTGAGGGAGAAGACCGGTATGTAATCGGTACCTATCATTCTTATTTTCAAAATCTGGCGGATCACCTGAAGCGTGTGGATGATGTGAAGCGGGAATTTGCAGATGTGCACGGCATTCCGGTCTATCTCGGCGAGTTCGGATATGAACACCGGGGAGTGATTACAGATACGCTTTTGGATGCTTACTCGCAGATTGCTAATAAAGCCGTTGCAGAAGGATTCGCTTTCTCGGTATGGGATGACAACGGCTGGTATCAGATCTATAACCGCTCGACCGGGCAATTCAATGCGCTCAAGGACCAGGTGCTGCAACCGGGCAGCTGATCTCCCTGCGGCGCTGGAAATGGGGAAGGAACATGGGAAATCCAATCGCGGCTGTGAAGCCGGCAATGACAAATGTGTACCGCAGGCAGAAGCTGAGACGGATGGTCCGCAATAAATGGCTGTATATCATGCTGCTGCCCGGGCTCCTGTATTTTATCATCTTCAAGTATGTACCGATGTACGGTCTGCTGCTGGCATTTAAGAACTATCAGCCTTTTCTGGGTTTTGTGGACAGTGAATGGGTGGGGCTAAAGCATTTCAACCGCTTTTTCGGCGATCCGCTGTTCTGGAAGCTGCTGAGGAATACGTTCATCCTGGCCGCTTACAATATTTTATTCTTTTTTCCGCTGCCGATTATTCTTGCCTTAATGCTTAATGAACTGCGGTCGCAGGCGTACAAAAAGTGGATTCAGACGATGGTCTACATCCCCCATTTTATGTCCTGGGTCGTTATCGTCTCGATTGCTTACCTGTTTTTTACGACCGAGGGCGGTCTGGTGAATGAAGCGATTGCGTCCATGGGCGGCGAAAAAGTCCAGTTCCTGCTCAGTCCCGGCTGGTTCCGGACGTTCATTACCGGCGAAGTGATGTGGAAGGAAACGGGCTGGGGAACGATCATCTTCCTGGCGGCGCTGGCCGGAGTGGATACCCAGCTCTATGAGGCTGCCAAAATAGACGGGGCAGGGCGCATGCGCCAGCTGTGGCATATTACGCTTCCGGCGATCCGGTCCACCATTGTAATTCTGCTGATCCTGCGGCTGGGCAATTTCCTCGATACAGGGTTTGAACAAATCTTCCTGATGCTGAATTCACTCAACCGGGAGGTCGGTGAAGTCTTCGATACCTATGTCTATACGACCGGGATATCCCAGGGTGAATACAGCTACAGTACGGCGGTCGGATTGTTCAAGTCCGTTGTGGGGCTGGTGCTCGTCTTCGGCTCCAACTTCCTGGCCAAGCGGTTCGGTGAGGAAGGCATTCTCTAAGGAAACCAGCGAAAGGAGGCAGAATTGTGGTAAAAGAAACATCATGGGGCAGCCGTTTGTTTGATACTTTTAACGTTATAATCCTGGCGGTTATTGCTCTGATTACGGTTATTCCGTTCATTTATGTGGTTGCCGGCTCATTTGCTACCCAGCGGGAGCTGCTGGAAAAAGGGTTCATTCTCTTCCCGACTGAATTTTCACTGGAAGCGTACAAATATATCTTTTCGACCAGCACACTGATGCGCAGCCTCGGGGTTACCATCTTCATCACTGTTGCCGGTACCCTGATCAATATTACACTAACCTGCCTGATGGCTTATCCGCTATCCCGCCGGGATATGGATTTCCGCTCGCCGATCCAGCTTCTGATCATTTTCACCATGCTGTTCAGCGGCGGGATGATCCCTACGTTCCTGGTGGTCAAAGAGCTGGGGATGCTCGATACGTACTGGTCGCTGCTGCTGCCGGGCGCCATCAGTGCCTTTAACCTGATTATTATCCGCAGCTTCTTTCAGCAGCTTCCGCCGGATCTGGAGGAGTCGGCCAAAATCGACGGCGCCAGCGACCCCGGCATCCTGATGCGGATCGTCATTCCTTTGTCCCTGCCGGCACTGGCTACATTTTCGCTATTCTACGCTGTCGGTCATTGGAACACCTATTTCAGCTCTATTTTGTACATTAATGACTCGACCAAGTGGCCGATTCAGGTGCTGCTGCGGCAGATCGTCATGCTGTCCCAGGGCGGCAGCCTCGGGGATACGTCCTCTCTTGAGAGTAACTTCATTCCGCCTGACCAGGCTGTCAAAATGGCGGTCATCGTCATCTCCACCGTCCCGATCCTGATCGTGTATCCGTTCCTGCAGAAGCATTTTGCCAAGGGGGCGCTGCTCGGGTCGGTTAAGGGGTGAGGGGGCGGTAACAGACAGTCTCTGAAACACCGGAAGTTTGCTGCAGCATTACCGCGATTAGAGACTAACTGTATTTCATGCAACTAAAACCAGTTATTATTAAGCCGGGAGGGTTTTAACTGCAGTTTGTGCAGTTAAAAATCCCTGTAACCCGGAAAAGAAGACTTTCCTTGGTTTTTAGATGTACAAAATGCACTTAAACGCCATAGTCCGCTATCATACCGCCTTTTAACTGCAGGAAATGCATGTAAACGATGTTTACTCGCAGGCGGGATGCGCTTTAGCAGATTGATACCGTTAGAGTGCCGATTCCGAGCTCCGAGCTCCGAGTGGATCATCTCAGGTGCCAAGTAACATAGTTAGTTGGAAAATCTCCAGCTAAATTCATCATTTACGGGTTTTTAGCAGCCTTAAGTGGAAATCCTCCATTTAATTCGCTCCATACCTAGCATTTTTGCTGAAATCCAGAAATGTAAGCGGATCAATTCCAACTAATCTCTATACGCAGCTGTTTGTGAGAAGATTAAGTGGAGGATTTCCAACTAGATGGATCGCAGACACTTGCTCGCAGTTGGAAAGTGGCGGGGAGGAAGTTTGGAACTGTAGGAGCGTTAGTCCTGCGGCTGTGGAACAATCCCGCCAGAGCATCGGCTCCGAACTCCGAGTGGATCATCTTAGGTGCCAAGTAACATAGTTAGTTGGAAAATCTCCAGCTAAATTCATCATTTACAGGTTTTTAGCAGCCTTAAGTGGAAATCCTCCATCTAATTCGCTCCATACGTAGCATTTTTGCTGAAATCCAGAAATGTAAGCGGATTAATTCGAACTAATCTCTATACGCAGCTGTTTGTGAGAAAATTAAGTGGAGGATTTCCAACTAGATGGATCGCAGACACTTGATCGCAGTTGGAAAGTGGCGGGGAGGAAGTTTGGAACTGTAGGAGCGTAGTCCTGCGGCAGTGGAATAATCCCGTTAGAGTGCAGGTTCAGAGATCAGGAGCGGATCATCTCAGGTGCCAAGTAACATAGTTAGTTGGAAAATCTCCAGCTAAATTCATCATTTACGGATTTTTAGCAGCCTTAAGTGGAAATCCTCCAGCTAATTCGGACTATACTTGGATTCCGAGCGCCGTATGTTTGCTGATAAACTTGAGATCCTCGCAGCCACAACCAAGCCATTATCAACAATAAAGAGTGCGACTTATACCACCTCAACCAAAGAAAGGATAACCAACCATGACAACAACCAAAGGGGCATTACGCTGGAAAAGACTGGCGATGACTACATTCTCGGCGGCGCTGGTGCTGGGAGCATTGTCCGCATGCGGCGGGAACGGAAATACAGAAGAGAGCGCTCAAGGAGCGGAGGGCAATGCGCAAGCCGCGGGACGCTACAAAATGTCGATGATGCTGACCAGCTACAATCCGGAGCCGATGGACCCGGAAGGCGAGCTCTACAAGCAGCTGGAGGAACGGACGAATACGGATCTCAGCATCACTTGGGTACCTTCGACAACTTATTCGGATAAGCTGAGCGCCACAGTCGCTTCGGGCGAGCTGCCGAGTGCGGTGCTTGTGCTGGACCAGAAGCTGCCTTACATCGTCAATTCAGCACGTTCCGGAATGTTCTGGGAGCTTGGCCCGTATCTGAAGGATTATCCTAACCTCAGCCGGATGAACGAAGTGGCCCTGAATGCCATCTCTATCGACGGAAAAGTATACGGCATCTACCGCGCAAGAGATCTCGCCCGTGACGGTCTGATGCTGCGCAAAGACTGGCTGGATAATCTGGGGCTGCAGGAGCCGAAGACAGTAGACGATTTCTACGAAGTGCTGAAGGCATTTGTGAATAATGACCCTGACAAGAACGGCAAAGCGGACACGATCGGTCTCGCCGAGCAGCAGGTGGCGTCGGGCTGGCGGGCGATGCTGACCTGGATGGGCGGTCCGGCGGACTGGGAGATCAAGGACGGTAAAGCAAGTCCGGCTCACATGTCTCCTGCCTTTTTGGAAACGATGAAGTTCTACAAAAAGCTCTATGACGAGAAGCTGATTAACCTGGATTTCGCTGTTGTCAAAGACGGCAAGCAGATGATCAATGCAGGCAAAGCCGGCGCCTGGGTCGCCAATCTGAACGATGCGAACGGAATTGAAGAAAGCGTCCAGAAGGTTACGCCAACCGGGGCGATTACCATGGTTAACGCGCTGGAAGGCCCGGCAGGACTCCGCAGTCCCGGGGGATCGGGCTCCTACGGTCTGTTCATGATTCCGAAAACTTCGGTCAAGACGGAAGAGGATCTCAAGGCTGTACTGAACTTTTTTGACAAAGTATCTGACGAGGATATGCAGAACATGCTGGTCAACGGGCTCGAAGGGCGCCAGTTCACGCTGAACAACGGGGAATACGTCAAAACTACGGATCCGAAAATGCTGGCCGAATACGGTATGGGTGATTCCTCCCAGCTGGCTGTGCTAAGAGACAAGGTCGTAACTTACGGCAAACCGCTGGTGCATATGCGTGACGAGATGTGGAAAAAGAATGCCGAAATCGCCGTGGTCAATCCGATCCAGCCGTTTATCTCGGATACGTACAGCGAACGGGGTTCGGAGCTCAGCAAAATTATTGACGATGCCCGGGTCCGGTTCATCATGGGCGATCTGGATGAGAACGGCTGGAACGAGGCAGTGGCCAAATGGCAGCAGGACGGCGGCGCGAAGGTCATTGAAGAGTACACCGAGGCGTACAACAAAGCGAATGCGCAATAGCCTTTTCAAGCTGTCCGAAAGGCCCAATGAAAATCCCCATATGCTAAAATAAAAAGCAACATACGATTGCGGGGGTAGTGAGAACATGCGGATATCAAGCTATTTACTGAAATTGATGGTTTTTACTTTAGTGATCGGTGCTTTTCCCGTGCTGATCTTAGGGTGGTATTCCTATCACTACTCCTCCCAATCGGTGCTGCAGCAGGTCGAGGAACGCAATTCCCAGGTCCTGCGGCAGAGCCAGCTGCGGGTGGAACAGACGCTCAGGATGATCGATTTCTCCACAACACAGCTGCTGGGGCTGCCGACGGTAACCAAAGCGATTGCGGCGAACCTGGATATAGACGATATGGAAATTATTCATGAATTGTATAAGCATCTCTCCTCGATCCAGACGTTCGAGCTGGGGATTAAGGATGTATACCTGTACAGCCTGGAGCAGGACTGGCTGATTACCAACTCGGGCCTTAACGCCTACAGCCAGCCTGGTCTGAAGGAAAAGCTGGCCGCGTTCTCCGGCATGGCTAACGGCTCCATGTGGATCAGCGGCAATTCGGCCAGTATCCAGGGGGCGGAAGGTATGGTGGAACTGAATCATGCCGTCATTAATCTGAAAAAATGGCCGATCAACTCCAGCAATCCGCGGGGCATGATCGCGGTGGTGATGTCCGCCCAGCAGCTGAGCGATCTGATTGACAGCGACCCGAGCATGGGCAATGTGTTCATTTTGGACGAAGACGGACGGGTGATCACCCATTCAGACGCTTCGCTGCTGGGGGTAGACCTGTCGGATGAGTCTTACATTCAGGCGGTCAGGGAGCGGGAGGACCCTGTAGGTGTTTTTAACGGGACAGCCGGTGAGAATAAAGCCTCTATTTCCTTCCGGAAGTCCGCTTATAACGGCTGGACCTATGTTTCGGTTGTGCCGACCCAGTCGGTTACCCGGCAGGCCACAGCCATTGGAAGAACATCGATTCTGATCAGCCTGGGTGTCCTTGCCGCAACGGTGCTTACGGCACTGATCGGATCGCGCCGGATGTACAGTCCGGTAAGGCATATTTACCGTTCTTTACTGGCCGACAAAGATCCGAAACCGCAGCGGGATGAGTTCATCGCCATCTCCGACCGGATTCAGGGCATCCTCTCCGATCAGTCCAAGCTGAAGTTTGAGCTGGCCGGACAGCAGCAGCAGCTGGCTGAGTTTCTGTTCCGCAAAATGCTGCTGGGTGAAGCGAGGTCCCAGGGCATTCAGGAGCGGCTGGTGGATTACGGTTACGGATATACCAGCCAGTGGACGGCGATGCGGGTGCTGCTGCTCCAGATAGACCGCCTTGACAGCGGCCGTTTTACCGAGAAGGACCGGGATCTGCTGCTGTTCGCCATCAGTAATATCGCGCAGGAGGTCGTTCCGGAAGGCGAGCGGCTGCCGCCGATCGTCATCCGTGAATCCGTCGTTATTCTGATCGGGACGAGGACGGAATCGGAGGAGGCTTTTAAGGAATCTGTATATGCCAAAGCTACCGAAGTTCAGGCTTCTGTGAAGCGTTATCTGCAGCTGCAGACCAGCATCGGCATCAGCCGCTCTTTTGCAGGATGGCCTGCGGTGGGGCGGGGATATGAAGAAGGCGAGAATGCGCTGAAGTACCGGGCGAGACTCGGTGAAGAGGTTATTTTGTTCATTGAGGATGTGCAGCCTGTCGAGCGGAAGGAAATTGTGTTTCCGAAGAAGCTGGAAGAGGAGCTGTCCGAAGCGATCAAATCACATGACCGGCAGCGCGCCGCAGACACCTTGTCCTTAATGATGAATACGCTCGCAAGTGAGGATTACGACCATCAGGAGTATCAGATGTCACTGGTGCGTCTGCTGATGGATCTCATCCGGCTGCTGCAGGATTCAGGTATTTCCCATCATCAGCTTAAGGAGGGCGGCGATTCCCTGTTTGAGGAGCTGCTGGGGATGCACAGTCCGAGAGACATTGAGGAATGGTTCAGCAGTACGCTCGTCCTTCCGGCTATCGGGCTGCTGGAGGAGCGGCAGAAGCATCAGTTCACCAGCATTTCGGAAGAGGTGAAGCAGCTGATCGCGGAAGCGTTCGACACCGATCTTACGCTGGAAAAATGCTCAGCCAGGCTGAATTATCATCCGCAATATATCAGCCGGGTGTTCCGCCAGGAGACCGGGATCAGCTTCACGGACTACCTGGCACAATACCGGCTGACGGTTGCCAAGCGGTGGCTGAAGGAAACGGATCTGACGATTACCGAGATCGCTATGAAGCTAAAATATAATAATCCGGCGAATTTTATCCGTTATTTTCGCAAGATGGAAGGGATTACGCCTGGGCAATACCGCAATAATCTGACGGATTAGCAAGGGCTCCGCCGGGGCCTTCAGCGAACAGGAAAGGTGTGCAGCAGTTTGAACAGAAGCGAACCCTACGGGTATTTTAGGAACCAGGGAAAAGAGTATGTCATAAAGACGCCCCGGACGCCGGCAAGATGGTTCAACTATTTGTTTAACGACTCCTATTATATGGAGGTTTCCCAGACCGGCCAGGGGGACAGCATTGCATTTCAGCCCCGGCACCGTACGTTTACACGGGGCTTCCGGTTTTTTTATGTGAAGGATCAGGTGACAGGGCAGGCCTGGTCACCGCTGTATCAGCCGCTAAAGAATGAACCGGATGAGTACAGGTGCATCCACAGCCTGGGATATACCGAAATCCGCTCCAGGCATCAGGAGATTGAGACATCTGTACATGTGTTTGTACCTTTGCGGGGCCAGCAGGAGATATGGACAGTTACGCTTAAAAATACCGGTGAACAGCCGAGAGATCTATCCCTGTTCACAGTGTTTTCCCTGGAAAACGGGGGCGTAATGGGCAGCAGATGTCAATATGATCAAGAATCGCAGATTCTCTCCTCTTTCTCGTTTCCCTATCATGTGACCTATGAGCAAAAGGCAGGCTGTGACGACCATACGAACATTGTTTATGTCTACGCGGACCGTCAGGCGGATTCCTTTGACTGCAGCCAGCGCGCTTTCTTTGGCGGGGATGATATCTTTGAGCTGCCGGAGGCAGTGAAGAACGGTATGTGCTCGGGACGGCGGGCGGAGGCGGAGCATCCGGTGGGAGCATTGCAGCATGGAATAAAGCTTCAGCCGGGCGAAAAAAATGTGATCCGCTTCGTTGTGGGCTGTGCCCATTCTCAGGAAGAGATTGCGGCCAGCCGGGCTGAACTATGGGCTGCGGGTGCCGGGGCTCTGCTGCGGGAGGTCGAAGAACACTGGGAACGGACCGGCAGCATGTTCCAGGTTGAAACCCCGGATGAGCATGTAAATGCCTTTATGAATATTTGGCTTAAAAAACAGATTGTTATGCAGACCCGCACCAACCGCATGACCAATTATTGTCCTGTGCGCAACCAGCTGCAGGATGCTTTGGGCTACGCGCTGGTCGATCCGGCAGGAGCGGCAGAATATATGATTTCTGTACTTCAGGGTCAGGAGACCAGCGGGTTTATCCAGCAGTGGATCATGACCGACGGATCACCTCCCAAAAATCTGTGCCTGCTGAAGCATACGGACGGCCCGGTCTGGCTGATGATCTGCATGACGGCGCTGCTGAATCAATGCGGGGACCCGGAGCTTCTGCACCGCCAGGCCGGCTTCAAAGATTCTAATAAGACCGCTTCCATCTATGAGCATCTGCTGCTTGCTGCGGAGTATATGGCTGATGCAACAGGAGCACACGGGCTTTGCCTGATGGGCGACGGCGACTGGAATGACCCGATCAATGGTCCGGGACGGCTGGGCCGCGGTGAGTCCGTCTGGAATACGATGGCGCTCGTCTATGGGATTCAGGCGCTGCTTCCGTTCTGTGAGCAGCTTGGAGATGCAGAACGTTCGGAGCGGCTCCGGTCCATAGCAGCCAGGCTGACGGAAGCAGTAAACGATACGTGCTGGGACGGCGGATGGTATGTGGCCGGGTTCGACGATCACGGCGAGCCGTTCGGAACGGCCCGGGATGAGGAAGGCCGGCTGTTCCTGAACACCCAGACCTGGGCGGTGATGAGCGGCATTGCCCGCGGAGAACGGCTGGAGAAATGTCTTGCAGCGATCGATAGTCTGGATACACCTTTTGGACCCCGGCTGCTGGACCCCCCGTTCAGCGGCTGGAACCCCAAGTGGGGACGGATCAGCCTCAAGCTGGCGGGCACGACTGAGAATGGCTCTGTCTACTGTCATGCCTCGATGTTCAAGGCGTTTGCGGACTGCATCGCCGGACGCGGGACACAAGCCTGGGAGACAATCAGCCGGACACTGCCGACGAACAGCGATAATCCGCCGGAGAAGAACGGACAGGTGCCGGTCTTTGTGCCTAACTATTATTTTGGCCTGGCCGGTTCGCCAAGCTTCGGCAGATCCAGCCATCATGTCCCTACAGGCACAGTGGGCTGGATGCTCTGGACCACGCTGGAATATGCGCTCGGCATCAGAGCAACGGCAGCCGGGCTGGTGATTGATCCCTGCATTCCGGCGGAGTGGTCCGGGTACCGGGTGGAGCGCAGGTTCCGCAGTGCAAGCTACCGGATTGAAGTGGTTAATCCGGACCGGGTCAGCCGCGGCCAAATAACAGTTCTTGTAGACGGAGAAGTCTGGAGCGGCGCGATCCTGCCTTATAAAGACGGCAGAGCGTATGAGGTCAGCGTCCGGCTGGAGGCGAGAGAATAACCGGCAGCTGTGTAAACTCAGGCTTGCTGCCCGCAGCCGCCTAAGACCAGGGACTTCAGGACTTTACAGCAGCTTCGTGATATAGAATAGATTGGAGTGTATAACCATGCTGTTCCCAAAGGATACAATGACGCGCGAATTGAAGGATTTATCAGGCATATGGCGGTTTAAGCCTGACCCGGCCAATAAAGGCAGGGAGGAGGAGTGGTTCAAAGCGCCGCTTCCGGACACCATCCCCATGCCGGTACCTGCGAGCTACAACGACATCACCCAGGATGCGGCACTGCGCGACCATATCGGGGATGTCTGGTATGAACAGATCTTCATCGTTCCCCGTTCCTGGTCCGGCAGCCGGATCATGCTCTGGGTAGGCAGTGCCTGCCATCATGCGGTAGTTTGGGTCAACGGTGTGGAAGCGGCCAAGCATAAAGGAGGATTTCTCCCTTTTGAGGCTGATATCTCGGATGCCGTGATGTACGGGGCGGAGAACCGCGTAACCATCGTCGTCAACAATGTCCTCGACTGGCAGACGCTGCCGCCCGGACGGATCAAAACCTTTGATGACGAGAAGCATCCGGAAGGGTACCGTGTTCAGGAATATTTTCACGATTTCTTTAACTATGCCGGGCTGCACCGGCCGGTAAAGCTGTACCGGACCTCAGCGCTGTATATTAAGGATATTACAATAACGGCAGATGTGCAGGACGGGACCGGGATTGTCCATTACGAAGTAGAAGGGTCGCTGCCCGAAGCAGAGGTGAGGGTCCGGCTGCTGGATGAGGATGGGCTGGAGGTCGCCGCAGGCAAAGGCATTTCAGGCGAACTGCACGTGGAGAAGGCCCGGTTATGGAGGCCGCTGCAGGCGTACCTGTATACTTTTCATGCCGAGCTTATGGGTCCTGACGGAATAGCTGCCGATCATTATCAGCTGCAGACCGGGATACGGACGGTCAAAGTGGAAGGAACAAGGTTCCTGATCAACGGTGAACCCTTCTATTTCAAAGGCTTCGGCAAACATGAGGACAGTGATATCCGGGGCAAGGGGCTGGATCAGGCTGTCAATGTGAAGGATATGAACCTGCTCCGCTGGATGAATGCCAACTCCTTCCGTACTTCCCATTATCCGTACGCTGAAGAGCTGCTGGATCTCGCGGACCGGGAAGGGATCGTTGTGATTGGTGAGGTTCCGGCGGTGGGATTCACTTTTTTTAACTATAACGAGAAGGTGTATACGCCGGACAAGGCTAATGATGAGACACTGGCGCACCATCTGGAGGTATTAACGGATCTCATTGCACGGGACAAAAACCATCCTTCTGTTGTGATGTGGAGCTTAGCTAATGAAGCGGCCAACTTCCAGGAGGAAGCGGTGCCTTATTTCCGCCGGCTGGCAGATACCGCACGCAGGCTCGATCCGCACCGGCCGATTACGATTGTCCAATGGCCGCTGCCGGATAAATGCAAGGTGTCACAGTTTTTTGATGTCATCTGCGTGAACCGCTACTATTCATGGTACCAGGACCCGGGAGCGCTGGAGCTGGTGGAGCAGCAGGTGGAATGGGAGCTGAAAGGCTGGTTCCGGCGCTTCGGCAAGCCTGTAATTATGAGCGAATACGGGGCGGATGCCATCGCCGGATTTCACCAGGACCCGCCGGTGATGTTCACCGAAGAGTATCAGCGGGAGCTGCTGATCCGCTATCATCATGTGTTCGACAGGCTCGATTTTGTGATCGGGGAGCATGTATGGGCATTTGCCGATTTTGCCACCAAGCAGGGAATCACCCGGGTAGGCGGCAACAGGAAAGGCGTATTCACCCGCCAGAGACAGCCCAAAGCCGCAGCCCATATGCTGCGCAGCCGCTGGGGGGAAATGGGGGATTACCCGGAGAAATCAGCCGGTGAACCGAAAGAGGAATAAAACAAAGCCGCGCAGGGATGCGCGGCTTTGGATTGTGGTGTTATTACTGCACACTCAAATTATCCCAGTTGGTCTGGAACTGCTCCAGCATGCCTTCTTTGGTCAGCTTGCCGCCGAGGTACCCCTGGATGCTGCTGGATAATTCCTGGGGCATGCCGTTAGGCAGGCGGGACCAGTTCCAGGTCAGCGCCTGATCCTTATCGGTATACTCCAGCACCTCTGCACCCAGTGAACCGAGGTCTTCCACAGTTCCCTCAATGCTGTCCAGCGCCGGGATGAACTGGAACTCCTTGGTAATATAGGTTTTGCCGGTCTCCGAGGTGACAAGCCAGTCGAGGAACACTTTGGCTTCTTCCTTGACCGGAGAATTTTTGTTAATTACCCAGTTGCTCGGCACGCCTACATACAGCTTGTCATTATCCTCCGGCGTATCGTCGATAGGCATCGGCAGAATACCGAGGTTCAGATCCGGATCGATGCCGTCGATCTGCCCCTGGGTCCAGTTCCCCTGCTGCATCATGGCCGCTTCCCCGCTGGCAACCATCGTGACCTGGGTGTTGTAGTCGGTGGAGAGCGGGTTTTTGTTGCCGTACTCTACCGTCAGATCCAGCAGATCAATCCACCGGGAAAAAATCGGGTCCCCGGCAAAAGTTTTACTTCCGTCCGTCAGCCCGGCAATAAAAGCTTCAGGATCTGGCTGCTGGGCGAAGGGCACGTTCACATTGTGGTTGCCGAGGACGAACCATTCCTGATATCCGTTGGCAAAAGGTGTAATGCCCGCAGCCTGCAGCTTCTCTGCGGCCTCGCGCAGAGCTGTAAGCGTCACCGGCTTCTCCGTAATTCCCGCCTGCTGGAACAGGTCTTTATTATAGATAAAGCCGTAGCCCTCCAGATTCATCGGCATGCCGTAGAGCTTGCCGTCAACAGTCATCTGCTCGGCAGCGAGCGGCTTCACATCCTTGGCCCAGGCTTCGCCGCTCAGATCCTCCAGGTACTCCAGCCACATGTCGCGCTCATTGTTGCCGCCGATGGTAAAGATGTCCGGCTCGTCCCCGGACGAGAACTTGGCCCGCAGGGATGCGCCATAGTCACTCCCGCCTCCGACACTCTGGATCTCCAGCTTAATGTCCGGATGCTCTTTCTCAAACTCGGTTTTGAGCGAAGCCAGCGCTTCGGAGATTTCAACCTTGAACTGGTAGATATGCACCGTTTTGATTCCATCCGCATTGTCACTGCCGCGACCGCAGCCTGCCAGCAGACCGCCGAGCAGCAGGGAGCCTGCGAGGAGAATTCCGTATTTTTTTATCATATTCATCATCCTCTCAGCCTGAAAAGTACGTGTATACTCAGCCCTTCACAGAACCCTGGGCAATGCCTTCGATAATATACTTCTGCATCAGCAGGAAAAAGATAACCACAGGCGTAATCCCCAGCACGAGACCCGGCAGCGCCAGATCCCACTGCTTGGTGTATTGCCCGAAGAAGCTGTAGGTCGCGATTGGAATCGTACGCAGCTCCGGACTTTGCAGAATAAGGGAAGGCATCAGATAGTCATTCCAGATCCACAGCGTATTCAGAATAATGACCGTAACGATGATCGGCTGCATCAGCGGGAGCACAATCCGGAAAAACGTACCGTAAGGGCTGCTTCCGTCCACCCGCGAGGCTTCCTCAATATCAATCGGAACTGATTTTACAAAGCCGTGGAAGAGAAACACCGTCATTGGAGCACCGAACCCCAGGTAAGCAAGGATCAGGCCGGCAGTCGTGTCCATTACGCCCAGGCCGCTGACAATCTGTACAAGGGGAATCATGATCGCCTGAAAAGGAATGACCATAGCCGCTACAAGTGCGATATAGAGGATACGGTTGTACAGGCTGTTATTGCGGACCATTTTGTAGGCAGACATGGAGCAGAGGAAAGCCAGCAGAATGTTACTGACCACCGTGACAATAAAAGAGTTCAGAAAAGCATGCGGGAAATTGGTCGCTTTCCAGGCCTCGGCATAGTTGCTCCACTGGAACGCAGTGGGCAGTGCAGCGGAATCCGAGAGGATTTCACTGTAGCTTTTAACCGAGTTGACCAGCAGAAAATAAAACGGAACCAGAAACACCAGCGCCAGCAAAATAAACAGCAGTTCGGTCAGCAGCAGGGATACGTTGTATTTTTTGGCGGTAGTCTCCATTACAGCTCCACCTCTCTTTTCTTGGTTGCTCTAACCTGGAGCAGGGAAATGATGGCCACAATGACGAAGAAGACCATCGCTTTGGCTGACCCCATGCCGAACCGGCTGATCGTGTACGCTTCATTGTAGATGTTGAGCGCAACCGATTCTGTAGCCTTGAAAGGTCCGCCTTTGGTAAGCGACAGATTCAGATCGAACAGCTTGAAGGACCAGGAGATCGACAGGAACAGACAGACGGTTACAGCCGGCATTACCAGCGGAATCGTTACATGGCGCAGCGTCTGCATCCGTCCGGCACCGTCCACTCTGGAAGCTTCATGCAGGCTTTGCGGCACGTTGTTAATTGCGGAAATGTAGATGACCATGAGATACCCAGCATTTTGCCAGACAAAAACAATCACGATTGCCCAGAACGCCGTCCCCTCCGTACCGAGCCATGGCAGATTGAAGAAGGACCAGCCGGTGGCTTGTCCGATCGAGGCAAATCCCCTGACAAAAATAAACTGCCAGATAAACCCGAGCAGCAGCCCGCCGATGACATGGGGGACAAAATAAACCGTTCTCAGTACATTGCGCGTGAACAGCTTACGGGTCAGCACATAAGCGAGTGCGAAGCCGAGCAGATTGGTCAGCACAAGACCGAAGAAAGTGAACTTGGCCGTGAACCAGAACGAATTCAGAAAGGAAGGGTCCTTGGTGAAAATATGTAGATAGTTCCGCAGCCCGGTCCACTCGACATGACGCGAGATCCCGTTCCAGCTGGTAAACGAATAATACAGCCCCAGGAAGAACGGAATCAGGACAATAACAAAGAAAAACAGTGACGTCGGCCCGACAAAAATGAACTGCTGCATCAGGCGTGATCTTTTACTACGCTCCATCATTCCTCACCCCTTCGTGTAAAGTAAAACATTTCATTAAATAACCGGAAGGCGGAATATCCGAATCACATATACTAGGATTTACCAAACGGTGGGGGCTAACAGGGACTACATTTAGTGTGGAAAAACAGTTTTTGTGCTCATGTTCGTACCGTCACTGTATTCCGCTGTTGGACGTTTCTGCTGAGTCCTATGTACTTCTTATGAGCAACCTTGCTGACACCTCTATTGAACAGTTTTACCGCCCCAACCAAACTAATCCGCGCAAAATACAAGTTATAAACAAACCGTCCTAACCATGCTAACCAAGGCAGCCACGCAAACTACGGTAACTAACCCAAACACGCAACCACGGCAAGCACGCAACCACGCCAACCATCCAACTACGCTAACCACTGGACTAACTAATCTTTATAAAACCCTTCTATTACGCACTTACTTACTAATTTATACCGATTCACAAAAATATAGGTGCCAAGGCTGACACTATGTCATTGACGGCGGAAAATTCTGAGCGTTATAATTTGGGAAAACGGACGAAGAACGTCCCGTACTCCATGGCAGTTTGGAGTGCGGGATTTTTTTGTGCCAAGAGGAGGTAAGGGATGGGATTTGCAGAGGAGCACCGCAGGTGGCTTGATTACCACAAGAAGCGCAGGAGCGGGGAACGGTTGGACCGGCTGGAGCGCGGGCACGGGCATGGGGAGCAGATGTTTGTGGAAAGGGTATGGTGGCCGGTTTTCGGGAATTTGGATGATTTGCATCCGGAGTATGAGGTGGCGGACTTTCGCGGGCGGCCGTATTTCGTGGATTTTGTCTGGAACCCAGGCCAAGTCAAGTTTGCTATCGAGGTAAAAGGGTACGGACCCCACGTGCAGAATATGGACAGGACCCGCTACCGGCACGAGCTCAACAGAGAAACTTATCTGCAAATTTCTGGATTTAGAGTTGTAGCAGTCCCATATGATGACCTGGAGTCGACACCGGAGCTGACGATTTCACTGTTTAAAGCTTTGCTGGTTCCGGGTTTGCTGCAGAGCGGGGATGGAGAAGATAAGCAGTATACGAGACTGGAAAAGGATATATTACGCATGGCGGTACGCCGGAAAGGGTTCATTCGGCCTGTTGATCTGGTACATGGGCTGAACGTTAACCCGCGTACCATTAGAAAATCCATGATTAAGTTATGTGAAAAGGGAAAATTTCGCCCTGTAGCAGCCGGGAAGGACAGTAATAGAGTATGCCGCTATGAATATATTCATTCTTTTGCGGATCATGAGATATGGTAGTTGGTTAGGGAATCAACATAGCTGCGTGGGAGGTAGAAATACCCTTGATTTAGCGGTAAGCGGACAAACGTGCGAAATGAGAGGTAGAAATACCTTTGATTCGGCGGTAATCGGGCAAACATGCAAAATGAGAGGTAGAAATACCCTTGATTCGGCGGTAAGCGGGCAAACGTGCGAAATGAGAGGTAGAAGTACCTTTGATTCGGCGGTAAGCGGGCAAACGTGCAAAATGAGAGGTAGAAATACCCTTGATTCGGCGGTAATCGGGCAAACGTGCGAAATGAGAGGTAGAAGTACCCTTGATTCGGCGGTAAGCGGGCAAACGTGCAAAATGAGAGGTAGAAATACCCTTGATTCGGCGGTAAGCGGGCAAACGTGTGAAATGAGAGGTAGAAATACCTCTGAATCTGCGGTAAACGGGCAAATATGTGAAATGAGAGGTAGAAGTACCCTTGATTCGGCGTAAACGGGCTGATGTACGAAATGAGAGGTAGAAGTACCCTTGATACCTTCTCCAGGGCGGGGCCATAGTTGTCAGCGCGCTCAACTTCGAACCAATCAGCCCCACAAACTTGACAGCCCTTTCATAAACTCGGTATGGTAGACGGGTCACAGTATTTATGCACAAGGAGGCCGAGGCGCATGTCAGGATTGCTTGGTAATCATTTTATTACACAGATTGGGATTTTGGTGAATGATGTGGAGAAGGTCAGCGCGGCGTATGCGGAGTTTTTTGGGATCGCAAAGCCGGAGATTGGCATTACAGATGTCCGTGAGGTTGCCCAGACCGAGTATAACGGGGAGCCGACGGAGGCTCGTGCGAAGCTGGCCTTTTTTGATATGGGTTCCCTGCAGCTGGAGCTGATTGAGCCGGATCACCATCCCAGCACATGGCGCAATTATTTGAATGAGCATGGAGAGGGACCTCATCATATCGCTTTTGTCATCGAAGGGATGAAGGAAAAGATGTTGCTTCTGGAAGGCAAAGGGTTCCCGCTGCAGCAAAAAGGGGAGTATACCGGCGGACGTTATGCGTACATGGATACCTTCAAAGAGCTGAAGGTGCTCGTAGAGCTGCTGGAGAACGACAAACAATAAATAGAACACCGGCATCAAAAAGCCACCACCAGGCACCAAACCCGGCGCACCAACCAGCCATTTTCATAAAATTTGTGCATTTCTGCCGGAGCTGCTTGGGTGTATCAAGAGAAACTTGATAATCTCCCGCAAATCTCTCGAAACTATAAAATACAAAACTCATAAAATACAATTATATAGTCACTTACTGGAGGAATTGCTAATATGAATATCCTGATTACCGGTGCCGGGCGCGGGCTGGGGCTTGAGCTTACTGCCGAGGCGCTGGAGCGCGGGCACAGTGTTATTGCAGGTGTCCGTCATCCTGAGAAGAGCCAAACGGAGCTGTCCAAGCTGGCTGAAGAACATGGAGATAGGCTCACTATCGCTAAGCTGGAAGTAACAGACGAAGAAGGCATTGCAGCGCTGGCTGGCGAGCTGAAGGAACAGGGACGGACGCTTGGTGCAATCATCAACAATGCAGCCATCTTGACCGCCCGCAATACGCCGATTGAAGCGCTGGATCTGAACGATATGCTGACAACCATGGACATCAATTTGTACGGGCCGATGCGTGTAGTTAAACACTTTCTGCCGCTTCTTACGGAGCCGGAGCCCAGCATCATCAACATTTCCTCAGAGGCGGGCAGCATCACAAATGCCTATCCCGGGGATTATCCGTACTCCATTTCCAAAACAGCAATGAATATGTTCTCGCAGCAGCTCCACGTGTATCTCAAGGACCGCGGCGTACACGTCCTCAGCGTACATCCCGGCTGGATGCATACCGATATGGGCGGCGAACAGGCCCCTACCGATCCGCGCACCAGTGCCAAAGGCATTATCGATCTGATTCAGCAGCGTGCTATACCGGAGGATCGCTTCATGTTCGTGGACTATACCGGCAAGGATATGAAGATTTAGAAATCATAGATCAGCAGTTTCATAGTTAATATAAGCAGTTTCACGTAAAAAGCCACCGATCGGGTACGTAATTACTTGAGCGTTGGCTTTTTAAGTCTTTGCAGCTGCGGGAAAACGCAGCAAAGCAGAACTATTTTTGTTAAATAATGTATAATTTTTCAGGATTTTTATTCTAAAAGGGCCGTTACATCTAAAACCGGCAGGTACAAAAGAAATGTAGGCCGCTATCTCATATAACATCTGATAACAACGGATTTTAGAAACAATTAACCAGATATAAAGATACTTCGTCCAAGTGTAATCTGCCTCCCAAAAGATACAAAGCAGCAGATTGCCGTCTGCGCAGCTGTTTTTTTATACAAAGCGGCTCCAGCCCTTGATTATGACGCTGTTTAACACGCGAGGCGCCAGGGTAAGTTCGAATCAGACCCTACAATAGATGTAACATCCTATCAGGAAGAAAGGTGACAACATGCGAGGGGAATTGCTGATTATCGGCGGTAAGGAAGACAAGCAGGGAGACAAGGAAATTCTCCGTCATTTTAACGGCATGGCTGGCGGGAAGGGGGCTGTCATAGGCATTTTAACGACAGCAACGAAGCTTCCGCAGGAGGTGGGCGATGAGTATGCCGGTATTTTCCGGGGACTCGGAGCAAAAGCAGTCGAGCTGTTCCATCTGGATACACGGGAATCGGCCGAGCAGCCGGAAATCCTGGAGCGCCTGAAGCACTGTACCGGCGTATTCATTACAGGAGGAGACCAGGTCAGGCTGACCAGTATTCTGGGAGGGACTGCTTTTTATGATGAGCTGCGCAAAAGATGGCAGGACGAAGGACTCCCGCTGGGCGGAACCAGCGCTGGCGCAGCCGTAATGAGCTGCCATATGATCATGTCCGCTGTGGAGACGGAGGAAGAGTATATTGTTGAGATGGGAGCGGGCTTCTGCTTTGTGGACGATGTGATCATCGACCAGCATTTTTCGCAGCGGGCCCGTTTTAATCGTCTGATGACCGCAATTGCGCATAACCCGCAGATCATGGGAGTTGGAATAGATGAGAATACCGCAATCTGGGTGAGGGATAACGGAGACAGATTCAGTGTGCTTGGCGAACATTCCGTAACTGTATTTGACGGCAAAAAGCTGGAATATACCGATACCGCCGGACAGGGAAGCCATACGAACATTACAGTCTCCGGCATCCGTATGCACTCGCTGGCGTCTGGCTATCATTTTGATTTGAAGCACAGGGAATTGATTATGAGCGAGATACCAGGAGGAGAACATCATGAAGGTCAATAAGATAAAATTCTTAAGCGGACCTAATCTGTACAGCTTCAAGCCGACCTTGTGGATCGAGCTGGATATAGAAGAACTGGAAGACAAACCGTCTAATGAGCTGCCCGGATTTACCGAACGGCTGCTGAAGGCGATCCCCAGTCTGCAAACGCATACATGCTCGCGCGGTTATCCGGGCGGGTTCGTGGAGCGGCTCCAAGAAGGCACGTGGATGGGGCATATTCTGGAGCATATGGCACTGGAAATTCAGCATCTGGCCGGTATCCCTGTAAAACGAGGGAAGACGATTACCGGAGAGCAGCCGGGGATTTATTATGTTACTTTTGACTATAAAGAGCCGGAGTCCGGCCGTTATGCTTTTGAAGCTGCACTAGATATCGCGGAGGGCCTTTTGTCCGGCCGGACAGTGGACGCAGCACCTTATATTGAAAAAACATCCGGGCTGTACTATGCGAACAAGCTTGGTCCAAGCACGGAGGCAATCTATGAGGCGGCGCTGGCGAGAAAGATTCCGGCCGAACGAATCGGTCCGGACAGCACGCTGCGGCTTGGCACGGGAAGCAAGCAGAAGAGTGTCCAGGCCACGATCAGCAGCCAGACCTCCTACCTGGCAGTGGAGCTCAGCTGCGATAAAGAGATGACCAAGCTGCTGCTGGAACAGGCCGGCCTGCCAGTTCCGGAAGGGCTGGTTATTGATAACCGGGATGCCCTGCTGGAAGCAGCGGAAGAGCTGGGTTACCCGCTTGTGCTGAAGCCGCTGAACGGGCGCCAGGGCCAGGCGGTACTGACGAATCTCCAGACCAGCGGGCAATTGGAGAAGGCTTATGCTTTTGCCCGCAAGGAATTTTCCGAGTATGACATGTATATTGTGGAACGGTTTTTCCCCGGACGGGATTACCGTTTCACCGTAGTGGGAGGCAAGCTTGCTGCAGCAAGCCTGCGCCAGCCTCCATATGTGACAGGAGACGGCCGATCCACGATCGGTGAGCTGATTGCCCTGGAGAACCGAACCCCTTTGCGGGGAAAAGGACACGAGAAGCCAATGACGGAAATTCCGCCTGAGCAGGCTGAATGTTACCTCGGCAAAATGGGCCTGGCGCTGGCTGACATTCCGGCAGCCGGGCTTCGCATCCAGGTGATCGGGAACGCCAATCTGTCTACCGGCGGGTCCTCTGAGGATGTGACGGCTAAAGTTCACCCTTCCTATGCAGAGCTTGCCGTACGCGCAGCCGGGGCCATCGGGCTGGATATCGCCGGCGTCGACATTATCAGTGACAACATTGCGGAGCCTTACCGCACAGGCCACGGATGTATTCTGGAGGTCAATGCAGCGCCTGGAATCCGGATGCACCAGCATCCATCTCAAGGGGAGCCAAGAGATGTCGGCGGCGCTATTGTTGATTATCTGTTTGCTGACCGCTCGCAGGCAGCTGTTCCGCTGGCAGCCGTGACCGGAACGAACGGCAAGACTACGACGGTGCGCCTTCTGGCGCATCTGCTGCAGCAGCAGGACAGACGCGTCGGCATGACCTGCTCCGACGGCATTTGGATCGGCGGAACCTGTGTGGAGCAAGGAGACTGCAGCGGACCAAAAAGCGCCCGCAAAGTGCTCGCCCGCCAGGATGTAGATGCTGCTGTGCTGGAAACGGCCCGGGGCGGAATTATGCGCGAGGGACTTGCGTTCCGCTGGTGCAATGTCGGTGTGGTCACCAATGTATCGGAGGACCATCTGGGCCAGGACGGCCTGAATACGCTGGAGGATTTGCCAAGGTTAAACGGACGGTGCCCGAGACCGTTCTGCCCGGCGGTGCATGCATCCTGAATGCAGACGATGAGGGCTGTGTCGCCATGGCCGGCTATACGGAAGGCCGTCTTGTGTTTTTCTCGCTGTCTGCAGACAATCTGATTGTACAGGAAGCTGTCCGGCAGGGGGATGAGGCCTGGTATCTGGACGGGGAATGGATTATGTATGCTTCTGATAAAAGCGCCGTAAAATTCCTCAAAGCGGCTGATATTCCGGTTACGATCAGCGGGCTAGCCCGCCATAACATTGCGAACACGCTGGCAGCACTTGCCGCAGGCCGGTCGATGGGTCTTGGTCTGGACGAGCTGCGTGAGCGGGTAATGACCTTTCTGCCATCGCCGGAACAGAGCCGGGGCCGGTTCAACCGCTTTGAGCTGGGCGGCCGTCTGCTCATTGCAGATTACGGGCATAATCCTGCCGGTCTGCGGGCTGTCTATGAGGCGGTTAACGCCATGCCGAAGAACCGGCTGATTACCGTAGCCTCCGCGCCGGGAGACCGGACCGACCGGGCAATCCGGGAGCTGGGTCAGGTCATCGGGGAACATACCGATCTGTTCATCATCAAGGAGGACGAAGACCGCAGGGGAAGAGGCGTGCTGGAGGCTGCAGGCCTTCTCCGGGAAGGCGCGCTGTCCGCAGGACTGCCTGCTGATAGGCTAATCACTGTGCTGGATGAGTCCGAGTCCTTCCTGGAGGGCTGGAAACATTCCGCTCCAGGCGACATCCTGCTGATGTTCTATGACAGCTATGACCATGTAGAGCAGGCCATTGAGGAGATCGGGGCCTTGCTGGAACAGGAGCAACTGGCGGGAGAAAGAACAGGAGCCGCTCAAGCAGCTGAACGCCTGGCGGAGAGCCTGGGGTCCGGGAGAGAATTGGTGCAGCCGGTTCCCGTACCGCTTGCCCCGCCGTTGATGGAAGCTGCTGCGGGTTCTCCGGCGTCCGTTTCTCATCCGTTTTTGGCCCGCAGAAGCGGAGGCGAAGGGATATGAGCGGCCTGTTGGTTGAGGCTGTCCGCGGGGGAAGGGCGGAATCCGTTCACCGCGGTTCCATCGCGGTAGTAGATGCCTCCGGGCGCCTGCTGTATAAGGCCGGTCATCCGGACGATTCCTTTTATGCCCGGTCCTGCCTGAAGCCTGTTCAGGCGTTGCCCGTTATTTTGTCAGGAACGGCTGACACGCTAGGGCTTACCGGCAGGGAGGTGGCCGTCTGTTGTGCTTCGCATAACGGAGAACCGTTCCATACGGAAGCTGTGAAATCGATGCTCGCCAAAGGCGGTCTTACCCCGGAGCAGCTGGGCTGCGGAGCTCATCCGCCTTACCGGGAGGAAACGTATGAGAAGCTGATGCGGAAGGGGCAGAAGCCCGCCCCTATCCACAACAACTGTTCGGGCAAACATGCCGGCCTTTTGCTTGCCGCCAGCCGGGCGGGGCTGGATCTTGCCTCCTATCTGGAGAGGGACCATCCGCTCCAGCGGGAGATTGCGGGTTATTTATCCGCCATGGCAGGAACCAGGCAAGAAGACATTCCATGGGGAGTGGACGGCTGCGGGCTGCCGACCTACAGCCTTCCGCTGCGCCAGCTGGCCCTGGTATTCGCCCGGATTGCCGATCCTTCCAGGCTTGAACCCCGATTGGCCGGGGCCATTCTCCGGCTGGCGGATGCCATGGTCGAGCATCCGGAAATGGTTGGCGGGACGGATGAATTCGATACCGTACTGATGCAGACGGCCGGAGGCAGTATAATCGGCAAGGCAGGAGCCGAAGGGATGTACGGGATCGCGCTGCGCAATGAAGGGATCGGAATTGCTATTAAGGTCGATGACGGCAACCGCCGGGCGGCTTATCCTGCTGCAGTCGAGGTCATCCGGCAGCTTGGTGCGCTGCCTGCGGACCGGCTGGAAGCGCTGGAACGGTTCCGGAAGCCGGCCATCCATAATAACAAAGGGGATGTAGTCGGAGAAATCAGACCGGTATTCAAGCTGAGTCCGGGACAGGCGTAAGTAAGCGGTAACGGTAAAAGAAAGCTTTTGCCGGACTTGCCTTGTTAGGATAGCATGGCTCTGAATCATAACAGCCCTTCACGATTTGTGAAGGGCTGTTTATTTTGCCGCAGCTTAGTGAAAGGGATCCACCGGAAGCTCCTCTGATTAAGGATGAGCTTCTGTTACAGAAAGCTCTTCCGCAGAGGACCTGCGGGACAGCACCAGCAGCACCAGGGAAATGACTATGAGCAGCAGACAGCCCCAGAAAGCATGCCGGTAACCGAGCAGATCTGCAGCTGCACCTCCGGCAAGACTTCCGAACAGCCTTCCCAGCGTAGTAGCGTTGGTATAAAGAGTGGAGGCATATCCCGGCAGGTCAGGCAGCAAATCCTGAATATAGCTGATCCCGATTGCCGAGATCACCGCGATGAAGAAGGCCATCAGCACTTGTCCGGCGATAATATGCCACAGTTCAGTTGAGGCAAGCACCAGTATATAATAGGCCAAGCCTGCAATAATTCCCCAGATCATCAGCGTACGGGTGGAATATTTGGCGGCGAGGATGCCAAGCGCCAGCATGAAGGGAATCTCCAGCAGAGCGCAGATACTCGATACCGAAGCTACATTCTGCATATTACCGCCAAGCGTGTTGATGATGAACAGCGAAGAGTTCAGGTTGTTGAGCCAGTGGCCCGTAAATAGCAGCATCACCACCAGGAACGGTATAAGCACTCTGGGATTCTGGTGAAGCTTGATCTGCAGTACGGCCTTGGCTCTAGCGGCTCCCGAAGCTGCAGGACGTTTCAGGAAGAACAGCACCAGCAGGGCATTCGCCAGAAATAGAAGAGAGGTTCCTGTAAAAATCCCCTGAAATCCGTAACGGCCAAGAAGAAAGGAGCCGACCAGCGGACCGGTAATGAACCCCAGGGAGAACATCGACCGGAGGCTGGAATTGGCAAAAGCGTGATCGGCCGAGCGGCTGGCATTAACTGCTTCGCGTGCACTTGCGAATAACTGCGGCATGGCCGAAGCACCGATTGCAGTGAACACGGTCATGTACACCAGAAGCGGATAGTAATCATGGATGAACAAGTATCCGGAAAAAGCCAGCGTGTTGAACAGCATAGCCGTAATCATAAGTTTTTTGCGGTTCATGCCGTTATCGGAACGTTTGGCAATCACAGAGCTGAGCCAGACGCCGCTGATTAAAGTCACTGCGGTAAAAATCCCGAAGGCCGCTGCTGATACGCCCAGTTCCGTGGTGAAGTAAACGGCCAGAAAAGGGGCGCTGATGGAGACGGCTATCCCCTGTAGCATCATGCAGATCATAAATAATAAGTAGCCGGGAATGAGAAAAAGCTGGCGTATGCGTGTCATCATTTGTGTAGAGTATCTCCTTCAAAATCCTTACGGCGTTCTCTTTGGTTGGATTAGAGTATATTTACTGCTTATGTTACGGATTCAATCTCCGCCACCGCCGCCACCATCTCCACCGCCACCGCCATCTCCGCCGTGACTGCCGCCATCCCAGCCGCCGTGATGACTGCCCCAGCTGCTGCCGCCCGAGCTGTGGCCATGGTGTCCATGATTTCCGCTGTTTCCGTCATTGCCATTATGGGAGTGGCGTGTGTGGTTATCATCCGGAAAAAGAGTGCTGCCCGCCCCGGTATAAAAGAAGCTGTCAGCCGAATCATCTCTGTTCTTCAGGCGTTTGTTATCTCCATAGCTGCTGTTTCTGTTATTACGCACAGCCGCGTTCACTACGATAAAGACAATCACACCAATAAAAACAATGCCGATACCCAATAGTCACCGCTCCTTTTAGCATAAATTGATTAAGAACTGGAAATGTCAGGTTTTCCTGTTAAGATTGTACCATAAGATGGCAAGAGCGAAAGTGATTTTACTGTTCATCAGGTAGAAGCAGAAATTCGCCGGGTTGTTAAAGAATTAGACACTTATGCGATGATTCGCCTCAAGCATTGTGGTAAGTATAGTAAGTATACAATTCATTCGTTAAGGGGACTTCCGTTATGAACAGTAATGTACAGAGCCGGATTACACTGCCTGATGGTGCCTCTGTGCCCAGAATCGGGCAGGGAACCTGGAATATGGGCGAGGAGCCGTCCCGCCGTGCTGAAGAAATCGCCTCCTTGAGACTGGGAGTGGAGCTTGGCATGAATTTGATTGATACCGCTGAAATGTACGGTGACGGACGCTCGGAGGAACTGGTTGGTGAAGCGGTTAAGGGGATCCGTGATGATGTGTTTCTGGTTTCCAAGGTATATCCGCACAATGCCGGCATGGAGCGTCTGGCCCGCAGCTGCGAAGCGAGTCTGAAACGCCTTGGAACGGATCATCTGGATCTGTATCTTCTGCACTGGAGAGGCAGTATTCCGCTTGAGGAGACAGTGGAAGAGATGGAAAAGCTGGTGGCTGCAGGTAAAATCAGCCGCTGGGGTGTATCCAATCTGGATACGGACGAGATGAAGAGCTTGCTGCGCATTCCGGGCGGTAATCACTGTGCTGTCAACCAGGTGCTGTATCACCTGGGGTCGAGGGGCATTGAACATGACCTGCTCCCCTGGCAGCAGAGCCGCAAAATTCCTGTGATGGCCTATTCTCCGCTTGCCCAGGCCGGCACGCTGAGAAAAGGGCTGACGGAGAACGCAGAGCTGAAGGAGATCGCCTCGAATCATGGTGTGACTCCGCTGCAGATTATGCTCGCCTGGAGTATCCATAAAGACCAGGTCATCGCCATTCCCAAGGCCGGCACCCGTGAGCATGTTACCGCTAATGCGGAGGCCGGAAGGATCAAGCTTAGCGCAGACGATTTATGGAGGCTGGACGAGGCTTTTCCGCAGCCAGGATGGAGAGTTCCGCTGGATATGATTTAACCCGGCTGTAATATTGACTGTCCGTTTTGACGGACGGTCTTTTTTTTGCACATTTATAATGTTTGGAGAATTGAAAACGGTTTAATTATACTCAGAGACAGCGTAATCCGGCGCCGGAAATGCTGATAGTAAGGGAGTAGAAAAATGAATTATGTACAACCTATACGGGAGTCCTGAAGTCATAGCGTACTTCCTTTTTTTGCTGTCTATAATCTTTTGATGTCTGCGGAAGCCCTGTGGCAGCAGCTCTTAAATGTTGTCAACAACCTTCATGACGAAACCGTGTTTTCAATGTAATGACAAAGAAAGCGCTTTGAATTAATCTATGTTCACAGGGGATAACCTTTAAGGACGATTTAGAAGTTTTAATTGAAGGCATCCCATTCAATTCATATAAGGGGGCATATTAAATGGCCACATCGACAACACCGGCAACACAAACTTCATCCGGTTCGGCAAGGGTGAAAGTACAACAATTCGGCCGCTTGCTCAGCGGTATGGTTATGCCGAACATCGGCGCCTTTATCGCCTGGGGATTAATTACGGCTTTGTTTATTCCGACAGGATGGATTCCAAATGAGAGTTTGGCTGCGCTTGTAGATCCAATGATCAAATACCTGCTTCCATTGCTGATCGGTTATACCGGCGGACAGATGGTGCACGGCAAACGCGGCGGTGTTATCGGGGCAGTCGTTACGATGGGTGTTATCGTCGGTTCTTCGATTCCGATGTTCCTTGGAGCGATGCTCGTCGGTCCGCTGGCCGGATGGATTTTAAAGCAATTTGACAAAGCGGTTGACGGGAAAATTAAGGCCGGATTTGAAATGCTGGTCAATAACTTCTCGCTGGGTATTATTGGCGGCGGCTTAGCTATTGCGGCATTGAAAGGTATTGGACCGCTAATTGAAGGATTAACAAATATCCTTTCTAATGGTGTGGAATTCCTGGTTAACAACCATCTGTTACCACTTGTTAACATCATTATCGAACCGGCAAAAATCTTGTTCTTGAACAACGCCATTAACCATGGGATATTAACTCCTATCGCTACAGAAGAATCACTAAGATTAGGCAAATCAATTCTTTACATGCTGGAATCCAATCCTGGACCTGGACTTGGCATCCTGCTTGCTTACTGGCTGGTTGGAAAAGGATCTGCCAAAGCTTCCGCTCCCGGCGCAGTAGTTATTCATTTTCTAGGTGGTATTCATGAGATTTATTTCCCTTATATCCTTATGAATCCGCGTCTGATTCTGGCCGTTATCGCCGGCGGGGTCTCCGGAACATTTACATTCCAAATGTTGGGTGCGGGTCTTACAGCTTCTCCGTCCCCAGGCAGTATCTTTGCTTACTTCGCAATGACGCCAAAAGGCGGATATTTCCCGATGATTGCCGGTGTAGTCGTTGCTACGATTGTATCATTCCTGATCGCATCCCTTCTGCTTAAGACTGTCAAGAAGACTGATGAAGAGGATAATGACCTGGAAGCGGCAGCAGCAAAAATGAAAGACATGAAAGCTGCCGGTACTGCGGCATCCCCGGTTGTTGCAACTGCTGCAACTGGTAATGTAGCTGCCAATGTCCGCAACAAAGCGGATGTACACAAGATTGTATTCGCTTGTGATGCCGGAATGGGCTCCAGTGCAATGGGTGCTTCGGTATTGAGAAAGAAACTGCAGGGTGCAGGCGTGAACCTTACGGTTGTCAATTCAGCTGTCAGTGAAATTCCTGCGGATGCAGATATCGTCATTACCCAGAAGACACTGACAGACCGGGCGATCGCAAGCAATCCGAATGCAGAGCATATTTCGATCGATAACTTCCTTAAGAGCCCGAAATATGATGAGCTCGTGGAACGTTTGAAGTAAGGGAATAATGTTTAGAAAAGACGTATAACGCTAAATAAGGAGACGCTGGCCCCCCAAGCCAGCGTTTGTCTCCATTTTAGGGCGGAGGCTACGGTTATGAGGAAAGTTACCGCCAGACAGCGCCAGATTATCTGGCTGCTTCTCGGCGTAAATGAAGAAATCACAGCCGCCGAAATCGCCGAAGGAATCGGTGTAAGTGTAAGAACCGTTCACCGCGAGATGGAAGACATCGAACAGACGCTGGCAGGCTTCGGGCTGGATCTGATCCGCAAGACGGGAAAAGGGATCCAGATCAGCGGGCCAGAGGCAGGGCTTGCGGAACTCCGGTTATTTTTGCGGGAGGAAAAGCCTGCAGAGTATTCCAGTGAGGACCGTAAGGTCTATGAGCTCTGCGTGCTGCTGGAAGCCGAGGAGCCGGTAAAGCTGTTTACTCTGGCCCACTGGCTTAAGGTTACAGTAGCTTCCGTCAGTTATGATCTGGATGAATTGGAGCCCTGGGTCCGCAAGTTTAATCTGCAGCTGGTCCGAAGGCGGGGTTACGGTGTAGAGATTACGGGCAGTGAGATTGATAAACGTAGGGCAATAGGCCGGCTGGCCGCGGAGCATCTGGATCTGTCCGATCTGGTGGGATACTCCCCCCAGACATCGAACAGCCCGGTGTTCAGGATTCTCCTTGCTGCGGTAGGCAAAGATAATCTTATGGATGTAGAAAATACGCTGTGGGACATGGAATGGAACTGGACCGCGGAGCTCCCTGAGATCGTCTATATGGAAATGCTGCTTGGCCTGGCCGTAACCACCCGGCGGATTGAGATTGGTCGCGCAATCGACGTCAGCGGTGATGCGGGATATCCTATGCTATCTGACAACCGCAATATTGCCGGAGCAGAAGCCTTTGTCCGGCGCCTTGCCGCTGCAATCGGACAGGAAGTTCCCCGGGCGGAGGTTCTGTATATAGCCGGCCTGTTTGACCGCGTGCAGGAGTCCTTTTCCTCAGCAGGGGTTGCCTATGGTGATGTTGAACTGATGGAGATTGTGTACAGATTAACTGAAGGAGTCGTTAAGCGTACAGGGATTCCTTTCCACGGCGACCGTTCCCTGCGCGAAGGGCTGCTTATGCATATGGACCCAGCGTTCAAGCGGCTGCGTGAAGGCACCCGTATCCGCAACCCGCTGCTTGGTCCGATCCGCAAGGATTATGAGTACTTGTTTCAAATTGTCAGAAGCTCGGTGGCGGAGCTTGCGCTGGATCTGGAAATTCCCGATGAAGAAATCGGCTTTCTGGTCATGCATTTCGGCGCATCCGTCGAACGGCTGAACCAGCTCAATCACGGTGTGCGGGCGATTCTGGTCTGCGCCAGCGGTCTCAGCTCCTCCCGCCTGCTTGCTACAAGACTGGCCAAGGAAATGCCGCAGATCGAAATTCTCGGCAATGTTTCCTGGTATGAAGCTGCTCGCATGCCTCAGGAAGACTATGATCTGATCATTTCTACAATTGATCTACCGCTGGATAAAGACCGCTATATCAAGATCAGTCCCCTGCTTACAGGGGAAGAGATAGAGAAGCTGCTTGGTTATATTCAAACTCTTACACACCGTGAGCGTGATACCGTGCCCGGCGAGCCGCGAAAAGTTGCCAGGGACGAGAATGCGCTGGACCGCTTGAAAAGCTACAAAGGCACTTTGGATGAGAGTGTCAGCCTGCTGGAGCGTTTCCGCTTTTATCCGCTGGATAATGAAGGGGTTTCGCTTACGGACACGATCTCGGCCATGCTTGATTTCCTCAAGGGCAGCGGAGTTGTCGGAGATGCCGGCATTCTCCAGGAACGTCTCATGGAACGTGAAAGAATGGCCAGTCAGGTGATTCCTGATACCGGTCTGGCCCTCTTTCATACGCGGAGCAGCCAAATCCATATGTCTTCTTTGACACTTTACCGTCTGCAGCAGCCGGTGGTGCTGGAAGGGGAGACAGAGGTCAGGGTCATCCTGCTGATGCTTGCACCGCGGAAGCTGTCCAGGGAGAGCCTGGAGGTGCTTAGCGAGATCAGTGCCATGCTGCTGGATTCCGAGCTGGTCAGACTCCTTGAGGAGCGGACAGAGTCCGAAATCAGGGGATACTTATCGTCAGAGCTGCTTCATTTCTTCGAAAATAAAATGTGAAAGCGAGAGAAACCATATGAGTATACTATCCGAAAATAAAGTGATTATGAACGGTACCGCCAAAGATAAATACGAGGCTATTGCTATGGCCGGCAAGCTGCTGGTGGAAGCAGGACATGTAACTGAAGAGTATGTGCCAAAAATGCTGGAGCGTGAAGAAGTTGTATCGACATACATGGGCGGAGGCCTGGCTATTCCCCATGGTACCAAAGATGCAAGACCTTTCATCAAATCTACTGGCCTTTCCATCATCCGTTTTCCTGAAGGCGTGGATTTTGGTGGGGATGAGCCGGCTTTTGTTGTAATCGGGATTGCTGCAGCAGGCGACAACCACATGGAAGTGCTGACCAATGTAGCGATGATCTTTACCGAAGATGACGCGATTGAGCGGGTGATGAACGCGCCTACCCCAGCGGATGTAATTGCCATCTTTGAAGGGGGCATGGAATAATGAAGGCTGTTCATTTCGGTGCAGGTAATATCGGGAGAGGGTTCATCGGCCTGCTCCTGTCCCAGGCAGGGTATGAGGTATGTTTTGTCGATGTGAACGAAGCCTTTGTGGCACAGCTTAAGGAACGCG
Organism: Paenibacillus sp. PK3_47; assembly: GCF_023520895.1. NCBI lineage: Bacteria > Bacillati > Bacillota > Bacilli > Caryophanales > Paenibacillaceae > Paenibacillus > Paenibacillus sp. PK3_47. Next base: position 4,580,225 of record NZ_CP026029.1, read on the forward strand.
GGGAATACCCGGTGACACTGGCCAGTGAAGGCCGGGAAACCGTAATTGTAAAGAATGTGACTGCACTCAGCAGTGTTACTCATGCCGAAGAGGTGGCAGCGGCGATTGCTGAAGCAGATCTCATGACAACAGCGGTGGGCGTTACCATTCTGAAGCATATTGCCGGCACTGTGGCTGAAGGGATCAAGAGACGGGTGGCCGTCTCTGATGCGCCGCTGCATGTGATTGCCTGCGAAAATGCCATCGGCGGCAGCGCCCAGCTCAAGGAGCTGGTATATGAGAAGCTGGATGAGGCTTCCCGTATCAAAGCAGATGCATCCGTAGCGTTCCCAAATGCGGCTGTGGACCGGATTGTTCCGCTGCAGCAGCATGAGGATATACTCAAAGTCGTAGTAGAACCGTTCTATGAATGGGTTGTGGATTCCTCCCAGATGATTCCGGGATATACACCGGTAGAAGGCGTGCATTACGTAGAGAACCTGGAGCCTTATATCGAGCGCAAACTGTTCACTGTAAATACAGGGCATTGTTCTGCGGCTTACCTCGGCTATTTGCGCGGTTACGAGACGATCCAGCAGGCGATGGCTGATGAAAGCCTGACTGCCCGGGTACGCGAAGTACTGGAGGAGACCGGCGCTGTTCTTACGCAAAAGCATGGATTTGATGAGGCAGAGCATGGGAAGTACATCGACAAAATCCTTGAGCGTTTCCGTAATCCTGCACTGACCGATGAAGTGTCCCGTGTAGGACGTTCGCCAATCCGCAAGCTGTCTCCTAACGACCGGCTTGTATCGCCGGCGCTGCAGGCGTACGACAGGGGACTTGGATACAAGGCTCTGACACGTTCTATGGCGGGGGCACTGCTGTTCAAGGCTGCAGATGACCCGGAGGCGGTGGAGCTCCAAGCAGCGATCGCCGAGCTTGGAGTGGAAGCAGCGCTAACCAAGTACACGGGTCTGGATGCAGACCATGCCGTACATCAGTCTGTAATGGCGGAATACGCAGCGCTGAAATAGAGATCTGAGGCCGGTGCTGTTACCGGAACAAATAAGGAGCAAGGCCTTTTACGCTTACGCGGAAAGGCCTTGCTCCTATTTATTTATGCCTATGTATGAAGAATTCCCTGCACAGCGCCCCAATGTACTCGTTTTTTCGAGTACAGTGGGCTCGATTACCCTCGCAGCAGCCTAATGTACTCGTTTTTTCGAGTACAATGGGCTCGTTTGCCCTTGCAGCGGCCCAATGTACTCGATTTTTCGAGTATAACCGGCTCGTTTGCCCTCGCAGCGTCTCAATGTACTCGATTTTTCGAGTATAATCGGCTCGTTTGCCCTCGCAGCGTCTCAATGTACTCGATTTTTCGAGTATAATGGGATCGTTTGCCCTTGCAGCGGCCCAATGTACTCGATTTTTCGAGTATAACCGGCTCGTTTGCCCTCGTAGCGTCTCAATGTACTCGGTTTTTCGAGTATAATCGGCTCGTTTGCCCTCGCAGCGTCTCAATGTACTCGGTTTTTCGAGTATAATCAGTTACTATTCGATGTAGTTTGGCAGCAGTGGGGTGTACGGTTCGGCCGCTTTCGTACGCTAACGGACCCAGCGTCCGTTATTTGCCGAAAATCGCACTGTTTCGATCGCTAACGGACCGTCGTTCCTTTATTCTGCCACATGGTGGGTAAATGACGCCCTTTCGAATGAAATAACGGATCTAGGGTCCGTTAGAATTCCAAAACACACCTCTTGCGCAAAATAACGGAACTAGGGTCCGTTAGCATTAGCATTTCCGAATTTACAGGGATGGGTTTGAGCCGGCAATCCAAAACGCGTTGTCGTATGAAATCAAAATCACATAAACAAGGTTGCTGAGACTTTATCAACGAGATAAAGGCGCCTGACGGCGCCTTTCATGATTAGCTGTTCTCAATAATGGTCTGAAGTGTAGTACGGTCCAGCCCTTCGACAAGCTTGATCAGCAGCTCCTTGGCTGCATCGTAGTCATCGCTGTGAATGACCGATGAAGCGGTGTGGATGTAGCGTGAGCAGATACCGATGACGGCTGAAGGCACGCCGATTCCGCTCGTATGAACCGCTCCGGCATCCGTTCCGCCCTGGGACACGAAATACTGGTATTTGATCCGGTGGGTATCCGCCGTATCCTGCACGTATTCGATCAGCCCGCGGTGAGTGATCATGGTCGGATCATAGATACGCAGCAGCGCGCCTTTGCCCAGCTGGCCGAAGGCCTGGCGGTCACCGGTCATATCCGCCGCAGCGCTGGCATCCAGACCGAAGAAGATGTCCGGGTTCAGCAGGTTTGCCGCTGTGCGGGCGCCGCGCAGGCCCACTTCCTCCTGGACAGTTGCGCCGGCAAATACGGTGTTCGGCAGCTTTTTGCCGTGCAGTGCCTTGACCAGCTCAATAGCCAGGCCCACGCCGTAGCGGTTATCCCAGGCTTTGGCCAGGATTTTCTTGGGATTGGCGAGCGGGGTGAACGGGCAGATCGGCAGGATCTGCTGCCCGGGGGCCACGCCGAAGCTTTGCGCCTCTTCCCGGCTGTCTGCACCGATATCTATGTACATCTTGCTGATCTCTCCGGTTTTGCCCCGTTCCTCATTGCTCAGCAGATGAATCGGTGTGCTGCCTACAACCCCTTTCAGTGTACCCTTGGGCGTGATAATCTGCAGCCGCTGCGAAGCGACAGCAGAGGCCAGCCAGCCGCCAAGCGGCTGAAAACGGATCATTCCGTTGTCCGTAATCCCGGTAACCATAAAGCCTACTTCGTCAAAATGCCCGGCCACCATAATTTTGGGGCCGTTTTCTTCGCCGCGCAGGACGCCGAACAGGCTTCCGAGGCGGTCCTGCACGAACTCTTCCGTATAAGGTGTCATAGCATCCTTGACGTATGCGCGCAGTTCACGCTCAAAGCCCGGGGCTGCAGGGAATTCAGTCAGTGTTTTGAACAGGTCGATTGTTTCTTGATTCATTAATAACTCACTCCTTTACTTCTATCTAGTATGAACATTGTTGCTCCAATTGTCCATGTCTGCAGGGTAGATGAACACCGGCGGGCTTCCGGACGAATATTATGAAGCAGCGGCTCTGCAGACAGGGGCCGGGAAAGGAAGCGAAGGATGATGAAGGGAGCACGAAGCGTGCCCGGTGCAGGGGCGCGGCGCTTTTCCGGGAAGGTACAGACTTACAGCAGATACCGGAGTTACCGGGTATCGCGGGGACCTTTAAATGAAACCATGCTGATTCTGGTTCTGTTTTTGCTGCTGGTTGTGGTACTGCTGTATTTTTCCTGAGCTGGGGAGTCATAACGAAGCCGCTTCAAGCGAACAATAAGGAAAAACTTCTAAGTGAAGAAAAGTCCGAGGGGAAATGCCCGTTTCCCGGGTATTCTCTTCGCATATTCCAGGAGGTGTCCTTATTGCCGGCAAAAACCAAACAATCCGGTGTCAAGCTGCGGCTTGACACCATGACTCCGCAGGATTACGAGAAATTGTCCAAGCCGTTCGTGCCTTCGCGCCCGGTATTCAAGAACTGTATCCGGGCTTTCCTGTCAGGCGGTCTCATCTGTGTCATCGGACAGGGCATCCAGGAGGCCTTCATGGCCATATTTGATATGAGCGCCCGTGAAGCCGCAAGCCCTACAGTTGCTGTACTGATTCTGATTTCAGTGATTCTGACCAGCTTCGGGGTTTATGACAAGCTGGCCCAGTGGTGCGGAGCCGGAACAGCGGTTCCCGTTACGGGGTTTGCCAACAGCATGTGCTCCGCCGCGCTTGAACACCGGGCCGAAGGACTTGTGCTCGGAGTCGGTGCCAATATGTTCAAGCTGGCCGGGTCCGTGATCGTATTCGGTGTTGTCGCTGCTTTTGTAGTCGGCGTAGTATATGCCATTATGGGCTGGGGAGGTTCGCATTAGACGATGAAACAGCTCGGCAGCCAGACCTGGCAATTCACCAGCCGTCCCGTCATCCTGGGTTCTTCCGCGGTCGTAGGGCCGGAGGAGGGAGAAGGCCCTTTGGCTTCAGATTTTGATTTTATTTATGATTCGCTTGAGATGGGTGAAAAAACCTGGGAAAAAGCAGAGCGAGCCTTGTTCGAGAAGTCTGCCAAGCTCGCTCTTATGAATGCAGGAATAGAAGAAAGCCAACTGGAGTTTTTTGTCGGCGGCGATTTGATGAACCAGATCATCAGCAGCTCTTTTGCGGCAAGAAAGCTGGGTGTCCCTTACCTCGGTGTATTCGGCGCCTGCTCCACCTCAATGGAGAGTCTGGCCATCGCTTCGATGATTATCGATTCAGGAGGAGCCAGCTATGCCCTGGCAGGGACCTCCAGCCACAACTGTACTGTGGAGAAGCAGTTCCGTTTTCCGACCGAATACGGCTCGCAGAAGCCTCCGTATGCCCAATATACGGTCACAGGCTCAGGCTGCGCGATTGTCGGCCGTAATGACGGCACGGCAAAAGGGCCTCATGTAGCCATGGCAACGATCGGCCGCATCATGGATTTAGGCCTGACCGATCCGTTCAACATGGGGGCAGCTATGGCCCCGGCTGCCGCGGACACCCTTACTGCACATTTCCGGGACACCGGGCTGTCGCCGGGGCATTACGATTTAATAGTGACAGGTGACCTAGCCTCTGTGGGGCTGCCGATTACCAAAGATCTGCTGGCTAAGGAAGGCATACCCATGGAACAGACGACCTTCAATGACTGCGGCCTGATGATCTACGACCGGGACAAGCAGAAGTATGTCATTGCCGGGGGGAGCGGCTGCGGATGCTCGGCAACAGTCACCTATGGCCATATTTTGAAACGATTGAAAAAAGGCGAGCTGAAACGCGTGCTTATTGTGGCTACGGGGGCGCTGCTCTCACCGCTGTCTTACCAGCAGGGCGAATCCATTCCGTGTATAGCGCATGCGGTGGTTCTGGAGAGCGGAGGTGAAGGACAATGATCTATTTATGGGCTTTTTTGGTCGGGGGAGCGATCTGCGTGATCGGGCAGCTGATGTTCGATGTGCTGAAGCTGACACCGGCGCACACGATGAGTACTCTTGTAGTGGCAGGAGCCGCAGCGGATGCTTTCGGGCTGTATGACCCGCTGGTAAAATTCGCGGGAGCCGGGGCAAGCGTGCCGATTACCAGCTTTGGCAACTCCCTGGTACACGGAGCGCTTACCGAGCTGGAGCGGGATGGATGGATCGGCGTGGTCACCGGGATTTTTGATGTGACAAGTGCCGGGATCTCTGCGGCCATTGTATTTTCCTTTTTGGCGGCGCTTGTCGTACGTCCTAAAGGGTAAGCCTTTGAGGAGTGACATAAGACTCACAAGGGACCGCTTCGGCGGTCTTTTTTCTATGTGCACAAGTGAAAATTTCTCTAAAAAATATAGGAGGTTTTGTCGATATTAACTTAGGAATATTATACATGGTCATGGGGGAAGTGCGGCGTGCAAAATCAGCGGATGGTTGACCTGATCTGGTCAAGAAACAAAATTATTATTATCGTGTTTTGGATTATAAGCGTGCTGGGACTGGTTCTGGCATTTAAGATCCCGGAATTATGGCTGAGCAGCGGGCTTGTTGTTCCGTTGACGGCAGTTTTAACGTTCTGCAATATAAAGCGAAAGGGAATTCTCGTGCTGCCCTGGGTCTTTACATTTATTCTTACAGCGGTAGGCATCTATTTAACGTGGGGCGAGCTGGACGGCATGGTGGTGCTGCTGCTCTGTTCCATTCTGCTGTTTTATCCGAATTACAAGTATTATGCCGTTGCTGCGGGGATCGGTGCCGGCTCCATTCTGTTCCAGCTTTTAAATGGAGTGGCGATTACCAGCATGGATGACAAGATTGTGGCCTATATTGACCAGTTGGGAATCTTTCTGCTGACAGCTGCAGTTTTGCTGTTTGTAGCTATTTTGAACCAGAAACTGCATCTTCACAGCGAGGAGCAGCGGCAGCAGGTTGAGGCTTCCGGGGAGCAGGTCCAATTTATGCTGGACAGTGTCAAGACGGCAGTAGACGGGCTGTATGACTTTACAGGCAACCTGAAAGTGGAAGTGGAGATGACCGGCGCAATTACGAACGAGGTGGCAATCAGCTTCCAGGAGGTCTCCAAAGGGATCGCTTACCAGGCCGGCAGCATCGCCGAGATTACGGAATCCATTGCTGTATCAGACCAGCATATCCGCGATGTGGCCGGGTACTCGCAGGAAATGAAGCAGCTCTCTGCGGAAACGGCGGGTGTAAGTGAACAGGGAAGCGAGAATATTTCCATGCTGACCGGGCAGATTTCGGAGCTGCAGGAGATGATGGATATTACCTCCAGGCAGATGCAGGAATTTTCCCAGAGAAGTCTGGATATCCATGAGATGCTGGACGGAATTACGCAAATTTCGAGACAGACGAATCTGCTTGCACTGAATGCATCCATTGAAGCGGCGCGGGCCGGAGAACACGGCAGAGGCTTTGCGGTTGTAGCGGGTGAAGTGCGCAAGCTTGCCGAGAGCTCCGCGCAGACCGTGGAGTCCATCAGCGAAGTCATGGGAAGCCTGCAGCGGCAGACAGAGGCGCTGATTGAGCAGTTCGAGCAGAACCGCGAGGTGCTGCAGTCGAGCAGCGAATCTGTACAGAGCACCGAAAAGGTGTTCCAGTCTATTCAGGACAATGCACACAAGGTTCTGGCCCAGGCAGGAGACGTGGAACAAAGCTCGGCCGGTATGAAGCAGTTCTCCGAAAAGGTTGTGCACGAGATGACGGAATTCTCCAGTGTTACAGAGCAGTCAAGTGCGGCTACGGAGGAAATTCTGGCCGGGGTCGAGGAGCAGCGTCTGATTACCCAGAACATGGTGGAGAGCTTCATCAAGCTGGAAAGCCTGATTGTGAGCCTGAATGAACTGGTGGCGGACAAGAACCAAACGTAGTTAACAGCACTTCAGCTGAGCCGGGGATTCCGGTTCAGCTTTTTTAAATTTTGCCTCTGTAATTTAACTGGCTGCAATAATGTACTTTGGGTCCCATAATCATGTAAAATGTAATTATTACTGCTTATTCTGACATAGGAGGTTTACTATATATGCCCGTACGTCAAGAATCCATGCACATTATAAACGCTGTTCGCACTAATCTGGAATCCTGTATTCTCGGTAAAACATTCGAGATCGAGCTGCTCCTTACGGCACTGCTTGCCGGAGGCCATGTTCTGATCGAGGATGTGCCGGGAACAGGCAAAACCCAGTTAATACGGGCGCTGTCAAGGTCGATGTCCGGAGATTACCGCCGGATCCAGTGTAATCCTGATATTCTGCCCAGTGATATTACAGGGGTCTCCGTGTACCATCCCCGTGATGAGATGTTTCATTTCCGCCCCGGTCCGGTAATGACGAATATTCTGCTAGCCGACGAGATTAACCGGGCGACAACCAAGACCCAGTCTGCGCTGCTGGAAGTGATGGAGGAGCGGAATGTAACGGTGGACGGCGAGACTTATCCGCTGCCGCATCCCTTCATGCTCTGTGCTACCCAGAATCCGATTGATTTTGAAGGAACCTATACCCTGCCTGAAGCCCAGCTGGACCGGTTCATGCTGCGGATCAGTCTTGGCTACCCCGATGCAAGCACAGAGAAGAGCCTGCTGATGAGCCACCAGGAAGGCCAGCCGGTGGACAAGCTTGTTCCGGTAACCAGCATGGAGCAGATTGCCGCCATCCAGGAGGAGATCCGCGACATTTACATCAGTGATCCCGTACTCGACTATTTGTTGAACATTGTCCGCCAGACCAGAGAACATCCGCTGGTGCTGCTCGGGGCAAGCCCGCGGGCTTCGCTGTCCTTCATGATGGCCTGCAAGGCCTATGCCTTCCTTCAGGATCGTGATTATGTGCTGCCTGATGATGTGAAGACACTCACCCCTTACGTCCTGGGTCACCGGATTCTGCTGCGTCCGGAGTCACGCCTGGATAATGTGAATGTGGAAACCATGCTCCATAAGCTGCTGCAGGGCATTAATGTGCCTGTTACGATGAGGAAGTAGCGATGAGAAGCTATTTATCCGGAGTGGCAGCTGTCCTTCAGCCCGGCAAAATGGCCGGAATACTCGCCATCTGGGGGATTACGCTGCTCTATGTGCTGTTTCAGGGCGGCAAAACCTCATTTATGCTGTTTATAATGGTTTCGGTACTGGTGGTTTATTTGGTTATCGGCGGTGTTAGCGGGGTCCGGCGGGCGAAAGGGAGCCGAAGCCTGTATTCCGAGCAGGAGAAGCCTGATCTGCTCTATGCCGGCGGATATCTCCGTGTGAAGCTGAACGTCAAGATTCCCGGTTTTTTGCCTTTGCCATATGTGGTGGTCAGAGAGATTCTGAAGCGCCATAACGGGGAATCCTGGGTATTTGAAGAAAGCCTGGTTCCCAGCCTGAGAGGGGATGGGGAGCTTACGTTCCAGACACCGATGCTGGAGCGGGGCAGCTATACATTTGAGAAGACGGATATCCTCAGCGAGGATATTTTTGGACTGGTGGAGCACAAGGGGACTTTTATGGCTGAAGGGCAGTTCCGCGTACTGCCGCGTGCAGTATTCATACCGCGCTGGCAGCTGTATGAGCGCAAATCACGGCTGGCCGGTCCGCAGGCGTCCCTGCTGCATTCCCGGCGGGAGACCACGCAGATCAACGGTGTCCGTGATTACGTCTACGGCGACCGGCTGACGAGAATCCACTGGAATGCCACAGCCAAGACAGGGAGCTGGAAGTCCAAGGAGTTTGAGCATGAGTCCGTTCCCAAAACCATGCTTGTCCTGGACGGCAGCGCGCAGGCCTATGCCAGTTCGAACCAGTTCGAGCTGGCGGTATCCACCGCAGCTTCCCTGCTCGGGTTCGGCATTCGAGAACGAATCGGTATAGGGCTGTGCTCCCTGGACAGGGACACCAGGATATTTGTCCCTGCAGAAGGAACAGCTGAACGGCAGATGATGATCCAATCTTTGATTGATATCAACGCCGAGGGCACAGGGTCTCTTGTATCGAAGTTGGATAAAAGTCACCGCATGTTCCCGAAGGGAGCCTACGTAGTGCTGATCAGCCCGCAAATCGGCCAGCCTGTCCTTGATGTTATGCGCTGGGCCGAGAGCCGGGGGATGACCGCCTCCCATATCCATGTGCTGAATCCTGCAGCCAATAACCGCGGCGGAGACTGGATGAACGTTCTCAGATCCCGTGGAACAGCCGGCTATAGTGTACGCTCACTGCAGGACCTGCCGGCAGTGCTGGGAGGTGAACAGCCGTCATGAGACATTGGTGGAACGGAATAAAGTCCTCCTGGCATTCCTCCTTCAGTCTGCTATGGCTGATGGTGATTGCCCTGCAGTGGCTCTCTTTTACAGAGCCCCAGTGGCTGAAGGAGACGACCGCTTCCGTATTGCTTACACTAACCGCAGTAGCTGTTATTGAAATCCTTTTTCCTGTCAAAGTAATATACCGCCTGCTTCTTGAAGCTGTGGCGACGCTGTATATCGTATACAGGGTACTTTTATACTATGGAACATATACGCCCAATCCCTGGCTGGTTACGGTGAGTGACCGGCTGACGGATATCGCTGCACAGAGTGTTCCGTACCTGTGGTTTGCCCTGGCTGCCTGGATACTGCTCCTGCTGTCCTCCTGGTGGGTCTCCTCGAAGGCAAGGATTCTGCTGTTTATAGCGACAAATATCGTCGCCTTTGCAGCGCTTGATTCCTTCACTTCTGCTGAATTGTGGCAGGAGGTAGCCTGGACGGTATTTGCCGGTATGGGCTGGCTGGTAACCCAGCATCTGCGGAACTTCCAGCTGCATTATCCCCGGGGATGGAATTATCTGCTGCAATATCCTTTTAAGATCGCCATTAATATTGCCATCATTTTCTCTATCGTTATCATTACGGGTGTGAATATGCCGGACGTGCGTCCTACTCTGACAGACCCTTATACGGCCTGGAGAGAGTGGAACGGCGGAGGGCTGTCATCAGGCTCCGGAAGTACAGCCGGAACCTCCCAGACCGGAGAAGGCACAGGAGCTACCGGACAGACAAGCTCCGGATACAGCATGAACGATAACAATCTGGGCGGTGGCTTTAACTTCGACTATTCGCCCGTGATGACGGTTGCCTCGGATTTGCGGACCTACATGCGCGGAGAGACGCGCAGCGTATATTCCGGCACCGGCTGGAGCGATGATAACCGGAGACAGCGCGGCTCCTACACGGAGGCTGAGGTGGGAACAGCGCTGGACCGAACACCCGCACCGGGCGTAGTGACCCGGACCCTGCAGCAGACGGTAAGAATGCTGGACAACAACAGGCTGCCGGTGCTGTTCGGCGCATACTCCATTGCGCAGGTTGATTCTGTCAACGGGGAAGACGCCAGCGGCGGATTGTTCTGGCGGGAGCGGGACAGTGAACTGCTGTGGGACTTGGAGGGAGATAACAGAGCTTATCCGCAGACGTATGAGATTACTTCTGAGGTTCCCGTTATTTCCGTGCAGGAGCTGAGCGGGCAGACTTATGAACAGCTGTATGGAGGACAGGATAATGCGCAATTCCTCCAGCTGCCGGACGATTTTCCCCAGCGGGTCCGGGATCTGGCAGAACAGGTGACCGCAGGCGCACAGACGCCATACGACAAAATTACGCTGCTGCAGCAGCATCTGCAGCAAAGCTACCCGTACTCCAACCAGCCGGATATCTCGCGCGGCAGAAGCGCTGATTTTGTGGAGAGCTTCCTGTTCGAGATTATGGAAGGCTACTGTGATTATTATTCAACAGCGCTCGTAACCATGGCCCGTTCCCTTGATATCCCGGCACGCTGGGTAAAAGGATATGCGCCTGGCGAACAGGCGGTGCTGCCGGATAATCTGGTCCAGCAGGGATTTACGAATAACAATTACACAATCACGAATGCTGACGCGCATTCCTGGGCGGAGATTTATTTCGGTGAATACGGCTGGATTCCAGTAGAAGCCACACCCGGTTTCAGTGCTCCTCTTCTGACACAAAGTGAAGAGCCTGCAGTTGAAGAAGAGCCGGTAGTGGAAGAGGAAGAAACCGAGCCTGAACAAGTGCCTGCACAGCAGGATGGGACAGGCGGAAGCGATCTTAATCTGGGAGTATGGGCAGTTGCTGCAGCGTCGGCTGTGCTGCTGCTGTGGAGCGGATATCTGCTCTGGCATCACCGCTTCAGTCTGCGTTTCCTGTTTCAGCGCCTGCGCAATGGCCAGCCGCTGACGCCTGTACAAAAAATCGAAGCTGAAACTGCACGCTGGGTAAGGTATGCGCGCAGAAAGGGCATGCTGAAGGAAGAGCATGAAACGCTGCGCGAATCAGTGAACCGCTGGAGTGCGGAGCGCCCGGCGTCTGCAGGCATTTTTGCTTCGCTGCTGTCCATGTTCGAGCAGGCCAAATACAGCCCTGAGGTTATTGAAGACAAAGACTGGCGCAGCGTGTATACTGAAGCTTTGCGGCTTCGCAAAAGCTTGAGGTCGGACAAGTAAAAATATGATATAGTTTTTCGTATGAAATCGAGGTGAACGTATTGTTTGAAAGGTTAGTTCCGAAACTCCGTGTAAATACGGTATTTGATATTGATCTTGAAGACCTGTACCGCAGAGGCTACCGGGGCATCATTACGGATCTGGATAACACGCTGGTCGGCGCCAAAGCGCCGCTGGCCACACCGGAGCTGCTCTTGTGGTTTACGAAGGTGAAGGAGCTTGGCTTCAAGCTCGTCATCGTTTCGAATAACAATATGGACCGGGTGTCACGCTTTGCAACGCCGCTAAATATCGAGTTTGTGCACCAGGCCCGCAAACCGGTCAATACACCGTTCCTGAAGGCGATGAAGCTGATGGAGCTTAAGCCGGAACAGACGATTGTAGTCGGCGATCAGATGCTTACAGATGTACTGGGCGGCAACCGTCTCGGTCTGTACACGGTATTGGTGCTGCCGATCTCTGTGAAGGATGAAGGCATTGGAACAAGAATTAACCGCCGGGTAGAGCAGATTGCACTGACACGGCTGCGCAAGCAAGGCTTGTGGCACGAGGAGGATAAATTGTAATGAGTCAAGAGAATGAAATGCAGCGCCCTGTGAAATGCAGCGGCTGCGGCATTAAGCTGCAGACCGGGAGCAAGGAGCATCCGGGGTATATTCCGGAAGTTGCCTTCGAACGGGAGCCGGTCATTTGCCAGCGCTGTTTCCGTATCAAAAACTATAATGAAGCTTCTTCCGTATCCGTTGACCAGGATGAATTTCTGCATCTGCTCAGCGGCATAGGCGAGAAGAATGCGCTTGTTATTCATATTGTCGACCTGTTTGACTTTGAAGGCAGCCTGATTTCCGGACTGCAGCGCTTTGTCGGCAATAACCCGGTTATTCTTGCGGTGAACAAAGTGGATTTGCTGCCCAAAGTGACGAACTGGAACAAGCTGCGCAACTGGATGCAGCAGCGCTGCAAGGAACATGGGCTGCGGACGGCGGAAATCGTGCTCTGCAGTGCCAAGCGCAACCAGGGCTTTGACCGCCTGCTGGAATCGGTGAACGAGCTGCGCGGACAACGTGATGTATATGTGGTAGGAGCGACCAATGTAGGGAAGTCTACACTGATCAACCGGCTGATCTCCGATTACAGCGACCTTACACAGGAGCTGACAACCTCGCGTTATCCGGGCACTACGCTGGACACCGTCAAAATTCCTCTGGATGACGGACACTATATTATCGATACGCCGGGAATCGTGTATCCTTGGCGTTACAGCGAACTGGTGGAGCGCAAGGATCTCGGAGCGGTCATGCCTGAGAATCCGCTGAAGCCGGCAGTTTACCAGCTTAATGAGGGACAATCCCTGTTCTTCGGAGGTCTGGGACGGTTTGACTTTGTTCAGGGTGCCCGCCAGTCCTTCACCTGCTATATCAGCGGGACGCTGAAGATTCACCGTACGAAGCTGGAACGTGCAGATTCCCTCTATCAGGATCACCGCGGAGTGATGTTATCACCGCCGGGAATCGATGATGTGGACAAGCTGCCGCAGTGGCAGCGCCATGAGTTCCGTATCGGCCGCAACAGCCAGACGGACCTGTTCATGTCCGGTCTGGGCTGGATCAAGGTGAATGGAACAGAAGGTGCAGTTGTAGCGGTTCATGTGCCGCGCGGCGTTAAGGTGCTTACACGCCCTTCACTGATCTGACGGGGAAGGAGGATCACTTGTGACAGATACGAACAGGAACATGGATCTGCTGCTGGGCGTTATGGGTGATCCCATCGTCCAGTCGAAATCTCCCGTCATGCACGGGGCAGCGCTCAGGGCGCTGGGTATACAGGGTGCTTATGTGCCCCTGCATATCCGCGGCGGACAGCTTGGCGAAGCGATGCAGGCTGTACGCACGCTGGGATTCCGCGGAGTCAATGTTACAATACCGCATAAGGTTGCTGTAATGGAGTATCTCGACAAGCTGGACGAAAGTGCTGTAGCTGTCGGGGCGGTCAATACGGTTGTCAATGATAACGGGGTATTGACCGGATATAATACGGACGGCATCGGTTATGTCCGTTCGCTGAAGGCGGAGGCTGTCGGGGATCTGTCCGGCACCCGCATTCTGGTGCTTGGCGCCGGCGGAGCAGCCCGGGGGATTGTCAGCGCGCTGCTGCTGGAGAAGCCGGAAGCGGTGGTTATCGCCAACCGCACGGCGGACAAGGCAGGGGAGCTTGCCGGGCTGTACAGCAGCAAAGGAAATGTCACCGGAACGGGTATGGCGGACATTTCCGGTATTATCCGTTCCATGGACATTGTAATCAATACTACTTCAGTAGGAATGTTCCCCTATCCGGACGAGATGCCTATGGACCCGGACCTGCTGCATGAGGGAATGGTCGTCAGTGATCTGATCTATAATCCGCTGGAGACCCGGCTGCTGACGGAGGGCCGGAAGCGCGGGTGCATCATTCATGGAGGGCTGGGGATGTTCGTCTACCAGGGTGCTTATGCGCTTGAATATTGGACAGGACAGACAGCGCCTACGGAAGTGATGAGACAGACGATTATCGATTGCCTCGGCGGCAGCGCCGGTTAAATGGATTCAGAATTTTAGGGTAATAATATATGTTAATTAAGGGGTTTGTGTATTTATGTTAACTGGTAAACAAAAACGTTATCTCCGCTCTTTGGCGCATCATCTCGATCCTGTATTTCAGGTCGGCAAAGGCGGCGTCAACGATCATCTGATCCGTCACATTGAAGAAGCCATCGAAAAACGCGAGCTGATGAAGATCAGCGTGCTGAATAATAATGCGGATGATCCGAAGGAAATCGGTGCTGCTGTAGCAGAACAATCCGGTTCCGAGCTGGTACAGGTTATCGGCAAAACAATTATTCTGTACAAGGAATCACGCGATAACAAAACCATCGAGCTTCCGCGTTAATCTTGATTACCGTAATAAGAGGAGGTAGACCTCTTGAAAGTCGGAATAATGGGCGGAACCTTTGATCCTCCTCATATAGGCCATATGCTGGCGGCGGAATCCGCAAGGGATGCCTATCATCTGGAGCAGGTCTGGTTTATGCCGTCGCATATCCCCCCGCACAAGCATGAGGCGGGTGCACCGGGGGAGGACAGGCTGGAAATGGTACGGCGTGCAATTGAAGGCCATGAGTCCTTCGGTATACTGGACCGGGAAGTCAAGAGGGGCGGGGTATCCTATACCATCGAGACGGTCCGCAGCCTGCAGCAGGAATTTCCGCAGCATGAGTTCTTTTTTATCATCGGCTCGGATATGGTTCAGTATCTGCCGAAATGGCGGGAAATTGAAGAGCTTGTCCGCCGCCTGACCTTTATCGGGGTAGGACGTCCGGGCACGCCGCTTGATTTGGCAGCGCTGCCCGGTTACGTTGCGGACAAGGTGCTGCTCGCGGACATGCCGATGGTGGATATCTCTTCTACCATGCTGAGAGCACGCGCTGCCGCAGGCAGGAGCATCCGTTACATGGTCCCTGAAGCTGTATTTCATTACGTTCAAAGGAGTGGATTGTATGGCATACAACCGCGAAGCGCTGATTGAAGCCGTCTCCGCTCAAATGCCGGACAAGCGCTGGCAGCATACGCTCGGCGTAATGCAGTCTTCCGTGAAGCTGGCCGGGCGTTACGGAGCAGATCCGGACCGGGCGGAGACAGCAGCGATCCTGCATGATGTGGCCAAATACTGGCCTGTAGAGCGGATGAAGGAAATCATTGAGCGAAACGGGCTTTCACAGGAGCTGCTGAATTATGACAAGCAGCTCTGGCATGCCGAGGTCGGCGCATTTGTCGCCGCGCAGGAATACGGAATTACAGATGAAGAGGTGCTTGGAGCCATCCGGTATCACACCTCGGGGCGTGAAGGAATGACCCTGCTGGAGAAGATCGTCTGCCTGGCAGATTACATTGAGCCCGGACGGGATTTCCCGGGTGTGGATGAGATCCGCAGATTGTCTGAGGTGAGTCTGGAAGAAGGCCTGATTGCCGGACTGGATTCCACGATCAGCCTGCTGCTGCAGAAGCGGCGGATTGTTTTCCCGCTGACCGTATTGGCCCGTAATGATCTAGTAAGAAAATTGGAGGATAAACTATGAGTGTACAATCAGGCAAGCTGCTTGAACTGGCCCTTAAGGCCGTAAATGATAAAAAAGCGATGAACGTTGTGGCGCTGGATCTGCGCAATGTGTCACCGATCAGTGACTATTTCGTAATCTGTCACGGTAACTCGGACACACAGGTGCAGGCGATCATCACTGAAGTCCGCAAGGTGGTCCATGAAGCCGGCGGAGTTATCCGCGGGATTGAAGGAATGGATGCTGCCCGCTGGGTGCTGATGGACCTGGGGGATGTTATTGTCCATGTGTTCCACCGCGACGAACGCGAATACTACAACATTGAACGTCTTTGGTCTGACGCCAAGGTCGTGGAGACGGTATGAGCCTGATTGCGGGAACTACGGTAACACTGGAAGTCATGCGGGAGGTGTCCCCTTACGGGTATTTTCTGAGCGCAGGTGACGAAGATGTCATGCTGCATTATACCGAGCTGGTGGGCAGCAAGCCCAAGATCGGCGACAAGGTGGAAGTATTCATCTTTTTTGACACGGAAGACCGGCTTGCGGCAACGATGAAGAAGCCTTTACTGACGCTTGGTGAAATGGCGCTGCTGGAAGTGGCGGATATCCATCCGCGGCTTGGCTGCTTCCTGGAGATGGGACTGGGCCGCCAGCTGCTGCTGCCGATCCGCGAGCTGCCGGAGCTGATCGAGCTTCGTCCGCAGATCGGCGACAAGGTGTTCGCCATTATGGAGCATGACAAGCAGGGACGTCTGCGTGCCAAGCTGGCCGGAGAGCAGGAGCTTGCTCCGCTGGCTCTTCCTGCACCGTCCTCCTGGATGGGGAAGGAAGTTACTGCCCGGGTATACAAGCCGCTGCAGATGGGCACCTTTGTGCTTGTGGATGCCGGTGTACTGGGATTCGGGATCATCGGTATGGTCCATTCTTCCGAACGCAGCCGCCTGCTGCGGCTTGGCGAGCAGTTCGAAGCGCGTGTCTCCCATATCCGTGAAGACGGACGGGTCAACCTGTCCATGAGCCAGCGCAAGGAAATCGGCCGGGATGTCGATTCCGCTGCCCTGCTGGAATTTCTGAATTCACGTCCGGGCGGTTCCATGCCATATTCGGATGCGACGCCTCCGGATATCATCAAGCAGCGGTTCGGAATCAGCAAGTCGGCGTTCAAACGCGCCCTCGGCAAGCTGATGAAGGAAGGCCTTGTGACGCAGAAGGAGAACTGGACCTATCTTGCCCGCCAGGAAGAGGATACAGCTTCAGGGAACCAGGACCAGGGAGATTCCAAGCAATAATATAGAAAGCGGTGTACGCAATTGTCTTCCTATGGGAAATTTGCATATGTATACGATGAGCTGATGGCGGATATGCCGTACAGAGACTGGCTGGAGTTTGCAGAGACGGCCTGGGCCAAATACGGCAAGCCGCGCAATGTGGCCGAGCTGGGCTGCGGAACAGGCAGCATTACCATCCCGCTTGCGGCATCGGGTTATCATATGACCGGGATTGATCTGTCCTCGGACATGCTGTCCGTCGCACAGAAGAAGATGGAGGAGCATCCGCAGGGAAGGCGTTTTATGCGGGAAGGCAGTATCCGTTGGGTCAGACAGAATATGAAGGAATGGGAGCTGCCGGAGCCGGTGGACGCTGTGATTTCCTTCTGTGACTGCCTGAACTACGTGACGGAGGAAGAGGATATCCAGGCTGTTTTTGCCCGTACCTACGACGGTCTGATTCCCGGCGGAACCTTCCTGTTCGACGTGCATCATCCGAATACACTGATCCGTTATGAGGAAGAGCAGCCGTTTGTACTGGACGAGCCGTCTGTGTCTTATATCTGGACCTGTGAGCTGGATGTGCCGCGCCGTGAGATTGAGCATCATCTGTCCATATTTGCCCGTGAAGAGGGGCAGAACGGCCTGTACCGCCGGTTCGAGGAGACGCATATTCAGCGGGCTTATGATCCGGAGTGGCTGAAGACGGAGCTTCTGAAGGCCGGATTCAGCGGTGTGCAGGTTTTTGCTGACTTTGAGTGGCTGGAGGCCGATGACAGTGCTGCACGGCTGTTCTATATCGCTGTAAAATAATCGTTCAAGTGCAGAGGTTCTTGCCTGTAACAGGTAAGGGCCTTTTTTTGCTGTGCCCGGCAGCCGCAAGAAACCGGCCTGTACAGCTTGTACAGGCCGGCGCTTCATCTTCCAACCTTTTTTACCGGTGCTCAAACAAGTCGATGGCGCCCAGTACAATATGCGCCAGTCCAAAGCCAAGTACGCCGGTTGCTGCCAGCTTGTACTTGCTTCCCAGAAAAGCTGCTCCGGAAGCGGAGACTACGGTACCAAGAACGGTGGGGATCAGACCTTCACGCATATGAAACACTCCTTCTCGGTGGTATGGGAGACATTCATTAGTGTGAGTTAAGCGGGATTAAATTATGTATGGGTCTGCAGAACAGAAATATGGTTTAGGAAAGTGTGAACAAAAGGACTGGAAATAAATAAAAATCTAGCACTTTTTTACAGAGTTATTAAAAACAGAGGAGATTCAGTAAATTAACATTCCTTTGTTTTAGATTAAATTAAAGCGTTCTCGGCAAGGGATTCAACGACTATATGTTTTTATTCCGTAAGGTTTCTATTTGCTTCCAGAGGCGAATACATTATAACTAGCCTAAAACAATTAAGGGATTTGTAAAGAGGAGGGGGAAGGGCTTTCTGACAGGGGTTAAATTGGATGCGTTTACATCGGTAATCATTTTTTCACCTTACAGGGGGGGCAAGTATGAAGAATAAGTGGTTCCTTTCGTTAATGGTCATTTCACTGGTTGTGTTCCTGGCCGGCTGCGGCAGCAAGTCCTCAGAGTCATCCGGCGAATCCTCGGTTCTGAACGGGGGTGCCGGCGAGAGTGCAACGGAGCTGTCCTACTGGACCTTTGTCGAGCTGCATGGCCAGCATTTTGAGAAAATGCTTGAAAAATGGAATGCGGCCAATCCCGACCGGCAGATCAAGCTGAATGTCACGGTGATGCCTTATGATGATATGCACAATAAGCTGTCGATCGCCGTGCAGACAGGGGTAGGCGCTCCGGATATCTCTGATATCGAGCTGGGTAAATTCCCGGACTTTCTGGCCGGCACACCGCAGCTGGAACCGCTGAATGATGTGGCGGAGCCTTTTAAAGACACTGTGGTGCAGTCCCAGCTTGACCTCTACAGCAAAGAAGGCAATATCTATGGCTTATCCACGCATGTCGGAGCGACAGTCGCTTTTTATAATACGGAAATTCTTGAGGAAGCCGGTGTGGATTACAAGAGTATTGTGACGTGGGAGGACTTCAAGCAGGCGGGAATCAAGGTATATGAAAAAACAGGAAAATACATGGGCACCGCCGACACCAGTGCGTCCTGGCAGGCTTCGCTGCTGCTGGCGCAGCAGGAGTCCGATTTTACCGATGCTGACGGAAAACCTCAGGTGAATACGCCCGAAATGGCCAGAGCGATGACGATGCTGAAGGATCTTCAGGACAATAACGTAATTGCAACGATTGCCGGCGGACAGCCGGATACGGAGGAAGCATACGGTGAGTTTAACTCCGGAAATTATGTGACCGCCTTTATGCCGCTGTGGCAGATGTCGAGATACACCAACTATATGAAAGACTTAAGCGGCAAAATCGCCATCGCTCCGCTTCCGGTTCTGGAAAAGGGGATGCACAGATCCTACGGCGGCGGCGGTACCGGAACGGTTGTGACCAAAACAGCCAAGGATGTGCAGCTGGCTAAGGATTTTATCGCCTACGCCAAGCTGTCCCTCGACGCAAACATTGAAATCTGGAATACCCTCGGCTTTGACCCGATCAACATGAGCGTCTGGGATATGAAAGAGGTCACGCATAATCCGGATAACCAGTTCGTGAAGTATTTTGTCAACAACCCGTTCGATGTGCTCAACGAAATCAAGGAAGAGATCAACCTGATCCGGTCCACCTCCGCTTCGCCGACGATCAACAATGTACTGTGCACCGTGACGTTTAATGAGATTTTTGAGGACGGAAAGGATGTACAGCAGGCTCTGGATGATGCCCAGGCACAGATCGAGCAGGAGCTGAAATAAGAACGGAAGGTTATTTTGCGGAGCTGCCCTTACTAAGGGCGGCTCTCTTCCCAAAGGAGTAGAAGCAATGATCAAAAAGGTTCTCTATTCGCAAAAGGTCGCTCCTTACGTCTTTGTGCTGCCCTTTGTGCTTGTATTCGTCATTTTTTGGGTGTATCCGCTGCTCAGTTCATTCGGCATGAGTTTTCAAAAGGTAACATTGGGCCAGGAAGCGCAGTGGATCGGCGCGGATAACTATACGAAGCTGATGGGCGATACGATTTTCTTTAAAGCGGTGCGCAACAGTGCGGCCTATATGATTCTGACCCTGGCGATTCTGATACCGTTCCCGATGCTGTTCGCCGTCCTGCTCAATAACAAAGCCGTCTGGGGACGCGAATTTTTCAAATCCTCGTTCTTTTTCCCGGCACTGACTTCGGTGGTTGTGGCAGGAACGATTTTCAGGCTGATGTTCGGGGAAATGGAGGGCTCGCTGATCAACAGTGTGCTGGGGCTGTTCGGCATCGAACCGGTGAAATTTTTGAAGGGACAGGTTACCGGGTATATTGCTCTTGTCGCCCTGGCTTCCTGGAGATGGATGGGTGTGAATATGCTCTACTTTATGTCAGGACTTAAAAATATCCCCGATGATTATTACGAAGCGGCCTCCATTGACGGGGCATCCGCTTTTCAGCGTTTTACGAAAATTACGATACCGTTACTCAAGCCTACGACAATCTATGTATTAACGATCAGTATCTACGCCGGCCTGGCCATGTTTATCGAGAGCATGATGCTGTGGAACGGCAATAATTCCCCGAAAAATATCGGGCTGACGATCGTCGGCTATCTATACCGGCAGGGGATTGAGAAAAACAACCTCGGCTACGCGGCGGCTGTCGGTATTGTGCTGCTGCTGATCACGATGATTATTAACCTGACACAGCTGGCCATAAGCGGCATGTTCAAGAAGGAGGATTAAGAGATGAAGCAGGGTACGGTTCAAAAAATCACTCTTTTTGCGCTGTTCACAGTACTGTGCATTCTTATTCTTGTTCCCTTCTATGCGGTGACGATCGCTTCGTTCAAGCCGGGTGAGGATCTGATCCGTTACGGCCTGAATTTGCGGTTTGACCTGTCGGTAATGAGCCTTGATAACTTTGTCTTTTTGTTCAGCGGCGATCATGCTTATTTTACCTGGTTCTTCAACTCGCTGCTGCTGACGGTCGTTCAGGTTACATTAACGCTGCTGGTCAGTGCGACGGTTGCTTACGGCTTCTCGGCCTATGAATTTAGAGGAAAAAACTTTCTGTTCATTTGCGTCCTGCTCATTATGATGGTGCCGTTCGAGATTCTGCTGCTGCCGCTGTATACGCTGACCTTTGATCTGGGGCTGATGAACAGCTATTCGGCGATTATTCTGCCGGGGGTGGCGAGTGCGGCGACGATTTTCTTTTTCAGGCAGTATTTGCGGGGCATTCCGAAGGAAATGATCGCCGCCGGACGGGTGGACGGAGCTCATGAATATGCGATCTACGTGCGCCTTATTCTGCCGGTGATGAAGCCGTCTTTTGCCGCGATGGCCATCCTGAACGGGATGAACAGCTGGAACAATTTCCTGTGGCCGTTTATGGTGCTCAGTAACGAGAACAAGTACACGCTGCCGATCGGACTGAAAACACTGCTTACCCCGTACGGGAATAACTATGATTTGCTGATTGTCGGCTCTTTTTTCTCGATACTGCCGATTCTGGCTTTGTTTCTGGGCTTTCAAAAGTATTTCATCGACGGGATGACGGCAGGTGCGGTAAAAGGGTGAGGCGCGGAAGGAGAGTCATACTGCGCGTGTCGTGAACATGTGAAAAGAAAAGGCAGGACCCCGTCCGGAGTCTTGCCTTAGGTTTACTTAAGAAAAGGGGAGTTTATTCCGCACCCGCAGGCGCGGGGGCCGGAGCCGGAGCCTGGCAGCTTCCCGTATCTTTCACTTCATGCACATTGTAGAGGATACGGGCCAGTAAGTCCTGGCTGTAGTTGCCGAAATGCTTGCCGTAGATCGTCATTCCGCGCTTGTTAACCGGCTTATCGGTGACGGCAATGCGGAAGGTCAGCTCACTCCGGTAATCCAGTTTGATATCATCCAGCGTGATGTCCGAAATCCGGCAGCCGTCGATAAAGCTTCCTTCGTTGTTGATCCGGATCAGCTTGAGCATCCCGTATTGGTTGAGATGGGGAGGCCACCAGTCGGGATTGAAGGTGCCGCGCTGATCCCCGAAATCGCCGGGGCTGGTCCAACAGCCGATTTCTATGCCATTCAGATAAAAGTACAGGTCTGAAGGATAGTTGTCGCTGAACCCCGGTGCTTCGGAGCCAAGCTCCATGGAGAACTGAATCTCCCGGAAGGACTGGTTCGCCTTCAGATAATTCGGAATACGGTACTCCAGAAAGCCTTCGGACATCCAGATGATTTCGGAATCAATCCGCTGCGGATCTGCAAAGTACCGCGGTTCATCGAAGTCGCCGATAATACTGTCCTTGGTAGCCAGCCCACAGGTGGGAACAGCCTGATAATTACTGTAGTGTCCTACTTGAATCTCGACTTCATATAGGTTGTTGACATCCTTGCTGCGCAGGTCAACCATCAGCTTATCCTTGTTGAGGTAGCAGATTTTCTGAATCCCGTGTTTGCCTACAGATGTATTAATTTCAATGAGACCGCTTTCTTCCAGCTTTTTAATATGCATGGTAATGGCACCGTTGCTCAGATTGAGCTTTTTGGCAATTTCATTAAGGTTCAGCGCCTGATTGGTGGCCAGAAGCTCCAGAATCTGAATCCGGATTTCAGAACTGAGCGCTTTGAAAATATCAATACCGCTCATAAGATCTTTAATATAAATCATACAGTACCTTCTTCCGCAGACGTTATAGAACTAACTGTTTTAAGAAATTATAAACTTATTGATTTGGAAAGAAAAGCTCCTCTCTTTAATATAAGGATAGTTTTGAGATAACGCTGTTACAATCTCGATCAGGGTGTGAAAATTCCGCGAGCAGCAAGGATTAAACTGCAGCTAATCGAGTGAGAAGTGGAATCTGGTCAAGAATTATTTTACTTTAATAATATATAAAAAGATTTATATTTTTATGATTACAAAAAGGAAAAAATATGCTACTTTATTGTTGCGGGCGAACCAAGTTTAATCATATCTAAATTATTTAGGATGTATCTAAATGTTTAAGACGGCGACAAATACCTGCTGAACAAAGGAGCTACCTTTATGAGTACAAACCGGCAATACAGCAATCCGCTTGTAGAGCAGCGTGCAGATCCATGGGTGTATAAGCATACTGACGGCTATTATTATTTTACCGCCTCCGTCCCGGAATACGACCGGATTGAGGTGCGCAGATCGCAGACTCTGAAAGGATTAAGGGATTCAGTCCCTGTGGTAGCCTGGCGTAAATATGAAAACGGTCCGCTGAGCGCGAACATCTGGGCACCGGAGATCCATTACATCCAGGGGAAATGGTATATTTACTTCGCAGCTGCCCATACATCCGAGACGAAGGAAGGTCTGTTCGACCACCGTATGTATGTGCTGGAGAATGAAGCGGATAATCCGCTCGAAGGAACATGGGTGGAGAAGGGCCAGGTGATGACAGCCTGGGAGTCCTTCGCCCTTGACGCGACCACCTTTCAGCATAAAGGCACTTTGTATTATGTATGGGCGCAAAAGGATCCGGAGATTTCCGGCAACTCCAACCTGTACATCTCCGAAATGAGCAGCCCCTGGACGCTGACCGGGCCGCAGACCATGATTGCCTCACCGCAGCATCCATGGGAGATTATCGGGTTCAGCGTAAATGAGGGGCCAGCCGTGCTGAAGCGTAACGGGCGGATCTTCATCAGCTTCTCGGCCAGTGCGACTGACTTTAACTACTGCATGGGACTGCTTGCTGCGGACGAGAACAGCAATCTGCTCCATGCGGATTCATGGACCAAGCTGCCGGAGCCCGTGTTTAGGACGAGTGAGGAGAACGGTCAATACGGCCCCGGTCACAACAGCTTCACGGTTAACGAGGACGGCGAGGATGTCCTGATCTACCATGCGCGCAATTACAAAGAAATCAGCGGCGACCCGCTGTATGACCCGAACCGCCACACCCGCGCCCAGGTATTCCGCTGGAATGAGGATGGCACACCGGATTTCGGGGTGCCGGTGAGGGACGGGGCTAAGGAATAAAGAGCCAGCGGCAGCCCTGGACGGGGAGGTCCTTGGCTGCCGCTGGTTTGTGAGATAAATGAAGTGCTGCTCAAACGTGCTGGTGGAACATACTGCTCAAATGTGCTTCTCAAAAACATACTGTCGGACGAACGCCCAAACGTGCTGCTCAAAACATACTGTCGGACGAACGCCCAAACGTGCTGCTCAAAACATACTAGCTGAACATACCACTCAAACGTGCTGCTCAAGCATCCGCCCAAACTAACTAATTGGATTTTCTCCACTTAATTCTATTATTTTTCACCATTTTAGAGAATTAGTTGGAATAACTCCATTTAATCTTTAGTATATTCCACTTTGTCGGCGAGATCGGCGGATTTAAGTGGAGTTTTTCCCATTAGCCTTAAAGAATCGCAAATTCATCCAGGATTAAGTGGAGAATTTCCCGTTAGCTCGGTGGTTCGGCAATATTACAATGATCGGACTACTTCTAATTCCCTGCTTGTGCTGCAGAAGACCTGGAGGAAGTACGCGTCTGCGATTTAAATGCATTATTTACACTTATAACGAACGATTTTAAGGGCGAGAGTGCTTTAGCTGCATTCTGTGCACTTAAAACTCACTATATTCTATAAAAAGAGACTTTCCACCAGTTTTAACTGTACAAAATACACTTATACGTTCAAAACCGTTTTTTCATAGTCTTTTAACTGCAGGAAATGCACTTAAACGCCACACGCTGCTCATTTCACCCTAGTTACCTTTAGCAGACAACAGGCTGCTGGTAGTTTGACCAACGTCTACTTAATCCTCACCTTTAAAATGAAAATGTTCATGATGAATCCCGTCCATCCCCACCAATCCCCCACACAACCTCAACCATTCAATACCCGCCTTTTCTCTGCAAAAACCCCGCCATCCCGCACCCTGACAACCTTTCCCGGATACCGTGCCAGCTTCTCCTCGAAGCTGTCTCTGTTTTGTTCAAAATCCCGGGTCCACTTGTACATCATCCGCAGCATGTTCAGGTCAGGGGTATAGCCGCACTTTTCTATGCCGAGCCTCTGCCTGATGAACCGGGTTGCAATTCTGATTCTGCGTTTCCACAAAGGCGTATCCAGAAATATGATGGTGTCTGCCATATCATATAGACATTGATAGGAATCCCTGTCGGTTCCTTCAAATATCCATGAGCCTGTCTGGTCAATCTTCATGATTACCTCAACCTGCTCAGCGGCTGTACGTTTGTACCTGCGGGTCCGGGTCTTGCGGTGGACGATCGAATCAAGCTCGTACCAGGGGACATGTAACTGTTGCGACAAAGTTCTGGCGAGGGTCGTCTTTCCGCTGGCTACAATTCCAATAATAAAAATCTTATTCATGTGGCCGCAACTCCATTTCACAGTGATTCATGAATAATTTCCCTCCGGTTACGAAAAATAGGTAAAAAGGAGGGTGAGCTTCATGTGTCAACGTTTTTCGATGGCTGCCGAGCTGCCGGAGGTCCGGGAGCATTTTCAGATCGACCGTGTCATGTACTATTATAAAAACCGCTATAACATCAGCCCAACCCAGCATACTCCCGTGGTGCTGCAGCAGGATGGTGTACGGATTCTGGATGAGTTCCGCTGGGGGTTCATTCCGTATTGGGGAAAGGATGCGATTAACGCCGACCTTCGAAATGTTCATCAGAATTCAACCTACCGCAAAATGGTCGACAAGCAGCGGTGCGTGATCCCGTGCAACGGTTTTTACTATTGGAAAAAAGAAGGCAAGAAGGAGTATCCGGTACGTGTGGTCATGAAAAATGGCAGCATGTTCGGCGTGGCCGGCCTGTACGAAATCTGGCGGGATACGCGCGGAGAGCCGCTCCGGACCTGTACCCTGGTGATGACGGAAGCCAATCCGCTGATCGGACAGTTTGAGAGCCGGATGCCGGCGATTCTGTCCCCGGAGAACATGGCCCGGTGGCTCGACGAGAGCACGAATGATCTGGATGCCCTTGACCCGATTTTGCGTCCCCATGTAACAGAAGAAATGCATGCCTATGCGGTAACACCACTCATCGACAACGATGCTCATGACACCGATGAATGTATCCGGGAGATGGATTTGAAGCAGGCATTGGTGAAGCGCTGATTGTCCAACCAGCAAACCGGATATTGCGTCAGTCTAAGGCTAACCACCTTCAGATTGGCGCTTTTTTTATGGAAACCAAACCTCTTATTTATACACGTATCTGGAATACAGCCCCCAATAAGCATAATCGTAAGTGTCTGGATGGTGTATCAGATGTTTGGACCGCTTGATCCAGGCATGCAGCATCTCCGACTGTGCTTTATATTCTGCATTGTCCAATAATTCAGATAATTGATCGACATCTTCCTTGATTCCCGACCTGACAATATCCCCTGTAAAAACATAAAGGCTGCCCAGGAAAAATGAGGTTTTCTTGCACCGCTCATCATCAATAAATCCGCAGATCACCGGTATATTATCAAAACTGTTAACAGCCAGCTCCCAATCCTGATCGGGAATTCCTTCATCACTGTATGCCCATGCTTTTATCTCATCAGGAGTAGGGTTCCAGGCGTGCTGCGCATCTTTAAACATAGGTCCGCCCCCTTAATCCAAAAAAAACAAATGATTATTTTTTTATACCATGATAGCATTCGAAATGACTAAAATATACAAAAATTAGAAAGGAAGATGAAATTATGAATATCAAAATCGAAACGCTTCCCAAAACCCGCATCGCCTATGTACGTCAGACGGGTCCATATGGCCCTGGTAACATTCAAGCTATGAACAAGTTAAAGCAATGGGCGGGGGAGAGACAGCTGCTCACTGAATCAGCCATTCTGTTCGGGATTCCGCAGGACCACCCGGAGATGACTCCGCCTGAACAGTGCCGGTACGATGCTTGTATTGTCATTCCTGACGATTATGGAGTAGATTCTTCGATCCCGGAAAGTGAGTTTTCAGGCGGAGAGTATTTGGTCTGCAAAATCAGACATACAGCAGAAGATGTGCAGAAGGCGTGGGCTGAGATGATTCCGGCGGTTCAAAGCCGCGGCTACCGAATCGCCAATAAGCCGATTATTGAGCGTTACACGGGTGAGATGATCCTGAGCGAAATGTGCGAACTTTGCGTGCCAGTAGAGCCCGTGGAACGTTCCGATTATCACTCGTAAAACAGCAGCCGCTTGGCATAGGCATTGCGGAAATCGGTTGGCGTCAGGCCGACGATCTTTTTGAAGGATTTCATGAAGTTATGGCAGTCCTTATACCCGAGCTGGAGCGAGACCTCGCTGACATTCTGGTTGGTGTCGGAGAGAAGGAATTTCGCAAGTTCCATTTTCTGCTGCAAAATATACTGCTTCAGCGATATGCCGGATATAGTGGTGAAGAGATGGGAGAGGTATTTTTCGTTGTAGCCGAAATATGCGGCGATCTGTGACACCTTGATGTGCTCGCTCCGGCTCCATTTGATGTAGTCTACAATGTCGTTATACAGCTGCTCCTGCTTTGTTTTTTTGGCGGGATTGGATTCGGTGTGAAAGATCTGGTTGTACAGCTCGCAGAGAATGACTGTGGACATATAGTTGTTCAGCGTTCTCTGGTTGTAGCCCCGCACCGAATCCTGAAGCTGCTTCATCATGACAATGATTTTCTCAAGACTTTTCAGCGTGCCGAACTGGGGAAGCAGCAGCTTGTTGTCTTCCTTCTTCGGCGTGAAGGCGGACAGGTCAGTAACCTTGATTCCGTCCGGAGATTTAAAGTGCAGCCAATAAAAACTGCATTCCGAAGATTTATAGCCGAACTGCTTCGTATAGGGAGGAAGAATCAGGTATTCGCCTTTGGAGACGACGAAATGCTGTTTATCACCCGCGAGATAAAGCACGCCTTCAGTCATGACAATAAGCTCATAATCCTGCAGTATTCTGCTCAAGTGAATCCAGTCTGCAGACGGGGCGACGAACTTGCCCGTAATCTCCAAATCGACCGGCATATTTACGTTCAGCTCAAAAGCAACCATCACCATGCCCCCTTTTTTCTGACATTAGTACACTTCCGGACATTCTTATTATTGAGGAAAGAAGCCCTGAAGTAAAGCGCTTACGCCCCGGATATGACGAACAAGATGCGGTTGTATGCATAAAATGAACCTGATAACGAAAAGCGCCGGTAATGTTCCCTTTAAAGCGGTAGATATCGGCGCTCTTTTTATATGCAGTATTTTGCTGCAGACTAAGCTTTCACTACAATTACGTTGTATTCACGCACCGCGGAATGATTTTCCGCTTTGACGGTAAGGGTCAGCGTGATGGAATCGTCCTCCAAAGTAACTTTACGCGGTAAGGTATCCTCGATCAACACCCCGTTTACATATACCAGTGCATTTTTGTGCCCGGGGACGGTGTTCATCATGACAGTGCCTGTATCCCGGGGAACAGTGAGTGTATAAGCATTAACCTCGCTGCGGAAAGGCTCAGACCAGGTACCTTTGTCAAAAGTCAGCTCCTGCAATGCTGTATTACCGTCATAGCCAGTCATCATACGCAGCAGATCAAAAATCCCGTTGTCCCGTCCCGGAATAACGAATTTAACCTCGACCTCGGATTTGTCTCCGATACGTGCTGCGGGGATCAGATAGCTCTTATTGTAAAAGCTGCGCGGCTTATCTGTATGCAGTGTTTCACTGGCCAGCAGCTCCCCGTCAATATAAATGGCTATTTCTTTGCCGTTATTGCCGGAGAAATAAGTGACGGACAGGTAATTATCGGTGTGAGGCGCGGCCTTAAGCCTATAGCTGAACCAGCCGCTGTCCGCGGCCTTCCGGAAATTGTATCCGTCCCAGGTAGCCACCGATGTATTCTCCCCTTGGATCCCATGCTCCAGCTCGTACTGGTCATTGCCGACAGGCAGACTGTCAATAGTGGCATCCTGAATCCTTTGCCGGAGCTTGGCCTGCATAATATGATCCTGCAGTTCCGCCGAATCTGCTTCAACCAGCCGCCAGTAGATACCGTAACGTTCGCTGTGCTGTTTGTAATGGGGTGTGAACACGAGGCGGTGGTCTTCATCTGTACCACGCAGCTTAAAAGCAAGCTCTCCATCAAGCTGTACATAATGGTCCGTGAAGTCCGCAAGCCACGATTCCGGGCTTCCGCCGGCAATGGTAATAAAGTCCTTGACCAGCATGCTGCGGGTCGGCACGCTGACCGAGACACCGGTCGCCGATTCGCGCAGATCTTCGGCCCCCAGGGCGGCGCTTAGTACAACCGGACCGTATTTAAAAGCTGCGACATGGGGGGCATCGGGCAGAGTAAAGTAAGCCAGTGTCATCGGAAGACGGAGCTGAATGCTGTCGCCGTCAGCCCACTGCCGTTCCAATACGGCGTAACCTCCTTCAATGGCCGCGCCGATCTTCACTCCGTTGAGCGTGATCTCAGGCAATCCGGCCATCCAGTCCGGCATACGCAGCCTGATTGCGAGCGGCTGCTCTTGGGCTGCAAGACACTGGACGGTGAAATGAACAGTGTCTTTATACGGAAGGCTGGCGCTTTGCGTAAGCCTTATGCCATGCTCCGCGGCTTCAAGTGTGGTACTCAGATATTGGTTGACATAAATACTGGATGAATCCTGGAAATAAATGCTGTCATTCAGCTTGGTGAAGCTTTCCATTCCTGTTCCGGTACAGCACCAGAAATGCTCAAAGGGAGAGCTGTACACTTTGAAATACCCGGTAGCCATAGGCTGGAAGTACATGGTCATGCCTGTGTGCGGATGCTGCGAAGAGACAATGGCATTCATAAAAGTATTTTCATAGAAATCCGCATATTTGACATCACCGGTGATCTTGAACAGCTCGCGGGTAAGCTTCAGCATATTGTAGCTGTTGCAGGTCTCCGCCGTAAAATTGGAACGTTCCCGGTCCAGCATATCAGGATCTCCGAAATGCTCCCATTCACTGTTGCCGCCCGTGATGTAGCTGTGATGCCGGACGACCATTTCCCAGAAGCTCTCGGCAGCCTCCAGATACCACCGTTCCCGTTCGCCAAGTGCCAGATAACGGTTCAGAGCGCCGAGGAATTTCGGAATCGTCGTATTGGCATGCTTGCCTTTTAGAATATCCCGGCCTTCGCGGACCGGGGTGAACAGGCTCAGCTCATCGAACTGGTGAGCGGCAGCCAGATGGTGCTCATCGCCGGTAATTTTATACAGCTCATAGAGGCAGTCGTTCATCCCGCCGTATTCCACAGACAGGACGGTCTGCTGCATTTCAGCCGACCAGGCTGAGGCTCTGACGTAGACCCATTCCCCCAGCCTGGCCACGATTTGGTAGGCCGTATCACTTCCGGTGGCGGAGTACGCGGCAGTCAGTCCCGCGATAATCTTATGCATCGTATACCAGGGAACCCAGGCGGGCTGCCTGTTCTCCACATGATCAAAAAGCTGCTCGGGAAAAGCCGAGAGGTATC
Organism: Paenibacillus sp. PK3_47; assembly: GCF_023520895.1. Lineage (NCBI taxonomy): Bacteria > Bacillati > Bacillota > Bacilli > Caryophanales > Paenibacillaceae > Paenibacillus > Paenibacillus sp. PK3_47. The sequence continues at coordinate 4,610,637 of NZ_CP026029.1, forward strand.
CGCTTTCAAGTTGGCAAAGCTGCAGCTCGGAGAGAAGATAATTCAGTCTTGAGGCAATTTCGTCATCTTTGGTACTAAGGTAAGCCTGCGACAGTGCGGACAGATAATGCCCTAGGATATGGCCCCTGATTTCGGTATTTTCCCAGCCGGGATATTTGCCGCTTTTGGGTTCAAGACCTTTATTCTCCCGGAAGCCTGCCAGAAGGCGGTCAAGATCATAGCTTTTGAGATACTGGATCTCTTTGGCGAATGCGTTCGTGAAATAAGGATCGGAAATAAGGACCTGATCCATCCGGAAATCCCTGATTGCTTGATTGTCAGCTGCTGTGTGTGAAGTAGTTCCAACAGGCATATTTATCACCAGTCCTATGCTATTTTTAGATATCATGCTGGATGCATGTTACTAAAATAAGCTTATAGGCATAGCATTTTCGGGTAAATAGTGCAACGTTCGAATATGTGTGAAAAGGTTAGATTTAACTAGACATCCCATACAAAATAAAAAGAAGCCGACCATTTTGTGGGCCGGCCTCTAATTAATCTATTGCGCGGTCAAAATTTGCGGGCCTTCAGCCGTGATGGCAATGGTATGCTCATATTGGGCCGCGAGCTTGCCGTCCATCGTCCGTGCAGTCCAGCCGTCCGGATCAATGGTCATGTGGTAAGTACCTTCAGTGATCATGGGCTCAATCGTGAACACCATGCCTTCTTTGATGCGGAGGCCTTTTCCGGGTTTGCCGACATGCATATAGGTCGGCTCCTCATGCAGGTCACGGCCAATGCCATGGGCAAGAAGCTCACGTACGACACCGAAGCCGTGTGATTCCGCATGCCGCTGAATGGCGCTCGTCACGTCGCCGAGCCGGTTGCCCGGCTGCGCCTGCGCGATGCCAAGGTCAAGACATTCCTTCGTGACGCGCATCAGCTTTTCGGCCGCCGGGGAAATCTGTCCGACGGCATAACTCCAGGCCGAATCGCCAAGCCAGCCGTCCAGCTCAGCGACCGTATCGATCGTCACGATATCGCCTTCCTCAAGCGGCTTATTGCCGGGAAAGCCATGGGCGATTACATCATTGGGAGAGGCGCAGGTCGCGTATTTATAGCCCCTATAACCTTTCTGGTAAGGCTTTGCGCCGTGCTTCAGCATAATGTCCTCAAAGATATGGTCAATCTCGTTGGTGGTAATGCCCGGTTTGATCAGCGGGGCGATGGTCCGGTGGCATTCAGCCACAACCTGGCATGCTTTGCGGATCGCCTCAATTTCATGCTTGCTTTTTAAAATCACCATGTTTTTGTCAGGACTCCTTTGTAATAGCTTGCATAGCGAGCCGGGCAATCCGCTCGGCGTCGAGGTCGGAATTGCCCGCATAGTAGTGCATTCCACAGCAGCCGACCAGCACGGCAAGCATATGATTGATGCTGTCGTTCCCGCACTGGACGATGGATTGGAGCGGATCGTACAGCCGTTCCATAAATTCTCTTTTGGCGTGGTTACGTTCCTTTTCAGGCAAGCCGGCAAAATGCTCTGCCGCCATTTTGTAGACGAGATATGCGCGGGGGTCTGACTGCCACAGCCGGAGCAGTGTTTTACAATACCTCAATAACTGCTCCTCATCCGGGGCGCTACCGCTGTGGTTTGCCCAATCTGCGGTAACCTGCTCACATCGCTCAAAGCCGCTCCAGAGCACAGCTTCTATCAGTAAATGCCGGTTGGGGTAGTAATGGTACACTGTTCCGTAACCGAGGCCGGCTTCACGGGCGACATCACGAATATCAAAGCTGCCGCCCGTACGGAAGTAGGAGCGTGCCGCGACGTCCAGGATTTGTTCCCTGCGCTGCATCCGTATGCGTTCATTTTGTTCTTTGGTACGGGGGCACATAGCCGTAGAAGCCTCCTTTTTGATAGACCTGCATATTTGTCGATATAAAAATAGTAACGCATGAGGCGGAAAAAAGCAAAACCAAAAAAGACTGCACCACCCGGAAAGGGCGGTACAGTCTTATATAGGTTAACGTAATGTTATGGCGTATACTGCTGTACGATTGAAGTGATCACGCCGTCCTGGATGGTAAGATGATAAGGGGACTGGCTGAGATCGAAGACATCGGTTTTGGCGAACTCCTCTTTGAACTGCTCCAGCGAAATGGCTTCATTCCAGTGGATGTCGAGATCCTCGATGTTGCCGGTGTGGTCAAAAATCTGCATCAGCACTGACGCGCTGTCTGACACCGGATATGTGCTCAAAAGGTCGCTGTCATTTACAATATAGTAACCGTCTGGTGTGCCGCCAAGCTCTGCAGCCCCTTCCGGGTCCCGCTCGGCAAAGATGCGGTCGGCGTCAGCCCCTTCATACCATTCAATCTCGTCGGCAGTGAGGACAGTCCGCCCGTCTTCAGCCTGAACAGTATGGATATATGCAGACAGATGCCGGATTTGCTCGCCACTTTGCGCTTTGGCAGTAGTCCCTGCTGTGCTTGCCGTAGTGACGAGGGAAAGAAACAGCAGGACCAGCACTGGCAGTGTGTACTTGGAGTTTTTCTTTAACAATTCGGTTTCCCCCTTGGCCTAATAAATGAACATTACTTGCTTATATAACTCTTTACCCTCCGCTCTGGTTCTCAAACGCGGTTTGTACCTCTATAAACGTTGTTTTTGATAAAATGTTGCAATTATTTTTGCCGCTCCTGCAAAATGGAGCAGGCATTCGGCTGACCGCAGCAGATCAGGGGAATTTATCCTATGCAGCATCAGCGTCATTTGTCAAATCATTTTGAACACGTCAACGTGTATTGACCTATATAATGTTTGCTCCTATTATATAGGAATATCTGGGGTTTTGTTCAAATTTATGGTCTTGAAGGGCGGAATAAGCTTGAAACCTAAGACTACCATTCAAGCGGAGCTGGAGGCTTTTCTTAAAAGGAATGGCAAAACAATCAATCAATTTGCAGGGATATCCGGCGTCAATTCCGGAACGCTCAGCAGCATTATAAATGGAAACCGGCCGATTGCCATGCAGCAGCTGGACCGGATTACGGCCGGAATGGGCCTTGAGGAAGGATCATTCTATGAGCTGTACATAGATGAATGTATGGTGAATTCCACACCTGACTGGCGCCGTCTCGGGCCATTTCTGCACCGCTGTGCCGAGCTGGACAAGCTGGAATGCATCCGCCCGGTGATTCTGGGCCTGATGGATAATGTCTCCTACGCCCAGGCGCTGTTTGATACAGCAGAGCATTTTTTTGGGCAGGGGAGGCTGCAGGCGGCAGCGCTGCTCTATGAGGGTGTCGCCGAGAGCGAAAAGTACCAGCATTCCGAGCGGCTGGCGCTCTGCCAGTACCGGATGTTTACCATTGCGCTTGGTGAGGACCAGGATAGTAACCTGAGGGCGGCGACACATTTCGAATATTTTGTGGAACGTCTGGATGAGACGGATCAGCTGGACGCGCTGCATGCATTGGCCAAGGTTTATGCATCCCTGCACCGCTGGAGCAAAGTGGAGATGCTGGCTGAAGAGATGGGACGCAAGGCTTCCATCCAGTATCAGAACCGGAATCAGGCCCGCCGTAAGCCTCTTAAGGAGCCGCAAGAACCGCTGTTTTTCTATATTCTCTACGCTGATCTGCTCCGTGCGGCCGTCTGTCATGTACAAGGGGATTACGGACAGGCTATACGGTATGCTGCCAGATATTCCGAAACGGACTGGATCCGTGAGGATTCGGAGACTGCGCAGCAGATGAAGCAGCAGTTCCGGGAATGGGCGGCTGCAAATACATATCTGCATCGCCTGATGGCTGGCCAGGCGGAGGTTCTGCCGGAATTTGCAGAATACATTGCCGGCAGGGCGGATGAAATCCTTCCGGGCCTGATTCTGATCCTTCAGGCGGCCAACCGCTATAACTTTAACGCTGATGAAATTATCAGCCGGTTTCAGAACGCTCCGGATGTGGAAGAGCAGGCCAAGGACGGCATACTGAATTTATATGTGGCCGGAGGCAGGCACAACCTGCTTCTGTGTGAGCTGGCCGCCTATTATTTGAATAGCGGCAGGCCTGACCAGGGGATAGCTTATACTCTAAGAGCGCTGGAATCTTCTGTTGAAGCGGGCAGCGGGAGCAGCATCCTGCGCTGTGTAGGATGGTTTGAAGAATTCCGGCATCTTGCCGGGGCAGCGGAGCAGGAGACCTACAAGAACCTGCTTGCCAGGTTCAAAGAGGCCAAGTAACCTTACAAGTTTTCTTACAAAATTAAAGGACCGTCACATCCGCGATTATTACTACGGATAGGACGGTCCTTCTGCAAAGTCAGCGCTGCCGGCTTATCTCGCCGGTGCGAAATCCGCCACCGGCCGGAGGATCTCTTCGATGGCTTCAAGTGTGGACGGCGAAAGCACGGCATCGACTGCCTTGGCGTTCTCGGCTACCTGCTCGGGCTTGGTCGCCCCGATCAGCGCTGAGCTTACATTCGGCTGGCGGAGCACCCAGGCCAGCGCCAGCTGCGACAGCTTCAAGCCGAGGCTGCCGGCCAGCCCGTTCAGCTGCGCGACAACATCCAGCACATCATCGCGCAGATAGCTGCGGATGACGCCGTTGACGGAATCGTCCGCACCGCGGGTGCCGGCCGGAGGCTGCTGGCCCGGCTTGTACTTGCCGGTCAGGATGCCCTGGGCCAGCGGCGAGAAGACGACCTGTCCCAAGCCTTCCTGGCGGGACACCTCAAGCACCTCCTGTTCGATATAGCGCTCGAACATGTTGTAGATTGGCTGGTTGGACGCCAGCGGACGCAGATTCAGCCTGCGGCTGATCCCGCCGGCATTGGCGATTTGCGCGGCACTCCATTCGCTGACGGCAGCGTAGAGGATTTTACCCTGGGAAGTGAGGTCATCCAGTGCACGCAGCGTTTCTTCAACAGGGGTCTCTGTATCGAACCGGTGGCAGAAGTATACGTCAATGTAATCCGTACCCAGCCGGCGGAGGCTGGCTTCGCACTGCTCCATGATGTGCTTGCGGGAGAGCCCGCGGTCATTTACGCCGTCGCCCATCGGGAAGAAGACCTTGGTGCTGAGCACATAATCAGACCGGTTATAGCTGCTGAGTGCGGCGCCGAGCGCCTTTTCGCCTTCTCCCCGGTTGTAGGCATTGGCGGTGTCAAAGAAATTGATACCGCATTCAAAAGCTGCCGCCACACAGGCCTCTGCCGCCTTCTGTTCTGCCGCTGTACCATAAGTGAGCCAGCTGCCCAGGCCGATCTCGCTGACCTTCAGTCCTGTATTTCCAAGCCGTCTGTATTTCATTCGCATCCATTCCCTTCCGCTGACAATAATAGTAGACGTGAAAGATTCAAGTTAATACTATCATATCTTTATAGTTTTTCTAGGAAAACTCTTGATATAATGGGAGGAATTCAAAATACTTTACATAACAACCGGAGGGTGAGTGTGCATGACGATTTCTTTTAAACAAGAAAATAAAGTATTTCTGTTCCAGGGGGATTCCATCACCGACGGCAACCGCGGGCGCGATGCAGATCCCAACCACATCCACGGACACAGCTACGCCTACATTATCGCTGCCAAGCTGGGCAATGAGCTGGCCGGGCAGCGGCCGGTGTTCTACAACCGCGGAATCAGCGGCAACCGGATTTCCGATCTGTATGCCCGCTGGAACGAGGATGCCATCGATCTTAATCCGGATGTGCTCAGCATCCTGATCGGGGTCAATGATCTGTGGCGGACGATGAAAGGTGAGCCGGATGCAGCATTACCAGGAGGTGGTGCGCAGGCTGGCAGAGCAGTTCGGAGCTGTACATGTTCCGCTGCAGGGCCTGCTGGATGATGCTGTGCAGAGAGCCGACGCTGCTTACTGGCTGTGGGACGGTGTCCATCCGACAACGGCCGGCCATGATCTCATTGCCCGGCAATGGCTGAGTGTGGCGGGAGAGAGCGGTATTTTGAACGACTAAAAGAAGCTGAAGTGAATTGTCAGCAGTTCTCTGGAACAGGGGGACTGCTCTTTTTTTCGCGTACAGAAAAAGAATTATGCTGTTGACATCAGCCGGGAATCAGCCGTATGGTACAGGGGATAAGGCATGCGAGGAAGGGGCGGCAGCCATGAGGATGTTAAAAATATGGGGAAGCCTGATCCGGGTGAAGCTGAGCGGCCTGTTTTACCGGCTGTCGGTCAAGCAGCGGATTCTCTTCTCTTTTATAGTGTTGATAACGCTGTCAATCAGTGCGATGGGTGTGCTGACCTACCGGATTGCCGGGAAGGAGATTCAGGACAATGCTTTTGAAGCGAGCAGGGAGACTGTGGACAAGACGCTGCAGCTGCTGGATTACCGGCTGAATGATGTGGCGATGTCGGTCCAGTCCCTGATGCTGAGCGATGCTTACAGAAAAATGATGCTGGATGTCCAGGCCCATGATGTGTCGAACTATTATGTGCGCCTCTCGGAGCTGCAGTATGTGCTGTCCCAGACCGCTTTTAATGAGCCGATGATCGAGAATGTGCTGATTGCCACACCGATCGGCGATTTTTATTCAACGACCCAGATCCGTACGCAGGATCATTCATTCTACGGCTCGGAGCTGTATGACAACAGCAGGCTGAGTCCGGGCGGCTACTGGGCCAAGGGCCATTACGACAGGCTGTTTACCGGCAATCAGCGGGTCATCTCCTTCGTCGTGCGGGGGATCTACGATAATACACCGATTACCAACGTGTTCATTGTGGTGAATATCCGGGAGAACAGGCTGGCTTCCCTGCTGGGCCAGAATGCTCCGCAGAGTGAACGGCAATATCTGCTTTTGAATACCGAGGGGGAAGAGGTTGTACAGAGCGGGTGGGACCCGGAGCATACCCCCGAGTTTCTGCAGGACAGCTCGAGAGGGAGCGAAGGCCATTTCTTTTATCCCTTTGAAGGGGAGGAGTATCTGATTAACTACAAGCAGTCCGGTGCTGCACCGAACTGGATACTGGCCGGCATGCAGTCCAAGGAGCAGCTGCTGGGCCAGCTTATGGGCGTACAGCGGACGATTATCCTTGTGATCCTGGTCTTTCTGGTAACCACCTGGTTCTTCTCGAACCAGCTGACGGCTGCGCTCCTGAGACCGCTGTTCAAGCTGAGCAGGCTGATGCGGCGGGTGGAGGAGAACCAGCTCAGCGTGTCTTTTGAGAGCAAATATAACGATGAAATCGCCCAGGTCGGCTTTCAGTTTAACCGGATGATGGAAGAGATTAAAACCCTGATCCGGGATGTGCGCATGAACGAGGAAGGCAAACGGCAGGCCGAGATCCGGGCGCTGACCGCGCAGATGGAGCCGCATTTTCTCTACAACACGCTCAATACGATCTACTGCAAATCGGTAATGGGGGAAAATGAGGATGTCAATGAAATGATTCTCTCCCTGTCGCAGATGTTCCAGCTGGGGCTGAGCGGCGGCAGGGATCTGATCCCGCTTGCCGATGAGCTATCCCATGTCCGGCAGTACTGTGCGATTCAACAGAAATGCTATGAGGATCTGTTCCGCTACCAGGTGATCATTGAGGAAGAGGAGCTGCTGGCTTGTACAGTGCCCAAAATTCTGCTCCAGCCGATTGTTGAGAACAGCATCCAGCACGGCTTTGCCGACCGCAGAATCGGCGGGGAGATCACATTGAAGATTACGCTGGAGCAGTCCATGCTGCATATAGTGGTTGAGGATAACGGTCAAGGCATGGATGTATCCAAGGTGGAGCAGGGCATGCTGAGGCGTGAGCTGTCCAAAAAAGGCTACGCGCTGGTCAATATCAGACACCGGCTCCGGCTCTATTACGGTGAAAAAGCGCGGATGGAATTGTCCGGTGCGGCGGGCAGCGGTTCCCGCACGGACTTATGGATACCGCTCAGTCCGCTTATGGAAGGAGAAGAAGCTTATGGAATACCGGCAGGCTAACCCTGTTACCCTCTGCATTATCGATGATATCAAAAGTGTGGTCGAGATGATTGCCCGCAAGCCGCAGTGGCAGGAGCACGGCATTGAGGTGGCCGGCACGGCGCTGGACGGCGAGGAAGGCCTGGAGATGGTCCGCAGGCTGAAGCCGGATGTCGTGCTTACCGATATCCGGATGCCGCGGATGGACGGACTGGAGATGACGCGGGCGATTCTGGAATCCAATCCGGAGTGCAGGATTATCATTCTGAGCGCATACTCGGAGTTTGCTTATGCCCAGCAGGCCATCCGGCTTGGAGCAATGGATTTTGTCAAAAAGCCCTTTTCGCTGGAGGAGATCGTGAATGTAGTGCTGAAGGCCAGAGACCTCTGCCTGCAGGAGAGGGAGGAGCAGGAGAAGCTTAAGGCCATGGAGCTCAAAATCAAGGCAAGCCTGCCGATTCTCCGCCAGGAATATTTGACCTTTCTGATGCAGCACCAGACCACGGAAAGCAGTGCCAGAGCGCGCTGGCAGTACCTCGGCATCCCGCTGGAGCCGGAGAACTTTGTGGTGTTCATTGCGGAGATTGACCAGTTTGCCGGGAAGTACGGGGCACAGCCCGTCCAGGAAATTGAGCTGATCCGCTTTACACTGCAGAATATACTGGAGGAGACCGTTTCGGCCTGGACCCGTGGCGTGATTTTCCGGGAAGCGACGAACCGTTATGTTTGCATTATGAACACGGATAATTATGAGCTTGCCGAACAGATTACAGAGGCCTGCTGCGCCAATGTCAGCCGGTATTCCCGGTATACGGTTTCGGTCGGGGTGGGACTCTGCGTCCCGGCGATTCATGAGCTGGCGGATTCGTACACCCAGGCGCTCCGCGCTCTGGCTTATCACTTCTACACGGACGGCAACGCAGTCTACAGCTATGCCCGCATCGCCCATAAACAGCGGGCCGGAGGCAGCTTTACGATTACTGCCGAACAGGAATTTCTGTTTGCGCTGCGTTCTGGCAACAGGGATAAATGCAGGCAGGTGCTGGACCGGATTTTTGGCGAGCTGCTGGCGCTGGACCCGCTGCCTGCCCCCCAGTACGTGGAGAACATCGGCTACGAGCTGTCGTTCAAAATCTGCCGGGTGATGCTGGAGCTGTTCCCGTATGACAAGGTGCAGGCTCTGGAGCAGCGTGTGCATCAGCTGAAGAACAGGCCCAATCCTTCGCTTCAGGATATCCGCCTGCTGCTGGAGGGCTTGTGCGGGGAGAGCTGCCGCTGGATTGAAGAGGACCGCTCGGCCGAATCCTCCCGGATTATTCATCAGGCCAAAGCTTATATTTGTGCCAATCTGCACACCAGCCTGACCCTGGAGCAGGTAGCGAGACAGGTCAACCTCAGTCAAGGTTATTTCTCCAACCTGTTCAAGAAGGTGCTGGGCATCTCCTTCCAGCATTTTGTCATGCATGAGAAGATGGAGAAAGCGAAAGTCATGCTGATCGAAGGCATGCAGGTGCAGGAGATCGCCATGGAGCTCGGCTATGAGCACCGGCGCTATTTCAGCGAGGTGTTCAAGAAGTACACGGACATGACCCCCTCGGAGTTCAAAATCTCCTATCTGGGCAAGGCATAATACAGCTTGTTTCATACTTTTGCACCTGCCAAAGGGATGGACACTCCGCAGCAGTACGGGGTTCATCCCTTTTTGATATGAGTTCCGCAGAAATCTGCCCTTAATGTGGGGTTACCCGCATTATCCGGCTGCAGGGGCTGCTCTATAATCAAGGTGTAGGGCAACACAGCAACGCATTTAGAAGGGGGACAACAGAAATGAAGAAACAACTGCTTCTGGCTTCACTCAGCACGGTGCTGGCCTTCGGCCTGGCTGCGTGCGGCAACTCCAATACCGAAAGCGGTAACGAAGGAAATGCGGCGGCGCCGTCAGGGGAGAAAACCAAAATCAGCTACTGGACAGGTGACCGGCATGATGCGGAATTTGTGAAGGAGAAGGTAGCGGAATTTAATGAAACGAACACCGACAACATCGAGGTGGAGCTGATCGTCAAAGGCGATGATTTTGATACCGCACTGGACCTGTCTTTCCAGACGGCCGACTCGCCGGATGTGATCCGGGTGAAGGAGAATACGATCGGCACTTTTTATAAAAAAGAATACCTGGCTCCGATTGACGAGTACCTGACCGATGAATTGAAGGCCAAGTTCCCGCAGATGAAGGATCTGAATACCTTTGACGGCAAACAGTACAGCCTGCCGAACTACGGCACGACCATGCGCCTGGTATACAACAGGGATCTGTTCGCCAAAGCGGGGATCGCGAGTCCGCCAACTACACTGCAGGAGCTGGTGGATACCGCCAAAAAGCTGACCGAAGCCGGAAAAGCGGACGGTGCCTACGGCTTTGCGCAGAACTTTAAAAATCCGCCAAGTGCGCTTGGGCGTTCAGCCCGGGTCATTGCGGAAATGAGCGGCTTCGGCGGCTTCGGTTATGATTTCAAAACGGCACGCTACGACTTCAGCGGCTTCAAGCCGATTATCGAAGCGTTCAAGCAGATCAAGGACGACGGCAGCATGCTGCCGGGGGTGGAGTCGCTGGATATCGATCCGCTGCGGGCCCAGTTTGCCGAAGGCAAGATCGGGATGTACCTCAGCTTCTCCTCGGAACCGGGTGTCTACAGCACACAGTTCCCGGCCAAAATTGACTGGGCAGCGGCTCCCGCACCGAGCATTGACGGCAATGTGAAAGGGGCTTCCGGGTTCCTCGGCGGCCAATGGCTTGCCCTCAGCTCCAAATCCGAGCATAAAGATGCGGCATGGAAGTTCATGGAGTATATGTACAGCGATAGCATTCTGACATCGTACCAGGAGAACGGCTACGGCATCTCCATGGTGCCGGCCATCAGTGCGGCGGCAAAAACACCGGAGGTGAACGGGATCGAAGGCTTCCTGCCGAACCAGTATGACGGCGTATGGCCTGTGTATCCTACAGTGGCACCGGAAGGGATGAAGTCGGATGATGCCTTCTTCAAATATATGCTGAACGGCGGGGATCTGGATGCGGTAATCGCAGATCTGAACAAACGCTACAACGCAGCGCTGGATGATGCGGTCAAGAATGACGGCCTGAAGGCGGAGCCTGATCCGGGCTTTGATCCGGCGGCACTTGCCGGCAAGTTCGCCAAATAAAAGTTGTATAGAGAGAGCCTAAGGAGGGGAGGGACACTCCCTTCCTTATGGATTTGGAGCAAGACAGGAAAGGAGCCTGGAAGATCCTATGAACAAAACCAAGAATGCCGCCTTTGCCTACAGCTTTTTGCTGCCCAGTGCGGTTCTTACGCTGGTCCTGGGCATCTACCCGATAGCCTGGGCATTCCGCTATATGTTCTACAACTACAAGGGCTATGGTACAGCCCGGTTCATCGGCTTGGATAATTTTACACGGATAATGCAGGACACCCAGTTTTGGGACTCGGTCCTCAACACCTTTGTATATGCCGGGGGCAAGCTGCTGCTCTCCATCCCGCTGTCCCTGCTGCTGGCGGCGATTCTGAACCGCAGGCTCAGGGGGAGACATCTGCTGCGGGCTGTTTTCTTTATGCCTACGGTCATCAGTACGGCTGTTATGGCAGTTGTCTTTTTTACCATCTTCAATTCGTATAACGGGATTCTGAACCAGTTCCTGATCAAATTTAATATTACATCCGCCGGAATCGACTGGCTGGGAGCAAAGCATGCAATGCTTACGGTTATTCTTGTCGCGGTATGGGGCGCGGTAGGCAATTACATGCTGCTGTTCCTGGCCGGACTCCAGAACATTCCCGAGGATGTCTATGAGAGCTCTGCGCTGGACGGGGCTGATAAGATCCAGCAGTTCCGCTACATTACACTCCCGATGCTGGGGCCGGTGCTGCAAATGGTCATTATGCTGGCGATTATCAATGCCCTGAAGGGCTATGAGAGTATCATGGTGCTTACGGAGGGCGGACCGGCGGGCAAAACGGAGGTCATGTTCCTGTACCTCTATAAGCTGTTCTTCCCTGTCGGCGGTAGCGGAGCGGCAACCCAGGTGCAGGAGTTTGGATACGGCAGTGCCGTAGCCTTCGTATCTGCTGTCATCGTAGGCATGATTTCATTGATATATTTCTATGCCTCCAGACGAATGAACCGGATGGACTAGGAGGAGATGCAAGATGAGAATAAAAGCTGTAACGGGCAGGACGATACTATGGATTTTTTTACTGGTGCTTGCCTTTGTTACCCTGATTCCTGTAGTCATTACGCTGCTGGGCTCTTTCAAAACAAATATGGAGCTGACAACAGGCGCAACCTTCCTGCCGGAGCGCTGGCAGATTTCCAATTACGCTGAAGCTTGGGAGCAGGCCAATTTTTCCACCTATACGTTAAACAGTCTGATCGTGTCCCTGTCGACGGTGGTTGGCACCCTGCTGGTGTCTTCAATGGCCGCATATGTGGTGGACCGGATGGATTTTACCGGCAAAAAATTATATATCGGTCTGCAGTCCTTTACCATGTTCGTCGCTGTCGGGGCGGTGGTGCTGCGGCCGCAGTTCGATCTGATGGTCAAGCTGCATCTGCACAGCTCCCTGTGGGGGGTCATTCTGATTCTGATCTCCGCGCATGCCGCGATCTTTTTTATCCTGCTGAGCTTTATGAAAGGCATCCCGAGGGAGCTGGATGAGGCGGCAAGGATCGACGGAAGCTCGCTGGGCCGGACCTTCTGGACGATTATTCTTCCGCTGCTCGGACCGGGACTCGGCGTTGGCGCATTGTTCACCTTCCGCGGGGCGTGGAATGAATATCTGCTGCCGCTCGTGTTCACGATGACGAAGCCGGAGCTGCAGACGCTGACCGTCGGCCTGGCGAATCTTAAATATGGCATTTCCGCCGCCTCGCAGACCCACTATATGATGGCCGGAGCCTGTCTGTCCATTCTGCCTATACTCGTGGCCTATGTGTTCGCCAACAAGTCTTTTATGCAGATGACAGCCGGATCATTAAAGGGATAAACCAATAAACTGCATATAACAACGGTAATTAGAAAGTGAATAATCCAAAGCAGCAAACAGGAGGTTTACAAACTATGACAGTCCAAGTACCCGCTATTCTGACCTCAAGTCCCCTGATCCGCCGTTATGCGGGCAATCCGGTGCTCGACGCCGCGCGCGTACCTTACCCTACGGCGCTTGTGTTCAACGCAGGCGTAACCAAATTCAAGGGCAAATATGTGATGGTCTTCCGCAACGATTACGGCTCGCTCTCTGAACAGACGATTGAACCGCATCATACAACCGATCTTGGCATTGCCTTCAGCGATGACGGCCTGCACTGGGAGGCCAGCCCCCGGAAATGCTTCAAGCTGCATGATGAAGAGATTATCCGGGCCTATGACCCCCGGCTGACGGTAATCGGCGGACGCTGCTACATGTGCTTTGCGGTGGATACGAAGCACGGCATCCGGGGCGGGATTGCGGTGACGGATGATTTTGAAGAATTTGAGATTCTGAGCCTGTCGACGCCGGACCTGCGCAATATGGTGCTGTTCCCGGAGAAGATCGGAGGCCATTACGTCCGCCTGGAGCGCCCGTTCACCGTATACAGCCGGGGCGGTCAGGACCGGTTCGATACCTGGATTTCCGAGTCCCCGGATCTGAAGTATTGGGGCGGATCTGAACTGCTGTTCGGGGTGGAGCATGTGCCGTTCGCCAATGACAAGGTCGGCCCGGCAGCGCCGCCGGTGAAGACGGACAAGGGCTGGCTGACCACCTTCCACGCGGTGGATATCGACCCTTCCCGCGGGAAGCACGGCTGGGAGCCAACCTGGAAGAAACGTTACACCGCGGGCATCATGCTGCTGGATCTGGACAACCCGAAGAAGATTATCGGCATGTCCAGGCAGCCGCTCTTAGCGCCGGAAGCAGAGTATGAGATTGCTGGCGGCTTCCGCAACAATGTTATTTTTCCGGGCGGGATGATTCTGGAGGACAGCGGCGAGGTCAAAATCTATTACGGTGCTGCGGATACCGTTGAGTGTCTGGCTACCGCGCATGTGGATGACCTGATCTCCCTCTGCCTGAAAGGCTGACGGCTGATGAAAACCACAACGAATGTATGGAGCCGCCTTGCAGATCCGCCTGTAGATTACCGTCCCGTCCCGCTCTGGTCCTGGAATGACCGGCTGGAGAGGGAGGAGCTGGAGCGGCAGATCGAAGAGATGCATAAGGCGGGAATCGGCGGCTTCTTCATGCATGCCAGGGGCGGGCTGCGGACAACGTACATGGGGGAAGAATGGATGGAGGCCATCCGGATCTCGATTGAACACAGCCGCAGGCTGGGGATGAACGCCTGGTTCTATGACGAGAACGGCTGGCCGAGCGGCTTTGCCGACGGCAGGGTTCCGGCCAAAGGGCTTGCTTTTCAGCAGAAGCGGCTGGCTTATGAGCAGGCTCCTTTTCAGAGCGCTCTGGAACAGGGCCGTGTTCTTGGTTATTACTCGGTCCTGGAGAACGGGAAGGGCTGGCGTCTGCTGCCTCCGGGCGAAGAAGCGGCCGCAGACCTGAGAGTGTATTACGAGGTCAATCCTTATTATACTGACACGCTCAGCACAGCAGCGGTGCAGGCGTTTATTGCCGCCGCCTACGAGAGCTACTGGGATCAATTCGGTGAACAATACGGCGCAGAGCTGCACGGGGTATTCACGGATGAGCCGCAGTTCGCGCGCGGCGGACTGCCGTGGTCCTTCGAGCTTGAAGAGGTATTTACTTCACGCAAAGGATATAACGTGCTGGAGATGCTTCCCTCGCTGTTCTTCGAAACCGGGGGCTGCCGTAAAGCTCGGTATGATTACTGGGAGACGGTAACCTTCATGTTCACACAGGCATATGCCAGGCAGATCGGCGAATGGTGTGCAGGCAGGGGCTGGTCAGCCACCGGACATGTGGTCGATGAGCAGGAGCTGATGCATCAGGTGACATCTGTCGGCGACCCGATGGCCTTCTATGAACATCTGCAGATTCCCGGCTGTGACTGGCTGGGCCGGTTCACGGGCAGCGATCCCCTGGTTCCGAAGCAGGTGGGCTCCGTGGCCAGACAGCTCGGCAAGAAGCAGGCCATTACCGAGAGCTTCGGCTGCTCCGGCTGGAATGTCAGCTTTGCCGATTTGCGGCGAATCGGCGAATGGCAGTTCGTGCACGGTATCAATCTTCTGTGCCCGCATTTGCAGGGCTATACCCTGAGAGGCCTGCGCAAGCGGGATTATCCGCCGTCCCTGTTCTACCAGCAGCCCTGGTGGGCGGACTATAAAGGCTTCAATGATTATTTCGCCAGACTGTCTATGCTGCTGGCAGAGGCTGAAGCAGTGGCGGAAGTGCTGCTGATTCATCCGGTACGGACCGCCTGGACCCTGCAGCGCGGAGAAGATTCCTCGGCCATTGTCCCGTATCACGAGGCTTTTGCCCAGCTCTCGAAATGGCTCTGCCAGAGCCTGATTGAGCATGATTACGGAAGTGAGAGCATTATTGCCGGACACGGCCGGGTCAGCGGAGACCGGTTCCGGATCGGTGAAGCCAGCTACCGGGTGGTCATTGTTCCGCCGTGCCTTACGCTGGACCGGCATACAGTGCAGCTGCTGGGTGAATTTGCTGCCGGAGGCGGTACGCTGATTGCCTGTGAACCTTATCCGGTGCTTGCGGGCGGTGAAGAGGATGCCGGACTGGCTGGACTCATGCAGGCCGCCATTCATCCGCAGTGGAGCCGGGAAGCCATAGGGCAGGCGGTATCGGCAGTGGCCGCACCGTTCCTCCGCATCTCGGATGCAGAGGGTATGCCGTTGGCAGCCGACACGCTGAATGTGCGGACCATGGAGCTTGACGGCTCGTTCCTCTATTACGTGGTGAATTCCGGCACGGAAGCTTATCCGCTGCTGCAGCTCGAGTTGTGCAGGCAGGGAGAGGTGTCTCTGATTGACCTGGAAACGGGGAACATCTCCCCGGTAGGACAAGAGGCGCTGTTGGACGGTGTCCTGCTGCAGCTGCCGCTGTATCCCGGGCAGTCCTTAATGTTAAAGCTTGATCCGTTCACAGCTGCTGCTGCGGAGGATGGTTTTACGGCTTCAACGGCAGAGCCTCAGATGCCAGGGGAGCAGGGAGATATGCGGAGCGGGATTCAAGACATGGAAGTGCTGTCCTATAAGAAGCTTGGCTCTACGTGGGAAATCACCCGTATGGACCTTAACAGCTTGACACTGGATCATGCCCGCCTGCGGGTAGAGGGCGGGGAATGGTCACAGCTGCAGCCGGTAATCTTCATGCAGGAGCAGCTGCTGGCTTATGGCCGGCCCGTGGCGGCGGAGCTGGAATTTGAATTCGCGGTCTCCTTTGACATCTCCCGGCAGCGTGAGCTGTATCTGGTCCTGGAGCAGCCGGAGTGGCTGGAGATCAGGCTGAACGGTGAGCCGGTATCCCCGGAGACCTGCGGGTGGTGGCTGGATTCTTCGCTGCAAAAAATCGACATCCGGGGCAAGGCCGTGTCAGGCCGGAATACGATTATGCTCAAGTATGATTTTCGCCCTTCCGCAGAGCTGTACAGCAAGCTGGAACGGGCCAAAGCCTTCGAAGCGGAGGGCAACAAGCTGACGATGGAGCAGGAGATCGAGAGCATCTATCTGCTCGGTTCCTTTGGCGTGCAGTCGCTGGATAAGTTCGAAGCAGCCGAACGCCGGTCGCTCTGGACCACCGGGCCTTTTACCCTGACAGAAGTACCGGAATCGGTGCAGACCGGCGATCTTGCGGCACAGGGATTTCCTTTTTTCGCCGGAAGCATTCATCTGCGCCAGACGGTGGATATCCCTGCTGATTATATGAATGACGCAGCCTGGACCTTCCAGGCACCGCCGGATGCCATCGTCAGCAAGCTGCTCATCAACGGCAATCTGGTAAGGACTTTCTTGTGGGAGCCTTATGCGGCCGACATTGCACCCTATCTCAGAACCGGCAGCAATATCATCGGGCTGATTCTGACAGGCAGCTGCCGCAACCTGCTGGGACCGCACCATCATATTAAAGGTGAAGTGTACAAAATCGGCCCCGACAGTTTCAAAGACAAGCCGGGCTGGACCGATAAGGATCTGCCGCCGGACACACATGTCTACCAGGAACGCTACTCTTTCGTCCGCTTCGGGCTGGCCTCTGATCCGCTGATTGTCAGGGGGCAATAATATTTTGCAGAGTTCATGTCAGCGGTTCTGCTTGCGGTACTGCAGGGGGGACCGTTTGACGATGCTTTTAAATACACGGCCGAAATGGGCCAGGCTGTCAAACCCGGTATCCTCGGCAATCTGCGAAACCTTGGCATTACTGTCACGCAGCCGGCGCTGGGCTTCCTGGACACGGATCGTATTGAGATATTCGATAATGGTGAAGCCGGTGGTCTGCTTGAACAGGCGGCAGAGATAGGTGCTGCTGATATAAAAGGTCTCCGACAGCTCGTCCAGCGTCAGCTTCCCGGCGTAATGCTCCTGCAGATAGCAGATGATCTCATACGCTTTGCGCTGCTTCTCATCGTTCACCGGGGCAATGGCTTCAGGCGAGCTCTCATGGATCCGGTTCATCTCGATCAGCAGCTGGACCAGCAGTGTCTGCAAAAAGGCATGCCGGTGGGAACGCCGCTCTTCATTTTCCTCCAGCATGGCGAACAGAAGATTCTCCAGCCTGCCCTGTTCATGCGCACCGGGACGCAGCAGCAGGCATTGTTCACTGAAGAACGGGAAGGCAAGCCCCTGGCTGTCCAGCACCCTCTGCAGAAACTCCTGCGGGAAATTAATCAGAATCCGCTCGTGGCGGGCTGTTCCTTTGGCGGTTGTCCGATGCAGCTCATTGCGGTTTATGAAAATCAGGTCGCCTTTGCGTAGGGCATACATCCGGTTGTTGATGTAATAGTTGCGTTCTCCTGCCAGCAGATAATACAGTTCATAGCTTTCATGAAAATGGTCGGTATCCATGCTGAAGGTGCCGGCCCTTTTGACCTGTTCGATCATAAATACCGGCGCAAGCGGCTCAAGCATGCCATCACTCCTTACATTCTACCAGTTAGGATAAAATACGCATAGTATGGTCTATATTTGCTAATTTTCGCAGAGATTTAGATATATTTTATACCCTATACTATAGTCAGAAAGCGTATCCAAATCAATATAAATGGAGTGATCACTAGTGGGAAGCAAAAAATATGCCTTTGTCGGCACCGGCGGCCGCGCTGAATTTTTCTATGGAGAAATTACGACGAATTACCGGAACACCTCCGAGATTGTAGGCTTGTGTGATGTTAACGGGGCGAGAATGGAATACGTCAATTCATTGCTGACAGACAAATACGGCTATCATGCCGTACCAGCGTATAAAGCGCATGAGTTTGACCGCATGATTGCCGAGACGAAGCCGGATACTGTCATCGTAACGAGCATTGACCGTACCCACCACAAATATATTGTCCGTGCCATGGAGCTCGGCTGTGATGTTATTTCCGAGAAGCCGATGACTACAGATGTGGAAAAATGCCAGGAGATTCTGGACGCTATCGAACGCACAGGCAAAAAGCTGCGGGTTACCTTCAACTACCGCTATGCACCGCACAACACCAAAATCCGCGAGCTGCTGATGGACGGGGCGATCGGTGAAGTGCTGTCGGTCAACTTTGAATGGCTGCTGAATACACAGCACGGGGCAGACTATTTCCGCAGATGGCACCGTGACAAGCGCAACAGCGGGGGGCTGCTGGTCCACAAATCGACGCATCATTTCGACCTGATGAATTTCTGGCTCGGTTCACAGCCGGATACGGTGTTTGCGATGGGGGATCTGCGTTTTTACGGCCGGGAAAATGCCGAAAACCGCGGCGTGACTGAATTCTACCAGCGTGTGCATGGCAGTGCGGCAGCGGAGCATGATCCGTTTGCCCTGCATTTGAAGGACAATGAGCAGCTGAAGAAGATGTATCTGGACACAGAGCATGAGGACGGATATCTGCGCGACCAGAGCGTGTTCGGGGACAATATCAGCATTGAGGACACGATGGGCGTAATGGTGAAATATAAGAACAAGGCGATTATGAACTACTCGCTGAATGCCTATCTGCCGTGGGAGGGCTTCAATATTGTGTTCAACGGCACCAAAGGGCGGATGGAAGTGAAGGTTGTGGAGCAGTCCTATGTGAATGCCGGCGGCGGCAAGGACCAGGAGGGTGCGGTGAAAAACAAGCAGATTACAGTGTTCCCGCAGTTTGCTGCCCCGTACGAGGTAGAGATTGAGGAGGGCGTGGGCGGTCACGGCGGCGGTGATCCGGTAATGCTGCGCGATATTTTCGAGCGTCCGGCCGATGACCGTTTCCGCCGGGCAGCCTCCCATATTGACGGAGCCCTGTCGATCCTGACCGGCATTGCCGCCAACCGATCGATCGCCACCGGCCTGCCGGTGAAGGTGGATGAGCTGCTGAAGCTGTAGCAGATGTTGGAGTAAATAATTATTATTATTTTTGTGCCTGGACGGCGTCTGCCGTCCGGGTTTTTTGCTGTGCTGCGGGGGAGGGAAGGGAACGAGCTGTGTTATGTGGGTTAAATTGTGCTGAGCGGATTGGAGTTAGAAGGTGCGCTGTACCGTATTGCATGGTGCTGGACTGCATTGCATCACGCTGAACTGTATTGCATGGTACTGGATTGCATTGCATGGTGCTGGACTGCATTGCATGGTGCTGGACTGCATTGCATGGTGCTGGACTGTGTTGCATTGTGCTGGACTGTATTGCATAGCATCGCGTTGAACTGCATAGCATCGCGCTGAACTGTATTGCATAGCATCGCGTTGAACTGTAAAGGAACCATTACGAGTCAGAGCCGGTGGCTTCCATACTGCAACAGGAGGGCCACGCAGAAAAGTCTGCTGCCAGTCATGCTGCGCAAGAGCTTAAGTGGATTTTCTCCATCTAATTCCAACGTTTTTCAGGAATTACGACGATTAGTGGGAAATACTCCAACTAATACTGCCGATTGGGACCTTTAAGAACAAAATTTGCATATTTAAGTGGAGTTTTTCCCACTAGTATCCTCGATTCAGGATTTAATGGAGAATTAAGTGGAGAAATTCCCGGTTGGATAAGGACCGGTCACCGCAAACAATAGGCCCATACGTTGTCCCGGTCCATGACACAGACGAAGGTGCCACTGTACTGGTAAAGGAACGGAATGTACACGAAAAAGCGAGTCCAATGCGCCCCTGCGAGGGTAAAACAGCCAAATGTACGCGAAAAAGCGAGTCCAATGCGCCATTCGAGGACGACACACCCAAATGTACACGAAAAAGCGAGTCCAATGCGCCCCTGCGAGGGCGACACACCCAAATGTACACGAAAAAGCGAGTCTAATGCGCCCCTGCGAGGGCGACACACCCAAATGTACACGAAAAAGTGAGTACAATGCGCTCCTGCGAGGGCGACACACCCAAATGTACACGAAAAAGTGAGTCCAATGCGCCCCTGCGAAGTGCAACGAGCACAGGGAGGTTATTCTACGGCGGGCATACGGTAAATCCACTTTCATTGAAAACGCTTATTGTCGGACCCGGGCTCACGGTGACATAATCAGAGCATAGATGAATCTACGTAAAGGCGTGAAGGCAATGAGATATTTCCGCAGGCAATCATTCAAGAATAAATTGAGAACTGCTTTTATGTCCGTTATTCTGCTTTCCGTGCTGATGACAGGGGGGATGTCTTACTTCATTTCGGCCGCCATATTGGAGAAAAATGCGCTGAAGCTCACCCAGGATACGGTTGTCAAATCGGCGCAGATTGTGGATGAGAAGCTGAACAAGCTGATGCTCATCATGATGACATTCATGATCAGCCAGCCGTTTCATGACATGCTGAAGGATGCCGCTGCCGGGGATACAAGCCGGTACTATACACATCTGAATGATCTTGATAACGTTTTCTCGCAGGCGCGGATTGCCGAACCGCTGATTCATTCCATCTACGTATCCACACCCGTTGGCGAATTCTATCCTTCCTCTATGAACCGCAACCGGATGAATGCTTTTGAGGACACCTTTTTGTATGACCGCGTTCAGCAGGAGCAGAAGAACCTGTGGATTGAGGGGCATGAGGATATGCTGTTCTCCGGAAAGGACAGGGTCCTCTCCCTTATTCTGAAGCCGATTTTTGATACACCGGTCAGCGGAGTCTATATCGTTGTCAATATCCGCGAGGACGGCTTCCGCAAGCTGGTCCGGGGAGACGGCGGGGAAGGGGCAGCCAGTTTCCTGCTGAATGCAGAGGGGGGGGCCGTATATTCGGTAAAAGAGCCGCTGATCACCCAGGCGGTGGACAGCGGTGTACTCGGCGGCATGATCAGCGGCAGCCCGGAAGGCAATCAGTCTTTCGCACTGGGCGGGAAAGCTTATTTGCTTAACTATGCCCATCTTGGCATCACAGACTGGACGATGACAACCATCCAGTCCCAGGCCGGTGTGCTGAAGGACATGATCTATGTGAAATGGATGATTGCCGCCTTCGCTCTGGTGGCCTTTCTGGTAACATCCCTGGTCTCCGGCGCGTTCACGCGTTACCTGCTGATGCCCTTGCAGGGACTGATGAAGGTGATGAAGCGCGTCGAGAGCAACGATCTTACCGCCCGCTTTGAAAGCGGAAGCGGAGATGAGCTGGCCCAGGTAGGCTTCCGGTTTAACCGGATGCTGGAGCAGATTGTGGTGCTGATCCAGGAGGTTACCCGGGCGGAGACGAACAAGCGGGCGGCGGAGATCAAGGCGCTGTCGGCGCAGATGGACCCCCACTTTCTGTATAACACGCTGAACACCATCTACTGGAAGCTTAATATGAAGCAGGTTGAACCGTCGCAGAAGATGGTCATGTCGCTGTCCCGGCTGTTTCAGCTGGGACTGAACAAAGGGCAGGAGATCACAACCTTGTCCAAGGAACTGGAGCATGTCCGCCAGTATCTGGAGCTTCAGACCAGCTGTTACGAAGGGTTGTTCACGTATGAAATTCAAGTCAGGGCACCGGAGCTGGGCAGCCTGCCGGTTCCGCGGATTGTGCTGCAGCCGCTGGTGGAGAACAGTATTCTGCACGGCTTCCGCGATATGGAGAGCGGTGGAGTTATCTTTATTGAAATAGAAGAGGACGGGGATCGCTGGAAGCTCACCGTCAGCGACAACGGCTGCGGTATGGAGGAAGATCAGGTGCGGTCATTATTCTGGCAGGAATCGGAGAAGGGGTATGCGGTATCCAATCTGATCAAGCGGCTTCAGCTGTACTACGGGGACAGCGCTTCATTTAAAGTGGACAGTGTCCCGGAATCCGGAACCTCAGTTATGATTTTTTTGCCCAAAAAGGGGGAGCAGCATGAATAATTCCGATACAGTCAGCCTGTGTATTATAGACGATATCAAAAGCGTGGTAGACGGACTCACAGCAATCAACTGGGAGGCACACGGCATCCGCATTGCCGGTACTGCGGGCAACGGGGAAGATGGGCTGCAGCTGTTTATAGACAAACGTCCGGAGCTTGTTCTTACCGATATCCGTATGCCGCGGATGGACGGACTGGCCGTGCTTCGTGCGGTTCAGGAGCATAACGCCGGCTGCAGGGTCATTCTGATCAGCGGTTATGCTGATTTTGAATATGCCCAGCAGGCTGTACAGCACGGTGCCTTTGATTTTGTCGTTAAGCCGTTTTCGGAAGAAGACATCCTGGCAGCGGTGCTGCGGGCGAAAGCCGCAATTCTGGAGGAGAGGCTGGAGCTGATGGGCCGCAGGGAGATGGAGAACAGGCTGCGGGAGAGTATGCCGCTGCTGCGGCAGGAGTATTTTGCACTGCTGGTCAGCCACCGGACTCCTTGGGAACAGGCTTCGGAGCGCTGGAAGTTCTTGAATATTGACCTTCATCCGCAGGGCTTTGTAGTCATGCTGATTGAAATCGACCGTTTTCAGGAACAGGTTGCAGAGCAGTCGATCCATGAAATCGAGCTGATCCGGTTCTCCCTGCTTAATATTACCAAGGAGACCCTGGCTGCGGCAGCCCCGAGCATTGTTTTCCGCGCCAGGCATGACCGTTATCTGGCCGTGATGAATGATAACGGAAGCATGAATCCTGTGGATATCGCCGAGCAGTGCTGCCGCAATATCGAGCGGTACACCAAATTTACTGTTTCTATCGGCGTCGGAGGAAGAGTAACCCAGACGAGCGAGCTGCCGGATTCTTACCGGCAGGCGAACCGCGCACTGGCTTATCATCTGTTCACGGAGGGCAATGCGGCGATCATGTATGACGATATTCCCCAGACAGGAAGCCAGGAGCCGCTGGCGCTGGAATACAAGGATGAGCTGCTGCTGGCCCTGCGTTCCGGCAATGCAGCCCGGACAGCGGATATTCTGGCGGCCATCTCGGCTACGCTGCAGAGCCTGATCTCCAGGCAGACACCCGACTATCTGCTCAGCCTGTATGATGAGCTTGCGGCTTCGGCAATCCGCACCTTTTATGAGCTGGTACCTTATGCCGACATCCAGCCGCTCATTCAAAGATTCAAGTCCGTGCAGGGAACTGCCGGACTGCCGCTGGCTTCCCTGCAGCGGCAGCTGATGGCCCTGTGTGTGGAGGGAACGGAGCTGGTGCGGCTGAACAGCCTCTCAGAAGGGCAAAAGATCATCTATCAATCGCTCGATTACATCAAAAGCCGTCTCTCCGAGGATATCTCCGTAGGCGAGTGCGCCGCCCATGTTCACCTTAGCACAAGCTATTTCTCCAGCCTGTTCAAGAAGGTGACCGGAATGACCGTGACACAGTATACGACTGCCGAAAGAATCCAGAAAGCCAAGCTGCTGCTTGTAGAAGGGATGCCGGTACAAGAGGTTGCGGCGGCTGTCGGGTATGAAGAACGCAGGTATTTCAGTGAAATGTTCAAGAAGATTACCGGACAGACGCCGTCGGAATTCAGGGCAAGCTATCATCCTGACCATGGGGTAAATCTATGATGAACTCCGGTCCGTACCGCTCCTGCGTCATTTATGCCAATTATGCTGCACACACCAAACCGCATGCTGTTCAGTATAAAGACGGCCTGTCCTTTTATCTGTTCCGGCTTCAGGCGGAAGGGACCTGCAGGGCGCTGGTTGAGGGGAAATATGAGACAATCATCCCCGGTGACCTGCTTATTTATTCCCCTGACCAGCCGTACGAACTCCAGGTCCAGCCCCGGAGCACTACAGTACAGGGGAGTGTGGAGCCTGTCTCGGATTATTTCCTGGCCGGTAATGGAGAATGGCTTGATGAATGGTGGAAAGGCAAGGGTCTGCCGGCCAAAACGAATATCGGCTATGACGATACGGTCCTGACTTTATGGAAGCAGATCATCAGCGGCAAGAAGAAAGTGATGGAGAATCAGGAGGAAATCATGGACTATCTGCTGAGAACGCTGTGCCTGACACTGGAGCAGGTGATCCGGGCCAAAAGGACCAGGGGAGCAGATACCGCGTACAAGCTTAAGCAGTTCGTGGACAATCATGCCCATGAGCCTCTTAGCCTGGAGAAAATTTCGGCATCTGCCGGATTAAGCATCTCCCGCTGCTCCTATCTGTTCAAATCCGCTTTTGGCCGGTCGCTGTTCGCCTACTGTATTGATGTCAGGCTGAAGCTTGCCCAGCAGCAGGTCCTCTACAGCCTGCTTCCGCTGGAGCAGGTTGCCGAACAAACGGGCTTCCAGAGCTATGCCCATTTCTGCCGGGTGTTCAAGCAACGCTTTGAACATCCTCCGGGTGAATACCGGCGCAAATTCGGCTTCCGCTTTCATACGGATTGATACAGGAAATCAGATTTCTGTATACAAAACCTGATGTGCCTGGCCAAGCAGGGTACGCAGCTGTTCATATTTAACATTTTGAACAATGCCGTCCGACTCAAGCGCAAGTATGGCGGCCGCCGCAGCCGATTGTCCAAGGATCATGAATACAGGCTCCATCCGGATGGAGCCGTAGGCTGCATGAGTAGCAGAAACGCATACCGGCACAATCAGATTGGTACACTCCGTCCGTTTGGGTACAATTGCCTTGTAGCTGATGGGGTAGGGCGCGGCGAGTCTGACATAAAATCCGCCTTCAGTGCTTACATGCCCGTCTTCGTTAACATAGTATTGGGTATGATGAGAGTCCATGGCAAAGGAGCCCATGCCGATAGAATCCGGCACCGGGTTATCCAGCCTGACATCATGTTCTGTTACCACATAGTCACCGATCATTCTGCGGGATTCTCTAATGTAGAGCTGGGGAGTCCAGTGGCCGGTTTCGGTAAACTCGTCCAGCGGCAGGCCCCACGGCTTGTAGACTGAGCGGATGTCCTCCGGCACCCGGGGATGGTTCTGGATGGTCCAGACGTAGCCCTGCTGGTAGATGCGGTGGGCTTTCCAGATCTGTTCTCTGGCAGAATAATCCGCTTCCGCATAGCCGTGGTTCATTCCGTTGTAATCTGTAGAAATGCCGCTGTTGTTGTTGGAATCCGTCTTGTCAGAAGTCACCATGTTCAATTTGAAAAAACGTGTACGCTGGCCCTGCTCGATGGCCCGGAACAATATTTCATAATCAGCTTCGTTATACCCCTCCGGCTTCTCAATCTCCATGCGGTTGTCGGGATTGTCCGTCAGACACATGCGGAAATTATAGGCTTGGAGCTTGCTGTCGCCATCGCCCGTGTTACCGCCCCGGTCCGGGTTGACACGCTGGAGCAGGCCGCTCGAAGGCACCCCTTTAATGACATAAGGGTCAATCCCGCCGGGCAGCTCATTAAGCTCGGTGCCCGGGTGAATACCGTTTAATGTCTCTCCATACTGTGAGTTCGGTTCCCGGCCGACAAAATAGGATACGCCGGACTTCCCCATCAGATCTCCTTCATAAGTAGCGTCAATAAACACTTTACCGCTGTAAATGCTCCCGGATTCCATGACAATGGAGATGATCCTTGTTCCCTGCCTGATAACCCCGTGCTTTAAATCCAGCCTTTCTCCATAAATGACTTCAAGGTTGTATTCGCATACCCAGTCCTGCAGAACTTCAAGGGCTACTTTGGGTTCAAACAGCCAGCGGGCTCCGTCTTGGCCATATTTCCGGGCGATCCGCCGGTAAAACTCCAGGGATAAGCCACCGACAGCCTCTTTCATTCCCACATCCGTATCTCCAAGCCCCCCGCTGGTCAAGCCGCCGATCCGCCGGCCCTGCTCGATGACTACTGCGCTTTTGCCCATCTTTTTGGCTTGAACCGCCGCAGTAATTCCTGCTGCCGTTCCCCCGTAAATTACGATATCGTACTGTTTCTCCTGATCCATTGTATTTCTCCTCCCTTGCAATGTTGCTTGCAGACATTATTATAAAGCGCTTGCCGGTCCGGCGAGAATGATGGATCTTCCTTTTATAGTTGATGGATCTTACTGTTTTCATGAAATGCGGATTTTTGCCGGAAAAGGCTTTGGTACTAAGGGTTTGCTTATGATAAGGTGATTCTGAAAAACGCCAGACGATTGTAATTTGCGAATCCAAAAGGAGGAACTATGAAGCCCGAATTCCGCTATTTTGAAAAGCCGGCTCTTGAACCTGTCCCAGGCTGCAGCTGGGCGGATAAGATGGTCCTGAACCCCGCTATTATCAAAGATCCTGATTCCGGTGAAATCCATATGCTGTTCAGGGCTACAGGGCCGTGGCCGCAAAAAAGAAGAGCAGGGTGTCACGAGCCTTATCCGATTTTTCTGGGTTATGCCAAAAGCTGTGATGGGGGAGCAACATGGGATGCAGACTTTTCAAAGCCGGCTCTCGCCCCTGCCTTGGGGTATGAAGAGCACGAACTGTATGTCACGGATATTAACGGAAATGAAGTACGTAATTATGCCAACGGCTGTGTTGAAGACCCGCGCATCTTTTATATTGAGGGGGAATTATATGTGACGGTGGCCTGCCGCGCGTTCCCTCCCGGCCCTTATTGGCTTGGAAGCCAGGAGCCCCCGGTGCAGACACGTTTCGAATATGTTCCCGGCTGGATATTTGAAGGGGATGCTTCCGATCACTTTATTGCAGCCGCCCGCTCCAATGCTACAGTCACCGTTCTCTACAAGCTGGATTTAGAGGAATTGAAGCAAAAAAACTATGAAAGCGCATTTAAATATGTTGGCCCGCTTACCGAAGGACATGTCAGTGACAATCGGGATGTGTTTTTGTTCCCGGCGAAAATGAGGATTGCCGGTAAAATGCAGTACTTAATGCTGCACAGGCCGATGAATGTCCTGCCCTTTGAAGGAGGAGCGGAGATTAACAAGCCTTCCATATTTTTAGCGGCAGCGGAATCAATTGAGGATTTTGCATCTCCCAGGGCGGTCCACAGGCTTCTGGCTTATCCGGTTTTTGACTGGGAGGAGAACCGGGTCGGTGCAAGCTGGCCGCCTGTATCCCTAGGGAATAAGGAATGGCTGGTATCCTATCACGCCAAGAAGAACGTACAGTTTGGATACACACAATCCTTTATGATCATCAAGGAACAGGAGAACAATTTTCCGGTGGTGATTCACCGTTGCTCCGAGCGTCTGATGTATGCAGAGCGGGAGTGGGAGCTGCCGCAGGATTATCCTACACCGTGCCTGTTTACTACCGGCGGGATTGTCATGGGTGAAGATTTAATCATGTCCTATGGTGCTGCAGACCAGAAGGTAGGAATTGCCCGGGTCAACTTTGAAGAGCTGCTGGCTTATATCCGTCAATTTGATGAGTCCGGGAACCTGACCGGACAATAACCAGCCGGCCAATCATGATTGCTGCTAACCTGGACCGGACGGCAGAGGAGTGTAAGCTCCCTTGCCGTCCGGTCCGGGTTTTGATTTGTCAGACCATAGAATTCTGTCCCTGAAGAGTGGGTCTGCCGCACTCCTTTTTCAGGGGCAGACACCTATAATAATAGATGAGCTCACAATACAAATGTTAAACAAAGGGGTAGAACGTATGCAGAAAAAATGGTTGGGTCTCAGCTTAAGCCTCATGCTGGCCGCCGGTATCGCCGGGTGTGGCGGCAGCAACAATGGCAGCAGCAGTGCGGCGACTGAAGCACCGGGCGGCAGCACGGCAGCTCCATCTGCTGATACGGGCGGCAATACGCCAAAGGGCGAGCCTGTACAGCTTAAATACTGGACAGACGACCGTCATGACCAGGAGTATATCAAAGAATTAATTAACAATTTCAACGAGACCAACGGCGAGAATATCCAGGTGGAACTGACAGTCATGTCTGAAAATTATGCACAGAGCGTCGACATTGCCTTTTCAAGCAACCAGGCACCGGACCTGCTGCGGCTGAAGAGCGGCAACATATCCGAGTTTGTCAAAAAAGGGTATCTGGCGCCAATTGACGATTATCTTACCGATGACATGAAGACGAAGTTCGGCAGCCTGGAGCTCGACAATGTCAACCGTTTTGACGGTAAGCTGTACTCTCTGGCTAACACCGGCCTAACCCTGCGCCTCGTTTACAACAAAGATCTTTTTGCCAAAGCAGGCATCCAGAATCCTCCGGCCTCGCTGCAGGAAATGGTCGACAGCGCCCGGAAAATTACCGAGGCCGGCAAGTCCGAGGGCGTCTACGGCTTTGCACTGAACTTTAAAAGCCCGAAGTCTGCATTCGACCGTTCCATCCGGGAAATCCTTTCCCTGAGCGGTTATCAGGGGCTGGGCTTTGATCTGAAAACAGGCAAGTTCGATTTCGCACCTTATTCACAGGTTATCGAATATTTCAAGCAGATGCATGAAGATGGCAGTATTCTTCCTGGCGCAGCCACGCTGGATATCGATCCGCTGCGGGCCCAATTCGCCGCCGGCAAGATCGGAATGTATCTGTCCTTCTCGACCGAGCCCGGGGTCTACAAAGACCAGTTCCCGACGGAAATCAACTGGGCCGGTTCCCTGGCGCCGACACTGGACGGCCAGATCAAAGGAACCTCCGAGATCGTCTCCGCCGGTACATGGCTGGGCATCAGTGCGAAATCGGCTAATCAGGAAGCCGCCTGGAAGTTCATGCAGTACATGTACGGCGACGACATTCTAAAGACTTATCATGAGAAAGGCTTCGGCATTGCAGTCGTTCCAGGCATCGTGGAGCAGGCGCAAAACCCTGACATCGCCGGAATGGAAGGTTTCCTTGTCGGAGAGCATGACTCGCTCTGGCCTGCTACACCGGCTGTAACACCGGAAGGTGCGACCTATGCGGATGCTTTCTTCAAATATATGCTATCGGGCGGCGATGCCAAGGCTATCACAGAAGATCTGAACATAAGATACAACGCAGCCCTGGACAAAGCGGTTGAGAAGGGCGAAGTGACTGTAACGCCGGACCCTGATTTTGATCCAAGTAAGCCGCAGGGAGAATAAGAGGCAAGGATGGGGCTTTGGCTGATCTCTCCGGCGAAAGCCCCTTTTCTTTTCCTGAAGGAGGAACACTGACTATGAATATCAAGCGGAAAAGATTCGGGGAAAATTCCCTGTTTCTGCTGCCGAGTATCGTTCTTACACTGGCGCTGGGCATTTATCCTTTGCTCTGGATGCTGCGCTACATGTTCTATGATTACGCCGGGTACGGTGAAGCCCTGTTTATTGGTCTGGATAATTTCCGCAGACTGGCCCGTGACAGCATGTTCTGGGAATCCGTAGGCAATACCTTCATCTATGCCGGAGGCAAGCTTCTGCTCACTCTGCCGATCTCCCTGCTGCTGGCAGTGATTCTGAATGGCAGACTGCGGGGGAGCAACCTGCTGCGGGGCATCTATTTTATGCCGACGGTAATCAGTACTGCGGTCATCTCTGTGGTTTTTTATAACATCTTCAATTCTTATAACGGGATGGTTAATACACTTTTGCTGAAGCTGCACCTCATCTCACAGCCGGTTGACTGGCTGGGTCCCAAGTATGCCATGCTGACGGTTATCCTTGTGGCGGTGTGGGGCGCGGTCGGCAATTATATGCTGCTGTTTCTCGCCGGTCTGCAGAGCATTCCCCAGGATTTGTACGAGAGCGCAGCCATAGACGGCGCTAACGCCGGCAAACGCTTCTGGCACATCACGCTTCCGATGCTTGCTCCGGTGGCCCAGATGGTCATCATGCTGGCAATTATCGCTTCCCTGAAGGGCTATGAGAGCATCATGGTCATTACGGAAGGGGGTCCCATCGGCAAAACAGAGGTTATGTACCTCTATTTATATAAGCTGCTCTTCCCGGTATCCACCGGTTCCCCGGTAACCCAGCAGCTCGGCTACGGCAGTGCGGTAGGCTTTGCAACAGCCCTTATTGTCGGAGGAATCACGGGACTGTATTTCTTCCTGAGCCGCAAAATGAACAAGGTTTATTAGGAGGCGTGGCAAGATGAACGAACATGTATTATCCAACCAGCCGGCGGGGCAGAGGGGGCTTTCCAAGGGAGAATCTGCAGGCAATGCCGGCAAAATATTGTCCCGGACAGTAATGTGGCTGTTTTTGCTGGTGACAGCGCTGCTGACCTTGTTCCCGCTGGTGATGACCGTGTCCGGCTCCTTCAAGACCGGCGCTGAAATGATGACCGGCGGAAGCCTGCTGCCGGCCAAGCTGCAATTCGCCAACTATGCGGAGGCTTGGAAACAGGCCAATTTTGCCCGCTATACCTGGAACAGTGCCTTTGTCAGTATCATGGTGACCGCGGGCACACTGCTGGTGGCGTCGATGGCGGCTTATGTGGCCGACCGGCGCGATTTTCCCGGCAAATCCCTGTATGTAACAGTTCAGGCATCCATGATGTTCATCTCGGTCGGCGCGATCGTGCTGCGTCCGCAGTTTGACCTGATGGTCGCCCTGCATCTGAATACCACGCTGTGGGGAGTCATTCTGATTCTGATCAGTGCCCATTCCAGCACTTTTTTTATGCTGCAGGGATTCTTCAAGGCGATTCCCAGAGAGCTGGATGAAGCGGCCATGGTGGACGGCTCCGGATTTATCCGTACCTTCTTCCGCATCATCCTGCCGCTGCTGACACCGGGGCTTGGCGTAGCCGGGCTGTTCGCCTTCCGCCATTCCTGGAATGAATACATTCTGCCGCTCGTCTTTACGATGACCAGTCCGAAGCTGCAGACGCTGACTGTCGGACTCGCGAATCTGCGCTACGGCTCCTCGGCGGCGATGCAGATCCATCTGATGATGGCGGGGGCCTGCCTGTCCATCCTGCCGATGCTGCTGGCTTATATTTTGGCCAACAAGACCTTTATTCAGGTTACAGCCGGTTCGGTCAAAGGATAATCCAATATTTCATTTCTCAAAGGAGCATTCGATACATGAAACAATTTACGGTAGGTCCTTTATCTTCAAGCCGGATTATGACCCGTTATCCGCACAATCCGGTTCTTGCGCCCGGCGATGTCCCTTACGGACCAGCCATGGTATTCAATGCGGGGGTGGCCAAATTCAGAGGAAAGTATGTCATGGTCTTCCGCAATGATTACGGTGATGAAGCCGGGCAGATCGTGGCCCCTCACCATACCACCAATCTCGGGCTGGCCTTCAGCGATGACGGCATCAAGTGGGAGGTGCAGCCGGAGCCCTGCTGGTCCTGGAACGACGAGGAGGTTGTCCGGGTATATGATCCGCGCCTGACGGTAATTGGTGACCGCTGCTATATGTGTTTTGCCGTCGATACGAAACATGGCCTGCGCGGCGGTATCGCCGTTACGGAGGATTTCCGGTCCTTCGAAGTGCTGAGCCTGTCACTGCCTGATAACCGCAACATGGTGCTGTTCCCTGAGAAGATCGGGGGCAAGTATGTACGCCTTGAGCGGCCGTTACCGGTATACAGCCGCGGCGGCATCGACCGCTTCGATATGTGGATGAGCGATTCCCCGGACCTGAAGTACTGGGGGAACGCAAGGCTGCTGCTGGCTGTTGAGGATGTCGCCTTTGCCAATGACAAGGTGGGTCCGGGAGCGCCGCCGGTCAAGACGGACCGGGGCTGGCTGACCACATTCCACGCGGTGGACATTGACCACAGCCGGGGCAAGAACGGCTGGGAAGACAGCTGGAAGAAACGTTATACGGCAGGTATTATGCTGCTGGATCCGGAGGACCCGGGCAGGATTATCGGCCGTGCGCCGATGCCGCTGCTTGCGCCTGAGGCTCCTTATGAGACAAGCGGCGGCTTCCGCAATGATGTGATTTTTCCCGGCGGTATGATCCTGGAGGATTCCGGTGAGGTCAAAATTTATTACGGTGCCGCTGACACGGTGGAATGTCTCGCTACTGCCCATGTGGATGATCTGCTGCGTCTATGTCTGGAAGGCAAATCATCATAAATTGCAAATGACAAGTTTAGCATACAGAACAGGAGGATCATGAGATGAATTACGGTTATCTGACACTGCCGTCCGCCAGTATCCCGGTATCGCGCGAGGTGGATGTGCTGGTCATTGGCGGCGGTGCAGCAGGTATTGCTGCGGCAGTTGCCGCTGCCGGGGGCGGCGCGAGCACGATGATTGTGGAGCAGAGAGGTTTTCTCGGGGGTATGGGGACCGTTGCGCTCGTTCCCGCTTTCTGTCCTTTTACTGATAAGGAAAAGCCGGTTATCCGGGGTCTGGGCCTTACGCTGATAGAACGGATGAAGCAGGCATGCAATCCGGATTACCGTAAGGAATACGGGGACCAGCTGGACTGGGTTCCGATTGATCCGGAGGTGCTGAAGCGGGTCTATGACGATGCCGTTCTGGAAAGCGGGGTTACACCGCTCTTTCATACCTTTGTGTACGATGTGGTACTGTCGGACGACCGCAGCTCGGTCGAAGGCGTAATCATTGTCAACAAAACAGGCCGTTCCTTCATCCGCTGCCGCTATATCATAGACTGCACCGGCGACGGGGATATTGCCGCTTTGTCCGGTGTTCCCTTCCAGAAAGGCGGGGCGGAAGGCGAGCTTCAGCCTGGCAGCATGTGTTATCTGCTGGCCAATGTGGACCGGCAGAAATTTAACAGGTTCCTGGAAGAGACGGGGGATACCGGCCAGCTGCACCAGACGGTTGCCCGGGCCATGGACGCAGGCGCGCTGCCGGAAGGCCGCAGATCAATCTCCGGCCTGGCCTGGGTAAGCGACTACCTGGTTGGCGTCAACTTCGGTCATGTGTTCGGGGTGGACGGAACCAGCGCCGAGGCATTAACACGCGGCGCCATTGAAGGCCGCCGGACGGCGGGGCGGCAGCTGCAGTTCTTCCGCAGCTATGTGCCGGGGTTTGAGGAGGCCCACATGGTGGCAAGCGGTGAGCAGCTGGGTATCCGCGAAACGCGCCGCATCCAGGGTGATTATATACTGACAGCAGACGACTTTATTGCCGCACGTTCGTTCCCGGATGATATTGCCCGCAATGCGTATTACATCGATATCCATCTCGCGGACAGCAAAAGCCAGATGACCTTCAACCATCTGCCGCCGGGGGTATCCCACGGGGTGCCTTACCGGATTATGCTCCCTGTCGGCATAGACAACCTCTGGGTGGCCGGGCGGTCCGCATCCTCAGACCGGGCCGTCCAGGGTTCTCTGCGTGTTATGCCGAACTGCTTCTCCATGGGGCAGGCTGCCGGAACGGCAGCAGCACTGGCGCTGAAGGAAGGAACGGGATCACGCGGGATTTCCGTTGCTGAGCTCCAGCGGCTTTTGCTGGAACAGGATGTGTGGCTAGGTGAGCATTTTGTGCCGGCTGTGGAGGATAGCGGGGCAAAGGAAGAAGTACCGGAATGAGACCGCTTGATTTAACGGATGAATGGTTCCACGGCGCCGTTTCGCTGGAGCACAGGAAAGAGGGGATCAAGCCCTGGCGTATTCCGTTTGCGGATTATGATCTGTTTCCTCCCGGGGGGATCGGGGGCAAGGCGGAGATTTGCTCGGGGGTACGGTTAGGATTTTTTACTGATTCTGCGGAACTGTTCATTTCATTCGCACCGCTGGCGGAAGCTGCGGTTATGGACTCTATGGTGGACGGAGTGCTGTTCCAGAGCCTCAGACTGCCTGCGGGAGAGACAAGGGCTGATTTCAGGGAACTTCCCGCTGGCGTTAAAGAGCTGGAGATCTATCTGCCGCAAAATACCGGAGTCACTGTAACGGGACTGTTGGTAAATGCTGAAGCGTTTTGTGATCCCTTGCCGGATGCCCGTCCGAAATGGGTCACCTATGGCAGCTCTATCACCCAGTGCGTGGCGGCCGCAAGTCCGTCCCGCACATGGCCGGCCATTGCAGCCGCAGCCTGCGGGTTCAATCTGACCAATCTCGGCTTTTCCGGAAACTGCCATATGGAGCCGATGATCGGGCGGATGATCCGCGGCCTGTCTGCAGACTTCATCTCCATCTGTGCGGGCGTGAATATCTACGGCGCAGCCACGGTAAGCCCGAGAATGTTCAGTCCGCTCCTGATCGGCCTGCTGGAGACTATCCGGGAGGGACACCCGCAGACGCCGCTGCTCGTGATTTCACCAATCTATGGCACAATCCGCGAAACAGAGGAGAATCCCCTTGGCTTTACGCTGCCGCTTATGCGGAGCGGAATCCGTGAGACTGTGGAGCTGCTGCGCAGGAGGGGAGACCGCCATTTATATTATGTAGATGGACTGGACTGGCTGGGGCAGGAGGATGAGGCTCTGCTGACAGACGGACTTCACCCGGGGGCCGAAGGCTATGAGGTAATGGGACGCAGGTTCCCGGAACTGCTTCAGGCTGCAGCCGCTCCATTATAAGAACGAATAGCCATTATCAATTTAAAAAAGGTGCTCCGTCAGCTTGGGAATGAGCTGCAGCCTCGAATAGGGCTGCAGCTCAAAGCCTGCTGTTGAAGCACTTTTTTGCATGTACAGATTAACCTGATATTAGGAGCCGGCAGCCTGGCTACAGCAGAGCCTTAAAAGAGTGGCGGATCACGTCACCCCGGCTGATAATGCCCACCAGTACACGGTTCCGCTCCACGGGGACCTTTTTGATCTGCTTTTTGCCGAGAATGGCAGCGATGCGTTCAATATCTTCATCCCAGGGTACCGTAACCACTTTTCTTTTGGCGATATTCATTACGTTGAGGTTCAGGAGCTTGCGGGTTCTGTCCTCGAACTCATCTTCGTCGCCTTTGATCACATTAACCTGAAAAAAAGAATCGACGATGATATCATCATGTCTGCCGATATAACGCATGATATCCCCGTCACTTAAGTAAGCAACAATCTCGTTCCGGTCATTGATCACAGGCATGCCGCTGATCCGGTGCTCGATGCATTTTTCGATAAAGGTCTGCACGGTGTCATATTCCTTAACCTTATATACCTGTCTGATCATAATCTCGTGAGCTTTCATAAGTTTCCCCCAATAGAAGTTCGCTGGCTTTCCCCTTAACAACTTGTATAATGAAAGTATATGCTTGTATTATACAATTGGATATAATGATGTCAATGCCCATGCGCACAGCGGCAAGTAATATCCGGCATCCCCCGGATTGAGAGAGAGGTAACGAACATCATGAACAAACCCCCGATCGAAATTATAGAATTGGAGATGGCACTGCTCAGCCGCCGCCTGACTTCCATGAGCACCTACAAAAAAATCGGCACACTCGACCATTCCGCCTACCTGCTGCTGAATCAGATTGCTTCGCATGGTTCTGCGGGAGTGAAGGCGCTGTCCGACGAATTTCGTCTCGATATTTCCACCGTCAGCAGACAGGCGGCGGCACTGGAGCAGAAGGGCTATGTCTCCCGGGTTCCCGACCCCAATGACGGCAGGGCCTATACACTGCAAATCTCCAGGCTCGGCCTGGAGACGCTGAACGAGAATGTGAGGCTCCGCAAAGAGCAGCTGGGCAAGGTGCTGGAGGACTGGAGCGGAGAAGAGCGGGAACGTTTCGGGCAGCTGCTGCAGAAGCTCAATGAATCGATTTCTGATAAATTGTGAGCTAACCGTGTTCGTAATTCCAGTGAATACAGCGGACTGCGCCAGTTTCTGGTCGCAAAGATTGGCGGATAGCGCAGGATGATCAGCAGACCTGCATGAACCATTTGACAACAAAATTGGTCTTGGGCTATACTTTCTGTAATCTTATAGTTAGTATACGTTGAAGGAGCGCAGTAGCAGCTTAGTCCCTGTTACAGAAAGCCGGGGGGTGATGGAACCCGGTACATACGAGGGCTGCGAATTACACTTTGGAGTATCTTGGGTAATGCCAAGCGGAGCTAAGCGAACGATAACTCGCTAAGAGTGGTACGGATAGGTCTTTTTATGCTGTCCGTGCAATCCGGGTGGTAACACGGTTAATTCAATCGTCCCTGTGTCTGAATAGACAAGGGGCGATTTTTTGTTGTGTAACCGGCGTTTATCCCTGCTATGGTGCCAATCCTGAGACGTATCTCTAAACCATTCGAAAACTAAAAAAGGGGCTGTACATGTTGAACATTATCGATGAACTGGAGTGGCGCGACGCCATTAACCAGCAGACAGATGCGGAAGGACTGCGGGAATTAACGAATAGTAAGGCGGTTTCGCTGTATTGCGGCGTAGATCCGACCGGGGACAGCATGCATATCGGTCATTTGATTCCTTTTATGATGCTTAGACGCTTCCAATTAGCCGGACACCGTCCGGTGATTCTGATCGGCGGAGCTACCGGAACGATCGGCGATCCAAGCGGACGCCAGAGCGAGCGTTCCCTGCAGACGCTGGAGCAGGTGCAGGAGAATGTTGAAGCGCTGACTGCCCAGATGAAGAAGCTTTTCATTACCGAAGGCGATAACCAGGTACGGCTTGTGAACAACTATGACTGGACGAAGGACATCAATGTTATTGAGTTCCTGCGCGATTTCGGCAAAAACTTCAGCATCAACACGATGCTGGCCAAAGACGTTGTATCCAGCCGGCTGGACAGCGGAATTTCGTTCACCGAGTTCTCCTACCAGATCCTGCAGTCGATCGATTACCTGCATTTGTTCAAGCACGAGGATGTGCAGCTGCAGATCGGCGGTTCCGACCAGTGGGGCAATATTACAAGCGGCCTCGACCTGATCCGTAAAAAAGAAGGCGCTGAAGCCAAAGCCTTCGGCCTCACCATCCCGCTGATGCTTAAAGCAGACGGCACCAAGTTCGGTAAAACTGCAGGCGGCGCGGTATGGCTCGATCCGAAGAAAACCACACCGTACGAGTTCTACCAGTTCTGGGCGAATACCGATGACCGCGACGTGGTGAAATACCTCAAGTACTTCACGTTCCTGAGCAAAGAGGAAATTGAAGCCCTGGAAGAAAAGGTCCGGACTGAGCCGCACAAACGTGAAGCGCAAAAAGCGCTGGCTGAAGAAATGACCCGCTTCGTGCACAGTGAGGAGCTGCTGGAGCAGGCGAAACGCATTACCGCCGCACTGTTCAGCGGGGATATCCGTTCTCTGACTGCCGATGAAATTGAGGAAGGCTTCAAAGAAATGCCAACCTACACGGCAGCTAAAGAATCAAAAAATATCGTGGATTGGCTGGTCGATCTCGGCGTGGAGCCGTCCAAACGCCAGGCGCGTGAAGACATTACCAAAGGTGCAATCTCCATCAACGGCGAGCGTGTCAGTGAGCTGGATGTTGAAATTACTGCCGAGCACGCGATTGGCGGCAAGTTCATCATCATCCGCAAAGGCAAGAAGAACTACAGCCTGGTGAAGCTGGTATAGGCAGCCTGCTGCTGGCCTCTGGCCCATATTGAAACGGATGTAAAAGAAAGGCCATCCCGGCTTAGTTATGATATGCTCCCCATATAGTAGACAGGTGAAATAATAAAAACCTGTTACTGTATGGGGAGCATTTTTATGGAGCGAAAAAACATTGCAGCAGCTGAGAAATTAGCGATTCTTCAGGAAATTAAAGAGGGAGTTATCGGATTAAATGCGGCAGTCGGTAAGTTTGGTGTGTCGAAGAGTTCCATCCAAGAATGGAGACGGCGGTACAAGGCGTACGGCTACCCAGGGTTGGAAACCCGTACCCATAACCGGACCTATTCCGCAGAACTTAAACGAAAGGCCGTGAAGGATGTTCTCGAAGGAGGCTTGTCTCAAACCCAAGTCATTTACAAATATCAAATTGCAAGTCAAACCCAACTCGCGAACTGGATTAAGAAGTATAATGGTCATAGCAAAAGCTTAACCGCAAATTCGGGAGGAACGAAAGCGATGACCAAGGGGCGTTTGACGACATGGCAGGAGCGGATCGACATTGTGCAGTACTGCCTTGCACATCAACTCGATTACACAAAGACGGCAAGTCAATTTAAGGTGTCTTACCCGCAAGTCTACAGTTGGGTGAAGAAGTACCAGAGCGGCGGAGATGACGCTTTAAGGGATGGTAGAGGACGCACCAAGGCGCCGGAAGAGCTAACGGAGGCGGATCGCTACAAGCTTGCCATGAAGAAGCTGGAGTACGAGAATGAGCGGCTCCGTGCGGAGAACGCTTTGTTAAAAAAGTTAGACGAAATCGAAAGGAGGCGACTTTAAGTTCCGTTCGGCAAGAGAACATCTATCTGGCTGTTCAGGCCGTTCAACAAGAGGGATACGGCTCCATTCAGCTACTGTGCGAGCTTGCAGGCATTGCACGGTCAAGTTATTACAAGTGGCTAAGCCGCACACCGAGTCGCCAAGAGAGAGACAATGAGAAGCTAATGCAGGAGATGCTTCTCTTGTATGAACAAGTAGAACGGATCTATGGATACCGCCGACTGGCACTTCATTTACGAAGGCAGATGAACCAACCGATTAATGCGAAACGAGTATACCGTCTCATGAAGCTCCAGGGCATTCAGTCGGTCATTCGCAGAAAGCGAAAGACGTACGCGGGTTCTACCCCTCAGCAGGTTGCAGAGAATTTGCTGAACCGTGAGTTCCATGCTGAAGCGCCGAACCAAAAATGGGTCACAGATGTCACCGAATTCAAATATGGGAGCGGAAAGAAGGCTTATTTGAGCGCTATATTAGACCTGCACGACAAGTCCATTATTTCTTATGTGCTAGGGCATTCTAATAACAACGCACTGGTCTTTGAGACGTTTGAGCTAGCGGTACAAGCTGCCCCCCAAAGTCATCCCCTGCTCCATAGCGACCGCGGGTTTCAGTATACTTCCTTGAAGTTCAAGGAAATGGTAGATAAAGCTGAAATGAAGCAAAGTATGTCCCGTGTAGGCTGCTGTATTGATAATGGACCGATGGAATCTTTCTGGGGGACTCTAAAATGTGAGAAGTACTACCTACATACCTACCGGACTTTTGAAGACCTCCAAAAGGATGTCGAGAACTACATTCACTTTTACAATAATGAACGGTTACAGGCAAAACTAAACGGCCTCAGTCCTATAGAATTCAGGACCAAGGCCGCTTAAAACTCTTTTATTATTTACGCTGTCTACTTGACGGGGTGCAGTTCATTATGAACTGGCGGGATGGCCTTTTTGGTCAGGTCGAGGAGGAAGATGGCGGTTGGTGAACCACGAGAAATGAGCGGGAAAAGTCCCGCTGAATCGGACTGTGGCGGGCAAAAGGGCGGAATGAGCGGGAAAAGTCCCGTTGAATTGGAGTGTGGCGGGCAAAACGGTGGGATGAGCGGGAAAAGTCCCGATGAATTGGAGTGTGGCGGGCAAAACGGAGGAATGAGCGGGAAAAGTCCCGTTGAATCGAACTGTGGCGGGCAAAAGGGTGGGATTAGCGGGAAAAGTCCCGTTGAATTGGAGTGTGGCGGGCCAAAGGGTGGGATTAGCGGGAAAAGTCCCGTTGATTTGGAGTGTGGCGGGCAAAAGGGTGGAATGAGCGGGAAAAGTCCTCTTGATTCTGTCGCATATGGCTGAGCTCACGAATCAAAGGTAGAAGTACCCTTGATTTTTCAAATTCGCGCCAAACGGTCGAAATCAAAGGCACAAAAACCCTTGATTTCCCGTATCCCGGCCAAACGGCCGGAATCAAAGGCAGAAATACCCTTGATTTCGCGAATCTCGGCCAAACGCACGAAATCAAAAGCACAAATACCCTTGATTTCCCGAATCCCGGCCAAACGGCCGGAATCAAAGGCACAAAAACCCTTGATTTCCCGTATCCGGGCCAAACGGCCGGAATCAAAAGCACAAATACCCTTGATTTCCCGAATCCGGGCCAAACGGCCGGAATCAAAGGCACAAAAACCCTTGATTCCCCGTATCCGGGCCAAACGGTCGAAATCAAAGGCACAAAAACCCTTGATTTCCCGAATCCGGGCCAAACGGTCGAAATCAAAGGCACAAATACCCTTGGTTTCGCGAATCCCGGCCAAACGGCCGGAATCAAAGGCACAAATACCCTTAATTTCGCGTATCCCGGCCAAACGGCCGGAATCAAAAGCACAAATACCCTTGGTTTCGCGAATCTATGCCAGACAGCCGGAATCAAAGGCACAAATACCCTTGATTGTCCGGTTTTATCCCACCGACGCCCGCCCAAGTCCAGACAGCCCTGAGCCATAGAGCAGCTGCACCCGCGCTAATCAACAAAAAGAGGCGCAACTTCATCCATTATGTAGAAGTTGCGCCCTTTTACCGTTACAGAATTAATGTTACTCAGAGAAACGTTACAGCATGTAGTGACGGTGATCAAGTATGTTACTTTACTGC
This sequence comes from Paenibacillus sp. PK3_47, assembly GCF_023520895.1. Lineage (NCBI taxonomy): Bacteria > Bacillati > Bacillota > Bacilli > Caryophanales > Paenibacillaceae > Paenibacillus > Paenibacillus sp. PK3_47. Next base: position 4,651,294 of record NZ_CP026029.1, read on the forward strand.
GGTGCGCACCTAAGCTGCTAAGTACTCTTAGAAATGTTACTCTATTTTAAGTGTACTAAATAAATGTTACTCTTCACTAACTGTGCTAGCCAAATGTTACTTTGCCAGACTAGGTTTACTGTGTATTAATCCATTGCCTAGTATTTACATTATTCCATTTGCCTAATATGAGCTTTATTCCACCGCCGCCGAAACTTCCTCAACCATGGCCTCCACAGACAGCAGGCCGCCGCCGGACAGGTACCAGTAGCTCGGATCGAGGTAGACAATTTTGCCGTTCTTGTATGCATTCGTGCCTTTGACCAGATCATTTTCGATCAGTTCCTTGGAAGCCGGCTCTCCGGTGCTTACGGCAGCGCCGCGGTCAATGACGAACAGATAATCCGGGTTCTTCTCGGCTACATACTCGAAGGATACGCTTTGGCCGTGAGTAGTGGCTTCAATATTCTCATCAGCCTGCTTGAAGCCGAAGACATCATGGATAATGCCGAAGCGGGAGCCGGAGCCGTAAGCGCTGATGTTGCCGTCGTTGGCCAGAATGATCAGCGCATTTTTGCCTTCAGCGGTTACCTTATCGTTCAGCGTTTGAATGGAAGCAGACACGTTGTCGAGTTCAGTGGTCACTTCCGTTTCCTTGCCAAAAATGTCACCCAGAATCTTTGCGTTCTCCTGATAGGATTCCATATAGCGCTCCGTATCTACACCCATGAATACGGTAGGTCCGATCTTGGACAATTCTTCATAATAATCAGACTGTCTGCCGGAAATAAGGATCAGATCCGGCTGCAGCTCGCTGATCTGCTCCAGATCCGGCTCCTTCAGACCGCCGACGTTGGCATAATCGGCACTTTCATATTTGCTAAGGTATGGCGGAATATTGGCCTGCGGAACACCGGCTACCGCTACACCGAGCTTATCCAGGGAATCCAGTACGCCGAAGTCGAAGACCACGACCGTTTGCGGGTTTTTCTTGACTGTGGTTTCCCCGAGCTCATGCTTGATCGTCAATTCCGCCGCTTCAGCAGGAGCTTCGGCAGCCTCACTAGCCTCTGCAGCTTCCGGAGAAGCCGCAGCCGCTTCAACCACTGCTTCTGCACTGTTGTTGCCGGTAGCACCGTTTGAATTTGTACCGCATGCAGCCAGGAGTATACTCATCATCAGGATTAGCGCTAATCCGAAAAATCTGTTTTTCATTGGAACCCCCACCTTTATATTTAGAGATAAGTTAATAAGCGCCGGCGAAATAAACGCCGATTTTGTTGCCTCCGATAACTTCAACAGGAATTTCCATATCGTAGATGTCACGCAGGACATCCTGGTTGATCATTTCCGCTGCGCTGCCTTCCCTCACCACCTTCCCGTGCTTTAGCGCAACAATGCGGTCAGAGTAGCAGGAAGCGAAATTGATGTCATGCAGCACAATAATTACAGTTTTGCCAAGTTCATCGGCCAGTCTCCGCAGCACCTTCATAATCTGCACGGAATGCTTCATATCCAGATTGTTCAGCGGCTCGTCCAGCAGGACATAATCCGTATTCTGCGCGACCGTCATGGCGATGAAAGCACGCTGGCACTGGCCGCCGCTGAGCTGGTCGAGGTATTTATCCTGCAGCTCGTCCAGCTCCAGATAGAAAATGGCTTTGTCGATCTCCTCCCGGTCAGAGGCCGTAAGCCGCCCTTTGGAGTAGGGATACCGGCCGAAGCTGACCAGCTCCCGGACCGTCAGCCGTACGCCAATGGCGTTGGACTGCTTCAGAATCGAGATTTTGGTCGCCAGCTCCCCGCTGTTCCATGCCCCGACCTCGCGCCCGTCAATCAGCACCTCTCCGGCATCTTTGGCGTTCAAGCGGCTGATCACTGACAGCAGCGTGCTTTTTCCTGCTCCGTTCGGGCCGATGAAGCTGGTAACCTGGCCCTTGCGGATGGTGAGCGATATGCCCTCAATCACAGGCTTGCCGCCGTAGCTTTTGGATACATTTTTTACTTCAATCATAGTTTGTTCTCCCTTAACAACAGGTACAGGAAATAGCTTCCTCCGGCAAAATTGACAATGACGCTGATCGTGGTCGAAAAGGTAAAGACACGTTCCACAAGCAGCTGGCCGCCGATTAATGCAGCGATGCTGATGAGAATGGATGAGGTAAGCAGGGACCGGTGACGGTAGGTTACCATCAGCTGATAAGCCACGTTGACGACCAGCAGGCCAAGGAACGTAATCGGTCCGACGAGTGCGGTCGACAGGGAGACGAGCACGGCGGCAACGGCCAGCAGTCTTTTGATAATAGCGTCATAGGCTACACCGAGATTAACCGCATGATCCCGCCCGAGGGACAGCACGTCCAGAATCCCCAGGAACCGCAGCCCGTACAGCAGCACTGCAATCATTACGCCAAAAGCAAGCGGCAGCAGGTCTATGTTGACGTTGTTGAAGCTGGCGAACATTTTGCCCTGCAGAATCAGGAATTCACTCGGATCAATCAGCACCTGCATAAAAGTCGACAGGCTTCCGAACAGCGTGCCCAGCACCAGCCCGACCAGCAGAAGAAAGTAGAGATGCCGCCCCTCGCGTTTGAACATCAGCCGGTACAGCAGTGCCACGAACACCAGCATACAGGCTGTAGAGAGCAGAAAGTTCAGTTCTGCATTTCTCACGAGTACACTCGTAGAGCCGAAAACGAACATAATGAACGTCTGGAACAGCAGATACAATGAATCCAGACCGATAATGCTCGGTGTCAGAATCCGATTGTTCGTTACTGTCTGGAAGACAAGTGTGGAATAAGCAATGGCCGCGCCCGTAATGGCAATAGCAGCAACTTTGTACAGACGGCGGGGGAACACATAGTCCCACTCCCCGATCAGGCCGGTGAACAGGAACAGCGCGATCAGCGCAAGACATAAGAGGGACAGCAGGCTGATTTTGACCGTATTATTCATAGACCTTTCTCCTCAAAAGCAGATACAGAAAGATACCGCTGCCGATGACGCCGACGGTCAGGCCGATCGGTATTTCATAGGGATAAATGACGACCCGCCCGAGAATATCGCAGGCCAGGATGAAGACGGCACCCAGCAGTGCGGTGTGGCTCAGGCTCTTCTTCAGATGGTCGCCGCGGACCAGTGTGACCAGATTCGGAATAATGAGTCCGAGAAAAGGAATCGTTCCGACCGTAATAATAACGACTACGGACACCAGTGAGACGATGATCAGCCCGATGTTGACTACCTGCCTGTAATTCAGTCCCAGGCCGACGGCGAATTCCTCGCCCATACCGGAAATCGTGAATTTATCAGCATATATGTATGCAACTATAACAAGCGGAATACTGAGGTATAACAGCTCATAACGCCCTGTCATGACAAGGGAGAAGTTCCCCTGCAGCCAGGAGGAAATATTCTGGATCAGATCATGCTTGTAGGCAAAAAAGGTAGTCACCGAGCTGATAATATTCCCGAACATCAGGCCCACCAAAGGGATGAAAATCGCATCCTTCAGCTTGATCCGGTCAAGCAGCTTCATGAACAGGAAGGTGCCGGCAAGCGCGAATACGAAGGCAATCAGCATTTTCTGCATCGGAGCGGCATTACCGAACATCAGCATGGAGACAAGAATGCCGAGTCTTGCCGAATCATCGGTCCCGCCTGTGGTCGGCGACACGAATTTGTTGCGGCTGAGCTGCTGCATCATAAGGCCCACGATGCTCATGCTAACACCCGCGATAATCAGGCTGATCAAGCGGGGCAGACGGCTGATCAGCAGCACCTGCCGCTGGCTCTCGTCAAGGGAGAACAGGTCCAGCGGACTAAGATCCCGGGCTCCAATGAACAGAGAGACTGCAGAGAGCAGGAGCAGCACAGCCGCCAGAACTCTTTTGCGGAACAGGCTGGAAACGGGGGTCACCTCGCTCTCATTTCTCATTGATAATCATTATCACAACTTCTATTGTTACTATAGCGGAATTTGTTTTCCTATGGGGCTGGACATTACTTCAAAAGGAATGGATTTTTCAGCGGATGACCATACGGCTGCGGATATGCCACACGGCTTGCTCTACAAGACTCTCATAGCAGGCAGGGTTATAATTGAGTACACCGGCGTAAGGGATGAACAAGCAGCGTTTTTTGTACCCCGCAGGGCCCAGCCGCCGCCAGTTCTGCTCCAGTCTGGCCAGCTCCAGCTGCTCCAGTCCGGAGGGGACCATAATCATAAGGTTACCGCAGTCCATCTCTGCAATTTCCTGCAGCGAATACAGTCCTGCCAGATCCAGCGTATCCAGGATATCCGGACGGGACAGTCCCAGTTCCCCGTAAAATAAATCATTCATTTTGCGGCTGTTCCTGCCGAAAACGGCGAAATCCTGCTGCCTGGCGACGGCAATAAGAACAGGCTCGTCGCCCCAATATTTAAGGAGCTGTGTCCGCGCATTGCTGATCTTCATATGATACTGCGCAAGCCAGCGCCCGGCGACAGGTGTCAATTCGAGCAGTGCGGCGATATCCATGAACCGCTGCTTCCAGGGATAGCCTTTCCAGGTGATAACAGTAGTCGGGGCGATGTCTTCCAGTGCAGCCTGTAAATCCGCACTGACCGGAGGGCTGAGAATCAGGTCGGGAGAGGCTTGTCTTAGACGGCGGAGAACCTCTTCCGGCTGTCCGAGATCATAACGGTCGAACAATAAGCGGGGTGTAATTCCGAGCGGCTCCAGGTCACCGAGAAAGACAGGCGTCAGGCTTACGACTTTGCGTCTGGCTGCAGCAAGGTAATCACTTGGACTAAGGCCGAGCTGCTTCTTGAACAATCTGCTGAAATAATGCTCATCGGGATAGCCGACAGCATGTGCAGTTTCAGCAACGGAGGAAGAGCCGCCGGCAAGCAGCCCCATGGCGGCATGCAGTCTTACGGATGTGGCATACTGCAGCGGACTGATTCCGGTGTGCAGGCGGAAAGCACGGTAGAACCGGCTGGAGCTGACGCCGGAGGCGCGGGCAAGCTCTTCAATATCCACCGTTTCATGGTAACGCTTCTGGATGTACTCGCGGGCATGCTCCACATAGTTATGCAAGTCGGCCTCTGCGGCCTTCGGCTTGCTGGTGGATTGTATGAAGCCGGATACCATCATATATAGATGGGACTGGAGCCGGCAGTAATGGGCATAGTCATCTGCCGCACTTTCCCGCATGAAATCCTCTATCCATTGTCTCACCTGCGGCATACGGAACGAGCGGATCACCTCATGCGACAAATATTCACGGTCCAGTCCGCGAAGCATATCCATTGCCTCGTCCGAGCCCTGGACAGCGAACCGGACAAGCAGAAACTTAGCCGGCTGGTCCGTTTCGCTCTGCAGCATGCAGGAGCAGCCGGCGGGCACCAGCATAAATTCACCGCCGGAAATGTAATCACTGCGCTGTGAATGAGGAGACTGCAGCGTCACCTTCAGGCGGTGCTGGATAACGAATACAAAAGCCGCTTCATCCTGCGGAGCAGACCATTCACGTGGACTGCCTTCTTCGACCTGCAGGATAGCGGCACCGGTATATGTGAAAAAAAGCTGTCTGATTGCTTCAGCCAAAGAAGACACGTTCGGTAAATCCCCTTTCTATGCTGCTTAATCCTCCAGGAGTGAGAGTTCTTCTTCCAGTGCGGCAAGCCTCTTCCGGAGGTCTGCGGCCAGCGCTTCGTCCTGTTCCTGTACGGCTGCTGCCAATTCTTCTGTGACAATGCCGATCTGGTGTTCCAGATAGGTGTAATCAGATGAAGATCCTATACGCGCTGAGCGCTGTGAATAAGTCATGGTTCACACTTCCTTTATGTGAGTTTTGTCATTTTCGGCTATGGCCGGTGTATGTTCATGATACAGGCTTTCCCGGACGCGCTCAAGTGTGGTCACCGGCTGCAGGCGGAGGCGTATGGACCGCCGCCCGGGGGGAGCGATGGCGTATAAGCTTGAGCAGGAGCAGCAGAATAACCAAAACCGGAATGCCGTATAAAATGGTGTATTCCATGTAGTGACTGTTCCAGATCAGCAGCTTCACATTATTCAGAGAGTGGACGCCGACTACAAAAAAGAGATTGCGGGTCAACCAATAGAGTAAACAGAAAATGATCCCCATGTATACAAGCTGGAAAAAATCAATAACATATTCCATCCCTGTGTATCCGTTAAAAATACGGTTGGGGATATGGGTGAGTGCAAAGATGACCTGCGAACTCAGCAGGGCCGCACACAGGCGCAGGGAAGAGGACCTCACTCTTTTAAATAACAGAAACAGCTGAACGAACAAAAATCCCCGGAACACAATTTCCTCCACCAGTGAATTGCCAAAAAGCTGCCCGAACAAGCTGCCAAAGATGGTATTCGGTTCATACGTTATTAATTCATTGAAGCGGATATAGCTTCCAAAGCCGGCAAAGAAATTGAGCAGCCCATCAGCAATATGTAAGGCAAACCAGAACAGCAGAAAACCGGTTAACCCGGGTAATAACTTCTCCTTTCTTAAGCCCATATCCCTCCATGGAACCTTGGCAATAATGAGCAGAAAAAGGATGACATCCATAAACAGGATGATCAGAGATCCGCTTAACGTTCCGTCAACCCAGCCGTTGGTGAGTTTAGCTAGCGGGTAATAGTATCCCTCTGTGAAATAAACAAGGTTTACGAACATAATGCAGAGAATGTAAAGCAGAACTACACCGGCGATCACCCAAACGGGTACTTTTTTTGCCTGGAAAATTGACGAATCATCCTTTGTCATATGCAGCATCGTGAATGAAACCCTCCTAAATAGTTGTAATTCCATAAATTAACTATTTATAAATATATCGACCTTATCCAGAATTGACCGTTAGAAACATCATAGGTACTGAGGATGGATGAATATATCGTGCGCCGCCTGGTTAAATTAGGTTACAGCAGTGACCGCAGGGCATAAGCGGAAGCAAATAAGCAGCCTGAAAGCAGCAGCGGGAAATATTTTTCGACAAAGGTTGACACCGTTTTCAGCTTATGTTAAATTGTTTCCGAGGCTTGTTACCGGTAATGCGGGCAAAACCACAGTGGAAATGATTCTGTCATGTCCATTGTTGTTTTGCCCTTTTTTGATTCCTCAAAAGCAGGTGGGTTTACAGTGATCATCAAGCAAATCTTCAACAACAATATCGTCAGCACACTCGATGAGAAGAACCAGGAACTGCTGATCCTCGGCCGGGGTATAGGTTTCCAGTTCCGTGCGGGTGATGTGATTGACGAACAGCGGATTGAAAAGGTCTTCCGTCTGCAGGATTCCTCCATTTACGAGCGCTTTAAGGCGATTGTCACGGAAATGCCGGTTGAAATTTTGCAGGTGACGGATGATATCGTCAGTCTCGCGCGCATGCAGCTGAATAAGGTGATCAGCGACGGGATTTATGTCTCGCTCTCGGACCATATTCATTTTGCCGTGCAGCGGATGGAGCGGGACCAGATTGTCCGTAATCCGCTGTCCTGGGAAGTGCAGCACTTTTATAAGGCAGAGTATGATGTGGCCAAAGAAGCGCTGACCATTCTGAAAGAACGGCTCGGCATAGATTTTCCCAAGGATGAGATCTGCAATATTGCCTTACATTTCATTAATGCCGAAGTCAATGATTCCATGAACGATGTGACGCATCTGATGCAGCTGCTGCAGGAGATTATGAACATCATCAAATATCATTTTCACGTGGATCTGGATGAGGACAGTGTGAATTACTTCAGATTCATTACGCATCTCAAATATTTCTGCCAGCGGGTCATCACCCATTCCAGTCATGACGACGCGGAGGAGTATTTGTATGAGGTGGTCAGGAAGAATTATCCCGAGACCTTCAAATGTATCCGCAAGATTGAAACGTTCATTCTGAAAAATTACGATTATGCCATGACGCATTCCGAGCAGCTCTATCTGACGCTGCATCTGGAACGGCTGATGAAAACCAAATAACAAGGGGCTTGTTACTGTTCAATCAGGCAAAACCCGGATGAAGCACGGCACGCTTTTACGCGATAGCCCTGTGTTCATTCGGGTTTTTTTAATGCCAAAATTAGGAGGATACACGATGAAACATCAGGTAACGGCACAACAAATCGTCAAGTCTGTAGGCGGAGTGTCCAACGTAAATTCGGTTTATCACTGTGTCACGCGGCTGCGCTTCGAACTTAAAGACGACAGCAAGGCCGACCAGGCTGCGCTGAAAAAACTGGACATGGTCATGGGCACCAACATCTCGGGAGAACAGTTCCAGGTCATTATCGGGAACGACGTTCCCAAAGTCTATGATGAGGTCGTCAAGGCATTCCCGGCGCTCAAGCAAAATGCAGAAGGAAGCAAAAAAGAAGGCGAAAAGAAACAGAATGTGATTCTGAAAATTTTTGAAACTATCGCAGGTGTGTTCGCGCCGATGCTGCCGGCCATTACCGCTGCGGGTATTCTCAAAGGGCTGCTGGCCCTGTTCGTTACTTTGGAATGGATGTCCGCAGGAACGGATACGTACCGGATTCTCTCCGCCATCGGCGACGGCGTGTTCTACTTCCTGCCGATCCTGATCGCGTTCAGCGCAGCCCGGAAATTCGGCAGTAACCCGTTTATTGCGGCCGGAGTCAGTGCAGCGCTGATGTACCCTGATATGGGGGCGCTGCTATCCAGCGGTGAGCCGGTATCTTTTCTAAGCATACCTGTTACCGCCGTCTCCTACGCTTCATCTGTAATTCCTATTCTGCTGGCCGTATGGCTGCTCTCCTATGTGGAAAAAACGGTAGACCGCTTTGTCATCCCGTCTCTTAAGCTGCTGCTGGTTCCGCTGATCTCCCTGTTGATCATGGTGCCTGTAACGCTGATCGCAATCGGGCCGCTCGGCACCTTTATCGGTGACGGCTTGTCCGGCGGCATCAACTGGCTGCTTAATGAAGGCGGACTGATCTCCGGGATTATTCTCGGCGGAACGATGGCTCTGATCACGATGACCGGGATGCACTATGCCCTGGTTCCGGTAATTATCAGCAATCTGGCTACCCTCGGCTTCGATAAGTTCCTGCCGCTGACGTACATTTCCAATATGGGCCAGGCCGGCGCAACGATGGGCGTATTCCTGCGGGCAAAGGATAAAAAGCTGAAGTCTGTTGCCTTGTCCACCAGTGTTACTGCCCTGATGGGGGTCACCGAGCCTGCGATGTACGGTGTGAACATGAAATACAAAAAGCCGTTCATCGCGGCTATGATCGGCAGCGCGGCCGGGGGCGGATTCGCTTTGGCCTTTGGAGTCAAAGCTTATGCCTTGGCCGGTAACGGCGGGATTCCGGGTCTGCCGGGTCTTGTTGGACAGACCTTCTGGTATGCGCTCGGCGGGATGGGCATTGCCTTTGTATTGTCCGCTGTGGTCACTGTTCTGCTCGGCTTTAAGGAAGAAAGTGACGATGCCGGACAAATTAGCGCCAGCACCGCACCGCCGGCAGCACCGGCTGCCCGGGCAGCTTCAGCAGTGACAGCTCCAGCTCCGGTAGAGATAACAGATGAGCCTGCTTCCGCTACTGCAGATGATACGGCCTATGCACCTATGACTGGCAAAGCGATTCCGCTGCAGGAAGTTAACGACCCTACCTTTGGCGATGAGCTGATGGGTAAAGGGATTGCTTTCGTGCCTACGGTTGGTGAACTGGTATCGCCGATCAGCGGCACGGTGATGAACGTGTTCAAAACAAAGCATGCTCTGGTTATCCGCAGCGCCGCCGGCATGGAGCTGCTGATTCACGTCGGCATCAATACGGTGAAGCTGCGCGGGCAATTTTTTGAAGCGCATGTGCAGACCGGTGATGCCATTCAGGCCGGTGACAAGCTGCTGACCTTTGATCTGGAACAGATTGCCCGGAACTACGACATTACAACGGCGATGGTTGTTACCAATACCGCAGACTACAAGCAGGTTCTGCCGGTCAAGCTGGGAGCGGTCGGATTCGGTGAGCCGGTGCTGAAGGCGGAGCTGTAGAGTGAAGTTTAAGACAAGCTGAATAGAGGCAGGAGTAACGGAGGGGAAGTTTGGAACGGAAGGAAGGGCGACAGCGTTCGCCTTTGTCTCCGGATGTTATCCGCCAGCAGAGGCACGATCAAAACATCTGGAGACAACAGCGACTGGAAGTCCAGACATTCCCCGCAGTTACGGTCATAGCCCACAGACAGCATTTTATTTTAACACTACTAAGGAGCTGAGCACATTGAGCATACAACAAGGTTTTCCGGAAGGTTTCCTGTGGGGCGGGGCAATTGCCGCCAACCAGGCTGAAGGGGCTTTTGACGCAGACGGAAAAGGGCTGTCCACGGCGGACATGGTGCCTTATTTTAAGAAAAAAGACTACACCAATCTGAAAGAGCTGATGCATGTCACGAGCGAATCCATCCAGCGGGCGATGCAGCATCCAACGGCTGAGGGGTATCCGAAGCGTTACGGCATTGATTTTTACCACCGTTATAAAGAAGATATTGCGCTGTTCGGCGAGCTGGGCTTCAAGGTGTTCCGGATGTCGATCAACTGGCCGCGGATTTTCCCGAACGGGGATGATGCCGAGCCGAATGAAAAAGGGCTGCAGTTCTACGACGACATGTTCGATGAAATGCTTAAGCACGGGATTGAGCCGCTCGTAACGCTGTCACACTATGAAATGCCGATGTCGCTGGTCCTGAAATACGGCGGCTGGAGAAACCGCAAGATTATCGCGTTCTATGAGAAGTATGCGGAAACCGTGATGACCCGGTATAAGGACAAGGTAAAATACTGGCTTACTTTTAATGAGATCAACACTACAGTCATTGAACCGTTCACCGGCGGCGGCGTAGTAGAAGATACCGTGGATAATATCCGTGAGGCGTCCTATCAGGCGCTGCATCACCAGTTTGTGGCCAGCAGTCTGGCTACGAAGAAAGCCCGGGAGATTAATCCTGATTTTAAAATCGGCTGCATGCTGGCGCGGATGATCCATTACCCGGCGACCAGCAGCCCGGAAGATGTGCTTCAGGCACAAGTGGACAACCAGCTCAACCTGCTGCATACGGATGTACAGGCGCGGGGCAGTTACCCTCCGTTTGTGAAGCGGTATTTTGCCGAAAATAACATTAACCTCGCGGTCGAGCCCGGGGATGAGCAGCTGCTGCGTGAGCACACGGTGGACTTTATCTCTTTCAGCTACTACACCTCGCTTATCTCGACAGTCGATCCGGAGAAATACGGCGTTACCGGCGGCAACCTGTTCAGTACGGTCAAAAATCCGAACCTCCAGGTTACCGAGTGGGGCTGGCAGCTGGATCCGATCGGTCTGCGCATTGTGCTCAAGGAGCTCTATGACCGTTATCAGCTTCCGCTGTTCGTCGTGGAAAATGGCCTCGGGGCCAAAGATAAGGTAGAAGAAGACGGGTCGATTAACGACGATTACCGGATTGACTATCTGCGCAAGCACATCACCCAAGTGAAGGAAGCTGTAATGGATGGCGTTGAAGTGATGGGCTATACCAGCTGGGGTGCGATTGATATCATCAGCGCGTCTACCTCGGAAATGTCCAAGCGCTATGGTGTGATCTATGTCGATCAGGATGATGAAGGAAACGGTACGCTGAACCGGTTCAAGAAGAAGAGCTTCTACTGGTATCAAAAGGCGATCGCCAGTAACGGTGCGGATCTGGACTAAAGCTTGTGGAAAACTCCTGCGGGTCCACTGCTATTCGTCTGCCTCACAGCGCAGCGTGATAATCCGGGTCTTACTGATCATTTCCCGGGAAACAGGGGGGCCGGCTTCATATAGGTGTAGTTTGTACACTTAAAAAGGGTATGTTTCCGCACCAGCGGCGTATAGCTGTATTTCATACATTTAAATCTGCCGGTTTCGGCTGGAACACGCCTTTTGCCGGATTTTAACTGCACAGAATACAACTAAAGGGGATATTCGCCGGAAAACCGGCGGTTTAAATGTATAAAGTGCAATTATAGCCTGCGGGTGAGTGGTGTGAGGCACTAAGTTAAGAGCTAACCCGTCAAGTGCAGCATGATTTTTTAAAAAAGCAGTATGCAGCGGACAGAACGTCCGGGTGCATACTGCTTTTTTGGTTTTCGTCTTAAATTACAGTGCAATAAGCCTGTATTCGTAAGGCCCGACAGCCAGCGGACCGGCTGGCACAGCCCCGCCGCCCAGCGCATCCCGCCCGCCGCCGGGCAGGGTAACGCTCCCGCCGAGCCCGTCCATGTTGACGATAGTCCACATGTCCCCGGCGGGGCCGCGCCTTGGGCACACGACGGTGCCTGCGGTAACGTCGCTGTGCAGGGTTACCCCGGCCCGGCCGGCGTAATGCCCGATCAGCGCCCGCAGCAGCCGGTCGCCCGCTTCCCCGGCGGGCAGCGATCCGAGCATGACAATGGCCCCGCGGCCATAGGGCTGCTCGGTCAGGAAAGCCAGGCCCGGCGTCCGCCCTCCGGTGACCGTACCGGCCACGGAAGCTCCGCCGGGCAGCGGCTCAAACACCGCGCTCCATAAGGACAGCGGCGCGGAAATGCCAAAGGCCTCCCCAATGCTGCCGGTCCCCTCCATCGGGTAGACGTATTTGGTGTGCACACCTGCACACTTCTCCAGCTCTCCCAGAGCAGCACCCGTATGCAGGGTGTGCTCCGCCGTGCGGCCGCCGGTCAACGGGCCTGCGATCCAGATGCCGCCCGCTTCCGCGAAAGCGAGCGCCTTCTGCAGATACTCGGGAGACAGATAATGCACGAAAGGGGTGAACAGCAGCCTGTAGCCGCTGAGGTCGCCGCCCTCAGGCACAAGATCACGGTGAATGCCCATGTCCAGAATCCGTTTGTAGAAATCGCCCAGCAGGGAACGGTAGTTCAGCCCCCGGTGCGGCTCTGTCGCAAGATAAGCCTTGGTCCGGTCCGAATAGGTGATGGCGACCTCGGCCTGCACCGGACGGGTAGCCAGCATATGCGGTTCAATGGCCAGCCGTGCCGCCGAAGCTTTCTGGACATTATCATAGCCCAGCGCCGGCTCACCCCAGGCGCTGATGACCGAGCTGTGCATCTGCTCGCTGCCGGAACGCTGCTGCCGCCACAGCCAGTAGCAGAAGCTGCCTGCTCCCAGCGCATAGGCGGACACTGCTTCGGCTGTGAGATAGCCGTCCGGATGCGGCTGGCCGTAGCTTGTCAGCGAACCGGCGTAGGACGGGCTGGTTTCAAGCAGCCAGAAATCCCGGCCCGGCTTGATATTGCGCCAGAGATCGCAGTTCAGCAGATAAGCATGCCTGTTGGCCTGGGAGGCGTAGGTGTCATAGGAAGCGAAATCCAGCTCCCGGAACAGCTGCTCATTATCCAGATGAAACGCGACACTGCTGTTGTGGGTAATCGGAGCATCTGAATAACGGCGCAGAATGGCGGCCTGCTCAGCAGCAAACCCGGCGATCTGCTCCATCTGGAACAGACGGTACATAGTTACAAGCGATGAGTTGTGCAAAAAGGGTGTAGCCACCGGCTGAGGCACCTGGTCAAAACGCTGGTAGGTATGGCTCCAGACGCCGGTTCCCCACGCTTCATTCAGCTGCCCTATGCTTCCGTAACGCTGCTCCAGCCATTCATGCCATAGCATTTTGCAGGTGCCGCACATGCATTCGGCCACATGCGCCTTAAATTCATTGTCGAGCTGCCAGGCAGCAAGGCCCGGCAGCCGGCCCAGCTCCCTGCCCAGATGCTCTGCAATAACGGCAGCCCGCTGACGGAAGTAAGGGTTATTCGTACAGATATGCTGCCTGGACCCGTGGCTCATCACCGATCCGTCCGCCTTGATGAACAGACGCTCCGGATGCCCGTCTGTCAGCCAGACCGGCGGAGTGGCGGTCGGTGTACACATGACCGTGTCGATCCCGTGGGCATGCAGGAGCTGGATATGTTCGGCGAACGGACGGACGTCGATTTCACCTTCCGAAGGCTCCATCCCGGACCAGATGAACTCTCCTATGCGGACAAGATTGATGCCGGTGTCCTTCATGAGCTGAAGATCACGCAGGCGTTCGGCCTCTCCCCACAGCTCTGGATACCACGCGGCGCCGTAGTACAGTTTGTGCTCCACTTGCTTTACCTCCCGGAACTCTAGATGAGGGAATTTAATCTCTAGGCATCATAGTTGCTGCGCTTTTGGCAGGCAATAGTAAAGTTTTGCCGGCTTTGCACTTTGTTGACCAGGGAAGTACAGGGCCTATAACTGCGATTCCAGCAGGCTATCCAAAAAGTCTGATTGCCGGAAAATGGCCCTGGAGCCATAATGGGAACCGCAGCCCCAGAGATTAGACAAGGCTGCATATCCAATCGGAGGTGAGTGTAATGAAACAAGGAGCGGCGATAGGAACGGCGGAGATTCATACTGCCGGCGTGTACCCCAGCAAGCGGGAGCTGATCTTCAAACGCCTGAGGCGGGATAAATGGCTATACATCCTGCTGACCCCGGGACTCCTGTATTTTCTGCTGTTTAAATATGTGCCAATGTGGGGGATCCTGCTCGCGTTCAAGGATTTCCAGCCTTTCCTGGGCTTCATGAAAAGCGAATGGGTGGGACTGGAGCATTTCCGTACCTTTTTCCAGAATCCTGACTTTTTCATGCTGCTGCGCAACACACTTGTATTGTCCCTGCTTAATCTGGTGTTCTTTTTCCCGGCACCGATTATACTGGCGCTGCTATTAAATGAGATAAGGTTGTCTTTCTACAAACGTACGATTCAGACGCTCATTTATGTGCCCCATTTTATATCCATGGTTATCGTCGCCAGTATCTCCTATGTCTTTCTGACTACTCAGGGCGGAGCGGTCAATGAATTTCTGTATACGGTTACAGGCAGCAAAATCGATTTCCTCGCCGACCCCGACTGGTTCCGGCCGCTGATCATTCTGCAGACGATCTGGAAGGAATGCGGCTGGGGAACAATTATCTTCCTTGCGGCGCTTGCAGGTGTTGATGTGGAGCAATATGAGGCTGCGGTAATGGACGGGGCCAGCCGCTGGCGGCAGATCTGGCATATTACACTGCCCGCGATCCGCAGCACGATTGTTATTCTGCTGATTCTGCGGATGGGTACAATTCTGGATAACGGGTTCGAGCAGATTTATCTGATGATGAATGCGCTCAACCGCGAAGTGGCTGAAGTGTTCGATACCTATGTGTATGCGCTGGGGATTACCCAGGGGGCATTCAGCTACAGTACGGCTGTCGGACTGTTCAAATCGGTCATCGGGGTTGTACTGGTGCTCGGCACCAACTGGCTCGCCAAGAAATTCGGCGAATCGGGACTTTACTAAGAGGGAGGCTGCGCGTGTGGTTAAGAAGCAATATCGCAGTACTGGAGAGGTTGCCTTTGACATCTTCAATTATATTATCCTGGGAATTATCGGAATCGTCGCCATCCTGCCGTTCCTGTTCGTAGTCGCCGGTTCGTTCGCAACTGAGGCGGAAATTACAAAGCGTGCTGTCTTCCTGATTCCGACCACCATTTCGTTTGATGCTTATAAATTCATCTTTTCTACGGATACGATTGTACGGAGCATCGGGGTGTCGTTATATGTAACGGTCATCGGGACGATTGTCAATCTGTTCTTTACGGTAACCATGGCCTATCCGATGGCCAAACGGTATCTGATGGGCCGCAATACGATCCTTAATCTGGTTATCTTCACCATGCTGTTCGGCGGAGGGATGATTCCCACTTATCTGGTAATCCGTGATCTGCAGCTTCTGGATACCCTTAACGCACTCATTCTGCCGGGGGCTATCAGCGCCTTTAACCTGATTATCGTCAAAAACTTCTTCCAGGAGCTTCCGGTTGAAATGGAGGAGGCGGCGCGGATCGACGGCTGCAGCGAGCTGGGTCTGCTGTGGAAAATTGTCCTGCCGCTCTCGAAGCCGGTTCTCGCGACCTTTACCCTCTTTTATGCGGTGGGACACTGGAACAACTTCTTCTCGGCGCTGCTGTACATCAATGATCCGTCCAAATGGCCGCTGCAGGTCATGCTGCGCCAGATCGTTATGCTGTCCCAGGCGGCAGCCGGCGATCTCAGCAGCATGGACCCGAATTTCGTACAGCCGCCTGAGCAGTCGATCAAAATGGCTGTAATCGTGGTCGGCACACTTCCGATTATGTGTGTCTATCCGTTTCTGCAAAAACATTTCGCAAAAGGGGTGATGCTCGGTTCAGTTAAAGGTTAATCTGTTATGCTAACATATAAAGGGAGGCCAATGATGAAAAATCAACGTTCAGCAGGAAAGAGTTCCATTAAATTGAAAAAGCGGTTGTTTACGTTACTGTCAACTATTATGATTGTAAGTGTGATGTCCGGCTGCGGAAGCAACGGAGGGACGAATAATGCAGCGGGAACAAACGGTGCTGCAGACAGTGAAGGAACGGCCAAGCCTGAGGCTGCGGCGGGAACGGAAGCGGCTGAGCCGCTGGACCTGACGCTGATGCTGCCGATTTTTAAAACCAATTATCCCAAGGATGACAGCCCGGTTGCGGCTAAGCTTGAGGAGCTGACGAATACCGATATTCATTTTGAATGGGTGCCGAACGCTTCCTACACCGATAAATTTAACATTACGCTGGCTTCAGGCAAGCTGCCCGATATTATTTATGTAGGGGATGTCAAGGCGTCCAGTTTTGTTAATGCCGCGAGGTCGGGAGCTTTCTGGGAGGTGGGTCCTTACCTGAAGGATTTTCCTAATCTGAGCAAAGCAAACCCGGTCATTCTGAACAACTCGGCCATTGACGGCAAGAACTACGGGATTTACAGAGGGCGGGCGCTGGGCCGTAACGGCGTAGTATTCCGTAAAGACTGGCTGGAGAAGCTGGGCCTTGAAACTCCGCAGACCGTGGATGATTTTTATAATATGCTAAAAGCGTTCAAGGAGCAGGACCCTGACGGTAACGGCAAGGATGACACCTATGGCATGGTCATGGTAAAGTGGACCGGCGGCTGGGCCAGCGGCTTCGACACGATCAAGCTGTGGTACGGATCTCCGAACAGATGGGGCATACAGGATGGAAAGCTTGTTCCTGAGCATGAATATCCCGAGTACTTGGAAGCGCTTAAGTTTATGAAAAAGCTGTACGACGAGCAGCTGATCAACTCCGACTTCGCGGTAATGGACAGCTCCAAATGGAATGATCCGGTCGTCAACAACCAGGCAGGCGTCATTGTCGATGTAGTGGACACCGCAGCACGGATTGACGACAAGATTCATGCTGCACTCCAGAAAGAAGGCACAGATGAGCCTGACCGCCACTACATGGATGTTATAGGCGGGGTTACAGGTACGGACGGACAGCTGCATACACTCCCGACTTCCGGCTTCTCCGGCATGCTGGCGATTCCGAAATCTTCGGTCAAAACCGAAGAAGAGCTGAAGCGTGTGCTGGCCTTCCTGGACAAAGTGAATGACGGGGATCTGCAGACGCTGCTGGGATACGGAATTGAGGGCGTCCATTACAATCTGGTGGATGGTTATGTAGAGCGTTCAAGTGACACCGTCCTGCTGGAATCGGAAGTGGAAGGGCTCAATCAGATGATTCCTTATATTCCTGATGAGAATGCGAAGGATGCGAAGCAGATTAAGCAGACTCCGCTGCGGGATAAGCAGACGGAAGTACAGGAAGCCAATGTAGCAACGATAGTGGTTAATCCTGCTGAAGCCCTGATCTCGACCGTATACACGCAAAAAGGCTCGCAGCTTGATAACGTTATCAATGATGCGCGGATCAAGTTTATTGTCGGACAAATTGATGAGGCCGGCCTGAAAGCAGCCTTTGATGTATGGCGGAAGACAGGCGGAGACGAGCTGGTAACTGAAATGAACGAATTGTACGCAAAATCGGGTCAATAGCGGCCGGCCTCCGCTCCATATATCGGCCGGAATAGCCCCATTAACGCCGCAAGGCTGCAATGCTAAACTATGAATTCGGCTGGTGAATGCATATGGAGAATGGAACGGCAGGAAAAAGAAAGAGACTGCTCCGGGGATGGAGAGGGCGCAAGGGACGGTATTACCGCAATAATCTGATTATTATGCTGATTGTCTCGTCCATTCCCGGACTGATTATAGGATTGCTTGTGTACTGGATGGCTGGCGGAAGCCTGGAGGAGGAGCTGCTCGAGATGCATAACCGGCAGATTGAGCAGCGTGCCGCCAACATTGATGACCAGCTGACCAATCTGGAGCTGATGCTGGCGCACTGGGCGTTTGATCCCAAGTTTGACTACAGCCTGAAGGGTATGGATTTTACATTAAATCACGAGCGGGCATGGGATATCACCAAGACACTGGTGGTCATGCAGGGCTCCAACTCCATGGCCCGGCAGGTGGAGCTGTATCTGGCAGGGGAGCAGCCGGTGCTGTTCGGCACGGAGTATGGCACTTTAACTCCCGGCGCAGCTGAAGTGTACGATAAGCTGATGGATACAGACCAGAGCACCTACTGGACCGAGATGTCTTTTGACTCCGCCAAGGTGCAGCCCAAAGAGCTGGCGCTTGTGCATCATATTCCCGGCGGCAGCCTTGAGCCGTTCGGGGTATTGCTGCTGCGGATGGACACCCAGAAGGTTTCGGATATGCTGCGGACCATGACCCCGTACAACAGCGGGGAAGTCTACATGATACAGAAATCAGGCGGACTGTTTATCTCCGGAAGCGGCGGTGACGGTGACGCTGCGCCTTTTGTTGCCGCACTGCAGAAGGCGATCGGGACGAGGGGCAGCGGAGACGGCACATCTTTCCTGTATGACTGGGACGGGATTACCTATGCGGTTACATACGGTGATTTCTCGCGGATTGCAAGTGAATGGATGTACGTATCAGCCTCCCCTATTTCCAGTATCACCTCCCCGGTAGTAGAGCTTTCCAGAGTGATCATTACGGTCAGTCTGAGTGCTCTGCTGCTCGCAGCCGTTCTGTCCTGGATCGCTTCACGCAAAATCTATTCGCCGGTCCGCCGCCTGTTCCAGACCCTGCTCCCCGAGCATACCGTCTGTGAAGGCCGTGAGGATGAGGTGACGCTGATTGAGCGGCACTGGCAGAACCTGCACGGCCAGCAAAATGCGCTCCAGTACACGCTTTCGCAGCAGCTTCCGCATGTGCAGCGGAGCTTCCTCAATCAGCTGTTCCAGGGTTATCTGTATGCGTATTCAGAACGTGATCTGCAGAACCGGATGAAGCAGTACAAGTGGGAAGTGGAGGACTGTGTCTTTGTGGTGCTCTATATCCAGCTTACGGGGATATCCAGCCTGGACGGCAAATTCCGCAGCGGTGACGAAAGTCTGGTGTCCTTTGCAGCCGTGAATATTATCGGTGAACTGGCTGCCGAACATTTCAGGCAGGCAGAGACGGTGAACCTGCACAATCTTACGGCGGGAATTCTGCTGATCGAACAGGGGGCAGGACCGGAGCCGGAGAGAGTACGGGCTTTCGGCGAAGAGCTGGCCGCCACGATCAACCGGATGCTCAAGCTGCAGGCTACTGTGGCTTACAGCGCACCGATGGATCACATCTCCGGCATCCCGCGGTCCTTTGAAGCCGTAAAGCAGGCGGTCAGCCACCGCCGGTACGGTGACGGGAACCAGGTAGTCAGCCTGGAGCAGCTGGAGCGCGATGGACAGGGACAGCAGGTGTCCCAGTATTCATTCCTGCTGGAACGCGGGCTGATTCAAGCGCTGCGCACCGGGGACGCGGAAGAAGCGGACCGGCTGCTGGAGGAATTCCTGGATACGCTGTCGGGGGATGGTGCCAAGGTCATCGACGTGCAGCAGGGGATGCTGCATCTGCTCGGTGCGGTACAGCATGCGGTGCTCGAAGCAGGTATAGCGCCGAACCAGCTGTTCCGGGGCAAAAATCTGTATGCCGGCCTGTCGCAGATTCATGAGCCGGCGATGATTCTGTCCTGGTTCCGCGGAAATGTTACGGGACCGTTCCTGAAGGAGCTGTCAGAACGTTCGGATGCCGGGATCCGCCGGACAATTGACCGGGCGATGATGTATATCCAGGAGCACTATATGGACAATATTTCGCTGGACAGCTGTGCGGAGTATACGGGGACCAGTCCTTTTCTGCTCAGCAAGTCTTTTAAAAGGGTAACCGGCCATAATTTTATCGATTATTTAACCGATCTGCGGATTGAAAAAGCGAAAGAGCTGCTGCGTGATACGGATCTCAAGATGAACGATGTGGCGCAGCAGGTCGGCTATCAGCAGAGTTATTTTAACCGGATATTTAAAAAACAGGAGGACATCACTCCTACACGCTACCGTGAACTGAGCCGTCATGGAGGAGAGAAGGATGCCGGAACCCGCCAGGAGCTGTAACGCTGAATGTGATTAGCGGATCCGCAGGCATCTTTCTCAGGCTCAGTTCATGTACCGGGGTGATGCCATAGAAGGAGATGACGGCTGTGTCTTCGGTCTTGCCGATTCAATTGCACTGGATGAAGGAGCCTGCAGCGGCTGCAGGGGTTACATGGGGGGTGCCCTGGTCCCGCGGAGAGCTGAGCCGAGGGGAGTTATCTGCACTGTATCTCCGCGGAACGGCTGACGGTTCCCGTCTGCCGCTTCAGAGCCGTCCGGCCGCGTATTGGCCGGACGGCAGCATCAAGTGGTCCTTTCATTCCGCAGTCTGCCCGGAAGGCAGCGCGGAAGGCTACATGCTGGAACAGTCAGCGGAGGCGGAAGCTGTACAGCCAGGCATGCGTGTATCCGTTCAGGAAACAGAGGAAGCCTATGTTGTGGATACCGGTACCATCGTGTGTACTGTGATAAAGCGTGGAGCAGGAATGATCTCCCGGATCATCCGCCGGGTGCCGGCGGATGCCGGGGGAGCAAATGATAATCACGGACATTCCGGAGTAGAGAAAGCTGTCTTTGTTGAAGGGACTGCTTCTGCCGGGGAGACGCCGCCGGTTGAGCTGCTGGTATGCAGCGGAAGCGAGCTGGTCTGCCTGCGCGAACACAGGGACCATCTCAGCGGCAGGCTTACACTTACGCAGGAACGGTTTGCCGGCGTAACAAGGAAGGCTGCAGTAGAAGAGGCCGGGCCGCTGCGCGCTGTAATTACTCTGGAAGGCCGGCACCGCAGCAGCAGCGGAGCCAGAGAATGGATTCCTTTCACGGTGAGGCTGTATTTCTATGCGGGGCTGGAATCCATCCGGCTGGTGCATACCTTCCATTATGACGGCAATCCGCATGAGGATTTTATCAAGGGGCTGGGCATCCGGTTCAAAGTGCCCTTACGCGGTCCTCTGTACAACCGCCATGTCCGGCTGGCAGGCAGTGAAGGCATGTTCAGCGAGTCACCCAAAACGCTTCACACCCGCAGAACCAAGGGCAAGTACGCGGACATGTTCGCTGCGCAGCTGGAAGGACAGCGTCTTGCATTTGATGCGGAAGCAGATGCTTATTTCACAGGACTGCTGCAGGATTCAGCGGTCTGGGACAGCTTCCGGCTGCTGCAGGATTCCTCCGAGCATTACACTGTTCATAAACGGACAGGGCCGGCCTGTTCCTGGGTCAAGGGGGCAGAAGGCAGGAGAGCCGGTGGACTTGGCTATTTAGGATCAGAGGGCGGCGGTCTGGCCGCCGGGGTGAAGAATTTCTGGCGCAAGTTTCCCTCAGGGCTTGAGCTGGCCGGTGCCGCCGGTGATGAAGGAGCGCTTACCGTCTGGTTCTGGTCGCCGGAAGCGCCGGCGATGGACCTGCGCCACTATGACACGAAGACCCATGTGGAATCCTCGTATGAAGGCGCGGAGGAGCTGCGTGCTACGCCGTACGGCATCGCGAACACCAGTGAGCTGACCCTGTGGTGCATGGCAGAGACGCCGGATTCCGCAGCGCTTCTGCGGATGCAGGCATATGCCGATGAACCGCCGCTGCTGATCTGCGGACCGGAATATTACCACCGCAGCCGGGCCTTCGGACTGTGGAGCCTGCCGGACCGGAGCACACCGGCCAAAGCTTACCTGGAAGAGCGTCTGGACGGTATTATCGCTTTTTACCAGGCCGAGATAGAGCAGCGTAAATGGTACGGCCTCTGGGATTACGGCGATTTCATGCACAGCTATGATCCGGTCCGCCATGTCTGGAATTATGACCTGGGCGGCTGCGCCTGGCAGAATGCCGAGCTTGTGCCGAACATGTGGCTGTGGGTGAGTTTTTTGCGGAGCGGGCGTGCCGATATTTTCCGGATGGCGGAAGCAATGACCCGTCACACCAGCGAGGTGGACGTCTATCATTTCGGGGAATATGCAGGCCTCGGCTCACGGCATAATGTTGTGCACTGGGGCTGCGGCTGCAAGGAAGCGCGGATCGCGATGGCCGGACTGCACCGCTACTATTATTATCTGACCGGCGACGAGCGGACCGGGGACATCATGGACAGCGTGAAGGATGCCGATTATTCGACGGTAACGCTGGACCCGATGCGGGCTTATTTTCCAAAGGATGAATTTCCGACGCATGCACGTGTGGGGCCCGACTGGGCGGCGTTCAGCTCCAACTGGATGACCCGCTGGGAACGTTATGAGGATACCTTTTACCGTGACAAAATCCTGACGGGAATCGGCTGCATCAAGAATGCCAATCTGCGGCTGATCTCTGGTCCTACCTACGGCTATGATCCGAAGACGGGCATCTTAAGTCCGATGGGCGACGATAACTGGGGCCGGCATCTGGCGATCTGCATGGGCGGGCCGCAGGCGTGGTTCGAGCTGGCGATGATGCTGGAGGACCCGGAGTGGGAGGATATGCTCGCTGAATTCGGCGTGTTCTACAACCTGCCTGAAGAAGAGAAGAACGCAGTTGCCGGAGGTGCAATTACAGGGAAGCTGCGGTTTGAGCATCCGGTGCTCAGTGTGGCTATCGCTGCTTACGGCGCCTGGTACAAGGATGACCGGGCCACTGCCGACCGCTGCTGGAACATCCTGCTTAACAATCCTTTCGGTCTCGTTAATCTGCAGGAGCAACAGACACGGGTCACTTATATGGAAGAGCTGGATGAAATCGGCTGGATGAATACAAATGAAGCCTCCCAGTGGTCGCTCAATACAATCATTGCGCTGGAGCTGATTGCGGAGGCACTTCCGGAGCGGGATTCCGGGGGAGCGGAGAGGGGAACAGCGGTTGAGTAAGATGTGCAGCATGCGGATGCGCGTGAGACAACTGTTAGATAAGAGTTTAGCAGGCAGCTGCGATGGAAACAGAGGTTAGATGGAAATGCAGCAGATGTCAGGGGGAACAGCGGTTACATGAGAGTACAGCAGGCATCTGAGAAAGAAACTGCGGCTGGATGTGAGTATATCAGACGTCTGGGAAGGGGAAGTGGAGCATGGCATTACGGCAGGATATGGTAAGGGTCCCGGAGCACTGGCGGGAGATCTACCATAATTCTCTGGCGGGTCCGGAACAGATGGACGGTTTCCGGATGGAAGGCGACGGAATAACGTCCTTTCCGATGGGCCGTTTACGGCTGGAAAGCACGCGCAGTGCGGAAGAAGGGCAGAAAGCGAACATTGTGCTCTGGTGTCCTGAGGACTTCCCGGCCGACCATGCAGTGTCCTGGAAGTTCCGGCCGCTGCGGGAGCCGGGGCTGGCCATATTGTTCTTGGCTGCTGCCGGATGGGAAGGCAAGGATTTGTTTGACCCGTCCCTTCCGGCCCGGACCGGAGAGTATGACCAGTACCATCATGGGGCTATGAATGCTTTTCATATTTCGTATTTCCGGCGGATGTGGCAGGAGGAACGGTCTTTTCATACTTGTAATCTGCGCAAAAGCTACGGCTTCCATCTGGTTGCCCAAGGGGCTGATCCGCTGCCGGATGTGGCAGATATGTCCGAGGAATATCAGATGCTGGTCGTGAAGCAGGGGGCTGAGGTCACCTTTGCTGTCAATGGACTGCCGCTGCTGCATTGGAGTGATGACGGCTCGTCCTTTGGCCCGGTGCTCGGGGGCGGAAAGGTCGGCTTCCGGCAGATGGCCCCGCTGATTGCAGAGTACAGTGATCTGACCGTGTACGCACCTTGAGTAATGATGTTAAACCTGCGCAGTTCTTGGTTCTGGCGTGAAAGACGTTAATTTGCAGCATGAGTGCATTTTGTGCAGCAGAATGCTTAAGAATCGGAGCAGTTTATTGAACTTAAGTATTCCGTGCAGCAGAATGGGGCGTTATGAGCCAAAACAGCTAAATTACAAAATTCTAATGTGCTAACTGCAACAGATCCTGATTTTCACTCGGTTCAGGGGACATTTGCTGTATAAAATGCAGCCTTGCTAATTCGCTGTGTTATGGAAAATGAGCCTAGTTACCGTGTACGGAACTTGGGTAGAGTGCGGATCTTGGGTAAATGCGGATCTTAGGGAGCACGTACGGATGTTGGGGTAGTGTGTACGGATCTTAGGAAGCGCGTGCGGATCTTGGGTAAATGCGGATCTTAGGGAGCACGTACGGATGTTGGGGTAGCATGTACGGATCTTAGGAAGCGCGTACTGTTTAATCTAAGCGGAATTTCTCCAGCTAATTCTCCGACTAATAGCGATTTTGCAAAACTTATTGGAAAAACTCCACTTAAATGTATTGGGTTAGTCTTTAAAGGGTGTTATCTGCCCGAATAGCAGGAGAATTTCCAACTAAAGCTCGTAAATGATGAAAAAGGATCGGATTAGGTGGAGGAATTCCAACTAAGCATTAAAGCATACCTACTGATGCGACTCGCGACACTCCTATAAGCACAGAATCAAAGAAAGTCGGACAGACATTGCAGCTCAGCACTCAAAACACCTTAATAAATCCTTTTCTGGTGAATCAACAGAACTGTATGAAGTGCAATGGGCTTAACATTTAACTTTTAAAGGAGGCATAACAGCAATGGCTGCAGTTTACTACTGCTACCCGCAAGGCCGGCATAAGGCGCTGACCATGAGCTATGACGACGGCAGACGGGCGGATGAGCGGCTGGTCGGCCTTTTTAACAAATACGGCATTAAGGGCACCTTTCATTTGAATTCGGGGCTGCTGGGAGAAGGAGACCGCATTACGGCAGAGGAAGTTCCTGTCCTGTACCGCGGGCATGAAGTCAGTGCGCACACCCGGCGGCATCCGACAATGGCCCGCTGTCCGCAGGAGTATATTGTCGAGGAGATTATGGAAGACCGCAAAACGCTGGAAGGGCTGATCCGCCAGCCGGTCCGCGGGATGTCTTATCCGAACGGGTCTTATACCCGGGAAATCAAAAGTCTGCTGCCGCATCTCGGGATTGAATATGCCCGGACGGTACAGAGCACCGGCGGCTTTGGCCTGCCGGAGGACTGGCTGGAGTGGCCGGCGACCTGCCACCATAACCGGGGTTTGCTTGAGCATACGGAGAATTTCCTCGGGCTGCACAAACGGCAGTATCTATATTTGATGTATGTATGGGGCCACAGCTATGAGTTTGATAACGATAATAACTGGGAACTGATAGAGCAGTTCTGTGAGAAGGCAGGCGGTAAGGAAGACATCTGGTACGCCACCAACCTGGAGCTGGTTCATTATATGAAGGCCTGCCGGGGGCTGATTTTTTCGGCGAGCCGGGATTTTGTCTTTAATCCGGGAGCTGCTGCAGTCTGGATTGAAGTGGACGGAACAGTAGTAGAGGTGCCTGGAGGCCAGACTGTGGACTTGGTCTGACGACAGGAGAGAGCGGCTGCCGAAGCGAAGGCGCCGGATAGTAGACAAGGAGGAATTACGGTGTCAAATAATAGTCAAAGTCTGCACCGGCTGGCAGAGATAGATATCTCGGCCGCCGGTCCGAGATGCAAAATGCTGATAGGCGATCTGGACGGTGACGGCAGGGCCGAGCTGCTGCTGGTCCAGCCGGATAACCGCCAGGATGTACGGTATATTCCGCATCAAGTGCAATGCCTGACCGCTTTTAATCTGGAGGGGGAGCTGCTGTGGCAGACCGGCAAGCCGGATGCCGGTGCGGGCAGCCAGGGCTCTGATTATCCGGCCCAGATTTTTGATATTGACGGTGACGGTGCACTTGAGGTGCTTTGTGTGATGGATGACAAGCTGCAGATTCTGGAGGGGGCGACGGGTAAAGTTAAATCCGTACATGAGCTGCCGGCCAAAGAGGCTCATGACTGCATCATTATTGCCAACTTGTCCGGCAGCGGCCGCCCTGGCGACATTATCCTTAAGGACCGCTACCACAAGCTGTGGGCACTAGACCGTAACTTCCAGCTGTTGTGGACACATGAGGGAAATGTCGGACATTTTCCATGGGTGTACGATCTAGACGGGGACGGGCGAGATGAGGTCATGGCCGGTTATGATCTGCTGGATGCAGACGGCAAGCTGCTGTGGAGCTGTCATGACCTTGAGGATCACGCCGATTGCCTCTGGGTTGGGGATGTGAACGGAGACGGGGTACCGGAACTGGTAATCGGCGGAAGCGTAACGGTCATGTATGACCGCAATGGACAAGAGCTGTGGCGGTATGAAGGCTCTGTAGAATCGCAGCATCTGGCGCTCGGGCGTTTCCGTGAAGACCTGCCCGGTCTGCAGATTGCGGGCCTCGACCGTCTGGTCCGCGAGGATGACGGCAAGGGCCTCAAAGGCAAGGATGCCATGTTCCTGCTCGACCAGAACGGCCAGGAGCTGTGGAAGGAAGAACGCACAACAGACGGCTGGCTGACGATTGTTGAAGCTGTAAGCCGCTTCTGGAAGGGGGGACCGGACTACATTCTGGCTTACCGCCGGGGTGAAACTGTCCTTCCCGGACTATATGACGGCTATATGAACCTGGTTGCCCAGTTCGAAGAACAAGGTTACGCCGTGCACGGGGATCTGCTGGGTACCGGTACGGAACAGGTCATTATTTATACTGATGAGCTGGCGGCAGTCTATGCCGGGGAAAAGCTCCCGCTTACAGCTGCACATCCGGGGCAGCCGCTGCCGCAGCCTAAGCGGCTGTACAGCTCTACCCTGTACCCCGGCGGAGAGGTAACGGTATAAGAGCGGCAGAAGGTTAATAGGTGCTGCGATGCTGCCGGCTTTTTGCTCGTTTTAAGAGGCAGCAAGATGCAATATGAGGATTAATTGTCTGTAACAGGCCGCCTTCTAGCAGGTTTATCTGCTGAGAGGCGGTTTTTTGTAACTATACTAATCAAGCGCATAAATACCTTTGAATCCGCATATTTGCGCCAGACGGCCCGAATCAAACGCATAAATACCATTGAATCCGCACATTTGCGTCAGACGGCCCGAATCAAGCGCATAAATACCTTTGAATCCGCACATCTGCGCCAGACGGCCCGAATCAAGCGCATAAATACCCTTGAATCCGCCCATTCGCACCAGACAGCTCAAATCAAAGGCAAAAATGCCCTTGGCTCGCACATTGTCTCCAAACGCTCCCGCCCCACTCTAACCCAGCCTCCCAACCGTTTTACGGATGAACTCAATAAAACTGCGGATATGCGCGGCATAAATCGGCTCGTCCCGGTAGGCAAGGCAGATATACCGCCGGTTGGCGTAGCCTTCACCGGGAAGCGGCCGCCGGATCAGCTCACCGGCAGCCGTTTCCTTAAGCACACTGCGGAGCGGGAGTACGCCGATGCCTGTATTGAATTTCAGCGTCTCTTTAATCGTCTCAATGGCACCGAGCTCCATGACTGACTGAAATGCAAGTCCTATAAAGGCCGCCCATTCCTCGGCCAGCTGCCGGGAGGTGGAGCCTTGTTCATGCAGTAAAAAGGTCTCGCTCTGCAAAGCGTCAACGGTCAAATGCCGGACAGCGCCCAGCGGATGGCCGGGCTTCATGACAAGCTGCAGCTCATCCTCAATCAGCGGTACGATCTGCAGGCCTTTCTCCGGTTCATCCGGGAGAGAGACAACGGCCACATCGATTTCATGGTGCCTTAGCAGGGAAAGGATGGTTTCGGCTTTTTTTACCGTTAACACCAGATTCGTGTCTTCATGCTTTGCCCTGTAATCGGCCAGGTACGGAGGCAGGAAGTAGGTGGCCGGTGTGTAGCTTGCACCAAGCTTCAACCGGCTGCGGCCCTGGCCTGCTCTGGCTTTCATCCGTTCAGCGGCTTCTTCCATAAGCGCGGCCACCCGGCGGGCATAGGGCAGCAGCTCCTCAGCGGCCTCTGTACGGATCAGCTTTCTCGACTGCTTGCGGAACAGCGGCGTGCCCAGACTCTCCTCCAGCTTCCGCAGATGAAAACTTACGGTGGGCTGGGTAAGCTCCAGACTGTCGGCGGCCTCCTGCAGGGTCTCCCTGCGCATTACCTCCAAAAATACTTTTAGCTGCTGCATATTCACCTTCATCACTCCCTTGTGCTTAAAATATAGAACTTATCTATTAAACATTCAATATACATAGACATATTTAATTAAAACAAGCTTTCTGCTTAACGTTGCTTTTACATTAACTTGTTAAAGTTTGAAGTAACGCGAAGGCGAAACTTATTTTCAAGGGGGATTCATTAATCGTGAAACATAATTGGCTTAAAACGGCGGGAATTACAGCGGGTGTAGTATCCATGTTGGCAGTGACAGCCTGCGGGGGCAATAACCAGAACAGTCCGGCCGCTGCTGCCGCAAATGACAACAGCCAGGCCGCTGAAGCAGCCGGCGGCGGGACCCTTACGGTGTATTTGAATGATTTTGATGCGGTGATTGGCGAAATGTTCGAAAAAGAGACCGGCATCAAGCTCAACATCGTCTCCGGTAACGGCGCAGAAATTATGTCCCGCATTGAAGCCGAGCAGGGGAACCCGCAGTGGGATGTCGTGTGGATTGATGCAATGCCTTCCATTTACGGGCTGGATGCCAAGGGTCAGCTGCTGACCGGCTGGACGCCGGAGAATGTATCCGGACTGAAAGACAACTATGAATCGCTGATTCCCGAAGACGGCTCCTATTATCCGACCGGGGCACATGCAGCAGGAATCATCGTCTACAATAAAAATAAAATTACCGGAGACAATATCCCGGCTTCCTGGGAGGATCTGAGCCGTACCGCCTACAACGGCAAGCTGGGAATGGCTGATCCGGCCATTGCCGCTCCGGCGTACCCGTTTGTTTCGGACTTTTTTGAAGGTAAAGGGATCGATGGCGGAAAGGAATATTTCGGTACTTTAATGGAGCAGGGGCTGAAGGTGTATCCGAAAAATCCTCAGGTGGTACAAGCACTGACTTCCGGCGAGATTGACATTGCCGCTCTGCAGGAATCGAATGCCTATTCGATGGTTTCCGCCGGCGAGCCGGTTGAACTGGTATGGCCTGAAGAAGGCGCTCCGGCATCTGTGCGTGTAGCGGCTATCCAGAAGGATACCGATAAGGCTGAGGCGGCAAAACAGTTCGTCAGCTTTCTGCTGGAGCCAAAAGTGCAGCAGGAGCTGGTGGACAGCGGTGATGAAAGCTACTTTGAACCCTCCGCAGAAGGCGTAAATCCCAAGACTGACCGGGCTGCAGAAGCTAAGCTGAACTTTACGGAAGCCGCGTGGGCAAGCGAGCATGAAGCTGAAATCAAGCAGTGGTTCGCAGACCAGGCTGTGCAGTAATCCGGCATGCTGAAAGCTCTGAATGTCAACCGGCTGGGCTGGACGGTCAGCATCCTGCTAGCCATTCTTGTTCTTTTTCCTCTGGCAGCGGTCATCATCCAGGTGCTGCTGCCGGGGGTGTTCTTCGGCAATTTGAACTTTGGGGATTTGTCGCTGCTGCTGGATGTGTTCCGGCGGCCACTGTGGCGGAAATCGCTGGAAAATTCACTGCTGCTGGGCATGGGTACAGCCTTCTTCGGCACGGCGCTGGGCACCATGCTGGCTGTCGTCCGTTCCCGCTGGAAGTTCGCCGGCGCTACGGCGCTGGATGCAGCAGCCTGGGTCCTGTTCATTATGCCCTCGTTCATTCTGGCCCAGGGCTGGATCATGTTCTCGGCCGGAAACGGGCTGGCGGCTTCCCTGTTCGGCTGGCACTGGGTAAGCTCTGCCGTGTTCTCTCCTGCGGGACTGATTGCGGTGATGACCTTCAGCAAATTTCCGCTGGCTTATCTTGCGGTCCGGGCAGCGATGGAGTGGAAGATGGATATGCTGTCTCAGGCAGCCCGGCTGTGCGGAGCCCGTCCATGGCGGGTATGGAGCACGATTGAGATGCCGCTACTGCTGCCTTCCATCTGTTCGGGAGCGCTGCTGGTCTTCATGGATACGATAGGCGATTTTGGCCTGCCGTCAGCGATTGCGGTGGTGTACCGTTTTCCGACACTGCCGTATTCCATCTATTCAGCCATCTATACGTCACCGATCCGGTTTGACATGGCCGGGGTGCTGTCGCTGTATCTGGTGCTGATCATCGCGCTGGCCATAGCTGCCCAGTTCTATATTTTGCGCAGATCACGTTATGATATTTTGTCTGGCCGGGCCGTCAGAATGGTTCCCGAATCAGCCGGACGCTACAACTGGACACTTAACGGCGCGGTAGTTCTGCTGCTTATCATAGTCATCGGAATTCCGATTGGCTCAAGTATAGTGATGTCCTTCCTGCAGGTACAGTCAGACGGCTTCGTAATGAGCAATCTGACGCTGCAGCATTATGCCCGGCTGTTCCGGCAAGGCGCAGATCTGTTTCCGGGTATGGGAAGGTCGCTGGCGATTGCAGCAGCCGCAGCCGTATTAGGGCTTATTATCGGGCTGGGCGCCGCTTTTGTGCTGTCATATTCCCGGTTCAGATTTAAAAAGGTGATTGAAGCCGCGACCCTCATCTCCTTTGCGGTTCCTGGAGTGGTGCTGGGCATCGGGTATATTTTTGTCTGGAACCAGAAATGGCTGGAGGATATCGGGCTGAGGCTGTACGGCAAGCCGGCTATTCTCGTGCTGGCGGCTATCGCCGGTGCAATTCCGGTCATTACACGGGTTATCACGGGTTCCATGGCCAAGGTTCCGGAGCATCTGCTTGATGCGGCACAAATGCAGGGGGCATCCCTGGTCAGCCGGGTCAGACGGATTCTCATTCCGCTGATTAAGGGAGCGCTTGTATCCGGCGCACTGGCAGCCTTTGGCTCCTGTGTGTTTGACCTGGCGGTTAACTCGATTTTGTTCCCGCCCAACTTTGTAACCTTGCCGATTGTCATTGATGATGCGTTCGAAGACATGCAGTTTGGCTACGCTTCAGCCGCAACGGTTACCGGGGGCGGAATCATTGTACTGATTCTGATCGTAATTGAATCGTTTTTTAAGAGGAAAGGGGCTACAGCATGAGACAGGCACAGAACGTCCGCAGTACGGGCAGCCCGCTGCTGGAAGTCAGAAATCTGCAGAAAAGCTACGGCGATTACCAGGCCTTGAACGGCCTCAATCTTACTCTGCAGGAAGGCGAAATCATCAGCGTGCTGGGCCCTTCCGGCTGCGGAAAGTCCACACTGCTGCAGCTCGTGGCCGGATTAAGCCGGCCGGATAGCGGAGAAATTCTGCTGAACGGGGAGACCATTGCTTCATCAAAAAAAATGCTGGCTCCCGAAAAGCGGGGCTTCAACATGGTATTCCAGGATTATGCGCTGTGGCCGCATATGAATGTGTTCGATAACGTAGCCTACGGCCTCAAGGAAAAGCGCCTGCCCGCAACTCTGATCAAAGAGAAGGTGGAGAATGCTCTAGCCCTGCTTCATCTGGAGGGTTACGGGAAGCGGCTGCCGCCCCAGCTGTCCGGGGGACAGCAGCAGCGCGTGGCGATTGCCCGCGCACTTGTGACCGAACCGCGGCTGATGCTGCTGGATGAGCCGCTGTCCAATCTGGATATGCGCCTTAGAATAGAGATGCGGACGGAAATGTCCGTGCTGTTCCGCAGGCTGAAGATGAGCGTCTTCCATGTCACCCATGACCCGGAAGAGGCGTTTGCAATGGCAGACAGGCTGCTCCTGATGCGCAGCGGGGCAATTGACCAGTTCGATACGCCGATGGCATGCTATCACCGTCCTGCAAGCATTCAGGCGGCCTCCCTGCTCGGGGCCATCAATGTTCTCCAGGGTGATTTTGCCGGAACAGCAGAAGCTCCTGTGGTACATACTTCAACCGGACTGCTGAAGGGGACACTATGCGGAGCTTCAGGGAAGCTGACGGCCGGTAGCCGTGCTGAAGTGCGTTTCCGCCCGGAAGCGCTGGCGCTGCTGGACGAAGGCTCAGCTATGCCTGCTGACGCAAGTATTCTGAATGCCAGCGTCATCCACTGCACCTTTGAAGGAACGAAGTGGCGGATTCTGGCGGAAGCCGGCCCGAACGAGCCGCTGTTCCTGTTCAACGAGGAACCGCTGGAGCCAGGCAGCCCTATCCGGATGAAGCTGCCCCGTCATTCCGCTTATATGTATGAAGTCTAAACCACGCAATGATTTTACCTTGAAAGGCCGTTGATATTTTGCATCATACATTAGACAACACTCACCGGCTGCTGGTCATTTCCGACATTCACGGACATGCCGGAGGACTGCAGCTGCTGCTTGATGCTGCCGAATATAATCCCCGGACTGACCGCCTGGTTCTGGCGGGGGATTACATAGATGAAGACCGGCAAAGCTTTGAAACGCTGCATATGATCCGTAAGTTGACGGATGAAGGGGCAGTCGCCCTGCCCGGCAATATGGAGACCCGGTGGCTGAGCCATTCCGGTGAAGTAACCAGCAGGTGTGCAAGCCTGCGCAGCTGGCTGGAAGGTCTGCCTCCTTACTTTGAAGCAGACGGATATCTGTTTGTGCATGCCGGATTCCGCCCGGGTGTGCCGCTGACAGAACAGACGCTGCCGGACATGACAGAAATCCGCCAGGATTTCTGGGAAGCGGAGCTGCCAGCTTTTGCAGAGAAGGGCATTGTGTTCGGGCATACTCCGACATTC
Source organism: Paenibacillus sp. PK3_47 (assembly GCF_023520895.1). Classification (NCBI taxonomy): domain Bacteria; kingdom Bacillati; phylum Bacillota; class Bacilli; order Caryophanales; family Paenibacillaceae; genus Paenibacillus; species Paenibacillus sp. PK3_47. Next base: position 4,684,219 of record NZ_CP026029.1, read on the forward strand.
AAGATGGGGGGGACAGCAGGCGAAATCTGGAGAAGGCCGGGAAAAATCGGCATTGATACCGGAGCGAAGCACGGCTGCAGGCTGACGCTGCTTGATGTCCATAACCGGGTAGCCTATTCCTGCTCCACAGCATCCGGCAGGGGAAGCTATACAGACTTCCGTGCCGATCTGCTGGTGGAATGCTGAGTGAAAGAAGAGGGAGGTTTCACACGCCTGAAATTACAGGCGAATGTGAAGCCTCCTTTTTTGCTATCCCCGGATGTGGAGTCTCCGCATACAGAGCCTATAGAACCTGCTGCTCCCGCTGGCCTATATGTCATGCCTTGTTATGAGCTGCTGCAGCCATTTTTTATTGACAGGGATAGGGGATTGATCCATAATACAATCCATACTAAACAGATATGATTTATTGGGAGGAGAGGGTCAGAGATGTCACAATTTAAAGCATCCTTTAAGAAGTCCTTGGGGACAGGGTTATTAGCAGTTCTATTATTGGTGGTTATTGCCGGATGCTCCGGGGCCAATAATGAACCTGCTCCAACTGAAGGAGCTCAGGCAAACGCGGGTCAAACCGCAAATGAGAGCGCCAATACGGGCGGGCCTGCGGCGGCAGGAGGAACTTTCACCTACGGACGGCCAGCAGCCGTAACCTCGTTTGATCTGCATAATCAGATTACATCCAACAATGCTTTTGCGATTGATAAAGTATTCGAATCCCTGGTCGCTTTTGACAGCAAGGGGGAAATCGTAGACTGGCTTGCTGCCTCGCATACGATTAGCGAAGACGGATTGACCTATACCTTTGTATTGCGTGACGGCCTGAAATTCTCTGACGGTACTGATGTGACTGCGGAGGATGCGGTATTCTCGCTTGAGCGGCATTTGAAGGTCGGCGGCCCGCTGGCTATAGCAGCCAAGGTGGATTCCGTAACCGCACAGGATAACAAAACACTGGTAATTACGCTCCAGGAGCCGTATACACCGTTTATCTCGGAGCTGTCCAACTTCTCAAACGGCATTATTCCGGACAATTTTGGCGGTGCAACTGAAGAGGAGTTTTTCAAAAAACCGGTAGGTACCGGCCCCTTTGTTATTGAAGCATGGGATCCGGCGGGTGACGTGACGTTCGTGAAGAACACCAGCTACTGGCAGGAAGGCAAACCGTCCATTGACAAGCTTGTATATAAGCTGATTGAAGACGACAGCCAGGCGATCAACCAGCTGAAGGCGGGCGAAGTCCATGCTGTTGAAGCGCTGGCGCTGCAAAATGCCGAAGAGCTGAAGAATGGCGCGGATACAGCAGTAGTAACCAATGGAAGCTGGGTAACAGAGCAGTTGTTCTTCAATACGCTTGATGAGCATTTCAAGGATGTGCATGTCCGCCGGGCTCTGGCTTTGGCGCTTGACCGTGAAGGATTAACCAAGGCGCTGACCTTCGGCTATGCCCAGACTGCGAATTCTTTGCTGCCGACAACGATTCCTTATAATGCAAATGATACGATTAAGGCACTGGACTTTGATGTGGAAGCGGCCAAAGCAGAGCTGGCTAAATCCGCTTTCCCTGACGGCTTCTCAACCAAACTGCTCGTCGCATCCGGCAACAGCACAAGAGCCCAGGAAGCGCAGATCATCCAGGCAGCGGGCCAGTCCATCGGCATCAACATTGAGATTGAATCGATCGAGCTGGCTACTTTCCGCGAACGGTTCTTTGCCTATGATTTTGCAGCGATGCTGAACAGCGGCCAGGCCGATTCTCCGGAAGCGAACTCGATTCTTGCCTTCCAGACCGATCCTGAAGGCTTCAGCAAATCCTACTGGACTCATTATACCAATGATGAAGTTACCAAGCTTCTGTATGAAGGACAAAAAACACCGGACGGTGATGCCCGTGCCGGAATCTATACCAAGCTGCTGCAGACACTTGCTGATGAAGTGCCGTACATTCCGCTCTACTACCCGGATATTCTGATCGGTGCCCGCGCCTCAGTTGAAAATCTTGTCGTTCTTCCTAACGGCAGCGTCCGCTTCGAAGATGTACGTATCGGGCAATGATGAAGCCGGGCAGGGCAGTAAACAGAGCAGCAGGAAAACACACCTCTTACAAATGGCTGCTGGCAGCTCTGATCAGAGCTGCCGCAGTTATTCTCTGTGTGTCGACGGCCGTCTTTTTTTTGATCCGCATTGTGCCGGGAGATCCTGCGAAGATGATTCTGGGAGAGTACAGCACGCCTGAGGCGATCGCAAGTATGCACCATACGCTAGGACTGGATCTCCCGGTATGGGAGCAATTTATCCGGTTCATCCAGACACTGTTCACATCCGGAGATACAGGCAATTCCATCGTTTCGGGAACCTCCACAAGAGTGCTGATTGCCGAGCGTGCACCTGTAACGATGCTGCTGATTGCCATGGCCTGTGTAATGGCTGTAGTCATTGCCCTTCTGCTGGCTGTCATTGCGGCTACACACAAGGATAAGCTGCCGGATCATTTAATCCGGATTTTCCCTACAATTACTCTGGGTATGCCAATCTTCTGGGTTGGCATCCTTTTCATTCTGCTGTTCAGCGTCCGTCTTCACTGGTTTCCCGTCGGGGGCGTAAAAGAAGGGTGGACGGGGACCCTGCACAGTCTGGCGCTTCCCGCGGTTACTGTTGCTTTTTCACAGATTCCTACCCTTGTCCGTTCATTAAGAGCCCAGATGCTGGAGGTGCTGGAATCCGATTTCGTAATCACCCTGAAGGCTGCGGGAATACCGGCCAGGGTCATCCTGTTTAAGCATGTGCTGCGTAACTCGGCGCTTCCGACCCTTATGCTGCTGGGCGTCAACGTTTCTTATCTGATCGGCGGTACCCTTGTGGTTGAACAGGTGTTTGGCATCAAGGGGATCGGCAGCCTGCTGTTTACTTCAATTTCGAATAGGGATTTTCCGGTCATCCAGGGAATTGCACTGTACTGTGCGGTTTCGGTTGTACTAATCAGTCTTCTGATTGAGATTATTTCCTGGTGGCTGGATCCCAGAACGAAGGGGAAACCATGAAACATACATCTATAACTCCAGCGTTGCCGGAAGTAAGGAAGCGGGCAGGTGTACTCCGCAGGATAATGTCTACGCCTTCCCTTTTGACAGGAATCCTCATGTTTGCAGTGCTTATTCTTTTGGCTGTATTTATCCCTTTTATTAGTCCCTATGATCCCACTGAGCAAAATCTGAGTGCATTTCTGCAGCCTCCGTCAGCCGAACACTGGCTGGGCACAGACCAGCTGGGGCGCGATTTGTTCACGAGACTGATCTATGCGGCCCGGACCGATCTGAGCATCATGGTTCTGGCTGAAATTATCCCCTTTTGTACAGGTGTATTTCTGGGCATGCTGGCCGGTTATTACGGAAAATGGATCGACACCGTCATCACGCTGATCACGGATACGTTTATTGCCTTTCCATTTTATCTGATCGTAATTATCGTTGCCTTTGCCAGCGGAGCAGGCGAGCGGGGGATCTACATCACGTTTATCCTCGTAGGCTGGATTGTATTTGCCCGTGTAGTCAGAGGGCTTAGCGCATCTTTCCGCGAACAGGAATGGGTGGCGTCCGCGCGTACTTTAGGGCTGCCCGGAGTCAGAATTATTCTCCGGCATCTTCTGCCGAATGTGCTGCCCCAGGCGGTTGTTGTCCTTATGACGGATATGGTCGGACTGCTTGTAGCCATTGTTACGCTCGGTTACCTCGGCATCGGCATTGCACCGCCAACCCCGGACTGGGGGACGATGATTGCGGATGGACAATCCTTTATCACGACAGCCTGGTGGCTTTCGGCAGTTCCGGGATTCGCTGTAGTATATACAGGAATAGCGCTGTCTCTTGTGGGTGACGGTCTGGCAGATCTTTGGAGGAAAAAATAATGTCAACAAGTCCGGTTTTGGAAATAGAGGCGTTGTCGGTGGCTGCGAGGTCAAAGGAAACGCTAGTGAACAATGTCAGCTTCTCGCTTAACCGTGGAGAGAGCCTGGGTCTGGTCGGCGAATCGGGCTCCGGCAAATCCCTGACGCTGCGTGCCGTTCTGGGCCTGCTTCCAAGCGGTGTTGAGCAAACTGGAGGCATGATTAAGAGTGAGGTGAGCAGCGCGATGGTCTTTCAAGATCCCAGAGGTGCGCTGGACCCGCTCTGCCCGGTAGTCAAACAGGTTGCTGAAGTCGTATATTACAGACAGAAATTAAGCAGAAAAGCTTCACGTACGGCCGCGCTGGAACTGCTGGAGCTGCTGGGTCTTCCCGGCACATTGAAAAAAGAGGACAGGTATCCCAGCCAGCTGTCAGGCGGCCAGTGCCAGAGAATTGTAATCGCCATGGCACTGGCATGCAAGCCGGGGATTCTGCTGTGTGATGAGCCGACCACGGCACTGGACGTTACCGTACAGCGGCAGATTATCGAAACGATTACCCGGCTGCAGCAGGAACTGGGTTTTGCCATGGTTTTTGTCACGCATAATCTGGCGGTTGCCGCAGCCCTTTGCTCCAGACTGGCTGTGATGAAAAAAGGGGAAATCGTTGAGGCTGGCGATACGCTTTCCCTGCTGCACAACCCGCAAAATCCTTACACCCGGATGCTGATCAATTCGGTGCTTCCTTTGCCGGAACTCGAAGGGAGCGAACTTTCATGAAATTAGCCCTGCAGGTCAAAAATGTACAAGTCCATTATGGCGGTTTTACCGCGCTGGACGGAATCGATCTGAAAGTGCCAAAACATACAACGCTCGGCCTTGTCGGAGAGTCAGGATCAGGAAAATCTACATTGGCGCGTGTCATTGCCGGACTGATTGTACCTGATGAAGGGCAAATCCTGCTCGGCACGCAGGAACTCAGGAAGAAGAGGAGCCGTGAGCAGCGGAAAAGCATCCAGATGATCTTCCAAAATCCGGACTCCTCGCTGAACCCCAAGCATACCATCGGGCAGATTCTTTCCGAAGCGCTGTTGTTTCATCACATTGTGAAACGTCCGGAGGTCAGGCAGAGAAGCAAAGAGCTTCTGGCACGGGTGCATCTGGAAGAAGAGGCCCTGAACAAATACCCCCATGAATTCTCCGGCGGCCAGCGCCAGCGGATCGCGATCGCCCGCGCATTAAGTGTAGAACCGGATGTGCTGATTGCGGATGAACCGACGAGTGCGCTCGATGTTTCCGTACAGCGGAGTGTGCTTGAACTGTTCAGCTCACTCAAAGCCGAGCTTAATCTTACTATGCTGTTCATCTCCCATGATCTGGGAGTTATCCATGCCGTCAGCGATACGGTTGCAGTCATGCGGCAGGGACAGCTTGTTGAAGTGAGTCCCAGGGACCGGTTCTTTGCCCGGCCTGAAACGGCCTACAGCCGTGAGCTGCTGACTGCAGTACCAAAAATGCCGAAATCCGGCACATCAGGAGGTTTCAATGAACCGAGAACATAAAGGATTTATACCGCTGGCCCCTTCCGAGTTTGATACTTTAACACGCCAGCTCTCAAGGCTGTTATCCACCAAGTATCCTCCGGTCATCATACCGGGGGAGGCGATCCTGGGTATTGAGGCGATGGCTGCCGGGATCTCTGCGCCGGGCCGTACCTTTTTAAATATTGTGACCGGCCCGTACGGAAGTTTATTTGGCCAATGGCTTGAACGCGGCGGGGCGGCGGTGGTTGAAGTCAAAGTCCCTTTTGATCAAGTAGTGCCTGTGGAAGAAGTCGCAGCGGCCATTGAGCGGTATAAGCCGGATGCCCTTTCCTTTGTACAGGCTGAAGTGGTTACCGGCGGCTCCAATCCGGCCGGAGAAATACTGCAGATTGCGCGGGAGCATCATCTCATTACGGTAATGGACTCTGTTTCAGCAGTCGGGGGGGAAGCGCTGCCGGTTGATGAATGGGAAGTGGATTTTGCCGCAATCGGTGCGCAAAAAGCGCTGGCCGGACCTAACGGCGTCAGTGCCGTAAGCATCTCCCCGCGCGGCTGGGAATTCCTTGAACAGAATAAACTTGCACCGCGCAATTCCATTCTGTCCCTGCTGGATTTAAAGCCGCGGGCGGACGGGGCAGCTCCGGTACGGGTTCCGCCCAATATTCCGGTTCTGGAGGCGAGAGCGCTGATCACGGCTTTGGCAGAAATTGAGGAAGAGGGCCTGGAACAGGTAATCAGGCGGCATGAGCGTGCTGCAGCCTCTGCCGTGGCCGGCGTCAAAGCGCTGGGTCTTGACCCTTGGCAGAAGGACAGCAGGCACTATTCCACACTGACAACAACGGTGAGAATTTCGGGACAGCAGAGCCTGCTTATTAAGAAGCCTGCCGGAATCGTAGCTCCCGGAGACGGAGAGTTATACGGGCAGCTTCTGCGGATTAACCATTTTGGTGTCAACGCCAGCCGGCATAGCGTGGAAGAGGCTGTCACGACGCTGGCCCGGTTACTGAACCAGGATGCCAGTCCTGCAATCAAGGCCATCGGGCTCGTCTGGGGGGGAAAAGTATAATGATCATCCAACATCCCGGGACGCATGTCCTGAACGCTGTTCATATCGCGGGAGTAGAAGGGAAATCTTTTGATATAGTCATCAAAAACGGCCGGTTTTCATCGGTTGCCGAAGCGGACCCGGATCATGAACAGCCTGCGGATCAGAGCCGTAAGTTATGGATCAGCCCGGGGATCATTGATCTGCATACGCATCTGGCCTGGACGGACTTCGACCATGCGGACCAGTTGAAACGGAGTGCCGGGGAGCAGGAAGTGATGCAGGCACAGGCCTTTGAAGCGACGCTCCGGACCGGTGTAACAACAGCGCGTGACGCAGGCGGAATTCTGCCAAGCACTGTGCGGCACCTTGTTCAGCAATACGGGCAGCCGCTGAGAGTGCAGACCAGCAGTGAGATGCTGGGAGCAGCTGATGCACTGGGCATTAAGCATTTGGAAAAGCGGCTGGCGGAGATTTTTGCTACCGGGGCAGGATGGATCAAAATTATGGCCACAGGAGGACTTGGAGCGCCTGCTGAAAAAGTGCTGGACCCTGTTTTTTCGGAGGAAGAATTTGCGTTCATTGTCCGTCACGCCCATGCTCATCACAAAAAGGTCCTGGTTCATACGTGGGGCGGAGTGACCATAGACTGGTCCATCAAGGCAGGTGTGGAATCCATAGAACATGGCATGTTTCTGACGGGTGACCAGGCAGGCAGACTTGCCGAATCCGGAACAGCGCTGGTGCCGACCACCTCCATTTACCGTATTGCCGCAGATCCAAAAGGAGTCTTGGCGCTCAACGCGGTCATTTGCGACCGTGCTGCCCGTGCTGCCGAAGCTCACTCCAAGGCAGTTGAATATGCCAAAAGAGCGGGGGTACGCTTCGGGTTCGGCACGGATTATGCAACACCCGCTCTTCACGGATACAATCTGCAGGAGCTCGATACTCTGATGGATTACGGCCTGACCCGTGCTGAAGCCTGGGACTCTGCCACAAGCAGGGCTGCAGAGATCCTCGGAAGCGGACATGAACTGGGGCGGATTGCCGGAGGATACATTGCCGATGCGGTTATTTGGGGAGCTGATCCTTATCTGGCGCGTAATGCGGACGAACTGCGGAAGAGCATCGTTACTGTTTTTACCGGGGCGGATGAGGCGGAATTGAATCAGATTTAGCTGCGTCTTAAGTTAACCGGAATGCATCTTTTATAAAAGTGGTAATAGCCCGTAGGCAGAGGCCTGCGGGCTATTTTTTGTGACCGCAAAAAATGGTAACTACCGGAAAATTACCGGTTTTGTAACGCCTCAGTACAGACTTCAAGCTATATTTGTAGTAAACTGGACTGATGTATAGTGTACTCAACATTAATTCTACAGAAAAGAATGTGATATGGTTATGCAGCTTGGGGCTCGTCTTCCGCACAAAAAATGGCTGGAGAAACACCTCTCCGGAGAGGGAATGGACTATCGGCAGATTATAGCGCTGTTTATTCCGATCCTCATTGACCAGGCATTCATCATCGGGCTGAATCTGGTAAATACGGCGATGATCAGCTCATCCGGAATGGCAGCGGTCAGTGCGGTGAATATGGTGGATTCACTGAATATTTTTCTGATTAACGTATTTGTCGCGATTGCGACCGGGGGTACGGTTGTAGTGGCGCAGTACAAAGGCAGCGGGAACGACAAAATGGTATCCCAGGCTACGGCAGGCTCGGTCACCTCGGTGTCGCTGATAGCAGTGGGGATCGGTCTGCTGCTCATGGCCTTCCACACGCCTGTATTGAACCTTCTGTTCGGGTCAGCTTCGGCTGATGTACTCGATAATGCCCGGATTTATATGATCGGCAGCAGCATCTCTTATCTGGGGATTGCCGTAGTCCAGGCTGTGTGCGGTGCGCTGCGGGGAGTCGGCAGAACGCGGGCGTCGCTGATGCTGTCCCTTATCATGAACCTTCTGTACGTTCTCCTGAATGTAGTCTTCATTAACCTGCTGGACATGGGTGTACTGGGGATGACGCTGGCAGTCAATATCGCGCGGTATGTTGGTCTGGCGTGTGCCCTGGTGTATTTGTTCAAAATAGATACTGTACTGCGCGTGCGGTTCCGCGACCTGTTCCATATTCCGCTGGCCATGCTGCGCAAAATCATGTTCATCGGCGTGCCGTTCGCGGCAGAGCAGATGTTCTTTAACGGCGGCAAGCTGCTGACCCAGATCTTCATTGTCAGTCTCGGAACCTATGCCATTGCAACCAATGCCATCGCCGGCTCACTGGCCATGGTGTTTCAGATTCCGGCCAGTGCGCTGTCGCTGACGATTGTGACCGTGGTCGGGCAATGTATCGGGCGGGGCAGCGTTGCGGATGCCAGAAAGTTCATCAAGTCCTTTCTCTGGATCGGGTCGGGATCTTTATTATTAATCGCACTGATCCTGATGCCGCTGTTCCATCCGCTGGTGTCGATTTTTTCGCCGCCTCCGGAGATTATTGACGATTTGTTCATCGTCCTGCTGGTGAATGCCATTGCCCAGGTTCCACTGTGGGCGGTCAGCTTCATTCTGCCGTCCGCGCTGCGGGCAGCAGGGGATTCACGCTTCACCTCAATCACTTCCATGCTGACGATGTGGCTGTTCCGGGTCGTATTCGGCTATATTCTCGGCATAACCCTCGGTTTTGGTGTACTGGGTGTCTGGCTGGCGATGAACAGCGAGTGGGCTGTACGCGGGGCTGTGTTCCTGTGGCGTTTCCGGGGCAAAAAGTGGTTTGCGCATAAGCTGATTTAAGGCTGTGTAAAGCACCGGAGTGTGCAAATGAATAACACCTATTAAGCAGCGTTTCTCCAATTTTTGGGGGAGCGCTGTTTTGTTGTTCCTGTTCACCTATTGCCGGTTTCCCACATATTTTGAATAAACCACTGGAAGGGGGGAGCATTCAATGTATCTGCTCTGGGTAATCATTGTCGGGGGACTTATCGGCTGGCTGAGCGGCAGTCTGATTGGCCGTGATGTTCCGGGAGGCGTGCTGGGAAATGTGATTGCCGGGTTCATCGGTTCCTGGCTGGGCACTGAGCTGCTGGGGCCAAGAGGGCCTGTAGTCGGCGGCTTCCATATCATTCCGGCCATTATCGGGTCTATCGTTGCTTTGCTGATTTTCTTTGCCCTGGCCCGCGGCGGTGCTTTCCGGCGGCGTTAATCCTTCCGCTGGCTTTAGCTGCATAGTCTATAAAGAGCCCCTCTTGTGCGGAGGGGCTCTGCGGTGTTGTTTTTAAGCATTATCTGGACGTGCAAAGATACACCCGATCGATTATCAGCTAAATGTAAAAAAAATTATGCGGGAGCAATACCGGTTATCTTACAGCAAGATAATTCTAATATGTAGTAGTATTTTTTTGCAGCCAAAGAATATATCATACAACTATAAACTGTTTGGAGGTCATTATGGAACTTTGGGATGTACTGGATGGGTATGGGAATAAAACGGGTAGAACAGTCGAACGGGGAAAGCCGATGAAACAAGATGAATATCATCTTGTAGTACACGTGTGGATTCAAAATAGCGATGGAGAGTTTCTTATTACTAAACGCACGCCTAACAAGACATTCCCCAATATGTGGGAGACAACAGGTGGGTCAGCTATCACTGGAGATAATAGTATACAGGCAGCATTAAGGGAAGTGAAAGAGGAGACAGGAATTGATTTAACACCAGCAAACGGATATTGCCTTTTCAGGTTCAAAAGACAACATTATAAATTCCCGGATTTCGTTGATGTGTGGTTGTTCAAAGAGGATATAGACATAAACAAAGTTGTTTATCAGCCTGATGAAGTCTGCGGAGCAAAATGGGCAACTCCAACTCAAATCAGAACAATGATAAGTTCCGGCGAATTTGTTGATTTTACGTACATAGAAGAAATATTTAATCAGAAGTAACCGTTATTGCAACCCGAAAGCGACAGTCGTAGACAATCAGAGTGTTGAGAAACCCAACTCTTTAATGGTCTTGGGTTTCTTTGCTGCGTTTCCATATCTGCGGACGCTGCAGCTGTTAACTATCTCATCCTCTTTCGCACGCTAACGGACACTGCGTCCGTTATTTGCCGAAAATCGCTCCGTTTCCACCGCTAACGGACTGTGGTTCCTCTATTCTGCTAAATGATGGGTAAATGAAGCCCTTTCGGATGAAATAACGGAACCAGGGTCCGTTAAAATCCCAAAACACACCTCCAGCGCAAAATAACGGACCTGATGTCCGTTAGCCTTAGCCTTTCCAAGTCATTAATAGGTACAGGTGCGCGTGAGGGGATGGGTTGGAGCCGGCAATCGTTAATGCGGTGCTGTGTGAAACAAAGTTACATAAAGAAGGCTGCCGAGACTTTCTCGAGGAATAAGGAGGCCCTCCCTCTCTTATTTCCCCTCTGCCTGAAAGGATATATAAAAAGCACGATATAATCTTTAATTTGAGGTAAGACGCCTTTTTTTGATTATGCTACGATTTTGGTTGAGAAAGGAGGGAGCTTTGCTATTTTTGAAAGCGCTTAAACCGCAGGGACTATTTCATATTCGGAGGGGTGCAATACATGAAGATAAGGATCAGACAGGTTATATCGGTTATTTTGGCAGCAGCGCTGCTTGTTCCGTTAGGCTGGCTTGCCCCGGCTGCTTCAGCTGCACAGGAGAATGCAGACACTGTGTATCATGAGAGCTTTGCGGGAGGTGCCGGAAAAGCGGCCCAATCGGGAAGTGCCACCCTGACGGCGGTAACCGGCAAAACTTTTGAGGGCAACGCGGACGGAGCGGCATTATACGTAAGCAGCAGAAGCAATAACTGGGATGCGGCTGATTTTAAGTTCAGTGAGATCGGGCTTGAAAACGGCAGCACGTACACCGTGACTGCGGTGGTCTATGTAGATGACGACGTCATTGTGCCGGACGGTGCAAAAGCAGCGCTCCAGACTGTGAACAGCTACGGAAACTATGCGGAAGCCTCGTATACAGCCGGGACTGCCGTCACACTGACCAAAGAATTCACCGTAGATACCAGCAAAGATCAGGCTCTGCGCATCAACTCCAATGAGGCCGGCAAGGCGGTTCCCTTTTACATCGGAGACATCCGGATTACCGGAAAAGCACCGTCAGGCGGAGGAGAAGAGCCCCCAAGAGCACCGGCGCTGCCGTTCACGGCCATTACCTTTGAAAACGGGACTGCAGGCGGTTTTGAAGGCAGAAGCGGAAACGAGACACTTACAGTTACTGATGAAGAAAATCATACAGAAGGCGGTTCTTATGCTTTAAAAGTAGAGGGCAGATCCTCCACATGGCACGGTCCTTCCTTACGGATAGAAAAGTACGTGGATCAGGGCAGCGAATATACAATTTCGGCCTGGGTCAAGCTGATTGATCCCGCAAGCTCACAGCTTCAGCTGTCCACACAGGTGGGCAATGATAGCAGTGCCAACTATGTAGCCCTTTCCCCGAAGACCATCAGCACTGCCGACGGCTGGGTGAAGTTCGAGGGAAGCTACCGGTACAACAGCGTCGGCGGCGAATACTTAACGATTTATGTCGAAAGCTCCAATAACGCCGCAGCTTCTTTTTATATTGATGATATCAATTTTGAAAAAACAGGCACTGGCCCTATAGCGATTCAAAAGGATCTCCTTCCCGTTAAAACAGCTTATCAGAATGATTTTCTGATCGGCAACGCGATTACAGCGGAGGATCTGGAGGGGGCACGCCTGGAGCTGCTGACTATGCACCACAATACGGCTACGGCAGGCAATGCCATGAAGCCCGATGCGCTGCAGAATACGAAGGGCAATTTCACTTTTACTGCGGCGGATAACATGATTGATAAAGTGCTGGCCGAAGGGATGCAGATGCACGGCCATGTGCTGGTGTGGCATCAGCAGTCGCCGTTGTGGATGAATACAGGAAAGGATGCAGAAGGCAACAGCGTTCCTTTGAGCCGGGACGAGGCGCTTGTCAATTTGAAGACGCATATCCAAACGGTCATGGAGCATTTTGGGGACAAGGTAATCAGCTGGGATGTGGTCAATGAAGCGATGAGCGACAACCCCGGCAATCCGGCAGACTGGGAAACCTCGCTGCGTCAATCCCCATGGAAAACCGCTATCGGAGCGGACTATGTGGAGCAGGCTTTTCTGGCGGCAAGAGAGGTGCTGGATCAGCATCCGGAATGGGATATCAAGCTGTATTACAATGATTATAATGAAGACAACCAGAATAAAGCCCAAGCCATTTACAATATGGTTAAGGCTATTAACGACAAATACGCGCTGACCCATCCCGGTAAGCTCCTCATCGACGGTATCGGGATGCAGGGGCATTACAGCATTAACACGAATCCCGAGAATGTGCGGCTGTCCCTGGAAAAATTCATCTCCCTGGGGGTGGAAGTGAGCATCACCGAGCTGGATATTCAGGCTGGCAGCAACAATCAGCTGTCCGACAAGCTGGCGGCTGCCCAGGGCTATCTGTATGCCCAGCTGATGGATCTTTTCCATAAGCACGCTGCAGATATTGAACGGGTCACCTTCTGGGGCCTGGATGACAATACAAGCTGGAGAGCATCCAGCAATCCGCTGCTGTTCGATAAGAACCTGCAGGCCAAACCGGCTTACTACGGCGTAATCGATCCTGTAAAATATATCGCCGAACATACGCCGGATTCGGCGGATGCGAATGTATCCACGGCGGTCTACAGTACACCGGTAGTGGACGGTACGGCGGATGGCCTCTGGAGCCAGGCGCCGGAGCTGGCCGTTAACCGCTACCAGCTGGCCTGGCAGGGCGCTACCGGAACCGCCAGAGCGCTTTGGGATGAACAGAATCTGTACGTACTGATCCAGGTCAGCGATGCGCAGCTGGATAAGACGAGTGCCAATGTGTGGGAGCAGGATTCCGTTGAATTTTTCCTGGATCAGAACAACGGGAAAACTTCCTTCTACCAGGAGGATGACGGACAATTCAGAGTCAATTTTGACAACGAAGCATCCTTTAATCCTGAGCGGATTGCAGCAGGCTTCGAATCAGCAACCCGTGTGTCCGGAACCAACTACACCGTTGAAGTCAAGATTCCGCTGAACAGCATGACCCCGGCCAATGAGCAGAAGCTGGGCTTCGATGTGCAGATTAATGATGCCAAGGACGGTGCGCGTCAGAGCGTTGCAGCTTGGAATGACACCACAGGGAACGGCTATCAGGATACCTCGGTATATGGGGTGCTTACCCTGAAGGGCAAACCGGGGAATCCGGAAACACCGACAACACCGGAAACGCCGACAACACCGGAAAATCCGACGGAATCGCCGGCGCCAACTCCGGCGCCGACGGCAACACCAGGACCGGCGGCGGTTCCCGGAGGTACGAATAGCGGCAGCAGTACACCGGCTCCGGTGAGCGGAACCGTGCAGAGCAAGGAGGGTCAGGTGACAATCCGACCGGCAGTGAACACTGCGAACGGTGAGGCGAAAGCGGCAGTTACGGCCGCCGATCTTAAAAAGGCATTGGAACAGGCCGCTCCGGCAGCCGGCGGACGCAAAACGATCGCCATCGAAGTGCCGCAACAAGACAGCGTAACTTCGTATGAAGTGCAGCTGCCTTCGCAAAGCCTGAAAGGGCAGGAGAATTTCCTGCTGCTGGTCAAAACAGGGGCGGCCACCCTTGAGGTGCCAAGCAATCTCCTTCTTGGTGCCGGTGTAAGTACAGAAACGGTGTCTATCCGTCTGGATCAGCTTGCAGACGGTTCTCCGGACGCCGCGTCCCCGGCCAAAACCGGGCGGAGTCCGGTCATCGGCTTTAGCGTGCTTGCCGGAGGGCAGGTCATAGCCTGGAACAACCGGGATGCAAGCGTGAAAATAGCTGTTCCATACACGCCGGCAGCGTCACAGCTTGGCAATACAGGAGCACTTGTGGCTGGGCAGGTGGACAGCAAAGGCAGCCTTACAGTGATCCCGAACAGCCGGTATGACGCGGTAAGCGGTGCGATTGTATTCCAGACTGCAGAGCCGGGGACTTATGCAGTAGCATATAAGCCGGTGAACTTTGCAGATTTGGGAGAGCTGACCTGGGCGCAGGACGCAGTTGCCGCGTTGGCAGCACGCGACATCGTCAAGGGAATCTCAGAGAACAGCTTCTCTCCAACAGCACCGGTTAAGAGAGCGGATTTCATTACGCTGCTTGTAAGAGCACTGGAGCTGAAGGGAAGCGGTCCGGCTGCTTCCGGCTTTACCGATGTTCCGCAGGACGCGTATTACCGGAATGAGCTGGCTGCTGCGCAGCAGCTCGGCATCATCAACGGCTATGGGGATCATACCGTCCGTCCGGACAGCCCGATCTCCCGGCAGGAGATGATGGTCATTGCGGCGCGTGCGCTGGCGGCGGCAGGCAAACATCCGGACGGCAGCGGAAGTCTGGCTGCATTTTCAGACGCAGCCGAAGTAGCGGAATACGCAGCGGACAGCGTGTCCCTGCTGGTAGAGTCCGGGATCGTTGCCGGCAAGAACGGCAGGCTGGCCCCGGACGATACACTTACACGTGCCGAAGCGGCGGTGATTGTGTACCGGATTTGGGGATTGCAGTAGGACAGAGGGCAATTGCTTCTTGCTAGGAAGTGAAGCGTATTTTAGTTTAGGCCAACAGCCAGCGCCGGTTTCGGCGGCTGGCTGTTGATTTTTGCAGATGGGAATAGAGTTAACGTAAGCAAGCGCAATGTACACGAAAAACCGAGTACAATATGCTGCTGCGGGGGTCAGTTGGCTAAATGTACACGAAAAACTGAGTACATTGTGCTGCTGCGGGGGTCAGTGGACCAAATGTACATGAAAAACCGAGTATAATATGCTGCTGCGAGAATCAGTGGGCCAAATGTACATGAAAAACCGAGTACAATATGATGCTGCGGGGGTCAGTGGACCAAATGTACATGAAAAACCGAGTACAATATGCTGCTGCGGGGGGCAGTGGGCCAAATGTACATGAAAAACCGAGTACAATATGCTGCTGCGGGGGGCAGTTGGCCAAATGTACATGAAAAATCGAGTATAATGTGCTGCTGCGAGGGCCAGTGGGCTAAATGTACATGAAAAATCGAGTATAATGTGCTGCTGCGGGGGTCAGTGGGCCAAATGTACATGAAAAACCGAGTACAATATGCTGCTGCGAGGGTATGCACTAGATTACCTGGCCGCCCATCCTTTTAACTGTTAACCTATTGGTACTGCAGGAGCGTTAGCGTCCGCCTGAAAGCTTTACGCAGGAAAGTTCGCTTCGGAAGCATAGGCAGGCACCGGATTTCTCCTGCGAGAAGCGGTATAAATCAAGAAAATTTTACGACAACATCGGCCAGAAGTCCAAATGTTCTCTAAAGTCACCCCAAGGATCCAAAGCGATAAAAAAGGTCAAATGGAGGTACCTATGAACACAGTGCTGAACGCAGGTTTTCTGTACGCAGGAGCCGATGAAGAAACGGATGTCCTATTGATCGGTTTTGCTGATGATGAGTTTGATCCGCAAGAGTATATTTTGCTGCAAAAAACGCTGGATCCGGGCGAAGAAGACGCAGAGTCAGGTTTTGATAAGATACATATCAGTTATAATAATGAGGCGCAGTCTATGTATGGCGGAATTTTAAAATTATATTTTTCAGCCAGTGTTACAGAGATCACTCTGACTGAAGAGGCGGCAGGCCAATTGAATTGTACCCGTAAAATTGTTATTAAGTATGATCAGGAGGATGCGGATCTTCCAGTGTTCCATAAGTACCTGCTGCAGATGTTTGCCGATGATGAGGAGGTATTGTCATTAGATTTGTAAGGTGTTTTTACGCCCCGGATTGACATAAATTCTCCCACTGGCTATACTTGAAATGTTAAAAAGCAAATCGGACAAAACATTGATGAAATGAAGTACGCCGGAGCATGGCTCCCTCAGAGAACGGGTTCCTTTACGATTGATTCGTAATGGCTGCGAGAACCCGGAAGACAGACCGGCGGAAAGCTGATTTCGGAGTGCGGGGAAATCCCGCCGGGGGCGCCCGTTAACAGCCGCGACAAGGCGATCGCCAGAAGGTGTCTGTAAGTACATGGACATGGCGATAACCAGGGTGGTACCGCGATAATCATCGTCCCTGAATTTATTCAGGGGCGTTTTTGTGCTTCCGTGCAGAAATGCCGGGGCGAATAACAATCAGACAGGGGCTGTATTTGATGAAAGCAAGTGAAATCCGTTCCAAATGGCTGCAGTTTTTTGAGAGCAAAGGCCACAAAATCGAACCCAGCGCATCGCTCGTTCCGCACAACGATCCGTCCCTTTTGTGGATCAATGCGGGGATGGCGCCGCTGAAGCCTTATTTTGACGGCCGTGAGGTTCCTGAGAATCCGCGCCTGGCGAACTCGCAGAAATGTATCCGCACCAACGATATCGAGAATGTGGGCAAAACCCGCCGCCACCATACGTTTTTTGAGATGCTGGGGAACTTCTCCATCGGCGACTATTTCAAGGAAGAAGCAATTACGTGGGCTTGGGAGTTCCTGACGGGCAAGGAGTGGATCGGCTTTGACGGCGACCGTATTTCCGTAACCGTATATGCCGAGGACGAAGAGGCTTTCAAGCTGTGGAATGAAAAAGTAGGCCTGCCTGCAGAACGCATCATCAAGCTGGGCGACGAGAACTTCTGGGATATCGGCGAAGGCCCTTGCGGACCCTGCTCCGAAATCTTTTATGACCGCGGTGAAGCTTACGGCAGTGACATGAGTGATCCTGAAATGTATCCGGGCGGCGAAAATGAGCGCTGGCTGGAAGTATGGAACCTCGTGTTCTCGCAATTTAACCATAACAAGGACGGCAGTTACACACCGCTTCCTAATAAGAACATCGATACCGGTGCCGGTCTGGAGCGCCTGACTTCCATTCTCCAGGATGTGGATTCCAACTTCGATACCGACCTGTTCCAGCCGGTGATCCAGAAGACTGCCGGCCTTGCCGGAGTGAAATACAAAGAGAACCTGGAGCAGGATATTGCGCTGAAGGTTATCGCTGACCACGTCCGTACAGTTACGTTCGCTGTGGGTGACGGCGTGCTTCCTTCCAATGAAGGCCGCGGCTATATTATCCGCCGTCTGCTCCGCCGTGCTGTCCGTTACGGCAAGACACTGGGTCTGGACCGCCCGTTCCTGCATGAGCTGACCGAAACCGTCGGCGAAGTGATGGGCGTCTACTATCCGTCCGTTGTGGAAAACCGCGAATATATCGCCAAAATCATCCGTACGGAAGAGGAACGCTTCCATGAGACCTTGTCCGACGGCCTGGCTATTCTTGGTGAAATTTCCGCAAAAGCCAAAGCTGACGGTGTAACTGTCATCGGCGGTGCTGACGCATTCAAACTCTATGATACGTACGGCTTCCCGTTTGACCTTACCGAAGATTTCGCTTCCGAGCAGGGTCTTACAGTAGACCGCGAAGGTTTTGACGCTTCCATGCAGGAGCAGCGCGACCGCGCCAGAGCGGCCCGCCAGGATAACGCCAGTATGAAAATCCAGGGCGGCGCACTTGCTGAACTGACGGTTAAAAGTGAATTTGTTGGATATAATGACTCCGTAACAGAGTCGAAAGTTGTGGCTATTGTTGTTGACGGTGAACTGGTGGATGTTGCAGGCGAAGGTGCAGAGTGCCAGGTCGTGCTCGAAACGACTCCGTTCTATGCCGAAAGCGGCGGTCAAGTAAGTGACACGGGTCTGCTGACAGGCGGTTCCGTTACGGCAAAAGTAACAGGACTCTTCAAGGCTCCGCACGGGCAGCATGTCCATCTGGTAACTGTAGAAGCCGGTGAGCTGAAAGTGGGCGAAAGTGTCCGCGCGGAAGTGAACCGCGAGCAGCGTGAAGATATCGTGAAGAACCACACGGCGACTCACCTGCTGCACAAAGCGCTGAAGGAAGTGCTGGGCGGCCATGTTAACCAGGCAGGGTCGCTGGTGGAAGGCGCACGCCTGCGTTTTGACTTCTCGCATTTCGGCGCAATTACGCCGGAAGAGCTGACGGAGATCGAGCATCGCGTTAATGCCCAAATCTGGCGCGGACTGGATGTCGTGATCGAGAACAAGCCGATTGATGAAGCTAAAGCGATGGGCGCCATGGCTCTCTTCGGAGAAAAATACGGCAACATCGTACGCGTCGTACAGGTTGGCGACTACAGCCTTGAGCTGTGCGGCGGATGCCACGTCGCAAATACTGCGCAAATCGGGATCTTCAAGCTTGTCAGCGAGAGCGGCATCGGCTCCGGTGTGCGCCGGATTGAAGCGGTAACCGGACGTTTCGCTTACCAGTTCACCGAAAGCCAGCTGGATCTTCTGAAGCAGTCCGCAGGCCTGCTGAAATCCTCGCTGAATGATGTGCCGAAGCGCATTGAGGCACTGCATGCCCAGGTTCGCGAGCTGTCCCGTGAGAACGAGTCGCTGCAATCGAAGCTGAGCGCTACCTTTGCCGCTGAGCTGACAGGCAGTGTCAAAACTGTAGGGAACGGTACTCAGCTTCTGGCAGTTGCTGTTCAAGCCGGCAGCATGGACGCCCTGCGTTCGACTGCTGATGAGCTGAAGACCAAGCTGCCTGAAGCCATCCTGGTGCTTGGAGCAACGATGGACGATAAAGTGAACTTTGTAGTGTCTGTGCCTCAGGAGCTGGTGAAGCAGGGATTCCATGCCGGCAAGCTGGTCAAAGAAGTTGCCGCAGTATGCGGCGGCGGCGGCGGCGGACGTCCGGACATGGCCCAGGCAGGCGGCAAGGATGCCTCCAAGCTTGAAGCAGCACTGGCCAAAGCTGAAGAGCTTGTCGCTGCACAAGCCTAATTACAGGCTGTGATAGAGCGATAAAGAGAACGGGATCTAAGGGACGCAGCAGCCGGGAGTCTTTCCGGGCCGCTGTTCATGAAATGAAGCAGCGGTACTGAGGGCATCATATCAGTGCCGCTGCTTTATTCAGAATATGAGCTTGTCCCCCTTTTTTTGCGGATATTCGTCCTTTCCGGCGCTCTGCAATAGCTTAATAATCCAAAAATATCTATATATTTGTAGACAAAATGCCAAAAAAAGCGTTATTACAGAAGCAGGATTTCCTCGTTAGGGCATGAATATGTTATGATGAAGGCAGCAAGTAAGCTGTACTGCAGCAACTTTGCGAAGCCGCCCATCCGGGGTGATTTTGCAGAAGGAAGGTGTCACAAATGGACTCCATGGACAAAACGGTCAAATTCAATGTGAAGGGCGACGAAAAGGAAGCTTCTCCCCAGGAAATACTGCTCGCCGTATACGACGCGCTGGTGGAGAAAGAGTATCATCCGATCAATCAGATCGTGGGATACCTTCTTTCAGGAGATCCGGCCTACATTCCGCGCCATAACAATGCGAGAAGTTTGGTCCGGAGGAAAGAACGTGATGAGCTGATTGAAGAACTGGTCCGTTTTTACCTGGCCAATCACCGGGTGAATCAGCCAAAATGAAGAAGCTGGGACTGGATTATGGTGACCGCAGAATCGGAGTAGCTGCAAGCGACATTTTCGGTTGGACAGCCCAGGGCCTGGAGACGATTGAACGCCGTGGCAACGGCAAGGAGATTGAACGTATCCGGGAGCTGGTCAAAGAGCACGAGATTGGGGAAATTGTGGTCGGGCTGCCGAAGAATATGAATGGCTCTGTAGGACCCCGGGGTGAAATTTGTATGGAATTCGCCGAACAGCTGCGGGAAGAACTCGAATTACCCGTACACCTTTGGGATGAGCGTCTGACGACGGTATCTGCTGAGCGGGTGCTGATTGAAGGGGACGTCAGCCGGAAGAAACGCAAAGGGATTGTGGACAAAATGGCCGCAGCCCTGATTTTGCAAAATTTTTTGGATGCTAACAGTAAAAGGTGAGGGGTGCGCTGATATGACAAACGAACAAATTGGCCAAGAAGAAGAACCGGAAATTATCTATATTCCCGACGAGGAAGGTAATGAAGAGGAATTTGAGGTCATTATGAAATTTGAAGTCGACGGCTCAGATGCAAAGTACATGATGGTAGTGCCGCTTGATTCCGAGGACGAGGAAAGCGATGAGGTATATGCGTTCCGTTACGAGGAAGACGGGGATGATCTGCAGCTCTTCATGATCGAGAATGACGAAGAGTGGGCGATTGTGGAAGAAACCTTCAATACTTTGGTAGATGAGCTGGACGGAGGAGCCGAGAATGACTGATTTTTCCGCCGACCAAGCGGTATGGACATCCAAGCTCAAAGAAGTATACGGAGAAACAGTTGAACTGGAAGACGAGCAGGGCAAATCTTCCGTTTACGATATTATCGCCGAGTTTGAAGTCGGTGACCGCGCTTATGCGGTGCTGGCCGGTTCCGGAAGAGATGCGGAGCAGGAGATACTGCGCATTGTAGTATCGCCTGACGGTCTCCCGGAGCTGGAGAGTATCGTTGACGATGAAGAGTGGGAGGATGTCTCCGAGCTGTATGATGAGCTGACATTTCCTGCAGACGACACGGAGTAAGCTTCTTGCAGGCAAGTAACTTTACGATGGGCACAAAGAGGGCGGAGCTTTCCGCGCTCTTTTTGCTTGGAATACAGAATGACTTCAAGTCTTTCAGTTTTTTTTATAAATATAGGTTGAATTTAAGACAATACAATTTTATACTTTATAGTCGGAAAGTGAGGAGTCTCATTTGAAAGCCGCAGTCCGCGTTCTGCTCACCGTAATCCTTGTGCTGGCACTGGCAGGAGGGGGAGGAGCATGGTACATCTGGAATGGAATGCAGCCGGTAGAGCCTGCAGGGCCAGCCGTAACGTTTACAATAGAGAAAGGGATGGGCAGTGCTGATATTGCTGATCTCCTCGAAGAGCACGGAATTATACGTAATTCCTTATTGTTTAAAGGGTATCTGAAATGGGTCAATGAAGGTTCAAGCTTCAAGGCAGGAACGTACACAGCCAGTCCGGGCGACACCTATGACAACCTGATCAGCAGACTGAATGCAGGTGATGTTGTCAAGGAAGAGACGGTTGTATTCACCATACCTGAAGGATTTACAGTAAAGCAGATCGCTGACAAGCTGGCCGAAGCCTGGAATCAGGAAGCAGACGTGTTCCTTGAGATTATGAATTCAGGAGCAGGTCTGGAGCATGTTGCAGAGCTTGACATTCCGGACAATGAGGAGCTGCGCCACCGTCTGGAGGGATATCTCTTCCCTGAGACCTACGAACTCCTTAAGGACAGTACTCCGCAGGAGATTATTGAAGCGATGCTGGAGCAGCTTGTGAAGCAGCTTGACAGTATACCGGATTGGCGCGCAAAGCTGACGGAACGCGGCATGACACTGCATGAGCTG
Organism: Paenibacillus sp. PK3_47; assembly: GCF_023520895.1. Classification (NCBI taxonomy): domain Bacteria; kingdom Bacillati; phylum Bacillota; class Bacilli; order Caryophanales; family Paenibacillaceae; genus Paenibacillus; species Paenibacillus sp. PK3_47. Next base: position 4,706,071 of record NZ_CP026029.1, read on the forward strand.
CTGACGGTTGCTTCGCTGGTGGAGCGGGAGGTTGTGGTGGATGAAGAGCGGCCGCTGGTGGCTGGTGTGATCTACAACCGGCTGGACAAGGAGCAGAAGCTTGAGATTGATGCGACCGTTCAATACCTGCTGGACAAGCAGAAGGAAAGGCTGCTCTACAAGGACCTGGAGGTGGACAGCCCGTTCAATACCTACAGAAACGCAGGACTTCCACCTGGCCCGATCAGCAGCCCGGGGCTTGCTTCCATCCAGGCGGCGCTTACCCCCGAGTCATCAGATTATTATTTCTATGTGACCAAGAAAGACGGCACACAGGGCCATCTGTTCGGTAAAACCTATGAGGAACATTTAGCCAATATCAAAAAAAGTGAACAAAACCAGTAGGAAACCTGTACAATAAGAAATGATGCAATTTAAAATGTTCTAATTTTCAGGGCATATTCCGATAGATAAGCTAAAGAGTTTAGACCATAGAGATTATTATTGGAGCTGGGCTTGACCATATTAGGAGGGTGCAAGATGAAACACAAACCGGAGCTGCTCGCTACAGCGGCCTCACTGGAAGAAGCGCGTGTACTGCTGGATGCAGGGGCTGACGCCCTGCTGATCGGGGATGACCGGTTCGGCATGCGTCTGGCCGGACATTTCTCGCTGGAGGATACTGCGGCTGTAGTGGAGCTTGCCCACAGCAAGGGGCGGAAGGTATATGCGGGGCTTGGCGGACTGATGTCCAACCGGCTTCTGGATGAACTTCCGGCTTATGTGAAAGCAATTGGTGAAATTGGTGTGGACGGCATCGAGTTTGGTGACCCTGCAGTGTTGGCGGCAGTAAAGACAGAAGCGCCGGGCATGAAGCTGCACTGGAATGCTGAAATGACCTCAACGAACTATGCCACATCGAATTACTGGGGACGAAAAGGTGCATCGCGGGTCGTGCTGGCCCGTGAGCTGAATATGGATGAAATCACCGAGATGGTACCGCTGCTTGAGATTGAAGCACAGGTTCAGGTTCACGGGATGACGAATATTTACCACTCCAAGCGCAAGCTGGTAGCAAGCTATATGTCCCATCAGGGCCGTCCTACAGAAGGCGGAAGCCTTGGCAAAGAGCGCGGATTGTTCCTGATTGAAGCGGAGCGCCGCGAAGAAAAATTCCCGATCTATGAAGATGTGAACGGCACGCATATCATGAGCTCTGATGATATCTGCATCCTTGAGGACCTGCATATCCTGATGGCTGCCGGAGTCCACAGCTTCAAGATTGAAGGGCTGCTGAAACCAGTTGCCTATAACGCTGCCGTAGTCAAAACTTACCGCCAAGCGATTGACCTGTATGCTGCTGACCCTGCCGGCTATGCTTTCCGCGAGGAATGGATGGACGGAATCCGGGCACTGCAGGACCCTGAGCGTGACCTGTCGTTCGGCTTCTTCTACAAAGAACAGGTATATTAAAATATAATAAAAAAAGCAGATGACTCAGCTTTTTAAATAGATGGAATAAACAATATTCAGGTGCAGCAGTGGAGGGGAAGTTTGGAACTGTAGGAGCGAACGCGTCCGCCTTTATGTTTGGATTTCTACCGCGGCCAGCGGTTTGAATCAGGAAATCCAAACATAACAGCGGCCGGAAGTCCAAACATTCCCCGCAGCTGTGTTCAACACCGGGATGTAAGGTTTAAGCTGATTTTTAACTGCTGAGGAATATGGAGGGGAGAACACAAATGGAAACCATGACAAAGCCCCAGTTCAAAGGCAAACGTTACCGTCTGGACAAACCGGAGCTCCTGGCTCCGGCGGGCAACCTGGAAAAATTGAAATTCGCCGTACACTATGGTGCGGATGCAGTATATATCGGAGGACAAAAATACGGCCTGCGCTCCAATGCGGATAACTTCAGCTTTGAAGAGATGCGCGAGGGCGTGGAATTTGCCAAGAAATACGGCGCGAAAGTATTCGTTGCCACCAACATTTATGCCCATAATGAAGATGTCGCCGGTATCGAAGAATATCTGCGCAGCTTATATGAAGCCGGAATTGCCGCAATTATTGTGGCAGATCCCGCTATCGTGGATACCGCCCGCCGTCTGGTGCCGGGTCTTGAAGTGCATCTCAGCACCCAGCAGTCGACCCTGAACTGGCAGGCCGTATCCTTCTGGAAGGAAGAAGGGCTGCCGCGTGTCGTTCTCGGCCGCGAGACCAGCCTGGAAGAGATTGCCGAGATCAAGCAGCATGTCGATATTGAGATTGAAAGCTTTATCCACGGGGCGATGTGCTCTTCCTACTCCGGACGCTGCGTATTGTCGAACCATTTCACAGACCGCGACTCCAACCGCGGGGGCTGCTGCCAGTCCTGCCGCTGGAAATATGATTTGTTCGAGGATGCCCGTCCGGAAGGAACTTGGGTGTCCGAAGAGGATCAGGCCGAGGCTATGGCTTCACCGAAGCATCTTCAGCCTGGAGTAACCCAGCTTCCGCTGCACCTGCCGGAGGATAACCAATTCTCGATGGGCTCCAAGGATTTGTGCATGCTGGAGAGCATTCCGGATCTGATCGAAGCAGGAATTGACAGCTTCAAGATCGAAGGACGGATGAAGTCGATCCACTATGTGGCGACCGTAGTTAATGCTTACCGCAAGGCTATCGATGCTTATATGGCTGATCCGGAAGGTTATGTGCTGAAGCCGGAATGGCTGGAGGAGCTGCAGAAGGCGGCGAACCGTCCGCTGAATACCGGATTCTTCTATGACACGCCAGACCATGAGGATCATATTTATGAGCCGGAAGAGAAGGCGGCACCTTATGATTTTGCCGGATTGGTGCTGGAATACGATGCGGAGACAGGCACGGCTCTCGTTCAGCAGCGCAACCATTTCAAACCGGGACAGGAAGTGGAATTCTTCGGGCCGGACAATACATTCTTCAAGCAGACGGTAGGGGAGATTTGGGATGAAGAAGGCAATCCGCTGGATGCCGCCCGCCATCCGCTGCAGCGTATCCGTATGAAGGTAGACCACCCGGTTGCCTATTTCGATATGATGCGGAAGAAAAAATAATATTATAAGAATGAACAGGACGCTCTGATACTGGAGGGCGTCCTTTTTTGTGTATTGTGGCAAGAAAATGGCGGTTTGTAAAATGAACATTAAATTTCTCACATAATTTCTCAAAAAAACTAAGAAAAAAGACCCAGATGACCGATATATAACCTAGTGAACGCTTACATACGTTTTTCAATTTAACCGGTAGGTGATTACATGGGGACTCCAGAACAGGAGAACAGAGGGGAAAAGCAGAAGAGGAGAAGGATGCGAGTGGGACAGAACAGTAAAAAACCATCGAGTGTACAGAAAGAGAAAGCAGAGACCAACCGTACAGAAGAGTCAAAGTCAGCAGGTAAAGGTAAGCTCAAGGTATCAAACCAATCATCCGCATTGACCTTTAAGGGAGTGATGAATGGATCGGTACGTCAGCTGAAGAGAGTCAATCCGATCAAATCGGTTGGCGTAAAGCTGTTTCTAATTTTCTTGTCTTCCATTGTTGTTGTTGTACTGTTCCTTGGACTTTTGTCCTACAACAAGGCCAAGAATACAATCAAGGATAATGTCTCAGAGGCCAACCGGCAGACCATTATCCAGACGGCAGACAAGCTGGACATTACCCTGAATCAATACGAGAACCAGGCGCTTCAGCTGTATTTCGATGCACAAATGCAAACCAGTCTGACGTCATTATCAACAGCAGAGTCCAATTATGATAAATTTGTCGCCACTGATGCGATCAGCAAAAAGCTGTCCAGCCAGACGACTACAGATTCCAACATTGTGGCGATCTCGCTGATTCCGGAATCTGCGGAGTCCAGTGTAATTTCAAGCGGGAACTCCGGACTTACAATGGACGGGATAAGAGATCAGGATTGGTACAAGGCCGTAGTGGCAAGTACCAAGGAGTATAAATATCACTACAGTCCGGAGGATACAAAACCTGCCCAGAACTATTGGTTCTCGACATCGGTCGAAGGTGACGGCGGAAAGAACATTGCCATGGTAAGGTCCCTTAAAAGCATGGGCTCCAATGCAGGATATGTAATCATGCTGGAACTGAAAAACACTCTGCTGGAGGATGCATTCAAGAGTGTCTCTCTGGGAGAAGGCTCGAGAATTCAGCTTGTAGACCCGACGGGGATTGTAGTGGCATCGTCCCACCCGGAGGACGACGGCAAAGCATCCGAGCTTGGCTTTATCAAGGAGAGCAAGGACAATAACAAGAATGAGGAAGCCAAGGATGCGAACGGCAAGGATGTGCTTGCCGTATACCATCCGCTTGTCAAAGCAGACTGGAAGCTGACCGGAGTTGTGCCTACCGGTGAACTCGTGAAGGCGGCAGAGCCGATCCTGGTTACAACGTATATTGCAGCGTTCGCCGCAGCCCTGCTTGCAGTCGCTCTGGGCTTCTGGATGGTGCGGATGATTGCCCAGCCGCTGGCCCGTCTGAAGGATCTGATGGTTGAAGGCGCAAAGGGAGACCTGAGTGTACGGACAGAATACGCCTCATCTGATGAAATCGGCCAGCTGTCCGCTTCTTTCAACACTATGATGGAGCGGATTACTGAACTGGTCGCGCAGACAACGGATACTGCCCGTGAAGTGCTGGATACTGCCGGAGAGCTTGGCGAGGCATCCCGCAAGACAGCTGTATCAGCGAAGGAAATCGCGGCGGCTACAGAAGAAATTGCCGGAGGAGCAGGCAGTCTGGCACTTGAAGCGGAACGCGGCAATGAGCTGACTGATCTGATTGGCACACAGATGCAGAGTGTGATTGCAGCTAATGCCGAAATGGACGAAGCAGCACGCGGCGTCGGGGAGGCCAGCGGCCATGGAGCGAAGCAGCTGGAAGACCTGCTGCAGCAGACAGGCCGTACCGGAGAGATGACCACAGCGCTTGTAGACCGTGTGAACAACCTGAAGGATACGGTATATTCAGTGATCAAGGTGCTGGATGTCATGAAGAATATTACACAGCAGACGAACATTCTGTCCCTGAATGCGACGATCGAAGCGGCCAGAGCAGGTGAAGCAGGGCGCGGCTTCATGGTTGTTGCTGACGAAGTCCGCCAGCTGGCGGATCAATCGAAGCAGTCCATTGCCCTGGTTGCCGGAATTACCGATAAAATTATCACTGAAATGAATGAAACGGTAGCTGTACTGTCTGAAGTGGCACCGCTCTTTAAGCAGCAGATGAACTCCGTGAAGAGTACCAGTGATATCTTCGTATCGGTTCAGGCGCAGATGGAAGAGTTCATTAAGAGTCTGGAATCGGTGACGGGAGCTATTGGCAGCCTCAACCATTCACAAGGGGTATTGTCAGACGCCATGAGCAATGTAAGTGCAGTGGCCCAGCAGTCCTCTGCTACTTCTGAAGAGGTTGCTTCACTCAGCAGCGAACAGCAGAATGTCAGCGATCAGCTCGTTGCCTTGTCCGGCAAGCTGGAAAGTGTATCCACACAGCTGAAAGACAAACTGTCTTTGTTTACTATTAAATAAAACTTATTCTGTTTTCGAGTCTGCGGATTTGGGTCAAGGCCGCTTCTTCCTGTGGGAGAAGCGGCCTCTTATTGTATTAGGGCAAGGACCAGGATGCATTGAAACCAATCTTCAGCAGCAGTCCTAACTTTGTGCGGTTATTTCTTGTTAAACCGCACACTAACAAGTATAATTATTTTGTTAGGTAAAATGTTATAATAAGTTAGGTAAACCCGCTGAAGGAGAAGGCCGGATGAAAGATACAAGCAAGACCAGCTGGTGGTCATTTATTGAGGATATGGCAATGGAACGCAAGCTGCTCCTCGTTTTTCTGATCATTATTACACTGCCGCTTTCTTTTATCAGCGTAATCAGCTATAAGAGCTACTCGGAGTCGATCAAGGATAACACCATTGCATATTCAGAGAAGATGATCGAACAAATGATGGACGGAATTGATGATTACATAGAGGATATGAAACGGATTTCATCTATGCCCGCTTATGTAAACGATATCAAACAAAATCTGATCCGTTCTAACCGTTATTATGAGCAGAAGCAGATGATGAGGGGATCAGCAAAAAGTGAAGTGCTTGCACCGGGGGACTTTGATCTGCTGCTGTCCATCCAGCGCGGTATTGAAGGAAACATATCCTTCATTAACAACATTAAACGGGGGGCCAACTCTGTCTATATTTTTGACGGCTACGGCAACGGGTACTATTCCACAAAGGACGGCGGTGTCCGGCTTGATCTGGAACAGAGCTATAAGTACTGGAGTGAGCGGTCTAAGGACACCAGCGGGGAAGCACTGCTCATTGGCACCCAGGCGTATACGAGCAATCTGCAGAGCACCCGGTACGCGTTCACCGTTGTACGCAGAATCGTCGACAGCCAGTGGAAGCCGATCGGACTGATTGCGGTGGAGGCTAATATCAGCAATATGGAGAATCAGGTTAACGAACTGGATAAAGTTACCCGCGGCAAATCCCTGATTGTGGATGAGAACGGTAAGGTTGTGTATGACAGCGGCCAGAAGCTGCTGACAACGGACATCTCCAACACAAATCTGTACCGCATGGCTAAAGATAGTGCAGGAAGCTTTTATGATACAGTGTCCGGGAAAGAGCGGCTGAATATTTATTCAAGCTCCTCCAAAACCAGCTGGAAGGTTATTATCTCGATTCCGGTTGATGAGCTGACCCGCGACGTGAAGATGACCCGCAATGCAACCATTGCCGCTACACTGATCATTATTGTGCTGGCGCTGATCATTTCCATTATTTTATCCTTTGCTTTAACCAAACCGCTCACCCAAATGATCCAGCTCATGAAAAAAGTCCAAAACGGTGATCTGGATGTTCAATTCCGGGTTAAACGGCGGGATGAGATCGGTCTCCTGGGCCACCAGTTTAACCGGATGCTCGCCCGTATCAGGCAGCTGATCCAGGACATCTACCGGATTGAGGAGCAGAAGAAGGAAGCGGAGCTGCAGGCGCTGCAGAGCCAGATCAACCCGCATTTTATTTATAACACATTAGAATCGATCCGTATGACCGCCGAGCTTAACGATGATGTTGAGGCTGCAGACATGATCTCAATTCTTGGCAAGCTGCTCCGCTACAGTACCGGTGAATTATCCGGCAGAACGACGATGAAGCAGGAGCTGCTGTATGTGCGGAATTATGTTGAACTGCTGGGCCACCGCTATCCGGGACGTTTTCAGCTGGAGATTGATGTTCCGGAGAAGCTGGATAATTACGCTATCATTAAGCTTGTTTTTCAGCCTATTATTGAGAACGCAGCGTATCACGGTCTGGATGACAGCAAACCGCAGATGCAGCTCCGTATCAGATGCGAGATTACTGAGCATAAGCTTCTGTTTCACATCAGCGATGACGGCTGCGGGATGGACCGGGCCACTCTCGACAAGCTGAATGACAGCCTGAAGTATGAGCTTCCGCCGAAGAAAAGCATCAATGGAGGAATCGGCATGAAAAATGTACATCAGCGTGTACAGCTTCATTATGGCCCTGCCTATGGCATTGAGGTATTCAGCGAACCCGGAGAGGGTACGGATGTCATATTGTCCCTGCCGCTGCCGGGTAGGCAAGACGGGTAACGACTGCTTACATGAGAGGAGGTAATTAGCTTGAATCGAACGAAGTTCAAATGGTCCATGCGGACGATGATGGTGCTTCTCGTGCTGCTGTCGGCTGGATGTGACAAACTGGGCAGCATGGGAGATCAACCAGCACCGGGTACGGGGGAAGGGAATACAGCCAGCCTGTCCGGCACCATTGTTATGATGACGAACAGGGTCGATCTGATTGAGAACGGGACGATGCAGGGGTATGCGGACCAGTTCAAAAAGAAGTTTCCGGAAGCGGATGTAGAATTCGAAGGCTTAACGAATTACGCAACAGATATACTGGTTCGTCTCTCTACTCAGGATGCCGGGGATATCCTGCTGCTGCCGGTCAACTTGCCTGCCGATGAGCTCGGGAATTTCTTTGAGCCGCTGAGTGAGTCCATGTCTGCTGGCGAACGGTTCACCACCTTTGCGACATATGGGGGGAAAAGATACGGTTTATCCACCGGTACTACCACAAGCGGGATCGTGTACAATAAAAAAGCGTTCAGACAAGCCGGAATCACGGATATTCCGCAGACACTTGATGAGTTTTATGCAGTGTGTGCCAAGCTTAAGGCAGCGGGAATCATACCGCTTTACATGAATTACGGTGCCGCTTGGCCGCTGCGGGAATGGGGCGACGGCATGGTCAACTATATGACCGGCAATCCCGGCTACACGAATAATATGATGAATGTGGACAACCCCTGGCAGATTGACAATGAATGGGGCAAAGCGCTGGGGATTGCCAGGGAGCTTATTAACAGAGGATATGTGGAAGAACAGCTATTCTCCAATAACTGGGAAATATCCAAAACCAAGCTGGCTACTGGTGAAGCGGGAATGTACCTGCAGGGGAACTGGACGATCCGTCAGGTGCTCGATGCAGGGGCTGCGCCGGAGGATATCGGGTTCTTCCCGTTTCCTTATGATAACGGCAGCATGCATTATGCCGCACTGAATCCGGACTGGTTCATTGGCGTCAGTAAGTTTAGCAAGAATAAGGAGCTGTCCATGGCCTGGGTGGAGTTTTTGATTAAAGAAACTTCTTATACGTCAGACTGGGGATTTCTGCCGGCAGACGGCTCGCAGGAGACCTCGATGCCGCAGTACAAGGAATTCCTCTCTTACCAGCCCAAGTTAGTGGAGGCCACTGTGCAAAAGGATGATTTTGTCGATATAGCCAACCGTGCAAAAATGTCCTTCTGGTCCGGGGAGTATATTCAGGAGCTGCTTGCTGCGCCGGATTTACAGCAGTCTTTTGACGAACTAAATGCAATATGGAAGGAAGCGCGGGCAAGCCGGCAGGCATCTTCCCAACCCTGAAGGGCAGCGGGTATTCCGGAAAAATATGAATTGGAGGGTTTACATATGGCCAAAAAGGTTACCATGCAGAAAATTGCCGATCATCTCGGCGTATCCAAGTTCGTCGTCTCCAAATCGCTCTCGGGCAAAGGCGGCGTAAATGAGACAACCAGGGAGAGAGTCATTCAGGCTGCCTCCCAGCTGGGCTATTTTACACAAAAGAATGCCTATATGCAGAACATCAAACGACCAGTGCAAACTGCGGGCGGCGACCGGAACAAACAATCCGTCCTGGTGCTGATGCCGAATATCCGCTCGCAAACGCAGGACTCCCTGTATTGGGGCAAAATTGTTGACGGTATCTCGCTTGCCCTGGATCAGGAAGATCTGGGGATGGTTATTGTCTCCGAGCACCGCGCAGATAATTTTGTGAATATCCTCAATCCGAACGGACTGCTGGGCCTGATCGGTGTCGGCCAGATTTCAACGTCGCTGCTGCTGGAGGTCCACCGGATCGGCCTGCCGATGGTGCTCATCGATCATGAAGATCCGCTTATTCCAAGCGACACGGTGTTTGCCAACAATATCGATTCCATGGGCAGGCTGTGTAACCATTTGATGGGAGTGGGGCATAAGCAGATCCATTTTGTCGGTAATATCCGCTACTCCCGCAGCTTCCGGGACCGCTGGCTTGGCTTTCGCAGCGCACTGGAGGAGAACGGGGTAATGCCTCCGGCAGGGGACGATGAGATGCTGCAGCTGGAGGAGATAGATGATAATGCTATGAAGGAAGAATTCGCAGCCTGGGCGGCCAAACGCAAAAAAGCGAAGTCCCTGCCGACAGCGGTCGTTTGTGCCAATGACAGAATCGCGCTGGCGGTCAGCGAGGGATTGAAGGAAGTAGGCTGCTTCATACCCGGTGACATTTCAGTTACGGGCTTTGACAATATTGAAGATGCCGCCAGAGCCGTTACGCCGCTGACTACGGTACATGTGCCCAAGGAGGCAATGGGCCGCGCGGCAGTAGAGAAGCTGCTGAGCCGTCTTCATAATCCGTCTGTACCGCTGGAGAAGATTCTGATTGCCGCAGACATTGTGCACAGGGATTCGGTATCCGGGCCGCATAACTGATATTTTGAACAAGGGTGCGGGACAGCAACTGGCACAGAACGTAGGAATTTAGAAGCTGCTGAATGAGAAGAGAAGTTAAAAGCTATGCATATAAATGTATTTTCTACAGTTATTTCGGACTCTAAAGGCCAAAATTTAGATATAGATGTACTTTGTACATTAAAAATCCTGATTTGGTTGTAGTTTGACCCCTTTGTAATTTAATAAGTGTACAAAGTGCAAGTAAACCGTGAAAGACAAGGAAATGTCAGATTATAGTTGTACCAAGTGCAGCTAACAGCTAACCGTCCCTATAACCAAGGTAGAAGGTAGTAAATGCCAAGTAAAAAGGCGGCCGCCGGCAGTTAACCTGCCGGGGCCGCCTTTTGGCGTACACGTATATAGTGGATTAGAGTTGTAAATTACGGTCAATGAGGGCGATCCGCTGCTGAACACAGGCATAGGAGCGGAGCGGGTCCTCAGGTGTGTTCATTACATAATCAAGCATTTGGTCAACAGTGGTGGTAGCCACATGAATACGGGTATCGGAAGAGGCGTAATAGATATAGATATCTCCGTTGTCACGGGCGATTACACCGTTGCAGAATACTACGTTTGATACATCGCCGACGCGTTCTTCGCCGTCCGGGGCAATGAAATGTCCGCCAGGAGCATGGGTCACCTTGTTCGGCTCGTCAAGATCGGACAAGAAGGCATAGAGCACATAACGCAGGCCGGCAGCGGTATTGCGTACACCGTGGGCAATGTGCAGCCAGCCGCGCGGTGTCTTGATTGGGGCCGGACCCTGGCCGTTCTTCACTTCTTTGATGGTATGGTAGTAGCGCTGATCCATAATGGTCTCACTTGTAATTACGGCGTTCTCAATCGTATCGGACAGCCCCCAGCCGATGCCTCCGCCGGAGCCGGCATCGATGAAGCCGTCCTGCGGACGGGTATAGAAGGCATACTTGCCGTCCACGAATTCTGGATGCAGCACGACATTGCGCTGCTGTGCAGATCCGGTCTTGAGGTCAGCCAGACGTTCCCAGGTTTTGAGGTCCTTGGTGCGGGTGATTCCGCACTGGGCCACAGCACTGGAGAGATCGCCGTGCGGAGCGTCGGGGTCTTTGCGCTCGGTACAGAACAGGCCGTAAATCCAGCCGTCAGCATGTTTGACCAGGCGCATATCATAGACGTTAATGTCCGGATCTTCGGTTTCGGGAAGCACGACGGGATGATCCCAGAACCGGAAGCCGTCCACACCGCTGTCACTTTCGGCTACAGCGAAGAAGGATTTACGGTCGTTTCCTTCAACGCGGGCAACAATATAGAATTTGCCGTCCAGCTCAATGGCACCCGGATTGAAAATGCCGTTCACGCCGATCCGTTCTGCGAAGTAAGGGTTGGTATCGGGATTAAAGTCATACCGCCAGATCAGCGGTGCATGCTCTGCGGTCAGCAGCGGGTATTGATAACGGTCAAAAATACCGTTCCCGTAGGGAACCTTTTCATTCTTGCGGGCAATAAGCGCCTCATAGCGTTCGGTTAACTGTGCCTTGCGTTCTTCAAATACTGCTGTCATCAGATCGTCTCCTTTATAGCTGATTTTAGCCGCCCGATCATTTCAAAGCAGGCTCTGCCGTTATGGTAAGGACATTTCCAGGCGCTGACCTTAGGTGCATGTGCCAGCGGCTGAAGGTTCTCGTCCACGGCCCAATACCATTCCCCAAGCTGGTGATCGACCATATATTTGTCGATGAAATTCCAGGATGCCGCGGAAGCGTCCAGGAAACGGCGGTCATCTGTCAGCTGATAGGCATTATAGAAGCCGACCATGGCCTCCGCCTGCGGCCACCAGTCTTTATCCTTGGAGACCAGGCTGCCGCCTTCTGCCTCGTTCCAGATTCCGCCGTCAGTATCAATGCCCTCGTTCAGAGCGGCTTCCGCCATGGATACAGCTACCTTGCGCACACGCTCCAGCAGCTCCTCGTCGCCAAGCACTTCAGCCGCTTCAACCAGCAGCCAGCTGCCTTCGATATCATGGCCGTAGGAGATAATTTCCGACTTCACATTCCACTCTTCGTCCATGAACAAGAGGAAGTGCTCCCCTTTGTCATCAATGATGTGGTCAATCATCGTGTCGATCAGCTCGGCCAGCTTGACGCGCAGCTCTTCCGTCTGCCAGACCCGGTATAAGCCGGTATAGCCTTCGAGCACATGAAGATGTGTGTTCATCGATTTCTTCTCGTTCATGTCCTTGGCGCTAAGCGACAATTCATCGGTCATTTCCCACTCACGGGAAAGAGCTTCAATGTAGCCTTTATTTACAGGATCATAACCGTATTTCTCCAAGGCGCGGAACACGGCTATTGCCTGCTCCAGGGCTTCTGCGTTTCCGGTAGCATGGTGGAATTCGGCGAGGGCGTAGATGGCAAAGGCTTGGCCATACACCTGCTTCTTCAGCTGGGAAGGCGCGCCTTTCGCGTCGACCATCCAGTATAATCCGCCGTATTCCTTGTCCAGGAAATGCTCCAGCAGATAGCTGTAGGCACGTTCAGCGATGGTGAGGTACTCAGCTTTGCCGTAGATGCGGTAAGCGCTCGCAAATGTCCACAGAATCCGTGCGTTCAGCACAAGGCTTTTCTCGGCACCGGCAATCACATTCAGCTGATTGTCGATTTCACCTACGAACCCGCCGTTCTCTTCATCCAGGGTATTCTTCATCCAGAAGCCGAGGATGTTGTGCTGAAGTTCATTCTCCAGTGCGTCAAGCCATGCTCCAGTTGATGTTGTCATAGTGCAGAACCACTCCTAAACATTTATTTTGGAAGTAAAATAATCCTTAATAATTGCTGCTGACGATTTACCGTACATGCAGTAATCATCATTCCCAGCGGCCTCTTCCAGCGGGTACAGAACAGCCGGCCAATCCCAGAGCATAAAGCCTTGAACCCACGGCCTGCCTTCACAGCTTCCGAACATGGCCCGGTAGAACCGGCTTTGCTCCTCCTCGTCGGGCACTCCCTGCAGAGTCCAGTCGTTGGGGATCGCGGCGCTGCCGGTTCGGCTGGGACATCCTGCTTCCATGAAGAAAAACGGCTTATCATACGCCTTCACGACTGCCTCGATCCGGTCAAGCTGATTCTCCCAATCCTTCTCGGGATAATAGCCGCTGGAAGAAATCACATCAAGCGCATCCCACCAGGTTACATTATCCTCCTGATATTTGTCGCAATTATAGGTAATCACACCGGTGTACACCTTGCGGACTTCAGAGATCAAGGTTCTCCATTCGTTCTCGCGTCTGTCTGACTGCACCAGCTCACAGCCGATACAGAACATTTCGCAGCCGCTCTCCTCGGCGATGGCAGCATAATGCAGAATAAAGTCAGTATAAGACCGGAACCACTCACTCCACTTAGGCTCACAGGGAACATCTTTGTCAAAAAAGTTAATATGGGCACGCCAGGTGCCGTCCGCGCAATTGACGATCGGTTTCAGACAGACCTTAAGCCCGAGCTTCTTGGCCTTGCGGATGGCCCACAGTACTTCTTCATCAGTGACAGTCGGCTCTTTCCAATAGGGGATTTGTGTGGATTGCGGCGTGGCTTGAAGCGCACTGAAGGCAATGGCAGTCCAGTTCGCACCGGTTGTTGATTCCATGAGCTCCATGGATTGCTCCGCAGCTTCGTTTGCCCATGTTCCGCGCCTGCCCATAAAACCCCAGGTAACGCCTCCGACATATTCATTCAGCAGTGACATTTGGAAACCTCGCTTTGTCGATAGTATTAGGTAAAAGGCTTCACAACTCCGGTTATTTTGTTATGATATTGTTATTATAAAATTGTTAGTTAATAATAACAACGCTTCAATTTAGTTATATACTTTTTTGTGTATGATTTCAAGGGGAAATATCGAAAGTAAATACAAGACTATAAAAGATCAATGCAGCACATTTGCTTATCCTCAAATGAAGCCTATAATTGAATTGACAGCGCAATCATGCGGGATGGAATTAACAACTGGGGGCGGTTCTAGGTGATCAAGGTAATGATTGCAGATGATGAGGAGGTTATCCGCCGCGGGCTGGAAAAGATTGCTTCCAGAATGGATCTGGATGTGGAAGTGATCGGATCGCACGGAAACGGCCAGGAGGCCTGGGCGCATCTGTCAACCTTAAAACCGGCAGATATTGACCTTCTGATTACAGATATTAAAATGCCGCGAATGGATGGCTTCAAGCTGATAGAAGAGGCCAGGAGATATATGAAGGATCTGTCTATAGCCGTGCTTAGCGGCTTCAGTGAATTTGAATATGCCCGGCGGGCCATACGGCATGGCGTGCTGGATTATCTGCTCAAGCCGATTGAGAAGGCTCAATTATATGAACTGCTGAAAAGAGTAGAAGAGGGCAAAACGCTGAGAAGAGATGATCCTCTTCCGGAGAATAGTCCGGTACAAAACGCCGAAGGCGGAGAACATTATGTGGTCGAACAAACCAAGAGCATATTGGAAAAGGAGTACAGCCATAATTTTGAGCTTGAACGGCTGGCAGAGAAGGTGGGCATGAATGCAAGCTACATCAGCCGTCTGTTCAAGTATAAGACCGGACAGACGATAACGGACTATCTGATCGGAATCCGGATCGCCAAGGCCAAAGCGCTGCTGGCGGAGCAGCCTGATCTCAAAAATTACGAAATTGCCGAAATGGTCGGCTACAGTGATCCCGTGTATTTCAACAAGCTGTTCAAGAAAATGTGCGGCATGACTCCCAAGGATTATAAGTACGGCTGCAGGACGCCCAAGGTGGAGCGTTAGGAATGTGATGTCCCGGAGATCTATTTAATAGGAAGGCTTTTTTTCAGAGGAGGGCTGTACGCGCCCTCTTTTTTGCTGTCTTGAATAATAAAATTATCCATTTTAAATAATATAATAAAAACAAAAATAACAAATAGAAGACCAGAAAAAACAATTCAAACCATCGTTTTAGAGTTGAAATCGATCTATAATAGATTTGTAAGCGATACCATCAAACTTTTCAAGAGGTTTTAAATAAAAACTCTCACTGAAGTTGCTTGAGGAAGGTTTTTAGTTGATGGATATTGTTAGTGTTTTGTTATATTGATATGAGGATGAAGAGAGGGGTCAAAAAGCAATGAAGAAAAACAAAGTGATGGCTGGAATTATGGGGCTTACGCTGATGGCGGGCTTGTTTACAGGCTGTTCGTCCAACAACAATGCCGGCAATGAAGCCGCAGGGAATACCGGAAATACAGGGAATGCCGCTGAGGCTACGGCCGCTCCTGAAGGTGATGCTGCCAAGGAGCTCAAAGGCGAGATCACGGTAATTACCCAAAGAACGGATATTGTTGATACCGTATTCAAAGACTACGCAGCCAAATTCAATGAAAAATACCCGGATGTAAAAGTGAATTTTGAAGCGCTGTCCACGTACGAAGACCAGATCAAAATCCGTATGAGTACAAGTGACTACGGTGATGTCCTGCTGCTGCCTACAAGTGTGGCCATTAAGGACCTGCCGGATTTCTTTGAGCCGCTGGGCAAAATGGCCGACCTGGAGCAGCAGTATACCGGTCTAGAGGAACGCAGTGTGGATGGTATTTCTTACGGTATCCCGATTACCGTCAATTTCTCAGGCATCATCTATAACAAGCAGGTCTTCAAGGATGCAGGCATCACTGAGGTGCCTAGAACCATAGACCAATTCATGACCGCTCTGCAAAATATCAAAGACAAGACGGATGCCGTTCCGCTGTATACCAACTATGCAGCAGGCTGGACGCTGACCCAATGGGAATCTGCACTGGCTACCGTAGCCGGCAACCGTGATTATGTCAACATTACTCAAGTCGCTTCTGACGATAATTTCGTGCAGGGACAACCTCACTATGATCTGTACAAAGTGATGTACGATGCGGCGAAGAACGGTCTGATTGAAGAAGATCCTACAACCACCGACTGGGAATCCTCCAAGGCTGATCTGGCCAACGGCAAAATCGGGACTATGGTGCTCGGCTCCTGGGCTATCGGTCAAATCAAAGGCGTGGCTACCAACCCTGATGATGTAGGCTTCATGCCGTTCCCTACCAATGCCGAGAAAGTACTTGTACCGCTGGCTGACGACTATAACCTGGGAATCAGTATCCACAGCCGGAACAAAGAAGCAGCAAGAGCCTGGGTGGACTGGTTCATCAACGAATCGGGTTATCCGACCACTGAAGGCGGCGGTATGAGCCCGGTTAAAGGCGCTGAGCTGCCGGAAATCCTGAAGCAGTTTGAAGGTACGGAAGTAACCTTTGATACCTTAACTCCTGCAAAAGCCGGCGAAGAAGGCTGGGTAGACGCGATCGATAAAGAGGCGGAAATCGGTCTCTGGCAGCCTGACTTCAAGAAAGTGATTATTGAAGCGGCCATCGGCAACAGAAGAGAATCCTATGACAATATTATGAAAGACCTGAACGACAAATGGAAAGCAGCAAGAGCGAAGATTACAGCTGCACAATAAGCTTTTTTCGCAGGGTGAGGAGATAACTTAAAGAACGGGGAGATGCCGGTGACGGCATTTTCCCCTTCACTTTGCGGTTAGAAATGGATGGGAGTTATAAGCATTTGTTCTTAGGAGGTGTGGAGAGTGCCCAAATTATCCAACATGAGCTATAAAAATCAACGGATTCTGATCATCTTTTTATTTTCACTGGTCCCTGTAGCACTGCTGCTGACCTTCTCGTATTTACCCGTATTCAAAATGTTCCAGTACAGCTTCACCAGCTGGGACGGCTTCAGCAAAAAGATGGAGTATGTCGGCTTCGAGAATTACAAGACGATCTTCACCAGACCCGAATATTTTGCCGTATTCAAAGTCAGTCTCTATTACTTTTTCGCAACCTTCGTGCAGATGGGGCTGGCGCTGTATTTTGCCACGATTCTGAGCTTTAACGTCCGCCTTAAGAACTGGTTCAAGGGGATCCTCTTTTTCCCGACACTCTTGAATGGTGTGGCCATCGGCTTTATCTTCCTGTTCTTCTTCAAGCCTGAAGGGACACTCAACACGATTCTTGATCTGCTCGGGCTGGGAGCCTGGCAGCAGAAGTGGCTGCTGAATCCGAATCTGATCAATATTTCCCTTGCTTTTGCTTCGGTATGGAGATACATGGGGATGAATTTCATCATCTTCCTCGGAGCGATTTCCTCCATCGGCAGCGATATATACGAAGCATCGGAAATTGACGGCGCCAACCGCTGGCACCAGTTCAGACATATTATTATCCCGAGCATCAAGCGTATCCTGCAGCTCAATCTGATCCTTGCCGTAAGCGGTGCGATCGGTGTATTCGAAATTCCGTATGTCATGACCGGCGGCTCCAATGGCAGTGGTACATTCGTTATCCAGACCGTCGATGTGGCCTTCAAATACAGCAAGCTTGGCCTCGCCTCGGCAATGGCCGTAGTGCTACTGGGAATTGTTGTTCTGGTTACCATTCTGCAGCGTGTTCTGATTAAGGAGGAGAAGTAAGAACTATGCATACCTTTAAATATTCCGCAGCTTCTTTCTTCAAATACCTTACGCTTGTGCTGGGTGCGCTGATGGCCCTGATTCCTATTGCCGTTGTTTTTCTGGCTTCACTGAAAACCAATGCAGAGTATGCCTCCACAGGTCCGCTGACCCTTCCGGAGAACTGGCTCAATTTCTCGAACTATACCAAAGCCTTTGTTGACGGGAAAATGCTGCTCGGTTTCATGAACACGATCATTATTGTCTTAATCTCTATTGCCGGCGCTACGCTTACCGGTTCTATGATGGCTTATATCCTGGCCCGCTTTAAATTTAAAGGCAGCAAGCTGCTTATGGGGGCTTTTCTGCTGGCGACACTGATTCCGGGCGTAACCACTCAGGTTGCGACCTTTCAGATCATCAATTCCCTGGAACTGTTCAACACGCGCTGGGCGCCGATTCTTATGTACCTTGGCACTGATATTATTGCCGTGTATATCTTTATGCAGTTTCTTGACTCGATTTCCGAGTCGCTGGATGAATCGGCGATGCTGGACGGTGCTTCATACTGGACGATTTACTGGAGAATCATTCTGCCCCTTCTTAGCCCGGCAATTGTAACGGTCATTATCGTTAAGGGTGTCAATATCTATAACGACTTTTATACTCCGTTCCTGTATATGCCGAAGAGTGACCTGCAGGTCGTGTCGACCGCATTGTTCAAATTTAAAGGGCCGTACGGTTCGCAGTGGGAAGTTATCTGTGCGGCGATCATGATTGCGATTATACCTACCCTGATTGCTTTCGTCTCTCTGCAAAAATATATCTATAACGGGTTTGCACAAGGTTCTGTCAAATAAACCGATAAAGGAGTTTGAACGATGAAAGATGTAAAAATCATTGGAAACAGCCTGCCGAACATGCCTTGGCAGGAGAAGCCTGAGGGACATGAAAATCCGCTCTGGAGACATAACGACAACCCGGTCATTAAGCGGAACCCGGCCAAAGGCGTAGCCCGCATCTTCAACAGTGCGGTAGCCGCCTATGAAGGCAGCTTTCTCGGCGTATTCCGCGTAGAGGACAACACTACCCGCCCCCATCTGCGGATGGGCTACAGTGCGGACGGCCTGGACTGGAAAATCGACGATGAGCCAATCAAGTTTGTCGATGAGCAGGGTAATCCGTATGCACCGCGTTATGCCTATGATCCGCGTCTCGTAAAAGTTGAGGATACCTACTATATTATCTGGTGTACCGATTTCTACGGCGCGGCCATCGGCGTTGCCAAAACCCGGGATTTCAAAACGTTCATCAGCCTGGAAAATCCGTTCCTGCCGTTTAACCGCAACGGCGTACTGTTCCCCAAGAAGATCAACGGCAACTTCGTGATGCTGTCCCGTCCGAGCGACAGCGGCCATACGCCTTTTGGCGATGTATTCCTGAGTGAAAGCCCTGACTTCGTATACTGGGGCAAACACCGTCATGTGATGACCAAAGGCGGCCAAGGCTGGTGGCAGAGCACCAAAATCGGCGGCGGCCCTGCGCCGATTGAAACGACTGAAGGCTGGCTGATGTTCTATCACGGCGTAACCCAAACCTGCAATGGTCTTGTGTACAGCATGGGCGGGGTTATTCTGGACCGCGATGAGCCGTCCAAGGTGAAATACCGTTCCAAAAACTTTGTGCTTACACCGGAAGAATGGTACGAGGAAAGAGGATTCGTGAACAACGTTATTTTCCCATGCGCGACTCTGCATGATGCCGATACCGGCCGCATCGCTATCTACTATGGCGCAGCCGATACCTATGTAGGCGTTGCTTATACCAACGTGCAGGATATCGTCAACTACGTAATCGATACCCATGAGGAAGTGGGCGACGACGCCGGACTGGGCAAGATTTAGCCTGGCAGAGTCAGCGGCCGTAAGCATCATAGATTGAAAGAACCGGATGGCTGTGAGAGGGAGCGGCTGGAACGGAAATCTGCTGTGATTCATAGGGCAGTTTTCGCTTCCGGCCGCTCAAAACTCTGCTCCGGGGCGGTGATCTGGAATGGAGTTGGAATTCCTCCACTCCGAACAAGCGAAGTGGAATTTCACCATCTAATCTTCCGATTTATACCAGAATTACAATGCTTGTTGGAAAAACTCCACTTAAAAGTGCTGGATGAGCCGCTAAAGCTCTTTATCCGCCCGAATAGCTGGAGAATTTCCAACTATTGCTCATAAATGAGGAGTAAGGCTTGGTTTAGCTGGAGGATTTCCAATTAAATTGATCCAAACAGGCCGCGTGAAACCTCTGTTCATGCTGCTGCACCTCCAGTGAGGAGGAATAACAAGAGAAGAATGTTGGAATTACATCTGTTCCTCACACCACCCTTTCCCATTTTAGGAGGATAAACCATGAATGAACGATCCCTATCCCAATTGAAGGCCTATCAAGGCAGCAGTCCTAAACCCGTTGATTTCGATTCCTATTGGGAACGTGCGCTGCATGAGCTCGACAACCAGCCGCTCGATTATGAGCTGGTACCGGCCGAATTCCAGAGTGAGCTGGCAGAGTGCTTTCATCTTTATTTTACCGGCGTAGGCGGCGCAAGAGTTCACTGCAAATATGTAAGACCCAAAGCAGCATCAACGGGAAAAGGCCGTGGCGTAGTCATGTTCCACGGATACTCCTGCGACAGCGGTGACTGGCTGGAGAAAGTAGCTTATGCCGCTCACGGAATCAGCGTGCTGGCTATGGATTGCCGCGGGCAAGGCGGATTATCAGAGGATAACTTGACTGTGCAGGGAACTACAATCCGCGGCCACATTATCCGCGGGATTGACGACCCGAATCCGGATCAGCTGTATTACCGCAATGTTTTTCTGGATACCGCCCAAACGGCGCGTATTCTAATGGGGATGCCGGAGGTAGACCCGGCACGTGTCGGAGCCTTTGGACTCTCCCAGGGCGGAGGGCTTACGGTAGCCTGCGCAGCCCTGGAGCCGCGCATCGCCGCAGCTGTGCCGGTCTATCCTTTTCTCTCGGATTACAAGCGGGCCTGGGAGACAAATATTACAACCTCTGCCTATGAAGAGATCAATTATTATTTCCGCTTTTTTGATCCGCATCATCTGCGTGAGGATGAAATTTTCAACCGCTTGGGTTACATTGATATTCAGAATCTGGCAGGCCGGATCCAGGCCAGAGTATTGTGGGTAACCGGCTTGGTGGACAGCATTTGTCCGCCTTCGACGCAATTTGCTGCATACAACAAAATCACAGCATCCAAAGACCTTATGGTATATCATGAATACGGTCATGAATATCTGCCGTATCTGGCTGATCGTACGCTGCAGACATTCCTGACCCTGTAGCGGGAGCATCCCGTACAGGAATTCAGCGGATCTGGCGGTGGTTTTTTGAGCAAGCAGGCAGCACACAAAGAAGGTTTAATCAACCGGCTGCACCCCTCCAAGTCGCTAGGGGTGCGGCTTTTTCTCGTGTTTTTCATCACCACGATGGGAATCGTTCTGTCTCTGGGGTACATCTCGTATTCCGTGGCGAGACATACAATCGAGAGCAATGCTTTATCTTCCAATGAACAGACGGTGCAGCAGACAGCTGAAAAGCTGGACGTTGTATTGCTGCGCTTCGAGGACCGGCTGGAGCAGCTTTTACACAACAAGGATGTTCAGCATGCGGTGGATATAGGGACGTCACCGGGTGACGGCAGTGTGGAACGCCGGAATCATTCTGTCCGGATTGCGGAAGAGCTGGAGCATTGGCTCGGTACTGCAGACGGCGTACAAGCGGTGTATCTGGCACCAGTAAATGCAGCTCTTCCTGTCTCGGTCTCCGGTACACCGGACAGTGCTTTTATGGAGGGGATCAGGGAAGCTTCCTGGTACAGGCAGCTGCAGGAGCAGCCCCAAAGCCACTGGATTACGCAGTCATTAAAGGATGGGGAGACCGCCGGTATATTCCATTTGGCCAAATCTGTTGCGGACGGTTCCGGAAATACAAACTATATCGCCATTTGTGATATTGAATCCTCCGCGCTGGAAGCGGAGCTGGGTAAGGTGAATCTTGGACCGGGCTCCTATATTCAGCTGCTGACTTCCAATGACGAAATGATTGCTTCTTCCCAGGATGAACAGACAGACACCTATCTGCGGCTGGGAGGAACCCTGTTCAAAGGAGTAAGCCAGGTCTCAGGCTCACTGCCGACCATGAATGAGCAGGGGGAATCGATCCTCGCAGTTTACGGTACGCTGGCAAGCTCAGGCTGGAGACTGCTGGGGGTAGTGCCGGCAGCGAATCTGACGCAAGATGCAGGACGTATTCTCGATACTACTTATATAGCGGTTGCTGCAGCAGCGGGTGTTGCCGTTCTGATCGGCTTGTGGATGGTGAGAATGGTATCCAAACCGCTGTTACGCCTGAAAAATCTAATGTTCCAGGGAGCGGAAGGTGATCTTCGTGTACGCACGGATAAGGGAAGACGTGATGAGATCGGCCAGCTGTCCGGTTCTTTCAATATAATGATGGAGCGGATTCGTGAGCTGGTAGTACATACTAACGACACTGCCCGCGATGTGCTGGAAGCTGCAGATGCCCTGAGCGGTGTATCACTCAAAACCGCTGCCGCAGCCAAAGATATTGCCTCGGCCACGGAAGAGATAGCCGGCGGCGCGGGCGGCCTTGCACTAGAGGCAGACCGCGGCAATGAGATGACGGCGCTGATTGCAGGCAGAATGAATGCGGTCTTTACTGCAGCTAAAGAGATGGGCAGTTCAGCGCATACAGTGGATCAGTCCAGCCAGGAAGGGGTTGCCAAGCTGAGAGCGCTGCTGGACAGGACGCAGACGACAGGGGAAATGACGGAGCACCTGGTGCTTAAGGTCAATGAGCTGAAAGAAACGGCATCCACAGTAAACGATGTACTGGGCGTCATGCAGGGAATTGCCCAGCAGACCAACATATTATCCCTGAATGCTTCTATTGAAGCTGCCCGGGCGGGAGAAGCAGGTAAAGGCTTTAAGGTAGTAGCTGACGAAATCCGCCAACTGGCCGGCCAATCCAGACGTTCCATAGCTATGGTGGCCGAGATTACCGGTAGAATTATGGGCGATATGCATGAAACCGAAGCCGCGCTCTCGGATGTTACTCCACTGTTCGGCGAGCAGACAGCTGCGGTTCGGGACACCAGTGAAATCTTCACAGCGGTACAGGAAGAAATGAGCCAGTTCATTCTTCGTCTTGATTCCGTGGAACAATCTATCGGCGGACTGAATCAGTCCCAAAGTGTGCTGTCCCAAACCATTGGCAATGTCAGCGCGTTTGCCGAAGAATCCTCGGCGGCCTCAGAAGAGGTAGCTTCACTCAGCAGTGAGCAGCAAAATGTAAGTGATTATCTGGTGGAGCTGTCCGGCAGGCTGGAGAAGGCATCTTTATTGCTCAAAGAAAGACTTTCTAAATTTAGCGTGTAGTCTTAGTGGCATCAGGCGGGTTAAATCGTTTTTACCGTTCTTTCCTTGTGAAAGGACGGTTTTTTTGTAGTTTAGTAGTTTTGGTCCTTGTTGGAGGCGGGGAGGAGGTGGAGGCTAATATGGGGAATGCTGGTGGACGGAATGAACGGGAAAAGTCCCGTTGAATTGGCTGGAATCGAGCTGGTGAGGTAAATGAACGGGAAAAGTCCCGTTGAATTGGCTGGAATGAAGCTGGTAGAGCAAATGAACGGGAAAATTCCCGTTGAATTGGCTGAAATCAGGCTGGTGAAGTAAATGAACGGGAAAAGTCCCGTTGAATTGACTGGAATCAGGCTGGTAGAGTAAATGAACGGGAAAGTTCCGTTGAAATCACTGGAGTCAGGCTGGTAGAGCAAATGAACGGGAAAAGTTCCGTTGAAATCACTGGAGTCAGGCTGGTGGGCGCATATCAACTGGCGAGATAAAAAGAAAGGCACAAATACCTCAGAATTCGGCGTGAACAGTAGAATGGTCGAAAGGAGATGCACAAATACCTCAGAAGTCAGCGTAAACAGTAAGTTGGTTGAAAGGAAAGGCACAAATACCTCAGAATTCGGTGTGAACAGTAAAATGGTCGAAAAGAGATGCACAAATACCTCAGAAGTCGGCGTGAACAGTAAAATGGTTGAAAGGAAATGCACAAATACCTCAGAATTCGGCGTGAACAGTAAAATGGTTGAAATGAAAGGCACAAATGCCTAAGACTCAGACTGAGGATACGCCCAGAACCAGAAATGATACACGTAAATAAAATAATATTACTCTCCGTTACACGTACATGCTTGATTCTTTTTGTGTCGGCGGATTTAATTACTATTTCAACTCATAAGGCTTGAATAAAAAATAGCCCGCTCTTTTCAAATGTTCCTTAAGTCTAACTTAAGTTCTGTACCCCCAATATTTTGCGGAAATAAATTCTCAGTCTGGGCATAATAGATGCCATCACTGCCGGTAAGCTTTAACAGGCGGAAGCATCTCAGGAGGTATGGAATTGCATAAGGCTATACATAGACGCATAATGTGGGTTCTGCTGGTTTTATCAGCTCTGGTTGTTCTGTTAATGGTAAGGTTGGCCTGGGTGCAGCTGGTGCTGAAGAACCGGCATGTGCCGGGAAGAGAATACACATTGGCGCAGATGGCTGAAGTCCAGAGTGAACGTGAAACTGTGCTGGACAGCGGGCGGGGACGACTGTATGACCGTTCAGGGAAGCCGCTTGCCGGGGAGACGATCCGGGTTGCTGTGTTTTTTCCGGAGGAGCAGAGCGCCCGTTATTCCCCGGGCAATGATAGCATACAGCGGATGCGCCGGCTTGCTTCTGTGCTGGAGGTTACATACGGGGAGCTGCAGAGCAGAATCTCCGGTATAAAAGAGCCGCTGGTCTGGCCCGCTGATCCAGGCAGCAAACGCCCTTTAGCACTGACTCCGGATCAGGCAGCAGCAGTGGAACAGCTTGGACTTGAAGAGGTGCGTGTGCTCCCTTTTACCCGCAGGCATAATGAGAAATTATCCGGAAGCCAATGGATGGGATACCTCTCTGAAGCTTCAAAGGAAAAGGCTAAACAGTCATCTACAGGACTGAGGGTTCCGCTTACGGGAACAGACGGACTGGAGAAGACGCTCGAACCCCTGATTGAGGGAGTGGGCCATACAGAGGCTTACGTTCAGGTGGATGCGCGCGGCAACAAGCTTCCCGGCAGTAAAATTCATGTGAAAGCACCGGGCAATCCTTATTATCCGCTGTCCGTATATACAACCATTAATAAAAAGCTTCAGGAAGGAATTGAGGACCTGGTCAGCGGGGAAGACCTGAAAGAAGGCGCGGTCGTCGTGCTGGACACGGCTACAGGTGATATTGAAGCGATGGTATCGTTCCCTTTCTACAATCCCGAGCAGATTTCGCCTGAAGAAGGCGAATGGAATAACAGGGCGCTGCAGGCGGCTGTTCCGGGGTCCATTTTTAAAATCGTGACTGCAGCTGCTGCGCTTGAAGCCGGGGTAACTTCGCCGGACGAGAAATTTTACTGCTCCGGTCATTACGGGAAATATGGCCTGACCTGCCTAAACGGCAAAGGACACGGTTCCCTCACGCTGGCGCAAGGGTTCGCCGTGTCCTGTAATACCGTTTTTGCCACGCTGGCTGAGCGGCTCAGCGGGGCACAGCTCCAGACCACGGCGCTCGCGCTCGGTCTGGGAAGAGATATTGGCTGGCAGGCCAAAAACACGCTTGGCCTGCCGGTCCTCCGGCCGCTTGCCGGGGAGCAGCCGGGGACGATTTTCACCACCCTGCTGCCGGATGACGGCGGGGCAAGGGTGCAGGCAGCCATTGGCCAGCGGGATGTGAGAGTCACGCCGCTGCAGGCGGCCAATCTCATTGTGACGCTGCTGCATGGCGGTGAGGTCAGGGCGCCGCGCATTCTGCAGCGGATCGCCTTCCGGAACGGGCAGACACTGCAGGAGCTGCCCGCTCATCTGGCCCCGGCCAAAGCCGGCCGGGTCTCATCCGCCACCTCCAAGCTGCTGCAGTCATGGATGCGCAAGGTGGTGACGGAAGGAACGGGCAGCCGTCTTCAAGGCACCCGCTGGCCGGTGGCCGGAAAGTCCGGGACAGCCCAGACGTTTGTGAAGGGTGTGCCCCGCAACAACCAATGGTTCATCGGTTACGGTCCGGCAGACCATCCGCGTTATGCAGTGGCTGTTGCAGTCGAGAATGTGGCCCCCGGCAGCCTCCACGCCGCCACGAAGCTGTTCGGTCAGGTGTTTGATCTGCTGTCCGCATCCTCCGGAGAATGAGCAGCGGCGCTGTCACCCGGAACGGAACCGCCCGCCGTAGAAGGCTCGGCAGCAGCTGCGAACGGAGACACAATGAACTCCTCCTGCGGGAGGTAAATCCAGCGCTGGAGGTATCCCTGCTGAATCAGCTCTTTAATCAGGATGAGCAGAATCGGGGACAGAATTAGCCCGGCGACGCCAAAGGCGGACATCGACAGAATAACAAACGAGAGCATCAAAAAGGCGGAAGATACGCCGATCGAATTGCCGGTAATCTTCGGCTCCAGCAGCTGTCTTACGAGAAGGACCACAACCAGCAGGACCAGCAGGCCTACTGCGAGCGAAACGTTGCCGACGATGAACAGATACACGATCCAGGGAATAAGGATAGTTGAGACGCCGAGCAGCGGCAGCACGTCAAAGACAGCGCAGACCAGCGCCATGGTAATCTCATTTCCCGTCTGGAGAATGAACAATCCGACGAGCACAATGCCAAAGGTAATGCTGATCAGGATCAGCTGCGCTTTTAGATAAGAACCGATGGCTTTGAAGACATTCCCCTGCACAAAAGCGTAAGCGGTCTTGAACGTCTTGGGCATCTTGTCGTGGGCAATCTTCCGCCAGTCCTTAATCTCCATACTGAGGAAAAAGGCGAGAATAATCGCAATGCCGAAATTCCCCATAAAAGAAGAGAAAGAGCCGAGTACACCGATCATATACTTAAAGAAGGTAACCAGCCACGCGGAGAGAACATTGGTGGCACTGGTGAAATAACCGTTGATTTTGTCGGTAAGATCAGCCGGCAGGGAATCAATTTGCTGCTGCAGGTATGTAGTGGCTTCCGTAAAATGATATTGGACGATCTCCGTATAACGGGGCAGATTGTGCTGGAACTGAATCGCCTGCGTTGCGATCAGCAGTCCGGCACCGAACAGGACGCCCAGGAGAATGACGAGGAACAGCAGCACTGAAATGGCGGAAGCGAACGGTTTGCCCATCCCCTTACGGTTGAGGAAACGCGCCAGTGGCTCAATCAGCATGAATACAAAAAAGGACAGAAATACAGGTGCGGCCAGTTGATACAGCTTGCTGAAAGCGAGCATCACAAGATACACCGTCAGCACAACCAGCCCGATGTCAAAGAAGGTGCGCCAATATTTTTTGTACAGCGGCAGCATAGGGTTAACGACTCCTTTTTCAGATGACTTTTTAGAAAAAATGACATTCAGCCTTCAATTCATTGTACACGATTTTAATAAAAAAGCGTCTTTTTCTTTGGCAGCTGTGTTAAAATAGGGGGTAATGTTTTTTCGCGGGATTGTGCCCGCCAAAAAACCGCAAGGCACACTTACTCTACTTGGCCGTATCACAGTATCTGCTTGCATACTTATAACGAGCCAAAGTCAACTCTGGAAAAGCGGGGAAATTACATGCAGACTTTGCTGCTCTGGTTATTTTATATTTCAACCTTTTATGCATTTATTCCTGGAATGATCAGCCGGATCTTTGGTTACCGTGTATTCCGCAAAGGTATCGGGCGGACCGAATTTGCCCTGACCTTTGACGACGGGCCTGATCCTCAATATACACCGCTTCTGCTCGATTTGCTCAAGCGTTACGATGCCAAGGCAACATTCTTTGTGGTCGGCTCCCACGCCGAGCAGAATCCGGAGATTATCAGAAGGATGCATGCCGAAGGGCATCTCATCGGTATTCATAATTATGTGCACAAAACGAACTGGCTGATGCGTCCCGCAACCGTCAAAAGGCAAATTAAGCGTACGGATGATATTATTTACAGTATTACCGGGGAACGGAGCACGTATTACCGTCCGCCGTGGGGGATCGTGAATCTGTTCGACTTTTCCAAACGCCGGCAGGTGCAGATTGTTCTGTGGTCCGCCATGTTCGGTGACTGGAAGGCAAAGCTTGGAGCAGACCGGCTGACCGAGAAAATGCTCTCCAAGCTGAACCCGGGTGAAGTTATGCTGCTGCATGACTGCGGCACGACACTTGGCGCTGACCCTCACGCGCCGAAGCATATGCTGGTGGCTCTGGAACGGATGCTGCGTGAAGCACAGAACCGCGGGCTGAGCAGTATCCGGATTGATGAGATGATCAAGAAGGTGCAGAGTTCGCCCATTCAGCAGCTTTCTTTTGCCAAAAGGCTGGTCGTAGGCCTGTGGCTGGCCTGGGAGCAGGTGTTCCAGTTCATCTTCAGTCTTAAGACGATTTCGCCGGCCGACCCGTTCCTGCATTACCGGCTGCGCAAGTATCAGGGTGAACCGGTGATGATGGATAACGGCGAGCTGCTGAACAAAGGCGACAAAGTTATAGAGCTGCATATCGACAACAGGCAGCTGTTCGAGCTGGGTGTGCATTCCCGGTCATCCGCGCAGCTGGCCATCCGGATGATCCGCCGGATGGAGAAGGATCTGCCTGTGCTTGCGGGGCGGATTGCCGGTGATTTGGACCTGGCAGAAGCCAAGGCGCTTTACGGTGTCAGCATGATTAACCGGGGGCCGGAGAAGTTCGGGTTCATGGTGCTGGATCTGCCGGATGGGCTGTTCGCCCGTTCCACCAAGTTTTACTTGAGCATCCTGCTGAGTGTCATTCATCCCGCCGGCGGAGCAAGGTTGAAGGAGCGCAGCGAGGTGCTCGTGCCGAAGATGATGCTGATGCCGGTCTCCCAGCTCCTGGACCAGATGAACCAGCAGCGGCCGCAGAAGCAGGTTAAGGTGCGTGAGCTGAAGCGTGAAGAAGAGCGGCCTCTGGAAGCAGAGCTTCCGGGAGCGACAGCTGTACATTAGGCACAGCGCCCGGCTATAATCACTAAATTTCATGAATATAAATGCGAAAAGACAGAGGCAGCTTCAACAAGCCTCTGTCTTTTTTGTCGTACACCTCTGGAGCTTCGTATTCTTTCACACTGTGGGTCCAAGGCTTTGTCATGTGCAAGTTTGCGTCGCATCCCGCGCTTAAGCTCGCCTACAGCGGAAACGATCCCAATGTACTCGAAAAACCGAGTACAATGTGCCACTGCGAGGAGAAAGCAGCCCAATATACTTGAAAAACCGAGTACAATGTGCCACTGCGAGGGGAAAACAGCCCAATGTACTCGAAAAACCGAGTACAATGTACCACTGCGAGGGCAAAGCAGCCCAATGTACTCGAAAAACCGAGTACAATGCGCCACTGCGAGGGCAAAGCAGCCCAATGTACTCGAAAAACCGAGTACAATGTGCCACTGCGAGGAGAACACAGCCCAATGTACTCGAAAAACCGAGTACATTTGACCCACTGCGAAGGCGAGCGTGTCACGCTCTCCAATGGCCATAGCCAAAAAAATAGCCCCTGAGGCATGAATACCCCCGGGGCTGTCAGCAAAATTAGATTTTGAGCACGCCGCCATTGCTGGCGTTCGTTACAAGCTTGGAATAACGGGCAAGGTAGCCTGTCTTCACCTTCGGCTCGAAGCCTTTCCAGCCGTTGCGGCGGACAGCGAGCACCTCTTCTTCGACAAGCAGCTCGATCTTGCGGTTGTTGAGATCCAGCTCGATGATATCGCCGTCTTCAACAAAAGCGATCGGGCCGCCTTCAGCTGCTTCCGGTGAGATATGGCCGATGCTGATGCCGCGGGAAGCGCCGGAGAAACGTCCGTCAGTGATCAGGCCGACCTTGGCACCAAGGCCCATGCCGACGATCTGGGAGGTTGGGGCGAGCATTTCCGGCATACCCGGTCCGCCTTTAGGTCCTTCGTAGCGGATAACGACTACATGTCCTTCCTTGACCTTGCCGTTCGCGATCCCTTCCAGAGCCTGCTCCTGTGAATCAAAGCAGATCGCTGGACCTTTATGGTAGCCGCCTACAGAAGCGTCAACTGCTCCGACCTTGATGATCGAGCCTTCCGGAGCCAGGTTTCCGTAGAGTACGGCCAGGCCGCCTTTTTCGGAATAAGGATTGTCCAGCGTATGGATAACAGAGGTATCCAGAATCTCATGGCCGCGTACATTCTCGGCCAGCGTCTTGCCGGTTACCGTGATGCAGTCGCCGTAAATCGCACCCGGCTTCTTCAGCAGCTCATTCAGCACAGCGCTCACGCCGCCGGCCCGGTCCACATCCTCGATGAAGATATCGGAGGCAGGGGCAAGCTTGGACAGGTAAGGCACGCGGTTAGCCACTTCATTGATGCGCTCCAGCGGATAGTCGACGCCCGCTTCCTGTGCCAGTGCCAGTGTGTGCAGCACAGTGTTGGTGGAGCCGCCCATGGCCATATCCAGAGCAAAGGCATTATCCAGCGATTCTTTGGTTACGATATCGCGCGGTTTCAGATCAAGCTTGATCAGCTCCATCAATTGGGTAGCGGATTTGCGTACGAAATCGCGGCGTTCTTCCGCAACTGCCAGAATGGTTCCATTCCCCGGAAGAGCCAGGCCGAGAGCTTCAGCCAGACAGTTCATAGAGTTAGCGGTGAACATACCGGAGCAGGAGCCGCAGGTAGGACAGCCGTATTGTTCCAGTTCCAGGAGCTCTTCATCATTGATCTTGCCGACCTGATGGGCGCCAACGCCTTCAAATACGGAAGTCAGGGAGAGCTTTTTGCCTTTGCTGTCTACGCCGGCCTTCATCGGTCCGCCGCTGACGAATACTGTCGGGATGTTGACGCGCAGCGCGCCCATCATCATGCCCGGAGTGATTTTGTCACAGTTGGGAATGCACACCATGCCGTCGAACCAGTGCGCGGAAACGACAGTTTCCAGTGAGTCGGCAATAATCTCGCGGCTTGGCAGGGAGTAACGCATGCCGATATGGCCCATGGCAATACCGTCGTCTACACCGATCGTATTGAATTCAAAAGGAACGCCGCCGGCTTCGCGGATCGCTTCCTTGACGATTTTGCCGAATTCCTGAAGATGCACATGACCTGGTACAATATCGATATAAGAGTTACATACCGCGATGAACGGTTTGCCGAAATCCTCTTCCTTAACGCCGGCGGCACGCAGGAGACTGCGGTGCGGAGCCCGGTCAAAACCTTTTTTAATCATGTCTGAACGCATTTTCTTGGCTGCCATAATAACATTTCCCCCCTGAAAGTTGTTGGCATGCACTTGACGGGGATGCTTCGTACACACCCGCCTGGAGCACAGCCCAGTGATCAACGAATATAGTGTCGCATTAACGCACTGCAATCCCAAACAACACGTGTCTGCGGTTTATAGAAGGAACGGGGTCCAGCTTCCTGCAAGAAGAAGGGCGAAGCCGTTTCTATAAAAACAATGTCTTATTACTTCTATGAAAATACCTGCTTGATCCAAGCGGCCAGTCATTGTTATTAGAGAGTCTATCACAAAAGGCCTGTTTTTTCTACCGGACAATGTGAAGTTTGTCGGCTTCTGCTATGGGGCTGCCTGCCCGTAATTCCTTAGACAGCAAGGAAAGTGCTTTATCTGGAAAGTGCCCGGATGCAGAACCTTAGTCCTATATTTCGTGACGGCACCCCGAATTCCCGTTTATTCCTGCACTCCCGCAGCGTTCCTGCGGTAATCGGAAGGGGAGACACCGGTCTCCTTCTTGAAGATCCGGTTGAAGGACCGGTAATTCTCGAAGCCGATAGATTCCGAGATTTCAAAGGTTTTGAGGTCGGTCGTCAAGAGCAGCAGCGTAGCCTTCTCAATCCGCAAGCGGGTCAGATATTGGACAAAGCTTTCACCCGCCGCTTTCTTGAACATCGCACTGAAATAAGGAACGCTGTAATTAATGGAAGCAGCCAGCTCCTCCAGCTTGTACGGATAGCTGAGATCCTCACGCATCGTCTGGATAATCCGCGAGATGGAAGCATCAATCCGCTTGCCGCCTTCCTGCAGCAGCTGAAGCTTGTGGAAGTAGGAGCAGGTCTTCTCGTGCACGGCACTGAATGTCTGGCACAGCTCCAGCTGTTTCCGCAAAGCGGCTTCCAGCTCCGCACCGCCTGAGGTGCCGATAGCGGCATGGCTCATATCCAGGAATACTCTTAAATACAGCGATTTGATCCGTTCCGGGTCCCAATGCTGCTCGGCAGCCTGGCGAAGCAGCAAGCTGCGTTCCTGCTCCAGCGCCGATGTGTTCAAATGCGGCTCCAGAAGCGCCTTTTTCAACACCTTGTACCAGAATTGGTTGAGCGGCTCCGGAATCGGCCCGAAGCAGAGGCCCTCTTCCAATTCCTCAATGGCGAGGCTTTCGCCTCCGCGGTAAAAGAATGGATATGGCGCAGAAGCCAGGTGCTTCAGCGCTTCCGGCCAAGACTGAAGTCCGCGCCCGAAAAGGCACTGCAGGCCGAAGCAGTTCATTTTGAGGTTGGCGGTAATAGACTGGAGCACCTGCTCCAGGAACCCTGGGCGCTCCGGCAACGCATCGGTATAGACGGCCAGAAACCGCCCTTTGTCCAGGGCAATCACTTTGTGCGGACCGATGCTGCCCAGTATCTCTTTCAGCACGTTAACCCCGGCGAACTGCCAGAGCTTCAGCTCCTCGAGCTGGTCGACAGGGAAGCGCAGGGAGCAGCGGTCCAGCTCCAGCAGCAGCGCGTGAAACCGGCTGCCGCTCAGCGGAAGCTGCGCTTCCTCCAGCCTGCGCAGCCATTTGGATTCTGCAGCAGGACTACGGAGCATGTCCAGGAACAGGCTCTGTTCAATTTCGATTTCACTGAGCCGGACCTGCTGCTCCAGCTGGAGCTGCTTCTCACGCGACTCGCCCAGCGAATCGGCCTGGAAGGCCAATTGCTCCATAGTGCGGGCAAGCAGGCCGGGATCGGAGAGGCAGTCGTCCTTGATCAGATAAGAGGAGGCTTTCAGATGTATAGCCTGCTGGGCATAATGAAAGTCCTGGTGACAGGTAAGGATAATCACCTGCGGCGGGCGTTCCCCGCTGTTCTCAATCTCGCGCAGCATCTCCAGCCCGTTCATCCCCGGCATCGTAATATCCGTGACAATCAGCTCGGGTTTATGCTCCAGGAACAGCTTCAGCCCGTCCATGCCGTCCTCCGCTTCACCGATCAGGGTGAACAGGTCACTTCGTTCTTCGATAAATTGGCGGAATACGGTTCTTGCCGGAATCTCGTCTTCCACCAGCAGCACATTATATTGAGTCATGAGGTTCCTCCTTCATCTGAACGGTCTCTGCCGGCAGCAGGATCCGGATGGTCAGTCCTTCCCCGGCGGGGCTGTGGAGCAGAATCCGTGTTCCTGCCCCGAACAGCAGCCTCATCCGCATCCAGACATTCTGCAGGCCGATATTCTCACCGGTTTCCTCCCGGAGCAGCTGCATTTGCAGCTGCTTCAGCCCCGCTTCCTCCATTCCGGCGCCATCATCGCTGACTTCCAGAATGATCTGATGTTCAGTGGCGTCGGAGAATACACGCACCTTGATATGCCCTTCCGGCAGTTTGCGCGGCAGTATGCCGTGGAACACGGAATTTTCGATCAGCGGCTGCAGCCCGAGCTTCGGAATCTGCATATTCTGCAGCGGCTCTTCGATGTCGGCCTGCAGATGGATTTGGCATTTATACCGCATATTGAGCAGACCCACATAATCGGTGAGGTACTCCAGCTCCTGGCGGAGCTGCACCGTCTGCTCGAAATTCTCCATGGAATAGCGCAGCAGCGCGACCAGCCGGCCCATCAGCGAGTTGATCTTGTCGTAATCCTTCATCATGGCGAACATGCGGATCGTATTGAGTGTATTGTACATAAAATGCGGGTTGATCTGGGACTGCAGGGCCCGGATTTCCAGCTTGCGCTTCAGATCCTCCGACTCATGCAGATCAGCCAGCAGGTCCTGAATACGCACAGCCATCGTATTGAGCATCCGGCCGAGATCGCCGATTTCATTATTGGCAAACCGGGTGACGCGGGCGTCGAAGTTCCCTTTCTTAAGCGCATCGACCTGCCGTTTCACCGCCTGCAGCGGCCGGTACAGCTGGTAGCCGAAGCCGACGATGGACGCAGCGCCGAGAACGAGCAGAATGGCAAGGAAGTACGTCACCGTTTTCCGGATGATGTCCGTACTGGCGGTTAATTCCTGCGACGGAATCTCCGAAACCACGATCCACTTATCATAGGTGGAGGTTTGCTTGACAGACACAATGGAGGAGCCTGCCGCGAACTGGTCCGGACGGTTCAGCTTCCTCCAATGCTGCAGAAGGTCCTGCACCCGCCGGGCATCTTCCTGCTCTTCCAGCCTGCTGGTCGTGGCAATGGTCATCCCGTCCTCGGTCAATAAGGAAATGGAGCCTTTGCTGCCGAGCTGGATATTTTCAATCTGCCGCTGGTATTGATCATTGTTCATTGAGATCAGCAGCACGCCTTTCAGGTCCTCATACAGGTAAAAGGGCACGCGTGAGATATAATAAGTCGAAGTATCAAGGATCTCCAGCTCCGGCAGCGTATGTTTGTCCAGAAAAAGGCTGGCCTCGCCGGAGTTCAGATATTGTTCGATCAGCGGCCGGTACGGTGAATCTTCCAGCATGGCCGGCGCTTCCGTCGAAGACAGGATTTCGCCGGTAACGGCCGAATACACCTGGAGTCCCTCCACGTTCCCGATAATGGCCGAAGCCGTGCTGAGTACGGAGATCAGGTCTCTTTTGCGGACAACCTCCTCAAAATATTGGGCTGAAGGTGAGACCAAAGCTCCCTGGATGGAAGAGATGCGTGAGTATTGTTCGCTGAGTTCACGCAGCCGTGTCATCGTCAATTCAATCCGGTCCACCACCTGGTTGACCAGCTGGGCATTGAGACGGTTCACCTGCTTCTCAACTGTATTGCTGGATACGCTTACAGAAATGAAGGACAATGCAATTAAGGGAATAACAGAGACGGCGAGCATGACCAGGATCATCTTGAAATAGAAGCTCCTGCGCAGGAAACTGAAGAAAGGCGAGTTCATGGCGGATCACATCCGTTACTGGGATTAGACTGCGAATGGCTCTTGGGCTATCCTGTGCTAATTATAGTACAACGCCGGATGCGGAGGAACACCGTTTACGGCAAATCTTAAAAACGGTGACACATTGGCGCGAATCCGGCATGTTCAGCGGCCGCCCGGCCTTCTATAATCCAAAGTGTAGCAATGATGTAAACGCAATCATATAAACGAATGGGGGATAACAATGAATTCCAGAAGAAAGCTCGTACCACTAATGGCCACGGCGGCGTTGACAGTATCGCTGCTTGCGGGATGCTCCGGGGATAACAATAATGCGGCCCCTGCCGGCTCGGCTTCACCGGCAGGGAACTCCGGCAAGGCAGCGGGCAGCGGGCCGGCCAGCATCAAGGCGATGACGATTCTCTTCGGCAATCCGCCGGCAGCGGAGAACAACAAAGCGCTGGAGGATCTCGAGAAACGCGGGAATGTTGACCTGGATGTCACGTTCGTGCCCTCCGAAGCTTATACCGACAAGCTCTCGGTCGCGGTCTCCGCAGGCAATTCCTATGACATGCTGCTGATGGACGGCGGGAAGGACGACCGGTTCAGCAATCTGGTAAGGATGGGCGCTTTCCATGACCTGACGCCTTACCTTGAGAAGACGCAAAATATCAGCCAGATCGAAGATACGGTCTGGAACGGCATCAAGGTCGACGGTAAGGTGTACGGCATTCCGCGGCCCCGCGGTCTATACGGCGGCGGCGAAGCGAGCATTCTGATCCGTAAGGACTGGCTCGACAAATATAATCTGGAAGTGCCGAAAACAGTGGATGAGCTGACCCATGCCCTTGAAGTATTCAAAGAAAAGGACCCGGCCGGCGGCGGGAAAACCATTCCGTTCACCATCTTCGCCGTTGACGGCATCAGCAGTCCAGGGCCGTTCTCGGGCGTGCTGCCGATTCAGTTCGCTTTCGGAATTCCGAATGTCTGGGAGCTGGAGGACGGCAAGGCCGTCCGGGATTTCCAGACTCCGGAGTACAAAGCCTTTCTGGAATGGCTCAGAGATGCCTGGAGCAAAGGTCTGATCGACAAGGACGCTCCGGTGCTTAAAAACCAGGGGCAGGCGCGGAGCAAGTTCCAGTCCGGTACGGCGGGCGCTTTTGTCGGAAATGTCAGCGATTTGGTGGAGAGCAGCGTAGAGAAGCTGCAGCAGACCGACCCTAACGCTGAAATTGCCATTATCGACAGCCTGGAAGGTACGGACGGGCAAAAGGGCGTTGCGGTACTTGGCGGATACTACGGTCTCTGGGCAATTCCAAGCTCCGTTCCGGAGGAAAAGGTGCAGCAAATTATCGATTTCCTTGATTTTACCGCTTCTGAAGAGAATGTAGCTTTCTCCAAAGCTGGTGTTACCGGCATCCATTCCAGCGACTTCAAAGATGGCGTTGCCGTCCAGACCGAAGAACAGAAACAGCAATATGATCTGGACAAACCGAGCCAATTTGTGCTGGAGAACAGAGTAGACCCTTACATTTATGCAAACTCCAAAGTACCGGAAATCCTGGAAGTTCAGAAAGCTTCGCTGGACATCATCAGCAAGATCGGTGTTGAGAATCCGTTCCTTAGCTACAATTCAGAGACCGCCAGCAAAAATCCGGACAGCTACAAGAAAATGAGTGCCGTTATGACCAAATTTGTCCTGGGCGAAGGGACATGGGATGACGTGCAGAAAGAAATCGATGCCTGGACTAACGGAACCGGAGTACAGATTGCACAAGAGCTGCTGGACCAGTACAACGCAGAGCATCAGTAAGCAGCCCTGGAATAGAAACAGCAATAAACCACATGTAAATACACACAAAGGCGGAAGAAGGGGTTCCCTTCTTTCGCCCCATGGATAAGGAGGGCTAGACTATGCAGAGAAGCTTGCGACCGAAACGGTTCCAGCAGCTGTGGCCATTTTATGTACTGGCTGCGCCGGGAATACTTTATTTTGTTATTTTCCATTACATTCCGATGTCGGGCCTCGTGCTGGCATTCAAGGAGTACAGCCCGTTTAAAGGCATTATGAACAGTCCCTGGGTGGGGCTGGATAATTTCAGACAGTTTTTCGGAACATCCGATTTCTATATTTTGCTGAAAAATACGCTGCTGATCAGCCTTCTGAATCTGGTGATTTATTTTCCCTTCACCATCTTCCTGTCGCTGCTGCTGAATGAGCTACGGCTCAAAATCTTCAAGCGTGTCTCACAGACGATCGTATATCTGCCCCATTTCTTGTCCTGGGTAGTCATTTACGGAATCACGATTTCCTTCTTCGGACCTTCGGGAGTGATTAATCACTATCTGGAGGCATGGTTCGGCGGCGGCGCGAATTTCCTCGTCAGCAATGAGTGGTTCCGTCCGCTCATTATTTTCCAGTCCATCTGGAAGGATGCAGGATGGGGAACGATTATCTTCCTGGCGGCGCTGGCCGGTATTAACCCTGAGCAGTATGAGGCGGCTAAGGTCGATGGTGCAAACCGGCTGCAAAATATTTGGCATATTACGCTTCCGGGAATCAAAAGTACGATCGTCATTTTGCTGCTGCTCCGTCTCGGTTCCTCCATGGACTCCAACTTTATGCAGATCTTCCTGATGACCAACAGCCTCAACCTGGATGTCTCCAATGTGTTCGATCTGTTCGTCTACCATATCGGTCTGGAGCAGTTCAACTACAGCTTCGCGATAACCGTAGGCATGTTCAAATCCGTGGCCAGTCTGATTCTTGTGCTTGCAGCCAATTATGCGGCCAAGGCACTGGGTGAAGAAGGCATATTCTAGAACCGAAAACAGGAGTGGAGACCTATGAAACTGCGTGTAACATGGTTTGACAGCGTGATTGTAGTGATCATTTGCTTGATCAGTCTGCTGGTGATTTTACCCTTTCTCTATATTATCGCCGTATCTTTCAGCCCGCCGGGCGATTCGCTCGCCGGTAATTTCTTCATCTGGCCCAAGCATTGGACGCTTGATGCCTACTCTTATCTGCTGAACGCGGATACCTTCCTGACTTCGGTGCGCAATTCCGTGCTCATTACAGTGATGGGAACCTGTCTTAGTCTGTTTGTGTCGATTACCCTGGCTTATGCCTTGTCCAAAAAGTACCTGCCGGGCCGCCGGGCGATACTGCTGTTTATTTTCTTCACGATGATTTTCCACGGCGGAATGATTCCGAGCTATCTTGTCGTTAAAAATCTGGGTCTGATTGATTCCTACTGGGCAGTGGTGCTGCCGGCAGCTTCCAGTGCGTTCAATATCATGGTCATCCGCTCCTTCTTTCAGAGTCTTCCCGAAAGCCTGGATGAAGCGGCCCGGATTGACGGGGCGGGGGAATTCCGGATTCTTTATTCGGTCGTGCTGCCTCTCTCCAAACCGATTATCGCCACCTTTACGCTATTCTTTATGGTACAGTTCTGGAACGAGTTTTTCTCCGCCGTCATCTACCTGAACGATACGTCCCGCTGGCCGATTCAGCCGCTGCTGCGGCAGATGGTGGCGATCAGCGCATCCAATATCTCGGCTGAAGCTGCGGTGGATGCGCAAATGGCCGCCAATCTGGGACCGAATGTGCAGAATGCGGCAATTCTGCTCGCCATGCTGCCAATCGTCATCGTGTATCCTTTCCTGCAGAAGTATTTTGCCAAAGGAGCCATGCTGGGCTCCATTAAAGAATAGAAGCGGAGCCTGTCCCGCGAAAATGAAAAGGTGATGATTACAGTGACGATCGGTTATAAGGATTTGCGCCATAATCCGAAGTACACAGTGAACCAGATGTCAGATGGTGAGTTCTTAAGCACAGTGCTTGACCTGAGCCGCCCGGAGCTTGCCGGGGTAAACGCTGAGCTGCAGGCCGGAAATGTGGAGAAGGCAAGAGATGCTTATCTGGAGGTGATTGCCTCAGGCAATGTACGGAGATATTACTTTGATGTACAGGATGTTCCCCGCCTTAGGGCATATGCGCTTGACAGCTACAGCGGAGAGGGGGAAGCCCAAGAGGATATTGCCGAGGCAGACCGGATTGCGGCCGGTGACATTCCGCTGTTCAAGGGCAGAAGAGTTGTCTTCCCGGACGGAAAATATGACTGGAACAGCTGGCTGTATGACAGCTCGCAGTATCAGCTGCATCTGACCCGCTTCGTATACGTCAAGCGGCTCGCCAGGGCCTATGTCCTGACCGGAGACGAGAAGTACGCCAAGTGCTTCAATGACATGATGGATCATTTCATCAGCGACAACCCCGTGCCGGCGGACGGCACCTTCCGGGCGGAGCATTCGACCTGGGACCCGCTCTCCGCCGGGGTGCGCATGTTCATGCTGCCGGAAGCCTTCATTACGTTCTTCAGCTCCGCATCCTTTAAGCCGGAGGTAAAGCTGAAGCTGATCAAATCGTTCCACCAGCACGGGCATTATGTCCGCAAATACCATGCCAATCACGGGAACCATGTCTGCATGCAGCTGCGCGGGCTGATCCAGACCGCACTTCTGCTGCCGGAACTGAAAGACTCCGCTGCATGGCTGGAATACGGACTGCGCGAAATGCCGGACTATATCCGGCAGAACGTCTATCCGGACGGCGTGCAGTTCGAAGGCAGCCCGAACTACCATCTGGTCGTCATGCGCGACCTGTATGAGCTCGTGGCGCTCTTCCAAAGACTCGGGATGGACGCGGGAGAATACGACCGGATTCTGGAGGACATGTTCAACGTCACAATGCATCTGCTGTCCCCTGACGGGCAGCTCGTTAAATTCGGCGATACGGATGTGCAGGTGGCCAGCGAGCTGCGTAATATTATGAGTCTCGGGGCTTACCTGTACCAGCGGAGCGATTTCAAGGCGCTTGGGCATGAGCGCCTGCCCTTCTCGCTGCTCTGGAGAGTGGGGGCGGAGGCGGCGGAGAATTATGGGCGTCTGCAGGCGGAGGAACCCCGGACGACAGCGGCCTGTTTCCCGGTTGGCGGATATATTACCTTCCGGCAGGGCTGGGGCCGGGACGATATGTATATGGCGATGCGGGCAGGCGTCGGCGTCGGCGGACACGCCCACTCGGATGCGCTAAGCCTGGTGCTCTATGCCGGCGGACGGGAGCTGCTGGCGGACAGCGGCATGGGCCTGTTCGAATGGAACAAGGAACGGAAATATGCGGTATCCACCCGGGCCCACAACACGGTGGTTGTTGACGGCCAGGACCAGCATGTCCGCAGCCTGCACTGGAGTACCCCGGCCACCGCAGCCTGCAGAATCTGGGACTTTGAGTCGAACGACACTTACGGCTACACCTTTGCAAGCCATTACGGTTATTCACGCTATGAAGATCCGGTAATCCATTCCCGCAAGGTGCTGTTTGTCAGGAACCGCTATTGGCTGATTGTGGATCTGTTCGAAGCACGGGAGCAGCACCTGTATGAGCAATACTTTCACCTGCCGTGCGGTGCTGCAGTGTACGACTGCCGCAGCAGGGAAACGGCGACACAGCTGGAGGACGCCAATCTGCTGCTGGTGCATCCTTCAAGCGGGCATGTCCGGGACCAGCTGAGCCTGGAAGCGGGCCTGCTTTTCAAGCAAGGCTTCTATTACGATAATCCGGTAGTGAAGCGTTCGCTGACGCTGACCGGCAGGGCGGTTATTGAGACGCTGGCTGTACCGTACGGTACGGTGAAGCCGCAGGTGGTCATTGAACGCCTGCCTGTACGGATGAACGGGACGCAGCTCCCGGCAGCAGAGGCCACCGCTATGCGTATTGAAGTTGACGGCAGCGCCGATGAAATTTGCCTGTACCATAACAGCTTTAACGTGGCGGGTTACCTGGATCATACAGGCAATGTGATTACCGAAGAACTTCTGCCCCGGAAGCAGAACATTGGCGGGCTGGAGTTTGCCGGAGAGATTTACAGCAGCGATGTGATTGTGAAGAAGAGTGCAGAAGCGGAGCAATAAATTAGAAGCTCAACCTGATATGAATGGATTTGTTTAATATACGGATCAAATATAGGATGAGCAGATAAAGTAAACCTGCAGGAAATTAAATAGGCCGTTGTTCAGATACGAATATCGTATTCCGGACAACGGCCTTTATCTATGGAAGTCAGGGTGTACGGCGCAGGGCGGCACGCTGCAGGGTGATCATCCAGCTGACAGACGGCTCAACCACGGGGTGGAATAGACGTTTGACGGCAGGCTGGGCCAGCAGAATCGTCATAAGGACAGCGGCGAGGAGCAGGACTGCTGCACCGGCGGCGCTGCCGATATAAGCATACACACCGGAGACGGCAGCCAGACGGACAACAAGGCCATGCAGCAGGAAGACGTACAATGTCCGGCGGCCCCAATCGGTCATGCGGCTCAGTCCGTAAGGCACGAGGCCGAGGAAGGCCATTGAAGCAGCAGCCTGCAGGACATACAGTGCCAGCCGGTATATGCCGGCATACCATTCATGAACTCCGAGCTGCATATAAGTCATGCTGCCATAGAGCCATCCATGCGGAATGCCGGACCCCAGCGTACCCAGCACAACCAGCAGCAGCAGGGATCCGGCAGCGGCGGCAGTTTTGAAATGCTTTTGATACAGTCTGGCAAAAGCCGCGAAGTTAAAATGATAACCAATGACGAAGAAAGGCAGATATACAAAGGTGCGGCTGATGCTGAACCAGATGCCGTCAAGCTGCAGATAGCCTACAGCAACACCGGCAGCGGCGGCAAACACGATCTGTGCAGTCCTGCTCCATTTGCCCATGCCGAGCATCAGGAGACGCCAGCAGGCGTGGCTGGCCAGGAACCAGAGCAGCAGATAAGGGGCGAAGAAGGAATGGTGTATGTTATCTACATGAAAGAGGGAGGCGTCCAGTGCCGAATATAGGGATTGAAAGATCAGGTACTGCAGTCCGATCTGCAGCAGCACCTTGCGGCCTGCGCTTCCGTTCAGGCTTTTTTTGGCGAAATATCCTGTGACGAGCACAAACAGCGGCATATGAAAGCTGAATATCCACAGATACAGGCTGTGCAGCCCGCCCATCCGGCCAACCAGAGGTTCAATCGCATTGCCGACAAATACCGTAACGATAAGCATTAAGCGCAGATTGAGAAAAAAAGTCTCTCCGCGCGACTCAAGCGGGTGTTCCTCTGCCATAACCTGACCTCCATGATATGCGATCTGCAAATTACTTTAATTTTAAAATACATGATTTCCGGGGAAAGAATTGTGAATTAACTCACAATGGTAAGCGTTATCAGCGCCCATATTTGTGGCGATGTGTTGAAGGTTGTTTGATTACTTTGATTCCTCTATAATTTTCAGTATGCAGTACTCGGGAGTGAATCCTATTGGCCAACAGTAAAAATAAACGCCGCATCATTACCGGTTTGATCCTGGTTTTGATAGCGGCGGGAGTGTTTCTATGGAGATATCTAACCCCCTATACGCCGGAAGAAAGCGCCGAAACGGCGCTTGTTACAAGCGGAGGCGTCACCGTGGAGCAGAACGATAACTGGATCTCGTTTGAGCCCTCCGTCACGTTGGGGACGTCAGTGATTTTTTATCCCGGCGGTCTTGTAAAAGCGGAAGCTTATGCGCCGCTGGCGAAGCGTGTGGCGGAAGCCGGGCACCCGTTCTACATAGCGAGAATGCCGCTGAATCTCGCAGTCATCAAGGGGGATGCAGCGGATGACATTATCCGGGTGCACCCGCAGCAATCCTTTGTGCTGGGCGGTCATTCGCTTGGCGGAGTAATGGCGTCCCGCTATGCTTCAGAGCATCCCGACCAGCTGGAGGGCGTTTATTTTCTGGCCTCCTACCCGGATGAGAAGGGAAGCCTGAAGGATACAACCTTGTCAGTGCTGTCCCTGCTGGGCACCGAGGATAAGGTCGTCGACAGGGACAAATACAACGAAGGCCGTTCCTTTTTGCCGGGAAATACGGTGTATTTTTCAATTTTAGGCGGCAATCATGCCCAGTTCGGCAGCTACGGGCCGCAGAAAGGCGACGGGGAGGCAGCGATTACAGAAGAAGAGCAGCAGACCCGTACTGTACGCGCCTTGCTGGATTGGCTCGGCAATCTCCGCTAGCGCACGATTGACGAAAGGAGGCATTCCGTGCCGGTATTACATGTGAATGAATGGTCGGTCCCCTGCCAAGGCATTCTGTTCGACAAGGATGGAACACTGCTTGATCTGATTTCGACCTGGGGAATCTGGGCTGAGCTTATCCTGCGCGGACTGGAAACGGAGCTTGCGTTGACCGGAGCCGCACCGGCTGTACCTTTGGCCAAGGTAATGGGAACAAAGCATAACCCTGACGGCAAATTAATCAGCTATGACCCTTCCGGACCGCTGGCGATGGCTACTGCTGAGGAGACCTACGGAATTCTTGCCTGGCAGCTGTATGCGGCCGGCGTACCCTGGAACGAGGCGCTGCCCAAGGTGCAGCATATCTCCAGGGAAGCGATGAATGAGCTGCGCAGCCGCCGTCAGGCGGTTCCGCTGCCGGGGCTGCTGCCTTTTCTCCGGCAGTGTGCCGCAGCAGGCCTGAAGCTGGGGGTGGTTACCTCTGACGGGGCAAAGACCACCGCTGAGCATCTGGACTGGATGGGCATCGGGAGCTTCTTCCAGACGGTAGTGACCCGGGACAGGGTTACTGCCGGGAAGCCGGCGCCGGAAATGGCCGAAACGGCATGCCGTGAGCTGGATCTTGCGCCCGGGAACACCATTATCATCGGTGACAGCAATGCGGATATGCAGCTTGGCAAGGGAGCGGGACTGGGCCTGTCAGTCGGGATCTCCCCGGGCGGAGACAGAGAACATCTGCTGGATGCGGACACCATTGTTTCCGGTTACGATCAGCTTGTCATTACCTGCTGACAGCTGCCACTTCAGAAAGGATGCGTGTACAATATGGATCAATTGCAGACATTGGCTTCTTGGATCAAGGACAGCGGCAATATCGTATTTTTCGGCGGCGCCGGAACCTCTACAGAGAGCGGGATTCCGGATTTCCGTTCCGCTGCCGGTCTCTACCAGTCCCAGCACAATTCCCCCTACCCGCCGGAAGTCATGCTGAGCCGCAGCTTTTTTATGTCCTCGCCGGACATTTTTTTTGATTTTTACCGCTCCAAAATGATTCATCCGCAGGCACAGCCGAACGGCGCACACAAGCTGCTGGCGGAGCTGGAGGGGCAGGGCAGACTCAAAGCGGTCATTACGCAAAATATAGACGGCCTGCATCAGCTTGCCGGCAGCCGGGTTGTCCTGGAGCTGCACGGCTCGATTCACCGCAACCACTGCATGGGCTGCAGCCGTTTTTACAGCCTGGAACAGGTGGTGAATTCTGCTGAGCGTGTTCCCCTGTGCCCTGAATGCGGCGGTATCATCAAACCTGATGTCGTGCTTTATGAGGAGGAGCTTGATCATGATGTGCTGATCGGCGCGGTGGCTGCCCTTGCTGCTGCAGATCTTCTCATTATCGGCGGCACTTCGCTGACCGTTCAGCCTGCAGCAAGTCTTGTTACCTACTTCAAAGGGCGCCGTACAGTATTGCTGAACGGTGACCCGACCCCGTATGATCACAGAGCTGATCTGATCATTACCGAACGGATCGGAGAGGTCATGGGGAGGGTCCAGGAGCTGCTCTAGGAAATGTTGCGCACAAGACATGCTGCA
The DNA here is from genome assembly GCF_023520895.1 of Paenibacillus sp. PK3_47. NCBI lineage: Bacteria > Bacillati > Bacillota > Bacilli > Caryophanales > Paenibacillaceae > Paenibacillus > Paenibacillus sp. PK3_47. Next base: position 4,750,529 of record NZ_CP026029.1, read on the forward strand.
AGATTACAAAGCTTCTCAGTTGTTTAAAATAGGGTAATATGACAACAGAGGATATGAGAGGCAGGGATTAGCGATGGTGTATGTGGCTAGCGACGAACGGTATGAAGTGATGCGTTACAACCGCTCCGGCAGGTCGGGCCTGAAGCTTCCGGCGATATCGCTGGGGCTGTGGCATAACTTTGGCGGAATCGATACCTATGAGAACGGCCGGGAGATGATTACCCGTTCGTTTGATCTCGGAATTACCCATTTTGATCTGGCAAACAATTACGGGCCGCCCGGAGGTTCAGCAGAAGAACTGTTCGGCAAAGTGCTGGCCAGTGACCTGTCCCCCTACCGTGATGAGATGGTGATATCCACAAAAGCGGGATATTATATGTGGCCCGGCCCCTATGGTGACTGGGGATCGCGCAAATATATGCTGGCCAGCCTGGATCAGAGCCTGAAGCGGCTCGGCCTCGATTATGTCGATATTTTTTACTCTCACCGTCCGGACCCGGAGACGCCGCTGGAAGAGACGATGGGCGCGCTGGATTATGCCGTGCGCTCAGGCAAAGCGCTGTATATCGGATTGTCCAATTACACGGCAGAGCAGACGGCAGAAGCGATCAAAATTCTTAAGGAGCTCGGCACACCGCTTCTGATTCATCAGCCCCGCTACTCCATGCTGGACCGCTGGATTGAGAACGGGCTGCAGGATGTGCTTGAAGAACACGGGGTTGGCAGCATTGCGTTTACCCCGCTGGCCCAGGGTCTATTGACCAATAAATATTTGAACGGCATTCCGGAAAATTCGCGGGCGGCAGGTCCGTCTACAGCCTTGAATGAGAGCGGGATTACCCCGGATGTGCAGCGCAAAATCCGCGCGCTTAACCAGCTTGCGGTCTCAAGGGGGCTTAGTCTGGCACAATTTGCCCTTCTCTGGACGCTCCGCGGCGGCAGGGTGACTTCGGCGCTGATCGGTGCGAGCCGGGTAAGCCAGATCGAAGAGAATATCGCAGCATTATCGCACGGGGATTTCACGCAGGAAGAGCTGGACCGGATTGAAACGATACTCAAAACGGAGCATGAAGCCTGATGATGTAAAACAATCGAATGAACATGAAGACAGCCCGCCTCCACGTAATGGGAGCGGGCTGTCTCTATATCTCAAGCCTTGTCGCTATGCCTGCCGGTTGCCTGGCGGTAGGCCGTCGGAGACTGGGCACAGAAGCGTTTGAACTGGCGGGAGAAGTACAAGGCGTCGGTCAGCCCTACGGATGCGGCGACCTGCTCCACAGACAGCTCCGGGCGTTCGCGCAATAGCTGGCGGGATTTCTCGATCCGCAGCTTCAGCAGGTAAGTGACGGGCGAAAGGCCGGTTTCCTGCTTGAAAATCCGTGACAGGTAAGCGCGGTTATATCCAAGGCTGCCGGACATTTGTTCAATAGAGACCGGATGGGCATACTGTGAAGCCATATAGTTAATCATCTGCTTCACGGTGCGTTTCACCTGTGATTCCGCTCCGGTCAGCCGGGAGGAGGAGTTCAGCTGCTCAGCCGCCTCCCCGACGATAAGATACAGGTATCCCAGTGAAGTGAGGTGTGCACTTTCTTTGTTGCCGTAGAAAGCCTGAATCATCCCGGCTAGGGCGGCGGGAAGAACGGTACTGTATTCAGCAGTGGACAGGACGGGCTGATGCGGAGTGAACCCGGCCTGAAGCACAAGGCTGTCAGCATCCGCTCCGGTAAAGGCGGCCCAGCGGTAGCGCCAGGGCTGCTCCTGGTCGGAGATATAACTGACGAGCTGTCCCGGATGAATCAGGAAGCAGTCGCCCCGGCCCAGCTCATAAGTGCGGTTTTCCGTACGGAAGATGCCTTTGCCCGATTCAATGAAGTGGAGCAGGTAATAATCATATATTTTGGGGCCGGCCTGATGCAGCGGCAGGGTCTGGCTCTCGCCGGAGAACAGCACATGCAGCGGCTGCCCCTCATAATAAACAGGATTTGATCCAACATTATAGGTATGGTCCAAGCGGGAATCTCCTCTCAGCGTTGAAGCTCTGCATATTACAATTATATGATGTATCCCACGGGAAGTCACATTTATCCATACATTACACACATGATTGCATTATCAGGGCAAGTCTGATTTTATTATAATGTAACCATAAACGAAGCAATACAGGATTCCTGAAATGAAGCGAACAATTGTGAGAGGATGGAGTGGCATTAATGAGCATACAAGAACTTAACAGCAAATTTATCGAGAAATTCGGGGAGAGCACGGAGGAGGCGCGGGTATTCTACGCACCGGGACGTGTGAATCTGATCGGCGAGCATCTGGATTATAACGGCGGTTATGTGTTCCCTGCAGCACTGGATTTCGGAACTACCCTGATTGTGCGGCCCCGCACTGACGGCAAGGTACAGTTCGCCTCCACGAACTTCCCTTATGAAGCCTCTATTGATTACAGCGAAATCGGCAAAGCCAAAACCGGGGAATGGGTTGACTACCCTGTCGGTGTTATGGTGGAGCTGGCGAAGAAGGGCCACCCGCTTTCCGGCGGCTACGATCTGCTGTTCCACGGTGATATTCCGAACGGCTCCGGGCTTTCGTCTTCTGCCTCCATTGAAGTAGTGACCGGATATGCCTTCCTGTCGCTGCTCGGCGGAGATACGGATACCGTTGAAATTGCTCTCTTGTCCCAGCGTGCGGAGAACCAGTACGTAGGCGTTAACTCCGGGATTATGGACCAGTTCGCTGTAGCCAACGGTAAGAAGGATCATGCCATCCTGCTGATGTGCGATACACTGGAATACAGCCTGGTTCCATTCGCAACCGGCGCCTACAAGCTGGTTATCGGCAACACCAATAAGAAGAGAGGCCTTGTAGACTCCAAGTACAACGAGCGCCGCAGCCAATGTGACGAAGCACTGGCCATTCTGAAGCAGGAGGTTCCGTCCCTGTCTTACCTGGCAGAGATGAAGCCGGAAGAGTTCGAAATCCATAAGGACAAAATCACAGACGAAACGGTAAGACGCCGGGCACGCCACGTAGTGGAAGAGAACCAGCGCGTGCTGGATTCCGTTGAGGTGCTGAAGAACAATGATCTGAAGCAGTTCGGCCTGTTCATGAATGACTCCCACGTGTCTCTGCGCGATCTGTACGAAGTAAGCTGCGAAGAGCTGGATGTGATGGTGGAAGAAGCACAGCGTATTCCGGGGACCCTCGGCTCCCGTATGACCGGTGCAGGGTTCGGCGGATGTACTGTATCGCTCGTGCATGAAGATGATGTGGAACGCTTTATCCGTGAAGTAGGCGAGGCTTATACAGCAAGAACCGGACTGACCGGCGAATTCTATGTGTGCGGCATCGGCAACGGTGTTGAAGAACTGAAAGGAGTGAAGTAAGATGGCGATTCTGGTAACGGGTGGAGCAGGGTATATCGGTTCCCATACAGTAGCTGAGCTGCTGGACCGGGGCGAAGAGGTTGTAGTCATCGACAATCTGCTGACAGGACACCGCGAGGCGCTTCTTGGCGGCAAGCTGTACGAAGGGGATCTGCGCGACAAGGCCCTGCTGGCCAAGCTGTTCTCCGAGAACAAGATTGAAGCGGTTATCCATTTCGCAGCCAGCTCCCTGGTTGGCGAGAGCATGAAGGACCCGGTGAAATATTACGACAACAACGTATACGGAACCCAGTGTCTGCTGGAAGCGATGCAGCATGCCGGCGTGGACAAAATCGTCTTCTCATCCACAGCCGCAACCTACGGCGAACCGGAAAAGGTGCCGATTGAGGAAAGCGACCGCACAGAGCCGGCGAACGTATACGGCGAAACCAAGCTGACCATGGAACGCATGATGGCCTGGTTTGACAAAGTGCTTGGCATCAAATATGTGGCGCTGCGCTACTTCAATGCCGCAGGTGCCCATGCCAGCGGCAAGATCGGCGAAGACCACCGCCCGGAAAGCCATCTGATTCCGCTCGTACTGCAGACTGCACTGAAGCAGCGTGAGAGCATTGCTGTCTTCGGCGATGATTACCCGACAGAAGACGGAACCTGTGTCCGCGACTATATCCATGTCAGCGATCTGGCTGATGCCCATGTCCGTGCGGTTACTTACCTGCGGGGCGGCAACTCCAGCAACGTATTCAACCTGGGCAACGGCCTTGGCTTCTCGGTGAAGCAGGTTATTGAAACTTCCAAAAAAGTGACCGGACTGGAAATCCCGGTTGTCATCCAGGAGCGCCGCGCCGGCGATCCTGCGGTACTGGTGGCTTCCTCCGACAAAGCGCGCTCAGTGCTGGGATGGAACCCGCAGCATGCCGAGCTGGAAGGCATCATCCAGAGCGCATGGAACTGGCACTCCGCCAACCCGCAAGGATACGGAGAATAAGTATTCCCGCGTGCCGGAACGTCCAGTTCCGGCACGTATCATTGAGCATTTGCTACACCATGAGAAGGAGAATTCAAATGGCTAATGACAACATTGCCTCAGCCTCCGGGCAAAAGGCGCAATATGCGATTGAGCAGCTGGTGCTGTTCGCGCTGCACCAGGAGCTGATTCAGCCTGCGGATGTGGATTACAGCCGCAATGAGCTGCTGGACCAGTTCGGCTTCAGCGAGCCGTATGCTGCGGAATTCAGCGAAGCACCCCTTACGAGCCCGCAGGCACCGCTCGATGTGCTGATTGATTACGGCTTTGAGATCGGGCTGATCCCGGAGAATACCGACACGTACCGCGATTTGCTGGACGCCAAAATTATGGGGCTTCTGATGGCACGCCCCTCCGAGGTCAATGCTGAGTTCAGCCGGCTTGCGGCTGAGCAGGGTATTCAGGCGGCTACCGACCGCTTTTATAAATTAAGCATTGATTCCAATTATATCCGGATGGACCGTGTGTCCAAGAACGTCTACTGGCTGCAGGATTCCCCTTACGGTGACATCGAGATGACGATCAATTTGTCCAAGCCGGAGAAAAGTCCAAAGGAAATTGCCATGGCCCGTCTGCTTCCGCCGCCGGTCTATCCCAAATGCCAGCTGTGCCGGGAAAATGTCGGCTATGCCGGAAGAGTGAATCACCCGCCGCGCCAGAACCTGCGGATCATCCCGATGGAGCTGAACCAGGAAAAGTGGTTTTTCCAATACTCTCCATACGTATACTACAATGAGCACTGCATCGTATTCCATCACGATCATGTGCCAATGAAGCTCACTAAGGATACGCTGAAGCGTCTCCTCGGCTTCGTGGAATCCTTCCCGCATTATTTCATCGGCTCGAATGCCGATCTGCCGATTGTCGGCGGGTCTATCCTGACTCACGATCATTTTCAAGGCGGACGGCACACGTTCCCGATCCAGAAGGCTCCCAAAGAGGATACCTTCACACATCCGTCCTATCCGGGAGTCAGCATCAGCATCGTTAAATGGCCGATGTCCGTGCTGCGTATGCACGGTACAGATCCGGCGGTGCTGCTGGAATGCGGCAATGACATCTACGAGAGCTGGAAGGTATACAGCGATCCGGAAGCGGAGGTGCTTGCATTTACGGAGACAGACGGAGAAATGACTCCGCATAACACGGTTACGCCTATCGTACGGCGGGCCGAAGACGGCGGATTTGAGATGGATCTGGTGCTGCGCAACAACCGGACCAGCGAGGAGTATCCGGAAGGAATCTTCCACCCGCACCGCGAGATGCACCATATCAAGAAGGAGAACATCGGCCTGATTGAGGTAATGGGTCTGGCGATCCTGCCGGGACGCCTGAAGGAAGAGCTGGACGCCGTAGCCGGCGTGCTGGCCGGAGATACGGCGCTGCTTGAAGCTGTGAAGAGCGACACCGGCCATGCGCTGGCGCTGCACGCTTCCTGGATTCAGGAGCTGGCAGAACGCTTCGGCACTGCACACACCCGTGAGGAAGCGGTGAAGCTGGTCCAGAATGAGGTCGGCATTAAATTTACACATATTCTGGAGCATGCCGGCGTCTACAAACGGACACCGGAGGGACAGGCAGCTTTCCGCCGCTTTGTGAACAGCTTCGGTGCAGTTTAGAATAATATTACTAAAGTCCCGGGCCGGAAGGTCCGGGCTGTTTTAATGATAACAGCTTCAGGTGAGCCAGGCGATTTGAATGACGTCCGCCGGAGGTTTATAATATACAATTGCACCACATTCCTGATCTGACGGAGGCTTACACATATGCGCAAATTTGAATTTTACAACCCGACAAAGCTGATTTTTGGACAAGGAACCCTGCAGGCGCTGCGGACAGAAGTGCCGAAATACGGGAAGAATGTATTGCTGATGTATGGCGGCGGCAGCATCAAACGCAGCGGCCTCTATGATAATGTGCTTGCTGAACTCAAGGAGGCCGGTGCTGTTGTGACCGAACTGGCCGGAGTAGAGCCTAACCCGCGGTTGTCCACCGTACATAAAGGTGTGGCATTGTGCCGCGAGCATAACATTGAACTGATTCTCGCCGTCGGCGGCGGCAGCGTGCTGGACTGCGCCAAGGCTGTGGCGGTTGGGGCAAAATATGATGGCGATATGTGGGACTTTGTAGAACGCAAGGCTGCTCCACAAGCTGCACTGCCGCTGGGTACTGTACTGACAATGGCAGCCACAGGTTCGGAAATGAACAGCGGCTCTGTAATTTCCAATGAAGTGACCAAGGAAAAAATGGGCTGGGGCAGCGTGCATTCCTTCCCTGCATTCTCTATTCTGGATCCTGAAAATACATTCACCCTGCCGCGCGACCAGACTGTCTATGGCATGGTTGACATCATGTCCCACGTGCTGGAGCATTACTTCCATACGGAGGGCAATACGCCGGTACAGGACGGCTTCTGTGAGACGCTGCTGCGTACGGTGATTGAGACTGCACCGAAGCTGATAGAAGACCTGAACAATTACGAGCTGCGCGAGACGATCATGTACTGCGGCACAATGGCCTTGAACGGGATGGTAAGCATGGGCTTTGCCGGAGACTGGGCTACCCACAATATCGAGCATGCCGTTTCCGCGGTTTACGATATTCCGCATGGCGGCGGTCTGGCGATTCTGTTCCCGCACTGGATGAGATATAACCTCAGCACCAATCCGGCCCGTTTCCGCCAGCTTGCTGTAAATGTATTCGGTATTGATGCGGCAGGTAAAACGGACGAGGAAGCTGGTCTTGAGGGTATTGAAGCGCTGCGCAGCTTCTGGGATTCCATCGGTGCACCGAAAACACTCGGCGATTACGACATCGACGGCAGCGAAATCGGCAGCATGGCTGATAAAGCGGTCCGTTTTGGACCGTTCGGCAACTTCCGCAAGCTGGACCGCGAGGATGTAGTGGAGATTTATACAAAAGCGCTGTAAGAACGGTGTGACTGTTCTGGCGCTATATGATCTGTAAGGGCAGCCGCTCCGGTTATGGGGCGGCTGTTTTTCGTTTTTTGGAAAAGGAAATTTGATTGTGCTGGATGTAGGGAGGGGGAGGGATGTCTGGGCTGAAATGAACGGGAAAAGTCCCGTTGAATGCGCCGGAATGAGGCGATTGGGTGGAATGAACGGGAAAAGTCCCGTTGAATGTGCCGGAATGAGGCGACTGGGCGAAATGAACGGGAAAATTCCCGTTGAATGTGCCGGAATGAGGCGATTGGGCGAAATGAACGGGAAAAGTCCCGTTGGATGTGCTGGAATGAGGCGACTGGGCGAAATGAACGGGAAAAGTCCCGTTGGATGTGCCGGAATGAGGCGACTGGGCGAAATGAACGGGAAAAGTCCCGTTGGATGTGCCGGAATGAAGCGACTGGGTGAAATAAACGGGAAAAGTCCCGTTGGATGTGCCGGAATGAGGCGACTGGGCGAAATGAACGGGAAAAGTCCCGTTGAATGTGCCGGAATGAGGAGACTGGGCGAAATGAACGGGAAAAGTCCCGTTGGATGCGCCGGAATGAGGTGACTGGGCGGAACCTCCGGCACAGCGGCGGAATGAAAGGCATAAATACCTCCGAATACGCAGAAATCCCGTACAATGGCGCGATGAAAGGCATAAATACCTCCGAATGCACAGAAATCCCCTACAACAGTTAAATGAGAGGTATTAATACCCCCGTCTGCCCCGCGGAAGGCTGCAATCACCCGGCAGCTTAGTGCAAAAAAGAAGCACAATTTAAATATCACCAGACAAATCTACAGCACCCCTTCGGCATCCGCCGGCAATGTCCGGACATGCTGCAGATAAGCCGTCATGTTCACGTCCTCTTGCACAGGGTAGGTGAATGACAAATGCCCGGCGGCCTCAGCCGCAAGCGTACGGAACAGCTCAGTGGCGGTAAATACAGCCTCCCAAAAGTTATCATAGCTGCCGTCCGAATAAGTCTGTTCATACATTTTCCAGTAGGCAGGAGGCAGAAGTCTCTTGAAATACTTGCCCATTTTCCCGGCAGATACCCCGAAATCATTCTGCGTGCCGATCCACCAGCAGACCATCTCATCCAGCATGTCCCTCACATAATGATCGAACATCCTCTTAGCATACGGCAGCTCATCGCGCCATATTCCCTTGGCCACATTTTGCAGACACCACCAGAATTCGTTGCAGCAGCCCCTGAATCGGGCTTCAGAAGGGCGGGTTACCCGGTAACCGGCATCCGTCGGCGGCTCAATGGGAGGCAGGCAGCGGTCCTTATCCAGCAGCGGTACAGTAAGTTTGTCTCCAAGATACTCCTCCATCATCACTTCCTGCGTAACCAGGCTGAGATCGATCCTATTACCGTCCGCAAACAGCATCAGGTAAGCATAACGCCGGGAGAGGTCAGGGGCAGCACCGGGAAACCAGTCGTTTTTATCCGGCTCCTGCAGGATCAGCAGCTCTCCGAACCTGTCAATCCATGTCTTATCTTGAAGAAAAGACTCCGTTTCGGTCACCACATATACGATATCGTAATCCTGAAAAATGTCTTTTGGCGCATTGGGATTGGTTCTTGAACCGTTCATGTAAACCGCGCGAATCCGTTCATCGTCCCGGGCCGTTCCGGCAATCAGATCAAACATTTCTTTTTCGCTTCGCAAGCTAAATTTCACCTCTTCATAAATGGGAGTCAGCCGTATTTCTGGACTCTTTTCAGCTTACCATACAGGTCAGCAGCTGGAAATGAAGGGAGGCTCTTCCGGCACATTAATGAGATAAAAATCCAAGTTTGTGAAACCAAGGACATTAGTTTTACGTTATTATTAGTATGACAGTCCGGAAACCGAGACGGGAGGAGTGTAATATGCAGACGCTTTATTTGGGCTGCTTGGCGCTTGGCGTCATCTTTGCGGTAGTCAGCGTGATTGTGGGAGACATAATCGGTAACGCGCTGGACGGTGTTTTTGATGCTTTGTCCTTTGATTTTGTGAACCCTGCTGTTCTGGCAGGCGGAATTACAGTATTTGGCGGAGCGGGTGTTCTGCTGACACGCTACAGCGGGCTGGAAGACGGAGCTATTCTTGCCTTATCCCTGCTGATAGCGGCATTTTTAGCGGTGCTGCTGTATCTTGTGGTGGTGAAGCCCATGGAAAAAAGCGAAATGTCGACAGGCTTCTCCATGCTTGATCTGCCCGGCAGGATCGGTGAGGTTACCGTTCCGGTCCCGGCAGCAGGCTACGGTGAAATTATGGTGAAGTTCGGCGCCGGCAACAGTCTGCACACCGCTGCGAGCTTTGAACGGCTGGCACTGCCGGCAGGCAGCAAAGTGGTAGTAGTAGAGGTTAAGGAAGGCGTGGCACTGGTATCTGAATTTGAAGAGCGAAAAGGAGCGGATGTGTAAATGCTGGATACGATTCCTGATTATTTGTTAATTCCCGCAATAGTTATTGCAGTACTGGTGGTGCTCGGACTTGCTTTCTGGGCGCGCTACAAGACAGTCGGACCGGACGAAGGGATGATCGTAACGGGTTCCTTCCTGGGCAATAATCATATCTCCGACGACGGCTCAGGCCGCAAAATCAAGATCGTCCGCGGGGGCGGGGCCTTTATTCTTCCGGTATTCCAGAAGGCCGAGTTCATGTCACTGCTGTCCCACAAACTGGACGTGACAACGCCGGAAGTATATACCGAGCAGGGTGTGCCGGTTATCGCAGACGGTGTAGCCATCATCAAAGTCGGCAGCTCCACGGAAGATGTGGCGACAGCTGCGGAGCAGTTCATGGGCAAACCGATTGAATCCCTGAAGGCAGAGGCCCAGGAAGTGCTTGAGGGTCACCTGCGGGCCATTCTAGGTTCGATGACTGTTGAAGAGGTGTACCGTAACCGTGACCGTTTTGCCCAGGAGGTTCAGGGCGTGGCAGCGCGTGATCTGAAGAAAATGGGTCTGCAGATCGTCTCCTTCACGATCAAGGATGTCCGCGACAAGCACGGATACCTGGATGCGCTCGGGAAGCCGCGTATCGCTGCTGTGAAGCGGGACGCGGAAATTGCCGAGGCGGAAGCGCTGCGGGATGCGCGGATTCAGAAGGCGAATGCCGAGGAGCAGGGGCAGAAGGCTGAATTGCTGCGCGATACGAATATCGCCGAAGCTTCCAAGGACAATCAGCTGAAGGTTGCAGCGTTCAAACGCGATCAGGACACAGCCAAAGCGGAAGCGGACCAGGCCTACCACATTCAGGAGGCACGCGCCAAGCAGACGGTGGTAGAAGAACAGATGAAGGTTGAGCTCGTGCGCAAGGAACGCGAAATCGACATTCAGGCCAAAGAAATTCAGGTCCGCGAGAAGCAATATGATGCCGAAGTGAAAAAGAAAGCGGAAGCGGACCGCTACGCAGTAGAGCAGGCGGCGGAAGCCGACAAGGCCAAACGGATGCGCGAGGCCGATGCCCTGCAGTACAGCATTGAGAAGCAGGCGCAGGCAACCTCTGAGCAGAAGCGCCTTGAAGGTCAGGCGATCGCGGATGCCGAGCTGGCCAAAGGTAAAGCGGAGGCCGAAGTTATCCGGCTGCGCGGTCTGGCCGAGGCGGAGGCCAAAGAGAAGCTGGCAGAAGCCTTCCAGAAGTTCGGCGAAGCGGCTGTTCTCGACATTATCGTCAAGATGCTGCCTGAACTGGCCGGCAAGATTGCCGAGCCGCTGGCTTCCATCGACAAGCTTACAGTCGTGGACACCGGCAACGGCGAAGGCGCGGCGAGGGTCAGCAACTATGTGACCCAGCTCATGTCTACAGCTCCGGAAATGCTGAAGAGCGTGTCAGGGATTGATGTGGAGGCCCTGATTAAGGGGCTGACCAAAACAGGATCACAGGGTGGCAGCAAGCCTGTGCAGGCTCCGGCCGTTGTACCGGCTGCACCGGCACCGGTAATTCCGGCTGACAAACCACACGAATAAAGAACAGAACACAAGGTATGGCGGGCGTGCGGCAGGCAGCCTGTCATACCTTGAATTTTATACATACGGGGGGCTTTGCATGCAGCTTCAGCTGGATAATATCCGCAAAAGTTTTGGAGACAAGCAGGTTCTGAAGGGAATTGACTTTACTTTTGAAAAAGGCAAGATATACGGCCTGCTGGGCCGCAACGGCGCCGGCAAAACCTCACTGTTCAACTGTTTGAGCGGTGAAATTCCGATGGACAGCGGCGGGGCATTTTTGCGCAAGGGGGGTGTGAGCTTTCCGCTCAGTGATGAGGAGATCGGCTATGTGTTCTCACTGCCGATTCTTCCGGAATTTTTGACTGGATATGAGTTCGTGAAGTTCTATATGGACATCAACCGTGACAAGATCGAGCCGGGCCGGACGATTGAAGATTATTTTGAAATCATCCGTTTTGAGGAGGAGGACCGCCACCGGCTGATCAAAGGCTATTCCCACGGGATGAAGAACAAAATCCAGATGCTCTGCTTCATCATTACCCGGCCCCCGCTGATTCTGCTGGATGAGCCGCTGACTTCCTTCGATGTCGTGGTCGCGCTGGAGATCAAGAAGCTGCTGCGCAAGATGAAAGAGGACCATATAATTATTTTCTCGACCCATATCCTGCAGCTGGCCGCTGATTTATGCGATGAACTGGTGGTGCTGAGTAACGGATATCTCCAGGAAATTCCCAAAGACACGCTGCACAGTCCGCAATTTGAAGAGCAGATTATAGCTTTGCTGAAGGATGGAAGCAGTGATGATTAATACGCTGAAGACGATTATGGGGATCAGAAGCGCCTCAGGTGCCAACCGGCTGCTCTATTATCTCAAAGGGTTTCCGGTGATTGGCAAGCGGATCAAAGATGAAGTGTACTCCTGGGAAAATCTTAAAAAGGCGCTTGCTCTGATTGTAACGGTACTGAAGGTGCTGTGGGGATTTCTGAACAAATTCGCCTACCTTGGACTCGTAATCTATTGGCCTCTTATGCTGTTAAGCAGCGGTCTGACACCTTCCGCGCTGTATCAGCAGTATCTTCATGTGCTGGTTGTCATCAGCTTTCTGGTTGCGCCCGTTTCCAGTGCAGTAATTATGGAGCCGAAGCGGGACAAATACATCTGTGTGAAGCTGATGCGGCTGCCTGCAGCCTCCTACATGCGTTCGACGATGGCACAGCGTGGCCTGACTTTTTTGCTCTATTTTATACCGGCTGCAACTGTATTTGCGCATTTGCTGGACGCCCCGGTATGGCAGGGACTGGTGCTTGCACTGCTGCTGGCTGCCTGGCGCATGGGCGCCGAGGCGGTGCATTTATGGATTTTTGACAAATACGGCATTGTACTGGTCAAAAAAACGGCTGTGGTATGGACTGTAATGCTCGCCGGTTACGCGCTCGCATACGGCCCGCCGGCTGCAGGAGTCTCTTACCGGATTTCTGATGTCTTGTTCAGCCTGCCGGTGATCGCAGCGGTTCTGCTGATTGGAGCAGCCGGTTCGCTCTATATCGCCCGTTATCCCGGATACCGCAGGGCTGTTGATGCCGTGACCAAAATGGATGATCCGCTGCTGGATCTGGGCCGGATGATGCAGGAAGCAAGAGTGAAGGAGGTCGAAACGAAGGAGCAGGATTTCTCGAAGGCGCAGCTGAGTCCCGGCAATTTTCAGGATAAAAGCGGGTATGCCTACCTCAACGCGATCTTCTTCTCCCGGCACCGGCGTTTTCTGATCCAGCCGATTCAGCGGCGGCTCTTCATTATTGGCGGTCTGTTTGCTGCAGGCCTTGCAGTTATGATGATCTCTCCGGCTGTATTTGCGCGGCTGGCACAATTTTTGATCAGCGGCTTGCCGTTTTTTATCATTATCATGAACTTCTGCTCCATCGGGGAGAGGGTATGCAAGGCGATGTTCTATAACTGTGACCTCAGTCTGCTGCGCTACGGATTCTACCGTGAACGTCCGGCTGTAATCAGCAATTTCCGGATTCGTCTGCTCAGAATAAGCGGATTGAACCTAATTCCGGCTGCAGCGATATGCCTTGCTGTTAATCTTTTGATCCTGCTCTCGGGTGAGGTTTGGAGTGCGGGCGAAGCTGCAGTGTTCAGTGTTACGGTTCTGGGGCTTTCGCTGTTCTTTTCCGTGCATCATTTGTTCATGTATTATATTTTCCAGCCTTACACCACAGAGCTGAATGTGAAGAACCCGTTCTTCAGCATTGTCAACAGCCTTGTACTGGCCGTAGGTGTAATCTGTGCTAATCTGCAAAGCGTTCCGGCTTATTTTGCGGGCGCGGTACTGTTATCTACAATCGTATATATCCTGGCCGCCCTGGTACTTGTTTTCAGGTATTCCAGCAAAACTTTCCGGGTAAAATAACCGGCTTCCTCTTTCTAAATGTGAATTCTTGATGTTATGATGATACCTGAGTATAATCTACACATGCTGCTTGGTCATACGGCTGCTGCGGCGCCAAAAGGTATTCAGAATTCAAAGAGGTGTAAGTAGTGAGCAGCATAACAGTGGCCAAGGTACTCAATAACAATGTCATCATAGCCGAGCATCCCCAGTATTCAGAGGTAGTGGTGATCGGCAAGGGTATAGGCTTTAACCGCAAAACACGTGACCGCATCAACCTGTCTGCCGTAGAGAAGATGTTCATTCTCCGCAGCCAGGAAGAGCAGGAGCAGTATAAGCAGCTCGTTCCCCAGGTGGATGAGAAGCTGATCGAGGTCGTACAGGAGATTGTCCTGCATATTATGCAGAGCAGCCGCCAGCCTCTTAATGAGCATATCCATATTGCACTGACTGACCATATTTCCTTTGCGATCCGCAGACATGAGCAGAATATTGCTATACATAATCCGTTTCTGTACGAAACCAGGGAGATCTATCCCGAGGAATACAGGCTGGCGGAATATGCAGTTGAACGGATCAATGAAGTGATGAAGGTAACACTGCCCGCAGATGAGATCGGTTTTGTCGCCCTGCATATTGTAAGCGCACTGAGCAACCGGCATATCTCTGAAGTGAAGGAGCATTCCGTGCTGATCGGGGACCTGGTAAATCTGGTTGAGGACAATCTGGAATACCGTGTACCGCGTGATTCACTGGACTATTCACGTCTGGTTACCCACCTGCGGTTTGTACTGGAAAGGCTGCGGCGCGGGGAGAGCGTACGGGAGACCTCTTCGCTGGACGGGCTGATGAAACGCGAATATCCGGAGATGTACATGCTGGCCTGGAAGCTTACCAAGGTCATTGAACAGCGGACGCGTATCCCCGTGTATCCGGCAGAAGTCAGCTATCTGACGATTCATTTGCAGCGTATCGCCCAGAAGAAAGAGGATGAGGCGGATATGGAGCAGAGCGGGCTGCAATAACGGCAATTATTTTAAGATAAACAATGCATGAACCGGCTTCAGCAAAATTGAGGCTTGCAACAGCTGATCATAGGTGCTACAATGGTCCCTGTTATCCAATAAAACAGAATACCTACGTGTAACTGATACGATCAGGCATGAGTGATTTACAGTATTTTGGTTGTTAATCCCCTTCTTGGGGCAATCTAACTTTAGTGTTAGAGCGACAACTGTATGCTGTGTTGCTCATGCCTTTTTTGGCGTTCTGTTTAGAATGAATTAAATTTAAGGAAGTGACCTCAATGTTCAAAAAGCTGTTTGGCGTTTTACAGAGGGTCGGTAAGGCGCTTATGCTTCCTGTAGCCATTCTGCCTGCAGCAGGTCTGCTGCTCGGAATAGGCAACATGCTGGTAAACCCTGATTTTCTCCAATATGTGCCGGCACTGGAAAACAGTGTAGTTCAGGCCATTGCCAACGTATTGATGAACTCGGGACAAATTGTCTTTGACAACCTGGCGCTGCTCTTCGCCGTCGGGGTTGCAATCGGACTTGCCGGGGGCGACGGGGTCGCCGGCCTGGCTGCGATTATCGGTTTCCTCGTAATGAACGTTACGATGGGGACAGTGCTCGGTATCAATGATTATGTGCTGAGCCAGCAGGATTTTGCCTATTCAAGTGTACTAGGCATTCCTACACTCCAAACCGGGGTCTTCGGCGGTATATTGGTGGGGATATTAGCCTCATCCATGTACAAACGTTTCTTCCGGATCGAGCTGCCGTCCTATCTGGGATTCTTCGCGGGTAAACGGTTTGTGCCGATCATGACTGCGGTCACTTCCCTGATCCTCGGTCTTGTGCTGACGATTGTCTGGCCGCCGATCCAGCACGGGCTCAACTATGTATCACAAAGTATGATCAACACCAACCTGACGCTCTCTGCGTTCATCTTCGGGACCATTGAGCGTTCGCTGATCCCGTTCGGCCTGCACCACATTTTCTACTCGCCGTTCTGGTATGAATTCGGCAGCTACATCAACAATGCCGGCGAACTGATCCGCGGAGACCAGCGGATCTTCATGTCACAGCTTCGTGACGGCGTAGCGTTCACTGCCGGTACTTTCACTACCGGTAAGTATCCGTTCATGATGTTCGGTCTTCCGGCTGCAGCGCTTGCGATTTACCATGAAGCAAGACCTGAGAACAAAAAGATTGTCGGCAGTCTGATGGTTTCGGCTGCATTGACCTCTTTCCTGACAGGGATCACTGAACCGCTGGAGTTCTCGTTCCTGTTCGTTGCTCCGCTGCTGTTCGCAGTGCATGCTGTATTTGCCGGCCTGTCGTTTATGACAATGCAAATCCTTAATGTCAAAATCGGCATGACCTTCTCCGGCGGCTTCATCGACTATGTGCTGTTCGGCATTATCCCGAACCGTACGTCATGGTGGCTCGTAATCCCTGTCGGACTTGTTATCGCAGTGATTTACTACTTCGGGTTCCGTTTTGTAATCCGGAAGTTCAATCTGCGGACACCTGGACGGGAAGAGCCGTCAGATGAAGCGGACGCAGCCGATGCAACTGCTGTTTCCACCAGCGGTGACGACCTGCCGCGCAACATTCTGGCCGCACTGGGCGGCAACAGCAATATCGTCCATCTGGACGCTTGTATTACCCGCCTTCGTGTTGAGGTTAAAGATAAAGCAGGCGTTGACAAGAACCGTCTGAAGAAGCTTGGTGCGTCAGGAGTCCTTGAAGTTGGTAATAACGTACAGGCGATCTTTGGCACACGCTCCGATACAATCAAGTCCCAAATCCAGGATGTAATGAGCGGCAGAACACCGGCAGCAGCACCTGCAGCCGCTGCACCGCAGCCTGAACTGGAGCAGAAAGCCGGTGAAGAAGGCACCGCAATTATTCCGGAGGACATCGTATCTCCTGTTAACGGTGAACTGCTGGATATCACGCAGGTTCCTGATGCCGTGTTCTCACAGAAAATGACAGGCGACGGCTTTGCCTTCCTGTCTGAAGACGGAAAGATTGCTTCACCGGTATACGGTAAAGTATTCAACGTCTTCCCGAGCAAGCATGCCATCGGCATTATGTCTGACGGCGGCAAGGAAGTCCTTGTGCATATAGGTGTAAATACCGTCAAACTCAAAGGCCAGGGCTTCACGGTCCTCGTTGAAGAGGGAGATCTGGTAGCTGCCGGACAACCGATTATGGAAGTCGATCTGGAGTATGTGAAAGCAAATGCGCCTTCCGTTATATCTCCGGTCATCTTCTCCAATCTGCCTGAAGGTGCTGCAGTTACACTGAAAAAGCCGGGCAAAGTGGCTATCGGAGACAAGGACATTATCAGCATCGGGTGAAACGTGCAATGGCGCAGCGCTTGTTTTATAATCTAAGACAGCGCGGCCTTCACATAAAACTTATACTAAATTACAGAAAGCGAGATGGATTAATATGCAAAAAACTTTCAGAATTATTGACGAAGACGGAATTCACGCACGTCCAGCTACAGCTCTGGTAAATACAGCAACAAAGTTCCAAGGTACCGAGGCATTTGCTGAAGCCAAAGGCAAAAAGGTAACTTTGAAATCCATCCTGGGCGTATTGTCCCTCGGTCTGGAAGCCGGCGACACGCTTACCCTGATTACTGAAGGCGGCGAAGAAGCGGACGCTCTGAACGCACTGCAAGACGTGATGATCAAAGAAGGGCTGGGAGAGCTTCATGAGTAAAATTTCAGGAATCGCGGCTTCAGCAGGAATTGCGGTAGCCCGTGCATTTATCCTGGAACATCCGGATTACACCATCACCAAATCGGCTGTCAGCGACGTTGAAGCTGAAGTTGCCAAGCTGGAGAGCGCCCTGGAGAAATCCAGAGGCGAGCTCCGCAGCATTAAAGAGCGTACACTGGCTGAACTGGGAGAGAAGAAAGCGGAGATTTTTGAATCCCACCTTTTGATTCTTGATGATCCCGAGCTGATCAGTCCGGTGATGGATAAAATCCGTGAGGAATCCGTAAATGCCGACTACGCACTGAATGAAGTGGCAGGCCAGTTCATTGAGATGTTCGAAAATATGAAAAGCGCGTACCTGCAGGAACGTGCAGCTGATATGCGCGACGTTACCAAACGCGTGCTGAACCACCTGCTGGGTATTACGTATGTAAGCCCTGCAGAGATCAGTGAAGAGGTTATCGTCATTGCCCAGGACCTGACACCTTCCGATACGGCTCAGCTTAACCGCAAATACGTTAAGGGCTTTACAACCAACATCGGAGGACGCACCTCCCACTCAGCCATTATGGCCCGTTCCTTGGAAATCCCGGCGGTTGTCGGTACCAAAAACGTGCTGTCACTGGTCAAAGCAGGAGACCTTGTGATCGTTGACGGTCTGAGCGGCGATGTACTGATCAATCCTTCTGAGGCTGAAGTTGCTGAATACACGCAGAAGCAGGAAGCGTATAACCTGCAAATTGCCGAGTGGAAAAAGCTCCGTGACGAAGCTACCGTATCGGCTGACGGCAAGCATGTTGAACTTGCGGCCAATATCGGTACACCTAACGATGTGAACGGCGTAATCGAGAATGGCGGAGAAGGCGTGGGCTTGTACCGTACAGAGTTCCTGTACATGGGCCGCGACAAGCTGCCTTCCGAAGAAGTGCAGTACAACGCTTACCGCACTGTACTTGAGAACATGAAGGGCAAACCGGTTGTTGTACGTACACTCGATATCGGCGGAGACAAAGAGCTGCCGTATCTGGACCTTCCGAAGGAAATGAATCCGTTCCTCGGCTTCCGTGCGATCCGCCTTTGTCTGGACCGCCAGGATATTTTCCGCACCCAGCTCCGCGCCCTGCTGAGAGCAAGTGCCCATGGCGATCTGCGGATCATGTTCCCGATGATTGCTACACTTGGCGAGTTCCGTGCTGCACGCGACCTGCTGCTTGAAGAAAAAGCCAAGCTGCGTGAAGAAGGCAAGGAAGTTTCGGATAACATCCAGCTGGGCATTATGGTAGAGATTCCGTCTACTGCCGTGCTGGCTGACCAATTTGCCAAGGAAGTTGACTTCTTCAGTATCGGTACCAATGATCTTATTCAATATACAATGGCTGCCGACCGTATGAATGAACAGGTGTCTTACCTGTATCAGCCGTATAACCCGGCCATTCTGCGTTTGGTCAAAATCGTTATCGATGCAGCCCATGCTGAGGGCAAATGGACGGGAATGTGCGGCGAAATGGCAGGGGATTCCACAGCCATTCCGCTTCTGCTCGGACTTGGGCTTGACGAGTTCAGCATGAGTGCCACCTCGATTCTGCCGGCAAGAAGCCAGATCTCCAAGCTGTCTGCTGCAGAGATGAAGGAAATGGCTGCCAATGCACTTCAGCTGGGTACAGCCGAAGAAGTTGCCGCACTTGTGCAAAGCACTGTAAAGTAATTTGATTCAGGGATTTATCCGTTAAGGCAAGTTCACTTTTCCAACTACGATATTGCCGGCTTCCTTCGGGAGGCCGGCTTTTTTTTGTTTGGGTGAAATACCCCTGCCCAAAAGCCGATATATAGTATAGAGATGAAGAATCTGTTCTCTGACCCAGACCTGTGAACATAGTGTTACATATAATATTATGTATCAAAAGATAGACAGGACTCTATACAAATTGCTTGCAAAGCGGTGCAAGTATCAAAATACCAGGTTGTGGAAAGCATGGGATGTAAGGATGACTACATCTGTTGTCTGCAGAATGCCGCAGAAAACAATGGGATGGTGAGCAATGATGAACAGTAATTATTTAAATACAGAGACCCTGATAGAAACCTATGAAGGTAAAGATCTTGGCATCACATATAACAAGACCGGCAGTATTTTTAAAGTCTGGGTGCCGACAGCCTTTGCTGTATCTCTGGTGCTTTATGAGACCGGTGGCAATGAGGAAGCAGAATCAGCTCCAGGGTACCGTGACAGCGGCAGGATCGTACCCATGCAGCGTGAGGAAGGCGGCGTATGGAAGGCTGGTTATACCGGTGACCTGAAGGGGAAGTTTTATATGTACCGTGCTGTATTTCCCGACGGCTCCATCCGGGAGGCCGCAGACCCTTATGCCAGAGCGGTATCGGCAAATGGTGTGCGTTCAGCGATTATTGATCTGCGTGATACCGATCCTGATTCCTGGGAAGAGGATGTTTCTCCCCGTCTGCAGCACCCGGCGGATGCGGTCATCTATGAGCTGCATATGCGTGATTTTTCAATAGATGAAAGTTCCGGAATGCAGCACAAAGGCAAATTCAAGGCTTTTACAGAAACAGGGTTACGGGATGAAGCAGGCAATGCCCTCGGGATTGATCATCTGGCGGAGCTGGGGGTTACCCATGTGCATCTGCTGCCCGTATTTGATTTCCAGACGGTAGATGAATTGAAAGCTGTGCAGGGTGAAGCCGGAACTGAAGCTGCTGCAGAATACAACTGGGGATATGATCCCCAGCATTATAATGTTCCTGAAGGCTCGTACAGCACGGACCCGTCTGACCCGGCAACACGAATCCGCGAAATGAAAGAAATGGTTCAGGCACTCCACAGACACGGGATATCCGTGATCATGGACGTTGTCTACAACCACACCTACTCCGTCGAAAAAGGGCCGTTTGAACCGCTCGTGCCGGGTTATTTTTACCGCCAGGATTATGCCGGAAGACTGTCCAACGGCTCTGGGGTAGGCAATGAGATTGCCACAGAGCGGCCTATGGTGCGCAAATATATTAAGGAATCCCTGGCTTACTGGGCATCCGAATATCATATCGACGGCTTCCGCTTTGATCTTATGGGGCTGATGGACAGCATAACGATCCGTGAGATTACCGAGGAGCTGCGGCTTAACATTAATCCCGATCTGCTGATCTACGGGGAGCCCTGGACCGGCGGAGACTCGCCGCTGGCCGCCAAAACCCTGAAGGGTGTGCAGCGGGGCAAAGGCTACGCCGTATTTAATGATAACTTCCGCTCGAATATCAAGGGCGACAGTGACGGCTGGGGCAAAGGCTTCGCAACCGGTGAATACGGCAGGGAGGGCGCAATTGCATCCGGTATCAAGGGCGCGATTCATGAGTTCACCGATTCGCCGGCTGAGACGGTTAACTATGTAACCGCTCACGATAACCTGAATTTGTGGGATAAGATTCTGGCTTCGCAAGGACTCAGGCAGGCGGCGGGCTTTCCTGAACTGGAGGATGGGAGGCTGAAAAGCGGCGGGGATGTGAGGGCTGCTGTAAGCAGTGCCAATCCTTATTTCGGAGTGGATGACCAGAATGTCCTCGGCAACGAAACGGTGCGCCGCTCTCTGCTGGCCAACGGGATAGTGCTCACCTCACAGGGAATTCCTTTTCTGCACGCCGGAGATGAGCTGCTGCGCAGCAAATACGGGGATCACAACAGCTACCGCAGCTGTGATGCCGTGAATGCCATCCGCTGGGACAACAAGCGGAGATTTAAGCCTGTTTTTCAATATTATAAAGGTCTGATTCAGCTGCGGCGCGAGCATCCGGCCTTCCGGCTTCACGGGCGCCAGGAGATTGAGCGTTCCCTTGAGTTTCTCCGCTGTGACAGCGGTGTGGTGGCTTACCACCTTAAGGATCATGCGGGAGGCGATGTCTGGCGCAATGTTGTAGTTATTTTTAACAGTAACCAGGATGCGGCAGTACAGCAGCTTCCTGATTCCGGCCGCTGCTGGAATATCGTCGTGGATCATACCCGGGCCGGGACAGAGGCTTTCCGCCTTGCGGACGGGAATGAAGTGCGGCTCGAGGGCCTTTCCATGATGGTGCTGCATGACGGGTACGGCGAGCCAGCGCCGCGGGCCAAAATCGTTGAATTCCATTATGACCGTGAAGACGGAGACTACCGGGGCTGGAATCTCTGGGTGTGGGATACCGGCATTCAGGACGGGCAAGTTGATTTCCGGTATATGCAGAATGGTCATGCTGTCGCACGTGTTGAAGTGTCAAGCGGGACAGAGGCTATAGGCTACATCCTGCGGCTTAATGACTGGGAAAAGAGGGATGGGAGCGGGGACCGGTATGTCGACTGCTCAGACAGCGGTGAGCTGATCAAGGTGCTGGTGAGTCACCGCAGACATGAAACTGGCGGCGACGCGGGCAGCACATTAGAACTTAGCAGCTAAAAGACTATAGATGAAGATAGAAAAGGGCGATCTGTACCTCCGCTTTCCTGCGGATAGCGTACAGACCGCCCTTTTTGAGGTTGGTGGATAGGCTTTCATTTTGTCGACTGATCGCTGTATTGTTCATCCATCTGCTCATTGTAAAGACTGTATTCATTGCCGCCGTTGTTCTTGGCGCGGTACATGGCAAGATCTGCAGCCCGCAGCAGTTCATTAATGGTGGTGCCGTGCTGCGGATAGAGCGCAACGCCGATACTGGCAGAGGTATGGAAGCTTTCGCCTTTGTTGACGGACCAGGATTTGTCGAACAGCTTCAGGAGACGTTCCAGCATTTCATCAAGCATGTCACGGCTGGTGAACCGGTGCAGCACCACCGCAAATTCATCCCCGCCGATGCGGAAGGCCTGACCTGAGCCTTTGACGGTCTGCTGAAGCTCACGGGAGAGCAGCTGCAGAAATTCATCGCCGGCTAAATGGCCCAGCGTGTCATTCAGCTGCTTGAACCTGTCGCAGTCGAGCAGCGCCAGTGCGATTTCCTGCCGGTGCTCCTCGGGCTGGGTGATCAGGTTCTCCATGTACATTTTGAAATGGGCCCGGTTGGGAATGGAGGTCAGGTGATCGTAGAAAGCCAGCTTGTGCAGCCGTTCCTCATGCTGCTTGCGCTGGGTAATTTCGCGTGAGATGAGCATGAATTGTGCCGGATAAGACCGGTTGCTGCTGATAGGCGTAACCTTTGTCTCCAGCCAGACCCAATGCCCTTGGGCTGCACGCATGCGCAGCTCGGTAATCTTGGGGACGCCCTGCACGACACTTTTCAGCTTGGCCCAGGAAATTTCGGCCTCGCGGATATAGTTGGATAGGGGAGCGCCTTTCTCCGGAACATAACCAAGCACCGCAGAATGTGAAGGTGATGCGTATTGAATGAGACCATTCGGATCCGTCAGGATAATGAAGTCCGACATTGTCTCGCCGATCAGCTGATACAACGACTTTTCCTCAAGCATTTCATTCTGCTGGGCAATCAGTCTCCGGCTCAGGTATACGATGACCATGATTAACAGGAAGACTAGGAGGGAGTAGACTGCGAACAATGCGCTTTTTTTCTCCCGGAATTCAAGATCGATCTGCCTGGCGTAGCTGCCGATCATATTCTCGGACTGATCCAGATAGCTGCGGACCTCATTCAAACGCTCATTGACCAGCAGGGCTGAGTATTGAGCCGGGTTCCAGCTGCTCTGCACCCGCCGGGAGATCATATCCCGTCCCGTGCTTTTCCACTGTTCAAAAGAAGCCTCGAATGCCGCTAGTTCCTCCTGCAGTCCGTTTAACACCCGCTCACTCGTTGTATTGCTCTGTCCCGGGCTATCCAGAATGCTGATATTGTACCTTGCCGTGCTGATACGCTGCTTCACCTGTGTATTATTGTCTTCGAACTCCTGGGACAGCCGGCTGACCTGCCCGTTCGGCAGATTCTGATTCATAGCCGTATGAAGTGCAACCGCAGCCTGCTGCAGATCCCGGTCAGCGTTCAGGATCAGTTCGGAATTCTGGTATATGTCATTATACAGAGAATCAGACAGCCGACTGATGGTCTGGTTCAGCCAGATCAGGGAAGCGATACTGAGCCCCACTAGAGTTACGGAGATGGCGGCAAAAATCAGGATTAATCTGCATGTGTTTTTGTGTGCTGGTAGTGCCACTGACATCCTCTCCCCGCATAAAACTTTGCGATATAACATTTCATTGCTGTGTGACTTGCTACATGCGGAACTGATCCGGCTGCAGGTACTGTCTGCAGGGACAACGAAGAGAGTTCGGATAAATGGTCATAGGAAAGCAAAGCTTCCGTCAGATCAAGGATTCTTCTCATCAATGTATGTTGGCCGTCCCGGTGGAAAAATAAACAAATTTAACTATTATGTATGCCCTACAAATTTAATCATATTCCGGCTCGTAAATCCTATTACCCATCTTTACTGCAAACGATACTCTCTTTTTAGGTAAAGTATGTGTAAAATATTTTTCCAATTTACCCCAGGGTGACAGTTTATCCTAAGATCTTCCCTTTTTTTGAGAATGATTTTGCGCCAGCCGCTGTCCGGCTTGTCAAACCGTCAGTTTTTTCATATAATAAACAGACATATCTTTTGAACAAGATCAAGCAAGATATTGAAGTGAAATGCCGTGATGGAGATAAGTACGCAGTGCCTGGCTTACAGGGAGGAGACGCCGTAGATTGAGAGCGTTTCTAGGCAACAGAGCTGCTGAAGTTCACTCCGGAGCAGTTCCCTGAACCTTTCCTCAAGTGATGCTGAAGGATTCAGTAGGGGGTACCGGCCGCAGACCGTTATTTCTGTTAAAGTGAGACAGCGCTTTTCCGTTTCTCAAGGGAGTGATCCTTTGAAGGCCGGTCAGGATGTCCTGTCTAACAAGGGTGGTACCACGGTCTTTTCGTCCCTTACCGGGAGGAAAGGCCTTTTTTTGTTGAACAATACGATGATTGAAGGGGGCAGTACACGGCCATGAAAGAAAAGCTGGAAGCATTGAAGGTCGAGGCATTGGCTAAGCTGCAGGAGGTCACTGACCCGCAGGTTCTGAATGATCTGCGCGTAAAATACCTGGGTAAAAAAGGCGAGCTGACAGAAGTTTTGCGTGGAATGGGAGGACTCAGCGCGGAGGAGCGTCCGGTGATCGGGCAGGTAGCCAATCTGGTGCGCAGTGCCATTGAGGAGGTTATCACCTCCAAGCAGGAGGCTTTCCAGCAGCAGGAAACGCTGAACCGCCTGCAGGCCGAGAAAGTGGATGTCACACTGCCGGGCCGCCGGCTCCCGCAGGGCGGTATCCATCCGCTCAACCGGGTAGTTCAGGAAATTGAAGATATCTTCATCGGAATGGGCTACCGTGTGTCCGAAGGCCCAGAGGTGGAGACGGATTATTATAACTTTGAAGCGCTCAATCTGCCGAAGAACCATCCGGCCCGCGATATGCAGGATTCCTTCTATTTAACCGAAGACCTGCTGATGCGTACCCAGACCTCTCCGGTGCAGATCCGCACCATGCAGGCCATGAACGGGGAGACTCCGGTCAAAATCATCTGTCCGGGCAAAGTGTTCCGCCGCGACGACGACGATGCGACCCACTCCTTCCAGTTCCATCAGATTGAGGGGCTCGTTATCGGCAGCAATATCCGGATGAGCGACCTCAAAGGCACGCTGAACCAGTTCGTAAAAGAAATGTTCGGACCAAGCACGGGCATCCGTCTCCGTCCAAGCTTCTTTCCGTTCACAGAGCCGAGCGTTGAGGTTGACGTAAGCTGCTTCAAATGCGGCGGTGACGGCTGCCGGCTGTGCAAGCAGAGCGGATGGCTGGAGATTCTCGGCGCCGGTATGGTGCACCCGAACGTGCTCAGAATGGGCGGATATGATCCGGAGAAATACAGCGGCTTTGCGTTCGGTATGGGTGTGGAACGGATCGCGATGCTGAAGTACGGTATCGACGACATCCGCTACTTCTACACGAATGATATGGGTTTTGTAAAGCAGTTCAAGGGGATTTAGATTTTTGGCGGGCTTTGCGGGCCGGACGGAATGAAAGTATTCAACTCTTTTGGTTTGCGGTTTCGTAAGACTAGATAATATTAAAGAAGGAACGGAGAGAAATTTGGAACTGTAGAAGCGTCAGCGTTCGCCTTTATCCTCGGATTTCTACCGCGGACAGCGGTTCAAATCAGGAAATCTGAGGATAACAGCGATCGGAAGTCCAAACATTTCTTGCAGTGGTCTCTTTTAATAGGATCTTGGAAGAGATAAGCGTAAAACAAAATCTTGTAAGCTTTCCTCAGACAGCAAGCAAAACCGGCAGGTAGATAAATACATCTGAAACAAAAGGAAGTGAGCGGACATGAAAGTATCAACCGGATGGCTTACGGATTACATCTCCCTGGAGGGGGTAACCGCTGAAGAGCTGGCAGACAAAATCACTGCCGCCGGCATCGAGATTGACGGTGTCGAGCGCCGCAACAAAGGACTGTCGGGCATTGTTACCGGATATGTAAAATCAAAGGAAAAACACCCTGACGCCGACAAGCTGAACGTATGTATCGTCGACGCAGGACAAGGCGAAGATCTGCAGATCGTCTGCGGAGCGAAAAATGTTGATGCAGGCCAGAAGGTTCCTGTAGCTCTAGTCGGCGCCAAGCTGCCGGGTCTGGACATCAAAAAAGCCAAGCTGCGCGGCGTAGTTTCCCAAGGCATGATCTGCTCTGCCAAGGAGCTGGGCCTCAATGACAAGCTGCTGCCGAAAGAACAGCAGGAGGGCATTCTTGTCCTGCCTGAGAATACAGAAGTGGGCCAGGATATTCTGACTGTGCTGGGCCTGAGCGATGAGGTCCTTGAATTTGATCTGACTCCGAACCGTTCCGACTGCCTCAGCATGATCGGTGCTGCTTACGAGGTAAGCGCGATTCTCGGGCGTGAGCTTCAGCTGCCGGACCCGGCTTCCGAGCTTGTGGAAGCAGGCGGGCCTGCTGCGGATTCCGTATCCGTGAAAATCGAGGATGAAGCTTACTGCTCCCATTACGCAGTGCGTTATATTACCGGTGTTAAGCCTGCTCCGTCCCCGCTGTGGATTCAGAACCGCCTGATGGCAGCAGGTGTGCGCCCGATCAATAATATCGTGGATATTACCAACTACGTGATGCTCGAATACGGTCAGCCGCTGCATGCGTTTGACGGTGATAAAGTGGAAGGCGGCGTGCTGGGTGTACGTTTTGCGCGAGAAGGCGAGATCCTGACTACGCTGGACGGGCAGGAACGCAAGCTGGAGCCGCAAATGCTGGTTATTGCCGATGAGGCTAAGGCTGTAGCGCTTGCCGGAGTGATGGGCGGCCTGGATACCGAGGTTACCGGTGAAACTGTGAATCTGATTCTGGAATCCGCCAAATTCGACGGCGGAACCGTCCGTAAAACCTCGCGCCAGCTCGGTCTGCGCTCCGAAGCGTCCCTGCGCTTCGAGAAGGAAGTGGATCCGAATGCAGTCATTCCTGCGCTCAACCGTGCAGCAGTGCTGATTGCACGTTATGCCGGAGGCACTGTGCATGGCGGTATCGTGCAGGCCGGAAATGATGCTGTTCAGGAGAAGGTTCTGACCCTGTCACTGGAAAAGCTGAATAACTACCTGGGCACAGAGCTTTCGCTGCTGGAAGTGAAGACCCTGTTCAGCCGTCTTCATTTCAAATGCGGGGATGCCGGCCAGGGAATGGTTGAGGTACAGGTGCCTACGAGACGCGGTGATATCAGCTATGATGTCGATCTTATTGAAGAAATCGCCCGTTTGCACGGTTATGACAACATCCCGACTACACTGATTGAAGGGGTTACGACACCGGGTGCGCTTACGAGACAGCAATTCCTGCGCCGGGAGCTGCGGAACCTGCTGTCCCGCGGCGGATATCAGGAGGTTATGGGTTATTCCTTCATTCAGCCGGAGCAAAGCAGACTGTTCCCGGCATTTGCCGGAGGCAGCCATGCCGTGAAGCTCGCTATGCCGATGAGCGAAGACCGCAGTGTGCTGCGCACCAGTCTTTTGCCTCAGCTGCTGGAGATTGCCCTGTATAATACGAACCGCAGACAGAGTGATCTGGCGTTGTTCGAAATCGGCAATGTGTTCTTCACGGAGGAAGAACAGCTGACCCGTCAGCCGCGTGAGCTGCCGGTCCTGGGACTGCTGCTGAGCGGAAGCCAGGCAGAAAAGCAGTGGAATGTGCCGGCCCAGCCGGTGGATTTCTTCGACCTGAAGGGTGCGCTTGAAACTGTATTTGCCCATCTGGGGCTTACGGAGCGGGTAACCTATGAAGGCGATGCCCCGGCCGATTATCATCCGGGCCGTTCCGCTTCTGTGTATCTCGGTACAGAGGCCGGCCGCGTAAAGATCGGAACCATTGGACAGATTCATCCGGAGCTTCAGCGCAAGCTTGATCTGGAGGATACCTATGTTGCTGAGCTTCTGCTGCAGCCGCTCTATGATTCTGCACGCAAAAACCTTCAGTACAGTGAGCTTCAGCGCTTCCCGGGTATGGAACGTGATATCGCCGTTGTGGTGGATCATTCTGTCCCTGCAGGACACCTGCTGAACACGATCCGTGAGAATGGCGGGCCTCTGCTGCAAAATGTACAGGTGTTTGATGTGTACACCGGCGGCAAGATGGAAAGCGGCAAGAAGAGCGTCGCGATCTCCCTGCTGTACCGTCATGTGGAGCGCACTTTGACCGATGAGGAAGTAAGCGGAGCGCATGAAAAAGTGGTTGCTGCCCTGCAGCAAACTTTTGGCGCAGAATTGAGAAAATAGCAGGAATTGTGCAAAGCCGCAGCGAATCCAATTAAGACCCGAGATTCGCGCGGCTTTTTCTTGTCAGATCAAGCGTGCGGGTACCGGTGAAAACATCCTTCTTCATCATTTCCATCCGCAGGATTACCGCAAATGAGCGGTTGGGATGTCTGCTGGATGAAGCTGTATTTTTGCCAAATGTTAATGAATAACGATACAATAGAAACAGGACTAGCTTAGAATCTGCACACATTCAAAGGAGGGCACAACTGTGGCTATGGACCGGACTCGTGTCGCCGTGGAAATATATGGAACTTCCTACAAGCTTGTCGGAAGCAGCAGCGAATATATGAAACAGGTTGCCCGTTATGTGGACGAGCACATGCGGGCTATATCCAAATCACATTCAAGACTGGATACACCGCGGATTGCGGTGCTTGCAGCCGTACATATGGCTGAGCAGGCCATTCAGGTTCAGGATTTCAAGAATGAGCTGAATATGCTGACAGGAGAGCGTACGGAGCTGCGAGCCGAAGTATCACGTCTCCAGGAAGCACAGAAGGAGCGGCAGGAAGAATTCGAACGCCTGGAGGCTGCGGCCAAGGAAGAAGCGGCAAGACTGGTAGCAGCTGCCGAGGAAGAACGCAAGCGTCATCTGGAGCGGCAGGAGCACGAGCGTAAGGTTCATGCAGAGCAGCTGCAGGAAGCGGAAAGGGCAGCCGCAGCAGGACGCGAGCTTCTCGCGGAGGATCTCAAGGCCAGGGAAGCGGAGCTTAAGAGCCTGAGGGAAACTTATGAGCAGGAGCAGTCCGCAGCCCGCGAGAATCACCGCCAGGAGCTGGAGCGGCTCGAGGCTATCCGGCTGCAGGAGCTTGCGGATCTTAGAGCGGCTCATGTTCAGGAACTGGACGAACTGCGTGAAACGCTGACCAGGGAGAAATCAGAAACGCTGGCCCAGCTGGAGCAGGAGCTCACGCAGACCCGGGAGACGCTGGGGACAGAGATTGTGGAGATCCGCTCTGCGCTCAGCAAGGAGCTGGCTGATACCAAAACTGCGCTTGAGGGTGAGTTAACCAAAGAACGGGAAGCTCTGCAGAAGGAGCAGGCCAAGAATAAGGAGCTGCGCCAGGCACAAGGCACCCAGGAGCATAGACACAAGGGGCAGATTGCCGAGATGGAGAAGCAGCTCGGTGAGCTGCGCGGCGGAACCGGGCAGCTTCAATCCCAGCTGCGCTCTGCTGAAGCCGGGCTGAAGAGTGAACGCGAAGCCCGCCAGAATCTTTTGTCGCAATATGAAGCGGTTCTGCTCCGTGAAGAGACGCTCAGCGAAGAGCTGCGCGCTTCTTCCGAGAAGGAAGCCCTGCTGAATGATGAGCTTGCGGGGCTGCGTGAACGCCAGGAGCAGGCACAGAATGAAGCAGCTGCTCTTCGCAGCCAGCTGCAGGAAAGAGAAGAACGTCTGGCATCACTGCAGGGGGAGCTTGCTTCCTCCATAGAGCTGGGAGAGCTGCTGAACGCAGAACTTGAAGAGCTGCGTGAACGCCAGGAGCAGGCACAGAATGAAGCAGCTGGTCTTCGCAGCCAGCTGCAGGAAAGAGAAGAACGTCTGGCCTCCGTACAATCGGAACTTACTTCTTCCGCAGAGCTTGGAGAGCTGCTGAACGCCGAGCTCGAAGAGCTGCGTGAACACCAGGAGCAGACGCAGAACGAAGCTGCTGCTTTGCGCAGCCAGCTGCAGGAAAGAGAAGAACGTCTGGCCTCCGTACAATCGGAACTTACTTCTTCCGCAGAGCTGGGAGAGCTGCTGAACGCAGAACTGGAAGAGCTGCGAGAACGCCAGGAGCAGGCACAGAACGAAGCAGCTGCTCTTCGCAGCCAGCTGCAGGAAAGAGAAGAACGTCTGGCCTCCGTACAATCGGAACTTACTTCTTCCGCAGAGTTGGGAGAACTGCTTAACGCTGAGCTTGAAGAGCTGCGGGAGCGCCAGGAGCAGACGCAGAATGAAGCAGCTGGTCTTCGCAGCCGGCTGCAGGAAAGAGAAGAACGCCTGGCCTCCGTGCAGACAGAGCTTGCTTCTTCCACAGAGCTGGGAGAGCTGCTGAACGCCGAGCTTGAAGAGCTGCGTGAACACCAGGAGCAGACGCAGAACGAAGCCGCTGCTTTGCGCAGCCAGCTGCAGGAAAAAGAAGAGCGCCTGGCCTCCGTGCAGACAGAGCTTGCTTCTTCCACAGAATTAGGAGAGCTGCTGAACGCCGAGCTCGAAGAGCTGCGTGAACGCCAGGAGCAGGTACAGAATGAAGCTGCCGTTCTGCGCAGCCAGCTGCAGGAAAGAGAAGAACGCCTGGCCTCCGTGCAGACAGAGCTTACATCTTCCACAGAACTGGGAGAGCTGCTGAATGAAGAACTTGAAGAACTGCGCGGACGCTACGAGCAGTCGCAGGAAGAGGTCTCTGCGCTCCGTCAGGGACTGGAGGGAGCCAGAGCCAGTCTGAGCCTGACTCAGGGAGAGCTTACCCGCGCTGCCGGAGAAGCAGATCACTGGAAACAGCTTGCCGGCAAGCATATGGAAGATATCGGCGAGCTGGAGATGGGACTGCTGGAGGCTGAAGAGAAATCATCTCTGCTGCAGCGGGAAATTGAGACTCTCCATGGACAGGCGGATGGACTGGTACAGAAGCTGGACCAAGAAGCCCGGCTGCGGACCGAAGCGGAACGCGAGAGCTCACAGCTTCGTGACGATGCTGCAGAAGCCCGCAGAGAGCTCTCGGCACTGCGCGGACGTTATGAGGAAATGATTGCGGAGTATGACGACATCCTGCAGGAAGGCGACCGGCTGAGGGAAAGATGCCAGCTGCTGGAGGCGGAAGGCGAGGAAGCTGCCCGCCGTCTGGAAGAGCAGTATGAAGCCAGCCGTGAAGCTGCCGCTGCGGCTGCAGAACATCAGGAGGCGCTGCGCGAGACGAGGGAATACGAAGCTTCCTGGAAGCAGAAGTTCGAAGAGCTGCAGCAGCGCCAGCAGGCGTGGACCGAGACGGAGGCTTCCCTCCGCGAGGAGATTGAGATTTGGCAGCAGGAGGCTGCAGCAGCGGAGGTCCAGGCTGAATCCATGAACAAAGCGCGTGGCGAAGTGCTGGACCAGCTTAATCAAATCGGAGAGAACTATGAGCTGACCCAAGGACAGCTGCGTCTTCTGCAGGCTCAATTTGAAATGCGTGAGGGTGAGCTGGATAAGCTGACCCAGGAGCACCGCAGCCTTCAGGCGGAATATGCCAAGCTCCAGACGGAATATAATGAATGGATTCAACTGATCGAACAGGACAGTTGAATGGCGGATGCAACACACAAAAGGATGCTGGCCCTCTAAGGGCGGCATCCTTTTGTGCATCCACTAAAATAATAATTGCAACCGTTTACACTGCGCGGTAGGATGTTCACAGGGGTGAATAGGGATGGATAAAAAATGGCTTGGCGCCGTGGTGGGATTATTCCTGCTGCTGGCCTACCTGTTTATTAATTTTGCAAATCATTCTGCGCGGATGGGCAATATCGTTAAGGAACTGCGGGGCCACCCCGTTGGCGGGAGTACCGGCTATCACATTGTGCTGATCGAACAGGAACGGTACCACCCCTATTGGGAAAAGATTGAGAAAGGCGCACGGGAAGCTGCGGAGAAATACGGAATTGAAATTGAATTTACCGGCCCGGTCCGCAATAACATGGAGGAGCAGATCAGCCTGCTGGAAAAAGCGGTTGCCGCTCAGGCAGATGCCATTATTGTACAGGGACTGAACGATGAAAAGTTCACGCCGGTCATTGATAAGGCTGTGGACCGCGGGATACCGGTTGTCACTATTGATACCGATGCTCCGGACAGCAAACGGCTCGCCTATGTGGGGACCGACAATGTGGCAGCAGGCGAAACACTGGGGCGCATGGTTGTGAAGACAACGGGCGGCAAAGGGAAAATCGGGGTCATTATCGGCAGCGATCAGGCCAAAAACCAGTTGCAGCGCCTGCATGGCTTAAGCAGTATCATAAAGGGCCACAAGGGACTTGAAATCGTGGATGTCCGCAGCTCCAACATATCCCATATGGAGGCCATCCAGCAGGCAGCAGACATGCTGCGGCAGCATCCCGATATCGATGTGATGGTCGGCACCAGCTCCACGGATGCGCTCGGTGTCATTCAGGCCTCCAAGAGCCTGAAGCGCACGGGGATGACCATTATAAGCTTTGATAATCTGGCGGAGACGCTGAATGCGATAAAGAAAGGGGACTTGAAGGCTACGCTGGCACAGCAGCCTTATCTTATGGGGAATACGGCTGTGCGGCTGCTCCATGAGCATTTTCAGGGACAGACAGTGCGGTCTGAATATTTTACAGAAGTTAAAGTACTGGATAAAAATAACGTGCAGGAGGGGGAGAGCCTGTGAGCATCCGCAAAAAGCTGCTGATCTGCATTCCTCTGCTTGTGCTGCTGATGAGCTCGGTATCCTTTTTCCTGTTCCAGAGCGGGAAGAATATCCAGGAAAGCTACCATCTCATGATGAACCGGATGCTGCTGTACAAGGAAGTGTCCTACGAGGTTGGAGAGAATATGCGCTCGATGAACCGTTTCATTATGCAGGTGAGTCCGGACAGCTATCCGGAGGTGGACAAACATTTAAGCGCCGTGAAGGAGCTGCGCCACAAGCTGGACGGAATCGAGACGATCGGGGGAAGTGATCTCGCACTGATGAATTACCGCCATATCATCGATACGTTTCTGGAGCAGGCCGGACAGATGATCGCGGAAATTGATGATCAGGACTCCAATACCCTTGCCGGTGCTTATATTGAGGCGGAGCGGACGGAGCGGTTCATCCGTGAGGAAGCACAGGAGCTGGTCGATCTGGAGCTGGAGCAGTATAAGCCGATCTATGAAGAGATCATGTCCACGACGGAGACACTGAATGACCTGGGGATTCTGCTGGTAATTACGGCAGCGGTACTCAGTATATCCATGGCGATCTGGCTGTCCGGCAGTATAACGGGACCGATCCGCCGCCTGGTGGCAACCGCCAAGCAAATCTCCAAGGGCCGGATGGATACCAAGGCGCCGGAGAGCATCAACAACGATGAGATCAGCATTTTGTGCCGGGCTTTTAACGGGATGATTGACAATATCCAGGAGCTGATGAAGGAGAATATCAAGAGTGTGGAAAAGGACCGGCTGGTCAAAGAGCTGGAGCTGAAAATGCTGCAGAGCCAGATCAATCCCCATTTTCTGTTCAATACGCTCAACTCCATCGCCAAGCTGGCTTACCTGGAAGGTGCGGCCAAAACCAGCGACCTTACCGTTTCCGTGTCGAGACTGCTGCGCTATAACCTGCAAAAGCTGGATCAGGCCGTACTGCTGCGGGAGGAAGTGGAGCATGTGACGGAGTATATCAATATACAAAAAGCGCGTTTCCGGGACCGTATCACCTTTGTCATGGACATTGATGAAGAGGCTCTCGGGGGGATGATCCCCTGTCTGACCCTGCAGCCGATTTTTGAAAATGCGTTTATACACGGGCTGGAGCAGATGGAGGAAGGAGCCGTGCTGTCGCTGTCCATCAGATATGAAGGAGGGCTTGTGGAAATTGGCATCCGCGACAACGGCGCAGGCATGAACAGGGATACGGTGGCCAGACTGATGGGTTCTATCCGGGAAGATGCTCCCCGGCTCAGCGGGAACGGGAAATCCACCGGGCTTGGGACACACAATGTGTTTAAGCGGCTGCAGCTGTTTTTTAACGGGGAACAGCATATTGAGATTGAGAGCAGCGAGGGGCAGGGGACGGCTGTACGGTTCCGTCTTCCCTTCCGTACATCCGCCTAGAACAGAGGAATGAAGAGAGGGGTTATACCGATGTACAGCTTACTGATTGCCGATGATGAAGCGCTGGAGCGGGAAGGGCTGGAGCTGATGATCAGGCATGTATTTCCGGATACGTTCAGGTTTCTGCACGCGGAGAATGGGCGGAAGGCGATTCAGCTTGCTGAAGAGCATATGCCGGATATTGTGTTCATGGATATCAAGATGCCGGGCATTCAAGGTCTTGAAGCAGTCCGGCAGATTGTCGCCAAGAACCAGTCTGTCAAAATTGTGATGATCACCGCCCATGATTATTTCTCCTATGCCAAAGAAGGGCTGCTGCTCGGAGTGCGGGATTACCTGCTGAAGCCCGCCCGGCGTGATGAAGTCTGTGAGCTGCTGAAGCAGATCATGGCTGAGATTGAAGCGGAGAAACGCAGCAGAAATGAGCAGCTGGAGCTGCAGGAGAAGCTGGCTCACCTGATCCCGCTGGCTGAAAATGAACTGACATTGATGCTGATGCTGGAGCATGTGCAGGAAATCGAGCTTGAACAGCTGGCCTCTCTGCTGAAGCTGGACTGGAACAAAGGCTATGCGGTCGTATTGTCGTTTCCCCGGCAGTCAAAGGATGAATGGGCGGATTTCCAGCTGGCCAAACGGGAGATTTACGAAGCGGTCAGACAGTTAGTGAGGCCCGCACTCGGCTGTCTGGCCAGCCCCTTGATCGGCCACCAGATGACATTGTTTGTCCCCCTGCCCCGGGAACGCTCAGGCTACTTTCAGCGCGTGATTTCCATGGATTGGGGAGAGCGCCTGCGCAGCATGGTTCAGGAGCGTTTTCATCTGCCGCTTAATGTGGCCATCGGCTCCATCCGGGAAGGCTGGGACGGACTCAGCCGTTCCTACCGTGAAGCGCTCCGTGTGTGCTCCGGCGTAAGTGATTCTTCCGCGGTGCGGCATTATGAAGATATTATACAGAGCTCAGGCCAGAGCGTGGTCTCTCTAGATGAAGAGAAGAGGCTGCTGGATGCCCTGCTGCAGCAGGACAGAGAGGAGGCAGCCGGACGTTTCGGTGCGCTCTATGCTTATTTTGAACAGAGCGGGGAGCGGCCTTTTACGTCTTTGCGCGGTGAAATCATCGGTCTGCTGCTGTATCTGGCCCGGGGGGTTCATTCCGCGGCAGGAGCGGAAATCATCGCCGACCTGAACGCTGTAGAGGACCCCGTATCGCTAAAGCACAGGGCGGAGTACTGGCTGGAGATGCTGCAGGGCGGACTGATTGAGGAACGGGAGCATAAAAGCTCGCATGTGCACCAGCGGGCGCTGCTGTACATCGGCCAAAACTACAAAGAGGATATATCCATGGAGCAGACGGCTGAGTATGTGAACTTAAGTCCGCATTACTTCAGCAAATTGTTCCGGCTGCATGCAGGGGAAACCTTTATCGACTATGTTACCCGGCTGCGGATCAATGAGGCCAAACGCCTGATTGCCGGGGAGCAGCTCAGCCTCAAGGGAATATGTTATGAGGTCGGCTATAAAGACCCCAATTATTTCAGCAGGGTGTTCAAAAAGTCCGTCGGCATTACCCCAAGTGAATACCGGCAGCAGATGGAAAAGCAAAGTCCTTGTTGACCCGACAAGGACTTTTTTGTGCTGTACCCCCGTTTTTTCCTATGAAAAACACCGTGAAGGATTACATTACAGCCGAGCACAACGGAGTGCAGGCAGAAGGTAAAAAAGTGAAGGTAACAGCGGGACCGGAAACGGGAATTCCATGCTACTATTTCCTTGTAAGCGCGAACAAATTATATCCGATGAAGAAAAGGGGCGAAGAACAAGTGAAAACATACGGAAGAGCCATTGCTGCAGGCATGACCGCTTTATTGCTGACGGCTTCCCTGGCCGGCTGCGGAATAGTCTCGAACGGGGAGAACAAACAGGCAGGGAACACAGGTGCTGAAAAAAGCGGGGACGGTATTGTCATTGGCATGTCGATGGATACGCTGAAGGAGGAGCGCTGGCAGAAGGACCGGGATATTTTTACCGCCAAAGTGGAAGAGCTCGGGGGCGAAGTGAAGGTGCTGGCCGCTAACGGCGATGATGCCACCCAGTTAAGCCAGGCTGAACAGCTGATTTCGCAGGGAGTGGATGTGCTCGTCGTCATTGCCCACAACGCTGAAGCTACGGCC
This sequence comes from Paenibacillus sp. PK3_47, assembly GCF_023520895.1. Lineage (NCBI taxonomy): Bacteria > Bacillati > Bacillota > Bacilli > Caryophanales > Paenibacillaceae > Paenibacillus > Paenibacillus sp. PK3_47. The sequence continues at coordinate 4,786,773 of NZ_CP026029.1, forward strand.
CCGATTGTTGAAAAAGCCCATAAGGAGGGCATTAAGGTCATTGCCTATGACCGTCTGATCAACAATGCCGAGGTGGACTACTATATATCGTTCGATAATGTGCGTGTCGGAGAATTCCAGGCCCAGGCTGTTATCGATCAGGCGCCTAAAGGCAATATCGTCTATATCGGCGGTGCGGACACGGACAATAATGCCCATATGTTCAAAGAAGGAGCCATGAATATCCTGAAGCCGCTGGAGGAAAAAGGGGATATCAAAATTGTCTACGACCAGTTTTCGAAAGACTGGAAGCCGGAAGAGGCGCTGAAGAATATGGAGAATGCACTGACCGCCAATAATAACGATGTTCAAGGCGTAGTCGCTGCTAATGACGGCACGGCCGGCGGTTCCATCCAGGCACTGACTGCCCAGGGCATGGCGGGCAAAATTCCGGTATCCGGACAGGATGCAGACCTTGCAGCGGTACAGCGTATCGCCGAGGGCACACAGCTGATGACGGTTTATAAGCCGATTAATGCCATTGCCACCAAGGCCGCCGAAATGGCTATGGCTGCAGCGAAAGATGAAAAAATCACTACTGAAAAGTCAGTTAACAACGGAAAAATTGACGTTCCTTCCGTGCTGCTGGATCCCATCGCGGTCAATAAGGACAATCTGGATGTCCTGATCAAAGACGGCTTCCACAAGCTGGAGGATGTCTACAAAAACGTGCCAAAGGACCAGTGGCCGCAGCAATAAGATGGAACTTCTTGCCGGGCGGTGCGGAGCTTCATGCTCCGCATCACGGCTTGAGGCATGAGGAAGGAGCGACAGTGCATGTACGTGCTTGAAATGGCGGAGATCAGCAAGGCGTTTCCCGGCGTCAAAGCGCTGGACCAGGTGAACTTCAAGGTGAAGCAGGGGGAGATTCACGCGCTCTGCGGGGAGAACGGTGCCGGGAAATCTACACTGATGAAGGTGCTCAGCGGTTTATATCCTGCAGGGACCTATGGCGGAGAAATCATTATTGGCGGCGAGAAAAAAGAGTTTCATAACATCACGGATGCGGAAAAGGCCGGCATTGCCATTATTCATCAGGAGCTGGCGCTCGTTAAAGAAATGACGATAGGCGAGAATATTTTTCTTGGAGCTGAACCGGTCAGGCGGGGGGCGATCCAGTGGGATGAGCTGTACCACCAGGCTGCACAGTGGCTGAAGAAGGTGGGGCTGCATCTTTCACCGGATACGAAAACCGGCAATCTGGGTATCGGCCAGCAGCAGCTCGTGGAGATCGCCAAAGCGCTCTCGAAGCATACCAAGATACTGATTCTTGATGAGCCAACGGCCGCTTTGACCGAAAGCGAGGTATCCATCCTGATGGGGATTTTGAACCAGCTGCGGAGCGAAGGGGTGTCTTGCGTTTATATTTCCCATAAAATGCCCGAAGTGTTCGCGCTTGCTGATTCCATTACGGTGCTGCGGGACGGCCGGACAGTCGCTACACTGGACCGCAGGGAAACCGATGATGACAGGGTTGTCTCCCTGATGGTTGGACGGGAGCTTACGGAGCGTTATCCGCGGGTGGAGCATCATCCCGGAGAGGTCGTGCTGGAGGTCAGCAATTATAATGTGTGGCATCCTGAAAAAAGGCAGCAGAAGGTATTGAAGGACATTCATTTTACACTCCGCAAAGGTGAAATTCTCGGCATTGCCGGTCTCATGGGGGCAGGACGCACAGAGCTGGTCAGCAGCCTGTTCGGCGCTTATGGAGGCAAGGCGGAAGGCAGTGTTCAGATTGAAGGAAAAACCGTGAAGATCGCTTCAGTCTCTGATGCCATTAAGGCAGGATTAGCCCTGGTCAGCGAAGACCGCAAACGTCAGGGTCTGGTTATGGGAATGGATGTGAAAAGAAACACTACGCTGGCTGCACTGGGCAAAGTCTCCCGCATGGGCGTCATTAACGAAAATGAGGAAATTAAGTACTCCAGCCGGTATGCGCAGGATCTGAGAACGAAAACAGCTTCGCTGGAAACACCTGTCGGCACACTGTCCGGGGGAAACCAGCAGAAGGTCGTTATAGGTAAATGGCTGATGACCAATCCCACCATATTAATTATGGATGAGCCAACCCGGGGCATTGACGTCGGGGCAAAATATGAAATCTATAATTTGATGAATCAGCTGGTGGAGCAGGGTGTGGCGATCATTATGATCTCCTCGGAGCTGCCGGAGGTGCTGGGGATGAGCGACAGAATTCTGGTTATGAGTGAAGGGCAGCTTGTCCGGGAGTTTGACTATCGCGAAGCGACGCAGGAGAATATCATGCTGGCCGCTACAGGAGGTAAATGAAGATGCAGCTGCAAACAGAGTTACAGGAAAAAGGTTCGGGTTCTGCCGCAGGGAAATCACGCTGGAGCAGTGTGTTCGGCAAAATGGATATGCGTGCCTATACGATGGTGGGCGCATTGATTCTGATCTGGGTGCTGTTCGGGATTCTGAACCCTACCTTTTTGACTTCACGGAATTTATCCAATCTGTTCACACAGATGTCAGTGACCTCAATCCTGGCAATCGGTATGGTGCTTGTAATCGTGGCAGGGCATATTGACCTGTCCGTCGGTTCCATCGTCGGATTGACCGGCGGAATCGCGGCCATTCTCAGCAACTGGCTGGAGCTGCCGGCCATTGTGGTGATTCTTGGCACACTGGCTGCCGGTGCTGTACTCGGCCTGTTTCAGGGCTGGCTGGTCGCTTACAAAATGATTCCCGCGTTCATAGTTACCTTGGGGGGAATGATGGTATTCCGGGGTGTGCTGATGGGTGTCACCGAATCGATGACCATACCGGTATCCGATCCGGTGCTGGCGCTGCTCGGAAATGCCTATTTTGCCCCCGTCTTCGGCATCGGCCTGGGGATCATAGGAGTGGCTTTTTTATTCTGGAGTGCATTCCACAAGCGCCGGTCCCGCAAAAAATACGGCTTTGAGATTGCCCCCCTGGGATTCGATATCGCAAAGATTGCCGGGCTTTCCTTACTGGTGACCGTTTTTATAACGGTAATGAACAATTATAAAGGCATTCCGTTTCCGATTATTTTTGTCATTGTGCTGGCTGCTGTTTTTTATTTTATCTCCACCAAAACAACGTTCGGCCGCCATATTTATGCAATCGGCGGAAATATAGAAGCTGCTCGGCTCTCCGGTATCAACATCAAACGGAAAACGATGCTGATCTTTGTGCTCAGCGGGCTGCTCGGCTCTATTGCCGCCATTGTGCTGACCTCCCGGCTGGCTTCGGCTACCATTACCGCCGGGAACATGGCGGAGATGGATGCCATTGCCGCCTGTGTAATCGGAGGCACTTCGCTGATGGGCGGAGCCGGAACAGTAATCGGGGCCCTTATCGGGGCGCTGGTCATGACCTCGCTCGACAACGGGATGTCACTTATGGGGCTGGAGTCCTTCTGGCAGTATGTGGTCAAAGGCTCGATTCTGGTCATCGCGGTGTGGCTGGATATCTCCAACCGCAGCAAAGGAATAAAGTAGAAGCAGCGAAAAGCAAAGAGCAGCAGCCGGCGGGGAAAACCCTGCCGGCTGCTGCTGCTTGGATAAGCTATTCCACAATAATCTTGGCGCTCATTGCGCTGTGACCGGACCCGCACATGATGGCACAGGTCATTTCAAAGGTTCCGGCTTCCCCGGGGACGACGACCTGGGAGGAGGTTTTAGCGTCCAGCCGCAGCTTCAGCTCAGGAACCAGAATGCCATGGTTACCGCTTTCATTTTCAAAGATGATTTTAACCGGAACACCCTTCTTGAGATGGTATTCTTCCTGGTCAAAGCTGTAGTTCGTTGCTTTAATGACAATTTCCTCTTCGGCTGTGATCTCCGGGCTTGCCGCCCCGTTACCTGCGGATGTGTCATTGTTGCCGCAGGCAGCCAGAATCAGGATGAAAGCAGCGGATATCAGAACTGCAAACCTACGAATCATCTTTATCCTCCTCAGCGGGTTAATAGACTCTAAGCGTACAATAACACAGCTTCCTTACAGGCGGAAGCCCCCTGAAGCAGCAGCAAGAGCCGGCGGCAGAATCCCTGGCGGAACTTGCCCGAAAAACAAATATATGATGCAAAAATAATTCAAATTTATTATAATGGAGGCTATTATATCAACGCTTAGAAGTAGGGGATTTACATTATTTTAGCTGATGGTACAGGAAATGTGCAGTATTGGCACCGCAGAATATTAAGCGGGTATTGGGTTCTGGTGACGTGCATGCTGATCTCTCAGCTGATATTTATGTTATCCGCCCACATGCCTGAAGTGAAGACGGTGCTTCTCCCGAGCAAAGGGCATTTATTCATAGCCTGCAACATAATGATCGTTATTGTAATGATGCTTGCAGAAATGTGGCTGCGGACAGCGGCCCAGTATCACAAGCAGGCTGTGGTGATCTGCGGATTCGCCGTATCTTATTTGATGTATTTTGTGCTTGAGCCGTTTGTTGACGGTGCACAAATGGCGCTGATGCTGCCGATTATGATTGCACTGATTTATTTTGACCGGAGGCTGCTCCTCATTCTGGGGCTGTTCAGCTTTTTGTTCTATGCAGGCGTATATTTTGGACTGGAGCGTCCGCTGCTGGACAAACCGCTGCTGGAATTTCTGATGGTGGAATGCGTGTTTATTGTATTTGTAGTGTCTGCCCTGGCGGTAATTACCCGGGCGCATGAAATCCGTGACCATCTGGAGCAGGTAACCAAGTCAGAGCAGGGGCTGATGGTGGAGCGGGCCATCTCGGATAAGCTGCTCAAGATCGATGCGTTAACCGGACTCTATAATCATAAAACGTTCCATGAGTATCTGGACTCCCTGCTGGAGCAGTGTGAGAGCAACGGCCTGAGCCTGCAGCTGGCGTTGTTTGATATCGATAATTTCAAGCATGTAAATGATACATATGGTCACTGGGTAGGCGATCTGGTCCTGAAGGAGGTCGCGGCCAAGGTCGGCAGCATGATTGGACTGAATGATTTTGGTGCCAGGTATGGCGGTGAGGAATTTGCGGTTATATTTACGGACAAAAGCTATGAGGAAGCCTATGCTGCTGCCGAAAAGCTCCGGATCGTCATTGAACAGATGAAGCATCCCTACGCCGGAAGCAGGCCGATTACGGTCAGCATCGGATTATGCAATTACCGCTCGGGATATGGCAAGGAGCTCCTGTTCCGGAATACAGATGAAGCGCTGTATGAAGCAAAGCGTACCGGCAAAAATAAGGTGGTTACCGCAGGGCATAACCTTAATAACGGTACCGCCGTGTCGTCTGCTTGAGTAAAAATAGCGAACCCCCTGCTTCCTTACCGGGAGACAGGGGGTTTTTTTTGCCTGTGCAAAAAACAGCTCTATTTTCCAGCGTCGAACGGTGTGGATACCGGCAGAAACAAGTCTATAATCCCGATGACCAGAGCTGCCAGAAGCGCTCCGAGGATGGATACATCGACGCCGCTGACGACAAACTGTGCGATCCAGATCACCAGTGCGCTGACGATGAACCCGACAATTCCGCGGCCGAACGGGGTCGCTTTTTTGCCGAAGATGCCCTCAATGATCCAGCCGAGCAGAGCGATGACCAGTGCCAGAAGAAGCGCACTTCCGAATCCGCCGATCGTAAACTGCGGAACAATCCAGCCGACCACGAGCAGAACAATCGCTGCGACCAGGAAACGGACCACATGACCCAAAAATTTCACAGAATTAGCCTCCTTTAGCCTTCGGTTAAGGATTTGTGCAGTTATTATTGTGGCCCCGGCTCCCGTTTCTATCCCCAAATAGCGAAAATGGACTGAATTAGGTATAATGTAAACATCTATGAAGGGAGCTGTGACAGTAATTGGACGACAAAATTTTGCATACGCTTGAATATCGCAAGATTTTAAATAAATTAATACAGTACACACAGACACCGATGGGACGCCTCAGAGCAGAAGAGCTGAGACCTTCCGGTGATTTTGAAGGGGTTAAGCTGCTGCTGCAGGCTACCGATGAGGCGGTTAATGTGGACCGGCTCAAAGGCATCCCTTCCTTTGGCGGTGTAAGCGATATTCGGCCGGCGCTGAAGCGCGCTTCAATCGGCGGCATGCTCGGAACGCATGAGCTGCTCTCCGTGGGCAATACCATCGGCGGAGCGCGCAGGGTCAAACGGTTCCTTGCAGCAATGCATGAAGATGAGAAGATTAACACCCTATTCGCACTAAGCGATCTCCTCTCGGAGCAAAAGCATGTCGAAGATGCTATCCGCGCATGCATCGATGAGGAAGCGAATGTACTTGATTCAGCCAGCCCCGAGCTGGCTAATATCCGCCGCGAGCTGCGCGGAGGGGAGACGAGAATCCGTGAGAAGCTGGATTCGATGATCCGCTCCTCGTCCGTAGCCAAGATGCTGCAGGACCAGCTTGTGACGATCCGCGGAGACCGGTTTGTTATTCCGGTTAAGGCAGAATACCGTTCCCATTTTGGCGGGATTGTGCATGACCAGTCCGGATCCGGCGCAACCCTGTTCATTGAGCCGGAATCGATCGTGGCCATGAACAACAAGCTGCGGGAGACCCGGCTGCGGGAAGAGCGCGAGATTGAGATTATTCTACACAGGCTGACTGCGCAGGTGGGCGACATTGCCGAGGAGATGGCTTATGATGTCGATATTCTGGGCCAGCTTGATTTCATCTTTGCCAAAGCCCGTCTTGCCCGCGAGATGAAGGCGACGCAGCCGCGGATGAATGACCGCGGTTATCTCAAGCTGCGCAAGGGACGCCATCCGCTGATTCCCGGGGAAGTTGTGGTTCCTCTCGATGTAGAGCTCGGCAATCAGTACAGCTCAATCATCGTAACCGGTCCGAATACCGGCGGTAAGACCGTTACTCTCAAGACCATCGGCTTGCTGAGCCTGATGTCGATGTCCGGCTTGTTCATTCCCGCGGAAGAAGGCAGCCAGATGTGTGTATTTGATGCGATCTATGCTGATATCGGTGATGAACAGAGTATTGAGCAAAGCCTCAGTACCTTTTCCAGCCACATGACCAATATTATTTCCATTCTGAAGCGGATGACTCCCAAGAGCCTTATCCTTCTGGATGAAGTGGGCGCTGGAACCGATCCGGCCGAAGGCTCGGCGCTGGCGATTGCCATCCTGGAGGATATTCACCGGACAGAATGCCGGATGGTGGCTACGACGCATTACAGCGAGCTGAAGGCCTACGCCTATGAGCGCAAAGGTGTGATTAATGCCAGCATGGAATTTGACGTGCAGAGCCTCAGTCCTACCTACAGGCTGCTGGTAGGGGTGCCGGGACGAAGCAACGCCTTTGCGATTGCCGAGCGTCTCGGTCTGCCGAACAGCATCCTTGAGCATGCCCGGGGTGAGGTGAAGGAAGAGGATCTCCGCGTGGAGCATATGATCGCTTCCCTTGAGGAGAACCGGCTTACTGCCGAGAATGAACGTGAGAAGGCAGAGGTTATCCGGCGCGAAGCGGAAGAATTCCGCAGACGACAGCAGCTGGAGCTGGAAAAGCTGGAGAGCCAGCGGGACAAACGGCTGGAGAAGGCAGAGAAGGATGCCAGCGCGATCCTGGAGAAGGCGCGTCAGGAAGCTGCGGAAATTATCAGCGATCTGCGCCGTCTGGCCATGGAGGAAGGGGCTTCTGTCAAGGAGCATAAGCTGATCGAAGCCCGCCGGCGTCTGGATGAAGCGGAGCCTGCTCCGCGCAAGAAGACGGTATCGCGCAGCAGCTCCAAGGCACCGCGGCAGATTCAGCCGGGTGATGAAGTGAAGCTGCCAAGCGTGAACCAAAAAGGGACTGTGGTAGAGCTCAGCGGAACGAAGGAAGCCTTGGTACAGTTCGGTATAATGAAGATGAAGGTTAATCTTAGTGATCTCGAGTTCCTGTCTTCCGCCCCCGATGTCCCTGCGCCGGCTCTCCGCCGGGCTACGACCGTCAAACGTACACGGGATGAGAATGTCCGCAGTGAACTGGACCTCCGGGGTGCCAATCTGGAAGAGGCCATCATGGAGACGGACCGTTTTATTGACGAGGCTTTTCTGGGGAATCTCGGTCAAATCTCAATTATTCACGGTAAAGGAACCGGTGTCCTGAGAACCGGCATCCAGGAATATTTGCGTAAGCACAGGCATGTGAAGAGCTACCGGCTTGGCAATTACAACGAAGGCGGCGCGGGTGTAACCGTAGCTGAACTGCAATAGCGGCAGGAGTCCGGTGGAAAGAGGGGAAATATGCAGGAAAATATTGATCTTTTGCTGGCCCATCCGCTAGGGTCTCTGCTCGGCTACTTCGCTGTGGCTATTCTGGGACTGGTAGTGTTTCTGTCCTTTTTTGAAATGGTAACCAAATATAACTGCTGGGACGAAATCCGCAAGGGAAATCTGGCGGTTGCAATGGCGACCGGAGGCAAAATTTTCGGAATCTGCAACATTCTGCGCTTCAGCATGGAATCGGGCGCTTCGATCTATGAGACGATGAAATGGTCAGTAGTGGGGTTCATCCTGCTGCTGATCGCGTATTTTCTGTTTGAATTTATGACTCCGGTCTTTTCGATTGATGAAGAGATTGCCGCAGATAACCGGGCAGTTGGTTTGACTGCCATGCTAATCTCGGTATCGTTATCTTATGTGATCGGTGCCGCTATATTTTAACTGGGGGAGTAGGATACGATGAAGCTTCTGATCCGGATTCTGTTTTTGTCCGCCCTGGCTTTTATAGCGGCCGGTATCATTTATTTGGCAGTGAATTAATTTAAATGCGAGGCAAGAAGGAGATATGAATAATGGAAACAACAGTATGCCCATGGTGCCATACCGAAATCGTGTGGGACGAGGAGTTTGGGCCTGAAGAGACCTGTCCGCACTGTAATAATGAGCTTAGCGGTTACCGTACGGTGACGCTCGGCGTAGATGATCTGGAAGATGAGGAGCTGGAGCCTGAGGAAGAGCCGGAAGCCGGAGAAGTCACCAATGAAGATCTGTGGGACGACGGGGATAAAGACGGCGTAGTGCCGATTTATAACACGCTCTCCCAGTTCGGTGATGATTATGACCTGAAGCGCTATGAGTCAAGTGTCGCCGCTATTCTCGCCGGCCAGCTTGAAGCTCCGGAATGCCCGCAGTGCCATGAGCTGCTTGTGTTCTCCGGCACCCAGCCGGTACCCGCGCTTGAGCCTGCTGCTCCGGAAGCGCTTGGCGGACCTGTCCTTAAAGCACCTTTTTCGCTTAACCTTTATGTATGTCCTTCGTGTTTCCATGTACAGCACAGCCTGGCCCAGGAAGACCGCATCCAGTTCGTCAGCAACCTGAGCAAAGGCGGCAAGTAACCGAGCAAAGGCGGCAAGTAACCGTGCAATGAATCACTCTCCCTCCTTGCGGACAAGCTAAATATTGAATGTCCAGACTGCAGGGGGGAACAGCATTGAAAAAGGAATTGCAGAAGCAGGCAGCACTGCTGCTTACAGTTAATGGATTGTATCTGCTGGCCAGCGTGCTGGCAGGTACTTTTTTGAACGTGTACTTATGGAAAAACCGCCAGAATTTTGCCATGATCGGCTGGTTTACTGTGGCTCAGCAGCTGGCTGTCGGCCTCAGCTTTTGGCTGGGCGGCAAATGGGTAAAGGAGCATAATAAGATGAATGCCCTGCGGGCGGGAATTGCCGTCTCGGGCTTTTTTTATTTGCTGGTGCTGCTGATTGGCGGAGACGCGATCCATTACATATGGCCGCTTGGGCTGATTTTGGGGATATCCACCGGATTGTTCTGGCTCGCCTACAACATTGTTTATTTTGAAATTTCCGATGCGGGCAGCCGGGATTTTTTTAACGGGTGGATGGGGCTGCTGGGCTCCTTTACTGGTATTATCGGTCCCTGGATTTCCGGCTGGCTGATTTCCTGGCTTCACGGGGAGCGGGGCTACAGAGTGGTGTTCATCGTCTCGCTCTGCATTTACGGGGCTGCGGCGGTGCTCAGCTTTTTTCTCAAAAAACGTAAAAACGGGAGCGCCTATTTATGGCTCGAGCCGTGGCGCGAACTGCGCCGGTCAGGGAGCGGATGGAGGCCGGTCGCTGCGGCGCTGCTGTTCCAGGGTATACGTGAAGGTGTATTTTCCTTTCTGATCGGACTGCTGGTATACATAGCTGCGAAAGAAGAGAGCAAGCTGGGGCAATATACGCTGATTACGTCCGGTGTGTCTCTCGCCAGCTACTGGGCAGCCGGCAAATGGTTCAAACCCCGCCACCGCCCGCTTGGAATGCTGGCAGGGGGGCTGCTGCTGGCCGCTGTGGTCACACCGCTGCTCTGGAAAGTAAGCTACGGCACGCTGATGATTATGGGGATCGGGACTTCCCTGTTCATTCCCTTGTATATGCTGCCGATGGTCTCCACGAGCTTTGACCTCATCGGTGTGTCTGAGGAGAGCGCCGGTAAACGGGTGGAGCTTGTTGTTCTGCGCGAGCTGAGTCTTATGAGCGGCAGGCTGGCAGGGCTGCTGGTGTTCATTGCCGTTCTGTCGGTGAGCCAGTCCCCTCGCGTCATTACGGTGCTGCTGCTTGTGCTTGGTACTGCGCCGCTGGGCAGCTGGCTTATTCTGCGCAAGGGAATGAAGGGGGCAGGCGCCCCGCTTTCCCGCGGGGGAGTGGACAGGACCTGAAGGTTTATGCGGCTGCTGGCTGCCGGCTGCCGGCTTTCGTGTTGAGAGCCTGGAGCAGCCGCGGACGGCCGTGAACGGGCCGGAAGCCGGAATCAAAGGTGAAAATACCTTTGAATTGGCCGTGAACGGCCCGGAAGCTGGAATCAAAGGTAAAAGTACCTTTGAATTGGCCGTGAACGGTCCGGGAGCCGGAATCAAAGGTAAAAGTACCTTTGATTTGGCCTTGGCCGGGCCGGGAGCTGAAATCAAAGGTAAAAGTACCTTTGAATTGGCCTTGGCCGGGCCGGAAGCCGGAATCAAAGGTAAAAGTACCTTTGAATTGGCCGTGAACGGCCCGGAAGCTGGAATCAAAGGTAAAAGTACCTTTGAATTGGCCTTGGCCGGGCCGGAAGCCGGAATCAAAGGTAAAAGTACCTTTGAATTGGCCTTGGCCGGGCCGGGAGCCGGAATCAAAGGTAAAAATACCTTTGAATTGGCCTTGGCCGGTCCGAAAGTCGAAATCAAAGGTAAAAGTACCTTTGAATTGGCCCTGGCCGGGCCGGAAGCTAGAATCAAAGGTAAAAGTACCTTTGAATTGGCCTTGAACGGTCCGGGAGCCGGAATCAAAGGTAAAAGTACCTTTGACTCCGTCCCTGCACGAGTCACGCTCGTGCGAATAACACCTATAGTGTTAAAGTGCGTAAGTCAGGCCAGCTAACAGCGGGCATTGATACGTTTGTCGTTACTTCGAATGAGCCGCACTAAAGAAGCGCAGAAGACCCCGGGGGCTACTGCGCTTCTTTAGGCTTGCTTTTTGACTTACACTATCCCATTAACCTGCTGCCTCATTAAGCGTGACCCTGACCTTGCGGATCCGCCGCTGGCCTACCTCCTGCACCGCGAAGGTATATCTGCCATAGACAAATTCAGGTTTCTCCTGGGCGGTGGGAATCCGGCCGAGCTGGCCGATCACAAATCCGCTGATCGTATCGTATTCCTCCACGGGCAGCTGGGCCGCAAGCACCTGCTGTACCTCACGGAGATTCATAGTGCCGGTGAACAGGTAGGTCTGGTCATCCAGCCGTGTATATTCTTCATCCTGTTCATCGTATTCGTCATAAATATTGCCGACAATCTCTTCAAGCAGGTCCTCCATGGTCACGATCCCTGCCGTTCCGCCATATTCATCAACAACGACGGCGAAATGCACACGGTTCTGCTGAAGCTCCTCAAAAAGCTCATGCGTCTTTTTCGACGCAGGAACAAAATACGGGCTGCGGGCCAATTCTCTTACATTCCATGCCCCTCCGCTGCCCCCGTTCACAAACCGGATCAAATCCTTGGTGTGCAGAATGCCTACAATATTATCCATATGGTTCTCATACACCGGGAAGCGGCTGTAGCCTTCCTTTTCTGCGGCCCGGATCACTTTTTCAGCCGTATCCAGCACCGAAACCGCCACAATGTCGGTGCGGTGGGTCATAATATCAGACACCTGTTTGTTATCGAAGTCAAAAATATTGTTAATCATCAGCTTTTCGGCGGCCTGAATGGTCCCCATCTGGGTCCCGCTGTCGAGCATCATCCGGATTTCTTCTTCGGACACTTCTTCGTCGTTCTCATTCGGGTCCACTCCGAACAGCCGTACTAAAAGGTTGGTGGACGAGGTTAATAATTTCACAAATGGTGCCGCAACCTTTGACAGCAGATTGAGCGGTGATGCCACGAACATGGCGATCGCATCGGCTTTTTTCATGGCTACACGTTTGGGGACGAGTTCTCCCAGGACAAGGGTAACATAGGACAAAATCAAGGTAATGACTACCAATGAGATGGTGTTAAGAATGTTGACCGCGACCGGAACACCAAGCGATACTAGCAGGGCGGACAGATCACCGGCAAAATTCTCGGCTGCAAAGGCGCTGGCCATAAATCCCGCAAGGGTAATCCCGATCTGGATCGTTGCCAGAAAGCGGCTGGGCTCTTCAAGCAAACCCTGGAGCAGCTTGGCTTTTGGATTTCCTTCCTGGGCCATCAGTCGGATCTTATTGTCGTTCAGTGAGATCAGGGCCATTTCTGAAGCTGCAAAAAATGCATTCACTAATATTAACAATAAAACAACGGCTAATTCAATCAAATTGCAAGCACCTCCCGGTAATGTGGATGACAGCCTGACGGGTGTTATTCCATAGTATATAGTTACCCTGAAATTCAATTTAACTTTACCTTAACCTGTGAAAATAATCCTAATCCCGCACCAACCCTGCTCAGATCATGCAGTGCAGAAAGGGATGCCCAAGCCGCTAAGGCCTGAAGCATCCCTTCAATATTTCCTGTCCCTGAAGCGGCAGCTATGCCTCAACCGCCTGTGTCGGCACCTGCTTGGCACTCCGTGTCAGGGAGAACAGCTCCAGTTCAGGCCGCAGTTTACCCATAAGGGAGTCGGTGACCAGCTCAGCTGCGATCATACTGTATACCGTCCCGTTGCCGCCGTAGCCTTCAATGAAAAAGCAGTTCGGGTAATCGGGATGAGGTCCTATAAAGGGCAGTCCGTCCCGTGTTGT